>CAVTWI010000002.1:0-4800000 GCA_963738345.1 Bryobacterales bacterium
ACAGAAAGCGGGTTGCTTGCGCGTCGGCGATGTGATAAAAAAGAATAAGATCTCTTGTAAGGAATGGTAACAAAACTCCGCGCGGGCCACCGCGCGGGGCGGAATACGGCCTTCCTGTTAGTTCTTTTCATAAAGATTTCAATTTTCGGCTTTTGCGTGCGCGATTTTCGCGCCGTGCGGAGCCAATAAGTTTCGAGGCCTGCCGTTGGCGGGCGTTTCCGAAAGGATGCGTTCGGCTGGCGGCAAAGATCTTTGACAATCTGGTTGGATGCACAAGAAACATTCGTCAGATCTCTGAGTTATAAGTCGGGGCGATTAAACTAACAATTCAAACGAGAGTTTGATCCCGGCTCAGAATCAACGCTGGCGGCGCGCTTAACACATGCAAGTCGAACGAGAAAGCGGGGGCAACCTCGTGAGTAAAGTGGCGTACGGGTGAGTAACACGTGGATAATCTACCTCCTGGTGCGGAATAACGCTGGGAAACCGGCGCTAATACCGCATAAGCTTGAGAAAGGAAAGCAGCAATGCGCCGGGAGAGGAGTCCGCGGCCGATTAGCTAGTTGGTGAGGTAACGGCCCACCAAGGCGAAGATCGGTAGCCGGCCTGAGAGGGCACACGGCCACACTGGCACTGAAACACGGGCCAGACTCCTACGGGAGGCAGCAGTGGGGAATCTTGCACAATGGGGGCAACCCTGATGCAGCGACGCCGCGTGAACGATGAAGCCCTTCGGGGTGTAAAGTTCTTTCGGCAGGGAAGAAACATGACGGTACCTGCAGAAGCAGCTGCGGCTAACTACGTGCCAGCAGCCGCGGTAATACGTAGGCAGCGAGCGTTGTTCGGAGTTACTGGGCGTAAAGGGTGTGTAGGCGGTTCTCTAAGTTTGGTGTGAAATCTCCCGGCTCAACCGGGAGGGTGCGCCGAAAACTGAGGGACTAGAGTGCGGGAGGGGAGAGTGGAATTCCTGGTGTAGCGGTGAAATGCGTAGATATCAGGAGGAACACCGGTGGTGTAGACGGCTTTCTGGACCGTAACTGACGCTGAGACACGAAAGCGTGGGTAGCAAACAGGATTAGATACCCTGGTAGTCCACGCCCTAAACGATGCATATTTGGTGTAGGTCATTCAGTTGATCTGTGCCGGAGCTAACGCGTTAAATATGCCGCCTGGGGAGTACAGTCGCAAGGCTGAAACTCAAAGGAATTGACGGGGGCCCGCACAAGCGGTGGAGCATGTGGTTCAATTCGACGCAACGCGAAGAACCTTACCTGGGCTCGAACGGCTTCCCAACGCCGGTGGAAACATCGGTACCCCGCAAGGGGGTGGAGTCGAGGTGCTGCATGGCTGTCGTCAGCTCGTGTCGTGAGATGTTGGGTTAAGTCCCGCAACGAGCGCAACCCTTGTCCTGTGTTGCCATCCCGTAAGGGAGCACTCGCAGGAGACCGCCAGCGATAAGCTGGAGGAAGGTGGGGATGACGTCAAGTCCTCATGGCCTTTATGTCCAGGGCTACACACGTGCTACAATGGCCGGTACAAAGCGTTGCTAACCCGCGAGGGGGAGCCAATCGCAAAAAACCGTTCTCAGTTCGGATTGCAGGCTGCAACTCGCCTGCATGAAGCTGGAATCGCTAGTAATGGCAGATCAGCACGCTGCCGTGAATACGTTCCCGGGCCTTGTACACACCGCCCGTCACATCACGAAAGTGGATTGTACTAGAAGTCTGCAGGCTGACCCGCAAGGGAGGCAGCGGCCCAAGGTATGATTCATGATTGGGGTGAAGTCGTAACAAGGTAGCCGTAGGAGAACCTGCGGCTGGATCACCTCCTTTCTAAAGAGAACGTGGGTGGAGTCTGAGAATTCTTAACAGAGCCGCGAGCGCAAGGCAGGCGGTAAGTAACAGACAGCCGTTCCACTCCATAACCGCTGGCAATTCTTCGGGGAAACTAGTGAGCCCGTCCCGGCATCTCCACTTAGAGTACGCGAGTGAATCCGAGCGGCAGTTCCGGCTTGTCTGGATGGTCCGTGCATCCAATTGGCCTCGATTAAGATCTGTGGCCGGTGGCTGGTGGCTGGTGGCTGGTGGATTAGGCTTAACCACCAGACGCCAGTCACCAGCACCAGCCACCCAGTTACGGGGGCTGTAGCTCAGCTGGGAGAGCGCCTGATTTGCATTCAGGAGGTCGCCGGTTCGATCCCGACCAGCTCCACCAGTTCTCCAAAACCCCATGGGCCTGTAGCTCAGATGGCTAGAGCGCACCCCTGATAAGGGTGAGGTCGGTAGTTCGATTCTACCCAGGCCCACCAAATTTATAGCAGTCAGCAGTCAGGCGAATGGCTTTCAATCGTGTTCTGAGTTGAGAGTGGATTCGCTGAAAGCTCAAGACCGTAAGGCTGTAAGGTTTTCGAAGTTCTTTGACAATTGAATATTTGACGGGCATTTTATAATACACAAGTTGAAGTGTTGTATGTAGTACGAAGCGCTTCAAGAACACTTTGTGTGTAGAGCAGATTTTATGGTCAAGCTACTAAGGGCGTGTGTGTGGATGCCTTGGCGCAAATGGGCGATGAAGGACGTGATCAGCTGCGATAAGCTTCGGGTAGCCGCTAATAGGCTGTGATCCGGAGATCTCCGAATGAGGAAACTCAATGGGTGTGAACACTCATTATCGTTATCTGAATACATAGGGTAACGAAGCGAACCCAGGGAAGTGAACCATCTCAGTACCTGGAGGAAAAGAAAACAACCGTGATTCCGAAAGTAGTGGCGAGCGAAATCGGAATAGCCTAAACCAGAGCGATCCGAAAGGAGAGCTTGGGGTTGCAGGACCACAATAATCAGCTGTGATTCGACGAAAGTCGGGTCAGAGCGAGTAAAAGAGGGATAGGAAATGTGTTAATCGAACGGTCTGGAAAGGCCGGCCATAGAGGGTGACAGCCCCGTAGGTGAAAATGCAATCCTCCTTCCAGTGGCTCCTAAGTACCGCGGGACACGTGGAACCCTGCGGGAATCTACCGGGACCATCCGGTAAGGCTAAATACCAGTTTGCGACCGATAGTGAACCAGTACCGTGAGGGAAAGGTGAAAAGAACCCCTGCGAGGGGAGTGAAATAGTACCTGAAACCACACGCCTACAAGCAGTTGGAGGGCTATGCCGCGCAAGCGGAATGCCTGACATCGTGCCTATTGCATAATGAGCTGGCTAGTCATTCTCAGTGGCGAGGTTAAGCGAAAGCGAGCCGCAGCGAAAGCGAGTCTGAACAGGGCGATGCAGTCGCTGGGAATGGACGCGAAGCGGGATGATCTACCCTTGGCCAGGATGAAGTCGGTGTAACAGCCGATGGAGGTCCGAACCAGTGTTGGTTGAAAACAGCTTGGATGAGCTGAGGGTAGGGGTGAAAGGCTAATCAAATTCCGTGATAGCTCGTTCTCTCCGAAATAGCTTTAGGGCTAGCCTTGCGTGGTCCGTCGCGGTGGTAGAGAACTGACTGGACTAGGGGCCTTCCCAGGTTACCGAATCCAACCAAACTTCGAATGCCGTGAATGTGTAGCGCGGGAGTCAGACAGTGGGGGCTAAGCTTCATTGTCGAAAGGGAAACAGCCCAGACCATCAACTAAGGTCCCAAAATTCATGCTCAGTGGGAAAGGAAGTCGAGAGGCTCAGACAGCCAGGAGGTTGGCTTAGAAGCAGCCATCCTTTAAAGAAAGCGTAACAGCTCACTGGTCGAGCCGCTCGGCGCCGACAATATAACGGGGCTCAAGCATGATACCGAAGTTATGGGTTAGCCTGCTTGCCAGGTCGAACGGTAGGAGAGCGTTCTCAATGCTGTGAAGGTCGAGCGAAAGCACGGCTGGAGCGTTGGGAAGCGACTCTGCCAGCATAAGTAGCGAGAAACCAGGTGAGAACCCTGGTCGCCGTAAGTCTGAGGATTCCTGAGAAAGGTTAATCCGCTCAGGGTTAGTCGGATCCTAACGCGAGGCCGATAGGCGTAGCGGATGGACAGCAGGTTAATATTCCTGCACTACCGAAGCTCGATAAAGACCGAAGGGGGGACGCGAACCGTAAGCTCACCTGCGCAATGGTTTCAAGGGTGAGTGAAGGGAGATCCGGATAGGTAAATCCGCCGGGTCGTTCGCCAGGAAAAGCCTCTAAGGAGAGTTAGGTATCCGTACCACAAACCGACACAGGTGGACGAGAAGAATATTCTAAGGCGCTCGGGTGATGGTAGGTTCAGGAACTAGGCACATTAGCTCCGTAACTTCGGGAGAAGGAGTGCCCACCTAAGACGTGGGCCGCAGTGAATAGTCTCAGGCGACTGTTTAACAAAAACACAGGTCTCTGCAAAGTCGAAAACGACGTATAGGGGCTGACGCCTGCCCGGTGCCGGAAGGTTAAAGGGAGTGGTTAGTCGCAAGGCGAAGCTACGAACTGAAGCCCCGGTGAACGGCGGCCGTAACTATAACGGTCCTAAGGTAGCGAAATTCCTTGTCGGGTAAGTTCCGACCTGCACGAATGGCGTAACGATCTGAGAACTGTCTTAACCTGCCGCCCGGCGAACTTGTGGTCCCGGTGAAGACGCCGGGTGCCCGCCACTAGACGGAAAGACCCCGTGCACCTTTACTATACTCTTTCATGGAACTATGGGGCGATCTGCGCAGCATAGGTGGGAGGCTTTGATTCCGGGTTCTCGGACTCGGAGGAGCCAACGGTGAGATACCACCCTGATCGTTCTGTGGTTCTAACTTCCACCCGTAATCCGGGTGAAGGACAATGGAAGGCGGGTAGTTTGACTGGGGCGGTCGCCTCCTAAACGGTAACGGAGGCGCGCGAAGCTTGGCTCAGGCGGTTTGGAAATCCGCCGACGAGTGCAAAGGCATAAGCCAGGTTAACTGCGAGACCTACAAGTCGAGCAGATGCGAAAGCAGGCCTTAGTGATCCGGTGGTTCTGTATGGAAGGGCCATCGCTCAACGGATAAAAGGTACGCCGGGGATAACAGGCTGATCGGAGTCAAGAGTTCACATCGACGCTCCGGTTTGGCACCTCGATGTCGGCTCATCGCATCCTGGGGGTGTAGAAGCTCCCAAGGGTTAGGCTGTTCGCCTATTAAAGCGGTACGTGAGCTGGGTTCAGAACGTCGCGAGACAGTTCGGTCCCTATCTGTGGTGGGCGTAGGAGATTTGAGGGGGCTTGCCCTTAGTACGAGAGGACCGGGGTGAACGAACCTCTTGTGTTCCAGTTGTTCCGCCAGGAGCATAGCTGGGTAGCGAAGTTCGGTTAGGATAAACGCTGAATGCATATAAGCGTGAAACCTTCCTCAAGATGAGATCTCCCAACCGTAAAAGGTAATAAGAGCACTGGTAGACTACCAGTTTGATAGGACGGGTGTGTAAGCGTAGCAATACGTTGAGCTGACCGTTACTAATTGCTCGTTCGGCTTGACCATAAAATTTGCTGTAGATGCAAAGATTCTTAGGAATCGCGACCGTAAGGAAGCGGTTCGAAGCGCAAGGCCCGTCAAATATTCAGTAAAACGAGTTTCTGGGTGATTATAGCGAGAGGGACCCACCCGTTCCCATCCCGAACACGGTAGTTAAGCCTCTCAGCCCCGATTGTACTGCACGCGCGAGTGTGTGGGAGAGTAGGAAGTTGCCCGGTTTAAAACAAAAAGCCTCCAAGCAATTGGAGGCTTTTTTGTTGGTGCCTCAATTTCGTCCCAGACGTACCGGATTACGGTTCCAGTCCCCGATCCTGCCAGGTTACAGATCCATCCGTCGTGGTGCCGCCCGCATCGTTCCATGCGGGCTTGGTGGTGCCCGACGTGCCGCCGGTGACTACGACCTGGACATGCTTCGTGGGATCGTGGACCTCGTCCCCCTTGTAATAGTGATGCGACGCTCGCCAAGCCGGCGCACAGACCCCGGAGCTGCCCGCATTATAGATCGCCAACACTTGCTCTGGCGTCAATGCCACACGGTACAGTTGCACTTCGTCGATTTGACCGCCATAGAAATA
This sequence comes from Bryobacterales bacterium, assembly GCA_963738345.1. GTDB lineage: Bacteria > Acidobacteriota > Terriglobia > Bryobacterales > Bryobacteraceae > Bog-159. The sequence continues at coordinate 6,017 of CAVTWI010000002.1, forward strand.
TCCCGCTGCTCCGGCGTCGTAGGCCCCGATCAACACGTCTGCTGTACTTTGGCTGATCGATGTCACGCCTCCAGTAGTGTAGGAGATCGTCTCAGCGGGTTGGCCGTTAAGATAGACGGCGATCGACTGCGAGGCAGTGTCGAATGTGGCTGCTACATGCTGCCAGTCGCTAAGTGCCACGTTCTCTACCGTAAACACTTGTGCGTCGGCTGGAGTTTGCGCGTCCTGAATATACCAGTTGATTTGCCCTGAGTTTTGGATCGCGAGCCACCAACTGTGTCCCCCACCTTCCGTCGAGTCGTACTTCGAAATGATCGCCGTCGCCCAAGGATAAGGGGCTAGGGACGTCGGCTTGATCCACGCGGTTATGGAGATCGCCGTTGGCGGTTGTAAGGCCGGGCTGCTCGGAATATCCACGTAGCCTGTTGCACCGTCAAAGTTGAAAGCTTCACCATTGACGCCGGGCGCAAAGGTCACGCCACCATGCAATGTTCCTCGATGGTTAGCAACAATGTCGTTCGCACTTCCATTAGCGGGCCACCAAGCCGTTATTCCAGGTGGCGTTGCCGTGCAGGATTGTGCGGACGCACTTGGGGCACCCCAAGCATAGAACGCGGCGATGACCCCAATCGCGGTTAACAACCTGCGGGTCAGACGCCACTTCTTCACTGGTCCCCTCGTACCTTGTAACGGAGTAAACTCCGAATTCTCGTTGGCAGACGTCATTTTTAAGCAATACCTCCAGCACGATTCTCCGCTGCCCGCCCGCACCCGGCAAGCGACAACATAGGTCAACAGCGGACAAATGTGGAGGCATTTACATACTGCTACGCTATATTCTCTGGAAAGACCGCATGACGGCTGCACCCTCCCCCAAACAGCAGAAGCTGGAGAGTTGGAAGGAGATCGCCGCCTACCTAAACCGCGACGTGCGGACCGCCCGGCGGTGGGAAAAGGAGCGCGGCCTTCCGGTTCGCCGCCCTCCCGGTGCGCGCCCGGTGGTGTACGCCCTTGTCGCCGAAATCGATGAATGGCTGAACAACGACGCTAACCGGCACTCGTCAGCGCAGCCCGCCGCTGAACCGGTTGCGGTTTCGGTGCCGAAGCTGAGCCGGCTTGTCTGGGCGATCGTCGCAGTGGCATCGGTCACGGCCATCGCTCTCGCGCTGCTGCTGGTCTTCCGTGAGGGGCCCGCCTCCCCAAGGCTCAGCGTTCCCGCCGAAATCACCCGTGACGGATGGACCAAGAGATCCTTGTTGCGCCAGGGTGCGGCACTGTTTTACCAAACCAAGGATCCCCGCGGCGGTATGAGTGAAGACATCAGGCGGATCGGCGATTCGGGCGACCAGTTTTTGGCTGCGCTGCCGCCCGGACCCGGGGTCGGCCTGCTGGACGTCAGCACCGATGGTTCGCGAATCCTCTTCAGCCGGCATGTCGCCGGCGACTGCAATTCCGAGCTCTGGGAAATTCCGCTCGCGACCGCACAGCCACACCGCGTGGGACGAGCCTGCGCCACGGCGGCCGCGTGGTCGCCGAACGGAGCCACGCTGGCCTATGCCGCGGGCCGCGACTTATATTTGGCAAAGCCGGACGGAGACGCGCCACAAAAGTTGTTGGACCTGCCATACGACGCGGCGACCGACCTCCGTTGGTCGCCGGACGGGCTGCGTATCCGCCTCGTTCTTCGTGGGCTTGGCGGCGAGCCTGAGCGTCTTCGACTCTGGGACGTCCAAATTCTTCGCAGAACCGTCACGCCGCTCTTGCCCGGATGGAGCCGCGACGACACAGATGACGAGTGGAGCGGCCAGTGGACTACGGACGGCCGTTACTTTGTGTTCGCCGCCCGCCACAACGGTGCAAACGGAGTCTGGGCAATCCGGGAAGCCTCATCCCTGCTCGGCAGGTGGCTTGCCCGTCCTGTGTTCCTGACCGGCATGCCCAAAACGTCTGGCTACGTCACCGTGGGTCCGCGGGACAACAAGATCTTCGCGATTGTCGGCCTTCCCCAGCGCGGCGAGTTACTTCGCCTCGATCCCAAGACGCAGCAGTTCGCCCTGGACCCGAGATGGGCGTGGCTCTCCGGCGGACAAGTTGCATTCTCGCCAGACGGAGGGCGCGTGGCGTACCTCACGTACCCCGAGCACAGGCTGTCGATCGCGGGTATCGACGGCAAGAACCAGCACCTGCTTACGCAAAGCGCCTGGCGCGGATCGCTGGCACAGTGGTCGCCCGACGGACAGCGCTTGGCCTTTATGAGCTGGAAACAAGGCGCGCAAGGGCCGACGCGAATTCGCATTGTGTCGCCCGACGGGCAGGATCCTGTTGAGCCTGTGCATCTTCCCGGCTGGCAAGGAGGTCTCTACTGGACCTCGGATAGCGAGATTGTCTTTGGCGATAACGGTCCCACCTTTCCAATCCCGGCTACCTGCTTGCTTCATGTATTCGATTTGCAAACCGGTAAGGTTGCCGACCTTCCCCACACGAACGGGCTCTGGACCGCGCGGCCGTGCCCGACGGGACGATATATCGCGGCGCAAACCAACGACAAAAGCAGCTTGATTCTCTATAACCGGCTTACTGCGTCGCGGACCGAGTTGTTCCATTCTCCGGAGGGACACTTAGGCGATAATCCAACCTGGTCGCGGGACGGAGCCTACATCTATATGGACGTGCCGTATGCGCGCGATCCGGCGGTCTATCGCATACGCATCGAAGACCGCAAAGTCGAGCGGATCGCCAGCCTCGCTGGAATCCAGCGTGTTGTGGAGGGTATCGGCCTCTGGATGGGTCTCGCGCCGGACGATTCCCTGCTGATCCTGCGCCAAGTCGAGGGATCGGAGATCGATTCGTGGGACTGGGTTGAGCCTTAGCTAAGGTGAGTTAGAGGACATGCTGTAACGTATGGATCCGACGCGCGAAGCTTGGCTCAGGCGGTTTGGAATCCGCCGACGAGTGCAAAGGCATAAGCCAGGTTACCTGCGAGACCTACAAGTCGAGCAGATGCGAAAGCAGGCCTTAGTGATCCGGTGGTTCTGTATGGAAGGGCCATCGCTCAACGGATAAAAGGTACGCCGGGGATAACAGGCTGATCGGAGTCAAGAGTTCACATCGACGCTCCGGTTTGGCACCTCGATGTCGCCTCATCGCGTGGGGCTTGCCCTTAGTACGAGAGGACCGGCCCAGAGGGCGCCCCGAACGTAGCTCTTGTGTTCCAGTTGTTCCGCCAGGAGCATAGCGCGGGCCCGTTAAATATTCAGTAAACGAGTTTCTGGGTGATTATAGCGAGAGGGACCCACCCGTTCCCATCCCGAACACGGTAGTTAAGCCTCTCAGCTCCGATTGTACTGCACGCGCGAGTGTGAGGGAGAGTAGGAAGTTGCCCGGTTTAAAACAAGAAGCCTCCAGAAAATTGGAGGCTTTTTTGTCGTTTATAGCATTCCACCTTCACGCTGCTCCAAAAGGATCAACATCATGCATCCACAGAACGGCGTTCTGCTGTGAGCAGCCTTACTGATCTCAACGTTCCTTTGCCCCGTGTTAGCAACTCCGCCCGACCAGTCCGCTCTGCCGCTTCGTGTTGCGCGAATCGACGCTAGCCCGGATTCGCTCCGCGTGACGCTGCTGAACAACGGCGCCAGGCGGTCCGAACGTTCTGTCTGACCTCCCCGAACGGTACGCTGGTGACGGTGGGGGGACTGCTGCCCGACCCGCCACTTGTGGCGCCCGGGGGCAACAGGATCGAGATAATTGGAATCCAACCACCTGCCGCAAACAGGCCGGATGCCGAGGCGCGGTCAGCCGCCGTGACATGCGTGCAATGGGAGGATGGTTCCATTGAAGGCCGCCCCGAGCACTTGGCCATAGTCTTACAGATAGAGGCAGGGATAGCTTATCAGCAGAGGCGATTACTCACCCTGTTCAATCGGATACGACAAAGCCCGAATTCGGAGTGGAGCGCCGCGCTGGTGGCAGCCGCCAAATGGATCGCCGTCAACGATACCAGGCTCGGTAACGGGACCCGCGTGGAGGGCAGTTTCGCATCGGGCATGGAGATAGCGAACTTGGGGGGTAAGGTCACCCTGGATCTGTTGCAGCGATTGATCGCCGGTCGCGGCACAGCGGACGCCCGGGACCAACTCTCCGGCAGGATCGCGGACTGGCGCATTAGCAGCGATTTCCTCGCTCGCGTCAACGGACTAGGGTGACTCAAGCCCGCCCTCGTTTGTTTGCCTCCCGCCCAAATCGCCCGTATACTGTCTGAATGATCAAGCGGCTGTTGCTTGGGATGTTTTGCGCGCTGGCCTCGGCGCTGGCCCAATCTTCCTACACAGAAACGATACTGCACTCCCTTGCGCCTGGTCCGCCGCTAGGGGCGAGCCCCTCCACCATTGCGCGCGATTCCTCGGGCAATCTCTACGGCGCGGCGTATAGCGGTGGAGCGTGGAATCAGGGCTCCGTCTACAAGCTCGATCCCGACGGCAACCTCACCATCCTGCACAACTTTACCGGTGGTACGGACGGCGCCTATCCGGGACCGTTGATCCTGGATGCGGAGGGCAATCTGTACGGCACAACCTACGGCGGTGGGCTCACTTGCGCTGTTTCGATCGGCGGCTGTGGCGTGGCATATAAAATCGCACATTCCGGCAAATTTGGTATCGTGCATTCATTCGGCGAAGAAAAACAGGATGGCTTCTACCCGATCGGGGGATTGAGCCGCGACGCCGCCGGCAATCTCTACGGCGTCACACTTTACGGCGGAATCGATGGTATGGGCATCGCCTATAAACTCAGCCCTTCGGGTGCCGAAACCGTCTTGCATTCCTTCGCTGGTGGAAAGGATGGTGCTAGCCCGATCGACAGCCGGCTCTTTGACGGAGCCCTTTACGGCGTCACCGCATGTGGCGGCCCGGGCGTCCTGTTGTCTTATTGTTCGAGCGGCGCGGGTGTAGTTTTCAAGATCGATGCCTCGGGTCACGAAACCGTTCTCTACGGCTTCACGGGCAATGCGGATGGCGCCTCTCCCCAGAGCTTGACGCTCGATCCCTCCGGGAATATTTACGGCACGACTGCCTATGGTGGCTCCGCACCTCAAAATGCGGGCGGGGGCGTCGTTTTTAAGCTCAATCCGACGGGTGACGAAACCGTGCTTCACGCTTTCCTCTGCGGTGAAACGGATGGTTGCAGACCCGCCGGACCTCTCTACCTGGATCTCTCCGGCAATCTCTACGGGGTCACCCCTTATAGCGGGCAGGGGCTTGGTGACAGTCAGGGTGGCGTCGTGTTTAAGGTCACGGCCGCAGGACAGGAGTCAGTACTCCACTTCTTCACGGGCACTCCCGATGGTGCCAACCCTAACGGCGGCGTTGTGAGCGATTCGTCGGGCACACTTTACGGGTCGACTCAAAACGGCGGTTCGGCAAACCACGGTGCGCTCTTCAGCATTGATTCGTCGGGCGCTGAAAACATCCTGTATAGCTTCCCCGGGAGCATTGATGGAAGCAATCCGATTGCCGGGCTGGTGCGCGATTCCGCCGGGAACTTCTATGGGACGACAAATAGAGGAGGGACTGCCAATGCGGGCACGGTTTACAAGATCGCCGTCGACGGGGCGTATACAGTCCTGCACGAATTCACGGGCAAATCCGACGGCGGCAACCCCGGGTCCGCGCCGATCATCGATCCGGCGGGCAGTCTCTATGGCACAACGACCGGGGGAGGCAAGTATTCCAAAGGCGTAGTCTACACGATCAATCCGGCAAGCAGCGAGAGAGTGTTGTACTCATTTACCGGCGGTGTGGACGGCTCCGACCCAGTCGGGCCCGTATTCCTCGATGCCGCGGGCATCCTTTACGGCACCACGGCCCAAGGCGGTGCCAATGGCCTTGGCGTAGTCTTCCAACTGAGTCCGCAAGGCCATGAGACCGTGCTCTACAGCTTCACGGATGGTGAGAATCAGGAAGGTGAGTACCCGCAATCGGGAGTCGTTCGCGACGCAGCCGGCAATCTGTTTGGCACCACGCAGGAGGGTGGCGGCAGCGGCGGCTGTTATCCATTTTCCTGCGGTGTAGTTTACAAACTCGATCCCTCCGGTAAGTACACCGTGTTGCACAAATTCACCGGCCAATCGGATGGTGGCGACGCCTACGCGGGCGTGATTCTAGATTCCTCCGGAAATCTATATGGCACGACGTACCTGGGAGGGAACAGCGGATGCCAGCGGCTCCGCAGTTGCGGCGTCGTCTACAAGGTCGACCCCTCCGGACATGAGACCGTCCTCTACTCCTTCAACGGCACAACAGATGGCTGCAACCCGATCGGCGGCGTCGTGCGTGACGCGGCCGGCAACCTCTACGGCACTACCGGCGACTGCGGTTTGCCGGCCAACTCCAGTGGCCGGGGTGTGGTCTTCGAACTCACGCCCGCGGGCGATGAAATCGTCCTCCACACCTTTACCGGACCGCCGGACGGAAACACTCCCTGGGCCGGCGTGATCCTCGACCCTTTGGGCAATCTCTACGGCACAACTTACAACGGAGGCCAGCAGACCGCCGGCGTTGTGTTCCAGCTTGCCGCGCAGTAATCTTGTGCCTTAAAAGCGTCCCGCGGCCGTCGGGCTTCTCTAGGGAGCCACTGGATGGGATGGAGTGTCAAATGACGGTACAGGAGTTCGGATTTGTGTCCCCGGCGCCGATCTGACTTGCGTCACGGCGCGGTTACTTTTACCAAGTGGCGCGCGATCCGGAGCGAGGGTCTGGCGCGTGACCACCTACTGTCGATGTCCGGCGCTAAGGGATGATTGGCGGCCGATGAGTTCGCACGATAAAACCCACGGCTACATCGCCCCCCTCACCGGCGGTGTCAAGTGGTTTGTGTAAACGGTTCGGATTCGCGCCATTTTTTTTGAAGTTTTTTCCTTGCTGCCGCAGGCGCTCGGGGTTGTGGGAAAGTGGGAATCCTGCTTTTGGATTTCCACTTTTCCACAACCCACACTTAAGAATTCTTGGTTTTGTTTTTCTTGATTTTTATAAATTGCTTTCTTTGATCGTTCGACGGCCACAGCTCCGCTATCGCCATCCTCGGGTTTTGCCCCCCCTCCTACGCGTTTTGTCCCCCCCCCGCTTTATTAAGCGTTCACCGCCGGCATCCGTTCTGGCCACTGAATACTGAACCGGTTTAGAGCTTCCCGCCAGTTCTGTACCGGCATGCTCCACTTTTTCGACGCGTTCCGTAACGCCAGATACAACAACTTGAAAGCGGCTTCATCGTTGGGAAACGAGCCTCGCATCTTGATAATTTTCCGGAGTGACATATTCAGTGACTCAATCGCGTTGGTCGTGTAGATCACTTTCCGGATCTCTGCCGGATAAGCGAAAAATGGCGTGATTCGCTCCCAGTTGCGCCGCCAGGTCTGACTGACCATCGGACACACTCCATCCCATTTCTTTGCCAATGCATCCAGGTGCAGTTCCGCTTCCATCGCCGTGGCCGACTGATACACCTGTCGTAGGTCGCTGGCCACCGCCTTTCGTTGCTTCCAACTGACGTACGCCAACGACGCCCGCAACATGTGCACGATGCACAGTTGCACTTCCGCATTCGGAAATGTCGCTTCTATCGCCTCTGGAAACCCTTTCAATCCGTCCACGCAAGCGATGAAGATGTCCTTCACCCCTCGGCCCTGGATCTCCGTCATCACCTGCAGCCACTGCTTGGCCCCTTCGTTTTGCGCCGTCCATAACCCGAGGATCTCCTTACGCCCTTCCATGTTCACTCCCATCACCACGTGGATCGCCTTGTTCTGGACATGTCCCCCATCCCGCACCTTTACCCGCAACGCGTCCATGTACACGATCGGATACACTTCCTCCAGCGGCCGGCTTTGCCAGGCCTTCACTTCGTCCATCACCGCTTCCGTCACATTGGAAATCAGCGTCGGCGAAACCTCGATCCCGTATATCTCCTTCAGGTGACCCTCGATCTCCCGCGTCGTCATCCCGCGCGAGTACATCGAGATAATCTTGTCATCGAAGCCCGTGAACCGGGTCTGCCCTTTGGCTACGATCTTCGGCTCGAAGCTCCCGTTCCGGTCGCGCGGCGTTTCCAGTTCGATCTCCCCGAAGTCCCCTTTCAGGTTCTTCTTGGTTGTACCGTTCCGCGAATTGCCACTGTGGTTCCCGGCCGGATCGTGCTTCTCATAGCCGACGTGTTCTGTCAGTTCGGCCTGGAGCGCGCGTTCCAAAACGGCTTTCGTCAGTTGCTTCAGAAGTCCGTTCTCGCCAATAATGTCTTCTGGTTTCTTGTAGTTGACCAGCAGTTCGTCGATCAGTTTCAGGTCTATTGCCATCGGTTCTCCTAGTTTGCGCTATCCGATGGCCGTTTACACAATCTAATTTATACCCTCCCCTCACCGCGTCCCTAAACTTCCGCCGAACGTGTCGCACTTCCCGATTTCCCCGCTATCCAACCCCCGCCGGAACCACTCCGTCCGCTGCGCAGAACTCCCGTGCGTGAAACTCTCCGGACTCACATGCCCCGTCGCCATGCGCTGCAATCGATCGTCCCCTACCGCCGCCGCTGCCCGTAACCCGGCCTCTATGTCGGCATCGTCTACGATCTTGCGCTGCTCCGTCGCGTGGCCCCAGATGCCCGCATAACAATCCGCCTGCAATTCCAATCGCACCGACAGCGGATTCGCCTGCCCCGGATCGCGCCGCACCAGGCTCTGCTCCCGATCCTCGATTCCCCGCAGTTTCTGCACATGATGGCCAATCTCGTGGGCCAGCACGTAGGCCTGCGCAAACTCCCCGGGCGCCCCAAACCGGTCGGCCAGTTCCTGAAAAAATCCCAAATCGATGTACACTTTCTCGTCTTCCGGACAATAGAACGGTCCGGTCGCGGTCTGTGCCGTACCGCACCCCGATTGCGTGAGATCGCGGAACAGCACCAGCTTGGTGTGCCGGTAAGGCGTACCCGCTTGCGGCAGAAGTTGCTCTCAGGTGTGCTGCACATCGTTCAGCACGAAAGTGACAAACTCCACTTCGCGCTTCTCCGCGGTATCGGCATCCGGGTTCGCCGGCGCCGCGATGTTGGACGGAATCGGCGCCCCGCCACCGCCCAGCAGCGAGAACAGGTTGGTACGAAACACGAAACTCAGCACCAGCAGCAACAGCGTACCGCCGATGCCCAAGTGCATCCCGTTGAATCCCCCGAAACCGGGGCCGCCTCCGCCTTCTCCCCGCCGGTCTTCGACATCGGAACTATCGCCGCCTGGTGTCCATTCCATGCCGGGCAGCAAAGCACGCCAACTACCAACTGCGCCCTAGCGCGCCAAAACCATCGCCACCGCCGCGGCTTTGCCCGAATAAGCTGCCACCCGGGTACCTTTCGGCAGCCGCACCGCGCGGGCAAAATAATATGTCCGCGCCCATTGCGGCCGCCAGTCGCGAATCCAGATCAAATGGTCCACCGCGCCGTCCGGTTCATACGCCGTCACTTCTAATGATTCGCCCGCCGCCAGTTGCACAGGCCGCAGCCCCGCAAATGCAGCCGGTGCGGATAGGGTCAGCGCGGCGGAACTCGTCACGGTCACCTCGCGCCCGCCCGGCGCCGGCTTAGCTTCGCCGGCGAAATGCGGCGCTGGAGGCAGGAACACGTCGTCCCCCTTGGGCGCGCCGCCCTCCACCCAGTTCACGATCATGTCGATTTCCACCTGCGACAAACTGGGATCCCCGCGAAACTCGCCCACGCCTTGGACCGCGCCCCACGGCGGCATCCGCCGCGACAGTACTTCATCGCGGATGGCCTTCGCCCACGGCCGCGCGTCATCGTATGTATCGAGCGCCATGGCCGCCCCGCCCTGTCGATGGCAGTTCGCGCAATGCCGGTTTACGATGCGCGAAATTTCCTGCGTCCACAGCAGCTTGGTCGTAATAGGGTCATGCGCCATGGCGGCCGGCCCCAACAATAGCAGCACCAAGAAGAAACGCATCACACCGTCTCGCCGCGCACCAGATCTTCATACGTCTCGCGCGCCCGGATCACCCGCCACTGCTCGCCCTCCACCAGAATCTCCGCCGCCCGCGCGCGCGAATTATAATTCGACGACTGCACGAACCCGTAAGCCCCGGCCGTCTCGACCGCCAGATAATCCCCCGGAGCCGCATTGGCCATCGTGCGCCCGCGCGCCAGAAAGTCGCCCGTCTCGCACACCGGACCCACTACATCCGCTACGATCTCCGGTCGCGCATCCTTCCGCAGCGGTACGATCTCGTGATGCGAACGGTAGAGCGCCGGCCGGATCAGGTCGTTCATCGCCGCATCCACAATCACGAATTCCTTGCCCGCGCTGTTCTTGCGGTACAGCACGCGCGTCAGCAGTACACCCGCGCGGCCCACAATCGACCGGCCCGGTTCCACCATCACGCGTAGCCCGCGCCCTTCCAGTTTGTTCCGCACCTGCGCCACGAATCCGCCGATGCCGGGCGCCCGCTCATGCTCCTGGTAAGCCACCCCCAGGCCCCCCCCCAGGTCGATGTGGCCGATCTGGAACCCCTTGCCGCGTAGCCGCTCGATCAGCCCGAGCACCCGCTCGATAGCTTCCAGGATCGGGTTCGTATCCATCAATTGCGAACCGATATGGCAGCTCACGCCCTCCGCCGTCAGGTTCGGCAAATGGCGCGTGCGCTCGTAAACGCCCTCCGCATCGGCAATGTCGATGCCGAATTTGTGTTCCCGCAGCCCTGTCGAGATATAAGGATGCGTCGACGCATCCACATCCGGATTCACCCGTATCGAAAACCCGGCCCGCACTCCGCGCCGCGCCGCCAGCGTATCGATCAACGCCAGTTCTGGTTCGGACTCGCAATTGAACGAATGGATGCCGTTCTCCAGCGCGGAGTCCACCTCGGCAGCCGTCTTGCCCACGCCCGAGAACACCACCTTGCCGGGGTCGCCGCCCGCGCGCAGCACGCGATATAGCTCGCCCCCCGAAACGATGTCGAATCCCGCGCCCGCCTTGGCCAACAGTGCCAGCACCGCCAGCGAGGAATTAGCCTTCACCGCATAGCAAACCGTGTGCGGCAAATCGCCGAAAGCCTCGTCGTAAGCCCGGAAATTCCTCAGCATCGCAGCGGCGGAGTACACATACGCCGGAGTGCCCGCCCGCCGCGCGATATCCGCCAGCGGCACGCCCTCGCAATAAAGATCCCGATTGGAATAATGAAACAATCACTTCACCTTCAACACCAGCACCGTCTGGTCGTCGAATGGCGTGGTGTTGAACTTATCCAGATCCGCCAAAATCTCCGCCACCATGGCCTCCGCCGGCGCGTCGCACATACGCCGCACCACTTCCGACAAACGCCTGCGCCCGTAATCGTGCCCGTCCGGACTCAGATGGTCGGTCACCCCATCCGAATACAGCACCAGCGTATCGCCCTTGTGCGCCTGAAACACGACCTCTTCATATTCGCGCTCGTCCAGCAGACCCAGCGGCACGCCCTCCACCTTCGGCTTTAAAATCTCGTGATTGCGGCACACCAGCGGCGGATTGCTGCCCGCATTGGCCATCACGAACTGCCGGATCGCCGGGTTCCACAGCATCAGCAGCAGCGTCACGTAGCGCGCTTCCACCTTGCGTTCGATCAGCGCTTCGTTCAGAGCGCGCATCAGTTGGCGCGGGTCCGTGCGCCGCGGTGCCAGCGTGCGCAACAGTCCGCTCACCAGCGCGCCATAAAGCGCCGCCGCCGCGCCTTTACCGCTCACGTCGCCGAAAGCCAGCACCGCGCGATGGTCCTGCGCCTCGAAAAAATCGTAGATGTCGCCGCTGATGCCGCGTGCCGGACGCAGTCCCGCCGCCACCTCCAACCCCGCCAGGCCCGGATCGCCCGTCGGCAGCATCACGCTCTGCAACTCGCGCGCGGCCCGCAGGTCTTCCTCCATGCGCCGCTCGCGGATGGCCACTTCTTCGTACAGCCGCGCATTCTCCACCGAACTCGCGATCTGCGGCGCCAGCAGCATCAGCATGCGCACGTGGTCGTCGGTGAAGAAGCCCACCCGCTCGCTTTCCAGATCCATCACCCCCGATACGCGATCGAGCGTCATCAGCGGAATGGCCACCTCCGAACGGATCCCCGGATGCGACGCGATGTAGCGCGGATCCTGGTTCGTATCCTGCACCCGCACCGGCGCGCGTTGCTCCACCGCCGCCCCCGTAATGCCTTTTCCCAGCGGGATATTGTCCAGGTCCACGCGCTCGTCATAACGCATGCTGAAGCGGTGCCGCAGCACCTTGCGCTCGCCATCCACCAGCAGGATGTTGAAGGCGTCGTAATTGATCAGCCCGCGCACCGTGCTGGCGATCTTGTTCAGCAACTCGCTTACGTCCAATATCGACGAGAACTCCTGCGAGATCGAAGCCAGCGCTTTCAGCGTGCGGTTCTGCCGCTCCACCCGCCAGTAAAGCCGCGCGTTATCGATCGAAATCGCCACTCGCGCCGCGATCAGCCGCAGCAGTGCCCGGTCCTGTTCCGTGTACGCGTTGGGCCGCGTCGATTGCATATCGATCACGCCCACTAGTTTGCGCCGCGCAATCATCGGCACCGCCAGTTCCGTCCGCACCGCTTCCACCGCATTCAGATAACGTGGATCGCTGCGCACGTCCGGCACCAGCACCGCCTCGCGCGTCAGCGCCGCCGCCCCCGTGATGCCTTGCCCCAGCGGGATCGACCAGTTCTGCACTTCTTCCCGATGCCCCCGCGCATAACGAATCCGCAGTTCCCGCCGCTTCTCGCTATATAAAAGGATGGCCAGCAATTCCCCCGGGATCACTCGCTTCACGATCTCCGAAACGTTGGCGAGCAGTTCGTCCAGGTCCAGCGTCTGCGAAGTGACCGTCGACACCTCCAGCAGAAAGTCCAGCAGTTCGGACCGCTCCCGGAACCGTACCGCTTTGCTCGACCCCGTCATTGGCCCGCCGCCTCGACAATCTTTACGCTCGCGCTAGCCCCCACGCGATTCGCCCCCGCCGCCACCATCGCGCGAAAATCGTCCAACGTGCGAATGCCCCCCGCCGCCTTCACGCCCATCGCCGGACCCACCGTATGCCGCATCAGCACCACGTCCTGCACCGTGGCGCCGGCCGGTCCGAAGCCCGTCGACGTTTTTACGAAATCCGCCCCCGCCGCCTGCGCCAATCGGCATGCCGACACCTTCTGCGCATCGTCCAGCAGCGCGGTCTCGAGGATCACTTTCACGATGGCGCCGGCATCGTGGCACACCCGTGTCACCGCTTGAATATCCAGCTTCACCGTATCGAAATCGCCCGACCGCAGCGCCCCTACGTTGATCACCATATCGATTTCGCGTGCGCCCGCCCGCAGCGCCGCTGCCGCCTCGCCTACCTTGGCTTCGGTCGATGTAGCGCCCAGCGGAAAGCCCGCCACCGTGCAAACCTTCACCGCCGTGCCCGCCAGTTCGCTGGCCGCCAGCGGCACCCAATAAGGATTGATGCAAACCGTGGCGAACCCGTATTGCCGCGCCTCGTTGCACACCTTCAAAATGTCCGCGCGGGTGGCTTCCGGACGCAGCACCGTATGGTCGATCAGCGAAGCTACCGCGCCCGCCGCGGCCGTGCGCTGCGGTCCCGCCGCCGTCGCCGCAACTTGTCCGCGCGCCGCGGGCGCAGCCTGCCGCCCCCCCCCATACTGCTCCTCGATGCGCGTGATTTTCTCTACCCTGGCCGTGTGCCGTCCGCCTGCGAACGGAGTCTCCAGCCACGTGCGCAAGACTTCTTCCGCCTGGCCCTCGGTCAATAACCGCGCTCCCAGCGTCAGCACGTTGGCGTTATTATGTTCGCGGCTGTTCCGCGCCGAGGCGCGATCGTAACAAAGCGCCGCGCGGATTCCCGATACCTTGTTCGCCGCAATTGACGATCCGATCCCCGCGCCATCGATAATCACCCCGCGCGCCGCTTCCCCCCGCGCCACGGCCTCCGCCACCTTCTGCGCGATATCCGGATAATCGGCGGGCTTCTCGTCGCACACGCCCATGTCGCGGATCTCGAGCCCCAACCCTTCGAGCAGCGGTTTCAGGGCTTCCTTCAGCCGGAACCCGCCATGGTCCGCGCCGATCGCAATCACCCTCTCCGGCGCCACCGCGGCCTTCTGCCCTTCGCGCAGTTCGATGATCCGGATGGCGCGCGATTCCGCCAGTTCGCGGGCCGAGGGCGTGAATATCGCCCCCGCCGGCACGCGCATCTCGCCCGAACGCGGCACGTCTTCTGAAGTCACCCAGCGCATAAATCCAAAACCGTCGTAGAATTCGTAAAGACCTATTGTAATGAAACCTCGCGTCTGGCCGCTCTTTTTCGTATTTGCCGCTGTGCTATGCGCCCACCCCATGGGAAACTTCAGCGTCAGCCATTATGCCCGCATCCAGGTCGGCGGCGATGGCGCGGAAATCCGCTACGTCCTCGATCTCGCCGAGATCCCCAGTTTTCAACTGTTACAGCAGTGGGGACTCACCGCCGATAGCCCGCGCCCGCAGCTCGACGCGAAGGTCCGCGAACAGGCCCGCGAGTGGGTCCGCAACCTGTCGATCGCCTGCGATGGCCGCGCCGTTTCGCCCCGTTTCGAAGGCGCCGCACTGGTCATCACTCCCGGCGCCGGCGGTTCGCCCGTCATGCGCATCACGTCCACTTTGAAGTTGGCCGTCGCCGCCACCTCGCTCACCTATGAGGACCGCAATTTCCCCGATCGCGCCGGCTGGAAAGAGGTGGTTATCGCCGCCGCACCCGACGCATCCATCGAGCGCGCCAGCCAGGATGGCGCCGACCGCAGCCAGGGCCTCACCGCCTATCCGGCCGACCCCACCGTGGCCCCGCCGCAGGATCTGAAAGCTTCCGTCGCATGGACCGCGGCTGACCCGGTCGTCACGCGCCAATCGCCGCCCAAAATCGAACCTATACCGGCGGCGCCCGCGCCCATTCCCGTAGCTGCCGCGCCAGCCACGTCCCCTACCCCCCCCCAGGCTGCCGCTCCCGGTACCGTAGTGCGCGGCGATTTCCTCTCGCGCCTGCTGCACCGCGGCGATATCGGCCTCGGCCTGATGCTGGTGGGCATGGCGGTAGCCTTCGGCCTCGGCTGTATGCACGCCCTTTCCCCCGGCCATGGAAAGACCATCGTGGCCGCCTATCTGGTGGGCTCGCGCGGCACTTTCAAACACGCCATCTTCCTGGGCGGCGTGGTTACGTTTACCCATACCGTCAGCGTCTTCCTGCTCGGACTCACCACTTTGTTCCTATCGCAATATGTGCTGCCCGAGAAGATTTTTCCAGTGCTGGGCGCCATCTCCGGACTCTCCATTGTTTGGATCGGCGGCATGATGCTCTACCGGCGCGCCCGTACCCTGCGGCGCGCTCAACAGCATCATCATCATGACCACGACCACGATCATGCCCACGCCCACAGCCATGATCATGCCCACGATCACGGCCACACCCACGACCATGAACACGGGCCCCACACCCACACCCACGTACCCGAAGGCGACATCACCCTCGGCAGCCTGATCGCCCTCGGCGCCAGCGGCGGATTGGTTCCCTGTCCCTCCGCCCTCGTCCTGCTGCTCAGTTCCATTGCCCTCGGACGCGTCGGCCTCGGCCTGATGCTGCTCATCGCCTTCAGCCTCGGCCTGGCCGTCGTCCTCATGGGTATCGGCGTCCTGGTGCTCTACGCCAAGAACTTCCTGCCCGATAGCCAGAAGACCGCGGCGCATCCCTTGTTCCGCATCGTCCCGGTAGTCTCGGCCGCCCTGATCGTGTGTATCGGCCTGATCATGACCGGCGTCTCGCTCGGCTGGATACAACCCAACCGCCTGGCCGGATAGCTAACGGAAACGGAATCGCCGGATGCGAAGTCGGTACTGGCCGTCGCCAGGAGCCGCACCTTCTAGCTTTTTATATTGTGCGCGCGGCTTCGGTGGTACGGGTCGCTGGAGAGGATGACAAGAGTGTCGCGGTAGTGGTCGATAAGATCGCGGTGATGTTTGGCGAGCTTTCTGAATTCGCGGTCGAAGGCGGCGGTGTGTAAGCTGAAAAGGGGGCGGGCGTCATGACCCGCGGCGTTTCGTCTTTTTGGCGTTGCCGCCCTTGGCGTGCTCGGCTAGCTGCATCGAGGCAGGACGGGTTCGTCCGGCGTGGACATCCTGCGCGCTCTGCTTGAGGAGGCGCATTAACGTTCATCGTCCGATCGCCAGCCATTGCCTGTCGCGCCCGATGCGATCGGATTCCTGCCGGATGACCGTTCACAGAGTAAGGCATCGTTATTTCGTAATGTTGGTGAGTACTGTCACGCCGCCCGAAAAGTCGGGCGCGACGATATCCGGCACACCGGCTGCGCGAGTTTGGCCATGGAAGTTTCCTACCAACACATCGCCTGGGGACACACCCGTACCGATTGAAAACGGGACAGCGAACGTGCCATCCCCATTACCTAAGTAGATCGCGAGGGAGTCGCTCTCAAGCACGCCGACGTCCGCGATACCGTCGCCGTTGACGTCCGCGGCTATCACCGCGGACCCAATGCCCAGAGCGGCCAAGGGGTGGACAAGTTCTGCCGTGTAGGTAAAGCCGCCGTGGCCGTCACCTAGATAGACCCACGCGCCGCCATAAGTCGCGAGCACCAGGTCAGCGCGGCCGTCGCCATTGAGATCGGAGATCACCGTCTGGATAGTCCCTTGCCCGAAACTTGATGGGCTCTGGCTGAAGCCACCCTGTCTGTTGTTGATCAATATCGTGAGGGGAAAATTATTGATCGAAGAGAGCACCAGATCCGGCCATCCATCCTCATTTAGATCGCCCGCCGCGACATCAAAGAACCCACCTGCCGGCGGACTCGATACTATCGGTACAGGCGCCTGGAATGTACCGTCGCCGTTACCCAGCGCTAACAGGTTGCCGGAAGTCGCGAAGTCCAGTTTGCCGTCATGATTGAAATCCCCCAGCGCCAGATAGCCAGCGGTCGTCGTCGCGGTGACGCTCTTCTGGCTAAATGTTCCGTCGCCTTTGCCCAGATACGTAACAACGCCCGTCGCGGTAGGCACCAGCAGGTCGGCAACACCATCCCCATTCACGTCTCCAGCAACCAGACAATCCGCGCCCGTTAGCTGCATGGTTGCGCCGGTCGTAAAAGGAGCGGAAGCCTTACCCGTTCCCAGCAGGATCGTCACACCCTGCGGAGTATTGACGGCCAGATCCGGCTTACCGTCGCGGTTATAGTCGGCTACCGCGCCACAGCCGGCGCCTCCCGGAACTGGGACCCATTTGCCGTCCTCATATTTTCCCCCGCCTTGCGCGAGCAGCACGGAGACAGCCCACTGGGAAGTCGTTACGATGTCGGTGCGGCCGTTGTTGCGGAGATCCGCCAACGCCACGTTATAGGTGCCGTCGGCGGTCACCACCGCGTGCTGGAAAGGCGTCTTAAATGTGCCGTCGCCCTTACCCAGGGCGATATAAACACCCGGGTTGACCAGGTCGGGAATGCCATCGCCGTTAACGTCGCCAATGGCGAGTCCCGTGGCATCGGGCATGGAGACCGCGTTGGGCCCGGAGAACCCACCAGCGCCGTTCCCAAGATAGACGTAGACAAACGGTGAAAAGGTGGACGTGAGCGCGATATCGGGATGGCCATCCATGTTCAGGTCGCCGACAGCAACGACCGGCGCTTTTATGGGCTTGTTAAAGGTGGACGGGGTTTGAAAGGTCCCATCGCCGTTGCCGAGCAGAACGGCGAATCCGGCCCCGTTGCTGCCTAGCGGGCCGACAGGCATCGTAACGACCAGGTCAAGCTTTCCGTCGTGATTAAAATCCGCGGTAGCCAGACTCCCGCTACTGGCCGGCAGGGAAACCGCTAAGACAGCAGTGTTATACGTCCCATCGCCTTTGCCTGTGAATAGCCAAACGCCGCTGGCGCCCGCTGTGGCGATGTCCGGAATGCCATCGCCGTTAAAGTCTCCCAGTGCCAAATGTGCGATATCGGTTCCATCGCCCGCAGGGTATAGGACCCCGGTCTGGAAGGTACCGTCGCCGTTACCCAGGCACACCGCGATCCCTTGCGGCTGCTGAATTCCGTTCAGTGATCCTGCCACGAGGACATCTGCTTTGCCATCACCGTTGACGTCAGCTACCACGAAGCCCGCCCCGCCAGTCAATATGGTGACTGTAGTCGGCCCTTGCCTAAATGTTCCATTGCCATTCCCGAACATCACTCGCAAGACGCCCGTTTCGTTTGTGATCAGATCCGGGACACCGTCCCCGTTTAGATCAGCGGCGGCCAAGAACGGTCCGAAGATGTCCGAGTAATCCCGGCGGGCCGAGAACTGAGGTGTTGCGGCGCTTGCGGTAATAGTAGCCAGGGATGTCAGGGACCACACGACCAATACCAGGGTTCGTTTCATCAGGACCTCAAGTCGAATCTCTCCGAGTATTGGTTAGGCTATTGGATCGAGCAGCAGATGTCAAGGAATTTCAAAATGTTTACCGTCTAGCTGCCGGCAACTGCTGTTGAGCCTATAAGTAAAGGTGGTACGTTGGTCCTTGACGACTATCGTCGCTGAACCGATAAGTCTTCCTGTGCCCCTGATTCAGTTGGACGTCTTTCGACCCCAATTGATCGACTTGGATCCACCCAGGCCCAGGTTCAAGAAGACGCAGATTCCAACAATTGCTTATGCGATTGTCCTTGCCCTGATACGCACGGCCTGCTTCGACCTGCGTTGGGACCGCTGGGCCCAAAGGATCGCCGAACACAGATTCAACCTGTTTCCAGAACTGCGCCGCTGGCAAATCGACAAATGGGTCGCCCAGTTTCAGCGCCAAAACCTCTTTCCGAATGCAACCGAATCGGAATTGCAAAGGTGCGCCAAAGAACTAGTCATGTGCTCCATAATCTAAACCCCTCAAATCGGGAACAAAACTCGCGGTGCGCGCGTTATGCAGATTATGAAGACCCTGATCTGTCTCCTATTGCTATCCGCCTTCACCCTGTCCGCCGGCGAACTCACCGGCAAGTGGAGCGGCAAATTCGATATCACCAATTCGGACGGCGAAGAAAAGCCCGACTCCGCCTATATGACGCTGAAGCTTGAGGGCGGCACCGTCACCGGGACCGCGGGTCCTAACGAAGGCCAGCAATGGACCATCAAAAAAGGCAAACTGGAAGGCACTAAGCTCACCTTCGAAGTGCCAATCGAAGACAACGGCGAGGATAACGGCTTGCTCGTTTTCGACCTGGTCTTTGACGGCGATACCATCCGGGGCACTGCCAAGGGTTCCGGCAAGGACGGCGAAAAGATGTCCGCCAAGGTTGATCTGAAACGCGTCACTTAAATTGCGCGGCTTTGTCCGGTTGCCCCATAGCTTCGTACAATCCAACCAGATCCTGTTTCACTGTCTTCAGCCAGTAGAGCGACGGACTGGCTTGTTGGTTGACGATCCGGTAAGCCGCCAGCATGTGACTCTCCGCCTCGCCAAACCGCCGCTCGAATAACAACGTTCGTCCCAGTTTGACTTCGGCAATGGCGATGTTCTGATGGCCCGGCGGCAGCACCTGCCGGTAACATGCCAGCGCTTCCTGAAACAGCCGTTCCGCCCGTCCGTACTGTTTCATTTCCAGATACACACTTGCCAGATTGGTGGTCTCTAGAGCCACCGCCTGGTGATGGTCGCCATAAACTGCCCGGTCGATGTCCACTGCCCGCCTGAAACGCTTCTCGGCCTCCTCAAGATTCCCCCGCTTCATTGCCAGCAATCCCAGTTCGTTCACCGCTACCGCTACCCGCGAATGTACCGGCCCATAGACGTGCTCCTGGATCGCGAGCGACTGCTGTAGCATGTCCTCAGCCTCAGCGTAGCGGTGCTGCATGACCAGCGCCTGCCCCAAATAGTTCAAGCTAGAGCCCGTTTCCGGATGATTATTCCCGTACCACGAGCGGTTGATATCGAGCGCCTGCCGGTCGAATGCCTCCGCCTCGGGATAGTGGCCCAGATTGTTCTGAATGGATGCCAGGTTCAGATAGTCGTCGGCAATCGCGGGATGCCGCCCGCCGTAGATCTGCTGGTGCATGGCCAGCACCCGCCGGTTCAACGCGTCCGAAACCTTGTAGTTGCCGGCATAGAATTGCGTGTTGGCCAGTTCCGACAAACTGGTGGCCAGGTCCGCCGCCACACCGCTGTGTCCCGACTGCATCCGCACCGCCTCTTCGAGCGTAGCGGCGGCTTCCTTGTAGTTGCCGCGATGCTCCTGCACACGGCCCAAGACCATTTGCGCCCGCGCCAGCGCCGGATCGTCGGCAGGTAGTGTGCGCCGGCTCATGGCAAGTCCCTCGCGCGCCATCTTTTCGGCATCAGCCAGTCGCCCCTGCTCGATGCGCAATTCGCCCATCGCCACCAGGCTTTGCGCCACTTCGGCATTCTCCCGCCCGAAGATCGCGCGCCGCCGTTCCAGGGCGAGGCTCAACAGAGTGTCGGCTTGGTCCAACTTGCCCAGCTTTTGGTACAGCCCTCCCAGCGTGTAATAAAGGGCGGCCTGCACCGCCGGTTCACGGTCGAGTAAGCGCGCTTCGCTAACGCCCCGGTCGAGCAGAGTCACCACTCGCAGATCATCCGCCGGGCCAGCCGATGAATCGCCAAACAGGTTCAGCATGAACGCCTGGATGCGTTGCGTACGCGCCGCCTCGCTCAGCACGCGAGAACGCGCGACTGCCAGTCTCACCGTGAAGAAGACGATCAGCACCGCCATCACCGCCGCCACCATCATCGTCGCAGTCAAAGCCCCGCGATGCCGGCCGGCGAACTTGCCCAGGCGGTAGCGCGCGCTATCGGGCCGCGCCTCCAGAGGTTCACCGTTTAGGAAATGATCGATATCCCGGATCAGCGCTTCGATGGATCGATAGCGCCGCTCGGGATCCTTGTGCATGGCTGTCAGGCACAGCACATCCAGATCGGCCCACGCTGTCTTGCCTTCGCTCCGCTTGGCGAACGCTGACGGCCGCTCCGGCTGTCGATCGGTGATGATGGCGGCGGCTTCGGTCGGCGAGGTGCCCGAGAAATCGAATGGAGGCCGCCCCGCCAGTAGTTCGTAAAGGATCACGCCCAACGCATAGACATCCGTGTAGACGCCCAGCGGTCCACCGCGAATCTGCTCGGGTGCGGCGTATGCCGGCGTCATCAGCCGCAACCCCGTCAGCGTTTGATCGACGGACTTATCCTCGCTGTCGAGTTGTTTGGCGATGCCGAAATCCAGCAGCTTTACCGTGCCCTCGGCCGTCACCAAAATGTTGGACGGCTTCAGATCGCGGTGAATGATGGCATGCTCGTGCGCATGTTGCACCGCCTCGCACACCGCCCGGAACGATCGCAGACGCTCCGCGATGGTCGACTCCCGCTTGCCCCAGTATTCCGTGAGCGGCAGGCCGTCGACATACTCCATGACGAACCACGGCGTTCCATCCGGCAGCGTATCCGCATCGTACAGCCGTGCAATGGATGGGTGGTTCAACTGGGCCAGCGTCCGCTGTTCGCTGAGGAATCGCTCCCGCCGCGCCGGCGACAGCCACGCATCGCGCAGAATCTTGATGGCCACCAAGCTACCCAGATCGGCGCGCTCCGCCAGGTAAACCACGCCCATGCCCCCTTCGCCCAGCATCCGGCCGAGGCGGTATGGACCGAACTCTTGGGGTACGGGTGTAGGCCGTGCGCCGTTGCCCACCAGGCTCTGCGCCAGGTTGGCCACGTCGCTATCGAGCAGCGATGCACCGCGCTGGTCCTCGCGCAGCATGGCCAGAACTTCCGCGATTAGTGCGTCGTCGTCCGCACAGGCATTCTGTAAGAAAGCCTGACGCTGGCTCTCCGGCAATTCCACGGCTTCGTGAAACAAAGTCTGGATGCGATCCCAGCGTGCGCTATCCATTAGCTTTTTGCGGATCCTCGCTCATGGGGACACCGGCTTGGTCAACCCAATACAGCAATGATAAATCTCCACCACCGGCGCATGTGGAACCATCACTACTTTCACCAGTTCGTAGCGTGGTCCATTCACGCCGGCCCGCGCCAGCGCAGATTGCACCGGGTCGCCGCCTTGCACCACGGCCCATTCCTCCCACAGGAACAAGTCTGGCCGCGCCACTGCCGCCGGCCAGCGCGGCCAGTTATCCCACGTCAGTGTGTCGCGCAACGGAATGCCCGCGGCACGGAAGACACCTGTAATGTCGCCGAAGGTGGTGATGACTCCTGACCCCGGGCGGTAGCGCGGCGCCAGATATTCCGCGGTCTGGCGGGTCCAGGCACGCCGTGCATCGGAGTTCACCTGCGATTCCTTCCACGTAATCCAGGCATCCGGCCGCGGTTGGATTATCCATGGCGCGATCGCCGCCAGCACCAACACTCCGCCGGCCCAGCCTTGCGCCCGCGCTGGAATCAGAGCGACTAGTGCGCCTGCGCCAAAGGCCAGGGCAGGGAAGAGCGCCAAGCCGTAGCGGGAGTTGTAGTAACTGTTGGGCCACAGATCCGGCAGAAAGATCGGCGTCCCGCCCGACGAGTGCATGCTCCACACATAGAACGCTCCCGGCAGGACCAATAAGAACGCCGGCCACCATGCCCGCCGCACCGCCGCGCAGGCTACCAACCCCGCCGCGCCTAGCCAGAGCAGCGGCACGCCCGCGCACCATCGCACGGCGCTGCGGTAGTACAGCAAGGCTTTCGCCCAGTTCTCGCGACCGGGATAATGTGCCGCACCCTGAATGGCGCGAGGTGAGTACGGGCCGTTATAAAAGTCGAGCACGTTTGAACAGCACCACCAGTTGTGGCCCATCCAGTAGAGCGGTCCCAATCCCGCGATAAGTGCGAACAACGCCGCTTTCGCCACGCGCTGCCGCTTGGCTGCCGCCAGCACGAACACAGCCGCAAACGGGATCAAAAACCAGCCGTCATAACGCGTGAGTGTGGCGCATAGTGCCGCTACGCCGGCCCCGCCGATCGCCCACCAGGATTGCGTATCGCGGAATCGCACCGTGAAGTAGACAACGCCGAGCACCGCGGCCATGAACAAAGGTTCCGTCATAGCCGTCGACTGCAGATACAGCACGTTGGGATTGGCGGCGAACACCACAGTGGCCACCACCGCCGCAGCCTTACCGTCGAATACGCGCCGCGCCGCCGCGTATAGAAATACCCCGGCCAGCACGAAACTGATACCCGATACGATAGATCCCGCCAGCGCTGTGCGCCACAGTTCGTCGTAGCGCGCCAGTAGCATGGTCAGCACATGTGGCAGCGGCAGCCACACTGACCCTAACTCGTCATAACCAGGAGTGCGCGAGTCGACGATCCGGCGCGCGATATTCAGATGCGCTTCTGCGTCGCCGTAATAGGCCAGGTAGCCGCCCCGGTAGAAGAACCAGATCCATGCGGCGCTCCAGAGACTCAGCAGCGGGACTACTGCCGTGATCTCAGAAATCCGTGCATGCTTTGAATTCGCGATACCTTGCCTCAACCTCATCCTGCGTCAGTGTTCGAAAACGGTCCACGCCGAATTGCTCGCAACAGAAACTGCCCATCACCGAACCATAGATCACCGCGCGCCGCCAGTCTTGCATATCCACTTTGCCGCCCCGCGGATCCACGCCGCGCTGCGCCAGATATCCGATGAAGCCACCCGCGAAACAATCGCCCGCGCCGGTGGGATCGAACACGTCGTCCAGTAAGTATCCGGGTGCAATGAAGTGGCAGCCGTCGGTGAAAAGGATGGCGCCATACTCGCCGCGCTTCACCACCAGCGTGCGCGGACCCATCTCGATAATCTTGGCCGCCGCCCGCCGCAGGTTGTGTTCGCCCGATAACATGCGCGCCTCACTGTCATTGATCAATAGGAAGTCCCAGTCGCGCAGCGTTTCGAGCAACTCTTCACGATAGTCGGCGATCCAGTAGTTCATGGTATCGCCGCCCGCCAGATGGACGCCATTCATCTGCGACCGCACCCCGCGTTGCAGCGCCGGCTGGATATTGCCCAGCAGCAGATAAGGCTCGGCCCGGTAAGATTCCGGTAGCTTAGGCTGGAAATCCGCGAACACGTTCAGATCCGTGCGCAGTGTCTCGCGGTCGTTCATGTCCGCCGAGTACTTACCCTCCCAGAAGAAGGTCTTGCCGGGTACCCGTTCCAGACCTTCCAGATCGATACCTTTTCCCGCCAGAAGATCGACGTCTTCAGCCGCGAAATCGTCACCTACTACCGCCACTATCTTGACGGGAGCAAAGTAGCTCGCAGCCAACCCTATATAAGTGGCGGCCCCGCCCAGCATGCGGTCTACTTTGCCATGGGGCGTTTCCACGCCGTCATACGCTACGGATCCTACTACGACTAGAGACATCGCTTGATTGTAACAACTAACGCCAGATGCTCCCGTACTGCTGTATCGGAGTATAATCAGGCAATGCCTTTTACTCATAATCAAGATCCGGAATTCCTCCAGGCCGCCCTGATTGGTTTCCAACACACACTCGCTTCTTTAGATGAGCGCATCGCGGAACTGCGCAGCCAACTTGGCGGACAACCGGTATCGCACAAAGCAGGGGATGCTGCCCCCGCCGTGACCGGGTCCGGCAGGCGCACCATGAGCGCCTCCGCCCGCAAGCGCATCGCGTTAGCTCAGAAGAAACGTTGGGCCGCTTATAATGCCGCCAAAGGCAAGCCCGCCGCTGCCTCGAAAGCTGTCACTAAGACCGCTGCCGTAAAGACTGCCCCGGCGAAGGCGCCCAAACGGACCATGAGCGCGGAGGGACGCGCCCGCATCGTTGCCGCCACCAAGAAGCGCTGGGCGGCGTTCCACAAAGCTCAACAGGCGCCCAAGCCGGCCGCCAAGAAGAAAGCGGCAGCCGCCCCGCCGGTCGAAGCGCCCGCTCCCGCTACCGAATAGTTTATGCAGGACCACAACCCGCAACGCCGCGAGATTATAACCGCCCTGGTCGGCGCGTCGCTGGCATCCGCCCTGTCAGCCGCGCCGGCTCACACCTCTAACATGCCCTACCGTACTCTAGGCCGCACCGGCGAGCGCGTCTCCGCCGTCGGCTTGGGCGGGTATCACATGGGCGTCCCCAAAGACGAGCAGGATGGCATCAAGATAGTCCGTACGGCTGTCGACGAGGGCATTAACTTTCTCGATAACTGCTGGGACTATCACGATGGCATGAGCGAGATCTGGATGGGCAAGGCGTTGCGTGACGGTTACCGGAACAAAGTCTTCCTGATGACTAAGTTCGATGGCCGTACCAAAAAGTCGACCGCCAGCCAGATCGATGAGTCTTTGAAACGGCTCCAGACCGATCATGTGGACCTCATGCAATATCACGAGAACATCCGCATGGAAGATCCCGACCGTTTCTTCGCCGCCGATGGACCGCTCGAAGCGCTTCTTGACGCGCGCAAGGCCGGCAAGATCCGTTATATCGGTTTTACCGGACACAAAGATCCCGCCGTCCATCTGCGCATGTTGGAAGTTGCCGAACAACACAAGTTCCATTTCGACGCCGCGCAAATGCCGCTGAACCTTTTGGACGCGCACTTTCGCAGTTTCGCCAAGTTGGTGGTGCCGAAACTGGCGGCGCAAGGGATCGGCGTTTTGGGCATGAAACCCATGGCGTTTGGCAATATCCCGCAAAAAGGCCTGGCCACTGGCATCGAATGCCTGCACTACGCCATGAACCTGCCCACTTCGGTGGTCATCACCGGCTGCGACAGCATGGAACGCTTGCAGCAGGCATTGGAAGCGGCGCGCACGTTCAAGCCGCTCACCGAAACGCAACTCGCCGGACTGTTGGCGAAGACCCGCGACGCGGCACTGACCGGCAAGCTGGAGCCATTTAAGACCACTCCGCAATTCGACGGCACGGCCCAGCATTTAGAGTGGATGGGTTAGCCGCCGCATCAAAACACGGTGCGCTGCTGCGTCTCGGCTTTGGATGCCAGCGCATAACGAGCATCGACTGGACCGCCGTCCAGGATCCTTGCCGCGACATACTCGCCCACTGCAGGTCCGTGCTTGAAGCCGTGGCCCGATCCACCGCCCACCAGCCAGACATTCGGGAAGTCCGGGTGGCGGTCTATCAGGAAGTCCCCATTGCAAGTGTTCTCGTACTGACACACGCGCGCTTCCACCAGGGGCGCATTGGATAGCGCAGGCAGGCGTTGACCCAGCGCCTCACGCGCGGCGGCAAGCCCTTCCGCGGACGGAAGCCGCTCGGCAGTATCCGGATCGATACGCGGCCCGTGCCGGTCAAGCGCGATCTTCACCCCGCGATTTTCCAGATCGGGAAAGCCGTACGGTCCGCGCGGATCGCTGAAATCGATCCATACCGGTAGCGCTGGCGCAACGAAGCGCGTATCGCCCGGAGGAGTGCCGAAGAAGAACGCTTCCTGGCGCGTAGGTTCGATACGCGATCCGAGCAGATCCGGAAAGACCTGGGGCAGCCACGGCCCGCACGCGAACACGAACACGCCGGCCGCGATCGGTCCCGATCCGCCGGGGGCTTCCACCCTCGCACGCACAAACGCGGTGCCCAGACGCTGGGCATCCTCAACCACCGCTTGTACGGCTCGCCGCGCCATCAAAGCGCCACTGCCGGGCTCCAGGATGCCCCAGGCGCCAGGCGCAAACCGCATCTGGGGGTAGCGCGCCGCAAGTTGTTCGGGGCTGAGCGACTCGAATAGCGCTCCGCACCGCTCGAGAGTCTGCCGCGTGCTGCGGGCATACGGATCGTCTTCGGATGCGGTCCACAGCACCCCGGTTGGGTGAAACAGTTGCTGGCCGGTTTCCTCGCAGAAAGCCTTCCACAGCACCAGGGAACGCATGGCTGACCGCGTATAGATCTCGTCGGCCCCGTAACCCATCCGAATGATGCGCGATTCGCCACCTGAACTGGCGCGGGAGTGGGCAGGGCCATACGCATCAACGAGCACCACCCGCAGACCGGCGCGGCGCAAGTGATGGGCGGTCCAGGCGCCGAAGACGCCCGCCCCAATCACCGCGACGTCGTAGCGCATGCTCTCCTCATCAAGCCCAATTGGCAAATGGATTCACCCGCGCCTTCCGCGTATCCGCGATTAAGTCCGGCACCCGCGCGCGCCGCCGCAACAATTTCTCCAGCAGGCGCTCGAACTCGTCCTCTTCGCCGTCCAGCCATTCCGGCGGAACTTCCCGGAACGCCTGGTCTACCACTTCTTCCGGAAAGTGGACGATCTGATCGAGCCAAGGCTGAAAATCATCCATTGAATGCACCTGCTCGTAAACCACTTTACGCGGATACAGTCCTTGCAGCGGCGAATCGGAAAAGTCCCAGTTGGGGCCGTTGAAGACGAAACCGTGATCGATCATTACCGCCACGAAAGCCTTTTTCACTGCCGCCCCCCAGTCTTCGACGCGCGCCCGAAAGAATACGGACTGGCGCCCATCGGCATTGGCCATCCATTTATCGAACACTAGAATGGCCCGGAAATCCGGCAGGTTGCTGACGCCGCTGAGCAGCGCATCGGGCACGAAATCGTAGATCGCGAGTACGTCGGGGTTGCCGGGATGACGCGACCCGAAATGCCAGCCCGGCGCTACCGGGATGCGTTGCGTGCCCAGGTGAATGAAAATCTCCGGGTTAGCGGCTAGGAACTCCGCGGTGATGCGAATGAAGGTGGCGGGTGCGGCGGAGATCTGTAAGTACTTCAGGAACACCGCCGAAACCAGTTCATTCACCAGGATGCGCCGGTGCTGGGGGTTGTTCTGAAACTTCACGATATAGAAGTTCCCATCATCGGCTTCGAGCAGGTGGGCTTGCGCTCCGCCGCGCATTTTACGGACGTGCCGGCGAGCGGTGAGTGGCATGGAAATGCTGTAACCTAGAGTTGTATCACACCACGGAGGAAAATCAGAAAGATGCCTGAAGAAACCCCAGAGACTCCGGCGCCGCCAGCGCCCCCCGCACGTACCAAGGACGAAATTGCGTTGGAACTAACCAAATTTATCGTAGCCACGACCGGCTACGGGAAGGGAAACGTAACTGCAGCGGGGTTCTCCGGCAAACCGGCAACCCGGTCCGCCGAAGAACACGCCGAAGCCCTGCTGGAACTATTTGAACGTTGCCGCTCGGTTGTGAATAAATAACCGCGGCTACTTCTTTCCACCCTTTTTCTTAGCGGCTTTCTTGGCCGGGGCTTTGGTCACGGCCTTTTTAGCCGGAGCCTTTTTCGCCGCTGTTTTGGCCGGAGCTTTCTTGGCTGCAACCTTCTTGGCCGGAGCCTTTTTCGCCGGGACTTTCTTGGCGGGAGCTTTCTTCACGGGTGCTTTCTTCGCGGGTGCTTTTTTCACTGGTTCCTTTTTTGCTGGGGCCTTTTTGGCCGGAGCTTTCTTTGCGGGGGCGGCCTTCGCCGCCGGTTTAGCGGCTGCTTTTACTGCCGCCTTCTTGGCCGGAGCCTTTTTGGCAGCCGATTGAGTGGCTTTCTTGGCCGGCTTTTTGGGGGCATCGGCCACAGGAGGCTCCGTGGGCGGTCCCTCAGGAGCGGACCCAGGCGGTGGCGCTTCAACTGCTACCACCAGGACCTCCTCTATCTCCTCATCCTCTTCATCCTCGTCGTCGAAATCGTCGAGCTTCGACGTCAGGTCCGGATGTTCTTCGTCGTCGTAGTCTTGAAAGTCTTCCATATCTTCTTCGTCGTTGGCCGATAGCTTGTGACTGTCAAACATTATCAACGCCTCCTGTTGTCGGGGCACAATCATCCATAGAATAACCTTTTTTCAAGCAGAGGCAATAGCAAAAAAACAAAAAGTGAAAGATTTCTCTCTTTTGCGTAATGTGGAGGCGCGCGGGAGCCTTGACAAACTATTGCAAAACAAGGAAAACCTCCTCCTACTTCACGGCTGCGAACACCTTGTACGAGCCTCTCTCCAGCTTAGTAGTGAACACCGTGCCGCCAGCCTGCGCCTCGCCCGTCAACTCCGCGCCAGTCACTACATCCCGCAACCTGGTGATGCGTTTATCGGTGACGATGCGCGCATCCACTGGATTCTCCTGGAACGATTCCACGATGAAGGTATCGTTGTCATAGACAAACAGGCTGACCTTCGCGGGCGCATCCAATCGGACGTAGAGGTCTTTCGCCAGCACGTCGCGGATGGCCTTCAGCACTCCCGGCGGATAGCTATACAGGTCGCCCACCGCCTGCGGAATGGTCAGGACATACAACTGCCCTTTGGAGTACTTGGCCGAGAGCAGAATGGGTGTGCCGGAAGTCTTCGAGGGCGACGTCAGGCCGCTCACAATCTCCCACGCGTCGTTGGTCGCGTAGCGCATCTCAGGCACTAGAATATCGCTGTCCGCCTTGTTCGACCCGCCCAGGCGGAAGCCCATAAACTCGCCCGTTGCGACCGTCTGCCCGGTCAACTCCAGTTCCACGATGTCGGCCAGTTCTTTCTGCAAGGCCTTCAACAGGCCGGTGGTGATCACCACGTCCTTACCGGCGGTTAACTGTTTCTTGATCTTGCTTACGATGGCAGGGTCGTAGCGGGCCTGCTCCGTGAGGAACACCGTCTTCGCCTCTGCCGGAAACTCCGGTACGATGTCCATGGGAATGCCGATCATTCCCATATAACTGGGCAGAAAGTCTTCGCCCGAGGAATGAAAAGGCTTGTAGCTCTTCACGCCCACCGGCTTGCCGAGTTGCCCCAGGAAACCATCCACTTGCGCAAACACGCCGCCCGCGATATGGGCCGCTTGCGCGTCGACGGCTGTGCCCGGCTGATACAAACTGCCGATATTGAACAGGGTGATCTCGGGCGCCTTGGCGAATAAAGTGAGCCAGAGTTGTTCCGCATAGCGGCCGGGTACCCGCGCGCCGCCCTGGTCCACCCAGCCACCGCCATTGCCCCCGGGCTTTAGGTTTTCAAAATACCGGAAGACCGAGTAGCCATGGTATTGCTGCAAATGTTGGTTGCTGTTGACCGGGTCCCGGGTTTCGGTGCCGGTGTAGATCTTGTCGAAATACTTGGGCTCCGTCTCCAGGTTGAATCCCAGATAGGCGAAGTGATCGTACCAGTTCGGATATTTGATAATCACTTTGACTTTGGGATTAACGGCTTTGGCGGGGTTCACCACCAGGTTCCGGCCAGCCTCGTCCATCAACGCCAGGCGGTAGGCGGTCCAACTCCGATCGCCCTTGGCTTGAATCTCGCCGTCCGATTTGCAGTCGGTGAAAAAGAAATCGTCCAGAATGATTTCGTCGAAATTGCGGGCCGTGAATTCGACCACTTCCTTCATCTTCTGCCGCAACGCCGGGTCCGAGTAGCAGTATGTCTCGAACATGTTGCGCTCGCTGATGGTGGCTGTAATGCCGCCCGAGACCTTGACGCCTTTACTCAGGAAGAACTTCTTGGCCGTGTCCAGGGTTTCCTGGTCCACCACCACCATATCGCGATGCGTCTCCAGGTAGATCTTGTCGATCTTCATGTTCTTGGAGATGGCTTCCCAATGGCTTTCGAGCCATGCGGGATCCTTCATTTGCTTGGTTTCGTAGACGCGGCTATAGATGGCGACGTCGAAATTCTTGTAATTATTTCCGCTCGCGAGCGCGGCGGAGATAGTGAGGGCGGCTGCCAGAAAGATCCGATGCATTTAAGATCCGATTATAAGCCCCGGCAGCCCGCCCGATCATTCGCAACGGAGCGCAGCGAGCGGGTCCGCGGCGGTGGCTCGCAGTGCTGGAATGGCGCAGGCCAGCAGCGCGATGAACCCCAACAGCAAAGCCACCACAATCAGCGTAAGCGGATCCGCGGGGCGCACCCTGTACAGCAAACTGGCCATCAGGCGGGTGAGTGCCAGCGCTGCGGCCAAGCCCCCGGCCATGCCGATGACCGCCATCCGCATGCCCTGGCGCACTACCAATGCCACGATATCCCGGCGGGAGGCACCTAGGGCGGTCCGGATTCCCAACTCGTGGACTCTGCGGCTGACGGTATAAGACATCACGCCATAGATGCCCACGGCCGCCAGTAGCAGGGCGCAGGACGCAAAGAAGATCAGCACCAGCATGGTGAAGCGCCGTTCGGCCATGGATCCCGAGATGATCTGTTCCATGGTCCGCGCGCCGTAGATGGGCTGATCCTGCGTGGGTCCGGCCACTTGCGCGCGTACGGCGGAAACCATACTGAGCGGCTCGGGGGTCGTGCGCACGATCAGAGCTAGGCCCGCTACCGCTCCGGCCATGAACTTGTCGGGCACCTGCATAACCGGAAAGTAGATCTGATCCCGGATCTTGGCGGTGTCGTCTGTATCGAGTCCCCAGTGCTTCACATGCCCGACGACGCCCACGATCTGGGCGGGTCCCACGGCAATCAGGCTGATTTGCTGGCCGATGGGGTCCTTCCCCGGAAATGCGTGGCGGGCCAAGACGTCGTCGATCACTACCACGGGCGGCGCGGAGATATCGTCGCGATCAGTGAAGAAACGGCCGCGGCGCAACGGTATTTCGAGGGCACTGGTATAACCCGCGGTCACGACATAAAACATCGCCGAGGTCAGTTGCGCCTGCGGGGGTTGAGGGCCCGTTCCCACCCAGTAGCTGTTTTCGCTGTCGTTCTCGGCCAGAGGAACAACCGAGGTAATCGCGGCAGATTGCACGCCCGGCGCCGCGTCGACGCGCTCCAGCATTTGCTGGTAGGCCAAGCGGATGGCAGGACCGCTGGCCATGGCTTTGGGCGAGAGGGCCATCTGCATGGTCAGGACATTTCTGGTGTTGAATCCGGGATCGACATGCAGTAGTTTCCAAACGCTCTGCATCATCAGTCCGGCGCCCGAAAGCAGAATGACGGCCAAGCCTACTTCCACGGCCACGAATATGCCCTCGGCGCGATGACGGCCGCCCCCCGCTCCGCTGGTCCCTTCCTTCAGCGACTCTTGCGGGCTGGCATTAGCGCTCTGGAAGGCCGGCGCGAGCCCGAACAGGATTCCGGTCATCAGGGAGATGGCCAGCGTAAAGAAGAGGACATAGGGGTCGATATCGATTTCGGACGCGCGCGGCAGGCTTCCCGGGGCGGCAGCCATGGCCAGACTGATTCCCCAGCGCGCCAGCAGCAGGCCGAGGCCAGCCGCGGCCAGAGAGAGTAGGACACTCTCGGTCAGCAACTGGCGCACGATGCGGCTGCGTTGCGCGCCCAGCGCGGTCCGAATGGCGAACTCACGCTTGCGTCCCGTGGAACGCGCCAGCAGCAGATTGGCGACGTTGGCGCAGGCGATGATCAGGACGAAGCCCACCGCACCCACCAGCAACAGCAGCGTGGGGCGGATATTGGCCACCATGTCCTCCTTCATGCTGACCAGTTTTGCGCCATGCCCGCCATTCGTATCCGGGTACTGGCGAGCGAGCACACTGGCAATGGAAGAAATCTCCGCCTGCGCGGCTTCGATGGTAACGCCTGGTTTCAGGCGGCCCACTACCGTGATGCCCGGATGCGACTCGCGCGTGCGCAGTTCGACCGAGTTATATTGCTCCATGGGAACGTAGACCTGGGCTCGCTCACGGAAGTGGAAATCGCGAGGCAGCACTCCTGTAACCGTGCAACTCATGGCGTTCAGGGTCAGGGGCTTGCCCAAAACATTCGGGTCGCCGCCCAGACGCTGCTTCCAGAACGGATACGAGATCATTACCGCGCACGCGGTGCCCTGCCGGTCTTCCTGGGGTAGGAAATTGCGGCCCATAAAGGGCGTTACGCCCATCGCCGGGAAGAGACTGGCCGAAACGTATTCGCCGTTCAGATGTTCTGGTTCGCCCTGCCCGGTGAAGTTGAAATCGTCGCTGCGGATGGCGCCCATACCGGTGAACGAGCGGCTCTCGCGGCGCCAATCGAGGTAATTCGGATAGGAGACTGAGGCTTCGTTAAAGTCTGAATTGGTTTCAAAGAGCAGGAAGAGGCGGGCCGGTTCCGGATACGATAACGGGCGCAGAAGCACGCCATTCACTACGCTGAAGATCGTAGTGTTGGCGCCAATGCCGAGTGCCAGGGCGAGTATGGCGACTAGGGTGAAAGCGGGGTTGTTTCGCAGGGTGCGAAATCCGTAGCGCAGATCCTGCCAGAGGCCGTTCAAAAGGCCTGCCTGACCGGTTGCGCCCAGCGCGATGGGTTCTTTATGCGTGCGCTCGACGGCGTGCAATTCGCTGGTCAACAGTTGATGCCCGCTCAATTCGTCCAGCGCGATACGGCGGGCATCCGCTTCGCTGGCGCCGCCGTTTTGCAGTTCGACGTAGCGGTCGGCTGCGTGCGCCGCGAGCTCTTCGATTATTTCGGCTTCGCGTGTGGGTGCCAGCCGCAGACCGGCCAGTTGCTTACGAACCGCTTCGTTCCAATCAGGCATTTTCGACTCCAGTGATACGGCCAATAGCTTCGACAAAGGTTCGCCAGCCCTGCCGCTGGGAGGCCAGAATCTTTTTTCCATCTGCGGTCAGGCGATAGTAGCGCCGCCGCCGCTGGCCGCTCTTTTCGACCCACTGTCCTTTGATCCAACCGCGTTTCTCCAGCCGGTATAACAGCGGATAGAGGGAGGCCGCATGAAACTTCAGCGCGCCCTCCGATCGCTCTTCGATCAGCTTGCTGATCTCATACCCGTGGCGGGATCGGGCTTCCAGCAGCGAGAGAAGCAGCAGTTCGGCGCTGCCTTTTTTCCATTCGCGGTCAATAGATCGGTCTTCCATATGTTGTACTGCTATATATTAGGATCCCAGTGCCGCCGGTGTCAAGCCGGTGTCGTATGATGAGGGCTGATGGGCCTAATCGGGACGCCATGGAAATCCATACGATTGGTTTTACGCAAAAAACGGCGGAAAAGTTCTTCACCATTCTCAAGCGCGCGGGCATCCGGCGCCTGATTGATGTGCGGCTGAACAACGTGTCGCAGCTTGCGGGATTCACGAAACGCGACGATCTGCGTTTTTTTCTGAAAGAAATTTGCGGCGCCGATTACCGGCACGAGCCGCTCCTGGCGCCCACGCAAGAGATCCTGGACCAATTTAAGAAAAGCAAAGGTCCGTGGCCGGCATATGAGGCCAGGTTCCGGTCACTGATGGTTCAAAGAAAAATCGAAGAGCGCATCGATCCGGCTTTGTTCTCGATCCCATCCGCGCTGCTGTGCAGTGAACCCACCGCGGAGCATTGCCATCGCAGGTTAGTACTTGAATACCTGCGCGAGAAGTGGGGCGATCTCACCATTACCCACCTTTAGCGCGCCCAGTATTAGAGCACCTGTAAGATCAGGCACTTCAGATAGTGGGTTTCCGGCACGGTCAGCAGAATGGGATGGTCGAGACCTTGCGTCCGGCGTTCCAGCACACGCACTTGCCGGCCGGCATCGAGAGAGGCCTGCGCCACCAGTTCCAGAAAATCGGCCTCTTTCAAATGGTGCGAGCAGGAGCAGGTCACCAGCGTTCCACCGGGTCCCAGCAGCCGCAGCGCCCGCAGGTTGATTTCCTTGTAGCCGCGGATGGCTTCGTCCACTTTGGCGCGCGACTTGGCGAAAGCCGGCGGATCGAGGATCACGGTCTGAAACTGCCGCCGCGCGGAAACATAAGACGCCAGCGCCGCAAACACATCCGCCTCGCGGAATTCGATGTTCGAAAGCCCGTTGGCCGCGGCGTTGCGCGAGGCCACGGACAGCGCGGGACCGGAACTATCCAGCGCCTCGACCGATTCGCAAACCGGCGAAAGGTGCAGGGCGAATCCGCCGGACGAAGTGAAACAATCGAGCGCGCGTCCCTGTGCGTATGTCGCGGAGGCTACGTAGTTCTCGCGTTGATCGAGGAACGCCCCGGTCTTTTGGCCGTGCAGCAAGTTGGCCTCGAGCCGCAAGCCATGCATGGTGAAGCCGACGGTTTCGGGAACGTCGCCATAGGCCACGCCGGTTTCGAGCGGTAAGGCTTCCCGGGCGCGCACAGCCGCATCGTTGCGCGCCACAATGCCGCGCGGCGAAAACATATTAACCAGAATGTCCGTAAGGGATGCGCGGATGGCATCCATGCCCTGGTCGAGGGTTTGCATCACCAGGTAGTCGCCATAGCGGTCCACCACCAGGCCCGGGAGCAAATCGCCTTCACCGTGTACCACGCGATAGGCGTCCGTACCGTGCACCAACCGGCGGCGATGCTCGTCGGCGGCTGCCACGCGCTTCTGAAAGAAGGCCGGGCCAATATCCTCGGCGGTGCGCGAGAGCATGCGCAAGGCGATTTGGGAGGCGGCGCTATAATGCGCCATGCCCAAAGTGCGGCCTTGGGGATCAACCACCGTAACCGCCGCGCCGCCTTGCGCACCGCCCGCATCGACTACGTCGCTCAAAAAAATCCATGGATGGCCGGAGGCGACTCGTCCGGCCGCTTTGCGGTTAACGCGTACCTGGGGCATGGACTAAAGCCCTTGCCGTAGATCGCTATTGGAAGGCAGTGCAGAGGCGTCCCAACCTCCGCCCAACGCCTGGATGAGCAACACGCTCGAGGTCAGGCGGCGCGTAAGCACATCGACCGCGGACCGTTCGTCCTGGAGCGCCGTAGCTTGGGCCGTAATTACCGTCAGATAGTTCACGGTGCCCGCCTTGTATTGATACGTCGCGATGGTCAACGAGTCCTGCGCGGCCTTTACCGCTTGATCTACGGCTGCCGCTTCCTGGGCCAGGATCCGCAGGGCTGCCAGGTTGTCCTCTACCTGCTGAAAGCTGGTGAGCACGGCTTGCCGGTAGTTGGCCACGTTCGCGTCGTACTGTGCCTTGGTCAATCCCACTTGCGCGCGCCGCCTGCCGCCTTCGAAAACGGTCTCCGGGAATTGCGCTCCCACCGACCAGAACCGGCTGGGCAAAGAGAACAATTTGGTGATGTTGGTCGCCTCGAAGCCGCCCGAGGCGCTCAGCGTCAACGTGGGATAGTAAGCCGCCACCGCGATACCAATCTGCTCATTGCTGGCAGCCAAGGTGCGCTCCGCCGCGGCAATATCGGGACGCCGTTCGAGCAAAGTGGAAGGCAACCCGACCGGGATAGGAGGCGGCGGATTCTTCAGTATGCTGGTTGCGACGGTCACCTCGGCGGGGGGCTTGCCCGTGAGGATAGCGATGGCGTGCTCCAACTGCGCGCGCGACACACCCAGGTCGATCAGCGCCGCCCGGGTCGTATCCAATTGGGTTTGCGCCAGCGCGACGTCGCCGCCGGATGCCACGCCCGCTTTGAAACGATCCTGGGTCAGTTTCAGATATTCCTGGTAGGACTTTACGGTGCGCTGCAGTAAATCGATGTCGCCATCCGTTCCGTGCAGATCGAAGTAATCCTGCGCCAGCTCCGATTGGTAAGATAGGCGCGCGTTCTCGAGTAGCGCGAAGTCCGCTTGCGCAATATCCTCGTTGGCCCGCACACTGCGGCGGATGCTGCCCCAGATATCGGCAGTCCACGACGCACTCGCCGGAGCGCTATAGGTGGTGACAATGCTAGGTCCGCCGGCGACCGTGCCACCACTGATAAAGCCTCCGGAGGCGCGGGAAGTGCCAATGGACGGGCCGATGGATATGGTTGGATACAAGCCGGCGCGTGCCACGCCGACCGAATAGCGGGCCGCGCGAAAGTTAGCTTCCGCCGCCAGGACGTTCTGGTTCGAGATACTGACCTGTTCTTCGAGCGCATTGAGTTGCGGGTCGTTATAAACTTCCCACCACTTGCCGCGGATGGCGCCGTCATTGGGCTGCGCTTCCTTCCAGCCTTCGGGCGGAGCCTCTTTGAAGGCCGGTGTGAGCGGAGCGGCGGGGCGTTTGTAATTCGGCCCGACCATGCAGGCGCTGGACAGCAGCAGCATGCTGGCGAGCGTAAAGAGAAAAGAAGTTCGCATCAGATTTCGGATCCCAGCGGCTGGTTCTCGGGAGGTGTTTTGTGCCGCACGCGATACCACCAGTGCTGCAGCCGGTCGAAGTAAAGGTATACCACAGGCGTCGTGTAGAGTGTCAGCAACTGGCTGACCAGCAGGCCCCCGATGATCGTGATTCCCAGCGGGCGGCGCAGTTCGGCTCCAGTCCCGGTGCCCAATGCCAATGGCAGCGCGCCTAGCATGGCGGCCATGGTGGTCATCAGGATGGGGCGGAAGCGCAACATGCACGCCTCGAAAATGGAGTCCCGGGAATTCTTGCCCTCGGTGCGCTCCGCATTCAGAGCGAAATCGATCATCATAATGG
The DNA here is from genome assembly GCA_963738345.1 of Bryobacterales bacterium. Classification (GTDB taxonomy): domain Bacteria; phylum Acidobacteriota; class Terriglobia; order Bryobacterales; family Bryobacteraceae; genus Bog-159. The sequence continues at coordinate 43,293 of CAVTWI010000002.1, forward strand.
CGTTTTTCTTAACGATTCCAATTAATAAAATAATTCCGATAATAGCGATGATGCTGAGATCGGTATGGGTGAGCATCAATGCCAGCAGCGCTCCGACGCCCGCCGAGGGCAGCGTCGAAAGAATCGTGATGGGATGGACGTAGCTTTCGTAGAGGATGCCCAGCACAATATAGACGGCAGCCAGCGCCGCCGCGATCAGTACCGGTTCGCTGCCCAGCGAATCCTGATAGGCTTGCGCGGTTCCCGCGAACCCGGTCTGGATGGTGCGCGGCAGGCCGATCTTGGATGCCGCACCGAGAATGGCCTCCACCGCATCGCCTAAAGCCACGCCCGGCTGCAGGTTGAACGAAATGGTGACCGCAGGTCCCAGACCTTGGTGGGTAACTGCCAGGGGCGCGGTAGTAGGGCCAAAACTCGCGAGCGCGCTTAAGGGGACTTGCTGTCCCGCAGGCGAGCGCACATATATCTGGCTGAGGAATTGCGGATCTTGCCAGAATTCAGGGGCAGCTTCCATGATGATGTGATACTGATTCAGCGAGGTGTACATGGTGGACACCTGGCGCTGCCCGAAAGCATCGTACAGCGTGCTATCGATCAGTTGCGACGAGATGCCGAAACGCGCCGCCGTGGCGCGGTCGTATACCACCATGGACTGCAATCCCTTGTTCTGCTGGTCGCTGCTGACGTCGGCAATGATCGGAATCGTGCGGAGTTCCTGCAGCATTTGGGGAGCGTAATCGGTAAGATCCTGCAAATTGTCTCCCCGCATGGTGAACTGATACATGGCATTGCTCATGCGCCCGCCGACGCGCAGATCCTGGGAGGCCTGCAGGTATAAAGTCGCGCCCGGTATGCGCCCCAACTGGGGCCTCAGGCGCGCGATTACCTGGTCCACGGTGATCTTTCTTTGTTCAATCGGTTTGAGCGAGACAAACATGCGCGCGGTGTTTGAGGTGCCGCCGCCGGTGAAGCCGGCCACCGTGTCGATAGCCGGGTCGCCATGTACGATGTTGATCATCTGCAGCAGGATCTTATCCATGGACTGGAACGAAGTATCCTGGTCGCCCTGAATGGCGCCCATCATGCGCCCATTATCCTGAGAAGGGAAAAAGCCCTTGGAGACGCGCACAAACAGATACCCGTTCAGAGCGATGGTGGCCAGCAGGATCGCCAACGTCAAGGGCGCGGCCCTCAGCGCGGCGGAGAGCGTCGTGCCGTACAGATCCACGCTCTTCTGAAAGGCCCGCTCCGTAACGTTGTAGAGCCATCCGTGCTCTCTGTGCTCTTTCAGAAGGTGTGCGCACATCATCGGCGTAGTGGTAAGCGAAACCACCAGCGATACGGCGATGGCGATTGAAAGCGTGACAGCGAACTCGCGGAACAGCCGGCCAACAATGCCGCCCATCAGCAGCAAAGGGATAAACACCGCGATCAGCGAAGTGCTCATCGATATTACGGTGAAACCGATTTCCTTGGCGCCTTTGAGGGCGGCCTGCATGGGCGCCATGCCCTGTTCCAGATAGCGGGTGATGTTCTCGATCACCACGATGGCGTCGTCCACTACGAAACCCGTCGAAATGGTTAACGCCATAAGCGACAGATTGTCGATGCTATAGTGCAGCAGGTACATCACGCCGAAGGTACCGATCAGCGATACTGGAACGGCCACGCTGGGAATAAAGGTGCTGCGCGGGCTCCTCAGAAACGCGAACACCACCAGCACCACCAATGCCACGGAGATCAACAGCGACCGTTCTACATCGCGCACAGATGCGCGGATGGTGACGGTTTGATCCATGGCGACCACCATGTCGATCGACTGCGGAATGGAGGCTTTCAACAGCGGCAGTTCGCCCCGGATGCGGTCTACGGTGTCGATAATATTGGCTCCGGGTTGGCGGAAGATGATCACCATCACCGATGGACGGCCGTTGGCGTAGCCCGAATTGCGAATATCTTCGACCGAATCCACTGCCTTGCCCACATCCGCGATACGTACGGCCGCTCCGTTCTTGTATGTCACGATCAACGGTTGGTAGTCGTAGGACTTGAAGATCTGGTCGTTGGCGCCCACTTCCCAGGTGCGCTCGCCATCGGAAAAATGGCCTTTGGGGGTGTTGGCATTGGCGGAGGAAAGCACGCCGCGCACCTGCTCCATGCCGATGCCGTACTTGTTGAGTACGCGCGGATCAAGTTCGATGCGGACGGTAGGCAGCGAACTGCCGCCGACGATTACCTGCCCCACGCCGCTGACCTGCGAAAGTTTCTGCGCCATGATGGACGATGCTGCGTCGTACATCTGGGCCTTCGTGAGGATGGGCGAAGTCAGCGCCAGCAGCATGATCGGAGAATCCGCCGGGTTCACTTTGCGGTAGCTGGGATTGTTCGGCAGATTTGCGGGCAGGTATCCGCGCGCCGCGTTAATGGCGGCTTGTACGTCGCGCGCGGCGGCGTCGATGTTGCGGTTCAGATCGAATTGCAGCGTGATGCCGGTCGAGCCCAGACTGCTCGACGAGGTCATCTCGGTGACCGAGGCGATGCGCGAGAATTGCCGTTCCAGAGGTGTGGCCACCGACGACGCCATAGTCTCGGGACTGGCGCCCGGCAAGCCCGCTTGCACGGAAATGGTCGGAAAATCGACTTGCGGTAAGGGCGATACCGGCAAGATGCGGAACGCTACTGCTCCGGCCATGGCTATGGCCACGGTCAACAGAGTAGTGGCTACCGGCCGCTTGATGAAGATCTCGGAAACATTCATGGCCGCACCAGTACTGTATCGCCGCCGGGCGCTTCGTCGAGTACATCCTTACCGGCAAAGCGCCGGGCCCAGCGATCGAAGAACAGGTAGATTACGGGAGTTGTATAGAGCGTCAGCGCCTGGCTGAAAATCAATCCGCCGATCATGGTGATGCCCAGCGGACGGCGCAATTCGGATCCGACGCCGGAGCCGAAAGCCAGCGGCACCGCGCCCAGCAGCGCGGCCATGGTGGTCATCATGATGGGCCGGAAGCGCAATAGGCAGGCCTGATAAATCGCCTGCACCGGCGGCATTCCTTCCTTGCGCTCGGCCTCTAGCGCGAAGTCGATCATCATGATGCCATTCTTTTTCACGATGCCGATCAGCAGGATGATGCCGATCAACGAGATCACGCTGAAATCCTGGCGAAACAAGTATAACGACAGCAAAGCGCCGACGCCCGCCGACGGTAGCGTGGAGAGAATCGTGATGGGGTGGATGTAGCTTTCGTAGAGCACGCCCAGCACGATATAGACCGTCACCAGGGCGGCCAGAATCAGCACGGGTTCGTTCGCCAGCGATGCTTGAAAGGCTTCCGCAGTGCCCTGGAAAGCCCCTTGAATGCTGGGCGGCATGCCGATTTCAGCCTTCACCTTATTCACCGCATTCACCGCGTCGCCCAGTGAGGCGTCAGGCGCCAGGTTAAACGAAAGAGTTACGACGGGGAACTGCCCTTGGTGGTTTACGGTGATCGGCGCGCTCGACGTTTCGATGTGCGTGAATGCGCTTAGCGGCACCTGCCCGCCATTCGGAAAGGCCGTGGAAGAAGACGTCGCGCTGCCAAAAGCGGTGCTCGACTGGATGGTCGGATTGTTGGCGGAAGCCGATGTTGAAGCGCTTCCGACCGAAGCTCCGGCGCCACTCTGCGGGCCGAAGGTCTGTGCCGCGGACGTGCCGCCTGAGACAACGCCGGCTCCGCCGGTGGTCGCGCCCATCCCGGTTCTAATGTACAGGTCGCGCAAATTCAGCGGATTCTGGTTGAAGCCCGGCGCCACTTCCAGAACCACGTGATATTGGTTCAACTGGGTGAAAATGGTGGAGACCTGCCGCTGGCCGTAAGCGTCGTACAACGTCTGATCGATCTCAGACGGGGTAATGCCTAAACGGTAGGCCGTGCCGCGATCGAAGATCACGCTGGCGCGCAGGCCGCCTACCGCCTGATCGCTCGCTAAGTCGCGCAATTCCGGCAGCGCTTTAAGTTTCTCCAGCATTTTCGGCGCGAATTCATTCAATTCATCCGCGCTGGCATCTTCCAGCGTGTATTGGAATTGCGTACGGCTTACGCGGTCTTCGACGGAAAGATCCTGCACCGGCTGCATATACAGCGTGATCCCGGCCACCGACTCTAACTCCGGCTGCAGGCGGCGAATCACGTCGGTGGCGCTCATGTTGCGCGCATCAAGCGGCTTCAGGTTGATTTGAATGCGGCCGCTATTCAGGGTCGTGTTGGTGCCATCGATTCCGATGAATGAAGAGAGGCTCTCGACGGCCGGATCTTTCATGATGATCTTGGCCAGTTGTTGCTGCTCGCGCGACATTTCCGGGAACGAAACGGTCTGCGCCGCTTCCGAAATGCCCTGAATTACGCCGGTGTCCTGGATCGGGAAAAAGCCTTTCGGGATCTGCCAGAAGAGAATGATAGTAACTACCAGGGTCGCAACGGCCACCAGCAGGGTGATGGTTTGAAAGCGCAGGACGAACCGCAGCGTCCGGCCGTAGAACGCAATAATGGCGTTGAAACCGTTCTCCGACATCCGGTAGAAGCGGCCCTCGGTGGCTTCCGGACGGTGCTTCAGCAGCTTCGAAGCCATCATGGGCGTTAGGGTTAACGAAACCACTGCCGAAACCAGAATAGTGACGCTGAGGGTGACGGCGAACTCGCGGAAGAGGCGGCCCACAATATCGCCCATGAACAGCAGCGGGATCAGCACCGCGATCAGCGAAATCGTCAGCGAAATAATGGTGAACCCGATCTGTTCCGACCCGCGCAAGGCCGCCCGCAGCGGCGCCTCGCCTTCTTCGATATAGCGGGTGATGTTCTCGATCATCACAATGGCGTCGTCCACCACGAAGCCCGTGGAAATAGTAAGCGCCATCAACGTCAGGTTGTTCAAACTGTAACCCAACAGATACATCACGCCCAACGTGCCCACGAGCGAAAGGGGCACCGCGATACTGGGAATGATGGTGGCCGAGACATTGCGCAAGAACACGAACATCACCAGCACCACCAGCACTACGGTCAAACCTAATTCGAACTGCACGTCCGACACCGAGGCGCGAATGGTATTGGTGCGGTCCGTTAGAATCTGAACCTGAACGGATTTTGGCAGCGTGGAGGTTAACTGCGGCAGCAGCAGCTTTACCCGGTCAACTACCGAAATAATATTGGCGCCGGGCTGCCGCTGAATATTCACGATGACCGCGGGTTGGTCGTTCATCCAGGCAGCCTGCCGCACGTTTTCGGTATCGTCGGTAACAGTGGCGATATCCGTCAATTTCACCGGTCCGCCGTTCCGGTAGGCGATGATCAACGGTTTATAATCCGCACTCGAAAGCAACTGATCGTTGGCCCCGATTTGATACGCCTGATGGGGACCGTCAAAATTGCCCTTGGCCTGGTTGACGTTGGCGGCGACCAGGGCGCTGCGAACGTCTTCAAGGTTCAGGCCGTAGGAAGCAAGCGTAGTGGGGTTGGCGCGTATCCGGACCGCCGGCTTTTGGCCGCCGCTGATACTCACCAGACCCACGCCGGGCAACTGCGAGATCTTGGGAGTGAGGCGCGTGTCGGCCAAGTCTTCTACTTGCGAAAGAGGCAGCGCGTTCGAAGTGAGCGCCAGGGTGATGATCGGCGTATCGGCCGGGTTGCTCTTACTGTAAATCGGCGGCGTGGGTAGGTCGGCCGGTAGATAGGTTCCCGATGCGTTGATGGACTGCTGTACCTCCTGCTCCGCCACATCGATATTCAGAGTGAGGCTGAACTGTAGCGTGATGACCGACAGGCCATCGGAACTGGTGGAGGTCATCTGCTGCAGGCCGGGCACCTGGCCGAACTGGCGTTCGAGAGGCGCGGTCACCGACGAGGCCATCACATCCGGATTCGCGCCGGGATAAAACGTGATCACCTGAATGGTCGGGTAGTCCACTTCCGGCAGGGCCGAAATCGGCAACTGCTTGTAGGCCACGATGCCGGTGAGGACAATCGCCACCATGAGCAGAGACGTGGCGATGGGGCGGAGAATAAATGTCCGGGATGGGCTCATCTACCTTCCCTTGGCTGGATTATCTTTCGCGGCAGTCTTGCCCGGAGGCGTACCGAGCGGCTGTCCCGGAACTCCGGGACGGTGCGAAGGCGGTGTGCCGGCGGGCAGTTGGGGCGCCGCTCCCTGGCGTCCACCGCGACCGGTCTCGCCGGGGAAGTGCGCGACCACTTGGGTGCCTTCCTGTAACTTATCGACCCCGGTCATTACGACCACGTCGCCAGGCGAAAGCCCCGATGTCACTTCGGAATTGTCACCCTCGGTGGTGCCGATGCCGATGGGCCGCACGGTCACTTTGTTATTGGCCTGCACCAGGAAAACGTAGGTGCTGTTGGTGTTCCGCTGTACGGTGGCAGTGGGAATCAACGTGACGCCCTGCTTCAGCTGCACCAGCAACTTTATATTGACGAATTGGTTGGGGAACAGCTTGTTGTTCTTGTTGTCGAACGTCGCTCTCAGGCGGAGCGTGCCGGTAGTCTGGTCAATTTGATTGTCCAGCGTGGTCAGGGTTCCGGTGGCCAGCTTGGTATTCAGCGGCGCGGGATTGCGGTCCCAGGCTTCCACGCTCAGATGCTGTCCAGCCCAAAACTTCTGACTCACCACGGGAAGTTGATCTTCGGCGATGGTGAAGATCACGCTGATGGGGTCTATCTGGGTGATTACCAGCAGCGCATTGGCATCGCTGGCATGTACGATGTTCCCAGGATCCACCAGGCGCAGGCCTAAGCGCCCGGTGATGGGCGCGAGAATGTGGCTATACGTGATGTTGAGCTTGGCGCTGTCAATGGCGCCCTGGTCCGACTTGACGATGCCTTCGTCCTGGGTCACGAGGGCTTTCTGCGTGGCCACTTGCTGCTCGGGTACGGCATTTTGCGAAAGCAAAGTTTCGTAGCGCGCCAGATCAATCCGCGCGTTGGCGAGCAGCGCCTGATCCCGCACCAGTTGCCCTTCGGCTTGGGTGAGCTGAACCTGGTACGGCCGGGGATCGATTTCGATCAGCGGATCGCCCTTATGAACGAGGTCCCCTTCTTTGAAATTGATGCGCATCAATTCGCCATCCACACGGCTCTTTACCTCAACCGTGTAGATGGGGGTAACGGCCCCAAGTCCGGTAAAGTAAACCGGGATGTTGCCGCGAAACGCTTTGGCCGCAACCACCGGTATCGCGCCGAAACCCTTTTTCTGGGCCGCCGCACCGCCACCCTGCTTGCCGCCCGGGCCGCCCGGATTCTTTTTCGACCAGAAGAAATACGCCGCTACCGCCAGCAGCACCAGCAGCACCAGCCAGATCCACACTCGCCCGGAGCGCTTGGGCGCGCCCGGTCCCTGCTTCGGCGGCGGAGGCGCATGTTTGGTCAGAGTGTCGGGGGGCGCCGCGGGGTCAAGGGCAGCCGGGTAATCCTGGTTCATATGTTCTCAGTATAAGATGCTGCAAAGCGGAGTAAATGTTACACCCAGATAGGGTCGGACTATCGGGCTAGCTGGCGCCGGGGTCATTCCACAACGGCAAAATCGGCTGTTTGGCTGGCTTTTGCCCGTTTTTCCGGTGCGTTCCGATCGAAGGCATCGATCCGCAACGTATAGTCGCCCGGCGCCAATTGCTTCCCCAAACGGAAATCGTTGCTGACGCCCAGGCGCTTGGGGTCCTGCCCCGCGCGGGCGATGCCCATGGGCGGGCTGGTACCGAGGGCCTTTCCATCGTGGTACAAAGTGACCCGCAATTCCATTTTGGGCGAGCCATCCGCGGCGGGGACGGCGTTCAGCACCTGGTATGCGTAATCCACTTGTTCGCCGGCGCGGAATCGCAGAATGTTAGCCGCTTCTGCTGCGCCTGGTTCGCGGCTCCCCCGGCTGAGTACGATTCCCGAAAGCGCAAGGCGGCCGTGCGATAAATCCGGCACTTCCACAAACTCGCTGGCCGAACCGATACGTCCCGACGCTTTGTCGCGCACTGCACCGCGGATCTGGTACGCGCCCGCCTGCCTCACCGGCAATTGCAGTTGCTGCACCAGGCCGTCGCGCATGGCGCGCTGGTAGGCGGCCTCGGTGAGTGAAACTGTATAGCTCTTTTCGAAAGTGTCCAATGGTTTTGCGGCCGTTCCGTACACCGCCGCCAGAATTTCAAACTTGGCTTGGCGGCGGCCGGAGGCGTCCGTAATGAAGGTCAAATCGCGCGCGTCGATCTCGAGGATCGTATCGATGATGGACCCCGCCTCCGGTCCTGCGTCCCAAAAGCGCGAGGCGAACCGTATGCGCACATTGGGAATGGCAAACGGCGATGCGACTGCTGTGGCCAGTAGCTTTCCGCCGTCCTGTTGCGACGGCTCCGGAGGCTCTTCTTTATAAATGCTGGAATGAAAGCGCACCTTCAGGCCAGGCCGTTTCACCCGGATTGCGATCTTGCGGTATCCCCGGGCGGCATGACTGGCATCGGCGGTTTCAGGCGGCTTGTAGCCGATCAGGTAATACTCCAGTTGATCGTTGAAAACGCGCGCGGCCGATCCGGAGAGATCGTTGTCATTGGTTATCGAGATCCCGCCGGTCCGATGGGCCACGTCGCGCAGTTGTTGCTGGCTCAGGGTGAATTCAGTTCCGCGGGCACTCTCGCAGGAGTCGCTGCCCTGATGGCCACCCTCGGCCGTGGCGAAAGTCGCCACCAAACCCCGCGGGTCGAGCGTGTTCACGGTCACTTCCGCGCGATTGGCGTGATTCAGGAATGCCTCGTAGGCCTCGGTCACCCGCGGATTGGTCTCGCCCGACCCTTGGCTGCGTACCAGCGGAAGCCCCTCGGAAACCAGAAGAATCGACTTGCGCCCGGGCAGTTCGCGCAGGCCGTCAACTAACCGCCGCAGCGTCGAAATACTTAGCAAGCCGTAGTACGCGGCGCGGTGGTCGTTCTCCAACTCGCGTTGCGCGTCGCGGTCTCTTGAAATCGAAAGCCATACGTCCTGGTCCTGCACTTCGGCGATCGGCATGGCCGCCTTGTGGTTGTACCATACGCATGTGAAGTCGTCGTCAGTTACACCAGGCCGGTGATTGGGCAGCGATTTGAATTTGTCCAGCGCCGCGCGCAACAGACGCTTGTCGGATGTCAGCCGTTGCAGAGCGCCCAGTCGCCCGCTTGTGGTCACGAGCGCCACCAAATCGCCGGGCCCAACCTGATCGATGAATTTTTCCAGCGCCACGTGAACGGCGGCGAAACTCTGCTCGCTGATTCCCAGATCATCGATAACGATAGCCATGGTGCGGTCCGCCTGACCCGGTGCGATTCGCGCGGCGGCGATAGGCGCTTCGTCCCTGGCTGCGGCCGGGACATGGCCCGCCTTTTCCTCCGCCGTAGCCGGGCCGGCTGCGACTAATGAGAAATTGGCGATGCGTTGCGGTTTGCCATCTTCCAGAATTTCGAAGTCAGCCGCGGTCAAATCGGTGACGTGGTTTCCCTTGGCATCGGTGACGATCACATCCACTTGGACGAGGTCCACATTCACGCGCGCCAACGGTTCCTGTGCCCTGCCAGTAGCTACAGCCAGCGTCAGCAGGATCGCCGCCCCCTTCGTCAGTCGTGCAATTCCAGGCAAGCTCATCTGAAAACCCGCTGTCGCTCTTACCCGAGATTACACCATACAATGCAAGGAAGAGGGTCTGTCAATGCTTTTGAATCGTTCCGCACCGCCAGGTCCAGTGGTTCCCGGACTGGCATACAAAGACGTCGCGAAAGCCATCGAGTGGCTTACCGGCGCGTTCGGTTTTACGGAGCGGCTACGCACTCCGCCCGAGCCCGACGGCTCAATCCACCACGCGCAACTGGCTGCCGGTCAGGGATCCGTAATCCTAACCGGCCAACCGGCTGCGACCGCGGATAGTTTTATCCAGGTGGTCATGGTATCCGTCGAGGAAGTCGACCGGCATTACGAACACGCCAAACAGTTTGGAGCGCGGATTCCCAGCCCCCCCGATACCAAGCCTTTCGGCGAGAGACAGTATAGCGCCGAAGACCTGGAAGGCCACCGCTGGGTATTTACCGAGTCAGTCGCAGATGTGGCGCCGGAACAATGGGGCGCGATTGTGCCGGCCACTTAGTGCGCGTTAGCACAACCACCCAGTAACTATTTCGATTTTGTGCCTGCGGGCACAAGCTAACTCTCTAAGTAGTTGCTTAAAGTCTGACCCACGGCAAAAATGGTAAGCAGATTGCCGCGCTTCGGCATCGCCGCTTAGGTCATTGCCATGTGGATCGTCAAGCTCGCGCTACGCCGCCCCTACACTTTCGTGGTCATGGCGATCCTGATGTTGGTATTGGGTGTCACTGCTATAGTCAGCATGCCTACCGACATTTTTCCTTACATCAATATCCCCGTTGCCAGTGTCATCTGGACTTATCCGGGCATGTCACCCCAGGAAATGGCCGACCGCGTAGTCACCATATGCGAGCGTGCCATGACTACTACCGTAAACGACATCGAACATATGGAGTCATCGTCGTACAACGGCGTGGCAGTCATGAAGTTGTACTTCCAGCCCAACGTGAAGATTGAGATGGCCATCGCTCAGATCACCGCGCTGGCCCAGACCATCATCAAACCGTTGCCGCCTGGAATTTTCCCGCCGCTGATTCTGTCGTACGATGCTTCGAGCGTTCCCATCCTGCAACTGGGCCTGCAAAGCGACACGCTTACGGAAGAGCAACTCTATGACTACGGTCAGAACTTCATTCGAACCCAGCTCGCCACTGTACAGGGCGCCTCAATGCCCCTGCCGTACGGTGGCAAGAACCGCGCCATCATGGTCGATATCGACCCGGGCGCGTTGTACGCCAAACATCTATCGGCTACGGATGTCTCGAACGCCATGAACATTCAGGCCCCGGTTCTACCCGCCGGCACTGCCAAGGTGGGTGACCGCGAGTACGTGGTGCAGATGAACAGCAGCCCGCTGACTGTCGAAGGGCTCAATCAAATGCCTATCATGACCGTGCACGGTTCCACGGTCTATATCAAGGATGTGGCGCAGGTGCGCGACGGCTACACCGTGCAAACCAACATCGTGCGGGCTAATGGCCGGCGCTCGGCGCTGCTCACCGTATTGAAGAGCGGCAAAGCATCCACCCTGGCTGTGGTAAACGCCATTAAACAGGAACTGCCGCGCATCATGGCGGGACTTCCGAAGACCCTGAAAGTCCAGCAACTATTCGATCAGTCGCTGTTCGTGCGGGCGGCCATCAGCGGGGTGTTGCGCGAGGGGGCGATCGCCGCGGCGCTCACCGGACTGATGATTCTGCTATTTCTCGGAAGCTGGCGCAGCACCATCATCGTTTGTATTTCCATTCCGCTTTCCATTCTCACTTCGCTTATCGTGCTCAGCCTGCTGGGCGAGACGGTTAACGTGATGACCCTGGGCGGGCTGGCGCTGGCGGTAGGCATTCTGGTGGACGATGCCACTGTTGAGATCGAAAACATTCACCGCAATATGGGCATGCGCAAACCCATCACGCGCGCGATCCTGGATGGCGCCCAACAGATCGCGGTGCCTGCCTTCGTCTCCACGCTTTCCATCTGCATCGTATTCGTGCCTGTATTGCTGCTCTCTGGCGCGGCGAAGTATCTGTTCACTCCGCTGGCCATGGCGGTGGTCTTCGCCATGTTGACCTCTTACCTGCTAACGCGCACCCTGGTGCCCACCATGGTCCACCACTTGCTAAAGGGCGAAGCCGAAATGTACCAGCGCGGCGAGGCTGAAGGTGGAGCGGGCCATTCGGGGCCTGAAGGCCAGGGCAAGATCAGCGCGGCAATTTGGAAGGTACACGGCGCGTTTAATCGCCGCTTCGAGGCTATGCGCGATCGCTATCGCGGGGTTCTGGATTGGTCGCTCAACCATCGGGGCTGGGTGGTCGGAGTTTTTACGGTTTTCATCCTTGGTTCGCTGGTGCTCATGTTCGTTGTGGGGCGCGATTTCTTTCCTTACGTTGATTCCGGGCAGATGCGTTTGCACGTCCGCGCTCCCGAAGGCACCCGGATCGAAGAGACCGAACACATCTTCGGACAGATCGACCGCGAGATCCGGCGCCTGATTCCGCCCGGCGAGATTGCCGAACTTCTGGATAACATTGGCTTGCCCAATAGCGGCATCAATCTGGCATTCGGCGACAACGCCACCATCGCATCCTCCGACGGTGACATCCTAATCTCGCTGAATCCCGATACGAAGTCGAAGGGAACCGAGGAGTACACCCGCATCCTGCGCGACGACCTGCGCGCCAAGTTTCCGCAGGAGACCTTCTTCTTCCAGGCCGCCAACATTACCAACCAGATTCTGAACTTCGGTTTGCCCATGCCGATCGACGTCCAAATCGTGGGACGCAACGCCGGCGAAAACTACCAACTGGCACGCCAGATTCGCGATAAAGTCGCCGTGATTCCCGGCGCCGTGGACGTCTTCATCCGGCAGGAGGTCAGTTCGCCGACCGTGCAGGTGGATGTGGATCGCGTGATGGCGAACCAGGCCGGACTCACCCAGCGCGATGTGGCCAATAGCATGTTGATCTCGCTCAGTTCGAGCGGGCAGGTGTCGCCCAACGAGTGGCTCAATCCATTGAACGGCGTCAGCTACCAGGTCTACGTGCAGACCCCGCAGTATCGTGTGGATTCCTTCGATGCCTTGCAACATACCCCGTTGACCCCGGCCAACGATAGCTCGACCCAACTGCTGGGCAATATGGCCACCTTGAAGCGCACCGTTTCCACAGCATTGGTCAACCACTACGACGTGCAGCCCGTCTTCGACGTCTATGGGAACGCCGACCGGCGCGACCTCGGCGGCGTCGCGTCGGATGTACAGAAGATCATCGATAGTTACAAAACTAAACTCACCCAAGGTACGCAGATCGTCATGCGCGGCCAGGTGGCTACCATGCAATCGTCGTTTGTCCGTCTGGGGACAGGCATGATTTTTGCCATCCTGCTGGTGTACTTGCTGATGGCCATCAATTTCCAATCCTGGACCGATCCGTTCATTATTCTGATGGCCATCCCGGGCGCCTTTTCCGGCATTCTCTGGATGTTGTTCCTTACTCAGACGACCTTAAATGTGCCGTCCCTGATGGGGTCGCTGATGGCGATCGGCGTGGCGACGGCCAACTCCATTCTGCTGGTCGTCTTCGCCAACGACGAGCGCGCCGCCAACAAGAATGAAGTGGAAGCGGCTCTCTCCGCCGGCTTTACTCGCGTGCGGCCGGTGATCATGACTGCGCTGGCGATGATCATCGGCATGTTGCCGATGGCCTTGTCGCTCGGCGAAGGCGGCGAACAAAATGCCCCTCTGGGCCGTGCCGTGATCGGCGGACTCATTGTCGCCACGTTCTCGACACTCTTTTTCGTGCCGGTCATGTATAGCCTGCTGCGCAAGAAGGCGCCCGAGGATCAGGATCGCATTATCGAAGAAGAGGCCCACCAGGGATTGCCGGAGCAGGCCTGACCGCCATGGAAAACACCCCCAGTACCACCGCCGAACGCCTGCTGCCCCCCGGCGAGCAACCCAAACTACTGGAGGCGGCCCCTCCGCAGCCACCCCCAAGGCCGCCCAACCCACCGCGCCGGAAGATTCTGATGTGGGTGGGCGCATTGCTGTTGCTTCTGTTGCTGCTCTTTCTGATCGGCTATTTGCCGCGCCACCACCGTCAAAAGCAGGTGGAAGCGGCGGCCCGCAGTCGCGCCGAGAGTCTGCCCACCGTAAACGTGACGCCGGTAAAGCGGTCGCCGCCAGTCACCGGACTGCTTTTGCCCGGCAACATTACGCCGTTAACGGAGGCTTATCTATACGCGCGCGCCACTGGATACGTACGGCGCCGGTACGCCGACATCGGCGATCGCGTCCATAAGGGCCAGATCCTGGCGGAAATCGACGCGCCCGACCTGGATCAGGAAGTGGCCCAGGCACGCGCCGCCTTGGCGCAGTCCGAGCAGTTGCTACAGCAAGCCCACGCGTCGTTAGAGAATGCGCAGGCCCAGGAGGAGTTGGCACGGGTCACCTGGGAGCGCTACCGCGTGCTCGTGCAGCATGGCGCCGTTTCGCGCCAGGATGCCGACCAGCAACAGGCCAACTACAAGAGCCAGACCGCCAACGTCCATCTGCAGGAAGCCGCCATCCGCACCGACGAGGAAAACGTGCGCGCCAACCGCGCCAACCTGGAGCGCGAAATCGCCCTGCAATCGTTCAAACAAATCCGCGCACCATTCGACGGCGTGATTACCGCGCGCAACTTCGACGTGGGCGCTCTGGTATCTTCGAGCGGCGCCAGCCAAGGCCTTTCGACCACGCCGATGGGGGGATCCCAAGGCAGCGCCACTAACGGAAACGCAGGGGCAAACGGCAGCAATTCCAGCCAGCAGGCTCAGACCACCAGCCCCACTACACCCGGCATCGGCAACAGCGGCGAATTGTTTCGAGTGGCGCAAGTGGGTATCGTACGCATCCTGGTGAACGTGCCGCAAGCCGATGCGCCGGCCATCCAGGAGGGACAGTCTGCCTCGGTGTACCTCGTCGAATACTCGAAGCGGACCTTTACAGGCAAAGTAACCCGAACCACGCGCTCGCTCGACCAGACCGCCCGCACCCTACTGGCGGAGGTGGACGTGGCCAATCCGGATTACGTGCTGCTGCCTGGCATGTATGCGCAGGTCCAGTTCATGGACCGGCTTGTGGAGCCGCCCTTGTTAGTGCCGGGAGACAGCGTGATGGCTACGCCTGACGGCCTCGAAGTGGCTGTCCTGATTGATCCCACGCCCCAACAGCGTCAGAAACTCGAACAGGAGCGCAAGCAACAGGAAAAAGAGAAGCCTGAGTCCGCGCTCGCGCAAGCGAAGCGGGTTCATATTCAAAGGGTCGAAGTGGGGCGCGACTACGGCCTGGAAATGGAAATCACCGGAGGGTTGCAGGGGTGGGAATATGTAGTCACCAATCCCGGCGACGCGGTGGAAGAAGGCGCACTGGTGATGCCACAGGCTGCACCCGATATTGCCGGCGCGGGCGGGTCCCAGCGGCAGGGGTCGGCGGATCGGCATCCGTCCGGAATCGGCGCGCAAAGTATGGCCGCTCCTACCCAGGGAGCGCCACAGCAAACCGGCAAGGGCGGGGAGAAGGGCGGAGAGAAAAAAGGTGAAAGCCAAAAGGGGAGTGGGCATTGAGAACGATTGCCGCTCTGCTGGCCTTGAGTGTAGCGGCGGCGGCGCAGACCGCGCCGCCTTGGTATGACCGCCTCGCCGGACCTTATCGTGCACCTCACGAACCGGCCGTCAATTTCAATAACTCGCCGCGCATCGACAGCCTGATCCGCGCCGGCAATCTTTATCTTTCGCTATCTGACGCCATTGCCCTGGCGCTTGAAAATAATCTGGACGTGGAACTCGAGCGGTTCTGGCCCCGAATCGCTTCGACCGATACCTTGCGCGCCAAAGGCGGGGGCACGCTACGCGGCATCTATCTATTAGTGAATGAAACGCTGCCGGGTATTGGCGGACCGGCCGCGCCTTTGTTGAATACCGCTGCCAGCGGCAGTTTGCCGGGCTCGACTGTGCCCAACAGCCTTACCGAACTCAATGCGATTACGCCGCCCAGTCCCACTGGCATTGGCATCAACGGCGCGGCTAGCTTTTCGACCGGCCCACCTATTCCTCCTTTCGATCCATCCATCACTGCCGGCTTGCAGTGGGAACACTCGACGACGCCCGAAACCAGCACCGTCACCAGCGGTACGCCTGCGGTGGTGAGTAACAGTTTCACCGGCGACTTGGGGCTGTCCAAGGGATTCAGTACCGGAACATTGCTCAATGTGAGTTTGAACGCTGCGCGCCAGAATACCAATTCGCCCAGCGATGTCTTGAACCCCTACACGTCGTCGAGCCTCGGCTTGAATATCACCCAGCCCTTGTTGCGCGGCTTCGGCATTCGTATGAATCGCCGCTTCATTCGCATAGCCGAGAACAACCAGAAGACAATGAGCCTGGTCTTCAAGCAACAGGCTATCGCCACGGTTTCCGGAGTGATTCAACTGTACGACGACTTGGTTAGCCTGATCGCCGACGTCAAAGTGAAGGAGGAAACCCTGGCGCTGGCGCAGCGGCTTTACGAAGACAACCATATACAAGTTGAGCAGGGCACCCTGGCACCCGTCGAGTTGACCCGCGCACAGGCCGGTGTAGCCGGCGCCCGCCAGGATCTCGCCAACTCGCAAGGCTACGAGTTGCAGCAGGAATTGATTTTGAAAACGGTTTTAACCAAACGCGGCACGGCCGATCCAGCGATTCGCGATGCGCGCGTGATTCCCACCACGCCGCTCGAGATTCCCGACAAAGAGCCTGTCCGCAATGTTGACGAACTGCTTTCCGGCGCGTTTCATCACCGCCCCGAATTGGAGGAGGCGCGCCTGCAACTGACGAATTCGCACATCAGCCTGGAAGGTTCGCGCAACGAACTGCTGCCTGAGTTGGACCTGGTCGGGATTGCCCAGAATTCCGGGTTGGCTGGGCAGGCGAATCCGATGGCGCCGACTGCGTCGACGACCGCTCCGGCTCCTACCGGCAGCGGTGTAAGCCAGCTATTCGACGGAAAGTATCCGACTTATGCGCTCGGGGTGCAACTAACTCTTCCGATCCGTAACCGCATTGCGCAGGCCGACGTGGATCGCGACGAACTGCAATTGCGCCAGTTTCAGATTCAGTATCAACAACTGGAAAATCAGATCCGGCTGGCCGTGGAAGGCGCGGTGATTGCCTTGAATCAGGCGCGCACCGCTTATGACGCTGCCGTCGAGACCCGCAAGTTGCAGGAAGACTCGCTCAAAATCGAACTGGAAAGATACCAAACCGGCTTGTCAACGACGTTCTTGGTCATGCAATACCAGAGTTTTGTGGCGCAGGCCCGGGCGACGGAGGTAGCCGCTCGCGATGTGTACGTGAAAGCCTTGACTGCGCTAGAGCGGGCGCAAGGCTTGACGCTCGAGAATCATAATATTTCGGTGGACTCAGCCTATCGCGGCCGCCTGCCGTGAAAAGCATTTCGTAGTTCAAGCCGTCTTGAGTTGACGGGTGCGCGGATAGAGTCCCGATAGGAACGGGAAATACTTCCAGGGGACCGGTTTCACTTCTATGCCCGCCAATTTTGCGGCCAAACGAGTGACTTGCGGACGCAGCACATTGCCGCCATCCAATAAGCCGATGCTACCGACCGGCACTACGATGGATGACTGAATACCGAGTATTTTTGATACTTCCTGCGCGGCCAGACAATCGATCTTGGGAACCTGATTGACGACTAGCGTAACTCTGCGGGATTCGAATCCCATTTCCGCCAGTTGGTGAACCGCGTGCCGCGTATCCCGGACGGAGGCCAGGTCGAAGGTCGTAACGAGCAATAAATCCGTAAGGTCTGATAGATAACTGGCGCTCGATTCGTTTAATGCCCCCAGGTCGAGCACTAGCCAGGGATAAATAGTCCGCAGGAAGCGAAGGACACACCGAATTCGTTCCGGAGGGATCGCCTCCGGTGACACCGTCGCCGGCAGGGGCAGAACCTCAAGTCCCAACGGGCCGCCCAGATCTAGCGTTTCCCAGAAGGTCTGGTCCAAGCGCAGCAGGTCATTGGCAGTATCGAGCACCGTGTAGGTGGAATTCGCAGCGGTGACTGCGGCTACCGAATTTCCAACGGTATCGAAGTCCGCGAGGAGCACGGGTTGGCCGGTCTGTCGCCTTAGTTCAAGTCCCGAATGACAGGCCAGTGTTGTCGTTCCGGCGCCGCGTTTGGTGCCCAGACATCCGACGATTCGCGCGGGAGGATCCGGCGGTTCGGGATTGACTGAATTGGCGCTTTTTTGCCGCACTACGGCATACTGCAAACTGCGCTGAAGAAGGGACGCCTCCAGACCCGTCTTGCATAGATAGTCCTGTGCGCCAATTTGGACGGCGCGCAGGGCTAGTGCCTCATCGTCGCGGCCGCTAAGAATAACGACGGGCGCTAGCGGTGCGTGCAGACGCAGAGCCGCCAGGCCGTCCAGGCCATGGCAGTCCGGCAAATCCATGTCCACCAGAATCACGTCGAAATCGGTTTTTGCCAAACGGTCCAGGCCGGCTAACATGCCGCCCGACCATTGCACGTCAAACGCCTGACCCTGCGCTTGCGCTAGCTGATGCCGCACGTGGCCGGCATACTCCGAATCCCTTTCGATCAACAGCACCTTCAAGCATGGTTCCGGCATGCGGTGTGGCGCGCCTCCAGTTCGTGTGTGGCTGGCTCATGGGCCGCCATCGCAACGGGCATGGTGCATGTTGGTGACCAATGCGGCGGCGCTAAGATGTGGACTTTTGTTAGGGGTGAGCGATCGACGAGACCTAGCAATAGGCGACGCCGTGACAAGTTCCTGGCGGTGCGGCAAATACTCGGCTCAAGACTGGGAGGCAGCGAAAGCCTGCTCTAAATCTTCCACGATATCTTCCACGGCTTCGATGCCCACTGACAGGCGCACCAGGTTATCGCGGATGCCCATGCGGAGGCGATGGCGCGGCGAAATCTCGCGATGCGAACTCATGGCCGGGTACAGCATCATCGTGTGTACGTCGCCGAGCGAAGTGGCGCGTACGATCATACCGAGCGCATTCATGAAGCGGAAGACTTCCTCGCGCCCGGCGCCTTTCAGTTCGAAACTGACCATGGCGCCATACAATCCCTGAGGCAGCAGACGGCGGATCGTGGCGGCGTCGGGATGCGCGGGATCGGCCGGAAAATAGACCCGTTCGACGGCTGGGTGCGACGTCAGCCAGGAAGCCACCTTGCAGGCGTTGTGGCATTGTCGTTCCATGCGTAACGGCAGAGTCTTAATGCCGCGCATGGTCAGATAGCTTTCGAAGGGACCAAGCACCGGGCCGATCGAACGCGACAGTGCCCGCAAGCCATCATAATGCGCCGCATCGCTGACTACGATTCCGCCTAACACGTCGCCATGGCCCGCCAGATACTTGGTCGCGCTATGCACGGAAAAATGTGCGCCGAGTTCTAAAGGACGCAACAGCATGGGCGAGGCGAAGGTGTTGTCGACGATCAAGGCAGCCCCGGCAGCCCGGGTGATTTCGGCAAGTCGGTCGAGCGGGGCCACCCGTAGCAGCGGATTCGAGATGGTTTCGATCAGCACGGCGCCGGGCTTCGATTCCTCGACAGCCTTGCGGAATGCTTCGAGATCGCATACATCCACGAAACTCACGGCGGTGCCGGAAGGCTCCATCACGTTCATTAGCAGTCCGACGGTGGCTCCGTAGAGCGCGTTAGCGGCCAGCACCGATCGGCGCCGGTCGGCCAGCGCAGCCAACAGCGCCATGTGCAGCGCTGCCATGCCGGACCCGCACGCCAGTGCGCCGTGGCCGCCTTCGAGCGCCGCCGTCAGTTCTTCGAGCGCGGCGTTGGTCGGGTTGTCGTAGCGCGCATAACAGTAGCCGGCATCCTCTTGGCTGAAGACCCGGTCCAGTTCTTCCATGCTGTTGTAGAAGTAACTGGACGCGGTGTAAATAGGCGTCGTCGCGGGCACGTGCGCCCCAGTCTTTTTGCGGTCACCCACATGTACGGCTTTGGTCTGAAACTTCACGATGACTTCCTCTTCCAACGCGTACCGGCCTTGGTATCTTCGAGGATGATGCCTTGTTCCAATAGCTGCTCGCGGATCTGATCGGACAGCGCGAAATTGCGCGCTTTCTTGGCATTGTTGCGCTCGAGCACCAGCGATTCGACCTCGGAATCGAGCATTTGGCCTTGTGCCGCGGTGGGCTCCAATACCGCGAATACGGCGTCAAAGCGACTGAGAAAATCGAGCGCGGGTGCGCGATTGCCGGCGCGTACGTCGCCCGCGTCCATGGCGGTATTGACGTCGCGCACATATTCGAACATGGCGGCCAGGGCTTCGGCGGTATTCAAATCGTCGTCCATGGCGGCGTTGAATTGTGCCTGCGCGGCGGCGGTGCGTTCGGCCAGCGCGTCGTTCAATCCTTCGGCGAAGGCACCCGTTTCCAGGCGCAGTTTGAAATTGCGCAGACGCTCGATGGCGGTCTTGGCGGATTGCAGACCGTCAAACGTAAAATTCAGCGTCTTGCGGTAAGGCACCGAGGCCAGCAGGTAGCGCACAGTCTCGGGCGCGTAGCCGCGGCCCACAATGTCGCGCAGGGTAAAGTAATTGCCCAGCGACTTAGACATCTTCTGGCCTTCCACCATCAGGAATTCGGCATGCAGCCAGAAGCGCGCGAACTGCTTTCCAGTGAGCGATTCGGATTGCGCAATCTCGTTCTCATGGTGCGGGAAAATTAGGTCGATGCCGCCCGCATGGATGTCCAGAGTCTCGCCCAAATACTCGATGGCCATCACGGAGCATTCGATATGCCAGCCGGGGCGGCCGCGGCCAATCTTCTCGTCCCAGAAAACTTCGCCTTCCTTGGGGGCTTTCCACAAAGCGAAATCGCGCGCGTCGGCCTTTTCGTATTCGTCCACATCCACGCGCGCGCCGGCGCGGATGCCGCTGAAATCGTTGTGCGACAGTTTGCCATATTCCGGGAAAGTAGCGATCCGGAAGTAGATGGAGCCCTCGCTCGCATACGTGTGGCCTTCGGCGGTAAGGCGCTCGATGGCTTCGGCCATCTCGTGAATGTGTTCGGTGGCAGGCGTGACGTGCTCGGGCGTTTCGAGGCGCAGCATTTCGCAATCGTCGCGAAAGGCTTGCTTATAGTGCGCGGTGTATTCATCGAGTGACTGGTTGGCGGCCACCGCGTTACGGATGATCTTGTCGTCCACGTCGGTAATGTTCATGACGTGGTTCATCTGGAATCCGCTGGCGCGCAGCCACCGGCGCAGGATATCCACGAAGGTAAAAGTGCGGAAATTTCCGATGTGGGCGTAGTCGTAAACGGTCGGGCCGCAAGTATACATGCGGACGGTGTTATCGCTCTGGGGGGCAAATTCGGCGGTTTGCTGGGTAAGCGTGTTGTAGAAGCGCAGGGGCATATGAGGGGAAATTTAATGGTACCAGACGCACCTTGGACACGGCCGGACGGTTATGTTGGAATAAGCGAGTGATGGCGCGGCGTTTTCGATTATCGAGTGCGCGGACTTTTGCGTTGCTTGCGACCCTGCTTGGGGCGGGGCGCAGCATGATGGCCGCGCCGGCGCCGCCGACTTTTTGCAAACAGGTTGCGCCGATCCTATTCGCGCATTGCGCGCAGTGCCATCAGCCGGGCGGAATTGCATCAACGGTTTCCATTCTTTCTTACGAGAAAGCGCGCGGCTGGGCTAAGGCGATTCGGGAAAAGGTTTTGCTGCGCGAGATGCCGCCGTGGCCGCCCGATCCGCGTGGGAGCGTAGCGTTTCGCAATGACGCACGGCTAGCAGAAGAAGACATCCGCACCCTGGTCGCCTGGGTGGATGGCGGTGCGCCCAAAGGCGAGGAAGCGGATTTGCCCCCGGCTTCCCAGATTGAGCAAGGCTGGCTCTATCCGGGCGGACTGCCGCCGGACGTGGTCGTGGTTCTGCCCGAAGTTCAGGTGCCCGCCAGCGGCGAAGTTCCCTATGTCACGCGATTGGTCAAAGTCCCGTTCGACGAAGATAAGTGGATCTCAGCAATTCAAGTACGTCCCGGGAACGGCGCGGTGGTGCACCACATGGCGATCACCGAGATACGCGCGGCCGAACGCTTTGGGCCTGATCTGGGTCCGCTGGCGGCGATGGCGCGGCAGGTCGGTATTCAGAATGAAATGGTGCAGGGCGGTCCCGCGGTCACGGCACCCGGAGGGATCGCCATCTATGACATGCTGGCCACCTATACGCCGGGCGCATCGTTTGAGATGTATGGCAGCGGCGCGGCTAAACTGCTCAAGGCCGGCAATGATTTGTATCTCAACGTCAATATCCATTACCAGACCACAGGGAAGCCCGAGACCGATCAATCGGCGCTGGCCTTCTGGTTTCAGCCGCAGGCGCCCGAACATCAGTTGTTCCGGGTGAATGGCGCTGGTGCCACGGTGCTTGCCGGTGGCCGCGAGTTGCTCACCGATGCCCCTGGTGAAAAGGCTGAGGGGAACAGCGCTGCTATTCCTTCTATCCCACCGCAGGCCGGCAATTACGAAGTTACCGGAATGACCGCTTACACTGAGCCGATCACCATCTATCAATTTCAACCGCATGCGCACCTGCGCGGGAAGGACTTCACTTACACCGTGATCTATGGCGATGGGCGCGAGCAGAGTGTGCTCCGCGTGCCAGCGTACAACTTCCACTGGCAACTATCTTATGATCTCGCTACACCGCTAGAACTGCCAGCGGGGAGTAAGTTAGTGGTGACCGCGCACTACGATAACTCGGCGAATAACGCCGGCAATCCAGCGCCCGATAAAGCCGTCACTTTCCTGGATAGCGGGAACCAGAGTTGGGACGAGATGTTTACTCCGTTCGTCCAGTATGCGGTGAACCGGCAGGCTGGTGGGCCGTCGCTGGACATTGTGGAAGTGAGCGGGTGCCTGGAAGGCGGTCCGGCCGGTACGTGGAAGCTGACGGCGGCGGGCGATCCGGTCGTCTCCAAAACCGAAGCCACGTCGTCGGCAGAACTGAAGGCGGAGGCCGTCATGCCACCGGGTGAACGCCGCTACCAACTGATAGGAACGCGGTTCTTTGATCCCGCAAGCCGGCGCGGGCGGAGAGTGGCGGTCAAAGGCGTCTTGATGAAGGGAGCGGTCGAGAGCATCAACGTGACCTCGCTTCAGACCATCGGACCGGCTTGCGGTCGGTAATTCTCAGCGGAACCAGGCTTGTACGCCTTGTTGCAAGGCGGCCGCGCCCGCGACGCCGCTCAGCGCGGTCATGAAGGCGGGTACGGGACCGCGCCGTTTCCATTCTTCGTGTACCGCATGGGCACCCAGGTAAAAGAGCCATCCGGCGGCAATCGCCAGGGGATAGACGATCCAGGCAGTGCCCAGACGGGGGGCGATGGCTTGGCCCAGAACGCCTCCCAGGATGGTGGTGGCTTCCACCAGAACGCTCCAGAAAAGGGCAGCGGCGCGCGAGGATACTGAAGCGCGCACAATGGCTCCTAAGGCGATCCCCTCAGGAATTTTGTGCAACGCCACCGCCATCGAAACGGCCAAACGGATGCCATGGTGCGAGGCCATTTGGGCGGTGACGATGCTCCAGCCATCGAAGAAACTGTGCAGCATGCTGGCGGCGATCATGGGAGCGGCGAAGCCGTGGAGGACGGCGTGGCAATCGTGATGGTCGTGTCCGTGAGTGCAGGAGGGGCAGACGGGCGCCACGTACCGGTTGATTAGAAATAAGATGCCGTAGCCGATGGCGAAGAAGACCGCAGTAACCGGCAAGCCGATTTCTTCCACCAGTTCCGGCAGCAGTCCGAAGAAGACCACGCCCAGCAGGACGCCGGCGCTAAACGGGACCACCAGGCGCGTGCGGCGCCCGGCGCTCGACAGCCAGAGCCCCAGAAAGACTCCGGCTATGCCGATGGCGGCCGCAATAAGAACCGATGACACGTCTTCACGCTAACACAGGCAGGCAGGCGAGCATGCGTGGGAAGATCGAAATGTGGATGCAGGTATAGACGGAGTGATCGTTGTCGACAAAGCGGAAGGCTGGACGTCGCACGATGTGGTGGGAAAGATGCGGCGCATCGCCAACACGAGGAAGATCGGCCATTTAGGCACGCTCGATCCCCTTGCCACCGGGGTGTTGCCACTGGTGATTGGGCGGGCGACGAGGCTGGCGCAGTTCTATACGCGCAGCGATAAGACCTACCAGGCGCTGATCCGTTTCGGGTTCTCGACCGATACATATGACCGGGGAGGCACGCCGACTTCGCCCGAAACCGAACCGCTGATCGACGCCCGGGAACTCGAGGCGCTGCTTGACCGGTTTCGCGGGGAGATCCAGCAAACTCCGCCACCGGTATCGGCCAAGAAGGTAGATGGCGTCCGGGCGTATGTACTGGCGCGGAAGCATTTGCCGGTGGATCTGCCGGCATCGACGGTCCAGATCTATGAGTTGACGCTATTAGAGGTGCGCGGCGCCGAGGCGCGTGTGCTGGTTCGCTGCTCGGGCGGTACGTATATTCGGTCGATTGCGCACGATCTGGGAAAAGCGCTGGGCTGCGGGGCGCACTTGCGGGAATTGCGGCGGACGGCGTCGGCCGAATTCACGGTGGAACAAGCGTACACAATTCCGGAGTTGCAGGCGCTGGCTGCGGCCGGACGGCTAGGGGAATCCCTGATATCTATAGCGAGTATGTTGCCCGGTTTTCCGAGCGCGCATGTTGAGGCAGAGACGGCGGGACAAATCCGGCAGGGCCGGAATTTTCCTGTTTCCGCCTTTCGGCCAGGGCAGGGCAGCCGCTACATCAAGGCCATTTCCACCGACGGCAGTTTGATTGCGATCGGCGAGGTCATTCTGCCGAACCTTTATCATCCGGCGGTCGTGATTTAAGCCTCGCCGAATAAGCCTTTTGGTTGCCATGGGATCGCGCCCGATGTATTTTGGGTTGCGCTGTATGGGGTGCTATGGGACTCTCTAAGAAAAAGTACCAGTATTAAAAAGGGCTAAAATAATTGAGATTGTGCTTTCATCTACTGAAAATTTGGGGTAGATTACTGAGAGGAGGATTGTTCCATGTCATTGGTTGCGGGGTCTCGTACTATCTGTTTGGGCTTATTCTTATCGGTACTCATGGTCGCCATTCCGGCGTTCGCAGGAACGGTGGACATTTTTAGCGGTCCGCAGTCGGGAAGCAACAATATCACGGGGTCCAACACTGGCATTGTGGTGTCGCCAGCCTGGGCTGCAGCGCCCATGGGCGCGGAGTGGATTTCGTACGGCAACACCGGTTGCAATACCTACGTGGCGTTTAATGGAACCTGCACGCCCGGCATAGCCAATCCGGGAGCTACGACTGTCACCGGTACTCCGACGGCGATTTTCTATCAGACTTTCAATATCACCGATGCCAGGGATTTCGGAACCTTGGACGTATGGGCGGATGACACCGCAGGCGTTTGGCTGGAAAACGGAACGGTTACCAGCGGTAACGGCAGCAACGGCACTTTGTTGTGGCTGCCCAATCCGAACCTGGGCCAGGTCTGCGCCGGACAACCGATCGGTTGCGTGGCCGGCATGGACCAAGCGATTCCCTTGAGCCTGACGACGGGCACCTACACGTTGGTGATCGACGCTTATCAACTCGTCGGCGGCAGCCCGTTTGGGGTGATGTACGACGGCGTGTTGACGAACAGTCCGGAACCGGCCAGCCTGGCGCTGATGGGTTTGGGCTTGGTTGGTTTGGGCACGCTGCTGCGCCGCCGCAAGCGCGCCTAGTTTTCTTTCGACAATAACTTAAAGGCCTTTTAACTGTGGGCGCCTCTTGGTGAAGCCGATTCACCAGGTGGCGTCCACACCTGCGTTATAGGGGTGGTTCCGTGGATTCGTCCGCCAGCACCAGGCCGGAGGGCAACTCCTCGCCGAAGATACGGCCTAAGGCACGCTCGTCGCGTTCGTCTTCTCCCTCCAGCATGGCCAGATAGCGTGCGGCGTGCGGCAGGCTTTGGAGCTTGCGGCGCACGGCAGTGACGGTTGCGGCGGCGAGATCGCGAGTGGGGTCTTCGGTGCGGCGCGCGATGGCGGCCAGGGTATCGCCAATGCCCGCAAAATCTACCGGCAGCAGCGCTTCGGCCCAACGGCTGGCGGCCGGGGGCGGAACCACTTGGTTGATCGGGCCATAGAATAGCGTTCGCGCGCCGAGCCGCGACAAGCACCACAACTCACTCTCGCGGAAATCGCCTGCTTTGATGCGCCGCACCAGCGCATCGCCCAATTCCACTTTAGTACCAATGGGCAGCAATTCCAGGCTGGAAGCGGTGCGCCACATTTCGCGCAGCAGGCTGCTATTCAGCCGTTGTTTCTTGCCGGCGCGGGGCAGCAGGAAGGCCGATAGCCGCTGGTACA
Organism: Bryobacterales bacterium; assembly: GCA_963738345.1. GTDB lineage: Bacteria > Acidobacteriota > Terriglobia > Bryobacterales > Bryobacteraceae > Bog-159. The sequence continues at coordinate 69,360 of CAVTWI010000002.1, forward strand.
TATCATTCTGCTGGTTGCGGTTCATGCCGCCCGCCAGGCGTCCCCAGAAGATCCACCAATCGATTTCACACTGCACCTGATTGGCGTGCTGGATGCCGGCGGAATAGACCCGGCGGGCCTGCTCGATGCGGAAATCGTCGCCGGGGAAGCCAAATCCGGGGCGCAGGCAGAAGCCCGCCAGATTTAACCAGCGCGCCTCGTACGCGGGGCTCTTCTTTCTGCCATCCGCTGCCGATAGAAAGGTGTCGGCCAATTGGCGAATGGCGGTGAGCGGCCAGGAATTCTTACCCAGGCCCAGGATTTGCTCGAGTTTGGCGGGTAGCTCTTCAGGCGGGAGGGGCGATTTCAGTTGGGTTGAGAAGACGGCCGGGACCAAGGCAAGCGCATCTTTTAGAGCTTGTTCGGCAACTACGGCGGCCGGTTTATTACCGGTAACTTGAGCGGCGGCTTTGCGGAGTTCGAACTGAAGGCGCCAGCGGTTTTCGCTGATTTTCGATTCGCACCAGGTTTCGAGGGTGCCGATCTCGGTGAGGCGTGCACCGAGTTTCACGGGGATCAGGCGTTCGCCGGCTTTCTTGCCGAAGCGAATGACGGCGTTGAGCGGCGCGTGCATGTGGAGATCGGGACCGAGCGCGGATAGCTCGACGATGTCGCCCAGGCGATCGTCGCTGCGGGTGAGAGAACTGTACAGGCGGAAGGAAACGGGGCGATTGGCGACCAGTTGTAAGGTGTCGCGATCGATCTCCAGGGTGGCGCCTTCTTCGGCGCCGCGGGGAACCAGGCAGACGGCAGTGGAATCGCCGCTGCCGATGAAGTAAGTGCGCGGCAGTCCGCCGCGCACCAGAACGCCGCTACCGGTGGAGCGGACGTAGGAATAGTAGGCCGCGCCGGTGGCGACGGCCAGGTCGAGATCGCGATTTTCGAAGACTTCGGGCCGCTTGCCATACCAATGGCCGACGGCATCGGCAACACGCTGGCGCAGGATTTCGGGGATGAAGAAGCCGCCATTAAATAGGATGGCGTCGGGGGCCTGACCGGCGCTATCGAGGAATTCATTCAGATGCTTCGTGACAGCAGGATCGGATACATACGGGAGACCCAACTCGCGGAAGAGACTCCGCTTCTCGTCCTTGGGCAACTCGCCGCGGGGAGTGATGGGGAGGAAGCCGTCAAGCGCCAGTTCGAGCACTTCCTCGCGGAGGACTTCGGTCTTCAGAGCCTTGCCGATGAGTGCGGAACCTGTACCCAGCACTGTAATTTCGACGCTCTTCAGGTTGGGATCGCTGAGCAGGCGCTCTTTAGCGTTTGTACATTGGCGCCGCAATCCGCTGCGCTGACGGATGGAGAGGGGTACGCCGAGTTTGGTTTCGACCAGCCAGGCGATGGTGAGGTCGAGGTTGTCGCCGCCCAGCAGCAGGTGCTTGCCCACTGCCGTACGGGTGAAATTGACCAGATCGCCCTGGCGCTCGACGCGGATGAGGCTGAAGTCGCTAGTGCCACCTCCCACGTCGCAGACCAGGACTATTTGCCCATCGAAAAGCAGCTTGCGCGATTGGGCCAGGTTATTGGCGATCCAGGAATAGAACGCGGCGGCGGGCTCTTCGAGGAGAGTGAGTTTGGGGAGGCCGGCCTCGACGGCGGCCATAACAGTCAACTCGCGGGCTTCTTCGTCGAAGGACGCTGGGACGGTGAGGACGATATCCTGATCGGCGAGGGGGAGTTGTTTGATCTTATCCCAGGCGTCGCGGAAGGCGGCGATATAGCGCGACGAGACTTCGACCGGGGAGAGTACGCGGCCGGTCTCGGGCGAATCCCAAGGTAGGATTTTGGCGGTGCGGTCGACGTCGGGATTGGAGAGCCAGGATTTGGCGGAGTGAACCAGTTTGGTGGGGACCAGCGCGCCCTGTTCGCGGGCATAGACGCCGACCGGCTGCCCTTCTTCCAGGAATAGGAAGGAGGGCAAGGTGCGGCGCGCTTCGATGCGTCCGGGGGCGACTAACTGGGGCGTTTCGAAAATGTGGATCGGCGGGAAATCGCGGTCTTCGGCTTCGCGTTCGTCGATGTAGGCGAGGGCGGAGTTAGTGGTTCCGAGGTCGATGCCGATTTTCATAGGATTGTGCGGAGTTGGGCAGGATTGTGCAGGTCATGCGCGAAAAGGGGCGTGGCGTGAACTTTATACAAACAAAGCCAATTTCTTGTAAGTGCAATTGAATCAATGGTATGTGGGCGTTTTTGCGGGTTGGGCGAGGAGCTGCCGGATAGTGGACGCGTAGGGGGCATACTTTAAAATTTCGGCGCTTGGCTGGCTGGAAGGGCTGCGACGCGACCAACTCAAGCGAGCGGACGAATCTTCCCGTCTTTACGATAGCACGAGGTCTGGCGAGAGCCGGGTTGCGGAACCGGCGAAGGTCTTGCAAGACGCGGGCAGCGTGGGGGATAGGGTTCTTGGGGCGGTGTGTGACCACATCCCGGACACTCCATGTCTAATTTCGAGCAGGCTGCTTCCAGGTTATGAGTGCTGCAAATGTCTTGAGACGAGTGTCCCGTTTCTGCCTCTCTGTACGCTAATCCAAACAGAAGCACATGTCCGTCGGGGCATAGCGCACAATTGAGAGAGGCTTATGAGTAAACAAAAGCAATTGGATCTCGACGATATAAGGCTCAACTTCGATCCGGTTGCGCCACAGGCGAGGTTTAAGAGAGCCGGTTTAGCCGCGGCGGCACTTCCATTTCGCGATCGGGTGCCGCAGACCGTACCGTGGCCGAACTCACCTCCGACGGCGGTGCCCTTGGACCCGCTGCCTGCCGAAACGGATGACTTATCGCGGTTCGCCGGCTATGACGCTGTCGTCATTACTTGGACAGCAGCTGAAGCCGCGGCTCTCGCGGCATTATTTACACCGAATCATCAAACCCCAACCTGGTACGAATACCGGCACCAAGTCGATAATTACATCCCGCTGGTGACCGGCGCGAACGCTCCGTTCAACGACAAGAGCGAAGAGGACGTGAGATACTTTCATAGCCTCGGTCTGTATTTTCCGTGCGTCATTGGTACAAGGAAGGTGCTCCTGTTCAAGTCCGGATTGCATCTGGATTACGATGGCCCGGCGCTTCCGCTGAAAAAGCTGATCGCTGAAATTGTCACAGCCGTAAATCCGTCCCTCCTCATCACCACGGGCACGGCTGGAGGGATCGGAACCACGACGGAACTGGGGGACATTGTGATCGCTCCATCGGTGCGTTTCGACTGTACCACCAAATTCAAGTCCGAGCCTTGGGCCGCTGCGCAATATCCCGCTCTGGCCCCCTCGCCGGACGCGCTTGCAGCCATCTCTCCCGAGCTTCTGGCAGTAAATGCGGCCCACCTTCCGAACAGTCCAAAGCCGAATGTCTGGCACGGCAAAACCGATGCTGTGGTGACCACAGACTTTTTTTCTTTTGACGACTCCACGGACCATTTCAAGTTACAAGGCCTCGGCCGCATGTGCGACATGGGCGATGCGATGGTCGCCCAAGTCATGCATGAGCAGTTCCCTGAGGTGAAGTTTTACTCCATCCGCAACGCCTCGGATCCCCAGATTCCGAACCCGGATAACAATATTGAGGAAGCGCACAAACAATCCACCGATATCTACTCGAGGTACGGCGCGTTCACGGCGGCCGGCAGCGTGGTAGCTAGCTGGGCGGTTATCACGACGGCTGCTCTAAACCCTTCGTCAACAATGCCGAAGGCCACAACAACGAAAGGAAATATCATGTCTAACGTTAAAGTGTTTCATGACAGTGTCGTCGAGTTGCCGCAGCAGTCGGGGACCCCGCAAGGACTAACTGTATCCGCAGCCCGGCCAGAGCACCGGCAGGAGGTTATGCCGCTCACGTTTTCGTTCAAGATCCCTAAAGAACTCCACGACGAACTCGAGTCGAAAGTGGCCAAGGGTATCGTCGTCCCGATTGATGAAATCAACACGAAGTATGCCGTGCCGGCGAAAGAGGTCGATACTTTGGTTGAGTGGCTCAAAGGTCAAGGTTTTGAAGTAACTCAGGTCGCCAAAGATGGCACCAGCGTCTACGCCCAAGCCACAGCCGGCCAAATCGAGAAGAGTCTTGGCGTGAACATGGTCCGCGTAACCAAAGGCGGCCTTACCTATACAGCCGCTCGGAACGCGCCGTCCCTGCCCGCGGCAATCGCCGGAGACGTCCATGCCATTCTTGGCCTGCAACCATTCCGGCATCCTCAAAAACATTTGCGGTTTAAGCCTCTTGCTATGTCGGCTGCCAAGAAATCCAACAATGCACCTCCCTACAAAGTCCCGGAAATTCTAAAGGCATACAATGCGGATGGCCTTGGCCTGACTGGCGCCGGTCAAACCATCGCGATTTTGATCGACAGCTTTCCCTTAAAAACCGATTTGACTAAGTTTTGGAGCGACAATGGCGTAAATGCCTCCCTTGCGAATGTCGACATGATCAATGTGGGGGGCGGGGCCTTGCCCGCGCCTGAGGGTGAAGAAACCCTGGATGCTTCCTGGACCAGCGGCATTGCGCCCGGAGCCAAAATACGAATTTACGCCACAGGTTCGTTGCAATTCCCGGCGATCGATAAAGGCCTCGACACTATTCTGTCCGATCTGGCCACGCAGCCCGGCATGCGCCAGCTATCCATCAGCATGGGCTTGGGCGAAACGTTCTACGCCGCAGGCGAAATGCGGGCGCAACAACAGAAGTATCTTCGCCTGGCTGCAGCCGGAGTCAACGTTTTTGTTTCCAGCGGCGATGCCGGCTCCAACCCCGACTCTACCGGCCAGGAGTCCGATGGTCCGCTTCAAGTTGAGTACGCTGCATCGGACCCGAATGTCATCGGGGTGGGTGGGACCACACTGGTCCTCGCCGCCAACGGTACAGTCTCTCATGAGAGCGGGTGGTCCGGCAGTGGCGGCGGGAAAAGCAAATCCGTCGGCCGTCCAGTATGGCAGACCGGCTCGGGCGTGACTTCCGGCACAAAAAGGCTTGTTCCTGACGTGAGCCTTACGGCGGATCCCGCGGATGGTGTTTTCCTGATTTTGAACGGCAAGCAGTTTCCGGGGGAGTTGGGCGGAACTAGTTGGAGCGCACCCGTTTGGGCCGGCTTCTGCGCGCTCATCAATGAGGCGCGTACTAAAGCCGGGAAGCCGGCACTTTCATTTCTCAATCCTCAACTATACCCGCTGCTGGGAAGCACGTGTTTCCGTGACATTACCAGCGGAACTAACGGAGCCTACGATGCGGGTCCGGGCTTCGATATGGTAACCGGACTCGGCGTTCCGGACCTCAAGGCTCTGGTAGCGAAGTTGGCCTGAGAGTCCGGCGGGTCATTAAAGAAGTTGCGGCAAGGGAGTTTCAGCCCCTGCCGGGCAGAATAGGCTTGAAACGATGCTGCGAGCCTATACCTGCTCGGCGGGGGCGGCCTTCACCTTGATTTCGACGGTCTTTTCGCCGAGATACTGATGGCGCGCGTGCAGGCGGATGGTTCCGGCGGCCTCGCGGCTGCGGACCCAGATTGCCCCCACCCCCCCCACCAACGAAAAGGGATTCTCGCCGATAATTTCGCCGGGACCTTCGATGCGCAGCAGGATGGCGCCGGTCGAAAAAGGCCGCGCGCCGCCGTGTTCGTTGGTCACGCGCAGGACCACACGGGTGGCATCCACGCCATCGCCGGCCAGTTCGGCGTCGTCCGGTTCCACATGTAACTGGCGGTCATAATCGTTGCCGGGCAGCGTTTTGGAGATGACCTTTTCGTCGTGGATGTAGCCGTCGATGCGCAGGTCGCCCCAGTCTTCCAGATGTTCGCCGGTCAGATTGGGAACGAACGGCGGATGCGGCAAATGGCCGTAGTGCTCGCGGTCGGGCTCGACCTCCATCTTCAGATCGCCGCGCACATAAATTTTCAGATGATCGCAATTGGAAACGATGGCCGCGTGGCGGACGCCGCCGCCTTCGGATTGATCGCCCTGCGACCAGTTGAAGCAGGGTTCCAGCACGATCTCTTCTTTGGGATCGCACTGCGAGCGGTAGAATTGTCCGGCCGGTTTGGGGATGCGGAAAATATCGGTGACGCCGTGATAACAGATCTTGTCGCCGGAGCCGAAGTTGGCGTGGGTGTTGTAATCGAAGGCGCACCAGCCGATGCCGCCGGCGTAACGGTCGTCGGAGGCCAGTTGGTTGTGCACGCGGGCGTGGCGCATGGCGTGCTCCATGACGCGGTCCACATTGTCGTTGGTCTTGGTGGGAAACATGTGGCCGTTGAATTCGGTGTTCAGGTAGAGAGGATGGTTCGGCGGCTTTAGAGGGAAGCCGAAATCGTTCATGGTCATGACGTCTTCGAGCAATTCGGTGCCGTAGATATAGCGTACGCCGCCGGTCTGGCGGGAAGTGTCGAGTTCGTGCGCCGTGGCATTGGTACGCGTGTAGAAATCGTGATTATCCTGCGATTCGTTGATGCGCACGCCCCAAAGAACGATAGACGGGTGGTTCCAATCGCGGCGGATCATTTGTTCGACGTTGCGGACGGCGAGGTCTTGCCAGGCTTTATCGCCGATATGTTGCCAGCCGGGGATTTCTTCGAAGACCAGCAGGCCAGCCTCGTCGCAAGCGTTCAGAAAGTGCGGCGATTGGGGGTAGTGGGAGGTGCGCACGATATTGCACTTTAAGTCGTGCCTCAGGATCTGGGCATCGCGGCGCTGTACGCGCGCGGGCATGGCGCCGCCGACGTAGGGAAACGTCTGGTGGCGGTTGAGGCCGCGCAGTTTGATGTGCTTGCCATTGAGCATGAAGCCTTGCGGAGTGAAGAGGGCTTCGCGAAATCCGATGCGAGTGGAATATTCATCGACGACCGCGGCACCCTGGCGAAGGCTGGCGGTAACGGTGTAGAGCTTAGGGTGGTCGAGATCCCAAAGGTCGATGGCGCCCAGATTGGCGAGAGTGAGGGGTTGGTTGGAGGCGGGGCCTTCGACGGATGCCAGGACGCGCGCGCCGTCGCGCAGTTCGATTTTCACGGTGTGGCCGGGGGCGGAATCTTCACCCAGCAGACATTTGACATCCACGCGGCGCTTATCCGTCAACACGTCCACCGGTTTGGCGAACACGTTTTCGATGTACACGGAAGGGACGATGCGCAGGGCGACTTCGCGATAGATGCCGCCGAAGGTGAGGTAATCGATATTTTCGCCGAAGGGGGGGATGTCGGGGCGCTCGGTGGAATCGACTTCGACGGCGAGGACGTTAGCGCCGGCGGGCTTCAGGTGCGCGGTGAGGTCGAAAGAGAAGGGCGTGTAGCCGCCGCGATATTCGCCGAGTTTGTGGCCGTTGATGGTGACGGTGGCGGCGGTCATGACGCCGGCGAAGTCGACGAAGACGCGATGGCCGGGGGGGGGCGCCAGTTTGAAATGGCGGCGGTAGATGGAGACGAACTGGAAGTCTTTTTCGTCAAAGCTGTGCCACGGAAAGACTTTGTTGGTGTGGGGTACGGTGACGCGCTCGAATTTGGCGTCGTCGAAGTCCGGGGATGAACATCCCGGGGTGGCGCGTCCGCCAAACAGCCAGTTGCGGTTCATGGGCAGGACGCGGCGTCCGGCGGTGGGTTTCGAGGGCGGGGTTTGGGCCGCGGCGGTGGCTTGCAATAGGGCGGCGGCGCCCAGTAGGAAGTCTCTTCGGTCAAACGTATCCATAAAGATGAATAGTAGCGCGGCGCGTGCGGGCGTGGATTGCGGGGAAGGGGGGAGGGGGAGACCCACTCCCTTACGGTCTGGGCTCGGTTAAACGGTCGGGGTTCGGTTAGCAGAGTGGTATGGGGGCACGTATGCGGGGGAGGGGGGGATTAGAAGAGGTCCATTTGGCGGAGGCGCATGGGCCACAGGCGGACGGGCATGGGGGCGACTTCCAGTTCGTCGGAAAGCCACATTTGTCCCTGGCGGCGGGCGCGCGTGCGGCGGGACATGGCGGTCCAGTGGGCGGCGCTATGTTTGGCGTGGCAGCGGGGGCAAAGTACGGTGAGGCGGGTGCGGTCCGCGGGATCGTTGGAGAGGTGTACGACGTTCAAAAGGCGGTGAGGTTGGTGGCACATCTGGCAGACATGGCCCGCCGCTTCCAGCATGGTTAGCCGGAGCTTGCGCCACCGCGCACCGTAATACTTCCTATATTCGGCTCGAATGGGCATGTTGGGCCGCTAATGTTATTGTCCTCAAACATTGGCGAATCATCAAGCCCACCTTTGTTGGCCGTGTTATTGCGGCTCTACTGAATGACGGCGTTGGTGAAGAGTTCCTCGAAGGCCGCGCGCGGATTGCCCAGTTTTTCGAAGTGATACTTACTCATGCGCAGGGCAAGGCCCCCTGCATCGTTTCGCACCAAACGTCCGAAAATACGTAATTCGACAAATGGCGTGTTTCCGAGAACCGCGGGCCAGCGCACCGCAAGTTCCACGTTGGAGCCGTTGATCACGCCGTCTTCGGCATGAAACAGAACGCCTCCGCTGCTCATGTTTCCGGTTCGGCCAGTGCCGGTGGAAACAACTTTGTCGCCATCTTTAATTCTGAATTCTAAATCGAATTCGATGGGGTAGCGCCGCTGTACGCGGCGGTCGCCCCGGATTATGTCTCTGGCCACCTGGGTCTCCCTGAAAGCCTAATTATGCGGTAGGAAGATGCCTGAGACGTAGTCATGCGGGTACTAAGACGGTACGTGCCGGGGGGCTACCGGTTCAGGGCAGCATTTCGGCGGGATCGGGAACGGTCCAGCGCAGTGCGGCGCGCAGGCTAGGGGATTCCGACAGACGCAGCATGGCGAACACCGAGCGGAGCAGCGCAGGACCCTCGTTGGGCCACAGTTCGGCGATGGGACGGGTGACGCCGTCTTCGCATTCGTAGAAGAAGCGATCGATCCAGCGCGGGCGGGCCGTGCCGGGATGGCTGCGCACGATATCCTTCACGGTTTCAAACCAGCGCATGCCGAGCGTTTCGCGATACTGCGGCATGAATAACACGTCGCTATAGGCGCTCGCGCCGGATTTCCGCGACGAATTCCGCGAAGGTGGCGGCGTGCGTGAGGTTCAGGTTGGCGTTCGGTTCGAGGCCATGGCGGTCGCCTCCGGAGATGGCGGGGAGTTGCCAGGCGCGCGCGAGTTCCATGGCTTCGGTGTTCTCGTCCCAGGAGCGCAGGCCGTTCAGTTCGATGGCATGGATCCAGCGGCCGTGATTCGCGAGCAGCGCCGCGAGCGTCTGGCGATGTTGATGCGCGCCGATATCGGCTTCGTCCCACAGTGGATGGTTCAGGACCACGAGCAAGTCGTCGTGCGCAGTGCAGCATTTCGAGCATGTTCGGCGAGACGCAGGGGCACGGGATGCGCGGTATATGTTTCCAGGTCGGCAGCCAGCGCGCGGGCTTGCGGCGGCGGGCAGATTGTGTACGCCCATATGGAAGAAAGTGCGTGCCGAAGGGGACCGTCCACTCGAAGGAGACGGGCGCGGCGGGCGCGACGGGCGTCCGCCGCAAGGATAAGCCGCTTTCGATATCGTCATGGTCGGTGAGCGAGACGATGGGGCTGCAGGCCAAGGTTCGAGATTTGCCGGGCTTCCAGGCGGTAGGCTTCAATCGGGCGCGAGCGGCGGAGTCCACAGCACGCGATCGAGCGCCATATCCCGTCCGGTAGCGCGGCGGTGTTGCCAGCCCGCGACGCGCAGCACGGCGGGAATCAAAGGTAAAGGGAGTTTAAAGGAACTCAGAAACCGCAGGTTTTCCCAGGAATGCAACGTATGGCCGTGGAGCGAAACGGCGGCCGGGTAACGGCGCGGGGCGTCATGGTCTTTCCACAGAAAATGCAGCGAAGTTTTCTTCACGCGGCCTCCTCGTGGGAATTCAAACATTTCGACTTAGAAATGTTCTAATTCCAGGGTAAGTCGCGCTATGTTGCAGAAAGATGAACGGCGGGTGAAATTATGTGCGGGTTAGGACTGCTTCAGGAATGCGGCGGCGGCCTCGCGGCCCATATAGCGTTCGAGAGCGGCCTGCGGCGCGCGGCGCAGATCGGCCATCATCAGCACGTCGAGCACGTTCGAAAACCGGGGATCGACATTGAAGCCAAGCACACGGCCGCCGGCCTTCATATATTGCTTGATGAGCACGGGCACGCCCTTGCCGTCGGGTTCCAGGTCGGCGATGGGCGCGGAAAGCTCGTCTACATCCTGGGATAGGCGGCTGGCGATTTCGGCGGGACGCCGGCCTGCGGGCCGTGTCCGAAGGGGGACCGGTAGGGATGCCGCGCGCGGATCAGATTAGCGAGTCCGCATTCCTTGCGTGTCTCCAGGTAACCAACCAGTAAACTGCGCGAAACCGGATTGTAATCATTACTAATGCTTACCGCGCCGAATAGGATGGAGCATTCCGGATGAGCCGATACATATCGCGTGATGCCTTTCCATAACAGTAGCAGGGGGGCGTACTGTCTTTGATACTCCGGCCGCACGAATGAACGTCCCATTTCGAGCGCGGGGCCGATGCGTTCGAATAGCTCGGGATTGAGATGGAAGAGAGTGCTGGAGTAGAGTCCGCGAACGCCGAAGCGAGGGAGGAGGTCGGCGGTGGGACCGAGGCGATAGGCGCCGGCCACTTCACGGCCCGACTTACTCCAGAGGAACAGATGCTGGTAATAGGGGTCGAAGCGGTCGAGATCGAACGGCGCGCCGGTGCCTTCGCCCGCGCCACGAAAGGTAAGTTCGCGGAGGCGGCCGATCTCGCGCAACGTGTGGGGAATCGCGCCGGCGGGCGCCAGATATACGGCGAATTCGTCGTTTTCGCAAACCGGGGCGAGGGGGGCAACTTCGGCGGCAATCAGATCGCGAGGGGCTTCGTGGGCCAGTGGGGCGGGGCGCTTTTTGGGGAAGACGATGGGAAAGCGGACCAGGGCGTTGTCGCGCGGAGCGTTGGCGCGGCCGGCCAGCAGGAACGTGCGGAAGCGTAGATACTCGATGGCTTCGCGCTCGCCCGCGAACGACTTCAGAAACTTTGCGGCGACGGGGCGGCCGATGCTGACTTCGATATTTTGGCCGCGCTTGTTGAGCGTCTGACGCGGCAGATCGGCGGTGCGCAAGCGGGGATGGAGCGCGCCCATGAGTTGGAAACCGAGGCCGTTCGAACCTTTCACATAAAGCGGCAGGGCGGGACATCCGGCGATGCGGATGAGGTGCGCTACGGCCGGATTCCACTGCGGATCGACCACGCCGCCGTCTTTCCATTGCATGTGCGCGACATCGCCGGCGGGGAACAGGGCCAGCACTCCGCCGCGCTTCAACAGTTGGAGACACTCGCGGATGGGGCGGCCATTCTCGCGAACGGAAGCGCCGCCGCCGTAGGGATTCACGAAGATGAAATTGGCTTGTAACTCGGGAACGGCGGATAGCAGAGAGTTAGCGATGATCTTGAAATCGGGACGGACGCGGCGGATCACGGCGGCCATGATGGCGGCTTCGAGAAATCCGAAGGGGTGGTTGGCGGTGACTATTACGGGACCGACAGCGGGGATGCGCGCCAGGTCTTCGGGAGTGACACGGTAGGTTACATCTAACATGGCGAGGAAGCGCTCGAAAATGCCTTCGCCTTGCGCGTCGCGGCCTGCGGTTTGGAGCATGGCCACCAGGCGGTCGAGCAGCAGGATCTTCTGGATGGCGGGTTCGACAGGCGCGAGGAAGCGCTTTACGGGCTCGTCGAATAAGGCTTTCAGATCGATGGGGACAAGGGCGGGTGCGTTTCCCATGCCTAAGGAATAGCGCTTGCCTGTTACATGGGGATGACTGGACGGTTATAAATAAACACGAAAGCGCTTGCCGCAGTGAGTACGGCAAGCGCTCCGGTTATGAGGCGGGGGAAATTACTTCGGCTGCGCGGGGGGGGCAGGCTGCACGCTGATGCTGGGCTTAGCGGCGGTCGGGGTTACCGCAGGTGGCGGCGGGCCGAAGAAATCGGGATTCATGACCACATGGGCGTTGGTTTTCAGATCATCCATGGACTTCTTCACCATCTCGCCGTTGAGCTTGCGTTCGATTTCCGCACGCACTTCGACGAACCCTTTTTCCTGCCGGGATTCCACCTTGATGATGTGATAGCCGAACTGGCTTTTCACGGGCTGGCTGAGTTCGCCGACGGGAATGGTGAAAGCCACTTCCTCGAAGGCCGGCACCATACGGCCATGGCCGAAGGTACCCAGGTCGCCGCCGTTTGCGCCGGAACCGGCATCGTCGGACTCGGCTTTGGCCAGGGTGGCGAAGTCGGCGCCATCCACCAGTTTCTGGCGGATTTCCTTGGCTTTGGCGAGGGCTTCTTCGTCGGTCAATTCCTTGGCGTCTTTTTTCAGGGGCACGGCGGAACCCTTGAAGCGAATCAGAATGTGTTCGGCCTTCACTTGCAGGTAGTCCGCTTTGTGCTCGTCATAATATTTGCGCGCGGCAGCTTCGTCCACTTTAGTACTGGTGTTCAGGTGCTGATAATACTGCTGCGCGAGCAATTGTTCCGCCTGCATGGCCAGTTGAGCTTTGTAGGCGGGGGTATCTTCCAGTTTCAGGCGATGACCTTCCTGGGCCATCACTTTGATCATGGAGATGCGGTCGGCGAACTGACGGCGGCCGGCCGGGGTACGCATCTGATTGCGGTATTGCTCCGGAATCGATTCGAGCATGTGGTCGAATTCCGCAGCGGTTATCTTATCGTCGCCGATGGTCAGCACCACGGTTTCCGGAGGAACCTGCGCGACCATGGGGGTAGGGGGCTGCATAGCCATGGACGGCGGCCGAGGCGGCTGACCTGGGGTGGGGGCTGGCGGGGTCTGCGCGAGCAGACAGGCCAGTGGTGTCAAGAACAACAAGTATTGCGGGGATTTCATCTATTCCATAATACCAAGCGCTTGGCGCATGCCGCAGTTACCGGTACTATCTGCTGTTCGGAAGGCAGTCGAGCGATGTAAGTGGCTTCGCGATGGCAGTGGAACGGCGGGCGGGCTTATTTGCGACGGACGCCTATCGATTCGACCGGTCGATCGTCTATGGGAGTATACTCAGCCTTATGGCGATCAAAGACCAACCACCCCTGGCGGGCGAAATGTTACCCGGCACGCTCGACCTGCTGATTCTGCAGACGCTGGTGCTGGGCGCGGCGCACGGGCACACTATCGCGCACGCTATCGAGCGCCGGTCTGAAGACGTTTTACAGGTGGAACACGGATCGTTGTACCCGGCCTTGCACCGGTTGCAGGTACGCGGGTGGATCGCATCGTTCTGGGGAACATCGGAGAACAATCGCCGGGCGCGTTATTATCGCCTGACACCCGATGGGCGCAAACAACTGGCCGAACAGACCGGCCGGTGGGACCGCCTGGTGCGCGCGGTGAACCAGGTGTTGCGTCCGGCGACGGACTAGGTGCGCCATGGAATGGAAACGCTTCATTAAGCGCGGGCAGTGGGACCGGGAGCGCGCCGAAGAACTCGAGCAATACATCGAACTGGAGACCGCGGACAATCTGGCGCGGGGCATGAGCGCGGCGGAAGCGCAATCCGCCGCGCGCAGGAAATTGGGAAATCCGGTTCGGCTTCGTGAGGAGATCTACGCCATGAACACCATCGGAATTATTGAGACGCTTTGGCGCGACATCAGCTTTACGGGGCGGGTGCTGCGCAAGAGTCCCGGATATGCTTTCGTGGCGGTGTTTTCGCTGGCGCTGGGCATTGGGGCGAACACGGCGATCTTTTCGCTGGTGAACCAGGTGATGCTGCGAAGGCTTCCGGTACGCGATCCGGCGCATCTGGTGGCGCTGCACAGCGAGGACGGAATCGATGGCACGGCGGTGAAAGACAATTACGAATCGGTGTTCTCGTATCCTATGTACCGTAGCTTGTCGGCCGATGGCCGCGCGTTCCGCGGCATGGTTGCGCGGGCGGGCGCTTCGGTCACGCTGCTTTACCAGGGGAATGCGGAATCGGCCGGGGCCGAATTGGTGAGCGGGAATTTCTTCGAGATGCTGGGCGTGCGGGCGGCTGCGGGACGGTTGCTGACACCCGCGGACGATGACGCACCGATGGCGCATCCGGTAGTGGTGTTGAACCATAGCTATTGGGTGAAGCGTTTCGCCGCGAGCCCGAGCGTGATCAACCAGACCATCCATCTGAATGGTTTTCCCATGACGGTGGTCGGCGTGTCGGCCGCTGGATTCGATGGCATTCTGCCCGGCAACACTCCCGATATTTTTGTGCCGTTGACCATGCTGGGCGCGGCGAAACCGACATGGAAGGCGCTGGACGATCCAAGTTTCCGCTGGTTGACACTGGTGGCGCGGACAAATCTCGGGATGTCGTGGGAAAAGGCACAAGCGGCTGCGCGGGTGGCGTATCGGGACGCGCTGGCAGCGGAATTGGTGCGCCCCGGATTCAAAGCTAGTGAGAGCGATAGGAAGGCGTATCGGGACGCCCGTCTGGAACTTCGCGGCGCTACACAGGGCATCAACGAACTGCGGAAAAGCAATCAGGGGCCGCTGCTGGCGCTATCGGCGATGGTGGGCCTGGTGCTGCTGATCGCCTGTGCCAATGTGGCCAGCCTGACGATCGCGCGGGCGACTGCGCGGCAGCGCGAACTGCGCATCCGATTGGCGATCGGCGCACGGCGGAGCGACCTGATCCGGCAACTGGTGCTGGAGGGACTGATGCTGGCGATGGCCGGCGGGGCGCTCGGCCTGCTGGTGGCGGATTGGACCATGCGGGCACTGCTTCGCATGATGCCGCAGGACTTTGCGGGCGACTGGGTGACGGGTGGATTGAATCCGTGGCTGCTGGCGTTCACTTTCGCGGTAGCGCTGTTGAGCGGTTTGCTTTTCTCGCTGGTGCCGGCGCTGCAGGCTACGCGTCCCGACTTGGCCAGCGTGTTGCGATGCGGAGCGGCCACTGCCGCGCCGGGCGGCGCTGTGTGGTTGCGCAAGTGCGTGGTGACGGCGCAGGTGGCACTCTCGCTGATCCTGGTAGTGGCGGCGGGATTGTTCGGCAACACGTTGTTTAATATCGCGCGCATCAACCTGGGCTTCCGTCCGCAGAACTTACTTACGTTCAAGGTAGATGCTTCGCGTAGCCGTCCGCACATGGCGGAGTCGACCGCGTACTACGTCGATTTGACGCGGCGCATCGCGGCGATACCAGGAGTGACTGGCGTGGGAGCCTCGGATGGCGGGCCATTTTCTAATTCCAGGCATGACGGCAATATCACGTTGGAAGGTTATCATCCGCCCAAGCCGGAGGATGCCGTGGACACCCAGATGATCGCCGTTACGCCGGGCTTCTTCGCAGCGCTGGGCATTCCACTGCGCGCGGGCCGGGAGTTCGGCGAACGCGATGGCGCGGGCGCGCCCAAAGTGGTGGTGGTGAACGAAGCTTTCGTGAAGCGATATTGCAAGGGGCGGAATCCGTTGGGGCTGCACATGATGCTGGGGGGCGGCAGCCATCCGGTGTTGGACCACGAGATCGTGGGGGTGGCGGGGGACAGCCGCGCCAGTTCGCGCGAACCCGCCAACGAAGCGCTGTACTATCCTTTCAGCCAGTCCGACAAGCCCGATCGCCTGATGTTTTACGTGCGCAGTGCGGGAGATGCCAGCGGGCTGGGCAATTCCATTCGGGCGGCGGCGCGCGAGGCAGACGCCAATGTGCCGCTGTACTCCATGTTTCCGATCACGCTGCGCATCGCGGATTCTATATATGGTGAGCGGCTGCTGGCGATGTTGTCGATCGCGTTCGGCGCGCTGGCCACGCTGCTGGCGGCGCTCGGGCTATATGGCATCGTGGCGTTTACGGTGGCGCGGCGCACGGCCGAGATCGGGCTGCGGATGGCATTGGGCGCGCAACCGGGCGACATGCTGCGCATGGTGGTGATGGAAGCGGCGCGTCTGGCGCTGGCCGGGATCGCGATCGGATCCGCGGGCGCGCTGGCGCTGAGCCGGTTGGTGCAGGCGCAGTTGTTTGGGGTGAAGGCGGCGGATCCGCTGATCCTGACGGGTGCGGCGGCGCTGCTGGCGTTGGTGGCACTCGGTGCCGCGCTGGCTCCGGGTTTGCGCGCGGCGCGTATCGACCCGATGCTGGCCTTGAAGTACGAATAAGCGGCGGGATTACACTAAGCTGTAATGCCCGTAAAAAGTTCGTTGTGCCTGATGGCCAGTATGGTGCGCGACCGCGTGGTGTCGCCGGTGGAATTGGTGGATGCGCACCTGGCGCAAATCGCCGCCGAAAATCCACGGATCAACGCTTTCGTCACGGTGTTCGAGGAAGAAGCGCGCGCGGCGGCACAGAACGCCGAAAGCGCGGTCATGCGCGGCGAAGCGATGGGAATGCTGCATGGCGTTCCGGTGACGGTGAAGGACAGCTTCGATGTAGCTGGCGCATCGTCACTGTGCGGCAGCCGCTTCCGTGTGGGGCATAAGGCTGCACACGACGCTACCGCGGTGGCGCGTTTGCGGGAGGCCGGCGCCATCATCCTGGGCAAGACGAATACGCCCGAATTCCTATCCAATTACGAGACGGACAATTTCATTACCGGCCGCACCAATAATCCGTGGAACGTGGAGCGGACTCCCGGCGGATCGAGCGGCGGGGAGGCGGCGGCCATTGCGTCATTCTGTTCGGCAGGGGGAATCGGCAGCGATGGGGGGGGATCGATCCGCATACCGGCGCATTTCTGCGGCATCGCCGGACTGAAGCCTACACCGGGCCGCATTTCGGGTGCGGGGCATTTCCCGGCTATGACGAATCCCGGCGGATTACTGAGCGTGGCAGGTCCGCTGGCGCGTTCGGCGGAAGACTTGCGGCTGATGTTCGCCGTTCTGGCAGGCTACGATAGCGAGGATCCATTCTCGGCGCCGGTGCCGCTGCGAAACCCGGGGCGCGGAGCGCGGGTGGGCGTAGTGGAGCAGTTTTATGACGTGCCGGTGGATCCGGAGATCCGGCAAGCGGTGCGGCGCGCGGCGCAGGCGTTGGAGGATTTAGGGGCCTTGGCGGAGCCCTTCGCGCCGCAGGGAATCGAACGCGCGCCGAATTTGTGGTGGTTCTTTTTCGGGCAATTGCCAGCGCGGCTGACGCAACAAATGATCCAGGGCCGCGAGGCGGACGCGCACTGGACGAGCACCGAATTTCTGAACAGCGCGCTTGAGCAGCCGGCCCCGACGGTGGATCAGCTTTTGTTGAACCTGGCCAAACGCGACCGCATGCGCGCCGCGCTGTTGCGGCAGATGGACCCGTTTCCGGTGCTGCTGATGCCGCCTTGCGGGGTGACGGCCTTTCCACACCGGTCGCGGCGCTGGACGGTGGGGCGGGGCGCGGAGGCAGCGGAGATTGGCCTGTTTCAGGCGATGATGCCGGCGACGCCATTTAATTTGCTGGGGCTGCCGGCGGTGGTCATTCCGTTCGGGATGTCGTCGGATGGGCTGCCGATCGGGGTGCAATTGGTGGGGCGGCCTTATGAGGAAGAAGTGATTTTGGATCTGGCGGTGCGGTTGGAGGCGGCGCGAGGGGATTAGTGTACAATTGCGGAAAATGCAGTTGTTCGACCTTTGAGGAGGGATCATTATGGGACGATTCACCGCAGTCGCCCCGGCAGCCTCACTACCATTCCGGCGACCCACAGGGCAGGCCCAAGGGCCGACTTCATGCGAAGCCCAGCCGGCCGCCCAACGTCGCCAAAGAACTGCAGCAGGACGAAGACGACCCATGCTTTCCGGCTCACCTCAGTACCAACTTAGCCCGGTGCCTGCCAGCGGTTGCAGGCCAGACTGTCGGGCGCTGGCAAGCCCCATCTGACGCACTTTAGCGAACCATGCCCGGTAAGCCTTATAGGCTTTGTGGATCGCGCTGGCTTTCGTCACGTAGTTGCCGCTAGAGTCGGTATACGAGGCGTCGTCCCCTCGCAAGGCCACCGCCGCCGCGTGGTCGTAGCGGCCGCTGTCGATATACGAGATGGCATATAGCGCAGCAAGGTTCACCCTCGCCGGAGCGAACGTTTGCGATATGTCGAACCGATTCGCTCCGCTGAAGGCGGCTGGTTTCGTATCGTTCTCCGCTCCCAACAGGCATTGGATGGCGTTCAGCTTCTCAGCCTCGGAGAGAGAAGCGAGGTTCCACGGATCAGAGGAAAGGCCAATGATTGCCGCCGTTGAACCTCGCCCCGATAGGGCCGTTCTTGCTTGGACATCCTTCGGCGCTTGGGTCACTCTATCAAGCCACCGGCGGCATGTTGGCGAGTTCTCAGCGTGTGCCATAGTTTGCAACCCTAGACTTACCACAACGAGGGCCAGCAGCAGCCTACTGCGGATGCTGAGTGTAGTATGTGAGTTTGTCATTGGGGTCAGACCATCCTCTTGCTGGTGTCGTTACTGTGTATGGAGTAATGCCGCCCTTGCTCCCAATTGAATCCACACCATTCTGCCCTGTGGTCAGCACGGACACGCTGTGCTCAGTGGTCCTTAGCGAACCATTCTTCGTATATACTCCAACGTCTCCCGGATGTGGAGTTGTGGTCATGGAGTAGCCGTCACCCTTGATTAGCTTTCCGACCTGATCGTTGTTGATCCACACCTGCCCCGCGGCGAATGTTGTACCATGGCAGTCCGCTGTGTTTCCGTTCGATTGGATACCCCCGCCTAGTGCACTCGCATCGAGTTGTGTTGTTGTCTTGCCATCCGCGCTCGTCAGCGACACCTGAAGACCGCTAGTCGCTTGCGACGCAGCGATCTTCGTTCCGTCATCTGCCTTGATGTATCCCACGTTGGCTTCCCAGCCGACGTTGAGCGTCGATCCATCATCCAGCTTCTTATCGATGAACGTGATATGCTTTGAGCCCGTCTTAGTGAAGATGACGTTGCCGTCTTCATCCTTCTGAACGTGTCCGTCTGCGTCGACATATCGAAGTGGATTATTCCCAACGTAGGCGTAAAGATTGAGGGTTTGCGGATTGTCGAGCTTAGAGTACGGGACAGGCTCAACTTTGGCTGACCAGTCCGGCGACATGAAGCGCCCCATGCTGCTCGCGTAGTACCGAGCCCCGAAGTAATCTAGGCCGGTCTCCACGTCCCGCAACTGACCGGTGAATTTCGGATCCACCTGGTCTGGCGGCGATGGATAAGCGCCTGAACTGTACGGCGCGCCCCGGCCCCCGATTCCGGGCGGCAGTTCCTCCCCAAACGGCAGATAATCCAGCCGCTCTTTGACCGTCCCGGTGCTATCGAACACCAGCCGCGTGCTCCCCAGCGTGTCCTGCGCGACGTACTGCGTCCCGCCGGCTGCCGGCGTGCCCGGCGTGTATTCCGCCGCCAATTGCCCGGCACCATCGTAGACGTAAACGGTCGTCGCCAAGCCCACCGTCTTCTGCACCCGCCGCCCCTCTCCATCATATGCATAGACAATGGCGCCGGTATTGGGCTGGGTGCTGGTCTGCACCCGATTCTCTCCGTCGTAACTAAAACTCCGTGATGGCAGCGCCGTCTGGTTTCCGGCAGCGTCGTAATTCGTTCCGGTGCCGTTCCATCGGTTGTTGGTGTACTGGCCCAAATCGGATGGTGTGGCGTAGGAATTGGGAATGTAGTTGCCACCGACTGCCCGGTTGCCCCATTGATCGTAGGTGTAGCTCTGGTTCCAACTGCCGCTCTCGCTGGCGCTCGTCAGCCGATTGACCTGGTCGTAGCCAAAAGTTTGGTTCAAATTCAGGCCGTCCGATGTGATGATCCCGGCGCTGGCCACGTTGCCATTGTTTTGGCCGCACGAGGCAGCCTGGAGGATCTGGCGGTGCGGTTGGAGGCGGCGCGCGGGGATTAGTGTACAATTGCGGAAAATGCAGTTGCTCAATCTTTGAGGAGGGATCATTATGGGACGATTCGTCGCAACCATTTTTGGCGGCCTGCTCTGCGCATCCGCGGCTTTCCCGCAAGTCACGTTCAATTTCACCAGCTTCGATCCGCCGGGATCGCTTGAGACGCACGCTTTCTCGGTGAACACGGCGGGCAGCATCGTGGGCTACTATCTGAATTCCAAAAATCTTTATGTGGGGTATGAACGATCAAAGAATGGCAAGTTCAGCGCTCCGATTAAGATGGCTGGAGACAATCTCTACGCTACCGGGCTTAACGATTCGAACGTCGTCTCCGGCTATTATTTGCCGCCCGGCACCGAGATTTCGTTCACGTATGCAAACCAGACGTTCACGGATTTCTCGGTGTTTGGCGATCAGACGCAGGTCGACCGCATCAACAACAATGGCGACCTTACGGGCATCTATATAGCGTCGCCGACCAGCTATCCCGGGTTCCTCTCCAAGGGTGGAACCAGCGTGAGCTTCAACGTGCCGGGAGCGGCCGCGACTTTTGGCGAGGGGCTGAACACCAGCGATGTGGTGGTCGGATCCTATACGAACACGATTCCGTATGGGTCGTTTCAATCGTTCATGCGGAACCCGAGTGGGAAGATCACGACCTTCACTTACCCCGGCGCGGTGCAAACGTTTGCGGAGCAGATTAACGACTGCAACGTGATTGTAGGAAGTTTTTTGGACTCCTCCAACATCAATCACGGTTTTTACGGCAAGCTGAACAGCTTCACCGAACTTGATTATCCGGGAGCGCCGCAGACCATTATCGAGGGCATCAACAAGCTGGGCGAAATCACGGGCAGCTATTACGATAGCGCCGGGTTCCGGCACGGTTTCCTGGCTACACCGACATCGCCATCCTGCACGCTGTAATGCTCGTTAAGATAGGCTGATGGCAGAAGAAGGCAATTCCCAATCGGGCGTGGTTCCCGACTCCATGGTAACCACAGCGTTCACTTTAGACGGGTATAAGATCGTGCGCAACCTCGGCGTCGTCCGGGGGATCGTGGTGCGTTCGCGTTCGCTATTCGGCACTATCGGCGCGGGTCTGCAGACGTTGGTGGGCGGCGATATTACGCTGCTGTCGAGCCTTTGCGAAAAGACCCGTCACCAGGCTTTTGAACTGATGCTGAGCCACGCGGGTGGCTTAGGCGCTAACGCGGTGATCGGCGCGCGCTATGATGCGACGGAGATCATGAGCGGAGTGACTGAGGTTCTGGCTTACGGCACGGCCGTTTGGGTCGAGCCAGCGAAGGGCTGAATCAACCGTTCAACACGGGGATGGCGCGGCGCTCGATGAGGTCGGAGACAGCGGCGATATCGCGATCCAGGGCGCGGTCGGCGTCTACGAAAGCACTGACGGAGCGGAGATTCTTATAAATGGGGCGGGTGCCCGCGCCCAGTTTGGCGCTGCCCTCGCGCAGGTCGATGGCTTGAGCCGCCGATAACAGCGTGATGGCTACGGCGTTACGCAGCAGGCGGGTAACATCCATCGCGGTTAAGGCGGAGTGTGTTCCCAGGCTGACGATGTCCTGGTTGTACTGCTCGGTGGGCAGAGTGTGGATCAGGCTGGGCGCGCTCCAGTGGCGAATGGCCGTAACCAGGCTGGTGTGGACAATCTGCATTCCCTTGAAGCCCTGGTATACGCCTACGTGCGGACTGAGCGAAGGGGGCAAGCCGTTCGAAAAACGGTCGTCCATCAGCAACGCCATCAGGGAGTGCAGCCAGTTGGCGAGGTTGGCCAAATCGAGCTTCAGGCCGTCCATAGCGCGGGCGATGTGCGCTCCATAAAAGTTTCCGGTATGGTAGACCTGGTCGGCGGCCGGATCGATCAGCGGATTGTCATTCACCGAATTCGCTTCGCGTTCCATCACTGTGCGGGATTGTTCGAGCGACTCGTGCATGGGGCCGAGGCCTTGCGGGGCGCAACGCAAGGAGTAAGGGCTCTGGATGGATTCGTCGGCCGCGGTAACGGCGTGGCTGCCATTGCTGCCATTGGTCCGCCGGTTGAGCTCCTGCACGCGGCCGCGGATTTCGTCCAACGGTACGGCCAGTTTCGATTCGAAGAGCAGCGAATTCAACATTTCCGCGACGGCTAGTTGGCCGGGATGATGCTTGGCCATGTGGATGGCGGGGTGGTAGTAATCGGGCGAAGATCCCAGCGCTTCGGCGATCATAGCCACGGCTCCGAGCGAAAGGCGGAAGAGATACTCGGCTTCGTCGACTACCATGGAACCGACCCCGGTCATCACGGTAGTGCCGTTGAGCAGGGCCAGACCTTCTTTAGCTTCGAGATGGAGGCGCTCGATGCCGGCATCGTCGAGGGCTTCCGCGGCAGGCACGCGCCGCCCTTTGTACATAGCTTCGCCGCGTCCGGCCATGACGCGGGTGATGTAGGCAGACGGGCACAAGTCGCCGCTCGCGCCGACCGAACCGAAGCGCGGCACGATGGGGGTGATGTGGTGGTTCAAAAGATCCAACAGGCGCTCTATGACCACCAGACGGACTGCGGAATATCCCCGAGCCAAGGCATTTGCGCGCAGAAGTATGGCAGCGCGTACGGCTTCTTCCGGTAATGCTTCGCCCACGCCGCAAGACAGGAATTCCAGCAAATTCTGCTGGTGATGAGCGAGTTCCTCGGTGGGGATTACATAGCGCGCATTGCCGCCGAAGCCGGTGTTGACACCATAGACTACTTCGCCCGCCAGTAGTTTGCGCTGTAGCGATGCGCGGCTGCTGGTGATGCGGCCCAGGAACTCGTCATCGGTGCTCAGCACAACGGTTTGGCCGTGTCGCGCGACCGCCACGATGTCAGCAAGTGAAAGGTGATTCTGGGAAATCGAGACAGTTGCAGTAGGTGTAGACAGAGTCGCCATTTTGTAGCATCCCATACACCACAGTGCGGTGGTGTTCTGGCTACAGTATGGCATCGAGTTTGGATCGGTGTCAACGGTTTTCGCGGTTCGGGTGCGTTTAAACACTTTACGAATTTTCATCCGGCCAGTAGCGTGCAAACCATACCGCGAAGAGGACACGATGTCACGTATATTCCCAAGGTTAATGTTGGTTGCGTTTGCAATTGGTAGTGCCGCTTTCGCTCAAGATCCGCCGTCGCGGGCCGGTCGAATCAGTTATGTCACAGGCGCGGTTTCGTTCGATCCGGCCGGTGTGTCCGATTGGGTCGCCGCCACGGTGAACCGTCCATTGACCATCGGCGATCAAGTTTACGCCGATAGCGGCGGGCGCGCGGAGATTCATGTGCCGGGCGCTGCGTTTCGCTTGGGCGATCGCACCGCATTCGAGTTCATGAACCTGGACGACCAAACGGTGCAGGTGCGGCTGTCGGAGGGGACGCTGGAACTGCGAGTCCGGAATCTGTACGGCAACATCGAAATCGATACGCCGAACATGGCGTTCACTGTGAGCCGGCCGGGCGATTATCGGTTGGATGCGAACTTGGACGCCGGGCAGACTTTGGTGACGGCGCGCGATGGCGAGGGCCAAGTGACAGCGGGCGGCGGATCGTTCGCGTTAGAAGCTGGCCAGCAGGCCGTGATTATGGGCCAGGATCAATCGGCACAATATAAGGTCAACGGCGCGCCGGGCGCGGACGCTTTCGATCAGTGGGTGATGTCGCGAAACAGCCGCGAAGATCGTTATGCGCGTGACGGCAACGTGTCGACCCGGATGGTCGGATACGAAGACCTGGGAGAGTACGGAACGTGGCGCAGCAGTCCGGACTACGGCCAGGTGTAGGTTCCGAATGGCGTCGCGGCGGGATGGGCGCCTTATCATGACGGGCATTGGGCTTGGGTCGATCCGTGGGGATGGACCTGGGTAGACGATGCGCCGTGGGGTTTTGCGCCGTTCCATTATGGGCGATGGGCTTACATCAATAACTATTGGGGCTGGTGCCCGGGTCCGGTGGCGGATGTGCCGGTGTATGCGCCCGCGCTGGTGGCGTGGGTTGGTTTCGGCGCCGGATTTGGAGTGTCGGTAGGAGTTGGGCCGTCAGTCGGGTGGTTCCCGCTCGGGCCGCGCGACGTGTACATCCCGTCATTCACGGCGAGCGCCGGATATGTCACGCGGATTAATGTGACTAACACGCGCGTGATCAATACGACCATCATCAACAATACGTACAGCGGCTATTTACGCACCCGGCAAGTGCCGGTGGCGAGTTACATGAACCGGTCTGTGGCAGGCGCTGTAGTGGCGGTACCGCAGGGCGCTTTCACCAGCGCGCGGCCAGTGCAGCAGGTAGCGATACGGATGCAGCCTAACCAGATTGCCGCGATCCGAACGGGTCAGGTAGCGCCGCGCGTAGCGCCGCAACAGGCCAGCGTGCTGGGTCGCGCGGCGGGCGGTAATGCGCCGCGGCCTCCGGCGGCGGTGCTACAGCGTCCGATTGTGGCGCGGACAGCGCCGCCGGCAGCGCCGCCATCGTTCCAGCAGAGGCAAGCAATCCTGGCGAAGAATCCGGGGCAACCGGTGAGTGTCGCGCAGATGCATCAACTGGCGGGATCGCGGGGCGCGGTGGCTGGTGTGCGGCCTCCGGTCAGGGTAGAAAGCAATGTACGGCCGGTGAGTCCGCAAGCGGCGCGCGGGGGAAATCCGATGAGTCTGCCGGCCAATCATGCTCAGGCAGGTGCGCCGACACCGGCGGCTACGCAGCCTGCGAGGACGGCGTCGCGGCCATTCGAGCCGCCTGCCGCGCAGCAGCGTAACGTGGCTCCGCAGCATGCGGCCGCTCCGCCGCAGCGGCAGCCCGCTAAGACGGCGTCGAGGCCGTTTGAACCGCCAGCCGCGCCACAGCACCCCGCCGCGCCACAGCGTACGCCGGCTCCGCAGCAAGCATCGCGACCGCCAGCAGGGACCCTCCCTCACGGTCGGGGCTCGGAAACAGCACCGCGTGTGCAACCGCCGGTTCAGGCTCAACAGCGTCCGGCGCGTCCGGCGGCACCAGCGCCACAGGCTGAGCGGCAGGCAACGCCGCCGCGTCCGCAGCCGCATGTTCAGGCAGCGCGTCCAGTTGCTCCGGCTCCGCAAGCGGAGCGGCAAGCTGAGCGGCAAGCAGTGCCACCGCGTCCGCAGCCGCATGTTCAGTCAGCGCGTCCAGCGGCGCCTGCCCCGAGGGAGCAACCTCGCGCGCAAGCGCCGCAACGGCCCGCGCCTCCGCGTCCGGCTCCGCAGCGTCCGGCCGAGCCGGAGCGGAAGCCCGAGAAACACTAACTCGGGCTATTTGCCCCCGGCGCGTACTATAGTTGTTTCGTTGGCCTTCAAATCGACCGCTTGCTCGGTGCCGGCGCCACCACTCACCGGCACAACCTTCACTGTGTAATGGCCAGGTACCAGCAACAGGCCTTGGGTGGAGTTGTTGAACTCGCCTTCGTGACCCATATATTCCCCATTCACATATACGGCCGAGAACTTCTCCGCATTTTGCACGCGGAGGCGTCCGAATGGGCCTTTGGGCAGCGGGAGCGGTTTCAAATCTTGGTGGACGGTTGCGGTTTTGCCCGCCACGATGGTGACCTTGGCGGTGGCCACTTCATAGCGCGGTTCGCGTAGCGTAATGGTGTGGTCGCCTGGCGTCACGGCATACGTGCGGGCGATGCCGAAATTTCCGGCCGGCCCGACATATTTATCGTCCACGAACACGCCTGCGCGTCCCGTAGTGGTCTTTACTTTTAAGTTGCCGGTCTGGCCGAATGCCAAGCTCCCAGTCAGCAACAGAAGGCCGAGTCCGGCCGCGCGGAAAACAAAGAAATTCATATTCATCAGTTGACTCCTTAAGCTACTTCAGTGCGTACGCCAAACCGGCGGTGAACTGGAAGGAATTCTTCCGGAATCCGGGCGGCGGATCGTTCAAGAAAGTGTCGAGCGAAGTGAGCGCCAGGCTCAAACGCTTGTGTACGGGAAGCGTAAGGCCGGCCGTTCCGGTGGCGAAGAATGCGCTGCTATTGTTCCAGGCCGGGGTGAACGAGATCTGTTCGTTAAACAAGATGCCGTGCTGGAACTTCCGTACATAGGTCTCGCCGAAGGTCGATCCGATCAGGTTCTGGTTAGTGCCGGCGTCGTTGAAACTCTGGCGGATATAGGAAACGGCCGCCTTCACATCCAGTTCCGCGGCGCCAGTTTTATAAGCCGTCCAGCCGAGCCCGCCGCCGTACATTTGCTGCAGGTCGAGACCTTGTGAGAAGTTGTGATCGAAGGCGGCTTGTCCGAAGGCGAAAACGCGCGGGGAAAAATACTTGTCTTCTTCGGCATCGCCGTGAATGATGGCGGTCTTGATGTCGGGCAAGCCTGGCTGGCTGACGCGTCCGTAGGCCGCATTGAAATCGATGAGCGTGCGGGTGCTGGGATTGAGCCAGCTTTCGGTGGGCTCGGTGCGGGCGAGCGCAATGCCGCCGGTGAAGGTGTGCGACTCCTGGGTGGCCTGCACCAGGCTGGCGCCTGCCGTCACCGCCCCCCCCCAATCCTTAAGGAAACCGGCTTCGTGGTTGATGGCCTTTTCAAAAGCGGGCTGTTCCACTACGAATCCGGCTTCGGCTACGGGGACGCTGCGCGGCGCGCCGGACGCGGCTTCAATGGCGATCTTCTGATCGGTCATGATCACTTTGCCCTGCGGCACTTGGGCGGTGTCCATGTGTTTGCCGAGTTTGGCGTTCTTTGCAATGACGGCAAATGGGCGGGCCGTGCGCAGTTCCTGGATCTTGCTCCAAGCTACGGTGATTTCGCCGGCCATATCGCTCTTAAAGACCACCGAATCGCCTTTGGCGCTTTTGAGCTGACCGATGAGTTTTTCACCATCGGTAAAAATCAAAACGTCGGGCTCGGGTTTAGGCGCAGCGGGGGGAGTTTGGGCGGCGCATGCGGCAACGAGCGCAATGCCAAGCACCAACGGCTGAAATTTTTCGATCACTTCGATCTCTCCTGTTTTGAAAAAAATGCGGTTGTTGCTAGCGCGACGCGAAGCGGCGGACGTCGGGTAGAATAGCCGGGCGGATGATTCCTTTAGAATACTCTACCATTTTGAGTACTCGGCCATCAAATTTCTCGACAAAGTTTGAACGACTTTTAATAATGTGTGCGATGATGGATGCTCCGCGGAGGCAAACCTATGTCGTTAATGAAGCGTTTGAGCGCCGAGTTTCTCGGCACGTTTTGGCTGGTATTTGGCGGTTGTGGGGCGGCGGTCCTGGCGGCCGCGTTCCCGCAGCTAGGTATTGGATTTGTGGGAGTGGCGCTGGCCTTTGGGCTCACCGTGATGACCATGGCATTCGCTATTGGCCACATTTCGGGCTGCCATTTGAATCCGGCGGTGACGGTGGGCTTGGCGGTGGCCAAGCGATTCCCGTGGAGTAATGTGGTGGCTTACATTGCGGTGCAGGTTTTGGGCGCGATTGTGGCCAGCGGCCTGTTGTACGCGATCGCCAGCGGGAAGCCGGGCTTCGTTCCCGGCGGTTTCGCGGCGAATGGCTATGGCGAACATTCGCCAGGTTTATTTTCGATGGAGTCGGCCATTATTGCGGAGTGCCTGCTGACGTTCATGTTCCTGATGATCATATTGGGAGCAACCGATAAGCGCGCCCCGGCGGGTTTCGCGCCGATCGCGATTGGGCTGGGCCTGACGCTGATCCACCTGATCGGAATCCCGGTGACTAACCTCTCGGTGAATCCGGCGCGCAGCACCGGACCTGCCTTGATCGTGGGTGGCTGGGCTCTTCAGCAACTGTGGTTATTCTGGGTAGTGCCGATCGCAGGAGCGGCGGTGGCGGGACTCGCCTATCCTTGGCTGGCGGCGGAAGAAGTTCCGCAAGTCAAGGCAAGGGCAGCGCGGGGATAGGATCACCATTCGGTGTAAGATCACCAGTCGGCGTACGGAGTGCCATCGAGCCCGGTCTTATCAGAACCGCTCTTCACATCGAAGATACCGGGCTCGGTCTGGTTCACGCTTTGCAGAGCATCCTCGTTGATGGTGTGCCAACTCTGATTGTTGCCGGTAATGGGATCGATGGGTATGTCGCGCAGGTAGCCGGCTGACACCAGGTCCTGCAGCGATTGCGGCGCTTTCTGTTTGTCGTAAGTGTACTCGTCGATCACCTGCCGCAGGGTGAACAGATTGTTCTTGAGTACGCTTTCCTTCGACCGGATGAGCGCTTTTTGATATTGCGGAATGGCGAGCGACACCAGAATCACGATGATCGCCATGACGATCATCAGTTCGACCATGGTGAAGCCGAACTCACGCCGCCGTAATTTTCGAACCGCCTGATTTCTACCAGTCGGAATAATTCGTTCCATCCGGCGCTTTCTCCGTGGTCTTGCTGTAAACATCGAATACGTTTTGCCCGCCCCAGCTATTGGAGGTAGGGTCGTCCTTGGTGCTGCGTATTCCCCAGTCTGTGGAGTTGGTGAAAGGGTCCTTGGGAATGCGCCTGAGGAACCGGATCTTCTTATCTACCTGGCCTTGTAGCTTCACGCCTTCGACCAGAGTCTCCAGCTTTTCCGGGTAGTTATCGGAATCCATTTTCTGCTGGCCCAGATAGCCGGCATCGGCGTAATCCTTATACTTGTCGATAGCCGTGCGGATCTCACGTTCGGCCCAGCGCAGTTCCTTTTCGCGCTCAATGCGCACGCGGGAACGCGCCAGGGGCACGGCCATGGTGGTCAGGATCATCATGATCGAGAACGCCACGATCAGTTCTACCAGAGTGAGTCCGCTCTGATTCTTGCGTCGCATACATTATCTCACGTTTACATTCAGCAGCGGTGATGAGTTGGATATCGGCTGGCCTTGCGAGTTGTCGGACTGAAGGCCGGCGCCGAGACGGTGGTTGCGCCGCGGCCGATGGTGGTGAAGGAAATGGTAACCAGCATGCCCGAACCGGTCATGCCGCCGGTGCCCGGGAAGCGGTTCAACGTGATGTCGGCCTCGCCGGTATCGTTCTGGATGTTCTTGGTAAATGTGACCTGCTGGCCGTCGCTCGCCATCAGATTGCCTTGCGTCACATCGTTGAGCTTGAGCGACTTTGGGATCGTATTTAATTTGCAAAGGCGCGGCAAAAAGATCCGTGGCGTTGGACATGACCAGGTTCACGTTGAAGGGCTGGCCCAAAACCGAATCGATCTGGTTCGGCACGAAGTTTACTTGCGCGTTGGCCTGCGGCGATGCGGGCGCGGCCGAGGCCGTCCCGGTGGCGTAAGTTGCGGCGCGGTGACCGGCGGCGTTACCGGAGGCGTACTGGCGTGGGCGCAGGCGACGAAGACGAGGGCGTGGTCACGAGCGGATTGCCGGGGGCGCCGGGGGGTGCGGGGGTGGAACCCTTGGGAGCGGCGGGTTCGCCATCCACCGGCGGGGCCGGCGCGTAGTTCAGTTTCACGACCGTGGCGTTGCCTACGGCGATGGCGCGTAATTCTTCTTCGCTATAATCGGGCCGGCGCACAATGTGGGGGATCAGCGCGATCACCAGTTCCTGCGAACTCTTGCTGACCGTCTTGCTGCTGAACAGCCATTTGATCACGGGAATGCTGGAGAGGCCGGGAATGCCGCTCATGGTAGTGCTGTCCTGCGACTGCCTTAAGCCGCCCAGCAGATTTACTTCGCCATCTCTCATGCGGATATCGTGGATCACTTTCTCCTGCGAGATGATGGGCTGCTGAATGCCGCCCAGGTTCACGTTGCCCACCACGCTCGAAATCTCGACTTCCACGTGCATGGATACTTCGC
Source organism: Bryobacterales bacterium (assembly GCA_963738345.1). Classification (GTDB taxonomy): domain Bacteria; phylum Acidobacteriota; class Terriglobia; order Bryobacterales; family Bryobacteraceae; genus Bog-159. The sequence goes on from CAVTWI010000002.1 coordinate 98,998, forward strand.
CGTTGTCATGCACCTTGGGAGTGAGATCCACGTTAACGCCGACATCGATGAAGGTGAACTGCGTATTGACCAGGGGGTTGATGCCCACGCCGCCGATACCGGGCTGGAAGCTTCCCGATGCGATGGGCTCCTTTTGTCCGACTTTCAGCGTGGCTTTCTGATTATCCACCGAGCGGATTTGGGGAGATTGCAACACGCGCGTGCCGCTATCGCTGAGCACCGCCTGCAACATACCGGAAGGCAGTACGGTGGAGAAATCTTCCGTATTGATTTTGCCGATGTGCGCGAGCGGGATGGAGGTAGCGGTGGAAGTTGTGCTGCCGGTAGTTCCGGTGGTGGCGGTGCCGCTGGTGTCGACCGTGGAAGTGGAAGCAGTGGTGGTGGAGGAAGTGCTGGGCGTGCTGATGGTGGAACGGGGCGCGAAGTTAACGGGAAGGCTCAAACTGCTGAGGGCCGCGCCCAGAGTGCGGGTCATGTCGCTGATGACCTGCAACACGATCACATCGACGACGACTTCGGACTTGGGCTTGTCGAGGTCATGGATGATTTTCTCCGCCAGCGCTATGCGGTCCGCTTCACCGCGGGCAATGATGGCGTTCTGCGCGTTATATACAAACAGGCGCTGGATATCGGCTACGGAGCGCACGGCGGTCACGATTTCCTGTAGCTCCTGCGGGGTGGTGACGTTGGTCAGGTAGAACACCTTCATCACCTGTTCTTCGTAATCGCGCCGCTTGGTGGTGTTGTCCTGCGTGACGAAGATGGTGTTGGCGGAAAGTGGCTTCCAGAAGGTTTTGGTGACGATGGCCAGATAATTCAGGGCTTCATCGCAGCGTGGCGCCGGTCAGTTCGATGGATTGGCCTTTGCCGCTTCTCCTTGAATTCCGAATCGAACAGGACATTGATGCCTGCCAGTTTGCCGACGGTCTCGAAGAGAACTTTGGCGGGCTGGTTGTTCATCTTCAAATTGATGGGTTGCGGATTGAGCGGGCGCAATTCCGGCACCGGCAGCATGGAATCGATCTTATGTTCGGAGGTCGCGCTTGCCTAATTGGGAGGGGGTCAGGCCGCGGGAGTCCGAATCAGGGCCTTTTTTTTTCTCCCGCTCGATCATTTGGGTAGTCGTCTTGATTTCCTGCTCGGCAACGCTCGAAGAGGGATCGATGCCGTAGGCTTTTTCGAACTGCATGCAGCGCTTGCGCAAGCTGTCCGTCTTTGCGCAGTTTCAGCCCCTGCTTGATGTGCTCTGGGCCGGCTTGAAAGCGGGCCTGGTGGACATAAAGCTGGTAGCCCGGATCGCTGGGATCTTCGGCCAGGGCTTTGTTGTAGAAATCGAGAGCCCCGTCCCAGTCCTTTTTGGCCTCGCGCTCTTTGCCCTGGGCCATGAATTTGTCGCCTTTGCGGGTCCGGGCTGCGCCGGAACGGCCAGGCATCCCAGCATCGCAGCGACGCGACCAGGAAAATAGCTAAGATTTTGAAAACAGAGCGGTTTCTATACGGTTTCGGGCATGCAAAAGGGCATATGGTAAGATAAGAAGGCAACCGGGTGCTCCAGGCTACTTCAACTGGATGACGCTGCGGGGCTTCCCAGCGTTGAGAGCAAAATGTGGCCGCAAAAGAAGCCGAATTCAAGATCCTGAGCGACAACCGTTCCGCCAGCCATAACTATTTCCTCATGGAGCGCTTTGAGGCCGGCCTGGTGCTGACGGGCACCGAAGTGAAGGCCTCACGCGACGGCAAAATCCAGCTTAAAGAAGCGTACGCCGCGATTGAGAAGAACGAGGCGTGGCTGGTGAATGCGCACATCAGCCAGTATGCTTACGGCAATCGCGAGAATCACCCGCCGATCCGCAATCGCAAGCTGCTGCTGCATCGCCAGGAAATCGACAAATTGCTGGGCAAGACCCGCGAAAAAGGGCTGTCGCTGATTCCGACTAAAGTCTATTTGAAGGAAGGCCGGATCAAGTGTGAAGTGGCGGTGGCGCGGGGCAAGAAATTTCACGATAAGCGCGAGACGGAACGCGCCAAGACGGCGGAGGCGGAGGCACGCGCCGCGGTGCGGGCCAGTAAAGCGCGACAATAACCTTACAGGAGACATCGAGAGAATGCAAGTGAGTCTGCAGCGCCACCCCATTGAGAAGATAGAATCCGCGGCCCTGATTGTGCCGGTGTTCCAGGAGCGCCGCGAAGAGCGCCTGGGCTTTGGCGAATTGTACGATGCCGGCGAGATCTCGGGCAAACTGTTCGAGATGACGCTGCTGCATAATGTATCCGGTGTGGCGGCGAAACGGGTGCTGGCGGTGGGTGTAGGGAAGGCCGATAAGTTCACCGCGGCGGAACTGCGCAAAGCGGTGGGGGCGGCGGTACGGCATCTGAAGGCGAAATCCATCGTGGAGGCGGCGGTGTGGCTGGAGGCGCCTCACGATGGCGTCGAGTTCATCTCCGCGGCGGTCGAGGGCGCCATCACCGGCGAATGGGACGCGGACCGTTACAAGAGCGACAAGAAGGGCGCCAAGCCGCTGGAACATTTCAAGGTGGCGCTGGCCGGCGGCGGCCCGCACGTGGAGACGGCGGTGGAACGCGGCCGCATTCTAGGTGAAGCCCAGAATTTCACGCGCGATATGGCCAACGATCCACCCAATGTGCTGACGCCTTTAGCGCTGGCGGATTATGCGCGCGCGATGGCCGGGCAGTACGGGTTGGAGTGCGAGGTGCTTGATCGCGACCGCATGGCGCAGTTGGGCATGGGCAGCCTGCTGGGCGTGGCGATCGGAAGCGCGGCACCGCCCGCGTTGATCATCCTGCGCTACCAGCCTGCCACGGACGCGGCTAATTCCGTGCATTTGGGATTGGTGGGCAAGGGCGTCACCTTCGATACGGGTGGGATCTCCATTAAGCCGGCCGACGGCATGGAGAAGATGAAATACGATATGGCGGGCGGCGCGGCGATGATCGGGGCAATGCGGGCGATCGCGCAACTGAAGCCTATGATTCCGGTGACGGCGCTGGTGCCGGCGGTGGAGAATATGCCGGGCAGCAGGGCGCAGCGTCCCGGGGATATCGTGACGTCGCTTTCGGGCAAGACTATTGAAGTGATCAATACGGATGCGGAAGGGCGGCTGATTCTGGCGGACGCCATCACTTACGCGCAGCGTTTGGGCTGCACTCATTTGGTGGATGCGGCAACGCTTACCGGGGCGGTGGTGGTGGCGCTCGGCCACTATAATACGGGACTGTTCGCCAATGACGATGCGATGCGCGAGCGTGTGATGCTGGCGGCGCGGGAGGAGGGCGAGAAGATGTGGCACCTGCCGCTTGAAGACGAATACAAGGATTATTTGAAGAGCGTCTACGCGGATATTCCCAACGTGGGCGGGCGCTACGGCGGGGCGGTGACGGCGGCGATGTTTCTGAAAGAGTTCGCCGATCCGACACCGTGGGTGCATTTGGATATCGCGGGTACGGCGTGGCTCGACGATGCCAAACCGTTTATGGCTAAGGGTCCGACGGGCTTGCCAGTGCGTACAATGGTGCGGCTGGCGATGGACTGGCAGCCGTAGACGGGCGACGTCTATTTACATCGACAGGAGGGCGGCCATCAGATCGATGCCGTCCCAGAGATTCTCCAGGCGGATGTTCTCGTCAAAACTGTGCTGATTGTTGTCGTGATTGGCAATGGGCACGGTGATGGTGGGCGCGTGCAGAGTCTCTTCGATCATGTAGAGCGGAACGCTACCGCCCATGGTCGGGAGTTTGACGATGGGGCCGCGCGCGGATTCGGCGGTGCGCAAGACAAGCTGCGAGATGGGCAGGTCCATGGATGTGCGCTCGGCATTGTAACCGCCGGGCTCGACGATTACCTTGGCGACCTTGGCATGGGTCATGCGGGTATCGGCATCGGGTTCATGATCCACCACAAAATAGCCTTGTTTGCGGATATGGTCGATGACGCGCGCGGCGGCGGTTTGGTGATCGATACCCTTGACCAGGCGGATATCGATGGTGGCCGTGGCGGTGGCGGGAATGACGTTACTGGCCTGCGATCCGGTGCGCGCGGCGCTCATGCCGCGAATGTTTAGGGAGGGCACGTTCAATAATTCGACCAGCTTTTTGCCGCCGCCTTCGGTGGCGCCCAACCAGAGTTCGCGCATCAGGGCAGCGTCGATCGCGGGTGCTTCGGCAACGGCGCGGCGCTCGGTTTCGCTTAACGGCGCGATGCCGTCATAGAAATGATCGATGGTAACGCGGCCCTCGTCATCCTTCATTGAGGCAAGCAGGCGCGCGAGCAGCATGGCGGGATTGGGCGCCCAGTTTCCGTAGTGGCCGGAGTGTAACTCGCGCTTGGGACCGTAGGTGGTGATGTCGAGCGTGGTGATACCGCGCGCGCCGAATACAATCTGCTGGCGGCGGCTTTGGTGCACGGGACCATCGCAGATGAGCCAGACATCAGCGGCCAGCAGGTCTTTATATTTCGCCAGAATGGCCGCCAGATGCGGCGATCCAGCTTCTTCCTCGCCTTCGAAAACAAATTTGATATTGGAGTGCAAGGGCAGGGCCGCGGCTTGCAGGGCATCGAGCGCGGCGGCTATGGCAATGATGGGCGCTTTATCGTCGGACGCGGATCGGGCGTAGATGCGGCCGTCACGCATGACGGGCTGCCACGGCGGGGTGGCCCATTCTTTGGGATCGAGCGGCTGGCCGTCGTAGTGCGCGTAGAAGACGATGGTGCGGGTGGCGCCGGCCGTAGCGATCTCGCCGAAGACGACCGGCGGAGCGTCGGGCACTTCGAGCAGGCGCGCCTGGACGCCGCGCTTTTCGAGGATGGCTGTTACGGCGGCGGCATTGCGGCGGATATTGGGCGCGTCACTAGCCAAATTGGGGATGGCGAGCAGGGCGGTGAACTCAGCCAGGATGGCTTGCTCGTGCGCGGTGCGGAACTGGCGTGCGGCAATGGAAGCGGGGTTCTGCTGCGCATAGGCTACGGCGGCAAAGGCGAGCGATAGTAGGGCAGCCTTCAACCTAACTGGCCTTTGATGGGCAATTCGCGGATGCGCTTGCCGGTGGCGGCGAAGATGGCGTTGCAGATGGCCGGGGCGATAGGCGGAACTCCGGGTTCGCCCACGCCGGCGGGGGCCGCGTCGCTATTGACGATATGGACGTGGGTTTCGAGCGGCGCCTGATTCATGCGGGCCACGGGGTAGCCATCGAAGTTGGATTGATGGATGCGGCCGCCCGCCGCGGTAATTTCGCCCATCAGCGCGATGCTGGTGCCGAAGACGGCGGCGCCTTCGAACTGCGACTTTACGCGGTCGGGATTGATGATGCGGCCGGCATCCACCGCGATATCGACGCGCGGGATGCGGACCTCGCCGTTGTGCACTTCCACTTGCGCGACTGCGGCCACGTAGGTGAGAAAGCTGCGATGCGCGGCGATGCCCAAGGCGCGTCCGGGGGCGGCCTTCTGGTTGGCCCAGCCTGATTTTTGGGCGACCAGTTCGATGACGTTGCGCAGGCGCGCGGTATCGAATTGGAACTTGGGGTTGTTGGAACCGCCCTGCTTCATGCCTTCCTTGCTGAAATCGATGACGCGCGGCTGGCCGATCAGTTCGAGCAGGTATTCGACGCGATCACGTCCGGCGGCGGCGGCCAGTTCATCGGTGAAACCTTGGACGGCGTAGGCATGATAGACGTTCGACACGGAGCGCAGCCAGCCTATACGGACGTGGGCTTTGGCGGGTCCATTTTCGACGCGCAGGTTAGGAATGGGATAAGGGATATCGGTCCAGCCCATGCTGAGCTGGAAGCCGCCGTACTCTTCGTTGGGATTGCCCTGCATGGCGATGGGCGGGAATACGCTGCGCTGCAGCCACGCAGTGGGGCGGCCTTTCTCGTCGACCGCGGCTTTGAGGTAGAGCGCGGCTGGGGAATGGAAGTAATCGAAATGGACGTCGTCTTCGCGGCTCCAGACGATCTTGACGGGCTTGCCGATCTGTTTGGATAGTAGCGCGGCTTCGGCCACGTAGTCGGGTTTGGACTTGCGTCCGAAGCCTCCGCCGAGCAGGGTGACGTGGCACTCCACGTCTTCCTTCTTAATGCCGAGGGCTTTTGCTACGGTCTCCTGCACAGCTTGGGGGTTTTGTGTACAGGTCCAGGTGACCACTTTGCCGTCTTTGAATTCGGCGACGGCGGCCAGGGGTTCCATGGCGGCGTGGGCCAGCATGGGCGTGTAATAAGAAGCTTCCAGCGCCTTGCCGCCTTTGGCGAATTCCTGATCGACGCTGCCCATTTCGCGGGCGACGCGGCCGGGCTTGGCGGCGGTGTCGAGCATGGCTTTCTTGTAGGCGGCGGAATCGAAGCCGGCGTTTTCGCCAAGGTCCCAATCGACCTTCAGTTTCTTGCGGCCCTGGAGCGCGGTCCAACTATTGTTGGCGATGACGGCAGCGCCACCCAGCGGTTTGAATCCGTAGGGCGGTTTGGCGAGGTCGAGCATGACTACCTGCTGGACGCCTTTTACCTGTTTGGCGGCTGAGTCGTCGCAGGTCTTGAGGGTGGCGCCCATCACGGGCGGGCGCTCGATGGCGGCATAAACCATGCCCGGCATGTGGGCATCGATGCCGAAGACCGCTTGGCCGGTGACGATGGGTTTCAGGTCAACGATCGGAATATCTTTGCCGATGTAGCGGAACTGGTCGGGCGTCTTGAGGCGCACGGCGTCCTGTTGGGGCGCGGTGGCGGTGGAGGTCATGGAGACGAGTTCACCGTATCCTAATTTGCGTTTGGACTTGGCATGCACCACGAAGTGATTTTGGCCGTGACACTCTTCGGCCGGAACGCCCCATTTGGCAGCGGCGGCATTTTCGAGCATGGTGCGGGCGGTGGCGCCGGCTTGGCGGAGAGGATCGTAGAAGTCGCGCACGGAGCAGGAACCGTCGGTATTCTGCGAGCCGTATTTGACGTCGCCGAGGGCTTGGACGATCTCGACGCGGGCCCAATCGGCTTCGAGTTCATCGGCTACGATCATGGGAAGTCCGGTGCGGCAACCGGTGCCCATTTCGGAGCGGTGGGCCATGATCTTGACGGCGCCATCAGGCTCAATGGCGAGATAGACGCTGGGCTGCCAGGTGAGGGCGCCTTTCGCTTTGGGAGGCAGCGGTGCTGCCAGAACCAAGGCTCCGGCGGAGAAGACGGTGCCGAGGAAGCCGCGGCGGGAAACCTGCGTAACGGTCGGAGTCATGCGCGCACCCCCGCCGCCATTTTGATGGCCTGCCGGATACGCTGATAAGTACCGCAGCGGCATATATTCCCCTGCATTTCGGAATCGATATCCTGATCGGTGGGATGCGGTTTGGACTTGAGCATGGCGGCGGCCTGCATGATCTGGCCGCTCTGGCAGTAACCGCATTGGGGCACGTTACATTTTTCCCAAGCCTTCTGCAAGGGATGCTCGCCGGTGGCGCTGAGCCCTTCGATGGTGGTGATTTTCTTGCCGGCCGCGGCGCGCATGGGGGTGAGGCAACTGCGGGTGGCTTCGCCGTTCAGGTGTACGGTGCAGGCACCGCACAGCCCCATGCCGCAGCCAAACTTCGTGCCGGTGAGCGCGAGTTCGTCGCGCAGGTACCAGAGCAGCGGCATGTCTGGATCGCCATCGAAATGCGCGGCCTTGCCGTTAATGGTTAGTTGGATCATGGTTCCCTCGTATAAGGACGCTTGCTTACGCGCGCGGCTCGGTCAAAGGACGCTTGCTTACGCGCGCGGCTCTGTTTGACAGTATATACCGGTACCGGCGGGGAACTCGACGCCGATCACATATTTGCCATTGACGCGATTGCAGTAGCGGACACATCCGGTGCCGGAGATACCGAGTTGGGGATCGTGACAGGTGATGGATGAGGCGGGAGGCATTTGTTCCGGCACCTGCAATTGGAGGCCGCCGACGGAGGCGTTCACCAGGCGCGCGGGGACTGTCCTTTTGTGGCCGTTGCGTTCCTCCCACACCAAGCCGAGGCTTCCGGTGATGAAGTGACGGACGTGACGGCGGGAATCCGTTTTACGCATGGTGGCGCGCAAGGCTCGTTGGGCCCACATGGTCGATTCGGTGTAGGCGGCGGCGATCTGGGACGGTGTGACGGAGGACTGCGCGGCGAGGGCGGCTACAGCGTCCCAATCGGCGGCTTCGTAGCGGCATACGGTCTGGTAGACGTTGGCGTACGGATCGCCCGGGGCGGCGGTTCCGGTCAGGGCACCGGTGATGGCAGGCGCGGCATGTACTTTGACCAGGGCGTCCGCGAGGGGAAGGTCGCTGATAGCATCCAGCAGGGAAAACAAACCCATTAGAAAAGCGAGATTGGGTTGGGCGATGCCGAGGCGGGTGGCCATGAGTTCGCAGAAGCGGGCACGGACCAGGGAGAGAGTGACTAACTCACTGGGCTTGTCACTCGCCATGACGGGTAAGGCAGCCAATACGGCCCAGTGACGTATGCCTTCTTGCCCGAGCGATAAGATGGCGCGATTGATGGAAGTAATCTCCATGGCCCGTGAGAATAGCGCCGAGTTGACATAGAGCAAGAGGCTATAAGACAGTGACACGTCGCTTGAGATGAGCGACTCAAGCTGGGCGAAATCTGGCTCGATCTGTTGGACTTCGGCGAGCAGGCGGAGACACAGGAACTTGGCGGCGGGTATCTTACGTCCGCGCATGATAGCGGGGCGGGCGAAGAAGTAGCCTTGAAAATACTGGTAGCCGGCGCTGAGGGCCCACTCAAACTCTTCCTGGGTCTCGACTTTTTCGGCGAGCATGGCGATACCGAGAGGGCGATAAGTGCGCAGGAGTTGGAGTTGATCCTGACGGGAAGTGATGCGCAGATCGACCTTAATCAGCTTAGCGATGTGGGTGAGGGGTTCGAGGCTGGGATGGGGGGAGAAGTCATCTAGGGCAATGGTGTAGCCGTCGGCGGCGAGGCGCCGGCAGGCCGCCAGGACTTCATCATCAGGCTCAACCCATTCGAGCACTTCGATGACCAGGAGGTTAGGCGGGAGGACGGTATGGAGGCCGCCGAGCAGGAGTTGGCGGTCGAAGTTGATGAATGCTTTCTTGCCGCAGAGCAGGTTATCGAGTCCGATGGCCAGCAGGGAGTTGGCAATCAGTTGAGTGGTAGCGGCGGTGCTGTCGGCGTTGTCATAAGTAGTCTGGTGCGCATTGGAACGATAGAGCAACTCGTAGGCATACAGGTGACGTTGCCGGTCGAAGATCGGCTGGCGCGCGACGAAGACATCCATGCTTTTCCGTCCCATGGTACAACTCACCACGGGTAGCTGGTGGGAAAAGTTGCGCAGGACCCTCCCTCACGGTCGGGGCCCGGTAAGTGATTGCAAACACAATGTTAGTATGCTTCGCCATTAGATAGCGAAAGATAACGTATGCGGTCAGGCTTTGGCGGCCCACACCAGGCGCTCTTCACGGTAGGGATCGTTGACTACTTTGCACTGTGCGTCAAGGATCATGGTGGCGCGCTGGTCCAGGGTGTAAGCGGGCCATTGCGGGATGCCGGGATGACTCGGATTACTGGTACGGGCGAAGGCAGCCCATGCGCCGCTCATGTTGCGGGCGGCCTGATAGCGTTCGGGGCGCTTGCCGGCGTCGGGATTGTTATCGGGATGGTCGAACTTGAAGGCCATCTCCATGGCGTGGGCGGCCTTCTGCGGGTAAGACACAGTGGGGCTGACGGGCACCTCCGATTCATAGGCGAACACATACATGTAGACGGGCGCGGCATGCAGGGCCACCTTGCGCTCAGCCATGGTGATGGAGGCGGTGCCCATGAATTGGGCGGTGGTGATTGCGATGTAGATATCGGCTGGTGAAGCCTGGGGCCGCGAGTGGTGATAGGCGTCGACGATGGCGCCGGTGCGGTCGCCGAGTACGGGTTGGAGGCGCTTGCGCATGGCGGCTTCATCGAGTGAGAAGACTTCGGGACTGCCGCGCTGAAAGAACATGATGGTCTCATCTTTATTGGTGCCGATGATCATGGGAATTTTGGCGGAGATGGCGGGGGCAGTGGGGTCGTAGGGGTGATGCGGGATGTACTGGCCGTCGACCACGGGTCCGAAGCGCAGGGGGTTGGGGCCGGACATTTGTTCCTGCAGACCGCGCAGTCGCTCTTCGGGAATGTGGACGAGGTCGCGGGCCTGTTTTTCGGTGAGGCCGAGTTTGGAAAGGACCTGGCGGGTGGTTTCCGTGGCCTGATCGCGCGGCGTGAGGCGCAGGGTGGGACCGCTTTCGACACTAGCTTTGTGATAGAGACCCTGGGCACGGGGCATGGCGGTAAGGGTGGCAGTCTTCATGCCGCCGCCGGATTCGCCCCAGATCATGACGTTATCGGGGTCGCCGCCGAACGCCGCGATGTTATCGCGGACCCATTCGAGGGCGGCGGTGATATCGAGCATTCCCGCGGCGCCGGATGCGGCGTACTCTTCGCCGAGTAAGTCGCCTAAGTAGAGATAGCCGAGTAAGCCGAGGCGGTGATTGTGGGTAACTACGACCACGTCATAGTTCTTGGCGAGCGCGGAGCCATCGTGATTGAGACCTTGGGGCCAGACTTCCGCGCCTCCGTTGCCGGTGGCGAAGCCTCCGCCGTGGGAGTAGAACATGACGGGACGCTTGCGGCCGTCGGCCAAACCCTGGGTCCAGACATTGAGGAAGAGGCACTCTTCGCTGGAGACAGCCTTTTTCCATTCCTTGGGCCAACCGGGGTCGGGCGGTTGGATGGCTTGGGCGCCGTAGACGGAGGCGTCGCGCACACCCGTCCAGGGCTGGGGTTTGACGGGGGGCTTGAAGCGATTTTCAGCGGCGGTGGAGCCACCATAGGGGATGCCTTTAAAGACGAGGCAGCCATCGGCGGGGACGCCGCGGACGGATCCATAGGTTGTTTTGGCGACGAGATTGGGCGATGCCGCGAGTCGGGCGGCCGCGGCGGACCCTAGCAGGGCGGATTGGAGGAAGGCTCTTCGTTGCATGGGTGATCTTCGGATAGTAGTGGATAGTAGTATACCGGCATTCAACGGGCGGGTGTTGCGGGGCGTAGGGCAGGATTCTTTGCGATCGGTTTTTGGGCGGATTGAGCAAAGCTGGGCAGTTTATCGGGGGGGGCAGCAAGGTCGAAGGCCGCCGATTGACGAGTGCGCCGGGATAAACCGGCATGGAATAGGGAATGAAAGAGTCTTACAGGAAAGGAGTAGCGAACCATCCTGACCCCGAGTCATGCGCGGGGCGTCGTGAGGCGGCGCGGAGGCCACATCATGGGGGACGAGAAACGCGAGCCGCCCCTAGCTTTCCTGCTTGGACGAAACACAAGTAACGTCGATAAATTGAGGTGAGAGCGTTGGAAGTGACGATTGCAGCAGGGGTTCGCGAACCGCTGCAAGCGCACCGGTATCCAAGTGTCCTCTACTACATTTCTGCCTGCCCATTTGAAAGAATACTAGCCGGGTCTAGCGGCGGTGGATGGTGGACACAAGGAAGATGGGGACGTTATTTTTCTGCCCGTCGGCCCGCCGCAAAGATCACCGTTGGGGTGTGTTGCCGCCGTGGAACTGGCCGAAGTGGCGGGCGGAGTAAAGTCCGATCAGCAGGGCGCCTACGGCAAGCGCGAGGACATGGCCGGTCGATCGCAGGTCAAAGTTTCCGACTCGCAACACGAGCAGGTAGGCGATGACGGCGTTGCAGAATCCCCATAGGACGTTGACGGTTGAGGAGGAGAGGCCTTGCCCCGATGGCGTTGCGAAGGGGCTTTGGAAGGACCGTCCCTGCATGCCGCTGACGAAATGCGGAACGGCGTTTGCCAGGGTGGCGCCGCCGAAGAAGTAGGAAACGAGATGAAGCCAGTTCATTGGGCATAGCTCCTTTTTGCCAGCGGACCATCTTCGGCAAGCCGGCCCAGCAGCTCGAGAGTTGTGGAGAGTTGCTGTTGCTCGCGCGGGGAGAGCTTTTTGAGGATTGCGGTGGTAAGCCAATCCTGCCTCGCGGCGCGGCCTTCGCGAAGCAGTTTCTCGCATTTCCGGCTGAGTGACATCAGCGTTTTGCGGCCATCGTGCGGGTCGGGGATTCCGCTGACCAGGCCGGCCTCTTGCAGGGATGTGACGATGGAACTCATGGATTGCGGGCGGATGCCCTCGGCGCGAGCTAAGCCCGACACTGTGGCGGCGCCGTCTTTTTCAAGACGAAGAAGGGCGGAGATTTGGGATGGGGTCAGGTCTCTCCGGCCTCCCTGCTCACGCAAGCGGCGTTTCAGGCGGCTGAGGATGGTCCGAATTTGCGCGGCGAGATCGGAGGCGGTTTCGGGCGTGGAGGGCGCGGTCTTGCTCATGGTGAGAGTATAGCATGTATGCAGTTTATCTGTCCAGCTTAACTGTACAGTTGGACTGTATAGGGTACCGATTTTGTCCGGGGAACTGTAATTCCAGATTCCGGCGGGGGCGTTGGCCTTTGCCGCAAGCTCTGCAGGCAAGAAACAAAGGCAATGGCCAAGATGACGGCGCGGAGTGTACAGGAGCGCAAGTCCGGCGATAGATCTGGCATAGGTGGCGTGAGGATGCGCCGCAGTTAGTCAACAAAGGCGCTCGCCCCCAGTTTGGAGGTGGAGCGCAATGCCAGTGTGAACAAATACGGATAGGGTGACTGCTGTTCTGCGAAGCGTATTTAGCTGAGCGCGTCAGTTAGTAAAAAGGTTTGTCTTGTCAATGGAGTAATGGGCCAGAGGGTCGGCCGCCGCCAGCATCTGTTCCCCATCACGCCCTTGCAGCGAGAAGTCTGCGTGAGGTCGACTATCGGAGAAGCCGTCGCTAGATGCTGACACCCGCATCCCGCGCGATTCGCAGCGCCAGCCCTACCTTCAGACTCTTGCTTCCGTGTACTGGAACGGAGATGACCTTGCGCTCCCCGGGTTTAGCATAGATATGGTGACTTCCGTTGATGCGCCGGAGCGACCAGCCGTTCGCTTCGATAAGCCGGCACATTTCCGGCCCAGTGACCGATTTCAAACCGCTACATCCAGAATTTGGATGTTCGAGTCAGGCTCCCCTCCCTGTTCCCTCAAAACTTCCAGTACCCCGGCAATGGCCTCGCGAATATTATGCTTGAGTTCATCCACGGTTTCGCCTTGAGAATAGCAGCCTGGCAGGGCTGGCACCTCTGCCCAATATCCGCCTGCTGGGTCTTCGTGGATGACAACTGCGTAATTTTGCACGCCATTATTTTCTCACAACCGGCCGATCGGGTTCTTGTGGTTTGGACCCGATGCGCCATTTGGTAGGAACGTGGCCATCTCGTCTACTGGGTCGGTCGCACCATGCGCCACTCGTATGAGGCGCCGTGCGATTACCTGCTTGGCATAGCTCGGCACGAGTGGCCGACGATCCACTTAGAGAAGGAACCAGGAAAGAATACGCGGAGGATCAATAATCCAGAAGCTTGGATCGGTTCATGAAAGAGGCGATCAGCTTGCCGGCGGCATCAAAGTGACGCACGACGCCGCTCGAAGCCGGCGTGGAATCGGAAGACGCATCACGATCGGAGAATTCGAACGCGCGGTCCAGAAGGTGCCGTCGTCAGCCACAGCCGCGAGGCTCGGTTCGTAAGGGTAGAGCCTGACCACGTTGAGCTTGCTGCTGCCGCTAGCGAAGACGTCGACAAAGCCTGAGGCGCGGCTAGCGGGTCGGCAAGTTTAAATGATCTCAAGCTTGTACTCATTTGGTATGCGTCGAGCGAGCTTGATTGGCAGGCTCGGTGCGAACTCCCGCACGAGTGACGTGATCTCACGTTTGGGCGCTTCACATCCAAGTATGATCGCGGAAAGGGCCCCGGGCGGAAGATGGAGGTAATTTCCTTCAAGTGAGGTAGGCGTGCCCTTAAAGGCTGCATTGGACGTCCCGATGATCCGAAATTCGCGTTCGTAGGCCCAATCGATCGCTTTGGTCAGTACCAGCGCCAGTTCAATGCCCTCCATACCATGAGGCACCCATTCCGGGTATGTGTGCATATAGTGGACTGGTCGAGCTTTGCTGAAAAGAGGATTATCGACCTTGAATTCCAGGCATATACCCCGATGATTTCCGGTGTAGTGTGACCACATCAGATTCGAGTCATTCAGCACGCTGAGGCAATAAATCCGACGTTTACATAGCTCCCGCGAAAGGCCTTCGGAAAAGCTCTCGAGAAACTCTCGAAGTTCGCGTGGGTTGCGCCGAATTCGATCTTCGAACAGCGGGGAGATTGGATCATTGATTAGGTCGGCTCCGGCACAGGCGCGAAACATTTCAATCATCTGTTCGATGCTTTGCGAACTAGTGAGCATTGGATCGACTGAGAACCAGGGCCTAAAATCCCAAGGATCGTTCATGGTGGAAGGATCCGAGCACTAGATTTTCTTGTCTCGGAGGATGGCGGCGACGTGTTCTGGAATAAACCGCTGATAGTGGTATAGGAATGGAATTCGAGCCCTTCCGGCGGTCGGGTCAATTCGTTCCATTCCTCCCAAAGTAGCACCGCCGGACCACCCCCTAGCCGATCTAGACATGCCCCGGACCTCAACTCGTAAGAAGCAACTGCTAGATCTGGCGTCACACCTGGCCGCCCGCTCATTCACCGCCACAAAGACCCAATCGGCCGATTCTCCGCTTGGTCACGCGCCCAGGGACTCATATTTCAATTGCAACGAGGAGTCAATCTATTTCTCGAATCGACTCTTTCGAGGCGTCGCAATCAGAAGTAACAGGAAGCGATCCTACTGCGACCGCTTTCGAAGTTTCCGGCAAGCGGCGGGGCTATGATAACCAAGGAGGACGGCGGTGGTCATGAAACGGATGTTATTAGGCGCGGGATGGGTGGTGGCGGCGCTAGGTTGGGCGGGGCTGCCGGTGACGGTGAAGTTGGACAATGCGCGCGTACATGTGACGGAGGTGACGTCTGCGCCGGGGGCGGTGCGGGAGCGGGGCGTGCGCGGGTACGACCAGGTGATCGTGTTTCTGGACGATTGCCGGTATGAGCGGACGGATCCGAAGACGGGGGTGAAGAGTATACAGGAGCGCAAGTCCGGCGATGTGATCTGGCATATGCGGGGGGAGGATGCGCCGCAGTTAGTCAACAAAGGTGCGAAGGCTTATCGCACGGTGGTGGTGGAGTTGAAGTGAGACGGCGCGGGCTGGTTGCGTTCTGGGCGGTGACGGTGGCTGTGCCGATGGTGGCGCAGGAGATGCCGACTATTCATGCCACGGTCAACGAAGTCGCGCTGGATTTAGCGGTGCGCGATAAGAAGGGCCGGTTGGTGAAGAACCTGAAGCCCGGTGAGGTGGAGATTTACGAAGACGGGGTGCGGCAGGAGATCCGCAGTCTGCGGTTGGTGAGCGGGGGGGGCGCGCCCGGACCCACTGGACAGGCGCCGGAGGATGCGGGCGGCGAGGCGAAGCATCCGGTGGCGTTCGCTCTGCCGGGCATGAACCTGATATGCATCGTGTTCCACAATCTGGATTCGAGTACACGCAAGTGGGCGGTGGAAGCGGCGCAGGAGTTCATCAAGAGCGAGTTGCGGCCGGGAACTTGGGTGGGCGTCTTCAATCTGGATGCGCGGTTGACGCCGCTGCATGCGTTCAGCAGCAATCGGGAGGAGTTGCTGAGGGCGGCGGCGAATGCATTCAACGGGTCGAGCGTGGATATTGCGCGGGCGGCGGAGGCGGTGCTGAATTCTACGCCGAATGTGCAGTGGCTGGTGGGGTTCGTGAGTCCCGGCGGGAAAGGGGGGGGGATGCAGGATCTCTCTACAACGGGGTCGGTCAGCATGGCGGCGATGACGGGCGCGGACGTGGACAACGGTCCGGGGGCGAATGCGCAGCGGGGCGACCTGGTGCTGCAGCGGCAACAATTCATCGGGATCGAAGGGGCGCGGCAGATGGACCAGATGAATTTGCTGATCCGGCAACTGGGGGCGTTTCCGGGGCATAAGACGGTGATGCTGTTGAGTCCGGGGCTGACGACGACCGGGGAGCCCGATCAGTTTCAGAGCATGTTGAACAGGGCGAATCTGGCGGATTTGAGCATCTATGCGTTCGATGCGAACGGGCTGAACCAAACGTCGACGACGCAGGCTTCGACGATGGCGATGCAACATGTGGCGGCGCTGAGCCAGCAGCAGCACGTGGAGACGCCCGGAGGGATGGGGCAGGCGGGGGTGCTGGCGGAGCATTCGCGGCAGGGCGATTATCAGCGCGATGCGGTGCGGACGTCGGACACGCAGGCGGGGTTGCGGGCGCTGGCGGAGGGGACGGGCGGGTTCCTGGTGGCGAACAGCAACGATTTACGGAAGCCATTCGCGCAGATTGTGGAGGAGGCGGGGACGCATTACGAGGCGGACTATCACCCGTCGTCGGGCAAGTATGACGGGCATTTTAGGAAGATCGAGGTGAAGTTGGCTCGGGCGGATTTGCGGGTAGAAAGCCGCAGTGGGTATTTTGCGATACCGGATTTTGGTGGGGCCGCGGGGCTACAGCCGTTTGAAGCGGCGGGATTGATGTTGCTGAACGCGCGTCCGCTGCCGCATGCATTCGAGTTGCGGAGCGCGGGGTTTCAGTTTCGGCCGGGTGGCGCGAATTCGCAAGCGGCGATGGTGTTTGAGGTAGCGGGCGGGAGTTTGACGGCGACGGCGCAACCGGCGCGGAAGTCGCACAGGATGCATGCGTCGCTGCTGGCGGTGGTGAAGGATGCGGACGGAAATATCGTGGACAAGTTCGGGCAGGACTTTCCGTACGAGATACCGGATGGGGAACTGGCGGGGATACAAGGCGGTCCGGTGGACTATACGCATGTGTTCCATTTGCCGGCGGGGCGATACACGGTAGAGAGCGTGTTGTTCGATCGGGAAGGGAAGCGGGCGAGCACGAGTTCGGCGGAGTTGGAGAGTCCGGCGCAGAGGGGCGTGGGGTTGAGCAGCGTGATGGTGGTGGCGCGGGCGGATGCGTTGACGGCGGATGCGGACGCGGACGATCCGTTTTTGCTGCAGGGGCGCGATGTGGTGCCGTTGTTGGGCGGGGTGTTGAAGGAGGCGGCGAAACCGATGGTGTATTTCGTGGTGTATCCGGACAAGGCAAGCGTGGAAGCGCCGCGGATACGGGCGGAATACTTTGTGGGGGGGGAGGAGTTGGAGGTGAAGGACGTGGATTTACCGGCGGGGGACGGGTCGGGCGCGATTCCGGTGGTGGTAAGTGCGGTGGGGAAGAAGGGGAAGTGCGAGATCCGGATTACGGTGCGGCAGGGGTTTGCGTCGGCGGTTGGGAGCGTCAGTTACTTTGCCGAGTGAGATTCGCTTCGCGCCCCTCGCTCGACCGTGGCTGGTGGTTGGTGGCTGGTGGCTGGTGGTTTAGATGCGGTGGTCAGTCACCCTTTACGGTGTGACGGCGGATGGAGATTGCTTTGCCTGTGGTTTCGTCCACTTCGAGGATGACGGAGTGCAGTTCGGGACTGCCTTTGGCGGCTTCCATGCGGACGGGTAGGGCGGTTAGGAAGCGCTGGAGGATGAGTTCTTTTTTCACTCCGATGACGGAGTCGTAGGGGCCGGTCATGCCGACGTCGGTTTGGTAGGCGGTGCCACCGGGCAGGATGCGGGTATCGGCGGTGGGGAGGTGGGTGTGGGTGCCGACCATGGCGGAGACGCGGCCGTCGAGGTACCAGCCCATGGCCATTTTTTCGCTGGTGACTTCGGCGTGGAAATCGACGAAGCGCACTTTCACAGCGGGGTCGAGGGTGTTGAGGAGGGCGTCGACTTTGCGGAAGGGGCAGTCGGTATCGGGCATGTAAGTGCGGCCCTGCAGGTTGATGACGGCGCAGGGGACGCCTTGGCGGCTATTGGTTACGATGATGCCGTGGCCGGGCGAATCGCCGGGGTAATTGGCGGGGCGCAGGAGTTTGGGCTGGCGCGGGAGGTAGTCGAAGATCTCCTTTTTATCCCAGATGTGGTTGCCGGACGTGAGGACGTCGAGGCCGAGGGCGAAGAGTTCTTCGGCGATGGAGGGGGTGATGCCGAAACCTCCGGCGGCGTTTTCGGCGTTGGCGATGGCGAGGTCGATGTGGTTGGTTTGTTTGATGTCCTGCAGGTGGTCTGCGACGATGTGGCGTCCCGGCGAGGCGAAGATGTCGCCGATGAAGAGGATGTGCATGAGTTAAGGGTCAAGGTAACATTTGGCGCGGTTGGCGCGCTATTTCGGCTGGGCGGTTTTGGGGAGGGCGGCGCCGACGACGTTATTTTCGGCGGTGGCGGGCGCTGGTCCGTAGTTTTCGCAGATGACCAGGGATTGATCCGAGTAGAAGGTACGCGTGCCGGTAGAACCGAAAACGGTGGGCACGGCCGAGATGGCATATCCGGCGGGCGTGCCGGATATGGTGAATTTGTAACCTCGTTTCTCGCCTGCCGGCATATCTGGCGGCCTAAGTTCCTGGAGCGATGCAGCGTAACGTCCGTAGTGGGAGCGGTATTGCTGTTCGGCATGCTGCAGGGCCAGGATTGTGCGTAGAGCGGCGGTTTCAAGATTTCGGTCGTAAATGGTGTTGCAATTCAGCCAGCACAACGGACAGATGAAAACGACGACGATGCGCGAGCGGATGGCGAGCATTAAGGGACGCGCGGCTCGGAAACTATTTTGATGTATCGCCGGCTTTGGCGGCGGCGGAGCCCACTTCCTTACTATTAGCCGTGGCGGGTTCCTGTCCGTAGTTCTCGCGGATGACGAGGGACTGGTCGGAATAAAACGTGCGCGAGCCGGTGGATCCGAAGGCGGCGGGGACGGCTGAGATGGTATAGCCGTTGGGGGTTCCGGCCATGGTGAATTTATAGCCCTGCTTTTCGCCACTTGCCATGTCGGCGGAGATCAGGTTGGCGGAGGAGGCTGTGTCGGCGCCGCTGGCGGGCGGTCCGAGTTCGGTGAGCGATTGGGCGAAGCGGCCGAACTGCGAATTGTATTGGACCTGGGCGGTATTCAGCGTCTGAATGGCTTTCAGAGCGGCGGTTTCCTGGGCGTACATTCGGGCTTTATTCAACTTAGGTAAAGCCACCGTGACGATGATGAGGATGATCGCGATCACGATCAGCAACTCGATAAGTGAAAAGCCTCTTTGCCGGCGCATGCGCATTGAGCAGACTCCTGTCTTCACCATTGTATGACGGATAGTAGGGGCCGAACGTGCAGACTGGCGGTTAGGCGCCGAATCCGGATTTCACCAGGGAGTCGAGCGCGCGGAGGCGGCGCCAGAGTTCGGGGAGCAGGTCGAGGTGCAAGGCATTGGCGCCATCGGAGAGCGCGCGTTCGGGTGCATCGTGCACTTCGACGAACAAGCCGTTGATGCCGACGGCGACTGCGGCACGGGAAAGCGGCTCGATGAATTCGGGCTGTCCGCCGGAAGCGGCGCCTCCGCCGCTGGGCAATTGTACGCTATGGGTGGCGTCGAAGACGACGGGCCATCCCGTGTCGCGCATGATTTTCAGGCCGCGCATGTCGACCACCAGGTTGTTGTAGCCGAAGGAAGAACCGCGCTCGGTGAGCACTACCTGCTGGTTGCCGGTGGATGCGACTTTTTCGGCGGCGCGGGCGATATCCTGGGGCGCTACGAACTGCCCCTTTTTGATGTTGACGATGCGTCCGGTGCGGCCGGCTTCGAGGAGCAGGTCGGTCTGGCGGCAGAGGAAGGCGGGGATTTGTAGGATGTCGGCGACCTCAGCGACGGGGGCGGCCTGGGCGGGTTCGTGGATGTCGGTAAGGATGGAGTAGCCCGCGCGTTTGACGCCGGCGAGGATGCGGAGACCTTCGCGGAGTCCGGGTCCACGGTAGCCGCTGAGGCTGGTGCGATTGGCTTTATCGAAGGAGGCCTTGAAGACGAAGGGGCCGACGATGTCGCCGATGGCGCGGGCCATGCGGTGGACATGCTCTTCGGATTCGATGACGCAGGGTCCGGCGATGAGCACGAGGGGCAGGCCGGGGGAGAATTGGGCAAAGTCGATCACGAAGTTTAATGGATAACACGGGGCGCGCGGCGATTAGGACACAGCGGGGTCGGCCAGGCCGATGGTTTGGAGCAAGTGACGGAAGCGCGGTTGGGCGCGGAGGGGATCGAAGCGGGGATCGACGCCGATCCAGGAGAGCCAGACGTCGTGGTCGGAGCAGGCGCGGTCGAGTAAGTCGAGGGCGCGGGGATGGTCTTTCATCCCGGTGTAGACCAAGGCGAGCCAGTAGCAGGAGACGTAGCGGCGCTTGGACAGATGCTCGAGTTCGGTGAGCAGCAGGGCGGCTTCGGCGGAGTCGTCAGCGCAGGCGTGGACATAGGCGAGTGAGGCGAGGACGGCGGGTTGGTCGCCGGTGCAGGTGCGCGCGTTGCCCAATTCGACGATGGCGTCTTCGGTGAGGCCCATGTGGGCGTAAGAGAGGCCGAGAGTATATTGCGCGGGGCCGAATTTGGGCTCCATGGCGAGCACTTTCCAGGATTGTTCGGAGGCGGCTTGAAAGTCGCGCGCCAGGTAGAGTCCCCAGGCTACGCCGACATTGACGACGGAGGACAAGGGGTCGATCTCCTCGGAGCGGCGCAGTTCGCGCACGGCTTCGTCGGATTTTCCGGTGGCGGAGAGGTGCGCGCCGTAGGCTTGATGGACCATGGCGACATTGGAACTGAGCACGAGGGCGGTAAGGTACTCGGCTTCGGCGCCGGCCCAATCCCATTCGAAGAGGCGTTTGACGGTGGCGAGGGAGGCGTGCGCATCGCCCAAGTCCTGGCGGACGCGGAGGGCGTTGAGGGCCATCTCTTTGGCGCGGGGGTAGAGTTCGGCGGAGGGCGCCATATTGAGAAGCGCGGATAGGCTATAGGCGTCGGCCAGTCCGGCGTAGGCGAAGGCGCAATCGGGATCCTGGGCGAGGGCGGAATTGAAATGCGCGACGCCCTTGTGCCAGTCTTCTTCGGTGAGTTTATGGCAGAAGTAGCGGCCTTTGAGGCAGTCTTGCGGAATGTCGGGCGCGAGATTGGCGGCGGCGTTGGCGTGCACCAATTGCATGCCGGCTTCGGCGCGGGTGTTAGATGAACCACCCATTTCCTCGACCACGGCTATAAAACGGTAGCCGAGGCCGGTACGGGTTTCGATGAAGTGGGCATTGCGCGAGGTATCGCCGATGGCGCGGCGGAGGGCATTCACGGCGGTATTCAGGCTGCGGTCGAAACTGACGTGCATGCCGGGCCAGAGGAGTTGCGCGAGTTCGCTGCGCATGACCAGTTGGCCGGGGCGCTCGATGAGGTATTCGAGGATTTGAAAGGGTTTGCGCTGCAGTTTAATGCGGATACCGTGTTTGCGCAGTTCTCTATTTTCGCGGTCGACCTCGTAGGGTCCGAAGCGGAGGTTATTGGCGAGACTCATGGATCTTGGCGCGGGAAATGACATAAGCGGATAAGTCCTTTAGATTTAATCAGTCGCATCTTGATATTCAATTGACTGCGTGCTCATCAACCTAGCCCAAACTACGCCCATCTACAGCATAGACGAAACAAGGACCACAAAAGGTGCAAGCCTGCGGGGTTCATTAAAAGACAATAACCATGAAAATTACGAGGACCATAAATATGACGATTCGGAAACATTTGACGACCGGCTTGGCGCTTGTTGGAATTGCGCTGGGCTTAACCGCGGTGCAGGCCAATGCGCAGCCCGTTTTGAAGGGCACGTTCGAGTTGCCGGCGGCCGCTTATTTTGGCGACAAACTGCTGCAGCCGGGGCAGTACACGATCTGGATGAGCACGGAAGCACGCGACACCTCGCATGTGCCGGTGATTCATGTGAGCGGTGAAGGGGTCAGCGCGACATTTCTGGCGATTGCGAAGCCGTCGCGCGAATCCGGGCGGAACTACCTGGATGTAGCGAGTGTGGATGGCACGTATGTGATCCGCGCGTTTGATGCGGGGATGTTGGGTGAGTCGTTTGCATTTGGCGTGACCAAGAACGTGAAGAACAAGGCGTTGAGGGCGAGTTTGGAGCCGGCGATGGCGGTACCGGTTTCGGCTGTAGCTGGAATCTAATGACGGGCAGTGTGGGACGGGCGTTGGCGCTTGTCGACGTACCGTCCCGCGGGTGACGTGCGCATTGTTGTGCGCGGCATAGTTGCAAGGGCCCGGCCACGTAGCCGGGGAGTCCTACCTTTTTAATCTTTAACCCTCTTCTAAGCGTGCTTACGAAAACGCCCTATGGGAGGCTGGAAGCAATTCTTAAGGCAAGTTGCCGGTTGTTGGCGCGGACCGCGTATATTCGCTCGCGGCTGCTGTGGATGACGGTGGCGCCTGCGACGTTCCCCTGGCCGTCGAGATGCTCAATCAGTAGCCCTGATCCCCTCTGAAGCGAGACCTCCTCCACATTCACAACTTCGCCGGCAGGAATGTCGACCAACCATGCGGGATTCGCCACGAACCTCTGGGCCAGAGTGTGTGCTTCCCAGAGGGAGAGGCCGGCGCTCCGGAATGCTACCTGAGCGAATGTCTCCAACGGAAAGCCCGAGGGCACGGAGAGTTCCATCGGCCTGGACTCGAGAATCCGGACATTATCCGGATAGTCGGCCATTACCATGGGGCCGATCTCGGTGCGCAACTGCATCCCTTCCCATTCTGGTGGTACGGAAACGCCGCTTGTCTGTACCTTGTTGAGTGCGGCCTCGATGTCGGGCACATGGATCGTCTGCACGAGCACGATCCGCCCCGAGGTCTTGATAACCGGGTGCAAAGATAACATTTCAGGCGGCGGCAGAGCGGGTCGGAATCCGATTTTGGCCTCGGCTTCATCAAGACTCTGGACAGTCTGTTCCAATCCGTTCGTCATTACCCTGGCGTGGAGCGGCAAACGTGACAAATCGATTCTGACGACCTCGACGCGGCCTAAAAACAGGCGATACCAGAGTTGCTGAGCGAGCACTCGGCTTTGTGGAAGAGCAAGAGCAACAACGCAGACAGCGGCAGCACTCGCGATCGCCATCCAGTGGGAATTGCGTGTGCGGTTGTGGATTCCGGCGTCCAGTAACTTGCGTCCACGAGCAAAGTCAGCACACCACTGTGGTTCGAGAGAGGTGAGCCGATCGGCGATCCAGCTATCTTCATGATTCGTTTTCATAACGTTTTAGATATTCCTTTCGGAACGCTTCTTGAGCACGACTGACGAGACTGCCGATATAATTCGGGTTCAGTGCGAGAGATGTAGCGATTGCTTTGTAACTGAAGCCCTCGACGCGCAGCAGCAATAGCTCGGCATGGCGCCGATCCAAAGCGTTGAGGACAATACGTACGCGCTGCCGTTCCGCGCTCACGGCGTATAGCTGTTCGGGCGTTGCAGGGGACCTCCACTCGAATCCGATGAGACGTTCAAATCGTTTTCGCCGTGTCTGACTCCTCAATTCATCCAGGGCTATACGTATGGCAGTGCGATACAGCCAGCCTTCCGCATGCTGGCCATGGGCCGCGGGGTTATTCCACCACTTCAGAAAGACCTCCACCGCCAGTTCTTCGGCGCGGGATTGGTCGTGGATAACCCTGCCAACCGCCCGGGCAATGCGGTCGAAATGTGTTCGAAAGATGGTGTCGAGTTCGTCGGTGTTGCTCACTCGCGTTTGGCTCGTTAGGGCCATGCTCTCTGCGTTCACATACCAAGAACGAGCGAGAGGCAGATTTTGTGGCAGCATAAACGGTCAAAGGCAATCATAGTATTTCGCTTGGCGGCGCTCTCGTATCTGTTGACAGTTGAGCGCTCTTGGCGGCTTGCGCCCTGATGGGACTGATCGGCCTGATGGCTGCCTGGATTCCGGCGAGCCGGGCGGCGCGCGTCGATCCGATGGCGGTGCTTCGCGACGAAGGCTGATGAGGCCGGTCCAATTGCTAGACTAAGGTGTCGACGGGACACTTACTTAGTGGATCGCATTCTCATCATTGGCGCCGGGCCCGCGGGACTGGCGGCCGGTTACATCCTCGCCGGGGCGGGACGCGATGTATGCGTGCTCGAAGCGGACCCTGAGTATGTGGGCGGTATATCGAAGACCGTGCAGTATCACGGATTCCATTTTGATGTGGGGGGGCACCGGTTCTTTTCGAAGTCGCAAGAGGTCGAGGACTTCTGGACCGAGGTGCTGCCTGACGACCTGTTAGTGCGGACACGGTCTTCGCGTATTTATTATCGCGGGCGGCTTTTCTCGTATCCCTTGCGGCCTTTCGAAGCGTTCTGGAAATTGGGCGTGGTGGAGTCGGTGCGTTGCGTCTTGTCGTATGCATGGGCGCGGCTCCATCCGGTGAAGAATCCGGTATCGTTCGAGGACTGGGTGGTCAACGAGTTTGGACGGCGCCTGTTCGAGATCTTCTTCAAGACTTACACGGAAAAAGTTTGGGGAATGAGTTGCGCGGATATTTCGGCCGAGTGGGCGGCGCAGCGCATTAAGGGATTGTCGCTGTGGCGGGCGGTGCGGGACGCATTCGGTTGGGGGCGCGCGGGCGACCGGTCGGAGGTGGTGAAGACGCTGATTGGGACGTTCCGGTATCCACGGCGCGGCCCTGGGATGCTTTGGGATGCGTGCGCCAGGAAAATCCGAGAGCGGGGCGGGAAGGTGGTGCTGGATCGGCGCGTTACCGGCTGTGCTTACGATAACGGTACCCGCACATGGACTCTGACAGCGACTTCACAAAGTGGCGAGGTCACTGTATATCGCGGTTCGCACGTGATCTCGTCGGCGCCATTGAGCCAACTGGTGCAGCATCTTTCGCCGCTCGCGGGGGATGCCGCGATGCATGCGGCACAGGCGCTGCGTTACCGCGATTTTCTGACGGTGGCCATCATGGTCCGCGATACGCGTGTATTTTCGGACAATTGGATTTACATTCACGACCCCGGCGTGCGGGTGGGACGCATTCAAAATTTCAAATCGTGGTCGCCCGAGATGGTTCCGGATGCCGGCCTGACGTGCTATGGCCTCGAATATTTTTGCTTCGAGGGCGACGGGCTATGGAACAGCGCCGATGATGAATTGATCGCGCTGGCGACGGAGGAACTGACCCGGATCGGATTATGCGGGGCGGACGACGTGATCGATGGACACGTGATTCGCCAGCGGAAGGCATATCCGGTTTACGACGCCGAATACAAACAGCACATCAAGACAATACGGGAAGAACTGGACGCGCGCTATCCCGGTTTGTCGGTGATTGGCAGGAATGGCATGCATAAGTACGACAACCAGGACCACGCGGTGATGACCGGCATGTTGACGGCGGCCAATATTATGGCGGAGCGGGCGGTATACGACGTATGGCAGGTGAACGAGGACGCGCAGTATCACGAGGAAGGCAAGGCGGGCGTGGAATCTGCCGCCAGTGGACTGCGCCTGGTTCCGGAGCCACTGTTGCGGCATTGATTCTCTTGATCGCTTACGCGGCCGCGTTAGTGATGTTAGTCAGTAGCCGGCC
Source organism: Bryobacterales bacterium (assembly GCA_963738345.1). Classification (GTDB taxonomy): domain Bacteria; phylum Acidobacteriota; class Terriglobia; order Bryobacterales; family Bryobacteraceae; genus Bog-159. Next base: position 124,496 of record CAVTWI010000002.1, read on the forward strand.
GTTATGGTTGGACGAAGTGATCCAACTGTGGGCGACTTCGGGCGGCAGCCTGGGGAGCCTTTGGGAGCGCTTGTTCCAGAACGCGGGGGGGGCTCCGCTGGGCTACCTGGAGCAGTATTGGCTGGTATCGATGGCGGGCGTGAATGTGTGGACGGCAAGGCTGCCATCGGTAATGGCGGGGGTGGGCAGCGTAGTTTTGCTGGCGGTGGTGGGGCGTCAGCTTGGACTTAGCCGGCTGACTACGCTACTGGGAAGTGCGTTGTGGGCGCTCTGTCCGCTATGCGTGCGCTATTCACTGGAAGGGCGGCCTTATATGCAGGCGCTGCTGTTCGCACTGGGAGCGGTGGCGGCGCACCTGCAGTTCGGCAAGACTGGGAAGGTGCGCTGGGCGCTGGTGCTGACGGGTTGCCTGAGCGCGGCCGTCTATTCGCAGCCCTTCGCGATATTCGCTCCTCTGGGATTTTCGATGTGCGCCGTTTGGTGGCGGCGGGAAGCGAAGATGGTCGGGTTGACGCTTGGGCCTTATGCCGTTGCGGGGCTGTCTTTTCTGCCGTGGTTGATGGCGGCGCGGGCGCACTGGCATGCCTCCATTGCGACGGGTCCGGGCGGATTCGACTGGAGCACCGATCTGGGGCTGGTGTTGGTGCGGGAATGCATGGGAGACGGATACGCAGCGGCGGTGCCGGCGATCTTGCTGGCGGGCGTTTGCGCATTCGCGGCGATGAGGCGTCCGTTGGAGGATCGGCGGGTGGCGCTGCTTTCGGCGGTGGTGTCGACGGTGGTGCTGGCTCTGGTGGCGGATGCGGCTTTCGATTATTTCTTTGCGATCCGGCAAGTGATTTATATGGCGCCGTTTCTGCTGCTATTAGCGGCGGAGGGCGCGGGAATGGCTTGGGAGCGGCCACGCTGGCGCGCAATGGCAGTGGTGCTGATTTTGATTTTTGCGGTGGGCGCCATGGCCAAGAACTATCGCCATCTGACCGATCGCGCGGAGGATTGGAGCCGGTTGGCGGGGCAGGTGAGCGATGCGGTGGGTGACGGCTGTATTCTGATGCCGCAAAGCGATAGCGCGGCGCTGTACACGGTGTTCCGTCCGGAGATTGCGCAGCGGCTGTGCGATTCCACGCTTTCGGGCCGGGTTGTGGTGCCGTCGCACCGGTATACGGATCCGCGCGCGGCGCGCTTGGCGGAAGACACGGTGCTGGCGCAGGGGATGGTCCGTGTGTCGAGCACAACGGTTGGATTCGGCACGGTGGAAGTGTTCGGACGGCAGCAGAGCCGTTAAGCGTCCAGAAACGGTATGACCAGGGATGGAAGCACCGGCGCCATGAAAATATCGTAGTGCGTCCGGCCGGGCAGAACGGCTAATCGCGCGAGTGAGCGGCCCGCGCCATTCCATCCGGGGTCTTTCAGTCCGCCGCCGAGGAGTTGGAAGAACTGGACCATGTGCTCGGGGCGGACGGCATCGCCATCGGCGAATACCAGAAGTGTGGGCGCCTGGATGGCGGATATTTCCTTCGACCAATCGTAATCCCGCTTCAACAGTTCGCCCAGTTTGTCCAGCAGGACGGGGAAGTCCGCCGGCTTGGGGGCGATGCGGGCGTAAGTCTGATAGACCGGACTGGGCTTCAACATCGTGGCGGAGGCCGCACCTACCTGGGACATGGCGGCTACGACTTCGGGGAACCATCCATCGCGGCGGAAGGCGGCGGAGGCCACCACCAGTTTGCGAACCAGCGCGGGATATTGGATGGCCGCGCGGATGGCGACCCCGCCCCCCAGCGAGTAGCCCATCAGCGCGGCGTTTTGGATGCCGAGAAGTTGCAAAAGCGAAGCAACGTCGCCTGCCATGGCTTCGTAGGTGAGGGGGCGGTCGATATCGGCGGTGCGCCCGTGGGCTTGCAAATCTACGGCGATGACCTGGCGCGAATGGGCAAGTGCCGGCAGGAGATCGCCCAGCATGGCGGAGGATTGCAATGCGCCATGCAGCAGGACTAGGGGTTCACCCGCGCCGTGGATTTCGTAATAGAGTTGAAGGCCGTTGATGGGGGCGAGCATACAGTCTCCTTTATACATGAAGGTCGAACGGGAGAGAGCGAATTCGACAGGTTGGGAGAGAATGTAGGGATGGACCGGGTTAGGGTGGATAAGTGGTTGTGGGCGGTACGATTCTTCAAGACGCGCTCGCTGGCTTCGCGGGCGTGCGAGTTGGGGCGCGTTGAATGCAACGGGCAGACGGTGAAGGCTTCGCGGGATATCCGGGTGAACGATCTGTTGCAGGTAAAGAACGACAGCGGCGATTTTCAAATTGAAGTGCTGGTGTTGAGTGAGATGCGCGGTCCGGCGGCGGTGGCGCAGACATTTTACCGGGAGACCGAAGCGAGCCGGGAGTTGCGCATGAAAGCAGCGGAAGAACGGAAGGCGATGGCGGCGTTTGAGGCGATGCCGGCCGTGAAGCCATCGAAAAGGGACCGGCGGAGGATCGACCGGTTTCGGGGCAGGGGATGAGGGCCTGTCTTCGGATAAAGGCAGGCCCAGAGTTTCAAACTTGCTGCAAGGCGGCGCGGTTGGACCATGAACGCTTGAGTCGCGCGGCCAGGATAGTCAGGCCGAGGACGAGGAGGCCGGTGGTGCCGGGTTCGGGGGCATGCACGCATTGCACCGAGAAGACTCGCGCCCCTGAGCTTTGGGATCCGTCGGCACTGATCCAGGAAGCCGAGAAATCACTGGCGATAGTGGATCCGGGATAGCCGAAGGTAATGGGCGCGCCGGAGTTGTGCAAGTCGACCAGAACTTCACTCGATCCAAGCAAGGCGGCGCATGTTTGTGTGCCGAGGTTCGCGGCGGCGGAAAGTAAGTCGATGGCGCCGGAGTAAGATCCGCCGCTGCGCGATCCGGTAGTGAGCAGCATATCGCCTAAGGCGAGACCCAGACGGGTGGCGTTCGAATCGCTCAATGATACCGAAGTGGAGCCGTCTTGCGATTCGAGCGTGCCGTTGAAGAGAATGCCCGGCATATAAACGCTGGATGTTCCGGGTATGGAGGCCACGGGGCCGCCTATGGGCATGCCTCCGAGCAGGATCTGAATTCCGCCGGCATATTGCGCTGAGTGACTGCTCTTGGCGCCATCCGTCGAGAGATAGAAGATCAAGTCATCGTTAGTGCCGAGAGTGACTTGAGAGTTGGTGGTAACATCCACGGTATTCGCCATGGCAGGCGCCACAGAGGCTGTGAGAAGGGCGCACATTAAGATTGGGGCTGAGTAGTTTTTCATAACTTACAACCCGATTCTAGGGCCGCAATTATGGAAAACCCAGTGTCCGCTGTACTGGTACAGCGGGCATCTGTAACCGTCCAACTCAGTGGGGGCTGGATCGGGGCGAGCGATTTTGCGGGGGGGGAGTACTTAGAGCTGCAGGGGCATGGAACGCAAACGCTTGCCGCTCAAATGAAACACAGCATTGGCTACCGCGGGCGCGAGCCCGACGATGGGGGTCTCGCCGGCGCCGGCGGATGGCAGATCGGGCCGGTCAACGAGTACTACATCGATCTCGGGCATATCGGCGAACCGGGGCACCCGGTACTGGGAGAACCGGGGATTGGCGACCTGTCCATCACCAAAACGAATTTGCTCGAACAGGGCTCCGCCGAGGGCCATGGCGATCGCGCCTTGAATCTGATTTTTCAAATGGTCGGGATTGACCACGGCGCCGCAGTCGAAAGCTTCGACGACGCGCAGGATGCGGATGCGATTGTTTTCGATGGATACTTGGGCGCAAGTGGCGATGTAGCCGTTCTTTTCGAATCCGCCGGCTATGCCGATGCCTTTTCCCTGACCCCAATGGAAGCGTTCGGCGGCGGCTTGCAGGACCGCGCGCAGGCGGTCGTCTTTCAGGTTCTTGAGGCGGAATTCGAGCGGGATCCATTTTCAGCGCTTGGGCCAATTCATCGATATGCACTTCGCGGGCGAAATGATTGGCGGTGGCCGCGAGGCCGCGATAGGACCCTTGCCGCAAGGGCGATTTGCATTGCCGGAAGGAGTTGCGTTGATTGGGGAAGTTGTATTTACTCACTAATCCGGAACCGCCTGAGTTGTAATTGGTGCATTCCCAGGCAGTGATAGAGCCATCGCTACGGACGCCGCTCGAGATTTCGATCAATCCGGCAGGGCGGAAATAGGCCCAGGTGAATTCTTCCTCGCGCGTCCAGACCAGCTTCACGGGTTTGCCGGCGGAGTTCGCCAGGCGGGCGGCCTCCACGGCGCATTCGCCGGAGTGCTTGCCGCCGTAGGCGGAGCCGGTGTCGGGCACGATCACGCGCACGCGATCTTCGGGGATGCCGAACGCTTCGGCCAGTTCACTGCGTACGCCGAAGGGCACTTGCGAGCCGGTCCAGACGGTGAGGTTGCCGGCAGTCCACTCGGCCACCGCAGCACGCGGTTCAAGCGGTGCGTGCGCGATATAGGCGACGGTGTAGGCGCCCTGCAACTTGAGATCGGCGGCGGCCATGCCGTCTTCTATGGAACCCTGGGTGTCGGGATTACCGGGCTCGGCAGTCGACTTCAGATAATCGTAAAAGCCGGCGCCGGAGGCTGCTTCAGGGGAAACGGGCTCGCGTTTCCAATCGGCTTTGATACTGCGCAGGGCTTCCGTAGCGGCGTGAGCACTGGGCGCGGCGACGGCGACGAAATTCTGATCGTGCACGATGGTGACGCCGGGAATGGCGGGCGCATCGACGGTGGTAAGGATCGCGCCGAAGGCGGGCGGACGCAGCACGCGGCCGTGCAGCATGCCGGGACGCGTGAGATCGGGCGTGTACTTGTGTTTGCCGGTGACGAAATCGCGCCCATCGAGTTTAGCTTCCGATTGGCGCGCGGGCTTGGCAATGGCCACATCGTCCGCGATGGTCCGGGTGAGGGCGAGGCCCTTGGCGAGTTCGCCGAAACCGAGGGGCGCGGGTGCACCGGCGGTCTGATCGGGATGAGTGATTTTGCCCGCGGTTATGGTTAATTTCGCGCGATCGACTTTCCACTTTTCGGCGGCGAGATCGAGCAGCGCCTCGCGCGCGGTGGCGGCGGCGCGGCGGATCGGGGGCGCGGTGAACGGCGTGCTGCGGCTGCCGAAAGTACCCATATCATAGGGCACCAGGGCGGTGTCGGCCAGAATCAGGCGTATGGAGTTGATGGGGCAGTGGAGTTCTTCGGCTGCGGCCTGCGTGAGCGAGGTGCGGACGTTCTGGCCGACCTCGGTCTTGCCCGCGTAGAGGGTGACGATGCCATCTTCGCCGATGTGCAGCCAGGCGTCGAGATCTTTGGGCGGCGCTTGGGCGCCACCGCGACGGCCGCGTCCGGATTCCTGCGCACGCGCGGAGAACACTACGAGCAGACCACCGCCCAGTAAGGCGAGGAAATCACGGCGGTCGACGGCGAAGCGATAGAGGGGGCGGGAGGCGAGTTCGTAGCGCTCGGGTTCGAGGGGGCCGGGTTGCTCAAGCATGTTGGGCCGCCTTCTGGATGGCTGCGATGATGCGCAGGTAGGTGCCGCAGCGGCAGATGTTGCCGTTCATGTGGTGGACGATATCTTCGCGGGTGGGGTGCGGGGTTTTCGAGAGCAGGGCGACGCCGGAGACGATCATGCCGGAAGTGCAATAGCCGCACTGCATGGCGCCCTCTTCGAGGAAGGCGTCTTGCAGGGGGTGGTGGATGCCTTCAATGGTGGTAATGTTTTTGCCGGCGGCCGCGCGCAGGGGCGTGAGGCAAGAGCGGACGGGTTGTCCATCGAGCAGGACGGTGCAGGCGCCGCACTGGCCTTCGCCGCATCCGTACTTGGTGCCGGTTAGGTCCAGGTGGTCGCGGAGGATGGCGAGGAGGGGGATTTCGGAATCGGCGTCGATGGGCCGGCGGGTTCCGTTGACGGTCAATTCAGTGACCCGGGGCATGCATCGATTTTAGCGCGGCACTGTCGACCACCGCGTTGGGGTAGCGTAAGGTGGAGCGCAAGTGGCGCTAGGCGCCCTCAACCATAACCGTCAACCGCCGCACGACATTTTTCAGCGTCTCCGACTGCCCGTTGAGCTCTTCGGCGGCAGCAGCGCTTTCCTCAGCTATGGCCGCGGTTGACTGCGTGACCGTTTGCATTTGCACCACCGCCTTGGCGACTTCGTTCATGCCACGGGTTTGCTCCTGGCTGCCACGGTTAACCTCATCCACCAGGGTTTGGACCTTGCCGAACTCCTCAGTGATCATGCGAATGGCTATCGCCACTTGGTCGACCTTGGCCTCGCCGCCATTGGACTTGGAGATCGACTCTTCAATCAGTTCGGCGGTATCCTTAGCCGCCTGGGCGCTGCGCTGCGCCAGGTTGCGGACCTCGTCGGCCACCACCGCGAAGCCCATTCCCGCTTCGCCGGCGCGCGCCGCTTCCACCGCCGCGTTGAGCGCCAGAATGTTGGTCTGAAAGGCAATCTCGTCAATAACTTTGATGATCTTGGAGATTTTACCGCTCTGGGCATGGATCTGGCCCATCGCGGCCATCGTCTCTGCCAGGGATTGGTTGGCCTGCGCGAACTTCTCTTGCGATCCGCTCACCAGGCTGGCAGCCTCGCCCGATTTTTCGCTGTTGTTGCGGGCCATGGCATTGATCTGCTCGCTCGAGGCGGATGTTTCTTCAAGTGACGCGGCCTGCTCCGACGAGCCCTGCGCCAGTGACTGACTGGATCTGGAAACCTGGCTGGCGGCGCTATCCATCTGGCTGGCCGCCTCATTGAGTTCGCTCACAGCGTGCCCCAAGACTCTGCTAATGCCGGTACTGAGCCACCACCCAATCAGAGCGCCGAAGGTGGCCACGATCAAGCACCCGACCGCTGTAATGATTAGTGACCAATCCTGCTCGTGGGCGCGCGCCAGAGAAGAACTGGCCGCGGCATCGGAGCATAACGTCTGCAATTGCGCCGCACCCTTGACCAGGCGCCCGCCGACACCGGCCCATTCGGCGATCAGTTGGACAAAACCCGGGCCCGTATTTTGGTGATTCTGCACGGCCGCGAGAATGCGGTGCAGCACCTCTTCGTACTGATCTAAATCCGCCCCCAATTTTTGTGTGGGCCTACGCAATGGTTCCAATGACGGGGATGCAGCGGCCCGCTGGCTCAACTCCGGCAGGAGCGCGCGCGCATTTCGAAAGCGTTCCCATCCGGACTCGAGCGCGCCCGGCTTCTGAATGGTGACGTGATAGATGAAAAAGATGCGCGCGTTGAGAATTTCGCGCTCAAAAGCCGTCGACAGTCCCAGTTCCGGGAGGTAGTCGCGGGCCAGCGCGGACATTGTTGTAGAGGCTCGCCTCGTCGAAAGCGCGCTCCACACCCCGCCACCGCAGGCCCCAATTATTATGAAGGCGAATCCAGCCGCAAGCTTATTTCCGAGAGTCCAACGAGGCATAAAGTAGCTCCGGGGCCGCTTGGCTACGCTAAGCTGACCACCAATACTATTCATCGGCCAAAATGGATCAGGCTTTAGGGCGATCGGGTAAACGGTGCAGGCCGGGCGCGTGCGGCACGTCCTTCAAACACCCCGTGATATCATGATGTTGAAGTTTGAATGGAGGAAGCAGCCAGATGGGTCCCGTAGGCATGCCGGAGATGGTCGTCATCTTCCTGGTCGCGCTGGTGCTCTTCGGTCCCAAGAAACTGCCTGAGTTGGGCAGGACCTTGGGGAAGGCGATCACTGAATTCCGCCGCGCCCAGAGCGAGCTGAAGGCTACCTTCGATCGTGAAATGCAAAACCTGGAACGGGAAACAAACTCGCAAAAGGAAATCGGAACGGGTTATCAGTACGATAACTACAATTACGATTATTCCTCGAGCGATGCCGGAACTTATGGCGAACCGTACGGTTCAACGACCACGGAGCCGCAGGATTCCACCGTAACCAACACTTCCACTATCAGTGCATCCGCAACTGAGGGCGCTGAGTCTTTGTCACCCGTTACACCGGAAGGCGCGATCCCGCACGACATGGGGAACGCCACGGAAATCGCCGCTGCCTCGCACGAGGCTGTACCTCACACCAGCGGAGAACCGGCTTTGAGCCCGGCAAGCGAGCTTGAAGCGCAGCATGCGGTGAACGGTTCAATGGCAACCGAACAAAAAGCGTAGCTCTCACTCAATGGCTTCAACTGAAGACGATAATGGAGCAAAGACTCCAACAGGTAAAGTAACGCCTCCGTCCCGGGCGGTCACGGCTGTGGCCGCTACCCGGGGAGGGGGCGGGCGCACACCCCCTCCGCCAGATCCGCCGGACTCGTCAGACGACGGCGAAGACGGCATGCTGCGCATGTCTTTCCTGGAGCATCTTCAGGAACTGCGCTCGCGCATCATCAAAATGGTGATAGGCCTGCTGGTGGCCGGTGTAGTCAGCCTGACTTTCGTAAACCAGCTTTGGCGCGTGATTGCGGCGCCGGCGATTGAAGCATTAACCACCCTGGGGATTAAGCCGCCCACGTTGAAAGCCATCACCCCGATGGAACAGTTCAACGTGATCTGGGTGAAGCTGCCATTTCTGTGCGCGCTGTTCCTGGCTTCGCCGTGGGTGATTTACCAGGTGTGGGCGTTCATTTCTCCTGGACTATACAAGAAGGAACGGCGCTACGCGATACCTTTTATACTTTGCTCGGCGGGTTTATTCATTGGCGGCGGGGCGTTCGCTTATTTCGTGGCATTCCGATTCGCGCTGACGTTTTTGCTAGGCATCGGCATTGGGAACTCGGTCGATCCCATGATTTCGATCGATGAGTATTTCGATCTGTTCGTGAACGTAACGTTGGGCGTGGCATTGGTGTTCGAGATGCCCATCCTGATTTTCTTCCTCACGTTACTCAGGGTGGTCAGTCCGGCATTTCTGGTAAAGCACAGCCGCTATGCAATTCTGGGGATCTTTATAATTGCGGCGATTGTGACGCCCACGCCGGACGCATTTAACATGTTGTTGTTCGCTCTGCCGATGTGTGTACTCTTTTATGTAGGAGTCTTCGCCGGCTACTTATTAGTACTCAAACGTGAAGGTCGCCGCTTCCCATGGGGTAAAGTGTTAACTATCGTAGGTCTTGTTCTGATTGTCCTAGGTGCGATAGGATATTTTGCCGCGGTACACTATAAGTTGCATCCTGTGCCGCACTGGCCTTTCCTGGTACGCTGACAGGGCCACGCGGTATAAGTGATGACGCGGCGGAGGCCGTGCTCAAACTGTTGCGATGGACCTGAACAAAGCAATTCGGGAGTTACACGAGGAACTAAACAAGCTGAATGAGGTTATCGCCTCGTTAGAACAGTTTGAGAGTACTGGTACTTTACCGGCACCCCGCCGGCGCGGTCGTAAGTCGATGGCCGAGCAGGAGCGCAAGGTAGTTTCCGAGCGTATGAAGAAATACTGGGCTAGCCAGCGAACCGGAGTAGACGGTTGAATTAGCTGGCTTTCGGGGCCTTTATCAAGCGCGTGACTCTGGTCCGTAATTTCCGGTAAGCCACTCTCAGTAAATACTCCCGATGCTGCCGCCAGGCAGGCGAAAGCAACTTAGGGTTGAAGTACCATAACCAGAAGTACTGACTGCCGGCACCGTAGCTATAGCGCATCTCAAAGTCACATCGCAGGGCCATGTCACGAGCTTCCTGCTCGGAAAATGTAACACCGAGCCAAGTATCATCGGGCGGATTATCTATTGTTTCTCCGCCTTGGATTTGAAACTTAAATAACCCACCCGGGCGCAATCGGCGGCGTACTGACATAACGTAACTTTCGATAACTTCCCGGCTGGGAACATGCTGAAAGACGATCGACGAGAATGCGAAATCGAAGCGGGTGTCGCCGAGGATGCTTAGATCCTTACCGTTGTTCTGAAAGATGTGGACATTTGCGACGCCAGACAGCGCTTCTTTCGCTTGGCGAACCATTTCGCCACTGATATCGACGCCATAGACTTCGCCGAAGATTTGCGCCAAGGCACGCGTGACACGTCCGGCGCCGCAGCCGATTTCGAGGACGCGCATCTGCTTCGGGTCTTTGCCTTGGCAGATGTTGATCATGTCGGTCAGGATTTCTTCGGAAACGGTACGTTCGCCGGAACGGAAGAAGTCAGCGTCGGTCCAATCCTGCCTTTCCGTGTTGACGTAAAAGCGCGCATTCTCGCGCGCCCGGTCGTCCCACTCGCGCTGCATTTTCTCCAGTTGTCCGGTTAGATCCCGTTCGGCCATCATGATATATTGTAGTTGTCTTGTCCGATCCGCGTGGGCGACTAGCTCAGCTGGGAGAGCGCTGCGTTCGCAATGCAGAGGTCGGGGGTTCGATCCCCCCGTCGTCCACCAAATCCTTCCACGTTAAACTCAAATTTAGATTCCAAACAGATTCAAAGCTGGCGTATGAAATCGGCTGCGGCGCTGGTCTTATTCGATATTGACGGCACCCTGGTGCGGCGGGCGGGTCCGCATCACCGGCAGGCGCTGGTGGACGCCGTCCGCCAAGTGACCGGCCTCGAAACCAGCACCGATCATATCCCGGTGCACGGCATGCTCGATCCGGACATCCTGAGCCGTATGATGCAGGATGCGGGCGCGTCGCAGGCCGCGGTGAAGCGCGCTATGCCGGAGATCATACGCCACGCGCAACGGATCTATGTCAGCAGCGTTCCGAATTTACAGCGCAAGACGTGCCCGGGCGTGCGCCATCTGCTGCGCCGTCTGGCGAAAGAAGGCGTAGTGCTCGGGCTGGTGACCGGCAACCTGACCCGTATCGGATGGCGGAAGTTGGAGCGCGCCGGGTTGAAGGAGTATTTTCGTTTCGGATCGTTTGGAGAGATGGCCAAGGACCGCACGGGTTTGGCACGCCTGGCGATCCGGCGGGCACGGGCCGAAGGCTGGATCGCGAAGGACGCTCTGATTGCGCTGGTGGGCGACGCGCCGAGCGATATCAAGGCGGCGCAAGGCAACGGCATTATTTCGATCGCGGTACACACCGGGATCTCGACGCGCGAGGAACTGCGCGGGTATGGGCCCGATTTCCTGCTGGAAGATTTGCGGGGCTTGACGCTGGATCGAATCGCCCGACGCTAGTAGAGAGCCTGCACCGCAGGGCCCCGGCCCGCCGTGCCGAATGGCTCCAGATAGCGCTTACCGGCCGTGCCCATCAGGCCTAGATCGGTGGGCCCCTGGAACAGCCGGAAGCCTTGCTCCATGTAGTTTTTGCGCGAGTTCCGGGGTGGCGGCGGGACGGCCCAGGAACTTGCCGTGTTGCTTGCCGGCTTCGACGATGCGCGCGATGGCGGCTTCCAGTTTGGGGTCGTCCTGTTTGCCGCGTAGCCCCAACGAGAATGACAGATCGTTGGTGCCGATGAACAGGACATCCACGCCGGGGGTGGCGGCAATCTCATCGATGCGTTCGACGGCGCGGGCCTCTTCGATGATGATGATGACCATCACGTTGGCGTCGGCCGAATCATGATAGCCGGCATCGCCCGCCGGCCAGGTGGTGCGCGCCAGCACAGGGCCCGATCCGCGCCTGCCGGCCGGTGGATACTTGCACGCGGCGGCGGCTTGGGCGGCCAGTTCGGGGGTACTGCTGAAGGGGAACATGACGCCGGTCACGCCCGCATCGAGCACACGCTTGGCGGTCCACAATTCATTCACGGGGACGCGCGCGAAGGTCATGGCGGGCAGGCCGCGGGTGGCTAGCACCATGTTGCGCAGAGTTTCGAGGGTGATGGGGGAATGCTCCATCTCGACCCACAGAAAGTCAAAGCCCAGGTGGCGCAATGGGCGGCCACATCGGGACTGGCAACTGTAATGGTGGCGGCCACTACCGGCAGCCCTTCACGCAATCGTTTTCTAACGGGATTTTCCCAATTCGTATTCATTTTTTCATTAACCAGACTTCCGCTACTTCGCAGCCGCGGCCGTTCCCGCCCAAGCCCGCTTCGCGATACCACGAGAGTTCCAGATCGCCATGGGCGGTGGCCTCGCGGGGGACGTCGAATTCGACCGGCCGCACGGGCTGCGGCTTCAACATCAACGGATGCACTTCGCGTGCTCCGGCCATCAGGCGGATCTTGCGGCCCGGACTGTCGCCCGCGTACACCACGCGCAGGCGATACTGCGCCGAAGCATCGAGACCGGAGTAGTGCATCTGTAAAGGTTCATCGTAAAACGATTCCGCATAGGTCCACCAGGAGCGGGGCCAGTGCGCATGATATTCCAGGCTGGCGCTGCCGCGAACGAGGTGGGGCTGGCGCGAGGGATCGCCCAAATCGTCATAGAAACCGCCGGGGCCGGGATCGGTCCACGCGAGGATGCGGTCGATTTCGGCGGGGTCGCCATGGGCTTCGGCGAAGCGGCGCTCCAGCCACAGGCGATTGTTCAGGGGCACATCGAGGGTATCGAGACTGGCGCCGCGATCGACGCCGATGGCTTGGTAGCGGGGCACGCTCAGTTGCATGCCGATGCTTTGGAACAGCGCTTCGGCCAATTCGAAGATACGCGCGCGCCACTGCGGGGCGGCGGGCTGAGTGACGGCGCGATCGAGGATGGCGGCTGCGGCGCCGGTATCGTGCGTGTCGCGGAGTTTGCGCAGAGCTTCGTCTTCGAGAGCGTTTTCATGCAGCAGGCGCTTGCGGGTATAGGCATCGTAATAAGCGCGGTAGAGCGCCTGTTGGAAGCGCCAGTTGCGCAGCACGGCGGGCGGAGCGGCATGTTCCATCGCCTGGAATTGCGCGAAGCGTGCCGTCGACGCCGGCATTCGACGCTAGCGGGCCGTGCCAGTTGCGCTCCAGGCCCAGCAGGCCTTGCGGCGAAAGTTTCGCTGAACGGGTCGCCGATGAAGTAGCGGCTGTACTGGCGCAGAATCCCGGCGACGTCCTGGTCCGGATTCCAACGCCAGCCCGCTCCAGACGAATTTGTTGACATCGTCGTTGGAGCCTTCGGAGTAACTGATGAAGCCGATGGTGGGCGGCTGAAAGGCGCGGAAGATGCGGCGCCTCTTCGAGAGGCCGCGGATTGATGCTTTCGCGGCCTTCGGTGACGCGCCCAGGCGGGGTCCCAATCGGGCACCGGGAACTGGCACTGAATGTTGTGGGTGATGTCGGGATAGTGGCGGATGGGATAGCGGGCGGGCACGGCGGCGCGCAGGGCGGGCAGCGACATGCGGTTCTGCGGTCCGAAAACGACGCCGGTCAGCCAGGCGGGCTGCTGGTCGCGCAGGATGGCGAGGAATTCATCGAGCCATGCCTGGTTGAAGCTTTGCGGCGAAACCCACATTTGGGCGCGCGGATGATAGCGATGCAGAACCTCAGTTTCTTTTGCCGAGCAGCGTCCATCAGCGGCCCGGGCGCGGTGTGGCCGGGATCGCCGCCGGGCACGAAAACGGCATCGACGCGAGGCAACTGGCGGAACACGTCGCCCCATTCGTGCAGTGCGGATGCGACGGTGGCGGGGTCGGTGTAATCGTGGTCCATGGCGGGATACCAGATCCAGACATCCAGGCCGTAGGCGTCGAGCACGCGCGAGAGTTCGACCATCATGCGCATGGGCGGCAGTGGGAAATGCGGGCTGTCGGCGGCATCGTCGGAGCGCGGGCGGGATGAGTTCGACGGCGTTGCTGCCGAAGACGGCGAGATCGCGGATATATTGTTCGAAGACGCGGCACGGACCAGGCGTCGTAAGTATTGGATTTCGGGCGGTAGCCCAGTTGGTGTCCGCGCAGGGCGTAGCGCGGGGCGCTGGTTTCGGCGAAGCCATCGGGCAGTTGGATGGAACCGCGGGCGATGCGCAACTCGCGCAGCAGGCGGCCGATTCCGAATAGGACGCCGCGCGCGTCGTTGCCTTCTAGGTTACGCCGATGGTTACGCCGCGCGGCGATGTGTGGATGGTGTAGCCTTCGCGGGGTCCGGCGCCGCGTGCGGATCTGGATGGCGACGGGGCTTTGGGCGGGCGCGGATTCCCAGCGGACGCCGGAGCGCTTGTCGACTTCCTCGACCAGCATGGTGACGGCTTTGGCTTGCGGACGGGGAAAATGCAGGCGGCGTGACGATGGTGGCATGGGTGAGATCGAGGGTAAAGGCGGGCGCGGCTAAGGCGGCGAGGACGATGGGTATGGCGCGGAGCACGAACCAAATAAATAGCACATCGCCCGCCTCGCACGCCCGGCGGGTTCGCGCGCCACGATGTTAGATTGAAATAAGAATGCGAGTGCGTTGGATTCACGCGTTATGGTTGGCGACGGCCCTGATTGCGCCCCTCGGCGCGCAGGACAAAGGGATCGAGACCGATTGGGACATCCGCCCGGTGCTGAAGGATATCGCCGCGCATGCGCAGCGTATGGGGCCCGATCCTGGACCAGATCGACGCCAAGGAAATGGTGAAGAACGGGGTGCCCGATACTTACATTACGCAGCTTGAGGCTAGTAAGGTGCAGGCAAAAGCCCTGGCGACGGAAGCGCTGGCGCTATCTAATGCGCCGGAGAAACTGTCGGCCGACCTGGTTACGTTTTTCCGCATGCAGTCGCTCGAAAAGACGCTGCTATCGATTGAAGAAGGGATTCGAAAATATTGGAATCCGGCGGTGGCGGACTTGCTGAATAGCCAGATGGCGGAGAACGGGGCGAATCGCGAGCATTTCCAACGCTACATTCTGGATCTTGCGGCCACGCACGAACAGGAGTGCGCCGTGATGGATCACGAAGCGCAACGCTGCCGCGGCATCCTGGCCAAGCAACCCGGCGCGGCGTCCAAAACGGAGAAAAAGTAGGCATGCCGTTCCATTGTTCTATCTGCAGTGAAGAATCCACGCGGATATGCGTGTGGTGTACGAAAGACACTTGCGCCAATCATTTATGCTCGAAGTGCGGGCGCTGCAGCGATTGCTGTGAATGCGAAGTGCCGCTGGACGAGCCTATGCATAGCGTTCCGATGGTGCACGAACCGGTACCCGCTACCGAACCCGAGGCTCCGGTGGCTGCGGCGCCGGCGGTCGACGAGCCTGAACCCGACCATCTGCCCGAACCTTTGCAGGAGCCCGATCCAGTGCACGAACCTCCACCGCCGGTACACGAGCCGACTCCCATGCCGGGCGAACCCGATCCTCCGATTCAGGAGCCTACGCCGATGCCGGGCGAGCCTGCGCCTCCGGTGCAGGAACCGGAGCCGGAACCATCGGCGGGCGCGGAACCGAATCTGATAGCTTGAAGCATGCGCATCCTCACGCTGCCTGCGGCCTGCCTCTTCGCTGCGGCACTTGGGCCGGCGTCTGCGGCCGAGGGAACGTTCAGCGTTAAAGACTATGGCGCGATGGGCCGCAAGACTTCGGATGCGCGCCCTGCGATACAGAAAGCGATCGATGCAGCGGGCGCGGCGGGGGGCGGAACTGTTTACCTGCCGGCCGGCGAATATACCTCAGGCACGCTGCACTTGCGCAGCCACGTGCGGATCTTGATCGACTCCGGCGCCACGCTGTTCGCATCGCTCGACAGCAAGGCATTCGATAAAGCCGCCCTGTTTTACGGCGAGGGCGTGGACAACATCAGCCTTGAAGGGCGCGGGACGGTCGACGGCCAAGCGGCTTATCAGTGGCTACCGAACGGCGATTTCGACGATGCTTATATTCGCGAGAATATGCTGCTGGCGAAAGCCCTGGGCAAGCCGCTGATGCGTTCGTTCCCGGCGGGCTTTCCCACGGAAAAGATGTACCCGCACCTGGTGCTGCTGCTGCGCTGCAAAGATGTGCGCATCGCGGGATTGTCGTTCATCCGTTCGCGAAGCTGGACCATCAATCCGTACGCCTGCGAACGGCTGACCATCGACGGCGTTTACATTCAGTCGAGTTTAAAGGAAGCGGTTTGGGCCGACGGCATCGATCCCGACGGCTGCAAAGACGTGCATATCGCCAACAGCACCATCGAGACCGGCGACGATGCCATCGTGTTCTATTCCTCGGATATCTGGGGACCGGCGCTGCCTTGCGAAAATATCACGGTCACCAATTGCCGCCTGTCGTCGGCCTCGAGCGCCATCAAGTTTTGCGACGGCAATATGAATTGCATCCGGCACGTGACCATTGATAATACGGTGATCACGGATTCGAACCGCGGCATCGCGTTCATGGTATTCGATGGCGGCTATGTGAGCGACGTGGTGCTATCGAACCTAACGATCGATTGCCGACGCCACGATTGGTTTTGGTGGGGCGATGGCGACCCCATCCACTTCAACATCAAGCGGCGGAGCGAGGTGGACGGTACAGCGCGCGCCCATGAGCCGCCGGCCGGTGCGATCCGGAACGTGCTGATCCACAATGTGGTCGCGCACGGCAAGGGTACGTCGATGATCCACGGCCACCCGGATAGCTGGCTCGACGGCGTGAGCCTCAGCAATATCAAGCTATTCGTGTCGAACGATCCGGATTCACCGCTGCAGAAGACGGTGGACGGGCTGCAGGTGCGCTGGGCGCGCCACTTGCAGCTCAAAGACGTCGAAGTCATTTGGGACAAACCGGCCTCGACGAAGTGGCGCAATGCGCTGAGCCTGGAAGATGCCGAGGATGTGGAACTCAGCGATTTCCGGGGGAAACCGGTGGTTTCGAGCAACGTCGTGGGCCTGCGGCAGTGAGGAAACTGGACAAACAAAGCCGATTGAAAATCTCGGGGTTGGCGCGCCGGGCGATTGGGCAAATTTGGGCAGTTTTTTGCGGTTCCGCCGGGGGTGACAAAGTTGGGCAAACAAAGCCAATCGAAAAACTGTGGGACAGCGGTTTGCTGGATCGGGTGATTGGGCAAAAACACCTTGATCGTCTCTCGCGCAACTTTCGGTTGGTGGATACGGGCGGCACGTCGATCAGGAGCGAGAAGACGACGTGTAAAGGGTGTCATCCTGACAGGTTGTGCGTACTCCACTGAGAAGACTGAACCCGATCCCATCGCACCGCTAAATTCAACCCGACGCAATGGCTGTTTTTCGTGTGCCCCGCGTCAACGTGGGTATTTCTATGGCACGAATACTTGGTCTGATCGTACGATTCGGCCGTACCTGGCTCGAACGCGTATACAAGGGCCCCTAAGGAGAGGGAGCGTCCGGGTCAGCCAAGGTGGGTCTCGGCTTCGGCTTTTGGCCGGCTTTTTGACCCTGCTTCTTCTCCCGAGTCGGAATCATGGCCATTAGGAAATCTTTGGCGGCTTGTTCTTCCCGAACGGTCTGCCAGCTCTTGAAGGCATCTTCTACGGCCTCGATTGCCAATGAGACTTGACCCGGCTGCCATTCCTTGAGCAGGTTGTAGTCGGCGTCGGTACGGTTCTGTTGCGCTTGGGAAAAGGTATCAGCGACGTTGTGGAGATGATATTGAACCGTACGCTCGGGATCATCCGGCGGCGTCGGATGGAATTGGTTCTTGATTCTCTCCACCGTGTTCTCACACACATGCTTCATCGGGCCGTGGTCGAACAGGCGCCCGAGCGCGGAGCGGAATCGCGGATCGGAGCAATGAGCGACCGCGTCGGCAATCAGCAAATGGAACAGGGCGTAGTAGGCGCTGGAGAGTGCTCGCCGTAAACTTGGCTGATGGGCCTCATTGGGATAAGCATCGGCCATTTGCTTTGCGTATTGCAGCAGATCGTCCGGGTAGCCCATTCGATCAAGCCCATATTGGTTGTTTGTTCCGAGCTTCTTCGCTTTGGGCGATGAAATCGAAATATGGCCAGACACCCCATTCCTCGTTCGGATTTAGCTGGTCGATGATCGAAGCCGAAATCTTGCGCGTGAACGCAAGGAGCTGGTTGCGAGGTACCGAATTGTCGGCCAGTACGACCCTGAAGAAAACAGCATCGTTGCCGTTTCCATCCGTTCCGAGCATTGGCGTGAGGCTAACGACTTGCGGCGGGAGCGTGATCCGCGAGACGGCCGCGAAGAATACGGATTGCTGCGCTATGGCTCTAGCGATGTACACGAGTCCATTATCTCGCGTCCCGGCGGTTCACGCGAGCTGGCCTTGGGTCATCAGATGGACGAACTTCGGATCGACCGCATGCAGGGCATGGGAAGTCATTTGCAACGGCTGATCCAAATGGTTTTAATTCGCGGCGACTGTTCCAACTGCGCGATCGAAATAGCGTACTGCCTCAGAAGGGCCTCAACCTGCGAAGTGCGGTAATCGCAATTCTTCCAAGTGGACCCCTTTGGGTGGAGAACCGTAATTCTGCAAGGTCGGTAAAATCAGAATCCCAGGACTTGTCCCATCGAGCGCTTAGGGATGTACTAACCTCGCCGTCGGCGTCGCCCGGTATAATGTATCGGCAGGGAGGGGGAATGGCTGGGCGATCGATCGGGTCGAGGCCGGTGGAGGCTTCGCCGGACATCACCGAACTGTTGATAGCCTGGGGCGGAGGCGACCTAAGGGCCATGGAACGGCTGGCGCCTGTGCTCCAACAGGAGTTGCATCGGGTGGCCTCCGCACACCTGGCGAAGGAGCGGCGCGGGCATGTCCTGCAAACCACCGCTTTGGTGAACGAAACTTACCTCCGGCTGATCGACTGGAAGAACGTACGGTGGCAGAACCGCGCCCAGTTCTTTGCGATGGCCTCGCAGATGATGCGCCACATTTTGGTGGACTACGCTCGCGCGCAACATTGCGAAAAGCGAGGCGCCGGTACGGAGCACGTATCCTTGTCGCTGGTGGAAGGCGCTCCGCTCGAAACCTCTCTCGACCTGGTGGCGCTCGACGAAGCCTTACGGGCACTCGAATCGTTCGCGCCGCGTCAGGGCCGCATCGTGGAATTGCGTTTTTTTGGCGGCTTGAGCCTGGAAGAGACGGCGGAAGTACTCGAAGTGTCGGTGGGGACAGTGAGGCGGGACTGGAGCCTGGCACGCGCGTGGCTGTATCGTGAGCTCAACCGCAAGACACCATGACCTCGCAGCGGTTCCAGCGCGTGCGCGAGATTTATCACGCGGCCCTGGACCGGCCGTCCGATCAGCGCGAGGTCTTTTTGGAGCAAGTCTGTTCAGGCGATGCGGGGTTGCGGCAGGAAGTCCACTCCCTGCTGGCCGCCCAGGCGGAGGCCGGAACATTCATGGTGACCACTCCCGATGCGGCCTTGGACACCCAGCCGGCAGGGCCTTGCCGGGGTACTCACTTACCGGCCGTGTTCTCGGTTCATACGAAATTCTCTCCCCGCTGGGCGCCGGGGGTATGGGTGAAGTTTATCTCGCCCGCGACCAGCGGCTGGAACGAAGTGTAGCCATCAAATTGCTGCCCAACAGCCACCGGCTGGATTCCGATCGCGTGCGGCGGTTCGAGCGTGAAGCCCGCGCGGCATCCGCGCTCAATCATCCGAATATCATCACGATTTACGATATCGGAACTTGCGACGCAGGGCGCTACATAGTCATGGAACTGGTGGAAGGCCAGACCCTGCGCGAAATCCTGGACGCCGGTCCGGCATCCGGCATCGCTGGCTCCGGTGGGCGGACAGATCGCCAAGGCGCTGGCCGTGGCGCATGCAGCCGGGATTGTTCATCGGGATATCAAGCCCGCCAACATCATGGTGCGCAAGGACGGATACGTGAAAATCCTGGATTTCGGACTGGCGCGTTTGGCGCGCGAAAGCGAAGGCCCTCAGGCCGCTCGACGTCACCACTCCAGGCCAGATATTAGGGACGGTCGCCTATATGTCTCCGGAACAGGTGCGCGGCGAGAACGTAGCGGCGTCCTCGCGACGTGTTTTCGCTCGGAATAATTTTCTATGAAATGGCCACGGGCCGGCATCCGTTCCACGCCGACTCACTGATGGCCATGCTGCATGCCATTCACTCCGAGTCGCCGGTTCTGCCCAGTACCTTGAACCCGCACATTCCGCCGCCGTTCGAATCTCTCATCCTGGCCATGCTGCACAAGGACCCATCGCTGCGGCCCACGGCGGCGGAGGTGGATGTGGCGCTGATCGGCTGCGGTAGTGGCAACTCCCCCTCCAGAACCCGGAGCGCGGCTGCCGCACAATCTGCCGCTGCAAAGAACCCCGCTCATCGGGCGGCGCGCGGAACGCTCCGCATTGCAGCCTCTTCTGCTCGATCCTGAAATCCGGCTGATCACCCTGACCGGTCCGGGAGGCACCGGGAAAACCCGGCTGGCACTTCAGGCCGCCAGCGATACGGTCGACAGTTTTCCGGGGGGCATTCGATTCGTGAATCTGGCGCCCCTCATCGATCCGAAGCTGGTGGTTTCCGCCATCGCCCAAGGCCTGGGTGTTCGCGAAGCGCCCGGACGTGCGCTCATCGAAGTGGTCAAGGAACACCTGGCGGGCCTCAGCCGCATGTTGCTCGTCTTGGATAACTTCGAGCAGGTCGCGGCCGCGGCGGCGGATGTTTCGGAGATTCTGGATGCATGTCCAGGCGACCAAGGCCCTGGTCACCAGCCGAACGGCGCTTCGAGTCTATGGCGAGCGGGAGTTTTCGGTGCCGCCCCTGCCGCTGCCGGAATCCGATGCGCCGCTTTCGCCGGGCCGCCTGCTGGATTTTCCGTCCATCGCGCTCTTCGTCCAGCGAGCCAAGGCCGTTAAGCCCGATTTCTCCCTGACCGTGCAGAACGCCGACGCCATCGTCCAGATCTGCCGGCGCTTGGACGGTCTGCCGCTGGCCATCGAACTGGCTGCCGCCCGAATCAAAGTTCTCCCGCCCGCGGGTTTGCTGGCGCGTATCGCCAGCCGGCTGGAACTGCTGACCGGTGGCGCTCGAGACCTGCCTGAACGCCAGCGCACGCTGCGGCGTGCCATCGACTGGAGTCACGATCTGTTGACGCCCGCGGAACAGAAGCTGTTCCGGCGGCTCTCGGTTTTTGTGGGCGGGCTGCACGCTCGAAGCGGCCGAGGCCGTCTGCAACGCGCGAGAGGATTTGGGGATGGATGTGCTTGACGGCGTGACCTCGCTGGTGGACAAGAGCCTGCTGAGCCAGATGGGACCCGGAGATGCCGAGCCGCGCTTCATCATGCTCGAGACCATCCGTGAATATGGCCGAGAACGGCTCGATCAAAGCGGCGAGATGGAAGGCGCCAGGCGGGCTCATGTCGGCCTATTGCCTGGTCGTTGGCGGAAGAGGGTGCGGCTGATATGGCCGCCGCCGAGCGGGAGGCGTGGCTAGGCCGCTGCGATGCGGAGCACGATAATTTCCGCGCGGCCATCGAGTACCTGGTAGAGTCGGGCAATGCCGAGTGGGGGCTGCGTCTGGGTAGCGCCCTTTTTCGGTTCTGGGAGGCGCGCGAACATCTGACGGAAGGGCGCCGCGCACTGGCGGCGCTGCTCGATATACCGGGCGCGAATCCCGTAAGCGCTTATCGCGCCCGGGCCCTGTACGCGGCAGGAGTCCTGGCGGATGCCCAACTCGATTTCGACTCGGGCCGCGGAGCTGATGAATCTCTGCCTTGAAATTCAACTTCAGCTTGGCGACAAACAGGGGATTGCGACGGTGGAAAGCGCTCTGGCGGTCGGCTGGAATAAAGCCGGACAATATGACCGGGCGCGATCGCACATCGAGCGGGCGCTGGCTGCTGTGGAAAGAGCTGGGCTCCGGCAGGTTTGTCCTGGGCCTCAGCAATCTTGCCAACATCGCCAAGAAACAAGGCGATTATGCGGTCGCACGAACGGCCTATGAAGCAACCTTGGAGGCTTTCCGTTCGGCACGCGACTTCCGCGGTATGGCTGTTGCGCTGACCGGTTTGGGCGACGTCGCCGCGGCGCAGGGTGACTTGAAGGAGGCGCGCCGCCTCTATGAAGAAAGCCTGAAGGAATTTCAGCAGATTGGAGATCTTTGGGGAGTGGCCGGGGTGCTCCGCGATCTCGGGGATCTGGCCTGCCGCGGCCAGAACCATTTCGGCCATGCGGCAGCCTGTACAAAGACGCTTTCGCCATTTTTCATAAACTGGGGCACCGGCGCGGCATGGCCGTGGTGCTCGAACACCTGGCCGCGTGCGCCTGTTATGAGCGATCGTCCGGATTACGCGCTGAAACTGGCGGGCGCGGCGGCAGTCATGCGCGAAAACCTGGGAATCTCGCTATCGCCGGCAGAGCAAGAAGAACTCGATCAGGCCATCAGCCGCGCCGGTGGAAAACTGTCTGAAGCCGAGCGGACGAGGGCTTGGGCGAAGGGCCGCGCGATGACCGCCGATGAGGTGCTGGAGTTTGTGCAACGCGGCTGAAGTGCCCGGTTCGCCTAGACCTTTTCAGGGTTCAGAAGCCGTCGCACCGCCGAAACTCGATTCGCCGGCAGGCCGGCGCGCCGCGCATGCTCGCGAACCTTCTCTTCATCGTTCGCGAAGTACACGCAATAGATCTTGTCGTCGGTGACGTAGCTGTGCATCCACTGAATACTAGAGCCCAAGTCCTTCAGCACCGCCAGTGACCGAATTGAGACTTCCCGGATTTCGTCCTCGGTTAGCTTCCCTGCGCCGGGAACCTCTCTTTCGATTACGTACTGGGGCATCCAGCCCTCCCTCGACCGAGAATACCATCAGCCCCACCTGGGCTGCTCGTCCGGGTTGATGCCCAGGGTCAATTTCGCCAGCAATTCGTGCGTGAGAAAACTATTTGCCGGATGAATACGGCCCAGACGAGCATCCCGGAAGACCCGCTCCAACCCAGCGGCGCGAAAGATCCCTAAACCGCCCGCCAGTTCCATGGCCATATCCACCACCCGCCAGGAACTCTCGACCGCGCGATATTTTGCCGCCAGCACGCGCATTAATAATCCACCCACCTTTTCGGGGTCAGTGTTATCCGCCCAATCGCCGGCGGCCCGATCCAGCAGTGCTTCGGCCGTTTCCAACTCGATCACCATTTCCGCGATCATGTGCTGCACTTCGGCATGGTACGACATGGGGCGCGACATGGCGATCGAGCGCTTCTTCTTCACGGTCTCGACAGTGCGATCCATCGCATAACGCGCCAAACCATAATAGACATTGCCGAACCCCATCAAGGCCCAAACAAAAATCGAGGCCACGAAGACGTCCAGGCCCGCCGCCCCCGCGGGCACCACCCGAGCGATGTAGCGGTCTGGCACAAAGCATCCTTCGAGAACCGTATCGTCGCTACGCGTCGCGCGCATGCCCATGCACATCCCACGTTTCCTCGATCCGGTACCCCGGCGTGTCGCGTGGCAGAAATGCATGCACAATCTTCGGCGCCGCCGGATCGCTAGTATCCATGGCATGTAAACCAAGCCGGGTCCAAACCGGTGTCAGGCTGCCGAAATGTTTGTGTCCGCAAAAACGATAGCCGCCATCGACCCGTTCCGCCTTGGTTGTGGAGAGCAGCACTGGAATATCGTTACCGGTTTCGGCGTGACCGGCGGCGAACACTTCTCCGGCTGCGCCTTGCCGGAGCATCCACTCCAGCGTGCGATCGCCCGCGCGGCGCAGATCGGCGGACAAACCCATCCAGTACAAGTGCATGTTCAAGCCCAGCGCGGTGGCAGGCGCATAATATGCCAGCCGGCGCTGCTCCCGGCAGACCTCCGGCAGCGTCATCCCCCATCCCCCTAGCTCGGACGGTATCGGCATCAACAAATATCCCGCGACCCGGAGTTCCTCGAAATCTTCGGTGAAGAACCGGTTCTCCCGGTCGTAAATGGGAGCGCGCTCCGCGCACCTTTGGAACAAAGCTTCGGACGTCATCTGAGTAGCAGCTTGCATCACATCCTCCCGAGGGCCGGCAGTCCAGCCTCTAATTATAAAGGCGATCTTTCGTGCCGGGAGTGCTAATCGCTTTTCAAGGAAGTTTGTTAAGCTCCCTTGCCGAAGCAAGCTTTTTTCAGTTTCAATCAGCCAATCATAATGCGCCAGGATCTAGGCCCTGGATCAAAGGCCATCCGGAAGTTGGGTCGATGGCGGGATTAATACCGGGAAACGCGCTTAGTTAGGCTTCGACCAAGCAGCCGCGTGTCAGCTTGGTATGAAGTTGGCCAGGATCTTTCGAACTACTTCAACGACTTTCGATGCGCCTAAACCCTGCCACCGGATACGTCTTAAGCCAAGGCCTTGCTGCCCAGAGACTGCCAGGATGGCGTGAAAGTCCGCATCGAGCGTTACAACCACGGCGTTCCTTGCCAGTGCGAATGAGACTTCGCAAAACGGCGGCCGCATCGCGGGGAACGCCCTGATCCAAACCACATGCATGGCGGACCGGTCAGGCGGCGTTACTTTCCGCCGCGCTGTCCTCAAGGCTCGCAGCGGCGAATGCCAGCGCCTGCGCGATGTCTTCTGGTTCCAACTCCGGCATCAGTTCCCGAGTGGATCGGCAAACCCGGAAGGAATCCACGTGAGCGCAACGGCCCGTACCAGGGCGAGTTTTAATCGGGGTCAAGAATGCAGATGTCTTTGAGATTGCGATAGCGTTCGGCATGATCGAGGCCGTAACCGACCACGAACTCATCGGGAATGCGAAAGCCGACGTAGGCGACTTCGACCGGGCGAAGCCTGCGATCCGGTTTATCGAGCAGGGCGGCGATGCGGATGGAGCGCGGCTTTCGCTGTTCGAGCAGGTGGATGAGATAAGTGAGGGTGACACCGCTATCCACAATATCTTCGACGATTAGGAGGTCGGCGCCTTCGACGGAGAAATCCAGATCCTTGGTGACCTTCACTTCACCCGAGGTGGATTTGCCTTTGCCGTAGCTCGAAATTCCCATGAAATCGACATACGCCTCGCGGCGCAGCGAACGGGCCAGGTCGGTCATGAAGAAGCAGGCGCCCTTGAGAATGCAGACCAGATGGAGGTTGCCGCTGGGATAATCGTGATCGATCTCGGCGCCCATTTCCTGGACGCGATTGCGGATCTGTTCTTCGGAGAGAAGTACGCGGAGAGAACTCAAATAGGCCTCTAGTCCGCCACCGCGGCGAGCCGAGTGCTCTCTGGCCCTATGTGAATGTGCGCGCCGGTAGCTTTGCCGGGCAGTGCGCGCCAGAAGGCGAAGTACGGAATGCGGCGCGCTTCAAGGTACTGCCGCAACCAAACGCCTTCGGGCTGATCGGGACTGAGGGCAACATCCACGCGGCCGCGATGATCGAAGCCCAGGGCGCGGTGGACGGCGGTCTCGCCCATTGCGCTGACGGGCAGGGGTTTCGAGAAGCGGCGCTCAAAGGCGCTGGATACTTGTTGAAATTCGGCGGGAGTAAAAACGCCCGCGCCTTCGAAGTGGATGGACGCCGGGCCTACGCCATAAGCCGGATCCGCGGGATGCACGGGGCGGGACTGCTCGGCGCGTGCCATCTCCATGAGGTCGCGATTGAGGCGGGCGCGCGATACCGCCAGATCGTATTCCTTGCGCGCAAACTCGACTTGTTCGGAGAGCGGCTCCAAATCGTTGCGAGCCACGATGCCGGAATCGATCATGCCGCGGGCGCGGTCGAGTTGCTTTTGGCGGCGGTCCAGGCGGCGCTGGGCGGCGGCGACCATTTCATTGGCCTGATCTTCGGTAAGATCCTGACCATACATGGTGCGGCGGAGCACCGCCATATCCTGCGCGTCACCCAGGTTATCTTGGGCTTGTTCGAGTTGAACGCGGGGGAGTGCGCCGGCATCGACCAGGGCTCGCAGGCGTTCGATGGCCAGGCGCGCACGAAGCACGTCGGCATCTTCGGTGGCAGACGCAGCGGGAACAGCGGCGGGCGGCGTTTGCGGAGCCGCACACAACAGTACCGTACCGAACGTAACGAGTAGGAAAAAACGCATGAGCGATTACCTATATTGTAGTACGATACGGTCAGGGAGTGTGTTCTGACAAAGGTTGATCTGAACCGCAACGAATCGGATTCCGTAACCGAATCCCCAACCGAATCAGCAGGATGGCTGGTGGCAGTGCGCGCCGCCGAAGCCAAGAAAGCTACCGACATCAAGGTACTGGATCTGACCGGGATCACCGCTTTTTCCGATTACTTCGTGATTTGTACGGGCGCCAATGCGCGCAACGTGCAGGCGATCGCCGACGAAGTGGGAATGCGTTTGAAGAAGGCGGGCGAACTGCCTTATAGCGTGGAAGGCTACACGCAGGCGGAATGGATTCTGGCGGATTACGGGAATTTCCTGGTCCATATTTTCGCGCCGAAATCGCGGGAGTATTACGATCTGGAACGTCTGTGGCGCAACGCCAAGACCCTTGAAATTCCGCCGGAGTGAAGACTTTCCTGTATTACATCGGCAAGCCGCGCGATGCGCACGCTAATGCCATAGCGGCGGATTTTCTGAGCCGCGCCAACCGCTACGCCCCTTGTGAAATGCGCGAGATCCGGCCGGATCGTACGGATTTTTGGACGAAACATTCGGCCGCGCGACGAATCCTGTTGGATCCGGCGGGCAAGGCTCTGGATACGGCGGCGTTCGTGGCGTTGTTTTCGCAAGCCGAGATGGAAGGGCGCGATTTGGTATTCGTGGTGGGGGGGGCAGACGGTTTGCCTGCGGATTGGCGGGGCCGCGCGGACGTGCTGCTGTCGCTTTCGCGCATGACGTTTCCGCATGAACTGGCGCGGGCTATGCTGGCGGAGCAGATTTACCGGGCGTTTGCGACGCTGCGGGGGCATCCGTATCCAAGGTGAGAGGGGGTACTAACGCGGTGTTCGTTCAAAATGGACAAGCGTTTTTTGAAGTCTGGGTATATCCGGGGCCTCGCCTTTCATCGCATAGGCTGCTTGGGTGAGTTCGGAAACCGCAGCCACACGCTCATGTACCGGGCGACTCTGCCAATAGCGGTACTCGTCAGCCTTCATCTCGTCGAAGTCGGTGTACTTGCGAATGGTCTTGTCCATGCGCCTGTTTGCATTATAAGGCGGGGGGGGGCGCAACGGCGAAGACGGTTCTGCTGCTTCTGCCCTTATCGGCCAGCACCTTGTAGCTCACTTGCCGGAGGTTTGTCTGACAACCTACCAAAGACTTGTCAAGCGGCGGAATGTCCGAATAGTCGATCTGGGCGTCTTTCATGCGGTCAACCCTCGCCAAGTCGCTCTTGATAGATTTCTTGCTCACGTCGATTTCCCTTTCTCAGGGAGATAATCCGCGCGGCTACGGGTTCAGGATGTAGCCGTGAAACACGCCGCCGTCATTGATGAAATATCCGGTGATCACTCCGGCGCGGTTAATTCCTATGGCGAAGGTACCCGGAGTGCGCGCACCTCCGCCGGGCGCCTGAAAAATCGCAACTCCGCCGTTGGGAGCACGGACGAAACCGTAAGAAGTCTGATCCTGTGTGCCGCAGTATCCCACGACAAAGCCCTGCGCGTTGATGCCCTGCGGGTTTGTGAATTCAGCACCACTCACGCCAAACGTGGTAATCGCGCCGCTGGCCGAACGAATGAAGCCTTGATAATTGTAGTTTTCAACGCTGTAGTAGCCCGCGATGACACCGGCATCATTAATACTTACCGCGTAAGTGCCTTGCCCATCGCCCGTTACGGCACCCAGTACGTCGATATTAGTTACCTTACCCGTCGCGAGTCGAATGTAACCATGATAGCCCCCACTTGAGTCGCGATACCATCCGGTTATCGTTCCGGCGTCGTTGATGCTATTAACGAACGTGCCCTGGTAAGTCCCGCTTCCGGCGCCGGGCACATCGAAGGTAGTAATTATGCCCTGGGGGGATCGTACGAAACCGTGACTGACATTATCAGCATCGGTGGCAGAACCGGCTGTATCTCCGTGGGCGTTGATGCCATACCCCTGGGTGGCCTCATCCGGAACGGCAAAGGTGGTTATGTTCCCGTTGGCGTGGCGAACAAAGCCTTGGGAGAACGAAGCCGAGCCGACAATATCGCCATTCTCGTTAATCCCGGAAACGGTGGTCGAGGCCGATCCTATAGGATCGAACGTTGTGATCAGTCCATCCGGTGTTCGCACAAAACCGTGGAAACTGTCATCGGCAACGTAGTAGCCGGCAACAGTCCCTGAGCTGTTGATGCTTGTCGGAATTGTACCTCCCGGAGGAGCGGTGGCACCGGTCACGTCAAAGGTGGTGAACTTTGGCCCACCATCGCTCGCGTACGCTTGCCCCATCGAGAATAAAACGCAGACAGCAAAGCAGCATCGGCCTTGGTTTGACTTCGGGTTCAGCATGAGTGGATTTATGGTATCACTTTGGTGGCCGAACCTTCTGCTTCGATACTATAGCCAAGAGACCCAATGAAACTTTTCCAGCCTGTCGGATGTTTGGCTCTTGCCTTTACTAGCGCGTTGTTTGCCCAGACGCACACCACCTGGCGCGATTATTCCGGCGATCCGGATGCCGCTCAATACTCTTCCCTGAAGCAAATCAACCGTTCCAATGTGAGCCAACTCAAACTGGCATGGACGTACTCGACCGGGGACGATAAGCATTATTTCTTCAACCCCATCGTGATCGGTAGGACCATGTATGTTTTGGCGAAGAACAATTCCATTGTGGCACTCGATGCCGCCACCGGTAGCGAGATCTGGGCGTACACGCCGTCGCCCGCGGTCAAGGTCATCACCAATCGGGGCATCAATTATTGGGAAAACCGCGAGCGTACAGATCGGCGGCTGCTCTTTTGCGCGGATCAGTCGCTTCGCGCAATCGACGCACAGACCGGCAAGCCGATCCGCTCGTTCGGCGTCAACGGAGCGGTGGATCTGAAGGTCGGCCTGGATCGCGATCCGGGAACACTTACTTCGGTGCAGTCCACCACGCCGGGCCGGGTATTTGAGGACCTGTTGATTATTGGATCGGCCACCAATCAGGGCTATGGCTCGGCTCCAGGCGACATCCGCGCATTCGATGTGCGATCGGGAAAACTGGTTTGGACTTTCCATACCGTGCCGCGTCCGGGAGAGTTCGGCTATGAAACGTGGCCTAAGGACGCGTGGAAGACAGTCGGTGGTGCGAATGTCTGGAGCGAGTTTGCTTTGGACGAAAAGCGCGGCATAATCTTCGCACCGACAGCGAGCGCCAAATACAATTTCTATGGCGCGGATCGCCACGGTAACAACCTCTTCGCCGATTGCCTGCTGGCACTCGATGCACGAACCGGCCGCCGCATCTGGCATTTCCAAATGGTGCACCACGACGTTTTCGATTATGACAACCCGACCGCTCCAAAGCTGCTGACCATTCAAGTTGCTGGGAAGAGTACAGACGTCGTGGCACAGGTTAGCAAGCAAGGCTTTGTGTGGGTGTTCGATCGAGTTACTGGAAAGCCGATCTGGCCGATCGAGGAACGGCCGGTACCGGCTTCAGACGTTCCGGGCGAAGAAGTATCCGCGACGCAGCCATTTCCGGTGAAGCCGCCGCCGTTCTCGCGCCAGAAGTTCACGGTGGAGGATTTAAACCCGTACCTGGGCGCAGAAGACAGGGCGCGTTTCCGCGATATGATCCTCAGCGCTCGCAATGAAGGGTTGTTCACACCGCCGAGTTTCCGGGGGAGCGTACAAATGCCCGGCAATAATGGTGGCGCTAACTGGGGAGGGGCCGCGGTCGATCCCGGTCGCGGCATGCTGGCGGTCGTCTCCAAGGACCTGCCGTGCATATTGAAACTGGAAGTCGATCCGGCGGTTCCGAAGAACCAGGCACCCCGATACGTGAGCAGCTTTGGTTTCCTCATCGCCAATGGCCTGTCCGCCATCAAGCCGCCGTGGACTTCACTTACCGTCTACGACTTGAACGACGGCATCATCAAGTGGTCGATTCCGCTGGGCGAGGTGGCCGATCTAGCGGCAAGGGGCATTGTAGATACGGGCACTCATTTTCCTAAGGTCGGTCCGGTGATCACCGGGGGCGGGCTGATCTTCACGGGCACTAACGACCGAAGGGTCCGGGCTTTTGATGTAGAAAACGGCAAGATGCTCTGGGAAGCTCAGGTTTCAGAACCGATTGAGGGCATACCGGCGGTGTATGAGGTTGGGGGCAAGGAATATATCGTATTCTGTGCTGCGGCGCAGACGCGATCCACGGCTAGCGCAACGCCTACAAAGGTTAAAGGCGGTTATGTGGCCTTTGCTCTACGATCCAATTGACGGAAGGGCGGTTGACCGCGTTGCCCGGGTTGCGGTATCCTGTGTGTTACGAATCTCTTGTAAGGATTAGTCTGTTTCCAGATGGCAAATCATTTTTCCGCGCTTAAGCGCGTACGGCAAGACGAAAAACGCACCGAGTACAACCGGCAGAACAAGTCTCGCCTGCGCCACCAGATTCGCGCCATGCGGCGTGCGCTCACTTCGAAAGATGCCAAGGTGGCCGGCGAGTTGCTGCCTGCGACCTTCTCGCTGATCGACCGCTCCGCTAAGATCGGCATCATCAAGAAGAACACCGCCGCCCGCTACAAGTCGCAGCTTCACCTGAAGGTGAAAGCGCTCGCGACGGCGTAGGCGCGGTCAACCCGTCAGCCGCAAGATAAACTGCTCCATCACGATGCGGTCATCCGGCCGCGCGCTGCGTAGATCCTTATCCGCTTCGAAGGTCAGTTGCATGGCCCGCTCCAATTGCGGCTTCGAAAACTTCGCCACCGTCTGAAAAACCTGCTCGGCGCGCGATCCCCACATCGGCACGCCCATTTTGGCGAAGTGTCCCTGCACTTGCTGGGGACTGCGCAAGCCGGCCTCCTTCGCCACCAGCGCGGCCCGGAATTGGGCTGACAGGAACGATAGCGCCAGCGGCAAATACTCGCCTTCGCGGAAGAGCGTGTCGAGGATTTCAAGGGAGCGCGCGCGATCGCGGCGGCCTAAGCGCGCCGACCAGGGCGAAGATGGTGGTGGCGCGCGCGTCGGGCACCAGCAGCGCCAAATCGTCTTCCGTTACGGGCCGGCCGCCGGCGTACAGCGCCAGCTTTTCGATTTCCACGGCGATGCGCGAGAGATCCGCGCCGAGCGCTTCCACCAGCAGATCCATCATCGCCGGTTCGATGCTGAGACCCGCGCCACGGGCCAGCGCCACGGCTTCGCGTCGGGCGTCCTCTGTAGAGGCGCGCTTGAACTCCACCGGGTCGCCGAGCGCCGCGTAGAATTTGCGGACGCGCTCCTGCTTGCGTTTGTCTTCGCCTTCGAAATCGAAGCGCGGCGCATCGAACACCAGCATGACGCCTGGGGTGGGATCCTTCATGTACGCGGGCAGCGGATTGGCCGAAGAGCCGGCGCTGTCGCTCTCGCCGCTATCGTCATCGGACTTGCCGCGCGGCAGCACACCTTCCGCGTTGCCGGCGAGAATCACCCGCTCGGATGCGAAGAGCGACAGCGCGCGGGCATCGTCGATAACTTCCGCGATGCGAGGTTTCGCTAAGGTCGTAATGGGTGATGGCTTCTTCCCGGCCCTCGCCCAACGCCGCTTTCACCACCGCCGCGCGCGCGCGCCGGCGCTGGTAAGCTTCGGGGCCGATGAACAGATATGCCGGCGCGGGACCACCGCGTTCCAGCCGCGCGATCAACTGCTGGGGAGTCATGCCGCTAAAACTTCTCCAGTATGGAGGTGACCACGTCGCGCGCGACATCCCGGCCCAAGCGTTCGACACCGGCGCCGCTCTCGTCGAAATAGGTTTGCGGATCGACGCTGATCTCATATCGCTCGCGGGCTTCGAAAGACGGGCGGGTGAAGAGCACCTTGCCGGTGGCGCGTTCGGTCAGTGTGACGCTCAGGTAGGCGCTGCACTGCACCACGGTGGCGCGGCCCGAGGCCTGGTCCGCGATGATGGGGTACGAAGTGAAATTGAGGATCGCGCCATTCAGCACGGCGTCCGCATTGTTCGGGTCGGTTACGATTTTGTAGCGCGTGCGGGAGATGAACTCGCGGGTGATGTCGGCGGGAAGGCGCTGCGCCAATTTGTATTGGATGGTGCGGTTCGCAAACGGCGTGATGGCGATGGTGTGAACGGTCTGCGGCATGGCGGTCGGCTTGACCGGCCACATGATAGCCGCAGCCGGTGGCGCACAGCACCAGCGGCCAGGACCGCCAGGGTCGCCGATCTCATAAAAACTGCTTCCCGACGGCGAGGGCATTCTCTGCCGCCAGGCGCAGATTATCGGCCACCAGCCAGCACCAGCAGGCCTGCGGTTCGTTGCGGTCCATGGTTCACGGCGCCCACCGCGATGCCATCCTGCCCGGCGATGCCGACCGCGGTAGGCGGTTCCAGGTCGGACCGGCGCACGTCGATGTGCTCGTCGTTCAAAACGGATTCCACGGCGTCGGAGCCGGGATTCTCTTCGAACTCCACCCACAAAGAAATGCTGTAGCCGTGAAATACGGGAGCCTGAATTAAGCGCAGCGACGGCATGGGAGTGTGTCGCCGCAAGCGGAGTATGCTGGCGCGAAAGTAGCGTGGCCAGATGGCGTTCGATGCGCAATTCGGCCGATTCCAGCGACTCTGGAGCTTCCTCGCCGTATTGCGCCAGCATGTTGAAGCTGAGCTGTGCGTCGAAGATTTTCTTGGGCATGCTCTTGAACGACAGCAGGCCCGACGGTCTGTTGCTGCAGTTCTTCCACGCCCGGCGTACCGTGTGCGCTGGCTGGCTCGAAGATATGGATCACGGATCGCCGCACGGGGAAGGCGCATGCAGGCGCGGCAGCACCATGGCGATGGCGATGGCGGCGGGATGCGCGATGGAGTGCACGGCATCGTCCGGCGCGCGGAAACCGGCGGGCTCCACAAAAGGCGCGCGAATGAACGAGCGCGGATGGTCTTCCGCGGCATGCGTCAGATCGATGGTTCCGGGCGCTTCCGCCACGCAGTTCCAGCGCCTGCAGCGTGGATTTCGGACGATCCCGGCCAGCAGCACCACCTGCGCGTCGCGCACGGCGGGTTCGTCGAGCCCCCAGACCAGCGCGGGTTCGCCGGCTTGCTCGGTTAAGGCGCCAGCCTTTTCGGGATCGTCGGAAATCAGTTTCAGATCGACGGGGATGTGGCCGACTGCTACCAGATCGCGCAATTCGCGCCCCAACAGCGATTCGCTGCCGACCAGCGCCCAGGTTTGTGTTTTAGCCAATTTGATGCTCCGGATGCCTTGGGGGGCGCGTCCGACGCGGCGGCGCAGTGACATAGCGCCGGATAATGCCGCCCAGGCGAATGGCGATACCGCCGCCCACATAGGTGGCGGCCATGATGGGCAGCACCACGTGGCCGTAATTCCAGATGGCATACACCAGCGCGCCGATGACGATCACGATTAGCGGGCTGTACGGCTGGCGCAGGCTGAGCCCTTTGAAACTGTAATAGCGCCAGGTGCTGACCATCAGGAAGCCGAGCAGCGCCAGCAGTCCGAGCCAGACCACGGCAATAGGCCAGTAGTGAATGGGCTCGCCGAATCGAAGGCGTAGACGGTGGCGGCCACCGTGCCCGCGGCGCCGGGAATGGGCAGGCCCACGAAATACTTCCGGTTGGGGCGGCCGGGATTCTTGGGGACGGGATTTTTTTGGACGTTAAAACGGGCGAGGCGCGCGGCGCCGCACAACAGGAACAGGAAAGCGATGAAGTAGCCGGCTTGAAATAACTGATGCTGGAAGTTTTGGGCCAGTCCGCTATCGACGAACTGTACGCCCCAGGCGAATGCCAGCACGGCGGGCGCGATGCCGAAGCTGATCACATCGGCCAGCGAATCCATCTCCCGCCCGAAATCGCTGGTGGTGTGGGTGAGGCGCGCGATCATGCCGTCAAGGCCGTCGAGCAGCACGGCGATACCGATGGCTTTGGCGGCGATTTCAAAATTTTCGCCGCGCCAGCGGTGCCTCCCACGGCGGCCGGCATGGCGCCCCGGAAAGAGCGCAGAATCGAAATATAGCCCAGGAAAATATTGCCCGCGGTGAACAGCGTGGGCAGGGCGTAGGCGGCGCGGCGCGGACGCCGGTCGGGCGAATGCTGGTCGATCAGCGGGATTGCTAAGCTTCGGCATGCACCAGTTCCCGAGTTTCGGTGGGCAGTTCCCGAGCGCGCGCCAGGTCTGTGGGGGCGGCGTCGCAGCGGCGGGCGATGATGCTGGATCCCGCCGCCACGCGCATTCCCGGCTTCACCGCGATGTCCCATTCGGGCCCGAACAGCACGTCCACGCGCGATCCGAACTTGATGAGGCCGACGCGCTCGCCTTTCGATACCAGGTCGCCGGGCCGTTTGTTAAATACGATGCGCCGCGCGATCAAGCCGGCAATCTGCTTGAAGACCACGCAGGTGCCGTCGCCGCGCACGGTGACCACATTCTGTTCGTTCTCGGTGGAGCATTCCTCGCGGCTGGCCACGTGGAATTGGCCCTTGCTATAACGCACTTCGGCGATGGTGCCGGCGATGGGGGCGCGGTTCACGTGAACGTCGAAAATATTCAGGAAGATGCTGATGCGGGTTTCGGTGGCGCTTTCGTGTTTCACCGCGACCACTTTACCGTCGGCTGGCGACACAGCCACCGGGCCGGCGGGAATGGCGACGCTCGGGATCGCGGAAAAAGTATAGACAAAATGCCGCCAAAATGTAGAGCGGCAATCCGAACCAGGGGTGCGCCAGGTAGGAGACCAGAAGCCCGCCCGCAGTCGAGGCCCAGCGCGTAGTATATGCCGTCGGCAACGATCATTCTTCACCATTCTCCCATAAGAGCCGCGGCCTAACCCGCAGGACTTCCGGCGTGCGGCGGGTCGAACAAATCGCGCCAGGATTCGTCGAGCACGGTCCAACGATCGAGTTGGACGGGTTGCCCTTCGCGCATGGCCAACGCGCCGTGGCCGTTCTCGCAGAGCAGTTCGGTAATGGCCGGTTGGAAGGTGCTTCCCCACGTACCGATGGCCACGGGCAGGGCCAGGCGCCGCAGGCAAACCGGACACCTGCGCCGTTGGTCATCGAAGCTCCACACCAGGGCGACGGCAAAGATGGCGATGTAGGCCAGGGTTGCGGCCATGGCTCCGCCCAGTATGCGTATCGCGCTGTTGTGCAGGTGCGCGCGAAGCAAGGTGCCGCCTTCGATCCACAAGAGGGTCACCAGCAGCAGCAGGGCCGTCGTTTTCGCGGCGAAGAAGCCAGCGTAGCGCCAGCCATGCAGGTGCACGGAGAGATGCCGCAAGCCCGCTATGGTGAGGCTGGCGGCGCAAGCGAAGAGAATCGGAACGGTATAGACGATCAGGGTACCGGTGGGTCCTTCAGTGGCCAGAAGGCGTCGCGCGGGATGCCCGGCCGCCATGGCTGCCAGGGCTTGCGTAATCGGGAAACCGCGGGTGAAGGCGGCCGTGACCACCAAGGCCAAGGTTGCGGCCAGCAGCAGGAAGTCCGCTTCACCCACCCAGAACACCAGGTAAGCTTTGTTGAAGCGCTGCCAGAAGGCATCCACGAACGCCACCCGGATGGTGCGCGCCATAGGCAGGGCCGCATGTCGGATCAATTCGCCGCGCTCGACCAGGATGCACCAACTGCGCAATCCGCCGTCCCAGCGAGCGTACCAGCGCGGGCGCGCGCGCCAGGGGACTAGCCAACTCGACATCCGGATCAGGATACGGAACGCCAGCGGCGGCATGCGTTCAGGATATCAGAGGTAAAACTCTTGTTTAAATGGGACCAAGAATTTCGCTTGACGGACGGCGGCGCTCCTGTTATATATAAGTATGCACTCACATATAAACTTTGACTATTCGTGGTATTGGGTTTACGGGCACTTGATCTTCACCGCCGTATTCTTGCCCCTTCTATTGCTGGCTCTCTTCCGCAAATGGCCGAAGGTGTTGGTGGTGTTGCTGGGAGCCGTCACGCTGTGGTCCATCGCCGCATTCCTGGTGGTGCAGTTCGGCATGAACATGAACAGCCGGACACCGCTGCCTACAGAAGCTTTTCTGCCCTCCGGCGGGCACGTGCTCGATATGGGCGCGGGCACCGGCAGGGCAACGTTGATGATTTTGGAAGCGCGGCCGCGGGCGACGGTGGTGGCGCTCGACAGCTTCGGCGAATCGTACGTGGAACACTTCGGCAAGGCTGCGGGCGGCGGGCAGGTTGTCGACCAGGGCCGCACCCGGTTACTCGAAAACCTGAGCGCGGCGGGAGTCGAACAGCGCGCCATCATACTGCCCGGCGATATGCGCCAGATGCCCGTGGAATCGGCGAGTTTCGATGGCGTGGTCAGTTCCTATGCCATCGACCATCTGGGCCGCGACGGCAGATCCAAGGCCCTGAGTGAAGCTATGCGTGCGCTGAAACCGGGCGGGCAATTCCTGTTGATGGTGATCGACAAAGACGTCTGGTTCAATCTCGCGTGGGGACCACTGATGCTGCACCATGGCCTGCCCGGACATGAGCGCTGGGCCGGATTCCTGCGCGATGCCGGTTTCCAGATTACGGAATCGGGGCGGCATCCGGCTACGCTTTATTTCCTGGCGCGCAAGCCATAGCCGCACCGCAAGACCAGGGAGTGGCACTATGAGATGGAATGGGTAGAACCAAATCCGTCTCGGACGACCACCTGCTGGCCGCCGCGCGCCGCGCGTTTGTCAAAGAAGGTTTCGCCGCATCCACTCGGGCAATCGCGCGCGATGCGGGGGTATCGGAGGCCGTGATCTTCCAGCGCTTCCTCACGAAGGAAGAACTGTTCTTCGCGGCCATGATCCCGCCGCCGGCCGACGTCAACAGGCTGATGCATCATCCCCGCGCCAAGGGACGCGCGCTGCTCGAAAAGATTACCCTTTCGATGATCGATTACTTTCGCGAAACGTTGCCGGTGCTGCTGCCCTTGATGTCGTATCCCGCGTTCCGTTTCGAAGAGTTCGCGCAGCGCCACCCGGATTCGCCCATGCTGCTGTTGCGCCGGCAACTGGTGGAGTTTGTAATGCGCGAGCAAAAGGCGGGACGGCTGGGCCCCGTGGATCCGGGCGCTGCGGCCCTGGTGATCTGGTCGACCGCGCATTCCATCCCATTCTTCGAGCGCTTGGGCGCGCACGGCGGCAAGTTCGAGCCCAGGTTGATCAGCGCGATGGTCAGCGCGATGTGGGATGGATTCGATCCGCGGGATCATTGATCGGCAGCGGCGACCGGCTGCGATTCGTGGATCAGTTCAGCGACCCTCGACCGCATGGTTTGGTTCAGTTCGGCGCGCGCGTCCAGTTTCATTCCAGCAGTAGGGATCGGATCGCCGATGCGGACCTCAACGCAGTGCGGACGCACGTGGATGGAACCCATAGGCAGCACGTAGCCGGTACCCAGAATGCCGATGGGAACCACGGGAACGCCCGCTTTGATGGCTAGATACGCCGCGCCTTCTTTGAAATCGCGCAGGCCGTCGGAGGAGCGGCCGCCTTCCGGAAACAAGACGGTCGATACGCCGCGTTCGCACACCAGGCGCGCGGCCGCAGTGAGGCTTTTCAACGCCGCCCTTGGATTATCGCGCGGCACGGGGAAATGGCCCGCCCGCCGCAGGTGTCCGCCCAGAAGCGGAATGCGAAAGAGTCCCTCCTTGGCGAAGAAGCGAATCTGCAATGGGATGAGCAGGACCACCGGCGTATCCATGTAGCTGGTGTGGTTGGCCACCATCACGTAAGCCTGGTTCCGGTCGAGTTTTTCGAGCCCCTGGATGCGGACCCGCGCGCCACTCCCCGCCAGCAGGATGCGAGCCCAGCGGCGCGCAATGGCATGTTGGGTAAATCCGCGCTTGTCGAAGGCGGAAGCCAATAGCGAGGCAAATCCGAAAACTGCCGTGGTCCCGATTATGAAAGGGTCGATCAGCAGATAAGCGCGTAGGCGGCTGAGGAGCATGGACACGCTGAAGTTGGGAGTATAGCACCCTGCTGCTTTTAACTTTGCCTTAGTGGGGCATGAAGATGGCCCGAGCCTCGCCCACCAGGAAGAGTGAACCGGTCACAAAAATGGCGTCTGCGGGGGATGCGGCGCGCGCCATCGCCAGAGCCGACGGCAGATCGGGAGCCGCTTGCATGTTGGCGTGGTCCGCGAGTTCGAGGATCGATTCGGGACGGAGTGCGCGCGCCTGATCGGGGGCGGTAACAATCACGTGGTCCGCGCGGGGAAACAGGATCGCCACAGTTTCCTCCACTGCTTTATCGCGCATAGCGCCGTAAATCAACCAGACGCGGTGCGTTTCGTAGAAGCGGTCGAGATAGGCGGCCAGGGCGCGCGCACCGGCGGGATTGTGCGCGCCATCGAGGATGATTTCCGGATTCACCGCCACGCGCTCCAGACGGCCCGGCCAGACGGTTTCGGCAATTCCCTGGCGTATGGCATCGGGCGCGACTCCTAGCCGTTCCAGCGCCGCAATCGCGGTGCGCGCGTTCTCCACCTGATGCTCTCCCGGCAGGGGGCACATCACGGGTGCCCCCCCCCAGACGAAATCGCTGCCGCGCGCATGCAGGGCGATGCCTGAAACCGGCACTTCCGCGCTATGGGTAACAGCTACGCCCAACGCCGCGGCGCGCGCTTCCAAGACCGCGGCAGCTTCCGCGCGCTGCGCCGCGAAAACCGCGCGCACACCAGGCTTCAGAATGCCGGCCTTCTCTCCGGCGATCGATTCCAGGCTCTTGCCCAGATAAGCTTCATGATCGAAATCGACCGGCGTCACCACGCATAACTCGGGGACCACCACATTAGTGGCGTCCAGGCGTCCACCCAGACCGACTTCGAGCACCGCGAACTCCACGCCGCATTCCCGAAAAAGCAGCAAGGCCATGGCGGTGACACTTTCGAAATAGGTGGGATGCAGATCGATGCGTTCTTCCCGCAGCAGGGTTTCGGCGCAGGCGTGCACCTGGTCGAATGCCGCGCTGAATTGTGCGGCGCTCACGGGCCGCCCCGCGATCTGGATGCGTTCGGTCGGTTCCACCAGGTGCGGCGAGGTGAACAATCCCGTGCGGTGTCCGGCTGCGCGCAAACCGGATTCGATCATGGCACACGTGGAGCCCTTGCCGTTGGTCCCGGCAACGTGCACGATGCGGAAAGCTTGCTGGGGAAGACCGAGCGCTTCGAGCAGCACGCCGATCCGCTCCAGGCCTAGTTTGGCGGTTTTTACTTCATTGCCGAGGGCGTATAGGAAGCGGACGGAATCGGGATAGTTCATCGGTCAGACGGCTGCCCCGCTCCTAATCTCCGCACTTAATCCATGAAGAAGCGCAGTGCCGTCCCGATGTAACTCTTCATTTCCAAGCGCGGCACCACGGCGTCGAGCATGCCGTGCTTCAACAGGAATTCCGAGCGTTGAAATCCTTCGGGCAGTTTCTGCCGGATGGTCTGCTCGATCACCCGCGGTCCGGCAAAACCGATCAGGGCCCCTGGTTCCGCGATATTGAGATCACCAAGCATAGCGAAACTCGCGGTAACGCCACCGGTAGTGGGATCGGTGAGCACGCTGATGTAGGGAATGCCGGCTTGGTCCAGGCGCATCAGCGCGGCCGAAATCTTGGCCATCTGCATCAGGCTGACCGCGCCCTCCTGCATGCGCGCGCCGCCCGATGCCGAAACGATCACCAGCGGAATGCGCCCGGCAATGGAACGCTCGATCGAGCGGGTAATCATTTCACCGACCACGCAGCCCATGCTGCCGCCGATGAAGCGCGCTTCCATGGAGCAAAGATTCACGTGGCGCCCGGCGATCGATCCGCTGGCGGAAATCATGGCGTCGGAAAGTGTGGTGGCCAAGCGCATACCATCGAGGCGCTGGCGGTAAGGTTTGGAATCGAAGAAATCCAGGGGATCGGACGAGCGCAGGTCGCCGTCGAACCGTTCGTAATCGCCGTCAAACAGCAGGCGCAAACGGGCCGCGGCGTCCATGCGCATGTGCGAACCGCACTTCGGGCACACGTTCCAGTTGGACTCCAGATCCTTCTTCCAGATGATTTGGCGGCAGCCATCGCACTTCAGCCACAGCCCCTCCGTACGCAATTTGCGGGAGGGATCGTTGATCTGCGCCACCTTCTCCGGCTTGGGGGTTTCCTTCTTAAACCACGACATATATAATTTGACTACCTTAGCGCGGGAAGGGATGCACCCGCAAGTCGCGGAGGTGCGTACACTCGCCTCCATGTCCTTTGTCGCACGAAGATAACAATCGTGCTATGCTGCCAGCATCGTCAGATGCATATTCCGGACGGCTATTTGAGTCCCTCAACTTGTGCGACTTTAGCCGTCGCCGCCGCGCCGTTCTGGTACATTGCACTGCAGCGTGTGAAGTCCGCCCTGCATGCCCGCCTGATTCCGCTGATTTCCCTGTTCGCGGCCTTCTCGTTCGTCATCATGATGTTCAATCTTCCCCTGCCGGGCGGCACTACGGGTCATGCCGTCGGCATGGGTGTCGCGGCTATCGTGCTCGGACCGTGGGCGTCGATCCTGGCCATCTCCATCGCGCTCACGATCCAAGCCGTTTTCTTCGGCGATGGCGGCATCACGGCGCTGGGGGCGAACTGTTTCAATATGGCGATCGCGGGGTCGCTGGTTGGCTATGCGACGTACCGGGTAGTGGCGTGGCGCGCGGGGCTGGGCTCGCTGCGACGGCTTGTTGCGGCGGGACTCGCGGGATATACGGCCATCAACGTGGCCGCATTGTGCGCCGCGATTGAATTCGGTATTCAGCCGCTATTGTTCCGCGACGCCTCGGGCGCTCCTTTGTACGCACCCTATCCATTGCGCATCGCCATTCCGGCCATGATGCTTGGGCACCTGACTCTGGCGGGCCTGGCGGAACTGGTGATCTCGTCCGGCATGGTCAGCTATTTACAGCGTACCGATCCGGGGTTGCTGCGCGAGACCGCGCCGGATGCCCCGCCGCTATCCGGATCGATGGAGGCGGCACCGCGAGGCCGGCAACTGCCCACAGCGCGCCGCTTGTGGCTGGGGCTCGCCGCGCTTCTGGTGCTGACGCCGCTCGGGATTTTGGCGGTGGGAGGCGCGTGGGGTGAATGGAGCGCCCAGGATTTTTCGAATCAGCAAGCACGCCGGGAAATCGCGATAGCCTCACGCAACCAGGCTCCGCCACCGGTCGCGCCGCGCGGTCTGGAGCGGCTCTCATCCATTTGGACGGCTCCGCTATCGCGCTATGCGCCAACGTTCATCCGCGGCGCGTCGTTCGGATAT
Organism: Bryobacterales bacterium; assembly: GCA_963738345.1. Taxonomy (GTDB): domain Bacteria; phylum Acidobacteriota; class Terriglobia; order Bryobacterales; family Bryobacteraceae; genus Bog-159. Next base: position 165,517 of record CAVTWI010000002.1, read on the forward strand.
TTAGTCTCCGCGATGGTGGGGGTGGGGCTGATCATTGTTGCGGCGCTGGGATTGAACTGGCTGCTGGGGCGAAGGCCGCCGCGTGTGGGAGGCCGGCGGCACAAAGGCTTCGTGGAGAAAACCGCGCGGGGATTGCTCGAAGCTACGGGGCACGCACTCTTCGCCGAAGACATGGCTGCCGCCAGCGGCGTGTTACAACGCCTGGATCCGCGCGTGAAAGTGGTCGGCATCGGCGCGTTGATCCTGGCCGCGGTGGCTGTACACCGGTTGTGGGTGCTGGCGCTGATCTTCGGCGTGGGCGTATTGTTGGCGTTGGTTTCGCATGTGCCGATCCGTCTGCTGGCCACTCGCGTATGGCTGGCGGTGCTGGCGTTTACTGGCGTGATCGCACTCCCGGCAATCTTCCTCACACCCGGGGCGGCGCTGGTTCGGCTTCCGCTAGTGGGCTGGCCGGTAACGGAGCAGGGCTTGCGTAGCGCCGCGTTTCTGGTATTGCGCGGTGAAACTGCGGCGACGTTATCGACCTTGCTGATCCTCACCACGCTATGGACCCGGCTGCTGCGCGCGTTGCGATACTTCCGCGCGCCGGTCGTCCTGGTAGCAATTCTGGGCATGACGTACCGCTATATGTTCCTGTTCCTGGCTACTGCGCGCGATATGTTCGAATCGCGCGAAAGCCGCCTGGTGGGCGTGCTGGTGCCTGCCGATCGCCGCCGCCTGGCTGCCGGCAGCGCCGGAGTGCTGCTGGGCAAAACGCTGCAGGTGAGTGGAGAAGTGCACATGGCCATGCAGGCGCGCGGGTTTCGCGGCGAGATCCGCCTGCTCGAAGAGTTGAAGATGCGTCCTGAAGACTGGCTGCGGTTGGCGGCGTTCGCCGGCGTCGCCATACTGGCAGTGTGGATAGGCCGATGACCGAACTGGCTTTTGACGTGCGCGACGTGACTTTCCGCTATGACCAGATGGCGGCACTGAATTCGCTCTCGATGCATGTACACCGCGGCGAACGCGTAGCGTTGCTGGGCGCCAATGGATCGGGGAAGTCCACCTTGCTGCGCCTGCTGGCTGGGCTATGTTTTCCGCAGCAGGGCGCGATTTCGTTTCTGGGAGAAAGCCTCACCGAGCGCCGCTTGCAGGACGAAGAATTTTTCTATAGCTTCCGCCGCCGCGTGGGGCTGGTGTTTCAAAACGCCGACGTGCAGTTGTTCAGCCCCAGCGTATTCGACGAACTGGCTTTCGGGCCGCTGCAACTTCGCTGGCCCGCGGCCCAAATCCGCGAACGGGTGGGAGAGGTGCTGCGCGCCATGGATATCGTACACCTGCAGGATCGCGCGCCGCATCGTTTGTCGGGTGGAGAGAAAAAGCGCGTGGCTTTGGCTTCGGTGTTGGTGCTCGATCCGGAAGTGCTGCTGCTCGACGAACCGAGCGGCGCGCTCGACCCGAGCAGCCAGGCGCGCATCGTGGATTTTCTGATCTCGTGCGGCAAAGGGGCCAAGACCGTGATCACTTCCACGCACGATATGGATACGCTCGAAGATATTGCCGACCGCTGTTATGTCTTTTCAAGCGGCCGCGTGATCGCCGAGGGCACGCCCATCGAGATTCTGCACGATGTGGCGTTGCTCGAACGCGCCCGCCTGATCCGGCCGCACGCGCATGTGCACGTGCACGGGGAAAGCTCGCTGCATCCCCACCCGCACGTGCACCAGCACGAAGACGGTGAATAACAACCTACGAGACGGCCAGGTTGATGGTCAAGGTAGCCAGTGTGTTCGACGCGGCCGTGGCATTCCCACTGCTGGCATTCTGCAGATAGAACGTCATGCCGTTGCTGACCCAGTTGCCGGTCTTCATCGATCCGCTATTGGCGCCTTCGGCGAAGAGTGCGCCGCCGGGCGAGTTCACGCGGATTTGCACTGCCGAAACAGAAGGAGCATTCCACGTAATGGTGGTGGCGCCGTCTTGTCCCGGGCCTGCCGCGATAGGGTTGGGGCTAGCGGTTAATGATGCGGGCTGATAGGAAGGCGGGTTGCCGCTCGAGGTTAAGCCCACCGACGCGGCGCCGGACAACGCCGTGGCCAGCGCAAAGCCCGGTCCGGTGGACGAAGTGAGGAACGGCGTGAGAGCCGCGACTGCCGAGTTCGCGCCGTTGTAAACCGTCAGCAAACCATCGGTCTGTTCGTAATTCAGATTGTTCGGCTGATTGGCATTCAGGATCACCTGGCCGAGTACGCGATGTTCGGCTTCCACGCCCATGATGGATGCGGCCACCTGCGCGAAATACTGTAATTGCGCGGCGCTGTAAGGGCCGCCGTAAGGGCCGTCGGCCACGGAAGTGCTGGTCTGCGCAGCCAGCGCGGAAAACTCGCGAACGGCCGTCAGATAAGCTCCGATGAACGCTGATTCGAGCGCTTCGAGCACACCGATAAAGCTGGTCAGCGAATCGAAAGTGCCCGCCGGAAAATAAAACATCTGGTAGGCATCGCTGCTGGCGTCCGCTCCGAAATTGCCGACCGCGCGCAGTAAGTTGGCGTGGGCGATTTCCTGATCGAGGGCGGCTCGCAGATAATCCACGTTGGGCACGTTCCCAGTGGCGCTGGGACTGATAGCGGTTCCGCCCGGGCCGGCCAGTGCCGGATCTTGAATCACGCCACCCACCAGGCCGTTGTAGTAGAAAGTCGTGGCCAAATCCTCGGCCACCAGTGCCGCTAGCAGGATCTGGTTAGGTTGATCCTGCGTGCTGGTGGATTGGCCGCGCATCGTCGGCAGGCCATTCAAGACCACGCCCGCGGCGGCGGCGCCCAGCCCAAACTTCCCGATTTTCTTAAAAAAAGTCCTTCTGGCGGGGTCGATGACAGCTTTCAAGATTTCTTCGTTTCCTTGCATTTACGCTCCTCTGAACCGATAATTCCTGCGGTCACTAGAGGGTACGGATCGGGCGAGCGCTTTGGATGAAGCGCCTGGTGTCGTTTGTTACTAAGCGGGACGGAAGTCAGCGTTTGTAGCCGATCATGCGCAGAAAGCCGTGCCGGGCGTGCGCGTCGGTTTCGGTTTCGACACCGGAGGGCGCGGAGCCGTCGATCACACCAAGCACACCGCGGCCCTGCTCGGACTGGGCCACCACCACCTCCACCGGATTGGCCGTGGCGCAAAAGATGGAACAGACTTCGGGTACGTCTTTTATCCGTCCCAGCACGTTGATGGGATAGCCATCGCGCATGGTAATTACGAAGATGTGACCGGCCGCGATAGCGGTGGCGTTCCGCGCCGCCATTGTTTTCAGCGCGTCGTCATTGCCATCTACGCGCGTAAGGCACGGGCCGGATGCTTCGTTGAAGGCGATGCCGAATTTCAGGTTCGGCACGGTGTTCACCAGCGCTTCAAACAAGTCCTCCACGGTCTTGATGAAGTGCGACTGTCCAAGAATCACATTGCCGCCCTCGGGGATTTCCAGGCGAACCGTTGTCAGATCCATGGCCCCAGCATAACGCCACTGCACCCGCGCGGGCCTCCGGTCCTATACTTGAAACATGGTGCGTCCTGAAAGACGCGTTCTTCTAGCAGGTGCAAGTCTTGCCCGGGTAAGCGCCGGAGCGCCCAGTAGCAGGCCCCAGCCGACGGCAGAGATGTCACCGGCCACAGCGGGGCGTCAAAAGTCCATTTCGTGGAGAGCAAGGAAGCGGGCCGCAATATCAAGTGAACGCTGCAGCCACGTCATAGTATCAGCCGAAAGGTGTTTGAAAGGGCCGAGCCAGTCATGTCATGGCGAAGGCAACAGACAGCAGTCTGGACCGGAAGGACTGCTGGACCTTTCCGGGGTAAGGGGCGGTGGCACGTTTCCAGAGAAGAGCGCGGAACAGGAGAGACCCTACCTGGCAGCCCAGTCAGGCGAAGACCGAGCGTATAAAGCCGGACGGCCGAAATCGCGAGGAGCCGGGAGGGAGTCCGAGGGGTTCGTAGTGTGCGCTGAGCAGCGCGTTGATCAGGAGGGTTGAAGTCCCTCTGGCGCTCGGATGAGGAGCGCCATATCCGAACGCGGGGGTAATGCCTCGCGGGCCGGGAGAGAGGCAGGTATGGAGAAGCCTAAACGGGCACGAAGGCGAAAGCTGGACACAGCCAAGGCGGACCTGGAGCCACCGCTTGCAGTTCCCGGAGGGCAGGGTGTCCACTGCGAGGTGGAATCTGAAGGGCATGAGGAGAAGTACCGGGCTGTAATCGATGGGGGCCACCCCGAAGATGAACCGGTCGGCCAAAGGTGGGGCAAGGTCGAGCCTGCACTATGAAGGCGAAGGCGTTCTCATTCACCCACCGCACCAAGGTGTTTGCGGATGGCACGGTACGGAAGAATAGCGCGTGACCTCAGGAGGACTGGCAGAGTCTGCGGGTGGCACCGGAGTAAGCAGACCTATAAGCGAGAGCGAAGTGGCGAGCAACGCTCTGCCAGTAGACGGACGGCTGTGTAGTACCACAAGCGCGGTGAAAGCCGCGTGACCGGGCAACCGGCGGCGGAAGTGGGCCGGGAAAGGCAGCCGGCGAAGGCGGTTGGGAAGAGAGAGAAAACCAGATGAGCAAGGGCGGGGAGGAGGATCAGTTCCATGAGTGAAATACCCGTACATTCTCGTCCGAGGAGACTGGTGGACTGGATCAACCCGACGGGTGCAAGGAAGATCCATTCATTAATTGACAAGGTGTATCAGCGGAAGAATTTGGAGATGGCTTGGGAGATGGTAAAGGCCAACCGGGGCAGTGGAGGCGTGGACGGGCAGAGTCTGGACGGATTCGACGGGCAACTCGATCAGCAGTTGGATCGATTGCATCGGGAACTGAAGGACGATATCTACCGGCCTCAACCGGTGCGGCAGGTGCAGATCCCGAAGGCGGGAAAGCCGGGCGAGCTTCGCACGTTGGGAATCCCGACGATTTATGACCGGGTGTGCCAGCAGGCGTTGCTCAATCGGCTGGAACCGATCTTTGAGCCAGTGTTCGATGAAGCCAACTTCGGATATCGGCGAGGGCGATCGACGAAGGACGCCATGCGCAAAGTTTGGAAGGAGATCCAGGGCGGTCGGGAGTGGATCGTGGACGCCGATTTGAAGGACTTTTTCGGGTCGGTGGAACACGCCAAACTTCTATCGCTCGTGTCCCAGAGAATATCTGACGGCCGGGTGTTGCGTCTGATCGAGGCGATGCTCAAGGCGGGAAGTTATGGCAAAGGGCGGCTGTTTCCAACTGAGCGCGGGACTCCGCAAGGCGGGGTAGTTTCACCCTTGCTCAGTAATATACTTCTGACGCCGTTCGATCGGGAGATGCGGCGCAAGGGATATCAGCTAACGAGGTACGCCGACGACTGGGTAGCGACCTGCGAATCGGCAGCAGAAGCGCGAGCGGCAGTGGCCGCGGCGCTTCGGATTCTGAACGAGTTGGGCGTGCAACTGCATCCGCAAAAGACGCGGATCGTGCACGTCCGGCAAGGGTTCGAGTTTCTTGGGTACAAGGTCAAACGCGGGAAGCAACTTCAGTTGCCACCGGGCAAGATCCGCAGTGGTGCTCAGTCGGGGGAACTGTATGCTATCCCTCGGGAGAAATCGATCCGGCATTTCATGGATCAGGTGCGCGCGCTTACCAGGCGGCGCGTGCCGCTAAAGACCAAGGAGTTGATAGAGGAACTGAACCCGGTGTTGCGGGGGTGGGGACATCACTACAAGCGAGCCCACGTTCGAAAGCTCTTCCACCGACTCGACGGCTGGATTGTGCGGCGCATTCGGTCGCATCAATGCAAGCGTTGGCGGAACGGTGGCTGGCGACAGTTGCCGGAAACCAAGTTGTACGGCGAGTACGGGCTGGTGAACTTGATTCAGTTGATCTCTTCGATTGCATCCCGGAAGAGTGAGTCTTCGTGAAAGCTGTATGCGGGAAAACTGCACGTACAGTTTGAGCGGCGGACGGTGGCCAGCGCGCAAGCGCGCCACCTCCGACCCGACACCGATGAAGGCGCGCAAGACAACGCGCTGGAGGGAAGGGACCCTGCTTTGATCGGGCTTGTGTAGAGGTAAGCGCGAGGGCATGCCGGAAACGGAAAACAACCCGGTAGTAGATAAAGTGCGAGAACTCCAACGCAAGCTATGGATGTGTGCCAAGCAGAGTAAGACGCGGCGTTTTCATGCGCTGTACGACCGGATCTACAGGAGTGACGTCCTGTGGGAAGCATGGAGGCGAGTGCGCAGTAACGGAGGGGCAGCAGGCGTGGACCAAGCCACGCTGCGATCCATCGAGGAGAAGGGCGTGGCCCAATTTCTCGAAGGGATACAGGCTGATCTCCGGGCAGGCGAATATCGCCCCTCACCGGTGAGGCGGCAATACATACCGAAAGCTGACGGAAAGCAGCGGCCACTGGGGATACCGACGGTACGGGACCGGGTGGTGCAGATGGCGGCGAAGATCATGATCGAGCCGATCTTCGAGGCGGATTTCGAGGCAAGCAGCTTCGGATTCCGGCCGAAGAAGAGCGCGACGGAGGCTCTGGAAGCAATCCGCGTAGCGGGGAACCAAGGGCATGACTTCGTAGTCGATGCAGACATCCAGGGCTACTTTGACAGCATCGATCAGGAAAAGCTGATGATGCTGGTAGGGGAGCGAATCTCGGATCGAAGGGTACTGAAGTTGATCCGGCAGTGGTTGAGGGCCGGGGTGATGGAAGACGGAACAGTGAGGGAAACGCTTGCGGGAACCCCGCAAGGCGGAGTGATCTCGCCGTTGCTGGCGAACATCTACCTGCACCTGTTGGATCGGTTGTGGGCGGCCAAGTGTGGGTCGCTCGGGAAACTGATTCGATATGCCGACGATTTCGTGGTGATGGCTGCGACGGAATCGAAGGCGAAGGAGGCGCTTCGACAAATCCAGTTTGTGATGAGCAAGCTGGGTCTGGTGCTGCATCCGGAGAAGACGCGGATGGTGGATCTACGGCGCGGGAAGGGAAGTTTCGTTTTTCTAGGGTGCACGATCCGCAAGAAGCGAAGTATTCTGCGGAATCCGCGGGCATATTACATGCACCGCTGGCCGTCACCAAAGGCGACGAAGCGACTCCGTGACCGGGTGCGCGAGATCACCGGAAGGCGTGCGAGCGGGGAAGATGTGAAGCAGATCATCGCCAAACTGAACCCCGTGATTCGCGGCTGGGGAAACTACTTTCGGACCGGAACAACGGCACGGGAGTTCCTGAAGATGGACAGCTTCGTCTACGAGCGTCTGGTCCGCTGGCTGCATCGGCGGGGCGGGCAGCGAGCGACGCGGCGGGTTCTCTGGACCGCCGAACAGTTTCACGGAATGGGTCTGTATCGATTGCGCGGAACCGTGCGATACCCGGCGCAAGCCGCATCAGTAAGATCATCGTTAAGCCGTGTGCGGGAAAACCGCACGCACGGTTTGAAAGGGGTTTGTTGAAAACGGGCTGGCTATTTTAGCCAGTACCGCGTCAAAATCTACCTATGGAATTCAGAACCAAGGGTGCACTGGTATTTCTGACCGTTGCTATGATTGGCGGCGCACACGCGGCGATTGATGTAAATGCCCGCTGTAACGACCTGCTGCAGCAGGCGCTGGACAACAAGAATCCGGATACGCGCAAGCAGGCCGTAGTCGCGCTGAGCCTCGCTGCCACCCGCGAACCGGATTCCGTCCGTCTAGAGAAGGCGTTGCAGGATAAAGATGTGGAGGTGCGTTTGGCTGCGGTGGCGAGTTTGGCCGAAGTGAAGACCGAAGGGGCAAAAGCGGCACTGCGCCAGGCTCTCAACGACGAAGTGCCGGAAGTAAGCTTCTCAGCCGCCAAGGCGCTTTGGGTGCTGCACGATCCGGCCGGTGAGCAGGCGTTGCTCGCGGTACTGGCGCGCGACAGTAAAGCATCCTCCAACTTTCTCACCAAGCAGAAGCGCGATACCTTGCGCATGCTGCACACCCCGCGCACTCTGTTCTTTTTTGCCGTTCGGACAGGGATGGGCTTCGTGCCTGTGCCCGGCTTGGGTGAAGGGGTCAGTTCCATGCAGGCGCTGATCACCGACCCCAGCATCTCGGGCCGCGCCACCGCCGCGTTGCTGCTGGGCAAGGATAAATCGGCGGCTACGCTCGATGCGCTGAAGGATGCGTTGCTGGATAAGGATTGGTCTGTACGCGCTGCCGCCGTGCATTCGCTGGCGCTACGAGACGATCCGGCGCTGAAGCGGGACCTGGAGCCAATGCTGGATGACGAAAAGGAACCCGTCCGTTTGCGCGCCGCGGCCGGGTATTTGCGGCTGTCCGCAATTGAAGAAGCACAGGCTAAGAAGAAGGCAGCCAAGCCGGTCGTCCGGAAGAAGAATTAACGGGCGCCGGACTTAGTCCTCGCGAAGTGCCACCGCCGGATCAATGCGTCCCGCGCGCAAAGCAGGGATGGCCGCGGAAGCTAGCGCAATCAGCAGCATGAACCCGGCCACTGCGAGCAGTACCAGGGGACGTCCCGGTCCGGTCAGCAGGAAACTGCGCAACAGGCGCATCGCGGGAATTGCGGTGACGGCCCCCACCGCAACTCCGATACCCGTCAACCACAGGCTGCGGCGCACCACCATGCCGACAATCTCGCCGGGCGTGGCGCCCAACGCCATCCGTATCCCGACTTCGCGCCGGCGCTGCGTGACCAGTTGGGCAAGCACGCCGTAGAGCCCAATGGCCGCCATCAGCAGCGCCAATGCCGCGAAGAGGGCCAGCAGTACGGCGCGGAAACCAGGCTTCGCGTAGGCTTGTTGATCCAGGAACTGGCGCACACTGGTGACTTCGGCCAGCGGCAGCGCGGGATCCATCTGGGCAACGGTGCGCCGCAGCACGCCCACGAGTGTTTCGAGCGGCCGGTCGCCGGTCCCCAGCCAACGCGCGCCGGCTCGTAACAGCAGCGTCAGTTGGCGCCCGCCATTCGATTCAGCCTGCGCGAACGGCACGTAAACGTGCGGTTGCACCTTCCAGTGCATCTCGTCGAAAGGATTAGTCTCTTTAACATTGCCTGCTACGCCGATCACGGTGCGCCACGGCGCGGCATCGCCCAGTTCGCCGAGCCTGATGTGCTTGCCGATAGCTTCGCCGCCCGCAAAATAGCGGCGTACGAATTCGCGATCGACAAGGGCCACCGGCGCGCCGCCCGCTGTATCGAGCGGACCAAACTCGCGTCCCGCAACCACCGGGATACCGGATACGCCGAAGTATTCCGGCAGCACCAATGACTGTTCGATAAATCCAGTCTCGCGCGCGGCGGGACCTCCGGCCGCTTCCGCGTGCACCAGTTTGCCCGACCGCACGGCCACCCGCAAAGCCGGCACCTCGGCCAGGGATTGCCGTAGCGTTTCGGCAAAGTGCAGCCGGTCGGCCAACGAGGGATAGGCCGACTTCCGCAGATCGATCCGCGTGATCAGCAAGCCCTCCGTGTTGTAGCCCAGCGATTCAGCCCGCAGGCGGAAGAGGCTTTCGATGAGCAGCGCCGCACCCATAAGCAGGGCTAGGGAAAGCGCTACCTCCACGATCACCAGCGCATCGCGCGAGCGCTGTTCCGCACGGCCGGCGGACCCACCGCGTCCACCCTGTTTCAGCAAATCGTGCAGCCGGAAGCGGGATGCCTGCAGCGCGGGGAGCAGGCCGGAAAGTACCGCGGTCGCCAGAGCCAGGAGCGCCGCGAATGCGGCTACGCGCCAATCGAGCGATATACTTTCAGCGGCCGTTCCGACCGGCAACTCTACAGGCTGCGCCGCCAGGAAGTATCGCAATCCGCCATATGCCAATGCGAGTCCGGCTAGCGCGCCGAGACCGCAGAGCAGTAGGTTTTCGGTGAGGATCTGCCGGATCAAGCGGCTGCGTCCGGCCCCCAACGCGGTGCGGATGGCGATTTCGCCGCGGCGTTCCAGCGCCCTCCCCGCCAGCAGATTCGCCACGTTGGCGCAGGCGATCAGCAGCACGAAGGCCACCGCGGCAAACAGTAGCAGCAGGCCGGAGCGCAGCCCTCGTCCTGCCAGCCACGTCAGTTCGTCTTGCAGGCCGCGCACCATCGCGCCCGCGTGCAGGATCTCATCAGGCTGCGATTTCTCGAGCGCAGCCCGCAACGCGCCGATCTCCCCTTCGGCGGCTGACATCGTAACGCCCGGACGCAAACGGCCCACCACACCCATGGCGTGAAAGTTGAAGTTCCCTTGCCGCGTGACATCGGCGGGGGTGAGCAGGGTCCAAAACAGCACTTGGCGTGGATAGAACTCAAAGCCGCGCGGCATGATACCGACGACGGTATAAGCGCGGCCATCGAGCACCAGCGTCTGACCCACTGCGCCTGCCGTGCCGCCCAGCAGCGACTTCCATCCCGCATCGCTCAGCACCACCACGGGTCCGTTATTTAGGTCAGCGGGGGTGAATGTGCGGCCTTGGGCGGCGGGTACGCCCAGCGTTTCGAAGAAGCGGGCGGTAACCGTTTCACCGAGGATGCGCCGCGCATCGCCCCGGCCGGTGAACGTGTATTCCACCCATTGCCATCCCGCAACACCGTCGAACGAGCGGCTCTGGCGATCGAAGACTTCCACATCGCGCACACTCGAAAACACTTTTGGATCCCAGTTGTGGGTGGTTTCCCAGATGGCCGCCAGGCGTGCCGGATCGCCGAAGGGTAGCGGCCGCAGCAGCACTCGCTCTACGAGAGTAAAGACCAGGGCGTTGGCGCCGATTCCCAAGGCCAATAGCAAAACGGCCACGCTGGCGAAGCCGGGATTGTGGCGCAAGGCGCGGGCGGCATATGCAAAATCGTCAAGGAAATCGCGCATGGGCGATGCGACCCACCGTATCAGATTTCGCGGAATTCCTTCGGACTTTCCGGTACAATCGTATGGGCATGCAAGAACTGGCCTTCTGGAAAGCGGTTATCGTGGATGAGTCCAATTTCCTCGAAGCGATTATCGGCCTGCTCGCCCGAAACAATATTCGTTATTGCGTAATCGGCGGCCAGGGCGTAAACGCTTACGTCGACCCGTTGGTCAGCCTGGACCTCCATCTAGTGGTGGCGGTGGATCAACTCGACGCCGTCGCGCGGCTGTTGACGGACGAGTTTCAGGTCCAGCGCTTCCCCCATAGTTTGAACATTACGGGGGGGGGATCGAAGCTCAGAGTACAGATCCAGACTGACGCGCGCTATTTCGCATTCGTGGAGCGGGCCGTCCCTGGCGTGGTCCTCGGACTGAAGCTGCCAGTGGCCGCGATCGACGACATTCTGCAAGGCAAAATCTGGGCTGCGCAAGACACCACCCGCCGCCCAAGCATACGGCGCAAGGATCTGCTCGACATTGAGCGTATGGTGGATGGCTACCCCGCCTTACGAGACCGGGTTCCGGCGGATATTCTGGACCGCCTTCAGAATTGAGCGGTCGCCACGTCACCGCGCCCTTCGATAAATCACTTTCCCGTCGAACACGGTGATATCCACTTTCGCTTTCTCGATGTCCGCCGGCGGAATCGTGAAAATATCATCCGAGAGAACCACCATGTCCGCCAGTTTCCCCGTTTCAATCGACCCTTTCAGTTGCTCGTCGAAGCTGGCATACGCGGAACCCATGGTATAGGCGCGAACCGCTTCGGCTACGGTGATTTTCTGTTCCGGCACCCAGCCGTCGGGGTGCTTGCCGTCCAGCGTACGGCGCGTGACTGCCGCATAAATCCCCATCACCGGAACCATGGGCGCCACATCCCAATCCGAGCCGAAGGCCAGCACCGCGCCTGAATCGAGCAGTGAACGGAACGCATATGTACCCTTCGCACGCTCGGGTCCGATGCGCTTCTCGGCCCATCGCCCGTCATCGATGCAGTGATACGGCTGCATGGACGCGATCACATGAAGTTTGCCGAATCGGGCAATGTCGTCCATTCGCAGATGCTGCGCATGCTCGATGCGAAAGCGCCGGTCGCGCGCACCGTTCTGCCGTTCGGCCTCTTCGTACATACCCAGCACCAGATTGTTGGCCTTGTCGCCGATGGCGTGGACGGCCACCTGCAAGCCGGCGCGATCGGCGCCTAGAATGTGGTCGCGCATCTTGCTCTCGGGAATCATCTCGCTGTTGGCGAGGCCGGACGTATTGGGCGCATCCAGGTAAGGCTTGAAGAAGAGCGCGGTTGTCGATCCCAGCGATCCATCGGCGAAGCCTTTCAAGCCGCCGATGTGTAGTTTCTCTCCTCCGAAATCGGCATGCAGTCCGACCGCGGCCAAGCGCTGCCAACTGGCCAGCGGCTGATGCCCCGATATGCGCACAGTCAACTCGGCTTTCGCCAACAGCGATTGGTATACGCGCAGAATCTCGGGCGCGGCGGACATATCCTGCACGCTGGTGACACCATTGGCGGCGGCGTATTTCATAGCGGCCCGTACAGCATCGGCGATCTGGTCGCTAGATGGGGCTGGGATGGCGCGGTCCATACGGTCCATAGCCGCGTCTTTCAGCGCGCCGGTGGGCTCGCCGGAAGCGTCTCGCACGATCGTGCCGCCGGGCGGATCCGGCGTCTCGCGGGTGATGCCCGCCAGTTTCAGCGCTTGCGAATTCGCGACGCCCATGTGACCATCCAGGCGGCTGACGAAAACAGGATGCCCGTTCGAGACGGGGTCCAGCAACTGCCTTGTGGGCAGGCGCGCAGGGCTCCAGTTTTCGTGGTCCCAGCCACCGCCCGTGATCCAGCGGCCGGCCGGTTGCGTTGCCGCAAACGCGCCAATGCGGCGGCGGAACTCGTCTTCCGATTGCGCATCCCGCAACTGGACGCCCGCCAGATTCTCGCCGCCACTATAGAAATGAACATGCGCATCGTTGAACCCGGGCAACAGAAGCTTGCCGGCCAGATCGATGACTTGCGTCGCCGGCCCGGCCCACTTCCGGATCTCGTCGTTCGATCCCACGGCCACGATGCGGTTTCCCAGGCAGGCCACCGCGGCTGCGCGCGGCTGCCGTTCGTTCACCGTCCAGACCTTGCCGTTCAACAAAACCAGCGTAGCGGCGGGTTGGGCGTAGGCCAGGCGAAGGCTGGCGGTTAAAAGCAACAGCGCGAGCGGGAAGCGGGAAACGGGCATGCTTCGATTGTAGTCGCGCCGCGCCTACTCTTTGCGCCGGATAATTGCGAACCACATTTTCATATTCTCCATCTTGCCCCGCGACTCTTCCTGAAATGCCGGATTCAACTCGCCCCCAGACAGTTCCAGCGATTCGATTTCCCAGTCACCGGCAAACGCATCGTACAATTGCTGCCGCGATACGCCGCCGCCCGGCCATGCCGGATCGTCATTGAAGCTGAAAAGGAAGAGCCGCCCGCCTGGCTGCAAAACGTGCGCCAGCCCCTGCACATACCGCTGCCGCTCGTCTCCTTCGTAAATATGAAATAATCCGCTGTCGATCACGCTGGCGAAACGCCGGTCCCAATCCCGCAGCGTCATGGCATCCTTCACCAGGAACTCCACAGTCAAGCCGCGCTCATCGGCCCTGGCGTTAGCGCGCCGGATGGCCTCTTCCACAAAATCGATGCCCGTGACCTCTTCGCCCCGTGCGGCGAAAAAGACAGACGCGCCCCCTGTGCCGCACCCGGAGTCGAGCACTGGGCTCACAATCCGGTCGGCGATCGCAACGAAAGGCGGCTGCGGCTTGCCAATATCCCACGGCGGATTGGTCTCCGCGTAGATCTTGGTGAAGCCTGCCAGCGCTGATGCTTCGTCCTGCATAGGTAAATCTGGTTTTTGCATAGAAATTCTTCCTTAGTGTGAAACGCGATTCCGCTTTTTCTTTCGGCCCCGCGGCAGCGGACTGCGGCCCGCCACGATGCCGTCGATGATGATGTCGAGGGCCCACTCGCCACGGCCCTTACCATCGCCCGAAAGCAGCGCCTCTCGAAGAGAGGTGACCAGCGGAAACTCCACTGGCGACGCAGTCGAGAGTGCGTTTTCAACTCGACGTAAGCTTTGGTCGCTGTCGCGCCGCAGGCTCTGCTCGGCGGCGATGGCGGTAACGTACAACGTCAGCAGGTCGACGCCCCATGCCGCTTGCACATCCTGCACTCCGCCCTCTTTGAGCAGCCCGAGCAGGCACTCCCAAATTCGGATCGAATGAGGTCCGCAGGCAATCGTCGATAGCGCCAGTTGAGCCAGCCCTTGCCGCTCGTAAAGGACATGAAAATAGGAGAGGAGCAGGGCCTTAAGGCGGTCGCGCCAGAGTGAGCCACGGGCTGCCGGCGCCTTTACTGCCTCCAGCGCCCGGTCGAGCATCAACGCGTGCAGTTCCTCGAGATTCGCCAGGTAGACATATAGCGACGCCGCGCCGGTATCGAGGGCGCTCGCCACCCGCCGCAGACTCAATCCGGCAAGACCGTCTCTTTCCAGGATCTGAAGGGCTGCCGCGACCACCACATCCCGGCTCAAGGGCGCTTTGGCTGGGCGGTTCCTCCGGCTGACAATCTTGCGTGGCGCTTCTTCGTGCATGATCTTAGCGTATCTTAACGAACACCGTTCGTCAAGAACACTGTTCGCTAAAGACAGTTCACGGCTGCCCAATTCGTCTCCCTGTTCGGGTAGAATCGAGAGATAACTAACGAAACTGAGCGCGTACATGCGGCCACGAAGCCGCCCCTGGTAGTAGCTATATACCCGGGGTCCTTCGACCCCATTACCAATGGCCATTTGGACTTGATTGAGCGCGGATGCCGGCTCTTCGACAAACTCACCGTCGCCATCCTGCGCAACGAAACTAAGCAGCCGCTCTTTAGCGTGGAAGAGCGCATCGCCATGTTACGCGAAGTGGTGGGCGATTATCCCAACGTAGCGGTCGATTCGTTCGAAGGACTGTTGGTCGACTATGCGGCGCAAAACGGCGCTACCGTACTGTTGCGCGGAATCCGGGCCATCTCCGACTACGAATATGAACTCCAGATGGCGCTCATGAACCGCCGCCTGCGTCCCGATATCGAGACCGTTTTCATGATGGCCACCGAAGCGCATTCGTTCATTAGTTCGCGTTTGGTGAAAGAAGTTTTCAGCTTGGGCGGTAATATTGTAGGACTGGTGCCGCCGCCCGTAGAGGTTCGCCTGCAAAAACGGTTTGGGCGGAGCTGACTTAAGAAAGAAGGAGCAGAGATGCTGGTGCAAACGAATCAGGAAATTGCCGAGCGGATTTCTTTGATCAGCGTGTCGTCCACCATGAAGGTGGCTGCCGACGCGGAGAAATTGCGCGCACAGGGCGTGGACGTAGTGGATTTTGGGGCCGGCGAACCGGACTTCCCCACCCCCGACAACATCAAGCGCGCTGCCATCCGCGCCCTCGACCAAAACTTCACCAAGTACACCAATGCGGGCGGCACGCTGGAACTGAAACAAGCGGTCTGCGAGCGCCACACAACCGATTTCGGCACCCATTACCAACCTACCGAGTGCCTGATCACAGTGGGTGGCAAGCACGGCATCTTCAACCTGACGCAGGCCCTGGTAAATCCGGGCGACGAAGTGATCGTCCCGGTGCCCTACTGGGTCACTTACAAAGATGTAGTGAACTATGCGGGCGGCAAGTGCGTGTTCGTCGAGACCGACGAAGACCGTGGCTTCACCCTCACCGCCGCCATGATCGAACCGCACCTGACCGCGCGCACTAAGATCGTATTGATTAACTCGCCCTCTAACCCCAGCGGCGCGGTGCTCGATCGCGCGGAGTTCGAAAAGATCTACCAGCTCACTTCCGAACGCGGCATCTTCCTGATGACCGACGAATGCTACTGCCACTTCCTCTATGACAGCGAGCCGTTTTCGATCGCCGCCCTGCCGGCAGCCAAAGAGAACGTGCTGGTGGCCGGGTCGCTCTCGAAAACATACGCGATGACCGGTTGGCGCATCGGCTTTGTTTTGGCGCCGTCGCGTGTGATCGGGGCTATGATGAAGTTGCAGAGCCACTCCACTTCGAACCCCACATCCATCGCGCAAAAAGCCGCGGTAGAGGCGCTGCGCGGTCCGCAGGATTCCGTGGCGGCGATGCTGGCCGAATACGCCAAGCGGCGCGATTTCGTTATCGCGCGGCTGCGCGCCATCCCGGGCGTGACCTGCGCCGAACCGCGGGGCGCATTCTACGCGTACCCTAACATCGGGGTAGCGTTCCGCAATGGCATATCCAGCACGGTGCAATTCGCCGAGCGTTTGCTTGAGAAAGCGGCCGTCGCGGTAGTCCCCGGTGAAGCTTTTGGCACCCACAGCCACGTGCGCATCTCCTACGCCACCTCCATGCATGAACTCGAACGAGGCCTCGACCGGCTGCACCGTTTTATAGTGGAACAGTGACAGTCAGACGGCTCAGTTCCAAGGCGCTCGAAAAAGTTTGGGGCACTCAGGAAACGGAACCCTGGTATCCAAGCGGCTCCGGCAAGACAGGCGAGGTATGGTTCGTCGCGCCCGAAGAGCCGCGCCTGCTGGTGAAGTTTTTGTTCACTTCAGAGAAGCTGTCGGTGCAGGTGCACCCTTCCGATTCCGCGGCCGGTCCGGGCAAGACGGAGATGTGGCACGTGCTGCGGGCCGGTCCGGAATCGCGCTTAGCACTCGGTTTCGAACGGCCGCTCGATAGCGACGAGGCGCGGGCGGCAGCGCTTTCCGGTGAGATCGAGAGACTGCTGCGCTGGTATCCCGCGCATGCGGGCGAAACCTACTTCGTTCCGGCCGGCACTGTGCATGCCATCGGCGAGGGCCTCGCGCTGTGTGAGATCCAGCAGCATAGCGACCTCACTTACAGGCTGTACGACTATGGCCGGCCGCGCGAACTACATCTGGACGCAGCGCTTGAAGTGGCCGTATTGGGTACTCATCCCGGCGCCATCCCGCCGGTGAACCTGGGGGGGGGCAGACAACTGCTGGCGGAGTGTCCGTACTTCTGGACGGGTTCGGTGACCGTGGCCGGCGAACTGGCGTGGAAGGCCTCGGCCCGCGCCGAACTGCTGATCTGCCTGGAAGGCGAGGGATTGATTGACGATGAGCCCTTCGCGCCCGGCCAGGTTTGGGTGGCGCCGGAAGGCAGCGAAGGTTTCACGATTCGTGCCGGAGCGGCGCGTTTGTTGCGCGTGTTCGTGCCCTGACGCCAAATTGCGGGGCCTTCGTCCTCCGGGGGGCGGGCCCCAATGCGATGCGCTTCTCTCAATCTCTTGGCCTTGCGCGGGCGTGCCCGGCGCCAGGAATGTAGACGGGGTTTCACCGTAACCCGTGAGAGTGCCCGCGGTGAAACGTTTGTACCAATCTCCCGCCGGCACCGCGGGGTCGGATTCAAGCCAGTGTTTCAGCTCCAGAAAATCCTGGGCCGAAGCTCTGCCATCCTGAAGGCGCTCTAATAGCGGCTCAAGGATGCCGGGCGGAGGCGGTTTCCGGATTCTTGGCATTCGCAATCAACCAGAACCATACCGTTACTACCGGGCGCCTCTTGGTCCGGTTTTCGCGGTCTGATACTGTCTGTGAAAAATGGCGTGTTCAAGCTGTTCTGAGAGTCTGCGTCTCTCTCCCGGATCGTTAGCAGTTTTGATTCGTGCCAATAGACCGAGAACGGCCTCGTCGGAAGACTGGTTCGGTTGGCCTGCGCGCTGCACCGCCCTCGCCTTCTCCCAACGTGCCTGCACCGCCTTTCGCGCGCTCTCACTCCGCTCAAGTGCGGTAAGTTTCGCCGCTCGCGCCGGACCGCCTTTCTTGCCGCCCCTTCGCCCGAGAGCGACCGCGGCTGGATCTTTCCTGGTGGAAGCCATAAACTGATTATACGTGAGCGGTCGGGAGCGAACAACTACGTGAGCGCTCTAGTGAGCTGCGTATACGTGAGACTCTATAGGCGGAAGTTTACCTCGATCGTCGCCGACACAATTACGGGTCTACCGTCTTTCATGCCGGGACGGAATTCCCACCTGCTCACGCTCTCGATCGCAAGCGCAAACAGGCATGCCAGCCGCGCAAAACGTCTCGGAATCACTCCTCGGCGATCACTGGATTGCGCAGTTCGCCCAACCCCTGAACGCGAACTACAACCTCGTCGCCCGGCATCAACCATCGCGGCGGCGTGCGCGCGAAACCCACGCCGGATGGCGTACCCGTGGCGATCACATCGCCCGGTTCCAGCGTAAACACGCTCGACAAAAAGGCGATCAATTCGGGAATCTTGAAGATCAGATCGTCTGTATTGCTATATTGCAGCACTTCTCCGTTGATGATCGTGCTGATGTCCAGCGCGTGCGGGTCCGGCACCTCGTCGGCCGTCACAATCGCCGGTCCCATCGGCGCGAAGGTGTCGAAAGTTTTGCCGATCGTCCATTGCGAAGTGCGCATCTGGAAATCGCGGGCGCTCACGTCGTTGAAATTGGCGTACCCGAAGACGTGGTCTTTCCAGTTCTCAGCCGCAATGTGCCGACCGCGCTTGCCGATAATCACAGCCATCTCGGCTTCGTAATCCGGCTTTGTGGAATTCCTGGGCAGCACGATGGCCTGCCCCGAACCGATCACCGACGTCGCGAACTTCGAAAAAACCGTCGGCACCACAGGGATCTCCATTTTGGATTCGATCGCGTGCGCCCGGTAATTCAGCCCGATACAAATGATCTTGGGCGGCCGCATCAGCGGCGCGTGCAGCGTAACATCGGCGAGTTTCGAAATCTCGCCCCATGGCGGATCGTACAACCAGCGCTGCACCCGATCGAGCGCTTCGTCCCCGCCGGCCACCACCGATAACAGGTCGGGAAAGCCCGCGCCCTGCAGGCTTACAATGTCATCGCCGCTCATGGCGCCAGGTTCGGGAGTTCGGCCTTCGCGTTGGAAGGTGAGTAGTCGCATGGGTAGATTTTAGCGCGCTGGCCCGCCTCGCGCGTCCCGCCGAGTGTGTGTAAAACTGAAACCATGCGGTGGGTTTTCTGGTGGTTGCTCGCAGTGTGTCTCTGTCCTCTAAATGTGCAGGGGGCGGTCAGCGCGGCCGATCTTTCACGCGAAGTGCGCGAAATGTCCCTCGATCCGGCCGAATGCTATCGTGTGCGCGACCTGTCCCTGCCCAAAGACGAAGCCCGCATCTTCCTCACCGACGGCTACCTGATCTTCGCCAAGCCCATCTCCGGAGTGCGCATGTCAGCCGTCTTCACCGCCGACGTGGAAGGTGGCGACGCCGAATTGCTGCTGCTGCCGCCCAACCGTGGCGAACGCCGCTCCATGGCGTCGTACATCGGCTCGCCGAATCTCGACGAACACCTGGGCGCAGCCGTCCTTATCTTTTCCGACGATACCTACGCCAAGCTCACCAGCCAGATTCAACAGAATCCCTCCAATCGGAAAGTGCCCGAGATGGGCGCCGTCATGGCCGAGCATTGGAACGGAGTGGTGCGCAATATCGCCGCCAGCTTTCAAGTGCGCCTGGTGTGGGATGTTCTGCTCGGCGAACAACAGAACCACGGCTTTCTGGCCATGTCCATGAGCGGCGCGAAGTTGGGCAACTTCGACCTTTACTATGACCGCAGCGCGCGCGAGCAGATCGTCGTCGGCAAGCTCAACACCCGCGACAATATCCTGTTCTTCGACGTCTGGACCAGCTTTGTAGCGCGCTCTTTTCGCAACCAACCGGACGCCGCCGAACTGACCCTGAACGATTTTCGCATCGACGCGACGCTCAAACCCGACCTGAATCTTAGCGTGGTCACCCACGTGAAAGTGAATCCGGGGCGCTCGGCCCTGCCGGTGCTGGCCTTCGATATCGCCCATGCCATGCGGATTTCGTCCGTCACCGTGGATGGCAAACCCGCCGAGGTGCTACAGCGCGAATCCATGCGCTCCGAACTGCTGCGGAACGTGGGCAACGAGATGTTCCTGGTAAAGCCAAGCGAGCCTCTGGCGCCCGGCGTCGCGCACGAATTGGAATTCCACCACGAGGGCAAGGTGATCTTCGAAGCCGGCAATCGCGTGTATTACGTGGGCGCGCGCGCCAACTGGTTCCCGAATATCGGGCTGCAATTCGCGGAATACGATTTGACCTTCCGCTATCCCAAAGATCTGGATCTGGTCACTGCCGGCGAACTGGTGGACGAACACGAAGAGGGCGATCTGCGCGTGACCCGTCGCAAAACCGGCGCGCCCATCCGTTTTGCGGGCTTCAACCTGGGCCAGTACGAACGCCTGCGCCTGAAACGCAACGGCTTCACCCTGGAAGTGTGCGCCAACCGCGCCATCGAACCCGGCCTCCAGGGGAGCAGCCGCACCGAGACCGCTACCGCGCCGGCCGGACCCCGCCACCACGAACCCGAGATCATGATCCTGCCGCCGGAGTTGCCGCCCGATCCAGAAGTGCGCCTGCAGGAAATCGCTTCCGAAGTGGCCGCCGCCATGGAATTCATGTCGCAGCGTTTTGGTCCGCCCGCGCTGCCCACCGTGACCGTCGCGCCTGTGCCGGGACGTTTTGGGCAAGGTTTTCCCGGCCTGATTTATCTTTCCACCATGTCGTATCTGGCGCCCCAGAACAAAGCCATCCGATCGCTCGACGCGCACGGCCGCTTGTTCTTTTCCGATATCCTGCAGGCCCACGAAACCGCCCACCAGTGGTGGGGCAACGTAGTCACCTCCGCCGGCTATCACGACGAGTGGCTGATGGAGGCGCTGGCGGATTACTCCGCCCTGCTGTACCTCGAAAATAAGAACGGCGCGCAACCCGTCGCTCTGGCGCTCGAGTCCTACAAGACGAACCTGCTGCAAAGTGTGAATGGCAAAACCGTGGAATCGACCGGCCCCATCGTGCTCGGCATGCGCCTGGAAAATTCCCAAACGCCCACCGCCTACTACAACATCACCTATGGCAAAGGGTCGTGGATCATGCATATGCTGCGGCGGCGCATGGGTGACGACCGCTTCCTGGCCATGCTGGCCGATCTGCGCAAGGAATACGAACGCAAACCGCTATCGACTGAGGGCTTCCGCTTGCTCGCGTCGCGCTTTCTCCCCGCGCAATCGGGCGACCCGCAACTCGAAAACTTTTTCGATCAGTGGGTCTACGGCACCGGCATCCCTTCGCTGAAACTCAACTATTCGGTGAAGGGCAAAGCCGGCGCACTACGCCTCACCGGCACGGTGACGCAGAGCAACGTGGATCCCGATTTCAGCGTGCTCGCGCCCGTTGAGATTCAGTTGGGGCACGGAAAGACGATGACGCAGTGGGTGCGCACCGCCGATGGTCCAGTGACCTTCAGCGTGGCCGTGCCGTCCGCTCCCGGCAAGGTGCTGCTCGATCCCACTGCCAGCGTGCTGCGCCGTTAGGGGCTCAGGAGGGAAGGATGACCCGCTTAAGAAAAAGACATTTCTCAGTTTTGCCGGCAATCGCGTGGACCTTCGCCATCACCGGTCTGGCGGCACAGACGCGGCCAGGTTCAGGTTGTTGGGGACTTGGACGGTATACGCGATTTGAGCATCGCCAACACCTGGCCGACGTGGGATTATGCTCGGGGGCGTCCGAGAGCGTCAGCGTGCTCACCAATACCACGCCTTGAAGCCTTGGTATAATGGTTTTCGCAGCGGGAGTAACTCAGTGGTAGAGTCTCAGCCTTCCAAGCTGTTGGTCGCGGGTCCGATTCCCGTCTCCCGCTCCACTTTAAGCTGGCGTAGCTCAGTTGGTAGAGCATCTGATTTGTAATCAGAGGGTCGGGGGTTCAAGCCCCTCCGCCAGCTCCAACATCTTGAACGTTTAAACCCACTTGAATTCTCCTGATGTACCAGATTTTGTGCCGGTTTGCGCGGATTCCCGTAGGCTTCAACCTTTCGCGCGGCTTCTTGAAGATCTGGCAAATTTTTGCCTTCCGGCTCACCGGCATCTTCGGGCGCGATGGTCGCAACACATCCAGTGGGGGGGGGCGATGGCGCAGGGGATCCTGTGAATTCGGTGGTGCTTTGGACGATGCCTAGGACGGCCCGTACGAAGGCGCGGCTAATCCTGTGGTGTTCGACATTCCGTGTCGGACAGCATTGTCCGACAATACGCAGAGATTTCGCGGTTAGGACGCATAGGCAGTGGCGGAGCACGGGGTGAGTTCGCCCCGCTTCAAAACTCTTCCGCAATTCCGGCATGACCCTGTTCGTCAAATACCGCGTTTAAGGTATTCACCAGGGTTGGCCCCGACAACTCGCTTGAACGCCTTACTGAAGGCCGCGCCGGACTCGTAACCGACCGACCGGGCAACGTCTATAAGCTTCCTGTCACCCTGTCGTAGTAACGGCATCGCCTTCTGCATCCTCCACTCGGTTACGTATTCCAACGGTGTTTGTCCGAGTAGCTCTTTAAAACGCGCTGCGAATGCCGAGCGAGACATGCCCGCCGATTCGGCTAGAGATTCGACTGTCCAAGGCGTGTTCACACCGTCGTGAATGGCACTCAGCGCAGTGCTCATTTGCGGATCGAAGATCGCACGGAGCCATCCTTTGTTACGTTCCAGTCCCGACGCGATATGTGCCCGGAGTATTTGGATAAACAGGACCTCGGCGAGCCGGCTAGCGACTATTTCAGATCCCGGTACCTGTTCTGCCATTTCTGACGCCAGCGCTCGCATTGTGTCGTGAAGGGCAAGCCTCCGTGCCTGCTCGGCCCTAATCAGAATGAAGCTTGGCAATAACTGAGTGATCGGCCTCAGGCCGGCGCGATCGAAACTCATGGACCCACACACGATTGTCGTCATTTCGAACTGTTCAGTTCTATATTGATTGGTACCATGGAAATTGTCAAGGAGTTTTAAACTGAATGGTTCAAAATACCCCGAAGCCGCGTGGCCGGCCGCGTAGCTTCGACGAGACGGGGGCCCTGGAAAAAGCGACTCAGGTGTTCTGGTCGAAAGGCTACGACGGCGCAACGATTGACGATCTGGTCGCCGCGATGGGTGTCGGACGGCCGAGCCTGTATGCCGTCTTTGGCGACAAGCGGGCGATATTCTTGCGTATCCTCAAGGCGTATGCCGAGGCGAAGGGCGCTCGCGCGGCGAAGGCACTCCTCTCTCCACAGAGTCTCCGCGACTCGATCGCGGCCTTTCTGAGGCACGCCGTCGAAAGTGCGACCGAGAAAGGGTCCGCCCGAGGCTGCCTTCTGATTTGCGTTGCGCCACTCGTGGACGATGCTGAGGTTAAGCGATTCCTGCAGAACGCGGTCGCAGGCGGCGCGGCGCTGGTGGAAGGTCGTTTCCGGCACGCCGTCAGCGCGGGCGAAATCCCGTCCGACTTTCCAGTGATCGAACGTGCGATCCAAGTCACGGATTTTGCTCGTGCACTTACGATGCGTGCGCTGATCGGCACGCCGCGCAAGGCGCTCCTCAAAGATGCTGAGGAAGCGGCCGACTTGGTGCTCCAGCCGCGGCGGTACTGAACGGGTTATCGGGAAGAATTCACTGAGGAACTGACCCTGACAACTGACATGAGCCGGGACTTCGGGGGCTTCGCAGTCTTATGAAAGTGGCAATGTGGTCACGGGCACGGAATAACTCGGACATTGCTGCACCCTGGACCGGATAGCTTTTGTCGAGCGGGAATTGACAGAAATCAGGAAGGCCTGAACTATTGTCTCTCGAGAACCTGGAAGAATGAACCCCACGCTCGATAGAAGACGGCGATGGCGATCATCACAAGGAACAACTCGACAGCCGCACCAGCGGCGATTTCTCCAGGGACGACATGGCTCCATCCTAACCAACGTTGGAGCGGTCACTCGTCCTGGACTAAATGCGCGTCCACTTGGCGGAATGACGCATATCTGAATGATGTCCCGTGCCGCGCAAAGAGCGGCAGTTATCGGACCTTTACTACGTCCCCGGCCCGGACCGAACCTAACGCGGAAATCGCCGCCGGCACCAGAAGTTCGAGATCTCTCAGCCGGTTGGTCCGCCCACAGAGAATCACCATGGCAATCTTTCGTTGGCTCAGATTCTGTTGGTCTGGAATGTTCTGGTCGACAGTAATCAGAACATCGAAACCCGCTGCTTCGGCCGCCTCCAGCAGGCGTCCGTTCTTCAAACCCGCCAGATTGGCGAAACGCGCGGTTTGGCATTCGTGCCCGGGAAACAGAAGACGCAGTCGCTCATCTACGCATTCATCGATCAGAAGCTTCATGAGGCGCGGGCAAGTAAAAGTCTTCGGGCTTCGCCCAGCGCCTCCAAGGCCACACTGCGCGGAACGGTCGGGAACCCTGCGAGGAAGTCCTCCAGGGTCTCCCCACCCTCGAGATATTCGAACATCGTCTGTACGGGCACTCGTGTTCCACGGAATACGGGTATGCCGTGCATCACTTCGGGATCTTGAGTGATCGCGTCTCCCACGACTTCATTGTCCCTCAGTTGGTGAGCCGCCGCTACTTCCTGTCCCGATGGAACCAACTGCCGTAAAACGCGCGACTCGTTGAAGTGAGTGTGCCAAACGCCCGTGAAGTCGTTAGCGCCGAGCGTCCTCTCGCGCTCGGCCGTTCCCTCAACGTCGAATCGGTAATCGCCGGACGCGATATCCCTG
The DNA here is from genome assembly GCA_963738345.1 of Bryobacterales bacterium. GTDB lineage: Bacteria > Acidobacteriota > Terriglobia > Bryobacterales > Bryobacteraceae > Bog-159. The sequence goes on from CAVTWI010000002.1 coordinate 190,031, forward strand.
GTCCTCGACGATGATGATCGCACCACTGTCCAACTCAGTCTTGCAATCGCTGATCACCCGAAATAACCTGGGGTTCACGGCGGCGGGCGTCTGATCTCGCAGACGGAAAATGATGACGCTGGGTGTCTCCGTGCGCGTTACGGCCAGAATGTCTCCGAAATCCAGATCGAATGTGAGCACGACCCTTTCCTCTTGGGCGGCTTTGGCGACAATATCGGGATCGGGAAGCCGAATTAGACCCTCTTGCGGAGATGAACCGCGTCGTGAGCGGCCGAACGCAAGGCTTGCACCGTCGCGATGGACACGCCCATGTCGGCCAGAAATCTCACGCGGCGGGGCTCTTGAAAAAGCCGATCTCTTCGTTAGCCAGCGCGGAGGCGTACTGCAGCGCTTGGCGTATATCCTCGGGCCCAAGTTCAGGATATTCGCGGACAATGTCCTCTGTGGACATCCCGTTCGCCACGAGATTGACTACCAGCGAGACGGTTATCCGCATCCCGCGAATGCAGGCGCGCCCTCCCATTACCGCAGGCTCAAACGTGATCCGATCGAACATAGCGTTAGTCTATCAGCCCCCGGAGCAGTTCGAAAGCCAACGCTAGCGAGAGGCGCGAATCTGCCCAGTCACCAGCCGGGCAACCCCGCCTTCCCACTGAAAACAAACCTTCGCAGCCAAATCGCCAACCGAACCCCGCCCCCCGCCATGCTATCCTCAAACCGCAAGCGAAACTGGCATCACCAGAATTGCCTCTCAGTTCTTTGAAAATCGAATAGCCTGCAACCCAGCGCAAACTGGATGTCACAAAATGCAACACGAAACCCGGAAAACGGCCCCCGTGTTGCACCCTGCCCAAGACCCGAAAAGCTGCCCAATTTTGCCCAATCGCCCGCTCCAGCAAACCGCCCGGCCCATAGTTTCTCGATTGGCTTAGTTTGCCCAACGTTCCCACCGCCGCCGAAACCGCCCAAAACTGCACAATTCTGCCCAATCGACCGGCCTCCAAGTTATTGAATGTCACAAAATGCAACACGACCCAGAAAACGCCCCTCGTGTTGCATCCAGGCCGAGCCAATCACCCGATCTAGCAACCGCCGCCCCAGAGTTTTCAATTGGCTTTGTTTGCCCAACCTTCTCCCCGACCGCCAGGACCCCAAAAGACTGCCCAATTCTGCCCAATCGGCCAATCCCAGCAAATCGCCCCCCCGTCGCGCTATACTAGGTAGCTTGGAATAACATGCCGAAACGTACCTTTCAACCTAACAATCGCCAGCGCGCGAAGACGCACGGATTCCGTGACCCGCATGGAAACCAAGAACGGGCGGGCCGTCCTGGCGCGGCGTCGCGCCCGCGGCCGCCACAAACTCACGGTCAGCTCCGAGAGGTAAGCATCCCTGGCTTTCCCGAAACGTGTTCGTCTGTTGCGATCCACGGATTTCCGCAGAGTCTACGATAGCGGGTCTCGCTTTTCGAGCCCCTTCTTCGCGGCGTTCTGTGTGCGTGAGCCGCAGGCCAACGGTCCGCACATCGGTTTCACCACGCCCCGCGCTCTCGGCAAGGCAGTGGCCCGTAACCGCATCAGGCGGCGTGTGCGCGAAGCCGTGCGCCTGCACCTGGAGCAATTGAGTCCAGAGTGGTCAATCGTTTTCAATCCCCGGCGCAAAGCGATGGAAGCCCCGTTCCCGGAACTGGAGCGGGAAGTCGCGCGGCTCTTTCAGCCGGTGCAGTGGATCGTGATCGCGGCCCTGCGGCTTTTACAAGTTGGGCTTTCTCCCGCTGCTGCCTTCGGCCTGCCGGTTCTATCCGACCTGCTCGGAGTATATGATGCAGGCGGTCGAGAAGCATGGAGTATTACGCGGCGTTTGGATGGGGACCAAGCGGCTGGCGAAGTGCCATCCCTTTCACGCGGGTGGCGTCGATCCCGTCCGGTAAACACAAAACAGAATGGCAGAACCTAATAGCGGCGGAACGTCCGGCGGCCCTGCAAAAACCGAAAGAGTTGTCCATGGAGCTGCGGCTCTTGCTCGCCTTCATCCTCATGGGCGTGGTCCTGTTCGTCACGCCGTATTTCTATAAGACCGTCGCGCCTCCGCCCAAGAAGACCGACTGCGGTCGCCGTCAAGAATCGATCCGGCAGCCGCCGCCCGCCGTGGCCGCCCGCTGCCCGTCGAGGCGGCCGCGGCCCGGGTCCTCCGCAGTCCGCGCAGCCGTCCGCCGGTTGCCGCGCAAAAAGAAGATATCGCACGTCATCGATACCGAACTCTTTCAGATCACCTTCAGCAACCGCGGCGGCGTGGTCAAAAGCTGGCTGCTGAAGAGCACACCGAGCATAGCGGCGCGCCCCTCCAACTGGTCAATCCCGCCTCCCATACCGATCCGCCCGCCGCTCTATTCTTCCCCGGCCCGAAGCCTTCCGTGGACCTGAACCAGGCGCTCTTCGAAGTGCATACCGATCCCGACGGCCTCGGCATCACCTTCGATTATTCCAACGGCAAAGTGGTCGCGCACAAATCTTTTCAGTTTCAAAAAGCCAGCTATCTGTTGGATGTCTCGACTGCGGTCACCGACGGTGGCAAGCCGATTCCGCAATGAAATCGAATGGCGCGGCGGATTCGGCGATTTGGGGGTGGCCAATCCCGCCGCCGACCAGCAGACCCTGCGCTTCGATGTCTGCCGATGCCAAGCTGATCAAAACCGGAGCCAAAGCGGCCAAAGACGGTCCGGTCACGGTCACCGGCAACTACTCCTTCGCGGGCGTCGAGGATAAGTATTTCGTCGCGGCGTTCCTGCCGCAGCCCAACCCGTGCCGGTGGCCATGACCACCTTCAGCGATAACGAGCCAACTCCCCGCGATGCCAAGGAAACGCCCTTCGCCGGCGTGGCCGTGGGCGGCGGTGCGGCGAATCAGTTCGCGCTGTATCGTCGGTCCGAAGGACATCGACACTCTGCGCGACGTGAATCCCAAGCTCGAGCAAGTGGTGGATTTCGGCTGGCTCAGCGTGCTGGCCAAGCCGCTCTTCCTGATCGTGAATTGGATGGCCGATCAGCGCTGTTCACAACTACGGCTGGTCGATCATCCTGGTGACCATCGCTCTGAACTTCGTGCTGTTTCCGCTGAAGATCACCAGCATGAAGTCGATGAAGAAGATGCAGGCGCTGCAGCCGCAGATCGCGCGCGATCAACGAGAAGTACAAGAACGTCGGCCTGCGCGATCCGAAGAAGGCGGATCAGAACCAGGAAGTGATGGAGCTGTACAAGAAGCACGGCGTGAATCCCATGGGCGGATGCGTGCCGATGCTGCTGCAGATTCCCGTTCTTCATCGCGTTTTATAAAGTGTTCTCGGTGTCGGTGGAGATGCGCGGCGCGCACTGGCTCTGGGTGACGGATCTTTCGCAGCCGGAAACTCTGGCCATTCACATTCCTGCCGATCATCATGGTGGCCAGCCAGTTCGTGATGCAGAAGATGACGCCGACCACCACCGGCGGCGATCCCAGCCAGCAGAAGATGATGCAGTTCATGCCGCTGATCTTCGGGTTCATGTTCTATAACCTGTCCAGCGGGCTGGTATTATACTATTTGACCAGCAACCTGGTAGGCATCGCGCAGCAGTGGTTTTTCAATCGAACGTCGCTGGCCAGCGTGGCCGCGCAGTCGGTGCAGCCGCTGAAGAAGAAGAAAGATGGCAGGAAGTAGACGGTGAATCCTCGCAAGTATTCGGTATCCATCGATCGGCCCCCGGATCGAGCAGTTTCTGGGGCCGCTGCTGCGAACAGGCGGGCTTCCGCATGGACTACGATATCGCCGGACGGCGACGCGGCCGACGACGATTTCGAGACCCCGGACGTGGTGGTGAAGTTCACCGGTCCGGACGTCGACTATCTGCTGGCCAACCGCGCGGAACTGCTGCTGGCGCTGGAGCACGTGACCATGGAAGTGCTGCGCATGCCGTCCGAGGATCATTCGCGCATTTCTGTTCGATGCCAACGATTACCGCCTGCTGCGCATTGAAGAGCTGCGGCTCAGCGCCGCCGCCGCGGCGGAGAAGGTGAAGCGGACCGGGCAGCCGTTCCGCTTCAACCCCATGAACAGCCGCGAGCGCCGCGTCATCCACCTGGCGCTGCGCAACGAAACCACTTGCGCAGTGAATCGAGCGGCTCGGGCGGATACCGGCAGGTGGTGGTCTATCCCGCGGGCATGGCCAGCCTGCCCGAACTTCCGCCTCCGCCATTTGTCCGGCGCGACGGACGCGCCCAGGGGACGTGATCGGTGATCGTCGAACGCCGCGGCGCCCGCTCGCGCGTGGCGGACCAGCGCCGCATGAACCTTACCGACACCATCGTCGCCATTTCCACGCCTCCCGGACGCGGCGGGTTCGGCGTGGTGCGCCTTTCCGGGCGCGGGTGCCCGCAGCATTACTTCTCAAATCGTCCGCTTCCCCAACGAACCAGCATGGCGTTCCTGGTCCTGCCAGTTGGCCGGCTTGCTCGATGCCGACGGCCAACGGTCGATCAGGTGGTGGTCACCTTCTTCGCCCGCCCCGCTCCTACACCGCCGAAGACGTAATCGAGATCTCCTGCCATGGCTCGCCCGTCGTGCTGCGGTATGCCGTCGAGCGCGCCCTCGAAGCCGGCGCGCGCCTCGCCGAACCCGGCGAGTTCACGCTGCGCGCGTATCTGAACGGCCGCATCGATCTGCCGCAGGCCGAAGCCGTTCGCGACCTGATCGATTCCACCACGCTCTATCAGGCGCGCATCGCCGCGCAGCAGGTCGACGGCTCCGTCTCGCGCCGCATCGCGCCCGCTCAAAGAGCAACTGCTGGAACTGATCGCGCTGCTCGAAGCCGGCATCGACTTCGCCGAAGACGACATCAGCGTCGCGCCGGCAGCGGAGATTCTGCGCCGGCTCGCGCCGATTACTGCCGGAGTCTCGCAGTCTGGCCGCCAGCTTTGCTTACGGCGGGCTGGTCCGCACCGGACTCACGCTGGCCATCGTGGGCCGGCCCAACGTCGGCAAGAGCAGCCTGTTCAATCGCCTGCTGGAACAGGATCGCGCCATCGTCACCGACATCCCCGGCACCACGCGCGACCTGGTCTCCGAGGTGGCCGCCATCGACGGAATCCCCGTGAAGCTGTGTCGATACCGCGGGCATCCGGGAAGGGCAGGACCTGGTCGAGACGCTGGGCATCGAGCGCAGTTTCCAGGCCATGGCGGATGCCGACCTGACCCTCGTCGTGGTGGATCTCTCCGCACCGCTCGCCGGGCAAGACCGTGAGTTGATGACCCGCGCCACGGGCGTGGGTCGCTGGATTCTGGTCGGGAATAAGTGCGACCTGCCGGCGCATGCCGGGCCGCTCGATGCCATGCATCCCGTATCGGCGCTGACCGGCGAAGGCATCGACGCCCTGCGCGACGCGATCTTCCGCACCGTGGCGCCTGCCGGGGGCGGGGAACTGGAGACCGGCTTTATCACCAGCCTGCGTCACGAACGTCTGCTCCGCGAGTCGCACGAGTATCTCGAAAAAGCTGCCGCCGCAGTCGCCGCCGGCATCCCCCACGAGATGCTGCTGCTCGATCTCTACGCGGCCTTGCGCCCCATCGACGCTATCACCGGCGCCACCACAGCCGACGACATTCTGAACCGCATATTCTCCACCTTCTGCATCGGCAAGTAAGACAGCCCCTAGCCCATGATGGCTTTTCGAACCGAGGCCAGCGGGGCGCTGATTGTTGAACACGACCTTGCCATCCGTCCAGCCAACGCCCAACTGCTTCCATAAACCCGGCAGATCGACAGGCACCGGTCCCGAGCCCATCTTGCGGTATAGGTCCATCAGGGTCTTACCGCCCGTCGCGTGGTCGCCGATCTCGAATGCTTTTTCAAGCGGCCAATCCACTGCGATATTTCCGCCTGCGCGGTTAATGGCGCGTAGCGCGTCGATCAAACCTTTGGCGTTGGCCGTGTTCTTCCGGATTCCGACATCCGCCATCAGGCAGAAGAGCGCGCCCCCCCAGTACGTGCGGCCCCACGAGTGTGTGTTGTCGAGTCCCTGATCGCCATCGTCCGGCAAGCCCTGATGCATGTCCCGCATCAGATCGCTCCACACCTCCGCGGCCTTCAGGTTTCCCACCATCACCCGTGCGATCGGCTCCACATACGTCGCGGAGCCTTCCTCGATCCAGTGATGGCGGCGCGGTACGGATGGAAAAGCGAAGTGCACCATCTCGTGCGTCAGCATCCAGTCTTCATTGAGGTCCGCCACCGAAGTTCCCGGCGCCACCTTGATGCGGCACCACACGCCATCGTCTCCGTCGCTCGTGCCATTTGAGACGCCGTGCCGGCCTCCGGAGATGATCCGCACGCGGGCGCGCGCCACCGGGAAGCGCCCATAGTATGCGCTCACGGACTTCGCCGCCTGACTGACCCAAGCGAGCAGCGCGTCGCGCGGCGGATCGGATGGTGCCGATTCGAACTTGACTTCGATTTCGCCCCCTCCGATTTTCAGCTTCGCGGCCTGCTCTTCGGCGTATCCCAAGAACCGGCGCCGCGCCCGCCAGTAGCTGCATCGCCGATCTCCGGCTCATTTCAGTCACTCTGAGAAGGACGCGCCCGCGCCGCTTTTGTTACAAGTCGGGAATCCACAGCGCATCTCACTGTCGTATACTCTAATGAACCTGAGCCGGTGTGCTTAGCGCATTGTGCCCGGGCAACCAAAAATTCTGAGGGATTTCGGGAATAACCGATAAAGGAAGGGGTATACAAGATCATGAAAGTTTCCAAAAGCTCTTTAGTACTGACCGCGGCGTTCACCGGCCTGCTGGGTGGCACGATGACACGCCTAAACGCAAGCACCGTCTCCTCCAACTCGAGGCCAGAGGCTTTCCTCCAGCACTCGCTGGCTGGGACAGTCCTCCGGCAGCATCTTCCAGGACAAGAAGGAAAAGCACGCCTGCAAGGGCCAGAATTCCTGCAAGGGCAAGGGCGGCTGCAAGACCAGCGACAACGGCTGCAAAGGCAAGAACTCCTGCAAGGGCAAGGGCGGTTGCGCCACCGACGGTTCCAAGAAGAAGACCACCTCGAGTCTTCGCGTTGCGTCGTGGCGCATAGCTTCCTTCGCGGGGCCTGCGCCACGACGCATTTATTTCTTATTACTGTGCCTGCCAATCGATTCAACGGATTTACCGATTACGGTATCGGTGTGGGTCTCCGCATCCCGCACTACCAGCACATCCTGGAAAAGAAGCCGGTGGTGAGCTGGTTCGAGATCATCTCGGAAAATTACATGGTGGATGGCGGCCGTCCGCTGGCTATCCTCGATCAGATTCTGGAACAGTATCGCGTCGTGCAGCACGGCGTCTCGATGTATTTCGGTTCGGCCGAGCCGCTCAATCGCGATCACCTGCGCCGCCTGAAAGCGCTGGTCAAGCGCACCAAAACCCCGTGGCTCACCGACCATCTCTGCTGGGGCAGCGTCGATGGTCGCTACACGCATGACCTACTGCCGATGCCTTACACCTTCGAAGCGGCGAAGGTCACTGCGCGCAAGGTTCGCGAGGCGCGTCGTATCTCGAAGTTCCCATCGCGGTCGAGAACGTCAGCAGCTACGCCGAGTTCCATGAATCCGAAATGACCGAGTGGGAGTTCCTCAACGAAGTGGTGGAGCGCGCCGATTGCGGCATCCTGCTCGACGTCAATAACATCTACGTCTCGTCGCGAAACCACAGCTTCGATCCATACGATTACTTGAACAGCGTGCCCGCCGAACGTGTGGCGCAGATCCATATCGCCGGCCATTCTAAGTTTCAAAAGTACATTCTCGATACGCACGACCATCCGGTGATCGATCCGGTTTGGAAGTTATACGAGCATGCCATCCGCCGCGTCGGCCCCACTGCCACGCTGCTCGAATGGGACGATCGCATTCCATCCTTCGACGAAGTGCACGCCGAAGCGCGCAAGGCTGAAAAGTATATCGCCGCGCCCGCGCCGGCATTGGTGGCGCGGTGAGCCTTCTGGCATTGCAGAGACAGATGGCCGCGGCCCTGATGCGGCCGCTGGTAGCGGGTGATCACATCGACCCGCAGGCGCCGGCAGATTACATCAAGCCCAATGATCGCCTGACCTCGCTCGAACGCCTGGAGATCTACAGCCGCAGCTACTGGTTTAGGCTTCTCGATTCGCTGTACGAAGATTTCCCCGGCTTGCGTGCGGTGCTGGGAGAGCGTGCATTCGAGAAACTGGCAAAAGCATACCTGAGTGACCGCCCCAGCGCCTCCTGGACGCTGCGAAATCTTGGCTCGCGATTAGAGCAGTGGCTGCAAGCGAATCCGGTATTCGCCGGCGACCGTTTGCCTCTCTCGCTCGATATGATCCGGCTGGAATGGGCGCACACCGAGGCCTTCGATGAGAAGGATGAACGCGTGCTCGGTCCGGAAGATCTGTTGGAACTCGGACCAGGAATGCGTCTCGGTCTGCAACCGCATATCCGATTGTTGGAGTTAAGCTATCCCGTCGACGATTTGCGCGTGAAGGCGAATGCCGCTTCCGAAGAGCACGGCACGGCCAGTAACGCCAAACTCAAACGTCACGCCACCGGCTTGGCGCGCCGCATCCGCCGCATGCCCGCGGAGCACATTTTCCTGGCCGTTCACCGCCTGAACTTCATGGTGTATTACCGCCGTCTGGAAGCCGACGAATTCGGGCTGCTGGCGGCATTGGCAAAAGGCCTACCGGTGGGCAAGGCAATGGAAACGGCTCTCGAGGATAGCCCGCTTCCAGTTGAAGAACTGCGGCAGCGCGTGCAGGGCTGGTTCGCCGCGTGGGCTGAAATGGGGTGGCTGTGCCGTTACTAGTCAAACTGTACAACTTGTTGACCGCCGCTGCCTCCAGCCTGCAATCCCCATTTCTGTTGGTGGTACGCCTCTATTGGGGATTTCAAATGATGCAAACCGGTTGGGGTAAACTGCATAACCTGGCCAAGGTCACGGAGTTCTTTACCAGTTTGGGCATCCCCCTGCCGGGGCTCAATGCGCCGTTCATCGTCGGTCTGGAGCTTCTGGGCGGCATCCTGATTATGCTGGGGCTGGGCTCGCGGCTTATCGCCCTGCTGCTTACGGGCGACATGCTGGTGGCCTTCATTACCGCCGACCGGCCGGCGCTGCTGTCGGCCTTTTCAGACCCCGACAAATTCTATGCCGCAGCGCCCTACACTTTTCTGGTGGCGTTCCTGATCATCCTGATTTTCGGTCCCGGACAATTCTCTTTGGACGCCTTACTCCAGAAGATGCCCGTATTCCGCCGGGTCCAGCCCGAACCGCTCCATCTGGCGCGGTAAGTCGGGTCGCACCGCCTCGGGAGTGTTGGCCACCCAAGCCGTGATGACGGTTTCCACGCCCACGCGGCTTTTCCCGTCGTCATCGGCCAAGCGCTCGGCGGTCTGGCGAAGTTGGCTTTCCGCGGCGTCCCGTACGGGGCGCGGCGTCTGGGCTAATATCTGTTGCAGAAGGTCTTCGGCGGCATCGTTCCAGTTCATTTCCGCTATAGTAACAGGCAGGTCCATGCCACCACATGCTGCGCGATCGTAACTTGATACCTCTATCGCACCAGCATCACACTGCGCTGGTGCTATGCGTACTCACCCGCCGTTCGCTCGGCAAAGACTCGTCTTCGGAAAACATCGCCCGGCTTGCAGGACGCATTGTTTACTTTTGCGAGGTGGAGCTTGCCAATCACTTCGCGATTGAAGAAGAAATACTCTTTCCGGCCGTTGCATGCAGCTTAGGCCCCAATTCGTTGATCGAAGAGCTCATTCTGGAACATTGTGCGTTGGAATCGCTTGCCCGAGCATTAGCCTCGGCACCCACGACGGCACTTTTGGAGCAATGGTGCGCCTTGTTAACGAAGCACATACGGTGCGAAGAGGGCGATCTGTTCCAATTAGTACAATCGAGGCTTAGCAGCGAGCAACTGCTACGCCTGGGCGAATCCATTAAGGCAAATGCCCTACAGATGTGCTTTGAAAAAGTCCTATAATTCTTTCAAAATTGGTTGTAAGAAAAAGCTAAGCACCGTATAATCTTGGGCAGTGGCTTTTAAGGAGAAACGATGCGCAGTAGAATTATTCAAACAGTATTAGGCGGCGTCATGAGCTTGGGTCTACTAGCTCTGGCGCAGTCGGCAGGTGCCCAAACCTTCACACCGATCTATTCGTTCACTGGAGGCGCCGACGGGGGCACGCCTATGGCGACCTTGCTTCTGAACGGAACTACTCTGTACGGCACCACCATGGGCGGCGGCGCAAACAGTGCGGGCACCGTTTTTACGGTGGACACTTCGACCCACCTGGAAAACGTATTGCACTCATTCTCGGGCGGCCGGGCGGATGGCGCCGCTCCTATTGCCGGCGTGATTCGAGATGCGGCGGGCAACCTGTACGGCACGACGTCGGGTGGCGGCGCGCATTTCTTTGGAACGGTTTATAAGATTCCGGCAGTGGGCAGTTACAGCCTGCTGCACAGCTTCGCGGGTCCGCCTTCGGAGGGATCGGGTCCCACCGGGTCGTTGGTCATGGACCACGCCGGGGACATATTCGGCACTACTTATACGGGCGGTAACAGCACAGGGTGGGGAACCGTTTTCGAGATTAGCGCCGGGGGGACTTACACTACCGGTAAGAGTTTCTCGCCGGATGGAGCGCTGCCGCGCTCTGGCCTGGTTTTGGTGAACGGCAGTCTTTACGGAACCACTTATGGCGGTGGCGCACACGCCTTTGCCGGAACGATTTATGAAGTGGCCGTTACGACGGCGCTCTTTACTTTTACGGGCGGTCCCGACGGTTCGCAACCGATGGATAACCTGATTTCCGACGGCGCCGGCAATTTGTACGGAACGGCATCGGCCGGCGGCGACGGGAGCTTCGGCGCAGGTCACGGCACAATCTTCAAGTTCAACATAGCCGGCGGCGGCATAACTGTTCTGCATACCTTTACCGGTCCTGACGGTTCCACTCCCGCAGGCTCGCTGGTGCGGGACTCAGCGGGCAATCTGTATGGCACAACCATGAACGGCGGAGCCAACGGCCACGGCACGGTGTTCGAATTGGACAATTTGAACAATTTTCAAACGTTGTACAGCTTTACGGGCGGTTCCGACGGCTCGGGTCCTGTGGCCGGTCTGGTGTTGGATGGCTCCGGCAACCTGTGGGGTGTCGCGGCACACGGTGGTTCGTCGGGCTACGGCACAGTTTTCGAGATCAATCCCAATTGCGGAGACTGTGATCGGAACGCCGGCAAGCACTAAAGGCGACCGGCAGATGACGCGGCCAGGTTAAGCCTGCGCCGCGTCTATTTTTTCGGTGTTGACGCCGAGTTCCCCGAATGCGGCAGTGGCCCGATCCATGGGGAACTGACCGTCGCGCGCCAAGCGCGATAATGCCGCGGCCGCGATGGACTCGGCATTGATCTCAAAGTGGCGCCGCAGGTATTCGCGGTTATCACTCCTTCCAAAGCCATCCGTCCCCAGGGTTTCCATACGGCCCGGAAGCCACGGCGCGATCTGGTCGGCTACCACCTTCATATAATCCGTAGCGGCTACGATGGGACCTTCGGCACCGGCAAGTGCCTGACGGATATAAGGCTGGCGGGCGGGTTCGGCGGGATGCAGGCGGTTCCAGCGTTCGGCGGCCAAGGCATCGCGGCGGAGTTCGTTGTAGCTGGTGACGCTCCAGACGTCGGCTGAAACGCCATACTTCTCCGTTAGGATTTCCTGGGCTCGCAGCGCCTCGTTCAAGATGGGACCGCTGCCGAAGAGTTGGATTTTGGCCTGTCCGTTCGACGAAGCCCGGTAGCGATAGATGCCCTTCAGAATGCCTTCGGTAACGCCTTCGGGCATGGGCGGCATGGGATAGTTTTCGTTATAGAGAGTCAGGTAATAGAAGAGGTCTTCCTGTTCCTGATACATGCGGCGGATGCCATCCTGCACGATGACGGCGATCTCGTAGGCATAGGCGGGATCGTACGTGGCGCAGGTGGGCACGGTGCTGGCGAGCACGATGCTGTGGCCGTCCTGGTGCTGCAAGCCTTCGCCGGAAAGCGTGGTGCGCCCGGCGGTGCCGCCCATCAGGAAACCTTTGCCGCGCGCATCGGCGAACGCCCAGATCAGATCGCCCACGCGCTGGAAGCCGAACATGGAGTAATACACGAAGAAGGGAATCATCTCCGTGTTGTAGTTGGTGTAAGCGGCGCCGGCGGCGGTAAAGGATGCCATGGATCCGGCTTCGGTGATGCCTTCTTCCAGGATCTGGCCGTCCTTGGATTCCTTGTAGTAGAGGAACATTTCGGCATCGTGGGGCTTGTAAAGCTGACCCTTGCTGGCATAGATGCCGAACTGGCGGAAGAGCGACTCCATACCGAAGGTGCGGGCTTCGTCGGGGATGATGGGGACCACCCGCTTGCCGAGCGAGGGCTCTTTCAGCAGCAAGGTCATGATGCGGACGAAGGCCATGGTGCTCGATACTTCGCGACCTTGCGAACCGGTCAGCGACTCGGCCAGATATTCGAGCGGGGGGGCTACGATCTTGCTGGCGGGCGTGGTGCGGGTGGGCATGTAGCCGCCCATGATCCGGCGGCGCTCATGCAGGTAAGCCATCTCGGGACTATCATCGGGCGGGCGGTAGAACGACGCATTGCGGGCGGCTTCGTCCGGGATGGGGATCTCGAAGCGCGACCGGAAGTGGGCAATTTCCGCTTCGTTCAGTTTCTTCTGCTGGTGGGTGATGTTGCGGCCTTCGCCTGCTTCGCCCAAACCGTAGCCCTTAATGGTGTGCGCCAGGATCAGCGTGGGCGAACCGACATTTTCGACGGCGGCCTTGTAGGCGTTATAGACCTTTTTGGGATCGTGCCCGCCGCGCTTGAGGTGCATGAGTTGTTCGTCGCTGAGGTGCGCGACCAGGTCGAGCAGTTCGGGATATTTACCGAAGAAATTCTTGCGGATATAGGCGCCGTCTTTGGTGACGTAGGTCTGCCACTCGCCGTCCACCACTTCGGCCATGCGCTTCTGCAGCAGGCCGTTGGTATCGCGCGCGAGCAGCGGATCCCAATCCTCGCCCCACAGCACTTTGATGACGTTCCAGCCGGCGCCGCGGAAGGCGGCTTCCAGTTCCTGAATGACTTTGCCGTTGCCGCGTACCGGGTCCATCGAGCCGCTGCAGATTGCAGTTGATGACGAAGATCAGGTTGTCGAGCTTTTCGCGGGAGCCGAGGGTGAGCGAGCCCATCGATTCGGGCTCGTCCATTTCGCCGTCGCCCAGGAAGGCCCAGATCTTGCGCGGGGTGACGGGGATGAGGCCGCGATTTTCCAGGTAGCGCATGAAGCGCGCCTGGTAGATGGAGTTGATGGGGCCGAGGCCCATGGATACGGTGGGGAAGCGCCAGAAATCGGGCATCAGCCAGGGGTGCGGATAAGAGGAGAGGCCGGGCGTATCGCGCAGTTCGTGGCGGAAATTGCGCAGGTGCTCTTCGGTGAGGCGGCCTTCGAGGAAGGCGCGCGCGTAGATGCCGGGGGAGGCGTGGCCCTGGAAGTAGATGAGGTCGCCAGGCTGGTCGCCGTAGGTGGCGTGGAAGAAATGGTTGAAGCCCACTTCGAGGAGGGTGGCCAGCGAGGCGTAGGTGGAGATGTGGCCGCCGATGCCGGCATCGTATTTGTTCTGGCGGACCACCATGGCCATGGCGTTCCAGCGCGTGAGGCTCTTGATGCGCCGCTCCATGGCGCGGTCGCCGGGGTAGGGAACTTCCTGATCGGTACGGATGGTGTTCACGTACGGCGTATTGAGCTGGATGGGTAGGTCGGCGCCAGCGCCGCGGGCCTGTTCGTTGAGGCGTTCCAGGAGGAAAGCCGCGCGATCGGGCCCCTCCTCGTCCAGTATCTGTTCCAGCGCTTCAATCCATTCGGATGTTTCGCGCGGGTTCAGGTCGACAACACGTTCACTCAGTTTCTGGTGCATGGGTTACTTTTATTATAGTGAACGCGCGGGGCCGGGGCATCTGCCCGAATGGCTACGGAGGATGGGGGTATTCAGCCGGCCAAGGCCATAACCCGGAGGGCGGTTCCACGTGTACGGAATTCGTGGCGAGCTATTTTGACGGTGGCCACGCCGGGTTGGCTTCGAACGACCGAGCCGCGGATTTCCAGCTTCATAGGGCAGGTATCGTCGAGCATGGCGGGCCAGTCGACGGCCAGACGGACGGTTTGGCCTTGGTTCAGGGCAGCCTGAGTGGTGAAATGGACCTCAGTGCTGCTTATCCGTAGGGTCTTGCCGAAGCCGAAGACCGAGACCTTGCCACGCTTGACGCACTGGTAACAAACGTCCTTCTCGATGGGGAACTGCAACTTCGTTATGGTTGTCACCTGAGCCACCTAATAGGTAAGCGAGAACGGCACGAAAAACAGTTCAAAATTAACGGCAAAATTTGCGGTTTTCCACGAGACCCCTGTTGGCATTGGCGATCAGGGCATCGGGGTGCAGGTCGAAATCGAGCCGGCCGTGGAACTGCATTTTGCGCAGGGTTTCGATGGCGCGCTGGAAGGAGAGCGCCGCTTGGGAGCGAAACGAGCAGGCTGGCTGCCCGGCGGCGTTGCGGGCGGCGCGGGTATAAGTGTTGCCCAGGTTGGTCCACACCCAACCGACGTGCAGGCGGGTATCTTCGTTGCGTGGGTCCTGCGCCATAGCGGATTCGAGGGATGTGGCAGCCCTGCGCAGAGCCCTGATGGCGCGCGGGCGGTCACCGGCGGCCTCATAGGCGGGGGCGGCGGTATTGAGCAGTTTGGCGGCTTCCAGTTTCATCCAGATATCGCTCGGGTCGGCTGCCGCCAGCCGGTTCTGAATGGCCAGCGATTGTTCATAGTCCGCTATGGCCGGGCGGTATTTGCCCAGGCGGTATTGGATCCAGCCGGCCTCGACCAGGTCGAAGGATAGATCGATCTGCGCGTTGAGGGAGGAGGGGGTGGCGGCGATGCGCTGGACGTCGATGCGTTGTGCCTGGCGGTAGCAATTGAGCGCTGGGGCAAGGGCGCCGGTTTCCTTCCAGCAGCGGGCCAAGTTATGATAGGCGGCGCATAGCCGGTCGCGAAGCGCGGCATTGCCAGGCTCATGGGCATCCGCCTGTAGGAAGGTGTCGATTGCGGCACGGTAGGCGGTGATGGCGGCGGGCCAGTCACTGGCTAGGGTCTTGCCGGCGGCTTGGGATTCGAGCGCACGAGCAGCGAGGACGCGATCGCCCGGATGGCGGGCGGCCTCGGCGAGGCGGATACTCTCGGCTTCGCGGTGTAGTTCGTGCATGAGGCGGGCATCGCCCTGCCAGAGGCTGAGGCGGACGAGGTGGTCGTCGGTATCAGCCAGGATGCGCTGCGCATCGAAATCGAGGGGGTTCGCGCGGACCAATCCAAGGGCGATGCCGCGGGCCTGCGTCTCGCTGCGGACGGCTTCGGCGGTGTCTCCGAGATGGGCCTGCCCGAGATTGCCCTGGACTTCGCCGATGCGGGTATAGGCCTCGGCAATCTCAATCTGGAGATCGCGATTTCGGGGGCCGGTCGTCTGGAGGTCCTGAAGATACTGGAGGGCGCGGGCGATCAGGATTTGGCGGGCAGCGGTGGCGCCGGGGAGGTCCTCAATGGCGTCGTGCAGTTCGAACATCACGGAATGAGCCAGGCGACGAACCTGGTTGAAGCGGGCCTCGGCGCGGGCGCGCTGGTCGCGGGCCTGGCGGGCATAGCGAAGCGAGACTCCGGAACCAGCCAGGATGGAGAGCAGCACCAGGGCGGCAGCGATGGTCGGAGTCTTATTGCGGCGCATGCTCTTGATCGACCGCCGCCACCAGGGAGGGCGGTGCGCGGCGACGGGCCGGCCGTCGAGCCAGGCGGTGACGTCTTCGGCCATGGCGCGGACGTACGGGTAGCGCTCATCGGGATTCTTGCGCAGAGCCTGCAGGACGATGGCATCCAATTCGCCGCGCAGTTTGCCCGCGCCGGACGCAGCGAGGGCGCTGGGCGGCGGCGGATCGGTTTCACAGATGGCGCGCATCATCTGCAATGGGTCGCGGGTGCCGGGGTCATAAGGATGCCGTCCGGTGAGCATGCGGTAGAGGAGCACGCCGAGCGAGTAAACGTCGCTGGCGGTGTTGGCGACCTCGCCGCGCACCTGTTCGGGGCTGGCATAGGCGGGAGTCAGGCGCAATGCTGTTTCGGTGGCGGTATGCCCGGTTTCGGAACTGGCGTCGAGCAGGGTGGCGATGCCGAAATCGAGTAGCTTCGGCGCGCCTTCGGGAGTTACCAGGATGTTGGCGGGTTTGAGGTCGCGATGGACGACCAAGTGGCGGTGGGCATATTCGACGGCGGCAGCGACCAGGAGGAAAAGCTGTAGGCGTTCGCGCAGGGGGCAGGGGCGCGAGTCGAGCCAGGTATCGAGGCGGCGGCCTTCGACATACTCCATGACGAGGTATGGGGAGCCATCGGGCGCTGTGCCGCCGTCGATGAGGCGGGCGATGCCCGGATGGTTGAGCCGGGCGAGGATCTGGCGCTCTTCACGAAAGCGGGTGATCTGAGATTGGGAAAGCAGACCGCCGGGCAGGAGTTTGATGGCTACGCGCTGTTCGTATTCGCGGTCGGCGCGGTGGGCTTCCCATACCACGCCCATGCCGCCGCGCCCGATCTCGCGGATGAGGAGCCAGGGACCGATGTGACGGCCGGCGAGCGGGGCTGGGGGGGGGGCACCTTCGAGGAATCCGGGGGCGTCCTCATAGACGGCCAGGAGGGAGCGGACTTCGGCGACGGCGGCGGGAGCGGCGTGACAGGAAGTGAGGAAGGGTTCACGTTGTGGGGGGGGCAGGGCAAGGGCATCGTCGAAAAGGGTTTTAACGAGGTCCCATTGCGAGGGTGTCATGGGGAGACCTCACGAGAGAGCATGCGGCGGCGGAGCCAGGTTTTGGCCAGGATCCACTCGCGCTTGACGGTGCTTTCGGAGATATCCATGACGGCGGCGGTTTCTTCGACGGTGAGGCCGCCGAAGTAGCGCAGTTCGACGATGCGGCTCTGGGTGGGGTCCAGCTTTTCGAGGTGCTGCAGGGCGTCGTGCAGATCGAGGACGTCAACATCGTGCGCGTGGCGGGAGGAGGCGCCGGCCGGGGCGACGGTGATGGCGGAGCGTTTGGCTGCACCGCGGGCGCGGGCGTGGTCGACCAGAATTGAGCGCATGGTGCGGGCGGCGAATCCGAAGAAATGGGCGCGGTTCTGCCATTTGGTTTCGGGCGCGTTTGCGAGGCGGAGGTAGGCTTCATTGATGAGGGCGGTGCACTGGAGGGTATGATCCTGGCGTTCGCCGCGGAAATTGCGGCGGGCGATGGCGCGGAGTTCGGGGTAGAGGGCTTCCACTAATCCGCCGAGGGCGCCGTTGTCACCGTGACTGGCAGCCTCGATGAGGGCGGTGATATCGGGCGGGGGCTCGGGTATGTGATCTGTGAGCACCATTACAGATTATAAGGCTCTTAAATCTGACATGTCGGGTGATTGAGCGAACAAAGCCAATTAGATTTCTCTCGGGGTGGTGAAAATTGGCTCCGGAGGTTGCAAAGTGTTGCATTTCTTGCCAAGGCAGCAGCGTTTGAACTTCATGCCGCTGCCACAGGGACAGGGGGCGTTGCGGCCGGTTTTGGGGTCGGGTGGGGCGGACTGGGCAAAACTAGGCAGGTTTTTGGGAGGCGCGGTGGGGGGCGGAGGCGGGGCGGGTACTGGTTCCGGGGTTGGGGATTGGGCAAAATTTGGCAGGATTTCGGGCAGATCGGGGAGGGGGGCGGAGGCGCGGTCGATCATGGCGAGGGCGGCTTTGAGGCGAACTCCGGCGGGAACGGAGGAATCGGCGATCATGGTGCGGATGGCGTCATAGGCTGCGGCGGCTAGGGCTTGAGCCTGTTCGCGGGCGAAAAGGGCGCGGTCGAATTCGGCTTGTTCGAAGGCTTCACGAAAGTTACGCAAACGAAGCCAATTGAAAATTGTATTGCGATGGATGCCGGCGGTTAGGGCGGCAGCGGCAGGAGTGGATCCGGTGGCGATGAGCGCGAGGACCTGTTGTTGGGTGGTGGATAGAGCTGCGTTTGGGTCGGGCATGGGTCTTCCTCAACTCCAGGACAGCATGGAGGGATGGCTAGGGAGGCAGGCAGGCGCAGTCAAGCTATTGATAATAAAGGTGATACAAATTATAGAAAATGGAAACGCGCATGCCCTGTTCACGCCGGCGCACGGCGTAATTCAAGGGGTGGTCTGCCGGGGCGGTGGAAAAGGCAAGACTTAGGGGCCGCCGATGGACGCCGAGTGCGCCGGGATAAACCGGCATGGGATAGGGAATGAGAGAGTCCTGCAGGAAAGGAATAGCGAACCATCCTGACCCCGAGTCATGCGCGGGTCGTCGTAAGGCGGCGCGTGAAGCGTTGACAGGGGCACAGACAGGCAGGGTATGGAGCTGCGAAATCAATCGCGTTCGGGGTGCCGACGCCGTTCGGCGAAGCGGAAGGCCACATCATGGGTGACGAAAAACGCGAGCCGCCCATGAACCCTGCGCAGGTCAGAGACCCCAGGCATGTCTGGAAATTCCATGCGCGAGAACCGGGAGACCCCGCCGGTGTCCGGCAGCAGTAGGCCGGACCGGTTGGAGAAGGCGACAAGCTATACGACCAGCATGCACGCCGGTGGGGAGTCGGACGAACAGGTAGTGTGCGCTGAGCAGCGCGTTGATCAGGAGGGTTGAAGTCCCTCTGGCGCTCGGATGAGGAGCGCCATATCCGAACGCGGGGGTAATGCCTCGCGGGCCGGGAGAGAGGCAGGTATGGAGAAGCCTAAACGGGCACGAAGGCGAAAGCTGGACACAGCCAAGGCGGGCCTGGAGCCACCGCTTGCAGTTCCCGGAGGGCAGGGTGTCCACCGCGAGGTGGAATCTGAAGGGCATGAGGAGAAGTACCGGGCTGTAATCGATGGGGGCCACCCCGAAGATGAACCGGTCGGCCAAAGGTGGGGCAAGGTCGAGCCTGCACTATGAAGGCGAAGGCGTTCTCATTCACCCACCGCACCAAGGTGTTTGCGGATGGCACGGTACGGAAGAATAGCGCGTGACCTCAGGAGGACTGGCAGAGTCTGCGGGTGGCACCGGAGTAAGCAGACCTATAAGCGAGAGCGAAGTGGCGAGCGACGCTCTGCCAGTAGACGGACGGCTGTGTAGTACCACAAGCGCGGTGAAAGCCGCGTGACCGGGCAACCGGCGGCGGAAGTGGGCCGGGAAAGGCAGCCGGCGAAGGCGGTTGGGAAGAGAGAGAAAACCAGATGAGCAAGGGCGGGGAGGAGGATCAGTTCCATGAGTGAAATACCCGTACATTCTCGTCCGAGGAGACTGGTGGACTGGATCAACCCGACGGGTGCAAGGAAGATCCATTCATTAATTGACAAGGTGTATCAGCGGAAGAATTTGGAGATGGCTTGGGAGATGGTAAAGGCCAACCGGGGCAGTGGAGGCGTGGACGGGCAGAGTCTGGACGGATTCGACGGGCAACTCGATCAGCAGTTGGATCGATTGCATCGGGAACTGAAGGACGATATCTACCGGCCTCAACCGGTGCGGCAGGTGCAGATCCCGAAGGCGGGAAAGCCGGGCGAGCTTCGCACGTTGGGAATCCCGACGATTTATGACCGGGTGTGCCAGCAGGCGTTGCTCAATCGGCTGGAACCGATCTTTGAGCCAGTGTTCGATGAAGCCAACTTCGGATATCGGCGAGGGCGATCGACGAAGGACGCCATGCGCAAAGTTTGGAAGGAGATCCAGGGCGGTCGGGAGTGGATCGTGGACGCCGATTTGAAGGACTTTTTCGGGTCGGTGGAACACGCCAAACTTCTATCGCTCGTGTCCCAGAGAATATCTGACGGCCGGGTGTTGCGTCTGATCGAGGCGATGCTCAAGGCGGGAAGTTATGGCAAAGGGCGGCTGTTTCCAACTGAGCGCGGGACTCCGCAAGGCGGGGTAGTTTCACCCTTGCTCAGTAATATACTTCTGACGCCGTTCGATCGGGAGATGCGGCGCAAGGGATATCAGCTAACGAGGTACGCCGACGACTGGGTAGCGACCTGCGAATCGGCAGCAGAAGCGCGAGCGGCAGTGGCCGCGGCGCTTCGGATTCTGAACGAGTTGGGCGTGCAACTGCATCCGCAAAAGACGCGGATCGTGCACGCCCGGCAAGGGTTCGAGTTTCTTGGGTACAAGGTCAAACGCGGGAAGCAACTTCAGTTGCCACCGGGCAAGATCCGCAGTGGTGCTCAGTCGGGGGAACTGTATGCTATCCCTCGGGAGAAATCGATCCGGCATTTCATGGATCAGGTGCGCGCGCTTACCAGGCGGCGCGTGCCGCTAAAGACCAAGGAGTTGATAGAGGAACTGAACCCGGTGTTGCGGGGGTGGGGACATCACTACAAGCGAGCCCACGTTCGAAAGCTCTTCCACCGACTCGACGGCTGGATTGTGCGGCGCATTCGGTCGCATCAATGCAAGCGTTGGCGGAACGGTGGCTGGCGACAGTTGCCGGAAACCAAGTTGTACGGCGAGTACGGGCTGGTGAACTTGATTCAGTTGATCTCTTCGATTGCATCCCGGAAGAGTGAGTCTTCGTGAAAGCTGTATGCGGGAAAACTGCACGTACAGTTTGAGCGGCGGACGGTGGCCAGCGCGCAAGCGCGCCACCTCCGACCCGACACCTACGAAGCGCCTGAACAAAGGGGAGCAATCCCCGGCGGAGGGAGTGGAGGGAAGCTGTTCGACCAAGGGGAACACCGAAGAGGCTCACACGCTCCGGACACAGGGTCGGGGAGGCGTGTCCCAGGGACTCGGAGGTGTGCGGGAAGCAGCCCGCAAGGATAAGAAGCGGAAGTTCACCGCACTGCTGCACCATGTAACTACCGATTTGCTGCGGGACAGCTACTACTCCCTGAAGAGGAAGGCTGCGCCTGGAGTGGACGGGGTGACGTGGGAGCAGTATGGAGAGGGACTGGAAGGTCGACTTAAAGATCTTCACGACCGAATCCATCGGGGCGCATACCGTGCCCAACCGTCGAGGAGAACATACATACCCAAAGCCGATGGCCGGCAACGGCCGTTAGGGATCGCCGCGCTGGAGGACAAGGTTGTCCAACAGGCCGTGGTGACGGTTCTCAACGAGATTTATGAAGAGGACTTTCTGGGATTCTCCTATGGATTCCGGCCAGGGCGCCAACCGCATGACGCATTGGACGCGCTCTGGATCGGGTTGAAACGGAGGCGAGTGAACTGGGTGCTCGATCTGGACGTTCGTGGATTTTTCGATAACGTTTCGCACGCATGGCTGGTGCAGTTTATCGAGCATCGGATCGCGGACCGGCGCATCATACGTCTGATCCAGAAATGGTTGAAGGCGGGAGTGTCGGAAGAAGGGGAGTGGTCGGAGACGACGGTAGGGACACCACAAGGGGCAGTAGCTTCGCCTTTGCTGGCCAACATCTACCTGCACTATGTCTTCGATCTCTGGGTGAACCAGTGGCGGCGGAAATGGCGCGAGGGGAAGTGATCGTAGTCCGCTACGCTGATGACGCGGTACTGGGGTTCGAGGACCGGAAGGAAGCGGAAGCATTCCTGGAGCAGTTGCGGGAGCGGATGCAGAAGTTCGGACTGGAACTACACCCGGAAAAGACGAGACTGATCGAGTTCGGGCGTTTCGCGGAAGAAGGCCGGAAGCGGCGAGGGGAAGGCCAACCTGAGACCTTCGATTTTCTCGGCTTCACGCATAGCTGCGGGAAGACCGCGAAGGGCGACTGGTTCACGATTCGACGGCAGACCGCGAAGAAGCGGTTGCGGAGCAAGCTGCAAGCGGTTAAGCAGGAACTCGGCAAGCGCTGGCACCAGCGGGTGGTGGAGAACGGGAACTGGCTGCGGTCGGTGGTGCAAGGATACTTCAACTATCACGCGGTACCGGGCAATTTCGTGGCGCTCCGGACGTTCCAACGGGAGGTGGCGCGTATGTGGCTGGCGGGGCTACGGCGCCGGAGCCAACGCGATGGCCACTCGTGGGAGCGCTTCCGTCCGATCGTGGATCGTTTTCTCCCTAGGCCGCGGATTCTGCATCCGTTACCTGTGGTTCGCTTTGACGCCAGACACCCAAGGTAAGAGCCGTATGCGCTAAAGTGCGCTCGTACGGATCCGTGCGGGGGGCATTCGGTAACGGATGTCCCTACCGCGACTGAACGCCGATAAGAAAACGCGACCCCTCCGAAGGAGTCTACGCTCCGGGGTTGCCGTATTCTTTTAGCTTGTTGTGGAGGGTCTTGAGGCTGATGCCGAGGATTTCGGCGGCGCGCGTTTTGTTGTTGCGGGTGTGCTCCAGGGTGCGGAGGATGAGGCCCTTCTCGGCGTCTTCGACGGTGGTGCCGATGTTGAAGCGGACGGACTCGGAGTCATCCGGCACGACGGTTCCGGTGGCTGCTGCTGCGGCGGCGAGGGGGGCACGGCCATGCAGGAAAGTAGGCACGTGCTTCAGTTCGATGGTGCCTTCGCCGGCCAGGATGACGGCGCGCTCGAGGACATTGCGCAATTCGCGTACGTTGCCGGGCCAGGAGAAGCGTTCGAAGGCTTCGAGCACTTCGGGGGCGATACCGGTGACGCGGCATTCGTGTTTGCGGTTGAGGCCGGCGATGAGGGCTTCGGAGACGGGGGCGAGGTCCTCTTTGCGTTCGCGCAGGGGGGGGAGATGAATGTGGAAGACGTTCAGGCGGTAGTAGAGATCCTCGCGCAGATGGCCGCCGCGGATGGCTTCGTCGGGTACTTTATTGGTGGCGGCGACCAGGCGCACGTCCACCTCGAATTCGGTTTTGCCGCCGAGGCGGCGGACCTTGGAATCCTCCAGGATGCGCAGGAGTTTGGCTTGGGTAGGTAGCGGCATTTCGCCGATTTCATCGAGCAGGAGGGTGCCGTGTTGCGCCAGTTCGAAGCAGCCGGAGCGGCGTTCGGAGGCGCCGGTGAAGGAACCTTTTTCGTGGCCGAACAGTTCGCTTTCGATCAGGGTTTCGGGCAGGGCGGCGCAATTGATGGCGATGAAGGGGCCCTGGCGGCGGGGGCTGAGGTTATGGATTGTGCGGGCCACCATTTCCTTGCCGGTACCGCTTTCACCGGTGATCAGCACGCAAGCTTTGCTGGGGCCGGCTTGTTGCAGGAGAGCGAAGATCTCGCGCATTCTGGGGGCATTGCCCACGAGTTCGCCAAGGGAGCCATTGTTGGCCAATTGGCGAAGCAGGGTTTGGCGGTCGTTACGGAGGTTGGCGTGGGCGGCGGCGCGGCTGACCAGGACTTCGAGCGTTTTAGGCTGGATGGGCTTTTCGAGGAACCAATAAGCGCCCAGTTCGTGCACGGTGCGGACGGCGGTTTCGACGTTGCCGTAGGCGGTGAGCACGATGGTGGGGGGCGGATCGCCCATTTCGCGCAGTTTTTCCAGGAAGCCGAAGCCATCGAGGCCGGGCATGTTCAGGTCGGTCAGGATTACGTCGGCGCCATTGCGGCTGAGGACATTGAGCGCGTCGTTGCCGTCGGAGGCGGTGTCGGCGGTCATGCCCCAGGCGGAGACCATGGCGGCCAAGCCGTTGCGTTGCGCGGGTTCGTCGTCTACGATCAGGACTCTCAACAGAAACGTTCCTCCACTGCACTTTGATGGTGTTGATTTTATTGTAACGCCGGGCTTGGGATGTGCGGCGGAGAATGGGGGCGGGCGACCGATTACGTTATCTTTCGGGGGTTATGGGGAGGGGCGAATCGCCCGTGGTGCGGCCGTTGGACGCCACTTGCTCACGGCAGGGACGCGGGGGGAAGGGGCGTGGTTCCGAATCCATGTCCGGAGCCAGATTATCAAAATCTCAGGTTGGATCCGAACTCGGGCCGACAGGCGAAGATGCACCTTGAGGGAAACCTCACTCAGTGCAAAGTTCGATATGGCGGTGCGACCGCGATGTTGGTCGCGCATGCTTCAATGGAATTAGAAAACTCTGTGGCCACCCTATATGTGATAGGAGCTGGTGCATCCCGGCACGCACACTACCCGCTAACGGCTGAAATGGGTAAGGGGCTAATCGAGTTCATGCTCGGCGTGGACCACCCCTACGCTCCCATCCAGGCGCGATGTTTGATCAAACAGTTCGGACACGAACCAAATATTGAAGAGGTCGTCACGGAGCTTAGCTTGCGCATCGAATCTGCCCAAGCGGCAGGAATTCCAGCAGACGCTTCCCAGTGTAGCCCAGGCAATCTTAGGGGCGGGATCGGACACTGGCTCCGAGAGTGGTTCCGCCAGATTCATCTCAGGGACGCCGTCGCTTACGCCGAGTTCGCCGACAAGCTTGTACAGGCAGGTGATGTGATCATCACGTTCAACTACGACGATTTCCTCGAGCGGGAACTTAAACGAGCCGGCAAATGGGATCTGTCGGGTGGCTACGGGTTTCCATTGGAACATGTTTGCAAATTATTCTACCGTGGCATTCGACCACGATCCGGAAGAATTCAACCAATATTATGGCTACGACGACGACGACGAAGTTGACGTAGAAGCGGAGATGGACTCGCTGGAAGGCGCGGTTCCAGGCTCGGCGGATTGGAAACGGCTAATCGCCCTCTTGCCGAGACCCGCGTCGCGCGAACTGGGGCCAAGATACAAGCGGGAGGCAGAGGATTCGAAGCATCGCATGGGCGATCTGCTGGATGAATGCTTCGAAATCCCGGTGCGCTGGCCGGGATCGAGGGCAGCGATAGCCCGGTCGAACTCATCAACCATTTTACCGGCGGGAAACTCGCCGAGATCGCCGCCATTGCCTTTGCAATCGGAGTGACGGTCGGCGAAATCGGCGAAGGGCTCACCGCGTTCCAACTCGGCCCGTGCGATGCGAATACCAGCCTCGGCCTGCTGCTCACTTTGGTGCTCATTGACATGTTTCACGATGTGGGCCGCGCGAAACGTGGCGGGCGCCAGCCACAGCGCCAGCAGAGCAGCCGGCAGTGCGCCCACTTGCGACAGCGACAGCGCCAGAATCATGAGGCGCCCTTCGTGAGGCCACCCCACGAAGCTCCAAACGCGGCGCCGATAAGCGGATTCTGGACCTGGGCTAAACATCGCTACCCGTTTGCAGACCTGGATCAGCCGCGGTCGGCATGGCGCCGTCCGACACAATCCGGTATTGCTCGTCAGCCCGCAAAATAACGTCGGGCTTCGCGAGGTTGGGCCGGGAGAGTGGCAAACGGATTGGCGACTTAAAAATTTAGCAATTTTCGTCCCAAATTGACATGTTTTAGTGATATGCTGCGCACACGCTCCTAGGGAGAACCCTGGGGCAAGGAGACAAAATGCGAAGCCTTCAATTGGCCGGTCTACGCACGGTGTGCGCCGTCGCAGTCACGTTTTCCTTCACCTGTTCTGTTCGCGCACAGAGCAGCACTCCATGCCCAGGCTCAACGGCGCTATCTTCTGTAGGGAGCAACACTTTCTGCTGCAGCACTGGAGTTAACGGCTGCTGCACGCCGGTGCAGAATGGAACCGGACCGTCCGTGGGCCTGCCTGGATATCCTACTACAATTACCACCACCAACTTTGGTTCGAACTTCGTGGCAGGCTCGCAAGCGCCGAATTACGAAGTGGATTTTCCAACGTTTCAAGTCGGCGCTAGCGGGGCGGGAGACTACAACGCCCGCTATGGAGCGATCTACTATAATATCGGCGCCGCCTCGTCTACCCCAAACAGCATGCTGAATTGGGCGAACACCTGCGGCGGTCTAAGTACCGGTTGCAGCGGTGTAACTCCAACGAACCCAAACGCACTCGGTGGCCCCGCACCATTTCCTTACTGCTCTGTCGAACTGGTAGTCGCTGGGCAATACCCAAACGCGAGATATTTTTCAATTGCCAACTATGACGAGCATTACACGAACGCGCAGCACTTGGCGGACGTGGACGTGGACCCACTTACTTCGACGAGCATTAATCCTTATAGCCTAAACAACTCATGGAGTTATATGCCCTATGTCGCACCAGTGAGCCTGGGAACTGTCCCTGGTTCTGGGGCTCAGCAGGGCTCGAGCGGAACGCTCACCGGCTGCCAAATTAGCCCTTATGAAGAAGACAACCTTCTGGATGGTACACAGCGGCACCCCGCTGCAGACTGGAACGGCGACGTAATTGGAACTCCCGGATTATCTTCAACCCCTAATGCCAATTTCCCGTCCCAGAGCCATACGACGGATGGTCCCTTACACGCTAATACTACCTATAATCCTGCCGGTAGCATCCATGTCAGAACTTACCTTTCGCCACCTTACACTTGCAACGGTAACGTTGGTTCGACGTTGGATTGCTCCTTGCCAAGTGGCAGCTATTTTCCTGACAACAACAACGGAAACACATTCTACATCGTAAGGGATACCTACACAGGATGTGCTTACACGAATTCCTCCGTAAACAACACTATGTTGGTGGGATCGGCCCTCTCAACTTATCAGTCTCCCTTCTTGTCACAGACTCCCATGTGGCAAAACAGCAACCAAATGACTTATCATTCCGAACTTTCCGAGTGGACCCCGCAGCTCTGCTATGCGAATGGTAACCCCAACCCTCCGATCTCCGCGCCGTTCGGCAACAGGGTCGTGTGGTCCCGGACACCCAATCACGTTGCGGGCCAGGCACCCGACGATGCTTACATCTCCGGGTCAATATCGGCATCCGCCCTTAACGCGATTATCAACGGGGGGGCTTGCAACAACCCGAGTGATGGCAACGCCTGTGCCATACGGCTCAGATTCCAGATTCCGCCAATGCCAGCGACTCCCTGCCAGCCGACTCCCGGGTGCACGCCACCGTCCTGCACTCCCTCGAGTACCTGCACGCTTCCCATGGCGCAAAGTGCCTTACGTTACTCAAGCATGACGATCGGCTACCAGCCACCAGGCATCAACAACGCCATGGTTACCGACATTGACGGTCAGAATCCCGCTTTAACGGGTCCTAATTCGTACTCCATTGTGAGCCTCGCTGATGCGGCGTTTAATATGGGGAAAACGGTAGGGGCCTCGGGTACTTACCCCGCCCATTTTGTCAACGTCATTTTGAACGTCAATCCAAATTTTAACTTCAATCTGCCGGTGGGGATCGCCTATAATAGCGCGACTGTGAATGGGTACCAAGTGAACTCCACGCCAATCCTAACGGGGGTCGGGCCGATACAGCCGCTGGCTAATTATAACGACGGAACCGGAGGACATCCCCACTATTATTCGGCTTGGTTGAACACAACTCAATTGGGTGGCGCGCAGGTCGGCGATTCTTACGTCGTAGTAGATCTGGCGCAATTCGGAGATTTTTACTCACCGAGCACGAACGACAGTTATGCGGCCTGTTCTCCAAATATGAGCGGTATTATTACATGCAACCATCCGCTGATCCTGACCATGCGCAGTACGCTACTCGGACCCGACCCAAACAACACAAATCAGCCCTTTCCGTGCTCTGGGTTCAGCGTACCGTACTTAACCGCGGAGTATACAAACTCCGATGGCAATGGCGGCGGCTTCATGGGGCCATATGTTCCGCTGGTTGATTACCCCGCGATAGGGACTCTCAATTGCGGCAATTCCGGACAGCCCACATGTACCTCGGGTGCCCTGCTTCCTCCTCCTCCAGCGATTGGCACGAGCAATCTGCCATCGTACAATTCCTGTGGGCAATTTCCAGGCTCGGTGATTCCATTGAACAATTTTGCTACCAGCAGCAACCAAAACCAGTATCCCACACAATACTGGCCCCAATAGCAACGGCAATTCCCTTCCTCCTTATCTGAATTGTGCCTCGAACGCTTCAAGTTCACTCCTGTTTGATCCCGAGATCTACTTCGTCTCAACGCAGTTCACGACACAGGTATTGGCGACAGGGGAACCAGGGAATACGAGTAATTGCGCTGTGCAGGATACGCTTGGAACTGGCAACGTTAATTCCAATGCTTGCATGCAGTTAATCGCCCAGGCGCAACAAACGGAGGCGAACGCAGATCAGCCCCCATTTCCGCTTCAAGTAATCGGGAAAGGCTTTGGATACTTGTCTGGCCTTCCACAGGCGCAGGCAAATCCATCGAACATTAAAATTCAGGCATATACTGCGCTTCCGCCTCCCTTAGGGAGTGGCCAGTTGATATGGGACACTTCCGTCACCACCGGAAGCACCGCAGGGAACTGCCAAGTTTACATCGCGGACTGGACCGATTCGGCCATTTCGTTGCTAGTGGGCCTGCCAACGAGTGCGATGAACTCTAACCAGAGTCTGTTACTCTCGCCACTTACGGATATGACTCCACAGGCATTCTTCCAGCCACTGTCTCAGACGGTCGCGTGTCCTCTCGTTGCCGGCAACTACCTACAACTCACGGTCACTAACCCGCAGTCACTAAGCACCGGCTCCTTAGCGGCCGGACAGATCGTAATGTCGAGTAGCGCAACTCCATACTGATCGCGTGTCTTTTTTAAGGCAGCGTTATTTTGTAAACCACGCCCCCGCCCCCGACGGGAAGGCCTGGGAGAAGCCCGATCGCAGCGCCGTACAGATGCCCGGAGCCGTCCAGCGTAACCCCAGTGGGGCCGGCACCGTCAGACCCACCGGTGAAATTGTAGATGACGGTTTCGGTTCCAGATGGGCTGATCTTGTATATCATGCCGCACGCACCAGGGGTGCCGGGACAACCCTCCGCGGCGACGGAGATTGAACCGTAAAAACCACCGGCTGGACCAATGGCCACGCCGCCCGGTGATCCGACATTAACGCTCGCCGGGAACGCAAACACCAAGCTGAAGTCTACTCCTGCCGTCAGCTTGTACAGTGTTCCGCCGCCCTGCGGCCCGGAACCGGAGCACGTGCCGTAAAGGTTCCCAGCCGCGTCGACCGCTAGACTTCCACCGGGATAGCCGCCATCACTCGTTGGTGCGAACGCATGCAACACGCTATAGACGCCGGCTGTACCAATTTCGAACACAACACCTGCGCCAGGTTGGCCAATGCCGCCATAAAAAGTTGTGCCATAAAGGTTCCCCGCCGTGTCCAAAATCACCAAACCTTCAGGCGTCCCGCCATCGGAAAGCCCAGTGAAGCTGTGCAACACGCTGAAGCCGCCGCCGGTGTCTACCTTGAATACTACGCCCTCCTGGAGGCCGGTCTGGCTTCCCGAACCTCCCATTGCAGTTGTCCCGTATAGGTTCCCAGTCGGATCAATGGTTAAGCCGATAGGCAACGCTCCGTCGGCGCCACCCGTGAAACTGTGCAGGATCGTCTCTTGACCCGAAGGAGAGAGTTTGTACACCACACCCTGATTAGCAGTACCCCCATGAGACGTCACTCCATAAAGGTTCCCCACCGTGTCCAGAACAATGTTGACTCCGGGTCCAGCTCCATCAGTACTGCCTCCCTTGAAGCTGTAAAGCACGGTTTCCTGCCCGGAGGGAGCCAGCTTGTACACGACGCCAACATTAGCGGGACCACCATTTTCGGTGCTCCCATAGAGGTTTCCTATGGCATCCAACGTCAGGCTGGACCCTGGTTCTGAGCCGCCGGACGCTGCCTGGAAGTTGTAAAGCCTTTTTACGCTACCGCCAGCCACAATTTCGTAAACGATCCCTGTCGTGCCGGCATAAGGCGTGGTCCCGTACAGGTTACCGTCTGCATCCAGGATTGGGCCGGCGTTATAGCCGGATCCGCCGACGGGCACGCCAATACCGGACGACGCGATGGCCCCTTTAAACTGATACAACAAACTGAACTTCCCGGTCGTGTCCAGTTTGAATACGGCGCCATTGGGCCAGTCACCCTCGGGATACGCCGCCGTCGCAAAGTACAGATTGCCGGATGGGTCGCGCGCGAGTCCAGTGGGGAATGCACCGCTGTAAATATCACCTAGCATTGTGAAACCGCCCGACGGGTCCAGCTTAAAAATCACCGACCCTCCCGCGCCATAGATGTTATTCGCCGCATCAAGAATGACCCCGCCGGAGGGTAACCCCGTGCCGTTGTGGCCGAGGGAATAGAGCACCGTTTCCTGACCGGAGGGGCTCAGCTTATACACGGCACCTACTGAATACGCACCTCCTGAGTAAGTTGTACCATAAAGATTCCCGGCCGGGTCCATAACCATTCCGGCGAAGGGGTGAGCACCGTCTGGAGCTCCCTTAAAAATGTGCAGGACCGTTTCCTGCCCAGACGGCCCGACCTTATATATCACGCCATATGAACCGTTGCTTGCCCCTCCGTTGTATGTGGTCCCATATAGGTTGCCGGCCGAGTCAAGTACAACGCCGGCGTAGGGCCCGCTACCGTCGGC
Organism: Bryobacterales bacterium; assembly: GCA_963738345.1. Lineage (GTDB taxonomy): Bacteria > Acidobacteriota > Terriglobia > Bryobacterales > Bryobacteraceae > Bog-159. Next base: position 220,468 of record CAVTWI010000002.1, read on the forward strand.
GCCTCCCTTAAAGCTGTACAAGACCGTATAGAGGCCGGATGTGTCGATCTTGAAAACCACGCCCGCACCAGCTTTATTGACCCCGGACCCTGAGATGCCGCCCTGGTAGGCCGTACCATAGATATTGCCGGCGGAATCTATGGCGACGCCCGCACAGGGGTTGCCACCATCCACGCCGCCTGTGAATGTGTGGAGCACCGTTTCCTGCCCGCTCGCATTCAGCTTGAACACAACACCTGCGTTGTGCAAACCTCCTCCGTTAGTCGTCCCATAAAGATTCCCGCTGGAATCACGATACAGCGGCGCGTAAGGAGAAGCTCCGCCCGGGAAATATTGAAAGGTATGTAAGACCGAAAATGTCTGGGATGCAGCCGGGGCGCCGAGCCCCCCGATGAGTAGCCACATCAAAATGACGCTACTGCAAGCCGCGCAGCAAGTTTTTGACACATCGATTCCTCCTAGAAAAGGGTGGTTCGGCCATAGAATACCATACGCATCGCTGAACAATAACCAAGAAGGGTACCAGCCGGTAAAATTGGAAATCCGATCGGACCAAGCAATATTGCGCAGTCTTTGTGACAAAGGAAAGCGTCATCGCCCATCTCTAAAGACGCTCGATGAGTATGACGTCGATGACGTCCAGGAGACGGCGACCACCATCCTCGCGGGGATTAAGCATAACGGCCGTGACGTGCAGATCGTCGTCAGGCCCGCGTACGACGGCACGGTGATCATCTACTACCAGTCGGAACAGGACGTGCTGGACTACGAAGACTATGAGCTCTGGGTCGATACGGGCACAGGGGTCCGGCGGATCACTTTCGGCCATATCCTGAAGACGACTGAGATTCGACGGTTCCCGATATAGCCATGGACATCGCACAAGAAACGCTCGGGCGCATCGGCCAGCCTGCGTCCCAGCAGCTCGAATACAAGGCGGTTCTGCCGCCTGCTGCGACCATCGCCCAGATCATCTGCGCGTTCGCCAACACCGAAGGGGGAGCCATCGTCCTCGGTGTCGTTGACGATGGACAGCAGATCACGATCACCGTTATCTGATCGATTTCATTACGGGAAATTCGGAGGTTCTTCGGGAGCGGCCCCACTCGGCCGTGAACCCGGCGTGGATTTGAACTCTGCATCCGGCCCGCTAATGGATCTTGACGGCACGCGCAATCTGCTATATGCTTAACAGGTTGGTTAACAATCAACAAATTACCGCAGCCTTTGCAGCCCTGGCCGACCCAACCAGGCGCGAGATTTTGGGACGGCTTTCCACCACCTCCGAGAATTCGGTTGCGACGTTATTAAAGCCGTTCCGCATGTCTGCGCCGGCGATTTCAAGACATCTGCGCGTTTTGGAAAGCGCCAACCTCATCGAGAGGCGCCGCGAAGGACGCCGGCATTTCATCCGCGCCAGGAGTGACGGCCTCCAGTCGGCCCGCGACTGGATGAATCAGTGTATGGCTGCCTGGGAGTATAGTTTCGACGCTCTCGACAACCTGCTTGCTAAAGAACGGAAGGTAAAGAAGACGTGAAATCTGAGGCTAACATGCCGGGTGACAGCTTCACTCTCTCGCGCGTCTTCGATGCGCCACGATATGATGTTTTCCGCTGGTGGTCGGAGGCTGAAAAGTTGCAGCAATGGTCCGGGTGCAAAGAGGCCAGCAATTGTCAGGTGGTTATGGATTTCCGAGTCGGTGGCTCTTTCACCCAGAAGATGCGGGTCGCCGTCGACGGCAAGTACTGCGAGTTTTCGTTTGTTGGCGTCTATCAGGAAATCATCGTGCCGGAGCGAATCTCATATCGCGCGGATCTAGGGCGGGGTGTAACGACGGTTACCATCGACTTCTTCGATTTGGGTAGCCAAACCAAAGTCGTGCTGAAGCAGGACGGGTTCGGCGACGCCGCCTCCAGGGGAATCGTCTCGCAGGGCACCCGGCAATCGTTGGACAAACTCGACTCGATTCTAACGGCGCAGGTCGCGCCCGAGAGAAGTTCGACACTGAAACTGGTGAGCAAAGAAAAATGAGCTATTCACGTATCGCATTTGCGGCATTGGGGGCCACTGCGGCCTATTTCGTGGCGGGAGGACTGCTTTTCGGCCTGCTGCCAATGCTTCGCGACGAGTTTCTCAGGTACCCCGCCGTCTATCGGACGCAGGAAGACATCAAAGCTGTGATGCCCGTCGGCATGATCGCCATGTTTCTCTCGATCCTGATGCTTGCGGTGATCTATGCGATGACCTATCGGAACGGATGGGGCGCAGCAGAAGGCGTTCGATTCGGTGTGCTCGTCGGAGTCTTTTCCGTGGGGGCGTTTGTTCTTCACAATTACGTGAATCTGAACATTGGCGCGAAGATCACAGCGCAGCAGTCCTTGGCTTACCTGATCGAATGGACCGTCGTGGGGATGGTGATCGGTATGATCTATAGACCCTGGATCCCCGGATGAAGCGGGTTCCTGACGAATTGCTGACGAGTACGAAGGAACTACTAAAGTATTTCCAAATCAGCTACCGACATGTCGGAACATTGAAGACCGAAGTCTGCCAAAGAGAAAGCTTGATTGATCGTTCCTGTGTAGTCGCGCATCGTTTACCGATTCTGGCCGGATCACGCCATCCGGAAATTACCTTGGGTCCCCCCGGCGAGTTCGAGACGTGTCCGGACTGGCCGCCCAGGGTGCACGGCCCTACCGATTTCATGTGGAAAGTTATCGATCCGAAAGCGAATGACTGGTTCGAGTGGACCGGTTTCACGCCGCAAGAGTTCGAAACGTATCGAGTGCGGGGAGCCCGCTCAGTCTATCTGCCAAGCACAACGTCGAGCCCCGCAAGTATCAACTGGACCCGCGCCCTCGAAACCTTGCCCACACAGTCTGTTAGAAGTTCCCGGTCTATGGTAAGAATCTGAGACACATTGGCCACGGAGTCTTTGGCCAGCCCTGTCGTTTTCGACGGCAGGAACACATTGCCCGGAGCGTCAGCCCACTTTAGGTTGCTGGTCAGCGGGACACAAATGACAGTCCCGATCCGGCTCTGATTGAGAGGATCACCTTGAACGACAACGACGGGGCGGCGAAAACCGGGGCCCGAACCGGCCGGTGACGGAAGGTCAGCCCACCAGATATCTCCCTGCGAGATCACCACTCAACACGTTCCAGGGTTCTCCGTGCCGCAAGCGAAACAAACGGGCCGGCACCGGTCGCACCGACCTCGTCCACTACAGCGTTCATGGCTTCGGTAACCGCATCGCCGGAGTGGCGGGCAATGTATTCCCGAACGGCCGCGGCATAGATCTCGCTTCGCGAACGCTTGGTCCGTTGTGCCAGTCTTTCCGCACCGGCAAACACATCTTCGGGGATTGAGACCGCGGTCTTCATACCAAAAGTATAACCGAGAAACGGGTATTTCAGCCACGTCATCGTAACGGCTGCCGGGGGGGGCTCCGGCGGTAATCATCCGTTGAGACTGTTGGAATGCCGCCCAACCAGGGCGGCGGACATCTTACGAAAGTTGGAAACGCGTCCAAAATGGGAACCAGATAAACTCCGAAGCTCGAGCGATTTGATTGACTCCATTGTGCGTCTGTTACGGTTTCCCTTGAATTCTTGCCGGTAGACCTTCTGTCCCGGCCTGGACTTGAGCTCCTGAGAATGAATTCGTCCACTGCGGGCCGCAAAAACGAATCACTGTCTGTCCGTAACAGCGGGTCGCAGCAATCGAGAACTGGGGGGGGCCTCAACCGAGGAATGGATCGACGATACGCACGCCGGCGGTTACGAAACTGGCACGATTTCGGGTGGCCACAGCCAAACCGTGGACCAGCGCCGTTGCCGCGATGAGGCTATCCTTGATGGGCATTGCTTTTCCGGTGGTGCGAAGACGCGCGAGCAGTTCCGCCCATTTCAGACCGAGCGTTTCTTTCCTTTGGGAAGGATCAGAATTCCGAACCGGAGTTCACCGAGAATGACGGGATCAACGGCGAGATCCGGCTCGTGTGCGCGAAGCCACGCCACGACCCGCGGATCGGGCGTTGGTTTCGTAGGCTCGCTCAAAACGTTAGCATCGACTAAGTACTCCACAGCGAATCGGTCGACTCAAGAGTCGATGGGGACGAAGAAGTTCTTCTGGGGACAGGCGAGTAGCCATGCAATGGCGCCCTCATTCGGAGGCGCACGCCGGGCGAGGCGATAGTCCCCACGATCAATACGTTCGACGTCGAACTCCTGACCAGGCTCGATACGGTCCATCTGGCGGAACTCCGCCGGCAGGACGATCTGGCCTTTGGAGGAGACAGTAGCCTTCATACGGGTAAGATACCGTCTTACCTACGGGGACATCAAGCATTGCAAGTTTCTCTGGCTGTTTCGGTCCCAACCGGAGAGGCGACTCAGGTGGAGAAGCGTCATTCCGCGAATACCTCTTGCAGCGTCCTTAATGCAGCGGTGAGAGTCTTTGCCGAAATCACTCCCAGCCTCTTCGCCAGCCGTGCCTTGTCCACAGCCCGAATTTGATCGAGCAGGATCAGACCCTTCCGCCTACCGTGAGCGATGTCAATTCGAAACGGCGCCTAGCGACCCGCCGTTGTCATTGGCGCAACCAGCGCTGTGCGGAGATTATCGTGTATTTCGACCGGAGAAACCACAACACACTTAAGCAAATCGCCGCAGAGTTAGGCATGCCTTATCAGAATCTGATCAACCTGTTCTTGAGATTGCGCGCTGCACAAACGGCGTCCTAATATCCGGTGGGAGGCCAAGGCCACGAATCCTCGCTCACGCTCCATCACTGTAAATAGCGGAGGTCCGCTGAGTTGATAAATTCGGAATTGGCCAGGCCGTAAACCCGCGGAACTTGTGCTATTGTGATGAGCGATTACGGCTTCCCCACTTTTCGCTTTTCCCGGCCGGTGACCACCGAGGACGTCAAGGCCCTTGATGACGAAGAGTGAGGTCTATCTGCTCGACTCCAACGTTTTGATCGCACTGGCGACGCGCGGGCACAGTTATCCCGATCATTCTGAGACGCTGGGCGTTGACGGGCTCGATGACAGGGCCAGATGGGTGGCAAGAGAGAGTTCGGGGTCTTCCCAATGGCTGGGCAAGCGCATCATTTGACTGCCTCTTTGTGAACTCGGGCCAAGCCCGAACTGATTGGTTCCCGTTGCATATGTCACTTCCGGGCCACGCTATAATGCTTCCGGAGGCTCTTCCATGCTCTACCGAGTCGCCGGGATGGCCCTGGCGCTGCTTTGCGCCGCGGCCGCCCGCAATAACGATAACGCCAAGCCCGCCGAAACCAGGGGCGAAAATGAATCCGTGGTCATCACCGCTACGGTGTATGCCAAACCTGAAGCCGTCAAGGAAGTGCTCGGGTCCGACCTGGGCGGCCACTACATCGTCGTGGCTGTCCAAGTGGCGCCGCGATTCGGCAAAGAAGTTTCGGTCAGCCGCGACGATTTCCTTTTGAAGACCGATAAAGACGGCGAAAGGAGCGAGGCATTCTCCCCCAGCCAGATCGCCGGACGCGGCGCCATGGTCATCCACCAAACTGGCGGAGGCGGCGCCACCGGCATGCACGATAACGACGGCCCTATCATCGGCGGAATCCCCGGGACGTTCGGCCAACCGCACCGGATGGGCGGCGACGGCGTGGGCAATGCGGGCGCGCCCGACGGCGCGGAAGCCAAGACCCGCACCGGTTCCCACGAGAAGGACGATCCCATGCTGGCCGTGTTGAAGCAGAAGGAACTGCCCGAAACGAAAACCGAGAAGCCTGTTTCGGGCCTGCTGTACTTCCCCATGGAAAAGCAGAAGATCAAAGACCTGGAATTGCGCTACGCCATTACCGGCGACAAAATCACCATGCGTTTCAAGCAGGAGAAATGACCGGCACTGCCGCACTCGACACTCCCGCGCTCCTGGTGGATCTCGACATCATGGAGCGCAATCTCAACCGGGTCGCGGATTACACCCGTACACATGGCATCAGGCTGCGCCCCCACACCAAGACCCATAAATCGCCGCGCATCGGACGGCGGCAACTCGATCTTGGCGCCGCCGGACTCACGGTCGCCAAAGTTGGCGAAGCCGAAGTGATGCTGGATGCAGCGCCGCCCGACCTGCTGGTCGCGTACCCCGTAATCGGCCGCTCCAAGTTGGACCGCCTCATGGCCGTCGCCCGCCGCGCGCGCGTCACCGTATCGCTCGATAGCCTGTTCGCCGCCCGCCAACTTTCCGAGGCGGCCGCGGCCCATGGCGTAACTGCCGGCGTGCTGGCCGAGACCGACGTGGGGTTGGGGCGCGTGGGTGTTTCGCCCGGACCCGATCTGCTGGCTCTCGCGCGCGCCATCGAAGCGTTACCGGGGCTTTCTTTCGAAGGCATCGCTTTCTATCCGGGTCACATTAAGGATACCGGCGAGCAGGGCAGGGAAGCTACCGCCGCGCTGGCTCGTCTGCTCCAATCCATCCTGGCCGATTTCCGCGCCGCAGGCATCGAGGTTCGCATCGTCAGCGGTGGTTCCACGCCTTCGCTGTTCCACTCGCACGAAGTGCCCGGCCTAAACGAGATTCGGCCCGGCACCTATGTCTATAACGACTGGAACACTGTCGCGAGCGGCGCTTGCACGCCGCAGGATTGCGCCGCTGGCATTCTGGTCACCGTCGTTTCCACAGCCCGCCCCGGCCAGATCATCGTGGATGGCGGTTCCAAGACGTTCTCCTCCGACCGGCTTTCGGGCTCTGGCGCTGAATCCACCTTCGGCCACGTGGTCGAAGCGCCCGCCGCGCGCTTCCACAAGATGAACGAAGAGCACGGCTATATAGATGTTACGGAGTGCGATCGTAAGTTCAAAATCGGAGAACGCCTGCGCATCATTCCCAATCACATTTGCGTGGCTGTAAATTTGCACGAGCGGATGGTTGGGATCAGGAAAGAGGAAGTGGAGGAAGTGTGGGAAGTGGCCGGGAGAGGTAAGCTGCAGTAGCCCGCCCCCCCCGAACCGTTTACTTTACTTTACTTTACTGCGCTAACCGTGAGGCTATCGCCGCTTGCGTCCGCCACTAATGTGACTTTTTCGCCGGCGTGCTCGACTACTTTATCCTGATTGGCGATGGCGTAGACTTTGCCTTCCGGCGTGACCAGAACAGCTTTGTCGCCGCGCTTGATGCAGCCCTTGGCGCAACCCGCGTGACCGTCCGCCGCAGCCTTCGCGCCCTGTTTCGCGGCGCAGCTTGAATCCGAAATATAACCCGTGAATTCGGCGCCCATGGCTGTCATGGCCAGTGCCGACGCAAATGTGATACCCAGTACGAATCTTCGCATTGCAACCCTCCTTGGGATGGTGCTGATCATTCCGACTATACTCCACGCCCCGGCACAGGGGCAAGCGGGCACCCGTCGATCCCATGTAAATTCCGCCGAATCAGGACAAATCGGCACCGTAATGCCACCAGCGCGGCGCTATAATCATTCCCCATGAGATGGAATTCGCTTCCATTCGTGTATGTCTTCCTGGTCCTCGCCGGCTCTACCCACGCCCTCGCCGCCAATGGCACGGAGTGGGTTCGACTGACGCCCGCTACTTCGCCCAGTGCGCGCGCCGGCATGGCGATGGCTTACGATGCAGCCATCGGGAAAGTCGTCCTGTTCGGCGGACTGGGACCAAACCTGACTTACCTGGCTGACACCTGGACCTTCGATGGAGTTACCTGGACCCAATTAAATCCACCCGCCTCGCCGCCCGCCCGAACCGCAGCCGCCATGGCATATGACGCACCCACCGGTAAGTTAGTCATGTTCGGCGGCTTCACCGAAGCCCACGGTTACTTCGGCGACACCTGGATCTTCGACAGTTCGGCCGGCACTTGGACCGCCGCCAACCCCACCACGTCCCCCACCGCCGTCACCGCACCCAGTCTCTTCACCGATCCGCTCACCGGCCAAGTCGATAACTACGGCGGGTTCGATGGCATGTTCTATCAGTTGAATACCTGGCAGTGGACCGGTACCAACTGGCTCCAACTACATCCCGCCGCCACACCCACCGCGCGCGGCGCCGCTGCTACTGCTTTCGATCACGTGCACCACAACGTCGTTTTATTCGGCGGCCTCGGAGATGTGAATCCGTATAATACGTGGACCTGGGACGGCGTCAATTGGACCGAACAATCGCCCGCCGCACAGCCGCCGCTGCTCTACAACGCCGGCGCGGCCTACGATCCAGGCTTCCGCCTGGTCATCCTGTTTGGAGGCGGCACCGGCGGCGTGGATCAGAACGCCACATGGGCCTGGACCGGAAGTAACTGGGTGGAGGGCCATCCCACTAAGTCGCCCAGTCCACGCGAGTCTATGGGCGTGGTGAATGACCAGACTCTCGGCCGCGTCATCCTGTTCGGCGGCCTGAGCGGTAACAAATTCTTTAACGATACCTGGCAGATCCAGCCGCAATAATTACCGGCGCGCGCCGCGCAGCATGCGTTCCGTCAGGGTTACCCGGCGCGGCGAGAATTGCGACGCGGCCGCCTTCAAATACGGCCGGAACTCGCGTACCCAATAGTTCACGAAACCGGCGCTGCGAATCTCGCTCATGGTCGCGCTGTAGTGGTCCAGCAGCACGCCCGCCATGATCTGCCCGGTGCGCCGCGCCGCCCCTTTCGCACACCGTGAAAGCCACAGCAAGTTCTCCGGAACGCGGCTCACCGCCGAGAGCGCCATCAAAGTCGAAACCTGAAAAACTGTTCGCTCCTGCGCCGCCGCAGTGGCCTGCAATTCTTCCCAACTTCGCCGTAGCGCCTCGCCCGTGGGCAGATGCGGTGTCGGGATCTTGGCCGCCGCCTGACGCAGATCCGCCCACTCCTGCCGCAGACTCGCCACGTTCAGCGGCGGCGTATTGGCAGTCTCGGCCAACCGTCCGGCCGTGCCTTCCAAACCATCCAGCAACTGGTCGATGGTCTCGTAATCCGCGCCCGCTTCCAGCAGCCCTTCCTGTTGTAAACTTTGCGCAATCTCGCGGATCAGTTGCCGCCCCGTGCCCGACAAATCCGCCAGCGCCGCCAACACCCATACCGGCGACGCGCTGAACGTCAGCAGTCCGATCAACTCGATGCCGTTGCCCGCAAACCGCCGCATCGCGAAATTGTCCGCCAGTTTGCCTTGCGGTGGATACGCGCCCTCCACCTGCCCCACGTTTTCGATCAGGAAGCGCAGCGTATTCTCCACTAACTCCGTGTACAGCCGCGTACGCCGCACGGCCCGCGGCAGCACCACTTCACCCAGTTCGCGTAGCAGTCCCGCACTCAGCGCGCTCATCGACCGCAACACGCGCTCGGGCAGCGAAAGTAGATACTCGTGCAATAACCTTACCGGCATCGGTGGCCTGTTCCCCTCGATCTTCCCCGAACGCTTCGCGGCCTGTCAACCCCGCTGCGCCGTGCTAGATTGTTCTCGTGACACGACCAATGACCATGGGAGTTATCGTCGGGAACCGGGGATTCTTTCCCGACCATCTCGCCAAAGAAGGGCGCGAGGAAATCATCAAGGCGCTGACCGCCGCCGGCATCGAACCGCTGGTGCTCACTCCGGAAGAGAGCAAGTTCGGTGCAGTCGAAACGCGCGTCGAATCCCGTAAGTGCGCCGACCTCTTCCGCGCCAACCGCGACCGCATCGATGGCGTCATCGTCACCCTGCCGAACTTCGGAGAAGAGCGCGCCATCGCCGACACGCTGCGCCTCGCCGATCTGAACGTCCCGGTGCTGATCCAGGCCACGCCCGACTCCTCGTCGAAGATGTCCATCAAGTTTCGCCGCGATAGTTTTTGCGGCAAGATGTCGGCCTGTAATAATCTCACACAGTACGGCATCCCTTACTCCATCACCACCCAACATACCGAAGCGCCCGATTCCGATCTTTTCCGCAAAGATCTGGAATGGTTCGCCGGCGTCTGCCGCGTGGTCAAGGGCTTGCGCCGCGTACGCATCGGCGCGTTGGGCGCGCGTCCGGCAGCCTTCAACACCGTGCGCTATAGCGAAAAGATCCTCGAGCAGCACGGCATCTCGATCGAAACCGTGGACCTTACCGAGATCCTGGGCCGCATCAACCGCATGAAGGATTCCGACGATGCCGCGCAGCAGAAACTGGCCTCTATTAAGGGCTACGTGTCCACCAGCGGCATTCCCGACGAAGCACTGATGAAGATGGCCAAACTCGGCGCGGTCATCGACGGCTGGATGAAGGAAACCGAAGTAGTGATGAGCGCCGTGCAATGCTGGACGGCCATTGAGGAATACTTCGGCGTGGTGCCGTGCACGGTGATGAGCATGATGAGCAACGACCTGCTGCCGAGCGCCTGCGAAGTGGATATTTGCGGCGTGGTCGGCATGTACGCCTTGCAAATGGCTTCGGGCACGCCCAGCGCCCTGCTCGATTGGAACAATAACTACGGCGATGATCCCGACAAGGCCGTCTGCTTCCATTGCAGCAACCTGCCCAAGCATTTCTTCGCCGATGTCCGTATGGATTTTCAGGAGATCATCGCCGGCACGGTGGGCAAAGCCGAATACCTTCGGCACTTGTGTAGGCCGTGTAAAAGCCGGCGCCATGAGTTACTGCCGCGTCTCCACCAGCGACCTTACCGGCAAACTGCGCTCCTATGTGGGCGAAGGCGAATTTACCAGCGATCCGCTAGAAACCTTCGGCGGCGCCGGCGTGGTCAAGATTCCGCGCCTGCAGGAGTTACTCCGGTATATTTGCCTGAACGGATTTGAGCATCACGTGGCGGCGAATTTCTCGTCAGTCGCCGGTGTGATTCATGAAGCCGGCTCGCGCTATCTCGGCTGGGACATGCACTGGCATAAGTAGCCCGCCGCGCCCGCCGGAAAACAGATAAAAGAGTCTTGACAGCATCCTTCGCCGGGGCGTACAATTCAAGGCTGATGTGCAAGCCAAGTTTTGCACTCTTGCTGCCGTTGTTGCTAGCAACCGTGCTGCTCTCCCCCCCCCCGTAAATGCTCAGAGTCTCGCGGCGCTCGACAACGCCAAATCGCGACTAACTACGATATATAACGTAGCGAACGGCAATCCCGGCGGCTTATCCCAAGGAAATGGAGTGTTATATTTCACGGGAGCTGCACCAACGGGCGCCGGAGATTGCGCCGCGGTGTTTGAGCTACAGCCACCCACGGGGACTGGCCGCCAGTGGACCGAAGAACTGTTGTACGCGTTTTCGCCTACTGGCGGCGACGCCTGCGGTCCCAACGGTGCGCCCATCCCGGCTCTTGACGGATCGCTCTACGGGGTTGCCTATCAAGGTGGAGCCTACGACTCCGGAGCACTATACCAGCTAGTCCCTCCCGCCTCCCCTGGCGAATCCTGGACCGAGCGGGTATTGTGCAGCGTTCCGTCTACTGCCTCTGGCCTGTCCCAGAACCCATCAACCGGGCTTGTGAGCGGGCCTGGAGGATCTTTCTACTTCGCCGTGTCAGTGGGTGGGACCTACGGGGAGGGACAGTTGATGCAGTTTGTCCCGCCTGCAACTGCCGGTGCATCCTGGACGCTCAGCCAAGTTTATAGCTTCGGGCAAAACCCTGAGGGGGCCGATGGACCTTACGGCACCTTGATCGCCGGACCCAACGGCTCACTCTACGGCACCGGCGGCGGGGGCACCAGCAAGTATGGCTTCGGTGCCGTGTATCAAGTGATTCCACCCACATCGCCCGGGGGGACATGGACCGACACTGTGCTTTACAGCTTCGGGAACGGCACCGGCGACGGCGGCAATCCGAGTGCCCTCACGCTCGCCTCCGACGGAACTCTGTTCGGCGCGACCTACGGCCGGGTTCTCAACGAACCCATCTATGGGGCCTCCGTAGCCTTCCGGTTGAGTCCGCCCTCCGCGGGTGAGACGGCCTGGTCCTACCGGGTATTGCGGGAATTCAACGGATTGCACCCCGATTCGAATGTCATCCTTTCCGGCGGCAGCCTTTACCTCGCGACCGCCTCTCCAACGGGTGGCGAGATCTTCAAGCTCAGCCCACCCGCCGCTCCCGGTCCGTGGGACGAGTCACTGCTCTACCATTTCACCAACGGCCAAACGCCATACGACCAAATGCTGATGCAACCTGACGGGACCATTTTCGGGGTCACAGGAAGTATGAACTCGCCGCAGCATACCGGCACCATCTTTATGCTTCGCAGTAAATAGCCGGCAACGCATCGGTGTTTTCCCGTAGTGGGGTGTTATGCCACGGGCTGCGGCGCAGCCGCTTCGCTACGTTTCGAAATCCGCTGTATGTCCTTGCCGCTCTGCTGGCGCGCCAGATCAAGCTCGTATGCCGTTTGCAGGTTCATCCAGAAGTCGGCGGCCATGCCGAAATACTGACCCAGCCGCAAGGCTGTGTCCGCGGTCATGCTGCGCTTTCCGGCGATGATCTGGTAAAGGCGATTCGGCGGCACGTCGATAACGTCCGCCAGCTTTTTGGCTGTAAGCCCGGTTTCCTCCAGTTCGTCGGCGAGAATCTCTCCGGGATGAATGGGCGTGCGCGCCATGGCGGTGTTCCTTTCGTCAATGGTAGTCAACAATCTCAACGTCTGTTGGGCCGGGAGCAGCTTTCGGCCATCTAAAGCAGATGCGCCACTGGCTGTTAATTCGGATCGAATACTGCCCCTTGCGGGTTCCCTTCAAAGATTCTAGATGGTTGGAGTTAAGAGCGGCAAGATCGCCGGTCGTCGTTGCGGCGTCTAGAATTCTGAGCCGCTTTTCAGCCTGGAGCCGGAACTGCTCCCACTTGCGGACCTTTTCACCCGCCGCCAGCCGTGCCGTTTCCTTATCGCCGTAACTCCTTATCATTCAGAAGCACAGTATCATTATAGACGTTTGACGTCAAACGGACAAATCCCACCCACTTTGCCTCTCCTGACCGCACGGCATCCGGCCCACCCGTGGGAGCGGCGGGGGCAGACCCTCGGCGACGTCTACAAACGCAACATCCGCTCAAGGCGGGCGTCCATCTCTTCCTCTTCAATGAACTCGCCGCGATCCGCCTGCGCGATACCTTCCCGCACGGCGGCGCGAAAACGGTCCTCTTCCTCCACCAGGCGCAAGGCTGCGTCCCTCACTAACCGCTCGGCGTTTGATTCCATCCCTCAAACATACGCGAAAGCCAGAACCCAGGCAAACCGCAAATCTTGAATCCCTTGCCCCCTTCCCGCACTCCATTATGTTTGAGGGGATCGTATGGCGGCTCTGGCCCAGGAACAACCCTATCGCCTTGCCTGTCTCGAATTGCACGGCGGCAACCACGCAGGCGCATACCTCGCTGAACTTCCGGGACTTACCGGTTGGGTCTCCTGCCGCCCTCTGGTGCCCGCCCAGCGCGGCGGCGACCTCTACTATTTCTCCGCCTGCAGCAATGGCGTCATCGCCCGCATCGCCCTGGCGGACGTCTCCGGCCACGGCGAAATCGTCAGCGCCGCCGCCGTCCGCCTCCGCGACGCCCTCCGCGAACACGTCGATCACTGGGACCAGTCCCTGCTGATCCGCCAGCTTAACGACAGCTTCCTGCGCGGCAAGCAGGATTCCCGCTTCGCCACCGCGTTCCTGGCCAGCTACTACCGCGAGTCCGGTGAATTGCTGTTCACCAATGCCGGACACCTGCCCCCGCTGTGGTACCGCGCCGCCACCAAAGAGTGGAACCTATTGGTCGATTCCACGCCGTATAGTAAAGAGATCATGGATTTGCCCCTTGGCATGATCGCGGGAACTTCGTACAACCAGACCGCCATCCAACTGGAGCCCGGCGATCTTCTGCTTCTCTATACCGATGGCATCGCCGAATCGTGCGACGCCTCGGGCGAACAACTCGGCCTCGATGGCCTGCTGTCCGTCGCCAGGAGTCTGCCCGTCGACTCCGCGCCGGCCGCCGGTCAAGCCCTGCTCGCTGCCGTCGAAGCCTACCGCGGCGACGTGCCACCTGAGGATGATGAAACTGTGGTGGTGCTCGAACGGCGCGTGGAGGCGGCGTGAACCTGCGCCTGAAGTTCGCTATCCCCAGCGACCCCCGCTATCTGCCCGTGGTGCGCGGCGCCATCGGACCGCTGGCCGCGGCCATCGGTTGGGATGAATCCGATTGCCGCGCCATCACCCTGGCGCTCGACGAAGCCCTCGCCAACATCATCCGCCACGCCTACCATAGCTGCGCGGAAGGTCTGATCGAACTCGAATGCCATGAAACACCCGAGGGATTGGAAGTCACCTTGCTGGATCAGGGTGAGCCGCCCGATAGGAATAAAATATGCGCGCGTGCCATAGCTTGCGACCAGGCCGGGGGATTGGGGACGCACATCATCAAAGATGTGATGGACACAGTCTCCTATCAGGCGACGCCTGCGGGAAACCGCTTCGTAGCCACCAAGCGCCTAAGGAAGACGATATGAAAATCTCTGTTCGCGATGCGGGCGAAACCAAGATCGTGGAAGTGGAAGGCGACGTGGACCTGGGCACCTCCCCCGATCTTCGCCGCACCTTATTCGACACCCTGCTGCACGCGCCCAAACTGGCGCTCAACCTTGCCGCCATCCGCTACATCGATAGCTCCGGTATCGCTACACTCATTGAAGTGCTCAAAGATTCCCAACGCCGCAATAAGGAATTTGTCCTGTTCGGCCTCAGTCCGGCTGTGCAACAAGTGTTTCGCCTGACCCACGTCATCCGGATCTTTCAGGTTTTCCAGACCGAAGAAGAGGCTCTGGGAAGCGCGTAATGGCGTTCGTGGCGGAGGTGGGCGGCCGAACCGAGCGCAGTATTGCGTATGTCGGCGGTCTGGCCCAACTCGGCTGGCGATCCCTGCGCCTGCTCTTCCTCTCGCCCCTGAAGCGCGGCCGCCTGCTTGACCGCACCGTGCATCAGGCCATGGCCGTCGGCGTGGGCGCGCTGCCCATCATCTCGCTCATCACTTTCTTCGTTGGCGTTATCATTGCTCTGCAAGGCGCCTACGAATTGCAGCGCCTCGGCGCCATGCAATTGGTGGCCAGCCTGGTGGCCATCTCCATCACTCGCGAACTCGGCCCGCTCATCACCGCCATTGTCGTCATCGGCCGATCCGGTTCGGCATTTGCTGCCGAAATCGGCACCATGCGGGTCACCGAAGAGCTTGACGCGCTCGAAACCATGGCCCTCGATCCCGTCGCCTTTCTGGTTACACCGAAATTCCTGGCCATGGCCGTGATGATGCCGTGCCTCGCCGTATGGTCCGATTTCATGGGCGTGTTGGGCGGCTGCCTCTTCGGACTGGTGGGCGCGAATTTCACCTTCGGCAGCTACCTGATTGCTACCCGCGACGCGCTGGTTGCGCACGACATCACCACCGGCATGGTCAAAAGCCTGGTTTTCGGATTGGTGATCACGGCCGTAGGTTGCCATGAAGGTTTCTCCACCGGAGCGGGCGCCGAGGAAGTCGGACGCTCCACCACCTCCGCCGTGGTCAACTCCATCCTCTTGGTCATCCTGATCGATGTGGTCTTCACCACGCTCTTCTACCTGGCCCGGGGGACTGCCTGATATGCCCCCCCCCACCTCAGCTCCGGTGATTGCCGTGCGCGACCTGCGCGTGCAATATGGCGATCGTGAGATTCTGCACGGCCTCAACTTCGAGATGCTCCACGGCGAGACCGTGGTCGTCATCGGCGGTTCTGGCTCCGGCAAAAGTACCCTGCTGCGCACCCTGGTCGGTCTGGAGAAGCCGCATTCCGGCGAAGTCCACGTTAAAGGCGTCGACATCACCAAAGCCTCCCCCGCGCAGATGGACGCCATCCGCAAGAAGATCGGCTTGGCCTTCCAGGGCGGCGCGCTGATCGGCTCCCTCGCCGTCGGCGAAAACATCGCCTTGCCTTTGCTGGAACACACCACCCTTAAACCCACCACCATCGAAGTGATGGTGCGCATCAAGCTGGAGCAGGTGGGGCTCAGCGGCTTCGAGAATTACAGCCCCGCGCAACTCAGCGGTGGCATGCGGAAGCGCGCCGCCTTTGCTCGCGCCCTGGCCATGGACCCGGAGATCCTCTTCTTCGACGAACCCTCCGCCGGCCTCGATCCCATCACCGCCGCCGGTATTGACGACCTCATCCTCAACCTGAAGAAAGCCTACTCCATGACCATGGTCGTGGTAACCCATGAACTGGCCAGCGCCTTCCTCATCGCCGACCGCATCATCCTGCTTGACCGCGGCAACATCGTGGCCGCCGGACCCGTGGCCGAAGTGCGCGACAGCCAGCACCCGCGCGTGCGCCAGTTTCTCGACCGCGTACCCGACTCCACCCAGGATGACGACGTGGACCACCTGCGCATGTATACGGAGGGCATAAGATAGAACGATGCGGGAACGCACTCTAGTGGGGTTATTTGTTCTGATCGCGGGCGCGCTGCTGGTCGGCACCATGCTCGCTATCTCCGGCGGCCTGGGTACTTCCACCGTCGCGCACCCGACCTATTTCAAATTCGCCGGTGGCGTGCAACCCGGCGCGCCCGTCCGTTACGGCGGTATGACCGTCGGCAAAGTGACGCGCGTCCGCGTGGATCCCGCTAACTCTACGCGCATCGAAATCGATCTCGCCGTCGATCGCGACGCGCCCCTCAAGACCGACAGCGTCGCCAAAATTTCGACGCTCAGTCCGCTCAGCGATAACTACATCGAGGTGGCCACCGGCACCGAACACGCCGCCCTGGCGCCGCCCGGTTCCACCCTCCCTTCCATGGAGGCTTTCGGACTGCCCCAGTTGGGTGACGCCGCCCAAGCCATGCTGCCCGACGTGCACGCCGCGCTGGCCAAGCTGAACCAGAACCTCGACGGACTACAGGTCACCATCGCCCGCGCCAACGATTTGTTGAATGACCGCAATCGTGCCAGCATCGGCAGTTCGCTCGATAACGTCAACCGCCTGGTGGCCGACGCGCGCCCCAAGGTGACGGAGTCACTCAATAATCTGAATGGCTTGCTAAATGAGACGCGCCCCAAAGTGAACGCCAGCCTGACTAACGTGCAGGATCTGACCCGGCAACTCAACGCTAAGGTCGGCCCGCTGTTGGACGACGTGAAAACCACTACGGCGCGCGCCAACGATACACTGTCGCATGTGGATGCGACGCTGCTCGAGAACCGTCCCGACATCCGCGCGACTGTGGTTGCCCTGCGCGATACCATGGCACAGTTGAACCAGACCCTCGATCAGAATTCGGCTAACATCGACGAGTTACTGGATAACATCCGCATGTCTACCGAGAACCTCCGGACGCTGACTGAAACGCTGGAACGCGCGCCCTCCAGTTTGATCCGCGGCATCAAGATCACCGAACGCAAACCAGGGGGCGCGCAATGAGACGCGATACCGCAATCCGACGCCTCACATCATTCCGCCGCAATACCGCATTTCGACACGATGTATCAATCCGACCCGACACCTCACTGCGCCGCGATACCTACCCACCCCACGCCTCGTGTCGCCGCGATACCGCATTTCGACATGACACATCACTCCGCCCCAATGCATCACTCCGACCCGATACCGCATTCCGCCCCGATGCATCACTCCGACACGATGCACCAAACCGAGCCGCGCGCGTAAGCAAGCGTCCTCTTCTCCTTCTTACCTTCCTCGCCGCCGCGCTACTTGCCACCGGATGTGCCTCCACCCGTCCCGTGCACTACTACACCCTCGCGCCCGCCTCAGTCCCCACCAACCAAAGCAAACCCGACGGCCCCGTCATCCTGATCGGACTGATCGCGACGCCCGAATTCCTACAGGATTCCCGCATCCGCTATCGCGCCGGTGCCAATGAAGTCGGCGCTTACGAATACCATCGCTGGACCGAGCGCCCCGGCGAAATGATCCGCTTCTCCTTACTCCGCGCCATGCGCGCCTCCGGCCAGTACCAGCACGTGCTCGAAGCCACCAGCGCAGCTTTCGGCGACTACCTGGTGCGCGGCAAGCTCTACGAGTTCGCCGAAATGGACAGCCCCGCAATTGAAACCCGGATCTCACTGCATCTCGAACTGATCGACCGAAAAACCAACCACAGCATCTGGGATCGCGCCTTCGAACGCGCCGAGCCGTCCAGCGGCAAGGCCATCAACGATGTGGTCGCCTCCATGGATCGCAACCTGCAGCAGCTATCCGGCGAAGTTGCCGCCGAGATCGGCCGGTTCCTCTCAGGCAAGCATTGAACGTCGGATAATCATCCCCGTCTGCGCACTTTGCGGGTGTTGCGGTCTGCATGCAATTTGGCCAGATCGCCGCGCCAGAGTTTGGTCCCGAAAAACTCGGCCAGCCCCTCGACCTTCCGAATGCGCAAGACCTCTTTGAGCGCGTAGTTCACGGCGGCGGAATATGTCTTCACGCCCAACTCCCGCGTGGCCTCTTCGAGAAGTTGCTCATCCACCATGAGGCTCGTGCGTTTCATGTGACTATGTGCCAAACCTGTGGGCTTCCGATCCAAGCAATCGATCTTACCGCTGTTTCTTCGTCGCTTTCTTTACCGCCGAGAATTTTGGGCACTTGGGGCAGTTCTTGCAGGACGGAACGTGGTCGCGGCGATTGCACCCGCACCGGCCACATTTGTCACCCGCATTATAATCTTCATCGGCCATTTCCGCGCTCTCCTATCCAGTTATCAGCTTAGCAGGAGTCGTCTAAGATGTAATTGAATCTTGTCCCGACAGGACTGTCTACAATGAGGATCTCGGTCACGAATCGAAAAACTAATTCGACCCCATCCTTACCATCACTTAGCCGCATACTTCCCCCCCACGCCGAAAAGTTCATGCTCTACTCAAATCGGATAGTGGGTTCACCCCACTAATAAAGGAGCAATATATGTTGGTATCTGACAAACAGCATCAAGCGAATAAGCAGAATGCACAGCAGTCCTGCGGCCCGAAAACAGCGGCAGGCCGCGAAGCTATCCGCTTCAACGCCCTCACCTTCGGCCTGCGCACCCGCGCCACCATCCTACCTACCGAAAATGCCGCGGCCTACTCCCAACTCTGGGACGAATTGTTCACCGACTGGAATCCCCGCAACCGCACCGAAACCTGCTGCTTCGAAACCTTAGTCGTCATCCAATGGCTGCTCATCCGTAACGCCAACTCCGAAACCCGGATCTACCTAGAAATCCCGTTCAGCGAACGCCGCTTCGCCATGCTCGCCGAAGTCGATAAACAGCGCACCAAACTCGAAAAAGAGTTCCGCATCGCCGTCGACTACTTGCAGAAGTTACAAAAGCAGCGTTCCGCGCAGCCGCAAGCGACGCCTGCCGAACCTCTGCAGCCCGTACGCAACAACCAGGTGAAACCGCATCCCGGCTTTGTCATGTCCGAACCCGTCGGTCATCCCGTCTTCTGCGCGCCCGACACCACCGACACCCGCTAAACTTTTCCCGCACTGAGATCTTTGACAACCCCGCGCCCGGCAACGAAGGGCGCGCCAGTATTGTGTCTGTCCCCGCCTCGAAACCCGCAACTCCGGCCCGAAACGGTGTCCCCCCCCCCATCAAAATGCTCTTCGAATACCGATCGAAGGCTAATCCCCGTCCCCTGCCCCCCGCCCCCCTACCCCGGCGAGCCAAGCGAGCCCCCACATCTGGTCTATTTCCAACAGCCTAGGCTTCGTTCGTTCAGAGTCCAACCACAAGATCCTGCTTCAATCGGGCAATCCGCTCTGCCGCCAGCGCCTTCACCTTGCCGATGCTGGCCAGCTTGATATTCTCGTACCCGCGGATCTGCGCCGGGAGCGCCAAAATCTTCTGCACCTGCGTCAGATTCGCGGGCGTGGCGCGGTCCAGGCACTCGCGTACCAATTGCTCGTACCAGCCAACCAGCGCCCGCTCTTCGCGCCGCACCTCCGCATACCCGAAGATGTCGAAAGCCGTACCGCGCAATCCCCGCAGCGAAGCCAGCACCCGCAGCGGACCGCGGAACCACCCCCCCAGCTTCAGCTTTTTCTTCAGCCCCATGGCCCGCAACACCGGTGGATACAGGTTGTAGCCGATCGACTCCACTTCCTCCCACATGCCGCGGATCTGCGCCTCGCGCTCCGGGTCCGCCAGCAGTCGCGCCACTTCGTACTCGTCTTTGTACGCCATCAGCTTGTAGAGGGTGCGCGCCACCGTCTCGGCCAGCGACGGCTGCCGGGTCTCCACCTCGCCCACAAACACCGTGTAGCGCGCCGCATACTCGAGTCCCTGGTAGCGCACCAAGTCGGCCGTGCGCCGCTCCACCAACGAACGCCGGTCCGTGGGCGGCGCGGGCGGCGCGATCAGCATCTCCACCGCCTGCGCATCGTGGTAATACTTGCGGCCCCACAAAAAGGCCTGCAGATTGCGCTCGGCATCCACCTTATTCAGCCGGATCGCTTCCTCAATCGCCGCTTCCGAAAGCGGGATCAGCCCGCCCTGGTAAGCCGCGCCCAGCAGGAAAATATTCACCGCCATGTGGCTGGCAAACAGCCCTTCCGCCAATCGCGATGCATCCAGAAACAGGTTGCGATCCTTGCGCGTATAGGTGTTGATCAGGTCGACGGCCGCGCCCGGTCCCGCCAGCCGCGCCCCCCCGCGCACCGCATCCGCCGTCGGTACCTCGGCCGTATTCACCACCGCCACAGTCCGCGCAGCGTCGCGCGCGCTTCAGATTATCGGCGCTGCCCGCGCCCAGCAGATCGAAGCCCAGCAGCAGGTCGGCGTTCCCGTACCCCACTTTGGCCGACGCCTCAATCGGATACTCGCTCAAAATAATGCTCGATACAACGGCGCCGCCCTTTTGCGAAAGCCCCGTCTGGTCGAGCGTAATCACCGAAAGCCCGTCGATCCACGCCGCCGTGGCCAGCAGTGCATTCACCGTCACCACGCCCGTACCGCCAATGCCCGGCATCAGGATGGAATAGCGGCCGTTGATCCCCACCGGCTCGCGCGGCGCGGGCACCTCCGTCTCCGGCAGTTTCGGTAGCGGCCGCCGGCGCGCGCCCGTGCCGGCCTTCAAATTCACCGTAACGAACGAAGGGCAATCGCCCAGCGCGCACGAGTAATCCTTATTGCACGACGACTGGTGGATGCGTGTCTTCGGGCCGTATTCGGTCTCCACCGGATGCAGACTCATGCAGTTGGATTGCGTCACGCAGTCGCCGCACCCTTCGCACACTTCCTCGTGGATCACGAAGCGCAGCGTGGGCTCGGCCAGTTTGCCGCGCGATCGCAGTCGCCGCTTCTCGGCCGCGCACTGCTGATCGTAAATGATGGCCGTAACGCCGGGCAGTTTTTCGAATTCGCGCAATACCGCGGGCAGATCGTCGCGGTCGCGCAGTTGCGTATTGGCGGCCAGTTTCACGCCCTTATACTTGTCCAGATCCTCCGTCAGCACGGCGATGTGCCGCACCCCATCCGCCGCCAGTTTGTGGGTAAGTTCCGGCACGGCCACCGCCCCCGCCGCCTGCTGCCCGCCCGTCATCGCCACGGCGCTGTTGTATAGAATCTTGTAAGTGATGTTCACGCCCGCCGCGATGCAGGCTTCCACCGCCAGCGAAGCGGAATGGAAATACGTGCCGTCGCCGACGTTCTGGAAAATGTGCGGACGGTCGACAAACGGAGCCATGCCGATCCACGGCGCGCCTTCTCCCCCCATGTGTGTCAGGAACGTATAGGAGTGGTGCGAGTGCTGTAGCTGCGCGGCCATGGCGTGGCAGCCGATGCCCCCGCCCGCCATCTGTCCTTCCAGCAGCAGCGTGGAGCGGTTATGCGGGCAGCCCGAACAGAACGTCGGGAACGCGTGCCGGAAGTAACTTCCGCTCGCGGGCTTCGATCGCGTCGAGCAATGCCAACCGCGCCGGCGCCACCGGAATCAATTGCGCCAACACGCGCGTGATCATCTCGGGATCCAGTTCGCCCGCGGCCGAAAACAAAGGCGCGGCATTCTGGTCGCCCTTACCCAAAATCGCCGGACGGTCGGGCGAATTATAAAGCGCCTCGCGCAACTGCAATTCCAGAAAGCTGCGCTTCTCTTCCACCACTAAAATCGTCTGCAGGCCGCGCGCAAATTCCGCAGTGAAGCGCGGCTCCAGCGGATACGTCATGCCGAACTTGGCGATGCGGATACCCAGCCGTTCCAGGTCTTCGCGCCCCAGACCCAGATCCGCGAACGCCTGCATCAAATCGTAATAGGCTTTGCCCGCGCTGGCGATGCCCAGCGTCGCGCCGTCACCCGCGCCGAAACTGCGGTTCACGCGATTGGCCCGCGCAAACTCCCGTGCCGCCTCCAGTCGCCGGTACAGCACCTCCGGCTCCAGCATCAGCGTCATGGGGATCAGTAAGCGCGAATCGATCTTCTTTTCGTAACCTTGCGGAATGTGGATGGTGAGGCGCTCGGCATCCACGTTGACGGTGCCGCCCGCGTCGCACACATTGGTCACCATCTTCATCGCTACCCATGCGCCACAGAAGCGCGAGAGCGCAATCGCCAGCAGCCCGTAATCCAGGGTCTCCTGCGTATTGCCCGGATAGAAGATGGGCATCGCATGGTTGTAGAAACTGAGATCGCTCTGGTGCGGAATGGTGGAACTTTTGGAAACATGATCGTCGCCGCCCAGCACCAGCGCCGCGCAGTTCTTGCCCGTGCCGGCGATGTTGGCGTGCCGGAAGATGTCGCCGGAACGGTCCACGCCCGGTCCCTTGCCGTACCAGATGCCGACCACCCCGTCGTAGCGCGACTGTCCCAGCGAGTGGTGAATCTGGCTGCCGAATACGGACGTTGCCGCTAGATCTTCGTTCACACCCGGCACGAAATGAATGCGGTGCTGGTCGAGCAAGTGCTTCACCCGCGCCAGCGCCATGTCATAGCCGCCCAGCGGCGAGCCTTCGTAGCCGGAGATAAACGTGGCCGTGTTCAGCCCTTCGCGCGCGTCGCGCCGCATCTGGTCCATGGGCAGACGCACCAGCGCCTGAATGCCCGTTAAATAAACGGCGCCGTGTTCCTGCTCATATTTGGAATCCAGTTTCATGTCTTCAGAACCAGCGGACGGTCGAGTGCGATGTCAAGTATTATAGCTCCTGATGCGTCATTATCTGGCTTTTGACCTGGGCGCTGAAAGTGGACGCGCCATGCTGGGCACGCTCGATGCCGGGCGCCTGGAAATGGAAGAACTGCACCGCTTCGCCAACACGCCGGTGCGCGTGTTCGACGCTCTGTATTGGGATACGCTGCGCCTCTGGCACGAGATTCAGCGCGGCTTGGCGATCGCCGGGCGCGAACGGCACTTGTCTCTCGAAGGCATCGGCATCGATACATGGGGCGTCGATTTCGCCCTCCTGGGCACCGATGGCGCGCTGGCCGATAATCCCCGGCACTATCGCGATGCCCGCACTAACGGCGTCATGGAGCAGGTCTTCAGCGTGGTGCCGCGCGCCGAAGTCTTCGACCAGACCGGCATCCAGTTCATGCAGCTCAATTCGCTGTACCAGTTTTACGCGCTGAAACTGGCGGATTCGCCCGCGCTTAAAGCCGCCCGCACCCTGTTGTTCATGCCCGACCTGCTGAACTACTGGCTTACCGGGATCGCGCGGGCGGAAGTGACCATCGCCAGCACTTCGCAGTTCTACGATCCACGCAAGCAAACCTGGGCGCGCGACCTGCTGGAACGCCTCGGCCTGCCGGTAAACATTCTGCCGGAGATTGTTACGCCGGGAACTCTGCTAGGTCCGCTGCTGCCATCGGTGGGCAGCGCTGCCGGTCTGGGACCGGTGCCCGTATACGCCACGGGTTGCCACGATACGGCGTCGGCCGTGGCCGCGGTTCCCGCCGAAGGCCGCAACTGGTGCTACATCAGTTCGGGAACCTGGTCGCTGATGGGCGCGGAACTCGACGAACCCGTCATCAATGCGCAGGTGCTGGCAGACAATCTGACCAACGAAATCGGCGCGGCCGGCAAAGTGCGCTTCCTCAAAAACATCGCCGGCCTCTGGCTGCTGCAAGAGTGCCGCAGGGCGTGGGCTCTTGAAGGCGCCGAGTATACTTACGACGAACTGGTTCGCCTGGCAGGAGACGCGCCCGGTGGCCGGGGAACCATCGATCCCGATGCGTTCCTCGAGCCCGGCGATATGCCCCGCAAAATCGTGGACCATTGCCGCGCGCGCGGTCAGTCGCCCCCGAAACCCCGGGCGAGTTTACCCGCACCATCCTCGAAAGCCTCGCCGAGCGCTACCGGCAAGTTCTTGAGAGCCTCGAATCCCTAGCGCAGCGGCGCTTCGACGTGATCCACATTGTGGGCGGCGGATCGCGCAATGCCATGCTCAACCAGTTGGTGGCCGACGCCACCGGCCGTACCGTGATTGCCGGACCCAGGGAGGCCACCGCCATCGGCAATGTGTTGATCCAGGCCATCGGCGCAGGAGAATTAGACGGTCTGGAGCAGGCCCGCGCCGTGGTGCGGCAGTCCTTCGAGGTGCGTACTTTCAGGCCGCTGGCTCGTAAGGCATAATACTAAAGAGGGGATCCCATGAAGCCAAGCCTTAGCATCGGCATTGAGGAGGAGTATCAAACTATTGACCCGGAGTCGCGCGACCTCCGTTCCCACATCGGCATCGAGATGATCGAGAAGGGCAAGGCCGTGCTCATCGAGCGCGTCAAGCCCGAAATGCACCAGTCCGTCATCGAAGCCGGTACCCGAGTCTGCGCCAACATCCAGGAATGTAAAACCGAAATCCAGATTATTCGCCGCAGCCTCATCGATCTCGCCCGCCAGCATGGACTGCGCCTGGCCGCCGCCGCCTCCCATCCCTTCGCCGACTGGAGCACCCAGGAAATTTATCCCGACCAGCGCTATGACAAAATCGTCGAAGACATGCAGATGGTGGCCCGCGCGAACCTCATCTTCGGACTGCACGTGCACATCGGCGTGGAAGATCCGGAAACGGCCATCCACATCATGAACGCCGCGCGCTATTTCTTGCCCCACATTCTGGCGCTCTCTACGAACTCGCCCTTCTGGCGCGGCATGGATACCGGACTCAAATCCTACCGCTGCAAAGTCTTCGACAAGTTCCCCCGCACCAACATTCCGGATTATTTCCCCAGCTACGGCGAATACGAAAGCTTCATCAACCTGCTCATTAAGACCAACTGCATCGATAACGCCAAGAAAATCTGGTGGGATATTCGGCCGCATCCTTACTTCAGCACCCTCGAATTCCGCGTCTGCGATATCCCCATGCGCGCCGAGGAAACTATCGCCATCGCCGCGCTCATCCAGGCCACCGTGGCCAAACTCTACCAGTTGCACTCTAAGAATCAAGGCTTCCGCCTGTATCGCCGCGCGCTCATTATGGAGAACAAGTGGCGCGCCCTGCGCTACGGTATCGATGGCAAACTGATCGACTTCGGCAAGCGCGTCGAAGTGCCTCTGGTCGACCTCATGGAAGAGTATCTCGAAATCATCGACGACGTGGTCGACGAGTTGGGCAGCCGCAATGAGATTAATTACATCCGCCAGATACTAAAGAATGGTACGGGCGCGGACCGCCAGTTGCGGGTGTGGAACGAAACGCATGATATGAAGAAGGTTGTGGACTATATCATTGAAGAGACCGAAGCAGGTATTTTCGAACCCGAGGAAAGGCGGATAGCGGCACAGTGACTCAAGTTCTAAAAGAAGTAGCGGTAGAGCCCTCTCTAGTCGAAGGAGCGCGCAATGCGGTTGTGGTTTGTTTGCGCATTCAGCCGCATGAAAAAGTAACCCTGATTACCGACCACGCCTCCATCGAAATCGCCGCGGCATTGGCAGGCGAACTGGATGCCCTGGGTGCGCCCTACCGCTGCTGGACGCTCGAAGATGTGGCGCCCCGCCCGCTTTCCGATATGCCGCGGCCCGTGCTCGACGATCTGGAAACCAGCCAGGTCAGCATCTTCGCCGCACAGGCCCAACTCAACGAACTGCGTTCGCGCATGCAGATGACCGAGGTCGTCACGCGCCGCAAAATCCGCCACGCCCACATGGTGAACATCACCAAACAGATCATGCGCGACGGCATGCGCGCCGATTTCCGCGAGGTCGACCGCATCAGTTTGCAGGTCATCGAGATCGCCCGGTCCGCTTCCGTGGTGCGCGCCAAAACCCCGGCCGGCACCGACCTCACGGCCGATATGAACCCAGACTACAAGTGGCTCAAGACCAGCGGCATTATCAGCCAGAACACCTGGGGCAACCTTCCGGGCGGCGAAATCTTCACGACTCCCGGCGAAGTCAACGGAACATTTGTGGTCGATGGCGTAGTCGGCGATTATCTCTGCGCCAAGTACGGCGATTTGAAAAGCGAACCGCTCACTATCCACATTAAGGGCAACCGGTTGACTGAAGCGCATTGCGCCAACCGCGCCCTCGAAGAGGAATTCTGGCGCTACACACATACCGACGAAAATAGCGATCGCGTCGGCGAATTCGCGATCGGCACCAACATAGGCGTGCGCGACGTGATCGGCAACATTCTGCAGGACGAAAAAATCCCCGGCGTCCACATCGCTTTTGGCGACCCTTATGGCAGCTATACCGGCGCCAAGTGGGGATGCTCCACGCATATCGACGTCGTCGGCCGTAAATTCGATATCTGGGCCGACGACCGCATGATCATGCGCGCCGGGGAGTTCGTGCTAAACGCATGATCCCCCAACTGCGCCAGCGCTTCAACGCCGAATTCACCCCGGAGAAATACACGGCCTTTCTCGCTCGTCTCGAATCCCAGACGGGCGTCCCGCAGTCTTTCCGGCATTCCGAGACGCCGTGTTTCTTTCCTAATGCGCTGGTGCAATCCATGGCCCACGACGGCGCCGAATTAATTCAGCAACTGAGCACGCCCGAATATCTGCAGATCGCCCGCCAGGCCGTGCCGCCGCAATTCGACGTGCCTACCGAACCGGACCATCCGCTTTTCATCCAGGTGGATTTCGGCCTGGTGCGCGAATCGTCCGGCGAAATTACCCCGCGCTTGGTTGAGATTCAAGCCTTCCCGTCTCTCTACGCCTATCAACCGGTGTTGTCACAGCTTTATATCGATGCCTACGGTCTGGATCCGGCGCTGCGCTATCTGCTCAGCGGCCTAGACGTGGATGGATACCGATCACTTCTGGGGCGCGCCATTCTAGGGGGCCACGATCCTGAAAACGTCATCCTGATGGAGATCGATCCGCAGCATCAAAAGACGCTGGCGGATTTTGTCCTCACCGAGCGGATGTTCGGTGTGCGCGCCGTTTGTATCACGCAAATCCGCAAAGAAGGGCGGCGCCTTTTCTACTCACTCGACGGCCGCGATATTCCGATTCATCGCATCTACAACCGCACCATCGTTGACGAATTGCAACGGCGCGAAATCACTCCGGCTTTTGATTTCCGTGACGATCTGGATGTCGAATGGGCAGGCCATCCGAACGACTATTTCCGCATCAGCAAGTTCTCGATTCCTTACCTTCGTCATCCTTCGGTCCCCCAGACCTGGTTCCTCGATCAGTTGCACCATATTCCGCAGGATACCCATAACTACGTGCTGAAACCGCTCTATTCCTTTGCCGGCCTGGGCGTGCGCATAGGCCCCCCCCGCGAGGAAATCCTCGCCATACCTGCCGCCCAACGCCGCGATTATATCCTGCAGGAACGAATGAATTTCGAGCCGGTCATCGAGACCCCGCATGGTGGAACCCGCGCCGAAATCCGCATCATGTATATCTGGCTCGACGAACTGATGCCCGTCTCGCTGCTGGTCCGCATGGGCCGCGGCGCCATGATGGGCGTGGATCACAACAAGAATCTGGAGTGGGTGGGCGCGTCCGCCGGACTCTGCGCTTAGTCTGCCCGCACGCGCAATACGGCTGCACCGCGCACCGCGTCGTGCTTCAACTGATTCAGCGCTGCGTTAGCCTCCGCCAACGGAAACTCCTGCACTTCGGTGTGAATCGGGATCGCCGCCGCGACCTTCAGGAACTCTTCGCCGTCCGCCCTGGTATTGCTCGCGACGCTGCGGATCACCCGCTCGTCGTACAGCAGGTTGTAATCCATGGCGGGAATCGGAGTCATGTATATGCCGCCCAGCGCCACAGTGCCGCCTTTCTTCAACACCCGTAGCGCCGCCACCACCAGTTCGCCCGCGGGCGCGAAGATGATGGCCGCATCCAGTTTTTCGGGCGGCGTATCGTCCGCCCCCCCCACCCACGCGGCGCCCAGTTCCCCCGCCAGTTGCCGGTGGCGCTCATTGCGTGTCATGGCATAAACTCGCACGCCCCAGTGCCGCGCCACCTGGATCGCCACGTGACCCGCCGCCCCGAATCCGTACAGCCCGAGCGTCCCGCCCTTCTTTATGCCCGACACCCGCAGCGACCGGAATCCGATGATGCCCGCGCACAGCAACGGTGCCGCCGCCATATCGCTGAAACCTTCGGGCAGCGGATACACGAAGCTCTCGCGCGCCACGATGTACTCGGCGTAGCCGCCATCCACCATGTAGCCTGTGAACGTCGCCTGGGGGCACAGGTTCTCGCGTCCCGAAGTGCAGTATTCGCAGATGCCGCAGGTGGAGTGCAGCCATGCCACACCCACGCGCGCGCCCTCAGCAAAGCGTGTAGCGCCCGGGCCGCGGCGCTCCACTTTTCCCACCACTTGATGACCCGGGATAACCGGATGCTTACGCGGCGGTAACTCCCCTTCCACCACGTGTAGGTCGGTGCGGCATACCCCGCATGCGTGAACGCGGATCAGTACTTCATCGGCCGCCGGTTCCGGTACCGGCATGCCCACATAAGATAGCGGATTCTGCTCGATAGGAGCAGCCGATTCCAGAACGCATGCCTGCATGTCCACACTCGCCTCCAGACTGTGCCATCAATCTCAGTCGCCTGACTTATTGGCGGTAACTAAACCGGCCTTCAGGCGTCTCAACAAACAAGTGTAATATGCTTCGGGGAATCCGCGTACACGCGCGGCTTCGCCAACAGTCAGTTAGTGAGTCGACAGCGTTAGCGAATGTAAGGAGAACAACATGAAAACTGTGTTTCACCCTTTAGTCATGGCTATCATGACAGTCGCTCTTGTTGCGTCTGCCCTGCCAGCCCAATCCATCATCTCTGGTGACATCACCGGAACCGTTACCGACCCTAGTGCCGCGGCCCTTCCCAATGCCGAAGTCACTCTCCGCAGTGCCGCCACCGGGATCAGCCAAACGGTTGTAACCAATGCGCAAGGCGTTTACCGGTTTGCGTTTATTCAGCCCGGAACCTATAACGTGACCGTTACTGCGTCGGGGTTTGGCAAGGCGGGCCAGAATAACATCCAGGTTGCCGCCGGGCAATCCGCCACAGCCAATTTCCAGCTTGCCTTGGCCACGTCTACGCAAACCGTTGTGGTTACCGAGCATGCGGCAGGCGTCCAGACCCAGGATGCCGACACGACCACTAATTACAGCGCTGACCAGATCTTGAATATGCCGAACCCTGGTGGTGATTTGACTTATATAGCTCAAACCGCGCCAGGTGTAGTAATGAATACGCAGTCCGGATATGGCAATTTCTCGGCCAACGGAATGCCCGGCACATCCAATCTGTTTTCGGTAAACGGACAAAACTTTAACGATCCATTTCTAAGTCTAAACAATAGCGGTGCTTCCAACTTGATGTTAGGGTCTAACGACATCTCGGAAGCAAACGTCATCACCAACGCCTACTCCGCCCAATATGGCCAGTATGCCGGCACGCAAGTAACTTACATCACTAAGTCGGGTCATAACGACTTCCATGGCGATGCCATTTGGAATTGGAATGGGAGCCATCTGAATGCCGACGACTATTTCAGCAACTCGGTCGGATCCCCCCGTCCATTCGACAACTTTAATCAGTGGGCCACCAATGTGAACGGACCGATTTGGAAGAACCATACCTTCTTCGATGTGGATTACGAAGGTGTGCGGGAAGTGCTGCCCACGGCCAGTACTTTGGTTCTAGTGCCCAGCCAGCAGTTTCAAGCCGCCACTTTGGCGAATCTGACGGCCACAGGCAACGCCGCGGAGATCCCTTTTTACAAGCAGCTATTCGCTGTGTATAACGGCGCACCGTCCATCGGTTCGGCGATTCCTGCCACCACGTCTAACGGCGGGTGCGGCGATTTCACCGCCTTGGGTGCCGGCATCCCGTGCGCGGATCAGTTCCGCAGCACCGCGCCTAATAAGCTCAACGAATATCAGTGGGCCGCGCGTGTGGACCATAACATTAGCGACAAGGATCGCGCCTATGTCCGCGTCTTCCGTGACAACGGGTTTCAGCCGACCTTCACCAGTCCTTTCGGACCCACTTTCAATGCGCAGAGCAATCAGCCGCAGATGTCCGCGCAGATCTCCGAGAGTCATACCTTCAATGCCAGTACCGTAAATCAGTTCAACGGTTCGGCCCTCTTCTATTCGGCTGGATTCCTGCCCTCCAACGCGTCGGGCGCGAATGCCGCCCTGCCTGCCTTAGTGGCTTTCGCGGGCGGCGAGTTTACCGAAACCGAAGACCAGCCTTTCTTCTTTCCGCAAGGCCGCCGCGTATTTCAATATCAGGTGATCGATGACCTTTCCCACGTCAGGGGCAACCATACCTTCCGCTTGGGATTCTCATGGCTGCATGACAACATCACAGACCTGGGCTTTGGCGAGAATACGCAAGGTTCCCTGACTATCGCATCGCTGGGCGAGTTCTTCAACGGTGGCGGACCTAATACGCTACTGACTCAGAACTTCCCCAACGCCACCGAACAGCCTTTCGCGCTGAACACCTTCGGCGGCTATCTGGCCGACGATTGGAAGGTGAGTAACCGGCTGACCGTGTCACTCAACCTGCGCCTGGAAAATTACGGAAACCCCATCTGCGGTCACGATTGTTTCTCGCGCCTGGCAACGCCATTCAACGGGTCGGCGGCCAGTCCCGATACGCCTTATAACCAAGCCATTGTCTATAACCAGCACAATGCTTTTGCCAACACCCAGACCGTGATTTGGGAACCGCGCATCGGCATCGCCTGGCGGCCTTTCAATAGCGATCGCACCGTGATCCGCACGGGCGCGGGTATCTTCGGCGACGAACTGCCCGGCTTCCTGGCTGAAAACGCGGCCTTCAATCCTCCCGGGGTGACGGCTTTTACAGTAGCCAACGGAACCATTGCGCCCGGCGCGCCGAATAGTCTGTTTACCTCGGCTGCGCAGGCTAACCAGGCCTTCCTCACACAATTTGCTTCCGGTGGCACGCTGTCGTCCATCCAGCAGGCGACCAACGGCGCATTCATCCCGCCCAACGTTTTCGGGTTTCCCAGCACGTTCTACTCACCCAAGTATTACAAGTGGAACTTCGAAATCCAACATGAAGTGGGCTGGCACACTGTACTCAGCGCCAACTACAATGGCATGCACGGCATCCACATTCCAATAGACGATAACGGATTGAATGCCTATTGCCCCACCAGCGCATGTCCCGGCGGATTTGCCGGACTGCCTACCGGCGTTCCCAATGCCAGTTTCGGCGTCGTCAATCAGATCCTATCGGCCGGTACTTCCAACTATAACGGCCTGACCCTCAGCTTGCGCCGTTCGGTAGGCGCCGGCTTGAGCTTTAACCTAAATTACACCTGGAGCCATGCGCTCGACGACGTATCGAACGGCGGACTCCTGCCGCTCAACGCGCTACAGACCGACACCAGTATCTTAAGCCCGCAGAACCCTTTCAATATCCGGGCTAACTACGGTAACTCCGACCTCGACGTCAGACACTACGTCAGCTTCGGCTGGGTACTCACTGACACCTTCCGTCATGCCGGCTTCCACTGGGGACCGAATCGCGTGTTCGGCGGCTGGACTCTGTCGAGTAACATTTTCTACCGCACCGGTCTGCCTTTCACCGT
The DNA here is from genome assembly GCA_963738345.1 of Bryobacterales bacterium. GTDB lineage: Bacteria > Acidobacteriota > Terriglobia > Bryobacterales > Bryobacteraceae > Bog-159. The sequence continues at coordinate 252,404 of CAVTWI010000002.1, forward strand.
GGTCGATACCGCCGCCACCACGACGCTCGGCGGATTCAATTACGGCGGAACCATCTTCGGCACGCCGCTCACCAATACCTTCGCCAGTTGCGGCAGCGGCGCGGTGAATACGCCGTGCCTCAACGCTTCGGAATTTGCCGCCAGCACCATCGCCCCAACAGGCTTCGGCGCGCAATCCCGCAATGACTTTCGCGGTCCCGGATTCTTCGATATGGATCTGGCGCTGATGAAAGATTTCGCCATCACCGAACGCGTGCGCGTCGGCATCGGCGCGCAGGCGTATAACCTGCTGAACCGTCCGAACTTCGACCAGCCGGTCAATGACCTCGCGAATCCCCAGTTCGGATCCATCACAAGGCTCGTCGGACCGCCGACCAGCATCCTGGGCGCCTTTGTCGGCGGCAACAACTCGCCGCGCTTCATTGAACTGAAAGCCGAACTCCGCTTCTAACTACGAAGCCCGTCCACCGGGGAGGCGCTATCCTAAAGCCTCCCCACCCCGCCTAATGCTATACTCCCAGATCCATGTCTTCATCCGATCCGGGATTATTCCACCCAGCAGCGAAGCCTTATCGATTCGTGGTGCTGGCGTTTGCCGCGCTCATGGCCTTTGGCAGTTATTTCGCCTACGATAGCGTCGGCGCCATCGAAACCACTCTCATCCAGGTCTTCCATACCGACCGCGCCGCCATCGGCACCATGTACACCATGTACAGCGTGGCCGCGGTAATCGCAGTGGGCGCAGGGGGCTTGCTGATCGATCGCGTAGGTGTTCGCCGTGCCAGTTTGATCTTCTCGGGCTTCGTAGTAGCGGGTGCTTCGCTGGTTGCGTGGGCGCCCAGCCTGCCCATCCTTTACGCCGGGCGCGTGCTCTTCGGTATCGGTTCCGAATCCATGATCGTGGCGCAAAGCGCCATCACCGCGCGCTGGTTCACCGGCAAAGAATTGGCCATGGCGTTCGGCATTACCCTGACGATCGCCCGCCTGGGAACCCTGTTCTCGTTCAACACTGAAGAACTGCTGGCTAGCCGCGTAGGCTGGCGTGGAGCGCTCTGGATCGCCGCCGCCCTCTGTGTCTTCAGCCTCATCTGCAATTGGATCTATACGCTGATGGACCGGCATGCCGAGCCGATTCTGAAACTGCCCGAAGCAGGTTCCGGCGACAAGATCAGTTGGAGCGATGTGGGCAAGTTTCGTCCCTCTTACTGGTATGCGGTGGGAATCTGCGTCACTTTCTATTCAGCCATCTTCCCCTTCACCGCGCTGGCCACCGATTTCTTCCACGAGAAGTGGGGTCTGCCGATGGCCTCCGGCGAAGGGCACGGTTTCCTGGCCGGAGTGTTCTTCAACCTTACCCACATGTTCTCGACCGCCCAAGGGGTCACCTCCATTATCATCGCGGCCTCTATGGTGCTGGCGCCCTTCGCCGGAAATCTAGTCGACCGTGTGGGCCGCCGCGCCACCCTGATGGTACTGGGCTCGCTGCTGATCGTGCCCGCGCATCTGCTGCTGGGCCTGACGTATTTTTCGCCCGTGCTATCGATGATCCTGCTGGGCGCGGCCTTCGTACTGGTGCCGGCTTGCATTTGGCCGTGCGTGCCGTTGATCGTGGATGCGCGCGTGGTGGGCACCGCGTTTGGGTTGATGACCGCCATTCAGAATCTCGGTCTGGGCGCCTATCCGCTGGCCAACGGCGCATTGCGTGATGCTACCCACGGATACACCGCGAGCCAGATCATGTTCGCGGCACTAGGCTTGTGCGGTTTGGTCTTTTCGCTGTTGCTGCTGCGCGCCGACCGGCGTGAAGGCGGACGCCTGGAGCGTGCCCGGTAATCGCAGTATAATCGGGCTTCCTGTTCGTGGACTAATCAGAAGAGAGGATGTTACATACGATGGCCGTACCAGCCTTGTTGCTGTTCTCCGCAGTTGGCGAATCGCGCATCACCGCGCTTGATTGGCTTACCATCGCTTTCTATTTCGGCATTCTGCTGTGCGTCGCCTGGTGGGTGGTACGCAAAGGGAAAGACTCCGCCACGGATTACTTTCTGGCCGGCCGCAACCTGGGCTGGTGGGTAATCGGCGCATCCATCTTCGCGTCCAATATCGGTTCGGAGCATATCGTCGGATTGGCCGGTTCGGGCGCCACCAGCGGTGTGGCCATGGCGCACTACGAATTGCACGCCTGGTGCCTGCTGATTCTGGGCTGGGTCTTCGTGCCGTTTTACATGCGCTCCATGGTCTTCACCATGCCGGAATTCCTGGAACGCCGCTTCAATGAAAAGTCCCGCTACGTCCTCTCCATCGTTTCCATCATCACCTTCATCATCTCGAAGATCGCGGTCGGTATCTTCGCCGGCGGCGTAGTTTTCGGCTCGTTGTTCCCCCAGATGACGCTGACTATCGGCGGCACCACCATCGACAGTTTCTGGATCGGCTCGGTGCTGGTCATTCTGCTCACCGGTCTCTACACCACGCTCGGCGGCATGCGCGCCGTGGCTTATAACGATGCCGTGCAAGTGGTGGTCCTGATTCTCGGGTCGTTCCTGTTGACCGCCTACGGCCTGGTCCGCCTGGGTGGATGGAATGAACTGCGCCACATTTGCGGCTCCGATATGTTCAACCTCTGGAAGCCACTGATCCCCGCTGGAGTACAAGGCACGTGGGCGCCTGTCCTCGAAAGCAGCGGCGGACATGTGGTCAAGCAAGCGTGGTATTTCAACGATAACTTCCCGTGGCTAGGCATGCTGTTCTGCGCGCCCATCATCGGCCTCTGGTATTGGTGCACGGATCAATACATTGTGCAGCGCGCGTTGGGCGCTCCCAACGAGACGGTCGCCCGCCGCGGCAGTATCTTCGCCGCCTTCCTGAAACTGTTCCCGGTTTATTTGTTCATCATCCCCGGGCTGATCTGTTACGCGCTGGCCAAGAGCGGCAAGGTTCCGGAACTCACTTCCATGATCGGGCCGAATGGCCAATCCATTCCAGCCATGTCGAACGCAGCGTTTCCCATGATGGTGCAGTATCTGCTGCCGCCCGGGGTTCGCGGCATCGTCGTCGCCGGATTGCTTTCCGCATTGATGGGCTCGCTGGCGGGCGTCTTCAATGCCTGCTCGACGTTGTTCACTGTCGATCTGTATCAGAAGTGGAAGCCGCAAGCCTCGCAACACCAATTGGTGCGCACGGGGCGTATCGCCACCATCATCATGGTGTTGATCGCTTTGGTCTGGATTCCGGTAATCAAGAATGCGCACGGACTGTATACCTATCTGCAGTCAGTCCAAGGCTACCTGGCGCCGCCCATCTTCGTAGTGTTCTTCCTCGGCGTTTTCATTAAACGCATGAACGGGGCAGGCGCGCTGTGGGCCATGATCGTAGGGTTTGCGCTGGGTATCTTCCGTATGGCCGTCGATACGCCCGTGAATCTCGGTGTGGGCGGTTTTACCGGCTATGAACCGGGATCGTTCTTCTGGATCGTGAATAACATCTACTTCCAATACTTCAGTGTGCTGATTACTATCGTGTCGGCCATTGTCATGATCGGGGTGAGTTATATGACGGCGGCGCCCGACGACCGCAAGATCCAAAGCCTGACCTTCGGCACTGCCACCGAAGCGGACCGCCGCAAGACCCGTGCCGGGTGGAGTTGGATCGAAGTGGCCGCATCGGGACTGGTGCTGGCCTGCATTCTGGGCGGCTACCTCTACTTCAGGGGTTAGGCTTTCTGGTGGTGCCGATCAGCGCCGCGGCACTGAGGGAACTGGCCAGCGCCAGGGCGATGGATACCCACAACACGCGGCGATAGCCAGCCACAAAGGCTTCGTCGATGGCTTGGCGGCCCTGCGGATCGCGGGTTTCGGCGGCAGCCAGTTTAGATACTTGCGCCTCGATCTGTGCGCGCTCGCTGGGCGGCACGTGGAGACGGTCCAAACGTTCCGCCAGTTCAGTTTGGAAAACGCCGCTGAGCAGCGTTCCGAAAACCGCTACAGCCAGCAATCCGGCCACACGCGATACGGCGTTGTTGATGCCGGAGGCCGCGCCGGCGTAGCTCTGCTCCACCGCGTTCATCACCGTGGTGGTCAGCGGCGCCACACTGATCGCCATGCCGAAGCCCAGCACCAGCACGGCCGGAAAAACCGTTGACCAATACGAACCGCCGATACCGGGCCGCGCGAAAAGCGCGAACCCGCCCGCGGCGATCAGGGGGCCGGCAACCAAGGGAAGTTTGGCGCCATAGTGATCGACCAGACCGCCCGACCAGCGCGATAGCAGGAACATCAGCAGGATGAAGGGTAGGAGCGCGCCTCCGGCCTGCGTGGGCGTGAAGCCTTGCACCTGAATCAGGTTCAGGGGGAAGAAGAAAAGAAGTCCACTCAGCGCGGCGTAGAGGAAGAGCGTGAGCAGGTTTGCTCCGCTAAAATTCCTGGAGCGGAACAAGGTAAGCGGAACCATGGGCGACGCTGTACGCGCTTCCCAAACGAGCAATGCGGCCAGCGCGGCGACACCCGCAATGCCCGCTGCCGGCACGCGCTCGATCAAGGCGAAAACGATGCCGCCGAAACCTACGGCTGCCAGCATTCCGCCCAGCCAGTCGAACTGTGCGCTACGGTTGGCGGACTTGCTCTCGGGCACTTTCCACAGCGTCAAAAGCAGCACCGCGGCACCGATCGGAACGTTGATGAAGAACACCCATCGCCAGGATCCGTGTTGGGTGAACCACCCGCCCAAAACCGGTCCGATCGCGGCAGTGATAGAGGTGAAGCCGGACCACGTCCCGATGGCGCGCCCTCGATCGCGCTCGGCAAAACCGGCGCTGATTAGCGCCAGGCTGCCGGGCACTAACAACGCGCCACCGATTCCTTGTACACCCCGGGCGGCGATGAGTTGGCCGATGTTGGGCGCTACGCCGCACCATGCCGAAGCCGTCGCGAACACCACCACACCTGCGGCGAATATCTTCCGGCGCCCATAGCGGTCACCCAGGGATCCGCCGATCAGCAGCAGCGCCGCCAGAAACAGCGCGTAGGATTCGACCACCCATTGCACGTCCGCCAAGGTGGCGTGCAAGGCTGTTTGCAGTGCGGGTAGCGCAACGTTCACTACGGTGCCATCGATGAAGGCCATGCTGGAGCCAAGGATGGCTGCCGCGAGAATCCACCTGCCGTTGGCAGTGGTAGGCGCGCACGCACCCGCGCGCATAGCGCCTTCGTCGCAAGGGAGCTTCGCAATACTGGCCATGATTACTGGTCTCTTAGTATCTTGCCATCGCGCGAGAGCCGCATGTGGGTGCCGCGCCATTCGACACGGTTGCCGAATAACCCGCACACCCAGATGGAAAAGCCCCAGAGATCGCGAAACGGAATCCACCACGCGCGGCGGAGGGTTGCGGGATCGCGGAGCACGCCACAGCCGACCGCAATGCCGCCAAGTATGCGGATGGCCAGCGCCGCGACCCCCGCGCGCCAGGCGCCTGCCGCCATCGCGGCCAGCGACCAGAACGTCGCGTGCGTCACCAGGTAGCCGAAATAGCCTCCGGGCCGCGAGACGCGTATGCCGCGCGACCAGCGCAGTTGGTGCCGCCACACCTCGCTCCAAGTGGCGCCTCCCAAATGGGTCTCAACGACCACGGGAGCGAAGACCACGCGCAAGCCCAGTCCGCGGATGTTGCGGCCCAGTTGGTAATCGTCGGCCAGGTAATCCGCGATGGCCGGAAATCCGCCGATGCGCTCGAGATCGGCGGCGCGCAGCAGCATGGTAGACCCGAGGGCAAATTCGACGGATCCCAACATGCGCGCCACCATGACGCTGGGTGCGAACTCAGTCGCTACCCCGAGCGCTTCCCAACGGCCGGGCAGGTTTTCGGACTGTGCGCGATACAGGCAAGTGACCAATCCTGCATTGGGCTGCTCAAGCGTCGCGGTGACCTGGCGCAAATAATCCGGTTCCACGCGGATGTCGCTGTCATTGATCAGCAGCAGCGGATAGCGCGCCTGCGCTGCCAGTTCGGTCAGCACGCCGACCTTAGCATTCGGCATTTTAGTGGATGTGACGACTAGCTGGATAGGCAGCGTAGGAAAGTCGGCGATCAACCGGCGAATATCATCGCCCGCCGGGTCGTCGGCACGGCCGATGCCGAAGAGGATTTCATACTCCGGGTAATCCTGCACCGCGTGCGAACGGATCGCTTCGTAAAATTGGGGATCGCGACCGTGTACTGGCTTCAGGATGGAGACAGGCTGGAGCGGGGCAGTGCGGGCCGGGCTTGCCGAAGAATCTACGCCGCGCCAGCGCAGCGCCGCCACAACAGCCAGCAGCCAATACGCCGCCGAAGCGAGCGCCACCACCGACAGAACGATCACAGAGATAGCAGCGCGACACCGCACGCCACCAGCGAGGCGCCCGCCCAGCGCTCTACGCTTACCGGTTCATGTAGCACGTATTTCGCGAGGATAGTCTCCAGCACATAACTGGCGGCCGTGGCTGGCACCGCGAAGCTGAGATCAGCCACCGAAAGCAGTGCAATGAACGCGAAGAAGGAAATCGCCATGACCACGACCGATGCCAGGATCAACCGGTTGCGCACCAGCATAGCCAGCGCGCGGCCCAACGCTCCTGGGCGGAAGTCGTGGATCTCGCCATGCCGCTTCATGGCTGCGGCTTGTAGCACGTCGGAGACGGTGGTGGCGATGGCGATCAAAGCGACCAGCAGCCACTTCACGATGCCGCTCCGGAACGATGCGGCGCCGTACGGGCCACCAGCCCGACGCCCGCTACGATCAAAACAATGCCGGCCCATCGCCAGCCCGTGATCGATTCGTGCATGAACAGTTTGCCGGCCAGTGCCGACAGCACATAACCGAGGGAAGTGACCGGCAAAACATAGCTGAGATCGGCCCAACTGAGCAGGGCCATCTGGGCGAAAAGCCAGACGATCAGCAGTGAAATTCCGACGGTTACCCAAGGATTGAAAACGGCCCGGACATACGCCAGCGGTGAGGCGGTGACGATCTGCCCGACCTCGCGCATGCCCCAACTGAGAGAAAAATTTCCGGACACGCTGGTGAGGATCACCAGCACGGTGAAGAGTTGAGTCTTCAGGCGCAGGCGCGCCGCGTGCGCGTTCATCTCAAACTAGTCACCAGACCCAGCCGTTACGGGCGCGGGCCGCGAACCGTCGGTATTGGCTTTACGTTCCGAAGCGACGAACTTCTTGCGCTTAGACCGTAGCGCCATGTATTCGCGCGCTTCTTTTGACAGGCGCTTGCGTTCGGTCGAATCGAAGATGGCCTTGCGCACTACGCGCCAGATCACGCGCGGGCGGAAATAGTATTCGCCGTAGAACCGCTCTACCCAATCCACTAACTCGCCGCGGTCAAGGCCGGGATAGATGATATTGGGAAGTTGGTGGCCGGTCTCATCAGTCATAGCATCGATGGTGATGAGGTTGTTCTTCTTGACGTAATCGTAAAACTCGGTGCCGGGGTAGGGATGGGCCAGCGATACCTGGATGGTTTCGGTATCCAGACGCTTGGCGAAATCGATGGTCTTGCGGATGCTCTCGCGCGTTTCGCCGGGCAGGCCGATGATGAAATCGCCGTGCACGATCAAGCCGAGTTTCTTGCAATTGTCGGTGAAGCGCAGCGCCATATCGATGGTGGCGCCCTTCTTGATATTCTTCAGGATCTGCTGGTCGCCGGATTCATAGCCCACGATCAGCAGGCGGCAGCCGGAATCCTTCATGGCCTTCAGCGTGTCGTAATCGGTGGTGACGCGCGAGGTGCAGGACCAGGTGAAATTCAGCGGCTTCAGTTTCTTGCAGAGCTCGATGGTGCGCGCCTTCTGGTAATTGAAGGTATCGTCGTCAAAGAAGATTTCCTTCACGTACGGAAAAGCTTCTCTGGCGTAGGCGACTTCACGCGCGATATCGTCGGTGGAGCGCAAGCGCCAGCGGTGGCCGGAGTGGGTCTGGGGCCACAGGCAGAAGGTACACATGGCCGGGCAACCGCGCGAGGTATACAGCGAGATGTACGGATTCAGCAGGAACGGAACGTTGTAGCGCCGGACGTCCAAATCGCGCTTGTAGACCTTGGTGACCCATGGCAGCTCATCCAGATTTTCGATAGGGGCGCGTTCGGGATTGTTGACGATGTGGCCGTTCTTTCGGAAACTGACGCCGGGCAGGTCTTCTACCGGCGTGCCTTTGGCGTAATCGGCAATCTGGTAATCGAACTCGCGGCGCACTACGAAGTCGATGGCGGGCGACGTGCGCAGGGACTTCTCGGGCTCGACCGTGACGGGCGGTCCGACGAAGGCCACCTTCAGCTTGGGATTGGAGTCCTTCATCATCTCGGCCATCTTCACGTCGACGTGAAAGCCGGGAGTGGAAGTGAACAGCACCAGCAGCTCGAAATCGTTGGCCATGGCGACGGTCTGCTCGATGGAGATTTTGTGCGGGGGGGCGTCCACTACTTTGCTATCGGGGAGCATGCCGGCCGGATAGCAAAGCCACACGGGATACCAGTAGGATTCGATCTCGCGCGTGGCCGGCCAGCGCGAACTGGCGCCGCCATCGAAACCTTCAAAAGAAGGAGGATTCAGAAACAGTGTTCTCATGAATGGTCACTCGTGGCGAAGATCGCCAATATTGCTGTTACTGATCGCCGATATCTATCAGACTTGCCCGCTTGGGGCCTTCGGCCAACGATACATTCCGAAAGTCGACCGTTAGCTCCGCCGGACCCACCAGCCGTGTTTCCACCACGCTGTGAATCTGGCGCGGAACCGAAATGCCGTCCTGGATGTCGAACTCTTTCACGAACTCGATCTTCTTTAGGAATATCGAAGAAGTCTTCACCAGGCGGCCGGACTCGCGCACACACAAGAAAGTGTTGGCGTCAATCCAGATTTCGCCTTTGAACAGCCCTTGCACTTTATGCCGGGGCGTGACTTCAAACACTTCCACATTTAACCCACCAGTCTGCTTGGGGCCTTTGTACTTAAACCTGTAATTGGCCGGCGTGACAGCCAAAGACGGCGAACCGTCCGACTGGGCTTCGACCTCGGCGGAAAGGTAGCGCGAGATCACGTGATTCTTGACGGAGTTGTCACCCTCGAAATGCAGGGCCTCGTATGTGATGCGCCCCAATTGTGAGATGCGGCGCAACCCCTGCAATCGTCCGTATTTCTTCAGTTTGGGCAGGGATGCTGCAATATCAACTTCCATCGACGAACCTTGCAGGGCATGCTCCTGCTGTTGAGCCGCGGCCCAATAGTTCTCGACAATGGAGTTCGGTCCAGGCGGCGTGGCAGCGTTCAGCACTCCGAAGGACACGGCGAATAAAGAGAGGACTTGCCAGTTCAGACTAGATCTCAAAGTATGAATCCAGGATAACAGAATGCACCCTCCTGTAGATGTTCGCTACAACCCGGAGGATGCGCGCGGGAGGGCCGAAGAATCCTCACTTTAAGGGCGTCAGATGCATCAGGGCGCCGGAGGTGGAATCTTCCAACATCCACAGCGAACCGTCGGGTGCTTCCTCGATATCGCGGAGGCGCTTGCCGATCTTCCAGCGCTCGGCGGATTTGGCGCCACCATGGCCGTCGAATACGATACGGACCAGCGAGGTGGAACCTAAGCCGGTGACGAAGCCATTGCCGTTCCATTGCGGAAAGGTTTTGGTGCCGCGGTAGAACATCAGATTGCCGGGCGCGATCACCGGCACCCAATAGAGCACCGGTTTGGCCAGGTCGGGACGCGTATCGGGATGGGGAATGGGAACGCCGTTATAGTTCTTGCCATAGGAAACCAAGGGCCATCCATAATTCTTGCCGGGTTCGATCAGGTTCAGTTCGTCGCCGCCGTAGGGGCCATGCTCCACTTCCCACAATTCGCCGGTGGGGGAAAACGCCAGGCCATAGGGCGTGCGGACGCCGCTGGCCCAGGTTTCAGCCGGAGTCAGGTTGGGGCCGGGAAAGGTATAGGTGCTGATAACCTTGGCGGTCTTGGCGGCTTCGGCGTCGCGGGGGGGATCGATCAGGGGGATGGTGGCCGCACCGGTCTTGCCGAAGTTGGGATTGCCGGGGGCGGGTTTGCCGTCGAGTGTCAGGCGCAGGATCTTGCCTTCAGGTTGGTCCGGATCCTGGGCGGGAGTGAACCGCTGGCGTTCGCCAACACTTAGGAACAGAAACTTGCCGTCGGGTGAGAAGGCCACTTGCGCGCCTTCCTGGCCGCCCTTCCCTTTGGGCATTTGATGCCACAGCACCTCGAAGTTTTCGAGTTTCGCCGACGTGGCGGTGACGTTGAGTTTAGCGCGCGCGAGCGCAAGGCCCCCCCCGTAGTCGCCCGGTTCGGCGTAGGTGAGATAAATGTTGTGGTCGGTGGCGTAATGAGGCGAGAGGAACACGCCGTGCATGCCGTTCTGATCCTGAAAATAGACGGGAGGCGTATTCTCCACGCGGATCTTCTCACCCTGCTGGGTTACCAGCCAAACGGGTCCGGGCTTTTCGGTGATCAGCATGCGGCCATCGGGCAGGAAGGCGATCCTCCATGGCAATTTGAAGGTGGCTACGTTTGTAATGGTGAAGGGCAGGGTAGCTTCGGGCTTCTGATCCCCCACATTGACCTGGGCCAAAGCCGTAATTGCGGCGAGGGTGAAGACCATCGCCGCTTTCGCACTCCCCGGACAAGCTCTCATCAATTTCCCCCAGACTGTATTGTATGCAGAAAGTTTGCTGGGGTTGAGATTCGCGCCGCTTCGAGCGGCATTTACTGCACGGTGATGACCGTGCCGCTCGGCGAAGCGGTGGTGCCCACCAGCGCCACTACTGCAATGTCGCCGCTAGTCGTCGAAGATGGAATCGTCACGTTGATCTGGTACAGGCCTGCGTAAGTCAGTCCACCGAAGGCCACCTGGCTGGCGACGCCGCCGATGGTGATGGTCGGGAGAGTGACCAGATTGAGGGGCGTAGTAATCAGTTTGCCTTCCGGGGCTGCCGGGTTGGTGACGCCGAAGCCATTGCCATAGAGAATGATGGTTTCACCTGCCGTGGCCGGAGTCGCGCCCGGCGTGGTAGTGGGACCGATCAGGGAACCGTCCGCATGGGTGGCGGCCAAATGGACTCCATCGCTTTGCATGAAGAATGCCGGCGCCACATCTTGTATGGTGACGGTCACCGATGTGCTACCGAGGCCGGCGTTGTAGGTCTGGACTTGTGCCTGTCCAGGGGCAACGCCCACAGGCATCAAGACATTCAACTGCGTCGGGCTTACATACTCCACATAAGCATTCGTTCCATTAACCGTGACGCTGACGCTATCGAGCACGGTGGGCAGCGCGCTATTTACGAAGTCGCCACTATCCCACAGACGCGTGGTTCCCGCGAGGTTGCTGCCAGTGATGGTGACCCAGGTGTTCGGAGCAATGCCTGGTTGAAAGCTCGCGCCGTTGATCACATTTGTCGCGCTGACGACGGGCGCCGCCTGCAGCCGGCCGAACAATCCGTGACTGCCGTTGTCGGGTCCGGGAATGCCCGCGGTGAAGTAAATGGCATTTTTGTCGCCTCCACTGCCGCCGTTACCAACCTGCAGGGCCCATAGGTTGGGGATCACGATTTGAGCGCCAATGGTGTCGTTAAGCGTCGCGATGTACGCGCCGGTCGTGGCATTGAACACGTTGATGGTGCCGTCGCCAAAATTTCCGACCAGCAGGTCATTGGCATAATCGCCAAAGCCCGCGGGCGCGATAGCGACTCCCCAGGGAGCGTTCAGATGGCCGCCGGAGATGAGCCGGTCCATCAACGCGCCGGCGGTGCTGTATACGTCCACATAGCCGTTGCCTGCGCCGGTCACGGCGAAATTCTTGCCGCTATTCTGCAGCGCGTAAGTAACATAGATATTGCCCCCAAGGCTTTGCACATTAAAAGGCGCATAACCTGCCGGTAGGTTGGCATCGACGAAGGCGCCAGGCAGAGTCACTGCTTTAAAGGTCGAGTCAAATACGTCAATCGTTCCGGCGTTGAAATTCGCCGCGTATAAGTATGTATTCGCGCCGCTGGCACCGATGGCCAGACCGGTATAGACGGCGCCCGATGCCGAGTTATCCACCATCACTTGTGCCTGTGTCTTGTTTACAGTGGCGTTCCAGCCTGATATCGTTCCATCCAGGGTGTCGAAGATGAAGGCGGCGGCGTCGCCGGCGGCAATTGCAAAGCCCGTGGTCGCGTTATAGACGGTGCCGGTGGGCGTGCCCGTGCCCGGACTTTTAGCCGGCGGAATAGTGACCACCAGGGGAATCACGCTGCCGGAACTGGTATAGAGGGTCGAAACGCCGGAGGCTGCGTCTGAAATCCAAAAAGGACTCGTGGCCGATTCCGAAATTCCCCATGCGCCTTTCAAGTTCGCATCTGTAAAATCGGCTAAGTCAGGTAGGTCGGACACCAGATTACGAACCACATAGGCGTTAGAAGCCCGTAACAAATGCGGAGCTGCCATCAAGAATGCTAGGGATGCGGCGACGAGTGACCAACGTGGGATTCGTTTGTTCATTTTCTGACTTTCCTCGTTAGTAAGCGTACACCCGTTCGTTGGAATGGGACTTAGGCTGACCGAGTTTTTACATTCATGAACGGACTCTCTCTCACGGCCCGAGTCCCGTTAAACCGGAGTCTCGGGTCCATGCTACCCTGTTCCTTACCACGCCCATGTCCCTCACACGCGTTAAAGGCCAACTCATGAGCGCCTCGGAAATCGACCGCACGCTGGTGCGTCTGGCGCACGAAATTCTGGAAAAGAATTCGGATCTCGACCGTCTCGCCTTCATCGGTATTCGGCGGCGCGGTGTGCCCCTGGCGCAGCGCCTGGCGCGCAAGATCGAAGCGCTGGAGAAGCGTCCGGTGCCGGTCGGCATCCTGGATATCAACCTATACCGCGACGATTTGACCACGGTGGGCGTGAAGCCTGTGGTCAGCGCCACGGAGATCGCCTTTTCGGTGCAAGGCAAAGACATCATCCTGATGGACGACGTGCTGTACACCGGCCGCACCATTCGCGCCGCGCTTGATGCGCTCTTCGATCATGGGCGCCCGGCGCGCGTGCATCTGCTGGTGCTGATCGATCGGGGCCACCGGGAGTTACCGATTGAAGCGCAGTTCGTCGGGCGCACCGTGCAAACCACCGACGATGAAATCATCGAAGTGAAGTTCCAGGAAATCGACCAACTGGAAAAAGTGCTGATGGTCGAACGAGTCGCTGCAAGCGAAGCCAACTAACTATGCCGGCAGGATTGCTGGGAATCGAAGAACTGGATCGCGCCGAGATCGAAGCCATCCTGGCGCGCGCCAAGCAGTTTCAACCCGTCCAGGACCAATCCCAAAAGAAACTGGACACGCTGCGCGGGAAGATGATTGTCAATCTCTTCTTCGAAGCGTCCACTCGCACCCGCACCAGTTTTGAAATCGCCGCCAAACGGTTGGGCGCCGACGCCATATCCATTGCCGCGTCGGGCTCCAGCGTTTCGAAGGGCGAGTCTCTGGTGGATACACTGAATACCTTGGCGGCCATGCGCCCCAATGCCATTGTCATGCGGCATTCGGCGTCCGGCGCGCCGCATTTTCTGGCACGACATTTGGCCATGCCGATTGTGAATGCCGGCGATGGTACGCACGAACATCCCACACAGGCGCTGCTCGATGCGCGCACTATTCTGGACCGGCGCGCCAGCCTCGAAGGGCTGCGGGTGGCCATTATCGGCGACATCGCACATAGCCGCGTGGCGCGCTCCAACGTTTATCTGCTTTCGAAATTCGGCGCGCAAATTGTATTGTGCGGCCCGGCGTCGCTGCTGCCGCGCGAACTGGCGCAGATCGCTCCGGGCGTTACCCTTACCAACGATATTCGCGAAGCCATTCTGGGTGCGGACGTGATCATGATGCTCCGCGTGCAACTTGAGCGGCAGCACGAAGCGGCTTTCCCGGCAAGCGAGTATTTCCAGTTTTACGGCCTGCGACTGGAGCATCTGGCGCTGGCCAAGCCGGACGTCATCGTGATGCATCCCGGCCCGATCAATCGCGGGCGCGAGTTGTCGTCGGAAGTGGCGGACTCGCAGCGTTCCGTGATTCTCAACCAAGTCGAAAACGGCGTTTCCGTGCGCATGGCCGTACTGGAGCGGGTGATTGGATGATGTCTCAACTTCTGATTAAAAACGGGCGCGTCATCGACCCAGCCACATCCACCGACATGGTGGGCGACGTCCTGGTCCAGGACGGCGTGATTGCTGCCGTGGGCGCGGGTTTGGAAGCGTCCGGCGCAGATGTTTTCGATGCCACGGGGCTGGTCGTAGCACCCGGCTTCATTGATATGCACGTCCACCTGCGCGAACCCGGCTTCGAGCATGCGGAGACCATCGAAAGCGGCGCGCGTGCAGCGGCCGCGGGCGGGTTCACGTCCATCTGTTGCATGCCCAATACGCTGCCAGTCAACGATAGCGCCACGGTTACCAGTTACATTGTCGAGCGCGCGCGTAAGTACGCGATCACCAATGTATTCCCCATTGGCGCGATTACCAAAAACAGCGCGGGCGAAGAACTGTCCGCTATTGGTTCGATGAAGGCCGCTGGGGTGGTGGCGATTTCGGACGACGGACGGCCGGTGATGAATGCGCGCGTGATGCGCCGCGCCATGGAGTTTGCGCGATCCTTCGATTTGCCGGTGATCGACCATTGCGAGGATCTGAACCTGAGCGCGGGCGGCGACATGCACGAGGGCTACGAATCCGTGCGTTTGGGGTTGCGCGGTATTCCAGCCAGTTCCGAAGACGTGATGGTGGCGCGGGACATCCTGCTGGCGCAGGTTACCGGCGCGCGCTTTCATGTGGCTCACATCTCTACGCGCAATGCCATGGCGATGGTGGCGCACGCCAAACAGTACGGCTTGCCCGTCACCTGCGAGACTACTCCGCACCACTTCGCGCTTACCGATGCGCAGATGACGCCTTACGACAGTAATTTCAAAATGAAACCGCCGCTGCGCACGGCCTGCGATACGGGCGCGGTGGTGGAGGGCCTGGTAAGTGGAGCGGTGGACGCCATCGCCACCGATCACGCGCCACACCCGGGCAGCGAGAAGATGCAGGAGTTCGAGAAATGTCCGTTCGGCATCATCGGTCTTGAAACCGCGCTGGGTTTGGCGCTCGAACACCTGGTGCACCCGGGCAAGATACCACTGGCGCGGTTGATCGCGCTCTTGACCACCGGACCGGCGCGCGTGCTGCGCCTTGACCGCGGTACTCTTGCGGCAGGCGCTGCCGCCGATGTTACGATTTTTAGCACCGACTTAGAATGGACTTACGACGTGAATGAGTCGTTCTCTAAGAGCCGTAATTCGCCGTTTGACGGACATACATTCCGGGGCGGTTCGGTGGCCACCATCGTGGATGGCGCCATGGTTTGGCAGCGAGATCACTACTAGCCAGCTGTAGCTAACAGCCGGCGCAGTTTGACGAGCCCCAGGCGGATGCGGGTCTTTATTGTCCCCACCGGCTCCCCAAGTCGCTGTGCGATTTCGATGGCGGTTAGACCCGATTGATAGGCGAGTTCGATCGCCCGGCGCTGTTCGCGGGGTAAGGTCAGGAGCGCGCTTCGCAATCTGTCTCGCTGTTGGGCGGCCGCGGCGCTGTTCTCCGGGTCCATGCCGGAATAGGATTCACGCGCCAGGCTGTGGGCATCCACGACCTGGCTTCCCCGCGCCCGGAGGTAATCGAATGAACGGCTTCGGGCCAGCATACCCAGCCACGATCTAACAGTACCGCGCGCCGCATCATACCGTTGCGCGGTTTGCCAGACTTGGCTGTAAACGTCAACCACTACTTCCTCGGCATCCGCGCGAAATCCTAGGATCCGCAACGCTGCCGTAAACACCAGCGGACTGGTTTCGTTATACAGAGCGGATAATGCGGATTGTTCGCCCTCCGCGATACGGCGGAGGTAATGCTGCCAAAGGCCATCGGCAGTTTCGGGCCGCGCGGCGTCCGCGGTGCCAGCAGGCATAACAGCCTCGGTATCCCTTCGCAGGGCAGCTTCCACAAAGCCGCTCAGGCTGGTCATTACCCGAACATCTTCCGCATCGAAGCGATGAGACTCGTCATGGGATACGATCCAGATGGTGGCGACACCCCTGCCCGCGGAAAATACGGGAATGACAAGACCTTCGGTTATAGGTATGGGTAAGTTCGCAAAGTAAGTGAAATATCGCGCCGGGTAAGCGTACAACATTGGCTTGCCGGCGTCCAGACAAGAGCCACACGGGCTCCAATCGCGTGGAGTGGAACCACCCTCGTGCCGTTCCAAAGTTCCCGCCAAAGCCCGCCAGCGAAATATTTCCGAACCGTCGGCTCCCGGTTCCAGCACGCTGACACCGGCGGTCCCGGCTGCGCACAGCTGTACTCCCAGTTTCGAGAGTCTCCTTAGGACTGCGGTCGTTCCTTCATGCCAGCTTCCGCTAAGTGCCTCGAAGGCAGCGCTCTCCCCGACTACGTTGACGGCACGTAACGGGCGCCGCAGCAATTCCTGAGTGGCGATAACCTGGTCAAGCGTGCCAGGCGCGTGAACGAGAGGAAGCGAGGCCATCATTGATGTTTGTATTATCCGGTATGGGATAAATACTGTCTATCTCGCGGAATACAGCGGGGACAATTAAGAGTGACTTAAATGACGTTGCTACTTCACAGGCTTCCGCCGTTGTATTACGAAATTGCCCCGGCGTTCGGATGGTTTAGGGCCGCTACAGCGTATGTGAGATCACGCAAGCTTCCGACTTCGCCACCGATCAAGCCGGCGGAGTCGTTTTGGACGCGCCACGCCAAGTGGTTAGTTGGGCTGCCAACCGGTCGCGCATGATCGCGAACTTAGGATTGTCGTACTGGTTAGTTTGTTCCTTCGGATCGGCGGTTTCGTCGTACAATTCGCTCGCGCCCTTGCCTTGCCCGCGCAAAATCAACTTGTAGCGGTTGTCCCGTGCCATCTCCGTATCTTCAATCCGGCCAAACGCCAAGTCCGGCCACGTTTGTTTCTTACCGAGGCGTCGGCCATAGACGAAGGGCAGGTAGCTGTTCCCGCGACTGCCGGCAGGCGCGGCCACACCGCACAATTCGCAGAGCGCCGGCATCAAATCGTAAGAGCTGACCACGTCGTTCCGCACCGTTTGGGGTGGGAAGCGGCTGGGCCATGCCCACATCAAAGGGGTTCGTACGACTTCTTCGTACATATTCACGGGAGTCGAGGCGTTGGCTCCACCCCATAGACCGTGCCGCCCCAGCAGATATCCGCTATTGCTGGTGAAGACTACCAATGTGTTATCCCAAACACCGCGCTGTTGCAGTTTAGCCAGCAATGGTGTGATCTGCTCATCAAGCGTGGTCAATGCTGCTGCGTACTTGCGAATGCTTCCCCGCACATCGCTCAACATTTCTTTGTGCGTGGCATTGGCGGCCACGGCATCCCACCCGACCGTTTCGAATCCGGTTTTGGTATACAAGTCCACGTTTTTGGGGGAAGCTGTCACGATGTTGGGACTAGGCCAGGCAATCGTCAGGAAGAACGGCTTCGCCGGTGCCTGCGCTTCCAGGAATCCGTCTGCCTGATCGGCCGCACCCCGCGAGCAATTGTAGCCCGCAGCGGAAAAAGCGGTTGGATCGATTGCTAAGGGGGCGCACGAGAAGCTATTGTGAAATCGAACGCCGGTTTGCGCCAACCGGTCGATATTGGGGGTGTGCATCTCGGCGTTTCCGTAGCACCCGGTCATGTATGCGCCGAGATCTTCGGCCACAATCAACACGATATTCGGACGTTCCGCGGCGGGTTGTTTCTTGGTAGTTGCGGCCAGCACCGGCGCAGCTAGCGCCCCAAATAGAAAACTGCGGCGATTCAAAGGCATTCAACCCAGTATACGCCGATGGCGCTGGCGGTCTGGTAAACTCGATAGGAGAGGCGGCGTAGCTCAGTCGGTTAGAGCGACGGTCTCATAATCCGTAGGTCGAGCGTTCGAGTCGCTCCGCCGCCACCAGACTGTTTCCAGACATTTCATACGGCTTTGGAAGTACCTTCGTGAAGCCACGCCGTGCGGGCCATGCGCGTGACGCGAAGCACTTCGTGGCGGTCAAAAGGCTGCATCAGCACATCGTACCCACCCAGATTCAAGACCTCTGCCCACAGCCTTTCGTCCGCCAGACGAGCTGAAACGATGAGTTTCGGCGGATTTGCCCGGGTGAGAAGGTCTGCCAGGAGAGCCTGCCAGTTCCCATCCGGCACGTCGGTATCGCAGATGGCTACCGCGATGCCCCTGTTGTCGAGATGTCCGGCGGCGTCTTTATAGGAATCTGCCTCACGTATCTCCCACTGTGAAGGAATAAGGATATTGCGTAGGGCGCCACGGCGCGAATCCGTGGGTCCGATCAGCAGGATGGCGGCCGCGCGCTCCGCCGTCTCCGGGATACATGCTTCCATTGAGGTCTGGGTTGCAACTGACGCCATATTGGGTTTCCAAAACTGTAGTGGCGTGGACCCTGAATCCTCTCACTGCCCTGCATGCGTGCGATACATGCCGGATGTTCTTGGGTTTCCATCGTTTGAAAGGCGGCTCCACCCACGGATGCCGTATATTAGAATCAACGTGAGGAATTGCATGAGATCCCTGGTTGTCATTCTGGCTGCGCTAGCACTCGTTTCCTGTAGCCGGGACCCTAATGTCGCAAAAAAGCGTTATCTGGAAAATGGCAATAAATACTTCGCCAAGGGTAAGTATAAAGAAGCCTCAATCATGTATCGCAATGCCTTGCAGAAGGACCAGCGGTACGGGCCTGCCTACTATCACCTAGCGCAGACGGATCTGAAGCTAGGCCGTATTCCGAACGCGTTGGGCGAGTTACGGCGGGCTATCGAACTGATACCGAAGGGTCAACCGGAACATCTCGATTCCGAAGTTCGCCTGGCGGAAATCTACCTCGCGTTTACCCGCGAGAGCCAATACCTCTCGGAAGTGGACGACATTATTAAGGATTTGCTGCAGCGCGATCCGAACTCTTTTGATGGCCACCGGCTCACGGCAGACCTGGACTTCGTGCGGGCACAAAGCAGTTTCCACGAAGGCCAGCCTGAGGTGACCAAGAAGTTGCTGACCGCCGCTATAGCCGAATACCGGAAAGCCGCCAGCATCAAGACGCCGGGTCAAGCCCTGAGAATTCAATTGGCGCGCGCTCTCACCGCGGACCGGCAACTTCCCGAGGCCGAGCAGATGTACAAGCAACTGATCGCCGACGATAAAACAACTGTCCAGGCCTATAACGAGTTGTACGGGGTTTATTTGCTGCAAGGCAAAACCGACGAAGCCGAGCAGATTCTGAAAACCGGGGCCGCCAACAATCCCAAGCAGATGAGCTTTCTGGTCTCGCTGGCCAGTTTTTACGCCAGCCGGCAACGGCATGACCAGATGGTGGCCACCCTGAACCAGATTAAGACCCACGTGAAGGATTTCGACCGGGCCTACCTGGTGGTGGGCGACTTCTATTTCCGTAACGGCGATTTGCCCGAAGCTCTCAACCAATATAAAGAGGGCATGGGCGCGGATCCCAAGCAGAAGTCTACTTATCAGAAGCGCATGATCGAAGTGCTGATGCGCCAGAATCGCCGCGCGGAAGCGGCGGATATCGACGCCGCCATTTTGAAAGACAATCCGAAAGATTCGGATGCGCGCGGGCTGCAGGCCTCCCTGTTGCTCGACCGCGGCGATGTGCAGAAAGCTATATCAGAATTGCAGGCGGTGGTGAACGCCGCGCCGGATAATTTCGTAGCGCGCTACAACCTGGGTCGCGCGCATGTCGCCCGCGGTGAATGGGAGCAGGCCCGCCAGCAATTCACCGAAGCGATCCGGGAACGTCCCGACTACTTGCCGGCGCGGCTGGCGCTGGCCCAGCTTCAGGTAATGCGGACCGATTGGGACGAGGCGCTGAAATCCGTAAACCAGATTCTGGCTATTGATAAGAATAATGGGCCCGCCCGTATGATCGAAGCAGCGGCCTTGTTGGGCCAGAGAAAGTACGCGGATGCGCGCCAGTTGCTCGAAACGATCCGGCAAAAAAACCCGAACGCTCCCGATATCGACTTCTCGCTCGGCATGGTGGCCATGAAAGAGGGCAACATGAAGGAAGCGGAAGGGATCTTCCGCAAAGCCTATGCCGAGAACCCCAAGGATTCCCGCGGGCTTGTAGGTCTGGTGGAAACGCTTGCCGGCCAAGGCCATTACGACCAAGCCATTCAATTCCTGCAAACGGAGTTGGCCAAGACACCTAAGCGCAACGATTTGCAGATGGCGCTGGGAAATATCGCGGTACGGGCTGGCAATTTCGATCTCGCGGTGGCCCAGTTCCAAGCCGTGCTGAACGAGTTGGACAAGGATTCCAAAGCCAGAGGCGAGGTCTATTTCCGGCTCGGCGTCACTTTGCGGCGCAAGGGCGATACCAACGGCGCCATACAGGCGCTGGCTAAAGCGCGCGAAGCGCTGCCCGGCAATGCCATGGTGGTAAACGAATTGGCTTTGGCGTTAGGCGCGGCCGGACGCAAAGACGAAGCCCGGCAGACCTACGAACAATCCGTTAAGCTCGATCCCCAGAATGGTGTGGCCTTGAACAATCTGGCGTTTATGATGGCCGAGGGGGGCACAGGTGATCTGGACCAGGCCCTGACCTATGCCCAGCGCGCCAAACAGGTGATGCCCAATCTGCCGGAAGTCTCCGATACGCTGGGCTGGATCTACCTGAAGAAAAACATGAGTGACAACGCCATGGATATTTTTCAGGGCCTGGTGAACAAGATGCCGGCTAACTCCACCTACCGGTTTCACCTTGGCATGGCGTATGCCCAAAAAGGCGACAAGCCCAAAGCCCTGGCCGAACTTCAAAAGGCCCTGCGCAGCAGTCCAGCGAAAGACGAAGAAAACAAGATCCGGGACCTGATTAATAAGCTGCAGGCGTAGTTCGTCCCCACCAGCGATTCGCACCCGAGTATACTGGAATGTTCAACGCGCCGCGGCAGTTCACCAGCCGCGGCAGCTTCAATCATTCCTGAGAAATCTACATGAGTGCCATCGCGACAACCAGTCAACTAAACCGCTCAATCGGGTTCTACCAGGCCACCATCGGCAAAAAAGTGGTGATGGCCGTCACCGGTGTCATCCTATTCGGATACGTGCTCGGCCACCTCATCGGCAATCTGCAAATCTATTCACCCGATACGACACAGATTAACGGCTACGCCCACTTCCTGCATTCGCACGGCATCCTGCTATGGGTGGTTAGATGCGGCTTGCTGGCGGCCGTCATACTGCACATCACCGCTTCCGTGCAGTTGTGGCAGTTGAAGCAAAAGGCGCGCCCCCAGGGCTATGCCAAGAAGGAGGACGTCGCCGCCAGCTACGCCTCACGCACCATGATCTGGAGCGGCCCCATCATCGCGGCTTTTGTGATCTTCCACGTGCTGCACCTTACCGTGGGCAGCGTGCTGCCGCTGCATACCCTGCCGGATGGCGACATGGACGTACGCTCCAACGTCATTACGGGATTCCAAAATCCGGTGGTGGCGATCTTCTATATTGTTGCGATGGCCATGCTTTGCATGCATCTGTATCACGGCCTTTGGAGCATGTTTCAATCGCTGGGCGTCAGTCACCCGCGTTATACGCCTCTCATCAAGAAATTCGCGGCCGCCTTCGCGTGGTTCATCGCTATCGGCAACATTTCAATACCGGTGATGGTCATGCTGAACGTGTTGAGGCTGCAATAGGATCGCATATGGAACTCGACGCAAAAGTCCCCGCCGGACCCATCGAGACTCTCTGGGAAAAGCACAAATTCAATTTGAAGCTGGTGAATCCAGCCAATAAGCGGAAGTACAACATCATTATGGTTGGGTCGGGGCTGGCCGGCGGATCCGCGGCAGCCTCGCTCGGCGAGTTGGGTTACAACGTCCAGTGTTTCTGCTTCCAGGACTCCCCCCGCCGTGCGCATTCTATCGCCGCGCAGGGCGGCATCAACGCCGCGAAGAATTATCATAACGACGGCGACAGCGTTTACCGACTTTTTTACGACACGGTGAAGGGTGGCGATTTCCGCTCGCGCGAAGCCAACGTCTATCGCTTGGCGCAGATCAGCGTCAACATCATCGACCAGTGCGTTTCCCAGGGCGTTCCGTTTGCCCGCGAATATGGCGGCGTGCTCGATAACCGTTCGTTCGGTGGTGCGCAGGTATCGCGCACCTTCTACGCCCGCGGCCAGACCGGCCAGCAGTTGCTGCTGGGGGCTTACCAGGCTCTCGAACGCCAGATCGGTACAGGGCAGGTGACGATGTATCCCCGCCACGAAATGCTCGATCTGGTAGTGATTGACGGGCAGGCGCGCGGTATCGTCACGCGCGACCTGATCAGCGGCAAGATCGAATCTTTCGTAGGGGACGCCGTGGTGTTGGGCACCGGTGGCTATGGCAACGCTTACTATTTATCCACCAATGCCAAGGGTTGCAACGCCACCGCCATCTGGCGCGCCTATAAAAAAGGTGCGTACTTCGCCAACCCCTGCTTCACGCAGATCCATCCGACCTGCATTCCGGTCAGCGGCGAGTATCAATCGAAATTGACCCTGATGAGCGAGTCGCTGCGTAATGACGGCCGCATCTGGGTACCGCTGAAGAAGGGCGACAAGCGCCCGCCGGGGCAGATCCCGCCGGCCGAGCGCGACTATTACCTGGAACGGCGCTATCCGAGTTTCGGCAACCTGGTGCCCCGCGACGTAGCATCCCGTAACGCCAAGGCCGTGTGCGACGAAGGCCGCGGCGTAGGCGAGTCGGGCTTGGGCGTCTATCTCGATTTCGCGGACGCCATCCAGCGCCTGGGCAAGAATGTCATCAAAGAGCGCTACGGCAATCTGTTCGATATGTATGAGCGCATCACCGGCGAGAATCCATACGAATCGCCGATGCGCATCTATCCGGCCATTCACTACACCATGGGCGGACTCTGGGTCGATTACAACCTGATGAGCACCATCCCCGGGCTGTATGTGACCGGCGAGGCAAATTTCTCCGACCACGGCGCCAACCGTTTGGGTGCCAGCGCGTTGATGCAAGGCTTGGCAGACGGCTACTTCGTCTTGCCGTACACCATCGGCGATTACCTGGCAAGTTCCAAAGGTCCGAAGGTGGACACCAGCCACGCCGCGTTCCGCGAAGCGGAAGCACAGGTGGCCAGCCGCACCAAACAGTTCCTGGAGATTAAGGGTACCCGATCGGTGGATTCGTTCCATCGTGACCTGGGCCTGTTGCTTTGGGAATACTGCGGCATGGGTCGTACTGCCGAAGGGTTGCGCACCGCGCTTCAGAAAATCCCCGCGCTACGCGAGCAATTCTGGCGCGATGTGAAGGTGCTCGGATCGGGCGAAGAACTGAATCAGTCGCTCGAAAAAGCCGGCCGCGTGGGCGACTTTTTCGAACTGGCCGAACTGATGTGCCGCGACGCGCTGGAGCGCAACGAATCCTGTGGCGGGCACTTCCGCGAGGAATATCAGACGCCCGAGGGCGAGGCGCTGCGTAATGACGCGGACTATTCTTACGTAGCGGCCTGGCAGTATCGCGGCGAGGGTCAGGCACCCGAATTGCACAAAGAACCGCTGAAATTCGATTACGTGCATCCCAGTCAACGGAGTTACAAGTAACATGAAACTAACCCTCCATATCTGGCGGCAAAAGAACGCAAACGAAAAGGGCCGCATGGTGCGTTACGACGCGCCGGATGTTAATCCGGAAATGTCGTTTCTGGAGATGCTCGACGTACTGAACGAAGGCCTGATTGCCAAAGGCGAGGAGCCGGTAGCCTTCGATCACGATTGCCGCGAAGGTATTTGCGGGATGTGCGGCTTCATGATCAACGGCGTGGCGCACGGGCCCCAGCGCTCGACCACCGTTTGCCAGTTGCATATGCGCCATTTCAAGGACGGTGACGAGCTCTACCTCGAGCCTTGGCGCGCGCGCGCATTTCCCGTGATCAAGGATCTGGTGGTGAATCGGAGTGCGTTTGACCGCATCATTGCTGCGGGGGGATTCATCAGCGCACCCACCGGCAGCGCACCGGATGGTAACGCCGTTCTGATTCCCAAGGAGGCAGCTGACATCTCCATGGATGCGGCCGCTTGCATCGGATGCGGCGCGTGTGTGGCGATGTGTCCGAACGCTGCCGCGGCACTGTTTACCGCCGCCAAGATCACGCATCTGGGAGTATTGCCGCAGGGTCAGCCTGAGCGCTACCAGAGAGCAAAAGCCATGGTTGCGCAGGTGAACCACGAGATGTTCGGTTACTGCACGAATATCGGCGAGTGCGAAGCGGTGTGCCCCAAAGATATCAAGCTTGAAGTGATCGCTCGCATGAATCGGGACTTCTTGAAAGCCGTAGTGACCGGCCGCAGTTAATAATGAAGCAGATTCCTCAGGTCGACAGTCGCCTTCTGCGGCATATCAAGCTGGAGAATCTACTATCATTCGGGCCCGAGTCCCCCGCGCTGGAGTTAGAAAACCTGAACATTTTGATCGGTCCGAATGCGGCCGGAAAATCCAATTTGATTGAGTCACTTTCCCTGATGCGGGCGACGCCGGTCTCGGCGACTGCATCGAGCGCGGAACTCCGCGGTGTAGTACGCCGCGGTGGGGGCGTCGGCGAGTGGATCTGGAAGGGTAACAAGAACGGGGCGGCGTCTATCGACTTGGTGGTGAATTATCCAAAGGGTAAACAGCCACTGCGGCACATTCTTTCGTTTCGAGGGGATGACCAGGGTTTTCGGCTGGAGGATGAGCGGATCGAAGGCGAGATACCCTCTTCAGGCGAACAGTCTCCGTATTTCCACTACCGTTTCCAACACGGGCAGCCCGTAATCAACACTCGCGGGGCCACTAAGGAACGCAAGCTTGCCCGCGATACAGTCAACACTGACCTTTCGATTTTGGCGCAGCGTAGGGATCCAGAGCAGTATCCGGAAATTTCCTATTTGGCAGAGTCTTACGAGAAAATCAGGATCTACCGGGAATGGGCGTTCGGTCGGAATACAGTATTCCGCGAACCGCAAAAAGCTGACATCAGAAGCGACCGTTTGGAAGAAGACTTTTCCAATCTTGGTCTTTTCCTGAGCCGCCTGCAAAAGACACCGAAAGCCAAAACGGCGATCCTGAATGGTCTTAAGGATCTATACGACGGTGTCACCGATTTTAATCCAGTCGTGGACGGCGGAAGTGTACAGGTATTTTTTACGGAGGGCGACTTTTCGGTTCCGGCGACGCGATTGTCCGATGGCACGCTGCGTTACCTTTGCCTTCTTGCCATTCTCTGCGATCCGGAGCCTCCCCCGCTCATTTGCATCGAGGAGCCCGAACTTGGTTTACATCCGGACATTCTGCCGAAACTGGCGGATCTTTTGGTTCTCGCCTCTGAGCGCACGCAACTGATCGTGACCACTCACTCGGATATCCTTGTCGATGCGATGACGGAGCGGCCGGAAGTTGTAGTAGTGTGCGAAAAGCACGAAGGCGCGACCCAACTGCGCCGGCTCAAAAAGGACGAGCTAACGAGTTGGCTGGCGAAGTACCGCTTGGGCCAGTTGTGGATTCGCGGCCAGATCGGGGGAACCCGCTGGTGAGCGCAACGCTTTACCTGGAGGGGGCTGCGAGCGGACCGGACTCAAAGGACCTGCAAAGCAGGTGTCGCGAAGGGTTCCGTAAGGTCCTGGAGAAATCTGGTTTCAAAGGACGTTTGCCGCGACTCTCTGCTTGTGGCTCACGGACCTCAACGTTTGATGACTTCAAGATCGGCCACGCCGAAAAAAACTCCGGCGATTACGTCGCCATGTGGATCGACAGCGAAGATCCCGTGGCGGATATCGAGCAAACGTGGCAGCATTTGAAACATCGTGACAACTGGACGAAGCCAGCAGGCGCCAGTGACGACGCTGTGTTGTTCATGACCACGTGCATGGAGACCCTGATCGTCGCTGACCGGACCGCCATTGCCAAACACTACCGCGAATTACAGGCGTCCGCGCTACCGCCGCTTGTTGATTTGGAAAATCGCGCGCGTCAAGACGTTCAAGCCGGGCTGTTTCGCGCAACCCGCAATTGCTCGAATGCTTACTCCAAAGGGAAACGGTCCTTCGAATTGCTGCCGATTCTGATGCCTGACGTTGTGTCGAAGTACCTGCCGAGTTTTGCCCGGGCTCTGCGTATCCTGGATCAAAGGCTGTAGTCATAAAGCCGTCGCTATACCTGGCCCAGCGCCCTCTCCAGCGCCTCCAAAAAGAAATACTCGCCCCACATGACCGATTCATTCACACCCAATCCCTTGTGCACATGGTACACGCCGCCCTTGAGTATCCCTTCCCAAGTGCCCTCGGATTCCGCCAGCCACGTGCGGCATAAGGTCGTTAGAATCCGCTCAGCCGCCTCGCGATACAAATAGCCCTTGGCCGCATCCGCCGCCAGACCGCTCAACTGAAATAATCCCGAAGCGGCAATCGCAGCGGCCGAGGTATCCACCATCAACGAGCCATCCACCGGCGCATCGTAATCCCACGGTGGAACTCCATCCGCCGGAGTGTGCTGGATATAAAAATCCGCGCACGCCTCCGCCGTCGCCAGAAAATCGGGATCCCGCACATACCCATACGCCGTGCCGAAGCCATACAAAGCCCAGGCCAGTCCGCGCGACCAACACGAGTCTCCGCGATAGCCCTGATGCGTGGTCTGCTTCAGAAATTCGCCGGTCTGAACGTCGAACATCCCTTCGTGCGCCGTCGATCCATCGCCACGCACCAAGACCCTCCGCGCCGTGTGGCAGTGTTGCAATGCGACTTCCATCAACGCCCCGTCGCCAGTCTCGCGCGCCGCATAAAATACGATGCCGACGTTCATCATGATGTCGATAAACAGGGAATCCTGCGCGACGAACGACCGCAGGTACCGGCCTTTCTCCTGGAATCGCAGCGCCATGGTCCGGCCTGCATCTACCAGCACCGCCTTCAGCGTGGGGTCGGGCGTGAATCCAAACCAGCGCCAATAGCTCGACATAAACAGGAAGCCCAAATCGTGTACCGTGCGGTCGAGTTTGCGCGGCTCGAGCGGCCGCGAATAGCGGATCGCCTGCTCCCGCCACCAGCGCGATTCCGGGCTGCCGGGCTTCTGCCGCGCGTAGACGATCCACAACATCCCGGGCAGGAAGCCATCGCACCAGTGGGTCCATGCCTCTCCTGCGTGCTTCCAACGCCCGGATGTGGTGTACATGGGGTAGAAATCGGGATGGCGCTCGATCAGGGCGCGCAATTGGCGCTCGGCGAAGCGGAAAGCGCCTTCGAAGAGGTCTTTTGAAGGTTCACTAGTCAGTTGAATCACGATTTCGCATTATATCGGGCTGCAGCCTCTTCTCAAATGCTCTGGCGTTCGGTACAATCTTCAAAACATGGCTGCACACGCCTATATCGCCGAGCCCCGCATCGACCCGAAATTCGCCTGCTTCCGGTTGAAGTTGGGCCGCTCCGGGATTCATGGTTGGGGCGTTTACGCCGGAGAACGCATACCCGCACGTCACAAAGTGATCGAGTATACCGGAGAAAGGATCAACCGGCGCGAAACCAGCAAGCGGGGATTGGGGCCGCGCACCTATCTCTTTACTCTCGATAACTATTGGACGTTGGACGGAGCGGTGGGCGGCAGCGGCGCCGAATTGATCAACCATTCCTGCACTCCAAACCTCTATACATGGATTTTCAAGGGCCATATTCTGTACATGAGCAAGCGCGATATCCGGCGCGGCGAAGAACTGACGGTTGACTACCATTTCTCAGATAAAATCGACGACGTACCCTGCCGTTGCGGCTCCGCTCTTTGCCGGGGCACCATCAACATAAAAAGTTAATCCGCGATCAAAAACCTGAGAGTGTTGGCGCGTTTCCGCACTACAGTTCTGTGAATCGGCAATATCTTCCGAATAGGGCGAGCGGAGGCCATTCTCACCTCCCCGCGAAAGCCACATGAACGAACAAATCACCGCCAAACTCGTGGTCATCTGCGATACCGAACCAATTGCCATCGAAGGTATAAAAACACTTCTGAATTCGTGCGAGGATCTGCAACTGGCCGCGGCCGAAACGTCGCTGCTGGGGGGGATAGAAATGGTTCGGCAGCACTCGCCCTCAGTGATGATTCTGGACAAAGCCTTTGGCCTTTATCCAGTCATGGACTGCCTCAAGCGCCTGCGGATTTGGGGGGGGGCGATAGCCACCATCGTCTGGGGTGTAAACCTTAGCGAGACCGAGGCTCTTCGCATGATGCAGGTGGGAGCCATGGGGGTGGTCCGTAAGACTGCGTCCCTGGAGGCCCTGCTCGAATGCATGCGCACAGTTGCGGCGGGCAATACCTGGATGGAAGAGAGCCTGTTGCAAGAGCCTGAGCGGACCCCCCGCGGTACCCGCTCGAACCTCACATCGCGTGAGTTGCAGGTGGTGGAATTGGTGGAGCAGGGGATGAAGAACCGGGATATCGGCAAGGAACTCGGCATCCGCCCCGGTACCGTAAAGATCCACCTGAAACACATCTTCGAGAAGACCGGCATCCGCGGACGTTACGGCTTGGCACTTTCCGGGCTGCGCGAAAAAGGATTGCTCTCGCTACCCGCCGCCTAGGCTAATCCGCCGAAGGCCGCTGCCAGTTGCGCAGCACATTCAAGATGTAATTCTGTGTTTCGCGGTATGGCGGCACCCCGTGATACTTGTCTACCGCGCCGGGTCCGGCGTTATACGCTGCCAAGGCGTGATAAGCGTGGTTGTCATACTTTACCAGCAGATCGCGCAGGTAACGGGTTCCGGCATCCACATTTTGTTCCACAACCTTAGGATCGGCGCCAAGCTCGCGGGCCGTACCCGGCATCAGTTGCATTAAGCCGATGGCGCCCTTAGGCGAAACCGCATTCGCCTGATACCCGGATTCCACCTTTACGACGGCCCGCACCAACGCCGGCGGTAACCCATACTTCCGAGCGGCATTATTGATCAACTCGGCAGTTGAAACGGTCTTCACCGGAGCGGCCACAGCCTTCGTAACTGCAGGCGCCGGTGGTGCGGCCGGAGCAACGTACTCCTCCCGTTCAAACCGGACCACCAAGGATGCATCCAATTCGGTGCTCCCATCCTTGTTGATCAACGTCACTTTCCCGCTATCTTGTTCATGCCGTTCGGCATATAGGCGCGCGCCCGATGCGAGCACGGCGTATTCCCCAGCCAGCGCGGGCATCACGGAACAGCCTACAAACAGCAAAAGTGCGAATGGCTTCATCGTGTACTAGTATTATGACGCATCAACCGCAAATCCCGTTGAGCAGGCAGTACCAGCGTGCCGATTGTTGTTAGACTGCTTACAGAATGCCCAAAGCAACTCATTTAGAGTGTAGCCTTTGTAAGCGGAACTTCGAGCCGGATCAGGTGTTGAACCTGTGCCCTTGCGGCGGGCCGTTGCTCGTCCGTTATGACCTAGCCGCCATCCGCCAAGCCTGGGATCGCGCGCAGTTAGCCGGCGCACCCAACACCATGTGGCGTTATGCCCCGGTCTTGCCGGCGGACTCCTCGTCCATCGTCACCCTGGGCGAGGGGATGACTCCGCTGGTGCGGGCCAAACGGCTCGGTAAACGTCTGGGCGCCACGAACCTCTGGATCAAAGACGAAGGGCTTAACCCCACTGGATCTTTCAAGGCGCGCGGTCTATCGTGCGCCGTGTCGATGGCCGTTCAACTGGGCATCCATGAAATGGCGATCCCGTCCGCCGGTAACGCCGCCAGTGCATTGGCCGCCTACGCCGCTGCCGCCGGCATTCAAGCGCACATCTTCATGCCGCGCGACGTTCCCCAGGCCAATTACATCGAATGCAAAGCCTTTGGCGCAAACGTCACGCTGGTGGATGGCCTGATCAGCGATTGCGCCAAACTGGTGGCGTCCGGCGCCGCAAAACACGGCTGGTTCGATGTCAGCACCCTGAAAGAGCCTTACCGTATTGAAGGCAAGAAGACTATGGGCTACGAAGTGGCCGAACAGTTCGGCTGGCAGTTGCCGGATGCCATCTTCTACCCCACTGGCGGCGGTGTGGGCATGATCGGCATGTGGAAAGCCTTCGACGAAATGGAGGCGCTCGGCTGGATCGGCGCCCACCGGCCCAAGATGATCGCCGTACAGGTGGAAGGCTGTCAACCCGTTGTGCGTGCGTTCGAGTCCGGCGAAACCCGCAGCCAGTTCTGGGAGAACGCCCACACCGTGGCCGCGGGATTACGCGTGCCCAAACCGCTAGGGGATTTCTTGGTTTTGGACGCTGTGCGCACCAGCCGCGGTACTGCCTTGGCCGTCAGCGATGGCGCTTTGCTCGATGCCGGCATTCAACTGGCGGGTGAGGAGGGAATCTTTGCCGCCCCCGAAGGCGCCGCTTGCGTCGCCGCTCTCGAAAAACTGCTGTCTTCCGGGTTCCTGAAGCCCGGCGAACGCATCGTAATCTACAATACCGGCGCCGGCCTGAAGTATCTGGAGGCTTATGCCTCGCGTTTCCCGCGCATGGCGTCGGGCGAGCAGGATAAACTAGGCGGGTTGATTACCCCGCGTTGAGGCGACATGCAACTATTACGAAAAGTACTCACACTGGCTGTCCTAGCCCTGCCGCTTGCCGCAGCCGGGCGATTCGAAATCTCGTTTTCGAAAGACTTGGCCGCTACGCCGCTCGACGGCCACATGATGCTCATCGTATCCACCAAAGAGCAGCCTGAGCCCTGCTATCAGATCAGCTTCACGTCCACCTCCCAGCAAGCCTTCGGTGTGGACGTCGACGCCTTGGCCCCTGGAGCCACTGCCGTCGTGGATTCGACTACGCTGGGCTATCCCCGCGAGAGCCTCAAAGACATCCCCGCCGGCGATTACTACGTCCAGGCGGTTCTCAATATCTATCAAACCTTCCACCTGGCCAATGGACACACTGTTAAACTGCCGCCCGATAAAGGCGAAGGACAGCACTGGCAATCAAAGCCCGGCAATCTCTTCAGCAAACCGCGCAAGGTGCATCTCGATCCCGCATCGGGCGATGCGATCCAGGTATTGCTAACCGAGAAGGTGCCCGATGTACCTGCCGCCGAGGCCGATACCAAGTGGGTCAAACACGTCAAGTTGCATAGTGATTTGCTCAGCCGTTTTTGGGGGCAGCCCATCGAACTCGGCGCGGTGTTGCTCCTGCCGGATGGCTTTGACGATCACCCCAATGCCCACTTTCCCCTGGTCGTCTATCAAAACCACTTCAGCCGCGGACTGGGAATCGGCTTCACCACCGTGCCCGGATCAGGCGCCGGTTACAAGCTCTATCAGGATTGGACGTCCGGCCGGATGCCGCGCGTGATCCTGATGACCATCCAGCATCCCACGCCTTACTTCGACGATTCGTATGCCGTGAACTCGGCGAACGCCGGGCCGTATGGTGATGCCATCATTAAAGAACTCATTCCCTACGTGGAGCGTACCTTCCGCGGCCTCGGCCAAGGCTGGGCGCGCGCGGTTTATGGCGGATCGACCGGCGGCTGGGAAGCGCTGGCATCCCAAGTGTTCTACCCCGATTTTTATAACGGCGCTTATGTCTTCTGCCCGGATGTCGTCGATTTCCGAGCCTACATGACCACGAATCTATATGAAGACAAGAACGCCTACTGGATCGAAGGCCCATTCGCCCGCGTGCCGCGCCCCTCAGTGCGCCAAACCGACGGCTTGCTGATGTCCACCATGGAACAGATGGCCCGCTTCGAATTGGTGCAAGGCACCAAAAGCCGGTCAGGCGAGCAACTGGACGCCTGGCAGGCCTACTTCAGTTCCGTCGGCGAGGATGGCTATCCCGCGCCGGTCTTCAACAAGCGCACCGGCGAAATCGACCACAAGGTGGCCGAGTACTTCAAGGAAAACTACGACCTGACTCACATCATGGAACGCGACTGGAAGACGCTCGGCCCCAAACTGGCGGGCAAGCTACACGTCTCGGTGGGCGACGCGGACACTTTCTACCTGGATCGCGCCGTTCATCTGATGCAGGACTTCATGGAAACCACGACCGACCCGTATTTTCGCGGTAGCTTCGACTTCGGCCAGCGCAAGCCGCATTGCTATGCGGGGAACTTCGATCCTAAAGTGGGGATGCATCAACACTACATACCGGAGATGGTCAAACACATGGAAGAGACCGCTCCTAAAGGCGCCGACCTCAGTAGTTGGAAGTACTGAAGGCTACTCATCGCCCGCGGCGTCAACAGCATGCTGCTGTCGGGCCCACTCCACAAAACCCGCCGGAGCGTTGCGCACGCCGTGGATATTCGCTTTTTCCAAACTGCGGATTTTTCTCCACTGCGCACCCGCCAGGTTCGCGTTCCGCAAATCCACGTTAGCGAGGTTCGTGCCGCTCAAATCCGCGCCCTGCAGATCGGCGTTCACCAAATCGGCATCCGTAAGATCGGCCCCCGCCAGTTTCACGCGCCGCAAATTGGCTTGCCGGAAATTGGCCGATCGCAAATTCGCGTATTCTAAATCGGCCCCTTCCCAATTGCTGTCGCGCAGGTCCGCCGCCTCCAGATCCGCACGAAACAGATTGGCGGTCGCCATCTGTATCCCCTGCAAGAATGCCCCAGTTGCGTTAACCCCCACCAGCGGAACGCGATCCGCATTCAACTCCTGCAGCGCTTCGATGCGGCCCCCGCTGCCGCCCTTGCCCTGCGCCGTATTGATCACTTGCCAGGCCTGGTAATGCTTCTGCTTCTGCCGGTCCCCCGATTCCGTGAAATAAAAGATCACGGCCACCAGCACCGAAAGCACGCTTAAGTATTCCAGCACTTCGAGCAGCGCCCACCGGCTCAGGTAATAGGCCGACCACTGTAGAAACCACTCCAGCGCATGGAATGGCAGCAGCAGTGCCGAACAATTCTCTCGATATTGCGACCACGAATGCGGCCGCTGCCGCAGTTCTCGAACCAGCATCGTTCTCTGGTTTTAGCACGGTTACTGGCGTAAATCGAATTTCGGATTCAGCTCCCGCGCGCGGCTCAGCAGTTTGCGCGCATCTTCCTCTTTTCCCAATGCGTCTGCGATGCGTCCTGCGTGATAGTAAAACGAGGGCTCCGGTGTGCCCAACTGCAATGCCACTCGCGCGGACTCTTCGGCCTTCGTGTATTCTTTCCGCTGAAATAGCACCCAAGCCAACGCATCGTGCGTATAAATATCGTTGCGCACTTTCAGTTCTGCCTCCACCAGTTCCAGCGCACGATCCAGGTTGCGGCCTTCGTCCGCGTAAATTAGCGCGAGGTTGCGATTGGTCTTCTCCGCCGCGACCCGCGCCATGTGATCGACGAAATCGATCAACTCGCGTTGCTTGCGCGCTTCCTTTGGCTGATTTGTCAGCATGTAGAGTTGCTCGAGCGCAGCCGCGTACTCCGGCATCGGTACCGAGTTTTGCGCCTTCAAATAAGCGGCGATAGCTTCCGCATAGCTGCCGCGCGCTCCGCGCACTCTTCCCAGACCTGCCTGCGCGGCATGGTACCCCGGAAAAATCCGGACGGCTTCCGCATAGCTTTGTTCCGCCTGCTCCATAGCACCCGTCTTGAAATAGATATTACCCAGGTCCACCAGGCACCAAGCGGTATTCTCGGGCGACCGCGCCCCTGACGAAATCGCCTGCTTCATCATCGCGATCGCATCATTCGGGCGCCCGATCACGAATTCGTACCATGCCGCGCGATTTAAACTCGATTGGTCCGGCCGCAGTACGATCATGCGTTGATAGGCTGCCGCGGCGCGATCGTAATGGCCCATTTCCATGGAGGCGTCGCCCAGCACTCCGTAGCTCCACGGATCCCCCGGATGCAGGCCGATGATCGCCTCCGCCAATTCAGCCGCCGCTTGAAAATGATGCCGCTCCAAGTCTATGACTTCGCGCATCCGCAGCGCTTCGTAATTTCCGTCGTCCGCTGCCAGTACGCCGGTCAAGATACGCTCCGCGCGATCCAGATACCCGAAGTCCACCGTCTCGCGCACCTTCTGCATGTAGGCGCCCGCCAGTTGATTCTGCAGCGCCACACTCTTGGGACTCTGCGCGATCAGCTTTTCGATTGCCTTAATACGCTGGTCAGTCGGAACGCCTTCCGGAATTGGGCTACGTCCTGCAACATCCGGAATCGCCTGGCGCAGATTCTCGGCGGATGCCAGCGCCGCGCCGGCCAGCAGCAGGCACACCAGCCGTTTAGTCCGCATGGGGATTTGCCCCCTTTAAAGCGCCCCGCGCCGCGTCCGCCGTGTCCGCCTCCGCCGAAACCGCCAGAGACTCGTTGAAATAATGCGCTGCGGCGGTCGCGTCCTTCAACTTCGCCGCGATGGCTCCGGCATGATAGAAGAAGGACGCATCGCGCAATCCTACCGCTAGCGCTTTCTCCATCTGCTGCCGCGCCTCCGGGAGATTGCCATTGGCGGCCAGCGCCCAGGCGTAGGCATCCAGCGTCTCTACATCCTGGCGCCGCGCTGCTTCGGCCTTCGCTACCCGCAAAGCATCGGCGGGTTTGCCCGCGTGATCCGCATAGTAAACGACCAGTTCGCGGTTGTAATTGTACGGTGCATCCACAACTGCCAGCGCCGCCCGTTCGAATTCTCCGTAAGCGGTTTGCGCTTCCGCATCCTGCCCGGCCATCTGCAAAGCGCGCGCCAGTTCGAACTGCACGTCCGGACGCGCCACCTTCTGGTACCGTGCTCGCAGCAGCGTAACGGCATCCCCGTATCGACGCTGTTGCATCTTCACGCGCGCCATCTCGGCCAAGGCTGGCTGATAACCCGGCACCGCTTCCAGCACCTGGCTCAACAGCCCTTCCGCTTGCCCTGCGTGGCCCGTGCGGCGGCTTAACGACGCCATCTGGGTGGCCAGCCACGCCCGTTGTTCTTCGTCCGCCAGCGTCAGCCGCATTGCGGATTGCCAGAATTGTTGCGCGCCGTCATGGTCGCCGAAAAGTTCGCGCAACCGCGCGCCTCGCTCCAGGCCGCCCACATTAGTGGAGCGCAGATTCAACATCCACTGGGCCGCATGTTCGGCTTCCGTATAATCGCCCAGGGCCAGCGCGGCATCCGAAACCAAGCCCCACGCCTCCACGTCATCCGGCGCACTCTTGTTGATGGCGCGCGCTTGTTCCAGCGCCTGGGAAAACCGGTGCCGCGCCAGCAGTACCTTCACTTCGATCTTGCGCGCTTCAAAATTCTCAGGCGACAGTTGCAGTCCTTTGCGGACCGAATCCTCGGCCTCCGTCAGGCTGCTCGCCGAATCCGTCGCGCGCGCCTCTTTCAGGGCCGTTCGCGCCCGCTGGTTCATCACGTCCGCGTCACCCGCGAACACCGTCATGGCGCCCAACAGCGCCAATCCGAAACTCTTCTCCGAAAAACCGATTACCGATCTCATTGGAAAGTCCCCCAAAAAATGTGGGGCAGGACCCCTGATATGCCTGCCCCACACTCCCCGTTTAATTAGTCGGGCAGGTCCCCGTGCACCCAGGCTCGCCTGGATCCACGTGCCGGGCGCTATAGCCGCTCTGCGCCCAACCCACGTACGGGAAAGTTTCCTGATAGGCCACGTCGTTCGTGTTGACGCCATCGCCCAGCGCCAAACCGTACTTCGTGCTATCCACCAGGATGCCCGCCACCACGCGCAGCGCGATATCGGTCACATCGTCGGATACGCGCCGGCCATTGGGGAAGCCTGCCGCGTCGCCTACCAACAATCCCAACCGTTTGCGGCTGGCCTGCGGCGTGGGCGGAACGCCCGTATTCAACCGCAGCATGTCCGCCACCGGACCCGCGGGCGTGCCCGGCGCAGCGATCGGTGGCGCATAGGTTACGAGCGGCAGAAGATCGGTGCGCGGCGGCGCCGGAATAGGAAATGCTCCTGCGCCGAACAGCGCTTCATAAGCCGCGTTCAGCACGCGCGCGATCTTGGGATCCAGATCGAAGTTGGCGAATTGAGAGTCGTTCACCGGCTGGCTCATGCTCCAGTAATCTTTGTAGCCCGTGCCGATGATCAGTTCGTTGATGAGCGGATTTCCCATGCGCTGCACCTGTTGATAACTGCCCGAATACTTCACCGGGCCGGGTGCGTTGCGGATGGTGGTCGCCGGACGCGACGTGGTGCCCCATGTGCCGATCGTCGCGGCCGTGCTGGTGGGCGGCTCCAACTGGCCGGTGCTGGTCAACATGGTGATGGGCACCTCGATGGCGATGACGTTCACGTTGTAGCCCGACACGTTATCCGGCGAGTAATTCTGGGAATCGTCGGCATCCTGTGCGGGAGTCAATACGCCGGGGATGCCCGACGGGAATGCGCCCGCGCGCAGGTTGAAGGTATCGAAGGCCGCTCCCAGATCGATATAGAACGGATCATCGGCGGTGCCCGCGAAAACGCGGATTCCATGGTTCGCGGTGTAGACGCCCTGTGCCGCTAGCGCAGCGTAGTTGGGCATAGTGCGCGGCCCGACATTCGCGGGAACCGCATAGAAGTTGCCCCCCCCCTGCTTGGTCAGCACCGTCCGCACGCCGTTCACCACCATGGTGACGGTGTAGGTTTGCCGCAGGTTGAAACCGGCAGCCCCCGGACCGTTCAGCGAAGTAATGGCCTGCGGAATAATGGCCGTCCCCGGAGGCACCGGAGCCGGAGAATCCGCCGGCGCCGCAATCCCGTTCAACGCGCCCATGAAGCCGGTGTAGTAATTGGGCAGCGAGATGGAGGGCGGCGAGAATTGAAATTCGAACGAAATCCCGGCCAGCGCGGTCTGGTTGTTATCCACGTTGATCGCATACCGGATACCCGCGTCGAATGGGAAATAGTTCGGGCCGTTGCTCGCGTCGAGCAGCGGATCCACATCCATAATGAAAGTTACCTTCGTCGGATCGTCGTAACTGACGAAAGCGTAAAAGTCGGCGATATCGGCCGCCCGGTCAAGGGCGGTGATCGGCGCTTCGCGATGGCTGGCGCCAAAAACCGTTCCCGGTTGCGCCGCCATAAATGCGGCTATAACAACCGCGATGTGCCTTCCCGTCGTTTGCATTTGCACCTCTCTCAAGTGAGTCGTTCAGCGGTAGCGCCGTGGCCCTCTGAGTTTTGGCGCTACCAAACGATGTACGAGATAGGCGTCGAAATTGGATTGACGAAAAAATGTAACGAAGATGAAGGATCGCTACGGGGTGCTCGTGACGAAATCAAGGAACTCCCTGGCGTTGAAAACGAGAGTGCCTTTCCGCGCACTAAAGGAATCGATTGTCAGGCTCATCCCGGCATTCGTCTAAGGTATGTGACGGCGCGACCACGATGGCGACTTCGTCAATGCGGGCCAGAAATCGCGTTACATTGCGCGCCGTCAACTTGAGACGAGGCGACTAAAGCTTCCAAGCTGTTGGCTGCGATGTTGGCGGATACCAGTACGTTGGTATCGAGCACGACGCCAATCATTTGTCCCTGTGTCTGCGGGAACGCTTCGACCTCTCCGCTGCTCGCACCGCGGCAATTACGTCGTCAATCTCGTGCATGGTCAAACTGACCCCAGCTTTCTTGGCACTCTCCTGCATAGCGCGCAATTCGGCTGGGGGAGGAGCGATAGTATCGACAAAGTCTTTAATGCCCATAATAATTACACTCGGGTGGCCGCGCCGGTCAACCACAAATCGCTCATTTTTCAAGCTCGCCCGTTTCATGATCTGCCCAAATTGCGCCCGCGCTGTCAGGGCGGAGACGATATTGGTCATTCGTTTCGCGTGGGCTTTCAATGGCGTTTCCAGAACAGACGAATCGGTTCATCTGTAGTCTAGCGGTTGCGCCAATCCGAGTCAATAAGCACCCACTACTCCTGCCGCAGCGCCGTCACCGGATCGATCCGCGTCGCCCGCCATGCCGGCAGGAAACTTGCCACCTGCGCCACCACCCCCAGAAACAACGCCACCAATACGAATGTCGCTGGATCGGTAGCCTTCACATCGAACAGCAGCGTTGCCAGAAGCCGCGTCACCAATAGCGATCCCACCAACCCAGCCGCCAAGCCCGTTCCCGTCAGCCACAAGCTCTGCTTCAGCACCAACCACAGAATATTTCCGCCACGCGCTCCCAACGCCATGCGGATTCCCATCTCGTGGGACCGCTGCGCCACGGTGTACGCCATCACCCCGTAGATTCCGACCGCCGCCAGCAGCAGCGCAACCCCGGCAAAGATCGCCAGCAGAAACATGGTCAGCCGACGGCGCGCCACCGATTCGGCCATCAGCGCATGCATGGTTCGAATGCGGTAAACCGGTTGATCGGGGTCTAGCGCCGATACCTGCTTCTGCACCGCTGCCGCCAACATCCGTGGATCCGCCCCTGTGTGGATGGCCAAACTCATCGACCCAAGCGGAAAAGCCGTCTGCGCATACGGCCAGTAAAATTCCACCCGCGATGGCGATTCGAGAGTGCGGTACCGAACATGCCGCACCACTCCCACAATCGTCCGCCACGGAGCTTGCGATCCCCGCTCTCCTTGCTTGATGCGCTGGCCGATCGCGTCCTGGTGCGGCCAGTAAGTATTTGCCAGTGTCTCGTCCACAATCGCCACCGGCCCTGCCGTCTCGTTGTCGGCCTCCGCGAAGTAGCGGCCGCGCACCAGTCGGATGCCCATCGCCTCGAAGTATCCAGGGGTCACCGGCCGCTGGTCGGCTTCCGGCCCGGTATCTTTTTGCGGAACGGCTTGCGTATCGACCGTCGTGGTCCCCGACCAACCCGTGCCCGTCAAAGGCAAACCCGTCGCTGCGCCCGCCGCATCCACCCCCGGCAGGTTCTTCACCCGGTCGAGCAGCTCGCGATAGAATCGCCGGGTCTGCTCCGGCTTTGCGTACTTCTCTTCCGGCAGCGAAACGCGCATCGTCAGCACGCCGTCCGCGCGGAAGCCCGCATCCACATCCTGCAGGCGCAGGAAGCTGCGAATCAGCAATCCCGATCCCGCCAGCAGCGCCAGCGATAGCGCCAGTTCGCCCGCCACCAATCCAGCGCGTAAGCGTTGCGAACCGCTCCCCGTGCTTCCGCGGCTTCCCTCCTTCAGCGTCTCGTAGGCGGTATGCAGCACGGCCCGAAACGCCGGCGCCAATCCAAATAGGATGCCCGTCCCCAACGAAACCATCAGCGCGAATCCCAGCACCCGCGGATCCATACGCGTCTCCGCCACGCGCGGAAAACTAGTGGCGCTCGCCGCGATCAGCAGCCTCAGCGCGCCCGCCGCCAGCACCAGTCCGGCCGCCCCGCCGGCCAGCGCCAGCACCACGCTCTCGGTCAACAACTGCCGCGTCAATCGCCACCTGCCCACTCCCAAAGCCTGCCGCACTGCGATCTCGCGCTGCCGTCCCGCAGCCCGCGCCAGCAGCAGATTAGCCACATTCCCGCAAGCGATCAATAAAACCAGCCCCACCGCGCCCAGCATGATCCACAGCGCGGTTTTGATGTCGCCGATCTGTTGTTCCAACAGCGGCACCGTGATCACCGCGAAGTTATAAAATTTGTACGGATATCCGCGATTCTGGTCGATAATGCGCCGCGAAACCGCAGCCATATCCGCCCGCGCCTGCTCCAAAGTCAGGTTGGGCTTGATGCGCGCGATCACCTGCAACCCGTGACCGCCGCGTTTGTTCGGCGCCAGGTCCGCCGGCGCGAATACCAGCGGCGTCCATACTTCTGCCTCGTGCGGCATATCGAATCCCGGCGGCAGCACCCCGACCACTTCCATGCTCTGCCCGTTCATCACCAGTTTTCGCCCCAGCACCGTGCGCTCCGCTCCGAAGCGCCGCCGCCACAGGCCGTCGCTCAGCAAAACTACATGCTCGCGCCCCGCTTGCCCTTCCTCCGGCAGGAAAACCCGTCCCACTTGCGCCTGCACTCCCAGCAGCCGGAAAAAGGCCGCCGTCACCACCGCCCCTTCCACCCGCTCCGGAACGCCCCCCATGTTCACGTTGTAGCTGTCGCCGTCCATCGCGGCGATGTCCGAAAAGGCGTTGTTCTGCTGCAGATCCACGAATTCCGGCGCAGACACCCAGTTCTGATCATTGGGAATGCCGATCCCCGTGAACCGCATCCATAATTGCACCAGGTGGTCGGGATTCTTATAAGGCAGCGGCTTCAGCACCACCGCGTCCACCACGCTGAATATAGCGGTAGTCGCACCAATGCCCAACGCCAACGCCATCACCGCCACAATCGTGAATCCCGGGCTCCTGCGAAGGATGCGCAAGGCGTAGCGTAGGTCCTGAATTAGAAATTCCATCGATAACTAATACTCGCGCGGCGCCAAAAGGTACCGGCCAAGCTTGCTAAACTGCGACTAAGTGCGCCGTCTGGTCCAGTCCCCCTCCTACGCCGACCTGCTCGACCAAGCGGCCCAGTTCCTCACCTCGCTCCAGGATTCTCCCGAGGTTGTGGTCATCGCCCAAACCCGCGGCGCGGCTGACGATTTCGTACGCTCTGCCTGCACTCGCGGATTCCTGGGCGTGCATCGCACTACCCTCACGGGCCTCGCCGTGGATTTGGCCCAAGCGCCTCTTGCTCGTGCCGGCCTCTCCCCGCTGGGCGGACTCGGCGCCGAAGCCATGGTTGCCCGGCTGATCTATCGATTGAAAGCCGATTCCATCCCCTACTTCAAGCCGGTGGCGGATACTCCCGGCCTGGCGCGCGCCGTCGCCGCCACCCTCGCCGAATTGCGTTCGGAAGGCGTGCGGCCGGAACAGATCGCATCCACCGGAGCGCCCGGCCGCGACCTGGCGCGCATCGCCGCCCTCTTCGAAGACGAACTTGCGGAGCGCTCTGCGGCGGACTTCGCACTTTTGCTCCGCTACGCCATCGCCGCCGCCAGGGAAGGGAAGCACCGCCTGTTGGGCCTGCCCCTGGTGCTACTCGACGTGGATCTGGACGCCGCCCTGCGCCGCGAACTCGCCGAAGTGCTGATGGATCGGGCCCCCGCCGTTTTCGAAGCGCGCCTGGGAGCGGCCGATCGTCCACCCACCCATACCCTCGACCGCGTCCGCCAATCCCTCTTCGCCGATACCGTCTCCCCCCCCGGCGAAGTCGATTCGAGCCTCGCGTATTTTTCCGCCGCGGGCGAGTCGCTCGAGTGCGTGGAGATTGCCCGCCGCATCCGCAAGTGCGCGGCCGATGGCTTGCCCTTCGATAAGATGGCCATCCTGCTGCGATCGCCCGAACGCTATCAGCCCTTGGTCGAAGAAGCCTTGCGGCGCGCCGGCGTTCTGGCTTACTATAGCCGCGGCGTGGCCCGGCCCGACCCCGCTGGACGCGCCTTCCTGGCCCTGCTCTCTTGCGCCGAAGAAGGCTGCTCCGCCACGCGATTCGCCGAATACTTATCGCTCGGGCAGTCCCCTTCCGTCGATCATCCCTCCGTTTCCGACGACGCCATCCCGCTTCCGTCGGACGAGATTCTCGCGCGGCTCTATGACCGGCCCGATGGTGAACCACCCCCCCCCTCGCCAACCGAACCCGCGGACGACGAAGACGACGCCGTGGTCAGCGGTACTCTGCGATCGCCCGCCGCTTGGGAACGGCTGCTGGTGGATGCGGCCGTCATTGGAGGCCGCGAACGCTGGGCCCGCCGCCTGCGCGGCCTCGAAGCGGAGTACAATTTGCGCCTCGCCGATCTCGATCGGAAAGAGGAAGGGCTCCGCAAACATCTCCTACAGGAAATCGAACGGCTCAAGAATCTCGAGCGCTTCGCCCTGCCCTTAATCGACCGCCTGGCGAATCTCCCCACGCAGGCGTCTTGGGGCGACTGGATCGATCATCTCGGCGACCTGGCCCGCGCCGCGTTGCGTCATCCCCGCTCGGTGCTCTCGGTGTTGACCGAACTGCAGGCCATGGCCGAAGTTGCCCCCGTCGGTCTGGAAGAAGTTTTCGGAGTACTGTCCACCCGCCTGCGCTTCTTGCTCCCCGAGCCCGCCCTGCGCCGTTACGGCAGCGTATTCGTATCCGGTATCGATGAAATGCGCGGCCGCGCGTTTGACGTCGTGTTCCTGCCCGGTCTCTGCGAAGGCCTATTTCCCAGTCGCCCTCACGAGGACCCCATCCTGCTCGATCTCTACCGCCTGCAAATGGATGCCGGTCTCCGCGTGCAGGATCGCCGCGTGGCCGACGAACGCCGCCGCCTTCATATTGCCTGCGCCGCGGCCCGCCACCGACTGGTCTTCTCCTATCCGCGCATGGATGCAGTCGAATCCAGACCGCGCGTACCTTCTTTCTACGCCCTCGAAATCGTGCGCGCCGCGCATGGACGTTTGCCGGACTTGCGCACTTTTGAAGAACAGGCTCGCCGGGGCGCGCCTTCACGCCTGGATTGGCCTGCGCCAAACGAACCCGCGGACGCCATCGACGATGCCGAATTCGATTTAGCCACGCTCGGCCGCAGTTTCGGCCCCGATGCATCGAGCGCGCGTGCCGCCGGCCGCTATCTGCTCGACGCCAATCCATATCTGGCCGATTCATTGCGCCGCTACGGCCGCCGTAACCGCAATGCCTGGTTTTCCGCCGATGGCATCGTCGATCCCGACCCGGCCGC
Organism: Bryobacterales bacterium; assembly: GCA_963738345.1. Taxonomy (GTDB): domain Bacteria; phylum Acidobacteriota; class Terriglobia; order Bryobacterales; family Bryobacteraceae; genus Bog-159. The sequence goes on from CAVTWI010000002.1 coordinate 295,119, forward strand.
GCTCGCCGCCTTGGCCAAGGAGCGCCTGGGCGCCCGTAGTTACTCGCCGTCGGCCCTGCAGCACTTTGCCGCATGCCCGTACAGTTTCCTTCTGAATGCCATCTACCGGCTCCATCCGCGCGAGGAAAAAGTCGCACTCGAACAGATGGACCCGTTCACTCGCGGCGCTCTGTTCCACGAAACGCAGTTCCGCCTGTTCCGCGAGTTGCAGGACGCGCAGCTTCTGCCCATGAGTCCGCACCATGTCGCCCAGGTGATCGAAATTGCCGACCAGGTGCTCGCTCGCGTGGCCGCGGAAAACGAAGAGCGCCTCGCGCCCGCTATACCCCGGGTGTGGCGCAGCGAGATTGAGGATCTGCGCATCGATCTCCACGGTTGGATCCGGCGCGCCGCGAGCGATCCGGAAGGCTGGGTGCCTGCCTATTTCGAGTTCAGCTTCGGCCTGCCGCCCGGTTCGCATGCCGCCGATTCGCGCGATCCCGCCAGTTCTCGCGATGAGGCCGTGCTCGATGGCGGCGCCCGCTTGCGTGGCGCGATCGATCTGGTCGAGAAGCATCCCGTGCGCGGCACCTTGCGCATCACCGATCATAAGACCGGCCGGCCGCCCAAGGAGCTGCCGAAATACATCGGAGGAGGCGCCCTGATGCAGCCTCTCGCCTACGCCATGGCAGCCGAGGCGCTGCTGGCTGCCCCAACCGAACTGAGCCGCCTTTCCTATTGCACCCAGCGCGGCGGATACGAAGTGGTTCGCTTCGATATTTCACCCGGCCACCGCACTTTTTTCAAACATGCCCTCTCCCTGATCGACGGCGAAATCGAGCGCGGCTTCCTGCCCGCCGCCCCCCAGGCCGGTGCTTGCGCCATGTGCGATTACCGGCCCGTCTGCGGCCCTGACGAAGAACGGCGCATCGTGCGTAAAGCTAAAGATCGTTTGGAACCATTGCAGGCTTTGAGGAACATCCCGTGACCCCCGCTACGCAAAGCGCCGTTCAAGGCAGTGATGCCGCCGCTCGCGAGCGCATTCGAACTTCGCTCCACGAGAGCCTCATCGTAGAAGCCTCCGCCGGTACCGGCAAAACCTCCGAGCTCATCCGGCGCATTGTGGCCGTCCTCGCCGCGGGTACTCCCGTGCACCAGATTGTCGCCGTAACTTTCACCCACAAAGCGGCCGGCGAACTGAAGATCCGGCTGCGCGAGGAACTCGACAAAGCCCGCACGTCCGCGGCCGATCCGCGCGAACGCGCCCACCTGGAAGACGCGCTAAAACGCCTCGAAGAAGCCGCCATCGGCACTATCCACGCCTTCTGTGCGCAGATCCTCCGCGAACGCCCTGTTGAGGCGCGCATCGACCCCGACTTCGAAGAGCTTACTGAACCGGAAGCCGCCCGCATCTACGACCGCGCTTTCGATGCCTGGTTCCAGGCCAGGCTGAATGCCGGATCGCCGGCCTTGCGCCGCGCTCTCACCCGTCTGGCTTGGCGCGAGCCTTGGCAGGCCGAACTTCCGCCCGTCGAATCGCTCAAGAATGCCGGCAAGCATCTATTGGACTGGCGCGGCTACTCCGGACCCTGGCGCACCATTCCGTTCGACCGCGCAGCCCGCCTTGATGCGCTGATGCGGCAGTGCACCGAGATCGCCGCTATGGTCCGCCAGTGTCCGCGCGCCAATGATCGCTTGGTCACGGGCATGCGGCCACTGATCGACCTGGTAAATCAACCGGGCGACGAAGATACACGCGAGGCGCGCTTCTTGAAACTGGGCGTGGCGCTGAGGCGCAATTTCCAATCCGGCTCGGGAAACTTCGCCCCCAACCTATCGCGCCAGCAAGTCCTCGACGCACGCGAAGAACTGCTCCGCAATCTGGAGACGTTCTGCCGCGACTCCGGCGCCGATTTTGCCGAAGCCCTGCGCCACGACATGCAGAGTCTGGTAGCCGCCTACGCCGACCGCAAACAGCGCGCCGGTAAGCTAGACTTTGACGATCTTTTAATCCTAGTCCGCAACCTGGTGCGTGACGACCTTGGCGTCCGCCGCTACCTGCAGGAACGCTTCAGCCGCATCTTCGTCGATGAGTTCCAGGATACCGATCCGCTGCAAGCCGAAATCCTGATCCTTCTCTCGGCCGGCGATCCCGCCGAAAATGACTGGCTGCGCGTTACCCCCGCGCCGGGCAAACTCTTCGTGGTTGGCGACCCCAAACAATCCATTTATAAATTTCGCCGCGCCGACGTCGTGCTCTACGAGAGCCTTTGCCAGGGGCTCGCTGCCCGCGGGGTAGCCCGCATCCATCTCACCACCAGCTATCGCGCCGTGCGGCCCATCCAACACCTGGTGAACGCCGCCTTCGCGCCGGAGATGACCGGAGGCCTGGAGAGCGGCCAGGCGAACTACGCACCCCTCGAAGAGCATACCCTCCCCAACCCCAGGCAGCCGGCCATCGTGGTGTTGCCCGCGCCGGCCCCCTATGGTTCGCGGCGCGTCAGCAACCAGAGTATTGACGCCTGTCTCCCTAAAACAGTCGCCGCCTATATCGACTGGCTGGTGAACGAGAGCCAGTGGGAAGTGCGCGGGCGCGATGGCGAGCCTGTGCGCCTACAGGCCAAACATATATGTGTTCTCTTCCGCCGCTTCGTCAGCTTCGGCACGGACATCTCGCGCGACTATATCCAGTCGCTCGAAGCGCGCGGTGTGCCGCACCTTCTGGTCGGCTCGAAGTCCTTCTACCATCGCGACGAAGTGGAAAGCGTGCGCGTGGCCCTGGCCGCCATCGAGTGGCCGGACGACGAACTGTCCGTGTTCGGCGCTCTGCGTGGATCGCTCTTCGCCGTCTCCGATAATCTGCTCTTGCGCTTCCGCTCCGAAGGCGGCAAGTTTCATCCCTTCCGGCCCTTGCCCCATGAAGCCGGAGGCGCCTTCGCCGGCATCGCGACCGCCCTGTCTCTGCTGGCCGATCTCCATCGCGCGCGCAACCAGCGCCCCGTAGTCGACACCATCAATGAACTGCTGGAGGCGACTCGCGCCCACGCTGGATTTATGCTGCGCAAGGGGGGGGCGCAGGCCCTCGCCAACGTCTACCGCATTTGCGATCTCGCGCGTACCTTCGAACAGACCGGCGGACTTTCCTTCCGCGGTTTTGTGGAAGAGCTGGCTGCCCGCGCCGAAAAGGGCGATTCGAGCGAAGCGCCCGTACTCGAAGAAGCCTCCGACGGCGTGCGCCTCATGACCGTTCACGCCGCCAAAGGGCTTGAATTTCCTGTTGTCATTCTGGCTGATATCACCGCCAAACTGGCCCGTGAATCCGCCGAGCGTTTTGTCCAGGGTGATCTGTGCGCCACCCGTCTGCTGGGCGCCGCTCCCTGGGAGTTGCTCGAAAATGAAGGGCCCGAACACGCCCGCGAAATCGCCGAAGGCGTACGCGTCGCTTACGTCGCGTCGACACGCGCGCGCGATCTGCTGGTGGTTCCCGCCGTGGGCGATGAGGAGCGTGACGGCTGGCTCTCGCCCCTGAACAAGGCCATCTACCCCGCGCCTGATCAGCGCCGTGCCAAAGCGGCCTCCCCCGGGTGCCCGCCGTTTGCCGGTGACCGCACTGTCCTCGATCGTCCCGCCGAGTATCTCGGCCGCCGAGAGGATTCTGTTCGTCCGGGCCTTCACAATCCCCAGGCAGGCTCCCATCAGGTGGTCTGGTGGGACCCTATCGCGCTGCGCCTGGACGTAACGTCCGGTCTGGGCCTTCGCCATGAGGATCTACTCGCCGCCGAACCTGCTGCCCGCGCCGCGGAGGGAATCGAGCGCTACCAAGAGTGGCGCCAGGAGCGCCGCCGGACCCTTGAACGTGGAAAAGTCCCGGCTTTCCAGATTATTTCTCCTACCGAGGGTATCGAGGAAGCACCCGAGCGCCGATCTATAACTATTGTTGAAGATGTTACTTCACATAGTGAGCGGCCCGGCGGCCGTCGCCTGGGTATTCTGCTCCATGCTGTACTTCGCGATCTGGATCTGCGCGGTGCGCCCGATCAGATCGCCGCGTTGGCGCAGGTCCACGCCCGGCTTCTGGACGCAACGCAAGATGAAGCCGACGCTGCTACCACCGCGATTAGCGCCGCTTGGTCCCACCCGCTTCTGCAGCGGGCGCGCGCCGCCCAGCGTTGTCATCGTGAATTGCCCGTTCATCTGCAACTCGATGATGGCAGCCTGCTCGAAGGGGTGATCGACCTCGCATTTCTAGAACAGGATCATTGGGTAGTGGTCGACTTCAAAAGCGATTCTGCTCACTCGCCGCGATATCAACGCCAATTGCAATGGTATCTACAAGCACTATCAAAGCTTACCGGGCAGCCATCGCAAGGTTTTTTACTGCGAATTTGAAAGGCAAGTGCTTGATAACGTGGTATATTCGGGTACGTGACTGCTCGGGTGTGTCCAGTCATGATTAAAAATCGTTAAAATGAGATGATTCGGTGTGAAACTCTTGACGGGCGGTTCGGCATCGTGATCTAATTCGAGCGTACCGTTCGATGTGTGCTTTTAGGGCCTGGAAATACCGGGTTCCCCGTTGAATGCAAAGAATTTCTCTTGACACGGACGCAGCGATACGATATGAATATCTTTACTGAGTCCGCGACACATGCAATTTTTTGGGCAATCCTGCGAGCTGGCCAAGACCAAAACTAGACATACGCAGCCCGTCGCAGGGCGTAGTTCGATGTACCCGGTGCCAGAGTGTTGTAGGGTTGCCGGCAAGACTTAATTGAAATCTCCGCCCGCACGGAGAAGTTCCCTAGGCAGTAACGGCAAGACAGTTGGAGAGAGGCTCAGGTTGAGAGAGAACTTCGACCGATTCAATTTCGCAATTCACAAGGAGAAGGAAATGGCAGATTTTCGCAGATGGATCCTCGCGTTCGCTACGCTAGTCCTAGTATTAGGATCGGTAGCGACAGCGAGCGCGCAAAATGTAACTTGTGTCGAGTCCGCTGCGGTGACCCCCACGCTTCGTCACGAAGGGTTCACCGAGTTGACTGGTGATATTTTGCTCACCTGTACGACCCCTCAGGGATCCGTACCGACGGCGCCCGGCGCCGTGGTTCCCCAGGTTAACTTTACGGTTTCGCTCAGTGCTCCGGTAACCAGCCGCATTCTTTCCGGCGCTGGCCCTGGCGCGGTGACCGAAGCATTGTTGTTGATTGACGATCCGACCCCGGCCAATCAGGACGTTTGCCCGCAACCCACCAACCCGGCAGTAGCTTGCCAGGATTTCGGTAACGGTCTCGGCTCCACGTTCAATAACGCTAGCCGGTTCAACGTATTCCAGGGAATCGAGGGTGGACCCGGTACCAACTCCATCACGTTCCTCGGCGTTCCAGTTGATCCGCCGGCCACCAGCGGTGGCGCGCGCACCTTCCGCATCACCAACCTGCGTGTCGACGCCACCACCGTGGCTGCCGGCGCGGCTGGCTTGAGCCCCGTGTTCGCGTTTGTATCGGTTAGCCCCAGTTCTTCGGTTACGATCCCCAACCCCCAGAATTATGTTGGCTTCGTTTCCAACGGTCTGACGGTTACCACCACCGGCACTAACCCGCCGTTCCTGCAGTGCGTAAGCCAAGACGGCGCCGTAGTCGGCAGCGTCACGTTCACCGAAAACTTTGCGACAGCATTCAAGACGCAGGGTCCGGTTCCTCCCACTGATCCGGCGCAGAATGTGCCCGGTGCGATCTACTACACAGAAAGCGGCCTGGAAGTTCTTCTTCCCAGCGGCGGCTACACTGGTGTAGCGGATTCCGGTACGGAACTGCAAACCACCATCACCAACATCCCCTCGGGCGTAACAATCTGGGTGGATGGCTATGCGGCCTCGACTGCTAGCGTAGACGGCGAGCCGTCCTATGCGACGTTGATTTCGCCGGTAGCTGCCGATACCGAAAGCGGAAAGATTGCCGTTACCGACGGTACCGAAAGTTCCGTCACGGTAGTTTGGGAAGTCATGGCGACCAACCCGTTCGCGATCGACTCCCTGACGTTTGGAATCTATGCATCCTATGCGGGCGCCCCGGGCAACCCCGGCTCCCCGATGCCGAACATCACCGCCAGCGAACTGAGTGGCTTTAGTCCGCAACTCGCTTCGTACTCGTCCAGCGGCCCGATTCCCGAGTTCTCTTCCACGGTGAACGAGCCCACGGTACCGACCAACCTGTTCACAGTGACGCTTTGCCAGACCATCCTGTTGTTCCCGTACGTCACTGACTACACCGGGTTCGACACTGGTATCGCGATCTCTAACACGTCCCTGGACAACCTGCCGTCCGGCGCTGCTCCTCAGACTGGCGCTTGCTCGGTTAACTTCTACGGTGCGGGTGGCGCAGCCACTACCGTTGGAACCAGCGGCGTCTATAGCTCCACCGTTGACACCACCCTTACCGACGGTATGATCGCTCCGGGCCAAACCTGGGCGTTCGCGCTGTCCGGTATCGACACGGGTTACGGTAGCACTGCTACCTACGGCACGGTCGGTTATGCGATCGCAACTTGCAACTTCCAATACGCTCATGGCTACTCTTTCGTGAGTGACTTCGGAATCCGCAACTTCGCAGCCGCCTACCTGGCGCTGGTCATCCCCGATGCTCCTCGTACTCCGAATCCGTTCCTATGCGCTTCGGCATACGGTTGCGTTGGTCAAGCCGGCGAACAACTGGTGCACTAAACTTCACGGCATTAGTCGTGAAAGGGGGGAGCTTTTAGCTCCCCCCTTTTTTTTGGCCCGGAAGGTGTTAGACTGGTCTTCCGCGTCCGCCATCCTTTTTCCTTTTCCTTAACGTCAGGAGGACGTGTATGCAGAAACTCAATCTTCTCGCCGGTAGCTTTCTAACCGCGTTGTTCCTTTTTCCGGCTTTCTCTTCCGCCCAGACTATTTCCATTGTTTCCGGCAATGGCCAGTTGGTATGTCCTGATTGTCAGGGCGGCCCCTTTGCCTATCAACCTCTGGTAGTCCAGGTTAACGATTCCACTGGCGCGCCTGCCGCTAACACGGTGGTTACGTGGACTGCGTCTCAGTCCGGTTATTCGCCCGTAACTGGGACGTCGACGACTAACAGTGCGGGTCAGGCGACTTGCAATCCCGCCAGCCAACCGTCAACTTGTGCTTTCGCTCCTTTCGGATTCTTCTTCGGTTCGAATATTCTTCCCGCGACGGTGTTGGCTTCCGCACTCGGCGAGAGCGTGACCTTCGTCGAGACCACCGCTGAGCCCATCTTATCCGGGCCAGGCCAGGGAACAACTAATATTGCAGTCGTCCTCGTTCCCCCGGGTTCGGGTCCCAAGCTCTCCGGGATCTCCGGTCAGACTTCCAGCACTCCCATAACGATCAACGTGGGTAGTCCTTACTACGGGCCTCTCCCCAACGTCCAATTGCGCCTCCAGTCGAATACTGCCAACGGACCTACCGTAACTTGTGCCACGCAAGCCGGCCAACAACCGGGAACGGTTTTGACGGACAAGAACGGTAACGCCACCTGCAATCCGGTCTTCGGTGGCATAGCCGGGACGGGAACTTATACGATATGGGTGGGCGATAACTACAATTACTTCGGACCTGATTCGCTGACCGTGACCACCGGCCCCCCGGCGATCATGAAGATCATCAGCGGGAATAACCAGAGCGTCAATTCCAACACCAAGGCGCCTCTCGCGCTCACCGCTGAAGTTACCGACGTGGGCGGAAGCGCTCTCCCTAACATCGCCGTTAAATGGGCCGTGACCGAGGGAACTGCTACCCTGAGCAACGTTGTGAATACCACGATTAATGTGAAAGGCGCCGCCCTTGGGCAAGTGTCCGCGGCCGTGACTCCCATAACTGGTCCAGTGCAAGTAACGGTTTCCGTATCCAGTAATCCCGCTGTCAACGCCGTATTCACTATTAATGTGAATCAGGTAATTACCGGTCTCTCGATTGTCTCCGGCAGTCCGCAGGAAACCGCGGAAGGAACTGCATTTACCGCTCCCCTGCTTGTCCAGGTGAACGATAACTCGGCGCCCGTGGCGGGTGTCCCCGTAACGTTCCTAGTGTCGACCGGCACAGTCTCCTTGAGTTCTTCCAGCGCCACAACCAATGCGCAGGGACAAGCTCAGGTCACCGCTACCGCCGGCTCCTCCACCGGGACGGCCGTAGTTACCGCCAGCGTAAAATCCGGAAGCACGACTTATAGTCAGAGCTTCGAACTCACCATCGTTTCGCCTGGTGCAACCGTGAGTTCCGTGGTCAACTCGGCCGGATTCCAGAGCGAATTCCTCTCGCCGTGTAGCCTCGCGACCATCTATGGAACGGGTCTGGCTCCCGGATTGCAGGGTGTCGCTTCCGCCTTCATTGAACCCTCCACTACGGTAGCCGGAGTCTCGGTTCAATTCGGCGGTGTGTTTGCCCCCATCCTCGATGTGGCCAACGTCAACGGCACGCAGTCCGTCTCCGTTCAGGTGCCTTGCGAGGTGCCTGCGTCCACTACAACGCCGGCCACAACTACCCCCATGGTGATTACCGTTAACGGTGTGGTTTCGAGTCCTTACAATGTCACGGTACTAACCCTTAGCCCCGGTATCTTCCAGTTCGTGGACACCGATGGGGCTACTCGCGCCGTACTGGTGAAGCAGGACGGCTCGTATGTGACTATCGCTAACCCGGCGCACCCCGGAGACATCATCCGGATGTTTGTGACCGGACTCGGCCAGACCACCCCGGCATTATTCAGCAATGAGAACGACCCGCTGGTGGTCGATACCAACGGTGACCTGGTGCCGCAGGAGTTAACGGTGAATGCCAGTATTGTCGTGGGAGTCAACAATGGAGGCGTCCTGGTGAAGTCGGCTCGATATGCCTACTTCGGTGTGGGCGTCTACGAGGTCGATTTCCAGGTGCCGGATAACACCCCCGTGGGCAACAACGCTCCGTTCGCTATCGCCGTGTATGAAGGAACCAAGCTGATCTACGGCAACGGTTCTCTAATACCGATCCAGTAACACTATCCTACAGTCAAGTAAGTTAAGGACAGGCTTTCGGGCCTGTCCTTTTTCTTTTGTGCGTTCAGGAACTAATTAGCAAAGATAACTGTAATCGGAAACTTCTGCCGCGTCTGCTGTACCGTCACCAAAACCACTACCGGAGCCCGCGAAGCGGCAATATCAGCCGTCGCTCGAATGCTCAAAGTAGCTTTTTCGCCCGGCCGGAGCGCCATCGGCTTTAACCCAATTTGAAGACCCGCAACCTTGGGATCAGTCAGAGTTAGTGTCGCCGCCCAAGGCGAGATATTCGATATCGTCACGTCCTCGCTCGAAGGCCCCGGCACCTTGAGCTTAACCGACTTTTTATCTGCCGCCAGATCGTGCGGATTCGGAAGGTTGCTCGGCAAAGGCGGCGGCGTTACCGCGTGTCCTCCACCCGCCGCAGCCCCAGGCATCGCCATTCCGGGCACTCCCGGCATCCCCATACCAGGCATTCCCATCGGCCCGAAAGGTGTCATCGGCATGTCCAGCTTAGGATCCACGTAATAGCACCATTGCCCGTTTTCGACCTTCCACCGGCTCGGCATCTTCATCGGCAGCGGATGCCCCATGAACCCTTCGATCGGCAGCATGCGCTGCACCATCACCGTCACCACGGCTCTGCTGAAATCGTCCGCGTACTTGATCCCCTTCACTTCGAAACCGCTAATCGAAGACTTGCTGGACTCTACAAACAGATCCTTCGTGTCCTCGGCGACCATCTGTAACGCTTGGTTGTACTTGCCACCCACCTCCAGCTTAAAAAACTGATCCACGCGCGCCCGCAATGCCGCATCCACTTCCGGCGGAGCGGCGGGCGAAGCCGCGACTTGTGCTGTTTGTGGAGTTGCTGGCGGGGTCTGGGCCTGCATCGTGACGGCCAGCAATGTAAGGGTAAGAAGGATAACTCTCGGCATTCCTTCATTGTAAACTGGAACGCCGTAGCCGCCCTCACTGTCAAATTCCTGACGCCCATCCTTCGCTTGTCAAAATCGCGTCGCCCTCCGAGCCCCTGCTTACGTTGCTACCTGCTGTGTTTTCAGATAGTTATGCTCGCTATCCCATTTGGTTCCTCGCCTGCAAATAGCCTGTCAGGCGCGGAATCACGCGCAGTCCGCCTCGGAAAGGAAAAGCAATGATTCAGTCCATGCATAACGAGCGTTTCGAGATCATGGAAAGGCCCACGACTAAAACCCCGGCGTCAAGCTCAGACTTCGCGGAATTATTCGGCAATGTTGCCAAAACCCCGGCGCCGGCGGATACCGTGGGTAATACGGCACGCACCATCCCGGGCAGTCAACAGCCCGCCCTCGGCGATCCTGATGTGCAAGGCTGGCTGAATAGCTATTACACCCAGCAAGGCGCGCCCAACGCCGCCAATACCTCGTACCAGCCGGCCACTGGAGCTCCTAATAACTATCCGGACGGAAGCGTCTATGGCCCCGACCAGATCTTCGCGCAAGCCCTCGCCAATCAGGACGGGAATGTTTTTGCCACCATGGCCGGATCTAACGCTGCGCAATTTACTTCGCAATTGCCCGGTGTGCCCAGCCAGCAGGCCCAGCAGGAGTTTGATCGCAGGCTGGCGCTCGAAAATGTGAGCCGCTTGCAATCCGGACAGCCCATCGACACCACCGCCTACTGGTCCGATCCAGGCCCCATCACGACTGGCGGGGTCACCTATACATCGAAGGAACTCGGCTATGCCGGACCCGGACAGTCTTCCGGACCGCAACCCATCTATATTTCGATAGCCGATAAAGTAGCGGGCGGCGCCTTTACGGTGCCAGGCTATTCCGGAACCGTCACGGGCGTACAGCCGGGACGCTATTACACCCTGGCTCAACTCGAACAGGCCGGACTTAAAACCGGACAGCCCGACGGCCAATTCCATCCGGGGTCCTGGTCTGAAACTACGACTGAAACCACCAGCGCTTAGCTGGCTTGGCTGCGGCCTTTGCGAACCGGCACGGCCGGCGCCACGCTGTAGTTCACTACGCGAATCAGGGACTGCTTCTGCTCGGGCATCGGACGGCGGCGGGCGATTAACTCGTGGTTCAGCGTACTCACGAATTCCTCGATCTGCACTTGCATCTCCGCCATCTTCTCCCGCATATTCAAAATGATCTCCACCCCCGCCAAGTTAACGCCTAACTCCCGCGTGAGATGCAAAATCACTTCCAGCCGTTCCAGATCGCCATCCGTATACAAGCGCGTATTGCCGTCGCTGCGCGAAGGCTTCAACAGCCCTTCCCGCTCATAAAGCCGTAGCGTCTGCGGATGGATGGCATACTGCTCGGCCACCGACGAGATCATATACGAGCCTTTGGATTTCTTGCCCATTTTCCCGCCTTATACCTTTGCCCAAAGGTCCGCGCGCGGATCTTCCGGATGCAATCCCGCCAACTCCCGCAGAATCTCCTTGGTCCGTTCGTCCTGCACCTTGGGCGTCTCGATGGCCGCCTCCACTATCTGATCTCCCCGCTGATTGGTGCGCGCGTTAAACACACCTTTCTCGCGCAATCGAAACTTCTGCCCGTTGTGCGTGCCCTGCGGGATTTTCAGCAGCGTCCGTCCATCGATCGTCGGCACCTCGATCTTGGCGCCCAGCCCGGCTTCCCACACCGTTACCGGCACGCGGATAAGAATATCGTCGCCTTCCCGATTGAAGAACGGATGATCTTCTACCCGCGTAGTAATGTATAGGTCGCCCGACGGCGCCCCCATAGAACCCGCATTTCCCTTGCCCGGCACGCGCAGTCGCGATCCGTTGCGCGCTCCCGGCGGAATGCGCACGTCCACCGTCTCGGAATGCGCAATGCGCCCTTCCCCTTGGCACGTGGGACAGCCATTCTTCAGCTTCCCCGAACCACCGCACTTGGGGCAGGTCAAATTGAACTTCATCGCCCCCGCCATCTGCGAGACCGATCCCGATCCATTGCATTCCGGACAAGTCACCGTCTGGCCGCCCGCCGATCCGCTTCCATGGCAAGTCGGACAAGTGTCGTAGCGGGTGATATTCAGCCGCATCTGCGTACCTTTGATCGCCTGCCAGAAGTCGATGGTCAGCGAGTATTCTAGATCCTCGCCCTTCTCCGGAGCTTGTTGCGGACTCTCGCCGCGGTTGAACAGGTTCGAAAAAATGTCCCGAAAACCGCCGCCCCCGCCGGCGCCGCCTCCGCTGGTTGCCCTTCGCCCGCCACCCTGCGCGCCACCTTGAAAGTAGTCCGAAAAGTCGAAGCTGTCGAAATTCATGTTGGGCTGCGGCCCCGGCCCCGCACCCGCTCCAGGACCCGGCCCACCGCCCGTGGGAATGTTATCCGAATAAAAACCGTATTGATCGTAAACCTGGCGCTTCTTTGCGTCGCTCAGGATGTCATAAGCCTCTTGCACCTGCTTGAAACGTTCTTCCGATGACTTGTCACCCGGATTCACATCCGGATGAAACTTGCGCGCCAGCCGCCGGTAAGATTTCTTGATCTCATCCTGGCTCGCGCCCTTCGCGACATTTAACGTTTCGTAGTAATCGTGCTTGGGAGACATAGGGTACCCGTAGCCGGCCGCTGGTGGGGTTCTGTATTCCGCCCACCAGCCACCCGCCACTAACTACTTACTTTTTGTCGTCGACGTCTACAAACTCGGCGTCCACAACATCGTCTTTCTTCTTCTCGCCACCCGCTGACGGACCGCCATCCGCGCCCGGTCCCGGCCCACCTGCGCCAGGCTGCGAAGCCGACTTGTACATAGCTTCGGCCAACTTGTGGCTGGCCGCCGTCAGTTTGTCGATCGCCGCGTTGATCACGCTGAGTTCATTCCCCTGCATGGCCTTGCGGGTCTCTTCAATGGCGCCTTCGATATTCTTCGCCTCATCGTCGCTAATCTTGGCGCGATGCTCTTTCAACGTCTTTTCCACGTTGTAGATCATGGCGTCGCCGCGATTGCGCGTTTCAATGGTCTCGCGTTGCTGGCGATCGTCCGCCGCATTCGTCTCGGCATCCTTCGCCATCTTCTCCACCTCGTCCTTCGACAATCCCGAAGACGACGTGATGGTGATTTTTTGCTCGTTGCTGGTGGCCTTGTCCTTCGCGCCCACGTTCAAAATACCGTTGGCGTCGATATCGAAAGTCACCTCGATCTGCGGAATTCCGCGCGGCGCCGGAGGAATATTGCCGAGTTGGAACACGCCCAGCAAACGGTTGTGCTGCGCCATGGCGCGTTCGCCCTGGAATACTTTAATCTCAACCGATGGTTGATTATCGGCCGCCGTCGAGAACGTCTCGCTCTTGCGCGTCGGAATCGTGGTATTGCGCTCGATCAGCTTGGTGAATACGCCGCCCAGCGTCTCGATGCCCAGCGACAAAGGCGTCACATCCAGCAGCAGAACATCCTTTACTTCGCCGCCCAGGACACCGCCTTGCACCGCCGCGCCCACCGCCACTACTTCGTCCGGATTTACGCCCTTGTGCGGCTCTTTCCCGAACAGGTCGCGGACGATCTGTTGAATGCGCGGCATACGCGTCTGGCCGCCCACCAGGACCACTTCGTCGATCTGGCTGGGGGTAACGTTGGCATCCGCCAGCGCCTGCTTGCAGGGGCCGACAGACCGTTGCACTATGTCTTCCACCATCTGCTCGAAACGGGCCCGCGTGAGCTTCATGGTCAGGTGCTTGGGACCCGAAGCGTCCGCCGTTATGAACGGCAGGTTGATCTCGGTTTCGAGTAACGTGGAGAGTTCCATCTTGGCCTTCTCCGCCGCTTCCTTCAACCGCTGCAGCGCCATCTGGTCTTTGTTCAGTTCAATCCCAGACTCGCGCTTGAATTCGGTGATAATCCAGTCCATCACACACTGATCGATATTGTCGCCGCCCAGGTGCGTGTCGCCATTGGTGGATTTCACCTCCACCACGCCTTCGCCAACTTCCAGGATCGAAATATCGAATGTGCCGCCGCCAAAGTCGTAAACCGCAATGGTTTCGTTCTTCTTCTTGTCCAAGCCGTATGCCAACGCCGCCGCGGTGGGCTCGTTGATAATACGCATCACTTCCAGGCCCGCGATCTTGCCGGCGTCCTTGGTGGCTTGCCGCTGCGCATCGTTGAAGTATGCCGGAACCGTGATTACGGCCTGCGTAACCTTACCGCCCAAATATGCTTCTGCCGCTTCCTTCAACTTGCCCAGGATCATCGCCGAAATCTCCGGCGGTGAGTACTTCTTGCCGCTTACATCCACACGCGCATCATTCGTGTCGCCACGCACCACTTTATAGGGCACCATCTTCATTTCTTCGGTAACTTCGTCAAAGCGCCGCCCCATGAAGCGCTTGATCGAGAAAATCGTGTTCTCGGGATTGGTGATGGCTTGGCGCTTGGCTACCTGGCCAACCAGCCTTTCCCCACTCTTGGTGAACGCCACCACGGAAGGCGTCGTGCGGTTGCCCTCCTGGTTCGCAATTACGGTAGGCTGCCCGCCTTCCATCACGGCAACCACGGAGTTCGTGGTTCCCAAGTCGATGCCTATGATCTTTCCCATGTTTCTGAGATCCTCCTGATACTCATTAGTACAGCTCCATTATCAATCTTTAGTGTGTTGTTGTCAAGTAAAAGATAAGGAGATTGTCAGGAATATGGGGGAAGTATTACATAACCATTGATAACTGCTTTATTTCCAATCTGCTATCCCTGAAATGGCCCGCTCCACCAGAATCCTCACCAGCCCTGGATCCCCATCCAGAGGTGGCGTCACGCGAATTTCGAGTTCCCCGTGGCTTCGAGCCAGTTCATCCACCATTGCAGGTAAATCCCGCTGCAGGTGAATGCCAAGCGTCAGGAAATAAGGAACTACCAGAATCTTCCCCGCGCCGCGCGCCGCCAAGCGTTCGACCGCATCCGCGAGCGTTGGACGCCCTTCCAGAAACGCAGTCTCCACCAACTCGAACCCAGCCGCCGCGGCCATCGCCGCCGCAACGCTCCTGACTGCGTCATTGGCAGATGTGACACTTGACCCATGCGCAAAGATGACAATTCCAATACTCATAGGTATATTGAGCATAGCAAGATATGTTAAAAAGACTCGTGGTAGCGGTCGTCGGTATGGCTATGGGCGGTCTGATCGGCCTCGGGGTCGATCTGATGGGCGTGGGGAATCGTGCGATCATCCTGGGCGCTGTCCTGGGTGGATTAGTCTTTTCCTTCGCCGCCCCCCGAACGGGACGCGCCACCTAGCGGCAAAAACTAAACGGAGGAACTATGGCATTTTGTCCGAATTGCGGAGCGGCAGTGGAAGGGCGCTATTGCGCAAAATGTGGAACGGCAGTGGATCCCGCGGCACCCGCGGCCACTCCGCCAGTGAATTTGCCGGCTGTCTCGGCGCCCGGCTTGCCCGAGAATACTGCGGCAGCCCTCTGTTACCTCTTGGGCCTCATCACCGGAATCATCTTCCTGGTCCTCGAGCCCTACAACAAAAGCAAACTGGTTCGCTTCAACGCCTTCCAGTCGATCTTCCTGCATGTCGCCGTGATCATCGTCTGGGTAGCGTTCCGCGCGATTCTTCCCTGGGGATTGTGGTTTGTGATCTCCATCATCGATCTCGCCTTCTTCGTCTTGTGGATCTACTTGCTGATCCAGACCTATCAGGGTAAACGAGTCGTGCTCCCTGTAATCGGCGAATTAGCCGCCAAACAGGCTTAAACCGCGCCGGTCGCCTCGGCCATAGCCCAGCGTTCCAACACGCGATCCATCTCTTCGCGGATCTTCTCCCGCGCCGGCGTGCGTTCCATGCCTTCCATCAGAAGTTCGTCGTACCGCGTATGCTGGTGTCTGATCCAAGCGCCTACGGCCAGTTCTAGCGCCCGGTCGTCGAGCGCCCGCCCTTCTGCCGATCGGCCCACCCGTCCGCTGCCGCGTAACGCCGTATGCCTGGCGATCTCGCGCGCCTCGTCCGGTGGACAACCGGGGTACAACGCCTGAATCCTCTCGGCCATGCGCGCCGCTAGTTCTACATCTTCTAAGCCGCGCCGTTCCGCATCGCGCACCGCCCGAGCCGCACGCATATCCGCATCTTCCAAGCACTCCTGCTCCGCCTTCTCGAGCGCCTCCGCCTGCACCATCACGCCTTGCCGCTCGTACCGCCCCCGCGCTTTGCTGAACCTCACGACTACCGCCCACAGGCTGCTGTACTTGGTCGACCGCCGCGTGAGCGCCGCGTTTCCGCTCGCTATATAAACCAGATGATCCAGATCGCCGCATTCCAGACACAAAGGCCGGTTCTCCAGCATAGTTAGCATCTCGCCCCGGCTCAACTCGCACCCGCATTGCGAACACTTGGAATCCTTCACGATCATAAACACCGTCGGCGGCGCCACCGCATTCACCTTTTTGACCAGATGTTCCAGTTTCTTTTCCGGCATTCCCGGAGAGACGTAATGCGCCCGGAACGCCCGCTCCAACGCCGGATACTCGCTCGCCAAATGGTACTTCGGCGGCGTGTGCAAAAACGAAGCGTGCGGCGGTAAGTCCTCGCGGCGCAAACCGCGGCCCGCTGCCCATCCCTGAAATAATTCGATCACCTTGCGTATTTTCTCCGGACTCCCCTGCATCAGTTCGTCTACATACTTCACTCGCCCGTTGTGCCACGTCCCCACGTTTTGAAGCAGGCTCATGCCGCTCAGTACATCGATCAGGCTCACATACTGGTGGTCCGCCAACGCTGCCTCCGCGGACCTGGCGACTCGTTCACTCAATTCCATACATTCATTATCTCCGCTCACCGAAGGAACTTACGCCGGCGTAATCTCGTTACTGCGCTATGAAAGGCCGCTTATTCCACAACTCGCCATGCAACTCACAATCGATAAAGTCGGCAAACTATACCCCGGCAGGCAGGGCCAGTGGTCGCTGCGCAACTTCAGCCTCACTCTCCGTCCCGGTGTCCTCGGTCTTCTCGGCCCTAACGGCGCCGGAAAAAGTACGCTGATGAATATTATCGCCACCATCACCCGCGCCAGCGAGGGGACCATCACCTGGAATGGCGGCGACCTCCAGCGCAATCCCGACGCAGTCCGCGCCGTGCTTGGCTATCTTCCGCAGGATTTCGGTGTATACCCTAACCTCAACGCAGTCGAATTCCTGGAATACCTGGCCGCCGTAAAAGGGCTCGCCGCCTCCACCGCCCGCCACCGCATCGACGAATTGTTGCAACTGGTCAACCTCACCGAAGCGCGCAAACGTCCCCTGGGCGGCTTTTCCGGCGGCATGCGCCAGCGCGTCGGGATCGCTCAAGCCCTGCTGAACGATCCGCAATTGCTTATCGTCGACGAACCCACCGCCGGCCTCGATCCCGAAGAGCGCGTGCGCTTCCGCAACCTGCTTTCGGATCTTTCAGGCGACCGCATCGTGATCCTCTCCACGCACATTGTGTCCGACGTGGAAGCCACCGCCACCGAAATCGCCCTGATCTCGAACGGCACTTTGGTGGCGCACGCCTCGCCGGAACTGCTGCTGCGCGAAGCGGAAGGCTGCGTCTGGGAATGGATCATCCCCAGCGCCGATCTCGCCGCCGTCCGGCAGCGCTACCTGATCAGTGGAACTGTCCGCCGTGCCGATGGCGTGCACGTCCGCCTGCTGGCGGAATCCGCACCCGCGGGCGCCGTCGCCGTGCCACCAACTCTTGAAGATGCATATCTACATTGTTTATCCGCGCACCGTGCGCACCACGCCGAGGCCGTTTCCAGATGATGAACGCACGCGTACTCTACCACCTGGCCCGCGCCGATTTCCTGGAACGCGTGCGCCGCTATAGCTTCTTGCTCACCCTTGCCTTTGCTGTTGGGCTCGCTTATTTAACTTTCACAGGCAATATCTCCCTCAGGCTCGGCGCATACCGCGGCGTCTATAACTCCGCCTGGGTCGGCGGCATGATGACCATCGTCACCACCACCTTCATCACGCTGGCGGGCTTCTACATCGTGAAGAACACTATCCAGCGCGACCAACAAACGCGCGTGGGCCTGGTCTTGGCCACCACGCCTATGACCAAAAGCATGTATACCCTCGGAAAGGCGCTGAGTAACTTCGCGGTGCTTTCCGCCATGGTCGCCGTGCTAGCTATTTCCGCTATCGCCTTCCAAATAGCGCGCGCCGAAACCGGTATCGAATGGGGACAACTTCTGTCGCCGTTTGTATGGGTCGCCCTGCCCGCCATGGCCATGACCGCGGCTCTAGCGGTATTATTTGAAACCTTGCCCGTGTTGCGCAGCGGCGCAGGCAACGTGGTCTATTTCTTCGCTTGGGCTGGCTACATCGGTGCCAGCGGCGTGGCCAATATCAATGAGTACCTGGGCCTCGGTTTCTTCATGCAACACATGGTCAAAGCGTTGAAACTCATCGATCCGGCCTATAGCGACGGCTTCAATTTGCAGGCCGGACCCGTGTCTGACGCTACCAGGACATTCCTGTGGACCGGCATCGTCTGGACGCCGCAAGTCATCCTGGGCCGTCTGCAGTGGATCGCCATCGCCATCGCTATCGCCTGGCTTTCCGCCTTCTTCTTTCACCGCTTCGATCCGGCCCTTTGGGGACGCCCTCCACGCTCGCGGCGGATTCTCGAAACACAGGATGTGCCCGACGCCCCCCCTCTGCTGCGAATGGACCGGATTTGGATCATTTGGCGCCATTGCTGCACGCGCCCCGAGTTCCCCGCATTCCCCGCCTGATCGCCGCCGAATTGCGGCTCATGCTGAAGGGCAGGCGTTGGTGGTGGTACCTCACGGCCGCCGGTCTGTTCACCGCCAGTCTTGTGGTGCCCGACCCACAAGCCCGTCAAATCGTCGCCTCACTCGCCTGGCTTTGGCCCATTCTGATCTGGTCGCAACTGGGATCGCGCGAGGCCCGCCATGACACCCGCAAACTGATGTATTCCTGCCAGCACGCGCTCGATCGCCAACTGCCCGCGCTATGGGCGGCCGGTGTGACCGTGGCTCTCTGCACCTGCGGTGGACTTGGCATTCGCCTGTTACTCACCCGCGATTTTTCCGGTTTCGCCGCATGGCTTGCCGGAGTCCTCTTCATACCCACCCTCGCGTTAGCGTTAGGCGTCTGGAGCGGATCGAGCAAACTCTTCGAAGCTATCTACACGCTGTGGTGGTACGTCGGCGTCATGAACCACTTGCCCGGTCTCGATTTCACCGGCATGGCGAAATCGCCGGCATCCACGCCCGTCTACGTGCTCGCTACCCTCGCGCTGCTCATGGCTGCGTATCTAGGTCGCCGGAGTCAGTTGGGTTACTCGTGAAGCCCCTGCCCGCGCCGCTACCCACAGCCAGCAAAGTGAAACCGCCTGAAACGCCACCACTGGAATCACTACCCACGCATCGCGCACGCCGCCGAACCACGCGCCCGTGCCCAGCACCACCAAAGCCGTCCCCGTCAGCCGCGCCCCTTCCGCGATCAGAAACTCCCGCCGGTTCTCCAATACCCCCCCCAGGCACACCAGCGATCCCAGAATAAACAGGAAGTATGCCACGTTCAACGCCGTGCCCTGTTTGGGTAGCAGCGCCAGAAACTGGCTGTTGGCGGCCACCAGCGCCACGAACTGCACCAGTCCGTAAACGCTCAGTGCCACATTGCGCGGCGGATCGAACTTCACGAAATCCACGCGCGGATCGTACGGCCGCTTCGGAAATCGTGCCGCCACATCTGCCGGACGCCAGCCCGGCGGCTTGAACCAAACCCTGACCTTGTCAATCCACCGCTCCGCATGCCAGGCGTCCTTGGCCATCGCCACATAGTAATGTAGGTTCGCCCACACCGGATTCCAGCTATTCAATTGCCCCCGGATCCCAAAGATACAAGGTTCCTCGTCCAATTCTTCCTGGAAACTGCCGAACAGCCGGTCCCAGATCAGGAACACCCCAACGTAATTCTTATCCAGGTAGATATCGTTCTGCGCGTGATGCACCCGGTGGTTCGACGGTGTCTGTATCCAGCGATCCAAAAATCCAAGGCGGCCGATCAGTTGTGTGTGCGGCCAGAACTGATAGAAAAGCTGCGCTACTCCCACCAGCAGCATTACCGTCACCGGGATCCCGCAAAGCGCCATCGGCAGATAGAAAATCCATCCCAGGAAGGCGCCCGTCCCCGGCTGCCGCAAGGCCGTGGTCAGGTTGAACTCTTCGCTCTGGTGGTGCACTACGTGTGACGCCCAGAACAGACCTACCGTATGTCCCCACCTGTGGTTCCAGTAGTAGCAAAGATCGTAAAACACGAACGCGAAAACCCACGTGCCCCAAAACTTTGCCGGCAACCCAAACGGCGCCCAATGCAGCAGCACCCATTCGTAAAAGAAAATCCCCAGAAATCCGAAAAACACCCGGACCCCTGTACTTACCACTCCGCAACTCAGACTGTTGATGGCATCCGCCAGATGATAGTAGTGAGTCCGCTTCCAGCGGTCAAGCGCGAATTCCAAAGCGATCAAGGCCAGAAAGACCGGCACCGCCAGTGCCACGGCCTTTGAGTACGTCGTATCCATAATCTACGGGGATTGCCTCGAACAAATCTTACCGCATCCGGCGCCACCCCGTAACCTCACTGCCGCACAAAGAATGCGATGTTGCTCTCCAGCGTGCCGCCCGGCGTAGTCACTTCGACTGTACCCGTCGTCGCGCCTGCCGGCACCGTCGCAATAATCTCCGTCACTGCCGCTACTGAAAACGCCGCCGCCGTTCCGTTAAAGCTGACGCGTGATGTTCCCGCTAGATCTGTCCCCAGAATCCTGATCGTAGCTCCCACCTTCCCTGAGACAGGCAGCATTCTGACGAATGGTCCCAAGCCGGTAGATAGTTTGAACACGGTGCCATCTGCCGGAACTGCGCCCCCAAAAAGCGTTGTTCCATAGAAATTCCCGTCGGTGCCTTGCAGCAAAGCTGCCTCAGGATCCCCATTGTAGTAACTCGTTCCGAAATCGTAAATCTCGCTCACCGGGCTCTTCGGCGAAAGCACGAAGATGCTGCCGTCAATACTCTTCTTGGCCGGTGCTTGTGGTGATCCGAAAGCCGTGCCGTACAATTTTCCGTCGGTCGCTTGAATCAATGACGCCAGCGGTGTGGTGCCGTCACCGTTGTCGCTAAAGGTTGCCAGGGTTTTGAAATCACCCGCTGTCGAGATCTGAAAGACCGTTCCAAAACACTGGCATGGGTTGCCCCCTGGGCCGCCCGCCGATGTGGTCCCGTAGAAGTATCCATCCCGGCCCTCCACCAGCGCCGCCGTGGGATTCTTCCCGTCGATTCCCGTAAAGTTATGCAGTGTAGTAAGTACGCCGGCCGGTGTAATTCTGAAGACCGTGCCATCGTCATTAGCCCCGCCCCCGTAAGTCGTCCCGTAAAGGATGCCGTCATTGGCCTGAATCAACCCGGCATACGGCCCGGCGCCATCCGTCCCATTGAAAGAGTGGATGGTCGTGAACGTACCGCTCAACGTTATCTTGAAAACCGTTCCAAGTTGCGGCGAACCTCCCAGTTCCGTAGTACCGTATAGCAGGCCGTCAGCCCCTTGCATCAGCCCGCCGTAAGCGTTGGAGCCGTCGGTTCCGTCAAAGTTATGTAGCGTGCTTAGTATGCCTGCGGTTGTCACTTTGAAAATCGTTCCGTTGCCGTTAGCACCGCCGCTCGCAGTGGTCCCGTATAGGTTCCCGTCAGTCGCCAGCACCAGACCGCCCCAGGGGTACGTTCCGTCCACGCAATTCGCCAGCGCGCAGAAACTGTAGATAGTAGTTAGCGTCCCATTCGTCGAGACCTTGTAAGCCGTCCCCCGGTTATTGGCTCCGCCCACCTTCGTTTCTCCATACAGGAAACCATCCGTTCCCTGAATTAACGGTCCGAAATTAGGTGTAGCTCCGTTGAGCCCGTTGAAACTAACTAGCGTGTTGAAGGTTTGTGCGACTGTATGCCCTACCATCGCGACGCCCAAGACAACGGTTGATAATATTAGCGATATGACTCGGCGCTGCATGCCAACCTCCTGGCCAATTATACTTCCCGCTAGCCCCGCCGCCCCCGCCGCATCGTATGATAAGTCACATTACCGCTTAGGGCCATCTGCGGTAACATGGTCCGAACCGCATGCCTCTTCTCGACCTCCTGTTTGGATCGCCACTCCCCACTTCCGACGAACGAGCCGAACGCATCGGCACCTCCGCCGGCATCCCTATTTTTGGCCTTGACGCGCTCAGTTCCGCCGCGTATGGACCCGAAGCCGCGCTCACCCTCCTGATCCCCCTGGGTGCCGCCGGAGTGGCCTACATCCTTCCCATCAGTATCAGTATCGTGATACTCCTCACCATCGTCTTCTTCTCCTATCGCCAGACCATCGAAGCCTATCCCGGAGGCGGCGGATCCTATACGGTGGCGCGCTCCAACCTTGGCGTCTTCCCGGGACTGCTGGCCGCCGCCGCCCTCATGATCGATTACATCCTGACGGTCGCCGTAGGCATCTCCGCGGGTGTAGGCGCACTTGTGTCGGCCATCCCCAGCCTCCTGCCCCACACTCTACTGATCTGTCTGGCGATCCTGGTGCTAGTGACCCTGGTCAACCTGCGCGGTGTCCGTGAGACCGGTGCAGTCTTCTTACTTCCAACTTATCTCTTCGTCGGCACCTTACTCATCACCATTGCGATTGGTCTGGCGAAGACCTTGGCCAGCGGTGGTCATCCAATCCCCATTGTGGCCCTGCCGCCCCCGCCCCCCGCGCTCGCCGCTGTAACTGCGTGGCTGCTCCTCAGGGCCTTTGCCAGCGGTTGCAGTGCCATGACAGGAGTAGAAGCGGTCTCCAATGGCGTGAAGGCTTTCCGAGAGCCGACCGCGGAAAACGCACGGCGGACCCTGGCAATCATTATTGGACTGCTCATCGTGTTGCTGGCAGGTATCGCCTATCTGGTGAAAGTCTACGGAATCGCAGCCACCGATCCCGGCGCTCCCGGATACCAGAGTGTCCTCGCGATGTTAGTTGCTGCCGTGGCCGGCAAAGGCGCGTTCTATTACCTCACTATGGGCTCGATTCTACTCGTCTTGTCATTGTCCGCTAATACCGCTTTCGCGGATTTCCCCCGCCTCTGCCGCATCATCGCCCATGATGGCTACCTGCCCCGTTCGTTCGCCGCCCGCGGACGCCGCTTGGTCTATTCCTACGGTGTCTACGTTCTCGCCGTCCTCGCCGCCCTATTAATCATTGCCTTCGGCGGCGTCACCGACCGGCTGATCCCACTCTATGCCGTAGGTGCTTTCCTCGCCTTCACCCTCTCACAGGCCGGCATGGTCTTCCACTGGAGACGCGTCCGTGGGCCCGGATCGGGCCGCAGTATGTTCGTCAACGCACTGGGCGCGACAGCTACCGCGGTTACCGTGATCGTCGTCATGGTCGCTAAGTTTACAGAGGGCGCCTGGATCACTTTGTTGTTGATCCCCGCTCTCTTGGCTGTCATGATCATGGTCCGCCGCCAGTATCACAAAGTTAGTATGTCGGTGCTCAGTCAGTCGCCACTTGAGTTACATGGCTTTAAGCCGCCGTTGGTTGTCTTGCCTCTCGATCGTTGGAGCAAAATCGCAAAAAACGCTCTGACCTTCGCCCTCACCATCTCTCCCGAAGTCGTAGCCTTGCATATTGACTCCGGAGAACATACTCTGTTTCTGAAACAGGAGTGGTGCACCTTTGTCGAACGTCCTGTACAGCAACTCGGCATGGTGCCGCCCAGGCTGGTGGTGCTGCCCTCGCCGTACCGCTTCGTCATCACCCCAATTGTGGATTACATCCTGGCGCTAGCGGATAAGAATCCGGATCGTCAGGTCGCAGTTGTGATCCCCGAAATCGTGGAGCGCCGCTGGTATTACCACTTACTCCACAACCAACGCGGCACTGCCCTGAAGTCTATGCTCTACTTCAAGGGCAATGGCCGCATCCTGGTAATCAACGTTCCCTGGTATGTCGCGTAGCTAAACTGCCGGCGCCCAAGCTGGAGCGTCACTAGCGGGAAATGATTCTTCGGACGCTTCGTCGACAGTGTCGGGCTCGACCTCGGTCAGTTGCAGCAATTCGCCGGCGCGCCGGAAGTCCGCGGGAGTGACGCAGATCACGGCGCCATAACCTTCATCCCCGACTGACACAAATTGCATGGACGTTACTCCTACACCTTCTTGCACGAGTTTGCTCACGGTTTCCATGGCGGTGTCCGGCGGATAGTCGCCCGTGACCAGAAACGCGGCTTCTTGTTTGCTGCCCTCGAAACCCATGCCCTTGGTTCCGGCTTCGAAGGCTTCGCAGGATTCGGGAACCAAGTCCAGGCGCGATCCGCCCCGGCCGTCGATCGAACTGGAGAAAGCCAGCAGTTTGATTCCGGCGCGTAAGACACTGTTGACGATGGCGGCAGCCCCGCCAGCTTCTTCGTCGATTAGCAGGCGGTAGTAGGCGATTCGTTTGATCTCGTCTGACATACGACAATGGGCTCCAAGTAAGATATTTCCCGGCGCTGCACGGTAGCGGTTTCTTCACCCCACTTCACCGGGTACTCGCGAAAACAGCTCGAACAAATATATTTGCCGTGCATCGGCCACATGGGCCGTCCGTGCGCCGCTTTACACCACAATTCGCGCATTCTCCTGATCATGTTCAACTCCCACCTGTGCGCCTGACTTCTGCTGGGAATCGTATAGCAATCGTGGTACCAAGTCAGTTAACCAAAAGAAACTAGAATATCGAAAGGGGACGTGAGATTCTTAACGTTTGCTGGCAAGTTATGAAATCAGAGCCGCGGCTGCGGGCGTTGCCGTTTGTCTAATCGGCATTAGCACAGCCGTATATCAGGCGTCTACCAAACTTATTGATAATGCCCGTTGGGTTGCGCACACACACGATGTCTTGACGCAACTGGAAGCCACTTCTGCCGGCATCACGCAGGCCGAAACTGAATTGCGTGGCTTTCTACTTACGGATCAGGAATCTTATTTGGCGCCGTATTCCGCGGGGCTGACCGAAACACGCCGCCGCCTGGATGCTGTCCGCAGGGTGACCGCCGGCAGTCCCAGGCAGCAAGCGCGCATCCAGAAATTGGAGCCTTTAATCCTGCATCGCCTGGACCTGCTCGACGCACTGCTCAAGATCGGGCACGACCAGGGATTTGGCGCAGCCCGCCGCATTCTGACCTTTGATCGCGGACCAGAATATCTGGAAGAGATCCGGCAAGGCATTCAGGAAATGGAGCATGACGAGCAGGAGACGCTGGCATCGCGTTTCGCGCAGCAGGACGTCAGTAGCCGCCGGCTCCAATGGATGGTGGTGCTAAGCTGTGCGGCCGCGCTATTTCTGCTGTTCGTTTCACTGGCGGTGGTGGTGAAGGACCTGACTACCGTGGAGGCAGCCTTCCGCAAGGCCAAGTACCACGTGGCGCACGATACCTTAACTGGGCTGGCCAGCCGTCACAGCTTGATGGCGCAACTGGATTTCGCCATCGCCCAAGCCGCGCATACCGGGCAACCGCTGTCTCTTTGTATTTGCGACATCGACAAATTCAAAGTCATCAACGACACGCACGGGCATGCAGCCGGCGACGAAATTCTGGCTGCGTTCGGAAAATTGGTGCGCGGCGGCATCCGCAACGGCGACATCGCGGGACGGTTGGGCGGCGACGAATTCTGCATCGTACTGCCGAATACCGGCGGAGATCGTGCCGGGCCATTGATGGAGCGGCTGCGGGAACAATGGGAGCGCCTGGAGTACCATGCGCCGGATGGATGCCCCTTCTCGGTGACCGCCAGTTTCGGAGTGGTCCAGTACAGCGGCGAACGGTCCGCGAAAGCCCTGTTGCATACCGCCGACCAAGCCCTATATTGCGCCAAAGGCGAAGGACGCAACCGCATCCATCTCGTCGCTTAAGTAAACGCCTGCTTAAGTCGAGGCCGCTCCATTGCACCGGCTCATCTTGCGCGAAACGAACAGCGCCATCTCGAGCGCCTGCTCATAGTTGAGGCGCGGATCCAAACCGGATCTGTAGGCTAGTTTCAGATCAGCCTCGCACAGTCCGCGCGCGCCTCCAACGCACTCCGTCACGTCTTCGCCCGCAACCTCGATATGGATGCCTCCGAGCCGGCTTCCGCAAGCGGCGTGGATGTCGAAGGCCTGGTCGAGTTCGCCCAGAATCTCGTCGAAGTTGCGGGTCTTGATGCCATCCGCCGTAGTACGGGTGTTGCCGTGCATGGGATCGCAACACCACAGTACGGTCCGGCCGGTAGCGCGCGCAGCTTCGATCAAAGGCGGCAGGAACCTGCTGATGCGGTCGGCGCCGAAGCGGTGAATTAGGGTCAACCGTCCCGGTTCGTCGTCCGGATGCAGAATTTCGATCAACTCCCTAAGCTGGGCCGGAGCAACGCCCGCCCCGATCTTAACGCCGATGGGATTTCGCACGCCGCGAAAGAATTCCACGTGCGCGCCGTGCGGATCGGCCGTCCGCATTCCGATCCACGGAAAATGCGCGGAGAGATCATACCAGCCTTCCTGCCGGGGTACGCGCCGCGTTTGCGCCTGTTCGTAAAGCAGGTGCAAACCTTCGTGGCTGGTGAAGAAATCGATCCATTGCAGTTCCCCTGGGTGGACGCCCATCAGGCTCTCCATGAACTTAATGGACTCGCCGATCTGCCGGGCGACGCGCCGGTATTCCTCGGCCATGGGCGAATCCTTCACCCAGTCCAAATTCCAATAGTCCAGGCGCGCGGGATCGACGAAACCGCGGCTGACCAGCGCGCGGATGAAGTTCAGCGTAAGCGCGGCGCGTTCGTATCCGCGCAGCATCAACTGCGGATCGGGCGTGCGGGCAGCCTCGGTGAACTCGGGGCAATTGATCAGGTCGCCTCGATAGCTGGGCAGGGTTACGCCGTTACGTGTTTCAAATTCATCGGAACGAGGCTTGGCGTATTGCCCGGCGAAGCGGCCCAGGCGGATCACCCGCCGCTGCCCGCCGAGCGCCAGCACCAGGCTCATCTGCAGCAGGATTTTGAGCTTGTTGGCGATGGTGCCCGAATCGCAATGGTCGTAGCGCTCCGCGCAGTCGCCGCCTTGCAGCAGGAACCGTTCACCGCGCGCGGCTTCCGCCAACTGAGTGCGCAAGGCGTGGATCTCCCAGGAGGTCACCAGCGGCGGCAGTGTCGATATTTCGTCAACCACGCGCGCGACGGCGTCTTCGCGCGGATATTGCGGCTGCTGCTCGGCCGGCTTACTCTTCCAGGATGTGGGCGACCAGTCTGCCATTCAGCCTCAGCTTAGCAACCTTAACCTGTCCGCTGGTTCAGGCCGGCGTAGCAGGCAGATCGATTTCCACGACTAGCCCCGGCTCCGCGTTGCTCGCGTGGACGTCGCCCTTATGCAGTTCGACCGCGCGACGGGCGATGGATAGTCCCAGGCCCGCACCGCCACTGGCCCGGTCGCGATCCGTCTCCACGCGGTAAAAGGCGTCGAAGATTCGCGGCAAGGCTTCTTCGGGAACGCCGGGCCCGTAGTCCCGTATCCGGATTACAGCCCGCCTGTCGGAATTGATCAGGCCGGCTTCCACTGCCGTGCCCTGGGGCGCATGCCGAATGGCGTTGCGCAACACGTTTTCGATCGCCCGCCGCAACAACTCGGCATCACCCTCCACAATCGCCGGCTGCGCGCCGGTCAGCCGTAGTTCAATTCTTCGCGACTGCGCTTCAATCGATGAGTCGGAAACCAGTTCTTCCAGCAACTCGTCGATCCGTACAGGCTCCCGCCGCATCGAGCCGGGCTCGCCTTCGGCGCGCGTTACTTGCAACAGCCCCCCGACCAGCGAGTTCAGCCGTTCAGCTTCCTTGTCAATACGGTCCAGGTGCGCCTCGCGGTTCTGGCCGGTCCGGGCCAGTTCCACGGCCACCCGTAAGCGCGCCAGCGGCGAACGTAATTCGTGCGAGATATCCAGCAGTAAACGGTGCTCGGCATCCAGCAATGTCTGGATGCGGTCGGCCATGCGATCGAAGGTGCGGCCCAATTCCCCTAATTCATCGCGCCTACGGGGAGCGGCGCGCGCCGAAAGATCGCCGTGGCCGAAGCGCTCGACCGCGCGCTGCAGCGTGCGCACCGGATACGTTAGATAGTACGCCAGCAGATAACACAGAAGCGTGCCCACCCCGAGCATCCACCAGTGCTGTGGCCCCAGAAACCAATACGCCAGGCGCTGATGCGGGATCACGAAAACAAACCAGTACTTGCCGTCGGCAGTGTGGCGAGTGATAGCCGTACCTCGTACACGAAAAGCGGGGAATCGGGCCGGCTCGCCCAGCAGACTGGAGTCGTCTTCCCCTGTGAGCAGGTCGTGGCCCGTGGAATCGGTCAATACACCTTCACCCGTGAAGACTTTGTGGAAGCGTTGCGTGAAGGCTTCCAATCCCGGCCGCCCGCCGGATTCATACGCGGCGCGCGCTTCCTCCAGCTGAAAAGCGACCACCCGCGCCACCAGGTTCGTCCGGGGACCCGACAAGCCGGAAATCAAGGCCGAGCCAATGGTGTTGATCACCAGCGCGGCCCAAAACCACAACAGGATTTTAGCGAACAGCGAGTTCATTCGATCGCCTCATCCTGCGGCGACTGCAAGAACTGATACCCCACACTGCGGATCGTTTTAATGAACGGGCGTTTGGTCTCGAGTTTCCGGCGGATGTGGCTGATGTGCATGTCGATCGAGCGATCGAAGGCGGTGGCGCGCCGGTTGTAGAGGTTCTCCATCAGGTCGTCGCGCGACAGTACCCGGCCCGCGGCGCGCATCAGGATTTCGAGGATATCGAACTCGAACGTGGTGAGGTCGACGGCTTGACCATCCACGGTTACCTGGCGGGTCGCGGGATCGAGCATTACCCCGTTCACTTCCACCCTTCCGGCAGCCGCCGTGCGCGGTTCGTAGCGCCGCAGGATGGCGCGCACCCGGGCCACCAGCTCCCGCGGGTTAAACGGCTTGGGCAGGTAGTCGTCGGCGCCCAGTTCGAGTCCAACGATACGGTCCACATCGTCGGCACGCGCGGTCAGCATCAGCACCGGCACCCTGCTGTCTTTGCGCAGTTTGCGCAGTAGTTCGAAACCGTCCAATCCGGGAAGCATGACGTCGAGGATCACCAGGTTGAAACCGCCATGCAGAGCCTTGTCGAGACCTTGCCGGCCTTCGTGCACGCACTCCACGGAGAAGCCTTCATTCTTCAGAAACTCGGCCACCAGGGAACACAATTCGGTATCGTCGTCGATTAACAAAAGTCGCACGGCTCCGAATGTAGCACGAGCCGGAAGTTGTGGCGGATCGTGACGGGTGTTACAAAGGAGATAAGCACGCTGGGGTGAGCGTTCTTAAGCATGAAAACCATCGGTTGGTTAACGGCTTTGGCCCTTTGGGGTACGGCCTCGCAAACCATTAACTTCGATTCCGCGCAACCGGGTTCAGTCCCGGCGGGGTGGACCGTCGCCGAAAGTACTGGTGTCGCGCCCCGGTGGGAGGTCGTCAAGGATCCCAGCGCACCTAGCCCTCCGTATGTCTTCGCCCAAACCTCGCACACGTCCGCACGTAGCAGGTGTCCGCTCGCCATACTCAACAAGACAGCCGTGAAGGACGGCGAAGTGAGCGTGAAAGTGAAGACGGTTTCCGGGACCGAAGATCGAACCGGAGGATTGGTTTGGCGTTTCCGCGACCCGGACAACTACTACCTCGTGCGCGCCAATTCGATGGAAAACACCATCATCCTCTATAAGGTTGAGGACGGCAAACGCTCCCCGTTGGCATCGCGCGGCGCGCCCACTAGCTATGGCGTGAAACACCCTGTGCCGTTGAACGAATGGAATGTGCTGAAAGTGCAGTTCCGCGGTCCGCTTTTCAGCGTGTATTTCAACCACCGGCGGTTGTTCGAAGTACAGGATTCCACTTTTCGCGATTCTGGCAAAGTGGGCCTCTGGACCAAAGCCGACAGTGTCACTTACTTCGACGACTTTCGCGTGTCCGGGAAGTAAGTCCCTCCTCGTAGCGCTATACTGCTGGTTAGCCGGAAGGCTACCATGAAGAGTCTAAATTATTGCATCCTTGCCGCTGCCGCGATTCTCTCACCCGTATTGCTGAGAGCGCAGATCGCCACTGGTTCGGTTACTGTGACCGTGTCGCAGACCGCCGCCCTACAACCGGGGCAGTCGGTTTTCTCTGTTGAGGTGGACTCGCCCTTCACGGCCAGTTTGAGCAGCATCGTGGCCCGGCTTTCGGGCGTAGGCATCACCGCGTCAAACCTGACCAATATTGTGAGCACGCTCGTTCCACCGCCTGCGAACATCGTTGGAGTTGTGGGTACATCCACCCCCACGCTGGGTTGGCTCTTTCAGTTGACTGTTCCGTTCTCGAGCCAGAAAAGCGTGGCTGCCAGCCTGGCGGCATTGCAGAACACCATCTCGCAAAACAACAGCGGCTTGGCACTATCGTTTTCCGTGTCTAGCACTTCGTCTTCCGGACAGGCTTCCTCATCCTGCAACCTCGCCAGCTTAGTCTCGGACGCGCGTACCCAGGCGCAGGCTCTGGCCAGTGCTGCCAGTCAGGCGCTCGGAGGAATCATCGGACTTAGCAGTTCGGTTTCGACGGCAACTACGGCGCCCTGCTCAATGGCCGTGAAGTACGCCATGGGCGGCCTGTTCTATGCGGCAGGTCCGAACGCCATCGCTATCAGTGTGTCTCAGATCATCCCGGTTTCGCCCGATCAGGCGACCATAGCAGTGAACGTAACATCCCCGATGGGGTCAGCGCTCGACGACATCACAGGCGCTCTCCAAACGGCGGGCATCACTGGATTATCGTTTACGGGGATGAACACCACGACGATCTATACCCAAAGCGGCGACCAGACGGTGGCACAGTACGGGCTGCAATGGTCTTTTACCATTCCTGCGCCGATTTCGAGCTTGCCTACGGTGCTGGCTCAGATCACCGCCGCAGCCCAAAAATTCACCACGGAGAACAGTTCGTTGAGCTTGACGTTCTCAGTGGGTGGAGTGTCGGCTTCCCAGCCCGCTTCGTGTCCGGAACCGGCGCTACTAGCGCTGGCGCAAACCCAGGCACAACAGGTAGCCGCGGCGGCCGGCCTGCATGCCGGTACGGTACTCACCCTGGCAACGGGCGAATCCGCGATCGGCAGCGTATCCTCAGCCGGTTTCGGCGGATTGTTCGCGAGCACCACGGCATCAACCGGTTCGTTCAGCACCGGAATTCAATCCGGCACGTCGACCCTTTGCTCGATGAGCGCCCAGTTCCTGCTGCAGTAATGCGCTACTGGTCTTTCAATCCGAAAGCGTAGACGTTCGAGTCGTAGGTGGTGACGAATATCTTGCCGCCCGAGATGGAAATGCCGCTGAAATGGGTCCAGCCGGGGATGGTGTCGCCGCTCGAATACAGTTCCTTGCCCGTGGTCGCATCGAACGCATAAAGAACCGCATGCCCGGTGTGTTTGGCGATGCGCTCGGCAGAATTATATAACCCGCCTTCGGTACCTTTGGACTGGCGCGCGAACTCACCGTTCGAAATCGCAAACACCAGGCCGCCCGCCACGATGGGTGGCTCGGGCAGATTCATATCGCGCGAGATCCAGGCCGGCGCCGCCTCGAATTTGCCATCCTTCCCGCTCACCCGGAAGGCCATAATGCTGCCGTTGGGCGCCTCTCCGTTGGTGACCGGAAACTTTGCCGTGCTTGCTGCCGGTCCCGAAGCCGGCGCATACAACCACCGATTCTTCTCTTCGTCTTCGGCGGTGGCAAAAGCTCCCCAGAATCCGCGGCCCGCGAAATCAGCCTCTTCATTAGCCATCACCGGACTGCGGAAAAGAGGCGTCTTATGGTCCGCGCCGCCGATGTGTTGTGCCTCCAACAGGTAGACCACGCCCTCTTTGCCGCCGGCGGCCACCACCTCCCGCCCGTCCACGGAGAAGACGGTTGGAGACATGGACCCCATGTCCAGATCTTTTCTGGTCAGGTAATTGTGATTGGCCGGGGTGAAGTAATCAACCAGCGATAAATCCTTCACCGAAAGTTGAACCACAGTGTCGGGGAATTGGGCTTTGGCCGCGTCGTACGAGCCATCGCCGGTCTGCGCGAATATCATTCCGTGATTGCTGATAGCAACGCCCGCGCGTCCCCAAATGCCCGCGCCTCCGTTGGCTGCCTGAAAGACTTTGGTGGGACGATCCGGCGTGCTTAAATCCGTGGCGTAGACTCCCGATCGCCCGCCATTGCAGCCCTGCGACAGATTGGTGTACAGAACATTGTCCACCAGGTTCAGGCTCCAGTTCTTGGAAAAAGGCGGCACGAACTTCTGCGGCGGCTTGCGATCTTCGCCGTTGATGGCGTTCAGCGTATGCAGTTTGCCATCGCTGGCAATTACGAATACCGTCGCCGCGAAGCCGTCTTTGCGGATGATCGGCGTGTCATTCAGGGCGTTGGGACAAAGCCAGAAAGGTTCCTCGACGCGGCTTGCCCTCGGCCTCGAACGATTTCTTCCAAATCAACTTGCCGGTGCCGGCATCCAGCGCGAACAGATTGTCGGATGCGCCGCCCACGATCACGATTTCCGCCATGCCTTTGTCGGTGGTCACCCACTCGACATTCACCGGCGCGGTCAGCGAGTTCAACTCGCGCGGCTGGTTATCCAGATGCGCCTTCCACAGCAGAGTCATGGATTTCGCATTGTCGCGATTGAGGTCGGTCTCCTGCGGGCTCCAACCCGTGCGTTGCGGGTCGTGCCCGTAGGAAAGCCAGTTGGCGGCGATCAGATGCGAAAAGAAAACAAGCGGTGCGCAGAGTGCCAGTGAGATTTTGTTTTTCATAAAACTAACGTCGGTTTCAGTGTTGACCCAAGTTCTGCTTCTAAGTAGTCTTCGTATTCCTTCTTCAGTGCCGGGTCGCGCGGACTGGGATAAATGTCGGTCGACTTGTATTTCCCGGTCTTCATCTTCATCTTGGGTCCACTCGTCGTGGATGTGCGTTTCATCGGCCTTGTCCACCACCTGCTTCACCATCTGCGGCGGAATGAAGTATACACCTTCGCTGTCGCCGAAGACGACGTCGCCGGGCATCACAGTGGCGGATCCGATGCGGATGGGAACATTAATTCCAGTGAGCATGACGTTGCGGATCGGCGTGGGGTGCACGCCGCGGCAATATACCGACATGTCCAGCGGTTGGATTCCTTCAAGGTCGCGGATGGCGCCATCGACCACCAGGCCGGTGCCCGTGATGGCAAAAATATAGGTAGCCAAATTGTCGCCCACGATGGTGCCTTCTTCGATCTTGCCGAAAAGGTCCGCTACCAACACATCGCCCGGCTTCAATAAATCGAGTACCCGCTGATTGCCATTGTCCCGAAGGCCTTTGGCCTTGGCGTCGGTCTCCATGATATCGGCAACGTCGGGACGCGCCGGCATGAACTGTACGGTTACAGCGCGGCCCACCAACTTGCGGTTGGGATGCAGGATGCGGAAGTTGCCTTCATATTGATTGTGGAAGCCGCCGCCGGGCAAAACGGCCCAAACTTCTTCGGCGGAGAGACCTTTCACCTTTTCGAGGATGGCGTCGGGCACCTTGGGTCGCCCGTCCTCGAAGCGGTCGAAGGGATTGCGCGAGGTGTACTTCAACATCTCGTCGTGGGTAAAAGTAAAGACCTGCGCGTGCGCCGGTATCAGCAGCATGGGCACAGCCAGGAAACTGGCGAAGAACTTCATGCGGTGAAATGTAGCACGGCGCAGGACGTGCCGTAGCCGCCTACTTCACGCGCAGCAGCACCACGCCGTGCGAAGGCACCTCATACCAGAACTGATCTTTCTGGTTACCGCGATCCTGGTGCGCCCATAGATCGCGCACATGGTGCTTGCCGCTGGTTCCGATATCTTTCCAGTGGACCGTGACCTTGGCCGCCTCGGGCCCGCGGTTAAACAGTCCCACCGCCCACTCGCCACCCGCCAACTGTTTGGCCCATACTTCGTTCGAGCCATCCTGCGCCACGCGCGCCGCCTGCTTGCCCAGTGAATCCTGGTCAATGGCGATCACATCGCGGTTGGTCAGGATGCCCACCGTCTCCGGCGTCATGCTGCGCAAGTCGTTGCCCGCCAATAACGGCGCGGCCAGCAGTGACCATAGGCTCATGTGCGTACGATATTCCGTGGGACTCATACCGCCATTGCCCACTTCCAACATGTCGGGATCGTTCCAGTGGCCCGGACCGGCAAATTTCTCAAGACCGTTCTGCTTGAAGCCGATGGATTCCATGCTGGCCCATTTATCCGAAATATCGCCGGTGGTGCGCCACAAGTTGCCTCCCGCGGCCGCCCCCCATTCCCAGACCTTGTCGATGCCATACTGGCAAAGGCTGAAGACGATTGGCCGGCCCGTAGCTTTGAGGGCGTCGGCCATCATCTTATAGACTCTGGGCATGTCGCTGCGCGGATAAACCTTGTCGGCGCTGCACCAGTCGTATTTAAGGTAGTCGATGCCCCAGGCCGCGTAACTCCGCGCGTCCTGCTCTTCGTGTTTATAGCTGCCTTCATAGTCTGCACAGGTTTTGGGACCGGGCGAGGAATAGATGCCGATTTTTAGCCCTTTGCTGTGCACATAATCGGCTAGGGCTTTCATGTCCGGAAATTTGCTGTTGGTCTGGATGTTGCCTTGCGCATCGCGTCCGGCCTCCCAGGTATCGTCAATATTCACGTACACGTAGCCGGCATCGCGCATGCCGCTCGAGACCAGGGCATCGGCCACTTCGCGCACAGTTTTGTCGTCGATCTTCGATTCGAAGTGGTTCCAGCTATTCCACCCCATCGGAGGCGTGGCAGCCAGTGGTTGGGCGGTGGCAAGCGGCATCATGCTTAAAGCGACGGCCGCTGCGGTCAAAGTGGATCGCATCATGGCTTCATTCTAATGGCCCGCCGCCGAAATTGAAAATGGCTGCTCAAACCATCCCGCGCCGGCACCGTACGCATAGGACTGCCCAAAATAGAAAAAAGTGCTTTTAATTACTCCAGGCCCGATGTATAATCCTTAAATCCTGGGTATCTGAACGGCCAAGAAATCATGAAGCATGTAGTATACGTGTGCCTTGTATCATTTGTTTTCTTATTCTGTACGGGCGTCTCGCACGCTCAAAACTGCGCTGGTCTGCCCACCCAATTCAGCGGGAATGAATTTCCATCGGGCGACTTCTTCAGTAATTTTCAGAATCCCTGCTACACCATTCCCTTAGCGCCGCAAGGTAAGTCCAAGACCGATCTGAACGACACCTACTGGCAGATGTTTTATAAGGTCGATCCGCGCTATCAGTTGATCATCGTCGGTAATTTTCCGAATGCCCGATACTTTTCCCTGACCGCGAACGACGATCATTATCTTCTTTCTCAAACTATTCTCGATACCAATATTGTTCCCCTAACCTCCAGTTTCGTGAATCCGTATCAGCCTGGAATTCCTTACGCTTCGGGACAACAATATGCCGTAGCTATGAACTTCGGTGGCACACCCGGAACTATCGAGACGGGTTGCATGACCAGCGCGTATAACGTCGACGTGAACTCGTTAGACGCCACTCTTCGGCATCAAGGGATGAACTGGAATACCGATCCCGGCTTCTTTCAGCAAGTGGCCGGCGCTCCCGTGCACGTGGTGGATACTCCGCAGCACACCAATCCACCGGTAGCCGGATACCTGATGGTTAGGGCTTACTTGGATATCAACGCGGCGGACCCCACTACCATTCCCAGCGTGATCGTGCGTGATGTTGCTTCGGGGTGCGCCTATCCGGCGGCGTATGCGCTGAATACGCTACAGGTGGTCAGCCCCAACGGCGGCAATTCCTGGTTGAACCAATCCCAGCTTCAGGGTCACGAATCTTACGATTCCACCTATTTGCCCACGCTATGTTACGGCACCGATCCGCAGAATTCGCTGAGTTGGGCGCGTGACGGCGAGTTCGTGAAGTTTCCCAATCCGCACTCCAGCTATTTGAAAGCCACTGTACCCACGAATCTGCCAACAACGCTGGCGGCCGCCGGGGAAGTCATGCGTTTTCGATTGAAGCTTCCGACCACCCCGCCCACGCCTTGCACCAACGGATGTTCCCGTTCAGGGAACGAGGAAATGCGCTACGTCGGTCTTTCGTTTTATCCGCCTTCGGGCGACGCCTTGCTTAGCCTGGCGGACTCCGCCTTCGTCAAGGATGCCAATGGGTATGCGACCTTGATCGTGGGTACCGGCGCAGCCATTCCTGCCTGGGTCACCGCAGCCAATGGCTACACCTATCTCGACTTGACCACCATCTCGGGCTATAACAACCTGGCAACTCTTCAGATTCGCGACATACTGCCCGCCACTACCTTCGCCTGTGGCGTACAGGTGGTGCCCTACAAGACATCCGTGTATTCGCCCGATGGCAATATGATCGGCGATTACCTGCCGGAAGTCGACTATCCGCTGGCGGCCAGTCTGCCGCAAGTGGCCACCGAACTGATCGGCCCCAGCGCGTGTGGCGTTCTTCCCGCTGGCGTGCCTGCGGTCTCGCCCAGTTGCGGCGTCCTGCCTGCTAATCCCACGGCCATTACAGGTATTCCAGCGCCCGCCGCAGGGGAAGACCCGGTGGCCGTGCAACCCTTGCCCCCCATCACCCTGACCGGTTCGGGCTTTGGTTTTCTGCCGGATGGCGAGTCATTCACCGGCAATTCGAGTTACCTGCAAATCACCGATGTAACCCAGAACTGGAGCGCTGGTTTAACCGGCGATCTATGTAACTTGTCGGTGGGTTACTGGGCTGACGACCGCATCGAAGTAGTGGCAAACGTAAATCAGTATGGAGTGTGTCCGCTGGCGGCGGGCGATCAACTGAATGTCTCGCTTTGGAATCCGCAAAGCGGCAACGCGGCGACGTCTAGCGTCACCGTCACGCCGGATGTCTCCTATGCGTTAGGCACCAGCTCCGTATTGGTCGGCAGTGCGGCGGGAAATGGTTCCGTGGCGCTGATTACCACCGGTCCCTGGACCGCCACCAGCAATGCTTCCTGGCTGCATCTGTCTTCGGTGAATACCAGCGGCGTGGGCGGCACTCTGATCGTATTTGCCTTCGATGCCAACACCAGCGCAAACGCCCAGACCGGAACGCTGACCATCGCTGGTCTGACCTTTACAGTGACACAGGCAGGTACGAGTTATGCGCCGGTTGCGCCCGTGACTCAACTGACGGTTTCCGGCTTGAACGCGCCCCAAGGCGTGGCGCTCGACGCCCAAGGCAATCTGTACATCGCCGACACCGGCAACCGGGCCATCAAGAAATGGATTCCCGGAACACAAGCGCCTTCCACCCTGGTATCCGGACTGAGCACTCCGACGGGCGTGGCCGTCGACACGAATGGCAACGTGTATATTGCCGACTCGGGGAGCCAGTCTATCCAGCGGTGGAGTCCGGTTAGTCAACAATTGACGCCGATGGCGACCGGCTTGGTCAGCCCCTTCGGTGTGGCGGTAGACAACCAGGGCGACGTTTTCTTTTCGGACTGCGGAAGTAACTCGATCCAGGAATGGAACGTATCGAGCGCATCATTAGTCACGCTGGCTTCGGCGTTGAACGACCCCACAGGCCTAAGCGCGGATCGCTTGGGGAATGTGTACTTCGCCAATACGGGCAGTGATGCGATCGTACAGTGGAATATCGCCGCGCAAGCTGCCGCGATCCCTGTATCGTCGGGCACGCTGGAGCCCTTGGGCGTGGCTGTGGATGGACAAGGGAACATCGACTTTTCCGACACCGGCAGCAATAGCGTGCTGCAGTGGAACGCGGCCAACCAGCAGTTAGTCACCTGGGTGTCTTCCGGACTGAATCATCCAGCAGGTGTGGCGCTTGATGCGCAAGGTAATCTATACGTCGCGGATCAGAACAACAATGCTATCAAGAAGGTGTCTTTTGCCTACCTGTCGCTTAGCGCTCTCAGCCTGAACGAAGGTGTCCAGGCCGGTGCGGATTCCGTGACTGCCCAAGTCATTCCCGCGAGCACAGTAATCACGGCGGTAAGCGACCAGACATGGTTAGCCGTTACCAGCGTGGCCGGCGGCAACATCGCGTTCACCTTCCAGACAAACACCACGGGCGCCAGCCGCGTCGCGCATCTAAGTGTAATAGGGCAACAAGTTACCATCACTCAGGCCGGAGACGCTCTAGCGAGCCTTACGAAATCCGCCGGGGATGGCCAGAGCACCACAACAGGCCAACTATTCCCCATTGGATTGCAGGTTACCGTAACCGACAATAATGGAATTCCGCTTCATGGTCTGCCTGTCACTTTCGCTGTAGTGCCCGGCGCGGGCGGCGCGGGCGGAACGTTCAATACGAGCCCGCCTATGCCCATTCTGAGTGACCAGAATGGCAATGCCGTGGCCCCGGCGCTTATGGCTAACAACATCGGTGGTTCATTTAGCGTGATCGCGAGTGTGGAAGGTTTCAGCGTCACTTTCGCTTTGACGAACTTAGTCTACAGCCTGGCATCCTCGCAAGTGACCGTGGGAAGCGCTGCCGGCAGCGCCAGTGTCCTTCTGCTGGCTGGCGGCCCGTGGAGTGCGGTGAGCAATTCTCCCTGGCTGACCATAGCTACAGGAAGCCAGAGCGGTGCCGGAAACCAGTCGATCACTTTCAGTTATGCGGCCAACCTGAACGCCACTCCGCAGACCGGTACGCTGACAATCGGCGGCCTGACCTTCACCGTAACGCAGGCTCCGGCAACCTACATGCCGGCCAATCCCGTTACCACAGTGGTTTCGTCGGGCCTTCAGGCGCCCCGAGGCATGGCTATCGATGCCCAGGGCAACGTCTACATTGCCGATAGCCTGAACAATGCGATCGAAGTGCTGAACGCGACAAGCCACACCATTACAACGCTGGTATCGGGACTTAATCGTCCCTCCGGCGTAGCGGTGGACAGGTTGGGCAATGTGTACATCGCCGACACCAACAACAACGCTATCAAGAAATGGACCGCTTCCAGCCAAACCGTGACAACCCTGGCGAGCGTAGGCTTAAGCCTTCCCGTAGGCATTGCCGTGGATAGCTCCGGCAACGTCTACTTTTCGGATTCCGGTAACAATTCGCTAAAAGAATGGCTGGCCGTCAGCGCCACCGTGACCACGCTGGTGTCGTCAACGATGCGGACGCCACTCGGTATCGCGCTCGACGCATTCGGCAATATCTATGTCGCGGATAGCAAGAATAAGGCGGTGAAGGAATGGTATCCCGCCACCAAACAGTTTGCCTCTCTGGTATCTACCAAACTCAGTAATCCTTACGGAATCGCTGTGGATGGAGATGGCAACGTATACATAGCCGACTCCGGTAACAATACGGTCAAGGTATGGAACCCGGCCACCTCGGGCATCGCCCTGGTAGCGGCGGCGGGACTAAGTGGACCAAGCGGCGTCGCCGTTAACGGGACCGGGACTACCTTTATTGCTGATACAAATAACAATGCCATTAAGAAAGTGACTCCGGACTACGTTTTGCTGAGCTCCAGTACCTTCTCCGAAGGTCAATCGGCGGGGACGGGTTCGCTTACAACACAGGTCTTCCCGGCGAGCACGCCGCTTACGGCGACGAGCGCCCAGCCATGGCTGACCGTCACCGGCGCGGCGAATGGGTTGGTAAGTTTCTCCTTCACCGCCAATAATACGGTAAACACGCGGACCGGACAGTTGACCGTGGCTGGCGCACAAGTGACTATCACCCAAAGCCCCGATACCGTAGCCAGCATAGTGAAGACCGCGGGGACCGGTCAATCCGCGCCGGTAGGACAGCCCTTCGCCACAGCCCTGCAGGTGAAGGTGAAGGATGCCGCTGGAAATGCCGTGGGCGGCGCCGCCGTAACCTTCAAAGTGGTGCCGGGAACCACCGACGCGAGTGGCACATTCAACTCCTCGCCGCGCATGCCCGTCATCACAAATTCTTCGGGACTGGCTACCGCGCCGGTTCTGACCGCCAACAACATCGCAGGCACGTTCACGGTAACCGTTACTGTAGGAACCCTAAAGGCCAGCTTTACTCTGACTAATACGCCGCAGTGACCCGTTAATTCCGGAGGTACGCACTGGTCAGCGAATTCTTGGCAGTGAGTAGCTGCTTGGGCGTGCCTTCAAACATCACCTTGCCGCCCTTAGTGCCGCCTTCCGGACCCATATCGATAATCCAGTCGGCATTCTTGATCACGCTAGTGTTGTGCTCGATCACAATTACCGTGTTGCCGGCGTCTACCAGGCGGTTCATGATCTCGAGCAAGTGACTGATATCCGACATGTGTAAACCCGTGGTGGGTTCATCCAGCACATAGATACTGCCTTTCTTGTGCAGTTCACTCGCCAGTTTGATGCGCTGGCATTCGCCGCCGGAGAGCGTGCTCAACGGTTGGCCCAGGGTCAGATAATCGAGGCCCACATCGCTCATGGCCTGTAGCTTGCTCGTGATCTTGTCAATCTTGAAGTAATCGAGCGCTTGCTTTACCGTCATCACTAGCACGTCGTTAATCGATTTCCCGTTGAGCTTATACGCCAGCACTTCGTCTTTGAATCGCTTGCCCTCGCAGATCTCACATGGCGACTTAACCTCGCCCATGGCGGGGATCTCCGTGTAGATCACGCCCAGGCCCTGGCAGTTTTCGCAGGCGCCTTCCGAATTGAAGCTGAATAGCGACGGGCTCACCTCGTTCGCGGCTGCGAATGCCTTTCGTACATCGTCCATGATGCCGGTATAGGTGCCCGGGTTGGACCGGCTCGAAACTCCTACTGGCGATTGGTCGATCACAATCGCGTCCGGGTGTTGCCGCAGAAAGGTCTGATGAATCAACGAACTCTTCCCCGAACCCGCCACCCCAGTGATCACCGTAAGAACGCCCTTCGGGATGTCCACGCTCACGTTCTGCAGGTTGTTGGCGTTCGCATTCCTGACCGGCAGTTTCCCCTTGGGGGAACGGAAATCGCTTTTGATCGACACCGCCTGTTTTATATATTTCCCCGTGAGCGTGTCCGCACTCAACAGATTCTTGAACGCACCTTCGTACATGATCTGGCCGCCCTGGCTGCCTGCATGTGGACCCACGTCCACGATATGGTCAGCCACTTTAATGACATCCGGATCGTGCTCCACCACCAGAACCGTATTCCCCCGATCGCGCAGTTGTTGCAGCAATTCATTCAAGCGATGCACATCCCGCGGATGCAGTCCCACACTGGGCTCGTCGAACACATACATGACGTCCACCAGGCTGCTGCTGAGGTGTTTGACGATCTTCACGCGCTGCGATTCGCCGCCCGAGAGCGTGTCTGTTTCGCGATTTAAGGTCAGATATTCGAGTCCGATATCCACCAGATATTGCAGGCGCTGGACCAGTGTTTTCAAAATGGGCGCGGCTTGCGGTTCCTTCATCGCCTTGATCACGCCGATCAACTGGCCCACTTCCATCGCGCCCAGTTCGGCGATGTTATATCCGTCGATCTTGCACTTCAGCACTTCCTGACTCAATCGCGCGCCCTTGCACACCGTGCACGGCGCCATGGTGATGTAAGGCGCCACGGCCTTTTGCGTGCGTTCCGACATGGTCTTCAAATCGCGCGTGATGTACTTGGCCGTGAATCTGGCTGATGATGCCTTCGCACGTTAAATTGAAGTCCTTGCCATCCAACCTTCGTTTTCACTTTATACTGGCTTGCTGTAAAGAAGCAGGTCCATTTCCTTTTCGCTGAACTTCGAAAGCTTCTTGTCCATGTCGAAGAGTTTCGACTGGCCAGGAAGTTCAAGCCCCAACTGTCGACGGCATATTCATTGAAAAGGATCGCGCCTTCGTTCAGTGTTTTGGATTTATCGAGGAACAGATCCAGGTCCACGCCCATCTTGCGGCCCAGGCCGTTGCAGTTCGGGCACATGCCCTTCGGGTCGTTGAAGGAAAAGACATTCGCATGTCCCACATGCGGTTTGCCGACGTGGGAATACAGGCGGCGCAGCACCGGGTAGATGTCGGTAATCGTGCCCATCGTCGAATGGGATCCGCCGCCGAGCCGTTTCTGATCCACCACGATCGGCATGCTCAGGTTCTCAATGGCATCGGCATCCGGCTGGGCGTAGCGCGGCAGAAAGGTGCGGATGAACATGCTGAAATTCTCGTTCATCTGGCGCTGCGCCTCGGTTGCGACGGTATCGAAGACGATCGACGATTTGCCGGAACCCGAGACGCCGGTAAAGATCGTGATCTTGCGTTTGGGGATGCGCAGCGAGACGTTCTTGAGATTATTCTCGCGCGCACCGCGGATCTCAATGTATTCCTGGGACATGCTTCCCTCCGTGGTTTTGTTATTGTAATTCAGGCGCGCCGGGCT
This sequence comes from Bryobacterales bacterium, assembly GCA_963738345.1. Classification (GTDB taxonomy): domain Bacteria; phylum Acidobacteriota; class Terriglobia; order Bryobacterales; family Bryobacteraceae; genus Bog-159. Next base: position 337,572 of record CAVTWI010000002.1, read on the forward strand.
CAGGAATTCCGGGGTAGCCAGGCAGGTATTGTCTGCGCATATCAAAAGTGCAGTTAACGCAAAACTGCGGCAGGCCGGCGCCGGACGTGAATGCCCGCCTGATTTGCCGGAACTCCTCGCCGTTCCAAACATCCGCCAGCGACCTCCCGTACAAGGAACAGACCGGCTCGTGAAAGTAAGGACAGACTTTTACGTCGCCGTTCGCCTTGAGTTCGAAACGCTGCCAGGGAACCGTGCAGTAAACCGGCGATGCGTCCGGACGGCGCCACGTATCCTGCGCGGGAGGCCAAAGCCCGAGCGAAGAATCGAACAAGACCGCGAGGTCATTGGAGGAATCGCGCGCGATAGCCTGCCGGATACGCTCCAACTCCACCAGATCATCTAAGTCAAGTCGGAGTTGGTCACGGCCGGGATTATGCGGATACTCGGCGTTGATGTACCAATACCCGAAGCCATACCGTTTCGCGAATTCGGCTAAGAGGGGAAGTTCGCGAAAATTCTGTTTCGAAATTACCGTAGCCAGTCGCAGTTGCGGTTGGGTAAACCGTGTGCGGCGCCGCAGTGCGACGATACCTTCCAGGTTGGATTGCAACTGCTCGAAGGTGCCTCCCCGGCGGATCGACTTATATAAGTCAGGGGTGGCGGCATCCACGCTGACCTGAATGTACTGAATCCCCGCCGCCGCATACATCTCGTAAACCTGCGGCGTCAGAAGCTTACCATTGGTGGAAAATCCAAGAGCACACGCGGGGTCTTCCTTGTGAATACGGGCAATCATGGCAAGGTGGCGGGGCATGTCGAGCAGCACCTCGCCGTCACCAAAAAGATAGAGTTCGAAAGCAGTCCGCACGAACGGCGCCACGGCCTGAAACAGTTCCATGCTGATGTCTGTGGGAACCGGATGACTGAAGGAATGCGAACAGTGGACGCAGTGGAAATTGCAGCGCGTAGTGGGTTCAATCGCCAGCAGAAGGGGCGCATTCAAAGTGGTCCCATCGCGCCGTGGCGAACCGATCTCCCGGCGAAACGAGTGGATATTGGCGAGCTTTTCAACAGACAGCGGCATCAGGTCCCCAGCAGGCACTTCGAAAAGTTGATTCTGTCATATGGCGGCCACGCCCGGCGAAATCCTTTGGCGCCGCGTCTAATGGATATGGATCAAGAATGGGTTGGCATAGGTTGGATCCTGGCCGTAATCTTCCTGCTGTTAGCCGGCGGGAACGCGTCCATCGTGTTACGAGGGCTCATTCAAGGTAAAAGTGGCTCGCCTGTGCCACTCATCGGAGGAGTCGCGGGACTTTGTGCGTTCCGCCTGCTGCCTTACCCATTATTGAACCGCTGGTGGTGGACGCCACTTGTCCTTGACCTTGGCACTGTATGTATCGCAATTGTGGCGGTGGTCTTCCTGGTGCGGCGGTTCGGCGGTGATAAGGCGCGCTAGGCGCTTGCGCTGTATCTGGTTGTGCGCAACGTAAGTTCGGAAGTGTTATCGCTACCAGATAGTCCGTAACTGCGACGCACGGATTTTTCGGTCCCGGCTGATCAATGGAACTTCAAGCGCCAGCGCGGTTGCGGCGACGATCCTGTCGGGCAAATCCGGCACCTCGCTTCGTTCGACGAACTGCAAGGCTTCTGCTATAAGCCGATCGAGCGGGACAAGAGCGCAGGCACCCGCGGGATCGTCCAACGCCTCGATCAGCGCCTGACGCGCAATGAGCGGTAATCGGCCCTTCTCTGCCAGAGCGGCCGGCGATAGCCGGGAATCCCGCGAACAGAAACCATACAATGGTGTGCGTATCGGCATCGACACCCGGCATCAGATTTCAGCCCTGGGAAAGTTACGCCACATCTCGCGCTGATTATCGTCGATTTCTCCAGCGGATAGTGATACACCCAGGTTGGCCCACAAGCCTTCAATGCTCCGGTACGGCGGCTTCTTCGCACTCTCTGCCCGAAGACGTGAAGCATAGGCGAAAAGCTCACGTTGTTTATGCGGCGGCAGTTCGTGCATTTATTTCCTGAATGGCCTGTTCAAGAGACATGGGGCAACCCATCAAACATTATCCGTCTTTTGACTCCGGCGCGCAGGAACGCTGAGTATATCCGGGCGGGCTCTGGTGTCCACGGGTTCTCACCATCGCAAATGTCACGCCAAGCTCAAGTATAGTCCGGATTTGTTACAGCGAGAAGCCGCGCGGAGCAACCCACGGATTTCAGTTCTTTAAGCTGGCGGAGGAAGAGGGATTCGAACCCCCGAACGAGTTACCCCGTTAACGGTTTTCAAGACCGCCGGTTTCAACCACTCACCCATTCCTCCGTCTTCAATTTTACCTGATTCCACCGCGTTCGCAAGAATACATCGGATGGAGTCACTCACCTCCATTCCCTCCTTGCGCTTCTCCTACTCGCAGCCACCGCGCCAGAAACTCGGCGCGATCAGCCATCGCCCGCGGATCGTTCACCGAATGGCCCGCATCGTAAAACACAACCTTCTGGGGCCGTGCGATCAACCGCGTTAATCGTTCCGCCGCGCCGCGCGGCACGAACCGGTCGAAGCGCCCGAACTGGAACAGAATCGGCGCTCCCAACCAAAGCCGCGTGAAACGCTCCGGATCCACCGCGGATATGGATGCGCGGTAGCTCGAAAACCGCTCGCTACCCATCGAGAACCGCATATTCGCCATGTCGGGATCGTCGCTCTCCATCAACTCCGCGAAGCTCGGAAAACCCGCCACCAGCACGAATGCGCGGACACGCGGCTCGATGCCCGATAGAATCGCGCCCCAGTTCGCCCCATAACCGTGGCCCACATAAGCGATGCGGCTGGCGTCGATATCGCTCCGCGCGGCGAGCAGGTCGATGCCTCGCCGTATATCCATCACCGCCTCAATATGGATGTCCCGGTCATTGTCGCTGTCGCTCACTGAATTGAAACTGCGTCGCCAACCCACCGGTCTCTCGGGCGGCGCGTCGATCAGCAGCGACACAATCGGAGGCGACGCGCGTGCCAGCAGCAGCGCCTCGGGCAGGAACTCGTCGCGCCTCCCGTAATCGGCCGCGAAGATTACGGCGGAGTACTTGCCCTTCCTGGCGGGAGTTACCAGAGTCGCCGAAACCGGTCCCATCGAGCCGGAATACGAGAGCGCCGTCACAGACGATCCCTCGGCCTGCTCGGGCTCTTCGCTGCGGACATTGAGCGGCGCAGACGAATCGTACGAAAACATCGCCGCGGGATTTTCCGCTGCCGGTTCCGCGCGCGCACTAGCCGCACCGGTAGCCCCGAGCCCATTCGCTGGAACCACCCAAAGAAATATCCGGTCGTCTGCGAGTTGGACCGTCTTCGTGGGCGTCCAACTTCCCATGTCAAACCGATGAGACACGATGCGTGTTCCCGGCCGCAGTTCTCGCAGAAGCTTGGAACGCAGACGCAGGTTCACGCCGGGCGTCAGAAACATGGTCACCACAGAGGCCGGACGCAGATCGTATGCGAACAGGTCCGCCTGGACGAATGTGGCCATCCCGGCCAGACCTTCCTGCCGCGCCAGTGTTTCGGACTGCCTCACCAGACTGGGGTCAATCTCGACGCCCGTGCCACGAATGCCGAAGCGTTTGCAGGCGGCGATCACGATGCGGCCATCGCCTGAGCCCAAGTCGATCAGCACGTCGCCCGGTTTAATCCCGGCCAGATCGAGCATCGCATCCACCACGTTCGCCGGCGTCGGAACATAAGGGACATCTGTGAATTGCCGGTCAGTCTGCGCGCAAAGCGCAGCGGCGATCGCAAACCCAAGCGTGACGGAGTAGCGCAACATGGTTTCCTTTAAGGGCAGACGCGCGGCATGCTCTGGCCGTGCAAGGGGTATTCAACAGGCGGATCGCACTGCCAAAAAAGAATAGCATGGTAAATGGCGCTCGCATGCCCCCACTGTCCCCTCGCTTCAAATACCCGGCGATTACAGGAATCGCTGTTTTAACCAGCGCTCTGGTTCCTCTCGCCGTCGGCGCTTGCTTTTGTGCGGTTACTCTCCATGTTCGAAGATTGGTAGCCCCGCCGCCCCCGAACGCGGCAACCGTCGAACTCAACGCGCGCGACAACGCAAAGCTCAGCGCCTGGTGGTTGCGCCCCGTCAAGCAGAACGGAAATTGCGTGATCGTACTCCATGGAATCGGCAATTCACGCATCGGCACCATAGGATATGCGCCGATGTTTTTGCAGAACGGCTATACCGTCCTCGTGCCCGACAGCCGCGCCCACGGGGCAAGCGGCGGCGACTTCGTGACTTATGGTCTTCTGGAAAGATACGATGTCATCAAGTGGACGCACTGGATGAAGGCACAGGGTTGCCGCAAGATCTATGGACTTGGCGAGTCGCTGGGCGCGTCGATACTCATCCAGGCTGCGGCAGTTGATCCCTCGTTCGCAGCCATCGTCGCGGAGTGTCCCTTTGCCGATCTTCGGGAGGCGGCCGAGTATCGTGTTCGCCGCATGTTGAGGTTGCCGGCCTTCATCGCATCTCCGCTTGCTAAACTGGTAGTGAGTTCCGCCGTGCTGTATGCCAATTTGGCGGACAGGCTCGATCTCCGTCAGGTGTCTCCTCTCCACAGCATCCAGCATAGTGCGACTCCCATTTTGCTGATTCACGGCCTGAGTGATTCTCGAACTCCGCCATCCAATTCGCAGATTTTGGCTGCGGCCAATACCAGCGATCCTCTTTGGCTGGTGCCGAAGGCAGAGCATACGGGCGCGTTCAAGGCCCAGCCGGAAGAGTTCCGGCGGCGCGTCTTAGGCTGGTTCGACGAACATTAGTGCCTAAATCCTAAATATTGAAGGGCCGCGGCATAGGCCGGTCTGGATGTGATACATCTCGAAATGAACCCTATGGCCATACAGCGCCACTAGCCGGAGGTCGTCGCGGTGAATGCAATTCATGGTTAGTTCGCGCGAACCCAGGATCACGACTTGGCCGCCACAGATCGATGAGTGGCTGCAGAGCTCAAATCATCTGGCTCCGGTCCAGAGCAACGCTCTTTGCCAGTACTAGGCTGCTCACACTTTGAGGATAAACCAGCCCACAACATTCTTGAACTCAAATGTTTTGAAATCCGCGATTTTTTTAACGGATCCCGCCCTCACGGCTCGGATTGCGGTGTAGTGGTTCGAATTATTTGCTAGGCGTGGGGAGAGAGGCTGCCGGGGTTATCCTTCACCACGGCACCTTCGCCGTGACCTCCGAGATCGACCAGCAATTGTTTGAGAGCGCCCTCGTGGAGCACGTTGTTGCCGATCACGCAATTTTGTAGTTCCTTGTAGACTATGCCGTAAGAAGGCGACCATACGCCGGTGTTGCCATCGTCACGTCCGGCTTCCAGATTGTTTCCCGTGCAGGTTATGCCGCGGGCGCGCTCCAGGCGGATCTGCGAGGAATCGTAAGAGCCAGGCTCGGCGATCTTGCCGCTACGCTTGATGAAGTTGCCAGTGACGGTCATCTGGCGGCCGCCGAGAATGGCCAGCCCGCAGGTTCCAGCGCGATCGAAGAAATTGCCGGTGATATTGTAGCCGTCGCCGCCTGCGATCAGCATGCCCTCGCGGTTCCACTCGATGCGGTTGCCGGTGAAGGTGCAAGAGGCATTTTCGTCGCGCGCGGCAAAACCGGCGCCTCGATTTCCAGAGAGCCAGTTGTCGAGGAAGAATCCGTCCCAACCGCGTAGCGAGACGCCGTCGCCCGCGTTGTAGGCGATCATCGAATGGCGGATGGAGAAACACCAGGCGCGGGTGAGGCAGATGCCGTCGCCGGTGAAGTTGGCGATCTGGCAGCGTTCAATGCGAAAGGTGTCTTCCTGTTTGCCATAGTTGGGCTTGTTCAACCAGATGCCGTGGATGCCCTGGCCGCGGTGGCCCCCATCGAGCGAGAGGCCTTCGATGGTGACGCCGAATGCGCCGGTGATATTGAGCAGGCAACCGGCGCGATCGCTGGCGAGGCGAAGGACGGAGCCGAAGCCGTGCTCGTAATCCCAATCCGGAATGCCGGTGAGAGAAACGTGCGGGCGCATTTGCAGATCGGCTGCTGGATAAATGCCGGGCGGCAGGAAGACGGCGCCTCCGCGTTGCGCTGCGGCATCGATAGCGCTCTGGATGGCCTTGGTGTCGTCGGTTTTGCCATCGCCCTTGGCTCCAAAATCGCGGGGGTTCAGGACGGACCCGGTTGCAGCGGTGGCAGCCTCGGCCCGGGGACGGGTGGCCAGCCACACTCCACCGAGTGCGGCGCTGCGGGCGAACTGGCGTCGTCCGGAGCTGGATGATAGGGGATCTTGCGGCATGTGATGGATTCTCTCGTAGTTGAAACCTGAGTATATGTCCAGGCGTATTGATAGAATAGTTTGAGGTGTTTCGCATGTCTCCCAGAACCTCTTTCGCAATGCTTCTGATGGCTTCCGGAGTGATGCTGGCGCAAGAACCGGCGGCCAAGGGCGTCACGCAGACGGCTGCGTTCGTTGTGGCTCCCGGCACACGGATTCCGCTTGGCCTGATCAATACTTTAAGCACTAAGAGCGCGGCGGAAGGCGACCGGGTGTATCTGGAGACGGTGTTCCCCATTCTGACTAACGGCCGCATTGTAATCCCGCCGGGGAGTTGGGTATCGGGAACCGTAACTGAAGTAAAGCGTCCGGGGCGGGTGAAGGGGCGCGGGAAACTTTATTTGCGATTCGACTCGTTGACCCTGCCGAATGGCGTGACGCGGGATTTTCGTGCGCGCGTTGGCGGGATCGACGGGCAAGGCGGCCAGGAGTTCGATAAGAACGAAGGCAAGATCCGCAGCGAAGGCAATAAGGCAGGCGACGCGCGCACTATTGCGGAAGCCGCGGGGGCCGGGGGATCGGTCGGGCTGATCGCCGGTGCAGCGGCGAAGCATTACGCTATGGGCGGAGGCATTGGAGCAGCGGCGGGGGCCACGGCGGGACTGATGGCGGTGCTACTCTCGCGCGGTCCGGATGCGGTGTTGACCAAGGGCACTACAGTGGAGATGATCACGGACCGGCCGCTCGAATTCGCGAGGAACGAAATCGAGTTTGGGGTCACCGCGCCCGCACGTTTTTCGGATGCAGCACCTCAGCCGGTAAAGAAGGATACGGGCTGGGCGCGCTGGCCGTTTTAGTAGACAGAAAATTCGCAGGGGACTAAATCTGGCGTGGGTTGACTCTTGGAGCGGGCGGCGCACTTGCGCGAACTTACGCCGCCCCTCACGGCATCGGCATACAGGAGGGCTCCGCTACACGCTGGCGTCATGCCGATTTCGTTCTGTTTGAGCGAGTATATCACTGCCGGGACGGTTGTCCAACAATTTATTGTGATTTTTTATATCGTAGAGGTTACCTATGAACCCTACCAGACGACAATTCGCCACCGTATCCGGCGCAGCCGCGCTCGGCTTGGGTGCCGGGACCGGTCCCGCCGCAGCCACGCCTGAGACGCAACCAGGCGCCAAAGAGTATTGCCGCTTTCCGGATTCTTTTCTTTGGGGATGCGCTACGGCCGCCTACCAAGTGGAAGGCGCCGTTGAGGAGGATGGACGGAAGCCCTCCGTGTGGGACACGCATTCGCACCAGGCAGGGCGCGTCAATCATGGAGACACGGGGGACGTGGCGGTGGATCAGTATCATCGCTATAAGGAAGATATCCAGCTTATGAAGGCGCTGGGCGTGAAGGCCTATCGCTTTTCGGTGGCATGGCCGCGCGTCTTTCCCGATGGCGACGGAAAGCCCAACGAGAAAGGCATCGCGTATTACGAACGGCTAGTGGACGCGCTGCTGGCGGCGGGCATTGAGCCCTATTGCACGCTCTTCCATTGGGATCTGCCGCAAGCCATGCAGGACCGTTTCGGCGGATGGCAATCGCGCGACACGTCCAAATTTTTCGCGGACTATTCCGGCTATGTGGCGCGGCGGCTTTCGGATCGCGTGTCGCATTATTTCACCATCAACGAATTCTCCTGCTTTACGGACCTGGCATATGGCTACGGCGTTTTCGCGCCGGCGATGAAGTTGGCGCCGCGGGAGTTGAACCAGGTGCGGCATCATGCGGTGCTGGGGCACGGTTTAGCGCTGGCGGCGATTCGCGCGTCGGCGGGACGGCCGGTGCAGGTGGGACTGGCGGAGAACTCGACGTTGTGTGTGCCGATCCTCGAGACGGAGGCGCATATCGCGGCGACACGCCGGGCCATGCGGCAGGTAAACGCGCAGTTCCTGACGGCCGTTCTGGAAGGCAAATATACGGACGAATATCTGACAGCCGAGGGAGCGAACGCCCCGAAATTCACGGCGGAGGATATGCGGGTGATTGGGGGGCGACTGGATTTCGTCGGGCTGAATTGCTATGCGCCCACGCATATTCGCGCGGCGGATAATAAGGCTGGCTTCACCATCGTGCCGCACCCGTCATCCTATCCGCACATGGCGTCTCCATGGTTGTTCATCGGTCCGGAGATTCTTTACTGGGGGCCGCGGCATTTGAAGGAAATCTGGGGCGTGAACAATGTGCTGATTACCGAGAATGGATGTTCGGCGGATGACAAAGTAGCTGCCGACGGGCATGTATACGACACGGACCGGGTAATGTATCTGCGCAATCATTTCGTCCAGGCGCACCGCGCGGTGGCGGAGGGTTGGCCGCTGAAGGGCTATTTCCTGTGGAGCCTGCTCGATAATTTCGAGTGGAACGACGGATACAGCAAACGCTTCGGAATCCACTATGTGAATTTCGAAACGCAGCAGCGCATTCCCAAACTGAGCGCGGAGTTTTACCGGGGCGTGATTGCGCGCCGTTCGATCGCCTGAGAACTTGGCAACAGTAGTTTGCAGCAGCCTAGCACGGCCAGCATCAAGGCCAGGCAGGCGACGATACCGGGGTTGAAGGCCAGATCGGTTTCCAACTCGCGCAACAGATTTCCCCAAGAGGGCATAGGGTCGGCGACGCCGAGGCCGAGCAGGCCCAGGTTGGCTTCGCTGAGGATGAAGAGCGGGATGGAGGTCCAGAACTGGGCCAACAGCAAAGGCTTCAGGTTCGGCGCCACGTGACGCAACAATAAGCGGAAGCCGCCACTGCCACTGGCGCGGGCTTGCAATAGGAAATCCGAATCGCGCAGGTCGCGGACGCCGGCGCGGATCACACGGGCGGGGGCAGCCCATCCCAACGCGCCGAGCAAGGCGAAGGTGATGAGCAGCGAAGCGGCCGGGGAAACATTCAGTGGGAGCAGGGCGCGGGCGGCGATCAATAGAAAGATCCAGGGCAGGGAGAGCATCAGGTCGATGGCGCGGGAAGCGATGCGGTCAAGAAGGCCGCCGCGATAGCCGGCGACGGTGCCGACGAAGGCTGCCAGTGCAGTGGAGAACAGCGCTGCTGCGGGCGCCAGGACGAGCGAAATGCGGGTGGCGGCCAGCAGGCGTGCCAGCCGGTCACGACCCAGGGCGTCGGTACCCAAAGGGAATCGCCAGGAGATGTGCGCGGCGGGAAAATCGCGGAACTGGCGCGCGTAAGACAGGCCGGCGCTATCGGAGAGGAGCGCGGCGAGGATGAGAAGGGCGAGGAAGATCCAGGCGAGTTTTCGGAGGCGGGTCATGCGCGCACCTCGCGGGGGCGGCCGGATAGCATGTCGACCAGGGCGTTGGTCATCAGGGTGGCCATGGTGATCAGCATGGTTAGGGTGATCAGCAACGGCAAGTCACGCGCGAGGGCAGCTTTCCAGGCGAGTTGTCCGATGCCCGGGAAATCGCAAACTACTTCCACTGCCACGGCCGCGCCGAACGCCATGCTCACGGAGATTCCGGCGAGCGCCAGGGATGGGCGAGCGGCGACTGGGATGATGTGCCAGAACAGGATGCGGGCGGGGCGGATGCCCCGGGCGCGGGCTGCCACCACGTGCGGTTGGGCGGCGGCATGCGCCAGGACATTGCGCAGATATTCGAAGACTTTGGGGAATACGGCGAGGGCCATGACGGCGCGCACGGGTCCGGCCCAGACGAAGATGAGCAGGGCCAGGGCGGCGGAGGGCACGCATAACAGCAGGCCGCTGATGCCGGCGGCAAGGGCGTTCCAAACACGGTTGGGATAGACAAGGCCGGGTAGCACGAAGGCCAGCGCCAAGGCCCATCCGCCGAGGACGCCGACGGCCATGAGTCGTGCGGTAATGGGCCAGCGTTCGGCGAGCAGTCCGGCTACGGGGCGATTCCAGTTCCGCGAGATCCCCAGGTCGCCGCGGAAGAGTGCGGCGGTTTGGCTGACTGTGTAGGCGATAAAGTCGGTCTGTTCGGGACGGGCGGCTTGGGCGGCGCGTAAGGCTGCGATGTCGCGGTTGAGGTCGAGTTCGTGTTCGTCGACGCCGAAGCCGGGGCTCAGGCGTACCAGGGCGGCGGTGAGAAATCCGCCCAGCACCACGGTGGCGGCGAGCGACCCCAGCAGGCCCAAGATCCGTTTCGCGGCACCCATCAGTTCACCGTATTGGAGATTTCCGAGGCGGGTACCAGGGCGGGTGAGAGCAGGTGGATACCGTTCGGCCGGGGTCCCTTGTTCAGATGTTTCGATTTGTACATGCGGCGGTCGGCTTCGGCGAGCAACTGTTCGGCATCGGAGCCATCGTCGGGATAGAAGGCTTCGCCGACGCTCAGGTTGACGACGCCGGCAACGCCCATGGTGCCGACGGATTCGCAGGCGATGCTCTGGAATTCGGCGATGCGGCGGTAGACGGCGTCGCGATCACTGCCGGGAAGCAGGATCACGAATTCGTCGCCCCCCATGCGCGCCACGTAATCGTATTCGCGGCAGTTTTCGCGCAGCACATCGGCTACGTAACGCAGCACTTTGTTGCCTTCCAGGTGGCCAAATCGGTCGTTCACTTGCTTGAATCCATCCACATCGCAGACCAGTACGGTGAGAGGCTCCAGAGTTCGGCGGCAGCGGGATAGTTCGCTATCGAGACGCAGGAACAGAGAGCGCGCGTTGGGGAGCATGGTGAGGTAGTCGGTGGTGGCGGAATCTTCGGCAAGCTGGAAGCGGAGCGCATTTTCGACAGCGAGAGAAACCTTCGAGGTGATGGCCAGCAGGATGCGCAGGTGATCGCGGGAGAACGCGTCTTTCTCGGCGCGGTAGAGGGTCAGCGCACCGATTACGCCATTGACTCCTTCGAGGGGCACGGAGAGGGCCGAACGCAGCGTGCTGTAGCGGGCAGGGTCATTGAGATATCCGGACTCAACCGAGGGATTGCCGTTCAGCACGCTCTTGCGGTTACCGGCGACCCAGCCGGAGATACCTTCGCCCACGGGAATTTCGAGAGAGGAGAACAGCCGGTAATTCTCACCATTGACATAGTGAGGCACGAGTACTTTGCCGCGGCTGACATAGACGGCGATGGCGTCGTAGGGAACCATCTTTTTCAGCCGCATGGAGACGACTGACAGGGTCTCGTCGAGACTGAGTGAGTTGCCTAAGTCCTGGGTCAGTTCGAAGAGTAACTGTACTTCCTGGCGGGCGGCGGCTATGGAGGCGAGGAAGTCGCCCTCCTTATTCGCGGCATGGGCATGGGAGACTTCGAAGCCGGCGGCAGGCTCGGTTCCATTCGCGATCTTCACTTCGGTGGATAGCCTGGTTTCCTGCGGCGGTTGGGCCTGGGCCATGTGTTCCAGTTCGCGATAACGCTTGGCGAGGAGGTCGACGACGGTGGGATCGAGGCCGGTTCCGGAAAGGCTGATCACCTTCTGCATGGCTTCGTCGAGGGGCAATGCGCGGCGGTATTGCCGGTCGGCAGCCAATGCGTCGAGGCAATCGACGGCTGCCAAAATGCGGGCGCCTAGAGGGATTTGATCGCCCTTTAAGCCGTCGGGATAGCCGGTTCCATCCCATTTTTCGTGGTGGGCGCGGACCAGCGGTACGACGGGATAGGGAAACGATACGCGCTCGAGTATCTCCGCGCCGACTACGGGGTGGATCTTCATCTTCTCGAACTCTTCGGGAGTCAGGCGGCCGGGTTTCGAGATGATGTGCTCGGGCACCGCGAGTTTGCCGATGTCGTGAAGAAGGGCGGCGGCGCGCAAGGCCTCGAGTTCGCCCTGCGACAAGCCCATATCTTTTCCGATTTCGACGGCGTAGACACGCACGCGGCGCAGGTGTTCGTGAGTGGTATGGTCCTTGGCCTCGATGGCTAGAGCTAGGGCTTCGATAGTGCGCAGGTGTAAGCCCGCCATCTCTTCGACGTGGCGCTTTTCATCGCCCAGACGGTCAAGATACATGCGGTAGGAACGGTGGATGAAATAGATGATGGGCAAGAGCAATACGGAGCCTTGCCAGTGGACTTGGCGGCTGAACAGGTTAATCATCCAGGCAACGGAGGAACCCATGATGTAGAACGGGAAGGTCCAGAAGTAAGTCTGGCGCCATATCTTAACGAGTGACTGGCCTTCTGTGAGCGAGGTAGCAGCAGCTAGTGGCACAGTGTTCAGGAGGAAGTAGAGGAGGGCTGCTACGACCATGAGGAAAGGTCCGGCGGTGGCGAACGAATAGATGGCGTGCCAATGATAGAAGCGGTATGCCAGCGAGGCGGCCATGCCGGTGTTAGCCACATAGAAGACGATTTTGCCGGTGCGTGGTTGGCGGACGTTCCAGAGGCTCTGCACCAGGCTACCCATGCACCCTATGACTACGGTTTCGCCCAGTGACATTTCGGCGATACCGATGAGGCTGAAGAGGAAACTGACTGACATAGTGCCGGGAATGCCAGGCAGGTTCACTTTCATGCCGGATACCAGGCAGGATAAAGCCAGATAGAAGCAGAAGCGCCCGAAGTCTCCGTGCTGCCAGGGGAACATAGATGTGGCTAACAAAGCTACGCCCAAGCAGGTCGTGGCAGTTGAGAATATTTGGGCTTTCGACGGCATTGTTATTCCATCGTAGGACGCGCGCCGGCAACCGCTTGCTTACGCGCGCGGCTCGGAGTGTAAACCAAAGTAGTAGTGACCGAGCGAGAATTATATTGCGCTGGATGGGCAGCTACCATATAGTTATAATGAGTTGTAAATGCCCAGTTATCAACAGTTATTTGTAGATTTCGCGGCATCTTGCGTACTTAGTTGTCGAAGGTAACAGTTCGAAGATGGCGATAGATAGCATCGCGTAGTTATCCAAAGTTAATAGGGAGAAGAAGAGGCATGTCGACGGGGTTTGCGGCGGGACCACCCGACCCAGGAGTGTTAGCGACACTGTTGGCATCGGACCGGAACGGGGAGTACGTAGGAAGGGAGAAGATCCGGCGATTCCTCCCTGAGGCGCCCAACACCCAAGAGCAGGCCGGCATTAGTTCTGCTTTGATCGAGGACCTGTTCCTGCGGCATGTGCATTTGAAGAGATGCAATACCATCGGCTCACTGAGCGAATCGATGGGGCTTGCTTTCCCGATCGTCGACAAAGTATTCCGCGACGTACGCAACCAGAGACTACTGGAAGTGAGTGGAATGATCGGCGACGATTATGTCTTTTCGCTCACCGGGGCGGGACGAACGATTGCCGCCGAACGCTGCCGGATGTGCCAATACGCCGGTCCTGCGCCAGTGAGTTTGGCCGCGTATCAGCAGGCAATCCTGGACCAAAAACCGAAGGTGGTAGTCAACCGGGCGGCTTTGCGGTTGGCGTTTGGCGACCTGGTGGTGACTGACCGTTTGTTAGACCAACTGGGTCCGGCACTGGTCGCGCAGAATTCCATGTTCCTTTACGGTCCGGCGGGAACGGGCAAGACCAGTCTGGCTGAGCGGTTGTTGCGCGTTTACGGCGACGAATTGGTGATGCCTTACGCCGTGGAAGTGGACAATCAGATCATTATTCTGTTCGACCCGGCGGTTCACGAGCGTGTGCAAGTGGATATGGACGGCGCAGACCCGCGTTGGGTGGTATGCCACCGGCCCTGCGTGATCGTGGGCGGCGAGTTAGTGCCGAGCATGTTGGAATTGAGACGCGACGATTCGTCGGGGACATATGCCCCCCCCCGTGCAGATGAAGGCCAACGGGGGCATGTTGGTAATCGACGACTTTGGTAGGCAGTTGATTTCGCCGCGCGATTTGTTGAACCGCTGGATCGTGCCTTTGGACCGGCGCGTCGACTATCTATCTTTGAACTACGGCGTACGCTTCCAGATACCTTTTGAAACCATGATCGTGTTTGCCACCAACCTGGAGCCAAGCGAATTGGCGGACGAAGCTTTCCTGCGCCGCATTCCGAACAAGATCCTGGTGGACGCGATTGCTCCGGACGTATTTGACGAGATTTTCCGGCGAGTGTTGCTGGGTTTCAAGATGACGTCGGACGACGGTGCGGCTGAACACCTACGTAAGTTGTGCATCGACCGCGGCGGCGACTTACGGCCCTGTTATCCGCGAGACATGTGCAGGATTATTCAGGCGGTCAAGACGTACGAAGAGCAGCCTTTGGGAGTGAGTAGGGCTGATCTGGAGCGCGCGGTGGAGCTATTCTTTGGAACGATGGAGGCAGGTCATTCGAACTAGGGTGCGTGCGCCAGCGCAGTGCGGCGACCCTGTTATGGGGAGGTAACAGATGCAAGCGCAACATCATGGAGAAATTCGCGCTAGTGAGAGACGCGAATTTAAGGGAATCGTTCAGATTTCCTGGCAGTCACGTACTGGAGAGACGAGAACCACCAGGGCCAAGTGTCTGGACATCTCTGACCTGGGCGTGCGCATTGAATGCGACCAAGCCATCGAGTTCCGCACGCAGGTTTATGTGCAAGCGCCGGGCCACGGATTGATGGGCAACGCGTCAGTGCGGTATTGCCGCAGGGCGGGCCTGAAGCATGTCATTGGACTCATGTTCGGCTCAGTAGCCAGCCAGGCGGAATCCGGCAGGAAGAAGATCAACACCGCCGTTTCGGAACCGGAGAAACAATAGGTTATGAGTGTACACAGAAGTATTCGCCCCATGACTCCGCAGGAGAAACAGGCGAAACGGGAATGGGGCACAGGCGCTTGCCAGGTGCGAGGATGTACCACGCGTGCGGCGTTCCTGGCGCTCGAGAGCTCGACCGGGGTTTCGGAAGGCAGGGACTGGTGGCAATACTGCTGTCCGAAGCACGCGCGGCAGTTCGCCGAGAAGCACGGACTAGGCGAGTTGGTTTCACCGGTACAGGCAAGGGTCGTCCATGCGAGACCAGTAGAGGAAACGGCAATTCCACCATCCGAAGTGGGCGCGGCAAAGTGAATTCGGCAATCACTCAGGACGTAAGTCGATTTTGAGTTGGTCGAGAATCTGCGGGTAGGGTAATCGGATTTCCGTGGCACCCAGCGGACCGGCGCCGATTTCATAGGTATTGAAGAGTAATACCAATTCACTTTCGCCGATGCCGAAATTGTCATTCAGCTTAAACCGGCCGCCTGGAAATAGGTAGGATTCGGCCGAATGATCGCTGTAAGGCGGATAATCGCGGCGGAAAGTTACTTCGGCGAGGGACTCTAGCTTCGCGCTCGCGCCGTCTACTACTAGATCCGTGTGCGATTGAGCGCCCGCACTGCTGAAATCGCTGCCTCACGGGTTTGCGCCGTATGCCATAACTCCCGGCATAGATTCGATGTCAGCCCACCAACGTCCATCGTCTTCCTGGCCGAGGACGATGGGAATTTTAAGATTATTTGGCGAGGTCACGTATGGCATCTGCGATGCGGGCGGCAGCGTCGGGACCTACGGAATTCTCTTCGCCGTACCAGGCCTTCTTCGCGCCCTGCATGTACGGCGCTTTTTCGTCCCATTCCGCTTTGGGAATGATGTAGCCGATTTCATCGTCGGCCAGGCCGATCAGCATTTTGAATGGCGCTTGCAGCATGCTCTTGATGGGTGTCTCAATGGGCGCATCCGGGAAGTCCGCACCGGCGTAGCGTTCAACGCCCCCTACGCTCAGTTCCGGATACATCTCGCCGGGGATGAGCGCGATCGCCAGCACAGGCTGACTGCCTGACATGCGGATAACACCTACAGGCGCTTGGGTTCCGCCGTCCGCGACCATCTTTTTGCGGCCTTTATATAAGTCGGCCTTGGCGGCCATTTCGAAGCCACGATTGGTCACCGGGATGGTGATGATGCGTTCCGCGAAATCGATTTTGTCGATGGCGACAGGCTTGGCGGAACTGGCCGCTTCGGCTGCCAGATCGCCAATGCGCTCGCCCAGCACCTGGGTCTTGCGGAAGCTGTTCTCAGCAGCGATGGCGCCCGTGGCAGGGTCCTTGATTTTGGCGCCCAGCGGCGACTGCATACCGCCGACCGCGCCATTCCACAGCACAGCCATGCCGCCCGCCTTGGCTTCCAGGCGCTTGTAGAAATAACCGGGATAGTCGGCACTGATCTGGGTGTTACGGGAGCCCAGCGTCTCGGGATGGTTGGCCCAATTCACGGCTGTTGCGAGACGCTTGCCGCTTTTCGAGGTCAACGTCAGAACGATGAGGTCGGGATCGTGCACAACCGGTGGGCGCGTGTCGTCGATGAAGGAATCGAGTTCCGAAGAATGGACGACGGCGAGTGCCGGGGTGGCGGGTTCCAGGGCGGCGAGCGCTCCTTTGGCGGCCTCAGCGATGCGATCCACGACGAAGGCATTGTAGGCGTCGTCGATCCCCGACTGCCCTTGCGCTTTGCCCCAGAGGCCCATGGTATCGGGGCCTTCATGCACGTGGGTAGAGGCCACTACGACTTCGGCTTCGGGAACTTTGGCGCGAACGCGCTGGACGTCGTCGAGGAAGAAACCGATCAGATCGACCTCGCACATCACCAGCGGCTTTTGGCCGGCCGTGAAGGCCAGGCAGCGGGCAAATAGATCGTCGTGAACCGTCATGGCCACGCGGTTATTGCCGAAGCCGGCCATATAGACGGGCGGACGATCCTGCAGGGGCGGGCTGATGACGGTCTTAAACGCGCCTGCGCGGAATTCCCCGAAGAGGGATCCCGCGCAAGCCAGCACGACGATCGAAATGCCTAGTAATGGCAACGGCGAGCGCACGTTGTTATACCCACCAGGCAGCGGCGGGCTGCTCTTTCATCACCAGGCCGTTGAGGAAGTCGGAGGCCTTGCGGAGCCCTTCTTCGGGCGAAAGCAGGCTGTCCTCATGCTCGATGGAGAGCACGTAATCGTAGCCGAACATGCGCAGCGTGGAGGCGAACTCTTTCCACCATTCGGCGCCGTGGCCGTAGCCGCAGGTGCGGAAGATCCAGGCGCGATTGCGCTCGTCGGTGTAGGACTTGGTGTCGAGCACGCCGGTGAGCGGCAAGTTGCGCTCGTAAATTTGGGTGTCCTTGGCATGCACGTGGAAGATGGAATCGCCGAGGATACGAATGGCTGCGATAGGGTCGATGCCTTGCCAGAACATATGGCTGGGGTCGTAATTGCAGCCGATGGACGGGCCGGCAATGGCGCGCAGCTTCAGCATTGTTTCCGGGCTGTAGGCCACGAAGCCGGGATGCATTTCGATGGCGATCTTCACGCCGTGATCGGTAGCGAACTTGGCCTGCTTGGTCCAGTAGGGGGTGACTTTGGCTTCCCACTGCCACTTCAGGATTTCAAGATAGTCGGGGGGCCAGGGGCAGGTGACCCAGTTGGGCCACTTGGATTTGTCGGAATCGCCGGGGCAGCCGGAGAAGTCGATGACCACGGGCACGCCCAGTTTTTCGGCCAGACGGATGGTTTTGCGGCTCACTTCCTGATCATGCTTGGCGCGGTCCTGATCGGGATGCAGAGGGTTGCCATGGCAGCTCAGGGCGCTGATGGTGAAGCCGTTATCGGCCAGCTTTTTCTTGAATTCGTTCAACTCGGCTTTGCTGTCCAGCATGGACAGCTTGCAATGGGGATCGCCCGGATAATTGCCTGTTCCGAGTTCCACGGTATCGACATTGATGCTCTTGAGTTTCTTCAGAACATCGTCGAGGGATAGTTGCGCCAACAAGGCGGTGAATACGCCAACTCTCACTTAGAGGTTCTCCTTTCACGGTGTTTCTATGATGGTTCGGATGCCACCGTACAGAATAGCAGGACAACCGCAACTTGCGGCGGAGGGCGCGGGTGGCCTATACTTGCCTTTTACGATGTCTCACCGCGCTAGCTCGTTTAGTTTCCGATTCCGGTTTATCTGGAATCGGTAGACCGGCGTTGGACTGAGGCATCTCCAGTTTTGTCGAAACCAACCCGCTCGCAAGAGTGGGTTTTTTATTTTGCGAAGGAGATAGAAGCCATGATTATTTCGATGCGGCCGCATGCCACACGCGCGGAGATCGACCACGTCTGCGAACGGATTGAAGAGTTCGGATATAAGGTGCATTCGATCGAGGGCGAGGAGCGGGTGGTGATCGGCGTAGTGGGCGTGGGCGACGTCACCGCATGCCTGGAATCGCTGGAAGCCACGCCTGGGGTGGAGCGCGCCATGCGCATTTCGGCGCCTTATAAATTTGTCAGCCAGGAGTTCAAGCCGGAGCACACCGTACTGCGGGTGAACGGACTGGAGATCGGCGGCGACGAATTCATCGTGATGGCGGGGCCGTGCTCGGTGGAATGCGAGACGGCAGATCATGGAGACGGCGGAAGGCGTGGCGGCGGCGGGGGCGCGCATGCTGCGCGGCGGAGCGTTCAAGCCGCGTACGTCGCCCTACGATTTTCAGGGCATGGAACTGGAAGGGCTCAAGCTGCTGCGCAAGGCCAAAGCAGGCCACCGGCCTGGCGATCATCACCGAAGTGATGAGCGACAGGGACGTGGGCATGGTGGCGGAGTATGCGGACGTGATGCAGGTGGGCGCGCGCAACATGCAGAACTTCGCGCTGCTGAAATCGCTGGGCGGCTGCGGGCGGCCGGTGCTGTTGAAGCGCGGCATGAGTTCGACGATTAAGGAACTGCTGATGTCGGCGGAGTACATTGTGGCGCACGGCAATCCGCAACGTGCTGCTGTGCGAACGCGGCATCCGCACTTTCGAAACGGCTACGCGCAACACTTTCGATATTTCCGCCGTGCCGGTGTTGAACGAGATGACGCATCTGCCGGTGATTCTCGATCCCAGCCATGCGACGGGCAAGCGCAGCCTGGTGCCGGCGCTGGCGCGCGCGGGTGTGGCGATCGGCGCGGACGGCTTGATCGTGGAAGTGCATCCCAATCCCGAAAAGGCCGTCAGCGATGGCGCGCAATCGCTGACGCTGGCGGATTTCCGCGCGATGATGCGCCAACTTCGTCCTTATCTGGACCTTTGGAAGGAAGCCCGGCTCGCTCAAACCGCCGCGGCTGTGTGATACTGCCCTCGTGAACTATAAAAAACGTGCAGCGCTGCTCATCATCCTGATCGCGGCGGTTTGCGGACTGGCGGTGTGGGGCGTGGCGCGGTTCCGGTATCGTTCGTTGCGGACATCGGCGGACTGGCTGGAGCGGCTGCCTACCCAGGATTCGGCGGTATTTTACGTGGATTTCGCGGCGCTGCGGCGGGGCGGCATGCTCCCGATGCTGGCGGGGTCGAAGGCTGTCGAGGAGCCCGAATACAAAGTCTTCGTGATGAAGACGGAGTTCGATTACACGCGCGATTTGAATGCGGTGCTGGCATGCTTCACGCCGCGCGCGAAGTATCTGGTGGTGCAGGGGCGATTCGATTGGGATAGTTTACAGGCCTATGCGCGGGAGCAGGGCGGATCCTGCCGGGATGCGCTGTGCCGCATGAACGGCAGCACGCCGGATCGCAAGATCTCGTTCTTCCCGCTGCGGCCGGACCTGATGGGGTTGGCGGTGAGTCCGGACGATTCCGCGGCGATCGACTTACAATCGTCCGCCACGCGGAGGCGCGCATTGGAGATGCCGGACGCGCCGGCGTGGATCTCGATCCCGCAGGCGTTGTTGAAGAACGGCAACGATCTGCCGGCGGGTACGCGCATGTTCGCGCATACCATGCAGGATGCCGACGATGTGAATATCGCGATCGCTCCGGCTGCGGGGCGCTTCGAGGCGCGGCTGAATGTGCAGTGCCGTACGGAGCAGCAGGCTGCGGCGCTGGCCGCGGAACTTGGCGGGATCACGTCGATGTTGCGGGATATGATCGCGCGCGAGGGTGGTAAGCCGAATCCCAACGATTTGAGCGGCGTGTTGACGTCAGGTTCTTTCAATCGATTAGGGACGCGGGTGTTGGGGAGTTGGCCGCTGGACAAGGGATTCGTCGAGGGAATGCTGGGCGGATCTTAGGGGGGCGGCACTTTCATTCGATCGCGCCGCGGTGATCGCGCCACACGAAGTTTCAAAGAGGCGCCTTCGGCTTGTCCGCCACGGCGCACTCTTCCACCGGCAAGTATCGCTCGCTTTGGCGCGCTACCAGCGATCCGTCCTACGGTTCCTCCATGCTAATCCAAGCCTGATCATTTATCTGATGGGAGGCGGTGCGCGCTACGATTAAAGCCCTTGCTGTGGGCAATTGGCTTTAGTAGCTGTCCTCGCGCCGTAAGCTACACGCGGCCAGGGTGACGAGCCGATCCTTGATGTCGTATCGGAAACGGAAGCGCTGGATGCGGAGGCGGTACTGGCCATCGCCAGGAGCCACACCTTCGAGCTTTTTCATGTTGTGCTCGCGGCGTCGGTTGTACGGATCCGTCGAAAGGATGACAAGGATATTGCGGTAATGCTCAATGAGGTCGTGGTGATGTTTGGCGAGCTTCCTGAATTCACGGTCAAACGCAGCGGGTGGTGTGGACCGAAAAGGGAGCCGGGGTCATGACGCGCGGCGTTTCGTTTTCTTGGCGTGGTCGGCCTTGGTTTGTTCGGCGAGGAGCAGGGAGGCGGGACGGGTCCGTCCGGCGCGGACATCCTGAGCGCTTTGCTTAAGGATGCGCTGGACCTTGGGGTCCCGGAGTTCGAGGTAATCTTCAAGCTCGTCGGCGCCCATGATGCCCACGATAGGGATGCCATCCTTTTCCAGAATGAAATACTCGCCATTTAGGCGGACACGTTTGACGACAGCGCCGAGATTGACGCGAGCTTCGGTTATGGGTATGCGATTAACCGTGGTTGTTTTGGATTTCATTAACGCTCATCGACCTTAATCAAAGTATAGGGGTTCTGCCGAAGTTGTCAAAACGACGCACCTCCAGTATGGGTTCCCGTTCGCGGCGCCAGCGTTCGGGTCCGCCGCTGAATCCTGACTGACGGATGGGATAGTCTGACGCCAGGTAGGCGTCTTCCAGGCAGCGCCGACGCGCGAGAAGTAGCGCCGGAAGATCGGCGTAGTTAGGATGCAACCCTTATCCTATCGTGTCAATGCGCGCATCGTCATTTACCTGCTACCATTTCCAAAAGGAGGCTTCTCATGCGCGGCATTACATTCAGCAAGACTACCAGGCTTGTTTCCTTAACACTTTTAACATTGGCGGTTGGACTAGTGCAGGCCCAGGCCAAGAGCGATTTCAGCGGCACATGGAAGCTGAACGCGGCGAAGAGCGATTTCGGCCCGATGCCGCCGCCTGACAGTGTTACTGAGAAAATCACGCATCAGGATCCCAGCATCAAGGCGAACGTGGCCAGCACCGGCGGTATGCAGGGCGATATGAGCTACGACGTCAGCTACACCACCGATGGCAAGGAATGCGTCAATAAAGTAGGCGAGAACGAATTCAAAAGTACGCTCAGTTGGGATGGCGACGTTCTGGTGGTGGATACCAAGGGATCGTTCAGCGGCACGGATTTTACGTCGAAAGACCGGTGGACGCTTTCGAGTGACGGCAAGGTGCTCACTGTAACGCGGCATGTTTCGAGCGCAATGGGCGATGCAGACATGAAGGAAGTCTTCGAGAAGCAATAGGACGGACAAATGCACAAATTAACATTCAAGATTCTGCCGCTGGCGATGCTGGCCGTGGCTTTCGGCGCGGTTCAGGCACAAGCCAAAAGCGATTTCAGCGGTACCTGGAAAGCCAATACGAGCAAGAGCGATTTTGGACCCATGCCGGCGCCCGACAGCGTGGTCGAGAAGATCGTGCATGAAGAACCAAGCCTGAAGGTGAACATCGCGCAAGTTGGCGGGCAAGGTGACATGACGTACGACATGTCCTACACCACCGACGGTAAAGAATCGGTAAACAAGGTTGCGGATAACGAGTTCAAGACCACGCTGAAGTGGGATAGCGACGATCTGGTTGCCGAGACCAAAGGCGCATTCGACGGCAACGAATTCACAGCCAAAGACAGGTGGGCGCTCTCCGACGGCGGCAAAACCATGACCGTTACGCGGCACATCACCACATCCATGGGCGACTTTGATATGAAAATGGTGTTTGAGAAACAGTAGGGGGCCAATGCGCAACCATTTGTTCCGTGTATTGCCGGTGGCAGTGCTTGCCTGTGTTTGCGGATTAGTGCAGGCGCAGGCCAAGACCAACTTCAGCGGTAACTGGAAATTGAATTCCAGTAGGAGCGATTTCGGGGCCATGCCGGCGCCGGACTCCCGTACGGATACTATCACCCACCAGGATCCCGACCTGAAAGACGCCTTCACGCAGATCGGACAAATGGGCGAGGTGACCGCCGAAGTGAAGTATTCGACGGATGGCAAGGAGACCAGCAATACGGTCCGCGGAAACCCCATTAAGAGTACAGCCAAATGGGACGGCGAGGAATTGGTGGTGGATAGCAAGGCCTCGTTCAATGGTTCGGATGTAAGCATGAAGGATCGCTGGTCGCTGTCGGCGGATGGCAAGACGTTGACGATCCAGCGGCATGTGGTTAGCCCCATGGGTGAGATGGATCAGAAGGTCGTCTTGGAGAAACAGTAAGGTGTCGCTGCGTAAACAGCCTCGCACAAGGAATGGTGTTTTCGTTAATTATGGCCTGCGGACTGACGCAAGGACAGACTAAGCCGGATTTCAACGGCGTGTGGAAGATGGTTTTTTCGAAGAGCGATTTTGGGGGCGGGCCCGTTTCCGAAAGCCGCTTGGACAAGATCAGCGTTGATGGCATCAATTTCAAGGACACCATCACGCAGAAGTTGCAGCACGGCCAGGAAAGCACCTACGACATGATCTACACCATTGATGGTAAAGAATGCACGAATCATGTCCGGGGCAATCTGGTGACCAGCACGGCGCGCAGGGAGGGCCCGGAATTGATCATCGACAGCAAGGTGCATGCGCTGCTGAAGGCCAATATTGAGGATCGCTGGACATTGTCGGCGGACGGCAAGACCATCACCGTGCGGCGTCATATGACCGGAGCGCGGAACGCGGAGCAGACAGTTATTTTAGAGCGGCAATAACGACCCGCGAAACCGACTTAAAGAGTTTGCGCGCGCCGCCACCGGTCTTCGAATAGTCCGGTCATGGCTTCGCCCATGGCTTCGTGGTCGAACACTACGGCTGTCCAACTGGGACGGGTAATCACGGGGTCGAGCAGGGCGATCATACCTTGGCGTCCATCGAATATCGCCAGTTTCATAGGTAGCGAATCCACTTGGCGCACCTGGATGCCGTCTACGGAATAATCCTGCAATCTCTGGCGGTGCTCATCGTCGAGCGTGCCGCTTTCAAGAAGCAGACGGCAGTTGATGCCGGAGAGGCGGGCCTGCTTGACCAAGTCGTTCATCGAGCGGATCGACCGCGTAAGGTGGACGGGAAAATTCCATATATTCCGATTTAACTTCGGATAGCATGCGCCGGTATTCTGCGGCAGTCTGGGCGGGGTCGCTGACAATGCGCAAAAAATCGAGCGTGCCGCGTCCGCCTTGTCCTTCGGAATATACCGACTTCAAATCGTCAATTAGGGCAATACTGGCGCGGCTGTGGTCGGTAAGTTCCTGATCCACCAGTTGACGTTTGCGGGTCATGAAGGCGGGCAGGGCTAGGCTGGGCTCCACTGCCGAAAACAGCTTGGTGCGCTCCTGCACAACTTGGGCGAAGCCCTTTTCCACTAAGCTATCTAGCACTTCGTAGATCTTTTGCCGGGGCACGTGCGCGCGCGCCGCCAGCTCCAGGGCTTTAAACCGCGGATGGCCCAGCAAGACCAGATACGACCGTGATTCGTAAGCATTCAAACCCAGCTGTTGAAGCCGTTTCCAGAAGCGCTGGAACTCGCCTTCAGCCCATTGTTCGCTCATAGTCCCTTACCATAGCAAACCCCGCCGCCGAAATCTGTTACCTGATTTAACTCGTTTTTCGCATGCAGGCAAGGTGGAAAAAAGTTGACATTTGAACAATGGGATTGACTTAGTACTATTCGGACTCTAAAATGAAGCCTAGTACCGGAAGTTTATGCCTGAAAACAATGGCACCTTGGAAGAGGCTTCGGTGGCGGCACCCAGCGAAGCGACGAAAATCCGAATCGTGGTGGCGGATGACCACCCGATCTTTCGCGACGGACTGTGCCGGTTGCTGGCGCTGGAGGAGGATTTCGAGGTCGTAGCCCAAGCCCAGGACGGTCGGCAGGTGCTGGATGTCCTGCAGCAACTTGAGCCGGATATCCTGCTGCTGGACCTGAAGATGCCTGGTCTGGATGGTCTGGCGACGCTGCAGCGGCTGCAGAACAGCAAGCACAAGACGCGCGTGATCGTGCTAACCGCATCAGAAGACAAGAACGAATTCGTGCAGGCCATGAAGCTGGGCACTTCGGGCATCGTGCTGAAGCAGAGCGCCACGGATCTGTTGATCAAGAGCATCCGCAAGGTGAATGCCGGGCGAAATCTGGCTGGATTCCCACACCACCGCGGCGGTGATGCGGCAGTTCGCCACAGGCGCCGACGAGGTCCCGGCCGGGGCCGCACCACATCCGAGCAGTCGCGAGCGCGAACGTTCGCTGCTGAGCCAGCGGGAACGCGAGATCGTGGCGTTGGTGGCGCAGGGTTTCAAGAACAAGGAGATGGCCGAGAAGATGTTCATCAGCGAGCAGACGGTGAAGAACCATCTGCACAACATCTTCGACAAACTGGGCGTTTCCGACCGGTTGGAATTGGCGCTATACGCGATTCACAACAATCTGCACATGGGTAAGTAGGCCGCTCAAGGCGTAACTTCCCAATAGGTTTGATAAATCTCGTCGCCGATGGAACCGAAGGGGCGCAGTTTCGCCTCGTCCGTATCTATCTTGGCGGCATTCAATTGTTGTCGAGATAGTTTAAGCTGGGCCGGCGCAAGCGCGAACATCACCTGCGGACCGCGCAATAGCGCGACCTGGTTGGGAGTCTGGGCATCGACCGCTTCGTATCGCAGCGGCTGATCGATTTCGAGTTCGATCCGGTCGCCGGTCTTCCATTGCCTGTGAACTGGGAAGAAGCCGGGCTCGGGCTGCGCGCCGAGGCGACGGCCGTTCACCGACACGGTGGTGCCCTTTCCCGCCCACGCCGGAATCCGGAGATAAACCGTAAAACTGTCCGCGGGCTCAACGGCCAGCGTTAGCGTTGTCTCATTCTTCACCGGATAATCGGTCTTTTGCAGGATCGAACATCGCCGCGATCCCTGTTTCCAGGTGACGCGCGAGGGCACGTACAGGTTCACATAGATGCTGTCGGGGGCGCGAAGATACGAACTGATTCCATAGTCGGCGGTCAGCTGCGGAAAGGTGCCGGAACAACACGGCCACTTATCGTCTTTGTCCCAACGGTATTGCGCGTCCGGAATAATGCGGTCGTAGCTCTTGCGGGCGGACGGATGATAGTCGGAATAGTAAAACGTGGAACCATCTTCGAGGATGGGCTTGATGCCCAGGGCCACATTGTAGAGCACCCGTTCCATGCTGTCGCCATAGCGGGCTTCGCGGGTTTGGGCGAGTAAATACCGCATCACTTTGAAGTGAGCGTAGGCGCCGCAGCCGGATTCGAAATGCCGGTGCGTCGAGTTTAGGCTGGCGCCTAGTTCGCCGTTACCCGGTTGAATAAAAGCCTCGTTGGGTCCCCAGCCGCCGGTCGCATAGCTTTGATCCTTCAGGATCATGTCGACCGCATTGGTAACCGCGCGAAAATATTTCGGGTCGCCCATTTTCAGGTATCCCTGCATGCCGGAACTGAGCGCGTTCACATGGCTATAGGCGTGTCGCCCGGTCAATACGTTCTGCCCTTCGGAAAGCGGATCGAAGAAGGTCTTGTCCAACAGATACCGCTTGCCCAGATCGTAATATTTTCGTTCGCCGGTGCGCTCAAAAGCGATGAATAAGTTTTCGGCGAAGGTGTAGGTTTCGTCCCACGTATAAGTTTCGTCTTTATGCGGACGCTGCTGCATTTCTTCCGGCGTGAGGGCGCGTTCGGCCATGTGCGGCAGCGCTGCGCGCGTCGTGGCGGCTAGAACATCGAGGGCGGTGCCGTCGGCGGCATAGGAATGGGCGTCGAGTAATCCACAAACTAATTTGTCGAAGGTATAGCCGGGATAGCGCAAATCGACGAAGAATTTGCCCGACGGATCCAGGGTTTCGGCGTAGCCGCGAACCAGTCGCTGCACCTTGGCCCGCGTAGGTGCGGAGTCAGTGACACCAGCGCATCGCGCCAGCGCCGAAACATATTGTCCAAAGTGCGCGCCGGGGCAGAAATCATCGTACCAGCCGCCCATGTCGGGGCCGGGCGCTGGCATGCCAACCCGCTGCCGGTAGATCTTGAGCAGGCGATCGTCATCCAGATGCAGAAAGAATTCGTGGTTGGTCTCGAACTGGTGGCGCAAGGGACCGCCCAGCAATTCCACTTCGGAGTAGTCGAATGTCGATAGGGATGCGGAGCCAGTGGCGGCGAGGGCGGGCGCGGCCGCCGCCAATTGCAGCAATTGTCTACGGGTCAGCATTACATCTCCTTGGCGATCGATTCGACCGCCAGCACATCGTGGTTGGCGTTCAGCAAGACATGCTTCGGTTTCTTGGGCAGGCGGAGTTTCACTTCGTTCGAGGTCATGTTGCCGAGCAGCGGCACGGAGCCTGCGCGCATGATGTGCCCATCGAAATCAAAGTAGATGGGTACGCTCATGGTGAAGCGGGAGGATACGCCGCTCTGGGTCACTTTCGCGGTAAACAGCACCTTGCCATCGGAGTCCGGCGCGAGTGAATATTCCATGCGGTAGCTGGGAATCTCGGTGCCGTAAACCCACTCGCGGAAGAACCAATCCATCTTGCCGTTTCTTTCCAGGTCAAGCGACGGCTTCATGTGTTTCTCGACTACCGCCTTGAAAGACTCCGTGGATGCATTCTGATTCATGTAGGTTGTTACGAAGTCGTGCATCATGGCGATGAAATCTTTGTCGCCGGTTTCGCGGTCGAACATCAAGTAACGCAGCATGTGGAGTATGAAGCCGCCCTTCGGATAAACCAGGCGATTGTAGGCGCCGCCGGTCTTAAAGGTGTTCAGGCGAATGCCCATCCAGAGCGGCCCGGCATCGTTCGGACGGTTTCCGAAGCTGTTCTTGGCGGTGATGGTTTCGCGGGCGCGGTCCCAATACTTCAGGTATTTGTCGGGCTTGGCTTCCGTCTGCTGAAGGAACACACCCGCCGAGAAATCCGCGAAACCTTCCGATAGCCACTGGTCGTGATAGGAGGCCCAACCCACCATGTGACCCCACCATTGATGCGCCACTTCGTGCGGCGTCACCTCCTGAATGAATTCGGCGAAACGGAAGGCACTCCCGCCCATCAGCATCCAGCGCTGGGTGCTATCGAAAAATGCGCTAATGGGCAAATAGACCAGCGTGGGCCACGACTGTCCGAAATTGAAGGCAGTCTGCTGGGTGATGGCGATGCGCCCGTAAGGCGCCGGGCCGAACCAGACTGGTAAAGCAGCGCATCGCATTCTGCGCATCCACCATGCGCGCTCTCGGCCATGGCGCTGGGGCTCAGGCTCATGTTCCGTGCGTAACGGCGCAGATAGTCCGGCGATTCGGTAGTGGCGTAGGCTTCGATCTGGTAGTGGGTGGTCTCGTCGTAAACCGACTTCTTTTTGAATAGCCCATAATTGAATCCGGCCACGGCCAATGGCACTTCGGAGACCCAGTGTGACACGGCGTAGCTCATCCTCGCGCCATTCCTTTTCCAACTTGCCCACCCCGACCAACGTGTACTGCTTGGGTACTTTGAAAGTAAGATCGTAAGTGGCGCGGTCGGCAAAAGCGTTCAGGCTCGGATACCAACTTGTGCGCGCGCCCACCGAGAAATTGCCCGCGCCTTCGCGTTCGATTACTTTGTCGCCTTCATATTCAATGCCGATGCTGTAGCTTTGATCCTTCGCCAGGGCTTCCGGCATGATTACATAGAACGATCCATCCTCTTTGCGGCTTTCCTGGATGTAAGAGATTTCCTTGTCTTTGTAAGTTACCCGGGTAACCCGCAGCCGCGGCAGCAGTCCGAAGCCGATGACTCTTACGCCCGGCAGCATGGCCTTCAGGCGCAGCGTGCAGGTAGCCGATAAGTGGTCGTTCTTGCCAATCGCGGTTTCGATACGGTAATGCTCGGCCGACACGGTGTGGTGGTTTTCCGTCGATCGTGCCGTGCCGGCTTTCCATTCCGCGGCGAAATGAGTGAGATACCAGATGCCATCCTGCGATCCGCCGGGATCGAAATTGATCAGCGCAACTTCCTCGGGCGAGGGCATATACGCCATAGCGCCGCGAGGATTAATGAAATAGCGCAGATCGGAGTGCTTGTCGCCGTGGATCAGCGCGCGAAAGGATCCGCGTTCGTTCGGGTTGTAGAGTTCACCCAGGATTTCCGCTTCGTAGTTGGCGAATATCTTCATCCTGCAGTCAGTATTCGAGCAAACTGCGCGGGGTCTCCGTGCGGTGGCGGGCGCGGCCCTTAAACTCGTGCCAGGCATTGTTGCCTTGCGAGGCTTCGTCGGTGGCTTGCGCCTGGCGTTTGATTTCGTCGAACGTGTCATCGGTAAACCAGAGGACTACCGAATGAAACGCTTCGTCCACGGTTTGGTCGCCGGAGATTTGGCGCAAGTAGTTTTTTTCCAGACTGACGGCCGGATCCATGTGGAAGGTGCCCTCACCGGTGAAAACGCCCGCCGCTACGCGACCCATGATCGGCGGTAGAAAACTAAACTGGCCTTTGGTAAACGCGAAGATGGCGGTATCGCGCCGCAGCGTCAAATTAGAGACGCGGAAAGATGCGCCCGGCGCAGCGTTGCGCAATGCCACATAGTTCGGATCGGAATTTGCCAGCCCGGACCGTTTGCCGCCAACTTCCACCACGGTTTGCTGCGCGGCTATTCTCAGGGCGAAGGACAGAGTAACTGGCGCTTCGGCTACATCGACGGCTTTGGTCAGGTCGTCGAATCCGTCGTGCTGAATAGTTATCGCGTACTTACCCGGAGCTACGTCGGCAAAGGAGAAGTGCCCCTGCCCGTCGGTAAGACCGTTTACCGCCTGGGCGGTCTCATCGCTTTTCAGGATGACGGAGGCACCGGGGACGGCCGCTCCGCTAGGATCTTTAACCAGACCTTCCACGCTCGCCGCGCCAAGCAGCGCGGGAACCCACAACGCCAGTACCGCGAGTTTGAAGCCCACGGAACATTGTACTCCACGCCGCGGCGCAGCCGCCCCGGAGCACTAACACCAGGTAAATCGTGCGAAGAAAGCTTCGCGATAACCCCGGCTCAACGTCAACTCGGTGGCATCCAGTAACTGGATCGAATACTCGCCGAAGCCCACGGGCTTCATGGTCTTGATGCGGCCAGTGTTCACCACGACGGAACGGCTAATGCGCAGGAACCCGTAGACACTTAGCTTGCGCTCCATGGCGCTCAACGTTTCGCGCAGGAATTTGCGGTGATCGCGCAAATGGATGTTGACGTAGTTTCCGGCAGCCTCCACCCAGCCAATTTCGTTTGGGTCCACGAAATTGACTTCGCCATCCACTTTCAGCAGGATCCGTTCCGGCGCTGGAGGGCGGTGCAAGTTGTCCAGGAGTTTGGTCACGCGATCTTGCCAGTCTCCGCCCGACGCACGGACGTGCTCGATGGCCGAACGCAGACGCGCCGGGTCGACTGGCTTCAGCAAGTAGTCCAACGCATGGACTGCGAAGGCATCCAGGGCATAGCGATCATAGGCAGTCACGAAAATGATGTGGGGCAAGCGGTGTGGCGCGATGGCCTTCACAACTTCGAAGCCGTTCATCTCGGGCATCTGGATATCCAGCAACACCAGATCGACGGGTTGGCGTTTGATAAACGAAACCGCGTCGCGGCCGCCGGCACACTCTCCGGCGATGGGAAAATCGGGTTCTCCGGCAAGCAGCAGGCGTAGGCGCTCGCGGGCCAAAGGCTCATCGTCCACGATCAATGTTCGAATGGCCATCGCTTAGGGACGCCTCCCGGGGGTGGCGCTTACGGGCCGAAGCGGCAGCGAGATTCGTGCGCTGCATCCGCCGCCCGCAGCGGCTTCGCACGCGAAGTCGAACCCGCCGGGATAGAGTTGCTGCAGGCGCGCGCGCGTGTTGCGCAGGCCGACACCCGTCCGCGGCGGCCCCGCGGTCACCGGCGGCCAGCCTACGCCATCATCCCGGATTTCAAGGTGCAAACGGCCGTACCGTTGGGCGGCGATCACTTCCACGCGCCCCGGCGCCAACCGCGGACCGATGCCATGGCGGATAGCGTTTTCCACCAAGGGTTGCAGCACCAAATGCGGGACGGCCGCATCCAACACGGCTGGGTCGATGTGGTAGCCGACTGTCAGGCGGTCTGAGAAGCGGGTCTGCTGTATGCGCAAGTAGCATTCGAGGAATTGCAGTTCGCGGCTGAGCGGAACCTCGTGCACATCGACGCTTTCGAGCGACATGCGCAGTAACTCGGCCAGTTGCAGAGTCATGGTTTCCGCTGCGGGGGGATCTTTGCGGGAGAGAGTAACAATCGCATTTAGAGCGTTGAAGATGAAGTGCGGCTCCAACTGCATCTTGAGGGCGGATAGCTGGGCGTGGGCAAGTTGAGCTTCCAGTTGCGATGCCGTAAGCTGGCGTTCGTGATAACGGCTGTAATAGAAAGCTACCTGGCTTACCGCAACCACCACGCAGTAACGCGGAAGGTTACCCAGGAACATCTGCATGATCATTTCGCGGGAAGGCACTACGATGTGAGCCCTGCTCCAAGGCAGAAGCAAGTTGGCGGCTTGGGAAATACAGGCGCCGCCGAGGGCGAACAGCAGGCAGGCGGAGAGATGAAAGCCCAGAGTTGCCGTCCAGCCGGAGCGGCTAGGCAAGAATCGTCGCGCGCCTAGGTAGATGGGCGGCGTCAGCAAGGCTAATGGCTCCGCATAGGTCAGGCTCCAGGTCAACAATAAGCGCCAGTCAGCGGAGGTGGTGGCGGAGACCACGGCGTACAAGCGGGAGCCAGCCAGGTCGAGTAATGCGATGACGGTCCAGACGGCCAGGCTGATGGTCCAGAGACGGGCGTCCCACAATGCGGCGGCGCGCCGGACTTCAGGGGACGTGAGTTCCATCCGTCCGGGTGTGACTTCCAATGCCACCGTTGCCATCCTTCTTACTCTACCCGATCCATATTCCGGAGGACGCAGGAGAGGGACAAAGCGTCACAAATGCGGGGTGAAATGCACCGGGTATGTGGCTGGCGGCGAGGTTATGAGGGGGCGGAGGGGATGGCCCGTTTCTACGGAATCCGGTAGGCACAACAACGGCTGCTGCGGCAATCGGATGGGGTTGCGCGAAATGTGACCGGATGCAGCCGGGGGGTGTTCAGACGCAAAACCACGTGGCAGGTGGTTCGATAGCGGCGGCGAAACTGTCGCCGCTTAGCCGGGCTGTGGCACGGCGGAGAGAGACTGGCGCTCGCGATGCATGTGCTCCCGCCGCAGCAATCCGATACAAAAAAGGAGAAATACGAAATGAAAAATCGCCAACACTATCGATGGGCCTGGATACTAGTAGCCTCCGCTCTGCCTGTCTGTCTCTATGGCACCGACGCGGCAGCATCCACACCAAGGTACACCCTATATGAAGTGGGCGGCTTAGGCGGCGGGCTGAGTGTCTTCTACAATTGGGATTACACGGGAGGCAACTTCTCTCCCTCCGCTTTGAATAGCAAGGGACAACTTGCCGGCACTTCCGTCTTCGCCGCGGATACAAGCCTGGCCGGATCGTTCCTATTCACACCCGGCAGCGGACTCGAACTTCTGCCCACTCTACCCAATGGCACCCACTTCAACGGCGGCAGCAACGCCAACGGCGTGAATGACAGCGGCTTGGCCGTGGGCGCTTCCGCCTACGGCAAGATCAGCTCGTACAATAACCAGCAGTTCTATCAGGCAGTATCATGGAGCAACGGCGAAGCTACTGACTTGGGCGACTTAGGCGGCCACGATAGCTGGGCTAACTACGTGACGAACAGCGGCATGATCATAGGTTATGCCCACAACGCCATACCGGATGCTTACTCCTACTACGGCACTCAGTATCACGCCGTCATCTGGCAGCCGGGCTTGATCGATCTGGGAACGCTGGGCGGAACCGACTCCGAAGCCTGGGCCGGCAATGACAATGGGCAGGTGATCGGAATCTCGGCTCTAAATACACCGCCGGTGCCGCCATTCAATCAGCCGCAGACGGATGCCTTCCTGTGGGCCAATGGGCAGATGACGGACCTGGGAAATCTGGGCGGCGGATTTTCTACACCATCGGCCATCAACGCCCGCGGACAAGTGGCGGTGATCTCGTTTGACGCCTCCAATGCTCACATAGGTTCTTACGTCTGGACAGACGGAAACAAAGCCGTGCTGCCGGGACTGGGTGGCAACTTCATCGAAGCTACCGCACTAAACAATGGCGGCGTCGTGACGGGCGCGGCGAGTGACTCTACCGACAGCAATTTTCAGGCGGCCGTGTGGGTTCCTTCGGCGCACAGCGCGGTGCCGCTCGGAACTGTTGCGGGCGACAGCGGAAGCATTGGCCTGGCCATCAATAATCACGAGACGGTCGTGGGCGGATCCGGTTCGGTTTCCTTAACCGCGGCCCCGTCCTATACGCACGCCTTCATCTGGCGCAATGGACAGATGAACGATTTGAACACCCTGGTCGCGCCGGGTGCAAGCTTGACCCTGAACGTGGCCTATGCCATCACGGATAGCGGGATCATAGCGGGATTGGGGACCGATACCGCGGGCGAAACGCACGCCTTCGTGCTGATGCCGCGATAGGATGGCCGGCTTGTCGGGCGCCGCACCTAATGTTTGGTCTCGGCGCCCGGATCTTCACTGAAATTGATAGCCGCTTCGCTGCTGAATTTGCGATAGTTGCGATACTCGATCTCCTCGCGGGATTCGTATTCTCCGATGCGCACAAACGCTGTCGAGCGCACTGGAAGAATATAGTGATTCGCGCCGATAGTCACCGGGCCATAATCGAGCACGTGCCCCGCCGCCAATGGATTCGAGCCCTGCGCGGAATCCGCGGCATACAGGATCAGGCGCATCACCCGGCCGGTTTGCGGATCCACGAATATGAATCCGCGATGTCCGGTTCTGACATATTCCAGGCCGGCTTTGGCCGTCCCGTGAGAGCCTGGGCGACAGCACACAGCATAGCGCGATAGCTCTGGCGTGACGAAGTAAGCGAGCACCGCCATAAGGGTTCCGTCCAGCATCTGCCAGCGGTCCCAGGTAAACTGCGCACCGCGGCTGGCGTCGAAAATCTCTTCCATCATGCCGCCGAATTCGCCGTGCGAAACGATGGTATGTTTCTGTCCCGCGGCAGGGTTGTTGTAATAGGTGTGTCCGGCGGCGTAAGCTGCCTCGCCGGTGAAAGTGCCTGCCGGATACCAACGGTCCGCAGTGGTGGTGGTGTTGCTCGTCTCGCTCCGGTAGCCGGTCTCGCCGTTCATGTAGAAGTCCGGTTTGTCGAGGAGCCGGTAGTTGTGATACTGGCGCATTTCTTTGGTGGCGATGAAGTCGGGGAATCCGGCCAGATACGCGGAGACGTAGCGCCGCATCCTGTCGATAATTTCCTGTCGTTCCGATGCGGAAGGAACGGGCGCAGTGGCGAGCGGCTCATGCGCCGGCAACGGCAGCTTGGCTGATTGCTTCCGCAGCGCGTCCAACTCACGCGCCGTCTCGGCCCCAACGCCCATCTTCACTAACAATCCGGCCGTCTCGGCCGTCAACCGGTCCGTGAGCCGGACCGATTTCAACGAGCGGGCGATGCGCCGGTCGTTGCGGTCGGTTGCCAAGTCGGACGTAAGGGACGCAACCAGTTGGGACACGTCAACGCGCGTGTTCGCGAGCAGCCCCGCGGTAGCCAACAGGGCGACGCCATACTTCAGTCTCAACGGAGAGCCTCTAGCGGATATTTTATTCCCCGCCGTCAGACTTTGGAAAAACGCCGCAGCGTAAAGGCTTCAGGATTCATGTTCTCGCGCTCCAGCCGCTTCCAATCGTCATTCACGTGAATCAGTTTGCCGCTGATGTGATTAGACCGCTCCGACGCCAGGAACAAAGCGAGGTGTATCTGCTTTTCCGGATTGGTACCGCCGGTGAGCCGCACGCCTTCCGCCTCTTCGATCTCCCGGCTACCGGCGCGCTCACCCGAATGCAGGATTTCATCGGTCATGTGGGTGTATGTGCCACCCGGCGCCATGCAGTTCACCTGCACGTTGCAATCGCGCACCTCTTCCGCCAAGGTCTCGACGAAACGCACCACGGCGGCTTTCGACGCGGCGTAAGCCGAGAAACGAGGCCGTGGAGATGCCGCCCCACCACCACCAATAACCAAAATTTTGCCAAAGCGTTTCTCGATCATCTGCGGCAACACAGCGCGGCACGCGTGCATTACGCCCATCAGATTGGTTTCGACTGTCTCGGCCCACGCGCGGGGTTTCACATCCACCAGCGGCCCGATGGGTCCCTGCACGGCGGCGGCCGCGATCAAGATGTTCAGGCCGCCAAACACGGCGCGCATGCGCTCCACCGCCGCACTCATCTGTTCGTAGTCGCGCACATCGCAGCGGATGCGCAAGGCCATGCCGCCGGCATGTTCAATTTCCAGTTTGGCCAAGTCCAACTCGGCCTGGCTGCGGGCCAGCAGTCCCACACGGGCGCCCTCGGCCGCGAACCCTATCGCCAGCCGCTTACCAATACCACGGCCCGCCCCGGTGATCAGGACGACCTGGTCTTTAAGTGGTCGCAAGTCTTAGTTCTCCACGCGAGCGTCGAAGATGCCGGTTTCGACCTTTCCACCGCGCTTCACCTGCACGTAGATGCGATAGTTGCCGGGCTTCGGGAAACCGTACGGGAAGGATACTTCAGGCGGCAGGGCTTGGGTCATGTCGGACATGCCGGAGTGGTCCATGCCGGGCATGGCCGCCATGGCCGCTGCGCCGTCGCCGGCATTTTGCGTCAGGCCGAGCGAAGCCATGGGGACCGATCCCGAAGGGTGCACATGCGCGAATACGCTGCGGTCCGCGGCTACGAAAGCTGCGTGCCCCGGCATGCCCATATACAGTTCCACATTTTGCGCGGGTTTGCCATCGGTATCCTCCAAACGGAAGCGGAAGTACATCGCTCGTTTGGCGTGCAGCGGACCGGCCGGCCGTTCCCAGACCATGCGGGTGCCGTCCGCCAACTGCGCCACAGTGCGATTCGGATCGGCCAGCGAGATGGGCCGTCCCACGCCTCCGGCATCGTCGCCTTCCATCGGTTTCCCCGTGATGGCCGGCAAGGTCACTTCGGTCACCATGGTTTCGGGCAGCCCGTCGGCGTGCACGATATCGCCATAGAGCGCATAACGTCCGGCCGGCATGGGGGGCAGGTCTTTCACGAAGAGCCCGGATTCCACGCGATCGGGATGCAAATGCCACACACGGTCCATATCAGGCAGGCTGATGACGTAAAGGTGCATCAGATGATTGTGGTCGGGCACCAAGTCGTCGACCTTGCGCCAACGCGCCCAGCCTGGATCGGTCAGATGCAGGGTCAGGCGTTCGCCATTTTCCAACGTGGCGGCCATCTGCAGCGGTTTGAAAATATGCGTGTCGTAGACGCTGGCTTCGCTCTTCCACCACAATCCACCCAGGGCGGCAATGGCGATTACGAAAACCGCGGTGGCTGCCATTACCCAGCGCGCGCGGCGGATGCGGGAAGGGTTCGGCTCCACTCCGGGCTCCAGTTGGCCTTCGCGCACTCCCGCGCCGACGATGCTGACCGCTCCCACCAGCAAAAGTAATCCAAGCGCTGCCAAAACGATGCCGGTGGGCGCCTGCATTTTCTTGGTGCTGGATGATAGCGCGGGAACCGGCACGGAGAGTACGCCTTTGCCCTTGGCACCCTCGGCGGTGACGCGCACTTGCCAGGATCCAGAAGTCATCATCCACAACGATCCGGTGAAGAATTGCGGATCGTCTTTGGATCGCGTTGCGAGATCGGGGATGGGCGCGAATTTGGCGCCAGGGCCGGTCAGTGGCGTCGGTACGATGTGGACGGTATCGACGTCGTTGGCGGCGCTGCGTACCTCGATCTCTGACACGCCCGGGATGACCGAGGGCGTGCGAATCGTCACCAGCAGGTGGTACGGGCCGGCCTGACCTTCGTAAAAGACATCGGGACTACCGACGTGCGCCCAAGCGCTCGCCGCAGCCAGCAACAGTAGAGCCAAGAATCGCTGCATTTTGTTATTCGGATAACTACCGGCGTACCCGCCGCATCCAATCGCCCCAAGCGAAACCCAAGCGGATGGTAAGAGTGCCCAACACCAGGGCCAGCGCCATCTCTTTCCAGAAGACTACAGCGGGGTCCGGAGAGACGAACAGATGCCGCACGTTGATGGAAGTGGGGCGCGCGTTGTAGTCGAAAATATTGTTGTGGAAGATCCAGTTCGAGGCCGCGGCCGATTGTAGGAATTCCGAGAAGGGCCACTGGACAGCCAGCAGCACGGCCAGGAATACCAGCCCGGAGGCGGCCGCTTTGGTCCAAAGATTCCAATTGCGCGTGCGGCCCCAAAGCAAGTCGAGCGCCAGCGCGGGCACGAACAACAGCATGGGGAACTCCGGCGGCACGAACTGGTGAACCTGGTTGTAAACAGGTCCCAGTTTGGGCTCTGCCGCAAACAGCGGCAGGATCCAGCCCATGCCTGCCCAGAAGAGCCAGTAGACCGCGGCCACAGTGGTGGCGGCCCATCGCTTTTCCGATGCGCGCGCGACTCCGGCCAGCACCAGCGGCACCACCATGCAGACGACCCGATAGTAGATGCCGCTATGCATCAGGGCGTGCCAGGAGAATTCCATAATCATCAGCATGAGGCCGACCAGCACTACGCCGCCGACATACAGGAACAGCCAGTTGAGTTTGCTGCGAAACTCGTCGCGGGCGCGGTTCATCATTCCGAGGATCAGGACCAGCGTGCCGGTATTGACGGCCAAATTACCGAGGATCAACAGGACGTGCGGTGGGCTCAGGATCTTGACGTCCAGACCGTAGGCGCTATGCCACCAATCGTCGAAAGGCGCGGAAGCCAGCATGGCGACGCCGCCCCAGGCAGCGATAAACGCGCCCAAGGGAGCTTCGAATCCCCACATCTTTACGGACGTACTGCGAAGTTGCGACAGGTTGCCGATGGTCGTAGCCAGAATCAAGTAGCCGCAGGAAAGTCCCGCCAGCACGCCACACATATAGATGGCCATATGTGCCGGGGTCCAGAATGTGTCGCGCCCGATGGAGCGGTGCCACGAAATATCCCATTGGCCGCCGATCATGGCGGATGTGACGCCGAATACGGCACACCAGACGTACCAGGGCACGCGCTGAACGGACTCGCGCACGGAGGTCGTGGAAATGGACGAGATTGTAGTGGAAGTGGTTGCCATGCAGTCCCTCTGTTCGTCTTTGATTATATCTTGTTGGGAAGGATTCGGAATGCAGGAATAGACTGGTAGGGCGGCCGTTATATAATCGATAATCGAGCGCCGGACACTGCGCGCGGCAAACCCCTATGTACTTTGAACAGTTTTATCTTGGATGCCTGGCGCATGCCTCCTACATGATTGGTTCGGAAGGCATCGCGGTGGTAGTCGATCCGCAGCGCGATGTAGACGTGTATGTGGATGCCGCGGCGGCCGCCGGTTTGCGCATCGCCTACGTGATCGAGACACACCTGCATGCCGATTTTGTTTCCGGCCATCGCGAGTTAGCCGCGCGCACGGGCGCGCAAATCTACGTAGGGGCGCGTGCGGGGGCCCAGTTTCCGCATGTGGCGGTGACTGAGGGCGACGAACTGCGTTTCGGCCACTGTCTTCTGCAATTTCTAGAGACTCCCGGCCACACCGTCGAGAGCATCTGCATCGTCGTCACGGACCTGGAAAAGTCAGAGCAGCCGTACGCCGTGCTTACCGGCGACACGCTGTTTATCGGGGATGTCGGCCGTCCCGATCTCTCGCCCGGGTACACGCCCCAGCAACTGGCCGGGTTGCTATACGACAGCCTGCACAAGAAATTGCTGACCCTTCCCCCGTCGACTCGCGTTTATCCGGCGCACGGCGCGGGATCGCTCTGCGGGCGGCAGATGAGCAGCGAGCGCTCGTCCACCATCGGCGAGCAGCGGGTGAAGAATTATGCGCTGCAAGCGGGCACGCGCGAGGAGTTTGTTCACATGCTGACCGACGCGCTTCCCGAGCGCCCCGGCTACTTCGCCAAGGATGCGGAGATCAATCGCGCAGGCGCGGGGGCGCTCGATGCGCTGCCGGCTATGCCAGAACTGAATCGCGAGGATATTCTGCGTCTGCAGGAATCCGGTGCGATAGTGCTGGATACGCGTACGGACGCGCAGTTTGCGGACGGACATTTTGCGGGTTCGGTGAATATTCCGCTTTCCGGCCAGTTCGCCTCGTGGGCCGGAGCGTTACTAGGCCTCGAAACCGATCTGGCGTTGGTGGCGGAGAATGCGGAACGCGCCACTGAAGCGCGGATGAGGTTGGCGCGTGTCGGTATTGAGCGGGTGGCTGGATATCTGGTAAACGGCATCGAGCCTGCCGGATACTTGGCGCACATCACTGTGCAGGATTTGGATCGCTTGCGTAACGAAGATGCCAATTTGCAAATCGCGGACGTCCGCCGGCCCGGTGAATGGGAAGAAGGGCATATCGACGGTGCGCTGCTCTTGCCGTTGAACCAAATCGCCACCGCCATGCAGCAGTTGGATCCCGCCCGGCCGGTCGCGGTGCATTGCAAGGGCGGCTATCGCAGCGCTATCGCCGCCAGCCTCCTGCTGCGCGCCGGATTCAGCCAGGTCGTAAATGTCACGGGCGGCTTTGATGCCTGGCAAGCGGCCGGTCTACCCGTGGCGCAGGAAGTTCTTGCGTGACGCGATCCCACACGAAAGCGGCAATCCTCAATGCGCCTCGGGGCGCTGTGTCCGTCGCGTCAGTCCCGGTAGCGGAACCTGGGACCGGGGAAGTGCTCATCAAGATGGAGGCGTGCGGGCTTTGCCATTCCGACTTGTTCGTGGCTTCCCTCGAAAAACTGCCGCACTTGCCGCTAACCCTGGGACACGAGGGGATTGGGCGGGTGGAGGCAATCGGCGCGGGAGTCTCCGGCTTTGCGGTAGGTGATCGCGCCGGCATCACATTCCTGGCGTCCACCTGCGGTGTTTGCGAGTTGTGCACCACAGGGCGCGAGCGCTTCTGCCCGCGTCAATTAAACTTCGGATTTACCGTGAACGGCGCCCTGGCGGGTTACGCCGTGGTGCCAGCACCGCTTTTATTCCGCGTGCCAGACGCGCTGCCGGCCGCGGAGGCTGCCCCCTTGTGCTGCGCCGGTTGGACCGCCTTCGGCGCCTTGCGCGAATCCGGTCTGGTGAAGGGCCAGTCGGTAGCGATCTTCGGCATGGGCGGTTTAGGGCATCTGGCCATTCAATACGCACTGCATCGGGGCCTGCGCGTGGCTGCGGTGGATGTGGCGGAGAGCAAACTGGAGATGGCGCGGGCGCTGGGTGCAGAACTCGCGGTGCCGGCCGAGAATGCCGGTCGCACGCTGCAAAAGCAGTGGGGCGGCGCGGATGCGGCTATTGTATTGACAGGTTCGCCGGCTGCTATCCAGCAGGCCTTCCGCTCTCTCAAACGCACCGGCACGCTCATCACTGCAGGCCTTTCGACCAATCAGTACGAACTTCCCATGGTGGATACCGTATTGAAAGGGCTCACCGTAAAGGGCAGCTATCTGGGCACGCGCGCCGATCTTGAGGAAGTTTTCCGGTTGGCGCAAGCGGGTGTAGGTCGCGCGCATGTGGAGACGCATTCGCTCGACGAAGCGCCCGAGGTGTTTGAAACCATGCGCCGCGGCGAGGTTATGGGACGCGCCGTCGTATTGTTTTAACAGGTAGTATAGTGAGTGCTTCGACTCACATGCCCACCGAACAGATTTCAGTACACAAACCCCACCGCGCGCTCCGCTACGTAAATATCGCGATCGCCATCGTGTTGCTGGCCGCGGCTGGAGCGGTTTACTGGGTCGCTTACCGCGTGTTGCCGCAAACGTCGGGCAGCGTAACCGCGCCGGTCGCCCAGCGCGTAACTGTCACGCGCGACGCGTTGGGCGTGCCCCATATCGCGGCGGCCAGCGAGGATGATGCCTTCTTCGCCCAGGGCTATGTGACCGCGCAGGATCGCCTCTTTCAGATGGATGGCCTGCGCAGGCTGTCTGGCGGCAACCTGGCGGAAATCGTGGGTCCGCAGGC
Organism: Bryobacterales bacterium; assembly: GCA_963738345.1. Taxonomy (GTDB): domain Bacteria; phylum Acidobacteriota; class Terriglobia; order Bryobacterales; family Bryobacteraceae; genus Bog-159. The sequence goes on from CAVTWI010000002.1 coordinate 378,227, forward strand.
GTTGGAACTCGATCGCGATTCGCGCCGTCTGCGGATGCGGCGCATCGCAGAAGTCGCGTACGCTTCGCTGCCCGCGCAAGACCGCGCGCCGCTGGCGGCCTACGCGCGCGGGGTCAACCACTTTATTCAAACTCATCTGAATGCGCTGCCGGTGGAGTTTACGCTGCTCGGTTACCAGCCGCGGCCATGGAGCGCGATCGACACTATATTAATCGGCCTGCACATGTATCGCGACCTGACCACCACATGGAAGGACGAGATCCTGAAGCGCGACATGCTGGCCGCGGGCGATCCCGCCAAAGTGAATTTTCTCTTCCCACCCCGTTCCGGCGCCGAAATGCAGCCGGGCTCGAATGCGTGGGCGGTAAGCGGCGCGCACACAGTTTCGGGGAAGCCCATATTGTGCGACGACATGCATCTGGCCTACTCGATCCCCGGGATCTGGTATTTGGTCCACCTGCAAGCGCCAGGCCTGGATGTGTCGGGCGTGTCGCTGCCGGGAACGCCTTCGGTTATCGTGGGCCACAACCAACGCATCGCCTGGGGTGTGACCAACCTCCAGTTCGACGTGCAGGACCTGTACATCGAGAATTTCGATCCAGCCACCGGCCGCTATCTCTTCCGCGGGCAATGGGAGCAGGCTCACGAAGAGCGCGAGATCATACCCGTGAAAGGCGGACTGCCGGTCGAAATGCCTTTGTGGATTACGCGTCACGGCCCGCTTTATATCAATAGCGCGAAGGAACATCTGGCCCTACGTTGGGCGGCCGCCGAGCCGGGATCGTTTCAGTTTCCGTTCCCGGAATTGAATAGGGCGGGGAACTGGCAGGAGTTCACCCATGCCCTCGCGCGCTTCCCCGGCCCGGGGCAGAACTTCGTTTATGCCGACGTGGATGGCAATATCGGCTACCATGCCACGGGCTTGCTGCCGATCCGCAAAGGATATGCCGGGGATGTCCCGGTGGATGGATCGTCGGGCGATAACGAGTGGCAAGGCTTCATCCCCTTCGATCAGTTGCCGTCATTCTATAACCCGCCGTCGGGCATTGTGGTGACCGCGAATCAGAACCCATTTCCGCCGGACTATCCGTACACGGTGAGCGGAAACTTCTCGTCGCATTATCGTTCGCGGCAGATACGCGACCTGTTGCTGGCTCGAAACGGTTGGAAGGCGGCGGATATGCTGACGGTACAGAAGGATGTGTATTCGAGCTTCTTTCAGAATCTGAGCCGGGCGATCGTAGCGGCCTACGACCGGCATAAAGCGCAGCATGGCGATCTGAATGGCGTTGTGGAAGTGCTGCGAGGCTGGAACGGGCAGATGAATAAGGATGACGCGGCGCCCGCCATCGCCACCTTCGCTTACGAGCGCTTGAAACTGCTGGTGGCGCAAAGCGCATCGCCAAATGTTGGCACTCGGTACCGTTATCAGATGGCGCCTCCGGTAATCGAGACGCTTTTGCGCACGCGGCCGGGGGGGTGGTTTAAGGATTGGGACGAAACGATTTTGTTGAGTCTGTCACAGGGTCTAGAGGACGGGAAACGCAAACAGGGCCATGATCCCGCGCATTGGGTCTACGGGAAATATCAGCCGTTGCTGCTGGCGAATCCGGTGGGACGGCATTTGCCGCTGGTGGCGGGCCTATTCGACATCGGCCCCGTGGAAATGAGCGGAGCGCCGACTACGGTGAAGCAATATAACGGGGAACTCGGCCCATCCATGCGTCTGGATGCCGATCTCGCGGACTGGGACCGTTCCCTGTTGGAGGGCACTACCGGCCAATCCGGTCAGGTTCTATCCAGCCACTATAAAGATCAATGGGAACACTACTACGGCGCCGAAAGCTTTCCGATGCCGTACCATCGCATCGAAGCCAAAGATGTATTGACCCTGGCACCCTAGGGAGGGCAGGCCTTTATAACCTGCCCTGTCCCATTGCTCGCACCAATTACTCGCCGCCGCCGGATTGCACACCGGAATCGAACGTCAACTTCTGCGTCGTGCCGCCGACTTGGATCTCTTGCACCGAGAGTTTGCCGTTGTCCCGGTTGTAAATGACCCGGTTCTTCTTGAATTTCTCAGCGCCATTCTCGATCTTGGCGGACACTTCGACCTTCTTCCCACCGTTTACCAGGACAATCGCGTTGTCTTTGATCTCCAACTGGTAATCGCCGGCCTTCACCTGCTGGCCTCTGCCCACTTGGGTGTCTACCAAAGTGACGTGGTAAGTAGCCGCGCTGGCCACGGAAAGAGCGGCGAAAGCGAAAGAAATTAGAGCCTTCTTGAGCATGAGCTAATCATAACATAAATCAGCTATTGAGTGCCTAAAGTATGAAATACAAACAGGCTTACTCGCCGCCGCCCATTTGGACGCCGTTGTCGAACGTCAGTTTGGTGGTGGTGCCGCCCAGTTCGATTTCCTGGATCGTGAACTTGCCCTTGTTCTCGTTATAAAGGACGCGCGTACGGCTGAATTTCTGGTGCATGTCCTCGATTTTGGCGGGAACTTCCACAGTCTTCTTGCCCTGGCTGATGATGACGGAGTTGTCTTTCAGGTTGAGTTGGTAATCGCCGGCTTTCAGTTCTTTGCCCTTCACGACGGAGGGTTCGACCAGAGAGACCTTAATCGTTGCGGCGCTCGCGACGGAGAGAGCCACGAAAGCGAATGATGAGAGAATTTGTTTGACCATGACCGAATTATAGCACCACTTATTGTTGGTGTTAATACCTGAATAGCTGAATATCGTTAAATTATTGGCGTTGCCAGTAGCGCGCCCCAATGCAACCCGGCTCCGAAAGCCGCAAAAACCAATGGACCCGACGGCGACGGCGTTTGTTCGCGCCACTCCGCAGCGGCGATCAACATGGACGCCGACGAGGTGTTCCCGTATCGCTGGATGTTGCAATAAAAGCGCTCATCCGGTACGGCCAAGGTTTGGGCGACCCGCAAAATCAGGTTGCGATTGGCTTGATGCATGAGGAAAGCTTCCACCTCAGCCGGCGCCACATGGTTGCGCTCCAACAATTCGGCAACGGACCGTGGAATTTTTCGTGCGGCCTGTAGAATAATGCTGCGCCCATCCATGTGTAAGGGTGCGTCTAACTCCAGGCGTAACGCGGCCACGTAGTTTCCATCGCTCGCCAGCAAGGAATCGCGAACTTCGGCGAATCCGGTTTCACGGCTGATAAGGCAGGCGCCAGCGCCATCGCCGAACAAGATCGCCGTATCGCGGTTTGCAGGTTGCCGCGCTACCACCCGCGACATGATTTCGGAACCGACCACCATCACTTTGCCGTAAGCCGGCGCCAGGTGCGCTGCCAGAGCCATTCCAAACAGCGATCCGGCGCTGGCGATGGGCAAATCGATAGCCGGCACGCCGTGGATGCCGAGACCCGCGCCGATTGCCGAGGCCGGCCCTGGAAACCGCTGTTCAGCCGAACCACTAGCCACCAGCAACAGCCCGATCTCCCGTGCGGCCAGACCGGCGTTTTCCAGACAACTCTTCGCGGCTTGCACCCCGAGCGATGCGACCGACTCTTCCGGCGCGGCGAAGCGGCGCTCCTCGATACCGGAAGCGCGCAGGATGTAATCCGCATCCGTACCGGCGGCGTCCGCTATTTCCTGGTTGTCCACTCTCCGTGAAGGTAGGTAAGCGCCGAATGCCTGCAGGTAGGCCATAATCAGGAGCGTGAATCGATATAAGCTTCGATGCGAACAATGGAATCGAACTTACGCGGCGTCAGGTCGGAGTCGGGAATGCTGATGGAAAATTCCTTTTCGAGCGCACCCACCATATCCGTGAGGGCGAAGGAATCCAGTATTCCGGATTCGAATAACGATTCGTCGACGCCCACGGCGAGCGGCTTACCGGACAGTTTCTCGACGATCTTAATGATCCTGGCTTGTTTGTTCATCGGTCGTTTGGGAGGCTAGTTCAGGGCGGACCTTCAGGTAGCTCTCGTATTGCCGCATTATATCTTGAAAGAGCACATTGGCCAATCGTTGATAGCCGGCGGAAGTAAAATGCACGTAATCGCCTTGCGCCAAGCCGGCCATCACCCAGTTGACCATGGAACCCTCCGCGCCCATGCGCGCGCGTGTATTCCAGTAAGCGCATCGATTCTCGCGGCAGGCCTCCAGTTGCGCGGTCACGATGCGGTCCACCGAACCGTACGGCCTCCAGTGTCCTTTGACTCGCACGAAGCGGTCCGGCGGGCCCAAAACCAAAATCGATGCTCCGGGGGCGGCCCGGCGCATCCTTTGCAGAATTGCCGAAAATGTCTCCAGGTAGCCGGACTCGGTCCACTTGGAGTCGCCCGCCTCGTTTGTGCCATATGCCAGCACGATCAAGGAAGGGTCGCGGCGCTTGATATACGCCGCGTGCATGCTTTCATCCCAACGCTGAATGAGGGCGGCTTCGGCGCCGTTAATTCCCATCGATTCGTAGGTGAGTCCTTTGGGATTTTCAGTTACCCAACCAAATAGCCTTACCGGCGCGGATTCCACGGTACGCACTTCCAAGCGGTGATGGCCGGGGGCCGTCGCATATTCCAGGAAGCCTGCTGCAAATGGCCCTTCGGTCGAGGATTCCTTCACCGTCACGCCATTATCGGATAAGGCCACTCGTCCGCCTCCGGGTTGTTGCAGGTAGTCGAGTTCCACCGACGAGCAGTCTGCATCCAGATAAATGGTTTGCCCGGAACGTTCGGTAGCTATGCTGACGCCGCCCAAACCGAATAGTCCGTCCCCTTCACCCGTGCGCAAACCAGCGGCGTCCCAACCCTTGCTAGCCCCCCCGCACATCGAATCGGCGATAGCCTTTAAACGGAATTCCAGCAAACGAGAAGCCCGCGCCGCCATTGCCGAAGCGGTTTTGGAAGAGATCGCGCAACACGCCGGTCCAGTCATCGGATGCCGTATGGGAATCGCCAAAATGAAGAATGTGGACCGCAGGGCTGTCGCCCGCGGAAAGCCGGTAAAGGCGTTCGAAAAACGGCACCAGCGTACCCGGCCGGTCAATAGCGGGGTCGGGACGCTCGTCAAGCTGCAAAGCGACTTTTTGTAAGGACGCTGTGCGGACTGAGGCGCTCACACGGGGCGCTGCATAATGCCGCACGTGGGCCTCGTGAATCTTCTTCCGGGCTTTCCTGGCAGGCTTCTTGGCGGGCTTCTTCTTGGTGTTCGTTTTGGTGGGGGCTTGTTGTGCCCCAACCACCGGCACAAATAGCAACGCGGCACACATCCACAGCACGGCAATTGCGGCGCGGCGCGGCATGCGGTTCAGCGCACCTCGGCCACGACGCTCCGCTCGGTCACCTGGCGCAATTTATAGCGGTTGAGCCCGGACGTCAATTCCCGAACGAAATCCGTAGCCACGATGCGCGCGCCCGCTGGTGTGGGGTGAATGTAATCCGCACTGACCAGGCGCGGCTGGCTTTCGTACCAGCGGGCCATGGTTCCCGCGCCACCCATCACTTCGAAAGTGTCGAAGAATCCGCAGCGTAAGTCGGCGGCTACGCGCCGCTGTATATCGACAATGCGGGGGATGGTGGGCAGCGTTTCAATCTCGCCGTCGTTATTCTGGCCGCGGTCCATGGGACTCATCACCAGTATAGAAGCATCAGGCAGCGCAGCGCGCACGCGGCGGATGGCTTCACGCAGTTCGATCTCGTATTCGCGCGTCAGAAAGGCGGCGAAACTGCTTTCATTGGTGCCGTAATTCAGCACCACCAGGTCGGGATTGCGGTGCCGCAGTTCATCCGCCCAGTGGCGCTCATTGAAAATCACCGCCAGCACGGAAATGGACGCGCCATTCATCCCGGCACTGTCGTAGACTACGCCGCGCCTGGCCTTCTCCAGGGTAATACCGAATATACGCACCAGACCTTCGGCGTTAAACTCGAGCGACGCGGTACCGGGCTTCAGGTCGAAGCGCGAAAAGCCTGCCGTGCGAGCCTCCCCGTCGGTGGCGATCACGCCGACCTGTTCGCTGCCAGACGAGATCGTGATCCGGCCTCCGCCCGGTTGTCGTAGGAACCACACTTCCAGACGCGTCTGGTTGGGATCGCGCAAGATTACGCGGCTATGTGCGCTGCCCCCCCCCAAGCCCGCCGAAAAGGCAACCCCGCCCAATCCGAATAGTCCGTTGCGAAGATCCCAGCGCGTACCGGGGTCTATCTGCCATCCGTCGCTACTCACTTCCACGCCGCGATGCTCGTACCATGCCCAGGGCTTGCCGATCAGAGTGAAGCCGTGCCCGGAGTCGCCGAAACGCTGTTGCAGAAGTTGCCGTGTGTCGCCGGTGATTAAGTCGGCAGTGGTGGGCGAGTCTCCGTAGTGCAGAATGCGAGTGATGGCCATTGGGTCGCCGCGTTCGGTGCGCCACAGTGCCGCGTAGAAATGATCCAGGACGCCGTTACGGTCGTCCAAGGTCGGATGGAACTCGGCGCGGCTGGCGAACGGCCGGATCGGCGCCTCGGGAAGACTGTGCGGCCGCCAGGGTTCGAGCGGCGTCGAATCCGGGGTAAATGTGGCGATCGCTTCGGCATCGGCTAATCCCGGTGGAGATACGCCCGGCACCAGGCGCGAAAGAGCGCCCAACAGCAGGGCGAACGCGGCCAGAGTCAGGGCGGTTCTGATAGGAAAGGCGCGCATATCAGAACCGTGTATACACGAAGGGCGCCGATGCCGCGAGATGCCAGCAATTGAACGGCGACTACGGCAAGCGCCATCGCCGCGGCCTGCAGATAGAAAGGCGTGCGGCTGAAGATCGCGATGCCCCGTTCGTACAAATTCTTCGGGACAAACTGGCCCGCCGCGCCCAGCAATGCGACCAGCAATACGCCAGTGGAAATGTTCTGGACCGAAAACGTCAACGACGCGATGCGCCGCAATACATCGAGGGCCACTGCGGTAGTCGGACTGCGGAAAAATATCCACGTGAAGCAGACGAATTGGTACGTACAAAAAACGCAGAGGGCACGCGCTATCCGGCTGGTCTCGGGACGGCGTCCCCGCCACGCCTGCCACCGTCGCGTGACGGCCAGCGCACAGCCGTGCAACAGTCCCCAGATGGCAAACGGCCAAGTGGCGCCATGCCACAATCCACCCAATACCATGGTGATGACAAGGCTAATATACGGCCCTAGGCGTGTGCGCTTGCCCGGAAGCGAGAAATACAGATAGTCGCGCAGCCAATTGGAAAAAGTAATATGCCAGCGACGCCAGAAGTCGGCCATATTGATGGCTGAGTAAGGCCGATCGAAGTTAATCGGTAGGTTCACACCGAGTAACAATGCCGCAGCCGCGCGCGATATCTGTATAACCGGAGAAATCGTAATAGAGCGCCACTGAGTAGACATATACCGCGGCCAGGTTCTCCATGCCGCTGTATAAGATTAGGCGTATCGAATACGCGGTTTACCAGGTTGCCGGCCAGATAGTCGGCAATCAGCAAGCTTCTTCATCAATCCGAATACGATCAGGAACAATGCGCGTGAGCCATCAGCGGGCGCCAGCACGAAGTTACGAGTGAGATTGCGTAGTATATCCGCGGGACGCGTGATCGGGCCTGCTTGGATCGTAGGGAAGAAAGATGCCGCTGCCAGATAACCCAGGTAACTGGATGCCGGCGTGGCGTCCTTACGGTAGATATCAATAGTATAGGTCAGCGACTGAAACGCGTAGAAAGACAGACTCAGAGGAAATACCCAATCCCACAGAGAGGGCTGCAAAAATAAATTCATGTGACGGGATAGGACTAACAGCCCTAAGTTGGTAATTAAGCTAAGACCAAGGAACACTCGTCGAGCCGCGTTGGATTGAAGGTTGCATCGCCGCGCCTGCTAGATAGTCGATCGTGGAACAAGCGGGAATCAGAGCCAGATAAAATAGTCCGTACCTCGCACAGAAGAAGTAATTGGCGGCCAGCAGCACGGTGAATCGGGCGAGGCGCCAGCCGGCCACCAACCAATATGCAAGTATAGACGATGATTATGAAGAGGAAGTACGCGGCACTGGTGGAGTGCACATAGTGCATTATCTCACATCGTCACTCGGCCGGCCCGTGAGAACAGGAGATCAGATTTGACTCGGGGATGGACGTCGGCAACCGCTCTTTAATCTTCTCCGGCAGTACGCGGTTCAGTTCGCGATAGCTCTGGCGGAACGTGCGCTTCACTTCGTCGGGCGAGGCGTCGGCCACCCGGCGGGCCGCATCCATCACGCAGGGCGCCAGGCGCGATTCGGACAGCACCAGATTCGGCGAAACCGGCATAAACGCCATGATGCCCCAAATCATGATCGCGCCGAACAGAACGCCGCGCACCACGCCGAACGCGCCGCCCAGGGTCCGATCCAGACCGACCAGGTCAGTCGAATGAATGAACTTGCGCCAGGATCCCGCTCACAACCTCGCCCAGCATCATGATTCCGACAAACACGATCATGAAGCCAACCACGATCGGCCACCGCGGTTTGCGTAATGTGGGGCCGCAGGCTGACCGCCACGGCACGGTAGTAATGCAGGCCGAAGACCAGGGCCAGAATCGAGGATAGGAGTCCGATTGCGGTCCGCGTAAACCCCAATTTGATGCCCGACACGATCGAGACGATCATCAGAATGGCAAGCGTGAGGTCGATCCAGTTATGCATAGCTCGCTCCATTTAGGATACTACGACGGCGCAGCGGAAATGTTCCAAGAAATCGGCCCTATCCGCCCAGGTCGATCTTGACGCCTTTACCGCGCTCCAGGGCGCGTTGGTAAGCCAAATGGGCGGCAGCCAGATCCTCGACAGCCAGCCCGAGAGACTTAAATACGGTGATTTCCGTCCCTGAAATCCGGCCGGCAACCCGGCCCGCAATCACCTCGCCCAGTTCGCCCGCAACATGTTCGCGCGTAAAGTGCCCCTCGCGCAACCCCATCACGATATCCCCGGATTCCTGGAAGGCCGAAGCCCGGGAGTCCACCACCACGCGGGCTCGCCCCAGCAGCGCCGGATCCATTTCCCGCTGGTTGGGCCGGCAGGCTCCCACCGACACCACATGCGTCCCCGCGGCCACCCAGCTATTATCGAAGACGGGCGTAGCCGAAGCGGTCGCCAGCACCACCACGTCCGCGCCGCGCACCGCTTCCGCGGCACTCTGGCACGCGTGCACTTGCTCGACCGATTCGTCGACGAAGCGGCGCACGTGGTCCGCGGTTGGGCTCCAGACCCGCACCTCCGAGAAGCGGCGCCACAGCATCAGTGCCTCCAGATGGCTGCGAGCCTGCACTCCGGAGCCGATAATTGCCAGCACCTCCGCGTCAACGCGCGCCATATATTTGGCAGATACCGCCGAAACAGCGGCCGTGCGCATTTCCGTAATCAGTCGGCCATCCATCAGCGCCAGCAGTTGGCCGGTTTCGGGATCGAGCAGCAGGATGCTCGCCTGGTGTGTGGCCAACTCGCGCGCCTGGTTCCCGGCCATTACGGCCACCAGTTTCGCTCCCAGAACCGGCGGGTCCCGCAGGAATCCAGGCATGGCCGCGAAAAGCGCCGCGCCTTCCGCCATATCCACCACCGGCCGTACCGGTTGCACCACCTGCCCGGACGAGAAGGCTGCCAACGCCGTTTCCATCGCGCCGATCAGGTCGCGCATGGGCAGCACTGCACGGATATCCGCTTCACTCAGACAGACCGTCATGGACCTTGGCTGCCTCCCGGGCAATGCCCATTGTAGACTCATGAGATGCGGAAGTTTAAGGAGTGACTCGTGTTTTGGATGGACAAAAGCAAAATTCAGCCCGATGAGATTCCCCTGCCGCAAGGCCTGCCGCCGGACGTGATCGTCAGCCCGGATACCCGTCGTGCCAAGCGCATCCCGCCCGGACAAAGCCGGACCAAAAAATGGCCGGTGCTCGACGCCAGCGGCCCGCCGTCCCTGGACCTCGGTCGCTGGCGCCTGCGCATCAGCGGCTTGGTGCACCAACCGGTCGAATGGAATTGGGAAGAGTTCCTGAAATTGCCCCGCGTGAAAGTCTTTTCCGACTTTCACTGTGTCACGCGCTGGTCCCGCCTCGGAAACATTTGGGAAGGTGTTTCCACGCGGGAATTGCTGGCGCAAGCCGGCGGCGCGCTCCCCGAAGCCGCGTATGTAATGGCATACGGCTATGATCGCGGCTGGACCACGAACTTGCCACTGGCGGACTTTATGGCCGGCGACGCCTTGGTCGCGTTTCAACACGATGGCGAACCCGTCACCGCGGATCACGGCGGCCCCGCCCGCCTCATCGTGCCGCAGCTATACGCCTGGAAGAGCGCCAAATGGCTCGCCGGCATCGAAATCATGGATCGCGATCGCGCCGGTTTTTGGGAAAAGAACGGCTACCACATGCATGGCGACCCCTGGCGCGAAGAGCGCTACGGTTTATAAGCCGGCTGTCCTGCCCGCGCCGACGCCCACGCTTTTGGCGTGGTGCCGAAAGTCCGCCGGAACATCTCTACAAATGCGCTCGGCTGCCGGTAGCCGGTAGCAAACGCCGCCTGCTTCACCAAACTGCCGGCGGCCAATAATTCCACGGCCTTGATCAGCCGCGCCTGCCGCCGCCACGTCGTGAAATCGGTTCCCACTTCACTGCGGAATATCCGTTCGATGGTCCGAACGCTGACCCCCGCCGCCGCACACAGCGATGCCAGCGAAGGGTTGTCCGCCTGCCCTGCGATCACCGCTTGCGCCACCGCCAGCGCCCGCGCATCCGCCGGCAGTTTGAGCGAAATCGGCACGGGCGAGGCCGCTTCCAAATGCGAAACCAGTAAATCCCGCAACGCGCAATGCAACCGGTCGCGCGTTCGCAGTTCGCCGATCCTTACGGCTTCCACCATCATCTCGCGCAGCAAAGGCGTGACATGCAGAACCGTGCACGTCGCCGGCAGAGAAGGAACCAGACCGCGTTTTAAATAAAGCGTACGCATCGAAACCGCGCAGGGCATGCGTAGCCGGTGCATCGTTGCTGCGGGAATCCAGATGGCGAACTGCGGGGGGATGATCCAGAAACTACTGCCCGCGGACACCTCCATCACCCCATGCGTGGCATAGATCACCTGATCCGCCCCGTGGGCGTGCTCCGGTACCTGGAAGGCGGGCGGATACTCGTAGGCTAGCGTCGATATGCACGTACCCGGCTTCGGATCGTAGTCGTCGATGAAGCCGTGTCGCATGCGAGATACATTATGGCGCATGACGCGCTTTACGACAATGCCCTCAATGCGCCAGACTGTGTTGATGAGGTCTTACTAATGCTGGGTTCACAGAAGATTGTAGCTTTTGCCGCCATTCGCAACCGCGAAGCGGCCAGGAATTTCTATCGCGATACCTTGGGCCTTACCCTGACCGGCGAAGATCAGTTCGCGATAGTCTTCGATGCCAATGGGACCACCCTGCGCCTGACGCCTGTCCCGGATTGGACTCCGCCCCAATTTACCGTGCTGGGTTGGGAGGTCGAAGATATCGTCGCAACCGTCAAAGCGCTCCAAACCGCCGGCGTCGAATTCCAGCGTTATCCCTGGATGACGGGCCAGGACGAAATGGGCATTTGGACTTCGCCCAGCGGACCCGACGTCGCCAGCGTCCATGCCGGCACCCGCGTCGCCTGGTTTAAGGACCCTGACGGAAATGTCCTGAGTGTTTCGCAAAAGGCAGCCTAAAGAACCGTTATCGCAACCGTTTTCATATCGACCCGCCGATATCGGCGATGGTGCGCGCCAGTTTCGAAATGCGGACGGGCTAGAAATAAGTAGGCTTAGTCCTGGGCGCTGAGACCTTCGAACCGATACGAGTATTTCCAAAGGTGGACACCCCCCAGGGACAGCCCGGCCGCTGAAAACGCTTGGACTTGCGATGGGTCCGGGACCACTTCGATCACCATTTCGAGCGGGCCGCCGCTACCATAGCTGCCGCCGGGGAGCTGCCCGGCTATCGTGATCGACTCGTCTGAAGCCCGTGCCACCCATGCATAAGGGTAATAGTCGAATGCGTTCTCGTGCTGCAGTAGCTTTACAGTGACCCAAGCGCTCGGGTCGCCTCCCGTCCAGGTGATCGTGTACGGCTGTCCGGCGTATAAGACTCGGGTCGCGAGAGCCGTTTGGATCTGGATCGGCGAGCCAATTTGGACGGTCGTTTGGAAAGAGCCCACGTCGGAGCCGCCCGCAGCAGAGACCGTGAAGGATCCCTGTTGAATAGTTCCGTTTGGGAAAGTCGCCTGATACACTGTCAATCCGGTCACCTGCCCGGACTGGAAGGCTGGTATCGGGTCGAAATCACTTCCGGCGATGGACAGTACCGTACCGCCCTGAAGGGGCGCCACCGGTGCCGCCGTCGTGGCGAGCCCCGGACCCTGGCCGGTGACCGTCCCCGCGCCGAGGCTGCGGTAGCCTGGGATCGGGCACGCGGGGCCGTAGTAAGTGTAAGAAGGAGGAAGCAGGGCTCCCTCGGAGTAGACTGGCATCGTGGGCGCCTGTTTTCCAGGCGAGGCCTGCAACGAAACGGTGAGGCTGTCCGTCTCAGTAACAGAGTAAGTGCTGGCGACTGTGGTAGTCACTGTCTTCTCCCATGTAATCTCGCCGTAACCTTGGGTGGGCGGATCCGAGCATAACCCGCCGGCGCCTGCGATGCTCAGTGTGACGGGCCGGCTGATGTTGTAATTGAGGATCTGCAGCGGCACGGCGCAGCCTTGGCGAACGGTTACGGGGACCTGGAAGTTGAACTGATCGAGACCCACAAAGCCTGGCGCGCGCCCCTCCCAACTCCCCCCGTTATAGGCTCCATCGAAATCGAACAGCGGAGCGCCAGGGACGGACGCGGGCGCCAGCGGGCTGAGAGGCGCCGGCGTGCCATCCGGCGGCTGGTTGTAGACGACGCCATTGCCGGTGCCATAAATCGAGATGTAGTCACCCGGCACGGCACTATTAAGCGGCGAATTGATGGAAGTGCTCCCGTTTGTGGCAACATTGAGCACGGCCCCCGGGCCGCACCCGCTGGTGTCCATTGAGAAGATGCCAACCGCGGCGTTCAGGTCTGGTATAACACCCACGTATGGTTCGCTCGCTCCCGCGGCCGTGGACACTACAATCGCGGATGCCGGGCTCGCGCCGGGAGTGGTGTCGTTCGATGAAGGCATCTGGAAATTGATCTGGGTAGGAGAAACGTAGAACAAAGGCGCGGCGATGCCGAACACGGAGACGGATGTACCCCCTAATTGCCTGGGCAGCGGCGTTCCTTCGGCAGTTTGGGTTGTAATCGCCAAGTTAGTCCCGAAGATGGTTGCGATGGAGCCGCCGTCCAAAGAGGCGAAGACAGTCCCGCTGCTATCGGCATCGATCCCAGTTGAGTAACTGGCGGCGTTCACCACACCGCCACGGGAAATGACGGGCTTTTGGCACCAAGCCGCAATAGTACAAGTTATGATTCCAAGTAATATCGGTTTCATGGTCATTTGCATTACTGATGAAGTGCTGCTTTGCTATTGGGTTCCTGGTTTTGAAGTAGTAAACGTAAAAGTTTGATCCCCAGGCCCGGCTAGGAACTGTATATTTGATTCGGGCATGCTCACTTTCCGGCCGTTGCCGTCCACCAGTGCGAGGTCGCGGCTAAACAGCCAAAGCATAAGCGGTGTGCCGACGGGGATGATCAGTTGATAGTCGTGGCCCATTGAATCCATGCCAATGTCGTGTGCGCCCTGGTAGGCCCCACGCGCATATTTAACGCCCACGAGGAGTCTCCTAAGCGTCCACGGGCCATCCAGTTCATGGGGGAGCAGTCGCGCGGGATCGTTTACTCTAACGTTTAGAAATGCCCCCTTTGTAAGTACCACGGTGATGCTCGTCTTCGAGTTGGCAGAGACCGTCGCCTCGAGGGGTTGAGCCCACACGCAGGGATCCAGGTAGGCGGCCGAAGGAACATCGGCACAGAGCGCGTATTTGCCCGATGGCAGCCCTGGCACACGGAACCCGCCAGTTCTGTCTGCGGTAACTTCGCCCGTGAAAACCGGACCGGTGACCGCGGGGCCCGTCGGGCCGGAGTTTAGCATCGGAACAACCTGTCTATATATCAGATGGGACCCAGGGAGAAGTTGGCCTTGCGGAGTTGTCACGGACCCTTGGAGGGTACCAATCCCAGTAGCGGGCTGGGCGTAAAGGGGCGACGCTGCCAATACAGCCACGCATGCCAATGTTTTTATGATCACGACTTCTCCTAGTGATTTGTCGGGGTATACGGACCGTTCCCGTTGTAGTTGACGTTCTGGTAGTTGGAACCGCTCGCGGGACCCCCTCCGTACGGAAAACACGGTCCCGAAGGGTCCTCAATCTCCATCCACGCCCTAAAAATCACAGTCTGGGCGGCGAGCGAACTTTGGTTGAATCCCGCTACGTTATCGGCCGGCGTGCCGGACGGCAAGGGGTAGCCCGGAAAGTATTTTGGGTTGTTGATAGATGTACCCCAGCAGTAAAAGCCGCCAACCTCGCCGGGATAAAGTGTTCCAGCATAGGTCTCGCCGAGTACCATCGCAGCGGACTGGAGACTCGCCAAGGCGAGGAAGTGGGGCATATCGCCATAGTCCAGCGCGGCTACCTGCTGGATCTGCGCGTCAGTGTTCGATACTTGCGTGACCGACGGGTAGACATGAACATCAACCAAGTCCGGAAGGGTGCTATAGACTGGGACCGTGAACATGGTGGTTTGAGGGCTAGAGCCACCGCACACCAGTGCGTCTGTAACGGTGGACAGGGTGCTGGTCCCGATGTATCCTCCGTTGATGGCTTGTGTGACCGAGTCCATTCCGGTATTGCGGGCGAAGTCCGTGTAAACGTTGGAACAATTGTACGTCGCCGAGGTTGAATCCACCCAAAGCGCCGACCAGATCACTCTGTTTGGATCAAATCCGTTCGCGCTCATTAGAGACCTCAGATTTGAAACGACATCCACAGTCGCGCCTTGGGGGAGCCCTGCAGACTGGGGCATCGAATTGTCGTACAAATATCGAAGTAGGACCGGAAAGGACATCGTGTTCAATTCCTGCTGGGTTTCCAACTCGTACACGGTCACCAAGCCTTTTGCAGCCCCTAGCACTGCGTTGATTACATTAAACTGGTTGGTCCAACCGAGGAAGTAGTTGCTATTGACGGGAGCGCAGTTCCACCCTTGATTAAGTGAGGTTTTGGGGCTGGCATAGTAGTACCCGATCGGATACCCAGTTGCAGGGTCCATTCCGAAGGGCACGTACGGGTTGAACATTACTGTCGCCGGCGTATCGAGGCAGCAGAGTCCACCAGGCTCCGAGCAGTTGGTGCCCGTTGGAGACTTGGGACTGGACGTCGCGCTGGATGCCACCGTAAACGTATTGCCCACGCCGCCGCTGCTCCCGAAAGTGAGTGTGACGTTTTGAATTCCGGCGGCATTAACGTCCTCGAAGAAAGACTTGACGTTCTGTATCCACTTGTACTGAGTATTGGGAGGGCTGGCGATCGGATTCCAAGAAACCTGGGTCCACGGCGAACCGCAGTTTGAGAATACCAGCGAAGCACTATCGCAAAATGTTACAAACACCCGGATGCCGGAAACAGCTTGTGACCGCATGGTGCCAAGGATCGTCTGAAAACAGCCTCTAACGCTGGCACCGGTGGGACAGCTTGTCGAAAACCCGTTCGAGGCCGCCGGGTGGATGGTGTCGTAATAGCTGAAGGGCATGAAACTTAAGTTCACCTGCAGCCAGCTTGAGGTACCTATTTTGGCGGCATTCGCGAGAGTTGCCGATACAACGAAAGCGGCGAGTAAGCAAATCAGCCGCGGGAAAGATCGACCACGGGGGGGGGGGGGGGCGGCGTCGAGATTACTTTCATCGCTTCACCTCGGTCTTCAGTCTAGCCGATTAACAGCTAGATATAGTTTAAACCCGATGTCTCGTCTGTCAAGCGATTTTATCTCCTTTTACTAACCTGGCGTAGCCGGAACCAAACAGGTCCAGGTATTGTCTCGTTGTGGGGAATGAACTCCTAACCGAGCGACACAACGCACAGATTGTCGGCGTGTTGGGTGCTTTGACCGGGTGCTGACTTTCGGTACTTTGCCGCGGGATCTGTTTTGCCGGGGAATGACATCCCTCCTTTTTGAGTTTGAGCGGAAGATTCGAATTTTCGACGATCCGAAGTTCGCCGAGCCATACCGGAACCGAATTCGTTAGAATGCCGAGCAGGTAGCTTTGGAGGCAGGCATTGCGAGATGGGCATTTGGACTTCGCCCAGCGGACCCGACGTCGCCGCCGTCCACGCGGGCACCCGCGTCGCCTGGTAAGGATCCTGACGGAAATGTCCTGAGCGTCTCGCAAAAGGCAGCCTGAAATACCGTTATCGCAACCGTTTCCACACCCCTAAATACTTGTGCCGCCTGATCTTGAAGCCGCATGCTCGGATCAGGAGGGAAATATGTGGGGAGTTCCACTCGTCGCGCTTTTGCTGTCCGTATCCATGCGTTTGCAGACCGGCGAGGCAATCCAGTTAATCGAGAACGCGCGGCACAATCAGCAGCAGGGCTACTTCTACCGTGCGGAGGCGCAATACCGGCGCGCGCTCGCCCTTATCGAGCAGACCTCCGGCGCCGGTAGTCCTGACCTTACCCCGGCCTTGAACGGGTTGGCTGAACTGTATATTGCCGCAGGGCGCCTTACCGAGGCTGAAGCGTTGTCCCGCCGGTCGGTGGCTGTCGTTGAAGGCGGTCTAGGCGCTGACCATCCCCTGGTCGCTACCGCTCTGCAGGATTTGGCAGCGATCTATCACGTGCAAGGCGCCTACGCCAAGGCCGAACCGCTATATTACCGCGCCCTAGCCATCCGGGAGCACGCTCTGGGTCCGAACCACCCCTTCGTGGCGGCCACGCTGGTCGATCTGGCGGAAATGGAAAAAGCCCAGGGATATCGCGACCGGGCGCTCGCGCATTATGCGCGGGCCCTCCAGATCCGCCAAGCCGCATTTGGAATGGATGACGCCCGTGTAATTGAGACAGAGGCGCGCTATTCCGCGGCACGTAAAGCCCACAAACACCATTGCTCAGATGCTGGACAGACCCAGACCGCGTTCCTGGCTTCGCCCTAGTTCCCCAAGCCCAGTCGCCGGATCAGGGCAGAGAACCGTGGATCGGAGCGCAGATTATCGTAATAAGGCATAACCTTGGCATACGCCAACAACGGTGTCCGCTCTTGGTAGGCCTTCTCCAGCCATTGGAACGCCAGATCTTTTTCACCGATTGAGGAATAAATCTGGGAGATATGGCAGGACTTAGCAGGCCGCTTCGTCCTGGTGTACTCCTGGATCAGGCTGTCCATGAGGGCCAGCGCCTCGGCCCGCTTGCCCTGCTTTGCCGCCAGGCGCACGCGGGCAGCGGTATCGTCCGCGGACTGAAAGACTCCGCGCATGGTACGGGTCACGGCATCCGCTGCCTCAGGCCGGTCTCGTGCCGCCTCCAAGCCGCGCAACTCGTCGTACGCATGGTAAAAAGCGGGGTCGAGTTCAATCGCTTTGCGATATTGTTCTGCCGCGCGATCGTATTCGCGTCGATCGGTATAGGTGATTCCAGCAGCCGTAATCTTGTAAGTGGAGAGTGGGTCGAGCACCAGCGCATTTTGGATTTCGGCAAGGCTCTCGTCCAGGCGGCCAAGCGGGTTCAGATAAGCCATGCTATATCCAAAGTGCACGTCTCCATCGCCGGGGCTCAAGTCCAAAGCGCGCTTAAACTCGCGCTCCGCTCCCGGCCAGTCCCAGTCGTATAGCGCCTTCACATACCCCAGCGAAACATGCGCCGCCGCCAGTGTGTCGTCCAGATGAAGCGCGTGTAGTGCGGCTTCCCGCGCCTGAGGCATGGCTTGCCGGGCTTCGGACCAACCAAAAACCGCGAGCCATGTATAACAGTCGGCCATCCCCGCATAGGCCGGTGCATAACCCGGATCTTTGGCGATTGCCTGGCGGAAATATTCGATGCCCTTCTGGGCGCTCTCCGGCCGCCATTTGTTTAGATGGAACCGTCCCTGCAAATACAAGTTGTAGGCTTCCAAGTCTCGTGTGGACGACTGTACCAACGGCCCAGGATGTCCGGCCACCCGCAACTCCAGCGCGCCGACGATCGCGCGCGAGATCTCATCTTGTACCGCGAATACGTCGGCCAGGCGGCGATCATACGTTTCCGAC
Organism: Bryobacterales bacterium; assembly: GCA_963738345.1. Lineage (GTDB taxonomy): Bacteria > Acidobacteriota > Terriglobia > Bryobacterales > Bryobacteraceae > Bog-159. The sequence continues at coordinate 396,442 of CAVTWI010000002.1, forward strand.
CACACGTGGTACCCGTCTGCCACGGTGCTGAGTTGCGCGGTGATTCGAAGCCGGTCGCCGGCCCTTTGTACGCTACCTTCCAACACCGTGGCGACATTTAGCTGATGGCCCACCGCCCGGATGTCCGGATTCTTGCCCTTGAACTGAAAGGCGGATCCTCGGGCTACCACCCGCAACCCCGTGACTTTGGTCAGGGCGTTGATGAGATCGTCTGTCAGGCCATCGCTGAAGTATTCGTTTTCCTTATCGGAGCTCAGGTTCACAAACGGCAGTACGGCGATGGAAGAATTCGGAGTGGTGGGTCTGGCGTGCGATCGCCTCACCACATAAAAGGCAAACAGGACGGCCAATGCCAATATGGGCGTGACTACACGCCAATTGGTCCACCAGGCGCTTGCCTGGGGGACTTCCTGCTCTACCTCCGGCTGGGAAGTTACCGTTTCGAAACAGGGCAGATATCCGCCTCGCGGCAAATCGATGCGGACGGTGTCGGAAGCCCCTTCTGTTTCGTAATATTCCTTCAATCGGGACCGTAATTTCACGGCCTCAACGCGCACCACCCCATCCAAGCGCGGATCATAACCGGGCTTACGGCCAAATACATCCACGCCCACCAGCGTTTCTTTTAACTGATTGCCTGCCAACGCCTGCTCTACGATGAATCGAAGGAACCGGCCCGGACGTTCGGCGCCCGCAAAGGCCCGGCTTGCAATAATTTTGTCCAGTTCCTCGCGCACGCATTCGGGCGAGGGTTTTTCCAGGGCGGAAGCCGGCACGGTCTTAATTGGATGATACGCGGATCTGAAAGCTTCGGTTCATTTCCCGGTTCCCCGCCGCTGCACAATTAACTGGACAATGCGCGCTATTTAGAAGTACAATACCAAAGACAGCGAATTTCGATTGGTATTAACCTCCATCCACGAATCCATCCAACCGTCCGGCGCGGGAAGGCGTTCTATCGGCCTTTTTACTTGTGCGGCGAATTCTAAGACAACAGCTCAATAGCATACATGGCTCCAGGCAGAAATTTACCCCCTCGCAGGCCAGCCCGTAGAGAAAACGTGAACGAGTCGATCCGCGCCCGCGAAGTGCGCGCGGTCTTCCCTGACGGCACAGCCGAAATCATGCCCACGGCAGCAGCCCTGCGCAAAGCGCAGGAAATGGGACTCGATCTCGTGATTGTGTCGCCGACCGCGGTGCCTCCGGTGGCCAAAGCGGTCGACTACGGTCACTATCAATACGAACAGAAAAAGAAGCAGCACGAGGCCAAGAAGAAGCAGCATGTGGTCCAGGTGAAGGAGCTGAAATTCCGCCCCAATACCGACGACCACGATTACGATTTCAAGAAAAATCACGCCATCCGCTTCCTCCAGGAAGGCAATCGCGTGAAAGCCGTGGTACAATTCCGCGGCCGTGAAATCGCCCACGCTGATCTGGGGCGTAAATTACTTGCCCGCTTCGCGGCGGACCTCACTGCCTACGGGACGGCTGAGAGCGTGCCTCGTATGGAAGGCCGCAACGCGCATATCTTGATCAGTCCGACCAAGTCCACTACCGCTGCCAAGCCGTAGTTCTCCGGTTCCCCAAATAGGGCGCTCTTGTGGCCCGTGCTAAGATACAATGGATGCCGCCCCGGCGTTGCGAGCTTAGCCCAAATGTATAAAGCCTTCTTCGGATTTGCCGAGAATCCGTTCAACATGAGTCCGGATCCCTCGTTCCTGTTCCGGAGTGCCCAACACGAGGAAGCGCTCGCCAATTTGATTTACGGCGTCCAAAGCCGCAAGGGTTTCGTGGTGCTCACGGGAGAGGTAGGCACGGGCAAAACCACCATGCTCGAGTGCTTGCGGGACTTCCTCAGCTCGCAGCAAATAACCTACGCTTCGCTCTTTAATTCCCGCCTGAATGTCGAGCAATTTTTCGAGATGATTGCCTATGACTTCGGCCTGCGCTGTACGCGCACTTCGAAAACCGAAGTGCTCTTCGCCTTAAATGAGATGATCATCGAGCGCGCCAACCTCGGCCGCACCACGGTCCTGATTGTCGATGAAGCGCATAATCTCGAATGGGACGTTCTTGAAGAGATCCGACTACTCGGCAACCTTGAAAACCGCCGCGGTAAGATGCTCCAGATTCTACTTGCCGGGCAGCCAGAGCTCGATCGTAAGCTGGAGGCCCCCGACTTTCGCCAGTTGAAACAGCGCATTGCTCTGCGTTGCGAGCTACAACCGTTCCAACTGGAAGAGACGCTCGAGTATATCCAGTCACGCTTGCTCCGCGCCGGTCTAAAAGAACAAACTGTCTTTCCGGCGGAGATCTTACGTGAAATCCATTATCGAACTCAAGGCATTCCTAGAGTCATCAATGCCATGTGTGACAATTTGCTACTAACCGCCTTCGCCTTGGAGACTAAGGTGGTCACCTCCGCCATGGTCGACGAGGTGTCTGCCGACATGCGGTTGCAATTGCCCGGTCAAAGACCTTTTCGTCCCGATTCCGCCTATCCCGAACGAACTATCCGCCAGCATCGCCAATTCACTCCAGGCGACTAAATACATACATTCGTTAGTGTTTTGCCGCAAAACCGACCACAATTCCGTCTGCGCTCTTCTGTTCTAACCACATTCTGAGATACACTGCGAAGGAAAGATAGCCTAGCTTTCCTATAGCTGTCCATCGCCGTAGTGCGAGGTAGATGCTCCAGCCGGGGGGCCGAACAGTGCTGGATTTCACGACAAAGGAGTCGTTCATGAACGTTCTATCGAAGACTTGGTTAGTACGGTTGGCAGCATGTGTAGTAATCCTTGTATGTCTTGCGGCTTATGGGATGGCGGCAGTGACATCGTCACACGTCTCTCACGGCCCAACTTTCCCGCCCGATCCGTGGGATGGCAAAGTAGCTCATGGCCCGACCTTTCCGCCTGATCCATGGGATGGCAAAGTAGCTCATGGCCCGACCTTTCCGCCTGACCCGTGGGACGGCAAAGTAGCTCATGGCCCGACTTTTCCGCCCGATCCATGGGATGGTAAAGTAGCGCATGGCCCGACATTCCCTCCCGATCCGTGGGATGGTAAAGTAGCGCATGGCCCGACATTCCCGCCGGATCCCTGGGACGGCAAAATCTAGCCTTAGCCGACAGTTGATCTCCGTCGAGCCGAACACCCGTTGCCAGGGAGGGAGATGACGCTCGCCCTCCAGTACGGCGCCTGGGTGATCGGATTGTGGCTAAACCTCATGGTGATCTCCGCGCTTTTGCGCGGAAGTTATCGTCAGTACCCGTTCGTTTTCGCGTACACCCTCGCTTTGCTGATCTCGACGGCCGTCGAAATCGGATTACAGGGAGCCTCCAAGGCGATCCAGCAGGGCTACTACTGGACCGATGAGATTATTCTGGACGTCCTGGTCTTCTGTCTTGTCATAACGTTCATCGATGAAGCTGCACGAAGTTCCAAACAGAAGACCATCGAACGGCACTGGCTAGTTGTAGCCGCAGCGCTAATCTTCGTCATATCTTTCGGCATCCATCACAGCGCGCATTTCAATCGGCAGATGACTCTTATCAGCCGCGACCTGAATATCTGCGCAGTCGTGTTAAATCTCATCCTGTGGTCTCTACTGGTTGCCGCCCGGCGGCCGAATCGCCAACTAATGCTGCTCAGCGGCGGGTTAGGCCTGCAATTGACAGGCGCGATTATGGGAGAACAGTTGCGCCAGTTTTCGCGCAGCCTTTTTCTGACAGGGACCTTACTGGAGGTGACTACTGGCTTGCTCGGTCTCTACGTTTGGTGGCGCGCGTTGCGCCCCGCCCGGGCACCGGTTCGCATGCCTGCCTAAGCAATAAAAAAGGGCGGGCTCCCCAAGGAACCCACCCCGACGCTGAACGACGGCATTGCGCGGCCGGCGATTTTATTGTTGCGCCTGAGCCGAAGACTGCGGCTGGGCGGCAGAGGACTGGGGTTGCGCGGCGGATGATTGAGGCTGCGCCTGCGACTGGGAGTAACTCTCATCGGCGCTGAAAATCTTGATTTCTACGCGCCGGTTCTTGGCCCGTGCTGCGCGAGTATGCGAGTCATCAAGCGGTTTCTCCTGGCCGAGCCCAATCATGTGGATCCGGAAGATGGGAATGTCGTGCTTAGCAACCAAATACTCGGTTACCGCGTCCGCACGCTTACGGCTTAAAGCTTCGTTGTACTGGCGCGATCCGGTACGATCCGTGAACCCTTCGACGGCGATGAAAAAGCGCTTATTCTGCGCCGTGTTCGTCACCATATTATCGAGGTCCTGGCGGTCCTTTTCGGTGAGCGTGTACTTATTAAAAGCAAATGGGATCGTTAAGTCGGCAACTTGCTTGTAGTCATCGAGGTTAGAAACTACCTGGCGGAGGCTCTTGATCTCCTCTGAGTCGGTACTCGCCAGCGCATTCGCCTGGTTGGCCTTGTCCATGGCTCCCTGCGCGCTGTTCTGCGCCGTCATGGCCTGCTCTTTCGCAGCGCTGATGCCGCTCTGGGCACGATCGTCCACACCTTTTAGATCGGTCTGGGTCTGCGAAATCTGCTGACCATTCTTGCTCGTCTGATCGCCTACCTGGTCAACTTTGGCCTGAATAGGGGCGGTCGTATTCTGTACGTATTTCTTGGTGGCGCAACCACCCGTGAGCAGCGTCGCTACCACAAGTCCTGAACTAAGGAAAGTGCTTTTCATAGTTAACTCCCGCCGCGTTCCAATGCAATTTGCGCGCCGATGTGCATGCTCGTTTGTTATCAATGCCGTACGAGTTAAGCCGTCTGTTCTCCTGGGCACTTCTTTACTGGATAAGCAAACTTTACCAAGTCGCTAAGTATTGCGAAATCTTAATGTATGTCCGGGACGGCGTGGAGATAGGCTGGCTATACCCCTATTGCGGGATTTATGTCGTTTCTAGCATTACTTTCAAGATGTTAGGCTTTGTTCGTCCGCTTTTAAACCGTTCTGTGGGCGCAGTAATCGAACAGGAGTTGCCATTCCGCCAATTGGATACCCCGCGCGCGCGTCTCTAATTCCGACCCCGCTTTCCGCCGCGCCTTCTCGCACATATCGATAAACACAAACGGATCCCAGGGCCCGTCTTGGCCTGCCGCGCGCGCCAAAGCAGGAAAGATCGGGTGCTCACCCATCTTGTGAAACCAATAGGCCGCATTCCCGGCGTCCGGTTCCCGCCGATGCACCACAGCGTGCCAGTAGCTGCCTTCCGGCGTAGCGATGTCCTGCGCAATCGTGTGTGCCGCCTCAAAACAAGAGAAGTATACGTACAGGCCGCACCGCACCAATCGCGGCACATCCAACCTCGCCAGGCGGTCGCGCATTTCCGCGGAACAGCCCTCCATCGTCAGCGGCATCGTCAGTGGCATCGGCTCCAGTCCGTCGCCACGCAATGCCAAAATGTCCGCCACCGCCGGGCCGTAATCCGAAGCTCTAAACCGTTCATCGGGACGCATTTTCCTAGTATCGCTGTCCCGCCCCGCTCTCGCACAACCGCTAAGACCGCTAAGATAGAGATGTGAAAACCGCATTGGTCCTCTCTGCCGGAGGCATGTTCGGGGCTTACCAGGCGGGCGTCTGGAAAGCTCTTCAGCCCGTCTTTCGGCCGGATGCCGTGGTGGGCTGTTCCGTGGGCTCCATTAACGGTTGGGCCATTGCTTCCGGTATCCCGGCCGACGAGTTGATCCGCACCTGGCTCGATCCTCGCTCTGCTACTCTTATGGCCGCGCACCAGCCCTGGCGGCCGTGGCGCCCAATCTTCAATCCCGGCCCCTTGCGCGAAATGATCCAGGAGTTAGCCGCCACTTATACGCCCCAGATCCCCTTTGCTGTGGCTGTTACGCGCCTGCCGCAGTTACGCCTCGAAATCGTACAAACCCCTCATGTGACATGGCGCCATGTTTTGGCTTCCTGCGCTGTGCCAGTCGGTTATCCGCCGGTGCGCATCGATGGCCGCCTCTATTGCGACGGTGGACTGCTTAACGTCATGCCGGTATGGGCTGCCCAGCGCTTCGGAGTGGACCACGCGATAGCCGTCAATGTGCTGCCCAGTATGCCCTTGAACGCCATGCGTGCCGCCGTCCGCATGGTTCGCCTGATGGCGCCGCGGGAGCCAGAACCGGCCGGCATTGAAGTGCTTCGCCTGGGCCCCCAGCGTGTGCTCGGAACGCTCCAGGATGCGGTCACCTGGAACCCGGAAAACATGCGCGCCTGGATCGATCGCGGCCAGGCGGATGCCGAGGCTCTAATCCGAAGCCCACAATTTTCAGTAATTGCAGCCAGCGCCGGCCGTTTCGTTTAAAATAGATTTTTCATATGCCGATGTTTCGGGTCTACCGGATGAAAGATGTACCCCGCCAACAGTTCCGTTGGGCGCCCCACGTGGCTGGCGCGGCCAGCGTGAAGGCCAAGGATTACGAGCCGGATGGCGAAATCCAGGCCGAGAGCGATTATGACGCCTGGATCCGGCTGCGCGCCTCTGAACATCCACTCGCCGTAGGCGATTTGCTCGAGAGTGAGGGCGGCGCCCTGCGCATCTGCAAGTACGTTGGGTTCGAGTCGGCGAACTGGATTATTCCAGAGGTGAAGGCGGCGCCGCCCGTCCCGTCCGATCAACCGGCGCAATCCGCGAGGATATAGGAGGAGGCGCATGAGGGAACCGCGATTAGGCGATATCATCGACGATTTTTGCGTGAAGTGCAAACGCATCATGAATCACGCCGTCGTATCGTTGCTGAATGGCGAGCCCGCCAAGGTTCGCTGCCGCACTTGCCATAGCGATCACGACTACCGCCACGAGCAGCCGCCTCCGCCAAAGGTGGATACCCGCAAGCAAGCCCTGTTCAACGAAGTTCTGGCTAAGGTGGCTCCTGGAAGCGCCGTCGGCACCGTGGTGGCCGAGCCCTTTTTGGAAGATGCAGTGGACGGGGACGAAATCCTAGCCGAAGACGAATCTCTCGAAGAGGCTCCGGTCGAGGATATTGCCATTGAGGAACCGCCGGAAGGAAAAACCACAGTTGAAAAAGGCGAAGCCTGCCGCGAAGAAAAAAGGAAAAGGCAGCAAGTAGCGTGTGCCATGGTTTTGGTTCTTCGCCGGTCCCGCGCTGGCGCTGGCCTTTCTCTCGTTGCGCGGCGAACGGAAGCGCGCCGCTTATATAGCCGCCAAACTCGCCGAACCGGCCGCCCAGTTCCTTCCACCGGCTACCATCATCGTGCCCGTTAAAGGCGATGACCCCGGCCTGCGGGAAAATCTTTCCGCGTTGGCCGCAGCAGGATTATCCCGATTTCGAAATGATCGTGGTGGCTCACTGCGCCGCCGATATCCCCGCGGGAGTCCTCCCTGGCAAAGTCCGCGTGGTCCTCGCGCAAGAGGAGGAGCCTGGCACCGGCGAGAAGGTACTGAACCTGCGAACTGCCGTCCGTTTCGCCCGCAATGAATCGCTGCTATACGCCTTCGCCGATTCCGATGGACGGGTTTCCCGAACCTGGCTGCGTGCCTTGGCCGCGCCGCTGGTGGACGATCAAGTGGGCGCCAGCACCGGATATCGCTGGTATGCGCCCGAGCCGCCCGATTTTTGGTCGCTGATGCGCAGCGTGTGGGATGCGGTAATCGGCGGGACCTTCGGACCCGGCTCCAACGCCTTCGCCTGGGGTGGCTCCATGGCCATCATCCGCGAAACATTTCATGCCATCGGCGTTCCCCGCTTTTGGCACGGCACGGTCAGCGACGATTATGCGCTTAGCGAGGCGGTCCATCGCGCCGGTTTGCAGATCGTCTTTGCGCCCGGCGCCATGGCCGTATCCATCGGGCGCACCACTGCCCGCGAATTCCTGGCCTGGGCTCGCCGCCAACTCATCATCACTAGAGTCTATCGCCCGCGCCTCTGGTGGACCGCGCTCGCCGCCCACATCTTTTATTGCGGAGGGATGGTCGCGGCAGTCGTGGCTTCGCTCCAAGGCTACCGCCTTGCCGAGTGGATATTGCTGGCCCAACTTGCGCCCGGCATGCTGAAGGGCGCCAACCGCGCGACGCTGGCCCAGGCGGTTTTGCCCCAATACAAACCGTGGTTCGACCGGCACTCTTGGGTACACACTCTCTGGGTACCGTTGACGACCTGGGTCTGGTTGACCGTCCTCATCGGCTCAGCCTTCGGCAACCGCATCGAATGGCGCGGCAATCGTTACCGGCTGAAAGCCGCTCATCCGCCCGCCTGACCACCTGGCCCAATTTCACGCCGATCTCGAAAACGCCCCCTTAGACTAGGGATTGGAACTAGACTCAGGAGGATACTTAATGACGAGATCTTACTTCACCATAGCGGCGCTGGCGGCGCTGATGGCCATCCCGGCGCGTGCCGCCAAGACGCCATCATTTCACGTGGATGTCACCGGCCACGGTAAGCCCATGATCCTGATCCCCGGCTTTGCCTCATCCGGCAAGACCTGGGATAGCACTGTAGCGCATTACCAGTCCCACTATGAATGCCACGTCCTGACGCTCGCGGGCTTTGCCGGACAACCGCGCATTGAAGCGCCGTTTCTTGAAACCGTTCGGAATGATTTGGCGGCTTACATCCGCGAGAAGAAAATGGATAAACCCGTAATCGTCGGCCACAGCCTGGGGGGCGTGCTGGCATTATGGCTGGCGGAGACAGAGCCCAACCTGGTCGGACCGCTGGTTATCGTCGATTCGCTCCCCTTCCTTTCCGCCGTGATGAATCCCAAGGCCACGGTTGAAAGCACAAAGGCGCAGGCCGAGCAGATGCGCAAGATGTATAGCGGTCCGGCCACCGAGCAAAGCGAAAAGATGGGCGAGACGGCCGTGAAAGGCATGGTCACCAGCCCGGCAGATTTCGAGATGGTCATGGCGTGGACCCGGCAATCGGACCGAAGAGCCATGGGCGACGCCATATACGATATGATGACCACCGACCTGCGCTCCGATCTCGATAAAATCGTTTCGCCCACCCTGGTGATCGGCACTTGGATCGCCTACAAACAATACGCCACCCGCGCCGAAGTCGAGCAGAATTTCCGCAGGCAGTATGCCAAGCTAAAGGGGTACGATCTGGTGCTGGCGGATAAGGCCCGTCACTTCGTGATGCTGGACGACCCAACGTTCTTCTTTCAGACCGTCGATCATTTCCTCGCGGCGCCAGCCACCGGAACGGGCGGGGCTGCCGGCGCCACTCCCAAGTAATGAAGCGTTCTAACGTTTATATACTCTGCCAGACGGCGGGATGGTTCGCTCATGCGCTGGCCAACATCCTCTTCAGCCAGTTGGGCGGGCCGGTCACCCGCCGTCAGTTTTTGGTCTATAGCTGGGCGGCTGTGGCCGGCATCTTGTCCACGCATCTTCTGCGCTGGTTTATCCGCCGTCGCCAATGGCTAAAGCTATCGCCCGTGCGTGCCCTGCCGCGCGTGTTTGCCGCCGCCGTCGTCACCGGCATCGGCATCACCGCCCTGGTCACCGCCGCCTGGCCGCTCGCCTTTGGTATGAACGCTCTAAAAAACTCGGGAGTGACCTGGATTCTGCCGGTCATTTGCATCTGGAGCGTGACCGTCTTCCTCTGGGAAGTGATCTATTTCGGCGTGCATTACTTCGAAAGTTTTCAAAGATCCGAAGTCGAAAAACTGCGCCTCGCCGTGGTTGCCAAGGATTCCCAACTGCGCGCACTAATCGCGCAAGTCAATCCACACTTCATTTTCAACTGTCTCAACGGTCTTCGCGCCATGATCGTAGAGAACCCATCGCGCGCGCAGGATATGGTCACCGAACTCTCGAATATCCTCCGTTACTCGTTGCAATCGAGCCGCACCGAAACGGTGCCGCTAGAGACCGAACTCGAAGCGGTCACCGCTTATCTGAAACTGGAAGCTATCCGTCTGGAAGAGCGCCTGCGCGTGCACATCGAGATCTGCCCGGAATCTCTACGCACCCGTATCCCGCCGATGCTGCTGCAGACCCTCGTGGAAAATGGTGTTAAGCATGGCGTCGCCCGCCTGCCCGGTGGCGGCGAGATCCGAGTTGATTCCCAGGTGGAAGCGCGCGCGGTAAACATCCAGGTCCGCAATAGCGGCCAACTTCGCGACGAAGGTGGCTCCACGCGCATGGGGTTGGAAAACGCGCGCGAGCGCCTGCGCCTGCTGTACGGCACCCGCGCAACCTTGGTCTTGCGTAACTACGATCACCACTCGGTCGTGGCCGAAATATCCATTCCGTGCATATGAAAGCCCTGATCATTGATGACGAACGCTTGGGCCGCGCCGAATTGCGACGATTGCTCGAGCCGCATGCCGAAGTCGAAATCGTCGGCGAAGCGCGCGACGCAGCAGAAGCCCTCACTCAAATCGAGCAACTGCGGCCGGACCTTCTTTTCCTCGATATCCAGATGCCCGGACGGAGCGGCTTCGAATTGCTGGAGCAACTCGACCGCGTGCCCATGGTCATCTTCACCACGGCTTATGACGAGTACGCTCTGAAGGCTTTCGAAGTGAATGCGCTCGACTATCTGCTGAAGCCTGTATCGCCCGAACGCCTGGGCACTGCCTTAGCGCGCGCCCTAGAACGCCGAGCCAAGCCGGTGATGGAAGGCGGCCAGCGAATTTTCGTGAAGGATGGCGAACGCTGCTGGTTTGTGACCCTCGCCGATATCGTGCTGCTCGAAAACGAAGGTAACTATACCCGCCTTTACTTTGGCGGCAATCGGCCGCTGGTATTGCGTTCGCTGAATTACCTGGAAGAGCGGCTGGATCCGGCAATCTTCTTTCGCGCCAGCCGGAAGCACTTACTGAATCTTCGCTTCATCGACACCATCGATTCCTGGGCCAATGGGGGTTTTCTGGTCAAGTTAAAGGGCGGGCCGGCAGTCGAAATGTCGCGCCGCCAGGCGCAGAAATTCAAGGATGTGATGAGCCTCTGAACTGCCGTCGATATCACTCGACCGCGATTGTGACACCGGCGGGGCTCTGGTACAACCCCACCGATAACAGCAGTGGTAAATCGCCCGAAGGAATAAATCCGGCAGGCACCTGCGCGTCGATTTGCATGAGGCCTACAAACCCGGGAGCCTCCCCTGCGAATAACAGATCCGCCTGGACACCACCCACAGTCACCGTCACCGGCAATAACGGTTTTGGGAAAGGAGCGGCCGCCGCCACTCCGGTAACGCCCGCAGCCGACGTCTGGCCCTCTCCGGTCGCATATAAGGTGACGATCGATCCTCGCGGCGCGGGATTCTGGTCCGAGTTAATCGTGCCATCCTGATTGACGATCACGGCATTCCCGGCCCCGTAATTCAAAGTGAACAGCGCCGGATTCGCATCCTGCAAAGGTACCTGAGTCAACGCCACCGTGGCCCCTTGATAGATCACTTGCAATTGCGCCGAGGCGAGTCCCGCCATTTCATAAGGAACCTGCGCATTAATCTGGCTGGCCTGCACATAGAAGAGAGGCGCCGGCGTATCGTTGAACAACACCTGCACGGTCCCCAGGGTGGTCGAGAGCATCCCATTCAGGTCGAACGATCCGCTGGCCGCAGTGGCCGGCCCCATGGCCCCGCCGGGAGCGGCGAACAGCGAAAAGATCTCGCCTGGCGCCAATGGTCCCGGTTGCAGGCTGGCGGCACTGGTGGCAGTTACAGTGACCAGTTGAGGAGGTGTGACGACCGTCAGAGTCGGAACCATCATTCGAACGCGATTGTTGCCCGTGTCCGAAACCCACACATTTCCCTGGCCGTCGAGCGCCAGTCCCCCGGGATTGAAGAGCGCCATCTGTAATGCGGTGCCCGTGTCGCCGTTATAAGAGCCATCGCCGGTTCCCCCGATGGTGTTGATGTTGCCATCAGTAGTGACCATTCGAACGCGGTTGTTCGCCGTATCGGCGATATAGAGATTGCCACTCGCATCCACTGCCACGGCCGATGGATAGTTCAGTTGTGCTGTCAATGCCGCACCACCATCGCCGCTGAAACCCTGCGTGCCTATACCCGCGACCGTTGTGATCGTTCCACCAGGCGCGAGCATTCGGATCCGGTGATTCGAGGTATCGGCGATATATAGATTTCCCAGCGCATCGACCGCCAATCCGGACGGTCCGTACAACTCGCCCAACCCTGCTCCATCGCCCGCCTGGCCCGGAGTACCCGTCCCGGCGACAGTGTGGATGTTCCCGTCGATATCCACCCGTATTACGCGGTCGTGGTTCGTATCGGAGATATAGACGTTACCGCTTGGATCAGCAGCCACGCCCTGCGGCGAACTCAGCGGCGTCAGTGTCGCGGGATTGCCCTCGCCGCCATAGCCAGCCACCGTCCCATTGCCCGCGAATGTCGTGATGATCCCCGTGACGTCCACGCGGCGCACGCGATTGCCATTGCTGTCCGCGATGTAGAGATTGCCGGCTGTATCGAAAGCCAGACCGTTGGGACCGGCCAGACCGGCGTTGACAGCTAACAGACCATCGCCGGTGCCGGCCAATGATCCGTTGCCTGCGACGGTTGTGATCGAACCGCTGGAAGAAACCGCCCGAACCCGCCAATTCTGGGTGTCGGCTACGAATAGCGTCCCATTGTTTTGCACCAATCCGCTTGGGCCATCCAGAACGGCCATAGTGGCGCTGCCTCCGTCGCCGCTGAACCCGAAAGTACCGTCGCCCGCCACGGTGTTCAGGATGCCGGTGGCGGCGGTGACGCAACGGACTCTCCGCGTCTCCGCGATATAGAGATTTCCCGCCGAATCCAGCGCGACTTCCACGGGTACATTCAACGCGGTCTGCACTGCGAGATGGCCATCGCCTGTGTACGGATTGCTGCCTGGGGTACCGGCCACTTGTGTGAAGGAGCCTGTCGTAGTCAATAACCACACAAAGGAATTGCCGCTTTCCGGAATATACAGATTTCCGGCCGGTGTGGCCGCCAATCCGCGCAATTGGATGTAAGGCATTCCAAAATTCTGCTGCGTGCAAATCGTGGTGATGTTTCCGGTGCCGGCCGTCACTTTGCGGATGCAGACGTTGGCGCTATCCACGATATAAAGGTTGCCCGCAGCATCCAGCGCCACGCCCGCCGGATAAGCCAGTTGCGCAGCGGTAGCCGGGCCGCCGTCGCCGGCAAACCCGGCGATGCCTAATCCCGCAACCGTGCTTATCGTTCCGTCAACTGCCACACGCCGCACGCGGTGCCCGTCGAACTCGGAAATGTAAAGGTTGCCGGCCGGGTCTAGTGCCAGATTGCGCGGGCCGAGAAGCAGCGCAGCGGTCGCTTGGCCGCCGTCGGCGATACTTCCAGAGGAACCATTCCCCGCCACTGTGGTGATGTTCCCATCTGTCCCTATCGCACGAACGCGTTGATTCCCGTAGTCCGCAATATACAAAACGCCAGCGGTATTCATTGCCAAATCGTAAGGCTGATTCAATTGGGCTGCCGCGGCCGGTCCGCCGTCGCCGCCGAATCCAGGGTGCCCATTACCGGCTACCGTACTGATGGTACCTGCTGGAGTCACTTTTCTTACCCGATGATTGGCTGCATCCGCGATATAAATATTTCCTGCATGATCTACCACCATTCCTTCGGGCTGCGCGATTTGGGCGGCGGTCGCCATACCGCTGTCTCCAACGAAATCGCTGCCCGCTATGGTTGTGAGCTGATAAGTTGGGGGCGACGCCGCCAGAGAGGGCAGGGCGGCGAGACCGATCCACGCCCAGCCCAGAGCTATACCCCGAAGGAGCAAATGCATATTCCTTTAAGGGGTGTGCTCGAGACCCGGTTTTTCTCAAAGGGCTGACGATTCTATGGATTTGGCTGTAGGCGTGCGATGGTACGGAACAGAACAAGCTGGACGCAAGTGGAGAAAAAAGCTACACATGCGATATTCTCCTTTAGGATGAGTGTTTTAGATGGTATTAAGACCAGATTCAACCCGCGTATTCCATATCTTGGTTGTGGATGATGATCCAGTTGGAGCGCAGTTACTTCAGGAGCTGATGAAGAATCTGCAGCGAAGGTACGAATTACGCTTCGCACGCGACGGCGTCGAGGCCTTGGAACTTCTGCATCGCCGTGGAGGCTACGCCGACGAACCCCGTCCCAACCTGATTTTGCTCGATATCAACATGCCGCGGCTTGGCGGACTCGAGACCTTATCGGCAATCAAGAATCACCCGGAGCTTCGCATGATCCCCGTAATCATGCTTTCCACGTCCGCTTCCCCGGAAGACGTGAGACTCAGCTATCTGGCGCACGCCAACGGTTATGTGCAGAAGCCAACCGATCTGGAACGTTCCGAGAAGTTGATTCAAGCAGTAGAAGCGTTTTGGGTTGAATTCGCCGTGCAGCCCCGGACGTCGAGTCATCACACTGGCCCATCGGTTGCAACTCTTCGTGCGGAGGCGAGAAGCCGCGCTATGGCAATCGACAATTCGCCCAAAGACCGCGCAGCACAGTCTCAAAGGGCCGGATGTGACGAACATCGCCGGCTACTGGATGAGTTTAGTGTCGCTGTGCGCGAACTGATCGAACTGCACGAACAGCAGTTTAGGGCGATTGTTGACGGCGATACCGAATGTAACCGGTTCGACCTTTTGATCCACATGGCTAATGAGAAAAAACAAACTGCAAAATATGCCTGTCTACGCCACGTGGAAGCGCACGGCTGCTCGATAGAATGATGGCTTTGACTACACTTGAGCGGGAAGTAATTACCGATAGCATGTTGAAGATCCAGTCCGTCCAGGCATCCCTGGACCAGATCGAGGGGAATAAGGTAATCAACCTCGATGAAATCAATAACTGTTTGAAAAGCGCCTGCAAAAGTTTCCGCAACGCACTGCGTGATGCGTCCAGAAAGCCCATCAAACTCTAGCAACAACCGGTCCCCTCAGTCGTCATAGGTTCATGCCAAGTTTTCGGCAAGACCTGACGTATGCCTTCCGGCGATTCTCAAAGTCGCCGGGGTTCACCGCTGCAGCCGTAATCTCTGTCGGCTTAGGGATCGCCGCCAATTCGACGATCTTTTCCATGGTGAGGCGCTTTGTTTTGAGTTCGGCTCCGGTCGGTCATCCATCGACCTTGATGGCCGTTCATACTACCCATCAAGGCGAGTGTTGCAACGCCTTTTCCTGGCCGCTTTTTGCCGATCTACGGAGCGAAACGAAAGCGTTTTCAGGGGTGGCCGGCTATTACGAGTTGTTGCCCGCTTCTATTGGTGGGCGCGGCGAACCGGAGCGCGTTTGGGGCCAAGCCACTACGGCGAACTTCTTCGATGTGGCACAACTCGGAATGACCGCGGGCCGCGGTTTTGTGAGCGGTGAGGAGCGCGCCGCGGTGATTGTCATCAGCCATGGTCTGTGGCAGCGCCGGTTCAACTCCGATCGTTCTATGATTGGGAAGGCGGTCACCTTGTCGGGCCGGCCTTTCACGTTAGTGGGGGTGGCGCCACCGGGCTTCCGCGGCCTGGACCTCATCCTAGACTGCCAGTTTTGGGTGCCGCTTTCCAATCTCGATCAGTTGGTGCCCAATACCAGCAATTACCAGTCGCGCGACTATCATTGGATCACCGTCGCCGGTCGTTTGGCGCCCGGCGTTAGCGAGTCGCAAGCCGCCGCGGAGCTTGCCGTCATTGCTCGCCATCAAGGCCGGACGTACCCGGTGACCGAAAAAGATGGCGGCTTCCGGTTTGAACAGGCCGGTAGTTTGCCACCCCGCGATCGCGGCGCCGTCATTATGTTCCTTACCGCGCTGACGGTCGTAGTGTTGTTGGTGTTGGCGATCGCCTGCGCAAACGTCGCTAATCTTCTGCTAGCCCAAGCGTCCAGCCGGCAGCGTGAAATGGCCGTACGCCTGGCCGTAGGCGCCACCCCGGGACACCTGATGCGCCAAATGCTGACCGAGAGCCTGGTGCTCGCGCTCGGCGGTGGACTGCTCGGCGTCTTGCTTTCCCTATGGGCCACCCAGGCTCTCTCCGCCTTCCGATTTCCTGCTCCAGTGCCCTTGGATCTTAACGTCCTGGTCGATTGGCGCGTCTTGCTTTATACCCTCGCACTCAGCGTGGGATCCGGAATTGTGTTTGGCACTGTCCCGGCATGGGCGGCCGCGCGGCCAATGCTGGCGAACGCGCTGAAGGGCGAAGATGTTCTGGCGCGTCCTGGACGCCGCTGGACTTTGCGCAACGTGCTGGTGGTTTCCCAGATCGCCATGTCGCTAGTGCTGCTCTGTGCTACTGGTCTCTTTCTGCGAAGCCTCAGCAGCGCGTCCGCCATGGACATCGGGTTTCGATCGCGCGGCATTCTGACTATGTCCGTCGATCCGCGTGTGCACGGGTATACCGCCCTGCGCACCGAGCAGTTTCTTGCCGAACTGCGCCGCCGCGTTTCCGCCATGCCGGGGGTGGTGTCGGCCGCCTGTACCGACACCGTGCTCTTATCCATGGGCGGCCGGCGCGATGGTTTCTCCGTCGAGGGCAGGATCGGCACGGGCACGGAACCCCCGAGCGTGGAACTCTATATGGTCAGCCCGGGCTACTTCGAAACTATGGGGATTCCGCGCGTTGCCGGGCGCGATTTCGCGGGTGAGACCCCGGAAGGTCCGAAGGTCGCGGTAGTCGACCAGGCTTTCGTCGATCGGCTCTTCAAAAACGAAAATCCTATCGGGCAACGCGTCAGCGGGGGCGGCGCGAGTTACCAGATCATCGGAGTGGTGAAGAATATTAAGTCCCGGACGCTGGGCGAAGATGTGCAGCCGGTCCTGTTTCGCGCGCTCGATCAAAGCATCGGCGGCGATCCTTCACTGTCGGGGTATTCGGTCCTGGTGCGTTCGGCCGGCAATCCAGCGGCGCTGGCTGCGGCGGTGCGCCAGCAGATCCATTCCCTCGATCCCGATCTGGCTATCTTCCATTCCCAAACCATGGAAGAGCACCTCCGCGACGCGCTATTTCTGCCACGTCTGGCAGGTTCCCTGTTCGGCATATTTGGCGTGACCGGGCTGCTATTGGCGGCGGTGGGGCTTTACGGCGTCATGAGCCATTCTGTGAGCCGCCGGACGCGCGAAATCGGAATTCGGCTGGCCTTGGGGGCGCAGACCGGCGAAGTAAGTCGCTTGGTGGTCCGGCAGGGCATGACCCTTGCAATCGTTGCCATAGCGTTGGGACTCGCCGCCGCGTGGGCTGTGGCGCGATTTTCGGCGAGTTTCCTTTACGGCGTGAAGCCGCACGATACCGCCACTTTCACTGTAGTGCCGTTGTTTCTTGCGGCCATCGCATTCCTCGCCTGCTGGCTACCCTCCCGCCGCGCGACACGAGTTGACCCGCTTACGGCCTTGCGCCACGAGTAATCCCTGATTGCGGAGGATGGACTGGCCCGCGCCTACGCAAAACGGAATCGCAGCGTTGAGTTGTCCAATGTTTACATCACTTTAGTGATGGCATCCGGCATGCACCACCGCTATTGGGGTAGTAAGAGGTTTTAAAGCTTTGGTGCGTTGCCTCCTTCTTTGGCTAGCACTCCCCGCCGCAATTCCACTGGATCGCGGCGGGGATTTTTTTGAATCTCTGCTAAACTAAAACTCTCGCCGGCAATGCCCACACTCTATTCTCGCTGGATGTCCGATTGGGAGTATAAACTCGCCACCCGCGATAGCAATCGCGTCGTCCGGGAATTCGATTGGGGTTTGGACTGGCTGGGCATGCCGCCCGCCAACGGCAACTCCAGCCAGGCGATGAGCGATTTTGTGCGGGGTGTGCTGGCCGATTCCGACCGCTTCTTCGCGTGCAAAACCCCGACCGATTTCCGGCTGAAAGACGGCGAACTTACGTTCACTAGCCCCATCCCGACGCCTTATCCGGAAAATAACTTGGTCCGCGCTGCCTTCTTCCCCGCACGCAAGGACACCGGCCGGGCCGTCCTGGTTCTTCCCCAATGGAATGCCGACGAGCAGGGCCACCTGGGCCTCTGCAAACTGCTGAATCGTTTTGGCATCACGGCCTTGCGTATGAACCTGGCCTACCATGCCCAACGCAAGCCGGCCGAGATCGAGCGCGCCGATTATCATGTTTCGAGCAACCTGGGCCGCACCATTCACGCTTCCCGGCAATCGGTGGTCGATTCCCGCGCCTGCCTGGATTGGCTCCAGCAGCAGGGCTACCAGCGCCTGGGCATCCTGGGAACGAGTTTGGGTTCCTGTGTGGCATTCATGGCTGCCGCGCACGATGACCGGATTCGGGCCGGCGTTTTCAATCACGTCTCCATGTATTTTTCCGACGTGATCTGGACCGGCATATCCACCGAACACATTCGAAAGGGATTGGTAGGCGCCGTCACGCAGGACCAACTTCGTGAATACTGGTCCGTCATCAGCCCCGCATCCTACCTGGAACGGCTCAGCCACCGCGATCTAAAGAGTTTGTTGATCTGGGCCCGGCACGATTCCACATTTCTGCCGGTATATTCCCGGCAGGTGCTCGAATACTTCCGTAGCCGGCAACTTCCCCACGAAGTTTTCACCCTCCCCTGTGGGCACTACACCACCGGTCAGTTCCCCTTTAACTTGTTGGATGGTTTAGTGATGTGCCGCTACCTAAACCGCAACTTATAGGGGGTGAGGTGCATCACCAGCCCACAAATTGCGTGCCGTAAGAAAACATTTGACAAAAATCGGCACTCGATTGTAGGATAAAAGCATCACTGAAGAAGGAGGTGGTCCAGAATAATGAATGATAGTAGACCGCGCGAGGTGGCCGACTGTTGAGTCGACCGTTCTAACGTAGAAGGCTTCGTCCAGTGACGTAGCTAAGTTCCTGTGGACCGGCTGCCTCTCGCGTATGCCAAGCCTCAGGTTTAATTGTAGGCTACCTGCCCCCGCGGATGCGCTTCAGTTTTGCGCATCCTCGGGGGTTTCACGTTTCTTGCTATACTGGAAATCTCGAAAGGATCCCGTAACATGAAGGCCGGTATTCATCCCGCATACAACGAGCTCAACGTCATTTGTGCGTGTGGGCATACGTTCAAGACCCGTTCCACACACAAGGGCGACATCCGCGTTGAAATCTGCTCCCACTGCCATCCGTTCTATACGGGTAAGCAAAAGTTGATGGATACGGCGGGGCGCATTGAGCGGTTCGAGAAGAAGTACAAGGAAAGCCGCAGCGCTAAGAAAGCCGCGCAGCCTCAAGCGGGAGCCTAGGTTTCAGTTTTTCTTAGCTTCGAGCGCGCGGCGCTTTTCGCGCTCGTCCCGCATCTTTGCATATTCAGATTTCTGGGAGTCGTTCAACATAGCGATAACCTTCTGAACATGCTCATTTTCAATGGATTTGCGCATCTCGCGCATCTGCTGGCCGGTTGTATCCATGATCTGATTCAGTTGCACCATTTGGGGATCGGTCAGATGCAAGCGGCCACGCATTTCTTGTAGATATTCCTGTCGTACTTGGGCCCGGCTCTTCGAAGCCGCAAGCGCGGGCGTCGATTTCGTCATGTACAACCGGTTAGCGAAACCGCCCACCACCGCACCGCTTACGAAGACTACCAGCAGATAAGCGAGCGTGGCAAGATTAGATCGACGCATCAATCGGCTCCTTACAACTCATCACAATTCATCAACGGCGGGGTCTGGCAGGTTCGGTGTCTCGATGGCATGGCTCGTGGCGAGTACTTCAACATAGCTCTCGACGGAGAACATTGAGTTGCGCCCGTGTGGAATGTAAAGGTACGCAGCCATTCCCAGCGATAAAACTGCGGCTGCAGTTACCAGCGCCCGAGCCCAGCGGCTCAGAAAGAAGACCGAGCGCTGTCGCTCATCAATGCGCCGCCACAATTCAGGCATGAAGTTCGCCGACGCGTCACGATCCGGAGTGGCCTGACGGTAAGCCCGGAAAAGAGCGTCCAATGCTTTATTGTCGTCGCCTCGATTAGTCCAGTTCATACTCTACATCTCGGCTTTCGCCGTCCCTTTCGCGTCCGGCTCCGCCCCGGATTGTCCGAACGCCTTCAAAACCCGCTGCCTAGCTCGAAATAGCCTCACCTTGAGGGCATTTTCATTAACACGGTAGATCTTTTCGAGTTCCTTCAAAGACAGCCCTTCTACTTCTTTGAGCGTCAGCAAAATCCGGTCTGCCTCCGACACTGCGCTCAAAACTGCGTCTACCGATTCCGAAATCTGCTTCTTCTGCCGGTCGTCGTAGTCGATCCGGCCCCCGGCCATGGCGTCAGCCAGCATTACCTGCTGCTCGGAAAGATCCGACATCCGCGATTCCATACGGCGGCGATGCTTCCGAAGATAATCATACGCTGCATTCACCGTCAAACGGTACAGCCACGGCTCAAAAACCTCGGCCGTGCGGAGCTGATCCAGCGAAAAATATAATCGCAGAAACACCTCCTGGCCCACATCTTCCACATCCTCCGGCCGCGAGATCAGGCGCGCAATGGTCCCCAGGGTCCGTTTCCGGTATGCCAGCACGATTTCGTTGAACGCTGGGGCGTCACCTGCCTGAGCGCGTTTAATGACTTCGAAATCGACTAACATGCGGACCCGAAGCGGCCAGCATGGAACCGCACAGGCTTCCGAAAGTTAAGGCGTACTGGCAAATACCTAGGTTACAACACCCGGCAGGGTGTAGTTTGACCGCCCATAAGGGACAAATTCGATCGCGGGGAGCTAGAAATGAAAGCGGTAGCGCACTTCGCCGTAGACCTGCCGCGGATTGATGTAATGCGTCCCGCCGAAAGTGTTGCTGGTATCGAGCAGGTAGCGGGTATTGGCGATATTTACCGCATTTGCCGATACGGTCCAGGTTTCGCCGATGCGTTTGCCGATCGACAAATCAAACGTGGAGTGTGGGGGCAAGTGCGCGGGTCCATCACCATTCAGAAAGCCTGAACCGAATTGGTAAGCGGGCGTGGCCCACATCTGCCAGGGCAGGGTAAGCGAGAGCACCGACGAGAGGGTATTGCGCTGGTCGTGA
This sequence comes from Bryobacterales bacterium, assembly GCA_963738345.1. Taxonomy (GTDB): domain Bacteria; phylum Acidobacteriota; class Terriglobia; order Bryobacterales; family Bryobacteraceae; genus Bog-159. Next base: position 417,410 of record CAVTWI010000002.1, read on the forward strand.
TCCAGCAGGAAATAGCCTGGGTCTCCAAACTCCAGTAATCCGCCGGTGATCGGTGCAGTACCCTGCGCCATTTGGTTCGAATACGCAATCCTAAGCTGTGCGGTATGGAAAAGGCGCGGTGAACGAACACTCACCTCGGTGCCGCCGATCTTAGCGCCAAGGTCCGTGAGCGGCACGAAGATGCCCGAGTTACCGATGGCATCGTGGTCCAGGAAATTGCGGGCGCTGGTGTGAAACCGGTCCAGATCCAGCGACCATGCGCCCAGCGGAATGGTGAGCCCGAAATCGCTCTGGATGTCGCGCTCCCCGTGCAAGGGAATAAAGCCATAACCTTGCGCTAGCGCAAATTCGAGCGCGGGCCCGGCCAAGCTATCCAAAGGCGGTGGCTGATAGTAATAAGCATAGTAACCGTGCAGGATCCACCGCAATCGAGGGATGCGTATGGCCGCGCCCAACCGCGGATCGGCGGCGTTCTCGTTGACAAGGCCGCTATAGTGCGTCAGCCGGTCGCCCAAGTCGAAAGTGAGCCACGAAGCCGCCTTGTATTGATCTTCGAGGAATACGGCGTTGTTGGTGGCCCAGTGACTTTCCTGCTGATTGAGGACGCCCCCGCCGGGACTGGCCGTCAGGCCGAAGAAAGTACTGTCGTGCTGCCCCCAGGATTCCAGCCCCACACGCGCGTTGTGACGGCTCTTTTGGGCCTGCAATACCGCGCGCCCGCCAACGTAAGCCGACCGGCCGTTGTCGTTCAATATGAACGGTGTGTCTAGCGGACCGCCCAGATAGTGCGCCACATTGAAGTGGAAATAGGGCGACAGGGACAAAAGCAGCCCATCGGAGAAACTGTGGGACCAGTGGAATCCGGCCAGCGCATCCCGCTCGAGATCTACGTCGCGAATACCTGCGGCCTGCTGATCCTGGTCGTTGGGAATCTGATAATGATCCTCGCGCACAGACGCGATCCATCGAATCTGGTCCTTGGAACTCACGTTGTACATCAGGGAAAGGAATCCGCCCACACCGGCGTCCTGGTCGTGGATGACTTGCGAAACTGGCGTGCCAAGTCCGAGTTGTGACCGGTTGCCATCCACACTCGCGTAGTAGGCGAAGCGCTGCGTGTGGCCGCCGATGTTGAACTGATCATCGGTAGAGTAGAAATTGCCTGCTGACAGAATTAGATCGGCCTGGTTATCTCGCTCGAACCCGGATGGAGTGACTACATTGAAGAACCCGTAGGTGCGGTCGCCATACTCACTCGAGAATCCACCCCGCTCGACTTCCAATTCTTCGACATTCTTGGGGTTGATGAGGGGCGCGACGTTTGCCGCAATGTTGGTATTCACCACGGGTATGCCGTCGAAGAACCAATTGACCTGGTGGCCGCCGCGCATGTGAAGCATATCGTGCACCATATAGGCTCCCGGCGTGAAATTTGTGATCATCGCGAGGCTGTTGGACTGATCGGCGCCGGCCGTCTCGGCGATCTCGGCCGGCGCGACGATTGTCTGCACCGTGGAGGTCTGCGTTTTCAGTTTGCTGGCCGCGCCGTTAACTTCGATCGACTCACTCAGCGCGGCGACTTCCAGTTGCAGGTGCATGATCGGCGACTTAACGGCGCTGACCGCCACCGTTCGCCGCAGCGTTTCGAATCCTTGGGCAGACACCATAGCTGGATAACGCCCCTCTGGGACGTTATCCAGATGGAACTCGCCGTTGGCATCGCAACGCACAGATTGCTTGCCAATGGTCACTTCTGCCCCGGGAATCGGACGGTGCTGCGGATCGTGGACTACGCCATGCACCGTTCCCGTGACGGCATACGCAGTTAGACAAGATAAGGCAAAGAACAGTATTAGTGCTTTCATTTTCCCCCTCGTGGTAAGTAGTTACGAAATGGTCTGGTTTAGCAGGACTAGAAGCCTGCGCTACGACATGTCTACGACAATCTTAGAGGGGGACCACGCTTGAGATGCGCGGTATGGAGCGTTTTGAGAGAAGAGACTTGCAATAAGGGCAAAGGAAAGATGCAGCGAGCCGGCGCGATTCCAGCCGGGTTGCTCGTTGTCAGCACGGCGGGTGCTACATCGGGGATAATGGCGCCGCACGACGGAAAAAAAGGGCACCTCGCGTGCGACGCGACCACGGATATTCCGGATGACGGTGCATCCTTAGCGTCACCTGCCATTGCGCCGCAATGGTGCGAACCGTCCCGGCGGCAACATGAGGGGAGATTCGATTGCGAATCCACCGACACCGCGGGCGCGATCAAGGAATACCCTAGAATACAGACCAGCAAAAGTGCCGGAACGCGCCGCATCGCTCTATCCTACCGGCTTTGGGGGACGCATTGCAATGGACGGGTCGAACCTGGTAGCGCGGCGCAGTGCGTCAGCATCCATCCGCCGCAGCGGAGGCAGTTAATTGCGAGGGGTGGTGTCTTTGGGGGTCGCCAGATAACCGGTGATTTGGTCCTTGCCCACTTCGTTTACGACCAGTTCATAGGGCTGCTTGGCCTTGGCCACGTAAAATTGCAAAGGTTCGTTGATGCCCTTGTCTTTCTTTTCGACGTTCTTGTCGTCAGCCATCACGGAAACCGTGAACCGGTTCTTCTTTTTGTCGACGCCCTTCAAGGTTAAAGTAATATCGCCAACCCGCTTGCCCTTCTTGTCCTTCTTCGTCAACGTGAACTGGAAATAATTGCGTTCGCCAAGTCGCTTCAATGCATCCAGTTCTTTACCGTTCGTGGCCACGTAGCCGCTGGTCACGCCGAGGTCGCCTTGCACCTTGGTCAGATTGGCGACTGTCTTTTCCAGTTCGGCTTTGGTGGATCCCAGATCGGCCTTCACGGTGGTGACATCGCCGCTCACTTCACCAATCTTGGCGTTGGCGTTACTGGTCTCTTTTTGGACGTCGGTGATTTGGGACTGTACCTGGGCCTGCTGTTTCGCCTGCGCTTCGGTCAGTTGTTTAGCCAACTGGTCCGCATGCGCCTGGGCCTCCTGCTTGGCATGGCCGGCGGCTTGGTTCGCCTGCTGGCGCGCGGTTTCCAACTCTTCCTTTAACGTATCCAGGCTGCGGCGGTGAGAAGCAGTGGTCGCCGAACTGGCTTCCTTCAGCGCGGCTATTTCGGACAACATGGCTTGGCTGATCTGGCGGTCTTCGTTCCGGGTTGTCTCCACGCGATACCAAAGACCGATGTTGGAGGCCAGTAGGGCAATTAAGCCGCCGGCGACTAGCGCTGTTTTGGTGCCCGATCCACTGGGCGGGGGGGTATACGTCGGGCTGCTCACTTAATTGATGCTCCTTAGCAATGGTGGAAATCTCCTCATTATAGACTGTTACGGAACGGTTTACGTTTCAGCGGCCAAGGTAAAACTCTGTCCTGGGGCGGGTGCCACTACGTCAATTCCGTGCTGCGCCCGTATGACGCCCGCTAGGGCTTGGGCCTGGGCCGGCTCCCCATGCACCAGGAAGATCTTTTTCAAATGCGACGTCAGCGGTTTTAACCACTGCATCAACTCGCCTTGATCGGCATGGCCGCTGAGTTCGTCGAGGCTGGAAATCTCCGCCCGGACCGTCAGCGGTTCCCCGAAAACCCGCACTTCGCGCATCTTTTCCACGAGCTTGCGGCCCAGGGTTTCCTGAGCCTGAAATCCGGTAATCAAAACCGTGTTGCGCGGATCTTCTAAATTGTTGCGCAGATGGTGCAGGATGCGGCCCTGCTCGCACATACCGGAAGCGGAGATCACCACGAAAGGCCCATGCAGGTCGTTCAGCTTTTTTGATTCGCTGGCTTCTCGAATATACTGCAGACGGCTGAACCCGAAGGGATCTTCTCCGTCCAGCAGATACTGGCGCGTCTCCGCGTTGAAGCATTCCGGGTGTTTACGAAATACCTCGGTCACGTTCACCGCTAGCGGACTGTCCACGAATATAGGAATGCTCGGGATCTGGCCGGCATTCGCCAGTTCGTGGAGCAGCAGCACCAGTTGCTGTGTGCGGCCGACTGCAAAGGCCGGCACGATAATGCGTCCGCCGCGCGCGCAGGTCCGGTTCACGACATCGCGCAGTTTGCCAGCCACGTGGGTGGCGCTCTTGTGGAACCTGCCACCGTACGTGCTCTCGAGGATCAGGTAGTCCACCGGCGGCAAAGTCTCCGGCGGACGCGTGATCGGCAGATTCAGGCCGGCCGACGTCTCCCGAGTAGGCGAGGCGTATCCTGCCACCGCCATTCCGATAGTTCAAGATCAAGGCTGAGGATCCCAGGATGTGCCCCGCGTCGTAGCACTCGTAGCTCAAGTGTACGTCGAGGCTTTTCGGCGTGCAGTAGCCCACCGGCTGAAACAGTGGCAGGGTACGCTCGGCATCCGCCATGGTGAACAGAGGCACTACCGGTTCTTGCCCGGTTTGGCGGCGCTCCGCGCGTTTGTTCAGGAATTCGGCGTCTTTCTCCTGGATATGCGCAGTATCGCGGAGCATGGCATCGCAGAGATCGATGGTCGCCGGCGTGGCGAAGATGGGACCATTGAAGCCGTGCTTTACCAGGGTCGGCAGGTTTCCGCTATGGTCGATGTGCGCGTGCGAGAGCACCACGGACGCCACGCTGGTGGCATCCACGGGCAGGTGCCGGTTCTTGCGGTCGGCATCTTTGCGCCGCCCTTGCGCCAAGCCGCAATCGAGCAGGTAGCGCTTGCCGTCTACATCCAACTGGTGCAGGGAACCGGTGACTTCGCCTGCCGCACCCCAAAAGGTCAGTTTCATTTGGGAGCTTCGGAGCCAAGTCTGCTTGCCAGCGGATGCAATTGGCCCGAATACTTATTGCCCGGTTTCTTGCCGTAAGGGACCGATGAAGGCGAGGAAAGCTGTTCAAAGGTAAACGAGCAGATGCGCATGCCGGGATAGAGCGCCACGGCCATGCGGCTGAGATTGCTCAGTTCGAGCGTGGCTTTGCCGCTCCAGCCGGGATCGAACAGGCCGGCGGTGCCGTGGACAATGATGCCGATGCGGCCCAGGCTGGAGCGGCCTTCCAGGCGGCCGAGCACTTCGGCATCCAGTTCGAGCGATTCCAGCGTCACGGCCAGCACGAAATCACGTGGCTGCAGCACGAACGGCTCATCCGGCCGCGACTTCGATGGTGCGCATGATGTGCTGGAGGCTGGCACGATCGCGCAGGTCGATGTAAGGGTGGCGGCTGTATTCGAAGACGTTAAACTCACTGCCCAGCCGGAAATCCACCGAGCAACTGCCGAACTGCTCGGGCGGCAATTCGGGTGCAATCTTGATCTTTCCAGCTTCGATGTAGCGCTTGATGTCTACATCCGATAGAACCATGCGAGCCTCCGGATAGGCCATCGTAGCGCAGTTCCTGTAGAAACGCGGCAGGGGGGCAGTGCCGTCGCGCAGCCCCCCGCCGAATCGGAAGGAGGCTTAGTGGGACAACACTACGGAGAACGGGTAAACCCCGATATGAGGGATGCTCAATTTCAAAGTGTTATTGGATGTGTTGATTTCCGTAAGCGTGTAGCCGTACGCACTGGTAGCGTAGGCGATAGTGCCGTCGGAGGACACCGCGACGGAGGTGGGAAGCAGGCCCACAGCCACAGTTGCGTTGATCGTGTAGCTGGAAGTGCTGACCGCCGCCACGGACGAAGAATTTCCGTTCGTGACGTACAGTTCGCTCCCCGAAGGCGTAAGGGCTGCGGAATTTGGAGCGGAGAAGCCGGTGATCGTTTTTAAAATGCTGCCGCTCGATAGGCTATGCTCGCTGACAGTATTGGCATACTGATTGGTCACGAAAACGACGCTTCCGTTGGTGCCCATCGCCATGCCGTTGGGCCCTGAACCGGTGGTCCAGGTTGTGGTGACTGTGTTGGAGGCTGTGCTGATGACCGAGATATTGTTCGAAAGCAGGTTGGAGACTAAGACTTTGGTGCCGTCCAAGGTCGCCGCCAAGGCTACTGGCTTCGAGCCTACCGCTATTGTGCCGACCACCGTGTTGGTGGCGGTGTTGATCACCGACACGTTGTTGGAACCTTGGTTGGCAACATACGCCCATGCGCCGTTGGGGGTGACGGCGATCTGTACTGGGGAGGTGCCGACCGAAATTGTGGCCACTACGCTATTCGAGGCGGTGCTGATAACCGCTACGGCATTCTTAGTTTGTTCGGCAACGTAGAGGTAGGAGCCGTTTGGACTGAGGGCTAAGCCTGTAAGCCCGGCGCCGCTAATCGAAATATTCGCGCTGATGGTGTTCGTCGCCCGGTTCAGCACCGTAATGTTGTTCCCCATCTCGTTCGACACATAGGCGTAGGGCTGTCCGTAGAGGGCCAGAGCGGTGACCGTAAGGGCGAAACCCTGGAAGCAAAGCACACGTATGTAATTATGCACGCGCATTGATAATTTCTCCGTTGTTGTAAGCGAACACAGCCCTATCGCCGGCTGCCAAGCGTAGACAATGCGGCTCAAGGAACCAGCCCGACCAGCCGTTCCTTCAACCGCATGGCGATGCCAGTCAGCTCGTATGAGGGAACTCGTGGTTGTGCGGCGGATCGATTGCGGGCCGCCATCCCGTCGATCCTGAAGTAGTGCTTCAGACGGCAGCTAGGAACTGGATAATGAGCAGCTTGTATCAATACGAACGCTGCACCGATGCATAGCTTATCGGCTGTCCTAACGCAACGACTAGATTGAAATTGGTTAGTTTTGCTAACCAGCGATAGGAAACCGGTTACTATTGTTTTTAAATTGAGCGGGGCTCTTGCACGTCTGATTCCGAAGCTTTCGTACTGAAAACAAAGACTTTTCTATTCCGGTAGGGTATTATTTACGCAAAAGAAACGAGTAAAAAATACCCGGCAGCCGGTTACCGTGTAAATGATACCCTGCCGTCGCAAATAGGGTGATGCCCTGATAACCTGAGGCTAAACCGCGAGTTCCAAGGAGTATATACCCAGGAGTCGCCGCCTTGTTCGCGATTTGTTCGCCGCAGCCATTGTATTCCTCCAGACGTTATTCTCCGATTTTGTCTCTTTCATCACTTCGCTCGTTTCTGATCTGTACGCTTTGATATCAAATGACCGTTCCCAGCCTTGCATGAAAAATCAAACTGTCGCAAACTGCTATCAGTAATGCCATTTCGGAGGAGGCTTACAAGGATGAAGACACTTACAGGGAATCTATTCAGGAAGTTATCGCCGGTAGCGACAGTAGTGGCCATCGGGTTACTCGGTTTGTCGGCGGCTACAGCAGGGACGGTCGACACGTGCGCAGCCCTATCGGGTGGCCCAGCGCCGGGAAATACGGTGTTTCCGATCGATTGCACCGGACAGACTCCGGGAACGTTGGAGGCGTGGATGAGTTCATCATTCACTTACACCACAACTTCCGGAACTAACACCGGATTTATTTACTCTGCCGTATATAATGATGGCGGAACACTTGATTTCTACTATCAGGTAGTCAACAATGCGAGTTCGGCAACTGCTCTCGCCCGCCTGACTGCAACTGACTTTGCCGGCTATACAACGAATGCCGCGTATCGGACTGACGGTAGCACTCTAACGGGCACGGGCTTCGTAAATGGCTCCGTGGCTCCGCAGACAGCCGACAGCAACGTAGACGGCAGCGTAATCGGATTCAGCTTCTATCCGCCCAGCGCGCCCCCCACGGAAATCGCTCCCGGCACGCAGTCCTATGTGCTGATCATCAGCACAGATGCGACGAACTGGACGGCGGGTAACGCTTCCATTATCGACGGCGGTACGGACACGGTAGCCGCGTTTCAGCCGGCCGCCGCTGCGGGAACTCCGGAACCGGCTTCCCTTGGGTTGTTGGGGCTGGGATTGATCGGTTTGGCTGGCGTACGCCGGCGCCTCCGCAGCTAACAGGTACCACCGAATCCAGGCATTATTGGCGGGGAGGGCGCAAGCCTTCCCCGTTTTCGCGTTTGAACTCAGTCCCACCTCCCACCGCCCTCACTTCAACTGTTCTCTGTAGCCTCCACCTGTGACTAAGCACTATGTGATACTCTTAAATTTCTTCACGTGCCGGCTCGAGTGAGCGAAGCCTTTGTGCTCCGAAGTTATCCCTTCAAGGAAGCGGACCTCGTCGTCAGCTTTCTGACTCGGGATCAGGGGAAACTGCGCGGCGTGGCCAAGCGAGCGCGCCGGCCGAAGAGTGCGTTCGGGGCCGGATTGGAACGGCTCTCGCAAGTGCGCATGGCGTATTTCCAAAGCGAAACCAGGGAATTGGTGAACCTGGATTCCTGCGAACTGTTGGTCTCCCAATTCCGGCTGATGTCGGACTACCGGGCGGGAGTGGCGCTGGATTTTTTCGCGGAAGTTACAGATCAGTTACTGCCGCCGGGAGAACCGAATGAGAGGTTCTTCCGTCTGCTGACCACCGTCTTGGAACATCTGGGCGCCCTGGAGCCGGGAAGCGTCTGGCGGGCGGTTACGTATTTCAGCTTGTGGGCGGTACGGCTCTCGGGTTTCCTACCGGACCTGAGTGCTTGCCTGGAATGCGGCAGCCTGCTCGCGGATGGCGAACGGCGGGAGCGAGCGTTTTTCCACCGCAGCCGGGACGGTTTGATGTGCGCGGAATGCCGCCGGACGGCGGGGACGGGAAGTTGGGAATTGAGCGTGGATTCGAGAGCGCTGGCGGAAGAGATGCTGCGCCGGCCGGTCGGGCAGATCACCCAGACGGGTTGGGCGCGCGAGACGTGCGCGGATTTGCGGCGCTTTTTGGTCCAGCAGATCGAGCAGCATATCGAGCGTAAGCTAATGACCCCGGCGGTGCTCGAAGCCGATTAGGGCGTCTACAAAAGCGTCGATACAAGATGGACTCATTTCAAGACATCATCTTCAAGTTGAAGCAGTATTGGGCCCACCGCGGCTGCATCATTCAAGAGCCGTACGACGTGGAAGTCGGGGCTGGCACCATGTGTCCAGAAACTTTTCTGCGCGTCCTGGGCCCGAAGCCCTACCGGGTAGCCTACGTGCAACCCAGCCGCCGTCCGGCCGATGGACGCTATGGCGAGAATCCCAACCGGCTCTACAAACATTCACAACTCCAGGTGATACTAAAGCCGTCGCCCGCGGATGTGATCGAACTTTACCTCGGCAGTCTGGAAGCCGTAGGGATCGACCTGCGCCAGCACGATATCAAGTTCGAGGAAGACAATTGGGAAGCACCCACACTGGGAGCCTGGGGCGTCGGCTGGCAGGTAATGCTGGACGGCCTGGAAATTACCCAGTTCACCTATTTTCAGCAGTGCGGCGGTATCGATTTGGAAGTGGTGCCGGCCGAACTGACTTACGGCCTGGAACGGTTGTCGGCATTCCTGCAAGTGAAAGACAGCGTCTACGACATCGAATGGGCGCCGGGCTTCAGCTACGGCGACGTGCGGCTGCAGGACGAATTGCAATTCTCGGTTTACAACTTCGAGATGGCTGAAGTCGGCACTTTGTGGAAGCTGTTCGATCTATTCGAAGGCGAGGCAGCCCGGCTGCTGGCCGCCTATCCGAAGTATCCGGAGAAGGCGCGGTTTCCGCTGTTGCCCGCGTATGACCAGGTGTTGAAGTGTTCCAACCTGTTTAACACGCTCGATTCGCGCGGAGCTATCAGCGTAACGGAACGCGTGGGAGTCATTCAACGCGTGCGCAAACTGGCGGTGGGCGTGGCGCAGGCCTGGGCGGATCAGCAGGGGGCGGCGCAATGAGCCTGCCCTTTCTGTTAGAGATCGGCACCGAGGAAATTCCGGACTGGATGATTCCAGGCGCTCTCGATAGCCTCGGCGCGTTGTTTGCGGGGATCGGCGTTGCCGCGACAGATGTGCGGCTGGATGCCACGCCGCGAAGATTGGTCCTGCGCGCCGAAGGCTTGCCCGATCGGCTCCCCGATACCGAGGAGCGTGTGATGGGTCCGCCGCGCGCCGCCAACCCCAAGGCGGTAGAAGGGTTCGCGCGCAAACTCGGCGTAGGGCCGGAGGAGCTGGCCGTCGAATCCACGGGCAAAGGCGAGTATTACTCCTACCTGCGGAAAGTCGAAGGGCGTCGGGTGATCGATATCCTGGCGGAAGCGCTTCCGGCTGCAATCCTCAAGATCACGTTCCCGAAGACGATGTATTGGGCCGGCAAGGGTGGTCCCCGTTTCATTCGTCCCATCCGTTGGATCGTGGCTTTGCTGGGCGCCGACGTGGTTCCCTTTGAACTGGCGGGCGTGAATTCGGGAAACGAGACTGCCGGACATCGCCGGTTGGGCGCGCCGAAGGCCGCCGTCACGGTTGCGGATTACGAAACGCGTCTGCGTGAGAATTTCGTGATTCTTTCTGCCGGACGAACGGCGGAAGAAGATCGAGGACGGCATCGCGGCGCTGGGCTTGCGCCTGAAGCCAGATGCGGCGCTGCTCGAGACCCTGGTATATCTCACCGAATACCCTACGCCCATCGTGGGCGAATTCGATCCGCAGTTTCTGGAACTGCCCGAGGAAGTGCTCGTCACGGTGATGCGTCACCACCAGAGATACTTCTCGGTGGAGAACGAAGGCGGCGGACTGGCCCCGCAGTTTGTTGCGGTGATGAATACCAGTGCGGATCCCCAGGGGTTGGTCAGGCGAGGCAACGAGCGCGTGCTGCGGGCGCGCTTCAACGATGCGCGATTTTTCTGGCAGGCGGACCAGCGCAAGCAACTGGCGGATCGCGTCGAAGATCTGGCGCACGTAACGTTTCAGGCCAAGCTAGGGTCTTATCTGGCGAAGACGGAACGCATGGTGGAACTCGTCGCTGACTTGGGCGGCGATGCGCTGGCGCAGCGTGGCGCGCGCCTGGCGAAGTGCGATCTCACTACCGAGCTGGTGAAAGAATTTACCGAGTTGCAAGGCGTAGTGGGCGGACTGTACGCCCGCGCGCAGGGCGAACCCGACGAGGTGTGGCAGGCGGTTTACGATCATTACAAACCGGAAAGCATGGAAAACGCCATTCCGCGTAGTGCGGTTGGGCGCCTGGTGGCGCTGGCCGATAAGTTGGATACACTGCGTGGCTGTTTCAGCGTGGGTATGGCGCCCACGGGCTCGCGCGATCCGTTTGCTTTGCGCCGGGCGGCACAAGGCGTGGTGAAGATCCTGGTGGAGGGAAACATTCCGCTCTCGTTGCGCCAGTTGGCCGCGGGCGACGAATCGCTGGTCGAATTCTTCAAAGATCGCGTCCGCTTCTACTTCCGCGAACGAGGCTTGCCACACGATGAAGTGAATGCGGCCATGGCGGCGGGCTGGTATGATTTGCCGGAACTGGAAGCCAGGCTGCTGCGCCTGCGCGCGATCCGGCCGAGTCCCGATTTTGAGCCGCTCGCAGCTAGCTTTAAAAGGATCAAGAACATTCTGCGTCAGGCCGAATTCCAAGGCGGGAGTTTCGACGCCGGCCTATTGGAATCCGGTCCGGAGCAGGAGCTTTTTGATGAGATCAATCGGACCGCGGAGCAACCAATTGAAACAACGATAGGAGCCTTGCGTCCGAGAGTGGACTTGTTTTTCGACAGGGTGCTGGTGAACGCTCCGGACCCGGCGGTCAGAAGCAATCGTCTGGCGATGTTGCACGGACTGCTGAACCGTTTTGGAACGTTTGCCGATTTTTCGGAGATTGTCACGAACTCATAGGAGAAGATTATGAAAAAGCATGTTTACCAGTTCGGCCCAGGCGGGGCCGATGGCGACGGAAAAATGAAAGATACGCTCGGCGGCAAAGGCGCCGGGTTGGCCGAAATGTGCCGGGCGAATCTGCCGGTACCGCCCGGCTTCACCATCTCGACACAAGTCTGCAACATTTATTTCGAGAACAAGAATCAGGTTCCCGCCGAAATCCACGAAGAAATGCTGCAAGGCCCTGGAGAAGCTGCAGAAGCAGATGGGGCAGAACCTGGGCGACACCGAAAATCCGCTGCTGGTGAGCGTGCGATCGGGCGCGAAATTCTCAATGCCGGGCATGATGGATACCGTGCTCAACCTCGGTCTAAACGATAAGACCGTGCTGGCGCTGGAGAAGAAGAGCAACAATCCGCGCTTCGCTTACGATTGCTACCGCCGCTTCATCCAGATGTTCGGCAACGTGGTGCTGGAAATCGAAAAGCACGATTTCGACGCGGTGTTCGATGGCCGCAAGAAAAAAGTTAAAGCCAAGTTCGATACCGATCTGACGGCGGAAGATCTGAAGGCGATCATCGTCGATTACAAAAAGCTGGTCGAAAAGAAGACCGGTAAAGCGTTCCCGCAGGAAGCCGTTCAACAATTGGCCATGTCGCGCGACGCGGTGTTCCGTTCCTGGTTCAACGCCCGCGCCAAGCACTACCGCAAGATGAACAACATTCCCGACGATCTGGGAACCGCGGTGAACGTGCAGGCCATGGTGTTCGGCAACATGGGCGATACGTCGGCCACCGGCGTCGGTTTCACGCGCAATCCGTCCACGGGCGAGAAAGTCTTCTACGGCGAGTATCTGGTGAATGCGCAGGGCGAAGACGTAGTGTCGGGTGTGCGTACCCCGCAGCCCATCGAAACGCTCGCCGACCTCATGCCGGATGCGTACAAACAGCTTCGCGAAATCACCACCAGCCTGGAGCAGCACTATCGCGACGTGCAGGATTTCGAGTTTACGGTGCAAGACCACAAACTCTACATGCTGCAAACGCGTAACGGCAAGCGCACCGGTCCGGCCGCCGTCCGTATCGCGGTCGACATGGTGAAAGAAAACCTCATCAGCAAAGCCGAAGCGATCCAGCGCGTGGATCCTCAGCAACTCGATCAATTGCTGCACCCGGTGCTCGATCCGGCTTCGAAGAAGACGCTGGCCAACATTGCCACCGGTTTGCCGGCATCGCCCGGCGCCGCGGTAGGCCGCATCGTTTTCACCGCTGAGGAAGCGGTAATCCAGTCGCAGAACGGTCCCGTGATCCTGGTCCGCGCCGAAACCGAGCCCAACGACATTCAGGGCATGGAAGTGGCGAAAGGCATTCTTACGTCGCGCGGCGGTATGACCAGCCATGCGGCGGTGGTCTGCCGCGGTATGGGAACTCCCTGCGTGGCCGGCGCCGGCGATCTTGATGTTAACGCGCGCCAGAAACAGTTGACCGTGACTGTGGGCGGCAAGAAGATGACGCTCAACAAGGGCGACTGGCTTTCGCTCGACGGTTCCACCGGCCAGGTTTTCGCCGGACAAGCCAACACGTTGGATGCGGATCCGTCGTCCGGCATCATGGCTGAATTCATGGCTTGGGCCGACGAATTCCGCGGCAAGTTTGGCGTCCGCGCCAACGCCGATATCCCACGCGATGCTAAGGCTGCACGCAAGTTCGGGGCGGAGGGTATCGGACTGTGCCGTACTGAGCACATGTTCTTCGCCGAAGATCGCATCGGCCATATGCAGGCCATGATCCTGGCGCGCGACGAGAAGAGCCGCCGCAAGGCCCTCTTGAAGTTGCTGCCCATGCAGCGCGCCGATTTCGCCGGATTGTTCAAGGCTATGGACGGATTCCCGGTCGTGATCCGCACGCTCGATCCGCCACTGCACGAATTCCTGCCAAAGCGCGAAGTGCTGATGGTCGACTTGGCCAAGCTTCCGGCTGCTGACATCAAAGCCAAGAAGGAAATGGTCAGCCGCTATGAGAGGTTCAGCGCCACGGTAAAGGATCTGAAGAAGGTTCTGACCGGTTTGCTCGAACGCGTGGAAGAACTGCATGAGTTCAACCCCATGCTGGGCCATCGCGGCTGCCGCCTGGGCGTTACCTATCCGGAAATCACGGAAATGCAGTCGCGCGCTATTTTCGAAGCTGCCGTGCAGGTGGCCAAGAAGGGCGTGAAGGTGATTCCCGAAGTCATGATTCCGCTGATCGGTTCGGTGGAAGAGTTCGTAAACCAGAAGAACATCGTAGTGAAGGTTGCCGAGGAAGTGTTCGCCAAGGCCGGGATGAAGGATCTGAAATACCTGGTCGGCACCATGATCGAGATTCCGCGCGCGGCGCTCACCGCCGACTTAGTCGCCAAGGAAGCTGAGTTCTTCAGCTTCGGTACCAACGATCTGACGCAGACCACAATGGGTCTGTCACGCGACGATTACACTAAATTCCAGAAGGAATATGAGAACGCCAAAATCTTCAAGCACGATCCCTTTGCCGTGCTCGATCAACAAGGCGTTGGACAGCTTGTGGAAATGGCGACCAAGAACGGCCGGAAAGCACGTCCCGATTTGGAAGTCGGTATCTGCGGCGAGCACGGCGGCGAGCCAAGTTCGGTGCAGTTCTGCTACCGCATTGGCATGAATTATGTGTCGTGCTCGCCGTACCGCGTACCGATCGCTCGGTTGGCGGCGGCGCAGGCGGCGATTTCGGACGACAAAGCCGAGGCCATGCGGACGGCTTAGTTCTATTTCGTCAAGTTGGTTGCAGTGATGGGGCAGTCCTTCGGGGCTGCCCTTTCTTTTTTGATAGGTAATCTGAACTAGCGCGGCAGAATTTGCGCGTGTGCCAGTCTTCGGTTCGATGCGGTAATCGGAGCGTGCGAACGGCTCCCGGTGGAGGCTGCCAGGGTTTGCGTGGCGCTCTCAGTGCACCGCAGCGATGCGGAGAGCGACGCCTTGGATACACGGCGCACTATGGAGTTAGCGATCCACCGGAACGACGGGGGAATATCGCGGCTGAGGCCGACCGCCTCGACTTCGTAGTAGACGCCGCCGTCGCGCTCAAGATAGCGGGCAGTGCTGTACAAGCGCCAGATCAATCCGCTGCCCTCGCCATTGCCTAAGGCGTGTTGGCTGCCCGTGCCGTAGTCGGCAATTTCCCGAATGGCCGTCGTGCGGGTCACGCTATAGAGCCGATGATCGTCGATGCGCACGTAGTTCGACTCAAAGTCCGTCTGGAGTGCGGCTTTTAGAAACGCCGACTTGTAGGCCAGTAGGAGCGAAAATCGATCATTCGATTGGCCGGCGGCGATCGTTTTGGATTCCACCACAGTCGGTTGGTACAGCACGCGATAGTTTCCGTAATCGCGCACCACGCGCAACAGATCATCCACGGTCACGTTCGGAATAAAGACAGCGCCTACCCAGTGATGAATTAAGCCGGAAGAAACCCGCTTTGGTATGTCTGGTCCGGCCGGAGAAACGACGATCTCACCAGCACGCACTTTCGCCAAGCGACCGGGCGTCTCGTCCGCCCATAAGAACGAATTGCCGGGCCTTACGCGATTTTGCATACGAGCCGAAACATCATTGATGTACTCATCCCAAGCTCTGGACGTAGCGGGTTCCAAAGTGGCGGCGCCGGCTGCCGGTGCGATACTGCAGGCCATGAGCAAGAAAGACAAGACAGAACCGATGACCGGCTTCACGCGGTCTCATCAGCACTTAGCCAGCCAAAGTAGCGTATGCTTTAAACGATGATTGGCGGCAGTCTGTGCGTGGTAGGTAACTTGAATCGGGATCTAAGGATAGCGGCTGTTACGCCGGGCGACTATCTCTTCCGCGACGGCGAAACGTCGGTTGGGTTTATCCGGGAAACCACGGGCGGGGGCGGTGCCAATACGGCATGCGCAGCGTCTTCCTTGGGCGCGAAAGTAGCGTTCCTAGGTAAAATCGGCGCGGATTCCCTGGGGCGGCGATTGGAAGAGACGCTCCGCCGTCAAGGCGTCGTGCCGTACCTGGCGCGCGACGCAGCAGTCGCAACCGGGACTTCCATTAACCTTGTATATGGCACCGCGCAACGGCATTTCTTGAGCTGCCTACCGAACAACGAATCGCTCGCGTTCGAAGACCTGGACGTTTCAATACTCTCCGGATACGAGCACCTCGCACGGACGGATGTGTGGTTCTCGGAAGCCATGCTATACGGCGGCAATCTACGATTGTTTCGCGCCGCGCGAGAGGCGGGGATGTCCACTTCGATCGACCTGAATTGGGATCCACGATGGGGCGTGTCGTCGCCGGATGAAATCGAGCGCAGAAAGCGCGCTGTTCGCGAGGTATTGCCGTGGGTGGATCTGGTGCATGGCAATGTGCGGGAATTGACCGAGTTCGCGGGCACGGTGGATCTGGCGGAGACGCTCGGGCGCCTCACGCAGTGGGGAGCGGGTGCGGTGGTGGTGCATATGGGCGTCGATGGCGCCGGCTACTTCGACGGTGCCTCGCTCATTGTCGAACCCGCTTTCGCCGCTGGAAAGCAGCTAAATACAACCGGCAATGGCGATGTGCTGAGCGTCTGCATGATGCTGCAACATCGTGCGCCTGCGCCCGTCAGCGATCGTTTGCGCGCGGCGAATCGCATCGTTGCCGAATACATCGAGGGCCAGCGGGCCTTCGTCCCGGAACTGGCAGGTTAACGTTGCGCGATGAATTCACGCATGTATTGAATCACCAGCGCAGGCTGTTCGTGGATCACCCAGTGTGTACCGTCGGGAATGCGGCGCACCGTCAGATGCTTGACATATTGGTCCAGCCCATCGAGATTGCCAGTAAGCAGAGCCGTGTCCTTCTCGCCCCAAATAACCAGCGTAGGAACATCGATTGCCTTAATCGCCGGCAAATCGCTATTAGCGGCCGGCTTCTCGAGATGCGAAGCGCGATAGTAATTGAGTCCGCCGGTGAGACCATGGCCCCAGTTGGCGACATACTCTTTAATATCGTCGGGCGAGGCCCATGATTTGATTAAACCCTGGAAAGTCCCAAAATCGTTCTGGCCAAGGAATGCTTCGGCCTGCGGCGAAGTGAACAGCTTGAAATAAGCACTGGCTTTTTGTTGGGCCGGATTGTTGGTCAATTCGCGCGCGAAGACGGTGGGATGCGGCGCGTTCACGATGATCAGCTTATGGAGCATTTCCGGGTGCGCCGAAGCGAACGCCCAGGCAATGACGCCACCCCAATCGTGGCCCACCAAAATGAACTTGCGCGCCTTCAGCTTCACGGCCAGCGCGTGGATGTCCTCGACAATCACCGGCACGCGATAACTTTCGACGGGCTCGGGCTTATCGGAAAGATCGTACCCCCGCATGTCAGGCGCCACGGCATGGTGGTCCTTTGCGAATTCGGGCAACAGTCCTTTCCACTCGTACCAGAACTCCGGAAATCCGTGCAGGAAGAGAATCAGTTCGCCTTTGCCCTGCTCCACGTAATGCAACTTCACGCCGTTCACTTCGGCGTAGCGGTGATGCCATTTGGTTTGCGCCATAAGGGTTGCCGTCGTCAGCAAGGCAATACTAAGCCATCTTGTCCAGAACCGCATCGGTCACCTCCTGAGTCGTGTTGCCGCCGCCCAGATCGGGCGTGCGCACCTTTCGTTCGGCAAGAACGGCGGCCACGGCCTGTTCCACTTCTCGCGCCGCCGCGGGCTGTTCCAGATGGTCGAGCATCATCGACGCGCTCAAGATGGTAGCCAGCGGATTCACCACGCCCCTGCCGGCGATATCGGGCGCTGAGCCGTGCACCGGTTCGAACATGGACGGAAAGCGGCGCAGGGGGTCCAGATTGGCGCTGGCCGCCAAGCCCATGCTGCCGACAATGATGGCGGAGATATCGCTGAGGATATCGCCGAAAAGATTGGAAGCAACCACCACATCAAAGCTATCCGGCCGGCGAATCAGGTTCATGGCGGCGGCATCCACCAGGAGCGATTCCGTTTCGACGCCGGGAAATTCCAGCGCTACATCATGAAAGGCGCGGTCCCAAAGCGCCATGCTGTAACCTTGTGCGTTCGACTTGGTGACGGAAGTGACACGCATTTTCTTGGCACGTTTCACCGCCAGTTCAAAGGCGAAGCGCACGATGCGCTCGACGCCCCGCCGCGTAAAGACCGACGTCTGAATGGCCACCTCTTCCGGTTGCGCCATGTAGACGAAGCCGCCCACCTGGGCATATTCTCCTTCGGTGTTTTCGCGCACGATGACCATGTCGATCTGCCCGCCCTCGCGACCCGCGAGCGGCGATTTCACGCCCGGATAGAGATAAGCCGGACGAACGTTGGCGAACTGATCGAACGCGCGGCGGATCGGCAGCAATAGTCCATTGAGCGTGGTATGGTCTGGGATGTCCGGATGCCCTACTGCGCCCAACAGGATGGCATCGCAGGGCTGCAGCAGATCAAGGGCGCCCGCCGGCATCATCTTGCCCCAGCGGAAGAAATGCGACGCGCCCCATTCGAAGTCTTGAAACGAAAATGCGAGGCTATGTTTGTGGGCGGCTTTTTCGAGCACCCGTTTGGCTTGGGGAATGACTTCCTGGCCGACGCCGTCGCCGGGAATCACTGCGATCGTAAAGGTTGTCATGGCCAGAGCTATTTTAGCTCAGTCATGATACCCGGCAGGCTCCACTGCGCCTGCATGCTGGCGGGTCCCCAGCCGAACTCGGCCGCCATAACTTTCCCGACTTCCTCCTGGCTCTTGCCTTCGTGGATCAGGCCCGCCGCGCGGTTGCGTAGCTTCTCTACATTATTGCGATAAGCGAGCAGCCCTGCCTTGTTGGTAACGGGACCGTGGCCGGGGATCACCGTATCGAAATCGAGTTGCAGCGCACCGTCAAGGGTCTCGGTCCAGGCCTTCAGGCTGCCTCCACCTGCGTAGTCGATGAGCGGGGTTGACCCGGCCATCATGTCGCCCGTGTGCAGGGCGTGAGCGGCGGGAAAGTAGACAATCGCATCGCCGTTGGTGTGGCCGCGTCCAAAGTAGCGGGCGCGCACTTCCTTGCCCCCCAGGAACACGGAGCACTCTTGCGTGAAGACCACGCGGGCGGGTGTCATATTGGCCGGCGCGTTGGGTTGTTTGTGTTCTACGATGTTGGCGCGGGCATTGGCGGTGGAGATAATCTCGGCGGTAGAAATGAACTGGACGTTGCCGCCGCTATGGTCTGAGTGGTGGTGGGTAGTAACCACGTATTTCACCGGCTGATCGCTTACGCTCTTTACGTTGGCCATGATGTTCTCATGATCCTGCTCGAACTTGTCGTCGACCAGGATGACGCCTTCACTGGTTACGTAGACGGCCACATTGCCGCCGTCACCCTCGATTTCGTAAAGGTCGTCTTTGACTTTGTTCAGGGTCAGCGGAGGCGGTTGTTTGACCGTGCTTTGGGTATAGGCGATCCAGCAACCGGCGAGGAGCAGAGCGCCGGCGGACATGCGGGCGATTAAAGTTCTGGTCATGGGGGACACTGTAGCACGGTGGGCGGTGGCTGGTATATTGCGCCACGACACGCAATGACACCGTGATAGAACGTAACTATGCACAAGCATTTGGCGCATTACACTTGCTACCGAACGATTGGTCCGCTGGTGATAGATGGGAGGCTGGACGAACGATCGTGGCAAATTGCGCCTAAGTCGACACCGTTCGTGGATATCGTGACAGGCAAGCCCGCGTGGTTCGACACCCGCGTAGCAATGCTATGGGACGACGAATGTTTATACTTCGGCTTCACCGTCGAGGAACCGCAGGTGCGCGGATATCTGACCGAACGGGATTCGCGGATCTATGAAGACAACGACGTGGAAGTTTTCATCGCCGGCGAGAACGCATATTACGAATTCGAGATTAATGCGTTGAATACCATCTACGAGGTGTTCTGGATCTGGAAAGATACGCTGGCGCCGGGCAGCCCGTATTACGGCCGGCCCGAGTTCGATCCAGCCACGCAGCGGACCATGGTGCTCGATGGTGTCGGCGGCCACGTACATCCGCGTGGCGAGCGTTGGGGCTTTTTGGATTGGGATTTTCCCGGGCTTCAGCATGCGGTGCATGTGAACCCGCCGGGGTGGACTGTAGAACTGGCGCTGCCATGGTCCGGCCTCCGCGAACTGGCGGGGCGGCGCGCGTTACCCCCGCGGGGGGGGGATGTCTGGCGTGTCGACTGTTCCCGCTTCCAGCAGTTCGACCAGGCGGGAAACAAATTGGAACCGAGCGCGGGCTGGACCTGGAACCGCCACGGGCATTACGATTCGCACATCCCGGAAACCTTTACCTATGTGACTTTCAAAGACACCCCCCCTCCGAACTGGCGGACTCAGCGCTGATGGCTGGGAGATAAATCTTCACCGCGCCGTCCTCCACGGAGCAGCGGATTTCACCGGGGGACTGGCGGACGATTTCGTCCAAGGTAGGCAGGTCACGCCCGAGAACCGGCGAGACCACCGCAATGATGGCATAACCGTCGCCGGTATCTTCACTCGAAGCGGCTGAGGTTTGGATGGAGAATTGGCCGGGCGCGCCTGCATCTCGCGACCGGAGCGCGAGGTGTATCAGGATCAGCTCAATGCGGCCGGGATCGGCCTTAGCTATACCGGTAGCCGAGTCCAACACAAGTTGCAACGCGATATCGTCGCCCAGCGCGCATTGCAGCAGGTCGTCCAGTCCGGCAATCAGGATATTGAGATCCATTTCTGTCGCGGGCAACGGCTGGCGCTGGCCGAATTCCAACAAACGATTGGCCAAGCGCGCGGCGTGGCTGCGGCCGTGGCCGGCTTGCAGAAGGTTTGTGAGTTTCTGGGCCACCGCCGCGGTAAGGCGGCCAAGGATTTCCAGGCGGCTGGCGGAGCCATGGTCCTCGGCACCCCAGGGTTCGTCAGCGGAGCGCTGGCCGACCGCTCGAAACAGCAAACATACGCCTACGGCTTGCGTTTCGCCATCGCGCACGGGCGTTGCGCTGCCCTGAATGGGCTCCCGCGAACCGCGCCGGTTCAGAAGCAAAACGTCATCCCCTAGGCCGATGGCGACACCTTCGCGGAATACCCTGCCAACGGGCGACCGTTGTGGCGCGCCGCTGTGGGAATTCAGAATAATGAAGACTTCGTCGAGCGGTTTACCGAGCGCTTCATCCTGCTTCCAGCCCGTAAGAGTTTCGGCAACCCTGTTCATCAGGGACACCTGTCCGCTCTCCTGGGTAACGATGACGCCTTCGTCGATGCTACCGATGGCGGCGGCCAGGCGCTCCCCGCCTTCGATGAGCCGGCGTTCGCGCTTGTGGCGGTCGAAAGCGATTTCGATGGCGGTGCGCAACGTGCGGTCGTCAAACGGTTTCAAAACATAACCGGACGGGGCCGTTTTCTTGGCGCGTTCCAGAATTTCCGCATCGGCATGCGCAGTTAGATACACCACCGGTATCTTCAGTTGATCGTAAAGCGCGGCAGCCACATCAATGCCGTCAAGGACGCCCTTCAGCTTGATATCCATCAAGACCAGATCCGGTAAGGTATTAGCGGCCAGCCGGAGCGCCTCCGTGCCGGTGGTGGCCGCGCCGACTACTTCGTAGCCCAGCCCCTTGACACACTCTTGTATGTCGGCTGAAACGACTTTTTCGTCTTCGACCAACATGATTCTGCGTTTGTTCATTCAAATTCTCCTAAGATCCTAATGGACAGACAAGATTGGCGGCGCCACTTCCTGAAATACGAGCCGGTAGCGGGTTCCACCTTCTGTGGAACGCTCGAGCGCTGCCCCGATCTGATCCGAGAGCAGATCCACCAGCCACAGCCCGAGTGACCGGCTGCCGGCGGTATGCACGGAGGCTTGGAATCCCTGGCCATTATCCGCGATGGTTAGTTCGACACGGCCCCCAGGCCAAGCGTGAAGTCCTAGCGCAACGCGTCCTTTGCGGCCCTCGAGAAAGGCATGCCGGAGCGAGTTGGAGATTAGTTCATTGACAATCAGACCGCATGGAATCGCCGTGTCGACGGCCACTGGAATGTCTTCTATGTCCATGTCCAGGCCAATATCCAGGGAGTTGACCCCGTAGGAACAGAACAGGCTGGCGGCCAGATTTCGAATATACTCGCCCAGGTTGATATTTGAAAAATCCTTGGCGCGGTGCAGTTGATCGTGGAGCATGGCCATGGCCATCACGCGTTCCCGGCAATCGCGTAGCGCTTGCAGCAGATTGTCGTCGCTGAGTTGACGCTCCTGAAGGCGCAGCATGCTACAGATGACTTGCAGATTATTCTTCACGCGATGATGGACTTCGCGCAGCAATACTTCTTTCTCCTGTAGGACGCGCTTGATCTTTTCGTCGGCCAAGCGGCGTTCTGTAACATCCCGGAAGTAAACGGCGATGCCTTCCGGCCGCGGGTAGGCGTTCACCTCGAACCAACGGTCCAGGGGCGGGAAAGGATAGAATTCCTCGATGTTGGCGGGTATCCCAGTGCGCATGACCTGGTCATAGAGAAGATAGAAGGGCCCGCCGACTGCCTCGGGGAAGAGATCCCATAGCTTGCAGCCCAGCAATTCGCTCCGATGTCGCATCCAAAGGCGCTCAGCCTGATGATTCACTCGCAGAATACGCCAATCGCGATCTACTGCAAAGATTGCATCGCTGGTGCTTTCGAGGGCACGGTCGCAACGTGCTTCGGATTGAAGCAACGACTCCGTATCCAGGTTGTGCTTGGTCCGGTCTTGCGCGACGGTATAAACCAAGCCCTTGCCGGGGAAGCGCGTAGAGGTGAAAGACAACGACTTATAGGATCCGCAGGCACAACGAAACCGGGCTTCGAGAGCCACGATTAGATCACCTTGCCCTAGCCGGGTCATGGCGGATACTGCGGCGTCGCGCTCATCGGGATGGATAAGGTCAATCATGTTCATGCCCAGCAGTTCCGGCTCAGCGTGGCCCAAGGCTGCAATAAAAGCCGGGTTTACCCGCCGGAAATGGCCGTCCAGCCTGGTAATACAGAACAGATCCGCGGATAGCGCAAAGAAAGGACTCACTGGATCATGGTGGCGGCTCCAAGGGCCACGGGCAAGCATATTTTTAAGTACGAGTAAGATGGATGGGTACGACATAGTATCTCGATATCTATTGTATGAGCCAGACTCAAACAACTTAATCGTAGAGAGATGCCTATGTCTTTCGACTGATGGGTTTACAGGGAAATCGAAACGTGTGAACGGGATTTATGAGGGGCGTGATAGTTGTATCGGTCAAGCATCGGACAGTGCCGGGTTAACTTGGGACGAACAAAGCCCAACTGAATGAATACGCGCTAGTTGACAGGAACTTTCTACAAAAATCGAGAGGCTTATTTGCCGGAAACCGGGGCAGCGCTAGTCTCCGCGAAAAATGCGTCGTTCTGGATTTTGAAGTTGAGGCCACGATTCACGTCATCCATCCAGGTTTTGAAGTGCGCCTGCCGCAGTTCGTTAACGACTTGATCCTGCACCTCGGCGAGCGGTTCGGGCGAAACCTCTTCGGCACGGAACAGATAAAAACCGTTGGGTTGCTTGACGGGCTGGCTCAATTCTCCGGGTTTGAGGGCGAAAATGGCGGCGCGGATGGGATCTGGCAAATTGTCGGTGCTGCGGATGGTGCCAAAGTCTCCATCCTTGGCGGCTGAGGTTGGGTCGTCGGAATTATCCTTTACCAATTTCACGAAGTTTGCGCCGCCCGCAATGGCGGTCCGCAGCGCGGAGATTTTGGCCTCGGCTTCCGCTTCCGTTAGGCGCTTGGGCGCTTTGGGGTCAGCCTTTGCGGGGTCGGCGGAATAAGCAATGTAGATGGCTTTGACCTTCACTTGTGTATAGCGCGCCTTGTTGGCGGTGTAGAAACTTTGCACTTCGGCCGCCGGCACGTTGATGCTGGAGAGCACGTCATGCAACTGTGCATTCATCAGTATGTACATCCGGTTGAATGCGAGCGCTTCCTTCGTCGGACTGACGTCATTGAGTTTCGCCTTCTCGGCCATTTCCGACAAGCGGTTCATCAGGGCGAACTGTTGTACGAATGCACGCCGGTCGCGGCGAGCGGCTTGTTGCATGTTGGGAGGCATGGCCGCCATGAATTTGTCCAACTCGCCGGCGGTGATTTTGCGGCCGTCCTCGAAGGTCGCCACCACGGTGTCGGGAGCAACAGTTTGCGCGGCAGAGGGTGGTGCAGGCTGCGCCCACACAGCGGTTGTCAGAAGGAAAAAAAGAAATGACTTCATGAGGTGGTAGATACCAGTTTAGCGCGGTTAGGGATGTCGATGCCGGATCGGGCGGTCGAGGAATAGCGGCGCCGAGCCAAAGCCCGGCGCCCTTCGCTAACGGACAAATTACATGTGGGAATGCATGCCCTGCATATCCGACATCTGCATTTTGCCGCCGGTGGTGGAAGAGAAGAACAGGAAGAAATTGGACGGCACTTGGATAGCGGTCCCAGCCTGCTCGGCAGCCGACAGCTTTTCCTTCGAAGTAATACCAGTAGTCCCGTCTTCGGACGGCCAATCGCTGGCGTCCATCACGAGTACCGGAAACACTTCCCACCAGATGGATGGGTCGTTCACGTCCGCAGTCAGAACAACGTGGCTGTGGTTGGGTAACGGCGCGAAGAAATTGGCAGCGGGCGGCGGCAGCAAGCCAAGTTGCTCCAGGGCCAGGCCCAAGTCTACGCGTGAGGAGTGCATGGTGCAAGTTCCCGCGGGTGCGTTGGGGCTGGGGCATTGGGTATAAACCTGGGGCTTGGTCTTGAACGCCTCGGGGAGCGCGCCAAATAGGCTGATCAGAGTGCTGCCGAGCGCGGGGCCGCAATTGGTGCCAGATACGGTTCCCGTGCACGGGATGGCGTCGTTGGGATTCTGATCGTTGTCTGTCGAGAACATGGGAATGAGGACGTATACGGGTTCCGTCGGGGTTTTCGAGCCCGGCCCCGTGGGACCAACTTTAGGCTGAATGCCAGCCTGGCAAATGGGCGTTTGAAACTCCCCGGAATCCATATCCGCGGGGACCCCATTGTAATTCAGGTCCCACCCGGGCTGATCCACACAGACGAAACTCTGGCCATAGGTGAACGTGATTACTTTGCTGTTGCCGTAGCCTAGGGTTTGATTGGGGCCCAATGTTTGAGCGTTCGCGGGAGCTATAGAGTATGCCGCCGCAAGAATCGATAGCGAAAACAATGTCTTCTTCAAGTTCTAACCTCCGAAAGGAGTGGAATAACTACACGCCTACTATACGGAGTGAACTTCGTTTTAGGATTGCAGCACTTAGTAAGTTGGAATACGTTTGAATCATAACGGGCGAAGCGTCGTACTCATCCGCACATCGGCAGACACGTCGTCTTAATGGGAAGTGTACAGGCCCATGCGCTGCTTCACCAGATCCACAGTGGAGTTGGCGATCGGCGCGACACGCTCCGCACCTTCGCGAAGAACGCCGGGGATGTAAGCGGGATCCGCCATGATCTCGCGATAGCGCTTCTGGAACGGCTCCAGGTGCGAGATCGTCATTTCGGCCACTTGCTTCTTCAAGTCGCCATAGCGCATGCCGCTGAAAGTGGGCGCGCATCTGGTCGTCGGTCCAGCCCGAGAAGGCCTGAAAAATGCTCAGCAGGTTGCGACGCCATCGCCCAGGTCTCGAAATCCACCGCGGGGTTCGAATCAGTGGTGGCGCGCATCATGATCTTGCGGATGCGATCGGGCGGATCGAGCAGGGCCACCGCATGGTTCGCGCCCGCGGCCGATTTGCTCATCTTGGCGGTCGGATCATCCAGCCCCATGATGCGCGCGCCCACGCCGGGCAGGCTGGTGGCGGGCATGACGAACGTATCGCCATAGAGCGAATTGAAGCGCTGGGCGATGTCGCGCGTGAGTTCCAGGTGCTGCGCCTGATCCTCGCCCACCGGCACCGCGGCGGCCTGGTAAAGCAGGATATCGGCCGCCATCAGGCAAGGATATTGCAACAGTCCGTCGCCGACGGATTCCTGTTTGGCGGACTTTGCCTTGTACTGCGTCATGCGCTCCAGCCAGCCGACGGGCGTGACGCAGGTGAGCATCCAGGCCAGTTCGGCGTGCGCCGGCACGGCGGATTGCACCATGATGCTGGACTGCTTGGGATCGATGCCGGCGGCCAGGTACAAAGCCGGCGATCTCGATGATTTTGGCGCGCAGCTCGGCGGGTTCCTGGTAAACCGTGATGGCGTGCAGGTCGACGATGCAGAAGATGCACTCGTAGTCGGCTTGGATGCGCACCCAGTTCTTCAGCGCGCCCAGATAGTTCCCGATGTGTAGGTTTCCGGTCGGCTGCATGCCGGAGAAGACTCGTGCTTTCATGGTAGGTGAGTTAAAGGAGTAATTTTTATCCTAAGCGATTTCGAGATCAACGTGGAGAAGCTGGTGTACGGCGGCGACGGGCTGGGCCGTCTGGAAGGCCGCGCGGTGCTGGCGCCGTTCGTGCTGCCGGGCGAGCGCGTGCGCCTGGAGAGCGTCCGAGAAGCCCGGAATGTTGCGCGCCGAACTGCTGCGAAGTGCTGGATGCCGCGCCGGAGCGGGTGGCGCCGCCGTGCCCGTATTTCGCGCGCTGCGGCGGATGCCATTACCAGCATGCGCCTTATGAGATGCAGCTTGCGCTGAAGCGCGCCATTCTGGAAGACCAGTTGCGGCGCATCGGAAAGATCGCGCCGCCCGGCGAGATCGCGCGTGGTCGCGGGCGAGCCGTGGGGCTATCGCAATCGCGTGCAGTTGCACATCGCCGAAGGGCGCCTGGGATATCTGCGAAGCGCAGTCCCACAAACTTTGCGCGATCGAGCAATGCCCGATCGCTTCGCCGGCCATCAATGCGGCGATCGCCACCTTGCGCGAAATGCTGGCCGACTCAGCGCTGGCCCAAGTTTCTGCGGTCGATCGAACTGTTCACCAACGAAACGGAGATGCAGTTGAATGTTCTGGAGACGGAGCATCCGGTGGCGCAAGAGGTTTTTCGATTGGTGCGCGGAACGGCTGCCGGGCCTCGTTTCCGGCGCGCTCGAGTATGAGGCGGCCGGATATGGCTGGAGAGTAAGCCACGGCTCATTTTTCCAGGTGAACCGCTTTTTGATCAGCAACCTCGTCGAGACGGCGCTCGGGGGCGCTGAGGGCGAGCGCGCGCTCGATCTATATGCGGGTGTGGGCTTATTCTCATTGCCTTTGGCAAAACGCTTCGCCGCGGTAACGGCGGTGGAATCGGGTGCGCGGGCATCCGGCGACTTGCGATTCAATGCGGAGCGCGCCGGTCTGGCGCTGCAAGTGGAAAAGACGGACGCGGAAGTGTGGTTGGACCAGTTGGAAGTTGCCCCCGATTTCGTGCTGCTGGATCCGCCGCGGGCCGGGATCGGCAAACGCGTGGTGGAGCGGTTAGCGCAACTGAAACCTGCCCGGTTGGCAATCGTATCGTGCGATCCCGCTACGCTGGCGCGCGATCTGGCCGGGTTGACCGCGGCTGGATATCGGATCGAGCGGTTAACGCTGGTGGATCTGTTTCCCCAGACCTATCATCTGGAGACTGTGGCACACCTGGCTTTTGGCCCATCGTGATGCTGGCGGGCGCGGCTCCCGCACCCTGCCAGCGCGATGCTATCATCCGTTTTCATGCTTAAGATCCGATTTGCTGCAATACTGTGCGTGGCCGGGCTAGGGTGCCTGATCGCCACTTTCGCCGCCGGGCCGAAGAAATTCTCGTCCTTCGATGGGAAGGCCAACGCGCTGCTGGCGAAGATGACCCTCGATGAAAAAATCGGGCAGATGACCCAGCCCGATCAGAGCTTCCTGAAAGCCGACACGGATATCGCGAAATACTATCTCGGCTCGGTACTCAGCGGCGGCGATTCCGACCCGAAGGAAGGCAATAGCCTGGAGGCTTGGACTAACCTGATCGACCGCTACCAGAAGCGCGCGCTGGAGACGCGGCTATCGATTCCATTGCTCTACGGCGTGGATGCGGTACACGGCCACAACAATGTTCTGGGCGCGGTTGTCTTCCCGCACAACATCGGGTTAGGTTGCACGCGCAGTCCGGCGCTCATCGCACGGATCGAGCGGATCACCGCCGAAGAAGTGCGGGCGACCGGCATCAATTGGGGCTTTGCACCCTGCGTTACTGTACCGCGCGACATTCGCTGGGGCCGCACTTATGAGGGTTATTCCGATGAACCCGAGGGAGTGAAAGATCTGGGCGAGGCGGCGGTTTACGGGCTGCAAAGCAAAGATCTGTCCGATCCGCTGGCGATCCTGGGCTGCGCCAAGCACTACGTGGGCGACGGCGGAACCACTTACGGTAGCAGCACCATCGGCCCCCACCTGCTCGATCAGGGCGACACACGCATGGACGAGAAGACCTTGCGCGAGATCCACATGCAGGGTTACCTCACGACCATCCGCGCGGGCGTCGGCTCCATCATGCCGTCGTACAGCAGTTGGAATGGTTTAAAACTGTCAGGCAACAAGCGCTTGCTCACCGAAGTTCTGAAAGACGAACTCGGTTTCGAAGGTTTCCTGATCTCCGATTACGGGGCCATTGACGCGCTGCCTGGCGATTATAAACATAAAATTGCCGCGTCGATCAATGCCGGCATGGATATGGTGATGGTGCCGGCGCGCTATCAGGAATTCATCGCCAAGTTGAAGGAAGCCGCCGAAGATGGCACCGTGCCAATGTCGCGCATCGACGACGCCGTGCGCCGCATTCTGCGCGTGAAGTTCGCCATGGGGCTGATGGATAAGAACCACGGGCAACTGGCGGATCGGAAATTGTGGAAGCAGTTCGGATCGCCCGAGCACCGGGCGGTGGCGCGCGACGCTGTGCGCCAATCGCTGGTGCTGTTGAAGAACGAGAAAGGCGCGCTGCCGCTGTCGAAAACGGCGAAGCGCATTCACGTAGGCGGCAAGAGCGCCGACGATTTGGGCAATCAATGCGGTGGCTGGACTATCACCTGGCAAGGAAAGAGCGGCCATGTGACGCCCGGTGGCACCACCATCTTGGCGGCGATGAAGAAAGCGGTTTCGAAGGACACTACGATTACGTTTTCCGCCGATGGCAAGGGTGCGGAAGGCGCGGATGTGGGCGTGGTGGTGATCGGCGAAACTCCCTACGCGGAAACCATGGGTGATCGCGCCGACCTGACCTTGGCGCCGGAAGACGTGGCCGCCGTCGAGAACATGAAGGCGGCCGGTATTCCGGTGGTGGTGGTGCTACTTTCCGGCCGCCCCATGATCATCGACAAAGTGATCGACAAGGCCGATGCGTTTGTGGCGGCATGGCTTCCGGGCACCGAGGGCGATGGCGTAGCGGACGTGTTGTTTGGCGCGTACAAGCCTACCGGTAAGTTGAGCTTCTCGTGGCCGCGCACGATGGCGCAGGTTACCGTCCATCGCGGCGACGCCAACTACGATCCCCTTTATAAGTACGGTTACGGCCTCACTTACTAGGGGTGTGGCCGGGTTTCGGTGGTCCGGCTCCAATCCCGTATCGCGCCGATTTCGGCTGCGGGAATGTGCAGGAATTCCAGAAACTCCTGATGTTCGGCGGGCGCCGCTTTCTCGAACTCCGCGTGCCAGCGACGCATGTCGTCCTCGGTCATCCCCGAGGCTTTCATAATCGAAACCCATTTCTCTTTTGTGATCATTTTGTTTTTCCCGATCGAATCGTTTTTCAGCAACTTCAGAATGGCGCGCTGGTGGGCGCGCCGCACCTCAATCTCGCTATCCAGCGCGATGAGACGCCGCTTCAGGACCGCGGCCGCGTCGCTTTCGCGACGGTCGAGTAGCGCGCGGATATCCTCCAAAGTCAGTCCCGCGTGCCGGTAGGAGCGGATCTGCTCCAGCCGCTCGAAATCCCTCTCGCCATAACGCCGGTAGTTCCCGGCGCTACGGGGGGGCGGCTTCAGCAAACCGATCGATTCGTAATACAGCAGCGTGCCGCGGCTGAGACCGCACCGCGCCGCAAGTTTCGAAACCGTCCACATGATGTAACGCGCTCCAGATCCCAGTGTGAACCCTACAGCTATAGACAGGTCAAGAAGAAAATGTAAGGCAGCGGATATACTGTTGAGATGGTCGATTACCGCAGCATTGAAGAACAACTTTCCGAGACTCTGGGTCTAATGCGCCGCCCCGTGGCCGTCGCCTTCCTGAAAGCGCCGCCGGAGGGCGTACAGAAGTTTGAAGGTGTCATGCCCTCGGGGTGCAGTTTCTGGCGCTTGGCTGCGGAAGGGCGCGCCTTTTATACCGTCCCCGGCGACCACTACAATTGCCCCATCGGCAGCTACACCCACAACATCGCACTGCCGCCAGATCGCGCGCCGGAGTTGGAACAGACTTTGTCGTTGATGGGCTCGCTCGGTTACGTGAAGATGGAAGAAGTGCCCGGCATACCGCGTCTTCCGGAACCGCCGGCCGCGGTGGTTTACGCGCCTTTAGGCGATACGCCGGTTGCGCCGGATGTGGTGGTCTTCGCGGGCTGTCCGTCGCGCTTGATGCTGCTGGGCGAAGCGGCGTTGCGGGCGGGCGTTTCGGCCAACGCGCCGCTGCTGCCCCGTCCCACGTGTATGGCACTGCCTGCCGCGCTGGCCAATGGCGTGGTGACCAGTTCGGCCTGCGTCGGCAATCGCGTTTATACGGATTTGGGCGAAGACGAATTGTATGCTGTGGTGCCGGGCCGAGATTTGGAACGCGTCGTGGAAGAATTGAAAATCATCGCTTCAGCGAACGCGCAGTTGGCCGAGTACCATCGCGGCAAGCGCGCCGCTCTCGCTACTGCTTAGCGGGTCGCAACGCCAGCCAGGCTGCGGCAGCGGCGAATTTTTCATCCTGCCGCCAAGGCGGTCCGATGGCCTTTCCCATTGCGGCCAAGTGCTGTTCAAGGTCGCCCGACTGCGCGAATAATTCGCGTTCTTTGGTTTCAACCAGCGGGAATCCACAGGCGCGAACCGCGGACCGCAGCGCCTCGCGGAAGAGTTCGCCTTCGGCGGTGTGCAATAGTGGATGCGACGCCAGTATCTTTTCAAGCGGCGGGAGCGGCCGGCCCGAGGCCAGCAATAATCCGCAACCGGTAACGCGGTGGCCCAGCTTCCCTAATTCTTCCGCCATGCCTCGCAAAGCGGCGGTAGCGAGCGCCGCTGCACTGGCGGAGCAGCGTTCGATCACCTGTGCAGCTTCATCGAGTTCCAGTCCAACGGCGGCATGATAGGGTTGCGAAGGGCCGGTAGCGCCGCGTTCCCGCATCTCGATGCGGCGGCGCATGATCACCGCGGGTGCGCCAGACGGCCCGGATATCGCGACCGCCGCTGCCCATCCGGAGTGGGCACGCAGACCGATAGCGGCGGGCGAAGACATGCGGTCAGGCCTTAATTGAACACGATTTCGGCGATCACCAACTGCGGCAGCGCCTGGTTCCAGCTATCCGGAATATCATCGAACGGCAGCCGGAAACTCTTGATCTCGCCCGGCGCCAATCCCCCGATTTTTTGGCTGACGATGGGCACGCGTTCGCGCCGCACCACCTGGCCATAAGGATCGTAGAACACGCAGTTGATCTCGACCGCCCGCAGCGTGCGTCCGCCGTTATTGCCGATCTTGCCGGTAATTTCAACCACCGCCTGCTTCATGTAGCTTTCGTGCTTCTGCATATCCACGTCCGCCAGTTGCAGGTTGCGCACGTAAGCCTTGGCTTCCGGCGTCAGCGGTGCGGGGGGCGGTGGCGGACGATGCGAGGCTCGGTCCAGGTACAGAAAGAAACCCGCGCCCAATATACCCACGAGCGCGACCACGAGCACCACTACGGGAATGCTCTTTTGCTCTGTTGCTGTTTTGGTGGCCACCGTGTTGATATTACCAAAGATGAAGGGCAGCCTTCTGAAAGGAAATCCGCGCAGGCGGCATCTACCAATCATGAAAAGACATTTCTGTTTGACCGGCGCACTGGCGTTGAGCGCCATGGCAGCCGATCTGCCGGTTCGCCAGGTGGTCCTCTATAAGCACGGCGTAGGTTATTTCGAAAGGACGGGCGACTTGGCGCCGGGCGAATCGGCGCGTCTGGATTTCAAAGCCACGGAAATGGACGATGTGCTGAAGTCGCTGGCTGTCGAAGAAAACGGCGGCGGCAAAATCTCGGGCCTGCGCTATGACTCGAGCGAGCCGTTGTCCCACAAACTGGCGGACTTCCCTTTTCAGCTTGGCGCGGCCCAGCCGTTGAGCGCGGTACTCGACCAACTGAAGGGCGCGCAAATTGAGCTGAAGTTTGCCAATGAAACCGCGACCGGTGCGGTGGTCGCCGCCCGCCTGGTTCCGGGCGACGACACACGTCCCGAGCGTGAACAAATCACCCTGCTCATGAGCGCCGGCGATCTGCGTAACTTCGATTTGGGGGCGGCCTCTGGAATTCGATTCACCGATGCCCGGCTGCAGACGCAATTTAAGGACTACCTGGCCGTGCTGACTGAAGCCCGCTCCAAAGGGAAGCGCACGGTCTATATCGACTCGACCGACACAAAACGGCGCAGCGTGGTGGCCAGTTACATGGTGCCCACGCCAGTTTGGAAATCGAGTTACCGCCTGATTTTCGGCACGGACGCGCAACCAACGCTAGAGGGCTGGGCCATTGTGGACAATACTACGGGCGACGACTGGACCAACGTAAACCTGTCGTTGGTATCCGGTCGGCCCATTTCGTTCATCAGCCGGTTGTACGAGCCGCGTTATGTCGCGCGGCAGACAGCGGAATTACCGGAGGATCAGGCATCGACGCCAGTGGTGTACGAAGGTGCGTTGGATACGGAAACCAGGGACGCGAACCTCACGTCTCCCGCGCCACCGCCCCCCCACCGCCCGCCGCGACACCCGCAGCCAAGGGGATGCTGGGTGGCGCTGCCGGGGACGCTCTTCAGCGAGTGGAACAGTTCGCGAAATTGCAGAAAGCTCCCAGGCTCTCCACCATCGCCGCGCCCCCCGCAGGCCGCGAGTTGGGCGAGCTATTCGAATACCACATCGCCGCGCCGGTTACGGTACGTCGTAACGAATCCGCCATGCTTCCCTTCCTGCAACAGAAAGTGGATACGCGGAAGCTGCTGATTTATTCCGACCCCTCGTCCGCACATCCCATGGATGCCGCCGAAATCACCAACTCAACAGGCAAGACTCTGGATGGCGGTCCCATTACGGTCTATGATGCCGGTGCCTACGCCGGTGAAGCGTTGGTCGAAACACTAAAGGCCGGCGACAAACGGCTGATCAGCTACGGTGTGGATCTGGGCACTCGCATCGCGACTATGTGGGACAGCAAATCCGAACAAATTCGCGAGATCCACGCGCGGCGCGGCGTCCTGACCACGCGCAACTCCGTGGTTGAGACCCGCACCTATACCATTCGCAATGTGGATCCCAAGGCCAAGACGCTAGTCATCGAGCACGCTGCCCGCCCCGAATATACGCTCGTCGATCGCAAACCATCGGAGAAGACCAGCAACGCGTACCGCTTCGAGGTGAAGTTGGCTGCCGGCGCCACGGAGAAGTTCCCAGTCGTCGAAGAGCACGTTTACGACCGGACCTTCACCATCACCGATCTTACGCCGGATGTCTTGTTCGCTTACACCCGCAACAAGAGCTTCAGCGAGCCGGCACGCAAGCAACTGGAACAGATCGCCGGGTTGAAGCAGCAGATCGCATCCGCCGGGCGCGAGATTCAATCACTGGAAAGCCAGATCAACGAGGTGGTTCGCGACCAGGACCGCATCCGGCAAAACATCGGCAGCCTGAACCAGGTAAGCGGACAACAGCAGCAGGTGCAGAGCTACGCGCAACGGCTGGCCGGCCAGGAATCGCAACTCGCATCCCTGCGCGACCGCCGCGCGGAATTGGACAAAACGCGCACGGCGCGCGAGGCGGAACTGAGTGCCGCCATCGAGAGCATGGTCTTTTAAGCTAGCGGCCGCCGACGGTCATCTCGCCCACTACCAGCGTCGGCGCGGCCATGGATCCGCGAAATTCGAGGTCCGATCCGATGGATTCCAGATTCATCAGCATCTGTTGCAGGGTGCCGGCAATGGTGACTTCCGAAACGGGAAACGCCAGTTCGCCATCGCGGATCCACAGGCCCACAGCGCCGCGGGAATAATCGCCGGTCACGATATTAACTCCAAACCCGATCAGTTCCGTCACATAAAAACCGTTGCGGATGCCGCCGATTAGTTGCTCGGGCGTGCGCGCGCCGCGCTCGATGTAGAGGTTGCCATTTCCCACGCCCGCGTTGCCCGCGAGGCCGCGCGAAGCGTTGCCTGTAGTCCGCAAACCCAGTTTGCGCGCGGTGTATGTATTCAGTAAATAGCTTTTCAGTACGCCGTTCTCAATCACCACGGTGCGCCGCGTGGGCACGCCTTCGTCATCGAATGGCGAAGTGCCGAACAGCCCGGGAATGGTGCCGTCGTCGACCACCGTGAGGTTTTCCGACGCCACGCGCTCGCCCAGTCTTCCTGCCAGGAACGATTCGTTGCGATATACGGCGCCGCCATGTACGGCGTCGAAAATATTGTCGAGCAGCGAACGCGCGGTGCGCGGCTCAAACACCACCGGCACTTTCTGTGTCTCCATCTTCCGCGCGCCTAACCGCCGCACCGCCCGTTGCGCGGCGATGCGTCCGACGTCTTCCGGTTTCTCCAGCCCGGTGAACCCACGCGCGGTAGTAAACCAATAATCGCGTTCCATCGACTCGCCCTCGCGCGCCACCGGCACGGTCGAAAGCGAACAGTAGCTGGACCGGTACTGGCCGGCAAAGCCCCGCGAATTAGCGAACGCGTGCTGGCCCACATGCGTGTCGAACGAAGCGCCCTCGGAATTGGTGATGCGCGGATCGGCGCGCAACGCAGCGTCTTCGGCGCGACGGGCCATGTCGATTTTCAACTCGGTGGCCAAGCCCTCCACGTCGCCGCAATACATCCCCAGATCGCCCGTGATGGAGCCCAATTCTTCCGCCTCCGGCAAACCGGCGAACGGATCTTCGGTAGTGATTTCGGCGAGTTCGATGGCGGACCGCACCATGTGCCGGATGCCGTCGCCCGAAAGATCCGACGTGTAAGCGGATCCCGTATTCCGGCCTCGCAAAATGCGCAGCCCCGCCCCGCGGGACCCGGCTTCCTTCAGCGTTTCCACTTCGCGCAGTCGCACGCTGGCGGAGAATTCCTCGCCCGCGCTAATGGTGCACTCCGCATCGCTGGCGCCCGCCGCCAAAGCCTGCTGCACGATCCCGGCGGCCATGCCTGCGTAATCCGTTACGTCCTGCGGCATCAGGCCGTGCCTCCCACGGTCATGCGATCGATCTTGATCGTCGGGATGCCCACGCCGACCGGCACGCTCTGCCCTTCTTTGCCGCACACCCCGATGCCTTCGTCGAGTTTCAAGTCGTTTCCCACCATGCTCACGTATTTCAGCGCCTCCGGCCCATTGCCGATCAGCGTCGCATTGCGCACCGGCCGCGTCACCCGTCCGTCCTCGATCAGATAACTCTCGGCGGCGGAAAATACAAAATTGCCGCTGGTGATATCGACTTGCCCGCCGCCGAAATCGGGGCAATACAGGCCCTTCGGCACCGAGCGGATAATCTCTTCCGGATCGCTTTCGCCCGCCAGCATGAAGGTGTTGGTCATGCGCGGCATGGGGATGTGCGCGTAGCTTTCGCGCCGTCCGCTGCCGGTTTCGGCTGCGCCTGTGAGGCGGCTGGACAGCTTATCCTGCAGATAGCCGCGCAGAATGCCGTTTTCGATCAGTACATTGCGTCCCGTGGGGTGGCCCTCGTCGTCCACGTTCAGCGATCCGCGCCGGTTGGCGATGGTGCCGTCGTCGATCACGGTGCACAGAGGGCTGGCCACCTGCTGGCCCGATGCGCCCGCTGAAGGCGGAGACGCCCTTGCGGTTGAAATCGGCTTCCAGGCCATGCCCTACGGCCTCATGCAGCAGGATGCCGGGCCAGCCGGGGCCCAGCACCACGGTCATCTCGCCGGCCGGCGCATCCACCGCGCCTAGCATTACGATGGCTTCGCGCGCGGCTTGCTCGGCGAAATGCTCGGGCGTTTTTTCGTTCAAAAAGAAATCGAGATCCACCCGTCCGCCGCCGCCGGAGTGGCCGCGCTGCGGAGGTCCGCCATTCTCACGCGCTAGGGCCGCCACGTTCAGCCGCGCCAGCGGCTGCCGGTCCCACGAGAGTACGCCGTCGCTGGTGGCCACCAGCACCTGCCGCAGATTGTCGGCGTAGCTGGCCTGCGCCTGGAAGATGCGCGAATCGTAGGCGCGGGCCGCACGGTCGGCGCGCTTCACCAACTCCACGCGATCCGCAAAAGCGGTCTCGTTCGGCGCAGTAAGCACCGGATACAGATTGCGCCGGCCGCCTTCGTTCAGTGAAACTTTATCGACCGTGGCTGGCCCCGCCGCGATGCAGGCCGCCACCCGCGCGGCCTTGCGGATCTTTTCGGGACTGAGATCGTCGCTATACGCATACCCGGTGCGCTCGCCCGCGATTACGCGCACGCCCACCCCCAGCGACACGCCCTGCGAGGCGCTCTTGACGATGGATTCGTCGATGCTGATGGAACTGGTGGAGAGATATTCGAAATATAGATCGGCGTACGCGCCCCCCTGCGAAAGCGCCTCACCCAGATAATTCTCCAAATCCCGCGTGGTAATACCAAAACGTTGCGGGAAGAACGACTCGGAAAACAGCATATACGACTAGGCTAACATGCGCCTGCGAACGCTCTGCTGTTTACGGGCGCGCGGACTCGTAGGCCGCTATGCTACCGCTGAGCGACTGCACCAGGTCTTCCTGATGCCGCTGGCGGGCCGCAGCCAGGGCTCGGCGTGCGGTCTCGAGCGCTTCCTTCAACCGGCCGACCTGCGCGTAGACGGCGGCGAGCATTCCGCCGATCGCCGGATCGCCGCCCGCCGCCGCCAGTTCCAGATGGGGTAGGGCGTCACCAAAATTTCCGCGCGTGGCCAGCAAACGGCCCAGGTAGAAATGCAGTTCCGCCGACGCCGGACTGCCCGCCACCGCCTTCTCAAATTGCCCGATGGCTTCGTCCGCACGCCCCGCTTTGTCTAGCGCAATGGCCAGGTTGGCGTGCGCGTCCGGATCGTCCGGGTTCACTTGTAGCGCCTTCTCGCACTCGGCAATGGCGTCGGTCATGCGTCCGGCCTCAGCCAGTGCGGCGCCCAGGTTGCTATGCGTCTTGGCATCCCAGGGGCTCAGTGCGGCGGCCTTCTCCAGATAGGGAATGGCGGCGGTCAGATTGCCCGCACGGGCCTGCGCGATGCCCATGTTCGTGTAGCCATCCGCATAGTCCGGCTCCGCTTCCATGGCTTTGCGATAGTGTGCGATAGCCTCGTCCGTACGGCCGACTGTGGCCAGCAGCACCCCCAGATTGCTGTGCGCCTTGGCATCCTCGGGACTGATCGCCAGTGCTTCATTCCATTTGGCAATGGCTGCGGCATAATCGTTCTTCTGCCCCAGTTCCGAAGCGACATCGAAGAGCCGGTAAAAGTCCGTGGCCGGCGCATCGATCCTGGCGATGCCGTCCGTCGCGATGTTGACGAATTCCGGAATGTTCACCGCCCGGTTGGCGGCAGTGGCGTTCTCGATCAGAATCGCGGGACTGTCGTCGCCGTTCGCATCCAAGTGCGTCAGATACATCTGTGTATATGGCGAACGCGCTTTGGACGAGAACACCAGCCAGTGTCCATTCGGCGAGAAACTATGCCATGAATTCATCAATCGCGTGTTTGACCGCAGCGCCCGCGCGGTCCCACCCGTGGCGGGCACTATGAACAGGCGGCTATCGGGACGCATCAACAGGCCGCTGCGGCATTCCACAAAGACGATCCACTTGCCATCCGGCGAGACTTTCGGAAAGTTGTTGCTCATGCCGTTTTGCGAAGCGCCGGCAATGCGCTCCGGTTGGCCGCCTTGGCCGGCATTGAACGGAATGCGGTAGAGATCGTACTGTATCTGCGTCTCGTCCGGACTGTTGGCATAGTCCGCTGGCTTCTGCCCCGCCGGATATGGATCGCGCGCTTCGGCCCTGGCGAATACCAGATACTTGCCGTCCGGACTCCACACCGCATTGGTCTGCACATAGCGCGGATCATCCGCGCCAGGCAGCGGTTGCAATTGCCCCGCGGTGCGGCTGTACCATGCCAGAATGCCGCGCGTGGGATAGAAGACCTGCCCGAAAGCGTAATCCTTATAGCCCGCGTTGTAAAACCGGTCTGCAAGGCCGCGTGCCATACCCGCGAAGTCCTGTGTACCGCGCACGCGCGGATCGTCGATGGTAGTCACCACAAATTGGCCGTCCGGTGAAACCTGCGACATGAAGCCGAAGCGTTTCGCCGAAGGTCCGCCGGTGTTCACGGGCGCCGCGCCGCGGAAGGAACTCCAGCGGATCACGTCGTCGTTGCGAATGGACATCTGCTGCCGCACCGGGACCAGTGCGTAGAGCCCTTTGTCGTTCTGCGGGCCGTCGACATCGAGGCCCATGGTCTTGCCGTCGAGCGAGAATGAATGGCAGTTGGCGCAGGTGTGCAGGCCTTGCATCACCGTTTTACTTTGCGTATCGGCGACATTGCGCAGGCGCCAGGCAATCAGTCCGATGGCGAAAGGCGGCAGCGGTTTGATTACGCCTTTCACCGTGGGGCTGGGAATCAGCGGCACGTCGCGATA
This sequence comes from Bryobacterales bacterium, assembly GCA_963738345.1. Lineage (GTDB taxonomy): Bacteria > Acidobacteriota > Terriglobia > Bryobacterales > Bryobacteraceae > Bog-159. The sequence continues at coordinate 455,841 of CAVTWI010000002.1, forward strand.
AAAGATCGGTGCTCCAACCGGGTCTTTGGAGGTTTCGATGGTGACGACTCCGCGCGATAAGGCACGGTCGGCCTGCGCGGCGAATCCGGCAATGGTGATGGTGGCGGGCGCGCTCGACGACCGGCTTTTAATGCCCGACCAAGTCTTGGCGTCGGGCTTCCAGGTATGCGCGGCGGCTTGCTCGGGCGTGAGTTGCGGCGGCACGGCGCCCACGCAGGCGGGGTCGATCTCACCCACCTGCATGCGCTCGCCTTTCGATTCGACGCGGATGTTGGGCCCGGCTGCAAATTGAATTTCGATCCGCCAGCGGACGGCTTCCGCGGAAGGGTCGCGCCACAAGAAAGTCGGCGCGGGAAACTCGGGAGGAAACACGCTAAGGTTGGCCGGATAATCAACCGTGATGGGCTGCGGCGCGGCGCCCGCGCACATCGCCGCTGCCAAATAGAAATAGAATAAGAGGGTCCTGAACTCCTGCACGCTGACTATATTTTAGCGTGTGGTCCCGGGTTTAGCTGTAGCGGGTAGTTTGCCCCAAAAGACATCGTAATCGTCGACGGTGGCGAACTGCGAGTACATTTTGTGCAGCCCCCAGGTGTCCACCCGCGTGTCGTCGTCGGAGATTTCCATCACGTCGAAGACCCCGGCCTTCACGCGTTTTTCCAGTTCGGCGGACGACATCACGTGTAGTTCGCGCGCCTTGGCCGGCGGGAAATCGAGCTTATGGGAATCCACCAATTCCATGCCCGAGGGCGCCTCGCGCCGCGCCACGAAGTAGGTGGGCTCGTCGGCGTAGAGCATGGCGTGCGGTGGCGTCACCTGGTTCACCTTCGCGGCGATGTGTTCCACTGAGCGCCAGGCAAAATCGTCACGCGCGTCGATCAGCCTTTGGGCCAGGCACGATGCAGTCAGCAGGCAGACCAGCAGCACGGGCCAGAATGGGCGTTCGGGCGAGGTCAACCGCGACGCCACATCATAGAGTCCGGCGCATGCCAATACGGCCAGGAACGGAACGGCTAGCAGATAATAGCGGCGGAACGTCGGCGTGGCCGTGGAGATGTGCGCCAGCAACGCGACCGCCAGCCACGCGCACAAATAGAACTCGCGGCGTTGCGGTACGGCCCAACCGCTGCGCTTGCGGATGAACAGCACGCCCAGCAGCGCCAGCAAACCGAGCGTCCAAGCCTGCGGCGAGCCAACCCAGGCGAACCACTCGCCGAAATTGTGAGCCACCGCGCCATCCCACTGCCGCTGGCGGTAGAGCAGATTGTAGTGCAGAATATTAAAGATCGTCTGGCTCGGTCCGCGCAAGAATAGCAACCCCAGCGGCACACACGGGACCGCTGCGCCGGCAACGAAAGCGGCAAACTTGGCCCAGCGGTTTCCGGCCCGGTTGCAGATCAACATCCAGATAAGCAACACGGGCGCGACCGGTGCGGTAAGCAGCGTGCAGTTCGCAGCCGTACTGGCCGCGAGTCCGGCGGCACAGGCGAACCATGGCGTCGAACGGTCCACGGCCGAAATACTGAACAGGAAAGCGGAAACGATCAGAAAAAGGCTGAGTCCGTAAGCCTGCGCGATGGTGCCGAACTCGACCACCATGATGTTCAGGCCGAATGTGCAGACCGCGGCGATCGCCGCCCACACGCGCCATTGCGGCTCCGGGAAACGGCGCAGCACATACAGCGCGATCAATAAGACGGCCAGCGTGGTCATTACTGCGGCGACGCCGTGCGGCGTGCGCCAAGTGTCGCCGAGTATCCGAATCCAGCCCGCGTTCCAATACGCGTTGAGCGGCGTTTGTGGGAAACAGAAGTCGATATAAGGGAGTTTGCCGCGATTGATATTCTGGGCCGTCACCAGGTGGAAACCCTCGTCCCAGGCAAACGCCTGTGTCTGCGAATACGCCACCAGAAGGGCGGCCACCAGCAGCAGCAATGCCCAAACGATCCGCTGCGGCTTCATGCGCCGGCACCGAAGCGCCGCACATATTCCTCGCGAGTACAAAGGCTGTTGCGGTCGATCGCGCGGTCTATCGCCAGGATTCCATCCAGGTGGTCGATTTCGTGTTGCAGCAATTCGGAGAGCGGCCCTGAAGCATCCAACATCCGCGGCTGGCCGGTTTCGTCCTCGTAATTCACGCGTACCGTCTGGCTACGTTCCAGGTGCACCAGCAAGCCGGGGAAAGAAAAGCAATCGTCCCACAGGCGGAATTTGGCTTCACTTTGCAGTTCGTACTGCGGATTACGAATGGCGTAGGATTGCCCTTCGAATTCGATATAAATGAGGCGCAGTGGCTCGCCGATCTGCACCGCGCTGATGCCGCGGCCGAAGCCATGCGTGCGGCGGAATTCGTGCAGCGTGTCACGCAGGTTGGCGAAAATGGGGACAGCCTCGACTGCGCCAGACGAAACAGAGACGGTGCGCAGGAGCGGGTCGCCAAGCTGCAGGATACGGCAGGGGGGCATAAGTTACGAAGGTATCATGATAGGCGCCCGCGGACCACGTCAGGCTTGTCCTGTCGATGTACAGTAGAAGAATGATGCTGCGCCCGGCCTTGTGGGTGGCCTTGCTTTCCGTCGCGCCTCTGGCGGCTTCTATTGCGCCGCCGTCCGCCTGGGTGCCCGCGCGCTGGAACGGCGATGACGCCAAATCGCTCGAGCTGCTTTCGGCCACGCCCATCAACTGCCTGCTGGTCAATTCCTACACGCCCGATTTCGTAGCCCGTGCTTCGGCGCGAGGAATCGCCACGCTGGTGGTTCTGAAACCCGGCGCTGACCCCGCCGATTCATCGCGCAAAGCGGTTCGCGCGGGATTGCAAGGTGTCGTATTGGAAGGTGATTTTCCTGCCGGAACAGCCGCGCGTGTGCGGGATTCCCTGGCGGATGCGCACGCCGTGGTGGTCGAATTAACGTCGCGCGCCCGCATGCCGCTGGGCGGCGCCGACCCCATCGTCGGTACGTATCAAGGCGTCTGGCCCGGTATCCAGGTGCTCGACAATGGCGCGGCCAAAGCGGCGCCCTCGGGTTCGCCCTGGATCGATACCAACACCGGTTTCATCCGCTCCGTTCGGGCTTGGGGGCCGGCCAGTGTGTGGCTCGGATACTTACCTCCTGCGCACACGGTGATTACCGGCGAGCGCTATCAGGCCGCCATCGCCGATGCCGAGATGGGCGGTGCGCGCTGGATCGTGGCGCTCGATGATGATCTTCAGACGCGCTTGCAGCGGGGCGATGCAGCCGCGCTGAAGACCTGGAGCAACATGGCGCAGGTGCTTCAGTTTTTCGAAAGCCACGCCGACTGGCGCGGATTACGCTCATACGGGAAACTTGCCGTGGTGCAGGATCATGACGACGCGTTGCTGTCGGGGGGCATCCTCGATATGATCGCCGCCAAACATACACCCATGCGTGCCATCCCCGGCCAGCGGCTGACTCCTGATGCACTGGCGGGCGCATCCATGGCGGTCGACGTGGATGCCGATGCCCTCTCCCCCGAGCAGCGCGAGATGTTGAAAAACTTCGCGCGCGCCGGCGGTACCGTGCTCACCGCGCCGCCCGGATGGAAGGGACAGTCCGCGCTGAAAGGCGACCAGATCACGCTGGATAAAGCCGAACTCGACCGTCTCAACGATATCTGGCACGACGTACAGACCATGACCGGCCGCAAGAATCTGGGCGCGCGGCTGTTCAATGTTTCCTCCATGCTGTCTAACGTCCTCTCGACCGACGACGGTAAGCAGGTGGTGGTGGAACTGGTGAACTATTCGGCGTACCCCATCGAAAACGTTTCCGTGCAGGTGTTGGGTACTTTCAAGCATGCGCAACTTATTACTCCCGACGGCGTCCAAAAAGATCTGGAGGTTTACGTGACCGACGAGGGCGGTACGGGCGTGGACATCTCGCGCGTTTCCGCTTGCGCCACGGTGCGTTTAGACTAATAGAATGACTCGGAGAGAATGGATTGCGCTCATCAGTGCGGCGCCGCTGCTTAAAGCCGCGCCCAGCCCGGCAGACAGCGCGAAGGCCGCGCCCGTTGCCATCGCCAAGTGTGCTTCTTATAACGAGGATGTTACCGCGCGCCTGGCCACGATGTTCGACCAGCTTGGCGGTCTCGATCGCATCGTCCGCGGTAAAACCGTAACCATCAAATTGAATATGACGGGCAGCCCCGGACTGCGGGTGGACGGGCGCGCGCCGGGCGTGACCCACTACGTACATCCTAAGTTGGTCGGCGCGACAGCTCACTTGATGGGCCAGGCCGGAGCGCGCCGCATCCGTTTCGTCGAGAGTGCCTGGGCTACCGCCGGGCCGCTGGAAGACTACTTATTCGATTCCGGCTGGAACGTGCGCCAGTTGCTCTCCGCCGCGCAGGGCGTGGAGTTCGAAAACACTAACGCGCTGGGCAAGGGCAAGAAATACGCGCGCTTCAAAGTGCCGGGTGGCGGCTATCTTTTTCCGGCCTACGATCTGAATCATGCATACGAAGATACGGACGTTTTCGTCAGCATGGCGAAGCTGAAGAACCACGAGACCTGCGGCGTCACGCTGTCGATGAAGAACTGCTTCGGCATGCTGCCCGCTTCGATTTACGGCGACGATGCGGGCGTCGATGAACCCAACGAGAACCCCACCTCCGGCCGCGCCAAGACCATGCATGCCGGGCGCAGGCAGCCGTCCAAATCGGCGCCTTCGGAACTGGATCCGGCATCCAGCCGCGAGGCGGGTTATCGCGTGCCGCACATCGTCGCCGACCTCGTGAAGGCTCGCCCCATCGACCTGCAGATTATCGATGGCATCGAATCCATCGCGGGGGGCGAAGGGCCCTGGATCAAAGGCGTACACCGCGTACAGCCGGGCGTTTTGCTGGCAGGCCTGAATCCGGTATCGACGGATGCCGTGGCCGCCGCTGTAATGGGTTACGATCCGCGCGCGCCGCGGGGCACTGCGCCGTTCCGGACCTGCGAAAATACGCTACTGCTGGCAGAGCGCCACGGTGTAGGGTCGGCCGATCTCCGGAGGATCGAGGTGCGCGGCGTTTCCATCGCGGGGGCGATGTACCGTTATGACGCATGAAGGCGCGCTACGCCGAGGCGCGGCGGTTCTGGCTTGTATTATTTTGCCGGCACTGCTCACTGCGCAATCGCGGCTGACCATGTTTCCGCCCGTACGCGGATCTGCACGAGATGGTGGGCTCTTGCAACAACTTCGAAGTGGATGCCGGCATGCGCATTCTGGCCGAAGGCGGCAATGCGGTGGATGCGGGCGTAGCTACCACGCTGGCGGCGGGCGTCACGGAACTCGACCACTTCGGCCTGGGCGGCGAAATACCGATCCTGATCAAGATGAACGGTAAGCCGCGCCGTGGTGATTAGCGGCATCGGCACGGCACCCAAGCGCGCCACCGTGGCATTTTACGAATCGCGCCACCGGGAACTTTGGGAACAGCCGGGCCACATGCCGCCCATGCCGGCGCAGGGAATTCTGGCAGCGCCGGTGCCGGGCGTGATGGACGGATTGATCCTGGCGCTCGAACGCTACGGCACGTTGTCGTTCGCGCAGGTAGCCGCTCCGGCGATCGAATACGCCGACGGATTCCCAATCACCGAAGTGATGGCCGATTGGATCCGCGGGTCGCAGCCGTTGCTGCAACTGTGGCCCACCTCGCGCGATTTCTTCCTGACCGAGGGCATGGCTCCGCGACGCGGCGATGTATTTCGCGAACCCGCGCTGGCCCAGTACGCTGCGCGCCTTGGCGAACGCTGAATCGAAGAGCCAAGGGCGACCGCAACGAACGGTTGCAGGCCGTGCGAGACTACTTTTATAAAGGTCCCATAGCGCGCCAGTTCGCCGAGTTCTGCGAGCACAACGGCGGGCTCATTTCCTACGACGACATGGCCGGCTTCCACGCGGAAACCGATACGCCGCGCATCGGCACCTATCGCGGCTACGAAATCTTCAAGCCCGGCTTCTGGTCGCAGGGCCCGGTGATGATCGAAACCCTGAACCTGCTGGAAGGCTTCGACCTGCGGGCCATGGGCCACAACAGTCCGGCGTATATTCACACGCTGGTGGAAGCCATCAAGCTGGCCTTTGCCGACCGCGACCGCTATTATGGCGATCCCAAGTTTTCCAAGATTCCCGAGGAGACGCTGCTTTCGAAAGATTACGCGACGGAGCGGCGCAAGTTGATCGACCTGAGCCATGCCTCGCTTGAGCATCGCCCCGGCAGTTTCGGCGGACCACTGCCGATGCCGGCTTCGAATGAATCGACCATCGCGGCGAAAGACACTACCTGCGTGAACGTGGTGGATCGGCAGCGCAACATGTTTTCGGCGACCCCAAGTGGAGGATGGCTGCCTTCCGTAATCGCCGGCGATACCGGTTTGGCGATGAGTGAACGCATGCAGACGTTCGTGCTCACCCCTGGGCATCCCAATCAACTGGCACCCGGCAAGCGTCCGCGCGTAACGCTGAGCCCCATGATTGTGCTGAAAGATGGCAAGCCATTCCTGGCAATGTCGACGCCAGGGGGGGACTTACAGGATCAGACGCTATTGCAGGTGTTCTTGAATATCGTCGAGTTTAATATGTCGCCGCAGGAAGCCATCGAAGCAGCGCGCTTCGACAGCGCGCATTTGTATACCTCGTTCGATTTCCACGAATTCCTGCCTGGGCACTTGAACGTGGAGCGCCGCATCCCGCAGGCCACCATCGACAAACTGACCGCCATGGGCCACAAGGTGACGGTAGTGGGCGATTGGGCGAATCTGTCGGCGCCCACGGCCATCCGGATCAATATGGCGGATGGAGTGCTTAGCGGCGGGGCCGATCCCCGGCGCAGCCGTTTCATCTACGGGCGTTGAACGGCGAAGATATCGTAAATGATGGGAAAATGATGGGACGATGACTCCCAGCAGATCCCTCAAGGCAGGTGAGCGCGCCAGCCCCATCTACAAACAATACCGCCTGGAATCGTGGGACGCGTTTCTCAAGATCATCACCGGCTCGCCTTATTCCAACTGGGCGTTTCGCGGCCATCGCAAGGAAGCCTGGCGGCTGAATAGCGCGCTTTCGCGATACTTTCGCGTGTTTCGGATTGACCGCCGGGCGTGGCCGCAGCAGGAAGGCCGCATCCTGCGCGTGTTCAAACGCAAGGCGCACCAGTTCTTCCCACAGCCTCCGGCACCGGAAGACGACTTTCAATGGCTGGCCCTGATGCAGCATCACGGCGCGCCCACGCGTTTGCTCGATTTCACATGGTCGCCCTACGTGGCGGCATTCTTCGCGTTGGAGCGCGCCACCACGGATGCAGCCGTATGGGCGCTGAACCCCGCCAACATCAGCGCCGGCGGCATCCGGCGATCCGCTAAATCGCAGCGGCCGGCCATTACCACGCGCAGCATGGATCCGCGGCACAAAGGCAATTTCGCGCGCTATTTTCTGAAGGGCGACCGCGAATTCATCTGGCTCGGCGAACCGGACACCATGAACCGCCGCCTGATCGCGCAGTCCGGAACATTTGCGCTACCCGGTGTATTGGATAAGCCCATGGAAGAAATCGTGCATCAGTATCGCGAGCCGAAGGATATGATGGCCAAGTTTATCCTGCCTGCCGCAAAGGTCCGCGAGACGGGCCTGCGCGAACTCTACCGCATGAACATCACGCATGCGACTCTGTTTCCCGATCTTGATGGTTTGGCGCGCTCCCTGGCTTACGAACTCGAGTTTCACTGGGCCTACAATCCGCGCACCATGGAATCTTTCAGGACGGAGGATTAGGTGCCGCGCCTCTTATTGTTCGCGGCCACTACCGGCTATCAGATTCGCGTATTCGCGGAAGCGGCGCAGCGCTTGAACGTGGACCTGACGCTGGCCACCGATCGCTGCCATGTGCTCGAGGACCCGTGGGGTGACCGCGCCGTTCCGGTGCGCTTTGGAGATGTGCCGCGATCGCTGGCTGCGCTGCGAGGAATGTCGTTCGACGCGGTGGCTGCGGTAGGTGACGCACCCGCCGTACTGGCGGCGGAAGTAGCGTGCGCGCTGGACATACCGTTTCATCCGCCGGCGGCGGTGCGCGCATGCCACAACAAATACTTGGCGCGCCGTTTGTTCAACGCGGCCGGCCTGCCTGTGCCGGGATTCTCTCGCGTACCGTTGAACACCGATGCGGAAATGGCCGCAGCCGGAGCGCGGTATCCGTGCGTGTTGAAGCCGCTGGGATTGTCTGCCAGCCGGGGCGTGATCCGCGCCAACGATCCGCACGAGTTTTGCGTGGCGTTTGCGCGCATCAAGGCGCTGCTCGAAAGGGCTCCGGATATTCGCACCGACCGCGCCGCAGAGATTCACCATCTGCAGGTTGAAGACTACATTCCGGGCCGCGAATTCGCGCTGGAAGGAATCGTCAGCCACGGCACGCCGCGCATTCTGGCGATCTTCGACAAGCCGGATGAACTGGCGGGTCCGTTCTTTGAAGAGACGATCTACGTAACGCCGTCACGCGAGAGCGACGATGCGCAACAGGCCATGCGCGAGGTGGTGGAACGCGCCGTGCGCGCACTGGGCCTTTATCACGGGCCTTTCCACGCCGAACTGCGCTTCAACGAGAAGGGCGCCTGGATTCTTGAAATAGCTGCGCGGCCTATCGGCGGGTTGTGTTCGCGAGCGCTGCGATTCGGCGACGGCATGCCACTTGAAGAACTGGTGTTGCGGCACGCCATTGGGGAAGACGTTGCGAAGTTGGAATTGCAGGATGCCGCGTCCGGCGTGATGATGATCCCTATCCCTCGCGCCGGAGTTTACGAAGACGTGGCAGGAGTGGAGGAAGCGCGCGAGGTAGAGTGCGTCGACGACGTAATCGTAACGGCCAAAGGCGGGCAGAGATTGGTCCCCCTGCCGGAGGGTGCGTCTTATCTGGGTTTCATTTTCGCGCGCGGGAGCGATCCGGGCCGAGTGGAACGGGCGCTGCGTTTGGCGCACGCCAAGTTGTCTTTTCGAATTGCAATGGCGCTGCCCACGGTGGGTGGGGCGGCATGAATCAGGCCGAACTTCTCGTCAAAGGGATACTGGCTGGGATCGCGATTTCGGCGCCGGTCGGCCCCGTCAATGTCCTGTGCATGTCGCGCACTCTGACCAAGGGCCGCATGGCGGGCGTGGTCTCGGGAGCGGGCGCGGCTGCGGCGGATACGTTCTACGGCGCGATGGCCGGGTTCAGCATCAGCTTCGTGATTCAGTTTCTGTTGCGGGAGGAGTTCTGGATACGCCTCTTCGGCGGCTTCCTTTTAATCGGCATCGGCTTCCTTTATTACTTCAAGAAACCGCAATCACTGAAGGAACAGAAGAACGAAGCGGCGCACTCGGATTTCATCACTGCGTTCCTATTGAACCTTACCAATCCGACCGTAGTGCTGTCTTTCCTGGCCCTCCTGGCGGCGCTCGGCATGGGCGAAAAACGGCCGCCGCTGCTGACTTTGTTGGTGGTGGGCGGAATCTTCACCGGTTCCATGCTGTGGTGGATCATCCTTACTACCGCGACGAATCACTTCCGCGACCGCTTCGATGACAAAGCCATGTTGTGGATGAACCGCATTGCCGGGGTCGCTATTGGTGCGTTCGGCGTTCTCACCTTGATCCTCAGCCGCTGGCACGCCAAGTAACTCCTCTTTGGAGGATCAGGTGCGGAGTATGCCGCGGGAGAGTTGTCAATGAAGATTCGTTACGCAGTCATAGGTATGGGCAGCATCGCCCAAGAAGCCGTGCTACCCGCTTTTCAAAATGCTGAAAACTCGGAACTGACCACGCTGGTTTCGGGTGACGACGAGAAGCGCGAAGAACTGGGAAAGAAGTACGGCGTCCGCAAGACGTACACTTACGAACAATACGAGCAGTGCTTGGCTAGCGGTGAGGTGGACGCAGTGTATATTGCACTGCCCAACCACTTACACCGGCAGTATGCGGAACCAGCAGCGAAGGCCGGTATTCATATCCTGTGTGAAAAGCCGCTGGCGCAAAACGAAGACGAGTGCCGCAAGATTATAGATGCCGCCCGCGCCGGTGATGTCCGCCTGATGACCGCCTATAGGCTGCATTTCGAGGAAGCCAATCTGGAGGCAGTGCGGATCCGCGACTCCGGCCGGTTGGGCGACATCCGTATCTTCGACTCGGTGTTCTGCCAGCAAGTGGAAGGCAACAACGTTCGCCTGACTAGCGACTTCGAACAGGGCGGCGGACCGCTTTTCGATATGGGTGTATATTGTATCAACGCGGCGCGCTACTTGTTCCGCGATGAACCGACTGAAGTGATCGGTTTCCGCGGCAACAACGGCGAGAGGCGATTCGAGAAGACCGACGAGATGGTGAGTGTGGTGCTCCGCTTCCCGCACGACCGCTTGGCTAACTTCACCGTAAGCTTCGGCGCGGAGCATGTTGGCCGCTATACGCTCATCGGCTCCAAGGGAATGCTTACCTTGGATCCGTCTTATTCATACGGCAAAGACATCCGTATGAAAGTCACCACCGACGGCAATACAAACGAGCGCATCTTCCCCAGAGGCGATCAGTTCGCCCCGGAACTGATCTACTTTTCCGATTGCATTTTAAACGGCCGCGAGCCGGAACCGTCGGGCGAGGAAGGCTTGATCGATGTGCAGATTGTGCGTGCAGCCTATCGCTCCTGCGAGACAGGGCGGGCCATCCCTATCGACACAGCAAAACCTGGCAGCCGCCCGGAGCCTGGCCAGAAGATTCGCCGGCCTCCCGTAGAAGAGCCTGAGTTACTGCATGCAAGAATGCCCTCGGGCGCGAAAAGCAAGAAGAAGGAATAAGCGGAAGCAATAAAAAAGGCGGTGGGATTGGTTAAGTCCCACCGCCCTTTCCATGTTTGAAAACGTCTAGGAGTTAGCCGCCCGAGTGCGAGCGGCCTTTTTGGCAGCCGCACTACGCTTGGCGCTTCCACGCTTCTTGGCACTCGCCCGAGCCTGCCGGGAAAGAGCCTGTGGCGATGCCGCGCTACTACCCTCACGCTTTAAGGCTTCCTCTGTCGCTCGCGACCGTTTTGGATTGGGTTTCCGGCTAGTAGCCTTTGTAGCTTTTTTGCCGGGCGGGGGCTGCAACTTAACCCCCGCTCTCCGCGCCTTCGAGAGCCCGATGGCGATGGCCTGTTTGGCCGACCGCGCCCCGTGCTTCCCCTCACGGACATGGTCGATCTCTTCACGGACGTATTCGCCAGCTTGTGTCGAAGGCGCTTTACCCTCGGCCTTATCCTTCTGCGCGCGCCGGGTAGTCTCTTTATCGGGCATGGCTAAAAGCTGCTGCCCCCGCGTAACGTTCGAGTTTCGGTTTCCTCCCAATACGGCGTGGCGTCGTAATAGTCATACACCTCGGATCGCCAAGCTGCATTGGCCATGTCCGGCCAGTTGTTCTTGTCAAAACCGGGAGCATTCTCGAGCGTCTTCTTGTCGGCGTCGAGGATGAAACACTTCTCGTCCTCATCCACCTTGAGCGCGCTCCATGGCACAGCGAATAGCTTATTACCCATGCCGAGCACGCCGCCGAAAGACAGCACTGCATAGGCAACCTTGCCGGATTGAAGATCGATCATAATCTCGTCGACTTTGCCGCAATCTTCGCCCGCCGAGTTGCGCACGTTATCGCCCGCCAGAGTACTCGCCGCGAGAACCTTTCGATGTTTTCTTTCCGGATCCGTCTGTTTAATTTTGCTGGTTTGCATAAAAGCTCCTTCGCCTTTTACCCTGCACCTTTCGTTCCGATCAGGCTTGGTTGGGCGCGGGCGTACGTTCTGTCACGCCCCGTGCAGAGTTAGAGGACGAACGGCTACGTTTGATCCAACCGTAGACTGACACGATGCTACCTACCGTGCAGATCACAATCAATGCAATCAGTATGGTTTGTACGGCCGGGTTCTGTGACCATTTCAGAATGCTCTCGCCGAACCGTAAGGCCAGGAAACCCAACACCGTAAAGCGAATCATCCGAGTGACTCCGATAACTGCCAGCAGTCGCCGTCGCGGATATTGCAGCGCCACGGCAGCCATAACGAACGCAGTGAACGGAAAGGGCGGGGGGACAAGGGAGGCGATGGCCAAGGCTTTACCGGCATTGTCGCCGATCTTCTTTTTCACGCGCGCCAAGCGCTTGGCAGGTAAATGCTTCTCCAGGCCCTTCTCGCCCAATGGACGTATGGTAACGTCCAGCAGCAGGCATCCCAAGACCGAGCCTACCGTAGACATCAGCGCATAGTAAAGCATCTCGGCAACTTTGGGATGCCTGGCAGTAAGTGCTACAACCAGTAAGTCGTTACCCCATGGGGCAAAGAGGAAAGAGGAGTCGAGAATACCAATAATCAGAAGCCCGACACCGCCGAATTTTAGTACGAAAGCAAACACCCAGGCCGCGATTCGCATCGGCCCGTAACCCGCATTTAGATTGCCGAAGGCTAAAGTACTTGCTGCCGGGTAATTTATTCCCGATCTGCCGGGTTAGCCCAGCCATTCGGGATTCTTGGCCGTCGAATCGAAATGCGCGGTGGTCTTGAACAACTCATACTTTCCCGTCATAGCGGCCTCGCGTGTCTTGCCGGCCAAGGCGGCGATCTGTGGCTGGCTTAACGGTTTGAAATTCTTCACCACGTCGAGGCTTTGCTGCAGGTACTCCATCTTATCCATGCCGTGGATCACCACGGACGTAGGCTGGCTTAGAGCGTATTGGAGGCACTCGGCAGGAGTGACAGTTTTGCTGTCGAGGATAAACTTGCCGCCCATCGGTTTCATGGTTTGCACGGCGATGCCTTTACGCAAGGCGACCGGCATGACCTGGTGGACGAAGCTGCGAAAGCTCCAGTCCATCACGTTCGATGGAAAGAGCACGGCGTCGAAATGGAAACCCCGCTCCTTGGCCATCGCTATCATCCGAAGGTGGACGGCGGGATCTTTGTGGCCCGTGAAGCCGATGAAGCGGATCTTGCCGGCCTTGCGCGCTTCGACGAAAGCTTCGACCGCGCCCCCGGGCGCGAAGAAACGGTCGGGGTCCTCCATGCGGATGGTTTCGTGGAATTGCAGCAAATCTACGTGATCGGCCTGCAAGCGCTTAAGCGATTCGTCCAATTGTTTGGCCGCGGAGTCTTTGGTGCGGCCATCGACTTTGGTCATTAAGAATACTTTTTGGCGATAGCCATCGCGCAGGGCCTTGCCCATGCGGAGTTCATCGCGGCCGGTGCCTTGGTTATAATCCCACGAATTGTCCATGAAGTTGACGCCCCGGTCGATGGCAGTACGGATGATGCGGATGGCGAGATCTTCTTCCGGGATTTGGCCTATGTGCGAACCACCAACGCCGAGTACTGAGACGGTCTCGCCGGTCTTGCCGAAACTGCGGTAGAGCATGTCACCCTTGCGCGTCTCGGTGGGGCGGGGCATCTGCTCGGTGTTGGCGCCGTGGGCCATCCCGGCAAAGGCTGCTCCTGCCACGGCGGTTCCAAAGAAGCGGCGTCGATTCAGATTGTTTTGAATATCCATAGCCGGAGACGAGCACACTCCCGGCCACCGTGAGGTTCTTGGCAGGTTAGCGGGTATCGCTGCCTGCGGTTAGTCGGTACTGCCGGCGGAAACAGACTTCGCAGCGGTAGGGCAGGCAATTCCAGTAAGTGAGCAAGTCGTCGATGGGCCCCTTCGGGGAAGAGACATGTAACGCAGTACTGCCGCAGTAATGACAGTTGGGCTTCTTGGAGGCGCGTCTGGCCTGACTGACACTGACCAGGAGGACAGAAAAAACGACGATAGCGCCAAGGAATAAGCCAAGGCCAACGTAGAGGACAATCATGTGTCGATCTGGACAGTATAGCGAACTGGCGATCCGTCGTCTTGAAATAGGCTAGAATTGCGTGACATGGAGAACGCTGTCGTCCACGCGTTTATGAATGCGATTAACAGGCAGAACGTGGAAGACTTGGCTGCATTGATGACTGCGGACCATGTCTTCATCGACGGACTGGGAACGCGAGTTAGCGGCAGGGATCAGATGAAGAAGGCTTGGGGCGGTTATTTCGGGATCGTGCCGGACTACACGGTCACGGCCGACGAAACATTTTCGAACGGGGACGTGGTGGTGGTTCTGGGGATGGCGCGCGGGACGTACGCCGGCGGCGGTGCCCTGAAAGCCGAGAACGCATGGCAGACTCCGGCGGCGTGGCGCGCGGTGGTGCGGGACGGACAGATCGCGGAGTGGCGCGTCTATGCGGACAACGAACCGATCCGGCAGATTATGTCCCGCGACAAGCGCGGCGGCTAATAGGCTGGGCTGGGCGGAGCTACGGACCAGTTTGCGCCGCGGCGGGCCTTGATGGCGTCGAAATCGAGGCGGGCCAGCGAGTCGCGGTTTTCGGGCAGGGTAAGTTCCCAGAGCGGAAAGAAGTCGGCGCCTACGTCGAGGCCTTCCTGGTATCCGCGGGGTCCGAAGACGATTTCATGGCAAGCGTCCAGGCCTAACTTACACAAGTCTTCGGCTAACTGTACGGGGTTATCGAATTGGATCACAGAGCGGTCCTCACGCTAACCAGTAGACACCAGTCGAGGTGCGCCGCCAAGCGGGGTGGGTTAAAGCGGACGAGTAGTCCGATTCGACCTAGCGCTTCTTAGCCCTCGGCTCGGTCCAAGGCGGTTTGGGCCCATTGCACCCACAAGCGCGCACCGTAGAACAGAGCACTGGCCTGGACGCCGATCCAATCGATGAGTGACAGCGGCGAGTGTGCCAGCAGGTGGCGGGCGAGGATCAAATCCATGCGCAGGCCGGGCGCGGCGATATCGTGGAGAATTCCATCGAGGGTGAACAGCACTTTGCGGAACATCATGAGGCCGGACGGGAAGCGGATACCTTCGAGGGCCAGGGCGTCGAGCAGGCGCATCGCGTCCATGCTGCTGGGCAGGTGAGTGAGCGGCAGGGTGGAGACAAAGCGGTCGACATGCGCGCGCATGAAGGCGCGATGGGCGGGGCTGAGGCGTTTGCCGAGCGCCAGCGCTTCGATTTCGGTACAGATGCCGACGGTGTCGCGGAGGCCCAGCATCAGCGCTAGAAGGGCAATATGGCGGCGCTCGGCCCGCGTGAGGGATTCGGTGAGGGCCCAATCGATCATGGCCAGTTGGCCGGTGCGCAGGTCATAAAGCAGATTGCCGGCGTGCGGATCGGCGTGGAAAATACTGCTCTCGCCGCGAGCGAACAAAGGCACCGCAACCAGGGCTTCGATCAATTGGGTAGCGGCCATGCGGCGCTGGCGAGCCGATGCCGCTGCGAGCGCGTCCGTTACTTTCACGCCGCACTCTTCGGTTAGCGCGGTGATGCGGGCGGAAGAGAGCGGCTGGATGAGGCGCGGCACGCGCACGCCGCGCACATGCCGGTAGGTTTGCGCCGCTTCCAAAAGGGTTTTCTGTTCGCGGCAAAAATCGACTTCGTGTTCGAGCAGGCGCCGCACTTCCATGATGGTGTCGGGAAGGGCGCGGCCGTACTCCGGATGCTTCTCGGCGAGGAAATGGGAAAGCTGCTGGAGCAGGTCTAGATCTTCGGCGAAGCAGGCGGCGACGTAGGGTTTCAATACCTTGAAGACGCCGCGCTCGCGTTGGCCCGTGGCGGGGTTCAGCCAGGTAAATCGCAGCACGGCGCTGACACTGGCTTCGGCCAGCATTTCCGGCTCGATCTCCACCTGGTAGGTTTTCAAACGCCGGCCTAATTGCTTGCGCACCAGCGCGATGATTTCGGCGGCACCGACATCATGGATACCGTTTTCCAGTTCCGCCAGCGCGTTCCGGAATGTGGGATCGAGGTGCCGGTTGTGGGCCAGGACTTGGCCGATCTTCTGGAGGCCAGGGACCTTGGCAATCAGCCGAAGGAGGCGCGCTTCGGGTGCGGTATCGGGCGGCAGTGCGGTCTGCTCGATCAACTTGGGCGCGAGGCGCGCCGAAGACAAGTGGACGATCATGAAGCGCATGGCATCGGTCACCAGGGGACGCCAGGCGGCATAGATTTCGGGAACGATGGTTTCGGCCGGCAGGAATTGAACGACCAAATTTGCCAGCTCTTCGCGCGAAGCCAGATCCGATGGGTTCATGGCTGCCTTCATTCTACTCCCCGGGTGAGCGGGATGATAGAACATGAGTTGGAATCCTTATGAGGCTGGTTCAGTTAGCGGGTGCGGACGGACGGCGGGTGGCGTTGGTAGAGGAGCCTGAACTGCGTTTGCTGGAAGGCTGCCAGTCGGTTTATGAACTGGCATGGGAGTGCTTGCGCGAGGGCGTTGGATTGAGTGAGGGAGTTAGGCGGCGGCGGTCCGGTGAGTCAGTCGATTACGATTCGGTGTGGGGGGGGCGATCGGCCTGGCGGTTGCTGCCGAGCGCCGATGTGCCGTTCGAGGCGGCGCGCTGTCTGGTAAGCGGCACGGGGCTAACGCATAAGGCGAGCGCCAAGAATCGGGATGCTATGCATGCGGCGGCGCAGGTGGTGACCGATAGCACGCGGATGTACGAGTCGGGGCTGGAAGGCGGGAAGCCCGCGGCGGGAGCGGTAGGGATTGCGCCCGAGTGGTTCTATAAGGGATGCGGTTCGGCGCTGCGGGCGCATAACGAAGCGCTGACGGTTCCGGCGCACGCGGATGACGGCGGCGAGGAACCCGAGGTGGCGGGGGTGTATCTGATCGATAACGCGGGGGCTCCGCGCCGCATCGGACTGACGGTGGGCAACGAGTTTTCGGACCACGTGTTGGAGCGCAAGAACTACTTGTACTTGGCGGCTTCAAAGCTGCGCACCTGCGCCATTGGGCCGGAACTCGTGGTGGACGGAAGGTTCGACATGGTTCCGGGCGAGGTGGCGATCGAACGCGGTGGGCGGGTGTTGTGGTCGCGCGCAATCCGGACGGGCGAGGGCGCGATGTGCCACAGCCTGGCAAATATCGAGCACCATCACTTTAAGTACGAAGCGCACAGGCGTCCGGGCGATCTGCACATCCACTTCTTTGGCGCGGACGCGTTCAGCTTCGGCGACGGGGTGCAGTTGGAAGACGGCGATGTGATGCAGGTGCGGTTCGAGGGGTTCGGGCGGGCGCTCCGGAATCCCTTGTCACGCGCCGTGGGAACAGCGGAGTTAGTCGCGGTGCGGGCGATCTGAACTTACTCGATCCAACCGCCGCCCAGCACTAAGTCCGCGGAATAGAAGACAGCGGCTTGGCCGGGGGTTACGGCGCGCTGGGGTTGGTCGAAACGGACTTCGACGCGCACAGGATTTTCGGTCGGGTATAGCATGGCGGGCGCGGCGGCGTGCCGGTTCCGGATCTTTACCTGCGCGGGGGCGGGCGCGCTGAGTCCGGCGATGGAGACCCAATTGACGTCGCGGGCGACCAGGTGACTCGCGCAGTAGTTCGTCGTTGCGGCCCACGGTAACGCGCTGCGATTGCGGGTCGGTCGAGATTACATATAAGCGGCTCGCCGGTGGCGATGCCAAGTCCCTTGCGCTGGCCGACGGTGAAATGATGCACGCCTTGGTGGCTCGCCGAGCGTGCGGCCGTCGGTGGTCACGATCTCGCCGTGTGGTCTGGGTCGCGGGGGCGCCCTTCTGCCGCAGGTAGGCATCCATGAAGGCGGCGTAATCGCCGTTAGGCACGAAGCAGATTTCGAAGCTCTCGCCCTTGTCGGCGACGGCCAGTTGCATGTCGCGCGCGAGCTGGCGCACGTCGGCCTTGTGCATCTCGCCGAGGGGGAACAGACTGCGGGCGAGCTGCGCCTGAGTAAGTCCGAACAGGAAGTAAGTCTGGTCCTTGCGTGTCGTCGACCGACGTTACGCAATTGGTAGCGGCCGGTGGCTCGTCGAAGGTGATGCGGGCGTAGTGGCCGGTGGCGATCTGGCCGGCGCCGACGGCATCGGCCATCTCCAGGAACTGATCGAACTTGATGAAGTTGTTGCAGAGCGTGCAGGGGATGGGGGTGCGGCCGGCGAGATAATCCTCGACGAAGGGCTCGATGACGCGCTCCTCGAACTGGCGTTCGAAATTCACGACGTAGTAGGGGATGCCGATCTGTTCGGCGACGCGGCGCGCATCGTAGACGTCGTCGAGCGAACAGCAGCGTCCGGTGGCGCCTTCGACGGCGAGTTCGGGCAAACGGCGCTGGTTCCAGAGCTGCATGGTGAGCCCGACGACGGGCTGTCCGCTACGGGCCAGCAGGGCGGCCACGGCGGAGCTATCCACGCCGCCGCTCATGGCGACGGCAATCGGCGCGGTGCTCATTGCATCACCGGTGAAGCAGGTTGCGGGGGCCGGGGCGAGAGCGGCGCAGGTGGGCTACCGAAGCGGCGACCGCTTCCACCAGGGCATCGACTTGCTCCGCGTCATTTTCGCGGCCGAGAGAAAAGCGGATGCTGGCGCGCGCGCGATCCGCGGGTAAGGCCGATGGCGGTGAGTACGTGGGAAGGTTCGACGGCGCCGCTCGAACAGGCCGCGACCGCTGGAGACGGCAAAGCCGCGCAGGTCGAGCGCGATCACCAGGGCTTCGCCTTCCATGCCGTCGAAGTAGATATTGGTGGTGTTGGGCGTGCGCGCGGCGCGATGGCCGTTGACGCCGGTATTCGGGATGCGGTCGAGGACGGCGGATTCCAGGCGATCGCGCAGTTCGGCGAGACGCTGCGATTCGGCATCGAGATGGGCTTCGACTTGTTCGGCGGCGCAGCCAAAGGCGGCCGCTCCGGGAACGTTCTCGGTGCCGGCGCGGCGTTCGCGCTCATGATGGCCGCCGAACTGAAGGGCGGACAGGCGCGTGCCGCGGCGCACATACAACGCGCCGATGCCCTTGGGGGCATAGATCTTGTGGCCGCTGACGCTATAGAGATCCACGCCGAGGGCTTCGACATCCACGGGGATCTTGCCCAGGGCCTGCACACCATCGGCATGCATGCAGATGCCGGCCTCGTGCGCGATGGCGGCGATTTCGGCAACAGGCTGCACGGTTCCCAATTCGTTGTTGGCGTGCATCACGGAGACCAGCACGGTATCGGGACGCAGCGCGCGGCGGATATCATCGGGGTCCACGATGCCATCGGCGCGCGGCGGCACGTAGGTGACAGCAACGCCTTCGCGCTCCAATTGGGCGCAGGCGTTCAGCACGGCGGGATGTTCGATGGCGGTGGTGACGACGTGGCGGGAGCCGCGCGCGGCGTGCTGCGAGTGCCGGACGGATCCGAAGATGGCGAGGTTATCGGCCTCGGTGCCGCCGCTGACGAAAACGATTTCCTGCGGCTGGCAGCCGATCAGCGAGGCGGTCTGGCGGCGGGCGTTTTCCAGGCGCTGCTTGGCGGCCTGGCCGAAATGGTGGATGCTGGAAGCGTTACCATACACTTGACCGAGACACGCCACCGCGGTCTCCAGCACTTCGGGAGAGACAGGCGTTGTCGCGTTGTGATCAAAATAGAAATGCCGCACGTCCTTTTATTCTAACAATGCCCGCTCCGCTGATTACCCTGACCACCGATTTCGGCATTGTCCGACCACTATGTAGGCGCGATGAAGGGCGTGATTCTATCGATATGCCCGCGGGCGCGCATGGTCGATATCAGCCACGGGGTGAGTGCGTACGAGATCGGCGAGGGGGCATTCACGATCGCGCAGGCGTACGGATGCTTCCCGCGAGGGACGGTGCATGTGGTGGTGGTGGATCCGGGGGTGGGGTACGGCGCGGCGTCCAATTCTGGCGCAGGCGGCGGGGCAATATTTCATCGCGCCTGACAACGGCGTGCTCTCGATGGTGTATGGGCGGGAGAAGCATAAGGTGCGGGCGATTACGGCGGCGCGTTATTTCCGTGAGCCGGTGAGCCAGACGTTTCACGGGCGGGACATTTTCGCTCCGGTGGCGGCGCACCTTGCGGGGGGGGGGACGGCGGCGCGGTTCGGCAAACTGATCGGCGACTATTTGCGGTTGGATTTCGACAAGCCGGTGCGGACGGGGCGGCGCACTTGGACGGGCGCCATCTTGAAGGTGGACCGGTTCGGCAATATCGTGACCAATTTTTCGGTGGAGGCGTTTCCGGATTTGGATCGGCGGGAGTTCGAGATGGTGGTGGGTCCGCAGCGGGTGAACGCGATGGCGCGGAATTATATGGAGGGGGGGGAGGGGCGCCGTTCGTGATTGTGGGGAGTTCGGGGTATTACGAATTGTCGGTGGCGGAGGCGTCCGCCGCAAAGCTGTTGGGGTGCGCGGTGGGGGCGCCGGTGGAACTGGTGCTTCTTTAGGCTCGCTTTGCTCGCCGGGGACAGGGGGCAGGGGCCGGGGGCCAGGGATTGGTTTCTTCTATACGAACGAAGCCCAACGTGATGGAAGGAAAGGGCTCGCTTTGCTCGCCGGGGGCAGGGGTCGGGGGGCGGGGGCCGGGGATTAGCCTTCGATTCACCTTTTTGTGGGGGGGGGACTGCGATTTGGGGTCGGGATTTGGTTTTGTGGGATGGAGAACGCGGTTTCGGGTGGGGGACAGACACAGTACGGGCGCACCCTTCGTTGCCGGGCGCGGGGTTGTCAAAGATCTCGGTGCGGGAAACAGTTAGCGGGTGTCGGTTGTGTCGGGCGCGCAGAAGACGGGATGGCCAACGGGTTCGGACATGACGAAGCCGGGATGCGGTGTCACCTGCGGGTTGCGCACGGGCTGCAGGGGTTCGGCAGCTTTCGTTTCCGGCTGCGCGGGACGGCTTTTGTAGCTTTTGCAGATAGTCGACAGCGGCGCGGAATTCTTTTTCGAATTTAGTACGCTGTTTGTCGACTTCGGCGAGCATGGCAAAGCGGTGTTCGCCGAAGGGGATTTCCTGGTAGATCCGGTTTTCGGAGTTGGCGTTGCGGATGAGGTGCCACTGCGCAACGACGATGGTTTCGAAGCAACACATTTCGAGGCGCGTGCGGGGATTAAAATCGGCGCACAGTTCGTCCCAAAGTTGGGAATAGGCTGCAGCGTTTTCGGTGGGTAGGATGATGGTGCGCGTGCGCAGGCCGAAGGTGAGGGCGTTGAAGCGGATGGCTTCGCGTCCTTCCGGTGTCTTCGGTCCCGAACTGTGTTGTGCGTTTTGTTGATTCGCGTGATGCTGCTTTTCGGAGATTAACATTTGGTTGGATCCTTTTTCGGGAGGGCGGGGTGAACCCGCTACTCGATTTGAGTAGAGCACCAGGACTTGCGGGGGCAGCGGGATTGGGCGGGCAAGTGGTTGGATTGATGGAGCTGGATTATTTTCTCGCGCAGTGACCGGGGGGCGGGGAGTGAGTAATCGCAGGTTTCTCAAACTGTGGGGAGCGGACCTTTTGGTAACGCTTTGCCCTCCTCGATGAAGTCCTGGACGATCACGCGGACAACTTCGTTGATACTACGCAAAGCGTCTTCTTTTGTGAGACCGGAAGTGGCGCCGCCGATGCTTTCGAAAGCAGGGCAATACGCAAACCACGCGGGCCTGCCTTGGGCATCCTCGTCCGGTTCGATGACGACTTTAAAGCCGTAGGTTGTCATGCCATTGACAAAGGTCCGCGTTTCACTTTCAGTGTAGACGGCGAAACCAGACGCGGGCAAACCGCGTTGCAAACCGCGCGCATCCGGTGGGGGTGAGGGACTGCCCGCGGCACTCCTTCTGATCGCCGGAGATAAGTCGGGCGGCGGTGAGAGAAGATTCTACCGCCGGCTCATAGCGGCCCAACGCAAGAAGGTGGAGGCCCGCGCGGCTGAGTTGATTGCAGAGGAAATGACGTTGCGCGAACTGCGTCACGCGCGCAAACTCACGCAGGTAAAGATTGCCAAGGCGCTTGGAGTGACACAGGACAGTGTTTCGCGTTTAGAAAAGCGGAGCGATCTCTTGTTGTCCACGCTGCGAAAGACGGTCGAGGCCATGGGCGGGAATCTGTCGCTAATGGCCGAGTTTCCTGACCGTGCGCCGGTGGTGCTGGCCGGCATCGCCGAAGCCCAAGCGGACAGGCCGGAGACGTATAGCATAAGGGCATGGCTCGCGAGTATCTAGTCGGCAAGATGCATTAGAAGCAGCGCAGGGCCTGAGGGTTGCTCAATCGCCGACCTAGGGGGCACCGGCCGTGCCACCGGGTCGAGCGGGGCACAAATGTTAGTCTAGTGTCGATGATTTCGAGTTCGCAGGTGATCTGGAACATTGGTTTGAGCGCGTGGATCATCCAGGACGGTAACTACCCGGATTTTGCGGTCGGCGAAACGGTTGAGTTTGCGGTGGAATTTTGCCTCCGGCCGGGAACGCCCGTCGAATTCTGCGAATCAGAGATCTGTGCCCGGCCGATCGCAGAAAATAGTTATGCAGTGGTCGCAGAGACGATTGTAGCGTCAGACGATATAACGGTTTTGGATATTGGGATTTTGGCGTATCACGACGGCCCGCTGGAATTGCCCGATATTAAGTGTGGCGGCAGACTTCGAACCGCGCTGGAATTGAGCGTGGATCCATATTTCTACTTCGAACGGTTGAGCCAGGATGCTGCCATTCCGGCGTTGATCTATACGTGGCGGATCCGTTCAATCCTCCGCCAGACTGCTCCATTTGTCGAAACAGTTTCCGATTCCGGCCCTTATGCTGGCCATAGGACGAAGTCTCGCGATGCTTCCAGACGCGGCTACGAGGAGATCACAAGAACGGATGCCTGGGAAGACGACGGCGGCTACGGCGAATATCTCCTCCGGTGCGATCTCACGCCAGCACCGGCCAAGCGTATACGCTCCACAGCTATGTGATACAAGAACTCCCCTGCCGCCGGTTACGTTTACTCGCTGATAATGCCATCGGCGCGCGTCCATTTCGAAAAACACTTACTGTGCCCCGCGCTTAGCGGGACGTCCGGTGGACCTTTAGCTCCATCATTTTCAGTGGGGGCGAATCGGGCTGTATCCCTGACATGCTCTGGTGGTGCTGTCCGGCATTGCGCATCACGATCCGAGACCGGAGCGCACAAGCCGTCTCAAAGTGTATTTGCGCGTGGTGGAGAAGGTGCACGGCGGTGGCGAAGCATTAGGTGTTGCTGAGCGCGACCGTGCCTCCAAATCAAGTGGGGACAGTGAAGCGGAATGTGCATCCCTGTCCGGGCTCGGACTCGACCCAGATGCGTCCATGATATAGCTCCACGATTCGTTTGCAGATGGCCAGTCCAATGCCTGTTCCGGAATATTCTTGATCGGAGTGCAGGCGTTTGAAGAGATCGAAGACTTGTTCCTTGTATTCGGAAGCGATGCCGATGCCGTTATCGCTTACGGCGAATATCCATTCCCGGTCCTGACGATGCGCGGTGATGCGCACGCTGGGCCTCTGCTGCGGGCGCCGGTACTTGATCGCATTTCCTATCAGGTTTTGGAACAACTGCTGGAGGTGCGCCGGATGCATACGCACAGAAGGCAATGCGTCCGCAGAAATACAGGCCCCGGCTTCCTGTACGCTATTCGCAAGGGCCTGAATCGCCTCTGTTACCGCTTCATTAGCATCCGCGAGTTCCGTGGGCTCTTGGAACTTTGGCACCTGCGTATAGGCAAGCAGGTCGCTCACCAGCTTTTCCATGCGTATGGCGCCATTCCGAATGAAGCTTAGAAAATCCAAGGCCTCTCCGTCGAGCTTGGCGGCATGATTCCTGGTTAAGAGTTCGCTGTAGATTTTCAGTGACCGCAGGGGTTCCTGCAAGTCATGGCTTGCCGAAAGCGCGAACTGCTCCAGATCGTGGTTCGCGCGCCGTAATTCGGCTTCCACGCGCTTGTTCTCTGTGATGTCGCGAGCGATTTTCGACGCTCCCACGATGTTTCCGTCACGGTCTTTCACGGGCGAGATGGTCAACGAAATATGGAGGAGACTGCCGTCTTTGCGCCGGCGGATGGTTTGGAAGTGATCGACCCGTTCGCCACGCCTGAGACGCGCGAGAATCTCCGGTTCTTCATTCAGCCGATCGGGCGGAATCAGGATAGTGATGGGCTTGCCGATGACCTCGGCGGCCATATAGCCAAAGAGCCGCTCCGCGCTTTTGTTCCAACTCGTGATGATTCCGTCAAGGCTTTTGCTGATGATGGCGTCATCCGATGAATCGATAATCGCTCTGAATAACAGAGCCTCGCGTTCGATATCGTTAGTTCTTGCTGGATTCACGAGCCAGCACCTGCCTTTTGGCCGTCTCGGGCAGCCCGAACTGTTCGGCGCCGCTGCTGGTCTGCACGGATCAGGGACCGGATGTATTCGCTAGGGGTACTGAATTGCCCTTCGCTTACTTTCTCGGCGATGAAGATCTTCATCTGACGTGGCATGGAAATTGTGAGAGTGGCGTTCTCCGTCGAGTTCACGTTGGCAGGATACCATTATTTGTGAATAGGTGTGAACTAATGAGAGCGGAGGCGGGGGCTGGGCGAATCTCATGCGTAAGGGCTTGCGCGAGTTGACGGGCCCTCCGCTTAGTGGGAAGTCCGGTGGACTTTGAGCTCCATCATTTTCAATGGGGGGCGATCGCCGACCGTCAGTTGTCCAAATTCCGTCCACTCACCCTTGTCATTGATGCGCAGGACGGTGTGGGTCTTGTATTCGCCGAGGGTGAAGCCCCACGAGATCGAGTTTTCGCCATGGGCCAGCTTGACCTCGGATTCGAGCCAGCGGCCGTCGTTGAAGGCCCGCATGTGATAGGTTCCGGCGTCGTCGTCGAAGGAAATCAGGCCGAGGGCTTGGAGGGCGGTCCGGCCGTCGGACTTGTCGCGACCGATGCCCTCGATTACGAGCAACAGTCCGTCCAGTTTGAAGTGCGCGGACTCGGTTTGCGCTAGATCGACGAACTTTCCGGGGGCGCGAAGGGCTGACGCCTCGCCCGACCATTCGCCGATCAGGAATTCGAGCTTTTTGATGGCGGCGCGTTGGGCTTCGATGTTCGGGGTTTTCGGTGTTTGTGCCATACAGGCGGCTCCCAGGCAGCCCGCGAGTAGGCATACGAAGATGGCATTGCGGACCATAACAATGTTAGATGCCGACTCGGTGCAAAAGTGCCCGGGGGGGAAGGACGCTTGCTGACGCGCGCGGCTCGGATGGCCCGATTTGGATGGCGAGAATCGGATGGCGAGGTTCGGATTGCGCGGTTCGGGATTGCGATCTTTAGGGTTTTGCGGCGACTGGCTGCCAGAGCTCAATCTTGTTTCCGTCGGAGTCGTAGATCCAGGCAAAGCGGCCGTAGGATTCATCCATTCGCTTGGGGTCGATCTTGACTCCCTCTTCTTTTAAGCGGTCGAGGAGAGCGTCCATATCGTCCACGATGTAGTTGATCATGAACGGTGCGGGGCTGGGGTCCAAATATTTGGTGGTCGCGGGGAAAATACTCCAAACAGTAACGTGCTCCTTCTGAGGGTCGTCGTGTTCGCGCCACGGAAGCATCGCGCCCGATCCTTTATCAGCGATCCCAAGATGCTTTGAATACCACTCGCGCATCTGGTCACGATTCGCGGACTTGAAAAAGATACCGCCGATTCCAAGGATGCGTCCGCGCTGCTCCGTTTTGACGGGCGGCTTCGACTTTTCAGGTTGCTGCGATTCCACTTGTCCTCCTTTTAAACTGGCCGAGATGAGCAACAGCGAGCCGATCGCGAGTGTGCCCCAAGGTAATGCTTGCATCTGTGGATTATACAGGTTTAGAGGGAGGCGCGGCAAAAAGCCGGTTGCTGGTTCGCCGCACGCGCACGGCTTTCCGATCGAACTACGCGAGAAATATTGAACTGAAGGTGGCCGCTGCCTATGTTCGCCGGTACAGAGACGATCGCGGCCAGTGGGTAACACGCTTTGGAGTATGGAAGGCTATCGCTTCCAGCGGGGGAATAGCAGCCTGGGCAATCTGGAAAGAGCATGCGTTCTTATGGGGTGCGATCATCGCTGCATCGCAACTTGCAGATGCGCTGAAGGAGGTTTTCCCCTTCGCCAAAACACATAAATCGTCAAGTGAGCATACGGTCGTGCTGAACAGTATGCTCATTGACGCCCAGTTAGAATGGGAAAGTATTTTCTCCGGAAGATACACCGACGATCAGATTTCCAGTCGCAGGCACAAGCTTATGAAACTCCAGCACGAAGCTGAACCGAGAGCCTTTCCGGTTGGACTTCCCGTCAACGTGAAGCTGTTCGCTGAGGCGCAAACTGAAGCAAAGGATTACTTCGCAATGATGTAAGGGGTAGAATGATTAGAAGACGAAGCATGCAAAGAGTCGATGGTCACGATTTCGGCAGGAGTCTCGTGATTCCAGCTGTGACCGTGCAGATTCCGATGCCTGAGGGTGCGGCTGTACGGGCACAAGAGCCCCAGGTTTGCGCTTCATCAGATACAAACGAGACCGCTGCACCACTGCCTCGCAAATAAAGCGGGCGCTCCGTTAGACGTCACCTAACCCCCAACACACTCGATTATTGGTATCGCAAGGCGACCATGGGATCCACACGCATGGCGCGGCGCGCGGGGATATAACATGCGGCCACGGCGACGGCGAGCAGTACGATGGCGACGGCGCCAAATGTCAGCGGATCGGTGGCGGAGACGTTATACAGCAGGCTCGAGAGTAGGCGCGTGAGCGGGAGCGCCAGTCCGACGCCGATGGCCAAGCCCAGCAGGGCAAGCTTCGCTCCTTGCGCCAAGATCAGATGCAAGACCGCGCGGGGTCGGGCTCCGAGAGCCATGCGGATTCCAATTTCCTGAATGCGCTGCGCGGCGGAATAAGAGATTACGCCAAAGATTCCGATGGCGGCGAGCACCAGCGCCAAGGCGCTGAAGGAAGCGAGTAGGAAGGTGCGGAACCGTTCGCGCGCGACGGATTGGCCGAGGGTATCCGGGAAGGATGCGACATCGGTGACGGGGAGATCCTTATCGATGGAGTGCACGGCCTGGCGAATGGCGGCGGCCAGGCTGGAGGCGGTGAACGAACTTCTTACGACGACTTCTCCTCCATAGAGAGGCGCTTGCGCGAAGGGCACATACATCATGGGGCCGGGCTTTTGGCTCAGGGCCACGTCGCGCACGTCGCCCACGATGCCGACGATCTGGCGCGACACGTTGACGTTGGGCGGGAATCCGAATCGCATTTGTTTTCCGATGGGGTCCTGGTTGGGGAAGTGGCGGCGGGCCAGCGTTTCGCTAATGATGGCGACGGCGGGGTTGGATGACGAATCGAGTTCGGAGAAGAAGCGGCCGCGCAGTAGGGGGATCCGCATGACGTGAAAGTAGCCGGGAGTGACGGTGGCGTAATCGGCGGTAGCGGTTTTGCCGGCCGGAAGCGGGGGATTGCCAACGATGGCGAAGGGGAAGTTGGCCTGGCCCTGGCGGTCCATGGGGAGCGGGGCGGCGAGCGCGGAGTCGTCGAGGCCAGGTTGGGCGTGGAGGCGGGCGAGCAGGTCGCGGGAGAAGGCGGTCCATTGGCGCGGGGTCGAATATTGAAATTGGGGGAGGGACACTTCGGCTTCGGTGACGTTGTGGGGATCGAAGCCGGGATTGACGGAGGTGACCAGCGCAAAACTGCGGATGAGGAGACCGCCCGAAACCAGGAGGACCATGGCGAGTGAGATTTCGGCGATGGCGAGGATGCTGCGGACGTGGTGGGCGCGGCGCTGGCCGGTACGCTCGCCGCCTTCTTTAAGGTTGGCCTGCAAGTTGGCGGGGGTGGCTAAGAGCGCGGGGGCGAGTCCAAATGCCAGCGCGGCGGCAAGAGACAACGCGAGGGCGAAGGCGAGGACCGGGACGCCGACTTGAATGGGACTGATCTGGAGTACTTCGGCCGGCAAGAAAGGCTGGAGGGTCCGCACCGCTGTTACGGCGAGGAGCACACCGGCAGATCCACCGAGCAGGCCGAGCAGGGCGCTTTCGGTGAGTAACTGGCAGACGATGCGGGCGCGGGATGCTCCGAGCGCCATCCGCACAGCAACCTCGCGGCCGCGCGCGGTGGCGCGGGAGAGAAGCAGGTTGGCGATATTGGCACAGGCGATTAAGAGGAGCAGTCCGACGGCACTGAGCAAAATGAGTAGGGCGGGTTTCAAGTTGCCGACCACTGCCTGGCGGTAAGGCTGGATGCGGATGGTGATACCGGAATCTTCGGCGGGAAACTGCTTGGCGAGGCGGCCGGCCAGGGTTTCCATCTCGGCTTGCGCTTTGGCGAGGGAGACGGCGGGCTTGAGGCGGCCGAGGACTGCCAGCAGGCGCACGCCGGGTTGCGAGGTCAAGGGGCCGAAGAGGGGATCTTGCAGGACGGAGATCCAGACGTCCTGGCGGGGCGCGCCCTCGGGATAGCGAAAGCCGGCGGGCAGAATGCCGACTACGGTAAACGCACGCATGTCGAGCGAGATCGATTGGCCGATGAGGGTAGGACTGGCGCTGAAGCGGGTGCGCCAGAGATTTTCGCTCACGACGGCAACGGGGGGGGCACCGGGCTTGCCATCGTCGGGCAACAGGGTGCGGCCGAGCAGCGGCTTGGCGTTTAGGAGTGGAAATATTTCCGGAGTTACGTCGGCGGTGTTCACGATGGCGGGATCGCCCGCGCCGGTGAGAGTGAGATTGTGAAATGTGTTTCCGGCGATCTCGCTAAACATGGTGGCGTGGGCGCGGCACTCGGTGAAATCCCGGTAGGAGATGCCGGATAGCGCGTCGGGCCGGTTCAGGGGAACGTTGGACATGAGGACTAGTTGTTGGGGATCGCGATAGGGCAGCGATCGCAGCAGCACGGCGTTGACGATGCTGAAAATGGCGGTGCTGGCGCCGATGCCTAGCGCGAGGGTGACTACAGCGATGGCGGTGAAGGCGGGCGATTGGCGCAAGGTGCGCGCGCCGTAGCGCAGGTCCTGGGCGAAGTTCTGAATGCGGGCGACGCGGCGAGTGTCGCGACACTCTTCTTTGATTTGGTCCACGGGGCCGAATTCCCGGAGGGCCGCGGCGCGCGCTTCGGCTTCAGGCATACCGGCGGCTATGGCGTCGTGCGTGAGTTGCTGGATGTGGATTTCGATTTCGCGCTGCAGGTCGGCGTCGGCATGGGAGCGATCGAGCAGTGCGTGAACGCGTCGTTTGAAGATTCGAATGGTGCGCATAGAATTCTCCGCATCAGGCATTTTGGATGAGAAGTTGGACGGCGGACGAAAGGCGATTCCAACTCTTGAGTTCGCGCTCCAGTTGTTTGCGGCCGTCGGGGGTGAGGGCGTAGACTTTGGCCGGGCGTCCGAGGTCGGACTGTTCCCAGGCGGAGGAGATCCAGCCTTGATTTTCGAGGCGGTGGAGGGCGGGGTAGAGGGAGCCCTGGCCCACGGAGAGGGTGTCCCCCGAGAGTGTCTGGATGCGTTTGGCGATGCCCCAGCCGTGGAGGGGTTTGCGGGCGATGGTGCGGAGGATGAGAAGATCGAGTGTTCCTTGCAATAGGTCTGACGGTTTGGGCATAGGGTTGATGCCTCGACTATCGACAATGATACCTCGATTATCGACAATGGGCAAGAGACAATTTTTGTTGCACGTTTGGGTTTTCTGAGTTAGGCTGCGGAGGAGGTGAAAGGACAGATGGCGGAGGCTAAGACCAAGGTTACTCAAGTCAGTGTGGCGGCGTATCTTGACGCGCTGCCGAACGAGGCGCAGCGGGCGGATGCGAAGACGCTGGTGAAGTTGATGCAGGGCGCGACGGGCGAAAAGGCGAAGATGTGGGGGCCATCGATTGTGGGGTTCGGCAGCTATCACTATAAATACGAAAGCGGGCGCGAGGGAGATATGCCGCTGGTTGGTTTTTCGCCACGGAAGGCGGCGACGGTGCTGTACGGGTTGCGGGCGAGCGGCGAGGCGGAGTCACTGCTGGGTAAGTTGGGGAAGTATACGACGGGCAAGGGTTGCGTGTATATCAAGAAGCTGTCGGATGTGGACCGTGGGGTGTTGGAGGAGTTGGTGGGGAAGTCGGTGGCGGCGACGCGCGCGGGGCACTAGATGCGCCAGCGCGTTATTTTATCGGTAGGGATTGCGAGTGGAGGGTATAAATTAGATTGTGTAAACGGCCATCGGATAGCGCAAACTAGGAGAACCGATGGCAATAGACCTGAAACTGATCGACGAACTGCTGGTCAACTACAAGAAACCAGAAGACATTATTGGCGAGAACGGACTTCTGAAGCAACTGACGAAAGCCGTTTTGGAACGCGCGCTCCAGGCCGAACTGACAGAACACGTCGGCTATGAGAAGCACGATCCGGCCGGGAACCACAGTGGCAATTCGCGGAACGGTACAACCAAGAAGAACCTGAAAGGGGACTTCGGGGAGATCGAACTGGAAACGCCGCGGGACCGGAACGGGAGCTTCGAGCCGAAGATCGTAGCCAAAGGGCAGACCCGGTTCACGGGCTTCGATGACAAGATTATCTCGATGTACTCGCGCGGGATGACGACGCGGGAGATCGAGGGTCACCTGAAGGAGATATACGGGATCGAGGTTTCGCCGACGCTGATTTCCAATGTGACGGAAGCGGTGATGGACGAAGTGAAGGCCTGGCAAAGCCGGCCGCTGGAGGAAGTGTATCCGATCGTGTACATGGACGCGTTGCGGGTAAAGGTGCGGGATGGGGGACATGTCCAGAACAAGGCGATCCACGTGGTGATGGGAGTGAACATGGAAGGGCGTAAGGAGATCCTCGGGTTGTGGACGGCGCAAAACGAAGGGGCCAAGCAGTGGCTGCAGGTGATGACGGAGATCCAGGGCCGAGGGGTGAAGGACATCTTCATCGCTTGCGTGGACGGATTGAAAGGGTTTCCAGAGGCGATAGAAGCGACATTTCCGAATGCGGAAGTGCAACTGTGCATCGTGCACATGTTGCGGGCGTCGTTGGCGTACGTCAGTTGGAAGCAACGAAAGGCGGTGGCCAGCGACCTACGACAGGTGTATCAGTCGGCCACGGCGATGGAAGCGGAACTGCACCTGGATGCATTGGCAAAGAAATGGGATGGAGTGTGTCCGATGGTCAGTCAGACCTGGCGGCGCAACTGGGAGCGAATCACGCCATTTTTCGCTTATCCGGCAGAGATCCGGAAGGTGATCTACACGACCAACGCGATTGAGTCGCTGAATATGTCACTCCGGAAAATTATCAAGATGCGAGGCTCGTTTCCCAACGATGAAGCCGCTTTCAAGTTGTTGTATCTGGCGTTACGGAACGCGTCGAAAAAGTGGAGCATGCCGGTACAGAACTGGCGGGAAGCTCTAAACCGGTTCAGTATTCAGTGGCCAGAACGGATGCCGGCGGTGAACGCTTAATAAAGCGGGGGGGGGACAAAACGCGTAGGAGGGGGGGGGCAAAACCCGAGGATGGCGATAGCGGAGCTGTGGCCGTCGAACGATCAAAGAAAGCAATTTATAAAAATCAAGAAAAACAAAACCAAGAATTCTTAAGTGTGGGTTGTGGAAAAGTGGAAATCCAAAAGCAGGATTCCCACTTTCCCACAACCCCGAGCGCCTGCGGCAGCAAGGAAAAAACTTCAAAAAAAATGGCGCGAATCCGAACCGTTTACACAAACCACTTGACACCGCCTGCGAGTGCGATTTCCTTCTTACCGCTGATCTTTCCGTCCGCATTTTTCTTTCGCTTCCGGGTGCACTGGTGGTGGCGCTAGCGTTTGGTGGGCAAGTCCACCTGATCTCACAACTTGAGATGTCACTGGCGAGTGTCATCGTATTGTCGATTGTGTTTTGTTTTGGCGCTGCCCTTTGGAAGTGGGGGCAGTCCCACCCGGCCCGGCAGACTCCCACTGCGGCGAAATACATATTCGGATTCTGGCTGGTGATGCTACTTCCCTGGCTTGTAATCGCGCCGCTGTCAGGGATGGCATTTGATGCAGGCCACACTCCGGAAGCTTACGCCTTTGTTTGGTCGGTCTGGACCTACCCGCTGATGATAGGCATTGCGGCGGTGTGCAGAAGGTGGGTGCCATGGTCAGTATGGCTGCCACTGTTGAACCTGGCTGGATGCGGCGCTTCCGGCCTTCTGCACAAGTGACTGCCGCGGCGGTCGAATTACTCGTTTCTAAGTGCGTTCATGGGGTCGACACGAGTGGCGCGCAGGGCCGGCAGGTAGGTGGCGAGCATGGCTACCAGACCTAAGAAGACGGCGGCGGCGGCGAATGTCGCGGGATCGGCGGCGCTTACGTTGACCAGCATTCCGCCAATGATGCGGGAGGCGATTCCGGCCATGGCGGCTCCAGCAATCAAGCCGGGAACGATGAGGGCTAAGCCTTGGCGGAGAACCAGGCCGATCACATTGCCAGGGCGTGCGCCGAGCGCCATGCGGATACCCATCTCCTGCGTGCGCTGGCTGACGGTGTAGCTCATTACGCTATACAGGCCGAGCGCGGACAGGAGGAGGGCGATGCCTCCGGCCACGGCGAGGAAACTGGCGGCTACGCGCTGGGCGAAGAGCGAGCGGGTGGTGGCTTCGGACAACAGGCGCGTGGTGAAGACGGCGTCCTGATTGAGAGACAGCGCTTCCTGGCGCAGGGTGGGCGTCAGGCGTTCGGGATCGCCATGGGTCTTAATGAACACCGAGAAGTTGAGGCCGGGCGCGAACCACTGGCGGAAGGGCAGGTAGAAGAAGGGCGTGGGCCCTTCCATAGGAGTGTGGTACTTGCTGTCTTTTACCAGGGCGACCACGGTGGCCGTGACACCTTCGAAGCGGATGGTGCGGCCGACGGGGTTGGCGCCGCGGAAGAAACGCCGGGCAAACGTTTCGTTCACGATGACGACTCTAGGCGCCGCGGCGGTGTCGCGTTCGGTAAAGTCGCGGCCTTCGAGCATGCGGATGCCGAGCAGGTTGAAGTAGCCGGGCGGAACCGTAGAGCGATGAATCATCATCTGTTCGTTGGGCGCGGGCGAGTAGCCGTCCACGGCGACCTGGTGCCAGGGGATGGAACCGCTGCCGGAGGCATAGGACATGGGCACCACATCGGAATAAGTGACGCCGATGACGCCGGGTTTGGATTCCAGACGATCGCGCAGGTTGCGGCAGAAGTCATGCTGTTCGGCGGCGGAATAGCCGGCATAAGAAAGGTAGAACTGGGAGACGGAGATATTGGCGCGATCGAAGCCGGGGTTGATGCCGCTGGCGTTCTGAAAGCTCTTGTAGAAAAGCCCGGCGCCGATCAGGGCGACCATGGCGAGGGACATTTCGGCCACGGCGAGGAGGCCGCGGAGGCGGTGAGATCCGGAACCGGCGGCGCCGGAGCGTCCCCCTTCCTTGAGGGTTTCGTTGAGGTTGGCACGGGCGGTGATCAAGGCCGGCGCGGTGCCGGATAGCAGGGTGGCGGCGGCGGCCAGGAGCACGGTGAATGCGAAGGTGGGCAGGTTCAGATCGCCACCGACGTCGAGGGGGACATCGGCGGGGAAGAGGAATAGCAGGGCGGGACCGATCCACAGCACGAGGGTGACGCCGACGATGGCTCCGCCGGCGGCGAGCAACATGGTTTCGACGAGGAGTTGGGCGGCGAGGCGGGAGCGCCGGGCGCCCAATGCCAAGCGGATGCTCAACTCTTTTTGGCGGGAGACGGCGCGGGCAAGCAGGAGATTGGCGACGTTGGCGCAGACGATCAAAAGCAGGAGGATGGCGAGGGCGGACAGGATACGCAGGGGCTGCAGCAACATACCCTGAGCGCCGAGATGACCTTGCCAGAGGGGGGTGACGGTGAGGTCGACACCGCGATTGGTAGCGGGGTAGGCGGCAGCCAAGCGTTTGCCGAGGGCGCTGACTTCGGAGCGGGCCTGGGCCAGGGTAACCCCGGGTTTAAGGCGCACGATGGTGGACGTTTCGTCGCGGGTGGCGCGGTAATGCAGGGTGCCGTTGCCGGTGCCCATAGCGGTAGCCATGGTGACGGGCACCCAAACGTCGTAGAGTACACCGGCGAGGCTGCCACGGAAGGTGGGGGGGGCCACTCCGACGATGGTCAAGGGGTGGCGGTTTAGGCGAATGATTTTGCCCAGGATTTTAGGATCGCTGGCGTAGCGGGTCTGCCACATGCGGTAGCTGATGACGGCTACGGGCGCGCCACCTTCCTGGGCGCGGTCCTCTTCGGGGAGGAAGGCACGGCCGAGGAAGGGCTTGACTTGTAACACATCGAAATAATTTGCGGAGACCAGTTCGGCCCAGGCGCGGGAGGTTTTGCCGTCGGCGCCGACGCTGAGGGGAGTGAAGCGTCCGAGGGCGATGCCGGAGAAGAGCTTGAGGTTGGCGCGGTAGTCGAGGTAGTCGAAGTAAGAGGTGTTGACGAGGAACTCACCGGTCGGGGTGAGGGTTTCGATGAGCGCGAGTTCGCCGGGATGGCCGGCGCCAGGGAAGGGGTGGAGCAAGACGGAGTTGACCCAACTGAAGACGGTGGTATTGACGGCGATGCCGAGGCCGAGGGTAAGCATGGCGACGGTGGTGAACCAGGGGCTGTGGCGGAGGATTCGCAAGCCGAAGCGAAGGTCCTTGAGGATGGTGGGCATCAGGCTGGTCATGGCGGTTTGGGATCTGCAATTCTTATTCCAATGCTAAGTCGTTAAAATGCTGGGGACAGGGCGGGACTTGTTCGATTTTGGGAAGAAGCTGGCCGGATGCGCGCAGCGTGGCAGGGTGAGCCTTGCTGTTTCGCGCGGCACGTTAGCATTGAATTGGAAGGTCGCCGCTATGCTGGATTGCTGAAAAACCTGAAGCATATGACGCTGGACCAAATTGCGGATGAGTATCCGTCAGTGTCGCGCGATCAGATCGAAGCGGTACTGGACTTCCTGGCCCGGGCTGCCGATCCCGTCTTTTTGGGAGAACCAGCGTCGGCCATCGTGATCCATGCGCATCCTCCTCGATGAGAATCTTCCCCACAAGCTGAGGCTGATTCTTGAGGGCAATGAAGTTCGAACAGTGGCCAGCCGATCAATATTTACCGCCCGGCGGGCAGCAGGACTTCGCGGCACCAGGTGCGGAAGTCGGTTGGCCCTGGAATCGCGCGGGCCTGGTCGGCATCGTAGATGCCATCGCTCACTGCGGTAATCATCTCGACCATATCCCGCACCACGCCTTCGCTCGCGCCACGCTGGGTGAGGGCGGATTTGACGTCGTCGACGCTTATCTGTCTGAAGGTTACAGTCCGGCCGAGGACTTCGGACATTACGGCGGCCATGGCATTGGGGCTGAGGCGATCCGGTCCGAAGACTGGAACGTTTTCCTGGCCCGTCCAGGACCGGTCGGAGAGCAGCGCGGCGGCCTTCGCGGCGATATCGCGCGTCGCGACGGTGGCCAGCGGGCGGTCGGCGGCATTCGCCAGGGAAAATACTCCTTGCTCCCGGATCGCGCCGAGTTGCGCGAGCAAGTTTTCCATATAAAACGGCATGCTCAATGCGCGGTATGCGGTCCCGGTGCGCGCGATCTCCGCGTCCATCGCGAACGCGGCCGAGAGTACACCTGCACGGGCCGGCCAGCCATGTCCGGCGCTCGAGACGCCAACCACATGCGGAACACCATAGCGAAGGATTGCGTCAGCGGCGGGCCGGGCGAAGCTCAGATAGCGCTCTTCCGTGTTGGTGCCGGACAAACCCGGCGGAACCAGCCAGAACAGGCCAGCGGCCCCGTCGAGGGCGCGGCTGAGAACAGCGGGGTCATCATGCGAGCCCTGGAAGATTTCCACGCGGCTGCGAACGGCGGGGTCCAGGCGGATGGGGTCCCGAACGATCACTCGGATAGGATCTTGTTGGCCGAGCAAGAGCGCCAGAACCTGTTTGCCGATCCGGCCCGTTGGGGTGGTGATCACCAGCATGCGCAGACCATCATGTTACTCGAAGTTAGCCGGGGTGTCATCGGGGAATTCCTTTGACGGGACTTTTGGCGAGGCCTCGGCTCCGGGTGGTTCACGAAACGGTTCCACGGCGATGCGCTCGTAACAAACTTCGAGGACGGTCAGATATTCGGTGCCGCCCGGCGCTTGAAGAGCTACGCGGTCGCCCTCGGCCGACTTCATCAACGCGCGTCCCAGAGGCGATACCCAACTGACGTGATTGCGATTGAGATCGACCTCGTCAGTGCCCACGATGCTGACCACTCGCTCCGTACCCGCGGCATTGGCATAGCGCACGGTCGCGCCGAAGAATGCGCGCGTGGCCGCCTGCCCCGTTCGCGGACGTTCCGGGTCCACTACTTCTGCGGCATCGATTCGCTTGGTGAGAAAGCGAATTCGCCCGTCGATTTGGCGCAGGCGGCGCTTTCCGTACTGATAGTCGGCGTTCTCACTGCGATCGCCGTTGCTGGCGGCCCACGCCACCACCTTGGTCACGGCCGGGCGTTCCCTGGTGAGCAGAAAGTGGTGCTCCTCTTTGAGGCGCAGCAGGCCGCCTGGCGTTATGTAGTTCTTGCCGGGTGTCGAGGGTTCGTCTGCTTTCGGTTTTCTGGTTGCCCCTTTTTGCATATCGTAGTGCTTCAAGCGCTCTTCTTGATCCTACCCCTCATCTCGGATACTACGGAAACTGTTAGACTGGAATCTCCTATGTGCCTGCGGAGCACACCTGTGCCAACTCCGCCTCGTTGTAGGCGGCGCGCACATTGTTTAGAATAGGTTTTTGCTCAATCTGCGATCTGGCTTAGTCCTGGTGAAACTGTTTCCCGGAAATCTACGTCTCCGTAACAGCGCAGAGTGGAAAGGTATGTTTTCATGATTTGTTACAGGCGCGCCTGCCTGTCGATGCTCCATCTTTGTGTGTGCTTTTGCGTCTGCGCAGCTCTGGCTTCTTCGGCGTGGGCGCAGACTCCGCCCGCGGCGCCACAACAGCCGCCCGCTCAGCAAAACAAACCGCAAAACCCATTCGAGACAGTCCCCGAACAAGCCGCACCGCAGACCAAACCTGGTGAGGCAGCGCCGCAACAACCTACGCTGGAAGCGCCCAAGCCGGCTGAGCAGCCCAAGATACAGCCTGGCGGAAAAGTGATCGAAGCGATCACCTTCACCGGACAGCGCCGCGTATCGCAGGATATTTTGCGGGCCCTGATCAGCAGCAAGAAGGGCGATATTTACAACGAAGAAGACCTGCACCGCGACTTCATGCAGTTGTGGAACAGCGGGCGCTTCGATGACATTCGCCTGGAAACCGAGCCCGGCACCGCTGGGGGGGTGATCGTGCGCTTCGTCATCACGGAGCGGCGCGTGGTGCGATCGATCAAATACGAAAACGTCAAGTCGCTGACCGTTTCGGAAATTCTGGACCGGTTCAAAGAGCGCAAGGTCGGGCTGTCGGTAGAGTCGCAGTACGATCCGAACAAAGTGCAGCGCGCAGCGGTCGTGATCAAGGAATATCTGGCTGAGCGCGGCCGGCAGTATGCGACGGTGGAACCCGAAGTGCGCCAGATTCCGCCTTCGTCTTTGGAAATCGTGTTCAACGTGAACGAGGGGCCTAAGGTTAAGGTCGGCAAGATCACGATTGAGGGCAACCAGGCGATGAACGACCGCGAAGTAATTCGCGCGATGAAGAACACGCACGCTTACGGCATTCCTTATTCGATTTTGTTCGAGAATATTTTCGCGCGTACGTACGACTCGACGAAGCTGGAAGAAGATAAAGAGCGCATTCGCGACGCCTACCAGTCGAAGGGATATTTTACGGCGCGGGTGCTCGATCAGAAGACGGAACTGGTGGATACGGGCGGTCATGGATTCAGGCTGCCGCTGATCCGCGAGAATACCGCGGGCAAGGCAGTGAATATTACGCTGCCGGTGGAAGAAGGCCGCTTGTACCGCTTGAACAAGATTACGTTCGTCGGCGTGAAGCTGTTCCGCACGCCCGAAACGCTGATGCGCCCCTTGTTCAACATGGCGGAGGGCGATCCTTTTTCGACAACTAAGCTGCGCAAGGGCCTGGAAAATTTACGCAAGCTTTACGGCGAGTTCGGCTATATCGATTTCGTGCCGGAGCCGGGGTTCGATATCGTGCCCAATACGGACAAGATCGACCTGACGCTGACGGCGGACGAAGGCAAGCAGTTCTTCGTACGGCGCATCGATTTTTCGGGCAACGTGACCACGCGGGATAAAGTGATCCGCCGCGAAATCATGTTGGATGAAGGCGACATCTTCAACAACCGTTTGTGGGAGCTGAGTATTCTGCGCTTGAACCAGTTGGGATACTTCGAAGCTTTGAAGGCGGAAGAAGCGGCCGACGTTAAGCGCAATACGCAGACCAGCACGGTGGACATCACACTGAAGGTGAAAGAGCGCGGCAAGAACACGATCGGCTTGAACGGCGGCGTATCGGGCATCGCGGGAAGCTTCGTGGGTTTGAATTACGCGACCAACAACTTCCTGGGATTGGGCGAAACGCTCTCGATCAACTCGCAATTAGGTACGCGCATGCGCAGCGTATCGACGGGCTTTACGGAGCCATACTTTCTGGACCGTCCGCTGCAGATCGGCGTGGAAGCGCACTTGACGCGTTTCGACTTCAACCAGGGTAGAGAAGCTTCGATCCTGGCGGGCCAGAACCTAATTCCGTTATTCAACTCGTTGGGGTCGCAGAACCTGTTGAACTACATTCAGACGGGGCACGGCTTTTCGGTATCGGCCAGTTATCCGCTGCGGCGCAGTTTCGCGCGCATCGGCATCACCTACGGCTACGATATTTCCGACGTAAAGACGGAAACGCAGGCGGCGACATCTTACTTCGATTACATCAATTTCAGCGGCATCACCGGACCGAACGCCTTGCAGGGCATCCGTACCAGTCGCATTGTGCCGTCGTTCTCTTACAATACGGTGAACCATCCGATCACGCCGACGGCGGGCAAGAGTCTGTTCATTTCCACGTCGTTCTCCGGCAGTTTCCTGGGCGGCAACGTGAATACGATTCAGCCGGTGATCGAGGCCAAGTATTTCAAGCAAGCTCCGTGGCACCGGTCGCACATCCTGGCATTCCATTTCCTGGCGTCCATGATTACGGGTTACGGCGGGAAAGAGATTCCGCCCTTCTCGCGTACATATATAGGTGGCGAGCAGGATATTCGCGGATTCCAGATCTGGGGCATCAGCCCGATCGCATTTATCCCCAGCGAAGCCACCATCAACGTGTTGAACAATGACGGATCGCAGCGCACGGAACTGGTGCGGAACGCTTATGGCCAACTGACGGCCACCAACGTGACGCAGAACGTACCGGTCTATCAGTTGGCTTTCCCGGGCGGCGATACGCACGCGGTGGGCAACTTTGAATACCGCATCCCGATTTTTGGACCGGTGATTTTGGCGATCTTCACGGACGCCGGCATCAACCGGATTTTGCGTCCGGGTGAACTGACCATGGCGCCCAGCCGCATCGACTATTTGAACCAACAGTATCCTACGGCGGGTTTCCAGGGGAAGGCGATTGTCTACCCCGGAACGCAGGCGCCGCGCATGTCGAACGGGCTTGAATTACAGGTCTTGCTGCCGGTAGTGCAAGCGCCGTTCCGCGTATACTGGGCATACAATCCGCTGCTGGTGCGGGAATATTTGCAGCCGCCGATCGTGGCGGACCGCTCGATTTTCCCGAACCAGGCCACCTTCCTGGGATCCTACGTGGCGTCTTACGGCAACGCGTATCCATTTCTCGAACAGCACTCGATGTTCCGCTTCACGATCGGCCGGACGTTCTGACGGCGACGCCGATGCGGGCAACTGCAATATGTTAGTATCGAACAAATTCAAGGAGTTCAGTTTGACTAAGAATTTCGTTTTTCTACCCGCATTCGTTTTGGGGGCAGCCATGCTGTCACCGGCCCAAACGGCGGCGCCGCAGGGTCCCGCGCAAACGAAGGTTGGGATCATTCACATCCAGAATGCCATCATCAGCACCAAAGATGGACAGAAGGCGGCTTCCGAATTGACCGCGCGGTTTGCGCCGCGGAAGAGCGATCTGGAGAAGAAGCAGAGCACCATTGCGCAATTACAAGATCAGTTGCGCAAGGGCAGCAACACCATGAGCGAGGAAGCCAAGCAGAAGCTCATGCGCGAGATCGACCAGAACACCAAGTCGTTGAACCGTGAGACAGAAGATGCGCAGGCGGAACTGGACCAGGAGCAGAACAAAGTGATGCAGGAACTGGGCCAGCGCATTATGTCGGTGATCGATAAGTATGCGAAGGACAACGGCTACGCGCTAATTCTGGACGTTAGTTCGCAGCAGACGCCGGTGTTGTACGCGACCAACAGCATCGATATCACGCAGGACATCATCGCGTTGTACGACAAGAACGCTCCGGCGGCGACCACGCAGAGCAAGCCGGCTGCGCCTCCGCCGACGGCGGCTAAGCCCGCTGCCACGCCCGCGAAGCCGTAAGGGATAGCCCGTCTGGCCCGGCCGGCGGGCCAGTGGTAATCTAAGGTTGAGGTTGCTATGAGACTTCTCGGCGCGCTCGGTGCAGTCTTACTGGCGGTGGTGGCTGGGGGAACTGTTTACGGCCAGGCTAAGTCCGTTGGCGGATTTGGCAACGTGGTGTTTCCGGCATCGGGACACGCGCCGGCCGGAGTGAACCCGTGGGGCAATATCGTATCGCCCGCGCTACCGCAAGGCGCGGCTGCATTTGCGACCGGTAATTCGGCGATGGCCGGTAGCCGGTACGGGAGTTTAGTGCCTGGCTTCACTGCGGGGTCGGGCAACGGGCGGGGCACGGGTAGCGGACGGCGGCGCGGCGGGTCATCTGGAATCTATGCGTATCCGGTTTTCATTGGCGGATATGGGTACGCGCCGGGCTACGATAATTCGCAGGCCGAGGGGGCGCCGGCTAATGGCGCGGCTCCTTCGCAAACGCCGGTAGTGATCAACCAATATTTCGGGACACAGCCTGCGGGGGATGCTCCGGCCCCCGAAGCAGGTGCTTCCAATTTCCACTATTACCAGCCGCAGGCGAATGAAGAGCAGGCGCCGGCCGGCGATTCGACTTATTACTTGATCGCGTTCAAAGACCATACCGTGTATTCGGCGGTTGCCTATTACACGGATGGCGACACGCT
Source organism: Bryobacterales bacterium (assembly GCA_963738345.1). Taxonomy (GTDB): domain Bacteria; phylum Acidobacteriota; class Terriglobia; order Bryobacterales; family Bryobacteraceae; genus Bog-159. Next base: position 496,852 of record CAVTWI010000002.1, read on the forward strand.
GCATTATTTCACGCAGGGGAACGTTCACAACCAAGTTTCGTTATCGCTGGTGGATCGCGCGTTGACGGAACAGTTGAACCGGCCGCGCAATGTCACGGTGCGCCTGCCTTAATCGATTTCCACGATCATGATCGAGTGGTCCGAAATTCGCGCGGTTCGTTCCTTGTGAGAATACCGGCAGGATGTGACACGCGGTAGTAGTGCAGGGGCCGCGAACGCATGATCCACCCGGAACCCATTGCCGGGCACGCCACCCTTCAACTTCGAATACCAGGTGTACTCTAGTGTTCCGGGGTTGTGATTCCTCCACAGGTCGGTCCAGCCCAAGGTCGATAACCGGCTGAAGTGCTCCGCGCATACGAAGGTTTTCCCGGTTTCATCGAAGCGGTGCGCGCCTGTGTTCCAATCGCCGGCGAACAGGAACGGCTGGTGCAATCGGGTTTCCGCGGCTTGCAGCACGGCATCCCAGAAACGAGCCTTGGCCACGTTTGCGGGGTGTGTTTTGCCGGACCCTGCGGCCATGATATGCAATACCGCGATACCGAAGCCATACTCCGGCAGATCGACGTCCAGCCACCGGACGGCGCAACCAGGCGGGGCGGGACAGGGCCGCGTGCGGCGTAGCGGGGTGCGCGAAAAGACCGCGATTCCGTTCTGATTTTCGGCCGGATGGCTGGTCTCCACGTATCGCCAATCCCTGTCTTTCATTGCGGCACATAGCTCCACACCGGGCTTGGCGCGGTATTCGGTTACTGCGGCCACGTCAGGGTCGTAAGCCGAGATTTCCTCTACGATGCGAGCCAGGCGGGCGCCACCGCCATCCTGAATGTTCCAGACCAGCAATCTCATGGCGTCAAAAACCCAAGAGTTCCCTCAATCTGCTTTTTCGCGCTACATCCGCCGGCGAACCGCCCGGCCGTTGGAGCCACGCGTCAAACATGTTTCTGGTTAGTTTATGCTGGGTGCCCGGCTCGCGCGATTCCACGGTGAATTCGTGCTGTCCCTTCGGATCGTAGGGCACGTTGTCACAGCGCCGGAACCGGTCGATAGCCAGCCCCACGGCTTCGTATAACGTCCGCGCATCCAGCTCAATGGCATGCTCGACACCATCGGAATCCCTGAACGAAACGCGGCACCGCTTCACGCGAGTAGATTACCATGTTTCGCCTTTTGTTCGCTAGTTAAATCGGCTCACAAAATCGATATCGCCTTCCAGAAAATCGAGGCGCGGCAGGTCTGGCGGCGCAACCCACCGGATCTCTTCGAAGATGCGATTGCGCGGTTCGCCTTCAAATTCCACGACATTGAAAAAGATCAGCAGGATGGGGCTTTTGCCGGGATAAGCGAACTGGTAGCGCTCAACCTCCGGTCCGATGGCGGCGCGAATTTCCAGTTCTTCGTGCAACTCGCGCGCCAGCGCTTGGGGGGGGGCCTCGCCGGCCTCGACCTTGCCGCCGGGAAACTCCCATTTCAAGGGATGCGCCGGTGACGACGCGCTGCGGCGGCAGACCAGAATGTGCCCCCCGCGGCGGATGATGGCAGCCACCACCGTTGTCATGACGCGGTCACTCTTACGCCAACTCCAGCGCCTTGAACCGCTCCAGTTCGGAAGCCGGCATCTCGGGTAGCTTATCGATGCGCTGGCGGAACCACGCCCAGGGAATATGGAAGAGTTGCACGCTGGGCTGAAACTTGGAGCTGTCCTGGATGAAGCAGCTATGCGTACACCAACAGTTGGCTTTGGGGATGGCGCCCACTTCCGCGCGCATGGCATCGGAGGCCAAGGCGCGCTGCACGTCGAAATCGAAGTCCGCCAGACTGCCGACAATGCCCCGCATTTCGCAGGCGCGGAAGCGTCCGTTGTGATCGATGACGATAGACGTTTCGCCAGCCGTACAGGGCATCGGCCACTTCGTGGGGGATTCCAGGCACTGCTCGTGCAGGTCAAAATGGAAGCGCAGATTGCCCAGATAAAACATCTTCGCGAAGTGGCGCACGCCGGGCGCCAGATTGGCGAAAAGCTTGCCCGCGTAATGCCGATGGAAGGGCATGAGGCGGCGATGGAGCGCGGCTACGCCTTCCCGCGATAATTGTTTCAGCGTGGGGTCGGGGGCGGCGCCGCGCACCACTTCGAAATATTGTCCGTCGATGTGGGTGTTCTCCATCAGGTGGAGGCCCAGGGCTACGATCTCGTTATAGTTTTCGCGGGTAATCACGGTGAGCACGTTGCGGCGCAGGCGTCGCACGCCGGCATAGCGTTTTTCGGCCTGCTCCATGGTGGCCAGGGTGCGGACGAAATTATGCGGAACGCCACGGATGGAATCGTGGGTATTGGCCAGGCCGTCGAGGGAGAAGTTCAAGTCGATGGCGGCTTCGGGGCAGAGTTCGAGCATGCGATCGACGGCGCGGAAGATTTTATCGGGCAGCAGACCGTTGGTGGGCAGATTGATATTTCGGACGCCGTTGCGGTGGACGAACATGGCGACGATATCGGCAAGGTCATCGCGCAGGAAGGGTTCGCCGCCCGAGAGCCACAGTTTGCGGAAAGGCGGAGCGGTGGCCGAGATGCGCTCGATCTGCGGCGTGGTGAGATCGTCGGGGCTGTTCAGCTTGTCAAAATAGAAGCAGGTGCGGCATAGCGAATTGCAGCGCGAGGTTACGAACAGGAAGAGCGAGTTAAATTCGCGCGCGCGTACGCGTTCCTTTAGGATGGGGAAATACTGCCGCATGAGTACAATTGCAGCATAGATGGCGGCATGGATGGAGGCTCGGTGTATTCCGAACGGTTGCTCGATCATTTTCAGAATCCGCGCAATGTGGGGCAACTGGCTCCGCCGGCGGTGACGGTGGAAGCGTCGAATCCGGCGTGCGGTGATGTGCTGCGGCTCTCTGCATTGTTTCGCGCGGGGCGGATAGCGGAGGCGCGATACCAGACGCGGGGGTGCACGGCATCCATTGCAGCGGGGTCGGCACTGACCGAGTGGTTGACCGGCAAGACGGCGGCGGAGGCGGCCGCGCTACGCCCCGACGTGTTGGAGGAAGCGGTGGGCGGGCTGAGCGCGGAATCAAAGCACGCGGCGGTGCTGGGGGCGGACGCGGCACATGCGCTGGCACGGGCGGTGGGCGCCGCGGCGATTCACGCTCCCTCTAAATAATGCGTCTTCGCGGCAGGCCTGCGTCGTATTTGCTTGCGAGGTGGGAATTAAATGAAAATCGCAGCAATTGCAATCGCGGCATTGATGATTCCGGCGTGGGCGCAGGAGATCAAAATGCCGGTGAATCTCGACGCGCTGGCCGATAAAGCCGATGACGCCGTCACGGTATCGCTGGACAAGTCCATGCTCCAGTTCGCCAGCAAATTTCTTCATGACAATGACGGCGACGACCAAGACCTACGCAAAATGGTGGCGGGTTTGGAATCGATTTACGTGCGCAGCTTCGAATTCCGGCACGAGAACGAATACAGTATGGCGGATGTGGACGGCATTCGCAGCCAGTTACAGAGCCCCGCATGGGGACGGTTGGTGGGGGTACGGTCGAAGCACGGCGACAACGTAGACGTGTTTTTCAAAGACGGTGGCAACGGCAAACTGGGCGGCATCGTGGTGATTGCCGCGGAGCCCCGGGAACTCACCATCGTCAATATCATCGGCAATCTCGACCCCGAGAAGCTGGCGGAATTAGGCGGCGAATTCGGGATCCCGAAGTTTGAACGGACCCGCATGCATCGGGAGGCGCGATGAGCGCGCGGTGGCTGGCGGTAGCTTTGCTGGCGCTGTCGGCGGCGGGCGCGGCGTTCGGCGGCGATGCGGAATTCGATCGCATTGTAAAGGCCATCGAGACGCATTACGGAACGCGGCCGACGCATATTCCGTTCATGGGGGTGGCCAACTTTTTCGTAAAAGTGGCCCACCCCGAGGGCGCCAGCGGCATTAAGTTGGCAGTGTTCGAAGGCATCGCTTCGCAATCGGGCGATGGGAGCCGGAATGATGTCTGGCGGGACCGCGACCGGTTCATGGATAGCCTTTCGGGATCGCACCTGCATCCCCTGGTGCGCGTGCACTCGCGCCAGAACGGCGAGGCCACTTACATCTTCATGGATCCGGAGGGGAAGGCGGGCAAGTCCACAAGGGTATTGGTGGCGACGTTCGGGCGGGACGATGCGACCGTAGTAGAGGTGAAGGCGAACGTGGAGCGGTTGCTCAAGTCGCTGCAGGATCCGGGCGATGCCAAGCATACGCTGGTGGGCGGCGACACTGAGTAGTCTTTTTCCTTGGGGCTGCACGGGTGGCGAGATCTTCAAACTCAGCCCTCGGGTGGCCCCGAAAATTAGAAATCCCGCGGCGTGGGACACCCGCACCCCCCGCGCGCTGCTGCCAGCACTCGTGATATAAACGGCTTGTTGAGCAAAACCAGCGTCTCGTCGCGGGACAGGTTGCGCACTGCCCTGGCTCACCGCGAACCGGATCGCATTCCGCTGGATTTTGGCAGCACCGCCGTTACCGGCGTCCACGTCAGTTGCGTGGCGGCCCTCCGTCGATACTACGGCCTGCCCCCCGGTCCCGTTAAGGTCCACGAGCCTTACCAGATGCTTGGGCTAATCGAGGATGACCTGCGTGCCGCTATGGGCCTCGATGTTACGGGCGTATTCCCCCGCAAGACCATGTTCGGCTCTTCATCCACCGAGTGGAAGGAGTGGGATTTTCGCGGACTTCCGGTTCTCGTTCCTACGGACTTTCGTATCAGAACCGAACCCAACGGCGACATCCTGATCTTCCCGGAAGGCGATGAGTCCGCTCCCGCCAGCGCCCGTATGCCGGTGGGAAGCGCTTTCTTCGATACTATTGTTCGTCAGCCCGAGATCGACGAAGACAAGCTCGACCCCGTCGACAATCTGGAAGAGTTTACTCCGATTTCCGCCGAAGACCTGGAGCATCTCGATCGTTCCGTACGCGCCGTCGCCGGCGGCGGCTATGGCGTATCCGCATCCTTTGGCGGCACCGCGTTCGGCGATATCGCCCTGGTGCCGGCGCCGTTTCTGAAGAATCCGCGCGGCATTCGCGATGTCACGGAATGGTATATGTCGACGCGCACGCGCCGCCCCTACATCCACAAGATTTTCGAATACCAGTGCGAAATTGGAATTCAAAACCTCGCGCGCATACACGCGCGCATCGGCGATGCGGTGGATAGCGTGTTCCTTTGCGGCACCGACTTCGGCACACAGACTTCGTCGTTCTGTTCCGTCGCCACCTTCCGCGAACTGTGGTTCCCTTATTACAAGCGGGTGAACGATTGGGTCCACGCGAACACCGGTTGGAAGTGTTTCAAACACTCTTGCGGCAGTGTGGAGCGTTTCTTCGAGAGCTTTATCGAAGCCGGGTTCGATATTATCAATCCGGTCCAATGCTCTGCTACCGGCATGGATCCGGCCACGCTAAAACGCAAGTACGGCGATCGCCTGGTTTTCTGGGGCGGTGGCGTCGATACGCAGAACACTCTTCCCTTCGGCACGCCTCAGCAGGTGCGCGAAGAGGTCCTACGCCGCTGCGAAATCTTCGCTCCCGGTGGCGGCTTCGTATTCAACGCAATTCACAATTTACAATCCGGCACGCCGGTCGCAAATATCGTCGCTATGCTGGATGCCGTCCACGAATTCAACGGAGTCGCCCATGTCTGATCTATCGAACCTTCGCCAAGCCGTAATCGACGGCGATTGGAAGGCCGCTGCGGCCATCACCCACGCAGCCATTGCGGAAGGTATGGCGCCTCTCACCATAGTTACCGAACACCTGGTCCCTGCCATGGACGAGGTCGGCCGCCTCTTCGAGTGCGAAGACTATTTTGTCCCGGAAATGCTGCTCTCGGCGCGGGCCATGAAAGCCTCGATGGAGATTGTCCGGCCCTTGTTGGCGGCGGCGGGTACAGAGCCTGTGGGACGCGTGGTGATCGGCACGGTGAAGGGCGATCTGCACGACATAGGGAAGAACCTGATCGCCTCAATGCTCGAAGGCGGCGGCTTTGAAGTGATCGATCTCGGCGCCGATGTATCCCCCGAGCGCTTCATCGAAGCGGCAACCGCGCGCAACGCCAACCTGGTAGCACTCTCCGCCCTGCTCACTGTCACTATGACATCCATGAAGACCACCATTGACGCGTTCCAGGCCGCGGGCTTGCGCGATAAGGTGAAGATCATGATTGGCGGCGCGCCCGTCACGCAGCAATATGCCGACGCGATCGGGGCGGATGGCTATGGCGATAGCGCCGGTGCGGCGGTGGCCCTAGCGCGCAGATTGGTGGCCGCGTGAGCCTTCCGCACGCATGGCTGGCAGACGGCCCGCTCATCACGGATGGCGCCTGGGGCACGGAACTGCAAGCGCGCGGACTGCCGCCCGGCGAATCGCCCGATTTCTGGAATCTCACGCATCCCGACAACGTTGAGGCGGTTGCCCGCGCCTACGTGGAAGCTGGAAGCCAGGTCATCCTCACCAATACTTTTCGTGCTAATGCCGCTGCGCTCCAAGGCGATCTGGATGCCATCAATCGCGAGGGAGTGACCCTCTCGAAACGCGCGGCCGCGGGACGTGCGCTGGTATTTGCTTCCATTGGTCCTACCGGCAAATTGCTCATGGCCGGGGAAATTTCGGTGCCTGATGCCCAAGCCGCCTTCGCCGGGCAGGCCGTCTCGCTCGCTGCCGCCGGAGCCGATGCCCTGCTGCTCGAAACCATGAGCGACATCGAAGAAGCCCGCGTGGCAGTCGATGCCGTCAAAATTACCGGCCTGCCCGTGATCGTTTCCTTTGCCTTCGATTCCGGCAAGAACAAAGACCGCACCATGACCGGCGCCACCCCCGAGGCGGTAGCCGTCGCCATGATGGAAGCCGGGGCCGACGCGATCGGCGCCAATTGCGGCGTAGGGATCGAGTTTGCCGCGCCCGTGTGCCGCCGCCTGCATGCCGCTTGCCCCCTGCCCGTGTGGATCAAACCCAATGCGGGGCTGCCGAAGATCGAAGGTGCAGCCATTCGATACGAGACCTCGGCCGATTTTTTCGCCTCTCATTACCAGGAACTTTGCCAGTCGGGCGCTTCGTTCGTGGGCGGCTGCTGCGGCTCCACTCCCGAATTTATTCGCGCCCTCGTCTGCGCTAAAACCAAAGCGAACGCTCCATGCGCCTGAAACTGATCTCTTGCGAAGTGCTGTTTCGCGAAATGTGCGAGGCTGCCGCGCATTCGCCCCATCAGGTGGATGTTGACTTTTTGCCGAAGGGACTCCACGATCTGGGCCGCCAGCCCATGGGCGAACAGATTCAGGGCATGGTCGACCGCACTCCTGAAGGCCGCTATAATGCCATCCTGCTGGGGTATGGACTCTGCGGCAATGGTCTCGACGGTCTTACTGCCCGCCACACCCGCCTGGTAATGCCGCGCGCGCACGATTGCATAGCCCTGCTGATGGGAAGCCGCCAGCGCTACCAGTCTTACTTCGAGCAGAACCCCGGCACCTTCTACCGCTCCACCGGTTGGCTCGAACGCGGCCAGGGCTTGCAGCAATTGACCCACGACACTATGGGCTTCGACCAGCCTCTCGAAGAGATGATTCGCAAGTACGGCGACGATAACGGACGGTATCTGTACGACGAACTGACGCGCTACCGCTCGCAATACCGGAAGCTCACCTTCATCGAGACGGGTCTCGAAACCGGCGGCAAATTCTTCGGCGAAGCGCTCGAAGAAGCCAAGGAAAAAGGTTGGACCTTTGAACAAATGTCCGGCGATTTGTCATGGCTGCGGCGCCTCGTCAATGGCGATTGGGCCCCCGCCGATTTCGTGATTGCCGAACCGGGCCAGCGTATCGCGGCCAGCTACGACGCCGACATTGTGAAAGTGCAGCCATGACCGGTAAACAACGTATTCTCGCCAAAATTCAGGGCGAACCTACTGATTCACTCCCGCTCATGCCCATCACTATGATGTTCGCCGCGGATTTTTCCGGCGTCCGCTATGGTGATTACGCGCGTGACCATCGCGTCCTCGCCGCGGCCCAATTGGCGGTGGCCGATCGCTTCGGATTTGACCACGTGTCCGCCATCTCGGACCCCGCGCGCGAGGCTACCGATCTCGGGGCAGCCGTCGAATGGTTCGACGACCAACCTCCCGCGATTAACGAAGGGCGGGCGCTGCTGGATCAAAAGAGCAAACTCGCTGGCCTTCGCCAGCCCGATCCGGCCGCCCCCGGCCGCATGCGCGACCGCGTGGATGGTGTTCGCCTGCTGGCCGAGCGCACGGGCGATACCCGCCTGGTCGAGGGCTGGGTGGAAGGTCCTTGCGCCATGAGTGCAGACCTGCGGGGCCTCAACACCCTGATGCTCGATTTCTTTGACGATCCATCCTTCGTGCAAGATCTGTTCGATTTCACTATCCGCATGGAGGTCGAATTCGCCCGTGCCCAGGTCGAGGCCGGCGCCACCATCATCGGAATTGGCGATGCAGCCGCCTCCTTAATCGGGCCCAAGCTCTACACCCAATTCGTGCTGTCGTGCGAACAGCGCCTGATCGCCGCCATACATGGGCTGGGGGTACCCGTGCGGCTGCACATCTGCGGCAATACCCGCCGTATCGTCGAAGGGATGGGGCAGACCGGCGCGGATATTATCGACCTCGATTTCTTTACCACGCTCGACCAGGCCCGCCGCGCCATGCGCGAATCCCAGGTGCTGCTCGGCAACCTGGACCCCGTGCGTACGCTGCGCGATGGCACTCCTGAATCCGTCACCGCCGCCTTGGCAGAATGTCACGAAGAAGCGGGCGGGGCTTACATTTGCGGCGCCGGCTGCGAAGTGCCGCGCGGTACGCCACAAGCCAATATGGACGCCATGACCCAATTCGCACGCAGCCGCTCGTGAAACTCGAACTTCATCCGAGCCCCCCCCAGACCCTCGCCGATCAACTGTTTCAGGCCGGGGTCGAGTTTCCGTGCGGCGGAGAAATCGCTTGCGGAGGCTGCCGCGTCCGCGTTGTTGAAGGCCATGTTCCCGTGACCCCGGCAATGCAGGATGTGCTTTCGCCGGCGGATCTTCGCGATGGCTGGCGACTGGCCTGCCGTGCCAGCGCCCTCGGCCCCGTCACAATCGAATTGCGGCCATGGAACCTGCGGGTACTTACCGACGAATCCGCGGTTCCTATGGACCCGCGACCCGGCTTTGGAGCTGTAATAGACCTCGGTACGACTACACTTGTGGTCCAGATTGTGGACCTCTCCACGGGTGAAGTGGTGCGCTTCGCAACCGCGCTCAACCCCCAGGCGCGCTATGGTGCGGATGTGATGAGCCGCCTGCAGTATGACCTCCATCATCCCGGAGAACTGGGCCGTCTCATTCGCGATGCCCTGGAGCGTATGCTCGGCCCCCCCCCGCTCGCCGAAATCCTGATTGCTGGCAATACCGCAATGCATCACCTCTTTTGCGGACTGGATGTAGCGCCGCTTACACAAGCTCCGTTTCTGTCGCCGGCGCTGGGCGCCTGCCGTTTCGATCGCGGCGTGATCGGGTGGCCTGGACCTGTCGAATTCCTGCCGTGTCTGGGCGGATTCGTGGGCAGCGACCTGCTGTGTGGCATCGTTGCGACCAACCTGGACCGGCAACCACGCCCTCGCGCGCTACTCGATATCGGCACCAACGGCGAAGTCATCGTTGGATCCGCCCGCGGTATCGCTTGCGCCTCCACCGCCGCCGGCCCCGCCTTCGAAGGTGGGCGCATCGCTTCGGGCATGCGCGCGGGTACGGGCGCCATCGATCGGGTGCACTTGCGCGAGGGCCGCCTCGATTGCCACGTTATCGGCGGCGGGGCCGCGCATGGCATTTGCGGCAGCGGCTTGGTGGACGCAGCAGCCTGCGCGCTGGATCTAGGATTAATCGCGCCCAACGGCCGCCTGAACACCCCCGATAGACGCTTGCGCCTTGACGGGGATGTCACGCTTACCCAAAGCGACATCCGCGAACTGCAACTCGCCAAAGGCGCCATGGCCGCCGGACTCCGCATGCTCACCACCGACGGTGTGGACCAGCTTTGCCTGGCCGGCGCATTCGGCAATTATATTGGCGAGTCGAGTGCCCGCGCCATCGGACTGCTGCCCGTTGGCATGGCCGTCGAACCCGTAGGCAATACGGCACTGCGGGGCGCGCGCACCTTGCTGCTGGCTCCCGGCACGCGGCAGGGGCGTCTGCGGGAAATCATTGGCGTTTCCCGCCATATCGAACTCGCCGCCGATCCTGACTTTCAGTACCTCTATGCCGAGATGATGGCTTTAGCGCCCATCTCCGCAACATAGGCGTCCACATTCGTTTTCCGCCGCATCCCCTCCAAGGTCATCGATCGGATCTTGCCGAAGATTTCGCGCTCGGGCCACGGCCGGTCGTGTAGGCCGAAACACCAGAGGATATTCGTATAAGTATTCGGATCGCGCCCATCGAGCGCGTACCGGTCGTGCAAGTAAATCATGGTGCGCAGCGCCTCGGCATAACTCGCCGACCATTCGATGATTTTCTTGCCCCAGTACATCCGGTAATAACCGTGAATCGTCCCGCGAACCAATAATTCCTGTTGGGTGGCATTCCACAATGCATCGTGCGTATCCGCATGCTCGAACTGTTCGGCGGTATAAAGCGGATTGCGCCGGTCCCGCGCGTGCTTGCGCATGGTTTCGCGCGCCCAGTCCGGTAGCACATCCAGCGAATCGAGGCGCGGCTCAAATTGGGCGAAGTTGAATGCCAGTTCGCGCCGCACGATGAGTTCTTCCAGAAATTCCGCCGACGCCTTTGCCGCCAACGCTACTTCGAGCGCCGAGATTTGCCCGAAATGCAAATAGGGACTCAGGCCGGACGTGGCGTGCGCCGACGGTTGATTGCTCTCTTCCGCATAACGTGACAAGCCGTGCTTGAGAAATTCGGCCAGGCGCTTCTTGGCGGCCACCCTCCCTCCATGGATCCCAACCGAAGGCTTTACTGAATGATCGATCTGGCACGATGCCACCAAGGTGGCTATGTTTTCCTCCGTCACCTCGGTGTGAAACTCGGACTTCCGCGCCTTATACTGCTTCCCGACCTTCACTGGCGCGGCGGGCCAGAAGTAGTTCGGTAGCAGTTTGCGCAGCTTGGGCCGGATGGTATAAGCCGCGTACTCGCGCTTTTCAAAACACGACATCGGCACGATACAACTCGCATCCACGGCATAAAATGGCGCGTCCAACTTGGGCGCCACGCTGGCATTGTGCCGTGCTGTGACGAAGGTCGGATAATCGTCGGTAACCACCGCCGCTGCCCGCGCCGCGAGCCGGTATAGCACGTTATTCGGATCCTGCGGCCCTCGACGCGGATAGAAAACATATCCGATTCCCAGGGCCGCTAGACGCCGCGCCGTCTCCGGCACGCCTTCCAGGATGAAGCGATGGAACCGGTCGCTCGCATAAGGGTAATCGAAAGTAAGGCCCTCGTAGAACAGCACCGGCAAGTGAAGTTGGTTCGCCAGATCGCCGGCGAAATCGAGTGCTTGGTTGGCGTCCGCCCTCCGGTTCATCTGGCACCAATAGAGGACGTACTCGCCCCCAGGGCGGACGGGTGCGGTATTGAGTAACCGTGCGCGCTCGTGCATCTATCTACTGATAACAGGCGTCAGGCCCCGGTTACAATGGAAGAACCGATGCGAGCCTGGAACCGGGCAAAATTATTGTGGGGATATCTGGCGCGGCGCTCCAACCTGGCCGCGCTGCCGGTGGAGTATATCGTCGAAACCACCGCCAAGTGCAACCTCTATTGCCCCATGTGCCCGCGGGAAACGCACAGACAGCCCAAGGCCGACATGTCCGGCGACGTATTCAATCGCCTGGTTCGAGAATCGGGCACCACCGCGGAGCACATGATGCTCATCGGTTTGGGCGAGCCTTTCATGGATCCGCAGATCTTCGAACGCATCGAGTTCTGTCACCGCCATAGCATCTCCACGCTGCTCTCGACTAACGGTACGTTTCTCGACGAGCGGGTCGCGGCGCGCGTACTCGACTCGCCTTTGGAACAGATCACCCTGAGTTTCGACGGCGCCAGCAAAGAGAGCTTCGAATTTTACCGGAAAGGCGCCAAGTTTGAAAAGGTACGCGCCAACTTCGTGCGGTTTGCGGAGATGAAGCGGGCGCGGCGATCCAAACTGCAGATCGTCGTGCAGATGGTGCGCATGGAGCGTAATGCCGGCGAGGTGGGCGAGTTTGCGCGTTTCTGGCGCGGTATCGCGGGCGTCGACCAGGTTCGGATCAAGGAAGACGAGACCAACATGATGCGCCCGGACGCGGGCCATGCGGCGGAAGATTGGAAGCATCCCTGCCATTATTTATGGCGCGGGCCCATGTACGTGAAGCAGAATGGCGACATCTATCCGTGCTGCCAGAGTTATATGTTAGATGGCGCGCCGCTGGGCAACATTGCGGTCGAACCGCTCGAGCGTATTTGGAATTCGGAGGAGATGCAGCGCATGCGCCGGGCTCATGCTTCGGGGCACGCCGGCGAGATCGACATTTGCGCCCGCTGTTGTACCACCATTCCGCATCCGGCGCTGGTGGCGGGAAGCCTGCTGTTTAACGGCAAGACCGTTCGACGGCTGTTGCCCGCCATCGAGCGCTTGGTGTACCTTTCGAAGTTGCCGCGGACCTTGTTGCGTCCGCCGGCGCCTGCTGCGGCCCCTCTGAAGCAAGAACTCGTGCAGATCGGCGGCAATCAGACGAAGCCCTCGGAGCCATTATGATTCCCCGGCAACACTCTTACGGATTTGATGCTTGATGAATTCGCGCGGATGTGTTCTACGCAATGCTGAGCATCGCGGAGGGGCGGGACCTGCCGGAGCGCGATAAATTGCCGGGAAGCGCTCAATCGCTCGCCTTAGCTGTTTTTGTAGAGATATCGGACTCGAACGATACACGGGTTTCGATTGCTTCTCAGTCGTGATCAGTTCAATAGCTCCACCGACGTGCGCGGCTGCCAAGTGGTGAGCGTCCATAGAAGGATGTATCCGCTCGTCGTTTGTGAAAACTGGCTTTGGGCGCCACTTCGAGGTAGAGGAAGGGACTGGCGACAAACTTACGATCGGAATCCGCCAGGATTTCTAAGCCACGTTCCCGATCCGCGTCTTCGCCCCTAGCCCCTGCTATCAGGACTCCCGCGTCAAGAAATGTCCACAAAGGCACGCCCTACCGGGCCCCACGTCTTCCGCGACTTCGCGCTCGATGTCACGCCTGCTCAATGGCTTCAGGCCCGACGCGGCGATCCGGTCGCTGATCTTCCGCAAATCCCGACCTAGCTTAGAGACGGTCGGCTTAGATAGCCGCCCGTTTCGCTTCACCAATGAACTGTCGCTTGCGCGCGCCATCACCCAATCATAACTCCCGTTCTAAATGCCGGTGGCACGCCAGGAGCGCTTGCGCCGTGAGCATCGAGAGATCCACATTGGCATGCAGCGTGCCACGTAGCCACGTATGAACTCAGGCATTGGAATCTGGGAATACCTCAAACGCACATTTAATGGCTTCCTTGACGACGATGCCCTTACCCTAGGCGCCGCACTCGCCTACTACGCGACTTTTTCCCTGGCGCCCGTCCTCTTAATTGCCATCGGCGTCGCCGGAACCCTGTTAGGGCGCGAAACCGTACAGATGGCCATCCAGCACCAGATCCAGACCCTCATCGGACCCGGATCCGCCGAGGAAATTCAAGTCATGGTGGCCAAGGCGTCGAACAGCCAATCGGGAGGTATCGTGGGCGCCGTAGTCGGCATCGCGGTGTTAATTCTCGGGGCCACGGGCGCCTTTGTTGCACTTCAAGACGCTCTCAACAGAATCTGGCACGTTACCCCCGACCCCAAAGCAGGCGGCATCAAATCGTTCGTTGTCAAACGGATTCTGTCGTTTGGGATGATCATGGGCGTTGCCTTTCTTCTGCTGGTCTCGCTCGCGCTGAGCGCCGTTCTGTCAGCCGCTGGTACGTGGATTGGCGGGATGCTCCCGTCCTGGATCTCGAGCACATTGGTGCGAGTCAGCGGTCTGCTTGCCTCGTTCCTCGCCATCGCGGCGCTGTTCGGCGCGATGTTTAAGGTCTTGCCCGACGTTAAGCTTCAGTGGCGCGATGTGTGGGTTGGTGGGATTGCGACCAGCTTTCTCTTCACCATCGGGAAAATCGCCATCGGAATCTATCTGGGGAGGAGCGCGACGGCATCAGCCTATGGCGCGGCCGGATCTTTCGTGGTCATTGTGGTTTGGCTGTACTACGCTTCACTGATTTTGCTCTTCGGCGCGGAATTCACCAAGATCTGGTCCGCGGAACGAGGCCGCCATGTCGTGCCCGAAGAAGGCGCCATCCGGGTTTAGTCAGGATAATTCCAGGCTAACCAATTGGTCGGCCGGTATCTCCTCGAAACGGAGTTCTGCCTGGCTCGGCCGGGCTAGCCAGTTGTTCCGCCCCACAGCGAACAGAGCGGCGATTCCAAGCCCAGCAAGGAGGATCGCGGTGGACGCGGGTTTTTCGAGCGCGTCTCGCTCGGCTATGGCGCACCCCACTATTCCGGCAAGGATGATGTAAATCCAAAGCAGGAAAGTGATGTTTATGTGCGATCGGCCCGGCAGATAGGAACAAGTGAATGGGATCTTTTGCGTGCCTGCGAAAGAAAACTCGGCCAGGAAGATTCCGAGCAAACCTAAAGCAGCTAAATGAGCCATAGCATCCCGCCAGGGCCACAATGGGATCAACGCGGCAGCAGAAATCACCCAGGCGGGGGCCACCAAGAGCGCGAGGAGGGCGCGCCGGCGGGCATTCAGGCACTTCCTTCCCGCTGCGAACGGCATCACCCGAAAAACCCAATTGGCCTGCAGATCGAGTGGCAGCGAGAATACCACGCGAACGCCGACCACCCAAAATCCCATCATGACGATTGTTGAGGCGAGCAGTGGGACGGTGGGTAGGTGCCAGGGATCGCCCGAATGCGGTCCAGACAGTTCGAGCGGAGCATTTAGGAACAGGATGGCGAACGCCAGCCCAACGCCCAGGTAGAATGCGAAAATCATGCGGTGCTGGCGGCTGCGCAACAGGCTGCGAATGCTGAACTGCGCGATGGCAGTTTCGCAGGGTCCGCCGAAGGGCGGCAACCAGGCATTCTTGAATCCCGAGGCGATATCCGGTTCCTCAACGATCCGGCGCAGGGTGCGGAGGTATGACGCCGCATAGGCAATCCCCGTGGCGCACACGGCCACCAACAAAGCGATCCAGGCCCGTTGCGCAAAGGCTGCCAGAGCCGGATGCAGCGAGCCGCTTAACTGTTGGTACAGGCCGACGAACCAATACGAGGGAATCCACGAAACCCAAGGCTTTTGCGGGCCGGCCACCAGCACTGTGACTGGCGACCGTTGGAGAAAGTAGCCGCTCACCAGCAGGCAGAAGACCGCCAGTTGCAGCCACGTGGAGACTCGCAAAAACCAACGCCGCGGCAGCACTTGAACGGCGAGCCCCTGCAAACTGAGTACGCAGCAGTAAATGAATCCACCGGCAGCCAGCATGGTGATCCAGTAAGCGAAGAAGGAACGAATAGGCCCCGCGGCGGGGACCAGGACGGGCGCTAACGACAAAGCGGGCTCGCCGGAAAGGCGCTGCTGGACGTGCTGTCCCAAGAACTCGATAAAGGGAAATGTAACCGGAGCGGCATTTATGAAAATTACCGCGGCAAAATCGCGGCGCGGCTCGAAGAAAGCCACACTGGTGAAGCCGCCCGTTGCGCCCCCGTGCGAATATACGCCGGTATCGGAATCGTAGTTCCAGGCCAGGGCGATGCTCATCCTGCCTGCTACATGGGCACGAACCCGTTGGGATTCCACCAGGGCCGCGCGCAAGGGGGTCTTTTCGGGATGCAGTTGGGCGTCAAGATACGTCAACATGTCGCCGGCCGTCGAGTGGATACCACCGGCGCTATCGAAGGCTCCTAGCACGTCCCACGGCGGAGTTGGCTGCCGCTCGCCATTGTGGCCCTGCATCAGGCGAGCGCGAAGTTCGGGTGGAAGCGCGATGACGGTTTCCTTCATTCCCAGTGGTCCCGTGATCTCGCTGCTCAGAAGTTCCGGGTAGGTCTCCCCCGCGCGGTTGCTCAGTGCCGTGCCAAGTACCGCGAAACCGATATTGCTGTAAAAAAACTGCGGATCCGCCGGCTTCCCCAAGCCGTACCGTTTGACGAAGTCGTAGAGATCGGAGGTGCGGTAGTCGGTGTAGGCCTCCCGCTTATCGCCGGGGCCCGCGTTGTCGGGCATACGGGGCAGGCCGGAATGGTGCGTGGCCAAGTCGAGCAGCGTGATTGGATAGCCGGTGGGCGGCGCCGCGGAGCCTGCGGGAAGAAGATCGCGAACGGGATCGCGAAGATCGAGTTTCCCCTGGGAAACCATCCGCGCGAGTAGCAAACCGGTGAATGTTTTGGTAATCGAGGCGATCTCGAAGACAGAATCAGGTTTCGCCGAACCGTAGGTCATGATCCGGTGCTCGCCGTGTTCAGACACTCCGATGACGATTCCGGCGCGGCCGTCCTCTGCCGCCAGGTCGAGGCGGTGCAACATCGGTGCAATATCGCGATTCATGACCTGCGGAAAATCCGCAGCGCGAACCGGCGGGAGCGCGGGATCGAAAACCAGCGAGGGGGCTGGCGCCGAATCGAATTGTGCGAGGGCGATGGGCCACGCCAGTCCGGCCAGTACATGCAGGGAGGCTACAGTTAGAGCGAGCGAGGTGCCGACCGCCGCGACTTTCGCCAGAAACAGCGTGCGCCCGCGGACGGGGAGAGGTCCGAGAACCAAAACATCGCGGCGGTCCGGAAACGTGGATTCCCAGCTCAATACGGCGAACACACCCACCGTCAGCATAGTGGTCGCGATTAAGAAGTGCTCCATGGTCCAGGCGCTAATCAAGTGCATCAGCGGCGGCAGGCGGTCATCCTTGACGTTGGCGGCCCATATTCCAGCGCCTATGGCAAGCACGAGGCTGAAAAAGACGAGCAGCGCTGCGAATTGTCCCAACAGAGTGCGGCTATCACCCTCGGCGTGCGCGGAGAGCAAATCCAGATCCACGATCCGGAAGAGAAATTCGCGATAGAGAACGCGGAATTGAAGTCTCTTCACGGTGGCGCCTCAATCCCTGATCAGGTCGGCAATTTCCCGCGAGATAGCTGCGGTGTCCTGTTCGATGGCGAGTTGTGAGAACACATCTTCCAGACTCGAAGCAGAACGCAGGAAACGCAAATGCTCAATGGAATCGTCGGCGACAACCTTGCCACGGTGCAGAATAACCACCCGCGAGGAAACCCGCTCGACGGTCTCGAGCACATGGGAACTAAATAGGATCACTTTGCCGCGCGCCGCGAGTTCGAGGACCAGGCTCCGCAACACCAATGCCGAAGACACGTCCAAGCCGGAAAACGGCTCGTCGAGCAGCAGAAGATCGGGATCGTGCAATAGCGCCCCGGCAAGCAGGATCTTCTGACGCATGCCTTTTGAATAAGCGGAGATGGGCGAGTGACGGTCCGAATGTAACGAGAGCAGCCGCAGCAGGCCGTCGATCCGTTCGCCGGTCCGCTTATCGGTTAACCCGCGCAGTTGGGATACCATCACCAGGTATTCCAGCCCGCTGAGATGAGCGTAGAGATGCGGCTCCTCGGGCACGTAACCCATGCGCTGTTTGTGGGCGATCAGGTCCTTGCGGATCGGCTCACCGCGAAAGAGGATCTCGCCGGATCCGATATCGATAAGCCCGGCGATCATTTTCATGGTGGTGGACTTGCCGGAGCCATTAGGCCCAAGGTAGCCGGTAATTTCTCCCGCGTACGCTGTGAAGCTGACGTCGTCAACTGCCAGGACGCCGGGGAAACGTTTGGTGACGCCGCGCAATTCCAGGGTGGTGGTCATGTTCGCCGTCCGGGGATGAGCATGGTGACGCTTCTCCCACTTCGACACCACGCTTGACCGTTTTGTTGCAAGAGCTTCTCGACGGGGCTATTGCTGCGGGACTGTGATCCAGTTCATTTGATAACCTGCCGGCACGATGTGACGGTTCTTGCTCGTCTCGAAAGCGAACGACGCCACCAGGGGTGCGTTCCACTTGGCCGGCAAGAGTCCGGAGAAACCCTCCCCGGTTCGATCGATGCTGGCGTAGAGGGGTAGCGAGATTCCCTGCCATTCCAATCTCTCGGCCAGCAGGGAAAGCACGAACCCACTGGGATTATCGAGCACGTGCCGCATCTGCACCAGTCGCAACTGTACCGTCGCTCCGGCGGGCGCTTGCAGTTCTTTAGAAATGCGGACGGCTTTGCGAAGCCTTGCCGTGACGATATCGCCTGCGGCTGCCGTATCCGTATCGATGGGCGCGGTAAGAGCCAGGGACAGCGAGCGGCCGCTGGGTATTGGCGGGGTTGACGATGTCGTGGCCTGGGTCCCGTTTTCCGCAGCCGCGGCATCGAAATGGATGGTGGCTTCGCCGTGATACTCGCGGCAACCCGAATAAACGGAGTTGGCCAGGGTTTCGGTGGCATCGGTCAACACCATGCGCATGGAACTGCGTTGGGGGAGGAGGAACTCACCGGTTCCGACCGGGACCTTGTCGTATTCCACCGTGGTGGCCGCCTCGCAGCCCTTGGTTTCGGCCGGCAGATCTGTGGCATTCACCATGAGGCGTTTCAGATCGAGCGAATCCGGATCGATCCAAAATGCGCCGTGAAAGGCGGTCGGCACCCACTTTGCACCGGCTTTTATTTGATAGTGGCTGGCATCCTCTGGAACCTGGTATCCATAGGCTGCAAGCTTGGCCGCTCCGGTCCCGCCTGCGCCAATAAAGCTGTAAGTGGCCTTCCCGTTTTCGAAGATGTCTCCCAGGAATGTGCCTAGGGCGCCGGTACCGTAAGCTCCGCCGCCGATCAGATCGAAGATGCTACGGGAATCGAACTGGCTGGAGCCCGCCCAAGTGCCGATCTCCATACCTCGCGAAACCTTGACTTCCAGCCGCAAGCGGTCAGTTGCAAACAGGGGGAAATCGCGTGGATTGTCTCTGCGGAGCGCCATGATGGCCGCGCAATCCCGCGGCGTGCTTCGGGTGACGGCGTGTCTGAAATATTGGCGATCGACCGTCTGGACGCACACGTAATCGGGCAACCGCTTGGCGCGGGCGACTACTTGGGCGCGCGCTTTGGTGAGTAGTTCGGCAGGATCGGGCGGCTGCTGTGCCGGGAGGATCGTGGCGAATAAGGCAAGAACTAAGGTATGCGGCGCGCGCTTCACGGACGTTCCAGGTTGCCGCGGTCCCACTTGCCCAGGTCAGCGGCGCCTTCATAGGTGGTCTGCAGAAAATCGAGCAACGCGCCGCGCGGATCGGCACTCTGCCGGAGATCGTCGTACATCAGAATAAATTCGCCCAAGCCCTTGTGATAGTAGGCCGCCGCCGGACGCACCGGGTGTGCGCCGAAACCTTCCGGCGCGGGCGCGGCGTAGCAGTAGAAGGCGGGTCCGGCAATGTCACCTCCGCCGGGCCAGAATCCAGCGCTACTGCATTCATGCGAATACGCCTCACGGGTAATGGGGTCGGCGCCTTCGCGCTCCGGGGCACGGCGTCCCGAGAAACGAGTGGCGGCCAAGTCGAAGCTGCCCCAAAAGAAATGTACGGGACTGGCTTTGCCGATGAAACGGCCGCGGAATTCTTTAAGAATCGTATCGGCGTGCAGCAGGATGCGATGGAAGCGATTCACATATTCGGGGTCATAGGACGCATGCAGTTGATCGTCGGGGAAGGGAATTGGATTGGCGATTTCGACCGGCATCGTCCATATCTTCGTTTCGATTCCGCTGGCTTCAAGGGCAGCCATGGTGGCCTGGTAGAAATCTGCGACGGAACGAGCGTAGAGGCGCACTAATGCCGTGGGCCGGCCTGTCCTGCGGATTTCAAGGTTGTGAGCCCCGAAATCGAACTCCATCTCGAACAGATCGTCGCCGTAGGGGATGGCGGATGTGGTCAACCCGCGCGCGGTCACGTAGAGCGGCACTTGCCACCAGTGATTCACGCGCGGGCTCAAAGCCAGACGTATCTTACCGGCAATCTGCGTCCACATGTGGAGTGTGGCGCGAGTGGATTCCCACTCCGCGAGCGGCAGCGCCGGCCATGCAGTGGAGCCCTGCATCAGACGATGTAGCGTTCCGCGTCCAGCAGGCGGTGCGCGATCTTGCGGCGCAGGGCGATGGAATCAACCGGCTCGTATTTCGAGAAACGGCGCAGCACCACCAGATTCGTGCGCAGGGTGTCCCCATCGGAGCATGCGCCTACAACGGTACGCGCGGTCACGTCGATGTGGGCCATGGCATCGCGTACCAATACTGCGGTCATATCCGCCGCATTGGCGCCCTTGCCGGATTCCGCCAGTTTCTGCGCGCGCAACAGCGACGACTCCATGGCGAAGACGTCCATGATGACGTCGGTAATGGCAGCCAGGATCTCCTGCTGTTTCTCCAACTCAAACATGTACTTTTGGTAAGCGACGCCCATCAGCAGCAGGGCGATTTTCTTGGCGTTTAACAGGATTTTGGTTTCATCGGCGAACGGACCGGTGATCTCTTCCTCGTCACCTCGCGGCCCGCCCAGCACCTCTTGCAAAATGCCGGTGGCTGCCGCGACTAGCCCGAGTTGGCCGCGCGCGGCGCGCTTCAGCAGCATGCCGGTGGTGAGCAAACGGTTGATTTCGTTAGTGCCTTCAAAAATCCGATTGATGCGCGAATCGCGATAAGCGCGCTCCACCGGATAATCCTGGTGGTAGCCGTAGCCGCCATGGATCTGCACTCCCTCATCCACCACATAGTCGAGCACTTCCGATGCGTAGATCTTGATGATGGAGCATTCGGCCGCGTACTCTTCTACCGCTTTCAGCATGGTCTGTGCGGCATTCGGCTGGGACCAGGAAAAATTCTCAAGCTGCGATTCGATCAGGCCCACCACGCGGTAGGTCATCGATTCCGCCGCGTAAGTACGAATGGCCATCTCCGCCAGTTTGTGCTGGATCATGCCGAATTCAGCAATGGACTGGCCGAAAGCTTTGCGCTCTTTGGCGTACTTGAGCGATACCGCAAGAACGTTCTTCGATCCGCCGACCGTCCCGGGACCCAGTTTCAAACGGCCCACATTCAGGATGTTGAAGGCGATGATGTGGCCGCGGCCGATTTCGCCGAGCACGTTTTCGACGGGCACGTGCACGTTGTCAAAATAAACGGCCGTGGTGGAACTGCCTTTGATCCCCATCTTCTTTTCTTCGCCGCCGCTGGAGACGCCGGGGAAGCTGCGTTCGACCAGGAATGCGGTGAACTTTTCCCCACCGATCTTGGCGAAGACGGTAAAGAGATCGGCATGGCCGCCGTTGGTGATCCACATCTTCTGGCCATTGAGGATGTAGTGTTTGCCGTCGGGACTGAGGTCGGCGCGAGTCTTGGCTGCCAGCGCGTCCGAACCGGCGTGCGGTTCGGTGAGGCAATAAGCGCCCAACATTTCCATGCTGGCCAGTTTGGGCAAGTAATGTTTCTTTTGCTCCTCAGTACCGAAGTAAAGGATGGGCAGGGATCCGATGCCGACATGCGCGCCGTACCATCCGGCAAAGGAACCATCGCCGGCCATATGCTCCACCGCCACCATGGCCGAAGCCATATCCAGTTCCATCCCGCCGTATTGTTCGGGGATGGTGATGCCGGTAAGTCCCAATTCGGCAGCCTTGCGCAGACAAGCCATGGCGACGCCAGGTTCGTGGTGCTGGATGGCTTCCACATTGGGCCCGACTTCCTTGGCCCAGAATTCGTCCACCGTGCGCGCAATCGCCAGATGTTCGGGAGTCAGATCTTCAGGGGTGAAGATTTCGCTGGGCAGGCGCTCTTCGATCAGGAATGCGCCGCCCTGGGTTTTCGGTAATGAAATCGATGCTGTTGCCGTTGCCATTTGATGCTCCTATTTCGTGTGAACCCGTTTGAACAATTGATTACAGACTACAGCCCCAAACTAAGCTGAGGGCGAGCCCAACAGATCCTCGAGGCTCGCGGCATCCAGCACCCGCGGCGCCAACTCCTCCAGATGTTCGGTGGATGCGCTCATCAGGCGGTCGGCAGCCCACGGCGGCAGCACACCGAAGCGCGTTTCGATTTGGCGGCGCAGGATAGCGCAATAGCCTTCCTGACTGCCTTTTTGACGGCCCTCTTGCAGCCCCTTTTTGAATTCCCGTCCTAAGACCTTGTTTTCCAGAATGTCGATGTAGATGGGCATCTTCCGAGCCTCCTGTTCCACCGTTTCAAACTAAGCTGAGGGCGAGCCCAGGAGATCCTCAAGGCTCGCGGCATCCAGCACCCGCGGCGCCAACTCCTCCAGATGTTCGATGGATGCGCTCATCAGGCGGTCGGCAGCCCACGCCGGCAGCCCACCGAAGCGCGTTTCGATTTGGCGGCGCAGGATGGCACGTTCGCCTTCCTGAAGGCCCTCTTGCCGGCCTTCCTGAAGGCCCTCTTGCCGGCCTTCCTGAAGGCCCTCTTGCCGGCCCTCCTGCAAGCCTTTCTTGAATTCCCGCCCCAAGACTTTGTTTTCCAGAATGTCGATGTAGATGGGCATCTTCCGAGCCTCCTGTTCCACCGTTTCTTCCAGGTGCCTTAACCCCGCCAGGATGAACAACTGTTCCAGTGCAATTGCCCGTTCGCTTGGCGCCAACCCGGCAATCCGTGTCACAATCCTGCGCACGGTCCCTTTATGGTCCCGCAGGTTCGTCAGGATTGCAATTACATTATCGCCGACTTCGGCGCTCTCCAACAGACGCTCGCCATCCAACTCACGTACGTCAACTGCCTGATACTCAAACGACAGACCGCCGCCTTTCAGCACATTCGGCATTCGCATGCGAGCCTCGCCGACGTATAAAAGGATTTGGCGCGGGAATCGCCCGAGTAAGCGAACCACACCCAGACAGTACTCAGCCATCCGTAGCGGCATCGAGAGATCGTTGCTGCTTTGCAGTTCAAGTTGGATCAACTCGGCGCCTTCGGTCTCGCCCAGCAGATCGAGCCTCAAGTTCTGAACCTTGGGCAGTTCCACATCCAGCCATTTAGCGATGACCCCGCCGGTCAACGCGCCGATCGTGTAGGTGGCCTGACCCTGCAACAATAGCTTTAACGCAACGTCATACTCCTGCATTTCATCCGGCTGAAATCATGTGAGCCGTTCGAAAATGCCCGCCGCACCTTGGCCGCCGCCGACACACATGGTGACCATGCCGTACCGTACATTGCGCCGGGCCATCTCACGCAGAATGGTCGCGGTAAGTTTGGCTCCGGTACATCCCAACGGATGCCCGAGCGCGATGGCGCCGCCGTTTACGTTCACTTTTTCCGGATCGAGACCCGCTTCGCGAATCACTGCCAGCGCCTGGACGCCGAACGCCTCGTTTAATTCGATCAATCCGATATCGTCCAACTTAAGGCCCGCCATCTTCAGAGCCTTCGGAATAGCCACGACGGGTCCAATGCCCATGATCTCCGGGGGCACGCCACCGGCGGCAAAGCTGACAAAGCGAGCCATGGGTTTCAGGCCCAGTTCGCGTGCCCGCCGGTCGGACATCACAATGGCCGCCGCTGCGCCGTCGCTGGTTTGCGAGGAGTTGCCCGCTGTCACGGTGCCGGTAGCATGGAAGACGGGCTTCAGCTTAGCGAGTGCTTCGGGCGTGGTGTCGGCGCGCGGACCTTCGTCCTTGGCGAAAACGGTCTTGGTTACTTTGGGCTTCTTCCCATTGGCCGTTACCCATTGGACCTCGAAGGGTACGATCTCTTCGTCAAACTTGCCTTCCGACTGCGCGCGCAAAGCGTTCTGATGGCTGCGGTACGAGAACGCGTCCGCGTCCTCCCGCGACACATTGTATTTCCGCTGCACACACTCGGCGGTGAGCCCCATATTCATGTAGATTTCGGGGCGATGGTCGACGAACCACGGACTGGGCGCCACTTTGTGCCCACCGCGCGGCATCATGCTCATAGTCTCCGCGCCGCCCGCGATCATGATGTGCGCGCTGCCGGCACGTATGCGATCGGCTGCCATGGCGATGGCCTGCAGACCGGAACTACAGAAACGGTTGATGGTGACGCCCGTAACGATATCCGGCAGTCCGGCCCGCAAAGCTACGCAACGGGCCATATTATTGCCCGACTCGGCCTCTGGCATGGCGCATCCGAGGACGATGTCCTCGATCTCGTCCTTCGAGATTTCCGGATGCTTTTCCAAAAGGCGGCTGATGACCGCGCCGGCGAGATCGTCAGGGCGTGAAGTACGCAGGGCGCCGCGCGGGGCTTTGCCGACGGCGGTGCGGAGACAATCGACTATAACGGCTTCTTGCATGATTAATTCCTTAACGGCTTTCCACTCTTCAGCATGTGCTGCATGCGTTCCTGCGTTTTCCGCTGGCCGCAAAGGCTGAGGAAAGCCTCCCTCTCCAGATCCAATAAGTATTGTTCGGTGACCGTCTGGCGGCCGCTCAACGGTCCGCCGCTCAATACGTATGCCAGTTTCTCTCCTACCACGGTATCGTAATCGGAGATGTAGTTTCCCTGCCTGGCCAGATAGATGCCAGTCTTGAGCAGCGCCAGATCTTCCGCGCCACCCACTTCCACATCGGTGCGCGGCACGCCCGCGACGTAACCCGGGGCGATGGATAACGCCAGTTGCTTGGCATCGTCAATCAGGCGCTCCGGATTCATGGAAATCTGGTCCTGAGGCCGTAGCAGGCCGAGGCTGCGTGCTTCCATCGCGCTGGTAGCGACTTTCGCAAATGCGATCAGTTCGAAAGCTTTCTGCGCGTTACCGAAGCGCAGCAGCATTTCCTTGGTGCCGCCCGCGCCGGGAATTACGCCCACGCCGACCTCCACCAAACCGATGTAGGTCTCGGCGGAAGCCTGCACCCGCGCGGAGTGAATGGCGATTTCGCATCCACCGCCGAGGGTCAGCCCGAAGGGCGCCGATACGACCGGCTTTGGTGCGTACTTAATCATCATGGTGGCTTGCTGGAAGCGGTTGATGGCAGCTTCCAACTCGTCCCACTCTTCTTCCTGGGCTGCC
The DNA here is from genome assembly GCA_963738345.1 of Bryobacterales bacterium. Classification (GTDB taxonomy): domain Bacteria; phylum Acidobacteriota; class Terriglobia; order Bryobacterales; family Bryobacteraceae; genus Bog-159. The sequence continues at coordinate 522,015 of CAVTWI010000002.1, forward strand.
AGCAAGACCAACATCAGGTTGGCGCCCACGCTGAAGTTCTCGCCCTGGTTGGCGATCACCATGGCCTCGAAATTCTTGCTCGTTTCTTCGATGCCCGAACGCACCAGCGCCACCTGATCGTCTCCCAGCGAATTCATTTTGCTGTGGAATTCCAGGCAGAGCACCCCGTCGCCGATGTCGATCAACGAAGCGCCGCTGTTTTTCTTCACTACGCCATGCGCGTGCTTCATGTCCTTCAGCACGATGATGCCGGGACGCTCTTCCATCCATTTGTAGGAATTGGCGAGCAGATCAAAGTATTCATGATGCGGGCGACGGTCATGATCCGGCGCCTCGTAGAAGGATTTCGCGCCCGAGGCTAACATTTTCTCGACGTTTTCCGGGATGGGGCGCTGCTCTTGCCGCATACGCGCCACGGTTGCTTCCACACCCAGCGCGTCCCATAATTCGAACGGTCCGAGCGAGTTCGCGTAGCCCCAGCGCATGGCCCGATCGATCTCCACGATACGATCCGAGATCTCCGGTATCATACTGGCCGAATACAGCACCAGGTCGCTAAAGAGTCTCCATAGGAACGTCCCGGCCTTATCGGTCAGACCCATCAGGGCGCGCAAGCGCTGCGGAAGATCTTCGATATTCCGCACGCCTTCCACGGATGCGAAGCGTGCTTTCTTCGATGGCTGATACTCGAGCGTCTTCAGATCCAACGCCTGGATCTCTTTCTTATCGCCCTTGCCGGTTTTCTTGTAGAACCCTTGGCCGCGCTTGTCGCCGATCCAGCCCCGTTCGATCATCTGTGCGAAAAACGGGGGCAGCACGAATCGTTCGCGCCAGGGGTCGTTAGGCACCAAATCATACAGGTTCTTGGTCACATGCGCCCAGATATCCAGCCCCACAATATCCAGCAGGCGGAAACTGGCGCTCTTGGGCAAGCCGATCAGGGGACCTGTAAGGGCATCCACTTCTTCAATGGTCAGGCCCATCTCGACGGTCAGGCTTTGTACGGTGCCGCCGAGAAAGCTGCCGATGCGGTTGGCGATGAAATTAGGCGTGTCTTTGCACGGCACCACGCCCTTGCCCAAATGCCGGTCTGAAAATTCGGCAACATGATCGCGAACCTCGGGAAGCGTCTCGGGGCCGGGAATCATTTCGAGCAAATGCAGATATCGCGGCGGATTGAAGAAGTGCGTACCGAGGAAATGCTGGCGAAACTCGGTGGGGAAGCCTTCGGCAATGCTGGCTAGCGGAATACCGCTGGTGTTGGTGGAGAAGATGGAGCCGGGCTTACGATGCTTCAACACCTTCTCGATCAGGGCGCGCTTGATTTCAAGATTCTCGGTGACCGCCTCAAGAATCCAGTCGCAATCTTTTACTTTCGCGAGGTCGTCTTCAAAGTTGCCGGGCGTAACGAGTGATTTTGTCTCCGGAGTGAAGAACGCGGCGGGCTTTTGTTTCAGCGCTGTTTCCAAACCGCCCAAGGCAGCGGCGTTGCGGTTGGGCTGATTAGGAAGAACAATATCGAGCAATAAAGCTGGGATGCCCGCATTGGCGAAATGGGCCGCGATGCGCGATCCCATGGTGCCAGCTCCCAGCACGGCTACACGGCGAAGTGGTGTCATCAGTCGGAGTGTACCGCGAAATTAACGCGGATGGTTGTGGAAACGTTCTATCCGGTACCGTGCTGAATTTTCCCTCACTCAATGCAAAGGCCGCGGCGTTCCACCTTCCTTAACAATCGCTACACCCCAGGCTTCCAGGTTCACGGCCGCGCCCTGATCCAGTGCGGCGTTGGCCAGCAATTCCCGTCCGCCGGCGTAGGGGTAAACGATCCGCTGCGGTGTCGCGGAGAAGTTGAAGTAATAGTGCAACGCTTGTCCATCGCGGCCGGCGCCATGCTTCACTCGGACTGCGGCCGGCAGACGCTGATCTGCCGCGGCCAGTCCTGCTTGCTCCATCACTCGCCCGATCACCTTGGCTTGCAGGGCGTCGCTCAGCACGGAGCCTTCATACGTCACCATCCCCTTGCCATAGTGATTCTCGGTAATGGCCGGATACTTCTCGAAAAACGGGTGATCGTAATAGGCCAGCGCTTTCGCCGAATCGAGCAATAACATCTCGGCCCAATCGCTAACCCGATTTTCCGGGCCCACGCCGAAGGGATCGCCCTTCAACGGCAGCGGCTTGGCCAGATTGGAGAATTCCTGATAATGAAAGCCGGCCGCTTCCCTTAGCGGCCCGGGCGCCATCTCGTGCCGGACCGTCGAATACTCGTCGCAGAAGCCACTTTTTAAGGTCAACACCAGGTGTCCACCGGCGCGCACGTATGCCGCCAGACGTTTGAGCAGTGCATCGCTCGCGATATATAGCGGTGGCACGACCACCACCTTATAGCCGCTAAGATCTTCCGTCTCGGGGAAGATGAAGTCCACGCCGGCATTGGCGCGATAGAGCGCCCGGTACAGGCTGCGCATTTCCACGTCGTATCCGCCCGGATGGCTCCACGGCATGTCGCCCGCGTGCTGCGAAACCATGAAGGGCATGGACTCCGTGCCGCGCCGCGAATCATTGCTGTAGAGAAGCGCAATCGGATGCGCAGGCTTAAAATCGACGATACGCGGACCGATGCGCTGCAGTTCGTGCGCCGTGCGCGAAACTTCCGCATAGGTGCGGCCCGGCTCCAGATCGTGCGAGAGTACGCCCTTCCAATAAGTCTCCTGCCCGTAATGTAGCGAGTGCCAGTGCCAGTATTCGACCATGTTGGACCCGGTCGCAGCCATCAGATAGACATCCTGCCGCAATTGCCCATCGTAGGGAGGAAATTGCGTGCGGGAATCCCATCCGATGGTTTGCGCGTTGGTTTCAGTAACCAGATAATTCGTATTCTTCAGCGAACGCGCAAAATCTCCGCCGTAGCTGGAGCCTTCGCCGTCATATAAATCCTGCGTCGGATGATAAGGGTTGATGCCGGCGATATCGAGGCTTTTGGAGACGGCGTATTCGTTGACATCGGAGCGCGTGGCGCCGCCAAAATCCTGCATTACGAATTGATCGGGCCGCAGGTATTCGCGCACCAGCGCGGCTTGCCAGGCCAGATACCGGGTCGCCAGCGAATCCTGATAACGATCCCATTCGAGCTTCCAGCCCGGATTTAGAATCCCGTTGCGCGGCGGCAGTTCCGTCCAATCGTGCAGGGTTTGTCCCCAATACGCCAGCCCCCAGATCTTGTTGAGACGGTCCACCGTGCCCACCTTCTCCTGCAAATACCGCACGAAGCCGGCCTGCACATTCGGCCCCGCCGTTCCGTAGGGCGTGGTCTCGTTGTCGATCTGATATCCGATTACCGTCTGGTTGTCACGATAGTGTTCCGCAATTTTACGGATGACGCGCTCGGAATAACGCAGAAAGTCGGGATTGGTAATATCCATATTCTGGCGAATCCCGTATGTGGCCCGCTGCCCGTCCAGGCGCGTCACCAGAATCTCCGGATGCTCCTTGAACATCCATGGCGGAATCGAATATGTGGGTGTACCCATGACCACGCGAATGTGGGCTCGCGCCAGGCGTTCGATAATGCGATCCATCCAGGCGAATTCGAAGCGCCCGTCTTCCGGCTCCCACAAACTCCATGTGGATTCGCCCACCCGCACTACGTTGATGCCCGCCTGCTGCATCAACTGGACGTCTTTCTCCAGGCGATCCTCCGGCATGTATTCCTCGTAGAACGCCGCGCCATAAAGGAAAGTATCCATTTTGTCCGGCGCGAAACGGGCGGCTGACTGCCCTTCGATGCGGCTACCGGCGGTAACAGCCAGAAGCCCGACCAGAAGTAGCTGCAAAGGTTTCATGGAAGGCTCATCGTAGCAATCCGTAATGGCAAAAAGTTATCGCAAAAGGTTATGGTCGCGCCAATGTGCAAGCCAATATACAATAGACGCATGCGTACGATAGTTCTAGCAGTACTCCCCCTGTGCCTCGCGGCCTCGTCATTCGCCCAGGCTGGGACCTGTTCCGGCATGAGCCTCGGACCGCTCGCCTCCCTGAACGGCTTCGTACCGTTCCCGTCCAATAACCTGTGGAACACGGATATTTCTAGCGCTCCCGTGGACCCCAATTCCGCCAACCTCATTAACTACATCGGCGCCAACGTCACGCTCCATCCCGATTTCGGAGCAGGCAAGTACGCCGGAAGTTCCATGGGCATTCCATACCAGATCGAAGCCGGAACGCAGCCCAAGGTTCCGGTGAAGATCACCGAATATCCGGGAAACAGCGACCCCGGGCCGATGCCCATCCCCGCCAACGCGCTCATTGAAGGGTATCCCAATCCGGGCAACGGCGATCGCCACGTGCTGGTTTTGGATCAGGGCGGCTGCTGGCTCTACGAACTCTATTACGCACACGTCTCGAATGGCGCGTGGTCCGCCGGATCTACCGCCATCTGGGATATGACCATCAACGAGCAGCGCCCGTACACCTGGACCTCGGCCGATGCTGCCGGCCTGCCCATATTCCCCGGTCTGGTGCGTTATGACGAAGTGGCCGCGGGTGCCATCAACCACGCCGTGCGCTTCACGGTGCCGGTTACCCAGGAAGCGTTTACGCCGCCCGCCTCGCATTGGGCCTCAAGCACTACCGACCCCAACGCGCCGCCCATGGGCATGCGCATGCGGCTGAAATCGAGCTTCGATATTTCCGGCTTCTCGCCTGCCAACCAGGTGATCCTCACGGCTTTGAAGAAATATGGCATGATCCTGGCGGATAACGGTAGCGCCGTCTACATCAGCGGCATGCCCGACAACAATTGGAATAATGACGATCTGGGAAATCTGAAGAACATCACCGCCTCAAACTTCGACGTCGTCTTGATGAACCCCGTCTACACGCCCTCAAACGTGCCCACAGGACCGGCGCCAAAGATCGCCAGCTTTACCGCCAATCCCACGACCGTCAGCGCGGGACAGCCAGTCACGTTGAGTTGGAGCGTAACGGGGGCCATCTATAACATCGTCAGTCCCCAAGTCGGCCCCATTCGGGGAACCAGCGTCGTGGTGAACCCATCCGCCACCACCACGTACACCTTCTACTCCACCAATCAGTTCGGCCGGAAGACCGCCAAAGTCACCGTTACAGTCCAGTAAAGCTTCACGTGTTGCGTTACACTGTGGCTTCTGTTATGGCGAAATCCAAGACACTTCTTTGCACATTTGTTTGCGGCATGGCGTTAGCCGCGTCGGGACTTCTGGCTCAGGCTCCCGCGCCGCCGCCATTAATCCATCTTTACCCCGTGGTCCTCGATGCCAGCGGTCAACCGGTAACCGATCTTACAGCCGCCGATTTCAAGATCGTCGATCAGGGTAAGCCCGAAACCATCTATTCCTTCCAAAAGCCGTCGGCGCCGGGGGCCCCCCTCGGGGCGATCGAGTTTTCCAACCGGCCGGGCGGAGTCATGCCGCATGCCACGGTGGTGTTGTTCGACATGATTAACATGAACCAGGCCGATCGCTTGGATACCTGGAAGGAATTCGACAAATCGCTACCCCAGCTTGAATCCGGCGAGAACGTCTACTTCTACGTGCTCACGCTCGAAGGTGTGCTCACCCCTATTCACGGATTCGGTCCCAAGGCCGCGGACGACAAGGCTTGGCCTAAAGACATGGTTGCTACTTTCGACAAGGTAATGAAAGCCGCCAGCCATGGCCGACCTGTTCAATCCGGTATGGAAGACGAGGTCAAGAAGACCTACAAGGCGCTCGAAGACCTGAGCGCGCAGTTAGGGAATTATCCCGGCCGGCATGACATTGTCTGGATCACGAATGGCGTCCAGAATGTCTATAACACGAAGAACACCTGCAATGGCGATTGGGTGGAATGCGCGCTCTACGTGCCGCACCTTGGCGTCACTTTGGAGAAGACCGCGACCGCCGTCGATCCCCTTTCTTACAGCCGCGATATGAGTCCCGATGTGAATCGTGACCTCGAGCAAATGGCGCTTTTAACCGGCGGCCACTGCTATTTCAGAGAAGATGTGCGCGCCGTCCTGAAGCAGATTGCCCAGAATGCTGCCGGCAGTTACGCGATTACTTACGATCCGTCCGCCGAGAATTGGGACAGTAAGTTTCATCGCCTGCACCTTACCAGCGAACGCAAGGGCGTGAAGATCCAAGTCCGCGAACGCTACTACGCGCTGCCCGATTCGCGCCCGCCCATGGAACGCATGAAGGCCCCGCTGATGGCCGCTTTCCAAAGTCCCTCGGATGTGGCCGATATCGGACTGCGCACCAAGATCGCGCCGGCCGAGGGCGGCAAGGGCGTGCACCTCGAAATCCGCATCAATCCGGCTGACGTTATCCTGCGCGAGCAGGGCGGCAAGTTTTCCGGCGCGGTGTACCTCCTAATTTCCGATCGCGGCCCGTCCGGCGCGCTCGGCGAACCCAACGTATCGAATTTCAATCTCGACCTCACCAAAGAGCAGCATGATGCGGTTCTGAAGGAGGGCATCCCCTTGGCGCCCGATCATCCCACGAACCCCGCCGCGCAGCAGGTTAGGATTATTGTGCTCGATCAGAATACGAACGCGGTGGGCTCTCTAACGTTTCCGATAAAGTAAGCCGCACCTTTTCCAAAACGCCGGCCGGGTCCGGGTTGTCCACGCGGATGACTCGTCCGGCCGGCTTCCACCGCGCGAACATGCGAGGCGATGGAAAACCGGCGAAGACCGCGATCAGCGGAACTCCACACGCGGCCGCGACGTGCTGGCCGGCAGAATCGTAGCCAACATAAAGTCGGCTGGCCGCGATGATCGAGGCAAAGCCGGCGAAGGATCCGTTCCAGCGCTCCACTCTTGCGCCAGATGCGGCGATGGCTTTCTCCACGCGCGCGGCTTCCTCTCCGCCCGCGCCTTGATCAATGATGATCGGCAGGCCGGTGCGCGACAGAAGCGCTAATAATTCCGCTTCAAAAGGATCGGAGATTCGCTTGGCCGGATTTTCCCCTACACCAAGACTGATCGCAATTCCTGGCTGGCGCAAGCCGGGAGCCTCCGCGACCGCCACAAATGGGCGCGCGTCAGCGATGCCAAGGGTCTGCTGCACCCAGTGCCGGGTTAAGGCCGGCAGTGCATCGTCGCCATCGCCGCCATAGGCACGGCTTTCGAAAAAATAGTAGCGATCCTCCTCGCATACGGGCAACAATCCCAGTTGGGTCAGGCGCGAATCCGGATCGATCACCACGCAGTCCGGTTCCGCGAACGCCGCGCGCAATTCCGCTCCCGCCGCTAGTCGCTCGCGTAGGGTTCCGCGGCGGTAATTCACCGGCACATGCAGAATGCGCGGATCGGCGGCGAACAATTCCCAGTTTTTGCGCGGCCCCACCAGGTAGATTTCCGCCACGGGAAAGCGGCGTTTGGCCGCATCCAAAATCACGCTGGTCACCGCAACATCCGCACCTAGCGTTACGCGCGATAGTACAAAGATCTGGCGCGGCTCACCCTCAATAGCCCTCGGCATGCGCACGCGGCAATAGCGTTCCACCAGGGCGCCACTTTCCCCGGGTGCGATGGCTTCCGCGAACAGCGCCGCATAATTATCGCATAGATCCGGTTCAAAACGATCCGCCAGCCCCTCCGCTACGATGCGAAACAGAGCCTCGGAACATTCGTCGCCCGCCAGCGAATGCACCAGTTCGGCAGGCCACGCCGCGCCGCGCAAGCAGCAATCCAATAACAACGCCGCGCGATCGTTACACGAAGTATTTGCCAACAATCAGATCCAGTTTCCGCCGGGTAGCTTCCGGCACCAGTTTGCGGTCGGTAATAATGGCATGCGCCAAGGCAGACCCGCACTTGCAGCTTCGGCCTTCGGGCATACCGGCGACCGCTTCCGCCACAACTTTGCAGGCGTTCTCGGCGTTCTTTACCAGGTTGGCGATAATGTCCGTCACCGTTACTGCATCGTGCTCCGGATGCCAGCAATCGTAATCCGTAACCATAGCCACGGTTACGTAACAGATCTCGGCCTCGCGCGCCAGTTTGGCCTCCTGCAGATTGGTCATGCCAATCACGTCCATACCCCAGCTTCGATAAAGGTTTGACTCGGCCCGCGTCGAAAAAGCCGGACCCTCCATGCACAGATACGAGCCGCCTCTTTTGGCCGTAACTCCCGCCGCCGCGCAAGCCTGTTCCACTACCCCGGCAAGCTGCGGGCAGATCGGATCGGAAAAGCCGATGTGCGCCACCATGCCATCGCCAAAAAACGTGGAAATGCGCCCGCGTGTGCGGTCCACGAACTGATCCGGAATCACGAAATCGAGCGGCTTGTGCTCCTCCTTCAATGACCCCACTGCGCTCAGCGAAATGATGCGCTCCACCCCCAGCGATTTCATCGCATAGATGTTCGCGCGGTAATTCAACTCCGAAGGCGAGAGGCGATGGCCGCGCCCGTGCCGCGACAGAAACGCCACGTGGTGTCCCGCCAGTTTACCCGTGACCAGGTTATCGGATGGCGGCCCGAACGGCGTCTCTACCACCACTTCTTCCTGAGCTTCGAAGCCCGGCATGGAGTAGAGACCGCTCCCGCCGATAATGCCTATCGTCGTTTGTGACATATTTCTTCCTTGCGCTGGGGGAGGCGGCATGACCGCGCGGCGGCGTGACTCCACCTCGCGCAGCAATTCCGCGACCCCGCTTCCGTTCGCCGCGATGGTGCGGATGATCGCCGGCTTTTGCCCGTCCTGCCCCAGGCTCAGCGCCCCTTGGATTTCCCTTTCCGTTCGCTCTGCTCCAGGCTGGTCCGATTTGTTGATCACGAAGATATCCGCGATCTCCATGATCCCGGCTTTGATCGCCTGGACATCGTCGCCCATCCCTGGCACCAGCACCACCACGGTCACCTGTGCAACGTCTGCGACTTCCACTTCGTCCTGGCCAACCCCTACGGTTTCGATGATGACGAAGTCCTTGCCTGCGGCGTCCAACAGCGTCGCCAGGTTGGCGGTGGCCTGCGCCAAGCCGCCCGAAGTTCCGCGCGAAGCCATCGAACGAATAAAGATACCGGGGTCGGCATGATGGTCGAGCATGCGGATGCGGTCGCCCAGGATCGCGCCACCGGTGCGCCGGCTGCTAGGGTCCACTGCGATAATCCCGGCGGTGCGGCCTTGTTTTCGCAGTTCGCGCGCCATGGCATCCACGAGCGTGCTTTTGCCGGCGCCCGGGGGCCCGGTGATGCCGACGACGATCGCTTGTCCCGTGCGCGGCCGTAATTCGCGCAGCACTTCGAGCGCCCGTGCATCGCCGTTCTCGATTCCCGTAGCGGCGCGAGCAAGCGCGCGCGTATCGCCTTCCGCAATCTTACGCGCCCAATCTGTCATCAGCTTTTCAGAAGTTGCCGCGCGATGACCAGGCGTTGGATTTCGCTGGTCCCTTCACCGATGGTACAAAGCTTCACGTCCCGGTAGAACTTCTCTACCGGGTAGTCTTTGATGAAGCCGTAGCCGCCGTGAATCTGCACGGCCTCGTCGGCCACGCGGACCGCTGCCTCAGAGGCGAAGAGCTTCGCCATGGCGGATTCCTTGGTCACCCGCTTCCCCGCATCCAGCATGGTGGCGGCACGGTAGTTCAGCAGCCTCGCCGCGTCAATCGAAGTGGCCATATCCACCAGTTTGTATTGGATCGCCTGAAATTCCGAGATCGGCCGGCTGAACTGCCGCCGTATTTTCGAATAGCGCAGTGCGGCATCGTAGGCTCCCTGCGCCATTCCGATGGATAGCGCGGCAATCGAGATGCGCCCGCCGTCCAAGACCTTCAAACTATCGACGAAACCTTCGCCGCGCTTGCCCAACAATTGCGTTTGCGGTACGCGGCAGTTCTCGAAGATTACTTCACCCGTGGCGCTGGCCCGCAGGCCTAGCTTGTTTTCCTTCTTGCCGGGACGAAAGCCCGCCGTACCTTGATCGATAATGAACGCCGAGATGCCGTGCTGTGCCGCTGTCCGGTCCGTCACTGCCATGGCCACGCAAACGTTGGCGAAATGCGCATTCGTAGTGAATGTCTTGGCGCCGTCGATCATCCAGCAGCCTTCGTTCAGGTGCGCCGCAGTACGCGTTCCCGCTGCGTCCGAACCCGCCTCCGGTTCCGTCAGCGACCAGCAACCGAGCCACTCGCCTGACGCCAGTTTCGGGATATACCGTTGCCGCTGCTCTTCGGTACCCATCTTGAAGATGTGGTTGCTGCAAAGCGACGTGTGCGCCGCGACGATGATTCCCACCGAGCCATCCACGCGCGACAGTTCCTCAATGATGATGCCGTACTCCACGTAGCCTAAGCCGGCGCCGCCTAACTCTTCGGGAAAAATCGCGCCCATATAGCCGAGTTTCCCCAGCTTGGCGACCACCTCGGCAGGGAAGATCTGGCCTTCGTCCCACTCCATCACATGGGGCGCAATCTCCGCCTCGGCGAATTCACGTACGGACTTGCGCAGTTGGATCTGTTCGGGCGTGTACTCGAAATCCATAGTTTGAAAGAGAATAGCAGGTTAAACGATTTCGTCTTTGGCGGCGTCCCAATGCGTCGGACGCTGGTGGCGGTAGCTGTCGACCGCCATACGGCAGGCAATCGAGACCCGGTAGCCCAGTTCGAACGGACAGTTGGGTTCGTGGCCCGACCGGATGCAATCCAGGAAATTCTGCATGTGCGCATTGGGCGCTGTGCGCGTGGATCCCAGCATCTCGGCGCCATCCGGGCGGTTTACTTTCTGCGGCAGGTAGCGGATCTGCTGGCTCTTTGAGATGGTGCCATCGGTGCCCAGTACGTCTTCGGTGCTGCCCAGTTGATTGTTGCCGAAGCCCGAATCCCACGAAAACAGGATTTGTTCGGGATGTTCCAGCGTCACGTTCATGGTGTCCGGCACTTCGCGGCCGTCTTTCCATAGATAGACGCCGCCCACCATGTTGGCGGTGTGCGGAATCTTCAGGCCCATCACTTTATACCAGAAGGCCACCTGGTGGCACATATTCTCGTACACGTTGCCGCCCGAATAATCCCAGAAGAAGCGCCAGTTGATGTAGCGGTTCGCATCGAATTCATGCGCGGGCGCCTCGCCCAGGAACGATTTCCAAATGATGTTCTCGGGCGTCATGTCGGGGAATATGGGGCGCGTCCACTGCGGCTTGCCATGCGGCGTGTTGCGGTACATGTGCGCGTGAATCGCAGTGATCTTACCCACGTTTCCGGTCTTCAGGAAATTCACCGCGTCCACTACCTGGCCGGAGGAACAAGCCTGGTGCCCGATCTGCACCGTACGCCGGCCGGCGCGTTGATAGGCGGCGCGCATACGCTTGGCGTGCTTCACGCTGAACGCCATAGTCTTTTCCTGATACACGTGTTTGCCGGCATCGAGGGCCGCCACGAAATGCTCGCAATGCAGGTGCTGGGGCGTGGCGATCAGCACGGCGTCGATGCTTTTATCGTCCAGCAGATGGCGGTAGTCAAGATAGGTTTTGGCGCCTGGCGCCACAGCTTTCGAATCTTCCAGGCGTTTAGTGTAGACGTCCGCCACGGCTACGAATTCGGTGTTGGGACAGGCGAGCGCCTCGCGCATGATCTGCGTGCCGCGATCGCCCGCGCCGATAATGCCCAAGCGAATGCGGTCGCTTGACGCGAGCACCTGGGGCGCCATGGCGCCAGCCAAACCGGTAGCCACTTTGCCGATAAAAATCCGGCGAGACTGCATGGAAAAACTCCTTCGGAAGCACACGTCACGCGCGGGCAGACAGGCGCTGTATGCTACAAACCGTGCTATTGATCAGGATAACATTTGCCCCAGCCGCGCGCCGCCAAGCTACCATGTATTGTCATGCCCGAATCCCTGGCCCCCGGCGCCGTCCTGGCGCACTACCGTATCGTCTCGCGCCTTGGCGCCGGCGGCATGGGGGAAGTCTACCTGGCCCAGGACTTAAACCTGGAACGCCCCGTCGCCCTTAAAATTCTACCTCCCGAAGTGGCGCACGACGCCGACCGCATGCGCCGCTTCGTCCAGGAGGCTAAGACCGCCTCAGCCCTCAGCCATCCCAACGTCGCGCGCGTGTTCGAAATCGGTGATGCGGAAGGCGTCAGCTTTCTCGCGATGGAGTACATCGAAGGCCAAACCCTGGACGCGCGCATCGCCGGCGCGCCCCTGCCGCTTCCCGAAGCCATTGAAATCGCCAGCCAGGTGGCCGACGCGCTGGATGCGGCGCACGCCAAGGGCATCGTGCATCGCGACATCAAGCCTGCCAACATTATGATCGCCCCCCGGGGGCACGTTTCCGTCCTTGACTTCGGATTGGCCAAAATGACGGCTCTAGGCGGCGTTTCGGGCGCCAGTCGCGCTGCCACCCAATTCCTGACCGATCCGGGCATGGTCATGGGCACTGTGCACTATATGAGCCCCGAGCAGGCGTTAGGTCGCGAGGCCGATGCGCGCTCCGATCTCTTCAGCCTGGGCGTGGTGCTCTACGAAATGTGTACCGGACGCCTGCCCTACGCCGGGGTGAACGCCACCGAACTGTTGATGCAGATTCTCCACTCGCAGCCCGAGGCCATGGCGCGCTTCAATTACGAAACGCCGCCCGAACTCGAACGCATCGTGCGCAAGTGCCTGGAGAAAGACCGCGACCGGCGCTATCAGACTGCCCGCGACGTGCTGGTCGATCTGAAGAACCTGCAGCGTAGCTACGAACCCATCGATTCCGCCGCCAAGACCAGCGGCACGCGCGCGCGCACTGCCCAGATCGGCGCCGTGATCGTGGACGACGAAGACTTGGCGCGCGGCCTGGTACGTGAAATGCTGAAAGCGCATCCCGACATTCGTGTTCTGGCCGAATGCGGCAACGGTTTCCAAGCCGTGAAAACCGTGGCCGATCTGAAGCCGGATCTGCTATTCCTGGATATCCAGATGCCCAAGCTGGACGGCTTCGAAGTGCTGGAATTAGTGGGCCGCGATATCGCCGTAATCTTCACCACGGCTTACGACACCTACGCGATGCGGGCTTTCGATGCGCACGCGGTGGACTATTTGTTAAAGCCCTTCAGCGCCGAGCGCTTCGCCAAGGCGCTGGAGCGTGCCAAGCAGCGCCTGGGCGAGAAGACTCCCGATCCGGTGGAACTGGCCGCCGCCGCCCGTCCGCCCGAACAATTCCTGCAGCGCATCGTAGTGAAGGATGGACCGGCTGTGCACGTGATCCCCGTCGAAAAACTGGATTACGCGGAAGCGCAGGATGATTACGTTGCGCTGAAAAGCGACAAGAAGACTTACCTGAAGCAACAGACTATCTCCAGCCTGGAGACGATGCTCGATCCCGCCCAATTCATCCGCATCCACCGGTCGCATATCGTGAATCTGGAACGCGTGGCGAAGATCGAGGCGTATACCAAGGACAGCAAGATTGCCGTGCTGCGCGACGGAACCCAATTGCCCGTCAGCCGGGCAGGCTATTCTCGCTTGAAAACCTTATTGGGCGAAAGCTGAGGCTTCGCTATGCGGCGCGGTTGGCCAACAACGCCTGGATACTCAGCGCCGGCGCCGGACCGCCCAGCATAAAGCTTTGCGCCCGGTCGCACCCCATGGCCTTGAGTTGCTGCAGTTGCTCCGCGGTCTCTACGCCCTCCGCCACCGCCCGCATGCCCAGGCCGTGCGCCAGCCCCACAATGGATTGCACCAGCGTGCGCGTATTATCCGCGCTATTCATGCGCTGTACAAACTTCCGGTCGATCTTCAGGTTGTCGATGGGCAGTTCTTCAAGGTAGCTCAAGGACGAATAGCCGGTGCCGAAATCGTCCAACGAAACGCTGACGCCCATCTTCTTCAGTTCCCTGAGCTGACGCGCCGTCTCGCGGATGTCCTGCATGATGACGCTTTCGGTCAGTTCCAAGTCCAGATGCGATGCCGGTAGCCCCGTTTCCAACAACGTTGCGGCCACGGTTTCGGCTAGATCGCCCCGTGCGAATTGGACCGCCGAAGTGTTGACCGCCACTTGCACCGCCCCGTAGCCGGCGTCCCACCATAGTTTCCCCTGGCGGCATGCATCACGTAGGACGCGCGCGCCGATGGGTACGATCAGTCCGCTCTCCTCGGCGATGGGAATCATCACCGACGGAGGCACGCGCCCGAACTTCGGATTATCCCAGCGCGCCAGCGCTTCGAGCCCGGCAATGCAGCCCGTGGCCAGTTCGAATTGAGGCTGGTAATGCAGCGAGATTTCACCTCGCTCCAAGGCATGATGCAGTTCGCTCTCAATGGCCAGTCGCCGGTTGGCCGCCTGGCTGATCTCGGGGCTGGACAATTGGATATGCCGTTTGCCTTGCCGTTTGGCGGCGTACAGAGCACTGTCCGCCGCGCGCTGCAAAGAGCCCAGATCCTCGCCATCTTGCGGGTATAGCGCGATACCGATGCTGGCGCCCAAAAACACTTCGTTGCCCTTAACCGAAAAGGGCGGCGACAGTGTGCCCAGAATTCGCTCCGCGACGATTACCGCATCTTGTGGTGAGCGCACTTCGCCCAGAACTACCAGAAAGCGGTCGCCGCCGCTTCGTGAAAGCGCCTCAGATTCGCGCAGGCAACCGGTCAAGCGTTCCGCGGCCGATCGAATTAGCGTGTCGCCGGCGGAATGCCCCAGCGTATCGTTAATGCGTTTGAAGCGGTCGAGATCCAGATACAAAAGCGCGACCAGGCGGCCTTGCCGGCGCGCGCGCGCCAATGCCTGGCGAAAGCGATCTTCGAAGACGCCGCGGTTGGGAAGGCCTGTCAAAAGATCGTGTGTGGCCTGGTGCGCCAGTTTCTGTTCCATCCGCTTGCGGTCGGTGATGTCGGAAACCAGTCCGTCGCGATACCGCTGGCCGTCGCGCTCGTGTACGTGTACCGCGCGGCTATGAAGCCAGATCCATTGTTCGTCTTTTCTCCGGAAGCGATACTCCATGTCGAGCGCTTTTCCGCGCTCAAAAAGCGCCTGGTTAGCGGCTTCGATCTGCGGGCGGTCATCGGGATGAATGCGATCCAGCCACAATCCGGGCTGGCAGACTTCTTCCGCAGTGAATCCGCTGATGGTTTCGCAGTTGGAACTGGCGAATACCGGCTGACCCTGTTCATCCGCGACGAGGACCACATCGGGCAAGTTAGCGACCAGCCACCGGTAGCGCTCTTCGCTTTCGAGCAGCGCTTCCCGGTCCCGCCGCCGCAGGCTGATGTCCCGCGCAATTGTGGACGTGCCCACGATTTCCCCGGCGCCATTGCGTACCGGAGATATGGTCAAGGAAACTTCGAGATGGCCGCCGTCGCGCCGCACCGTAACCGTCTCCAGTTGCGAAATGGTTTCGCCGGTCGCGATGCGGTTCAGCAAACGGGACGTGTCGGCAGCGCGGCTGGGCAGCGCCAAAATCGACGCCGGCTTACCTAAGATCTCTTCGGCACTGTAGCCGTACATGCGCTCCGCAGCTTTGTTCCAACTCAGGAATCTCCCATCAAGCGCCGTGCCGAAGATGGCATCGTCAGCCGAATCCACGATAGACGCTAGCAGCGACCGCGCATCCTGCGCCTGCACCCTGGCGGTGACGTCTCGCATGATCGCGGCGCGCGCCGTGATTCTGCCGTCCTCGTTCCGTATGGGGCAGGCCGAGATCGAAATGTTTACGCGCTTGCCGTCCTTGGTCAGGCCGATAGCTTCAAATTGGCCCACATTTTCGCCGGCGCGCAGCACTTCGGAAATCCATTTTAGGCGGGCGCGTTGATCGGGCGGCGCCAGTATCGACACCGGTTGCCCCACCACCTCTTCAGCCCGGTAGCCGAACAGTCGCGCTGCGCCGCCGTTCCAGCTCAAGATGATCCCCTCGGGCGTGCTGCTCATGATGGCGTCTTCGGAAGATTCCACGATGGACGCCAGGAAGGATTTAGTCTCGTCCGCTGCCCGCCGCGCTGTTAGATCGCGGCGAATCTCCACATAGCGGAACGTAGTGCCGTCGGCGTCACGCACCGGCGTTACGGTCACCTCTTCCAGGTACTCCGACCCGTCTTTGCGGCGGTTGGCCACTTCGCCGCGCCACGTCTCGCCGCTCCGGATGGTCTCCTCAATGCGCCTCTGAAAGGCCGATCCCAGCGCCTTTTCTCCCATGCGGCGATCCTGATCCGCCGCCTCAGCCGCAGTGTAGCCGGTCATCCGGGTAAAGGCTGGATTAACGTACTGGACTGCGCCGGCACCATCGGCGATCACCACCGCATCGGAAGAATCCGCAATCGCGCCGGTGAGTCCGGCCAGTTCCATTTCCGTCCCTATGTCCTGGGTATACGTAGCCGATTGCGTTTGGCTTTGCTCGGCCAGATCGGCCTGCTGCCGCATGGCCGCGTATGCCGCGAGCGTTAGGGCCAGCGTTAGAAAGGCGATGGTAGTCGCCGGGGAAGGGTGCGGCGTTCCATGGGTCTTAGCCAATTGATTCGCCAATTGATAGGCAAACCAGCCTACTCCGCATCCCAGGGAACCTTTGATCAGCCAACCCGTAAAGCGGCGACTGCCGAGGCCCAGAGCCTCGGTGGTCTCGGTTGGCACTCCCGGGGAGGAGGTATTCGGGTTCAAAAGCATCGCTTGTGCTGCCGGTTAGATTATAGCTTTTGCTTGGAAACCAATTCACCATATCCTTGGATATTTAATATTGAAATCTTTACCAAGCATCGGGTGAAAAAGCACTTACGCGCCTGCTTGTCGCCGAAATTACCGCGTTTTTCATACCGAAACTGAGTCCGATAGTGCCTTAGATAGCATCTGTTAACCTAATGCAGATTAACTGTTAGGGGTATAGACCATACCCCAATCGATGTATGAGATTAGTTTTAGGGGATCCGATAAACAGGTCTGAAGGGTTTGTGCCGATGAAGATATTGAGTGTGGTACGTGCTCCGGACAGCCGCTAGCGGTGATGCCCGGCCTGGGGCTACGGATAAGCCGCTCGGCCATCCGTTTGCACCGGTCCGCTGGGTGTGTGCGCTGCTATGCTTGGTGACGTTTGTGGACTGCGGGCGCGCGCCTGAAGCCCACCCGGTGTTAACCAGCGTCGGCGAGATCCGTCAACTGCGGGGGACCCAAACCAGATTGGGTGTGCCGGTTCGCCTGGAAGGCGTAGTTACCTACTTCGACGGCGCCTCCGACGATTGCTTTGTTAGCGATTCAGGCGGCGGTATCCGGGTGAAATTTGCGCCGGGCCAGGTTGTTCCAGCCACCGGATGGCGGGTCGAGGTGACGGGTTTTGCGGGCTCCGGAGGGAATGCGCCCTCTGTCATCGAAGGCCGCTTAAGAGCTCTTCGTCCGGATACTTTGCCCCAGGCGGTTCCGATAAATGGGGCGCAGTTGAGCGATCCGCGGTTCGAGTATCGCCGAGTGGCGATCACCGGTGTGGTGCAGTCGGTCTCTTCGCCGCGGCCAGGCCTGGTGACGCTCGAGGTCAGAACCGAAGGGAGCATCGTATGGGCCACGATTCCCGCTTCCACCGCCGCTGTCACAGACGATTGGTTGGATGCGGAGGTACAGGCCACCGGGGTTCTGGCACAGTCCTTCGACGACAAGGCGTCCGGGCGGGAGGCCAGGCTTTGGATGGCCAATGCCTCTGGAATGGATTCGATCCGCCAGCCGACTCCGCTCGCGGCACTGCCGGTTAGTAATATCCGCACACTGTTGGCGTTGCCTCGGGGCCACAGTCCGCTGCATCGCGTGCGCCTGCAAGGAGCGCCTTACATCCCGCTCACGGGCGGTATGGGGGTGCGGGACGCCAGTGGCCAAATGCCCGTCCGCATGGGGCCCATCGAACTGGATCCCAATACCCGTGTCCTTGATCTGGCCGGTTTTGTGACGTGGGATAGCGGTCAGCCCGTGTTAGCTCATGCGGTGCCGGTGGGCGCGGTGGAAGGCGAGAGTCCGGATCGCCTGCCTGTTCCCGGCTCGATACTCACTAAGGCGATTCAAGTCCACCAGTTGACGCTCGCGGCAGCGCAACGGGCTTATCCGGTTCGGCTACGCGCGGTGGTCACCTACTTCGATCCCTACAACCATATTCTATTCGTGCAGGACTCCAGCGACGGCATTTTTGTGGAACTGAGCCTCAAAGAGTCGGTTACGCTGCGCGCCGGCGACGACGTAGAGGTCAATGGAATTACCACTGCGGATTTTGCTCCCGATGTGGCCAAGGCCAGAGTCAAGGTCTTGGGTCACTCCCGCCTGCCGGCTCCCGTCGAAGGCCGTTTTGGCGGCGCCAGTTGGGGGCGCGAAGACTGCCGCTGGCTACAATTCGAGGGCGTGGTGCAGCACGTGGCCCAGGGTAGAGGCGACACTCTGCTCACTTTGGCCTGGGGTAAGAATCGGTTCCGGGCGCATGTCCTGGCCCCGGTGGCTTCTCTAGCGCACTTGTTGGATACCGATGTAGCACTGCAGGGGGTTTGCGGCGCGCTCTTCAATTCGAAACATCAAATGCTGGGTGTCCAGATGTTCGTACCCGGGGCGGAGTGCATTCGCGTGCGGCCATCGCCGCCACCGGCCTCGTATGCCACGCCTCCTGTACCAATCGCGAGCCTTCTACAGTTCTCCGGAGCCCACGATATGGGACACCGCGCGCGGTTGCGCGGCACCGTTACATACGCCAACCGTTTCGGAGCCACCTGGGTCAGCGACGCGAGCGGCGGCATTATGGTTCAGGATCACGATGCGACTGGCTTGGCGGCCGGCGACCAAGTGGACGTCTTGGGGTTCCCGCAGATCGCCGGATTCAGCCCAGCCCTGGTAGGGGCTGAAGTGCGCCGAGCCTATGCCGGCACGCCGCCGGCTCCCGTCCGGATCACCGCGGACGAAGCCATGAAGGGCACCTACGACAACCAGCTTGTCCAGATTGAGGGAAGACTGGTGGATCGCTTACAGCAGCCCGCGGAACAAGTTTTAGTAATATCTTCCGGCGAAACCATCTTTACCGCCAGTCTCGCCGGGACAGGCGCCGCGCGCAAGTTCGAATCCGGCACGCGTCTCAGGCTTACGGGGATCTGCACGGTGGAAGTGGAGCAGGCTCAGGATCTGATCCTTCCCCATACCTTCCGGTTGCTGCTGCGTTCTCCAGCCGATATTGAAGTTCTAGGGCTGCCGCCTCTTCTGACTGCTGGCCGGGTCATTCCGATTTTGGCAGGTGGCGCGCTTCTGATGATCGCCGCGCTCTTGTGGGTTGCGCTGCTGCGGAAGCGGGTCCGCTCCCAGACCTTTGCGTTACGCGCGCAGACCATTCAGTTGCAAAGCGCCCACCAGAGAACTCGCGAAGCGCTACAAAAGGCGTGCGAAGCGGAATCTTTGGACTTGGATAGCCGCCGAATTCTCGAAATGATCGCGCGCGACGAACCCGTGGATCTGATCGTTGACCATCTCGCCGAGTCCGTGGCGTTGCATTGCGAGGGTGGTGTATGTGTGATCCTGTTGGGCCCTCCCTACGGTCCACGGACCAGCGTGGTTCCCGCCATGCCGCCCGCCTGGTTGGATGTCTTTGCGGGCCTCGACTTGAAATCGGTCTCCTTTAGCGGCGAGTACCGGAAACCCACGAGATTCTCGAGCGATCCGGCTTGGAGGGCGTTTCTCGATTCGCAGCGCAGCACGCGTTTCCAGGCATTCTGTTCGGCGGCTATCGTGGTGGATGGCTCCGCGGCCGGAGTAATCGCCGCATTCTTCCGCGACGACAAAAAGAGCACTGATGCGCAAGACGCCCAACTCGGCCTATGGTGCAACATCGCCGCGCTGGCCCTCGAACGGCGCAAGCTGCACGACCAGTTGTCGTATCGCGCGCAACACGACGGTCTGACCGGACTGCCTAATCGCGCCTTGCTCTACGAGCGGCTGGAAGAGGAAATTGGCCACGCGTCCCGTAGCAATAACTTACTCGGCGTGCTCTTTATCGACCTGGACGGTTTCAAGCAAATCAACGATACCCACGGGCACGATGTGGGAGACGTTGTGCTGCGAGAAGCTGCCCGCCGCTTGACCCATGGCATCCGCCGGGGCGACACGGTGGCGCGCATAGGCGGCGACGAATTTGTGGTGCTGCTGCCGCTGCTTTCCAGCCGAGAAGATGCGGTGCAGATTGCCGACAAGATTGCGACTGCGCTGCGCGAACCCTTCTTCTCGAACCATCACCGTCTTTCACTCAGCGCATCCGTGGGAATCGGCATCTGGCCGCTCGATGGCGACCGTGCGGATCCTCTCTTGCGCTTCGCCGATGCGCAGATGTATGGAGAGAAGAAGCGGCGATGGTACGAGGCCAAAGCCGCAGGGCTACTCCAAAATGCGACTCGCGAGCGGGTCAATTGAAACTCGACTTGTATCGATTGCGACGTTAAATCCGCAATCAGCGTAAAGACGGGCACTGTTACGCGGTTGCGTGTCTTGCGGGCCGCGCGCGGAGGGATCAAGCTGGAAGTGGAGGCTTTTAACCATGAAGCTTGAATCCTTACACGACTTATACCTCTTGGAACTTAAGGACTTATACAGCGCCGAAGATCAGATTTTGAAAGCGTTGCCGAAGATGATCGAGAAGGCCCAATCGAGCGATCTCCGGACGGCGCTATCGAACCATTTGGAAGAGACTCGCATCCACGTTACCCGCTTAGAGCAGATCTTCCAGATGCACGGAGAAGATGCCGAGAAAGAGAAGTGCAAGGGCATGCAGGGCATATTGAGCGAGGGTGAAGACGTGGTCGGCAAGGATGCCACGCCGGTCGTGCGCGATGCCGCTATTATTTCCAGTTGCCAGCGCGTGGAGCACTACGAAATTGCGTCTTATGGCACCCTCAAGACTTATGCGGAACAACTCGGCCATGACCGCGCGGCCGTATTGCTTGAGCAGACCCTCGACGAAGAATCCGCGGCGGATGAGAAACTGACCCAAATCGCTAACACACGCGTAAACGTAGAAGCCACGCGTACGGCTTAAAGACCGCTTCGAGGAGGAAAGCAACATGCCGGAAAAACTCAAAGGATGCCGCGTGGCCATCTTGGTCACGGACGGCTTCGAACAGGTGGAAATGACCAGTCCGCGCAAGGCCGTGGAAGACGCGGGCGCAAAAGCGGACTTGATCGCGCCGGGCAAGCAGGAAGTGCAGGGGATGGATCACGACGAAAAGGGCAACAAGTATCCGGTGGACGTTCAACTCAGCGAGGCTTCACCATCCGATTATGACGCGTTGATCCTTCCGGGAGGGGTCGCCAATCCGGATAAACTGCGCATGCTGCCGGAGGCGGTGCAATTCGTGAAATCGTTCGCCGCCGCCGATAAGCCGATTGCCGCGATCTGCCACGGGCCCTGGATGCTGGTGGAAGCGGACTTGGTGAAGGGACGCAAAGTGACTTCGTGGCCTTCCCTGCAGACCGATATCCGGAACGCCGGCGGGAAGTGGGAGGATAGCGAAGTGGTGGCCGAACCCGGATTAGTCACCAGCCGGAAACCCTCGGACCTGCCGGCTTTCAATCGCAAAGTGATCGAAGTGTTCGCTGCGGCGATGGAGGAGACCGACGAATCTCCGCAGACCAGCCGTGCCGGCGGCGGAAAAAGCAAATAGTCAGAAGTGAGGGGCAGGCCGCAAGGCCTGTCCTACCCACGAACGCTGGCGGCCGGAATCTTCCGGGTCAGGTCCATCATTTCATCGCGGCTTTCCGCGCCGATGGTGAAGCAATCCACGCAATCGAGCGAGAGTGCAAACTGCAGGCTCTCGTCCGCTTTCTTGCGCAGGGCTCCCGCGCCGAGAATCTTCATCCCGATCACACCTTTACCGGCAGCCTTCATTTGACGTAATACCGCGATCACGGTTTGCGGGTCGGAATCCATAGCGACTTTTGCAGGATTGATGCGCGCCAGGTCCACTTGAACCCACGGATTCGCCGCCGCAGCTTTCAGGGCTTCGAGAGTATGGCATGAGGTCCCGTGCGTGCGCACGATGCCCTTTTCACGAGCTTCGGCCAGGACAGCCATGGCGCCCTTTTTCTTCGCCGGCCAATCGCCATCCATCATACAGTGCAGCAGCATGATATCGATATAATCGGTGCCTAGCTCGCGCCGGAAGCGATCCAGGTCTTCGCGCATTTCCTTTTCGGTAGAAGCGTGCGTCTTGCTGAGGATCGCCACCTTTTCGCGCGGCACGCGCTTGAGCGCTTCTTTGACGTGAGGATGCGTGCCATACTGATCCGCCGAATCCCAAAGCGTCACGCCATTGTCATATGCGGCATCGAACAGATCGGCCAGCCCGCGTAAGCCCAATTTGCGGGTCTGGTTGGAACTGCCGCCCACGCCATCCGTACCGCTGCCTTGCGCCAGGCGGCTCACCTCCACCTTCATGGGCCCAAGATGGACGCGGTCGGACGCCAGTTTGCGCGTGGTGCCGGCATACAAATGGTACGGAAAATTGACGAACGCTGCCGCGCCGGCCGAAGCCGCGGTGCGCAGAAAGAATTCCCGGCGATTGATCATGTGGTGCTCCTCTGCTTTCTTCAAGAAATACCACGAATCGAGCGGTAATGCAGCGTTGTAGAATAAAGCGATCCTCAAATCCAAATGGCGACACAAGCTTTTCGACGGCGCCTCGACCAACTGACTCGTGACCACGAGCAGTTGATCCAGCGCCCCAACGAACCGCTCCCCGAGCCGAGCGGCTGGTTCCAAAGATATCGTTATCCGGTGCTGACCGGAGCGCATGCGCCGCTGGCCTGGCGGTTCGATTTCGATCCCGAGGCGAATCCACTGCTGCTCGAGAGGCAGGCGGTGAATGCGGCGTTCAACGTGGGCGCCATGGAGTGGAATGGCAAGATCGTTCTGATGGCGCGCGTGGAGGGCGCCGACCGGAAGTCGTTCTTCGCGGTGGCGGAGAGCACCAACGGTATCGATGGCTTCCGTTTTTGGGACTATCCGGTGGTGATGCCGGAGGGGCCTGAGCCAGAGACCAACGTTTACGACATGCGTCTGACGGCGCATGCGGACGGGTGGATCTATGGACTGTTCTGCGCGGAACGGAAAGACCCCCAGGCGGCGCCAGGCGACCTGTCGTCGGCCGTGGCGCAATGCGGTGTGGCGCGCACGCGCGATTTGAAGAAGTGGGAGCGACTCGACGATCTGCGGACACCTTCGGCGCAGCAGCGCAATTGCGTGCTGCATCCGGAGTTCGTGCAAGGGCAATACGCATTCTATACGCGGCCGCAGGATAGCTTTATCGAAGCGGGACGCGGCGGCGGAATCGGCTGGGGACTGGCCCGCGATATGGAGCACGCCGTGATCGACGATGAGATCATTATCGAGCGGCGCGAATACCACACCATCAACGAAGTGAAGAATGGGCTGGGTCCGGCGCCGATCAAGACCGCCAAGGGTTGGCTGCATCTGGCGCACGGGGTGCGGAATACGGCGGCGGGTCTGCGGTACGTCTTATATTGCTTCCTGTGTGACCTGGCCGAGCCATGGAAGGTGACGGCGCATCCCGGGGGGTATTTTCTCGCGCCGCAAGGAGAGGAACGTATTGGCGATGTGTCGAACGTGACCTTCTCAAACGGCTGGGTGGAGCGCGGGGGCGACGTTTTCATTTACTACGGCGCTTCGGACACTCGAACGGATGTTGCCACGACTACCGTCGAATGCCTGCTCGACTATGTGCTGAACACGCCACCCGATCCGCTGCGCAGTGCGTTGTGCGTGCAGCAGCGGATTGCCTTGATCGATAAAAATCACGCGCGGTCCATCAAATGACCGGCGATCCAAATTGGTCGGCCAGTTTCCGGACGGAGCTCGAGGGAAATATCCTGCCGTTTTGGATGCGGCGCACGGTGGACCGCGAGAACGGCGGCTTTTATGGCGCGGTCGATTGTGATTTGCAGGTGGACCGGGAGGCGCCGCGCGCCGCCGTGATTAACGCCCGTATCCTTTGGACGTTTGCCGCGGCCGCACGCGTGCTGGGTGAACCGGCATACCGTGAAACGGCCGACTGGGCATACCGGTATATCATCGAGCGATTCTGGGACCGGGAATACGGCGGCGTCTACTGGATGCTCGATCACCTAGGGCATCCGCTGAACGACCGAAAGCAGATCTATGCGCAGGCATTTGCCGCTTATGGCCTGGCTGAGTATTATCGCGCGACCGGCATTGCGGAGAGCCTGTACTACGCCGAGCAGCTTTACTGTCTCATCGAAGACAAGAGCGCCGAACTTGAGTACGGCGGATATCTGGAAGCGCGCGGACGCGATTGGAGCCCGCTGGAGGATATGCGCCTGAGCGAGAAGGATCTGAACAGTCCTAAGTCGATGAACACGCACTTACACATCCTGGAGGCCTACACTAACTTACTACGCGTCTGGGACGATGCGAAGTTGCGAGCGAGCCTGCGCAGGCTCATCGAGGTCACCCTAGTGTATATCGTCGATTCCAGTACAGCTCATTTCCAGTTGTTCTTCGACAACCAATGGCGGTCACTTAATAAGAATGTGTCATTCGGACACGACATCGAGGGTAGCTGGTTGATTCAGGAAGCTGCGGAAGTATTGGGCGATGCCGGACTGGTAGCGCGCGCCCGCGAGTTGGCCGTCCGGATGGCACAAGCGGTCTACGAGCAGGGCCGCGACCGGGACGGCAGCATTTTTTATGAGTGGTCGGATGGCCGCATGTCCGACCCGAATAAGCACTGGTGGGCGCAAGCAGAGGCGGTCGTGGGTTTCTACAACGCTTACCAGGTTTCGGGAGAGTCGCACTTCCGGACTGCCGCGTGGCAGGCTTGGAGCTACATCGGAGACAAGGTCATCGATCAGGTGCATGGCGAGTGGCACGCGAAATTGAAACCGGACGGCACGCCTTTTAAGGCGGCGGAAGACGGCGATGCTTGCCTGGCCGGTCCCTGGAAGTGCCCATACCATAATGGCCGGGTCTGCCTGGAGATGCTCGCGAGGTTGGGCTAGAGAGGATTCAGATGCAATACGGATACTTTGACGACAAAGCCCGGGAGTATGTCATTACCCGGCCAGATACTCCCCTGCCATGGATCAACTATCTGGGATGCCAGGCGTACTTCGGCATCATTTCGAATACCGCGGGCGGTTACTCATTCTATCGCGACGCACGGCTGCGGCGTATCTTGCGCTATCGCTATAACAATGTGCCGTTCGACTTAGGCGGCCGTTATATCTATTTGCGCGACAACGAGACAGGCGATTACTGGTCGCCATCATGGCAGCCGACTCACAGTGACATCGAGCAATACACCTGCCGTCACGGGATGGGTTACTCGACCATTGGGTCCAAGCGGCGTGGCATTGTGGCCCGTACACGGTATTTCGTGCCGCTGGATGAGAACCTGGAAATCTGGCAGTTCACGGTGACTAATGAACGGCAGACTCCGGCGGCATTGTCGGTGTTCTCGGCCATTGAGTTCTGTCTATGGGACGCGCAGGACGACTCCACCAATTTCCAGCGCAACTTCAGTATTGGCCAAGTAGAGATCGAGGACGGCGTCATCTATCATAAGACCGAATACCGGGAGCGCCGCGATCACTTTGCGTGGTTCGCCTGCTCGGCTGCGGCCGCGGGATTCGATACGCAGCGCGAGGCTTTTCTGGGCAACACGCGCGGCTGGGACCGGCCCGCGGTGGTCGAACGCGGCGAATCGGCCAACTCAGTGGCCTATGGTTGGGCTCCAATCGGATCGCACCATGTGCGGATGGTGCTGCAGCCGGGCGAAACACGGCAGATCCTTTTTGTTTTGGGCTATCACGAGAATCCCAAGGATGCGAAGTTCGATCCACCGGAATCGCAGACGGTAAACAAGGGGACCGTTAAGCCGGTAATCGCGCGGTATCTCATCCAGGAGAATGTGGACGCGGCCTTTGAAAAGCTGCGCACCTACTGGGATGGGCTGTTGGGCATCTGCCAGGTGACTACGCCGGACATCCACACCGACCGCATGGTGAACGTGTGGAACGCCTATCAGTGCATGGCGACGTTTAATATGTCGCGGTCGGCATCGTTCTACGAATCGGGCATTGGCCGCGGCCTCGGCTTCCGCGATTCGAACCAGGATTTGCTGGGCTTTGTTCACATGGTGCCGGAGCGCGCCCGTGAACGCATCCTCGACCTTGCGGCTACGCAACTGCCGAGTGGCGGCGCATATCATCAGTATCAGCCGCTCACGAAGAAGGGCAACAACGATGTGGGCGGCAACTTCAACGACGATCCGCACTGGCTGATCGTGGGCGTGGGCGCCTACCTGAAAGAGACAGGCGACTGGTCGATTCTGAATGAGCCCGTGCAGTATGACAATCAGCCGGGTTCGGAGCAACCGCTCTACGAACACTTGCAACGCAGTTTCCGGTACACACTGGAGCGCCTGGGGCCGCACGGGCTGCCGCTGATTGGGCGCGCCGATTGGAACGACTGCCTGAACCTGAATTGTTTTTCCGACACGCCGGGGCAATCGTTCCAGACCACCACGAATAAAGAGGGCAAGGTGGCCGAGTCGATCTTCATCGGCGGGCTGTTCGTGCTCGCGGCCAAGGAACTGGCGGCCATCGCGCGCCATAGCGGGCGTGGGGGCGAGGCGGCGGCCTACCTGGCCGAGGGGGCGCGCATGGAAGCCACTGTCCGGGAGCACGGCTGGGATGGCGAATGGTTCCTGCGCGCTTACGATGACTTCGGGAACAAGGTGGGCTCGAAGGAATGCGCCGAAGGGAAGATCTTCATCGAGCCGCAGGGGTTTTGCGTGCTGGCGGGCATCGGACTGGAGGACGGTCTGGCGCGGCGTGCGCTGGAATCGGTGCGCAAGCTTTTGGCTACGCCGCACGGCATCGTGCTGCAGCAACCGGCCTACTCGAAGTATTATCTGAACCTGGGCGAGATTTCGTCCTATCCGCCGGGCTACAAAGAGAACGCGGGGATTTTTTGCCATAACAATCCGTGGGTGATCATCGCGGAGGCGATGGCGGGGAATGGAGACGGGGCACATGATTACTATTCGCGGATTAACCCATCGGTGCGCGAGGCCATCAGCGATGTGCACCGCTGCGAACCTTATGTTTATGCGCAGATGATCGCGGGGCGCGATGCTCCGACGCATGGCGAGGCGAAGAATTCGTGGCTGACGGGGACGGCGGCATGGAATTACTACGCCATTGTGCAGTTCATTCTCGGCATACGGCCGGCTTATGATGGCTTGCAGATCGCGCCAGCGATTCCGGAACGCTGGACTGGGTTCCGCGCGGTACGGCGATTCCGCGGCGTGACTTATAACATCGTCGTGCGCCGCGAAGGGGCGGGGAATGCGGTAACGATGGTGGTGGATGGCAGGGACGTAGAGGGGGATGTGGTGGCGCCACCCGCGGACGGGCGCACTGAAGTATCGGTCGAAGTGACACTGCGCTAGGAAATGGCGATCCGATTTTGGTGTGTTCCGGCTGTTGAGCGCGGGATCGCACGCTATCTTCCGGCAGATTTCGGGCCTCGGTTGCATTGATACACAGGACTGGACGAGTTGTGAAGACTGCGTTCTCTTTGGCATGTTGCCGGTGCGCGCGGTTTGTTACGCGAGTGGGGCATTCTGTTGCTCAGGTGTTCGAAAGCGGGTTCAAGAGCGTCGACTGAACAGAAGGTGATCGGGAAAGGCGACAATTTTTGGCAGATCGTGTTGCATTATGTTGCATGGAGAGTCGCAGGGGGATGCAACGTCAGCGCAAATTGGGCAAAACGTGTTGCATTATGTTGCATGCAGGGGCTTGGAGTGGGAGTGCGACACACATCATCTCGATTCACGCCGGCTTATGGCGTCTTCCAACTGGGGTCTGCCGGGGTGCCGGAAAACTAAGGCTGAAGGCCGCCGATGAACGCCGATTCACGCCGATAAGAGAGCGCCCTCGTTGCGCGATGGGGGACATGAATTCGATTGCTCGTGTTACATTTCGTTGCATTATGTTGCATCCGGTTGACTTGGAGAGTTGTAGTGGGATGCAACAGCACGGCAAATTGGGCAAAACGTGTTGCATTATGTTGCATGCAGGGGTTTGGAGTGGGAGTGTGGCCCACATCATCTCGATTCACGCCGGCTTATGGCGTCTTCCAACTGGGGTCTGCCGGGGTGCCGGAAAACTAAGGCTGAAGGCCGCCGATGAACGCCGATTCACGCCGATAAGAAAGCGCCCTCGTTGCGCGATGGGGGACATGAATTCGACTACTCTTGTTACATTTCGTTGCATTATGTTGCATCCTGTTGCATTTTGGGGGGCTGGACTGACTCGGGTGGCACGACTTTGCCGGTTTTAGAGTAGCATGGCCGCGAGAGAAACCCGTGCTGTTGACCGCGGCTTATGTTGTGTTGTCAGTAAGATCGCGGGGAAGTTGGGCGTGTGATCGCGGCGCAAGCAATAAGGAGAATCATGTATCTACCGAACGAACAAAGATATGGCCAGATGACTTACCGGCGGTGCGGGGCGAGCGGCCTGCGCTTGCCTGCGATCTCACTCGGACTCTGGCATAATTTCGGCGGGGTCGACACGTTCGAGAATATGCGCGCCATGCTGCGGCGGGCATTCGACCTGGGCGTAACGCATTTCGACTTGGCGAACAACTATGGGCCGCCTCCGGGATCGGCAGAGGAAAACTTCGGACGGGCGTTGCGCGCGGACTTGGGCGCTTGGCGCGACGAGATGGTCATTTCGACTAAGGCAGGCTATTTGATGTGGCCGGGGCCGTATGGCGAGTGGGGATCGCGGAAGTATCTGTTGGCCAGCCTGGATCAAAGCCTGAAGCGGATGGGGCTGGAGTATGTGGACATCTTCTATTCGCACCGGCCCGATCCGGACACGCCTGTCGAGGAGACCATGTCCGCGCTCGATAGTGCGGTCCGGTCTGGGAAGGCTTTGTATGCGGGCATCTCCAACTACAATGCGGAGCAGATGGCGCGGGCGGTAGCAGTGCTGCGGCAACTCGGTACACCGTGCTTAATCCACCAGATGAAGTATTCGATGTTCGTGCGGACGGCGGAGGAAGGTTTGTTTGAACGTTTGGGCGCGGAAGGCGTGGGGGGGATTGCCTTCTCGCCATTGGCGCAAGGGTTGTTGACCGACCGGTATCTGCATGGCGTTCCGGATGGGTCGCGGGCATCGAAACCGGGCACGTTCTTGAAGAAGGAAGATGTTACAGAGGATCGCCTGGCGCAGGTGCGGGCGCTCAACGAGATCGCGGGAAAGCGCGGCCAAACGCTGGCACAGATGTCGCTGGCATGGGTGCTGCGGCATGGCATGATGGCCAGTGCGCTGGTGGGGGCAAGCCGCGTGGAGCAGGTGGAGCAGTGCGTCGGGGCGGTGAAGAATCTGGCGTTTGGGGAGGACGAGTTACGGCGGATTGAAGCGATCTTGTCCGGATCGAAGGATTAGATTTTCGCGCGGTGTTTGAGGCTGGCGAGCATGGCAGAGGTTATCTCGGAATTCGTGGGCCAGTGACCGCGTCTTTGTCCGGCGTGCGTTTCGTAAGAGCCCAAGAGATCGGGATCAGGCTGAACGACGTCGCGTTCACTTAAGAACAACAGGCCCATCTTGGCGGTCGGCATGCGGACCACGAACTGTTGAGCCTCGTCGAGTGCTTGGCGAAGGCGTGAGAGTATATTCACGGCGTCAATCGGCTCAGTGGTGATGAGAGCGCGCCACTCAGCGGCGGGATAGTGGCCGTTTCGCTGGATCTCGGCTATCAATCCTTCCGGCGTGAACCCCGGCGACTTCTCGACTGCAGCCCAAATCAGGGCGCCGAGCGGCAGGATTGTTTCGTGTATGGTAACTAAGTCGAGCAAGTCGCGGACCTCCCGTCGACCGGCGGCTGCCATGACTTTGTTTATGGCTAGATCGACAGGGTGCAGGACGTAGCCGAAGGTGTCGTCTTTGACGGTTGGGAAAAACCGGTAATCGCTGTCGACCACCCATTCAAGCCTTGTATTCATGACGCCATCGCTAACTTCGGCAGTGTAGATCAGGGGCAACTGCCGCAGCCAGATCACCTGATAGCCGGCATTCTCAAGAGCCTTAGCGTCGGCTAATGCCGCGAGCGCCACGCGTTCTTCGCGATCGTGAAAGACGTCGATGTGCTCGGAAAAGCGCGACGCATTTCTATTTAATGGCGCGGCGCCGGCTACGTAACTTTCCGGATCGCGGTGCGATGCCAGCACCTTGAGGATGTTGCTCTGCAGTTTAGACAGGGGCATGGCAAGCCCGTTCAATTTTTTCGGCCAGTTCGCGGGCGGCGCGGTTGCCCTCAATGCGCAGGGCCCGCGCTACCACCAGGGCATCTTCTTTTGTGGGTGGTTCGAGCGCTCGCTTATTCCAAAGCGCCCGCGCGGAAAATTCCGCGAAGGCGCGCCGGTAGAGGTCAGCGAAGTCATCCGTTTCCGCGGCTTGGGCGCCCATGACCTATGATTGTCACGGGCGCGCGGGAATCGCAACCGGAACGGCGGCGGGTTCGATCTCCATCTTCTTCAGATGGTCGTACCAGGTGAATTTCAGGATCGTCGAAGTCACAACAACTACCGCGAAGGCGTACGCCGAGATGTCATAACGGCGAATCACAATGTAGACCGGGAAGGCAACCAGGCTGGTCTGCCAGGCGATGCCGACCACGATATTGAACATATCGCGGGTGAAATCCGGGTTGGGTTTGAACGAAGGGTCGGCGCGCATCACTTTCTCGCGGATGGGTCCCCAAAAGCCCCAGGGATTCACGCGCTTGTAGAAATCCATCAATACAGCGTCATCTTCCGGCTTGGTTTGCAGCGTGCCGACGACGCATCCCACTAAAGAGATGGCCACGATGATGGGGAAGGAATTCAGCGGAGTGACATTGGGCAGGGCCCACGGAATAATCAACGATCCGGCGATGCCCGTAACCATGCCCCAGAAGTAACCATAGCCATTGAAGCGCCACCAATACCATTTCAAAACGTTGGAGGCGGTGTAGCCGCCCCAGAGAGCGGAGACGATCCACTGGATGACGGTATTGATCGATGTAACAAACCAGCCGAAACTAATGCCTAACATAACTACGCCGAAGGATGCCAAATAGCTCAGCCGCACGCAATTGCGTTCGCTGGCGTTGGGGTTGATGTACTTGCGGTAAAGATCGTTCACGATGTACGGCGGCGCGGCGTTTACGGTGGCGGCGAAGTTAGACATGAAGGCGGCGAGCAGACCGGCCACCAACAGACCCAGCAAACCGGCGGGCACGAACTGCGTGAGCGCGTCGGGCAGCACCATTTCGAAATCCATGGCATGCCCCATGGCGCGGATCTTGTCGCTATAAAATACCAGGGCCAGGATCGTCAGTCCGGTGATCATAAAGTAGCGCGGAACGTTTAGCACTACGTTCACCATGGCGCTCATCAGAGAAGCTTCGCGCGGGTTCTTGGTGGAAAGAATGCGCTGCATGTCGTAGTTCGGGGCCGGCCCGGCCGTGCTGATCAGGATGCCTTTGAAGAGCATCATCATGAAGAACGCGCCAAAGATGGTGTAGCCATCCTCGGCAATTTTTGTGTTGACGGAAGCGATCAGGTGGGACCAATCCAGG
Organism: Bryobacterales bacterium; assembly: GCA_963738345.1. Classification (GTDB taxonomy): domain Bacteria; phylum Acidobacteriota; class Terriglobia; order Bryobacterales; family Bryobacteraceae; genus Bog-159. The sequence goes on from CAVTWI010000002.1 coordinate 553,612, forward strand.
TTCAGATTCCAGCCGAAAAAGATCTGATCCCAACCGGCGGGGACTACGCGGCGGAAGGCCTCGGGGGAAACGCGCGCAATAGCAATGATGCCGATGGCGATGGATGCCACAGACAAAATACAGAACTGCAGCACCTCGGTGATGACCACGCTGAACATGCCGCCCTTCACGACGTAGAACGTCGTGATACCCATGAGGATGAGGGCGTACTGATTGGCGGAAAAATGCCAGGGCAGGAAATCGACGGCGAATTTGCCGATACCTTTGAAGCCGTAGGTGAGGAATCCGATCACGCTGACGAGGGCATAGATCACTACGATCATGTGCGAGAGTTGCGCGCCTCGGCCGGAGCCGAAACGGGTACGGATCCACTCGGCGCCGGTGGTGACGTTCGAGCGCCGCAGCCAGGTGGAGAGGTAAACCATGAGAAAAATCTGGTTAAAGACGGGCCAGAGCCAGGGGATCCAGACGCTTTTCAGACCGTAGATGAACATCAGGTAGACCAGCCACATAGTTCCGGCAATGTCGAACATGCCGGAGGCGTTGGATACGCCCAGCAAATACCATGGCAAGGTATTGCCGCCCAGAAAGTAGGCTTTGGTGTCGCGAGAAGCGCGATGCGAGACCCAATAGCCGAGCAGTACGGATGTGGCCACGTAGATCACGATGATGGCGACATCAATCGGATGCAGTTTCACTTGGTACCTCGTTTGCCTAAACATAGTAACAGAGCTTCTGGTCTAAAATCGTGTAGGATGGTCGCGCGCTTGATTTCGCTTGTACTTCGATGTAGGTTGAGTGGAGAGCGGTGGAGTTCGCTTAATGCCGTGATGAACGGCCAATGACTCCTACAGTGGTTTAGCTGTGGGAGCGCGTTTTTCCCTTCCGGCAGCAAATCACAAGACAGTTTATAGGTTTATGCGAAGCGGGCGTGCGGCATGAAAGGAGACGCATACGTTTGGACAAATACCTGGTAGTGCTGGCGGGGGCGGGACTGGGCGGCTTGGCCCGCTACGTGGCGGGCACCTGGATCATGGCGAAATACGGCGGCCGGTTTCCGTTGGGCACCTTCGTCATCAACGTCTCCGGAGCCTTTCTGATCGGTGTGTTGATGACCGTGCTGACCGAGCGATTCCACCCGCATCCCAACTGGCGGTTGTTCGTGGTGGTGGGGATTCTGGGAGGGTACACGACCTTTTCAAGCTTCGAGTACGAGGCCTTTCAGGCCATGCGGTTCGGCGAACGCTGGCTGGGGTTGGCGTATGTGGCGGGCAGCGTGGTGCTGGGCTACCTGGCTGTATGGCTGGGCACCATCGCCGCGGGAGGAAGATAGAAATGGGGAGGCGCCATGCTCACTAAGGGACCGGCCAAGAAGGTCACCATATTCGTCAACGAAGATACCCAGCACCATATGATGGCGCTGCACGATTCCATCATGACCTACCTCATGCACAAGGGCGTGTCGGGCGCTACCGCGACGCGGGGTTATTCCGGCTTCGGCGCGCACCAAACCATGCACACACCGAAGGTGGAGATGCAGGCACAGCACTTGCCGGTCCGCATTGAATTCGTGGAGACGCCGGAAAAAGTGGAACAGGTGCTGCCGACTCTTTACGAGATGGTGAGCGATGGGCTGATCGAGGTGCAGAACACCACCGTGGTGAAGTTTGCGCACAGATCGGCCAAGCCGGATCCTGAAGCACCGCACGAGCACCAGCGTGGGCCGGCCAAATTGCTGCGAGTGTTTCTGGGCGAAGCGGATAAGTGGAATGGGGAACCGCTGCACGAAGCCATCGTCAATAAGTTGCGCATGATGGACGTGGCCGGGGCTACGGTCTACCGGGGCATTCTGGGATACGGGGCGAAGGGGCACGAACATAAGCGCAGTTTTTTCCATCCGATGCGCGACTTACCTGTCATGATTTCGGTGGTGGATGCGCCGGATAAGATTGCGGCTGCGGCGGAGGCGATCGAGCGCATGTTGGAAGACGGATTGATCGTCACTTCGGACGTGGAGATGGTCAGGTTGACGCGCGGAGTGTCCGCGCTGGAGGCTCCCGATGCCGCCGGAACAACCCGCTAGGCTGTTGCGGATCCATATTGCGGAATCAGATCGCTATCAGGGAAAGTCGCTGTACGAGGCCATTGTGCAGCGGTGCCGGGAGATGAATATCGCCGGCGCGACGGTGTTTCGCGGCTTGGAAGGCTACGGCGCTACGGCCGAGTTGCATAAACACCATCTGACGCGGCACGACCAGCCCATCGTGATTTCGATCGTGGATACGGCAGAGAACCTGGAACGTTTGACGCCTGTGGTGGAGGCGATGATGGATACGGGCATGCTAGCGGTTTCCGATGTCAGCATCGTGCGCGTGCAGAAGAAAGCGCGGATTGCGGATGAAACCGGAGGTTGATCGCCTACTGGATGCGGCGGCGGACATCTGCGCTCGTTACCAGATTGCGGATCTGAGCTACTTCCTCAAAAGCTGCCGCAGCTTTGCGCGCGCCGGAAGATTGAACGTGGCGGTGTTCGGAAGATTCAAGGCAGGCAAGAGCAGCTTCTTGAATCACCTGATAGGCCAAGCCGCGCTGCCGACGGGCGCGATCCCGGTTACCTCGGTGATCACTGAGATTCAGTTCGGCGAGCGTGAGCGAGGCGAGGTGCGCTTTCTGGACGGACATTGCGAAGGCATAGCTCTCGCGCGGATTGGCGATTTTATTGCAGAATCGGCCAATCCGGGTAATGCCAAAGGGATCGCCGCCGTGCGATTGGAGACGCCGGCGATGGAGCGCTATCGCGACGTCACCTTCGTCGACACACCCGGGCTCGACAGCGTTTTCGAAAACAATAGTACGGTTGCGGCGGAGTGGCTGCCAAACGCAGGCATAGCGCTGGTGGCGGTGGCGGTCGACCCGCCTCTCTCGCAACACGACGTCGAACTGATCCGCAAACTGGGCCGCTTTACGCCGAATGTCTCGGTGCTGCTCACCAAGGTGGATACGCTGCCGCCAGAGGAGCGCGCCCAGGTGGAGACATTCGTCGGCGAGCAACTGGCCAGGCTGGGGGACGGCTCCGTGGCGGTGTATCCATATTCGGTGCGGCCGGGATTCGAGCATCTGCGCGCGGAACTGGATCGAAAACTTCTGGGGGGGGGCCAAGCCGGAGATGGGCAGCGCCGGGCTATCTTGCGCCACAAGGTGGAGTTGTTGCTGGACGAGTGCCGCGGGTATTTGCAAATGGCGCTGGCCGTCGCCGAGACCAGCGACGGGGAACGCGCACAACTGCGGCTGCGGGTGGTCGGGGAAAAGTGCCTGCTGGACGATGCGCGGCTGACTCCAGTTTTGCTCGCGCGGCACGCTTCGGCGGGAATGCGGACTATGTTCGAGCGGTTGCTGAGCCGCGATGAGACCGGTGCGCGGGAGCGTCTTATGGAGGCATTCGAGACGCGCTACCCGGATTGGACCAGCAGTCTGGGAACGGCCCTCGCGCGCTTTGACGAATGGCTGCGCGAAGCGCTAACGAAAGAAATGGCGGATCTTTCTCGCCGGCATAGGGACGAGTTTATGGAGCCGGCGCGACGGGCCAGCCGCCAGATATCGCAGGCCTTGCAGGATTTTCGGAACCGGCTGGCGCAGCAAACTCTTGACACGCTGGGCCATGCCCTTAAGACCACGCAGGTGGAACTGGCGGTACAGGAACCGCGAGCGCCAGATGTGCGAGTGGGGCGGATTTTCGATCGGAACTGGGAGCTACTATCGGCGATCGTGCCGATGGCGCTTTTCGAGGGCCTGGTGAAGCGACACTTCCAGCGTAAGATCGAGGATGTGGTCTTCATGAACTTATCGCGGCTGGCGTCGCAGTGGGAGAGTGCGGTAGGGGCTACGCTGGCCTCGCTCCAGGAAGATGCGGTGGTGCGGCTTCACACGTTGATCTCAACGGTAGAAACGTTGATCGCCTCGAGGGCCGAGGGCGCGCCGCGGATCCGGGAAGATTTGGCGCGGCTGGCGGCGCTGCAAGCCGACCGCAAATAGCGCGATATGGCATGGGAGCAGTGCTACTGGTAGGCTGGGAACAGGTCCCATGCATTTGTTTATGACACTGGCATTGCTGGCCACCGCCGCTTCCCAAGCCGTGGTGACGAAGCCGGTCGCGAACATGTACGCGCAACCGTCGGGCGATGCGGAAGTGGTTTCACAGGCAATTTACGGAAGCAGCGTTGGCGTGCTGGAAACACGGCCGGGATGGGTGCGGGTGCGGACGCCGGACGATTATACGGGCTGGATGCCCGGCGATTCGCTGAGCCGGCACTCGTATGAAACCGGGAAGCGTACCGCCCGCGTGGAGAGCTTGTTTGCACACATCTATCACGAGCCGGATCTGACCAAGCGCCAGCCGCTGCTTACGGTACCGTTTGAAACCCGCCTGGCAGTGATCGCCGAACCGGAGGATAATCCGCGGTGGTTGGAAGTGCGACTGGTGGACGATCGCGCGGGATGGCTGCAGCGCGGCGACGTTTCGTTTGATACAGAGCCCCTGTCGATCGAGGCGGCTATCGAACTGGGGCGGCGCTTTATCGGGCTGCCGTACACGTGGGGGGGGACCTCCAGCTTCGGCTACGATTGCTCCGGCCTCACGCAGATGCTGTGCCGGCGCCGGGGCGTGTTGCTGCCGCGGGATGCCGATGTGCAGGCTGCCTGGCAGGGCATGGTCCCGGTGAAGCGCGAGGATTTGCGGCCAGGGGATTTATTGTTTTTCGGGAGCGCGGCCGATCACATTACGCACACGGGGATGTATATCGGCGAGGGGAAATTTCTGAATGCCACCACCTGGATCCATCCGGTGGTACAGATTTGCGATCTGGCCGAAGCGCATTGGTCGAGCTTGCTGGTGGCCTGCAGGAGGTTGAAATGAATCGCCGTCATTTTTTTCTGGCGCAGGCAGGGTGGCCCGCGCTACTAGCACCCGCGTTGAGCGCGGCGGGGCGCGCAAAGGTGGAAACCGAGATCGAGCGGTTGAAACTGCGGCACACCTGGACTACCACCATGTCGTCGAGCAACTACCGGGATACGCTGCACGTGTCCTATACGCGCGACGGGATCACGGGCCATGGCGAGGGCGCGCCCATCGTACGGTATCGCGAAAATGCGGAAGGCGCGCGGAAGGCGGTCGAATCGGTGCGCGACTTGTTGGAAATGGCCGATCCGTGGCAGTTTAGCAAGATCATGCACGACGTTTTGGCACGGGTGGAAGGTGAGTGGGCGGGCAAGGCGGCCATCGACATCGCCCTAATGGATTGGGTGGGGCAGAGGCTGGGCGTGCCACTCTATCGATACTTCGGTCTGGATCCGCGGGATGCGCCGGTCACTACTTTTTCGATCGGCATCGACGATCCCGACTCTACGCGGCAGAAAGTGCGGGAGGCCGCTGATTTCCCGGTGTTGAAAATCAAAGTGGGCTTGGATAGCGATGAGGCCACCATCGCGGCGGTCCGCAGCGCGACGGACAAACCGTTGCGGGTAGACGCCAATGAAGGCTGGAAGGATAAAGAAGTGGCGGTCCGGAAGATCAACTGGCTGGCGGGGCAGGGCGTGGAGTTTGTGGAGCAACCCATGCCCGCCGAAATGCTGGAGGAGATGCACTGGGTGCACAGCCGCGCGCACTTGCCGCTGATCGCCGATGAAGCCTGCCGGCATGCGTCGGATATCCCCAAACTGGCGGGCGCGTTCGACGGCGTGAACGTGAAGTTGGATAAGGCGGGCGGCATTCTGGAAGCGCACAATATGATCCAGGTGGCCCGATCGCTAGGCCTGAAGACCATGCTGGGCTGCATGGTTTCGAGTTCCGTAACGGTGACGGCGGCGGCGCATCTGTCTCCGCTGGTGGATTATGCGGACTTGGATGGCAACCTGTTGATCGCCAACGATCCGTTCAGCGGCGTGCGGGTGGAGAAGGGCAAACTGATCCTGCCGGACCGCCCAGGCTTAGGTTTGCGGAAGGCCTAGGCGGCGGGCGCGCGCGCAACGCTTGACATCGGCAATATGTTTTATAACAATATATTGCTATGCAACGTAAGGCTACCGCGGCCGTGGACCGCGAGTTGAAGAAGGGCAGCGCCGAGCTGCTTATCCTTTCACTTCTGGAATTTCGCGACCGGCACGGTTATGAACTCAGCGGGCTGATCGAACAACGATCCGACGGCGCGCTAAGTTTCCGTGTGGCGTCACTCTATCCGCTGCTGTACCGGCTGGAAAAGCGCGGCTGGATTCGCGGGCGCTGGGTGGAGAAGGCGGGGCAAAGGCGCCGGCGCTACTATCGCTTGACCGAACCGGGGCGTGCCGTGCTGGCATCGCAGCAGCGCGGCTGGCAGGTCTTCGTGGAAGCGATTGCTCGAATCACGGGAGCCGAGCATGCCTGAGGCGATAGATTGGGCCGGCGAAATCGAAAGGCGGCTAAACCCGCTCGGCCTGCCACCTCCGCGAGAGGCCGAAATTGTAGAGGAACTCGCAATCCACCTGGAACAACAATACGAGTCGTTATTGGCGGGCGGCGCGAGCGCAGGTGAATCACGCCGAGCCGCCCTGGCCGGACTTAGCGGAATGATTGCAGAGATGCGCAGCGTGGAGCACACTGCCGCGCCCGAGTCGTTGGGACCGGGTTCGACTAGACGGCAGGGACCACTGCCCGAGGTATGGCGCGACCTGCGATACGCGGTACGCGTGCTGATGAAGAGTCCCGGCTTCACCACTCTGGCGCTGTTGTCATTGGCCTTGGGCATCGGCGGTAACGCTGCCATCTTCAGCATCGTCAGCGCCGTACTCATTCGACCGCTTCCTTACCAGGATCCCGCGCGGTTGGTGCGCGCCGCCAACGACGGTTACTATCCGCCTGGCGGTCTGGTGGCTTTGCAGCAACGGAGCCGGACCATGGAGTTAGCGGGTTTTAGTCCAGGTCTCGAACTGAATCTCACTGGGGGGGGCGAGGCATGGCGGCTGGCGGGATGTTCTGTGTCGGCCAATTTCTTCGATGTGTTAGGTGCGCGCGCGGAAATCGGCCGCGGTTACGGCCTGGGTGACGATCACCCGGGACAGGATCGCCTGGTGGTGCTGAGCCACGCCACCTGGCAGGAAAAATTTGGCGGCGACCCTGCTATTATTGGACGCGTTATCTCCCTGGGGGGGGTGGATCGGCAGATCGTGGGGATCATGCCGCCATCGTTTGCCTTTCCGGACGATACCACGCAGTTCTGGATTCCGCTGCATTTGGACTCGCGCGACCCGGGCGCCTACTGGGCGCGGGGCTACATGCCGGTCGTCGGAAGGATGCGCGCGGGTGCCACGCTGCTACAGGCGCAGCGTGAGACGCAAGCCCTCACGCGGCAAATGGTGACGTTATTCCCGTTTCCCATGCCGCGCAATTGGAACGCGCAAGCCACCGTCGTTCCACTACAGCAATTCCTAGCCGGGAGCGTGCGTGGGCGGTTGGTGGTCCTGCAATGCGCTGCCGGACTGGTGCTGTTGATCGCCTGCGTCAATGTCGCGAGCCTGCTGCTGGCCCGCGCCGCGTCGCGCCACAAAGAGTTCGCCATCCGGGCCGCTCTGGGGGCATCGCGGGGGCGGATCGCGCGCCAGTTGCTCACTGAAAGCTTAGCCCTGGCCTTGGCCGGCGGAGCGCTGGGCATCGCCCTAGCTTTTGCGGCCTTCTCGTTTTTGAAAGCTTCGCTGCCGTCGGACACCTTCGGTTTGGCGCACATTCAAATTGGCTGGGAAGCACTGGCGTTTGCGGGGCTGCTGGCGCTGGCAACTGGAATGGTCTTCGGACTGGCGCCCGCGCTCAGCGCCTTGCGGAGCAACCTGGCCGGCGCGATTAAATCCGGCGGACGCGCGGCGGGAACCATCCGAACCCGCATCCGCGGCATGCTGATCGTGGGCGAAGTGGCACTGGCCGTGATGCTGGCGGTTGGCGCGGGGCTGCTGATCAAGAGCCTGTGGAGGCTGGCACACGAGAATCCCGGCTTCGAACCGGAACACATCCTAACGGTGCGGGTCTCGGCTAACCCATCTTTCTGCCGGCAGCGGTCCGCGTGCATCTCTCTGTTCGGGGAACTCGCGCGGCGCGCCACGGACTTGCCCGGCGTACGCGAGGCCGCTGCTGCCAACACCGTTCCCATGGCTGCCGACGTTCCATCGGTTCCAGTAGCGGTGGAGGGACACCCTTACATCCCTGGACATTCCATGTGGCCCATGTTTTGGGCCGGTGCGGTAACGCCGTCGTACTTCCACCTGATGCATATCCCGATTTTGGCGGGCCGGGGATTCGCCGGCACCGACGCGGAGACGGCCGCACCCGTCGCTATTGTGAGCGCGGCTACGGCACGCCGATATTGGCCTGGTCAGAATCCCATCGGAAAACATATCAGGCCGGTCTTCGACGGTAACTGGAAGACGGTGGTGGGGGTGGCCGCGGATGTGCGCCAGTATGACTTGGCGAACCATTCGCCGGACTTCATCAAGGGCGCGTTATACATGCCTTATGCGCAGTCGGTAAATAATGATCGACAGATTCCAGCGGCCATGATGTTGATCGTCCGGACAGGCGGTGAGTCCGCGGCGCTGCCTGGACGCATTCGCGGATTGGTGCGGGATTTGGATCCGGGGGTGCCGGTAAGTGAGTTGCGCAGTCTGGATTCAGTGGTGGCGGATTCGGCGCGGCAGCCCCGGTCGATGGCTTGGCTGTTTGCGGCGTTTGCAGGCGCTGCTTTGATATTAGCTGCCATCGGCACCTACGGCGTAGTCTCTTACTCCACTGCGCAAAGGACGTTCGAGATCGGCATGCGGGTGACTCTGGGTGCTTCAAGAGGGAGTATCTTCAGCATGGTTTTAGGGCAAAGCGTGCAACTGGTGGCGGCGGGGCTGGGGAGTGGCATACTGGCGTCCCTGGCGCTCACGCGAATGTTAGCCGCCTTCCTATATGGAACTACGGCGACGGACGCAGTCACTTTTCTGGCGGTCTCGGGCTTACTGATCGCGGTGGGGCTGCTGGCCGGCTACGTTCCGGCCCGGCGCGCCGCTGGAGTCGATCCGATAGCGGCTTTGCGCCAGGAATAATGCGGGCCGTAGTTACTGCGCGACGGCTATTGTCGCGGCGTTGGAGACAACTCCACCGGCGTTTAGGACAACCGTGACAGCGCTGCCGGGAGTGACTTTGGCGGGCACCAGGACGTTCACCTGATACTCGCCTACATAGCCAGGCGCTAGGCCGGAGAAACTGGCGGTCTGCGTAATGCCGCCGATGGTCACGGTGGTATTAGCGATGGTGGATGCGAAGGGACTGGCAGGCGAGGCTGAACCGTCCGCCGGCTGATTACTCACCGCGCCCAGTCCCTGGCAATAGATCTGGATGTAAGTGCTGCCGGCGGTGGCCGGGTGCGAGGCGTCCACCAGTTCGTAGGCGGTATTTAGAATCGCGCCTTGGCCGGTACCTTGCGAGTTAGTGGTGAAGATAGCGGGCGCCGCGGCGGTGACGGTGAAACTGGAAGATACGCTCTGAGTATTGTTAGCTACTTTTACAGTAGCCGTTCCGGCAGTGACTTCGTAAGGTACCTGCACGTTCAACTGACCTGGAGAGACATAGTAGAGAGGCGCGGCGATGCCGTTAATGGTGACCACGGTCCCGGCCAGCATGGTGGGCAGCGGGATAGATGGAGCGCTTCCCGTGGCGGAAGCCAACTGGGAGCCAAAGATACTGAGCACGCCGCCGGGTGCGATCGAAGTTGTGAACGAAGCGCCGTTGACCATGCTGATTAGTGCCGGTTGGCCCGTGGCCGCGGAAGTGATGGTTACTTTGGCGGTGGCGGTGGCGCTGTTATACGCGCTGTTGCCGGCATACTGCGCTGAGATGCTGTTGACTCCGGCCGCAAGTTGGACGCCGTTAACGTTCAGAATGGCGACAGCGGTGCCCGTGGATTTCGATACCAGGGTGGCCGAGCCCAGCGTGTCACTACCGATGGTGAAGGTTATTTCGCCAGTGGGGGTTGCGCCCGAACCGGAGACGGTGGCGGTGATGGTGGTGCTGCCGGTAAAGGCAAGACTGCTGCTGCTGGCCGTCAGCGACACGGCGGGCGCGGTCTTTACCGCTACGGTGGAGTGCCATGACGTCACCAGGTTGTAGACGTCCACGCTGCCGAGTCCGGTGGCTTGATCATAACCCACACCGGCGCTGAATCCGCTGACTGTGGTGCAGGTCTGCCCCTTGGCGCACGCGGTCACACCGTTGTTCCCGGAAGTAATGTCGTGAAATACGCCCCCGACCGAAGCCAGGGCATACAGGCCGGGATTCATATTGCCCAAGCCCGGGCTGGAACTCGATTCCAAACCATTGGCGATCAGATACTGATTCAGCAAGGCCGCGATGCCCGCGAACTGGGGCGGACCAGCGGAAGTTCCGCCGATGATCTGGGGGGCGCCGCTGCTGTAGATTTCATAGCCGTCATGGTCCGGCGAGGACGAGAGAGAACGTCGGGCACGTCGCGCGCTCCGTCCGAAGGGACGCCCGTGCCGGCCTGCCAGGCGGGCTTGGCGAAGTACAAACTGGCGCCGCCGCCGCTGGCCGAGGGCGAACCGTCAATGCGGGAATCGTTCCAGGTGATTTCGGGAATGTACGATAAGGCGGAAGCCTGGGCCGCGGTGTTCTTCGCGTTCCAGTAAGTGCCACTGCCTTCGTTGAATTCGGTGCCGCCTACGCCAGTCACTTGGGGAAGGCTGGCAGGCAGGTCGACAGCTACGCTGGTGTTGCCGTCGTTGGTGCTTTTGTCGGTGGGATCGAAGCAGTCCGCCGCTCCGTTGTCGCCGGACGCGGCGAAGATGGTCTGGCCTTGCGCGTTGGCTTGGGTGATCACGGCCGCGAGGGACTGAGCTTCCGCGGAGCCCGACTGCACTTCACAGAGTCCATAGCTAATGCTCACGGCCGGCGCCAGATTCTGATCGATGATGTACTGCAGCGAGTCCATCACATCGGCTGTATAAACGTAAACGATGGTGGCGTTCTTGGCGACGGCGCCGGAGAGTTCCACATCCAGGTCAGCTTCCCCCAGATCGTCCTTACTGATGCCGGGGTCCTGCGACCTCGGAACCAGGGTAGTGGTCGGATCGTTCGCAGGCAGGCCGTAGAGGCTGCGAAAGTTCTCGATATCGGTGAGTTGAATCTGGGTCTGGCCGGCGACGGCAATCTTCTGGCCAGTGCCATCAATGCCGGCATTGTAGAGCGGGGTCAGATCATAGATAGTCGCCACATCGCCGGGCGCGAGTTGGTGTTCGCCGCCGCCCACGGTCTCGCGGGGTTGCGCGATCAGGTGAGAGTGAGGCTTCATGCGGAAGTCGGACAGACCGTGGATGGCACTCACCACTCCCTGGAAAGCGGCCGGAATCGCTGGAGCGGTGGCGTTGGCGTAATGCAATTCGACGCCGGTTTGGTAATGATGGATGGCCACGCCAAACGCCGCGCCGACATCGCCCGCCGCTCCGCCGAAGGCAATGGCATTACGACCGCGCGCGACAGACTTCACGGTTAGATTATGTTGGCCCAGCCACGCAACAATCTTATCGATATCGTCCTGACTTACTCCAAAACGTTCGGCGAATTCTTCCGGAGTCAGCCACTTATGGTAACTAGGGGAAGACGGATCCTGCTGTTGCGCGACGAAGGCGTCGAGATCGGCCTGCTGCGCCGGAGAGGGCCGCAAGCCCAAGGTGACATAGGGAAGTTGCATTGAAGACGCCACCGGCCCTTGATCCACGGCGGATTGGATGCGCGGATTTACATGACCGGCAAGGGTCACGCGGCGGCTATCGTCGACGGCCTGGTTAATTCGATTATTGGCTCCAAAAGCGGGGAAAATAGAAATAAAGGCGAATAAGAGCCACCCGGATAAAGACGCAGGGATACACCTGGATTCCATGCTGCGAGGGGTCATGTCTGCTGAGACGGGATCCTTCTGGTAGCGGTTTCGGGAGATTCGGACGTGCGGTACCAGTGCATCGCCGTGGCCGGGCGAACGGACAGATAATAGAAGATATGCCATTTGTCACCATTCCGGAGGCGATTGAGGAAATCCGCTCCGGCCGCATCCTGGTGGTAGTCGACGACGAGGACCGCGAGAATGAGGGCGACCTGACTATCGCCGCGGAAGCCGTTACGCCCGAGATCATGAATTTCATGGCCACGCACGGCCGGGGATTGATCTGCCTGGCGTTGACTCCGGAGCGTTGCGACGCGCTGCGGTTGCCGCTGATGTCGGCGATGAATACCTCCAACTTCGGCACCGCTTTTTGCGAATCGATCGACGCGCGCGACGGCGTCACCACCGGCATCTCGGCGGCGGACCGCACTTGCACGATTCTGACGGCCATCCGGCCGGATTGCCGCCCTGGCGACCTGGCGCGGCCGGGCCATGTATTCCCCTTGCGGGCGCGCGAAGGTGGCGTATTGGTGCGGGCCGGCCAGACGGAAGCATCGGTGGATCTGGCGCGGTTGGCCGGGCTGACTCCAGCCGGAGTGATCTGCGAAATCATGAACGAGGACGGGACCATGGCGCGGGTCCCGCAATTGGTCGAATTCTGCCAGCGGCATGGCTTGAAAATGATTTCGGTGGCCGAACTGATCCGCTACAGGCTTCAGAACGAGCGCTACATCCGGCGCGTGGCGGAAGGGTGTATTGAAACCGAAGCCGGGCCGTTCCGTACGTTTGCGTACACCAGCGATATTTCGCCAGAGACCCATATGGCGCTGATTCGCGGCGACGTGTCGGGCAAAGAAGGTGTGCTGGTGCGCATGCATTCGCACTGCGTGTACGGCGATGTTTTCGGCTCAACGCATTGCGACTGCCAGCGGCTGATTCGGGGGTCGCTGCGGCGCATCGCGGAGGAGCAATTAGGTGTGTTGGTGTATCTGCATCAGACCGGACCGGGTTTCCGTATACAGAAGAACGAGCCGGGGCTCGACCGCCTGGTTTCGCATGGTCGGGACTTCATGCACTACGCGGGCGCCGCGGGACAGATGCAGTTGCAGCACGAGAGCGGCATCGGCGCGCAAATTCTTTCGGACCTGGGGTTGCACACCATCCGGCTGCTGACCAATCATCCGCGCAAGATCGTGGCGCTTGAAGGTTTTGGCATTGAAATTGTTGAGCAAGTTCCGGTGCCGCTCGGTTAGCGGCGTAGTATCATGAACCCGGGAGTCACGCATGCTGCAGATCCACTCCGCTGTAACGCTTGAGCACATCGAGGCGGTTTTGAAGGCCGCCGCCGATCGCCACAATGCCCATGTGACCGTAGTCAGCCATCTGGGACAAGGGAACCTGGAGGCGCTGGTCTTTACGTTTTACCATCCCAAACTGCACACGGCCCTGCTAACGGCCGATATCCGGTTTGCGGGTTTTCTGCCGTGCCGCGTGGCCGCTTGGAGTGATCAGGGCGGTGTAGTTTTGCAGGCGTTGACGCCTTCGGAATTTTGCGGGATTCTGCAGCGCGCTGACTTGGTGGAACTGGCGAAGCCGATGGATGCGGTGCTGCAAGAAATTCTGGAAGAGGCTACCAAGCCGCTTACCGCCACGGCCAAGGGGCGTCCGGGCGTAGAAACCTCGCGTTGGGGCGCCACAGAGGACCAGGTAAATATGCAGGCGACGCTCCCGCAGCGCATCGATTACCGCGGCACGAAGATCGAAGACGTGGCCGGCACCGGCCAGCACGACACACTAGGCGGATAGGCGCGCGGGCCGTCAGCGGCGCTGGCACTTCGCGCAATAATGCGTACCCCGCTGGGAGACGAGTGTGCGCCGGATGGGAGCGCCGCAATTCACGCACGGCTCGCCGGTGCGCTGATACACTCGGTGCTCGAACTGAAAGAATCCGCTGCGGCCATCCGCATCCACGTAATCCGATATCGAAGACCCGCCTTTTTCGATGGCCTGCGTGAGGACTTCCACGATAGCTGCATGCAGTCGCTTGACGCGTTCGGGACGTAGTCGCGCACCGATTGCCAGCGGATGAATGCCCGCGCGAAATAGTGCTTCGTCGGCATAGATGTTGCCCACGCCGCGAATGAAGTGCTGATCGAGCAGGATCGATTTGATGCGCGCCTTGCGCCGCTTCAGCCGCACAGCGAACTCCGCGAGAGTCACTTCGAGCGGTTCCGGTCCTAGCTTTTCCACGCGCGCGGGCAGCCCCTGGCTGACTTCGAGCCGGCCAAACTGGCGCTGGTCTTCATAGCGCAAGACGCCGCGATCGAGGTTCACGATGGCGTGCGTATGGCGTCCCGGAGTGCCGCCCAGTAGCAACTTCCCGGTCATGCCGAGATGCACCACGAAGTTATGCCCGGCATCCAGTTCGATCACGATAAACTTACCCGCGCGCCGAATGCCGCGAATGCGCCGCCCGGCTAAAGTGGCGCTCATCTGGTCGGCATCGCCGCGTAAGATGCGGGTGCAGGTGAACTCGGCGGAGACGATGCGCCGGCCCACAATACGGGCGATGGATCGGGCGACGGTTTCGACTTCGGGAAGTTCGGGCACGTTAGGGTAATTCGAGCAGAATGTCGTCGCCGGCGAGGTGCACGGCGAAGGTTGGCAGTTTCTTGCTGGGATCGTAATCGTTGGCGCCGGTCTGGCAATCCCACTCCCAGGCGTGCCATGGGCAAACAATGTGATTGCCGTGCAGGGCGCCTTGACCCAATGGTCCACCGCGGTGCGGACATACGCCGCCTACTGCGGTGACGCGCCCGCTGACGTTGCACAGCGCGTATAAATCTTCGCCCACCGAGACCTCGATAACCGAGCCGGCGGGCAGTTGCGAGACACTGCCGACTTTAACCAGTGACATTCGTGAACCAATAAAAGGACGCTTGCTTCCGCGCGCGGCTCTGATAAAACCGCGCTCTGATACTTACGCGAACTGATACTTTAGACCATTTTACTCAACGCTGGGCGGCAATCAGAACGGGATCCCACACGGTGGCGAAGGGCGGCGCGTATGCCAGGTCCAATTGTTCGATATCCTCAACACGCATGCGGGCATGCAAAGCCGTGGCAATGACGTTGATGCGCCCTTCTACGCCGTCCTCGCCCCACACGGATCCGCCCAGTAGCCGCCGCGTGGCGGAGTCGGCCACCAGTTCCACCGTGATAGGTTTGCCGCCGAAATAGCCGGGGCGGCTGCGCGCGACCACGCGCGTGGATACCGGCGAAAATCCTTCGCGTCTGGCCTGTTCCAACGAGAGCCCGGTGAAGGCCACGCCCAAGCCGAAGATATCGAGGATCGCGGTGCCCACGATGCCGCCGAAACGTTCGCGGCGTCCCGCGGCATTGGCGCCTGCCACGCGGCCCATTTTGTTGGCGGTGGTTCCGAGAGGAATGTATGCGGGGCGTCCAGTGACCAGATGCAGCGCTTCGGCGCAATCGCCCGCCGCGTAGACGCCCGGGAGGTTGGTCTCCATTTGTTCATCCACCCGGATAGCGCCGGTGCGGCCCACTTCCACGCCTGCCTCGACCGCGATTTCAACGTTCGGTTGCAGGCCCGCCGCCACGATTACCAGTTCGTGGCCGGAGACATCCGGCAGGCGCGTGTTCAGTTGTAGCTCGACGCGGAAGCGCTGCAGTCGTTCGCGCACGGATTCCGTCAATTCGGCGTCCGACCGCCCGAGCACGTTGGCGCTTTGCTCGACTACTGTGACCGCGAGACCATTTCGCCGTAGCGCGTCGGCAGCCTCCAGGCCGATGTAGCCGGCGCCCACGATGGTGGCGTGTTTCGGTTGGTGGTCGCGCAGATAAGCCTTCAGGCGTTGGGCATCCAGCAGCGTGTGCAGCGTGAAGACGTTCGGATGAGCGGCGCCTTCAATGCCGGAAGTACGCGCCCGCGCGCCGGTTGAAATTACCAGTTTGTCGTAGCGTACACGCTCGCCCGCTTCCAATACGACGTCGCGGCGGGCATGCGAAATCGACACCACGCGCGCGCCGGTGCGCACGTCGATGTTGCGATCCTGGCGAAAATATTCGGGCGTATAAACGATGAGTTGTTTGGCGTGGGCCACGCGCCCTTCGAGATAATAAGGCAGTCCACAGGCGCCGTAGGAAATCGTTGCGCCTTGCTCCAGCACCACGATTTCGAGACCCGCGTCGATCCGCCTGGCCCGAGCGGCGGCACTTAGGCCCGCGGCAACTCCGCCAATGACTACCAACCGCATGTCTGAGACCGCATGTGGACGGCTATCCCTCTTTCTTCATCTCTTCGACGAAGTTCAGGATATCGAAAGTCTTGATGGCGCGGTCGGGGAAGAAGCTATTCACGGCGTCCTGCTCGTCGGTGAACAGATCGAACACCGTAGCGAGTTTGGTCATGACCAGAAGTTCGATATTGCGGCGGTTGAGGTTTAGCAACTTCAGCGCTCCGCTGGCTTTGCGCTGGCTGGTGGCGCACATCACCAACGCGCCCAAACCAGTGCTATCTATATAGTCGACGTGGGCCAGGTTCAGGACGATATTCAACGATCCGCTTGCGGTCACTGCCGCTACCTTTTCGCGCAACGCTCCCGCCTCTTGGCCCACCGTGACGCGGCCTTTCAAATCGAGAACGACAATGCCTTCGTGATCACGCTGGTTGATTTCCAAGCTCATGTTAAACCGGCATCTTGAAGCCGAACATGGCTTCGACATCTTCTATGGGAATCATTTCGATGGCGTCCCACGGGCATCCGTCCAGGAAAGCGCCGTCCGGGCCTTTGCTGGTGCACTTTTTGCAGCCGATGCATAAAACCGGGTCCACCTCGATGTGTCCGAAGGGGACGTGGTCCTCGTCGGGCACCCAATACATGCAATCGGCGACGGGGCAATACGGGACGCAGGCGGGTGAACCGGCGCAGCCTGTGCAACATTCGGTGACGATGGCCAGTTCCTTGGGCCGTTTCTTGCGAGGCGTGGCGATGCCTTCCGACTTAGGCTCCATCTTGACCGGTGCAAGCGTGGCAAGGGCGGACATGCAAAGGATTATGACACAAATCAACAGGGGGTGGGGCGGATTGAGCGGGCCGGTTAATCCCTGCGGGCGCGACGGACGTCCCAACGTACGCCAAAGCACTTGTCACTATCTTCACGGAGGCCAGCGGGCGGGCCTACTCAATGGCAAGCGTTCCTGCTTTCGAATGCTAGACTTGTTGAGAGGCCGCCATGATGACACACACCGCCGAACTCTGTCAGTCTCTCGAAAAGGCACGCACGCAGACCGATAGCCTCTTCGATTTGGTCAATCCCGCCGCTCTGTACGAACGTCCCATACCTGAGCGGCATCGTATGATTTTCTATCTCGGCCACCTGGAAGCGTTCGACTGGAACCTGCTGGGGCGCACTCTGGACCTGCCGGCCTTTCATCCCAGCTTCGATCAGTTGTTCTCATTCGGCATCGATCCCGACTCGAGTGACTTACCCAAGGATCAACCGGCTGACTGGCCGTCCGAAAGGGAAGTGCGCGGTTACAATGCGCGTGTCCGGGAGGCGCTCGACGCCACGCTGGCCAAGGCTCCTGATGACTTGTTACAGGTGGCCATTGAGCACCGGCAGATGCATGCCGAGACATTCGCCTACATCCTGCACCATCTGGCTTTCGAACATAAGTTGCCGCCATCTTACTCGATGGCGCCTTCGGGGCCCGCGCCGCAGACGCGCATGATCGAGATACCGGCGGGTAAGGCGACGCTGGGTTTGCAACGCGGCGCCGGCTTCGGCTGGGACAACGAGTTTGAAGAGCACCAGGTGGATGTGCCGGCGTTCGCCATCGGCCAGCACAAAGTCACTAACGGCGAGTATCTGGAGTTCGTGAAGGCGGGCGCTTCGGCTCCGCATTTCTGGACGTGCCGCGAGGGAGAGTGGTGTTACCACGGGATGTTCGAGGATATACCGCTGCCGCTCGACTGGCCCGTGTATGTCTCCTACGAGCAGGCGCAGGCTTATGCGCGGTGGAAAGGCAAGTCACTACCTACTGAGGCGCAGTTCCATCGCGCGGCCTATGACCCCAGCCAGAGCGCCGCGGATCAACTGGCTGCGTTCGACCGCCAGAACGCCGACTTTCGAAGCTGGGATCCGGAACCAGTGACTTCGACACCACCCAACCACCTGGGCATTTCGCAGATGGTCGGCAATGGCTGGGAGTGGACGGCTACGAAGTTCGGGCCCTTCCCCGGCTTTCAGCCGTTTTCTTTCTATCCCGGTTACTCCGCCAACTTCTTTGACAATCAGCATTACGTGTTGAAGGGCGGATCGCCGCGTACGGCGCGCGCGCTGTTGCGTCCCAGTTTCCGCAATTGGTTCCGTCCGGCGTATCCTTATATCTACGCCACATTCCGCCTGCTCGATAACTAACTCAGGACTGACCGAGGAGCCATCATGTTCGCACAAGACGTCACCGAAGGACTAAGTCATCCCGGCCAGAAGCAGTTACCGTGCGAGTATTTTTACGATGCAGTCGGCACGGCGCTGTTCGAAGCGATCACAGTGCTGCCCGAATACGGGCTGACTCGCGCTGACTCGCGGTTGATCCAGCGGCTGGCGCCGGAATTACCAAGCTATCTGCGCGCTCCAGTGACAGTGGCCGAGTTAGGCAGCGGCAGCGGTTCGAAGACCCGCCGCATTCTGGAATCGCTGGCGATTGACGGGCCAGTCACCTATTACCCCATCGACGTTTCGGCTTCGGCGCTGGCGCATTGCGCTTTGGAGATGGCCAGCGTGGCGGTGGTGCACCCCATGGAAGCGTCGTATCTGGATGGCTTGCGGCGGGCGGTTTGCGCGCGGCGTCCGGGCCACTCGATGCTGGTAATTTTTCTGGGGAGCACGATCGGCAACTTCCCACGCGACGGCGCCCAGGACTTTCTCCGCGACGTGCGCGCGTGCCTTATGCCCGGCGACGCGCTATTGTTGGGCGCGGATCTGATCAAGCCGCTGGGCCGCATGTTGTTGGCCTACGACGATCCAGCAGGTGTTACCGCCGCTTTCAACCGCAATTTGCTGGCGCGCATCAACCGCGAGCTGAACGGCGATTTCGCGCTGGCGAATTTCGCGCACGAGGCGCGTTGGAATGCTCGCCACCGCCGCATCGAGATGCATCTGCGCTCGTTGAAGGCGCAGCAGGTATGCATCCGCTCCGCTGGGTTTCAGTGCGAACTTCGCAAGGACGAAACCATTTGGACCGAGTCGTGCCATAAGTTTCACGCCGAAGAGATTGTCGATATGGCTGCCGCCGCGGGTTTCGAATGCCGCGCACAGTGGCTCGATGAAACCTGGCCCTTCGCCGAGAGTCTGCTCGCCGCGTGAGCGCCGTGGTTGAGTTCCGCGCCGTTTCGTACCGCATCGGCGAGCGCGATATTCTGAAGAGACCTGACGCTGGCGGTGGATGCCGGCGAAACCATGGTGCTGTTGGGCCGCAGCGGTTCGGGCAAAACCACGGCCTTACGCATGGTGAACGGTCTGCTGTTCCCAACCGCGGGGCAGGTGCTGGTTGACGGCGTGGCTACTACGGCATGGGATCCAGTGCGCCTGAAACGGCGCATCGGCTACGTGATTCAGGAAATCGGACTGTTCCCGCATTACACGGTGGCGCAGAATGTGGGATTGGTGCCACGCCTCGAAAAGTGGGATGAGGCGCGAATCGGGGGACGCGTGGATGAGTTGCTGCGGCGGGTGGGTCTCGACGCCGGAGCAGTTTGCCGCGCGCTATCCCGCGCAGCTTTCCGGCGGCCAGCGCCAGCGCGTCGGGGTCGCCAGGGCATTGGCATCCGACCCATCGGTATTGCTGTTCGACGAACCATTCGGCGCGGTCGATCCTGTGACGCGCCTGGACCTGCAGAAGCAATTTATAGCACTGCGCCGCGGCATGCGGCAAGACCTCGCTATTCGTGACGCACGATGTGCGCGAGGCGCTGATGCTGGCCACCAAAATCGCATTGCTGCGCGACGGCGATTTGGACGTGCTGGCCCCGCCCGGCGAATTCGCGAATGCGAAAAGCGAGGAAGCGCAGGCGTTTCTCGAATGCCTGGATTGGAAGGCGGAGACGCCATGAATGCTGACTTGGCCAGAGAGATCGCCCAACTCACGCTGGAGCATCTGACGCTGGTGCTGGTGGCCATGGCGGTCGCGATCGGCATTGCGGTTCCGGCAGGTATTCTGATCACGCGGCGAGCGGCGTGGCGGCCCTGGGTGCTGGGATTCGCCAACGTGATGCAGACCATCCCCAGCCTAGCCCTGTTCGGCTTCCTGATTCCCGTGCCGCTGATCGGCGGCATCGGCAAACGCACGGCCATCGTAGCGCTGGTGCTTTATGCGCTGCTGCCCATTCTGCGCAACACTCTGGTGGGGATTTTGGGAGTGGACCGGGCGGTACACGAATCGGCCATCGCGATGGGGATGACGGGTCGCCAACTTTTGTTTCAGGTGGAGATGCCCTTAGCCGCGCGCACCATTCTGGCCGGGATCCGAGTGGCGACCGTGACCACCATCGGGACCGCTACCATTGCAGCCGCTATTGGGGGGGAGGGCTGGGAGTGTTCATCTTTCGCGGTATCGCCTCGGTGGACACCACGCAAATTCTGGCGGGTGCGGTGCCCGCCGCTTGTATCGCTCTAGCGGCCGACGGCGCGTTGGGATTGCTGGAACGGCGTGCGACTCGCTAGAAATCCGAGAGCGATGCCGCACTGTCCCAGATAATAGGTGGTCCATACCAGGAAATCGCGCAGCGGTATGGCGGTCTTGAATTTGTTAATGGCCAGTAGGGAATCGGAGATGAGAAAGAGCACCGCTCCCACCGCTACCCAGGGCTGCTCGAAGCGCGCCAAAATGGCCGTCGAGACCATGGCGGTAAGGGCGCAAATATATAGGACCACCGGCACGGCCAGCGGGCCGACGGAAGGAACGATCCAGACAGATAGCGCGGCGCTGCAAGCGAGAATCAGCAGGACGGCCGCTATGCGCAGCGGATCCGCCGGCATGCCCGTGGCGCGGCTGCGTCCAAACAACACAACGTAGATGATGTGGGCCAGCAGGAAGGCGCCCAAGCCGAAGGCGAACAGGCGCGGGTCGAGGTCCAGCAGGATATCGCCCAAGGTGCACAGGGCTAGCGCCAACGCGAGCAAGCGGGCATTCGACCGGAGCGCCATTACGGCTAGCGCGCCCACCGCGCAGCCTTTCACGAGCGCGCTCCCGGGAAATGGCTGCCAACGGGCGGTGGCCAAATAGATGGCGCTCGAGGCAATCGAGAAGTACAAGAGCGGGCGGCGGCGCATTGTTTCGCAGTATAGCGCGACACCAATTAACCAGGGGGTTCACCCGGGTTAAGGTACGATGGACAGCGTTGTTTGTATACGCGTGGTCAATTAGAATCGGTCAAGATAAAGCCGGGATTTCATGGCGTTTCTCCTTTGGATTTTCGTGCCCGGGATTTACGGCGTCTGGCGCCGCACTGCTGATTTGCTTCATGATGCGCTGCCGCATGGACGAAGCGATCGCGCATGAACGAGGCGCGCTGGCGGAATTGCAGAGTGCCTTAATCGTGCAGCGGCAACGGCTGGAGAGCGCCATTATGCGATGCGCGCGCGGAGGCCAAGCGTGCCGCATTCGACGAATTCCTGAACGATTTCCGCGTGGAGCAGCGCCAATACCTGCGCAAAAGCCGGGTATTTTTCATGGGCAAGCAGACGCTCGTCGTGCGGGAACGCATCCTGTTCCGCAATCTCCCACTTTCCAACTGGGTGGAACATACGGTGACCCTGGAAGAAAACGTGGGCACGCCGTATCCCTCGCAGGGCCTGACAATCGACGCTATGCTGGGTTCTTGAAGCGGCTCATTATCCGCCCCGGCGCTATTGGCGATTTCATTGTTTCCATCCCGGCCATCGAGTGTTTGCGCGCGACATATCTGGAAGTGTGGACCGCACCCGCAAACGTGCCTTTTGCGGCGCGCATCGCGGACGGGGCACGCGCGATTCCGTCCACCGGTCTGGACCTGCTGGAACTGACCGGGCCCAGCGACGAGTTGCTCGCGTCTCTGCGGAGTTTCGATAAGATCATCAGTTGGTATGGCGCAATGCGGCCCGAGTTTCGGGAGGCGATGGCGCGGTTGCATCTGCCGGTGGAATATTTTGTCGCGCTGCCCGCGGAGGGGCAGGGCAGACACGCCGCGGATTTCTATTTAGATCAAGTCCGGTCTATCGCGCCCTGCAACAGCGACGGGATTCCGCATATTGCGTGCCCAGCGGCGCGCGGTGCGGCGGCGGTAATCCATCCGTTCGCTGGCAGTGCGAGGAAGTGCTGGCCCATGCCGCGCTTTCAGGAATTGGCGCGCCGGCTCGAGCGAACCATGCCGGTCGAATGGTGCGCGGGTCCGGACGAAGATCTGCCCGGAGCCCGCCGTTTTACAGATCTCTACGAACTGGCCTGCTGGCTGTCTGGCGCGCGCGTTTATATCGGCAACGATTCGGGTCCAACCCATTTGGCAGCGGCGACAGGCGCGCCGGTGGTGGCGCTATTCGGACCGTCCGATCCCACGGTGTGGGCGCCGCGCGGACGGCGGGTCAAGGTGGTGGCGGCGCGGAGCATGGCGGACATCACCGTCGAAGAAGTCAGCAATGCTGTTGCGCATGCGCTCAGCGTGTTATGATCCTCCAAATGTTCTGCCACAAATGCGGTACACAAGTCAGTCCGGATGTACAGTTTTGTCCCACATGCGGGGCCTCGCTGGCGGCGGGCGACCCCGGTCTGGCCGGTGCGCTAGTGGTTCCGTGGACGCCGCCGGCCGCGGTGAACGTGAGCGCAAGCCGGTGGATAGGCGAAGGCTGGGCCTTGGTTACGGCGGACCTGGGAAATTACGTCTTGATGGCCCTGGTATTCACCTTGCTGAGTTCGGCCGTGCCGGTGATTCTGCAAGGGCCGCTGATCGCCGGTTTCCATATTTTCACCATGAAAAAGCTGATGGGCAGGCGGGCCGAGTTCGCTGACCTTTTTATCGGATTCAACTATTTCGTTCCCACTTTAGTGGCTTCGCTGGTGATCGGACTGTTTGTGTTTTTTGGAACGCTGCTGTGCATAATCCCGGGTCTGGTGGTGGCCGCGATGTACAAGTTCACGTACTTGTTCATTGTGGATAAGCGCATGGATTTTTGGCCCGCTATGCAGGCCAGCCACGAGATTGTGAAGCGCGATTACGTCGGGTTCACATTGTTTCTGGTGCTGCTGACGCTGGTAAATATCCTGGGCGTGCTCTGCTGCATCGTGGGGGTGTTCGTGACCATACCGGTGACTTTCGCGGCCATAACCGTCGCGTACAAAGAGATTGTTGGATTGGAACCGCGGACGCTGGATGCATTGTGAGTTTTTCGATGGTAAGCCGCGTGATGGTGGCGGCAGCACTCTTCGCAGCGCTGTGGTATGGCAGGGTGCCGGCGCATCCGGCGGTGCGGCTATGCGGATTCTACTGGCTGACGGGACGGCCGTGCCCGCTGTGCGGAATGACGCGGGCGCTGTTCGCGCTGGCCAAAGGGCAGTGGAGCGAGGCGGTCCAATTCAACGCGCTCGCGCCGCTGGGTTTCGCGATGCTGTTC
The DNA here is from genome assembly GCA_963738345.1 of Bryobacterales bacterium. GTDB lineage: Bacteria > Acidobacteriota > Terriglobia > Bryobacterales > Bryobacteraceae > Bog-159. Next base: position 577,236 of record CAVTWI010000002.1, read on the forward strand.
GCGCTGTTTTGGCATGGCCGGGTGCGACAGTGGATTTGGACGGGGGGCGCGGCGGCTTTCGCGGTTTATGGTGTGTGGCGGGTGTTTTAAGCTATGCCACCACAAGCGCGGCTCAGCGATTCACTTAACTTTTCAATTTGGGCGGGATCCGGCTTGTGGCCGGCGGAAGTGACGTAGAAGACGTCGATAGCCTTGTGTGCTTCGGTATCGATCAGGACTACTTCGATGTTGCACCCGGCGACGGAGATGGCGGCGGCCAGATCATAAAGCAGGCCGGGACGGTCCTGCGCCACGATCTCGATGAGGGTGGCGCTGTCGGAGGCGCTGGAATTGAAAGAGACGGCTGACTGCACTTGCGAGTTGCGGCTGGGGGGGGCCGGCTTGGGGCGATTTTGCAGCAACTGGCGGACATCCAGGCGGCCCAACACCACGCGCTCCACGGTCAGGCGGAGGCGGTCGATCTCGGTGGAATTGAGTTCCAGCGCGCGCATGGGATCGGCGAAGGTGAAGGTATCGACCACGGTGCCCTGGCTATTCGAAAATGCCTCCGCCTTCAGAATATTCATGCCGAAGCTGGAGAGCGTGCCGGCCACTGAGGCGAATAGGAAAGGGCGGTCGCCGGTGACTAATGTCAGGCGCCAAGCGGCCTCCGGCTTTTCGAGTGACACGGCGACGCCGCGCTGACGGAAGAGCGCGTCCAACTTCAAGTGAGCGTCGATATCATCGGCGGTGTGGGTGCGGGCGTAGCGCACCGGAAGGCCGGCGAGAAAGGCGCGGCGGTCCGGGTCGTCGGACGATTCGCTGGGGATACGTTCGGTTTCGAGTTCACGGGTGAGTTCGTCGTAAGTGAGCAGGTAGAGTTGCCACAAGACTTCGGCGCGCCAGGGCGTCATCGCAGTTGGGTTAACGGCGCTGATATCTGCGTAGGTCATCAGGGTCAGGGCCTTGAGGCGTTCGACGGTTTCGACGCGCCCAGCCATGAGGCGGGCGGTGGCCGGGTCCTGCAAATCGCGCGAGGTCATGACGGCCGACATTTCGAGATGGCGGCGGATCAGGAAGGCGACCGTGTCACGCTCGGCGCGGGGCATACCGATGCGTTCCAGAGCCGGCTCGGCGGCGCGCGCGGACAACTCAGCGTGGGCTCCGTCTCCGCTTCCTTTGCCTACGTCGTGGAACAGCAGGGCGCAGAGCAGCAGGGCGGGATCTTCAAGCTCGGCGAGCAGATCGGTGTAACGCTTCACGGCGGGTTCGCGGTTGCCACGCAGACCGGCCAGCACTTGCAGGGTGACGAGGGTGTGCTCATCGACTGTGTAGCGATGGTAGAAGTCGCGAATGACCAGGTTTTCGATTTGGGCGACTTCGGGAAAGACGGCGCGCAGAACGCAGGTGTCATGCATGCCGCGCACGGCTTCGGCGGCGTAGGGTAACGAAAGGATCTCGCGCAGCGCGGGCCATACAGGCCGGGTGGAAAACCAATCGCGCATCTGGGGGGCGACGGCGGTGACACGCTCTTCGGTTTCGGTTGAGGGACGGATGCCGTGGCGGGCCACAAATTGGAACAGGCGCAAGACGAGGTCGGGATCGGCCTGCAGGCCTTGGGGCACGCGCAGGTGAACGCGTTCGCGGGCTACGCTGAAATCCGCATTAGAGAGGCGCGTGCGCCAGTCCTTGAACTGGGTGAAGAGGGAACTGTTCTGGGCCTCGCTGAGTTCGAGTTCGCGGACGGCTGCGCGATACAGATCGCGGGCGTGGCGGAAATAGTCGCGCATCCACTGCGCGGGACCGGGGGCGCCGAACCATTCGGCAGCCTGCTCTTGAGCGTCGAAGGTGAGGGCGTTATTGTCGCGGCCGGCGAGCGAGTGCAGGAAGCAGCGGAGCCGCGCCATGAATAGGAAAGCGGGCTCGATGGCGGGCGCTTCGACGCCGCGGATCTGGGCCAGCCAGCGCACCAGTTGATAATCGCGGAGGCCGCCCGGCGTATCTTTGATGTTGGGTTCGAGGTGATAGTAGGTGTTCTGATATTTCTGGTGGCGTTCGCGGGTAAGTCGGGTGAGATTGCGCGTCAGGGGATCGCGCTGGGCGTGCAGGAAGCGGGGCAGGCGTTCGGCGAAGCGGGCATAGAGGGCGCGATCGCCGGCGAGGTAGCGCTGGTCGAGAAGGCTGACGTTCAGCTCGATATTTTGATCGTGCAGTTCGGCGCATTCCTCCGGCGTGCGCACGGAATGGCTCAGGCGCAGGCCGGAATCCCAAAGTGTCTGGAGGAAGGCGGAGATAGGTTCGGGCGCGTTCTGCACCATGCCGCTGTTCTCGACGAGCAGCAGCAGATCTACATCTGAATAGGGGAACAGGTGGCGCCGGCCGTAGCCGCCTACGGCGAGTAAAGTCATGCCAGCGGGAAAGGCCGGCCACAAGCGATCGCGCGCGGAACTTTCGACCATGCCGTCGACCAGCGCGGTGCGTTCCGCTAAAGCCCTGATGGGGTCCTTACAGGGCGGCATCTCCACGATCGTCGTTCCGAATCCTTATCGCCTCCGCCACGTCGTAAACGAATATTTTGCCGTCACCGATTTTGCCTGTACGCGCGGCGGCGGTCAGGGTCTTGAGCAATTCCTCGCTGCGGTCATCGCTCACGACGACTTCAATTTTGAGTTTAGGCAGCAGGTCAACGGTATACTCGCGCCCGCGGTAGACCTCTTTGTGTCCTTTTTGGCGGCCATGGCCGCGCACTTCGCTGATGGTCATGCCATCGACGCCGATACCTGCCAGCGCCTCTTTAACTTCGTCCAGCTTAAATGGCTGGATAATGGCCTCGATTTTTTTCATAATCACGCTTCCAGAATGTAGCCTTCTTCGCCGTGCATGGACAAATCCAAACCTTCCATTTCCTGCGACTGGGTGACGCGCAAACCGATCAACAGATCGCAGACCTTCAGTATCGCCAATGTGCCGGCGATGGCCAAGGCCCAGGCGATGGCGATGCCGATGAACTGATTCCAGATCTGGGTGGGGTTGCCGTCGACCAGGCCCAATGGTCCCTTAATGGTGTTGTTGACTTGGGTGGTTGCGAAGACTCCGGTCAGCACGGCGCCGAGAGTGCCGCCGCAGCCATGGACGCCGAATGCGTCGAGGGAGTCATCATAGCCCAATTTTTGTTTGACCACCGCGACCATGAAGTAACAGAAGATTCCGGCGACAAATCCGATCAGCAGCGCGGGGAAGGGCTGCACGAATCCGGAGGCCGGGGTGATGGCGACCAATCCGGCAACGCAACCGGAGATGCCGCCGAGGACGCTCGGTTTGCCGGACATGCGCCATTCGACGAGCACCCATCCAAGGGCGGCGGCCGCGGCGGCGAAATGCGTAGCCACAAAAGCGCTGGTGGCCAGACTGGAGGCGGCCAGGGCGCTACCGGCATTGAAGCCGAACCAGCCGACCCAGAGCAGACAGGCGCCGATGAAGCTGATGACCAGGCTATGCGGCTTCATGCCCTCGTGGGGATAGCCGAGGCGTTTGCCGAGATACAGCGCGGTGACCAGAGCCGATACTCCGGAGGTGATGTGGACGACGGTGCCGCCGGCGAAATCGAGGCAGGGGATCTTGCCGCCGAGAGACGCGTTGAGCCACCCGCCTTTGCCCCACACCATATGCGCCATCGGGAAGTAAACCACCAACATCCATAAGACCATGAAGAGGAGCATGGCGCTGAACTTCATGCGTTCGGCAAAAGCGCCGGAGATGAGGGCGGGGGTGATGACGGCGAACATCAACTGATAGATCATGAACGTTTGATGCGGGATGGTGCCGGCGTAATCGGCGTTGGGAGCGCTGCCTACACCGTGGAGAAAGAGGTAACGCAGATCGCCGATGAAGGGCAAGCCTTCGCCGAAGGCCAAGCTGTAGCCGACTACGGCCCACAGGACAGTGACGACGGCCATGAGGATGAAGCTTTGCATCATAGTGCCGAGGACGTTTTTACGGCGCACGAGGCCGCCATAAAAGAGTGCCAAGCCGGGGCCCGTCATCATGAGGACCAGCGCGGCGCTCATGAGCATCCAGGCGTTGTCACCGGCGCTTTGGGCCGACCGGGTAGCGGCTTCGAGGGCGGTAATGCGGGCTTGCATATCAGCGGTATTCTGCGCCCATGCCGCAACGGGCAAGAGTGTCAACAGAGACAGGTATTTCGCCAGGGATATTCTCCAATGGGAGGTGTCGAGCCACACAACTCTTACATTACATTGTGCACCGGTGATTGGAGCGACCCAAGCGGAACATTTCTATTGGGGTGATTGAAATTTTCTATGTCGGAACGGAAGGGGGCCGACTATGGTCCGTTTGCCGTGAAGAGTCAGGGCTCCATTCTAGACAATGACGTCCATTCAGTCTCAAATGCCTCCCGCCACTCGCAGAGAATCTGATAATAACGGTCCGCCGGAATCCAGACATCGCGGAGGGTTAAGGGATCGTGAAGCCAACCCTCACTACATTTGAAAGCTACCAGTCGCACGCGGTCACCGACGTCGAATTGCAGAATGTAGCTACCGTCATCGAAGGCTTCGTCGCCGTCCGGTGCCCAAACAAGACCATGCGCATAGATAAGATGGCGGAATTGCTCAAGAGGCAGGCCGAAGTACTGGTCCTTCGGATGATCATTATAGATGCCACCCCGGAATGCATCCGCGATTTTGCCCGGTTCCAATTCGCCGGCAAAGGGAGCTGTATGAACGCCGCGGCGCGCTATCCGATTTTCAACTTCGTCGAACGAGTTGGCGAGCAGCGTCGCGTCCGACTTATAAACACCGTAGCGATTCCCCCCGACATGGATTAGAAAACAGCCAAGGGCACGCAAACCGCGGCTGGCATACGCTGCGGTTATTAAAGATTCCACTGCGAAACTGCGAGGATCGCCGACAAGCATCATGCCCATGTTAAACGCTGGCACCGGAAACAGGAGTTATGGCGTCCGCACCAGGCCAGCAAACTCACGCAGCGCTGCTCGGATTTCTCGATAGGCGCGCGCGGATTTGAAATGTCCATCAGGCGAAGGCGCGGCCATATTGTTTGGGGGCGGCGACGGTGGCGCCCAGCGCTTTGGCGGCGTGGAGGGGCCAGTAGGGATCGCGCAGCATTTCGCGGGCGAGCAGGACGATGTCGGCCCGGCCGGAGCGGATGATGCCGTCGGCTTGTTGGGGATCGGTGATCATGCCGACAGCGCCGGTGAGTACGCCGGAATCGCGTTTGACCCTTTCGGCGAAGGGTGTCTGGTAGGCGGGGCCGGGCACGATCTTGGCGTTGGGGACGACGCCGCCGGAGGAGCAATCGATGAGGTCGACGCCGAGGGGTTGGAGTCGGCGGGCGAGTGCGACGGAGTCTTCCAGTTGCCAGCCATTATCCACCCAATCGATGGCGGAGATACGCAGAAAGAGGGGGAGGGATTCGGGCCATACCGCGCGGATAGCGGCGGTCACTTCGAGGGCAAAACGGATGCGTCCTGCGAAGGCGCCACCATACTGATCGGTGCGGTGGTTGGTGAGAGGGGACAGGAATTCGTTGATGAGATAGCCGTGGGCGGCGTGGATCTCGATGACCTGGAATCCGGCGGCTAGGGCGCGGTGGGCGGCGGCGGCGAAGGCTTCGACTATGGCGGCGATTTGGGCGGGAGTCAGTTCGGCGGGGGCGGGATCGGCGGGGTGGAAGGGGATGGGGCTAGCGGAGACGGTGGGCCATCCACCCTCGGCTTCGGGTATGGCGGCGCCGCCTTCCCATGGCGAGCGGGTGCTGCCTTTGCGTCCGGCGTGGGCAAGTTGGATACCGGCTACGGCTCCCTGGCTGTGGATGAACTTGACGATGCGGGCGAGGGGGGCGATGTGGTCGTCACGATAGATGCCGAGGTCGGCGGGGGAGATCCGACCGGCGGCTTCGACGGCCGTGGCTTCGGTGAGGACGAGGCCGGCACCGCCCACGGCGCGGGACCCGAGATGGACCATATGCCAATCGTTGGCCAGGCCGTCGTCGCAAGAATACTCGCACATAGGGGAGACGGCGATCCGGTTGCGGAACGTGACGCCGCGGATGGTAAGAGGAGAGAACAGATCGGACATATCCTTTTGATGCAAACAAAGCCTAAGGGGATGGAAATAAAGGGCTCGCTTGGCTCGCCGGGGCGCCGCGGTTAATTCACGCGCGCCGCCGGTATGCGACTAGCTTAGGATGGCGAGCATGGCGGGATCGGCGCGGATGGGCTCGGATTCGAGCCACTGGGGTTCGATGATGGCGCCCGCGGCAACTATCAGAGCAACGACTTCGCGCTGTTTGCCGTGGCTCCCGGCGGGCGGGTTGTAGCAACCGTGGATGGCCCAGCCCAAGGGCGGCGAATTATATTTTTCATCCTTGAGGTTCAGGGGGGAGTTTGCGATCAGCTTGGCGGCCAAGCGCTCCTCGCCGAGCAGCGCGGCCCAATGCAGCGCGGTTTCGCCAAAGATTCCTCGCAGGTCAGGTCGGGCGCCGGCATCCAGCAGGCGCAGAGCGACATCTTCCGCGGCGAGGCTGGCGGCTCCGATCAGGGGGGTGTCTCCCTTGCCATTTCGCTGGAAATCGAGATCCGCTCCGGCGTGAATGAGCGCCTCGACGAGCGGCAATTCCTTGCCCTTTTTCAGAGTGCCGTCGAAGAGCATATCTGAGATGTAGTGGAGCGGGTGGGTAAGGAGCGAGCCGCCGGCGCCCCACTTCACCAGCGCGTTGGCGCGGGACGGATCCGCCGCGAGCAATTGGCGTAAGGCTTCCGCGTCTCCGCGCTGGATGGCTGCCTTTACATCCATTGGTACACCGGTTGGGGGGGGCTCATCGCGCTGCCTGTGCCAACTGCATGGATGCGATGCGCTCGTCCATTTGGCGGGTGAGGTGCGGCGTGATGCCGAGCAGGCGCTCGACTAGCATCAACTGGGCGCGGTGGTGCATCTCGTGTTCCTTGGGAGAGATGAGCATTTCGAAACGCGATTTCACGGGGGGCTGCATGCCTTCGGGAAAAGTGACCTGCTCGGCCAGGAAAGCGTCGGATGCGCCTTCGAGCACCTTGGCGAAGTTCTCGCCTTCGGTGCGCAGGAGTTCGAGAATCTGGGCCTTGGTGCGCGGCGTTTGCTCTTCGGCTTGCAACTTAGCGCGCACGGCAAAGAAATCGAAGCCAACCATAGTGTTGCGGTGTTCGACTGCGTGGATCTGTTCCGGCACGCGCGTGGTTACGGCAATGTGGACGAGGGTTTCGGCTACCGAGCGGCATGCCGGCGCGGGGCGAAAGCCGTAGTGCTCTTCGGGAATTTCTTCCGCGATGGTGATGGTATTATTGCGGACCGTGCGGAACGATCGCGCGAGTTCTTTTGCGCCGTAATAAGTCATATGGGATTCTGTTCTCCTGAGTGATTAAAGACTAGTGTATCGCTGTATTGAAGCCGCATGCTAGATTAGCCTCGTGAATCGACGAACGTTTTTCAGTTCACTGGCGGCGGCCTCGGTAGCCGGCGCCGTCAAGCCTAGCCGCGCTCTCGCAGCGGTTTCAAAGAACAAGATCAAGCGCGTGCGGGTGTACTCTCCGCCGGATCCCAACCCGCTCTTTAACCAAGCCGACCTGGTAGTGACGATCGAGACCGAGGGTGGCATTACCGGAATCGGAGAAGGCGGCTCCAAGGAAATGCTGGAGCAATGCGCGGGACGCCTGATCGGGGAAGACCCGCAATACATTGAGCGGCTGTGGCAGGATATGTCGCGATCGTTCTTTTATCCGCCGGGGCGCGAGAAGGAACATGCACTGGGCGCATTGGATTTGGCGCTGTGGGATATCCGGGGCAAGACGCTGGGTCTGCCGGTGCATGCGCTGTTGGGCGGCATGGTGCGGAACTATTGCGAGGCTTACAATACGGCGGGAATTATTCCGTCGATCCGGCCGGGCATGAGCATTAAGGAACGCGCGCAACTGACCATCGCGGCGGGGTACAGGGCTTATCGCATCGATGCTGCCAGCGCTCCGGCGAACACCACGTACAACACGCGGGAACGCCTGGGCCATCTCTACGAAGAGTGTGTACAAGCGCGCGAAGGCGTGGGTACGGATGGCGACTGGTGCATCGATTTCCACCAGCGCTTCGATCTTTCAGACGCGGTCCGCGGGTGCAACCTGATCGAAAGCCTGGCGCCTTTCTTCGTGGAGGATCCAGTGCGCACAGAGGCGTTCCTGGAAGACATTCCGATTTTGCGCCGAATGGCCAAGGTGCCGATCGCGGCGGGCGAGGAGTGGGGCAACCGGTGGGACTTCAATAAACTGGTGGAGAACCACGATATCGACTATGTGCGCGCGACGCTTCCGAACGTAGGCGGCATTACGGAGATGATGAAAATCGCCGCGATTTGCGAAACACACTTTGTCGGCATCGTGCCGCACTTTACGGGGCCGATCGCGACGGCCGCGCTGGTGAATTGCCTGGGCACATTCTCGGGCCCGGTGCTGATGGAGTCGATCTACGAAGGGCGGACCCTACCGTATCTGCCGCTTTGCCTGGATTTCCGGAACGGCAAGTTTTATCCGAATGACCGGCCGGGCCTGGGCGTGGAAGTGGATTATAAACCGTTGCGCCAGATCGCGGAGATTACGGAGCGGGTTACGCATCGCGCGCAGACTTATTTCCGTCCGGACGGTTCGATTACCAACTGGTGAGCCGGTGCGGTTACTGCTCGACAAATTCGCGCAGCCTGCCCAGCGCGTCGTCCCACTGTTTAGAAATCGCGTCGAGGTAGTGGCGCGCTTCTTCGATGCGGCGATGGTCTAACTCCCAGAGGCTCTCGCGGCCGTGGCGTGCGCCGCGGACCAGTCCGGCGGTACGCATCACGTGAAGGTGCTTGGTGACGGCCTGTCGCGTGATTCCGGCGCCGGAGGTCAGGGTAGTGATGGACATGGGTCCACCGGCGGATAGGCGGGCTACCAGGCGCAGGCGGTTACGGTCGCCGAGGGCGGCGAAGACGGGCGCGGAGCCTCGCGGTTTAGGCATGGCTCTCGAGCAACTGTGCGGCGTCCAGGTGTTGGCCGAGCAATCGCACGCACATGGTCCAGCCTTGCTCGTTCGCGGTAAACGCTTTGGCGCGGCGGGCCAGCGGAATGCTATCGAAACCGGATTCGGTAATGGTTAGCAGGACGCCATCGGGGATTTGTTCCAGGGAAAAGACGATCAGGGTGGTGGGCTCGCCGGAGTAATCGACGGTGCGGTCGATAGCGTAGGGGTGCCAGCGGAATGAAAACAGGCGTTCGGGTTCCATTTGTTCGATAGTGATTTCGAACGGCAGGCCTTCGTACTGTTTCTGCTTTTGGGCCACGTCGGCATTGACGCCAGTAGGGGCGATTACACCTCTGACGAGCGCGCCCGGGGTGAAGGGCCGGTCGAACTTCACGCCGAACCAATAGCCAAAGTCGGCGTAGTCGGACAGTGCGCGCCATACGCGCTGCAAGGGCGCTTTCAGAAGAATCTGTTTTTCGATGCGGTCGGTATTCATGCAACCTCCTGGTTGCATATTAGCGCAAGCCTCAAGTGAAATGCAACCATCCGGTTGCGAATTGCGGAGAGGCGCGCCGTTAGCGCAGACCGGCCATGGCGGCCTTAGCGAACTCGCCGGAGGGAGTGAGTTTGTAGTCCCAGTTGGAGATGAGGGTAGGGCCCCATTCGGGATCGAAGCACCAAACCATCCAACTGATGCCTTTGCCTTCGAGGTACTTAATGATGGCCGGGCCGTAGGCATTGGGGGCGCCGGCGTCGTTGAAGCCGCCGAATTCAGTGGCGATCACGGGATATTTGGCCGCGGCAAAGCCGAAGTCTTCCTCCCACTTAGGTTCCCACGGCCGCGGGCGCTTGTTGGAATAGGGATGGGCGACATAGCCGATGCCCTCGGCGTTGATGGGCGCGAGATTCAAAGGGGTGAGGTCATAGGCCCAATCGAAACCGGCTACCAGCGGGATGGCGCGGGCATTGTTGGCGCGGATGATGGCGATCAGGTCTTCCTGGATGCGCTTCCATTCGGTCCAGTTCACGGGGCCCAGTTGATCGCGGAAAGTGGTGGGCTCGTTGAAGAGTTCGAAGAAGGCGACGGTGTGGTGGCCGGCGAAATGGCGGGCGGCGGTGCGCCAGAAGTTGTAGGTTTCCTGCTGGGATGTCTCGTACATGGGGTCCTGGAAGACGCCGGTGGTGAGGTTGCCGATGGAATGCCAGTCGAGGTCGATGTAGAGGCCGAGGTCGGTACACCACTCGACGGCCTGGTCGAGGAGTTTCAGATATTCGGCGGGAGTGCGTTTGCGCCAAGCGACGGGGTGGACGGGGATACGGACGATCATGACGCCGAATTCCTTAACTTTGACGAAGTGGTTCCGGTTCCAGTGGCCTTGCCCTTCGAGTTTGTCGGGGTCGGATATGGACAGGCCGCGGAAGAGGATGGTGTGACCTTGAGGATCGAAGAATTTGTTGCCCTGGACTGATATTAAAGGCATTTTCTGGGCGTTAGTGGTGTAGGGCCGCGCGCCGGCGGGGCGGTCGTTCCACCATTGATGGGCGCGTTTTTCAGGCGTAGTTTGGCCGGCCAGGAGGGCAACGCTCAGCACGGCGGGGAGGAGGATCATTCGCATGGATATATGACCTGGTACTGCATACTGTAGCGCCTCACAGCGCGTGGGAAGCGGTGAGGGGGTACGCGTGCCGTAGGGAACAAGCTTGAGTACTTTAGTTATTACCTATAGAACCAATAGTAGTTATTAAACCAACGTATGCTTGCCCATCCGGTCGGCAGTCAATAAACTGATAACTGTTATGAAAGAACTCTTGAAGAAGTCGCTTGCGGGATTAAGTAAGGAACAAGACGGCCAGGACCTTATCGAATACACGCTTTTGATGGCATTTGTGGCTTTGTCGTCCGCGGCACTATTCACGGCGGCGGGAACCAATGTCAGCAAGATCTGGAGCACCAGCAACAGTACGTTAACCAAGGCGGCCACCACGGCAGCCAGCTAGACCGACTGGTACGACTCCCGACGGCCTCGCTGGCGCCGATATCTTCCGCGTCCTCCACTCAGGTTCTGCCAGCGTTAGTTTCCAGCACACTTTACGAAGATTGGGCCTTGCCACAGTCCGGGCAGAACTTCGCCGATCTTGGGATGGCGTGTCCGCATTCCACGCAGAACTTGGTGTCTGGCGACGGTGTTGCCGGAGCGGGTTTCATAGCCGCAGCCATGGTTTGCGCCATAGTGATGCCAGCGCCCAGTCCTACGCCCACGCCCGCCGCGCCGCCTTCGTTGGCTGCCGCAATTGGGATAGCTTGCGCCGCTTCAAACTGCGCGTAACGTCCCACATCCCCCACCATATTCATACCGATCCGTTGATCCAGAATCTTCTGTAATTCTTCGGGCAGGGAAAGATTTTCGACGATCAACTGATTCAGTTCCAGTCCCAGAGCTTTGAATGCGGGGCCAACCTGCTCGACGATTTTCTGAGAGAGGGCGGCCTGGTTGGCGGCCATGTCGAGGAAGGGGACTTGGCTATTAGCGAAAATATCGGTCATGCGCGCGACGATAGTTTCGCGCAGTTGTCCTTCGAGATCGGCCACACGATAGATGTCGCGGGTGCCGCTAACGTTGGTATAGAAGGTTCGCGGATCAGCCACGCGATAGGAATAGATGCCGTAGCCGCGCAGGCGGACGGCGCCGTACTCTTTATCGCGAATGGTGATCGGGGTGGCGGTGCCCCAGCGTTGATCGATTTGCAGGCGGGTGGAGAAAAAGTAAACGTCCGACTTAAAGGGCGATTCGAAACCCTTGTCCCAATTCATGAGGTCGGTAAGCAGGGGAAGGTTGCGGGTGGTGAGGGTATAGAGGCCGGGACGAAAGACATCGGCGATACGCCCCTCGTTGACGAAGGCTGCCATTTGGGACTCGCGCACGGTGAGTTGGCCACCGTTTTGAATCTCCATATCCTGCATCGGGTAGCGGCAGGCGAGCACGCCATCTTCGTCCTCAGTCCACTGAATGACGTCGATAAACTGTTTGCCGAGAAAGCTACGCAGACTCATTTGTACCTCAGTATACTGAATTGTACCCGCACGCGCCGCCTATGTCTGGTGTGGAATGGATTGTTGAAGCGCACGGCTGCCCGCCCGAAGGACTGCGGGATTTAAGCTTGTTGCGCGCGCTGTTCATGGCTTTGGTGGAGGAGCTTGACCTGCATATTGTGGGCGAGATCCTGTGGCACCAGTTTCCCAACACGGGCGGGATCACAGGGCTGGCGCTGCTTTCGGAATCGCACCTGACCTGCCATACTTTCCCGGAGTACGGCTCGCTGTGTTTGAACCTTTTTAGCTGCCGGCCGCGGCCACGCTGGGATTTCGAAGAGCGATTGCAGCAATACCTGGGTGCAAGTTGCGTGATGGTGCGGGAGGTGGCGCGCGATTTCGCAGCCACCAGGAGCGCGGTATGAGCGGCCCCGCAGCGCAGTGCCCAAGTTGCGGCGCGCCCATTGTTTTCCAGTGGTCGAGCAGTGTGCAGACCACTTGCCCCCACTGCAAATCGATCCTGATTCGGACCGATGTAAATTTGGAAAAAGTGGGGGTGGTGTCCGACTTGCCTCCAGACGGTTCACCGATTCAACTGGGCACGTCGGGAGTTTACGGGAACCGCGCGTTCACGGTGGCGGGGCGCATTATTTACGACTACGACGAGGGGTCGTGGAACGAGTGGCACGTGGTGTTGGACCAAGGAAGGAGCGCGTGGCTATCTGACGCGCAGAGCCAGTACGCAGTGACTATGGCTTTCCAGGCCGGTGAACTACCCGCGCTGGACGCGGTCCATGTGGGCGCGCGGTTTCAGTGGAACGGGACGGCATTCGAAGTGACGGCAATTACCGAGGCGCGCTATCGCGGGGTGGAAGGCGAACTGCCGTTTCAGTATTGGGATAAGAAAGGCGCGACGTTCGTGGACCTGCGGTCTTCCGAGGGCGATTTCGCCACGCTGGATTATAGCGATACGCAGCCGGTGCTGTATGTGGGAAAGATGGTGGAGTTCGAGGATTTGAAGCTAAAGAATCTGCGGACGTTCGAGGGGTGGTCATGAGTCCGGAAGCGCCGCCGCCGCAGGTACAGACGCTGACGTGTCCCCAGTGCGGCGCGCCGTTGACAGTGCGGTCCATGGGGCGCGCGGTGACCATCGTCTGCAGCCACTGCAATTCGATACTGGATGCCAAGGATCCGCAGCTTAAAATACTGCAGCGGTTTGACGATGCTATCGGCAGCGCCACGCCTGCCATCCCACTGGGCAGCCGCGGTAAGTGGCGCGGGGCGGTTTACGAAGTAATCGGCTTCCAGGTGCGCACCATGGAATCGGACGATATCGCCTACAGTTGGCGCGAGTATTTGCTGTTCAGCCCGTACAAAGGATTTCGTTATCTTACCGAGTATAACGGCCATTGGAACGATTGCAGTGTCACTACGGCGCTGCCCGAGGCGGATGGCACGGCTGTCCGGTATCTGGGCAAGAGTTACAAACATTTTCAAACATGCGTGGCGCACACGACGTTCGTGCTGGGCGAATTTCCGTGGATTGTGAAGGTGGAAGACAGCGTGAGGGTGAGTGACTATGTGGCTCCGCCCTATGTGTTGTCATCGGAGACTACCGGCAACAAGACTACCTGGACGCTTGGCGAGTACATCAACGCGGCTGACCTCTGGAAGGCTCTGGCTGTGCCGGGGGCGCCGCCGGCGACGGTGGGCGTCTATGAGAATCAGCCATCGGCCCTGAAGGCGAAGGCCAGCCAGACGTGGTTCGCGTTCGCGGGGCTGGCCACGGCGATATTCGTAATCTTCACCTTGAGCCAGCTTTTTTCACGGCGCGAGCAGGTATTTCGCGAGTTCTACCGCTTTTCGCCATCGAGCACGGAAGCGTCGTTTGTCACGCCGGTATTCGAACTTAAGGGCCGCACGTCGGACGTGGAGGTGCAGACGGATGCGGACGTATCCAATCAGTGGATCTATTTGAACTATGCGCTGATTAACGACGATACGGGACAGGCTTACGACTTCGGGCGCGAAGTGACTTATTACACGGGCGTCGATTCGGATGGAGGCTGGACGGAAGGAAACCGGAGCGACCGGGTGACGCTGCCATCGATTCCGCCCGGACATTACTACTTGCGGGTGGAACCTGAGTCAGACGCCAGTTTCGGACTGATCGGGTATGAAGTGACGGTAACGCGCGACGTGCCGGTGCTGGGAGTCTATTTCCTGGCGCTGGCGGCGCTGCTGTTGCCGGCGCTACTGATTTCGTGGCGCACTTACAATTTCGAACAAATGCGCTGGGCGGAGAGCGACCATCCCATGAAATCGATTGGCGGTGACGCATAATGTGGAACCGAATTTATCTGATATACGGCATTGCCGTGGTGTTGCTGGCGGGGGCCGGCGCATGGCGCGGGTGGAGTTTCACGTCGGTGAACGAAGTGAAGAACGTGCCGCGATCGATCCGCGACAATCCGGGCTCGTACCGCGCCATCTACGGCGGCTATCACCATTACACAGGAGGAAAATGAAATGCCTATCGTGACTTTTCCGAACATCGTGAACGCGTTGGTGTTTGCCGGCCTCGGCATACTGATCTTCGTGGCGGCGTTCTATATTTTGGATAAACTGACACCCTATCATCTGTGGAACGAAATCGTTCACCAGCACAATATGGCGCTGGCGATTCTAATCGGCTCGCTGTCGCTGGGGCTGTGTTTGATTATCGCGGCGGCCATACATTAGGTTGTGGCCGTCGTTCTTTTCATCTCCGTCTTTCTGATTTCCGCTTGCGGGCTGATCTATGAGCTGGTGGCGGGTACGTTGGCCAGTTACCTGGTGGGCGACAGTGTCTTCCAGTTTTCCACGATCATCGGCTGCTATTTGTTCTCGATGGGAATTGGCAGCGCCCTATCGCGATACATCGAGCGCGGCTTGGTGCACCGGTTCATCTGGATCGAGTTGATGATCGGATTGATCGGCGGCTTCTCGTCAGCGCTGCTGTTTCTGGCATTCGCGTATACGCAGGCGTTCGCGTTTCTGATGTATTTCCTGGTTACGGTGATCGGGATTCTGGTGGGGCTGGAGATTCCGCTGCTGATGCGGATCGTGCGCGAACATTTCGATTTCCGCGATGCGGTGGCGCACGTGCTGACCTTCGACTATATTGGGGCGCTGGCGGCGTCGCTGTTATTTCCGATCATTCTGGTGCCGCGGTTGGGCCTGGTGCGATCGGCGCTGTTGTTCGGGATGGTGAATGCGGGGGTGGCGCTGTGGAGTACCTATCTTTTCGCCGGACAGTTGGGCGCGCGTCGTCTGTTGCGCACGGTGTCGGCGGTGGTGTTGGCGATACTGATAGGCGGCCTGCTGGAGGCCAAGCGGATCACGGCGGCCGCGGAAGAAAATATCTACGCCGACGAAATCATTTTCGCGCGGGATACGCGATATCAGCATATCGTGCTGACGCGGTTTAAAGATGATCTCCGGCTGTTCTTGAATAGCCACCTGCAATTCAGTTCGCGGGACGAATACCGGTATCACGAGTCGCTGATCCACCCGGGTCTGTCGGCGATTGCGACGCCGCGCCGGGTGCTGGTGCTGGGCGGCGGCGACGGACTGGCGGTGCGCGAGATTCTGAAGTATCCGCAGATCGAAAGCGTGACGCTGGTGGATCTGGATCCGGAGATGACGCGGCTGTTCTCGACGAACCCGATGCTGACGGCGTTAAACCGCCGTAGCTTCTTATCGCCCAAAGTACATGTGGTAAACGCAGATGCATTTCCATGGATCGACGCCGACACGCATAGTTTCGATTTCATCGTGGTGGATTTTCCAGACCCGACAAACTATGCGCTGGGGAAGCTTTACACCACGGCTTTCTATCGCGCGGCGGCGCGGCATTTGAGCGCGCAAGGGTTGATGGTGGTGCAAAGCACCTCGCCGATGTTCGCACGCGATTCGTTCTGGTGCATCGAAACCACGCTGCGGCAGGCGGGATTCAAGACCGCGCCGTATCACGTGTATGTACCGTCGTTCGGCGAGTGGGGATTCATTATCGCGGGCACGCACGAGTACGCGATGCCCAAGGCGCTGCCGGCGGGCCTGCGGTTTGCGAGCGTTGCGACGATGCCGGCGCTGTTCCAGTTTCCGCCGGATATGGCGCCCATCGCCATGCCGGCCAACACGCTGAACGACCAGGTGCTGGTGCGCGCGTACGATCGCGACTGGAAGGACATCAGCCATTGAGAGGGACGCGTCGCCAGTTTGTGGCGGGCGGGTGCGCGGCGCTCGTGGGGATGAGCGCCAAGGGCGAGAGCCGGATGGCGGGGTCGTTCGTCAACGAATCTTTCGCGCGTGGCCACTTGATCCGGGACCGCGCGGTCGGGGCGCAGGCTACGCGCGACGAACGCGTCCCGGTGGTGATCGTAGGCGGGGGCATCGGCGGCCTGAGCGCGGCGTGGCGCTTCCAGAAGCGCGGATTTTACGATTTCGTGCTGCTGGAAATGAACGACCAGGCGGGCGGTAATGCGCGGGCGGGGGAGAACGAAGTCAGCGCCTATCCGTGGGCGGCGCATTATGTGCCAGTGCCCGGTCCGCAAGCCGTGTACGTGCGCGAACTGTTCGAAGAGTTGGGCGTACTGCGGGAAGGTGTTTGGAACGAACGCTTCCTCTGTTTCAGTCCGCAGGAGCGGCTGTTTCTTTACGGCAAATGGCAGGAGGGATGGAGCCGGCCATCGGACTGACGCACAGGGATCGCGAACAATTCGAGCGGCTGGAGGCTTTGTTCGGCGGGTTCCGGGCGAGTGGCGGCTTTACGATTCCGATGGAATTGGGACTGGCGCGCGGCCCGCGCGAACTCGACCAGCTTTCTTTCGCGGAATGGCTGCGCAACCAGAAAATCGATTCGCCGCTGGTGCTGTGGTACATGAATTACTGCTGCCGCGACGATTACGGCTCGATGGCGGCGGATACGTCGGCTTGGGCGGGCGTGCATTATTTCGCCTCGCGCGCGCCGGAAGAGAAGGGACCGTTGACTTGGCCGGAGGGCAATGCGTGGATCACCCGGCAGTTGTTGCGGCGGGTAGGGGCGCGGGTGCGCACGGGGCAGATGGTGCGGCGCATCGAGCGGCAGGGCAACCGGTACAGCGTGCTGGCGGAGGGCGTGCGCTATACGGCGGACGCCGTAATTTTCGCTGCCCCCACGTTTCTGGCGCCGTATTTGATGGAAGACATCGCACCGCTGCCGAAGTTCGAATACTCGCCGTGGTTGACGGCGAACCTGACCATCGATCGGCCACCGCGGGGGGCGGCCACGGTGGAGCGAGCCTGGGACAATGTGGTGGCGCACTCACCGGCGCTGGGCTATGTGGACGCCACCCACCAGACGGTACGGTCGCAAGTGGAGCGCACGGTGTGGACGTTCTACTGGGCGCTGGCGGAAGGCACTCCCGCAGCGAATCGGGCGCTGCTGCTTAAACAGGAGTGGCGCTATTGGAGTGAAGCGATCCTGCACGATTTGGAACGCGTGCATCCGGACATACGGAGTTGCGTATCGCGCATGGATATTATGCGCATGGGGCACGCCATGGCGCGGCCGGTGGTGGGATCGATCTTCGATGCGCAGCGGCGCGGACTGGCGGGGGGAGGGAAGGCTGGTGTTCGCGAATTCGGATGTGAGCGGGCTGTCGTTATTTGAAGAGGCGCAATTTCGCGGGGTGGAGGCGGCGGAGCGTATTTTGGTGCGGTTGTCAGGCGGCGGTAGAGTCCGCCTCGGATGCGCGTGGGACCAGTTCGCGCAGGGGCGAATCGAGCGGCGTACTCGTTCAGCCGCTGCTCCAGGACGTCTCGCCGGATCATGGCGTGGCGCACCAACGCCTTCGTGAAATCGCGATCCTTCTCGCGGCCGGCAACATATTTGGCGATCGCCAGATCGTGAATCTCAAGGCACCAGCCGCGGACGAACCGGGTGTTTTCTCCACTCACCAGAATTAGCCGGTTGCGCCACCCGTCAGGCAGGATCGCGGTGGTCTCACCGACGCCGTGCGCATAATAGCCGAAGGCGCGTTGAAAGGGAGAACCTTCGCCGATGGTGGAATCGATCAGATCACTCCGCTCGGCATGGTCGCGCGGATAGACATCCGCTCCGTCGGAAACCAGCAGTTCAGCCGGCGCATCCGGAAACTCCCCAAGCACCGCCTGGCTGCCGATCACCACTATGTCATCGACGTTGGCGATGGTTCCCGCGGCACGGATTACATGCTCCAGTTGCGGGCGCGTCATACGCTGGGCGCCGCGCCTTCGGCGAATGCATCATAGATGGCCCACCGCTCCGCCGGTGTCAGTACGCCCGCGAATGGGGTGGCCTGGCGCATTGCGGCCATGCGCCCGCTATCTTCCACCAGCAACTCCAGAATCTCGGGCAGGGGTAGCTGAAGAATTTCGCGCCAGGCATCCCAATAGGGTTGCGAACGGCCGGCGGTCTGGCTCCATCGCTCGATATTCTCAACGGCGATGGAGAGCAGCGTGGGGTCGGCGCGCAACTTGTCCGCAATGGCGCGGTGCAGCGCCAGACTGCGGCGATCGATGCGCTGGTGTCCGTTGAGCGCGGCGCTCATGACTTAAGATGATTCCGGCAAAGTGTATTCGAGATCGTAGGAGTGCCGGCCGGCTTCGATAATGATGGTGAGCGAGCCAGCCAGGCCCGTAAGTTCAGACGTGCCGGAATCGGGCACGACAGTCACGGTTAGTTGCGGCACTCCGCGACTCATGGTGCCGTTGTGCTGCAGCATGAACGCGCCGTTCTTGCCATGCAGAACGCCGGCGACCTGTTCGATGGCTACGTATCCGGCGGAGCCCTGGACGCTGGTCATGGCGGTCAACATCTGACCTTTACTCACGGCCTCCAGATCGCCGCGAAACACTTTGTCGAGTGACATGCGGCCGACCGCAGGTGCGTCACCATCAACCGGTTGTGGAACTATCTTTACCTCGAAACTTCCCTGGGCATGCTTCGTCATAATAGCGTGATAATAGTTTAACTTTACCCTGAAGGAGTGGACGATGCACACATTCATGCAAGACTTCCGTTACGCGCTGCGCATGCTGCGAAAAACTCCGGGATTGAGCCTGGTGATCGTGCTCTCGCTGGCGATCGGCATCGGCGCCAATTCGGCGGTATTCAGCGTGGTGGATGCGCTGATGCTGCGCCCGCTGCCCTATCCGCATCCGGAGCGGTTAGCGGCCATCTGGCTGCATTCGCCCGGCATCGGCATCTTCCGTGACTGGCCGTCACCCGGCCAGTATATCGATATTCAGAACGGAAAACCGTTCGTTCGAGGAGATGTCCATCTCGCGGCTGACCAGCTTCACACTCACGGGATTCGACCAGCCGCAGCGCATCGACGGCATGCGGACATCGTCGGGACTGCTGCATATGCTGGGCGCTCGCCCGCTGTTAGGGCGGTTGCTGCTGCCGGAGGAGGATAAGCCGGGGAAGCCGCCAGTGGCCATTCTGAGCTACAACGTGTGGCAGCGGATCTTTAATGCGGATGCGAAAATCATCGGGCGCAGCATCACGCTGAGCGGTAAGCCGTACGCGGTGGCGGGGGTGTTGCGGTCCGACTTCCGGCTGAATTCCGAAGTGATGCCGGCGGAAGGTCCGATGGATAAAGTGGACATCTATCTGCCGCTGCCGCTAGGTGCGGACGCCGTTCAGCGCCGCGGCGACGAGAACTACAACCTGATGGTGAAGCTGAAACCGGGCGTGAGCGTGCAGCAGGCCCAGGCCGATATTGACGTGATCGCGAGCCGCATTCGCGAGAAGGACAAACGCGACCGTACCTTCGGCATGACCGTTGTGGGGCTGCTGGACCAGGTGGTGGGCGATGTACGGCGGGCCATGCTGGTGCTGCTGGGTTCGGTGGTGCTGGTGCTGCTGAGCGCCTGCGCGAACGTAGCCAATCTGCTGCTGACCCGCGCGGCCGGGCGCGAAAAGGAAGTGGCCATCCGCACAGCGCTGGGCGCGGGTTGGAAACGGCTGGCGCGTCAGTTGTTGACCGAGAGCCTGCTGCTGTCGCTGCTGGGCGGAGCGGCGGGTCTGGCCTTGGCCGAAGCGAGCCTGCTGGTGATGCGCGCCATTCATCCGGGCAACATTCCGCGGCTGGAGGATATTTCGATCAACGGACCGGTGCTGCTGTTTACCTTCGGCGTATCCGCCGTGGCGGGCCTGCTATTCGGACTGGCGCCGGCGTGGCGCGCGGCGCGTGTGGATCTGAACACGTCGCTGAAATCGGGTGGACGCAGCGGACAGACTGACGGGGGGTTGAACATTGTACGGCACGGGTTGCGCGGCCT
This sequence comes from Bryobacterales bacterium, assembly GCA_963738345.1. Lineage (GTDB taxonomy): Bacteria > Acidobacteriota > Terriglobia > Bryobacterales > Bryobacteraceae > Bog-159. The sequence goes on from CAVTWI010000002.1 coordinate 597,651, forward strand.
GCTGGTGGTGGCGGAACTGTCGTTCTCATTGATGCTGCTGATCGGCGCGGGACTGCTGATCCGTAGCTTTATCCGGCTGCAGGAAGTGCCGCCGGGGTTCGCCGCCGACCACGTGCTGACCATGCAAGTGGCAGCTACCGGGCCGAAGTACCAGGCGGAGAAGCCGGTGGTGGAGTTCTTCCGGAATGTGACGGCGCGAGTGCGGCAAGTGCCCGGGGTGACGGCGGCCGGGAGTGTTTCGGTATTGCCGCTGACGGGCACGGTCGGTTGGGGCGGCATCAACGTGGAGGGCTACACGCCGGCGCCCGGCCAGGAATTGCAGGTGGATCAGCGATCCGCGAGTGCGGATTATTTTCGCGCCATGCGCATTCCGCTGCGGAAGGGGCGCTATTTCGACGATCACGACACGAGCGACGGGCAGGCGGTCGCGATCATCGACGAACAGTTCGCGCAGCGCTTCTGGGCGCGGGACAATCCCATCGGCAAGCACCTTTGGTTCGATCCGAAGAAGCCATTGACGATTGTGGGCGTAGTGGGTGACGTGAAGCAGTACGGGTTGGATAGCGGCAGCAAGATCGTGGCGTACTTCCCAGAACTGCAATCTCCTTCGGCGGGTATGAGCCTGGTGGCGCGCACGGCCGGGAATCCCGCGGATCTGGCAAATGCCATCGTGCGCGAGATCCACGCGGTGGATGGCGGCGTGCCGGTGTACGATATGCGCCCCATGCAGGATCGGCTTACGATTCGCTGGCGCGGCAGCGTTTCGCCAGCGCGATGCTGGGCGCGTTCGCGGCGTTCGCACTGCTGCTGGCGGCGGTGGGCGTGTACGGCGTGATGTCTTATCTGGTGACGCAGAGCACGCACGATATCGGCGTGCGGGTGGCGTTGGGGGCGCAACGCGGCGATATCCTGGGGCTGGTGGTGCGGCAGGGTTTGATGTTGGCGGCGGTGGGCATCGTGGCGGGCCTGATCGGGTCGGCGGCGCTGACGCGGCTGATGGCCAGCCTGTTGTTTGGGGTGAGCGCCACCGATGCGCTGACGTTCGGGGCGGTGGCGGCGATTTTGGCGGCGGTAGTTTGCGCGGCTACGGTGATTCCGGCGCGGCGGGCTACCGGGGTGGATCCGATGGTGGCGCTGCGGGAAGAGTAAGGAGGATTGAAAATGCTCAACCGATTCGTGCCGCTAGTTGGCGTGGCGGCGCGCGGAATCTCCCTGGAAGCCGGGTAAGGCAGACGCGCTACAGAACGAGTTGCTGGCCCTGGATAGCCAGCAATCTCCAGCTTCGCGATTGGCGGCTCTCGCTGGAACGCTTGACGCCAAATCCAGAGCCGGTGTAAGGGCGAGTTCGCTCGAGTTGCGCCGCCTGTAGGAATTGGCGCTCGCTAGCGGGAGTCTAGGCGCGCAGAGCTCTATGCTCGAAATGCAACAGCCTCCACGCTAAACATTTCCGACGACCCGCTCCGCGCCGATACCATGATGCTGGCGTAGACCCTGATAGGTTTGGTGCGCTTGAAGCAGGGAGATTCAGGCGGAGCGTTGGATGCGTTGCATCGGTCGGTAGCGGGGCTAGACCCAGCGGTAAAACACACCATCGGTCCGAGCATGCGCCTCGCTAACGAATTGCTAGCCGCTGGCGAACGGGCCGAGGTCGCGCAATATCCCAGTGAGTGCGCGGCACACCACTGGAATATCGGCGGAGAGAAGTTGCCGGAATGGCAGGCTGCCGTTGGCGCGGGCAAGCTTCCCGATTTCAGCGTCAACGCCACGTTCTGAGAAAAGGGAACAAATCGCGCGCGGCGGTGTCTTCAGATCCATGCGCGGATTCCTGCTTGACTTGACTTATTCGCTTCGCCTGCTGCGGAAGTCGCCGGGTTTCGCGGTGCTGGCCATGGTCTGCCTGGCGTTGGGGATCGGGGTGAACACCGCGGTGTTCGGCATGCTGAACTACCTGTTCTTTCGCCCCTTGCCGGTCGATGCGCCGGACCGGTTAGTTTCGATCGGCCGGGCGAACAACCAATTACTCTCGTGGCCCGAATACCGCGATCTGCGCGACGGCAGCCAAGCGCTGGCCGGCGTCGCGGCATCGAATCCCACAGAGTCGAGTCTCGATTTCGACGGTGAGACGCATGCAGCGGCCGCCGAAGCTGTCTCGGCCAACTATGCGCGGGTCATCGGCATCCGTCCCCAGATGGGGCGATGGTTCGAGCGTGACGACGAGAACGGCGCGGTGATCGGCTATCGCGCGTGGCAACGGCTTTTCCATGGCGATCCGCACATCCTGGGCAAGCGGGTCCGGTCCGAGACGCAGTGGTACACCATCATCGGCGTGGCGCCGCGGGAGTTCGCGGGTATTTATTTGCCGCTAAATATGGATATCTGGGTGCCGTTCCAAACCTGGGCCGCGCAATATGCGGGCATGGCGGCGCAGTTGGAGGATCGCAACCGGCCGCGCGTATTCGTCTTCGGCAGGATGGAGGCGGGAGTCGAACCGCGCCAGGCTGCCGCTGAGTTGAACGGTATCGCCGCGCGTTTGAAAGCCAATGCATCGCCTCTGAAGTCGCTTCTAACGGTGGCGCAGGTGCGCGGCATTCCGAACGCCAGAAGCCGAAACCAATCGGCGCCGATAGCGGCGGTGTTGCTGGTGGTGGTGGCGGTGGTGTTACTGATTGCGTGCGTGAATGTCGGCAATCTGTTGCTGGCGCGGGCGGCGGAGCGCGAACGGGAAGTGTCGCTGCGGTTGGCTCTGGGTGCGCGGCGCGGCCGGATCGTGCGGCAGTTATTAACGGAAAGCCTGCTGCTGGCGGTGGGCGGCGGCGCGCTGGGACTGGCGCTGGGGATCTGGACCAGCCGGTTGCTTGAGATCCTGTTGCCCACCACGGCATTCGGCGAGGCGCTGCGGTTGGACTTTGCGCCGGATGCGCGGGTGGTTGCCTGTACCGCGCTGCTTGCGCTGTTCAGCACGTTGATCTTCGGGCTGACTCCCGCCTGGCGCGCTAGCCGGCAGGATGTCGCGGTCTCGCTCCGGGGCCCGGCGGGCGCTGGGATCCGGTTCGGCTTGCGCCGGATATCGCTGGTTGCCCAAGTATCGCTATCGCTGGTGTTGCTGCTCACGGCAGGTTTGTTCCTGCGTGTGCTGATCGAATTCGAAGGGGCAGATCCGGGCTTCGCTGTCGATGACAGGCTCTACACTACGACACTAGCCTCGGCTCCGGAGTTCACTCCGGAGAGCGGGCGGCAGTTTTACGCGGGAACTCTGGAACGCCTCCGCGCTCTGCCCGGCGTGAAAAGCGCGGCGATCACGAACCTGTTGCCGCTGACGCCCGTGAATGCCGACTGCGCCTCGGCGGATGGGCGCGATCCGGTGCAGGCGACCGCCAGTACGGTCAGCGCCAGTTATTTGGGAACGATGCGCATCGGGCTCGACGCCGGGCGCGATTTCGATAGCGGCGATTTGCCGGGCGGCCCGGCGGTGGGCATCGTGAACCAAGCGCTGGCCCGTCGCATCTGGCCCGGCCAAACGGCCGTTGGCAAGCGCCTCTGGCTGGGCTGCCACGATCCACAGCCGTTAAGGATCGTGGGTGTGTCGCGCGACGCTCGCGTGGTCTCGCTGGGCGAGGCGCCCAAGCCGCATGTCTACCGGAACTTCGCGCAGGATTCGGGCGGCATGCAGAACATTGTGGTCGAGACCGCCTCAGGCAGCGGCACCGCGATGATGGAAACAGTGCGCAAAGCGGTGACTGCTTCGTCCGGTGCGGCCCGTATTTATGGTGTACGGCCGTTGCGCGAATGGGTGGACCGGTCCTACTGGCAGGTGCGGTGGGAGGCGGCGATGCTGGGGGCGTTTGGCGGTTTGGCGATGGTACTGACGGCGGTCGGGTTGTATGGCGTGGCCACATATCATGTCACCGCGCGTACGCGCGAGATCGGCATTCGTATGGCTGTGGGCGCGCAACCGGCGGAGGTCATGCGAATGGTTTTGCGGCAGGAGTTGATCCTGACCCTGGCCGGCATCGCCATTGGTCTGGGGGTATCGGCGGTCTTGACTCGCGCGATAGGCCGGATGTTATACGGAGTGAGCCCCACGGATCCGTCCACTTATGTGGCGGCGGCGCTGTTATGGGTGGCCGTGTCACTGGCGGCCTGCTATCTGCCGGCGCGCCGCGCGGCGCACGTCGACCCTACCCTTGCGCTGCGGCACGAGTAACAACGGCGCTGATGTTATCAAGGTCTGATCGCTTGAAGCGCCAGCGTCCTCCGCGGCGCGGACCCGTATCGAGCGCGGGGAGCCTCCCGCACTGCAAGAGGGCACGAAGGGTAGATTGTGGCAAACCTGTATAAGCGGCTGCTTCGGGCAGGGACAGCCACTGGGCGGGATGATAGACCGGCGCCTGGAAAACTGAACCAGTTCCTGTCTGTGTCGGGGCTGGAAACTGAACCGCGCGCGCTTCGCGGAGAGCGGGCTTTCCGCGGCGACTCGCTTTCACTCATCTATAGGGGCCTCTCTCTACTAGTGTCACAAAGAGCCGTAACGTTTCACCGGGTGTTACACTCCGGGCATGCCCAAGTATATCGACCGTGGCGCCTCGAAATCGGGTGGCCGCGGCGCGCGTATCACAATCATTGTCCTGGCAATTGCGATTTTGTTGGGAGCGCGCTCGCTGGCTTCGTTCTCGATCGAGTATCAATGGTGGAAGGAATTAGGCCAGTTGGATACGTGGCTGAACATGCTGGCCTACGGCTTCGTGCCGATGCTGGCGGCCACCCTTATCGCGTTCGGTGTCTTGTGGGTGGCGCACGCGCGGGCGCTGAAATTTGCAGGCACCGGGCTGTCGGGCCATCCTCTCTATACCTGGCTTTCGAGCGCCGGATTGCTGTTTCTCGGCTATCTGATCGCCGCAGGCTCCATTGAAAGCTGGACCGTGGTGCGCTACCTGGGGGCGCGCGGGATTCCCGCGGAAGCCAATGCTTGGCACGATTCCGTCTTCGGGTTGCCACTCAAGTTCTATCTGTTCGATCTGCCGTTCTATTCCGATTTACGCGGCTACTTACTGGCGCTAGTGATCGTCAGTGTGCTGGTTTATTGGGTGGCGGCGCGGGGCTGGCAATTACGTTACCGGCTACCGCAGATGGGCGATTTACGCCAAATCGACCCATCGCTATTCCGGCTGGAAGGCGGATTGGAGAGCATCTTCCTGCGCGGGGCGCTGGTGATTTTCCTGATCGCCATGGCGCTGCGATTTTTCCTGGCGAGATATCAAATGGTTTACGACGACCACGGCTTCATGGTGGGAGTGGACTATGTTGACCTGAATTTTGCCCTGCCCCTGCAATGGCTGGCCATCGCCGCATGCCTGGCGGCAGCCGTGCTGGTATGGTTTCGCCGTTGGATCCTGGCGGCTTCCATGGCAGTTTCGCTGGTAATGTTGTTCGCCGTGCCCCGCCTGGTGGATTCGCTCTACGTGCGGCCCAACGAGATTTCCATCCAGCGTCCATTCATCGCGGAGCACATTCACGCCACGCGCTCGGCCTACGGCTTGGAACAGCGCATGCGCGAAACCGAATTCAAGGTACATACGGACGCGCCCATCGATCCGAATGCCCACAAGAGCATCATCGACAACGTGCGGCTCTGGGATGTTGGCGCGTTTCACAACACAATCACGCAGATTCAAGCGCTGCGTCCCTACTATGTTTTCTCGGATACGGATGTAGACCGCTACACCATCGATGGAGCGTACCGGGAAGTGCTGCTGACGCCGCGCGAGCTGGATATTAACCAGTTGCCGGGCGCCAGCAAGAGCTGGATCAATCCCCATTTTGTCTATACCCACGGCTACGGGGTGGTGCTTGCGCCGGTCAGCAAACTTACGGCAGACGGCCTGCCCTCTCTGCTGATCGAAAATGCGCCGCCTGAAATCAAAACTCCCAGCCTGAAACTAACGCGGCCGGAGATCTATTACGGCGAGGTGGTGCAGGAACCTGTGTTCGTGCGCACGGCGCAGCCCGAATTTAACTATCCCTCGGGCGAGGATAATGTGCATTCCCGATATGAAGGCACCGGCGGAATTCCCATTTCGTCTGGCATGATGCGCTTGGCGGCGGCGGTGCGGGAGGGGGACATGAATATCCTGTTAAGCAACCCCATCACCAGCGAGAGCCGCATGATGATCCGCCGGAATATTAAAGAACGCCTCGAAACGCTGGCGGGATTCATCTCCTGGGACCACGATCCCTACTTGGTGATCACCGATGAAGGCCGGTTGGTGTGGATGGACGACGGCTACACTTACTCGAATTCGCATCCTTATTCGCGCACAGTAGAAGTGCCGGACCTGGGGGAGGTGAATTATCTCCGCAATTCCGTGAAAGCCACTATTGATGCGTATGACGGAAGCACGCGGCTGTATATATTCGCGCCTGACGATCCTATAATTCGCGCCTATCAACGTCTATTCCCGACGCTGTTTCACGCGGCCGCGGAGATGCCAGCGGATTTGCGCAGGCATGCGCGATATCCGGAAACACTGTTTCGGGTGCAGGCGGAAATCTACCGCACTTATCACATGCTCGATCCGCAGGCGTTTTATAACAAGGAAGACATGTGGGACCTGGCGAAATATACCGCAGCACAGGAGGGACAGCCGGAACTGGTAAGTCCCACATATGTGGTGGCCAGTCTGCCGGAGCAGAACCAGGCGGAATTCATGTTGTCGCTGCCCTTCACGCCGCGCAACAAGGATAACCTGATTGGGCTGATGCTGGCGCGCTGCGACAATGAGCATTTGGGCGAGATTGTGGTACTGCAATTATCGAAGCAGGAGTTGATCTTCGGGCCCGCCCAGATTGCGGCGCGGATCAATCAGGAACAGACGATCTCGAAAGACTTAACCCTCTGGAACCAGCAGGGCTCGCACGTGCTGCGGGCGCAGACGCTAGTATTGCCCGTGGATAGCACCTTCTTGTATGTCGATTCGATATATATCCAGTCGAGTGCCACCAGCATGCCGCAGTTGAAGAAGATTGTACTGGCGGTGGGAAACCGGTTGATTTATACGGATACTTACGAACAAGCCATCGCCCAACTTTCACCCGGCGCTCAGGTGTTGGTGCAGCAAGCGGACGCTCCCGCGGCCAAGCCCGGCGCACCGGTGGCATCGCCCGTGGCGAGCACTGCGGGCCAGCGCCTGGAACGCGTACGCACGCACTTACGCCGGTATCGCGATTTGGCCGCGCAGGGCAAATGGGCGGATGCCGGCAAGGAATTGGAAGCCATTGAAGCCGAGGTCAAATAAACATAAACGGAGCGTTCCGTAATATACTCCGCCCGCTGGCGTGAATAGGCATCCACTTAGATGCGGAATTAGCCATTTGGGCGGAGGTAAATTGCGTAACGCCAATCGTCATCATATAATGGAGGCTCACTAAACGAAGTAGTACTGGTAGGGTCGGAATCGCGGTCGCAGCACCGCGTATTTCGATCTAATTTAAGTTTAATTGATACACCAACAGCTTAGTGGTTCTTAGTTGGCACATACCGCAGTATTTTCCGGCTACCGTGTCGATTGCCGGTGTGACGACCATCGCTGCAACGGGTGGCGTGCTAGTGATGCTAGTAGTAACGGTTTGCGTGGTGTACCGGAACCGCCTTCGAGCGTCCCTCCTGCAGGACTTATTTGAGTCGCAGCCGTTTGGCTCGGTGGTCACTGATATCGACGACCGGGTTATTCACATCAATACCGAATTCGGAAATCTGTTTGGGTATAATGCGCAGGAGGCCGAGGGGCGCACTCTCGCCGAATTAATTGTGCCCGCCGAAGCGCAAAACGAATACCGGAAGTATCGCGAGTTGGTGGCGCAAGGACGCCGGGTGGACGCCGAGATTACTTGTTGCCGGCGGGACGATCGCCGGTTCCCGGCAGCCATCGCGCTGGTGCCTTTCGCGCTTCCTGGCGAGAAGGCGTCGGTATATCTGAACTTTCGCGATATCACGGAACGCCGCAGGGCGGAGGACTCCCGGTGGGCGAGCGAAAACCGCTGGCGCGCCGTTTTCGAGAGTTCCGCCGTGGGGATCTCTGTAACCGATACCCAGGGGCGATTCATTGCCACCAATCGCGCTTACCAGGAGATGGTCGGATACACCGACGAAGAGTTGCGCTCCATCACTTACATCGAACTGACCAACGAAGAGGATCGTCCGCGAAATGCCGCTTTGTCGGCCAAACACTGGGCCGGTGAACTGGAGCGGTATCAAATGGAAAAGCGCTATACGCGCAAGGACGGGCGCTTGGTATGGGCGAAGATAACGGTCTCGAAAAGCGGGGGCGCCGGGACGACGCCGCCATTCGGTGTCTGCGTGGTGGAAGATATCACCGAGCGTAAGGCGGCGGAAGACCGGCTTCGCGAGTACGAGAAGATTGTCGAAGGTTTGCAGGAGATGATCCTGGTGATCGATCGCCAGTACGTTTATCAGATCGCCAATCGGGCTTACCTTAAATACCGGGATTTGGAATTGCATCAAGTGGTGGGCCACACCGTCCCCGAACTGGTGGGCGAGGACTTATTTCGGAAAATAGTCAAGGCCCGGATGGACGAGTGCTTTAAGGGTAAGGTCGTGAGGTACGAAATCAGCGTCTCGTATCCCACGCTGGGCGCGCGCGAAATACTGGCTACCTACTTCCCCATTGAAGGCGAACGGGGCATCGACCGCATTGCCGTGGTGCTCGAAGACATTACCGATCGCAAGCGGGACGAACTGGCATTGCAGCACTGGGTTGAGGAGCTACATGCGCTCAACGCCCAATTGCAGAACGTACGCGAAGATGAACGCACGCGCGTGGCGCGGGAACTGCACGACCGCTTGGGGCAGGCCCTAACCGCCATTAAGATGGACCTCGCCTCCCTGAAGTCCACCGATGGCCTTGATGCCGTGTCAGGCAAGATCACCTCGATGATGGCGTTTGTCGACGAGACGATTCGATCAGTTCGGAGAATATCGACAGAACTGCGGCCCGCGGTTTTGGACGATCTCGGTTTGGCGGCGACGGTGGAATGGGCCACGGAAGAGTTTCAGGCCCGTACCGGGATTGAGTGCCGGTTGAGAGTCCCGGAGATGCAATTGGAGGCCGACGGCGAACGTGCCACGGCACTCTTTCGCATCTTGCAGGAAGCCTTGACCAATGTCGCGCGGCATGCGGGCGCCACCGGCGTACAGGTGGAGTTGCGCGAGGAAGAGGAATATTTGGTGATGGAGGTGCGCGACAATGGTTGCGGCATAGGCCGGGCACAGATCTCAGCCGTAGGTTCTCTGGGACTGCTGGGAATGCGGGAGCGAGCCGTGCTACTGGGTGGCCAGTTTAGCATCGAGGGCGTTCCGGGGCGCGGCACGACAGTTCACGTGCGTCTTCCGGCACGCCGGCAGGCGGGGACGCGATGATCCGTGTTCTCATCGGCGACGACCATCCCATAGTTCGCCGCGGTTTGCGCGACATCCTGGTGCGCGAGTTAGATGGTGCGGTCTGCGGCGAAGCCAAGGACGCGGGTGCCATTCTTACTAGCGTACAGAGCGGGGGGTGGGATCTGCTGATTTTGGACATCACCATGCCCGGGCGCAGCGGTCTGGATGTTCTGCATGACATTAAGGCGGCCCGTCCTAAGCTTCCAATATTGGTTTTGAGCATGCATTCCGAAGATCAGTACGCGAAGCGGGCGCTCAAGGCCGGGGCCTCCGGCTACATGAATAAGGAAAGTGCACCCGAAGAGTTAATTAAGGCCGCCCGGAGATTGTTAGCCGGCGGGCGATATGTCAGCGCGGCGCTGGCGGAAAAGTTGGCATGCGATTTGACCGGGGATGATGGCCGGCCGGTGCACGAGCTATTATCCGATCGGGAGTTTGAAGTGTTGCGCATGATCGCGGCGGGTAAAACGGTGGGGCAAATCGCTGAGGGTCTGCGCTTAGGAATTACTACCGTCAGCACCTACCGTACCCGTATTCTCGAAAAGATGAAGATGACCACGAATGCTGAGTTAATCCATTACGCAATCGACAACCACCTCCTCGAATAGGCATGCTGTTCGATGCATCTGTGTAGTACAAACTACTACAGCTAAATCATTAATCAAACTACAAGGAAAACTGGCCTGTCACTCTTGCGCTCTGGTGGCGAAATGTCAGAATAGTTACACTATCACCACTTAGGTGGCCAAAAGGGGAAGCGTATGAGATGGCAAGAGCGCGCGGCCGCAACACCTGGAGAAGCTGCATGCCGTTTTGAAATTGAAGCCGAGATGCTTCGTCTGCGCAAGTCGAAGATGCTCCTGTTATTGACCGCGGAACGGCATGGTATTGCCATTCCACGAGCGTGCTGCCACCATCTGGGAATGAATCCATGTGTCTCATGCGCGTCGCACTGGTTGGTAGCGCAAGTGCATCGTGCGGAGCGCGGTCACAACAGCTAGGCACTATGCGGCTTTGCCGCGCCCCGCAGCCTTTTTGCGGGGTTTGGTTATAACGGCCGAACTCGGGTGAGCGGCCAGACTACGCTTGAGGGCTTCCATTAAATCCACCACGGGAGCCTTACGGGGCTGGGACACGGTAGTAATCTTCCGGCCCTTCTTCTTCTCTTCGATCAGGCGTTCGACATTCTCGCGATAGGTATCATGAAACTGCGCAGCCCTAAATGGGGCGCTCAGTTGGCCGATCAGGGCCTTGGCCATTTCCAGTTCCTTGGATGAGAACTTTGCCGTGGGCGCGCTACCCTTGTTGGACTTGTGCAGTTCGTCCGAATAATAGAGTGTGTGCAACACCAGTCCGTTTTCGGCGGGACGGATCAATACCACATGCTCGCGGTTATGCATAGTGACCTTGGCGATCGCATCGCGCTTGGCGGCCTCAAGCGCGGCTAGGAACAATGCGTAGGGCTTGCCGTTCTGCTCTTCCGGCGCGACATAGTAAGAGCTTTCGAAAAATAGCGGATCGACTTCGTCACTACCCACAAATTGCAAGATCTCCATGGTGGTGGCGGTGGGCGGAGCGATTTTCTTGAGCTCTTCATCGTCTACCACAACATACTGTCCTTTGGATGTTTCGTACCCTTTCACCATCTCCGAGCGCTCGATGGGTTTGTTCTCCGCCGCGCAGTACCAAACCTCTTTCACGCGGGACTCGTCCTTCTTGTGCAGCATGTGAAAGTGCACCGCCTCGGCCCGCGCGGCGGCGTGAAGCCGCACCGGGAACGAGACTAGTCCAAAACTGATGAAGCCCTTCCATACGGTTGCCGGCATGTGGTTATCTCTCCTGTCCGCGCAAGAATTCCTCTACCCGCTCACGCAGTTGCCGGTCCTCAATCTGTGGCAACAGCGCGTTGGCGAGATCGAGCGTCTGGCCATATTCGCGCGGCATGGAGCCCAGCCTATAAAAGCGTAGTGCCTCTAAATGTTCGCGCATAAGATCGTTGGGCGTGCCGGGTTCGCCGGTAAGATCGCGTACCAATTCCTCGACTCTGCCGATATCGAACTTCGCGAAACTATGTGGAGCCATAACCCGGTGTGTAGCACGCAGGCTGCCAGCCTGTAGAATAAGCTTCGGACGATTGCTCATGCTCAAGACACTTTTGCCTCTTTCACTGCTGTGTGTGCTGGCCGCCGGCGCGCAGCCCTACCAGCCCAATTGGGAATCGCTGGACAAGCGGCCGACTCCGCCGTGGTTCTCCGATTCGAAGTTCGGCATCTTCATTCATTGGGGCGTATATTCGGTGCCCTCGTATGCGCCGGTGTTGCCCGGCAAACTGGCTTACGCCGAGTGGTACTGGCACGCCATCACCGAGGGCCGCAAGCCGGGCGCGGGAGCGGTGGACGCCGGCTCTTGGGATTATCACAAGCGCATGTTTGGCGCGGAATACGACTACCAGAACTTCGCGCCGCGCTTTCGCGCCGAGTTGTTCGATCCGGGCCATTGGGCGGACGTATTCACACGCTCAGGCGCAAAGTATGTCGTCCTTACCTCCAAGCACCATGAAGGTTTTGCGCTGTGGCCCAGCCAGGAAGCGTCGCGCACGTGGGGCCGCCCCTGGAACGCCGTCGAAATGGGCCCGCACCGCGATTTGCTCGGCGATCTTTCCGCGGCCGTGCGCGCCAAGGGCCTGCGTATGGGAATTTACTATTCGCTTTACGAATGGTATAACCCGCTGTACCTGAGCGACCCGAAGCGCTATGTTGCCGAACACATGATGCCGCAGTTTAAAGACGTAGTCACGCGCTACCAGCCGTCCATCATCTTTAGCGATGGCGAATGGGAGATGCCGTCGGATGCGTGGCGGAGTCCGGAACTGCTGGCTTGGCTGTTCAACGAATCGCCCAACAAGAACGAGGTAGTGGTGAACGATCGTTGGGGCAAGGAGACGCGCCACAAGCATGGCGGCTACTGGACCACCGAATACACGCCGGGCATGAGCGGGATGGACCATCCGTGGGAAGAGAGCCGCGGTATGGGTTTTTCCTATGGTTATAACCGCGCGGAACTTCTGGAACACTATCATACCGGGCGCGAGCTCGTGATTCTGCTGACGGATATTGTGAGCCGCGGCGGCAACCTGCTGTTGGATATCGGGCCTGCCGCGGACGGGACGATTCCGGTGATCATGGAGGAACGGCTGACCCAAATCGGATCGTGGCTGAAGGTTAACGGCGAGGCGATTTATGGCACGCGGCCTTGGAAGACGTCGCGCCAGTGTAGCGCGGGCGAAGTACCCAAAGTCGACTACAACGCGGAGTTCAATTCCAATTACGATGTAGCCAAGTTAGCGGCCAAGCCAGAGGGTGGCAAGGCATCCATCGAAGCTTTCTTCACCAGCAAGGGCGGGGAGCTATACGCTATTCTGCCGCGCTGGCCGGGCCACAAGTTTACCGTTAAAGACTATCCGGGTGGCAGTCCGAAATCCGTGACGCTGTTAGGGGCCGCTCCTCCGTTACACTTCAAAGCTGCGGCCGGTGCCGTGACTGTTGAGTTGCCCGACCTGCCTGAGGATTTGCTGGCGCAGCCGGCGTGGGTTTTGAAACTGAGCCACTGAAGCCGTCAGTCGGGCAGGGCGAAGGCCACCAAGGCATCGCCTTGCGGTGAATTTGGCGCGTCGTGTCCGCCCGCCGCAATGACTACGTATTGTTTGCCTTGGGCCGTGCGATAGGTCATGGGCGTAGCCCGTGCGCTGGTGGGCAATTTTTCTCTCCACAACAGCGCTCCTGTTTCCACGTCGTACGCTTTCAAATACGGATCGAGAGTGGCGCCCAGGAAGACCAGACCGCCGCCGGTGACAATGGGTCCGCCCAAAGCCGGCGATCCCAGCTTTTGGCCCACATCCTCCGGCACCCAAGGGATCGCGCCCATGGTAACCTCCCACTTCTTTTCGCCGGTGGACGCATCGATGGCCACCAACGCGCCAAACGGCGGAGCGTTACACGGAACGCGATGCGGATTCATGAGCCAGGTCCGCGCCAAACCATATGGCGTGCCGTGTTGCGGGGCGTATTCGACGCCCTCTTCTTTGCCGCGTTCGGCGTCGAATTTGTCGCGCGGAATCAGCCGGATGTAGGCAGCCATGCGATTGGTGGGGATAATCAGCCATTGCCGTTTCGGATCGTACGCCGCTCCTCCCCAAGCCATACCGCCGATATTGCCCGGGAAGATGATCGATCCATTCATGCTGGGGGGGGTGAAGATGCCTTCGGAGCGTTTGGAGCGAATCATATCCTGGCACCACTTGCGATCTTCGTCGGTAGCGCCCCAGGCTTCGGAGGGCGTGAGCGATTGCGGCACCAGGGGTTTGGGCAGAATCGGAAACGGCTGGGTGGGCGAGGCTTTCTCTCCGGGTACATCGCTGGCGGGTACGGGCCGTTCTTCCACACCGAAAATGGGCGCGCCGGTTTCGCGATTCAACAGAAACAGATTGCCGGTCTTCGATCCCACGGCGATCGCGGGAATGTCCTGGCCGTTGCGGTGCACGGTGAAGAGCGTGGGCTGCGAGGCGACGTCGTAATCCCACAAGTCATGGTGCACGGTTTGGAAATGCCAAGCCATTTTGCCGGTGGCGGCATGCAGCGCGACCAGGCTATTGGCGTATAGATCGTTGCCCGGGCGTTCGCCGCCATAGTAGTCCGGACTGGCGCTTCCCGTTGGCAGGAAGATGAGTTGGCGCTCGGGGTCGGTGGAAATGATGGACCATGTATTGGCGGCGCCGGTGCGCTGGCCGGGCATGGGGTCCCACGTCCACACAAGTTTGCCGGTGCGGGCATCGAAGGCGCGCACTTCGCCGCTGGCCGCATCGGCGTAGGCATTATCGGCTATCGCCGAGCCCACCACCACCAAGTCACCGATCACGGCCGGCGGCGAGGTTTCCTCATACTCGGCTTTGAAATGGGGCGGATTGCGCAAGCCTTTGCGCAGGTCGATCAGGCCGCCCACGCCGAAATTGTCACAAGCCTTTCCGGTGGCGGCGTCGATTGCAAACAGGCGCGCATCGATGGTGGCGACGAAGAGTCGGCGCTGTTTCGATCGTGAATCCACCCAAGCGGCGGCGCCCCGGTTGGCGAAATCGCCAAAGCCTGCGCGGAGATCGGATTTCGGATCGAAGTCCCATTTGGGTGCGCCGGTAGCCGGGTCAAGCGCGATCACGCGGCCGAAAGGCGTGGTCACGTAGAGCACGCCGTCGATGAACAAGGGCGTGGACTCGAAGGCGGATTTCTTGCCGCCCTTGCCTTGTGGATCGTACATGTCGCCGGTATGGAAGGTCCAGGCGACCTGAAGGCGAGTGACGTTGCGCCGGTTGATTTGGTCGAGCGGCGAATACTTCGATCCGCCGGCATCGTGCCCGTAGACGGGCCAATCGCCATCGTTGCCGGCGCCGGTTAACAATTCGGCGAGGAAGAAAACGGCGATGAAAAGTTTCATGCGGATGCTTCCACCTTTCCAACGTAAAGATAATGGTCGGACATTCCCAAACCTTCCGCCGTCTGTCCGGTAGCCTCGATCAAATCGAGCCACGCTGCGGCTTCCTCGGAAGTCAAATCGTTAAGCACCGTCTGCGACTTGGTGCTAAAGGACTCCACCCCGACCAGCGCAATTTCCGAGAACGCGGGTAGCAACAGCGCGCGGAACTCGTCGCAGCCGGAGAGATGCGCAAAGCCGATCGGCGGCGCGTGTTCCGGGTCGAGATTGCCATCCACCAGGTACTGCTGGTGGAACGCTTCGCGCTCTAAGACCACGTGCGGGAATAGTTGAAAGAAATCGCGCAGATAGGCCAAGCGATTGATGCCTGCGGCGAATAGCAGTCCACCCGGTTTCAGAATGCGGGCGGCTTCCGCGACCGCCAGCCGCCGTTCTGCAAGGGTACAAAGATGATAGAGAGGGCCAAGCAGCAATACGGCATCAAATGCGCCGCTCGCCAGACTGGCTAAGCGGGTAGCCGACTCCTGATGGATACCGGAGATCGACTCGCCCAAACCGGCAGCGCGGAGGCGGGCCGCAGCGGCGTCCAGCAAGCGCGCGGACACATCCACCAGGCATAGGCGACACCCCTGGCGCGCCAAGAACTCGGAGTAGATGCCAGCGCCCACGCCGATTTCGGCAACGTCCGCACGCGGAGGGACAAGGCGTTCGAGCCAGCGCAGCGTGATTGCGCATTCCACCGGAGCGTCCCGCGTTAGGCGTGCCAACTCGGCCTCGAACATGGCAGTGTCGTAGTAACGGGCTACTTCGTCCTGGTGTGTCGGAGGCGGCATGGGGAGGCGGTTAAGCTTCAAGCGCCGGGCTTCATACAGTCATCCAGATGCACCAACACTTTGGGCCAAGCCTCTTCGTGGCGGGACTTCGATTCCTCGTCGGGGAAGCCGGCGTGGGTCAGCCGCATTTGGGTTCCGGCTTTGCGTGGCGCGAGTTCTACCGTCACCACGGTTTCGACGCCTTTGGTGGCGGCGGTCACCCAAGTGATCTCGATTAAACGGTCGCGTTCCAGGCGCAGGAAACGGCCGTAGTGCGGATGCCGGGCGCGCTCGAAACGGGTTTCAAAATAGTAAACGGTGTTGACTTCGGGCTTCATGATCACCGAACCCCGCGCGGCAAACCAGCGGTCGAATTCTTCCGTCCAGGCGCGATAGAGGACGGTGGCAGGCGCGTTCATAATGCGCTCGGCACGCACCGATAGCGGCCTCTGAGACAGATCGGGCGACGAAATTGTCATTCTTTCTCCATTACTTTCCGCGAATCACATCCGTGCCCAGATACGGACGCAGTACTTCGGGTACCACCACACTGCCATCCTTCTGCTGGTAGTTTTCGATGATGGCTACCCAGGTACGGCCCACCGCCAGACCACTGCCGTTCAAGGTATGCGCGTACTCGCTTTTACCCTTCGCATTTTTGAATTTGATGGAGGCTCGCCGCGCCTGAAAGGCCTCGTAATTGGAGCAAGAAGAAATCTCCTTGTAGGCATTCTGGCCGGGCAGCCACACCTCGATATCATAAGTCTTGGCGGAACCAAATCCCATGTCGCCCGTGCAGAGGACGACGGTGCGGAAGGGCAACCCCAAACGTGCCAGAATGTCCTCGGCATCGGCGGTCAGCTTGTCTAGTTCGTCGTAGCTGTGGTCCGGGTGGGCGAACTTCACCATTTCCACCTTTTGAAACTGGTGCTGGCGGATGATACCGCGCACGTCGCGCCCGTAGGATCCGGCCTCGCTGCGGAAGCAGGGCGTATAGGCGCACAACTTTACCGGCAGTGAATCACCTTCCAGAGTTTCGTTGCGGTACAGATTGGTGACGGGAACTTCGGCGGTGGGAATCAGCCAATAGTCGCTGTTTTCGAGTTTGAATAGGTCGTCCGCGAATTTGGGCAACTGGCCGGTGCCGTAAAGGCTGGCGGAGTTCACCATAAACGGCGGCAGCACCTCGGTATAGCCATGGTCGCGGGTATGCACGTCGAGCATGAAATTGATCAACGCGCGCTCCAGTTTGGCGCCTAGGCCCCAGTAGACGGCGAACCGCGCGCCGGTTACTTTGGCGGCGCGCTCGAGGTCGAGGATGCCCAATTCCGGGCCGAGATCCCAGTGGGCTTTGGGCTCAAAGTCGAAATTGCGCGGCTCACCCACGCGCCGTACCTCCACATTGTCCGACTCGCTCGAACCGACGGGCACGGATTCGTGAGGCACGTTCGGGACGGCGGCCAGCATTTCGCGGAAGGACTCTTCGGCGGCCTTCTGTTCCTGTTCCAGGAGTTTAATGCGGTCGTTGGTGGCGCGCATCTCCTGCTGGCGTGCGGAGGTATCGGCGCCTTCCCGCCGCAGTTTGCCGATCTCCACGGTGGCGGCATTGTAGGCGGCCCGCAACTGTTCGGCTTCGGCTATCGCGGCGCGCCGGCGCTGGTCCAACTCACGGTAGGCGTCCAGGTTAGGAGGATTGCTGCGGGTTTGCAGCCGCTCGGCGATGCGATCGAAGTTTGCGCGAAACCAGGCCAAATCGTACATTTATTCATGCTAGCAGGGGAGAGGAAGCGATGGCTCGTTGGCGGACACACTACTAGCGCTGGCTGCGCGCGCGAGGCGCTATTCGTCGTCTTCTTCAACTGTTACGGGTTCGAGGTCCTCGGCTTCGAAGATCTGGCGGCAGTCCAGACACTCCAGGTATTCAACGCCATCGCGCCGGGCGATGATCTCTGTACGGTTGTGCTCGCAAGCGTGCTGCATAAAGCAAGACTTACGATTTATTCTAATGATGTAAAAAGCCTTGTCAAGGGGCTAGGCATTATTTTTCGCAATCTTAATGCGAGTAAATGGGTCCAGCGGCGTTTTGGGTGCTCTGAGCTACAATTTAGGGGAATGCCGTTCCCAATTCACCGTATGCGCCGGCTACGCGCCAGTGAGCCGATGCGCAGCCTGGTACGCGAGACCCGCCTGGATCCGGCGGAGTTCATTCTGCCGCTATTTGCCTGCCCGGGCGAAGGGATACGCCGCGAGATCGGCGCCATGCCGGGCAATTATCAGATGTCGGTGGACGAGATCGCGCGCGAATGCGCGGTTGTCCATTCGCTGGGCATCGGCGGGGTGATTTTGTTCGGCCTGCCAGAGACCAAAGACGAGACGGCTTCAGGGGCTTACGCCGACGATGGCATTGTGCAGCGGGCCATCCGCGCCATCCGCAGCGAAGTGCCGGGCCTGCTGATCATGACCGATGTGTGCAACTGCGAATATACCAGCCACGGGCATTGCGGCAAGATCGTGAACGGCGAAGTGGACAACGACCAGACCTTGGAATGGCTGGCGGCTGCCGCGGTTTCGCATGCCCAGGCCGGCGCGGATATCGTGGCGCCCTCCGACATGATGGACGGGCGCGTGGCGGCTATCCGGCACGAGTTGGACGCTAACGGTTTCTCGCATATTCCAATCCTGTCGTATGCGGCCAAATTCGCCTCGGTATTTTACGGGCCTTTCCGCGAGGCGGCCGAATCGACGCCGCAGTTCGGCGACCGGCGCAGCTACCAGATGGATCCCGCGAACGGGCGCGAAGCCATGCGCGAAATCGAACTGGATCTGGAAGAGGGCGCGGATATGATCATGGTGAAGCCGGCCATGCCGTACCTGGACCTGATTCGCGAGGCGCGCCAGCGTTTCGACGTGCCGATGGCGGCCTATCAGGTGAGCGGCGAGTTTTCCATGATCGAGGCGGCCGCGCGCAACGGTTGGATCGACCACGACCGCGCCATGATGGAGAGCCTGACCTGCATTCGCCGCGCGGGTGCGCAGATTATTCTGACATACTTCGCCAAGCCCGCCGCCAAACTGCTCGCGTAGTTAGATCCCCGATCCGGTAAGGGCTGCGGTCTGCGGACTGCCGCCGTCATTATCGTACACAGCCACTTGTGCCGACCGATTCCCGGTTGCGGTAGGCGTAAAGGTGACGGTGATGAAGCAACTGGCTCCCGATGCCACGGCGGCGCAGGTATTGGTCTGCGCGAAGTCCGCGGGGTTGGCGCCCGTTATGGATACTTTGGTCACCGTCACAGTGGCAGATCCCTTGTTCGCTAATACGATCTTCTTCGGGATGCTGGCGGTGCCGACCGGTTGGGCGCCGAACGACCAGCTTGCGGGTGCAAACTGCATGCCGGTACCGGTGCCTGTGAGCGGCACGATTTGGGGACCGGGGGCATTGTCGTGGATGATGATAGAACCGGTCAGGACGCCTGCGGTGGTGGGCTTGAACGTTACGCTGATGCTACAAGAGGCGCCGGCATTGACCGTGGTGCCGCAATTGTTGGTTTGGCTGAACGGTGGCGTGACTGCGAGGTTGCTAATGGAAAGGTAAGCCGCGCCGGTACCTTCGTTGGTGAGAGTCACCACCTGGACCGGGCTGGTGCTGAAGATAGTCTGGTCTGGAAAGGTCAGGCTGGTGGGAACCAGAGTGACGACGGGAGACACACCCACGCCGGTTAGCGGCAGGCTTTGAGGGCTGCCAGGGACGTTGTCACCCACGGCCAGCGAGCCCGTCAGAGTACCTGTCTGCTTGGGAGTGAAAGTAACGCTAATGGTACAGCTCGCGCCTGCGTTTACAGTGGCGCCGCAGGTATTGGTTTGGGAGAACGGGCCGCTTGTGGCAATGTTTTCGACGCTTAGGATTCCACTCCCGGTGTTGGTTAGCGTCACGTTCTGGGCTGCGCTGGTGGTAAAGACCGATTGACTACTGAAAGTCAGGCTGGTGGGAGACAGCGACAGAGCGGGTAAGACGCCATAGCCGCCCAGCGTCACAGTCTGGCGTGTGACGGAGGCGTTGTCGCTGACGGCAACAGCTGCTGTCCGCATGCCCGTAAATGTAGGCCGGAAGGTCACACTGATACTGCAACTAGCACCCATCGGAAGAGACTGGGGACAGTCATTCGTCTGCGAAAAGTCTTTATTGTTGGGCCCTTCGATATAGATCATCGTTATGGCTAGAGCGGCATTGCCAATATTCGTCAGGGTAGTTACTTGCGGTGTGCCGGAGGTCGCCACGGTCTGGTTGCCAAACGAAAGAAGGGTGGGGGAGATCGCGGTGCCCCCCTCGATCGCAGCGACGAAAGCGTCGGTTCCTAAGTTAGAGGGTTGAAGAGGATTCAGGGTGGGAAAGTTGGCGGACGCGGTTTGGCCCGTCAGATAGGCGTCTCCGGCGGCATTGACGGCAATCGCGAAGGCGTTGTCGTTCGCCCTGCCGCCGAGGTATGTCGAGTAAATCAGCGCGGAACCGGGAGGATTAATCTTAGTTACGAAAGCGTCCCAGTCGCCGCCGCCGTTACTGGTTTGAAACGCATTGGTGGTGGGGAAGTCGGTGGCGCTAGTCGATCCGGCGACGTACGCATTGCCGAGAGGATCGACGGCGATACCGTAGGCATAATTGTCGGCGAGGAGATCGACTTGATGCGTGCTACCGCCCAGGTAAGTGGAGTAGTCGAGAGCCGATCCAGTCGCATTCAGCTTAGCGACGAACGCCTGCGAATCGCCGCTAAACCAGGACTTAATGGGATTCACGACGGGGAAATCGTCTGAGAAAGTGTAACCTGTCACAAAGGCATCGCCGGAAGAATCCAAGGCGATCGCTTGAGCTTGATCGGTGTTGCTGCCACCGAGGTAAGTTGAATAGACCAATGCCGAACCGGCCGGATTGAACTTAGCGACGAAGGCGTCGCCCTCGCCGCCAGCGGTTGCCTGCGCCGCGTGCCGAACCGGGAGGTCGAGTGAGTCTGTGTATCCGGTGATATAGACCGCGTTTGAGCTATCGACAGCAATGCCATAGGCAACTTCATTGGAACTGCCGCCAAAGTATGTCGAGTAGACAAAAGCGGATCCTGTCGGATTGATCTTGGATATGAAGACGTCGTTGCCTCCGTTCAAAGAGGGCTGGATCGGCTTCAGGGTGGGGAAGTCGGTCGAACTCGTGGTTCCGGTCACGTACGCATTCCCGGCACTGTCGGTGGCGATGGCATGGGCGGCATCGTTGCCACTCCCTGCGATATAGGTGGAATAAACCAGCGCCGATCCATCCGGATTGATCTTAGCTACAAACGCGTCATAGCCGCCGCCGATATAGGTCTGGAGCGGATTCTGGGTGGGAAAGTCGGTTGAGCCGGTATAGCCTGCGACGTAGGCATTGCCGGCGCTATCCACGGCGATGCCCGTGGCATAGTCGTCAGCGCTGCCCCCGAGATAGGTGGAGTAGAGTAAGGTGGAGCCCGTTGAGTTGAACTTGGATACAAACGCGTCGTATTTGCCGCCTCCTCCGTTGGCCGGCTGCAAAGGATTCACGGTGGGGAAGTCGGTCGAAGCGGTGGCGCCGGCGATGTAGGCGTTGCCGGAGCTGTCGAGAGCGATGCCGTAGGCGTTGGCGCCATGTGTGCCGCCAAGATACGTGGAGTAGATCAGGGGATCGATGAACAGCGGCTTACGGGTATCGTAACGGCCCACTTCGAATGCAACGTCGCCATTGCTCTTCATCACGTAACGGGCGGCGATCTGCTGCCTTTCACCGTTGGTTACCTGATAGGCGAAAGGCTTGTGCCAGCGGATGTCACCATCAGGCATGGGCAGGACCAAGTCGCCTTCGCCGCTCCGGGTGATTTGACTTGTGCCGCGAAGGGCGAAGCGGATGCGATGCGGGTCGGCGCCCGGTGCCACGATGAAGTCATACTCAAGCTGGCTCTGGTTGCCGTAGTAGACCAGATCGATTCCGGAATAGACGCTCTTGTAGGCGACCTTGGAATAAGTGGGGACGTTGGCATGCCACTTAGCCGCGTCGGCGCCAAGGAAGTAGTTCGCTTTACCCGGCATCTCATCGACACCCGAAACCGCGGGCGCGGGATTGGCTCCGAGGAGTGTCATACGGAGCACGCCGGATTTCGCGGACAGCACGGCCTCACCCGTAGTTAGGAATAGAGTGTATCCGGGCGTGCGGGCCAGGAAGTTGACCTTCGCATCCGTTTGGCCCTGGTTGCGTTCGAAGGCCAAAGGCAGCTTGCCGAATTGGGCGGCAGGTCCGGCGAAGGTATTCTTAGTGAGCAGTAAAGACAAAGCGATGGCGAGTAACAGGCAGTAGTAGCGCATTGGCTGATATCTTATGGGGCCGTGCGAGGGAAAGCAAGAAGACGGCAGAAAAGCGGTACTAGCCTAACCAAAAAGGCGCAACGTCGATCCAAGCGCCCAGGTGAGCGGCGAGTTTTCCATGATCGAAGCGGGGGGGCGCAACGGCGCGATCGACCAGGACCGCGCCACGCTGGAGAGCCTGACCTACATTCGGCGCGCGGGCGCGAGTCGCTGGCGTAAGTTATATCCCCGACCCGGTAAGGGCCGCAGTCTGCGGACTGCCGCCGCCATTATCGTACACCGCCACTTGTGCCGACCGCTTCCCCGTTGTGGTGGGCGTGAAGGTGACGGTGATAAAGCAACTGGCTCCCGATGCCACGGCGGCGCAGGTATTGGTTTGCGCGAAATCCGCTGGGTTGGCGCCCGTTATGGATACCTTGGTCACCGTCACGGTGGCCGACCCCTTATTGGTTAATGCGATCTTCTTAGAGAGGCTGGTGGTGCTGACCGGTTGAGTACCGAACGACCAGCTTGCGGGTGCAAACTGCATATCGGTACCGGTGCCTGTAAGCGGCACGATTTGGGGGCCGGGGGCGTTGTCGTGGATCGTAATCGAACCGGTCAGCACGCCTGCGGTGGTGGGTTTGAACGTCACGCTGATGTTACAAGAGGCGCCGGCATTGACCGTAGTGCCGCAATTATTGGTTTGGCTGAACGGCGGCGTGGCCGCGATGCTGCCAATGGTAAGATAGGCCGCGCCGGTGCCCGCGTTAAGCAGAGTTACTACCTGAACCGGGCTGGTGCTGAAGATAGTTTGGTCCGGGAACGTCAGGCTGGTGGGGACCAGAGTGACGACGGGAGAAACACCCACGCCGGTTAGCGGCAGGCTTTGAGGACTGCCAGGGACGTTGTCACCCAGCAACAGGGAACCTGTCAGGCTACCTGTCTGTTTCGGAGTGAAAGTGACGCTAATGGTACAACTTGCTCCCGCGTTCACGGTAGCGCCGCAGGTATTGGTTTGGGAGAACGGGCCGCTTGTGGCAATGTTTTCGACGCTAAGAACTCCACTCCCGGTGTTGGTGAGCGTCACGTTCTGGGCTCCGCTGGTGGTAAAGACCGATTGACTGTTGAAAGTCAGGCTGGTGGGAGACAGCGACAGAACGGGTAACACACCATAGCCGCCAAGCGTTACAGTCTGTCGGTTGACCGTTGCGTTGTCGCTGACGGCGATAGCGGCGGTCCGCATGCCGGTCGACGTAGGCCTGAACGTGACACTGATATTGCAACTGCCGCCCACCGGAAGAGACTGGGGACAGTCATTGGTCTGCGAAAAGTCTTTGTTGTCGGGTCCTTCGATATAGATAAGCGTGATGGCCAGAGCAACATCGCCAATATTGGTCAGGGTGGCTACTTGCGGAGCGCTGGCGGTCGCCACCGTCTGATTGCCATACGCAAGAAGGACAGGGGAAAGCGCCGGCCCGGCGGCAATTTCAGTCACGAACGCATCACTTCCAAGGTTGGTTGGCTGGAGAGGGTTCAGCGTGGGAAAGTTGGTAGAACTGGTCCAACCGGTAATGTAGGCATTTCCCATGCTATCCACGGCGATCGCGTAGCCGCTATCGACCCCATTTCCGCCGAGATAGGTGGAATAAGATATTGAGGATCCGGTGGGGTTTATTTTCGCCACGAAGGCGTCCCAGTAGTCTCCACCGTTGGTAGGCTGTAACGCGTTCACCGTTGGGAAGTTAATCGCGTTCGTCTCTCCCGTGACGTATGCGTTGCCGAGGACATCCACGGCAATGCCGTGGCCGTAATTGTCTGCGAAAGAAAATTCGCTTAGGCTGGTACTTCCGCCCAGGAAGCTGGAGTAAGTCAGGGCTGATCCCGCCGCATTAAGCTGAGCCACGAACGTCTGCGAATCGCCCGCGAAGGAGGGCTGAAAGGGATTCACGACAGGGAAGTCGCTGGAAAAAGTGTACCCTATTACAAATGCGTCGCCGGATGCATCCAGCGCGATGCCTTGAGCGTAGTCGGAGCTGCTTCCTCCAAGGTAAGTCGAATAGATTAATGCCGAGCCAGCCGAATCAAACTTAGCCATGAATGCGTCGCCTGCACCGCCTGCGGTGGGTTGCGCCGCATTCAGGACCGGAAAATCGAGCGAGCCTGTATATCCGGTGATATAGGCATTTCCTGTGCTATCCACGGCAATGCCATAGCCGGTTTCACTTGAACTGCCGCCAAAATATGTCGAGTAAACGAAGGCCGAACCCGTAGGATTGATCTTCGTTATGAAGGCATCGTAGAATCCGTTTAAGGTGGGCTGAAAGGGTTTCAGGGTGGGAAAGTTGATTGAGCCAGTAGTCCCGACGACATAGGCATTTCCAGCGCTGTCCGCGGCGATGCCATAGGCTTGGTCGTCGCCGCTCCCGGCAAGGTAAGTAGAATACACGAGAGCGGACCCAGTTGGATTCAACTTGGCAACAAATGCGTCATAGCCTTGGCTACCGCCGCCGATATAGGTTTGCAAAGGATTCTTTGTCGGAAAGTTGGATGAGGTCGTATAGCCTGCGACATAAGCGTTGCCGGCGCTATCCACGGCGATACCAGTGGCATAGTCGCTACCGCTGCCACCGAGATATGTGGAGTAAAGTAAGGCTGAACCGTCTGGGTTGAACTTGGACACAAACGCGTCGGGGTTGCCGCCTCCTCCGTTGGCCGGTTGCAACGGATTCACGGTGGGGAAATTGGTCGAGTACGTGGTTCCGGTGACGTAGGCATTGCCGGCGCTGTCGAGAGCGATGCCGTCGCCGGTGGCGCCATTTGTGCCGCCAAGGTACGTCGAGTAGATCAGCGGATCGATGAACAGCGGCTTATGAGTATCGTAACGGCCCAGTTCGAATGCGACGTCGCCTTTGCTCTTCATCACGTAACGGGCGGCGATCTGCTGCCTTTCACCGTTGGTTACCTGATACGCGAAAGGCTTGTGCCAGCGGATGTCACCATCAGGCATGGACAGGACCAAGTCGCCTTCGCCGCTACGGGTGACTTGGTTTGCGCCGCGCACGGCGAAGCGGATGCGATGCGGGTCGGCGCCCGGCGCCACGATGAAGTCATACTCAAGCCGGCTCTGGTTGCCGTAGTAGACCAGATCGATTCCGGAATACACGCTCTTGTAGGCGACCTTGGAATAAGTGGGGACGTTGGCATGCCACTTAGCCGCGTCGGCGCCAAGGAAGTAGTTCGCCTTACCCGGCATCTCATCGACACCCGAAACCGCGGGCGCGGGATTGGCTCCGAGGAGTGTCATACGGAGCACGCCGGATTTCGCGGACAGCACGGCCTCACCCGTAGTTAGGAATAGAGTGTATCCGGGCGTGCGGGCCAGGAATTTGACCTTCGCATCGGTCTGGCCCTGGTTGCGTTCGAAGGCCAAAGGCAGCTTACCGAATTGGGCGGCAGGTCCGGCGCAGGTGTTCTTAGTGAGCAGCAAAGACAAAGCGATGGCGAGTAACAGGCAGCAGGAGCGCATTGGCTGATATGTTATGGGAGCGAGCTTAGGAAAGCAAGAAGCCGGACGGAAAGCGGTACTAGCCTAACCAAACAGACGCAGGACGCGCGCGTATAATTCCTCGACTTCGGCTTCAGAGCGGGCCTCGGCGGCCATGCGGAGGAGCGGTTCGGTGTTCGAGGCGCGCACGTGGATCCAAGCGCCGGGCAAGATCAATTTCAAGCCGTCGGAACGGTCGGTCTCGACGCCGGGGAAGCTTTCTTCCAGCGCCTGCATGAGGGCGCCAAGACGGCCGTGTTCATAGGCAACCTTGCCTAACTTGCGATAGAAGCGCGGCAGGCGCGCGGCCAGCGCGGACATGGTTTCGCCGGTTTCGGCCATGCGCTCAAGCAGGAAAGCCATGCCGGTATAACTGTCGCGGCAGAGGTGCACAGCGGGGAAAATGATGCCGCCATTGGAGCCCTCGCCGCCGATCACGGCTTTGACGGCTTGCATCATCTCGACCACATTGGCTTCGCCGACTGGGGTGCGATAGACGCGGCGGCCATGCGCGGCGGCCACTTCATCGATTACCGACGAAGTCATCAGGTTCACCACCACGTCGCCGGGAAGGCGGCGCAGGGCGGCATCCACGGCCAGAGCCAGGACGTCGTCATTATCGAGCACGCGGCCGGTTTCGTCGGCGACGGCGAGGCGATCGCCATCGGGATCCTGAGCGAAGCCGACTTCGGCGCCGGAGGAACGCACCAGTTCCGATAGGTCGCCCAGGGTATCGGGCCGCGGTTCGGCGATGCGGGGGAATGGCTTGGTGGGATCGACGGAGATGGCATGCAGATCGCAGCCGAGAGTGTCGCGCAGGAAGCCAACGGTCATAACGGAGCCTGCGCCGTTCACCGCATCGAGCGCTACACGAAAGCGGCGGCGGCGGATGCGGCCGGCATCCACGTGGCGTAGGACGCGCTCGATGTGCAGGCGCGAGGGCGCCGACATAGTCACTCGATACGCGGCGGATCTCGGCGTTAGTGGCGCGCCGGAATTCGCTCTGGTGATAAAGGTCGAGCAGTTCGCCGCGTTCGTAGCTATTGAAGAACAGGCCTTCGGAGTTGAATAGCTTGAGGGCGTTGTATTCGGGCGGATTGTGGGAGGCAGTGATAGCGATGCCGCCACGCGCACGGGTGGCGCCGACATACATCTGGATGGTGGGGGTGGGGAGGACGCCGATATCCACCACTTCGCATCCGGCGGAGAGCAGGCCGCAGGCGACGGCATGCTGGAGCATTTCGCCGCTGGTTCGGGTGTCGCGGCCGACCACTACGCGGCCTGCGCCGACATAGGTGCCGAAGGCTTGAGCGAAGGCGCAGGCGAGGCCGGGGGTGAGGAAGTCGCCGACAACGCCGCGGATGCCGGAGACGCCGATTTTGAGTAGGTGTTCGCGGGGCATGTTAAAACCAGTGGCTGGTGGTTGGTGGCTGGTGGTTGGTGATAAGCCTTTTCATGCAAAGCTCCTTACTTCCTCGAGGAGGGCTTCGAACAGTTCTTTGGGCGGGTCGCCTTGTTGTTCGCAGATGACGCGCACGATGGGTTCGGTTTGGCTGACGCGGACGTGGAACCAGCGGCCGGGCCAATCGACGCGCAGGCCGTCGAGGACGCTGACGCGGCCGTCGCTATAGCGCTCGCGCAGGTCCATCAGAAGGGCGGGGATGCGCTGGGTCACCAGCGGCACCTGCCCTTTCAGGAGGGAGTATTTGGGGTACGAGTTCAGGATCTGGCTGAGGGTGCGGCCGCTTTCGTGGAGCATGGAAAGGATGGCGAGCATGGAAGCGATGCCATCGTAGACGAAGCGGAATTGAGGCATCATCACGGCGCCAGTGCCTTCTCCGGCGAGCGCGATCTGTTCGGGGCGGTAGGTGGAAAGCGCGTCTATAGCGGCTTGGCGGCCAACGGGCACGCGCACGACTTTGCCGCCGTGGCGAGCGGCGATTTCTTCGAGCAGGGCGGTGCTCGAGATGTTCGCGATGACGAGTTTGCCGGGTGCGCGCGGCAACAGGTAGTCGGCAAGCAGCGGCAGCACGACCTCTTCGGAAACGGCCGTGCCGTCTTCGGCGGCGAGCGCCACGCGGTCGGAATCCACATCGAAGAGGAACCCGGCGTCGGCGCCCAGCGGTTTCATGAGTGGGGCAAGTTGGAGCGCCACGGCATCGCGCGTGGTGGACGGATCGTGGGCGAAACTGACGCCTTCGATCTTCTCATTGATGAGGATAAACCCGGTGCCGAAACGCTCATTGGCGCGGCGCAGGATGAGGGATGAAGTGCCGTTGCAGCAGTCGACCAGGACGCGGAATTTGCGGAGGGCGGGGAAGTCAAAGACAGCGGCCAGATCGTCAAGGTAGCGGTCGATGGCGCCGGTCTCGGGAGTGGCGGCGCCGAGGCTGGTCCAATCGACGAAGGCGAATTTCTTGAGGTGGTAAATGTCGAGCAACTCGCCGGCTTGGGCGGTGGAAAGATAGGTGCCGTCGCGGCCGAAGAATTTGAGCGCATTCCACTCGGCGCTGTTGTGGCTGGCGCCGATGGAGACACCTCCGGCAGCGTCGCGACGGCGGATGGAGTGCTGGATGACGGGGGTGGGGGCGATGCCCAGATCGATCACGTCGTGGCCGCAGGCCAGCAGGCCGGCCAGCATGCCCTCACGAAGCATGGCGCCGCTCGAGCGCGGGTCGCGACCGATGACGACTGACCCTCCGGGTTCGAGAAAAGTGCCGAAGGCGGCGGCAAAATCGAGCACGTGAGAAGCGGTAAGAGCGGAGCCCACGACGCCGCGGAGACCGACGTGGGAGATGCGCAGCGAGTTGGCGGCCGAGGGGGGGATCATGGGATGAGTTCGAGCAATCCGAAGGCTTTGGGCACGTGGAAACTGGCTTCGCCGGTGGGCTGCCAGGCGATGTATTTGCGGCCGGGATCGGCGCCCTGGCAGCGGAAGAAATTGATGCGCAGCTTTTGTCCGGCGGCTGGGGGGGGGCTGGCGATCGCCTTGAACGGGATGCGCATTTCGCCGTACCAAACCTTCTTGCCGGCATCGATGCGGGCTTTCACGGTGAAGCCGGAATTCCAGAGCCAGCCGCCCTCGGGAAGCGGATGGACACGGTCGATGTCGAGATCGACCCACTCGCTTTGGGGCGACACTTCGAACTCTTTGTAGCGGGTGATGCGGTTGAAGTCGCTGCCGACGAAGACTTCGGCGACGTCCCAATTCCAGAGTTCGTTGGTCTCGGTTGCGGTGGAGGGGTTGGGCTTGAGGTGCAGTTGTTGATAGGGGCAGATGAACAGGAAGTAGATACTGTCGCGGGTCCAGCGGGAGCGGATTTCGGTGCGATGGCCGGGGATGGATTCGCCGCGCGGTCCGTTTTCAGCGAAGACAGCGGGAGCCTCTTTCCATTGCGGCGACTGGGGATCGGCGGTGGGTGGAAAGTCGGCGGCGGAGTATTGGCTGAGGGCGGTGACGGGGTCGCGTGCGAGCAGGGCAGCCGCAAGGAAAGGGAGGAGGAGGAGAGGTTTCAAACCTCTAATATACTGTGCGGCGCGGTAGCTGGGCGGGGACCGGGCCCCGCCACAGGTTTAGAGCAAGCCGAGATTAGACGGCGCGGCGGGTTTGGCGGCGCTTGGGGCCGAAGGAACGGACGTGCCGTTGCGGCGGACGTGCGCCAGCGGACGGGATCTCGATGACCGGCGCGGTGGTCTTGACTTCGCGGGCGACTTCGCCGGGGACCTGGCGGCGCACAAGGCGGGTGGCCAGGATGCGCTCAATCTGGGAGATATCGGAACGTTCGCCGCGGGTGGCGAAGGTGGAAGCTGTCCCGCCGGCTCCGGCGCGACCGGTACGGCCGACGCGATGGATGAAGTCTTCGGCGACTTGGGGCAGATCGTAATTGATTACGTGCGCGATGCCTTCGACGTGGATGCCGCGGGCGGCGATGTCGGTGGCGACGAGGACGCGATAGAAGCCATCCTGAAAGCCGCGCAGGGCTTGGGTGCGCTGGTTCTGGCTGCGGTCACCGTGAATGGTGGCAGTCTTGAAGCCGTCGCGGGTTAGCTTTTTGGCGAGGCGATCGGCGCCATGCTTGGTGCGGGCGAAGACCAGGAAGGATCCGGATCCAGGCTCATCGCGCAGCAGCAGTTCGAGCAGGCCGAGTTTGCGGTCGGGCTCGACTTCATAGAGGTGCAGGTCGATCTTATCGACGGGCTTGGTAGTGGAACCGACTTCGACGCGTACAGCATTGCGGACGTGGTTTTCGACCAGGTGTTTGACCGAACTTTCGATAGTGGCCGAGAAAAAGAGGGTCTGGCGTTCGGCGGGGAGGGCGGCCATGATGCGTTTGATGGTGGGCAGGAAACCCATATCGAGCATGCGGTCGGCTTCATCGAGAACCAGGATGCGGACGTGGCCGAGGGCGACCAGATTGCGGCTCAGGAAATCATAGAGACGGCCGGGGGTAGCGATGAGCACTTGGGCGCCGCGGCGAATGGCGGTGAGCTGCGAATTTTCGCCGACGCCGCCGATGACGACGGCTGCGCGCACCTGACTTCCGGCGGACATTTTGAGGAAGGTTTCGTGGATTTGGAGGGCCAGTTCACGGGTGGGGCTGAGGACGATAGCCTTGACGCCGCCGCGCACGGGTTCCTCCGCGAGGAGGTGAATGAGGGGCAGGACAAACGCTAAGGTTTTGCCGGTCCCGGTTTGCGCCGTGGCAACCACGTCGCGACCGGCCAATGCGGGCTCGATGGCCTGGGCTTGGACGGCAGTCGGCTCTTTAAAGCCGTTCTTCAATAGATTGCTCTTCAATTGAGCAGAGAGGGGGAATTCAGAGAAACTTTTCATTGTTGATTTGGAGGACGAGAATCGACGAGCCGACTACCTAACGGAGGGAGAGGGTGTGGATCAACTTCCAGTAGCCTCTAGTATAGCGCAGTTAGGGGGGCGGGGTCTGGGGAGTTAAGTTTGGGTAGTTTTGAGTGATGCGAGGGGAGTTTATACGAACAAAGCCAATTTCGGATAAGTCGTTTTGGGTCAGATAGTTTGCGATAGATCGGAGGGTGGTCGATTGGGCAGGATTGGGCACTATTGTGCAATTGGATGAGTGCGCGGGGCTGGCCGTCGATAGAAGCCGGGTACCCCGGCAAGTGGGGAACCCTTCGGTGAGACACGAAGCGGAAAAATGAATTGTCATGAAACAGGAACGGCGTCTCTGCATTCGTCGGGGGACAGTTCGACTCGGAGGCTGTGTGATCGGCAGCTAAGGTACGTGCGCTGGGCTCAGCCGTTGGATTTACTGATACGATCTATTTTTCGCGAAATCACCAGTAGTGGTTGAGCCGGTTGGCCCCCAATCTGCTGGTTGGGGAAGCCGGGTGAACGGGACGACTAAGACATCTATGGGGCTGGCTGGCGCGGCGAAGTCCAAGGAAGGCTCGGGCGCCATTATTCTGTTTGGGACGATCGCCGCGCTTTATTTCGCACGCGAGATTTTGGTTCCGCTGGCGTTCGCGTTGATTCTGACGTTTGTATTGACCCCGGTGGTGTCGGCATTAGAGCGATTGCGTGCGGGCCGAATGCTTTCGGTTTTGACCACGGTTTTGCTGGCGGGGGCGGTGGGGGCCGGTATTGCTTGGATCATCGCAAACCAACTGGTGGATGTGGCCAACCAGCTTCCTTTATACCGTCAGAATATCCACAACAAGATTGAAGCGTTCCACATTCCCGCGACGGGGCACTTGGGAAGTGCGGCGGAGAGTGTGCAGGAGGTGGTGTCGGAACTGACCGCTTCGAGCACGCCACCCGCGCCTGTGGTGGTACAGAGCCGGGATAAGAAGCTAACGGTGAAGGCGGCGCCAGGTGCTCCCATCGCGGTACGGATGGTGCAGACGCCGACCACGGGTTGGGCGCAAATACGGGATCTGGGCGGCCCGCTGCTGGAACCCCTGGGACGGGCGGGGATGGTGGTGATCTTCACCATCTTCATGTTGTTAAAGAGAGAAGATCTGCGGAACCGGTTGTTGCGGCTGGCGGGTTTGGGGCAACTGAACGTGATGACGCAGGCGCTCGACGACGCGTCCACACGGGTGAGCCGGTACCTGTTGATGCAGATGCTGGTGAATGCGGGTTTTGGAACGCTGTTCGGAATCGGGCTTTACGTGGTGGGGGTGCCGAACGCGGCGCTGTGGGGCATGGTCGCGGGGTTGCTGCGGATCATACCTTACGTGGGGACGCTGGTGGCGGCGGCGTTGCCGATCATGCTGTCGCTGGCGGTGTTTGACGGATGGCATCGGCCGCTCATGGTTTTCGTGTTGGTGGCGGGGCTGGAACTGATTGTGGGGAACCTGGTGGAACCGCTGCTGTATGGG
Organism: Bryobacterales bacterium; assembly: GCA_963738345.1. Lineage (GTDB taxonomy): Bacteria > Acidobacteriota > Terriglobia > Bryobacterales > Bryobacteraceae > Bog-159. The sequence goes on from CAVTWI010000002.1 coordinate 629,641, forward strand.
GCGCATGTGGGGATTTCGTCGCTGGCGCTGCTGATCAGCTCGATTTTTTGGACGGTGCTGTGGGGGCCGCCGGGACTGATTTTGGCGACGCCGTTGACCGTGTGCGCGGTGGTGTTGGGCCGGTACCTGCCGCAGTTCTCGGTGCTGCATATTCTGCTGGGCGACGAACAGGTTTTGGCGACCGAGGCGCAGGTATACCAGCGGCTGCTGGCGATGGACCAGTTGGAAGCGCACAGCATTATCGACGAGGTGCGGAAGGGGCGGCCGTTGGTGGAACTATACGATACGGTCTTGATCCCGGCGTTGAGCATGGCGGAGCAGGACAGGCACAAGGGGTCGATTGATGCGGCGCGGGAAGAGTTTTTGTTTCTGAGTATTAACGAGATGATTGCGGAGTTTTCGGAGTACGACGAGACGGACGGGGCGTCGGGCGCTACGGCGGGGGGGGCGCCGGAGGGGGGCGGGGTTAGCGGCAGAATCCTGTGTTTGCCGGCGCACGATCGGGCGGACGAGATTACGGCGGCGATGCTGGCGCAGGTGCTGGAGAAGAAGGGATTCGCCACGCTTTCGTTTCCGGTGGTGGGCAATTCGTTGCACGAGGTGCTGGCGCTGATCGAGGCGGGGTTGAGCGATGTGGTTTGTATTTCGGCGCTGCCACCTTATGCGTTTGCGCCGGCGCGGAGCATGTGCCGGCAGATCCGGGAACGATTTCCGAATCTGAAGGTGGTGGTTTGCGTGTGGGGATTTAGCGGGGATGCCGAGAAGGCGAAGGGGCGGTTTGAGCGGGCGCAGCCGGACCGTTTGTCGGTAAGCTTGGCGGAGGCGCTGGCGCATGTGGAGGAGTTGACGGGGCGGGGGGTGGCGGCGGGTGTCGCGGTGCTTGGGGCTGAGTTGGGGTGAGAGCGCGCGACGCGCAGTATCGCCACGAAGGAAAGGACTCGAGAAGAGTCGGGTCTGCTTGAATCACCGAGGGCAGGTCCGGACTACGGGTGGTATTTCTCCCTCTCTACTACCGGGTGCGGCGACGAGATCCTGCGGTCTCCATATGGTCGGTACATTCTCCTATCATCAGCAGTTTATCGGAGCGCAGTATGCCGAAGTAAATCCTGAAGTGCTTATTGCCCGAGTGTAGTTTGATGTGCGGAGTTATATCTATTTTCTCGCCGTGATAAATATCTTGTCGTTTCTTCATCAGCCTCGTATCAGCTTTGGTTTGAGATCCCTCCGTCATCGACATCTCGATGCCGGTCAGTTCCCGAAATTTCTTTTCGACGTCGCCTACGTCGCCATCATTTTCGAAGAATAGCTGGTAAAGATCTGACGCCATTGCCGACATTGCTCTCCAGTACCCTGCGACATCCGAATAATCTGCTTTTCTCGCGGACTGCAAACCTCGTTCGCTGAAAACGAGTTTGCCGGAAAACGCTTTGCCAAAAAACTCAGCGCAGTCACTGATACTCTGTGGGAGGTTCTTTAGGCCTTTGTAAACAGCAAGTTCCTTTTGTAACTGCTGTGCCGATTTGGTTGCAGCGGCGCCCTGCTTGCGAGCAGATTCTGCCTGATATTCTGCTGCTGCTAACTTCGCCTGTATTTCCTGCTGGGTCGATTCCAACGCCTCGATCCTATCCTCCGCTCCTCTGAGTTGCCGCTCCTGCTGTCCGGTCTTTTCTTCAAGCTCGAAATTGAGTTCGTTCAGGATAGACACCATCTCCTCCAGAGACGCCGTCTCCCCGGCGCGTTGAGTTAGTGACTTGAGATGCGCTTGCTGCTTGACGAGCCGTAAATCATCTATTGTCTTAGGGCGTGAATCAAAGGTGAATAAGAGCTTTCTGGCGAGAGATCGGGTGAGGTGTCGTTGAAATTCTGCGTCACCCAGTTCACGAAGCTGTTCGGGTGTGAAAAACCGGTGGCGCTTGAAGTCATCGAGCTTTAACGCCCCGACTCGAGGCAGGTAGACCCGAACCTTGCCGTTCCAGCATCGGTAGTTTTCGGGAAGGGCAACTTCTGTTGCTTTATCCACCCACGACGAATCTGCGACATAAATCGCGGCCAAGCCAGCGAGTCCCCAGGCCAGCTTTTCTGCGTTGACCACCGTTTCGTTGCTTTGGAATTCACGCGAAAGGTAGACAAGAGGGCATCCGCGCTCGGGATCGTTGATGCGTCGCCAGAGCAGCTCCGCGTCAGCGGGCGCGATGCGAATTGGAGTAGCCAGGAGTGGCTCCGTTCCGCTGAAAGTCACCAATTTGTCTGACTGGATGATATTCTTTATGATTTTCGGGGAGTTTGGCTCCGGCTCCGCCGGTTCGAGACCGAAGTAGGAGCCCTGAAGGTAATGAGCTGTCTGGAGCGAGAAACGGACCGCGTCTCCGCTGTTTGAATTGACGGCAATGTCAGTCCGCCAGACCCGAAACTTGTCGGCCTTAGATTTCGCCTCGAATTTAGATTCGCTTAGATGCTCATAGCGAATCGTCCAGGCGGACTGGTTACCATGGCCGAAATCAAATTGCGACGTCCGAATCGAACTGCGGTCTTTGCCTTGTGAACGCCACTCCCCTTCATTGAAGAACCATGCTCCGGCGACTGCCTGCTTGGGGATCTCGCGGCTGTCAGTCAGCCACTGGCGGACTTCTCGGATCAATGCGCCTACTATGTCGCTGCGAGCTAGTTCGCAGCGAACCTCGAAGTCACACCGGTAATGCAGGTGCAACTCACTTGATAGAGACGTGGCGGGATGACCCATAGATCTCGTCCCTAGACGAGATGAGCATAGTATCATAGATTCTCATAGGACGTTTTATTTGCTCGGAGCCTACCGCCATCCCTAGAGAGAATGACGCGCAATTGCATTAGATGCGCTATTAGTGCTTCTGCAAGGGATCGAACGGAGCGGAATCAGATGTGTGCGGATAAAGTCGCGGTTCCTTTGGGCGCCATTGGGTGGGGCGAATATATGGAACCAAATTCGGACGAGGGTAGTGCCGGATTGCGCTACTCGGCGTGGCGTGCTGCGCGCCGGGCACTTAAGCGGGCTTTCATCTCATCGCCGGTGATTGGTTTCACGCGGCCGCTTTTTTAGATCGTCATAGCGCTATCGAGGGTTTGCCGGAATTTGGCGACTTCCTCGAAATAGCCGACGAAGGCATCCTGCAGCAATTCGTCCGCAGGGCGGCCTGTGTCCACCGACAACTGGTCAAGTTTGGCGACGGCGACTCTCGCAGGCTGCGGAAAAAAGGGTGTATAACCCACTCCCTGACGGTCGGGGCTCGGTCAGTGAACGCAAACACGAGCCTGCTCGCTAGAGTTCGATGCTAATGGCGAGGCGCGCCTGCGGGTAGCGGCGGTCGCAGAGGTAATATCCATCGTCGTAGAGGATGTAGACGTCGTCGGCGGCGTACCAGTTTTCAGCCCAGTATTCGGGCCAGGGGTCGAGCATCAGGAAGGCGAAGCCACCGTATTCGAAGCGCGGGTAACCCATATACATGACGGGCTGTGTGCGGATGCGGAAGGCGTGTTGGATACCGAAGGAGACACTGAAGCGCTCCTGAGGGATTAAGTAACCGCCATAGCCGCCGCGCTGGGCCCAGGTACGGTGGTCGGAAGACCACTGATGGGCGCGGTCCTGCTGCCAGGTTGCGTGAGACGGCCAGGCGCCTTTCTGCCAGGTTTTCTGCTGCTGCCAGGTGCGGGCTTGCTGTTGGGTGCGTTCGGGGGCGGGTTGTTGGTGGGCGGCCTGTTGATGGACAGGTTGGTGGCGAGCGGCTTGTTGTTGGGCGTGTTCCGGCTGCGCATGTTGGGCCTGGGCGGGCCGCTGCTGGGCTGGACGGGGTTGGGCGCGCTCGTGCGATTGGGCTTGGGCTTGAGGCTGGGGGGGGCGGGCCGCGTGCTGTGCGGACTGAGCCCTGGGCGCTTCGCGCTGTGGCTGCGGCCTGGGCGCTTCGCGCTGCGGCTGCGGTTGGCGTTCGGGGGCATGGTTGGCGGGGGCGGCTCTGGGCGCCGCAGGCCTGGCTTGTTTTTCTTCCGGTTTGGCACCTTCGTGCTGGGCGTTGGCCAGAGAGCTGAAGAATATGAGGGCGCTGGCGGCGAGTGACATTGTCAATAGTTTCATTTGATTAACCTTTTAAGTTGTGAGAGAGAACGGGACGCTTGCTTACGCGCGCGGCTCGGATGCTCGTCATGGAATCGAAGAGCATAACGAATAAGTGATGTTAGTTAGATCATTAGTTAGATCATTAACCGGTGGCCTTGACGTAACCCTCCCGAGCAACCGCAGCGGGCCGGTTGTCCCGCTGCAATGCTGGAGGACGGTTTTATTTCACGACGAAGATTACGGAATCGGGGTGAGTATGGCGCCAGCGGAAATACTCCACCTGGTCGCGGCTTTTCACGGCGCGCCATTCGCGATAGGGGCGGTGCTGATCATTCAAGTAGAAACGGTAGGCGCGATCTTCGCCTTGGTTCCAAATATGATAGTCACGGCCGTCGCGGTCGTAGTAGCGGCGGTTGTCATAGTAGCGCTTGTTATAAGGGTGGTCGTCGGCGCGGACGACGGCGGGGACTAGCATTGCTGCTGCCAGGGCGAAGCCGGCCAGAATTCGGATTCGTTGCATTTATGTGATCCTCCGCGGACGCTGATGCAGTCCGATGGCCGTTGCTATTCCGGACGGGAATCAGTAGTTATCGGGATTGCGGTTGACCGCGATTCGTCAGGTGACCTCCGGCGGTCATTTGCAGCGCGGGTACGCGGCCAACTTCGGGGGGGGCCGTCATTGTGAGCCTATGGGCTCAACAAAAGAGCGGGTTGGCTGGGATCGTGCAATGAAGATCCACCGAGGCTTTTACTAAATGCGAATGATACTGATGGCTACTCTGGCGATTGCTCCGCTGGTGGCCCACGACAACGATTCTGTAAAGCGGCTGGATGAAGCCGCAGTGGTGTTCTCCGAAGTGATGGCGACGCCGGACAAGGGAATTCCCCAAGATCTGCTGGCGGACGCGCACTGCATCGTCATCGTTCCGGGACTGAAGACGGCGGCGTTTCTGGTGGGCGGAAAGTACGGCAAGGGTTATGTATCGTGCCGGCATAAGGGCGGATGGTCCGCGCCGGGCACAGTGCGCATTGAGGGCGGCAGTGTGGGCTTCCAGATTGGCGGATCCACGACCGACCTGATCATGCTGGTGATGAACGAGGGCGGCGAGAATAAGCTGCTATCGAGCAAGTTCACGTTGGGCGGCGAGGGATCGGTGGCGGCGGGTCCGGTGGGACGTACGGCTACGGCGCAGACCGACTTGCAGATGCATGCCGAGATTCTCTCGTGGTCGCGGTCGCAGGGTTTGTTTGCAGGGTTGGCACTGGAAGGCGCCACCTTACGGCAGGACCTGGACGATAACGCCGAACTTTATGGGCGGAAACTGGACAACCGCGAAATTTTGAAGACCGGTGTGGCTGCACCCAAAGCGGCCGCGCGATTGATTCACTTACTGAACGAGCATCCGGCGCACGAGCGCGCAAGCACTTCGACGTCCAACCAATAGGCCACTATATGAAACTTATCGGATTGCTCCTGGCAGTGTGTGGAATGCTGGCGGCGCAGGAGCCGCGCAGCGAGACGACCCCGGTTTACCGGCTGAGCGAAACCGCAGGCACAGTTAAGGCGATTAACTATCAGCACCGCGGCGGTGCGACGAACATCGATTTTCGGGGAACCGAGTTTCTGCCAGGGGCCACCGGGATGGCCAAGGTGGAAAGCAAGAAGGGCTATATCGGGATTGACGCGGAATTCGAGGGCCTGCAACCGGCGTCGAAGAACGGCGCGGAGTATCTGACCTATGTATTGTGGGCGATTACTCCGGAGGGGCGCACGGCCAATCTGGGCGAGATCCTGCTGGACGGCAGCAAAAGCAAACTGCATGTGACTACCGAACTGCAGGTATTCGGGCTGGTCGTTACGGCGGAGCCTTACTTCGCGGTAACGCAGCCCAGCAATCTGATTGTGATGGAAAACATGGTCAGGGTAGATACCAAGGGCAAAGTGGAAGAGATCGACGCAAAGTATGAGCTGCTGCAGCGCGGGCAGTATCAGCGTTTATCGAATCCGCTGGCCTTGAAGATGGACAAGAAGCAGCCGCTCGAACTGTATGAGGCGCGCAATGCGGTACAGATTGCGAGGGGAATCGGGGCGGACCATTTTGCGACGGATACTTTCCGCAAGGCGGAAACCAGTCTGTCGGAGGCGGAGAACTACGAAACACATCACGCCGGCAAGAAGGCTGTGATCATGATGTCGCGTGCGACGGTGCAGACGGCGGAAGATGCGCGGGCCATCGCGGTGAAGCGGCAAGACGACGACGCGTTGGCGGCTGAGCGGCAGCGGTCGGCGGACCGGGAAGCCAGTGCGGTTAGCGCTCGGAATGCGGCGCAATCGGAGACGGAGCGAATTGCGCGGGAAGCGGAAGCGTCGCGGGTCGCGGCGCAGGCAGAGAAGGAACGCCTGATCCAGGAGAAAGATGCGCAGGCAGCCACCGCACAGGCAGATAAGGAACGCCTGATACGGGAGAGGGATGCGCAGGCAGCCACCGCACAGGCGGAGGCCGATCGTGTGAAGCGGGAAAATGACGCGCAAGCAGTTGCGGCAACCGCGGAAGCAGATCGCCTGAAGCGCGAAAATGAGGCGCAGAAGGACGCGGCGGCGGTGGAGGCGGATCGGGTGAAGCACGAGAACGACGCACAGAAGAGCGCCTCGGCGGCGGAAGCGGATCGCCTGAAGTTGGAGAATGTGGCGAGCGCATCGGCATCGGCATCGGAAGTGGATCGTCTGCATCGCGAGAATGACGCACAGAAGGCGGCTAGCGCGGCGGATCTGGACAATGCCAATAAACAGACGGCGCAGTTACTGGCGGAAAAGGCGGAACTGAGGGCTCAGTTACTGACTCAGTTCAACGCGATTCTGCAGACGCGGGATACGGCGCGAGGCCTGATCGTGAACATGTCGGACGTGTTGTTCGATACCGGCAAGTTTACGCTACGTCCAGCGGCGCGGGAGAAACTGGCGAAGGTCGCGGGGATCGTGTCCGGGCATCCGGGGCTCAGGCTGGATGTGGAAGGCTACACGGATAGCGTGGGCAGCGATGAATATAACCAACAGCTTTCCGAGCAGCGCGGCGATTCGGTTCGCACTTACCTTACGGGGCAGGGAATGGCCGCGAGTTCGGTAACGTCCAAGGGCTTTGGCAAGACACAGCCGGTGGCTTCGAACGATACAGCGGAAGGGCGCCAGCAGAACCGGCGCGTGGAGCTGGTGATTTCGGGAGAAGTGATCGGGACGGAGATCGGGACGCCGATCGCGTTACGGCAGTAAGGGGTTGGAATGCTGAACAGCGATAAGTCAGAAAAGCAGGTATTTCGGGAAGGTGACGCGGTGGTGTTGGCGCAAGGCACTTACCAAGGCACCGGCGGGGTCTTTCTTCGTTTGAAGGAAGACCCCAAGTGGGCGGACATCACCGAGACCGATGGCAGCGTTCGCTGTCACCCGGTGGAATGGCTGGCGCACACGAAGATCTGACGGTGGCCGCCAGGAAGGCCTATAATGAAAGATACAGTTGTCGCAGGCAGTATTTTGATCGAGCAAGGCACGTATCTGCCAAATTCTCCGCAATTTCAAAATAATCCGAATGGCTGGGCGGCACTCCAAGACGCCCGGCCGTCCTTCGAAAAAGAAATCCAGGCAGCCGGGTGGACCTTTTTCTTTATGGCTGGAGAGATTAGGGCTACGGTCTTTGGATACGACAGGGAGAAGTCACTCACCAGTGCGTTGAAGCGGCTGACCGCGAACGCAAAATCCCATCACTGCAACAGCATTGAGATTACGCAAGTGAACGAGAAATCTTTCCTTAGCGTGCCGTATGTGAGCGTAACGGCGCACGCACGGCATTTGCAAAAAGGATCGGTTTTCGGCGGGCATTGAGAGGCTTGCTGACGCGCGCGGCTCGGATTTGCGCGGCTCGGATGACAGTAACGTTTTCAGTTTCAGAAGATTCAATCGACAGGAGAAATCATGAACTTCAGACCTTTATACGACCGCATTGTGGTGAAGCGGATCGAGGAACAAGAGACCACTCACAGAGGCATCATCATCCCGGATTCGGCCAAGGAAAAGCCACAAGAGGGCGAGGTACTGGCAACCGGCAAAGGCAAGCGCCTGGACGATGGGCAAGTAGTGGCGCTGGGCGTGAAGGCCGGCGACCGCATTCTATTCGGCAAGTATTCCGGCAGCGAGATTAAGCTGGACGGCGTAGAATACATCATCATGCGGGAAGACGATGTCCTGGGCGTGCTGGACATGACCGCCGCGACGCTGAAAAAGGCCAGCTAGGTTAGAGACGGAAAAGGAAAAGATCAATGGCAAAACAGATTGTTTATAGTGATGAGTCGCGGCAGGCGATCCTGCGCGGCGTGAACCAGTTGGCGGACGCGGTAAAGGTGACGCTAGGTCCCAAGGGACGCAATGTCGTTCTGGAGAAAAAGTTCGGCGGTCCGACGATTACGAAAGACGGCGTGACGGTAGCGAAGGAAATCGAGCTGAAAGATCCGTTGGAGAACATGGGAGCGCAGATGGTGCGCGAGGTGGCGTCGAAGACGTCGGATGTAGCGGGCGACGGAACGACGACGGCAACGATTCTGGCGCAGGCAATTTACCGCGAGGGTGTGAAGGCGGTAACGGCTGGGGCGAACCCCATGGCCGTGAAGCGCGGCATCGAAAAGGCTGTGGCGCTGGCGGTGGAGGAGATCCAGAAGCTTTCGAAGCCGGTGTCGGGCGATATGATTGCGCAAGTGGGCAGCATCTCGGCCAACAGCGATGCGACGATCGGCGGGCTTATTGCCGAGGCCATGACGAAGGTGGGCAAGGACGGCGTGATCACGGTGGAAGAGGCCAAGACCATGACCACCGAACTCGAAACCGTGGACGGCATGCAATTCGACCGCGGTTATCTGTCGCCCTACTTTGTGACGGACAACGAGCGCATGGAAGTGGTGTTCGAAGATCCTTACATCTTGATCCACGATAAAAAGATCGGCAACATGAAAGACCTGCTGCCGATTCTGGAACAGATCGCGCGCGTAGGCAAGCCGCTACTGGTGATCGCCGAGGATGTGGAAGGCGAGGCGCTGGCGGCGCTGGTGGTAAACAAACTGCGCGGCACGCTGAGCGCATGCGCGGTGAAGTCTCCGGGGTTCGGCGACCGGCGCAAGGCGATGATGGAAGACATCTCGATCCTGACGGGCGGCAAAGCCATCATGGAAGAGACGGGCATCAAGCTGGAAAACATCAAGCTGGAGGATCTGGGCCGGGCGAAACGCGTGACGGTGGACAAAGACATCACCACGATTATCGACGGCGCGGGTGCGCAGAAGGCGATTGAGGGGCGCATCAAGCAACTGCGGACGCAGATCGACGAGACCACGTCGGACTACGACAAAGAGAAGTTGCAGGAGCGGTTGGCGAAACTGGCCGGCGGCGTGGCGATCATCAAAGTGGGCGCGGCGACCGAGACGGAGATGAAGGAAAAGAAGGCGCGCGTGGAGGATGCCCTGCATGCTACGCGGGCGGCGGTGGAAGAAGGCATCGTGCCGGGCGGCGGCGTGGCGCTGCTGCGGGCGGCGGTCGCACTCGACAAGATGAAGCTGGAAGGCGACGAGCAGTTCGGCGTGACGATTGTGCGCCGGGCGTGCGAAGAGCCGGTTCGCCAGATCGTGTTGAATTGCGGGACCGAAGGCGCGATTGTAACGGAGAAGATCAAGAGCAACAAGGATCCGAACTTCGGTTTCAACGCGAGCACGGAAACGTATGAAGACCTGGTGAAGGCGGGGGTAATCGACCCGACCAAGGTTACGCGGACGGCGTTGCAGAACGCGGCGTCGGTAGCTTCGTTGATGCTGACCACGGAAGCTACGATTTGTAGTGTCGTGGACGAAGCGGAATAATGGACAAGCGATTGCTCAAGCGGCACAAGCGTCAGGTTTTGCGCGCGAAGGAACGGGTGCGCGTGTCGGAGCCTGATGTAAGAACACCGGAGCAATTGAGGGCGGCTCGCGAGGCGAGCCGTCCGGGCGGCGGGCGGCATGCCCCGCAGCCGTTGTATGTGACTCCGGCTAGTCATCCATAGGTTATGGCTTGTTAGTGTGGGCGCGAAGCTGGGTGGGTGGCTGGAACTCCGCCCGGCCTAATCGTCATTCCTCTTAATTCCTCTTTTACAAATTCTTACAAATATCCATCTGCGGGCGTGGAAGGGTAGTGACATACTCGACCCATGGCCGTTTCCCAGTACATTCGAACAGCATTTTGGCTCATGGGCGCGTCAGTCGCCGCGATGGCCCAGATTAATTACAGTGAGACGGTGTTGTATAACTTCGTGGCGGCGCCCATGGGGTCTAACCCTAGCGGGGCCCTGACTCGCGATAGCGCCGGCGACGTTTACGGCACCACCGAAGATGGCGGCGCATTCGGGCAGGGCGAGGTATTCAAGGTCGACCCGGCCGGGCGGCTGAAAATTCTATGGCACCACTTGCTGTGGCGGAGGCGGCGAGGGTGTAGTGTACCGGCTGGATGTGGCGGGGAATGAAACGGTGTTGTACGACTTCCAAGGCGGATCCGATACCGGGATGCCCACGGCGGGCGTGATCCGCGATGGGCAAGCCAATCTGTACGGCACGTCAAATTCCGATGGGCCCGGCGGTGGTGGGGATGTCTACAAGCTGGACGCCGCGGGAAGGTATACGCTCCTGCATTCTTTCAGCGGGGGGGGGGACGGAGGCGTTCCGGAGGCAGGGCTGGTGCTGGACGCGCAACGCAATCTTTACGGCACCGCTGGAGGCGGACTGTACCAAAACGGCGTGGTGTACAAGAGTGATCCAAGCGGCGTGGAGACGGTGCTGTATGCCTTCACGGGCGGGGCGGATGGCGGCAATCCGTACGGGGGCGTGACGTTGGATGCGGCGGGGAACATTTATGGGACGACGATGGGAGGGGGGACCGGCAATGCGGGCGTGATTTTCAAACTGACGCCACACTGAGCCTGGTGCTCCAGCAGGCTGCAGCGGGACGCGATAGGCACGGCGCGTACGAGAACGCCAGACTCTATCGGCAATCCGCGCTGCATCCGCCGTAGGTGACCGCTATGCCCGTGGTTACGATTATTGAATCTGATCGATAGTGGCAGTCACTGTGGCATTGTCTTCACTGGGTGTGTTGGTATAAGCTCCGGCGAAGTCGATGGTTGTTCCGGCGGCCAAGGTGAGGTTCGGAATGTTGAAGGTCAGAAGGTCGCCGAAGAAACTGAGGGAATTGGCGTACAGCACCGTGTTCCCGTTTTCGTATATGCCGACATCGACCACGGGCAGGTGCAGGTCTATACCCTGGAACGATCCGGTGATGGAGTAATTGCCGGCGGCAGGCGCGGTCCAGCGCAGGAGGATTGCGTTTTGCTGAATTCCCAGGGCCAGGACTCCGACCGGAATGATGATGGTGCTGCTGTTGTCCAGGGTGTAGGGAGTATTATTGAGGGCGATGCCGGCGTAGTTAGGGTACGACCCATTATCATTCCAGCCGATGGTAGTGCCGGACGTGAAGTTTGAGGTAAACGGCAAAAAAGTGCCTTCCAGCCTGGTAGCGTAACCGTAGCTCCAAGCGCCATTCGGGTTGGCGGTATCCGAGAAGTCCTTTACCGCATCCCAGCTCTGCACGATGGTATAGAAGACGTTACTGCTGGTGGCTTCAAGCGTTTTGCCAAGGTATATCTGGATTTTCCCGGCTTTGGCGGTGGGTGGAACGATAGCGGTGATCAGAGTTGCCGAGACGGTCTGGGACAGTGCTTTCACGCCGTTGAAATAAACGCTGTCGTCCTGCAGGAAGCCGGTTCCGGTGATGCTGACGGCTCCGCCCCGGGGAGCGCTGGCGGGCGAGAAACCGGTGAGGGTCTGCACCGACGGCACCGCATCCTGCGCGGCGCCGGTTGCGACAGCGAGGGACAGCGCGGCGGCGATCTTTAAGATAGTCTTCATATTTTCTCCGTTTAAGTCTGTTTCCGGCGCATAGGACCGCGATGCGGTCCGGTAGAAACGTGCGCCTGGTTCAGAGTGTCCGTGTTGGGGAAAACGAAATCAAGCTGCAACATGCTCAGACAGGCTCTGCAACGTTGCAGCGCAATATTTTGAATATGTTAGACTGGCGATTCGACACGGCCGCGCATGGGGACTTTACCGAAAGGGAGGGTGGGCGTATCTGTTCCCGACCCTCCACAGGAAGAAGAAATCCGCCGCTATCTCGGGCGTCTGTTGGCGGCTCCCGCGTTCGCTTCCAGTGCGCGGCGGTCCAAACTGCTGGCGTACCTGTGCGAACAGGCGCTGAACGGCCAAGGCGGCCGGATTACGGAATACGCCTTGGCATTCGATGTATTCGAAAAGCCACCAAGTTTCGATCCCCGCCTGGAATCCACCGTACGCGCGGAATTGACGCGTGTGAGGCAGAAACTGAAGGAACACTACGAGGGTGAGGGGCGGACCGACCCGATAGTTGTCGAGTTGCCGCTACGCAGCTACGTTCCAACGTTTACGTTCCGGAGTGAAGCCAAGCGCCCGTCAAGCGCGCGGCAGCCTTTCTTGCAGTTACCGTCGAAACGATTCACGATAGCGGCGGCACTGGCGGCTTGCGCCGCGCTGGCCGCCATAGGAATTTGGGCCTTGCAGCGGCGGGTTCCGGATCCGCCCCCTCTTTCCCTGGCGATTTTGCCGGTGGTGGTGGAACCTTCCGCGAGCGAACTGCGCGGCACCGAGGAACAGATTACGGAGTTGCTGAACGACAGCGTGGTGCTACGGGCATCGCGGGCCAGTTTGATCGGCGGACACTTTACGGCCGGCTTCGTGGGACGCGCGGGATGGCGCGAGGCACGCGCAAGACTGCCTGCGGCGCTGTTCCTCGAAACCACGATTGGCCGGCAGGGCGATGGTTTGCACGCCGCCATGACTATCCGACGGCGTAGCGACGGCGGCGAGGCTTGGTCTGGAGTCTTCCCCGTGAGACTGGACGGAGGCAGACCCACGCTAAGGGTTGTCGATGCCCTGGTTGAAGCTTCGGTACAACCGGTTTTGGAGCGGCAAGATATTTATCTGGACTGCTTGAGAACCAAGGGGATTCCAGATGTTGCGCCGCCCGTGGCGGGACTGAGGGATCCGGGCAATCCGTGTTCCAACTCAGCCGGGACCGGGGCGCGGCCGACGGCTCCGGACGGGGAATTGCTGGTTTTCGAGTATGCGCACGCTGCCCGCAGCGGCGACGCGCGTATCCCATTCCAGGTGGGACCGATCTTCTATCCAGCGCAGCCGCCGCAGACCCGTTTTGCGGTGAAGACGGGCGTTCCACTGGCGCTTCACGCGCCGGAATTGTTTCAATTATCCGAGGATACGTGCGTCTTGACTTCCTTTACCGGTACGGCTCCGGTTTATCAGCGAAGCTGCATCGTGCCTGGGCGGGGGAGTTCGGAGTTGGCCCTGCGATATGTTTGCGCGCCGAAGTCTTATCCCATCGACATCAGCCGTTTCATGAATGATGGGAATCTATGGGACGCCGATCTGGCCCCGGCGGGTACGCGGTTGTTCGACGGTGTACCTTTCGTCTTGCCCGAGGGACGGAACCGATACTGGAGAGGCTCGATTGCGGCGGAGGGCGGCGCCCGCCCCGTGAGCGTAACCGTTCCGGTCAACCGGACGGTTTCCACGGCTTACTTTTTGTTGAACACGGAATGGGGACAGGCTGGCCCGGAAAGCTATCTGGCCTTAGTATTTCGTGGAGAGGGGGGTGCGGAGTTCGAAAGGAAGTTAGTAGGCGGGGTGGATGTGCGGGACTATCACAACGGAACTTTGGTCAACACGATAAATGGCACGAGCACGCGGCCGGTTTTCAATTACGGCCATGGTTGAGCGCATCGATTTGGTGGAGGTCGCGCTGCCCGCCGGGTTTCGGGACCGCGAGCTTGATAGCATAACGGTGGAGGATAGCGGACGGTATGGCGTGCAGCGCGCCATCCTATGGGCGGTCACGGTTCGCTAGAGGGCGCGACCAGTATGGACGCGCGTGGGGCACGGGTTCAATCCCAGAGGATGGTGGGGCCGGTGCGGTCCAATTGGGCTCCGCATTTTGGGCAGGGCGCAGGGTAGTTCCAGGGTGTTAGTGAGAGGCGATTGCAGTGCGGGCAGGGAAGGGTGTGGACCGGCAGGTTTTTTGTTTGCTTACGCGGTTCGTGGGAGACAACCACATCGAAAAGCTCGTTGCAATTGCCGCAGATCGCCGTTGAGGTTCGGATATTGAATCCAAGGTCTGGTCCACCGGAGACTTGGGTGTTGTAGCCGCAGGAAGCGCAACGGAATTCAGACAGTTGTCCCATATGTATCGATGGACGGCTTTATTATAACTTCGATGCCGCGTTTCCTTAATTCCAGTATTTGCGATCGAGGGCTGCGACCTGAGTGTTGAGATCAGAAGCTCCGCAAGAGAAAATCCCTCGTACCCGCGAGGACTTTCTCCCGCATTGCGCGGTCCGGCAGAATTCTGGCAATGTCAACGGCCCCGATCATGGTTGAAAAAATGACAAAGAAGGCTCGTTCTTTGTCCGCGGTTCGCTGGCCAGGCATGAACGGCAGCATTCGGCTCTTGTACTTCACTAGCTCCGCCACAATCTGCGGCTTTATGCTCTTATCGGCCCTCGCCAGATCCGGCGCGAGCGCTGCCAGTGGGCACCCGCGCTCGGGATGTTCGCAGAGTTCCAGACTCAGGTAGGTTTTGACTGCGGCCTTCCATGCCTCTGTCGGCGGCGACTGTTCCGCGGCATGAGCCAGAGTATCCTCGATTTCCCGAAAGCCCTCCCGAAGCGACTCAAGGAGGAGTTCGTCCTTGCTCGCGAAATGCTTGTAAAAGCCTCCATGGGTCAAACCGGCGTCTTTCATAACGGCTGAAACCGCAGCGCCGTTTAAGCCTTCGGCCCGGACCCGGCGCGAGGCGTCTTTCACGATCTTCCTATGGACTTCGAGTTTATGGTCAGGGGAGTAACGCACGACTATAGGATGCTGCCGATAATCCTTAAGGCGCAACCTCTTGGACCGGCCGAAAGAAAACGAATCCATAGGATGATGTATATAATCCTATGAAGTGAAGGAGGAACCACCATGTCGCATCCAATTTTGGTTACAGGCGCAGCAGGTGGAGCGCAAGGCTCGACCGGACGCCTGGTAGCAAATCTTCTACTGGAACAACGCATACCGGTTCGCGCGCTGGTCCATAAACTCGATTCAAGGTCCCATGAGTTGCGCCAAAAGGGCGCCGAAGTAGTCGAAGGCGACCTCCTGGACCCCGCGTCAATGCGGGCTGCCACGCGAAACGTCAAGCGAGCCTACTTTACCTACCCGGTTATTGACGGGTTACTTGAGGCAGCGACGATCTTTGCGGCAAGCGCTCGCGGGGCGGGGCTGGACCTAGTGGTGAACAATTCGCAGTTTCAGGGTATCCCTGGCGGCCCCGCATTTCGCGATCTGGAACATGCTCCCAGCTTCCGGAATTTGCAACACCGGCTAGCTGACCGCATCTTCGACTGGGCCCAGGTGGGCGCCGTTCACGTGCAGGCGCCGCCCTATTACGAAAACGTCCGGGCTCTAGTCAGGCGTGGTGTCGCCGAGCAGAATACCGCCTTCCTGCCGTGGGGCGAAGATACGACTGTGATTCCGCTGGCCGGCGCGGAAGATGTAGCTCGCGTAGCTGCAGCCCTGCTAGCCAAGCCTGGGCTGCCTACTCAGAACGTGTACCCGCTGATCGGCGCAACCCCCACGGTGAGAGAGATGATCGAAGCTCTGGAGAGAGCGATCGGACGGCCGGTTCGATACGTAGCGATCACAGACGAACAGTGGGCCACTGCCGTAAAGGAGCGGCTCAATCCTCACGCGCTCGATCATCTGACACATCTTTGGCAGAGCTTCCGGAAAGGTGAGCAACGCTACCAGGCTACCGATACAGTTCGTGCGGTCACGGGCAGGAATCCCCAGACGCTGGAAGAGTTCTTCCGCGAGAATGCTGGATTCTTCGCAGGCGGTAGTCGATGAGGCGCCGGGTTAGTTCGATAAACGTCACTGGAGGCAACTATGTCGTCGGCAATACTCTTTAGCACTCAACTTGTTTTCGGTTATGCCGCGTGGCTCCTTTGCTTTGGGACTTACGTCTGGCCGCGGCTCAAGGTGATGAACGGGGCCGATGCGCAGCGCGCCATTGCTGGCTTGCACGGCTTCCGATTCTTTGGGTTGGTCTTCATTCTGCCGGGCATTGTCGGTCCCAGTCTGCCCGCCAGTTTCGCCACGTTCGCCGCCTACGGGGACTTCGCAACCGGAGTGCTGGCCCTCTTGGCGCTCGCCACGGGCAGGATACGTCCGCTCTATTGGGCTTTCGTCGTCGCCTTCAATCTCGTGGGGACGACTGACATCGTGGTCGATTACTTCCACGCCATTCGAGCGGGCGTGCCTGCAATGGCGGGGCAACTGGGCGTCACCTACCCGATTGTCACCCTTTACGTGCCCTTGCTGATGCTCACGCACGCAGCCGCATTCTACTTGTTGCTGCGTCCGCGGGTTGGGAAGTAGCGAAGAACGATGCCGGGGACGCATGTCAGAAAGGAGAACCGATATGACTGATCAGTTTAGGGCGCCTTCCGACACAGACGCCTCCCGGCCCCAGATCTCGTCCGCGCAAGCTTGGTTCGCGAATGGGGAGCGCATGGGCTACGACCAGAAAGCTCGCGCAATGGTTGTGGGTGGAGACGCGCCCCTCAGGTTTTTCTTGCGCCAGGAGGGCAAGCCTGCGCAGGCCGTCTCCTTCTTGCCAGGATTTCCCGACGGCTCGTTCGGTTGGGCGAACGTTCTGCCGCATTTGCCGAACACTGCTGAGATGCCAAAACTCTTCATCGACTACATGGGCATGGGCGATAGCGACAAGCCCAAGGACTACGCCTATTCGACGGCCGAGCGCACGGATCTTGTGGAAGCGATCTGGCGGGGTTTATCTGTCCAGTCCACGACTCTGGTGGCCTTCGACTTTTCGTCACTCGTTGTTCTGGAGCACCTGCGACGCCGGTTGGAGCGCTTAAAGCGGGGCGAACCCGCGGGTGGACCGGATATACGCGGAGTCTTCATCTTCAATGGGGGGCTCTTCACGGACGGGCACTCCCACCCGTGGTACACGACGCCGTTGCTCCGCCTTCTTCCTAACCGGGCCCGCAGGCGCGTGGGCCGCCCCTTCGCGCTATTCCAACGAATGCCTGGAGTAAGGAAGATGTGGTCCATTGGCTATCACGTCACCGACGCCGAACTGTGCGAGTTGTACAGCGCGATGGATCGCCACGATGGCCTGTTCTACCTCGCCGCCGCGGCCGGCTTCGTTGCCGATCACCAAGCGCAGGGCGACCGGCTCGACTTTGGGCAGATCTTCCAGGATTATCGCGATCAGGTCCCGTTCCTGGTGGGCGGTAGCGATGAAGATCCCTTCGAACACCGGCAGGTTGATCTTGCGCACGATCGACTGGGCACGCTTGGCCTCGAGATCGAACGGTTGCCGGGCGGCCACCTTACCACGAATGAACAGCCTGAGGCGTTAGCCGCCTTGATCGCAAAGTTCGAGCGAGAGCGCGCGCGTAGACCATAGCGCGCAGGGGGGCGGCACCGCCGAACGTCCTACGGCTAGATAGGCCGAGTAAATGCGCTCGCCCGAACCCATGCCTTACAGGATACTTGTGACGGGAGTCGAACCGGGTTGCGAACTATCCCCGAGATACGGCTTGGTAAATATTTGACGAGGCCCGGTAGGAGAGAGCACCGCGGTTAGCGCGCTTAATTCCAGTAATTGCGGTCGAGGCTGCGATACTGCACGGCTTCGGCGACATGTTTGGCGGCGATGGTTTCGATTCGCCGAGGTCGGCGATGGTGCGGGCGAGTTTGAGAATGCGGTCGTGGGCGCGGGCGGAGAGGCCCATACGGCGGACGGCCATTTCCAGCGTCCGCTCGCCGGCTTCGTCGAGGGCGCAGAGCTTGCGGATGTGGCGCGTGGGCATCTGCGCGTTGTAGAAGCCGCGGGCGTGCTGGATGGCGCGGGTGCGCTCGACCACGGCGCGGATATCGGCGGACGATTCGCTGACGCCGTTGGCGCGCAGTTCCTTGTAGGGCACGGCGGGAACTTCGATGTGGATATCGATGCGGTCGAGGAGCGGTCCGCTGATTTTGCCCAGGTAGCGCTGGATCATGGCGGGGGTGCAGCGGCATTCGCGGGTGGTGTCGCCGTAGAATCCACACGGGCAGGGGTTCATGGCCGCCACCAGCATGAAGCTGGCCGGAAAGCAGAGCGTCATGTTGGAGCGGGCGATGGTGACGGAGCCATCTTCGAGGGGCTGGCGGAGGATCTCGAGGACGTTGCGCGGGAACTCGGGGAATTCGTCGAGGAATAGCAGGCCGTTGTGGGCCAGGCTGACCTCGCCGGGGCGGGCCATGCCGGAGCCTCCGCCGATCAGGCCGGCGTCCGAGATGGTGTGGTGGGGCGTGCGGAAGGGACGCTCGCGCAGGAGGCCCGCGCCGCTGGCGAGAATGCCGGCGACGCTGTGGACCTTGGTGGTTTCGATGGATTCGTCGAAGGTGAGCGGAGGGAGGATGCCGGCCAGGCGTTTGGCGAGCATGGTCTTGCCGGAGCCGGGCGGGCCGATCATCAGGACGTTGTGGCCTCCGGCGGCGGCGACTTCGAGGGCGCGTTTGGCGGTGGCCTGGCCGCGAACGTCGCGGAAGTCGGGTGCGCCGGATTCGGGGGCGCCGGACTGGAAGACGGGGACGGTGGGAGGGAAGGTCTTCCGGTTGCGAGACGAGTTTCACCACTTCGGCCAGATGGCGCACGCCGAAGACGCGGACGCCTTCGACCACGGCGGCTTCGGCGGCATTTTCGAGCGGCAGGATCAGGTTGGCGATGCCTTCGGCGCGGGCGCACACGGCCACCGACAGAGCGCCGCGAACGGGGCGGATGCCGCCATCGAGCGACAGTTCGCCGAGCAGGATGTGGTTATCGAGGGCGGGCACGGTGCCCATGGCGCCCAGGATTCCCATGGCCATGGGGAGGTCGAAATCCGGCGCCTTCTTTGCGGACGTTGGCGGGCGCCAGGTTGATGGTGACGGCCTTATTGGGATAGCCGAAGCCGGAGTTGATGAGGGCGGACTTGATGCGTTCGCGGCTTTCGCGGACGGCGGTGTCGGGCATGCCGACCATGACGAAGTCGCGCGCCGATGCCGGAGGCGTACATATCGACTTCGACGTCGATGAGGTGGGCGTCGATGCCGTAGACGGCGGCGCTACGGGTTTTGAATAAGGCCATTTGTAGGGAGACTTTGGGACCGGGGGTGAAGCGCGTTATACTGATAATGGTTTTGGCGCGACCGAAGCCGGAGTGGCGGAACTGGCAGACGCACGGGACTCAAAATCCCGCATCCTTCACTGGGTATGAGGGTTCGACCCCCTCCTCCGGCACCATGTTGAACGGTTAGCAAAACGATTCCGATTTAACACAGGTAGTGAACGCGAGAGCGATTTCTTCTCTGCCGGATATGTTGGTGTCTTAACCTCCAACCTCTAAGCAGCGGCAAGGCAAGAAAACCTCGATTAAGCGAGAGCTTTGGCTGACCCGTGCCAGGTTAAGCTGGTTCGATCAACTGGTTGATCGTGTGCGCGAGATTCAAGCGTGCTAAGCCAAAACTCACCTTCCGCAGCTGCTGGACGAAGTGGAGCAAGGCGCCACGCTAATTATTACGCGCCATGGCCGGCGCATCGCACGAATCGTGCCCGAGTCCGGTCTGCGTCAGGAAGAGATCGACAAAGCCCTAGCCGGTATTCGGAAGCTTCGTGAGTCTGGACTTGGCTCAGCGGGGCTTACCGCTGGCTACACTGGACGCCGGCCTGCGAAGATCAGCGGCCGGAGAAGGAGTTTCACTAGTTGCCGGTGGCGATTCCAAACATCTACGGCCAAGGCGGAAGCATTCGGGATGAGAGGGCTAGGACGGCCCAGCTAGATATTTCAGCTGCTGCTCGCGGGTCTGACGATACGACGACTTAGGACTGCGATTGTTATACCGGTAAGGCACCCGAATCCGTTGATGAACATATCGCGGATCTCGAATTCTCTGCCGGGAACCAGTTTCTGGCCAAACTCCAGTGCCACACCCAGCAGTATCATAGCTAGTGCCGCCACCAGGGCGAGGGGGCGGTGTTTACGGGCCAGAAGCGCCAGCAGAGCCAGCCACGCGTAGGCGCAGAAGTGCAGAACTTTTGTGCTGACGGGTAGCGAACCGACGGCGCGTATCACCGGCGAACTGGCGGGCAAGAGCGAACCAGCAACTACTAGCAGAACGCTTAGGATCCACGCAATGTTAACGAGTCGCCAGTATGCCAGGCTTGGTGATGTTGAAGGCAGCGAAACTGTCGTCTTAGGGTGCATCGCTTGAGGAGGTATCCCGGACCAGGTAGTGCAAGATCGCTAAGAAGCCAATAATACCTCCGCCCCACAACAGCAGATCTTGCCGTGTGTGCTGCCAGGCTCTCCTGCGGGCTTCCGGCCCTTTGCGGCGGCGAGCCGGAACACTTGACAGTACACTAGCGGAGGTCTTCAGAAACGATCGGGAGAGACACTCGGTACATCGGTATGGGTGAAGGCCGAAAACGGCGCAGAAGCGTTCGGGCAATCCCATCCTCCGCGACAGCCGGACTTGCTTGCTCGCACACTTGGGGCAGATTAGCTCACGCGCCGGCTCGGACGTCTTTGCAGGGAATGACCTGTGTCTTCGAGTCTGTTGATGTCTGGGAGCGACAGCTTCCTGGCTGGGCGATATAGCTGGAGACGGAGGTTCAATCGTAAATTCCTCGTAACTCCCGTCAGTGCGCATCTCGCCGGATGGTTCGCGGAAGAAAAAGCCGGCGCGGGTCGGGCGTTCGGACCCGGGATGAATAACCAGAGCAATCTGAAAGGGGGAATTGAAATAGCGAGCATGGAGTTGCCGATCGCGCGCAGACAAGAATATTTGGCTGCGAATGTGGGAGTGATACCAGCCTAGGGCCAGCAGCCCCTTCAAGTCAGGGTTTGTCTCGGGCGCCACGATGAGCTGTGCCAGACGATTTTCATCGTCATCCGAGAGAACAAAGCCGGGGCCCATCGCATGCTGGCATGCGAGAGGCTTCGCAGCAAGGATTAGAATGCGGTCAGCCTCGTGGATACCAAACAGGACGCCACCTGTTTCCAGTTTGCCGCGGCGAGACCGGTAAGCTTGCTCCACATCCCCGCGTACCTGCTCAAGGACCGCGTCGGAACACTCCATGGTGAAAGCGCATTGCGGGAATCGCCAAATTTTGGAGGGAAGACCGGAAATGCTCAGCAACTCTTCGCTCATCTTATCCAAAGCAGTATTGATCATGAGTCGGCCACCGTCAATTGAGATACGTACGCTTCACTATCGCGCGGAGAATGCAAGGCTCGGGACAACTGTCTGTACAGGTTGACTGAACAGAATCTCTACGATGCGTTCGGCAGCGTGGCCGTCCCACTTTTCGGGAATGCCACCCGCGCGGGCATGGCCATCGAGTATCGAATTCGCTTCTCGCACGATACGTTTCGGATCGGTTCCGACAAGCACGTTGGTTCCGATATCGCACGTGATGGGGCGTTCGGTGTTAGGGCGCATGGTAAGGCAGGGTATACCTAACACGGTCGTCTCCTCCTGAATGCCGCCGCTATCGGTGAGAACCATGCGGGCGCTGGCAACCAAACTCAGAAACGGGAGATAGCTCATCGGATCCACGGCTCGGATGCAAGGGTGTAGTTTAATGCCGCTAAGATGCGCAGCGGTGCGTGGGTGAACGGGGAAGACGATGGGAATGCGGCCGGCAATTTCGGTCATCGCTCCAAGGATGGGCATTAGATTTTCCGGCGCGTCGACATTGGCCGGGCGATGTAGGGTGAGGACCGCGTACTCGCCTGGTGCCAGGCCATCCGGCAGCGGCAACTGACCAGCGCGGTCGATTTGCTGCCGCAGAGTATCGATCATCGTGTTGCCGACAAAATGGACCTTCCCGGAGGCGACACCCTCCTTCCGCAGATTCTCGCCGGCAATGATGTCGGTTGTGAATAGGAGATCCGAAATCGCGTCTGTGCAGAGGCGATTGATCTCTTCCGGCATAGACATGTCGCGCGAGCGCAGGCCGGCTTCGACGTGAGCCACGCAAATGCCGAGTTTCTTAGCGGTGAGGGCACACGCGATTGTCGAGTTAACGTCTCCCACGACGATTACCCAGTCGGGTTGATGCTCGAGACAGGCCAGCTCGAACGACATCATGATACGCGCGGTCTGCTCGGCGTGCGATCCGGACCCCACCTCCAGATTGATATCGGGCTCAGGAATGCCAAGGTCGAGGAAGAAGTCGTCCGACATGTTCCGGCTGTAGTGCTGCCCGGTGTGGACCAGGAGCAGATCGGCGGCGCGGGGGCCGGTTCGCTTCGCGGAAAACGCCCTATAAATTGGGGCAATCTTCATGAAGTTGGGACGCGCCCCGGTCACTAATAAGTATTTAGTTGAGGACATCAGAAGCGGATGAGAAATCAGCAGACTTCAAACCACGGCTGCGACGGTATGGTGGTCGTCATGCGCTATCACGCGCTTTAAGAGGTTGGCGCTGGGGCTGTAGTCAAGCACGATTTCTTTGAGGGCTAAGACCAGGCGACCGGCATCGCGCGTCTCGCAGATCTCTCGCAGGCAATTGAGCCATCCCAGCATGTCACTCTCCGGCGTGCCGCTGCCGACGTAAACGCGGATCTTTTCGTGTGCGGTGGGAGCAGTGTCCTCGATGAGGGTGCTCAACTCTTCGTAGAGTTTCTCGCCCGGACGTATGCCGGTGTATTCAACCTTTATATCTTCATCCGGCTTCAGGCCCGACAAGAGAATCAAATTCCGGGCCAGGTCGACGATTTTGACAGGCTCTCCCATATCCAAGACGCAGATCTGGCCGCCCTCTCCGATGACTGCGGCTTGCAAAACAAGCTGGCAGGCTTCGGGGATGGTCATGAAGAAGCGGCGCATTTCCGGATGCGTTACGGTGACCGGCCCGCCCGCCGCGATCTGCTTCTTAAAGATCGGGATGACACTGCCATTAGAGCCGAGAACATTTCCGAAGCGTACAGCGACGTACTTGGTGCGACCGTTTTGGAGGGCTTGGAGCAGCAGTTCGGCCACGCGCTTGGTAGTTCCCATGATGCTGGTGGGCCTTACTGCTTTGTCGGAAGAGATCATGACGAAATCGTCCACGCTGTGCTCGTAAGCAGCCGACGCAACATTGTAAGTGCCAAAGATATTATTTTCGATGGCTTCGAAGACGTGGGCCTCCATCATGGGGACGTGTTTGTAGGCTGCGGCGTGATAGATCGCCGACGGCGAGTACTGGCGGATGACGTCGTCCACGCGCGCACGATTCTGCACGCTTCCGATCTCGGGGTAGAAGGGTATGTGGGGAAAGGTTCGGACCATTTCACGATCGATTTCGAAGAGGGGGGATTCAGCGATCTCGAAGCCGACGATTCCGGCAGGGTGAAAGCGCGCGATCTGGCGGCAGAGTTCGGAGCCGATGGAACCAGCGGCGCCAGTGACCATGACCACTTTACCTTCGAGGGAGCCACGGATACAACTCTCTTCAAGCCGAACGGTGTTGCGGCCGAGGAGGTCCTCCACCGCGACTTCGCGGATTTGGGAGGCGAGACCGTTGGACTCAATAACTTCGGCGAGGCCGGGGATGGTCTTATAGGAAACGCCGGCTTGCTGGCATCGTTGCAGGACGGCAGTCATCTCCGAACCGGTGGCAGATGGTAGGGCGATGAGAACCAGTTCAATATTTTGAGCGAGGACGACGTCCGCAAGGGATTTACCCGTGCCAAAAATGGGAGAGCCTTGGATGCGAATGCCGGTCTTGGCGGGGCTGTCGTCGACAAAGCCGACGATCGCATACGCCAGCGTGGGGTTCTGACGAATTTCGCGAAGCAGGGCTACGCCAGCATCGCCCGCGCCATAAATCAGCGTGCGTTTCCGACCGTCGCCGTTTGGATGGTGCGATAATTCGGACACGACTCTGACGGCGAGACGAACGCCGGCGGTCATGATCGAGCAGAGAAGAAAGTCCAGAACATAGAGTGATCGCGGGAAACCAGCGGGTGCGGCGACTAACAGGACCGCGCAGGCCACTGCGGAGCCTGTGACATTGGCCAGAGCCAGGCGTAAGAAATCCGGAACGGACGCATAGCGCCACCAGCCGCGATCAAGCCGAAAGAGATGAAAGACCAGAACTTTTACTAAAGCCCAAACCGCAAGTGCCGCGAGGAGGTGCGGACGGAAATTGTCCGAGAGACTGAAGTCGAAGCGCAGCAAGAATGCCGACAAGCCGGCGAACAGAAAGATGGCTAACTGAACGAGGCCCACGATGCCGCGGCGAAAGTGCGCGACACGGCGGGTAAGGTGTTGGAAGTCGCGAACGACCTTATGTAAGGGCATTGTTTAGTTGGACCTCAAACGGTAACGAGGCAGGGCTCTCCGAAGTAGTTTAGGAACCCGGCGCCCGCTGCGGTGCGGACTTGGTTGACGATATAAAGCTGATCTTCGAGCGTTAGGCTGCTGGAACTTGGCAAGCAGACGCCGCGGTGAAAGAGGTCTTCCGCTACATGGCCGCCGTAGCGTTCGCAGCCAGCGTACAGAGGCTGCAGATGCATCGGCTTCCACACGGGGCGGGCCTCCACGCCTGCGGCGTCGAGCGCCCGGATCAGTTCATCACGCGAGCACCCGAAAGCCTTTCCGTCGATCAGGAAACAACTCAGCCAGTTGGTGTGGAGACCGTAGGCGGCCTGGGGCATGAGCGAAATTCCGGAGAGATCGGCGAAAGCGTCACGGTACCGGAACGCTATAGCGCGGCGCTGTTGGACGCGTTGATCCAGCACTTCAAGTTGTCCTCGCCCGATGCCGGCGAGGACGTTGCTCATGCGGTAGTTGTAGCCGAGTTCAGAGTGTTCGTAGGCGACACCCGGATCGCGCGCCTGGGTAGACCAAAACCGGGCCTTTGCTACAAAGTCAGCTTTTCGAGATACTAACATGCCGCCGCCCGTAGTGGTAATCATCTTGTTGCCGTTGAAGGAGTACACTCCCACGTCACCCAGTGTGCCGGCGGACCGTCCCTTGTAGAGCGTACCTACAGCCTCGGCGGCATCTTCGATCACGGCGACGTGGTACTCTGCGCACGCTCGCAGGATGGGTTCCATATCGGCGCTCTGGCCATAGAGATGGACCACGGCCAGCGCTTTGGGTAAGCGCCCAATCGCGGCGCGCTTTTGCAAGACGTGGGATACAAGATCGGGGTCCAGGTTCCAGGTTGCCGGCGTGCTATCAATAAAGACCGGGACGCCGCCCTGATAAACGATAGCGTTGGCGCAAGCGATGAAGGTGAGCGTGGAACAGAGTACTTCATCGCCGGGAGCGACGCCTGCCAGGCGCAGGGCAAGGTGTAGGGCAGCGGTTCCGCTGGATAAGGCCACCGCGGGCAGGCCGACCCGCGCCGAGAATTCCTGCTCGAAGGCGGTAAGGTTCGGCCCCACGGTGGAGAGCCAGTTAGTGGTGAAGGCTTCGTGGACATAGATTTGTTCACGCCCGCCCATGTGGGGGACGGACAGAAGAATACGACTGGAGTCTGTCCGTTTACTCACGGCAGCCCATTGTCAGTAACGCCTTACTATCCTCGGCGGGGATTGCAAAGAGATTCGGTCCCGCCCCAGCGAATTGAAAGGGGTGGCTCAGTCTCCGGCGTCTCTCATCGAACAGGAAATACCCTGCCGCGGCAAGCGTCTCAAACACGCTGTTGGGTTCATTAGTAACCTCGATCATGATGCGAGGGCGTGCGGTAGCCAGAATATTGCCCATTCCTCTTAATACGAGCAATTCGGCGCCTTCAACATCAATCTTTATGAACTGTGGGGGAGCCTCGAGGCGTTTTGCAAACCAATCAAGAGTGACAATCTCAACGATTACTTCACGTGTCTGTGGCCTTACTCCATGGGATCGCGCAGTGGATTCTACTCCCGAGTAGCCGGGGATTATTGAACCGTTTTGACCAGTGAGCTCTTCGGACCAGAAGGTAGCGAAGCCGTTCTCAGATCCAACTGCTTTCTCGATCAGGACAACATTCTTGTGGGTAGCGCACTCGACATTCTTGCGGAGGTATGTCAGATTCGATGATGCCGGCTCAAACGAGTAAGTTATTCCACGAGCGCCTACCACGCTCGCGAAATATAAGGCCATATACCCGATGTGTCCACCCACGTCAATGACAACGTCCCCTTCCCCGATGAGTTGGGCGCAAAGGGCCATACTTTCACTCTCTCTCTTCCGACCGTGAAACCAATAGCCTTTGTGCCGGAATGAATGAAGGATAATCCTCTCCCCTGTCCAGTGATGCTTGATTGTTATGTCGCCTGGATTCACTCTTCGGAAGAGCGGGACGAAGACGTGCCTTAGGGGCGCAACGCCGGCTAATTCGTTTATCATCCGATGCATTTAGGGCTCCGCAGCCAAAAGATTGAAAGCGCGGACGCAATTCTTTTCGAGATGTGGCTATAGGCTCGCAATTAATTCGCCAAGGCTGGAACAGTCGTTCATCTCCACATCCGGAGTGACCCCGGAATTCTCCTCCGCATAGTGGAGGCCCCTCGGGCGCCTCACGCGAACGGTTATCCATCCGAGTTGTTTTGGTGCCGAGAAGTCTTTTAGCGGGTTATCAGCAATGTAGGCGTAGAGGGTTGCATGATTGGACTGGCTTACTAATTTAAACGCCCTCGGGTGGGGCTTGCCGAACGCGGCTCCTAAAGTTTCTGTCAGGACGATGGGTGCCGCGAAGGCCGCGAGGCCCAACGCCGCGACCTTGCGACTCTGGCTGGACAAGGGACCGTCGCTGATGATGGCGATCGGCGCAATGCGGGAAATAGCTTTCAGAGCTTCGGAGGCGTCCGGAGCAAGCGTGATCGAAGGAAGGTGGGTTCGGTAAACCTCGACCAAGGTGGAAATAAGCTCCGGGTTGGCCAACCTGCCGGACTCGCACAGCACCTGATTGAATATAGACTTGCGCGTCCCAGCGGTAAACGTACGCCAGCAGCGTTCTCCGAAATCCTCCATCTGGATCCACTTCGCGGCCCAGCGTCCCACCGATTCAAACCCGCTGCGGACATAGTCGCGTTCCAAATACAGCGTGTCGTCGATGTCGAAGACAGCGCACACGCTACGCTTCATGTTCGAACCATGTTGCCGGAAACGAAAATGGCTTCGTCGTATCGAAGCATGGCAAGGTCATCTATCCAGTCGTCGGAATACGACAAGAGTTCCCCCTCCAGTTCGGCGAGTAGCCAATCCGTAAACCGGCCCCCAGCGCGGTGGGCCAGGGGATACCCACCACCGAAACGGGCGTTTATCTCAATGATTCGGATCGTGCCGGAGTCATCCATAAAGCATTGAATGTTCAACGGACCGTAGGCCCCTGGCAACGCCTGGGCCACCGCCCGGGCAAGATCCATCAGCCGACAATCCTTGACGGTGATTCCCTTCGAGACCTCACCGCCCCTGACCTCCATGCGCCAGTGCGGAATGGCGCAGATACACTCGCCCGACCGATTTACATATATATTGATCGTGAATTCCCGGCCCGCAGCAACCTCTTGGACAATATAGCCATCGCCTGTCCGCGCAGCGGCATCGAGTTCTAGTGGTGTCTGAATAAGTCGCACGCCTATGGAAGCGCTCCCGTTAGACGGTTTGACTATCAACGGGAGGGGCCAGGCGGAGGGGTCGAGCAAGGCCGAATGGAGATTCGTCTGTCGAACGGTAGGAAAACCACTGGCAACCAGCCATTCGTGAGTTGCCACTTTGTTGCAGCAGATGTGTACTGCAGAAAGGTGGGAAATACACACCGTGACGCCGGCTCTGGCGAACTGGTCAGACGCTGCGGCATAAATGGCAAGCTCATCATCAATGGTTGGAATGATAAGACCAATTCCATGATCCGTACAGAGGCTCAGCACGGCGTTTAAGAACTCAGGATCATTGCAGCGGGGGACCCGCGACGCACGTTCCGCAGCGAACGACGCCGGTGCACTAGATCCCGCATCGATTGTGATCACGGCCCTGTTTACGCCGCGCCTAACGACAGATTCGCGGACACACATTAGCAATCCAACGCGGCGACCTGCAGACGAAATCAAGATGCCATCATTGCGCATGACCTATTCGGTTCCACGTTCCGGCGCTTGTGATCCTACAAACTCCGGCGTTGTGGCGTGGCCGGGATGGGTGATTCCATCTGAGCACAGCACCCGCAACGCGGTTAGCCAGAGAATCCTGGCATCCAGACAGACGTTCCGGTGATCCACGTACCACACGTCCAGCTCGAACTTCTGTTCCCACGTAAGGCGGTTACGGCCGTTTACCTGCACCCACCCGGTAATACCCGGCCTCACCTCATGCCGTCGCCGCTGGATCGCTGTATATCGGGGCAAGTATTCGGGGAGTAGCGGCCGTGGTCCAACCATGCTCATGTCGCCCTTTAGAACGTTCCATAGCTGCGGCAATTCGTCGAGGCTGCTCGCACGCAATAGTTGACCGAAAGAGGTGAGGCGTTGCCCGTCGGGTAAGGCCATACCGCGGGAATCGTGAGATCCGGTCATCGTGCGGAATTTGAGAAGAGTAAAGGGCTTTTCTCCGCGGCCGATACGAATCTGCCGAAACAGGACAGGCGTGCCCAACCGTGCGCGGATCAACCACGCTAGTGCTAGCACGAGTGGCGAGAGGACTACCAGCCCAATGGCCGCCACACCCCGATCAATTATGTTCTTGTACACTGATGACCGCCTGCGCTGCCACGGTCGATGGCCCGCCGGCATCCACCAAAGCTGTGAGTTCGTCCAGATACCTGGCGGCGAGGGCTTCTCGGCTTGCATTCTGAACCACCCAGCGCCGCCCACTTGCGCCCATCTCGGTTCTCATTTCGGGGTTATCGGCCAGGAACCGAATGGCAGAAGCGATAGCTTTAGGATTCTCGGGCTCGGCGAAAACCCCGGCCCTTGCCTGGTCGCACACCAGCGTGCGGGCCGCGCCGTCAATAGCGAGAAGGACCGGCCGCGCACATGCCATGTAATCGAATACCTTGTTCGGGTAGACTGTTCGAAAAGTCGGATTATTCTGTAGCACTGCCGCGCCAGCATCGCAGGCATTGACTATTTCGGGCATTGAGATTTTTGGCTTGGATCCGTGAAAGAGGATGTTCTGAAGGCCCCTCCGCCCAGCGTCCCCGGTAAGGCGGCGCCGCTCTGGCCCGTCTCCGACGCAGGCGATTAGTATATCGGGCCTGTCACGCAATTCCGCGGCTGCATCGATGAGTTGGTGAAGGGCGTTGGCGCGGCCATGAGCGCCGGCATACATGACCACAAATCGATCTCCCCAACCAAGCTGATTGCGCATAGCATTATCGTGCGGACCCGGCCAGAACGATGCGGTATCCGCTCCGTTCGGGACAAAGCAGAACTTGTTCGACGGTGCCAAGGCTCGCTTTTCCATGTCGGCTTGAAATGCCGGTGTCAACACGTTGATCTTGCTAGCGCTTCGGCAGGCCCACCTTTCAAGCTCGTAAAGAAGTTTGGCTAGCGGCGCCCCCGCTCTCAAGACGCCAGTGGTAATGGCGCTTTCCGGCCAGAGATCCCTAACCTCAAAGACCCACGGTACTGGACGCCTCGATACCCGGGCTGCGATCCAGCCGGGAATCACCGCGACTAGCGGCGGCGACGTGGCGATAACGATATCGGGCCGCGCAGCACGGAGAGCAGCCGTCGAGGCGGACAACGTGAAACCGAGAAAGGCCCACATGCGGCCGATGTAGTTTGTCCCGTAGGTCGCGGGGACGTGACAGCGATACACAAGCACTGCGCCGTCCCTTTCTTTGGAGATCCAGCGGCCATGGTAATCTTTCGGACTCTTCCCGGAGGCGTAGTCGATCGCTCCAGCAATAACGGTCACTTCGTGGCCTTGCCCGGCCCACAGTCGGGCCATCTCATTGAAACGAGATCCGCCGGGTTGTCCAGGCATCAGGTAGTATTGATGGACAATCAGAATTCTCATGCGCTGACCAACGCTGGTGTGACCGAGCGAGGCTGGATGGTCCCCTCTGCAGAAAGTGCGAACTCGACAAGTTGGTCGCCCGCCGTGACCGACCAGGAGGAAGCCGCGACAGAGACAAGTGGAACATGCGGGCCAAGGATCGAGACCATGGTAAGGGGAAGTCTGCCGGAAAGCTCGACCGACAGCGAAGGAGCCGAAACTTTTTCCGCATAGGATCGGGAGATCCAACCGCGCGGCGGATCGTCTCGGCCAGCGAGGGTTTCACTCGAGATCGGGCCGCCGGCAGCATTGAATACGCCGATATGGAAGGGGCCGTCCGGCGTTATCAGTTGGAGCCCAGTCGGCCCGCCCTCACTTGTGCGATACGGGAAATCACCCCCGAGCCAATGGAGGCGGACCCGATGGGAGCCCGAACCCCCGATCCTGTCCACAACGATCCAAAGCTCGTCCTTCACGAAGAGCACGGAACGATGGTGAACGCTGCGACCAGGATGCCGTTGGTAGCCGTAGTGTTCGCCCTCACAGAGAGCCCAGTCCTCATTGTCATCGAAGCGCAGTAGCTTGGCCTTGGTCCAATACAGGCACTTAAACTTCCGGTAATGCAGCATCTGGTCGCGGCCGTCGACCTGAACTGTATTATGACCTTCCGTGCGGAGAAAGTGATCGTGCCATTCCTCCGGTCCGTTGTATAGATAGCTGCCGGGGTCGGCAAGGACATTGTGACCATGCCACCAGACGTCAAGATGCAACATGTCGATCTGAGAGAAGCGATCTATGATGGTCCCGCATCGGAAGGCCGCAAAGTTCTCCGGTTGGCGGCCGCGCAGGACGTGATGTCCGGTATGCGAAAAAGAGACTGAGGTTTGCTTGGCCTTGCGGAGAGGAACCTCCAGCGCGGACGGCCCACCGAACCATGCTGCCATTTCGTCCCAAGGACCTGGTCCATATATCCTCTCGTGACGGATCATGATACTCGCGGCTTGGAGGGTAGGGCGGAAATCGGAAAAATCGCAACTGGAGAGCGGGAGTGGGCGAGCGCCGTCATTTGCACCGTAATTAGGGAGACGGCCGTCCGCTGGGTTTTGATGGGCGAGCAGGAAGTCCAGCGAGCGTTCCAGCGCGCGAATCCAGTCGGGTGGGATGGGATCAGAGTGAGACGTCGCGAAGGCTAGCGCCCATAAGTAGATTTGGATGGCAAAGCGGTGGTAATTGTGCGACTGCTGAATGTACGAGCCGTCAGGATAGAACTGACAATTGGCTTCCTGCTCCAGCAATCGCCTCCCTTCTGAGACCCAAACGGGAGCGGCTTCAACGTCAGGCAGGGCGCGGCCGGCAATATAGAGAGCCAGCGCTTCCGACAGCAGATGGTTATTGTATACGGACTCGCGCGCGTACTCGATGTGCCGGGCGATATGTGCACCGCAGGCGGAGATGTGTTTACCGAGCTGTGTTTGAAGATCGGCGGGAATCGTTTCATTATGAAAGAACACGTTCAGGCCGAACAGCCAAGCCATCAGCCGCAAAGCCATTTCCTGACCGGAGCTCCAATGGATTCCTTTGCCAGTAGGGTTACACTCCAAGAAGTTTTGAACCTGCGAGAGGAAAGCGGCCGAGAGATCCGGCGCGGTCTCAGGGAAGAGAGCGGCACAACGAGCCATGCTATAAGCCTGCGGAAATCGAGCGGCTTCCCAATTGAGCTTCACATCTCCCACCCGCTTTTCGCCGGCAAGCACATGCGACCAGTGGGCGTCGGCTCGCCACCGATTTTGGTTAAGGGGATTGCGATGCCAGTCGATCGGATTACCGAAATCGGCCACCCACTTGCCAAAGCATAAAATACGGCCCCGAGTCGCTTCGCTGGCCTGAAAGGCCAAAGCCGAGAGATTTGGAGGGGATATCAAGTGGCGAACCGCGCCGGCAACTGCCGAAGGTTCAGAGAAGATGCGATGGAAGGTTGCTTCAAGGTTGGTGTTGGTATTAGTGTCGCTGTTGGTATTGGCGAGTCGCGCAATCCCACTCCGTGTCTTCAGTTCCCACACGCTGCGAGCCACCGTCTTCCTTACACCAAGCTCTCGTCCCTCTTGCCAGATCTCCCGCACCTTCAATGCGGAAGAGACGCACTGGGCGGGAAGTTCGGGGGGGCTTGGAGAATCCCGCAGAATGTAGGCAGCCTTCGGCAAGGAACCTCCAGCAAATGCACTGTCCAGGAAAACGGATGCCCAGGTTTCAATGGAGAGGATTTTCCAGACAACGTCAAACCAGCCAGGGGTGTGCTGATGAGCCAGCAGGTTTTCAATAGCCGCACTGTTCCAGAATCCACGCTGACGTGCGGCCTTCGATAGCAGCAGCGTCTCGGACGAAGCCCGAGTGTCGCGTCTTCATCCAGGACTCGACCGGGGTGTCAAAACCGACCTTGCGACGGGTCAGGACACTCTGGGGAAGGATGTCCGACACCGCTTGGCGCAGAAGCCACTTACTAGCTCCGCCGCGGAACTTCACATCGAAGCCGGTGCGGAAAGCAAAGCGGACGAGGCGAGGATCAGCGAGAGGTACACGGGACTCCAGACTGACGGCCATGCTCATCCGATCATCCTGGTGGAAAAGACCGGTGAGATAGGTCTGAGCATCCCAGTACATGATCTTGTCCCCGGGATCGGCGGCGGGAGAGCGGCTCACGGTTTCATGGAACAACTGACTGCAGCGCTCGCGGCTATAAAATGCCGGGGACTGGAACACCCGCGCCCAGGATGCCTCAGGGATTTTTGCGAAGTTCTCAAAATAGCTCTTTTCCCAATTCAGCAGATTCCCGCCATTCCGCAGCAGCCGGTAAATCGTTCGTGTGTCGGAAAACTGGCGGCGCAGATTGCCACCAACCTCGGACGTGGAATCACTGCTCGTCGCCCGGCCGCGACGTCCAGCGAACCAGGACCGGATTACCTGAGATGGCCTGCCCAGAGCATAGCGGGCGTATCCGCCAAAAATCTCGTCGGCACCCTGCCCTCCAAGGCAGACTTTCACCTGACGCGCCGCGAGCTGGCTGACATAAAACATGGGGAACATTGCGGCGCCGATCACGGGTTCGTCCTGGTGGTACATAAGACGCGTCATGTCATCGGGGAAGGAGGATCCGTCCATGGTGATCAGTTGCAGATCTAACCCTAGCGCCTTGGCGGCCGTTTCCTGGTAGGGCCGTTCATCCGTGACTCCCTGTCCCGTGAAGTGAACCCCAAAGCATACAGGCTTCTTGCCATTGCGGGACGCATACGCGGCAACGGCACTGGAATCGATACCGCCGCTGAAGAAAGAGCCTACGGGAACATCGGACATCAATTGGTCCTTCACTACATTAGCTAGATGGCTGCGAAGTTCCTCAATCAGTAGCTCCGGAGACTCTCCGGAAATGGTGAAGTTTTCAACTGACCAATAAGACCGCAAATTCGCGCCGTAGCGCCCCACTTCAAGGTACTCACCGGCGCGGAGTTGGCTGATTCCCCCGAAGAATGTCCGTTCAAACAAGGCGGAGTGGAAGTGAAGGTACTGATTGATGCTCTCAAGATCGGGCTCGCGCGGGACATCCGGACAGAGGAGCAGAGCCTTGATTTCGCTCGCGAAGACGATACGGCGTCCGTCGTCGTGGTAATAGACCTGTTTGACGCCAAGCGGGTCGCGCACCAGCGTGAGTCGGCGGGAGCGCGAGTTCCAGAAGGCGAATCCGAAGATGCCAGCGGCCTCGGACAAGGCCTCGGGACCGGACTCTTCCATCAAGTGGAGGAGCGTCTCGGTATCGGAAGGGCCCCGAAATCGATGGTGCTGTGCCAGCAGGCGTTCTCTGAAGGAGGTGTGGTTATAGAACTCGCCATTGTAGGTGATCCAGCATGTACCGTCCTCGTTCGACATGGGTTGGGCACCGGTCGGAGAGAGGTCGACAATGGATAGGCGGCGATGGCCGAAGCCCAGATTGCCCTCGAAGTGGAAGCCTTCCGCGTCAGGTCCGCGGTGAGCCAGAGATCGAGTCATGCGGACCAGGAGATCCCGGTCAATAGGTTTGTCTGGTTCAGCGTAGTGATAGATACCGGCAATGCCGCACATAGGAGGCCTAGATTACTTCTTCGCAAGCGTCGAGAGTGAACGGAGAGCCTTCCCGTAAACTGCGAACCGACATCAATGACGCCCAAGTGACTCCGTAAAGTTGATCCCATGGGATAGGCGCCGGGCCGCCGCTCCGGCACGCGGATAGAAACGCGGCGAATTCTCCCTGATGTCCCTTATCCTTTTTCGCCGACAATCGTTCCCGCTTCCCATTACTCCAGAGTTCCACATTCTGCCAAGCGTCAATAACGGCGGTCCGCCCGCCGCCCAGAACTTCGATCCGCTCCGCTGGAAACGCACCGTCTCCCCCACTTTGGTAAGAAATGGAAGAAATACTGCCGTCTGCGTGCCGAAGCGTGATGAACACCCGATCATCACTTGTTTCAAGCCCCCTGCTCGTGGCTACCGATTCGGCATAGACTTTCACCGGGGGCGATCCCGCAATTGCTACACAGGTGTCGATGGCGTGGCAGGCTTCTCCGACTATTCGGCCGCCACCGGCATTATCATCTTGGGTCCAATGGTCGGCAGGTATATAGCCTGCCGAAAACCGGTATGACAGGCTCAGCGGCCTCACCCCCGCGAAGAAGTCTTGTACACACTTGGTGGCTGAAGCAAATCTCCGATTAAACCCAACCGTCAGCAAGGGGCAGTGGTCGCCCAGTTCCTCGACACTGGCAGTTATGTTTTCGAGTTCCTCAGCACGAATGCATAGGGGTTTCTCAACGAACACGTGTTTTCCGGCTCGGAGCGCCGCGATAACCAAGTCCGCGTGTAAGTCGTGGCGAGTAGTGATAAAAACTGCTGCGGTATCCCCGTCGTTCCAGATCTCGGCGGCATCAGTGGTGGCGAATTCGAATCCGCTGCCGCGCCCGGTGTGCTCCGCATGAAAGCCTTTGGCAGTACAGACGCCGCGCCAAGATATTCCGTTCATTTTCATCAGCGTTGGCAACATCACCAGGCGGGCGAAGTTGCCCGCGCCAATCATGCTCACCCCAAGGGAGCCCGATTGCGAGCCGGCAGCCCGCAGGTCAATTCGCCTCTGAGGCTTGTCTGTGACCTGCGCATATTCGAGGAGAAGTCCAAGGAACGGCTCACGCCGGCTGGTAATGAGATCGTAAGCTTCGGGCGCCCGATCAATCGGGAAACGATGTGAAGTTAGCTTTTCGACGGGTAGCTTGCCTTGGCTCATCAAGTCAAGGACCGCCTGCATGTTGCGTTGGGCCGTCCACCGGGCGAATCCAACCGGGTAATCCACTCCCTTTTCCTCATAAAGCGGATCCCCGCGGCCGGGACCGAGGGAAGAGGAAACCGTGAACTCAAGTTCCTTCTTAAAAAATTGCGGCCGCGGGATGTGGAGACCCACAACCCCGACAAGCACGATACGGCCCCTGGCACGGCAGACCTCCGCGGCGAACTGATGGGCTCGTTGCTCTCCGTCGCTGCCGTCAGCACAACCGCGTCGACCCCGAAAGAACCGCTGAAATCCTTAACGGCTTGGAGCGGCGAACCTGTCGCCACCGCGTCCGCACCCAGCATATTCGCAAGTTCAAGTTTCGAAGGATCCAGATCGATTCCAAAGACACGACAACCCTGAGCCTTCAGCAAACAAACGCAGATCTGCCCGATCAGCCCGAGACCGATGACCAACACCGATTCACCAAGACCGGCGTGAGCCAACCGAACCCCTTGGAGTCCAATCGCGGCAATGGAAGTGTAGGCGGCCTGTTCGAAGCTGACGTTGTCCGGCATGCGTGCGCAAAGGTTGCGCCCGACGAGAGACAGCGCCGAGTGCGGAGCCGCGGCCGCAATACGATCTCCCGGCTTGAATTCCTGAACACCAGGTCCGCATTCCAGAACAAAGCCCGCCGCCGAATAACCAAGCGGCATAGGATCATCGAGTTTTGCGGAAATTTGCGCGAGCGTGGAGAGAATGCCCTCCTCCCTCATCTTCTGAAGAACGCGTTTCACGTCCTCTGGCCGCTGCCGCGCTTTACCGATCAAGCTCTTCCGTGCAAGATCGACCACATACCGTTCCGTTCCGGCCGAAATCGCCGAGGCCACGGTGCCCACTAGCACGTGTCCAGACGTGACGAACGGAGCCGGAATCTCCTTTACGCCGGTCGTACCCGACCGGACATTTTGAATAACCTGTCTCATTTCACAGCTTCAATCATCATGCCCATTCCATGATTTTTGAGGAACATCTTGATGAACCAGCGAGGCCACAGACGCTTTGCGACCGTCAGCAATCCGCCCCTGTGTCTCTGCCCCACGGCGCCTTGCAGCAGATCACCGAGGCCGAGGTTGATGTCGATCGCCACTGAGGAAAAAACAGCACACATCCTCTGCGCGTCTGGTACAGTGAATGCCTTTGTTCCCGGGCTTTCCAGGTGCTGGGCATAGATCTCGTTCAAGGATCGGAACGGCCGGAGCGCCAAGAGACCGTATCTCGCCCAGAGCATGTAGCCAACCAGGGAATGCTTGTGGTAAATCATAATCCGGCAGATGCCACCGGGCCGGAGCACCCGGTGGACCTCGCGGATCGCTTGGCCGGTGTTGGGAGTATGGTGAAGCACCCCATACGAAAACACCAGATCGAAGGAGTCATCGGCGAAAGGCAAGGCCTCGGCATCCCCCACCTTAACCGCCGAAACAAATCCATAAAGGGCCAACCGAGCGCGCGTAAAATCAACCGCACGGTCGGTAAGGTCGATGCCTGTCAGTGTTGCGGGCCCAGATTTCGCCCACTCCAGGTGGTCCGCGCCCATGCCCACACCGATCTCTAGTACGTCTTTGTTGCGGCCTTCCGGAAATCTCGCAAAGAGACGCAGGTATGGCTCGAGTTCGTACCGCGCCTTGGCTTGCCGCTCCAATCGCTGGGCGAAGGTTTCGCCCTCGGCATACACTTCTCCGCACGACGAGTGATTCCAGAATTCCTGTACTTGCGCCTTGAGTGCTTCCGGTTGCATGACACTGACTGAGTACGGAATACTTACTTTCCGAACGCCGGATCCCGACCGGCTAATGAACAAATCCGCCCGACCATCGTATCGTAGGGACTTTCGCGGTGTCCCACGCAAGCCGTCTCGCGGGCTAATTGGCCAAGTTCGTTTCGTTTTGCCTCATCATGAATTAGACTGAGCAGTATATTCGTCAACTGTGTGGGTCGGTTTGGATCGAAGTATATTGCGGCTTGTCCACATAAGTCGTGCGCATATGGCCGATCTGCTGCCACGATCGGCTTCCCCATGGTAAGGGCCTCGATAAGCGTAAGGTTGCCGGATTCAACCAACGACGGTGTGACAAACAATGTCGCCTTTTGGTAGGCGAGCCTAAGTGTCGTCCCACCGAGGTAGCCTAACCC
The DNA here is from genome assembly GCA_963738345.1 of Bryobacterales bacterium. Lineage (GTDB taxonomy): Bacteria > Acidobacteriota > Terriglobia > Bryobacterales > Bryobacteraceae > Bog-159. The sequence goes on from CAVTWI010000002.1 coordinate 667,380, forward strand.
CACAACGCCGGCGATCTTACAGAGAGGGTGGCCGGGAGGGCAAGTCAAGAACAGAGTCGCGCGTGGCTCTCGCCTTCGAATTTCCTCGAACGCTGCGACCAAGCATCCCAAATTCTTGTATGGCCTGAGGCTCCCAACGTACAGAATGCGCAGATGAGCCGGCACTCGCGACATGGCCTCAACGCTCCCGCTTTCTTCGCCGCCTATCCTAAATGTCTCGCCCCACGGTTTGACCACAAGGATTCGTTCATCGGCTAATCGGCAGGCCTTGCTAATCCACGCGGCCATGGTCTTAGTCTGGGCGACGATTAGGGCTGCCTTACGACAACTGCGCTTTGTTAGTATGCCGATCGTCCTGATGCGAAAAGTGTCCGCTGCGTTGCAACGCTCGAGAGCCTCGGTAGAGAAGGGCAATGACTGCTGAACGAACATCACGGAAGGTACGGAACTCTGGCAATCTCCCATGCCGCTCATGCAGAGTAGGACATCGGGTTTTAATGCGTGTATTGCAGTTCGCAGGCCGCAAGCGAACCAGCAAATTCTGCCGAACGCGGACCGTTCTGCGAACGGTTGGAGTGTTTCAACGAGCCTTTCGGAGGCCGGAAGATCGAAACGGCGAACCTCGCGCGGCGAACAAAAAACGGTGATCCGGCCAATCTCGGCGTTTCTCAGCACGGCGCGCAGGGTATCTGTTAGCACGACCGCTCCGCCTCCGTGCTTCACGCCCAACGCCTCTACCGCGAGATGCATGCGGGCGCGTGCAACCGATCTGGTAGGTTCTTCCTTTTCGATCAATATAGGATGTCCCTTCGAATTTCCCAGGCTCACGAAGCGCCTACAGCCCGAACTTGGAACCGAATTCGCGCACTCCGGCGACGACTCTATCCACGTCGGCGTTGCTCAGGTGGGGGTGGATTGGAAGACTTAGAGCTTGGTCATTAAGCAGTTCGCAATTTGGTAGTCGAGCTGTCGACCCATAGATTGGATTCAGGTGAAGTGGGTGGTATCGGAGGGTGGTGTATATGTGTCGATCTAGCAGAAATCGGGCAAAGCAATCCCGCTCGCCGCCAGGTAACCGCACGCAGTACGTGAAATAGGAGTGCCTTTCATCAGCCGCTGGTTCGCAGGGCAAAACCAACCAACCGAGATTTCGGAACTCATTTTGATAAGTAGCCCAGATCTCTTTCCTCTTGGCTTGATTTCTATCTAGCTTTTGCAGTTGTACCGATGCGATTGAAGCGCACACATCATTCGGTAGACATTTTGGACAAAAGTCCGCGATATTGTACTCCCACCACCGCTGCTTGCCATTGGATGTAGAACTATCAAAGCCCGACTTCCCGATGCCGCAGTAACGTAACAACTTGACTCGCTCAATGATCTCCTCATTCTTCGAGGTTACGCCGCCACCTTCGGGACAAGCGAGATTCTTAACGGCATCGAAGCTGTATATACCTACATCACCAATGGCGCCACACGCCACGCCGCCAAGGCGCGAGTCGACCGCGTGGGCGGCGTCCTCTACAACTGGATAACCTAGACCCACTATGGCGTCCATACCTACCGGTTTTCCTGCATAGTGCACCACCATAACCGCCGCAGTATTAGTTGTTATCGCAATTTCGACAGTTGCGGCGCTTGTGTTGCAGGTCTCCAGCTCCACATCGCAAAATACCGGCTTACAACCGGCTAAGACAACGGCGTGCGCGCATGAAATCCACGTGAAAGATGGCACGATTACTTCGCTACCCTGCGGAAGATTCAGTACTTTCAGAGCGAGGTACAGGCTGTTTGACCCGCTGTCAGCCATGGCAAATCCGTTCAGCCCCAGTCTTTCCGCAAACTTTGCTTCAAAGTCACGGACACAGCTGCCTATGCCCATCCATTGCTTGCCGATGCAATTCGCGACCGCCCGGATCTCCTCTTCGCCGACATTCGAGCCGAAAACCGAAATCATCTGTTCGCTCACAGTGTTTCTCCTTGTATATTCACTTTCTGATACTCACTCCTAGAGAATGAGAAACAACACATCCGCAAATACCTCGCGGATACAGACGGTATTGTCGCTGGTTGGCACACTGTCGGGCGCGTGTGTTGCCGGACCTTTGACGAGCGCTCGAAGATCTCGAAGATGATTGCGGATGTTTGATTTTGTCGCGATCTTAAAGGCGGGCTGGAGAACAGGTGTCGGTCGAGGACGGATCAGCTCAGGCCTCGGCGCTAGAGAGCGAGACCTCGCAGAAGTCAAAGGTTCTCGGGTCGGCGATCAGGGTCGCGTACTCCGGGGTGGTTTCACGTACCACCAAGCCGTTCTTCAAATACCATTGCATGGCAGGGTTACTATTTAAAACTCTCGCCTGGATAGGCAGTTGAGCGATGGCGCGAGCTGCGCTACAGAGCAACACTAGGGCTTGACTCATCACTCCTGAGCCCCGAAGCTTGGAGTCCTTCAGAATAATGTTGTAAAGATCCCAGTGATGATCTAGTTCTCGGAAACCGGCAACCCCTACGTCCGCGCCAGAGTGCCTGACTGTGAACATGTAATCCTGCGTGCGCTCAAGATACCCGTCGAACCATTCGCGCTGCTGCTCGGTGTTGATCAGGCCCTTATAGAAAAAGTACTCCCGATTGGAGTTCTTTAGGGCGCGGAGCATTTCGCAATGTTCAAGGCGGATACTCGCTATAACTACGCTGGGATGGACCTCGGAGGTGACTACCAGCGACGCCTTCATCTCCGGCTCCAATCAAAGTGTTCCAATAGCAAGTCCGCGGCGCCGGCCGGTCCGAATTGGGCGGCAGTCCGCAATGCGTTGAGGCCTAGCGTTTTTCTCCGGGGCTCATCAAGAACCAGTTCCTCAATATAACGAGACAGGACGGGCACTTCTTCCGGGTTATACGAAAGGCCATTCTCGCCGTGACACACTCGTTCCTGCACGGATCCCGCGCCGATCGAGCCGATAAGGGCCACGCCGCATGCCATCGCATACAGAGTGCCCCCCCCAAATGCGTCAAACCGGGCAGGATGAACGAATATATCGGATGCAGCGACCAGTTGTTCGTATGCTTCGGGCTCCAGCCAAGGTTCGAACTGCACAGTGGAATCCAAACCCAAGTCGCTACAGCTCTTTCGAAGCGATTCTAGATCAGGACCGGAGCCGACAATCACGACTTTCAGTAGCACTCGCGTTTCTGGCCGCAGGAGTGCCAGAGCCGTCAACAGCAAGTCATAGCCCTTGTCGTATACCAGACGGCTACCGGCACAGATCAGGACGGTGTCACTGGGTACTGCGAACCGTCGCCGCACTGCTTGTTTATTGTCCCGTAGGGTTTTCAACGAAGTCGACAATGACACGACCACCGGGAAATCGGAGACCCTAACCTGCTCAAAGCCGGCCCGTACGAAATGCTGGACCGCATTGCCCCCAACCGCCAGTATCCTGCATACGCTCGCCCGCACTACCTTGTAGGCGATCCATCGGCGCGCGCGCTTCCAGAGCGACCCCCGGGTGTCCACAGGGAGGTCGGACCACATTAGATATCTTTTGCGGGCAGCGCAAAGGACCACCACAAGCGCGGCTGCAAAACGGGAGGTGTATCCGACCACCAGAAAGTGATCCCGACGCCGGAACGCAGCGGTTAAGAGCAGCTTGGCGCGGTCTCTCGCATTGTCGAAGAACCGGGTGGCCTCTCCGCCCGATAGGGCATTCTTCCACGGGAGGTTGGCTCGCCGCCGGGTCGCATACCATTCCACGACATCTACACCGGGCCGAGACCTTAGTTCAGAGATCAACGAATTGTTGTGAGGCGTCGCTATGTCCTGGACAACGTGAATCGTCACCGGTCCCCCTAGCACGCCGTTATTGGGCCTGGTTGCCATTGTTCTCCAGCTCGGCAACGGATATTTCAGCGGATGCGACGAAATCGGTAAAATCGGCCGTATGTTCATCGTGCATATCGGGCCGCCACGCGGGCTTGGGCATATTCAAGACCAGCGCCGGACCCCTCTCGAGGTTATCCAACCGAGCTGGAATCCCCTGGGGAACTTGGATGGTGGCGTACCCGTGTTTCTCGCCACTGTAAAATACTTCGTAACGATCGCCGACCTTAACCACCACCCGAATGTTCCCTGATATGCATGTAAAGGAACCGCTTCGGATGTAATGGAGGTGCGGGCCTTTCGAGGCCAGCGGTGCAATTACGGTCAAGTACACTTGCTCCACGGGGCCCTCTGAATAGAGTGTTTCTTCGTTCACATTGTATAGCGGTACGAGGAATCCGTTTGCTTCCTTGGCGACAGTGTAAGTGTTGATTGTCGGATGCGGGTGAACTTGTACTGGCATGTTGTTCATGGGTCACACTTCCTATTCAACTGCTGTTAAGGGCGCTAGTTCGCTGGACGCCGAACTAACGGCGCGCCTTCTCAGCGCCCGATGGGCGCTCCGCCCCTCAATATTTACTCGTATGCGATGTATCGCAGACTCCAGGGTGGCCCTGACGCTCGGCCGATAACTTCCGCCTGGCCCGGTAGCGGCGCAGGCCTCCGCATCCAGCAGATCGAAGAGTCCCGATAAGGCTAAAGCTTGGGATCCTAATGTCAGATTCTGAACGACATATGTGCGTGGGGAAAACTGGTCAAGCCGGTTATACATGTCTTCGATGGCGCTCTCGAGTTCGGCGAAAGCGAAGATTCGAACTCCGCACCGCCTGTCGAAGTACGGCGCGGACGTTGCTTTGTAACTCACCAGAGACTTCGGAATTACCTTCGGGAGCGGTTCGGCGTGCAGAAGCCCGGATGGTTCTATCACCAAGACCGGCACATCTGAGGCCAGAGCCTCAAGAAGTGCAATACCCTGCGTTTCCGCACGTCCAAGCCAGATGATAAACTGACACGACGTTAATGCCTCTCGATACTCCAGTTCGGTGTAGTCCCTGCAATTCAGCACGCGGTACGCGATATTTAGTTTCGACAGAAGCGCGCATACATACTTGAGTTCTGCTGGCGGTCTGTATTTGTTGTACACGAGCACTTCACGGTTCAGCGTACGCAGGGGCGGGTTTCGGGGCTGCCACGCTTGAGTATCAATCCCGGTAGGCCATACGTACATCGGGAGTTCCGAGTAGCCTTCCTGCCGCCACACATCGGCCACCCACGAGGCCGGATGTAGCAAAGCACAACGGCGCCGCGGCGGATTTGGAATCAGATCCCAGGGAAAAGCGGCCATGTTCGGACCGATGAGGGTTGCACAATGCAATGCCCTCAAGTCAACAATTGCTTTCTCATGACAGTGCACCCACACGCGATGGGTGGACCCCAGGGAGCCGTTCACCATGTAACGCTGGCCGACCTCGTCAAAGCCTTTGAGCGTGTTCTGTAACACCTTACCTGGGCCTGATACCGCCATGGATTCCGCGTAGACGGACAGCACATTGATAGGAGGCCTGCCGTTGTCGCGCGTCATGGAACGGCTCGATCTCGCCTCGCCGGCACTTGCCAAGGCAGAGTGCTTCGCCATTTACCAAATGCCTGCGCGGCTTGTTGTATTCTCCTGGCTGTGGTTAGGGCGCCGCGACCGGATATCGAAAGGGGTACCAAAGATAGAGCGTAGAAGGAACTGGGATTCTTCGCAAGATGCCTGAGCGCCAGTCTCAGTGCCACTAGGCGATGACCCGCCTTGCTATGACTCATGATCAATACCCTCTCAAGACCGCGCAATTTTCCAGGTGCCCACCGGGCTAACGCCTCGCCGTGCCGGTCCAATATTTCTTTGGATACTCTGATATCGCTGGCTATGTGTTCTTGGATTGTCGTTTCCTCCATTCCGTCGTACCCCCCCATCAGGTGATTCGGCGCATCTTGGTGCACTAGCACGATGACCTCTGGGATCATGGATGTGCGGAAGTTCACGCTAAAGTCAAGGTGATATTGGCACTCCGTTGCCCTATCGAGAGGCCAGCGGCAGGTAGTGAATGTCGTTTTGCGCGCCAGGTACGCCATATCCGCAAGCCCGGTGCCCTCCATCCATTTAAGCCAACCATCATAACCAACGATTTCTCGCTGAACGGGCGGGGAGGGGGAAAGTTGCCCGTCGTCTCGCCGTACCATGAATGCAAAGCGATCACATAACTCTCCCTCTTCCCTTACGAGGTCGCCAATTCGTCTGATCGCGCCATCGGCAAGCTCGTCGTCGCTATCCAAGAACAGAATCCACTCGCCGTCGCAACAGTCGACGCCGGCGGCTCGTGCACCACAAGCTCCCCGGTTCTTGCCGAGTTTCACGGTACGAACCCGGGAATCCTTTACTCCGTCAAGGACCTCGAGCGTTCCATCGGTAGATGCGTCATCAACGACAACTATTTGGAACTCTCCCGCTCCTTGACGGAGACAGCTCGAAACCGCTCGCAGAACGAGGCTCGCGCGGTTGAACGTAGGCACCACAATCGAGAGCAACGGCATCAGCAGACCTTCGCCTCACTCTTCCTATCAAACAACGTTGTTCCCGCTTGGCGCTCAACATAATAAGCCGCTGCTAAGTAGAGGCATAGTGAACATGTCCACGCCAAGAAATAGGCGGCCGCCACGCCCGCGGCGCCATGCGAGGCAACGAACTTTAGGCTGCCGCCCACGAGCACGATTGACCACACGAGGTTGATCCCTACTTGTACCCAGAGCCGATTATGTACAAACAGGCTGGTGTACAGCACGCACGCTACCACCTCGATGACTGACGCAAGCAGTATCAAGAGCGTGGCGCCATGAGGGTCGACGAAGTTGCTACCATACAATCGAAGAAGCTGACGTCCCGAAAACCCCAGCAATATTGCGACGCATGCCGCGACCGCACCAGCGGCAGCAACGAGACCCCAATAGAGTCTCCGGTAACGGCCTGCGGTATCCGATTGCACTGTTGCGATCAACACTGGGGCAAGTACGCGAGAAAGCAATCCTGGTGCGAAGAGTACGAGGGCACGAAACTGCATACATACCCCAAGTAAAGCAACCTCGCCGTAGCCGGACGGAAGCCTGGCTAGTGCGATGCTCTGGGCCCAAATCGCCGCATTTCCGATTAGACCTGATATAGTAGCCGGCAAACAAAATCCGAGCAGATCTCCAATTTCTCGGTGGCATCCCACATACCTAACACGGACCTGAACTGCTGCCAGTTCCCTTGCCAGTGCGATGTGATGAATCCACCAAAGACCTCCAAAGTTCACTGCAAGCGAGGCAACCGCCCCTCTAATCCCGAAAACGTTAGCGGATACAATAGTTAATGTGCTACCTACCGCGAGGTAGATCACATTCAGCAGGGCGATGATTCGGAAAGCTCCAAGTCCTACGAGCCCTCCGATTTGGTACGCGTTCATCGTAAGAAACAACGCTCCAATCGCGCCAATCCTCAGGAGTGTGGCCGTCGTCGGGAATGCAGTATCGCCACTCACGTGAGGCGCCAACTTACCGGCAAAGGCCATTGTGGCAATGGAAAGGACCAAACCGAGAACCATCGACGTAACGGACGCAAGGCCAAGGGTCCGTCCGATACGCCCAGGACTCAAGAGACCGAGTTGAGCAACGGTCCTGGTTGCTAAGCTGCCCGTACCGACAGTACCGAAATTCACCAGCGCCAACGCGGTGGTTTGAACAAAACAAAACCGGCCATATTGATCCCGGCCGAGCATGCGGGCAACCATTAAGCCAATCAACGCGGTGGCTACTTGGTATGCGATGGTGCCTACCAGATTCCACGAGAGGCGCCCTGCCACCAGAGTTTGCAACCGTCTAACCTCAACCGCGCCCGGCTTGAGGGTGCCGCCTGGGGTGGTAGCAATTTTAGCATTGTCTACAATCAGAGCCATTACTCCTATCGTGAGTTCTACCCGAATGCGACGTTCGGCCTCGACGTATCGAGGACAGTTATTACGCCCCCCAGTAAACTGGCGAGCCGCGCCAATGAAGGATAAATAGGCCGATTCACGAACCAAACGGAAGCGAGGTTCAGTGGTAGGCTGAAGCTAGCGGATGTGGGCGGTACTTCATTAGTTCGGTCCGAAACTGGGCTCTTGTAGTCGACGTAGACGAACGTGTTTGCAGCCTTGTACCGCTTAAGCAGAGCGCTACCAAGCACCACATCTGCGTCGATTCCAACGTATCGAGAAATAGGCTCGAAACAATAAGGTTGACAACGGAGATAAGCAGGCCGAGGTGAGAACGGACGAAGGAAGAACCGGACATCTTCCTCAGACGGTTTGCGAAAACGAGAAGTGATGCCATGATAGAGCAATACACGCAGAATCCTGGAAGTCCCAAGTCAAGCGCAGCGCGGACAAATGCGTTGTGCGGGTTTCGTGAAACGACCCTGCCATAACCAGGATCATAGAAAGAGTGCACACTCTGGCCAATGCCCAGTTCAGATAGCCGGATCCATCCACCGAAACCAACACCCTGAGAGGGGTACTCTAGGGCGCCCTCGACCCCGGCCCGGAGCGCCTCCACTCGCGTAGTGTCTGAAAGTGCTCGATTGTCGAATATGGGATTAACGTAAACAGCCCACAGTGCACCCGAACACAATGGCAGACCGAGTCCGACAATAGCGACAAGAACAACGTTCCTTTTGCCTTTGCCAACCGCGGAAAACCACAACAGCAGTAGTAAATCGAGTGGTACGAGAATGAACGGCGCGCGAGACATGGTCAGGCAAAACAGGCTGAGCGTGCCAATCCAGAATGGGGCCGCTACCAAGGCGGATCGGAACGGACGAAAGAGGGGGATTAGGGGAACGCTGATCAGCATGCTAAAAGCGAGCGTATTTGATATTGTTAGCCGCCAGCCTACCATTAAACCACTGGTCTCATAAATGCCCTTTCCCATCAAGTAGTCTACTAGGGACGCCCCCAAGAGCATCATCACTTGAATCGCAATCGCTCCCAAAAGCCGCGAGTGCGAATTGTGCGACCTAGAACTGAGACCTACGCAGATCATCGATCCTACCAGCACCAGAAACCGCATCACTGGCGTAAACGCAAGATCTGCGAGTGGGCTGGACGGTATCGAAAGCACACATATAAAACAGAACAGAATGCTGAGCGGCACCAACGCGCTAATTTGCCTATCAGGTCGACCGAGTCTTGACGACACGATTAGGAAAACCCCTTCGAGGAGAATACACACGGACAGGACATCGACGGTCGCCCAACTAACGCTAGCCACGGTGATTCCCCTTCCAACCAACGCCCCGAGGGCGACAAATACCGCACAACGTTGCGTGAATGTTCTAGTTGTTAGGTACAATACCCCGCCGACGATGCCCGTGAATGACAAGGCGAGCAACGGAGAGCTGACAGGTCCAAGTTGCTGGGCTGCTAAAGTAATCGCACCTAAGAGTGCCGCGGGGCCGAGAAAACCTTGGCCGCCTCTTCTCGTTTCGTCACGGCGAGTGTCCGAAGAGAAACCTCCAAGTGATCGTGTTCGTGTGTCCCGAATCGGGCCAACGCTCTGTTTTACCCTGGTAGTAGCTGACATTAGAAGTATTAAGAGTCTGTTGCTGACGCTATAGGCGTCCGGCCGCGCATTTTAAGAAAAGAGGTCACGCTGATATGGGTGGTTGGCCGGTCGCCGAAGGGAGCGAACAATGCTGATTCTTACCAAGGTGTGCGGTAGCTTTGACACAGTTCGTTAGCCTTAGTGTGTCATTCTTGCTGTTTGGCTCAGCTAGACGGGTGATTTAAGGATTGTCTCGCTAGTACGCAAAATCTTGTTAGCAGAACCTGCCAGGGCAAGATGTGCTCGGCGCAAGTCGATCCAGAGGGGACTTAAGTGCTGAACGCGTAGCTGGAATTGACAGGAAGGCTTGCACATGCCGAAAACGAACCATCCGGTCACAGTCAGCGACGATTGCGGTGGCGGACTACCCTTAAGAGCTCGCTGCATTCCTTGCAGTACCTCATCCTCGTCCTCCCCCCCCACATCAATCCTGCCGAGATCGACGCGTGTGTCCGGGAGCGATTCACCATCCACCGTCCTGAGGGCCAATCGCCGCGACCGTTCTTCTTGCGCCCCTCAAGGACGTCGCCCATGGAGCGCTAGTGAAAGCGGCCACACCAAAAGCAGGCAAATTAGCGCAATATGCCTCTGATAGAATCTGGAAAGACTGATTTTACCGTGGATCAAGCTCGCGAACTCGCAGGTTGGAGCACGGAAAATCGCGCGTCTTTACTTTGTTGGCTTAATCCGCCTCATCCGGCTTATAGTGCCGGTAGTACTTTCCGTAATACCCGTAATACTTATAGCTGTCGCTCATATTACTAGTAACCGAGTTGAGCACCAACCCCACTACATTCGCCCGCACGCGCTGCAGGGTTTGGAGCGCCGAACCGACTGTCTTGCGATTCGTCTCGCCTGCCTTAGCCACCATCACGACGCCATCCACCGCAGCCGCCATTTGTAGCGGTTCCGGGAACCCTAGAATGGGTGGTGAGTCTACTACGATCAAATCGTACTCACTGCCCGCTTCTTCTAAAATCTCAGGCAACCGCCGCCCAATTAAATCGGCCGCCCGCCGGCTCGTAAAGCCCGCCGGCAAAATATCCAACTCTTCCAGATCGGGCAACTTAATCAGCTTTTCACGCCACTGCATGCCGTTCTGTAAAACCGCAGCCAAGCCGGTTTCCGGATTGACTCCCAAGATACCGTGCACACCGGGGCGCCGCAGGTCGCAGTCAATCAGCAGCGTTTTGTGCTTCTGTTGCGCGTGGGCGATGGCCAGATGAACCGCTGTGGTAGTCTTGCCTTCGGCTGGGGTCGCGCTGGTAATCATGATGGATCGCAGGCGCCGGTCGAAAGACCCCAACAGGATCGAGTTCCGCAACGTCCGAACGGCCTCCTCGAAGCCAGTCACCGTGACATCTGGTTCCCCGGCGAGCACCAACTCAGTTGAACCCGCTGCTGCGGTGGCCGACGAGATCATGCTGTGCCGCCAGTTCTTCACCAAAGGTAAGCTACCCAGCACTTCGGTTTGGAAGAGCGTATGTACTTGCTCAGGATCTCGCACCGAGCCATCCAGCAAATCAGCCAAGATGGCACTGCCAACCGCCAAGAGCGAGGAGAAGAGGAACGCCAGCATCAGGTTCAGCTTCAAGTTGGGAAAGACAGGTTTGATCGCCGCGCGCGCGGGATCGGCGATTCGAATGGAACTGTTCTGAAATCCGGCATTGATGCCCGCCTCTCTGATCTTGCGCACCAGTTCTTCATAAAGAGTCTTATCGGCTTCGGCTTCCCGCTTCAGGTTCTGGTATTCAAAACTGCGCGCGTTTAACCGGTCGAATTCCGTCTTGGTCTCAGCGACTGCCGTCTTTAGCATACTCTCACGGTTCGCCGACTCATGATACTCGACTTCCACTCTCTGCGCGGCGTTCTTCCGGCTCTGCTGCAATTGACGTTCAATCTCCTCCACCTGCACGGCCGCTTTGCGGTACTCGGGATGGTTGGGGCCGTAGTGCGTCTGCACATCCGCCAACTTCTGGCGCGCTTCGTCTAACTTGGCGGAAAGCGTCTTCAGGTTCTCTCCCTGCGTTGAAACTTGGGCCGATTCCATGGATCCCGACTGCACTGATTTCCAGGCCGACTCTTTGCGCACGCGGTCGGTCTGCGCGTTGGTGTATTCGGTATTCAGTTGGAGTAGACGCGCCGAGAGGATGCTAGTCTTCTCCTCGGGGTTGATCACATTTAATTCCCGTTCGAACTGCATTAGCGCGGCGGATGACCTCTCCATCTTCGCTTTCAGTTCCTCAAGTTGCTTCTCCATGAAGTCCGCAAGAGATGCGGAAGACTTGAAACGAATGCTGTATGTATGCGCGACATAGGAGGTCGCCACTGCATTTGCAACGTCGGCCGCCAGACGAGGTTGGGGCGAGCGATAGCTGATCAGCAACAGGTACGTGTTTGGCGGGCGGGTGACTTTCAGCTTTGCCAATAGGACAGGAGCCTCGTTCTGTTCGGGAGACTTCTCGGGAGTCGCGCCGGCTGCGTCTTTTTCGAGGTCTAGGAGATGATACTTCTGCGCCACCGGGCGGAGTACCGAATCCGACTGTATCAATTTGACCTGAGTAGCCAGAAACTGGTCAGAGTCATTCATCGGTGCGCGGCCCGCTCCCTGGCCGATAATGTCCGACGGCATCTGCCGGTCGATATCCACCGTCACTGTCGATTCGTAGATCGGCGTTAGCCGCACTGAGACGATCATCGTCGCGGCCACACAGAAAATGACGAACGCCAAAATCTTCCACCTCTGCCGGCGAAGGATCCAGAGATAGTGGGCCAGCGGTACCGCTGACTGTTCTGGAGGCTCAACGTCGTATCCGTACCAGCTTGGCTGCAACGCCTGGTTCGGAGCGGGAAGGGCGCGTGGTTCGGTCATAGGATTTGGCATCGAGTGCTTAGATATGAATAGTTCGAGTTAGTGAACGGTATAAATGAGAGCCGTACCGGCGCCGGCGCCGAAGGCCAGCACCTTTTCCAGTGCACCAATCGTCATACGGCGGCCCTTATTATCCGGCACGTACAGAATGTCGTTGGCCAGAAGAGCCGTATCGGGCGCTTTGCGCTCCATAATCTTGCTCAGAGGGACCGGTATTTCATTCTTACTGCCGTTGGCTTCCCGACGGTAAATATAGGCATCTTTTGAGGCGAACGGCATCAGCCCTTCAGACAATGCCAACATCTTCAGAACCGTCGACTCCACGCCATCCTGCACGGTAAAAGCACCCGGTTTCTTGACGTTTCCGATTACGTAAACCCGGCCTGCCTCCGGCACGCGGATCTCCTCGCCGCCAATTAAAGATATGTTCAACGCGGGATCCGCGGCGTCGATCAAGCCTTTCACCAAAATGCGCTGCACCAGCGCAGTCACGGAGCCATCCGGGCCCGTCTGAGCGTGGCTGACTAGGACCTCCGGACCGGCATCCGCAGCTAGGCCGCCCGCCTTGGTGAGCGCCTCTAACAGCGTTACCGGTCCCGACGCTTGAAACGTCACGGGCTGCTTCACCGCGCCCGATACCGAGATCGGGCGGCTGTTATATTCGGCAATCGTCACTGTGACAAACGGGTCCACCAGCAGTCCCTCTGCTGACAACGCGGCGGCAATGGCTACTTCCAGCTCGCCCGGCATGAGACCCTCCGCCTTGATATGCTTCTTCATCATCGGAAGCCGCATCATTCCGTCCGCCCCGACCCGCACCGTGCGCGTCAGTTCCGGGGCGTCGTATACCGAAATCGCGATCAGATCGCTGGCCCCGATCCGCTGGGCCGGCAGGTTAGCATTAGGATTCTCCGCCACCGGCCGTACTTGCGCCGGTGAGACCGTCAGAATTGCGAACAGCAGAAGGCAGGATAAGCCCACCGTCCCGTCTCTATGATTGCTGCTTAATCTCTTCATGAAACGCTCCTTGAAGCAAGTGATTCAGTTGAAATTGGATCGCTGCGATCTGTTCTTCAAGCGGAACTGAATTCAGGCGCTCGAGCACTTTAGTTCTCGTAAAATCCGAGAGATTTCGCCCGCCCGCACGGTTACAGGCCTCTTGCAGAGAACGGTATTCCTCCTGGCTAAGCCGGAACACCACGATACGATTGCGAGGCTTGCTAGTCATGGTTTCTGCGCGGAGGCCTTCCTCCGCCGGCTTCAGGCTCGTTTCGCTACGGGGACGTGCGCCTGGCCGCTTAGATAAACCCGCGCCGCCGGGGCATGCTCGGCGCCGTCCACGGCGCGGATGATATCCCGATCGATTTCCACGGCCACGGAACGCTGCAGTAGTTCCACGGAAACCACTACGCGGAGTGAGTCTTTTTCACGGATCAGCACACCTTCAAGACCAGCCAGGGAACCCCACTCGATACGGGCTCTCTGTCCGACGCGAACATACGGCCACGGTTGCATCGGCAGACCCGACGCTTGAATGGTGCGAATGCGCGAGATTTCGTCGTCCGTTACCGGAGAGGGAGACTCCGAAAAACTGACAACCGAGGTCACTCCGGGGGTGTTCAAGACCTGTAACCTGCTCGAGTAACAGAACCGGCAGAAGACATACCCGGGAAACAGGGGTAGCTCGACAGACTGTATTCTGTCCGTCCACTGGCGGCGCGCCTTGTAGAGAGGCAAGAAAGACTCTAATCCCCTACCACGCAAGTTCTCCGCTACCACTTTCTCGTGCCGTGGTTTCGCGGTAAGTGCAAACCAATCTTGTGTCCTAGTCATAAGGCAAAGCTATCGCTATCTCGGTCCCATCTGGACTTACCAAAGAGAGCAGCAAAAATGCGTTAGCATACAAATGGTAAACATTGGGACTATTTGTTCTCTTGCAAATGTTGGGAAAAGTTTTGGGGAGAATGAGTGCCGCTTAGGTCGTGGCGCAGCAGGCGGGCAATGAAATACAGAGGGGTTCCGAAGTTACAATAAGGGCGTCCTAATGCGCTAACAGGCCGCCCCTCCCTATCGCTCGTAAGGTCTTGCAGAAAATGCCGCGAAGTTACCGGCTGGTGCTAGGCGATCCACTGCCTTGGCCGGGCAACGCATGCGCAGCCGCTAGACCGCCGACCGTACCGGCCGCGGCCACTCCGCCCACAATCGCCACGATCGCCCCGGTGGATAGTCCGCCAGCCGTAGCAGCTGCCGCAGCGCCCGTTCCAGCAGCTCCTGCAGCCGCGGCGCCCGCTTTGGCACTCTTGGTCAGCCGTTTGATACTGGTGACGTCGATCAACTGCGAGGCGCCGGCCACTGTGGGTGCCGCGGAATCGACCGTCCCTGTGATCTCTACCAGGTTTCCGACCTCCGCCTCCAGGCCGGTTCCCCGAAGCTCCATGGTGACGTTGGTCACGCGATCGATGACGATGAATTTCCCGTCTTTGATCGACAGTATCCCGGAAACTTTAGTAACAGTGGTCGAACTGGCGTCCTGCGGCTCGAAAATCATCTCTCGGCCCTTCTCGAGGCGGGCGATCAAGACGCCCTGCCCGTTCTTTACATTCACAGCTCCGTCGTGCGCAGCGACCAACACGCGGTTTGGCCCCGTTATCTGGACGCGCGCCGTGGCTCCCGGCTTATCCGCTTCTACGCGCAACGTATCCGCCTCAATGCGGTAATTCACCGATTCCACTTCACCGATGCCTTTTTCCAAAACCAGCCGCGAGCCATAGACGCGCGCCCGAGTTTCCGACGCCAGCCGCAAGTTGACCCCGTTGCTAAGCTGCAACTGTGACGAAGCGCCCTTGGTTTCAATCACGTTGCCGTCGAATAGGGTGGCTGATCCCCGCACATTCGAGTGGTCGATCTGGAAGCTGCCGTTCACGATCACCAAACCAATGGCAGGATTGGCGCCGAAACCGGTGGATACGGCGCAAAGCGCCATCAGGCCGGGCATTACCCAGCGGGAATAGCTGAACATACGAACAATCTCCTTTTGGATGAGGTGCCGCTATCGTCGGGAATATCTCTCTCTATTTGCTGCCACCGGCGCGCGACCTTTGGTAGCATCAGGGTTGGTCGATATCCATAGCCACATTCTGTACGGGCTCGACGACGGCGCCAGAACCCTCGACGATTCGGTGGGGATGCTGCACTTGGCCGCCGAGTCCGGCACCACCGATATTGTGGCGACGCCCCACGCCAACAGCCAGTTCACGTTCGATCCCGATCTGATCACCCGGCGAATTGAGGAAGTGCAGCAGGCCGCCGGTCCCATACCGCGCATCCACCGCGGATGCGATTTTCACCTCACGCTAGAGAACATTCAGGATGCCTTGGCCAATCCGGGCAAATACTCTATTAACCACCACTGTTACCTGCTGGTGGAATTTTCCGATCTGTTGATTCCGCGGACTACGCAGGAGATCTTCGACCGCCTCCAGAGCGCCGGGCTGACCCCCATCATCACCCATCCCGAACGCAACGCCTTGCTGCACACGCGCCTCGATCAGTTGCAAACCTGGGTGGAGAAGGGGGCGTTGGTTCAGGTGACGGCCGGATCTCTCCTCGGAAATTTCGGGCGTTCCGCGAAATCCGTCGCTACCACACTGATGAATCGCAACCTGGTGCACTTCATCGCCAGCGACGCACACGACACTCGTCATCGCACGCCGAACCTTAAGGACGCCTACGAATATGTGGAGAAGCACTGGAGCGGCACCGTGGCGAAACTGCTGTTCACCACGGCGCCCGGGGCGGTAATCGCCGGTGAAGAGATCCTGCTGCTCGATCCGCCCGCTACTCCATCCAAGAAGAAGTGGTACCGGCTCGGTTTTTGAGTTATCGCCGCCAAACTGCGCTATTTTAGAGAATCGAGGTCACCGAACAAATGATGGCAGCGGACCACCGCGGAATGGGTCTGGAAGGCAAGAATGTAGTGGTGCTGGGCGTAGCCGACGAATCCAGCCTGGCATGGGCGATCGCTAAACGATTCGCGGAGCATGGCGCCAACGTTTTCATCGGCTATCAGCAGAAATTTTTCAGCCGCGTGCGGCTGTTGCTGCTGCGAAAATCCCGGCGTGACAGGGCGATCGCTGCGACATCGAAAAAGACGAGGAAATCACCAACTTCTTCGCGCGGTTCCAGAACAATCCGCTGGACGTTCTGGTGCACGCGATCGCCTTCGCCCCCAACGAGATGTTCACCGAGCCGGCCTCCGATTGCAGTGCCGAAGCCTTCTGCCGCAGCATGACCATCTCCGCGCACTCCCTGTGCAAAGTGGTGCGCTTCGCCAAGCCCAGCCTGCGCGAGTGGGGCAGCGTGATCACGCTTACCTATCAGGCGTCGGAGCGGGCTGAAGCGTCCTATGGCATGATGGGCGTTTCGAAATCGGCCCTCGAGAGTGCCGTACGTTACCTGGCGCTGGAACTCGGCACCAAAAAGATACGGGTGAATGCACTTTCGCCCGGCCCGATCGAAACTGTGGCCGCCACCGGCATCATGGGTGCCTTCCTGCGCAATCCGGAAGCACTGAAGCGTCAACGCGCGCGCGTCTTCCGGGAAGCCATCGAAACGGCCCAAGCGGAGAATCATCCGGACCCCTTAGCGGTGGCCAGCGCCGCCTGGAAGCATTTCCAGGACCTCTGCGCCAAGCGCTGCGCTATCGAGGAAACTGTTTCGAAGGAAGACGTGGCGGATTCCGCCCTGTTCCTGGGCAGCGATTATTCGCGCAAGATCACAGGCCAGAACATCCACGTGGATTGCGGTCTTTCCACTGCCAACGCCGTCTGACGCCAGCCATCCAAATCGTCCCGTTCCAGTTGCGTCACCTGCCACGCATCCTGCGTATCGAACGCGCCAGTTTCGGCAAAGAAGCGTGGCCGCGCAAATATTTCCTGGAGCTGTATGGCGAGTGCCGCGACTATTTCATGGTGGCCAAAGTGCGTGGACGTATCGCGGGCTATGCCATAGCTTGCACGGAGAAGCGCAATGCGGAGATTGCTTCGCTGGCCGTCCATCCGGACTATCGCCGCGGGGGCGTTGGCGATGCTTTGATGCGCTACACGCTACGCTCGCTAAGTCAGGCGGGTATGCGACGAGTAGAACTGATGGTGCGAACCAACAATACCGCGGGCGCGCAACTGTACCGCTCGCTTGGTTTCCGGCGGGTAAGGCTGGAGCCGCGCTACTACGAAGACGGCGGCGATGCTTTCGTGATGGTGAGGGCGATACAATAACACCTGATGGCAGACAAGGAACATTTCGAATTATTGATGGGCGACGTGAACGCCTGGAATAAATGGCGCGACGAGAATCCCAAGGAGAAGCCGGATCTGTCGTTCGCTGTGATGCGCGGCGCGGACCTGATGCTGGCCAACCTGCGGGGCGCGCAATTGTGCGAGGCCGATCTGGTGTTGGCGAATTTACGCGGCGCTGACCTGCGCCATGCCGACCTGCGCGCTGCGAACCTGGTGGGCGCCCGCCTGATGGGTGCGGATCTGGCGCACGCCAATATCTGCGGCGCCGATCTGTCAACCGCCGAAGACCTGACTGATGAGCAGCTTCACCACACCCACGGTGACGGCCAAACCAAGCTGCCCGACGATCTGCAGGCGCCCGCTAATTGGCCCAAGAAAGGCCGTACGGTCGCTCGCTAAGGCCGGCGGATCTACGCCTGCAGGCGCGCCCGCAGCCACGCCGCCAAATCGCCCACGGCTACCTTACTCTGCTCTCCGCTGCTCATCTCCTTAACTGCCACAGCGTTTTCGCTGAGTTCATTGGGCGCCAGAAACACCGTAAAGCGAGCCCCCCGCTTATCCGCATAGCTGAAGAACTTGCCCGGCTTGCCTGCTGAAAAAGCGAGGTCGGTGCGAATGCCCGCCGCCACTAACTGGCTGGCGATGTTCGCCGCATCGCGGCTGAGAGCCGCGTCGAACATTCCTACGCACACGTCCACTTTGGGTTTCTCGGGCTTCCACCCTTTCAGCTCGCCCAGAATCTCTGCGATCACCACGTCGCCAAATCCCATTCCAACGGCCGGTCGCGCAGTGCCGGTCATATCGTTAAACAGATTGTCGTAGCGGCCGCCGCCAAAGATGGCGCGGAATTTGCGTTCGGCATCAAAGCCTTCAAAGACGGTACCGGTATAATACGACAGCCCGCGCACTACGCCGGAATCGAACTGCAGATAGGCGGCGAATCCCATGGCATCGGCCAAGTCGAGCAAGCGCCGCAGATCCTCCGCCGCGGGGCTCGACGCCAGCGGGCCGGTAGTCAAATTGTTGGCGGCCTCGCCGCCCAGTTGCGCAAGTACATCGTCGGCGGATTGCGCGGACACGCCCTTTTCCACCAGCAAATCTTTCAAGGTTTCCACAGGCACTTTGCCCTTCTTGTCGAGCACCATGAAAACATCCACGTGCTGCTCGAGCGGCACGCCCAGTTCGCCCAGAAGGTAGGCCACGACCTGCCGGTTATTGACGTGGATGCGCACCTCTTCGGGTCCCAGTCCCAGGGTGGCCAGAGCGCTGGTCACGCTGGCCAGAATCCACGCTTCCGCCTGTACCGACGGCTCTCCTACGATGTCCAGGTTCCACTGGAAATGCTCGCGCTTGCGGCCGCGGGTCATGCGCTCGTAGCGGAAGCACTGGCCGATGGTCCACCATTTGGCGGGAAAAACGATTTCTTGCGGGCGCGCGCTGATCATGCGCACCAGCGAGGGCGTCACTTCGGGCCGCAGGGCCAGTTGGCGATTGGATTTGTCCTCGAAGTGATAAATCTGCTGGGCAACCTCTTCGCCTGCCTTGCGTGCCAGCAGTTCGAAAGATTCCACCACGGGCGGTTCGAACCGTTGAAATCCGTGCAGGGTCGAGGCGTCAGCCCAAGCCGCGAAGATGCGGTCGCGCAGATCCAGATCTTCGGGATAAAAGTCGCGCATGCCGCGCGGCGCTTCAAATTGCATAAATATCAGTGTAGTCGGTATCCCGCCGGGTGCTTCGGTGGACCGGCGGTTAACGGATGGGCGAAAAATCGAGCGGCCGCAAGATGGCGTTACTGATATTCGAGACGATCTCGGCGTCCGAATAACCCGGCTGGGCCCGCAACTTCTGCCACTCGGAGTCCGCGCCAAAAGCGCCCCACAACTTATCGTGCGCCGCCATGTTTTCGAACGACAGCATGTAAGTGAGGTTCGGCAAATTCCGTCCCACCAAGGTTTCGCCGAAGAAGATTGGCGCCATGCCCAGGCGCTGGAAGATGGCAGCTTCGCCTTCGTTGAACATCCGAATCTTCCGCTGGGCAGCCTTCACGTTGTTCGATTCATAGGTGCGCAATTCGAAGATCCGCGGGGCGTGGGCGGCGGGCGGTACGGAGAGGGCCGGCACGCTGTCGAAGGCCCGCAGCAGTGAGTTCTCCATGCGGATATAGCTCAACTCCGTCATGGAATTATATTCGTCGAAAGCGCTTTGGAACGCTTTGTCCGACGCCAGTCGTTCCATACTACCGGCGAAAGCTGTGGCAGACGGATAGCTGACCAGCGACAAAATGAACGGGCTGCCTTCAGCGATCACGGCGCCAAAGAATCCCAGGGGACCAATTCCCAGGCGCTGCGCGGCCGGCAGAAAATGTTTCCCGAGAAACTCCGTAGTGCGTTGCGCCTGGCTGCCATTGCGCAGATGGTAGTAACGAAGCTCAAAGAAGGCGTTCTGTTGGGCGGCGGCGGAAGGCAGCGCGGCCACACCGGCCGAGGCCGCGGCGCCTACGAATTGACGGCGATGCATCACGCAACATTTATAGCAGATTGCGCCGGATGGCAAACGAATCATCTACCCGGCGCATGCGCTACAATGATTCGGGTCCTCCTCAACGCCCTCTTCAAAATGGAACGTGCCAGCAGACTCATGGGCAAGCTTAGCGGTCCGATCGACATCGACGATCTGGCGCGCGCGGCGTGGCCCATGGCGGTGGGGAAAAAGGTGGCGGCGCGTACGCGGATCTCGCGCATGGTGCGCACCCGCCTCATCGTGGAAGTGGAAGATCTGACCTGGAAGAAGCAATTATTCACGCTCTCAAAGCAGATTCTGACCAACCTGGAACGCCAACTGGGGCAGGGAATCGTTGAAGACCTGGAGTTCCGGGTGATGCCGCCGCGGCGCGATGCGCAGCGGGCCGAAGTGGCGCAGCCCTCGCTGGCATTTGACGATGCGGATGCCATTGAAGACCCCGTCATGCGCAATATGTACAAGGTCGCGCGCAAGAAGGCGCTGGCGTGAAGATCAGCGAAAAAGAAGTGCGCTACGTGGCGGATCTGGCCAACCTCAGCCTGAGTGACGCCGAAGTGCAAAAACTTCAAGCCGACCTCGACGAGATTTTGGGGCATATCGAGCGGCTCAACGAGATCGACACGGAGGGCGTCGAGCCTATGGCGCAGGTGCTTTTTTCGGACGGCGCGGCGACCACTTGGCGGGCCGATTGCGAACGTCCCACGCTGGGTACGGAAACCGCCCTGGCGAATGCGCCGCGATCCGGCGGCGATTATTACAAAGTGCCCAAAGTGATCGAACGCTGACGTATGGATCTTCCTTCGCTCACCATAAGCCGCATCCGGCAAGGATTGCTGGCGCGGGAATTCAGCGCCGTGGAACTGGCACGCGAGGCGCTCGATTTCGCGGCGGCCGAAAACCCGAATACCAACGCCTACCTGCTGTTCTCGCCGGAGCGTGCGCTCGAAGCGGCCGCACGTGTCGACGAGAAACTGGCGCGCGGCGAAGATCCCGGTGCTCTTGCGGGCGTGCCGGTGGCGGTGAAGGACGTCATCGTGACCAAAGGCGTCCGCACTACCTGCGGCTCGAAGACTGCTGGCGGACTACGTTCCGCCTTACGATGCCACCGCAATCATGCGCCTCGAAGGGGCCGGCGGCGTCATTCTGGGCAAGACCAACTGCGACGAATTCGCGATGGGATCGTCGAACGAAAATTCGGCGTTCGGGCCGGTGCGCAATCCGCTGGCGCTCGACCGCGTGCCGGGCGGATCGAGCGGTGGCTCGGCTGCCGCCGTGGCGCAGGGCACCGCTAGTGGTGGCATTGGGCTCCGATACAGGCGGATCCATCCGTCAGCCGGCTTCGTTTTGCGGCGTGGTCGGAGTGACGCCCACTTACGGACGCGTGTCGCGATATGGCCTGACGGCCTTCGCCAGTTCGCTCGACCATATCGGCCCGCTGGCGCGCACTGTTCGCGACGCCGCCACCGTGCTTCAAACCATGGCCGGCCGCGACCCGTGGGACGCCACTTCGGCCGAAGCGCCGGTGCCGGATTACACACAGGCCCTCGACGGAAAGGTGAAAGGTCTGAAGCTTGGCATGCCTCGCGAGTATCTAAATGGTTTGACCAGCGAAACCGGCGAGTTGATCGCGGCTGCGGTGGATACGCTGCGAAATCTCGGGTGTGACGTGCGTGAGATCACCTTGCCGGCGACAGATTATGCGATCGCCTGTTATTACATCATCGCTACCGCCGAAGCCAGTTCCAACCTGGCGCGTTACGACGGAGTGCGCTACACCATGCGGGCGGAGACGGCCGGCACTTTGAGCGACATGTACAGGCATACGCGCGGCGAAGGTTTTGGAGCGGAATGCAAACGCCGCATCATGTTGGGAACCTACGTACTGAGCGCCGGCTATTACGATGCCTATTATCTTAAGGCGCAGAAGGTGCGAGCGCTAATTGTGCGGGATTTTGCGCGCGCGTTTTCGGAAGTGGATGCCATCGTGGCGCCGGTCTCCCCTTTCCCGGCTTTCAAGCTGGGCGAAAAGATCGACGATCCGCTGGCCATGTATCTGTCCGATATTTACACCATTACCGGCTCGCTGGCCGGCATACCCTGCATGAGCGTGCCTTGCGGCAATACTTCCGAAGGGTTGCCTGTAGGTATGCAGATTTTGGCCAAGCATTTTGACGAACCCACTATGTTCCGCCTGGCTGATGCTTACGAGCGCACCAGAATTAACGACTAACTGGAGAATACGGAGATCAATATGTCATTCACACTTCCCCCCCTACCCTACGCGAACGATGCCTTGGAAGTTTCCATCGATAAGATGACGATGGAAATCCATCACGACAAACACCACGGAGCGTACGTCACTAACCTGAACAAGGCGCTCGAATCCGCGCCTGACTTGGCCGGCAAGAGCATTGAAGAACTGCTGGCCAACAATTGCGCCATCGTGCCGGAAAACATCCGTACCGCGGTGCGCAATAATGGCGGCGGTCACATCAACCATTCCATGTTCTGGACCATCATGGGTCCGGGCAAGGGCGGCGCTCCGATCGGCAATGTGGCTCAGGCGATCACCGGCAGCGTTCGGAAGTTTCGATGACTTCAAGAGAAGCTGCAGGCGGCCGGCATGGCTCGCTTCGGATCCGGCTGGGCTTGGTTAATTGCAAGCGGCGGCAAGGTGGACATTACTTCCACCGCTAATCAGGATAGCCCCGTGATGGAAGGTAAATACCCGATCCTCGGCGTGGATGTTTGGGAGCATGCCTATTACTTGAAATATCAGAACCGCCGTGCGGATTATCTGGGCGCGTGGTGGAATGTAGTGGATTGGACGGCTGTTGAAGAACGTTTCAACGCGAAGAAGTAACACCTCATTCAACGCTGGGGCCACTTATAGGGTGACCCCAGCGCATTAGTTCCGTGCACTATTTACATGCTTCTCGACACACCCGGTAGTCCTGCCGCTTGCAATTCCAGTAAGTCATCGAATAATTCCCGATAGTAAACCATCGCCTTCCGCAGATCTTCCGTAGTGGCTTGGCCCTCTTCGTCGCTAAGCGCGATAGCATGGGCGGCTCGGTACTTGCGGATCACGTGCGGGTAAGCTACCGACAGATCCTCGGCGCGCCGGTCGAAATCCGCCATGGGATATCCCCGCAGTCGCATGACATCTGTTACGAGACGGTCCGCTTCGCCGATCGATAACTGTGGATCGTCGACAAAATGAGCTTGTGCGTCACGCCATTCTTCGCTGAAACGCCGGCGCTCAGCGTCAGTAAGTGTGCGAATTTCGTACGTTTCCGCACGTTCGGATCGATCCTCAAGTGCTTTTTCAGCAAGGGACCGATCTCCGAACTCGTGAATGGCCCGGTCATACTCGGGTCCAAACTGTCGGCGGAGGTTCGCCGTGTGACGCTTCTTCAGATAGGCAAACGACGCGCCCGCCGCAATCACCAGGGCCGCCAGTAAGATCATCAATGCCGTACTCATGATCAAATCTCCCAATGTCGCGGGGAGCATTTAGCGTACCAAGGCAGATTGTGTGTTAGCTAACGATTAGTGTGTTTCGCGGGGCGAGTACTTATCCAATTCGCCGATCAGCTTGGCGGCAGCGACGGGTGGCTTCAGTCCGCTCTTCAAAATTTGCTTGTTCTCCCACCGCTGGCCGTATAACTCCGCATTTACGTCGATGTCATTGCGTAGGGTGGCGCCATCGAGCGAGACTCCCGCGAATACGCCATGCGATCGCGACCAGGAAAGTATCTCGGCCGTCATCAGGGCGTCGGTCTGTGCGGAGGCATCGCGTCCTACGGGGCCCGCGGCTACGGAAGCTTCGCCACCTAACGTGAACTTAGTGTTCAGCAAACGCTTCATACCGCGCTCATTCATCACCAACAGCACCAGGTCAGTCGAAGAGACGCCGATTTGGAAGCCAACGCTACCGCCTTCGATACGTACCGCACCGGGCGCTCCCCAACCTTGGCCGGACGCGTTGCGGCACACCGCGAAGCCGCGGCCGTACTTAGCGGCCACGACGAAGCCACCCTTCTTCATTCCGGGTACCAGGATGATGCAGTGGCTCTTGTTCAGAAAATCCTGCGGAATGGACTTATCGGGAGTGTCCATAATCTCGTGGAATAATGCAGCCGCATCGTTCAGGCGCTCAATGGTTTTCGGTTCTTCGGCCGCCCACATCATCGAACAGAGGCCGGCAACTGACATTACAAGTTTGAAAATTCGCATGTGACTATGGTATCAAGTATGGCTCTCAAGCCGAGTAGCCAGCGCGCCCTCTCCATCCTAGTACTGTAAAAGCCGCCAGCGGCAGAAAAGCAGCGATGAGACACACTGGTCCATAGCCATAGGCATCCACCACCGCGCCGATAGCCGGCGATATCACGGCTTGGGCAGCGCCGTAGGAAGCCACCAGCATGGAGATGGCAAGGGCTGCTCTCGCACCGCCGAAGATATCGAGCGGAATGGTATAGACGTTCACACTGACTGCTGAAACCGCCATGATGCTCAAAGAGATTCCGGCCGCCGTCCATCCCGGCGAAGGCAAAAGCGGGATCAGTGCGGTGGGCAGGGCGGCCAACGCTCCCACGAGGCAGACCCGCACGCGCGCCGCCACCGCAGGCATCCCCTGGTTCACCCACCGCAGCGAGAGCCAACCGCCGCCGAAACCGCCCAGCGTCGCAACAAGGGGGGGGACCATCGCATACCAGTTGGCCTGTGCCAGCGCCAGATGATGTTTTTCCACAAGATAGAGCGTGGTCCAGTTAGTCCACAGCGAATAGACGCTCATGTTCAGGGCATTCGCAGCTACCAGCGCCCAGAGTTGCGGGGATCGCAGCATGCGGCTGACACTGGCTGTCGCGGCCTCCGTGGCTTGCGGTTCGGCGGTTTCGGCTGGCCTGGCCTTGCGCGCAGTCACAAGCCACAGCGGAATCCAAAGCAGACCTAACCCGCCCGTGATCACAAAAGCGTGGCGCCACCCGTATCGCATAGCGATCCAGGTCGCCACGGGCGGCGCCAGAATCAAGCCCAAGCTCACGCCCGCCTGATTCCACGCATTGCCCAAAGCGCGCTCTGCCGGAGGCAGGTAGCGATGAATGGCCTTGCCTGCGCCCGGAATCCCCGCCGCTTCCGACATGCCCAACACCCCGCGGCAGCCCAGTAATCCCGCGAGACCGCTGGTGAAGCCGGTACAAATTCCGGCGCACGACCAGATGCCCACCGCCAGGCTAATCGCTCGATTCAGTCCGATGCGGTCGATTAGCATCCCGGCGAATGGCGCACACGCCGCATACGCCATAGAGAACACCATCAGGATCAGACCGTATTGCGTGTTGGATAGGTGGAACTCCGCGCGCACCAGCGGCGCAAGGGTGGCGAGCGTCTGCCTGTCCAGATAGTTGATGGCGGAGCAGAGCACGAAAACGCTCAGCACGCCCCAGCGGTACGGACTGGCTTTCACTGGAACTCGATAGTGGCTACTTCGCCCTTCGTCGCCAATTTGGCGTTGGCCTTGGGGAAGTACTCAATCTTCACGCGCCGCGCGCCCTGCGAGCCGCACGCCAGTTTGGTCTCAGCCCCTCCGCCCAAAATGGCAACTTGCCCCGGATCGGCCACCAGCAGTTTAATGGTCTTGCGATCTTCGTCCTCAAGCACCAGGCGCAGGCGTTTGCCCAGGCAATCGACTCGCGTCAGTACGCCCCCGCACCTCGCCCGAAGGCTGCGGAATCTCCGACCACGGCACCACTTTTTCGTTCGGCGCGGCGGGCGATTGTCCCTGATTGGCCTTGGCTTCGAGCGCGTGCAGATCGGCGCGCGCCTGCTGTTTCAACCGATCGATTTCGCGCGCCGCTTCGTCGGCCTGGCGCTTCTTTTCGGCATCTTCCCAATCCAGGCGTTGCGCCTCTACATCCAGTCGCTGGCGTTGCATGCGGGCCCTGTCACCGGGGGCGGAAGCGGCCTGCTCACCTGATTTGAATGCCTGCGCGGCGTGCGGGAAATCGTGCGCCGCCAGGTAAGCGTCGGCCAGCGCCTGCCAGTATTCCACGTTGCGCGCGTCCAGGGTGGCGGCCAGCTTTAATTCGCGGATGCGCTGCAGCGGATCGGGCAGCCGCGCAGCCAGCAGAAAATGGGGTTCCGCTAGTTTGGGGTTGATCTGGACGGCATGCTCCAGCGCGGCCATGGCTTTCGCATTATCCGGCTCAAGCCGAGCATATTCCGTGTAGCAAGTCGGGACTCTTGGCGCCCGCGCCGATGGCAGCCGCGAAATCCTCGCGCGCCTCCTCGCCGTGCTTCTCGCGCAGAGCCAGCATGCCCAGCCCTTCCCATGCTTGCGGCAACAGTTCAGTCTGGGCGATCAGTTGACGGTAAATGGTGCGCGAGTTGTCGCCCAATAACAAATCGGCAAGAGCTAACTGCGCCGCCGCGGGCTCTACCTGGCGCTCTGGAAAATCCGAAGGACTCATCGGCAGCGGGGAAACTGAAGTAACTTCGAAGTGTCCCGCAGCCAAGTGCATTTGCGCCTGCATCTCAATCGTTTCGGGAGTCTTGCCGAGGGCATTCCGAAACGCCGCGTCTTCGTCAACACCCTTGCGCAAATTGTAGGTGAGCACGCGCAGTTTGCCGTAATATTCCTGATCGACCGCCAGCAAGTGGAGGCGCGCCCAATCCATATCCGGATGCAGCGGCGGTTCGCCCAGCGTAATACGAATGCCGGTCACCTGAATGGTGGAGAATAATTCCACTAGACCGCGCTCCAGTCGTTCGGGCATGCGGGCCGAACTGGTTTCCAGATATAGCTGCGTCAGGCGCGCAAAAACGTCGTTGGGAATCGCCTGTCCAGCAGTCAGCACTACGTCGTATTGATCGCGGCCGCGGACCACGGGTTCCGGAAGTTGGGGCGCACCGCTCTTGAAAAGCAGGATGCGGACCGGCAGCGGCATTTGCAAGTCATTATCACCGAGAGCCAACCCCAGCGCGTGCCGGAACTCTTCGAATTTCACCAGCGTTTCGCGTCCGTCCTTGGTCCCGGCATTGCTGAACACTTCGACGGGGCCCGAGGCAAACCGAACCCAGTGCTCGCTCGCTAGTGCCGCGAATGGCAGAAAGACGCACAGAAACACGCACAGCAGGAACCACCGCCGCATATTTTTATCGTATCAGTACGAAAGCCGTCCGGCCTCGGTGTATTTCTTAATGCAACTCACTTGCAATTCGAGGCGAATTCCGATAATCTATGCCTTCAGAAAACGCAACTCAGTTGCAATAAGAGAATCCACTGTTTCATGCGCACTTCCACCAAACCCTTATTTTTCCTAGCGATCCTGGCCTCCTGCGTCCCAGCGTGGACCGCGACGGCCAACCTGACCGGTAAAGTTACCGACCCCAGCGGCGCTGCCATGCCCGCCGTCAACATTACTCTGCGTGCGCCAGGAACCACCCCCCGGACGGCAGTCACCTCGGCCGAAGGTTCCTATGCGTTCACCGATCTGGCCGCGGGACTCTATGACATCCTTGTAGATCAGCCCAGCTTCCAACCCTTCGCGCAACTCGCGGTAGAACTGACCGGCGACCGAACTCTCGACATCACCCTCCAACTTGACCACCAGAACGAAACCCTGGTGGTGACCGCCGACGGGGCCGCCCTGGAAGCCGGCAATACCCAATCCGGCGGCACTCTCTCCGGCGAAACCACGCGCGCAATGCCGCTTAACGGACGCAGTTTTACTGACCTGCTGGCCTTGCAGCCGGGCGTGATTCCTTCCAGTTCGCAACAGCCGAACGCGGTCCTGATGGCCGGCGTCACCAGCACGCCGCCATCCGGTGGATTGAACCCAGGCAATATGTCGGTGAGCGGCCAACGGGAAACCGCGAACGGCTTCATGGTGAATGGCAGCGACGTCGAGGAAACCGTAAACATGGGAACGGCTGTGGTGCCGAACCTGGATTCCATCGCCGAATTGCAAGTGCTCACCAGTAATTTCAATGCCCAATACGGTAACTATAGCGGCGGACAGATCCTGGTAGTCACTAAATCGGGTAGCGATCAGTTCCACGGCGGCGCCTTCGAATTCCTGCGCAATACCAATCTCGATGCGCGCAATTTTTTCTCGGCCGGCCGTGCTCGTTTCGATCAAAACCAGTTCGGCGGCACGGTCGGCGGTCCCGTGCGGCGCGACAAAGTTTTCTTCTTTGCCGACTATCAGGGCACCCGCATGACCCAGGGCGTGGACACGGGACTGATCAGCGTACCCTCCGCTACCGACCGGACCGGCAACCTGCAGGATCAGGCCCGCCAACTGACCGGCGTGGTGGATGGGCAATACTGGGCCGGCGTGCTTTCGCGGCGTCTTGGCTACGCCGTGTCGCCAAACGAACCTTACTATACGGCGGGCTGCACCAATGCATCCCAATGCGTATTTCCCGGCGCGGTAATCCCGCAGCGGGCATGGTCGGCACCGGCACGCGCCCTACTGCCCTACATTCCGCAAGCGAATGCGGGCACGGCACAGTTCGCGACGGCCGCTTCCGACGAGACGTTGGGCGATCACAAAGGCGCGCTTCGCATCGACGGCAACTCCCGCTTGGGAATGTTGTCTGCCTACTATTTCGCGGACCATTACACACTGAATAATCCTTATCCCACGGCGCAGGGTGGCGCCAGCGTTCCCGGATTCAACGCCATCAACTTGGGTCTCGCCCAGTTGGCCAGCCTGCAGGCCACCAAAACTTTCGGCGCGAACACGGTGAACGAGTTTCACCTCAGCTTCATGCGCAATGACAACATCGCCGGTCAACCCGTGGGCGGCGTAGGCCCCAGCCTGAGTTCGCAAGGATTTGCCGAAGGCGCCTCCACACCCGGTATCGTTCCCCTAGTGCCTTCCATCGAAGGCATCGCCAACGTATCGTTCAACGATTTCACCATGGGGGTCGACACCACCGGCCTTACCCAGGTAAACAACACCTTTCAGGCTGCCGACGACTGGTCGCGAACCGCCGGTGCCCACACCTTCAAG
This sequence comes from Bryobacterales bacterium, assembly GCA_963738345.1. Taxonomy (GTDB): domain Bacteria; phylum Acidobacteriota; class Terriglobia; order Bryobacterales; family Bryobacteraceae; genus Bog-159. The sequence goes on from CAVTWI010000002.1 coordinate 696,630, forward strand.
TTGGGCGTCACCATGCACTACGACCAGGTCAATACCCATCCCGACGCGCAGTCGAACGGCTCGTTCGTATTCCTGGGATCGGAAACAGGCGCCGATTTCGCCGATTTCCTATTGGGCGTTCCCAGCAGTTACACCCAAGCCGATTCCCAAAGCTTCTACAACCGCACACACTACTTCGGCGCCTATGGGCAGGATAGCTGGCGCATACGGCCCAATCTGACCTTAAACCTGGGCTTGCGCTGGGATGTGATCGAGCCGTGGCGCGAAAAGTACAATCAATTGCAAACCCTGGTGCTGGGCGAACAGTCCACCGTTTATCCTGGCGCTCCCGTGGGACTTGTCTTCCCGGGGGACGCCGGCATTCCCGCTACGCTCGCGCCCACCCGCTACGGGAAACTGGCACCGCGTGCCGGCCTGGCGTGGTCGCCCTCGGCCAAGACCAGCATTCGTGCGGGCTACGGTATGTTCTACACCGCTTTCGAAGGCCTGTCCGCCGGCATTATGAGCGCCAATCCGCCTTACGGCTATAGCTACACCAGCCCTGCGCCGCCCCTCTTCGAAACGCCCTTCATCACCGCTGCCACCGGCGCAAATAACGGACAGCGCTTTCCCTTGGCATTCCCTGCATTCGGCGCATCCGCGCAAAACGCCAACAGCAGCGTGGACTGGAATGCGTATCTTCCACTCACCGGGATCCCCTCGTTTTATCACCAGAACGTTCCGCCATATGCTGAGAATTTCACGGTATCCGTGGAGCGTCAACTAGCCGCCAACACGTTCCTAAAAGCCGCCTATGTCGGCGCACAGGCGCATCACCTGCTGGTCGTGGAAGAAGCCAATCCCGGTAACGCTGTACTGTGTCTGAGCTTGAGCCAGAGCACCGACGTCATGCCGGGAACCGCCACCTGCGGACCTTTCGGCGAAAGCGGCGTCTACACCACCAGGTCAGGCCAAACCATTCAAGGCACGCGCGGACCATTTCCCGCGGTGTTCGGCGGTGTGAGCTATCAGAAGACCATCGGCAATTCTAACTACAACGCCCTCGAAGTTACCGTGCGCCACAACGTGGGCCCTCTCGAAGTGCTGGCCGGATACACCTACAGTAAGTCGATCGACCAGAGTTCCAGCCTGTCTGAGGCGGTGAATCCCCTGAACCCGTCCCTCGATCGCGGACCTTCCGCCTTTGATATGACGCACAACTTCGTGGCCAGCTATCGCTATGCGATCCGCGGTGGATGGGAAGTCTCGGGCATAACCCGCTTCAGCACAGGCTTTCCGGTGACACTTTTCAATAACGACGATACGTCGCTGCTCGGCACGCTTCCCAACGGCATCAACAATAACGGTGTGGACACGCCGAACTACACTCCGGGCTCGCTCGAACTAAACCGCAATCCGCGCAATGGAAACCCTGCGTTCAACACTGCGTTATTCACTCTTCCGGAACTAGGCGAAATCGGTACCGCCGCGCGCCGGTCATTCTACGGACCCGGAATCGCCAACTTCGATATGGCGCTAGCCAAGAACCTGCGCCTCGCGGAATCGCGCACGCTGCAACTTCGTGTGGAGGGGTTCAATGTGTGGAATCACGCACAGTTTTACGGCGCCGCCGCGGTGAACGGCAACATCGGCAGCTCGAATTTCGGGCAGATCACCAGCGCTGCGGCCCCACGCCTGGTGCAACTGGCAGCCAAATTCAGCTTCTAAGGAACCACCGCACATCCGCGCGGACGCAAACTTGTTTTCCGCCCCTCCGTTGGCCAAAAATAGAAAGTAGAATATGACGCAAGATCAATCCCTGCGGGAACACCTGCTCTACCTTCTAGCCGGCCGCGGTGCGCACGCGGATTTCGATGCGGCGGTGACCGATTTGCCGGCCGCCCTGCGCGGAATCCGCCCCAGCGGCTTGCCCCATACCCCCTGGGAATTGCTGGAGCACATGCGCATCGCCCAGTGGGACATCCTCGAATTTACGCGCAAGCCGAAGCACACGTCGCCGCCCTGGCCCGCGGGATACTGGCCGGCTACGCAGGCTCCCCCCGACGATACTGCCTGGGATAAAAGCGTCAAAGCGTTCCGTGCCGACCTGGCGACCATCCGCCGCATGGTGAAGGATCCCAAAGTTAATCTGCATGCGCGCATCCCCCACGGCACGGGCCAGACCGTTCTGCGCGAGGTCCTGCTGGTGGCCGACCATACGTCGTATCATCTGGGCGAAATGGTTTTGGTGCGCCGCTTGTTGGGCGCCTGGAAGTAAGCCGTCACGCATGCGGGTATAATTAGATTCCCGCCCATGCCACTCGACTGGTCGCCGCTCTGGCTGTGCCTGCGCTACGCCGGCTTAGCCACGCTGTTTGCCACCGCGGTGGCGCTGCCGCTGGCTTGGTTCCTCACCCAAGGCCGATTCCCCGGCAACGACTGGCTGGACGCCTTGGGCAGCCTTCCGCTGATCCTGCCGCCTGCCGTATTCACTTACTATCTGGCGTCCGCCGCTCTCCGCTGGCCGCCGCGTTTTAGCTGGCATGCCGCCGTGGCGCTTTCCGCTGTCTATACGCTGCCGCTCTTGCTGCGAATGTTCCGCGATGGATTGCGCGCTTTGGATCCGGGCATAGCGAATGCCGCGCGCTGCCTGGGGGCCGGCGAATGGCGGATCTTTTGGATGGTCACCCTGCCGTTGGCGTGGCGGGCGATCCTGGCCGCGATGCTGGCCGGATTCATGCGAGCGTTTGCGGATTTCGCTGCCACGGTGATCGCCGTCAATGGAGCCGGTGCGGTCTGGCTGTTGCCGGTGGCGGCAGCCGCGCTAGGGGCGCTCTATGCCGCTAACCGCGTCCGTAGCGGGCGGGTGACGGCATGATACAGGTGCGCCTTGCCGGACCCGGCCTGGATCTCGAATTCCAGGCCAGCGCGGGTATCACGGCGCTCTTCGGCGGCGCCGGCGCAGGCCAAACTTTCATCCTCGATGCTATCGCCGGTCTTGCGGCACCCACCAGCGGCCGCATCATGCTCGACGACGAAATCCTCTTCGACGGAGCGGCCGGTGTCTGCTTGCCGCCGCGCCGCCGACACTGCGGATACGTGGCGCGCGATTGGGCGCTCTTTCCCCACATGAGCCTGCATGACAATTTGCTGTTCCCACTCGCCGGACTGGCTCGCCTGGAACGGCACCGGCGCGTGAAGGAAATGCTGGAACGTTTCGCCCTGCTGGATGCCGCCCTCAAACGCCCGCAGGAATGTTCCCCCGCCGATCGCCTGCGCGCCACGGTGGCCCGCGCCCTCATCGGCGAACCAAAATTGCTGCTGGTGGATGAGCCCGCCGCAGGCTTTGACGTGGCGTTGCGCGATGAGTGGATCGCCGTGCTGCGCATGGTTCGCGACGACACCAGCCTGCCCGTTCTGCTGGCCGCACGCGATCTGGACACCTGTTTTGAGCTTGCCGTCCAGATGTGCCTTCTGGATTCAGGGCGCATCCTGCAAACCGGGCCGCCCCGCAAAGTGCTCGACCAGCCTGTCAGCATTGCGGCCGCGCGCCTGCTGGGCATCCGGAATCTATTCCCGGCTGAAATCGTGGCCCTCGATCCGGGGCGCAACACCAGCCGCCTGCGCCTGGAAACTTTCGAATTGAACGGTCCGTATCTTCCCGGCCGCCTGCGCGGCGATCATGTCTGGCTGTGCATAGAACCGGGGCAAGTGCACGCTATTCCGCTCGATGGCGCCAAACCATCCACCAATCAGGTGGCCGCGCTACTCGCGCGCGTTTCGGAAATGCCGCGCGCCGTGCGCCTGGATTTCGCCGGAGGCATTGTGGCTGAAATCGACCGGCGCGAATTCGAGGCGCGGAAAGATAATAGCGATAATAAGGATTGGCTGGTAGAGTTCCCGCCGCACGCGCTGAGAGTGTTGGGATGCCCCTGAAAACCTTCGACGAGTATGTCACCCTGGCCGAGCAGGCCCACGGCCACATCTGTGCCGGGCAGATCCTGGGGCTGCGCATGGCCATTTACGGGCTGAACCTTTTGGAACTGGACGACCCTCTGGGCACGCACCGCAAGCGCCTAGTCACATTCATCGAAATCGACCGTTGCGCTACGGATGCCATCCCCGTGGTGACCGGGTGCCGCCTGGGCAAACGTGCACTGAAGTTCCGCGATTTCGGCAAAGTGGCAGCCACCTTCTGCGATCTGGAAGCTGGCCGCGCCGTGCGTGTGGTGGCGCTCGAGGATTCGAAACAGCGAGCCCGCGAAATGTTCCCGGAAATCACCGACAAGAACACCCAGCAAATGCGCGCTTATCGCGAATTGCCTGACTCCGCGCTGTTCGCCGCGGAATGGGTGCGGGTGACATTGGGTCCCGAAGAATTTCCGGGCTACAAGGCTGCGCGAGTCGTGTGCGCCGAGTGCGGCGAAGGTATCAACTTCAAGCGGGAAGTGCTGCACGAGGGGCGCGTGCTCTGCAAGGCATGTGCGGGCGAGCGCTATTACGAACCGCTCCCAACCTGACAGAGTGCAGCGCTACTACATTACCGATCGCAAGCCGCTGGGCGGATGCGAGGCCCTGCTCGAATCCATCGCGCGAGCGCTCGCGGCGGGCATCGAACGCATCCAGATTCGCGAGAAGGATTTGTCCGCGCGCGAATTGGCGGAACTGGTACGGCGCGCCTTGGCCCTACCCAATCCGTACGCCACCGCGATCCTGGTGAACGCTCGCGTGGATATCGCGTTGGCTTGCGGCGCACAGGGCGTACACCTCCCCGCGGATTCGATCGCGCCGCACATCTGGCGGCCCGCGGTGCCCCCAGGTTTCATCATCGGCGTATCGTGCCATTCCACGGAAGATGTCGCGCGGGCCGAGCGCGAAGGCGCCGACTTTGCCGTTTTTGGGCCCGTTTTCTTAACGCCGTCAAAAGCAGAGTACGGCAAACCGCTAGGCCTGGACCTCCTGCGCGAAGCCACCCGCGCGGTCCGCATTCCAGTCTTCGCCCTGGGCGGCATCACCGCCGCAAACGCACCGCAATGCGTAGAGTCAGGCGCCGCCGGCATCGCCGGCATTTCCATGTTTCAACAACGCGAACACATGAATAGTTTCAACCCCACGAGAGCCCCACGGTGAAATGGCGCCCTTTTATCTCAGGCCAAGACATCTACGATCTTTGCCATCTTCATCCGAAAACCGTCACCTTTGCGCAGGAAGCTAAGCCCGGCAAGCTAGCGCGAGCCTACCTGGTCGAAGTAATTTTCTCCCTGCACTGTTTCACCCGCGGCGTCCGGCATGGAGAAATTCCCGACCGCGCCCTCTGTTATTCCGACGGCCGGGAAACCCGTGTCTTCGACATGCAGCGCTACCATCTGTCGCATAACCTGCCCGCCATCGTAGAGAGTCTGGCGCGCCGCCGTTGTTACCACACCGGGCGCGGCAATTTTTTTACAATTGAGATTGTCGATCCAAATACCGACACCAAACTGGAGTACGAGGTTTATTTCACTGCTTCCCGCGCGGCGCGGCGCGGCCTTATCAACCTCTACGTCCAGAGCGCCTATGTCCGCGATACCGAGCACAGACGCAACCAGCCGCATCGCAAACCTATCAGCTTCTATGTAATCTTGTTCAAGGTAATGAGTGGAGCGCGAATCAGAGTGCCGGAATAGAAAAAAGGCTCCCGTCGCCGGAAGCCTTTTAGGTTCTTCTTAATCGGACCTCTTGAGTATCCCCACGCTTGGGTAGAGACCGGTTGCCCGGCGGGATCAGCGCGACGGCCAAAGGCCGCTCCGTTTACACGCTAACAAAGCCATCATAACGTTTCTTTGCCCCCAATGCAATCTAGCTGACCGCCGCGCCGATCCCTTCCACCGCACTCGCCCGTAGCGCTTTCAACTTATCCCGTATCTGCGCCGCCTTCTCGAATTCGAATTTTCGCGCCGCCTCGCGCATGCGCTCTTCCAGTTCGCCCAATAACCGCTCGCGTTGCTCCGGCGTCATGCTCTCGATCTCATCGTCGGATTCGAGCGGCACCGTGACGTAATCGCCCTCCGCGATCGCGCACCAGGCTCATATCGACCGGCTTGATGATCGACTGCGGCGTAATGCCGTTGCGTTCGTTGTATTCCTGCTGCGTGCGCCGCCGGCGGGTGGTCTCGTCGATGGCCCGTTTCATGCTGTCGGTCATCACGTCCGCATAGAGGATCGCGCGCCCTTCCACATGCCGCGCCGCGCGCCCCATGGTCTGAATCAGCGCACCGCTCGACCGCAGGAAGCCTTCCTTATCCGCGTCCAGAATGGCCACCAGCGACACCTCCGGCAAGTCCAACCCTTCGCGCAGAAGGTTGATGCCGATCAGCACGTCGAACTCGCCGCGCCGCAGATCGCGCAGAATCTTCGAGCGGTCGAGCGTGCTCACTTCGGAATGCAGATAGCGGCAGCGCACGCCCACTTCGGAATAATATTCGGCCAGATCTTCGGCCATGCGCTTGGTCAGCGTAGTCACCAGTACGCGCTGGTTGTGTTCCACGCGCTGGCGGATCTGTCCGAGCAGATCGTCCACCTGTCCTTTCACCGGGCGAATTTCGACTTCGGGATCGAGCAGGCCGGTGGGACGGATGATCTGCTCCACCACCACGCCCGCGGTTTTGGTCAGTTCGTAAGGGCCCCGGCGTGGCGGACACATACACCACCTGGTTCACGCGATGCTCGAACTCTTCAAATGTCAGCGGCCGGTTATCCAGCGCGCTGGGCATGCGGAATCCGTGTGACACCAGCACTTCCTTGCGCGAGCGGTCGCCGTGATACATGCCGTGCAATTGCGGAATGGTCTGGTGGCTTTCGTCGATCAGGATCAGCGAATCGTGCGGCAGATAATCGAGCAGGGTGGGCGGCGCTTCGCCCGGCAGGCGTCCCGAAAAATGCCGCGAGTAATTCTCGATCCCGTGGCAATAGCCGATCTCCTTCATCATTTCCAGATCGAACATGGTGCGCTGCCACAGGCGCTGCGCCTCGATCAACTTGCCCTGCTTCTCCAGTTCCTTGTGCCACCAATCCAGCTCGGTCAGGATGCTGGCCATTGCCGAATTGCGGGTCTCCTCCGACATCACGTAGTGCGTCTTCGGATAAATCGGCAGCCGTTGATAAGTCTGCCGCACCTGTCCCAGCAGCGGGTCGATCTGCGACAGGCTTTCGATCTCGTCGCCGAACATCTCGATGCGATAGGCGTAGTCATCGTAAGTGGGATAGACCTCGATGACGTCGCCGCGCACCCGGAAAGCGCCGCGCCGGAAATCGGCGTCGTTCCGGTCGTACAGGATATCCACCAGGCGCGAGACAATCTGGTTGCGGGAAATCTTCTGCCCTTTCTCGAGCATCAACAGCATGCCGTAGTAAGCTTCGGGCGAGCCCAGACCGTATATGCAACTCACGCTGGCCACGATCACGCAGTCGCGCCGCTCGAATAGCGATCGCGTAGCAGCCAGCCGCAACTTGTCCAGTTCATCGTTGATGGTGGCTTCTTTTTCGATGTAAACGTCGCTCGACGGAATGTAGGCTTCCGGCTGGTAGTAATCGTAATAACTGACGAAATACTCCACCGCATTTTCCGGGAAAAACGATTTGAATTCGTGGTAGAGTTGCGCGGCCAGGGTCTTGTTATGCGCCAGCAGCAGTGCCGGGCGCCCAATCGCCTCGATCACCTTGGCCATCGTGAACGTCTTGCCCGATCCGGTTACCCCCAACAAAACCTGGTGCGCTTCGCCGTCGCGCACACCGCGTACCAATTCGTCGATGGCGGCTGCCTGGTCGCCCTTGGGAGTGTAGTTGACCGTGAGGTGGAAGCCCATTTATACAGTATAGGGAACTGGCCCACCTGCCATCAGTCCGTCCGTAGCGATTGAATCGGATCGATCCGCGACGCACGCCACGCCGGTAATGCGGTTGCCGCGATGGCTACCGTTAATACCAAGGCAGTCACGGCGGCGAAAGTCATAAGATCGGTCGCGCCGACACCGTAAAGCAGGCTCGCCAGGAAGCGCGTAGCCGCCAGCGCCACCACCACCCCCGCCACAATGCCGTACAACGCCACCCGCAAGCCTTGCGCCAGGATCATGGATACGATGCGCCGCCGCGTGGCGCCGATAGCTACACGCAATCCGATTTCGTAGGTCCGCTGCGTTACCCAATATGACACCAGTCCGTAAATGCCAATGGCGGCAAGCAGAATGGCGGCCGCGGCAAAACTGATGAACACGCGTATGGTGGCGCGGAAGTTGGCGATCGATCCGGCCACCACTTCTTCGAGCGGCAGAACCGCACCCACCGGCACATTAGGATCCTGATCCTGTGCCAGCCTGCGGAGTTCGCGGGCGGCCGCATCGCTACCGGCTCGCGTCTTCGACAGCAGCGTCATGGCCGCTGGAATCTGTCCGCCCGCCCCCACGGCCTGCGCGTAGGGCATATAAATGGCGCCATCAACTCCCGTGGGGAACGCCTTGCTCAAGCTGTACTGGCGGACATCCCCGACCACCCCGACAACCGTCCTCCATTGCTGTTCTCCCGCCCCTTTGATGTGCTTGCCTACGGCATTTTCGCCGGGCCAGAAGTGTCTGGCAGTTGCCCCCGAAATCAGCAGCACCCCGGCCGACTTGGCTCCGTCCGCATCGCTTAGATCCCGCCCCGCCAGCAGGGGTATGTCCATCATCCGACGGTAACCCGCGCTCACCGCGCCCGCCCACAACATCGGCGCGGGATGGTCTACCGATTTAGGATGACCTTCCACATCGACCGCCAATTCCGTCTGCTCGGCATCCAGCGGAACCGAGTTCGCAACGGCTACCGCGCCCACTCCCGGAAGACCGCGCGCGCCCTCAAGCAGACGATCGTACAAAGCGATGCATGCAGCACGCTGCGTACAAAACGACGCGTTCGGACTCACCCGCACCGTCATGATCTGCCGCGCCTCGAATCCGGGGCGCACTTCGGAGAGCGTATACAGGCTCTTGATCAACAGGCCTGCGCTGACCACCAGCACCACCGTCAGCGCCACTTCCGCGCCGATCAGGCCGCCCCGAAGCCGCGTCCAAAATGCGGCGGTGGATCGCTGGCTCCCCGTGCGGATGGCCTGCGCCAGGTCAATTTGCGATGCGCTCAACGCCGGTGCGATTCCGAAGGCAAGGCCCGTAAGCACCGCCAGAGCGGCCACCGCGGCAGCCACCGGCCAGTCGATCGAAGCTTGCGCCAATCCCGGCGTGGAAGCTGGTAACAGCGATTTGAAAATAGAAAGCGCCCCGGTCCCGATGAGAAGGCCCAGCCCGCCGCCGACCAACGCCAGCAGTACGCTCTCAGTAAGAAGTTGGCGGATAACGCGTGTCCGCATGGCGCCCAGGGCGACGCGCAATGCGATCTCTTTCCGGCGCGTGGTAGCGCGCGAAAGCAAAAGGCTCGCGACATTGGCGCACGCAATCAGCAGCACCAAACCCACCGAGCACAGCAGGATCACCAGTTTGCCGCGTATGTCGCCGGTCAGGTCACGTTGCAGCGGGATAGCCGTCGAATCGCTATTCCAGTCGCGCGCCATGGGGTACGGAAACGTTTTGCGGAATTCGCCGGTCAAGGGTTGGATCTCTCGCTGCGCCTCGGCTATCAATGCGCCCCCACGCAGCCTGCCGGCCAGCGGCACAAACGGGCCGCCCCAATACTCCAGGAAGTTCGATGCATCCAGGCGCATCGGCACCCACGCCTGCACCTGGGCCGACGGATAACTGAAGGCTGGCGGCATGATGCCTATAATCTGGCGATGCATGCCGTTCAATGCGATCACCTTTCCGATTACCGCGGGATCGCCGTCGAATTTGGTGCGCCACAGCGAGTGGCTCAGAATGACCACCGCATCGCGCCCCGGGGCGTCCTCGCCGGCCTCGAACGCGCGTCCCCGGGCCACCGCTGCGCCCAGTACCGGGAAAGCATTCGCGGAGGCTGCGCTGCCTACGATCCGGATCGCTTCACCTTCCCCGGTGAGATTGAATTCGGTGCCGGGGCTGACCGCGGCGACCTCCAGGGTGCGGCTCCGTTGCTGGAAAAACGGCACCGCCGCGCGCGGAAAAATTCCGGTAATGCGCACTAAACGTTCCGGCGCTTGATAGGGCAGGGGACGAACCAGCAGCGTATCCACCAGCGTAAACATGGCGGCGTTCCCCCCGATTCCCACGGCCAGCGAGAGTACCGCGATCGCTGTGAATCCGGGCGTACGCCGGAACATACGAAAGGCGTAGCGCAGGTCTTGTAACAGTCGCTCTAATCTAAGAAAACCCCACATATCGCGGCACTCCTCCGCTGCCAGAGTCATATTGCCCATCTGTAGATTGCTCAGATCGCCGGCGGCTTCGCGTTTCAGGGCGCGGTGAAACTCCATCTCTTCGGCCAGTTCGCGATCCAGGTCCGCGCGCCGCCATCGAAAGACCACGCGGCGCCATGCCTTGTGGAAACGTCCCCGCACAGATCCGCTCATGCCATGTTCAACACTTTCTCGATGGCGCCGACCACGCGCGCGAACTCCTCGCGTTCGGCATCCAGTTGCTTGCGCCCGGCAGCGGTCAAGGTGTAATAGCGCGCGCGCCTTTTGTTTTCCGAAGCGCCCCACTCGCCCTTCACCCAGCCGTTCAGTAACAGCCTTTGCAGCGCGGGATAGAGCGAACTCTCGCCCACCTGCAGGACTTCATCGGAGACTTGTTTCAGACGTTGCGCGATGCCATAGCCGTGCATCGGCCCGGCCACCAGGGTTCGCAGAATGAGCAGGTCGAGTGTTCCGGGCAGGATTTCGGGAGCGTCATTTCTTCCCATCGTCTATCGATGGAAGTATGACTCTTTTGCGCCGGCGTGTCAAGCGTGTTACCGAGCCCCCCCCGTGAGGGGGGGACCTAACCGCCTAAATGTGACGCAATAACAACGCGGAATTCTTGCTGCCGAAAGCGATGCAATTGGATACCGCATGCTCAATCGTCATGCGCCGGGCCACATCGGGAATGTAGTCCAAGTCGCACTGCGGATCGGGCTCTTCGACGTTAATCGTAGGATGCACTACGCCGTCGCGCATCGCCAACAAAGTAGCGGCAATACCCGCCGCTCCGCATGCCCCTTGCGGGTGCCCGATCAAACTCTTCAACGACGATCCCGCAATCTTATAAGCGTGGCTATTGAACGCCAGTTTAACCGCGCGCGTTTCGATGCGATCATTTAACTCCGTGGCGGTGCCGTGATAGTTCACGTACTGCACATCGCCGGGGCCGATGCCGCCCTCTTCCATGGCCATCAGCATCGTACGTGCAGGTTCTTCGCCGCACTCTTCCAAACGCACCCGGTGGAATGCTTCGCAGGTGGAACCGTATCCGGCCACCTCGCCGTAAATATGAGCGCCCCGCGCCCGCGCCCGCTCCAATTCTTCCATCACGAAGAACCAGGCGCCCTCAGCGATCACAAAGCCATCGCGATCACGCGAGAAAGGCCGCGAGGCCCGCTCGGGTTCGGAATTCCATCGCGTGCTCATAATGCGCATCAGCACGAATCCGCGCAGGATCAACGGCGCGATGGGCGCATCCACGCCCCCGGCCACCATCATGTCCAACACCCCCGCCTGAATGTTGCGGTAGGCGTAGCCGATGGCGTCGGTCGACGACGTACAGCCCGTCGAGATAATGTGGCTCATCCCCCGGAATCCGAAACGCATGGAGATTTCGCTCGCCAGCGTGCCGATGGTGGATGTCGGGATGACGTATACGCTGCACTGCTTCTGCTTGCCGGAGTAATAGAGGCGGTACTGTTCCTCGGTGAACTCCAGGCTGCCGCCGCCCGATCCCACGATCACGCCGATCTGGCGCAGTTCTTCACGCGAAAGCGATCCGGCATCTACGCCGGCATCTTCCATGGCTTCACGCACCGCGGCCGCGCCCAGGGGCACCACTCGCGAAACATGCTGGCGATCTTTGGGATCGACGTATTGGGACTCGTCGAAGCCCACGACCTCGCCCGCTACCTGCACAGGCGAACCGCACGGGTCGAAGCGGGTGATGCGGCGGACCCCGCTGACCCCGTTACGGCTAGCCTCCCAAAAGGCTTCTCTGCCAATTCCATTGGGGCTCACGGCCCCGATTCCGGTGATGACGACGCGACGTTTCATTTGCGCTGACGTTTTGCCTTTGCCAATAGGACAGTATAGGCTGATTTCATGGGCGGTGGTGAGGACCCACACAAAAATCGGGAGACACACGGCCTTCTGGCCGGCCTGGAAGCCGGCATTATCGCCGCTCTCGTTCTTCTCGGATGGCTGGCGCTCGCTTCGGCCTGGTATCGGCGTTCCATCTGGACTGCGGCCAATATTATGGCCTCGACTTTCTACGGCGAAGCGGCGTTGGGCCGGGATTTTACTTCCCGAACCGTGGCGGGGATCGCGCTCTATCTGGTCCTTTACGGGACCATCGGCGCTTTATTCGGATCTCACCCTCGCCAGCCGCAACGCCAGCAACCGAACGACTCTAATCGGTGTATTGGTGGGCCTCGGCTGGTATTATCTGTCGTTCAATATCTTGTGGCAGAACATCAACCCACTGATTACACTTTACACCCATCGCGGCCCTATGATTTTGGGCCACATCCTATATGGTGGTCTGTTAGCCCGCTTTCCACACTACGCGAACCCGCCGGCCGCGGCAGGAAAGAGTCCCACCGATGCCGGATAAGTCGCCGGATAAGTCGCGTAAACAGGCGCTCCGGGATTTCCTGGCGGCTGCCGGGATCACCGCCATCGGCGAGCAGGAGTGGAGCGACGCGTTGCGCACCCTGGCGCCGGTTTCCGAGAGCTACTTGCGCGATCTGCTGCACGCTACCGGATTACCGTTCGCCCAACCTTGGGCAGGCATCCGCCAAAAGACCTTGGAAGACTTGGAGCACGACCTCCGCGCCATGCTGGAGGTCTATCTGCAAGCGATGCGCGCCGGAGATCGCCAGCGGGCCCGCTACTGCCGCCGGCAAGTGATCGCCGCTAAGGACCGCGCTCGTTTCGCCGCGCGCAATCCTAAGACCGCTCCCGCCAAGGCCGCGCAGAAGGAGGAGATGGCGCAGTGGGCGCTCGTCTGGTTGGAAAATCCCGAAGTGTTTCCCGCCTGGGTCGAAATCCGCAAGCGCTATTGCAGTTCGACGGCTTCCACTTGAACCGTATCGCCGTCGAGCGAACCGGTCACTTTGGCCTTCAGGTCTTTTTCCTTGGCGGTGGCTTTCAATGCCGCCAGCGCCTTAGCGTTGCCGGCTTCGTCGAACTTCACGAACTTACCGTCGGCCAGCACCAACCCATAGCCGCTCTTTGAGCAACTAATCGCGCACTTGGTCGTATGGCCCGCCAAGTCCTGGTTCTTGCACATCACATCCACCAGGGTACCGTTCCAGGTTTCGGCAAAAGCCATCGAGGCAAACAAGGCTACTAATGCGGCAGCTTTCATGCTGGGAATTATACCTTATCGGCAAGTCGGCGCCCGCCGGGGCATATGCAGCGATAAATGCGATACTTGACCAAATCTCTGTATTGCGCACAAAATGGGCCGGTTATTCCAGAATATTTAACGATTGGCTCTGTTTGGTCAATTCGCCTATTCGCGCCCAACCCCAGATAGAACCACACTTCCGCCGCATACTTGCATTTAAGCCTATCCGCGGTACAATAGTCCTGTAGTGTCGAACTTCTTGAGTGGGCGAAAGCCCACTTTTTTGTTGGATTGGTGATAATTCAGGTAACCATGCGTCCGGCAATATCATCACGCATTGAAGAGATCGCGGAGCGCGTAGCGGGCTCCGAAGGCATCGAAGTTGTCGAAGTGGAAGTGAAGGGCGGCGGGAAAAACCAGTTTGTGCGTATCTCCATCGACAAACCCGAAGGCGTATCCCATGCCGATTGCGAGTTGATCTCTCACCAGGTCGGCACCATTCTCGATGTTGAGGATGTGGTGCCCGGTCATTACACTCTCGAAGTCAGCTCCCCCGGGCTCGAACGCAAACTGTTGAAGCCGCGCGATTACGAGCGGTTCCAGGGTAAGAAGGCCAAGGTCACCCTGCGCGCGCCCGTTGAAAATCAGCGGCACTGGGAGGGAGTCCTGGCCGGCTTCGCGGATGGCGTGGTAAGTCTGGAAGCCGCTGGCCGCCAAATCCAGTTTCCGTTCGATCAGGTAGAAAAGGCAAGCTTGAAGTTCGAGTGGTAAGCCCCTCCTCGCCATTGGGTTAACAATCAAGCGACAGAACATAGAAGAGGAACACTTTGGAAACGATCTTTCAGTCCATCGAAATATTAAGTAAGGAAAAGGGTATCGATCCGCAAATCGTCCTGGATGCCGTGAAGGACGCCATGCTGATCGCCGCCCGGAAGCACTTCCGAACTACGGAGGACTACGTTGCCGAATTGCACGAAAAGACCGGCGCTCTCCAGCTTTTTGCGGTGAAGAAAGTGGTCGAAGCCGTCGAGGATCCAGCTAAGGAAATGACCCTGTCCGAGGCCCGGCGCATCAGTCCCGATGCTGAGATCGGCTCCGAGGTCAGAATCCCGAAAAAGACTGACCTGCTGGGCCGCATCTCGGCCCAAACCGCCAAGCAGGTTATTTTTCAGAAAGTGCGCGAGGCCGAACGCGAAACCGTCTTCAACGAATACTCCGGACGTACGGGCGAACTGGTCAACTGCACAGTGAAGCGCGTGGAAGGCCCGGATTACATCCTGGATTTGGGTAAGACAGAAGCCCGTCTGCCGAAAAAAGAACAGTCGCGCCTGGAAAGCTATAGCGTGGGCGACCGCGTGCGTTGCGTCATCCGCGTCGTCGACAAATCGAGCAAAGGACCGGGCGTGCTGGTATCCCGCGCCGCCCCGGAACTGGTCATGCGCCTGTTCGAACAGGAAGTGCCCGAGATCTACGACAGCACCGTGACCATTAAGGGCTGCGCGCGCGAAGCCGGTGAGCGTACCAAAATCGCCGTACAAAGCCGCGATCGCGACGTGGATAGCGTGGGGGCATGCGTGGGGATGAAGGGCATGCGCGTGCAATCCATCATCCGCGAACTGCGCGGCGAAAAGATCGACATCATCGAGTACTCGGAAGATCCGGTCACTTTCGCTACGCACGCTTTGAGTCCCGCTAAAATCAGCCGCGTCACCATCGTCGACGCCCTTGAGCAAGCACATGGAAGTGATCGTCGACGATTCGCAACTCTCCCTGGCCATCGGTAAAAAGGGACAGAACGTCCGCCTGGCTGCGAAGTTGCTCGGTTGGAAAGTCGACATCAAGAGCGAAGAAGAAAAGCGCCAGGAAGTCGAATCGGCAATGGCTGCCTTGGTAAATCCGCCTGAACCGGTAGCGTCTTTGATCGCCTACGGGCTAAGCGAAGAGGTGGCCGCACTACTGGCGGGCGGCGGCATCGAAATTATCGACAAGCTGGGCGGTATGACTCCCGAGCAGTTGCAAGAGATTGCCGGCATCGATCCGGAAATGGTCGAAAACATTCGGGATTCCGTCACCGCCTACTATAGCCAGTTTGAAGAACCCGCTGTCGCTGTGTCGCCCGAAGACGGCGAAGTGGAACCTGAATTGAGTGACGAATCCTCGGGCGGTGTGCCGGTGGAAACGGAAGCCTCCCCGGCTTCTGACATCGAAACCGGTGCCCAAGCGAGCGGCGAAACGGATGCCCCGGCCCATCAGGAAACCAGTGAAGAGGCCGGTGAAGAGACAGTTGCGGCTGAAACCCAAGAGCCGCATAACATTGAGATGGCTAGCGAGTCTGATACCATATTAGACTCGGGACGCGATTCTCACGACGAGTCGGACGATGGCGGTTCGCATAACGAGTAAGGTGCGTCTCCGCGAGACAGTTTTGTATCTATGAACAAGATTCGAATTAATGAGCTGGCTCGGGAGCTTGAAGTCAAGGCGCACGAGATCCTTGACAGACTCCCGGAGTTGGGCGTAACAGAAAAAAAGACCCACTCCAGCTCGATCGATGAAGATGTCGCTATCCGGTTGCGGCGGCTGCTAAGCGGAAACGCCCCCGAAGAATCCACGGAGCCTGAACCGCGCGCCGCCATGCTAACAGAACAACCTGCCGCGGCAGTCGAGACCGCGCCCTTCCGCGAAGAGGCGCCTGCCGCTCCTGTGAGCCAAGCCCCCGCGCCTACTGTAGTCGAGGAGGCCGCTGCTTCGGAGCCGGTTGCGCCGAAGCCCATGCCGGAACGGCCGGCTGGCCGCCCCGCGCTTCCCATCCGGCCGCCATTGGCAGGTAGTTCACCCTCGCCATCGCAGCCCCAAGCACCAACAGTGGCGCCACCTCCCCAGCCCCGGCTCCCGCTGCCTCCGCGCGTGGTTTCGCCGCCTCCGGCTGTGCCTACCGCTCCACCCGCGGCTACTTCGCCCGGGCGCCCTACGCCCCCTCCGGCGCGACCTCTGCCGCCGGCCCGGCCTGGACAGGTTCTGTCTGGACCCCGCCAGCCCATGCCTGCCGGCAACGAACCCATTTCTCCGTCCGCTCCCATCTTTAGCCGGCCCGGTGTAGCCGGTCGCGCGCCCATGGCGCCGCAATCGACCAGCGCCCCCATGCATTCGGCGACCCCTGGCGCTCCCATGCCTTCCGCGCCAAGACCGCCTTCTCGCCCCCTTGCCGGACAGCCCGTAGCTCGGCCGGTAGTACCTCCGCGCGCCGACCTTGCCGCTAAGCTCAGCCAGAATCAGCCTCGTGCTGCTTCTCCCGGACTGCCCGCGCCCCCCCCGCCGCGTCCCGCTACCCCCGGGTTTCCCCGGCAGCAGAGCTCTCCCGCGCCTGGACAACCTATCTATCGTGGACCTCTCCGTCCAGGCCAGCCCGCCGTTCCCCGGCCTGCTCCTGGCGTCGGTGCCCGCCCCGGCCTGCCCATGCGGCCCGGTGGCCCGCGCCCCATGCATCCCACTTCGCGCCGTCCAGGGATGGAACCGGCTGTGGCGCCGCCCCTGCCCGATCAACAACGCCGTCCGGGTGGAAATCGTGGACGTCCGCAGCAGCGCGATCGCAGTTCGGAGCCGGAAGAGAAGATCCTTCGTCCGTCCAGCCGCCGTCAGACCCAGTCCGGGCCGCCGCCGGTTAGTCGCGAAATCACCGTTACCGAAGGCATTACGGTAAAGGAACTCTCCGAGAAACTGGACGTCAAAGCCAGCCTCGTGATCCGCAAATTGATGGACCGTAACATCCTGGCTACCATCAATCAAACGCTCGATTCCAAGCTCGCTACCGAGATGGCGCGCGAATTCGGAGCTTCCACCAGTACAATCACTTACGAAGAAGAATCTCAACAAGCTGTTGAGGTCGCCGAAGTAGAGAAAGACTTGGTCAAGCGCGCTCCCGTGGTTACCATTATGGGCCACGTCGATCATGGCAAGACCTCGCTTTTGGATGCCATCCGGGAAGCCAATGTGGCCGGTAAAGAAGCCGGCGGCATCACCCAGCACATCGGTGCCTACTACGTGGAAAAAGACGGCCGCAAGGTGGTCTTCATCGATACCCCTGGCCACGAAGCATTCACCCGCATGCGCGCCCGCGGCGCCAAGGTGACCGATATCGTGGTGCTGGTGGTTGCGGCCGACGATGGCGTAATGCCCCAGACCCTCGAAGCCATCGACCACGCCCGCGCCGCCAAAGTGCCCATCGTCGTCGCGATCAATAAGATCGACAAGCCCGACGCTCAAACCGAACGCATCAAACAACAACTCTCCGATCGCGGCCTCCTGGCTGAGGATTGGGGCGGCGATACCGTCATGGTTCCGGTCTCGGCCAAAATGAAGTTGAACCTGGATTTGCTCCTCGAGATGATTCTCCTCGTGGCCGAACTTCAGGATCTCAAAGCCAATCCCGCGCGTCCCGCCATGGGCAACGTACTCGAAGCCAAACTCGATCGTGGGCGCGGTCCCGTGGCCACCGTGCTGGTTCGAAACGGTACCCTGCACGTGGGTGATTATTTCATCTGCGGCGCCGTCTTCGGTAAAGTGCGCGCCATGCTTAACGATCGCGGCGAACAGATCCGCGAAGCCGAGCCCTCCACGCCTGTCGAGGTGTTAGGTTTGGAATCCATGCCGGAAGCCGGCGACGACTTCCAGGTGGTAACGGATACGGCCAAGGCCAAGCAAATCGTGCTGTTCCGCGAAGCCAAGGCACGCGAAGCCAATCTGGCCAAGAGCAGCCGCATCACGCTCGAAATGTTGCACAAGAAGTTGGCGGCGGGCGAAGTCACCGAACTGCCCCTCATCCTCAAGGCTGACGTGGGTGGTTCCGCCGAAGTGCTCAGCGATACGCTGCAGAAACTGTCCAACGATAAGGTGAAGATTCGCGTGCTGCGCTCCGGCGTGGGCGCGATCAATGAGTCCGACGTCCTGTTGGCTTCGGCTTCCGACGCCATCATCATCGGCTTCAATGTGCGTCCCGAACGCAATACGGTAGCGCTCGCCGAGCAGGAAAAAGTCGATATCCGCCTGCACACCATCATCTACAACCTGACGGATGAGATTAAGCGCGCCATGACCGGCTTGCTCGAACCCGTGTTCAAGGAAGTCTACCGCGGCAAGGCAGAAGTGCGCGACACGTTCCGCATTACAAAAGTCGGCAACGTGGCTGGATGCCAGGTGCAGGATGGCACCATTACCCGCGACAGCGAAGTGCGCCTGCTGCGCGACAACGTGGTGGTTTATACCGGCAAAGTCAGTTCGCTGCGCCGCTTCAAGGACGACGTCAGCGAAGTGAAGAGCGGTATGGAGTGTGGCATCACGCTCGAGAACTTCTCCGATATCAAGACCAACGATATCATTGAGGCATTCGTGACCGAGCGGGTGGCTACGGAAGCATTCGCCTGAGGAGCCGTGCCCACGATCGGTGTGCTAACGCTCGAAATCGTCCTTCAGAACTCCCACTCATTGAAGGACAAGCGGCATGTCGTGAAAAGCCTCAAAGACCGGTTGCGCGGCAAATTCAACGTGGCCGTGTCGGAGATCGACTATCAGGATCTGTGGCAGCGCGCCCTCGTGGCGGCAGTCACCGTATCGTCCGACCATGTGCACGCCGAACAGGTCCTGCAGTCGGTGGAACAAGAGGCCGCCTCGCTGCTAGGCTCGGAACTAACCGGGACAACCTTGGAGTGGCTATGAAGGCAGTGGCTGGTCATGGATGAACATCGTTCCAGGCGGGTGTCCACCGCGGTAAAAGAGGAACTCTCCGAGATCATCGGATTTGAACTCTCCGATCCGCGCCTGGTCACGGTGGATGTGACCGACGTGACAGTTAGCCCGGACTCGCGCCATGCCATGGTGAAAGTGAGCTTGGGCGGGAATGATCACGATCAGCGCCAGGCTATGGCCGCCCTTGAGAATGCCCGTAACTACCTGCGACACGAACTGGCCAGCCGGCTGAGCCTGAGGAAGACTCCCGAATTGCATTTCGAGCCGGACCATTACCCCGATGCCGCCACACGGGTGGAGATCCTGCTCAAGAGGGCGAAAAAAAAGCGTGCGTCAACGGAAAATCAGCCCTAAAGTCAAACAAACTGTGGTAGTTTTGTTTTTGTTGACGGTGGCGCGGGCCTCCTGGCCTGCCCAGCCTGGCCGGGAGTTGCTGCGCCTGGAACAGAGCGCCGAGGCCATGGGCTCCGCTTACTCCATTGCTGTCTACGGTTACGACCGGGAACAGATGGAGACCGCCGTGGAAGCCGCCTTCGACGAAGTACGGCAACTGGACAGTATGCTTTCGAACTATAAGCCCGATAGCGAATGGAGCGAGGTGAACCGAGAGGCCGCCCGCCGCCCGGTACACGTTTCTCCGGAGTTGTTCCAGTTGCTGTCGGCTTGCCAGGAATACAGCCGCTTGAGTGACGGCGCTTTTGATATTTCGGTTGGGCCGCTCATGAAGGTTTGGGGATTTTACAAAGGTACCGGCCACCTGCCGCATCGCGCCGAAGTTATGGCCGCCATGCAGAGCGTCGGTTACCGCCACGTGCACTTGGACGCAGCCCACCAGACAGTCAGTTTCGACCATGCCGGGGTAGAACTCGACCCAGGCGGCATCGGCAAAGGCTATGCCGTCGATCGCATGGTCAGCGTACTGAAGGCCAAGGGAACGGCCATAGCCCTCGTGGCGGCCTCCGGCAGCAGCATTTATGGACTCGGGGCGCCTCCCAACGAACCGCGCGGCTGGCGCATCACCATTCGCGATCCTAAGAACGAACGGGCCACCGTGGCCGAAGTCTATTTGAAGAACGAATCCATGTCCACCTCCGGCAGCTACGAGAAGTTCTTCCGCGCCGAAGGCCACATTTACAGCCACATCATGGACCCGCGCACCGGCTTTCCGGCGCCGGGCATGCTGTCGGTTTCCCTGATTACCCCGCGCACCATCGATAGCGAAGCGTGGGCGAAGCCGTTTTTCATCAATGGCCGCCAGTGGGCGGCGCATCATAATCCCCAAGGATTTCGCGCTTTCTTTTGCGAAGACAGGACGGAACAGCCATGCGCGTGGCTCCAATGACAAGCCGCTTTTTGGATGCGTGCAAGCGCAGACCTACCGACGTTCGCCCCGTATGGTTCATGCGCCAGGCGGGCCGCTACTTGCGACAGTACCGGGAAATCCGGTCGAAACATGGCATCCTCGAAATCTGTAAGCGTCCCGATCTGGCCGCTACGGTCACCCTGCAACCGGTTGAAATACTGGATGTGGATGCCGCCATCATTTTCGCGGACCTCTTACTGCCCGTGGAACCCATGGGACTGAAACTACGCTTCGCCAACGGAGAAGGGCCGCGCATCGACAACCCCGTACATACCAATTCCGACGTCGATAGCCTGTCCACCGCGAATACGGACGATCTCGGCTATGTGGGCGAGGCTATTCAGAGCGTGGTGCGCGCGTTAGCCGGCAAAGTTCCCGTGATCGGCTTCGTGGGCGCGCCGTTTACCCTCGCCAGCTACATGATCGAAGGCGGCGCCTCGCGCAATTACATCCGCACCAAGCGCATGATGTATTCCGACGAGATCCTGTGGCGCCGGCTGATGGGCAAAATCGTGGACGTGCAGGCGCCTTTCGCCAGCCTCCAGGTCGCCGCCGGCGCGCGCTGTATTCAGGTGTTCGACAGTTGGGTGGGCGCGCTTGGTCCAGACGATTATGTGCGCTTCGTGCAGCCCTATTCCCGCGCTTTAATCGAACGCATCCGCGCTACCGGCGTTCCTGTAATCCACTTCGGAACCGGCGCTTCCGGCTTCTTCCGCGAACTTCACGCCGCGGGCGGCGACGTCATGGGTGTGGACTGGCGCGTCAATATCGATCAGGCCTGGAATGACATCAGCTATCGCTCCGCGGTGCAGGGCAACCTCGATCCAGTGGCGCTCTTCGCACCGCTTCCCGAACTGCGAATGAAGATTGCGGAACTGCTGAAACGTACGGGCACGCGTCCCGGCCACATTTTCAACGTAGGCCATGGCATTCTGCCGGAGACACCGGTGGAGAATGTCAAAGCCTGCGTCGAGATGGTCCGCGAATTCAGGCCGTAGGTCCGGCCTTACTCACTGCGCCGCAATCACCGGCACGGACGTGAATGTACTGAACGGGCTGAATCGTAACCCCAGGCCCGCGATGCCGCCCGTGGCGCCGCTATCGAACGTAATGATTCCCAGCTTTCCAGTCGTTTGCGGAATCAGCGTCGGCAGGTCAAAAGACGTGTGCCCGCTGGCCGCGAACTGAATGCTTTGCCGCCCGATCAGTGAGCCGTTATCGTCCCATGCCGAGGCCGTCACACTGGCGGACGTCGACGCCAGATTCGCCAGCGCTACCCCGGTGGTGAAGCCGGTAGTGTTATCGTAGGGCAGCGTCAAAGTGGCGGGAAACGTGGTCTGTAAGGGTACGGTGCCTTCTTGCGGCGAACCGGTCGTTGGCGTATAGCGGAAGATGGCGTATCCGCCCAACGGCACGGTGCTTTGCACATCGGCCCATCCCACTGCCGTCGACGCTAATTGATCCCCCATCGAGATCAGCAATGTCGCATCGGGATTCAAAGTCGCGCTGACCGATGCCGCCGTGGTTGTCTGCGAGGCTCCCTGTTGCGTGGTCGTGAGCGGCAAACTCAGGTCGTTGCCAAGGTCGTCATGAAAACCAACGATCACCGGCACAGCCGTCGGAGAAGTATTCGCCAGAGTGATCACAGTAGTCCAACCCCCACCGGCCGCGATGTGGGACAGTACTCCGATACGCGATGGGGGCTGCACCTGCACGGCGTTCAATTGGATGCCAGGAGTAGGCGATCCTTCCGCCCCCGGATTCAGCGGCGATACTTTATTGTTCACCCACCATCCGCCGGTGACGCTTTCATCGTTGAACCACCAGAAGACCGAATTCGCGGTCCCCAAATTCGCCACAAACCAATACTTAGTCGCGGCAGATAACACGGGGTGTTGGACCGACGTGAACGTGATTGCAGGCGGCATCACCGCCGGCACGTTGGCGCAGCACTGCGGGATTAACGGAACGGTCCACGTTTCGAGCAACACGGAGGGCGCCCCGTAGTGATCCGTGTATAGACCCACGGTGACCGGTCCCAACCCAAATGACCGGTATAGCGCCGTCTCGATGCTAGCCAGCGTGCCGCTGCCGGTGGTGACGAACGTAGTGCCGACGTATCCGTTGCTGATGGCGAACTGATTCGAAACCGACTTGCCCGGAAAAGATCCGCTAATATTGCTGTAAATTACGCTGGCTGACAACGTGGCTGGCGCGAGGCAAAGCGCCGCCTGCACAACAATGCCAGCTACAGCCGTCTTCAAAAAGCACATAGTGCCTCCGTTATGTCACTATCGACAGATTCCGACAATGCAATTAGTATTCTAAGCCGCCTATCCGAAAAGCGGCTAATACCTTTGGTTAAAGCGCTACTACCGTTAACAGGCCCGGCTGATAACTATCAGCAGACTCAATAAATTAACCGAAGCGCAATTGTTTCCTAGCTGACCCTCCAGTTACCATCGCTACAGCCATGAGAGCCTCACGCAATCCCTCGCGCCGGGAAAATGGGCACGCCATGTTGGAAGTGGCATTTTTGCTGCCATGGGTGTTATTCATTTTCGGCGGCGCCTTTGACCTGGGCTTCTACAATTACGCCCTAATCTGCACCCAGAACGCGGCCCGCGTGGCTGCCTGGTACACCGCTCAGACCACTACCACGGCTTCCGACTCGACCACTGCGTGCACCTACGCTTTAGCCGAGCTATCCGCTCTGCCGAACGTGGGTACCTCCGTGACCACCTGCGCCTCCTCACCCGTAGTGGTTACCGCCACTCAGGTGACTGGAAGCGACGGCGCTGAAGCAACTCAAGTGAGTGTCGCCTACACCAGCCCGCAATTGATTCCGATTCCCGGCGCCCTTCCGGGTCAGTACACTTTCAACCGCACGGTGCAGATGAGGCTGGTGACCCAATGAACAGGCGACGGCGTTCTCGCGGCAGTACCGTACTCGAATTCGCGCTGGCTGGGGTCCCCATGATGTTCACCTTCATCTCGATTGCCGAGATGGGCCGTGCCATGTGGACCTATCAGACCCTGGCATATGCCAGCAAGGAAACCAACCGCTACATCGCCGTGCACGGCACACACTGCGGTAGCGGCACAAACAACTGCAAGCTAACCGTCGGCAACGTAGCGGCCGCCGCGGAAGCCTATGCCATCGGTCTCCCGTCGAGCGGCATGAACATGACCCTCACCTCGCCGAGCACCACCTACACGTGTTCGCCGGTCTCCAACTGTAACTCCAACAGCAATCTCTGGCCGCCCACAGCGGACAACGCGGTGGGTACGGTCATTCAGATCCGTTTGCAGTATCAGTTCAATTCGGCCATTGCTATGTTGTGGCCCGGTACCGCTCCCGCTACTTACGGAAGCTATAACATGGGCGCTTATTCCAAACAGCGAATCTTATTCTGAGGGAGCCATGCAACGAACAAACCATACCGAGCGCGGACAAGTCCTACCGATGGCCACGCTCATGATCATCCTGATGCTTTCCATGACCGGATTCGCCATCGAAACCGGCATGGCCTTCTACATGCGGCAGTCGGCGCACGCCGCCGCGGAGTCCGCCGCCATGGCAACGGTGCTATCGGCCATGGGTAGCGTCAGCGGAACATCGGTATCGTGCAGCGGCTCGTCCACGGCTGGAACCCAATGCGGAACCACAGCCATCACCTGCGGCTCTACGCCAACCAGCCCTCCTCAGACCAACTTGGACAATGGCTGCTTATTCGCCAAGCAAAACGGCTTCAAATCCGGCAACGGCACCACCGTCAACATTCTGGCCAACAATACCAGTGCCGCGCCCAACAATCCGAACGTCGCAACTATGTATTGGGCTCAGGTATCGGTAACCACCCGGGGACCGCAGCTTTTCTCCGCGCTTTTTAGCAATTCGGGATTGTTCACCGGAGCGCGCGCCACGGCCGCCATCGTCTCTTCTGGCGGCGGTTCGAATGGATGCATCTACGTTTTGGACAAGACCGCCTCGCGCGCGCTGCAGGTTGCCGGTTCCACCATTACCGCTCAGTGCGGAGTCTACGTCAACTCAAGCGCCAGTGACGCTCTCGAAACTGAGGGCAATCCGTCGCAGGGCAGTTACTATATCTCGGCCAGTTCGATTTCAATTGTTGGGCATTACCAGAACAACGGGCAGGGTTCGTTCAATCCAACTCCCTTGGTAGGCCAGACCGCGGTGACCGATCCGCTCGCCAGCCTGCAACCGCCCACGGTCGGCTCGTGCGACCACACCAATATCAATATCAGCCAGGGAACGCAGACGTTGTCCCCCGGCGTGTATTGCGGTGGGATTCAGGTAGGTGGTAGCTCTAACGTTACCTTTTCGCCCGGTGAGTACATCCTAGACGGTGGCGGCCTGACCATCAATAGCGCCAACGCCACGGCCACTGGCTCGGGCGTATCGTTCTACAATACGGCAACCAGCGGATATAGCTATGGCTCTCTGACTATCAGCGGCCAACCCAAAGTGGTTTTTAGCGCGCCCACTTCCGGCACCATGCAGGGTATCTTCTGGTTCTCCGATCGCAACGACACCAACGCTACCCAGAACCAGTTCAATGGCAACACATCGTCTACCGTACAAGGCACCATTTACATCCCCACGGCATCCCTGCTCTACACCGGACAAAGCGGTTCGGGCACTTACACCGGAATCGTGGTGGATAAACTCCAAGTGAACGGTTCCACCAACTTCAAGCAGGACACCACCGGACAGTACACCGGACTGGGCGGCAGCGGCGGAGCCTCTGCCTTCCTGATCGAGTAACTTGATCGCGCGTCACACGCGCCAGAACCAGCCCCGGCGATACATGGCATAAGCGATTAGCCACATCAGCAGCGTGTAGGACAGTGCGTATAGCAGCGATGCATTGTAGGGCGAAGCCAGCGGCGTGAAGACCGCGTTAAACAGCGGTTGACGCCAGTGTAGCGCCGTGAGCGCTTCGTCCACCAACTCCGACATCATGTAAACCGTGATGGCGTTCATTCCCATAATGACAAGCGGCTTCATCAACCGCTTGAAACCGCATCCATCCACCAGCCAGAGACACGTGGCGAAGACCACGAAATCCAAACCCGCCATGAATAGCGAAAACGAACTGGTCCACAACTTCTTGTTGATCGGCAGCCAGATGTCCGCGATCAGTCCCAGCGCGATCAAAACGTTGCCGGCCACGAACAGCCACGTGGTGCGCTCGGAAAGCTGGCGCCGCATGCGCAGAAGATGTCCGGCCATGATGCCGAACAACGCGGTGGCGATAGACGGTAACGTACTGACAATGCCTTCCGGATCCCATGTCTTCGTGCCCGCATAGTTATGGCTGCCCAACAGGATTCTGTCGAGATAGTTCGACAGGTTGTGATCCACAGCCAGGTCGCCGGCGCCATAGCCCGGCACCGGAACCAATTTCATCAGCAGCCAGTAGCCTCCCAATAGAGACACGATCCAGGTCAATTGTCCGCGCACGCCGGCCGTGAGATAGATGGCGGAAGCGATCAGATAACAGATGGCGATGCGTTGCAGCACGCCCAGCAAACGCTGCGTACCCAGGTTAAACGGATAGGCGTACACGATCAGGCCTAGCACATAGAGTATGGCTGCCCGGCGCAGAACCTGGACAAACAACCTGCTGCGCGCCACGCCCGCCTCCATGCGCTTGCCAAGCGACAGGGTGATGGCAACGCCCACGATCCACAGGAATGAGGGAAAAACGGTATCAGTCAGGGTCCAACCATTCCAGTCGGAGTGCTGCAGCGGTCCGTAAGTGTGGCCGCCATCGCCGGAGTTATTCACCAGCACCATCAGCGCCATGGTGGCGCCGCGGAAGACATCCAGCGAGATAAGCCGTGGGGCGGCGGGCGGTACCGTCTGATCCATCTAAGCACCATAGCAGGAATTCGTTGACTTCCCCGAGGACCTGCCTTATTCTGAGACGTGAAACTCCGATTTGCCTTCATCGCCGCCATTCTTGCCCTGCCGCGGGTGTTTGGAGCCGAAGTCGCCCTCGCGCCGCCCTTCGCCAATCGCGTCGAAGTTAGCAGGCTACCGCTGGCGTTCGAAAAGAACCAGGGTCAGGCCCCGCCGGCTGCCGATTTCCTGGCGCGCGGCGCGGGCTACAGCGTCACTCTCTCGCAAGGCAACGCGCACATATCCTTGCGACGCAACAAGAATTCAGCGCCGGCTGTACTGGATCTGCGCGTGGTCGGCGCGCGCCCGAACCCAAAAAAATCCGGCCAAAGTCCACTGCCGGGTAAGGTCAATTATTTTATTGGGAACCAGCCCTCGCGGTGGCGTACTGATATCTCTACCTACGGGCGCGTGGATTATTCCAACGTCTATGGTGGTATCGACCTTGCGTATTACGGAGACCAGGGACGCCTGGAGTACGATTTTATTGTTGCCCCGGGTGCTGACCCGTCAGTGATACGGCTTGCCGCCGGCGGCGCCCGCTGTGTCCGGCTGAATGCGGCTGGGGATTTGGTGTTCGAGACCGGGGGCGGGGAAGTAACCCTCCGGAAGCCGGTGAGCTATCAGGAAATTGCGGGCGCGCGGCGAACGGTGGAGAGCAGTTACTCCGTCAACGGATCGAATGATGTACGCTTCGCGATCGGAGCCTATGATCCCCGCTATCCCCTGTTGATTGATCCGGCGTTGGTTTACTCGACCTATTTAGGCGGCTCAGGGGAAGAGATCGCTTCAGCCGTGGCGGTGAGCCCTGCCGGTAATGCTTTTGTCACCGGATATACCTACTCGACGGATTTTCCGTTGGTAGACGCCGAACAGTCCACGTACGGTGGAGACGGAGCCATATTCGTTTCCAAATTCGCCGTCGATGGAGCCAGCCTGGTCTACTCGACATATTTCGGGGGATCGAATCTCGACGCATCGCACGCCATTGCCGTAGACGGTAGTGGCGATGTCTATATTGTCGGCGACACTACTTCCGCCGATTTCCCGACTAAAAATCCGCTGTACCCAAATTACCCGATCGGCGGAGCCGGTTTCGTCACCAAGTTCAATTCGGCTGGAAACGCGTTGGTTTACTCCACGTTTCTGGGTGGAAGTCAGCCGTTTGGAGTCGCGGTGGACGCCGCTCACAATGTATACGTTGCTGGAAACACCGGCGCAGGCTTTCCGGTCACGTCTGGCGCGTATCAGACCACTTGTACGGTTAATACAATGTGCACCTTCGCCACCAAGATCAATGCGGCTGGCTCCGCGTTGGTATGGTCCACCTATTTCGGCGAGAGCACTGGTGGCAATTATTACCCCTACGTCACAGCGCTTGCCATCGACGCTTCGGGCAACGCCTATCTTACTGGATGGACGTACACCGCCCTGCCCGTCACTCCCGGTGTGCCTCAGTCCGTCTACGGTGGCAATGGCGACGCGTTCATCGCCAAGATTGCCAATACTGGAGCTACTTTGGCGTACTGCACTTATCTTGGCGGTAGCGAGTGGGATGCCGGATACGGCATCGCCGTGGATTCCGCCGGCAACGCTTACATCGCGGGAAACACGGAATCGGCCGATTTCCCGGCCACCCCCGGCGCGTTCCAAACCAAGTTTGGCGGCTACTCGGATGCGTTCATCGCCAAGCTCAACAGCGCGGGAACCGAGTGGCAGTATGTGACTTACCTGGGTGGTCAGAAGTACGAAGAAGCCACCGCAATCGCGGTCGATTCTGGTGGCGATGCCGTGGTGGCCGGTTACACGTTTTCGGGCAACTTCCCACGGGCGTCGGCCGTACAGCGTGCTTTGCAAGGAAACCAAGTAACGATTTTTAAGACGACTTCGGCGGGTGTCTCCTGGTCTGAATCGGATTCGGGTGTCGCAGACGAAATCATTAGCGCAATCGTCATCGACCCTGTCACAGACTCGCATGTGTTTGCCTTGACCATTGCGGGATTATTCGAAAGCATCAATAGCGGCGCCAGTTGGAGCGCAGATTCCATTTTCGGTCCAGGGTCAGGGGCAACACCGTCATTCCTCGCGTTCAGCCCCACGGGCGGCAACGCGTACGCAGCGGTGGATTCGACCCTTCTTTTTATCAGCCACGACCGTGGTACCACCTGGAACCAGTCCTACCCCTTGCCCTGTTATGCGACCACGGCTCTGGTCGATCCCAGTTCCTTGTACGTCTATATCGGCGGCGCTTTTCCGGGGAACAGTTGCTCTTCTGGGCTCAACATCAATGGACAACCGTGGCTTACTCTGGATATTCCCTCGCCTAACGGAGTCTATGGCTACGCTATAACCCCAGGCGCTCCCGGCATACTCTACGCCGCAACTGGCAATGGGATCTTTGAAAGCACGGACTCCCAACGCTACACCTGGACCGCGGTCAGCTTTCAAGGCCAGGTGGTTACGCAAGTGGTCGTCGATCCCAGCCAACCGGCCACACTCTACGCCGTGGTATCCGGCGTGGTTTTCAAGAGCACCAATGCAGGATCCACGTGGGTCACGTCGTCTGCGGGATTGCCCGCTTCGGTCAAGGCTCTTGCGCTAGCCCCGTCGAAATCATCAGTTATATACGCCAGCACCTCAGCCGGCATGTTCCTAAGCAAAGACAGCGCCGCCTCTTGGTCTTCCATAGGCCTTACGCAGAACCAGATCACGGCAATCGCCGTCGATCCCGGCCTGCCTAATAAACTTTATGCAGCCGCCACCACCTATACGGACGCCTTCGTGACCAAGATCAACCCGCAAGGCAGCAAACTGCTCTACTCGACCTTTCTGGGCGGGACTTACTCAGACAACGCCGTGGGAGTCGCCTTGGATTCCGGCGGCAATGCCTTCGTCCTTGGGAGCACCACTTCTCCCGACTTCCCCACCACGCCCGGTGCCTTCCAGTCCGCGAACGGTGTGCAGCGCTATACGGCTTTCGTAACGAAAATCGAGCAGAAGACACCGTCGTGTTCCTATGGAGTGGCACCCGCGACCCTCTTCGTCTATCCCGGCGGTGGAGCGGAAAATTTCAGCGTAACCTCGCCGGCAGGCTGCCCGTGGACCCCTTCCCCCACTGAGTCCTGGATCACGGTTCCCAGCGGCAAGGAGGCCGGCGTCGGACCGCTAGCCGTGAGTGTAGCGGCCAATACCGGCGCGGCGCGGACGGGCACGATTACGATCGGCAACGCAAGTATCGCGATCACCCAAGCCGCCGCTGGATGCGCTTACTCGCTATCCAACAATAGTCTGACATTCCCGCAGACGGGCGGTCAGTTGAGCATTGATGTCAGTACCGGCGCAGGCTGCCAGTGGATAGTCACTGGATTGCCGTTTTGGATCACCGCATCGTCCGGCCTGAACGGCAACGGGAACGGGACCGTAGTCCTCGAAACGGGTCCGAATACGTTTCTGTCCGCGCGAACAGGTTTCTACCTTGTTCCGGTGACGATAGCGAATAACGTAGTCGCGATAAACCAGCCCGGCACTCTGCCGGTCTTAGCGCACCAGCGCCGATGACTTGCCGGCGAAATCGAGCACCCACGAAGGGAAGATACCCAGAAACAAGGTGCCCAGCGCGGGGATAATCAGCGCCGCACGCAGGCCAAGCGTGAGCGGTTCCACTTCCAGGGCCGCCTCGCTAGGCTCGCGCATATACATCACCACCAGCAGGCGCAGGTAGTAATAGGCGGCCACCGCGCTGTTCAACAAACCGAGCACCGTCAGCCACACCATATGCGAACTTAAAGCCGCTTTGAAGATATAGAATTTGCCGAAGAATCCGCCGGTCAGCGGCACCCCGATCAACGACAGCAGAAAGATGGAAAGCAGCGCGGCCGTCCCTGGCTGGGTCACTCCCAAGCCGGAGAAATCGTCCACGTTCAGGAAGCGCTCGCCTTTGCCCGAAAGGTGCGCCACCACGGCGAACGCGCCGATGTTCATCAGCGCATATGCCGCCAGATAGAACATCGCCGAAGCCGTGCCCACGTTGGAGCGCGCCGCCAGAGCCACCAGAACATAACCGGCGTGCGCGATCGAGCTATAGCCCAACAGCCGCTTGACGTTCGATTGCGTCAACGCTGCGAAGTTGCCGATGGTCATCGACAGCAGCGCCGAGGCCCACACCAGCGGATACCATTCGCGCCCGAGAGGCTCGAAGGCGGTCATGAAGATGCGCAGGAAGATAGCAAACGCCGCGGCTTTGGGCCCGGTCGACAGGAATGCCGAGATGGGGCTGGGAGCGCCCTGGTAAACGTCCGGCGCCCAGATCTGAAACGGCGCGCCCGAAACCTTGAATCCCAATCCAACGAACATCAAGGCCATTGCGACACCGATAAATACCGGGGCAGGGACGGCCGGTCCGCCGCTCACCGCTGTCCGGATGGCAGTCAGGTAAGTCGATCCCGTCATGCCATAAACCACCGCCACTCCATAAAGGAAAAACGCGGTGGCGAACGAGCCCAGCAGGAAATATTTCAGGGCTGCTTCATTGGCGCGCTTATCGTCGCGCAGATAGCCCGCCAGCACGTACGTCGCGATAGACGAAATCTCCAGGCCGATGAAGATCATGATCAGTTCATTGGCCGAGACCATCACGCACTGTCCGGCGACCGAGAACAGCAGCAGCGCATGATATTCACCCGTCTCCGCGCCTTCGCGCTGCAGAAACCGGTACGACGCCAGCACCGTCAGAATGCCCACGCCGATTACCAGTATGCGGAAGAATGTCGCGAAACCATCCACCACCAGCATGCCGGAGAAGGCTGGGCCGGGCGAACCGTTGGCGTACACCGCGCCGGCTATGGCGCCGATCATGGCCAGGATGGAAATGTGTCCGTAGATGCCGCGCGTCTGCTTGCGCAGGATCACATCAAGCGCCATCAGCAGCGTGCCTGCCGCAATCAAAATAATTTCGGGAAGGAAGCGTAGGTAGTCGATGCTGGGGGGCACGAAATTAACGGGCATGCGCTACCTCCGTCGGGACGGCGGGAGCCGGGGGAGCCTGCACCCGGATCGATACATTTACCTGGGTCTGTTCCAGAATGCGGGCCGTCGTTTTGCGCACGGCGGGAAGGAAGGATTGCGAATACATGCCCATCCAAACCATCATGGCGATTAGCGGCACGATAGCGGCCCACTCGCGCGGTTTCAAGTCCGAAATATGATGCCGCACTTCATCCGGAGTCTCGCCATAGAACACGCGCTGGTAAAGCCACAGCATGTAACAAGCGGAAAGAATCACGCCGATGGACGCAAATACCGTCCAGCGAAAGTTGGCCTGCGCCGAACCCTGCAGCACCAGGAACTCGCCTACGAAATTATTCAGCGTCGGCAGACCGATGCTGGCCAGCATGGTGATCATGAATGCAGTGGAAAGCCACGGCGCGAGTAGTGGCCACCCCGCCGTAATCGGCGATCTCCAGCGAATGCCGGCGCTCGTAAAGGAAGCCCACCAGCACGAACAACGCGCCAGTCGAGATGCCGTGATTCAGCATCTGGTAAACCGCGCCATCCATGCCCACCTGGGTGAACGAGAAAATCCCCAGCACGACGAAGCCGAGGTGGCTCACGGAAGAATACGCCACCAGCTTTTTCATGTTGGGCTGCACCATCGCCACCAGCGCGCCGTAGATGATGCCGATGATCGCCAGCACCACGATCCACGGCGCGCAGGCGCGCGCGGCGGCCGGAAACATCGGCAGGCAGAAGCGCAGCCAATCCGTACGTTCCCATCTTCAGCATGACGGAGGCCAGCATGACCGAACCGGCGGTGGGTGCTTCCACGTGCGCGTCGGGCAGCCAGGTGTGCAGCGGGAAGAGCGGTACTTTCATCGCGAAAGCCAGGAAGAACGCCAGGAACAGCAGCATCTGCTGCTGCGTGCTGAACGCCAGTTTGCCGCTGGCCAGCTGCGCCAGGATATCGGGATAGTTGAAGGTTCCCGCGTGGTTGTACATGTAGATGATGGCGGTCAGCATCAGCACCGACGCGGCGAACGTGTACAGGAAGAACTTCACCGCGGCGTAGATGCGGCGGCTCGTGGCCCCAGATGCCGATCAGGAAGTACATGGGCACCAGCGAGACTTCCCAGAACACGTAGAACAGGAACAGATCCTGCGCGCAGAACACGCCGGCCAGGCCGAATTCCAGCAGCAGCAGGAACGCGAAAAACTCTTTGCTGCGGTTCTGGATGGACTTCCAGGAAATCAGGATGCAGATCGGCGTCAGGAAAGTGGCCAGAATCACCAGCCACAGACTAGCCCGTCGAGCGCAACGTGGTAGTGGATGTTCGGCGAGACTCACCCAGCACGATGTCGGTGACGAACTGATAGCCGGGCCGGATGGTTTCGTATTGAACGGCCAGCCCCAGCGACGCTACAAATGCCACCAGCGAAAACACCAGCGCCGATCGCCCGAATGGCGCTTTCGGCCGCGCGCGGCACCAGCAGCAGCACGATAAAACCGATCAGGGGAATGGCAGATGACGATGTTCAGGAGGTTCATCGCAGGCCTCCCATCACGCCCATTAGCAAACAGCAGGAAGACGCTACCCAGCACAACCCAAGCCGCGTAACTGCGAATGTTGCCGGATTGCAGTCGCTTCAGCATGCTGCCGATACCTTGCGCCGATTTGCCCGCGCCGTTGACCATGCCGTCGATCAACCCCGCATCCACGCCCTTCCACAGCACCGTCGCGGGATCCGCCGATCACCGGATTCACTACCACCGCATCGTAAATTTCGTCCACGAAGTACTTGTTGTAAACCAGTTTGTAGAGCCCGCCTATGGACGCGATGCGATTTGGTCGGGCAAGCCGGGCTTAACGATGTAGAACAGGATCGCGAGCGCGATACCGCCCAAAGCCGAAGGCCACGGATACGATCACCGGGCCGATGTCGCCGCCCTCTTCCGCCAGCGGAAACAGCGGCTCCAGGAACTTGGGGATGTTGAAGAAATAGCCGCCGCCGAGCGACAGCACCGCCAGCACCACCAGCGGACCGATCATCACGAAGGGCGATTCGTGCGGATGCGCCTTGCCGCGATACTTCCCGAAGAACGCCAGGAACAACGCGCGGAAAACATAGAACGCCGTCATGCCCGCAGTGATCACGCCGACCCAGTACATCCACGGCGCGTGATGGTCGGCCGCCGCCAGAATCAGCGTCTTTGCTGTAGAACCCGGCAAACGGAGGCACGCCGGCGATGGCCACGCCGGCGCACATCATGGTCCAGAAGGTCCACGGAATCTTCTTGCGCAAGCCGCCCATATTGCGCACGTCCTGCTCGCCGCTCAGCGCATGAATCACGCTGCCCGCGCCCAGGAACAGCAGCGCTTTGAAGAACGCGTGCGTCATCACGTGGTAGATGCCCGCGGAGAATGCGCCCACGCCAACGCCCAGGAACATGTAGCCAAGCTGCGAAACCGTGGAGTAGGCGAAAACCTTCTTGATATCGTTCTGCGCCAGGCCGATGGTCGCGGCGAAGAACGCCGTGGCAGTGCCGATGACGGCCACGGCTATCCATGGCCGCCGGGCGCATGCAGAATAGATCGCGGAAGAGCGCGCCATCATGTAGACGCCCGCCGTCACCATGGTCGCCGCGTGGATCAAGCGCCGAGACCGGCGTCGGGCCGGCCATGGCGTCCGGCAGCCAGACATACAGCGGAATCTGCGCCGACTTACCGCAAGCGCCCACCAGCAGCAGGAACGCGATGGCCGTCAGGGTAGCTTCCGACTGTCCGGCCACGCTGGTCGAACACCGTGCCGAAATCCAGCGATCCGAAATGCACCACGATCAGAAACATCGCCAGCGAAAATCCGAAATCGCCGATGCGATTCACGATGAACGCCTTGTTCCCCGCGTCGGTGGCGAACTTCTTATCGAAGTAGAAACCGATCAGCAGGTAGCTGCACAAGCCCACGCCTTCCCAGCCGACGAACAGCACCAGGTAGTTCGCGGCCAGCACCAGCATCAGCATGAAGAACATGAACAGGTTCAGGTAGGCGAAGAAGCGGTAATAGCCGCCTTCGTGCGCCATGTAGCCGATGGCGTAGATGTGGATCAGCGAGCCGACGCCGGTGACGATCAGCAGCATCACGGCGGTCAGGCGGTCGACGGCGAAATCGACAGCCGACGTTCAGCGTGCCGCTTTGGATCCAGGTGAAGTAGTGCTCGAGTGTGCGCGACTTTCAGATCGCCCAGGCCGAGCAGAGTCTTCAGCACCCAGGCGAAGGAGAGCAGCACCGAGCCGATGGCGATGGTGTTGACCAGCGGCTTTGGAAAGCGCCGCCCGAAGATCCCGTTGATCAGGAACCCGAGAAGCGGAAAGACGGGAATGAGCCAGAGATTGCATCGTGTAGTTTTTCATCGAACTGATGTCGTCGATATTCAGCGTCGAGCGATTCTTGAACACCGTCAGAATAATGGCCAGGCCGACGGCCGCTTCGGCCGCCGCCACCACCATCACGAAGAAGCTGAAGATGTGTCCGTTCACCTGCTTCAACTGGTAAGAGAAAGTGATGAAGCTCAGGTTCACGGCGTTGAGCATCAGCTCGATGGACATGAACACGGTGATCACGTTGCGGCGCAGCAGGAATCCGGCGACGCCAAGGGCAAACAGGATCGCGCTCAGAATCAGGTACCAGGAAAGCGGCACGCCGGCGGACATGTTAGTCCATCTCCTTCTGCGCCAGCACCATCGCGCCCAGAATGGCGATCAGGATCAGTACCGAAATCACTTCAAAGGGCAGCAGATAATGGGTGAACAGCGCCTGCCCGACGTCGCAGCGCCGTGCCGTGCGTGGAAGCTCGCCGAAGTGCGACTTCGGCCGCCGCCGGAAACATGTGGCTGGATGAAATAGGCCATCAGGCCGAGGAAAGCGACCAGCAGCGGGATGCCCAGCACTTGCGCCAGCACGCGATCGCCCACTGCGGACTTCCGGCCCGGCGTTCAGCAGCATGATGACGAAGACGAACAGCACCATGATGGCGCCCGCGTAGACGATCACCTGCGCCGCCGCGATGAACTCTGCGCCCAGCAGCAGATACAGCACCGCCAGCGAGCCCATCACGCCGATCAGCGAGAGAGCGCTCGAAATCGGGATGCGTCTGCACCACCAGGTTGACGCCGCAGACCACCGCGATCGCCGCGAAGATGAGGAAGAGGATGACGTCCATGTTAGGAGAAGAGCGCCACCATCAGGCCGGTGACCAGCAGGTTGAGCATGGCCACCGGGAACATGAACGTCCAGGCGAAGCGCCATCAGCTGATCGTAGCGGAAGCGCGGCAGCGTGCCGCGCACCCAGATAAAGACGAACAGCAGGGCGCCGGTCTTGGCCGCGAACCAGAACAGCGGCAGCAGCGCACCTTGCAGAAACGGGCACCAGGAAAACGAGCCGCCAGCAGCGAAGAAGACCACGGCCGACCACCGGCAGCGTGAAACGGTCCATGCGGCGCGCCGGGTTCAGACCGTGATACAAGGCGATCGGCGCCGGCCAGCACAAAGACGACGACGGCACGAAGTTCGATCCAGCCGACGCCGGCAACAACGGCAGCCATCCGCCCAGGAACAGCATCGTCGCGATCGAGCAGACCGTGACCATGTTGGAGTATTCGGCCATGAAGAACGCCGCGAACTTCATGCTGCTGTATTCGGTGTGGAAGCCGGCCACCAGTTCGTTTTCCGCTTCCGGCAGATCGAACGGGACGCGATTGGTTTCGGCGAACGCCGCGATCATGAAAATGATGAAGCTGAAGATCTGCGGCATGGGCATCTGGAAGATGCTCCAGCGCGGAATGAAGCCGAGATAGAAGCCGGCCTGCTGTTCCACGATCTGGCGCAAGCTCAGCGTATTCGACCAGCAGCAGCGGCGCGGCGACCGCCATGCTCAGCGGCAGTTCGTAGCTGATCATCTGCGCCGAACTGCGCAAGCCGCCCAGCAGCGAGTATTTATTGTTCGAGGCCCAGCCCGCCAGCGCGACGCCGTACACGCCCATCGACGAGATCGCCAGCACGAACAGGACGCCGATATTCAGATCCGTCAGTTGCATCCAGGTGTTGTCGCCGAACAGAGTGAATCTCGCCGCCGAACGGGATCACCGAGATCGAGATCAGCGCCATGGTCACCGCGAAAAACGGCGCCGCCAGGTAGAGAAACTTGTTGACGTACGGAGGGATCAAGTCTTCTTTGGTGATCAGCTTGATGACGTCCGCCAGCGGCTGCAGCAGGCCGTGCGGACCGACGCGCTAAGGTCCCACGCGCACTTGGATGTGCGCGATCACCTTGCGCTCCATCCATTGCAGATAAGCCAGCGTGGTCAGCAGAACAAACGCCACCACCGCAGCCTTGATCAGGCTGAGGAGGAAGAAGTTCATTTATCGATTGCCGTGGCTCTCCACCACGGAGTTCAGTACTTTAGAATAGCGCCCCAGCGTGCCCGAAGTGAACAGATTATCGTGTGCCGACCGGATCAATTCCGGGCGGCCGTCGAGCGCGCACGCGTCCGTTCAGAGCGGCGGTCTGGGCCGCGCCGCCCATCTCGAGCACCGGCAGCGGAACATCATATCCACGCACGTTCTTCCGGATCTCCTCGAAGACCTTGTCCGGAATCCAGGGCCCAGCTCCGGCTACGCCCATTTCGCTGGCCAGCAGGCCCATGATCTCCAGATCGGGCTTGGTGCCCATCGCTCCGACGGCCTGGCTTCAGCCGCTGCACTTCGCCGCAACATTGGTGACGGTGCCGTTCTTTTCGTAGGCCGACGCGGCCGGGAAAACGACGTCCGCGGCCTGCGCGGTCTCGGTCAGGAACAGATCCTGCACCACCACAAACCGGTTCGCCAGCCGCCGGCCGCGGCCTCGCTTCAGCGGATTCGCGCCCACCACCCACAGCACATCCAGATCGTTCGCCGCCAGCATTTCGGGCAGCGCCAGGCCGCTTCCGGCGTCGGGCAGCAAGCCCATATCGACCGCGCCGCGCGAATTCGAATAATCCACCAGGCAGACATATTTCACCGGGATGCCCAGCGAATCGCCGAAATCGACCAGGCGCCGCACGCCTTCGCCCTTGATGGCGTCGCCGAACACGATCACCAGTTCGGGCTCGGCCTTTCAGCTTGTCGCGCAGCGATTCGACCGCGTCCAGTTCGCCGCCCGGCGGCCACGCGCAGGCTGGCCGCCGCGTATTTATCTTCGCGCACCGGGCCGGCGGTCACCGTATAAACGTGCGCCTGATGATGCCGGTAGTTGGCGCGAATCTGGAACGACAGGAACGGATGCTGCTGCGCCAGGTCGGCGCCGATCACCAGCACGGCTTTCTTCGTTGTACAGGTCCGCCGTCGTGGCCAGCTTGCCGGTCTTGCCGCTCAAGCGCATCGAGCAGCGCCGGCACATCGCCGGTGCGATGGTGGTCGATGTTGTCCGTCCCCAGCACCTTGCGCGCGAACTTCTGCAGGTAGTAATTCTCTTCGTTGGTGGTGTGGTTCGAGCCGATGACGCCGAACTTGCCGCCCCGCGCGCGCACTTCGTTGAACTTGGCCGCCACGGTTTCGAGCGCTTCGGACCACGAAACTTCTTCCAGCTTGCCGTTCACCCGCACCAGCGGCGATTGCAGGCGCTCCGGATGATTGTAGAAATCGAACGCGTAGCGGCCCTTGATGCACAGGAACTCGCCGTTGATGCCCGGAGCGGTCGCGATTGTTGCCGCGGATGATCTCGTCGTTGCGCACGCCCAGCGTGGTCTTGCAGCCGTTCGAGCAATGCGTGCAGATGGTGCCGACGTGCTCCATTTCCCACGGCCGCGTCTGGTAGCGATAGATGCCGCTGGTGAGCGCGCCCACCGGGCAGATGTCGATGCACATGCCGCACTCGTCGCATTCCAGATGATCGCCCTTGTTCGGCGCGATCTCGGAAACCACGCCGCGGTTGATCACGCCCAGCGCGCCCACGCCCATGCCTTCGTTGCAGATGCGCACGCAGCGATAGCACAGGATGCAGCGCGGATTATCGAAGAACACCACCGGCGACCATTGTTTCTCGTCCACGTGGACCTTCAGCTCGGTGAACCGGCTCTCGCCCGCGCCGTAGCGGAAGGTCATGTCCTGCAATTCGCACTC
Source organism: Bryobacterales bacterium (assembly GCA_963738345.1). Classification (GTDB taxonomy): domain Bacteria; phylum Acidobacteriota; class Terriglobia; order Bryobacterales; family Bryobacteraceae; genus Bog-159. The sequence continues at coordinate 735,262 of CAVTWI010000002.1, forward strand.
GCCGCCTTTATCGCACACCGGGCAATCGAGCGGATGGTTGGCCAGCAGGAATTCGAGCATGCCTTTGCGCGCCGCTACCACCGGCGGCGATTCGGTGCGCACCACCATGCCTTCGGCCACCGGCAGCGTGCAGCCGACATCAGCTTGGGCGTCTTCTCCACTTCCACCAGGCACATGCGGCAGGCGGCCTGCAGCGTCAGCCCTTCGTAATAGCAGAACGCCGGCACCTCGATGCCGGAGCGCTTGGCGGCGTCGATCACCAGCGTTCCAGCGGGCGCCTGTATGGTCCTGCCGTCGATCGTTAGTTTCACTAAATCAGCCATCTTTATGCCGTCACCAATACGGCCCGCTTGTTCATACGGGCAAGGCTTGCCGTTCAAATGATCTTCAAACTCGTGATAGAACTTTTCGACAATGGAGATGGTCGGCAGCGCCGCCGCATCGCCCAGCGGGCAGAAAGTCTTGCCCAGCATGTTCTTGGCTAAATCGCCGATCAGCGCGATATCGCTCCGCTGTCCCATGCCGTCGTGAAAGCGCTGCAGCAGCTTGCGAAGCCAGGTGGTGCCCTCGCGGCACGGGATGCACCAGCCGCAGCTTTCGTGCGCGTAAAACCGCATGATGCGCAGCGCCGCTTTCACCATGCACGTATCTTCGTGCATCACCACCACGCCGCCCGATCCCAGCATGCTCTTGGCTTTGGCCATGGAATCGTAATCCATGGTCGAGCCCTTCGCACTTCCGCTGCCGTCAGCACCGGGCACGACGATCCGCCCGGAATCAACGCCTTCAGTTTCTTGCCGCCCCGCATCCCGCCGCCCACTTCCTCGATCATGGTCTTCACCGGGAAGCCCAGCTTCAATTCGTAAACGCCGGGATTGTTCACGTGTCCCGTCAGACAGGTCAGCTTCGTGCCGCCCTCCTTCGGAGTTCCCAGCGCCGCAAAGGCCGCGCCGCCATCCCGAATAATCGCCGGAACCGCGCAAAACGTCTCTACATTGTTCAGAAGCGTAGGGCACTGCAACGCCCCCGACACCGCCGGAAACGGCGGCCGGATGCGCGGAATGCCGCGCTTGCCTTCGATCGATTCGAGCAGCGCCGACTCTTCGCCGCATTCATAAGCGCCCGCGCCGGTGTGCGTGTACAGCTCGAAATCGAAACCGGTGCCGCGGATGTTCTTGCCCAGGTAGCCGCGCGCGTAGGCTTCCGCGATGGCCCTATCCATGATCTCGATCAGGTAGCGATATTCGCCGCGAATGTAGATGTAGCCCGCGTGCGCATCCACCGCCAGACCCGCGATCAGCATGCCTTCGATCAACTGGTGCGGATCGTTCTCCATCAGCAGGCGGTCTTTGCAAGTGCCCGGCTCGCTCTCGTCCGCGTTGACCACGATGTACTTCGGCTTGGGCGACGTGCGCGGCACGAAGCTCCACTTCAGCCCGTTGGGAAAGCCCGCGCCGCCGCGTCCGCGCAGGTTCGAGATCTTCACTTCCTCGATGATCTGCTCGGGCTTCATGCCCGCGGCCTTCTCGAAGCCTGATAGCCGTCGGTCCAGCCAGGTACGTGTCGATGGAGGCGGAGTTCGCCATGCCGAAGCGGCGCGTCAGTACTTTGGTTTCGAGCGGATTCGGTTCGTTATACAGCATCGGTTACTGAATCTTCCTCAGGCTGTCGAGCAGCCGGTCGAGTTTCTCGGGCGTCACTTGATGGTGGAAATCGTAGTTCACTTGCACGGCCGGCGCCCACGAGCAGGCTCCGATGCACTCCACTTCTTCGAGCGAAAACTGCCCGTCGGCGGTCACTTCCTTGTGGCCGACGCCCACTTTCTCGCAGGCATGCTCCCACAATTCCATGCCCCCGCGCAGCAGGCAACTGATGTTGGTGCAGATCTGCACGTGATACTTGCCCAGCGGCTTGCTGTGCAGCATGGAGTAGTAGCCGACCACTTCATCCACCTGCAGCGGCGTCACACCCGTGCGCCGCGCCACTTCTTCGATCAGTTCGGGAGTGACCGAGCCGATCTCGTCCTGCGCGTACATCAGCATCGGAATCACGGCCGAGCGCTGCCGCCCCGGCGGATAGCTGTTCAGCAGCTTCGCGAATCTGGTTTCCAACTCAGGCGAAAAAGTCATTCTACTAGCGGTCCGCAATCCCCTAACACAAAATCCATGCTGCCCATCGAGGCGATCAATCCGCGATCAACGTGCCTTCCACCATGCGCGGTACGCGCCTGCAGATTGCCGAAGCTCGGACCGCGCACGTGCACCCGGTAGGGATGCGAGGTGCCGTCGCTCACGACGTAATAGCCCACTTCGCCGCGCGGCGATTCGATCGCTTGATACACTTCGCCCGCCGGCACGCGGAAGCCTTCCGTCACGATCTTGAAATGGTAGATGAGCGCTTCCATCTGCGTCTTCATCTTCTCCCGATCCGGCAGCACGACGTGCGGCGCGTCCGCCTGTCCAGCGCCCTCCGGCATGCCTTCGAGCGCCTGCTTGACGATCCGCGCGCTCTGCCGCATCTCCTCCATGCGCACCTGGTAGCGCGCATACACGTCGTTCTCCGTGCGCGTGGGAACCTCGAAATCGAATTTGTCGTAGCTCGAATACGGCTCGTTCTTGCGCGCGTCCCACTTCAAGCCGGCGGCGCGCAGCATGGGCCCGGTGACGCCCAGATCCAGCATGTCTTCGATCGACATGTAGCCGACGCCCGTGCGTGCGTCCGATCCAGATGCGATTGTTGGTCAGCAGTTCTTCGTACTCGTCCACCTTGCTCGGGAACGCTTCGATGAAGGTCCTTACCCGCTGCTGCCATCCGCGCGGCGGTTCCAGCGCCAGTCCGCCGATGCGGAAATAGCTGGTCATCATGCGCTGGCCGGAGATACATTTCGAAAATGCGCAGGATGTCTTCGCGCTCGCGGAAGCAATAGAGGAACACGCTCATCGCGCCGATATCGATGGCATGCGTGCCCAGCCACACCAGGTGGCTGTTCAGCCGCGTGAGTTCGGTCAGCATCACGCGCGTCCACTGCGCCTGCGGCGGAATTTCCAGGCCCAGCAGCTTCTCCACCGCGAGGCAGTAGCACAGGTTGTTCGACAGCGGCGCCAGGTAGTCGATGCGATCGGTCAGCGTGACTGCCTGCTGATAGTTCTTGACCTCGAATTCTTTTTCGATGCCGGTGTGCAGATAGCCGATATCCGGCTGGCACTTGACGATGTTTCGCCATCCAGTTCCAGCTTGCAGGCGCAGCACGCCGTGCGTGGACGGATGCTGCGGACCCATGTTCAGGGTCAGGCTGCGCGGGCGTGAGCCGGATGCCTCTACGGCGTCGGACTCTGGAATGGGTGTGGTTAAGAGGTCGCTCACGTTCGTCTCCGCCTTAAATCCTGTCCCCGGTGATGCTGGTAATCTTTGCGCAACGGATGCCCTTCCCAGTCGTCCGGCATCATGATGCGCCGCAAATCCGGATGATTGCGGAAGTGCACGCCGAACAGATCGAAGGTCTCCCGCTCATACCAGTTGGCGCCCGCCAAACTTCGGTCACCGAATCGATCTGCGGTTCGCCGCCCGGCAGGCGGCATTTCAAGCGCAGCCGCTCATTCCGCTCAATCAGAATGCAGATGATACACGACTTCGAAGCGCGGCTCGGCCGGATACCAATCTACACCGGTGACCGTACTCAGACGCACAAAGCCGAGATCGTATTTCAGAAAGCCGCAGACGCTGACGATCTTTTCCGGCGCGATTTCGATAGTCAATTCGCCCCGGTCGAATTTGCCGGTCAGCACAGCGCTCGGATCGAACGCTTCTAGGGCCGCGGCAGTTGCGTTGTTCTTTCAGATTTTCAGGAAGCATGCGATTCGGTTATCGTTTCGCGGCTGTCGGCGCCGGACCAGTCGAGCGCGCCCTTTTTCCAGATGTAGAAGAAACCCGCCAGAACGAGGGCGATGAAGAGCAACATCTCAAAGAACGCAAACATCTTCAGTTCCCGATAGACCACCGCCCAAGGGTAGAGGAAGATGGCTTCGATATCGAACAGGATGAACAGCATGCCCACCAGGTAGAACTTCACGCTGAAACGGCCGCGCGCGCTGCCGGTGGGAGTGATGCCGCATTCGTACGGCATGTCTTTCACACGATTCCGGATTTTCTTCCCCAGAATGTAGGAAATGCCGATCATGCCGGCGGCCACCGCCATAGCGATGATGACTTGCAGCAGGACGGGCCAGTAGGTTTCCGCGTAGGTCTGGGGCATGGGCTAAATTTGACTATAATGGTTGCCAAAGAACAGTGTCAACCAACGCCCCAGGTCGAAGTTGCCATCAACGGCGAGATCCGCAGCATTCCGGAAGGCCAAACCATCCGCCAATTGCTCGAATTATTGGAGATCGACGGTGCGCGCGTGGCCGTCGAAATGGATCGGCGCATCGTCAAGCCTCACGACTGGGACGCCACGGCGGTGCCATCGGGCTCCCATTTGGAGATTGTCCAATTTGTCGGCGGCGGCTAGCCCACTGCTCCGCTGTATTTAAAAACCCTATCCACCCCCCCGCGCGCCTGCCCCCGCGCCAAACTGGCCCCGCGTTTGCTTAATTCTTTCCGTCTATCCGGCAGCCTCTGTGCTGTCTTTGAGGGAAAGGGAGCCAAGAAATGAAAAACGTCAAGATGATCACAGTCGTTTGCATGGGACTGCTGGCTGCGGTGCTTCCGCAGGCGAAAGCAGATGAATGGAACCAAAAAACCAAATTTACCTTTACACAACCGGTCGAAGTTCCAGGCGGAGTCGTCCTGCCTCCGGGAACCTACGTCTTCAAGTTGCTGGACTCACAATCGGACCGAAATGTAGTTCAGGTTTTCAACGAACGCGAGAACCACATTTTCGGCACCTTCATTGCGATTGCGAACTACCACTTAAAGCCTGCGGGTAAGTCGATCCTCTCCTTCCAGGAGCGGGCGGCGGGATCTCCGGAAGCTATCCGGGCCTGGTTCTATCCTGGTGAGAATTACGGCCATCAGTTTGTATACCCCAAGCACAAAGCGATGGAGTTAGCCAAGGCTAATAATCAGCCGGTGGCGTCCACGCAGGCTGAAGTAGAACAGACTGCGCCCGCGTTACAGCAGGCGCCGTTAAAGGCCCAAACACCCACGGGCGATGAAGTCGAAATGTCGTCAGCGTTCCCGCCGGCTTCCGATCAGGATACACAGCCGGCCGCGCAAACCGCGCCCCCCGCACCTGCTCCGACCGAAACAGCGTCGGCCGCCGACACGTCTTCCGCGGACCGCAGCGCTGCGGACCAAATGCCGGCACAATTGCCCAAGACTGGCAGTATTTTACCGTTGATCGGCATGCTCGGCTTATTGTCTCTGGGATGCGCGGGCTTCTTACGCTTGGCCACCGTCCGTAGCAAGTAACTGAAACGGGGTTAGACCCATGCAGAGAGCTGTTCAAGCGGGAGCGCGCATGTCTTCGGCATGCCGCCTCCCGCTCTTTTTATTACTGAGTGCGCCATTCCTTTTGGGTCAGGAAACTACGCCCGCACCCGACGAACCTACTATCTCGGTAGATGTCAACTTGGTTTTGTTGCATGCCACCGTAAGTAACCGCAAGAGTGGCTTTGTTTCTGGTTTGGCGAAAGATCAGTTCAAAGTATTTGAAGACGGTACTCCGCAAGATATTCGCATCTTTGAACATGAAGACGTCCCCGTCGCCGTCGGTTTGATCGTCGACAACAGCGGTAGCATGCGTCAAAAGCGCAAAGATGTTTCTGACGCGGCGCTCGCATTTGTGCGCGCCAGTAATCCACGGGATGAGATGTTCGTGGTGAACTTCAATGAACAGGTGTCTTTCGGTTTGCCGGGCACCAACCTGTTTTCCGCAAGCCCTGCTGAACTGGAAAGAGCCCTCAATGGCGTCCCTGCCCGGGGTCAAACGGCGCTCTACGATGCTATCCAAGCGGGACTCGATCACCTCAAGAAAGCCACAATCGATAAAAAGGTCCTGATCGTTATCAGTGACGGTGGCGATAATGCGAGCCACGGCACGCTTGCGCAAATATTGCAGACCGCCGGACGTTCCGACGCCATCATTTACACCGTCGGTCTATTCGATGAAGATGACGAAGACCGCAACCCCGGAGTTCTGCGAAAGATTTCCAGCGCCACCGGCGGCGAGACCTTCCTGCCGGATGAGACCAGCAAAATCGTTTCAGTTTGCCAGCGCATCGCCGCGGATATCCGCAACCAGTACACCATCGGCTACGTACCCTCCGATCCGAAACTCGATAATGCGCAGAGGTCTATCAAGGTTACGGCTACCGGCGCGCACGGCGAAAGACTGATGGTCCGCACCCGCTCCGGCTATATCGCATCGCCCGATCGGGCGGCACGCCCCACCAGTTCCCATTGAGCGCTCGCGCGCCGCCAGGCCCGCGCGTGGTACCGTAAGCCAAAAGGGGAGCCCCCGGAGGCTTAATTCGTGCCAGTTACCTATTACAAATTGCCCAATGGTTTGCGTGTGATCCTGTCACCGGATTCCACCGCGCCTACGGTGGTCACCGCCGTTTATTACCGCATCGGTTTTCGCGTCGAGCCACGCGACCGCACCGGCTTCGCGCATCTCTTCGAACACATGATGTTTCAGGGTTCCGCCAACCTCGGCAAAATGGAGTTCATTCGCCTGGTGCAGGAAAATGGCGGCGTGCTGAATGGCAGCACACGCTTCGATTTCACGAACTATTTCGAACTCCTGCCCGCCAATAAACTCGAAACCGCCCTTTGGGCCGAAGCCGACCGCATGAAGGGTCTGGCTATCACCGGAGAGAATCTCGAAAATCAACAGGGTGTGGTCATCAACGAGGTGAAGTCGGCCATCCACAACGAGCCCTACGGCGGATTCCCTTGGCTGTGGATGCCGCAATACGCAAATTCCAACTGGTACAACTCCCACAATTTTTATGGCGAGTTGAAAGATATTGAGGCTGCCACCTTGGCCGATGTACAGGCCTTCTTCAAAACCTACTACGCCCCTAACAACGCGGCCCTGGCTGTGGTGGGAGACTTCGATCCGGCCGAAGCGCAGGCCTTGATCGCAAAATATTTCGCGGGTATCGCTCCGGCGGAATTGCCGTCCCCCCCTGACATCAGCGAACCGCGCCAGGAAGAAGAGAAATTCGCCACACGCCCCGATCCCTTGGCCAACCGGCCGGCTCTGGCTTTCGCCTACCACATGCCTCCGCGCAATTCGCCGGAATATTTCGCCATGGGACTGATCGACCAGATTATGGCGCAGGGCGACGACAGCCTGCTCTATCAGGAACTGGTCAAGAAGCGTGGCTACACGGGCGACATCGGCGGCGCCATCAACGAACTAGGCAATATGTTCGATTACGACGGTCCCATGCTGTATACGCTGTCCCTCTTTCACGATGCTGCCGTCGCACCGGAACTGATCCTCACCTCCGTTGACGCGGTGGTCAGGCGGTTGCAATCGAAACCCATCGAGCAAAGCTTGCTGGTCCGCGGCATTACCAAAATGCGATCGCACCTTTACGACATCATGACCGAATTCGGCGGCTTCGGCCGCGCCGACCTGATGGCCTGCTACGCCCTGTTCGACGACGATCCGTCGCAGATCGATAACCTGGAAACCGAGTTCCGCAAAGTTACCCCGCAATTGATTCAGAGCACCGCTAACGAATATTTGCGGCGTACCAACCGCACCGTGCTGCTGATTGAACCCGGCGCTGGTTCGGCCGAGGCTCCGGGCGATACCATCGCGGAGGTGCTGCAATGAGCGTACTGGGAACCTCGCTCCCCAAGGAGAAGCCGCCACTGGGGCCGCCGCCAAAGCCCTTCCATCTGGCCGCCACCACCGATTTCGCATTGCCCAACGGCATGCAAGCGACCATCGTGCCTTACGGCAGCGTGCCGAAAACCGCGGTCCGCGTGTTCGTAGCGGCGGGAGGCATCAATGAATCCGCCGGGCAGATTTGGCTGTCGAAACTGCTTGCGGCGTTGATGAAGGAAGGCACCCGTTCGCGCACAGCCGAGCAAATCGCCTTGGAAGCCGCCGAAATGGGCGGCCAGATCGAGATTCATTCCGGAGCCGATTACTCCTCGGTCGGCGGTGTCGTGCTTTCCGATTTCGCCGTGAAATTCGTGGCACTCGTGGCGGATGTAGTCGCGGCCGCCTCGCTGCCCGCCGCGGAATTGCCCAGGCTGCGCGCCGACCTGCTGCGGGACCTTTCCATCGATCGCTCACAACCCGGTTCGCTGGCCCGCGAACGGTTCCTCCAGACCTTGTTTCCCGGCCATCCCTATGGGCGCGTCTACCCGTCCGAGAGCGATCTCGCAGGCTACACCATCGAAGATGTGCAAGCGTTCTACGCCGCGAATTTCCATGCGGCGCGCGCGCACCTCTACATCGCCGGTAAATTGGAAGGCGATCTGCGCGGCGCGGTGGAAACGGCGTTCGGATCGTGGCCCGGCGGAACTCCCGCAACCGAGTTTCCCGCGCAAGCGGTAAATGCCAAATCGCTTCAGGTCATCGACCGTCCGGAAGCGCCGCAATCCAATGTGCTGATCGGGCTGCCGGTTTCGCCGCCATCGAGTCCCGACTTCATCAAGCTGGATGTGACAAATGCCCTGTTGGGCGGATCCTTCGTCTCGCGTATCACCACCAATATCCGCGAACAGAAGGGTTACACTTATTCGCCCATCAGCCAAATCGGCACCCGCCGCCATTTCGCCTATTGGATCCAATCGGCGGACGTCACTACCGGAGTTACCGGTCCTTCGCTAAAGGAAATCTTCTTCGAGCTTGACCGCTTGCGCAAGGAACCGCCATCGGCGGAAGAACTGCGAGGAATCCAGAACTATCTGGCGGGACTTTTTATCTTACGAAACACCATCAGCCCGGACGCTCTTATCGCTCAGTTGCACTTTGTGGATGCGCAGGGGCTTGACCGCTCCACCTTAGCTACCTATGTGCAACGGGTGATGGAGGTGCGTCCGTCCGACGTTCAAGCCATGGCCGAAACCTACCTGGATCCGGCCAGGATGACTACCGTAATCGTGGGCGACCAAGCTCGCATCGCGGACCAGATCGCCCCTTTCGAATAATCTGACGCCTGCCTGACTTAAGCGAAGCTACGCACGGCAGCGGCTTCATCGTCGTGCACGTCGAAGACCGTGTAGAGCTTGGTGATCTGCAGCAGATCCTTGACCCGCTTGGTCAGGTTCAGCAGCTTTAATTGGCCGCCCTGATTGGTCACCGTAGTGAATCCGGACACGAGCTCGCCGATCCCCGAGCTATCGATGTAGGAGACGTCTCCCAGGTTTAGCAGGATCTTCTTCTGGTCCTTACCGACCATATCGCGCAACAGGTCGCGCAACGCGCTGGACCCTTCGCCCAACGTAATCCGTCCGGCCACATCCACCACACTCACGTCGCCGACTTGTCTCGTGCTTAGCTTTACACTCACTGAAATTTGCCTCCTCGCTCGCAACCGAGCCTGTTCTATCGTCTCTTATTTCGACACCAGATGCTTCACCAAAGTTACCTCGGTACCCGCCGGTTCCAGGCGACGCACCCTGAAGTCGTCCATGAAAGCCTTGATCAAAAAAATGCCGCGCCCCGAATGCCGCAGCAGATTTTCCTGTGCCAGCGGATCCGGCAGATTATCGTAGTCGAAACCTTCGCCTTGGTCCGCAATCCGAACCACGAATTCCTCGGCGTTCTTCGAAAGCGTTAAATGCACTTTCTTATGGGCGTTATAACGGTTCCCATGCACCACCGCATTCACCATGGACTCCCGCACCGCCATGGCGATCTTGTGCAGGTCGTCTTCGGGGACGCCGGCCCTCTCGGCCTCTTTCAACGCCAGTTCTTCGGCGTCATCTACGCTTTCCAGCGTCGAATCCAGAAACCGCTCGACGGTCTCGGTGTCGCCGCGCGAGTTTTTTCCCATAGTCATGGCGCCACGGCGCATGGTCAAATCGAATGGCTAGAATAAATTACCGGAGTGCCGAAAGTCAAGAACCACCTGTACTCGCCAGCCCATCGGATCGTCACTTCCGCGCCGCCGCAGCCTTCGCTTCCGCATCGGCCCCGCTCAGGCGATCCAGTTCCCGCAGATGCTTTTTCATCAGTACAGCGTCCTCTGCATCGGGCGACAATGCCAGGTAGTTCCGCAAATGCGCGGCCGCACCCACGTAGTCTTTCTTCTGCGCCAGGACCTTGGCCAGCACTTGTTCGAGCCGCGGGCAGCGATGCTGCGTATCCACTTTCTCGCCTGCCCGGGCACTCTCTTCCGCCTTGTCCAGCCGTCCCAGATTCAGGTTGGCCGTGGCGTTGTAAAAGTACGCCATCGGATAATCTACTGGATCCAGTTTCACCAACCCGGCGGTGATATTCTCTAGTGCTGCCCATTTTTCTTCACGCGCTTCCATTTCCGTCAGCTTCAAATACGGGTTGACGTACTTGGGGTCCGCCGCCATCGCTTTGGCGAACGATTGGCGCGCTGGGCCATTCTCCTGGTTTTGCGCCTGGATCGCGCCAAGTTCAAACCACGCCGCCGCATACGCCGGATACTTGTCTACGGCCTTCTGAAATTCTTTGGCGGCTTCCTCGGGCTTATTCTTGCGTAGCGCTTGCATCCCGTGCTCGTATGCCCGGCGCGCATCCTTCGGCGCTTGCAGACTGGTCACGCTCACGGCTGAACCTTCCACATTCGCCAGGCGGTGTAAGACGATGGTGCCTACGTTCGGATCGTCCATCAAACGCCTTCCACCCAAACTCACGCTGTCGGAACGGAAACCCGCCAGCACCGCGCGCAGGTCGCAACTGGCAAGCTGCGAATCGGAGCCCAGCGGCTGCTGCGGCTGTTGCGTACCGATGCCTGTGGTCATCACCGAAAGTGGACGGGTGGCCGTTGCGTTCGAGCCTTCCTCGCTGGCGTCCTGCATAACCCCGGCGGTCTGGCCGATCTGAAAGCTGAATCGTCCTTTTTGATCTGTATAGCCTTGCGCGCGCGGCGCGCCACCCCCGCAGACCCGTTCAATCGTGACCGGCTCCGATGGCTGAGTGCCGTCATCCAGCATCACCTTGCCCGATAGATACAGGCTTCCGTTGATGGTTGAAGTAGTTGGCCCCAACACTTGTCCGTTGGTATTGGGAGGAAGGTGTCCCGCCCCCGACCCTGGAGAAACCGGACCCCCACCGGGTGACTTTTGCGCCCATAAGCCAGGGGTGCAAATCGCTATCACCGCAGCTAAACCCGCAAAGCCTCTAAACCGGACGCTCATCCGCATCTGGACCAGCCCCTTTCGTTAGTCACATTATACTCCCGGAGTTCCGCGCCGCCTGTGAAGGAACGCTGCGTTCACTCCTACTGTGCCATAGCCTTGCTAGAATATGGCTTCGCGAGACGGTCTAATGAAAAAGTTCACACTCTTGTCCGCTGCTGCACTGTTCGTATTGCTGGCCGGATGTTCCACCGAAACGCCCGCGCCTCCGCAAAAGAAGGCCGAAGAAAAACCGGCCGAGCCTGTTACGGGCCGCCAAGCCCTCCAGCAGATGTATATCGCCGCACGCGCGTGGGCGCCCGATATTCAAATCGTCAGGCTGTCCAGCATCCTGTTGCCCGATGTAAAACCAGAGCCGGGCAAGGCCGCCGCGTGGCAAGCCATCTTTGTTTCCGCCAGCCAGAACAAGGCGCGCAGTTGGACGTATTCCGTCGTAGAGTCGGAAGGCAACCTTCACAAGGGAGTGTTTGCCGGCCTTGACCAAAGCGCTTCCACCGGCGCGGCCAAGCCATTCCCGTTTGCCGCCATCAAAGTGGATTCCGATGCGGCTTATGAGACGGCCATGAAGAAGGCCGTGGACTACGACAAAAAGAATCCGGGCAAACCCATCATCTTCCTGCTGGAAGCCAATAACAAATTTCCGGATCCCAGTTGGCGCGTCATCTGGGGCGAGTCGCCCGGCACCAGCAACTTCTCCGTGTTCGTCGATTCCGCCACCGGCGGCTATTTAGAGACCATGCACTAAACTGCTGGTGTGGGCGACTGCGGCCGAAGCCAGGCCTTCAAGGTTGTAGCCGCCCTCCAGCACCGAAACCACGCGCCCGCCGGCCGACGTATCCGCGACCTCCAGCATCACGGTGGTCAGGTCGGCAAAGTCGGCATCGGTAAGCGTGAAGCGGCCCAGCGGATCCCCCACGCGCGAATCGAAGCCCGCCGAGATCAGCACTAGATCGGGACGGAATGCGCGCGCCGCGGGCAATAGAACCTGCTGGAACGCGCCCAGGATCTCGGCGCGCCCCGACCCTGCCGGAAAGGGGCGGTTGATCGTGGTGCCGCGGCCCGTGCCCTCGCCGGTCTCATCCGGATGGCCCGTTCCTGGATACCACGGGGCTTGGTGCGTGCTGAAGAACAGTACCGACCCATCGGTATAAAAAACGTCCTGCGTGCCGTTGCCGTGGTGTACGTCCCAATCCGCGATCAGTACCCGCTCCATGCCGTGGCGGCGTTGCGCGTACCGCGCCGCAATCGCCACATTGTTAAAGATGCAAAATCCCATGCCGCGCCCGGGACCAGCATGATGCCCCGGCGGACGCACTACGCAAAAAGCATTCTGTGCGCGCTTTTCGACTACGGCATCCACGGCGTTCAGAATGCCGCCGGCCGCCTGCAGCGCCACCTCTAACGAATCGCTGCTCAACTCCGTATCGCCGGTGGAGAGCGCTTCGTAATGGCGCGCCGTCTCGTGCTGAACCAGTGCGATATACTTCCGCGTGTGGCAAGCCGCCAATTCATCTCCGGTGGCGGCGCGCGGTGGAATGCGCAGCATCCGGGCGGAAAGTCCGGCCGCGTCAAGCGCCGAGATCACGGCGTCGAAGCGCGCGGGTTGTTCCGGGTGGCCGGGTCCGGGAACGTGCCGCTTGTAGATCGCGTCTGCCAGCAGGGCGCTGGTCACTGCGCGCCCACCGCAGCCTTCAATTGCGCATCGAAGAATCGCACGGACGCCTGGTAGGCTTCGAGCCAGTGCCTGTGCGTCAGGAAGTCGTGGATCTCATCCGGAAAGATCAACTGCTCCACATGCACCCGCCCCCGCAGTGCCTCCACTAATTCCACCGTTTGGCGGAAGTTCACATTGCGGTCGTCGTCGCCATGAATCAGCAGTACCGGCGAGCGCCAGTCTTTGGCATTGGCCATCGGCGACGAATTGAATGCCAACCTGCCCGCATCGTCATCCCGCCCGATGCCCATCTCTTCGGTCCAATCGTGCACACCGTGCATATCCACGCCCGCGGCAAACAGGTCCGACGCTCTCGCCAGACCCAGCGCCGTCAGGTATCCGCCATAAGAACCGCCCCACAGGCCGATGCGCGTTGGGTCGACCGCCGCGTGGTTCTTTAGGTAGAGTCCCGCGCCTAACACGTCGTTGAACTCGCTGCCGCCTCCCGCGCCGTAGTTCGGCGCTTCGCGGAAATTCATGCCGTACCCGATGCCGCTGCGATAGTTTACCGACAACACCACATATCCCCGGCTGGCCAGATACTGGTTCATGGCATAGGCGTTGTTGTAATAGAACATGTAGTGCCAGCCCAACAGCATCTGCCGTTGCGATCCGCCGTGAAAAAATACTATCGCCGGATGCCGCCCACCCGTTCCTGTCTTGGGCAGGAACAACTGGCCGTGTAGCGTGAGCCCATCAGCGGCACTGAAGATCACCTGCTGCGGCGTGACCAGCGCATCCGCGCCCGGAAAATCGGCGGGAATCGCGTCCGGCGCAAGATCGCGCACTTCGCCTGACGCCAGCCGTATCGCGGGCCGCGCGGGTCGCGCTATGCCGGAGTGGATGAACGCCAGAGCGCCATCGCTGGTGACGGCCGGCGACCATTCCAAGCCTGTCCCGCCTTCCACTTCCACCGGCTTGCCGCCAGACGCCGCCACCCGCCAAATATGCCGGCGGTCGATATCGTCCTGGTTCGACGAATAAACCATCTCGCGGCCATCTGGCGTGATGGCCACGTGTTCTACTTCGAAAGCGCCGGGGGTAAGTAGCGTGGCATCCCCGCCCGCGGCCGCCACCGAATACAGATGCGTCCAGCCATCCCGCTCCCACGGAAATACGATGCGATCCCCAGCCCAGAATAATTGCTGTTCCGAGCCCAGGTTGCGGAACATGCTGCCATCGCCTTCCGCCGCTTTCCAGATTTCTTTACCGTTGCCGCTGGCGGCATCCGCTACGCGAATGGACCATGGCGGACCGCTGCGCCCGGCTGAAAACGCCTTGTGATCCTCCGAACAGGGCACGCGCAGAAACGCCACGCGCTTGCTATCCGGCGACCAGACCGGCGCATCGTCGTGATCCACGCTGGCATCCAGATAGCCCACCGAACGTGCCGTAACGTCGTAGATTCCCACGAAACTGTGGTTGCCGCGCGCGCTCACAAAGGCCAGTCGCGCCGCATCCGGCGACCAGCGCAAGCCGCCATTATCGCCGCGTGCGTGAATCAGTTGCGCGGCCTTTTCGCTTGCATCGAGCAACGCCGACCATACTTGGCCTTTGCGCACGAACGCTACCCGATCGCCCTTCGGCGAGACGGCGGGGCTGTGACCTTCGCCGATCAATCGCGGCGCGCGGTCGGCTGCCGATCCTTCCAGTGCCACTACCCACACCTGTTGCTGCACGCCCTTGGGATCGCTGGTCGGATTGGGATATTCGCCCGCGCCATTGGCGCCTTCGCCGCGCACATAGACCAACTGGCGGCCGTCAGCGCTCCACGACAGTTCGGAAATCTCCTGCCCGTCGTCTCCGGTATAAGTGGTGATAGCCCGCCCGCGATACGCAGGCGGTTCCGCTACCCATACGTTGCGCGCCCCGCGAGCGTTGTAGACCCACGCTATCTTCCCTCCGGCGGGCGAAGCTACCGGCGCCGAAGGAAACGGCGCGCTTAGAATCTGCTCAAGGGTAAATGAACTTTGCGCGCAAGCGCAGGCCGCGCAGGCTAACGCCGCGGTGGGGAGCAACCGGGAAAAATGCATCCCTATAGGTTACAGCAGGTGATGCAGGTTACAGCGGGGTGATGACCAATTTGCCTACGCCATCCGCGCGCCGTTCCACTTGCTCGAAGGCTTCGGCGATGCGGTCAAGCGGACGCGTATGCGTGATCATCGCCGCAAATCGCGAAAGGTTCGCGGCCAGCAACTCGCGCGCCGCTTCGGTTTCATGATTCGACCGCCGCACATTGAAGATGGCCAATTCTTTGCGGCGCATGGGAGAAAACTCGAGCGGCACTTCGCGTTCCACGGGAATGCCGGTGATCACCACCCGGCCCGCGTTGCGCGCGGCATGCAGACATTGGTTGGTCGATCCATTGGTAGCGGCGCAATCGATCGCCACATCCACGCCACGGCCTCCTGTATCTCGCAGGATCTCGCGCCAGGGTTCAGCCACCCTGGGATCGATCACCGCATCGGTGCCCGCGTGTAGCGCCATCTCGCGGCGTGCAGCCACAGGTTCCACTGCCCATACACGCCCGGCACCGGCCAGTTTCAGACAAATCACCGTCATCAGCCCGATGGGTCCCGCGCCGAATACCGCGGCTGTCTCCATCGGTTGCAAGCGCTACGAACTTCATCGAATGCAGCACCACAGCCAGTGGCTCGATGATGGTCGCATCGCGCGCGCTCAATCCGGCTGGAATCGGCACCAGGTTGCGGGCTGGAATATTGGCGTACTCGCGGAAGAATCCAGGATCGCCCGGCATGCTCATGAACCGGATCTCGGCGCACACATTGTGGTGGCCCGTGCGGCAGAGTTCGCAATGATAGCAGTAGATGGCCGGCTCGAAAGCCGCGCGGTCGCCCGCATTCCAGCCCGTCACACCCGCGCCCGTGCGCACCACTACTCCCGCCGGTTCGTGTCCCAGCACCATGGGATACTGGCACGCCGTATCGCCCACGCCGCCTTCGGCGTAAGAATGCAAGTCGGACCCGCAGATGCCCACCGCATCGATACGCACTTGCACTTCGCCGGGTCCCGGATCGGCCCACTGCCTTATCCAACAAGCGAAACTGCCGCAAACCGCACAACTCGGCTACCCGCGCGTTCATTGGCCGTCCTCTTTGGGCGGCGTGGCGCAGTGTCAGCGAAGCGATATGATCGAGCACCGCATGGAAATAGGCCATATCGCGCTCTTTCTCAGGCATGTCGTCGCGCACCTCGGCCACCGCGCCGGGCAGATAGCGGAAAGGAAATCGCTGCGCCTGAATCCAGGGCAAGTAGCCCCAACCTTCGGCGCTGATAGAAGATGTCGCAACTGGCCAGATCGCCGGCCAGGTGCTCGACCGTGGTGGCGCGGCCGTTATCGTCTTCGGTCATCAGTACAGGGCGCTGCGCGTCGCGCAACTCGGCGACCCGCTTGGCCTTCTCTTGCGGACTGCGGCCGTCGCCGTGTACCAACAGCACGTCGACCTGCCCTTGCAGCGACTGCGGATAGCGCATCCGCCCATCGCTCGAAACGCCGATAGGCAGCGCGAAGCCGGCATGCTTGAAACGTTCCCGGACGTCATCGATCAGTGGAATGATGTTCTGCGGAATGTAGCCCTTGAAATCCCACTGCGGACCGGGCAGATCGTATTCGTTGGCTACGTCGATGATGACGTTGCGAAAGTCGTGAGCGATCAGCCAGTCGGTAATGTTGATGGCGGCATCGTGGATCGCGGCGGTGGAGCGGAACTGCGCCGGATTGTCCGTGATAGAAATACATCAAGTTCACGAACATGCCGCGCTCGTCGGCGGCGCGCAGCAGGCGTTCCAGGCGCGCCAGCCAATCGGGCTTCAGCGAACCATCCGGACGGAAGGCGCTGACGTATGCACCGCGGCCGGGCCGAAGCGGTAAGCATTTTCGCGATCGATGCCGTTGACCGATTTGTCGTATCCGGCTTGCGCGCCTTGCAGGCTGACGTTGATCATCAGCACGCCATGGTTCTTGTAGAAATCGAGCGCCTGGATCACCGCGTCTGTGTTGAATTCGGGATCGAAGGCCCGCTCGTGCATCCACTCGTCGAGGAATAGCGCATTGGCCAGGCGGATGTTCATCAGCTTGCCCTGTGCTTCGCGCTTGTAGGCCGGGCCGCTGTAGGTCTTCTGCCAGTTTTCGCCGGGGCCGGGCGGACCTGGGTTGCGCACGTAGAACGCCCGTGGATCGTAATGGCCGCCCAGCATGGCGCCTGTACTGATCTCCGCGGCGTACAGAGCCGTGGCGCACACCGCGGAAAGCAGGGGCAGGATGAAGTGCCGGTTCACGAGGACATTCTTACTTGATTTCGAGGATTTCTTTCTCTTTGGTCTTGGACGCCAGATCGATCTTGTCCATGTAGCCGTTGGTCAGCTTCTGGATTTCGTCGAGGGCGCGCTTCTCTTCGTCTTCGGTGATCTTCTTGTCCTTCAGCAGGGTCTTCACGCGCTTCGTTGCCGTCGCGCCGGATGTTGCGTACCGAAACGCGGTGGTGTTCGGCCACGCCGTGCAGGCGCTTCACGAATTCCTTGCGCCGCTCCTCGGTGAGCGGGGGGATAGGCAGCCGGATCATCTTGCCGTCATTGGCGGGATTCAGGCCCAGGTCGGAAACGCGGATGGACTTCTCGATCGGGCCGATCTGGGAGGCATCCCAGGGCGTGATGGTGATCATGCTGGGCTCGGGGACATGCAGCGTGGCCACCTGGTTCAGGGGCGAGGGCGTCCCGTAGTAATCCACGCGGATATTATCCAGCAGGCTCAACGTGGCGCGGCCCGTGCGGATGGTCGCCATTTCGTGCTGCAGGTCGCTGATGGCCTTCTCCATGCGGGTCTTGACGTTGGCTTCAACTTCTTTAACGGAGGCGAAAGCCGGCCCGGCTGGGGCGGCGGTATGTTCTGTTTTCATAATCGGCCTAGTGGATGAGCGTACCGACAGGCTCGCCCATCGACATACGCATTATATTGCCGCTAGTGTTCAAATTGAAAACAATAATCGGAAGTTTGTTGTCCCGGCACATGGCGATGGCCGTGGCGTCCATGACCGCCAGCGACTTGGACAGGACTTCCAGGTACGAAACTTCACGGTACATCACGGCGTCGGGAAACCGCAAGGGGTCCTTATCGTAGACGCCATCGACCCGCGTGGCTTTGGCGATCACTTCGGCCTTGATCTCAAGCGCGCGCAGCGTGGCGGCGGTATCGGTGGAGAAGTAGGGATTGGAAGTGCCGGCTGCGAAGACGCAGACGCGCCCTTTTTCCAGGTGCCGGATGGCGCGGCGGCGGATGTAGGGTTCGGCCACCTCGTGCATCTCGATGGCGCTCATCACGCGGGTATGGACGCCCATCTGTTCCAGAGCGTCCTGCAGCGAAAGGGAATTGATGACGGTGGCCAGCATGCCCATGTGGTCTGCGGTGACGCGGTCCATTTTTTGGGCCGCGGCGGCCACGCCGCGAAAGATGTTGCCGCCGCCCACCACCAGGCCGACCTGTACGCCGGTGGCGGCCACGGCGGCAACTTCAGCGGCCAGTTCCTTGACGCGCTCGGCATCGATACCGAAAGCGGCGCCGCCGGCCAGGGCCTCACCGCTCAGTTTCAGCAGGATGCGCTTATACTGCGGCACTGGTGTCGGAAGCACCTTGGGCCCCAGATTCGGAGCCGGATTCGACCGCGGCGATGTCGCCGACTTTGTAGCGCGTGAAGCGCGAAACGGTGATGTTCTCGCCCAGCTTGGCGATCTTGGTTTTGATCAGCTGGCCGACGGTCAGGGTGGCTTCTTTGACGAAGGGCTGTTCGAGCAGGCAGGCCTCTTCGTAAAACTTGGACATGCGGCCTTCGACGATGCGGTCGATCACTGCTTCGGGCTTGCCTTCAAACGCCGCGCGCCCCCGTTGGATGTCGCGCTCCTTATCGAGGGCTTCGGCCGGAACGTCTTCCTTGCGGATAAACTTCGGGTCGGCCGCCGCGATGTGCATGGCGATATCGTGCACCAGTTCCTGAAAAATCTCGGTGCGGGCCACGAAATCCGACTCGCAGTTGACTTCCACCAGCACGCCAAGCTGGCCGCCGGAGTGAATATAGCTGCCGATCAGACCCTGCTTGGTGACGCGGGCGGATTTCTTCTGTGCGGAGGCGATGCCACGCTTCCGCAAAATGACTTCGGCGTCGCCGATATCTCCGTTGGCCTCGATCAGGGCGCTCTTGCATTCCATCATGCCGGCGCCGGTGCGGTCGCGGAGTTGCTTTACGAGTTGTGCGGTGATTTCCATGAGCTATCAGCTTTAAGCCATCCCTCTTCAGCCTAACAGCGCTCTGCTTACGGGACGCTCGCTGATTGCGGGAGGCTTTTGATTTTTCGATGCCCCAGCGACCAGCCCCCACTCACCCACTAATGCTGTTAGCAGTTAGCTGAAGGCTGATTGCCGAAGCGGTTATTAGTGTCCGCTTTCGGTGACCACGGCTTCCGCCGGTTCGGCTGTTTCCGAAGCAGGGCCTTTACGCGGAGACGTCGGCATCGGCTCTTCTTCCATCAGAGACTCCGCCATGATCTTCTCGGCGTACTTGGGATCGACGTATTCGGTGTACTCGGGGACTTCTTCGAGCGGTGTTTCGTCGGTGACGATCTTGTCGGCGGTGAAATCCTGCTCGGTGGCGAGCGGCGCGGCCTTCGACCACCGCATCCGCGATCTTGCTGGCGAACAGGCGGATGGCGCGCAGGGCGTCGTCGTTGCCGGGAATCACGTAATCCACTTCGTCCGGATCGCAGTTGGTATCCACGATGGCGACCACCGGAATTCCCAGGCGGCGGGCTTCCTTCACCGCGATGGCTTCCTTGTTGGAATCGATCACGAAGAGCACGTCGGGCAGGCCGGGCATGTCCTTGATGCCCGCCAGGTTCTGATCCAGGTGCTTGCGTTCGCGCTCCAGGCGGATGACTTCTTTTTTCGGACGGCCGGCGTATCCACCTTCGACCGAGGCCATGGCTTCCAGTTCTTTCAGCCGCTTAATGGACTTTTGCACCGTGGCCATGTTGGTGAGCAGGCCGCCCAGCCAGCGCTGGTTCACGTAGTACATCTGGCAGCGGTTGGCTTCTTCGGCGATGGCTTCCTGGGCCTGGCGTTTGGTGCCCACGAAGAGCACGTTCTTGCCTTGCGCGGCCATTTCGCCCACGAAGCGGGCGGCGTCCTTGAACATTTTCAAGGTCTTCTGCAGGTCGATAATGTAAATGCCGTTACGTTCGCCGAAGATGTATTCTTTCATCTTCGGATTCCAGCGCTTGGTCTGGTGCCCGAAGTGAACGCCAGCTTCGAGCAATTCCTTCATCGATATTGCGGGCAAACTACCTCCTAGTTAGGGTGGGGGCAAGCCCTCCGGTTTGCCTTCCGCAATGGCCCGCCGCGCGCGGCCCAAAGCGAGATTTGCGCCGCGATCGGAACGGAAGCGCATGGAACCAGCACGCAGGGGACGGACCTGGGCCCTTCCCCTGTCGACGGGAAATTAACGCTTGGAGAACTGGAACCGCTTGCGGGCGCCCTTTTGACCGTACTTCTTCCGTTCGTGCTCGCGCGGGTCGCGAGTGAGGAAGCCGAGCTTCTTCGAGCGCGGCACCGCAATTCGACGTTGAACTCCACCAAGTGCCCGGGCGATGCCAAGACGGGCGGCGCCCGCCTGGCCGGCCACGCCGCCGCCATCGGCGAGAATCAGCGAGATCGAACTTTTCCGCGGTCTCGGTGGCCGCTAGCGGCTGCCGCACCATGGCGCGCGCGGCTTTCCGTGGGGAAATAATTCTCGAATGCGCGGCCGTTGACCTTGAATCTCGCCCTTGCCGGGCCGTAAGAATCACGCGAGCCACCGAACGCTTGCGGCGGCCCGTACCTAAATATTGAACGATCGTCGCTGCCACTAAATTACCTTCCGTTATTTCATATGCCAGCGCTGTGCAGGCTTCTGCGCCGCGTGCGGATGTTTGTCGCCCGCATACACCTTCAATTTGCGATACATCTGTTTGCCGAGCTTGGTCTTGGGAAGCATGCCGAAAATGGCGTCTTCAATCATACGGGCGGGCGCTTCTTCACGCACGCGGCTTGAAGCTCTTCTCCACCAATCCGCCGGGGTAACCGGTGAAATGGCGATACACTTTGTCAGTTTCTTTGCGGCCGGTGAGCCTGGACTTTATCGGCGTTGATGACGATCACGTGATCGCCGGTATCCAGGAACGGCGTATAGATCGGTTTTGTCTTGCCCATCAGCAGCATAGCCGCCTTGCTGGCGAGCTTGCCCACAACAGCGTCCTGGGCATCAATCACATGCCATTGCGCGGACAACGCCATTCTTGGAAGGGAACTCGGTACTCATTGACACACGTCTCCACTTCGTCGTTTCAAATATTTAGGTTACCGGGGTTGGAGGCAAATGTCAAATTTGCCGGACGCCCGCAGTCACCAGGCCAACCTTAATCAGGATACCCCTCATGCTCGCGAACCACCCGGATATCATGGTCCGTGAAGACTGCCGGGCTCCCTTCCAACTGCACTTTGGGCATGTGGCAACTCACACAATGCGCTGTTCCTATTGTACAGGAGCGCCTCGAAGGCTCTTTAGCTAACACACCCATCGCGGGTGTACCGCCATGACAACTCTGGCAAATCCGGTCGTATTGATCGTCATCGCGTACCAGATCGCCGTGCGGCTCATGGCAAGCCGTACACCGGATGCGCTTATCACTCCCCAGGAAGCACTGGCTATTCGCCAAACGGTACGGCGCAAACCGGACATTTTTCTGACCGAGCAGATGCTGGCCCGTCACCGATTCCCATGTCCGGTGGCACTCCCCGCAAAAATTCGACAT
This sequence comes from Bryobacterales bacterium, assembly GCA_963738345.1. Classification (GTDB taxonomy): domain Bacteria; phylum Acidobacteriota; class Terriglobia; order Bryobacterales; family Bryobacteraceae; genus Bog-159. The sequence goes on from CAVTWI010000002.1 coordinate 757,133, forward strand.
CTCTTCCGCCGCCATCTCGCCCAATTTCCGCGGAATCGGTGCAGCCTTACCCGCCCCCATCGCCTGCATATGTACATCCGCGCCCGTATGGCAGCGCTCGCACCTAACCCCGGCCTCCACCGATCCTAAATTCAATTCGCCGTGGCTTACGGGTCCCAGGCTGTTATGCCACCCGGACACGCCCCCCGTACCGTGGCAATTAAAGCAAGCCGTCACTTCGCCTTCCGCCGCCAACCGTCCGATGGCTTCCGTCAGATTGTGAGGCCGAATGGTCTCGTCCCCCGCCGTGATCGCCAGGCCTTTGGTCTTTTGGTAATAACTCACCAGGCTTTCGTAAAAATGTCCCTGATATTCCAGGATGAATGTCAGATTATGGGCGCCAAACGCGTACCGCAACGGTAGGGTAATGGTGCGCGCTCCATCGCTGACCGAATAGGTGCTGGCGCCGTTCTTGCGTTCGACACTATATAAGTATCCGTTCTCTTTCACCGTCAGGTTGGGATGTTCTTTCAGCACCTGTTGGTTCGGCGATATTTCAATGCCGATTCCCATAGCAGTCTTTGGTTGCGTCGCGGCCTCCGTGCGATGGCAATTGGCGCACGTTACTTTCTTGCCATCCGGTAAGCGAATGGCCGCCAACGGCATCGTCGCGGCGATGGCCGTCACCAACCAGCATCGAGTGAAGCGTTGAATGATCCTCGTCATGGTTTCCCGGTATTCTCCGGGTGTTTTCCCGCAGCCATATCGAGTGACTGGCGGCGCTCTCGCCGAGCGTCTGCATCCCGCCCGGCCCGCGAGTAAGCGCTCGCCAAGGCCATATGGAATTCCAATGACTCCGGGTCCAACCGTTCCGCGGCCTCCAGCCTGGCGATGCCTTGCCGCAAGTCGCCGGTTTGTATCAGAACTTCGCCATAGGCATATTCCGCCGTAGCACTCGACGCCTTTTCATCCACAGCCTTCTTGGCATATGGAAGTGCGCCGGCGGCGTCGTTGTTACGCAGCATCAGCAACGCCAGCAGGGCATTGGCTTCGATATTCGAGGGATTTAGCGACAATTCGCGGCGAAACTCCGCCACGGCTTTCTCCGGACGCGTATAGCTAAGGTAGGAACCATATAAGTAGTGCACCCCTTCCGTGCTTGGGTATTCGTTCACTAACTCTTGCATGCCGGTTTCCGCTGGGCCCAGTTCCCCTAAAATCCAGGAACGCGCCACCGTGCCCGCCTTCATCACCACGGCTATCCGATCGGCCGGCACCTCATTGGGTAGCCAGGATTCGTGCAAAGCGTTCACACCGAGGCCGGTAAGAAACGAGGGCTCCTGCCCGCCCGCTTGCGCATACCGATCCAATTCCCGCTTGCCTTGTTCGAAAAGGCCGGCGCGAGTGAGCAACAAACCGTAATGAAAGCGGGCACCGGCCTCTACCTCGGGTGCCAGATCCTTGCCTGCGAGTCCCTGCCGCAAATGTTCCCTCGCTTCGTCGTACTGTCCCGTCTCGAACTCGCATAGCCCGAGCAGCGACCACGCCGCTGCGCGCGTTGTATCAAAAGTCACGAACTGACCGAAAGCATCCCGGCAACCGGCATACTGATAGGTGGCGTACGAGAGTGTGCCGATGAACCACCAGCCCTCGATCCATGACGGCGTCAGTTGTACGGCTTGGCGGTACAGTTCGATCGCCTCAGGCACATGGTTGCCGCGCCGTGCCTCGCCGGCCTGCCGCGCCAGTTCTTCAAAGCTTGCGGGCATTGCACCGTTGGCTGCAAGAGTCCACAGCAAGGTCATCATTATTAGGGCGCGCATGACGGATCGAAAGCTGGTAGAGACACCTCCCCTCACAACCGTCTGCGAACAAATCGCAGAATGAGAGAGCTGGACGGGAAACCTCTGTTACTGTAGCGGCGGGTCACGCCAGCCAATGGTTACACCGCGCCACGCGATATAGTGAGTCGTCGACTCCCATGAAGATTACAGCCAAGGCTCCCTGCCGCGTGGATATGGCCGGCGGCACCATCGATATCTGGCCGCTCTACCTCTTTCACGCCGATCCCGTCACGGTCAACTTCGCGGTGGACCGCTATGCCAGTTGCGTGCTCGAAACCGCGCACGGATCGACGCGATCACCCTGCGCTCGCGCGATCTCGCGTGCGCCGAAGAGTTTGACTCGCTCGACGCCTTGCGCGCCGCGCGCCGCTATAAACTGCCGCTGGCCGCTTACGTGGTGCGCTACTTCGCGCCGGAGACCGGGCTTGACCTGGTCACCGCATTCCGAAGCGCCCGCCGGCGCCGGCATTTCCGGATCTTCCACCCTGATCATTGCGCTGGCCGCCGCCTTCAACAAGCTGACGCACGCGGGCCACAAGCTCGAAAAACTGCGCGAGATCGCCCAGAATATCGAAGCGCAAATCATCCGCGTCCCGACCGGCTGCCAGGATTATTATCCGGCCATGTACGGCGGCGTCAGCGCTATCGAACTGACCGAAGCGGGCGTGGTCCGCAAGCCGGTCGCGGTCGATCTGGAAGATCTCAACCAGCGCGTGGTCCTGGCCTATACCGGCGAGCCGCGCAATTCCGGAATCAACAATTGGGAAGTGATGAAAGCGCACATCGACGGCGACAGCGGCGTGCATCGTAATTTCGACCGCATCGCCGCCATCGCGCGGGCTATGCGGCAGGCGCTCGAGAAACCCGATTGGGATGAAGTAGCGCGCCTGCTGCGCGAGGAGTGGAGCAATCGCAAGAAGAACGCTCCGGGCATTACCACGCCGCTGATCGACCGCCTGGTTTCGGTAACGCGCCGCGCCGGCGCTGTGGGAGCTAAGGTCTGCGGAGCGGGTGGCGGAGGGTGTGTGTTGTTCCTGGTGAAGCCCGGCGCGAAGGATCGCGTGGCCGGCGCGATCGAACGTGAGGGAGCCACGGTATTGCCGGTTCGCGTAGCGCCCCGCGGCGTCGTGGTGTGATGGCTCGCTTTGCTCGCCGGGGCCAGGGTTCGGGGGCGGGGGCCGGGGATTAGTCTCTTCTATACGAACGAAGCCCAACTCAATGGAGAGAAAGGGCTCGCTTTGCTCGCCGGGGTCAGGGGGCGGGGGCCGGGGGACGGGGATTAGCCTTCGATATACCTTTTTGCGGGGGGAGGACTGCGATTTGGGGAGGGAGATGGGTTTTTGGGGACGGGGGACAGGGTTACGGAAGAGGGATCGGACACAGTGCTGGCGCACCCTTCGTTGCGGGGCGCGGGGTTGTCAAAGATCTCGGTGCGGGAAACAGTTACCGGGTGTCGGTGGTATCGGGCGCGCAGAAAAACGGATGCTCGACGGGTTCGGACATGTCGAATCCGGGATGCGGTGTCACCTGCGGGTTGCGCACGGGCTGCAGGGGTTCGGCAGGTTTCGCTTCCGGCTGCGCGGGACGCTGCTTTTGTAGCTTTTGCAGATAGTCGACAGCGGCGCGGAATTCTTTTTCAAATTTGGTGCGCTGTTTATCGACTTCGGCGAGCATGGCAAAGCGGTGTTCGCCGAAGGGGATTTCCTGGTAGATCCGATTTTCGGAGTTGGCGTTGCGGATGAGGTGCCACTGCGCAACGACGATGGTTTCGAAGCAGCACATTTCGAGGCGGGTGCGGGGGTTAAAATCGGCGCACAGTTCGTCCCAAAGTTGGGAGTAAGCGGCGGCGTTTTCGGTGGGTAGGATGATGGTGCGGGTGCGCAACCCGAAGGTAAGGGCGTTGAAGCGGATGGCTTCGCGTCCTTCGGCAGTCTTCGGGCCGCAGGACTTCTGGGCATTCTGCTTATTGGCTTCGTGCTGTTTCTCGGATACCAACATATATTTACTCCTTGAGGGATGACGGGTTAGAGCCCGCTATCCGATTTGAGTAGAGCATGCGTTTTTCGGCGCGGGGAGTGCGTATGCGGCTAAGTGATGGTAAGGATGGGACAGATTCACTTGGCGGCGCTTGTGACCCCGCAAAAAAGCTATAGTCGTGTAGTGAGATATTTCTTCCGCCGCTCGGAGCCGCCGGTTAGCCGCATTCTGCTCGTAGAAAGCGGATCGCGCCACCTGATCGAACGCGCCTTGCCCGGCCTTCGCCGCAATTATGGCGAGCCGGTCTCGATCGATCTGGTCACTTGCTATACCGGCGCGCCCGAGGGCATTCAAACCGTCCACCGCGTGGCGGACCATCGCGGGGCGGCCGGTCGCCGCAAACTGTATCGCGCGCTGGCCGCGAACGGATATTCGATCCTGGGGATGGTGTGTTCGGCCGAGCCCATCATGACCAAGTGGAAATGGTCGCTGGCGGCGCGGCTGCCGGCCGAAAGTTTTCGTGATTAACGAAAACGGCGACTACTTCTGGCTGGACCGCGGACATTGGCGCGCCATCCTGCACTTCGCGCTCTTCCGCGCCGGGCTCACCGGCGCCGGGGCCGCGCGCACCTTGGGCCGCCTTGCTGCATTTCCGTTCACTTTGTTGTATCTGTTACTCTATGCATCGGCCGTGCACATGCGCCGCGCGTTGCGCAAAGGGTAATCATGAAAGCCATCCAAGTCAAAGAAACCGGCGGACCGGAGAAGATGGAGTTGGTCGATCTGCCGCAGCCTGCCCCCGGACCGGGACAGGCGCTGGTCAAGATCGCCGCGTCGGGCGTGAACTTCATCGATGTGTACTTCCGCACCGGGCTTTATAAAGCGGAATTGCCGGTGACCCTTGGGGCGGAGGCCGCGGGCACCGTGGAATCCGTGGGACCGGGTGTCACTGAGCTGTTGCGCCGGGAGATCGCGTGGCTTACGCCATGGCGCGCGGATCCTATGCGGAGTATGCCGTGGTTCCCGCCGCGCAATTGGTGAAGATTCCCGATGGCGTGGATTTGCAGACGGCGGCCGCGGCCATGCTGCAGGGCATGACGGCGCACTACCTGACGCATTCCACCTTTCCACTTGAAAGCGGGCGATACCTGCCTGATCCATGCGGCGGCCGGCGGCGCGGGATTGCTGCTGGTGCAGATGGCCCGCCGGCTTGGCGCGCGGGTATTCGGCACGGTCTCCACCGAAGCTAAGGCGCAGCTCGCCAAACAGGCCGGCGCCGACGAGATCATCTTTTACACCCAAGCAGGATTTCGAAACCGAAGTGAGGCGCCTTACCGGCGGCCGCGGCGTCGACGTCGTGTACGATTCCGTAGGCGCGACCACCTTCGCCAAGGGCCTGAACTGCCTGCGCCCGCGCGGCACGCATGGCGCTGTTCGGGCAATCGAGCGGTCCGGTGCCCCCATTCGATCCGAATATTTTGAACGCGAAAAGGTTCGCTGTTTCCTCACGCGGCCAAGCCTGGCGCATCACTGTCTGACGCGCGAGGAACTGCTGTGGCGCGCCGGCGACGTCTTGGGCTGCGTGGCATCCGGCGAACTGAAGATCCGCGTGGACCGCGCGTATCCCCTGGCCGAAGCCGCGCAGGCTCATCGCGACCTGGAAGGCCGGCACACCGCCGGCAAACTTCTGCTGATCCCCGATTAGCTCGCTGCAATGAGCACCCAAACCCGGTTGACGCTTTCTTCGGTCCTGGTGATGACGGCCATTGTCGCCATCATCTCGATGCTCGACTTGGGCTATCAGATGGACGCGCAGTACCAGGCCACGCTGGAGCACGCCGAGCTGCTGAAGCGCATGGCTTCGAATGCGGTGGTCGACGCGCTGAATCGCCGACCGTCAACACCCCTGGCGCGATGCCCTGCGGGACTCGAATCTCAATCGCAACCTGATCGACATCATGAGCGCTTCGCACGCGTTGCTGGAGATCGCGGTTTGCGATAAAAACGACGAAATCCTGATCGACAGCGATCCCAAGGTTCAAGGCAACAAGTTCCCGCTGTATCGAAAACTTCACAGCCCGTCGTCGAGAACACCAACTGGCTCGAAAAGCTGAGAATCCTAAACCAGTCCACTTCCTACCAACTCTAGCAGCCCTTGGGCACGCCCGGTAATGCCGAGATGTTTGTACGTGTGGTCATCTATCCGCCGCTGATCAAGGCGCTCGATATCATGCCCACCGTGAAAAAGAGTGCCAGCGTGGCACTGGCTTCGCTCGCCGGCGCGCTCTGCATTACCCTGCTGTTTTCCATCATCGCCTTCCGCCCCTTGGGACGCTTGGGCCACATGCTCGATCTGGTGGCCAAGGGCGAGTACGATCCCGAATGCCCTGTCCCTGTGCTCGCGCACCGGCGCCGACGAATTCGGCGTCATGGCTACCAAGGTCAATCTGCTGGGCGAGCAATTGCGCGGCGCGCAGTTCGATTTCTCCGATCTGCGCGGGAATTTCGAACGCCTGCTCGACCAACTGGAAGACGCCGTCTGATGTTCGGCCGCGACCGCCGCCTGGTGGTGGCCTCCGGCGCCGTCGAGAAATTTCTGGGCAAAGTCCGCGCCGATTTGATGGGTCAAGCGCTGTCCGGAGATTTTCCTGCCCAACACCACGCTTGGACTGATGCTGGCGCAGGCAGCGCAAACCGGCCGGACCATCCGCAACCGGCGCGTGCCCATCACCCGCGGCGATGGCTCGGGCGCCTTCGTCGCGTTGCTCTCGGTGGACATTCTGGAGCCTCTCAGGCGCGGGAAACAATCCCGGCCGCGGCACCGGGCTGTTGGTGCGTTTGCGCGATCCCGAGGCGGCGCGCCAGGTGGGACGTCAACTGCAGACCGCCGACCGCCTCTCGGCCATCAGCCGCATCACCAGCGGCGTGGCGCACGAAGTGAAGAATCCGCTGAACGCCATCCTGATGCACGTGGAAGTGGCGCGCATGAAACTGGCGCGCGAGGACACCGACGTCGCGCCCCAGATGGAAATCATCTCGCGCGAGATTCTGCGGCTGGATCGCGTGGTGAAGACGTTCCTGGATTTCACCCGGCCCGTGGAATTGCACCTGGCGGAAGTGCCGCTCGATTCGTTCGTGCGCGAGAATCGTGGATCTGGCTGCTCCCCAGGCCGAGGCGGCCGGCATCCGTGTGTCGGTGGATGCGGAGACGGAGGCGGCAAACATCCGCGTGGATCGCGGACCTGATGAAGCAGGCCATCCTGAATGTCGTGGTGAACGCCATTCAGGCCATGCCGCAGGGCGGCGAGTTACGGCATCGAGTGCGCGGTGCGTGAAGAGGAGGCCGAGATTCGCATCAGCGATACCGGCGTCGGCATTCCGCCGGAGCTGCGCGAGAAAGATTTTCCGGCTGTATTACACGACCAAGACTGAAGGATCGGGAATCGGCCTGGCGATGACCTTCCGCATCGTGCAGTTGCACGATGGGACCATCGATTTCATCAGCGAACCCGGCAAAGGAACCACGTTCATGCTGCGCTTGCCGCTTTCGGTCTAGGGGGAATGTTAAAATTATATCGACCACCGCCATGCGATCACCACTTCTCACTATCCTATTGATGGTGCCGCTGGCCGGATGTACGTTAGGTACCCGGAAGCAGGCCGCCACCCCGGCGCCGCCCCAACCCACGGCAGTCCAACCACCCGCCCCGGAAGCGCCGCTATCGATTCCGCAGACCGCGGTAACTCTGCCGCCGGAACAAAAATTCAACCCCGAATCGATCCCCAAGGTGCAGGTCGCCGAAGAGACTCCTGTGCCCGAGAAGCCTGAGGTGACCCCGGCCCCCACCCGTGCCGCACGGCCACGTTCCGCCGCAGGAACCTCGGCGCCCAGTACGGCCAAAGCAGATACGGATGCGGACGTTGAGACACCCGCGCCACCGGTTCAGGCAGTCACCGAGCAAGCGCCTATTCAACCCATCCTGGGCGGCGAGGAACAGAAAAAGATCAAAGGCATTATCGAGGGGCGCAAACGGGAAATCAGTGACCGTATGAATCGCGCCAAGGCGCATCTCTCGCCCCACGATAAATCCCTGGTGGATAGGATCGAATCCTTCCTGCAGCAATGCGAGCAAGCCGAACAGCGCGGCGATTACTCGCAGGCAGACTCCTTGTCGGAGCGTGCTGTAGTGCTGGCCCAGGAACTCTCCGAGTGAATGCCGAATTCGAACAACGCCGCAGCCTGGTGGCCGCAGGGCTTGAGGACCGGCAGTTGGACGCCATGCTGGTTACGGCGCCTGCCAGCGTACGCTACCTCACCGGCTTCACGGGCAGCAACGGCGCGCTCTTAGTCTTCCCTGGCGAAGCCGTCTTTTTTACCGACCCGCGCTACGCCATTCAATCCAAGTCCGAGATTTCTTGCCGCACCAAGGTTTGTAAAGGGCCGCTGCTTCTCGCGGTTGCCGCAGCCGCCGCGGATGCGCGCGTTCACACGCTGGGCTTCGAACGTGCCCACTTGTCTTTTGACTCCTACGATATTTTGCGCTCCAAGATGGCGGTGAATTCTTCTCTGCAACCCGTGGCGGGATGGCTGGAAGCGCTCCGCATGCTGAAATCGAGGAGCGAGATCGAACTGATCCGCCGTTCGGTTATCACCAATTCGAAGGCCTTCGAACGGGCGGCGCGCCGGATTCGCGAGGGCATCCGCGAACAGGATCTGGCTGCCGAAATCGATCATCAGATGCGCCGTTTGGGCGCGGAAAAGCCAGCATTTGAAACCATCGTGGCTTTCGGCGAGCGTTCGGCGCTGCCCCACGCGCACCCTACCGGCGCCGCGTTGAAAGCGGGACAACTGGTGCTGGTGGATATGGGCGCTTTTCAGGACGGCTACGCCAGCGACATGACTCGTATGCTGTTTCTCGGCAAACCCGGCGCGCGCATCAAGCGCTTGTATCGCGCGGTCCTTGAGGCGCAACTGGCCGCGATCGACGCGGTGCGCCCCGGCATCACCACCGCATATGTCGACCGCGTGGCGCGCAAGGTGTTGCGGGCTTACGGACTGGATCGCGCGTTTGTCCATTCCACCGGTCACGGTCTGGGACTCGAAATCCATGAACTGCCGCGCATCGGGAAGAAAGATAAAACGCCGCTCGCAACCGGGATGGCGATCACGATTGAGCCCGGTGTGTATATCGAAGGGATTGGGCGGCATCCGGATTGAAGACACGGTGGTGGTTACTGGCGGCGGATGCGAGGTTCTGACACCGACGCCAAAGGATCTGCGCATCGTTTAAGGCGTCGTGTTCGTCGACACCGGCTCTCGTCGCCTTCAGCACCGGTGACGATTTTTCAAATACCGCAAGCAACGTTGCGGGCGCCTCGGCGAAGAGGATAAACTAAGGAGAACGCAAGCGTTGCAATATTCCCCGGTCGTCTAATGGTAGGACAGCGGCCTTTGGAGCCGTGAATCGTGGTTCGAATCCATGCCGGGGAGCCAAATTTCTAATTCTCGTTTGGCGCGACCGGCGCAAGTTCCCGGCAACGAACACCCCTCTTACAAGGCGAACAACCTCCGGCACGTCAATCGGCAAAATTTCGACGGCGGTCGATCGTAGATCTGCGGCGAATGACAGACTACTCCCTATCAAACTATCCTCGAAGGTGTGGGTTGCCAGGGCAGCCTTGCCAGGCGAAGCAAATATCCGGCGCCCAGATGCGGAAGAGGCGATATCACTAGGAAGGCCGTGTTCTGGGCGACGCTTATCCCGATGGTTTTCCTGGGTGCGGAACTGCTCCTGTGCCTGTATGCCTTGGCTAGCTTGCTGATCGGTCACCGGTATTAGGTACCGGCCGCGCAATTGATCATCCAAGGACATCGCCAATGTAGACGTCCGATGTCCTCGCGGACCATTTCAACACCCCCCGTCAACTTGTTAGACTATTCACAACATGATTCCCGTAGCGCTCACGATTGCCGGTTCCGATCCCAGTGGCGGTGCCGGTATTCAGGCGGATCTGAAAACATTCCATCAATTCGGCGTTTATGGCGAGGCCGTGATCACGCTGCTCACCGTCCAGAACACGGTCCGCGTCACTCGCGTCGATTGCATTCCCGCCGAACTGGTGCTGGCGCAATTGAACGCGGTGCTCGAGGATATCCCTCCACAAGCGGCCAAAACCGGCGCGCTCGGCAACAGTGAGATCGTGGAAGCCATTGCCGCGGCGGCCGCCGATTTCCGCTTCCCGCTGGTGGTCGATCCGGTGATGATCAGCAAACACGGTCAGCCCTTGATCTCGGCCGACGCCATCGCCGCGGTGCGGGAACTCCTGCTGCCGCGGGCGGGCCTGATCTGTCCCAACCTGCACGAGGCCGAAGAACTAACCGGCATTGCCGTACGCACCATCGACGACATGCGGGCGGCCGCCCGGCGTCTTTGCGAAATGGGCGCCAAGGCTGCGCTGGTAAAGGGCGGGCACCTTGAGGAGAGCGCCGTGGACGTGCTGTTCGACGGCCAGGATATGCGCGAGTTCACCTCGCCGCATTACGAAACACCGCACACCCATGGGACGGGTTGCACTCTATCGGCGGGCATCGCAGCCGAACTCGCGCGCGGTGCTGCCCTCGATGCGGCTGTGGCGCGGGCCAAGAACTACGTCTCCCTGGCCATTCGCTCGAACCCCGGGCTAGGCCATGGCTCGGGACCGTTGAACCACCACGCGGCCACCGGCCTGAAGGCGGGCGCCCGATGAAGTTTGCCGATTTGCTGTTGGCGGCCATCCAGCGTGCCGAAATTCCATTACGATTTGAGCCGGGCGCCGAGGAATCCGTTGCAAAGCCGGTCACTGAGTTGATTCAAGCGTGGCTCGAAGCGCACCGGCCGGCTGCCGCGCATTCTGATTTCGACCGCGGTGGTGAGGCTATGATTGCGCAGTTGCTCGACGAATTGGCGGGCGTGAAGAACGTGCCGCCGGAATAATCGCAGCTTTTTCGGGCGCACGACGGCGCGCTGGTGTATAACGGTAACTCTATGCGCGCCACGCTCATTTTCCTCCTGGCCATCCTGCCGCTCGCCGCCCAAAGGCAGGTACCCCCCAAACGCTCCTCCCAGATCCAAGATGGCTTCGGCATCAATTCCGACCTGCCTCGCGATCCGTACCTCCCTTGGGACCGCCGCTGGTGGACGCGCATGTTCGACGCCGGTGTCAGTTGGATCCGCATCGGCCAGTACGAGAATACGTCCGACTACACCAGTTGGGATTGGATCGAGCAGAAGCGCGGCGTGCTGGCGATTCCGGAGGGTCTCGATGACTACGTCGATTCGCTGGTGGATAACGGCGTGAAGGTGCAGGTGCAGTTGATGTACGGAAATCCGATCTACACCGCGCCTGTAGGTAAGCTTCCCGATGCCATGCCGCCCGCCGCCAACGGGTTCCACAATCCCGACCGCAGCCTCTATTCGGTCTACTGGCCGCCCAAAACGCCCGAACAAATCGCGGCCTTCACTAAATATGTACAGTTCGTCGTGGAGCATTTCCGCGGACGCATCAGCTACTACGCCCTGTGGAACGAGCAGGATATCGATTATTGGAATCCGGTAGCCAGTCCCGAGGACTATGGACACCTGCTGAAGGCCTTCATACCGGCCGTGCATGGCGCCGATCCGGCAGCCAAGGTGATTTATGGCGGACAGGCCGAACCTGCGCGCGATTTCGCACGGCGGGCGCTCGACGCGTGTGCTTGCGCAGCCGGGATCGATGTCTTCGCCTATCACACCTATCCTGGATACGGAAAAAATGTCAATCCCGAAGCCATGGATTCGGGCGCCTACGGTGAGGAGTCGCCCGCCAAACTGCGCGCCCTGGTCCGCGGTTATCCCGGCATACGCCAGGACATTCCGTTCTGGGATGACGAATTCAATTCCATCCCGTCGTGGGCCGGGTCGGACGAAACCGTGCAATCGAAGTACATTCCGCGCGGCTTGGTTTACAACTGGGCACAAGGCGTACGCACCTTCGTGTGGCTCCTGGCGGCCGGCGCCGATGGCAACGAGTATGACGATTTCGGGATGCTCCACGGCCTGCGTTACATGCCGGACGACTTTGCGCCGCGCCCCGTATTTTTCGCTCTACAAAACGCCAACGCGCTGTTTGCGGATACGCGCCTCGATCCATCCATCGCCATCACGCCGCCGGGAATTCCCGCGCTGCACGACGGCGCCCACCCTTTCCTGGCCTATGGATTCCGCGGCAAGAACGGCAAGGCGATTGTGGCGTATTGGCTGGCGGCCCATAGCGAACCGGGCCGGGAATTCCCCACTGTCAAGGCTGACCTGACGATTACCAATAGCCGGATCGAACACCCGGTGCTGATCGACGTAGTATCGGGCAAGATCGAGCCACTCGCCCCTCCGGAGGCGAACGGAGTGTTTCGGAAGCTGCCGGTTCGGGATAGCGTGATGGCAATTGCCGACGAGAATTACTTCGATTGGCCGGTGCTCCCGGAAACTCCTGGTGCGCTGACCGCCACCGTGAGCGGCAAAGCTGTGCAACTGCACTGGGAAACATACGGCGTCGACCTAACAGGCATAATCGTGGAACGCCGCGCGGGTGCCCAAGGTTCGTGGACCCGTTTATCCACCCAGTCGCCCTCTGCAAACGGGATTTGCAGACGGCGCGGCCCCCGAGGGTCTGGTGTGCTACCGGGTGCGCGCAGCTAACGCCAAGGGCGAGTCCGCGTATTCGAATGTAGCCCGGATCAGAAAGGGTAGCAGGTAGGGCTGGCTTCAGCCTCGATTTCTGTTGTTAATCCCTACAACCGCGTGGAGAAATGCCACGCCGGCAGTGCGCCTTGTCAAATCATCGACTTACGGTGAGGGTCGCGAATCTCCCCGTAGGGAAATCCTACAGTGGCGGCGGCGTAGAATTTCTCCACAAGGCTAACTGTCAGCAAACACAACAGTTTAATCAGCTTAAAAACTCCACAAAATGGCCGGGAACGTGCCCTATAGAACAGCGTAAGAAGGAGGCACTACAATGACGGTCATTCTGGTTCTGGTTACTTTTTCAATCTTTATCGGCCTTGATTGGCTTATCAATCGCCGGAAAGCGCCACAGGTTGCTGCGGTGCGGGTAAGTGCGGCATCGACCGCCCTCGATCAATCGTATGTCGAAGGCTTCCGGGTTCCCGAGCGGTTATCGTATCACCCGGGCCACAGTTGGGCAATGCAGGAACGGCGTAATTTAGTGCGCGTAGGCATGGACGAATTCGCGGCGGCCCTGGCTGGCCATGTAGAGCGCATCGAATTGCCGAAACCGGGACAGTGGATCCGGCAGGGCCAGAAAACCTGGTCGCTCTTCCGGGATGGCGAAAAGACCGATATGGTCTCCCCCACCGAAGGCGAAGTCATGGAAATCAATCCGGAAGTGATCGCCAATCCCGAATTGCTACGGAAAGATCCGTACGGCAAAGGCTGGCTGGCGCTGATCCATGTTCCCGACGAGGAGAGCACCGCGCGCAACCTGGTTCCCAAAGGCATGGTTCGTAGCTGGATGCGCGAAGCAGTGGGACGCCTCTACGCCACCCAACCGCAGCTGGCGGGCGCGGCAGCGGCCGACGGCGGCTTCCGACCGAAGACCTGCTGGCGGGGCTGCCGGACGCCAATTGGCGGCAAGTAACCGGCGAATTCTTCCTGACTGCGTAGATTTCGCTACACCATCGGTTGTGAACTGCGGTATAAAAGAGTTAGGCATCTGATTATGTCTAAAGCAATTCTTTACGACAGCACCCTCTGCATCGGTTGCAAGTCGTGCGAAGCAGCCTGCGCCGAGCGTTGGCATCTGCCTTACGACGATAAGGTCGCGGCCGAGACCCGGATCTCGGCACACAAGCTGACCGCCATCCAAACCTTTGGCGACCACTTTAGCCGCCGCTTGTGCATGCACTGCGCCGAGCCGACCTGCGCCTCGGTCTGCCCGGTGGGCGCGCTGCACAAGACCAGCTTGGGGCCGGTGGTTTACGATGCAGAGAAGTGCATGGGCTGCCGCTATTGCATGACGGCGTGTCCCTTCCAGGTGCCTGCTTACGAGTGGAACAGTAGGCTGCCCAAGGTGCGGAAGTGCGACATGTGCTACGACCGGCAGGGTGCCGGCAAGCCTACCGCCTGCGCCGAAGCTTGTCCGACCGGAGCCACTACTTGCGGCGACCGGGACGCGCTGGTGGCCGAAGCGCACCGCCGCATCGCCGAAAAGCCGGGCAGCTATTACCAGCGTATCTACGGATTACAGGAAGTCGGCGGCACTTCCGTGCTGTACCTTTCGGCGGTGCCCTTCGAACAGATCGGGCTGCGCACCAACCTGCCGCAACAACCGCTGCCGCAATTGACCTGGCGCGTGCTCGAAGCGGTGCCTAACGTCGTGTCGGTGGGCTCGGTGCTGCTGGGCGGCATCTGGTGGATCACTAACCGGCGCGACGAAGTTGCCCGCGCGGAAGGGGGCAAGCGATGACTGCGAACCGGCTGCCCCGCATCACCGTCTGGCGCGCGGTCTTTGCCTTACTCATGGCAGCGGGCGCCTATGCCACCTATTTGCGCGTGCGCTACGGACTAGGCGCGGTCACCAACCTCAACGACCAGTTTCCCTGGGGAATCTGGATCGGCTTCGATATCCTGTGCGGCGTAGGCTTGGCCGCAGGCGGATTCACCCTGGTGGCGGTGGTCCATATCTTCAATATCGAGCGCTACAAGCCGATTCTGCGCCCGGCCATTCTGACCGCTTTCCTGGGCTATGTGCTGGTGGTGATGGCGCTCCTGTTCGACCTGGGCCGGCCCGACCGCGTGTGGCATCCGCTGGTGATGTGGAACCCGCACTCGGTGATGTTCGAAGTGGCCTGGTGCGTCACGCTTTACACCACCGTACTGGCGCTGGAATTCGCCCCCGTGGTTTTCGAACGTTTGGGATGGAAGAAGCCGCTCGACTGGCTCAAGTTCATTTCCGTGCCGCTCATGATCGTGGGCGTCCTCCTTTCCACGCTGCATCAATCGTCCTTGGGCAGCCTTTACCTCATCGTGCCCCATAAACTTTACGCCCTCTGGTACACGCCCCTGCTGCCGCTGTTCTTTTACCTGTCGGCCATTTGCATGGGGCTGGCCATGACCATATTCGAATCCTGGCATAGCAGCCGGGCTTTCGGCCGCGACCTGGAAGTGCCCTTGGCTGCCGGCTTGGCGCGGGTGTTGGCCGTGCTGCTGATGGTGCTTCTCTTTATCCGCTTCCTGGATTTGGGCAGCGCGGCGTACTCGGCCTGCTGCGCGAGAATCGCACCGAAACCTGGCTGTTTGGGCTCGAGATCGCGTTGCTGGCGGTGCCCACGGTGTTGCTGTTCCAGAGCGCGAGTGCGCTGGAATCCCGCCAAGCTTTACGGCTGCGCGGTTATGGTGCTATTCGGTTTCATCACCAATCGCCTCAACGTCAGCATCACCGGTATGGAAGCGGGCTCGGGTACGCATTACGTTCCCCGATGGACCGAAATCGCGATCACTCTGGCGATCATCGCGTTGGGGTTCGCCTTCTTCCGCGTGATTGCGCAATATTTCCCGGTGTTTGAAGAAACATCGAATCCGACAGGCTGCCGGCCCACCAGTGTATCGACGAAGGCGTACCCGCCGGCGTCGGGTAGGCGCCCATGCCCGCTCCCATCAGACTTCGCGTTGGATTAGCCGCCAAACTCGCCGTGTGTCTGGTCGCGAGCACGGCGGCTTTGTTCGCTCTATTCGGCTATTTCAACCTGCGCGAACTGCGCCGCCATTCCGAAGAAATGGTGCTGCAATCGGCCGAGCGGATCACCGACGTGATCCAGCGCAGCACCCGGTACGAGATGCTGCGCAACGATCGCCAGGCGCTGCTACAACGTCATGCAGGAACTGGGTAGCGAGCCGGGTATCCGGCGCATCCGCATCTTCAATAAAGAAGGCCGCATCAGCTTCTCCACCGACGCCGCCGAGGTCAACCGGGTGGTCGACAAGAGCGCGGAAGCCTGCTACGGGTGCCACGCGCAAAGCGCGCCGCTGGTGAAACTCAACCGGCCCGACCGCGCCCGTATCTTCCCGGGACACGGCGAACGGCTGCTGGGCGTGATCCGGCCCATCGAAAATGCGCCCGCTTGTACCGGCTGCCATCCGGCTGGGCAATCGCGTGCTCGGCGTAATCGACGCCAACCTGTCGCTGGCTACCGTGGATGCGCAAATGACGCAGCACCGCGCGCACCTGATCCTGTTCATGGCGCTGACGCTCGCCTTGGTCTGGCTGATCAGCGTGCTCTTCATTTGGGGCGTAGTCTACCGGCCGGTAAAGGAGCTAATCGCCGGCACCCACCGAGTGGCCGATGGCGATCTGGACTACCGCCTGCCGGTGCGCTCCAACGACGAACTCAGCGATCTGGCGGCGTCCTTCAACAAGATGACTGCCGAAGTCGCCGGCGTGCATGCCGAGATCGAAGAGCGCGTGAAACGCAAGACAGCGGAACTGGATCAGGCGCATCGCTCTCTGCTCTCCAGCGAGAAAATGGCTTCGATCGGAAAACTGGCCGCCACGGTCGCGCACGAGGTGAACAACCCCCTGTTCGGAATCCTCACCTATGCGCGCCTGACCCTGCGCGAAGTGGAGAAGGGCGCCGCCGGATCGCGAACCGAAATGGTGGAGCAACCTCCAGATCATCGAGCGCGAGAGTAAGCGCTGCGGCGATATCATGCGCAACCTGCTGACGTTCGCACGGCAGGCGCCCAGCCATCGCGAACCCAACGATCTGAACGTGCTGATCGGCCGCGCGTTGGTGCTGGTGAGGCATAAGGCCGAACTCCTGGGTATTGAATTAACCAGCCACCTGGCGCAAGATCTGCCGCCGGTGCTCTGCGATGCCGGGCAGATCCAGCAGGCGGTTTTGGTGTTGCTGGTGAACGCCACCGAGGCCATGCCCCAGGGCGGGGCCCTGGACGTGGCTACCGCAGATGGACATGCGTCGGGCCAGGCGCGCATTCGCGTGCGCGACACGGGGCAGGGAATTCCCGCCGAAGTGTTGGCCCAGATCTTCGATCCATTCTTTACCACTAAAGAGGATCAACAACGCACCGGCCTGGGCTTGGCCGTGGCGCGCAGCATCGTCGAACAGCACGGCGGCGAGATCGCGGTCGATTCCACCCCGGGTAAAGGCACGGAGTTTATAGTTGCCTTGCCGGTGGCGAGTCCGGCCGTATCGATCCAAGGCCGTGATCGTGAAGAAGCGGGCGTAAAAGGGTAGAAATACCGCCACCAATGGTTGGGGCGAAGGAAACAGAGATGACGCAAGTGGAAGAACCTACAGAAACGAAAACCAAGGGCAAGATCCTGATCGTGGACGACGAAACCGTGGTGCGCGATTCCTTGGGAAAGTGGTTCTCGAGCGAGGGCTATCAGGCCCGGCCCGTGGGCAGCGCGCGCGAGGCGCTGGAATCGATTACAAATGCGGAATACGACGTCGCGCTGCTCGACATCAAAATGCCCGGCATGGACGGCATGGAATTGCAGTCCCGCCTGAAGGAGGCCGATCCGGAATTGACCGTCATTATTATGACCGGCTATGCGTCGGTGGAAACGGCGGTGCAGGCGCTGAAACAGGGCGCCTACGACTACATCACCAAACCCATCGATCCCGACGAGCTTTCGCACCTGGTGTCGAATGCGCTGGAACACCGGCGGGCGCGGCGCGAAGTGGTGCGGCTGCGCGAGAATCTGCAGGAAGTGTCGCCCTCTACCGAACTGATCGGCAAAGCGCCGTCCATGAAGAAGGTCTGCGAACTGATCGAGATGGTGGCGCCCACCGAAGCCACCGTGCTGATCACCGGCGAAAGCGGCACCGGTAAGGAAGTGGTGGCGCGCGCCATCCATGCCGCCGGACCCCGCCGCTATATGCCGATGGTGACGATCCACTGCGGCGCGCTCACCGAGACACTGCTCGAAAGCGAACTTTTCGGCCACGAAAAAGGCGCCTTCACCGGCGCGCAATACCGCAAGAAAGGCAAGTTCGAAGTGGCCGACGGCGGCACCGTCTTCCTGGACGAAATCAGCGACATCAGCCTCAAGACCCAGACCGATTTGCTGCGCGTCCTGCAGGAAAAGGAGATCGTGCGCGTAGGCGGCAATCAGCCCATCAAGGTCGATTTCCGCTGCGTCGCGGCCACCAACAAGAACCTGGAAGGGCTAGTGAAGGCCGGTACCTTCCGCCCCGACCTATACTACCGGCTGCACATTTTCTGTATCGATCTGCCGCCGCTGCGCGATCGCCGCGAAGATATTCCTCTGCTGACCGCGCACTTTCTCAATAAGTTTTGCATGATGACCAGCCGCCCGGTCCCCCAGATTTCGCCCGACGCCCTGCAAGTGCTGATGAACCACGAGTGGCCCGGCAACGTGCGCGAACTGGAGAATGCCGTCGAGCGCGCGCTGGTAGTCTGCCGCGGCCCCGAAATCAAGCCGGCGGATTTCTCCTTCCAGTTCCAGGATAGCGGCGCCCCCACCGGACGCACGCTGGACGATGTGGAGCGCGTGCATATCGAGCGCGTGCTGCGCGAGACCGACCACAACCTGTCTCGCTCTGCGCGCATTCTGGACATCGACCGCACCACGCTCTATAACAAACTGAAGCGCTACGGTTTGAAGTGACGTGATCCACCTGTTGGGCATCGACGTTTCGGCCGACATCCTAGGCGAACTTGCCGGCCGCCTGGTACGCATGTTCCGCATGCGTTGCGACATCCGGCCCGAACGCCTCGACGTGGCTTTCGCGCACGAACCGGTCCGCAATCAGCATTATTCAACGGCAATTCTGCAAGCTATGCAGCCGCTTGCCCACCCAGGCGCGCGTTTGCTCGCGGTCACTTCACTGGATCTCTACGTCCCCGTCCTGACCTTCGTCTTTGGCGAGGCGCAATTGAGCGGCGCTTGTGCCGTAGTATCGCTCCACCGCCTGCGAGAGGAGTTCTACGGCCTGCCTGCGCGCGAAGAACTTATGCGGGAAAGGCTGCTGAAAGAAGCGGTTCACGAGTTAGGCCACACTTTCGGATTGCGCCATTGTGACGACTGGCGCTGCGTTATGACCTCCAGCCACGGCGTCGAGCGGCTGGATGTGAAAGGCGCGGACTTTTGCGTGCTCTGCGGCCGCGCGGTCGCAAAATCGCGCCCCGTCTGAGCATCCAACATACCTCCCGACTCCTGCATTACAATCGTCACTTATGCTTCGACACGCGCTATTAGGAACCGCCCTGCTCATTTCCGCAGTCTCCGCCTCCGCCCAGCCGCAGGAAGGCCCCAAGCCGCCCGCCGCCAGTTCGCAGGCGAAAGATGACAAAGCCAAGGACGACAAGAAGCCGCCCGAAGAAAAGGTTTCGCAAACCAAGCACAGCATTCAGATCGGCGGCAAGGAGTTGAAGTACACCGCCACCGCCGGCACCATGTTGCTGAAAAAGGAAGACGGCACCCCCACTGCCAGCATTTTCTATATCGCATACATCAAGGACGACGTGGCTGATTCGACCAAGCGCCCGCTGACCTTCGCCTTCAACGGCGGTCCGGGTTCGTCTTCAGTCTGGCTGCAACTGGGCGCCCTGGGACCCAAGCGCGTGGCCATGGATCCGCAAGGCAACGCTCTGCCGCCACCCTACAAATTAGTCGACAACGAATATTCGATCCTCGATCTCACCGACCTGGTGTTCATCGATCCGGTCAGCACCGGTTTCAGCCGCGCCATCCCCGAGCAGGATGCCAAGAACTTCCACGGCATCGACGGCGACCTGGAATCGGTGGCCAACTTTATCCGCCTCTACACCACCCGCAGCAGCCGCTGGACCTCGCCTAAGTTTTTGGCCGGCGAGAGCTACGGCACCACCCGCGCCGCCAATCTGTCCGGGTATTTGCAGCAGCGCATGGGCTACGCCCTCAACGGCGTGATGCTGATCTCGGCGGTGTTGAACTTCGGCACCATCAGCTTCGACCGCGGCAACGATCTGCCGTACATTCTGTTCTTGCCCACCTATACGGCCACCGCCTGGTATCACAAAAAGCTTCCGCCGGACCTGATGGCCAGCCAGGAAAAGGCGATCGAAGAGAGCCGCCAGTACGCCTCCCACGAGTACACTCTGGCGCTGCTGAAAGGCGATGGCATCTCTTCCGAGGAACGCGCCGAAACCGCCCAGAAGTTGGCCCGCCTGACCGGCTTGCCCGCTAAATTTATCGACGAGAGCAACCTCCGCGTGCCCATCTTCCGCTTCACCAAAGAACTGCTGCGCGAGGAACGCCGCACCGTGGGCCGCTACGACAGCCGCTTGGAGGGGATCGATCTCGACCCCACCAGCGCTTATCCCGATTACGATCCCAGTTACGCCAGCGTGTACGCTCCGTTTACCGCTTCGTGGAACCAATATGTGCGCGCCGAGTTGAAATGGGAAAGCGACATGCCGTATGAGATCCTCACCGGACGCGTGCATCCCTGGAGTTGGGGCGACTACGATAACCGCTATGTGAACGTGTCCGACAGCCTGCGCGCGGCTATGACTCAAAATCGCGACCTGCGGGTGTTCGTCGCCAACGGCCATTACGACCTGGCCACCCCGTTTTTCGCCACGCAATACACCTTCGACCACTTGGGGCTCGACCCCACCCTACGCAATCATGTGAGCATGGACTTCTTCGAGGCCGGCCACATGATGTATACGTATCGGCCGTCGCTTGAGAAACTGAAGGCGGATCTAGCGCGGTTCATCGGCTCCGCGCTGCCATAGCGGGACCGTCCTAATGCGTCGCCGAATCCTTGTAGTGGCGTAAGAAAGCCTGTACCTCATCGTGGGTGCCGAGGCAAACGAAAACAGCAGTATTGTTCTTGTGAAAGAATAGTGCCCGCAGCTTCAGGCCGACGCGCACCTCCCAAAGCTCAAACGGATGGAGTTTTCGTAGCCCCAACCCGCCGGACTGTTGCGGGTTGGATAGGGCGCTTCTTAGGTTCGCGAGAATATCAAGGACGGCGGAGCTTTCCTGCGCGCTTACGCTCCGGCAGCGGCGCATGAACCCTTCCTCCAGAACTATTTTCATTGGGTTTGCTGAACTCTTTCTTGAGGAATTTCACTGCCGCTTCCGGTGAACTGAACGTCTTTCCGGGCTGCTTTTCAGACCAGTCCCAGAGCCGCTGGGCCTGCGCGTCGGTGATCTCCAGCGCCAGATCCAGATCGCTGTCGTCAATGGGGCGCAACGCCGCCACCGGGCGCGAATCCTTGATGATTACAACATCGTGCCCCTGCCGGGCCTGCTCAATCAGCCGGCCGAGTTCCCGGCGCGCTTCAGATATGGAACGAGTGATCATAAGGGTACTTTAATTGTACACAAAATAGTATGCCAAAATGGTCGGAAAGCCGCCACTACGGCGTTAGCTTGAAAACCGTACCCGTCGAATCCTCATCAAAGCGCAGGTGAGCCACAGCGCAATATTCAATTTCCGACTAGTCTTCATGACTAATCAGTATAATCGTCGACTTAGTATGGTGGAAGGTTTAAGCGGTGCCGTCAGCGTCAGCGCACCATCGAAACAAGAAAAAGTGGTGGCCGCAAAGCGTGCAGCGGTAAGGCAGGATCATCCAGTGCAGCGCCTGTTCCAATGCATTGCGAACGCCTACGCCTCGGAACTGTACGGATCGGCAAAAGGGACACTTTGGCGAGAACACTGGGCACCTCGAACGAACACTGTTAGCCGGTTGGAATCTATGGTTGCGGCGAGCGCCAGGCGGCGCCAAGGCCCTCGGGCGCTGGCCTGCGGGGGGGCTTCCGGCGATGCGCCGCTTCATCTTTGGCCGCCGCACGCGCCGTCGCCCAGGTACGCATTTCGTCTTCACTGAAGATGAACGCCTGCATCTCGTTGCCTTCGTCCCGGCGTTCCAATACGCTGCGGCATAACAGAGGCAATTCCTGTATCTGAATCCCGTACCGGCGGATCAGCGCGAGATCGGCGCGCACGGTGAACGCGGTCCGGATGCGATCCGCGGCGACACCTTCAAACGCAAAAACGCGACACCCCAGATCCTGTGTAAAGCCCGTCAGAACAAACTGCATCTTTGTGCTCCTTACAGAATTGCCATCTTTCGCGAAGTCTCGAACTAAGCCGGCCGCTGGTGTCATAGATGTCTCTCGGACTGTCGGTTGTGGGTCGGACCATACTCGTGAATCAACCGGTCCTGACGAGCGCAACGCCGCCCGCTATCACAAACCTCGAACACAAATCCTGCCGGCTTGCTCTTCATAACCGACGAATCGTCTTGGCTGAAATGAGTCAACAAGGCGGCGCGGATGTCATCCGTCTCCCCAATGTAAATCCACTCGCGCGCATTGGAGATGCCATAGACACCCGACGCCATAGGCGCGTACGCTTGAATAGAACCCGGAACAAACGACCGCGGCATCAGATGCTCAAATGGCATCCGGTAACCTTGGTGTGTTTGCTGCCCGGGTAGTGCTCATGCTATCGCACCGTTCCGCTTCGGAACCGACGTGCCTTTAGCTTTGTCCGACAGTTGCCGCAGGCGTTCCACGAGCTCTTTTCCTATGCGGACCTCGGCGGGATTGGACTTATAGCCGGGTAGCCGGGGATCGATATACTGTCGGCGAAACAGTTGATCCGATGCCAATGCAGTCAGAAGATCAAGTTCCTCGGGGGTAAGTTTTACGGTGATCGATGTCATTCCTGTGCCTATAATCCGTTGCGGTGGCGCCACAATCTCTTTTCGAAGCTCACGGGGCTTGGTTGCGTGCGTTTCGCCTCGTCCGGCGGCTGCGATCATTGCACTCTCATCCCCGGCGTCGCAATTGACAAAACGGAGAATCGCGCTGAATCCATCCACTTCAATCCCACAGTTGTCATGCTTATCAAAGCCATGCTGCCCGCTACCAGCCATGAAAGTATCTGCCCGTATGGGCTCGACACATTCGATACCGCCTGGCTCAAAATTATGCCGAAGATCAGGAAAGATGCCGTAGCGGTGTGCCCGATTTCCGTAGACTTCCGGCGCGCATCAAACATAGCAACCTCCCCGGTTGTCGGGTAGCCTAAGAAGTGGATTCGAATCGCCTGACTTAGTTCAGATGATCCGAGAGTGGGCAGAAGTGCTCAGACGTCCACCATTATAAGTGAGACGGCTTAGGCTTGTCAAGGCGGCCAATCCTCCAAACCAAAGCTGGACTGTAGTTTACAGACCAAGCGCCCCCCCTGTGCCTGCCCTGGACCCGTACTATTCTGCCTTCGGAATTCTTGCCGTTCATCCGGCCAGCGGTGCCCGCGCCACACCAATTCCGCTATACCGGATATCTCTGTCTGAAATGACATACTATCTACATCATGAAGAATGTTTTCCATCTATCCGGACAGTTGGTGCGCCTGCTGGCCGGGTTCGCGGCACTCGCCACATGCCCCGCCTGGTCCGCTGACGACCAGGCCGCCAACCTGAAGATCGATTGGAGTAAGGTCACACGGGAATCGAAAACCATACCTACGCTCCAGGTAGTGGTCAATCCACCGCTCCGCCGCGCCTCCGCGATCCACGACCGCGTACATGCCGAACTGAAGCGTTTGGGCGCCGACTACGTGCGTTACGTGCCGTGGCTGCCTTATCCCAAACTGGCGGTGGCCGAACTACTCCCTCCCGATGGCAACGCTACCTATTGGGATTTCTCCGCCATCGATCCCATGACCGTCGACTTCCTGCAGGCTACCGCAGGCCACTCCGTCATCCTCAACTTCAGTACCATTCCCGCCTGGATGTTTAAAACCGCCGAGCCCGTGAAGTATCCCGATGACGCCGAACAGCCCGTTTGGAATTACACCCAGGGTACCGAATTGCGCGATCCCACCATGCGCGAACTGGGCAGTTACTACGCTCGCCTCGTCAGTTGGTATACGCGCGGCGGCTTCACCGACGAGTTAGGTAAATGGCACCAGTCCGGCCATCACTTCAACATCGACTATTGGGAAGTCTTCAACGAAGTCGATTTCGAACACAACATGACTCCCGAGCAGTATACCCAACGTTACGATGCCGTAGTCACGGCCATCCGCGAAGTCGCCCCGCGCATGAAGTTCGTCGGCTTGGCGCTGGCCGAACCCGGACGCAATCCGCATATGTTCGAGTACTTCCTGAATCCCGCAAATCACAAGCCGGGCATTCCTCTGGATATGATTTCTTACCACTTCTACGCGGTTCCTACGGCCGATCAGTCGCCCGATGTCCAGCAGTACACCTTCTTCACCCAGGCGGACCGTTTCCTCGAAATAGTGCGTTACATCGAAGAGATCCGCCAGCGCCTATCACCCGCCACCCGCACGGCCATCAATGAAATCGGAGCCATTCTGGCAGGTGATCCCGGCGAGCCCGGCCGGCCGCCCGCGGCCATTCCCAATTCCTATTGGAACCTGGCGGGAGCCACTTATGCGTATGTGTTCGCCAATCTCGCCTCCCTCGGCATCGACGTAGCCGGGGAATCGCAATTGGTCGGGTATCCCACACAGTTTCCCAGTGTGACCATGGTCGATTGGACCACCGGTGCCCCCAACGCTCGCTTCCGCGTGCTCGAACTTCTGCACAACTACTTCGCCGCCGGCAACCAACTCATCGAAACGGCGATCTCGAATCCGTACGTTTACGCGCAAGCTTTCCGCACCCGCTCCGGCAAACGCGAGGTGCTGCTCATCAGCAAGCGCGACCGTCCCTTCACCGTCACCGTTCCGGAAGCCGTATCGTTCGAATACGTCGATCAATCGACCGCCGGTGCCCCCCCCACCAGCGTTGCCGTGCAAGCCGGCGCCGTAACCCTGAACGGATTCACCGTCGGCATCGCCACCTTGCCGTAACTTGGCGTGAACTTGCGCGATACCGCATCCACGACCGCTGGCGGCGCATCGAAAACTGTATGGCCGAAACCGCCGCGCAGAATCTTGAAGTCCAACACCCCGTACTCGACGTAATCCGCAGCCGATGGAGCCCCGCCATCTATTCTTCCCAGGCCGTAGAGCCTGAGAAACTGCACAGTATTTTCGAAGCGGCCCGCTGGGCGCCCTCCAGCTATAACGCCCAGCCGTGGAGCTTCCTGGTCGCTCGTAAAGAAGAGCCCGCAGAATTTGCCCGTATGCTCAACTGCCTGGTACCCGCGAACGTCGTCTGGGCCCAGCACGTCCCGGTCCTGATCATTTCGGTGGCGAAATGTAAGTTCGACCACAACAGTGCCGATAACCGCCACGCCTTCCACGACACCGGAATCGCCACCGGCTTCCTGATGCTGCAGGCCGCGTCACTCGGTATTCTGGCGCACGGCATGGCCGGTTTCGATCCCGCCAAGGCGCGCGAAACTTATAACATTCCCGAAACGCACGACGCCGTAGCCGCCATCGGCGTGGGCTATCCCGGCGACGAGCACGGCGCGCCCGAAGAACTGGTGAAGCGTAACCAGCACAAACCCCGCCGCCCGCTCGATCAGTTTGTATTCTCCGGGAAATGGGGACACCCGCTGAAAGGTCTGTAATTGAGGTCCTAAACTACACCATGAATTTGCAATTGGAAAACAAAATCGCGCTGGTCACCGGCTCTACAGCCGGTATCGGCTTCTCCATCGCCAAACAACTGGCCGCCGAAGGTGCGCACGTCATCGTCAACGGGCGCTCCGACGCGCGCGTGGCAGCCGCCATGAAAGCCATCCGGCGCGATCATACCGGCGCCAAACTCGATGGCTTGGTCGCCGATCTCTCACGCGCCGCTGAAGCCGGCGCCGTGAGCGAGCGCTTTCCCCACCTGGATATCCTGGTCAACAACCTGGGAACTTACCAAGTGAAACCCTTCGACCAGATTACCGATGCCGACTGGCAAGCACTCATCGAAACCAACTTCATGAGCGGCGTGCGCCTCAGCCGCTACTGGCTGCCCAAAATGATCGCCGCCGGCTGGGGACGTATTATTTTTATCTCGAGCGAATCCGCCGTCAACATCCCCGTCGAAATGATCCACTATGGCGTCACCAAGACCATGCAGTTGGCGCTCTCTCGCGGGCTCGCCGAAATGACCAGCGGCACCGGCGTAACCGTCAATTCGGTCCTGCCCGGACCTACCCGCTCCGAAGGCGTGGAGAAGTTCGTGGCGGATGTGGCTCAATCGCGCAACATCACCCCCGCCGAATTCGAAAAGGAATTCTTCCGTACCATTCGTCCCAGTTCCATCATCCAGCGCTTCGCTACTACCGACGAAGTCGCGTCCCTGGTTACCTTTGTCGCCAGTCCTTTGTCGTCTGCAACCAACGGCGCCGCCCTGCACGTGGACGGCGGAACTATTCGTTCGATTTTATAATTCGATCTTATAAATTGACGGTCGCAAGACGTCCCGGCCCCGTCCCCCAAGTTAGCCGCCGCCCGTGGGCATAAACTATATGGGATGCGAGCCCTTCTGTTCGCTGCCATCGCCGCCACAGCCTGTCTTCAGGCTGAACTACTACCCATCCGTACGTACACCACCTCCGACGGCTTGGCATCGGACCACGTGGACTGCATCGTTCCCGATTCCCGCGGCTTTATCTGGTTCTGCACCCCCGAAGGATTGTCCCGCTTCGACGGCTACCGAATGGTAGCCTTCACTGCCGGCGATGGGCTGCCCGATCGCTACGTCAATGCCTTGCTCGAAACCCGGTCCGGCGTCTATTTCGCGGCGACGGATCGCGGCCTGGCACAATTTCATACCACGTCCGGAGCCCCGGGTTTCGCGCCCTACCGGCAGCCGGGCGACGGCTTCGATAAACCAGTCGAATCGGTGTGGGAGTCGCCATCGGGAAAAATTTGGTGCGGCACGCGCGGAGGGCTCTTTGAAGTTCTTCGCGGCGCGCGATTTCGCCGGCAGCCATTGCCCGGATTGGACCGAACTAACGTCACAGCCATCCGGGAGGATCCGCGCGGCAGGCTCTGGGTAGCTACCACAGATGGAATCGTAGTCTTTGATCAGGGCGGCGCCGCGCAGCATATCGGCCTAGCCGACGGCCTGCCCAATAATTGGGTCAACACCCTCCTGCTCGACCAAGCCGGACGTTTATGGGCAGGCACGCGCGATGGCTTGGTCCTGATGCGTGACGTGCGTGCCCCGGGGCCCGCGGCGATCGAGCAAGTCTTCAACGCCAAGGTCGGGTTGCTCGCCGATAACGTGATAGCGCTGACGGAGGGTCCCGACGGTAGCATTTGGATGGGTACACCAACCGGTATCAGCCGTCTGCTGCCCGGCAATCGCGATCCAAAGATACAGAATTACGGCCGCGCCCAGGGGCTCAGTGATCGCCAGATCATCTCTCTCTCTGCCGATAAGGCCGGCAACATCTGGGCTGGTACCGAGGCTGCCGGCGTCGTACGGATCGCCTCCACCGGCTTCGTGACATTTCGCGAAGCGGATGGACTCGCCACCGACCGGGTATTTGCGATTCTTGCCGGCCGCTCTGGAACGCTACTGGCGGTGACCCAGTCGGAAGTGCGACGCAAGCGCTCCGTCAGTGTTTTCGACGGCGTCAAATTCCGCGCGATCATTCCACCGGTTTTCGGCGATAAACCAAGTTGGGGCCAAGGTCAAATCCTGCTACAGAGCCGGCAGGGCGAATGGTGGGCGGCCACCAAAGTCGGACTCTGCCGGTTCGCCGCGGCGGAAGGCATCGCATGGGCTGGCAAGCAGCCGTCGCGCTGCTACGAACCGGATGTCGACATTTTTCGGGTATTCGAGGATTCGAACGGCGGCATTTGGGCATCCGGCCACTCTGGAGCGCACGACCGCTTGTTCCGCTTCGACCCCGTCACCAATACGATGGCATTCTTCGATCAGCATGCTGCAGGCTTAGTCAGTGCCTTTGCCGAAGATCGCGCAGGCAACATTTGGATGGGTTTCTGGGGCGGCGGGTTGCTGCGCTACAACGGCCACGATTTCGTTCGCCTCGCCGCTCGGGATAACGTACCTGCGGGCGCTATCTTGGCGCTACTGATCGACAGCGCCGGTAGACTCTGGGCCGGCTCCGGCGCGGGTGGCCTCGGCCTGTTAGCCAACCCCGCAAAGCTGTCATCCCTGCGCATCTACGATACCTCGAACGGGCTCGCCAGCAACACTGTCCTCTGCCTGGTTGAAGACAATAAGGCCCGTATTTATGCCGGCACAGGGAAGGGCATCGACCGTCTGGATCCTTTGACGGGCCGCACCAAACACTACTCTTCGGCAGATGGATTGCCGCACGGCTCGTTCAGATCCGCACTCCGCGATGGCTCTGGCAACCTTTGGTTCGCCACCACCCAAGGCTTGGCGAGGTTCACGCCCTCTACCGATCGGTCCCCTGGTATCCCGTCCGTCTGGATCACCGGTCTCGAAGCCGGCGCCCGCCCCTACGCCGTATCCCAGGTTGGCACCGATCACGTCCGCCTGCCTGAACTGGACCCCTCGCGGAATCAGATTCAGGTTACTTTCGTCGGCTTCAACGGTGAGCCGGAAGAGAACCTGCGCTACCGCTACAAACTGGACGGCGCCGGCGGACGGTGGCTCGACACGCGCGAGCATACTGTGAATTACGCGGCGCTCGAACCCGGCGCTTACCGGTTCCTGGTGAAAGCCGTAAACTCCGAAGACCAGTCCAGCGCCGCCCCCGCCGAAATCGATTTCGTGGTACTGCCGCCGTTCTGGAGGCGCTGGTGGTTCGAAGCCTTGTTCTTGAGCGCATGCGCTTCCCTGGTCGTCGCGGCACACCGCTTCCGCCTTGCCCAGGCCATCCGCCTGGAGCGTGTGCGCACCGCCATCGCCACTGATTTACATGACGATATCGGCGCCAGCCTCTCACAAATCGCGGTCTTGAGCGAGGTGGCGCGGGTGCACGGAGACGCCGGATCGCAAGCCAACGAAAAGTTGGATCGCGTGGCGACCCTGGCTCGCGAGTTGTCCGATTCCATGAGCGACGTAGTCTGGTCCATCCGCCAGGCGCCCGACGGCCTGGATTCCTTGGTCCGGCGCATGCGCGAGTTCGGCAGCGAACTGCTGGAACCGCAAGCCATCGGTTTTGAATTGCGCGCACCGGCGATCTATCCACATCTGAACTTGAGCATGCAATCCCGCCGGCAAATCCTGCTGATCTTCAAGGAATGCGTCCATAATGCCGCCCGCCACTCGCGCTCGACAATGGTGTCCGCCGACTTCCAAGTCTCCGATCGCGAAATCATACTCAGGGTGAGCGATAACGGCTGCGGTTTGGCTTACCGGGGCGCTAACGCCGCACGGGGCGCCGGTAACGGCATCCCCAGCATGAAACGGCGCGCTTCCGGTATGGGCGGACGAATTCAGTGGACCGCGGGTCCGGACGGCGGTTGCACAGTCGAGCTCCGCCTGCCGGTCCGCCACACGGCTTTTGGCAAGCTGGGTCTCTAAGGCCTGCACGTTCGCGTAGGCACTCTCCGGCCCGGTCTTCAAATCTGCGCGAACATGCGGGTTGTATGTCAGCCGGGGTGGCCTCATAGTTGACTGAGAGCGAAACCTATCGCTCACTTCAACTAAAAGGAGACACTTACTATGAAGACATTGATCAACAACACACTGAGGAGTCCGCTGTCACTCGCTATTGCGGCCATGGCTGTAGCGCCCTGGCTCATGCTGGCTCAAGGGCAGCCGTCCGTCGTCTGGAATGGGTCCGGTTCTTTCAACTACGATACGGGCGTTGCGCCCGCGGTCGCTATCGCGGGCAACGTCATCGTTGAGGTCCATCAGTCCGTTCTTGGCGTCGGGCCGCTCTACTATCACACAGGTAAGATACAGGAAAATGGCACAGTGAGCTGGGCCGCCAGTTCCTTCACCTATGACAATGGCCTTCTCCCGTCCGTGGCAGCCAGCGGTAACACCGTGATTGAAGTACATCAAGCCGCCAGCGGAGTTGGACCGCTTTACTATCACACCGGAAAAATTCAATCTAACGGCACCGTGGCATGGGCCGCCTCTTCGTTCCAGTATGATACCGGCGCCGCTCCTTCTCTCGCGATGGACGGCAGTTCGATCATTGAAGTCCATCAATCCGTTACCGGCATCGGCAAGCTGTTCTATCACACCGCTGAATTACAGAATAGCGGCAACTTGAAATGGGCGGCCAGTTCGTTCTCCTACGATAAAGGTATTGCTCCCTCCGTCGCCATGGCAGGGTCCACCGTATTGGAAGTACATCAATCCGTAACCGGCGTGGGCCTTTTGTATTACCATGCCGCAGAATTCCAGGCTAATGGCACGGTTATCTGGGGTTCCAGTTCGTTCTCTTACGACAATGGCATTCTGCCGGTGGTGGCGTTATGCGGCCCGGCGGTGGTCGAATTACATCAGGCCGGCGTCGGCGTGGGCGCGCTTTACGATCATATCGGCGGCGTGCAGTTCGATGGCTCCGTCATCTTCGACGCCAGCGCGTTTTCCTATGACGATGGCGCCGCTCCCCACCTCGCCGTCGCCGGTCTTACCATTCTTGAAGTGCATCAGGCCGATAGCGGCGTAGTTGGTCCACTCTTCTATCACACCGCCGCGTATTAGCTCCCCAAAAGAAACTGCGGCCCGGCATTCTACTACTTGCCGGGCCGCGGGCGTCAGTCGCGGTATTACACTGAGGCGTGCACAGGGTCCTACAGTGATGGAGAACATCGGCGTCGCGGTGATTGAAGATCAGCAGGAGATGCGGGAGGGTATCGCCTTTCTGATTAATCATACCGATGGCTTCGAGTGCCGCCATGCGTATGATTCCATGGAAGCCGCCTTAGGTGGAATCGCACGGAATCCTCCGCGCGTAGCCCTTATGGATATTGGATTGCCAGGACTCAGCGGCATCGAAGGGGTTCGCATTCTCCGCGAACGCCATCCGTCCATCGTGCCCATGATGTTGACCGTTTATAAGGATGACGACCGGATCTTTCAGGCCATCTGCGCGGGCGCCTGCGGCTACCTGCTCAAACAAACCCCTCCCGGACGTTTGATGGAGGCCGTCAAGCAGGTGGCCGAAGGCGGCGCCGTCATGTCGCCGGAGGTGGCCATGCGCGTCGTCCAACTGTTCCGCAAAACGCCCCCGCGCGAGCCTAACCCGGCCGGCCTTTCACCGCGCGAAATGCGTCTCCTGAAGTTGGTTACGGATGGCCATCACACCAAGACAGCCGCCGCCGAAATGGGCGTGAGCGTCCATACCGTTACCTTTCACCTACGTTCTATCTACGAGAAACTGCATGTCCACTCTCGCTCCGAAGCCGTCGCGCGCGCCCTTCGCGATGGCTTGGTAGATTAGATCCCAGGCACGTGTGGCCGGCGCCTTGAAAACGATCGAGTCAGCTTGGCAGCTCCCGGCCCCACTTGTCGAGTACGCAACCACACTTGCGGCAGGTAACACCGCCCCATAACGCCTCTCTCAGAGAGGAAGGAACGCGAACTGAACCAATGGCCGAGTTGCAACGCGGGCAAGTTACCGGGCTCGTATTGATTCCCCACCGGTTCTTTGCAGCGCTTCCGTACCCGATCAAGAGCAGAGCAACCAAGCCCAAGATTCCAATAGCGATTAAAAGCACTCTACCCTAACCTTCTCTGCTGGCTTTCGCTCTCTTTCGAGGTTTCGGCTTAACGGTACTGTTCAGGCCAACAGCTTCGCGCACCAGCGCCTTGAAAGCGGTGCCGTCAACCTTATCCCCTTCGTGAATGTCGATCGCTCGCCGCACCCTTCCCTCTAAGCTCGAGTTAAAAAGCCCTGCCGGATCTGCCAAAGACGCGCCCTTCGCGAACGTAAGCTTGACAACGCTCCTGTAAGTTTCGCCCGTGCAGATGATGCCGTCGTGCGACCAAACCGGCGTGCCCATCCACTTCCATTCCTCAATGGCTTCAGGGTCCGCTGCCAGAATCAGCTTGCGCATTCTGCCGAGGGTTTCGCCGCGCCAATCCCCCAGATCGGCGATCCGTTTCGAAATAAGTTCCGCCGCCGCCTGGCTTTCGCCCGCTCCCGATTTTTTCATGCTAACCCCCGCCCTTGTACTCGAAAACCACCAGCGTAATGTCGTCCGCCTGCGGCGCACTCTCAGTAAATGCCGACACCGCTGTCTCTATCGCCCCCAATAGGACCGGACATGAGTCGGCGTAGTGTTCCGAAATAACATGGCGTAGCTTCGGCCGCCCGAAGAATTCGCTTTGCAGATTCTGCGCCTCCGTCACTCCGTCCGAGTAAATCACAATCTTATCGCCGGAGAGCAGTTGCGCCTCGCTGACCCCAAACTCCGCGGATTCGATCAAACCCACCGGCGGTGCTGTGGCAGCCAGCGACTCGACGCCCCCCCCGTGCCGCACGATCAACGGCGGGCAATGTCCGGCATTCACGTAGTGCAGCTTTCCCGATCGCTCCAGCAAACAATAAAAGACCGTGGCGTATTTCTCGCCGGCCGTCCGCTCGTTCAAGAACTCGTTGATCCGTTCCAGCCGTTTATCCAATGCCGTATCGGCGTGGCTGGCGGCTAGAAACGCGCCTTGCAGCAGCGACGCCAGCAGCGCCGAACTTACGCCCTTTCCCGAAACGTCCGCCACCACCGCCGTCCACGCGTCCGGACCCGCCGGAATCACATCGAAATAATCGCCGCCCACCTGGTGCGACGCCACGCTGCTGCCACACGCGCGAAACCAACCGTCCGCCGGCAGGCAGCGCGGCAGCAAGCCCTGCTGTATCGTGCGCGCGACCGCCAGTTCTTCCTCGATCCGCTGCTTGACCCGCTCTTCCTCCAGCAGGCGCGCATTCTCCAGAATGGTGGATGCCTCGATCGCCAGTGTCTGCAGCAGTTCCCGATTGCCGCCCGCCAGATCCGCCGTCTTCAGCCGCGAATCCATATACAACACACCGGCCGTTTCGTCCGCCGTCGATAGGATATTCGTAGCATCGCCGCGCACGCTGCTGATGCGCACCAGCGGTACTGAAATCACGCTACGTAATTCCAGGTCGAACACACTCCGCTCCGGACGGAATTCGCCGGTGCCCTGCGGATCGAAATTCATCGACAACAAATCGCGCCGTTGCTCGAGCGCCCGCTTGATCACATGCCGCGGCACCCGCAAATCCTCGGCCGGAAGAGTCGCCCCCTTCCGATTGCGCGCTACCCGCGTCTCCAACTCGCCATCGTTGCGCAGCAACAAAAAGCCGCGCTCCGCACCGGTAATGGCCAGCGCCGCGTCTACCACCGAGTTCAGCACGTCCTGTAGCGACAAGCCGGTTTGCAGCGTCCGCGCGACGTCCAGAATGGCGCGCAACTTCGCCAGGTTGCCGCCCGCGCCCACCACGCTGCTCATCGGTCCCGATTTCTCGTGCGCCCCGAACTGGTCGATCAGCCGGTTCAACTCCGCGCCTTCAATGGCGAAGATCAATTGGTAGGAATCCGCAAATCCAAACTCGATGCGGTCGGAACTGCGCAACACCTGGCTTTCCACGCGCTTGCCATTCACATAAACCCCGTGACGGCTGCCGGAGTCTTCTACCCGGTATTCCGCGCCTTCCCGGAAGATCCGAGCGTGCTCCCGCGACGCCCGGCTATCCCGCAAAATCAAATCGTTCTCGGCTTGCCGGCCGATCTTGAAGGGCAGGGGAGTCAGTTCCACGCGCGACCGGTGGCCGCTCGGGTCGATCACGATGAGTGATGCGGAGGGTACGAAATCGGCGGTCAGCGTGTCCATCAGACCGTGCGTTTGGCGCGCGCCCGGTGCGCCGCGCCATTATCCGCAGCCGCTGCAGCATCCGGAACCCCGTGCTCGCGGGCCCTATCCAGTTCGAGCGCCCGTAGCGATTGACAGTGCGCGCAGTAGCCGCCCACCTCCGTACGCGCCAGCAAAATCTGAAATCCGAAATGGGTCTCGATCTGTTTGCGCAGGCGTTGCAGCGGCTCGCCGAAAAACTCCTCCACCTTGCCGCAGCGCAGGCAAATCACGTGGGCGTGCTCTTGCTTCAAGCGCGTTTCGTAGTAGTGCTGGTCGCCCTCGTGATGCATCAGGTCCAGCTCGTCCACCATGCCGCCCGCCTTCAGCATCTTCAGCGTACGGTAAACCGTTACCCGGTTGAGTTTGGGATCTTTTTCCTTCGCCAGTTGGAACAGGCGTTCGGCGTCCAGATGCTGCCCCGTCTGGTCGATCAGTTCCAGCAGAATCTGCCGCTGGCGTGTGAGGCGCACACCTTTTTCGCGCAAGGAACCTTTAATGGAATCTACGGCCATAACGGCTTCTCACATTCTAGCGCGTGAGCGGCGGTTTCAGCCGCCTTTAATACTTGGGACCTAATCCAAGGGCGATAATCGTCAACGACTGGTCCGGCTTTCCCGTCGGCTGCAGGTTCTGGTCTTTCTGAAAGCGCCGCATCGCGTCGGCGGATGCTTCGTCCCAGTGGCCAGTGGCTTCACCCTGCAAATACCCCTTGGCGATCAGCGCCTCCTGGAATTGCTTATATCTCTCGGGTGTGGGCGCCGTCTGCCCCGCACGCCACGACGCGCGTGTCGGTGCCGCCGCATGCGTCGTAGTCTTCTTTCCCGTATGGGTGGTCCGCGTCTGATGGCCCGCCGTGCGTTTCGCCGCCGTCTTCACCGGAGCGGTCTTCTTCTTCGCCGGAGCCGTGGCCTTTACCGGCGCCGCTGTCTTCTTCTTCTGGGGCGGAGCCGCCGCCCAACCTGACATGCAAGCTGCCATCCAAGTTAGACCGGCGGCCACCACCGCAATTGTTTTTCGCAAGCGCAAATCTGTCTCCCACCTCTACCGTGTGGGCAGCGTACCCGCCAGGAACAACGGCGTCCACTCCGTACGGCTGGTCTGCCGCAACACGCGGAAAGCTACCGCATCGCCCGGCTTCAGCGATTTCTGGATCCGCGTCACATCGTCCGTGCTCTTCAACGGCTGCCGGTTGATCTCCACAATCACATCGCCCTTGCGCATCCCAATGTCCTCGGAAAACGAATTCTGTTCCACCGAGCTAATCAGCACGCCATGCTGCTTGATCCCCATATTCTCGCGCCGCGCGTCCGTCAAGTTCTCGATGCGGATCCCGAACAGCACCTGCGTGCCTTCCACCGGCCCCGCCTCTTCCTCTTTGCCCGTACCGAAGCGATCCGGGAACACCTGCGCCAGATCCGCCACCACCACGTGGAAATCCATCTTCTGCCGCTCGCGCAGCACCGTCACCGTCAGCGTCGTCCCGATCGGCGTGCTGGTCACCTTCTCCACCAGTTCCCCGCCATTGCGGACCGGCTTGCCATTCACCGCGATAATAATGTCTTCCGGTTTCAGTCCCGCCTTATCCGACGGCCCACCCGGCGGCACTTGCTCGATGAACACGCCCTCTTTCGCGCCATTCGCCTTCAATAGCGCTTCCGCCTTCGCCGAATCGGACGGCGTAAAGCTGACCCCAATCGAACCGCGGATCACCTTGCCGTTCTTGATGATATCGTTGTAAACCTTAACCGCCTCGTTAATCGGTAGCGCGAAACCGATGCCCTGGTATCCGCCCGACCGCGACGCAATCGCCGTATTGATCCCCACCACTTCGCCGTTAATATTCAGCAGCGGACCGCCGCTGTTCCCCGGATTGATCGCGGCATCAGTCTGCAGGAAATGTTGGAACTGCTGCAGCGGATCCACGTCGCGTTCCTTCGCGCTGATGATCCCCAGCGTCACCGTGGCCTGGAACCCGAACGGCGAACCGATCGCCATGGCCCAATCGCCCACCTGTACAGCGTCGGAATTGCCGATCCGCGCCGGCGACAGGTTGCTCTTGCCCTCCACCCGAATCACTGCCAGGTCGGTAGCGGCATCCACCCCCACCACCTTGGCGTCGTATTCCGTGTGGTCGCCCATGAACTTCACCTGGATCCGGTCGGCCTTATCCACCACATGGTTATTGGTCAGGATGTACCCCGCGCGATCCACCACCACGCCTGAACCTAAAGCGTTGGTCTGGTGTTGCGGCATCTGCTGCATCCCGCCGCCAAACGGGTTGTTGAAGAAGCGCTGGAAGAAATCTTCCATGTTCCCCTGATTCCCTTGGCCTTGCCCCTGTCCCTGGTCGCCCTGGTCGCCTTGATCGTCCTCGTCGCCATTATCCGGCTGTTGCTGGGGCACCACCCGGCGATGCGTCCGAGTCTGCGCCTTGGGCAAGTACGTCGTCGAAATATTGACCACCGACGGTTCCACTTGCTTAGCGATTCCCGAGAACGTGTTCTGCAGCGGCACCGGATTCGGAATCGTCAACGGAGTCGCCCCCGGCGCCGCCGTATTATCCTTGGCGGCCTTCGCGCCCGTGTTAACCAACGTCCCGATTACTACGCCGATGGCCAGCGTGAAAAGAATCAGCGTGAACGACAGCAGCTTCTGTCTACGCAACTTGTCAAAGAAACTCATGGGTGTAACGCGCTCCTTGGCGGACTTCCTACCTTCACCTATTATACTTGCTGGGAGCGTCTTTGACGGCCGGTACCGGGCCGGCTATGGGATCGCCAAGTGGTAAACCGTGCCCGCCGGACCCTGAGTCGGGGATCCCATGGTCGCGCCGTAAGCCCACCGGATTGATCCATGCACCTCCCGGCGTGACGGGCGGTTGCATCTCAAAAATCACCACGCCATATTAGACTGGCGCTCTCTGAACGGGTCCCTTACAACTTCCCATTGCGCACAATTGCGGCCCAGGTCCCACCGGCGTCGGCCGGCGGTGATAGTTGCAGCAGTTCGGAGACTGGTACCGGCATATAGCACGCCACCTGCTCCCGCGATCAAATGTGAAAGACCGATGCCCAGCACCGCATCAGAACACCCGGAAAAGCCACGTGCTATTGGTAAAACTGCCGCTACTGATCCACCCGCCGAAAAGAACCATCGCGTCAATGCTCGCGTCATACGTGAACGATGTTCCCGAACTGGGTTGCGGGCTGAGAGGGGTCTGTATCTGGCTCCAATTGACCCCGTTCCATACCCACGTGTCGTTCAGCCGCCCTTCGCCGCAGTCTTCGCATGGTCCCGCCAATCCACCATAGAGCACCACCCGTCTCAGGACGGGATCGAAAGCCATGGCGTTGTCGGCACGCGCCTGTGGCGAAGTGGCTGGATGCTGTTGGATCCAGTCTACGCCGTCATAAGTCCAGGTATCGCTATAGGCGAGTCCGTTGGTCCAACCGCCAAAGAAGATGACTTGATTCGTGCTCGCATCGTAGGCCAAAGTTGTATCTCGCGGGGAGGGGCTGTGGGCAGGGAACTGTTGCGTCCAGGTCTTACTGGCTCCGTCCCACTCCCAAGTGTCATTCATCATGTCGAACTGAAGGTTATCTCCGCCGAACATGACAACTTTGCCAAGGTGGGAATCGAATACCATTCCATTGGTATTCCAGCCCCGCGCGGGAGGTGATACCGGCGGAAACTGCTGCGTCCAGGTGCTGCCGTCCCAAGTCCAGGTCTGGTTTGAGTTAGTGCTATTGTTGATGGCTCCGCCAAACAGTACGACGGTTCGCGTAATTGGATCATAGGCCGTTCCGGCCGTGTTAATCGGGGGTGGAGAAACGAGGGGCGACAATTGACTCCATCCACCTGTTTTCGAGAGCACCCAGGTATCGTCAAAGTTAGTGCTGTAGGTGCGGCCGCCAAAAAGAAGCGTCTCGCCGCTGGCCGCGTCATACGCCATCGACGCACAACATCTCGCGGGCGGTAGGCCGATCAGCGAGGGCTTAAACCACTCCAACTTGGAAGCCGCCGGGACATCTGCAGTTTGCGCCGTGGCTGTGACGGTGCACAGCGGCACTGCGAAAAAAGTGAGCAAGAAGCTGCGATACAGTGTTGACAGCATTTGCTACTCCCTTCTATCGATGCGCGAAGGCGATCATCGGAGGATTAGTTTATCAAGCCGCTGATCCCATTCCCGGCGCAACTCCCAAACCCACTTGGCACTTCCCAGCTTAAGCTCAGGATGATCCGCATCCTTCCACGCCCCGGCAGCCCTTTCCAGAGCCTCGATTTGACGCAGGCGTAGTATCTCATCTTCCGCCGCGTTCTCAAAAAAACTGTTCACATGATCCATAACGTCAAACCCCGCGCCCCCGCCCAAACGGCCGCACTTCCACCACCAGTATCCCACCTAACCTACCGTGAAAGACCGATGTCCCGCGCCGCGGTTCGGAGCGATTTGAGAGGAGGTGTATCGCAAACCAGGTAGATTAAAGGAATTGCCGTTGTAACCGGTTTCGCTAACGGACTGCGGTAGTCGGCGCCCTGTCTCGGTCCGCGATTCGCCACGATCGCAAGTACAGGGGTGTTGGAGTTCCGCTTTGTTTTCCCCTTATGGACGGATTACGGACTGTTACCATGAGGTTTGACATGGCCACGCTTCGGCAGTATAATGCTCGAAATCGGAGATCCAAATGGACAAGCAAAAAAAAGACCAGACATTTTCATCCGAGCCTCAGGCACGCGACGAGCAATCTAAGGACGAACAAGCCAAGACCGGCGGACTTGACCGTCGAGCGTTTCTTGGCGCGGCAAGTTAGGGATGTACACCTACTGGTTGCCCTGCTCGACATTTCCGCAGACCAGTGGTGCCAACGTTATGCCGCAATTCGAATTTTACGATTACAATGCGAACAATTATGGCGAGCTTGGAAATGACGCCTTTAGCGCTGGCGTTTGGAATACAGCCACTGCCGGAAATTATCTGAATAGTTACAATAGCATTATGGCCGGAGAGCTATACAACATCTACCCACAAACCTCAAATGCTCACAATTCCGCCTTTTCAGCGTATATGACTTACCTTGGTAATTTTTACGCGTACACGGGATCTAATTCAATGTGCTCGGTGCCTGGCTTTGGCCCGAATACGATTCCCGCGCCCGCGTAATCTTCGGTGGTGCACAATGAAAAGCATCCTGTTCCTTGTCGCTGTTACTTTGTTATTTGGAGAAGGCAGTGTGGGTGCAGTGACACCGGCAACCTTCTCAGCTCGTCGCGATTACAAGGCTCTTGGACAAGTTACCACTGCGGATCTGAATGGGGATGGAATACCAGATCTGGTAAGTCAGTTTGGTAACATAGTCTACGCTCTACTTGGAAATGGCAACGGCACTTTTCGTGTTGGCCCTCAGACCGTGATTCCGTGGGAAGTAACTGCGCTTGGGCCGCTGGTCGATGTAAACGGTGATGGAATTCCTGATTTGGTTGAACTTGTGGCGACTGGTGCCGAAACGGCACCAGGCGGGATGCAAATATACCTGGGAAAGGGAGACGGATCGTTCAGTCAGGCAACTTTTTATCAAACTGGACAATCCCTGCCGTCCTATGCGGTCGTTGGTGATTTTAACGGCGACGGTGTCCTAGATGTGCTAGTGACATCCGTTTGTTGCGGCCAAACGGGGCTGTATTTATTCGAAGGAACCGGCGCAGGGGCGTTTACTCCTGCTGTCTTTATGTCAGTCGGTACCTTTGGTGGACCCATTCTCGCCGCTGACCTAAACGGCGACGGCCGTCTGGATTTGGTGCTGCAGACCTATGGCGGATTCGGCGTCATGTTTGGCAACGGCGACGGCACGTTTCAGCCGATGGTCACATACGCAGCTAAGGGTAGTTATGTCGTCTTGGGAGATATGAATCGAGACGGCCGTATCGATATTTTAACGGGTGGAGGGTCACCTGGGACAGTTTATATTTTCCTGAACAATGGCCGCGGTGTCTTTGCCTTATCGGGCCAGGCAACTCTTTCGGGTTTCAGTTTTACCGTTGGCGACATAAACGGAGATGGTATACCAGATCTCGCTGATAGTGGCGGGTGCATTGCATTGGGTTTGGGGAAACTCAAGTTTGCACCGTACTCGTGCTATCCGGTCCCGTCTGTAGAGCAGCCTTATAATGTCTTGTTGACCGATTTGCGAAAAAATGGAAACCTCGATATGGTCGTTGGCCAACTCCAAGTTACATCTGTGCTCCTCAACGAGGGCGGCGGGAATCTTCAAGACGGACTTTGGATTCCCGTTGCTGGCGGTGGAAACTGCGGGGCTACGGCCGACTACAATGCCGATGGGAAGCCGGATTTGGCGGTTCCCTACAGCGGCGGCATCGCCATCCTGTTTGGCACAGGAAACCCTAGTACCCCTTACCTCCCCGGTTCGACAATTCCCGTTTCGGGTGGCGTGGGGTGCCCAGTATCAGGTGACATAAACGGCGATGGAATTCCCGACTTGCTTTTTGGGTCCAATACCGCAGGTGCCATTTTGAGCTACCTAGGTAACGGTGACGGGACGTTCCGGGCGGTCGGCACTGTCGCCGTAAGCCCCGGGCATTTCATCTTGGGTGATTTCAATCATGACAAGCGGCTGGACCTAGTCAGCCAAAATAACCAGATAGCCTTTGGAAAAGGCGATGGCACATTCGACGCACCCATTAACTTGACCAGCAATCCACCGGCGGGCGGATTCGCTTGGGTTGCTGCGGGAGATTTAAACGGCGACGGTTGGTTAGATCTCGTGCTGCCTGCCTACTCTGCGAACGAACTTTACGTCCTGCTCAACAACCAAAATGGCAACTTTGCCGTCAGCACTGTATCGGCGTATTTCGAGCGAGAGGGATCCGGCCCAGAGTATGTGGCTTTGGCGGATCTGAACAACGACGGTAAGCTTGATGTGATTGTTCAGATGTATTACGGATTCTCAGTCGCGGTTTACCTTGGAAACGGTGAAGGAGGGCTTAGGCCCATCGGATTCTATCCTTACGTGGCATCGTATCCACAGCCGCCCCAACTAGGTGATGTGAATGGAGATCACATTCCGGACCTTTTGATGCCCGCTAGCGGCAGTCTGGGTATTGCGCTTGGCAAGGGAGACGGCACATTTTTAACACAGCAGTATGTAGGCCTCGGCAACGACGCTGGGCAAATTATTGTGACTAATATTCAGGGCCAGTCGCCAAAAATTGGCCATCCGGACATAGTTGCGCCCGACGGCGATGGTGGCGTAATGGTCTTGCTTAATGTTTTGCCACATTGATTTCATATGCCGTACATTGTTAATGGCCAAGTTGTCTCTGAAGACAGGATTAATGTTGAAATCGCCCGAACTCCAGA
Source organism: Bryobacterales bacterium (assembly GCA_963738345.1). GTDB lineage: Bacteria > Acidobacteriota > Terriglobia > Bryobacterales > Bryobacteraceae > Bog-159. The sequence goes on from CAVTWI010000002.1 coordinate 798,088, forward strand.
GGCAACGAACGATGGGTAACTGCCGCACTGCATTTAACGACCGAGAAGTGCGTATGTGGATTGAATGGTACTTACGTCTACAAAGGACAGCGCGCGAAATGACAGCCGGCACAAAACTCCCTACCGACGCCGATGTGAGGAATTTTTACCAAGAAAACCGGCATCATTTTCAGGGCTGCGCCGTGTTTGAGGCTGCTCACATTGTGAAGCATATCGATGAGCGCCAGGATGAAAAGAAGGCTCGTACTGGCATAGAGACTGCGATGGCAGAGATTGAGTCTGGGGGTCCTTTGAATCGGTTGCTGAGCGACATTCCGATTGCAAAGGCCAAGGGGTCGAGCTGGGAAGGTTCAATGCGGGCACAATGGTAGAGGAATTAGAAAACGCTATTCGAGATAGTTTATCAAGCCGCTGCTCATATTCCCGGCGCAACTCCCTAACCCACTTGGCACTTCCCAGCTTAAGCTCAGGATGATCCGCATCCTTCCACGCCCCGGCAGCCCTTTCCAGAGCCTCGATTTGACGCAGGCGTAGTATCTCATCTTCCGCCGCGTTGTCAAAAAAACTGTTCACATGATCCATAACGTCAAACCCCGCGCCCCCGCCCAAACGGCCGCACTTCCACCACCAGTATCCCACCCAAAATCAGCCCCGCCCCCGCCGCCGCCCGCGCCGATAGCGTCTCCCCCGTCAACACATACGACGTAATCCACGCAAACACCGGCTCCAACATAAAAATCAGCGCCGTCCGCGTCGACGTCGTATACTTCTGCGCCCATGCCTGAAAAGTGAATGCCAGCGCCGTCGCCAACAGCCCCGTAATCACGATCGCCACCCACACCCCCGCCGTCCACCGGATGTGCGGCGCCTCCATCCCCCGGCACAACGACCACGCCAGCAGCGCCGCCACCCCCACCTGCGCCGTAGCCAGTAACTCAAAACTGCCCGCTGCCGAGTAGCGGTTCAACACCAAAATATGCGCTGCGTAACAGGCCGCGCAGCAGATAGTCAGTAAGTCGCCCCGGTTGACGCCTGTCATCCCCCCCCCAGGCAAAGTCATCAGCGCCATACCCACCGTGGCCAGCAGCACGCCGCCAACCTCCAGACCGCCCGGCCGCTTCCGGTAAACCGCCATCGCCAGCAGCGGCGTCATTACCGCCGTCAGACCCGTCAGAAATGCCGACTTCGGCGCCGTCGTATACTGCAGCCCGATCGTCTGGAATGCGTATCCCGAAAACAGGAAGACCCCCGCCAGTGCGCCCCCCCCCAGCGACCGCCGCGGATTTAAAGGATTGCTCCACGACCCGCGCAGCAGCACCATCAGCGCGACCGTTGCCAGCGTGAACCGCAGCGCTAGAAACAGGATCGGCGACACATCCTGCAGCGCCTGCTTTACCAGCACGAACGTGGAGCCCCAGATAATTGTGTTGACGATCAGCGCTGCTTCCGCGCGCCGCTGAACCCCGGGAATGCGCGCCGTCACTGCGATAAGGCCGTGAATTGCGGATCCCGCAGCAGCAGGCACAGCGTCAGCAGGATCCGCTTTAAGCCCAGGTCGCGGCCCTCCGGCTGGAACCATTCCTGCGTGGTATGCGCCCCTCCGCCTTGCCCGCCCGCGCCGATCGAAATCGCCGGAATGCCGAGCGACATCGGAATATTGGCGTCCGTCGAAGCGCAATCCAGGTGCGAGCGGATGCCCAAGTGGCTATCCACCGCGCGCAGGCAACGTCAGAATCGGTGAATGATCGCCCAGGTTCGCCGCCGGCCGCGAACCAATCTCGCGAATCTTCACCGCCACCTTACCGCCCGTGGCTCGCTGATTCTCCGTCTCGAGCGCCCGCTCGATCGCGCCCGTGAGCGCATCCACCAGTTCTTCGATCTTCTCGTTGCTCTCCGAACGGATGTCCACTTTCGCGCGCGCCGATGGCGGGATGGCATTCATGCTGGCCCCGCCCTCGATGAATCCTACGTTGATAGCTGGACTTCGGCGGCCGAATTCACCCGCGTATCCGCAAACTGCGTGATCGCGCGGCTCAGCGCATGCACCGGATTTCCGACCCCGTAGTCGCTCCAGCTATGTCCGCCCGGCCCGCTGAACATCACCTCGAACCGCCGGCTTCCCAGCGCGCGGTTGGTGATGTGATCGGTGCTCGCGCCATCCAGCACCAGAAATGCGCCGATCTTCTTGCCCAGCGGCGATTGCTTGCACAGGTGCCGCATGCCGCTCAGGTTGCCTTCGCCCTCTTCGCCCACGTTGGCGATCAGCAGCAGGTTGGCGTGCCACCCCTCCGCCGGAGGAGAAACTTTCAACGCGCGCGCAATCGCCAGCAGCGCCGCCAGTCCCGCGCCATTATCGGAAATGCCCGGCCCGCGAAACCGTCCGTCGCCCTCGACAGTGATGTCTTCCTTGTTGCGCGGCGCCAGCACCGTATCCAAATGCGCGGTCAGCGCCACGTAGGGACCTTCGGAATGCTCGTCCGGAGTCGCCACCACATTGCCCGCCCGGTCGATCTGCGCGTCCCACCCCAGCCCGCGGAACTGCCCCACAATCCATTCCGCCCGCTGCTGTTCGAGGAACGTAGGCGCCGGCACTCGGCAAAGCTGCAGGTGGATGTCGTTGATCCACTGCCGCTCGCGCGTGAACCATTGCAGGCATTCCCGCATGCCGCGTGAATCGGCCGCATCGCCAGCCAGGTTCGGTGTAGGTGCCAGGTTCGCCGCCATGCCCCTACAGTTTAGCAAGGTAGTGAATCAGAGACGCGCGCGTCAGCAAGCGTCCGAAATTAACGCCCCACCACGAAAGGGCCGCCGCTCAAAAGCGTACCGCCAGGCGTGATCACATCTATATATCCAGTAGTCGCCTCAGCAGGAACGATGGCGCTGATCTGCGTCGCCGAGACAATAGTAAACGCCGCCTCCGCCCCATTAAACATCACGCTGGTCGCCCCGGTTAAATCGCTTCCCAGAATTTGAATGGCTTCCCCCACTCGGCCGGAATGCGGCAGCGTCTTCACAAACGCCTGCAAACCAACCGAAAGCGAAAAGAGAACGCCGCGGTTGGCGGTGCCGCCCCCAAACGTCGTTCCATAAAAATCTCCGTCCGTCGCTTCCATCAACGCGGCCCACGGAGTTGCGCCGTCGGCCCCACCAGTGAAGCTGTGCAGCAATGTGAAAGCTCCGCCAGGCGTAATCCGGAAGATCGTGCCGGCGTCATTGTCACCGCCACGGCTCGTTGTGCCGTAGAAGTTCCCATCCGTGCCCTGCACCAGCCCAGCCCTTGGAGCGGCGCCTTCGGTACTGTTGAAACGGTGTAGCGTCGTGAACGTACCACCGGAGGTGATCTTGAAAATGATTCCAAAGGCGCCTCCGCCGGATGACGTGGTCCCGTAAAAATTCCCGTCGAGGGCTTGGATCAGGCCCACAGGAAAAGCGCCATCCGTGATCTCAAAACTGTGCAGGGTCTGCAGAGTACCGGTCGCAGTCAACCGGAAGATCGTTCCCACGGCATCAGTGCCTCCCCACTGTGTGGTTCCGTAGAGACTGCCATCGTTCGCTTGCAGCAATGCGTTCGGCCCCGCGCCATCGGCATTGTCGAAGTTGTGCAACGTCGTAAGCGTTCCGCTCGGGCTGAGTGCGAAGATGGTGCCATCGTCAAACCTACCCCCGCCATCGGTCGTGCCATAGAAACTTCCATTGGCGGCGGCTATTAACCGGCACATCGGGTCTGCGCCGTCAGTTACATTGAAGCTGTACAGGGTGGTTAATAGACCTGCCGGCGTAATTGCGAATACGGTACCGGCGTCGTATGCACCGCCGGCTCCGGTGGTGCCATAAAGCTTCCCGTCTGCCATGGTCAGCAAACCGGCATACGGATAGAATCCGTCAGTACACCCAGGTAGGGAACAGAAAAAATAAGTGGTCGTTAGTGTGCCGCCAGGAGCAAAACTGAATATGGAACCGCCGTAGCCTCCCTGGGACAGAGGCTCACCGTAAAGAGTCGTTCCGTACAGGTTGCCGTCCTGCCCCTGCGCCAGGGTTCCATAAGGCGTAAACCCGTTCGGTGCGCCGAAACTCGCCAAGGTCGTGAACGTTTGGCCCCGTGCCCCCGTCGCCACGAGGGCCACCGTCATGAAAGAGACAAGTCGTATCATTCCCATCTAGTGCCTCAGTCGCCCAGCTAAGATGTAAGTGATTATACCCGACTAACCTCCGCCTGACCCCTCGCCCCGCGCGAAACCGGTACTATGCCCAAAAAACCCAAGTAACAATGGTTACTTACTTTCCTCCATCCCAGTCCAATGCGTATATCTCGTCCGTGCCCACATTGCGTGCCGTTACCAGCGCATCGTTCGGCGCCACCGTAAACCAATCCGTCACCCGCAGATCCTTCAACGGCGCAATCCGCTCCGCCCTCCGGTCGCGTACTCGAACTCGCCACCACGCCGCATCCCCCCCCACCGTCATATAAAACAACCAGTCGGAATTTCGCGACCATCCCGGATATCCGCTCACCACACTATTCAACTGGGCCGCTCGGCGCGCCCGCACATCGTACAGCATCAGCCGCGAATCGGTCTCCGAAAGGCCCGCGATCCATCGTCCGTCAGGGGACCAGCGCGGCGCCCACATGCCGTCTGACCCCGCCAACACCCCTACCCTCCGGCTCTTCAAATCCAACACGCGGATGTTCGCTCCACACTTCAAAATCTTATGTGCGCACCCGAACGCCAGCGACGTTCCATCCGGCGACCACGCCGCATCCCGGTCCCCCCCCGCGCCGCTCTCTCCATGCGTCACCTGTTCCGGCGTGCCGCCGTCCCGCCCCACCACGTAGATCCGCTCCCTCTCGCCCGCCCGCGCCCCATGAAACGCGATGCGCGTCCCGTCCGGCGACCAGTGCGGCATGTTGGCCTGCATCGGCAACGTAGTCAGTTGCAGCCGCTGGCTGCCGTCCGCCGCGCCGCGCCACAACGATCCATCCGGCACCGCCACATAAGTAATCCATTGCCCGTCCCGCGAGTATTCCAGATGTTTCCCCGATATTCCGCGCAACTCCGGTAACAAGGCGTTTGCCACCACGTCATAGCGCCTGAATTCGTTGCGCTCCTGACGCCCTTCCACGAATAACCGTTTGCCATCCGCGCTCGCCACCGGCCAGTTAGTGGCCAGCGGGCCTGTAGTCAGTTGGAAGGGGCCGCGCCCGCCGCGCGCCCGCAATCCGGCTTTTTCCCGCAGTGCCCAGATATTGCTATCGAAGGTTCCCAAGCGTCCCGCCGCAAACACAAAGTACTTCCCATCCGCAGTCCAGTTGCCGCAGCAAACGTGCCACGTAGGATTCCATCCAGGCAGCACCGGATAGGCCCCACTGCCGTCCAGCCTCAGATCCCAGAGCGTCGCCGCCTGGTGGCTTTCCACCGAAAAGCGCACCCGGTTCCCGTCGGGCGACCAGCGCACCCAAGCCGCCTCTCCGGTAAGCCCCGCCACTCTGCGGACCCCCGATCCATCCCGCCCCGCGATGAATAAATCATGACCCTTCGCGAAAACCAGCCGCTGCCCGTCCGGCGACCACGCCACCGCCGGATGCCGTACCATAAGATCGCCCAACCGCCTGCCCGACCCGCCCATTAACGGCGCCACCCAAAGTTCGCAACCCGCAGTCGAAACCGTATACCGGCACAGCAGTAACTCCGTAGCGTCCGGAGAAATCTGTTCCACAAGCGCATCCTTCACCGCCAGCGGAAGCGGTGCCGATTCCCCCCCCCTCACCGAAACCTGCTGCGCGCCCAGGCTCGAATTAAACAACAGTCGCGACCCGTCCGTCAGTAGCGGCCACACCTTAGGCAGCCCGTCGCTGGTAATTTGGACCGTCGCCGTGATCCGCGGCGGCGCCGGCGGCCGCGCCATCCAGTAAATTGCCGCTGCGCAGGCCGCCAATGCCCCGATGGCCACCCATCGCTTCGCCCGTGCGGCATGCCCCCCCCCGTGCGTATCCATCGCGGCCAGGATCTCCGCCGCCGATCCGAAACGATCCTCCGGACTCGTCTTAAGACACCGCCGGATGATGTTGCGAATTCGCTCCGGAACACTCCCCGGCAGATGCACGGTCCCCTGCGGAGTCGCCCCCGTCAGCATCTCGAAAAGCACGACGCCAAACGAATAGGTGTCCGACGCGGCCGTGGCCAGCCCCCGAAAGCGCTCCGGAGCCATATACTCTGGAGTGCCCATTGCGCCTTGGCCGTGCGCGTCGGTCGCGTTGCCCGCTGGCTGTGCCCGGTCGATTGCCAGGCCGAAATCAGTCACCACGGCGCGGCAGTTCTCCTCGCCGAACCCCACCAGCACTACGTTTCCTGGTTTGAAATCGCGATGGATAATGCCGGCCTCGTGCGCCGCCGCCAATGCCGAGAGCATCTGCCTCGCTAGCCGGATCGCTTCGCCTGTTGCCATGCGCCCCTTGCTGCGCAGCACTGCCGCCAGCGTCGGCCCCGTCAGCAATTGCATGGTCAGAAACGACACCGGCGCATCGCCTTCGGGCGCGTACGTGAAGAGGTCGTAAACCCGGCACACGTTGCCATGCGCGATCCGCCGCGATTGCCTCACCTCGTGCCGCAGCCTCTGCAGCATTGCCGGCGCATCGTCTGTGTCGCCGCGGATGGTCTTCAGCGCCACCCGTTCCTGTAGTTCCCGGTCAAAGGCCTGATAAACTTCGCCCATCCCCCCTTTGCCCAGAAAGCCGGCGATTTCGAAACGCCCGTTCACCACTTGGCCGGGCTCAAACGTCTCGTGCCGCCCTGGCGCCGTGGCTTGTGCCGCTTGCGGGCTCAATGACGTCACCGGATAGTCGAGGATGCTGTGGCTCGCGCCGCCTTGCAGAAGTTTGCGCAGACTCTGCGCCAGGTCTTCATCGCCGCCACAATGCGCTTTGATGAAGGTGTCCCAGTCCTCCCGCTTCACACCCGCCGCGGCGTCATAGAGTAACTTCAAACGTTGCCAGCGCTCCGCTGTCATGTAGAGTCACCCGCGGCTGCCGCACTAAGGCAATTCGGATTGCAGCCAGGCTTTGGCCATCTGCCAGTCTCGCTTCACCGTACGCACCGAGATATCCAGCGCGCCCGCGATCTCGTCCTCACTAAGTCCCGCGAAGAATCGCAGTTCCACAATGCTGCACAGGCGCGGATCGATCGACGAAAGCCGGTCTAGCGCTTGATCGATGATGAGTAACTCCTCCGACCGGTCCACGGCAAAAAGACACAAATCCTGTAACCCGCCGCCCTCGCTTCCCTCAATTCGCTTGAGCGCGGAATGCCGGCGCGCATAGTCCACCAGCACGTGCCGCATGATCTGCCCGGCGAACGCAAAGAAACGCGCCCGGTTTCCCCATTCCGGCTCCGCCCCGGACGCCATCCGAATCCAGGTTTCATGCACTAACGCGGTCGGCTGCAGGGTATGGTCCGCCCGCTCCGTCCTCAGGTAGTAAGCCGCCATGCGCCGCAACTCTCGGTACAAACCCTCGCTCAACTCGGGGGCGAGGTGAGGGTATATTCCTCCTGTGCCGGTGGGTGCATCTTATTAGCAAACTATTATACTGCTCCGATCGCCGGTCACCGGGAGCCATTTTTCATGCATTTTGGATGGAAGATTCTCAGTCACTACCTGTCCCATAAATATGGGATACTGGCGGTGTGAAGACCACGCTGGAAATCCCGGATCCCACTTTCCGCAAGGCTAAGGCCACTGCAAGTGCACTGGGAATTCCCTTGCGTGAGTATGTAACGCAAGCAGTCGAAGAAAAGCTCTCCCAAGAAAGTCGGCCAATCAAGCCCTGGCTGGAGTGTGCGGGCGAACTGGCGCATCTCCACGCCGAGACGTTGCAGATACAGAAGATCATCGACGAGGAATTTGAACAAATCGAGCCCGAGGACTGGACTTGATCCTGGACACGAATGCCCTCTCCGCATATCTGGACAAAACGCCGGAAGCGGTTGAGGTTGTGTCCGAGGCGCGTGAGCTTGCAATCCCCGTTATCGTAGCTGGGGAGTTTGCTTTTGGAATCGCGCAATCACGCCACCGCGAGGCTTACGAAAGATCCCTGCAGCGAATGCTGGACCGATGCACTGTCCTTAATATCGGCATTGAGACTGCGCGGCACTACGCAGCCATCCGGATGGAACTGAAGGGAGCGGGTAAGCCGATTCCGGCCAATGACCTGTGGATCGCGGCTCTTAGCCGGCAGCATGCAATTCCAGTCATGAGCCGCGACTCCCATTTCGATTTTGTGGGCGGATTGAGACGGCAAACCTGGTAGCCATATGCCGCAAGAACGCCTGCCGCATCACGCCCCCGCCCAGGAAAATCCTCTCCGGCGACAGCGTACAGATCCACGTCGCCAAACCCAACGCAATGTAGTGCGCCTCCACGCCATGAAACGGACACCCCCCGGGAATGGATCCGCCTGCCGGTCATGCGGCACCCGGATATGCCCCAGCTCCGGATGCACCAGTCCGTGCAAAAGCCGCCCGTTCGCAGGAAAGAAGTCCATCGTGGGCTCTCGCCGCAGCCGGCCACGATTCCCTCGTTGAGATCGGCGTCCCCAAGAAGCAGACCATTGTTAGATCGTCGCGTAAGGAGTTGCTGCCGCGCGCGCTCCAACTTTTCCTTCAGGCCCGGAGGTGCGGGGTGCGTCGCCGTGAACTCGTCCTCGACGCGCTCACGCTCTGTTATATCCTTTTCCACTTCTTCGATCGTGCCAAGGTAGTAGGTGATCGCGCGGTAAATCCCAACGGGGCCGAACTACGGCGATCACCCTTCATCGATCTTGCAAGGGTATCTCCCGTCCCTTAGTCGGGCCATCTAAGTCCGTGAAGTCTGACGGGCCTTTATCGCCGTCTTGGCTGCCAGTCGTGTGTGCCCGCCTGCGCCGGTCGCTCGTTTATCTATCAATGGACCTGGCCTCCGGAGTTCAGTACGGAACGCGCTCTATGCCTGTAACGAACGTAACCCCGGAGACGACCAACCCTGAAAGCCTGTTGTCGTTGGTCACGAACAAATCGGTCCTCGCCGCGGCAGCGCAAGCCAACTGGATCGCGTCGGCTGGCCGAATGCGATCCCGATTTCGAATGTCTGCGTACCGCTCGGCTGCGTCCATGCCGAAACCGACCAATTCAACGGAATCACCCGAGAAGAAGTTGAGGTAACTCCTTTCGAGCGTGGCATTGTTTAGTTGCTTTGGCTTGGTGATTACCTCGCCGACCGTCAGGTGGCTTGTCAGCAACTCATCGCCACGGGCCAACATCCTGAGACGGAGATCAATTACCCGCGGTGACCACTCCGCATTTCTCTCGAATAAATAAATGAACAGATTCGTGTCCCAAAAAACTCTCGCCATCCGATCACCATTCATCGCCCCGTATTCGTCTGTCCCTCAGCACAGCGAATATATATGGGTAGTCCATCAAGTCACTGATCTCGGTGGTGCGCGCCAACGGACAACGGGACAGCGCCACTTCAAATTGCGCCCGCGTCAACTTCCGGTTGACGCGCTTCCCATCGCGGAAAAACCATATCCCCGCCCCTTCCACCTCGAAGGTTACAGGCAGTCCCCTCACAGTTTGAAACTGCTCTCCCTGATGACTGACCATACGCTGCCACACTGCCTCCGCCAGATTTCCCGCCGGGTCGGCGGACGGATGCATGGCCGGTGGCAGGGGCAGATTCTCCGATCTGAGGCGCTCCACAAACTCGTCCCCCGGCTCTGAATCCCATAGTTGCCGGCCAACTCCCAGCATCGCCAGAACCGGGTCGTTAGCCGCTCTGGCTTGGTCCTGGTCTTGATCTCTATGAAGTGGACGATTCGTATGTTTGGCGACCATTTCTCTATCTCTCTATATTCATATAAGATGCTAGAGAGAAGGTCAAGCTGCCTTTTGAAAAAACTGCCCAATTTTGCCCAATCGCCACCTGCACAAATCCGCCTAGTATCAGCTAAGTCATAGCAAACAAGTGGCTTAACATCATTGGCTTTGTTTGTGCCAACGCTATCCTGCCATCATGGCCAGCCCAATAGCGCCCAATACCCCCGCATCGCCACCCAAAGCCGGAGGCACGATATACTCCCCAATCCCGTCCAAAATCTGCGGTGTCTGAATATAGCCATTCAGTAACGCAAGCACCTCCGCCCGGATCCGAGGGAACAGGTGGGCCTGCCGCATCACACCCCCGCCCAGGATGATCCGTTCCGGCGACAGCGTACAGATCCACGTCGCCAGACCCAACGCGATGTAGTGCGCCTCCAGGTCCCACGCCGGATGATCCGGCGCCATGATCTCGCCCCGCTGCCCCCACCGCGCCTCCACCGCCGGACCGGCCACCAATCCCTCCAGGCAATCGCCATGGAACGGACACCCGCCCGGGAATGGATCCACCTGCCGGTCATGCGGCACCCGGATATGCCCCATCTCCGGATGCACCAGTCCGTGCAAAAGCCGCCCGTTCGCCATGCCGCCGCCGCCCATACCCGTTCCAATCGTCAGATACAAAAAGGTATCGAGGCCCTGTGCCGCGCCCCAGCGGAATTCGCCCAGCGCCGCCGCATTCACGTCCGTATCAAAGCCCACCGGCAGGCCCGTCGCACGCCGCACCGCGCCCAGCAAATCCGTATCGCGCCAGCCGGATTTGGGCGTGGTCGTAATGTAGCCGAATGTCTTCGACGCCGGGTCCAGATCCACCGGCCCGAACGACCCGATCCCGATTGCCGTCAGGCCTTCGCCTTGCGCCGCGAAGAATTCTACCGCCCGGCCGACCGTCTCGTCCGGCGTCGTGGCCGGGAATTCGGAGCGCTCAAACAGCCTCCCCGTTTCGTCACCCGTGGCGCACACAAACTTGGTGCCGCCACATTCGATTCCTCCATATATGGGCATCAGGCTTGTTATACCGCGAAAGCAGCTTTCTTGAGAGCAAAGCACCCGCCGCGGCACAAATACAGTAAAGGAGACCTGATGATCTTAAATATTCGCAGCGCAGCCCCGCTCGTAGCTCTTCTCGCCCTAGGCATGGGATACGCCGCCACCAACACCCCGCCCGTTCGTGGACTTACCGCCCCCCTCACCCGTCCCAAGGCTGTTCACAAAGCCATGATCCCCGACGCCCAATTGGAGAAGGATATCCGCGCGCGCTTCGCCAAATCCAAGATTTCAACGCATCATTTTCAGGTTCACGTGCAGGGTGGAGTGGCGACCATCGAAGGTCAGACCGACATCCTGCAGCACAAAGGCACCGCCACGCGTCTCGCCAAAAACGCCGGAGCCATCTCGGTGGTCAATAAGGTCGCGGTCAGCCAAGCCGCTAAAGATAAAGCTTCGAAGAACCTCGCCTCTGGTCGCCGCCGCGCCCAGGTCAAGCGCAGCGATGCTACTGCACGGACGGTGAAACGGTCCAGTTAAGCCACCGCAGCACATCCGGACCCGCCAACGAAATCGCGATCCCTGCTAGTCCCAGAAACGTACCGAAGGGAAGCTCGTAAGTGGCCGTATCCCGGTTGGTAAATCGAATATAGGCGTACCCAATCAGCGCACCCGCCACCGACCCAGCGATCAATACCAGCAAGGCGCCGTACAGACCCAGAAACGCCCCTACCATCGCCACCAGTTTCACGTCGCCCAGACCCAGCCCCTCGCGATGGCGCAACTTCAGGTACAGCCATCCGCCAAACCACAGGAAAAATCCGGGCACGACAGCCCCTAGCACTGCCGCCGCTACCGAATCCCACCGTGGATCGCCGCGGAAGCCCGCAATCCAAAGCAGCACTTGCGCGATGTCGTCCCGCACCGGCACGAACCATGACAGCGCCAGTCCCGCCGCCATCCCGCCCAAGGTGAATTCGTCCGGCAGGATGCGTGCCTCCAGATCCGCGAACGTCAGACCCACCAGCAGGGCGCTCAAAAGGCAATATTTGCCCGCCGCCAGAGTCGGTCCCAGACGCCACACCACCACGAAAAACAGAACGCCCGTCAGCAGTTCGACCACCGGATACCGCGCCGAAATCGCCGCCTTGCAATGCCGGCAGCGCCCTCCCAAGATCACGTAGCTCAACAGGGGAATATTATCGTAAGCCGCGATCGGATGGTTGCATGCCGGGCAATACGATCGCGGCCGCACCACCGAAAGATCCTGCGGCAGGCGGTAAACGCAAACGTTCAGAAAGCTGCCGATCAGCAACCCGAAAAGCAGCGCCAAGCAAGCTTCTAACAAGAGAGCACCTGCCGGTAAACATCCATAGTGTTGTGAATCATCTGATCTAGCGAGAACTTCGCTGCCACCGTCTCCCGTCCACGCGCCGCCAGGCTGCGGGCCAACTCGCGATCCGCCAGCAGTCCCCGGATCGCCGCGGCGATCGGCTCCGCCTCGTTTTCCGCCAGCCAGCCGTTTTCGCCGTGCCGCACGATCTCGGGAATGCCGCCCACATTGCTCGCAATCACCGGAACCCCCGCTGCCATCGCCATCAGAATCGCCGAGCCCAAACCTTCCGATCGTGTCAGGTACAAGAACAGTCCCGCCTCCGCCAAGTCGCCTTCGAGGTCCCGCGATAAAAGCAAATCCACCCCCGCCCGCCGCGTCGCCTCCAAAGCCAGCGCGGTGCCCTTCAGCGGATCGTCGCTGGCCGGAGCCACTACCGCATCGCCGCCCGCGCCAGGCCCGCCCACTGGCACGCCATCGTAAACTACGGAGATCTTCTCCGCCGGCACGCCGCCTTTCATCAACATACCCTTGACGAATTGCGATACCGCCGCATACCGCGCCGCCCGCCGGTACTTCCACGGCGACCCGATAGGGAAAGCTACCCGCCGCGAAACCACCAACGGTGCGTCCGCCAGGGCCGCTGCCAGCGTATGCGTCCGCGCGTCATGCGCGTGTACCAGGTCCGCCCGCCGCGATAGCCGGTATACGGCGCAAACACCTAAAGGCCGCACGTCCAGACCCTGTGCCGCGGCCTTCTCTCCCAGCGGCGATCCCCGCCGCGCCAGCAGCGTAGACTCCACGCCTTCCCGCCGCAGGCCCGCCATCAAGCGCAAGACCTGCCATTGTCCGCCGCGCATCTCGCGCCCTGAATCAAGCTGTAAGATGCGCATGGCTCCCGCTCACCGCCGCCCCCAATTGCCCATATTCCGCGCCTTCGCGTACTTCAGGAACGTATACAGCGCCGCCATATAAGCGATCGTCAGCCCTTCGATGCCGTCCAGAAATCCGGCCTGCACGAAGTAGGTCTTCACAAACGTCCATGCCGGATCGAAGATCAGATGATTCCAGCCCACCATGGTCTTGCGCGATACCAGTTCCTCGGCGGCCAGCGTCGTGTAGCGATCCATGGTCCGTAAGTGCTCCGACAGCGAGTCGCACGTAAAGTGCAGCAGGTTCGATTCCAGGTGCCCCAGCCGCCCGCGAACCTGCACGCTCTCGTGTACAAAGTCGCCGACCCACTTCGCCTTCTCGCGATGATAAAGCCGCACCTTGCGGTCCGGATACCATCCGCTATGCAGAATCCAGCGCCCCAGGTATTGCGCCAGCCGGGGCATGGTGTAAGCGTCGAATTTGGGACCGTTCTTCTTGAGGTTCCAGATCTCACCCTCCAGCGCTTCGCTCAACGCTTCGTCCGCATCGAGCGACAAAATCCAATCGTTGGTGGCCTGCTCCGCTGCCCAATTTTTCTGCCCCGCATAGCCGCGCCACGGGCTCTCGATCAGCCGCGCACCCAGCTTTTCCGCCAGTTCCATGGTGCGGTCAGCCGACCCGCTATCGAGCACGATGATCTCGTCACAGCAGCGCAGGCTCTCAATGGCTCGGGCTATATGGCGTTCTTCGTTCAGGGTGATGATCGTGGCGGTGATCTTCATGGCTGGCCGTCAGGACACGCCCTCCAGCACCGGCGCTACCGTGAAGCACAGCAGGAAAACAATCAGCGCGATCAGCGCCAGCCACTTCCGTCCAGTCGACAAATCCGAGGGATCCACGATCACCGGATGCCGCCTCGCCAGGAAAAACAGCGCTACCGCCCAAAGGCACCATGGCCACCAGTGCCCCAGAATCCCCAGCGGAATCAAAGCGAAAATGAAGATCATCGACAGCCGTTTGTGCTTATCGCCCACCAGCGAATACAGAATGTGGCCGCCGTCCAGTTGCCCGATCGGCAACAAATTCAAAGCCGTAGCCAGTATGCCGATCCACGCTGCCCGTGCCACCGGATGCAGATAGATGTCTCCCGCGGGCACTCCTGGGAAAATTGCCTTCTGCAGAATCCATAGCAACCCCGGCGTGCCGAACTGGATATCGCCTTGCGCGACGATCCCCGGAATCACTTTGGAAAACGCCACGCCCACCGCCAGCGCCGGCAACAGGAACACAAACCCCGCCAGCGGCCCGGCGACCCCGATATCGAAGAGAACGCGCTTCGAATAGATAGCAGAGCGGATGCGGATAAATGCGCCAAAAGTCCCCATCAGCGTGGGCGCGGGCATGAAGTAAGGCAAGCTGGCATCCACCCCGTAATAAACGCAAGCCAGATAATGCCCGAATTCGTGCGCCAGCAGGATGGTGAGCAGCGTGAGAGAGAAGGGCAAGGCCCTGCCAGATCAGGCCGGGATGGCTCCAGACGTTGACGAAAGCCCGACAGATAATGCTCCACGTCGAACGGCAGATTTCGGTTGAAATCCGCTTGCAGGCTGGAGCCTACCAGCGTGGTCGTAGAACAGGGTGGTCAGAAACAGCAGGGCATGCAGCCAATAGCGTTCGTGCGACTCGCGGCAGAAGCGCGTGGAAACCCGCGGCCATTTCCGTTATCCGCGTAGGCGGGGTAAGTGGCCGCCGAATAATCCTGAGGGGACACAAATGTGATTATCTGATAGCGCGCTACTGCAGCGTTTGTAGTTCTTTGCCGGGCTTAAAGCGCACCGCTTTGCCGGGAGGGATGGAAACCTCGGCGCCGGTGCGCGGATTGCGCCCGATGCCGGTCTTACGCGGCTTCACGTTGAACACGCCGAAGCCGCGCAGTTCGATGCGATCTCCCTGTTCCAAGGCTTTCTTCATCGACTCGAAGACGGTTTCGACGGCCATCTCGGCCTTGGTCTTGGTAATGCCGGTTTTGTTGACAACTTCGTTGATTATATCCAGCTTGATCAAAATGGGCCTCCCGGAGATCGCAGGAGAGACATTCCCCGCTTAGTGTTCAACCACATGATAGGATTAGATTTATCCGAAAGTCAAGTGCTTTTGCTCGGATATGCTCCCGCGCGTCCACTATTGACTTATTCCGCAAAATGCTGCAAGATAGTGCAACCGGCATCGCCGGCACGCCGTCCTATAGCACGGGAAATGGAATGCGCTCGCCACTCAAATCCGGTATGCTGGTCGACCTACAGCAGAACAAGGCAGGACTGATCGCCGACATCATTGTCCTGGCCCTGTTCCTGGTGCTGTTGGCCGTCCGCTAAGTCTTCGGCACTGATACCGTGATGTTGCGGAATTTCAGCCCGCCGGTATGATCGCCCTGGATGTAAAAGGGTCCCGGTTCACCTTCATTCGCATCGAGAGCCCCACCAGTAATTCCTTCAATCTCTTTATGATCGATGGTAGTCACGCCATTGTGTACCACCGTCACCATGCGGCCCACCAGCGTGACGTCGAAAGTCTCCCACTTGCCCGGTGTACGCGGTAGCGCCGGTTCCGGAGCAATCCGCCCATACACCGAGCCGATCCGCCGTTCCGGAGGATTGCTAGTCAACGGCTCGTATTCGATTTGCACTTCGTACCGGCCGCGCAGATAAAATCCGCTGTTGCCGTCGTCCGGGCAATTCACTTCATAGTGCACTTTGAAATCTTCGAACTTGCGCGTGGTCTTCAGGTTCGCCCCGTGCGCCGAGTTCACCAGCATTCCATCCTCGACCGCCCAATGGCTCGTTGCAGTGCCGATCTGTTCCCACCCGGTCAAATCCTTACCGTTGAACAGAGGTTCTGGTGTGGTCCATGCCTTAGGCGCGCTCCGCTTCAATTCCGGCGAGCGAACGCCGCTCAGTTCGATGCTGTGGCCATTGCTCTTCTGTGTGCCAACCAGTTTCCCGTCCTTGGCCTCCAGATCCCAACTCGCAGTCTTGGACAGGTTCACCGTAAGATGCGAACCATCCGCATGAAAATCCTTCACCTGATAAACATTGCCGCCGGTGGGCTGATACCAGACGTCCAGTTGGCCGCCCTTCTCACTCACACCCAGCCATGCAGCACCCGCGCCGTGGGGCGTCGAGATATTGAAATCCCACCGTCCAACCAGTGGATTGCTACTCGTCTGCGCAAAAGCCGCCATCGTCAGCGCGGCGAAAACCATGAAACCGCTCGAAAACCTTCGCATGATTGCAGTCTATTACAAATCACAAGGGGACAGACCTTGCAGCCTGTCCCCCAGTCTTACTCTGCAATTCCGCGCTGCCTTAGAAATCGATACGCGCGGAGATTTGTCCCGTCCGGTATCCGCCAAAGTCGGAACCGCGGGCTGCCGTGATCTGGCCAAACGACGGATTGTCGATGGCGTTAAAATTCACGTGATTGAAGAATGCGCCCGCGAACCGTTGCCGATCCGAAGTGTCCTTGGCGGTAGCAAGGGATTGTCGGGAGTCGGGCAGCGTTCCGGACGTTTGGATCTGTTTCCGGTATCTTGGCAACTGCTCCATCGTGTGACTGGGCGCACGGCTCGAGCGGCGCTGGTTCAGTCATAATAGGCGAAGGAGATGAGCGCGCGGTTTGGGAACAGGGCCAGGATCGGAGCAGCAGATTCTTGAAATTGACTCGCTACGCGAGCAGAACCGGCAGCTTCGAGACCTGCTAGAGCAGAAGAACGAATACATAGAGACGCAGCTTCGGCGGCGGTCGCATGTTTTCGACGTCATCTTATCGAACCTTCCGGATCTGATCTGCACCTTCGATTTGCATGGGCGTTTCACCTACGCCAATGCCGCGCTACTGGGGGTGTGGCAACGGAGCCTGGCGGAAATCATCGGCAAGAATACCTTCGATTTGGGCTACCCGCTGGACTTGGCGGTGCGGATTCAGGGCGAGGTAGTGCATGTTATCGAATCGCGCAAGGCGGTCGTGAACCATACTCCGTTCACGGGCGCGAACGGGGAGACGCGGGTTTACGAGTACATCTTTTCGCCTGTATTCGGCGGCGACCAGGCAGTGGAAGAAGTGACGTGCACGGCGCGCGACATTACCGAGCGCGAGCGCATGAAGGCGGATCTGGGGGAGAGCAAGAACAAGTTGCAGGAAGTGTTCGCGCAGGCGCCGGTGGCGATCGTCGTTTTTCGGGGCAGCGATTTCATCGTGGAACTGGCGAATCCGTTTTATCAGGCGCTCTTCCACGGCAAAGAGCTAACTGGGCGGCGCTTCGCCGACATCGTGCCCGAACTCGGCGAAGATGTTTGGGCGATCCTGCGCCGGGTGGTGGAAACGGGCGAGCCGTATGTCGCGCACGAATGGTACGTGCCTTACGACCAGAACGGCGACGGCAAAATCGAGGACGTCTGGTTTAACGTGGTCTACCATCCGATGCGTGACGCGGACGGAACGATCAACGGCCTGGTGGCGGTGTGCAGCGACGTCACGGCGCAAGTAGTGGCGCGCAAGGAATTGGAATCCGCAAACCGGCGACTGGAGGAATTCGCATATGTCGCCAGCCATGACTTACAGGAACCGCTGCGGATGGTGGGAATCTACACTGAGGTGATTCTGGGCGAGTTGGATGGCGACAACCTCACGATCCGAATGGCTTCCGAGTTCGTTGGCCAGGGCGTGAAGCGGATGCGGCAATTGATTAGCGATCTGCTGGATTACTCGCGCGTGATCCATGCGGACGATACACCGGCGGGCAAAGCGGATCTGAATGAATCGATGGCGCAGGCATTGCGGACGTTGGAAGCGAGGGTCGGCGACATGCATGCGAAGGTTACGGTGGGACGGCTGCCGACGGTGGAGGGCGACAGTTTCCAGTTCGCGCATCTGTTTCAAAACCTGCTGGCCAACTCGCTTAAGTATGTTCGCAGCGGCGTGACGCCGGAGATTGAGGTGTTGTCGCGGCGGGAGGGCGATGAGTGGGTGGTTTCGGTTCGTGACAACGGGATCGGTTTCGAACCGAGGTTTGCGCAGCAGATATTTGGATTATTCAAGAGGCTGCACAAGGATGATTTTCCGGGCACGGGGTTGGGGCTGGCGATTTGTCAACGGATTGTGGAGCGGTATCACGGGCGGATTTGGGCGGAGGGGCGGCCGGGCGAGGGGGCGACTATTTATGTGTCGCTACCGGTTACGAAGTGAAAAGTTGGCGGATTTTGCGGGCGTTCTCTTCGCTAGCCCGCTCCTTTTCCAGATCATTCGGGCGCTCCGGCTTGCCTTCGTAGAACCGGCGATGCAGAATTTCCAGGGGCATCGTGGGTTGGATTCTTTGCTTTGGTTATCGGGCAAATTCAAGCGGTCTCTCATAGACGCTAGCGACGCGCTACTTTCTGTTCGCCGACTGAACAACCCCACCCTTACGGGTGGGGCTCGGAAAGTTCGGCTCGGAAAGTTCGGGCTCGAGTTCGGGTGCGGATAGTTCGGGCTCGGAGAGCTCGCTAACTGCAGCCGCTGGTGCCGCCGCAGTTGCCGCACTTATAGCAACTTCCGTTGCGGGTCATGATGGAGCCGCACTCGGCGCACAACGGGGCGTCGGCGGTCATCGGCGCAAACGGTAATTCCTGCTGCGGGCTGGTTTCGGTGGCGCGCAGGGTGGGCGGATCTCCGGCTTCGGTGATGGCGTACTCGGGGCCGAGGAAGCGTGCGCCGAGCCAGCGGAAGATGTAATCCATGATGGACTTGGCGTAGGGGATTTGTTGGTTGCCGGTCCAGCCGCTGGGTTCGAAGCGGACGTGGGCGAATTTGTCCACTAGGAACTTCACGGGCACGCCGTATTGCAGATTGAAGCTGATGGCGGTGGCGAAGGCGTCCATGAGGCCGGAGATGGTGGAGCCTTCCTTGGCCATGGTGATGAAGATTTCGCCGGGCGCGCCGTCGTCATACATGCCGACGGTGATGTAGCCTTCGTGGCCGCCGATGGAGAATTTGTGGGTGACGGCGCGGCGCTCGTCGGGAAGTTTGCGGCGCACGGGACGGTAGACCACTTTTTCGACGGTCTGGGTGGCTGGGGCGACGGGCGGCTGCCGCAGCGGCTTTTTCGGCCTTGCCGCCCGTGCCGGAACTGAGCGGCTGCACGCGCTTGGAATTGTCGCGATAGATGGCCACGGCTTTCAGGCCCAGCTTCCAGCTTTCGATGTAGGCGTCCATCACTTCGTCGACGGTGGACTCTTCGGGCATGTTGATGGTCTTCGAAATCGCGCCGGAGACGAAGGGCTGCACGGCGCCCATCATCTTCAGGTGGCCCATGTAATGGATGGAGCGCGTGCCATTTGCGGGGCGGAAGCTGCAATCGAAACACGGCGAGGTGCTCGGGCTTCAGGTGCGGCGCGCCTTCGATGGTGCCGGTGGCGTCGATGTGGCTGACGATCTGGTCGGCCTGCGCGGGCGTGTAGCCGAGCTTGATGAGCGCCTGCGGCACGGTGTTGTTGACGATCTTGATGACGCCGCCGCCGACCAGCTTCTTGTACTTCACCAGCGCCAGGTCGGGCTCGATGCCGGTGGTATCGCAATCCATCATGAAGCCGATGGTGCCGGTGGGGGCGATCACGGTCACCTGTGCGTTGCGATAGCCGTGACGGCGGCCGAATTCGAGGGCGTTATCCCAGCACTCCTGGGCGCCCTTGGTAGAGGTCCTGCGGAATCTGGCGGCCGTTGAGGCGATGCGCGGCGTCGCGGTGCATGCGGATCACTTCGAGGAAGGGCTCGCGCATTGCGTGGCGTAGCCGGGGAACGGTCCGGTGGTCTCGGCGATGCGGGAACTGGTGAGGTAAGCCTGGCCGCACATGATGGCGGTGATGGCGCCGGCATAGTCGCGGCCCTGATCGCTGTCATACGGGATGCCGAAGGACATGAGCAGCGCGCCGAGGTTGGCGAAGCCGAGGCCCAGCGGGCGGTAGTTGTGCGAGTTGCCGGCGATCTTTTCGGTGGGATAGCTGGCGTTATCGACGATGATTTCCTGCGCCATGATGAGGGTGTCGACGGCGTGGCGGAAGGCTTCCACGTCGAACTGGCCGCCGGGGCCGACGAACTTCATCAGGTTGAGCGACGAAAGGTTGCAGGCGGAATCGTCGAGGAACATGTATTCCGAGCAGGGGTTGGAGGCGTTGATGCGCGACGGTGTTCTTGCAGGGATGCCAGCGGTTGACGGTGGTATCGAACTGCATGCCGGGATCGCCGCACTGGTGGGTGGCTTCGGCGATCTGGTGCATGAGGTCGCGGGCTTTCATGCGCGCTTTACGGGTTGGCCGCCGACGACGGATTTGGTCCACCAGTCGCGGTCTTCGACGACGGCTTCCATGAACTCGTCGGTGGCGCGGACGGAGTTGTTGGCGTTCTGGAAGAAGATGGAGCTGTAGGCTTCGCCATCGAGCGAGGAATCGTAGCCGGCTTCGATGAGGGTGTGGGCCTTCTTTTCTTCTTTGGCTTTGCACCAGACGAACTTTTCGATATCGGGGTGATCGGCGTTGAGGATCACCATTTTGGCGGCGCGGCGGGTTTTGCCGCCGGACTTGATGACGCCGGCGAAGGCGTCGAAGCCCTTCATGAAGGAGAGCGGGCCGGAGGCGCGGCCGCCGCCGGAGAGGATGGCGTCCTCTTCGCGCAGGGACGAGAGGTTGGTGCCGGTGCCGGAGCCCCACTTGAAGAGCATGCCTTCGGTTTTGGCGAGGTCGAGGATGGATTCGAGCGAATCCTTGACGGAGACGATGAAGCAGGCGGAGCATTGCGGCCGGGTGGCGCCGGTCTCGAGTTTGGCGATGGCGCCGGCTTCCTGGTCGTAGAACCAGCCGTAGCCGCGGGCTTCTTTCACGCCGACGTTGAACCAGACGGGCGAATTGAAGCAGGCCTTCTGGGTGAGCATGAGGTGGGCGAGTTCGTCGCGGAAGTTCTGGTTGTCCTGAGCAGTGGCGAAGTAGCCATCCTTCAGGCCCCAATCGGCGATGGTGTCGACGACGCGCTGGACCAGTTGGGCGACGCTGCGATTCGCGTTCGGGCGAGCCCAGCTTTCCGTGGAAGTATTTGCTGGCGACGATGTTGGTGGCGGTTTGGGACCAATCGACGGGGACTTCGATGTCGCGCTGTTCGAAGATGACTGCGCCTTTGTCGTTGCCGATGGAGGCGGTACGGGTCTCCCACTGGACTTCGTCGTAAGGCGTTTTGCCGGCCTCTTGGCGAGCGGTGAAGTAACGGGGGAAGGCAACGCCCGTCCGATGTGACCTTTTGTTCTTTTGTTTTCAACGTTTCCATGTTTGCACTTAAATCTACGGTAAGCTGTCCCATGAAGCTTCCCTCCTTTATTGTCGCGCATTCGTAATAATGGCCCAACATATAGTACTTCGTCAAGGATTTTATCTATATGCTGTGCTATAGGTTACGGACAACTTAATTTATGGAGAATTTTTCGTTTAGCCGGCAACGGTGGTGACGACCAAACCGGTGGCTCCGCGGCGGGTGGCGCTGCGGTAGCTGTGGGAGACGGTGGAAGGATGAGCTTGCCGGCCATGACGTAGACGAATTCGATGCCGGGGCGGGCGCTGGCGGCGGGTACGGGTAGGGACTGGGAGATCACGATCTTTACGTTCAGGAGTTCGGCACCGCCCGTGACGATCATGTTCTCAATCGAGGTCCCGGACGACGCGAAAGCCTATGTGGCCGGTTGAGGCATCGGGTTCCGTGCCGGTACGCGCGGCGTTGCGGTAGCGGCGGCAATAAGGTTCGTGGCAGAGGTAGGAGCCGCCCTTCATCACGCGCTTGTCGCCGTAGGGCGGCCCAACCGGCGCAACCCGCGTCGCCTCGACATGCCACGTCGGATCGAAGTAGTCCGCGCACCACTCCCACGTGTTTCCCACGGCGTTGAATAGCCCGAAGGCATTGGGCGGGAACGCGTCCACCGGCGCTGTGGCTGTGAAGCCATCTTCACCGAGATCGCCGTCAGGAAATGTACCCTGCCAGATGTTGCACATGTGGCGACCATCCGGGGTCAACTCGTTGCCCCAGGGATAGGTATTCTGATCCAGGCCGCCACGGGCAGCATATTCCCATTCGGCCTCGGTCGGAAGGCGATGACCGGCCCACTCACAATAGGCGGCTGCGTCGTTCCATGAGACGTGCACAAACGGGTATCGATCGCGGCCCACAAGCGAACTGCCAGGGCCTTCGGGGTGACGCCAGTCAGCCCCGTCTACGCGCATCCACCACGGGAGGCCTGGTATAGATGGCCCGCGCTGCGCCTCGGCCACGTGGTTGCGAAACACGAACGACCAGCCGAAACGCTCGGCCTCGGTTCGATAGCCCGTCTTGCGCGCGAACTCGTCGAACTGCGCGTTCGTCACGGCGTAGCGCGAGACATAGAAGCCCTCCAGAGTGACCTGCCGCACCGGACCCTCGCCATCGGATGGAAAGGCCTCTGGCGATTCGCTTCCCATACAGAACCGGCCACCGTCAAGCCGGATCATGTCCTCGAGCGAGCCTCGCGTGGCACGAGGCCGATCAAAGGCGCCTTGAATCGAGGTGGCCAGCCGGGTGAGGCGGGTCTTGCTGGGGACGCAGCAAGGCGCGAGCGGGTTGGGTGTCATGAGCGTGAGCGGTTTACGAGGATCGGGCGGAGTTTTCGGCGACGAAACGGATATCGGCCCGCGAGCGCAGTTCGCCCACCGCTTTCACCAGCAGTTCATGCTGGTTGCGCGTGGTGAAAGCCGCTTCGATATCCGCGCGCACATCGTCTAGGGCAGCGGCGCCGCCGCTGGTTCTGGTGCGCAGCTCCGCGATGTGAAACCCGAACGGGGTTGTAAAGATCCCGCTCCGCTCGCCGGGCTCTAGAGCGCGAATTGCCGATTCGAACTCATCCACCATGTGGCCCGACGGGAACGTACCCAGATCCCCGCCGTTGCCTTTGCAGTCGGAGTGGTGCTCGGCGGCCTCGCCAAAGGGCATGCCGTTCTCCAGGTCGGCCAGAGCTGCCTGAATTCCGGCTTCGGCTTGCTCCTCCGATTGGTCCTCGTTTACGTGCTTCACGATATGCGCGGCGTGAAACGTTTCGGGAAGGCGAAAGTTCTCGCGGTTCACCCGATAGAAGGCTTCGATCTCTTCCTGGGTGGGTTTGGCTGCGCCGGCTATGATTTCCTGCGTGAGGCGCTGGACGCGCAGGCTATGCTCAACCACCTGACGCAGGCCGGTATCGTCATAAGAAGTGCGGCACCCTCCGTTTTGCTTCAGCCTCCGCACTTCCGGTTCTATGGCGGCGGAATCGATGGGCCGCTCATCGCGCGCGGCTGCTTGCGCGAGCAGGATCTTATCCTGCGCGGAGCGCTCCGCCGCCTCTCTCATCCGGTTGGTGCGCTCCTTTTCATCCGCGATGTTGGCCCAATTCGGATGGCGGCCGATCTGCGCCAGTTCCTGGCGAATGAGCTCTTCCGGTACGGGCTGGCCGTTTACAAACCAGGGCATTTGGCTACCGTAAGATCGATCAGCACCATGACGCCGCCGGTCACATCCGGCGCGACGATATCGGGGGAGCCGCTGCAGGCGGGCTGGCCATGGAGGTTCTCTAGCAGAATGTCGCCGGGCGCGAATCCGGCGCCTGCGTAATAGGCAGTGGTGAAGGTTCCATTTCCATTGCCCAGGAGGATGCCCAAGGTCCTGTCGTTATCGCCTTCAGCCATGAGCAGGTCGGGGATGCCGTCGCCGTTCAGATCGGCAACGGCCAGGATGTCGCCGCCGGATGCAGTGATCGAGGGTGAGAAAAGCTGCTCGGCGAATGTAAATGCGCCGCTGCCGTTGTTCGTATAGATGATGGCACCCCCGCTGTAAGTGGCCAGTAGTATGTCGGGCGGGCCCTGTTTGCGCAGCGGCGCCAGCACCACCTGCGTAGGCTGCACGCCGAAGTGATCGATAATGACGTCGATCTGAGTAAGGTTGAATCCACCCTGCTGGTTATTGAGCAGCACGTCCACGTAGCTATAAACCGTGTCGGTGAGGGCGAGGTCGGCCCAGCCATCCCCATTCAGGTCGGCCACCGCGATACTTGCGAAGCAGCAGGCGCCGGGAATTATATCGGTGGGTGTTTGGAACGTGCCGTCACCGTTTCCCAGGGCGAGTAGGCCGCCCGACGTGGCGAAGTCGA
The DNA here is from genome assembly GCA_963738345.1 of Bryobacterales bacterium. Classification (GTDB taxonomy): domain Bacteria; phylum Acidobacteriota; class Terriglobia; order Bryobacterales; family Bryobacteraceae; genus Bog-159. Next base: position 822,410 of record CAVTWI010000002.1, read on the forward strand.
GCTTGCCGTCGTGATTGAAATCTCCCACTGCGAGATAGCCGCCGCCGAGCGTTGATGTGACGCTGCTCTCGGTGAATGTTCCATCGCCCTTGCCTAGGTAGGCAACAACCGTACCGTCGGATGGGACCAGCAAATCGGGGATACCATCGTTATTTAAATCACCGGAGACAAGGCAGCCAGCGTTCGTCAGAGTGATGGTGGCTCCAGTTTTAAAAGGATGCGAGGCTTTGCCGGTTCCGAGGAGGATGGAGACGCCGGAGGGCGTGTTCACCGCAAGATCAGGATGGCCGTCGCCGTTGTAGTCGGCTGCGGCTCCGCAGCCGGCGCCGCCGGGCACGGGGGTCCACTCGCCATCTTCGAATTTTCCGTTTCCGATGTTGATGAGCACGGAGATTGAGGAGTCGCCGTCCACGAACGCGAGGTCCGTGAGGCCGTTGTTAAGCATGTCGGCGACGGCAAGGTAAGTCTTTAAGCCGCCCTGGGGCACCGGGTATTGCGTGGGCTTTTGGAAGGTGCCGTCGCCGTTGCCGAGAGCTACGAAGCCGCCGCTCCCGACCAGGTCCGGGATGTGATCGCCGTTCACGTCGTGAATTGCGATCTGCTCGACAGGCGAGATTTCCACTTTCAGCGGCTGCGCAAAGCCGCCCTTACCGTTGCCAGGGTAAACCAGCACATAGTTCGGGGTGTGATCCGTTGCGAAAGCAGCAAGCACAATATCGGCGTGGCCGTTGCCTGTTAGATCTGCAGCGGCGATCCAATATCCACTCAAAGGAGTGGTGGTGTAGGGTCGGGGTGCCTTGAATGTGCCGTCGCCGTTGCCGAGGAGAACATTGAAACCGGTCTGGGTAGCCACCGCTAGGTCCAACTTGCGGTCCCCGTTGAAGTCCGCGGCAGCCGCTACCCACGGATCGCTTTGGCTCATTGGCGTCAAAACGCCTGAACCGAATACCCCAGCGCCTTTCCCGGGGAAAAACCAAATCCCGCTACTGGCGTTAACGACCACATCGGGGATGCCATCGCCGTTGAAGTCAGCCAGTATCGCGCTGCCCACGTACAGATTCGTGCCCGCCTGGTAAAACGTTGCGCGCTGGAATGTTCCGTCGCCGTTTCCGAAACAGACTGCGAAGCCGACCTGCGCGGCGCCAAGTGTCGTCGAAAAGATCAGGTCAACGTTGCCGTCGCCATTCAGGTCTTGGGCCACCGGAGTAACGCCGAAGCCGGCTCCGATGTTCGATGTTGGGCCGGAACGAAAGGCGCCGGCGCCGTTCCCGAGAAGCACGTCAGCGTCAGGGTAGTGGCTGTATATTATGTCCACGATACCGTCGCCATTGGTGTCGGCGGCAACCAGCCCGGATGCGGCGACGGGATAGTCGCGCCGGGCAAGGTACACCGGCTGCGTGGCAAACGCGGTCGGTAAAGCCCAAAGGCAGAGAACAACGATGGAGATTGGGACCACCTTCATAACCATTCCTCATTGGCTGAAATGTCAGCTAGGGCAGCTCGTAACCTGATGACATGTTGCGCTTTGGCTGACGTAATCCAGCCATGCCTGGAGAGCCTTGGCATGTCCGAGGCAGACCTGTGTTGGAATGGTCGAGAGCTCGCTTATGTAGCCTGGGACATTGAAGGCATTTACGTATTTCTGGGCGATGGTATTTGCCCCAAGCGAGAGCCAATAGTCATTTCCCGTCTCGCCAAGGTTGGGCGGAAGGGGCCCGCTGTCGCCGGTTGTATTTTTGGGCTGATAGTTGTAGAACTCGAACTGCTGGCTCTGCTGCTGCTGGTTGTTGTTGATGATTGGGGTAGTCGCGCCGGAGTTCCAGAGACTATAGACTCCTAGTTTGCCGCCGCCAAAAGGCCCGCCGTCGCGGGTCGACGGTAAGTTGGGGACGTTCAGAGTGTTGTCCACGGTGCGATAGGCGACGGCGTGGCAGGCGATCGGCGATTGGGCGTTTTGCAACTGCCAATACTCGTCCTGGGTGTGGATCACGTATGGCTGGTATTTCTGCCAGCTAGCGCTGCCTTGAGGATAGGTTAGCGGAAAGGTGCTGAGCCGGCGCTGTTGCGCGTTCTCCGTGCCGAGCATGATGGCGTCCAGAATGGACTCGCGCCCGTTAAGGTAATAAATGATGTCGCTTTGGTTAGTCCTCCAGCTCTCGTTGCCAAGTGCTAGGCTATAGAGAAGCGGGAGAATATCCACGCTGCTACAGACATAGGAACGCGGCACGAGCGCATTCTGGTTTGGAAATTGTATGTAAAGCGGAATGTTGATGGCTTCGTCGTAAAGCGCGCCACCTTTCGTGTGGAGACCGTGAGAGCCACCGAAGTCGCCGTGATCGGCGGTGAGGATCACAACGGTGTTGTTGGCGAACGCTTGGCTCTGCGCGCTGCGGAGGTCGCTGATCACGGTGCCGAATTGGAAATCTACGCACGCCTGCATCCAGAAGTAGTAATTCAGGAAGTTGCACCATCCATCGACGTTGTTGATTGTGCCGTAGTTCTGGTTCGTGATCTTCTGGAACTGCGTCTGCAGATCCGGCTTGCCGCTGTGATTGCTCATCGAGTACGGCGTTACCGGATCGCTGTTGTTCCAGGCCGTGTCATAGCTTACGCCGGCCGCCGAGGTATTGAGCCACATGTGTACCGGTAGAGCGCTGGTTGAATAGAGTGAGGTTCCGGGGGCGTTGGAAACCGCAGGGTTGGTAGGGAAGGCGGCTATGGTCGTTGATTCCGGCTCCATGGCCTGATTGCTGTTATACGGTACTGAGCCGTTCGGCGCAGGGACAGGCGGCGGGGTGAAGCCAGTGGCAGTCGGATGGTAGCCCGTCGTCGGCTTGCAATAGTCGACGTTGGACGGCTGAGGGCAGGTGGGCGCGCCGTTCATAAGCCGAAGGAGAATGGGAATTGTTGGATGTCGTGAGGGTTCAGGAAGCTGACTGCGGCGAACCATTTGTTGCTGGTGGGTGCTGCATTAGTAATCCACTTGTTGAATGCGTCTGCGACGGCTGCGTCGTTAAGCGCCGGGTAGGTAGGGTAGTTTGAGCCCGACAGGTTGTAGTTAGGAACGTCGTTATCGCCGGCGGGGAGCCCGATTACATTGCTGCCGCTGAGATTCCCAAAGTTGCCGGAATTGCCCTCCAGGATCACGTCGCCGTTGGGCGACGGGTAGGGATAGAAATATGCCGAGTCCGGCGGCGGCGCGCCGGGCGGGGTCGGGACCGAGTAGTTGCTGCTAGGGTTGAAGTCCTTGAAGCCGTAGTCGCTTGGGCCGTTCCCTCCGACGCTGCAACTGAACGTGCTCTCGGTCGGGTTGTCAGAGAGGTGCCACTTCCCTATCCAGACGCAACTGTAGTTAGGCCCCGGGGTCGGCTGCGAAAGTACGTCTCCAATGCACGGGAAGCCCTGCCCAGGCGTCAGGACGCTGTTCACCATCTGCTCCCACGGCTGGAGAGCGGGCGGGTACTGTGGTGAACCTTGCGGGGGAGGATCCTGCGTGGCGAAGATGCAGGTTTGCTGCGAATAGAGGCCAGTAAGCAGCGCCGCGCGGTTGGGGGAACAGTCGGTCGCGGCACCGAAGTAATTGGCGAAGGCATATGAGTTGTTCCGAATCGCGGCTATGTTCGGCAGGATGTTGTCGAGGGCCTGCTGACCAGACACTGAGCCGGTGGTGGTGTTCGCGCTCGGGAGCCAGCGCGGGGCGCGCATCTGATCCACGATGATCATGAGGATGTTGTACTGGGGAAAGCCTTGCGAGGCTTGTGTCTGGCCGCCGGTACAAGGTGAAGCGCAGTTCGATTGCGACGTTGGCTTCACGGGCCGCCGCCGGTCAGGATGCTGCGATCCCGCGCCAAAGAGCCAGCGCCGCCTGGGCGCATCCTGCGGGCCCGGTGGATTTACTCCTACGGGAAGCGGTGGCGGAAGCACGCCGGCCTTAATCGTGTCCGACGCGCATGGCTGCACGTTGCCGAACGAGTCCTGGAAGGTAGTAGGTCGGCGGGGTCGCGGGCGACTGGGCTTCCGCCCGCTGCGCGACCGCGCCCGTCACGGCTGCCGCTCCGAGGGCGCCGATAAATGTCCGCCGATTTAGTTTGACATCTATGCTTTGCTCGATGTGTCTCGTGTCATCCATGGCCATACCTCTCGAGTGCGTTGGTCCAGTATGCGGCGGGGATTCACTTTGTGTCAAGGGCTAGTGCAAGAATTCTTTGGCTTGGTCTTTTGACTCGTGTGGGTGCGGTCGAATTTTTGATCGCTTACGAGGCGGGCCGGTGACTAGTGGACGCAGAGTGAACGGTCGGATGGCTGCTCGCGTAGTCGTCGGTATCGCTTCGTTCGCCAGCGTGGCAGTTTGTGGTTTGCCTGGCACGGCTTTTCCAACTTCGGCTGTTCCGAAAACGGCAAGAAGTCCCATTCCCTTCCGCCGGGGTAGATCATCCCGCGCCGGCGGTCACTACAAGGGCGGTGGCACCGCGGCGGGTGGCGCTGCGGTAGCTGTGGGAGACGGTGGAGTCGAAGTAAACGGCGTCGCCGAGGAACAGGGTGTGGGATTCTTCTGCAACCTGGAGGAGGAGTTTGCCGGCCATGACGTAGACGAATTCGATGCCGGGGTGGGCGTGGGGGCGGGCGCTGGCGGCGGGCACGGGTAGGAAGTGGGCGTAGTAAGCGTCGAAGCGGCGGTTGGCGACGGGAAAGTCGAGGTTTTCGAAGAAGTAGGCGGCGTCGGGGAGATCGGGGGCTTCGGGAAAGCGGAGGCGGTCGGCGCGGCGGACGATTTCGAACATGGGTTTGGGCTCGGGGTTAAAGAAGTAGTCGAGGCCGACGCTGAAAACCATGGAGATGCGGAGGAGGGTGGGGAGAGTGGGATGCATGACGCCGCGCTCGAGTTTGGAGAGCATGGCGGGGGAGAGTCCGGTATGTTTGGCGAGTTGGACGAGGCCCATGCTTTTGCGCAGGCGGAGGCGGCGGAGTTTGGGGCCGATGGCGTAGAGTTTGAGTCCGGTGTCGATGGTTTTGGAGGGCATGGGCGAAGGAGCTATTTTCTCTACAGTACAACAAGTGTTCCGGATTATCAAAGGGCTGGGGTGGGGCGGAAGGATCCGCGGGTACGGCGAACTGTGTAACAAGAAGCGCGGGGGAGTGCTCCGTGTCCCGTGTGGACCTCTGGCGCCTAATCCGCGCCGCAGTGTAATACGTAGGTATTGGTGGTGCCACGCCCCGGGCATCCGCTGGCTGGGGCGCCTTCGGGAACGGGCTAAGGATGCATTTCGGTTGGGGAATGAAAACGCCGGACGCGAATTTCCTTTTCCCGGCCGCGGGTCTTGGCAATGTCATAGGCGGATTGCATTCTCATGAGCGTGTCCATTTTGACGCCGAAGGCTTTCTCAATGCGAAGGGCCATCTCGCCCGAAAGATCAGCCTTGCCGTTAAGCAGACTGGATAGGGCGGGGCGCGACACCTGAAGAGCAGCGGCGGCGGCCGTGACGGTGAGGCCAGCGGGTGCAACGATCTCGGTGCGGATAAAATCGCCGGGGTGCGGCGGGTTCTTCATGGGCATTTCGGGCGCTCCTGTAGTTAGTGATCATCCTCTAAGTTCACGTCGCAGATTTGGCGGTCGTCCAGGTCGATATAAAGGTCAGGCGGCGATTGCGTGTCACGCTCAAGCTCCATGTTCCCTTTCTGTCGCCGGAAACGCGAACACCTTCCGCAGTTTGTCCAGGGTATCGGGCGGAACGCCTTTGGGGCTGTCCTCCGAATAGAGCCGCTTCAGTCCTTTATGGACAAAGTTGCGTATCTCCATTCCCGACTCTGTAACCCGTAGCTTAACACTTATCAAAGGCTTAAACAACAACGCGGAATGTAGTTTTCCGAGCAGTGGTGGCGGGCGCGCTAAGCACCGCCGGCGGCGGTGCGGAGAGTGGCGGCGGAGTTGTCGATGTCTAGCTTGCGCATCTTATATAGAAGGGCTTTGTAGTCGACGCGCAGGATTTTGGCGGCCTGCTTGCGATTCCAGTGGGAGGCGTCGAGCGCGCGCAGGATCGCCTCGGCTTCGGCTTTACGCTTGGCCTCGTTCACCTTTTCGAGGATGGGCGAGCCGGTGCTGGTTCCGGCGCCGGCAGGGTGAAAACGGATCACGCCTTCGGGCAACGATTCCCTGGTCTGCTGCGGCGCCGCCCGCAACTGCTGGGCGAGTTCGGCGGGATCCTGAATCACCATCAAACGCCGCATCATATTTTCGAGTTCGCGTAAGTTGCCGGGCCATTCATAATCGAGCATGGCCTGGCGCAGGGGGGGGGTGAGGAGCGCCAGGGTGGCGTCGTCGCCGCCGTGTTTGCGGAGGAAGAATTCGGCGGCGCTCTCGATGCCGGCTTTGCGATGGCGGAGCGCAGGCACGCGGAGGTTCACTACGTTCAGGCGGTAATAGAGATCGGCGCGGAAGCGGCCGTCGTCGATGGCCTGCATCAGGTCGCAGTGGGTGGCGGCCATCACACGGACATCGAGCGCAATGCGGTCTTTGCCGCCGAGCCGTTCGCATTCCTTGTCCTGCAGGACGTGGAGGAGTTTGGCTTGCAGGCGAAAATCCATGTCACCGATTTCGTCGAGCAGGATGGTGCCTCCCTGGGCCAGTTCGAATTTGCCCGGCTTGCTGTTGAAGGCGCCGGTGAAAGCGCCGCGCTCGTAGCCGAAGAGTTCGCTTTCGATGAGTTCGCCGGGAAGGGCGGCGCAGTTTAGTTTCAGGAAAGGCTTCGCGGCACGCGGCGAGTGGGCATGAATCTGGCGGGCGAGCACTTCTTTGCCGGCACCGGTTTCGCCTTCGATGAGGAGGGGGACGTCGGAGGCGGCGACGCGGCGCCACACGGATTGTATTTCGGGACCGATCCAGTTGGGGTTTAGGGAAACAGTGGAATCGGCGGGGGGGGGACCGGCAGGACGGTGATTGAGGGCGCCGGCGATGGCCGCATGCAAGGCATCCTGGCCCACAGGTTTGGTCAGGAAATCGGTGGCTCCGGCTTTGATGGCCTGGACCACAGTTTCGGTGGGAGCGGCACCGGAAACAATGATGACCGGCTGGGTGCGGCCGGCGTTCCGGATGTCGCGCAGGGTGGCGAGGTTGAGGTCCAGCAAAACGAGCGAAATCCAGGGATTGGAGTTGAGCGCGAACATGGCTTCGGGGCCATTTGCGGCAACTTCGGTGGCGTAGCCGAGGGAGCGCACCACCGTCTCACAATAACTGCGGGCTTCCAGTTCGTCCTCGACGATGAGGATGGTTTGGTCGGTTCTCATGCTCTGGGTGTCACTCAATTAAACAAGCGTGCTGGGTTAGTGTCAATTGTTGAGTTCTCTTAGAACCACTAAGAGTCTGTCTTGAACCTGATTAAGGGATTCCCTGTTGGCGGTGGATCGCAAGTTTCCAAATCTTGGGGATTCCGGACCGATATTCGGGCGGCTGGAGGCAGTGGCGCGATGAAACTGTAGGGGTAAACGTCGTGGCGAGGCAACTGCAGGAATGAACTTACCTCATGAACGTCCGGCTCCGGTATTTACTCATCGCGCTGCTCGTTGTGGCAGGGTGTGCGCGTTCGCCCAAACAGCGCGAAGCCCGCTATTTGGATTTAGGTAAGAAATTGTTGCAGAAGGGTGACTACGCCCGCGCGGGATTGGAATTTCGCAATGCGATTCAATCGGAGCCGGCCGATGCCGAGCCTTACTATCAACTGGGGCTGACTTATTTAGGGACGGGCAATCGCGGGGCAGCGCTGACGTGCTTACGCAAGGCCACGGAGTTGGATCCGAAGCACGCGGCCGCGCAATTGAAACTGGCGGGATTGCTGGCAACGGCGCGCGATCCGGCAACGTTGGCGGATGCCGAAAAACGCGCGCAGGGCGTGGCTGCCGCATTCCCGGGCAATACGGATGCCTTGAACACGCTGGCGATGACCGAACTGCGCTTGGGGAAGCCGGGGGAAGCGGAGCGGCACTTGGACCGGGCGCTGGCGCTGCTGCCCGGGAGCCTGGAATCGTCGGCGTTGCTGATGCGCGCCAAGCTGAGTGAGGGCGATGTGCAGGGGGCGGAGGCGGTGTTGCAGCAGTGCTTCCGGAATGCGCCACAGTCGGCGGAGGTGGCGCTGGTGATGGGGCGATTCTATCTGGTGACGCATAGGGAGCGGCAGGCAGATGAGCAATTCAGGCGGGCGCTGGGGATCGATCCGAAGTATGGACCGGCGCTTTTGGATTTGGGGATGACGCTTTTTCACGTGGGCCGGAAGGATGAGGCTGGAGCGATCTTCAAACGGCTGGCGGCATTGCCCGGCAAGGAGTACAAGCCGGTTTACGCGATCTTCCTTTTGGAAACCGGCCAGCGCGAGGGCGCGATCGCGGAGTTGGAGCGGTTGGCGAAGGCAGATCCGGCGGACCGGGTGGCGCGTACACGGCTGGTGAAGACGTACCTGGCGGCGGGAAGGAATGCGGAGGCGGACAGATTACTGGCGGGTGCGATCGCCAAGAATCCCAAGGATGCGGATGCGCTGTTGCAGCGGAGTGAACTGTTGCTCAACCGCGGGAAATATCAGGATGCGCAGAACGATTTGAATTTGGTGCTGCGTTATGAACCGGAGGCCGCGGAGCCACACGTGCTGCTGGCGCGTGTGGATGGCGCGTTGGGCAAGCCGCTGAACCAGCGGCAGGAACTGGCGGAGGCGCTGCGCTTGGATCCCGCGATGCTGGCGGCGCGATTGGATCTGGCAGGTTTGTTGGTGGCTTCGAAGGGCGCGGCGGCGGCGCTGGAGGTTTTGAACCAGGCGCCGGAAGCGCAGAAGCGTGCGACGGCGTGGATCGCGCAGATGAATTGGGCGCTGCTGGAATTGGGCCGGCTCGACGAGGCGCGTAAGAACGTGGCGCGGGGGCTTGCGGCGGAGCGCTCGGCGGATTTACTGCTGCAGGATGCATTGCTGAAGACGAATGCGAAGGATTACAAAGGTGCGCGCGTTTCGTTGGATAGAGCACTTCAGCAAAATCCGGAGGATGTGCGTGGTCTACGCGCGTTGCTGCAAGTCGGCGGATTGCGGGCGGTACGGCAGTATACAATCCTGCATGCACGCTCGGCTGTGGTGCAGGCATTCCTGGGAGAATCGCTGGCGGCGAGTGGGGCTTCGGGCGAGGCGCGGACAGCTTTCGAGGCGGCACTGGCGAATGATCCGCACTACCGGCGGGCGCAACTGGGGCTGGCGCGACTGGACGTGTCTGACGGGAAAGTAGACGCTGCGCAACGGCGGTTGGCGGGCTTGGCGGCGGGCGGTGCGGGCGATCCCGAACTGTGGCTCTATATGGGCTGGGTGGCGAATACGCAGAAGGATTATCCGCAAGCGGTGCTGTATTTCCGCAAGGTGGTGGATGTCGATCCGACGAATGTGGTGGCTTTGAATAACCTGGCGTATTTGCTCGCCACGCAAAGCGGGCAGTTCGACGAAGCCTTGCGATATGCGCAGCAAGTGAAAGAACTCGCTCCGGATAATAAAGGCGTGGACGATACGATTGGCTGGATCATGTATCGCAAGGGACTGTACCGGTCGGCCGTGAAATATCTGGAGAGCGCGGCTGAAGGGCAGGCGGATCCGGTGATCCGCTACCACTTGGGAATGGCCTACGTTAAGGCGGGCGACCGGCGCGGAGAGCCTGTGTTGCGCGCGGCTTTGAAGAGTGCACCGGGGCTGCCGGAGGCGCGTTTGGCCGAGCAGGTATTGGCGTCGCCCGGCCCAAAGTTTTAGAACTATTCCCAAAGATCGGCACCATGTCGGTGGGGCTCGCGGGCCGGTGCGAGCCAAGTGATACACCTGCATGGATGTCGTCGCGAGGCGGTGCTGGCAGGCCGATTGCACTTGGCAGCACGACGCAGTACGCCCGAAAGGAACCTTACCGGATGAATCTCCGCGGATGCTTTGTAATTGCAGCCCTATTCAGTGGGGCACTGGCGCAAGCCACGATTCTGCCACCGGGCGGATCGCCCCCCGTGCCTCCGACGGCATTGGGAACTCCGGTCACAGGACCGTATCTGGCCGATACCGGGTTACAGACTTTTGCGGGCACCAACTCGCTGGGCCAGACGACCATCACGGGCGAATACCGGGCTATGGTTTATTCCGATCCGGCCAACAACTTTTGCGCCGGTTGCCTGGATTTCTTCGTGCTGGTGGAGAGCAGCGCGGCTTCGCTCGATGCCATTGAACGCATCACGCTAGCGTCGTTCGGCAGTTTCCTGACCGACGTGGGGTATTCGATCGGCAAGGGCAGCGTGCCTGCGGGTGTGGCGCCGTCGACGGTAGACCGCAGCAGCAATGGCGCGGTGATCGGCTTCAACTTTGCGGCGCCGGCGGGCGTGCCTGTGGGCGGCGAGACTGAAGTTTTGGAAATTCAGACGAATGCCAAGTCGTTCATGACGGGCACGCTGCAGATTATCGACAGCAGCGTGGCGTCGGTGCCGGCATTCGATCCGTGCGGAGTGGTGCCGGAAGCCGGGTCGCTGAGCCTGACACTGCTCGGCGGTCTTTTGTTGGGCGCGGTGGTGATGGGCCGCCGAAGGCGCGCAACCAGATAGCATGTTCCCCGCCAACACCGGATCCGGCGCGCACGCCGGACTGTCGCCACTCTCGCTGGCGCGCATGCTGTGGAAGTCCAAGGTACTGATCGGACTGATCTGGATCTTCCTGTGCTTGTTTGCGGGCGCGGCGATTTATATGATTCCGCCAGTGTACCGGGCGGAAGCGGTGATCCTGGTGGACAGCCAGAAAGTGCCGGAGCGGTATGTGGCTTCGACGGTGAATGCGGACGTGCAGGACAGGCTGGCTACCATTTCGCAGCAGATACTCGCCACCAGCAGGCTGCAGAGAATTATCGATACCTTTCATCTTTACCAGCACGAGAGAGCCAGCCTGCCGCAGGAAGAGATTATCGAGAAGATGCGCAAGGATACGAGGATCACGCTGGAACGCGGTTGGGGGCAGGAACGCACCAGCGCTTTCCGCATCGCGTATCAGGGGCGCGATCCCGCTACGGTGGCCGAAGTGGCGAACCAGATCGGCAATCTCTTTATCGAAGAGAATCTGCGCACGCGCGAGAACCATGCGGAGGGAACATCGGCGTTTATCGAGGAGCAGTTGGATCAGGCCAAGAAGACGTTGAACGTGCTGGAATCGCAGGTGGAAGAGTACAAGCTGAAGCACAAGGGCGAGTTGCCGGAGCAGGAAGGATCGCTGGCGGGGGCGTTGTCACGCGCGCAAATGGAGTTGCAGGCTAACCAGGACGGCATCAACCGCGCGGGACAATCGAAGGCGCTGCTCTCGACATCGTTGAGCATGGCGGAGTCGACTGCCAAGGCGCTGGAACGTACGGTGACGGTGCGGACAGGTGCACCTGCGGGCGCGTCGAATACGGCGGCGCTGCAGGCGGAACTGGACGCGCTAAGGCTGCGGTATACGGAGGAGCATCCGGACATCCAGCGGCTGGAGAAATTGCTGGCGCAATCGCGGCAGGCGGATAAGAGCGCGCGGGCGGACACGGCTGCCGCCGGTGTACCGGATGCGGTGCTGCCGGATGTGTTGCAGCAGCGCGAGCGGATCGCGAATCTGCGCACGGAACTGACGCTCGCCAGCCGCGAACTGGAGGGGCGTACCGCGGAGCGCAAGGAGATTCTGAACAGGATCGCGGCGCTGCAGGGACGCATGGACACGCTGCCGGTACGCGAGCAGCAACTGACGGCGTTATCGCGCGATTACGAAATCGCCAAAGCGAATTACAAGTCGCTGTTGAACAACCGGCTCTCGGCGGACATGGCTACGGACATGGAGCGGCGGCAGCAGGGGGAGCGATTCACCATGATCGATCCGGCGCTGCCACCTTCGAAGCCGTTTTCGCCGGATCGCTTACAGTGGGCGGGGGTGGCATGCGCGTTGAGCCTGTTGATGGCGGTAATCGCGGGCGTGGCGCGGGAGATGAAGCGCAATGTTTTGCTAGGCGAGTGGGAACTGCCGGACGACGTGGCCATAATCGGACGCATCGCGCCCATTGTCCCGCTGGCGCCGGCGCGCGAGGCCGGGCGGTAGGTTATGTACGAAGAATTCTTCCACTTGTCGAAGGCGCCCTTCTCGATGACTCCGGACCCGGAGTTTCTGTTTCTGGGGCCCACGCATCGGGAAGCGCTGGCGGGGTTGATCTTCACCGTGCTGGGGCGGCGGGGAACGGCAGTTTTGACAGGCGAGGTTGGCACGGGCAAGACTACGCTGCTGCGCAAGCTGATCCGGTCGGTGCCGGCGGAGAAGGTCCAGTTTTGTTCGGTGTTCAGCACCAATGTGCCGCCGGACGAATTCTTCGAATTGATTTTGATTGGCTTCGGACTGCCGGTGGCGGGATTGGGCAAGGCGCAGCGGCTCATGCAATTCTGGGAATTCCTGATGTCGTGCGACGAGGAGGGCAAGACGGCGGTGCTGCTGGTGGATGAAGCGCACAAGCTGTCGGCCGAATTGCTGGAGGAAGATCCGCCTGCTGATGAACTTCGAAACCGCGGAGCGCAAGCTGTTGCAGGTGGTGCTGGCTGGGCAGAACGAATTGCGCGATCTGTTGCGGCGCGAAGATTTGCGGCAGTTGCGCCAGCGGGTTTCGGTACGGCTGGACATTGTTCCGTTGCGGGCCGCGGAAGTGGAAGAGTATATGCGGCATCGGTGGCACCAGGGCGGCGGCAACGGCAACTTTCCGTTTGACCGGGAGGCCGTGGATCTGGTGGCACACTGGTCGCACGGGATTCCGCGAGTGATGAATGCGATTTGCGATATCGCATTGCTACGGGCATTTACGTCGGAAAGCGCGGCGGTGGGTTCGGAAATTGTACGGGAAGCGCTGGGCGTGCTGGAGTTGAACGAACCGGAGCGGATCGAAGCGCCGGTTGTTGCTGCCAGACCCAGTTTGCCGTTGCGGGAGGCGCCGGCAGCACCCGCGGAACCGCGGCAGGCATTGCTGCAACCATTGCGGCAGGCATGGTGGAATGGCGTGCTGGCGGCAGGCCGGAGAAGAGCATGAGTACGATTTTTCAAGCTCTGGACGTGAAGGCCAGGCTGATCCCCGGCGCTGCGCCGCGCCACTCGCAGCCCACGGATCAGCCGGCCGCGTCCGGGGGAGCACCCGCGGCACATACGCGGTACCGTATGCTGCCGATGCAGTTGGCGGAACATTCGCCGCTGCTTCCGTTTGATGGCAGTAGCAATACGGCGGGCGAACAGTACCGGACGGTGCGGACCAGTTTGTTGCAGCATCCAGATGCGCCGCGCGTGCTGGTGGTATCGAGCGCGGGCGCGGGCGACGGCAAGACTCTTTCCGCTGTGAACACCGCCGGCGCGCTGGCTATGAAAGGCGAGACGAGCGTATTGCTGCTGGATGCGGACTTGCGCAAACCCAGCCTGGCGCGCGCACTGGGCCTGCCTGCGGAGCCGGGTTTGGCCGAGGTACTGAACGGCGAGTGCAGGTTTGAAGACGCAATTGTACAGACGGCGCAGTTCCCGAATCTGTATGTGCTTCCGGCTGGAAAGGCGCGACGCAATCCGGCGGAGCTACTCGACTCGCGGCGATGGCATCAGTTGTGCGACCGATTGCGGAGCGAATTCCGGTTCGTCGTGATGGATACGCCGCCCATCTCGGCGGTGACCGATTATGACCTGGTACAAGCCGTGGCGGACGGAGTCATCTTCGTAGTGCGGCCGGACCGTTCGGACCGCAATCTGTGCCTGACCGCCTTGCAGAAGGTGAAGGCTACGGGCATGTTGACCGGCGTGTTGGTGAACTGCGCGGAAGATTGGTTCTTATATAAGCGATACGGGCGCTATCCGTATCCTTACGTAGGCTAGCTAGACCCAGCCGCCCGAAAGCTTGGCGTAGCTGGTCGGCAGATCTTCCGGCAGCACGCGCGTCTCTGACACGGTAGTCATGAAATTGGCGTCCGCCACCCAGCGTGGAAGCACGTGCATATGGATGTGCCCGGCCACGCCCGCGCCGGCGGCTTTGCCAATATTCATGCCCACGTTGAGCCCATCGGGCTGGTAGTGTATGCGCAGCTTTTCTTCGGCCTGCCGGGCGAGCAGGATCATCTCCAGCAAGGTGGCTTCCGCGGCCTCGCCGAGAGTGGGCACATGTTCGTAGGGCACCACCATGAGGTGACCCGAGGTGTAGGGGTAACGGTTCAGGATGACGAAATTCAGGCGTCCGCGATGGACGATGAAGTTTTCGCTATCGCGATGTTGGGCCGGCAAGGCGCAGAAAATACATTCGACCACGCGGTCCGCCGTGGTGACGTACTGATAACGCCAGGGACTCCAGAGATGCTCCATACCCCGCTACTGCGCGATTAGAGCACCGGTGCGGATTCGCCCGGCCCGGGTTCTGGCGATGCCGCGGCAGTGGAACTGTTGACTACATCCTTCAATTCCTTGCTGGGCTTGAAATACGGGATCTTCTTGGCGGGTACTTCAACGCGCGCGCCGGTTTTCGGATTGCGCCCGATGCGCGGTTGTCGCTGGCGCGTACGGAAGCTCCCGAAACCTCGGATCTCGATCTTGTCGCCGGTGCGCAATGAACGCACGATACTGTCAAAAATGGCCTCGACGATGACCTCGGATTCCTTCCGCGTCATTTCGACAACTCGTGAGACCTCTTCAATCAGATCGGCCTTGGTCATGTAGCAGTTCTCCTTGTCCTCTCAAGCCGTTACAGCAGTATCTCTTGACGCAGGTTTTTTTGCAAGCTATTCCGCGCTGCGATTTTTAAGGCTCAGCACTTCTTCGATGGTAGCAGCACCGGCCGCCGCCTGGCGTTGGTAGTCGGCCAGACGGCCCTTCTCTTCATCGTGCGCGACAGCCTTCAGGCTCAACCCGATTTTCTTTTCCGCTTCGCTCATCTTGATGATCTTGAAATCGTATTCCTGGCCCACGGCCACGGGCGGATCGGCCGAGCGGCGGCCGGTGAAACCCGGGACTTCGGAAAAATGGCAGAGCCCCTCGACGCCTTCGGCCAACTCCACGAACGCGCCGAATCCAGCCAGCCGCGAAATGCGCCCGTGCACGATGTCGCCGATCTGGTGGCTTTGCAAATAAGTTTCCCAAGCGTCGGGCTGCAGTTGCTTGATGCCCAGCGACAGGCGATGGCCCTTGGCATCGATATTGAGAATCGCCGCCTGTACCAGTTGTCCTTTTTTCAGAATTTCCGAGGGATGCTTGACGCGCTTGGTCCAGGAAAGATCCGACACGTGCACCAATCCATCGATACCTTCTTCGATCTCGATGAACGCGCCGAAGTCGGTCATATTGCGGACGCGGCCTTCGACCACTGAGCCGATACTATAGCGGCTATCGATGGTGGTCCACGGGTTGGCTTCAAGTTGTTTGAGGCCGAGCGAAATGCGGCGGTCCTTGGGGTTGACCTCAAGCACTACGGCTTCCACCTGATCGCCGGCGCGCACCACTTTCGAAGGATGCTTCATGCGGCGCGACCAAGTCATCTCGGTGATGTGGATGAGCCCTTCGACGCCAGGTTCCAGTTCGACAAAGGCGCCGTAGTCGGTGACGTTGACCACCTGGCCCATCACGCGGGCGTCCACCGGGAAGCGTTCGGCGACGGTCTCCCAGGGATCGGGCGCCATCTGGCGCAGCCCCAGGGATACGCGCTCTTTGGCGCGGTCGAACTTCAGCACCTTGGTGGTGATGGTGTCGCCCACATGCACGATCTCGGACGGATGGGCCACGCGTCCGTAGGACATATCGGTAACATGCAGCAAGCCGTCGATGCCGCCTAAATCGACGAAAGCGCCGTAGTCGGTGAGGTTCTTGACTACGCCGGTGACCACGCCGCCTTCGACGAGTTGATCGAGCGTGGCGGCTTTACGCTGGTTGACGTCCTGCTCCACCGCGAGTTTGCGCGACACCACTACGTTGCCGCGGCGGCGATTGACCTTGACGATCTTGACCGGCACATCCTGGCCGATGAAAGAATCGAGATGATGTACGGGACGCGGGTCGACCTGCGAGCCGGGCATGAAGCCTTCGATCCCGACATCGACCGCAAGGCCGCCCTTCACGCGTCCCATGACGTGGCCCAGGATGACCAACTGATCGGCAAAAGCTTTTTCGAGGTTATCCCACACGCGGATGCGGGCGGCTTTCGCATGGGAAAGCAGGGTGTAGCCTTCGGGGCTGCTCGCCGTGATCGATCATGACATCGACCACATCGCCGACCTGTACAGTCACCTCTCCGCTGGGGCTCTGGAATTGTTCGATGGGAACGAGTCCTTCGGATTTATAGCCGAAGTCGATGATCACATCCTTGGCATTGACCTTGAGGACGGTGCCCTGCAGCACCTCACCCTCGGCGGGAGCCAAGTGGGTATATTCATCAAGCAAAGACTGGTAGCTTTCGCTATCCGGCTGGACCGGGTCGTCCACCTGTTCTTTGCCCTGATCGACGGCCATTACCGACGCCTCCGCGAAACGCTCTATCAGACCATTGCCGGGAACTTAAATGCCGCGAGACAAGACACAAGCGAGGAAATAAAGCGATCTCAATGAAATTCCAGGAATATGCATCGAAACCAGCTCGCCCGATTCAACAGCAAGGCACTGACAGATCAATATGTTAGCAAATGCGGGACGAGATGTCACGCGCGCATTCACGGTTTAATGGCGCTGTAATGGCGGTGTAATTCTCGGAATCCCGAGACAGACCAGTAAGGATACGACTTGGTCTTCCTGGCGAGACGGACAGGCCGATAGCATATGCTGGGATCAAAGGAGTGGTGCTCGTCCAAGGTGAAGATTATTGGACGATAAAAATATCTTTACTGGTGACAGTGCCGTTGGCTGTGGTTACGGTGACGGGCCCCGAGGTTGCGCCGGCGGGAACGGTGGCCGCCAACGCCTGCGTCGAGTTGACGTGGTAATCGGCGGCGGGCACGCCGTTGAAGGTCACTGCGGTAGCGCCCAACAGGTGCGAGCCCCAGAGCAGGATTTTCTGTCCAACGGATCCCGAGGCGGGCACTAGCTGCGCGATCGAAGGCCGGGGCTTCGGCAGGCCGAAGTCCAAGCTGAATATGGCTCCGCCGCCGGGCCCGCCGATGGCAGCCGTGCCATAGAGTTTCCCGTCCATGGCCTGGATGAAATTGCACGGCGCGCAACTTCCTTGCAGGTTGTAGGGGTTCATCTGGTAGGCCAGCGTCAGGGCTTGGGTGGCGGGATCGAAACGAAAGACGGCGTTGTGCACAGTCGCGCCATAGAGCGCGCCATCCGATGCCTCTACCAGCGAGTTGGGATCGTACATGCCCTGGTCGGTTCCCTTGGGCGGGAAGTTAGCCACCACGCTCCACTGGCCGCCAAGAGTGCTCTTGAATATGAGACCGGTGTTATTGAAGCCACCGTAACTCAGCGCCCCGTAGAGACTGCCGTCAGAGGCGGCAATCAGCGCTCCGCCATGGACCGCGCCGAACGAGGAGGGAAATGTCGCAAGTTGGGTGTAGTCGCCCGACTGGGTCAGGCGGTAGAGGAACAGGGGTGTTCCGTCTCCCTTGGTCGCACCACCGATGCCATATAAGCTGCCGTCCAGCGCCAGGACGAGTTTGCCGTTCACTCCCGGTACACCCTGCGCCTGAGACAACTTTCGAATCACCTTGACGTCAGTGTTCTCGTCAATCCGCGCGAAGCCGAACGTCTGGATCCTGGCAATAGTGCCTACGGCGTCGTATAGCTTGCCTGGCGTAGGCGCAATTTGCCACAGGGATCCCCACTGCCCCGTCTGGAACTTCACCAAATCCTGGCCGGTGGTGGAACGAGAGTAATAGAAAGTATTGGGAGTTTTGTATACGGAGCCGTACAGCCGGCCATCGCTTCCCTGCACCAGGGCGTACGAGAGCGTTTGAGTCTGAAATGAGTAGATCAGTTTCGGATTACCCGCTGCGGTCAGGGAAAAGATAGATGGACCGAAAGTTGTACCGCCTTGGGTGCTCAGAAAATAGAATAATCCCGGCGTCACCTCGAATACGGTAACGGGCGCTGCCCCTTGCCTGCTGGGATCGGGGGCGGAGTAAAGAAGATGGTAGACGGGTGGCTGGCAAGCGGGTACCTGGCCGCCCAGCAGGCCGACACACAACAAAGACAGTAACGTTCCTCGTGACATACGATCGATGCTCCAATGCTATAACAGCAAGGCACTGACAGATCGATATTAGCAAATGCGGACCAGACGTCACGCGCGCGGGCTGTAATCCCACACAGTGTTGTCATGCGGCATTGCGTGCTTCGACGTGCAGACGCTTGCCGAGCGCGGCGAACGCAGCCTCGTTCAGATTCAGGCGAGAGTGGTGCCTTAGAGAGAACAAGCGTTCGATGTGGGTCTTCGGTATGCCGATGCGGCGGGCGAGTTCGGCCTTTTTGAGGCCCGACTCCAGAAACGTACTGTACAAATCAACTTTCGCAGCTTGCAGGGCAGGGATAGCCACGGGACGAAACCTCGGGCCGCGGTGGCGCCCGGCCACGGGGAGTGGGTTGGAGTCCCTGATGTAGTCGGCAATCGTGAGCATCAGGAGCTCCTGCGCCATGTCCAAGGCTTCCTCGTCGGTTTCGCCTTCTGTGACGCCGTAGCCGAAATCCGGGTACGTCACGACGTATCCGCCAGCCTTGTGGTCGGGTTCGAATAATGCCAAGTAAGGTTCCACTTGAGTCCTTACATCTTCAAATCTAGACCTTTTAGAATGCTCTGCAGTGTGCGGCGCGTGGCGGGCGCGCCGCTATGTGATCCTGCTATCGAACGTGGGCACGGGCCCGGGCTCTGTTTAGGGCGTCACTCCGGCTGGCCCGGGAATGGTGCCGGTCAGAGTTCCTTTACTAATGCCCAATGTGGTGCTGAGGCCGCTCTGCGAGTAACTCATGGTCGCGTTGGCGGGGACCAGGGAGACTGGGCTGAAGGGATGCAATAGTTGATTCGCGATGGTTCCGGGAGGCATGGCGATGGGGGCCTTAATCGTCAGGTTTATACCAACCACCACGATGGGCGCCTGCATGGTGAACAGATCGTACTGGCCCGGATTGATGGCTTGCGTAAGACTTGCCGTGCGGCTGCCAATATTGACGGGCGAGGGTCCCAGTAGGCCGGAATGAACGGTGCCGTTCAATTTCAGATTGTTGTAGACGGCCCAATTCGGACCGGACTGGGAAGGGGGCGTCGCGGCGCTTACCGCAATGCTCACGCTGAA
This sequence comes from Bryobacterales bacterium, assembly GCA_963738345.1. Lineage (GTDB taxonomy): Bacteria > Acidobacteriota > Terriglobia > Bryobacterales > Bryobacteraceae > Bog-159. Next base: position 841,677 of record CAVTWI010000002.1, read on the forward strand.
GGGTTCCCCGGCAAGCCTGAGCGCGTCATCGCCACTGATGGGCGGATTGCTAAAGCTGCCCGAGGCTGTGAAGGTAATGATGGGTGCCGTGTCGGGGGCGGACCCGGCAGCCACCGCAGTGGCGATAGCCAAACAGCTCAGGATGGCTACTCCGGCAGCGACTGCGTAGGTTGTTCGAAACATATCGTATTCTCCGAAACTGCTAGAATTTGGTGCGTATTGGTGAATTTGGTAAAGCAGTAACGCACGATCACGTGCTGACCGCATGTGCCGGCGGTCTTAACGGGGAACGGGCGCCGCAATCACAAAGGGCTTTCGGCCTACGCAGGGAAAAACTCCCGAAGCCTAATTCCAAGGTGACCCAATACTATTGGCGCGGCTTTGGGAGCCCGCGGTTCCGGGACACGCGACATTAGGCGGCTGCGAAGACTCAGCCAGCTTGTGTGTGTTTAATTGAACTAGATTAGCAGGTCCGCGAGACAGGTGGGAAGTTTTTTTGTGTTAAAAAAATGCCGGGTATCCCCCCCCGTCGATTCGTCCGCCAATTGTAGTAGACTGTGGGGCACTATGCGAACGATGCTGTCAGTTGTCATCCCCGTGATGTTCCTATCCACCTTGTTGCAGGCCGGCGCTGTCAGGTTCAACTCCCTCCCGGTTTACGGGGCGAGCACCATAAGCGAGTACATGGCGGAGGGGGATCTTAATCATGACGGCAAGCCGGATGTGGTGACGGCCTATGGGCCTTACTATGAAGTCCTGCTGGGTACAGGCGATGGCTCGTTCACGAGCATTCCAACTCTTGAGTTACCGACGACGATTGTCTCGCTCGAGATTGCGGATGCCAATGGAGACGGCAACCCCGATCTGGTCCTGGCCACAGAAGGAGGCATCGCCATTCTGCTGGGCAATGGGGACGGCACGTTCCAGCAGGCGGTATTTTCCGGCAACGCCTTGTTTACCTATGCGGCGGTGGGGGACTTCAATCACGACGGCAAACTGGACGTCGCCGCCTTGAATTACTCGCGCAATACTCTTTCTATCCTGCTGGGCAACGGCGACGGCACTTTGCGGGCTCCGGTAACCTATCAAACCGAGCAGGTGCCATACGCGCTGGCGGTAGCGGACTTCAACGGGGACGCGCGCCTGGATCTAGCAGTCACGAATGAAAACTCGAACAACGTCATGGTCTTTCTGGGCAACGGCGATGGTACCTTCACCGCGGGTTTCAGTTTCGCGACGCAGCGCAGGCCCACATCCATAGTCACCGCGGATTTCAACGGTGACGGGAAGTCCGATCTGGCTGTATTAAATTCCGGGAGCACCTCAGTTTCAATCTTACTGGGCCTTGGGGACGGGACCTTCGTCTCGACCCCTTATCAGGCCGGAAAAGAGCCATCGAACCTAGCCGTTGGGGATTTGAACGGCGATGGCAAACCGGATATTGCGGTGGTGAACGGACTCCTCGGTGATTCGACGCAACCTACTATTACCGCGGTCCTGATGGGCAACGGCGACGGGACCTTTCAGAAGGCCGTGACCTGCGCTCCGGGGGGCGTGAGCATAGCCATCGCCGATTTCAACGGCGACGGGCGGCCGGACCTGGCCGTAGGCGGTATAGGAGTCATCATGATGCTGAATCAGGGCGCGGGCGTTTTCCCAAAGGTGGAGCAATACACCCTGCCACCGGGAGTGCGCTTTGCCGCTACGGGCGACTTTAATGGCGACGGGAAACCCGATCTGGTAAGCGCCAATTACGATGCCGGGAGTATCTCGGTCCTGATCAACGGGGGCGGCGGCGTTTTCCGGCCAGCGGTCAGCTACGCGGTACTGAATTCCCCGAACTACATAGCTGTTGGGGATTTCAACGGAGACGGAAAACTCGATCTGGCCGTTTCCAATTACGAATCGGCGGCGGTCTCGATCCTGCTGGGCAACGGCGACGGGACGTTTCGCCCGCAAGTGAGCTATGGGGTGGCGCCGGGTCCGAACAGTGTGGTGGCCGGCGACTTTAACGGGGACGGCAAGCTGGATCTGGCGCTGGCGAGTTCCGGCACTAGACCGGGCCAAATCGGCAGCGTCACCATCCTGCTCGGCAATGGCGATGGAAGCTTCACGAGCAAAGGCTACTACCTTACGGGGACCTATCCTGGCTACCTGGCGGCGGCCGATTTCAACGGTGACGGCAAAATGGACCTGGAAGTTTCGAATACGGGAGGGACCATCATTTCATTTCTGCAGGGTAACGGTGACGGTACATTTGGCGCGCCAGTGACCGCCGCCTCGATCACTGGAAGCGGTCCGTTCGTTGTGGCGGACTTCAATCATGACGGGAAACCGGACCTGCTGACGAACGGCAATGTGCTGCTGGGCAGCGGCGACGGCACGTTTCATCAGTCGGCAACGCTGCCAGCGCTTTTTCTCGAAACGGGGGTCGCGGCTGATTTCGATGGTGACGGCAGGGTGGACATCGCGCAACTTTCCGGAAACGGAGTTCAGATTTACACGGGCAATGGCGATGGAACCTTTGAGCCATCGTTAGTCTACTACAGCGGCAACGGCAGTTCATTCGTCGCCACGGGCGATTGGAACGGCGATGGCAAGCCCGATTTAGCGGTCGCCAATTCGTATACGAAATTCCTCCCGAACGGCACTTATGAAAATCTGCCGGCGCCCATGGTGATCCTTAGCAACACGACGCCGTGAGCGCCGGGGGGCGCGCCTTTGGTAAGATGTGGGAGTAACCTCCCCGGCTCTTTCAAAGCTCATGAAATTTGGCGTTATTGTCTTTCCCGGCAGTAATTGCGATCACGATGCCTGGTATGCGGTGAACCACAACCTGGGCCATCAGGCTGAATTCATCTGGCACGACTCGACATCGCTCGGCGATATTGACGCCGTCATTCTACCCGGCGGCTTCTCCTATGGCGATTACCTGCGCTGCGGCGCGATCGCCAAGTTCTCGCCGGTGATGACTGCCGTGCGCAAGTTCGCCGCCGATGGCGGCCTGGTGCTGGGCATCTGCAACGGCTTCCAGATCCTGGTGGAAGCCGGGCCTGTTGCCCGGCGCGCTGATGCGCAACACGCAACCTGAAATTCATCTGCCGCGAAGTGCGGCTGCGCACCGAAACGGTGAATTCGCCGTTCACCGCCGCGGCCGAACCGGGACAGATCCTGCGTCTGCCGATCGCCCACGGCGAAGGCTGCTATGTGGCCGACGAGCGCACGCTCGACGAACTGGAGGCTGAAGACCGCGTGGCGTTCCGCTATCTGGATAATCCCAACGGCTCTATGCGCGACATCGCCGGCATTCTGAACGCAGGACGCAACGTGATGGGCATGATGCCGCACCCCGAGCGCGCCACCGAGCCGCTGATGGGGTCGAGTGACGGATTGGTCGCTGTTCCGATCGATGGTAATCCGCGGCAACTCGGTGGCGGCGCTCCAGATATGAGCACGATTAGAGCAGTCGCGATCACGCCCGACCTGATCGCCCAACACCAGCTCACCGAACCGGAATACCGCAAGATCGTCGAGATTCTGGGCCGCGAGCCGAACTACACGGAACTGGGCGTCTTCAGCGTGATGTGGAGCGAGCACTGCTCCTATAAGAGTTCGCGGCTGCATCTGAAGAAGCTGCCGACGCGCGGCAAACTGGTGGTGCAGGGGCCCGGCGAAAACGCGGGCATCATCGATATTGGCGGCGGCTACGTGATCGCCTTCAAGATCGAATCGCACAACCATCCCAGCTTTATCGAGCCGTTTCAGGGCGCGGCCACGGGCGTGGGCGGCATCCTGCGCGATATTTTCACCATGGGGGCGCGCCCCATCGCGGTGCTCGATTCGCTGCGCTTCGGCCCGCTGGACGATGCCGAAGTCGGGCGCGCGCAATCGCCGCATTCTGGAAGGCGTGGTGGCGGGCATCGCGCATTACGGCAATTGCTTCGGCGTGCCCACGGTGGGCGGCGAGTGCATTTTCGAGGCTTGCTACAACGGCAATCCGCTGGTGAACGTTTTCGCGCTGGGCGTGGCGAAGAAGGAAGATATTTTCTACGCGAGCGCCGCGGGCGTGGGCAATCCGGTGATTTACGTGGGCGCCAAGACGGGCCGCGACGGCATTCACGGCGCTTCCATGGCGTCGGCCGAGTTCACGGAAGAATCCAAGCAGAAGCGGCCGAATGTCCAGATGGGCGATCCTTTCATGGAAAAGCTGCTGCTGGAAGCTTGTCTTGAAGCCATGCAGACGGGCGCGATCGTGGCGATACAGGACATGGGCGCGGCGGGGCTGACTTGTTCCACCTGCGAGATGGGAAGCCGGGGCGGCACGGGGATCGAGATTGAGTTGGACCTGGTGCCGCAGCGTGAAACGGGCATGACGCCTTACGAAATCATGCTCTCGGAATCGCAGGAGCGGATGCTGCTGGTGGCGGATAAGGGACGCGAGGACGAAGTTTTCCGGGTCTTCCGCAAGTGGGGTTTGGATGCGGTGACCATCGGCACGGTGACGGGCGACGGCTTGTTGCGCGTGCGGCAGCATGGCGGGATCGTAGCGGAAATTCCCAACCGCGAACTGGCGGACGAAGCGCCGCTATATAACCGGCCGTACGTGGCATCGCCCGCGCGACCGATGGCGCCTTCTGCCGCGCTGCCGAAAATCGATCCCGCGGATGCCTTGATGGCGCTGCTGGGGTCCTCCGATATCTGCTCCAAACGTTACATCTGGGAGCAGTACGACTACACGGTGCGGACGAATACGATCGCGGGTCCGGGCGCCGATGCGGCAGTCGTGCGCATCAAAGAAAATGGGACTTCGGTAGCCATGTCGCTCGACGGCAATAGCCGCTACTGCTACCTTTCGCCACGCGAAGGCGCCAAACTGGCGGTGGCGGAAAGCTGCCGCAACCTGGCGACGGTGGGCGCACAACCGGTGGCGGCGACGAATTGCCTGAATTTTGCGAATCCAGAGCGGCCCGAGAATATGGGCCAGTTGGTGGATGCCATCGAAGGGATGTCGGAAGCCTGCCGCTTCTTCGATACGCCCATCACGGGCGGCAACGTCAGCTTGTATAACGAGACTTTGGGCGAAGGCATCTGGCCGACTCCGGTGATCGGCATTGTGGGGTTGATGGCGACTGCCGCGCCCGTAACACGCGATTTCAAAGCTGCCGGGCGCCCCGTTATTTTATTGGGCGGCGTCGGCGAGTGCGATGAAATTCACTTCGGCGGTACGGAATACGCGAAGGTGATCGCGAAGGATTTGTGGGGTCTGCCTCCGGCTCTCGATATGGGTTACGAGAAACGTGTGCACGATGCCATGCGGGATATCGTGGCGGCGGGTTTGGCGGAATCGGCGCACGATGTCAGCGATGGCGGACTGGCGGTAGCCGCGGCCGAATGTTGTTTGGGCGGTGTGGGCGCGGCTTTCCATTTTGAATCGGACCTGAGCCCGGAATACCTGCTCTTCCACGAAGGACCGTCGCGCATACTGCTCTCTACGTCCAAGCCTGAGGCGGTGCTGGAGATCGCGGAGCATCACAACATAGCGGCGCTACAGTGCGGCATCACCATGAACCTGGGGTTATCTTTCGGCAATCGTGGCGCGGCTTTAGCCACTGTTACTCTGGACAAGCTTAAGGCGATCTATGAAGGATCGCTCGAAAAGCAACTACGGTCATAAAACGGCTTACCATGTTTGATAAATTCCATGACGAGTGCGGTGTAGTTGCCATCTACGGCCATCCCGAGGCCGCCAAGATGAGTTACCTGAGCTTGTATGCGCTGCAGCATCGCGGCCAGGAAAGCGCGGGCATCTGCACCAGCGACGGCGCGGAAATCCATTGCTGCAAGTCCATGGGGCATGTGGCGGATATTTTCACCACGGAAGCTTTGAAGGAACTGCCCGGCAAACTGGCCATCGGGCACACCCGCTATTCGACGGCCGGCGATACGGCACTGCTGAACGCGCAGCCGTTTTCGGTGGCCTGCAATAAGGGCAAAGTAGCGGTGGCGCACAACGGCAACATTACCAACGCCGTCGAACTGCGCGCCGAATTGGAACGGCGCGGGTCGATTTTTCAGGCCAGCAGCGATACGGAAGTGATTCTGCACCTGGTGGCGCATTCGTCCGAACGTACGCTGGCCGGGGCTTTGCGCGATGCGCTACTGCAAATCGAAGGAGCATTCTCGCTGGTATTTCTGGCCGAGGACCGCATTATCGTGGCGCGCGATCCGCACGGCTTTCGTCCGCTGGCCATGGGACAAATGGAATTGAATGGCCACACCGCCGGCTACGTTTTCGCGTCCGAAACCTGCGCTTTCGATTTGATCGGCGCAGTCTACTTGCACGATGTGGAGCCGGGCGAAATGATCACGGTGGGTCCCGAGGGCGTGACTCGGGAACGGTATGCGCCGGAGCGTCCGCTGGCGCACTGCGCCTTTGAGCATGTTTATTTTTCGCGGCCCGATTCCATCGTTTTCGGACGCCCGGTGCAGCAATCCCGCGAAATGCTGGGACGCCTGCTGGCGCGCGAACATCCGGTGGATGCCGATGTTGTTGTTCCGGTGCCCGATTCGGGCGTGGCAGCGGCTTTGGGCTATGCTTCCGAATCCGGACTGCCGTTCCGGCACGGGCTGATTCGCAACCACTACGTAGGCCGCACTTTTATCGAGCCGTCGCAGGCTATCCGCGATTTCGGCGTGAAGCTGAAGTTGAATCCGGTGCGGCATTTGCTGGAGGGCAAACGGGTGATTCTGGTGGACGATTCGATTGTGCGCGGCACCACCAGCCGCAAAATCGTGCGCATGATGCGGCAGGCCGGCGCGCGCGAAGTACATTTGCGTATTTCCTGTCCGCCCACGATTTCGCCGTGTTTCTACGGCGTCGATACACCCACCAAGCGCGAACTGATCGCCGCCAATAATAATGTGGAAGGTATCCGGCGTTTTGTCGAGGCGGATACGCTGGGATACCTGTCGCTGCCTTCACTACGCAAGGCCGTGGGAGATAGCGAGAAACACGAGTATTGTTATGCGTGTTACTCGGGCGATTATCCCACCGAGCTAGTGAATATTGAGCAGTTGATGCATAGCTCGAAATAGCATCTTTTAGATACGTCGCCATGCATAATATCCGGGGCTCGCCCTCGTATATAGTGTATGGTTGCCGTGGTGACGGCCTTTTCGCGTGTGGCGGAACCCGAGTCTCAGTGCATCGCGCGTGCACTGCGGCGAAGAGACTCGGAATTCATTGGCCGAATGGTGTCGCAGTATCACTATCGGCTCCTCCGGTATCTGGTCTACTGGACATCCAGCCGTGAACTGGCCGAGGATCTCGTTCAGGAAACCTGGTTGCGTGTTCTGGAACGCGCGGGGCAATATGACGGCCGCCTCCGTTTCGAGCCGTGGTTGTTCTCCATCGCGCGAAACCTGGCGATCGATCACCTGCGAAAGCAACAGACGGCAACGCATCGGATGTGCCGGGAGGACGAAGGCGGGCGTGGACGTTCCGGCGCCGGATTTCGAATCGCCTTTCTTCGCGGCCGCAAGAAGCGAAGATGCCAAAAGAATCGCGGCCGCTTTGGGGGCGCTGGAGCCAATCTACAGGGAAGCGCTTCTGCTGCGTTTCCAGGAAGAACTGTCGCTCGCGGAAATTGCCCAAGTCGCACGCGCTTCCATCTCGACCGTTTCGTCGAGGATTCATCGCGGCCTCTCGATGCTGCAAGCCGCTCTCGGAGGAGGCCCCGATGCCGCTTGAGAACCATGAAAAAGCCCGCTCTCTGCTTCATCGGGCCTTCGTTGAAGGAATTTCGCCGGAGGATCGGCGCTGGCTCGATGCTCACGTCGCAGAATGCGCCGAGTGTGGCCGGTATGCCGATCTCTCGGACGCGCGCCGTCCGAGCGCTGGATTGGTTCGCGCTTGAACCCGACCCGGCAGCAGCGCTTCGGGTTGAGAACATCGTCCGCAGCCGTGCCGAGGAGATGAGATCGGCCGAGCCGCATGCAAAAAGCCTTTGGATCGCCACAGCGGTCGCAATATTTCTCACGTTCACGGGATCTGCCGTTACGTGGCGCACTTTGGCATGGCTGGCCAGTCAATGGAATCTCCCCAGCCGCTTATGGCAGATCGGATTCGCGGCGTTCTGGTTGCTGCCATCCCTTCTGCTGGCGTTGCTGCCGCTCTTTCGAAGAAGGCTTCTGGGAGAGGATTCCGATAGCAAAGGAGAAACTGTATGAGCTGGCGCAGCGGATTCGGTCTCATTCCAGGTCCGGCCAAAATCGTGGCCTCTTTAGCCTTCGTGGTTTTCTTTTTCGGGGTCTTCGAGCAGCACCGGGCGAGCGGCCCCTGGGCTGGAACCTTGATCGGTTTGGCGGGCGGTACGCTTGCCTGCGCTTTCTTTCTTCTCGCCGGCTATGTTTACGCAGACTCAATGCGGCGTGGTATGCCACCGATTCCGTGGACGGCGCTCGCGGTGCTCATTCCAAACTGCGTTGGCTTCGTGCTCTACTTCCTGTTGCGAAAGCCGATCCTGCATCCGTGTCACAGTTGCGGAGGCGGCGTTGCACCAAATGCCGCGTTCTGTCCCCGCTGTGGCCACTCGCAAATGGACATGGGACTGCAAGCCTCACGGGAAAAGTCTTGAAGAATGGAAGGCGAATGTCGCATGAAACAGACCACTATGTTGACCACGGCGTCGCTGCTCACCATTCTATTGATGACGTTTCACCTGACCGGCGACATCCTGTTCAAGATGTCCCCGGCAGGTCTCTCAAATCTGTTTGCGGTGTTCATCTTGGTAATCTTGCTGTGTGGGACGCTGCTGCTCGCCGGACGGCGTGCGGGATACATTATCATCTTGTTCGGGTCGATCCTCGGGCTGCTCATTTCTGTGATCCACATGAAAGGGAGGCAGGGCGTTATCGGTGGCGAGATCGGCAACTCAAGCCAATCTTTCTTTTTCGTGTGGGTACTGCTGGCGCTGGGTACCACCGCGACGTTCTCGATCATCCTATCGGCGCGCGAACTGTTGAGTTTGCCCTGGCGCCGGAGCCGCCGCGCGTCAACGGGCGTATAACGCCCTGTGCGCGGAAGTAACCCGGCCGGAGCAGACGGCCCGTACGCTTCAATCAGCGCGATGGCGACTCCACGCCCGGGTGGCCGCAGCCCGGTTGTTGGAATCGCCACACTGGGTTAGGGAACATGGAAATGCAGCTAAACGAGCGGGAGGCCGCATTGTTGGGCTGCTTCAGACGCTTGCCCTCGGACGCGGCGACGGAACTTTCCGCGCTGGCCCAGCGGTTAGCGGAACTCGCACCGAATCGCAGGATCGACTGGTCGGATTCTGGTCGGATGAAGATCTGAATGAATTCAGGGCGGCATCCCTGCGCCGCCTCGACGCGGAGGAATCAGAGGATCGCGATTGAGGCCTGTCGAAGTGATGGTCGGCGTTCTGCGCCTTGAAGAATTTCAGACGTCCTGACTCTAGATTTGGACCGGGTTGAAGAGATCGACCGTGGAATCGAACATACCGCCGCAAGGTGCCGCCGTACTCGTAGAGGGCCCTGCCCCCGACAGATTCGTGTTCAGGCGAAGAGGCGTCGGCCTTTCGGCTCGGGTATGGGACGACCGAGTTCCCGGGCGGTCTCCATCCACTCGGAAATCACGACCTCCGCATTTGCCAGTGCCTCCTGCCGAGTGGGGCCGTCGGCCGCGCAACCTGGCAACTCCGGCACCTCCGCGATAAACGCCGCGTCTTCGTCGCTCCAGTACAGGAATATCTCGTACTTCGTCATTCAGTCCCTTCATTTAGTTTATAACGCACAATCAAGGCACGGACCTGCTTCACTTGATACGGCTTCGCCAGATGGCCGCGCGGTTGCAGGTTGAGGATATCCATAACGCCTGATTTGGAAAAAATGTGATGACTGCCTTTCACTCGTTCGATGAAACCAAAACCAACAAGAAGCGATCGCAAGTCATCGAATCGGACGTTGGCATCCGCATTGCCATTCAGAACCCTCCTCAGAACTTGCTTACTCACCGCCTCCATTATGACTCCAAAGTCCCGTAAAGGCTCGCGGCACTTGGCCGGAGAGCGCGCGATGCTCTCCTGCGGTCACCCTCAGGCTGTCTTGGCGCTCAATCCGTGCGTTTAGCGACTAATACGTCCAAGTGGATTCGCGGAGCGGGGATATTGGGGAGGCGCAAGGCCGAAACGACACCTCCTAAGCAAGACGCGAAGTTCCGCCAGCGCCGCAAGCGACGCCACAGCGAAAGCGACTATGGCAAGGGCGGCAAGCAGTTGGTCTATGACAAGCAATTTGTCTAGTTGGATGCACGGGATCGAATCTCGGACTGGCAGACCGTTCGCTAGGCGGTTCGGCAGCGCCTGGGGTAGTGTTGCCCCGTTCTCAAGGCTTAGCTTTGTGCAACGCTGCTTTGTACAATTTGGCTGAGAAACGCCCGTTGCTGACATTTGCCGGGAACAGCCCGTCTAACGGCGCGTTTACGGGTTCTGAAGCCCGCAGAGGTTCGCGGGCGGGGCGAATCGGCTTCCGCCGCTATTGGAGCGTAGCTGCCTAATAAGGACAGCCGCGCATCTTAGGCGTGCGCCGGCCGTCGACAAACCGTCCGGGAGCCGAAACCCAGCGCGCCACCCGCTATCAAGATCTCTTGCCGTGCCGCTTTGCAATCATTTCGCGGACTTTGGCAACCAAATCATGGGGGACGTTCATGACAGTTTCGGAGGACTCGATACCTGCCTCGTCTTCTAAGACGGCGTCCTCTTCGCTCTGGTCTTCGTAATGCTCAAGCACACGTCTCACTCGCTCGTCATCCCACCCGGTCGGAAGTTTGCCTTGGTTCATTGACGTTTCTTCTTCCTGCGTCGTCGGAATGCCGCCAGCGGTTTCCCGGCGATCTCGTAGGCCGTAATCACAAACACGCTGTCCGGCTGCGGATCGGGGACGTAGATGACCCGAAGATATCGACCCGCGGCCGTCTGTCCCAATGCAATTCGGGAGCCTTCGCTCCCGGCCCGATCCTCGCCAGGCTTCTCCAAAACCTCGATGACTTCGACTTCATCGACATTGTGGTTATAGATATGCGGCAAGCCGGTTGCCGGATCCAGATAGAATCGCGTTTCCAAGCGTGTTCAAGCCCATTTTAGCGCGCCAGACGGGACTGCGCCTCAATCACCCGGCCCGTATAACAGGTAGGCGCAACTGGTTTAAAACGACTGGCTACGTACAGCTAAGAGCTGAAGCTTCCGCCCCCATTGGAGCGTAGCCTCCTAATAAGGACAGCCGCGCACCTTAGCTACGCCGCCCGACACCTGCGCCACACGCGCCCATAGATTGTCCGGCAAATGAAGGCCTGGATCCTTGCGCTTCAATATCTGCACCGTTGCGGACTGGCAGGCGCCCAAGCCGAAATGGTTCAAGTCTGGAACGGCTCCCAATGCCGCTGCCAGGACGTTGTAACCGTGACGAGTGGTGGCCCGGGGATCGGCGCCGCGCTCCAATAGCAACTCGACCAGCGTCGTATGGCCATAGGCTGCTGCCACCATCAGGGCGGTTTGTCCGGAGCGGTCGGGCGTATCCACCGGGGTGCCCGCATCGAGCAGCGCCCGTACGGCTGCCAGTCATTGGCGCGGACGGCCCGCATCAGTGCTGACGCCGCATCGGGAACATTCAGTCTGCCGGGCTTCGCTTCTGGCGCTTGGCCCATCCTGACGCAAACCGCGAAGAGCACCAGGAAGAGAAGCAGCCAGGATAATCGCGGCATAAGGGAATCATACGAAATTCTACTTTATGTCGTCAAGTACTCTTCCTCCAGGCCTGATGCCATTTGCCGCATCCGCGCAAAAGCACTGCCGTATGCTAAATAATATAAGGAGAGGGAAAAGTCTTGTCTATGGTTTCTTCCCGGCAGCACGCCGCTCCTGCAGGCCCCGCGCGACCGCCGGTTCCCGAGCCAACCCTCGCCGAACGTGGCCGTACCCTGGTGCAACAGCAGCGTATCGGCACGCTCTCGACGCACTCCCGGAAACAGCCGGGATTCCCCTTCGGCTCCGTGATGCCCTATGGCGTCGACGAGTACGGACGGCCTATTTTCCTGATCAGCAGCATGGCCATGCATACGCAGAACCTGCAAGCCGATCCGCGCGCCAGCCTGCTGGTGAGCGAGGAAGCGGCCGGAGATCCATTGGGTGCCGCGCGCATCACCCTGGTGGGCGAAGTACAGGTGGTACCACGGGAAGACGCCGCTTCGTTGCGTGAACTCTACCTCGGAAGGCATGAAAACGCCCGCTATTGGGTCGATTTCGACGATTTTAGTTTTTACCGGATGCAGCCTGCCGACGTCTACTTTATTGGCGGTTTCGGCGTGATGGGTTGGGTAACAGCGGACGCCTACGCCGGAAGCCAACCGGATCCGCTGGCGGCATCGGCCGCCGGAATCCTCAATCATATGAATGCGGACCATGCCGAAGCCCTGTTGCTATTGGCGCACGCAGCGGGCGAACCGGATGCCGAAGCCGCTACCATGACGGCCGTCGATCGCCTGGGTTTCCATGTAAGGTTGCGCACCGGCGAGCGGGTGTACGGCGCGCGCCTGGCTTTCCCGCGGGAAGTCCGCGATGCAGGGGACGCCCGGACCGTACTGGTAGAGATGGTGCGGGCCGCGCGCACCGCCAGTTAACTCTTTTTGTAGTCTGTTTTTTCGCGGAATCGAATCCGCTTGCATCAAAGGCTGATATAAGTTTAAGATAACGATGTGGATAACTCCGAATTGGAGGGAGTTGAAGGATGATCTACTCTCGGTCCGCCGAATACGCCATTAGGGCTTTCGTGCACTTGGCTCAGGTGCCGGATGGTAAATACGCGATGGTCAAGAACATCGCGGAGCAGGAGGACATTCCGGCGCACTTCCTGGCCAAGATCCTGCAGCAGCTTGCCCGCAAGGGGTTGCTGCGCTCGAGCAAAGGTCCCACCGGCGGATTCGCCTTGCGCGTGCCGCCTGAGGACGTCAAGCTTTGGGATATCGTCGAGGCGTTCGACGGTATGTCGCAATATACGGCATGCGCCAGCGGCCTGTCGGAGTGCTCCGACGACATGCCGTGCTCCATGCACGATAGCTGGGTGGCCCTGCGAACGCGTATCATAGATTATTTGGAGAAGAATACGATCGCCGACCTGGTGAAGGCGCTGGATCAGAAACGCAAATCGCTCGCCAAACAACGCAAAACCAAGCGCGCGGTTGCGGCTCGCAAGTAATCGGCTGCATCAAATAGTAAGGGGGTGCCCAATGGGCCAATCTGTCCTCGTCCCCATGGTTGTCGAACAGACATCCAGGGGGGAACGCGCATACGACATCTATTCACGACTGTTAAAAGAGAACATTATATTTTTGGGCACGCCGATTGACGATAACGTCGCCAATCTGGTGATCGCCCAACTGCTGTTCCTGGAAGCTGAAGATCCTGAAAAGGACGTTTCCATTTATATCAATTCCCCGGGCGGATCCATTACCGCGGGCCTCGCCATCCTGGACACCATGGACTTCATCCGTCCCGATATCGTGACCATCTGCGTGGGTCAGGCGGCTTCCATGGCGGCCGTGCTGTTGGCCAAAGGGACCAAAGGCAAGCGCTTCAGCCTGCCCAATTCCCGCATCATGATCCACCAGCCCTCCATGCAGGGTCTGGCGGGACAGGCGGCGGATATCGACATCTATGCGAAGGAAATCCTGCGCATGCGCGAGACATTGAACACGCTGCTGGCGGATGCCACCGGCCAACCGGTGGACCGCATCGCGCGCGATGTGGACCGCGATTACATCATGAGCCCCGAACAGGGCGTGGAATACGGAATGATCGACCGCGTGATCGCCAGCCGCGACCTGGTTCCCGTTGCCGTAACGAAGTAAAGCAAGGAAGGGGCAGGCCTCGCGCCTGTCCCTCTTCCCCCCCTCTAATCCCCCGCCCTTAAATTGCCGATATAAGTAACGTATGACCGTCACAGGTGTCGAGTGGCGCGATCTGGACCCCCATCAAGGTCAGTATCCGTCCAAACGGCCGCCGAGGCGTAGTCCAAAGCAAGAGGATCCCGAGGCTGATTCTGTCGAGATCCATGGCCAAACGGATGACGAAGCAGCCGATGGGCTGGATGAGTCCGACCACTAGCTAATACAGCCACGTTCCGCCGGGGCACCGTCTGGTACTATCCGGTTTATGTCGAAGACGCTGTTCCTCCCGCTGGCCCTGCTTGCCATTGCCGCCAGCCTGCCCGCCCAATGGGTACCGCCCAACCCCGTTACCAGTGTCCAAAAGCAGCCGAACGGCCTGCTGCTTACCATGCAATCGGGCGCCATGCGGATCGAAGTAGATTCCGACTCCATCATCCATGTAATCTATTCGCCCCGCCCGGAATTCCCCAAGCAGACTGAATATATCGTCAACAAAACCTCGTGGCCTACGACGGAATTTAACTCGGAGTCAACCGCTCAGGACATCGTGCTGACTACCGCGCGGTTAAAGGTCAATATCGCCCGCCAGGACGGCGCCATCTCCTACCTGGATCTATCCGGCAAGAAGCTGCTGACCGAGGGTCCCAAAATCATGACTCCCGCCACGGTGAACGGGGAACAAGCCTATCACGCGGAAGATAGCATCGCCATGTATGGCTCCGAAGAAGGCCTGTACGGCCTGGGCCAGCATCAGGCGGGCGTGTGGAATTATCGCGGCGACTCGGTGGATGTTTCGCAGGACAATACCAGCATCGCCGTGCCCCTACTGCTTTCGACCAATGGCTACGGGCTCTTTTATAACAATGCGTCGCGCATGCGCTTCAACAACAGGTTCGTCCATTCGCTATACGTCAGCGCGGAGGTCGCCGACACTCTGGATTACTACTTCATCTACGGACCTGACTTCGATAACATCGTGGCGGGATACCGCCAACTGACCGGTGCCGCCCCTATGTTCGGGAAATGGGCCTATGGCTTCTGGCAATGCAAGAACAAATACCAGACGCAGGAGGAGTTGCTGGGCGTGGCGCATAAGTATCGCGAACTGCATATTCCGGTCGATAACATCGTGCAGGATTGGTTCTGGTGGACCACCAAGGGCGAGATGGTCTTCAACAAGAACTACCCGGATGCCAAGGGCATGATCGACGATCTGCATCGCAACAACCTGCACCTGATGATCTCGGTGTGGCCGTACTTCGACCCCGGCACCCCCACCTACGCCGACATGGACAAGCGCGGCTTTTTCATCGATCGCACGAAGACGCGCGCCTATCATCCCGCCGGTATGGCGGTCTACGACGCCACCAATCCCGCGGCCCGCGACTATTACTGGAACCTGATGGATAAGGCGCTCTTCAAGATCGGCGCGGATGCCTGGTGGCTCGATACTACGGAACCCGAAACCGAGGGACGCGAAGAGAACCTGATGCTGACCAACAAACTGGCCATCGGCAGCGGCGCGCGCTATGCCAACATCTTTTCGCTGATGACCACCCAGGCAGTCTACGACGGCCAGCGCAAAGCCAGCGACCGTAAGCGCGTTTTCATCCTCTCGCGGTCAGCCTTCGCGGGTGCGCAGCGCAATGCCGTCACCGCTTGGTCCGGCGATATTCTGTCGGACTTTGAAACCTACAAGCGGCAAATCCCAGCGGGGCTGAATTTCTCGCTCTCCGGCATCCCTTACTGGACCACCGATATCGGCGGGTTCTTCATCGGCAACACCAACGACCCGGCGTACCGCGAGCTATTCGTGCGCTGGTTTCAATACGGCACTTTTTGCCCGATCTTCCGCGTGCATGGTACCCGCACCACCAATCAGAACGAACTGTGGTCTTATGGGCCGGAAGCCCAGAAGATCCTGACCCAGTACGATCGCCTGCGTTACGAACTGATGCCCTATATCTACTCCGTGGCGTGGATGACTACGCACGAGAGCTATACGCCCATGCGTCCGCTGGTGATGGATTTTCGCGCGGATGTGCGCGCGCAGAATATCGGCGATCAGTTCTTGTATGGTCCCGCGATCCTGGTGAATCCGGTCACCGAACCCGGCGCCACCACACGGCATCTGTATCTACCCAAGACCAAGTGGTATGACTTCTGGAACGGCCAAGCCACCGATGGCGGTAAGTCCGTTGACGCGCCCGCCACGCTCGACCGCTTGCCGCTTTATGTGCGCGCCGGTTCGATTCTGCCCATGGGACCCGACGTGGAATATGCGGCCGAAAAGGCTGCCGATCCCATCGAACTGCGAGTCTATCGCGGCGCCGACGGCAACTTCACCCTCTACGAAGACGAGAACGATACCTACGATTACGAGAAGGGCGTCTATGCCACCATCCCGATCCATTGGGATGATGCCGCCCGCACCCTTACCATCGGCGCGCGCCAGGGAAACTTCCCCGGCATGCTCGACAAACGCACGTTCCGCGTAGTCTTCGTGAGCGGCGACCACGGAACCGGAATCGGCCAGACTGCGCAACCGGACAAAACCGTCGAATATGCGGGCCAGTCCGTTACGGTTGCGCCTTAGGCAGTTCTTTCCGCGGCAGCATCTCCGGGGCATTGGCAGCCTGATAAACAACCGCCGCGATCACCGCCGATGCCTCCATCAGATCCGAAGGCACCGCATGATCGTAAGTATCCATGCTGGAGTGGTGCGTCACCGTGCCGTAATCGAGCGGATCCTGAATGAACTGGAAGCCCGGCAGGCCCACCGCGTCGAACGACAAATGGTCGGTGCCACCGGTATCTTTGATCGTGATGGTGGTGGCGCCCTCGTCGCGGAACGGCGATAGCCAGCTTTCGAATAGCGGGCGCATGGCATCGTTGCCCTGCAAATAGACGCCGCGAATCTTGCCGCTGCCGTTATCCAGATTGAAATAGCCCGATAGCTTGGCATGGTCGGGCAGCAACTTCATGGTTTTGGCATCGCCGAAGTGCTGCTTCACATAGGCCTCGGAACCGTATAATCCCTGCTCCTCGCCGCTCCACAGCCCGATCCGCACCGTGCGGTCCATCGGCACATTCAGGGTCTTCAGAATCCGCATCACTTCGATCATCACCGCGCTGCCCGCGCCATTGTCCGTGGCGCCGGTGCCGGCATGCCAGGAATCGAAGTGCGCGCCAATCATGACCACCTCATCGGCTTCTTGCGCCCCGGGATCTCGCCGACCACATTGGCCGAATTCACATCCGCATCCGAAGCCTTCACCTTCAGCGAAACGCGCACCCGCACCGGCTTTTTCTTCTCCATCACCCGCGCCATGCGGTTGTACTGTTCCGCCGTCAGGATGAATGTCGGCGGCGCCAGCGGATCGGCGCTTTGTGCGACCCCGCCGCTTCGGCGTTGGTAGTGCCATCGTGCGAACGGTCGTCGCGCATCAGGATTCCCAACACGCCTTCGTCGTGAAAGAAGCGATTGCGCTCGGTTGAAAGCGCGACCATGGCATCGAACAGGTCGTCGAACACGGACTCCGGCAGAGCCATGAAGAATTTGCCCATTTCAGCCGGATCTTCCGGCCATACCAGATCGGCCAGTTTGGCATAATTCTTGGCGGCGTGTTCCGGCGCGGCTGGCGATATCCGCCAGTTCAGCGTCCGTATATCGCTGGAACTGCGCCTTGGTCTGTTCGGCGGGGATCTTAGGATCGCGCAGCAACACGAACTTGCCACGCAGCTTGCCGGTCCACTTCTTCCGATAATCTGCGAACTCTTCGCGCGCTTTCTTAGGATCGAAGGTGCGCTTTAGCGGCGCCAGAATGGTCTCGCCAGTAATGGGTCCATTGGTGCCCTCGCACCACGCCAGCGGTATGGCGATCAAGCGAAGCGTAGCGCGGTTCCAGCATTTCGACCGACCACTGCTCGGCCGTCCACGCACGCCCGAAAGGTCCCCAACTTTCCAGATGCACGTTGCTCAATCCCGATCTCGCGCAAGCGTCCGGCGGCCCAGTCCGCAGCCTGGAAAAACTCGGGCGAGGCGGTCAGGCGCGGCCCGTATACATCGGTCATCCAGGAGAGATGATCCATGACTTTCGAATGGTCGTAGGCCTCGGTCTTGATGCGCGAGACCAAGCCAAGATCTAACTTGGTCTGGCCCCACGCTGCGGGGACCAAAGCGATGACTAACAGCGAGCGCAGGCGAAATGCGGATGTGAACATGTCTGACTACTGTATCAAATCGTCCGCTCACTTTCCCGCGACAGTATAAGCGAGGGCGCGCGTGGTGCTGCTGGCGCCTTGCGCCACGGTGATGCGCACTTCGTAACTGCCCGGCTTACTGGTGGGCTCGATAATCATGGGGATGGCGCCGGATACATCGGGCGCGGGCAGCGGAGGATTCAGCACCGCGATAGGCTTGCCCTTCTTGGTCAATTGCACGTGCAATTCGGGCTTGGCGGGGTTACCGGCTTGCGGATAAACCATGAAATAGACAAACGGAAGCGCACCCGAAAATAGGTCGGTGGTAACAAAGGGAAGCACGCGTTTGCCGGTGTACTCAAAGGGATCGGTGGGCTCCGGCGGACGTGTAATAGTGTCCAGTTTCCGCACCAAGGCGAGGTCGCTCATGCCCACGCCAGGCTGCAGCGTATTATCAATCTGCAGGGTCCCGGTGCTGGCCCGATTGCCTTCGTGGTCGACCACTGCGGTCTCCACGGTGTAGCGTCCCGGCAGAAGAGTGACCGCATGTTCGTAAGTCATCAGTTCGACCTTCACCGCGGCCAATGCTTCATTGGAAACCTCCGACGGAATATCTTTACTGATCCGCTCCACGATCTGACCCTGGGCATCTTTTACCAGCGCCAGGAACGATCCGTGCAGCCGTTGCTTCTGGGCCGCAGCGGCCGGTGTCGCCGTCAAATTTGAAATCGGCATCTCGAAGGCGATGGCATATTGGGCCGTGCCGTCCGCTGCGCGAAACCGGTAAGCGCGAGATAAAAAGTCGAATGCGTGCGGACGAGGTTGCGTATCGAGCGCCTTCAATCCCGCCATTTCTGCGGCAGTTACCGGACGCTCAGCCGTGTCGGGCACCGCAAAATAGCCGCTCCGCGTTTCCACATGCAGTCCGGCGCGCGCTAGCTTAACTTCGATCTTTCGAAAGTGCCCGTCGTCGCGCTGCGCCGTGGGCGGATACGACAGTTCGTAATGCGTATCCACCTCCTCCATCACATGCGCCAGCAGTTTGTCGCTGTTGTTGGTGTTGGCGATCAGAAACCCGCCCGTGCGTTCGGCCAATTCCCGGATGGCTTCCTGACGATTGGCGCTGCGTACGGCGAATTGAAGAACGTCATCCTGGTGCGCCAGTTCCATCATCTGCGCGGCGGCCGAGACCGCCGGCGGACCGTGCACTCCGCCCGGCGACGTGGAAGTGGAAGACGTCAACCCGATGCTGGCGGGTCCTTGCTGCTGGCTCAACGATGCCGTGTACGTCAGCAGCGCCCTGGCGGGCGCCATGGCCGATTGCGGCGCCAGACAACTGTCGCTGGGCTCATCCTGGCACACCCCCAACCCCCACACGTCCATGGCGTAAAACGTGACACCGCCCCTGGTGGCGGCCTGGACCAATGAGTTCCAATACTCGATTTGATCCGGGGGCCTCGTCATTCCGGTGGTCATGAGCAGGACCGTCTTTTGAAAGGGCAGCGGGCTGAGTTGCCGTACCAAACCCCGCAAGGCGTCGATCTCGCGCAGGCCCGCATTGACCGAAAACTCCATGTCGCCGCGCATTCCCAACGGATCAGACGAGCTGGAACCATCCGCGTTTTGGCTCTGGCCACCAGGCGGCGCGACTGACGCCGCGACCGACATGCTGAGGCCGTTCAGCAGGGCCGCCGTTCCCAAGTTCACCGCGGGCAATTGATTGATGGCTGCCAGTTCCAAGGCCTTAATCAAATGCTCGCGGCTATTGGAGAAAGGGAAAACCGGCCGCAACCCCGAGCCATCCAGGCTGAAGACGCCGATAAATGTATTGGGGCGCAATTCCTCATTCACGAACTTACGCGCCGATTCGAACGCGAAGCTGCGCGTATCCTCGTTCAGGTCGTGAAGCACGAGGCAGACCATATTGACGGTGCGCAATGGATTAAAGGGGCGCGGGCGCGCCGGAGCCCCAGGTTGCCCGCTACTCTCTTCGGCGGCCTGTTTGGCGTCGTCCGCACGCACTTCAGCTCCGGCCACTAATCGGAAGGAGCGCACTTCCTGGCGCACGCCGTCTTCGTAGACGGTTACATCGCCGGGCTTCAGGTTGGTGATCAGACGGCCGTGTGCGTCGCGCACCACCACATCGAGCAAACACCTCGCGCGCCGAACTCTTAATCACGGTGTTAGGCGACTGGGCTAGGCAACACACGCCCGTCAGCAGGGCGAAGGCCGCCGGCAAGAATTTGGGCATATAGCTATGACGATGATACACATATTGCGGGTACAGCAAGTACAGCAAGCCGGCCAGGAAACTCGCGTCATGGCATCGCGCTATTATGGGCTTCGTGAGGACCATGATTTCGATTTCGCTGCCGATCCTCGCGCAGGCCAGGAGACACGCCGCCGAGCGTGGTATTACGCTTAGCGCGCTGATCCAGGATGCTTTGAGCGATCACTTGGCGCGAAACCCACACGCCGCCAGCAAATCCGTTGACGAGCCTGCCAGCCTTGACCCCGCATCGACCGTAGTTCTTCCCGACGATGCGCCCGCCTTATCGCCTCAGTCCTAGTACCAGTACCTTCGTCACTAACGTTACGGAGGTGCTAACCTGTAGCGATTACTCTGCCTCAGAGAAAAGGATTCATGCTTCAGAAAACGTCGCTAGCCACACTCTTGCTCGTCGCTTCCTGCGCCTTCGCACAACAGCAGACACCGCCGCCACAACCCCCTCCGCCTGAAGAACAGTATGTCGGACGCTTCCTGATCTATGCCGGCTATATGTTCCTCGATAGCCCCGCCATTAAGCTCTTCGAACCCGGCGTTCACATTCAGGCAGGCATGCGCTGGTCCCGCCATATCAGTGTGGGCTTCGACTACAGCCGGGGCTCGGGTAACACCACTATCGGACTTAGCCAGGCCACCACTGCGCTGCAGAATGAGTTTGGGCCGATTCTCGCCAGCGCCATCGCCGGAGGCTTAGTCCCCCAGAATTACGTGGCCGCCTTGCCGTTTAGTTCGGTAACCCAGACCTTCACAATGGGTCCCGAGTTTCCCTACCGCCATTTCAAGCGCTTCACCCCGTACATCCGGCCCTCCGCCGGTATCATCAATGAAGTCGCTACCGGACATCCGAGTGACTTTCTCACTAAGTTAGTGGTCCACTCCGTGGCGCCCTCGGGCAAAGAAGAAGAATGGACCGCCTTCTACGGATTCGGTGGCGGCGTGGCCTTCAACGTCACCAAACATTTCAGCTTAGTGGTGCAGGCCGACCTGGTGCACGATCACCTGTTTCCCGACCTGC
This sequence comes from Bryobacterales bacterium, assembly GCA_963738345.1. GTDB lineage: Bacteria > Acidobacteriota > Terriglobia > Bryobacterales > Bryobacteraceae > Bog-159. The sequence continues at coordinate 863,142 of CAVTWI010000002.1, forward strand.
TCCAGAACGGCCGCAATACCATTCGCTTCTCCGTCGGACCCGGCTTCCAGTTCGGCCATAACGTGACTAAGAAGTGGAATATTCCTGGCCACTGGGAATAAGCTCCGTTACTTTTTCGACAGCATCGCAACGATTATTCGGGAACTAGCGGGAAGTGCACTCTCCCCATACTCCACTGCGGTAAAAAGTTCCGTTAGCTTTCGTACCCGCTGATATTCGCCTGATGTGGCGATTCTGGCGATCTCTTGACGGCTCTGTGACTTGCGCGCCGTGGCACGCCGTGTGCACTAATCGCAGGCGAAGGCGCTGTCCTGGCCCAAGCTTTGGATAGCATCTCACGTTAGTACAAAAGGAACTTACTTATGAGATCACAATCGTTAATTCCTATGCGCACGATGCTGTCCTGGTTGAGCGGTGTCGTCATCGCAGGCAGCGTCCTGATGACACCCGCTAAGGCCGACCTGTGGAATAAGAAGACGGTCCTCACCGTGAATCAAACGGTTCAAGTGACAGATACTGTGCTGCAGCCAGGCCAGTATGTTCTGAAGCTGCAGGATAGCCAGAGTGATCGCCACATCGTCCAGATTTTCAATCGCGACGAAACGCATATTATCAATACAGTTTTGGCAATTCCCACGCAACGGCTGCAACCAACAGGCCACACACAGTTCACCTTCTGGGAAACACCTCCAGGTACCGCGCGCGCGCTTCGCACCTGGTATTACCCCGGCGACAACTTCGGCCAGGAGTTCGCTTATCCTAAGCATCTTCAGACTGTAGCCATGGCGACTACCGGCACCGCTACACACAACGCTGCCGCTGCCGAACCTCCGGCTTCGGCTGAGCCCGCCACTCCGCCGACTGCCATGGAAGAACAGCCGACGGCGCAATCGGAGCCCGCGCAGCCGGAACAGCCCACGGAAATGGCCCAAAACACTAACCCGCCTGCCGACCAGGCTCCGGCGGATACCACGACCCCGCAATCGACACCCAGCCAGCCATCGAGTTTGCCTAAGACGGGCAGCCCCTATCCTGCGTTTGGATTGGGAGGTGCAATGTTGTTAGGCTTGGCCGGTTTGCTCCGCTTGCGCCGCACCGCTTAAGAGTACAATCAGAGGAAACTATGGACCGGCGCACGGCAGTACGAAATCTGGTAATTGCCGGCGCCGTTTCTTTTGTACGGCCCGCTAGCAGTCTGGCGGCGAATGACGATCCGCCCGATTTCGTCATCCGCAGCGATGTGCGCTTGGTCCTGCTGGATATTAGTGTAAGGAACTCCCAGGGCGGCTGGGTTTCCGGTCTCGACAAAACCAACTTCAATATCTACGAGAACGGTCAGCCGCAAGACATCACCGTCTTTGCCAACAACGATATTCCGGTCACCGTTGGCCTCATCGTCGACAACAGCCGCAGTATGATGCCTAAACGCGGCGAAGTGCTTTCCGCCGCGACCACTTTCATCGAAGAGAGCAATCCCAAAGATGAGATCTTTGTCGTTAATTTTAACGATGTGGTCAAGCGGGGACTTCCCGCCGGCACGCTCTTCTCAGATGATGTAAAACAACTGAGGGCCGCTCTCTCCCGCGGTGTGCCCGAAGGCAAGACCGCCCTGAACGATGCCGTAGCGGTGGGCCTGCAGCAACTGGGCCAGGGGCGGCGCGACAAAAAAGCTCTCATCCTGATCAGTGACGGTGGGGATAACGCCAGCACGCATACTCGCCGGGAAATGCTCGACTTGGTGGAACGCGATCTGGCGACTATCTACACGATCGGCTTGTTTACTCCGGACGATCAGGATCGGGATCCGGGCATTTTGAAAAAACTGGCCCACATCACCGGCGGCCTTGCCTACTTCCCCGATAACTCAGCGGACATGACCAAAATCTGCCGGGGGATTGCGAAAGATATCCGTACGCGCTACACGGTTGGGTATGCGCCTCGGGCGGCCGACGGCAATTCGCTCAGGCATATCCGCGTGCGCGTTTCCGCGATTGGTCACGGCTCTTTAATTGCTCGGACCCGTCTGAGTTATCGTTATGAGCCGACCGCGAACTAGAGCCCAAAAGAGGCTGCGCTGGCTGGAGGCGTTCCTGTTCCTAGCCGGTTTTGCCGGTTTAAGCATCTGGGGCTGGTCGTACGCGCGGACATATCTTTATCAACGCGAGGCCGACCGGGTGCTCGACACGCAGATTAACAAACGGGTCCGCCCGGAAACGGCAACTCCTGCGCAGTCGCCCACGCCGCCCCGCCGCCCGGCCCCACCCCCGAACGGAACTCTGATCGGCCGCTTGACTATTCCGCGGGTTAAGGTGCGGGCCGCGGTGCGCGAAGGCGCCGACGATGAAACCTTGGATGTCGCGCTCGGACATATTCCCGGCACGGCTCTTCCGGGGCAGTCTGGCAATGTGGGCGTCGCTGGCCATCGCGATGCGCTTTTCCGCGGCCTGCGGAATATTCGCAAGAATGACGTGATTCATTTCCAGACTGCCACCGCCAGTTACCAATATCTAGTCGACAGCACCAGCATCGTGAAGCCGAAAGACGTCGGCGTTCTGGCACCGGGGCCCCATTCTGAAATGACGCTGGTGACCTGTTACCCCTTCAATTACATTGGCTCGGCTCCGGACCGTTTCATCGTGAAGGCGCGTCTGCTCGAGACGCCCTTTGCGGCGCCGGTTCCAGTGACGACTTCTAAGCGCGAGGTGATGAGCGTAGAACCCAGAGCGAACGTGCATCCGCCCGCCAAGCCGGTCCAAAAACGTTCCACTTTTCTCGTCACCAGCCGGCACACGCGCGAAGTCGCGCCGGGTATTCTGCTCGGTCTGACCTGGACCGATCCGGGCCGCCGTCGGGCCAATGGCTGGCTATGGGTCGGTGATCAACACCGTACCATCTGGCTGCGGGATCAGGCTGCCCAGCACCCTGTCTATGTTGGCGACCGGGAGTTAATGATTACCAGAGTAGATAAAAATTCCGTAGCGGGCTATCTGACCGCGCCGTTATCCAGATGAGCCACCGCCGTTCTTGACGCCTCACGGTCCAAGCGGATTAGCGCGTCGGCCAGGCGGTTCACTGCTAACTCCTCGTCGCGTCGGCTATTGATTGGCCGTGGCAACGAGGCGAGTTCGAGGTGTACCAGTTCGTGCACTACGGTGACTTCCATGTCGGCAATTGCGTCGTGGCAGGAAACCTGGTATTCGGAGGCATCCAGCACTCGAATGACAGCCGATTTTTGCTTGGCGTCCCAGTGGATATTTCCCAAAGTCTTCGGCTTCAAGTCGTTCGAGCGCGATAGAACCACAGAGAGTTTCCAGTCTTCTAAGTTCATTCGCTGCTGCCAAATACCAAGCCTGCCGTTGAGGAAGCCTTCGGCTTGGGAGTCGCAGCCGCGCGTGTCTGAAGTCCGCGACGGCGGCTCCGCGAAAATCGCCGTGGCGCAGCAAAGGCAAAGGGAGAGGAGTGAGCACCCAGTTCTCAATGGGCCGAGCATTGAGAATATGATAGCGGATTTCTAAAGTAAATGGTGCTGTTCCGCACTAAACGTTTTACCGCCGCGATGTGACATAGACTGTGGTTTCCCGCGAGGAGGCGGTCCGATGAAAGTAATTGCAGACCTCTGCGTGGTTCCTATCGGCATGGGGACCTCGGTGTCAAAAGAAGTGGCTGCCTGCGAGCGAGTGCTCGCGGAAGCCGGGCTAAAGACCAAACTGCACGCCTACGGCACCAACATCGAGGGCGAATGGGACGACGTTTTCGCCGCCATCAAACGCTGTCACGAGGTGGTCCACGCCATGGGCGCGCCGCGCATTTCGTCCACCTTGCGCTTTGGAACGCGGACGGACCGTGAGCAGCACATGGAGGATAAAGTCCGCAGCGTGGAGGAGAAGCTACGTTGAGGTCTCACGCCACCGCGGCCAATCCATTCTTCTCAACCAGTGACAATAATTTGAGAGAGGCACCCGCCGGGCGCTTTTCGCCACGCTCCCATTTGCTCACCAGACTGCTGGTCACATTCAAGTAGTTGGCAAAAACCATTTGGCTGACATGTTCCCGCTCCCGGATCGCCTTAATCTCTTGTGGCGTCAGTGTCCTCACTGGGGTCAGGCACGCAGCATCGAAGCGACGCATAGTCCGCTTGTCGATAGCACCGACATCCCGCAGGGCCTCCATGGTTTCATGGACAGCCGCCATCGCATCACTTCTGTATCTTTTGCCCATCTTCCTTTACCTCCACAAAATCGCCTCGCTTTAAAAGCTCAGCGAGTTGTTTCTCCGTTAACGCCAATACGTGTTCTGCCGCCTTCCTAAACTGCTTGAGCTCATCCGCATCGATGTTCGCCCGCTGGCTCTTGGGAAACCCATACAGAAAGAACGCCTTTGTCCCTCGGCGGAACAGGATAATCGTCCGAAAGCCGCTCGACCTTCCCTGGCCCTGTCTGGCGATCCGTTGCTTGATGACTTCACCACCCAGATCGGCATCGATCTGGCCCATATTCGCGCGGTCCGCAGCTTCCCGGAGGGACGCGTCCGCGATTCCCTCCTTCCTTGCGAAGCGCTGAAACCACCTGGACTTAAAGATCCGCACATTGTGCCATACTTATTCTATAGCACTCAGTGCTATAGCTCAAGAGAGCTCCCAATGGAAGATGACTCAATTCCTGGATCTCGCCAGCCCGTTTCACGGCAGCACCACCTCGCTGTTGTGTAAGGGATGGATAACGACGAAAAGATCTGATACTATCAGATCGTCACCGAAAGGCAGGTATCACCGATGGAATTGGTTCCCACCCAAGACGAGGTGCTGGCGCTCCTCCGCGAGACCGGGGCCCTCCAAAGCGGCCACTTCGAATGTTTGAATGGCCTGCATACCGATATCAACCTGGAGACGGCGCTAGCCATGCGCTATCACCGTAATGCCAAGACCCTGAGCGTCGGGCTAAGCCGCAAGCTGCGCGCCAATTCCGAATTGCGCGCGCTCATTCCCGATTTGTCTATCGTATCGGCCACGTCGGCGGGCCTGCCGGTGGCCTATGGATTGTGTGAAGCGCTACGGGCTCACCAGGTCTACTGGGCGGAGAAGGATGGGCGTGACGTGCCCATGCGCTTCCGCCAGTTCCTGGAGCCGGTGGCTGGAGAAAAGGTCGTCCTGGTCGACGACCTGCTGCGCTCCGGTATGTTGCTTACCGAAGCGCGTCAATTGCTCGAGGCGCGTGGCGCCCAGGTAGTCGCCATGGCCGTGTTAGTCTATCAGCCGACGCCGCAAACCCGCGACTTCGGCACGTTGCCCCTCTACTGTCTGGCCAAGCTGGAAGCCAGCTATTATGCCGACGCAGCCTCCTGTGAGTTATGCCGTCAACATGTGCCACTTCACCAGGTGACCTTGGTGCGGCATGTGAAGGAACACGAGGAGCTTGTTACCGCGAGCCTCCTCTAATAAGGAGAAAGCATGAGTACAGCCGTATTAACTCAAGAAGTCCTGAATCCTTTTGATATTGCCCAGGCGCAATTCGATATTGCGGCGGACCATCTCAAACTAGACCAGGGACTGAGAGACATCCTGAAACAACCCAAGAGACAATTGATTGTTTCCATCCCCGTGCGTATGGACGACGGGCGCATTCAGGTGTTTGAAGGCTACCGCGTACAATACAACCTGTCGCGCGGTCCCGCGAAGGGCGGCATCCGCTACCATCCGGGCGTCACGCTGGACGAAGTGAAGGCGCTGGCTGCATGGATGACTTGGAAGTGCGCCACGGTCAACATTCCTTATGGCGGCGGCAAGGGCGGCGTGCGCGTCGATCCCAAGCAGATGTCGCAGAACGAACTGGAGCGGCTGACGCGGCGGTATGCCACCGAGATTTCTCCCATCATCGGTACAGATCGCGACATTCCCGCCCCGGATGTATACACCAATTCCCAGACCATGGCTTGGTTCATGGACACCATCAGTATGCTGCATGGGCACACCGAATTGGGCGTGGTGACCGGCAAACCGCTGAGTTTGGGCGGATCGAAGGGCCGGAACGAGGCCACCGCACGCGGTTGCCAATACACCACGCGCGCCGCGTGCGAACTCAAGGGCATTTCGCTCGCTAAGGCCACGGTAGCCGTGCAGGGTTTCGGCAATGCCGGCAGTATCGCCGCCAAGTTGCTGCACGAAGATGGCGCCCGTATTATCGCGGTCAGCGATTCGAAGGGCGGCATTCACAACGGCGCCGGCCTCGACCCGGTGGCGGTGATGAAGTACAAGGACGAAACCGGAACGGTGGTGGGCTTCCCGGGTTCCGACTTCATCTCCAATAAAGACCTGTTGGAGTTGAGGTGCGACGTTCTGGTACCGGCGGCGCTCGAGAATACCATCACGATGGACAACGTGGAGCGCATACGAGCCAAGGTAGTGGCCGAAGCGGCCAACGGTCCGACGACTCCCGGCGCGGACAAAGAACTGTTTGCGCGCGGCGTATTCGTGATCCCGGACATTCTGTGCAACGCGGGCGGGGTGACGGTATCGTACTTCGAATGGGTGCAGGATTTGTATGGCTTCTTCTGGACTGAAATCGAGGTAAACCAGTATCTAGAACGGGCCATGAACGCGGCCTTCAAGGAAGTTTACGGCACGTCGGAAAGCTATCGGGTGGACATGCGCACCGGTGCTTACATTCTGGCCGTATCCCGGGTAGCGGAAGCGACTCGCGTACGCGGCATTTTCCCGTAAGTAGTTAGAGAAGCGAAAACTCCGGCCCGCCTGGCGCGACTCCATCGCCCGGGCGGGCGGTTTTATTTGGGACGTGCGCGACCGCCCCAGGTTGCGTCATCCCGCGCAATCCTTTATGGTTAGGTTTCCCTATGTCCAGCAAAATCCCCATCACAGTTGCGCACGGCGACGGTATCGGTCCGGAGATCATGGCCGCCACTTTGGAAATCCTGCAAGCGGCGGGAGCGGCCATCGATATCGAAACTATCGAGATTGGCGAAAAGGTTTACCTGCGCGGCAATACGGCAGGTATCGAACCCAGCGCTTGGGAATCCCTGCGCCGCACCAAGGTGTTTTTAAAGGCGCCCATCACGACGCCCCAAGGCGGCGGCTTCAAGAGCCTCAATGTCACGGCCCGCAAGACCCTCGGCTTGTACGCCAACGTACGGCCGTGCGTTTCTTACCATCCCTTCATCGATACGCTGCATCCGGGCATGGACTTGGTGATCGTGCGCGAGAACGAGGAAGATTGTTACGCCGGCATCGAATACCAACTCAGCCCCGGCGCCATGCAGTGCCTGAAACTGATCACTCGGCCGGGCTGCGAAAAGATCGTGCGCTACGCGTTCGAATACGCGCGCCGGCACAGCCGCAAGAAGGTGACCTGTTTCACCAAAGATAACATCATGAAGATGACCGACGGTCTCTTCCACAAAGTCTTTGACGAAATCGCGGCGGAGTATCCTGATATTCCCAACGAGCACTGGATCGTAGACATCGGCGCCGCCAAAATGGCCGATACGCCCGAAGCCTTCGATGTGATCGTGATGCCCAATCTTTACGGCGATATTCTGTCGGACGTAGCCGCACAGATCGCGGGATCGGTTGGTATAGCCGGCTCGGCAAATATCGGCGACCATTGCGCCATGTTCGAAGCCATCCACGGTTCGGCGCCGCGCCGCGCCAACCAAAACCTGGCCAATCCATCCGGCTTGTTGTTGGGCGCCGTGCTAATGCTGGTCCACATCAACCAGCCGGAAACGGCGGCGCGGGTACACAACGCCTGGCTGCGCACCATTGAAGACGGCGTGCACACTTACGATATTTTCACCGAAGGCTCCAGCAAGGAGAAGGTGGGCACCAAGGAATTCGCACACGCGGTTGTGGCGCGGTTGGGACAAAAGCCAAACACGTTAAAGCCGGTCACGTACGCTTCGGCGCCGCCGGCCGCGGCAGCTAAGCAGTCCGCCGCCCGGCCGGATCCCAAAGTGGATCTGGTGGGGGTCGACATCTACGTGAACTGGCCTTCGCTCGACAACGGCAAACTGGCAGCCATGCTGCAGAAGACGGCCGGCGAACCGATGACTTTGACGATGATGTCGAATCGCGGGGTGAAGACATGGCCGGATGGGCATCCGGAGACGTTCTGCACGGATAATTTCCGCTGCCGCTTCGCCGCGCCGGCGGGCGTTACCCAGGCGCAGATCGTAGGTTTGTTGGGGCGCGTCGCGGAGACGGGCGTAGAGATCGTGAAGACCGAAAATCTTCGAAACTATGATGGGAAGCCAGGCTATACACTGGCGCAGGGGGAATAACGGGGAATGTCAAAACCATTAGTCGCTGTCATTATGGGCAGCAAGTCGGACTGGGAGACTATGCGACACTGCGATGAGACGCTGACGCAATTCGGCGTGGAGCATGAATGCCGCGTGCTGTCGGCGCATCGCACGCCGCACCTGGCTTCACAATTCGCCGCCGAGGCGGAATCGCGCGGGCTGGAAGTGATCATCGGCGCAGCCGGCGGCGCAGCGCATCTGGCGGGGGTACTGGCGGCGCAGACCGTGCTGCCGGTGCTGGGTGTGCCGATGGAGAGTGCGGCGCTGAAGGGTCTGGATTCGCTGCTCTCGACGGTGCAGATGCCGGGCGGAATTCCGGTGGGCACGCTGGCGATCGGAACGGCGGGCGCGAAGAATGCGGCTCTGCTGGCGATTGCCATTTTGGCAAATTCGCGACCCGAATTGCGCGAGAAGCTCAAGCAGTTTCGCACCGCGCAGGCCGATAAGGTGGCTAAGGAAACACTTCCTTAGTACCCCACGACTTATTCGGCAGACCTTCGTGTGAATGAGGGTGTTTGCCGTCATTTTACGCAACATCACGAGGGTCTTCGCATGCCGCGTTTCATTTGCCACTCGATTTGTGCCCCTTTGTTTATTTTGGTTGCCGTAGGTTCCTCAGGCCTAATCCGGGCACAAGAACCGGACAAAGCACCACCTAAGGGCTTCGAAAAGGACGAAGGCGTATTTCAAAAGGCGCGTGACGCTTGGTTTTACGACCAACGTGCCTATCCGCATGCGACTATTCCGAGCGGCGCCCGATTGAAGGGCTTTCAGGAACTGCAAGCACGCCTCGCAGCCGAGAAGGCGGCTCAGGCATTAGGGAAAAGCGAAGGCGACCTGGGCAACTGGCAATTGATCGGGCCGGCCACCATGAGCGGCTATTGGGGAAACAATTCCGGCCGCGTTTCCGCCATCGCCGTTGACCCCACCAACAATCAGATTGTTTACGCCGGCGCAGCGCAGGGCGGTATCTGGAAGACGACCAACGGCGGCGCGACCTGGACTCCCCTGACTGACACGCAGGCATCCCTGGCGGTGGGATCTATCGCCATCGACCCGCAAAATCACCTGACAATCTATGTGGGCACCGGAGAGGAAAACAACTCCGGGGATAGTTACTATGGCGCGGGGATTCTGAAGTCCACCGATGGTGGAAATACGTGGACGAATATTCCCGGACCGTTTACAGGCGGTAGCGGCGGTGGCGCACGCATCGGCGGGATTGCGGTGCAGCCGAATAATTCATCCGTCGTGCTGGCCGCTGCCGGTTGTTGTCCGCCGAACCCGTGGGGCGTTTACCGCTCGGCGGACGGCGGGCAGACTTGGACCTCGGTCCTGAATCTGAACAGCCAGGCGTACGGCGTGGTCTTCGATCCCCACACGCCGTCGATCGCTTACGCCACCGTCGATGCCAACGGCGTGTACAAATCCACCAACGGCGGCGTGACTTGGACGGCGGCCAATGGGTCGGGGGCGGCATCCCTGCCACTCTCGGGCAACGGCCGGTTTGCACTGGCCATGGATCCGAATGCGACTACCACCCTGTGGGTCGCTATTGCCAATAACAACACCAGCAATCTGACCGGGCTATATAAATCGACGGATGCGGGCAATAGCTGGACGAACCTGCCGAATACGCCGGATTTCTGCGAGGGCCAATGCTGGTATGACCTCGCGCTGGCGGTACAGCCGGGCAACTCGAATGTGATTTTCGCCGGCGGTGCGCAAAGTTGCTGTGGCAGCGTGGTGCAATCGATTGACGGGGGTAACTCGTGGACGATTTATTCGAACATTCATCCCGATGCGCACGCGTTTGTTTTCACGCCGGATGGGTCGACGCTTTATGTGGGCAATGATGGCGGCATGTGGAGCACGACGCAACCCACCAATACCAACATCACCTGGAACAATCTGAATACCGGCTTGGCCACCGAGCAATTCTATCCCGGCCTGTCCATCGACGCCAACAACGTGAACATCGGCTTCGGCGGGACGCAGGATAATGGCACGGAATCCTACACCGGCACCACCAACTGGAACGTTGTGGCGTGCGGCGATGGCGGCGCGACCTTGATCGACAGCACCACCAATCCGCTGACGGTATATACCAATTGCATCACCGCGACGTTCTATAAATCGGTAGACGGCGGCCATAATTTTCAACCGGCGCAGAACGGAATCAATCCGAACGATCGCGCCAACTGGACGCCACCCATGGCGATGGATCCCGCGAATTCGCAGCGCTTGTACTTCGGCACCAGCAACGTTTACCAGACCACCAATGCGGCCGGTTTGTGGACGGAGATTTCACCGGACCTGACCAACGGCGGCAATCTGACGGCGCTTGCGGTATCGCCGGTGAATGCCAATACGGTTTGGGCGGGTTCGAGCGACAGCCGTGTGAGCGTTACACAGAATGCCTTGGCGGGCGCCTCGGCGTCGTGGAGCAATGTGACTGGCACGAATATGCTGCCGCCGCGCTATATCACGGCTCTTGCTGCCGATCCGCAACAGGCGGGGACCGCCTACGTGACCTTCTCCGGCTTCTCCGGTTATGGCGACAATCTGGGCCACGTTTTCATGACCACCAATGCCGGCACGTCGTGGACTGACATCAGCGGGAACCTGCCTAATATTCCGGCCAACGACATCGTGGCGGATCCGCTGCAGGCCAATACTCTCTATGTCGCGACGGACTTCGGCGTTTTCTATACGACTAACGGCGGTACGGCTTGGGCCACGCTGGTTACCGGCCTGCCGCGCGTGGCGGTGATGAGCCTCAAACTGCATCCAAGCCGTAATCTTTTTGCGGCCACGCACGGCCGTAGTATGTGGGAAACCAATGTCGCCAGCGTGACGGCCATTCCTTCGATCACCGGCCTTTCCCCATCATCGGTGCTGGCGGGATCTTCTGGATTCACTTTGACGGTGAATGGCGGCGCGTTTACTTCGACTGCCGTGGTGCAATGGAACGGCGCGAATCGGGCGACTACTTACGTAAATGCCAATCAACTGACGGCGGCCGTTCTTGCGAGCAACTTACTGCTGGCCGGCACGGCGCAGATTACCGTGATCATTCCGGGCGGAGGGGTATCCAACTCGTTCACATTCACCGTAAACAACCCGGTTCCGGCGGCGGCCAGCCTTTCGCCCAGCAGCGCGATCGTGGGGGGGGGCGGATTTGTTCTGACAGTCAACGGCTCGAACTTTGTCAACACTTCGACGGTGGTGTGGCAAGGCGCGAATCTGTCGACCACATTCATCAGTGCCACGAAGCTTACCGCAACGGTACCGGCGTCTGATATTGCTTCCACCGGGACAGCCGCGGTGACCGTTTCGAATCCCGCGCCGGGCGGAGGCGCCTCTTCGCCTGCATTAACGTTCAGCATTAATAACCCGGCGCCCACCGCGACATCGCTTTCGCCCTCCGGCGCTACGGCGGGCGGAGCCAGATTTACGCTCACGGTAAATGGCGGCAGTTTCGTCAACGGTGCGACCGTACTGTGGAACGGCTCAGCGCTGACTACCACGTTCGTGACCAGCGCGCAGGTTACGGCCAGCGTACCAGCGGCAAACATCGCCAGTCCCGGAACCGCCAGCATCACGGTGGCGAATCCGGCGCCTGGAGGCGGGACTTCCGCGGCGCTCACCTTCACCATCGGGAATCCGGCACCCACCGCTACGCGCCTTTCGCCCACCAATGCCACGGCCGGGGGCGCGGCGTTCACCTTAACCGTCACGGGCACCCAGTTTGAGCCTACGTCCGTGGTGCTGTGGAATGGGTCGAGCAGGTCAACCACGTATGGCAGCGCTAACTCCCTGACGGCGGCCATCACTGCGGCGGATATCGCCAATCCGGGGACCGCCAGCGTCACGGTGTCTACGCCGGCGCCGGGCGGAGGCACCTCGGGCGCGCTCACGTTCACCATCAACAATCCGGTTCCAGTCGCTACTTCGCTATCGCCCTCCACCGCGATTGCAGGGAGCGGAGCGTTCACGCTAACGGTGAATGGCAGCAATTTCGTGCCAGGGGCGGTGGTGGAATGGGGCGGCGCCAATCGGACAACCACGTTCGTAAGCAGCACGAAGGTTACGGCGGCGATCACCGCGGCAGATGTGGCGACAGCAGGATCGGTACAGGTGAAGGTGATGAATCCGGCGCCTAAAGGGGGGACCTCGGGCGGACTCACGTTCACAGTCGACAATCCCCTGCCGGTGGCGGGGACGTTATCTCCCTCGAGCGCAACAGTTGGATCGGCCGGGTTCACGTTGACGGTAACGGGAAGCGGCTTCGTGAGTGGTTCGACCGTGAAGTGGAAGCAGACCACCGCACTAACCACCACCTTCGTAAACAGCGGTAAGTTGACGGCTACGGTGCCGGCTTCGGATGTTGCCACTGCGGGTACGGACAACGTGACAGTAACGAATCCCGGACCCGGTGGTGGCGCCTCGAACGCATTGACCTTCACGGTGAACAATCCAGTGCCGGTGGCGGGATCTTTATCGCCATCGAGCGCGGTGGCCGGCGGCGCCTCGTTTACGTTGACCGTGAACGGATCGAACTTCGTGAGCGGCGCGCATGTGGTTTGGAACGGAGCGAACCTGGTGACCACGTTTGTAAGCGCAGCGAAAATGACGGCCACGGTCCCGGTAACGGATATCGCCGCGGGTGGTACGGCCAGTGTAACGGTGGTGAATCCATCGCCCGGCGGAGGTTCGTCGAACGCGTTGACTTTCACCATCACCAACCCGGTACCGGCCATTACGTCGATTCAACCGGCCAGCGCCACGCATGGCGGCGCCACCTTCACGCTGACGGTGCGGGGCACCGGGTTCCAGGCGAACTCCACGGTGCTTTGGAATGGATCGCCGCGTGCGACTACCTACGTTCATTCTGTGGAACTGACCGCGACCATTACGGCAGCGGACATTGCCGTGGCAGGAACGGCCAGTGTGACGGTAACTACACCGGCGCCCGGCGGGGGCACTTCCGCTCCGGTGTCATTTACGATTCGCTGATGGGCTGGTCGGTGGATGCGTGCCCCCGGCTACCTAGTGAGTTATGCCGGCCGCGCGGATATAGGCGCTATATTGTTGATCCGACTCGCCGATATGGTGCTCGAGCCAGGTTTTCAGAAATATCATCAGTTCGAGGCTGAGCATGGCTTGTCCGGAACGGAAACGCTTTTGTAAGTTGTTAACCTGATCGACAAGTTTGTCATGCAGAATCCTATGAGCAACGAGGTCTGGATAGTTGTGCCTGCCCATAAACGTCTCCTCGCTGGAGAAATGGACTTTGGTATAGTCGATCAGGTCGGAGAGTGAGGTTTCTAAGACGGCACGGCCCTTACCTTCGGCCAATGCCCCGTGCATCTTTGCGGCCAACGAGAACAGTCGTTGGTGCTGGGCGTCAATTTCAGGGATCTGGACGCTATATTCGGGTTTCCATTCAAACATGTTAATCATTAAATCGGCGGAGAATGAAGAAGCTTTAGCCCGAGGCACGCGGAAGCGGTAAGGTGGGCCGTTTCCGGCCGATGAGCATAAGCGAGAGCCAACCCTGATGCTTCAACAATGTTCCCCGCAAGATAAGATGAGAATCGTGGTGCATCCACCGGATGACCTGCCTTTCGAGATCGTGGCGAAGTACCTGGAAAACTGCCGCAAGGGTCTTCCCTCCCTCGTGCGAGCCATGGACGCAGCAGATTATGAGTTCCTGGGCGTGTATTCGCACAAAATGAAAGGATCCGGCGGTGCCTACGGCTTTCCGGGATTGACCGCAATCGGCGCTTCCATGGAAGACGCCGCGCGCGGCCGGAACAGCGCCGCATTGCGGGACTGTGTGGCCACACTACAGTCCCATCTGGAATCCGTCGAGTTGATTCAACCTTAGGCGTCAGCGGTTGATTTCGTCGAGCGCGGCTAACAGACGGCCCTTCGAAATCGGCTTGGCCAGATGCGCCGTACAACCGGCTTCGAGGCTGCTTTCGATATCCTGGGGACGGGCATTGGCGCTGAGAGCCAGAATGGGGATGGCGCAACTGCCTCTTTCTCGCTCCAAGTTTCGAATTATACGGGTGGCCGTGAGGCCATCCATTACCGGCATCTGCAAGTCCATCAGGATGACATCGTACTGGTTGGTCGAGACATAGTCGACAGCCTCGCCGCCGTGCTCGACGAAGGTCAACTCGTGCGGACTTGAGGCAAGGTAAAGCTGAAGGAGCAGACGGTTGTCTGGCGCATCTTCCGCGACCAGAATTCGTAAGCCTGGGAGGTTGCCACGTCCGATGGCAAGGCTGCCGGGCCGTTCACACAAGGCGTTGGAAATGGTTTGAAATAGTTTTGCGCGGCTCGGCGGTTGCGCCGTGCAGGTCCAGAATCCGGCTTCGCGACAGCGTACTTCGTCGCCGGGGCGATCGCCATGCGACAGGATCACGATGGGCAGTTTCGGGCAGGTAGTTCGAATCCGCATGGCGGTTTCGTAGCCGCTGCCGGAGGAGCCGTCAATGATCGCGCAGTTCAGCGCGCCAAGTTCGTCCTCGCAGCCGGCGGGCGATAGGTCTTCCGTGTTGAGCCCCCAGCCCCGCAGGGTTTTCCGAAGAATGAGCCGGCTGGCGGGCGTACCATCAATGAGCGCAAATCGCTGTCCATGGAAGTCCGGGATTTCGACTGCCTGTTCCGTCCCGTTCTCGGACACGGGTGCCAGGGGTACCGCGCACCGGAAGGTGCTGCCCTTACCGACCTCGGAGACCACCGATAGCGTCCCTCCCATGCGTTCCACGATACCGCGGCTGATAGCTAAGCCTAAGCCGCTTCCTCCATACTTCCGCGTGGTGGAGGAATCGCCCTGTCTAAAGTCCTGGAAGATCGCCTCCAATTGGTCTTCCGGTATACCGATCCCGGTATCGGAGACGGAGAATTCTATGCGGCCAGGGCCGTCTTGGGATGGTTCAACGGTCAGGGCGACCTCGCCGGTTTCGGTGAACTTGAGGGCGTTGCCGAGCATGTTGAGCAATACCTGGCGGAGACGCGTGGGGTCGCCAGTATACTGATGGGAGAGGCCGGGATTGAAGCGCGACACCAGCGCTATTTGTTTCGATTGCGCAATGGGTGCGATGAGTTCAACCACCTGCTCGACCAGATCGCGGAGGTGAAATTCCGTCCTTTCGAGGTCCAGCCGCCCAGCCTCGATCTTAGAGAAGTCCAAAATATCGTTGATGAGATTCAGCAGGCTGTTTCCGGCGCGTCGGAAGATTTGCACGTATTGCCTTTGCTCGTCGTTCAGGTCAGACTCACTGAGCAGTTCCGACATTCCCAGGATGGCATTCATGGGCGTACGGATTTCGTGGCTCATGGCGGCTAGGAAGGCGCTCTTTGCGTGATTGGCCTCCTCCGCCCTCTGGCGGGCGATCACGAGTTGCCGCTCGGCCAGTTTCCGTTCGCCGATGTCGCGAACGGCGGCCGCGACCCAATAGCCGTGCTCGGTCTGGATGGGACTTAGAGTCACCTCGACGGGGAATTCCTCGCCGCCTTTGCGTAATCCGCTGAGCTCCAGTCCAACTCCCATTCGGCGCACGCTGCCGGATCTCCGGAAGGCCTCGCAACGGTGCGCGTGCGCGCCACGGGAAGCATAAGGGAGCAGCATTTCAACCGGTTGACCGCACATCTCTTGGCGGCTGAAGCCGAAAAGACGTTCGGCTTGCGCATTGACCAGGACAATCACGCCGCCACTGTCCGCGATAAAGACAGCGTCGGGGGCGGATTCGAGCAGCGCGCGAAACTTCTCTTCACTCTGCCGGATTCTCTCGTTATTCTCCCTCCGTTCGGTGACGTCCCGGGTGATCTTGGAGAAACCACGCAGGTTGCCCTGTTCGTCGTGCATGGGAGTGACCAGCACTTCTGCCCAAAATGAGGAGCCGTCTTTGCGTACGCGCCAGCCTTCTTCCTCAAACCGGCCGTTCGACTCGGCCATTCGCAGCACCTCTTGTGGATGGCCGCGGTCCTGGTCTTCGGCCGAGTAAAAGCAGCCGAAGTCCTTTCCGAGAATTTCCGTAGCCGAATAGCCCTTCAAGCGTTCGGCGGCATCGGTCCAACTGGTCACACATCCCTGGGGATCGAGCATGAGGATGGCGTAGTCCCGAACACCTTCCACCAAGCTACGGAACAGTTCTTCGCTATCGCGAAGTTGGCGTGTGCGCTCCTGTACGCTTCTTTCCAGGGTCTCGTTGAGCGTCTTGATCTTGTGCCAGGCTCCCCGAATTCCCTGCTCGGCGACCTTGAAGTCGTCGATATCGGTACATGTCCCGAACCAGCGGAGAATCCGGCCCTCGGCATCTCGAATGGGAATGGCACGGCCTAAGTGCCAGCGGTATGCCCCATCGGCGGCGCGGCGAAAGCGGTACTCCACCTCGTAAGCCTCTCCCGTAGCGAAAGAACGGTTCCTCCGTTCCAGGCAGTTGGGCAGATCGTCGGGATGGAGTACCAGTTGCCAGCCCCAATCGCGGCTTTGTTCGACGGTAAGGCCGGTATAATCGAACCAGCGCTGGTTGTTGTAATCGACATTGCCGTCGGCTCCGGCCGTCCACACGATTTGGGGCATGGCGTCGGCAAGCTGGCGGAAGCTGGCTTCGCTTGCCCGCAAAGCCTTTTCGGCGAGTTCGCGAACGGTGGAGTCGCGCACCGTACAAACGACACGAGGACCATCGGGAGTCTGCAGCGAATTCAAGCTGACTCCGGCGCAGAATTCTGCGCCATCCTTGCGCTGACCGCGAATTTCTCCAGGTCGGTTGTACATGTTGCGGGGCAACGGCGCAGACTGAAAGGCAGTCCGGTAGAGCAAGTGTTGGGCGCGCGAAGCGGAGGGTATTAGGATCTCTATGGGTTGTCCCAACAATTCCGTGCGCGCGTAGCCGAATAGGGATTCCGCCTGGCAATTCAGTAGGATGATTTCACCCTTCCCGTCGGTAACGATCATCGCATCGGGCATGGATTCGATAAGCGCCCGGAAAGTTTCCTCGCTCTCTCGCAGACCCCGCTCCGATTTGCTGCGCCTCTCGTCACTGTGATTGAGGGCACGGGCGCCAAACCAGATCAGGGCGGCAAATACTAGTGCGTTCGAGGATGCCAGGAGCGACCGGCCGCTAGCCGCGCCATAATAACCCCTCAATTCACCCTGAAAGCGGAGCCAACCGAGAAGAGGCGGAATGAGCAGGGCCGCAGGCAGAATGCGGCGCGCGGCCCAACTGCCCGGCCCAGAGCCCATGACTACTTTCATCACGCCATTACCGGGGAACGCGCACAGTTGTACGATCGCCACGAGCAAGAAAGTGAAGGCGGCAAGCGGGGACATATGCACAATGGATGCCATCCCGTAGCCGTCTACGTGATAAATGCATCCGGTCATCACCACGATCGCAATCATCGCGGGAGGCAGTGCCAAATACTGTAGGGTGCGTGCGCCCCGATTGATCGACGACAGGATGAAGCCGCTACCGAGCAGAAGAAAGCAGACGGCCGAGGTGAAAGCCATCCTCCCTGGCGCCCAACCCGCAACCAAGTGCGTGCGAGCCTGGCGGATCAGTTCGTCAATGCGCAGGTTCCAGCCACTGGCGTATTCGACTAAAGTTAGAAACCCCAATAGCGCAGCCAGCGCTCCCGCAGTTGCCGACACACGGCGCCACCTGAGACCGGCGCATAGAGCTACCCCCAGAAGCAGCGATCCGAATGCCGTATTGGCGCGCATGTAGGCTGCGTCCGTCCCCAGCATGGCCAGGCACCCCCCGGCCGCCACCAAGACGATGCCCCCGGCAATAGCGCACCAGGCCGCAGCCAGCAAGGTGGCCAAGCGCAGATACCGCCTAAGGCGCGGAGTCGACAGCTCAGTAGTGGCCGATTGGATCGCCATGCACGTTCTGCACAATCTATCGGCCGATCAAGCGGAGAAAGTAAGGCCGGCTCCCAGGGCTAAAGCCACGGGTGCTTTATGCCGAATAATACTGTGAGACGGTTGGACCCCGATGAATAACCCGCTGAATCAACTATCCGTACTGTTGGTCGAGGACGATCCCGATTATGCAACGCTCGTGCAGCATTGGCTGGACGGATCCGCCCACGATCCCGCATTCGTGCTCAGTTGGACCGAATCGTTAAATTCCGCGATGACGCGCCTCGCGCGGGGCGGGATTGACATCGTGTTATTGGACTTAGGCCTCCCGGACAGCAACGGGATCGAGACTTTCCTCGCCTTGGAGCGCCGCTGTCCAGGCGTGCCCATCATTGTCCTCAGTTCCGCCGATAGCGAGCCGATGGCGTTGCAAACGATCCGGCACGGCGGGGAAGATTATTTGGTAAAGAGCACCTGCACGCGGGATTTACTCGTGCGCAATATCTCGCACGCGGTGGCGCGCCACCGGCGCCAGTCGGAAGCGCAGGGCGCGGGAGAAGTTCAAACCAGGGTAATCGCGGTGGTCGGAGCGAAGGGAGGCACGGGCGCTACCACGGTTGCGTGTACCCTGGCCGACGAACTGAGGCGGCAGGGCAAAGAAGCCGTCCTATTGGCCGGGCTGGATCTGGATTCGGAACTCTTCAGCTTTCTCATGGGAACCGATCATCGCTTTTCCATTCTGGATGCGGCGCAGAACGCCGACCGGCTGGATGCCACTTTTTGGAAAAGCCTGGTAACGCACGTGGAGAGTCTGGATGTGCTGCCGTCTCCCGGCCTGGCGCAAAGCGGGGGCGTAGACGCGGTGGGCATCTCTAAGGTGATTCAATTCGCGAGCCGTCAATACCGCACGATTGTTTTGGATGTGGGCCGGTTGCGTAGCGCAAACTTGGCGCTGCTCGAACACGCCACCGAAATCATGCTGGTTACGACGGATTCCATGCCGTCGTTGCACGAGGCAAAGCGGGTAATCGAAGTCGTTTGCGCGGGGGGCTTCGAACGGGAGCGCGTGCATCTAATTGTTAACCGAGCGGACGAAGCCAGTGAAACACTACCTACCAGCGAGCTTGCCAAGCTCTTTGGGGTAGAAGTAGCGGCGCGCTTGCCGTACGAGGGCGAAGCGCTATGCAAAGCCCTGATGCAGAGGAAACTACCTCCCGAAACCACAGCGTTTCGGGCTAGTTTGCGAAGCGCGGCACGGAAACTCTTGGGGCTGGAAGAAGTTAAGCGGCGACGGATGATCCCGGGTTTAATCTCCTTCCTCAGCGGGAGCAAGCGTCCGGACCCGGCGTCGGCAGAAGCGGGTTCGAGCGAAGCGAGGCCGCATGTCTGACGCATTGCGCGTGCTGGTAGTCGGCGGAGATGTGGACCTGGTGGACGAGGTTCGCGTATGCCTGGAGCAGAAGGACCCCCCGGTCACCGTGCAATGGCTCAGGGACTCAGCGGTGGCTTTGGCCCGTGTCGGCGGCGGCGACATTGACGCCGTGGTCATTGATCCCGGTTCGGTTGGTGGCGGAGAACATCTGCGGGGATGGCTCGACCGCTTGCGCGAGAATTGTCCCCGGACGCAGGCTATCGTCGTATCGGAATCCAGGCAGTGGACAGCCGATCTGGCCCGCATGATGATGGGCAATCGCCTGGAGACCGGTTCCTTAGATGCGCGGCCCTCTGCGACGGGCGGCCGGCGAGCAAAACTAATTGGATTTATCGGTGCAAAGGGCGGTGTCGGGACAACCACTGTGGCGTTAAACACGGCATTCGTGCTGGCAACCACCAGTGCCACGATTCTTGCCGAAATCGGGGCGGGAAACGATACGCTAGCGCTAAGGATTCGGACGGCGGCCAGGTCAGTGTGGCCCAAGAGTGCCGCATGGAGCGGGGTATGGTCGGTGAAGGGAACTCCCAGTCTGCGCATCGCGCTGGCACAAGACATCATCGATCCCGAACGGGCAATCGAAGCCCTGGAGACTTTTGGCGAGGCCGATAATCTAGTGCTCGACTTGGGCTTAAGGCTCATTCCGGAGGTCAAGTCCGTACTGCCGCGACTGGATGCGCTCGGCGTGGTCGTAGACATGGAGACGCTATCGGTCGAATGTGCGCGGCGATTGCTCAGCACGATCGCGAAAACTGAACTCTGTCCGCGCGGCTCCATGGGCGTAGTAGTAGTGAATCGAGCGTCGCTCGCATACCCTATAGGCATCGAAGAATTGCAAAAGGTAATTGGGCTGCCGGTCATGGGGACCATCCCGCCGGCTGGCGATCTTTGTAATGCCGCATTAAAGGCGCGACGCACAGTAGTGGCCTTCGAGCCGGAGAGCCTCGCGGGACAGAGCATGGTTCAGGTAGCCGCCTCATTCGCCGAGCTAACGGTCTAGCCAGAAGCCCACAACGGCACTCGCTCAGGCGGCGATTTCTCCACGCAGGAACTTGCTGTACTGCTGATCGGATCCCGCGATGTGATTTTCCAGCCAGTTCTTCAGGAACAGCAGTAGACTCATACTAACGGTGCCCTCGCCTTCCCGAAATTTCTGCTGCAGATCCAATACTTGGGCCGCCAGTTTGTCGTGCTCCATCTTATGTTCCGCGGCTCGCGGAAAATGGCATTGGGCCATGAGGCTTTCCTCGGAAGCGAAATGGACTTTCGTATAGTCGACCAAATTGGATAGACACTGTTCCAGCAAGGTGTAGCCGCGGCCATGGGTTAAGGCAAGATGTAGTTCAGCAGCTAATGCGAACAGGCGCTGGTGCTGTGTGTCTATTTCCGGGATCTTGACGCTGTACTCGGGCTTCCATTCAAACATAACCTGAGCATCGGCATTTTGGCCTTCGTACTTTAGAGCGGGCTAGCCGACCAACGCCCCGGCGGCCTCGAGAGCGCGTTCGACTTCCGCTTGCGAAAGTGCCGTGCTGATAAAAAGCTCCTGCCTCGCGCCCGCACTCAAGGCAATGCCCTTCCATCCATTTTGGACCGGCACGGTAATACGAATCTTGACCAGGCCGCGAGCATTGCGCACCGGCCGGATGACTCCCGGGATAATCGAGCGGATCTCCGGCGTATCCGCCAGCACGCGTTCCAGTATCTCGCGCAAGCCATCAATAATGCTGTGCTCAATCTTGAGACGATCTTTGGCGGTTCGCAGGCGCATACGCCAGGTTAATGCGCGCCGCGTTCGGGCGGCATGAAGCGCTTAATGAAGTTGGTATCGAAGTTCCCCGCTTGGAAATCGGGATCAGCCATAATGCGCTGGTGTAGTGGTATCGAGGTATGAATGCCCTCCACCACGAACATTTCGAGCGCACGCTGCATGCGGTGAATGGCTTCGGTGCGGTCGCCGGCGTACACTACCAATTTGGCTACCAGCGAATCGTAATACGGAGTGATGACGCAGTCGGTGTGCGCCAAAGTGTCCACGCGTACGCCGATGCCGCCGGGAAGGTGAAAACCGGTAATGCGTCCGGGCGAAGGCGTGAAGGTCACCGGGTTCTCAGCGTTGATGCGGCACTCGATGGCATGCCCGCGCAGTTCAACGGGCAGGCTGATTACCTGGTCAAGAGGTTCGCCCGCAGCGATGCGGATCTGGCTTTTTACCAAGTCGATGCCGGTAACGAACTCGGTGACGGGATGCTCTACCTGGATGCGCGCATTCACTTCCATGAAGTACAACTGCCCGCCTTCGTCCATCAGGAACTCGACGGTGCCCGCGTTGGTATAACCGGCGCCCGAAAGGGCTTCCTTCAATTTGGCGCCCATGGTGGCGCGCAATGCAGGCGTCATCACCGGCGAGGGCGATTCTTCCAGCAACTTTTGATGCCGGCGCTGGATACTGCATTCGCGTTCGCCCAGGATTTCCACGCGGCCGCGCTCATCGGCCAGCACCTGAAATTCGATGTGCCGCGGCGCGTCCGAACATATTTCTCCAGATAGACGTCGGCGACATCCGAAGGCCGCACCGGCTTCCTGTTGCGCCGAATTGAACAGCGGCTCCAATTCCGAAGCCTGGTTCACGATGCGCATGCCGCGCCCGCCTCCGCCCGCCGACGCTTTCAGGATCACGGGATAGCCAATCTCTCCCGCCACCCGCACGGCTTCCGCGGCGGTTTTCAAAATGCCGGGCGAGCCCGGCAAGATGGGCACACCGGCCTCGCGCATAAAGGCGCGCGCGCGCTCCTTCACACCCATCAGCCGGATCACTTCGGGGCGCGGCCCGATGAACTTCAGACCGGAGACTTCGCAAACTTCGGCGAAGCCGGCATTCTCACTGAGGAAGCCATAGCCGGGATGCACTGCGTCGGCACCGGTGATTTCGGCTGCGCTGACGATCGAAGGGATATCCAAATAGCTGCGCGAACTCTTGGCCGGACCGATGCAGACGGCCTCGTCGGCGAAGCGCACATGCAGGCTGTGCCGGTCGGGTTCGGAGTACACCGCAACCGTACGTATGCCCAATTCCTTGCAGGCGCACACGATGCGCAGGGCAATCTCGCCGCGATTGGCTATGAGGATTTTCTTAATTGGCGCGGATGGCAAACAGAGCCTCCCCGTACTCCACGGGTTGTCCGTTCATCACCAGCTTGCTTTCGACGATCCCGGAGACCTCTGCCTCGATCTCGTTCATGAGCTTCATGGACTCGATGATGCACAGGACTTTGCCGGGCTGCACGCGCTCGCCCACGCGCACAAACGGCGGCGTGTCGGGCGCCGAGGCTTCGTAAAAAGTCCCGACGATGGGCGAACGCACCAATTGCAGGTTGGGATCGTTGGCCGGGTCCTTGGGCGTTTCCCTGCCGGGAGCGGGGGGGCCTCCAGCGTGGGGGGGGGCTTCCGCGCGGGGCGGTGCGGCCGCCGGGGCGGGCTGCGCCAGTACCAGTTCCTGATGTCCGGCGACGGAGCGGCGAATGCGCACGCGATTGTCGCCGCGTTGCACTTCCAGTTCGTCAATGCCGGTTTCGGTGGCGAGGTTGATCAACTCGCGGATCTCGTCTACGGTCATAGCAACTGAACTAGCTTAGCAGTTTTGGGCACCTTCCATGGCGGGTGGCGCGGCCCGGCCGGCCGCATCGCGATCAGTGTTGAAAAACTCGCCACACAAAGCACCGCCGAGCGACCGTGACAGCTCCGATCGTAGTGATCTCTCAAGATCATCGGAACGGTTTTGTAACCGCGAAAATCGTCTCTCGGCAGGCGCCGGCTAGAAACTGATCACGCCCACGCTATCCGAAACCACATACGCGATAGCGTGCTTGTTGCCGCTGAACCGCCCGACCAGGGCTGCCAGCGGATGGCCCACCGGGTACGATGCCGCGGGCGTGAACGCGCCGGTTCCATCTCCCTTCGACACCAGCAGTACCTGGGAGAGCAGTCCTGTGCTGAGCACGTCCAGATTGCCGTCGCCATCCACATCCGCCACCCCCAGCAGGATGGTCGCCTGGGGAGCCTTGCTGCCGATCGGCGGCGCGAACGCCTTCCCTTGTTGGCGGCTCAAGCTGGCGCCGATCTCGCTTTGTTCGTACAAGCCGACCGCGACATCCAAGTGTCCATCTTTGTTAAAATCGCCCAGCGCCATGCCTTTGGGATACGCGATGGTGCCTGTGCTCAATTCGTGCGAATACAGGTACAAAGAGCCATCGCCTGCGCCCGCTAGAACTTGAAAGCTTTGGCCGAAACCGTAAATGCCGACCACATCCAGAATGCCGTCGCCGTTGATATCGCCCAGCGCGATTTGGGTCATGCCCGCGTAGCCATTATTAATGAAGTAGACAAAGGGCGCTTGAAACGTGCCGTCTCCATTGGACAAGAACGTATCCACGGTTTCGCTCTGAACGGCCGCCACCACAATGTCAGGAATGCCGTCCCCGTTCATATCGCCCACTACCACGGACTGCGTTTGGATGCCGGAGTCCATATCCTGATGCGGCTGAAACGTGCCGTCGCCGTTGCCAAACAGCACCGATATGGTGCCCGAATAGAAATTCGCCGTTACCACGTCCAGTTTGCCGTCTCGGTTGAAATCGGCGACCGCTAAAGACTCGGGTTGGCCGCCCGTCGAGAAAACCTGGGCCGCCTCGAAGCCGCCTTTGCCATCGTTCAGCAGGACGGAAATATTTCCGTTTGTGGCATTGCAGGTGACGATGTCGAGCAGGCCGTCGCCATTGAAGTCTCCGGTGGCGATGCCGGATGCGCCTGCCGCTCCCGGTCCCAACGGATACGTTTTGATCGTTGGGGTGGCCCGCAGTGTGAGGGGTGCAAGGGCAAGGAACAGCAGTAACCAGGAAGGATCCGTCTTATGGAAGCTCATTGCCACAGGCTAACATTGCAGATTCAGGCAATGGGGGGAATTCAGCCTATTCTCCGGCAATGCGGTCATGGTACTGTCGATTTAAATATTTTTCGAAGAGGTGTTTGGATGAAGAACGCGGCCGTCGCGTCGACTCTTGTCGCTGTCTTTTTGGCGCTTCCGCTTTTCGGGCAGCCTGCTCCGCAGGTGGTCATGGCATCGGGCGTTTTGCAAAAGTGTCTCGGCATCACCCGTGGGTCGGACAGAATGATGAAGGGTCCGGCGACCAAACCATATTGCCAACAGCTTCCGGGTGCCGGCCTATTCGATCAAGCGGGTGCGCGTTTCCAGGCAGGTGACCACGCCGGCGCCGCGAAGATCGTCACTAAAGCCGCCGAGTCCGGCAACGCGGTGGCTCAACTCCGCATCGCCCTGATGTACGACCAGGGCGATGGAGTCCCGCGCAGTTCGAAATCGGCTTTCAAATGGTATAGCGTGGCTGCCGCGCAAGGTGAGCCGGAATCGCAAAATCAGGTCGGGATCTTCTACGAGTTAGGAGAAGGAGTTCCCGAAAACTGGGACCTCGCGGCGCGGCTATACCAAGCCAGCGCCCTGCAGGGTTGGACCAAAGGGCAGTTTTCCTTTGGACGGGCGTATCAGTTTGGTATTGGCGTCGCGCAGAATCGCCAGCAAGCCATAGCCTGGTTCCAGAAAGCCGCCGCGCAAGGCAATGCCAAAGGCGAGTATTGGGCGAAGTGGCTGCGCAGCCCTACCAACAATATCGGTTTCCGCGACGACGTAGAGCACGACATTGTGATCGCCGGTAAACTGCGCTTTGGAGGCAACCTGCTGGGCGGCGATCCCACGGGAATCGCCTTTCACACTTCCGCCCAGCGCGCTCTGTGGCTCTTAGGCCAGAAGAAGCGAGTGGATACCGAAGAGGCCGAGGTCTTCCGCCAGATTCGCAAGCGCGAGTACGACGACTGCACCCGCGCCGGCCGCGACAATTGTAGCTTCGGGCGTTTCTGATCCCTCTGCGATTGCCGCTCTGTCAAGTGTCATTTGGTCACCGTCAAGCTGGCATAGCCGGATGCTGCCTTGTAATCCCCCCCGCCTGAATGCCGGCTGTCAGGTAGTTGGTGTATGTGCCCGTGGCGAGCGTCCCACTTGACTTGTAGCTCACCGTGCACTTCAGAACGTCGCCGCTGGTACTGCACGACTGGCCGCTGAACGATCCGGTCGGGGCGCTGAAGGTCACTGCGCCGATAGGAGCCGCATCGCCCGAACCCGCGCCCGTAAATGTGGTCGTGATCGCTACCGGCGCCGTCGAGGAATGCGCAACCTTCACCGGATTCGGTGTCACCTTGATGAGCGGCGTGTCTGAAAGAATCGTGAAGTTGTTGGTTTGCGGGCTGCTCGCAGCGTTGTAATTCGCATCGCCGGCATAGGCGGCTGTGATGGTGTATATACCCACGGCGTCGTTCACCACCGGCAAGAACAGCGTGCCGCATACGATCGGGCTGCTCTTTCCCAGGCAAACTACGGGCTCGAAGTTGCCGGCTGCGCTCGGAGCTGAAGCTCAGCAGCGCGCCTTTCCCCGTGGGCGCCGGGCCGGAGCCGGTCCAGCTAATGGTCGCAGTAATGGCGGTCCCCACAGACGCGCCGTACGGCTTCCGCGTTCGGTAAGACACCAGTCATAGTCACTGTGGGGGTTATCTTAGTCTGGGTGATGCTGAAGTTATTGGCTTGGAGTACTGCCGGCTGGATTGTAATTGCCGTCGCCCGCATAACTCGCCGAGACTGTATACGTGCCTGCCGCGTCAGTCTTCGCGGGAGTGAAACTCTGGGTGCAGGTGATGGTCGAGCCTGCGGCGTTACAGCTCGGGATTCCCGTGAAAGCTGCCGGCCGCGGTGGATTGGAACGTAAGACTGCCCGTGGGCGCGACGCCGCTGCCTGTCCAGGCCAGCGTGGCCGTCACCGCCACGGGACGTACCGGCGCCATAGCCCTCGCTGGCAGGACTGACACTGGTCAAGGCCACCGTCGGCGTCTGAAGCGTGACCCGCTGTCCCAATGAACTGGTGTTGCCACTGTGGTTACTGTCACCGTTGTAAGTGACGGTGACCGTGTCCGAGCCGCCGGGCAGAACCGAAGTAGTACATGATGCATCGCCGGATGTCAGCGGCGTGGTGCCGCAGCCGGTGTTGGCGCTCCAGGTTATCGTGCCGGTTACCACCCGGGGACGTGCCCCAGCGCTCCGGTGCGCGACTTGCCCATATTCGCCACTGATCAGCGCGGTGAAGGTTACCGGCGCGCCGTAAGTCGAAGGATTACTGCCGCCGGTGAGATACACCTCTTCCCCGGAGCTGGCAGTATTGACGGTCTGCTGCAGGCTACCCGTGCTGCCGGTGTGATCGGTGTCGCCTGAATAGATGGCGGCGATCGAGTGCCCGCCTACCGCCAGCAACGTGTTCGTCCCCGAAACGGCTTGGCCGCCAACCAGCGCGACCGGCGCGCCGAAATTGACATTGTCGATCTGAAATTGGACAGAGCCAGTGGCCCCGGCCGTGACCGTCGCCGTGAAGTACACACCCTGGCCGTACGCGGACGGGTTCGCTGCTGGAGACGAGCCCGGTCATGCTGGATGCTTGCGTGCCGGTACCGCTCAGCGAGATCGCCTGCAACGAGGGATTAGTTAATCGAGTTATTGGTGAGCGTCGCCGATCCGGTCAGCGGTCCCAGGCCCGTAGGCATGAAGCTGATGCTTAAATTGCAAGCCGTCCCCGCGGTGAACGACGAACTGCTCGTGCAATCGGACGGCGTACCATTCCCCAGCGTCTGCGTGAAATTGGCTCCTACCGTGACGGCTGAGATTATGAGGTTCGCGTTGCCGCCATTCTGGACCGTCACCGATTGCGGACTATCGCTACTGGTCCCGCCCACCGGTGTCGATTGGAAGGTCAAGGCGGGAGCTTGCGAGCGCAGTTCTTCCACCACCTGGCTGTCGTTGGAATCGCCTATGAACACGTCGCCGGATCCATCGAGCGCCACTGCCCACGGGCTGTGGAATCCGCTTCCGACCGTGGGACAGCCAGCCTGCGGACATCCCCCTACGGGTACTTCCGCCACGTCATTATTCCCTGCATCGGCGACGAATACATCGCCCGCCGCATCCACCGCGATGCCGATTGGCGAGCCGAAGCCGCCCGCCACCGTGACTGCCTGCGAACTGCCCGACGATACTTCCAGTAGCCTGCCCGATCCGCTATCGGCCACAAAAAGGTCGCCTGCGCTATCCACCGCCAGACCGCGTGGATTGCTCCATCCGCTGCCGATCGACCACCGGCGCGCCTCCGCCCGCTGGCACTTCGAACACCTGGTTGCTCACATCGGAGACAAACACATCGCCCGCGCCGTCCACTGCGATACCGCTAGGGCCCTGTAAATCCAGTCAACGGCAAAGTCACTTGCGCGGCTCCGCCCGCCGGCAACTCCACGACCTGCTGGTTGTAGTAATCGGCGGCATACACGCCGCCCGCGCCATCCACCGCCACGCCGAAGGCCCGGCCGATTCCGGTGAACGGCAGGGTTATCGCCGGCCCTCCGCCCGCCGGCAGTTCCAGTACGCGATTCCCGTAGTCGCCGGCAAAGACATCGCCGGCCGCATCCACCGCCAGGGACAGCGGATGATCGAGGCCCGTGAACGGCAGCGCCTGCGATACCGGCGGCGCGAAAGTCATCAGCGAGGCCGTCCCCACGCCGCTGATATAGCTGGTGCTCAGCACATGGTTATTCGTATCGGTGAAGCGGATCGCGCCCAGCCGCAGGCCGGGAGCCAGCGGAGTGAAATTCACCTGCACCGTGCATTGCGAATTAGCGCAGTTGAAACCGTTCGGCGCCAAATTAAAATCCAGACCGGTGGCGCCCTGCGTGACGACCGTGGGCGTCCCCAGCGCGACCGATTCATCCACGTTAAATGTCAGCGCCATCGTTACGCCGCATCCGTTTGTCTGCGGCGAAGCGCACACCGCCGTGCTGCCCAGATTCGGATTGCTGCCGTTGGCGATCTGAATGGTGCCAGGTACGAAAGTGGCCGTAACGGAAGCGCTGCCGTTCGCCAACGATACCGTGCAGGGAGCCATCCCGGAGCATCCGCCGCCCGTCCAACCGGAGAACACGTAACCCGCGGATGGCGTGGCGCTGAGCACCGCCGAAGTCTGGAATAGAGCCGCGCAGTTGCCTGTCGGGCAGGCGATCAAACCCGTACTATCGGTGACGGCGCCATTCCCAGCCACCGCTACCGTGAGTGTATTGCTGGGAACGATGCCGCAGATATCCACGGTATCCACTCCGGGGCATGTGTGGTTGTTGTCGTACGGATCGCCGGAGTATCCTTGGCCGGCCAGGCCCGCGGCCGCCGCCACGTCGCCCGCATAAGTCACGCTGTTGGGAATCATATTCAGGTTGGCGCGGTTATACATAAACAACGCGCCGCCTTTCCCCTGTGCGCCCGTGCCGCCCGCGGCGCTGTTGCCGTTGAATGACGCACCGTTCAGGTTCAGCGAACCGTTGCGGACGAAAATGGCCCCGCCGAAGCCCGCGCCACTGCCGCCGGCGAGCGATGTACCCGATCCGCCCCCGTAGCCGGGAGTGCCGCTGACGGCATACTCGTTAGTGCCGAGGTTGTCCGTGCCCGCGCCTCCTCCAAAGCCTCCGATTCCGCCGTACGGGCCTCCTGAAAGCGGGGCGACATATGTCCCTGCGCCGCCTCCGCCGCCGAATCCGCCAATGCCTCCCACGCCCTGCAAGATTCCTCCGGCGCCATCGCCGGTTCCGGCACCGCCTCCCAAGTCGCCGCCTGTCAGATTTCCCCCGAAGCCGCCGCCCCCCCCGTTGCCGCTCGAATCCGGGCTGCCGCCCACCGCCTGATTGTTCTCGAGCTTGACCTGATTGAGCGTCAGCCCGCCGCCGTTCTGGAAGATGGCGCCACCCATCCCCGCTGCCGATCCGCCATATTGCGAAGTGCCGCCCAGCGCCATCCCGTTTTCGAGCGTCACGTTGGAAACCGTGACGTTACCGCCCTGGACGAAGAAGATGCGCGTCAGATTGCTGCCGCTGATGGTCGCCCCGGCGCCGGTAATGCTGACGCTGTCGCCGATATATAACCGGCCGCCGAAATTGTAGGACGTGGCACTGGCCGAAAGCGCGATAGTTTGCCCGGCAATCGGGCTCAGATCGACGGTCCCGCCCGGACACACGTCCGCCAATCCCTGCCGCAGCGTTCCCGGCCCGCTGTCGGCGGTGCTCGTGACACTGAATGTCGAACTGCAGGTGGCCGTGTCTCCGGCAGTCAGGCCGAAGGTGACCATAGTGTTCGGATCGGTGGATGCCGTAACCGTGTTGCCGCCCACGGCCGAACTGGCCTGCACTTGGGCGGAAGCCATGCCGCTGCCGTCCGACATCGCCGTGGTGGTGACTACGCCCGGCCCGGAGAAAGTTACAGTCACGCCGGAAACCGGATTGCCAGACAAATCCGTGATTGACACCACCAGCGGACTCAGGAAAAAGGCGCCGGCCTGGGCCCATTGCCCATCTCCGGAAACTTTGCCGATCATCACAGTGGATGGACAATCCTGGCGGTTGGGAGTGCAGATATTGTTGTAAGGAACTGAGATTTCGCAACTCGTGGGAATAGACGGGTAGCAATTATAGGAAATGGCGCGGTCGAAACTTGTCCATGTATCGGGAATCTGGTTCAGGAGATTTCCAGTCAAGCCGATCTCCACATAGAGATTATTTGGAAAATTCGGGATGTCGCCGGTGAGCAGGTTATTCGCAGCCGTGAAGAGGCTAAGCTGCGGGTCGGTGGCTAAAGCACTCGGTATCGTGCCGGTGAGGACATTGTCGTCCAATACGAGGGATGAGAGCTGTGTCAATGCGAGGGATTCCGGTATCGAACCGGTTAGCCCGCAGAAGCGTATTTCAAGGGCAACCAGCGCACTCAGTTGCGACAGGATGTCTGGGATGGGAGCATTGAGCTTCTGGGCTCTGCAATCCGCAATGATGCTCTGGACGTGCCCGTGAGCGCAGACCACCCCAGCCCAGTTCAGGCCGCCGCTCGTGGGGCAGGGGTTTGTCGTGTAATCCCATCCGTACACGGCTCCCCAACCGTAGCCGCCCTGGGAAATGGGCGCCGCCAGCGTCTGCATCACCGCCAGGTCGGGAGGTCCCAGGTCCGCGCGGGCATCCCTCGCGGCCAGACAAAACAGCAGCGCCAGCAGCGCCACGGAAAGCGGGTTTCGAGTCAGGTTTGGCATCCAATCCCTCTGTATAGGAGGGCGTGAAAACTTCGTGCGGGCGATCACAACAGCGATAAAATAAATAACTGTGGACGCGCCACTCTCTCCGGTCGAGTTGACCGGCATGCTGAAAGCCTGGGGCTCGGGAGATGCCTCCGTCCTGGAACGTCTGACGCCCATCGTGTATGCGGAATTGCACCGCATCGCACGCCGGAATCTGGCCGCGGAACGGGAGGGCCATCTGCTGCAACCCACCGCTTTGGTTAACGAGGCGTTCGTCCGGTTGCTCGGCGACGCGCCGGTGGAATGGGCCAGCCGGGCGCATTTTTTCGGCTTTTCGGCCCGGCTGATGCGGCAGATCCTGATCGATTTCGCGCGCCGGCAGGAGACCGGAAAACGCGGAAAGCGGAGCCCGCATTTGGACCTCTCGGCTGCCGGCGATATGCCCGCGGCCGAGTGCGATCCGGTGGATTTGATCGATCTGGACCAGGCGCTCGATGAATTGGCGCAACTCGACACCCGTCAGGCGCAGATCGTGGAATTAAGATTCTTCGGGGGGCTGGAGAACACCGAGATCGCCCCGTTGCTAGGCATCTCCGAGCCGACGGTGGTCCGCGACTGGCGGGTGGCGCGCGCCTGGCTGTTTGACCGCCTGCACGCCGCGAAGAGCGCATGAGCCCGGAAACCCATCGCCAGGCCGGTGAATGGTTCGCCCGGCTCCGCGAGCTTCCGGATGACCAACTAACCGCCGCGTTGGATCGCGGCTGCGCCGGGAATTCGGAAGTGCGCGCCCAGGTGCTGCGGCTCATCGCCGCGGACCGCAAGGCCGCGCGCGGGTTCCTGGAGAGCCCCGCGGTGGAAGAGGCGGCCAAACTCCTGGTGCCGGATGGAGCTGGTTTGCCCGCAGCCGGAACGGTGATCGGCAATTACCGCGTGGGCGAACGCATCGGCGCCGGTGGCATGGGGGTGGTCTATGAGGGGCAGGATTTGCACTTGGACCGCCGCGTGGCGCTGAAGATTCTGCCCGTTGGTTTTGGCGAAGCGGAGGAGCGCGTGCGGCGCTTCCAGCGCGAAGCGCGGGCTGCCTCCACGCTGAATCATCCCCACATCGTCGCCATCTTCGACGCGAATGCCGCCGCAGGTTACCACTACATCGCGATGGAGTTCGTCGAGGGGCAGACGCTGCGCCAGATCCTTCGCCAGCGAAAGCCCATCGACAGCCAGAAGATTCTGGATTGGATCGGGCAGACTGCGGCGGCTTTAGGCGCCGCGCACGAGGCGGGGATCGTGCATCGCGATATTAAGCCGGAAAATATCATGATCCGGCCGGATGGTTTCGTGAAAGTGCTGGATTTCGGACTGGCGAAGCTGCGCGAACCGGTGGACGGCGCGTCGAACCAGCCGGACTTTCTGACCAGGCCGGGCAACCTGGCGGGAACCATCCATTATCTTTCGCCGGAACAGATCCTCGGACAACCGGCCCGGCCCCAGAGTGACCTCTTCAGCCTGGGAGTGGTCGCCTACGAACTGTCCGCCGGCTTACAGCCGTTTGACGGACCTACCGATGGCGCGGTGATCGATGCCATCTTGCACTACGTTCCGCGTCCGCCGTCCGCCGTGCGTTTACCGGCCGGTCCGGAACTGGATGCGCTGGTGATGCGCGCGATCGAGAAGGATCCCGAATTACGCTTCCAGACAGCGGAAGACCTGCGCAGCACCTGCCGCCGCATCAGCCGCAACTCCGGAACGAGCGCGCCGGAAAATTACTCGGCTCCGGCTCAATCCTCCGCGCCGGCGCTCGCGCCACGCGTAACCGGTCGCAGTTCCGCGTGGTGGCTCGCGGCCGGCGCTACGGCAGCAATACTATTGGCTGCGGCCGTATGGTTCTCGCGCCCACTCCCCCCGGTTCGGGCGTCCCGCATCGTGCAGATCACCAGCGATGGACTGGGCAAGGAACGGTTCGTAAACGACGGCACGAGGGTTTATTACCAGGCCGGCAGCGGTCCGCAACAACAGATGTACCAAGTGAGCGCCAGGGGCGGCAAGTCCGTGCCGATGCCTGGCCTGACAGGCATGTTCCCGCTGGATATTTCGCCGGACCGCGCGGAGTTGCTTCTCGGACAGGAGTTGCCGCAAACCCCCACGGGACCGTACCCTTTGTGGGTAGCGAACACGGTGGGAGGCACCCTTCACCGCCTGGGCGATCTACAGGCGGAGGGCGCCCACTGGTCTCCCAAAGGCGACCAGATCGTCTATGCCCTGGGATCCGAGTTGCGCATCGCGCGCAGCGACGGCTTCGCATCGCGGCGGCTGGCTATAGTTAATGACAGTCCCGCATCTCCGGTGTGGTCTCCCGACGGCCGCACCATCCGGTTTACGGTGCAGTCCGCGAACTCCGAGGCTTTGTGGGAAGTGGCTGCCGATGGCCGCCGCCTGCATCCCCTCTTGGCCGGCTGGGACGATTGGTTCAATCGAAACGGCGTGTGGACCACCGACGGAAAGTATTTCATTTTCTCTGCGCGGCGCGGCACCCGCGACCTGTGGGCGGTTCCCGAAGCCCGTGGCCCTTTTAGGCGAGCGTCTGCGCCTGTGCGGCTGACCACCGGTCCGTTAAGCGCGGATCTGCCGGAGACCAGCCCCGACAATCATCGCCTGTTCTTTCGGGGCGGATTGAATCGCGCGGAACTGGTTCGCTACGATTCCAAGCTGCGTCAATGGATGCCTTACCTGGGCGGGCTTTCAGCCTTGCAACTGGACTACTCGCGCGATGGCAAGTGGGTGACTTATATAAGTTATACCGATCTTACTGTCTGGCGAAGCGCCGTGGATGGCAGCCAACAAATGCAATTGACCGCGCCACCTATGTCGGCTGTCAAGCCTGGCTGGTCGCCCGACGGCACGCAGATTGCTTTTTTTGGCGGGCCGGCCGGAGCGCCCACCCGCATCTACGCCGTGCCAGCGAGTGGCGGCGCGGTCCAGCAGCTCAGCCACGGCGAGATGGGATCCGGAGGCGATGCCGACCCCAGTTGGTCGCCGGATGGCAGCGAGCTCCTTTTCGGCGGACAGCCATCTGACCCACAACTCGGGCTTAAACTTGGACTCATCGATTTGAAGTCCCATGTCATTCGGAAATTACCGGGATCGGAAGGGCTGTGGAGTCCACGCTGGTCGCCCGATGGGGTTTGGATCGCCGCGCTGGAGGTCCCCGTATTTAAGCTCTGCCTCTACAACATGCAAACGCACGCGCGCAAGGAACTTACGGAAATGGGCGTGGGTTGGCCGGCGTGGTCGCGAGACAGCCAATTCATATATTTCGAAGACAATCGCACCACCGCCTGGTTTCGCGTGAACATTAAGGACGGCAAGGTGGAGCGGCTGGCAAGTTTCAGCGCCCTGAAATTCGCACCCCTGACGGGCTGGATTGGCCTGAGTCCGGAAGGCTCTCTGATTTCCGCACGGGATGTCGGCAGCACCGAGATCTACGCGCTCGATTGGGAAGGGCCTTAGGATTTTGAAAAGGAATGGCGGGGACGACGGGGCTCGAACCCGCGACCTCCGACGTGACAGGCCGGCGTTCTAACCAACTGAACTACGTCCCCGCTTTGACGTGAACTCTTCCATACTAGCACGCCTTTTAGCAGTCTGCAGAAAGACCTTTCACTGCCTCCCGATGGGGACCTCGACACGATCGCCGCACAAGTGGCGCACCAATTCTTCCAACTCCCCCACGCGCCGGGCCAGATCCTCGATTTCCTGTCCTTCGGGGTCGGGCAGGCTGCCATGCTCAAGCACCCCGTTTTCGCCGCGGGTGCGAACCACGCGGCCTGGTATGCCCACTACAGTCGAATTATCGGGGACGGGCCGCACCACCACCGATCCGGCGCCCACCTTCACGTTATCGCCGATCCGAATGCCGCCCAGAATCTTCGCGCCAGTGCCGACCACCACGTGGTTGCCCAGCGTGGGATGCCGCTTGCCTTTTTCGTTGCCGGTACCGCCCAAGGTGACGCCTTGATACAGCAGAACGTCGTCACCGATCTCGGTGGTTTCGCCGATCACCACGCCCATGCCGTGATCGATAAAGAATCGCCTGCCGATGGTGGCGCCGGGGTGAATTTCGATGCCGGTGAAGAAGCGGCTGATCTGGGAAATGACACGCGGCGCGAGCGGCACGCCACTGCGGTAAAGACGGTGCGCCAGGCGATGCGCCAGAATCGCATGAAACCCCGGGTAGCACAGCAGGATCTCGATCACGCTCTTGGCCGCGGGATCTTCGCGGAAAATGGTATCGATCTGCTCTCTAATAGCCCGGAACATACAGTTACTCGTATCGTAACGCCTGGATCGGATCCACACGCGCGGCGCGCCGCGCAGGCAAATAGCTGGCGATGGCGGCAACCGCGACAAACAGCACGGCGCTCGCCACGAAGCTCATCGGATCGCT
Source organism: Bryobacterales bacterium (assembly GCA_963738345.1). Classification (GTDB taxonomy): domain Bacteria; phylum Acidobacteriota; class Terriglobia; order Bryobacterales; family Bryobacteraceae; genus Bog-159. Next base: position 898,409 of record CAVTWI010000002.1, read on the forward strand.
GGCACTTACCTCGAACAGTAGTCCGGACATTAGATGGGTGAGCGCTAAGGCGGCCATGGTTCCGAGACCAAGCCCCGCAAGGGCCAGTGCCAAGCCCTGCCACACGACCATGCGTTCGATATCGGCCGCGCGGGCGCCCAGAGCCATGCGAATACCCATCTCCTGCGTACGTTCGGCAACCGAATAGGCGACGGCCCCGTACAGTCCGACGGCCGCCAGTACCAGTGATGCCACCGAGAACACGCCCAACAGGAAAACGCTAAAGCGCTGCTGACCCGTCGACGTAGCCAGCACTTCTTCCATGGTGTTCACCGCCGTCACCGGTTGATCGTGATCCACAGTTTTTACCGCCTCGCGGACGGCTCCGGCCCAATTGTGCGGATCTCCAGCCGTCTGCACGATTAGATTCATCGAAGCCCACGGACGCTGCGGAAATGGAACGTAAACTTCCGGCTCCGGCGCGGCTGCCAAGGTCAGGTTGCGGACATCCACTGCGACTCCCACCACTTCCGCCGGCTTGACCATGCGTCCCAACAGCACGTGTTTGCCGATGGGATTCTGATCGGGCCAGAAACGGTGCGCCAGGGTTTCGTTGACCACCGCCACTAGCGGCGCTTCCGGATTATCGCTATCCAAGAAAGCGCGTCCCTGGCGCAGGTTGACGCCCAGGGTCCTGAAGTACGCGGGGCTCACCATTTGAATGGCCAGGATAGGCCGCGCGGCCAGGGGCAGGTCGGGCTGACCTTCCACCAAGACCGGCGAAAACCGCACAGGCCGCACCGGCAGTGCGGAGCATACGGCCGCTGACCGTACGCCGGGCAAAACCGAAACCTGCCTCACCACTTGGTCATAGAACGCCACCATTTGCGTAGCTTTCGAATAACGCGCCGGCGGCAACGCGATATTCATAGTAAGGACATTGCCGGGCTGGAAACCCGCACTCACATGGCGTAGACGTACGAAACTGCGAATGAGCAGGCCGGCGCCTACCAGCAGAACCATCGAAAGGGCGACCTGGGCCACCACCAGCGTGCCGCGCAAACGGCTGCGCTTTCGATTTCCCGCCGATCCGCGGCCTTCCGCGCGCAGGACTGGGTTTACGTCTTGACGCGAGAGTTGGAGGGCGGGCACCAAGCCGAAGAGCAGACCGGTGACCAGTGAGAGCGCGAGCGCGAAAGCCATCACTCGCCAGTCCATGCCGATCTCGTCGACGCGCGGTAGATTGCCGGCGCCCAACGCGGTTAGGGCGTGCGTTCCCCAGGCGCTAAGGGCGATACCCAACGCTCCGCCGGCCACGCCCAGCAATACGCTTTCCACCAGCAATTGCGCGACGAGGGTGGTGCGCTTGGCGCCCAAAGCGGCGCGGATGGCGATCTCCTTGCGCCGGCCGAGGGAGCGCGATAGCAGCAACGCGGCCACGTTCGCGCAGGCAATCAGCAGCAGAAGGCCCACCGCGCCGCAGAGAACCAGAACGGCGGTGCGGACGTTTGCGACCGTCTGCTCCTGCAAATCGCGCGCGCGGATGGTCTGCGCCGGATCGGCATCCGGCATGGCTGGATTTTCGCGGCGATACTGGCGGTCGAGGACCGACATTTCCGCATCCGCCTGCCGGGCGCTCACCCCGGGAGCGAGGCGCGCGACGCCGCTCAGGAAACCAACGCCGGCGCGGATCTGTGCGGGTGTGGTGATGTTCAGATCGAAGACTCTGGGTGCCCAAAGATCCACGGACGAAGCGAGAGGTGCAAACTCGAAGCCGCGCGGCAAGACGCCGATGATGGTGTACGGGGTGGCGTCCAGGGTAATTTCTTGGCCGGCGATATCCGGCCGCTTGGCGAAAATGCGCGTCCACAGGCCGTGGCTGATCAGGCAGACGGCTTTGGCGCCGGGTTGGTCATCCGCGGGCAGGAAGGCGCGGCCAATAGCTGGGCGCACACCCAGGGTGCCGAAGAAATTCCATGAAACGCGCGCGGCGGAAAGTTGCTCGGGATCTCCCGCGCCGGTCAAGTTGAAATTTTCGTTAGTGAAGGCGGCGAATCCTGAAAAGGCGCGGCTCTTATCGCCGATGAAGGTTGATCGCGGGTATGAAAACGGCTGGATCGCTCCGGGCGCATTGGCCTTGGCGGCATACACCAAAACCAGGCGGTCGGGCTGGGCGTAAGGCAAGGGTCGCAGTAGCAGGGCATTCGCTACGCTGAAGATCGCCGTATTCGCGCCGATGCCAAGGGCCAGGGTGATCACGGCTACGAACGCAAATCCGGGGTTCTTGCGGAGCATGCGAAGGGCTTGGCGTAGGTTCCGCTTCATTAGTTCATGCTAACGCGGTGTGGGCTCCGCGCTAAGATGGTTTGGAATGCCGCCACGCCTGAAATCCCTCTACCGAAAACTCGGGCGCGTTGAGAAGACATTTATCGTTTTAGTCTTACTCTCCGTGGTGCTGGCGTACGCCCTGCCCGCGACCTTTATCGGGTTGCTGGTTACCTTCGCCGCCTGGGTGCTGGCGTTTATCGTGGCGGTGCGGTTGGCCCGCAAGGGCGTCAAGAAACTCATATGGCGGCTGCGCAACCGGTTGATCGTAGCCTATGCCTTTATCGCCATGGTGCCGGTGGTGCTGATCCTCGCGTTAGTGCTGGTCAGCGCTTACGGTCTCACCGGACAGATTGCGATTTACTTGATTAATTCGGAATTAGATCGGCGCACCAGCATACTTAGGGGTTCAGCCGCACCAATCCTGGAATCCGGCGCGGACCACCGTCAGGATGTAGTGCAACGCACGCAGGATTTCCTGCAGCGCTTTTTCCCCAGCACGGAGATCCTGGTGCAGGCAGGCGGCGAATCACGCTATCCGGAATCCTCGTCGATTACGCCCCCCCCACCCGGGTGGAAGGATGCCAATGGCGTAATCGTCAAAGGCGGCCAACTCTACAGTTGGGCCAACGTACACTCGCCTCACGGTGAGATCGTCATCATGGCGCCGTTGAACCAGCAGTTTTTGTCGAGTCTGCTGCCGGGCATCGGGCAGGTAAATTTCCGCGAGTTTTCGGAAACGCAGGGCGGCTTGTTGGGCACGCCGGCGGGTCCGGCTTCGACCGCGCGCATTCCGGCAAAGAACAACTTCCTCGACCTGCAAGTGAATTGGGGTTCGCTGGTGCCGGTTACATTTTGGAACTCACCGGGCAATAAGACGGCGCGCGGTCTGTTGCTGGTCCATACCCGCATGTCGGCGGTGCTGAGCACGGTATTCGGCAACAACATCAATCTTGGAGACATGGCATACGGGCAGGTTATCTGGGGGGCGTTTCTTGTTACCGTGAGTCTGTTTCTGATTGTGGAACTTGTCTCGCTGGTGATTGGCGTTTCGATTTCGCGCACGATTACCAGTGCGGTTCACGAGTTATATTTGGGCACCCGCCGCATCAAGGAGGGCGATTTTTCGCATCGCATTCCGGTGCGCGGCAACGACCAGTTGGCCGAATTGGGCGCATCGTTCAATACCATGACCGAGAATTTGGAGCGCCTGATCGTGGTGGCCAAGGAGAAGGAGCGTCTGGAATCGGAACTCGAGATTGCGCGCGAAGTGCAGAGCCAGCTTTTCCCGAAGGATGTGCCGAACCTGAAGACCCTGACGCTTACCGGCGTATGCAATCCGGCGCGGGTGGTCTCGGGCGACTACTACGATTTCATGCGCTTCGATTCCGATAGTATGGCGTTCGCAATTGGTGACGTAGCGGGCAAAGGAATTTCGGCGGCGTTGTTGATGGCCTCCATACAATCGACCATGCGCATGCAACTTACCGCGGGTGCGCCGGGCATGTCAGGCAACGGCGGCGCGCCGCACACACTGTCCACCGCCACAATGGTTTCGCGGCTGAATAAGCAGTTATATGCCAATACCTCGCCCGAGAAATACGCGACGTTTTACTTCGCTCTGTATGACGAAAAGACGCAGACCTTGACTTACACTAACGCCGGCCATCTGCAGCCCATCTTGCTGCGGAAGGGCGTGCCGGAGCTATTGGAAGTTACCGGCACAGTGGTAGGAGCGTTTCCGTTCTCCAGCTACGAAGAGAAGAATATCCAGCTCGTCAGCGGCGACGTGCTGGTGGCCTATACAGACGGCATGATCGAGCCGGAGAACGAATATGGCGAGATGTTCGGCGAGCAGCGCCTGACCGATTTGCTGGCCAAGAACGTAGACCGCGATTCGCCCGAGATCATCGCGCGGGTGATGGAAGCGGTGGTGCAATGGAGCGGCGTCCGCCGCGGAGTTGTCGGACGATATGACCATGCTGGTAGCGAGGCGGCCATGAAAGTTCTGACCGCGGCGCAGATGCGCGAAGTGGACCGGCGCACCATCGAGATGGGCATCCCCGGCGCTGGTGCTGATGGAGAATGCCGGCCATCGCGTGGTCGAATTGCTGGCGGAGAAATTCGCGCCGCTTGCCGCAGCAGCGCATCGTGGTGCTGTGCGGCAAAGGCAACAACGGCGGCGATGGTATGGTAGTGGCGCGGCAGCTCTTCACCCGCTTCCGCGCCGCGCGCGCTGCACGTCGTACTGCTGGCCGCGCCGGAAGAATTGAAAGGCGATGCCGCGCAGAACTATCGATGCTGCAGGTTTGCGGCTGTCCGGTGGCGCGCGAGATCGACGCGGCCGAGGCGCGCATGGCGACGGTCGTGGTGGATGCGGTGCTGGGCACAGGCGATCAGCGGTCCGGCCAGCGGCGCGATGCTGGACGGCATCCGGCGAGATCAACGACGGCTTTCCGCTGGCGCAAGGTCGTGGCGGTGGACATCCCGTCGGGCATGCCGAGCGATGGGGGCGATCCGACGGGCGAGCAGGCCCGCGCCGATTATACGGTCACCTTCACCGCGCCGAAGCCGGCCCATGCGCTGGCGCCAAATTGCGATGCCATCGGCGAATGGCGTGTCGGCCCGATCGGGAGCCCGCCCCAGCTTTACGATGCGGACGATTCCATCTGGCTGTCGCTGGTGCGAGCCGGCGATGTTCGCGCGACTTGCTTGCAGCCTCGCCCGCGCGCCGGACATAAGGGGAGCTTACGGCCATGTGCTGGTGGTCGCGGGATCGCGCGGCAAGACCGGAGCGGCCGCCATGTGTGGCATGGCTGCTTTGCGCGCGGGCGCCGGATTGGTGACCGTGGCTTCCGAGGAGTCCGCTATTCCGGTGATCGCAGGCCACGCAGCGGAACTGATGACCGAACCGCTGACCACCGGCCGTTTGCTCGATATGGTGGCCAAGGTTTCGCAAAAGAAGGACGTGATCGCCATCGGGCCCGGACTGGGAACGGACGCCGAAACGGTGGCTATGGTCCGGCGCGTGTTCGCCGAATTCCGCAGCCCATGGTGGTGGATGCGGACGCGCTCGAATGCGCTCGACGGCGCGGAATGGTCTGGCGCCGGTAAAGTGCGCATTCTGACGCCGCATCCCGGCGAGATGGCGCGACTCACGCGGCAAATCGACCGCGGAAATCTCGTCGGGCCGGATCGATGCCGCCCGCGGCCTCGCTACCGCACGCGAAGTCACGGTGGTGCTGAAAGGCGAGGGTACCCTGATCGCTTTCCCGGATGGGCGCGTGTGGATCAATCCTACCGGCACTCCCGCAATGGGGACGGGGGGCACCGGCGATATCCTGACCGGACTGACTGCCGGCCTGCTGGGCCAGTTCCGTAACGAGCCCGACTGCGCGGTGGCGGCCGCCGTCTACTTGCACGGACTCTCCGGCGAGTTAGGCGCCGCGGCGCTGACGGAGAAGTGTCTGAACGCGACGGATTTGCTCCACTATCTGCCGGCGGCTTTGGAGGAGTGTGTCCGTCTTCCATACCGCCTCTGAAGAGGAAACCATCACCCTCGGCGAGCGCCTGGCGCAGACCCTGCCGCGCGGGGCCACGGTGCTGCTGATCGGCAATTTAGGGGCAGGGAAGACTACGCTTACGAAAGGCATTGTCCAGGGACTGGGTGCCGCACCGCTGGAAGAAGTCTCCAGCCCAACCTTTACTCTGATTCATGAATACGGCTCGCCCCCCGCCGTCTATCACGTGGACCTCTACCGCCTGGAGAAAGCGTCGGAGGCAGCTACTTTAGGGCTTGACGACTTATTCGATAGCCCTGCGATGGTGCTGATCGAGTGGGGCGAACGCTTCCCCGAACTCATGCCTGCGGACGCATGTAGAGATCCACCTGCGCACCCTGGGCGAGGACGAGCGCGAGATCGAAATGATTGCAGCCGGGCGGCCGTAAGCATGCGTCTCCAGCTATAATCACCTGCATGGTTCACACTCAATGGGCCCTGCCCTTGCTTCTCCTGTCTTTCCTGATAGTAGCCTCGGCTCAACCGGTTCCCCCGGTTGCTCCCACCGTCGATCACCGCGAAGAGCGTCACGGCGCCACGGTTGTCGATAACTATTTCTGGCTGCGGGAAAAATCCAATCCCAAAGTGGTCGAGTACCTGGAGGCGGAAAATGCCTATACCAAGGCGATGACCGCCGACCTCGGCCCGTTCCAGGAAGCGCTCTATAAAGAGATGCTCTCGCACGTGAAGCAAACCGACCTTTCCGTTCCGATGCGGCGCGGCGCTTACCTATATTATTCTCGGACGGTCGAAGGCCAGCAATATCCGATACAATGCCGGCGCAAAGGCGCCATGGATGCGCCCGAGGAAATCCTTCTCGATCCGAACGAATTATCTAAGACGCACAAGTTCGTGGGCCTGGGCGCGTTCGTCGTCAGTGACGACGACAACATGCTGGCATACACGGTCGATTTCACCGGCTTCCGCCAATATGGCCTGCAGGTGAAAAACTTGCGTACGGGCGAAACGCTGCCGGACTCCGCCGAGCGCGTCGACTCGGTAGTCTGGGCGGCCGACAACAAAACGCTGTTCCTCAGCACCGAAGACGCCGTGACCAAGCGTTCCGACAAGGTGTGGCGGCACGTGTTGGGCGGCACGGCGCTGGAGCCCATCTACGAAGAGAAGGACGAGTTATATGATGTCGCCGTGGAGAAGACCCGCGACAAGAAATACATCTTCGTGTGGAGCGCTGCCAAAGATACCACCGAGTTCCAATGGCTGCGTGCGGACCAACCACAGGGCCATTTCGCGGTCTTCCTGCCGCGCGAAAAGAAGCATCGATACTATGTCGACCACCGCGGTGATCTGTTCTATATCCGCACCAACAAGGATGGCCGTAACTTCGGCGTGATGACGGCGCCGGAGAGCGACCCGGCCCGTAAGAACTGGAAGGCATTCATCCCGCAACGCGACGATGTGCTGCTTGAGAATCTGGACCTGTTCCAGGATTTTGCCGTAGCCGTCGAGAGATCGAATGCGCTTGATCATCTGCGTGTGTATGATTTCCACGGCGCCAAGTGGACCCCTGTCGCATTCCCCGAGCCGGTCTACGCCGCTTCGCCCGGAGGCACGCCAGAGTTTACTTCGAAGACCTATCGCTACAATTATCAAAGCCTGGTCACCCCCCCCAGCGTTTTCGATTACGAGGTGGCAAGCGGGCAATCGAAGCTGCTGAAACGGCAGGAAGTGCTGGGCGGCTACGATCCTTCGCACTACACCTGCGAACGTTTATGGGCGACGGCGCGCGATGGGGTGAAGGTGCCCATTTCGATTGTCTATCGCAAGGGGCTGGTGCGCGACGGCCATGCTCCGCTGTTTCTCTACGCCTACGGATCTTATGGAATCGGCACGCCCGCCAGTTTTTCGAGCAACCGCCTGAGCCTGCTGGACCGCGGCATGTCCTACGCCATCGCGCATATTCGCGGCGGCAACGAGATGGGCGAAAAATGGCGCGAAGACGGCATGCTGATGAAGAAGAAGAATACATTTCAGGATTTCATCGACAGCGCCGAATATCTGGTGGCGGAGAAATGGACTTCTAAGGATCGCCTGGTGATCGAGGGTGGCAGCGCGGGCGGCTTGCTGATGGGCGCGGTCGTGAATATGCGGCCCGATCTGTTCCGCGCGGTCCATGCGGCCGTTCCATTCGTGGACGTAATGAATACCATGATGGATGCGTCGCTGCCGCTGACTGTGGGCGAGTATCTGGAATGGGGCAATCCTAACGAGAAGGAGGCGTACGACTACATGAAAACGTACAGCCCCTATGACAATCTCGAAAAGCGCGCGTATCCGGCGATTTTGGTTACCACCAGCTTCAACGATAGCCAGGTGATGTATTGGGAGCCGGCCAAGTACGTGGCTCGCATGCGCACGCTCAAGACCAACGATAGCCCGCTCCTGTTGAAGATCAAGATGGAACCCGCCGGGCATGGCGGCGCATCCGGGCGCTACGACCGTATGAAGGACCAGGCGTTCGAATACGCGTGGTTGCTGACGCAAGTCGGCATTACCAAATGACGCGAGCCTTGCTTCTCCTCCTGATGGCCAGCGCTCTCTGGCCGCAGGAGGATAGCGGCATTCAGTGGAAGCATCTGTCGACCGCCACCGGCGACTTGCCTGTGCCTAACAGAGGGACGGAGCAGACCTCCGCCACTGTCTTCGACATCGATGGCGATGGCGTGAATGATTTCGTGATCACGGAACGGACGGCCGCGCCGGCAGTGGTGTGGTACCGGCGCGGTGCCAACGGTTGGACCCGGTATGTGATCGAAGCCGGCCCGCTGCACATCGAAGCGGGCACCACCTTCGCCGATATTGACGGAGACGGCCATCCCGATCTGGTGGCCGCGGGCGATTATAAATCGAACGAAGTCTGGTGGTGGGAAAATCCGTATCCACATTACGACCCCACCGTGCCGTGGAAGCGGCACACCATCAAGAACTCGCTCGCGCCCAAGCATCACGATCAGGCTTTCGGCGATTTCTTCGGCGACGGCAAGCAGGAATTGGTTTTCTGGAATCAGGACTCACACAAGTTACTGATGGCCCGGATTCCGCCCGACCCGCGCCATGCCGGCCCGTGGCCGCTGACTGAACTTTATTCGTACCCGGTGAGCGAGCAGCCGGAACAACGCGGCGAGGCAGCGGCTTTCAAGGGCATCAACGAGCATGAAGGCTTGGCGGTGGCGGACGTGGACGGCGATGGGAAAGTGGATATCGTGGGCGGCGGTACGTGGTTCCGCAATATGGGGGGCGGGCACTTCGAGCCGCATGTAGTCGACGCCGGCTACCGATTTTCGCGCGCCGCGGTGGGCCACCTGAAGCCCGGAAAATTCGCCCAGATTGTGTTGGTAATTGGGGACGGGGACGGTCCGCTTATGTGGTACGACCATGTGGGCGAGGCTTGGATAGCGCACAAGATCGCCGATATCCGGTACGGCCATTCGTTGGCTCTGGTCGATTTTAACCATGATGGCAACCTTGACATTTTTTGCGGAGAGCAGCGCCTGAACGGCGCCAATCCGGACTCGAAGTTATATGTTTTTCTCGGAGATGGGCATGGCAATTTCAAACCTACGGTAATTGCGACGGGCTATGACAGCCACGAATCGCGTATCGCGGATCTGGATGGCAACGGCACCCTCGACCTGCTGGTGAAACCTTATAACTGGCAGACGCCGCGTTTGGATATCCTGCTCAACATGGGTCCGAAACAATAGCGCGCAATAGCGCGAACAAGCGGCAGGCGTAGGGTTCAAGCTATACTGTTGCGAGTGAACCGAGAATATCACAAGTGGTACAGTCCCCATCTGCAGCGAGACATGGAGTTGCTGACATTCGGGCACACCGGCATGCCGGTGATTGTTTTCCCCACCTCCATGGGCCGCTTTTTCGACTACGAACAGCGTGGCATGATCGGCGCCATCGGCAATCAATACGATGCCGGGCGTCTGCAAGCCTTCTGCCTCGATAGCGTCGATTCGGAAAGCTGGTATAACCGGAGCATTCCGCCTCGGGAACGCGCTTTACGACACATGCAGTATGAGAACTATGTGATCCACGAAGCCCTGCCGTTCATTCGCGAACGCAACCCGGCGGTCCGCGTAGCAGTTACCGGCTGTAGTTTTGGCGGTTATCATTGCCTCAACTTCGCGCTGCGCCATCCGGAATTAGTGGGTCCTTGCGTGAGCATGGGCGGCGCCTTCGATATCCACCAATTCCTGAACGGTTATTACGACGATAATTGTTATTTCAATTGTCCTCCGGACTTCCTGCCGAACCTGACGGATGACCGCTATTTAAGCGAATACCGCAACGGCCTGAAGATCGTGCTCGCGACCGGCGAAACCGATATCTGCCTGAACGAGAACCTGCGCATGGCGGGCATCATGAACGGCAAACAGATCCCGCACTGGCTCGACGTGTGGGGCGACGGCACCGGACACGATTGGCCCTGGTGGCAGCAGATGGCCGTGAAGTTTTTCGGATAGCCACATCGCCTTACCTAATCGCCTAACCTAATCCCCTAACCAACGGGAACCCGATTCGTCATATACTCGTGTGGTGAGACCACATGAATGTAATCATGGTGCACGGCTGGCGCGAAGCGCTTGAAAAGGTCCGCTCGTTCTTTCGCAAGAAGGAACTGGATGGCGACCTTGACGCCGAACTGGCCGCACATCTGGAGTTGGCGACCGCGGAATATCTCAGGCAGGGCATGCCGGCCGGCGAGGCGCGGCGGAAGGCGGTGACGGCGTTGGGCGGACTCGAACAAACCAAAGAAACGCAGCGCGATGCGCGAGGATTGCCATCGGTGGACAGCGTCATTCAAGACTTGCGCTACAGTTTGCGCACCCTGCGAAAAGACAGGGGATTCGCGGCCTTCGCCATTCTGATTATGGCGCTGGGCATTGGCGCCAGTTCCACCGTGTTCAGCGTGCTGGACGCGCTATTGATGAAGCCGCTGCCGTTCAAGGATCCGGGCAGACTGGTGTGGATCGCGAACCGGACCAAGACCGATGGCGATTTGTCGGGCGCTACCTTGCAGGTGGGGCGTCTGCTCGATTTCCGGCGGCGCAACGCTTCGTTCCAGGACGTGGCTGGGTACTTCGCGTTTTACGGCGTCGGCGATAGCAAGCTGACCGGGAACGGTGAGCCGGAGAGGCTCAGCACCGTGCCGGTCTCGCAGAATTTCTTCCCGCTGTTGGGCATCCAGCCGCAGTATGGAAGGCAGTTTACCGCGGACGAGTGCAAATGGAATGGTCCGCATGCGGTGATGCTCAGTTACGGATTGTGGGAGCGGCGCTTTGGATCGGACCCCGCAATTGTGGGCAAGACCATCCGGTTGGACGATGCGGACACCACGGTGGCGGGAGTATTGCCCGCCTCCTTCGACTTTGCGGCAGTGTTTGCGCCCGGTACGCGGATTGATTTGTTCTCGCCTTTCCCGTTAAGTAACGAAACCGATCGATGGGGCAACACACTGGCGGTGATAGGAAGGCTAAAACCGGGTGGACGAATTGGGCCGGCGCAGGCCGAAGCGAATGTGCTGGGCGCGCAGATCAGCAAAGAAAATCCGAACAGCAATGGCTTGGACCCGAAGCTGACGTTTCTCGCTGAGCACGTGAGTGGACGGGCCCGGCCGGCGCTGGCAGTGCTGGCCTCTGCCGTGGCGGTGGTGATGTTGATTGTCTGCGCAAATCTCTCCAATCTGCTGCTGGCCCGGGCGGCCGCGCGCCAAAGAGAAGCGGCTATTCGCATGGCGTTAGGGGCGGGGAAGAAACGGCTGGTCCGCCAGTGGTTAACCGAAAGCCTGGTGCTCACGGGGGCGGGCGCCGCCTTGGGATTGGTGCTGGCAGTCTTGGCTACCCGCGCGGTGGCGCATCTGGATGCCTTCAACATTCCGCTCTTGAGTAGCGTGCGGGTGAATGGCCTGGTGCTGGGTTTCACCATCGCAGCGGCGCTTGCAACCGGCTTGATATTAGGTATCGCGCCGGCCATGCAGATCACTGTAGGTTCGCTAAGCGCATCGCTAAGCCAGCGCGGCGCGAGCGGCGGGCGGACTCATATGTGGGTGCGCACGGCGCTGGTGGTTTCCGAAATCGCCTTCGCCTGCGTGCTGCTGGTTGGCGCTGGACTATTGATCCGTAGTTTTCTCCGAGTGCTCGAAGTAGACCCTGGATTCCGGCCCGAGAACGCGGCCGCGTGGCGTGTGGATCCGGGCGCGCAGTATAAAACGCAGGCCCAGCAGAACGCGTACTTCGATGAATTGTTGCAGCGCGTACGTTCCATCTCCGGAGTCCAGGCGGCTGGACTGACGGACGTTCTGCCGCTCGGCCACAACCGGGGTTGGGGAGCGGGAGCCAAGGGCCAGACTTACAAGCCCGATGAGTATCCCACGGCCTTCGTGCGCGTGGTCAGCGATGGTTTTGTAAAGGCCATGGGCATGACTTTGAAGAAGGGCCGGGACTTCACCCAACAAGATACGATGACCGGCGCGACGCCTGTAATGATGATCAATGAGACGCTGGCGCGGCGCCTGTGGCCCGGCCAGGATCCCATTGGCAAGGCCATTGTCGGAGATTGCGTGACCGGAGACCGGCAGGTGGTGGGAGTAGTGGGCGATGTACGCCACGTGGCGCTCGAAGAGACTTCGGGTTCCGAAATGTACATGCCGATCCGGCAATGCCAGGACTGGGGATCGGTAGATGTGGTAGTGCGGTCCACGCTGCCGCTGCCCGTGCTAGCCGAACGCGTGGAAGGCGCGATTCGTCCGCTGATTCCGACGTTGCCGAAGGGCAGCATGCGACCCTTGACCCGCCTGGTGGACCATGCCATCTCGCCGCGCCGATTTATCGTGATGGTGTTGACCGGCTTCGCCGCATTTGCGCTGGTGTTGGTGTCCTTGGGTATCTATGGCGTGGTTTCGTATTCGGTGACGCGCCGGACGCAGGAGATCGGCATTCGCATGGCGTTGGGGGCCCAGGGCGCGCGAGTGCGGCGGCAGATCGTGATGGAGACGCTGGGGCGCGGGGCGGTCGGCCTGGTGATCGGAACGGTGGCGGCGGCTATCGCCGCGCATGCCATCAGCGGACTGCTTTTCGGCGTTACTTACGGCGATCCATACACGTTTCTGGCGGCGGCGGTGGTGATGTTGGGCGTGGCGGGGCTGGCGGGCTATCTGCCGGCGCGGCGCGCTTCGCGGATCGATCCGATGGTCGCTCTGCGGGTGGAATGAGTGAGCGTTTTTCGCATGGGCAGAAAGAAGTCCCGCAACTGTCGATCCCGAGCATCAAGATTACCGGGCGTAACGGTGCTGTTCTCCTTGTTATCAGCAGCTTGCGGCATCCGTAGCCGGTGGTGACAGGTCATCGTACGGACGTTGTGGTCACGCTATTGGCCATACCTCGCCGCTGCGCGCGAACTCGCGGAATTTCCTGGCCGCACCGGAATTATAATTCGCTTATAACGAGAACCCGTAGGGGATTGGATATCGTCGAAATGGTTCTGGCCGTCGAAGACGGATTCCAGATTCACATCACTGATGAAGAGGCAGGCGAGGTGTCCACGGTCGGCAACCTCTACGACTTGGTTGTGTCCAAGTTGGAGGGCAAAGATTCAAAGCGCTGCCTGACGAGTGCGGCATTCTATCGAACCCGACGCGGCATCATCGACGCACTCGGCCTTCACCGCAACGATGTCCGGCCATCGACGGCGCTTGAGGTCATCCTGCCGGAGGAGACCCGGCGGGAAAAGTGGCGGCGCATTCAGGATTCGATGAAGTTGAAGCTACCGGATTTGCAGCACCCAGGATCGAGTGTGTCTACGTTGCTGGCCGTGGGCATCGCGCTTACCGTTGGACCCGGCTTGTATGTGCACCGCGGCCCTGCTGGACTCGCGCTTCTGTTTCTTCTCGGGCTTGTGGTCGGCGGCTTTCTCGTTAAATTCTCCCCCGCTCTCGCCGTCGCGTTCCCAAACCGTGATTCGACCGTCGGCGATCTTGCCAGGGACGTGGTTGCGATCAACCATGGCCGTTTGGTCGCCGAAATCGGCACTTGGAACAAGAACGATGTGTGGGACATTCTCTGTAGAATAATAGTCATGCAGACCGCAGTCGAACGCGACAAGATCACGCCCGAAGCCAGAATTGTCGATGATCTAGGTATTGATTAGGGCGTCCAGCCTAGTGGTGATGTTGGGTGTCGCAGGTTTGGGGCTACCTGCCGGCGCGGCGCGCTTCGCCGATCGATCCGATGGTCGCTCTGCGGGTGGAATGAGTGAGCGACGTTGTAAAACGCATGTATATCCTCAAAGGATGGCCTCCGTGACATCCACTTTTCGCATTAGCAAGGAACTGCAGCAGGAATTATCTGAGGCGGCGGCGCGAAGTGGTAAAGGGAAGAACGCGATTATCGTCGAAGCGCTCGTGAAGCACCTGCACGCCATGGAACGACCATCACTTGCCGAAGAGGCGCAGCGTCAGTCGGAGCTTGTTTCCAGGAACGAGCAGGACACCGACTGGTACGGCATGGCAGACACGTCGGGATGGAGATAAGCGCGGCGATGTCGTCATTTGCGCGGCTCCCGGCGACTATGGCAAGCCGAGGCCGGCGGTCATCGTGCAATCCGATCTCTTCAACGATACCCACTCAAGTGTCGCAGTATGCCTGATCACGAGCCATCTGCAAGATGCGCCACTCTTTCGAATTCCAGTTCCTTCGGGACGGGTAACCGACCTAAAACTGGAATCGCAAGTGATGGTCGACAAACTGATTGCTATGCCGCGGACTAAGATCGCCCGGCGCACCGGCGCGCTTCCCGCGAGCGTACTCAAGGATGTCGATAATGCGCTTCGTCTATATGGTTGGACCTGGCCTGAGCAAGCGCCTCAACTCAGGATCTCTTGTCTGGTTGTGTGGGGCGCTTTAAGTCGATGGCGGGAGTTCTGGAGCCACCCCCGGGATCGAACCGGAGACCTGCTGATTACGAAATCCCGGGTCTGGCGGTATGATGTTCTGCTTTCGGCGCGGCCGCCGCAACCGCGGCGGATTCGGCGTGCTTGGCCCGTATTGAATCCGATTCTGAATCCGAGTTCCGGCGCGCAATCGACATCCCGTGCCGGAAACTTCTATACTTGAAGGAAGCATGGAGCGAAGCGAATATATCGAACAGCGCAACGGTGGATTCTATGTCGCCGGCACCCGTGTCTCACTGGACTCCATCGTGTATTCTTTCAGGGCCGGAGACTCGCCGGAAACAATTCGCCAGAACTTCTCTTCCCTCAGTCTGGAGCAAGTGTACGGGGCAATTGCCTTTTACCTTGCTCATGAGCAAGAAGTCGATGCCAACATCCGCGCAGGTGAAGCGGAGATCCACCGCTCGCTCCCGCCTTTGAGCGAAAGCCGCCCTGCACTGTATGCACGCCTTGAGCGCGCCCGCCACGAGATCTCCACGCAGGATCTCGCAAAGCATTGAGTATTCTCTTTCAGGCTGACAATGACCTGAAGAGGATCATCGTTGACGCAACGCTGCGTCGCGCACCGCGCATCGATTTTCAAACCGGCCAAGCCGCGCGTTTGGACGACCTTGATGATGAGGCAGTTCTGCGCCTCGCGGCGTCGCAGTCCCGGATTCTCGTAAGCCACGACAAGCGGACGATGCCGGCGGCGCTCGCCTCATTCGTCGCGTCGGGCGGCAGGAGCCCAGGCGTGCTGCTCGTCATTCCTCAGAGCGCGCCGATCCGCGAAGTGGTCGAGGTATTGATTCTGATTTGGGCAGACGGCAGAGCAGACGACTGGAGAAATCTTGGTCGCCAAAATTCCGTTTTGATCAGATCAGCCCCCGAATTGCATCGAATTGAATCCAACTCTTCTGGAGGGTGAGCGTTAAGCTATTGGAATCCTGGAGCCACCCTCCGGGATCGAACCGGAGACCTGCTGATTACGAATTGTCATTGTAACTGTCTACTGTCTTAGCCTGTGTCTATTATCAGTGACTTACAATGGCACGTATACGGTGAGTAACTCCGTAGACGGTGCTAGACAAAGCTGGTTGCTACCAGCGTTGCTACCAAAATCATGAAAGGATGAAACGGTCGCGTTAGTCACGGTCGCACCAAGAATGGGAGATTGCTCGATAGGTTTTTTCCAGCCGTCGAAACCTGCACAATTCCAGTCGTCGCTCCAAGCGGTACAGTGGTCATGATCTCACTATCCGAGATCACCTTAAATGCGGTCGCTGTGCCGTTAAAATTGACCTCAGTCGCGCTGCCTAGTCCCGTGCCAAGGATTTCCACCGCCGCGCCTACCTGACCTGACACAGGGAACGTCTTCACAAATGGCCCGAGCCCTACGTTCAGTCGGAAGACTGTTCCGCACCCGGCCTCACAGCCGTCGTTCATGACGCCGCCCGATTGAGTTGTCCCTAAGAGGCTGCCGCTTGTGTCCTGGACCAGTCCGCCATAAGGGTTTGAACCGTCAGCGCCCTCAAAGCTATGTAGCGTGCTGAGCGTGCCCGTAGGCGTGATCCTAAAGACCGTGCCGACATAATTGACGCCGCCCTCCATGGTTGTCCCGTAGAAGCTCCCATCAGTCGCTTGGATCAGCCCGGCAATTGGCTCGGCACCGTCGGTATTATCGAAACTATGGAGTGTGCGGATCGAGCCGCTAGGCGTCATTCTGAAGACCGAACCGTACCCGTATTCACCGCCCGCATAAGTAGTTCCATAAAAATACCCATTCGTGCCTTGGATCAGAGCCGCGTAGGGATTGCAACCGTCAACACCACCGAAGCTATGGAGCGTCGTCAAGGTTCCTGACTTAGTGATTTTGAAAATAGTCCCACCACCGAAGGATCCCGTATCCCCGCAATCATGTGCGCCGCCATCATAAGTTGTGCCGTAGAAGTCCCCATCGGCACCCTGAACCAAGCCGGCCTGAGGATAACCGCCGTCACTGGCGCCCGTGAAGCTATGCAGCGTCGTCAGCGTGCCGGCTGCCGTCATGGTGAAGACCGTACCAACATTATCGGCCCCGCCATAAGACGTCATCCCATAGAAGTTGCCGTTCATGGCCTGGATCAATGCTCCGAACGCGGGATAGGCGCCGTCACTCCCGCTGAAAGAGTGCAACGTCGTAAACGATCCCGATGGTGATATTTTGAAAACTGTACCAAGATCGTTTGAACCTCCAGCGTTCGTCATCCCGTAGAAGGCGCCGTCCGCGGCCTGAACCAATCCGCCGTAGGGGAATTCGCCGTCCGTACAAGCTAACTGTGAACATTCATTGTGCAGCGTAGTCAAGATGCCACTGCGGGTCATTTTAAAGACTGTGCCATCGAAAGCGCCGCCAGTGCCGCCATAAACAGTCGTTCCATACAGATCACCGTTTGTGCCCTGAATCAGTGCGGCCCAAGGCGACGCACCGGTGGCACCGGTAAAACTAACCAGTGTCGTAAGAGTCTGTCCGAGCGATGCGGTAGTGGCTGCGATGAGGAAAGCCGGGATGGTGAGTACTGCGCGGATTTTGGCGGAATACATTCCGACAGTATATGCTCATGTCGGGCGCCATTCAACGCCCTACTTGGCGGTTTGCGCGGAAACGCCCCTCTGTGTCACTTCGCCTTCTTCGCGCGCACCTTCGCACTAGCCGCCGCGGCCTTCTGTGCGCGCGCCTTCCGCGCCTCCGGAGTCATCGCCTCGGCCGCGCGCTTTCCGCCTATAGGGCCGCCGACCTTTCCGCCCTTTCGGCCCATGTCGCTAAAGTACTCCGATATGCCGGGTGGAAGTTTTTTCTTTGCCATTTCAATAACTTAATACGGTTTTTAGCTGAAATGGCTTGACCTTGAAGCCGCTTCAAGCTAGTATCAGCATAAATCAGATATACGAACGATGCAAGCGGATTCGTTGATGGCACTTGACACGAATCTTAGCAATGCAACATATGAACGGCTTATTTTCGTTAAGGGAGAAGACAATGAAACCAAATCGAAGCACCACCAAGACCGCGGGCGCCGACGTGCAGCCCGCCGAACTACGCAAGGCGCAAACCGCCAAAGAGAAGACGGGCGCGGATGCCCTTGTGGCAGACGACCTCCGCATTAAAGTGTCCGAGTTATCGGAACCGGAGCGTGGCGCGCTAGCTCAACGCTTGCGGGACTCTATCCAGGGGTTAGCGGAACGCCTTGGGATTCACAGCCTTCAGGCCCTCGCTAGGTTCGCCGACATGGAGAGACATAACGAAGGATGCACTACGCCGGCCGAGAGCTTCGTTGAAGTGCTGGTCAGTGCGCACTACGAAGACCCAGGGCTAACGCCAGATATGGCCCTTCGAGAGATTGAAGAATTCCGCTCAGACTACGAAAGCGCGATCGCCGCGGCGCGACGAATGACCTACATAGGCTACGCTGACGTGTGCGCGGGCGTGCAGGACGCAGCAAGGCTACTGGAGTCCATAGACAAGCGGAACGCCGCCTGATAGTTTTGAAGTTTCCTGCTGCCGAGGGCCGCTTCCATGCGGCCCTTATTTCCCCCCTCAGTTGACGCTCGAACTCTTCCGGGTCCGCCGCCTTGATGGTTGCCGCCTGCTGGACAGTGAATCCACTAACCCCGAGCGCCTTGCCTGCGATATCCCTAACCTTGCCGTTCAACTCATTGGGAGCATTGACTTGAATAGGCTGTGTAGAATTCTGCATACCCTGTTGCGGCCTTCCGCGACCAGCAGTTTCTCCACCCTCCCGCATCCGTTCCTTCGCCTCGTCCCGCAATAGTGGCATGTACTCAGCCGCAATCGCCGCCCGCTGGCTTCTGGTCAGGTGGCGGAATTCCCCCTATCCCCTTCGGCAGTGTTGTATTTTTCAACAGTGGCGGGTTATGATGCCCATTGCAACTCGGAGGGGGATGGCGCATCTTTCGCAACACGACCTCGAACGATATCACCTCGGAATGATCAAAAATAGAGCCGAACTGGCGCGGACAGAGGAGCACTACCTGTGCTGTCCGCGATGTGCAGGATTAGCTGAGGAAGCCGCCGATTACGTGGATGCAATCCGCGTGGCCGCTACCTTCTTTTCCGAGTCGGTATCGTTCGGTGGGCGTGTTGCGAAGGCGCGGGGAACTTAGTCTTCTTCGGTTTTACTTCCCTTCCAAATGCCACTCTGATTTGAGCCGATGCCGTCTCGACCGTACCGGCACTGGCGGAATCACATGGTGGACGGCATTTTCGGCAATAGCCCGCCGACTGTCCGACAAATGGAACAGCCACCCCAGGCTCCCGGCGCGACACCTGCAATCCACGCCTCGATATCTCGTTGGCTGTAGCGTATAAGCCGGCCGAGGTTAACGTAGCGAGGGTCGCGGCCTTCGTGCCGCCAGTCCTGAATCGTGCGCACCGAGACCTGAAGCACTTTTGCCAAATCGCCTTCCGTCAACAAGGTATCCATGTTGCCCTAGGCCAGTCTCTTTTTTGAAGTCCAGCGCCTTTATTCTTCTCTTTTGATTTCCTTGAGTTTGCGTCGCGACGCCCGATAATCGATCAGGGCCCTAATCCCAAAATATGATGACAAAATCACGGAAACCGCCGTGAGCGCCATAAAAGCGGCATAGGTCTTGGGGTCCGGAATGGAAACGGTCGAAATGACTATCGAAAGGGAGATAGTTGCCCCAAAGCAAAGCCCAAAGAAGGTCAGGTGTACCGAATTACTCAGGGAGGCAACCGCATCTAACTCTTGGCCTGTCACGGTGTGCATCGTGAGACTCCTTGGTACGTAGCGGATAGTGAGAGGTGCTCCAGGCGCAATATGCCCTTCTCCACTAACACCTGCAAGCTTAGGGTCTTCGTCCATTTTAGGCACCTGGTGGCGGCATTCCCAGTGCAGGAGCAAGTCCTAGCGCGTAGAGGTTGAATAGTTGCGTGTGTCCGCAGACTCCGCATATTAGTGCCGCGCACGGATAGCCCTGACCCAGCATTGCCGGCTGTGCTGGCGGTAGGACCATGGCTTGCAGGTTCACTAACTCTATGCCTATCGACCACTGCTTGTTTCCGCATGCAGGACAAGGGCGCGTGCCTATTCCGCGAACGCCCAGCGCCGTTAGTATAATCTGATTCTGTTGCGGTGTGAGTGGCACGAAACCCAAGGGTATCATGCCTTACCTGGTACCGCCGAATCCGCGCCTCTGTTGCATCTTTCACCTGACCGCACGCCGGACAATGCGCCTCACAAAACCAGCCGTTTTTGTGCATGGGCATGTGAAGCCGTTCCACTGCCGCGCCGCACGTCACACACCGCCCGGGGATGTGCGAAAGATGGCACAGTTTGTCGAATGGCTTGATTTGGTTGCTCATGCCGCAATACCCAAAAGCGTCCGGAGCCGAGCCCGTCGCGCGTAGAACCGTTCCAGCGCGACCCTAGCCCGCCGGTGCCATTCCTGAGCGCCCCTTGCCTCCGCCTCGGCCATCCTGACGCTATCTGACCCAACAGCACCGGCCGTCGTTTCCAGGGCCTTGTCAGCCCTCAGGACGGCCGCGAGCGCGGCCCTCTCGTCATCGTGAAGCCGCTGCTGCTGTGCCGCGAGCCTCAGTAATTCTTGCTTGATGCGCCTATCCTCTATCGTCATGGTTTTTCTGCCTCCTAAACCACAACCACCCAGGCGCCACCCTCGCGGAAGTACAACTTGCCCGCCGTATAGCCGCCCGTGCCATCACTGACCGCAAGCGTTCCGTTGGATGGCGAATAAGACGCTAGCGCGGTAGCAGACAAAAAGAGCGAGCCCCCGTGTCGCGCGTCCAGGGAAGCTTGGCCCGCCGATGTAGAGACGTTTATATATTGCGAGGTCACGGCGACTGAAGCTCCGATGCCACTATTCGTGATCTGTACATTTCCGGCTGAAAGAGATACCTTATCCCCGCCCGAACTGGACACCAAAACACCATTGGTGTCGTCGATGTTTACGGTGAACGCGCCACCAACGCCAGAGATTACCAGCGTTGGCGAGGTCATTGTGACCGCCGCGTTGATGGTGCCAATACCCACCGGACACGTCGCCCGCCTGGTTGCCGCCGGTAAACGACGAATCCAACGTGAACCGTCGCTATCAAGCTTAACGATCTGAGTCGGACCACCAATCATGCTGCTCGCCGCTTTCTCCGCGTCTATGATGGCGTTAACTACGCTTACCGGAGGATCGCTCCAGAAGCGCCAGTTGGTCCGCAAACGTGCGAGAGAGTTTGAGTCGGTCGCGGACGTGATATGTATATTCCGCGGTGCTGCAAAACACTCTTGAATTTGCGTTTCGACGCGTCCGTCCACGAGGCGAGATTCCATGTAGACATAGCCCAGTTCGCCGCAACTGCGCCCGGCCAGCACCGCGCCGTGTAGCAAACCCGTGCCGGCGATAACAGTCGCGATGGTGGAATGCAGATGAACGTTTTTCGCGAGCGCCGCGGCCACCTCCTCCAAGATGGGCTTTGATGCTTCAGCGAGCATCCGTGAGAGCGTTCGTATATCTTGCGTGGATTGGCATAGTTCGCCGGCCTTAGCGTTCTGAAAATTGCAAACCAGCGAATATCCAGAGGTCGCAAGAAACGTGTCCGCCGCGATTTCTTGGATTTTCTCAATTGAATCGCTGACGGCGCGCGCCTTATCCGGTGTAACGTACCGTGAGTCGGTCCCGAGTACGATACTGTTGGACTCTTTTAAAACTACGATTACTGACATAAAGCCACCTGTTGTTTGAATTTTGGGATGGGTGAAAACGGGTTACGAGGCCGCTTGGGACCATCCCTCGCCAACTGGTTGCGGTCAGTTGGCCCCAGATGCCGATGACGAAAAGGAAGGCGAACGCCACCGGCAAACCTTTGGTAAAATGTGCCCTACTGACCAAGGATGTAAGAGAACTTGTACGCGGTGCTAGCGCTCAGCGCCACCTGATTCGCGTCAAGGCACCATTGCGATGTGCTCGGCTGACAACCGACGGTAACTACCGGTACAGTGGTTGTTCCGAGGGGAGCGCTGGCAACCTGAATCTGAGCAGCGCTTGGAGCATTCGTATGCGTCTGGCCGAAACTGATAGTAACGAGCAGTGCGCCGCTGGTGCCGATGGTTCCAGTGCCGGTGTTCAGCGTCAAAACCCCGCCCATATCCGTACTGTTGGCCGAGAGAGAGCACGTCGCGCCTGTCCCCGCCCCGCTTGCCACCGCGCACGTCGGAGCGGATCCGCCCGCCATGGAAGCCGCGACAAAGACTGGCTGTGAACTGGTTGCCAACTGCTGAGGCAATGATCGATTCACCGGGAACAGGAACACGCTATACGTGCCCGCCGCGCCGGTGCCCTGTACGCGCCCGAGCAAATCGCCACCATTCGCCGGAAGGGTTGACCCGGCATCGTGGCATGGTTCAACAGTGCCGGAGGTGCCAGCGGACGAAACTTGTACCCAATCATTGACCGTGGTCGAGTTGTCGAATACGCAGGATGCCTGCCCCACCATCGTTACCGTGGCGCTTCCCGTAGTTCCTGCGCCTGAGGTCACAATACCGATCACGTTGGTGCCGTCACCCTGAACCGTTGAGGTGACGCAAGCGGAGGAGCCGGAACCAATCTGTTTCGCCGGCTGATTCAGGACCGTGCCGCCGGTGCCACAATTCGGAATGCTTACCGAGAGGTTGCCGCTGAATCCGGTCGTGGAGGTCAAGCCGCCCGGTGTCATCGCTACTGTTTGGGGATTCGTACCGTCATTCATGCCCAATTGCGTGTTGCCGGAACACGTCGCGCACAACGCCGCCTGTCCATTGACCGTCTGCGTGCCCCCTACGGTATGGTTTCCGCCGGTCGCCTCATTGCCTGAGAACGCACCGGAAGTGCCAGCAACAGCCAAACCGCCAGCCGCCAGCGAGTTCTGGGTCACGATTTGATTCCCCTGCATGGACTGACCGATTGCCGTCACGTAGGAGCCATCGTAGAACCATGTGTACTCTTGGCAATATCCAGCCGCCGTGGAAGCCATTGGCTGAAACCCGACGAAGTTGGTAGGAAACACGACGGTATAGCCGCCGGTCCCGTTCTCGCATAGGTTAAGCGACCCGGAGCCGGGAGCCGTGCTGCTCCATGAGCTACTAGTTACATTGGTGCTCAAGATCCAGTTAAAGTGAGTGAATCCCGCGACTGGAGTCAGATTCGGTGTCGCCCCGCTGCCAACATTCACCGCCATATAACCTGGATTTTGTGCGAACGTTGAGGCCGTACACATGAGTAGGATTACAAGAAAGCCTTTCGTCTTCGTCATTTCGTTTCGATTCCTTTTTCTTTTGATTTACAGTGAGTGTCCGCCTGGGGCGGATTCTGCCGTTGCGTTACAGTGGAGTCAGCCCCCGACGCGGGGCGGGTGAGCGGAGGAGGCGCCGCGGGACCGCCGTCCCAATCAGGTGACAAGCCCGATTGGCCCCAAATGCCGGATGGTGCTATGGCCCAACACCACCGCGGCAAGAGCGATAAATCTAGTTCAGTTTGACTTGAACATAACTGACGGTCACGATTACGGAGCCGCCAGTTCCGCCGGCAAACGCGGCAGTCGCATTGGTGATATCCAGGCCAACACCGACGGCCGATTGAAGGTCAACCGCTCCGGGAAACAACAGGGGGAAGGTACTGAAAGTCGTTCGCCGCTGTCGTAAGCTGAGATAGTCCCGGTATGGGGAGATGTCGAGGTCCCGTGATACACAAAATTGATCGCCCCGCCGCCTGAAAACACCGCAGTGCCGTACTTGTACTGCACCATGATGTATTCGATGAAGTTGAGAAAACCGCTCGGCGGCGCCGGAAGAATACTGACCGGTGAGCCGTGCATTGCTGCGATGTTTGCGGGCGTCAGAGTTACCGTAGACACCAACTGGAGGGTGTTCGCGCTAGGACCGATGAATAGGCCGCCCACGAATATGGTGGCGGATTTCTGGATGAGGGTTGGCATGGTAGATTTTTCTCCTTTTCCGTTTTCTTTAGCGGGCTATGCGGATCCCGGCCGCTTCCAGTGTGGTGACGATGGCTTTGGCGTTGTGCTCTCGCCGGAATGCTTCGTACGCCTCAGGATTCTCTTCGAGCATCGCGGCATAGGCGCGCTCTTTGGTCATCTTCGTTTCGCCGTTAGGCGAGTACAGATTGGGGGTGAGCCGTCCGCCGCTCTGCTGCATGACTCGTGCCGCGGACGTTTCGAAAACTTTGAGCGTTGGGGTTTGTTGCATTGTGATTTCTCCTTGCGGCCCCACGGAGTGCGGAGCCGGTTGAATATCTAGATCGAGGTTGCCGCCAATGTGAGCACCGCTGCCCCATCCACTGCGGAGCGAACGGTTCGCCGTACGTCAGAGTAAACTGCCAGAGTTTCGGCCATCGCCTGGTTTCCGTGGTAATAACGTATCGCGTCGAAACCGTTTCTTTCGTCCCGGCAGTTCGGAATGGTAGTGTTCCGGGCGATAGTAGCCATCCGCGCGTCTCCCAACGCTATGCCAGTGGAAATCGGCCGAGCCACATCCTGAATGAACCGGTCCAGAGCAGCCTGGAACTCTTCGCGAGCCTTATCTCTCTCAGTGGCAATCCACTCGTCGAGGCGCCCGGACAGTTCGATAATCGCTCGCTCAATTTCGGCCGCGGCCGAACGTTCCCGCGATGCTAATCCGGCGATCCGGGCATCAAGCGCCAGGAGGTTTTGAGCATGTTTCTCGACCGCCTTACGAAGGGACTGTGAGGCCGCGCTGGCGCCATCCAGCAGGGCGGCAGCCTCCGCTTCACCCAAGGCCCCAAAGGCTTCATCGTGCTCTCGCTTAGTTTTCTGCCGCTCCGCTCGCGCTGATTCGGAAAGGCTCTTGATGTTGCTTACGGCTTTCGTGGATTCATCCAGTCTCGCCAAAGCTGCGGCGATCGCGGGTGGATGCGTTGATGTTGCCGGCGTTTCCGGCTTTCGGTTGAACATTGCGGGGTACTTCCTTTTTTTGGATTGACTACAGTCTTTAGGTGAAACGTTCATTTCGCCGCGTCAGTGACCGGCGAAGGCGTCGCCGACGTGCCTCGGCTAGTTGCCGTCGCCTGATCTCGCGACCGATTACCTCTCGGGCGTCTGATCCGAGACCGCCGCGGCGCTTGACGAATTCGAGCTCCTCCGTGGGAATATCAACTACGTTCGCGCCGCCGTACTTGCCTTCAGGGATGATCATCTTGCCTGCCCCTTTTTGGTTGGCTCTGTCGCCCGCCACTCCGCGAGCAACGCTTCGCACCCTTCCTGAACCTCCGCCGCATCCTTGCCGAAAACTCGCCAGTTGACCGCGGGAAGTTTATCCCCGTCAGCGATATATGGTGCGAGCCAGCCCTCGGACAGGTTCAACATGAGGGCGAGCCAGAAAGCGCGCCGTGTGGCTGGGGTTGCCGCTTCGTTCGTGTCGAACTTCAGCCCCGCCAGAGCCTTCGGCCAAACCTGTCGGGCCGATCCGCAAAACTCACGCGCGAGCCATGAGGCACCGCGCCAAAACTCGGGACCTTCATTCGCACTATTCGTATCGGATACTGGCTTGCTGCCCACGAGGAGGCCCTCTGCACGCTCCACCAATCCAGCGCCGCGGCCCTCTGAGTCACCCCAGCCGCCGCCGCGGCCGCTAGTGTTGTGCGCGATCCATCCCAGGCTTTTCTCCCGGTCCAGGCGCCCATCGTTCAAGACCGGCATGCCGATACTAATTAGCCGGGTGATCGATCCCGGCGAGCATCCAAGTTCGCGCGCCAGACCGCTCTTTGTGGTTTTCATTTTTCAATGCCATTGCCTTTCAGTGGAGTGGTTTCAGTGGTTTTCGGCGCTTCCCAGTACAAATTACCTGCCCTCGTATAACCCGCCCGTGGAAAAGTCTCCAAAAGGACCCGCGCCTTTAACTTCTTTACCTTCAGTAGCTTGCGTCCGCCCGTCATCCCGCCCCATCAGAAGCAGAGATAAGCTAGCTTGTACGTGGTACTAGGGCTGAGCGCGACTGAATTCATGTTGATGTTCCAGGTCGTAGCAGTGGGGGCGTTCCCCGAGGGTTCGCCGCCGGATGGCACTATGGGGATTGTGGTCAACGCCAGGGGTGTGCCGACAGTCTGAATCATGCACATCTGTGGCGCTAGCGTATGCAGGTTCCCCATCGTCATCGTGGCGATCGTGCTGCCTGCCGTGCCCATTGTTCCCGTGCCGGTCACCAGCGTAATGATGCCGCTCTGATCCGAGCCTGCCATGGTGCAACTGGGACCGGTGCCGAGGTTAGTAGCAGCACAGGTTGGGGCTGTGCCGCTGAACGATAGCGCATTCTCGGTGGCGTTGAAGTTTTTGTCGATTGAGAAGTGGGACGTGCCGCCGCTGTCCTGGACGGTGAACACCGCCTGGGATGGACTCGCCGCCGCCTTGATTAGTGCGCTCTGTGCCGCGCTTGCCAGCGTCACCACCAGCGAGTTCGCTTGCACCATACCTATGGCGTTTACGTTTGTGCCGTCGTATTCCCACATGTAGTACTGGCAGTAGTTCGGCGCCGTGCTCGCTAGCGCTGCAAAGTTAACGAAGTTGGCCGGAAAGGATACGGTGAATCCGCCAGTGCCGTTTTCGCAGAGCACGAGAGCGCCGACGCCCACCGCTGGACTGGAGAACGTCGATGAGGTGACGTTGGCGCTCAGCGTCCAGTTGAATACCGTCACACCAGCCGAGGCCGTGAGTGTCGGCGTAGTGCCGGTCACGGTCACATCGGCGATTCCGGCGGATTGAGCAAGGGCCGCTGAGGCCGCAAGTAAGGCGATTCCTGTAAAGTGCGCGATTCGTGTGTAGACTGTGGAAAACATTTCGTGCTCCTTTTGTTTTGTTTAACTTCGAAATAGATTCTCTACGCCGTTGTCTGAATGCGTTGCAGGATCGCCCGAGCCAATTCCGCGAGCTCGTGCTCTCCGTCCGGGCGTGGCTCGTTGCAAAGAGCCCGCACGTCGGCGAGGACTCTCGCCTCGCCTAAAAGGAATTCGGCAACCGCAAGCTGGAAGCAGCCAAACTCGGCCTCTCCGCGCGACAACCGCATAATTTCTAACTTCCTGACATCCATTCGTTTCGCTCCTTCCTAGGCCGCCTTTCGCGCGCCATCTAACGCCCGTAGAGCGACGCCGCGAGCGCAAAGGCATCTATCCATACCTTCCGCCCCGCCGCGATGCACCACGCGCCAATTTCCGCCGTTTGCCGCGCATTCCTCGCATGGGGCCGGAAGCGATGCGCCAGGCGTACTTGGAACCTCGCCGGCAAGTGCAACGAGGTCGGCCACCTTCGGCGCCGCCGTCTGCGTATCAAGCCAGCGGTTGATCATGGCTTTCGCGTGGTCGTGATTTTTCGCCAGCCGGTGAAGCCGCCCAACCAGTAACCGCCTAACCTCAGCATCCGCTGGAAAGAAATCCATCCCCGCACACAGCCTGATCAGTGCCGCGCACGTCGCGCAAGTGTCTTTAGCTTCCATTGGCTAAGGCCCCCCATTCGGCGTCGATCGACGCCTGCCGTGTCGAGTTCACGCCGGCCGCCGCCGGCCAATCACCCACCCAGCCATTCCGATACTGTTCATACAGCCACTTATCCGGATTCGTGATCACTCCTCGGCGAACCTCGTCAGAGTGCAGGTAGCGTTGAAGGCATTCGAACACCGCCGCCTCGTTATCTACCGTCACAAGGCTGAGGAACTGCGCAGCGGCGAAGTCCCGCCGTTGCTTTCGCGGATAAAGCTCCCAGAATTCCCAAAAACGTTGGCTCGACCCAGGCGCCATATCGGCCGCGCGCACGGGTGTGTGTGTTAGTAAAACCGAAGCTGAATCCGAATCTGAAACTGCAACGGTCGGTAAGGCCTGGATATTTTGCTGGTGCAAATCTTCCACCAAAACGCCAGCAATGCTACCAGCAAACTCAGTACCCGTATCCGGCTTAAAAGTGCCGTTCACTGCTCGTTGTGCCTTGTTGGCACGCGACTTAGCTGCCGCGCTCCTGACTTCCGAAATATGAGTTTCCCGTGCCATTCGGCGACTGTATAGCGTTCCGGTAGGGGTTTCGGAAAAAACCCCAAGTGATCTCAACTCGGAAACCAACGCGGTCACCTGCTTTAGGGGTTTACCGGCCCGCAATGCAATGTGCTTGATTGTCATCGCATCGCCCGTGGGTAATTCCAGGAATCCGCGATGCGCTTCGTTGTGGTGCATCCACCCCAGGATTCTTATACAGATCCCTTGCGCCGCCAGGGACGCCATCGTAAGGTCGCGCTCGAAATCTCCCGGATAAAACCAGAACCCCGGTGACTTACCGTCCTTTGAATCCGAATCCATAATCACCACCCTTGTATGTCCAGAATTCCCCGTCTTTATTAAAAAAGCCTCGCGTATTGGTCACCTTCCCGTGGAACCGATACGCGAGGCAAGCTTGCGGGGTGATTCGCAAGAAACTTAAAGGCGCGAGCCCACTTGCCTGGATCGGCAACTGCCGACCTGCCCGCAAGCCGCATTCTTTGAGGTGTGCACTACCGGCCGTACCGCGCCCTTCGGAGCGAGCGAGGTCCGCGGCGCCGACTCGGACTGCCTCCGTTCTGCCGATGGATAGGGAAGTCTGATGGAGGCTCGCAGGTAGGCACCGTGCGGCCCGTTCCACAATTCGAGGTCGCCGGCAGATATGCCACGCTCAGCACGGTCGCGTGAAACCGTGAAAAGCAACTTTCCATCAGCACCACGTAATTCATAGTTCTCGCGAGACAGGGTTATCCCGTCAGCCGGACTCAGCCGGAAGTGCCCATCGGGCCGCGTTGGAAAACTCACGCCATCGGCCTCGTGGATGTGCCGGCCGGCGAAATGGTATTCTGCTCAATCCAATTTATGAGCGCCGCGCGCGGAACCCGCACAGACCGTGCGCCAGGCACGCGAACGGTAGGGAGAATGCCAGTCGCCATCCAGCGATAGGCCAACGCTCGCGAACAACCGAGAATGTCTGCGACTTCCGGGCCGCGTAGTAATAGAGACTGAATTTCTTGTTGGTGCTTCATCCGTTTAGATCCTCTTTGATCGCGTCGTGTTTCATCTAGTAATTTCAAAATACCGCTTGCTAGTCTATATGGGTTTTGTTATGGTATGGGTAGTGTTATGGTAGATCTAAAAAACGTCCAATACGATCTCGGTACACGGCGAACGAAAGCCAGAATAGACGCCGGCCAAGTAGTAAAGGGTGCACTGGGCGCGCATGTTCCATACGGCAAGGTATTCATTCCGGGTGGACCAATCACTCTTGAGGCTGGAATGGTGAGGTGGGTAATTCGTTGGCGTGACGCAACACACAAGACTCCAACGGCGGCAATGTTCGAGGCTTTTCTGACGCTCTGGGATGGGACCGATGAAGCGATCCGTCAGTTCGTTGAGAGATGGGGTCCATTGTCGATGCCACCGGACCCACTTATTGACGAGATCCAAGAGCCTGATCTCGGTACCGTTAAGGAAGGTGAGGACGTTGGGTTTGACAGTTTAAAGGCGTGGCGATTCTTTTCGAAACGAGCGTATTGTGTCTTGAAGCTGGCATCTGAACTCCGTCGAGGAAAGCCCGGAAGCGCATCAGACTGGGATGTGGTTGCTGGCCCTGAAATGATCCAGGGTAAGTCCGCACGCCCATGGCTCAATAAAGACGCACCGTCCGGCTTTCCGTTCGGTATGCCAGCGCATGCGCGCCGCCAGATTAACTTCACGGAACGCGACGCGGTATGGGGTGAGCGATTAGGCGAAGCTGAACTAAAGAGCCTTATTGCCGATGAAGTCGGGTCATGGTTAGAAAAATCTAAGCTTGGCCTGAATTGCCAATGGCGAAAGGATTCGTGGCAAATGGAGTTTTCATACCGCGGCTGGATCTTATCGGCCATTGCGCTTCAGTTGGCATCCAGGGTTGCTCAGGCCGATGGCCTTTACGTGTGTTCCGGTTCCGATTGCGGCAGGCTTTACTTGCGGAACGCCCGCCGTCCCAACGCGAACGAAAACAACTACTGCGAGCGTTGCGTGAGTAAAAAAGTGCCGGTCCAGGATGCGGAAAAGCGGCGCATTGAGAAACGAGCCAATGCACGCCAACTCTTTGAATCCGGAAAGTCACTCGCTGAGATAACACGGCTGCTGTCGGTGCGAAAAGTAGCGACCGTTCGTCGATGGGTTGGAAAGGGAGAGCAACATGGCAAAGCGAAAGCGCGGTAACGCAGAAGGCTCGATCTACCGCATGGCGGATGGCCGCTGGCGCGCGGCCGTCATGGTTGGCTGGAAAGTGGCGCCCGATGGCAAGCGGACTCGCGACCGCAAGGTGTTCACGGCCGCAACGCGCCACGAAGTCGCGGAGTCATTGACCGCCGCTCTCCGGGATCGCGACCGCGGCATACCGATCAACACCAAGAAACAGACGGTCGGGCAGTTTCTTGCCGCCTGGTTGGAGAACACGGTAAAGCCTTCCGTCAGGCCGAAGACGTACCGGTCGTACGAGCAGATGGTTCGAAACCACTTGGCGAAAGCGTACCCTCCGGGCGAATGGAAGGAGCGAAAGCTCGACGCGGTTCCAGGCCTCGGCGACGCGCCACTGTCGAAACTCACTCTGCCGAAAGTGCAACAGTTTTTTAACGAGAAATTGAATGCAGGAAACTCGCCAGCACTGGTGAGGTACTTGCGAGTCGTACTCCGCATAGCCCTGAATGAAGCGGTCAAGGGCGATTCGGTTGCTCGGAACGTTGCGGGCCTGTCTACGCCACCAAAAGCAGAGAAAACGCCGATCACGCCGCTTACCGCCGATCAGGCCGGCCGCTTTCTCAAGGCTGCGGTCGGGCATCGCCTGGAGGCGTTGTTTACGTGCGGCCTCGCTATCGGGCTTCGCTCGGGGGAATGTAGCGCTCTCCGCTGGCAGGACGTTGACCTTGAGACCGGCACCGTGACGGTCAGGCACACGTTGCAGCGGATGAAGGGTAAGGGCCTGACCCTATTACCGCCAAAGTCGGAGAAATCGCGCCGCACAGTTCCCTTACCCGCCTCTTGCCTGGCATCGCTTAAGGCGCACTGCCAGCGCCAGCAGCAAGAGCGTCAACTTGCTGGTTCAGGTTGGCATGAAACCGACCACGTATTCACCACTGGCATCGGCACGCCGGTCGATGACCGTAAAATTCTGAAGGACTTCGACGCGCTCATGGTCGCCGCGAAACTGCCGAAACAGCGGTTCCACGATTTGCGCCACGCCTGCATATCGCTGCTCGGCGCCCAGGGTGTGCCGCTCAAGGTTATTGCGGAAATCGTGGGCCATTCAGACATACGCCTAACGCAGAATGTCTACCAGCACGTATACGCGGAAGCGAAGGCGGACGCCGCGGCGAAGATGGACGCGATTCTGACGGGCGGATCAGTCCAGGAAATCGGCGTTGCTACCACGGTTGCTACCAAACCGATTTCAGAGGTGGTCAACTAGGCTGTAAGTTCTTGATTTTATGGAGCCACCCTCCGGGATCGAACCGGAGACCTGCTGATTACGAATCAGCCGCTCTACCAACTGAGCTAGGGTGGCCCTGCGCTTTGATGATAACAACTTGCGGCGAATGTTCGCAAATCGCCGCACCCGTAGCGGTAAGCCGCTCCTAACTCCGTTTTAGACGCGCGCTCCCGCAGTATGCTGGGTTGTGCGCAACGACCCGCAGGAATGTCCCGCAACCTTCCCGCCTTCGCTGAGCCGGCTGTCCAACCTCGCCGAGATCGCTACCCTATTCCTGCGCCTCAGCCTCACAGCCTTCGGCGGGCCCGCAGCCCACATCGCCATGATGGAGGACGAGGTTGTCAGGCGCCGGCGCTGGATGACACGCGAAGAATTCCTCGACCGCCTGGGCGCCGCGAGCCTGATCCCCGGCCCGACATCCACCGAAGTCGTCATCTACATCGGCTATTCGCGCGCGGGCTGGGCTGGCCTGATCGTCGCCGGCCTATGCTTCATCGTTCCCGCAGCCGCTATGGTGGGTTGTTTTGCATGGGCATATGTACGGTTCGGAAGCCGGCCGCAAGCGATGCGGTTCCTTTACGGACTTAAGCCGGTGATCATCGCGATTGTGGCGCAAGCCCTTTGGAAGCTCGGGCGCACCGCCGTTAAAACCACATTCCTCGGCCTCGCGGGGCTGGCGACCATTGGAGCGGCCGTCGCGGGGGCGAGCGCGCTGCCTTTGCTGGCGGGCATTGGTTTGCTCGCGGCGCTGCGGGAGTGGTGGAAATCCGATACTCGCCGCGCCCGGCCCTTGGCTGCTCTCTTGATTTGCGCCGCCGCAGTCGTGGCCGCCCAAGTGGCTGCGTTTCACTCGACACACACGCCGGGGCAAGCGGTCGGGCTGAGGGCGCTGTTTCTGTATTTTGTCAGGGTTGGCTCAGTGCTGTATGGCAGCGGTTACGTATTACTCGCATTCCTGCAGCAGGACCTGGTAAATCACTGGCGATGGCTAACGTCCCAAACTCTTTTGGACGCCGTGGCCGTCGGGCAAGTCACTCCGGGCCCATTATTCACCACCGCGACATTCATCGGTTACCTTTTGAAAGGGATACCGGGGGCCGCCGTAGCGACGGCCGGTATCTTCGTTCCCGCATTCCTACTGTGTGCCGTAAGTGGACCGGTCATGCCGTGGATTCGAAGGTCGCGTTTGGCCGGCGCTTTCCTGGACGGCGTGAACGTGTCTGCGCTGGGCCTTATGGCAATAGTCACTTGGGAGTTAGCGCGTACGGCGCTGGTCGACATAGTTACCGTCGCAACCGCGCTGGCATGCGGGCTCACGCTGTTAAGCACGCGGCTGAGCACCGGATGGCTAACTATCGTAGGGGTGCTGTGGGGGCTAGCCCTGGCTTGGAAGGGATAATGCCTGCCCGTTGAAACTACTTGCGGGGCACAGCCTGCACGGGCGGCGGATCTTGCAGGATGAAAACCTTTTCGTCCGGCTTCACCAACTTCAACCGTTGCCGGATCTCCATCTCTTGTCCGGATGGACTGTCACTGAACCGGCCGATGCGCGCGCGCTGCTCTTCGATCTTACGCGCCAGGTCCGCATTCTTCTTTTCGTATTCCCGAATCAGCCGGCGCTTTTCGATCAGACCGGGCACACCTTGCGGGCCTTGTAACGCGATAAATGCATAGCCGGCGAATAACAACAGCGCCGCCAGACCGGCGAATCTTGTGAAGGAAGACTTCATCGACTCACTACCAAGATCATAATGGTAACATCGGATTCGAATTCTTGTTTCCATTTTTTCACTTATGACGGATAAAATTGTTGTGTTGAGTACGTGTGCCACGGGAGAGGAAGCGGATAAACTGGCGCGCCTGCTGGTTGACGCGCGCGTAGCTGCCTGCGTCACGGTGCTGCCGGGTGCGCGTAGTGTCTATCGCTGGCAGGCTGCCGTCGAATCCAGCGAAGAGTGCCTCTTGATTATTAAGTCGTCCCGCCAGCTTTTCGAACGCTTGCGGGTGGTGCTTGAAAAGGCGCATAAGTACGAGGTGCCTGAGATCTTAGCCATGCCTGTGGTGGAAGGCTCCGCGAATTACATGAATTGGTTGGAGAATCAGCTTGCCGGCTGAGATACCTCTTATTCCCGGCTTGGCATTGGCCTTCGATATGGATGGCGTAATCATCCATTCGAATCCATTGCATTCGAAAGCCTGGTTGGTGTACAACAAACGTTTCGGGATCGACGTGGGGGAATCCCTTGACGAGCGTATGTATGGACGGCGGAACGACCAGATTGTACGCGATTTCTTTGGCGCGCAGTTAAGCGACGATGCCGTGGCCGCCCATGGAGCAGCCAAGGAGCAACTCTACCGGGAGATGATGGAACCCGGATTCGAAGAATCCCTCGTCCCTGGGATTCGCGAGTTCTTGCAGCGCCACGCCGGAGAGCCGATCGGTCTGGCTACGAATGCCGAACCTGCCAACGTGAATTTCGTGCTGGACCGCGGCGGGCTGCGCAGCTATTTTCGGGCAATCGTGGATGGCCAGCAAGTGCGGCATGCCAAGCCGCATCCCGAAATTTACCTGCGCATTGCGGAAATGCTGGGAGTGGCGCCGCGAAACTGCATTGTTTTTGAGGATTCGTTTTCCGGCGTGGAGGCAGCCCAGGGGGCTGGCGCGCGTATCGTTGGGTTACGAACTACGCACCTCGAGTTGCCTGGCGCGGATTTGGTGATCGATGATTTTCACTCCCCGGATCTCGAAGCTTGGCTTCGCGCACAGATTCCGGTAATGTCGTGATGGGATCGTTTCTAGTGGTAACGATGCCGGTGGCGCTGCCGTTTTGCGCATTCGCGATCGCCGCGGTCATTTTCGCGATTTGGCGGCGCGATGAGCGGCTGCGCGGCCAGCGCGAGATGCTGCGGCGCGCTTATGAGTTGGGCGAAGAGATACTGGGCGCATCTTCGGCCGACCAGATCCTCGAAAAAGTCAGGGTAGTGGTTCCCCGGATCTTCGGCGTTAGTTCGGCGGAGCTTTATCTCTATAACCGGCACGCCAAAACGCTGGATGCAGTCGACCGCGGAAGCGCGCAGCCTTCCATCCCACTCTCCGCGCCGCCGGCAGGCCCGCAGGCCGGTGCGGTAGCCTGCTTTCACTACCGCACCCTGCTGGCGATTCCGGATACTTCGCGTAGTCCTTTTCCAGTATCCGGACACGCCGGTCCGCCTGCGCCCCGTTCGCTGCTCTTTGTCCCCATGCTGGCGCAGGGCGAGGTGCTGGGCATCTTGCAAATGGACCAACGCGAGCGCCCCCGCATTTTCAATCGCGACGAACAGACCCTGACGCAACATTTAGCGAACCAGATCGGCGTCGCCGTAAAGCTGCTCGATCAGCGTTCCGTACGTGAGCAGCTTTTCCGTACGGAAAAACTTGCCGCAGTGGGCCAACTGATTTCCGGAATCGTCAACGATCTGCGCACGCCCCTCGCGGCAATCGCCAATCTGGTGGACGCCGCCGAGGCGACGCGAGCCGCCGGCATTGAATCCAGCGGACCCGCGGCGGCAAGTCTGTCTAGCATCGCCACCGAGGCGCGCCGTGCCGCCGGTATCGTCGACCGGTTGGTGGGCTTTGCCGGAACCGGACCTGCCCAAACCCAACCGGTAGAGTTAAATGGTCTATTGCGCAATCTGATCGATTTCCGGGAGCGCGAATGGAAGGTGCGCGGCATCCGTACCCGCGGTCTGCTGGCCGACGCACCGGTCACCGTATTGGGGTCGCATGGGCAGCTCGAACAGGTTTTCCTGAATCTGTTGGTGCATGCGGAGCAATCCATTTCGGACTCGAGCGAAAAGTCCATCACCATCCGCAGCAGCGTGGTGGCGCGCCGGGTGCTGGTCGAGATTAGCTATAGCGGACCGAAAACTGCCGCCGATCCTTTTGGCGCAGGCGCGGAGGATTCCTCCGGCGCCGGAGGCTTAGGTGTTTGCCGAAGCCTGATAACCGGGCACGGGGGAGAGATCCGGTTGGTACAGCAGGCCGCCGGCGATCCGGCGTTTCAGGTCGAACTGCCTTGTGCGGCGCGCGAACGGCCCGCCGGCCATTCGACGGAGAATGGTGCCGAGGGCAGCCACAGTTTGACCGCGCTGGTGATCGAACCAGCCGAGGCGGTCCAAACCCAGCTACGCGTCTTGCTGGCCGATCGCGGATTCCGCGTCGTACCTGTGAATAGCTCGGACGAAGGGCTGGATCTGGCGCAGCGCCTACGCTTCGATGCGGTCTTCTGTTCGGTGCACGCGCCGGGACTCAACTGGGTTGAAACTGCCGAACAGGTAAAGTCGCGCGTGGGCGGATTCGTTCTATTGTCGGATTCGTACAATGCGGATTTGTCGGCGGATTTCGCGGGTGATCGACGATTTGTTCTGGGCAAGCCCATCGATGAAACGCAACTGGAAAGGGTGCTGCAGGCCATGCGGGCGAGTTAGTCTTGTTCATGGGCGAGAGGCAGAATACGCATATGTGGAAATGGTTGCCGGTTTTTTTGTTGTGTTGTTATCCCTTAGCAGCCCAGAAATACTCTGGGCCGCGTCCGCCGAAGCCGGACGTGCCCTACCTGATGCATGCGGATGATCTGGTTCCCACCGAAAGCCAGGAAGCTAAACAGGATGAACGGAAGAATGAAGTGACCTATGAGATCTCCGGTGCGAACTCCCCGGCGCGCACTCCGCTGGCCTCGCCCGCCTTCATGATCCAGACAGACCAACTCCAGGCTGACAGATTACAGCTCTACAAACTGGTCTCCAAGGGGGGACACCGCGAAGTCCTGGTCAGCCGGAAAAAGAAACTGGTGGCTCATCCCATCCGCCTGAATGTGACGCGCCTTGCGGAGAACCTGTACAAGCTGGAAGTGGACGATATTTTAGAAAATGGCGAGTACTGCCTGACTCCCGCCGATTCGAACCAGGTCTTCTGTTTCCAGATTTACTAAGGGCGCCGTCGGTATTTCAGGCGGCAATCAGGCGCAGAGCCCGTTGGGCCACTCGCGGCAAGGGCTCCACAAACTCCGCTCCGCCGCGGCTGATGGCTTCCTTTGGCATGCCAAAGACCACGCAACTGGCTTCATCCTGCGCGATGGTGCGGGCGCCTGCCGTGCGCATGGCAAGTAAACCGCGCGCACCGTCATCGCCCATACCGGTAAGGATCACGCCAACCGCATTTTGGGCTGCCGTGCGTGCGCACGAATTGAACAACACATCGACCGAAGGCCGGTGGCCGTTTACTCTTTCCGCCGGGAAAACGCGCACACGATAATCCGCGCCGTTGCGTTGCAGTTCCATCTGGAAGTTGCCCGGCGCAACCAGGGCGTGGCCGGGAAGAACGCGGTCGCCATCGCGCGCTTCACTGACGCCCACGCGGGCCAGGCTGTCCAAGCGTCCCGCGAAGGCGTGCGTGAATTTTTCGGGCATATGCTGCACGATCACGATGCCGGGCGCATCGGCGGGTAGGGCGCACAGAACCTCGCGGATGGCCTCGGTTCCGCCGGTCGAAGCGCCGATGGCCAGAATCTTGTGCGTTCCACTGAATGTGATGGGACTGCAGGCGGGCGCCAGCGATTCCGCCGGGCGGGCCAGAGGCTTTGCGACCTTGGCGAAACCGGCTGCCTTAACCTTGGTCACGATTTCGTCCGCCAGTTTCGCAGCCATACGGACTACGTCAATGCCCGGCTTGGTGACGAAATCGACGGCTCCCATTTCGAGCGCCCGCAGCGTAGTGTCGCAGCCGCGTTCGGTGAGCGAGGAAACCATGACTACCGGCATGGGGTGGGCTCGCATCAGTTTCTTCAGAAACGTCAAACCATCCATGCGTGGCATCTCCACATCGAGCGTGATGACGTCTGGAGTGAGGCGTTGGATCTTCTCCCACGCTATGAAAGGGTCGAGTGCGGTGCCTACCACCTCAATCCCCGGGTCATGCGAAAGGATAGCGGTCATCATCTCCCGCATCAGGGCTGAATCGTCGACCACTAAGACCCGCAAGCGACGCGTTGGGGCGCTCATTAACAGCTACCTCCTCTGTGTGACTGATAAATCGTTGGTCCGACGGCGGTCAGGAGATTGCGCTGTTCGAAGAGGCTTTCCGAATGCCCCAGGAACAGATAGCCGCCAGGCTCCAGCCGTTCCGTCATACGTCGAATGATCCGGGACTGCAATGCATGATCGAAATAGATGATCACGTTACGGCAGAAGATCGCGTCGAAACGTCCCGCCAGCCCCCAGTGCGGTTCTTTAAAGTTGATCCTGCGGAAGTGAATCATTTTCCGGAATGCCGGACGGATCTGGGCTTGCCCCGCGAATTCGCCATAACCGCGCAGGAAGCAACTTCGCCGTAGGGCGGGGGAGAGCGCGTCGAGCGCCGTAATCGGGTAGGTTCCGGCGCGCGCTTGGGCAAGCACGGCGGTGTCGATGTCGGACGCCAGGATGCGCACCTTCCATCCATGATGTGGGCCCAATGCCTCTTCTGCTGCTATGGCGATGGAGTATGGCTCTTCGCCGCTTGAGCATCCAGCGCTCCAGATGCGCAACTCCCTCCGGTTCGTCCGCCGCAATTCCGGAATCATCTGTTTTTGCATGAATTCGAAATGGTGTGGCTCACGAAAAAAGTAGGTCTTATTGGTCGTGATGCGGTTGATGAATTCGCGCAATGCTTCCCCGGACGGGTCCCCGGCTACGTATTCGTAATATTCCGAGAATGACCGGAAACCCAACGTACGAATGGGCTGCCCCAGCCGCGCCAAGAGCAGGTTGCGCTTCTGCTCTTTCAACTGAATGCCGGTCTGCTCGAGAATTAAATCGCGAAACCGGGCGAAATCCGCGTCCGTGAGGGGTTGGATTTCCGCGCCGGTTCCGGCTGTGTGGAGAAGCATCACGTTAATATGCCGCTCTAAAATTCGGCGAATCCGCTCTCGGGATCGTCGGCGCCCACGGGAACGTACTCGCGGCGTTCCGTGGCGGGTTGACCATTGGATTTGCCGGTTCGAGCCGATAATTGGCGCAGGCTGCTGGAAAAGGTCTTGGCGCCCGTGACCGATTTCTTAACTCCGGCTTGGCTTGCGGACGCTTTCTTCGCGGCCGGGGGCCGCCCTTGGACGGCTTGGTCCAGTTGGAATCGGGCCGTGAGCGCTTGCAGTTGGTCGGCTCCGGCAGCCAGGCTTTGAGCGGTAGAGGACAGTTCTTCGGTTTGCGACGAATTCTGTTGGGTGACCTGATCCATCTGGGACATGGCCTTGGCAACTTGCTCCACACCAGTGGACTGTTCGCGGGAGGCTGCCGCAATCTCGGCTACGATGTCGGCGACCCGTTTGATGGAAGAGACGATCTCTAACAATACACCGCCTGATTGATTGACCATTTCCGAGCCAGCCTCGACTTTTCGTACCGAATCCTGGATCAGGCTCTTGATCTCCTTGGCGGCCGTGGCACTGCGTTGAGCCAGACTGCGCACCTCCGACGCTACCACGGCAAAACCGCGGCCCTGTTCCCCAGCGCGCGCCGCTTCGACGGCGGCATTCAACGCCAACAGGTTCGTTTGGAAAGCGATTTCATCGATGGTGGCAATGATATCGGCAATGCGCTTCGAGGCCGTATTGATCTCGCCCATGGCGGTAACCGCCGACGAAACCACTTGCCCCCCTTTTTCAGCCGTTTCCCGAGCTGCTACCGCTAACTGATTGGCCTGGCGGGCGTTGTCGGCGTTCTGTTTTACCGAGGAGGTGATTTCCTGCAGGCTGGCGGAGGTCTCTTCTAACCCCGACGCTTGCTCCTGAGCGCCACTGGAGAGCTCTTCGGAACTGGCCGCCAGTTGCTGCGATGCGCTGGCGACGCCATCGGCCGACCCGCGAACTTCTACGAGCGCCCCGTGCATGCTTGCCACCGCCGCGTTAAGAGCCGTCGCCATCTGGCCCACTTCGTCCGTGGTGGATGCCGTCATGGAGCGCGTAAGATCACCCGCGGC
This sequence comes from Bryobacterales bacterium, assembly GCA_963738345.1. Taxonomy (GTDB): domain Bacteria; phylum Acidobacteriota; class Terriglobia; order Bryobacterales; family Bryobacteraceae; genus Bog-159. The sequence goes on from CAVTWI010000002.1 coordinate 937,759, forward strand.
AACCGCCTGCAACACTTCGACCGTACGGCTCAAAGGTGTCGAGATCAGTTTGCCGATGAACAAGCCGAGCCCGATCGCTAACCCCAGGGCGACCACCATCATGATCAGCATCGTCGCGCGCTTCTGTTCGTACGCGCGCTGGCTACCTTCAAAGCGGCTCTTTCCCATCTCGGCTTTCAGTTGGGTAGCCTCTTGCACCGCGGCATCCAACTGTTCGGCCAAAGCAGCAGTCTTCGCCATGGCGACGATGGCTGCCTTTTTATCCGTCATCGCCGTTGCCAGGAGGTCCATAACTCCTGTCCTGATCGCAGCCACCATTGGACGTATTTTGGCAATAGCAATCTTTCCCTGCTCGCTAAGGAAGAACCGCTCGCATCGGTTCATCGCCTCATCGGCCCGTTGGAACTGGGCTTCCACCTTTTGACGGCTCGCTTCAGCCGCTACGGCATCGGTTGCCAGTAAGGTAGCCCGCATCTGCCGGCCGGCAGTAATGACGGCGATGTTCACATCCTTAATCGCTGCCATGCCGCTTAGATCGCGCTGGTACATCAGTTCCAACTGTTCGTTGGCTTGGGCCATTCCCCTTACGCCCTCATATCCCAGGACGGCCATTATCACGGCCAGGAATCCGAAGCTTATCATCAGCTTCGTCATCGTCTGCAGATTCTTGAACCACGTCATTTTGCTTTCTCCTATCCAATGCGCTCGTGTCTCAGTTAGCGCTTGCCTGCGCCATCGCTTCGTCCGCGCTTAGCAGCTTGTCGATATCCAACAGTACGGTCATGCGTTCTCCAAGCGAGGCAATCCCGCTAACGAACCGCATGTCTACGCGCGCGCCCAAGTCTGGCGCTGCGCGGATATCGCGCGCGGCGATATCCAGCACATCGGACACAGCGTCAACCAGCATCCCGATGACTTTTTCGCCGACCGTGACCACCACGATTACGGTGAACTTGTTGTATTCGCTTGCAGGCAGTGAGAATTTCGCCCTGAGGTCGACCACCGGCACCACCGTGCCGCGCAGATTGATCACTCCCTTGATGTGTGCCGGAGTATTTGGAATCGGCGTAATCGCCGAGTAGCCTTTAATCTCCTGTACTTTCAAGATCTCGATGCCATATTGTTCTTGGCCCAAAAGAAAGGTCAAAAACTGTCTCACTTGAGCGGCTGCCCCACACGGATCCGCTGCCAGCCCTTGTTGCGTCATCCTTATACTCCTTTAGCCAAATCACTCATCTATGCCGCACTCTCCAGATTCGCCGTGCGGGATATCGCGGCTACTCCAGCGATATCGAGAATCAGAGCTGCCCTTCCATCGCCCAGGATGGTCGCTCCCGTGATCCCGTCCACTTTCCGGAAGTTGGTTTCAAGACTCTTCACCACCACCTGTTGCTGGCCCAATAACTCATCCACCAGCAACGCCCAATGCCGGCCTTCGTGTTCGACGATCACCACCAGGCCGGTAACGGCATCCACAACCTCTCCAGAGGTGTGGAACAGCATGCCGAGACGCAACAGAGGTATGGCTTCCTGCCGCACCATGACGACTTCGCCGCAGCCAGCCACATTGCGGATTTGTTCGGGCCGTAGCCGGATGGACTCAACAATCGAAACCAGCGGAATTACGTACGTCTGTTGGCCCACTCGCAGCAATAAACCGTCAAGTATCGCCAAGGTCAACGGCAGCTTGATCCTGACCGTCGAACCCTTGCCGCGCACGCTCACCAGAGTGACCGAGCCGCTAAGGGCGTCCACGCCCTTCTTGACTACATCCATTCCCACACCGCGGCCCGACACATCGCTGATCTTGTCCGCAGTCGAAAAGCCCGGCTGGAAAATCAACGCGTGGATCTGTTCATCCGTGAGGGACTCGCCGGCCTTAGCCAGGCCGCGCTCAATCGCTTTCTGACGGATGCGCGCGGTATCCAGGCCGCGGCCGTCGTCGGAAACCTCAATCATCACGTTGCCGCCCTGATGGAACGCCGTGAGCCTGATGCGGCCCTCCGGCGATTTGCCGGCTTGCTCCCGCTCTGCGGGCGGTTCGATGCCGTGATCCACCGCGTTCCGGACCAGGTGCGTAAGCGGATCGGCGATGCGCTCGACCACGCCTTTGTCCAGTTCAGTTTCCTCGCCCAGGATTTCAAGCACAACGTTCTTGCCCAGCGTCTGTGCCGTGTCGTGCACCAGCCGTTGAAACCTGCTGAAAATGCTGCCCACTGGCATCATGCGGATGCGCATGGCCCGATCCTGTAATTCCCGGGTATATCTCTCGATTTCGGACATGGCCTGAAGCAGCAGCGGTAAACGCTCCGCCGTGAATCCGTCCATAATCTGCGCGGCCATCGAGTGCGCGATCACCAGTTCGCCGACCAGATCGATTAACCGGTCTACTTTTCCTGTCGCTACACGTATGCTGCCTTCTCGAACAGTTGCGCGTGTTACGCTCGTCCGTGTTTCCGCGGCGGGTGTCTCGGGAAGGGCGGCGTCGTGTGCTTCGATGCTGATAACCGCGACATCTTCCACGAACGCAAACACATCCCGCACCTGGCTGAGCGGCGACTGGGTTTTCAGCGTGATGCGCCACTTGAGGTAACAAGTCTCCGGGTCCAGCGTCTCGAGCGTGGGGAGACGGGATAAATCGGGCAAGCTGGTCAGGTCGCCTAGCTGGTCCAGGTCACGTAACACCAGAAACGGATCGAGACCTAGGCGAAACATATCGGGCGCCGGCTCAAAACGGATGTCGTATTCGGTAGTTCCCTGGGGCTCGGCTACCGTCTCGGTGGGCGCCACAATGGGGGCTTCCGGATGCCCCAAGGCGCGCTCGAGCTCGCGCATGCCCGCTTCCCACTGAGGACTGGGCTCGGACTGGCTGGCGGCGGAGTCCACCAGGGCTCGCAACACATCCACTGCGCGCAACAGCAGTTCAACGAGTTCGGCCGTCGCTTGTCTTTCGCCGTTGCGCAATCCGTCGAGCAAGCTCTCGAGCGCATGGGTGAAACGGGTCATCTCTTCGAAGCCAAAAGTACCGGCTCCGGCCTTAATAGAATGGGCGCAGCGGAAAATGCCGTTGAGAGTGTCGTCGCCCGGCCTTCCGGCGCGCAATGACAACAACTCGGCTTCCATAGTCTCCAAGTGCTCGGCAGCCTCCTGAAAGAAAGTGTCGCGGAACCGGCTCAGATCGATTTGCATGATGGATCCCCCCTTGCTGACGTCAGGGCAGCACTTTTCCAATCACCATCAGCAGTTTGTCCGGATGGAACGGTTTGACAAGCCATGCCGTTGCTCCGGCGGCGCGCCCCTCCAAACGTTTGGACTCCTGAGATTCGGTGGTCAGCATCAGCACTGGAGTATGTCTCGAAGCGGCGGTTGCGCGCAAACCGCGTATGAAGCCGATCCCGTCGAGGCGCGGCATGTTTAAATCAGTGACAATCAGGTCCACACGCTGGGCTTTCAAACGTTCCAGTCCATCCTGTCCATCGACGGCTTCGACTACTGCGAAACCTGCTTGCTTCAAAGTGTACGCGACCATCTGTCGAATCGTCACCGAGTCGTCTACCACCAGGGCAGTGCGTGCCATTGCTGTCATCCTCCTCTAGAAAATCTCCACATCGCTTAACTGTTCCGCGGCTTGTGCCTCGCCCAGAATTGCTGCATGTACGGCTCGCTCGGCTTCCATGGTGTAAGTACTGGCTAAGCCGGCCGCCACGGAAGCGTGGCTCGACCCGCCTGCACCGTTCCCGTCCAAAGAACCAGCAATATCGGCGTGCATGGATTCAAGCGCATCTACGATGTGTCCAATGCGCTGATTCACGCGATCCTCGAATTGCAGTGTTTCGATCGCTTGGGCGATCTCCCCCTGCAAAGTTGCGTTACGTCCACCTGTCGAGGAAAGGGAATTCTGCATCTCTGAATGCGCGCCCTCCAGACCGTTCAAGGCATTGGTCACTTCCTGTTCCAACGCGGCAATTCTCTGGTGATCGGCACATGCCATCTTGCTGACTTCCGCCATCGCCGCCTTGGCTTCACCCGCCAAGTGCTTAATGGTTTCGCGTATCCCACCGGTAATCTCTTCGGAGCGGCGAGCCTGGGTCCACAACTCCTGCGCGATCAATTCGAAGCCTTGTCCGCGCTCGCCCACGTGCACCGCTTCAATGCGGGCGTTCAACGCCAGAATCGTATTGCCGAACGAGATCCGGTCTACGTCCGCTAAGGTGCGTACGATACTGTGCATGTCGCTTTCGAGCGAATCCAGACGGTTGACCAGCCGGGTACAAACCTGCCCGTCTTGCACAATGTCAACCAGGAGATCTTCGAACGTTTTGCGCGAAGTCACCAGCATGGCCTGAACCCCGCCAGACGAACCGCTGCCCGAACCCGTCGCTCCCATAAGCTCCGAGGCTTGGTTCGCGCCGGCCTTCGCACATTCGACCATGCGCTCGAAGTTGCCGCTCACCCTCGATACCGCCTGCTCCACTTGCCGGCTGGCATCCCGTAGTTGCGCTCCCGCCACCGGCAGAATGGCAAGGTGGGCCGTTACGGCCTGATGCAAATCATGCAAGCGATTGAGGCGGCGCCAACCTCCCGTTACCGTGCCGATCCATCCGCGCAGACTCACGCGCTCTGCTCCGCGAGGGGAAAGTGGCTGGATAATCCCGCAAACAAAAGGGATCGCCGAATCGCCGGGTTGTCTCTGGCGACCCGCAACATCCGCCCGCGAGCCGATAACGCGGCTTCAAAAGCTAGCAGCACTTGTAGAGCGCCGGCGCCCACATGCCTGGCAGCGCCCCAATCGAGCGAGACAGGCTCCGACGCGCTCAACAATTGCTCCGTCTTTGCCCGCAATTCGACCGCGGCATCCAAGTCCATATTGCCGTCCAGCACCAGAAAGGTGTGCGAGCCGCGCTGTTCGATCCCAATACGAGTGTTCTCGCTGGTTTCCGAATCGGCGGGGCTGAGTGGTTCTTCCATGAATGCTTCGCCTCTTTTTGCCGTGAGGGCAGTCTTCGTTACCTATGCGTCTATCGGCTTGATGGCAGAGGGGCTTTAGACTACGCGGGAGATTTGCGACGGCAATCCTCCGACCCTACGGAAAAGAAAGCGCTAACGGAGCCCGTTAGTCTTTAAATACGCGATTAACTCCGCCGGTCGATCCGTGATGATGGCATCCACCCCGGCCGCCGCCAACCGGCGCCAGTCATTCGGTCGATTCGCAGTCCACACGACCACCTGATATCCCGCGCCATGCGCCGCGCGCACCTGCCGGATGGTCGCCAGCCGGTGGTAAGGCGCCACAATGGCAGCCTGCGCCTGCTGCGCAATGTCCGCCAGATTCTTCGGACGCCCCATGTAAAGCGCGCCCAACCGAACGTTTGGTGCCAGGCGCCGCATGGCATGCAGCACCCGGAAATCGAACGACTGCACGATCACCCGCTGTTCCACTCCACCCCGCCGGATAGCGTGCCACACCAGTTCGGCAAACCGTTCCGGCGGCGGCGACCAAGCGGGGTGTTGGGGATCGCTCTTGACTTCAATATTGAACAGGAAGTCCCCGCGGCCCGCCAGATCGAGAACCTGATCGAGCGTCGGAATGCGCGCGCCCGGTATCGGTTTTTGTTCCGGAAACCGCCTGTTGCGGACGCCCCCGCATTCCCAGCTTTGTAACTCGGCTGCGGTAAGTTCGCGGATGATTCGCCGCCCATCTGGCGAGCGGCAAATGCGCCGGTTCAGTTTGGCGTCGTGCGCAACCACCACTACGTCGTCGCGGGTAACCACCACGTCCAACTCCACCGCGTCCACGCCCGCGGAAATGGCGTATGCAAAGGCCGGTAGAGTGTTTTCCGGAAGGTGAGCGCGTGCGCCGCGATGGCCATGCACCTGTATCGGTCCCACTGCCATTTAGCATAACGGTTTGTCCGGCAGTTGCGCCGCAACAGTACTGGTGAGATGATTGCCCTTCGGGAAAACTATATGAAGAAATGGTTTGTACTGGCATGTCTGTTGATGACTACTGGTGTTTGGGCCTCCGCGCAGACCCAAACGCCGCCCAGAAAGAAGCTTCTGTTCATCGGCGAAGTGAAGGGATTCGAACACGATTCGGTGTCGCATGCCATGGCGACCATTGAAAAGCTCGGCCAGCAGAGTGGCCTCTGGGATACCTACCTGCGCACAGACTCGGAACTGCTAACCAAGAAAAAGCTGGAAGGTAACGCCAAGAATCTGAATTATTTCGATGCGGTCATGTTTTACACCACCGGCGAATTGGACCTGAACGATGAGCAGAAAGCCTCGCTCCTTTCCTTCGTGAAGGAGGACGGCAAAGGCTTCCTCGGCACCCACAGCGCCACCGACACATTCTATAAATGGCTGGATTATGGCGGGCTGATCGGCGCCTATTTCAACGAACATCCCTGGATGCAGGTGCATGCGGAGATTAACGTGGAGGACCGCACCTTCCCCGCGACCAAACATTTTCCCGCGCACTTCCCCATCTACGACGAGATTTACCAGTTCAAGGAACCCTACTCGCGCGACCAGGTACGGGTCTTGATGAGCATCGATCCTAAAACAGTCGATTTGAAGAATCCGCGCGTGCATCGCACCGATCAGGACTTCGCCGTCACTTGGGTGAAGCAGTACGGGAAAGGCCGTGTGTTTTATTCTTCGCTCGGCCACCGCGAAGAAGTATGGGACCGGCCGGACATCCAGCAAATGTGGACCGAAGCCGTGAAGTGGGCGATGGGTATGACGAAGGGCGACGCTACGCCGCGGCCCAAAGGTGCGCAGTAAGCACGCAAGAAACCCTAATAAAATCTACTCATGCGCCACTATCTAGTGTTTACTATGGCGGTTGCGGGGGCGTTTGCCCAGAGCCCCGAGACGCCCCTGTCCGCGATTCCTTACAGCCCCAGCCTGGACCTGAACGACATGGACCGGTCGGTCAACCCGTGCGAAGACTTCTACCATTATTCATGTGGCGGATGGCTCAAGAAGAATCCCATTCCCGCCGATCAATCAGGTTGGAGCGTCTATTCCAAACTGACCCAGGATAACGAGCGGTTCCTATGGGGGATTTTGGAAGATACCGCCAGACCGTCGCCCGGCCGCTCGGCGGTAGAACGCCAGATTGGCGACTTCTTCGCCGCGTGTATGGACGAAGTGGCTATCGAGAAAGCCGGTGTCGCGCCATTACATGACGACTTGGCGGCGATTGCCGGCTTGCGCTCGGTAGCGGATTTCCCGGAGTTTCTGGCGCGCGAACACCTGACCCAGAACTTCGGTATGCTCTTCAGCTTCAGCGCCAGCCAGGATTTTAAGGACTCGTCGCGCGAGATCGCATTTGCAGGCGCCGGCGGCCTGGGCTTGCCTGACCGCGATTATTACACTAAGACGGACGCAAAGTCGGAGGAAATCCGGAAGAAATACGTGGCACACGTCGCGCAGATGCTGGAACTGGCGGGCGATCCGGCGGCGGCCGCCGCCAAAGAGTCGCAAGCCATCATGCGCATTGAGACGGCTTTGGCGCAAGCTTCCCTGACCCGCGTCGAGCAGCGCGATCCATACAAGCTCTTTCACAAAATGGATCGGGCACAATTGCAGGCGTTGACCCCGGCATTGAATTGGGCGCGCTACCTGAAGGCCAGCGGCTTGGGCGATCTAAACGAATATAACGTGACCGAGCCCGCGTTTTTCACTGAGGTTCAGAAGCTTCTGGCCGGAACTTCGCTGGCCGATTGGAAAGGATATCTCCGCTGGCACTTGGTCCACGCGCGCGCGCCATATCTCTCCGCGGCCCTCGTCCGGGCAAACTTCGAGTTCTTCGGCAAGTACCTCCACGGCACCCCGGAAGAACGCCCTCGTTGGAAACGCTGCGTACAATATGTCGACGGCGATTTGGGCGAGGCCCTGGGCAAGGTGTTCGTGGAACGTACCTTCAGCCCCGACATGAAGGCGCGTACCCTAACCATGACCAAAGAAATCGAGAAGGCCATGGATGACGACATCAAACAGTTGCCCTGGATGAGCGAAAAAACCAAGCAGCAGGCGCTTTTGAAGCTTCATTCCGTGACCAATAAGATCGGCTATCCGGACCGCTGGCGCGATTACAGCTCGATCCGCGTGGACCGCGCCGACTTTGCGGGCAATGTCTACCGTGCCGCGGTATTCGAAGGTCGTCGCCAGTTGGCCAAAATCGGGAAGCCGGTGGATCGCGGCGAGTGGGGCATGACGCCGCCCACCGTGAATGCCTACTACGATCCGCAAATGAACGACATCAATTTTCCCGCGGGCGTGCTGCAGCCGCCCGTATTCGATCCTAAGATGGACGACGCGCCGAATTATGGCGACACAGGAGGCACCATCGGCCACGAATTAACGCATGGGTTCGACGACGAAGGACGCCAATTCGACGCCCAGGGCAATCTCCACGACTGGTGGACCGAAGCCGACGCCAAGGAATTCCAAAAGCGTGCCGATTGCGTGGCGGACCAATACGCGCAGTACACCGTAATCGACGATATCAAGATCAACAGCCGGCTAACGCTGGGCGAAGACGTCGCCGACCTGGGCGGCGAACTGCTGGGTTACATGGCCTGGAAGGATGCCACCCGCGATCGGAAGTTGGAGCCGATTGACGGCTTCACCCCGGAGCAGCGCTTCTTCATCGGATTCGCGCAATGGGCTTGCGGCGACGAACGCGCTGAAAGCAAGCGGGTGCATGCCATTACCGACCCCCACTCGCCGCCCGAGTATCGCGTCAATGGCGTAGCCGCGAACATGCCGGAATTCGCGGCTGCCTTTTCCTGCAAAGTGGGGCAGCCCATGGTGCGCAAAGACCCCTGCCGGGTTTGGTAACTAATTCTCGGCTGCGATGTTGCTATCCGGATAACCGTTGACGGCCGTGGGTTGATCCGCGACGGGTGGCATAACCAATGCCAGACTGCGGGGCCGTGTGTCGATCGGCTGCGGCGCTTCGAGAACCACGCCGAACGCCCGGGTTTCCAGCTCTTCGAATTTGCGCGCCGTCACCAGTACGCGGGATTCGAGCGATCCGGCCGCGCTGTTGTAGGCTTCCACGGCCCGCTCCAGGTTCTTGCCCAACCGGTCCCAGTGACCGCTCATATCCGCCAGGCGCTTGTAGAGTTCCTTGCCCAACCGGTTAATTTCGGCGGCATTCTGGGCGACATTCTCTTGCTGCCAGCCGTAATGCACGGCTCGCAGAAGGGCGATCAGGGTGGTGGGCGTAGCCAGAATAATCCGCTGTCCGGCGCCCATTTCGATCAGCGACGGGTCGGCCTCCAACGCGGCGCTAAAGAAGCTCTCGCCCGGCAGGAAAAGCACCACAAACTCCGGGGCCGGATCAAACTGCTCCCAATATTGTTTGCGGGCAAGCGTGGTCACGTGGGCGCGCACTTGTCGCGCATGATCCTGCAGCAGACCCTGCCGCGTCTGATCGTCGGTACACTCGCTGGCCGCGAGGTAGGCTTCGAGCGGCGCTTTAGCATCCACCACGATGTTCTTGCCGCCGGGCAGGCGCACCAGCAGATCGGGACGCAGGCGGCCATCTTCCGTGTGGGCAACCGGCTGCGTATCGAAGTCGCAGCGCTCTAACATGCCCGCCAGTTCCACCACGCGCTTAAGCTGGATTTCGCCCCAACGCCCGCGTACTCCAGGCGAGCGGAACGCGCCCGCCAATCGACCGGTTTCGGAGCGCAATTGCACCTGGGTCTCGAGCAGCGCGCGAACCTGTTCGGAAAGCCCCGCATATGCGCCCGCCCGCGAGGTTTCCAGTTCATGGATTTGGCTATCTACTTTGGCCAGCGACTCGCGAACCGGGCGAACCAGATCGGCGATGGCCTGCTGGCGCAATTCCAGATCGCCGCGAGCGCTTTCCTGAGTGCGCTCAAGCGTGGTCTTGGCGAGGTCCAGGAATGCTTGGTTATTGGACTGGAGCGCTTCCGCGGAGAGGGCCTTGAACGTATCCGTCAGTTTTCCACGGGCATCTTCCAGCGCCGCCTGCAGTTCTTTGTATTGCTGGTCGCGGTTCTGAAGGCGCTCATTGAGTACGGCGCGCTCGGGCTCCCATTCGCCTTTGGCGCGTTCGTACGCCAGACGCGCCGCGGGACGCAGCAGAATCCAGGCGAGGAGCATTCCCAGCGCCAGCCCGAATAAGAAACATGTCGCTAGCAGAATGTTTTGCATGCAACTGGAATTATCGCACGGCGAGGGTACGGCGGATCGCGAAGAAACTGCCCTCTGGTGATAGTGGGGTGGAGCTAACTTAGGTTAGTGGCGGGTTAGCGGCGGGTCGTGCCCGCCGCCATTTCGATCAACCCTCGATGATTCCGGTAAGGCGCTCAACGATTGCTTCGAGACCCTCCGACTGCGCACGAAGATCGGCGGTAGAGTTCTCGTTCTCCTGCGCTTTTTGGGCCGATGTCTGAACCACCTGTTCCATCTGTTGCACGGCTGATGCGATTTGCTCGATGCCGCGAGCCTGTTCTTCAGTACCGCTGTTCACCTGTTGGATGCAAGTCTTGGCAGCGGCAGATAACTCGGTAACATGCGCAATCGCCTCTCCTACTTCCTTCAGGCGCACGCTGCCAAGCCGCGATCGCGAAATCGACTCTTCAATCAGCCCTGCGGTATCTTTGGCCGCTTGCGCGCTCTTCTGGGCGAGATTGCGCACTTCGTCGGCAACCACGGCGAACCCGAGTCCGGCCTCGCCCGCGCGTGCCGCTTCTACCGCTGCGTTCAGTGCCAGCACATTGGTCTGAAACGCAAGTTCGTCGATTACCTTGTTAATCCTGCCGATCTTATCGCTCGACTCCGTTATCTCCCGCATGGAAACGACCATCTCGTCCAGTTTCCGGTTGGCTTGGACCACACTGCCAGCAGATTCTTCCATGATTTCGACAGCCGATTTGGTATTGTCGGAATTCGCCTGCGTCATCGCATTGATTTCCACGGTCGAAGCTGAAGTCTCCTCGACGGTCGCAGCCTGCTCCACGGCCCCCGCTGCGATCGCCTGGCTAGCCTCTTCCAGTTGGCCCGAAGCGTGACGCACCTGCGAAGCCCCATGCAGCAATTCCTGTGCGATGTTCCGCAGAGGGCTAACGATCAAGCGACGGTTCAATACCTGAAATCCAATCACTACCAGGACCAGTACGATCGTCCCCACTACCGAAATCTTCGTGAGGCTCGCCATCACCACGGCATCACGGGTCATGGGCGCCTTCAAAATGAATGCCCCTTTGACATCGCCCACGTGCATATTCTCCATCTGGAAACCAAGCACATCGCGGCCATTGTGGCTTGGACTGGTTGCGGGGTCGCCGTGACAACCAAGACAACCCTCCCCCAGCTTAACCGGGCGGGCCAAAATGAGAGTGTTGGTCGCGGAATCTTCCACGAAATATTCCGGTTTTCCCTCAGCGAAAGCGCGGAAAGCGTCCGCATACTCTTCCGAATGATTCTTCGGGTTGCGCGCCGGCAGGTCCGGACGCGAGGGCGTCAAAAATGTGAAACCCTTAGACGCGGCCACGCCCTTAACCGACTCCCAGCTTGCAACTATGGGGATGGTCCGGTACATCACGGAACTCTGGTATTCGTTGAGCGGCATTGCGGCCAAGCTACGCGCCAGTTCCCCCGTGTTAAATGCACCCTTTCCATGCAGTTCGTCCATATTAGCCGTGACGGTCTCGGCTTGTTGAATTGTGGAACTCATCAAGGAATGCAACTCGTCAACGCGGTTGCTATGGGAAATCGAGTAGACGGTGACTATGGCCCCAACAGTCGCTAAGACGACTCCGCAACTGGCGCCGATCGTAATTTTATTGGCAAGATTCACGGGTTCTCCAGCAGAGGCATTTATGCCTTGCTAGAGTGTCAATCGGTAGGATCACCCGCGAACTTTAGAATCCGCAGCGGATCAATCGTCGTGATCGTCGGGCGCCGCTTCCGCCCCGGATCCGGCAATCGCAAACGCCGTCATCTCATCGCGCGTATAACTGCGAGGCTTGGGCTTATTCTTGTCCTTCCCCCCGCTGTCCGGTGCTTCCACAACGAAAGCCTGCGCGCCGTTCAACTCCTCTTCCAGGCTGAAGGTAGGGACAGCGCGCAAAGCGGGCACCTGCGCCACGCCGTGCTCGTTCACCACGCACTCCATCCCATTCGAAAGAGCAAAACGTACGCGCAAGTGCTTCTTTACTGTGACCTTACGGAGGTCGGCCAACTTCATGCGTCGGCTTCCTGCAAGGCTTCCTCTTCGCCCGATTCCACACGCGTAGCGATGCGTTCCTGGCAGGAAACGCAAAATTTCGCCCACGGTACGGCTTCCAAGCGCTTTACGGATATAGCTTCCTCGCATTCATAACACACACCATACGTGCCCGCTTCAATGCGCCGCAGGGCATCCTGAACCTCGCGCAACAGCTTTATGTCCAGGGTATTCCGGTTTAAGAAAATCCACTCTTCGTGGCTCTGCTGGCTGAGGTCTCCCTCGTCGTGAGGATGTTCCTCGCGCGCCAACACTTGGGCCGCCTTCTGTGCCGACATGCTGTTCTGCACCTCGGCAGCCTTCTTCTCTAGTATCTTTTTATAAGTCTCGTATTTGCTTTTCACACTTCTCATTCCGTTGGCATTAATAGCCGAAGAGATATGACGCCACCAGCAGCCAAAAAGTTGCAAGATGGGCCAAATGGCGCCAGATCAAAGGTCATCTTCAGCCCGTAACCGGGCGCAAGTCAGGGATTTACTGCGGAGTCGGCTTTGAGTACGCCAAAAGGGCTACCTATTCACTGTAGCTGACTTCAAGTCTCCGCGCTTTGGTAGCGGCGTAGGCCAGCACCATCGCCGAGACAATGAGAAGGCCTGGGATGGCCAACCAGGCCGGCGTCGGGTCGGTCATGGTCGCCAGGAACGCTAAAGGCCCGTCGGTCGGAATTTCACCCACCGGACACAGCGATTTTAAATAGAAGATGATGCTGAACTTCTTCAGCAGCGAAGGCAGAAACGGATTCAGGTTTTCCCACACGAAAACAACAGCCGCCGGGATCATCGGATTCCGATAAACCACCCCGATCAGTAGAAATACCGAGCCATAGCCCACGCAAGCGAGCGCCGTAGTGAGCGCGTACCATCCCAACTGGTGCAGGCCCCCTCCGCGCAGCAAATACTGCTGAAACACCGGACCCCAATGTGCCGAGATGAACAGAAAACTCAGCACCACGCTGCCCACGAAATATACGATCGAGGCGATCACTCCCGCCAGGTATTTGCTCACCGCCAAGACCTCACGGCGCACGGGCGCCATAAAGTAATAGTGCAGCGTGCGCTCCAGCACTTCCGCGCGGAACAGGTTCGAGAAAATGCCGAGGCATCCAAAGAAGATCCCCAACCGCAAAAAATACACCTGGTAAATGCCGGCAAAGATTATATTGTCTTCGCCCATGGTATGTCCGCCGCTGCCACTGAACAGCGAGTGCAATCCGGTAATGAAGACCGGTCCAACGGTAAGGATATAGATCCACCAGGCGCGTTTCGAGAACAGCGTTTTCTTTAATTCCAGGTGCAGAATAGCCGCCACCTGCCGGCGCCACAGCATCCAGGGCATGGTCGAGATTTGGCTCGCGGTCATGTGGTCCCTCCTTCGCCGCCGATCAGGTATTGATACACCGAATTCACGTCGTCGTCGGCCGGCGCCACGGCTTCCACCTCCAGGCTGTTATCGAGCACAATGCGGTTCAGCAGCAGGTACAGGTTGTCGGCGTCCCGCGTACGAACCAGCAGGCCGCGGCCGTCCTCGTTCACCTTGGCTTCCACCACATGGTCCTGCTCGAACAGGCGCGATGCCAGCAGTCCCGGTTTATCGCAGCGCACCAGGATCTGCATCGGCTGATCCTTTACTTCGCTGCGCACTCCCTGGATCTGCCCTTCGGCCACCACGTAGCCATGGCTCAGCAGAATCACCTGATCGGAAATGCGATCGACCTCGTGCAGAATGTGGCTCGAAACAATCACGTGCCGGCCTTCGTCGCCAAATTGTTTGAACAGCGCGATGGTTTCGGCGCGCGCCATGGGGTCCAGCCCGTTCAGCGGTTCGTCGAGCACCAGCACAGTAGGGCGGTGCGCGATGGCTTGCGCCAGTTTGATGCGCTGCCGCATGCCTTTGCTATAAGCGGCTACATGCCGGTCGGCCGCCGCGGTCATGGATACGCGCTGCAGCGCCTCTTCGGTGAGTTTGGCGGCCTCCGATTCGATCATGCCGTGCACCAGCAGGAACGAATAAACGAACTGGTATCCGGTCAGTCCTTTAGGAAAGGCGTCGAACTGTGTGCAATATCCGATCTTGCGGAACAGTTCCTCAGGCCGTCCGGCGGGAATGCCCAGCACGCTGATGGCTCCGCGCGACGGGCGGATAAGCCCGGTCATCAGGTTCATCAGCGTAGTCTTGCCGGAACCGTTCGGTCCCACCAGGCTGGTTACGCCGGGCGGGATGGCGAGGTTCACCCGGTTGACGCCCAGCACTTCGCCGTAGAAGCGGGAAACGTTATCGAAGACGATGCGCGGTTCGTTCATCGCACCACCTCCGCGCCCCGGATCTTCTTCGACAAGAGGTAAAGGCAGAATCCGCAGATCGCGAGCAGCGAGATCCAACAGGCCCAAGTCGGCACATCGTTGCCGTGGACCCGGAAGAAAACCGCCCCCGAACCGCGATGCATCGGTTGTTCAAATAGCGAAGTCCACACCGTGCCGATCAGATGGCTAAGATTCAGCAGGTTGCCCCACTGCGTCCGCATCACGGCATTGATCGCGCCCCCGAATCCCGCAGCCACGAAGAATACGCCGAACAGCAGACCGCCTGCCAGCGGCTTCCACTTCACCCACGCCGACAATGCCAGGGCCAGCAGCGACAACAGTAGAATCCAGATCCACGACCCCAGGAAGATGGCGCCCGCGATCCGCAGGTTCTGGCCGAACCAGCCGTTGCCTTCGAGCGAGGCTTGCAGAATGAAGAGCAGCAGTCCGGGGATCCAGGTCATCACCGACATCAGGATCAGCAGCACCGAGAGCTTGCCCAGAACATACTCGCTGCGCGAAAAAGGCCGCGACAGATACAGCGGCAAAGCATTGTTGGCCAAGTCCGGCGAGATCTGGCCCGGGCCGACGAAGGCCGCCAAAAAGAACGCCATCATACTTTGCCAGCCGATCAGGTTCAGGAAAAACCGCGCGTCAATCGTCACCAAATCGCGGATCTGCAGCATCTTCACGGCGCTGAGATTGTGCTCGATGTAGATAATCAGCGCGAAGATCAGCGGCGCCAGCATCGAAACCAGGAAGAACATGCTGTAAAAACGCTTGCGGCTCATCTCTTCGAAGGCATACCGCGGCAGCACCAGAAAGCGTGACCAGGCCGGCGTTAGAGGACCCTCGTAGCCTTTATAGGCATGCTTAAACACCGCCATTGGGGACCTCCATGGCTTTCAGGAAAATGTCTTCGAGCGAATCGCGCTTATGGTTCAATCGGCGGATCTGCACGTTCTGGTCGGCGGCCAGCGCATAAAGCTGGCGGATTTCAACGCCATCGGGCATCACCAGTTTCATGCGGCCGTTCGGAAAGACCGCGGTTTCGCAGCCCAGGTTCTCGATGGCCGAGGTAAAGGTGCCGTTGGCGCCTCGCGTTTCCAATTCCAAAAACTTGCGATTAGCGCGACGCTCTTCTTCCAGATTGCAGGACGCCGCAATGCGCCCGTCCTTCAAAATCAGCACTTCGTCGCAGCATTCATCGACATCCCGCAGCAGGTGCGATGACAGAATCAGGTGCAGGTCGCCCCGGCCGCGGATCTCCTGAATCAGTTGGATCATGCGCGCACGCGCGGGCGGATCGAGTCCGTTGGTGGGTTCGTCCAGAAATAGCAACTTGGGACCGTGGGCAATGGCTTGCGCTAACTTCGCCATCTGTTTCATGCCCAGCGAGTAGGTGCCCAGATTGCGGTAGCGCGCCTCGCCCAGCCCCACCCAAAAGAACGCTTCATGTGCGCGCTCCATGGCCTGCTCGGCGGGCAGTCCGGACAACTCCGCCATTAGCCGGACCATGTGCACTCCCGTCATGCCGGCAATGAACGAATCGTTTTCAGGCATGTATCCGAGCAGCCCGCGAACATTCTTGGCATCGGTACGAATGTCTCTGCCGAAGATACGGGCCGTGCCGGAAGAGGGCTGGTGAAAGCCAAGAAGCGTATTAATGAGGGTCGATTTGCCGGCGCCGTTGGGGCCTAACAAACCGATGGCCCGGCCGGTGAGCTCACCATTCAATTTCTTCAGAATGATGCGATCACCGAACCGGACCTCTAAATTCTCGAGTTGAATGACTGGGGCCATGTTTAATGGTGCAATCCGACAAGCTGCAAATCCGACAAACTGCAAATCCGACAAGCTGCAAATCCGACAAGCTGCAAATCCGACAAGCTGCAATCCGACAAGCTGCAACCCGACAAGCTGCAAATCCGACAAGCTGCAACCCGACAAGCTGCAACCCGACAAGCTGCAAATCCCGACAAGCTGCAAATCCGACAAGCTGCAATCCGACAAGCTGCAATCCGACAAGCTGCAAATCCGACAAGCTGCAAACCCGACAAGCTGCAATCCGGACAAGCTGCAAATCCGACAAGCTGCAATCCGACAAGCTGCAAATCCGACAAGCTGCAACCCGACAAGCTGCAAATCCGACAAGCTGCAAATCCGACAAGCTGCAAATCCGACAAGCTGCAAATCCGACAAGCTGCAATCCGACAAGCTGCAAATCCCGACAAGCTGCAAATCCGACAAGCTACAAGCTGCAATCCGACAAGCTACAAGCTGCAATCCGACAAGCTGCAAATCCGACAAGCCGCAAATCCGACAAGCTGCAAATCCGACAAGCTGCAAATCCGACAAGCTGCAATCCGACAAGCTGCAATCCGAGCCGCGCGCGTCAGCAAGCGTCCCTCCTCCATCCGAGCCGCGCGCGTCAGCAAGCGTCCGGGTGCCGGGTTCCAGCGACTGCCAGAACCCGCACCCTGTTCTAAGTACGCACTTTAGTGTAGCTGTGTTCCCGGCTTTTCGAGCAATTGCAGCAGGCTCATGTTTCCAAGTGTGGTGAACAGGCTGCCGTTGGAGGCGAAGGTGATGCGATCGTTTTCGCCGTACGCCGCAATCAGCGTGGGCTTCAGATTGGCCGCCAGTTGCTGCGCCGCGGGCTGCTTGCTGAACTGTTCGATCAGCGGCGCCAGCCTGGAAGCGTTGTAATAGATAACCGCGGAGAAGTTCGAGTATTGGTCGTGCGGGATCAATGCCGTGAACGTCGCCGAGCGCGGCAGCGTATAGCCGCTGGCCCGGTTCTGGATGGCGGTATCGAGCAGCGCCTGGCTAGACCCTGCCAGCATGTAACCATCCGTATAAGTATAGACCACCGTGATGAACGACTTGGCGGCAGGGCTCACCAGCGTATAGTATGTGCGGCCGTTTACCGTCGACTGCTGGATCTGTACCGCCGGTTCCCCATGGCTACCGGCCAGCAGGTTCGCGCCAGCCAACAGCTTCTCGATGGTGGATTGCAGTTTCACCGGATCGTATACCTCAACGGCAACCTTAAATGCCGGCATCGGCAGCAGCGGGCCATCCTGCGCCATAGCCACCTCTCCGCCCAGCGCCGCCGCCAGATCATTCCGCAAATCCACGCCCAGCAGCGTTTGCACTTCGGACAAGTGCTGTTGGAAGACCGGATTCGATTGCTGCATGGTGATGATCTCGTCGATGATGGCGGTAGGCTGCTTTGTCGCTGCCGCCCACACCAGCGTGGCATCCGGCGAGATGAAGTCCAGCGCGCCCAGCGACGCGGGAGCCGCCAGCCATGAGGCTATCCCGGTGCGCGGTCCTTTGAAGATGAGCGAAGCGCGCGTTTCGGCGGCGCCCGCATTGCCGGTCTGCTGGATCATGAAATATTGCACGTTGGGGGCATGGTCGTGACCGGTCGGCATGCCTTGGTGCATGGCATCCACGTCGGCCGCCAGCAGCAAGCCCACACCTGCGCCGTAAGAAGCGGCAATCTGCGATCCGAAGTCGGTAGTGGCGAAGGTGGATGGCGCTCCGGCAGCAATCTGCCGCAACGCGGCGGCATCCGGAGAGAGCGCCACCAGATGCGGCAGGATCAACAACACGCACTGCCCTTCGGGAATGCTTCCAATGGCCGACGGGTCGGTCACAATCCGCAAATGCTGCGCGTGCGCCCCGCTCGAAAGCTTGGCCACTTCCGATTGCGCGAAAGCCGCGAAGCCGGACTGCTTCAGCTCAGCCATGATCACCGGCTGTCCCGGGTGACCACCGCCATTCAGCGAAGCCGCCACCACCATCTCGTTGCCCAGGTAGCTGCTCATGGTGCTCATATCGCCGATCACCTGGTCCAGCTTGTTCTGCTGCCACCATTGGCTCAGCGTGGCATTCTGCTGGATCTTGGGTACGAAAACCTGTTGCACTTCGGTCAGCGCCTGGCTCAGGTTGGGGATGCTGGCGTAGACCACCGTGTTGGCCGGCACCAGGCTTAACAACGTACTCGAATAGCGCAGGGCGGGGAAGTGATCCTGATCGAGCTTCACGTTAAGAGCGGTGACGGCGTTCAGCATCGCGATATACGCGTCGGCATTATGGCTCCAGGAAATTTCCGTGGACACCGGCGTAGCGCCCATGGCCGAACTGGTCGACACCTGATCGCCCGCGTGCAGCACGTCTTCGTGCCGGTTCTGCGCTACTAAGACGGTACCCTGGATCACCGTAACACGCGATCCTTTCAACCCGCTGTTCACGCTGAATACCGTACCGGTGACGGCGACACGGCAATCGCGCGTGGCCACGTAAAGATGGCCGGCATGCCGCTTGGCCGCTTGCACGATGATGGAACCGTGGTCCAGGCCGATAGTCAGGTCGTTCCCGCGTTCCGAGGCGGAAAACCCGGAGCGCTCCCGCATCTCGACGTGCGAGCCATCCCGCAGGCGCAGCACGGCATGGGAATCGCGGGCCGTACGGATGTCGGCTCCCGCGGGCACCGCTGCGCCGCGGATCAGCGGCACCGTGCCGGTCTCGGAAACCCGGTAAATCAATCCGTCAGCCGATTCGACCGTGGCTTCCGGGCCGTTGTAGGCGGGGCGCAGACGATCGCCGAAAGCCCAGAACGAAAGGCCCGCGGCGGCCACCAGCGCGGCTGCCAGCGCCCATCGGAACATCTGTGGCTGGCGGTTGGCGGCGCGGGACTGCTGTTTGGTTCCAGGCGCGGTTCCCGCCATGGCATGGTAGCAGGCTACGCATTCGTGGGTGTGATCCTTCAGGAGCAACGCGCGCGCGGAGCTGAGCGTGCCCGCGCGATACTCCGGAATCAGCGCCTGAAAATCGGCGCAGGTATGCAAGGTATGGTGTTGCGCGAGGTGCGCCTGCACCCGCCCGGCGGCCGCTTCGATTACCGCGGGATCGATGGCTTCGCCGTGAATATCGGCGATGGCTTGTTCCAAGAGGGGATCGAGGTTCGGATCTTGTGACGTCATCTGATTTCTCCCATGTATGAACGGTATTCCTGCTGAATGCGATCGCGTGTGCGGGACAAGGTTACTGCTACGCTGGCTGTCGTAGTGCCGAGTGCGTGAGCGATTTCCGGATTGTCGCAGCCTTCGAAAAAACGAAGCGCGAACATTTCGGCGGCCCGGGGACTAAGCCGGGCGACGGCCTCTCGCAGCCAGGTGCGGATTTCGGTGGACCGGTGCAAACGATCGGGAGCAAGTGAGGCTTTTTCGGAAAGCAGTGGGGCCACGTCGTCCAATGGGATTTGCGGCGCGGACTGCCGGGAGCGAATCAGGTCCAGCGCTGCGTTTACGGCTGCTCGCCGTAGATACCCTTCCACATTGCCGACGGCTTCGGCGTCCGGCTGGCGGCGCAGCAGGCGCATAAAGACGGTTTGCAGAACGTCTTCAGCGTCGCTGGCGTTACCCGTAACGCGGTAGGCCGCGCGGAAAACGGTGGCGTGATGCTCCCGGAATACTAGGTCCAGTTCCAGACCCGGTGGGGGTGTGGCTTGGACCGGTTCGATTTGGGCGGTGGCCTCCACTTTTTCTTTCCTCCCTTGCTCTTCATACATGAAGACGCCTCCGAAGCCCATTATTAAACAAACTCAAACCGAACCGCGACGTAAGGGGGGCATTGTCGAGGTGAAGAGTATTCACTTCAAGATTTCGGGCGCATCGTACTCTTCAACCTCTTCAACCTTAGGTAGTTTGGAGCGGGACTCCTTCGAAACACTCGGTTCGGTCGTCCATACGGCCCATTCAGATTTCAAGGAGCCCCGCGTAACACGGCTAGGGTGCCGCAATCGCCGCGAACCAAGTCCGTTTTCCGCATCGCCCCGAGGTTGACAGAATCGGCGTTGAATGATACAGTCCAACAGCGTTATGTTGAAAGATGGCGCGAGCTTTTCCGTCGCATCGGACCCGCTGACCGTCACCCTAGGATGGAATGATGGGGCGGCCGCAAGAACTACAGGCGGGGCCAGCGGAAGTAATGGAATGCCGGCTCAAATTGTTTGCAACGGCGCCCTCAATTTCGCACAAGGCACAACCATTCTTCAGGCAGACGGCACCCACAATCTAACGTACGCTTTCGCGCTCGGCGCCACCATAGGATCACCAGCGTTCGCAGCCTACGTCAATCTGGAGCGATTGCAGTGAGCCTAAACTGCCGCCTGGACATTGGACGATCCTTATAGTGAGCCCGTAAACGGATTAGCGCTCATTTTTGATTGGGGCACAAGCTACGCTGCTTGTATGGTCCTTGCGGGAACAGCACAGCCTTGATATGAGGAAAAAGAAATCGATCCGGTCGAAACGCTTAGACGCGGCAGAATTCATCCAGGATATAAGACGGCGACAGGAAAACATTTTGTGGCCGAATGTTCTTGTGGGGGGGCGGGCGGCAGATAGCTTCCTTTGGCGCGGTTCGGCGCACCCCACCATGGTTCAGCGCACCGGCGGTTTAATCATCGGTGGCAGCTTTTCGGGACTCGGTTTAGAAATCGCATATTTCGCCTTAAGGGACCGGTCAGTCATGGTCGGGCTGACCGCATGCTTTTTCTGCTACATAGGCTTTCGCTTGATATTTGTGGCGGTCCAGCCGCGGCGGCGACGGAAAGGTAACCCATCCGGTGAGAAGCGTTAGCAGGTGGCTGGCCTCACTGCTGGTTTCGACTCTGATAGCGGTTTTGGCCACGGCGGTTCTAGGCGCCCCGATACCTCTGACTGGGGCAGTAAAATCGGCCTTCCGAATCCAAGTGCTGGCGGACGCCTGTATTTCGTTAGGGCTGGGATGCCTACCAATGATCAAATGGAGACAGGACGCTTCGGCATGGACCTGGATTGTGGGAGTGCTATGGGCGTGGATTGGGCTTCACTCGATGGCTTCAGTCTTTGGCGGCATGCCATTCGAGGATTTGGTAGGCCTCTCTTGCCTTTCGACGTCGAACGTCACCGGTTGCCAATTCTATGCGAGCTACGGAATACCACTTCTGCGGACCGCGGGGTTTTCCGCTGGGGCAGCGCTGCGGCATGCGTGGCCGCGTCTTCAGAGTATCTGGTGACGGCCCGCTGAGCTCGAAAGACAATCACAGCGTAATGTGGGACGGGCGATTTTCGCCGGTGGATCCGCACTAGGGAACTTAGCAGAGTTGAGCGCCAGACATTGGTACGATTGATGTTTCGCTGCGATACGGCGGGGATGCTGCTGACGAGCTACGTATACGATCAGTTGAATCATTTGACGCAGGTGGGGATGCCCCGCAGCACGGCCAACGGGATGAAGACGCAGACGCGCACTTTTGTGTACGATCCGACCACGCAGCGGCTGAGTTCGGCTACGAATCCGGAAAACGGGGACGGTGGGCTATACTTATAACGCGGACGGAACCTTGGCCACCAAGAAAGACGCCAACGGCAATACGGAATCGTACAGCTACGATGCGTATCAGCGGTTGACGGCGATCCCGGACCGGCAGCAAACGTTTACGTATGAGACCTGCCCCACGGGCATTACGCCGTCTGGATGCGTGAACGCGCCAGGCAAAATGGTACAGGCCACATTTCTCCCGCAGACTGGGCCGAATCAGGTCAGTTTCGCACATTATTAAACAAACTCTAGCGGAGCGGCGACCGTCACGGAGTCGTCCCGTTGTGGCCGAACGGCGTGCGCCGATCACACGCAGGCAAAAACAGTTCGATCCCATCCTGAGTATCACTTAGCCGCATACATGCACCCCAACGCCGGAAATCGCATGCTCTACTCAAATCGGATAGCGGGTCCACCCCGCCATCAAAGGAGCAAATATGTTGGTATCAGAGAAACAGCATCAGGCGAATAAGCAGAATGCCCAGAAGTCCTGCGGCCCGAAAACAGAGGCAGGTCGCGAAGCCATCCGCTTCAACGCCCTCACCTTCGGCCTGCGCACCCGCGCCGTTATCCTCCCCACCGAAAACGCCGCGGCCTATTCCCAGCTTTGGGACGAATTGTTCTCGGAATGGAATCCCCGCAACCGCACTGAAACCTGCTGCTTCGAAACTTTGGTCGTCATCCAGTGGCTGCTCATCCGCAACGCCAACTCCGAAACCCGCATCTATATAGAAATCCCGTTCAACGAACGCCGCTTCGCCATGCTGGCCGAAGTCGATAAACAGCGCACCAAACTCGAAAAAGAGTTTCGCATCGCCGTCGACTACTTGCAGAAGTTACAAAAGCAGCGTTCCGCGCAGCCGCAACCCGCATCCCCTGCCGAACCCCTGCAGGAGGTGCTCAACAACCAAGTGAAACCGCATCCTGGCTTCGTCATGTCGGAACCCGTCGACCCGCAGCCCATGTTCTGCGCGCCCGATACCACCGACACTCGCTAAACTTTTCCCGCACTGAGATCTTTGACAACCCCGCGCCCGGCAACGAAGGGTGCGCCAGTATTGTGTCTCGACCCAACCCCGAAACCTAGTTTTCCTCTCCTCAATCCTGAAACGCCCCCCCAAAAGCCAAGAAGAAGCGAAAATAACCATATTCCGGCCCCCGGCTCTTGCCCCGCCACCCAACTCCCTCGCGCCCCATGCCCCGTCTAAACTATCTAACTCGTTTACATTCATTATCTTAGGCTTTGTTTGCCCCGCCTCGCCGCGCGCGGAATCGAACCGCAGGTTCGTTCTAAGGGTAAGGAGAGCCGTTCAAAATAGTTGATCGTGTGTGGTGCCCGGGGTGGGAATCGAACCCACACTCCCGTTGCCGGGAAAAGGATTTTAAGTCCTTTGCGTCTGCCGGTTTCGCCACCCGGGCAATGGAGCGAAAGCTACTTTGGCAGTGTAACACGCTAGGCCGCGCGCCAATTATCGAGGCGACGACGGAGATTTCGCAACTGAACCGGCGCTTGCGGGTATATGCCCGCGAGATGGCAGTCATGAGCCGGGGTCGCCCGCGCGGAGACTGCAATACCATATCTGTCACCGCCGGACGTCAGTGCGGCCAAACTATCGCACGCGGTTGGTTCCGGCGCCAATCTCACGGGCTGCCTTCCAACTATCTTTGAATACGTCTCGTCGCCACCTTCGATTCGCCGCCGAAGTACTCACCCCGTTGTATCCGTCAACGTAGGCCATGAGCAACCTTGAAACGATGCAACCAGCGACGGCTTGCATCTCGATTCCATAACGTTGCCGAAGCACCTGTGCGTAGCTAGGCTGCCATGGAATCGGCAGCCCATATGTCAAGTGCCGGTAGTGTCCATGAGCGATGTCGTACTGGGCTACCATCGCACCCCGGACAAAAGCCGACGCATTCCACGCTAAATAGCTCAGGGTCAAAATTCCGCACATTAATAAGGCCGTCAGCTTTTTGTGCCTTAAGGTGGAACGGAGCATCGTATCAACTCCAGTTTTAAGTTTACGCCAGCCCGCATCGGCGCACCTACCGGCTCTGATTCGTCAGAATTGTAACGCCCCCGCTCACAAATGCGAGGTCGGGTATTCCATCCAGATTGAAATCGCCCACCAACGCCGCCTCCGGAAAGGAACCCGCGTTAAAGTTGCGCGCATCTTGTGCGGCCTGAAATGTACCGCCGCCCGTGCCCAGCATGATCGACACGGCATACGTTCCCTTATGTGTCGCGACAATGTCCGGTATGCCGTCCTGATTCAAATCCGCCACAGTCACAGAAGTCGGAGGGGACAACACCGTCGGGTAGATCACCGCCGGCTCGAAGGTTCCCCGCCCATCGCCGAACAGCACGCAAATGGAATGCTTGTTGCCCACCACTAAGTCGAGCTTGCCATCGCCGTTAAGATCCGCGGCCGCCACCGAGTGCGATTCGCCCCCGGTCGGATAACTAGCGCTAAGTCGAAATGCGCCTGCGCCGTTACCCAGTAGGATGGAAACGTCCCCGGTTTGCACGTTGGCGACCGCCAGGTCGATGTTGCCGTCGCCATTGAAATCGCCTGTGGCCAGGTCGTAAGGATCCCCCCCGCCAGATAGTGCGCCGGCGCGCCGAAGGTGCCGTCCCCATTGCCCAGGCAGATCGTTACCCCCTCCACCGACAGCATTGCCAGATCCGACTTGCCATCGCCGTTAAAATCCGCGGTGAAGATGAAATCGCCGCCGGCCGCAAATACGGTTGGACGTTGAAAAGTTCCATCACCATTTCCCAGCGTGATCGCTACCTTGCCCTGCAGCTTCAACGCCAGGTCCGGCTTCCCATCCATATTGAAATCGGCCGCCGCGACGGACATGACGTTGCTTGGGTAGTTATAAAGGATGGGCGGCTTCAGGGTCCCATCCCCATTGCCTAGATAGATTCCGATATCGTAGGTGGACTGGTCGTAGTAAGCGCTGGTTACTACTAAGTCGGGCTTGCCATCGCCATTGAAGTCCGCCATAGCGAAATGGTCCCCTTCAAACACCTCCCCATACATTGGTGGAGACGGAAACCTGCCCTTACCGTCACCCAGAAGCAAGCTGATGGTATCCGACTGGACGTTGATCGCGACCAGATCCAGCCGGTGATCGTTGTTGAAATCGCCGGCTGCTAACCGCTCCGTGTAGTCACCCGAGACGTAAGAGACAGGGGGCGAGAAACTCCCGTCGCCTTGGCCTAGCAGCACGCTAACACCGCTGTAGCCGACCGCCAGGTCCGGTGTGCCATCGCCGTTGAAATCGCCTGTGGCCAGGGATATCGGAGCGTCTCCGGCATCCGACAGAGTTGCCGGTTGGAAACTGCCGTCGCCGTTCCCCAGCATGACAGCCAGATTGTAAGGGCTGATCATCGCCAAGTCGGGCACGCCATCGCGATTGAAGTCGGCCACCACGGCTCCCAGTGCGTTCGTGATCCCGCTGTCGTAGCTGACCGGGCCTTGGAAAGTGCCGTCGCCGTTGCCGAGAAGAACGGCCACAACGGTTTCGGTTGCCACTACCAGGTCGATGCGGCCATCGCCGTTCAAATCCGCGGCGGCCACGCAATCAGGAAAGTCGGGCACTGTCAGGGTGACCGGCGGCTGAAAAGTGCCATCGCCATTATTCAGCAGAACGGAAATTAGGTTACGAGCCGGGTATCCGTTAGTTACCACCAGATCGGGTTTACCATCGCCATTGAAATCGGCAACCGCCAGAGTGTAGGGACTTACGCCGCCAGCGTTACTGATAGGCGGCTGAAAAGTGCCGTCTCCATTGCCCAGCCAGATCATCACGCCGCCCGCAGTACCCTCGACAGCCTGCGCCAGGTCCAGTTTACCGTCGCCATTGAAATCGGCAACCGCCAGGGCGGAACCGTTGCTTTGCGCGGGAAGTGGCTCCTGGTAGCTCCACCGCGCCTTCAAATCTCCATGGCCGTCGCCCGCAAAAACGCTCAACGTGGTGCCCACGCCGGCCTGGTTCGATGCCAGTGCCAGGTCAAGATTTCCGTCACCATTGAAATCGCCCGTAGCCATAGAGGTGGCGCCGTAGGCAGGAAAGACCAGCGAGGAATTGAAACGCGGCGGGGTGGCAGCCATGGCTCCAAAAGTAACTAGAGCGAAGGCCAGAGTCAGGTTCGCGGCAAGGTGCGTATTGCGCATGCTATTTCTCCACAGGTTTTCAATTATCCCTCGCGAAGTCTGGATACGGCAATGGGGTACGCCACTTCAGCCAAATTGGAAGGTGACGCCAAAGATGGGAGAATGGATTTAGAGCTCTGCGAAGCTCAAAACAGAATCATGCCTGTACAACATAGCGGTATCGATTTCGTCGCCTATGACCGGGAAGGTCGGGTTCTCCTGTTAGCCGAGGCTAAGAGCAGACACGGCACATCGGAGTCGTGGGCTGCCCGTCTGAGAAGAAACCTGCTCTCGCACGGGATACTGCCTTGGGCCAAATACTTCCTCATTGCAACTCCCGAACGCATGTACTTCTGGAAGCAAGGAGACCCGAACGTGGCGGAGATGCCACCCGAGTTTACGATAGATGCGGCAAAGGTCTTCCAGCCCTACTTCCAAAAACTACATCAGGAGCCATCCGAGATCGGCCCGGAAGCATTCGACCTCCTCGTCTTGACCTGGTTAACCGACATCGCAAGATCTGAGCGCACCGCGAAGGATGATACTTCTTCGGCATGGTTGTCCGAGTTCAGCGGATCCTTGCAGGAGGCTCGCATCGAAATGAATCCGACGTAATGACGGTCTATGTCGAGTCCAACTTCGTGCTTGAGCACTCGCTCCAACAAGAGGAATGCGATAGCTGTGCCGAGATCGTCGATCTTGCATCTAAAGGCCGTATTATGCTCGCAGTGCCTGCGTTCTCCCTGGCCGAACCGCACGTCGCGATCTCGGGTAAGGAGAAAGCCCGCTCGCGGCTCAGCAACGACCTGCGGGGGCAGCTTTTCGAACTGGGCAGATCTAAGCCACATCGTGCGGTTCCGGCCACTTTCGAAGCTTTAGCATCGGTTCTCATCGCCAGCGCTCAATTTGAGCGTGACGGCCTGCGCGACACGGTCTCGCGTCTTCTGCGAACGGCCAATGTGATTTCGCTCGACGCTGCAATTCTGACGTCGGCAATAAATATACAGTTGGAATTTGGCATGTCCGGCCAAGACGCGATTGTGCTGGCATCTGTGCTGGCTCACTTGGACGTCCACGGCCGCCCTGAAAGTTGCTTCCTCAATCGCAATACCAAGGACTTTGACGATCCTGACATTCGCGAGAGGCTCGAAACTCGCGGGTGCAAGTTTTTTGGGACCTTCGGAGACGGGCTCCGTTACGTCATGGCTCGAATCGAAATGTAGTCTTCTGCAAACTCGCGGCTAGCAGCCAGAATCCCCAGCGCGCACAGCGCTCGACTCTCGGCCGCATATACGAGGGGGATATTCTTGTGCTTCCATCGGCCTCCGAATCGCGCAGCGCCTTTCCCGTCGTTGGCCGGATACCGGCTGCTCCCAATCCGGTAAACCCGCATGGCTTACCAGACGCCCTGTTCGATCCTGCCGAGAACGTCCTCAACTTGCTCTATGCCCTCGGCGGTCTTCAGCATTGAGAGCGGAGTCCCGCGCGAAAGGGAAGGCAACGGCGTACGGAGCCAGTGGATTGCCTTGTCCCGAGCACCGAACACTTCAATCGCCCGGCCAGTGACACTGACAATACCATCCAGATCCACCGTATACATTTCAGTCCCGCTGACGTTAACTTCTGAGCCGCCGCTGTTATGCTCCGAACTGCTCTCCGAGGTGGTTGCGGCGGCCCGCGCCCCAGCGCCCTTGAGTTTGGCGCCTTTCACCGGGGTTTTCTTTTTGAGTCGGCGACCGCTCGGCATCGGCATCCGAACCCATCTCCACGAAGGCAAAACCGCGCGGCTTTCCGGTGTCGCGATCAACCAGTACGCGCACATTTTCCGCATGGCCATACTTCTTGAATAACTTGTGGATGGACTCGTCCGTTGCGCCAAAATCCAAGTTGCTGACCAAGAATGTCCTTCATTGGTTTGGCTTCTTACCTGCAACACCAGTATAAGGAATTGGATTCCAGGACGGAAAACCCTACTGAGGCACTGCCGGACGACTAACCGAATCACTCACTCGGCTCACTCGATCCCCACTCTTCCCCCGCGGCCGCGGCCGCCGAGGTGGCCGATCACCTGTACATGCCGAGCAATTCCCGCGAATTGCCAATCCTGAAGGACGTAATCGGTCGCGCCACGCGTTCTTGGCAACTTCGTGGTAAGAATACCTACTACCGCACCGGACGCTCGGCAAGATACGCAGCGCTCGCAATGACCACGGCCGGGCGCCAGGCTCCAATCCGGTTCCTTCGACTCCTCCGCATCGTGGCGTAGCAGCGATGCTGCCCGGAATTCGTTCAGGTCCTCATCCGGCCAGGCATCGGACCAGTCGATCTTTCGGTTCGCCGCGAGTTCCGCTAATCGCCCTGCGAGCGCCGATAGTTGTGTCGCTGTTTCCGGAGGCAAGCGGCGGAAGGCGTGCACTAATGACGATTCACAGTCGTTGAGATGCGTGTTCCATATTCAGTATAGCCACCAAGTTGCCGGCCCGGACTTCCACTTGGCTGGTCTGTCACCGGTGCTGATTCTGGGAACCACTTCAGGTGGCGAGAAGGCCAATTGACGTCAACTAACCCAGTCCTAGTTCCCCCCTTGTCACAGCGGTCGCACATAATGAATCCGGATCAAATAAATATTCTCGCCTTCCCATGCCTGACCACGTTGAGCAAGTCCACCAATCCCAAAAATTCCGACTTCCGCGCCAAATCTCCGATCCGCCTCTATCGAATCCACCTCGATATCCCCTCCTCCACCTTGGATCGGTTGCCGACCTTAACGTGCGGGCGCGCCCAAATCCGCACACCGCAAGTGATTTCCCAGCGCGGCGAACTCCATCCCGCAGGCGCTTGGCGAAGGCCATATCGATGAGTTTGCATCAGCCAGAATGGACCCGGCGCCGACTGTTCGCGTTCCGAGGTTAAGTCTGCTTGCGGCTTTTTGGTTAGTAGAAGGCCAAACGAAGTACCTAATGCGCGCATTCCACGAGTAGCCGACAGTTCGCCGATGCTCTTGTTGGCGGCCCAGCGCGCCAAATAAAGCGGCCGTATAATATAAATCTCATTTCCCGAGAGAGGAATGCCCGAACTAAGCGTACAACTTCGCCTTCGTCCCGTTCGCTTTGGTTTTCTGGTGCGACCAGATTCCATGCTCCATACGCTACAGGTGTTTCGAATAAATACCTGCCTCTGGGGCGGCAGATACAATCCGATCATTCCGTTTATAAATCAGGTGCCTAGATGGTGGGACCGTCACGGCCATCGATTCGAAACAGCCACTCAAATCATCAACGGGTATCTTGATTTCTTCGAGCCGGACTTTCTTGTCGAAACAGAACCCGGAATGGCCAACGGCCTGGGCTTCGATAAAGAACGCGTCCTTTCTCTGGCCGATCTGCTCCGACCTCAGGGAGAGCGCCATTGGGACGGATCGGGCCTCAATGTCGTAGAGCTCTACTGGGAACTCTACCGAAAGGAATTTCAGTTCAGTCGAAGGCATGAGCACAACATTGTCCACGTGCTCGCTAGGGACAAGCGGTTTACCGGGCTGGTTGCATGTGTGTTCGGCTCTTTTCCTAACGATCCACAGCTGGCCTACATAGGGCGTGCATTTAAAGATGCAATCGCCCCCAAAGAGGTTGCCCTCGACTCGACCACCTATGAGCAGCTGTTGAAGGCGGGCTTTACATCAGCGCTACGGCTCGGTCATGCGGAGACGGAGGTTCAGTATCACGACCACGAAGGCCCGACGATCTTCGTGTTGGACGCATTTAAAGCCCGCGACCTAATCGACTATTGGAATCTCCGGACAGTGCGAAGCCAACTGACACCGATTCCTCGCCAATGGCTTCCTGAGCTTTCTCCTTACTGCAAAGAGTTCATCGCTAAGAATCACAGACCATTGCCGGGAAATCTCCACGGCGTGATGATCAAGACGAAGGTTCTGTTCTCACGGTCGATTTCGACTGGAGACCTTGAGCTGCTTCACGCGGCGAATTTTATTGTGGACCCACCCGCTACAAATATCCGCCAAGATTGGTATCCATCTCTTTGGCGGCCATCTCCCGGTTTCACCGCCCGCGAGATGCGAGCTACTGTCACGGCAGCGGAGAAAACCCTCTCATCGGCGTATGAGTCCGACAGCCCGAGAATTACCTTCGAGACACTACATCCCGACTTTGCGGAGGAACACAGCAACCGAAATAGATGGGCGAATGTTGTTCGGTTGAGAGACTGGACGCGCGACGGCCTAATCGCGACTACGTACCCGACGGATTATCGAGACCCAAAGGTTCCTCGCTTTTCTTTGGGCAGCGAAACGGTACTTCCTACAACAGAAGGCTTCGTTACATTCCCCCGCATCATGTCGTTGCCTGAGCACTTTCAGCTCGCAGACGGAACCTCTGCATTTCGCGATTGGTTTGAAGCTAACGGATTAACGGCCACGCTGTCCGAGGCAGGCAGAGCAACTCAACAGATCATCAATACAGTCGGGAGCTTCGGGCTAAGGAGTCTTGCGAACGCCCAGGTCATCGAACTCCTTAACTCACTCTCCCGAAGACCGCTTTCCCCGAGCGCGCATTACCTTGAGCTCAAGAACAAGATCAGAGACGCAACGAAGAATGACATTTGGGGCGGACGCACATTCGAATCGCTGGTCGAACACAACGTGCTGGAGTTGGGGCTGGAGCTGAAATGCAGCAAGTGCGCCAGTTGGAATTGGTATTCCCTAAAGCAGCTCGACTACGAGATGCGGTGTACCCTATGTTTGCAGCATTTTGACTTCCCTGTGCTCAACCCCGGCTCATCGGACTACGCAAGATGGGCATACCGCTTAATCGGTCCGTTTGTCCTTCCCGACTACGCTGGGGGTGGATACGCGTCGTCGCTAGCAATCCGCTTTTTCAAAGAGGTCCTGGGCAGCAGCGACAACGCGGGCACAACATGGTCCACGGGCCAGAACCTCGAACTCGCGCCGAAGCGCAGGGTCGAGGCCGACTTCATCCTGTGGTACCAGCGCAAGCTAATGTTCGGAAATGACTACCCAACCGATTTGGTTTTCGGGGAAGCAAAGAGCTTCGGCAAGGACACCTTCAAAGCCGAAGACATTAAACGAATGAAGGCGCTCGCCGAGCACTTTCCGGGGAGTATCTGCGTTTTTGCCACAATGAAGCCGGCCAACAGCCTTTCGGCGGAAGAGGTGGAACGCCTTTCGAAGCTCGCACTTTGGGGCCGTGAGTTCTTGAAAGATAAGAGCCGTACTAGGGCGCCGCTCGTGATTCTGACCGGCACCGAGCTCTTCACTAGCTTTTCATTCCACGAAGCCTGGGAAAAGGCCGGAGGCCAACACGCCGCCTTCGCTAAGGCCGGTATGTTCCGACCAGAAAACCTCCGAAACCTCGCCGACGCTACACAGCAACTGTACCTGGGCCTTCCCTCGTACCATGCCTGGCTCGAACTGAAATGGCGCAAAAGGCGAGAGCGTCATGCTCGCAAGCGGGCTCCAGGCGAAGCCGCAGCGTTTCCAGTAGAGGCATCGCCACCACGTCCAAACGGGTGATCGATTCGCCGGAACACGCAGCTGCAACATTTCAATACGCGACGCCGGGCGAGGCGTAGAGCTCCAGCGCCAGCGGGAAAGACCTGTTCACCCTCCGCACAGCGCTAATCGTGATTGTGAGTAGGCAACGAAGCTATCTCGTCCGCACGATAACCACTTGTACGGAGCAGTGTTATCTCCGAAATCCCTAGTCAATGGTGCCCAGTTCGACACCGATATTGAACGCCTGGGACCATCTCCGTTGCGTAAGGTCGGAGCGGCCGGAATCTGGATGATCGATCGCTGACCTTGGCGCACTGCCTCGCTGGAAAGGTCAGAAAACTACGGTCACCGGACAGCGGGAAGGCGGTTTCTTCATTGGAAGCGGGCACCGTTCTTGTACCAGGTGCATTCGAACCGGCTATTGCCGATGTTGATGTACAAGCCGAGCTGATATTGATAGTGGCCGCCGGAATTCGTTAGCAGCTCAAGCTTCCTGCGGTCACAGCGATCTTCCGTTGCATGCTTCTTTATTTCAACCACCAACAGGTTGTTTTCTCGACCCTCGCCTTGGCGGTGATGGACAATAATATCTGGCAGGATCTCGTGCGTGGCTTTGTGTTTGTCGCATCCAGCGATTCCTATTAACGACTTCTGAAGTTGACCATCGCGGTCGTACTCGCAATCAACGTTCCATTCGGCAAATAGCCGCTCGAAGTGGACTGCCAAGCGATGAGCCGTTGACCGCTCGTGCACCGAGTGGAATTCAAGGCCCGGATGCTCAGCGGCAAGCGAACGGATGGCGGCACCCACGGCAGTCTGGACCTGTTCATCCGTCATACCGTCGATTTTACTCCGGAGAGCCCTGTCCGAAAGAATGTCCCCAACAGAGATCGGTACGTGACCGGTAATTCACGTGGGTTCGGGCGAATCAAGCCACTCGGAAATGATTAAGGACAAGAATCGAATTCCGATGCGAAAATCCTGGCAAATCAAAGGACTACCAGACCCTAACTCCACCACTTCCAAGGCTCACTTCCCCCGAGTTCCTTCCCATGCTTAGCCACCTTAAGCAAATCCACCAATCCCAAAAATCCCGACTCCCGCGCCAGATCCCCAGTAATATCCGGCAACCCGATCGGCTCAATCGAATCCACCTCGATCTCCCCTTCCTCCATCTTGTAACGATTCCCCACCTTCACGTACGGCCCCGTCCAAATCCGCACACTTCAAGTTATTTCCTCGCCGCGAACTCCCGCCCGCAAGCGCCCGGCGCTCACCACGCCAAGCCCCCCCCTACCCCTCACCCGGCGGACGCGTCTTCCACCGCCGGTGTATCCATAACCATTGGTCCGGATACTCCCGCACCACTCCCTCCAACCGCCGGTGCAGCGCCCGCGTGTCCGCCTCCGCATCCCCCGTCATCTCTACCTCCGGATAAAATCGCAGCACATACCGCCGCTCGCTCTCCAGCCACAACGCAAATCCCGGGATCACCGCCGCACCGCTATGCGCCGCCAACTTGGCGAAGCCCGTCCCCGCGCACGCCGGCACCCCGAAAAAGTCCACAAACGTGCCCTCTTCCAGCGACGCATTCTGGTCCACCAGAATCCCCACCGCCTCGTTGTCGTGCAGCGCCTTCAGAATTCCGCGCGCGTATTCCTTCTTGCCGATCAACCGGTTCCCGGACAGCGTCCGCAACCGCTCCACCAGCGCGTCGATCTTGGGATTGTCCAACGGCCGGATCACCACGTTCATCGGCGCCGCCATCCACGCGTGCGCGAACGCGCTAAGTTCCCAATTCCCCAAATGTGCGGTGGCGAAGAGCACGCCCCGGCCACGCTTGCGTGCCTCTTCAAAATGCTCGAACCCCTCATACCGGATCCATTCCCCAATATTGCCGCGGTCCAGTTGCGGAAATCGGGCGAAGGTCACCAGCAGCCGCGCAATCGACCGGAACACTCCATCGGCAATGCGCTGCCGCCCCGGCCCGTCTAGTTCCGGCAGCGCCATCGCCAGGTTGCTCAACGCCACTCTGCGTAGCCTCGGCAGCGCCAGGTCCAGTAGGTTCGCATAGCGCCGCGCCAGCCATTCGCTTACCGGAAGCGGTGTTTGGGCCAGTGACCCCACCACGGCCCGCGCCATCCAGTATTCGAGCGTATCGCGAAGGGCGGACCGGCGTGGCATGGAAACGACATTGTAACGAGGTGCCGCGCACCCTCAGTGTGCCGCCTCCCGTACCTCGCCGCAAGAGTCGAAAAAGTTGCCCAATTTTGCCCAATCCGTTCGCCGTCGCCCGCCGGCCACCTCCCCTCGGCCGAGAAATTCTCATTGGCTTTGTTTGCCAAAAAAACCAGCCACCCGTCGCGACCATCCCGGTTCGCGCCAGTGCAATTTTGGTAACTCCATGAAAAGTAAACGAATTCGCCGGCCGCCGCCAGGGCAGCTTTGCCGGCGCGTGCTAGTGTCGTATTAGGTAAGTGCGGTGGTGGCGGTGGACGAAGGGCTCGGCCAATCCCCACACCAGCAGGAACAAGACTACGAAGCCATAGACCAGGTCCCGGCTGGGACCTTCCCAACCTGGCAGCGGGGGCGAGAATCCGACCGCCAAAGCTGTCAGCACGCTCAATACATGCCAGTACCAGCGTGTGTGAAAGAGATAGACGAAAAGTAAGGCGAGAGAGGCGGAGAAGCCATAAACCACGTACACCAAGAAAGTAGACATGGTCCACTCCTAACTGTATTCTAGCTCTAACATGCCCTGCTCGATCATGGCTTTACTCTGCTTCCTGGCGCAGTCCCCGCCCTATCCCGCCGTCTGGTGGACGCCGGTTCCGGAGCAACTTCGCGCCAGTTGGGAGATCCTGCCGCAAGCGGCCAAGCCCGGCGAGGTGATCCTTTCCAAGCGCAACGAACTGGGAATTCTCTCCAACTTCGCGGCCACGCCGTTTACCTTTCGCGGCCGCCCCTACGCCAGCGTCGAAGGCTTCTGGCAGATGATGCTCTACCCCGAAGGTCCTCGCGATCCGCGCGCGACAGCGCCCGGCATCCAGTGGATCCACACGCGCAACCAGGTCGCCCGCATGACCGCCTTCGCCGCCAAGGATGCCGGCACCCTGGCCGAAGGCAACATGCAAAAGATGGGCATCGACTGGGTCACCTTCGAAGGCCGCCGGATGCCTTACCGCTCACCCGAAAAGGGCGAGCATTACCGGCTGATCGTCGCCGCCATGCGCGCCAAGTTGGACCAGAATCCCAAGGTGCGCGAGGTCCTTCTGAAGACCGGCAACCTCGTGCTGCGGCCCGACCACATAGAGGAGTCCGATCCGCCGCCCGAATGGCTCTACTTCAAAATCTGGATGGAAATTCGCAGCGAATGGACTACTCGTAGCGCAGCGATTTCATCGGGTCGATAGCCGCCGCGCGGCGCGCTGGTCCCCATGCCGCAGCCAGGCCGGTCAAGCCCAATAGCGCAGCCATCGCGATGAAAGTTACCGGGTCGGCCGAACGCAGGCCGGGTACCAGAAAGACCGCCAGCGGCTTCACCAGGAAGAAGGCGAACAGCAGTCCCGCGGCGGACCCGGCCCCAATCAGCTTGGCTGCCCCCCGCAGGATCATGAACGAAATATCGCGGCGGCCGGCCCCCAGCGCCAGCCGTACTCCGATCTCGCGCGTGCGCCGGCTCACCGAGTAGACCATCACGCCATA
This sequence comes from Bryobacterales bacterium, assembly GCA_963738345.1. GTDB lineage: Bacteria > Acidobacteriota > Terriglobia > Bryobacterales > Bryobacteraceae > Bog-159. Next base: position 973,108 of record CAVTWI010000002.1, read on the forward strand.
GAGCCCGATCGTCGCCAGCATCAGTCCCAGCACGCCCATGCCGCCCAGCAGCACGGCCCCCACCTGGCTGGGCAGAAACGCCAGGCCAATGCTCGAATAGAGTGTGGCAACTTCCAGGCCGGCATTCGGTTCCACCCGTCGCAACGCCGCCCGTACCGCTTGCAGTTGGGTACTCGGAGGCGTCGAGCTGCGGACTACGAATTCCAGACGGGTGCGGTCGTTATCGGTGCGCGATAGGTCTTCGTAAATCTGGGCCTGCGGTTCTTCGCCTATGGAAAGGTTTTTGGTGCCGTCGACGATTCCGGTCACGACGTACGGCTCTTTTTCCTCGCCGTAACGAAACATGCGGCCCAGCGGTTCGCGGTCGGCCAGAAAATGTTGCGCAAAGGTTGTATTCACGATAGTGGGGCGCGCGCCGGCGGTGGCCACCGGCTGACCGGCAAGTTCGAAAGTCTGTCCGCGAAGAATTGGAATGCCCATGGTGCGGAAATAATCCGGCGACACCGCGTTCCAGTAATAAAAAGTTTTGACCTTCTTCCCCGTATCCACCAGGGTAAGATTGCCGCCAAATCGCATGCCGCCGTTAAACGGGATCACGCGCGCCGCCGCCGCCGACTCAATGCCGGGCAATGCCGCCAGTTCCCGCAACGAACGGGCCGTGAAAAGCCGCTTGCGCGCCGCGTCTTTATATTCCTGTGGAGGCAGGTTGATATCGGCGTATATGGTGTGCCGAACATCGAAGCCCGGACTGATCGCATTCGATCGCAGCAGGTTGCGCAGGAACAACGATCCTGCCGTTAGCACTACCAATGACAATGCCAATTGAGCCATCACCAGTCCACGCTGCAACCGCATACGGCCCTCCCGGCGCAAGTCGGGCGAAATCGAACGGCGGATCGATCGCCACGCCGGCAGCAGGCCACAAGCCAGGGTCGCAAACGTCGCCAGCAGGATGGCATACAGCGTGACGCGCCAATCGAGCGCCAGGTGCAGCCGGATGGGGACCGGCAGGGGTGGTTGGTATCCCTCGACGGCCACGGCCATCGCCTGCCTCAGCAGCAGTCCGCAAGCCGCGCCCATCGCCGCGAGCAGCGCCGCCTCTACCAGCAATTGTTGGAACAGGCGGCCCTGGCCCGCGCCCAGCGAAAGTCGGATGGCAAGCTCCTGCCGGCGCGCCGCCCCTCTTGCCAGCAGCAGGCTGGCCACATTCACGCAGGCAATCATCAGCACCAGGCCGACCACCACCAGCAGCATGACGAAAAACAACCCGACCGTCTGCATCGCCGCTCTCCGTCTTCAGGCGATCCCACCCGCCGGCCGCGGCCACTTGGATCTCATCCGCGTACTTGAACGGTTCAGGCAGCGCCTTATCCAGCCGTTGCGCCACTGCGGTAATGCCGGCGCGCGCCCCGCCCAGCGTCATGCCCGGTTTCAGGCGCGCATAGATCGCCAGCACGGTATCGTCAATATAATACGGGACGTAAACGTCCGGCGAGTATCCGAAGCCCACCAGCGACCGGTAGTCCGCCGGCAGAATGCCGACCACCATGTAAGGGCGTCCGTCAAGCCGGAGCGTGCGGCCCACCACGCCCGCATCGCCGTGCAGGCGCGACCGCCAGAAATGGTTGCTCAGCACCACCACTTCGTTCGGATCCTGCGGCAGGATGCCGCGCCCATAAGCCATCGGAATGCCCAGCGCGGTGAAGTAGTTCTTGGTCAGTTGTACGCTGAACAGTTGCCGCGTATCCGATCCATCGTTCCAGTTAATATAATTCTCTTCGTTCTCGCCGACCACGTCCTGAAACAGGCCGCTGGCGGCCACGAAATCGACGGCCCTCTTCGGGGAGTGGCTGTTGCCTCCGAGGCGTATGGACACCACCGAGCGTGCATCGCTGATGGAAGGTTCGCTCAGCAGGAATTCCGTCGCCAGGGAGAAAATGCCCGTATTGATGCCGATGCCCAGCCCCAGTGAGAACAACGCCGTCACCACCAGTGCGGGGCTGCGCCGTAAACTGCGCGCGCCGTACACCACATCGCGCCACAGATTCTCAATGCGGGTGAACCGCCACAAATCGCGCGCCTGTTCCTGCACGAATGTTGTGTTGCCCATGGGAATCGGGTTGCCTTGTGCTTCGGCCATCTCGCGATGAAAGGCCAGTTCGGTTTCAATGTCGCGTTCCATCGAGCGGCGGCGAAACAATTTGAGGAAGAAGCGAGACATGGTTTCTCCTTTTTCGGCTAGGTCGGCTACGGCTGGCGCGCCAGCAAACGTTGGACGCCTGACGACAAACGGCTCCAGGTTTCCTGTTCGCTGGCCAGCAGTTTCTTGCCGCGCTTGGTGATCTCGTAGTATTTCGCCTTGCGCTTGTTTTCCGATACGCCCCATTGGGCGGTAATGGCGCCATCCAATTCCAACCGGTAGAGGGCAGGGTACAGCGATCCCTCCTCCACCTTCAGCGCCTGGTCGGAGAGCAGGTGAATGGTCTGCGCGATGGAGTAACCGTGCAGCGGGCCGCGTTGCAGGGCATGCAGGATCAACAAATCGAGCGTGCCCTGCAGCAGCATGGGCGAATCGGATTTAGCCATTGAGTGCGTTTCCTATGACGATCTATGGGTAGTATGCGGCAGCTTGCCCTAGATTGTCAAGGGGAGCGCCAAAATTTATTCGACGGTGAAGAAAGCGTGCGCGCCCGGCACAAAGTCGGTTCCTAAAACCGCATCGCGGCCCACCGTCGCATTCGCAGGTACGGTGAAGGTGAAGCCGCTGAAGTTGCCGTTCGCATCGGCATTCACCCGGCCCAGGAATTCGCGGGGATCGTCCCATGTGATAGTGACCAGATCGAACGATCCGAAACCGAAGCCTTGCGCGGTCACCGTGGTGCCAACTGGACCGGTCTCCGGCGACAGCACCAATTTCGACAGAGTCGTGAAGTTGGCAGCGGCGATTTTCCCGCTGCTTTGGCCCGTGGCTAGAAACAGGCGCGGGCCGTAAGCCGTATTGGGTACGCTACCGGTCAAGGCGACCGCGCCTCCGCTATTAGCCGTGCCGCTGGCCAAAACCGCGGACCCGATGCCGCTCGAATAAACCTGTACATTCTCGCCCGGCAGGAATCCACTGGCGTTCAAACTGACGGTAGCCTCATAAGCCCCGCTATTGGGGGCGGCCGTAAGGGTAGCCGTCGGGAACACCGCTTGTCCGATCGCTCCGTTTTCGTCGTCGGTGAACCATAGCGAGCCATACGGACCGAGCGCGAGTCCATTGGGCAGAGCGCCGAGCGGCGCGGGAATGGGGTATTCCGTAATCGCGCCATCCGTGGCGATTCGTCCCAGTTTTCCCCCGTTGAATTCCGTAAACCACATGGCGCTGTCTGGGCCCAGAACGATAGTCCCGAGTTCGGAGACCGGCGAGGGCACGCCATATTCCGTTACGGCGCCCGCCCGCCCGATACGGCCAATCTGGTTGGCATTGAACTCGGTAAACCACATGGCCTGATCCGGGCCGGCCGCGATGGAAGTGGGTTGGCTCCCTGCCGTGGGAATCGGATATTCCGTCACGTGCCCGGCCGTGGTAATCCGGCCGATCTTGTTGGCATTGTATTCCGTGAACCACAACGCCCCATCCGGCCCGGCGGCTATTGCATTAGGCCCGCTATTGGCGGTGGGCACAGGATACTCGGTCACGACCCCCGCCGTGGTAATGCGGCCGATCTGGTTGGCTGTCGATTCCGTGAACCACAATGCGCCATCGGGTCCCACCGTGAGCCCGATCGCTCCGCTGTTAGCGGTCGGTATCGGATAACTCGTAATGTGGCCCGCAGTCGTAATGCGGCTGATAGCGTTAACTTGATATGTGGTGTACCACAGCGCCCCGTCCGGTCCGGCCGTAATGCTGTTGGTCTCGTTCGCCGGGTAGGGGGGCAACAGGAATACGTTGAACCCGCCGGCTGTCGTCATACGCCCGATTCCACCGTGCTCGGTAGTATTAGACGGATCTTCATTGAACCAAAGAGCGCCATCCGGACCGGCGGTGATATCGACACCCTGCCCCCCCCGGAACGGAATCGTATATTCGCCAATGGCGATTTGAGCGGTGAGAATGAACGGGAAACTGAACAGCGCCCCCGCAATTGAAACGATAGGCTTCCATAACTTAGTAGACATTTCTTCGCCTCCAGCGTTGGAGTATACAGCCAATCCGGTAAATCCGGCCCGTAATATGTGTTAACTCCCTAAGGGGTTCACCGTTCATCGCCGGCGCTGCTACAATTCAATCAACTGGGGATACTGTGGCATTGATCACATCCGCGATCGTAATCGGATTTGTCGGTGGGATGGTGGCGCACAACAACGTCGCGCACTCCGAGGTGCAACTTGCCGCCCGTCTGCGCACCGATTATCCCAGCGCGCAAGTAAGGCTCTTCGAGAATCGCCACAGCGGTCAGGCACTGCGCGAAGTCCTGCGCCTGCTCGATGTAGACCACGACGGTACTCTATCTGCAGTCGAGAAACAAAGCGCCCGCATCGCCATCTACGGCCATAGTTGGGGTGCGTCGGAAGCCGTAGCCTTGGCCCGCGCGCTCGAGAAAAACGGCATCCCTGTTTTGCTCACCGTGCAGGTGGATAGCATTGCCAAACTGGGTGAGAACGACGAATCCATACCGGCCAATGTCGCCGAAGCGGCTAACTTCTACCAGCGTGGCGGATGGCTGCGCGGCCGTCCGTCCATCCATGCCGCCGACGCCGCGCGCACGCAAATTCTGGGGAATTTCCAGTTCGATTATAAAGATAGCCCCGTCAGTTTAGCCGGTTATCCGTGGTACGCGCGCGCCTTCATGAAGACCCACATCGAGATCGAATCGGACCCCCGCGTGTGGCGGCAAGTGGAATCACTGATCCGGGGCCGGTTGGATGCGACTCGCGCCGCCCCGCTCACACTTCTAAAATAACCGGCATAATCAGCGGACGGCGCGAAGTTTCTTTCACGATGTAGCGCTTCAAATCGGCGCGGATCTTTTCCTTGATCACGCCCCAGTCGGTCTTCTCCTCGCGGTTAGAGGCTTCGAGCGTTTTGGCCACTACCTGGCGCGCCGCCTGCATGAAGTCCGAGCCGTCTTCGGCCAGTGCGAAGCCGCGGCTTACGATCTCGGGCAGGCTTTCCATACGGCCGGTCTGGCGGTTAATGGCGATGATGGGCAGCACGATGCCGTCCTCCGATAAATGACGGCGGTCGCGGATGACCATCTCCTCCACTACGTCGTCGACCGAACCGGAATCAATGCATACGCGCCCGGCTGGCACCTTGCCGGCTTTGCGCGCGCCATGATGATCGATCTCCAGCACGTCGCCCGATTCCATAATGAAGGTGTTTTCAAGACCCGATGCGCGCAGGTGTTCGGCCAGGCGGGCATGCTTGGTGAGCTGGCGGAACTCGCCGTGGATGGGCATGAAGTAGCGCGGGCGCACCAGGTTCAGCACCAGCTTCATCTCTTCCATGCTGGCGTGCCCCGAGACGTGCAGCGGCGGATTCATGCTGCCATACATCACATCGGCGCCGCGGCGCGCCATGTGGTCGATCATGCGGAAAATGCCCTTCTCGTTGCCGGGGATGATGCGCGAACTGAGCACCACCGTGTCGCCTTCTTCCACCGAAATTGCTTGTGGTTATCCACCGCCACCCGTGACAGCGCCGACATGGGCTCGCCTTGCGTGCCCGAGATCAGATACGGTTACTTTGTGTGGCGCCGTCGACATCACGTCTTGCGGCCGGATGCAGCACGCCATCCGGAATTTCGAGCAGGCCCAGCGAATGCGCAATCTCGCTGACCGACGTCATACTGCGCCCGATAATCGCCACCTTACGGCCAAATTGCGCGGAGAGATCGAGCACCAGTTGAATGCGGTGAATCGACGAACTGAAGCAGGAGATCATCAGGCGGCGCTGGGCGCGGCTGAAGATATCCTCCATGCGCGGCTGCACGGCCCGCTCGGATTCCGTGTAGCCGGGGCGGTCGGCGTTGGTCGAATCGGAAAGCAGCAGCAATACGCCGCGTTTGCCATACTCGGCCAGGGTATGCAGGTCGAAGAGTTCGTTGTCGGTGGGGGTTGGGTCAACCTTGAAATCGCCGGTGTGGATGATCACGCCGAGCGGCGTCGTGATCGCGAGGGCCACGGCGCTGACAATGGAGTGCGTGACGTGGATGAATTCGATCTTGAACGGACCGATCGTCAATATTTGCTTAGGCTTGATCGTGTTGAGCTCGGGATCTTCTTCAAGCTCGTATTCCTCCAGCCGGCGCTCCACCAGGGCCAGCGTGAACGGCGTGCCGTAAACCGGCACCCGGATCTCGGTCAGGAAATAGGGGACCGCGCCGATGTGGTCTTCATGGCCGTGGGTCAGGATAAGGGCTTTGACCTGCGACTGGTTTTCCTTGAGGAAGGTGAGGTCCGGCATCACCAGATCCACGCCCAGCAGTTCGTCTTCGGGGAACATCATCCCGGAGTCCACCACGATGATTTCGTCGGCATAGCGGAAGGCGGTCATGTTCATGCCGAACTCGCCCAGCCCACCCAGGGGGATTACTTGTAGTTTGTTTTCAGGCATTCAGTTTGAAGCTCACGATCTGTTTCATCTCTATGGTCATCGATAGCCTGCTGCTTGCAGTTCGAATAGTTCCGCGTACTGCCCGCCTAGCGCCACAAGGTGCTCGTGCGTGCCTTGTTCCCGGATGCGGCCGTTCTGCAGCACCAGGATCCGGTCCGCCATACGGACTGTGGAAAATCTGTGGGAAATCAACACCGCCATTCTTCCTTGCGTCAGTTCCGCGAAACGGCGGAATACCTCGTATTCGGCGCGGGCGTCAAGCGTGGCAGTGGGCTCGTCTAAGATTAGCAGTTGTGCGTCGCGCATGTAAGCACGTGCCAGCGCGAACTTCTGCCATTCTCCTCCGGACAGGTCCACGCCGCCGTCAAAACGCCGGCCGATCATTTGGTCGTATCCGTTGGGAAACTTGCCGATAATCTCGAAGGCCATGCTCTTACGCGCGGCGGATTCAATACGGGCCCGATCCGCCAGTTCTTCAATCTTGCCAAAGCCAATATTCTCTTTGGCTAACAGCTCGTAGCGCATGTAATCCTGAAAGATCACGCCAATCTCTTTGCGCAGGTCTTCCACGTCGTATTCGCGCAGGTCAATGCCGTCCAGCAGGATGTTGCCGACGGTGGGATCGTATAGTCTCGCCAGCAGTTTGACGACGGTGGTTTTTCCGGCGCCGTTCTCGCCAATAAGCGCTATCTTTTCCTGCGCTTCCAGCCGGAAGTTCATGTTCTCAACGACCATGCGCGTGGACCCGGGATAGGCGAAGCCCACATTGCGGAATTCAAAGCCCGTCCGGATGGGGCGAGGCGCGGGCAGGGAAGAGGCCGCGCTGCGAATGGTGGGCTCCATCTCGAAGAACTCGAATAGATCCTTCAGATAGAGCGCCTGATCTGAGATATCGGTGAAACTTTGGAGAATTCTTTCGATATATGACCGCGACCGGGAGAAGGCACCGGTAAGGAAGGTGAAGGTACCGATCGAAATCGCGCCAGCCAGGGTGCGGATCAAAACCACCGCATACGCGCCGTAATATCCACCCGTGGAGATCAGATTCAGAGCAAATCCAACGCTCGCACGCTTCACGGCAACCGTCTTATTATCCAAATAGATACGATCGGAAACCTCACGATATCGTTCAGTCAAGTGTGGACCCAGCCCGAAGATCTTGATTTCCTTGGCGCTTTGGTTGGAAGCCCCCAGCAGGCGGATGTAATCGAGAAGGCGGCGCTGCGGAGTCCAGCGGTAAAGTACCGAATAGGCGAGCGACGTGAAATGCGTTTCTCCCAGAAATGCCGGGATCACCGCAGCAACCAGCAGAACCATCAGCCAAGGCGAAAAGATAATCAGTCCCGCCGAGAGCGAAATCAGGCTCAGGGTATCCTGGCCGACATTCAGGACGGCGGCTAGAAGTCCGATCCGGCCGGTGGTTTGGCGGCGCGCCCGCTCCAGTTTGTCGTAAAAGACCGGATCCTCGAAGGAGGCCAAATCCAGCTTGGTAGCGTGTTCGATCAGGCGAACGCTGATGCGATTGGTGAACCGGTCGCTAAGCAGGCTGTCGGCTAGGGAATTGGCGCGGGCCAGCAGATCACTCAGGACCGCGAGCCCCAATTCGAGCAAAACGAGCTTCCAGAGGCGCGCAGAATCACCGTTTCCGCGCTTTATCCAGGCCACCACCGCGTCGAGGATCAACTTCGAGACCCACAGCATAGCCAGAGGCAAGAGGGACCGCACTAGACGCAAAACAGTGGTTACGCCTACCAGCGGCGGACTGGTATCCCAAACCATCCCCAGCAGCGGGCGTATATTCCGTAGAGAAGCGAGGCGCGTACGCCAGTCGGCAGCCGGGTCGGACCTCCTGGGGATGGGTGGGTGCACTTACGTTCAGTTTAGCAGTGGGGGTGATGCTTCAAGCCAAGATTGCACCCGGTTCCTCGGGATTTGAGGCGAGGCGGCCGGAATCCGGAGAGGGCCCGGCTCGAGACCGGGCCTTCCAGTTGAAGCAGAAAGGAGGATCAACAATGATCAAATTGCTAGTTGAGCTACCGCTTGTCGGCAAGTTCACGATCATCATCGTCTGGCACCGTAAGGGCAGGCGATAGTGACCGGGCAGGATCGGGGGTTCGCAGCCCCTGGTCCTGCCACTAGCATACTCCAAACCACCTCACGGACCAAAAGGTTCTTGCAATAATTGCCGGGCAGGACGCAAATTGGCGGCCAAAAACAGAAATGCTCACCCCGAAGGGTGAGCATCTTGTATACCCCTGTTCTACCAGGGGGATGTTCGATGGGAGAATCAGGTTCGACGGAATCGCAACTCCGCCAAAAACCTTGGTAGTTGGATCTTAGGGCTCCCGGGCTTTCAAGTCAAGCAAAAATCCGCCCCAAATTTTTCGCCTGTAATTGGCCGTATATGAGATATTTACAAGATTTCCACATTTTCACAGGGAGTGTCCGAAAACGGAAAACCGGACTGTTTTAGGCTGTTGAAAATGTTCTAACGTCCTGCAATGGGGACGTTTACTGGTTCGGCGGGGTGGTAGGCGCGCGATCATGCAGGTGCAAAACGATCATGGCGTCAGCCTCTTCGCCTCGGCCCCCGCGCCGGATAAACGCTCTCACGCTGCCAAAAGCGAGGCCGCCCACGAGAGAAAAGACCAACAGGATGCCGATCAAAACAAAGGCGTTAATTACCAGATCGCCGATGTTGTCGCGCCGCGTGGACACCCGTTCATCAAGCGTGATCGCAGCCTGATAACGGATCAACGACAGCAGTTTCTCGGCTGCGTCGGGACTCGGAGGCGACATAATTACCGCAACGAGCGGGCCGCTCCGTTTGACCATCGCTCCGGAGATCGCCTGAAACTGGGCGGTCTGGAGTCGGGCAATTTGGGGGGTGGGGTAGGTGAAGACGGCCAGTTTCAAGTCACCCGAGGCCGTGTGGAACGAGCCGACCTGGGCCTCCGCCGAGAGATGGAAGGCCGCCGTCGAGGGGGGGATTCCCGGGTCAAACTTCTGTAGAGCGACTGGACCCTCCACATAACGCTCGGAGTTTGGCACCAAATCCTGGGTGGGCAGATATTGCACAAGGGTGGGGAGGGAAGTATTGTCCACTTGCTTCAGGCTCTGGATCAAGGTGGTCAGAAAGGGCGATGCCGGGTGGAAACCGTCGAACTTGAGCAGGTAATTGCCGTGGGTCAGCAAACTGCCGGTGTCTGTTTCGGCGGCCAGTTTGGCTACGGCGGAGGGTCTGGAATCGGCCGGCCGGAGCCACTCAAAGGCGCCTAATGCGCCGGTAGGATCCTGCAAACGCCAGGCAGTGGCCGTGAACTTCTGTCCCTCGCCTTCGTATTGCGCGGTCTCACCTTCGCGGAACGCGTATTCGTCCCAGAGCGCCTGATCGGCAGCCGTGTTTACCGGCTTCACCGACACGCGATGGAACGTTCCTATGGCGTCCGGCCAGATGACTGCTCCGGCCAGCCAGGGAAAACCGAGGACCACGAAGGCTATGCGGCTGAGCCGTGACATTTCTTATATTTCTTTCCACTACCGCAAGGGCATGGATCGTTGCGCCCGACCTTATCGTTGTTGATGACTTGTTTCTTGGCCGCGGCCGATCCATCGCCGCCCACAAACTGCAGCCCCGCCATTTCCTTTTCTTTATCGCGCTGGATCTTTCGGGTCATGTCCTGCACAGCGGATTGTGCGGCGCGTTTCTGCTGTTCCGCCACTGCGGCATGTTGTGCCTCGTCGTCGTCTTCTTCTTCGTCGCCGTCTTCGTCGGTGGGGAAGGGCAGCACAGGTTCGGGACGTGCAGGTCCGCCGCTGCCCGGATCGTCACCCCGTGTAATTTGCAGGAAGAATAGATACCGCAAGGTCTCGTCTTCGATGCGGTCCATCATGTCTTCGAACAGGATGTAGGATTCTTTCTTGTATTCGACCAGCGGATCCTTCTGCCCGTAGCCGCGCAGATGGATGCCTTCCTTCAGGTGGTCCATCGAGAGCAAGTGATCTTTCCACTGATCGTCGATCACCTGCAGCATGATGATGCGCTCGGTCTGCCGCATGGTGTCGGGGCCCACCATGTCTTCCTTCTCCTGGTACCTTTGCGCCAACCTTTCGACGATTGAGTCTTCGACTTCCCGCCGGTTCATGTGGGCGAATTCGGCGATCTCGATCCGGGCGCCAAACTGGCTGAGTACGTCAGTCTTCAGTCCTGCCAAATCCCACGTATCGGGGTGCGTATTCTCCGGCGCGCGGCGGTCCACGTACTGCAGCACCAGGCCGCGGACCATGTCCATCACGCGTTCCTTCTGGTCCGAACCCTCCAGCAGCAGACGCCGCATGCCGTAAACCGCCTGACGCTGTTTGTTGTTGACATCGTCGTATTCGAGCAGGTGTTTACGGGCTTCAAAGTTCTGCGCTTCCACGGCTTCCTGGGCCTTCTGAATGCGCTTAGTGATGAGCTTCGATTCGATGGGCACATCTTCTTCCATGCCCAGACGCAGCATCAGGCGCTGCATCCGCTCGCCACCGAAGATACGCATCAAGTCGTCTTGCAATGACAGGTAGAAGCGCGAACTGCCGGGATCGCCCTGGCGGCCGGCGCGGCCTCTCAACTGGTTGTCAATACGGCGGGAATCGTGCCGTTCCGTGCCCAGAATGTGCAACCCGCCTAGAGCGGTCACTTCATCGTGTTCGCGGTCGGTCTGCTCCTTGAAGCGCGCCAGCAAAGCGGCCCAGTCTTCCTTGGGCATTTTGTCCGCATCCAGACCCTGTTTGCGGGCCGCCTCGCGGGCCATGAATTCCGGATTGCCGCCCAACAAAATATCGGTACCGCGGCCGGCCATGTTGGTGGATACCGTGATCACGCCCTTGCGGCCCGCCTGGGCTACGATGGGCGCTTCCCGTTCGTGATTCTTGGCGTTCAATACCTCGTGTTTCACGCCCATCTTCTTCAAGATCGCGGAAAGCCGCTCGGATTTCTCCACCGAAACGGTACCTACCAGAACCGGTTGCCCCTTCTCCTGGAGTTCCTTGATCTCTTTCGCTGCGTTGCGGAACTTCTCTTCCTCGGTGCGGTAGACCACGTCGGAAAACTCTTTGCGCACCATGTCCCGGTTGGTGGGGATCACGGTTACGTCGAGCTTGTAAATCTTATCGAACTCGGCCGCTTCGGTTTCCGCCGTACCGGTCATGCCGGACAACTTCTTATACATGCGGAAATAATTCTGGAACGTGATGGTAGCTAAGGTCTGGTTCTCGCGCTCGATCTTCACGCCCTCTTTGGCTTCGACAGCCTGGTGCAGACCGTCGCTCCAGCGGCGCCCGGGCATCAGGCGACCGGTGAATTCGTCGACGATGATGACTTCGTCCTGGCCGGTTTCGTCGTTGCGCTTCACCACGTAATCGCGGTCTTTTTGATAAAGAGCATGCGCCTTCACGCCCTGCTCCACGTGATGTTTCCACTCGATGGTGGCGATGTCGTAAATATTGGGCAGCCCCAGAAGACGGGCGGCCTTGTCGAAGCCTTCCTCGGTAAGCGCCGCGCTGCGATGCTTTTCATCGACTGTATAGTCGCCCGTGGTATATTTCTCGCCGGGTTCCTTGCCTTCGATCTCTTCCCCGCGCATGAGCTTGGGGATGATCCGGTTCACCTTGAAATATTTATCGGTGGATTCCTCGCTCGGCCCCGAGATAATCAGCGGGGTACGCGCTTCGTCGATCAGGATAGAGTCCACTTCGTCGACGATGGCGTAATGATGGCCGCGCTGGCTGCAATCCTCCAGGCGGAACTTCATGTTGTCGCGCAGGTAGTCGAAGCCGAACTCGTTATTGGTGCCGTAGGTGATGTCGGAGTTGTAGCTATCCTGGCGTTCCCGGTCGTCCAGATCGTGCACGATCACGCCCACGGTCAGGCCTAGGAAGCGATGGATCTTTCCCATCCAATCGGCATCGCGATGGGCCAGGTAATCGTTCACCGTCACCACGTGGACGCCTTTGCCTTCGAGGGCGTTCAGATAGGCGGGCAGGGTGGCGACCAGGGTTTTGCCTTCACCGGTTCGCATTTCCGCGATCTTGCCGCGGTGCAGAACGATGCCGCCAATCAACTGTACGTCGAAATGGCGCATGTTGAGCACGCGCCGGCCTGCTTCGCGAACCACCGCAAAAGATTCGACCAGCAGGTCGTCAAGAGGCGCGCCCTGCGCCAGTTTTTCCTTGAACTCGATGGTCTTGGCGGCCAGATCGATGTCGGAGAGTTCCCGCATGTGCGGTTCGAGGTCGTTAATCGCGGCGACGATCGGCTGAATGGCCTTGATTTCGCGCTTGTTTTTGGTGCCAAAAACCTTGGCCAGTATAGCGTCAATCATAGAGAGGTCTCATTACAGAATGGAGATCCGCTCCTACTATTCTAGCCTATCTATCGTTTTGCCTTTCGCGTTTGGCGAGTGTTTCGTGGAGTATCGATTTAATGTAGGTCTGGTAGGGCAGTCCCTTCTGTTCAGCCTGCTTTCGGGCCAAAGCCAGGTCGGCAGCGGGGATCCGCAGCGCAACTACCGGCGCAGGCGTCTTTTTGGAGGCCTCGATCCGGCGGAGTAAGTCCCCTTTTGTGAGAATTTTCGCTTCGCCGGCCCTCACTGCGGCCAAAAGTTGTTTGTCATGCACGTTGCGGTTTTTGTACCACCAATCCGCTTCTTCGGCTTCGGTGGCGAAGGCCGGCACTACTCGTTTGCTTTGTTTGTTCATCGGGGTTGCTCCAGAAAAGCTATCTTGTTCGAGGCGCTGGCCCGGAAGGCGGTGACGGCGCGGACCTTGCCGCTCCGGACCGTCCACGCCACCCGGAGCAACCGTAATTCCACGGATCGATAGCGATCCTCGCCGTCAATCACCTGGTAATCCAAATCCAGCGGATCGTTGTTCAGCACCTGCTCGAATTCGGCGGGTGTCACTTTGTGAGCTGCGAGGTGGTTCGTGTTCTCGCTGTCCCAGTCAAACTCGAACCCGCCGGCCACGATTAACTAGTATCGCAACGTATATACTTTGTCAATAGGCAGCTCGACCGACGCACGTATTTGTTACGCCGGAACTTAGACCTGTTCGCCAAATCTGGCGGGCGGTAGAGCCACCTCGCCATGCCTGCGCATACCATCGATGTGGAACTCGATGGCTTCGCGGATCAGTTGCCGGGTTTCGTCCAGGCTGGCGCCAGCGGCGATGCAACCGGGGAGGTCAGGTACGTGCGCGCTGTAGCCGGTCGGAGTTTGCGCAATACATATGGTGTACCGGTTCATTTTCAGACCTGCCTGTTTTAGTATAAACGCCTGATCTTGAACTGAAGATTCTAGAATAACGCCTCATGCCATACTGAACTCACATGGTCGTCCACTTACGGTACTGTCTGGTTTTTGCCGCCGCAATATCCTTTCTTGCCGCGACAGCTTCAGCCGCCGAGCCCCAATCCGCCCAATCCATCCGCCGCCTCGACGGATCCAAAATCTCGATCCGCGATGCCGATGCTTTCGCCCGGAAAGCCCTGGCCGCCGCGCACGTTACCGGCGCGCAAATCGCAGTGCTCGATCGGGGCCGCCTGGTTTGGAGCGCCGCATATGGCCTGCGCCGGCGCGATCCCGAGTTGCCGATGGATCGCGAAACCACCACTTGGGCGGCATCCATCACCAAGAGCGTCTTCGCCACTTATGTAATGCACTTGGTGGAACGCGGCGAGTTTAACCTGGATGAGCCGGTCGTCCGTCAGTTACCCAAACCGCTGAACGAATACGAACCTTACCGCGAGAGCGCGTCGGCCATTGTGCACGATGCGGCCTGGTCGGCTGTCACCCCGCGCATGTTATTGGCGCATTGTTCCGGCCTGGCGAACTTCGCCTTCATCGAGCCCGATAAGAAAATGCATCTGCGCTTTCCCCCCGGTACGCAGTTTCTATACTCCGGCGAAGGCATCAACCTGGTGCAGTTCATCATCGAGCAAAAGAAAGGCCGTCTACTCGACCAACTCATGCAGGATGCCCTCTTCACTCCGTTGGGTATGACCCGCACCGGCATCATCTATCGCCAGGAGTTCGAAGCGAACGTGGCCGACCGCTATGACCTGAACGAGAAGTTCCGCTCGCAGACGCGCCGCTTCCCCGCGCGCGCTGCCGGTTCCATGTCGACTAGCGCCGAAGATCTGGCCCGCTTTGCCTCGGCACTTCTTGACGGCAAAATCATTCGCGCCAAGACGCGCGCGGAGATGCTACGCCCATTCTTCCGCATCGACTCATTGCACGAATTTCCCTTCCGTGCAGGCGAAGGGCAGGGCAAAGAAGCGGCGGATATCGGACTGGCTTACGGCGTAGGTTGGGGATTGCTAACCCATACGCGCTTCGGCCCCGCGTTCTTCAAAGAAGGACACGGAGACGGCGCCCAGAACTATATCATCTGCTTCGAGCAGCGCCGCGCCTGCATGATCGTGTTGACCAACAGCGATAACGGAGAGTTAGCCTTTCGGCCGCTATTTGAAACCATTCTGGGCGATACCGTGACGCCGTGGGAATGGGAAGGTTATACGCCCGAATTTATCGAGCAGAGCCGGAAGAATCCGTAGCTCGGGCGCACGGCCGGCAATAGCATCAAGCTTCCGGATTACCCGGCAGTTCCGCCGGACGCCCGGGCCGGGGACCTTCCCCGACACGCCGCAGATCGTCGGCCAGGATCACCGCTTCCGCCAGGTCGCGCATAGGCCGCCGCAGCCGCCGGCTTTCATTGCGCAGACGCAGGTAAGCTTCTTCTTCGGTAAGGTTGTATTTCTGTTGCAGGATACCTTTGGCCCGCTCCACCAGCTTGCGCGCTTCGAGCGTACGCTTCATTTCCAGCGTTTCCGACATCAGGCGCGCATTCTCAATGGCGATGGCGGCTTGGCCGGCAACGGCCTTTACAAAGCCCACTTCTTCGTCGGAAAAAGGGCGCTGCTCACGCGTATAGATATTAATGGTGCCGATTACTTTTTCGCGCGTGAATAACGGTACGGATAGCAGCGATGCCAGTCCAGTCTTACGCGCCAGTTCGGGATATCGGAACTGCTTCTCGATCAATACATTGGGTACGGTGATGGGACGCCCTTCGCGCACCACGCGCCCAATCAGCGAATCCTCGATCTTCAACGGCATCTTATGCAGATAGTCTGGCGAAGAGCAGCGTGCCGCTGAAATCACCAGTTCGCGGCGGTCCTCGTCGATCAGCATGATGGAGCAGACCGGCGAATCCAAAGTCTCGGCCACCATCTCTGAAATCGCCTGCAGAATTCGATCCAGATAGTTTTCAGCGGATATGGTCTGCGCAACCGCAGCCAGCGCTTCCATGCGTTTCGCAGCGGTTTCCGACCGTTCCACCAAACGGAATTTCGCGATCGCTCCGCCCATTTGTTCGCCGATGAAACTAACTAGAGCGACCTCTTCGGGCGAATGCGAATGCGACGCGCGATGGTGCACGTTAATAACGCCGATCAAATCGCCACCGCTTACCAGGGGCACGGAAAGGAACGCGTCGAAAGTATCTTCGGGCAGCGTTTGAAAATTCTTGAACCGCGCGTCGGCGGAAGCTTTGCTCGACAGCGCGACCACCGATTTGTGCTGCGCCACCCAACCGGTAATGCCTTCGCCCATCTTCAGGCGAATGTTGCCGATCTCAGAGGCATGGGGCAGTTGTGACGCTTCGAGGACTATCTCATTGGTGGCATGGTCTACTAGATACACCAGACAAGCATCGCAACGCGTGGTCTCCAGTGTAAGTGAAACAAGCTCTTGCAACATCTTATCCAGACTGAGGTCTGAACTCACAATGCTGCTGATGTGGTGCAGGAGCGCGACTTGGGAGGCTCCTTCGGAAACGGCTACCGTGGCGGTCCGCATATCTTCCAGTTTAGAGACTCGGGGGCCTTATGGTCCAATCCAAAATTCTTATTGACGGCATGGTACGGGTAAAGAATTACGGCTCCTCCATTGATACTGCAGGCCTTGCTTTCCACGGCTCGAATGCATTACGGCTATAATCTTATCCATCTGGGTCCGCATGAAAACTTTCCAATTCTATTGCCTGCCACTTGCCGCAGCCACGTGCCTCTGCGCGCCGGCTAGCGCCACGGTACAAATTCTATCTCTGAAGCCCACCCTGGCGTCGCCGCAGCAGATCGGCGCAACAGTCGGCTGGACGGCCACGGCCACCGATACGAATGCCGGCCCCTTGACCTTTCAGTTCAATGTCGGACCACCCAATGGATCGCTGGCGACAGTTAGAAACTTCAACGTCGGCACGCTGAACGCCACCACCTGGAAGGCTCAGCCCTTCGCCTGGGCACTCACCGGCCCGGATGGTGTATTTCAGGTGCAAGTGGTGGCTAAAGATTTCAAGACCGGCGAATCGGCAACGGAAACAGTCTCCTTCACGGTGAATTCTCCGCTTACCGGCAATAGCCCGGTGGTTCAACCGACCCAGAATCCGCTGGTGGCGCTATTCACCGCGCCTTCCTGTGCCGGGGGCAGCGGCATACGGGTATCATTTCAGCCGCAGTCCGGCAGCACTCCCGCCACCATTACCAATTGGGTGCCTTGCCATCCTCCTTCTTCGATGACATTTGAAATCGCCGGCATGTATCCCAGCACGGTGTATAGCCTGTTCGCCCAGGTGGAGACTGCCGGCAAAATCGTAAACGGCCCCACCGCCAGTTTCACTACCGGCGCACTTCCCGCCAATGTTCCGTTACCCGCCCTCAGCGCGACCGTCCCAGATAGTTCCAGCGATCCGAACCGCGTGATCCTGCACGGCCTCTATAGCGTAGGTTTGGGTCCTCCGTACCCGCATGTAGCTACGGACTTATCCGGTAATATCATCTGGTATTACTATCCCAACGATCAGGGGCATGTCAGCCTGATGACGCGATCCCTGCCGACCGGCTTCCTGGCGGTGCAAAACGGGCCTAACTGGAATCCGTCGATTCAGGCTTACCAGGTGCTGCGCCAAATCGATTGGGCCGGCAATATCGTCCGCGAAACCAACACCGGTATCCTGCAGCAACAACTGTTGGCCATGGGTAATCCCGACGCGGCAGCTTGCAGTTCCATCCCCTCTCCGCCACCGGTTGGAGCCGGCTGCATCGGCCTGTTTAATCACGAGGCTATCCAGACGCTGCCTAACGGCTACACCGCGATCCTTGTGGACGTTGAAAGAATTTATCCGCCGGGGACGCAAGGCGATCCCAGCCGCTATCCGGTCGACGTGTGTGGCGACATGATTGTGGTGCTCGATCAGAACTGGAACCCCATCTGGTATTGGGATTCTTTCGATCCGCTGGGCGGCGGCAACGGCTATCCTGAAATGCCTATCAGCCGCACCGCGGTTCTGAACGAAGAATGCGGGTCCACTAACTCCGGGTGTTTGAGCCTGTATTTATTGGGCCCCGGCGTTGCGCCCCGAGTCCATGACTGGCTGCACAGCAACAGCATCTACTACTGGCCCCACGATGGAGCGCCCGCCCCCAGCACCGCTCCCGGCGATTTTCTCTTTTCGGTGCGGCACCAGGACTGGGTCATCAAGATCGACTATAAGGACGGCGCAGGCACCGGAAATATTCTGTGGCGCATGGGTCCCAGCGGCGACTTTACGATGATCAATGCCTATAACGATCCCTGGCCGTGGTTCTCCCACCAGCACGAAGCCGGGATTGAAAACGGTGGTACCGGTGTGTTCGACGCTTTGGATAATGGCAACACGCGGATCTCGCCTCCCACCGGTCCGGGCAGTTCGACAGGAGGTATACCCGGCCTCGGCAGCGACTGCCATCCGTACGATTGCCGCAGCCGCGGTATGGCACTCACCATGAACGAGCCCTCCATGCTGGTGACTCCGCTTTTGAGCGTCGACCTGGGCTATTATTCGAGCGCCATGGGCAGCGCCCAGCTACTATCTACCGGCAACTATTTCTTCCTCGCCGCGATCGTTGCCAGTGGCGGTACCGAGTCCGGCTACGATATCTTGGTTCAACCGACACCGGGAACAGCAAACGGAACGCAGGTGATGAACCTGTCCGGTCCGCCCGCTTACAGATCGTGGCAAATGCCAAGTCTGTATAGTCCGCCGGCGACGTAGGAATCAGGTCGGGGTAGGGAGGGATCGTGAATAGCCGGAACTGGTGGGCACCCGTGGCCCTGTTGGCGTCGCTCTGCGCGCCGGCGGCAGCAACAGTGACCATTAAATCGTTGAAATCGACGATCGCGTCTCCGCAACCGGTCGGCGCAATCGTGGGTTGGAGCGTATCCGCCACCGACACCAATGCCGGCCCTCTGACGTTCCAGTTTAATGTGGCGCCTCCCAATGGGACGCTGTCCACGGTCAAGAACTTCAACGTCGGCATTTTGAAGGGCAATGCGTGGATATCGCTGCCATTCACCTGGGCCCTTACCGCGATCGATGGCACATATCTCGTCCAAGTGGTGGTGAAAGATTTTGGTTCGGGCGAAACCGCGTCGAAAACAGTTTCCTTTCAAGTGACCTCGCCCATTACGGATGCCAATCCGGTAGTTCAGAAAACACAGAATCCGCTGGTTGCCCTATTCACCGCGCCGCCGTGCGCGGCCGGAAGTACCGTGGCGGTCGTATTCCAACCGCAGTCTGGAAGCGTCCCGGCGACTACCACCAACTGGTTGCCGTGCCAGGGATCCTTGTCGGTCAGCTTCGAAATTGCGGGCATGTATCCGAATACTGCCTATAACCTCTATGCGCAGGTCAACACCGGCGGCGATATCGTCAACGGACCGGCCGTCGCCTTTACCACCGGGGCGCTCCCCACCAACCTTCCATTTCCCAAGTTTTCGGTTGTGACGCCCGCGGCCGCCGGCGATTCGAATCCCATACTGCTACAGGCACTCTCGGACTTGGAGCAGCCTGCACCGCTAGTGAACGTTGCGACTGACTTGTCAGGCAACATCATCTGGTACAACTATCCCAACGATCCCGGCCACAGCGGCATGATCACACGACCCCTGGTGAACGGATTCCTGGCCGACCAAAGCGGCGTTGTCTGGAATCCGGCCGAACAGGGATATCAGGTGCTTCGCCAGTTTGACTGGGCAGGCAATATCGTGCGCGAAACCAATACCGGCATCGTGCAGCAGCAACTCTTAGCCATGGGGGATCCCAATGCGGGGCCTTGTAATACGATTCCATCGCCTCCTCCCATCGGCGCGGCGTGCCTCGGCATCTTCCATCATGATGCGATTCAATCGCTGCCCAACGGATATACGGCGGCGCTTGCCGATATAGAAAAAATCTTTCCGCCGGGCACTCAGGGCGACACCAGTGGATTGCCGGTGGACGTCGTCGGCGACATCATTGTGGTCCTCGACCAGAACTGGAATGTGGTCTGGTATTGGGACGCTTTCGATCCAGCGGATGGCAACAACGGTTATCCCCAATTGCCGGTTAGCCGGACCGCCGTGTTGGGCGAAACCTGCACAGCAAATGGGGGCTGTCTGGTGAATTTCCTAGCCGGGCCGGGCGTGGCCCCCTCTGCGCACGACTGGCTGCATAGCAACACGCTCTATTATTGGCCGCACAACGGCGCGGCCGCCCCGAGCGATGCGCCCGGCGATTTGATCTGGTCATCGCGCCATCAGGATTGGGTGATCCGCATCGACTACCAGGATGGCGCCGGCACCGGCAATATCGTGTGGCGTATGGGACCCAGCGGCGACTTCGCCTTCGTGAACACCTACAACGATCCGTGGCCGTGGTTCTCGCATCAACACGACGCCGGCATCGAAGGCGGAGGGACTGGTGTTTTCGACACGCTGGATAATGGCAACACCCGCATCTCGCCGCCCACCGGGCCTAGAAGTTCTACCGGTGGCGTGCCCGGCCTCGGGGTGGGCTGTCTACCCAACGATTGCGCCACGCGCGGCATCGCGCTCACTTTCGATGAGGCCGCTATGCAGGTTTACCCGGTAATGAACGTGAATCTGGGGACCTTCTCCCAAGCCATGGGAAGCGCCCAATTGCTCGACGACGGCAACTATTTCTTCCAGTCGGCGTTTGTCTTGCGGAACAAGACCGAGACCAGTTACAACATCGAGATTCAGCCCGTGCCCGGCACTGCTACAGGTCCGCAGGTCTTGAATCTGGCTGGTCCAGCGGCTTATCGCGCCTGGCAGATGCCCAGTTTATATAGCCCGCCCGGCACGTAGATAAGACGCGAACTACTAGCGGCGCGCGAACCGCCGCAGCCGGATAATCTCCGCCAGCGAGATATACACGTTCACCAATCCGAGGCCGCTCACCGCGCCGCGTAGGTAAGCGTTGTCCCAATAGAATCGCCACTCCGGTGCCATTTCCGAAAAGAAGCTGCGTTCCCAGAAATCTGACCAGGGAAAGATCACCAGAAACAAGCCCAGTTCCAGGCAGAACACGATGAAGATCAGGGACAGCGCCACGTGATACCAGCGGAATCGCGGAGTTTCGGGAGCGGGAATCGGCTCGGTCACGAGGCGGCTTCCAGTTCCGCAAATAGGTCCATTTGCGCGCCGGCTGATCGTCAAAATCGAGCGGAAAAAGGCAATGCTCGCGGACCGGTTCGAAGCTCAGGCGATGCAGCGGCGTGGGTCCGAATTCCTGCTAGCGCCTTGGCGTGCTCCGGGGTGGCGTAGCCCTTATGCGCCGGCCAGGCCGTATTGCGGGAAAGATCTCGTCCCAGATGCGCATGCGTTCGTCGCGCCAGACCTTGGCGATAATGGACGCGGCCGCAATGGCATGGCATTGCGCATCGCCTTTGATGAGGGCGCGTGCGGGGTCGCAAGCGACAGCGGCATGGCGTCGGTCAGGAAAAATCCGGCGCAGGGGACAGTCGCCCGACCGCCATTTCCATCGCCATTTTGGAGGCCTGATAGATATTGATCGAGTCGATCATGGCCGCGTCCACGGCAGCCACCGACCAGGCTACGGCGCGTTCGCGGATACGCTCCGCCAGCACGTCGCGGCGTTCGGGTTCGAGCAATTTGCTGTCGTTCAGCCCGCGCACGGGGCGGTCGGGAGAGAGAATTACCGCGGCAGCCACTACTGGTCCGAACAGCGCCCCGCGGCCGACTTCGTCGACGCCGGCCACCGCGCTGGAATCCACGCGCGCGGAGCTCTCGCTCCAGTGTTCCTTCGCAGCGGAAATGGGTGACTGGTTGTGCGGCCCGCATGGGGAGCGGGCTTCGGCAAGAGACGTCGGTGGTTACTCGCGTTCGCGCAGACGGGCGGCTTTGCCCTTCAGTCCGCGCAGATAATAGAGCTTGGCGCGGCGGACGCGCCCGGTTCGTACCACGTCGATATGATCGATGACGCGGGCGTGGATCGGGAAAATACGCTCCACGCCCTGGCCGAAGCTGACCTTGCGCACCGTGATGCTCTCGCCCATGCCGGTATTGTTGCGCGCAATCATGGTGCCTTCAAACGCTTGCAGACGCTCTTTGTCGCCTTCCTTGATCTTTACGTGCACGCGAATGGTGTCGCCCGGCCGGAACTCGGGAGTGTCGGTGCGCTTGTTCTTGTTGATGACTTTCGTCAACAGTGCGTTGGTCATTTCAAATCCTGATTCTCCATTCTATCCTGGAAGAGCATGATTATGCGGAAACTGTCGTCATTACAATGTTCACGTGGGGCATGGCCGCCGCCGGCGCTTTATTCGCGCAAGGCAGCCAGCCTGGAATGGGATCCATCCCCTATGCCGGCGGCGTCACGTTCCGCGTGTGGGCGCCGAACGCGGCGTCCGTCTTCGTGGAAGGCGATTTCAATGGCTGGTCGCAGACCGCCAATCCCCTGGTCTGCGGAAGGCGATGGCAATCTGGTCGAACGATGTGGCCGGCGCCGCGGTCGGCCAGACCTATCGCTACGTGATGTCGAGCCCCGGCTTTCCGACCGACAACCGGCGCGATCCTTACAGCCGCGTGGTGACCGAAGCGGACTACAACCTGGGCAACTCCATCATCTACGATACCGGCGCCTACCAGTGGAAAAGCGCGCCGTTTACCGCGCCGCCGCTGAAGAGCCTGATGATTTACGAGATGGAAATCGGCACCTTCGTTGGAGTGAAGGGCGGCACGTCGGGCACGTTTCAGTCGGCCATCGCGCGGCTTGCCGCAGATCTGCGTCACTCGGGTTTCAATGCCGTGGAGGTCATGCCGGTGAACGAAAATCCTCCGCAATAACTCGATCGGATATGGACCCAGCGATCAGATGGCGGTCGAGAACGAGACTCTACGGCGGCCCGGATAATTTCAAGGCCTTCGTGGATGCCTGCCACGGCGCGGGCCTGGCGGTGATCCTCGACATCGTGCACAACCACTGGGGACCCTGGGACCTGCACCACCAACCAGTTCGACGGCTGGCATACCACCGAATATCCGGGCGGCATTTATTTCTACGATGAGGCGAATTGGAATTCGCCCTTCGGGCCGCGGCCTAATTACTGCCAGCCCGAACGTGGCGCAATACATCTACGATTCCCTCACCATGTGGATCGGCGAATATCGCGTCGACGGTTTCCGCTGGGATTCCGTCTCGAATATCTACAACACGAACAGCGGCACCGGCACGTATCTTCCGGACGGCTGGACGCTGCTGCAAAGTGCCAATGTGCAGACGGTCACCGCCAATCCGGCCTTCGTCAACATCGCCGAAGACCTAACCGGCAACGCCACCGTGACGGCCGCCCTGGCGCAGGCCGGCGCAGGATTCGCCAGCCAATGGAACGGCAATTTCGTTTCTCCCATGCGCGACCCAGCTGACGCAGATCGAGCGACTCGTCGGTGAATATGCAGGCCATCGCCCGATCCATCAGCCAAGCCTTCAATGGCGTCTTCACGCAGAATCTGAATTACACCGAGTCGCACAACGAAGTCTGCGACGGCGGGCAGAGGCTGACGACGCTGATCGATCCCAGCGATCCGACCGGTTGGCTGGCGCTGAAGAAGAGCACACTGGGCGCGGCTATCCTATTCACTTCGCCCGGCGTTCCCATGATTTACCAGGGGCAGGAGTTCGTCGAAAACGAACCTCTGGCGGTCAATATGCCGTTGCAGTGGAACCTGGCGACCCAGTTTGCGTCGATCCGGAAGTTGTGGGCCACACTGGCTGCGTCGCGCGCGAATAAGACGGGGCACACGCCGAACCTGGCCGGCGATGGGCTGAACATCTATCAGGTAGACAATACGAACAAGCTGATCGCCTACGAACGCTTCGATTCGCAGGCGCCCGGAAGTGTGGTGGTGGTGGCCAATTTTACCGGAGCGACGGAAAGCAATATGAAGGTAGGATTTCCCGCTTCCGGCACCTGGACGACGCGATTCAACAGCGACAGCACGGTTTACAGCTCGCCTTTTTCAGGTGCAGGGTCCGCGGCGGTGAAAGCTAACGGTGGCGCGTATTCGGGCATGCCTTACAGCGGCAGCCTGACGATCGGGCCGTATTCCGTATTGATTTTGTCGCAGCAGTAAGCCGCGTTATTCGCGTTCGCGCAAACGGGCAGCCTTGCCCTTCAACCCGCGCAAATAATACAATTTCGCGCGGCGCACACGCCCCGTCCGCACCACATCAATGTGATCAATCACGCGCGCGTGAATCGGGAAAATACGCTCAACGCCCTGACCGAAGCTGACCTTGCGCACGGTGATACTCTCGCCCATGCCGGTATTATTGCGCGCGATCATGGTGCCTTCAAAGGCCTGCAGGCGCTCTTTGTCGCCTTCTTTGATCTTTACATGCACGCGGATCGTATCGCCCGGACGAAATTCCGGGGTATCGGTGCGCATGTTCTTGTTGATTACTTTGGTCAGCAGGGCGTTGGTCATTTGAAATCCTAATGTTATATTCTAACCCGAAATGAGGTCGGGCCGCAGGCGGGCGGTTTTTTCCAGCGCGGCCCGCTGCCGCCAGCGCCGGATCTCCTCGTGATTACCGCCCAGCAGGACCTCCGGCACTTTCCATCCGCGGAATTCGGCGGGACGCGTATATTGCGGGCAATCGAGGAGCGCGCCGGCATGCCCGGTATCCTGAAACGATTCAAACACCGCCGACGATTCGTTACCCAACACCCCCGGCAGCAGGCGCGCCACGGAATCCACCACCACCGCCGCCGCCAGTTCGCCGCCACTCAACACATAATTCCCGATCGAAAGTTCCCCATCCGCCAGATGCTCGGCCACCCGCTCGTCGACTCCCTCGTAACGCCCGCAAATCAAAAGCAGTTCGTCCAAAGCCGTCAGTTCGTTTGCCACTTTTTGGTCGAAGAGGCGGCCCTGCGCCGAAAGCAACAGGGTTTTGCGGGCAGGCGAGCGTTCGGGGAATATCGATTCCACCGCCAGAAACAGCGGTTCCGGCTTCAACAGCATGCCCTCGCCGCCGCCAAAGGGCCGGTCGTCCACCGTCTTGTGCCGGTCGAAAGTCCAATCCCGCAGATTGTGGATGCGGATTTCGAGCGCCCCGGAATCGCACGCTCGTTTGACCACGCCATGCGCAAACGGCCCCTCAAAAAACTCGGGGAAGATCGTAAGCACATGAAAAATCACGGTGAATTGATTTCCTTTAGTCCCGGCGGCAAATCCACAACGATCCTGCGCGCTTCCGGTTCGATCGCCACGCAAATGGCGCGTACAAACGGGATCAGCAATCGCCCGTCAACTTCCAGGACGCCCGAACATCCGCCATCGTCGAACGCCGTCACCCGCCCCAACGACGCGCCGCCCTCGCGCTCCACCACCTCGCAGCCGATCAAATCCGCTTCGAAATATTCGCCCGGATCCAAACTGGCGCGCTCGCTCCGCGGCACCCGCACCTCGCGCCCCACCAGGGCCTCGGCGTCGGTCATGGTATCCACGCCGTGGAACTTCAAAATCAGCTTGTTGTCATGGAACCAGGCGCTTTCCACCCGATAGGGCGTACCGCCTGGAAAAAGAAAAACCTCATTGAGCGTTTCGAAGCGCTCCGGCTTACTGTAAGAGAAGGCTGTGAGCTCTCCGCGGATGCCGCGTGCCCGGCCCAGAAGGGCAACCGTTACCCAATCCTGGTCTCCATCCCGGTCCGGCACTGGATCCGCGGCGCCCCAGTTCACTCTAATATTTCCAAGGTGAACCGCCGGTTCAATTTCATACCGGCTGCCCCCAGAATGGTACGAATGGAGCGGGCCGTTCGCCCCTGCTTGCCGATCACCTTACCCAGATCGCTTTGCGCGACTCTGAGTTCCAGCACAGTGACCTGTTCCCCCTCCACCACTCGAACAGCTACTTCCTCGGGGATGTCCACAAGCGCCTTCGCGATGTCTTCAATCAACTCTTTCATCATCCCGCCTCCATCTTCATGGTAACAGAGGCGTCCGGGCACACAGACCGTCCAGCGTCATGCTACTCGTTAGTTTTCTTACACTTAACAACGAATTTACGCCGCGGGCGTGGCTGCGGGCTCCGGATTGTTCTTCATCAGACGGCCACGGTCTCCGAAAGCTGGGCGCCGTTCTTGGTCCAGTAGCTGATTCGTTCCCGTTTCAGGTCCACCTTGGCCGGGTCGGTCAGCGGGTTGTAGTGCCCCACTACTTCCAGGTTGCGGCCGTTCCGGGCGCGCTCCTTCTCAATCACTACGATGCGGTAAAACGGCTTCTTCTTGGCGCCAAAACGCGCCAAACGGATCATCAACATTCAAACTCCTAAGAAATTCGGTAATTTAAACTTGCCCATCTTTTTGCCCAACATTCCGCCGGAGAAACTCTTCATCATCTTCCTGGCCTGCGAATACTGCTTGAGCAATTGATTCACTTCCTGCACTGTGGTGCCGCTGCCCTTCGCGATGCGGCGGCGGCGGGTGCCATTCATCAGCATGTGGTTGGCGCGTTCCTTGGGGGTCATCGAGTCGATGATCGCCACCACATGCGTGATTTCCTTCTCATCCACTTTCACGTTCTTCAGCTCTTTCAAAATGCCCACTTGCGGCATCATCGACAGCACGTTCTCGAGCGGCCCCAACTTGCGAAGCTGCTTCAACTGGTCGCGGAAGTCTTCCAGCGTGAACTCGTTGTCGATCAGCTTGCGCTGCATCTCGACAGCCTGCTTCTTGTCGATAACTTCTTCAGCCTTTTCGATGAACGACAACATGTCGCCCATGCCCAGAATGCGGGAAGCCGCGCGGTCGGGATAGAACGGCTCCAAGCGCGTCGAACTTCTCGCCGACGCCTACGAATTTCAGCGGCTGCCCGGTAACGTGGCGGATCGAAAGCGCCGCGCCACCGCGCGCATCGCCATCCATCTTGGTCAGGATGACGCCGGTAATGCCCAGCCTTTTGTGAAATTCATCGGCCGACTTGACCGCATCCTGTCCGGTCATGGCATCCGCCACGAACAGAATCTCGACCGGATTGAGCTGCTCTTTCAACTGCTGCAACTCGGTCATCAAATCGTCGTCGATGTGCAGGCGGCCGGCGGTATCCACCAGCAGCACATCGCGCCCGCTGTTGACCGCTTCCTTGCGCGCCGAGCGGACCAGGTCTGCGGGAAGCGTCTCTTCCGGCGTGCCCGCGTAGATCGGCAGGTTCACGTCGCGAGCCACGACGCGCAATTGCTCGCGGGCGGCGGGACGGTAAATGTCGACCGAAACCATCAACGGGCGGTGTCCGTTTCTTGAAAGCCAGCGCGCCAATTTGCCGGTCGAGGTGGTCTTACCGGAACCCTGCAAGCCGACGATCATGAACACGCTGGGCGGTTCGTTGGCGAAACGCAGCTTGGATTCGTGGCTGCCCAGGATTTTGATCAGTTCGTCGTGAACGATCTTGATGACCTGCTGGGAGGGCGATAAGGCCTGCAGCACCTCTTCGCCCGCGGCTTTGACTTTGATATTTTCGATCAGTTGCTTCACTACCCGAAAGTTGACGTCGGCTTCGAGCAACGCCACGCGGATTTCGCGCAGCGCCGACTCCATATTTTCGGCCGTCAGCTTGCCTTCGCCCCGCAGGTTTTTAAAGACCCGCTGTAACTTATCGGATAGATTATCGAACATGAGAACTCGCGATGGGGCAAGACAAACCTCGCCGCCAGCGTTTATACGATTCTTTTATTATACACGTTGCCATTCAGGCGGGCAGGCAGTGAAGAGGCGCGACTTGCCACCGTCGGCACTATGCTGGCGCCTGATCGTCTTTTCGCTTCGATTTAGCTTGCAGCGCTGAGATCCGCACCCCTCCCCCGATGGTCTTCACGTCGATCACCGCAGGAACAGCGACCTTGTAACCAACTCGCTTGCCAGAGAGGAAAGCATCGACTTCACTAAGCCCGTTCTTCAGGTCATCGAACATTGCCATCGGTCTATCTCCCATGTTCGGCGAAGATCAACGCCTTGCATTTCTTATTATGTGCTCCACTGGGCACCTTGTGCCAAACCTGCGGGGATGACGATACAATCTATAGGAGGCGGCATGCACGAAGCCTTACCCGTTGCCCAACTTGCCCACGTTGCCCGCGTGGCGATAGTAGGCGACTTTAATCCGGAGTATCCAACTCACCACGCCATTAACGCCTCGTTGAGGCACTCCGCGGACGCGCTCGGCATCCGCATGGAATCGAAATGGGTGGCCACTGGGTGCGTCGAGCGTGACGCCGCTAAAATCCTGTCCAGGCACGACGGCGTTTTCATCGCCTCGGGCAGTCCCTACCGCAGTATCGAAGGAGCATTCGGCGCGATCCGTTTCGCGCGCACCCAACGCTGGCCTCTAATTGGTACTTGAGGGGGCTTCCAACATACTCTGTTAGAGTATGCACGCAACGTGATGGGTCTTGCGGATGCCGATTCGGCCGAGCATGGAGTGCCATCCTCGAACCTTCTGATTACCGCGGTATCCTGTCCCATGCCCGACCGCTCGGCCGGAGCCCCGAACCTACATGGAGCCGCGCGCATCCACCTGCGTCCCGGAACCCGAGCGCGCGAAATCTACGGCTGCGATGACGTTTCCGAACGGTACTTCTGCAATTATGAAGTGAATCCAGCCTATCGCCAGGCGCTCGAAGCCGCGGGCCTTGCCCTCACCGGTTTCTCCGAAGACGGCGACATCCGCGTGGCCGAATTGCCGGACCACCCGTTTCTTATCGCCACGCTGTTTCAGCCGCAATTATCGTCGGAGCCCGGCCATCCACATCCGCTGATCACTGCCTTTGTGGAAGCGTGTGCCCGTGGCGCACAGGGCCGCACCAACTAAAGCAGTTCCCCAAACGTCCGAAGCTGCACCGCTGTCGCCACCAGGCCATTTCGGCTAAGCGTGTCGAGATATTGCTCTACGCTATAGGGCGGGTTCTTCAGCCGGCGCCGGATTTTCTGGATGCAACTGCAGAAAACGCCCGGCGCCAGGTTGAGGTGATTGCACAGAAACGCGTCGGGGTGCTGAAGGTCAATTCCGAAAGGCGTGAGCGCCGCCGCCGGAAAATCTTTCACATTAGCCGTCACGATGACATCGCAACGGCCCACAATCGCCGCCGCCAGGACATGGCGGTCATCGGGGTCGGGCAGATCTAACGACGGAATCAGGCTTTCATAGCCCGTCACCACGCAGTCGCGTGTGCTGGAATCCATCAGATCGCGCGTCCGCTCCAGGGCTTTGCGATCCCGATGCGGCTCGTTGGTAAGCAAGTTTTCAATCCACTCCCGGTGGATGTCGGCCGTCCACTTCGCTTTGTAAACATCTGTGACCGCTATCTGCAATAGCAGGTCGCGAACCGGCGCCGGATACAGCACGTTGGCGTCGAGCAGCGCCGTATAGCTCATGGGCGAGCGTAGCCCATGTCGTGATCCTGTGCTTCCGCCGTCAGTCGATCCAGGACAGCCTCGCGTTCGCGGTCGATGCGGGTCTTGTAGGCCATCACGTCATCGATCTGAATCCGCCGATGCTTCCCGACCAGTCGATGCGGGATGACCTTCTCCTCCAGAAGTTTGATGAGGAAGGGACGGGAGACGTTCAGAAGGGCCGCTGCCTGGACGGTCGTCAGCTCCGCATTCTCCGGAATGATTGTCACGCCCCTCCCAGCCGCCATGGCATCCAGAATGTCCATCAAGAGGACAACCGCGCCAGCTGGCAGCTCAATCGGCTCCTGTCCAGCTTTCATAAGGTGCAGTGACACCGGCTTCTCTCGCGTGACGTAACGCGAGAGCCGCTGGCTCGAGATGCGGGCCAAACTCGCTTCCTGCGCCGTCGGGGCGGATTGGCGATGAGAATGGACAAGGTTGGTCATGAGTTGAAATCCCCTAAACCTCAGCATAGGCCATAAATGCAGTAAATGCAATGAATGAATTAAATGCAGCGCCTGATCCCGGCCAGATCTTTACAACACCATCTTGCGCCGTAACATGTCGAGCGCCATCTGCGACGCAAACTGCCGTATCCGCGTCCGATCGCCGATGAACTGGCGGTGCAGCACCTGGCATCCATGAGGGTCCGCCAGCGCCGCGAAGATCGTTCCAACCGGAACCTTGTCGCCACCCACATCCGGACCAGCCACACCGGTAATCGCCAGTGCGTACGTGGCGCCCGTCCGCCGCCGCGCACCCAGTGCCATCGCTTCCGCCGTCTCTTTACTCACTGCGCCGCAAGCGGTCAAAATATCTTCCGGCACGCCCAGTAAGTCCGCCTTCATGCGGTTCGTGTAAGTGATGAATCCGCCCAGAAAGTACACGGAACTGCCAGGCACCGAAGTGATCCGCTCTCCCAGCAGCCCACCGGTGGCGCTCTCAGCAACGGCCAGGGTATTATGCCGGTCGCGCAGCAGCCCCCCCACCACTTCTTCGAGCGGTTGGCCGTTTCGCGAGTAAATCCGATCGCCCAGCAATAGCTCGATCGGCCCGCCCACTTCCGCCAGTAACGCCAGCGCTTGTCCCTCTGTCGCACAGCGCGCCCGCAGATGAATCTGGATGTCGCTGGCCGCCGCCAAAATCGTAGTCACCGGATTCTCGTACTTCTTATAAACCGGCGAGATCAGTTGGTCCAGGTCCGACTCCGGCATCCCCGCCACCCGCAGCACCAAAGTGCGAATCACCTGCCGCGGCACAACGCGCGTCAGGCGCGGCAGGCATTGCCGCTCGAACATGGCCTTCATTTCGTGCGGCGGACCGGGCAGCAGCATCACATGCGAACCCGAATCCTCGATCCACTGTCCAGGCGCTGTCCCCCGGTCGTTGGCCAGAATTTCGGCGCCCGCGATGATGAACGCTTGCCGCTTGTTCACCTCCACCATCTTGCGCTTCAGTTGCGCGAAGCGCTGCTCCAACACCTCGGTAATTTCAGGATGATAGATCAGCTTACGGTCCAGCGCATCCGCTACCGCATCGCGCGTCAGGTCGTCTTCCGTAGGACCCAGCCCGCCGCACAGCACCACGATTTCGGATCGCGAAACAGCGCGGCGCACCGCATCCGCCAATCGATAGCGATCGTCGCCGATTACCGATTTAGTAACCACCTCCACACCCAGGCCGTTCAGTTGATCGGTAAGATACAGCGAGTTGGTATCCACGCGCTGCGGCGTGAGCAGTTCGGAGCCGACGGCGATGATTTCGGCGGTCATGGCAGTCTAAGACAACGGCCTGCCTTTAATCCCCACATCCGCGCGATAGAGCGCGTTGGTGGTGGCCAGCACCATGGCTCGCGACGGGGTGAATGCCAGCCCCACAATGCCCGGACCCGAGACGAAAAGCTCGGCCTGCCGGTTAGGGTTGATCCGCACCACGCCCTTCCGCCCTGCGAGCGAGGCGGCCACATACAAGCGCCCCTCGTCGTCGAATGCCAAACCTTGCGGACGGCCCAGGCCTCGATAGTATACTTCCACTTCGCCCTTATTCGATACCCGGTACACGCAATCGAAGCTGGATGTCGTTGGCCCCGCGACGTACAAATACCCGTCCGGTCCGTAGGCAAAATGGTACGCCGCAATGGAGGGCTCCAGCGTGGCGAAAACGAAAATCTGGCGGCTGGGGCTGATCTTGAAAATGGTTCCCTGCCGGTCGCCCACGTAAAGGCTGCCATCCGGATCGAAGGCCAAGCCGGTGGCCACCCCCATACCTTCCACGAAGGTGCTGGCATTGCCATTGGGAGTCACCTGGTAAACCGTGCCATCGTGGCGGCTGGAAACGTAGAGCATCCCCTGATGGTCGAAGGCCAGTCCTGTGGCGTTCATCATCTCGTTGATGAACGGCTTCACGTTGTAGTTCAAGTCGACTTTGAAAACGGCGACCGGAACTTTTTGGCCGCGCGAGCCGCTAAACGTGCTGTAGACATTGCCAAAAGAATCCACCGCTGGGTTCGCGACCGGGTGCAGGCTGTCGGCGATGGGAAAGCCGATGTCGCAGGCCCACGCCTCGCTCGACTGGTTGCCGCTGGCGACGATTAATTCTCCCGCGGCAGCGCCTTCCGGCACGCGCGCGATCACCAGGGAATCAGACCCGATCACAATAGGCGCGGATACGTCCCCGATGGTCACACGCGGTCGGTCGGTCTTCGCAAATCCCTTTCCTTGAATAAAAAAGTCCCCACCCGCTATGGCGGCCACAGGCTTGACTTGCGCGATTTGCGGGCGGCCGTCCGCCGATTTACGAATAGGCATATTTAATAAAGATTGAACCATCCTGCCAGAAATAAGACAAGTGCGGCATATACGCCGGCCATCAGATCATCCGCCACAATACCGGTGCCCCCGGGCAGCGCCTCCAGTTGGCGCACGGGATACGGCTTCCAGATATCGAACAGCCGGAAAAGCAGGAAGGCTGCCAAAAAGCTTTTCCAGTTGAGCGATCGCGCTCCGGCCAGCGCCAGCCACTGCCCCACCACTTCATCCACCACTACGAACTGTGGATCCTTAATCCCCGTCTGCCGCGCGGTTTCGCCCGCCGCCCAGATGCCCGGCACCGACACACCAATCGCCAGCGCGGCAAAAGCAGGCGCGGGCCACGCCCAGAAATGGTTGGCCACCCAAGCGATCCCGATCGCTGCGGCAGACCCGGCCGTGCCCGGCGCCTTTGGCGCTAAGCCGCAACCGAACCAGGTGGAGATGATCACGGCGCCCGCACTCTTGCGGGAAGACTCGCTCATCGCGATCTCACTCCGAACGCCTAACTCGCGTCATCTTCTTCCTGCGCGCGCAGATCCTCCGGCCGCGCCGGAGACGAGATCACATATTTTTCCGAAGCCCAATTGCCCAAGTCAATGATGCGGCAGCGTTCGCTGCAAAAGGGCATTTCCGGATCGCCAAGTTTGACTTCTTTTTTGCAGATAGGACACTTCATACGGCAATTTGTACCAGCGAAGGGGCCGCGGGAACCGGCAGTGTCATCTCTGGTTCGTCGCCTGCCAGCAGCGTGCCCACTAGATCATAATCGTGCGCTTCGGTGATGCGCAGCCTGCGCATCTGCCCCGGGCGCGGCTCGTTGCCTTCGAAATCGTTGATCAATGTGACCCCGTCGATTTCGGGCGCTTGCGTGGGCATACGTCCTTCCCACAGCAAATCGGTTTCCGAGGAGAGGCCCGTCACCAGCACCGTAACTTCTGACCCCACCAGCTTGCGGTTGCGTGCCTGCGCCACTTTCCGCTGCACCGCCATCAGGCGCCGTTTTCGGTTGTAGATGGTGCGCGCATCCACCTTGCCGTCGAGCGCATAGCTGCCGCTCGAATCCTCGTCCGAATAAGAGAACACGCCCAGCCGGTCGAATCCTGCCGCCTGCACGAAACTGCACAGCTCTTCGAAATCGCTATCTGTCTCGCCCGGAAATCCCACGATAAAGCTGGTGCGGATCGCCACCCCGGGAATGGTCCGGCGAATGCGTTCGATCAATTTCAGAAAAATATCGCCCGATGCGCCGCGCTTCATGCGCTTCAGCACCGCCGCGCTGGCATGCTGCAGCGGCATGTCGATATACTTCACCAGCGCATCGTGCGCGGCAATCGTATCCAGCAATTTCTGCGTGACTTTATTGGGATAGGCGTAAAGGAATCGGATCCATTTTTCGCGCGCGGTTTCGATTTGCGCCAGCCTGCCCAACAAGCTAGCCAAGCCGTCGGGTAAGCCCATGTCTTCGCCGAAGCAGGTGGTATCCTGCCCGATCAGGTTGATTTCCCGCACACCCTGATTGAATAGCCGCGTGGCCTCCGCAATCACCGATTCAAAACGACGGCTGCGGAACTTCCCGCGATACTGCGGGATCACACAAAACGTACACGGATGGTCGCAGCCTTCCGCGATCTTGATGTAAGCGTAGTGGCCCGGAGTCGCCAGAACCCGAGGCGTCAGGTCGTGGTACAGATACTCGCCCACCGGATCCGGTGATGCCGCGTCTGCCCAGCCTTCGCACAATCCGGCGATGCGGTCGAGTTCATTGGTGCCGATGAGTGCGTCCACTTCCGGCATATCGCGCCGGATGTCCCCGCGGTAGCGTTCCACCAGGCATCCCGCCACAATTAACTTCTTGGCGCGGCCGATTTTCTTATACTCGGCCATTTCAAGAATCGTATCGACGGATTCCTGCTTGGCCGGATCGATGAAACTGCAGGTGTTGACCACTAACACATCGGCCTGGTCGGGATGCGTGGTCAACTCGTGTCCACGCGACACAAGTTGGCCCATCATAACTTCGCTATCCACCAGGTTCTTGGGACAGCCCAAACTAACAAAGCCGATTTTCAAGGTTGCTTTCCGGAAGAAGTATTCTTATAAGGATAACACGGGCCATTTGGGCAATCCGTCCCGCCGAAATCCGTCCCGCCGCAATCCGAACCGCCGCAATCCGAACCGCCGCAATCAGAGCCGCGCGCGTAAGCAAGCGTCCGCCTTTGCCAGCAATCAGAGCCGCAGCGCTTAGCGTACACCCCGGAACCCCCGATTTCAGCCGCGGGTGCCGGCATGGCCGAATATCAGTGGCAGGGGGGCCTCGGAACCGGAAGGTTGAATTCGAGATCCACGCGCGAGATGACCTCGACCGGAGCGCCCTGGTTAATCGTCGGGCGCCACTGCCATTGACGAACAGCGGTAAGCGCGGCTTCTACCAGCAACGGATGACCGGCAGCACCTTGCGCCTCCAGGAGCCTACCGGAAGTTCCGATGAGCACGTGTAACGTGACGCGTCCGGTGATGCCTTGCTCTCTGGCTTCGGCGGGATAGAGGGGCCGCGGGGCACGCAACAACATGACGGATTGTTGGAAGCCGTCTATTTCCCGGCGATCCGTCACGCCGGGCCGAACTGCGTCAGGCAAAACCTGATCGCCAATCGCGAGCGCCGCAATGACCTCTGCGGGGCTTTCGTCTTTATAGAGCTTGGAAAAGTACTCGGGATCGAGCGAAACGCGCGCCGCAATCTGCATCTGTTCCTCTCGCGCATGCTGATCTTCGATGCGGAGGCGGCCCTGAATGTTGCCGTGAACCTCGGCAAATTCCTTCGTGCGTTTGGCTTCGACCTGGATCAAGTAATAGTTACGATCGTGTTTCACCGGCGGGCTGAACTCCCCTATCTCGAGATCGAATGCCGCCGACCGCAACGGATCTTGAAATGCCGAACTTGCGGCGCCGCGTTCCCGCCATTCAAAGGGATGGCCGGATTGGAAAATTGGCCGTTGGTCGGATTCCTCTTTAGCCAACGCGGCGAAATCGGCGCCACCCAACAATCTCTGGCGGATATCGAGAATCTTGGCTAGCGCCTGGGCATCGTCGAGCGCGACTTGGCCAATCCGGACCGGCAGTGAAGATCCGGGAGCACGTACCACGATCTGGCGCCATTTGACGCACTCGAATTCCTCCTTATGCGAGTCGTAGTAGGCGCGGCAGGCGGCTTCGTCCGGTTGGGCGCTGGCCTCGGAAATGCTCAACTCGGAGTTCAGCAATTCTTCTTCGTATTGCCGCATTTTGAGGCGTACGGACGGTTTCCGATGCAAGCCGCGGCGCCGTGCCTCCTGCGCCGCCGCGCGCCGGCTAATCAACTGCGCGGCAAAAAACTCGCGGCGCTGATTGCGTTTCGGGAACGCTATCGATTCCAAGTACTCGTTCAATTCAGCCGCGGTAATTTGTTCGTCGCCGATGGTCAGAACCACGCGATCGGCAGGCACATCCGGCATCTGCGGTTCCTTCAGCACCTGCGGAGTGCGGATGCGGGAGGCGTGGTCGCGCAAATATCGAATGCGTTCTTCCGAAAGCGTTCCGGCATCGGAGGCCTTCAGCGCTGCGATGGTTGCCGAAAGATCGGTTGGTTCAAGGGGCGCGATGGCAAGGCTGGTGACGGCGAACAGCGGGCCGGATTTGAAACTGGCTGCGAAATGCAATGAACCTTTATCGGTATAAACGATGAAAGCGAGGATTCCGGGGATCAGGTGCAAGCTGGCAGCGCCCGACGTGCCAAGGCGCAGGCTATCGATATCGGCCGCAAAGAGCCGGAGTTCACCCGGCAGCAGCGGGACTTGCCATTTGCCTTTCAATGCCGGCATCGAGACTACGGCAGTGACCGTCAGGGGCCGCCCGATGTGCCGCTGTGCCTGCATCGTCGCCAGCGGGGAATCCGCTTTTCCGAAGACGATCGTATCGGCATCCGGTTTGGGCGGGGGCGTCGATTGCGCGCCGGCCAAATCCAGCTTCAGAAATTCATCGTTCTTCTTCGAGAATCGTGGAAAAAGAGGCATCCAATAAATAAGAGCGCAAAAAACAATCTAAACGTGCCAAAGCGACGCCCTGGTCCCTGTGTTCCAACGAAAAGAATTTTCACGGCTTCTCAGCCGGTGTCCTGCCTTCCCAGCCTCCGAATTGTACCGCCCCTAGCCAAAGCATTATAGTAGGGATGAACGATGAATATCCCGAACTTGCTCACCATCCTGCGGATCTTCTTCGTCCCGTTGCTGGTCGCGGCCCTGGTCCAGGAAAACGTGGCGCTGCATTACCGTGGCGCAACCGTCACCAACGTCTGGCTGGCCCTCGCCATTTTCCTATGCGCCGCCAGTACGGACCTCCTCGATGGCTACCTCGCCCGCCGCTGGCGCCAAATCACCACCATCGGCACACTGCTCGACCCCATCGCCGACAAATTGCTGATCTCCTCCGCGCTCATCGCCCTGGTACAAGTCCGCGCCGTGCCCGCCTGGATGGTGATCCTCGTAGTCGGCCGCGAATTTGCGGTGTCCGGCTTGCGCGGCATCGCCGCCGCC
Organism: Bryobacterales bacterium; assembly: GCA_963738345.1. Taxonomy (GTDB): domain Bacteria; phylum Acidobacteriota; class Terriglobia; order Bryobacterales; family Bryobacteraceae; genus Bog-159. Next base: position 1,009,914 of record CAVTWI010000002.1, read on the forward strand.
GAAGGCTACATCATCAAAGCCAGCGACCTGGGCAAAACTAAAATGGTGTCGCAGGTCCTGGCCATCTCTTGTCTGCTGCTGAGCATCCGGTATCCCGTTCTCGTCCTGCCCGGAACCATCCTGATGTGGGGCGTAGTCGTCTTCGCCATGCTATCCGCCTTCAGTTATTTCCGGAAGTTTTGGCGAAAAATCGACGGCCGCATCAAGCAGCGCCGCCGCCGGGAATTATTGCTTACCGAGAAGCGCAAACAGAAGATGGCCCTACGTCAGAGCGGCTCCGCCGGAGCGGGCGCGGGTTTGGGCGGCGGCGGTAGAATATGAACGCCATCACGCGTCACTTCCACATTTCGCACTTGCCCCTTCGGTCCTAGCGAGCCGGCGGGCTTGCCATTTACCGTCAACTGCAGGCTGCCCGCATCGCCCACGCGCAGCCGCAGCGCCTCCACCGCTTCGAAATTCTTCACTTGGCTGGCGTGCAGCACATCGCTCATCACCACTTTGCCGTCGGTCGATACCTTCACCCAATCGTCCGAATCGGCTGCCAGCGAGATATGCAGCGTGGCCGCCGGATTGGAAGTCTCCACAGGGGGCGCGGCAGTCTCCTGCTGCGCGGAGGGCGCAGGGGCGGCCGTCGAAACGTCGGTCTTAGGCTCCGTCTCGGGACTGTTGGCGACCGCTGGCGTTACCGGCGCAACCTCGGCAGGTTTCGGCAGCGATGGCGCTGGTTTTCGCACCGATGTAATGGGCGCCGTCGCAATGGGACGCCTGCTGCGCTGCCACCATGCATAAACCGCCGAACAAACCAACATCACCGCCACCACACCGGCCAGCGCAGGTAAAACGGAAGAGTTGGACCGTCCGCTGCCTTCCCATTCCTCCATCCGCGGTACTTTGAAAGCCGGTTCCGGTAACCCCGCCGCGAAAGCGGGAACATCCCCGGCCGGGTTGATGGCTTTCTCAACTTGCGCGGCCATTTCCTCCTCGTCCAGCCCCAGAAAACGGGCGTACTGCCGGACGAAGCTCTTCGCGAAGACACCACCGGGCAAAGACTCAAACCGGTCCTTCTCGATGGCCTCCAACAGGCGGGCGGTGATCTTAGTTTCGTGGGAAATCTGCTCGAGACTCAGGTCCTTCGACAGACGTTCCCGTCGCAACGTTTCGCCGACGGAACTCATAACCTACTAACGGCCCCTGAAGTTATAATACAACAGTAAACTGTGAATTCCCCGTTTCAAATACACCGGCTAGAGCGCCTGCGCCATCGATGACCCCCTGCCTGGTTTGCGGTGGCTCCGCTTTCCGTGAACGCTTCACGGCTACCGACCGTTTATATGGCACCACCTCGCGCGAATTTCAAGTGGTAGCCTGCACCACTTGCGGACTTTTGCGCCTCTCTCCGGTGCCTTCACCCGAGGAATTAACCGGCTATTATCCGCCACATTATTGGTATGCCCCGGATACAACCGTCGCCGCCGGATTCGAAGAACGCTACCGCCGTATCGTGCTCCGCGATCACGTGCGCTTCGTCAGCCGGGCTCTGGCCGGCTGCGGCGAATCCGGTCCGGTGCTCGATGTCGGTTGCGGCGGCGGATTGTTCCCCCGCATGCTGCGCGCGCGCGGTTTCGCGGCAATGGGTCTCGATTCTTCCGTGCAAGCCGCCTCCGTAGCCTGGCACAACAACAGCGTACCCGTCCTGTGCGGCGATTTGGCCCACGCCCCGCTCCCCGCATCCACCTGCGCCGGCGTTACTATGTTCCATGTTTTGGAGCATCTCTACGATCCGCGCGCCTACCTGGAGGCGGCCCGTGCGCTACTAAAGCCTAACGGCCGCCTGATCGTCCAGGTGCCCGATGCTTCCTGCTGGCAATTCCGCCTGTTAGGCCCCCACTGGAACGGTGTCGACGCGCCCCGCCACCTCACCGATTTCCGCGCCCGCGACCTCGAAGCCATGCTACGCTCCGCCGGTTTCGAGGTTCTGCGTCGTAAGCATTTCTCCCTACGCGACAACCCCGCGGGACTGGCCACCAGCCTGGCGCCCGCGCTCGATCCCATGGCGCGCCGCATCCGAGGCGTCCCCGAAACGCCCGCCGTTCGCCTGTTGAAAAACGTCGCCTATCTCGGCTTGCTTGCCGCAGCGCTGCCTTTCACCGCGTTGGAAGCGGCCTGCGGCGCCGGATCCACCATCATGATCGAGGCGCGTAAATCGCCATGACATACACCGCGCTGGCGGATCGTTTGCCTGGTTGGCTGGCCCGCCACATTCTGCATTTCGAAAGCGCCATTGAGGATGCCGTGCAAACTTTTGCCGCGCAACTTCCGGCCGGCGCGCGCATCCTCGACGCCGGTGCCGGTGAGGTCCGTCACGCCCGCTACTTTTCGCGCCAGCGCTATTGCGGTGTGGACCTGGGCGTTGGCGACCAAACCTGGAACTATGGCCGCCTGGACGCCGTGGCCGACCTGGCGAACTTGCCCTTCGTATCCGGCTGTTTCGCGGGCGCGATCAACATCGTGACGCTCGAACACGTGCGCCAACCGGAAGCCGTGCTGTGCGAGATCGCCCGCACCCTCGCGCCGGGTGCGCCGCTGCTGGTGATCGTGCCCCATGAATGGGAAGTGCACCAATCGCCGCACGATTATTTTCGCTACACCCGCCACGGCATGGCCTACCTGCTGGAACGCGCCGGTTTGATCGACATCGAAGTGCGTCCCGTCGGCGGCTACTTTCGCCTGCTGGCCCGCCGCCTGCTGAACGGGCTACAATTCTTTACGGGGGGCTTCCGCTGGCTGCTGTTCGTTCCGGCAGGCCTTTTGCTGGTGCCGCCCGCGCTCCTCATTCCGTACCTGGATTTTCTGGACCGCGACCGTAACTTCACTCTCGGATACATATGCACCGCAAGAAAATCGTCCTGATCCTGTTTGCCGCCGCCCTCGCCGTATCTGCGCAAGCCCGCGAATTCGATGGCGCACATGCCATGGAATATGAGCGCAAAGTGGTGGCCTTCGGACCGCGTCCGCCCGGCTCCCAAGCTCTACGCAATCTGCGTTCCTACGTGCTGGCCCAGTTGAAGCTACGCGGCTGCGAAGTAACTCAGGATTCGTTCACCGCACAAACGCCGGGCGGCTCTGTGCCGATGGTCAATATCATCGCGCGCTTCCACGGTGTCTCCGGCAAGGTCGTTGCCATAACCGGACACTACGACACCAAGAAGATGGCGGGCGTGCGTTTTGTAGGCGCCGACGATGGCGGCTCATCCACGGCATTTTTGCTGGAGATGGCCGAGACCCTGCAATCCACGCCCCACAGCGACGATATCTATCTGGTGTGGTTCGACGGCGAAGAGGCTTTTGGCGAATGGTCCGACACCGACAGTCTCTATGGCAGCCGCCACTTGGCGCAACGTTGGTCCTCCGATGGCACCTTGGGCCGCGTCAAGGCTCTGATCAACGTGGATATGATCGGCGGGAAAAATCTGACCATCATGAACGAAGGCAACTCGTCACCCTCTTTACGCAAGGTAATCTGGACCACCGCCGAACGCCTGGGATACGGCAAGTATTTCAATAACGAAGAGAGTGCCACCGACGACGATCACATGCCGTTCGTGAAACTCGGCGTCAATGCCGTGGATCTCATTGACTTTGACACCGCCAAGAAAACCTACTGGCACACTCCCGAAGATACGCTCGATAAAGTGGCACAACACGGTTTCGAAGTAGTCGGCGCCGTCCTACTGGCCGTCCTCAAAGCACTGTAGCCCGCGTCATCCGAACCGCGCGCGTCAGCAAGCGTCCATCTTCACTTACAAATGACTAATCCCCGTCGTAGCCACGTTCGTAATCCCGTGCATTTCGTTCGATTGTTCCGCATGGCAATTCCGGCAGAACTGCGCCGCGGCGTTGCTAGTGCTCGATGAGTCCGGCGTATACGGCCCTCGCACAAAGAACGTAGTCTTCCAATTGGCCTGCACTCCGCCAATCTTACCCGACCATACGCTCTGGCTATGCTGGTCATGACAAGTGGTACAAGTTACGGTCGGCACGCTATTGCCGCTGGTCGCCAGCGCCACCGTGAACCCATAGTTCCGTGCAAATTGGCTGCTGTACGGTCCAGTCATCGAAACCGTGCCCGTGTTAGATACGGCGCAATCCCAATGCTTGCCGCCACCGCAAGCGAATGCCGCCGAAGGCCCCACCGGATGGTCGTTGTTATAATTCCCAGCGCCGCTTCCATCGTTGCCCAAAAGCGTCGGAGCGTGTCCGCCCACTACCGGCAGCGTCTCCACAGTCATGCCCTTCATGATCCCCGGACTCGCCACATTCCCATCGTGGCAACTGAGGCACGCAATAATCGCAAACGTTGGATCCGCCGACCCGCTGAAACTCGTGGCGCTCGCCGGAAGTGACACCATCGCCCGCTGGTTTGTGCTCCCGAATGCCATGGTTTTCCCGTACAGAGGAGTGAGGTTCTGCCCCCAAAGGGCTTGCCCCCCCTTGCCGCCGCTTCTGCCATTCCCCGCCGCGCCGCTATGCGGTGTGTGACAGGAAATGCAACCGCGCCCGTAGCAATTGTGTACACCTAACACATCGCTTTGTCCCCACGCGGTGCTTACTGTCAGTATAATGGTCGCGCAACCTAGCAGTGTCCTGCGAACAATCGCGAACCCGACACTGCAAACCGAGCCGCGCGCGTCAGCAAGCGGTCTAGAATCACCCATACGATAAGCCTCCCAGCCTCCGAAGGTCTTATCGGCAATAGTTCAACTGTCTTGCGCTTGGGGACAGCCCCTGCCTGTCTTTACATCACTCGACGACCATCTTCGGGTTCTCCCCCCGCGTATCCGCATCTTCCAATTCCGTCCGGATCACGCGCTGTTCCCCCGGCATCAGCGCAATATAGTTGTCACTGTATATCGCCGGCAGAATGCGGTCACCGCTCTTCTCCCGCACCGCTTTCAACTTCACCATCAGCACCGGTGTTAGCGCCGGATTGCGCACCGTGCTAATCAGTATCCACCGCCCGCCCTGCCGTTCCGCCTGGCTCGATACTTCCACCTTCACCGCCGGCAGATCGCGCAACGCCCGGTAATCGTATTCCTCCAGCCCGCGCCAGTAAAAGTTTTCCGAAATAATCTCCCCGCCGCGAGTCAGTTTCAGCCGGATGAAGTGAACTCGCGTCAATCCCTCCGGATATTCCATGTGGATCGGACTGCCGACGCTATCTTCCGCGCTATCTACATCCGCACTGGTCGTCCACTTTACCGCACCGTCCATGTTGATCACCTCGACCGAAGCGGTAAGTCCCTGCGCCGCGCCCGCGCTATAGTTCACCACTTCCACATTGTCCGTCACCGGATTCCATTGAATATGTAACGGCTCACATGCCTTCTTCGCCCCGAAGTAACCCGCTGTAGGTTCCAAATAATAGTCATAGGTCTGCCATACGAACGACGGCCACGTCGGATGACTCATCCAGATCAGCAGCCCCATGCGATTCTTACCCTGCGCCTCGAACATCGCACGATGCCCTTCATAATTGACATACTGCGCCAGCCTCACCCAATCCGCCGCATTGTCCGCACCGCCATAGCTTTTATCGATCCGCTCCCGGAACGATGCTCCGCCCTGCGCGCCGTTCAACGAAAAATCGTGCAGCCCCCACATGTTGCCCTGCGGCCACATCCCGATTCGGGCATCATCGCACGCAAACTGTCCATGCTAACGATATTCGGCATGCCCAACTCACTGTGTAGCTTCGGCGTGGCTCGCTGCTCAAAATAGTACTTAGGCGACATCGCCCGGTAGGGCCCGTGCCCGCTCACCGTATCGTCCGCTGAGCTCGAAATATACGGCAGGCCCGGATGCAACTCCGCCAGTGTTTGCCGGATCCCGTCTTCCAGCGCCTTCGGTGGATAGCCCTCGTTCCGTCCGCAATAGAGCCCGATCGAAGGATGGCTGCGGATGCGCAACACCGTATCCTTCACGTTCCGCATGAACAATTCGTTATCGTCCGGATCCGGCCCGTCATATGGATTTGCCAGCCAAAAATCCTGCCACACCACAATGCCATGCCGGTCACAAGCCTCGTAAAACGCGTCCTCGCCGATCTGCCCCACCCAGTTGCGGATCATAGTGAAGTGCATGTCGCGGTGGTAGCGAACCGCCGCGTCGTATTCCCGCGCGCGATACCGCAACATCGATTCGCTAAATCCCCAATTGCCACCCAGCGGGATAAAGCGCCGCCCGTTGACCCAAATCTTCAACGCGCCGCCCTCTTCCTTGTAAGTGAATTGCCGCACGCCCGCCTGAAACGTCTTACTGTCGGATACCTGGTGTCGGGCCTCAAACACTAACCTCACCGTATAAAGATTCGGTTCGCCATATCCATTCGGCCACCACAGCTTCGGATTCGCCAGATGCAGCGTATGCTTCACTATCTGCGATCCGCCCCCCCCCAGACTAACCGCCTCCTCAAAAGCCGTTTCCCCAAAACTCCCGCGCAAAGTTCCACTAACCGCATGTGACTCCCAGTTACGCAGGGTCGCCTCAATAGTAACGTCCGCGCCCTCGCCCACCGTGCTGCTTGCCAGCGGACCCTCCACCGTGACCGCGCCCGTATTCGTCAGATACACGTTGTTCCAGATGCCGGTATTGCGTCCGCGAATTGTCGGAATCCAGTCCCAACCGATCGACGCGTGATAAGTCGGATTGTCCGCCCCCAACGCGCCGCCATTCTTATCGGGATTATCGAACGTCTTCTCTTTCACGCTCCCCGGCGTGGCATTCTTCTCCACCAACACCGCCAGCGCGTTCTGCCCCGCATGCACCCGGTTGGTTATATCGAACCGGCCGCGCATGAACCCGCCTTCAATACGCCCCAACCGTTCGCCGTTGAAATAAACATCCGCCTTCCAATTGACGCCATCAAAATTCAGCCAGACGTGCTTCCCGGCCTCCCCGCCGGGCATGGCAAACTCGCTCCGGTACCAGAAGTTCGCATAGAAGAACGAATCCGAAATCGCCAGTTGGTTATCGCCATAGTTCGGATCTGGCAGCGCTCCGGCATTGTAGTAACTGGTCAGTACTGTGCCCGGCACCGTGGCAGCCAGCCAATCTTTGTCCTCGAACCCGGGCCGAGACAGCATCGCCCCGTTCGCGCTCACCAGTGAGTCGCGCTGCACCCGCCAGACGCCCCCGGCCAAACCTGCCGAACTGCGGCCTTCGACCACCGGTCCCCCGCGCCCGTAAACCTCCATTTCGCTGAGAACATATCCATCCGCCGACGCGGCTTTGGTCAACCACAATCGCACGTAACGCCCGCGTGCCGGGCTAGCCAGTCTCATATCGTCGGCCAGCGGCCGCAGCGTCTTCCAACTCACCGTGTCATCCGATACCTGCAGCGAACCCTCGGCCGCCGGCCTGATCCAGCTAAGTGCCACCCGATCGAAAGTACACGCCGCGCCTAAGTCCACATAAACCCATTCTTCGCCGGCGCCGGCACTCTTCCATGCGCTGGTGAAGTCATACGGACCGCCCGCTTCCACGCGCCGGTTCCGGTCGTACAAAACCACTTCACCCACTTGCCACTCCTGCGCCCGTGCCGCCGCCAGCGTCACCCGGTACCACCGCAGGTGCGATGGCGCAGCCAACGGAATCGACGGCTTGAACTCCTTGTTCGGCGCATCGGTCCCGACCGCGCGCCCTAGTTCCGCCCAAGTCAACCCATCGTCCGAACCGGAAACGATCGCGCTCCAGCCTGCCTCGCCCGCCTGTCCCACCCGAACCCGCGCGTCGATATCGATCCGGTCCACCTCACGCGGTCCCTCGCCGCCCGCCAACTGTAACTGCACCCACCCGCCCGTGCCTTTCAGAGGCACTCCCGTCAGCCAGTTATGATCCAACAGCCATTCGCGCTCGTTCTTCTTCAGTTCACCCTGATCGCTGGTCGACACCACCACCCACCGCGGCATCTTCGTATCCTTGATGCCGTCAGTAACTAACTGCGCCGTCAGATTGTAGTCGTAACTGCTTGACTGATAAGTAGGCCGGTGCAATGCCAGATTACGATAAGTCTGGTCCAAGTGACTCGACGGCGCGAAGTTCTCCTTGGGATCGCCCGGGTAGACACCCACGCCCAACGTGTACTGCTGCGCGTTGAGTACGGGAATCGTCATAAGCGCGAATAGAATGGTAAGCCGCATCGTCAGACTCTTTCGTCCAGATTCTTCAGCGCGAAAGCGTAGGCGCCTACCGCCGTAGCTTCGCTGGTTCCCAGTCGCGTGATCCCCACCCCAGTACGCTGCAAGCCGTCGAACCGCACCGTGCGCGTACTGCCGGGCACCTTTAACTCCTTGGTTTCGCCCTTTAAAAAAGCCGCCAACTGCGCCGGATCTTCCAAATTAAATGCCCGCTGCGCCAGCCGCGGAAACCGTTCACCGCTGGGCGATTCGTACGTGCCGTTCATCTCGTCCACAATCGCCGGCAGGAACTGGCGATGCGCGCCCGCAATCCCCCCCCCGATCACCACCAGGCCATCCAGCAGCGTGATCGCTTGTGCAATGGCATCGCCCGCCACCTCGCCCATACGCCGGAAAGCCTCCCGCGCCGCCTCGCGATTGCCCGCCGCCGCGCCTTCCGCGATTTCGTAAATTACCTTCGGCTCGGGCACATCCCCCAGCGTCACCCCCGCCACCGCCGCATACGTCCGCCGCACCGCGCGAATCGAAGCGCCTTCTTCCGCATTGGTCCCGCGCTCGAGTTTGTGCCGCGCCAGCCAGATCTCGCCCGCCACCGAGTTGTCGCCCACGAAAAGCGCTCCGTCGCGCACGATCCCCCCCCCGAATCCAGTACCCAGCGTCACCCCCAACAGATTGCGGTAGCGCTTCGGACTGCCCGCTTTCTCGAGCAATCCGTTCACATACGGCAGGAATCCAGCCGAAGCCTCTCCGTAGGCGAATAGGTCGCCATCGTTGTTGATGAACGCCGGCATGCCGAACCGGTCTTCGAGCATCGGCCCCAGCGCCACATCCCGATACGCCGGCAGATTACCCGGCTTCACGATGATCCCGTTGAAATAATCCGCCGGGGCAGGGAAGGCGAAACTGATCGCTACCGGCGGCGCGGGCAGTTGCCCCTGCACCCTGCTGAAGCCCTCCACAATATTGGCGAGCGAACGCTCTAGGTTGTCTGCATTGGCTGGCAGTGCGAAACTCTCCACCACCGGACGGTTCGCCTGCATCGCCGAAAAGACGAAGTTAGTCCCGCCCGCATCCAATGTCATCACGATGCGATTGTCATTTATGTATTGCTGCATGATCGTTTACGCTTTTACTGCTGCCGGCCGGTTGGCCAGCGCGGTCCAGGTGATATAGAGGATGGCCGCCAGCGGCACCAGAAAGCTCAGTTGCACCGAACTGTGGTCCGCCACCAGGCCCATCAACGGCGGCAGGCATGCCCCGCCCAAAATCGCCGTCACCATCAGCCCCGAAAGTTCGTTGGTGTGCTCCGGCATAGCCTCTACCGCAATGGCGAAGACCAGCGGGAAAATGTTCGCGAATCCCAACCCCGCCACGAAGAAACTTGTCACCGCCAGCGTGCGGTCGGGTACGAACAAGCCCAGCAGCGCGATCGCCGACACCGCGCACGTGATCAGGAAAAACTTCCGTGGCGCGATCCAATTCAGGATCACCCCCCCCGAAAACCGCCCGATCGTCAACGCCGTAAAGAACAGTCCGGTTCCCAACAAGCCCACCTTATTAATATCGATATCGAACCGCTCCTTCAAATACAGTGGGATTCCCGCGCTCACGCTCACTTCCGCGCCCACATAAAAGAAGATAGCCGCCACCATCATCAGCACGTATCCGTTCGATAAAAGCGCCAGGCACGACCGTACCGTGGCCGCATGGTGCTCGCTCTTCTTCTCTTCCACGTGGACGCCCGCCACCGCTACCACCGCCACCACCAGCGCCACCGCATAGATCGGGAAGATAACCTCCCAACTCGCGCCGAAATACTTGGCCGCCACCACTGGGATCATCGGACCCGACAACGATCCAATGGCTTTCACGAATTGCGCCAGCGAAAGATTGCGCGCGTACTTTCCCGGATCGGAAACATCCCGCATAATCGGATTGCCCGACACTTGCAAAATCGCCGCCCCCGCTCCCACCAGCAGCACCGTCAACAAAAATCGCGCAAACGAACTGAGTCCGAAAGCCGCATTCAACAGGCCCACCAGCGCCACCCCCAGCCCTAGCATCAATACCAACTTCTTGCCGTGCTTATCCTGAAACACACCCATGGGGATCGAGAGCAATCCGAACATCACAAACCCCACGAACGGGATCAGCGACGCCACCGCGTTGCTAAGGTGAAACTCGTTCTTCGCGAGACTCACAAATGGACCCACGGCGTCGGCAAAGCCCATTGCCATGAAAGCCAGAAATACCGGAAGCGTACGTAAGCGCATATCGGATTCAATTCTCCGGGAAGGAAGAGTATATCGCTGTTCGTATTCGGAAAATGTAGTTAAGATGTTCTCGTGGCCCAGCGATTTCTCCGTGTCATAACCATCCTCGCCCTAACTCTTCCGCTTGCCCGCGCCTCCGTCCGCGTCTGGCAGGACACCCTTACCCTTCCCACTTACGAAGAAGGCGCGCCCGATCCTAACCCGCCCTTCGATGCCTTCGCCACCAGTCGCTTCAACTACCCCTACACCCTGCGTGAAAACATCACCGACCACAGCGTCCCCCATACCTGGCGCGCCGTCTACCTCGAAAACGAATACCTAAAATGCTCCATCCTTCCCGACATCGGCGGCCACCTCTATACTTGCACCGACAAGATCAACGGACAGCCCATGTTCTACGCCAACCCGTCCATCAAGAAAGCCAACATCGGCTATCGCGGCGCGTGGGCGGCTTTCGGCATTGAATTTAATTTCCCTGTCTCTCACAACTGGGTGTCTATGTCACCCGTGCCCTTCAGTTTCGCCAAACATCCCGATGGCTCCGCTTCCGTATGGGTCGGCAATATCGACCGCGTCTATGGCATGGAGTGGCAGGTCGAACTGCGCCTCGCACCCGGCAGCACCGTGCTCGAAGAGCATGTCACTCTCTACAATCGCAGTGACGTCCGCCACCGTTTCTATTGGTGGAACAACGCCGGTATCGAAGTGAAGGACCATTCGCGCATCTGTTATCCCATGCGTTTCACCGCCAGCCATGGCTTCACCGACGTGGATACCTGGCCGGTCGATTCCACCGGCAAAGATCTCAGCCTCATCCGCAATCAGACCGATGGCCCTGTCTCCCGCTTCGTTCACGGCAGTCGCGAGCCTTTCATGGGTGTGTGGCGGCCCGATACTAACGCTGGCACCGTACACTTTGCCGAATATGCCGAACTGCCTGCCAAGAAAATCTGGTCGTGGGGCGTGGACCCCGATGGCCTCGACTGGAGGCGCGCCCTTTCCGATAACAACAGCGCCTATGTCGAAGTGCAGGCCGGCCTCTTCCGCAATCAGGAGACTTATGCTTTTCTCGAACCGCGCCAAACCATCCGCTTCGCCGAATACTGGATGCCCGTGCGCGGCACCGGCGGTATCGCGCGCGCCAATCGGGCCGGAGTCTTAAACCTGACCCGGCGCGATGGCTCGCTGATTGCCGCTTTCAACGCTAACTACAAAGTGCCGTCAGCCTCGATCCGAATCATGCAAGGCAAGCACGTCGTTGCCGAAGAGAAACGCAGCCTTTCTCCTGACCACACTTTCACACGCGAAATCAAAAACGTGTCGCCCCCCCCCTATACTTTCGAACTGCGCGACTCGACCGGCGCAGTGCTCCTGAGTCACACCGAAGGAGAGTACGATTGGACGCCCATCGCCGAAATCCACACCGGGCCCCAACCCCAGCCCACCGAGGCCGACCCCCTGAAACGCGGCACCGATCAGGAGTTACAGGCGAGTTACTCCCCGCCCTCCGCACTTACAAAGATGCCCTTCAAAAAACACCCGCCGACTTTGCCCTCACCTTTGCCGCCGGACGTTTGTGCGCCAGCCTGCAGCGTTATCCCGAAGCCATCCAATATCTGGAAGCGGTCGCCGCCCGCGATACCTGGAATCCCGAGATCGCCTACTATCTCGGCCTATCCTATGACGGCGCGGGCGACCCGTCCAAAGCGCGCCTGGCCTACGAAACCGCCGCGCGCATGCCCTCGTGGCGTATCGCCGCCAGCCTCAAATTAGGCGAGCTACTCGCACGTCAGGGCGACCACCTAGCCGCGCTTGCCGCCTTCACCGCCGCCAAAGGCGACCCGCGCGCCGGCGAAGAAGCCTCAGCCTTAACCCATGACCGCAAGTCTGTCCCCCCCCCCCACCAGCATATTCCTGCAATGGGAGACCGGTTCCCGCGATGATCCTGCCCTCCTCCACCTCCTCGCCGCCGACCCCGCCCGCGTCCTCGAAATAGCCGCCGTGTACCTGCGCCTCGGTCAGTACCAATCCGCGCTCGACCTTCTAGACCGTAACTTCCCCGCCGTCCCCGCCGACCAAGCCGAACCCGGCGCCGTCCTGCCGCAAAATCATCCCTTGGTCGGCTACTACCGCGCCTACTGCCGCGCCAAACTCAGCCAATCCGCCGCCGCCGATTACGCTGCCGCCCAGCGCCTGTCGACTCAATACGTCTTTCCCAGCCGCGCGGAAGATCTGGAAGTCTTGCGCGCCGCCGTCTCCGCCAACCCCGGCGATATGACCGCCCACTACCTGCTTGGCACCCAGCTTTACGCCCGCGGCCTCACCAACGATGCTCTCGCCGAATGGAACACCGCCCGCCGCGCGCAAGCTTCCATCCCCGTCCTCCATGCCGATATCGGCGCCGCCCTCATGCGCGACAAGCATGACTCCATCGGTGCACTGCAAGCCTTCCGCGAAGGCCAGCATATCGATCCCCTGAATCGCAAACTCTACGAAGGCGTGGACGACGCGCTCAGCCTGATGGGCCGCCCCGCCCGCGAACTCGCCGTCTCCCTCGAACATTATCCTGACCTGCCCCACATGCCCGCCGAACTCGTATACGCGCTGGCCCTCGATCGCGCCGAAGCCGTCGAATTCGACGGCGCCCTCGCCCTCTTTCACGACCGCTTCTTTCCCCGCGAAGAAGGCGGCACCAACGTCCGCAAAATCTGGGTCGAAGTAAAGCTGCTGCAATCGCTCAGTCAGGCCGCCGCCGGCCAGTGTGACGCCGCCATCGCCACCGTCGCAAGTATCGCGGCCGCAGTCCCCGGCCTGCCTTTCACTAAAGACGGTCTCGATCCATTCGTAAATGAGCCTCGCACACAGTACTTACTCGGCCAGGTAGAGTCGCACTGTGGCCACGCCCCGCAGGCCGCCGCACGATGGCAGCGCGTCGCCACCGTAACTAATACCGGTGACTTAGTCTGGGCTTGGGGCGCGTCCAAAAAGCTTCCCGCCTACGACAACGCCGCCTGGACCACGAAGCTACAAAATGCCCTCGCGCAAGCGACCTCAGCCTCGCCCTATACCGTCGGAGTCCTCGAAGCCGTACTCGGCAAACAATCCGCCGCCTGGGCCCATTTCCAACAAGCCCTCATGCTGCCCGATCGCGGGATGTCCCACCACCTCACCCGTATGGCCATGCTCGGCTCCGGCCTGCCCGACTGACCTCGCCCACTTTGATAACTTCCTTATCCCCGTCTTATGCGTTCCTTATTGGCGGCCCGCTAACATGGGCTCATGATAGTCATGAAATTTGGCGGCTCCTCGTTAGAGTCCGCCGCAGCTATTGAACAGGCTGCTGAGATCGTAAAGAGCCACTTGGGCCGCAAACCGGTCGTAGTCGTCTCCGCCATGGGCAAGACCACCGACCGTCTGCTCGATGCCGGTCAATCCGCCGCCCGCGGCGATTCTTACTCCGCCGGCAAACAGATCGAAACCATCCGCCGCATGCATGCCGGCGAGGCCCGCGCGCTCTTACGTCAGCGCGGCGAACCCTTCCTCCGCGACAGCATCGTCCCCCTATTTCGCGACATACAAGTTCTGCTGGCCGACTTGGGCGAAGGCCGCCAATTCACCCCCCAACTGCAAGATGAGTTACTAAGCTACGGCGAGCGCCTCTCCAGCTTGATCGTCGCCGAATCCTTCCGTCACCTCGGCATCCACGCCGCCCAAGTGGACTCCCGCAAAGTCATCGTTACTGACGGCGAATTCACCGACGCCGCGCCCCTCTGTTGGGATACCTACGCCCGCCTGCGCCGGACCGTGGCGCTGCTGGCGCGCGACTGTGTCGTAGTGATGGGCGGCTTCATCGGCGCCACGCGCGAAGGCGTTACCACAACCCTCGGCCGCGGCGGTTCCGATTACACCGCATCCCTGGTGGGCGCCGGAATCTCGGCCGAAGAAATTCAAATCTGGACTGATGTCGACGGCATGCTCACCTGCGATCCCCGCATGATCTCTAACGCGCAACTGCTGCCCGAGATCTCCTATGAGGAAGCCGCGGAAATGGCCCGCTTCGGCGCCAAAGTGCTGCATCCGGCCTCTGTGTCGCCCGCACTGCGCCAGCGCATCCCCATCGTCATCCGCAATTCCCGCGACCCCGAATCCGCCGGCACCCGCGTGGTCTCCAAAGTTCAGGCCGCGTCCGATAGTGTGAAATGCCGTGTGAAGTGCCTCACCGCCAAGACCGGCATGGCCTTGGTCCATCTGCGCGTGAAGAACGCCGGCATGCTCTCCAGCATCACCGACGGCTTGGCTGATCTCTTCGCCCGCGAACACATCTCGGTCGACCTCATCCAAACCAGCGAACAAGGAATCTCGTTCGCCGTGCGGAACTGGCCCGGTCTGCCCGCCGTCCTCCGCCGCGTCGATCAGGCCGTCGAAATCACCGTCGAAGAAGACCGCGCCGCCATCTGGCTGATTGGTGAGGGCATCGCCGAAATCGCCTCCACCGCCGAGCGTGCCTTGGCTGCCCTGCGCCTCACCGGCATACGCCTGACGTCGCAAGGTTCGTCCTCGCTAAGCCTCGGCTTCGTCATCCCGGAAGCCGATCTCAAGCTCGCCATGAAAGCGTTGCATAGCGAATTCTTCGGTGCCCCGTGCGCCGAATGCGTTCCCGCCGGCTGTGCCGAAAAGAGCCTGGTCACGGCCGCCGTCTACCTCGCGCCCATCCGCAATCGCGCCTAGGCAGTCGCCGCGCATCCCGCGATATACTCGTGCCTGATGCTCAATCCAGCCATCTTCCGCGAGTACGATATCCGAGGCGTAGCCGACCTTGAATTGCGCGACGTCGATATAGAATTGCTCGGCCGTGCCCTCGGTACCTACCTCCGCCGCCATGGCGGCGATCGCGTCAATTTGGGCCGCGATTGCCGCCTCAGTTCCGAACGCCTCCGCAACGCCCTGGTCTGCGGCTTGAAAGCCAGCGGTTGCCAGATCAGCGACATCGGCGTCGCCCCCACCCCCCTGCTCTACTACTCCGTCTTCCACCTGCAATCCGCCGCCGGCATCATGATCACCGGCAGCCACAATCCGCCCGAGTACAACGGCTTCAAAGTCGTGTGCGGACCCTCCACCATCCACGGCGAAGAAATCCAGGAGATCCGCCGTCTCATCGAACGACGCGACTTCCTAACCGGCGCCGGCACCGTCCGAAACGTGGACGTCTCCGATGCCTACGTCAACGAGATCTCCGCTCAATTCCAATTCGCGCGCCGCATCAAAGTCGTGTTTGATGCCGGTAACGGCACCGGCGGCCCCATCATGCACCGCCTCCTCGAAAAACTCAATTGCGACGCCACGGAATTGTTTTTCGAGATGGACGGCCACTTCCCCAACCACCACCCCGATCCCACCGTCGTCGAGAATTTGCAGGCGCTCTCCGCCGCCGTTCGCGAAAAAGGCGCGGACCTCGGCATCGCCTTCGATGGCGACACCGACCGCATCGGCGCGGTCGATGAAAAAGGCGACGTCGTCTTCGGCGACCGCCTCATGATCGTCTACGCCCGCGAAATCCTGAGCCGCAAACCCGGCGCCACCTTCATCGGCGAAGTCAAATGCTCGCAGTTGCTTTACGATGACATTCGCAAGCGCGGCGGCAACGGCATCATGTGGCGCACCGGCCACTCGCTCATCAAAGCCAAAATGAAGGAATCCCACGCCGAACTTGCCGGCGAGATGAGCGGCCACATGTTCTTCGCTGATCGTTACTACGGCTTCGACGACGCCCTCTACGCCGCCTGCCGCCTGATGGAAATCGTCGCGCAATCCGGCCAGCCGCTCTCCGCCCAACTGTCCGACCTGCCCCAAACTTTCACCACCCCGGAAATCCGCGTGGATTGCCCCGACAATATCAAATTCGAAGTCGTCAGCCAGGTCACCGCCCACTTCCGCCGCACACATTCCATCCTCGACGTGGATGGCGTGCGCGTCCTCTTCCCCGAAGGCTGGGGATTAGTGCGCGCCTCCAATACCCAGCCCGTGCTGGTGCTGCGCTTCGAAGCCTCCACGCCGGAACTGCTGCGGCAATACCGCTCCCAAACTGAAGAAGTGGTCGCCGGCGTCGTGCGCCAGATTACGAAGCCATAGCCAGAACCGCTAATACCGGTCACACCCCTTGAACTCGACAGACATTCCATGCAGCGGCCGGCAACTAAACGCCTTACGCCTCGCCGTCTGCTGTCGTAACGCTGCTTTCTCGTACTTCAGGGTCTATAGTAAGGGTGTATGCAAAGCGTCTTCTTATAGGCGTCTACCGGCGAGAATCGGCGGCAGAAGTTTGTAGAAAGCCACCACCCCATCCTAATAGTGCACAACAATGCACAACTCCGCGTTCGCCGCGCCCGCAACCCCGCGTGCTAATCGATTGTGAGTGTAACCATCAAAGGATGAATAACTTACAAGGAATTGGCTTTGTTTGAAAATTTTCTGGCCAGCAACCACCCCTGCACAATGATGCACAAGCCTGCATAATTCTGCACAACCCGGCGCCCGCCGAATCCCCCGGAAACGCCCGCCCGGCGCTATGATACGCTATGTCAGCACCACTCCATGGAGGAGCACTCCCGATGATCATCGGCGTTCCCAAAGAAGTTAAAGATCATGAGACCCGCGTCGGTCTCGTTCCCAGCGCCGCCGAAGCCTTGCGCGAAGCCGGACACCAGGTTTTGGTCCAGTCCACCGCCGGCGTAGGCAGCGCCCTTACCGACGAAGAGTACCTGAAAGCAGGCGGCACCATCCTGCCCACCGCCGCCGAAGTTTGGCGCCGCGCCGACCTCGTCGTCAAAGTGAAAGAGCCCCAACCCCAGGAGTACGATTTCCTCCGCCCCGGCCTCATTCTCTTTACCTACCTCCACCTGGCCCCCCTGCCCGAACTCACCAACCGCATGCTCGAGGCCAAGGTCAACGGCGTAGCCTACGAAACCATTCACGATCCCGATGGATCCCTCCCACTGCTCACCCCCATGAGCGAAGTCGCCGGCCGCATGTCCGTCCAGGTGGGCGCGCAGTATCTCGAAGCCCCCAACGGCGGACGCGGCGTGCTCCTCGGCGGCGTCCCCGGCGTCGCGCCCGCCAACTGTCGTCATCATCGGCGGCGGCGTGGTCGGCACCAATGCCGCCAAGATCGCCCTCGGCATGGGCGCCCACGTCACCATCATCGATCGCAACCTCAACCGCCTCCGCGAACTCGACGACATCTTCGGCGGCCAGATCGTCACCCTGGCCTCCAACTCCTGGACCATCGGCGAAACCCTCAAAACGTGCCGACCTGGTCGTCGGCGCGGTGCTCATCCCCGGCGCTTCCGCTCCCAAACTCGTCCGCCGCGATATGATCGCCAACATGAAGCGCGGCGCAGTGGTCGTGGATGTCGCCATCGATCAGGGCGGCTGCTTCGAAACCTCCCACGCCACCACCCATACCGATCCCATTTATTTCGTCGATGGCGTGCTCCACTACTGCGTCTCGAACATGCCCGCCGCCGTGCCGCACACCTCCACCTTCGCCCTGACCAACGCCACGTTCCCGTATCTCCTGGAACTGGCCAACAAGGGTCTGGAACAAGCCTGCGCGCATTCACAAAGGCTTGTGCGAGGGCGTCAATACTTACAACGGCCACGTCACTCACGCCGCCGTCGCCGAATCGCAAGGCCGCGAGTATCGCGAACTGGCCGGTGTAGTATAAAAGGTGAAACTATGCCAGCCAGCGCGCAGCAAATCGAAGTCCCCCCCCAGCCCCTTTCCGCGTTGACCGAGGAGGAGCGGCTCTTCCAATCCACCGTGCGCCAGTTTGCGCGCGAGCAGATCGGCCCCTACGTCCGCGAGATGGACGAGGCCGGCGTCTTCCGCAAAGACATCATCCGCCAGTTCTTCGAACTCGGCCTCATGGGCATCGAGATCCCCGAGGAATACGGCGGCAGGGCGGCAGTTTCTTCCAGTGCATTCTCGCCGTCGAGGAACTTTCCGCGGTCGACCCGTCCGCCGGCGTCATCGCCGACGTGCAGAATACCATCGTCAACAACGCCATCCTGCGCTGGGCCAATGCCGAGCAGAAGAAGAAATACCTGCCCCGCCTGGCCGCCGACACCGTGGCATCCTACGCGCTCTCCGAAGCCGGTTCGGGATCCGACGCCTTTGCCCTGGCCACCCGCGCCGTCGATGCCGGCGACCATTTCCTGATCACCGGCCGCAAACTCTGGATCACCAACGCCGCCGAATCCG
The DNA here is from genome assembly GCA_963738345.1 of Bryobacterales bacterium. Lineage (GTDB taxonomy): Bacteria > Acidobacteriota > Terriglobia > Bryobacterales > Bryobacteraceae > Bog-159. The sequence goes on from CAVTWI010000002.1 coordinate 1,028,642, forward strand.
GCCTCTTCCTGCTCTTCGCCAATGCCAACCCCGGCGCCGGCTATCGCGGCATCACCGCCTTCTTGATCGAGCGCGATTTCCCCGGCTTCCAGGTCGGCAAGAAAGAGGACAAGCTCGGCATCCGCGCCTCTTCCACCTGCGAACTCATCCTCGACAACTGCCGCGTACCCAAAGAAAACGTGATCGGCGAGGTGGGCAAGGGCTACAAGATCGCCATCGAGACGCTGAACGAGGGGCGCATCGCCATCGGTTCGCAGATGATCGGCCTGGCGCGCGGCGCGCTCGACCACGCCGTCGCCTACGCGCGCGAACGCAAGCAGTTCGGCAAAGTCCATCGGAGAGTTCCAGGGCGTGCAATTCCAACTCGCCGTGATGGCCACCGAGGTGGAGGCCGCCCGCCTCCTGGTCTATAACGCCGCCCGCTTCCGCGATGCCGGCATGCCGTTCCAGACCGAAGCCGCCATGGCCAAATACTACAGCTCCGAGATCGCCGAGCGCGTCGCCTCGAAAGCCATCGAAGTCCACGGCGGCGTCGGCGTCACAAAGGATTACCCGGTCGAAAAGCTCTACCGCGACGCCAAAATCGGCCGGATCTACGAAGGTACCAGCAACATCCAGTTGATGACTATCGCCAAGAAACTGCTGGGCAAGTAGGGAAACCTCGCGGTTTCGCGCAACGTCATATTACAGAGGGGAAAAATGCATCGATTCGCCCAATTGGCAATGATTTCGGCTCTGTGTGTGCCGGTCTGGGCCGCTGACGACGCCAGCAAAGCGCCCGTCACGCCCGCCTCCACCGCTTCCGCGCCAATCAACGAAGACGAAATCATCCACAAGTTTGCCGCCAAGGAAAAGGAGTTCTCTGAAGCGCTGCAGAATTACGTCTATCGCCAGACCTCCAAGATTCAGGAACTCGACGACTCCGGAACGCCGGTCGGCAAGTATGAGATGACCGCCGATATGACCTTCACCGCCGATGGCAAACGCGTCGAACACGTCGTGCGCGCCCCCGTGTCTACACTCCAGAACCTCATCCTCACCGGCGAAGATCTCGACGATTTACGCAATACGCAGCCCTTCGTTCTCACCACCGACCAACTGCCCCTCTACGACATCCACTACCTGGGCCGCCAGAACGCCGACGAGATTTCCTGTTTCGTCTTTTCCGTAAAGCCCAAGAAACTGACCCCCGGCAAACGCTTCTTCGAAGGCCAGATCTGGGTCGACGATCGTGACCTGCAAATCGTGAAGACCTACGGCAAAGGCGTGGGCTATCAGAAGAAGAGTGAAGACCAGCAGTTCCCGAAGTTCGAAACCCTGCGCGAACAGATCGATGGCAAATACTGGTTCCCCACCTACACCCACGCCGACGATACGCTGCACTTCAAAGATCACCCGCAAAAGATCCGCATGCTGGTGACCTACAAAGATTATAAGAAGTTCGAAGGCAAATCCACGATTCAGTTCGGCGACGTCGTAGACGACAAAGCCACCGACAAATCCAAGGAACCACCCAAGAAGCCCTAGCTGCTAAGGCGTAGCAATGTACCCGGACGGATTACACGCGCTATCCGCATAGTGTCCTACCAATTCGACGTGGTCGTTAATTCCTCCGCCCGAAGTCTGATAAGCGCCCGGCACGTCAATCTGGATGTAACTCCCGCTCGGCGTTCGGATGAACCCATGCTCGTTATTCGAGGTGTCCCAGTAATGTCCGGAGACATATCCGGCATTGTTGATCCCCAGCGCCACGGTACCCGCAACCGTTCCGGCGCAAGGCGCGGTCCCCGGTGTGGTCGATGCTCCCGGCACATCGATAGTGGTTATGGTTCCGGTCGACGTTCGTAAAAAACCGTGGTTCACGCCGTTAACATCGAGGTAATAGCCCACCGCTTCATTCGTATTGTTCAATGCCGCGCAGGTGGTGGATGTCGCGCCGTTCACCGAGAAGATCGTCACCGTGCCGTTGTATATGAACGCGTTCGTCGAGGTATAAGGCGGAGGAGATACGAATCCGCAAAGGACTCCGTAGTCATTCACTCCGGCTAGCCCCGTCGTCGTATGCTGCGGTTCGCCCGGCACCGCAAAGAAATGATACACTTCAGCTCCAACATCGTAGAGATATCCGCGGTACGTCCCGGCCGCCGTATCGTAGTATTCACCGGCCGCCACTGCGGCATCGTTGATCTGTCCCCCTTGCGTGAAGGTCGGCGTGGTGCTGTCCTCAGGTTGTACGTAGGTCTTGATTCCCCCGCCAGGAAACCGGAGGAATGCCATCGTATTGGAAGATGCGTCCACTAAATATCCCGATATCGTTCCCGAATCGTTGACGGATTCCACCCCTAAGGTGACCGCACCAGCCACGGTGAAAGTCTCAAAGCTGAACTTGGAATTGGTGGTTACTTGTGCTCCGGCGAGGGAAACGCCCAGCGCCAGAAGAAGAGTTGTTGATAAAGAGCGCCCGAGCGCCCCATAAGTGACGGTCATGGATCGGACTCCTTTCACCTGAGAGTATACATAGGTTTCCGCTGACGATCTGTTACGAGTGCTACCATTTAAAAAATGGCAAAAATCACAACAGTAAATAACGGACCCATCCGCATCGAAGGCGAATTCACCATCAACGATGCCCAAGGCGCCGAATTCGGACTCGCCGGACGCACCGTTATCTCCCTCTGCCGCTGCGGCATGTCCGCCAACAAACCATTCTGTGACGGTGCGCATGCCCGCGGTGGTTTTCAGGATACCTGCGTCGCCCGCGAACTTCCCCCGCCCAAACCCAAACTATAAGCAGCGCCTCGCTTCCCTCCCAGTTCTTTGCAATTATGCATTCGTAATGCATAATTGCAAGTGGAGGTCTTGGTGCGTCACCGTTACATTGCCCGTGCCCTGGAGCCGGTTCTACGCCAAGCGGCCATCGAGTTTCCCGCCGTCGTCCTCACTGGACCGCGCCAATCGGGGAAGACTACGCTGCTAAAGCATGTCTTCGGTCAATCGTCCGGCTACGTCTCTCTCGAACCGCCCGATGTCCGCGCTGCGGCGGCGGCCGACCCGCGCGGGTTCCTGGAACTGCATCCCCCCCCCGTCGTCTTTGACGAAGTCCAGTATGCGCCGGATCTATTGCCGTATATTAAGGAAATCATCGATCGCCGCCGCGACGCGCGCGGCCAGTATTTCCTAACAGGATCGCAGAATCTTCTTCTAACCGAACAAGTCACCGAGTCGTTGGCCGGCAGGGCGGCCATGCTTCGCCTTTTGCCCGTCTCGCATCGTGAGGAGTTGGCCACCTCGCCCGATCCTCTGCCATGGGAACGGTCGAAGACGCCTCCTCCCGGTAAACGCATTACGCTCCCTAGCTTGTGGCGGACTCTTCTCCGCGGCGGATATCCGGAACTTGTTGCGGAACCCGATCGCGATATCTCGCTCTGGCACTCGAGTTACGTGCAGACTTATCTTGAGCGCGACGTCCGCTCGCTACGCCAGGTTGGGGACCTGATTTCGTTTCAAAGTTTCCTGCGCGCCCTCGCTGCGCGCACCGGCCAGTTGCTCAATCTGGCGGACCTGTCCCGCGACCTAGGGATCGCACTGAACACCGCAAAGGCGTGGCTCTCCGTTTTGGAGGCCACCTTCCAGGTCATCGTGCTACGCCCCTACCACGCCAACGTCGGCAAGCGTCTGGTCAAAACTCCGAAAGTGTACCTGACCGACACCGGCATGCTTTGCTACCTGGCCGGCCTGAAGGATCCGGATCATGCGGCAGCGGGACCCTTGGGCGGCCCTATTTTTGAAACTGCGGTTCTGCTCGAGATCGTGAAAGCTTTCCTCAACCGGGGCGAAGAGCCGCGGCTTTATTTCTGGCGCACCTCTGCCGGCGCGGAAGTAGATCTGGTCGTTGAAACCGGCGGCAAATTAATTCCAATCGAAGTGAAGCTATCCGCCACGCCTCAGCCGGCCATGGCCAGCGGCATCCGGGCATTCCAGCAAGACCTTGGCGAAAAGGCTGGGCCAGGGTTCGTGGTTCACCCAGGACAAATCCGGCTCCCACTGGCTCCGAAAGTCCTGGCCTTGCCCTTCGCGGAATTCTGACGTACCCGCACCTACGCGGTGCGCAACTCATCGACATCCGCGAACAGCTCAATCTCCGTCACCAGCGTAGCCAATCGCCGAAACAAATACGCCGCCTCGCGTTCCCGCGCCAGGGTTGCCGCCAGCGCCCCCGCATTCGCCGCATCCACGCTCCAGTCCCGCCAATCCGGCGGGATCGCCTCCAGATGTCCGAACTTCGCGAGCACCGCTGCCGTCGATTTGGCGCCCCATCCCGGCAGACCCGGATAGCCGTCCGCGGCATCGCCCACTAGCGCCAGATAGTCTGGTATCGATTCCGGCCGCACGCCGAACTTCTTTACCACGCCGGCTTCGTCCATCTCGACGCGCGTCCGCCGGTTTAACTGCACCACCCGCGATCCACGTACGCACTGTCCCAGATCCTTGTCCGGCGTGCAGATCACCACCCGGTCTACGCGCGCATCCCGGGACGCGGCCGCCGCGCCCGCCGCCAGCGCATCGTCCGCTTCAAACTCCACCATCGGCCACACCACCACGCCCGCCTCGCGCAGCGCGTCTTCCAGCAGCGGGAACTGCGCCAACAATTCCGGATCCACGCCTTCGCTGGTCTTGTATCCCGGCCACAATCCGTTTCGGAACGACTCGACGATGTGGTCGGTCGCCACCGCCACGTGCGTGGCCCCCGCGCGAATCATGCCGCGTACCGATGCCACCACCCCGCGCACCGCCGCCACCTCACGGCCCGCATCGTCCTTCTTCTTGGGCAGCGCGAAATAGTGCCGGAACAATTCGTACGTGCCGTCCACCAAATAAACTTCCATCAAAACTTCCCCACGAATTCCCGGTACGCCCCGCTGTTAAAAGTCGACCAAGGTGCAAACCCGCGCTCCATGTATAGCTTGTAAGCAAAGTCGATGTTCGCCTTACAATCCAGCAGATCGCGCAGATTCACTCCCGCCCGTTTCAGATGCACCGTGTTGATCTGGAAATATCCCCAGTCGAGCGTGCCGTCCGAGTTGTAATGATACACCTCGCAAGCCCCCCGCGGATTCTCCGCCCGCTGTACCGCCAGCGCCACCCGGCAGGCTTCACCAAATTTGTTGCACGCGTATTGCTGATACGCCGTCAACCGGCGGCTCACCGGATCGTGGGTGATCTTCGGCGTGAACACTACCGGCCACTGCCAGTGGATCCGTACCGGCGCTTGCAAGCTCACGCTATACTGCGCCTGGATCACCGCAGCCACAACTCCTAAGACAATAGCCGAAAGCACCACAGACCAGAACCGGCGCAGCGTTCGGCCTGGGATCGATCTTGTTGACGGAAATTTGCGGCGCATGAGGACCGTGTCCTACACAAAAAAACGCGGGAGCCAGATGTTTCTGACTCCCGCGCTTACGAGCTGCGAACTACAAACTAACCTACTGCCAGGTAACTGCCGAACCCGAGATCAAGTGATAGAAGATGTACAACTCATCTAAACCGCTCGGAGGAGTGACCTTCACCGCCGGGCTCGCCGGACCAACCAGCAATTCACCCGGAGGATCAAGCGCCGTGCTGGCTGCCGTCGAAGGCAGGGACGCGAGGATATAAGTCGGAATCGTAAACGTTCCCGCGCTAGTCGGCGCGATACATTCCACCAGAATGCCGGGCGTGCCGGTCGCCGGCGTTCCCGACAAAATGGTCGAAGAAATCGCCGTAATGTCCACGAACCCGCTGGGATCGCCGCCGGTCCAATTGATGGTTAGCGGGGACGTGCGCGAGATCGAACCGGTCGGAGGATTCGTCCACTTGAACGAGGCCGCCGCCGACGATACCGGGATGCTCGCCGAAATAGCGCCTACTGCCGAACCGCCCGGACTGGTCACTGTATAGGTGCCGGAGTCAATGGCATAAGACGAACTCAGGAAGTAAGGTGCCGGACTGTTGCCGCTTAGCAGTTGTGCGATCGTCGAACCGCCCACCAAGCCGCTATAGCCCTTGCCGTTCGCCCCGCAACCGCTGGCCGATGCCGGATCGCAATTCTGCGCGATGTTGACCGTCCCGTTGGGTCCTTGAATGCTCATGTTCGGGCCCGCATCCAAATACGTCAATTGCGAAAGAATCGGATCTGTCGGCGGAGGATACTTAACGAACGGACTCACCGAACAGTTGTTCACCGACGGCGCCAGCGCAAAACCCTGGAACGCGTCCATCTGCGATTCGGTAATCGAGGCGATTTCGCCCGATACGGTGTCGTTATCCCATTGCAGCGGCGTACCCAGAATCGTCAGGTTGAGATAATTGCTTAGCAAGCTGATCGAGCCGACATTGGCGTGACCCTTGCTTGCCACTACTGAAGCGATGTCGCCGTAGTTGATGCCATCCGAATCCGAACATGTTGGGCCGGTAGGATCTACCGACATGCTGGAAACATTGCTCACGATCGAACCCGTTTGGATGGCAACCTGTACATAGCAGCCTTGCACACCCGCCGGGATCTGGAAGACCACCTGATCTTCAGCCGTGTAGCTGGAGCGCCCGGCGTAATAGATGGATGCCTTCTGGCCCGCAACCCAGACTGTCGGACAAGCGGAAGAAGCCGGATGGCACAGATCCGTCTGCGGCGGACCCGCGCTGATTTCCGTAGTTGGGTCGGCCACCGGACCTAGGCCCGTGCCCCAAAGGATCACGTAGTCGCCAGGTTTGGCCGTGAGGAACGGCGTCAGGATCTGGTAGTTCACGTTAGTGATGATGCCCGGTCCCGTGCCTGCCTGGTTCAGCGTGAATGTGCCGAACGAACTAGAGACAACCGTGATCGGAAACGCCGGGGTGGTCGTGCCGTTTGTCGTCACCGTAACCGTACCCGTGCCGGTTGGAGTGTTCGAAGGCAGCACGGCGTTGATCTGCGAGTAGCTGCCGAAGTTAGCGGCAAACTCGATATAAGCGGCCACAGTGGTGCCTCCGACCGTTACCGCTGCGGAAGTGCCCACGATGGAAGTAGGCAGCGGATAGGGAGTCCAGAGGCAGCCGTTGTTGGCGCCGCAACTCGAGAAGGCTGGTCCGAAGCCGTCACCGTAAATCGAGAAATAAGACCCTTGCGCGATCGAGGAATTCGGCAGCGCCGAGGCATTGGTTGTCGCCGCCAGGGCCTCACTGGCTGCGTTCGATACCTGTTTAATCGTCTGCGCTGACGCCGAGGCTGCTGCCAGCCCCAATGTCAGAACTATTGCGGATAAAGTTTTCACGTGTGTGTTTCTCCCGTAGGTTTCAAGTCTATCATCCCTGAACCCCGCTTGGAGGGGCCCGGTTGCGCCGCGTGGAGGGTTTCTTTCGGTCCCGTGTACTTAGAGTACTAGAACTGTCTTTTGGGGGTTCGTTTCCAAAGTGCGTTTCAATCCTTTACACTGTCATAGTTTGCCCTATTGGGCGAACTTTGGATTATCATCGAGTGATGCTTGGCCTTTTGGGCCGGTGCGGAGGAGTTCGAAACGTGTCTATAAAGACGTCTTTTTCCCTAAAATTGGTTTTGGCATTGTGCTTCCTGATGAGCGTCAATGCTGCGTTCGGCGCGACTCTGCCGCCTTGCAGCACCATGGTCGGAGGCAACCAAATTTGCGGCCTGATCACTGGTGTCCTGACGGTTACCAGCGGTCCGGATCCTCTGCAACTCAACGGCAGCACGATTACAGCCGTAACCGGTGTTGAGAACAGCTCTTTCACGGGCTGGGCATCCGGATGGTCGGTGCTCGGCGCGCCGATCAATCCCGGTACGTCGCACACTTATACCAATGTGCCGTTGACTTTGGCTTCGACGGGTAGCGCGATCATCTTGTCTTGTACCGGCAACGCCTCTGTCACACTCACCGCCAATACCACCGGAGATTCGCTGAGCGTCGCCTCGTGCAGTTTGTTCGGCGATGCCACATTTACCACAACAATCAATTTCCCTGCCAACACTTTGCCCCAAGCTTTGCAACTGCCGTTCAATGCGGTAGGCATTAGCCCGGGCAGCGTCGCCTCGTATACCTGCTCGAACACCAATCTCCAACCGTACTGCACCTCGGATGTAGTCGGCGTTCCCACCAACATGACGATCAGTGGCACCATTTCGTCAACCTGTATCGGTTGCACGACCATGGGCCTTACCCCGCCGGTCTCCACAGGCTTTAGCTTTACCGGACTCCAGGGCAGCGCCGCCCAAACTGGAACCGTAACCGTCCAGGATAGTTCTCCCGCCGCCACCGTGAGCTACGCGGTGACTACTACCACCACCTCCGGCGGCAACTGGCTGACGGCCAGCGTTGCCGGTGGACAGATTCCTTCTACTGGCTCAACCTCGTTCACGATAACCGCTACGCCGGGCAGCCTTGCGCCAGGAACATACCACGGCTCTGTAACCGTCTACGCGCCGGCCCATAACGATCCCCTAACCGAACCAGTCACACTGACCATCACCGCGGCTAGCCTACCCGCCCTCCAAGTCAGCCCAACCTCTCTTACTTTCACATCAACGAACGGCTCACAGCCCAGCAACCAGAATCTTTCAATTACCAGTTCCGGCAGCGCCATCGCCTACACCGCGGCCGCCACCACCACCACCGGCGGTAACTGGCTGCAACTTTCCTCCACCAGCGGCACCACCCCCGGTTCGGATGCTGTGTCGGTCAATCTCAGTGGCCTGGCGCCTGGAACCTATAGCGGGACTGTCACCCTCACTTGTAATCCAACCAGTTCTTGCAGTAATACCAGCGGGAAGATCACTGTCCCTGTCACGCTTACGGTAACCGCCACCCTAACCCCGTCACCCACTTCGCTCACTTTTAATTACACGTTGGGCGGATCCGTACCGGCCAATCAGGGTATCGCGGTGACCAGCAATCCTGAAGGCCTTGCCTATACCGCCAGCGCCTCCACCACCTCCGGCGGTTCCTGGCTGGCTGTCTCGCCCACCAGCGCCACCACCCCAACGGGTGTGACCGCTTCCTTGAATTCGGGCACAATTGCGGGGCTGACTGCGGGTACGTACACCGGAAGCATTACCCTCACGCCAACATCTGGGTCCCCCGTTAGCGTACCTGTCACGTTGAACGTGACCGCCGCTCCCACCCTCAACGTTTCGCCGACCACCCTAAGTTTCAGCATGACCAACCTTGGGTCTCTACCTGCGGCGCAGAATGTTTCGGTCACCTCCTCGGGCGCAGCCATACCATTCACCACTTCCGTAAGCACCAATTCGGGTGGAACCTGGCTAGCCGCATCGCCCGCCAGCGGAACGACTCCCGGCACCGTAAGCGTGTCGATCCTCGCCAACACATTGGCGGCCGGTACTTATACCGGGACAGTCACAGTCAGTTCCTCGGGCGTTCCCTCCAAGACAGTAGCAGTCACCTTGACGGTTGGCGCGGCGCCTACGCTATCCGTTAGCCCGGCTTCGCTGACTTACAATTACACGATTTCGAGTGGCGTCAACCCGCCCTCGCAGACCGCCAGCGTTACCGCCAGCGGTGGTGCTGTGATTCCCTTTACCGCCAGCGCGAGCACCGTCTCCGGCGGCAACTGGCTGTCCGTTTCACCGACCAGCGGGAATACGCCGGGTACGCTGACCATTTCCGTGAATCCCTCCGGACTTGCTGCCAATACCTATAGCGGTACAGTCACAGTCAGTTCGACGCAATCGTCCAGCGCGCCCCAGACCATCGGTGTCACCTTCACGGTAACGGCGGCGCCGACCTTGATCAGTTCCAGCGGTTCGTTGACATTTGCCTATCAGACCGGCGGCTCAACCCCCGCGGCTGAACCAATCACCATTTCGAGCAGCGGCACTCCGCTGAACTTCACGGCGGCCGCCAGCACCACATCCGGTGGAAGTTGGCTGTCAGTTACCCCCACCAGCGGCACCACCCCGGGTAACCTGTCGGTTTCCGTGTCGCCGTCCTCGCTGGGTGCAGGCACTTACACAGGTTCGATCACCATCACTTCGGCCCAAGCGGGGAACAGCCCCCTTGTGATCGGCGTCACTCTGACGGTGAGTTCACAGCCCAGCCTGACCACTTCGCCTTCGTCGCTTACCTTCAATTACACCGCGGGTGGTTCCGTGCCGGGCTCCCAGACGGTCGCTGTGGGTAGCACTGGTACCGTCTTAAGCAGCGTCACGGCAACTACTTCCACCCCTTGGCTCTCGGTAACTCCAAGCGGTAGCACCACACCTCTGAACCTCACTGTCGCGCTCGTTTCTGCCGGTCTCACCGGCCTCGCGCCCGGCAGTTACCAAGGCACCATCACCATTACCTCGTCGGGCGCCGGAAACAGTCCGTTGACTTATCCGGTTACCTTGGTCGTTTCCGCGCAGCCCGTCCTTAGTGTTGCGCCCACCAGCCTCACTTTCAACGGCCAGGTCGGCGGTGCTAATCCCGCGGCCAAGACTTTGAGCATTAACAGCACCGGCGGCAGCGTCGCCTTTACCGCTGCGGCGACTACGGTCAATGGCGGAAATTGGCTGTCCGTTTCGCCGACTAGCGGCACCACCAACGCCACCGCGCAGGTTTCCGTGAATACCGCCGGCTTGGTAGCTGGTACAACCTACACTGGCTCCATTACCGTGACCGCCACAGGCGCCACCGGCAGTCCCGCGGTAATCCCGGTCACTTTGACCCTCTCGGCTAACGCCCTCACGACCTCGCCGACCACTCTCAATTTCACTTACCAGTTGAATGGTACGGCGCCCGCATCCCAACCTTTGAGTGTCTCAAGCACTATCCCAGGTCTGGCCTTTACCGCCAGCGCCGGCGCCAGTTGGTTTACTGTCACGCCCGGCAGCGGCACGACTCCGCAGACGCTCACCGTCGCCATTGTGACCGCCGGCCTGACGGCTCAAACCTACAATTCCACTATCACGCTCACCTCCGCGGGCAACAGTCCGGTGTTTGTCCCGGTCACGTTGGTGGTTTCGAACGCGCCTCCGCTGACGGCCAACCCAACCTCCGTGAGCTTCTCATACTCGGTCGGCGGCACCACGCCAGCCAGCCAGACGGTGGCCATCGCTTCGGGTGGCACAGTCGAGAGTTTCACCGCGGTGGCCGCGACCACTTCGGGCGGCAACTGGCTCTCTGTCACTCCTACGACTGGCAATACGCCGAGTTCCATCACCCTGTCGCTGGCTAACCTGAGTGCCCTGACGCCGGCCACCTATACAGGGTCGGTAACTGTGACCGCTACCGGTGTGGCTCCGCTGGTGATACCCGTAACCTTGGTAGTCAGCGCCAAACCGTCGATCATTGTTACGCCGGGCACCCTGACCTTCAACTACACCTCTGGAGGACTGGCGCTTCCGGGCCAAAGTCTGGCGGTGTCTACATCCAATAACGTGGCTACGGCGTTCACCGCCAGCGCCACCACTACCAGTGGCGGGAACTGGCTCTCCGTTTCGCCCACCAGTGGAACGTCGCCGGCCGTCATACTGGCCAACATCATCACCGGCAGTTACGCCCCCGGAACCTACAGCGGTACGATCACGGTTTCGGCCACGGGCTTCAACTCCGCCACAGTGCCGGTAACGTTAGTCGTCACGCAGGCCAAGGCGACCATTCAGATAACGGGCACTACGCTGTTCACCCTGCCCAATACGTCAGCGCCGATTACCAGTCCGCTGAACATCTCGGCTTCCGACGGTTCCGCACAGTCATTTACTATCGCCGTCGGTGCTATGCCGACGAATTGGCTAACCCTAAACCCGACCAGCGGGACCACGCCGGCTACCGTCACCATGACCATCAACCCGGCTGGTTTGGCGCCCGGTCTCTATATCGCGCCGGTCACCGTAACCATGCCTGGACTGCCGATCCCAAGTAAGACCATCGAAGTCCAGTTGACCATCAGTGGATCGAACCTTACGGCAACGCCAAGCAGTCTGTCGTTCACTTATACGCCGGGTACGCCTCTGCCGCCGGCCCAGACCATCGCTCTGGCTCCGGCCTCGGGTAGCGGGACCGTGCCCTTGGCGTCGGTTACCACCGATGTCTCCTGGTTGAAGGTGAATTCTCCGACCAGCGCGCCGGCCACTTTGCAGGTGACCATCAATCCGGGCCTGCTCTCCGCCGGCACTTATAGCGGTGACGTTCTGGTGAAGGGCCTCGGATCGCCGACCACTTCGCTCGAAATCCCGGTTACCATCACCATCACTGCTGCGCCTGCTATTACTGCTGCGCCGACGTCCCTGGCCTTTACTTACCAGATCGGCGGCACCGTTCCCGCTCCGCAAAGCATCTCGGTGTCGGCCGGTGCCAATCAGTTAAGTTTTACGGCCACCTCGCCCGGTATCTGGCTGACATTGAGCCCCACTCGCGGGACCACGCCCGGCACCATCCTTGTCACGGCGAATCCCGTCGGTCTGGCGCCCGGAGAATATAGCGGCACCATCAACGTAACTGCCAGCGGCGCGACGGGTGTCGCAGCGGTTGCCGTAACACTCACCGTCACTGGTACTCCGCAACTTACTGTGACTCCGAGTCAACTATCGTTCTCGGCGCCGGTCGGCGGATCCGCTCCGCCAGCGCAGGCCTTGACGATTACCAGCGCCAACGGTCCGCTTAGCTTTACCGCAAGCGCCGGTTCCGTCTGGCTGAGCGTGACTCCCAACGGCGGGACTACGCCCGCTACGGTCTCGGTGACCGCGAACCCGGCTGGTCTGACCGCCGGCACCTATAACGGCACCATCAACATCACTCCGGTCGGGTCGCCCACGCCCCAGTTGGTCTTGGTGACCTTGCTGGTGGGCAACGGCAGCACGACTCCCACCATTACGGGAATCATCAACGCTGCTAGCGGCGTGGTCGGAACGGTATCGCCTGGGATGGCCATCTCTATCTTCGGCACGACGCTCGGTCCGCAAACTGCGGCAACCTTCGCGGCCCCGCCGGATGGCGGCACCATCGCCACCCTGCTCGGCGGAACGCAAGTGCTGTTCGACGGCACTCCGGCGCCGATACTCTATACCTCGGCCACTCAGGTGAACGCTCTGGTGCCCTTCGCAGTCGCCACCAAGGCCAACACTGTGATTACGGTTGAATACAACGGGAACACATCCGCGACCCTGACCTTGCCGATCATCCCGGCGGAACCCGGCCTGTTCACAGCCGACGCCAGCGGTAAGGGTGAAGGCGCAATCCTGAACCAGGATGGCAGCATCAATAGCTCCACTAACCCGGCCGCTGCTGGATCTACCATCCAGTTGTTCGGCACCGGTGGCGGCGTAACCATACCGCCTTCGACCGACGGCGCGCTCAACCCCATCAGTTCCACGGGTGCGCTGGCGGCCAAGACCACTGCCACGGTGAACGGCGAAACGGCCACCGTGTACTACTCTGGACCGGCGCCCAACCTGCTCTCGGGCATCATCCAGATCGACGTGACGCTCCCCAGCGACACACCCTCGGGCAGCATCCCGGTGGTCGTGACCGTCAACGGCGTCAGCAGCCAGACCACTGTAACGGTGTTCGTCCAGTAACTGCTCGGATCGAACAGTAGGACAGGCCTTCGGGCCTGTCCGCTGCTCCTTCGCGATCCTCTCTCAATTCTGTGAGGGTATCGGTCCACGGATTACGCCTACCGTGAGAAGGAGCAGATCGATGAGATTCCGTGCAACCGTTTTATCGACGATGTCGGCGGCGCTGGTTCTTTGCCTCCAGGGCCAAGTCCAAGCCCAAACTTTCCATAGCAAACCCGTCAACGTTCCGGGCGGATCGAGCATCCTGGTTACCGGGATCAACGATTCCGGCGAGATGGTGGTGAACTACACCAACTCGGCGGGTACTGCGAGCTGCGAACTGATATCCGGCAGTACCGTGATGCAGATCGTCGACCCCAAGGAGCAGGGAAGCGGACCGGGGAAGGGAACCAGTTGCTACGGGATTAACAACTCCGGCCAAATTGTGGGGTCTTACTCGTTCGGGGATTTTGGCAACGGATTCCTACTCAGTGGTGGCGTATACACCGACGTTAGTGTGCCGGGTGCTACGGCCGGAACCACAGCCTATGGTTTGAATAACAGCGGAAGCATCGTGGGATCCTTCGCCAACAACGTGGGTCAGTTCGGGTTTCTATACAACGTTTCTAACAACACCTACCAGACGCTGAAGGTGCCCAATTCCACTGCTACATTGGCGATAGGGATCAACGACGGCGGTGAGGTCACTTTCGAATGGGTGAACTCTCTTTTTGTCGCTTCAGGCGCCATCCTGAAAAACGGCCACTATAAGGTGCTCAACGTTCCCGGGATGAATCAATCTGCCGCAATCGGAATCAATGTCCACGGCTGGATCGATTTCTCCGGACAGGATTCCGCCGGTGCGTGGCACGGCTTCCTTTACAAAAACGGCGTCTTCAAGCAATTCGATGTAGCCAACTCGACCAACACCTACAGCTTTGGGATCAACTCTTCCGGCGTGCTCACCGGTGGCTACAATCCTACCGCAAACCCCAGTAAGGAAATCGGCTTCACTGGCAGCATCCACTAGCGCAAAAAAGGGCAGACCCGGCCGGCCTGCCCCATTCCGCAATCCAGATTAATAGCGGTAGTGCTCCGGCTTGTACGGCCCTTCCACCGGTACGCCCAGATAGTCCGCCTGCTTCTTGGTCAAGGTGCTCAACTTCGCGCCGATCTTATCCAAATGCAGCCGGGCCACTTCCTCGTCCAGCTTTTTCGGCAGAATATAAACATCCACCTTGTAGCTGTCCTTGTTCTTCCACAAGTCGATCTGCGCCAGCGTCTGATTCGCAAAACTGTTGCTCATCACGAAACTGGGGTGTCCGGTCGCGCAGCCCAGATTCACCAGCCGGCCCTCCGCCAGCATGAAGATGCTGTGGCCGTCCGGGAACGTATACATGTCCACTTGCGGCTTGATATTGGTCCGCACCACGCCCGGCGCCTGGTTCAGACGGTCCACCTGGATCTCATTGTCGAAGTGCCCGATGTTGCACACGATCGCCTGGTCTTTCATCTTTTCCATGTGTTCCAGGGTGATGATGTCCGTGTTGCCCGTGCACGTAACGTAAATGTCGCCGCGCCCCAGGGTATCTTCGATGGTGGTCACTTCATAGCCGGCCATGGCGGCCTGCAGCGCATTGATCGGGTCGATCTCGGTCGCGATAATGCGCGCCCCAAAACCGCGCAGCGATTGTGCCGAGCCCTTGCCCACGTCGCCGAAGCCGCAGATCACCGCCACTTTGCCCGCCACCATCACATCCGTGGCGCGCTTGATGCCGTCCGCGAGGGATTCGCGGCAGCCGTATAGATTATCGAACTTCGACTTCGTCACCGAATCGTTGACGTTGATCGCCGGCACCAGCAGCGTGCCTTCCTGCTGCATCTTATACAGGCGGTGTACGCCGGTGGTGGTTTCCTCGGAAACCCCGCGCCAGGCTGCTGCGATCTCGTGCCAGCGCCGCGGGTTTTCCGCGTGGATGCGCTTCAGCAGGTTCTTGATGACGTCCTCTTCGTGGCTGCCCGACGCCGAATTCACCCAGTCCGAGCCCTCTTCCAACTGGTAGCCTTTGTGGATCAGCAGCGTGACGTCGCCGCCATCATCCACCACCAGTTCGGGCCCTTTGCCGCCAGCGTGGCTGATTGCTTTATACGTGCACTCCCAGTATTCTTCCAGCGATTCGCCCTTCCAGGCGAACACGGGCACGCCGGTCACGGCAATAGCCGCAGCGGCGTGGTCCTGCGTAGAAAAGATGTTGCAGCTTGCCCAGCGTACCGTGGCGCCCAGTTCCGCCAGCGTCTCGATGAGCACCGCGGTCTGGATGGTCATGTGCAAAGATCCGGTGATGCGCACTCCCGCCAAGGGCTTCTCCGCGGCATATTTGCGGCGGATCGCCATCAGGCCGGGCATTTCCTGCTCGGCGATCATGATTTCTTTGCGGCCCCAATCCGCAAGTGCGATATCGGCGACTTTATACTCAGTGGTAGTGATCGGTTCAGCTAGCTCGACACTCATTGTTAAACCTCAGATTGAAATATCAAGATACGTTGATATGATAGTTGATTACCTATGATCGAGTCAACCCTCCGCGCGGTCCGCCTGCTTACCGATCCGCTACGGCTGCGCATCATGCTCCTGCTCGAACGCGAAGAGTTGAGTGTCGCTGAGTTGCAACATATCCTATCGGCAGGCCAGAGCAATATCTCGACGCACCTCGCGCAACTCAGACAGGCACGTCTGGTGGATGTGCGCCGCGCGGGCAAGAACGGCTTCTATCGCTCAACCTTGGCGGGCGACGGTCTGCCCCCGGGCGTCGCCGAAGTGCTCGAAATTCTGCGCCCCACTGCCGCCGCTCAAGCTGATGTGCAAGCCGACCTGCAAGCCCTCGAACTGGTACTCGAACATCGCCAGGACCGCGTCCGCGCCTACTTCGACGACCTTGCCGGCCGCTTCGGGCGCGAGTACGTCCCCGGCCGATCCTGGCAAGCCGTCGCCGAACTGATGATCAAGCTGATGCCGCCCCTGGTGATTGCCGACCTGGGGGCAGGGGAGGCCACCCTGGCCCTGATGATGGCCGAGCGCTCCGCCAAAGTCATCGCCGTTGACAGCGCTCCCCGCATGGTGAAGTACGGCGCGGGAGTGGCCGCCGAACGCGGCGTCGCCAATTTCGAATACCGCTTGGGCGATCTCGAAGCCCTGCCTATCGATGACGCCTCCGTCGATCTAGCCAGCCTCACGCAGAGCCTGCATCACGCCCAGCATCCCGCCAAGGCCGTCGCCGAAGCCTACCGTATTCTGAAGCCCGGCGGACGCATCGCCATCCTCGACCTGCTGCGCCACGATTTTGAGGAGGCTCACGAACTCTATGCCGACCTTTGGCTGGGCTTCACTGAAGTCGAATTGCGCCGCTACCTTCGCGCCGCCGGCTTCACCGATATCGAAACCGCTCTGCTGCATCGCGAGCCCGAGCCTCCGCACTTCGAAACGCTGCTCGCCTTGGCGCGGCGTTAACCCCGGGGCGAACGGCATTATAATACGTTCGACATGCTTACCCGGCGGGAAGGAATCAAAGCGGCCGCGTTGACGGCCCTCTCATACTCCAGAGTCTTGGGCGCGAATGATCGCATCCAGTTCGGCCTGATCGGATGTGGCGAGCGCGGCTGTTACGTTGCCTCCGTTTTCCAGAAAACCAACCAGGTCGACCTCCGCGTCGTTTGCGACGTCTTCGGAGACCGGGCCGATAAGGCCGTGGCGCAGGCCCCCGGCGCGCAGCCTTTTTCCGACCATCGCCGCCTGCTGGAGTTCAAAGGTCTCGACGCCGTGCTCATCGCTACACCCGATCACTGGCATAAGGCCATCGCCATCGACGCCCTCAACGCCGGCAAAGATGTGTACGTCGAAAAGCCGCTCACCCGCGTGCGCGAAGAAGGTCCCGAGATCGTCCGCGCCGCCCGCGTCAACAATCGTATCTGCCAAGTGGGTATGCAGCAGCGTTCCGGCGAAGTCTATCTGGAGGCCCGCGAGCGCTTCGTGCAATCCGGCCTGATCGGCAAGATTTCGCATGTCGATTGCGTTTGGCACGGCGGAGCGATGAAGGCGTTGCCCACGGAGCCGGCCCAAAAGCCCGCCAATCTCGATTGGATCCGCTTCGTAGCTCCCGTGAAATACCGCGACTGGAACCCGGCCCAGTTTCTCGATTTCCGCGCTTTCCTCGATTTCGGCGGCGGCAAGCTCACCGACTTCGGCGCGCATTGGATGGACGTGGTCCACATGTTTACCGGTCAGGATGCGCCTCTGTCGGCCGTCGCCGCCGGTGGCATCTACTTCGATTTCCACGATGGCCGCACCGCGCCCGACACCATCAGCGCGCTGTTCGAATATCCCGGCGGCTTCACCGTCAGCTTCAGTTCGCTGGCCATCGACAACGGCCCGGAATACAAAGTGGAGTTTCTGGGTTCGCACGGCCGCCTGTTCGTCAATCGCAACCGCTACGAATTCCGGCCCGTCGAGAAAGGCGCGGAGCCGATCATCAAGCGCTTTCCGGGCGATATTACCGCCCAGCATGTGCAGAATTTTCTGGATTGCTGCCGCTCGCGCAAACTGCCCAACGCGGATGTGTACATCGGCCATCGGGGCGCGCAAGCTGCGCTGCTTGCCTGCCAAAGCTATACCGAAAAACGCCGCATCCGCTTCGATCCGGAGCGCGAGGAAGTGCTGCCGGCATCTACTTAGTCTGAACCGCCGTCGGGCTTATTCCCATTCGATGGTAGCTGGAGGCTTGTGCGTCAGATCGTAGAACACGCCGCTCACACCGGCAACCGTGAGTAATTCAGTCGCCATAGCGTCGAGCAGCGGAGCGGGCATGGCCACCGACTGTGCGGTCATGCCGTCCACCGAATCAATGGGCCGCAGCACCACGGAATCCGGCGCACCGGCAGTTCCCAAGGGAATCAGCACAACCGGAAATTGCCAGATCTGCCGGTCGAATCCGCTGTCGTGCGACAGTCGCCGCACGATGGCATCCGCATGCCGCAGGCGGTCCAAGCGCTCAGCCGTTAGCGCGCTCGTGCATACCCGCATTCCCGCTAACGGCCCGATCGTGCGCACGCGCGCGATCACACGGTTTACGCCGGATATGCGATTGATCAGTTCCGTGGCGTGCGTCTGATCCAGTTCCTCGACGCACAATACGGGCGCGTAACTGCGGCTGTCGCCTTGCACGCCGACCGAATGCACCGGCACCACGTAGCCTTCGCTGCGTAGCCTCGAGCCCCGCGTCAACCTCGGAACACAAGCACCGAATCGCCAAGCCGGGCCCCGGAAAAGGATGGCGGTCGAGCAGTTCGCCGGGCAAATCCAACTCGCGCCCGATCTCGCGCACTTCGTCCTTGTAATACGATCGCAACGGCTCCACGATGCATCCCGCATCGATCAGCCTTTGAATCCCCGGCACGCGGTTGTGGTGCGTCTTGATGACTGCGGCCTTTTCGGTACCGCCCGATTCAATGGTATCCGGGTAAATGGTTCCCTGGCCCAGAATCCAGCGCCCATCCATCAGGTGGCGGGATTCGACAATGCGCTCCTGCACCCGCACGAACTCTTCGCCGATGATGTGCCGCTTCTTTTCCGGATCGCGAACCCCTGCCAGCGCATCCAGAAACTGCGCTTCGGCAGATTCCACCGCCACGCCCGGCATGCGCCGCATGGATTCGGTCTCGCCTTCGCGCATCAATCCGGTATCCACATAGACGCCTTGCACCCGCTCGGGACCCAGGGCCCGCTGGCAGAGCGCGCAGGCCACGGTGGAATCGACGCCGCCGCTGACGAAGAAGAACACGTTGCGGTCGCCGACGCACCTGGCGGATTTCTTCTTCGATCTGCGGTACGCGGTTCGCGTGGATCCCAATCGCGATCACAGTGGCAAATGCCGAACAGGAAGTTGGAAAGGATCTCGCGGCCCCGGGTGGTATGCACTACTTCCGGATGGAACTGCACCGCGTACAGATCCGCGCGCGGGCGACTCAATGGCGGCGATCGGAGCAAGTTGCGGTGCTGCCTAGAACGGAGAAGCCAGGCGGAGCGGCGCTCACCAGATCGCGATGGCTCATCCAGATTTGCTGCGGCCCGGCGATGCCCTCGAACAGTGCGCTCGACCGTCCCATCCAGATCGAGAGTGGCCAAGCCGTACTCGCCTTTCACGCCAAGCTGCACCGTTCCGCCCAGCAGATGTGCCATCAGTTGCTGGCCGTAGCAGATGCCCAGCACGTGCGCACCGCACTGTCGAAAATGGCGGGATCGACGGTGGGGCTGGCGGGATCGTAAACGCTGTTGGGTCCGCCGGAAATGATCAGATCCCTTCGCGCCGGCCAGTTCGGCGGCGGGCGTTTCGCTGGGACGGACCTCGGAGTACACTCCCAGGTCGCGAACCTTACGCGCGATCAGATGGCAGTATTGGCCCCCGGCATCCAGGACGATGATCTGGGCGGTGGTTTTCACCTGGCGAGTCGACGGCGTCCTCCGGCTGCATGCGTTTGACCAGCACTTTGTGGGCGGAATCGAGCAGGGCTTTAGCCTTCGGCATGGCGTCGACGGCCTGCTCCACTTCGGGATCGGTCTCGATGGCGACGCGCTCGCTCTCATCGAGATTGAAAGCCGTAATGTACATTTCGCGCTTCAGCAGGCGCTTGATCCAGTCGGCATCCTGGGTGAACTCGGCTTCCGTGAACATCGTAATTCTGCTTCAGCAGGTAGTCGTGGAAATCGTTCAGCACGGTGGTGTCGGGCGACCAGCCTTTCGGCAGCTTGGCGTCGTGCTGGCCGAAGTAGAACGCGGGTGAAGTTGAAGAACGCCGACTTCACGTAAAGCTCGGTCTGCAGGTGATCGAACTTGGGCGATACGTATTTCTCATCGGGCGTGATGCCGCCGCCGCCATACACCGTGCGGCCGCTGTCGGTCATCTTCACGTCCTGCATGTCCTTGGGCTCGTCCTTGTGATAGTAGTAATCGAAGAACGATTTGTTGCTGTAATCGCGCTGGATCAGGCGGCCGCTGGGCGTGTAGAAATGCGCCGTGGTCAGCGCCAGGCCGGTGTTTTCGGAAAGCGGATATACGGTCTGCACCAGGCCTTTGCCGAAAGTGGTTTCGCCCAGAATCCAGGCGCGATCGTGATCCTGCAGCGCGCCGGCCACGATCTCGGCGGCCGAAGCCGAAGAGCGGTTCACCAGCACCACGATCGGGTAGTCATGGCCATGGTTGCCATTGCGCGCGGTATACGTCTTCTCCGGCGACGAGCGGCCATGGTGCGAAACGATGGTCTGGCCTTTTTGCAGGAACTTGTCGGCCACCGCCACGCCCTCGTTCAGCAGGCCGCCGGGATTGGCGCGCAGATCCAACACCAGGCCGTGAATATTGTTCTCGCCCAGTTTCTTCAGGGCGTCTTCCAGTTCTTTGCTGGTGGTCTCGTTGAACTGCTCGACAAAAACGTAAGCGATGCCCGGCTTCAGCCAGATGGCGTTCTTCACGCTGCTACGCGAGATTTCGTCGCGGATCACGTTGAAGGTGATGGGCTAGTTCGCTGCCTTCGCGCGAAACCACGATCGTTACCTGCGTGCCGCGCGGACCTTTTAACAGATCGGCCACTTCGGTGGTGGTCAGGTTGTCGGTCGGCTTATCGTTCACCTTCATGATGATGTCGCCCGGCCGCAAGCCAGCCTTATAGGCCGGCGAACCGGCGAAGGGCGCTACCACAATGGTCTTTCCGTTGAAACGGCCGAACTTGCATGCCGACGCCGAAGTAGTGGCCCTTCTGGTCTTCGCGCAGCAACTGATAGTCGCGCGGATCGAAGAAATTGGTATGCGGATCGAGGGTGCGTGGCGCGCCCGGAATGGCGCCCTTATAAATGGCCTTATCGGGGTCGACCTTGTCGGCGAAGTTCTGCTCCACCAAGTCCGTAGACGCTGGTGAACGATTTCAGGCTTGCGCCGATATCATCGCCGTCCCCAACTGTCGCCGCTGCTTGGACTTGCGGGCCAAAGATGCCGCCGATGAAAGAGCACAAAACAATGAGGCCGAGGAACAGAAGGAACGACCGCCGCTTTTGGGGCATCCGGGAAACCATCCTTATTTTGAGTATACCTGATCATTTGACGCGCCAGAGACGCATTCGGTGTCAGCTATGCTGGTTTGAGGCAAGGAGAAGCCGTGGAATATCGTCTATTAGGAGCCAGCGGTTTACAGGTTTCGGTGCTCAGTTTCGGCACCATGACCCTCGGCGGAGAAGGCCGCTTCGCCGCCATGGGTAACGTTCAGGGCGACGAAGCCCGCCGCCATGTGGAAATCTGTCTGGAGGCGGGCGTCAACCTCTTCGATACCGCCGACATCTATTCGTTTGGCAAGTCGGAAGAAGTGCTCGGTAAGGCGCTGGGCGCCGACCGAAAAGATATCGTCCTGGCTACCAAAGTCTTCGTCGGCCTGGAACCCGGCACCAATAAATCGGGCCTTTCCGCCCGCCATATCATTGAAGCGTGCGAAGCCAGCCTGCGCCGCTTGGGGACCGATTACATCGATCTGTACCAGGCCCACAACTTCGATTCCCTGACACCCCTCGACGAAACCCTGCGCGCCTTTGACGACCTCACCCGGGCCGGCAAAATCCGCTACGCCGGCTGTTCCAACTACGCGGGCTGGCAACTGATGAAGGCCATGTCGATCTCCGACCGCCTGGGTATCCGCCGTTACATCTCCCAGCAGATCAATTATTCGCTGCTGGCCCGCGATGCCGAACATGAATTAGTGCCCGCCGGACTCGACCAGCACGCCGGCATCATGGCCTGGAGCCCCCTGCAATTCGGGCTACTCTCTGGCAAATTCCGGCGCGGCCAGGCCAAGCCCGACGAATCGCGCCTGAACAGCCTGGATGCGCCCGGCACCATCGAGGAAGAGCGGCTTTACAACATCGTGGATGTTCTCGCCGAAATCGCCGCTGAGCGCAGCGTTTCCATTTCGCAGGTTGCCCTGAACTGGGTCACTCGCAAGCCCGGCGTTGACACCGTCATCATCGGCGCCCGCAACGAACAGCAATTGCGCGACAACCTGGCCGCCGCCACTTGGACCCTGACCGACGCAGAGGTCGAACGGCTAGACGAAGTCAGCGACCTGCCGCTACCGTATCCTTACTGGCACCAGCGCAAATTCGCCGGCGACCGCAATCCCGCGCGCCCTCACGTGCGATAATTTTACCGTCCCGCGACCGCCACCTTCCACGACGCCCCGCCATCATTGCTCAACTTCTGCGCGGCGTCGTCCCAATGCAAATGCGTGATGGTCGATCCGCCGCTTTCGTACGCGTACGTCTTCCCATCATCGTCGTAAAGCGTAAAGTTGCCATCGGCGCCCGGATATACCAGCACGCGGGAGATATTCTGCGGCTGGCTGGTGCTGTTCACCGGCTCACCCAGCGGCACGATGGCGCCCGCACGCACGAACAGCGGTAACGTCTCGATGGGCGCATCTACCTTCACGGTCTGGCCGCCATGCAGCCGTTCCTTCGTCCAATAGTTGTACCAGTCGGTCCCGGCCGGCAAATAAACGCTGCGGCTGGTCGCCCCCTGGTCAGTCACCGGCGCCACAAGAAATGCCGGCCCGAACATATACTCGTCGCCCAGATTGGCCACCAGCGGATCGTCTGGAAAGTCCATGAACAACGCCCGCATGTAAGGCGCGCCGGATTCATGCGTCCTGTAACCGAGCGAATAGATATACGGCATCAGTTCGTACCGTAGCTTCAGATACTTCTCCAGGATCGGCTCCGCGGCCTTGCCGTAAGACCACACTTCGTTGTATTTCCGGCTGCCGTGCGTGCGGAATACCGGCAAGAACGTGGCGTATTCGAACCACCGCGTGTATAACTCGGGGTAATCGTCGTAGTCGCCCATGTTATCCCGCGCGTCACTTGGATCAAGCAGCGGCGGGTGCGCCGGATGATGCTCCGCCGGAAGATACTGCCAGCCGCCAATATCGTTGGTCCAGTAAGCGAATCCGGAAGCGGCAAAGTCCAAACCAGTCGGGATCTGGCGCTTCAGCGTATCCCACGTGCCGTAAATGTCAGACGACCAGAACAACGTGCCGTTCCGTTGTGCGCCAAGGTAAGCGTCCCGTGAAAGAATCAGCGCCCGCTGCTTCATGTCACGGCGAAAACCATCATAGACCGCGGCCGTGTGAAACAGCGGATAGATATTGAAAAAGCGAGTGCCTGGTCCCACGTGAAAGTAACTGCCATTGGGCGGTAAGTCGGGTTCGGTTTCATCGGTCCAGAGTGAGTCAAAGCCCTTGGACAGGATGTTATCGCGCACTGTCTCCCAATACCAGCGCGCCGCTTCGGGATTGGTGGTGTCGATGTCGGAGCCGGCGCGATCGTAAGGCAGGCCGTTAGTCGGTGTACCATCGGCCAAGTGTTCAAACCATCCGTTTTTCAGCAGCTTGTCGTAGTAGCGCGTCCCGGGAACGAAGCGCGGCCACACGCTGATCATGCTCTGGAAGCCCATTTCGTGTAACTGCCGGTTCATGGCGGCGGGATCGGGCCACTTCACGGGATCCATGTCAATCTGCCCCATCTTAGTCCAGTAGAACCAATCCACCACCATTACATCCGCCGGCAGGCCTCGATCGCGATAACCCTTGGCCACCGCCAGCACTTCGTCCTGCGAACTGTAGCGCTGCTTGCATTGTATGTAGCCGTAGGCCGCCTTGGGCAGCATGGGCGTGGCGCCGGTAAGTAGGCGGTATCCCGCATAAATCTCGTCGGTGGTCGCGCCGGCGATCACAAAGAACGACACTCGGTCGCCCACTTCGGAAGTCCACTTGGTCTGTTCGTTGAAACCCGGTTCAATCGTGGTCTTCGAGGGATTGTCCCAGATCAGGCCATAGCCGCGATTGGTCACCACGAACGGAACGCACACAGTTGGTCCGCCGGTGGCCGTGTAGTTATGGCGGCAATCGACCGTGTGTCCCCGGTGATCGAGATAGCCTTCCTGGTTCTGGCCGAGCCCGTAATAATGTTCGTCACCGGGCGATGCAAACGTCGCGCCCACTTGATAGAAAGCGGCATCCTGCGCCCGCCGGTCATGCAGTGTGCCCGCGTTTCCGTCCTTGTAATTCGGTACCGACATTGACCAGTCTTTCAGTTCGACCAGCGTCTTGCCCGCCGCAGTGGCAACCGTAATGTGGGCCCCGGGCGTGGAACCGTTGAAGAATTTGGCGATGTCCAGTTCGGTGGGCAGCGGCGTACCGGCATGCTTAGGTTCCAGCGTGACGGCCAGTCGCGGCGATCGATAGGAGTCGCCTTGGCGCGACCATCCCGCGGCAGAAGCGTGCGCCACAAATCCGTACCCCGGGGCGGCGGTGGCCTGCTCCTTAAGAAGGCTGAGCGTGACACGCACGATGTTAGGCGCGTAGGGCTCGAAAACAATGGTGCTCCCGTCCCGGTCTATGGTAATCGCTTGCGCGAAAACAGGAACGGCGAAGGCTAGACTAAGAAGCAGCGCGGCGGCCACCCTGGGCATGCGGATCGGATCAATCATAGGTGTTCCAACTGAAGGTAACACCGTGGACGACGTATCTTAACTGGCTGCCGCTTGCGTCTTGGCCGGAGACGATGCACCCCGGCGCGCTTCCACCCGAAAGCCTTCGAAATCGTTGCCGATCAGCATCTTCAACAAAATCGGACCAATCACTAACACACCTGCCAATGCCACTACCCATTGGGTCACTTTCAGGCCCATCAGCAAGAGTACGGCGTTCAAGGGCATTGCCAAAAGCGATGCGAACATTCCAGCCAGCACCTGCCGCCACCAAAGGAAGAACGCGATGCGCAGGCGGGGCGCTCCGTCTAAGTCGTTGGTGGCTTCGCCCGTCGAAATCTCAACGAGCACCAGCGAGAAGCCCCGATAGGGCCGGGAACAAATGCGCGGTACGAACAGGAACATCGTAACCGCGCTTAGGGCAAACTGAACTGCCATAACCTCCAGGCTGGTCGTTTCGTCCGCCACTGCGGGTCCGGCCATCGCAAAAGCATACATCAACAGAATCCCGATAAGCTGCGTTGGCCAATAGACGCGCCAGAAAGCTCGTAAGCTCTCCCAGTAAGATAGCTCGATGCTTAAGGCCTCGCCGGTATTTGTATCGTTATACCCGCAAGGGCAACCGGTTGCGCCGAATAACAACGGCGATCCGCAGCGTGGACAGTTCATGCCGTACATTAATAGCAGATTTGTGTGCCCTAAGTGCGCCCTCCCCTGGGTAAGCTACAATCGAGCAGGCCGTCAGAACCAATACAAATGCAACGGATCGCCATCGCCGGAGTCACAGGTTACATTGGCGGACGGCTGGCGCCTTTGCTGCTGGCGTCCGGTTACGCCCTCCGCTGCCTGGTGCGCTCGCCCCGAAAACTGGAGGACCGTGAGTGGGCGTCGGACCCGCGTGTCGAGATTCGTCAAGTCGATCTGGCCGACCCCGCGTCGCTCGCCACCCAGCTTTCCGGCTGCGATGCCGCATTCTACCTGGTGCATTCGATGATATCGGCTGACGACGAGTATGCGAAACAAGATCAATCGCTCGCAAACTCATTCGCCCAAGCCGCCCGCGAAGCCAAACTGCCGCGCATCATCTATCTGGGGGGCCTCGGCGAGACCGGCGCGGACCTAAGCGAGCATCTCAGTTCGCGCCGCGATGTGGAAACCGCCTTGGCCTCCACCGGCGTTCCGGTCACGGTTCTGCGCGCCGCCATGATCATCGGATCCGGCTCGGCCTCCTTCGAAATCCTTCGTTATCTCGTGCAGCGTTTACCCGTCATGATCACTCCGAAATGGGTAAGCACCCGCTGCCAGCCTATCGCCGTGGACAATGTTCTGGCTTATCTGGTAGGCGTGCTGGCCGTGCCTGAAACCATCGGCGGCGTATTCGATATTGGTGGCTCCGAGACACTCTGCTACCTCGACATCATGCGCGTGATGGCCGAAGAGCTCAAACTTCCCCCGCGCTGGATCATTCCAGTCCCGGTGCTTACGCCCCGCCTGAGCTCCTACTGGATCCATCTGGTGACGCCCTTGAGCCACAAGATCGCCGCGCCACTCGCCGAGGGGCTCAAGAACGAAGTGGTCTGCCGCGAAGACCGGATTCGCGCCTTGGTGCCGCAGAAACTACTGGACGTGCGCGAAGCCATCCACGCGGCTCTTGGCCAGGTCGAGTCGCGCACGGTTGAAACCAATTGGTCCATGGCCGGCCCACTGCCAGGCGACCCCGATTGGTCGGGAGGAACCGTTTTTAAAGATACCCGCGAAGTGGAAATTGCCGCCCCCGCTTGGGCCGTGTTTCGCGCCGTCTGCCGGCTCGGCGGCGCTCACGGCTGGTACACGAAGTGGCTTTGGAACATCCGCGGTGGGCTCGACAAACTGGCCGGTGGGCCCGGATTGCGTCGCGGCCGCCGCCACCCCGACCTGCTCCGCTACGGCGATACACTCGACTTCTGGCGCGTCACCGCCATTGACCACGACCGCCGCCTTTCCCTGCGCGCGGAAATGCACCTGCCCGGCGAAGCCCTGCTCGATTTCCAGGTCCTTCCCCGTAACGAGCAGACTTGCATGCTTCAGCAAACCGCCTTCTTCGAGCCTCGCGGACTTTCGGGGCTATTGTACTGGTATGTCGTGCTGCCCGCCCACGGCTTGGTATTTAAAGCCATGCTTGAAGGAATTGAGCGCGACGCCGTGCGTATAGCCGTCCGCGGCATTGCCCCCGGAAGCGTGGTCAGCTAGTCTCCGGCCCACCCGCAGGAGCTGCCGGATGATGCTCCTTCCGGCCCATAAACTGATGCAGCGCAAAAGGCACTTCGTCCGGGTGCGATGCGCACCAAACCATAATGCGCTCCAGTTTCAGCGTATCGTCGGCAATGGCGCCAATTTCAATCAGTTCCGCTTCGATGACCTCGGGATCTCGCATAGCCCTTTCAGAATGGCACATCCCCGCCGGTCACGTTGCCTTGGGCCTGGTCTTGTCCAGGCCATATTCAAAACGTAACTCCCGCGCCAAACCCTCCAGATCCGGAAAGATGGTCGTCTCCGTAATCCCCATCATCGCCAGATGCCATCGCCATCGTTCCACCGCAACTTCATCAACATCGATAAGCGCCACGTGGAACTGGTCCTCCACTTTTAGCTCGCCAAGCAGTTCATCGATGCCGCGCGTATCACTGCCGTGGATGGTGAAGTGGCTATGCTGCACCAACATCCTCTGCGCCACGAACCGCGGATCGACAGCTACCGGGTACTGTGGCAGTTTATCGCCGCTAAATGGAACCGGCAGATACCCCTCAATGTCCGAAGCCTCCGCCGGCCCGTAAATACCGGCGTGCCGGTTGAATAACATTGAATTGATGGCGCACCCGCGGGAGGCGCCTCGAACTTCGCCGACCATGCCGAAAGCGCGAAATACAGAGCCACCAGCGCGGAGTCCGTCCAGTCCAGCAGCCTTGTTGGCGCGCGGTAGTGTTGCATCAGGAAGTACCATTCCCAATCGTCGCGCGGTGCCCGATCCGCCACCAAAGGCAGGGCGCGCCGCGAGAACTCGAAGCGTACTTCGTCGTCCGAGAGCTCTTCTTTGCCGGCGTCTGTCCGATAAATTCCAGGGATCAGTTTGAATTCGGAACTGCCCGACCCGCGGAACCACGGCGTGGCGAAACCCTCGTCATCGGTGAACGCATCGCCCACCTCTTCCACCCAGTCCGTGAATTCGCTCAAGTTGGTGAGGACCCGCTTTTCCATCGTCAGATTATATTCATCTTCCCGGACGGTAGCAAGCCATTCAGGCTACATCCACGGCCGGATAGCTCTCGATGTACTCCTCTCCGTGACAGCCGTAATAAGTCACCGTACGGGCGATGAGATCGACATCGTAACGAACCACTCCGGCGTGCCAGGATGCGGCCAGGAATTCAGGGAATGTGCTGTGTCCAGCCTGGTCAATGCGCAGAGCCTTGATGAGTGCCTCCCGGTCAAATGGCGGCACATCAATCGTTCCATTCACTAGCGGCGCACCTTGGATTACAACGGGGCCCATATCCGTCAGATACAGGCTCTGGCATCCGGGAAAGTGCCATAGATTTCGCGTCACCCCCGCGCGCCGCAGGGTTTCGGCCAAGTAAGGAAAGCCGCCCACTTTTGGGCGACTGGCCATGGCTCGTTGCAGTGCAGACTCCAGATTCTCAATTGCTTTGCTCATCGTTCCCCTATTTTGAAAAAACTCCTGAACGCATCCATATCTATGACGACCGTGTGCATTCGCTGTACATAGGTGCCGCCCCCATCCAGCGTAAGTATAGTGGAGATTCCAGTGGCGCATCCACGCACGACTTGGCCGCCCTCGACTGGGAACATCTTAAAAGGGTTCGGGACAAACTTGCCAAGCGTATCGTTGAAATTCAATAAGTGTTCCGCGCAAGACGGCACCTTCGGATTCGCGGGCATCAATTTCCCGGATCGGTCATAGTCCCAGCTAAAAGTCTGGATCGGCTGGTATCTTTCTGCCCGATCAACCCCAGATAGCCCGTATTGGCTCTTGAGTTTCTCGATCACCTCGGCCGTTTTCATTCGAGCAGACGACCCTGGCATGATTCCGTGATTGATCAGAACCACTTTGCCGTTAACCGACTGAATGAGAAACTCCTCGGTGGTCGGCGGGAAGTGGACATCAATATCTTTGGCGAGGCTCGCTTTATTGATAGCAATGAACGCCTGTGTACCTTTTAACGGTGGGCTCAATCTGAGCGGCTGCACCTGGAATTGACCGCTGAGTTGCTGCGCCGCGGAGTTGGAACTCGAACCGAGCGCGATGCCGTTTACACTAAAGCTCTGTGCACCGATCGGTGGCACGAAGGCCAGAAAGACTATCGCACGAGTGCCACCGCGAATCAGTCGAAGCATCGTGCAAGCATATCACGGCGTGCCGCCGCTGCCGATGACCGCTAAGGGCGTGTAGGAGATGCAGGGTCGGCAGCCTACTTTACGATCAGGCCCTGTCCGGTCGGGAGGGACAGAATCTCAGTTCCTAGCCGTTCGACTGCTGAGTCAATTGCACGCTGCAGGCTATCGTAGCCGAAATAAGCGTAATCGTCGAATAGAACTAGCGCTCCAGGCGAAAGATACTCCCAAAAGTATTCTAGGGCTCCTCTTTCTGGATGTGCGCAGTTCATATCGAGGTGAAGAAACGCGACAGGCCCATTGCCAAGCTATGGCAGCACTTCTGGCACGACGCCGCGAACAATATCCACGTTGGGCCAGTCTTTGAAGTTTGCGACGATTCTCTGGAGATCTGTGACATACGCACCCCTTTCAATCGCATCTTGAGCTGCCCGGATTCGCCCCTCGTTCCCCTCCGACGTGGAGTACTGTGTGAACACCGGCCCAGCGAACGTGTCGATCAAATAGAAGCGTTTGCCAACCTTTTGCCAATCGAGCCGTTGCATGATCGCAGAGCTAACGAAGCCCGCGTTTACACCGCACTCCACAAAGTCGCCAGGTACGCGACTAGCAGTCAGAGCGGCCCACAACGCCACGTGCAACCGCCATTCTATGTGCGGATCTACTCCGAAACTAGCGCGCATTCCTCTCGCGTATGCTTCTCGGAAGGATGGTTTGTTTCTAAAGTCATCACTGTTGGCCGTAAAGAGGCTGTCTCGCGCGTAGTATTTGTCGGATCGCGTGTTGAATAAAACATAACCTCGCGACTCAAGCTGGTTTCGTATCCAACGTCTAATCGCAGCAGTGCCCACATTCACATTTTACTCTGCTAGCACATTTTAGATGACCGTAGTCACCGCGTGAGCAACGCCCGAGGATGCCAAATATTGCTAACTACGTCGGTAACTGGTAATGGTATGAATCAATCGAACCAGATAAGCGGTAAATCCTATTTCAGGGCCGTAGTTCCAAAGAATTCCGGCCCAACAAAAGTCCATGCCTCGTTTGCCAGGCTAGACAGATCAATCGGAGTTTCTCCGGCCGGGCAGTTTGCAGCCAGCCGGAGGTAAGCACCCAAGATAGCCGTTTTCATGTCAGCGCCTCCAAGAGTTTGAGGAATTATAACGCTGCCACGGCCCGCAATCAACAACACCGTTCTTCGCTTACTTCCGCTTAGTCAGCAGCACCTTCACTTCCACCGGTTCCGTCCCCCGAATCACCTTCACCATCACTTCGTCGCCCGGCTTCTTAGCCCGCAGCGCATAAGTGAAATCGTACAGGTTCTGGATCGGCTTGCCGTCGAACTCCACCATCACATCGCCGGCCTTCAACCCCGCCTTCGCCGCCGGAGAGCCCTCGCGAATGTCGGCGAACTTCACCCCTTTCACGCCTTCGCCGAAATCCGGGATGCTGCCGAAATCCGGCCCGTACCCCGAGTGACCCGAACCCGCCGCGACCCGCCGCGTCCCCCGCATGCTCCGGCTCCTTCACCCGCACGAACTGCGGACGCTCGGGCGCCTCCCGCAAATCCTCGCCCACCTCGGCCACCAACTGCAGCAGCTTCGCCGCATCCGGCGCGTCGATCTTGTCCCAGGTGTCGCTCGGCTTGTGATAATCCGCATGCAGTCCGGAGAAGAAGAACAGCACCGGCACCTGCTTCGTGGTGAACGAAGTATGGTCGCTCGATCCGTAACCCGCTTCCGAATAATCGATGTGCAGCCCGTACTTCGGCGTAACATCTTCCAGCAACTTCTCAACGTCGACCCTGTGCCCACCCCGCCGATGAATACCTTGCCGTCGCGCACCCGGCCGATCATGTCCATGTTGATCATGGCCACGTCGTTATCCAGCGGCATCAGCGGGTGGTTCACGTAATAACTCGACCCCAGCAGCCCCAGTTCCTCGCCCGCGAACGTCAGAAACAGGATCCCGCGCTTCTGTTTCGGCTGCGTCGCGAACCAGCGCGCCAGCTCGATCACACCCGCCGTGCCCGAAGCATTATCGTCCGCGCCCGGATGAATCGTTCCGGCCAGCGACGGCGCCATGCGAAAACTGTTCGCCCAACCCCAAGTGATCGTAATGCGCCCCGATCACCACGTATTCGTCGGTCGTCGCCCGGCAGATAACCCGCCACATTGTGCGACCGTCTTCACCACCCGTTCCACATCCATGTTCGCGTCCACCTGCAGCGAATCCGGGAACGCGAACGAACGCGGCTGCAAATCCTGGTCGATGTCTTTCTGAATCTCGTCGGGATTCTTGCCGGCGATCGCAAACCACCGCTGCGCGATCTCGTAGCGAATCTGCACGAACGGAATGCCCGCATCCCCCGGACCCGCCGCCTCCGCGAATTTCTCCAACTCGTCAGCCTCGCCCGGATGCGCCGTGCCGGTCGTTCATCAGGATCACGCCGCTCGCGCCGTGCATCTTCGCGTTCGATGCCTTGCTCCAAAACTGCGAGTGCTGCGTGTAAACCTTGCCCGAAAAGATGCTCTTCTCGTCGAATTCCTGCGGCTCGTGCCGCATGATCAGCACGATCTTGCCGTTCACGTCGATGCCCTTGTAATCGTCGTAATTGTATTCCGGCGCCGTGATCCCATATCCGGCGAACACCACGCGCGCCCTCATCTTCTCGCGCGCGGAGAAATTGAACGGAACGAAATCGCTCGGGGAACGACGAGCTTGATCTGTGTGCCGTCCGCCGTGTACGTCAGGCGGTTGTCGTTCCCGAGCTTGGCGTTGGTGGTGACGTTGAAAGCCTGGTAGTAGCTTTTGCCATCGATCGGCTGCAATCCGAAGGAGCGGAACTTTGCCGGCGATGAACGCCGCCGCCTTCTCCAGTTCGGGCGTGCCTGTGCCGCGCCCTTTCAGGTTCTTCGACGCCAAGAAACTTGACATCTTCCAAATACAGATTCGGTGTCGATCGTCGCGGACGCGCCGTAAGCCACGGCCGCCGCCAACGCGAACGCAGGCCCAGCAGCACACACTTGTGAGCCGCGCGCGTCAACAAGCGGTTTGCGAAAGTCTTCGGCATTCGGTTAGTTCAACTTCGGGGCAGGTAGAGTCACTTCGCAGCCGCAATCTTCGCCGGCGTTATGCGCCGATCTTCTGGTAGTCGATCTCGTAGTCGATCACGCCGCGCAGGTTCGGCCAATCCACGCGCCCTACCAGGCGCCGGCCGTTAACGAACAGCGTCGGCGTCGCGCCCACGCCCACCTCTTTGCCCAGCGCCATACCCCTTGGTCACTTCCGTCCTCGGTCTCCTTGTTGTCCATGCAGCGCGTCAGTTGCAGCACATCGAGGTCTTTGCCCTTGGCGAATTCCAGGACTTTGTCCTTCACATTCTCGGGTTTGATCTCATCCTGATGCGCGAAGATCCAATCGTGATAATCCCAGAAAGCGCTGGCGTTCTGCCGGAAGATGCAGCGTCCCGCGATGGCTGCCGCATGCGCCCACGGATGGATCTGATCGAGCGGAAATTCGATGAAGTAGAACCGCACCTGCTTGGGATACGCGCTCAGCAGGTTGTCGCGCAGCGTCTTGGCCTCTTCCTTGCAGATGGGGCATTCGAAATCGCTGAACTCCACCAGCACCACCGGCGCGCCGGGCGTGCCGAAGCTCGGCTGCAGGTCGGTCTTCAGCTTATCCAGATCGTTCTTGAAAGGGTTCTGCCGCGATGTCGTATACATTGCCCTGCACCACCTTCTGCCCGTCTTTCGAAACATAATACGGGAAATCGGCGCTGGCGCCTGCCCAGCCGACGCATGTACCGTCACCAGCGAAAACCCCGGCATATCCGAAGGCTTGGGGTCGGCGACGTCCACCTTGATCTGCGGTCCCCAAACGTTCAGGTGCCGCACGTAAGCTTCAAAGGTAGGCTTATCGAGCGCGGATTTCTTGTCCGCCGGCTTCTCCGGAGCTTTATCCGGCGGGGCAGGGAACAGGCCTGTGGCCAAAAGGGTGAAACAGATCAGCAATCGAGACATTAAGGCTCATTGTAACCCAGCCTCACTGTTGTTTCGGTTTTCAGAATTCGCGTGCGCCGCACCCAATCATTCATAATGAAAGTATCTTGCCATTGCTTTGCTATCTCGACGCCTTCTCCGGCATCAGCGGCGACATGCTGGTGGGCGCACTGGCCGACGCCGGCGCGAATCAATCCACCATCATCGATGCGCTGGCTTCGCTTGATACCGGCGCGGTACTCTCGTTCGAGCGCGTGAAACGCTGCGGCATCGGAGCCACCAAATTTCACGTATCGATCGACGAACGCACGGGAGGCCATCCCCACCGCCACCTCTCCCACATCCTGAAAATGATCGAAAAGGCGGCACTGCCCGATCGCGCCAAACAAAATGCCACCGCCGTGTTTCAGCGTCTGGGCGAAGCCGAAGCCGCTGTCCACCAGGTGCCCATCGAACGCGTCCATTTCCACGAAGTCGGTGCGGCCGATTCCATCGCCGATATCGTCGGCGCATGCCTCGCCTTCGAACTTCTGGGAGTCACCGAGATTGTCTCCGCGCCGCTGAACGTCGGCAGCGGCACCGCCTCCACCGCCCACGGCATCCTGCCCGTGCCCGCTCCGGCCACCGCCGCTCTGCTGCAAGGCAAGCCCGTCTATTCCAACGGACCGGCCGTCGAACTGACTACTCCGACCGGTGCGGCCTTGGCCGTCACCCTCGCCGCAGCTTCGGCGCGCTTCCTCCCGTGAAAATCTCGGCGCAGGGCTTTGGCGCCGGCGGATACGATTTTCCCGATCGCGCTAACGTGCTGCGCGTGATCCTGGGCGAAGAAACCGGCGCAACCGAGGCCACCAGCATCTCGGTGTTGGAAGCCAACATCGACGACCTCAGTCCCCAGATTCTGGCATACGCCATGGACCGTCTGCTGGAAAACGGCGCGCTTGATGTCACCCTACAGCCTATCGAGATGAAGAAGGGACGTCCCGGAACGCTGCTCCGCGTACTCGCCCGTCCCCAGGATCGCGAGGCCCTGGTCGCCATCATTTTTGCCGAAACATCCACTCTTGGCTTGCGTACATATGCCGCCGAACGCCGCGTACAAGCCCGCCATTTTGTTGAAGTTGAAACCCCTCAGGGAAAGATTCGCATGAAGATTTCCGGCGAAGGCGCCTACGCCCCGGAATACGAAGACTGCCGACGCTTGGCGCTAGCCTCCGGCACGCCCCTGAAGCATGTGATTGCGGAAGCCAACTACGCCTACTTGAAGAATTCGAGATGAACAAATACTACCTCACCACGCCGCTCTACTATGTGAATGCCGCGCCGCACATCGGCCATACCTACACCACCATGGCCGCCGAAACCATCGCGCGCTTCAAACGCCTGCAGGGATATGACGCCGTCATGTTCACCGGCACCGACGAGCACGGCCAGAAGGTCGAGGGTTCCGCGGCGGCAGCGGGCAAAACGCCCCAGGAGTTCACGGATGCCATCTCCGCCGAATTCCGTAAACAGTGGGAACTCCTCAATATCCGCGTCGACCGCACCATTCGCACCACCGATCCCCGGCATCACAAAACCGTCCAATGGCTATTCGAGCGCTGCTTGCAGAATGGCTTCGTATATAAAGGCAATTACACGGGCCAGTACTGCGTCTTCGACGAATTATATGTTAACGAAGCCCAGCCCGGCGACCCCTGCCCCATCTGTGGCCGCCCCACCGTAACGGTCACCGAGGAAAATTACTTCTTCAAACTCTCGGCCTTCACGGACCGGTTGCTCGAACTCTACGCTTCGCAACCCGATTTCGTACAACCCGAATCGCGCCTAAATGAAGTGCTCGCCTTCGTCAAGCAAGGTCTTAACGATCTATCGATTAGCCGCACAAACATCAAGTGGGGCATTCCGCTGCCTGTCGAAGGACATCACGTATTTTACGTGTGGTTCGACGCGCTCATTGGATATCTCTCCGCCGCCCGCGAGGAAGGCGAAGACCTGTGGCCCGCCGACCTCCATCTGATCGGCAAGGAAATCCTGCGCTTCCACGCTGTCTTCTGGCCCGCCTTCCTGATGGGCGCGCGACCTTCCCCTGCCCAAGAAGATTTTCGCCCATGGCTGGCTGCTGTTTGAAGAGAGCAAGATGAGCAAATCGCGCGGCAACATCGTGCGTTCGGAGCCGATCCGCCAAGTCATGGGGGCCGACGCCCTCCGCTATTTCCTTTTGCGCGAAATCGTCTTCGGCCAGGATGGCAGTTTCAGCTACGATGCCCTGATCGGGCGCTACAATTCCGAACTGGCCAACGGCCTCGGTAACCTGGTCAGCCGCACTCTCACCATGATCGGCCAGTATCGCGGCGGCCTCATTCCCGCCGGCACCGTGGAACCCATCGCGGCGGCCGCGCGCCAAACCATCCTGGATGTCACCGGCGCCTTCGACACCTTCGAATTCACTCGCGGCCTCGAAGCCGTCTGGACGCTCCTTTCTAAACTGGACAAATTCATCGTGGAGCGCGCCCCCTGGAAAATGGCGCGGCAGCCCGACGCCCAAGCCGATCTGGACGCCACCCTTTATACCGCCGCCGAAGCCTTGCGCATCGCGACCATCCTGCTCTCCCCCGTCCTGCCCCAATCGGCGCCCAAAATCTGGGCCCAACTCGGCATGCAAGAACCGCTCGAATCCGTCCGCCTCGACACCCTGGCGTGGGGACAGTTGCCCGCCGGCCAGAAGATCGGCGAGGTCACCGGAGTCTTCCCCCGCATCGAAGCTAAGGAGGCGATCGCCAAAATGCAGGAACTCGAGGCTGTCGTGACTGCCGAACAAAACATCCTTTTGGGCAAAGCGCCCAAAGCTGAACCTGAAGCCGAACCTAAACCACAAATGGATGCTGGGGTCGCTCCCATCGCCGAACGCATCGCCATTGAGGACTTCGTCAAGGTCGACATGCGCGTCGGCGAAGTGGTTTCCGCTGAACCGGTTAAGGGCGCTACTAAGCTACTTCACTTGAAGGTAAATATCGGTGAAGGCCAGCCCCGCACCATCGTCGCGGGCATCGCCGAAGCCTACACGCCCCAGGAATTGATTGGCCGCAAAGTTGTGATCGTCGCCAACCTGCAACCCCGCAAACTCCGCGGCATCGAATCAAACGGCATGATCGTGGCCGGATCCATCGAAGGCGGCAAGCCCGTGCTGGCTGGATTTCTGGAATCCGTACCCATCGGAGCCCGGCTGAAATGAACTGCCGCCCATGAGACTTGTCGACTCCCACTGCCATCTGGACGACAAGCAGTTCGATCCCGACCGTGCCGATGTGATCGAACGCGCCCGTCAAGCCGGCGTCGAGCGGATGATGGCCATCGGTACCGGCAACGGTCCGCCGGATCTTGAGGTCGCCGTACGCCTCGCCCGCCAGTACGATTTTATTTACGCCACCATCGGCGTCCATCCGCACGATGCCTCCAAGGCGACGCCCGAAACTTTTGCCGCCATGGAACTGCTGGCCGCCGAACCCAAAGTGCTGGCCATCGGGGAAATCGGCCTGGACTACCATTACGATTTTTCGCCGCGCGACGTGCAGCGCGACGTCTTCGTCCGCCAGTTACGGTTAGCCGCCACCGCGCGCAAGCCCATCGTGATCCACACCCGCGAAGCCTGGGACGATACCCTGCAGGCGTTGCGCGAAAATTGGTCCGGCGGCGGCATCATCCACTGCTTCAGCGGCGGTCCCGCCGAAGCCCGCCAAGCTCTCGATCTTGGATTCTATCTGAGTTTCGGTGGCGTCATTACTTTTCCCAAAGCGGAATCGTTGCGCGAGGCCGCCCGCATCGTGCCCGAAGATCGTATGCTCGTCGAAACCGACGCACCCTATCTTGCGCCCGTGCCGAAGCGCGGCAAACGCAATGAACCCGCCTACATGGTGGAGACCGCCCGGCGTCTGGCGGAGGTTCGCGGCGCTACGCCGGAGCACATCGCCGAAGTCACCACCGGGAACTTCGACCGGCTAATGCTAAACTGTTAACTTCCAATGAATCTGGGCAAGCTTGGGCAAGCCATCACGGGCAAGGAAATCTTCGACCTCATCCACGACGATTTAGAGCGCGTGGAAAAGGAGATCAGCCTCGAAACCGTTGCGTCGGTCGAAGTCGTCACCCAGATCGGCCAATACCTGCAGGAGAGCGGCGGCAAGCGTCTACGCCCATCGCTGCTGCTGCTGGCGTCCAAGTTGATCGGCGACGGCGGCCAGAGCGCCATTCGCCTGGGAGCCGTGGTCGAGATCATCCATACCGCCACCCTGGTGCATGACGACGTTATCGACGACGCGCGTACCCGCCGCGGCCGCCCATCCGCCAACGAGCAGTGGGGTAACCACACCTCCGTTCTGGCGGGCGACTGGCTGTATATGGAAGCGTTCCAGATGGCCCTCCGCGAACGCAACTTCCATGTGCTCGACCTGCTCATCGGCCTGACCCAGATGATGGTCGAAGGCGAACTGCTGCAACTCGAGCGCATCGGTCGTCTCGCAGTAACCGAGGCGGATTGCATGGAACTGGTCGACCGTAAAACCGCCTGTCTTTTTTCGGTATGTGCCAAGCTAGGAGCAATCGTGGCCGGGGCCGATGCTCAAACAGAGGAACGCCTGGGCGAGTACGCCTGGAATTTGGGCATGGCCTTCCAATTAGTGGACGACCTCCTCGATTTCACCTCGCGCGAAAAAGTCCTGGGCAAACCGGTCGGCAACGACCTCCGTGAAGGCAAGGTCACTCTGCCGCTGGTCTACGCGCTCGAAAAGGCCTCGCCCGAAGAGCGCCGCCGCGTGGAAACCATCCTGCGTGAGCGCAATTACGAAAGCGTGCCCTTCTCCCAGATCTTCGAAATGGTGGAGCGCTACCAGGGCATCGCGCGCGTGAAAGAACGCGCCCAGGCATTTACCGACAAAGCCCGCGCGCTGATCAACGAGTTTCCCGATTCTCCCTACCAGCGTGCGCTGTACAGTGTGACCGAACTCATTACCGATCGCGACCACTAGGTAATCGACCCTCGACGCTAACCGACCCAGACCGTGAGGGAGGGTCCCTTGCCCTCCAAGCTTGTATACCGAATAATGTAACGAGGCAGCGCACAGCAAAGCGGAAACCCAACCGCTCAGGCCGCGCCCGCGTCTGCGTGGCAGCCTTCAGGACTCCGATTCGGCGGATTCGTGGAATTACTTTATACCCGGCCTCTACGTGCTCGTCTTGGTTTCATCCGGCGATTTGCCCGCCGTACGCACGCTCATGATCCGGTTCAGCGTATCGAACCAGAACGGCGCACCCAACGAAACCGCGATAATCGTCAGAATCCAACCCGGTATGTGCCCCGGCACGCTCGCGTCTCCGCTCCAGCCCACCAAATCCCCCAGTTGGCTCTCCAGCTTGACGGCCCCGCCCAAGCCCGCCGGGGCGGCCGGAACCTGCCCGCCCGCATTCACCGCCTGCGCCCGGTTCACCAACTCCTGCCGCAGCGTCGGACTCACCCACAACTTGTTGCCGATCGCCAGCGTGTCCGCATTCACCGCCACCGTCAACACCGCCGCAATACAGAATGCGATCAATTGGCTCCGCCTTCTATACCAGCCCGATACCCGGTCCATCGAATCGTTGAACCAGTCTTCAATGCGCGACTGCGCCACCGTCAGATCCCCCCGCGCATTCTGCATCAGCGCCAGCAGCGCGCTCTTCACGCACCCGTCCGGAAGGTTGCCGATACCGGTTTGCAACTCATCGAAGCTGATCGGCCCCGGCTGCTGCGGCGTAATTAAATCCATAATCGTCAGCGCAAACGTCCGCGACGCGATGTAGGAGGGCGGGGAACTGGGGTCGCTTTGCAACGCCGCGATCAGCGGATGCCCCTGAAAAGCAGCGAGCAAATTCGCGCCGCCGCTAAGCTGTTGCCCTTGCAGTAATCCAGTCAGGCCCTTCAACAATGTCTTGCCGCGGGTTTTCAGCACGCCGGCGATCCATTCGTTAATGGTCGTGCAAATCAAAGCCAGCAACAAATACGTAAACGCCAATCCTACGGCAACGTCCAGAATCGTCGAATTGAACATAT
Source organism: Bryobacterales bacterium (assembly GCA_963738345.1). Taxonomy (GTDB): domain Bacteria; phylum Acidobacteriota; class Terriglobia; order Bryobacterales; family Bryobacteraceae; genus Bog-159. The sequence goes on from CAVTWI010000002.1 coordinate 1,068,221, forward strand.
CACCTCCAGAGATCCAGCCCGCGTGCCCTCTCGCACACGAACCCGGCTATTTGATAAGTGATTATTGGGGCGCTACCGTTTCACGCCGCGGGCGGGAATTTCCATCGCGAGCTAATCCTCCGCCTTCTGTCCTTGCAATAAGAAGTCGCAGAACCGGCGTAGAGCCATCGAATACTCGCCGAGTGCGAAAGAATAACTGGATGTCGCTGAACGTGCCTTATAGGCCCCGTCCACCGTGTTCAACCCAATTTCGCGAGCCTTTTCATTGGCGATCTGCCATTTCGCCTGCTCCCGATCGTACCTCGCTCGCGATAGGTCCAGTTCCCGCCGGAGGCGATATTCCTGCGCGGCCTTATCGACGCTCTGCTCAGCCACTCGCTTGCTCCCTTGTGAAACGAAGGACCTTATGTTATCAGGTTATCCGGGCCCGTGGGCATCAATCATTCAGCGATCCATTAAGCTAATATCGGTAGCATGCGCGCAGCGTCGGCCTCCGATCCCGACACCACTATGGGCGGACCCCACGGCCGCTTTCCTTCCACCCAATGCTCCCTTCTCGAAGCCGCCCGATCCGGCGCCGCCCTGCCCAACGAAGCCCTCGAACAGGTTACGGCCCTCTATTGGAAACCGGTCTACCGCTTCATCCGCGTCAAATTTCGCCAGACCAATGAGGATGCCAAAGACTTGACCCAAGGCTTCTTCGCCACCGCCCTGCAGCGCGGCTTCTTCGCGCGCTTCGATCCCGCCAAGGCCTCGTTTCGCACCTACATTCGTATGGCCGTCGAAGCCTTCGTATCCAACCAGCATGCCGCCGCACAGCGCCACAAACGTGGAGGTGGCCTCACCTTCGAACCCCTAGACGCCCAACCCGTCGCCGCCGCATCGCCCGAAGAAGTCTTTGAGCGCGAATGGCAGCACCAACTATTCGCTCTCGGCCTCGACGACTTGCGCGCCCATTGCCAATCCACCGGCAAGCAATTGCAATTCGAAATCTTCGCGGCCTACGACCTTTCCACCGGCGACCGCCCCTCCTACGCCAACCTGGCCTCCCGCTACGCCATCCCCGAAACCTCCGTCACAAATTACCTTGCCTGGTCGCGCCGCATGCTGCGCCAGTTCGTCAACGAACGTCTTCGCGCCGTCACCGGCGGCGAGCGTGACCTGCGCGAGGAAATGCGCCGCCTATGGACCTAAACGACGCCGTCCTCGACCATCTCCGCCACGTCGCCGCCCTGCCCGATCTTACCGCCACCCATTACCAACTCGAGTCCGAGATCGGCCGCGGCGGCCTGGGCGTGGTCTACGCCGCCCTCGATACGCGCCTCGACCGCCGCGTCGCCCTTAAAGTCATGGACGCGTCCTTGGCTGGTGAAGCCCGCCTCATCGCCCGCCTCGAACATCCCGCCATCGTGCCCATCTATGAAACCGGCATCCTTCCCGATGGCCGCGTCTTCTACGCCATGAAACTCATCGATGGCGCCCGCCTCGATCCTTACGTCGCCGCCGGTCATTCCCTCGGCGAACGCCTCCGCATCATCCACCGCATCAGCGAAGCGCTGGTCTTCGCCCACTCCCGCGGCATCCTCCATCGCGACCTCAAACCCCAAAACGTCATGGTCGGCCCCTTCGGCGAAGTCTACGTCATGGATTGGGGCGTCGAAGGCGTAGCCGGCACCCCCGCCTTCCGTGCTCCAGACTCCCTGCTCGATCAACGTTCGGATATCTTCGCCCTCGGCGCGCTGCTCCTCTTCGTGCTGCCTGCTTCGCCGCCCCCGGCCCTCGCCGCCGTCGCAGCCAAGGCCACGCAACCCGATCCTGCCGCCCGCTACCCCACCGCTGCCGAATTTCTGGCCGACCTCGAACGCTTCCAGGATGGCCTCGCCGTCCACGCCTGGGCCGAGCCCCTCCCCCACCGCTTGCGCCGCTATGCCGCGCGCAACGCCGTGCTCCTGTGGCTGCTCGCCGCTTACGCCGGCGTAAAATTTCTTTTGTTTTTCCTGCGAAACCTGTAAAGGAATTCCGCCGCACGCGGAATAGGATGATGAAAGGTGTTCAAACGTGAAGATGAATAAAATTGTGGTCGGTCTGATCTGCGGTCTGGTGCTCGGCGCCATCGACGGCGCCACCGCCTGGTTCTATCCCGAAACCCGCTCGCTCATCGGCGGCATTCTAGTCGGATCGTCCATCAAAGGAATGTTGGTCGGCCTGTTCAGCGGTTGGTTCGCTCGCAAAGTAGAGTCCACCACCTGGGGCATCGTGGTGGGCTCCACCTTGGGACTTCTTCTGGCATTCCTGGTCGCCTCCATGCAGCACGACCACTACCTCGCCATCATGCTGCCCGGCCTGGTCACCGGCGCCATCATCGGCTTTATGACCCAGCGCACCGGCGCCCCCGCCAATCCGAACCCCAACCGTCAGGGCGGGGTCCCTCGATTCCTTCCGCCGCGCGCCTAACCCCGCGCCTACGCCGCCGACCAGTTCCGCCGCTCGATCACCGTGTCTGGCTCGTACGTCACCCCGCTATCCAGCCTCCGCTGCTCCCGCCGGCTAGCCCACAACAACACCGGACCCAGCGCCGACGCCATCCGCGAAAACGGCCCGAACTCGCGCCCCAATTCCTTCCGCAGCGCCCGCACCTGCGCGCTCACGTTCTCATTGCTCTTGCGCAATTGGTGCTCCATGGCCCATAAGAGGCCGCTGGCCGCGCTCTTCAATGCCCGTACTTCAAACTCGAAACGCGCCCGCACCCGCGCGTCCGGATAGTTCTTGTACCGCTTCCAACCCGCCAACGTCGTCCGCCACACGCGGAACAAACTGGGCCCGTTCCGCTCGAAATCGCGCCGGAACGCAAAATCCAAAAACTCCTTGCTCTGTTCCCGCGAAATCGCCGCATGCTGGAAATTGAAATGGTCCTGCCCGTGGATATCGGCCAGGTCTATCCCGCTCAACAACCGTTTCTCGTCCTGCATCTCCTGATACAACGGCGTGCCCGGCACCGGCGTATACAACATGAACTGGTGAAAATCCGTTTCGTGCGACACCGCGTGCTCGATCTCCGCGTGTATGTTCTCCGGCGTATGGTGCTCCAACCCCACAATCGTCGATCCCAACAGCTTAATGCCGTTGGCTCGCAGTTCCCGCGTCAACGCCAGCGTATCCGTATCCTGCAGCTTCGCATAACTCGATTGTGGCGATTCCAGGCCCATCCAAATCCACGACACGCCCAGTTCCACCAGTTCCTTGATCGTATACTTCCGGATCGCATTGGCCGACGAAAACACGTATAACGCCCAAGCCTTCCCCGTCGCCTTCATGCGGTCCAGCAACTCCATCGCCCGCTTCTTATAAAGGAGGAAGTTCTCGTCCATGATGAAAAACGACCGCACGTTCATCGACGATTCCATCTCGCACATGGTGTCGAACAGTTCGTCGCCCGTCTCGTAGAAGTTCAGGAACTTGCCCTTGCCGCCGAAAAACGCCGACGTCGTACAAAAATTGCAGCCCATCGGGCAGCCTACCGACGGAATGATGGTGGCCGCCGCCTGCCCCGGCGCTTCCGGAATCTTCAGCCCCATCGTTCGCAAACCGTAGCCCGAAACAATGTGCGGATGCCGTATCGGCGCGCTCTCATCCGCACCCAAATACCGGCGCATCCACGATATACCGTCGCCCCGCACGATTTCGTCGGCATCCACGATCTTATCGAGACCCGGGATCGCCGCAACGTGTCCGCCCACCACGATCGTGGCGTTCGGCGCCAGGCGCCGCACAATGCGGCACATCTCCCGCACCTTGCCTACGTTCACGATGATCGATGAAATCCCCACAATGTCGTAAGCGCCTTCCTTCAACTCGCGCTCGAACGCCTCCCGCGTGGGAAAATCGAGCACCGTACACGGCGCCGGGATATTCTCCTGAATCATCATGATGCCCCACGAACGGTGGAACATGCGCAGCGAGAAGGGACCCTGCTCGCGCGTTACCTGATTGTGATACAACTCCATCGGGTTGATGGAACGGCTGCCGAACCGGTCATTTTGCGCGTAAGGGCCGAAGACCGCGGACAACAAAATACGGGCATGAGTGCCTTTAGGATGAGTTTGCATTTTAGGAGTTTAAGTACTGCTTCACCTTTGTTGTAACGCCAGGCATCCCCGCGGATCGTAATATTTGTGTAATTTCGTGGCGGGCCAGTTGTATCGGCGGTTTTGCGATCAACGCCTCTAGCGCTTACTGTTACGTGCGCGGCTCGGATTGCAGTATCGTTTTTGCAATCACTGAAGGAGCCCCGACCGTCAGGGAGTGGGTTATCCACCCCTCTTTCCGCAGGGTTTGGCTCGCGCTACCGTCGACATCGATTGTGGCTTCAGAACTGCCCGTCGAGCACCAGGCAACTTACATCGGAGCGCTTCGGAATCTTCGAATCGAACGTTACCAATGTCAAACCCGCCGCGTGAACGAAGGCGCACAAGTACGCGTCAGTCCACTGCCGCATGATGAATATGTGGACCCGCGGCCAGCGCTATCAGAGGTTAACGTCACCCAAGTAATTCATCAAAGTCGAAATTAGATGGGTCCAAGGTTCCCGGTCGTTTGGAGTGAATCAAAGGCAACTCAACTTCCCGGCTGCCGGTGTCGGAAGCACTCAAACCGGGATCGCCTTGAACTACGTGTGCAACAGCCTCGATAATGAGTTGCTCCACCGTTCGACCGCGCGAAGCCGCCAAGGCGACTCCTTTCCGATAGAGAGCCTCCGGAAGGTCGAATCGTGGTCTGTATACGTTTACCTTACCTTGTTCTCCCAAGCTGTTGTCTGTGGAGCGAATCGCCAAACATCGCCCGAACGGAAGTGGCTCAGGCAGTCCCGGCCAGCCGAAGCCTGGAATCTGTTGACCGACCTGAACGCCGAATCCTTGCCCTATGCCGCGTAACCGGCCGCCAGAGCCTTGGAATGCGTTCCTGGAGTTGGATACTTCCGGGCATCTGACCGTGCTGCACAGTTTCACGGGTGGACGCGACGGGACTGGCAGTGGCGCTGTAATACTCGGTCCGCCGGTACACTGTTAGGCGCCACGGGCTGCAGCACTACCGGCGGCGGCCTGATCTACGAGCTCAAATTGCAATGATAGAAACCGCAGGGTAGCTCAGCGCTCGTGAATTGCTGATCGCCCGCCATCCTCGTCGATCCCACGGTGCGGACAAGGTCGCAGCTCGGATCGGTGGCAAAGCTTAGGTCATGGTAGAATCGCCCAATGCGAATCGCCTTGGTCTTTTGCGCCCTGGCATTGGCGGCAACTAGTAACGCGCAGGACTATAACGTGCAGTTATTACGCGTGCCAGTGTCCAGCGGGATACCCAATTCTTTCAGCACGAACGTCACGGGCGTGAGCGCCTCAGGGCTGATTGCTGGCACCGTCCTCACGGGCCTTTGCGGGAATTGCCCGTACCCGCCGCCGTATTACCGCGGCTTTACTTATTTAAGCGGCTCTTACCAGATTGTAGCGGTAGACAACAAAAACCTCAGCACGTGGATTACGGGTTTAAACGATACCGATCAGATCGTGGGTTACTTCCAGGAAAACAACGATGACACGGGCAGCTTTATCCTGCAGAACGGTCAACTCACAAAATTTGGCGCGAACCCGCCTACTGGACAGTTCAACCAAGTGACGGGAATCAACAACGTTGGCGAGATGGTGGGCGCCAGCCATGGAAAGAGTGTTATTCAGGGCTTTGCCATCTCCGGTGGAGCAACCACCAATATTTCGGTCAAAGGACAGCAGTTCACTGTAGTCCAGCATGTAAACGATGAGGGCATCGTCGTGGGCTACTACGGCGGCATCGGTGTGAATTACAAAGGCTTCATCTGGCAGGATGGGAAGTTCTCTCCCTTGAATTACCCGAACTCCTTCGCAACCGAACTTGTCGGGATTAATGATAACGGCGTGATTGTCGGGACCTACGGCGCCACGTCCGGCGCTGGGGGATCCTTCCTGGTAAACAGTAGCGTCTTCCACGCGTTTACCCTTCCGGGCACCTGCAATGTTATCGTCTCCGGCATCAACAACCAGGGTGTGGTTTACGGATCCGCGTATTTCGGGACGAAGTGCGATGTGGAGTATGGCTTCGTGGCCACACCGAAGTAGTCCGGTTACCTGCCCACCACCGTTTTGGAATTTAAGACCTGCGAACTCGTCCCTCTTCCATCCTCATCGCGCGCGCTTCATGATAACCATCTGGTCGACTTCTTCCTGAGCCTTACATTGGATGTGTGCCGTTGTTGCCTCAAAACCTGGGGCGGAGAAGGTAACATCATGGCTGCCGTCAAACAGACCTTGATAACGGCCATAGGCATCTGTTTGTGGAGCTTGCATCGTGAGTCCTGGCGAAAACGCCGCTCGGGGTACCGGCTCCCATGCTCGTCCGTCACGCGGAGGTATGCGAAGCAAGCGTTCCTCATCGTATCCCGATATCCGCAGCTGTTGAGAAATACGCTGAGTGAAAGCGGGCTACCAAAAACTAGCCTCACGTTCGAAATTGAAACCGGAAGGCACTCGTTGGTTCCCACCCGGATAGTGTGCGGACCGAAGCCGAAATCGCAGATCTGGAAAGTAGCTCCATGCATCTGTTCCCGGCGAACAACGTTTGCCGAGGAGTCGAGAATCTCGACCCATAAGCTGGTAATCGGGCCGCTATCAAACGAAGTAACGTGCAGTGTCACCGCGCAGAAGTCCTCGGCCGGAGCCGCCTTGGCATTTGAGCATACGACTACGCCTATTCCGAATACCGTCGTCAGCACCGCAATCGTTTTATGCATAGTGAAATAATCTCCTAATTGTTCAAGCCTCGCCCCACACAGTATAAAATGGTCTGATGCTCAGATTTCATTGCGCCCTCGCGGCCCTCCTCGCGGCCCTCCCTTCCACCGCCGCATTCGCCGCTGACTCCCACCTCGGCAACTACCACCAGCTTACCCACGGCGGCCAGAATGCCGAAGCCTACTGGGCGCCCGACGGCAAACGCCTCATCTTCCAGTCCACCCGCCCCCCAAACGAGTGCGACCAGATGTACATCATGAATGCCGACGGCTCCGATCAACACATGGTCTCGAACGGCAAAGGCCGCACCACCTGCGGCTACTTCCTCGCCGACAACAAACACATCGTCTACGCCTCCACCCACGGCGCCGCCGACGCGTGTCCCACCCCGCCCGACCGCAGCCACGGCTACGTCTGGGGCGTCTTCCCCGGCTACGAAATCTACCTCGCATCCGACGACGGCAAAATCGAAAAACAGCTCACCACCACCCCCGGCTACGATGCCGAGGCCACCATCAATTGGAAGACCGGCAACATGGTCTACACTTCGCTAGCCTCGGGCGACCTCGACCTCTGGACCATGCGGACCGACGGTTCCCAAAAACGCCAGATCACCCGCAAGGAAGGCTATGATGGCGGCGCCGTCTTCTCCCGCGATGGCAGCAAACTCGTCTGGCGCGCCAATTACCCCAAGACGCCCGCCGATATGGCGCGCTACAAATCGCTGCTCGCCGACAACACCACCGCGCCCATGAAGATGGAAATCGTAGTGGCAAATGCCGACGGCACCCACGCCGCCACCGTCACCGATTTCGGCTGCGCCAGTTTCGCGCCCACCTTCTCGCCCGACGGCAAAAAGATCCTCTTCGCCTCCAACAAGCACGCCTGCGATACCCGCCGCTTCGAACTCTACATGATGAACCTGGATGGCAGCGCTCTCGAACAGGTCACCGACTTCGGCGGCTTCACCTCCTTCCCCGAATTCTCCCCCGACGGCAAGACCCTGGTCTTCTGCTCCGACCGGGACGCCAAGGAAAAGTACGAGTTCAACATCTTCACCGCCGACTGGAAGTGAGTTGTCATAGGCTCAGCCGCTTAGCGACCGGTCCCGGCAGACCGCCGTTCTACGATCCCCGAGTAGCTATTTTCTTAATCGGCATCCATCGGGTGCGCCAGGCGAACCTGCGAGCCGGAGCGCCAGCGAAACCGTTTCGGGTGGTTACAAGGCCGTTCGATGATGCCCGTCATTCGCGGGGAACGCGCAGAATTCACGACCGCGTTTTTTCCGAAGTTACCTACCATTCAGAATACGCGCCTAGGCGCGCCATACACACGCCACGTTGAAATTAGTCCGCAACTACGGGTGTCCCCCCGGAAGAACTCTACGATCTGGTGTTGGATCCCAACGAAACCCGCAAACTGGCGTCGCACGCGAGTCTCTGCAAGCTATCGGAGGAGATGAGCGCGCAACTCGATCGGGATGGAAACGACAGCCGATCCATTGCTGAAGGGCCCGGTACTGCCGCCGCACGGAGCTGAGATCAACGATCCGCACGGGATCTCGCCGCAGGAAGCCCCGATCAAAGTTGCCTGATCCCGTTCACTCGGCGTAATCGCGAACGCACCGGAAGCCGATGTTCGTGGTGGAACTGCCGGGCGTATTTCAAGTAACGCGCGGCCACTCGATACCGATTGAAAAGGGTTTCTTCGGCTTGCGGCGTAGCAGAGTGGCGCGGGCGGACAGATGTTCGGTCCGCAAGCTGATGAAACCGTTCGGTGAACTATACCGCAGTCCGGGGCCGGTTTCTTATTGGGTTTTGTTTGGCGGTGGGAGGGTTGGAGGCGTTAAGGAAGTGAGGCGGGACGCCAAAGAAGGGCTGGAACGGGCCAGGGGGGGGGAGGCCCAGAGGTGAAAGCAGGGCCTGGAGCAGGACTGGGTGGCGGGTAAGGTGGCGTGCCCCTTCCGTAGGGGTTCGCTCGCACACTTCCAGCACACGCTGCCCGAAAGGCAGCAAGTCGGCCAAGAGTCACGGTGCGGGGTCCGGGTCATGAGCTATCCAACTGGTGAACAAGCGGCTGAGCACTCGCACAGAGAGAAAGAATGCTGGGTGCGCCGCGTTTCAAATGGCCGGCGAAGACGAACGACCAACCAAACCGCTCGGCTTCTGTACGATAGCCAGTGGCCTTTACGAATTCGCCAAACTGACGATTGGTAACGGGGTAGCGATCCATGTAGAAAGGATCCAGCGTGACTGTGCACACGGGGCCTTCGCCATCGGCGGCATATCCGATGGCGGCATCCGAGCCCATCAGAAATTGGCCTCCGTCGAGCGGGACCATGTCTTCGATCGATCCGCGGGTAGCGTGCCGGCGCGTAGCCGATGCTTCCTGCGAGATGGCGAGAAGCTGGGCGCGCCGCTTACTCGGCACGCAACAAGGATTGAGCCGCGGAGTCATGATGGGAGCGACACCTTGCGAATGACAGCCCGCTTGCGCAGGTCGGCCAAGCGCGTCCCTAGTTCTCGATCCTGCTGGACGCGAAGCATGGCTACTTCGATCTCCGTGCGGGCCTCTTCGAAGCTCCGCAGACCAGCGGGCCGATGTTCTTGCACCATGACAATATGAATGCCGAACTGCGTACGAAATACGGCGCTGGGTTCGCCCACAGCGGCGGAGAACACCACAGTGTCGAACTCCTCCACCATGACCCCGCGCGCGAAATAGCCCAGGTCGCCGCCTTGCTCGGGACAATCGGAATGCTGACGCGCCATTTCGGCGAAATCCGCGCCGGCCAGTAGCAAATCCCTTACGCGCGTCATGGCTGCTTCCGCCGCGGACGAATCTTCACCTTCCACCACGTTCTTAACGATCTGAAACACATGCGCCATTTCCGGGCTCCGGAAGGATTCCCGGTGCTGCTTATAGTGTTTGCGGACGTCCTCGAGCCGGGGAGGACGGAGCGCCGTGTACCAGTGCTGTATTAGGCGGTCCACACGCAGGCGGCGCTCGACCTCCGCGTACATTTCGACGGCATCAGTGCCAGACCTGCAGCCGGTTACGCCATCGGATCGGGGCGCCAATTCCGCCAGTGTTTCCTGCACCTCCGCATCGGTCACCTCCAATCCGAGCCGGCGCGCTTCCTGGTCCAATAGCACCTGATCGATAACAAACTGCTCGGCGTCGGCCGCGCGTTGCATGTCGTCTTCGAGCGTTCCGGCCGATCCGAACTCCTCCCGCAGCAAAGCAACTTGGCGCCGGATACGTTCGCGGGCAATGCGCTCTCCATTGATCTCGAGAACCATCATTTGTTTGCAGACTTCCCGCTGGCTAAACTATAATCTACTATGTCCATCGATATTCTTCGCCGGCGCGAATTTCTGGGCGCCGCCGCAGCAGCCCTGATGCCTGCGCAATCCCAACAGCGCTCTCCGAACTTCATCGTAATTCTAACCGACGATCATGGTTACGCCGATCTGGGCTGCCAGGGCGCGCGAGACCTGCGCACTCCCAATCTCGACCGCCTGGCCGCCTCGGGAACGCGCTTCACAAACTGGTACGCCAATGCGCCGGTGTGCGCTCCATCGCGCGCCGGGTTGCTCTCCGGTTGCTGGCCGCAGCGAGTAGGCGTGCCTGTGAACGGCCGTTTCCTGCCGGAGGATCGGGCCACCATCGCCAGCCTCCTGAAACAGCGCGGCTACACCACCGGAGCCGTAGGCAAGTGGCATCTGGGCGACGAACACGCTTCCTATCCCCGCAAGCTTGGTTTTGACAGTTTCTTCGGGTTTCACGCCGGCTGCGTCGATTATTATTCGCATCGCTATTACTGGGGCGAACCGAAGCATCCGAATTATCACGACCTCTGGCGGAACGAGCAGGAAGTCTTCTACAACGGCGAATACCTGACCACCCGCCTGACTGACGAAGCCAAGCACTTCATCACAGAGAACCAGGCCAAGCCGTTCTTCCTCTATCTGACTTACAACGCGCCGCACTATCCCATGCACGCTCCGCGGGAGTACATGGGGCGGTTCGCCGGCCTCGATCCGGAGCGGCAGGTATATGCGGCAATGATCGCGGCAATGGACGACGGTGTAGGGGAAATCCGCGCACTGCTCGAGAAATTGAAGCTGGATTCGAATACGGTGATCTTCTTTGCCGCGGACAATGGAGCCACCCGCGAAGCCCGCGCCGGATTGCACGATCAAGCCGCCACCGCCGGCCACAACGGCGCGCTCCGCGGATTCAAATTCAGCCTCTTTGACGGCGGAATGCATGTGCCAGCCATCTGGTCGTGGCCGGGAGTGATCCCCGCTGGGCAGGTCAGCGCCCAAGTTGGAGCGCATTTCGACGTGCTGCCTACACTCCTTGAAGCCGCTGGCGTGCCCGCCGCGAATCGGCCGCCCATTGATGGCATCAGCATGCTGGATTGTCTGCGCACTGGGCGCGCGATCGACCATCCCGCATTGTACTGGAAGTCCGGCGGACAGACGGCCGCCCGGGTGCGGAATTGGAAACTGGTGGTGAAAGGCTTCACGGCTGACGGAAGCGCACAACAGTTTCAACATCTCCAGGGCGAGGACGAACTCTTTCTGAGCGACCTGAATGCCGATCCTGGAGAGAGCCGGAACCTGCGGCGCGCCAACCCGGCGATACTCGATGAGTTAATGACCGGCATTGCACGGTGGCAGCAGCAGTTGCCCGATGACAAGAGCAGCGAATAACTGCAAACTTGACAAATACCGGGGGTTGTCGGTTATCATCACCTAACAGACACTAATTCCGATAGATTTAGTAGACACACGTAAGGAGAAATGCGTCCAACTACCGTTCTTTTGATATTCGCCTCGGCTTTGCTTGCGGTTGACCATTGCGACACAGGCATTTCAACTGTTCGGCGCGCGAGTGCGGCAGCGCCGGCGGGCGTGAGCCGAAACGTCCAATCCACTGCTGGGATGGTGCGAATTGCCGGCGGCGAGTTTTGGATGGGCTCGGACCACATGGAAGATTCCCGGCCGGTGCATCGCGTGTATGTCAGCCCGTTCTGGATGGATCGCACAACGGTAACCAACGATCAGTTCGCCGCATTCGTGGCCTCCACTGGATACGTCACGGTTGCAGAGCGCCAGCCCGATCCCAAAGATTTTCCTGGTGCACGGCCCGAAGATCTGGCCCCGGGATCGGTTGTGTTTACACCACCATCACATGCGGTTCAACTCGATAACGCTTTGGTTTGGTGGCGCTACGTGAAAGGCGCGAACTGGAAGCATCCCGGAGGTCCTGCGAGCGATATCAAAGGCCGCGGCGACCATCCCGTGGTCCAAGTGGCATGGGAGGATGCGGCGGCTTATGCGAAGTGGGCCGGCAAGCGTCTGCCCACAGAAGCCGAGTTTGAATTCGCAGCGCGCGGGGGACTGGACCGGAAGCCCTACGTCTGGGGAAGTGAATTCAAGCCCGGCGGGAAGTTCCAGGCGAATACGTTCCAGGGTCACTTCCCTGACACCAACACGGCCGAGGATGGATTTGCCGGCACCGCGCCCGTGGGTTCATTCCCGCCCAATGGCTACGGCCTTTCGGACATGGCCGGCAACGTATGGGAATGGTGCGCGGATTGGTATCGCGCGGATTATTACCGGCAGACTGCGCGTTCCGGCGAAATCGTTCGCAACCCCCAGGGACCGGCGAACAGTTTCGACCCGGATGAGCCTGGGGTTGCCAAGCGCGTGCAGAAGGGCGGATCCTTTCTTTGCACCGATCAATACTGCATGCGATACATGCCGGGCAGCCGGGGAAAAGGCGAGGCCAGCACCGGCACCAATCACGTCGGCTTCCGCTGCGTACGGTAAGAAGTAACGGATAAGAGGGGATACCTATGAGAAAGAAAATCGTTCTGAAGGCGTTAACGTTGGCGTTGCTGTTTGCGGCGAGTGCAAGACTTCAACTGTTTGCCCAAGCAACCCAGCCGTATCAGGGAGTCGTTGGCCGGACCCTCGCCCAGTCAAAAGAATGGTGGCCGGAACCTGTGAAAGCGCCGGCCGGCGCGCCCAACGTGGTGTGGATCCTATTGGACGATGTAGGCTTTGGCGCTACGTCCACATTCGGCGGGCTCATCCGGACGCCCACGTTTGACACTCTCGCCAACAATGGTTTGCGGTATACGAACTTCCATACCACCGCCATCTGCGCCCCCACGCGCGCCGCGCTGCTGACTGGCCGTAACAGCGCGTCTGTACACGTATCCGGATTCTCGCACACCGTTCTATCTGCCGGATTTCCCGGTTGGGACGGCAGGGTTCCTTCCTCCGCCGGAACCGTCGCCGAAATCCTTCGTGACAATGGCTACAATACCTTCGCGGTCGGCAAGTACGGAGTAACTCCCGACGAAGACGCCACCGACGCCGGTCCTTTCGACCGTTGGCCCACTGGTAAAGGTTTCGACCACTTCTTCGGATTTCTCGGTTCGCAGACCGACCAATACAAGCCCGACCTGGTGGAAGATCAGGCTCACATCCATCCGGATGGCCGCCACTTCAGCGACCAGATCACCGATAAAGCCATCAGCTATATCGATCGTCAGAAGAAGGCAGCGCCCAACAAGCCATTCTTTCTCTATTACGCACCGGCAGCCACGCATGCTCCGCACCAGGTAGATAAATACTGGAGCGATCAATACCAGGGAAAATTCGACACAGGCTGGGACGCTTACCGAGCGGAGGTTTTTGAACGCCAGAAGAAGCTGGGGCTGATCCCCGCCAACGCCATACTTCCCGACCGCAACCCTGACATCAAAGCCTGGGATGGCTTGGCGCCGGACGAAAAAAAGCTGTACGCGCGTTTCATGGAAGTCTACGCAGGCTACCTGACCTATACGGACTTTGTAGTGGGCCGGCTGATCAACCACTTAAAGGAAATCGACCAACTCGATAACACCCTCGTGTTCATTATGATCGGTGATAACGGCGCCAGCAAGGAAGGGACACTCAACGGAGATATCGATCGCCCGCTGGTCGGCAAGTGCCTGACCGAAGAAGAGACGATCACTTACAACCTAGGCAAGATCGGAGAGATCGGTACGTCGGCGGCAACCGAGGGGAATTATCCGCTCGGCTGGGCACAGGCCGCCAATACACCCTTCAAGTTCTGGAAGACGGATGCGAATAGTGAAGGCGGCACCCACAATCCCTTGATCGTCTTCTACCCGAAAGGTATCAAGGATAAAGGCGGAATTCGCACCCAATACAGCCACGTCATCGACATCCTCCCCACTACCCTAGATCTTGTCGGGCTCAAGCCGCCGGAGCAGATTAAGGGGATCAAGCAGGCCGCCATCGAGGGAACTTCGTTGGCATATTCGATTGATGATGCTAAGGCTGCTTCGCGTCACACTTTGCAGTATTACTACATCTTTGGATCCAGATCGATATATCACGACGGGTGGAAAGCCGAACTGCCGTACCCGAATAGCCTGATCACTGGAAATGCGCAAAGTAAACAGCCTTTCGACGAGAACGCCTGGGAACTCTATAACCTGGATGAGGATTATACAGAGCGAATTGACTTGGCCAAAAAGTACCCCGAGAAACTGGCGGAACTCAAAGCCCTATTCGAGGACCAGGCACAATCCCACAACCTCTATCCCTACATCACTTGGGACGACGTGATGAATGGCCGCATTCACCGCACGAAAGACTCGAAGTCCTTTGCCGATGCTGTTAAAGACTTAGGCAAAGGCAGCGATGCTAGCCGGTAGGCTGCGCCGCCTAAACACTCGCCGGGATCGGCCTCCAGATCGAACAGCTAGCTAAGCCACGGCCGACGCGATGCGGTTCCGGCGCGGCCCGTATTCCAGATAGTCGCGTAGCGTGGGAAAGAAATCGTAAGACAGATCACCGGCACGTGCAGCGACCTATCGTACATGTTGGGACGGTGGCGTTACCCTTGCCCCAAATTCCAAAATGACCGCAGTTGTGGCCTCGATCCGCGCTGAAATGTCTCACGGCTGTTGAAGTCGTCCAATATCCGAAACCGGTTGTTGCACATGATGGTGCGGGTATGCCACGCATGGATCGGCTCATCGGGGAAACGCGGGAAAGTGGAACTGTTGCAATAATGGCGAGAGTCCTCCGGTTGGTAGTCGTAGGGCAAGTGCGGCGCAAAGAAGGGACAGTAGAGGCAAAACGGCCGCTCGTGATTTTGGTCGATGAATTCCAGAGCAAAATCGTCCACGTAGTTTGTCTTGAAGCCTTCGTGGGAACCCTCTAGCCGTACTTGACAAACACCGGATCCTTATACGTTCCCCCGCCGCCACGCACCGTCGCCCAATAAGAGAAGCCGCCCTGCGCATGCTCGCCGGCCATGTGCCACTTGCCGGACCGGCACACGGTATAGCCATTGCTCGCCAGAACATCGGAGAACGTGGTCTGATCTTTCAGGAACGCTCGGACCTTGGGTCCGGCGCTATCGGCAGCCCTAAGCTTCGCGCTGATGAATGTGCAATCCCAAGTAGCTGAGGCTGACGCGATTGTCACGCGCGATCCCATGCCGGGTTCATCGCCGACGAGCAACTGATCCGCGTTTTCAGAATCTCCTCGCAAATGCGCTGAAATATCGAGGCGAGAGGGTGCCACAAATTCACATCGCCGCTACCAAGAAAAACGGCCTCTGGATATTATTTGTTCGCGATAACGGCATCGGCATCGATATGAAATATGCCGAGCGCATCTTTGGCGCCTTTCAGCGCATGCACTCGCGGACGGCCTACGAAGGGACGGGGTTCGGCTTGGCCATCTGCGGAAAGACGCTGAAACGGCATGGTGGACGAATCTGGGTCGAATCGATACCGGGCGAAGGTTCCACGTTCTATTTTTCGCTGCGCGCCATAGAGGAAAGAGTGTCGGCGACGAAAGAAACGAAGTTGTGCTAGTTTCGTAAGTCGAGCAGCTTCGCCAAACAAAAGGAGGGCGCCCTCGATGTTTTCGAGACGAGACTTCGGAAGAATGGCTTTGTTGCCTGTTTCCACGATGCTGGGCAAAAAAATCGATTCCACCTTCAACGGCGTGCAGTTTGGGCTCCAGAGTTACATATTCAGCGGCATCGGCTTGCCGCAGGATGGCATCCTCGACCTTGTGATCAAGTCTATGGTCGAAAGCGGTTTGGGGGAATGCGACCTGTTTGCGCCGCTGGTTGAGCCGCCTCAGTTGTGGGAGCGAATACGGGCCGGCGCTCCTACGCAACCCGGAGAGCCGGTTAGGCCGGAAGCCGTCGCCGCGAGAACGCAGGCACGCGAAGAACTCACCAAATGGCGTATGACTGTGTCGCTCGACCATTTCCGGGCAATCCGAAAAAAGTTCGACGCCGCCGGAATCGCCATCCACGCTCTTAGCGCATTCCCCGGTTCTACGGTTGAAGAGCTGACCCGGACATTCGATATCGCCGAGGTTCTGGGCGCCCGCATCGTCACGCTCGGCGTTACACTTTCCGCGGCGATGCGCGTGGCGCCCTTAGCCGAAAAGAGAGACTTCATCGTTGGCATTCAGGGTGATCCGAATCTGAGCATCACCGATCCGGATGTCGTCTCTAAGCCTGGCCAGTACGACAAAGCGCTGTCATTTTGCAAGAATTATCGGATCAGTTTCGATATCGGCGATGCCACCGGCGGCGGGTATGACTCACTTGCGTTCGTCAAGGATCGCCTTGATCGTATCGCCGTGATCTATCTCAAAGACCGGCGGAAAGACCGGCTGAGCGTTCCGTGGGGCGAAGGCGACACACCCGTCAAAGAAATTCTCCGGCTCGTTAAAGACAGCAAATACCCTATCCGCTGCTACATCGATTGCGATTACAAAACCACCGACCGGCCTGCGGATGTGAAGCGCTCCTTCGGCTACGCCAAGGCAGCACTGGCCTAATAAAAGGGCCTATCGTTCGCCACCGAGTCACAAAGCCCAGCCATTGCCTCTGCAGATTTGATATTATCCCTATCCGAGTGCCCATGCATAAACGGACTTTCCTGAAATTGCTGTCGGCTACCCTGGCGAGTCCCGTCGCTTCACCCCTCTCCGCCTGGCTGGCGAAGCAGAAGCTGACCAATTGGGCGGGCAACCTGGCGTACAGCACGGACCGCCTGCACGAGGCCAGTGGGGTAGAGCAACTCCGGTCCCTACTGCGGTCAGAAGATAAGGTGAAGGTGCTCGGTACCCGCCATTGCTTCAACTCCATCGCCGACAGCCGCCACAATCTGCTGTCGCTGAAACCGATGCACGAGGTGGTTGCGCTCGACCCGGCCACCCGCACCGTGACCGTCGATGCGGGCATCACGTACGGCCAACTCTGCCCGTACCTCGACAGTAAAGGTTTTGCCCTGCAAAATCTGGCTTCGCTTCCCCACATCTCCATCGCCGGGGCCATCAGCACAGCCACGCACGGTTCGGGCGAGAAGAACGGCAACCTGGCCACCGCCGTCGCCGCCCTCGAAATCGTGACTGCGGGGGGCGATATGGTGACACTCTCGCGCAAAGCGGACGGGAACATCTTCCGCGGAGCCGTGGTGGGGCTAGGCGCTCTCGGCGTGATCACCCGGATTACTCTCGATATTCAGCCGACATATCAGGTCCGGCAGTACGTGTATGAGGATATGCCCCTCGCTCAAATGCGGCACCATTTCGACGAGATTCAGTCGAGTGGTTACAGCGTCAGCCTGTTTACCGACTGGCAGAATCAGCGGATCAAGGAGGTCTGGATCAAGAGCCGGGTTGGCGACGGGCAAGCATTCGCGGCACCCCGGAGTTCTTCGGCGCAAAGCGCGCGACCCGGAATCTTCACCCGATTGCCGAGCTTTCCGCCGAAAACTGCACCGAACAGATGGGCGTGCCTGGCCCATGGTACGAACGGCTGCCCCACTTCCGCATGGGCTTCACGCCGAGCGCCGGGAAGGAACTCCAGTCGGAATACTTCGTGTCCCGAGCGAACGCGGTTGACGCGATTCTGGCGGTGGAGAGGCTACGCGACCAGGTAACACCGCACCTGCTGATCTCGGAGATCCGCACCATCGCTGCCGACGAGCTATGGATGAGCACATGCTACCGGCGGCCGAGCGTCACAATCCACTTCACCTGGAAGCCGGACTGGCCAGCGGTCAGACGCCTGCTCCCCATTATTGAAAAAGAACTGTCGCCATTTCAGCCCCGCCCTCACTGGGGAAAGCTGTTCACGGTGTCTCCGGTCGAAGTCCGGTCGAGGTATGAAAGGCTGGGCGAGTTCATCGACCTAGCGACGAAGTACGACCCGAAAGAGAAGTTCCGCAATGAATTCTTGAACGGCTACGTCTTCGCGCGGTGAGGCGGCATCCATGAACATCTAATCGCCGGCGTGTGCCCGGGTAGGCTTCGATCATCGGCGCGCTGCGCGCGGTCGGGTACACCACAGAAGCCACCAGACGAGGAGTAGCTGTAAAGGCAACCGCCCCCATCGGAGTACCGGCGCGATCGAGGCCGCGCCCGCTTCGTTTGGATTTGTGGCCATGTATACGTTGGCCGGAAAGACCGCGATCAAGAGCGCTACCAATCCCCATGCGGCATTCCGGCGCGACGCAGGGATAAGCAGCCCCACGCCGCCAAGAATCTCGCAACCGCCGCTGATCAGCACCATAGGCAGGGGCCACGGGATATATGGGGGCATGATTCTTAAATAGAGGACGGGCTTGACGAAATGTAGCGTACCGGCTGTGATGTAAAAGACCGCGGCAATCCACAATCCAACCTTTTGCGCAGTAGAGTGACGCGTCAGGGGCACGCCTGATGGTAGCAGGCCAACCTATCGCGCAATTTATTAATCGCCACATCAATTTCTCTGAGATAATGTCGCTTTAAGCAACTAGTCGCCACTGCCCTACCTAAACCATGGCCCAAACCAAGCTCTATGACGCCCTCGTAGTGGGCTCCGGCGCAAGCGGCGGTTGGATGGCTAAGGTCCTGGCCGAACAAGGCATGGAAGTGCTGGTGCTGGAAGCTGGGCCGCCGCGAATTCCAACGCGCGATTTCACGGAGCATGTCTGGCCGTACCGCATGCGTTACCGCGGCTTCGGCGACCAGCAGGTCCTACTTCGGGATCAGCCTGTGCAGCGGCTCTGCTATGCCTGCGACGAGTATAGCCATCAGTTCTTCGTCAAGGATCAGGAACTTCCCTACACCTCCCCCCCAGACAAGCCGTTCATGTGGATTCGCGGCCGGCAGGTGGGCGGCAAGACATTTTGCTGGGCCCGTGTGAGCTATCGCTATAGCGACTTCGAATTCCAAGCTGCCGCGCGCGACGGTTATGGCGAAAACTGGCCAATCAGCTACAAAGACCTGGAGCCTTATTACGATAAAGTCGAGCGCTACATTGGCGTCAGCGGATCGGCGGAAGGGTTGCCGCAGTTTCCGGACGGCAACTTCCTGCCTCCCATGCGGCTTTCCTGCGGAGAGATTCATGCAGGCAAGATCGTGGAGAAAGAGTTCGGCTGGCGAATTATTCCCGATCGGACAGCCAATCTGACCGTGCCGCACAATGGCCGTCCCGCCTGCCACTATTGCGATCAATGCCAGCGCGGTTGCTATACCGCATCATACTTTAATAGCCCTTCCACAACGCTGCCTGACGCGGCGCGCACCGGCAGGCTCACACTGGTCAGCGATGCGATTGTGAGTCACTTGGTAATGGACGACAGCGGCAAAGCTTCCGGCGTGGTGTTCCTCGACCGCCAGACTCGCGCCGAGCGCGAAGCGCGTGGACGTATCGTTGTACTGGCGGCAGGCGCGCTCGAATCCACGCGCATCCTGCTCAACTCCCGTTCATCGCGTATCCGGAGGGAGTAGGGGCCTCCTCGGGCGCGCTCGGTCATTATCTGATGGACCATTTCACGCTCGAGGACGGCGGCGGGGCGCTTCCCGCCTTAATGTCATCACGGCGAGAGCCAGTGGGCCGGCCATCGGGCTACATCATCCCGAAATACGTTAACGCCGACGCGCGATTCCTGAATAAGAACTTTCTTCGCGGTTATTATCTGGCGGGTGACAGCCACCAGGAACTCTATGGGCACGCCTTCGGCATCAAGGGCTTTGGGAAGGAGTTCCGGCGCAAGGTGAGCCAGGACATCCCATACCACTTCGGCATGTACGCGCAGGGAGAGTGTCTTCCGCGCTATGACAACTTCGTGAGGCTCGACACGGCTAAAACGGACGCTTGGGGCATCCCGGTGCTGCACATTAGCGCCAGCTATGGCGACAACGAGAGGGCCATGGCGCGTGCTATGCACGAACGGCTAAACGAGATCCTGGCCGCTATCAAAGTTGACGAAGTTCAGGCTCCGTCGGCGAAGCTGAGCGTCTTCGGAAAGAACATTCACGAATGTGGCACGGCTCGGATGGGCGACGATCCGAAGAAGAGCGTCGTCAATCGTTTCAACCAAGTTCATGATGCCCGGAATGTTTTCGTTACGGACGGAGCCTGCTTCGTGACGCAGGGTTGTTATGAGCCGACGCTGACCATCATGGCGATTTCCGCCCGCGCGGCGGACTACATTGCTGCCGAATCGAAGAAAGGGAACCTGTGATGGATCCCGACGAGTTGGCCAGCGAATGGACCCGGCGGCTATGGTTGCTTCGGTTGGGTAGCGGCGTGGTGCTGACTGGGTTCAGTGGTCTGGATCTGCATGCAGCTCCCCAGCCGCCATTGCCGCCCGGCCTGTATTTGCCTTCCATCGATCATCTGGCGCACGTTTTGAAGCCCGAGGGTAGCCCAAAGATTCCGACTGCGCCGCTCTTCTTCACCGCTGCGGAATACCAACAAATCGTAGGGCTCATCGGTAGTGATGCTTGGGCAAGATCACGGCAACAGCGCCCGTGCCGGAAATCGCCGCATGGATCGATTTGCTGGTACACGACGCGGCGGCAGTCCGTCGAAGCTGCGCAATCGCTCACCACTGCGCACCGCGCGTTAGCCAGTGCTTTTTACGGTGAGGCAGCGGTCCATGAATTGGAATCCTTCGATGCCCAACAGGTCTGCCGCGCTGGCCTCGGCAGATTGCGTGCGGAGCCTTCACGGACGCTGGAATCATGGGAAGCCGGCGGCGATCCGTTTATCGTTTGGCTCAAGCGCCGCGTAATCGAAGGGTTTTACACATCCGAGGCGGGCCTAAAGGAACTGGGATATAAGGGCAACTCTTTTTACAGCGTTTCGCCGGGGTGCGATGAGTAGCGAACAGAGATCCGACAATTCGGAGTTTCGACAAATGGAATCGATTGAGGAAAGGCCTTTTAAGAGAAATTGGTTACGCCTGGCGCTATCGGGTGTCTTTGCGCTGTGTGTAATAGGCCGCCTCTTGCACAAAACAGAGCTATCGACTTCCAGAACGGCATGCCCTTTAGCGAGGGGTACATTGCGGGAAACATCCTCTACGCGGCAGGCCAACAAGGCTCAGACGCGCAAGGCAAGGTCACGGGTACCGACATCACACTGCAAACCACAAACACCATCGCCGCCATTGAAAAGATCGTCAAGAAGGCCGGTTTTCAAATGACGGACATAGTGTCCGTTACCCTGTACATCACGGATTTAAATAACGTTCCGAAGATGAACGAGGTCTACAAGAAGCTAATGCCTGATCCAAAACCGGCGCGGGCCACTATACAGGTCGCGGGTTTGATCGGCGGCGCGAAAATAGAAATCTCGGCCAATCGCGGTTAAGCCGTAGGCGGCTTGAATTCGGCGCCGTTCGACCCAGGAAAGCGTTTGAAACAAGGAGATTTTGGCTCCCCAGCCTGGACACGTTTCGAACTTTCATAGCCCGAAACGTGGCGGGGTCGAACCGATGAATTCCCTTTCCCTGGAAGATAGTGGTGGCAAGGTCAAAGCAGTTGTTCGGCGTGGGCACCCACATAGGGCACGTCTCGAACTCCTGGCGACCGACCCTATTTACGCCCACATTTCAGAACACAGTTCAGGGCGGGGCCGACAATAATGAAGCCCCCAAATAATGGCCACAAACCTCGTGTTTCTGGTAACGAGCCAGCGTCTCGTACGCCACGCCAAACTCGCAATCCCCCCGGCCGATCAAAGGCACCGCCGGCCGTTGAACGCGGCTCGGACAGGCCGCTAACGAATGGCAGACATGAGCATTTTGCCCACCTCGTCGCCAAAGGGGAGCGTCCCGGCCGAGCCTACGCCTTATGCGGGTTTAGCCCAAACGGATCGTTGCAGAGCGGCAACCGATTGCTTCGGAATACCGGTGTTTCCGCGCGCGTCGAGGCTTTGCGCGCGGCAGTTTCCGAGCGCCAAGTCGAAAAGACCGCCATGGATCGCGCGTGGGTGGTGGAGAGGCTGGTGGAGAATGTGGAACGCGCCATGCAAGTAGAGGCGGTGCGGGACCGGGAAGGTAACTCGACCGGACAATTCACTTATCAAGGTGCCGTGGCGAACAAGGCCCTTGAGCTATTGGGCAAGGAGTTGGGGATGTTCCAACCGAAGCAGCAAACCGAACATAGATTAGGCGAAACTCTGATAGCAAAGATCAATCAGGCACGCGAACGAGTGGCCAACAAAGGCAACCCGGGGACGGTCATTCCGGACTCTACAATCAGGCCGGTATCTGAAGGATTAGGCGCGGACAATCAGGCGCCAAGCTAAATCATCCTCCGCCCTCGCTCTTCCACCTTCGGGCCCTGCTCCCGAGCGGCGTGCAGAAGCTGTCAAAGAACGTGGACGGTCCCAAGCGAGGTCTCGATTACAAATCGCCCGCCTCAATTTTCCCTTTTTTTGCCGCACCTATCGCAGTACCACTTTGCAGGACACCGACACTACTGCCGACCGGCATAACCCCGTGGCCGGGCGAGCGCACATCGCGTGTCGTGGGTCTATCGCCGGGGACGTTGATCGAATTCGGGCTGTGGGGGCAACTCTAGGCGATGCGGACCCGCAGGCGCTCGTGTTTCCGACTGAGCGGGGCACACCATTGCGCCGGGACAATGTCTGGAACAGGGGGATGTTGCCCAAGTTGAAGACCGTTGGCCTGGAATGGGCAACGTTCCAGGTGCTGCGGCGGAGCAACGCCAGCCTATCGCGGAAGGAGTCGATCAATGATAAGGTCGCAGCCGACCAGAGAGGACACGGCCTAGGTGTGAGCCTTGAAGTCTATTCAGTGAGCGATCTTCAACAGAAGATCGAAGCGGTGAAGCGCCTCGAATCCGAGGTGATTCAATAATGCAACCCGCGATTCAGGGGAGGGGTGAGCGGCCGGGAGCGCAGTCGTCTAGCCGGTCCCGAAAGAAAACGGAGTAAACGGAGTAACGCATGAATTTCGGAAGTTCCCAAGTTATTGAATTGATGGAGCGGGAAACGGGACTCGAATTCGCGACGTCCAGCTTGGGAATACGACTGTAAAATTGGAAACAAAGAACAGAGGGTATAAATTAGATTGTGTAAACGGCCATCGGATAGCGCAAACTAGGAGAACCGATGGCAATAGACCTGAAACTGATCGACGAACTGCTGGTCAACTACAAGAAACCAGAAGACATTATTGGCGAGAACGGACTTCTGAAGCAACTGACGAAAGCCGTTTTGGAACGCGCGCTCCAGGCCGAACTGACAGAACACGTCGGCTATGAGAAGCACGATCCGGCCGGGAACCACAGTGGCAATTCGCGGAACGGTACAACCAAGAAGAACCTGAAAGGGGACTTCGGGGAGATCGAACTGGAAACGCCGCGCGACCGGAACGGGAGCTTCGAGCCGAAGATCGTAGCCAAAGGGCAGACCCGGTTCACGGGCTTCGATGACAAGATTATCTCGATGTACTCGCGCGGGATGACGACGCGGGAGATCGAGGGTCACCTGAAGGAGATATACGGGATCGAGGTTTCGCCGACGCTGATTTCCAATGTGACGGAAGCGGTGATGGACGAAGTGAAGGCCTGGCAAAGCCGGCCGCTGGAGGAAGTGTATCCGATCGTGTACATGGACGCGTTGCGGGTAAAGGTGCGGGATGGGGGACATGTCCAGAACAAGGCGATCCACGTGGTGATGGGAGTGAACATGGAAGGGCGTAAGGAGATCCTCGGGTTATGGACGGCGCAAAACGAAGGGGCCAAGCAGTGGCTGCAGGTGATGACGGAGATCCAGGGCCGAGGGGTGAAGGACATCTTCATCGCTTGCGTGGACGGATTGAAAGGGTTTCCAGAGGCGATAGAAGCGACATTTCCGAATGCGGAAGTGCAACTGTGCATCGTGCACATGTTGCGGGCGTCGTTGGCGTACGTCAGTTGGAAGCAACGAAAGGCGGTGGCCAGCGACCTACGACAGGTGTATCAGTCGGCCACGGCGATGGAAGCGGAACTGCACCTGGATGCATTGGCAAAGAAATGGGATGGAGTGTGTCCGATGGTCAGTCAGACCTGGCGGCGCAACTGGGAGCGAATCACGCCATTTTTCGCTTATCCGGCAGAGATCCGGAAAGTGATCTACACGACCAACGCGATTGAGTCACTGAATATGTCACTCCGGAAAATTATCAAGATGCGAGGCTCGTTTCCCAACGATGAAGCCGCTTTCAAGTTGTTGTATCTGGCGTTACGGAACGCGTCGAAAAAGTGGAGCATGCCGGTACAGAACTGGCGGGAAGCTCTAAACCGGTTCAGTATTCAGTGGCCAGAACGGATGCCGGCGGTGAACGCTTAATAAAGCGGGGGGGGGACAAAACGCGTAGGAGGGGGGGCAAAACCCGAGGATGGCGATAGCGGAGCTGTGGCCGTCGAACGATCAAAGAAAGCAATTTATAAAAATCAAGAAAAACAAAACCAAGAATTCTTAAGTGTGGGTTGTGGAAAAGTGGAAATCCAAAAGCAGGATTCCCACTTTCCCACAACCCCGAGCGCCTGCGGCAGCAAGGAAAAAACTTCAAAAAAAATGGCGCGAATCCGAACCGTTTACACAAACCACTTGACACCGCCAAAGAACATTGCGTTTCCTGGCACCTCGTTCTGGCGATTGAGAATACCGCGTTTTCACCTTGTGCTCTCTTCCCGGATCAAACGGAGCACAAACGGAGCACAACGAATCGCTCTACTTCCCAACCGACGAACGATATCGGCGATATAGGACCGAGTTTGTTCGCCCCCGCCAGGCGATCACCCCATCGGTGGTTCTCCCGTATGCCGATTCCAACGCTATATGTGTGGATACGAGGACGCGGACGATATTAAGATGGTCCATCAGGGCGAGAGCCAGGCCTCCCGCCTATCCCTTCTAATCAGTTCTTGGTGTTCTTCTACCGCCCGCTGGGCTTCGGCCCCGATCCCCGAATCTTCAGCAGATTCTGCAGCGCATCGAACCAGAACGTGCTCCCCATCGAGATCGCGATCGCCGTCAGCAGCCCGCCCACCAGGTATTCCGGAAGCCAGCCTCGGTTCGGTTGCTGCCCAGCAGCGGGTTGCAGGTAACTCGCGCTCCAACCCACCGGATACTGCAGTTCCACCACCCGCCGGTCTACATCGGCAATCCGTTTGGCGAGGTCCTCCGGCGTCGCCGGAGCCGGGCTCCCGCCGCTCGCCAGTGCGTTCCCCGGCGGCGGCGCCTGGTTGCCGCTGCCTTGCGCCTGCTGCGGCTGGCCCTTCGCCACCATCTCGTTCGCCGCCGCCACCACCGCCTGCCGCGCCGCATCGCTCTGCCACAGCCAGCGTGACACCGCGATCGTGCTCACGTTGGCTCCGTATGCGATCGCTATCCCGATTGCCAGCAGGCAGCATTGCGTCCGCCGCTTGTACCAGCCCGATACCCGGTCCATGCTGTCGTTGAACCATTTCTCGATCGCGAACCGCACCGCCTGTACGCTGTTTCCCTGCGTCGCCATCGTGGTCCGCAGTACCGATTGCAGCGCGTCTTTCTCGCAGCTCCTGGCGCAGCAGGCGCATTTCGTGTGCGACGTGTGGACTTTTTGCTTCAACAGAATCTGCAGCGCAAGCACAACTCCGTCCGGCGACAGCTCCACTTCAGTCTCCGCGCGGTTCAGCACCGTCTCCAGCATCGCCCCCGAAAACGTCGCCGCCGGAATGTACGAGGGCGGGGTGCCGCCGTTGTCCACCTTCCATCCCACTCTCTCCACCAGGTCGAGCCGCGACCGCGCCGCGCCGCCCCGGCACAACGCCAGGATCTGCGGATGGGAATAGATCTCCTCCACCGTCGCCAGCGTGCTGTTCTTCAGCATGTTGCCGATCGCATCGTGCAGCATCTGCCCGCGCCAGTTGGCCGCCATCGAAAACAGCTCCAGCAGAGCGCTCGCCACAAACGTCAGCAGGAGATACAGCAGCACCACCCCGATGGCCAAGTCGATCGTCTTCAGTGAGAACACCTTTGCCTCCTACGCGCCTGGGATCTCAGCCAGCGCCTGAATCGTCTCCGCACCCCTCGGAACGCCCCAACCGGTGCACGCGTTCCACCCCGGTCCCGCAAAATAACCGACGTCCTGCCATCGATTGTTCCCTTCGAGAATCGGCCTCAGTGACAGGTTCCCCTGCGGATTCGCATACAGAAAACGATGGATCGCGCCCCCTGCCAGCACCCGCCCCCTCCGCTCATTGGCAAGCGCGATGATGGCCGCCCATAGCGGAGTCGCCGCGCTCGTTCCCCCAGTGATCTTTTCCTTACCCGCCAGCACGATCCGGTATCCCGGACTCTCTCCCGCTACTGCCGCCACATCCGGCACACCGCGCCCAGCGCCCGGCGGCTTCGACGGCGCCGGCAGAGCGATGTTCTTCTGGTAGTCCGGAATATCCACTAGGCTGCTTCTACCCCCATCCGTGCCCAGCGTCGCTTGCGCGTTCCACACGGTCTCCTCCGCGATCGCCGCTCCGTCCGGCGTGAGCGTGATCTGCGTGCCGCCGCAGCCGATCACATACTGGCTCGACGCCGGATATGCCACGTGCGCGAAGCCGTCGTGAAGCCCTGCGTCCGCCAGAAAATCCCCCGCAGCTGCCACCACGGTCACCCCGAGGTTGTCCGCCTGATTCAGCATCCCGTTCTCCATGTCCAGGTACCCCTGGTCGGTCAGCTCCTTTTCCGGGATCGCGAAGCTGATGGAGAGCACGCTGGGGTTGTTAGTTCCGTCTCCTAGCGCCGTCCGGATGGCGGCCCTCAGGCCTGCTTCGGAATCTGGCGCGGAGTACACCACGATCTGTGCCTGCGAGGCGATCGCGGCCACCACCTGGATATCCAGGGCCGCTTCTTCGTCTTTCACTGTCCCGTTGCCGAAGCCGCCATGCTGCCCCTTGACGGATATCGGCACTTCCGAGATCTGTGGCACCGGACGTCCCATCCGCTGGCACGCAGCCTTCAAATCGTCGGGATTGTAGCTCCCGCCGATCGCCACGATGCCGATGCATTGGCCCTTGCCCTGCCACTCCGCGGGGATTCCGTAAAGGGCCGCGACCTCGGTCGGCCACAGCGCGCTGCCATCGCTCATCGCGCAGCGCTCCCGTCCGACGGCACTTCGCTACTGTCCGCCACCGCCGCCCCCACCGGACGACGTGGTGCTCTTGCCGCTGCCGTTCGCGTTCTTCCCGGCCACACTCTTGATCTTGCTCGCCAGCGCGCTCACCGGGATCTCGACCCCGAACATCGCCTTGCGAACCCTCACGTACTTGGTCGCCGTCGCTAGGTCCGCCGCCGTAGTCGGATTCCCGCTCACCACCTGCGTCTTCATCCAGGTGACGCCGCCGAATATGTTCAGTCCCAGCGGCATCTCGATCTGCCTCTGCGGCCGGAACAGCCCCGTCAACAATCCGCCGACCGATTCCGCCATGCCGAAATACGGTCGGTACAAGCTCTGCCCAGTAAGCGGCACGCCTACGTTGAAGTGCGGCACCCAACTGTCCTTCGGCGCCGCGAACGCGAACGGATACAGGTCCAGCATGGCGTAAAAGTCAGTGTGCCGCGTAACGCTGGAATGCAACGCCCCATTGGAGATCCCGTACTTGGTCTCGCGCACGCCCGGCAGCGCCACCCCAATGCTCACGTCCCACCACTCCCGGTCTGTGCTGGTGAAGGTCCGCGTCGTGGTGCACGGCAGGCTGTTGTTCTTGCCCGTGCACGACATCACTCCCGGATCCGGCTCCGCCGGCGTCTGCGGCTTGTTGCCTCCATTGCTTGTGTCCGTATTCGCGTTATTGGTGTCCTGCGGCGGATTCCCTCCGCTCCCGTCCGCCGCCGCCCCGGTCGGATTCGTGCGCGGCCGCCGGATGATGGTCGGACTCGCGTTCTGCTGGTCCTGCGCATAGTGATCGTCCGAGTTCACCAGCACCTTCATGTCGAACGGCAGGTGCGCCGCCCCCGGCTGTGCCCCCGATGCGATGAAAATCTCCTGCGCCGGAAAGCGCTCTTCCTCGGGAACCGCGCTCGGCACCGTCGCCCCGGAGATGCCCAGCAGCGCGCTTAACAGTGCCGCCAGGTTTTTCTCGTTCTCCGGCTGGCCCGGAGTGGCCGTGCTCTTGTACGCGTCCACCACCGTGCCCGACATCGTGGCCGGATCCTTGAAGCGATCCACGCCCACAATCAGAACCAGCTTCTTGTTGTACATCCGCGGATTGCCGTCACTCGAAAACCCCGTCTGCTTTAGCGTGTCCTTGCCGGCCCACTGGTACACGTGCCAGTCGCTCGATACAGGATAGGTCGGCTGCAATCGCTGGTGCGACCAGGTCACAAGGTGGAATACATACGCGACGCCCGCCCCCGGAATCTTCGCCGGGTCCAGCGCCGGCGCGCAGTCGTCCTCGCTGTTGTTGTTCTTGCACTGCTTTGTGACCGCCGCCACCAACCTCGTCTTCGACCACGGTGTGAGAGGCTTCCCGTCGTCGATCGACTTCAGCTCCGCCATCAGCGTGTCAAAATCCGATTTCTTGTCCAGAAGGTTCTTCCCGTCGTCGCTCGTAAACGACACCGAAATCACGTCGTGTACCGCGTCCGCAGGCCCCTTGGGCGTCGCACCCTTGCTTTTTGGCGTATTCTTGTTGCCTTTGCCCTGAGGCGACCCTTTTACCTGGCCACCGCTGTCCTGCCCGAGCAGGGGCAGGAACAGTAGTCCCGCTAACACGAGGTATCCCATCGACCGCCGCGCAGTATTGCAAGCGCAAGAAAAGGACCTCGCTTTCATATCCATACTTTTCAACCCCTGATAGTGTAAGCGAAGAAACCCACAATGGCGGGACAAAATTTTATTTCTTCTTGCTGGCGCAACCGCCTGCCGCCCCGGCTTATTGCCGGACCTGCGCCGCCCTTAGTGTTGCAAATGGCGAGGCGCGCCTCTCTCGAAAGCCGTTACTCGTTTTGTTATTGAGAGATGGTTTCAGGCCTGTTGCTGCAGGCCTCTCGCCAGTGTTTCTCAGGAGCAGCCCCGTTAGCAAGTACCCGGATCGTCCCCGGGGCGGGTTTTACCGGGCAAGCGGTTTGGTTCACTATGCCAAAAAACCGTTCGGAGGACCGCAAACCGCCATTCAGTATCTGGCCCGCTACACCCACCGGGTGGCGCTGTCCAACAATCGCGTTCTTAGCTTCTCCCAGGGCCGGGTCACCTTCCGCTGGAAGGACTACCGCGGCAAGGACCGGCATAAAATCCGGACCATGACGCTCGAAGCCGAAGAGTTCATCCGGCGCTTTTTGATACACATCCTACCGCCCGGCTTTCAGCGCATCCGGTACTTTGGGCTGATGGCGAGTCGCAATCGCAAGCAGTCCATCACCCTCTGCCGCCAACTGCTGACCACCGCAGCGGACCAGATGCTCCCTTCTATCGCTCAGTGCCAGGCCGCGCA
The DNA here is from genome assembly GCA_963738345.1 of Bryobacterales bacterium. Lineage (GTDB taxonomy): Bacteria > Acidobacteriota > Terriglobia > Bryobacterales > Bryobacteraceae > Bog-159. Next base: position 1,097,868 of record CAVTWI010000002.1, read on the forward strand.
GCGCGCCTTGCAGATTCGCGAACCGTCCCACTGCCCGCAATGCCGCACCGGAATCCTTATTCGCGTAATGCTCCTGCCGGCCACCACGTCCGCGCCTGCCCCTCCAAACACCTCATGAGCTCCAATCCAACCCGCCGTGTCCAGCTCTTTGCCTCCTTGGCATCGTGCCGCCGCAGTGTGTCCACCCCTCAATCCATCACTCCCGAAACCTACTTCACTCCCCCTGTTCGACGTTCACCGCATCACCCCTGCATCCCCCGTCGTCATCCGCATCCATACAGCACGCTTCTCCCAGGGCCGAACCCCGCCCCGACCCGCCACGCCTGCTTCCGCGGACCTGCCACATCCAAACCCTATATATTTAGACCCACTTTAGATTGCGGCTTAGTTCACTGCCCGTTCTCATCACTCAGGCGGCCCATCACTCGGGCGTTCCTCGGAGACTTGCCCCGCCTGACTGATGAGAACTTAAACAGTCGCGGGTTCGAGTCCCGTCTCCCGCTCCATCTTTTCAATAACTACACGGACCCAATTATCCCTGTGCTCCATTTGTGCTCCGTTAATTTGTCGATTGTCGCTAACGTATTGAAAATGAGCGCACTTGACCTGCCCCCGTTTTCTCTACCAAACGTAATTGAGAAATCTCCGGTAAATCCTAACTCATTTCCCCATCGGCCCGTGTGAGCGGGGATGGCAGTTGGAACATTGCTCCAAAATGCTGATGTTTTCCCAGTGTTCGAAACCTCGCCATTCTGACGTAAACCATTACAACCTAATACTTTAGGTAGCCATGCTACTTGCTCCACGGTGGAGCAAATGCTCGGCACGTGGTCGGCCCGTACCGAATCATCGGTCTATGGGCAATTCCGTGATCCACGGCGTACCTACAAGGCCACTGTAAGTAACTGATTAATAAGAAAGCGTCCCAAAGAGTATACTTTTTGGGACGCTTTCTTATTAGTCAGTTACTTAGGATGGGGCCCCAGGATCGCGACAAAAACGCTCGTGCCGCCCGCCGATGTGTAACTCGGCGCGCGAGATGCTGTCGTCCGCACGGACCACGCACCGAGCATTTGCTCCACCTTGGAGCAATGAGCATGGCCGAGGCTGAGCCTCCAGGCCAGGCAATCGGGATAGAGCAAACCGTTTGCGCCACTTGCTGACGATTTGGCGAGGCGTATCAATTATGGCCGCGATTAGGTCGTTGGGCAAGCCTTTATCGGCCAGAAGGATTATCTTGGCGCGGATCACATCGCAATACGGTGACGTATATTTTCGCGCCACGGGCTCCAGCGAGAGGCGTTCCTCACTGGAGAGGAGCATGTCATATGGGCTTTTTCTTGGCATCGACGTTCAATCGCCTCCAATGCAAGCTTGCCAAATTGCGTCACCGAAATCGGCCGCTACAATACGTCACCGTATTTTCGAATATAGGAGTACTAAGGTAGACTTAGATTCTGTTAATGCATGTCGATTTGGCGCTCCTGAAGCGCGATAAATCCTAACGAACGATGTTCACCTCAGCCGGCACTTCATGACGCTCGGATGGCGAGTCTCAGCCGGTGGTTTCTAAGCCTGACCCCTTCGTCTTCCTCGGATAGCCCCGCTCTGGCGTCCCATAATCGATACTCTTTGGGACGCTGTCTTATTAATCAGTTACCTACAGTGGCCTAGTAGGTACGCCGTGGATGACGGAATTGCCCATAGACCGATGATTCGGTACGGGCCGACCACGTGCCGAGCATTTGCTCCACCGTGGAGCAAATGGCATGGCTACCTAAAGTATTTGGTTGTAATGGTTTGCGTCAGAATGGCGAGGTTTCGAACACTGGGAAACATCAGCATTTTGGAGCAATGCTAATAAATCGCCACTGTACAAGCGCTTTCGCAGGATTTGGTGAACAACACTGCTGTTAAAATTGGGACCACGCAGTTTACATCCTTCGCTGTTTAGTTCCTTGACTATGGCTTTCACCGAATAGCGGCCCGCGCTAAAGCGTTCGAATAGTTCCGTGATCATGGGCCCGGCTTCAGGATCTGGGATGATCACGCGCTTGCCGCCGATGCCGTCAGCATTCCGGTACCCTACTGGAACGGCGCTTGGATAGATTCCCGCGCGCGCTTTCTCGGTCATCCCCTTTATAGTCTCTTCACCCAAGTTAAGGCTGTAATTGCGGGCTGCTCCGATGAGCGAGAGGTCCGGCTGATGATTTCACCGTCTTTGACAAAATGAAATTGTCGGAGTCGTTCAGGGAGCGGCTCCCGGCCTCCCCATCTCTACGCACATTCTCTGTTTAGTCCCTGTTTTACACGAGACCTGTAGCGCGGCGCGCGTGCTGTTGCTTCAGGACGAAGGCAGTTGGCGGCCGACATGCAAAAAGTCTATCCGATTGGATAACGTCTATCCGATCGGATAGGCTTGGGCTTTCACCGAATAGGGTTAAACTAACTGCATCGCGCATGCCGCTCGCCAACGGCACCAAACTGGGCCCTTATGAGATCCGCGCACCGATCGGCGCCGGAGGTATGGGCGAAGTGTATCGCGCGCACGATCCGCGGATGGGGCGGGATGTGGCGATCAAAGTTTCGGGCGAGCGATTCAGCGATCGCTTGTCGCGGGAGGTGCACGCGGTAGCCGCACTGAATCATCCCAGCATCTGCCAGGTCTACGACGTGGGCTCAGATTACCTGGTGATGGAACTGGTGGAGGGCATCACTCTGGCGGAGCGCATCCGGCGAGGAGGGTTGACGCAGGATGAGGCACTGAAGATCGCGAGGCAGATTGCCGAGGCGCTGGAGGCCGCGCACGAGAAGGGCATCGTGCACCGCGATTTGAAGCCGGGCAACATTATTTTGCGTCCGGACGGCGCGATCAAGGTGCTGGATTTCGGATTGGCCAAGGTGACGGGCAGTCCGCTATCGGGCGAGCCATTCGAGCACTCGCAAAGCCCGACGCTCGATCCGGTGAGCCGGGTGGGAACGGTGGTCGGGACGGCCGCGTATATGCCGCCGGAGCAGGCGCGCGGAAAGATGGTGGACAAGCGGGCGGATATTTGGGCGTTCGGCGTGATTGTGTATGAGATGCTGACGGGCGAACGGCCGTTTGCGGGGGAGACGATTTCCGACACGCTGATTGAAGTAGCTACCAAAGATCCGGATTTGGAACGGGTGCCGGCGGCGGGCCGCGGCTTAGTGAAGCGCTGTCTGGAGAAGGACCCCAAGCGCAGGCTGCGGGATATCGGCGATGCGTGGTTCTGGCTGGAGGACGCGGCGGATGTGAAAACAGCGTCGGACGGCAAACCGGGCAGCCGGTGGAAATGGCCTGGGACGATTGCCGCGATGGCCTGCATGATCGCCGCAGGGTTCGCCATCGGCCATTACACGCGCAGGGCGCCGGATGCGCGCCCGTTACGGTTTTCGTTTGCGCCGCCATTTCAATCGCCCAGCCTGAACGTTGCGGTGTCGCCGGATGGGACGCACATCGCATTCACGGGCATTTATGGAGGCCTGGGGCTGTGGCTCAGTTCGATCGATTCCTCTACGACGGAAAAACTGCCTGTTGGCGAGGATGCCGTCAGCATTTTTTGGTCACCCGATGGACGGTCGTTGGGTTTTCTGTCCCCCGACGGCCGAGTACAAAAGCTGAACATGGCGAGCGTGTCGGTTCCGCCGCAGACGGTGACGGCGTCCGCCAATCCATTCGCCGGTGCGTCTTGGAGTTCGGCGGGAGTGATCCTGTTTCAGCCGGAGCAGACCGGGAGCGGTCTTTTGCGCGTGGCAGCAGGCGGGGGGGGGACGGCCGCGGCGACGCATTTGAATGCCGCGCGACAGGAGATTGTGCATCGCTATCCGCAGTTTCTTCCCGATGGCCGGCATTTCATCTATTGGGTGTGGAGCGCGGTGGCGGAGAACACGGGAGAATATATCGGCTCGCTCGATGCGGCGGAGAAAGTGCCGGAAGGGCCGCTGGTGCGCACCTGGCGCGAGGCGCATTACGCCGATCCAGGATATCTGGTGTATCTGGATGGGACGACGCTTATGGCACGGCCGTTCGACGCGTCCCGGTTGCGCTTTAGCGGCGAACCTCACGCTCTGCCGGAGCGGATCGCGAAACATTGGGGCACGACGGGCCGCGCGGTGTTTTCGACTTCGGAGACTGGCGCGCTGGTTTATCAGGAGGCTTTGCCACAACCGGGATCGCGAATCGTGTTGCGAGCGCAGGATGGGAAAGTATTGCGGACCATTGAGGCGCCGGCGGGAAGCCAGAGCCCCTCGCTCGACCCGTTGGGGAAGCGCGTGGCGTTGCAGGGCGAAGACGAGAACACGGTGGAGGAACTGTGGACCGTCGATTTGGAAAAGGGTTTCTTGTCGCGGCTGACTTCGACGCGCGGTTCCAATCAGCGGCCGGTTTGGTCGCCGGACGGACAGCGCATCGCATTCATGTCGAATCGCGCGGGGGCTTACGATCTTTACGGCAAAAGTGCGGACGGGACCGGTGAGGAGGAACTGCTGGTGAAATCGCCGCATGCCAAGACGCCATTGGGTTGGTCGGGGGATGGGAAGTTTTTGTTTTACAACGAAACCGCGCCGGACGGACACAACGACATCTGGGTGCTGCCGATAGGCGGAGACCGCAAACCGATTCCGTTTGTGAAGAACGGGTTCGATGCGCGCACCGGAAGTCCATCGCCGGTGGCGGATCGCCAAGGACGGCAGTGGGTAGCGTATTCTTCGAACGAGACGGGGGCGAGCGAGGTTTATCTTCGTCCGTTCGTGCCGGGCGCGGCTGCGGGGGCGGCAGTGCGCGTCTCAGCGGATGGAGGAATCTGGCCGATGTGGCGTAGGGATGGGCGGGATTTGTTCTACTCCAGCCATAGCGGTCTGATGGCCGTGGAGGTGACGCTGGGGAGTGCGCCGAAGATTGGCGTTTCGCGCAAGCTGGCCGATCCTTTCAGCGACCTAGCTGTCTTTGGGGACGGCCAGCGTTTTCTCAACGCGGAGAGCCTCGGTGACGGGACGGCGGCGCGGATCAACGTGGTGCTGAACTGGGCGGCAGAGTTGGCGGGCAAGTAGGGCAACCGGACGATCAAAGCCCAAGTGATTGAAAAGAGTCGGGATGGGGGGTGCGTCTGACGCGCCGCGGCGGGTTGCGCTTGTGCGGAGCCAGATGGATCCGACCATGGTTTCGAGCAGGTAGTATTCGGTGGCGCTGCAACGGTTGCCACGTCGACGAAGATGTCCCACATCTCTTGGTATTCGGCTGGGTCTTCACCGGTGATGAGGAAGGATTTGGCGCGGAGTCCCCAGGTGAGAGGGCGGCATGGGACCCGCCGCCCTGCATAGTTAATTGAGTGTGAACTAGTGTCCGGTTCCCTTTAGCGTCACCTTTTGCGGCGAGTTGTTGGCGCTGTCCTTAATGTGCAGAGTGGCCGTGCGTTAACCGGTTGCTTTGGGGCGTAAACGTTACGTCGATCGTGCAGTGCGAGGCGCCACGCTCAGGCGGTCAGGCAGGGGGAAGCCACATCCCGCTCTGGGCGAATCCAATGTCGAGGGAGTGCGACAGCCAGAGAGCGCTGCAGGAAAGACCGATGGAAACGATCAATTGGTCGGCGCCGTCGATGGCCGTCACTATCCGGTGACGTTGCGCAGCGGCCCTTCCTCGATGGTGACCGGCTGCCCGACATTGAGAAACGGAAACGGGCGGGTTAAGACCCGGATTCCACAATGGCTTCGACGGCAGCGATCTCCTTTTCGTCCACCGGAACCGGTATTTTACCCAGCCCCACGATGCGGACAACGCCGGGAATCACGAGCACGGGCAAGCGGCGGTTCACGTCCAGCCGGGCAAAAAGTATCCCGGGAAAAGCGGCTGGTCGATATCGTGAAAGCGATCGGACCACTTGCGCCGGCTGCGAAACAAGGGCAGAAACGTGCTGTAGCCGCGCATCTCCAGGCCCGTGGCGACGGGCTTCTCATAGCGCGACGCCACGTGCAGCATACCAGGGATAGATGGACATAGACTTCCGTCTTCCGTTTACTGGCCTGCGCCTGACAGCGCCGCCGTGCGTGTGCCCAACGACCCGCTGCCCGTGAGGTTGAGGGTCGCCAGTAGGAAACCTTGGCGGCGGGCATGAAGGTCACACTGATCGTGCACCGGGTGCGGGCGGCTAGCGAACTCCCGCAGTTCGAGCCGGGTGAGAGCGTAAATTGCGCGGCATTTGGGCCGGTCACGGTCATGCCGGTCAGCGAAATCGCCGTGGCGCCCCTATTGTTCAGCGTAAAGGTCTTGGTGGCGCTGGTGTTCACCGCCTGGTTGCCAAAAAACAGTTGGGCGTGGTTGGTTCCGGCCCGAACGTCAACCACCGTAGCGGCCAGTATGAGATCGGGCGGACCCGGCAGGTTGTTGATCCAGGGCCCACCATAATCTGTGTCCCAGCAGTTGTGGAACAAATCGCCCCCATATAGAGCGTATGGCGGGTTAGGATAGTCTTAAATTGGCCGGAATTTGTAAGCAATAAGTGTTCAGAACCAGGTCACCCAGGCTGTTGTAAAGCGAAATGAACCTGTTGCCGAGCAGGCAATTCGCCGTACTGGAGACAGTCACGTCATTAGCGGGGTAACATGCACTAACGCACGAGCCAGTTTCCACACAGGAGTTATCGAAGCAGCTTGAATAAGTACCCGCCAGGGTGCGATAGCCAATGTAAGTGCTGGGGTCAGCGCCATTGGTAGGCGTGCAATTCAGGTTACACCCACCCGCGCAATCCTCGCTGTCGCCGACCATGTAGGTGTAATAGTTGCTGCAAGGACTAGTCTGCTGCGAACAGCCCGCGGGCTCCTGCACTGGACAGCCGCATTCCGGCAAATTCCCGGTCCCCCTGTTAGAGAGTGCAAAATCGCAAGTGCCGCCGCAGGTGGTGGCGAAGTTGCAGTTTGCGCGTTCTGTACGCCGCAGATTCCGGCCCCCCGGAAGTGGTGCAGGTTCCCGAATTGCCAAGGTCGTGAAATAAAATTGGGATGCTCCCGCCAGCGTGCCGGAGCCCACCATGTTGTCCACGATGATGCCGCTGGTTCCTCCGTTTGCCGTGCCAAAGACGGCCTCCGCGGTTATACCGGTTTGGAAGTCGTACCAACAACCCGTCAGCGACGCTCCTTCGCAGAGGCCCACTTGAGAGCTCAAGAATAAATGGTCTGTTCCCGATGTAGAGTTGTAAAACTCGGTGACCGGCGAACAAGGCGCCTGGTATCCGACCAGAAAGGTCTGAAAAAATCCCTGCTGTCCGAAATTCACCGTTGACTCTCCGGAAAAGGCGACCGGACCCATTACGTTGGAGCTGATGCCAACCTGGTTGAACGTCTGTGTATTGGCGGTTGTGGCCGTGCCGCACAGTAGAGAGCGCCGGAGGGACTGGAAGAGGAGGAATTGTAATAGTCGTTATTGAAAGCGCCGGAAAACAGCGGACTGCCGCTGTTGCCGCCGCCATAGCCCACCTGGCTCTCGGTTCCCGCGCCGCTCGTGAAACCAACCGGGAATTGGAACACGCCGCTGCATCCGTTGTGGGAAAACTGGTTCCGACTATCTTCGTTGCAGATGCTGTTTGAGTCTCCGTCGAAGCCGACGAACGCGTAAACCATAGCCGCGCTGGAATCCACCAGCAGGATCGTAGATTCCGTTGGCATCGAAACCCAGTTGGCTGGAAGTGCCCACTACCGCGCCCGTGGAAGAATTGACCGCATACAGTATGCCGTTCTGGGAGCCCACCATGATGCGGCCCGAAACCGAATCGAGCACCGGGCTGGAGAGCGTGCCGGCGAGCGCCACCGGCCAGGGGCTCATAGTGGTTTCAGCCGGGTGCCGTTGAAAACGCCGGTGAATTTGTGCAGCGCGCCGTTATTGTCGCCGACGTAGGCGATATCGTTGGCGTAATCATAGTATGGCGCGGCGTAACCGTCCAGGCTGCCGCCGGCGAAGGGCAAGACCGCCATGCAGGGCGCCGTACAGTTGCGGTAGGATGCAGCCGCGGTGGCGGAGAGCGACAGCAGCGACGTGTTGGCCGCCCATTTCAACACCACCAAGCTCGAAATTCCGACGGAGGCCTGGATAAAGGCCACCTGCGAGCCATCGGCCGACAGAATGGGGGAAAGGCTGTTGACCCCGTTGGAGGCCGTGTTGTACTTCCAGTAGACGCTGGGAACAGTGCCGCCGCAGCCGGAGTACAAATTGTTGTAGGCCACGATAGTGCCTTGGCTTGAGGAACCGGACGCTCCGGTGGCGAAGATGACGAAATCGGTTGAGCAATTCGCCCTGGTGGTATCGAACGACCATTTCGCGGGGTAGGTATTGGGGAGCAAATTCCCCGCGCCCAGGTTCATGCTCCAGTCGCGATGTTTCTTGGTCCTGTCCGGCGCGGCGTCGGGAGCGATGTGCGGCGTGGCCAACAAATTGGTGACTTGCGCGGCCGCTGGTTGTTTTTAGCGTACGTGCAAGCATGCAGCCAAAGCGGAGCGAGCTGGACGCTCGGCGCAAGCCGCTGATAATCCGATCGATCGCCTTGCGCGGGCCGCCGGCGGGGGTGGCAAGACCCTATCCTTTTGGATAGGGTCTATCCGAACGGATAGCAATGGCTTATGCTGGGAAAATCGCGCTATGGAGCAGCAGCATCATCCGAGTCTGGTTGGCATTGGCGGGCCTGTTGAAGGGGGGACGTTCGCGCTGGCGGGCGAGGAGAGCTCGATCGGCCGCGACCACACCAATGCGCTGGCGATCAACGACCGGTCGGTTTCGCGGAGGCATTGCGCGATCCGCAAACTGGCGCCGGGGCGATTTGAAATTCGAGATCTGGGCAGCCGCAACGGAACCGCGGTAAACGGGCTGCCGGTGACGGCGCGCGTGCTGGGGGACGGCGACGAGATTCGCATCGGCGACTGCTATTTCCGATTTCGCACGCTGGGGTCGAGCGCGCGGCAAAGCCAGGGGCCGGCGCATCTGGACGAGGCCGCGCTGAATACCAGGACGCTGCTGATGCAGCGTCTGGGGATGGGGCCGGCGAGCGGGCTCGATCTGATGGTCAAGATCGGGCTGGGCATGCAGATGGCGCGGGGGACGGATGAGATCGCCGTGCATCTGCTGGCGTGCGTGTTGGAGGCGATTCCGGCGGCGCGCGGTGCGGTGATGCTATTCGATCATGGGCGCGATGAGCCGGTGTTTGTGTGCGGGCGGGATCGCGATGGCGCGCCGCAGACCGTGCCCGTCGATGGTGCTGTGGCTATGAAGGCAAGGCGGGAAGGTGTTGCGGGTCTTAGTTCGCGGGGGGGGGAGCTGGCCGCGCCCATCCGCAGCTCGGATGCGACGCTGGGCGTGATCTATCTGGAGGCGAGCGCGCCGGGGCCGGTGTTGAGCAACGATCACATGCAGCTGGCGGCGGCGATCGGCGGCATCATGGGTGCGCCGTTTGAAAATGCGCGGAGGATGGAGTGGCTGGAGGCGGAGAATCGCCGGTTGCAGGAAGCCGCGGATATCGAGCACGACATGGTGGGCGGCGGCCCGCGCATGCGCGAGATTTTTCAGTTTATCGGCAAGGTGGCGGCGTCAAGTGCCACTGTTTTGATTCGCGGAGAAAGCGGGACGGGCAAGGAGTTGGTGGCGCGGGCGATTCACCGCAACAGTCCGCGGGCGGGGCAGCGCTTCCTGGCGATCAACTGCGCGGCGCTGACGGAGACGCTGCTGGAAAGCGAATTGTTCGGGCACGAGAAAGGCGCATTTACGGGCGCTTTGCTGCGCAAACAGGGGAAGCTGGAGATGGCGGATCGCGGCACGTTGTTTCTGGACGAGGTGGGGGAACTGCCGGCGGCGTTTCAGAGCAAACTGCTGCGCGTGCTGCAGGAGCGCGAGTTCGAACGGGTGGGGGGGAATCAGGCGATCCGGGTGGACGTGCGGATTTTGGCGGCGACGAATCGGGACTTGGAGAGGCGCGGTGGCGGCGGGGGCGTTTCGGCAGGACCTTTATTACAGGCTCAACGTGGTGAGTCTGGAGATGCCGCCGCTGCGGGAGAGGCCCGAAGACATTGCGATGCTGGCGCGATATTTCGCGGCGAAGCATGGCAAGCGGGTGACGCGGAAGCTGGCCGGGCTCGCGCCGGAAGCGCTAGCTCGTTTGGAGGCATACGATTGGCCGGGCAACGTGCGGGAACTGGAGAACGCCATTGAGCGTGCGGTGGTGCTAGGGACTACGGAACTGATCCTGCCGGACGATCTGCCCGAGGCGCTGCTGGATACGCCGGGGGCGGCGGAGGCTGGGGGGGGGTACCATCGCACGGTACGGGAGGAGAAGAAGCGGGCGATTTTGGCGGCGCTGGCTCGGGCGGGGGGAAGTTTTACGGAGGCGGCGAAGTTGTTGGGAGTGCATCCGAATTATTTGCACCGGTTAGTGAGGAATTTGGACTTGCGGGAGGCGGCTAAGAAGGCTTCGGGGGAGTGACTGGGGGGGGATAAGGCCGATTCGAGGAGCTAACCCATGTGTCCGGAACGGACAATTCAAAATGTGGTGCGGAGAGGGGGACTTGAACCCCACGAGATTGCTCCCGCTAGCACCTCAACCTGCCTGAAACACCCGGTATATCATTGAAGTTTCGTGGTTCCTGCAACGCTTCGTTGCCTCAGCTGAGAAGCAAGTAGTGGTGCGGTTGATTGGAGCCGAAGATCCCAAATTCCTATCCCAGGTTTAGTCATTTCGTCACTAATAAAGCACCACACCTTTTCCCAAATCTGGTCCATTAGTCTCAGCCGTTGAGTTATAGCATAGCTCAACCAAGCGAGGAAAATCCCGGCGGAACAAGCGCAGATCATGCTTAAGTAAAAGCGTTTCCTACCCAAGTGATGTGCAACCCACACGGTGTGGACATCGTTAGCAATTATGGCAATCAATACTGCAAAGGGCAGCCAAGTGATCACTTTTGGGGCCACCCTCAGAAAGCTGCCGCGAGTTACGAACGTCCCCGTAGGTACCGTGAACACCTGTCGCATCGCAAGAAGCTTGTAAAATTCATCGAGTTTGTGGACTCCCGCTGCCTTTGCTTCCGTGAAAGAAATGCGGAGGTTATCTACTTCGCGAGAAAGAAAAAATCGGTAGGACGCGAGGATTATTACAAAGCCAACAGACGAAAGCAGGCTTAGGTCGTTGACGTCAAACCCAATCCCTAGGAACGGAACGCGAACGGTCATTGAATTGTCGACGAAGGCCCTCTCTACGGCATCGCAAAAGGCTTTGTAGCGGTTCATATATAGTTGCCACTCGACGGACCCTCCGTTGTACGGGATGGCCTTTTGATCTGCATCCCGAGGGATATCACCTACGAAGTGCGCAACATAACGGCCCAATTCGGTATCGCTATCTAGCTCTGGTACGTTGACGCCTCTGACTTCGTGGAGCTTCATCACACGTTCCCGCATCCAACTACTCTCCAGCGAATTTAGGAGGCCCGCGAATGCGAGGATGCTCGCAACCGCTATGACAAGAATCATGCCACGGCTACGCCGAGATGCGTCGCCGCTGGCATCGAGGTAATCTTCTATGTCCAGTGGGGCCCTCGGCACAACGGGTACGTCGACAGCTCCATCGGAGTTATCCATCAAATTCTCCTATCAAGTTGTTTGCGATTTATGCATGCTGGCGGTGAATCGTGTTGCAGAAGCCCATTGATCGTAGGGTTCCCCTGTCTAATAGTGTCGCGAGACTGCGTCCCGTTTCAAACTCTGGGCAGTTTTTTGTGATTGTGTATGTATGGTGGGGTTATTTACGAATTGGTACCGGCCCTCCGATGAAGGCACGGGTCCGACGTGAATAGAACATTGCTCCAAAATGCTGATGTTTTCCCAGTGTTCGAAACCTCGCCATTCCGACGTAAACCATTACAACCAAATACTTTAGGTAGCCATGCTATTTGCTCCACGGTGGAGCAAATGCTCGGCACGTGGTCGGCCCGCACCGAATCATCGGTCTATGGGCAATTCCGTCATCCACTGCGTACCTACAAGGCCACTGTAAGTAACTGATTAATAAGACAGCGTCCCAAAGAGTATTGATTTTGGAAGCCGATCCCGAGTCGCCCTTTCTCCGTATTGGCGTTATTCATATGAACTGCGGAAAACGCCTACAATGAGCCGCTCCTAAGCAATTCATTGGGTTCTTCGCGATGCGAATGGCAAGCTGTTCCGCTGAAAACCCTGTTGATGAACAATTTGTCTTCCCCTACATGCTGGTCCGAACTGGCAAATAAAATCGTTTTAGGGTACGAAAGTGAGTTTTGCGCTAATCTTTAGTTCCGGAAACGCCGATCTCTTGGTTGTGGATTGAATTTTGCATTAACGACGGCGCGTTTCGCTGGCTCCCACCTTGTCCAGAACCAAGGCACTGGTCAAATAGCCGTTGAAAGTTGAGCAAGAGCGCAGCTGCATGCGAACGGCAGTGCGCCAAAGAACATTCGTTACACGGAGCAGTGTCCATGGGCAGAACCAAAGCGCAAGGCAAGACGCTCACGCACGATGAGTTCATGCGGAAGCACGGGAGTGAAATCTTGGAGTCCGACAACGATTCCGTGACGGGGCGAACCATCTCGCTAGGAGAGCTCATGAAGGGCAAGGATCTGCCCGGCCACTTTGAAACGCTGCCACTGCCCATTTCTGCGATCCTGTTGCAGTTACAGCGCTGGTGGCTGTTGCGAATGCTAGGAGCGGCGGCGAGGGAGAACAGCCCAGAGGCGTATGACTCCTTGCTTCGTTATTGGCTTCACAAAATGGGTGTGGATCCACCTGCAGGGGTATTCTTCCGCGTTCCTGGAACGCCCGGCCGACCCCGTTCGGCAAAGACGGAGGCGATCTTCTGGACTTGGATAGATTTGGGCAAGCCCCCGCTCTCACGCCGGACACTGGCGCATGCGGTGTACCGGGCAGAGTTCACGAAGGCAGACAGTGCCGGACGGAAGAAGATGATCGATCGATGCCGACGAGCAGTGGAGCGATGGCAAGCCCAATCACAACTAAACCCATCTTGAATAAGTCGTAAGAAGCTCCCGGATTACACTCCTTTTTGTCGCCGCTTTTTCGCCGCGCGCCGATGTAATTAATGGCACTGGAATTCGCCGTGCACTTGCCGTTCCGGAACTGGGCCGATCCCAAGCTAGTCGCCGTCCCGTAGCGTGAAAACGGGCGGCGGAAGGAAAACCAATGAGATCAGAGAAAATGAGGTACATACTGAATCTAGATATCGCGCAGCCGCAGCATGGGCCGGCCTCCGGAAAAGAGAGAGCCGCGCGATTAGCATTTGAAGCGCTTGCCGGCCACACCTTCAGCGACCCGGAATGGGGCCGCGCACGGACAAGACTGTTGGACTTCGTGTCGATCCTCCTCGCATGGCACCGGAGGTGCACGACCGCGGCCTCGAAACTTCCTAAAGCGGCCTAGATATGGAAGCCGCCGTGAAGCAATCCGCAGGCATAGGGCCTTTGCGCAACAGCCACCTATTTTTTGCCCGGTCTTGCCGTCATCCCGATACTCAGCATTGAGAATCTGGGGACCGGGCCAACCATCTCAGAAATTGCTAATGTGAGGAAGTATGCCAGCCAGAACTTTAGCCGATAGGCCATCGTCGAAGACCAGCAGGTCGCCATCGGCAAATCAACAACAAACGCACGCGGTGCTCTACGCCAGAGTCTCCAGCAAAGAACAGGAGAAAGAAGGTTTCTCCATCCCTGCCCAACAGCGCTTGCTGCGCGAGTACGCGCTGGAGAAAGGCTTCGTGATTCCACGCGAGTTTATCGACGTCGAGACGGCCAAGCAGAGTGGTCGAGCGGCCTTTGCAGAGATGCTGGCGTATCTCAAGAAACATGCCTGCCGCACGATTCTGGTGGAAAAGACCGACCGACTTTACCGGAACCTCAAAGACTGGTCCACACTCGATGAGTTGGGCGTCAATATTCACCTGGTCAAGGAGAACGGCATTATCGGCCCGGACTCGCGCTCTTCGGAGCAGTTTGTGCACGGCATCAAGGTCCTGATGGCACGCAACTACAGCCTCAATCTGGGTGAAGAGACGAAAAAGGGGATGTTGGAGAAGGCTCGCTCCGGCATTTATCCGAGTTGCGCTCGCGTGGGTTATCTGAATGCAGTGGGTCCGCTCGGAAAGCGCATCCTTGTCCCTGATCCCGAAAATGCGCCCGTAATCACAGATTTGTTTCACGATTTCGAGACGGCCAAGTACTCCATCAAGAGTCTGGCCACGCAATTCCTGAGCGAAGGGCGCACGCTCCGGGGTCGCCGGATCAATGCGAGTCTAGTCCATCAGATCCTTCGCAACCGCCTGTATATGGGCGAATTCGACTGGGACGGAATCACCTACGCGGGTACCCACGAACCCCTAGTGAGCCGGGCGTGTTGGGAACGCGTTCAGGAACTGCTGGATGCGCGGTGCGAGAACAAGACCCGGAAGGTCAAACACGATTTTGCGTTCACCGGACTCGTGCATTGTGGGCATTGCGGATGCTACCTCGTCGGTGAATTGAAAAAAGGCCGCTATGTCTACTATCACTGTACCGGCAACCGGGGAAAGTGCCCAGAACCGTATGCCCGGCAGGAGGTACTCACCACCGAGTTCGCCGGTGTTCTGGGAGATCTGGTGATTCCCGAGCCGATCCTCGAATGGTTGGCGGAAACGGTGCAGGTGTCGGACAGGACCGAACAGGCGGCGCGCGCAGAGGGTATCAAGAGACTGCGGGTTCGGCACGAAGGCTTGAAAGGACGCATTGAAGCCATGTACCTGGACAAACTCGACGGTCGCATCACGCCAGAGTTCTTTGATGAGCGCGCCGCCGCTTGTCGCCACGAGCAAGACGTGATCTTGAGCCAGATCCAAGAGGCGCAGCAGGCAACGCCGGCACCCGTGGAACAAGCGATCGACATGGTAGGCCTCACCAGCCAGGCGTGCCAGATGTTCATGCAGCAATCGGCAGAAGAGCAACGCCGCCTGCTTCGAGGGCTGATCCAAAATGCGGCTTGGCAGGACGGCGGTCTGCGAACCACGCTGTTCGAACCATTTGAAATTCTGCGACGTTCGAACCAGGAAAGTGCCAGAAAAGAAAAGGAGTTACCGGGATCTGGGCAGGATTTAGAAATTTGGCTCCTCAGGTAGGATTCGAACCTACAACCCTTCGGTTAACAGCCGAATGGCTTGTAGCCGCCTCGCATTGCAAACACGCGACTTGCACGCACGAAATGCCGATTACCGTGGAATTTGGGGGGACTCTGGGGGTACTCTTCAAGTCTTCAAGTGGCCGGTTTGTCTTGGCCGCATTTCGGGAACGCAGTGCCGCCAGCCTGAACGCGCGGCTCATTGGCGCGCTCCCTGAGGATCGGCCCGGCGGTCGTCGCATCCCCTTCTGTCCTTTCAGTTTCTTGCGGCGGACTTGGCAGACGTATAGAATGATCCTTCGCCTCGAAATTGGACCAGCATGCAATCGACCTCGCCACCGGCACGTGAGATCCCCAATACACAGTCGTGGATCGACCGATTGTATCAGGCCCTTGGTCGTCGTATAAACCGGATTTCCCATGACCATCCGAACGGGCAATCACCCGTCGAAATCATCGCGATCTCCGTCATTTGTGGGCTTGCTGTCTATGTAATAGGTTTGTTGCTCGCCGTTACGTGTGGATTTGCGGGCGTGTACACGTCGACGAAGGCCGTGTATTACGGCGCCTTCGGAATCGCATGGGTGTCGGGGTGGATTCGTTGGGGGCTGCTCCGGTACTCTCGCGTGATCGAAGACGCCAAAGTGTGCTTCACAGACGAGCAGCAGTTTGTTGCCGCTGCGAAGAAGGCAATTGGCAGGATGAGTAGCGGGACTGGCGCTCTGGTTTTTTCGCTGGTCATGTTCTCTATTGCACTTGTCGTCGTAGTTTTGGGACTTTTTGTCTTTCACGATCCCGGCCGCATTAGACTGCTTCCGCTGGGTTGGTACCAAGATTCCCGGGTGATGCACCTTGCGATACTGCTCGTTTATGCGCTGGCGTGTTCGTTCCCGCTTGGGACAGGACTCTATCTTCAAGCTGCTAATGCGTTATTACTTAGGGAGATCTTCGGATTGCCAGTCGTTCCGCTGCCGGGAGTCCTAGTGGCGCGACTGCGGCACCTGACCGCGTACTATTTGATCATGGCCGGTTCGTGGTTCGTAGGGGTGGCGCTGTTGGCGCTCGTGTTCGTAGGCCACTTGGACCCATTGTCGGTGTTCATTCTCTCGATGACTTCCGCATTTGGCCTGGTGACGGCGCTCGCGCCGCAGTTTGTCTTCCACAACTTCATCATGCATGCGGCCAGCGAGGTTGCTGGGGAATTCGCGCAAATCTTCAAACGCGAGTACTCATCGAAGATCGATCACAACTCTTTGTCCGGTATAACGAGTATGCTGCAGGCCAGTCAACCGATCCAGGTGTGGGTGATCAATCTGAAGGACGTCATGCTTCTCGCTAGCGGTCAACTGCTTCCGCTTGCCGCCGTGGCACTCAGAAACAGACTCGGATTCCCCCTCTAGCGTTCTTCCGTTCAACGTGGGGTTGTGAGCGCGCCCAAACCCAATCGGTCTTTGAGTTCCTTGAAGCCTTCTTTTAGCAGTTTCGGATGGGACCAGAGCAGTTGGAATGCCCACCCTGCAACAAAGTTCGCCTGTAATGCCTGACCGAACTGGTGTGGCGTAAACAGCTTGAGCAACTCCGTTTTTCGGTCCCACTTATCGTCGTCCCATTGTGCGACTTTTCTGTTGATCTCGTAGGCGATTCGAAGATTCTTGCCAAACTTCGCATTCCACTGTTTCTGATAGCGAGAAAGAAATGCTTTCGAAGAGTCTTTCGCTTGTACGGCTTCGCCAGCCACCTCACCCGCCATACGTCCAGCCTTGATCGCCCATCTGATGCCTTCGCCAACGAGCGCGGATGGCTGGCCCGCTGCATCCCCTACTGCCATGATTCCATCACCAACGAAATCATCGAGAACGCCGTCTGACGGAACCAGGCCGAAATGATACTCAACTGGCTGAGCACCTTTGAGATTTACGCCAAATTCAGCGGCCCGGTCGATGAGAACGTCCAGATACTGGTCGGGATGCGCATCGGAGTCTGTGTGAAGGATGCCTACACCTACCCTCACCCGCTTGTGCCCCCACGGGAAGATCCACGCATATCCTGCTGGAGCAATCTGACTGCCGACAATCAGCACCGCTTCATCTTGATCGCAATACGGCGCGTAAAGATCGTATTCCGAGCCGACCCCAAACCGTTTTGACCCCGGCGAGACGCCAGACTGTTTGAGCAACTGCGAACGGTAACCGGTCGCGTCAATCAAAACCTTCGATTGATATTCGAGCTCCGGCACCGTGGGGGTCTTCGCCTTAATCCCCGTCACCACGCCGTCCGTAAGCACAGGGTCGCCAGCAGTGGTGCCAACGCTGATCTTTGCTCCCGCGTCGATGGCTCGCTCTGCCAAAAACTGGAATACTCCGCGGACGTCAAGCACGCACGTAACCGGTTCATCTTCGTATGTGAATGACACGCTGTTGTGGGGCGAGATGTAGCGGCACCGTTTTATGGAGTGGTAGAGAGCTTCGGGTATGCCGAGAGCCTTCATATCCTGAACGAAGCTGCCACCAGTCGTTCGAGCCGGCGAGCCGATCTCGCGGTTCTGCTCCAACACCAGAACAGATGCCCCGGTCTTCGCGACTGCTTCGGCGGCGGAAAGGCCACCAGGTCCTCCGCCCGCGATAATCACGTCAAATTGCTGCATTCCTACGCTCCGAAGTGTCTCAAAAACCGTCCATCGTCCGCCACCAAGCCGCCTGGAACGTTCACGGCCACCAGATCGTCCACGAAGGCCCCCAAGACCGCTCTGATCCATCAGCCGGTCCTTCCGTAGAACTGCCTATCGGTTGCTGAACTCGGCTGGATGGTTGATCAGATCGCCAGATCCGGGTCTGCAAGATTCCCCGGTCAACAAGAAGATGTAGCCCGCCAGGAAAACGAATCGCTAAAGTCCTAATCATAAAAGACTTAACTTGGATTGTCAACCTTCCGCCCTCTCCGTCTTCCCCGGGTCGCTTCCGGAGATTTTCATGGCAGTTGCGGCACTGAGATGATTACTTAAGCAGGCCGACTACGGCAAAAACCACCGAAACGATCATGACTGCTGAAACCGACAGTAGCCTGGCTGGGTGTTCATAGAGCGAAAACCATCTATCGAGGAGATTCACCATCCTGACTAGCGGTTCCAACACTTTGAGTAATAGAACTGCAAGGACAAAGACGTGAAACAACGCTGACGTTGCGAAAGTGGACCAGAAGAGAATACCTAGCCAAGGCTGAGTTCCCTGGAAAACTATCCCCTGTCCCAGAGTCTCGAAGCTTTCGTGAGCAAGCTCGGGCAGCGCCAAATAAACCACTGCGGACGCGATGAGATCCACCAATAGCAGCAGGCCCATCGTGGCCAGGGCGGCGCCTCGGGCCCTCCTAAGGACCCAGCGCGTCTCTACAAGCGAAACAGCGTCGCCGAAGAAATTGAATGCAATGAAAGTGAGGATCATCCAACCGCCTCCCCTGAGCGTCCTCAGAAAGACGGCGGCCGCAGTCGGGAATATCGAGGCGAGTAACAACACTGTCAATATTGACGAAACGAAAGCGCGCACTGGCGAAATCGGGAATGCCTTGTCTGGGATTCTGAAAAGCAACAGACTCGCCGAAAAAGCGAAGGCCGTGCCAATGCCCATAGCCGCGGGGACGTTTTGTGCGCGAATCATATGACGTGCCACGACTGCGGTTGTTACGACTGAGAAGCCGTAAGCAGCCGATCCGCAAACGACGACCGAGATCACATCTCTATTGGAGGCAATCTGTCGTAGTTTCAGTTCCTGAGCGTTTGAGAACTTTCGGCCAAGCGAAATGGCCGAAGCAGCGGTTTCTGAGAAAAGGCACATCAGGGCGGAAACAATTGCCGCAATCAAAAGGATCGCTTCCGTCGATGGTACAGCCATCCCAAACAGACTCAAGACAAGCCGAGCTAACAAGAGAACGAGATAAGAACAAACAATGGCACGCCACAGCAATCGGTCGAGGCGTGGGTGGCGCCAACCGTAAAGCCAATCAAACATCCTCAGGAAAACTTGGTTTACTGTTTGTGCCCAGTGTTGAGGGTCAGCGCGCAAACGAGTGCTGATCTTCACCGCAAAGTCGTGCTTCGCCTTCTCGTCCATCCACCCGTCGAGGCGATCTCCACAGGTAATGAGCGCCGCTGACGTTGCGATCCATGAGGCGAAAAGCAGTGACGCTGCCATTTGGTCTGCCGAGCACAGCAGTATAACGCAATTCTATTGCGTTCATGCTCCTCGGAGCTCTTGGAAACATCGAAGGGCTTGTTCTCGCGGCTACTGAACCATTACTGATGAAGCGTCAATCTCGGTCTCCTGCTGCTTCCGTTTGGCTCCGGCCCCGCGCTTCTCGTCAGCCGCGTTCTGGCGTGCTGCGATCTCGTCGAGGGCCCGCCGCTTCGCCTCCATCCGCACGTGGGAGTAACGCGAGAGCATGGCACGCGAGACGTGTCCGGCGATGCTCATGATCACCTCGTCGCCCGCGCCCGACTCGGCAAGCTCCGTCACCAGCGTATGCCGGTTGTCGTGCCATCGTCCAACGACCTTTGCTTTGTCGCGCACCTTGGTCCATGCCGTCTTTAACGAGGTAACTGGGCGGGCGGGATCATTTGGCTGCCCCTTGCCGGCGGGGAAAACGTACCACTCCGGCTTGCATTCACCGAACCGCCGGATGTACCACGCGGCGTGCGCCTCGAGGGCGATCATCACCGTATCGTTGAGCGGGATCACCCGACCCGTGCCGGCATCGGTTTTGGACTTGCCCACCGTGAGCTGCTTCTTGTGGACGAGGTCGATCTGCCGCCACTGGAGTTCGCGCAATTCCTTGTCGCGCAGTCCGCAGTTCAGGTCCACCACGAGGGCGGGGTACATGTTCTTGCTCCGCAGCTTCGCCGCTTCCGCCAGCATGCGCGCCTTCTCATCGGCGGTATAGGCGCGTCCGGGCGACGGCGGGAGGGCGAGTTTCATCGCCTTCTCGCGGCGCAACTTCGCGCGGATCAGATCGCCCTGGTCGCCGCACAGCCGCAACAGCAGCAGCACTTCGTCGTTGATGGTCTTGGGGCCGGCTTTCTCCGCTAGCCGATCCGTCTGGTAACGTTTCACTACCGTCGGCGTGATCTCCACGACGAGTTTCCCGCCGAGGTGGCCTGTTACGTGGCCGAGGGCGTAGGCCGCGAACGTGGCGGATTCGTGTTTCGCCTTGTAGTCGAGAAGAAATTCATCTGCCGCTTGCTGGAGTGTTTTGCGCTGCTGTTCGCGGGATTCCTCTTCGATGACCTGGCTGTAGCTCTTCTCCAACCGCTCGCGCTGCCGGCGCTCCTCCGCGATGGCCTGAGCTTTGCTCGCGGTGCCGGTGGAACCCCGGTGCCGCCGCCCGTCCAGTTTGAACTCGTAATGATAGAACTTGCCGTTTTTGAAGACGCTCATGCGGCGAACTTTTGCCTCGCCCCCATGGGGGTCCAGCGTTGCGGAACAGTCAAGTCAAAGATCGGCGCGGACGGCCAGCCGTACGCCTCGGCGGATCACCGGAGTCTGCGCCACCGCCGCCCGGCTGCGATTCCAGGAAGGCCGTAATATCGCCGATCTTGTAACGAACCGTCGTTCCGTTGATTCGCCGGAACGGGCAGCCGATATTCAATCGCCGTTCGCTCTGGAGCACCTTCACGCTGCACCCGCGGATGGCGGCGTAGACGTGCTCATCGACCCAAGCCCACGGGACCGCAGGCACCTGCGTCAGATCGACAGGTCGCGGAACGCTGCTCATATCGTGACCGCCATACCGGTTTCTCGCTGGCAGATGTAAAGCGTTTCGCGCGCTCTGGTCAGCCCCACGTAGAAGACTCGGATCACGGAATCGCGCGCCGCGCCGCCCCGGTTGTACTGGGCGTCTCCGGCCTGGCTGAGATCCGGGAAGAGATAAACCACATCGGCTTGCCCGCCCTTAACGGAGTGGATAGTGCCGACGACCACCTGGGGTGGCTCCATTAGTGCGCGCGGCCCATGCGCGGCGGCGACTTCTGCCGGAAACTGGACGCGACCGCGAACCTCGGCAGTCACCAGCCGGCACCACCAATCGAGCAGCGCGCGGTAATCGCCATCCCAAGCATCCATGAGCGACGTGAGCGCGCTCGTCTCGAAGATCTCGTCCAGCCGCTCCATCGTCGCAGTCTGCGTCGGATCGTACTGCTGGAGCTTCGTCTTCATTCCGTGCTTCAAAATCCCCTTCGCGACCATGCTCTCGGCCCACAGCGCGACGTCGCCATGGGTCCACGGATGGTGGCCTTCGCCGAAATCTGGGTGCGCCACTAGCAACGCCAGGATGCGGCTGGCGCTCGATCCTCTCTTGCCGATGCGCAAAGGGTTCCAGAAGCCGTTGGACTTCCGGTACGGGTTGTGGAACGGGACGCCGCGCTTTCGAAGCGCGGCCACCACCGGCTGCAGCATGTACGAGCAAGCCGCCAGGAACATCACTGACTTGCCCTGCCGCAGATGCTCCGCAGCGGTTTTGAGGATAAAGTACTCGGGGGACTTGTAGGTCCCGGTCGAGAGCCGGTGGACCGCGCCTTCCTCCGGCCGCGCCAGGTAGATCTTCTCCTGGCGCCGCGTGACCTGCCGGATCAGTCTGTCCGCGACGCCATGCACGGCGCGCGGCACGCGAAACGACTGCTTCAAGATGATCTTGTGGTCGTCCGGGATGTCCGGGTCGAGAATGGCGTCCGGAGAGGCGCCCGTGAATGAAAAGATGGTCTGGTCGTCATCGCCGCCGAGGATGAAATAATTCGCACGCTCTCCCCATTTTCGGATGAGCGTCAACTGCATCCGGTTGAGGTCCTGCGCTTCGTCTGCGAAGATCACCGACGGTGCCTTGGGCGCGATGGCCACATCGTTGAGGCAACGCTCGATGAGGTCGGTGAAGTCCAGCAGGCCCAACGACTGCTTGTACCGCGTCCACTTCTCCTCGAACTGGCGTAGCGCGAGCGGCCAGCCTTTCTGCGGAATCATCAGCCCCCGAAAGCGACTCAACTGTTGCAAGATCTCGTCGCCGTCCTTGGCCAGTTCGGTGTCGTCTTCGGCACTAGCCTCCTCGCCGTCGAGTTTGCTCTGCTTCTTGGCGGGCGTAAGCGCCAGGCGCGGGTTCTCGCGATTCCACTCTTCCACGCAGGACTCCGCAATCACCGGCGCGCCGCAGGCGTGGTAGCAATGCGAGTGCAGCGTGCCGATCCTGTCCGGGTTGATGGGCAAATCCCGGCCCGTCAATTCCGCGGCCGCGGTGCGGGAGAAGGACGTGACCAGGACCGACCCCGGACCATACCGATCAACGGCGTGCCGGATCTGGCGAGAGAGGTTAGTCGTCTTGCCCGTCCCCGGCGGGCCGAAGATGCGGTACTCCGAGGTGACGCTGTGGTCCCTCTGCCCGATCTCGTCGAGCGTGCCAGTAGCCTGCTCATTGGGCATTGGGTTCCTCCTTGCGCGGCGAGTACTCAGCGGGATCAAACTGGTCCACCGGCAGCACCCACCGGCTCTGCTCCTTGAACTTCGCGCCGCGGACCCGGATACTCTTGCCGCCAAGCGCCCCGAGCATCGAGGCGAGCGCCTTGATGGAGAGGTTTTGGAACGTGGTTTTGTTCACGTACATCTGCAGGTCGCTGGCGCAGATGGCGACTTTGCCGTCCAGCAGGATGGGCTTGCGCTGGTTCTGGACCTGTTGGCTTTCGAGCGTTTCGATGAAGCCGGTCTCAGAGAGGTAGTGCGCCACGTACATCAGCGCCGCGCCCTCCCACTCGATCTCTTCGCCGCCCTGTTCGATGATGCAGGCGTCCAGCATGGCCTGCGCTAGTTGCTCCCAAACCTTGGGCTTGAGCTTGCGGATCAACTTCCCAATCGATCCGGCAATGGCAAGCCGCACGGAATCCTGCGAGATGAGCTTTCCGACGTTTGCAAACTCGATCTTTCCCTCCTCCAATTCCATGTGGAAGGTTGGTTCCTTGCCCGTGAACTTCACGATGCGGCAGACTCGGACGCCCAGAATTTCGGAGATGCGCTGGCACAGCAACGCCCTCGTGGTCGCCGGGTCGGGACTGAGACCATTCCTCGCACCTGGCTCCTGCGGTGCGCCCTGCGCGCCCGTGGGCGCGGGGTTGCCGGTCGTGGCGCCGGGTACTGGTGCGTCGGGAAAAGCTGCTGGCGCGTTCACGCCGGGACTGCGCCGGGACGCCGTGGCGATGGTCCGCTGAAAATAGTCCAAGCGCGTCCTGGGCTTCTGCCCGAACTGGCTTCGGTGGTGAATGATCAGGTCCACGATCTGCTGCTCATTCAGCCCGGCCTCGATCCCAAAATGTGCGAGTGCCAGGTCGTATCCGGACTGGCTCTGGTCCTTCAGATCATGGCGCTGCCGCAGCCAGGTGTTTTTGAACCGCATGTCCGCAGCCATCCAGCCGTCAAGCATCTCCTGCGGGATGCGCGCGTCGGTATTGATCAGGAGAGGCTTGTCCGCGAATCGTCCGGCCCACTCCCGCGCCGCGTTCTCCTGTGCCTGTGCGTCGGGAATCGCGGCGTCGTCGAGGTACTGCGTGAGATCTGAGAAGTTGTATCGCCGTTCGCCGAAGGAGTGAACCACGACATCTTTAGGGTTGGCCGGGTCCTTGAGATTTTGGGTCCCCGGAATCCTCAAAATTCGGGCCAGGTCGGAGAGGCGGTCGTAGGCCCACCCGCGCGACGAAGCATTCAGACACAACAACGTGTGCCACCTGGCCACCTGGCTGGCGATGGCTTGGCGATCATCGTCGTCCTCGAAGATGTATGGCTCTTTGAACAGCCACCAGGCGTGCGCGCCGTTGCCGGTGAGAATTACGATGGTGGGCGGCATCGACGCCGGGATGATGGAGAGCGCGTCCTCAACGGTGGCGGGGAGGGCCTTCTTGCTGTGCGCGTCCGACCGCAGATCGAGATCGGCCCAAAATCCGGCGATGCCCGCGATCTCCGCCGACACGCAGCGCCGCGCGGGGCCGTGGTCCGCCATGGACAGCCCGACCCCCACGTAGACATCCAGCCCGCGCGACTTCAGGACGAAGTCCGCAGCGGCGGCAATGTCCCGGTACCAGTGCGACTGCTTGTCGGGGTGCGTCCACAGCAAGACGTAAAATTCCTCCGGCTTGAACTGCCAGAGGAGATTGAGGAAGTCGAGAGGCGTCATGGCGGTCAACTCCTGGAAGCGGGCGCAAGGCGCTCGGCGTCGGTGGGGTGTTCGGGTTTCGCGGGCGCGTCGTCCCGCTGAATGGGCGCGGTCGCCAGCCACGTGTCGTAGGCCACGAACCGCGCCCCGTTCCAGACGGTCAGCGTCGCGTCGTCCATCGGCGCGTCGGGAGGGACCTGCTCCAACAGCGACGGCTGGCATTCTGGCGCGGCAATGCGGGCCTCCTGCTGCGCGCGCAGGCGGCGCAAGGCGTCGCTGCCATAGATGGCGCTCATCTCACGACCGCGCCTCCGGTTCCGAATCCATGGAAGTGATATCGAGAATCGCGAACGCGTCTTCCACGCTGCGGGCGATTCCTACCAGGGCACCGGCGTCACGCCACTCCTGCATCCTCTGCGCCTGGAGTTCGGTCGGCATCGACGCCGGATCGTCCGGGCGCTTGACCTCGATTTCGAAGTGGCGCCCGCCGATGCTGCCGTACAAATCCGGATCGCCGGCCACACCCATCGCGGTACCGTGGCGCTTCCGTACGGCCACACTGGGACGCGCTTTCAGCGCCTTCACGATCCGCGCGACGACGTACTTCTCCAGAACCGTTTGGTTCCTCATTCCGCAGCGGCATCGGCAGCCGTAGTCTGCACGCGACCCGCGAACTGGCCGCACATTCGGTGGAACTCCACGGCGCGCTGCTGCTCGTCCTCAGATAGGCGGCGCAGGAACTTCAGGCTGGCCCTGCCGTACGGCTTGCCGGCCGCATTCTGCGCCTTCTCCAGTTCGATGGCTACGAGCGCGCCGTAGTACGGGATGCCCTGCGTGGTGAGCTTCACCAGAAACTGACGCGCAGCCTTCACGCTGGTGGGCGGCAGAGAGACGACCTCGGGGAACATGGATTCGCCGCGCAGAAAAAACAACTGCTTCACCTGCTTGCAGGCCTGCCCCGAACCTTCCTGCGCCGATTCCCACTTAGCCAGCGGACAAGACTTGCACTCGCCGCCAGGCTTGCCGTGGCCGGTGATGCCGTCCGTCGAGGAGCAGTCGGGCGGCACGTTCCCGGCGTCTTTGGAGGCGTAGTACACTCGCGCATCGCGTGCGAAGACGATAACGCCCTCGATCTTGGGTGTGGTTTCGTCGCCCTCCAGGCTGGGGATGAGCCAGAGCGCCGCTCCGCTCATCACTTTGATTCTGGGCAAGTCGAACTCCGACACAGTGCCGCTGGCGATGTTGATGGCGAAGGCCTCCTGGACCGCAGCCGCCTCATCGGGCGGAATAGCAAGGGCCTTGGGCGCCGTGAATTTAACAAGTTCTTGTGACAATGGATTCTCCTTTTTTTCAAACCTTCCGGGTACTGAGTTTGTGAACGAACGAGAGCTTGAGCGTCTTCCCGAGAGGTTCGGGAAGCGCCGCGCGCACGTCCTCGGCGTCGTACATGCGTTCTTCCTTCGCGAATCGCGCGGCGACCTCGCGGGCCACCTCGCGAACATAAGCGCTGAGCGAATTGCTGTTGTAGTTCTCCGCGACGTACTGGCCCAACTCGGACAGCTTGAGCGCATGGGCCACCTCCTCGCGGTCGTTGATCGGGCTGGCGTAAATCTCCTGCACCAGCCAGATCGTGAGGCCATCGACGCGGACGCTGGGCTCCGCGCCCAACTCGATGAACTGCGGGATCAGCGCCTGTTCGAGATCATCGATTTGCTGCTTTACCTGCTTCAGTTCGGTGTCCAGATCGCGCTTCCGCTTCTCCAGACACACGAATCCCTTCAACTGCTCTTGGTTCATTGCGTTCGTGCTCCTCGGGCTGCGGGTTTAGTTCGTGATTTCAGCGAGGATCGACTCGATGACCTCCGCGCGCTTTTCGAGGGCGCGCATGATCCTGACATCCACGGTGTTCCTCGCAACCAAGTGGATGTGTTCGACCGGCCTGGTCTGCCCAGGCCGGTGCACGCGTGATTGGGCTTGGTCGTAATCGCCCAATGAAAAACTGAGTGAGTAAAATATGTCGTAGCGGGCGCGGGTCAAATCCACACCCACGCCACCTGCTTGAATCTGGACCGCCAGAACTTGGGCCTCGCCGTCTTGCCACCGCTTCACTTCGTCGCGGCGCCCGGACAGTTCCAGGCTGGTATAGCCGTGGGCTTCGCACGCCTCGTGTGCCGCGTCCAGGTCCTGGTGGAACCGGCAAAAGACCACGACGGGTTCCTCGCCGCCGATATCCTCAAGCGTGTCCGCCAGGAGCGTCTTCTTCGCATCATCCACGCGATGCTCCTCGCCATCGTCGGTCTTCACGATGCCATTGGCGACCTGCTGCAGCCGCAGCAATTTCACCAGGGCGTTCGCCGCCGTAACTGTGTTGTCACGAACCTGGGCCACAAAGTCGTCTTCAATGTCTTTGTAGATGCGACGCCCCTCGCTGGCCAAATCGCAGTGGTAGGTGACGTGCGTTTCCGGCGGCAGATCAAGAACGTCCTTCCCGACCCGGAACGTGATGCGGCTCATTAATCGCTCTAGTTCGTCGAGGTTCTGGAAACCTGTGACCTGCTTTTGCTGGAAGCCGCCCATTACCGCGTACTTCTGGCGGAACGCCGTGAAGGAAGGCCCCAATATGGTGATGTCCAGGAACCGGAACACGGCGTAAATGTCCATCGGGCCGTGCGGTAGGGGCGTGCCGGTCAGCGCGATGCGGTGGCGGGACCGCAGGCGCAGCCGCTTGAAGAAGAGGCTGGCTTTGCCCCCAGGAGTCTTGATCCGATGTGCTTCGTCCGCGATTACCAGATCCCAGGTCTGCTTCTCTGCCCACGCCGCGAACGGATCGCGCCATGCGCTGTCGTAATTGATGACGGCCGCGAATGGGACGCCGCGCGCCTCCGCGAGGCGCATCTTCTCTTCGGCCAGCTCCTGCTTCCGGGCGACGCTGCCGGCGTCCTCATCGAGGGCCGCGATCACAAACGCGATGCCGACGTGCCGCTCAAACTGGGCGATCCACACCGGCGCCACGCGCAGGGGGCACGCGATTAGGATCCGGCGCGCCGCAAGGCCAAGAAGCACCATGAAGGCCACCAGGGTTTTGCCGGTGCCCATCCCCATGGCCAGCAGGATGCCATGCAGCCCGGAGGCGAAGTGATCGAGGACAAATCGGTAAGCGGCCTGCTGGTGCCGCCATGGGCGAGTAAGCATGCCCGGCGGCAGATCGATCTCTGTTTCCACCACAGGCGCACATGCTGCTACAGCAACCGCGCTGGCGGGAGTTGGCTCTGTCTTGATGATCGGTTCGCGGACAGGAAACGCCGCGTCGAACTGCTCGCTGCCCAGTAATGGTCGGATCTTGGAGCGGATCAACCGCGCGGTGCTTTCGGTGGCGGGGTACGACCATGCCTTGCGCGTCCCGTCCCAGGAGCCTCCAGGGATCTGCCGGCACGCCAGCAGATTTGCGAGGGAGGTGCGCAAGATAATGCGGCCGGATTGGAGATCCGCGGACGTTGACGCCTGCATCGTCTACCTCATCTCCTGTTGCCCGCCGCGTTTCGGCAAAGACGCCACGCTTGGCTCGGTGATCCGATCATGCTCGTCCGACAGGTCTCCAAAATATGGGTTGACGATGATCGAGCGGATACGCCCAGCCTCGGTCTCAAGGGCCGTCCTGATTCGCTGGCATTCCTGTGGGCTGAGCGAGCCCCCGCCCAGTTCGAACGTGCAGATCTTGAACCTGCTGACGCCGGAGATGCGAGCCAACTTGCTTTGCGAGATGCCGAGCGATTCTCGGCTGGATCGAAGGTTGATCATCTACCGCTATTGTTGCGGTGGCGAAGTTCCCTTGTCGTCTCGCGGGAAGTCTCGGGAGTCTCGCGGGAAAATCGGGAAGCTACTCGGGAAGGTCTGTCGGTTTCAATCCCAACACTTCAGCCATAGCCTTACGGTTATCGTCGGTGAGTGTTCGCCTACCATCGAGATATTCGTAGACGCTATTCTTGCCGACCCCTGCCTCTGTGGCCCACCTTCCACGCTTCCATCGCTTCGATCCAAGAATCGGCATCACTACGGCTTGGCGAGCCGCGGCTTTATTTGGCGATTCCATCGGGATTGCGTCGCTCGACGAAGACGCTCGGTAAAGGTGGCTCTTGGTATTGGGTCCCTGACCAGTATCGGCTTCCGGCGTCGCACTGAGAGGCGCCGGGCAACCGTCGCCTTCGCATTCGGCCGCCAGACGCTTTTCATGAGCGCACCAAGCCTCCAGGATCAGATCATCATAAGGTCCGCTAAGTAGTTCCCGCACGCGGCTGCAGACTCCGCGTTCGGCATCGGCGTACACGCCCTCGGACGAAGCTTCAAGGTGAAATCCGCTGGTCAAGGACTTCCAGCGATCACGCGCCTCGTCAGCGACTATCTCTGCCAGACAGTGGATCTCGATTTCAAACTGATTGGGGTTTGGCGTTGCGGAAAGGCGCTCCCGACCCTCCGTCTTCCCCAACTCGGCCGACATCGCGACCAGTTGTGTCTGCACCTCGAGTTGCTGCTGCGCGGTCAACGAGGGTGGTCGAGAACCGGTTTTTTCCTTGCGCCAGTTCACAAATGCACTCCGAATCTTCACTTCGTGCCGGGCTCTCACCCGCTCGATGCGTGTCTCCGACTCCTTCGGAAGAGGTCGCAGGTCGGCGCGGGTCATTTCCCACCCGCCAGTCCAGGCGATTGTTGGGAAACCGTGTGACGCAAGTTGTGGCCATCCTTGCACCATGCGGCATCTTCCAAAACTAACCCGACGGCGGCATCCTCAGGTAACAGCGGCCCGGCGGCCGAGACCATCCCAACGCCGGGAATCGCGATGGGTTCCGCCGGTCCGCACTCGAAGTTCTGCGCCACTTTGACCTTGCGTTCTTCGGGCGAAGCGGACCAAAATGGCAGTGGGTGTAAGCAAACCCTGCCTCTGGCCGCAAGCCCGGGGCTGAGCCCCACTGGTAGCGCCAACTACCCGTGGGGCGAAAAAGTTAACGGTGGTGGAGGCGGTGGGGATTCAACCCACCCGGTTGAACAGGATGACAGCCTGGCCTGGGGCTCGCGTCCACCACCTGAGACACGAACGGCCAGCGAATTGGCTCTCGCAAAGTTCATTCGCTGGCCGTCTTGGTTTTGTGTTCATACTGCTTCATCAGGTCCACAATGTCGTAGACCAACTTCCGCTCGTCCCCGTCAAGTTCCAAAGGATTGAAAGTTCCACTCAAAGTCAATGTGCCACCGGTATCCCCCAGCCTGACCGTCTTGACAGCGCTACCCGATGGCTTTTCTTCATGTTCTTCCTGTGCCAAGGGTGTTGAGGTACGGCGGCGGCGGCGAGGCCGTGGGGGAGTCGGAGGGGCAGGTGCGCCGTCCTCTTCCGCGCCATCGGCACTTTCCTCGGATCGGGACCGTAGACCGCCAGTCAGTCTTGACGACAGTTCAACGCCACAATGCTGCGCAGCTTTCAGAAAGAAGCGCACCGCCCTTTTTCGAGTTTCCCCGCTCGGCCCGTAAGAACCAATTTTTTCTTGAACTTGCCCGATAGTTGCCGTCTTGAGATCCAGTTCGAATACCTTAGCGTAGCCCTGACGCAGCACAGTGCCCAGAATCTCTTTTTCCTCTTGAGAGGCTTCGGGAACATCTATTAGTTTCTTCAGGACCGGCTGAACGCTCGTACCCGAGTCGATCAAACCCAAGAATTTGAACCCGCTAAGAAGCTGGCTCTGCTCACCACCGGAGCGGGATGTCCATGCCGTACGGTCGACCTTATCCGGCAGCCCATGCGTGCGGAGGCTTTGCAGCGCCCAGCAAAATGTCTTAAACGGTAAATACAGGGGCAAGGCGTCCCCGCTTACCGCAGTTGATGTTGTTGCCATCCAGGTGTTTCTCCTTTACAACATCGATTATTGCATCTCATACCTCAAGCGTCAAGAAAGAAACGCGGCGCGTCGGGCGTTTTGGCTCTTGCTGGTTCGGATTTGTTGCGTCCACCTTATGACATGGACGACATTGCTTATGGATGTGGCGTTGCGGAACGATGCGAGAGGGGCAGGTGCGTTGAATCTCTGGATTGAGCCGGCCACGTCTTCCATAACGTCCTGGTTTGATACCGGAGGCCGCGCCGTTCGGAACACGCAAACTGCCCCCTAGGCGCGGACAAGATAATTCCGCGAGGCCCCGCCTGATCGTTTCGCCGCCACGACGGCCGCCACGAATCTTAAAAACCCTAGGCCCGTCTTCGGGTCTTGAACTCGGTGCCGGACTTCACGATCCGAGAAACGACACGAGGATACGCTCATGGTTGGTGGAGGGTTCAAGCGCGCGTCCGTGGGAGCCACGGTATCGATTGGGACGCATCTACCATATATAGGAACCCACATTTGTCTTCTCAACGGCGGCATTTTGGAAGCGTTCTAGACCGCGCGCGCACGCCTGGCAAGCGTGAAGCCAAACTCACGTGGTAGCCATCGCCTCCTCTCTATCTCATTTGTTTCCTGACGCTTGGTATGCATGGTGGCCGTTGGTAGCCATTCTGCGCATGTCCTTCCGTTGGGGAGACAAATTTCCCTGCCCTATATAGAGGACCGTCCCCACCATCGGGGCGATTCGAGGAGTCTGGTAGCCGTGGTATGCATGGTAGCCATCGCGCGCTGTTTTGACGCTTCGTCCTGCTCTCAACCAGCAGAAAACAAAGGTGATGCGCGATAATAATCATTGATTCTCCGTCCTGTTTCTGCGAAAATCACAATAAGACACGCAGTTCGTGCCGTGCTGACAGAGCGCCGGGACGCTCGTGAATCTCCTTCCCGCAGTTTTCCCTCGTACTCCACGTGTGTTCAAAACTATGAATGCATCGATTCCCGTCTACCAGGCCGATGGCAGTCTGTACGCCTGCGTGTCCGAGCAGCGGTTGGCGCGACTGCAATCGGCGGGACTGGTGGCGCGCGTGGTGCGCCATCGCAAGGGCCACGTCAACCGGGCGATTCTGTTTCTCCGGCCGGGCGAGCCGAAGTCGATGTCGGCAAGCTCCATAGCGGGCACCAGATACAGCTTCAAAGAGCTTCTGGAGCACGGGCGGGCCTGGGATCTGAAACATCTTGGCGGCAACCGCGACGGCAAGACTTATGCGCCACCGGAGGCGCGCCCAGCCTTTCTCCGGGTCGTGGCTGACTGTACGGTCACGTGAAAAGCCAGCGACGCAACATCGGTGGGCGGTACATCGCTCGCGTTCGAGGGGCGTTTGTCCGGAACGTCAGACAGCCCGTTAGAGGCATAGGTACTTCCCGGCGACTTTCGGCGGCGCGTTGAACAGTAGCGCAACTTCGCTAGCGTCAGCCGAAAAAAGAGGTGGTCAGTGGTCACCCCACCCGGCGCGCCCCGTTCGCGCCGCCAGGACGGACTGGCACCACTGGCCAACCCGCCGCGACGGGCGCGACACGGGCCAACCGTTGGCCACCGGGCGCGGGATCTCGGCCAACGCCGCGACCAGGAACCGGGCACCGGGAAAGACAAGGAGGAGTACCATGACGGCGGATCGCGATTCCACATTCACGGCGAAGCTTGTCTCCTCCAATGCTCCCTACGTCTGGGCTGTGGTGATTCTCACTGCGGTCGCGGCGGTTCTGGTGCTTGTGATTGTCTGGCTCCGTCCGAAAGCCGATGCGCTGGACGTCGTTGCGCAGGTGGCCAAGGGGCTGGCTCCGACCGTGGCGGGCGTGATGGCTTATCTGAAGGCGCAGGAAACGCACCTGTCGGTGAACTCCCGCCTCGACGCATTCATGCGGGAGCACGCCGCTCTGGCGCACAGAGAAGGGCAGATTCAGGGCATGGCCGATGAACAGGCCCGCCAGGCCGCGATGAATGTGGTGGCCGGCAAGAACGAGGCCTCAGGCAATTGACCACGACATCCATCGCGCCGCAGATGGCGCGGCGCATCGAGATCTGGGCAGTGGACCGCCTGGTCCCATACGCGCGGAATGCGCGCACGCACTCGGACGCCCAAATTGCGCAGATCGCGGCATCCATCGCGGAGTTCGGCTTCAACGCTCCAATCCTGGTGGACAGCAACGCCGGAATCGTCGCCGGCCACGGTCGTTTGCTGGCGGCGCGGAAGTTGGGCCTGCCAGAAGTCCCCGTCGTCGTGCTGGACCATCTCAGCGATACTCAGCGGCGTGCGTACATCATCGCGGACAACAAGCTTTCGGAAAACGCTGGGTGGGACGAAAAGATCCTGGCCGCGGAACTCACCGATCTGGAGCACGAGGGCCTCGACCTCCGGCTCGTTGGATTCTCTGACGACGAGTTGGAAGCGCTGCTGGCGAATGACGGTGATGGTTCTGAACCGGAAGACGAAGAACCGATTCCGGAACCACCCAGCCAGCCGATCACCCAGCCCGGCGACGTGTGGTTGATCGGAAACCATCGGCTGATCAGCGGCGACTGCCGCGACTTCGATGTCGTCGAGAAGGTCCTCGAAGGGACGCGCGCGAACGTGGTGATTACTTCGCCGCCCTACGCTACGCAGCGCGAGTACGATTCCACCAGCGGCTTCAAGCCGGTGCCTCCGGAAGAGTACTGCGATTGGTTTCGCGATGTCGCCGCCAACATCCAGGCGATCCTCGCGCTCGACGGCTCGTACTTTCTCAACATCAAATCTCACGCCGAGGATGGCGAGCGCAGTTTGTACGTGATGGATCTCGTCCTGGCGCACAAGCGGCAGTGGGGCTGGCGCTTCGTCGATGAACTTTGCTGGCGCAAGACGGACAACGGTGTGCCAGGCGGCTGGGGCAATCGATTCAAGAACGCGTGGGAGCCGGTCTTCCACTTCTGTCGCCAACCCGAGATCAAGTTTCGGCCTAAGGCGGTCGGGCACGTTTCGGAGGATTGCTTCGACTACTCGCCCGACAACCCCAAATCGACTTCCGGCAGCGGACTGCTGGGCACGGGAGCGCGCGGAACTGCGGCGAAGAAACCGGGCGCGGCCGACGATGATGGACGCTTCCGTGGCGTCGCGCGCCCGAGCAATGTCATCGAGGCCAGGACTGAATCCAACCAGGGATCGCACTCCGCTCCTTTCCCACGCGGCCTGGCTGAGTTCTTCGTCAAGGCGTTCACGGACGGCGGAGACGTTGTGTTCGATCCGTTCCTTGGAAGCGGGACCACAATGGCCGCCGCGGAAATACTCGGGCGGATCGGATTGGGATGTGAGATCAGTCCGTCCTATTGCGATGTGATCCTGCGCCGGATCTCGAACCTGAGCGGTGAGATTCCGGTGCTGCTCGCCACCGGTCAGGCGATCAACGAAGTCGCCACCGCACGCGGCGTACCGCTGGAGCAGGTTGACAATCCCCGCGCGCGAGACGCCCGGCGCATTCAACACCACGGGCCGGCACCGTTCTACGGGAGACGCCGGAAGGTTTCCTGAGCTTATGAAGACCGACCTCCAGGTGCAGCAGTGGCCAGTTGAAAAACTGATCCCCTACGCCCGCAACGCCCGCACTCACTCCGAGGAGCAGGTGGCGCAGGTGGCGGCGAGCATCGTCGAGTTCGGCTGGACGAATCCGATCCTGGTCGGCGCAGACGGCGTGATCATCGCAGGCCACGCGCGTTTGGCGGCGGCCAGAAAGCTGAAGCTGACCGAAGTGCCGGTAATCGTCCTGGACCATCTGACTCCGACGCAGCGCCGGGCGCTGGTGCTCGCCGACAACCGGCTGGCACTCAGCGCCGGCTGGGACGAGGAGATGTTGCGCGTGGAGTTGGAGTCGCTAGAGGAGGATGGCTTCGACCTCGACCTGGTTGGATTCACCGACGAGGAGGTTGAGGAACTCCTGCGCGACCCGGAGGAGTCCAACGTTGGACTGACCGACGACGACGCGATTCCTGAAGAGGAGGAGCACGCGGTCACCGTGCTCGGGGACGTCTGGGTGATGGGCGAGCACCGGCTCCTGTGTGGCGATGCGACCAGCATGGAGGCGGTCCAGGCCGTTCTCTCTGGGGGCTTGGCCGACATGGTTTTCACGGACCCGCCGTACAACGTCGATTACGAAGGCAAGACCGCCAAGAAGCTCAAGATAGGCAACGACACGCTGGGCGGCAAGTTCTATGAGTTCCTGCGCGATGCGTGCGCGAACGTGCTGGCGGTAACAAAGGGCGCCATCTACATCTGCATGTCGTCGTCGGAGTTGCACACGCTCCACCAGGCGTTCACCGATGCCGGCGGCTACTGGTCCACGTTCGTGATCTGGGCGAAGCACCATTTCACATTGGGTCGGTCGGACTACCAGCGGCAGTACGAACCGATTCTCTATGGCTGGCGCAAAGGCACGGATCACTTCTGGTGCGGCGCGCGGGACCAGGGCGATATCTGGTTCATCAAGAGGCCAGTATCGAGCCAGGCCCATCCGACCATGAAGCCTGTGGAATTGGTGGAGCGGGCCATTCGGAACAGCAGCAAGACGCGCGACACCATCCTCGATCCATTCGGCGGATCGGGTACGACGATGATCGCGTGCGAGAAGTCGGGACGGCAGGCGCGGCTGATCGAGTTGGAACCGAAGTATTGCGACGTGATTGTTCGTCGCTGGCAGGCGTTCGCGGGACGAGAAGCGAAGCTTGAATCCGACGGGAAAAACTACCGCGAAGTCGCCGGAGCGCGGCGCGCAGTGGCAGCGTGAAGTGGACCGTTGCCGCGCTGAGATCGCAACCGCGGAAACTCTGCTTCGCACCGGGCATCCGGACGTCGAGGGCCTCTGTATGGCGTTGGCCGACTGGTCGGCCGAGTTGAGGATTCTGGAAGCAGAAGCAGAACCGCCGCCGCATCGTTGAAACCCGGCGGCGGCTTGGGGTGGGCAGGTGGGAAGGCTCTACTTCGCGACGCGGTAGGTCCGCTCGCCGGCTTCGTTCTTGGTGGACTCGACCGTGAGGCCCATCTTCTTGGTGAGGTTTCCGCTGATGAAGCCCCGGATGCTGTGGTTCTGCCAGTCCGTGGCCTTGGCGATTTCGGCCATCGTCGCGCCCTTGGGGCGGCGCAGGAGGTCCAGGATGATGTTCTTTTTGGAGAACTCACGCGGCACTTTGGCCTCCTTCACTTTGGCGGCCTTCTTGCTGGCGACCTTCGCCTTGGCCTGCTTCTTCGGCGCGGCCTTGGCTTGCTTGGCGGCTTTCTTCGCGCCCTTGTTGGCCTTGGGCGCGCCCTTCTTCTGGCTGGCAGCCTTCTTCGAGGCGGCCTTCTCCGGCGCGACCTGCGCGCCCTGTTCCGCAACGGCGGCGGTTTCGGTGCTGTTGGTGGCTTCTGCGTTCTTCATGGTTGTGTTTATCCTTTCGGCGGTTGATCCGCGCATGACGATTCATCACTCCGGTGGCCCCGGAAGGCAAGGGCTTTTTTCGGGAATAAACGCATGCCAGCAATGAGCCAGCGGGCGTATGCCCGCCATCGCGGAGTCGCGCTGTCCGCCGTGCAGAAGGCGATTGAAACAGGGCGTATCTCCAAGCAGGCGGACGGGCGGATCGACTCCGAACAGGCCGATGTCGAGTGGGAGCGGAACACGAGGCGGCACGCGCCGCCGGTCGCCAAGCGTGAGCAGGAGGATGACGACGTTTCGATCTTCGGCGCTTCGCAGTACGCGAAGGCGCGCGCTGTGCGGGAGCACTACCAGGCGCGACTCGCCAAGATCGAGTACGAAGAGCGCGTGGCCACGCTGGTCCCGAAGGACGAGGTTCAAGTGGCCGCGTTTAACAAGTTCCGGCAGTTCCGCGATCACATACTGAACATCCCGGATCGCGTGGCGGCAATGGTAGCCGCCGAAACCGAAGCAGCGAAGTGCTACGAAGTCCTGGCCACCGAGATTCGAAGGGCGTTGAATGAGTTTGCAGACTCCAACGGCTGAGGAGATCTACTCGGCAGCGGCGGCGGCCGGAGCGCGGCCGGACCCGTTGCTGACGGTCTCGCAGTGGGCCGACAAGTACCGCGCTCTCTCCCAGCGGGCCTCGGCTGAGTCAGGCCCATGGCGCACGGAGCGGACGCCGTACCTGCGCGAGATCATGGATTGCCTTTCGCCGTCCTCATCCGTCGAGCGAACGGTCTTCATGAAAGGCGCGCAGATCGGCGGCACGGAGTGCGGCAACAACTGGATCGGCTATGTGATCCACCAGGCGCCCGGCCCCATGATGGCGATCCAGCCCACCGTGGAAATGGCCAAGCGCAACTCGAAACAGCGCATCGATCCGCTGATTGAGGAATCGGAGGTGCTGCGCGCGCTGGTCAGCGACCCGCGGTCGCGCGACTCCGGGAACACGGTTCTCTCGAAGGAATTCCCCGGCGGTGTGCTGGTGATGACCGGCGCGAACTCCGCGGTCGGCCTCCGCTCCATGGCGGCGCGGTATCTGTTCCTGGACGAAGTGGACGGGTATCCCGGCGATGTGGAGGGCGAGGGCGATCCGGTGAACCTGGCGACCGCGCGCACCAGGACGTTTGCGCGCCGCAAGATCTTCATGTGCTCGACACCGAAGATCACGGGCATGTCCCGGATCGAGGCGGCATTTGAAGAAAGCGACAAGCGTCTCTACTGGGTGCCGTGTCCGGTCTGCCGCGCGTTCCAGACGCTTAAGTTCGCTCAGTTGCGTTGGCCGAAGGGCGAAACGGAAAAGGCGGTTTACATCTGCGAGCATTGCGGGCAGGAGATTCACAACCACCAGAAGCAGTCGATGCTGGCGTGCGGCGAGTGGCGGCGCAGCGCTGTTGGCGACGGCAAGACGGCTGGCTTCCACCTGTCCAGCCTGTACTCGCCGGTCGGCTGGTTCGCATGGTCGGATGCAGCCAAGCAGTTTGAGCAGGCGCAGAAGAATTCCGCGCTGCTCCAGGTCTTCGTCAACACCGTGCTGGGCGAGACGTGGACGCTGTTGGGGGAAGCGCCGGAGTGGCAGAAGCTGTATGACCGGCGGGAGTCGTACAAGGTTGGAACCATACCGCCTGGCGGGTTGTTCCTTACGGCTGGCGCGGATGTCCAGAAAGACCGCATCGAGGTTGAGATCACCGCGTGGGGCCGTGGCAAAGAGTCGTGGTCGGTCGATTATCGGGTGTTCGAAGGCGACACCTCGCGGCCGCAAGTCTGGGAGAAACTCACCGGGCTGCTGAACGAATCCTTCTCCACCGAGTCCGGCCTGGAATTGCAGATCCTGCAACTCGCCGTGGATTCGGGTTTCGCCGCCATCGAGGTGTACCAGTGGGCGCGACGCCAGGGCGGGCGGGTGCTGGTCATCAAGGGCGATTCGCGGACGCCCGCGCTCATCGGATCGGCCGCGCCGGTGGAAGTAGGGCCAGCGGGCGCCAAACTGAAGCGCGGCGTTCGGGTGTGGCCGGTCAATTCCGGCATGGCCAAGGAAGAGTTGTACCGGTGGTTGCGACAGGATCGGCCGACGGATGAGGACGTCGCGAAAGGGATTCCCTTCCCTCCGGGATATTGCCACTTCCCGCGTTATAGCGAAGAGTACTTCAAACAGATCACCGCCGAGCAGTTGGTGACGAAGATCGTCAAGGGGTATCGCCGGCACGAGTGGCAGAAGATGCGCGAGCGCAACGAGGCGCTCGATTGCCGGGTGTATGCACGCGCTGCCGCTGGACGGGTCGGTATCGACCGTTTCCAGGAGAAGCACTGGGCCGACCTCGAGCGGCGGGTGGGCAGGCCTCCGGTGAACGAAGTCAAACAAGCACCGCAGCAAACGCAGCGCGCGGATGGCAGGCAAGCCACGCGTAACCACGTGCGCTTCAGGATGGATCTCTAATGGCATTCACTCAGACGGACCTCGATGCTCTCGATGCCGCGCGTAAGCAGGGGGCGAGGCGAGTCCGCTTTCAGGATCGCGAGTTCGAATTCGATTCCGTGGATGACTACTTGAAGCTCCGGAATCTGATCTTGAACGACATCGCCCAGCAGTCCGGGCCGCAGCAGGTACGCCAGGTGCGAGTCTACACGACCAACGGTTGGGGGCACTAGTGGATCGGCTCGGGCGAGTGGCCGTCTCCGCGCGAGGTTTGGGCAGCCAGTTCGTTGCAGCGTGCCGGAAGGAAACACCGGCAGTCCTCGAAAAGATCTTGTTCTTCGGTGGCATGGGCTCAGTGGTATGGGGCTGCTGGATGATATACCGACCACTCGGTCCAATCATCGGCGGCGTGCTGGCTGTCTGGCTTGGAATGTTGATCTCCGTGGAGCGCAATGAACCTCGTTCGTAGGGCCGCCGCGATGACCATCGCGCCGCCGCGCACGCGCGCGATGGGGACGTTCCCGTTCGATGCCGCCGGTCGCGGGCGGCGCGGCATTGGTTGGAATCCGCCGTTCCTCGGCCTGAACACGCTCCTGTTCTCGCACGGCCTGGAGTTGCAGGCGCGGAACCGCGATGCGGTTCGGAATAGCGCCTGGGCGGCGGGCGCTGTGGATTCATATGTGGCCAACGCGATTGGACGTGGGATTCGCCTGGTGCCTCACCATCCGGACGAGAAGGTGCGCGACCTGATCACAAGGAAGTGGAATCGCTGGACTCGGGAGTGCGACGTCGAGTACGACCCGCGGAATCCTGCATCTGGCCAGACGGATTTCTACGGCCAGCAGATGGTGATCGCGCGCGAAGTCATGGAGGCCGGCGAGTGCTTCGTCCGGTTCCGGCCGCGCTCCGTGAAAGAAGGGCTGACCGTTCCGTTGCAACTTCAACTTATCGAGGCCGAGCAGTTACCGTTGTGGCGGACGGCTGTCGAGCGGATGCCGCCGAACAACTCAGTGCGGTGCGGCATCGAGTTTCAGAACGACGGACGGCGCGCGGCGTACCACTTTTGGAAGGCGCATCCGGGCGAGACGATGTTTTTCCCGATGGACGCTCTCTCGGTCGAACGCGTGCCGGCCACGGAGGTGCTGCACGTCTACAAGCCGATCCGCGCGGGCCAGTTCCGGGGTCAGCCGTGGCTGACATCGGTGATTGCGAAGCTCTACGAACTGGAGCAGTACACGGACGCGGAGATCGTTCGCAAGAAACTCGCGGCGATGATCACCGGGTTCATCACGCAGGCCAGCCCGGACAATCCGATCATTCCACCGGACCAGTATCAGAACGGGCCGACCCAGACGGAGCCGGGAGCGCAGATCAGCAAGCTCGAACCCGGCACGTTTCAGGTGTTGAACTTCGGCGAAGAGGTTCAGTTTGCGGAGGCGAAGGACAGCGGCGATTTCAAATCGTTCATCAGGAGCTGCCTGCAAGCTTTCGCGAGTGGGGCCGGGCTCGCCGAGTACCAGATCAGCGGCGACTTGTCGGGGATCAACTATTCCTCGATCCGGGCCGGTCTGCTGGAGTTCCGCCGCAAGTGCGAGCAGTATCAGCATTCGGTCTTTATCTTCCAGGTCTGCCATCCGGTCTATAAGCGGTGGCTGCGCGAAGCGATGCTCGCGCTGGTGTTCGGCATAGACCTGTTGAACGCGTACAACAAAGATCCCGAGCCGTTCGAGGAAGTGCAGTGGGTCACACCCGGGTGGCCGTGGGTCGATCCCGAGAAAGACATCAAGGCTTCCAACGATGCGATCCGCAGCGGTCTCTCCACGCGTTCGGCTGAGGTTGCGGCGCAAGGGCGCGACGCCGGTGCCGTGGATGCGGAGCAGACAGCAGATAACAAGCGGGCGGACAAACTTGGGCTGTCCTACGACAGCGATGGCCGCAAGGTCCTGACTGGGCGCAACGCCGGATTGACGGAGACCGAGATCCAACAGGACGCGGCCAAGGGCGAGGTGGACGTGAAGCCATGACGAATCTGACTCGTGTTGCGTCGCGGTTTGTGAACACGCCGCTCATGATTCACCCGCCCAAGCTGGACGTGATCGTCCAGGCGTTGGGGCCACGGCTGGGCATCATTCCGTTGACCGGCGTAAAGCCCGGTGAGCCGTTCGCCACCGCTTACATGGAGCAGGCCGATGATAGCGGCTACCAGGTGATCGACGGTGTGGCGATCATTCCGATCCAGGGAGTGCTGACGAAAGCGGAATCCTGGGTTTCGGCGCTGAGTGGTTGCAGTTCCTATGCGCAGATCGGCGGCTACCTTCAGGACGCGGTGAACGACGCCGGAGTGCGGGCGATTCTCCTGCAGGTGGATTCGCCGGGCGGCGAGACCACCGGATGCCTGGAGCTGTCCGATTACATCTACTCGCTACGCGGCGCGAAGCCGATCTACGCGGTCGCCGACGACTTCGCATTCTCGGCTGCATACGCTCTCACCAGCGCCGCCGACAAGGTCTTCGTCACGCGCATGGGAGCGGTCGGGTCCGTTGGTGTCGTTGTGCTCCACACGGAGGATTCCAAGTTCAACGACGAGCAGGGGTTCAAGTACACGTACATCTTCAAAGGCGACAGGAAGGTCGATGGGAACCCGCATGAACCGCTATCGGAGCGGGCCGAGAAAGACATCCAGTCCGAGATTGACCGGCAGTACGACCAGTTCGTAGCAACGGTCGCGCGGAACCGGAAGGCCAGCGCAGAAAAGATCGTCGCGACACAGGCTGGCGTGTACTGGTCGGAGAATGCCGTTCCGCTTCTGGCAGACGCGGTCGGAACGCTTGGCGATGCCATGAACGCGCTTCGTCAACTGCTGCGGTGAGCCGGTCCAGAGTTCAACGGCGGCGATTGCCGCAATGTCCACAACCAAGGAGGTAACAGCAAGTATGCCCGATGAAACGACAATCGCCGCCGAGGGTAAGAAGCCCAGTGACGGCGACGAAAAGACCAACAACGAGCCGAAGTACTGCCATGCGTGCGGCACCAAGCTTCACGCGGATGCGACGTTCTGCCACGCCTGCGGCGAGAACGTGAAGGGCGACGCCAAGAACCCGGAAGGCGTGGCCCCGCTCACCGGCCTGGCTGCGGTGGCTGGCGA
Source organism: Bryobacterales bacterium (assembly GCA_963738345.1). Classification (GTDB taxonomy): domain Bacteria; phylum Acidobacteriota; class Terriglobia; order Bryobacterales; family Bryobacteraceae; genus Bog-159. Next base: position 1,139,126 of record CAVTWI010000002.1, read on the forward strand.
AGCGTTGAAGATGAGACCCGAAGGTGACATCGAAGCCATCGGCGCGCTGTGCAAGATGGCGGGCTGTCCCGACAAGGCTGCGGAGTTCCTCACGAAGAAGAAACCCAACGGCCAATATTTCAGCGTGGCGGATGTCAGTGAGGAACTGACCGCCGCCCGCGTGATCGAAAGCGAGAGGAGCATGATTACATCGCACGTCAATCCCAACCAGGGCGCGGTTGGTTCGCTTCAGGAGATTGAAGCCCAGGCCACTTCCTACGCCCGCCAGAATCGCGGCAAAGAGACTCCGAATCTTTACGCCGAAAGCGGTACCACCAAGCTGACCAAGGAGCGCGCCTACGCCCTCATGCTCGAAGAGCATCCCGAGGTTTACGGCGCGTTCGTGGCGCAGCATAACGCGAAGGGCCTGATCGCCACGCTCGAGCGGGCTGGCATTCGCCTCGCCCGGTAGCGACAGAGGAGACCAACAGACATGGCATTCGAACAGACATTACGTTCAGTCGGGCTTCCGGCGGCGGCGGACCTCACGAGCGGTGGAACTGTGAACCCGCAGTTCTACTTCGTGACCGTCAACTCGTCCGGGCAGATCAACTTCACGGGCGCTGGAGCCGTCGCCGATGGCGTGGTCCAGGACAAGCCCAACGCGCAGGGAGTCGAGGGCGAGGTCGCGATCCTCGGAATCACCAAGCTGCTGACCGGCGCTGCGGTCAACAACGGCGACCCGCTCATGGCCAACGCCAGTGGCCAGGCCATCACTGCGACCTCCGGCAATTTCGTGCGGGCGCGCGCGCTGGCTGCATCGGGCGGCGCTGGCGTGATCATCCCCGCGCTGCTTCTCGGCCCGTACAAGATGTAGCCGTTCATCACATAGGAGAAATCACAAATGCCTCAGCCAACACTACAAGACGTCCACGTCAACCGCCCGCTGACGAATGTTTCAGTGGCCTACCTTCAGGAGGCCGCCGGAGTTGAATTCGTCGCCGACAAGGCCTTCCCCGCCGTCCCGGTCGAAAACAAAAGCGATCTTTACTACACCTACGCGCGGGCCGACTTCAACCGCGACGAGATGCAGAAGCGTGCGCTCGCCACCGAATCCGCCGGCACGGGCTACAACGTGAATTCCACCGGCACTTACAACTGCGACGTCTGGTCGCTGCACAAGGATGTGGATGATCAGATCCGCTCCAACAGCGACTCGCCGCTCGCACCCGACCGCGACGCCACCATTTTCCTGACCCAGAAGGCCCTGATCCGGCGTGAAAACCAGTGGGTCTCGAAGTTCTTCGGCACCGGGATCTGGACCAACAACGTCAGCGGCCAGGCGACCGGGGACTCTACGCACGTCATCTACTGGGACTCCGGGAACTATCCGAACGGTAACCCGATCACGGATATTCGCCATGCGAAAACCCAGATGCGGCTGTCGAGCGGTGGCTTCGCGCCCAACATCTTCGTGGTCAGCCGCCCGGTGTTCGACAAGCTCGTAGATCACCCCGACTTCATCGACCGCACCAAGTACGGCCAGACCGCGCCGAACCCGGCAGTAGCCACCCGTCAGATCATGTCCGAGATTCTCGAACTTGAGGATGTCCTGGTCATCGACGCCGTCTACAACACGGCGGCGGAAGGCGCGGCCGAATCCAACGCGTTCATCGGCGGCATGAGCGCGGCGCTGTTTTACCGCCCGAAGAATGCTGGTCTGATGACTCCCAGCGCCGGGTACGTCTTCAACTGGACGGGCTTGATCGGAACGACCGGTGGCGCCGGCGTCCGCATCAAGACGTTCCGCATGGAGCACCTGGCTTCGGATCGCGTGGAGATCGACTCGGCGTTCGATATGCGCCTGGTCTCCCCGGACCTGGGCTTCTTCTTCAACAACGTGATCTCGGCGGTGTAGCCATGATGCTTCGTCGTGAATCGTGGGCTCGGCTGACCAGGGGTCTGGTTCCGCCGCTTTACGTTCTGCGCCCGCTGCAGGGCTTTACGCCGTCTGATATCGGCGACGAGTATCCCGCGCCCGATGCCACAAACAAGGTCCAGTTGACGCGCGCGCGGCAACTTTACGAGCAACGCCGGATCGGGACGCAGGCAGAAGCGGAGCGGGTGCTCTCCAGGCTTCCAAAGCAGGAACCGGCCAAGCCGGGAAAGGAGAAGAGACATGGCAATCAAAGTGGAAAAAACGCCCGTTAACGCTCCGGAGTTTCAGAGCGCGGGTCCGCAGGCGAACTTCAAAGGCACCTATCCATCGAAGCAGAAGCAGTTCCTGTCGGCGGTGCAAACGGGCAGTGGCGCGCAGCAGAGCATCGCGCACGGTCTGGGCGCAGTGCCTGCGGGGGTGCTGGTCTCCTGCACGGACAACAGCGGGAGCACTAACGTCTTCACGGTGACCGAGGGAACGCACGACTGCGACCAACGTGAAGGTGACGGTGACCACGGGAGCCAAGTACAAGATCCTGGCCTGGCTCTGATTCCGATGAAAGCAAACTCGTTCGGCAATATCCCGGTACCGACGCCCGGCACGCCCGTCCCCGTGTCCGCTGATCCGAATCTGCGCGTGGAGCGGATGCGCTTCGCCGGCAGTGATCGGCCAGACGGGGCGCGTGTTCCTCGGCGTCTCCGGCATGAACAAGGCGAACGGCACCGGCGTGATCAAGGAGTTCTGGCCCACGGGTTCCGGTGGCGGTGTCGCGGATTCATTCGACATCTGGGCGGAAGACTCCAGGCACTTGCTGCTGCCATCGGATTACTACCTCGATGCCAACAACGCGGGCGATGGACTGATCGTCGCCTACTGGACGTGAGATGGGGAACTGGCCCACCATCGAGGCGCTGGTAGACGGCGTCATGCTGCAAACGTTCGGCGAGCCGGTCGTGTACCAACCGTTGCAGGCCGGCGCGGCGCAGGGCGAGCCGTTCACGGTAACAGCCATTCGCCACCTTCGCCCGCGCGAGGAGTCAGGCGCGATGGCGAACTTCGAAGAGATCTCGGTGAATCCATCCGACTTCTCGAATCCGCCGGCGAAGGGCGATTGGGTGACCGCCTGGGGCGCGCAGTACGTGGTGACGACGGTGCGGCAGCCGGATGCCTACGGCATGCTCAACCTGGCACTGCTGCAGCGCGCGAGTTAACGCCTCCGTGATCAATCCGAAAACAATACTTGGCGAGTGGGTGACCGCGCTCCAGTCCTGCCCGGACTTGGTGACTGCGGTCGGCGGCGACGGCAACAACATCCGCGCGTTCATGGAAGGACTGGCTACCGACAACAATCTTCGGTTGGCCATCCTGCAAATGCCGCCCGGCTCGATCCTGGTCGCGTGGAACGGCACCACGCCGCGGCGTCTCACGGGCGGCGCACTGCACTTCGCGCATCGCTTCTCGATCTACCTGCGCGCGCCGGAACAGAACTCCACCGCCACGTATGCCGATCTGTTCTGGCTGCTGGTGAGCGCAATACCAACGGGTGCTCCGTCGTGGTCGTCGCTTCTGCATTTCCAGATCGACCCCGATTGCTACCCGATGGACATGGATCTTCCGTCCGCCCAGCGAAACACGGTCGTGGTGAGCGCGGACGGGGCGACGCTCGATTACTTCGAAGTGCAAGCAACGCTGGTGGAGCAAGGCAATCCCGGCGGGGAGTGAAGGAGAACGTTATGGATTGGGTTTTCATGCAATCGCCCGAGGGCGAAGTGAAGGAAGTCGAAGCGACTGCCGCAGAGCTCACGCCGCTCATGGTCGCCGGGTGGCGTCAGGTTCCCCCGCCAGCGGCCACAGGCCCAAAACCGGCAACTCCGGTTCAGGAGAAAAAGTAGCATGGCAAACATCAATGAACTGCTGAACGGCTGGGGATTCGGCAAGCAGACCGCCATCGGGACGGCGAATGCTTCGCACGGCCATCTGGCGTCACACGAACCTCAATACCAAGCCGTGGGCGAAGGTCCCGGTGAACGAGGATGACCGGGCGGAAATCGGCAAGGGCCATGAGTTCCCGACGCAGCTCTTCAAGTCGCATTACAACATGCCGACTTACGAGATCTCGAAGTACGCTTCGTCGGAGTTCCTCGCGTGGGCGATGGCGTTCTCACTGGGCAACGTCACCGTGAGCGGCAGCGGTCCGTACACGTACACCATCATTCCGGCGTCTGGGGGCGACGAACCCGACCGGCCTCGAGTTGCCCTACTTCTCGTTCGTGCAGCAGATCCGGCCCGGCGGCTCGGCGGTGCTGGATGAAATGCTGGTGGGCTGCGCCGTCAAAGGGCTGGAAGCTGTCCATCAAGAACTCGCCGGGCCGCGCCAGCGCGATGTGCTCGGCGGAATGCGTCACCACCGGCCAGTACACCTCGCCCAGCGGCATCACGCTGCCCGCCGTCTACGACGCCGCATGAATTCAATGCCGGCATGATCACCGCGCTGACGTTCAACGGCATCAACTACCTCTCCGGCGGCAGCGCCAAGCAGTTCGTGTCCATGGAAGCGTCCTGGGAGAACAACTTCCGGCCCGGCTTCTTCCCCGGCTCGGGAGCGCAGGATGGCTACCAGATCCAGGGGCGCTTCGAGTGGGGCGACCGCGCCTTCGCGGTGCAGTTCGTGGTGCGCGTCGCAGGCAGGATCGACCGAGTACTCGAACCTGATCAACCTGACCACCGGGACCGCCACGTTCACCGTGACCCGCGACGCCAACAACTCGTTCACGATGCTCATCCAGAAGATGGGCTTCAACGTCGCGGAACTCGGAAACACCGACGGAATCGTGACGCTCCAGATCACCGGCGTGCAACTCTACGACCCCACCAACGGGCATGGTGACGATGACCGATCATCACGCCGCAAACGGGCATCTGCCAATAGGAGGTTCGAATGGAAACCGAAAAGAAAGCGGGCTTCGATGCGACGAAGCCGTTCGTGGTGCCGATCCTGTCGGGCGGCGAGAAGAGTTGCGAGGTGCGGTTCCCCTCGGATGAGGAGTGGTGCGCCTGGGCGCGCGCGCAACGCACGGTGCGGCATTTTCTCGGGCGCGGGAAGTCGCAGAGCGAGGACGTGGACCTGCCGAAGATCAACGCGGAGTTGTTCGCCAAGATCCGCACCGACAAGGACGGCCCGGAGTTCGATGATGCCGAGGCCGGCATGGTGATCGGCCGCATCGAGCGGTGCGCCGTGGCCAGCGTCGAGCGCGAAGGCATCAACTACCGGATCGAGATGAAGGTTCCCGGCGCGCGCGTGGTTCACGTGCTGCGGATGCCGACCGCCAAGGAGATGCAGGACCACGAGCGGGCTTCGACCAGCGTCGTGGCCGCGCGGCGGTCGGTCGAGACGCGGGCGTTCCTGGAGCCGAGCGGCGCGCTCTACGACAAGCTGCACATCTCGCACGACGGCTACGCCGGCGCCGTGCCGATCGTGCACAAGTCGGCGGCGGTGTCCGAGGTCATCGCGCAACTGGCGATCGAGGCCGACGAAGACCCGGAATAGCCGCGCCCGGCGACTGGCCGGAAGAGCCGGGCGTTCGATTCCTGATCCGGTCGGTGCTGCACCAGGGCGGGCTGTGCGGGCGTGAGGAAGAGTGCCCCGACCGCGTCTTCCGCTGCCGGAAGTGCGGCTACTCGGCGCAGACGGAGTTGGATGGCTGCCCCGCTTGCGGCGCGGATTGGAAGGCCATCGACGTCAGCCACGGGCCGGGCTGTCCGAAGAACCTGCTCGAAGAGGCGATGGATACGCCGAACGGCGCTCTCGTGCGGCGGTGCTTCCGCATTCTGAACGCGAAGAGCATCGGGCTGACGATCACGCTGGCGGATATCACGGAGGAGGAGTTCCGGGTGCTGGAACTGATCGAGGCCGAGCGCCAGGAGCAGATCAGGGGGGATCGTAGCGCTGCGGGATCTGGGTAGTCCCAGGAAAGGTCCTGGTGTTGAGAGAATGGTATGGGCGGTGAACAGCCGAGATCACCTTACGCGTTAGAATCTTAGACACCGTCGCACAGCAAAGACAGGGGGCAAACCATGAACTTGATGCAGCTCATCAAGGTGGTCCTCGATGATGCTTACGTGTCTATAAAAGCGAAGGACGACTCCGCCAGGGACGTATTGATCAAGGCCGAGATCGACAGCCTTTCGTCCGCATACGCCAAGCTGACGAACCGAAAAGTCGCGCCGATTGACTACAGCGACCCAGTGAAACGATTCGCCTACATTTTCAAGTATACCGTCGCACATGCCGACTACATCATGCAACTCATCAGGAACGAAAAGGAGCTGCGGACCCTGATCGGTCGGTCGTCCACAGAAGTAGCTTGTCTGGGTGGCGGGCCAGGGAGTGATCTGTTGGGGATATTGAAATACATGATACAGGCCGGCGTGAAGGATTCGTGCGTCACCTGCTACATCTTCGATAAGGAACGGGCGTGGGGGGACTCGTGGAGCGACGTTGCTCGCCTTCTCAAGTCTCCATTCAGGGTTTATCCGGTGTTCCAGCAGATGGACGTGACCGAGCCTGCTACGTGGAAGAGCTATCAGAAGTTCCTTCGCGCTGACTTGTTCACGCTGAGCTATTTCCTGTCAGAAGTGTGGAAAATCAAGGAGGCTGCCGATCCATTTTTCCACCACTGTATGTCACAAATGAAAAAGGGGTCGATGATTCTTTTCGTCGACAACAATTCCTCCCAATTCGTTGGCTGGTTCGACGAACTGGCGGCGCGCAATAAGCTAAAAACCGTGAAGAAGGAGTGCTGCCAGTTGGCTTTCTCGAACGACGAGGAAAAAAAGGACCTCGGTCCATACTTTGAAAAGTTCGGATGGCCGAAACGAGCAAGCGATGCGGCGTACCGCATTATGAAAAAGGCTTGAACATGATCATCTCCGCCAGCTACAAGACTGATATCCCAGCCTTTTACGGCGAGTGGTTTATGAACCGCCTCCGGGCCGGATATTGCAAAATGGTCAATCCCTACAATAGGCGGGCAATTCGTATTTCCCTCCTGCCGGGCGATGTGGACGGTATCGTATTTTGGACGAAGAACGTTGGTCCTTTCCTTCGGCACTTGCCCGAGATCAGACAGCAGGGCTTTCCTTTCATTCTGCAGCACACAGTTAACGCCTATCCCAGGGATTTGGAGCAGGCGGTTGTGGATGCGCCAAGGGCTGTTGAGTATCTGAGACAGATCGCAAACACCTTTGGCCCACGTGTCAATGTATGGAGGTACGACACGATCATTAATTCATCGCTCACTCCACGGCAGTTTCACGTTGACACTTTCGGCCGGTTAGCCGAGGCGCTTGAGGGAGCTACCGACGAAGCAGTCATTTCCTTCGCTCACCTCTACAGTAAGACCCGAAGAAATATGGAGCGGGCAGCTGCCGAGCACGACTTTTCATGGTCCGATCCCCCGGACGAATGGAAGCAAAGCCTCGCTCGCGAACTCGCCACTCTGGCGGCGCCCCGCCGCATTCAGCTAACTGTGTGCAGCCAACCTCAGTTCGTTGTGGCGGGCTGTGCCGAAGCTCGCTGCGTGGACGCGAACAGGCTGATGGACATTAGTGGCAAGCTTGCAAAGGCTGTCCTGAAGGGAAACCGCAAGGAATGCGGGTGCTATGAATCCCGCGACATCGGTGAATACGACACGTGCCCGCATGGTTGCGTCTATTGCTACGCCGTACAGAATCAAGATCTGGCGAAGGCTAGATACAAAGAACACGATCCGCTCGGGGAAGCGTTATTCCCACTGCCTGGAGACGAGATTCAGCCCGACCATGGGCTCTGTCAACTTGATTTGTTCCCAGGCGGCGCTTCCCGAGGCTGAGGCGCCTCAAACCAACGCTGAATCCGAGACGGAGGTCGTTCCCACGCAGCCCCTGTGCTAAAGAGCTTTGCTTTACGGCGTTCTGTGAGATCTACCCTTCTTCAGGATCAGAATGACTCAGTTTCATCCCATGCTCACCTGACCGTGGAAAGACGATTCGGCAAAGCTGGCCCGTTGTCGGGTGTTTTCATTGTTACTACTCCGCCAACTTCCGCCTGAAGGTCACAGCATGTCCCGATTCCAAACCGTCATCAAGAGCGCCCGCTTCGTCTATTCGCCCTACACCGCGACCGAGATGCAGGGCTTCGCGCAGGTGCTGGCGGATTCGATCCGGGCGCGCATCCAGAGCGGGCAGAACATCTACGACCAGGCGGCGGCGCCGCTGAAGCCGGGACTGCCGGGCCGACGCGGTTACCCCGATTACAAGGCGGCGCGCGGTCTCCAGCCCATCCGCGATTGGACCTGGAGCGGGCACACGCTGCGGTGCCTCAAGGTCCTCACCGCGAACGAGAATCGCGCGGCAATCGGGTTTCTCGACGAAGCCCTTCCTGGCCGGCGGCAGACCGCTTCGCAGATCGCCGCCTTCAACAACCGGCGCGAGGCGCAGTGGGGCGTGTCGCCGCGCGACCGCCAGGCCGTTCTCGCCGCGTTCCAGGCGCGTCCCTTCGTGATGCTCAAGGCAGCGTAAAATGGCAGACCAAGCAGAGCGCGTAATCCTCGAAGCCGAGGACCAGGTCACCCCAATAGTGGACAAGGCCAACGCCGGCCTGGACAGCTTCGAGAAGAAAGCCGAATCGTCGCACGGCAAGGTGATCCGGATTTCGGATCAGACCCGATCCAGCGTCCAGCGGCTGATTGCCTCGCTCGAAAAACAGGCCGAGACGTATGGCAAGTAGCGGCGTGGACCGGCTGATCACCCAGCGGGACCAACTTCTCCAGCGGTACAACCGCGAGCCGCAGGCCATCGACGCGATCACCAGGTCCTACGAAAAGATGATCGCCATGGAGGAGAAGGCCGCGCGCGAAGCTCTCGCGGTCAAGGCGGCCAAGGAAGCCGAAGAGGCGTTGCGGAAGCAGTCCGAATCCATCAACTCGTTCGGCGAGCGCGTCAGCCAATTCATGGAGAATCCGCTCCAGGGAGCGAAGGGCGCAGTCTCGTCCGTGCTTACGGCTCTTGGCCCGTTTGGCGTGGCTGTCACGACCGGCGCGGCTGTCCTCGGCACTATTGCGGTGTCCGCGTTCGAGGCGGCGAAGAGCCTCGGCGAGTATGGCACGCGCGTGAAGGACGCGGAACTGCGCACCGGTTTGACCGCGAAGGAAGTCGGGCAGTTCGGTTTCGCGGCGCGCGCGGTCGGGCAGGACATCTCGATTGTCGAGCGGCTCATGCGCGGTCTCTCCCAGGCGGCCGACGACAATTCCCAGGAGGGCGAGAAGGCGCGCGCCACCCTGCGCGGGATGGGCATCGATCTGCACACCGCCACCGGAGAGATGAAACCCACGTCCGAGATTCTGGTGGAGATCTCCGAGGGTTTGAACAGGCTTCCGGAAGGGCTTCAGCGGGACGCGGCCGCCATGGACCTGTTCAAGCGGGTGGGCGTCGAGGCGATCCCGTTCATGACGGAACTCAACGAGAACCTGCGCGTCGCCCACGAGCAGGGCTTCGGGCCGACCGAGGAGGACATTCGCCGCTTTTCCGAATACCAGCGCGAAGTGACCGTGCTCGAAACCAAGTGGGACGCGCTGGTCCGCAAGTTCAAAGAAGGGCTGGTCGTCACCGTAACCTGGGTCGGGAAGGGCGTCGATTGGTTCCTCAACAACATCTCAACTGCCGGCGATGAGGAACGGCAGCGCCGCGAAGAGCAACAGGCGATGCAGGATGCCGCCGACATTCGGGCGGCGGGCGGTATTGGCGCGAAGATGTCGATCTCCGGTCATCGCCAGGAGGTGGCCGACCTGGAACGCCGGGCGCCGGACATCATGAAGAACCGCGATGCCACATTGAAGCGCATCGAGGATTTGCGGGCCCAACAGCAAGGGTTGATCGGCGATTTCGGCATTCTGCAAGCCATCGCTCCCACGCGCGACGAGGAGGCCCGAGCGAAGCGCGCGAGCGATATCCAGGCCCAGATCCAGCAGTTGCAGAAGATGCTGGAGGATGCCGAAGCGGCCACCAAGCGGACAGACCTGCGTGCAGGCAAGGAAGAGACGGATCGGCATTCGCGCCCGGTTCTTCGGCACGCACGAGGGCATGGAGAGGGCCTACGCCGACGCCAAGAAGGATGTCGAGCGGCTGCAGAAGCAACTGCTCGAACCGGACAAGCCGTTGACGAAGGCCCAGGCACAGGATCTGGGGCAACAACTCCATACCGCGGAAGCTACCGAAGCGCGCCGCAAAGCCGCACTGGATGCGGTCGCGAAGGGCGCGGAGCAGCTCAAGGATTTCCGCCGCCAGGCGGCCGAGTTCGAGAAGAAGGGCGATGAAGCCGAACTCGACGCGATCGGCAAGATCTACTATCAGCGCGACCAGCTTCTGAAGCAGGCCGCGCAAGTGAAGGCGTCGGAATCGGAGATTGCGGCGATCCGCAAGGCGGCGGACGAGCAGGCAGCCGTCATATCGAAGAAGGCATGGGAGGAATTTGAGAAGTACGACGAGAAGCAGCGAGCCGAGCAGAGCAAGAAAATGCTCGCCCTCATGATGCCTTCGAAGGAGCAGATGAAGGAGTGGGAGGAAGGCTTCGCCGCGCAGGAACGGATCGAGGACATCGGAGTCCAGGCGCAACGGGATGAACTGCGGCGGCGCGCCGCGCGATCCGGGCGCATGGCGGAACTGACTGCCGGTCAGGAAACGCCGATGGCAATGTCCGAGGCCGAAAAGCGGGAGATGGCGGCGCGAAAGGAAGAGGCAGCGGCGCAACAAGCCTACCAGATCAGACTCGATCTGGCCGTCCAGTTGGCGGGCATCGAAGCGGAGCGGATATCGAAGGAAGAGAACGCGGCCAAGCGCTCCGTCCTGGCGGCGCAGGCGCAGAAGGATCTGTTCACGGAAATCGCCCAGGCGCAGGATCAGCTCGAGGAAAAGCAGGCGCAGATCCAGCAGAAACGCCAGCAGGAGATCCAGTCGCAGTTCGACAGCCTGCAGAAGCAGGCCGAGAAGCTGTTCGACGTTCTGTTCACGAAGCCTAAGAACTTCGGCAAGGACCTGGTGAACACGATCCACTCCGCGGTGCTCAAGCCGGTGACCGAGACGCTGGGCGGCATGGCGGCGAACGTCTGCATCCGATCATCTATGGCGCGGACGGGCAGGGCGGGCTCGCGGGCATTTTCAAGGGATCGGTCGGCGGTAAGCAGGACCCGGTGCGCGTATCCACCGACCAGAACACCACAGCGACCATGCAGAACAGCGCGGTGATGGCGGCGCTGACGGCTGTCCTGGCCGCAGGCTTGGGAGTGGCGGCTCCATCCTTGCAGAGTCGCGCCGGCGGCGCAGCGGGCGTTTTGGGCATTTCCATTCCATCGATCTCGGCGCCGGCCAAGATGAGCGCACCTATGGGGGCCGGCGGCTACTCCCCCGCTCCTTGGAGTTCCGGTGGTGGCGGGTTCAACCCGATGGCAATGCTTTTCGGCGGCGGCACGCGTACCGGCTCCGGAGCGGATGGCGGCGGAACTGGGTCCAGCGGGACGGGTGACTCTTCGTCGGGCGCGGCCACCGGCGGTATACTCCCGCACCTTGGGCTACTGGCGGCGGAGATTGGTCCGGTTCATCGGCGGGGACGGCGACGTTGAACCGGGCGCCAGGCGGGACGGGCGGATTCAATCCGCTGGCGCTGTTGTTCGGCGGCGAGCGCGGCAGCGCGGCTGGCGCGAGCGGGCCGAGTGGTCTGACGGGAATCGTCAGCAACCTCAAGAGCACGAACTGGGGGAGCTTCAAACGGAGCCCGTCCAATCCGACCTACGGCACGGATGAGAACGGCAACGATGTCCAGACCGGAGATTCCGGCGGCAAGATCACGGGCGTAGGTGGCGTGGCCGGGGCCGCGCTTGGTGCTGGCGGCATGATGCTCGCCAGCGCTGGTTTGATGGGGAACAACCGCGGCACGTGGGGCGGCATCGCCGAGGGCACTGCGGGCGGAGCAATGATCGGAATGCAGATGGGCGGGCCGCTGGGGGCGGCGATTGGCGCTGGTGCTGGCTTTGCTATCGGCGGGATGGAGATGTTGCTCGGTATTGTGTCGCCGGCGCAGAAGGCGCACGACGACATCAAGAGCGATCTACAGCGTGAGCATCCCGACAGAACAGCGGCACGATCAAGCAGGTGGTGCAGATCGCGCAGTCGCAGTTCGGCGGCGATATCGCGGTGGCCGTGCGGTCGCCGAGCGTCCGTCAACTCGTGATGCTGTACTCGGAAGCCACTGGCCAGAAGATGCCGCTGTCGGCCACGACGCCGTACGCGGGGAGCCTGGTGGAGCAAGGCGGCAAGCTCTATCAACAAGCCAGCTACCAGGATGGCCAGGCGCATGTCTACGCTTCGAACATCCCGACGCTCGGCGGGATCGCAGCGGGAACCTATCCGACGCCCGGTGGCCCGAACACGTCTGGCGGCACCGGCGCGACGTACATGTCGCTGAACATCAGCGGCAACGACGCGGCGAACTTCATGACCGGCCAGTTTGTGACGCCGCAGTTCGTGACCGACCAGGCGATGGCCGCGCAGTATTCGAGCTACGGGCGCACGCAGCAATCGGCCAACATGCAGCTACCCGGATTGACGGTGGCGTGATCCCGTGCCAGGCAACCTCACACAAGTCCGAGCCCAACGGGGTGATGCCGGCGTCACTATGCACCGCGTTCACGGAATTGCGCGAGTACGTTCAACTCCAGAACCAGTATCACGACGGCACGATCCAGCGGTCGCAGCTTGCGCAGACCTCGCGGCGGACGTTCCGGCTCAGCAAACGATTGAGCGCGTCGGTGCTCTCGGCGCTGTACAGCTTCTGGGTTTCCCAGAACGCCGGGCTGACGCCGTTCGCCTTCTACAATCCGTTCGACGTGGCGTCGGGCCAGCAGATCGGCAGCAACTACGATCCCACTGGCAACAACACGCAGGGACGCGTGACGGTGGTGTTTCGCGGCAATTGGGCGCAGGCCACGGATCTCGCGCGGACGAACGTGCAGGCTCTCGAACTGGTGGAGGCCGCATAAAGAGTGCCGCACTCGTTTCTGAGTGGGCATCACCCCACCCCATCCCGTTGGCAACATCTACAGCAGGGCCAGCCACATTCTGGCCATTCAACGTCCTGGAACGAATACTGTTAACATTGGCTCTCGTTGTCTCGCTTTTCTCTAAATCGGGAACCTATGGAGTTGCGAAGTGCTTGATCCGACGCTCTTTGGTCTTTTGTCCCAAATTGAACGGGACGAGATTGTCCTTCCAGCAATGCAGCGGCCATTTGTTTGGAAGGAGGACAGAATCTACAAGCTCATTGACAGTCTGCTGCGCGGCTTTCCCATAGGCGCGGTAATGCTGTGGAGGACGTCCACGATACAACGATACCGAAGACTGCCGCGCGACGTGGACGTGGAGCTTCCCGAAATATTTACTTTCGAAACGTCAATCGACACCGGCAACAAGTATCTCGTCCTCGACGGACAACAGCGCCTCACAAGCGTTTTCGCCGCCTTCAAGGGGACGTACTCGCACAAGCGCCTTTACATTGACGCTCTGAGCGGGAGTTCGGAAGGCAAGGACCCCGGCAATGAATACTATGACTGCCAGTTTCTTTCGGCGAAAGCGGCCGAAGATCTGACCAAGACATCGGACGGCGCTCGAAAGTACTTCGTTCCAATACAGGAGTTGATCAAGATCAATCCCGTTACCGCCGCAACTGCTGCGCACAAGAAGGCGTTGGAACTTGTCTTGACCGAGCAGGAGGCTGAACGGCTCACCGACATCTACATTCGATGCGCAACGATTCTCGGTAGCAGCAAATCGCTCCAAGTTATCACGGTTGACGAAGACCCTTCCAACCTTACTCCTATTGAGGAAATCCTTGAAATCTTCGTTCGAGTGAATTCTGGCGGTCTCGTATTACAGAAATCCGACCTCCTCATGAGCCTGCTGGACCTCAAGTGGAATGACATTCAGCCAGAGCTTCAGCGGCTGGTACGAGACATCAATGCGAGTCGACCGTTTAGGTTTTCGAGAGACGACGTTCTGAAGAGCCTCCTATTGGCGCACGGCGCGGAAACAAGATTTGACCGGCTTGTTGCTGATCGGAAACAAGTCGAGACGCTCGCGCAGCAGTTGCCAGCACATATCCCTGCCATCAAGCGGGCCTGGGAGATGCTCGGCTGTATTCTCTCGGATAGTTGTAGGATATATTCGGAGCGGTTCTTTCGGGGCGGACACAACGCCTTCTTGCCGTTCGTGCTCTTCCTATCCATGCATGAGCAACTTTCCAATGATGACCGAAGGAAGATCGTAATCGGGATCTACTTGAGCATCATGAGCGGCATTTTTAGCGGTGCAGAGGCACGCATGGGTGCGTTTGCGAAGAATAAGGTCGTAAGCGCAAAGCCATTTCCGCTTGGCGACCTGGTAGCCTTGCTGAAACGCGAATACGGAATCAAGTCGCTCGACGATCTACTCCGACGTCATCTTGATCTCGCCTTAAACATCGCTCATGGTGGTATTACGCTGGATAACAATCCGGATGACTTGCAGCGCGACCATATTTTCCCGAAATCGCAACTTGAAAAGGCGGGATATGGATACGACAAGGTGAACCACTACGCGAACTTCCATTTTCTGCGTGGCGCTGACAACCTGAACAAGCTCGATAGGCCGCCACACGAATGGTTCAGAAAGCCAGGCAGCAATGTGCCGTCGTATTCAGAAAAGGACTTGGAGGATCGGCTTCTGACTTGGGAGGACTTGGACCCCGGCCAGTTCGAGGCTATGCTTGAGCGACGCGGGAAAAAGATACGCGAAAAGGCGGAAATGCTCTTCAGCCTAAAAGAAGAGGCATTTAACAGCCTCTTCGCTGACAAGCAGGATTAGCCAGCGTCTTCAACTGCGCCAACCCGGACTGAGTTGTTCTTGGCGATGCATTCCAGTTTCAGACTGGCAGCGTTGTCGTTATTCCAGGGATCTGGTTCCGGCGCCCCGCCCGTGACGCGTCGCCGGCGATTGACAACACCCAATAGGAATGCGTATCGGCAAGCAGCCTGCAACTGCATCTTAAACCTCCCATTTCAGTAAATCCGCGCCTGTCTCGCATTCTTAACCACGTCCCATGTCCGACACCATCGGCCGCATCACCGTCCCCACGGTGATCAACTCCGGCCAGACATTCCCGCTCACCACGCAGTACCCGTTCGGCTTCTCCGTCGAGCGCCCGGTGATCGTGCATCGCTTCGGCAGCCTCGACGCCAAGCAGGAGCAGCGGTATTACGTCGGCATCGGCCCGCGCAAGTTTCAGTTCAAGCACCCGAACCTGAACTGGGCCGAAGCCAACCAGCTCAAGGCGTTCTGGGAGTCGATGCAGGGGCCGTGGCAGGCGTTCACCTACACCGTCCCCAATCCCGACGGAACGACCACCGGCGTGCTGGTCACCTTCGAGCAGGCGCCGATCTCGTTCGAGTACCTGCGCAACGCGGTCCAGGTCGGACTGAATTTCATCGAGGTCGTCGATCCGACCGCAGGCGCCCACCTACACGATCAACTCCACCTGCCTGCGGTTCCCCTCGACCGCGCTGTCCACGGCGCTGCTTTCCGAAGTCCAGCAGATCGTCCCGCTGGTCCACATCCGCGTGCGCGAATCCGCGGTCGCGGACATCTATCTCTCCGACCGGCGCGTCACGGTGGGCGGCCAGCTATACCTGCCGCGCCTGATCGGGATCGGCGAGCCTGGCTCCGACGTTCTGATCTCGCAGGACATCAAAGGCACCTCCGACAACGTCCGCTTCACCTTCGGCAACGGCGACCGCGTGATGACGCAGCTCGCCAACGACACCGATCTGAAGTACGCCGAGATCGACCTCTGCCTCTTCCACGTCAACTCCGGGATTCTGCTGCAGCTTTGGAAAGGCGTCATCCAGAACTTCACCAGCGACGGGACGCCGATCTTCCCGGTGACGTGCTCCGACGGCTTCTTCCAGATCATGAACCAGTACCCGGAGCGGCAGGTCAGCCGCCAGTGCTGGAAGACCTACAACGATGGCGTGAACTGCCCGTGGGCCACGCAAGGGGCGCAGTGCCTCGGCGGTGACGGCGGCCGGCGGCGATCCCACGAGCTGCGACTATTACCTCGAATCGGCGAACGGTTGCCAGGTGCACGGCATGTCTCCCTATTTCGGCGGGCAGCAGGCCGACCCGCAGGGCGTCGTCATCAAGGACGATTCCACCGGCTTCCTCGGCTTCGGCCGCAACACCGTCACGGCGACTTCGATCATCTCGGATACGGTCTGGGGCCTGGCGCTGCCGGAGATCTGGTGCAACTAGCGGCGGCAATCCGCTCTTCGCGTTCATGGCCAGCGCGCTGATGGTGGATTACCGCGATGAATCGGGCTACGCCGACTCGCTCGGTATTCTTGAGCGCCGGACCTCTCGGTGGATTCACCGCTTCGACGGTCGTCACGAACGCGGATGGCTACAGATACGTGGTCGCTCCGATGGTCGATGGCTACCTCTGGCAAGGACTGGCGGTTAACGGCAACCTGAACATCACGAAATACCAGCCGGGCATGGGGCTGCGCTACGTCACCGGCAGCGACCCGGCGAACCCGAGCACCGACTACTTCTCGCTCGGCCAAGGGTCGCCGCAAGTTTGGGAGCCGAATGTCTACGCGGCGGGCACGGCGGCGTGCGAGATTCGCATCGTCAAGTCCACCACGATTCAGCCGAGCACTCCGGACCAGCACCAGATGACCGTCCCCATCGACTACGGGATGTGGGGCTGGACCTGGGACCAGAACGGCAACCGCACGGCGGTCAAGGGACTGATCAATCCATTTTGGATTGCGGTCAACATGCTGCTGCGCGCGATGGGCTTGTACGGCGATCCGTCCACCGGATCGAACCCCGCTGGCGGGACCGGCCCGACGTCGTCCGCGCAACTCGCCACGTTCGTGCTGCCGTCGCTGATAGTGGGCGACGGAAGCGGCGCGGCCGAGATCGCGGCGGCGCAAGTGACGCCGATCCTGGGTGTCACGTCGCCAATCGTGAACTATGCTCTCACCACCGCCGGGGAGGCGCTCACCGCTCCACAGATCAATCTCAACCCGGACGGCAGTTACTCGTTTTCGTATTGGACCAGCCCGCCCCCACCGCCCCCGGAGGGGAGCGGCGTGCAAACCACCATGTCGATTGCGCAGGCGCTCTCGCTCGGGTATGTCACGGAGACCAGCGTCCAAGGAACCGAAACGCAGTTCCAGTTCCAGGGAGTCATCAGCAGCCAGAAGCCGTTTCGCGACTGGCTCACCGAGGTGCTCAACTGCTGCCTGGGCTTCTACACCTGGGAGTTCGGGCAAGCTGAAGCTCGGCTGCCGGATCAACGCCAGCGCGGTGGATGCGTACACGCTCGCCAACTCTCTGTTTCAAACCTGCGGCTGACGCCGATCCAGGCTGGCTTCGAGCACCTGGTGCTTTCGTTCGCCGACGTTGCCTATCAGTACCAGGCGAACACGGCTGAGTATTGCGACAAGAGCCACGCGGCTTACTACGGGCGCGCCGGATCTCCGCTCACGAGCCAGATGCACTCGGTGGGCTGCTCGTCACTGAGCCAGGCGCTGCGGATCGCGGCCACGCGCACGCGCGAAGAGATCGGCGGCGTGACTCCCGCCGAATGGCGCGACGCGCGAACGGCGGCGTGGCAGACGACGCTGCTCGGCCTCGGCAACGAGGTCGGGCAAGTGGTCTCGATGACGCACCCGGACATTCCCGGCCTCCATGGCACATGCAACGTCTCCGGCAGCACGGCCACATGGGTGAGCGGCGATCCGTGGACCTATGCCGGAACCGCGACCGGGGATTCGGAACTGGTCAACAAGGAAATCGTGATCGGCGGCGCTCAGGTGACGATCACCGCCGTCACGCAGCGACGGCTCCACGATCACCACGTCGCCAGCGCCTCCGCACCGGGAGCGGCCTTTCGTTCCAGGTCGTCACGATGTGCTTCCGCATTCAGCGCTGGAGCCTGAAGAAGGACTGGTCGGTGCAGATCGAGGGGCAGACCGTCACGGACTCCATGTACGACCTGGACGTCGGCCCGAAGCCGATGGACGTGGTGCCCGCGCCCCTGCCGGCCTCTGTTCTATCCGATTCCGCTCGGGCCGGCGTGGGCACCGTACCAGGTGCAGGCGGCGACGAACGACGCGCTGTTTCCGGGCGAGTGGACCTTCGATACCGACCAGTCCTACGCGCAGATGGCCGACGGCAGCATGCTCGCGAACCTGGTGGTGACCGGGAAACTGCCGGTGAACGAGTTCAGCGCCACCGGCGCGGGTGCGCCCGGAATCGGATCGATCTCGCAGTCCGCGACGGGCGGATCGTTGCCGGCCAACGTGACGCTGCGCGTGGCGATCTGCGCGATCGATTCGAGCGGGCTTCCTTCGGCCCCGTCGAATATCGCCATCATCGGGACCGGTCGGCCTCGGGAACGGACACGTTCACGCTGGAAGACATCACCTGGCCGGCGGTCGCGGGCCTCGTTTCTTACGTGCTATTCGTCGCGACGCAGGACGATCTGATCTGCGCGCAGGCCACCGGAACGCTGACGGCGGGCGCGAACAACACCTACACGCCCGGCTCGATCACGTTCGGCGGGCCGCTGGTGCGCTCGACATGGGCCCTGCCGTCGCCATACGTCAGCAAGGTCCGATTGAAGGCCAAGCACCTGAGACACAGCGGAATCATCGGCGATTCCGTCTGGAGTGTCGCTCCCGGCCAGCTCGTGGTCGGATCGTTCCAAGGACCGCCGCCATCCACGAACCCTACCTGGACGCCGGTTGGCCGCTTCATCTCGGTCATCGGCAGGCCGGAAGGCGCCACGCCGTACTTCAGCGGGAAGGTCACTTCGTGGGACCAGACCACGGGCACCGTTGGCGTCACTCCCGGACCCCAACGGAATCGTGCAGGCGGGCGACTGCATCGCCCTGCGGTTCAATGCGGACGCTTCGAACGCCAGCAACCCGACCTCGATCACGGATTCCGGTTGGCAGAGCACGGTCTATCCCAACGGCATGACGCCCGGCGCGGAGGTCGGCAACCTGGTGCGCGTGATTCAGGGCGCATCGCGCGGCACGCCGCCGCGGAAGATCGTCGCCAACACGGCGACCAGCATCACCTGGGATCTCCCGATGGTCATCAATCCCGGCGATGTGTGGATCATCGAGGAGCCGACATGGCCCTATTCCTGCGACACGACCTCGCTCGATAACGGCAACCCGCTGGCGGTGACCACGATCAACATGCCTACCGGCAATTTCGTGGACGAGACACTCGCTGATCGCCGGTTTCACGGTTGACGTGAACGGCAACGAGTCTCCGGACGGCGATGCAGCCGATCCGCGAGGACTGGATCTTCGGCGCGGAGGGACTCTCGAAGGTCGCCGGCCTGGTGTTCCAGATGCAGGGCACGCTTGGGCATCGAATCCAACGCCGCGCAGCCGCTCTATTTGAACGGCCCGGTCACGGCGGGCGATGTGAAGGCTTATGTGCAGGCGGCGCCCACCGGCTCGGGGATCACGTTCACGATCTACGTGGGCGGCGCGGCCTGGCTGACACTGACTATTTCTGCCGGCCAGACGGCGGTCGTCGCCACTCCATCGCAAATCAGCGCTCTTACCGCAGATCCCGGCCAACACGGCGGTCTCCATTGGCATCACTGGCGGTGGGGACTACGTTTCCCGGCTCAAATCTCTCGGTCTTCATCTACTCGTAGACAGCGAGTTCAAACATGACAATCAAACAAACGTGCATCATTCTGCTGTTATTGGCAGCGGCAACCGCGGCCGCGCAGACGACGACGGTGACTGGCACGATCACCGATCCCGCCGGCGATCTGCTTTCCGGATCGTGCTCGATTCAGGCCGTTGGGCCATTCAGCGCGGCCACTGGCTGGCGCGTCACCGGCGCGCCCATGGTGGTCAAGTTTTCCGCCGGCTCATTCTCCGCATCGTTGGCCCCCACGGACAGCGCCACGCCATCGGGCCAATACTACAGAGTGACATGCTCCGTGCCGACGCAGACCGTCGGCGGGCGGACGGTCGGCCTGTATTCGTGGGGACCACGCTACTGGCTCGTGCCCACCAATACCACAGCCCTGGACATTGGCATGGTCGAGATCACCTCGCCGCCGCCAAGCCCGTCGTGGAAAGTCTTGTGGCCGCAAATAGACCAGGCCGGCGCGGCCCTCGGGCAGGTCCCGCAATGGAATGGGTCGAGTTGGATGCCATCGAACATCAATGTAACCGGCATGACGACCACGCAATCAGGAACGGGTGCGGTGGTGCGGCCCATCCAGGCGAAGCTGAACGATCTGTACAACCTGAGCGACTATGGCGGCAACTGCAACGGTTCGGCGGACAATACGACGCCGTTCACGAATGCGATAGCGGCGATTGTGGCGAATGGCGGCGGGCACCTGATTATCCCGGCAGGGATTTGCATGAGCGGCACCATCAACCTGCCGGAGGGTGTGCCTTTTTGGATGCAGGGGCAGGGCGTGGACGCCACCACCGTCAAACTCAAAAACGGGGCTAACGCGGACCTGATCACCCAGGCCGATTTCAGCGCACTTACAGGCACCAACTCGCCCGGCGGCGTGTTCCGCCTGCATCTGTCCGACATGACCCTGGACGGCAATAAGTCGAACCAGAGCGGCACGTCGTGGCCTATCCGGCTTTTTAACCATGGCAGCTCATTCGAGAATCTGATCGCGCAGAACGGTCTCACCGGCGGGATCTATTCCGAGTGGGGAACGGATTCCACTTTCGCGACTACAGCGCAAGACCTGGAAGATAGCTTCACCAACATCGAAGCCATCTTCAATGGCACGGGGATCTCGCCAAGCATGGTCACTTTCGCCTTCGCCAAGCAGGGCGCGGGCTTCCTGCACTCCATCACCATCGGGGCCAACACCTACTACTATCTGGAGCAAGCCTCAGACACGGCGGCCAGCGTGGCAGCCGCGCTGGTGCTGGCGTTCAACCATCCGAACGCCAACGCCACGGCCACCGGCGCGTCGTCAGTGACGCTCACGGCCACAGCCAATAGCAGCGTGTCTCAGGCCGTCTCTGCGACTGATGGAAATACGCCTGGAACGCTGGTGGAGAATCAGACCGGCGACGGCATCTTGTTCCGCGGCCCGCATGACAGCGTGATGCAAAACGTGATTGCGTATCAGAACACCGGCTGGGGCTTCCATAATCAGACGCATGGGCAGCCTACCAGTCCGCCCGGTGTCTTCTGGAACGGCGGCGGCGTGCATATCAGCCACCTCAACACCTACCTGGACACGCTCGGCGGCGCCTTCACCGAAGACGGCGTCATATGCACGGACTGCGCATTCACCACGGCTACCGGCCCGGGCCAACTGATCCCGTACTATGCCGGTGGCATCAACGTGACCATGGGAACCTGGGCATCCTGGTACGGATACGGCTTGTCGTGCGCCAATGCCAACAACAATCTGCAAGGCTTCTTTGGCAATTCCGCCACAACGACCACCGGCATTTTCTTCAACGGCTGCGAGTTTTCCAGGCTGGATTTTAACTTTTTCGATCTGAATGGTCCGATGCTCTACGTGCGCGGCGGCACACAGAACAACATCATCAAGATCACCGGCGAAGCCAATCTTTTCGGCTCGCCCGGAGTGCTGGGGTCGACGACTCTCTTCGATCCCCGCGGAATACAGGGATTCCCACTCAATAACTGCGTGGAGATCAACATCGGCGGCCCACAGGGCGCGCTGGCGACAAAGTACAGCATCCCCTGCGTCAACTCCGCAACGCAGATCGACAACACGAATCAGTATCTCGGCGTCAATGTGGCGCCGCTCTACCCGCTGGACGTGCAGCCATTGCAGCCGTCCGCGTGGACCATCGCGTTCTCTTCAACGGGAACGGCGCCCTACACCACCGGCACTGGCTACGTGCACTCGATCACGGTGGGAGGGACCACTTACAGCTACACGCAATTGCCGGGCGACACCTCGGCGGGGATCGCCACCACCATGGCCGGACTGGTGAACGCCGCGCCCGATCCGAACGTTACAGCCACGACCAACAGCATCTATGTGACGTTGACCGTCAAGCTGAACACCGGCGCGATGGTGAGTGAGCGCCAGCGATTACAACGGGTCCACCGGACATTGACCGAGGATTACCAGGTATTCAGCGTACCATTGCGGATCGCAAGTCCCGCGAACGGTTTGGCGCTGTTGTTTTCGCAGACGGCGGGACAACTGTGATCGTGCCAGCGCAATGCGGACCTGTGTCGCGGGCCAGAGCACCACGGCCATCCCCACTTGGACCTGGGCCAAGTCTACCAGTTCGCCATACACGTCGTTCACCGTCAATGCCGGGACGTATCCAGCGCATGGATGACCACCACGCTGCAGGGCGGGACGAACCAGGGCACGAACCCTTAGCTCGCCTTGCAGGACCGTCGGCACGCAGTTGAATTCCAGGCGTCCTGATTTAAACTGCGGACGGTGCGTGATTTATGGGGCACGTCGGGCTTGGCGATGGGCACTGGCAGCCCGAGCGGGGTCGTGACCGGGTCGCCTGGCGACACCTATACGAATACTGCCGGCGGGGCGTCCACGACGCTATGGGTCAAGGAAAGCGGGACGGCGACGGCTTCCGGATGGGTGGCGTATGGCGGGGGAACACGGTAACCAGCGTTTTCGGCCGCAGGGGCGCAGTGGCGGCGCGATCCGGCGATTACACAGCCGCGCAGGTTACCAATGCGATGAGCCTGTCGCCCACGGGGTTGCAGACGGTCTATAACAGCGGCGCGGGATACACGCAGATCGCCATGCAGGACTCGGCGGCACAGGCGCCTGCCAGCCAGGCATCTCTGTTGTTCTACAGCAATGCCGGGACTAAATGCGCGTTCGCGGGGGCCACCAGCGGGTGGGCTATGGGCGACTGCACGAACTACAAGTTCCTGTTCTCGGGCTCGACGGCGGGAATGGCAAGCGACGCGGTGTGGAATTGGAAGAACTCGAACAACGTGTACGCGGGTGCCTATGACGTGGGACTGGCGCGGGCAATAGCGGGCGGAATCCTGAAGGTGACCAACGGATCGAGCGGTTACGGGACGCTGGACGCGGGTGGTTTGAGCATCAACGGGACGCCGCTGGCGACGGTGGCGGCCAGCGGCAGCTATAGCGATTTAAGCAACACGCCGGCGATACCGGCGGCGCAGGTGAACTCCGACTGGACGGCTGCGAGCGGCGTCGCTCAAATCTTGAACAGGCCGGCGCTGGCAGCCGTGGCCACGTCGGGAAGCTACACAGACCTGAGCAACAAGCCGGCGATACCTGGCCAACCGATTTTCGGAGGCTGCTCCAGCACGGTGGCTTCGAACGCGACGGTAGTGTTGACGCCGTTTCAATTGGCGTCGATCAATTGCAGTTCAACGACTTCGTGGGCGGGGCCGCCGATGCCGCGGGCGGGCACGATTTCGAATTTGTATGTGCAGGCGAAGACGGCCAGCAACACGGTGGGGAGCGGGGTGGTGACGGTGTTCGTGGCGGGGGCGGCGACGCTGGTGACTTGCACGCTGAGCACGGCCACAACTTGCAACGATACGGCGCACACGGCAACTATCGCAGCGGGCCAGCAGCTTACCGTTAAGGTGCAGTCTACAGCGGCGTCGGGAGAAACGCTAGCTGACGTGTACGTGGGTTTTCTGATTCAGTGAGTGGGGGGAGTGGCCGGCTTCATGCCAGACGCCATTTACAAGCTGCAGCCGCATCGCACGATGCATTTGCAGGGCTTTGACGATTACGGTGCGGCGGCCGCGCTGTGGGGTGCTTCGGACACCGGATTCACCGTCTCCGGCGTGTTCCGCGACCTGGCCGACTTCGCCGTGCTGGTCCTGTTCCAGAAAGACGATCCGTTCGGCCACCCGCTGTTCTCCTATCTTCCGGACGGCGATCTCACGGGCCTCGTTCTCGATTTCGACGTCACGTGGCAGGGCATTCAATCCTGGGAGTCGCTCAAGAACCCGTGGACCGACTGGAACACGCTCGACTACTCCGTCAACGGCGTCGGCCACAACGACGTGAAGTGGTTCGGCACGTCCGGAATCACGGTCACCTGCAACACGACCGGCCGCACCGGCGCGTCGGCCACCTACACGCTCAACCTGAACAGCCCGCAGCCCGGCGACAAGGTCACGCTGTGGTATCAGAACCAATCCTTCACCAGCCCAGCGATTTCTGCCGCGCACACAACCACCGATCAGGCCATGTGGTGGCAGGGCAACGCCGCATATAACCACTCGGTCACGATCGGGTCGGCCACGTACTCCTGCCTGGAAGACTCGCTGAACAGCGCCGGCGTGGCGATCAACATCGCCGGCCAAATCAATGCCTCCGATCCGAACTGCACGGCCACGACGGGCGGGGCCTATGGCAACGAGATCTTTATCACGTTGAAGAGTGGAATCTCCGGGCCAGTGGCGGTTTCGAGTTCGGACGGATCGGCCGCGGACACTCTCACGCAGACAACCGCCGCATCCATCCTGCAGCCCATCGCCCAGCAGATCAACGCCGTCAATTGGGTGCTGAACGGCCCTGCCGTGCTCGCCGCGAGCGTCGCGGTGCCGAACCAACTGGTGATCACGGCCACGCCGGGCGCCGACGGCAACATGGTGGCGTTCTACCAGACGGACAACAACAGCAGCAGCCGTCTGTACTTCACCGCCACCAACTGGAACCTGTCCGGCGGCTCCTCGGACAACGTGTCCTGGCACGTTCACATCGACTTCACGGCGCTCGGCTGGAGCACCGTGGACAAGGTCTGGTGGACCATCGCGCCAGCGCTCCCGAACAGCCAGGCTTACCAGTCAACCGAGTGGCAGATGGTCGTCACCAACTGGACGGTCGCCAGCACGCCAGCGAGCCAGCGCGTGCTCAACGTGGCCGGGCCAGGATCGGTCCGGATCGAAGAAGACAGTACGTGGGTCAGCACATCCGGATACTGGGAGGCCGCCCCCGGCAACGATCCCGTGAACGGCGCGTTCGCCTTCTGGAGCCAGGGACGAGCGATCCGGGCGGCGGCTTCCGGTGCCAGCGTCACCATCGAGACGCACTGCCAGTACACGCACGACATCTACGTCGGCACGCGCCTCGATACCACCTGCGGCATCGTGAGCGCCACGCTGGACGGCGGCGCGCCGGTGACGCTCGACTGCTACTATCCCACCGCCACGACCTCGCAAACGCGGCGCCTGCTCTTCTCCGGTGTTGCAGCGGGCGAGCACAGCGTGGTGATCACGCTCTCGGGAAGCAAGAACGCGTCGAGCCAAGGCTGGTACTTCTATTTCGACTTCCTCGAATGCGCCGTGGCGAGCGACGTTCCCGATCCGGTGACGACGACCACCGCCGTGGCGGTCGCGACCGACTTCGATACCGACAACACGTACAAGCTGTCGCCGCAGAGGCTGGTGTGGAATATTCAGAAGCTCGGGCTGCTGGGCGAGATCGACCACTACTGCGGCGTCTTCTGGTGGAAGCAATCGGTCGCGTCAAATCCGTCCTACCCGCAATGCACGGTCACGTTCTCCGGCAACTGGAACGATCAGGATGTCGTTTGGCTGCACGTTGGCGGCTCCGCCATCGGCAAGACGGTGTTCGGCGGGCAGGACAGCAGCAACACCATCGCCCGGCACTTCGCCAATTTCATCAACGCGATCTTCGACGGCGTCTGGGCCACGGCCTCCGGCAGCGTCCTCACGATCACTTCCCATTCGTTCGGGAGCGTGTGGCAGTACCACGTGTACACGGCACTGCCCGCCTCGAATACCGGCAGCGGTCAGGCCACGGTGAGCGGAGATCTTCAGGGCGGAACCTACGGTGTGACGTGGGTGATCGACCCAACCCAGACGCCGGTGCTCAACCGGGCGTTCCGCGATTGGAACACGGATTTCTTCAATCAGCTCAAGGCGAACAGCATGAGCGCCGTCTGCTCGTTTTCGCAGGAGCTGGTGCAGCCGCCGGACAATCCCGCCGGCGGCGCCGTGTGGGTTCAACGATTTCCCGACGGTACGGCGGTCGAAACCGCAACTGGATTCGGGACCCTGAACAGTTCACAGATCGCCTTCAGCTCGGGGCCGCAGAGCTACATGGGGCAGGCCTACGCCGCGATGGCCGGTCTGATGCTGGCGGCGGGACTCACGCCGAAGCTCCAGTTCGGCGAAATCCTCTGGTGGTTCCAGGCGAACGCTTCCGGCATGGCGCTTTACGATGCGGACACCCAGGCCGCGGCGCAGTCGGCGCTCGGCCGCGCGCTGGCGACCTTTCTCACGCCGAACGACGATCCCTCGGTCAACAGCTACGCCGACGCGAACTTCCTGCGGACGCGCCTGTACAACTATGTGGCTGCCATCCAGAGTTCCGTCCTCTCGCAATGTCCCTCTGCGGTGTTCGAGTTGCTCTGGCCAATGGACGTGAACGACCCGGACAACTGCAAGCTGATGCGCTACATCAACCTGCCCTCGCAATGGACGACGCGCACGGGATCGGGCTTCGATACGTTCCTCATCGAGGGCTACCAGTATCCGGGCATCAACCACAACCTGGACCAAGCAACCCGATGCGCCGCGTACCCATGGACGGAACTCGCCTGGGACCAGTCCCACTGCCGTTACCTGATGGGCCTTTATTACGCCACGTGGCCGTGGATGCGCGAGTTCGTGACCATCAACCGTCTCGGGCTGCCGATCATCAAGCTTTGGGCCTACGACCACCTCTGCCTGTTCGGATGGCCGGTGCCGTTACCTTCGAGCGACGACAGCTCGTTCATTTACTGACCGTTGGCCGCTTCCCGGCACGGCGCGCGCCCTGGTCGCTGAGGTCAATCTTTTGATCCGAAAAACAACGATACTTCTCGGCCTCGCCGCAGCTTGCGCGCTGGGTCAGCCCGCCACTACTCCATTCAGGCTGTCGGGTCGTTTACCGCCGCCACTGGGTGGAGCGTGTCGGTGCTGCCCATGACCGTAACGTTCTCCAGCGGAACGTTCAACGCGTCTTGCCCCGACCGACAGCGCCAGCCCGAGCGGCACTCAATACTAGCGGGTGACCTGCGCCAAGGCGTTGCCCGACACTGGATATCGGAATCCAGAATGGCGACGTGCGCAACAGCGACGGACGATCTCGAACACTACGCCACTTTAACCGGCTGGCGCCGAACCGTACGTCGGCCCGCAGAGAATCTATACGTCGATGCTCAGGATCGCAGCAGGTCGGCGGCTACTCAGGTTTGAGATGGTCGGTGTCCCGATGCGCCTACGTCGTCTCATCAGGGGTCTTTGCACCAGCGCGCATTCCGCACGTCCGTTCCCAGGACTCGAATGCATAGCGCGTGACGAGCCATCGGCGGCCGAGACGGATGCCGGGTATGAGTCCTTGCTCCAGCATGGCGTAGACCGACTGGCGGCCGATATTCAACCGGCGCGCGATCTCCGGAATCGACATGCGGCTGCTGATCGTTTGTGTTGCAGGAGTTTCCGTCATCATTTACAAGTGTATAGACGGGCGAACCGCTGCGCGATGAAGGGCACAAAGGCTTCACTTCTTCGACGCCAGAAACTCCTGCCGCAGACTGTCCATGTCCCGGAGATTGCCGGTCTTCGGATCGCGGAACTGCCAGAAAACCCATCCGTTGGTTGCCGGGGGCGGTTCCTGTGGTGCGGTGTTGAGCACCGATTTCCGGGCGACGCCGCCCGCGGCCGAAAGGGTTACGCAGGATTCGCCACCGAAAATGACGGTTCCACCCGACTGAATTGACGCGGTAAGCCGAACGCCCTTGTACGTGCGCTCCAACTCCAGCGGCGCCTTGACGAATCCGGCTGCAATAAGGTTCGGCAGCGTTGCCGCGGCCATGGCGGTCATGGTCTCTCGCGCCTTTTTGCCGGCTTCTCTGCGAATAGTGGAGGGTGCTGCCTTCGGCTGGACAGGCGGGGCAATCGGCGCCACCGGCTGCTCAAGAACCTTTGGTAACGGAAAATCGATGGTAATGATTGCTCGCTTGAGAGAGGCTCGTGCTTCTGACGGCGTGACGCCGTTCGCCAGTTTGCAGATGGCCCGGATCAACACCGCGTCGTCCTCACCCAGCAGGCGCTCGAACGCAAGCCTCACTCTGCGGTCGATAAAGTGGGCCTTCCACATCTCATCGAGGAGGCTGCCCCGCATCTTGTCCTTCGACAGCAACACGAGAGTGTCGATGATGAACTTGGGTTCACTGTCTGAAATGCGCACCTTGCGGAACAGCTTTTCATCGACGTCGACCTCCGCGTGTGAATTATAGATCCGATACTCATCCCCATTTGTGAGCACGCACCACTTGACCCCGAGTACGGCCGCATAGCTGATGTTCTGCGAGATCCACTTCCTGTCGCCGAGATCCTTTTCCAGTGACTTCGCCTCAATCAGCAGGCACGCCGTGCGGTTCAAGAAAAGCGTATAGTCTACGGGGTTGTCCTGCGGCTTGCGCCGGTACTCGCGGCGAACCTCATCGATCTCCTGGAGTTCCCACCCCATGGCCGCGAGCAGCGGATCAATCAGCGCCGCTTTGGTGTTCTGCTCGCCGATGAGTTCCTTCCGGTCGCGGACCTGTTGAATTCGCTTTCGGATTACTTCAACAGCAGCCGTCACCTTTGCGGTGATTGGTTCCATCTCTGCGACCTCCCCGGGCCTGATACGCTTCTGAGAACTCGCTTCCAGGCCGGCAAGCGGAAAGAGGAGATTCGAGTCGCGTCGACCGAATACCCCAAGACTGCTTATTGTATGTCTGTTGAGCACCCCGGCGTGGTGAATGTGCGGCGCGACCAGCGCCGGTTCATCGGCGCGTTGGCGGCTTCGGGGTCGATTCGCTTACCAGGACTCCGACAACTTCTCGACAACGTCTTTTCTGGCCAAGACGCGGGAGCACAACTCCCAACGATTCTTATCGGGATCGATTGTCTCCTTGTACCGGAGTTCGAATACGTCGCGAGCCTTCTGGCGGAGGTGGATGAACTGGTCCATCATCGTCTCCAGCTTTTCCACACTCTCGATCCATTCGTCTTCAATCGTATCGGGCAGCCCCCCAAAGATATCGAACTTGTCCTTCAGGCGGCGCGAAATCACCTGGTAAACTCGTTCGTCCTGCGTATCGTGATACACGAGATTGAGCATGTCGACGGTCCGACGAGCTTGGCCGAAGCGCTTGATGCGACCCAGGCGTTGCTCCAGACGAGAGGGATTCCACGGCAGATCCACGTTGATGAGCGTGCCGAGGGTTTGCAGGTTGAGGCCCTCACAGGCGGCGTCGGTGGCGATAACCAGACGGACGTCCCGGTTCTTGACGGCCTTCTTAATACTCTCGCGCTCCACCGAGGCGAACGAGTCACCCCTGAACATTCCGCTCTTGCCCGCACCCGCGTAGATTGCAATGGATTCGTCAGGCAGAACACGGGCCAGCTCAGAAGCTATCCAGCGCACCGTGTCATAGTACTGACTGAAAACGATGCAACCGTGTTCCAGCCAGGTCTTGCCTTCAGTACGATGCTCCATCAGGAAGTATTTGACCGCCGCCAGCTTCGGATCTCGCGCTTCCGGTCGCGACAACTCTTCTATGATGGTCCGCAGACTGGTGATTTCCACTGATGTCAGGTCGGCTACAATTTCAGCGAGACGCCGCGTGTCCTCTTCCTCTTCAGGGACATCGCCGTGCAGTAGCTTATCGGCGGTGGAGCGACCGGATGCAAAGCTGGAACAGATCCGTTGGAGCAGAAGCGTTCTCATGAAGCCGGCGCCCTGTTTGCGTTTCTGCAAGGCGTCCGTGAAAGCTTCCGCCGCTTGATAGGCAAGATCGAAGGGGTGGTTGGTGCGTAATCCCAATCCGTCAAAGCCGACTCCGGGGTATGCAGCCCCAGCGTTCGGGTCTGGGTGAACCGACACTGCCGTCGGCTCCAGCAACCCGGCCTCTTCCAGTGTCTTGCGGCGGCGCAGTACTGTATGCCGCAGTATGGGATTGTGCTCCCTGTAGAAACCGGGGGCCAGTGTGTCCAGCAAGACTTGGCGCTCGAAATATCCAAGCGAACCAAATCCCTTGTCCGTGAAGAAGGCACTGTCGGAGACGCCGAGTTGCAGACGCAAGCTGGCAAAGCTGGGATCTTCGTCTCCCGGAGGCAGCGGATTGCGTAGCCACTCCCAGGACGCACGCTCATCGGTAGGAATTTCGCCGCCGCGCACAACGGGGAGGGCGCGCCGCCAGTCGGCCCAATTGCTGAGCGCAGCGCGGCCCAAGACAAAATCGGTTCCGGAGTTCAGAATACTCATCAGGTCCCACACTTCGGAAACCTGCGTCTGAATTGGCGTCGCGGTGCCCAACAGGATGTGTTTTGTGCGAGGGCCCACGCGAAGCATGAAGTCCAGCAGGTTATTGGGTTCGTCTTTCTTCTCTCCCAGGCCGCCGCGACGCCGGGCCTTGTGGGCTTCATCCAGTATCACTGTTCCATACCTCCGATCCAGGAGGTGCTGGCACTCTTCGGAGTCGTGAAAGATCAGCCCCGTCGAAACGATAGCGATGCGGAAGGGGCAGCGAACGATGTCCTCGGGACCGCGGGTCTTGATGATGTGCTCATTGTGGTCCTGCCAGACCTTCTTGTTCGAAAGCCAAACAGCACTGGGGACGCCGAGCCTGTCTTTCAGTTCCACCTGCCACTGAAAGGTAAGCGTGGATGGGCAGAGGATGAGTACAGGACCGTCATCCAACAGAGCGGCAAGCATGGCGCTTGCCGCCAGCGACAGCGTTTTGCCAACGCCGACTTCATCTGCCAGCAGCAATCGCGCCCTTCCATAGGTCTGCCGATGCTTCAGAAAAATGGTGACGAAGGAACGCTGCCACGCCTGAAGCTGTTCGCCGCCCCGATAGATGGGACTCTCGGCCAGTGCGGCGGCCGGCAGTTCGGCCTGATCCACTTCGCGAAAGCCGACTTCCACACGATCGGCGACACGCTTGATTTCTTCGACGATGGCATCTGGCAGCGGGAATGAATCTTTCCAAAGTGATGCGAACTCATCTTCGACCCACTTTACGCCCTCGGCGGAAGTGTCCTCCCAGAGAATCTCATAGTTTGCTGCGAAGGCGCTTTTGGTTTCATTGATTGAGCCAAGGAAGCAGGTCTTCGTGCCGTCCGCCGCCTGAATCACGCCGGCCTTCCCGTGGACAAAAACCTGGTCCTTCGGGACGACGCGGACCTGGACCCGGCCACTGCTCAGCAGTTCATAGAGGCGTCGGTACCGGTCGCGGTGAAGAAGCGCTTCAACCTCGGCAGAAGCCTGGTTCCAACACTCCTTGAGAGCAGTTTCGCGGACGTGCTTCGAAACTGTGACGTCTGCAGCGTCCAGTTCGCTGTTGCAAACGATCCGGACATCCGCGATGCCGGCGATCTCCTCGCCGACCAACTCAAAGATCGAACTCCGGAAATAGCCAGCGATACGGATATAGGACTTTGCCCCTTTGAGCCGTTTAGCCAGAAATGCGTGGTCCAGGCGCGTGCGGCGTGAGGAGAAGCGGTTGATGTCGGCCATACACGGTCTCCTTGCGCTCAACCCAGCCGTTGATTCTTCACCAGGTCCCGCAGAACACGCGCCGCGCTGGCTTCTTCGGGACGAAGTGTCTCCAGTTTCTTCGCGAGGTAGTCGGCGATCCCGACCACCATGTAGCGCTGATTCTGATTGGAATAGTAGTCTGTCACATTGAGCGTGAGGTGGGCGAGAACATCACCGCCGTCCATATTCTTAACCAACTCCATGAGCGCGTAAAGAGTGGCGCGCAGGACTGATTGATGCAGTTCGGAGCCCTCAGCCATTTCCGTCTTACCGAACTCGACAGCGCTCTTGAGCCGCGCTTGGTTTGCCTTTTCGCTGGCCATGAGTGCGCGGAAATCCCTCACTTTGAATGCCTTCGCGAAGTTTTGGTAGTTATCGACGGTTTTGAACCCCTTGTTTTCCAGGTCGAGAAGCTTCAAATAAAATCGCTCTGCGCCGGTGAGACGATCCCAATGTGGGCTCTCGATACCTGTGGGAACAAGGCATTGGTTAGCAGTGTCGACGGCAAATGCGATCAGAGTGTCCACGAACGTGATTTCGCCTTTGACTCGTGGCCGTATCGCCTCAACAGCCATATCGCGGCCGTCAATCGTCGCGTACCGCGTAAGGACACGCAAAGCGGCAGCGTAGCCGGCCATCTGGAGGTCGGCGTCCTCGAAGACATTTTCATCTCGATAGAGGCCCTTGGCATCCTGGTTGAGCCCCGTCAGATCGCTGACCTGCTTTTCGACCTCCTCCTGGATTTCCCAAGCGAGGTCGTCGCGGGTAGTCTTCAGCAACCCCATTCGCTTGCGGGCAACCAACAGGACTGTGCCCTTTACGTTGTTGCCCTGACGCAATGCACTCTCTGTTTCGGTGACCACGTACCACGCGGCAGTGACGCGCAGGCCGGACGCCCACACAATATTAGCCATGTCTGCCCAGATGCTTCCGGATTGGTGGGTAAACATAATGACTTGTATGCCGTTGTCTGGCATGCATTGCGTCAATCGCTTGTAAGCAGCGACCATGGCGCGGCGGAAGTCTTCATCCTCTCCTTTGATTGCGAGCAACCGACGACTGTCCCAGATCCAGTTAGCGAACTCGGGGGGTGGATTCCTTCGCAACCAGGCGATAAAAAAATCGAGGATCTCTTCATACTTCACCGCATTTCCGTAGGGCGGATCGGTTACGCAGACGTCACAGTCGGTGTTGATCTGGTCTGCGGCTACTGACTCTACCTGACATTTCTGGTTTGTCTTTATCGGAAAACTCTTGTAGCTTTGCAAGATGAAGCTGGCAGCGAAGTCAGCGCCCCGACATCCATAGTTGAACAGCGTATTGAGAGCCTGGTTGTCAAAGATACCAACAGTCTCACCAGGCCCGGCCGCCGGATGCCATCGACTCGCGCGGCAGTTGTTGTTGAGCACTTGCGCCAGCCCAAATGCCAACCTCGCGCTTCTGGCCTGATTCATAAGGGCCGCGACAAGCAGTTGCCGGGGGTTAAAAAGGTGATGCCAATATATCCAACCTCTCGCCCTAACCAAGTCAAGTCCTTGATATCGAGGGGGGCCACCCACTTCGATCCGCATATCAGGCACCCAACCCATTTCTTGCCACATCGATAGATGTCGATCAACGTGTTCTTGTACGATACGCTCCCTGCTGAGGTCGTCCTTGGTGACGGATCGAAACTCGCAGTCCTCTCCTTTACCTTTCTTTGTCATCCATTGGATGCAGTAAAGGCGCTCTTGGAGGAGGTCGTCCGGACGCGGCTGAAAGTCCTGCTTCTCCCACATTCGCAGGCGGTTTCCAACTGATCCGTCCGGCTTCTGATAGTCACCCCTCAGCGTCGAGATCTTAGTCTTGTAATTTACGCCAGACACGCAGTGTGTCATGAAAGCTTCGCCAAACTTACCCTCTCGGCCAATCGTGCCCGCCTCCGCAGCCTCCATTTCCTTGTTGCTGACACCGCTTCGAATCCGAATGTCGTAACGCTTATTCGCGGGGTCTGGTACGAGTTCGGCTATCGCGCTGCGGCTTGTGCCCACGACCCGAGACGGCAGAAGCGGTACATTCCAACCGCTTTGCGGGCACTTGGCTTCAACGCAGTATAGGAAGGCCTTGGTTCGCCAGCCGTTGCCGTCGCTCTCGACACCGAGTTTGTCGATTTCCGCCTTCACATGGCGCAGCAGTTCCTGCCGCTCGCGCGTCAAGATAGCGCGGCTTTCCTGAGGGGCGCCAATGATGTTGAATGCCCCCCAACTGAGCATGCATGCCATGGGGTTAAGGTCAGAGGCGTATACGTCGCAACCGAGCCGAGCCGCCTCAAACGGTATCTGGCCGGAACCGCAGAACGTGTCGGCCAATCTCGGACGGCGACCGTAACGCATGATGCCCAGTTGCTCGACTAGTTCCGGGAAAGACTGTGCGCTGGTGCCGAGGTGTGTATTGACGGCGGCCCAAACATGATCATGGACCGTGTCGATAACCTGTTCAGGACGCCGCGCCTCGTCGACTCTTTCTCGGTAAGATGTTCTGGGGAGCAGCTGGGCCTCGATGTGGCGTCGTTCCTCTTCAGTGACTTCCGTGCGCCACGAAACCTTTACTTCGCTATAGTTAGGGTCCGACCAGTCAACCGGCGCAAAGGCTGGCAATACTCCACCCGGTTCCGCGATGAAATATTCAGAGACGTTGGAAATGGCGAGCACGGCGAGAATCTCCCTAGGCTTTGGCCGTCGCTTCCAGCGTATGACGAACGACTCGTTGTCCATTGCCATCAGCTTCTCGAATATTTCCAGATCGCGTGCCGGGTTACTTGTAGCCGGAAGCAGGCACCCTAAAATACAGGCCTTGTTCAGAATGAGTGGTTTGCGGCCTTTCCAATAGCTTCCAAGCGCAGTCAGCGTCTTTCCTTGGACCGCCATCTGCTCTTTGTATGCTTCCGCAGAAAGCTTCTGCACCGGCAGCAAGCGCTCAATGAGCGAGGGTGCGTCCTTGAGGGAAAAAGGTGTTATGGGTTTGTTCACTGGTTGGTCTCAAACAACGACAAGGTGGTGATGTCGTTCTCCACAGGACGTCGGCGTTTTCGGCTCGCGGCCGGTTTCTCGCCGTCGGACAAGGCAAAGAACAGTGCCCGCCGCCAGCCCCGCTGCGCGTCATCCGGAAGGCCCGCCTCCGCTACGGTCATAGAGAAAAGCCACCAACGTTCTTCGGCGCGCAGTGCCGCCCACTTGCTGCAGATCACGGCAATCTGGTCGGGAGTAGCAGTCTCGGCAGCCCAGGCAAGAACACAAAGTTCCTTGCCAAGAAGCCGATCTACCAGATTGGTGCCGGCGTGCCAGCGCCCCGTCGCAACTCTAGCGGCCTTCAGCCGTTCATTAAACTCACGGCGGGCGATGTCGGCTATCGCCGACCAGACTGAGCGGACTAGGATGGCGCGCTCCTCGTCGCGCGGGATGCCACCTTCCAGACCGCGATAGCCGTAGTCTTCGATAATGTACACGGACTCCGTCTTGGAAGCTGGGATTTCGACGCGAATCACATGGGCACCGAATCCCGCCGGTGCGCCAAAGTCTACAGTCTTGGACGTCTCACTCACTGCTCCACATCTCCGGTCTGGAGTTCGATACCAAGCTTGGCCGCGAACTCCCTAAGGTCATGTCCGGAAGGGAAATTGGCCTTGCGGAAGGTCATGGTAACCGGGGTTGCAGGCTCGAACTTCTCCAGGACCAGCTTCAGAATCGCTTCGATAAAAGCCCCATCGACCTTGATCTCGTGAACCATGACCTGCACGGCTTGCGCATCCTTACCAATAGTCAGGGCGACATTCTCGAAAGTCGCCGATTTTTCGGTAGCGTGCTTGAGGCCGTCGAAGGTCTTGGCGCGCGAGTCGAGTTTCCGGCCCGTCCGGGAAATGATCCGTCCGGGCTTGACCTCGTCAATCTGTATACCCTTCTTGCCCTTGGCAGGCCAGCGAAAATCCTCCTTAGTTTCAAGGCCAGAGGCTTCTGCGAAGACGCGCAGGATCACGTCGCCATCGCCGATCTGGACAGGCTTCTCGTCGTAGGGAACACCTTCTCGGGGTTCCGAGCCGTCGAGCGTATATCGGATGTTGCCCTGGGGAGCGACCATCAGCTCGACAGTTCTCGTTCCATTTTCGTCGCGCAGAAAGTTGCGGAGGACCAACTTGTTCGACCAGATCATCACATCGCCGGTTTCGTACTGGCTGGATGGATCGACAACCAAAAAACTCACGCGGAGAGCCTTCGTGAGAAGTGTCTGGTCTTTGATCTGCGCGCTCGCTTCGGACACAGTGGCATCTTCTGCATAGTGGATGCGGGGCGCCGGGCCGGCGTTTTGGGGGTTTATCCGAAGTCGAACCAGGCCGCCGTCATCCGGGCCGGACTCCGCGATGACTTGAACGGAGGTTGTCTTCTTCCTGGGCCTCCGGGTGATGTAGCCGTTGCCAAGGTCTTCCCAGAGGCCGCGGTTGCACGCAATCGCCTTGAGAGTTTCAAGTCCTTTGGGAGGCAACCATGGCATTCC
This sequence comes from Bryobacterales bacterium, assembly GCA_963738345.1. Taxonomy (GTDB): domain Bacteria; phylum Acidobacteriota; class Terriglobia; order Bryobacterales; family Bryobacteraceae; genus Bog-159. The sequence goes on from CAVTWI010000002.1 coordinate 1,175,269, forward strand.
CGGCTGTTCGGAGTAGCGGTCAGCTACGTCGGCCCAGCGGGCATCGTCCTGGTTTTCCGGCCAAAGAAGATCCTGCGCTTTATCGCGAATCGGATCGAAGTCCTTCTCCACATCGAGGTAGAGCTTCAAGGGGTTTGAGGTGAGCGTCTTCTCGATTTGGCTCTCTCCGTCGAACGCCTTGGTGGAATCGCGGGTCATGTCCAGCGGCTTATTGGCGAGTTGTGCCGGCCTGCCGCCGCGTTGGATCGGGAAGAGGACTTTATCGAAAAGGTTGAGGACCGTAGCGTTGAAATCCTGCTCGTATGTCTGTTGCTTCCGCTCCAGGTCGTCGCGCTGGGGGTGGCCTTTGGGTATGCGTCCATCGGCTTTCTGGGCGGCATAGAGTTGTCGCGCTGCTTTCTCCACGCTAGCCATCGCGGTCTTGTCACCCGTGAGGACGCATAGGTTGTTTTTCTGACTCAGCCCATCGAAGAACTTCTGCACCTCCTCGGGCGGAATCTTCGAATCGGGGCTAACGATCAGCAGGACTCGCCCTCTGCGGACACGGTCGGCCACGTCTTCAAGACGGGGCAGCGGCAGCACCTCATCGTAGGCGGCTTTCCGGCTGGGCTTGAACATCGACGCGAGACGGTGGCGAATGAGATCGTCCACCTGATTCTCCGGAGCGTCGTGAGCCAGGCTCTGCAAAAGCTTCGTGAGGTTCTCCTGGCGGTCGAAGTAGTAGCGGCCTTCCGGAGTGTGGTGAACGTACCAGGCAACCTTCTCCAACTCATCGAATGCCGAAAGAAAATCCGAGGCATCCCGCAGCGGCGAGACCAGGCACTCGACCATCTCCTCCCGTGTCAGTCCCTTGACGGCGTTAACGGCGGTGGAAAGGCTGGAAGTTAGCAGTAGCGAACCCACCTGGGTCGCAGCCTCCTGCCCCGTCTTAAGATCCACGATTTGAGCGTGAGCAGAGGAATTGCCATCCCACAGGTCCTTCGCGATGACGTCGCGCATGCCTGAGATCTCGGTGAGCTTGTCGCGGACCTCCTGGATAGAGAGGTCGAAATGCTGGGGGCCGATAAGGAAGACGTCGTTGGATTTGCGTTCCCAAACCGAGCGGAGCAGCCGGGACACCAGTTCGATCAAACCGCGCGTTTGCTTGAACTGCTCATTCTCCTTGAACAGCGCGACAACATTCTTAAGACGTGGATGGAATGGATAAGTGGCCGCGATCTCGTCGGCGATGGCTTCGGCGCCACGGTTGGCCACTTTGGACTTGCTGGCCTCTTCCAGTTTCTTGCCGTACGAAGCGGCGATGTCGGCTCTTTCGGCGGTGTCGGGGAGTGACTTGAAGAGGCGTTTGCGGAGAATGTCGTAGATCTCATTGGAGGCAAGATCCACCGGCGTTATGTTTCGCTCCTGGCGGCCCAACTCCTGCCGTGCGTCCTCCAAAGCCCGATTGATTAGCCTGGTGCCCGTGTCATATGTCGCGGCAAGATCCGAAACCACCACGCACACATTACTCTTCTTGCCGGCAGCGGTCAACAGATTCGCAAATGCCCTGGTGGCGATGTCCGCAACAGTGCCGTTGCCGACCTTCTGTGTATCCAGGTAATGAAAGTACGGCGGCATCTCGTCGAACAGGATCAAGATAGGCTCGCCGCCGTCGAAGAGTTTCAGCCAGTCCTTTTCGTCGGGCGCCTTGGGACCACTGGTCCAGAACGATCTGAACTGTTCACCCTTGCCCAGTTGGCCAGCGATCTCGCCCCAAAAAAAGTGATCCGGGTTGTTGCGGCCGTTGAAGGCGGCGGTTTTCGCGACCTCAAACGCGGACCCGTAGAGAGTGTCTCCGCAGTAGGCTTTCCGAAGCTCCGGGTGTTTGGCGAGAAGGCCAAATCCGACAAGCAGGTGGGTCTTGCCACCGCCCATGGCCTGCTTCAGGTGAAAGACGGCTTGTGCTGACGCTCCCGCAAGGCGTGCGATGCCCTCACTAATAAGGTCCTGCATACCCTGTGTGATCTTGGTCTTCTCGAAGAAGTCGGCGCCGTCGCCTTCGGCAGTGATTAACTGGTCGAGTTGCTCGATCTGGTCGCTGAGCTTGATCGAAAGCGCATTGGGCTGGAGTTCGCAAGCATCTCGGACAGTTTTCAAGTTTGTTCTCCGCGCGGGAAAGTACCAGCGTACCGCAGTGCATCGCCACCGGCGGCACACTCAGGATGGGGGCGGCGGCCATTATTGGCCTGTCTGAATTCGAGGTGGTTGCGTTCCGTTCGCGCACACTTGGCCCACGTTGCGCCCCAGCGCCGCGAGACAATTCCTCCTACCAGGGAGGAGTTGGGACGCGACTGGTGCGCCCGTTCTTGCATCAGCGTTTGCCGAGCTACTGGGGGGATTCTGGGGGGACCCTGACGTCCACGGATGGGTAAATTTGAGCAAGGATGAGTAATCCCCGGATTCCGGCCGTCGCGCGGGCGCGCCTCGACAACTGGCGTGTTCAGTAAGGGATACGTTGAAAAGGAAGGACTTAAATTGGCTCCTCAGGTAGGACTCGAACCTACAACCCTTCGGTTAACAGCCGAATGCTCTACCATTGAGCTACTGAGGAGCAATGTAATACGCTGGTTCCTTTATTAAATCAGAGCGCGCGGGCGGGTGTCAAACCCGCTTGCCTGGTTTGGTCGGCACAGTGGTCGAGGTCGCGGGCATAGCGCAGAAACAAATCCATGCCCTCGCGTTCTGGAGCGCCTAGCTCGAAGACAATGTACGAACTGAGGTATTGCCGCACCAAGTCCGCCGGCACGCCGCGCGCGGGCGACTCGCGGGCTACGATGTCGTCCAGGTGCCCGAGGCCGTAGGCGCAGGAGTCCTGGAACGCTTTCACCACATCCGGGGTGACGAACTGGCGGGGGCCGGCCCACACCGCAAACACCATGGGCAAGCCGGTCATTTCCATCCATTCGCGACCCAAATCGTAAACGTGGAAAGGCGTCGACTGCGGATCGATATGCAGCGCTGGATCGCCGATGATCAGGGCTGCGTCCGCTTCGTCCAACATGCTCTTCAGATCCGGCGGCCGCTTGACGATCGCCGGCTTCACGCCATAACGGCGCGCGAGGATGATGCGGGTAAGCGCTACCGAAGTACGGGAACTGGAGTCGACGGCCAGCGTGCGGATTTGGTCGAGCGGCCGGCGGGAAATCAAAAGGATCGTGCGCACGTCGCCGCGGCAGGCGATGCCCACTCCCGGCACGATGCCATAGTTGCGGCCGATCAGTTCGAACGAAGGGATGATGCCGATATCCGCGGCCCCGGAACCGACCATATCGGCGCACTCGGCTGGGACCCGAAACAGCAGATCGAATAGCCCTTGCTGTTCTCCATGTTGCATGCCCCACACCAGCGGGACTGTATTCAGATAGCTGACCGCGCAGACTCTCAATTAGCCATGGTACCAAAGGACAGGCAAACGGGGCCCGTGCTAGTAAAATCTGGTATTCTCAGTGAGAATCCTATGCGTCATCTATATACTTACTCGCTCCTGGCTGTGACTTTTACCACTATTGCCGCTGCGCAGATCGTGCTGGATCCCAACCCGGCTCGCGTTTTGGGGCACCCGACCGTCGCGCCCGCTGAGCAATTGCTGGTCACTAATCTCAACCCCAATTTCGGAACCACTGGCGGCATGTATTCTCCGCAGGGCGTGGCCGTCGACACGACAGGTTCCACTCCGATTCTGTATGTCGCGGATACCGGGAATAACCGGATATTAGCTTGGAAGAATGCCACCAGCGGCACCTTAAAGAACGCGCAGGCGCCCGACTTGATCATCGGCCAACCCGATGCCAACACAACCATCCCATCGATCAACGGTGGATTGCATTATCCGAGCGGCCTGCTGGTCGATCTAAAAGGCAATTTGTATGTCGCCGACTCCGGCAACAATCGCGTGCTTCGATATCCAGCGCCATTTTCCAACAGTAATGCCAGCCCCGACATTGTCATTGGACAGCCGGATAAGTTTACTTCGAATCGCGCCAATCAAGGCGGTGCGATCTCGGCGCAAACGATTTGCTTTTACGACGGATGCCCGTTGGGCTCGGGTCCGTTTTTTTCGACGATGGCGATGGACAACTCGGGCGATCTTTTCGTGGTGGATGCCGGCAACAGCCGCGTGCTGCGGTATCCGGCGGCCTCGCTGATCGCTGGCGCTAATGGTCCGTCCGCGGATCTGGTGATCGGGCAGGCGGGCTTCACCAAAGTGCTGAGCCCCACCGGGCTCACAGACAAGAACACGCTCTCCGTGCCCGCCGGGATAGCGCTTGATTCATCGGGTCGCCTTTTTGTGACGGACTCTTACAATCGCATGGTGGTCTTCCCCTCTTCGGTGACTAGCGCGCAACCCACCAATGGACCCGCGGCGATCCGTTTGGCCGGCATCGTGAACCCGGCTCCCGCTACGGCGACGGCCAACACGCTGTTAGGTCCTGAGGGAATCGTGATGATCAACAACGGTCCGGCGGTGGCCGATTCGGGCGACAACCGGTTGCTGATCTTTGACGCTTACACCAATTCTGATTGGGGCGTGACGTCGGGAGACACAACGCTTTCGACACCGCCGCCGACGGCCATCGCGGTATTGGGCCAGGGCGCGAGCACCACGGATTTCACCACCAGCCTGGTGAATGCCGGCAACCCACAGGCTTCTTTCACCAGCAATGGCACCAAGATTCCGACTTACAACCATCCGGTTGCGGCGGCGGTGGCCGGCACGGACTTGTTTGTGGTGGATGCGTATAACCACCGCGTATTGGTTTATGCGAATGCCGGACAAACGACCACGGCATCTGTAGTATTGGGGCAAAGCGATTTTCCGTATGACAGCCCCAACAGCATTCACGGCCGGGAATTCTATTTCGGACCGAACCCGGCGAACAGTTCATACGACGCGGGTATTGTAGTCGATTCGAGCAGCGGTACCCCGCACCTCTATATCTCCGATCCGAATAACAATCGCGTACTGGGCTTCGCGGATGCGCGCAAAGTTGCGCCCGGAGTACAGGCGGACATTGTGATTGGCGAGCCCGACCTGGCTACTTCGCTTTGTAATTTCGGCGGCATAGTGAATCCGACTAATGAGTCACTCCCCCGGCAACCTACTAACGCCAGCCTATGCTATCCCACCGGACTGGCGGTCGACCCAGCCACGGGCGACTTGTGGGTGGCCGATTCGTCTAACGGACGGGTGTTGCGCTTCCCGGCCCCGTTCGAACCGGTGAACTTCGTGCAGCAAGCCAACCTGGTCTTCGGCCAACCCGCCTTCACGGGAATATCGAATCCGCAGGCTAGCCAATCGACCATGGTGTATCCGTACGGTCTGGTCTTCGACGCAGCCCGCGGGCTATTAGTCTCCGATGCGGTAGCGAACCGCGTGCTACTCTTTTCGCTTAAGAGCCCGACCAACGGCGAGCAGGCGAGCGCCGTAATCGGGCAGTCCAATTTTGTGGCGACGACTAATAATGTGCTGAGTTCGCCGCACCATATTGCAGAGGATTCCATTGCAGAGTTATACGTTGCCGACACGGGTCACAACCAGATACAGGTATTCAACATCCCTTCGGGAACAACATCGGACCAGCCAGTCAACTCTTATACCGGCTTGAATGGTCCGCAGGCGGTCTGGGTTAATCAGAGCACCGTGTTGGGTTACCACGACGATGTTTGGGTAGGCGACAATTCGGGTCTTTCGCGCTTCGCGCCGCCGAACCCATTAGGATCCAATGCCGCTACATTGCGGATGCCCGTGGTGGAAGTGAGCGGGCCGAACCTGACGTGCACCGCGGCACTTTGCGAATACCCGGCGATAGCGGTGACCCAGGATAGCTATGGGGCGCTTTATGTCGCGGATTATTCGAACCGCGTAAGCATTCATTATCCGGCGCTGGCCGCGGACAATGGCGGCAATTTCCAGTGCGCCATGGGCTGCACTTTGGGCGGATTGGCGGACCAGACTTACTATCTGGCGCCGGGCGCATTTGCTTCGATCTTCGCATTCAACGGATCGACCTTCGCCACTACCACAACGGTCAACTACGTGCTGCCGGTGCCGACTACGCTGGGCGGAGTGCAAGTGTTAGTGAACGGCCAAGCATCGCCGATTACTACTGTAGCTCCCGGGCAGATTAACTTCGTGTTGCCTTTCGAGGCTCCTACTTCGGGTACCACTCCGGTGATGGTAGTGAACGCGTCCACTTCCCAAGTGCTGGGAAGCGGAACGCTCACCATGAATACAGCATCTCCCGGATTCTTTACGTCGAACCAGGCGGGCACGGGCCAAATCGCGGCGCTGAACTGCAACGTGGTGAACGGCGCATGCGATAACACGGTAAACGGGTCGGCGCATCCGGTGCAACAGGGCTCCCTTATCCAGCTGTATCTGACCGGGCAGGGACAAGTGCAAGGCGCACCGCCCGACGGCCAGGGACCGTCGGGTACTGTGAGCACCGGATCAGTGCCGGTAGTTTATGTGGGCGCTTCGCAGGCGACTGTACAATTCTCCGGTCTGGCGCCTGGGTATCCGGGGCTGTGGCAGATCAACGTCCAGATTCCGAGCGGCACTGCGCTGAAGAATCTGCCGGGATTCTCTACCGGCATTTTCCCCGTGCAGGTGTACTACGAGGGATTACTGAGCACCTTACCGGCGACCAACAATGCAAATCCAAGCACCGCTACGACGATAGTCGTTAACGCGCCGGAATAGAGACGGCGGTCAGTTCGAGTTGCATCTGACCCTTGCCGGCGATGTCGTCGGACGAGAAGATGACGGTGGGCTTGCCCAGCGTCACGATGACGTTGGCGCTCCACTTAGTCTGGCGAATCACGGGCTGTTTGGGTCCGGGTACGGCGGTGCTGATTTCGGCGGTGACGCTGAGGGCCAAATCGCTTTCGATCTGCTTGGCTTGGCGGGTGTCGATGTTCACGCCGACATCAATATAAGAGAACGAAGCATTGGTTTCGGTGCCGTATTGTACGGGGACCTTACTGCCGCTGCGAATCGTGCCGCTAGAGTCTTGAGTGGAGACTGTGGTCAGGTAGTGACGGGCATTTACGACTTTACCGGCATCCAATTCTTTCACTTCAAAATCGAGGTGAAAGTACTTGGCTGGTTCGGGTGCATTTTGGGCTGCAGATATATTGGCCGTTAGCAGGATGGCGCCGAAGGCCATGGCTAATGCCGTCTTACTTCGCATCGTCTTTTGAATCGTTTTTTGGATTGTTCGCATAATCGCTCCTTAGTGGTTGGATGGTGATCTGGTCTATTTGAATGGGCTGGTCACTCTGGCGCGGCCAGTCGAGAAATGCGGCGCGGGCCTGTTCCGGCGATTGTTCGACGAAGGCAAGCAAGGCGCGCTCATCACGCGAGAGCATCGGCTTTCTGAGATGGGCCGGGATCGTTTTGACTAGGGCAACCTTTACTTGTGTGATGGGCGGCGCGGTTGGCGACGGCGGCTGAATCGACAGGCTGGGCGGGGTGTCCCGCGGGATGAGCGTAACAATGGTAGCCAGCGCTGCCAGGCCGGCCGCGGCCAGCGCCCAGCGGCCGAAGTGAAACAAGCGTTGGGGGGGGGCGGCGTGTAGGCGGGCGATGATGCGCTGCTCGAATCCGGCCAAGGGTTCGTGGCTTGAGTAGGCAGCTAAGGCGCTATCGAGGGCCCGGTCCAACGCATCCGGTTCATCATTTTTCATAACGGCTTCCTCTGTTCGGCAACTGTAATTCGGCCAACTTCTGCTTCAGCATCTGGCGGGCGCGCATGAGGCGGGTGCGGACGGTGCCTTCGGGAATGCCCATGACCTGGGCAATTTCGGACGAGGTCATATCCTCGACGGTGGAGAGTGCCAGGGGCTGCCGGAGTTCGGGCGGCAAGGCATCGACCAAGCGATGGACGGCGGCGTTCCAATCGGCGGAGAGGGCGGCTTGCTCGGGGTTGGGTCCCACTGGCGACGGTTGGTCCGGGCCGAGGGGCTCGGTGCGGGCGCGGCGGATTTTATCGCTTTTATCGAGGGCGATGCGCCAGGCGGTGCGAGCGAGGAAGGCGCGCTCGTTTTGGATGGCTTCCCAGGTGCGATTGCGATACAGCTTGAGGAAGGTTTCCTGGGCGGCGTCCTCGGCGTCGTGGGGGTTGCGGAGGAGGGCATAAGCGACGCGGAAGACGAAGCGGGACTGGCGGTCAACCAAGCTGGCGAAGCGCGCGTCGCGGGCGGCGGTTTCCTGGGAGGCGACTAAGCTGGGGTCCCGGAGGGAGATGGCTTGGGTGAGGTCGATCATGCGCCGGTGCTTCATCAGCTAAGACTGGCGGAGTGGACGGACTGTTCAGGTTTTATTGGGGGTTGTGCAGAATTGGGCAGCTTTGGGCGGCATTGTGCAGGTGTGTGCAGGTGGGACACGGGCGAGCGAACAAAGCCATTTTTTTTGATGTCCGCTTATAACATGCTTGTTATGTTATAGTTGCATTGCAGCCGGCGCGGGTAGACACCGCTAGGCCAAGAATAAGGGCGCTGGGCTGTTTGCGGCGTTTTGGCGTTACATATTGTTTGCATCTGGTGGATCCGCTATGCGCGCCGCGTGCGCCCGGTAAGAAACAGCTTCTCGGGCTGATCGTAGCATGGCGGATTGCCAAGCACGCGTTGCTAAGCCGCTAAGTGCATGAAAAGTAACTTAGAGTCGGCAGTGAAGAAGTTGAACTAGTTGTAGCCCCACGTCAAGCCTGGGGACTCGAAGGTCTAAGTGAGGTTCGAGGACGCTATTTTGGAGGAAGAACTCCGAAATGATCTGCTTACGAGCGGCCAGCAGCCGAACCGGCGATTTCGGGGCTGACGTAAATTCTCATCGAGAGGAGAGTTGAATGGGTCTTGCTTTCAGACTGAAGAAAGAGAGCGAGCCGAAGCCCGGAAACCCGGAAGCCCCGATCGTTTTCGATATGCCTGCCATGACCATCGCCGGCGAAGTAGCGGGCGAGCGGGTCAGCAACCCGGACAAACAGGGCGACTGGCTGGCCATCGCGTACGGAGGCGACGGCGCGCTGGGGGCCATCTGGATCGAGTGGAATGACAAAGACCCTGACCGCGTCCTGGTTTCGCGGAAGCCTGCGCACGGCGCCTGGCAACCGCCGATCACGGCCACCATTTCCAACTCCGGGACGGTTTCCGCGCCGCAGCGACTGACTACTGCGCCCTCCGCTGATTTCAACGCCCGTGCCGCCGCGAACGCCGCGGGAGATGTCACTGTGGTTTGGCAGTCTTTCCGTAATCTGCCCTCGGATGTCTTTGCGCGCCGCTATCGCAGCCTGGATCTCGTGGGACGGCTATCAGACCGGCAACTACGACGTCTATCTCCGTAGTTTCGACGGCGGCAAGATGGGCAACATTGTGGCGATGACCACCGAGGCTAGCGCGCAGTTTCATTCGTCCATTGCGATCGATGGCCAGGACCGGGTTTGGGTCGCCTGGGACGAAGCGGACCAGAACTGGGGCAAGAATTTTTCCCGCGTCAGCGCCGCGCCCGGTAGCCGCGGGCTGCACTTCTCGCGCAATATCGGTATGCGCGTTTTATGCGAATGGACGGGTGCAGGCTCCGTCGGCCGATGTTAGCACAGTCCTTGATGGACGCGGCACACGGTTCGCGGAATTACCGCATCTGCAGTTCGACGGCGCGGGTTCGCTGTGGATGGGCTTTCGCCACTGGACCTTCTCCACGTTCAACGAAATCTACCACTTTTATGCCACGCGCCTCAGCGGCGACCACTGGATCGTTCCGGTGCGGCTCTCGCAAAGTTCCGGACACAATTCGCAGCATGCAGCGCTCGGAATCGCGCCGGATAGTGGGCTTACCATCGGCTACGCGAGCGACGGGCGATCGCAGACGGTGTTCTCATCCGATCCCATGCATGCCCGGCATTACAGTGTCTATGTTTCGACGCTGCCCAAGGGCCAGGGCCCGCCGGCGGTCACGTGCGCGGATCTCCGATTGGGCGCACCGCAAAACAAGCCCGCGCCAAGGCCACGGGCGACCATGACGAGCAATGGTCAGACCTATCACCTTTTCCATGGACGCCGCGCAACTGGACTGGCTGGGCACTTCGGACCACAACGAGGTGACCGGCGGAAACTGGCCCGACGGTCTGCGCGACTATCAATGGCGGTACACGCAAAAGACAGTGGACCTGATGGCGCACCCTCCCCTTCTCATTTCCGGTAAAAGCCCATGTCTATCAGCAGCCGGGCCAGAAAGTGATGATCGTGCCTCATACATTTGGCGAAGTGAGTCAGCCTATCGGCAGTTTCCTTTGGGAAACACCGCCCGTCGATTGTTTGCTCGAAATCTATCAAGGCGCGCGCTCGAGTTACCAAGCATGGGAGTTGCCGAAGTGCGAAAAGCGGGGCCAGTCGCAGTCGGCGAGAAGGGCCACTTCGCGCAGGACGCACTGAATCGCGGCAATCTCTATGGCTTCGTATCGTTCAGCGGCCACGGCTCGACCCACAACAGTTGGGCAAGCGTCTGGTCGCCGAAAGAGGATCGCGAGGGACTCTTCGACTCTATGCTGGCGCGGCGGACATATGCGGGCAGCGACGAGATTATTGTCAAGGCTACCGCGGATGGACACATGGTCGGAGAGCAATTTGCCGCCGCCGTGGGCCAGGCGCCGCGCATCGTCGCACAGATCGATGCACCGGATAATCCTGCGAGTGGACGTGGTGAAGAACGGAAAGTACATTTTCTTATTACTACATCCGGGTGTTCCAGACGGACACGGAAAACCCGGGCGGCGCTCCGGACGTGGCATGGAGCAGCCCCTGGTTTGTGACGTACCAGTGAGGCTGACATTTCTCATCGGAATGATCGGGCGCTTCATAGTGCGCAGTTGTCATCTGGCGTGATCCTCGACCCGCAGGCAGCCAATTGGCACCACGAGTAAGGCGCGGCAGTTCACTTCTTCCTTATGCCGCCATTAGCCCGGGATGCCCGCCCTTTGAAGAGACCTCTTGATCCGTCAATGGGCTCACGAAGCGCTAGGTTGTTTCAGCACCAGCATCCATCTCTCCGGAGTGAGGATGTTCTGCTCATCGGGTTTTCCCGTTTCAGTTGTATGAATGATGCTAGCCAGTTCCCAGCCGAGGCCTCCCCAGTGGGCCAGTTTAGAGTCCAGTTCATCCAAACCGCTTACCTCGTCGCGCAGGTATTTCCATTTCACGATGTCCATGCTACATTTGTACCGCATCCTCGCAGCATGTCTTGCATGGAATCGCGCCGGACGGCGGGCTCACCATCGCATGCCCGGCATTACAATGTCCATATTTCTTGGCTGCCCAAGGGCCAGGATCAGCCGGCGGTAACGTTCGCGGACGTCCGATTGGGCGCACCGCCTCGTTTCTGCACTTGCGGAGTTGGCGATCAGCGTAGCATCTGATACACCACGATCTGCACGGTGATGTTAGCTCTTTCTTCCTCCGTGACGCGCACCTCCCCAACCTTCGAGAAGATTCGACTCAGGCTGCCGATATTACCGGAAAAGAGCAACGGTGCGTGCGCGAGCTCGGGGCCATTTCCAGCGGGTGAGTTGAAATCGAGGGCGGTCATTACGCGCTGGTAGTTGGACCGCTCACGCTGATGCCGGAAGCCCGCGGCATAATTGAACACGCCTGTTGCCTGTGCGGTCCCAAGCCGATCCAGGACGGAGGCTAGCAAATTGGCATCGTTGCCGAGAAACAGGAGCCGGCCGCTCAAGGCGAACACGAGCGTTCCCAATCCGTCCAGGCGTTCAATCGGATGCTGCGCCGCCGATGTAGCAGCCCATCCCGCCCCAATTTGCGAGGTGGTCCATAGCTTTCCGGCGGCGACGCCGAGGGAAGTCCGGACCGAATCCCGATCCCACTCCTGCCCGCCGTCTAGGACGATTACGGAAGGCATCCTGATAAACGGTCCGGAGAGCGGCACGCTGGATTGAACCAGCAGCAACGCGCGGCTGCCGGTCTTCTCGACCAGCGCGCGTACAGCGGTAATCGAATCCGAAATGCCGGCGTCCGGCGGTAGCGGTTGTTCGTCGATGCGGGTTTCGAGGTCGCCTTCACTGCCGGCAAGGCTGTCCGGAGAGGCCGCTGCTGGCGCCTCGCGCCAGTCAATGGAACGCTGCGGCTGGGGCGCGACCAGCTTCTGCACGATTAACTCGGCGACTTCTGAAGGTTCGCCCGGACGCCAGGCTTTGTACAGGCCGGCATTGGCTGGAACCAATGCCAGTAAGCCCGAAACGGCATTATCAGCCGCGGGCGCGCGGTCCACCCCGTCCGGAGCGCGGAGGAGCACGCGGGTCTCCGTGACGGCATCGGCGGTTCGTTTCACGTCGGCCACTTCTGCCCAATACCGGCGGACTATTGACGCATTCCGCTGAATCCAATACGAACGGAAATATACGTTCCGGACGAGCGATTCCAGGTTCATCACCAGTCGGAGTTCCGCAGCCCGCGGCGCCGCGCTTACGGCATCGCGATACCAGCGATCCGAAGCGACGCTGGGGTTCGATCGCCCCGCGATCAATTCGAGTGCCTGGGCTACCAAATCGTCCCTGGTGCCGAGCAAAAGGTACCTTTTAGCGAAGGCGAAGGCCACCGTTCTTTTGGATGCTGGATCGGTGCGCAGGTAAAAGGATATGCCGCCGGCGCGACGCTGCTCGAATTTCGCGCGGACGGTCCACAACTGCGTCTTGGCCAGGTCCGCTTCTCCGATCCGGCTGATATATAGGAACTCGACATCGCGAATCTGATAGAGCGCGAGTGCCGAGTCCGTTCCGGCAATCTCGATCACGCTCTTCAGATTGGGCGGGAACCCCGCCGCGTCGCCGTATTGTCCGTAAACTTCCTGCAGCTTGGTGAACAGGTTGGAACGGGAGAACACGGCGTAGTTCGCGCTCGGCAGCCAATCGGCCTTCATGTTCGACGTATCCCAATCGCGCAGCAACCGGCCGAAATCCGGCGCTTCCAGGTATAACAGCGCGCCGCTGGGCATCAGGCTCGCCAGTCTTGGTGCCGGCGAAACCGTCTGCAGGAAGACCAATCCGGCAGCGGATAGCAGCAGCGCGGTGAACAGCAACCCTTTCTTCATTGCGCACTCCTGAGAATTCGTGGACGCACGACTTGGTCCTGCTCGATGGCATTCTTGATCACAGGTTGCCGCGCGGCGTTCTTCATCCGGCGATCCTGCTCGGCCGCCAACGCGCTTAAACGCCGCTCGAGCGCATCGCGCTGATTTGGCGCGCGCAGGTCAATCGCTGTGCGTAGATAACTCTGCGCGGCGTTCAGGTCGTCCAGTCGCTCAGCGGCCGCGGAAAGCGATTCGGCAAGCGCCGCCCGCTCCCCGTCACTAAGCTGTATTTGCGGCAAAACAGTGGCGGGCCCGGGCTGGCGGTACGGCATCAAACGTCCGTGACGCCGGTAGAAATGCATCTCATTGTTGAATCCGCCGTCCGGCTGTGCGGTGCCCCGTTCGAGCGCCACGGACAAACTGTCGCGGCGCAGCGCAATCGCCGTGCGTAGCGCGCCGAGGCGGGCGCGCCCGTCCGTGGGAGCCAGTGCCAGCGCCTCGCGCCACAAGCGTAGCTTCACTTCGGGGTCTGCCGCGGCGTCTGCGGCTTGCATACGAGCCTCTACCTGATAGGGTTTCCCGGCGGCTTCTGGAGTAACCGGGGAAGACAACAGCGCCAGTTCGGTACCCGAGATACCCGGCAAGCGCTGTGGGGCGGCCAACCGGCTGGCTTCGGCACGCAGAGCATACGCCGCGTCCCGGTCGGTTACGGCCCCCTCCAGCAGCCGCTGGCGTTCGGCGGAATCCTTCGAAAGCATGCGGGCCAAGTCCACTTTTGCTTCCGAGTCCCAGGGCGCTGCTTTCATGCGGCGCCGGATGAAATCGACAGACTCCGCAGTCTTTCCGTAGTTGCCCAATAATTCGGCTGCGGGCAGCAACGTCTCGAAATCGTCGCCGTCAGCGCCATCGACTACCAGGGCCATGCGATTCAAGAGTGCCACCGCCGCGCCCGTTTCTCCCCGTTGTAGATCCACTTCCGCCAAACCGAGGAAATTGGGTGCCTCCAGATGTCCGTTCCGGATTTCGCGGTCATAGAGGAACGCCAGAACTGTTCGCGCGGCGGTCTCGTCTCCATTCTTCCGTAGCGATTCCACCGCGCGCTGCAGCATCTCGGCAGACGGTGCTTTGCTCGGATCGGAGCGGTACCGATCGAGCAGCGCATCCAGCGTTCCTGTGCGGGAGGCCAGCCGTATTTCGACGCTGCGATCGTAATTGGCGGCGTCCGCGGCAGCCACCAAGTTCCACTCCTCGGATGCAGCCTTTACGTCGCCTGCATCCAGAAGCATCGAGATCAGTTGCCAGCGCGCCTGCGTCAACATGGTCTGCGCATTTTCCCGGTTGGCGCCAAAGGTCGATTCGGCACGCTGGGCCCAAATGTTTACCATGGCGCGGTGCAGTGTAATGCGCTGCGGCTCGGTGATGCCGGGGTCCCTTGCGAGGGTGTATAGAATGGGGTCCGGGTTTTCCATCGACCGCGCCAGATCAACCAGCCAGCCGGTACCCTCGCCCGATTCCACGGAAGCGCGCACTGCCGGGGCGACCAGTTCGTCAATACGGTATTCGCGATTGCGCTGGTAGTAATCGCCGAGCAAATGCACGATATCTCCGCGCAGTTCTCCAAGCGCGTGGCGCTGGCCGATATCGGTGAAGGTCTCCGCCAGTTGGTCCCAAAAGCTTTCGGGAACCCGCACACCACGGCTCTGAATTCGGAGAAAAGCGGCCAGCGCGGACTTCCATTGACCGATCGCTTCGGTTTGGCGGCCCTCGGACCAGAGGGTTCGGGCGATGTGGTCGTGTGCATCGCCCCGGTCGGGATCGAGTTCCAGCGCATGTTCAAATTGCGTAATCGCCCGCGCGCCCTGTCCGCGCGCGGCATAGGAATCGCCCATTGCCATGTAAGCGCCGGGATTTCCAGGCGCGGCTTCGAGCGATGCTGGCAGCCACCGTTCGGCAGAAGCGTTCTTTCCCGAAGCCAAATAGTCGCCGTAGCGCGCGCCGAAGTAGAACCATAGCGTCCCCGCAATGATGGAATCTGGTTTGAGCACGGTTTGCAGCCGGGCGCCGATGGTGCGCGTATCGAGAGCGGCCTGGAATGCCGCGTCGATAGCGGGTGACCGGTCGTCAAAATACTCGCCGGCCAGCGCGGTGTAGGCCTTGCTCCAGACCGGGGCAAGCTCCATTCCGCGAGTGCGAATGGCCGAATAGGTTAGCTCGCGGTGGTCGCCGCCCAGCGCGAATTGAATGGCCCGGTTGCGGATTTCCGCGGAACCGTTCCCACGCACGATGGCCAGTAGTTGGTCGGGTTGACGTTGCGCCAGCAACCCGAGGTAACGGTCCAGCAGTTCGCCCGATAGCGCGTTGCGTGCCAGCGCCTTCTGCATAACACGCATCTGATTGTCCACGTTTCCTTCCGCGATGAAGGCTTGAGCCGCTTGGCTTAGCGCGTTACCCGCTACCGGCAAGCCTGTATTTTGCGCGGCGTAGTCTTCCAATTGCGTGCCCAATTCGCCATAGAGTCCGCGCTGCGATTGAAGCGCGACAAAGGTTTGGTCGACCTGTAGCCCGGCAGCGGCCATGGACTCCCAGCGCCAACGAGCCTCTAAGTCCACCATTCCCGCAGCCTCGGCCAATGGCAACAGAGTGGCATCGCGCGTGAGGACCGGCATTCCGGCCGCGCCCGAGATCAGTGCCTGCTCGAAGCGCGTCTTCTCTTCCGGGGTATACGTTCCGTTGATGACGCGGCCAACCGCCTGCGCCACCTGATGCCGCGACGGGCTATCCTCAGTCAGGCGCGGAAGCAACATGTCGGCGCGCCGCGCCTTGGTCATGATGCGCGCATAAATCACCGCATGGCCCATATCTTTAAAAAGATCGGGACCCGCGAGACTTGCGCCGCGTTCTGCAAACGCGACGGCGTCGGGCATGATGTGCCATGTCTCCAGCCGTTCGGCGATCTCGAATTCGGCGTCGGCCGTCCTGGTTCGTGCGCCGATGATCGCAGTTTCGAGTGCGGCAACCGCTGCCGCATTTTGCCCCGTGCGGGCCCGCAGTTCCGCGACTTTGATCAGCCACCGCGGATCGCGATAGGCCAATTCGTAAAGCCGGCCATAACTCTTGATAGCTTCATCAAACCGCATCAGCCGTTCTTCGAGCCGCCCTTTAGCTTCCAGCAGGTCGGCACGGTCCGGCCGGGCTTTGATGGCGCGCTCGTAATCGGCGATGGCTGCCGGATAGTCCTCGGCCACGGTTTCGATACGGGCCAGTACGATCGGCCACCGATAGTCGAGTGGTGCCGCCGCAATGGTCTGACGATAGAACGCCACCATCCGCGGCGCTTGGCCGTGCGTCACCGCATAAGCTGCCGCTTCCTTGGTAAGCTCCGCATCCTCCGGATAGCTGTCGACGACTTCGATATATTGATCGGTCGCCCCGGCACTATCCTTCAACCGGTCGAGCGCGGGAATCAGGGCGCGGCGGATGGCGGCGATACGCTCTATGCGCTCGGCGGCCGTCAAGTGAGACAGCTTCAGGCGTTGGATGATGGCGAACTGATAGTCGCGGAAGCCGGCATCGTCCTTGGCATGCAGCCAGGTATCGCCCATGGCAGCGAGATAGCCGGCGCGCAACGGATCGGCGGCGAGCAATCCGTTGAGTAGGGTACGCGCGCGATCCAATTGACCGGCTGCCGTAGCGATTCGTGCGGATTCGAGCGTAAAGCCGGCGGCCAAATCGGTACGGGCATGCTTGGATGCATCGAGTAGAATGTCAATGGCTTTATCCGGCTGTTGATTGCGGGTGTGAAAATCGACTACGCCGCGCACTACGCCAAGTATCAACGGATGCGCTCGATACAGAGCATCAGCCGTGCGCGCGGCGCCCGCGATGTCTTTCTTCGCTTCGAGCAGGCGTATGTAGTCGAGAGTCAGCCGCATCTTATCCACAGGGTCGTTGGTGATGGCCGCGAGGCGCTCACTGGCGCGCTCCTCAATGCGGTCGAATCCCAGGCGGCGGGCGTTTTCCTGGAGCTGAGTGAGGGCTGACGATGACTTCTCCGCCTCCACGCGCGTTCGCAACAGCGCTTCCAGTTCGCTCCGCCGTTGTTCTGCTTCGAGTACCGCTATGCGCAGGGATACCGCCTGCGGCGACGGATTGGAGGCAACGGCGGCCGCGGTGGACTGGTCAACCATCCCGCGTGTTTGGCGCTTGTTCAACAGGCGCAGCAGGCGGCTGTTCGCCGCGCTCTCGCCGTGTAGAGCTCCGGCCATATATTCCCGCACCGCGCCCGCATAGTCGCGCTTACCTTCCTCTATGGCTCCGGCCTGGTACGCGAACAACGCCGGATCGTTGAATTTCTTTCGGGCGGCGGCGATCCAGCGCAGCGCATCGCCATACAAATAGTAGTCCCAATAAATCGTGGCGGCATCCAGATAACCATCGGGTTTGCCGGGATTCTCGGACGGGATGCGTTCCCAGAACGTGCGCGCCCGGCTGAAGAGTTCTTGCTCCGCGAGTATGTCGCCCATCCGCGCCAGTATGGTCGGGTCGCGCGGATCGGCTGCATGTTGAAAGCCGGCCATGGCCACCGCGACATCGGTATCGTGGGGGTCGTAGGCGGCCAGCGAGCGATAAAGCGCGGAGGCCTTGGTGGTGAACTCGCCGTGGCCCGGATAAGCCGTGGCCATAGCTAGCGCGACGGGGGCCGCGGCTTCAAAATGAGAGAGCCAAACTTCCGCCTCCAGGACGAACTGTACGGCAGCCGGATTGGAAGCCAGCGCCTGATCGAAATGCCCGTCCACGATCCCCGGATTGGCAGCGCGTATCTGCGCCAGTTCGGGATACAGTCGCCCGTGCTCCCAGAGTCGCTCAAACAGCATCGCGCGAAATTGAGGATCGTAAAACCAATATTGACGGAGCAGACGCTCGGCCGCCGCGGCATCGTAGGTCTCCTTGCGGTTGTACGCGCCGACTAGATTATGTACAAACGCCATGTCTTCCGGGAAGCGCTCGTGCGCGTATTGGTTCAACTGGCGATAGAGAACCGCATCGGGGTGGGTCTGCGAGACGATCTCGGTGAAATATCGCTCCAGTTCGGAGCCCGAGAAAACGGCGATGGCGTCGCGGCTGATCTTCTCCACCGCGTTATATTCCCGCCGGCGCAAATACCACCGCGCCAGTTTGTGGTACCAGGATCGGTCGGGGAACTTAGCGATCGCCTGGGCGTAAACCGCTTCCACCTCGCGCGACGTGCCATTCTGTTCGAGAAATGCGGCCAGCCGTTCGTACAGGCCCTGGTCGTTGGGATTGCGATCGATTTCGCCCCGGTAGACGCGTAGCGCATCGAGCGGACGGCGCAGGCTCGCCAGGCGCGAAAGGTATTTATCCAACACCTGAACGTATTCACCCGATGGGGCGCCCGCGCCAATGGGTATCCCGTAGGACTTGGCCGCTAACTCACGCAGCAGCTGATCATATAGGGCGAATTCCTCGCCCGTACGGTTCGCCCGTGCCAGGGCATCGGACATCTGCATCGCCACTGCGACGCGCCCGGCTCCGTTCGGGAATGCGGCCAGAAACTCACGGCCGGCGCGAATCACGCCGGCATCGTCGCCATAAATGCTATATGCGGAAATCATCGCCGCGTGTAGTGGCTCGCGGTAGGCGGATTGCGGGAAGCGTTTTTCCAGCAATGCGACCAGTTGCGCCGCGGCTGCGCGATGGAAGTAAGCGACCGATTTCTGATTTTGGTTTTGGTACTCCCACCCGAGCCCAGTCCCGTTCAACAAGAGCGACAGAATGCCGTTCAGAAAACCTGGAGACGAATCGACGGTGGCAATGTCCTTGTAAAACGAGAGATCGCCCGATCCAAACTGAATCGGGTCACTGGGCGCCGTTAGCAACAGATTGGAAAGATGGAACAGGGCGCGTTCAGCCTGCGCTCCCCCGGCGGGTGGCGCGCTATAGAGCGCGTAGTATAGACGCGCGGCTTCGTTCACATCCGGCAGCCATTCAAACAACTGCGCGGCGGTCTGCAATTCATCCGCAGTCCACGGCTGCGCGCCGGACGGTTGACCGGATTCTTTAGCCATGCGGTATTCGAGCAACACACGGCGTGCGGCCGGGATATTGTTCTGCTGCCGAAAATAATGGAACAGCCGCGCCGTGGCATTCAGGTCCGTGGGATTCGAAGTCAGCGCGGTGCGCGCTCTGCCGGCAAATTCCCGCAGTTGGCCCTGGTTCTCAAGCAGTTTGAAATAGCTGGCCCGCATCTCGTCGGGCCAGAGCGGCTGAAACGCCCGGTCGTAAATCGCCAACGCTGCCTCTGGACGACCGCGGCGCACTTCCAGATCGGCCCGCATTCGGACCGGCGTAAATGTGTCGGGAAAAGCACGGCTATAGCTGGCAATCTCCGCCCCGGCAGCGGCGTAACGCTTGTTGGCGCCCAGGTATTCGATGAGCTTGCGCCTTGCTTCCGGCTCTTGGGGATACCGCGCTACCCACGCACGGAATGCAGTCTCCGCCTCGGGCTCAGGCAGCGCATCCTGTGCAATCACGGTGGCGATGCGCTCGTAGGCTTGCCAGCCCTTTTGCCGGTTGGCGGGTACGTGTGGATCGTCTTTGGCTGCCGCGGTGGTGGTGAGTGCCGCCACTTCGTCGCGCGGCCGAAACCGCCGGTGATAGAAATCGGCCAATTCGATTTGGGCAGCGTAATGATCGGCCGCGGCCTGCGCGTATGTCTTCCAGTCCGCCTCGGCCGCAGTGAAATCGAGCGCCATCTCCGCTTCTTGCGCCCGCAAGCGGTAAAGCATGGCGTCGCGCGGGGCGCCGGAAATCAGCTTGCTCAGCGCGGGCCGGCTTTCGGCAGGCGGCCGCAGAATCGCTACATTTCCGCCGGGCATGGAGACGGTGCGGAAGAGCGCCGCGACCGCCGGACCTGCGGGAGTGTGCTGAATCCACGGTTCCAGTTCGCCGCGCAAAAGCCACGCGCCGCCGGCTATCAGGCCCGCGGCAATCAAGATCCGCTCACCAGACTTCAAGGGCCACCTCCTGCGATCCGGCGTTATGCGCGATGTCTTCGGCAGTCACATGCACGGTGTACCTTCCGGGCGGTAGATACGCCGGCACCACGAGTTCGCCCGTGTTGGCCTTTGCCGCACTGTTCCAGCGCAGGGCGGCAGGCATAGCGCCGTAGAGCCTCGCCGTAACTGTGCGCGCATTCCCGGAAACCTGCGCTCGAATTCGTATGGCCTCGCCGGCATGTACCCGCGCTTTCTCCAGGCGCGCACGCAAGACCGGCGTCTTGCTGGCGATTACGAAGCTCTTCGATTCGCGGTAGACGTGTCCATCGCGATCGCGTAAGATCAACCGAACCTGGTATTCGCCGTCCGCCAGATCTACCGGCGCGAGGAAGCGCGTCTGCCAGGTGTCGTCCTCTTTCAGATAGCGCAGAGGCTTCGTGAGGCCGAAGGGAAACAGCGCAATGACCGACACTATGGATTCGCCGGCTTTCAATCGCAGCACCGGATCGCCTGGCCGAATCACGCGCGGCCGTAACAGCGCTCGGGGCACAGCTAGGAATGATGTATATGGCGTCACGAATTTATACTTCTTCGATAGCCGGATGATTTCGTCGATGGTGGCGCGATCCTCGCCGTCGCGTGCGATCTTTTCGAGCAAGGCATCCACGCGAGCCTTGGCCCAGGTACGCGGCAGTTCGGGATGGTCGGCGCCCGCGGCCGGTAGTGAAGCCGTGCGCGCAATACGAAGCGCCTGCCCATCGCGGATTCCGGTAACGGTGAACGTGGCATCTGTCAAAGGCCGCTTGTATTGCCCGGCCCATGTGGCCATTGAACCGGCGAAGCGTGCCGCTTCCAACGGATAGATCAGGTCCACACCCGCCGTGGGTGATACGGCCAGCGATAGGTTCTTTAGCGGATCCTGGCCGATCTTATCCAGAAACGCATTCAGCTTGAACTCGATCGGTTCCGTAGAGCGCACCCAATCGAAGTAGCCGTTGTTACTCGCGAGCATGCGCAGCAGCGGCAGATTGGCATCGTCGCCGATGCCCAGCACCAGCGTATGGGGCCGTTGGGAGGGCGGACGTTTACGGCACTGCGCCGCGTACCATTCCGCAAGCTTACCGTTATGCACGACGCCCTCTGTGGCGCCGCCGTCGCCGATTAACATCAGGTACGGTTCGCTGGGTGTGTTTTGGGCGAGCGCGGCGGTCAACGCGCCCTGCAGGTTTGTACCGCCGCGGATACGGCTATTCCGTATGAACGCCAGCGCCTGCTCGATATTTTGCGGGGTTGCCGGGCGAGGCTGCGGAGAGAAGGCTTCGACTTCGGAATTGAATAGCAGCAGGTTGAATGCATCGGCGGGCCGCAAAAGCCGCAGGGCCGTCTCGCACGCCGCGAAACTTCGCTCCAGCTTGTCCCACTGCATAGAGAGCGAATTATCGAACAAGAGAATGATCGTTTTGGCCCGTGGCGCCGCGTGTGGCGAGGCCGCGGCCGTCTGCGCGGAGGGAATCCGCAGAAGCGTTTGCGCCTGGAAGAATCCCGGCTCGGAGGCGTTCTGGCGCTCGGTGATCACGTGCAGCGTATCCGCTTCCGCTGGATCGAGGGCGTAGCGTAACGCCAGGTCTTCTTTCAACTCCACGTTGTTGCCAAAGAATTCCGCCTTCACCAGCTTGGGACCCCGTTCGCGGATCTGAAGCGGGTAGGTCTTTGCCATCGCCTCGAAGTTCCGTATGGCATGCGCGGATCGCAACTCGAGCGTGATGGTGAGATGCCCGGCGGTCTCGACACCATATACATCGGGCTTCAGTGGAACCACCAGTTCCGATTGATATCGCTCGACGGACACCGGGTGTTGATACTCCGCCTCGATTCGCTTGGTGCCGAATGCAGGAATAGGAACGATGCGCGCAGTGAATTTCTGGCTGGGCCGGACCGCTGTGTCGCTCTCGCCGGCGCTGCTTTCGCCCATTTGCAAAAGTCCGGGATCGATGACTTGGGCCTTGGCCTTTTCGTAGATTTCGCCGGCGCGGCGCCGCTCCAGAATAACGCCGGGGATACGCGTGACATCGTCCCAAACGGCGAAATCGGAAATCGTGGCTTTGTCCGGTAGCGCGAACTCGTAGACACCTTCTTTAATGGAGGCGCTATGGTTACCGAAGATTTGCCGCACCCGAACGCGCGCGACGCCATTATCGATCAGGATCTCGACAGCCATTTCGTTCAGCGAGAAGACGGCCGGGTCGGGTTGCTGGCGATCGCCCGGTATGAGCACGCCTGTGTCAGTCGCCATCGCAGCCGTCCAAATGAGGGATGCCACGAGCAAACGGGCCGGTATCGGTAGGCGCCTCATCGTAGTGCTCCTCCCCGCAAGCGCACAAGTCCGTTATCCGTTCCCACGTAGATATAGCCATTGCCGGCCGCTAACGCCGTTACGTTCCGCGACGGGAGTCCCGCTGCCGGGTTGGTCCAACGGCCGGTTGCGCTGTCGAAAACAAATAGCCCGCGGTCCAGGGTGCCGGCATAAAGCTGGCTGCCACTCACGACCATCGCATTGGGATTCACCACCAGGCCGCCATTCAAATCGGGAAATGCGCTCCAGTCGCCGGATGCGTTCAGCCTGAGCACGCCGGCTCCGTATGTTCCGGCGAACCAGCCGTCTCCCATGCGCGCCAGAGCCGTGATCCAGTTGAGTTTCAGATGTGAGTTAGCCGTGGTGTAATTCGTGCGTACCGTATCGTTATAAAGCACCGATAAGCCGCCAAGGGTTCCCGCCACCACCTGGGCGCCTTCTGTGGCGACGGTATAGACGTGGTTGTTCACCAAGCCGTGAAAGGCGTAGAGACTGCGCACGCCCGCGCGATCGACGAACGATAAGCCCGCCGGGGTGGCCACCACCATGCCTCCCGCGCGAAATGCCACATCCGTCACGTGGTCGGCCAGCAAGCCATCCTTGCGTCCCATCACCTGGCGCGGTTCAGCGCCGGAATCGAACAGCACCAGGCCGTTAGCCGTGGCTACCGCTGTGCGCTGGTGTTCCGTGTCCGCTACGATGCGATTGATGCAGAAGAGCGTATCGCTTTCGTGGTGCACGGTGTGCTCCAGACTGGAATCCACTACGTCCAGGCCGTGATCGAAGTAGCCGATCCATAGGCGGCCCCCGCTGAGTGCAAGTGACGATACGTTGCGGTCAGCCAGCAGGGCAGGGCCGGCCGTCAGTACGCTCGTCCATCGCTTAGACGCCGTATCGTACCGGTATATCGCGTCGTCGCTGACGGCGTACGCCGCGCCTTCCAGATTCGCGAGCCGGAGAATGGGCCCCGGCGGTGGACCCGTATCGGCTGGCACTCGTGGCCCTGGCCATGACTGCAACGGCACATCCACAATGCCCTCATCCTCCGTGCCCACCTGCAGATTCTCGCCGTGCAACGCCAGGGCTCGCGCGAAGAATCCATCGGCCAAGGTGCGGAGTCGCTGTCCGCCGCGGAACTCCACTACACCCAGGGCCGTGCCGACATACGCCGCGTCCCCTTCCACCGTGATCGACAATACCTGCGGATCAGGCAGCGCGGCAACGAGTTGTTCGAGTTGTCCGGCGCGATAGTGGAACGCGCCATTCCGAAGGGTGCCGATCCACAGATTGCCGTCGCCGCCCGCTAGCGCGGTGATTTGCTCGGTGTTAAGGCGCGAGTGGAACTCAGCGAGGCGCTGGCCGTCGAATACCAGAAGTCCTTGGCGCTCGGTGCCCAACAGGACCCGTCCGGACCCCAACGCCAGTACTGCGGTAACAGTTCTCAGTCGGGAATCCGCCGGAAGGATCTGGCGAAAGCGCGATCCATCGAACGCCAGCAGACCCTCGCCCCGAGTGCCAATGAACAGTTCCGGCTCACCCGAACCTGCTGCCAGTCCGGCCGACATGGGGCCGAGTTCGGCTGGAGGCAATTCGATGCCCGCGCGATACGAACGGATCAGGGCGCCATCCCGGTTGTAGAGGAAAAGGCCGGCGCGGGCGCTCACCGCGATCATTTCTTTGTAAGCCGCCAGATCGCGGAAGTTGGGGAGCGCCGTTATTGGCTCAACGTCGGGAGGCGCGAGCCGGTCGACGTTTAGGACACGGTACGGGATCTCGGTCTTCGCCAGGACATCGAGGTCTGCTTCTTGTTTGGCGTGCGCAGCGCGCCATAGCACCAAAGCGACGGCCAGCAACGGCGTGCTTAGAACGATGGCCAGGATCCCGCGCCATCCGCGAAACAGCCACGGCACTCGAAACATATCGATGTCCCCAGCATATTCGCTAGCGTCACTTTACTCAATCCGCAGGCGAATCGCCTTCTTTCATCGATTCTGATGGCATTCCGCATACCATCACTTTCTTTCGGGGCATGGGCTGGTCAGAGGTGGGTCAGAAGCGCCGCAGTGTCAATGGGGCGGGCCCTTCGGCAACATGGGCTTCCGTTTCCAGGCAGCCTTCGGGCTGTGTCCATGTTTAGACGAGTATAGCCAGCGAGACACAAGAGGACTATGTCAGGCGGCCTCGATCCCTCAGTCCTGTTCTGGAGGCTTGCGCTCTAATGACAGTGACATTATTCTCGCCATTTATCGCGATCGGCCCGGTTGAACATGTGGATGCATGTTGGGCGTCTCTTCGCCGATATGGAAAGTGAACCAGGAGACAGGGCACATCGTGAATTCAATCTTTACGCAAGCCGTTCTATGGATTGGCGCCGGCGCCATGCTGGTGCTGGTAGCGATAAGGCGCCGCAGGCGGCAGAACATGTAGTGCTTCCTGGTCGCCCGCCCGAAGAAGAAGGACGGGATGGCCACGGGTCGGTACTTGCTGTGCGGGCCTGCCGCCAGTTTTGTCGTGCAATGTTGGTGCCAACGGCGGTTTGTCCCATCCGCGATCCGAAACGGACGTCGTCCCAGCGCACAAATCCTCGCCCCCAAAAAATACTGTGGATTTTTACGACAAAAAGGTCTTATAATATGGCTTAAGCATCTGCATCCGCAATCCGAGCATGAGGGGGAAGGTTTGACCAATTCATCCAGCATCACCCGTCCTAAAGTCACCATCGACGGCAACGAAGCCGCGGCTTACGTCGCCCACCAGACTAACGAAGTCATCGCCATCTACCCCATTACCCCATCGTCGAACATGGGTGAGTGGGCCGACCAGTGGTCCGCCGAAAGGCGCACCAACATTTGGGGAACCGTCCCCTCCGTGGTCGAAATGCAAAGTGAAGGCGGAGCTGCCGGAGCCCTGCACGGTGCGCTGCAAAGCGGTTCGCTCACCACTACTTTCACGGCTTCGCAGGGCCTACTCCTGATGATCCCCAATATGTTCAAGATCTCAGGCGAGCTGACCTCCACCGTCTTCCACATCGCGGCCCGCGCCCTCGCCGCCCAGGCTCTTTCGATCTTCGGCGACCATAGCGACGTTATGGCCGCGCGCGCCGCCGGCTTCGCCATGCTGGCTTCCAATTCCGTGCAGGAAGTCATGGATTGCGCTCTCATCGCCCAGGCCGCCACCCTCGAAGCGCGCGTGCCCTTCCTCCATTTCTTCGATGGCTTCCGCACCTCCCACGAAGTGGCCAAGGTCGAACAACTCACCCCCGCCGATCTGCGCGCCATGATCGATGATTCCCTCGTCCGCGCTCACCGCGCCCGCGCCCTCTCGCCCGACCATCCCGTCATCCGCGGTACCGCCCAGAATCCCGACGTCTACTTCCAGGCCCGCGAAGCTGCCAATCCCTTCTATCAGGCCTGCCCCGGCATAGTCCAAAAGGCCATGGATAAGTTCGCTCAACTGGTCGGCCGCCAGTATCATCTATTCGATTACTTCGGCGCGCCCGATGCCGATCGCGTCATGGTCATCATGGGTTCCGGCGCCGAAGTCGCCGAAGAAGCCATCGCCCACCTCAACGCCGCCGGTGAAAAGGTCGGCCTGGTCAAAGTCCACCTCTATCGCCCCTTCTCCATCGAACACTTCATTGCAGCGCTTCCCGCATCGGTCAAGACCATCGCGGTCCTCGACCGCACCAAGGAACCTGGCAGTTCCGGCGAACCGCTTTATCTCGACGTCATCAACGCGCTGAACGAAGCCATGGTCACCGGCAAGCGCGTCATCGGCGGACGCTACGGCCTCTCCTCCAAGGAATTCACCCCGGCTATGGTCAAGGGCATCTTTGACGAAATGTTGCAGTCGAAGCCAAAGAATCATTTCACCATCGGCATCCTCGACGACGTCAGCCATACCAGCCTGGAATACGATCCCAGCTTTTCGAGCGAAGTCCCCGGTACCGTGCGCGCGCTTTTCTACGGCCTCGGCGCGGACGGCACGGTGGGCGCCAACAAGAATTCCATCAAGATCATTGGCGAAGAAACCGCCAACTATGCGCAAGGCTACTTCGTCTACGACTCCAAGAAGTCCGGCGCCATCACCATCTCCCACCTGCGCTTCGGACCGCAACCGCTGCACTCCAGCTACCTCATCTCCAACGCTAATTTCATCGCCTGCCACCAGTTCTCGTTCCTCGAACGGCTCGACGTTCTGAAATGTGCCGAGCCTGGCGCAACGTTCCTCCTGAATAGCCCCTTCGGCCCTGACGAAGTCTGGGATCAGCTTCCGCTTACCGTCCAGCGCCAGATCATCGCCAAGAAATTGCGCTTCTTTGTGATCGATGGTTACGAAGTGGCCAAGAAGACCGGTATGGGCGGCCGCGTCAATACCATCATGCAGACCTGCTTCTTTGCGATCAGCGGCGTGTTACCGCGCGAAGAAGCTATCGAAGCTATCAAGCATGCCATCGAGAAGACTTATGGCAAGCGTGGCGAAGCCGTGGTGCAAAAGAATTTCGCCGCGGTGGATGCGGCACTCAGCCACCTGTCCCAAGTGAAGGTTCCCGAAACCGCCACCTCCACTTTCGACATGCGTCTGCCGGTCCCCGCCAACGCGCCCGATTTCGTCCAGGAGTTTACCGGCCGCATCATCGCCGGCGAAGGTGACAGCCTTCCCGTCAGCGCCATGCCGCTCGACGGAACCTTCCCCACTGGCACCACCCAATGGGAAAAGCGCAACATCGCGCTCGATATTCCCGAGTGGGATGAGGACCTCTGCATCCAGTGCGGCAAGTGCGTGTTGGTCTGCCCCCACGCCGTCATCCGCGCCAAAGTTTACCAACCCGCCCAACTCGAAGGCGCACCGGCCACGTTCAAAGCCGTGCCCGCCCGCTGGAAAGACTTCAAGGAAATGAAGTACACCTTGCAGGTCGCCCCGGAAGACTGCACCGGTTGCGCGCTCTGCGTGGCGGTCTGCCCGGCCAAGAGCAAGAGCGAAGTGAAGCACAAGGCCATCAACATGGTGCCGCAAGCTCCGCTGCGCGAACCTGAAGCGGCAAATTGGGATTTCTTCCTGAACATCCCCGAGATCGACCGCCGCTTGCTGACCCAAAGCCTGGTCAAAGACAGCCAGTTACTGCAGCCTCTGTTCGAATTCTCGGGCGCCTGCTCCGGGTGCGGCGAAACTCCCTACATCAAGCTGATGACCCAACTCTTCGGCGATCGCACAGTCATCGGCAACGCCACCGGATGCTCTTCTATTTACGGCGGCAACCTGCCCACCACGCCTTATAGCCAGAACAAGGAAGGCCTGGGCCCGGCCTGGTCTAATTCATTGTTTGAAGATAACGCCGAATTCGGCTTGGGCATGCGCCTCGCTATCGACAAACAGAAGGAGTATGCCGGGGAACTGGTGGCGCGCCTCGGTGCGGTCATCGGTGAAGATTTCGCACAGGAATTGCTGGACGCCGATCAATCCACCGAAGCCGGTATCTTTGAACAGCGCGACCGCGTCAAAGTTCTGAAACAAAAACTGGCCGCCATCGATACCCTCGATTCCCGCGACTTACTCAGTCTGGCCGATTCGCTAGTCAAGAAGAGTGTCTGGATTCTGGGAGGAGACGGATGGGCTTATGACATCGGTTACGGCGGGCTCGACCATGTGCTGGCCTCCAACCGCAACGTCAACATCCTGGTAATGGATACCGAAGTCTACTCCAACACCGGCGGACAGATGTCGAAGTCCACGCCCCGCGGCGCAGTGGCTAAGTTCGCCGCCGGCGGCAAGCCCGGCGCCAAGAAAGACCTGGCCATGATGGCCATGAACTATGGCACCGCTTACGTCGCCAAGATCGCCATGGGCGGCAATGATAGCCATACCATCAAGGCGTTTCTGGAAGCCGAATCCTACGACGGGCCGTCCATCATCATCGCTTATAGCCATTGCATCGCGCACGGCTATGATATGGTTCACGGACTCGATCAGCAGAAGGCCGCCGTCCAGTCCGGTTATTGGCCGTTGTTCCGTTACGATCCGCGCCTCTCGACACAGGGTAAGAATCCCTTCCAGCTCGATTCGCGCCCGCCCAGCATCAAGTTGAAAGACTACGTCTATAACGAAACGCGCTATACCATGCTGGTCAAGAGTAACCCCGACCAAGCCAGTGAGTTATTGGAACTCGCGCAGCAGGATGTACTGAACCGTTGGAAGATTTACGAGAACATGGTCAATATGCCCGTTAGTGCCCCCCAGGAGGCCAAGTAATGCTCGACTTATCCAAAACCATCGACCTGACTACCACTTACTTAGGATTGAAGCTGCGTAACCCCTTGGTCGCTTCCTCCTCACCCATGTGCGAGGACGTCGATAACATTCGCCGCATGGAAGACGCCGGCGCGGCTGCCGTAATCCTGCCGTCGCTCTTCGAAGAGCAAATCAATCGCGAGAGTGACGACCTCGACCGTTTTATTGCTGCCGGCGATAATGTCGGCGCCGAGGCCACCACGCATTTCCCCGAAATGCTGGGCTACAACCGCGGTCCCGAAGGGTACTTGAACCATATCCGCAAGACCAAGGAAGCCGTTCGCATTCCCGTAATCGCCAGCCTCAACGGCACCACCGTGGGTGGCTGGCTGAAGTATGCGAAAGAGATGCAGCAGGCCGGCGCGGATGCTTTGGAACTCAATATCTACTACATACCCGTAGATCCCGAAGTCACGGGCGACCAGGTCGAGAAGAAGTATTGTGACTTAGTGAGCGAAGTGAAGTCCGCCGTCCATATTCCGGTTTCCGTTAAGTTGGGACCCTACTTCAGTTCGCTGGTGAACATGGCCAAACGGTTGGAATCCGCCGGCGCGGATGGTTTGGTACTCTTCAATCGCTTCTATCAACCCGATTTCGATCTGGAAGCTCTGGAAGTTGTGCCCAATCTGATTCTCAGTAACCAGTATGAGTTACTCCTCCGGCTGCATTGGATCGCCGTGCTGTATGGCAATGTCAAGCCCGACTTAGCCCTCACCGGCGGCGTCCACAGCGCTACTGATGTAGTCAAAGCTATGATGGCCGGCGCCAAAGTGGCCATGATGACTTCGGCCCTTCTAAAGAAGGGTATCAACCATCTGGATACTATGTTGACTGAGTTACTCATCTGGCTGGGCGATCATGAGTATGCGTCCATCCGCCAGATGCAGGGCAGCATGAGCCGTAACGCCGTGCCGCAACCCCAAGCCTTCGAGCGCGCCAATTATATGAAGGTGCTCAGCTCCTACGCCATGCAGTAGCTGGGTCCTAAGATTTGCGGGGCTTCTGTAAAGTTCTGATGTGTCTTCGGTCGCGGGATCGGCCTGCGGCCTTCTTAGATGCCAGCAAGTCTTCCTTGGAGAGCACCGTGCCCGGCTCGCCATCGAAATCCACGATCAACCGCCGCCCCCAGGCGGCCTCGAATTCGAGTCCTGAAACAGAAGTCATAACATCGATCCGAACAGGCTCGACGCCAACTTGGTAAAACACCTCCGGCTCCGTGAAATTAACCGGTTGAATCCCTTTTAGGGGAGCGCCGAATTGGGCCAGTGCCTTGAATAGCGCTTGCGCATTGTCGAACGATCTCTCGACCCAGACATCAAGATCTTTCGTGTAGCGCGGCTCTGAGTGGATCATCACGGCGTACCCTCCGACGATTAGGTACCGCACTCCGGCCGCGTTGAAAATGCTCAACAGACTTTTGTAATCGGAGTTGATCTTCACTTATGCCCTTGGCGGAGGCGGCCGTCACCACAAGGTCCCAAGCCGCTTCTAATATTCGGCTGGGCCCTAGAGCCTGCCAGAATGCCACATCGAATTCCCGGCCGGGAGCGCGGCCACGCACCAACCGTTCCATCACCACCCGGTCAGCCATAACCTATTATCCTACTCCTCGCGTAACGCTGCCATTGGATCCAGGCGCGCCGCGCGCCGGGCTGGCACATAGGCCGCCACCGCCGTAGCCGCCGCCAGTATGACGACCGCCCCAACTAGTTGAACTGGATCCCGTGGATGCACGCCGAACAGCAGACTGGTTACCAAGCGTCCCGTGGCCAGCGACGCCGCCAGCCCCATGACCATCCCCGCGGCCAGCAGCACCATCACGTCCCGCAGCATCAGCCAGACTACCGATTCGCGCGGCGCGCCCAGCGCCATGCGGATGGCGATCTCGCCCTTCCGCCGTGTCACCGCGTAAGAAGTGATTCCATACAGCCCCACCATCGCCAGCAGCAGGGCCAGGGAGCCGAATACTGACGATAACAGCGCCACTGTACGCGGTTGCAGCAGCGACTCGCGCACCTCTGTCTCCAGGTTGCGGAACTCGAGTGAGATGCCGCGATCCACGCCGGCAATCGCCGCGCGCACCGCGGGAATCAGTGTTTCCAAGGGCACCTCGGAACGCACGGTAAAGCGAAACTGCGGTGACGGATCCTGGTCCTGCCCGGTGGCCAGATAGCCGATTCTGCGCTCCTGTTCGTTAATCCGGTTGTACTTGGTGTCCTTGACCACTCCTACGATCTGATAAAGGTCGGCCTTCTCGCCGCGGCCGTCCATGCCGATGGTCTTTCCGATGGGATCGGCCGCGCCGAAGAACTGCCTGGCGACCGTCTCATTAACGATCATCGCTTTAGGGGCATTCATCCCGTCGCGATCGTTAAAGTCGCGCCCCAGCAGTATGGGCGTGCGTAGAGTCGCGAAGTATCCAGGCGACACCCGGTTGAAGAACATCAGCGTGTCGCGAGGCGACTTTGCGGCAAAACCCTCCGGCTTCACCGGTTGAGCCCATCCCTCGCGCCCGATCGGCGTGAGCAGCGAACTGGCGGCCGAAGTCACACCGGGGAGGGCACGCAGACGGTCCAGTATCTCGCGGTACGTGGCTGCTCGCTTTCCGGCCGGAATACCAGAGGGCTCAACGTCAGCGCTGACGATCAGGATATTATGCCGCGTGAATCCCGGGTCCACAGCCCAAAGATTGCGGAGCGTTCCGAGGAACAGACCCGCCGCAACCAAAAGCACCAGCGACATGGCCACCTGCGCGGCCACCAGCGCCTTACCCAAATTGAATCGCCCCGAGACGCGCAGCACCGTTCTGGTGTTCTCCTTCATGATCTGGTTGAGTTCCACGCGCGTGGCCCGCAGCGCGGGCGCAAGCCCGAATAGCAAAGCCGTCAGTATCGCGGCGCCCACGGTGAACGCCAGAACGCGCGGATCGAGCGACAGATCCAGATCCAGCGGATGGCGCTTAGTCGAGAGGAAATGTACCAGCACCCTCCCCCCACGACGCCAGCAGTACGCCCGCCGCCGTACCGAAGACTGAAAGCAAGAGGCTCTCGGTCATCAGTTGGCGAATAACCCGCGCGCGTCCCGCGCCGATGGCCATGCGCACTGACAATTCCCGCTGTCGCGCCGTCGCCCGCGCCAACAGCAGGTTGGCAATGTTGGCGCATGCAATCAAGAGAACCACACCGACAATCGCCATCAAAGTATAGAGTGCCGTGCGATATTGATCGCCCACTTCGGAGAATCCGGTAGCGGCGGGTTTTAGAAAGAAGGACGTCTGCAGATATTGGCGCTGCACATCGGCGGGGAAGTCGTGCGGCAGCGTGGCGCGGAAGATCTCCGGTGCGACGGCCCGCATGCGCTCGCCGGCTTGCGCGATGCTCTCGTCCGCTGGCAGGCGGCCGAGTATGCGCAGCCACCACTGTTTTCCTTCGTCGAGCGCGCTGTGATCCGGATGAAAGATGGGATCGCAGGTAATTGGGATGGCGACGTCATACACTAAATCGCGGTCTAGCCCGCGAAACCACGGCGGCGTTACTCCTACGATCTCGAATGTGTGCCGATCGAGCCGCAATGTCTTGCCGATCACCGCGCTATCACCGTCGAAATTACGTTTCCAAAAACTATAGCTGATCACCGCCAATGGTGCTGTGCCGCGGCGGTCCTCATCATGGCCAAAGACGCGGCCTTTGAGGGCAGGTACGCCTAACACGCGGAAGAAATCGCCGCTTACCCAAAGGCCCTGGACATCGTGCTTTTCGCCGCCGTCGGCCAAATCGAAATGGCCCGGCGCGTAAGCCAGCATGCCCGAAAAGGCTGTCTGGCGATCACGCACCTGCTCCCAGATCGGGTTGGTGTATTCATCATCGGCATCCGCCGCGGCTTTGATCTGTACCAACTGGTGCGGATCCTCAACCGGCAGCGACTGCAATAGCACCGCATTTAGGATGCTGAAGATGGCCGTATTAGCGCCAATGCCGAGCGCCAGCGACAATACCGCAGTGGCCGTAAATCCTGGATTCGCTGCCAGTGTACGCAACCCATAGCGGACGTCCTGCCGCCACGAATCGATCCGTGTCCAGCCCCACGCATCGCGGCTCTTCTCGTGCATTTGGGTGGCGTTACCGAACTGCCGGCGCGCTGCGGCCTCCGCCGCGTCGGGTGCCAGACCGCTTTCCTGTCTGTCCGCTGCGCGCAGGTCCAGATGCAGGCGCATCTCCTCCGCCAGGTCATTGTCGTACCTTGCGCCCGAAAGCCGGTAGCGCAATTGCCGCCAAAGTTCACCCACCCACTTCATGCATCACCTCAAGTTGTTTGCAGGATTTTGTGAATGGCCCCGTTGACGCGCTGGTACTGCTCGACTTCGGATTGCAATTGTTTTCGCCCCGCCGCCGTCAGATGGTAATAGCGTGCGCGCCGGTTGCCCGCCGTCACGCCCCACTCGGCCGTAACCCAACCCTTCAGCAACATGCGCTGCAGGGCGGGGTAGAGCAACCCTTCCTCCACTTGCAAGACTTCATCGGATACTTCCTGAATCGCATTGGCGATTTCGTATCCGTGAAGCTGGCCGTGGCGGGCCAGCATTTTCAGGATGAGCATGTACAGCGTGCCCGGAGGGATTTCGTCGCGCCGCGCGGTCTCTGCCATAGTTAGACTATGCCAGTATCCCGCTTTCCTGCGCGGCTGTCAAGAGTTTGTAGAACTAGCGCTTTTCCCAGACTTCCGGATTAAGTAAGTTGGGCGGGCGGCGGCCTTCGATGCCTGCGACGGCGTTTTCGGCCGCCATCATGGACATCTTGATTCGCGTATCCACCGAAGCGCTGGCGATGTGCGGCGCTAGTACCACATTCTGCAGTGTGAGCAAAAGCGGATTGACGCGCGGTTCGTTCTCAAAGACATCGATGCCGGCTCCCGCGATTACATGCTGTTCCAGCGCCTCAGCCAAGGCTGGTTCATCGACCACCGGACCGCGCGAGGTGTTTACCAGGATGGCGGTGGGCTTCATCATGCGTAGCTCCTTGGCCCCGATCATATGGCGCGTCTCCGCCATCAGAGGAACATGCAGGCTCACGAAATCGGCCTGGCGTAATAACTCTTCGGCGCTTACCAACTCCAGCCCCAGTTCCTTTTCGACCGCTTCCGGCGCGCGCCGCAAATCGTGGTAAATCACGCGCATCGAAAACCCTTTGGCACGGCGTGCCACGGCTTGCCCGATGCGCCCCATGCCAAAAATTCCCAGGGTGCGGTGATGAATGTCCTGCCCCACCAGCAAGTCGACGCGCCACTTGGTCCATTCTCCGGAATGCACAAAATAGTGGCCCTCGACCACGCGGCGCGCAGCGGCCATCAACAGCGTGAAGGCGAAGTCCGCGGTAGTGTCGGTCAACACGTCCGGGGTATGCGTGACAAGAATTCCGTGCCGCGTGGCAGCGGGCACGTCGATATTGTCGTAGCCCACGGCCACGTTGGCGATTACTTTGATCCCTTCCAGGGTAGCCAGCACTTCAGGCGTGAACTTGTCCATCAGTTGGCTGACCACGCCTTGCTTACCGCGAATGCGCGTGGCAAGTTCTTCAGCGGTCATCCCGTCGTCGGACTCGGCGTAATCGAGATCGGCGTGTTCTTTCAAGTAGGCGATGGCCTGGGGGAATATGCGTTTGGTGACTAAGACGGCAGGTTTCATGGAACGCAAATTGTCGCACATGCCGCACTCGGCTTACAATTCAGTGATGGCTAAATTAGGATTTTTAGGACTTGGAATCATGGGGTGCCCGATGGCGCACAACCTTTTGCGGGCAGGCCATGAGGTGGCTTTGTGGTCGCACAACGCGGCGAAGGCGCGTGAACTGGCATCCGCGGAGAAGGGCCTTTTCTGCGCGACCCCCAAGGAGGTGGCCGAAAATGCGGACGTGATCTTCCTGATCGTGGGCGATACGGCTATGTCCCGCGAAGCGATTCTGGGTGAGAACGGAATCATCGCCGGCGCGCGACGGGGCTTGATCGTGGCCGATGCCAGCACCATCTCGCCGACTGCCAGCCGCCAGATCGGGCAGGCGCTCGCCGCCAAGCGGCGTGGACTTTCTGGATGCTCCGTGCACCGGCTCGAAAGCCGGCGCGGAAGGCGGTACGCTGACGTTCATGATCGGGGGCGATGCCGCCGGTCTTCGAGCGGATCCGGCCGTTTCTGGAAGTGATGGGCAAGCGCTTCTACTATTGCGGCGGTCCGGGCATGGGGCTGCATGCCAAGCTTTCCCAGAACCTGATTCTGTCGAATCTGCTGCAAGGCTTCAACGAAGGCATGGTTCTGGCCGCTAAAGCCGGCGTGGATCCCGCGCTGATGCTCGATATTCTGGACAACAGTGCTGCCAAGTCAGGATTGGTTTCGGCCAAGGCGCCTCTTGTTCTGAGGCGCGCTTTTGAACCGGCCTTCTCGGTAAAGTGGATGCACAAGGACATCGGGCTGATGCTGGACTCCGCCACTGAATTCGGCGTGCCAGTGCCGCTTGACCGCCCTGACCCATCAGATGTTTCAGGCGTCCATTGCCAAAGGCCACGGGGAAGAAGACATCTGCGCCACGATCAAGGTATTAGAGAGATTGGGCGGGCGTAGAGGTAAAGGCGAAGTAATCCTGAGGATTGGTACGATTTGTCACGTTCCCCCGGCAGAATACCAAAAAGTATAAAAAACTGTTGCTTTCCGGGGAGGATATTCTAATATTGGAATTAAGCCGGGGAGGCAACTCCCACCAAAGCGAGACTAACCTCTAAATAAAAGACCCCTGAAGCAACCTCCCCGGCGCCCGAAAGGGTTGGGTCTTTAAAACCGCAAAGACAAACAAAACAAGTTAATGGATTGACAGAAGATTACTCGGCTGCGGTGCCGCAGGAGGGCGCGATGCGTACACTGCTGGCAGCCAGTTTGCCGGTACGGTCCATACCCAGCTCGTAAAGCAAGCGGGTACCAGGCTTCAGCGTGGTCGGGTCGCCTTCGGCCAAGCGGGAAACATGGAAGAATACATCGCGGCCCCCATCATCGGGGCGCAGGAAGCCGAAGCCTTTGGCTTCAAAGTAGGTGACCACCGAGCCAATCTGCTCGCGAGGGCCATCAGCCGAACCACCGTCGCCGCCGCCTTGGCCGCCAGGCCGGCTGCTCTTGTCTCCTACTCCCTGTTTGATCAGGGCCAGATCTTCCTCGGACAGCTCGGCATCGCCGGAGCTGCTCCGAAGGCATCTTCAGATCGGGATTTTTCTTGCGTCGCTTCTTCGAATAAGCGTTTTGCTCGGGCGTTCAAATGAATTCCTTTAGCGTATCTAGTGCACAGGCGCCGGTGCTGCAACCTTCGGTTTGCGCGCGCGGGAGGCGCGTTTTTCGGCGGGCGGTTGCCGGTCGCTTTTCTTCAACTGCCCCATGACCATGGGGGTCACGAACT
Organism: Bryobacterales bacterium; assembly: GCA_963738345.1. Lineage (GTDB taxonomy): Bacteria > Acidobacteriota > Terriglobia > Bryobacterales > Bryobacteraceae > Bog-159. The sequence continues at coordinate 1,211,467 of CAVTWI010000002.1, forward strand.
TCTTTTCGCCGTGATCGTCAAATTTGATCACGATGCGCTCCTCATTACTGTTAAGCACAGTTCCCAAGCCGAACTTGTCATGCTCTACCTGAGCGCCTTGGGAATAGTTATTGGAAGCCATTAGTTAGGGTTTACTCCTTTAATTTCCAGAACTTGGCGAGATCGACGTACGGTGCGTGAAGGATGCGGGCAGCGCTGGCACAAGTATCTTTCCCTATCGTAGCACTTAGCAGGCCGTTCAGCAACCGGCCCGGAAATTTCCGGGCTGAAAGGGCTGAATAGTACTTCGAACCGGGAATTTACCCCTCGCAATAGTACTAATGTGATTTACTCCTGCACCAAACGGCATTAATATTTCGTTAAGAACATAGGGTTCCTTACACGCTTATGCACCCCAGCAACGCAACCATAGAATATTCCGAAGTTGAAGAGTTCCGCCACGTTGTGGACCAGGCGCCATTCATGCTCTGGTCGACAAACAATGACGGTCTGTGTACGTTTTTTAACCGTCCATGGCTCGAATTCCGAGGCCGGACAATGGACCAGGAAACTGGCGAGGGTTGGATCGAAGGAGTGCATCCGGAGGACCGCCAACGATGCATGGATACCTACCGGCGGGCTTTCAACGCGCAACAGCCATTTGGAATGGAATACCGCCTGCAGCGCGCCGACGGGCAATATTGTTGGGTCCGGGACGCAGGGAAGGCGCAATTTGATCGTCAAGGCCGCTTCACCGGATATGTGGGTTCTTGTGTAGAGATTTCCGCCCCGGGGCGAACCACGGCTGTGGGTCCGCTTACCGCGCGCGAGGTGCAGGTCCTGGCACTGGTCGCCGAGGGCCATTCGACCAAAGAGATCGCGGGCCTGCTGGGCATCAGCTACAAGACGGCCGACTCGCACCGCAGCCGCATCATGGAGAAACTAGGCGTGCATGAGACCGCCAGCCTGGTGCGCTATGCGATCCGTCAGGGCATCGTAACCGCTTAGGATTCCGTTCGAAACGGATTCGATTACTTGCCCGCCGCGGCCTTGATCGAAAGACCGATGCGGCGGGTCTTTCCGTCCGCCGACATCACTTGCACCCTTACGATCTGGCCGGCCTTCACCACTTCGTGCGGGTCTTTCACGAAGCGGGTGGCGAGTTCGCTTACATGCACCAAGCCGTCGTGATGCACTCCGACATCTACGAACGCGCCGAAGTTGGTGACGTTGGTGACCACGCCTTCGAGAATCATGCCAGGTTTTAAGTCGCCGATCTCCCTCACATCATCGCGCCATTCGGGTGCGGCAAACTGATCGCGGGGATCGCGTCCCGGGCGCCGCAACTCTTCCCTGATATCCGCGAGCGTATAGTCTCCGACCTTTTCCGTACGAAACGCTTCGAGCTTCACGCTATCCAACAGTTGCGGTTTCGCGATCAATTCCGGCACGCTCACCGCCAGCGATCGTGCAATACGTTCGACTACCGGATACGATTCCGGATGGACGGCGGTCATATCCAGGGGATCCTCTCCCCCGCGGATGCGCAGAAAGCCGGCCGCCTGCTCGAACGTCTTGGGACCGAAGCCCGGTACCGCCATCACTTCCACCCTCGACCGAAAGCGGCCATGCTCGTTGCGGTATTCGACGATCTTTTCGGCGGCGCGTTCCTTGATCCCAGCCACGTAACGTAAGAGAGCAAACGAGGCGGTATTGAGGTCGACTCCGACCCGGTTCACGCACGATTCGACGGCGCCTTCCAGACCTTGCATGAGCTTGCGTTGATCGACATCGTGTTGATATTGCCCGACGCCGATCGACTTAGGATCAATCTTGACCAATTCTGCAAGGGGATCCTGCAGGCGGCGGGCGATGGAAATAGCGCCGCGCACGGTCAAATCGAGATCGGGAAATTCCTGACGGGCGATGTCCGACGCCGAATAAACGGAAGCTCCCGACTCGCTGACCACCACGCTGAAGACATCCCGATGCTCGCTTTGGCGAAGGTACTCGCGGACAAAGCCGGAGATCTCGCGGGAGGCGGTGCCATTGCCGATCGCGATGGCGCGTACGTGATGGCGGGCGATCAAAGCCGAAAGGGTACGGGCGGCGCCCGCTGCGTCATGCCGGGGTTCCAAAGGATAAATGACGGCGCTTTCGAGGAACTTGCCGGTATCGTCAACCACGGCCAATTTGCATCCGGTGCGAATGCCCGGATCGATGGCCAGTACCGAGAGCATTCCGGCCGGCGCGGCCAGAAGCAGGTTCGACAGGTTCTCGCGAAAGACGCGGATGGCCTCCTCGTCGGAACGGTCCTTGAGGTCCAGCCGGACTTCGGTTTGGATGGACGGGTTCAAGAGGCGATCATACGAGTCTGCGACGGCTTCTTCGAGATGTGGGGTCCAATCGCCGCGCGCACGCAGGACCCGGCTCTTCAGCCAAGCCAGCGGTTGGGATGGGTCGAGTTCAATCTCGAAGGTGAGGAAGCCTTCCTTGGCGCCGCGGCGGACGGCCAGCATGCGGTGCGAAGGAATTCGCGCGGCGGGCTCGCGGTAATCGGCGTACATGCGGTACTTGCCTTCAGGGTCTTCGACCCCTTCGATGGCGCGGCTGCAGACTACGCCCTTCTCGGACATCATGCGGCGGATCGCTTTCCGGAAATCGGCGTTTTCGCTGATCCATTCGGCAACGATGTGCCGGGCGCCGGCGAGGGCATCCTCCGCGGTGGCGACGCCTTTTTCGGCGCTGACGAAACTGGCGGCGAAGCGGTCCAGGGGCGTGCCGGAGTTCCGTTGTTCCCACAGATAACGCGCCAGCGGCTCCAGCCCTTTCTCGCGTGCGATGGATGCCTTAGTTCGCCGCTTGGGCTTGAAGGGCAGATACAGATCTTCGAGTTCGTTTTTTTCGAGGGTGGCTTGAATGAGCGCGCGCAACTCCGGAGTGAGTTTGCCTTGCTCTTCTATGGAATGCAGCACGGTGCGACGGCGATCTTCCAGTTCGCGGAAGTAGGCGAGTCTTTCCTGTATGGAACGGATTTGTACCTCATCCAGATTGCCGGTGACCTCTTTGCGGTAACGGGCGATAAAGGGCACTGTGCCGCCTTCGTCCAGCAGGGCGAACGTGGCAGTGAGGCTCTCAAGAGAAACGCCCAGTTGCGCGGAGATGTGCCGCAGAACCGCGGCGGATAATGAGGGACTTTGCTCCATGGATCATTCCAATGATAAGCGATGGCGTTTCGGCAGGGCCCCGAGAAACCAGGAGGCGATATAGACCATGGCGGCTATGAGGAGCAAATCGTTGAAGCCAACCACCATGGAAGCCGATTCGGCCAATCCGCCGAGTATGGCGCCAGCGGTATTGTAGGCGAGGGCTTCTTCAGGGCGCCCACAGCGGCGAAAGATAATGGCGAAGACGACTCCGGAGAAGAGGACCGGTGACAGCACCAACGCTCCCCCGGCGAGCGCCTGCAGGATGCGAGGCATGCCCAGGAACAGGCGCAAGGGCACCATGACGTTAACCACCAGGGTGGCCAGAAGTCCCGCGTAATAGGGCGCGGGGTTGGAGGGTGCGCGCCGGAGCACCCAATAATTGGCAAGCAGGATGACGGCAAGCACCGCCGAGAAGACCACCGTATTCACAGACAGGTACTGCCGAAAAGAAGAGCCATGTGGACGACGGCCTTGGTTTCGAGCAGCATGAATCCGGTCCCCAGCAGGAGCATCGCGCCGTTAATAGGGGTGAGTTGTTCGCGTCCGGTCCGCCATCCGAAAACCCAAAGCAGGGCGAACGAACTGCAACCGATGATGGCGATGCCGCGCCACGAGATATCGGGGATCATGGGATTTCTCAGGTAGAGAAAGGGCCACACATCATTGGTGATGCGCAAGTCTGCGGGGATCTCCACTTGCGCGGGAGTGAAGTGGATGGCATCGGGGGCGGAAGGCGCGAATCCATCGGGAGAGGCGGGGGAGGGGGCTGCGCCGGTGGATATAGAATAGGGTCCCCTGGTGGCGAAGGCATGCTCAATGGCAACGGCGCGGCCTCCGGAGAAGAGGGCAGTGAAACCATCGGCTTTCTGTTCGACGGTGATGCGTTCCTGGGCGGGCATGGCGAGGGTTAAGGGCGGGCGGCCAAACACACCGGCAACAGTCTTGGCGAGGCGCGCGACGATCCAGCCCTGGCGGAAATAGTTATACATCACAAACATGCCGTTGGGCGTCAGGCAGCGGCGGACATCCGCGAAGGCTTCACTGGTGAACAAATAGCTTTCCAAGCGAATGTTGCTGACGCTGCTGTGCAGTACCAGCGAATCGACCAACGCAAAGATCACGAGATCGTACTGACGGGTGGTGGATCTCAAGAAATTGCGGCCGTCATCGATATGGACGTGAATGCGAGGATCGGCGTAGGGACGGTCAGGGTGGTCGCGCGCTCCCAGGCGCTGGATCACGGGGTCGATTTCTACGGCATCGATGGAAGCGCCGGGGGGCGCGAATTGTAGAGCCCGGCTGAGGTCGTTACCGGAGCCTGCCCCGATGATCAGGATGTTGCGGAAGGGCGGGGAACCGGAGTCGCGATTGAGGAGGTAAGGCAGGGCATAGGCGGGGAAGGGGTCCTGGCGGCTGACCATATGCTGATGGCCCAGCAGGTTAACGACGATGGTGCGGGATTCGGGCGAATAATTGATGCGGTAATACGGGGACCAGAGTTCCACGGGAAATTTCTCGCGGATAATGCCTAGCGAAAGTTGCTGGGGAATGATCAACAGCAGGGGCGTGACACAGCACAGGGCGATAGCCCACCACTTGGGAGAGCTTTCCTGGAGCAGCAAATAGACGAGCCCGGCGGATGCCAGCCCGAACCACCAAACGGGTGACAAAGTTTGCGAGACCGCTTGAAACAGAAGCACGCCGAAGAGACTGCCGGCGATATTGATGGAATAGGCTTGGACGGTATTGGGAATGGACGCGAAGCGGCGGCCGAGTTGTTGGCCAATGCCAATCATGGTGGCGGCGATCAGCAGGAAGGCGATACCGGCGACGGCCTCAATGGGGATAACGAAAGACGCCACGTCGTGAATGCGAGCTTCGGTGCCAAAGAAAACCATTTGTGGGGACGTTTTGTTTTTGCCGACGTCGATGACATCCTGGAGTGCTAACCGGATGCGTTCGACGGCAGCCGCGCCGGCGATTCCAAGGGCCAGCAAAACGGGAGTCAATGCCAGGTAATTGCGGGAGCGGCGCGCGGCAAGACACCCAAGTGACAATCCCAGGAAGGAAGCCAGCAGCACGGTATTCGTAAAGAAAGTCAGGAATAGAACCTGGCTGGGGAACCAGCGGATGAAAGTCAATTCGAGAAAAAGGAACAGAGCGCTTACGATAAAAAGATCTCTTTTCGTCGAAAGGCTGGCAGGCGGCATCATCCTAAGGTAGCCGATTGCCTGGCGTTGGTGGAAGATGCCGCACGGTGCGTCAGGCGGAGCAAGCCACGGGGAGTAAGTTACCAGGCACTTATGCAGCGATTTTCGGAGAATATAACTAGAACTAAAGTCCCGATTAGGACTAAAGTTCCGTAACCATGCAGTACTAATAAAGCGTAAATCCCGCGATTAGCTGTTGACCTTCGGCTCCGAAGAAACTAGCATTACGTAAGAGTGGAACAAAGACGCAGCCGCCGCTTCGGCCTTCAATTGCCCGTATCCATCACCCGTAATGGAACGGAACGTATCGCCCAAACAGGCCTTACAAAAAACATTAGCTCCGGTGGCGTGCTGTTCACCGCAGGGAAAGAGCCGGACGTGGGTGTGTCGATCGAATACATCATCGCGTTGGGGGGACCGCCTGAGCAACCGGTAAGCCTGCGCTGTATTGGCAAGGTGCTGCGCGCCAACCCTTCCGACGTCAGCGACTCGCTCTACGATGTCGCCGCCACCCTCGAACGTTACGAGTTCGTGCGTCCGGAAGAGTAGCCGAACCTACCTTCAAACAGACCGCTTGTCATTGAGCGCCTTTTCGTGTAAGGTAGCAAAGAAAAGGCGAAACTCGATGGACTTCTCCCTGGCGCTCGAAACATCCAATCCACAAGTTCCTATGCTGGAAGCGGCGTTGACCCGTTTCGAGCATGCGGCTATCCGGCACGAGCCGGCCTGCGCGGGTATCTATCGGGACATTCCGGAAACGGTGGCGCCTGTGCTGCGGCAGGCGCTAGCGGATAGGGGCATCCGGCAACTCTACTGCCACCAGGCGGAAGCCTTCCACTTCGTGGAGCAAGGCAAGAACGTGGTTATCGTGACGCCCACGGCCAGCGGCAAGACGCTGTGCTACAACTTGCCGGTGTTGAATCTGCTGCTGGCGGATGCGGGCGCGCGCGCCTTGTACCTGTTCCCGACGAAGGCGCTGGCGGAAGACCAGTTGCACGAACTGCAAACCGCGATTGACCGCATGGGGTCGGACATTCGCGCGTATACCTACGACGGCGATACTCCGCAGGATGCGCGCAAAGCGATCCGCCAACGCGCCAATGTGGTGCTGACGAATCCGGACATGCTGCACAGCGGCATCCTGCCGCACCATACGCGCTGGGCGAAGCTGTTCGAGAATCTGCGCTACATCGTAATTGACGAGCTGCATTACTATCGCGGAGTGTATGGCAGCCATCTGGCGAACCTGCTGCGGCGTTTGAAACGCATCTGCGAGTTTTACGGATCGAAGCCAGTGTTCGTGTGCTGTTCAGCTACCATCGCGAACCCGCGCGAGCTTGCGGAAGCGTTGACCGAATCGCCGTTCGAAACGGTGGATTCTAACGGCGCGCCGCGCGGCGAGAAGTTTTTCGTGTTCTATAACCCGCCGGTAGTAAACCGGCAGTTGGGGATCCGGCGCAGCTACATCGCCGAGTCGCGGCGCATCGCGCTGGATTTTATCGAGCACCGTTTACAGACGCTGGTATTCGCCAATAACCGTCTGGCGACCGAGTTACTGGTTACGTATTTGAAAGACGCGTTGGAGCGCAGTCCGCTGCCCACCGACGCGGTCCGGGGATATCGGGGCGGGTACCTGCCGCGCGAGCGCCGGGAGATCGAGCGCAAACTGCGGGAAGGGGATATTCGCGCGGTGGTGGCGACCAATGCGCTGGAATTGGGCATCGATATTGGCTCGCTGGATGCGGTGGTGATGGCGGGCTATCCGGGAACTATCGCATCGACCTGGCAACGCGCTGGAAGGGCAGGACGGCGGCAAAGCGCATCCGCCGCGGTGATGGTGGCCTCGAGCGCGCCGCTCGACCAGTACATTGTGGAGCACCCCGACTACTTTTTCGGACGGTCGCCCGAGCACGCTTACATTAACCCGGATAATCTGGAGATCCTGCTGGCGCACCTGAAGTGCGCGGCTTTTGAACTGCCCATTCAAGACGGCGAGAAGTTTGGCAAGCACGATACTACCGGGATGTGCCAGTTTCTGGAAGAATCGCGGTTTCTGCACCACTCGGGAGGCGCGTGGCACTGGACTTCGGACTCGTATCCGGCGGACGCCACCAGCCTGCGTTCGGTTTCGAGCGATAACTTTGTGGTGGTGGATATTACGGGCGATCCGGCGGTGATCGCGGAGGTAGCTTTCACCGCGGCCCTTACTACGCTGCATGAGAAAGCGATTTACTTACACGAAGCGCGGCAGTATCACGTGGAGCGTTTCGATTATAAAGAGCGAAAGGCCTATGTCCGGCGGGTGGATTGCGATTACTACACGGATGCCATCGACTACACGCAGGTGAAGACGCTGGCCGAGTACGAAGGCTCGCGCATGGGTAGCGCAAAGAAGGCCCACGGGGATGTGCGGGTGAACCGGCAAATCGTCGGTTTCAAGAAAATCAAGTTTTACACTAACGAAAATGTGGGGGCGGGGAATTTGTCGATGCCTGAACAGGAACTGCACACCACGTCTTTCTGGCTGCATTTTCCGGTAGAATTCATGGCCGCATTTCCGGATTTAACGCCGGACGAAAAGCAGAGCGGGCTGGCAGGATTAGGCAACGCGCTCCGCACCGTGGCGTCACTGTTGCTGATGTGCGATCCGCGGGACTTGGGAGTGGCCTTCAGCGAGGAACCGAACCTATACCTTTACGATAGCTATCCGGGGGGGGTAGGGCAGAGCGCGCCACTTTACCGCATGGCGGATCGCCTAGTGCAACTGACGGGGGAGTTACTTTCGGCTTGCGAATGTGAGGGTGGGTGTCCGTCGTGCGTTGGACCGGTGGGTGAGATCGGCGAGCGGGGCAAAGAGACCGCTCTGCGCTTCGCGCGGGCGCTGGTTAGCGAAGGGAACGGCGCTCCCGCGGCGCAGTAAAGCCGCAGTAAGGGAGTCACAAAAAAGTTATCGGCAGGCGAAGGCGCCTGCCGATGGGTATACAGTTGAAAACGAGTTAGTAACGGCCGCGTCCGCCGCCGCCACCGCTGCCGCCGCGGCCACGACCGCCACCGCCGCCGCCAAATCCGCCGCCGCCACCGCTACGTTCGGTTTTCGGACGGGCTTCGTTCACATTCAACGCGCGGCCCTCAAGTTCCCTGCCATTCAATTCCGCAATCGCGCGATCCGCTTCGGCGTTGTTGGTCATTTCAACAAATCCAAACCCTCGTGCCTGGCCGGTGTCGCGGTCGGTGACGATATTGACGCGTTCGACAGCGCCATACGCTTCGAACAGAGATCGAACCGCAGCTTCGGTGGCCCCGAAACTGAGGTTGCCTACAAAAATGTTCTTCATTTACTTTTCCTTTTTACTTACGTTGTTGAATCGGGCAGGATCGGACGAGGGCGGCGGACCGGACTAATGCGACGATGCCAAAATCACAGTTACACCTCCATCCTAGCACTTTTTCGAAAAAAATAACTTGTTTATTTTTCGGATATTGTGAAGAGCTTCACGGCACGCCCGGCGGGCGGGAGGCGAGAGGGGGTCGCCGAGAACGAAGGACAGACCCCCGATGCCAATCAGGAAGGCTTGAGGCGCCCGGCCATAAAGCTTGTTGCGACCAGCCGAGTAAGGTTTCGGGATCGAAACAGTAGAGGGCTGGCGAAAATCTGGGATGTAAATTAAGGATACGGATTTGGCCCGGTGGCACGGCGGCGTGCGCATCGACAAAGATGGCGAGGTGCGCCTGACTGAGCGGATCGACTAATTCCGGGGTAAGTTGGTGGCAGGCAATGGCAGGGCGGCCTAGCTGCCGGCGATGTATGGTCCTACTCCATCGTCTCCGCAGAGCGCATTGCCGTACCCGATGACTAAGGACCGGGGCTCCATGGCCGTTCTTTCACAGTGTTACTGAACAAGGCGGTCGAGGACACGGCCATCCGCGGCCAGCAGGCGGACGTGGATATCGGGCATGCCGGCGGCGTGAGTGGAGCAACTCAGACAAGGGTCGTAAGCCCGCACCACCGCCGATACGCGGTTGAGCATGCCTTCCTGCAGATGGTTGCCATCGATGAAATGTTCGCTTACCTGGCGAACGCTGCGATTCATGGCCAGGTTATTGTGTCCGGTGGCGACGATCAGGTTGGCCCAGCGGATGGCGCCCTTGTCGTCCACCTTATAGTGATGGATCAGTACGCCGCGAGGAGCTTCGGCGATGCCGACGCCTTCGGGAGCGTTGACGCCGGCGTGCGCGCGTACGTGGGTGTCGAGGATCGCGGGATCGGCCAGCAGCACTTCCATCCGCTCCAGCGCATAAAGGGCCTCGATCAGGCGCGCATAGTGATAATGAAAGGCGCTCTGCACCATGCGGCCATAGCGCTGGTGGAATTCGGTCAAACTCGATGTCGGCTTCGGGCGTACCGCAGCGGTCGGCCACATTCAGGCGCGCCAGCGGCCCTACACGATAGGCGCCATCGGCCACCCCCAGCGGTTTATAATACGGCGCCTTTAAGTAAGTAGTAGGCAGGGTAGTTTCGTCGATATACCGGGGATATTGGTGCGGGGGGATCTGGTCGGCTACCATATTGCCCGCGGCATCGCGAAAGCGGAGATTGCCGTCATAAAGCTGCAAGGTGCCCGCGGCATCCACCAGGCCGGCGTAGAGCGTGGGGGCGTTACCGAAGTTGGCGATCTCCTCTTCGAAGCCGTCGACAATTCCCTTGAAGAACGAGAGCGTGCGGCGGGCAATAGTTTTGGCGGCGGGCAGCTCGGCGAGAATACGGTCGCGCACGCCGGAGGGGAGCGGCGCGTTGACTCCACCAGGCACGGTCCAGGAGGGATGGATGCGTTCGCCCGCCAACCATTCGATGACCTGCTGTCCAAATTTACGCAGCGCGATACCGTCGCGGGCGCGTTCGGGATGCTGCTCGACGAGGCCGAGCACGTTGCGGCGGGCAGGATCGGAATCCATGCCCAGCAGCAGGTCGGGAGCGGAAAGATGGAAGAAACTGAGCGCATGCGATTGCACGAATTGGGCGCAGTGCAGAAGTTCCCGCAGCATCGCGGCAGTTTCCGGGATGCGGACGGCCATGATGGCGTCGCAGGCCTTCACGGAGGCCAGCAGATGGCTGATCGGGCAGATGCCGCAAATACGCGCGGTAATGGAGGGCATCTCATAGAAGGGACGGCCCTCGGTAAATTTTTCAAAGCCGCGGACCTGGGTGACATGGACTTGGGCGCCGGTCACCCGCCCGTCGTCATTCAGTTGGATCGTTACTTTGGCGTGGCCTTCGATGCGGGATACAGGTTCGATCTTGAGTGTCTTCATAATACCCTCGGCCGGCTATCCAAACTTCAGTTTTCCCGCCAGGTCGGGCATCCGGCCCTCCAACAATTCGCCCAGGACGAAGGCGATGGCGGCAGCGGGCGGCGGACATCCCGGGACGTGCAGATCCACTTTGATGGCGTCGTGCAAGGGCACGGCATGTTTCAGTAAAGCCGGCACGCCATCGGTGGGGGCGGTACCGTAAATACCTTCGAGCAGTACATTCACGGGGATGTTATTGCGCATGGCGGGGACATTGCTGGTGACGGCGCAATCGCCCAGGGCGACCACCAGTTTGCTGCGGGCGCGCAGCAGGCGGGCCTTTTCGAGATCGTCGTGACTGCTGACCGCGCCTTCCACTACGGTGACGTCGACCGCCTTGGGAAACTCCTGCGCATCCACCAATGGACCGTATACGAGGTCGATCTTGCCGGCCAGCGGGATCAAGGCTTCGTCGATATCGAGCAGGGACATATGGCAGCCGGAACAGCCGTCCAGCCACACGGTAGCGAGCCTGGTCTTCTTAGTCATTGCTTGCTCCACGCCTGACTGCCAGCCAGGTGATCTTGTCGACGCGCTTAGTCATTTCGCCGACGGCCCAGCCTTTTTCGGCAAGCGCGCCGGTGGGGCAGACCTGTACGCATTTGCCGCAACTGGTGCAGTTGCGGGCCTGTCCCCACGGACGGTTGAGATCGCAGGAGATCATGGAGTGGACGCCGCGTCCCGCGATATCGAAGACATGGGCGCCCTCGATTTCGCCGCACACGCGTACGCAGCGCGTGCACAGGATGCAGCGGTTATGGTCGAGGACGAAGCGGGCGTGGGTCATGTCCACGGAAAGCAGCGGGTAGCTGTAGGGATACTCGACCGAGGTAACGCCCAGTTTCTGAGCCATCTCCTGCAATTCGCAGTGGCCATTCGAAACGCACACGGCGCAATAGTGATTGCGTTCGGAAAGCAGAAACTCGATGGCCATGCGGCGATAGCGAGTCAACTTTTCCGAATTAGTCGTGACCGACATACCTTCCTGGACGGGAGTGGTGCAGGCCGGCAGCAGGCGGCCCACACCGGACACCTCCACAATGCATAGGCGGCAGGCTCCCACGGCGCTCAAGCCTTCGAGGAAGCACAGGGTGGGGATATATTTCTTATTGGCGCGCGCGGCCTCCAGGATGGTCTGGCCGGCGGTGGCATCGACGTATTCGCCGTCGATTTTGATGGAGACTTTGTCGTTTGACATAACGGCTCCTTATACCTCCACTAAGTCCTCCACGGGGTGGCCGTGCTGGTTTTCGCGGATGTCGCAACGCAGGCAGCGGCTGGCCTCGTCGAGCGCCTGTTGGGCGGTGAGTCCCAGCATGGCTTCGTTGAAATTGAGGACGCGTTCGCGAGGCGGGCAGTTCCGCCAATTCATGGCGGTGGCCCTCGTTCGACTGGGTGGGCGGTGTTTTGGAGTAGTCGAACCGGGGCATGATACGGTCAAAGCGCGACGCGCCCATAAGCCTCTGGTCGATATTGCGCGCCGCTTTCTTGCCCAGTCCCATGGCGTTCGAGACATTGGAAGCGCCGGTTATGGCGTCGCCGCCCGCATAGAATTTGCTGCGGCTGGTTTCGAGGGTGAAGCGATCCACTTCGATAGTTCCGTCTTCCTTGATCTTCAGGCCGGAGCCACGGCCGAAATCTGGATCCACGGATTCGCCCACCGCCAGGATGACGGTGTCGCATTCGTAGCGGCGGATCTCTTCCGTGGGTACGGGCTTGCGGCGGCCAGAAGAATCAAATTCGCCCAAGCGTGTTTTCACCACTTCGATGGCTTTGACCTTGGATTGGTCGTCGCCCACGATACGGTGCGGCGTGGCCAGGTAGATGAACTTGACGCCTTCCTCCTCGGCGGCATGGATCTCTTCTTTGATGGCGGGCATATCTTTGCGTTCGCGGCGGTAGATGACGGTGACGTCCGCGCCCTTGCGCAAAGCCGTGCGGGCGGAATCGATGGCGGCATTTCCGCCGCCGATGACCACCACCTGGCGATGCGAGTTGTACGGGTTCGCGTTTGGAGACGGCCTCCAGGAAGATCAAGGCGCGGGCAGCACGCCTTTCAACTCGGTGCCGGGCAGGTAGACCCAGGATTCCTTCCAGGTGCCGATGGAGATGAACACCGCGTTATACATGTTGTCGAGTTCGTTAAGGGTGATGTCGCGGCCGATCACGGTGTCGCAAATGAACTCGACGCCCATACGCTCGATCAGTTCGATTTCGCGATCGAGCGCGGATTTCGGCAGCCGGTACTCGGGCAGGGCATAGCGCAGCATGCCGCCGGGCAGGGGATTGGTCTCATATACGGTCACCTCGTGGCCCAGCAGGGCCAGGTAGAAGGCGGCCGTGAGCCCGGTAGGTCCGGCGCCCACGATGGCCACTTTGCGGTCGGTAGGCTGCAGCTTACAGGAAGCCACGCGATCCGCCATGCGAATCGAAGCGGTCCGAATCGTAAATGGAATCGGCGATGGCGCGATGCACCTCGCGCATGTTCACCGATTCGTCGATGCCGTGGCGCCGGCAGCGGTTATCGCAAGGATGCTGGCAGACGCGGCCGGTGGAGGAGGGCAGGGGATTGTCCATGATCACGGAGAGGAAGGCATCTTCCAGGCGCTGCTCCTGAAAGAGTTGCAGGAAGCGCGGGATATTCATATGCAGCGGGACAACTGTTCTCGCAAGGGGAAAGCGCCAGGTCTTCGCAGACTCCGGCGCGGCAGCGATGCGCGCGGATATGGTCTTCGAATTCGTGCCGGAAATGGCGCATGGTGGTGAGCACCGGATTGGGCGCGCTCTGTCCCAGGCCGCAGAGCGAGGTGTCGCGAATCATGCGGCCCATTTCGTCCAGGCGGTCGAGATCGCCGGGGCTGGCGTGGCCGTTGCTGAAGGCGTTCAGGATGCGCAGGGCTTTGTCGAGCCCCACGCGGCAGGGGATGCATTTGCCGCAGGATTCGGAGTGCGTGAACTCGATGAAGTAGCGCGCCACATCCACCATGCAGTTGTCTTCATCCATCACCACCATGCCGCCGGAACCCATGATGGAGCCCAGCTGGGCAAGGGTTTCGTAATCGACGGGCGTGTCGAACATCTCCTGCGGGATGCAGCCGCCGGAAGGGCCGCCAGTCTGCACGGCTTTGATGTGCCGTCCTTCGGCGCCGCCTTCGCCGACATCGTAGATGAAGGTCTTCAAAGCGGCGTACCCAGGGGCATCTCGACGAGACCGGTGTTGGCGATCTTGCCCACCAGCGAGAAGACTTTTGTGCCGGCGCTCTTGGTGCTGCCGGTTTCGGTGAACCAGGCCGGACCTTTGGCGACGATCGGCGCGATGTTGTACCAGGTCTCCACGTTGTTGATGTTGGTGGGGCAGCCCCACAGTCCCTTTTGCGCCGGGAACGGCGGGCGCGGCCGGGGGCGTCCAGCAAAGCCTTCGAGCGATGCGATCAGGGCGGTCTCTTCTCCGCACACAAACGCGCCGGCGCCTTCCACCATGCGAGATATCGAAATTGAATCCGCGGCCCATGATGTTGTCGCCCAGCAGACCGTAGAGGCGCGCCTGGGTGATGGCGCGGCGCAGGCGATGCACGGCCAGCGGATACTCGGCACGCACGTAGACGAAGCCTTCGGTGGCGCCCGTAACGTAGGCGCCGATGATCATGCCTTCCAGCAGCGCATGCGGATCGCTCTCGATCTCGTTGCGGTTCATGTACGCGCCGGGATCGCCTTCGTCCGCATTGCAGATGATGTATTTCTGCTCGGCCCTGCGGCTTTGCGCAGGAATTCCCATTTGAGTCCGGTGAGAAATCCAGCGCCGCCGCGTCCGCGCAACTTGGAGGCTTTGATCTGTTCGATCACCATTTCGGGCATGGCGTCGATCAGAACTTTATATAAAGACTGATAGCCCCCTACCGCGACGTATTCTTCGATATCGTCCGGGTTGATCAGGCCGCAATTGCGCAGTACGATTTTCTTCTGTTCTTTGAAGAAGGGGATATCGCGCCACAGGGGAATTTCGGGAAAGCCTTCGCCGTAACGCACCTGGGCGGTGAGGTGGTCCCACTCTTCGATCTTGCACAGAGCCAGTTCCGCGGGGATGCGGCCGGCTTCCATTTCATCCAACAGGCGGTCGACATGATTGGCCTGGAAGCTGCGCAGGATTACCAGCGGACGGCCGGGAAGCCATACGTTGACCAGGGGTTCCTGGGCGCAGAAACCAAAGCATCCGGCCGTGGCCAGGCGCACGTCGCGGCCGCGCTGGTGGATGGCTTCGGAGAAGGCATGGAAGACGCCCTCCGCGCCATTACCGTTGCCGCAGGTTCCCATGCCCACGGCGATACGCGGACGGTTGGGCAGCAACTTGGCCAGCCCGGCTTCCTTGACGGCGCTGAATGACGAGATGTCTTGTATGCGCATATCATTTCCCGTTCTTGCGCTCGATGGCTTCCACTTCGCGGTGGAGCGCCTGTTCGTTCATGTGGCCGAAGATGGAGTGATCAACCTCCACGACCGGGGCCAGGGCGCATTGTCCGAAACAGGCGACTGTGCGCAAGGAGAATTTATGGTCGGGCGTGGTGACGCAGACTTTGTCGGCGTTGTTTTCGCCCGCATCCGGGATGCCCAGTTCGAGTTTCAGGCGTTCCAACAAACTGCGCGATCCCCGCGTATGGCAGGCGGTGCCGCGGCAGATACAAATCGTATGGTCGCCCTGGGGTTCCAGGTTGAAGAGCGCGTAGAAGGTGGCCACGCTGAAGACCTGGGCCAGCGGGATGCCGGTCTTTTCGGCAATATACTCCAGGATTTCGAGCGGAAGGTACTTATGTGGATTATGCTCCTGGACTTTTTCCAGGATGGTGAGCAGCGCCCCGGAGCGGTCGTCGCAGGCTGCGATGACTTGATCCGCGAACTCCTGGCCGCCCAGCGGCGGCTGAGGCATCGCCAGTTTGGATTTCACGAAACGGTCCCCCTTTTCGTGTGGTGCTTATACAAGCAGATATTAGCACCTTTAAATCTGCGATACATTAGGCATAGTTTTCAACTGCCGAGTTCACCGCGGCGGAAGATACCGTCCACCGTAAAGGGCTTGCTATAATCCTCGTAAATGCCAGACATCCGCCATTCCGTTTGTGCGCTGGATTGTCCGGATGCTTGCGCCTTACTGGTGACCGTTGACGAAGCGGCGTGGCCACGCGTCTTCGCGGCGACGCGGCTCATCCCGTGACACGCGGATTTTTATGCGGAAAAGTCGCGCGTTATCTGGAGCGCGAGTATGATCCGGCACGGCTGCTCTATCCCATGCGGCGGACCGGCGCAAAGGGGAGGGCCGCTTCGAAAGCGCATCTGGTGGGACGAAGCGCTGGACGAGATTGCCGCGCGATTGAAAACCATCGCCGCGGAGTTCGGTCCGGAAGCGATTCTGCCTTACAGCTATGCGGGGACCATGGGGCTGCTGAACGGCAGCGGCATGGACCGGCGCTTTTTCCATCGCCTGGGCGCGTCGCGGCTGGACCGCACCATTTGTTCGTCGGCGGGGGCCGCGGGATTGAAGGATGCGCTGGGCTTTCGCTACGGTACCGAGCCCGAACAGTTCCGGCACTCCAAGCTGATCATCGCGTGGGGCGCGAACGTCCTGGGCACCAACGTCCATTTGTGGCCGTTCATCGTGGAGGCGCGGCGCAACGGGGCGCGGTTTTATACGATCGATCCGCGCCGCAATCGCACAGGGGCGGCGGCGGACCAGCACTTCTTCATCAACCCGGGCAGCGACACGGCGCTGGCGCTGGGCATGATGCACGTGATCATCGGCGAGAAGCTGCACGATGCCGGATACGTGGAGCAGCACACCGCCGGATTCGCGGAACTGGCCGAACGGGTGAAGCAGTATCCGCCGGCGCGCGCGTCCGCGCTAACGGGCATTCCAGCCGAGGATATCGTGGCGCTGGCGCGCGAATACGCGACCACGCGTCCGGCGGCGATCCGGTTAAATTATGGCGTGCAGCGTAGCGAACGCGGCGCGATGGCGGTGCGCACGATCGCGCTATTGCCGGCGCTGACCGGGTCGTGGAAAGATGTGGGCGGCGGACTGCAACTATCCACATCGCAGGCGTTCCATCTGAATCGGACCGGCCTGGAGCGTCCCGATCTGCAGCGGCGTGCGTTGGGGCGCGAGGCCCGCATGATGAACATGTCGCAGCTGGGCGAAGCGCTCAACGATGTGGCGGATCCGCCGGTGAAGGCGCTGGTGGTTTACAACTCAAATCCGGCGGCGATTGCGCCCAATCAGAACGCAGTGCGCCGGGGCCTGCGGCGCGAGGATCTGTTCACCGTGGTGCTGGAACAATTCCAGACGGACACCGCGGACTATGCCGATTTCGTTCTGCCGTCGACGACGTTCCTGGAGCATACGGATCTGTACCTGGCTTACGGCCACTATTATTTGCAACTGGCTCGTCCAGCGCTCGCGCCACCGGGCGAAGCGCGGCCGAACGTGGAGGTGTTTCGCGCCCTGGCCGCACGCATGGGCTTCGACGACCCGTGTTTCGCGGATTCGGATGACGATATGATCCGCACGCTGCTGGCGTCGGAGCATCCGTTCGTGCGCGGGATTACGCTCGAGGAACTGGAGCGCGAGCATTCCGTACGGTTGCGGGTAGCGCCCGCAGGCTCGCCGTATTTGCCGTTTGCGAACGGCGGATTCGGAACGCCGTCGGGCAAGTGTGAATTCCGCGCGGAATCGATCGAATATACGCCGCCAATGGAGTCGCGTTTCGGCGACGAGGGACTGCGGGCGCGATTCCCCCTGGAACTGATTTCGCCCAAGAACGACGACAGCATGAACTCCACGTTCGGCAATCGTAACGACACCGACGCGGACACGGCGACAGTGCATATACAATCGGCCGATGCGGCGGCGCGGGGCATCTCCACCGGGGACCAGGTACGGGTATTCAACGACCGTGGATCCTGCCTGCTGCGCGCGGAGGTGGATGGCGTGGTGCGCGAGGGCGTCGTGGCGGTACCGGCAGTGCGGTGGGGCAGTATGGCGCCGGACCGGCAAACGGTGAATGTGCTGACCGCGGAGCGTCTGACAGACAAGGGCGGCGGACCCACGTTTTATAGCTGCCTGGTACAAGTGGAGAAGAGCGGAGACTGATGACTATTTCCCCTATGAGGCATGGCCGGCCCGGCGTGGCCGCGGCGATTTTGATCTGCACATTGACACTGGCTCCGGCATGCAAGCGCCACCGGCGGGTGACCATCCAGACGGCCGAGGAGGCGCCGGTGCTGGCCAGCATGGTGGCCACGGCCGATCCGCAGGCGAAGGCGCAGTTGGTCAGCGGATTTTATGGTGTGGAACAAAACTCGTGGCGCTGGACCGCGGGCCGCTTTTCGGTGCTGTTGCGTCCGCCGCGTTCAGCGGCGGCAGCAGGCGCCGTTCTGCAATTGAAATTCACTATCCCTGACGTGGCCATCGCGAAGATGAAAAGCGTGTCGCTCTCCGCTTATCTGAACGGCACGGCGCTGCCGCCCGAGACCTATTCGCAAGCCGGGCAATTCGTTTATAGCCGCGACGTACCGGCCAACCTTCTGACGGGTGATGTGGCCCGCGTGGATTTCTCGCTGGATAAGACCATCCCCGCGAGCCCAGCGGACCACCGCGAACTGGGCGTGGTCGTGTCCATGATCGGCTTCCAGCCCAAGTAGCGATCTTGGTGCAAACCAGTACAGCGGGGCGTGGCGTGCATTGAGGCAGCCGATGCCGCTCATTCTCTTCCTCGCATTCCTCGCCGCCACGGCGGGCGCCAATTATCGCACCATTCAAGTAGACGCCTCGCGCGTGACGGGCAAGATCCGCTCTTTTCAAGGGGTGGTCGACGGTCCCCTGCCGCTGGTTCCCCGCGACGCCACGCTGACCAAACAGTTCAAAGACCTGCGGATCGATTTCATCCGTGCGCACGACCTCTTCGGACCCGTGGATATCGACGCGCGCTGGCCTGACCCGGATCGCATTGCGACGGCGGTAGGTGCGTCGGCCGCCAAGACCGTATTCCCCGATTGGAGCGCCGATCCGGAACGCCCGGAGAGCTACAACTTCGAACCGACCGATCGGGTAATCAAGGCCATGGTCGATTCCGGCGCGCAAGTCTGTTACCGGCTAGGCAGGAGTTGGGCAGCGGACGCGGCCCCGCCAGACAATTTCGATAAATACGCGAATGTCGTGAAGCACGTAGCCATGCATTACAACGCCGGATGGGTACACGGTTTTCACGGGGCCGTGCGGTATTGGGAGTTTTGGAACGAGCCCGACGCTGAGAAGGCCTGGAATCCGCAGTTCATCCGGCCTTTCTGGAGCGGCACGCCGGCCCAGTATTATGCGTTGTATGAGAAGGTTGCGCGCGCGTTGAAAGATGTTGACCCCGCGCTGAAGGTGGGTGGGTCGGCCAAGGCCGCAGCGGATATTGCGGGACCGTATCGCGAAGGATTCATTCAATACTGTGCGGCGCACAAAGTACCGCTGGACTTTTTCTCATGGCACCATTATTTCGGCCCATCGCTCGACCCCTACGACATGGTGCGGTTGGGCAAGATTATGCGGCAATTGCTTGATGCGAGCGGATTCAAAGATGCGGAGATCATCAACACGGAATGGAACATGGGGCAAGGCCTAAGCGCCCGCCAACCGGTGAGCCATTCACCGATGGAAGCGGCGGCATTTGTGGGATCCGTGCTGATCTACCTGCAGGATTCGCTGCTGCAACACGCCTGTTATTACCGCGCGGAGGCTGGCCCGCGCCGGTTGTTCACAGCGGACGGGGGCTATTCGAAGAACGCCTACGTTTACCGCGCAACGGGAAGCATGCTGGATACTCCCGACCGTTTGGCGGCTACGGGTGGCGATACCTTCGGATTCGCGGTATTGGCAGGCCGGTCGAGCGACAACCGGCAAGTTCGGGTTTTAATCTCAAACTACGAGATTCCCGCGCAAGACCGGCAACCGAGGATGGGCCGGCTGCGATTGCCGCGGCAGAACGGGATTTCGTACTCGAACAATCGCGGGTATGCGCTGCAGATCGCTAATCTGCCGTGGGGCGATGCGGCTTACAGCGTGAAGCGCTACCGGCTCAGTGAGACCGACAACTTGAGTGTACGGAATCTGCCGGCAGGACGTGGCAGCCGTTTTGAATTGAACTCGGAACTGGCGCCTCCTGGATTCGAGTTGATCGTGCTCGACCGGCAATAGGCTTCAGGCCAGCCAGCCGCGCTTTTCCTTCCAACGCCCGCGGGTGAAATCCGGAAATTTAACCGGGGCGCTGCCCTGCGCCAGAGATGCTTCGCTGAGCGGGCCCGGAGCGCTCCAGGCAGCGGCGTCGTATACGTCCAAATCCGGTGCCAGGCCTTGGTGCATGCATTCGATCAAGCGATAGACCATCAGGAAATCCATACCGCCGTGGCCGCCGAGTTTGCGCGCCAGTTCGCCCTCGTGCTTCCACAGCGGATGCTCATACTCGGCCTTGAATTTGTCGATCGGGATATATTCCTCCGCCTTGGGATCATCGAAATAGATGCGTGGAGGATAGTCGCGAAAGATGCCTTTCGAGCCGGCGATCAAATTGGTCCGGTCGTACGGGTGAGGATTGACCACGTCGTGCTGCAGCGTGACCACAAGGCCGTTGGCGGTCTTAATGAGCGAGGTGTTGAGGTCGCCGCAAATATACTTTTCTTTCCACTTGGGGCTATCCTTGGGCACATTGGCGGCGCGCCAGGCGTCCAGACCGCGCTCGGGTGAACTCATGGAAACCATATAGTCGAAGCGGTCGCCGCGATTGACTCCCATGTAATTGGCCACGGGACCAAGGCCGTGTGTGGGATACAGATTTCCGTTGTGCTTGGTATGCGGGAACCGGCGCCACAGACCCTCGCTCTTATCTTCGAACAGGAGGCGGCGGAGGTCGTGGAGGTAAGCGCCTTCACCGTAAAGCAAGTCGCCGAAGAGTCCCGCGCGGATCATGTTCAGCACCATGAGTTCGTTGTAGCCATAGCAACAATTCTCCATCATGATGCAGTGGCGGCGGGTCTTTTCGGAGGTGTCGACCAGTTTCCAGCAGTCTTCGATGGTTGACGCTGCGGGGACTTCGACGAAGGCGTGCTTGCCGCTATTCATGGCGGCCACGGCCATGGGGACGTGCCACTCCCAGGGCGTGGCAATATAGGCGAAGTCCACGTCTTCGCGTTTCAACAGGTTTTCGAAATCGCGCTCGCCGTTGGCATAGACGGCAGGCGGATGGTGTCCGGCGCGCTCGACGGCAGCTTGCGCGTGCAAGGCGGCGTCCTTCACTACGTCGCATACGGCGGTTACGGTAAGGCCTTCCACGCCCAGGTATTCGTTGAGCATGTCGGAACCGCGGCCGCCGCAACCGATCAAGCCCATCCGCACATTGGGGCGGGCATCGAAGGGCATGCCAATTACGGATTTGTTGGTGGACTGGGCGATCGCGGATTGGCCGAGCAGGACCGCGCCGGTACCGGCCATGGCGCCGCGAATAAGGTCACGCCGGGAGAAATGGGAGTGAGACTGATCGGAAGACATGGATCTATTCTAGTAGCTTTCAACAGAGTGGATTCGAGGATGGGTATTAGAAAATGAAACTTAGCCCGCCGCGGAACATGCGGGGGTTTTCCATCAGGACCAGGCGGGAGCCGTCGGCGGCGGAAAGCGGGAGGTAGCCTTGTTGCAGAAGGTTGCGAATGTCGGCGGTCAGTTCCATGCGCCAAGGTAGGCCAGGCAGAACCGGAATGGCTTGGCGTATATAGATATTGAAACCGGGTTGCGGACGCAGGCTGCCGGTGGCGTAAATTGGTTCCGGCACCGAAAAGCGACCGTCGGCCACCTGGTAGCTAGCCGCAAAATGGGTACCGGTATGGGGACTGGCCGCCACTACGCGCATAGTCAGGGATTGCTGACGTCCTTCGTGAATCATGGCGCGCAGATCGTCGGGATTGTTGCTGACGGGCACGCTATTTTGCGCGGTAAGCGCGCCGGTGGCGCCATACATTACTGTTGCGCTAACGTGGTCGCCCACTTCCTGAGTAGCGGAAGCCACGTAACCCATGCTGGCGAAACTGCCGGCATTGAACATGGACGTGCCGGAATAGAAATCCGGAAGGATATCGCCCACCGGCAGGAATCCTTCAGGCGCTGTAATTGTCAAAGCCAGATTGCTTACCGACTCGTGATAAACAGCCACACCAAACTTGCGGGATCCGACTGTATGGGTATACCCGGCCTCAAGATCCTTACCTCGCTGCACCTCGGCGTTACCACCGCGCAAAGACATCATGGGGAACAGCGATAGCGTGCCGATTTCCCGCAGCAGGGGATCTTCCGTTCCGTTACTGGCGGCCAAGTCCGGGCGTGCGTTCCCGGAGGTATAGGCGAGTTCGATTTCGCCGGAACTTCCAACCAGATAAGTCAGGCGGGCGTAAGGGCTCAGGTAGCTCAGGTGATTATTGAATGTCACCGAGTCAATCGCGGTTCCATACTGCAGATTCAGACCTTCGGCCAAGCGAGCATGATCATCAAGACTGGCTGACATGCTGCGCAACATGGGGACACCGTCGCCCGGCCCGAAAATCGCAAGTCCCATACGTCCGGGGAGGAAAAGCTCGCGCATTGTAACCGATATTTCGGGACTGTCCGGACCCACTGTGCGGCTAAACGTCGTGCGGAACGAAGCCGACGGAATG
This sequence comes from Bryobacterales bacterium, assembly GCA_963738345.1. GTDB lineage: Bacteria > Acidobacteriota > Terriglobia > Bryobacterales > Bryobacteraceae > Bog-159. The sequence continues at coordinate 1,233,944 of CAVTWI010000002.1, forward strand.
CCTGTCTGTGCGCCGGAGCCAACCTCGCCCGCAAATCGGAACTGGTTGCTGCGGAACAATGAAGTGGCCAGCGCGAAAGCAGTGCCAGCGTCCGAGTTGCTGCCGAAACCGGTGCCCATGGATCCATCGCCGGCCGAGATCATCAGCAGGCCGCGCGTGTCGGAAAAAACGGTATGGCGGGGGCGTTCCTGGTCGCAAGCCAAATCCTGCGAATCGTCCGGGTTGGCCACCCCGGGCAGCATACGCATGACCGGGCGCGTAGATCCTGCGGTTCGCAAAACCCACTTCCAATCGTCGCTCATGAAGGCGGGATGTTCGGCGGGGTACATCAGGTGGATCGAGCTAAACAAGGTCGCCATGCTCACGTTCAGCATGCTGCGCATTCCCGGCTGGACTAATATGTTGTTTTTGATGGCAGGGACGAAACTAGCGAGTGTCACTCGAATTGAGTAGGTATCGGGTAGCAGGCCCGGAAAAGCGAAATTGCCCTTTTCGTCGGTGAAGACCTTTTGCGCCAAACCGTCCTGGCGATTGAAGAGCATCACAGCGGCGCCCATTTGGGGCACGCCTTCGCCATCGGTCACCAGTCCGCCAATCGCGCCACCCAGCCTGACCGACACTGCGCCAGAAGCGGGGAAGGCTGCTGCCAAGCAGGCTAGCCCAACGATTACACTCGATACCGAGATGTGCGCCCTCGTACTCATCATGCGGTGACGCTTAGATTACCACGGGTAGTACCCCGTATTGTGACGTGTCCCGTATTGTTAGGTTACCGTAAACTGAGCCGTCGGTGTTAAGGTCTGGTTACGGTTTTTGTCCGTTATTTTCAGCTTCAGGGTGTACTGGCCAGGCTGGAGCTTGGATAACGGCAGCAGTTTCTCAATGGTCACCTGTGAGGCGGAAGCGCCCGGCAGGCTAGCAATGTCTTCGGTAAATTCGAAGATCTTCTCGTTGCTACCGTTCTTCAGCACCTGGTATTCGATGGATCCGCTAGGCTTCTGGGTCTTCTCGTCCGGGCCGAAGTTGTACAACTTGAAGTAGATTCCCATCTTCTCGTCGCGCTTGAAACTCTCCGTCACACGCGGACGGACCTTGGTGGTCCCGATCACGAACTGGCCCATGCCGATGCTCTTGGTGGGCACCTTCTCGATCAGGTCGGCCAGAACGATGGTGCTGGACGACAGCTTCTCGGTGTCTACGTGGGGAACATTGAGGGCGGTTTCGTAGTTGTTCATGTTACCGCCGATAACGTCTTTAACCACCACATTCAGCCGGTAGGTGCCGGGCGGAAGTGGAATCGATTTCTGGTAAATCGAAGAGCGCGTGGCGTAGGCCTGCAGCATCTCATTGGGACAATCCACGGTAACGGTGTCCTCAAACGTCTGCACGATGCGGCGGGTCATGGTGGTGATACGGCCGAAGATGTTGACGGCAGCTTTTTGCACGCCTTCCTTGGCCTGGAACTGCATATCCTTGTTCTCGAACTGGAGGGTGACGTAAGTCAGAACCGAAGCCTCGGTGAGCGGGAAAAAGTCGGCGCGCACCTTCATGGGCAGGATGTTGAAGGTGATTTTGCTGGTGACCGCGTCTTCCAGATCCTTGAACTTCACCGCCGGCGGTTTTTGCAGTTTGGCGAACTGCTCCAGCCGGTTGAATTCCATCATGCTCTCGGAGGACCCGCCGAAGTTTTGGCCCAGATGGGTGCCATCGGTGTTCTGGAAGCGCGCGGTCTTGCTGGACAAGCCCATCTGTTCCATGAGGGTGAGTCCGGCGCCGGGCACATAGGTCAGGGCGTCCTTTTCGGACGGGTCCATGGTCATGTGATACTCGCCCGACATGGTGGGATCGACGAATTCAATAATGATGTTGGTGCCGATGCCTTCGAGGTAGCGGTAGCGCCATTGCTCAAACGGATAGGTGGACGTTTCGCCGCCGCCTTCTTCCATGGGCCGCTCGTAGGTGCCGCCGGAGGGATGCGATTCGATTTCGTCGGGCGGGCCGTAAATGATATAGATACGGCCGCGATCGGTCTTCCAGCCAGGGATGCCGGAGGCGTAGTGGTCGTTGGCGTAGGCGATGCGGCGGTAGTGCTCTTCCTTAAACTCGTTTTCTTCGGTATCGGGGGTGGGATCGCGGCGCAGCCAGAACTGTTCGATAAACTGTTCCCGCTCTTCGTCGGTGGCCAGGCGTTTGAAGGCGGTCTTTTCTTCGTCGGTGATGATGTAGACGACGTCTTCGTTGAGCCACTTCTTATAAGGCGTTTCAAGCTCTTTGCGCAGCTTCTCGTCGCGCTTCTTCTTCTGTTTATCGGTTAGGGGTTTGGCGATGGTTTCGCGCGCCGGGGCAGCTTCAGCCTTCTTCTGATCGTCTTTGGGGGCAGCCGTCTGATCCTGGCAAAATGCGCTTCCGGCCAGCATGCAGCCGAGGGAAATAAAAGGCAACCAATTAGATTTTAAGACCATACACACCTCTTCCCGGAACAGGGCCGTTTCGTTGAATCAATTGTACGGTTTCATTTTAGCACCGTCAAGTTGGGCGGTGGCTTCACAGTTGGGCGGCGGGTTCACGGTGGCTGATGTTACGGCGCGGGTTAGGCGGGGTATCTGCCTTCAATATAGCCGTTTAACTGATCGATGGTGTGCGCTTGGGCGGAGATGATGGATCGCACCACGTCGCCGATCGAGATCATGCCAACGAGGGCATCGCCGTCCATCACCGGCAGGTGGCGGATGCGGTGTGCGGTGATGATGCGCATGCAATCTTCCACCGAGCGGTCGGGCGCGATGGTGAAGACCGGGCTGGTCATGATCTCCTTCACCTGCATATCGTGCGAGTGCTTGCCCTTCAGGATAACTTTGCGGGCATAGTCGCGCTCCGATACGATGCCGGCCAGTTTACCTCCGGCAATCACCAGCAAGGCGCCCACGCTTTTCTCGGCCATCATGGCCACAGCCTCGTAGACGGTAGCTTCCGGCGATAGCCAAAAAATGTCGCTGCCTTTGTGCCGCAGCATCGAACGGACGGTTTCCATGGCGTCCCCCCTTGCCTGAATAATCTTTCAGATTGCGGGGCCGATGTCAACTTTTGGGGATTGCTTTCTTGCGGGCTTCTTTCGCGGCGGGGTCTGGTGGCGCAACCGTTCTTCCAATTCCTGGACGCGGCGGCGCAGCGATTCGAGTTCACCGGCGGGGTCAGGCGGGGGTGGGGCGGGTATGGAACTCAACAGATTCCGCACCACGTCAAGCGGACGCGTATGCAGTGCGCTCTGCGCTTTTTGATACATCTCGGTGACCGTGGAAAGGTACCAAGTCAGGAAATCGTGTGTGGCACGATCGGAGGCCATGATCAGCTTCCGCAGCAGTTCGAGCGGTAGGCCGGATTCAGGGCCCTTGGCATCCTCCATGATGACCTGGGTCAGCACCACGCGAGTGATATCCTCGCCGGAGCGCGCGTCCACCACCTTAACATCGACGCCGTTGCGTACCATGCGGGCGACATCGTCCAGGTTGACGTAACGGCTGGCGGTGGTATCGTACAGCCGCCGGTTTTCGTATTTCTTGATAACTACGCCGCGATCGGACATACCAGATAATATACTCCTAAAATCCTTGACACGCGCATTAGCCAGCGGTATACTCAGCCTGGATGCTGCGATGCAGCATTAAAAGGAGCGTATATGGAGAACGTTACAGGGTCCATCGCCGAGGCTCCCAGAGCGCTAGCTTCTACGCTGGCACATTGGGCGCGGAATGGCGTGGAAAGTTTCGTCGCAACCCAGAAAATTCTGTTGGATTTGACCGCACAGCAGAACTCCCTGGCGCTTGGCTTCGTTCGCGAGCGGGTGAACTTCTCGCCGCTTCGCCCACTGACTGGTATGGTCGATCTGGCCGGCCAGAGTATGGCAGATTTTGTCGCAGCCCAAAAAATCCTGCTCGATCTGGCAGCCGAAGAGAACGCCCTTCTGCAGACTGGTATTAAAGAGGTCCTTGGTCTGAAGGGAACTCCGGCGGCCATGACCGATGCCATGCGCGAAGGCGTGAACGCCTTCACCGGCATGCAGAAGAAACTCCTGGATATGGCGGGCCAGCAGAGCAAAGCCGCCGTGGAAGCCCTTAAAGAGGGTAAGCGTTTCGAGGGCAAGAGTGTGGCGGAAGTCGCCCGCGAGAGTGCCGAAACCTTTATCGCCACACAGAAAAAATTATTGGATTTGGTGACCGAAGTGGCGCGATCCGAAGAGGGCAAGCCCAGCAAGATACTTAAACCTTCGGAGCGCCGGAAACTAACTGCCTTGGCCAAGGACGGCTTGGACAAGTTCGTGGAGTCGCAGAAGGAATTGCTGGACGTGGCAGCCAAGCAAGTGGAAGGTGCCATGAAGGTGACTCAGGAAATAGTACGTCCCTCGCCGGAACCTTCGACCAGCTTGGGCGAGTTCGCGCGCCAAGGCGTTGAGAATTTCATCAATGCGCAAAAAGCGTTGTTGGATGTCGCCGTCAAGCCATTTTTGCCGCCGCCGCCCAGAACCCACGTGGTAGCGCACGCGCACGCCGGCCGCCGCAAATAGCTAAAGGAGGAATGCGCTATGCCCGGATCTGCTATCGCGCAACGGCACTTTCCTTATACGGCGCGTGTCGGGGACGCTACGGTGAGCCTCCGTCTGATGACGGCGGAGGATCGGGAGGCGTTCCTGGCCTTCATGCGCGCACAACCGGAAGACGACCTCTTTTTCCTTCTGGTGGACGTGACCACGCCGGAGGGTATCGAGCATTGGATGCGCGACCTGGGAGAAGGCCGCACTGTCACGGTGTTCGCTGAAGAGGGCGGAAAGCTGTTGGGTTATAGCAGCCTGCACCACGGCCAAACGCGCTGGACGCGTCATCTGGGCGAGATTCGCCTGTTGATGGCGCCGGACCAGCGCGGCCGTGGGGTGGGCCGGCTACTGGCCCGAGAGGTCTTTTCCATCGCTCAAGACTCGGGGCTGCGACGCCTGGTGGCGCGCGTGGCATCGGGACAGAAGAGCGCCCGCCGCTTGTTCGAAGGCTTGGGCTTCCATATGGAAGCGCTCCTCGCCGACTGGGTGATCGACCGGCAAGGTCACACTGAAGACCTGGTAATGATGTCCTACGACGTCGCCGGTTTTCACGACTGAGCCGTCGCGCGCGGCGCATATCAAAAGTCAGCGACCTTACGCTTGCACCCAAATTGCATATACTAGGAGACGCATGACGGGTCAGAGCTATACCGTCCAAGAGCGTCGCGAAGCCGAAGTCTCCATGTGGCAAGAGCTTTTGGTCGGCTTCGAAATGGTGCAGTTGCGGATGACGTCTGTCTACTATGGACTGGGCGTGCCGCATGGCGATGGGGAAGCGGTCATTCTAATTCCCGGTTTTCTGGGGACGGACAGCTATCTGGGCGGCATGTTCTCGTGGCTTCGCACTATCGGATATCGGTCTTACTTTTCGGGAATCGGCTGGAATGCCGAGTGTCCGAATCTGTTGATCCGAAAGCGGCTGAACGAAACGGTGCGGCGCGCTTATAGCGCGACCGGCCGCAAAGTCCACTTGGTCGGTCATAGCCTCGGCGGCATTATCGCGCGCTCCGTGGCGGGCCAGCGGCCGGACGAGATCGCGTCCGTTACCACTTTGGGATCTCCTTTCCGCGGCCCCGTCGCGCACGCCAATGTGCTGCGAGCGCACGAGGCTATCCGCAATCGGATCCTGCGCGAACATGCAGGGCACATTCTGCCGGGCTGCTACACGGAGGATTGCACCTGCGAGTTCATCGCATCGTTGAAGGGGAAATTTCCTGCCAGCGTAGCGCAAACCGCTATCTACACCAAGAATGACGGCATCGTGGATTGGCGCTTCTGCGTCACCGGCGACCCCGAGATTGATCGGGAAGTGGCGGGCACTCACGTAGGACTGGTGTTCAATCCTGCGGTGTACCGTTTGTTAGCCGGCCGGCTTGCGCAACATGGCTGACCGGTTCGGGCGAGATCCTGCGAACTTCCACCCAATAAGGCGGCCGGAACACTGTTCCTAACTCGGGGTAGGGGGTGTTCTTCGGCATGAAGCGAAACGAAAAGATCAGTTTGGCTTGGTGTGCGGCGCCCTGGGGTTGGAATCGCCACAAACGGGCGGCGTCTATCGAGGACTCCCGCAGCAAGGGATCTCCTTCGAGAGCGGTAGCGGCAGTCACCGCGCCGCGTTCCGAAACCTGCACCTCCACCACGACGCTGCCGCTGATGCGGGCGGTGATCGCCATGGCTGAATAAACAGGGGCCGTCGTCTCTTCGACCTGCGCCAGACAGGGTACGGCCGCGAGAATCAGAAGGAAGAAGCGGGCCGGCATTATTGCTCCAAAAATCGATTCAAGACTTCCAGGTACTCCGTGGCCCGGCTGAACGCGGGTGCGTGCCCGGCGCCGTGGAAGGTATAGACGGGGGCTTGCGGATACGTTTCGCGCAGCGCTTTACGGCGTTCGGCGTTGAAGATATCGTTGTCGGACTCGATCACGAAGACCTTACCGGGCCATGCTGCCAGATCGGTTGGCGCAAAACGATACCGCACATGGTAGTCAAGCTGGATTTCCAGATTCGCCATGACGTCGGCCTTAGTGAGTTGCACGGAGAACAACTCGCGCGTGTACTCGCGCCAGAAGGGGAGTTCGTCGGGGGGGGCATTGAGCAGTTTGCCGATGCTTTTCGCCATGAGCCCGCGCAGTATGGGCCAAGGCAGGGCGGATAGTAGCGCATTGGCGATCTTGCGGCCGCGCACTAGATAGGCGAGCGGAACACCGGTGTTCGACAGGATCAGCCGATCGATTTTGGCGGGATGGCGGCGGACCATGCATTGCGAAACCGCGCCACCGAACGACGCGCCAAGCACTGTGACGCTGGGGATCTTCTCGGCATCGAGAATGGCGGCGATGCCATCGGCCAGATCATCGAGCGTCCGCGCGATAGGATACGCAGGATAGACGATGCGGAAGCGGGACGCCAGTGCTGCCACGAGGTCGAAGCCCATGTCGTTTACCAGTTCGCCGCCAGGCGGCAGGAGAAGCGCGCGCGGACCGTCGCCGCAGATTCTGTATTTCCACGGCACGCCGGCGATGGTCAGCGATTTATTCGGATAGTTCGCGCGGAAGACGCGCAATCGTTCTGCCTGAGTCATGGGGTATGTTCCATTGTAAGCGCGCTACTATGCGGACTGATGCAACCCGAACATTCTTCCGGACGGCGGCGCTTTCTTTTGGGCATGGGCGCGGCAGCGGCAGCGGGCGCTGTGGACGCGGCCCAACCCACGTATAGCGTGCCCGATCCATTGCGGCGGCCCGACAAGGTTATGGTATTCGTCGAGAACCAAACGGCCGGTGTGCCGTTGGTCCGCGCGGGTGAGCGCTGGCAGAAGGACGATATCGAAGTCAGCATGGAAGCACGCAAGGGCGGTGCGCAGGTAGCCGTAATGGTGACGGCGCCCATGACCAGATTGAAGCGGGTTCGTTTGCGCTGGCACGGGACGTTCGGCGACGGCTCCCGTTTCCTGGGCGACCATTGGGAGCGGTCTTACGGCGATCTGGAATGGCGCGGTATCGCGGGCGAGCGCTTGATGCCGTGGTATTTCCTGGCGTCGCGCGCAGGGGTCACGTGCGGCTATGGTGTGAAAACCGGCGCCGCGTCCATCTGCTGCTGGCAAGCGGATGCGGGCGGCGTTACCTTGTGGCTGGATGTGAGCAACGGGGGCAGCGGAGTGCAGTTGGGCGACCGGCGTCTGGAAGCAGCCACTGTTGTCTTCCGAAAGGGCGGCGCGGGTGAGCAACCCTTGGAAGCCGCGCGCGCTTTTTGCGGCATGCTGTGCGAGCACCCTACGCTGGCGGCCCAACCGGTCTACGGGAGCAACAACTGGTATTACGCGTACGGGCAAAATACGTCGGCCGCGGCCAGTTTGAAGGATGCGGAATTGCTGGCGGAACTGGCGCCACAGGGCGGCAACCGTCCATTCGCGGTGATCGACATGGGGTGGGCAGCGGGAGCGGAAGGCGCCGGCCCGGTGACCCAGACCACCAAGAGCTATCCGGATATGGCGGAGTTGGCCAGAAAGATGAAAGCGGCCGGTACACGTCCGGGCATCTGGGTCCGGCCCACGCTGACCACGGAGCGGCGGGCCGAAGGTTGGAGGCTGCAAGCCGGCGGAGCGCGGCCCAAGGGCGAACTGATCGTGGTGGACCCCAGCATTCCCGAAGCCTTGGCGTACATCGGCGACAGCGTGAGCGCCATTCGCGGATGGGGATACGAACTGATCAAGCACGACTTCTCCACCTTCGATGTGACCGGGCGATGGGGTTTTCAAATGGGTCCGGAAGTGACCGACGGCGGATGGCATTTCGAGGATCGTGGCAAGACGACCGCGGAGATCATCTCGAATCTGTATCGGACGCTGCGCCGTGCGGCGGGAGATGCGGTGCTATTGGGTTGCAATACGATTGGACACCTGGCGGCGGGATTGGTCGAGGCGCAGCGCATTGGCGACGATACCAGCGGGCGCGAGTGGAATCGCACGCGCAAGATGGGAGTGAATACGCTGGCATTCCGGATGGCGCAACACAATACCTTTTTCGCGGCGGATGCGGATTGCGTTCCCATCACGGCCGAGATCCCGTGGGGGCTGACCAAGCAGTGGCTCGATCTGGTGGCGCGCAGCGGCACGGCGCTATTTATATCGGTGGATCCGGCCGTGATTACCGGAGATCAGAAGCCGGTGGTGAAGGCCGCGCTGGCGGAGGCTGCGAATACACACCGGCCGGGCGTGCCTTTGGGATGGATGGATACCACTACGCCGGACGCCTGGCGGTTAGATGGCCAAGTGGTGCGATACAACTGGTATGAGGACGACTGACGAATGGAAATTACATGGCTAGGGCACGGCACTTTTCAATTCCGCCTGCCGTCGGGCGAAACGATCGTGATGGATCCGTGGACGGATGGTAACCCGGCGTATCCGGCGGGTCATAAGATCGACCGCGTAGACACCATCGCCGTTACCCACGGACATTTCGATCACATCCACGACGCGGTGCCGCTGGCGAAGCAGTATTCGCCGGAATCGGTGGTGGGGATTTTCGAGACCTGTCACTGGCTCGAATCGAAGGGCGTGAAGAACACCAAACCGATGAACAAGGGCGGGTCGCAGCAGGCCGGGGCGGTGACATTTACCATGACGCACGCGGTTCACAGTTGCGGCATCATGGACGATGGCAAAATCATCTATGGCGGCGAGGCGGCCGGCTACGTTCTGCATTTCGAAGACGGTCGGACTCTGTATTTCGCCGGCGATACCAATGTGTTTACGGACATGCAGTTGATCCAGGAACTCTACCATCCGGACCTCGCGTTCCTGCCGATCGGGGATCTGTATACGATGAGTCCGCGCGAGGCGGCCGTAGCTTGCCGGATGCTGCGGGCGAAGCGGATCATCCCGATGCATTTCGGAACGTTTCCAGCATTGACTGGGACTCCGGATCAGTTGAGATCGCTGATCGATTTGCCGGGGACCGAAGTTTGGGCGTTGGAGCCGGGCAAAACTGTCGAGTGGTAGGGGAGCTTTAGACTCAATTCGCGGGCGGCAATTCCAGCCGGCCGTACATGGCCGCGAAAGCGGGAACGTCGATCTGCTCGGCGCGCAGGCCCGCTTCCGGCCAGCTATCGATTTGGACGCCGTAGTGGGGCGCCAGGTTATTGCGCAGGGTTTTGCGTTTCTGGCGGAAACAGAGGGAGATGAAGCGCAGGAAGGCTGCCCGGTCCGTGATACCCAATTCAGCGGCGCGGCCGTGGGGGTGAAAGCGGATGACCGCCGAATCCACCTTGGGGGGGGGATGGAAGGCTGCCGGGGGCACTTCGAATAGAAATTCGATATCGGCGGCGATCTGCATGGAGACGCTCAGGTATCCGTAGTCGCGGGTGCAGGGTTTGGCGGTAATGCGCTGGGCGACTTCCTTCTGTGTGAGGAAAACCCCGCGGCGGACTAGCGGGCCAAGCGCCATCACCCGGTCGAGGATAGCCGTTGCTGCGTAATAAGGAAGGTTGCCGGTAATGACTGCGGGTCCCCACTGGGCGAGGTCGATTTCAAGGGCGTTGGCTTCCACCACTTCCAGGCGGGATTCCGCGGCATGAAACAGGGCCATGTTTTGGGCCAGGCGAGGATCGAGTTCGATAGCGATGACGCGGGCGGCGAGAGGGAGTAAGTAAGTAGTGAGGGCGCCGCGTCCGGGTCCGATTTCAACGACCAAGGGTTCCGGCTCGGGACACGCGGCCCGCGCAATACGCTCCAGAATCGAACCGCGCACCAGAAAATGTTGACCCAGCTTTTGGCGTGGCAAACTAAAAGGCAACCACTAGCCGCGCACCGTGTAGTTGATGCGGCGGAAGGAGACTAGCACTTTGCCATTGGTCGGCTGGCCGAACCAGGTGGCCGGAGTAAAGCGGGCGAAGAACATCATCTTAGTGAGATCGGCCTGCATTTCGGGACTGACATTACCCTTCTGCACGGAGTAGTTCGTCGCCTGACCTTTGGAATCCACGAACAACTCGACCACGGTTTCATCATTGCTGACACCGAATGGCGCAACCTCAACCAGGGTGGCCGCCGTATAAAAGCCGGTCGGCACGTCATTCATGGCCGTGGGGCGGAAACCAAAAGTCGGAATCAACAACCCGAAAAGCAATAAAGCGGATGCCACGCCTCCGGCCAGGGGGAGGGCCAGGGGACGCATTAAATTGTCAATCGCAAGCCGTAGATTCGCAACCCAGTTATGCAGGGCCAGCGATACAGTCTTATTGGCATTCCAGCGGGCGCGCTCGCGGGAGGCAAGCACTTGCAACTCAGTGCGCAAGCGTTCGGGGACCGTGGCTACGGGAAGATTCTTCAGGCCGTCGCGCATTTCGGAAAGAGCGCGCAGTTGTGCAGCGCACTCCCGGCATGCGGCCAGGTGCAACGCCATGCGCGTCCTTTCATCCCCGGCCACTGCGTGGTCCAGGAACTCCGACAGGGAATTTCGCACTCGTTCGCAACTCATAGCACCTACTCAGCGGTCTTAGGCAACCAATGAATCAGTGGCTGCGCTTGTAAGTTTTTCTCTAACTCATGGCGCAAAGCCTCGCGGCCGCGCAGAATTCGCGATTTTACCGTACCCAGGGAAACCTGCAAAACCTCCGCAATTTCGTCGTAACTCAGATCCGTAATGTCGCGCAAAACCACCGCGGCCCGGAACGTAGGGTTGATGCGGGTCAGCGCGCTTTCAATCATAGCTTGTTGTTCGCGATCTAGCACGTAGTCGAAAGGTGACTGCGTCGAATCGGCCAGTGTCTCGGAGCGGCTTCTGGAATCATCCTGCTCGTCGTCGATACCGACTTCGCGGTTGCGATGGCGGGAGAACCAGCGGCGCTGGTTGTAAGCCTCATTAATAGCGATGCGGAAGATCCACGTCTTCAGGCTGCTCTGACCGCGAAAATGTCCCACGTTGCGGAACACTTTCAGGAAAACTTCCTGTACTACGTCAGAGGCGTCAGACGGATCGTTAAGCAGGCGCAACGCCAAGTTATAGACCGGCTGCTGGAAACGTAAGAGCAGGGTCTCGTAAGCGCGCTCCGAACCCTCTCGGAGGGCGCAGACCAGCGTCAGATCTTCGGAATCTGCCACTGCCGACTTCTGCGCATTGAGGTCCAGGATTGAGGTGGCCACGGCGAGCCTTCCCAAACCATTATAGACACCTTCGCGTGGTGGAAAGTTCCCGCACGATTGCGGCGGCGGATTGATTTCGGACGATCAAAGCCTATCTCGCTGATTATACAGGCGTTAGTTGATAGTTGTCGGGTTCGAGGCGGTGGCTGCGGGGGAGTTTCCCCCCGAGACGGCCACAGTATTCGTAACCTGCGCCGGGGCGTTGGAGGCCACGTTGACCGTAACCGTGATGACCGGATAGCTCTTTCCGACAGCCAAGGCGTCGGTCCGGTTGCAGGAGTTCGACGCGCAGGTCCAACCGGTTCCCGCCATGGATACCAAGGTCAGTCCGGAAGGGATGGTATCGGTTACGGTGACTTTGCCCGTCGTGGGACCCGTGCTGGTGGCGGGGTTCGTGACGGTAACAGTATAGGTGGCGTTCTTCTGTCCCTTAGTGAAATTGCCGGTGTGAGTCTTGGCGATCTTGAGGCGAGGGGTACCTTGCGTGTTCTTGACCAGCACCTGGGTGAGGGCGTAGGCGCCGCATGAGGGAGTGGTGCTGGTGAAATTGCTGACTTGCAGCAGTTGCGAACCTGCGGCGGCCAGGTCTCCGGCGTTGAGGTGAATCGTTGCTTGGGTGGGAGTGACTCCGGTGCTGCTGCGGTAGTTGTTGTTCCAGTAGGCGTAGAAACTGCCGTTGACGAAGCCGGCGCCCGTGACTGTCAGGGTAGAAGCGGCAGCGGATTTTACCGGCGAGGCCGGAGTAATGGTAGACGCGCTAATGATGGTGGGCACGATGTTGAAGTTGGCTACCGGTAAAAACTCGTCATGGACCGTGGTGGTTTGCGGATTGGTGGTGCCGGTGAGATCGCCGGTCCAACCGGAGAACACCATTCCATTTCCGGCGGTCGGAGTGGCGGTCATAGTGAGTACCGTTCCATCGGGAAAACTGCAATCGTTGTTAGGGCAAGATTGCGAGTACGATACAGTTCCGCAGGCATTCTGCGCGTAGGTGTAGCTACGGTACACGGGAGTGAACGAAGCCGAGATGCTCTTGACTCCGGAACTTGCCGCCGTGATGTTGTGCGTCTGCGCTCCAGCATCGCTCCAGTTATTCCAGGTATAGGAGACATTCGTGGTCACAGGCACGTCGGGTGAAGGCGCGGTGATGGTGTGATTGGTGCCGGGCGCCCAGGCGGAGCCGGACTGATCCTGCGAGTAGCCTTGGGGCAGATACACATAGGGATTCGTGTCGACGGTGGCGTACATCGGCGGGTTCCAGGTATTGGGTCCGGTAATAGTCTCGCCGATCGTGGTGACCGGGAAGGTGGTAAATGCGCCTTGTAAGTTCGACTCCGGAGATTGGATCAGGAATGGGTAAGGGTTGCCGCCTTGGGGATAAGGGGGGCCAAACCATCCGTAGAAATTATATCCGGCATTCGGCGTAGCGCTGACACTGATCTGCTGGCGATCGACGAAAAACTTGCCGCTGAAGATAGATTGCGGCGCGGGGGATACCGCGACCGAACCGGATCCGGATGGAGACGCGGAACTGGCGAAGGGCCAGAGACGGATGTAATTCGCTTCGTAGACCGTAGTGGCGGGCTTATTGGCCGGCGACGTGAGCAGTCCAGTACCTCCGCCCGCGGTGACCGTGTGAGAGCGCGCACCGCCATCGTTCCAGAGGCCGAATTCGTAGGTGGCGCCGTCATTGGGGCTGACAAACTGGGGATCGGGCGGGAGGTTGAGCGTGTGCTTGGAGTTGAGCGTCCAGGAAAAAGTCTGCGGAGAGGTGTAAGTGACGTTGTCCACGATAATCTGGAGGCCGGGCGGGTTAGTCACTACGGTCACCGTGGAAGGAGTGAGTCCATAGAGGCGTTTGATGGCATCAATGTCTCCGGCCGAATAACCTGTGGAGTTACTGAGCGGGATCCCCGGTGGAATGGATTCCAACACGGGGAGATTATTCTTAGTGAAGGAGAACGGCGGGTAGTGCATGATGGAAGCTAAGTCATAGAGCCCGATAGTCTGGTAGTTATAAGTCGGAATGTCGAAATTCCCGGCGATCCAAGGCTTGTCGGCATTGGCGGGGGTGAAGGTGACATAAGTACTGCGATCGGGGCGCTGGTGTTCGTGGTAGAGGCCGATGGTATGGCCCATCTCGTGAACGAGCGTTCCCAGGGCGCACGAGGCTGACCCCGTGATGAACTGTTGGCCGGTGCCAAGCATGCCTACGGAAGATTCGCACACACCGGTGGTATCGCTCGGATCGAAATTGAAAGTAACGTAATTCGCCTGATTGGTCTGAGGTACGAACTGGATGATCCCGGCGAGCGTGGAGTTTACATAAGCGAGGGCGGCATTCAGGTTCGTGGCCGATGTTTCGATGGTGTAGGGAATCTGGTACACGCCGCCGGCAAGGGGCCAGAGTTCGGAGACATAGCCGAGTGCGAACCCGTTGGGCATGACCCCGGGCGCGGGTGGCGTAGATGCCGGCAGTTGCGCCGCGGGACCCAGAATGATGTCGCCCTCAATTACGGCTTGACCTCCGATGACAGCGTACGTGACCGGCACGCCATGCCACCATCCGGCGCGGATTGCGTCCACGGGTGGGGGCGGGGGAGCCTCGCTAAAGACGGCCAACTGCGCGGTGCCGGATTGGTTACGGCTATCCACGGCAATGATGGTGATGCGGTTGGCTCCCGGGCGCACGGGCACGGTTGCCGAGAAGGAGACGGGAGCGGATGTGCCGGTTGAGGCGGCCCATTGGACTGGGCCGGTATGGCCCAGATGATCGGTCCAGTAAATGTTTTCGACGGCGGAATCCGCCGCGGCTACTCCGGAAACGGAGACGGTTGGCGAGGTGGTCGAGGAGTGCGCGGCCGGCTCCAGCAGACGTACGACTGGCTGGGCGGAGAGGCACGCCGGAAGAAAGACGAAGGGTAGGATGGCTGTAGATATTGAGTGCCGGGACATGGTAACAGTCTAGCGCGGCTGTTTCTTTACGTGTGGCCACAGCCGGTACCGCGGCAGCGCTGTGATCCGGCGACTCGTTGTCGTTTTATCAGACGATTTATAGTTAGAAGAATTGGATGGACGCCCGCAGCTGTAGATGGCATAACCGCTTCGGCCCCGACGTGCTTTCGTACCCCGGGGGGGGGCGCGTCCCTTCCGCGACAATGATTCCGACGACTTTCAGCGTGAGGTGCAGTCGAGCCGAACAGTGAGAAGCGCGTAACTGTCTCGAGTTATTCGGTCGTGGTCAACGGCGGGCGGTTGGTGCCGGTGCGAGACGGACGCGGATCATCCCGGCGAAGTCCTGGCAGTGTGCCAGGTCAGTACCAATCAGTTGTGGCGCGAAGCTTACTACGAATGGCAGCGGCGGCCTCCGAAATACGAAGAGGCCTCAGATAAACAGCTGCACGCCGGCGTGGAAGAAATCGGCGAGTTTTCTTGCCTGCTCCTTGGTTACGGCGCGCTTTCCGGCGAGAATCTCCGATACCCGGCTCTTAGCGCCGACCACGGCCCAGAGATCTTTGGGCGCTAACCGCGGTGGCTTGGCGCCCACCGCACCGCCATCGCCATCCTCAGGTTTTGTCCCCCCCTTTTCGAAGCGTTTCGCAAGGCCAGATATAACAACTTGAACCGCTTCATCGTTGGGAAACGAGCCTCGCATCTTGACAATTCTCCGTAGCGACATATTCAGTGACTCAATCGCGTTGGTCGTTTAGACATCAAAGCCACCCGCCGCAATCCGGCCCCGCTGGCGATGTCCACCACCTCCGCCACCGCCCGGTACTCCAACCCTTCTCCCCGCGCACGAACAGCACATGCTCCGGCGTCGCCCTGAAAATGGCGGTCAGCCTGGCCCCCAAGTCCGCCAACTTCACTGCCTCCTGGTTCAACCGGATCGCCCCATCCGCGCCAACCGAAATCACAATGGTCCCCCCCCCCGCCTGCGCCTCCCGATTCTCTGGCGCGGGTTGCGGCACCAACGTCTGCAACCCCGTCGAGCGCAACGGCGTAATCACCTTTAAAGATAATGATCAACACCAGCAACACATCGATCATCGGAGTCATATTGATCTGTGCCTTGCTCTGCATCGTCTCGGCATGGGCTCTTACGACATCGATTCGCATAACGTGGAGCGCATCGTGGAGCCCGACGGCAACGTGCGCAACGAGGGCGATATACAGGTCGCGGTGCAACCCTATCAGATTCCCTACCGCGTGATGCTGCCGAAAAAGGTGGAGGCGGAGAATCTGCTGGTGCCCGTAGCCTTTTCGGCCACCCACGTGGCCTATTCCTCGATCCGCATGGAGCCGCAGTATATGATCCTGGGTCACGCGGCAGGCGTGGCCGCACGGTTGGCGGTGGCGAGCGGAAAGGCGGTGCAGGATATCGACGTCTCCGCGCTAATCGCCACGCTGCGCGAACAAGGCGCGATCCTGGAATATCAGCCGAACCCGCATGGCCCGGCGCTGCAACTCTTCTCGAAGCTGACACGCCCGAAGACTCGACAAACCGCCGAAGAGTGGTGATCGACACGAAGTCACAGCGGCCCGGTGGTCGTATCTCTTGTGGAGTGGCCCCCGAAACTGAGACAGGAGTTAAGACTCATTTTTCAATGAATGGAGAATTGAGTCATGAGTCTTTCTCGAAGGAAGTTCACAAAGGAGTTCAAAATGGCGGCGGTGCGCCGCCTGGAAACGGGGGCTTCGATTGCAGAGGTTTCCCGCGCTTGTGAGGTCAATGCCAACGTTCTGCACCGTTGGCGGCGGGAGTTCCGCGATGGAGTGGATCGGGCGTTTCCCGGTTTGGGGAAAAAGAAAGCCGACGAAAGTCAGCGTGCCGAACTGGAACATAAAATCGGTCAGCAGACGTTGGAGATCGATTTTTTAAAGCGTGCCTTGCAGGGAGTCGAGGAAGCGCGGATGCTGCAAGCGCTCGGCCTAACCACGCCATCTACCAGCAGATCGAACAAGAAATCAAACGGGAGAAAGCCATGACGGTAGTGCATCTTTGCCACACGGCGGATGTTAGCCGGGCCGGCTTTTACCGGCGCCGCCATCACGGCTCACAGCCAAGCGGGGCCGCGACATGGATCTTCGGGATGAGATCCAAAAGGTGGCACTGGAATTCCCTTATTACGGCCGGCGGCGGATCGTCGCCGAACTGAAGCGGCGCAATCGGAAGGTGAACCACAAACGCGTCCATCGGATCATGCGCGAGGACAACTTACTCTGCCTGCGCCGGCGGAAGTTCGTGAATACTACCGATTCCAAGCATCCGCACCCGATCTATCCAGACGTGGCAGCCACGATGAAGCTCAACGCCGTCAACCAACTCTGGAGGGCGGACATCACCTACGTCCGGCTGGAAACGGAGTTCGTCTATCTGGCGGTGATTCTGGACGCCTTCTCCCGCCGCGTGGTGGGCTGGTCGTTAGGCCGAACCTTGGAAGCGGAGCTGGCGCTCACCGCCTTGCGCCGGGCTTTGTCGGAGCGCCGTCCCGCGGTTGGCCTGGTGCACCATTCCGATCGCGGTGTGCAGTACGCTTGCGGTGATTACACCACCTTATTGAAGGAACATGGCGTGACTATCAGCATGAGCCGAAAAGGAAACCCCTACGACAATGCGGCCTGCGAGTCGTTCATGAAGACGTTGAAATACGATGAGGTCTACCGGCAGGAATACCGGAACATGGCAGAGGCGCTGGCCTCTATCGGCGAATTGATCGATCCTTACAATCAGACGCGGCTCCACTCGGCGCTCGGTTACCGGCCGCCGGAAGAGTTCGAACGGATTCAATCTCATGTTGCGTAAAACAAGAGGGCGCCCTCAGAAGCGTTTTTTCAGGCATCGCGGAATCTATCGCTCCGATGTGTTCTCACTTCTTTTTACCCCTGGGCCGGTCCCGCTTTCCGGTCGGGCCGGATGCCAGGGCATAGGACGCGCCGGAAAGAACACGCCCTGCCCATCGTCCGCGATGAGTTCCGGCCGGCTATTCCTCGATCGGGTTGCACGCCTGCAGAGCCCGTCTCCGCTTCACCAGCACGCTCAGAATAAAATAATGCCGGACGGAAGGCGAGGAATTATGATCAAACGGGGGCCAGTGTCTTAACTCCTGTCTCAGATCAGGGGGCCACCTCACACCATAGCGCCAGCTTGTTCGTTTTCGGATACAATGGTCTGCTTAAACTATGCGCATCACGATAAACCGGCCAAGAGTGGTTTGCGTTTTCCCTTTGCGTTGCGCTGCTACGGCGATTGCACTGCAAGCCCAGACGTTCACCACGCTGGTGGACCTGGGCTTCCAGAATGGAAATCCCCAGTACATGTCTCTGGTTCAAGGCGTAGATGGCAGTCTCTATGGCACCAGCACATACGGCATAGGTTCAATCTTCAGGGTGAGTCCAGCAGGCTCGTTATCCACCGTTTATGAGTTTGCAGGGCTGAGCGGCTTTATGCCCTCCAGTGGATTGACGGTAGGCACCGACGGCAGCTTTTATGGCACGACAGCGGAGGGGGGAATCGATGAGGGCGGCACAGCGTACAAGGTAACACTTAAAGGCACCGAGACATTATTGTACACCTTCGGCGGGAACAATCCGGTGAATCCTGCTAGTGGACTAGTCCAGGCTACAAACGGCAGTTTTTATGGAAGCGCCTATCAAGGTGGATCTACTGCGTGTAGACTGGGTTGCGGAGCAATCTTCAAAGTGACTCCAGGCGGAATCTTCTCTTGGATGCATCAGTTTGCCTTGACGGATGGAGAGTACCCTCAAGGTCCGCTTGTACAGGCAAGCAACGGATTGCTTTACGGGACGACTACGGAAGGCGGGGCGTATTCAAATTAAGGGACAATCTTCAAGATGACTCCCACGGGCACGTTAACAACTATGCACAGCTTCGATTCGACCGATGGATGCAATCCTCAAGCCGGACTGATCGTGGCAAGCAATGGCAGTTTATATGGAACCACATCATTTTGTGGCGCACACGGATATGGGACGGTTTTCCGAATTACACCAGCCGGGAAGTTTACTACTCTGTACAGCTTTAGCGCAACCGATGGCGCTTACCCTACTGGTGGTTTAATCCAGGCAACAGATGGTAATTTCTACGGAACCACTTATGGCGGCGGCACCTATAGCTCTCCCTTTCCTCCGTATGGGAACGGCACGATATTCAAGATCACACCGAGTGGGACACTGACGACGCTTTATAATTTCGCCAGTGCAAACGATGGAGCTTATCCATATGGCGGGTTAGTCCAGGGCACAAATGGAATTCTGTACGGAACAACATGGGGCGGTGGACCGGATGGCATTGGATACGGCACCGTCTTCAGCCTTGATGTTGGTCTTGGTCCGTTTGTCACAACAATACCAGCATCCGGCAAGGTTGGATCTGCCGTCAAGATACTCGGAACAAGCCTAACAGGTGCAACCAGCGTAACCTTCAATGGGGTTCCGACGACGTTCAGCGTTGTTCGAGCTTCCGAGATCACAACTACCATTCCAGTCGGCGCAACCTCTGGCGAGGTCCAGGTCATGACGCCCACAGGCACGCTTTCGAGCAATGTCGTTTTCCAGGTACGCCCCTGATGGAATTCTGCTGGCCGGGGCACTTCGCCAGAGCACGACGACATTGCCGGAAGCGCCCCGACTTCGCCTGATCGATAAACATCCGACGCAAAACCTGCTCAACGATTCTGTTGCGGTCCTTGCGGTCACGATGGCACTAGCCATCCTTATTTGGCTTGGCGCCCACGTATTGGTCCGTTCCCTTGGCTCCAGGTAGAATTCGCCCTGCTGGCACGATCACGAAAAACCCAAAATATCTTTCCGTTTCCTTCCAACCGTTTGAGCGAATCGCTCGGCCCCATATCACCGCCAAGCAAGTATGATCAAGACAAGGAAGGGTGCTTTCTTATCGGCGTGCATCTGCGTTTATCCGCGGCGATTATTGCTCTGTCCTCCATAGCCCGACACACCAGATCCCTAACTAATCCCATAAGCTGGAGTGAACTATTATGCCGGAGGGACGTACTTACATTCCGAAATCCCTGCCCAATTTTGCCCAAAATACCTGCACAATTCTGCCCAATCCTACCTTTCCGGGTCCGCCTTCAGGCAGATCTAAGTCAAGCTATATCAATCACTCACCGCCGCAAAAAACCGAATTGGCTTTGTTCGCCCAGAAATGCCCCCCATCCCTCACTCCGTCATCAAAGCCACCCGCCGCAATCCCGCCGCGCTGGCAATATCCACCACCTCCGCCACGGCCCGGTACTCCAACCCCTTCTCCCCGCGCACGAACAGCACATGCTCCGGCGCCGCCCTGAAGATGGCGGTCAGCCTCGCGCCCAAGTCCGCCAACTTCACCGCCTCCTGGTTCAACCGGATCGCACCATCCGCCCCCACCGAGATCACAATGGTCCCCCCCCCGCCTGCGCCTCCCGATTCTCTGGCGCGGGTTGCGGCACCAACGTCTGCAACCCCGTCGAGCGCAACGGCGTAATCACCTTTAAAGATAATGATCAACACCAGCAACACATCGATCATCGGAGTCATATTGATCTGCGCCTTGCGCTCCATCGTCATCGCCATATCCGTACCCTCGCCTGATTCGACACTCCCCACCTGCCCAAAGTTCCGCGCAAAATCCTGCTTGACAGACATGCCCTCACTCAGGCAAACTACTGTAGTCTGCCTATGGGAAAAGATCTGACTCGCGCCGAGATCCCGCCCGGGACTCTCTACATGCTCGTTCTCCGCAGCCTCGCCCGTCTCGGGCCCATGCACGGCTACGGCATCGCCCAACATATTCAGCAACTCTCCGCCGACGTTCTCCAGGTCGAGGAAGGCTCGCTCTATCCGGCCCTGCAGCGCATGCTCATCAAAGGCTGGGTCACCGCCGAGTGGGCCCAATCGGAAAACAACCGCCGCGCGCGCTACTACCGCCTCACGCCCGCCGGCAAGAAACAGCTGACTGTCGAAATGTCTGAGTTCGATAAAGTCATGCAGGCGATCGTCAACGTGATCCAGCCTGCATAAAAGGATTCGCAATGGCCGGCTTCAAACTGGGTGAACTCTGGCGCCGTCTCGGTTACCTTCGCCGCGCCCGCCGCTTCGATGCCGAAATGGATGAAGAACTGCAATTCCACGCCGCCATGAAAGCGGAAGCTTATCGTGCCCAGGGCGCGGACACCGGCGAGGCGCGCTACGCCGCCATGCGCCGTCTCGGAAACACTATGGAATTGAGGGAAAGGAGTAAAGATATGTGGGGATGGAATTGGCTCGAATCGTTTGCGCTCGATACCCGGTACGCTTTCCGCATGCTGCGCAAGAGCCCGGCGTTTACGTTCATCGCCGTGCTCTCTCTGGCGCTGGGAATCGGCGCGAATACCGTAGTCTTCAGCGTACTGAATGCCCTGGTCCTGAAGCCGCTGCCTATCGCCGACCCCGCGCGCGTCTACTTCGTGAACCACAACGGAGGCCCCGGCGAGTCTTTTCCGAACTACCGTGACATTCGCGATCGCAACTCGGTTTTTGAGTCACTGTTCGCCTATCGCATCGCCATGCTGTCCCTCGGTGACCAGCGCGGCGCCCATCGCGTCTGGGGCTATCTGGTTTCGGGCAATTACTTCCAATCGCTCGGCATCCAGCCCGCTCTCGGCCGCTTCTTCACCCCCGCCGAAGATCTCCAGCCGAACGCCAGTCCCTACGCCGTCATCAGCTATGCCTGCTGGCAAAACCGATTCGGCGGCGATCCCGCCATTGCCGGAAAAGACATTCACATCAACAGCCACCGCTACACAGTTTTGGGCGTCGCCCCGCGCGCGTTCCACGGCACCGAAGTCTTCTATTGGTCGGAGATCTGGGTGCCCATGATGATGCAGCCTCAGATCGAAGGCCACTCCTGGCTCGACGATCGCAACTCTTACAATTCCTGGGTGGCTGGGCGCCTGAAACCGGGCGTCACCGTGCCGCAAGCGGAAGCCAACCTGCAGTCCATCGCCGCCCAACTCGCCCACGACTATCTGTTCAACGAAGGCATGCGCCTCACCCTCGCCGTGCCGGGAATGATGGGGTCCGCCGGACGGGAACCCATGCGCGCTTTTGCCGGCGGGGTCATGCTGCTGGCCGTGCTGGTGCTGCTCGCCGCCTGCGCGAATCTTGCCAGCCTGCTGGCCGCCCGTATGGCCGACCGCGGCCGCGACTTGGCCATCCGCGTTTCCATCGGCGCCGGAGCCGGGCGCATCATGCGTCAGTTACTCACCGAATCTTTGTGGATCGCCGTGCTGGGTGGCGCCGCCGGATGCGCGCTCGCCGACGTACTGTTAGGGCTTATCAGCCAGTGGCGCGCGCCGCTCGGTTTTCCCGTGCAGTTCGATGTCACTCCCGATTGGACCGTCTTCGTCTTTGCCACCGCCGCAGCCTTGGCCACCGGAATCCTGTTCGGTATGGGCCCGGCCCGCCACGCCTGGAAAGCCGATCCGGCGCTGGCACTGAAAGGCGCTGTCACGGGCCGCGCCGGACGCCGGTGGGCCGCGCGCGATATCTTATTGCCTGCCCAGATCGCCCTGTGCTGCCTGCTGGTCACTGCCAGCCTGGTTGCCGTGCGCGGCTTGATGCGCTCGTTCCAGACGCCCCTCGGATTCCGTCCCGATGGCGCCGCCGTCATCGGTTACGACGTAGGCTTGGCCGGATACAACGAAGACCAGGGTCGTGTCTTCGAACAGCGCGCGCTCGAAACAGCAGCCCACTTACCCGGCGTTGATTCGGCCGCCTATTCCAGTTCCGTTCCGCTTAGCATCGATCAATCCCATACCGTTGTGTACCCGGAAGGCACCACCGATTTCCGCCCCTCCAACGCGCACTCCGCCAGTTACTACCGCGTGAGCCCCGGCTACTTCCAGACCGCCGGCACCAGGCTCGCGGCGGGTCGCGAGTTCACCCTGCGGGATAGCCGCAGTGCGCCTCTTGTGGCTATCGTGAACCGGACACTCGCCCGGATTTTGTTTGGATCGCCCGACGCCGTCGGCAAGCGCTTCAACATGGGGCAGGGGGGGGCGCTGTATCAAATCGTGGCCGTTGTCGAAGACGGCAAATACGATAACCTGACCGAAGTCCCCAAGCCCGCTGTCTTCTATCCCATCCTGCAAAGCTATTCATCGACCATCGTGCTGATGGCGCGGTCCCGCCGGCCGGAATCCGAAGTGGCGGCCGAGATGCGCGAAGCGGTCGGCCGCCTCGATCCCAGTTTAGCCGTCTATGGAGTGGGTAGCCTGCAACAGATGTTGGGTTTCGTGTACTTACCCATGCATGCGGCGGTCGTGGCCTTGGGGGCCTTCGGCCTGCTGGCTCTCATGCTTGCCGTGACCGGAATTTATGGCCTCGCAGCCTACACCGTTTCGAGGCGCGTCCGTGAGATCGGTATCCGTGTCGCCATCGGCGCGCGTCCCGCGCAGGTGCTGCGCCTGATCTTTGCGCGCACCGGCCTGCTGGTGGCCGCCGGCGCTGTGGTGGGATTAGTCTTGGGAATGGCCGGCGCTGGCGTGCTAGCGAGCATCGTGTATCAGGCCACCTCGCGCGATCCGCTGGTCATCGGCGCAGCAGCTTTTGCCATTGCCGCCGTTGGACTGGCCGCTGCTGCCGGACCGGCCCGCCGCGCCTTGCGCATCAATCCGGTGCAGGCCCTGCGGCATGACTGAGCTACTGCCGCCGGAACCACTTCAGCCGCGCCAGCAGCCCATAAAAAACCAGGCAGCACCAAAAGTCGATCGCCAGCCCCCAATCGATCCGGTAGGGTGTGTGACGGCCCGCTGCAGGCAGGTACCGCTCCAGGCCGAAGTACACAGCGTTGCCCAACAACACTGCCGCGAGGCTGTGCCAGAATTGCTGCCGCGAGAATACTCGCGCTTCAGGCATCCGGGCGCTTTCCCGCAGGGCCCCCGTTCCAGGGTCCGTCCAGAACCTGCCGCACCTTCTGCACCAGTTCCACGGACGTGAAGGGCTTCGGCAGGAACGCTACCGGCATCCGTCCCGGCCGGCGCAGTACGGGTTCTTCGGTATACCCTGACATCAACAGGACGCGCAAGTCCGGATGGTCCCGCCGCAGTCGCTCGGCCAGTTCGGCGCCTTTCATATTGGGCATCACCAAGTCGGTCAGCACCAGGTGGATGGGCCCCGCGTGTGCCTCGCAGACGCGCAAGGCATGCTGGCCGTCGCGCGCCTCCAGCACATGGTATCCGTTTTGTACCAGCATCAGGCACACCAGGCTGCGCACTGCCTCGCCATCCTCCACCACCAGGATGGTTTCGTTTGACAGAGCGTCCCCGGGTGTCTGCATATGCGGCTATTGCACGTGCATGGCGTCGCCAAAATACGACAGAATCTGCTCCGCACAGCGCTGGCAGCACTCCTCCTCGTCCGGGTCGCGCGCCTCGCACCGGATCAGTTCGCGGTCTTCAAATGCCATACTGCGTCCGCAGACCCAGTCTTCCCCGTCGCGGATGTGTATATGATTGAACTCAGTCAAAGTCTATCCTTAATGGCTACAGTGTGTTCGGTTGCGGAGGAGCCATCTCCACTGGTAGAATTATAGTTTCGCAGTTTTAAGGAGATTTTGTAATATGGCAAGAGTTTGTGAGTTGTGCGGACGCGGTCCGCAATTCGGTCACCGGGTCAGCCACGCCCACAATGTGAGCAAGCGGCGCTGGAACTTGAACCTTCAGGCGGTCCATGCTCTAGTGAACGGCGCCACCAAGCGCCTCCGCGTTTGCACTTCCTGCATCCGCAACGGTAAGGTTCAGAAAGCCGCATAAGGGCGGGCGTCAAGCCCACCCTTTACTTCAGATAAACATCTCTTCGTCTTGCGTCACGTGGTCGGGTGAGTTGCGGTTCCCGCCTTGGGCATAAGTGCTGAAGGCTGCCTTCACGCCCGCCATTAATCCGTTCACTTCTTTCACTGGACGCATCACCGCATCTTTCACCGCTTCGGTGGCATGCTCCACCTGTTCGACGGTGTGTCCTACTGTCTCGTCAATCTGCACGATGCGGGCTTTGGCGCGGCCATTGGCTTCGTCGATCAGTTCGCCGATGCGGTCGGCATGCACGCGCGCCGCTTTCGCGATCAATAGAGTCTCGGCGGTGATGTCGGCAATGCGGGGACGGTTCTCCTCCAGAATCTTGTTGCTCATAATCAGGAGACTATGGGTCGTAGCGGCGAATGATTCAAAGCGCTCCACCATAGGCGCTACTTTAGCCGATGCTTCCTTCGCAGCCTTTTGCGCTTCCTTACCCGCCTTGTACAGGGCGGACATAATCACCGCCTGCCATACGGCGGAAGCACAGGCCAACACTACGGCCACCGCGATTATCCATCGGAAGACGTCTTCGGACATGGAGAACCCTCCCTGTGATTCGAATTAATGAGATGTACCTTCGGCGGGAGCCTGGGGCGGTTGATTCACTGCATCCCGATAAGCCTGTTTGCCGGCTTCCATGGCGTCGGTGATGGTGTCTTTTTGCCGGTTCAGGGCATCCTTGCTCTTGTTGAGCAAATCGTTGGCGGAGTCTTTGCTCTTCGAGAGTATGTCGCCGGCTGAGTCTTTCAGTTCCGTGCTCTTTTGCTTCAGGAAATCGGCGCCTTCGCCAGTCTTGTCTTTGATCAGTTGGCGAGTGTCCGCGCCAGCCTTGGGCGCGAACAACATTCCGATTCCAATGCCTACGCCGAGGCCCAGCAAGAAGCTCGAAAATCCGTTCTTATCCATCAACTTCCTCCCTTTACCTTTCTTAGTATAACCCGCGTTTCGCAGTCAGCACGGTACAGTGCTGTACCATTAGAGAAGCGGCCAAATGAAGGAGCGAAAACGTACTCTCGATGCCGCCCACTTGTGGGAGTACTCCTTACGAGTGCTGGGCGGCCGTGCCTATTCGACCGGCGAATTGCGCGAGAAGTTGCGCGCCCGCGCGGAGCACGCCACCGACATCGACCCCACCATCGCTCGCCTTAAGGACTACGGCTATCTGAACGACAAAAAGTTCGCCGAAAGCTTTGCCACCGCTCGCCTGGAAAACGAAGGTTTGGGCAAGACTCGGGTTTTAGCGGATCTCTCCCGCCGCCGTGTGGCCCCCGCAGTTGCGCAACAGACAGTGGGCAAGGTCTACGAGAATGTCAGTGAAGAAGAACTGGCCACTGACTTCGTGCGGCGTAAGTTCCGCATGGCCGCCAAAGAGAGTCTATTTCAGGACGACAAGCAGATGGCATCGGCCTACCGTCGCCTGATGCGTGCAGGGTTCCGATCGGCCGTCGCCATTGCAGTCTTGAAAAAGTTTGCCCGCGATCCGGACTTACTCGATACCTTCGAACCGCCTGAAGAAGTCGAGGAAGAGTAGCCCGTCACAACGGGTTGCGCGCGAACACAAACTCATTCACCGGCTTGCCGCCGATCAAGTGTTCGTGGAGGATGCGCTCGATCACCTCGGGCGTCACCGAGTGATACCAAGTGCCTTCCGGATACACCACCGCGATGGGCCCTTGCTCGCAGACGCGCAGGCAGTTTGCTTTGGTGCGGAAGACACAATGTTCGCCCGCCATCAAGCCTAATTCCGCCAGGCGGCGCTTCAGGTAATCCCATGACTCGAGGCCCGCTTCTTTGGAACAGCACTTAGGCTTAGCTTGGTCGCAGCATAGAAAGATATGGCGGCGGATGTGGCCGATCTGCAGACCTTGCGCTACCTGAACTAGGTGCTCATTATCCATGGATCTTCGATTGTAGCGCGCACCAGTTCCACCAGTTCCGCGACCACCGACTCGGGGAGTTGATCGTGCGTGAGACTTTCGCACAACGCCGCCAAGTCTACGATCTTTGCGAGTTGCCGCCAATCATCCGGCAGGTGTCCGCCGGCGCTGCGATAGCCGTCCGAAAAGTACGGTTCCGCGAGAGGCCGCCCGGCGCGCTCATAACGCAGGAAGTTGGCTAGATCGGTCAGCGGCGAACCGGAGACTGCGAATTCCCAATCAAGGACCGCAGCCACTTTCCACCGTCCGCCCACTGGATGGACCAGCAGATTGCGTTTGTTGAAATCGCCATGCACCAGGCTGGCGGTACGTTCGAGCGCAGCCAATCGTGGCGCCCATGACCATACCGTGGCGTGCGCCCGCGCGCGTAGTTCCGCCGGCGTTCGGGCTTGCAAATTATCCGACGCGAGACATAGGTCGACGAAGCGCGGCACGGCATCGGCACCCGCCAGAAGCGGTGATCCTACCGTTGGACCGGGAGTAAGCCATCCGCCCTTGTCGAATGTGAATCTGCCGATATCCGCCAAGGTTTCACCCGCCGCTCGGGCCGCATCCGCAATGGCAGCCAGATCGCCGCTGCGCTTCAGTTCGTGAAAGGTGATTCCGTCGACCCAGCGCGTAAGCCGGAACGGCGGCAACTCCTCCGAGCCGTCCGGCTCCGCGTAAATCACCTCAGGCACAGGCACCGAGCCGCGAATCAGCCGCATCAGATCGATTTCTTTCTGGCAGAGTGAAGCGTCGTGCTCGTAAATGCTCAGCACGACCGGTTCGGGAACCCGATCGAGATGCAGTTTGAAGTTGGCATTGCGCAGGCCGCCCGCCAATAGTTCGCTGCCGACGACACGGCTGTCGGGAAACGCAGCCTGTACAATCCGATCTAGAATTGGACCAGGCACGCTACGCCGCGGCGCATCGCGCAGCCAGCGGGCCTGTTCGGGCGAACCTGTCACGTCAATCGCGCGCGCGAGCCCTCGCCAGCCGTTCGGCAAGGACTGGAGAAAGTCCGGCCTCTATCTCTGAGGCGATGAGGCCGGCTTCATCAAGATCGTTGATGTGCGCCTCGTCCTTCGCGCGAAAACTGGTGAGTTTCATGCGAACCAGATCTGCCAACGGGATAAGGCGGAGTTGTCTGATCTGCCGCCCTGTTCCAAGCTCCGGAATGGGCTCAGGATCGCTTGGTTTGACTTTCTCCCCCGCGAAGACCATGTGTATAGCGCGCCGGGCCGAAGGCTGGTCCGGTCTAACCAGCATGTCAATGCCAGCCACGTGGCGATAGCGTAGGCCGAATGCCTCCGCCGCCTTCGCGATCTTCTCTAAATCCTCACGGCGCACAGCGATATCGACATCCTTCGTGAGTCGCCCGGCGTCCGGTTCCACTTCCTCGACATATAGGTAAGTAGCTACTCCGCCAACTATACGATAGTCCAGTCCGGCCGATGAAAAGATCCGTTCTACCAGCGCCGCCAGCTCAAAGAGTTGTTCCAAGCGTTCCTCGAAGAAAGCATTTACCAAAACTGGCATTGCTGCCATTATCGCATCGCTAGGCCTTGACCTTGCGATCTTCCCGGTACGCCAGATTCGCCATGTGCGGACCCGCCACCGCGGCCGCAGCGACTTCGATGGGGCAATTCGGTTCCTGGCGCGAGCGGATACAATCCAGGAAATTCTGCTGATGCGCGGTGGCGCTATCGTGATCCGCCTCCTGCCCGAGCAACTCCTCTTTACCGCTCTGCGTCCACGGAGCGGCAGATGCGCCGTTGTCCTTGAGCAACCGGTAGCCAGCCCGGTCGAGCACCATGGAAGCCTTCTCGCCCAGGAAAGTGACGGACCAATCCCAATCGTGTGTCGTGCAGTAATCGAGGGACCATTGCGCCAGAAAGTTCGGATATTCGAAGACCGCGGTGAAAACGTCGGGCGCCTCCGCCGTAGGGTTGCCGATCACCTTTCCCTGACACACTGCCGATCGCGGCGGACCCGAGTTCGTCATCCACTGCACCACATCCATCAAGTGCGTGCCCTGGTCGGTCATGTTGCCGCCGGAGTAATCCCAGAATCCGCGCCACCACCGGAAGCGCTTTGGATCGAGCGGACGCTTGGGCGCGGAGCCCAGAAACAGATCCCAGTCCAGCTTGCCTTCGAGCGGCGAATCATCGAGCCATTCGGTGAAATGCCAGTTCCACATGGGCTTCACCATGGAAATGCGTCCCAACGCGCCATCGTCGATCAGTTGCTTGGCCTTGTGTATGAATGGCATGCTGCGGCGCTGCATCCCGATCTGCACGATGTGTTTGGTGCGCCGCACCGCCGCGACCATATCGGCGCTTTGCTGCAGGTTCAAAGAGAGCGGCTTTTCCTGGTAGACGTCCTTGCCGGCATCGAGTGCCGCCAGCAGGTGAGGCATGTGGTGATGGTCCGGCGTGGCGATCACCACGAAATCCATGCCTGGCTGCGCCAGCATGTCGTGATAGTTGTTATACGCCTTGACGTCCTTAGGCGATTCCGAACGGGCCCGCTGAAGCGTGGGCTCGTACACGTCGCATACAGCGACACACTGCGCTCCGAGTTTTTGGAAGGTCTGGTGCAGCCATCGGCCGCGATTGCCGACCCCTACGATACCGAACGCCGGACGGTCGTTCGCGCCACGGGCGGCGCTCGGAATGAACAGCGGCGCCGCGGCTAAACCTTGCAGGAATGCTCTGCGGTTAGTTTCCACGCCTAGATTGTATACGAAGGCGCGCCGCAAGAGGGAGAATCAGACGGCGCACTCGCCGCGCCCAAGTTGCAGCGAGAAGGCGCTGTCATCGCCCCAATCCTGATAGATCTCCGGATACAATTCGGCCGGCTTGGCCAAGTCGTTGGTCAGGCCGCGAAAAGTCTCCATCTTGTGCCGCATCACGTATTGGCGGAAGGTTTCATCGGGCGCACGATGGGCGACGTAATGATCGAGTATGCGCGACACAGCCTCGGGCGCCAGGCGCGCGGGTATGCTCTGCACGGCAAGTCCGAAACGCATAATGCCTGTTTCGTCGAAACCGCCGCCCAAAAGCATCAGGTAGTAAGGCACTTCGCGGCCATCAATCTTGCGCGCGTTTCCGTAGAAGCCAAAGTCGGCGATCCAATGTTGCCCGCAGGAGTTGGGGCAGCCGCTCACCTTGATGGACAGTTTGCGCGTCAGCGGATCGTCATACCGGCGGACGGTGTCTTGCAGTGCAGCACCCAGGCTCATCGACTTGGTCAAAGCCAAGTTGCAGGAATAGGCTCCGGGGCAGGTGGTCACGTCGCTGATCTCGCGCGCACCCGCTTCGCCCAAACCGAGTTCGCCGAGCGCCGCATGCACCCCACGCAATTTGGCCAGCGGAACAAACGCCAGCAAAATATTCTGGTCGATGCCGACGCGTAGCAAGCCGTCGGCGGTATCGGCGGCCAGGCGAGCGAGGCCGTGCATCTGCGTGCTGGTCAAGTTGCCTTGATCGACGCGTACGATGACCGTGGCGTAGCCGGTCTGCTTCTGCTCGACGACATTGGTCTCTAACCAGTGATCATATTTTGGATCGCCTGTTACACTGGTATTGAGGATAGGTAGCAGCGCGCCTTGGCCGAGCGGTTGCGGAGTGGATTGGTATCCGCCAAAACCTTCCGGCACCAGTTCCGGCCAGGCAATCCCGCCGTTCGCCAGGATATCGGCATATTCGCGCTCGATTTCTTCGCGTAGCCAATCGATGCCGCGTTCGCGCAAAATGAATTTCAAGCGCGCCTTATTGCGGTTCTGGCGATTCCCGAATTTGTTGAACACCCGCACCACGGCCTCGCAGCGGTTCATCAGGCGCTCTTCGGGCAGGAATTCGTCGAGCAATTGAGCTTCGGTGGGCAGGGGGCCGAGTCCGCCACCTATCAAAACGCGAAAGCCGCGGCGGCCGTCGCGGATTACGGCGCGCAGTCCGACGTCGTTAATCGCGCCGGCGATGCAATCTTTGTTGCGGCAGCCGTCGAAGGCAAATTTGAATTTGCGCGGCAGGTTGCCGGTTAGATCTTTGCGCAAGAAGGCGTAGGCAATTTTCTGGGCATAAGGTCGCACGTCGAACACTTCGTCGTGGGTCAAGCCAGCCAGCGGACAGGTAGTGACGTTGCGGACGGTGTTGTAGCAGGCTTCGCGATTGGTGAGGCCCGCGTCGGCCAGCATGTGCATCAGGTCGGCCACCCGTGCCAGGGGCACGAAGTGATACTGCATATTCTGGCGGGTGGTCAGGTGGCCTTTGCCTGCAGCGAAGGTTTCGCTGATTACCGCCATCTGTTCCATTTGCGCCGCGCTCATCAGGCCGCCAGGGATTTTGCAGCGGACCATCTGCACGCCCGCTTGACGCTGGCCGTAGATGCCGTGTTTCAGCCGGAAAGGGCGGAAAGAGTCTTCCGGAATTTCGCCAGCCAGGAAGGCGGCGGCTTTCACGCGAAAGGCTTCGATTTCGTCGCGGACGATGCGGTCGTGCTCGTGTTCAAACTCGTCGCGGACGGTTAGTTGATTATCGATTAGGGTGGCCATGCTTAATCTCCCTATTGCCTATAGAGATTAGCATGAATGCGAGCGTGATTGCAACGCCGTCGCCATTTGGTGTCATTGGGCCGCTTTAGCGAGTCTATTTTTCTTTGCTGAGCCGGCGGAAGTACTCGGCCACCGCATCCGCGTAGCCTTGCGGAACAGGCTCGGCTGAGCCACTGCGGACGGAGCCGCCCTGCTGCTCATCAAGCTGCCGTCGCAACTGCAGTTCGATCTGCTCTACGCCCGTAAGCATTTGGCTTTCGATGCGATTCATCAGTTCCGAATTACCGGGCACCATGCGCGGATCGAGCCGGTACATGTCCCGGACAGTGTCGCGCAGGTCTTTACCGATCTGTGGATTATTCTCCAACTCGCGCAGCGTATGGCGGTAGTTTTGGAGGAAATCGCCGGCATCGCCCGAAGTGGGTCCGAGGCTGGGCAGTGCGCCAAATTGCCGCCCGTTGGAGCGCGGACCTATTTGTCCGGGGTTGCCTTCACCGCCTTGGGCATTGGGTGATTCGCCGGGCTGTTGGCCTTGGCCCGGTTGCCCGGAAGGTTGGCCTGCACCCTGTTTCCCCTGCTGTGCTTGCTGGCCTTGCTGCTGGCCAGCCTGCTGACCGGACTGCTGGCCCGGTTGTTGGCCGGACTGTTGTCCGCGCAGGGCGCGCTCCATTTCTTTACGCAGACCCTCGGTGTCAGCCAGCGCCTGCTCCAGCGCCTTGCGATCTTTATCGCCCGCCCCTTGCTGACCGCTGCCGACCGTCTTCTGGATCTCGTGCAACTGGTCGCGCAAATTGTTTAACGCCTGCGTAGTGACAGCATCGCGCATGGTCGCTACAGAACCATTCCCGCGGCGCATGAAGTCGGCACTCTGGCGCAGCCGGTTGTTGATTTCATTCTGCTGCACTTGGCCGAGCGCATCCCGCAGCTTGCTCGACAGTTGCCGGTTGTTGGCCTGAGATTCGCGCGCCACCCTGCCCATGTCCGATTCCAGGCGCTGGTAGTCATTAGCCAACTGCTCTTTTTCGCGTGCCAGATCTTCGGTTTGTTGCGGCGTGCCGCCTTGCGCCTTGTCCTGGCCGGGCGCCCCGAAGGTCCGTCGCATTTTGGCATTCGATTCCTGCTGGCGATTGGCCATGGCATCGGCCTGCCGCGCCAGATCGTCGACGCTGGCGGCCGCCTGCTGCTCGCGCATTCCCGCCAGCATGTCGCGAGCTTCCTTCAGCCGTTCCGCGGCGCGGCGCGAATCGGCTTCGCTGGGGCTCGAGGTCGACTTTCGCATGTCCTGCTGCGCCTGCTTCAGCTGTTCGATGGCCCGCTGCAATTGCTGCGACGACATCTGTCCGCCCTGGCCCGAGGATTGTCCCGATTGACCCGTTTGCGGATTGCCGGATTGCGACTGGCCCGCTTGTGGTTGACCCTGCTGCTGGCCGGACTGCGACTGGCTTTGCTGGCCGCGCTGCAGTTGTTCCATCTTGCGCTGCAGTTCTTCCGCTTCGCGGCGCAGCATCTCCTGCTGCCAGCGCTGTTGCGACACCTGTTGATTGCGCTTTTGCTGCTCGGCCAGTTCTTGCTGGCGCTTCGCGAGCTGTTCCAGCTTCTGCAGGGCCTCGTCGATTTCCTTCTGCCGCTGATCTTTAGAGGCGGCATGTTGCCCGCTTTCGTATTGGTTCTTTTCGGTGTCGAGTTCCAGATCGAACAGGCTCTGCAGATCGCGATCGGCCCCGCTGGCGCCCCCCCCACCGCCGGCGCCCTTATTCCCGAAAGCCACCTTGATATCGCGCATCACAGCTTCGGCGCGCAGTAAGTGTTGCAGCGCTTTCTGTTCGGGCGCCAAAGCGTTGTCCCATTGGGATCCGCGCAATTTGTCGGCGGCGGGCGCCATAGCCTTCACCGCCTCATCCATCTCCGCGGTGAATGTTTTGAATTCCTCACCGGCCCCGGCCAACTGGCGCGCCTTCATGCGATCGGACAGCGAATGCGCCTGGTCGCGCAGCTTGGATTGCACTCCCGACAGGAAGCCGGCATTCTCCGCGGCGGCCGCTTGATTGCCGGATTTATCCTTGATCTGATTCCAGGTGGCGGCGATAATCTCCTTCTCGCGTTCGGAGATTTTGTTGTCTTCCTGATCCCCGCCGCCGCTCATGCCACCGGACTCCTGCGATTGCGAATAACGCCGTTCAAACGGCTCGGCCTGCACGAAGAACATATCGGTGCGCGCCACCGAATGGGCGTCGCGCGAGGTGGCATACAGGCTGATCAAATCGCCCGGGGAAAGCTTGAAGTCTTCGAGAGCGATAGTGGTCGATCCGGCCGCGGTCTTCAGCCCTTTTCCTTTAAGCAACGATATGGTTTTCTCGGCATCGCCATTCACCGAGTAATGCAATGCCAGTTCGTTCAGGCCAAAATCGTCCTGGCCTTCGACCGCTACCGTGACCTCTTCAATGGGATTTACGCGCGCATCTTTCCCCGGCCTGGTAATGCGCACCGTGGGTGGTTCGTCCTTCTGCGCTTCGATAAAGTAATCCGGACTGAGCCGAACGTCCTCGCCCTCGTCGACGGCGGCGATATGATACATGCCGTCTTTCCGAATAGGCACGGTGGCCATGCGCGTGCCATCTTCGGCGGAGCGCAGCATCACCTTGGTGCCATCGTCGAACAGAAGCGCGCCATTGGCCAGGGGCCTATCCGTCGCGATGGCCAGTTCGGCATCCGTACCTTCGACGGCGCGCAGATCGCCACCGGGATCCTCGACTTTATCGCGCATGCCGGTCCATCCCGGAAAGTGATACGTGACTTTCAGGTTCTTGATGCCCGGCAGATCGACGACTTTCAAGTGATACTGTTTGGATTTAACGCCGCCGGCCTCGACATAATAATCGAGTGACTCGGGGACACCCGCGATCAGGAACTCATAGCCGGTTCCACCGGCTTGCGGACGCATATCTGCCTGTTCCCACTTCGAGGAACTGGCATACTTGGCGAACATGCGGACGTGCTGCGCTTGGAAACCTTTCAATTGCGCGTCGATCATCTGATCCGCGAGACGGCGCACGGTGTGGTTGCCGGGTTGGACGGAGATGTCGTAGTAAGGCGTGAGCTCACCTTTGGGCAGACGGCCCCAGAGCAGGGAAGTGCCGTAACCCAGAAACCCCGGGCCGGAGGTGCCCAACCAGATTAGTATGGCAAGCGATCCGGCGGCGCCCGCGAGGAAGCTGATGATCCGGTTGCCGCCCGCCACGCGCGCGGGTTCGGCCTTACGCGAAACTTCCAGGGTATCGGCGGCCAGCAAAGGCAGGAACGGATCGTCTGGATTGCTGCGGGCACGTTCGGTAAAGGTGAGCAGGCGTTCTTCGAATTCGGGGAATTGGCGTTCGGTTTCCTTCGCGGCATTGCGCCGGTTTAGGCGAAGCAGAGGCACCACCAGTCCGGCGCCCAGCGCCAGTGCCAGTGCTACGAACAGTATCACGCGGGCGCCCGCGACGCTGGGGTTCGAAAAGGCGAACGCGTTGGCCAGCAGCACTGCCAGCACTGTAAAAATCAGTGCCGCGGCAGCCGTAATCGCCGCGCCTTTGCTTAAAGTGAGAACCCGCAAGCGCCGCTCCACGCGGCCCAGATAATCGCTTAGTCCGGTCAGTGGATTCATACCGCCTCGCTATCTACGGTTAAATGTTTGTTACCCAAAAACGATTCGGCCACGGCCAGGGCCAGCACCGCCATCAGCACATACCACCAGAATTCCATAGGCTTCGGCGCATCTGCCGAGCCCGCCGTACCGGCGTTCTGCTGCCCCTGAGCCGTATTCTGCCACAATGCCAGCGTGTCGGCCGCGATTACATCGAGGTCAGACTCGCGGCGATCGGCGTTTACCGCCACCAGTTCATGGAGTCCGCTGGGGCGCTTTACGTCATAGAAGCCCGACCATAGTGAGCGGCATATTCCGTGCGCGGGTGGCTTCGTCCAGAGAAAGTGCGCGTTCCCCTTTTGGATCGAGCACCTCGACCGCCGCGCCTTCCTGCTTGGCCTGCCGCAACTCCAGATACGATCCGACTGAGTAATTGCCCGGGCCTTCGTCCTGCCGCGCCAGGTAGTTGGCGGTGTGTTCGATAAACGGCACGAAGGACGGATGGAGAGGAAAGTCGTTGGAGATGTTATCGAAGGTGGAGGCGAACACCAGCACGCGACCTTCGCCCACTTGTTTTTCGAGCAGCAGCGGGGTATCGTCGCCAAGGCGAGCGGCGATGTGCGCGGAACCTGCATTGATGCGGACCGCTTGATAGAACTTCACATCGTCCCAGCGTTGGGCGCTGCGAATGGAGGGGTGGCCGTCGTCCAGCCAGGCAGCGCTTTGGAAGCGTTCGGCGTCGCGTGCGTAATAGCGCGGTTCGATGATCTTTTCATCGAAGACGGGCACCTGGCTGCGCAGGGCCGAGTCACGCCCCAGCGCGACAAGCAGCGACCCGCCGGCGCGCACATAACCGCGCAAGGCAGTTTCGAAACTCGAGGGCAGCGCACCCACATCGGAGAGCACTACGAACGCATACTTGTGAAGGTCGAGATTGGCGCTTTGGTCGACCGCCACCGGGTCAAGGACGTAGGCGGATTCGGCGGCAGATTCGAGGGCCGTACGGAAATAAAGCGCGTCGCGCTGGTTGCGGGCGTCGTGCACGAACAGAACGTGGCGCGCTTCGGCACGCCCGACGGAAAAATAGAAGCGGTCGTCATCGGGCAGGTTGTCGCCGCTATCGATGCGGACCTCGCCGCGATTCAAACCGTAGGGCAGATCCACCTGGGTGAATTCGGCGGTGGCGCGTCCCCCGGCGGGTACGTCGATGGACTTCGAATCGATCTCGCGCCCATTTAGAACTAGCGCCACACGACGCTTGGTGGCAGGCGTGCCAAAGCCCGCGACAGTAGCTTCCACGCGCGCTTTGCCCGAGCCATAAACACGCCGCGGAGCGTTCACGCTTTCCACGGCGAAGTTGGGCGCGCGGCGATCCGCCACGGGGTGGGCGATCAGACGAACATTGTCGCCCAGGCGCAGATCCGCGAAATTGGCCGGCAGCGAAGTCTTTTGCATGTCGGAGAAAAGGTGCGCCTCGACGGGCATGCGGGCGGACTGCGCCATTGACCGCAAGGCGCGGGAAAGCTCGGCGTAGGAACTGCGAGAGTCAGTGGGTTGTATAGTTTGAATGGCAGCAGCGGAATCGCCCATTATGTGGACTTGGGAACCGAATGCCAGTACCTGCAATTTGCCGGCGCCCACTCTGGAAGCCACTTGCGCCGCCTCCTGCTTGGCGCGTGCCAGCCGATCCGCATCGCGCATGCTGAAGGAATTATCGATTGCCAGAACCGTTAAGCGAGGTCCGCCCGCCATGGCCGCCAGCCTTGATTGCAGATAAGGCCGCGCGAAAGCGATTGCCAGCAGCGCCAGCACCGCGGCCCGCAAGGCCAGTAGCAACAGGTACTGCAAGCGCCGGTGTTTGATCGAACTTTGCGTGCGGCGCTCAAAGAACATCAGCGAACTGAAGGGCAGCGGCGTGCTCTTATGTTTCTTCAGCAGGTGCAGCCAGACGGGCAGCCCCACCGCCAATATTCCCGCCAAGGCCCACGGCGCCAGGAGCCCCATCTATAGCCTCCCCTGCCGTACGGCGAGATACTCGCGCAGGCCTTCATCGAGGGGCCGGCTGGTATCCATCAGGAAATAATCGAGGCCCGCGCCCTTGGCCTGGTCGCGCAGGGATTGGATGTGCGCATCGATCCGGTGGCGGTATTCGCCGCGCGCGTATTCGGGAGAGACTTCCAGCGTGCCGCTGGTTTCCATGTCGGTAAGCAAAACCGGTTCGCGGAATTTGGGCGCGATCTCCTGCGGGTCGAGCACGTGAAAGAGAATGACTTCGTTCCCTCGGAAGCGGAGCGGTTCCACGGTTTTCACGATGGTCTCGGGCTTCTCGTAAAAGTCGGAAATCACCACGGCGATGCCGCGGCGGCGCGTGAATTCGAGGAAGTGTCTAAAAGGCTTGGAGAAGTCGGTACGGGTGCCGGGCTCGGCTTTCTCGATGGCGTGCAGTAGACGGAATAACTGACCCTGGCGAGTCGGACGGGGCAACGTAATTCTGCACTTTTTCGTCGAAGACAATGATGCCGGCGGCATCCCGCTGGGCGTGCGACAGGTAGCACAGCGATGCTGCGACGAAGCGCGCGTAGTCCAGTTTGTTCACTGCGTGAGAGCCATAACTCATGGAGGCACTGGCATCCAACAGGACCAGTAACTGAGTGTTGGTTTCACCGCGGTAGCGCTTGAGATAGAGACGCTCACTGCGCGCAAAGACATTCCAATCCACATGCCGCAGATCGTCGCCCGGCGTGTAGGCGCGGTACTCGGCGAATTCCTGGCTGAAGCCGTAATCCGGCGAACGGTGCAGCCCCGCGATGAAACCATCCACCACGGTTTTAGCCACCAGGTCGAGGCCGGAAATGGACGCCAGGGTGGCGGGATCTAGGTAGCGCTGTAGCATGGCGAGGCCGGAACCCCAAGTGGGGCCACCATCATTCTTTGGGCGCTCCCTTGAGATCGAGCAACTTCTGCAGGATATCGTCCTGTTTCAAACGATCCGATTCCGCGTGGAAGTTCAGTAGGATGCGGTGTCGCAGCACGGGAGTATAGAGCGCGCGCACGTCATCGTAAGTCACGTGATAGCGGCCTTTCATCAACGCCCTGGCTTTCGCGGCCAGCACCAGGAATTGCGCGGCGCGCACGCTGGCGCCGTAGTTCACATACTTCTTGACGAAGTCGGGGGCGCTTTCGTCACTGGCACGCGTAGCACGCACCAGATCGATGGCATAGCGCGCGACCGATTCGCCGATGGGGACCATGCGTACCAGTTCTTGAAAATCGAGAATCTCCGCGGCGGTGGTCACCGGATCAGCCTGCGCCACGTGCGTGGTGGTTGTCAGATCGACTACCTGCAGCTCTTCGCCTGCGCTGAGGTAACTCAACACGGTATTGAACAGGAAGCGATCCAACTGCGCTTCGGGCAGGGGATAGGTGCCTTCGAGTTCAATGGGGTTCTGGGTGGCTAACACGAAGAACGGCCCGGGCAGCCTATAGTTATTGCCGCGAACCGTGCAAGCCCGCTCCTGCATAGCTTCGAGCAGCGCCGACTGAGTCTTGGGTGGCGTGCGGTTGATTTCATCAGCCAGCAGCACGTTGGCGAAAATGGGTCCCTGCACGAAGGTCCAGGTACGGTGGCCGCTAACAGGGTCTTCCTCGATAATGTCGGTGCCGGTGATGTCCGACGGCATCAGATCCGGGGTGAACTGGATACGTTTAAACACCAGCCCCAGAGTCTGTGCCATAGTGCGAACCAGCAGGGTCTTCGCCGTACCCGGCAGGCCAGTGATCAGGCAATGGCCGCCGACGAACAGGGCGATCATCACTTGCTCCAGCACTTCTTCCTGTCCGACAATCACGCGACGGACCTGGCGCACAATTTCCGACTGCACCTCGCGGAACCGGGCTATGCGGCTGCGTAGGACATCGGGTTCTAACTGGGGAGTGACAGTAGTGGACATATGGTTATTTGGATAACTCCAGTAACATCTTCTGTGCGGGCCGGAAACCAGGCGCGGCCTCGAGTGAGAGCAGTAACTCATCCTTAGCGGCGTCCGGACGGTTAGCCGTACGGTAAGCTTTGGCGAGGTTATAGTGGGAGGCGGCCGGGTCTGTGGGGGCCTTAGCGAGCACGGCCTGGTATTCGCGGATTGCGCCTGCCGTATTCCCCAAGCTAAGCCACAGATCGCCCAAGCGGCGGTGCAGATCCTCGTCGATTGGCTGAATATAATTGAGCCGGTCGAGCACTTCGGCAGCTTCCTTCCGATTGCCGGCCTCTTCGAGGAGGGTGGCTAATTGCTTTAGTGTATCAGGGCTGCGTCCACCGACCTTGGCGTAACGCTCCAGTTCGGCGATGGCGGCCTTTTTGTCGCCCTTGGCCACGTAACCATCGGCCAGCAACTGGTACACATTGCCGGCTTCCACATAATCCGGGTAAGTGTCCCGAATGCCTGAGGCATCGCGAATCATGTCTTCGTAATCGTGCGCTTTATACTCAGTGGCGACCTTCTTCAGTTCCTTACTCCACTGATCGAAACCATCCACCGTCTTCTGGGTATCGGCGGTGAGGGCGGCCATGAAGCGTTTGTCGAATTCTTCGGGCTTAATACCCAGTTCCTTTTCGATTACCTCCGGGGTGGAGGCGCCGGTTCCGAAATCGTGGATCATAGCCAGTAGCTTGGGCCATCCCCAATGCTCGTTGATGTAATCGCAGATGCGGCCGGCCTCGAAATAGGACACCACCACCTGGGCCGGATACGTCGGACGCACGAAGCCGCGATCCAATTCCGCCACGGGCAAAAGCTTCTTATCTTTCAGCGCCATGATGACGTGGGGATCCAGGCGGTCGCCCCATTCGGGCGAGGCGGCAGTCTCTTCGTGCACCGCTAAGCCCTCGGTGAACCAGCGCGGCACGCGGAAGTTGGTCATGTTCAAGACGTACACGTGGCTGAGTTCGTGCCACATGGTGCTGGCCCAATGAAAGGCGCCGGGGGGCGGCCGGACGGACTGTCCATGGCCACTACGTAGCCGAAAGTCACACCCAGGGCGCCCAATCCGGGCATGCCCATCGTACGCACCGCGAAGTCTTCATGGTCGGGATAAACTTCCAATTGGACCGGGCGGTCGAGCTTGTACTCGTACTTTTTGTCGTAGGTTTTGATGGCGCGCAGTAACTCCTGTTCAAAGTAAGGATGCAGCAGTTCGGCTTCCTTCTTATGAAGGCGCAGGATGGTCCGGTCAGTCCGGTAAGTGACAAAGTTCTTGTAACTATCCATCAACGTGAGCGTGTTGACGGTGGCGGCATCCTTGTAATCGTTCTGGTAGCTCAGTTCGAGTTCGGCGCGCGCCTCCTTTTCGCGGCCCAACCGCATCAGGTTGATGCCAAGCTGCGAGTGTGCGCTCCATAGATCCGGCTTGGCGGCAACCGCCTTCCGCAGCAATGCGATGCCATCTTCGTAGCGGCGATTCAACACCATGATTCGCCCGGCGGTCTCATAGGCCGGGCCGTCGTGCGGGTCCCACGGGGTATCCGCTTTGTCGTTGAGCCAATCGATGGTGGCCAGGATTGCCTTAGGCTGCGCGGAGTTGGGCGACATATCGAGCGCCCTGTGGGCTTCCTCGGCAGCTTTGGCGGGGTCGTTGTCCTCCAAGGCAACGCGGGCGAGCAGTTCCTGCGCCGCCACCATGTGCGGATCGGCTTCCAAAGCCTGGTGCGCGAAATGCGCGGCTT
Organism: Bryobacterales bacterium; assembly: GCA_963738345.1. Lineage (GTDB taxonomy): Bacteria > Acidobacteriota > Terriglobia > Bryobacterales > Bryobacteraceae > Bog-159. Next base: position 1,274,348 of record CAVTWI010000002.1, read on the forward strand.
GGGCATCGAAGTTATCGGCGGCGATGCGGGCTAAGCCGAGCAGCGCGTCGGCCTGTTTCGGCTGGATTGCCAGGGCTTCGTTGAATAGCTTGGCCGCTTCCGGCGCGTTGAAGCGATCGAGAAACAGTTGGCCGTAGCGAACGCGATACTCGGCATTGCGGGGATGCGCGGCGAGCAGGGCTTCAAAGACTTTCTTCGATTCCTCGTAGCGATGCTGTTTTGCAAGGTTTTCCGCCTGCTCCAGGGTTTGCCCTTGCAGGGCCACAGCCAGGCATGCGAGGATCAACAGCAGTTTCACTTGTCGAGGGCCTCCTGGGTCTGTGCCAATTGGAGTAACAGCGCGCCAAGTTGCTTCTTATATTCGTCGGGCGGAGTGGCAGCCTTCTCGTATTTCAGCTTGTCGATCTGCTGTTCCAGTTCTTCCTTGCGGGCGAGTAACTGCTGTTTGGCGGGATCTTTTGCCGCGGCGGCCGATGCGCCGATGCGCAGCAATGGGAACTGCGCGGCCAGCATGCCTTCGCCGTTTTCGGGCGATGGAGCGCGCACGCCTTCGCCTTTGCCGGTGTCTTCGAGTACGGCATGCTCGGTGGCCAGGCGGTTCTGCGCTTCGAAATAGGCCACAGTTTTCTTGTCCGCGAAGCGGAAGGCCTCGAGCGCCGATACGACTTCGTTCTTGTCACTATCGGCGGCCTGATCGCTCAGCGCCTCCACCCAATAGCGCGCGAAAACGGTGGCATTTTTCTCGGTGCCGTTCTTGGTCGCGGTGATCAGGACGCGGTTGGTTTTGCGCAACGCCTCGATGGCGCCGCCACTTGCGCTGGTCATATCGACCACCAGTTGGCGGGTCGCGGGGATGCGGTCGAGCAAGCCCGGCAAGTTCCGCGGCGGTCAGATCGGGACCGCGTAAGTTGATCTTGTATTCATACCCGTCGTAGCTGCCATGCCCGATCAGCATCAGCACTAGAGCGTCCTGCGGCTTGGCGGTCTTGGCGATGCCATCGAGCGTTTCGCGTAACTGCTCGCGCGTGGCATTCACCAGCGTTTCCACTTTCGAATCCGGTGCCGGCTTCAGGGCTTTCTCGATATCTTTGGCCCACATGGCGAAGTGTTGTTCGTAATCCGGCTCGCCGCCCAGGCCTGTCACGGTGACGTAATAAGTCGACGCGGGAAGGGAAGCGGCAGTGAGCAGCAGGGTTAGCAGAGTTTTCATACCACACCCCATCTGCCGCCGCAGCATCCACTCCGACCCGCGCAGCACCAGAGCCAGCAAAAAACACAGGCATGTCCCAAAGATCCTTGGTTTCGCGCGTCGTGATGCCCGCCTCGGAATACGAAATCTCGTCCGCCAGGCGGCCGGCGTTCGCGGAGCTATAGTAGCGGCCGCCCGTTTCGTCGGCCAGTTTGCGCAGCAGTTCGCGGTTCTGCGCCGTATGGAAATTTTCGGCCACCCCGTCCTCCCGGCGGAAGATGGTGACATCCCGACCCAGTTCTTCCTTGTCGCGGCCCGCCACAATTTCAGTTACGTACGATCCCGGCTTCTCCGCGTTCCAATCAGCCGTGTAGGCGCCTTCCTCGGTGGGTACCGGCGTCATCTCCACGCTGGTGGCGGTCCCATCGGGCCCCACGATGTGGGCTTCCACCACGGCATTCGGTACCGGCTTGTAAGCCTTGTCTCGCACCTCGGCACGCAGCGTAACTTTGGTTTCATCCGCTAAAACGGCGCGCGGCGTCGAGGCCGACACCCGGCCGGGGCTATCGGAAACCAGGTAACGCATCAACTGCTGCCAGAAGGTAGCGTGGGTTATATCGGTGTGGTCCTGCCACATTTTCCAGCGCCAACTTCCGGAAGTCGCGAACACCGCGGTGCGTCCGCGTCCATAATTTTCGGTGACCAGCATGGGCATCCGCCGGTGGCCGGAGGGGAGCACGTCCATCAACACCACCGCGCCTGGTTTGGCGTCGCCCACTTCGTTATAGTTGGCGACCTGGGGCATGCCGCTCCATCGCGCGGCATTGCGTTCCGGATCTTCCACCAGGCGGCAGATCAGGCTGGCGCGGCCTTGCGCGGTTAATTCCTCGCTGGAAAAATCGCGGTGGAAGGTGCCTTTGTTCTGCGGGCAGTCTGGACCGGCAACAGTTCGGCCAGCGGCGAATGCGCATAGCCGCCTTCGGCCAGTGCGAACCGTCCGCCCAGGAACAGAATACCGCCGCCGCGCCGGTTGGCGAATTCGCGGATCAGGTCCTGCTGGGTCTGAGTGAAATAGTTGGCTTCCACGCTGCCGATGATCAGTCCGTCAAACGCAAACAACTCTTCGGGTTTGGCCGGAAAGCCTTCTTCCAACTCGTGGGCATCGGTGAAGCCCTGCCGGTAGATCTTGTTTTGCGTGGTGCGCAGCATGGAAGCCAACTGCAGGCTGCGGTCGTCCTCCGCCGCGCGCCGGATGAATTTGAACTCCCAGCGCGGCTCGCCTTCCATATATAGGATGCGCGGCTTGCGCGTCTCCACGCTAACCAATCGCCGCACCGAGTTATTGTTGCGATTCTCTTCACCGGGCAGCGGATCGACGGAAATTTCGAGCGTCTTCGGACCAGCCAGGCCGGCATTAAACAATAGAGGCTCGCTTTGCGGCGCGCCATCGGCTTTCAATTGCACTTCGCGGGAAGCCACTACCTTGCCCGCATCGCGGACCGAGACGAGCGCCTTTTGCCCCGCAAAGCCATACTGGCGGAAAGTTACCAGCGCGCTCAACCGCGAATCGGCAAGGGCGCGCGCGGGCAGCAGGGCATCGGTAATTTCGATATCCTTTCGAGGCTTCTCCTGCCCGAAACCGATGGTGTGTACGGGAATGTGCCGCTGCCGGATCTGCGAAATGGTCTCCAGGTCGATACCGCCGGAATTATCCGCGCCATCGGAGAGCAGGACCACCGCGCCCAGCGGCAAGGTGGAGGATTCCGCCAAAACCTGCTGCAAGCTGTCGCCCAGACGCGTGGCGGGCTCACCCGCGGTTAGCTGGCTGGTGTTTTGGATGCGCTCCGCGTCCTTGCCGAAACGGTAGAGCCGCACCTGGAACTTCTGCCCCAGTGCCGCCAGCATCTTCTTCTCGTTCAGCACTTGGGCGGCTTGCGCACTGCGCGATTGCGATTCGTCCTGAATGGACATACTGCGGGAATCGTCAACCATTACGGCGACCACGTTCTGCTGGGGCCGTAGCGTGGCGATGGAAATGGCCGGATGCCAGAGCAGGAACATCAGCAGCGCAACCATGGCGGTTTCGAGCAGCCAGATCACCAGGGGACGCGTGCCGGTAAGGGATCCGCGGTTGCGCCACACGTGCCACAGCAGAAACACCGCGGCGGCGGCCACGCCCAGCGCCAGAATCCAGACGGGCCAAGCGCCCAAGAGCACGAACTGGCCCTTTTGGAAGACCGCCCCGGGATATTTGAAGAAGAACTCGAACATGTTGGCCTTGGGTCCAGTGTCTTTTTAACGCGCCTTTAATGCGTCATGGCGTAAATGATGTAGTTGATTCCCATGCGATATGCTTGCGACGTGTAACGTTCGGGGTAGCGCGGATGGTCGGCCCATTCCCAGGCGTCGCCATTGTCCTGATTGAAACAGATGGCCACCATAACGCGGCCATCGTCGTCATAGATCGCGCGCCAGTGCGGCGTTTTGCCGTCCTTCTCCCAGATCCGTCCCGTGTACCAATATTGTATACCTGGCACCTGCACGCGCTCGCCTATGTCATATAGGACGTGGAAGATGGGATCCTGGTTATCGATTTCCACAATGGGCCGGTCGGGGAACACACGCTGGATACTTTCGAGGAAGACGTTCCACTCGTCGCGGCCGTGGAAATCGTCGCACATGAAGAATCCGCCGCGCAGCAGATATTCGCGCATTTTGGCGCATTCGGCATCGGTCAGGCTCCAATGGCCGACCTCAACGGCGTACAGCCAGGGCCAGTTGAAAACTTCGTCGCTGTCGAGATCGACCACCTGTTCAGACGAACGGGCGTGGATGCGGGTGAGGCGGCGGACGCCTTGCACGAACTGGCGGTCGGCCTTGGGGTAGTCGGTGGGCCAACTGCCGACCGGGCCAAAGACGCTGGCATGCCGGCCGGAAGGATACATCAGGCGGGTGAAGGCCCATTCGGTTTTTTCGTAGGCGTCGGGCGGCACGGGGACGTGATCGTCTTCCATCCCGGGAAACTGGCGGAAGGTGGCCTGGAGGGCGAACAACGCCGTCACAGAAACGGCCACAAGACTACTGCTGATGAGTAGGCGGCGGCGCATTTGGACGAGGCCCTCGTATGATTTTCAGGATAGCATGCGAGGGCGCGAGGCCTAGGTTCCCGGCGAATTCAGGGAAGCGTAACTGCGTGCCGTACTCTATAATAGGGTGTTAAATCCCCAATTGAAGGAGCATTAATGCCTGCTAAGCGGATTGGTATTCTCACCGGCGGTGGAGACGTGCCGGGCTTGAATTCCGTCATCAAGACCGTGGTTTATAGAGGAAGCGAAATCGATTGCGAAGTCATCGGTATTCGGCGTGGCTGGGAAGGCCTCACGCATGTCAATCTGGACGATCCAGCCAGCCGCGCGCGTTATGTGTTGCCGCTGAATCGCGAAAACACCCGCACCATCGACCGCACCGGCGGTACCTATCTGCACAGTTCACGCACCAACCCGGCCAAGATGAAAGCGCTGCCGCCGGTGGTGAAGGGGTTGGAGTTCCCGAAATCCGAGATGACCAAGAAGGGCGTCACCTCGACGGTCTTCGACATGACCAGCCGGGTGCTGAAGAACGTCGAGACCCTGGGCCTCGATTACCTGATCGCCATCGGCGGCGACGATACGTTGAGCTATGCCGCGCGCCTCGATACGGAAGGCTTCAAAGTGATTGCCATTCCGAAAACGATGGATAACGACGTGCGCAATACGGAATACTGCATCGGCTTTTCGACCGCCATCACGCGCGCCACCGAAGCCATCGAACGCCAGCGCACCACGGTAGGATCGCACGAGCGCATCGGCGTGTTCCGCATTTTCGGACGCGATGCGGGATACACCGCTCTCTACACCGCTTACGTTACCTCCATGCGGTGCTGCATTCCGGAGTATAAGTTCAATCTGCAACACCTGATCGAACTGCTGGTTACCGATAAGCAGTACAACCCCAGTAACTACGCCCTGATTATCCTTTCGGAAGGCGCCGAGTGGGAAGGCTACCAGGTGAAGGAGGTCGGCGAGGCGGACGCGTTCGGACACAAGAAGAAGATGAACGTGGGCGAGGATCTGGCCGAAGAGATCAAGAAGTCTACCGGCGAAGAGACCATCGTCAGCGATCTGACTTACGACCTGCGCAGCGGCAGTCCGGACTTCGTAGACAAGATGGTGGCGTCTACCTTTGCCAGCATGGCCATGGACTGTATCCAGCAGGGACAGCACGGCATGATGATGGCTATTTCCGGCGGTTGTTACGCTACTGTGCCGATACCCGATCCGAAGTTGGGGCCGCGCAAGGTGGACCTGGAGACCATGTACAACACCCGGCGATACCGTCCGAACTACGCGAATAAGTTGGGGCTGCCCATCTTCCTTACGCGCGCGTAATTCGCCGCCGCCGCAGGAACCACAAACAAAACGGCGCCGCCAGGACCAGCGCGAAAGCAGCCACGGTCAGTGCGGCGCCGGTATAAATCGAAGCCGGCCGGTAGCGCAGGGTCACGCGGCTATCTCCCGGCGGCACCACGATTCCCCGCAAGGTACCATCCACTCGCACAATTTGCGCAGCCCGTTCGTTTACCGTGGCTTTCCACCCGGGATAATAAACTTCACTCAACACCAGCAGTGCCGTGCCGTTAGCGTGTACCGCCAGATCCATTCGATTGGCTTGGTAATTCGTCAGCGTGGCCTGCTCTTCCGTCGTGCCGGATGGTGAATCGAGTTTGGTGCCCAGTGGCGCAGAAAGAAGCGCGGTGCGGCGAAAATCAGTACCGGGAGCGTTCCACTGTTTGAGCATATCCGGTAGGGCCGTTTCGACGAGCGTTTCATGCACCAGCCAAGCCCGGGGATAGGCTTGCGAGTTCTCGTAAACCGCCCACTTGGCGTCGTGGTATACCGCTCCAGTGTCTGTTGCTGAGGCTGGTTTGAGGGTATACCGTACCCCCAACAGATCTTTGTTTTCGGAGAAGCGTTGGTATTCCCAAACCACCGTGACGCCGGTGCCGCCCGTGGTTTGAAGCTGATAAGCATCTCCGGCATTGAGCAACGGTTCCGCTTCCACGGCTGCGCGGAACAGGCCCGTGTGCGACTTGATGAACCGAACTGCTCCGCTGCAACTCAACAGTCGCGCCATCTGATCGGTACCGCGCGCAGCGGCATCAATGCGGTTTACCGCCGACCAATCGAATGCATACAAGTCGAAGAGGACTACCGATAGGACCAGAACCCGGACAGCGGTACCCGTGTGGCCCGCCACGATATGGCGAAACAGGAGCCAGGCAACCAATATCAGGACCAAAGACAAAGATCCGTAGACCGTTAGTTCGGGCTGTCCATAAAGTGCCGGAATGACTAGTGCGATGGCAGCGGCTGCCGCTACCCATTTGAGCAATCTGCTCAGGGGAGTCCAGTAATCGCTCGCTGCCGAAGACGTCGCCGAAAACAGGGTGGCAGCCCCATACGCCGCCAGCAGCGCCAGCGAAAAATCCGCCAGATACATAAAGCGGTCGGCTTCGCGGGCTAACCAGAGGAACGGCGCCAGCACATACAGTACGCCATGCAATAGCGAAGTGGCTCCGAAAGAGTAGGCGATAGCGGCGATCCCTAAGCCGGTCAAGTATTTTACCCAAGGATGCCGCCAGTTTTTCCAGATGCCGATCCCGGCCAATAATACCGGAAAGACTCCGACGTAGAAACCCAATGTCTCGCCCTGGCCGAAACCGTTACGCGGAGCGCCGATCAACAGCCCCGGGATTACGTGCGCATATAAGTTGTCGGTGAGGTACTTATACGGTATTCTGTGGCCGGGCGGCATCCCCACGCCCACAAATCGCAAGGCTAGTCGGCTGTATTCGATCGACGGCAACAATTGGATGGCGCCCGCGGCGAATCCCACCAGGCATGCGGTGGCGGCCACCAAAGTGCCACGCCGCCATTGCCGCCTGTATGCCGCGGCAGTCACAATCACGATGCCTTGCATGATGGCCAGATGCAGTCCGCCGGCCAGTATGGATAAACCTAAACAGAGCCCGCAAGCGCACGCGTACCAAACCGCGCGGGCAGTCCCGCCGGCATTCAGGGCCTTGAGCAGCAGCAGGAAGATGAGAGGCAACCAGATGCCGCTGTTCAGCATGTGGGGCCAATCCGGAATGTGGCCCATCAGGCCGCCGAAAGAGAAACAGACGCCCGCCAAGATGCCTGCGAAATCGCCCAAACCCAATTCGCGCACCAGCCGCAACATGAACCACGCACACAGAAAGTGGCTGACTCCCCACAAGACGTGATACAGCGCGGGGTGGAGCAACCCGTTTTCAGTCAGCGGGAATAACGCCAGAGGAAAGTAGAGCGGATAGAAGGCGCCGGTTTGCATCTCCCCGGAAAAGACGTGGCCGGAGAAAGTGTACGGATCCCACAGAGGCCAGTCGCCCTGCCGGATGCTGCCTGCCAGGAAGTTTAGCCAGGCGTAGGCTTGATTCACGCCCTCTTCGCTGGTTAACAAAGAAAACTGATTGGTGAGCAGGACCTTTCAGTAGTACAGCAAAGTCAGCAACATCAACACCCCGGCGGATGTTAGGTTAGTCCAGCCCCGACTGCCGTAAGTCTGTTGGTCGCCTGTCACTCTTTTAGTTCCACGATGGTGGCGCCGGTGCCGCCTTCGGACGGCGGAGCCTGGTAGTGCTTCTCCACATGCGGGTGCTTCTCCAGCAGTTCCCACAGCACTTTGCGCAGAATTCCCATACCATGACCGTGGACGATGCGTACGCGATTGGCCGTGGCCATCACCGCGCGATCGAGAAACTGATCGACGTTGTCGCGGGCCTCTTCGGCGCGCTGGCCAATTACATTAATCTCCTGATGGACGGGGCTCAGTTCCGGGGCCGGCTTATAAGTCACATTTTTGGGCAGCTTCGAGGGCGATCCGCCGGTGTCTGGAAAAACCTCCAGCACATCATCCACGGAAACCTGCATTTTCATAAACCCAGCGTCCACTTCCAGGCGATCGTTATCCAGGATGCGGCGCACCCGGGCCAGTTCGCGAATCCCTTGCAGGCGCACGCGCACACCCTCTTCGATTTTCGGCCGGCGCAACTCACCCTGGCGCGACTCGTCCTGCGTGGAAAGTACGGTGGTCTGAAACTCTTCGCGTAGTTCACGCTTGGTCTTGGCTACGCGCCGTTGGGCCTGGTCCGCGGCCTTGCGCTGGTCCGCGCCGTGGATGATCTGGTCGATGGTCTGCTGGGCCTGCTCGTCGAATTTGGCCAGCATCTGTTCGGTGCGGCGCTCCAGTTCCTTCAGTTTGGTGGACTCGCGCTTCTCCCACTCGCGCGCCACTTCCTTTTCGCGCGCCGCCAGTTCGGCGGTTTTGCGGCGTAGCTCCGCCTCTAATGTCTGGACATCTTTCAGCCTCTGATGCAACTCGCTGAGAAACCGGCCCAAGTCGCGCTCACGATCGCTCATGGCGGCGCGCGCCCGATTCATGATGTCTTCCGGCATGCCCAGTCGCGTAGCGATTTCGAGGCCCGCGGACTTGCCCGGCATTCCGGTGTGCAGTACGTAAGTTGGTTCGAGGGTCTGTTCGTCGAAACCCATCGACGCGTTGAGCACGCCCTTCGTATTTGCGCCGTAAATCTTGAGGGCCAACAAGTGCGTGGACGCCAGGGTATACGCGCCGGCCGCGCGGAAATGGTCCACCACTGCCACGCCTAATGCGCCGCCCTCCTCGGGATCGGTCGCCGCGCCCAATTCGTCAAGCAGCACCAGCGAATCCGGCGTCACGTCGAGCGCCATTTCGCGGATGTGCGAAATGTGTGCGGAGAACGTACTGAGGCTTTCCTGTATCGACTGGTTATCTCCGATATCCGCAAGCACCTGGTCGAAAATGGGGAACTCGGCTTCGGCGGCGGGCACCGGTAAGCCGGACTGCGCCATCAGCGTCAGCAGCCCGACGGTCTTCAGCGTAACTGTTTTGCCGCCGGTATTCGGACCGCTGATTAGCAGCGTTTTCGACTGTTCGTTCAGTTCCAGCGAAATCGGCACCACGGTTTTGCGCTGCTTGCGCAGCACGTCCTGCAGCAGCGGATGCCGCGCGTCGCGCAGTAGCAAGCGTCCGCCAAAACGCGGAATGGCGCAATCGAATTCGATGGCGAAGCGCGCCTTGCCGAATATCATTTCCAGTTCGCCCAGTTGCACCATGGTCTGGCGGATCGATTCGGCATAGCCGCGCAAGCGGGCGGTCAACTCACGCAGGATGCGGTGCACTTCCTGTGTTTCTTCTTCAGTCAGGCGCACCAGTTCATTGTTCAGGTCGATGGTTTCGAGGGGTTCGACGAAGAGCGTATGACCGCTGGCGCTGGCCGCGTGGATCACGCCATCGACCTTGCGGCGCTGCCCCGCCACAATCGGCACCACGAAGCGTTCGTTGCGGATGGTGACGAATTCTTCCTGCAGCACGCCTTCTTCCTGGTGCGCTTTCAGGAAGCGTTCGAGCGACGATTGGATAGATTTGCGCTGCCGCTCGATATCGCGGCGCAAGCGCGCCAGAGCCACGCTGGCGTGATCGGCCACCGAGCCGTCCGGCCGCGATCTTGCCGTCGAGTTCTTTCAGCAAAATGCGAAAATCGCCGATGAATTGGGCGCGTGCGCCCAAGCGCGGGAAGCGCTCGGCTACAGCATTGAGCACGCTCTTGGCGTCGGCCGCGCGATCCAGCACGTTAAACAGGTCGAAGATTTCCTTGCCTTCGAGACTGGCGCCTTCGATGCGCAACTTATGGACGGCTTCGGTTAAATCGGGGAAACTGCCAAATTCGATGCGGATGGAGGTGCCGCGTCCGCCCGTCTGGGGCCGGCCCGCGGAACGCAAGTATTCGATGCCTTCGCTGGCATCGGCCAGTGCCGCTGACAATACGCCCGCGTCAGTATGCGGTGTAATTCGCGCCAATTCGGCTTTGCCGGGCGGGGAAGACACATACCGCCCCAGCAAGGCGCGTAACGATTCGTATTCAAGAATATCGGCGCTGGTAGCCTTCATCACTCTCCATTGTCTTTCATACGGGCAGCACGCGAGACCTCACGCCGGGCGCGAAAACCTTTTTCGATAACCGGCAACGTACCCACCGTGATCTGGTAACTGGGGAGCGACCGCCGCGCTACCCACGCGGCCCGGCTGGCATCGTCTGCCGCATGCAGTTGGCCCCCCGTGACGCGGCAGATATAGTCGACCAGAACGTAATGATATTCGGCAACACCTTGCGCATCGCGTATGATGCGTTCAAAGATTTCGAGCATCTTCACGGGTTTCACTTCCAGGCCGGTTTCTTCGCGCACCTCGCGGATGATACCTTCCTCCAGCGTTTCACCGACCTCGAGCACGCCGCCCGGAAGCGACCAATAACCCTGCAGCGGTTCTTTGCCGCGCTCGACTAAAAGGATCTTGTCGCGATTGAAGATGAGTGCGCCGACGCCCAGCACCGGACGCGGTGGATATTGCCGGTTATCGGGCATCCTGTGGCGCGCCCGTGAGCCGCACGCGATATACTGAGGTCCGCGCGGTGATAAACAAAGTCTGCAGATCGGCTTCGCCAAACGCGCAATTGGATGGCGTCTCCGCAACCGGGATGGTAGACAGCAGTTTGCCATCGGGCGCGTACACCCCAACAGCCTTAGCCGCCACATACAGGTTCCCTTTTTCATCTGTGCGGATACCGTCCGGAATGCCGTCGATCTTGCTGACGGCCACGCGCTCGCCGGATACGCCGCCATCGCGATCCACATCGTAGGCGCGGATGTTGCGCTCGTCCGAATTGGCCACGTATAAAATGCGGCCATCCGGCGAGAGGGTGATCCCATTGGGGCGCCCGGCAGGTTTCGCAATCACCTCCAACTGACCCTTCGGCGTAATGTGATACACGCCGTAGAAATCCAGTTCGCGGCTATCCTGCTGATTGCCGAATGCGGGGTCGGTAAAGTAGACGTGACCCGACTTACTCACCACAATGTCATTCGGCGCGTTCAACCGCTTGCCCTCCCAGCGTTCCGCCAGTACTTCAATGCGGCCTTTCTTGTCGGTGCGCGTCACGCGGCGGGTGTGGGTCTCGCAAGTGTATAGTCGGCCTTGTGTATCGAAGGCATTGCCGGCTGCGCCGTTCGAACCTTCCCGGTATACCTCGGCGGCACTTCCGGGCGCCTGCTTCATGATCCGGTTGCCCGGAATGTCGCTGAATATCAAGTATCCATCGTGCGACCAGGCTGGGCCTTCGGTGAAACGGAATCCATGCGCAATCTTCTCAACGTGGATTTCAGACAGGTCCTGGGCGGTCAGTCCCAGAAGCAGAAAAGGAAAACAACAGAGTGGCAAGCGCATCCGCCTGCCCCGCCGGTTCATCGCGGATTGCCCTTGCCCACCACCACCAGTTGATTGTCGACCTGCTTTACGCCCGAAACTTTGCGTGTGAGTTTCTCGGCTTTTTCCTTCTGCTTGGGATACTCTACTCGACCCTTCAGAGTGACAACCCCGTCTTTCACTTCCACCTCCAGGGCGCCGCCTTTTACCAGCTACGTCATCGGCGAGTTTGCGCCTGACCATGTCGTAAAGTTGATCGTCGGAAAAGTGCTTTTCCGCTGCCCATGCGCCTCCGGCGAGCGCCAAAATTAAGAGGAAAGAGACCAATGTTTTAATTTTCATCTGTTCCGGCCATTGTACGCCAGTCGAGCGCCGCCAGGAAGCCAGGCTTTTCGCGCCAGCGCGGCTGCACCTTAATATGTAGGTCCAAATAGATATGCCGGCCGAAAAGGCGCTCCATTTCCTGGCGTGCATGCGTGCCGATATTTTTCAACATAGCGCCGCCGGCCCCAATCAGGATGCCCTTCTGGCCGTCGCGCTCCACATAGATACGTGGCGTAGATGCGAATCAATTTCGGCGTATCTTCCCAGGAATCGACCGATACCGCTACGGAATGGGGCACTTCTTCGCGGGTAGCTTGCAGGATTTTCTCGCGGATCAGTTCGGCGGCCAGGAAGCGGTCGGGTTGATCGGTGATGTGGTCCGCCGGAAAGTAGGCCGGGACCCTCGGGTAGCCGATCGATGATAGTCTGCCGCAATTCAGCCATGCCGTCGCCGTTGCGCGCGGAGATCGGGCACGTAATCGGCGAATTCGTAAAGCGCGCGGTATTGTTCGATCAACGGCAGCACCGCGCCCTTATCCTTGTGCAGCAGGTCGACCTTGTTCAGCAGCAGCAAAGTGGGCGTGGCGGCCTTGCGGATCAGATCGACGGCATGCCGGTCTTCCTCACCGAACTTGCGCGAGACATCCACCACCAGCATCAGCAGGTCGCGCTCTCCCAGCGCTGCGCGCACGGTATCCATCATGCGCTTGTCGAGCAGCGATTCGGCTTTGTGGATTCCCGGCGTGTCGAGAAAAACGATTTGGGCATCGGGAAGTCGTCAGCACGCCCTGGATGGAGGTGCGCGTGGTCTGCGGCTTATTGGCGACGATGGCGATCTTGGCGCCGATCAGCTGATTCAGCAGGGTGGACTTGCCGGCGTTGGGACGGCCCAGAATGGAAACGAAACCGGACTTCATGAGCGCTCTACCGGCTGCGAGCGGCGCACGCGCACCTGCGCCACCCGCAATTCGTCGCTGGCCAGCACGTCGATGTGGATGCCGTCGCGCTCCACGGATTCGCCGGGTTGCGGAACACGGCCCAGCCACTCCGTTACTAATCCTCCAACCGTAGTGGATTCCAGATCTTCCTCCGGGTGGAACTCGAACAGATCCGCGAGGCGCGCGACGTCGAAGCTGCCCGAGACAATGTAGCCGCCCTGGCCATCTTCCTGCACATCGGAATCGGGCTCGTGCTCATCGCGGATTTCGCCCAGGATCACTTCGACTAGATCTTCCATGCTGGCCAGGCCCGGCGGTGTTGCCGTACTCGTCCACCACGATGACCATGTGGGTATTGTCCTGCTGCATCTCGCGCATCAGGTCGTTGACCGGCTTTGGTTTCGGGTACGGACGCGGATCGGCCGGATCAATTCGCGCACGGTGCGGTTGGCGCGCTCGTCTTCATCCAGTTCGAACATGTCGCGCACGTGCACGAAGCCGATGATCTGATCGATGGTGCCTTCGTATACCGGGATGCGCGAATACTGTTCGTTGATCACCAGTTGGCGCAACTCTTCGAGCGTGGCATTCGCGGAGATGGCCACGATATTGGGGCGCGGCGTCATCACCTCGCGCACCACCTTGTCGCCGAATTCCACCACCGATTGGATCAGCTTGCGATCCTCTTCTTCGATCAAGCCCTCTTCGGTGCCCGCGGAAATCAGCGCTTCGATGTTTTCGGCCTGCGTGGGCGGCTCTTCGTCGCCGTTGGTGTTGTCAGTAATTTCGACCAGCGATTGAAAGAAAGCCAAGCACCGCAACAAACGGTTTGGCGAGCATGCCCACGACGCGGATCAGGCCGGCGATGCGGCGCCAGCCATTGCGCTTCGGTGCGGCGGTATAGCACTTGCGGCAGCACGTAGGCCATCACGATCATGGTGAGCCACGACGCCACCAGCGGTTTCGAGGACTTCGGGCCAGTTCCAGGCCTGCCCGTCGGCGAAGACCAGGAAATACAGAACGCCGATCAGCAGGATGGTGGTGTGTTTTACCAGCGTGAAGGATCCGGCGCCGTCGTCAGTTTGGAATGCCGATGCTTGTCTTCGAGCGTCTCCTTGAAGAACTTGATGGCGGGAAAATCGCGCGTGCGCAGGCGCAGGCTCTCCAGGTACAGCAACTGCACAAAGGTGACTAAGCCGAGAAGCAGGGAGAGCGCGATGATCAGCACAGCCACGGCGAGCGTCATGCGCGCACCCGCTCGATCAAACCGGCCGGCAGGCCGAGTTTCTGCCGCCACCGCGATTCGGCACGACGCATGCGGCCGCGATCGGTCTCATGATCCATGCCCATCAAATGCAGTAGGCCGTGCAGCATCAAAATACGAATTTCGCAATCGAGCGAGTGGCCGAACTGGGCGGCCTGCGCTCTTGCGCGCGCCGCCGAGATGGCCATCTCGCCTAGCCCGCCATCAGGTGCCGGGGTCGGGGAACGAGAGCACGTCTGTTGGATAATCCTTGCCCAGGAACTCGCGGTTCAAGCGGCGCAGATCGCTGTCGCCGGTAATCAGGCAGGTGAAGCCGGCGCCCTTGGCCACGACATCGCGCAGCGTTCCAGCGAACCGTTCCAAATCGCGGCGGTTCAGTTCCGCCGGAGCGCGGCGGAACAAAACTATATGGTCGTCGGAGGCAGACATGTATCGGGAGCCGCTTCGGGGGTTGGTGGTTCGGACAGTTTCAGGCTCATCTGGCGGCCGGCGCCAATCTGTTTCGTTATAGCGTTCGTAAGCCCTGACGATGCGTTGCACCAGGGTGTGGCGCACCACATCTTTGCTCGTCGAATTGCACAAAGCTGATGCCTTCTACGCCCCGCAGAACTTCCATCGCGTCGATCAGGCCGCTGCGTTTTCCGGGCGGCAAGATCGATCTGCGTGATGTCGCCGTTTACCACCATCTTGGAGTTGAAGCCGGTGCGGGTCAGCACCATCTTCATCTGCTCCATGGTGCTGTTCTGCGCTTCGTCCAGAATGATGAAACTATCGTTCAACGTGCGCCCGCGCATGAACGCGATGGGCGCCACTTCGATGGTGTTGCGTTCGAGCAATTTGTCCACCTTTTCTTGTTCCATCATGTCGAACAGCGCGTCATAAAGCGGACGCAGATAAGGATCCACCTTCTCCTGCAAAGTGCCTGGCAGAAAGCCCAACCGTTCGCCCGCTTCTACCGCGGGCCGCGTCAGGATAATGCGCGCCACCCGTTTTACTCAACAGCGCCGAAACTGCCATGGCAACTGCCAGATAAGTCTTGCCGGTGCCGGCCGGCCCTACCCCAAAGACCAGGTCGTTGCGTTCGATGGCCTCCAGGTACCGCCGCTGGTTCACCGTTTTCGGCGCCAGCATCTTCTTGCCGAAGTTGCGCTGCTTGCCGCTCTGTACCAGCGCGCGGAAATTTACTTCCGGATCGGCCGTGACCACGCGCAGATAACTGTTCAGGTCGCCGTTGTTGAAGACATGGCCTTCGCGCACCAGTCCTGCATAGTCTTCCAAAATACCTTCGGCGCGCGCCACGGCATCGGCGTCCCCCTCGATCTCCAACACATTGTCGGTAAGGTGCGTATTCACCTTCAGGCCCGATTCGATCAGCCGGATATTCTCATCACGCGTGCCGAACAGGCTTTCGACACCCCGGCTGATTTGCACACTGGTTTTCATTTAGTTAGTGTGTGGATACCTCCGAAAGATACGAAGCGCAAACAGAGGATAGCGGCCGATGCTGCGCGGCCGTTGGATCAAACAGGTATTCCGCGGTGCGGGGTGGTCAAAAACCATCCGTCCCCTAGTATAACAGTTTCGCGGGAGGCCATCCCTTCTGAGGGTGAGCCTTTTCGGGATTTGTCGGAACTTAGCTCTACCACATCGCAGCAGCTTTCGTCTACGAGATGTTTCCCGTACACGCACCCTTACGAGGTGCACAAGAGTACCGGTTCGCCGTCCGCCACCGTACACAGGCAGATGGACGATAACGTCCATATAATCTTTACTTTCAGTAAATTAGCAGCATACATTCGTTGACAAGGCAAAGCATATCGTTCATATTGGGACGGTAGTTGGAATAGTACTAAGCGTTTTGATTAGTGCCGGTGCGGCGCGGAGAAGTTGTTCCTCGGATCGGTTTTCAATGGTAAACTTATGAAAACAAGATTATCGACGGAAGCATCGACAACCCTTCCCCCCACCTGTTGCCTCGCTTCAACCGACGAGATTGTCAGCTTGCTGACTCTTTTGGCCGCCCGTGACCCGTCGCGCGCATCCAGGCACCGCTTCTCTAAAGGACTCGCGGAATCAGCGCTGCTTCAAGTATTCCAGAATCGCTCCCGTGTAATTGAGCCGCCGCGCCATCCGGCAGCCCGGCCTATCCAATCGACTTTGCCGCAGACTCCGGTGGCCCAACCCGCGCCGCCCCGCCGGCAGATGCAGGAGGACGGTTCATGGCGTCGCAAGCCATGCCGTTGCGGTCGATGCAGGGTTTGCTTGGGCAATGCCCGGTGGAACCGCATCTTCAAAGAAAAATTCGACGACCCGACTTATTATGGCAGCCTCGTCGTCAGCCACAATTCCACTCTAGGAGCCGCGCGATGACGTCGAAAGAGCTCCTAGCTATCATTTGATTGCAGCTGATATGACAGGGGCCCGCTGGCTCGCGCGCGGGGTTCATGCGCAAGTTTTCCAGATCTATTTTAACGTTAGGAGTGTTGAACAGAAATGATACGCATTACTATTTATTCGAATCAGCAGATTCTCGCAAGAGGTCTGCAGAGCGTGATAGCCGGCGATCCAAATCTTGAATTGGTGGCAATCTGCTCAAGCTTATTCGAGATGAAAGAACACCTCGCTAACCAAAAAACTGATCTGGCTGTGCTAGACTTGACGCCCGAGCTCACTTGCGACGATCTTTCTGTACTGCATGCCTTGGCGCCGGAAGCCAAGTTGATCCTGTGGACGGATACGATCGCCGTAGAATTCGTGTTGCAAGCGCTCGCCATCGGCATTCGAGCCGTCTTGCGCAAAGTCTTGCCCTTGGCAGCACATCTGCAGTGCTTGCAAAGGGTCTATGCCGGGGAGCTATGGTTCGAGAAGAGCCTGACCGACGACATTCGTAACGCCCGGCGCGTATCGCTCACGCCAAGAGAGAGCCAACTAGTAAGCAGCGTGGCGCGCGGCATGAAAAATAAAGAAATCGCTTCCGAGCTAGGGATTACGGAAGGCACGGTAAAAGTTTACCTCTCCCATCTCTTTCAGAAGTCCGGCGCCAGAGACCGTTATGAACTGGCTCTGCGGGCTCTCCGCACCATTGGCGCGGCCGGCTATGCCGCTGATCCGGGGGGCCTGCAGTACTTGGCAATGGAGCCCGCCTCAACCCTATAAGCGGGGCGGAGCGATCGCAGTTTCATGGTCAGGTGACGTACTCAAGTAGGTCGGCGACTAATTACTTTCCGATTATTGCGGCTGAGCTATCTAATACAATTGGCAGGATAAGATATTCAAAAATAATAAGATCGGCGATGCACGTCTGCTACCATGAGTATATCTGCCCAATAAATTGGCCCAGACGTAAATGAAACCGTACGGCGGTCGAGTCAATGACGCACGAAAGTCCCGATCCCAACACCAACCGTCTTCTTGCTATGCTCCCGCTCGACGACTATGACGCCGTTATGCGCGCAGCCAAAGTTGTCTTTTTGAAGCTTCGCACACGGTTGGTACTCCAGGACCATAATATAGAGTCTGTTTATTTCCCCCTGACCTCCATGGTGTCGCTGCTCGTTACCACGGACCGAAGACCGCAGGTAGAAGTGGCCACCATCGGCCGGGAGGGCGTGGTGGGAGCGTCGGAGTTGATTCAGTCCCAGGGATCGATAGGTCTGAACCTCGTCCAACTGCCGGGCACCGCGGTGCGCATTCCGGCGGCGGCTTTTCTAACATTGTCCGGCAGCCGGCCGATGCTAAAGAACGTGGTCGATCAACACATGTACGCTCTGCTGCGGCAGATACTGTACGGGGCGGCCTGTAACCGGATCCACAGCATGGAGGAGCGTACCGCGCGCTGGCTGTTGATGACCCACGACCGCGCCGGGCAGGATACCTTCCCCCTGACGCAGGAGTTTCTTGCCCATATGCTCGGCGTACGCCGGGCGACGGTGAATCTGGCTACCGGCATGATGAAGAAAGCTGGTTTTATTGGATACGTGCGAGGCGTCATTACAGTGACTAATCGCGCCGGCCTGGAATCCACGTCCTGCGCCTGCTATCGATCCATCATCAAAGCGTACGACTCTTTAATTCCCGCTCTACGCGGCCATGCCTAATACGGCGCGCCGATAACTGAGTAAGCTTGAGTAACTCCCGCCCTGGAACTCGCCGCACAGCCCTCCGGATATAGGTTCTGCCTCCACCCTTATCTAAAGATAATAGAGTAATTGCGTCGCTTATTTATTGGTAGTTAAGCGGAATGAGCGCTTTAGCGCGAATGCTGAGCATTATTACATAATCTCCTAGTTAATATCCGGCTTAGCGTTGACAGTAAGTGCGCGGGGTGAGCATATTAGGTCTGCGGTCCAGCGGCACTAAGTTAGACGAGGGTGAAGCGAACCCTGGCACCGCAGGAGGAAATAGCATGAAAACAATGGCCTTGTGGCTATTAACGGTTTTAAGTTTTACCCTGCCCGCTTCTGCACGTATCTCACTTGGCACCGCAGAAACGTTCGCCGTCCTGGGGGCGTCTACGGTGACGAATACAGGCTCTACTCAGATCCGGGGTAACCTCGGCGTCTCTCCCGGTACCGCCATTGTTGGCTTTCCGCCTGGAATAGTAGAAGTTGGAACTATTCACGATGGAGATGCTGTCGCCATTCAGGCGCAGGCAGATGTAGCTGTCGCCTACACTGCCCTGGCGGGACTCCCCTGCAACGCAAACTTAACAGGACAGGACCTTGGCGGTCTAACTCTTACACCGGGTGTCTACTGCTTTGACACTTCCGCCCAGTTGACGGGAACGCTTGTACTCGATTTTCAAAACTCTACGAAGGGCGGCTTCGTTTTTCAGATCGGGAGCACATTAACAACAGCCAGCAGTTCGAGTGTCACGCTGGCGAACTGCACCAAGCATTGCGATATCTTCTGGGAGGTCGGCAGTTCGGCGACCCTGGGCACTTCCAGTAAGTTTAGTGGTAACATTCTCGCCGTTAGTAGCATCACGATTACGACTAATGTCGTAATGTGTGGGAGGGCCTTAGCGCAGACCGGAGCCGTGACCATGGATACGGATATGGTCTTTTTTATGGGCACATTGACGCCGCCCACGCCCGATGAGTTAACCACAAATCGGGAACCGGCGTCAGCAGTGAAAGCTGCGACGGATGCTTCTATTGAGTCTGAAATTGCAGGTCTGTTCAATCAGGCGGAATACGACGGCCTTTCGCTAAGGTAGTCACCCCCCAAGGGGCAGGCCGCGCAAGCGTTCGTGCTCTGCCCTTTGTTGACCTTACCTAAGAAGGCCTATTACTGAAACATTCAGTAGGGTGTTTCCCTAATTGTCACCGTGCTCGTGCAAAATCGCTAAAAATCCGAAGTTTTGTGGGAACAATTCTCGCTAAAGGCGAGTATAATCGATCCCAGGCTTGAGGCATCGCGCTCACCCGATGGTATGCGCGGTGTTTCATCTGCCATATCCCAACGGAGGATTTGAATGAAACCCCCTAAAACCAATCGCCCGCATGGCGGTGCGCGTGGAGCTAATCTCTCACGGTCGTCTCTTCTTTTTGGAGGGCCGTTTGGACGAATTTTTAGAGCCGTTCCGCCGGCGGACTTCGGCCCCGACGACGCCACTTCGCTCAAAAATCTCGACGCTTTAGCGGCCGCCATGACTTCGCCGGCGGATCCGCAAGATCCCAAGGACGGCCCCGACAACGAAGAGAGCGGCATTCCCGCCGCCTACACTTACTTCGGCCAGTTCATCGATCACGACCTGACCTTCGATCCCGCCAGCAGCCTGCAAAAGCAGAACGATCCCGACGCGCTCGTACGACTTCCGCACACCGCAGTTCGATCTGGATAACGTCTATGGGCGCGGGCCCGACGACCAGCCGTACATGTATAACGACGATGGCCGTACTTTCGTCCTCGGTACTCCGCTTACCGGTGCGCCCCAGGTGAACGCGGGCGCCAAAGACCTGCAGCGCAACAGTCAGGATCCCGCCCGCGCCCTGATCGGAGATCCGCGAAACGACGAAAACGTGATCGTTTCGCAATTGCAAGGCCTGTGGCATCGCTTCCACAATAGGATCGCGGCGGACAATCCATCCTGGAGTTTCCCGCGCGTGCAGCAGGAAGTCCGCTTCCATTACCAATGGGTTTTGCTGCACGACTTCCTGCCGACCATTATTGACAAGGACGTCCTGCGTCAAGTGCTACCCAAAGACCACCACAAATTGACGGTCGATAAAGCGAATTTGCACTTCTTCCACTACCGGGACACGGCGTTTATGCCACTTGAATTTTCAGCGGCGGCTTACCGTTTCGGCCACTCTATGGTCCGGCCCGGCTATCGCTTGAACGACACCATCAAGCCGGTGCCTATCTTCGCGTTGGGCAAAGACGCGGTGGACCTGCGCGGGTTCAAAGCGCCGCACCCGGACTGGGCACTCGATTGGAGGCGCTTTATCGACCTCGTGCCTTTGGATTACGGAACCCTGGTCGATAATCCGGACCAGAACGATCCGAAGAACCAGAACCGCCTACAACTCGCGTACAAGATCGACACATCGTTGGTGAACCCGCTCGGCGTTCTTCCCGCGTCCGTCGCCATTAACCCCAGCGTGCTCGCGCAGCGCAACCTGGAGCGTGGATGGCGGATGCGCCTGCCCAGCGGACAGGACGTCGCGCGCGCCATGGGATTGGTGCCCCTCACTGATGACAAGATTATCATCGGCAAATTCACAGGCGACCCGGCGGACATCGTGTCACCCATCGCCCAGATAGGCGACGGTACCTCGTTCGTCGGAAATTGCCCGCTCTGGACTTATGTGCTGGCTGAAACTGTGGAGTCCACAGTTATTGTGAAAACGCTTCAGGGAGATAAGCCCATCACCACCAGAAAGCTGGGGCCAGTGGGAGGCAGGATTGTAGCGGAAACTTTCGTGGGACTACTGCTGGCTGATTCCAGTTCTTTTGTTAGTCTGAATCCGCTGTGGGGAGCCGACTGTGCTGAAGGTGAACGGCGTGTTCGGTTTGCGTGAATTGATTCAGCGGGCTCTGGAGTAGGACGGAGTAGGACAGGCTTGGGGGGCCTGTCCTTTCCAATCGCGGATCAGCGCAGTGAACTATGTAGTGGGCTGGGAAATGATGAAGAGCGTGCCGTAACCGCCGGGCGATTGGGCCGAACCACCCGCGGAAGCCGCGCCCCAAACATTGCCTTTGGCGTCGACGATGACCCCGGCGAACGGCTTGGCGCCGTCGGTTCCGCCGGTAAAATCGTGTAGCGTCACCAGGTTGCCGCCGGCTGCCTCAATCTTGAACACATTGCCGTACCCGTAGGCGCCGCCTGCCGTGGTGGTGCCGTACAGATTTCCTTGCGCATCCCAAGCCAGAGTGGATGCCGGCACAGCACCATCCGGTCCCGTGAATGTGTGGACCACGGTGATCTGGCCCGTCGTGAGATTGAATTTATAGACTACGCCACAGCCCGCGCCGAAATTTCCGGACCCGCCGGCGGAAGCTGTACCGAAGAGATTGCCTTGACCATCGCCGATCAGACTGCCTAGCGGGTTCGCGCCGTCAGGGCCCCCGGTGAAGGTGTATAGAGCTGTCTGAAGTCCGACCTGGTAAATCGTTCCGCCGTAGCCCTGAGTCCCGCCGCCCGAAGTCGTGCCGTACAGTTTGCCGCCCGAGTAGTACAAACCCGTGCGGGGCAAGGCTCCATCTGGCGAAAAACTCTGGCCAGTGATGAAGGAACCTGTGGCAGAATACTCGAATACCGTTCCCCAGCCCTTCGTGTTGCCGCCGACGTAGGTGGTGCCAAACAGATCGCCCATCGGATCGGCTACTAGCGTTCCCGCGGGTCCGATTCCTTCGGCTGGCGGTCCATTAAAGCTGTGCAGGAGGGTAAATGTTCCCGAAGGGGTCAGCGCGAAGAGCGTTCCATCGTTATGGGCGCCGCCCCGGTATGCGGTGCCATAAAACGTGCCCTTCGAATCCTGAAGGAGACCAGCTAGGGGACCGCTGCCATCGGCGCCGGTGAAAGAATGCAGGGCGGCTTCGTGTCGACTCTTGAAATTGAATTCGTACACCGTACCGCTGGCGTTGGCGCCGCCCCCGCTAGTTGTCCCGTAAACGTTGCCATTGTATAGGCTCGGGGTCGCCATGGGTGTTCCGCCATCGGCGCCCCCTGTGAAGGTGTAAAGTACGGTGAAGTTCTGGGCGCTTGCCGCCTGAACGAGGGTCAACGCCAGGAGTGGCATTGAAGCCAAGGCTATTCGTTTCATTGTCATGGCAATATATTTCCGCATCGTCGTCTCCGTGCTGTGCTCCCGCCGCCACACATTTAATGCAGGAAGTGTCTATCTGGGGCGCGGGTGGTAAACCTCAGCTTGAGCCATTCTGCGCCCTGGGGGTAGGACGAGTCAATAGAGGCATACTGCATTTGGTGCTGGTAAGAAAGTACTATAACTAACAGAAACAATTATCGTGAGATGTTTTTATAGAAAGAACGCCTTGCCTTCGCGTATAATCACGATATCTTTTGTAGGACCGGTTGAGCATAGCTTTAGGCTTGCCCGTTCATGCTGGAAAGGGAATGTGCAGATGGACATTGCCAAGGCTCTGGCTGAATTGCGGGAGCAACGCGATGATATCGATCACGCAATCTTGAGCCTGGAACGGCTCGCGAACAGTCGTCCCCGGGGCCGAGGTCGCCCACGGGGCAGTACATCCCAAGCCGATAAGAAGCGTTCCGCGCCTTCCACCGACGGAAATATCGAACGGCGCAAGACCGGCTCGGAATAGGACAAGCCCGCCTTGCAGGTTTAGTACTTTTTGATAGACTAAACCCAAGCCATGACACCGTCCGTCGCCGGTATCACTCCAGAGGAGCGCGCGCACGTCTTGCGGCTTCTGCGCGACACCGAAACCGATTTCCTGGAACTGCTCGCCAAGCTAAGCGAATCCCAATGGACTTGGCAACCTTCTAGTGACCGCTGGTCCATTCAACAAACGGCCGAACATCTGGTACTCGGTGAAAAGGGCATGCTGGCCAAGATTAGGGAAGCGCTGGCCAACCCAGCCTCTGAAAACTGGGAAGAGGCGGACGCCGCCAAAACCATGCTACTGAACCGGGTCATTCCGGTCCGTGTTCGCAAAGCCGATGCTCCCGCTCCACTTGTACCCCGTCATCAGTGGACCAAGGAACAGACAATCGATCGCTTCCGGCAAGGCCGCTTGCGAACGATTCAGTTTGCGGAAGAGATCGATCAGCCCATCAAGGCACATGCTAGCGAACATCCTTTTCCGGTCTTTAACACTTTGAACGCTTATCACTGGTTGCTGTACATCCCGTTGCACAACGCCCGGCATAACCAACAAATTTCCGAAATCCTCAAGGAGAGCGGCTTGTGAAAACCATCGTGGTCACCGGAGGAGGCGCGGGCATAGGCAGGGCCGTCGCGATGCAATGCGCGGCTCGGGGCGATGCTGTAGCCATATTGGATATAGATGGAGCGGCGGCCCGCGACGCGGCGGCAGCGGCACTCTTCGCCGGCGCAGCACAAGCAATTGGCGTCGAATGTGACGTGTCACGCGAGGCACACGTGGCGGGGGCTTTCGAGGAAGCGGCCACGTTGGGTCCCCTCTACGGCGCATTCGCCAATGCGGGCATGGATGCGGGCGGATTCATTCACGAACTTCCGTTCGAAACCTGGAAGCGGGTGCTCGACACCAATCTTACAGGCGTTTTTCTGACTTGCAAATATGCTTTGCAGACAATGATGAAAGACGGGACGTCGGGATCTATCGTGTGCACGTCATCGCCGGGCGCCAGCGTTTCGTTTGCCGCCGGTGCGGCCGGAGCCTATAGTGCCTCAAAAGGGGGCGTTTCTGCCTTGGTTCGATGCATGGCGATAGACTACGCAAAGTATGGCATTCGGGTGAACGCGGTTGTGCCGGGCGCCACCGAAACGCGCTTAATGTGGGCCAATGTGGATCCTGCCGCCATGCCGGAGATGCGCCGGAAAATCTGCGACGAAGTGCCCATTGGGCGTTTGGCAAGTCCGGAAGAACCAGCGCGCGCAGTAGTTTGGCTTTTATCCGATGAATCTTCCTACGTAACCGGATCGCATTTGGTTTGTGACGGAGGAATTCTGGCGAAGGCCTGCATTAGCGTATAGAACCGTCGCCGCCCAGTCTGACTCAGAGGGCTGAATCAGACCGGACGCCGCGATCCAGGCAGTGATCGGAGGCCGCCCGCCTCCTCCCAAGCCATCCGTCCGGACAACCGTCGTGATTGTCCGGCCAGCCTTTCTCAAGGGCTCCGGGTGAATCGCTAGCCAGCCGGACTGCTGATATTCCGGCTGGGGACAGGAGAAACGCCCCCAATGAAACGCTCCTCATAAGGGAAACTGCCGTGTCAGCGCAGCGCCCTTTCTTGATTTAACTCTTACATGTTATATGCATGAATCTCGGGAATCTTTTTCCCAACTAATTGACCCACAACGGAAAAAAGTGTGTAAGTTTTGGTGACTCGATTTATATTGCAGTGCGGCAAGTTTTTGTGGGAGTTATTTAATTAGATCTGGTATCATACGTGCCTGTAGTGAGGAGTCTTGGCTGATACACAGAAGTGGTCTTCGGATATTCCGTATTTTCTAGTGAATCCCGGCGTTAATGGAACCTCCCTCCAGCTCCGGAAGAGAGCGGTACTTTATACGCAAGGCGATCAGGCGGATTCCGTTTGGTACGTTCAGAGCGGCCGTATCCAACTCGCTGTCACCTCGCACCACGGGAAAGAGGCCATTACCGGGATTTTGGGGCCGGGTGATTTTCTCGGCGAGGCCTGTCTGGCTGGGCAGGCCTGGCGTTTGTCGACGGCCACCGCTTTGATCGATTCGATAGTCCTCCGATTTGAGAAGTCCGCTATATTTCGTCTAATGCGTTCGGACTATACCTTCGCGGAGATCTTTTTCAAATATCTTTTGGCGCGTAACATGCGCATTGAAGAAGATCTGGTCGATCATCTTTTTAATTCCAGCGAAAAGCGTTTGGCGCGCGTATTGCTGCTTCTCGCAAATCTTGGGAATCAGCGTCAACCCGGCTTGATCGTTCCGAAAATCAGCCAGGAAACCCTCGCCGCAATGGTCGGAACCACCCGGGCTCGCGTCAGTTTCTTTATGACTCGCTTTCGGAAGCTGGGATTTATCGAGTACGATGGCGGCATCAAGGTCAACGACACCCTGGTAAGCGTGATTCTGGGGGAGTAGGTGTCCGAAATTGGTGTTCCGGCGTACGTTCCGTATACGCCACAGCCACTAAGTTTGAAACATGTTCACAATTGATCAGAAGTTTTCATACCAAATAATCTATCCTCTGTACATGTACTAGGCTTTCTAGAACCGCCACCAAAGCCTTGTGGGAGTGTGAACAGCGCTGGCGCCCCCGTGCCACGGCGTCTCCTGGAACAGAGGGAAACAAATTGAAGGATATTCAATCGACTTCACAAGCTGATGCTATCTTTGGCGGAGGGCGCAAAGTGCGCCCCTCCACGACCGAGCCGGCCGCCTCGTCTGACGAGCTTCTAGCTTCGAGTTCCGATTTAACGGCGGCTCTTCTACGTTTTGCGGGTACCCGCGACCTACGTTCCTCGCACCATCGCAGCGACGAACGGACCGCGCGCGCGGCCCTTTACAACCTTGTTCTGACGCTCAACTCCGAGCACCACCCGCCCGCACCACCCGTGGCCCAAAAGAGCGGCAGTTTAGCGGGAGAGGCGGAGGGCGGAACCCAGGGGGCCGTCAAAGCCCGTGCCCGCGGCCGATCAAGGAAGGGTTCGCTGGTGTGGCAGCGCCAGTTTTGCGGCTGCGGGCGATGCCGTTGGTGCGTCGATAATGCCCGCTGGGACCGCATCTTCAACGAAAAATTCGCCGATCCGGCCTATTACCAGAAACTGACGGTAAGGCAAGATTCCAGTCTCTCGGGGGCGCGATGACCCAAGCCCGCCAGTCCTCTAGCGCATATATCCGTCCCGACCGAAGGCTACGTGCCGAGGTCGGAACGGCATTACGAGACGCCAAACGGATGCGGGGACGTATTCGCGACCTCTTGAAGACCCTGCAGGGCGCTACCGCGAAGGATGCCCACGCCGAAATCGTCAACTCGTGGCGGCACAGCGCCGGCGCAGGCGACAGCGCCGCCCCGGCCCCGGTAAGCTTCAATGAACTGCCCGCCAAGCTTCGCACCCTGCCTTCCGTGTTCGAGCGGCTGATCTACGTGGTCCTGCTTTTCAAACAGGCGCCGGGTGCATCAGGTGAAGGGCCCGACGGCGCCAAATCCAAACAGATCGTACAGCAGGAACACCGCGCGGCGTTCGAACACTGGTTGGCGTTAAAGCTCCGCGATAAAGTAGAGGACTTAGAACTCTGTGCGGAACGCCATGCCCGGTCGCCGCTCGACGTCTTGCGCGAGTGGATTCCTCCGCAATCGCACCGCATGCTGATTCCATCGATGGCTACACAACCTCAACGGAGCCTGTTCGAATTGGAATTCGAGATTCTGCTTCCCATTGTGGCCGCCAATATGCGGCAATCCGAGCCACTCTCTCGCGGTGCCGCTTCCGGCGAACATACTACGCAGTAATTGCGCCCGAAGCGTCACTCTTGCCGTGGCATCCTTGACCGTCGGCGTTATAATCGGGACAACGGAGTCCGATTATGACTAACATCCAGCAGATCCATGATTTCCTGGACCTCAAGCGCTTCGCCTTCGTGGGTGTCTCCCGGCAACCCAAGGACTTTTCGCGAATGCTATTTCGTGAGTTCCTGGCGCGCGGATACCAGGCCGTACCGGTAAACCCGGATGCCTCCGAAATTGAGGGCCAGCCCTGCTTTACCCGCCTCGAAGACATCCAGCCACCCGTCGAAGGTGCGCTTTTTATGACCGCCCCCGGCGTGACCGCCGCCCTGGTACAGGATTGCCGCGCCGCGGGCATCAAACAAGTGTGGATGTATCGCGCCGGAGGCGTCGGAGCCGCAAACTCCGACGCTATACAGTATTGCGAGGCCCACGGCATGCAGGTAATTCCCGGAGAGTGCCCGTACATGTTTTTGCCCGGAGGCGCGTGGTATCATCGCTTCCACGGCTTGATTCACAAGATTACGGGATCGTATCCCCATTGATCGCGATTTAGAGGACTGATTGCATTTTTTCCCTGCGGTGGATGACGAAGTGTGGCGGCGATTCCCGGAATATCGCGCATTAAGCGTCATCGTTCGCGAATTTCGCCTCGATAACCCAGTCGATGTGGCATTGCCCTTACAGCCTCCCACGTGGATGGCCGCTCATCTGGAGGCGTGGCGCAATGCATTTCGGGCCTTCGGAGCCAATCCCAAGAAAACACCCTGCTCGGTCGAAGCATTATGGAAGCGAGTAGAAAAAAGCGGCAGCCTGCCAGCCATCGATCCCGTAGTCGATTTATATAATGCGCTTAGTATCCGCTTTGGCGCATGTTTCGGCGGCGAGGATCTGGATCGCTATGCCGGTTCGCCCCGCTTGGCGATCGCTCGTGGCGACGAACCGTTCGACACCATGCGTGACGGAGTCGCCGTAATCGAGCATCCCGAACCGGGCGAAATTGTCTGGCGCGATGATCAGGGCGTGACCTGCCGCCGGTGGAATTGGCGCCAATGCAAGCGCACCGCGCTCCATCCGGATAGCCGCAATCTGTGGTTCATCATCGATCGCCTGCCCCCCATGCCCGTCGCCGAACTGATGCGTGCCGGTGAAGAACTGGTAGCCGGATTAGCGCGCCTGTCGCCGGGTATCACGCACTCGGTCGATCTGCTCGCACCGCCAGCGTGAGCGCCAGCAAGGCCGCCGCCACGATGCCGCAAAGCAGCGGGAACCAGTCGCCATACCGCGTGTAAAATGTGCGCGCCTGTATGTAGCTGAAACCGGATCGCGAAGCGGCTTCCGCGTAAAGCGGCAAGGTCCCGCGCAGCCTGCCCGCTGGATCAATGGTGCCGGTGATTCCATCATTCGTCGAGCGCAAGATCCAGCGCTGGTTTTCTGCGGCGCGCATGCGCACAATTTCAAGATGCTGCAGGCGCGCCGCGCTCTTGCCGAAATAGCCGTCGTTCGAAATGTTGAATAGAACCTCGGCGCCGCCCGCCACGAACTTGCGCACGAAATTGGGAAATACGGATTCGTAGCAGATGAACGTCCCCAGCTTATGATCGCCAACCGGCGAGACCACTACCTGTTTCCCGGGCGTAAAGTCGCCCGCCTCGGTAGTAATGCGTTTGACGAAGTCGAAAGGCCAGGGCACGAACTCGCCGAAGGGCACCAGGTTAACTTTGTCATAACGGCTGATCAGCCGGCCATCCGGCGCAACCAAAATGGCCGAGTTGAGCGGTGCTCCGTCCGGGGTGTGAGCCACCACGCCCAGTAGCAGATGCGTGCTGGCGGCCGCGGCCAGGTCTTCCACATACGCCCGGAAACGAGGATCGTCGTAATAGTAAAGCGGCGCGGGTACTTCGGGCCAGACCACCAGCGACGGATGGTCGTTGCCGCTGGTCATTACCGCGCGCAGCGAAAGCGCCGCCAGGTTGCGCTGCATCCGGTCGACCGATTCCGGAGTCCACTGCGCGTCCTCGGAGATATTGGGCTGCACCAGGATGGCGCTCTCGTGCCCGCGCTTGGCGTCCGGCAACGTTGGCAGGAAGATCAGGAAGGGCAGCGGCAACAACCACATCAGGTACAAGCGCGGTCGTCCCAGCACCGCCAAAGCCATGGCCGTGGCCATGATCATGAAGACGAACGAGAGCCCGTAAACGCTGGTCAGCGGCGCCAGGCGCATCGGCAGTCCCATGTCGATCCCGGCATTGCCCAACGCCAGCCAAGCGAAGCCTAGCGACCCGTGCGTGGCTTCGATGGCTACCCACAAAGCGGCCACCGCCGGCGCCGCCCACCACCGGCGCATCAGGATGCCGGCCAGCAGCGCAAACACACCCATGTGCAACGCTTTGATCAGGCAGAACAGGAGAAATGCCAGCCATGCTACCGCGGAACTGAGCCCGCCGTAAAACGCCAGCACGGCTTGTATCCAGTAGCACACGCCAAACCAATACACCACACCCGCGATTTCGCCCAGCAACAACCGGCGCCACGGATTGGGCTCGTGCGCCAGCGCCACCAGCAGCGGCGTCAAAGCGATCGGTGCGCACCACACCAGGTTGAACCGTGGAAATACCAGGATCAGCAGGATCGCGGTCAACAGCGCGCAGAGGTATTTCAGGGGAGCTCTCAATTTGCCGGCCGCCGCGCCTCTTCGCTCACTTGATCGGCCATATACGAACTGCGCACCAGCGGACCGCTGAACACCATCTGAAAGCCGATCGACAACCCGTAATCGCGGTAACGGTCGAACTGCGCCGGTTCAATATACGCCGCCACTTGCAGATTGCGTCGCGTGGGCCGCAAATACTGGCCGATGGTGGCCACCGCCGTTCCCGCGCCGCGCAGGTCGCGCAATACCCCATGCACTTCCTCTTCAGTTTCGCCGAGACCCGCCATCAAACCCGATTTAGTTAGCACCTCGGGACGGTAGCGGCACGCAAAATCCAGCACGTCGAGCGATTGCTGATAGTCGGCTTGCGGACGCACGCGTCCATACAACCGCGGCACCGTCTCGATATTGTGGTTGAACACATGCGGTCCGGCATCCAACACGCGCGCTACAGCCTGCAGATCGCCGCAAAAGTCCGGAGTCAGCACTTCCACGCGGGCTTCCGGCAGCGCGCGCCGCACCTCGCGCACCGTCTGCGCGAAATGCGTGGATCCGCCGTCCGCAAGATCGTCGCGATTCACGCTGGTGATCACCACGTAATGCAGCTTCATATCGGCCGCCATGCGCGCCACATTGGCCGGTTCCGCCGCATCGAGCCGCATATCCTGCTTGGCAGGCGAACCCTTGGGCACCGAACAGAAGCCGCAGCCGCGCGTACACAGGTTGCCCAGGATCATGAAGGTGGCCGCCCCGCGCGCAAAACATTCGTGGATATTGGGGCAGCGCGCCGATTCGCAGACCGTATGCAGATTCAGCCGGCGCAAATCGGCCTTCAGGCGATGCAGCGCTTCATGGTGGGTGGCGCTCTTGCGAGCCCACTCGGGCAGGCGCGGCGCGGCCCCGCCAAGTTGTACCAGGGTGTCGCTCACGTTTCTATCTTTTCACAAAAGGCTGGAAGCCCAGGCGTTCCAGTTCGGCCTTCGCCTGGCCTAATTTGGATCGGTCGGCATACGGCCCCACCAGCACGCGGGTCTTGCCCGGAGGTCCGGGGGATAGCAGGGCAGGGAAGCCCTTGTCCTTCAGGGTCTTCGCCACCGTCTCCGCATCCTCCTGCTTCACCGCGGTCACCTGCAGATAAACATCGCCCGGCGCGGGCTCAACTGGAGCGGGCGCCACAGCGGCGGGTGGTTCGGCCTTGGCGGGAGGTAGCTGTGCGGCCCGGGTGGTGGGTTGCGGTTCCGCGGCAGCCTTGCTCGCGGTGTCGCTACCAGCATCGTCTTTCGGCAACTCCGCGGGCACTGCGGGCGGCGTCTGCGCCGCCGGAACGCTTCCCGAGGATGCCTGCGGACGCGCATTCGATGGCGTTCCAGTGCCGGCATCGTGGCTCGCCGCAATTTGGGTTGCCGGAGTCGAGTTGCGCCCCACAATGTAACCCATCACGAAAAATACCGCGAACAGTATCACCACGATAAAAAATCCGCTGAGCAATTGACGGTTGCCCAGTACCAGTTCGAATTCCCCAGTCTCGTTATTCTTCATGAATTAAGCCGTTTTTGACGGTTCGCCGATTTTGCTAAGAGCTCGCTCCAATGAAGACAGTATATCGAGCGGCAAGGGGAAAACGATGGTGGTGTTCTTCTCCGTGCCAATCTCGACCAGCGTCTGCAGGTACCGCAACTGGATCGCCACGGGCTGCTCTTGAATCACTTTGGCCGCCATCGACAATTTCTCGGCCGCGCTATACTCGCCCTCGGCATGGATAATCTTGGCGCGCCGCTCGCGCTCAGCCTCCGCCTGTCGGCCGATTGCCCGGATCATCTGCTCGGGCAGGTCCACCTGTTTCACTTCCACCATGGTCACCTTAACGCCCCAAGCCGAAGTGTGTTGATCGAGGATGGATTGCAGCCGTACGTTAAGCCTGTCGCGCTGGCTCAGCAGTTCGTCCAGTTCCACCTCGCCGAGCACGCTGCGCAATGTGGTCTGCGCCAGTTGCGACGTGGCATAGAGGAAATTCGAAACCTCCACGATCGCCAGGCGCGGCTCCAGCACGCGGAAGTAAACTACCGCGTTCACCTTCACCGTCACGTTGTCGCGCGTGATCACATCCTGCGCCGGCACTTCCAAAGTGTCCACTCGGAGTGACACCCGCACAATACGGTCGATCGGCGCAAACACCAGCACCACGCCCGGACCTTTGGGCTGATCGAGCAGGCGCCCCAGGCGAAAGATCACTCCGCGCTCGTACTCGCGCAGGATCTTGATGGACGAGATCAGGTACAGTGCCACGATAATGAAAACGATCACGACGAAACTCGATAGGTCGATCATGTTGAAGCTCCCTGTTGCGGCGGAAGCGGTTCCACCGTGAGTTTGAGATGGCTGATTGCCGTAACACGCACATGGTCTCCGGCCGTTATCGGCGCTTTGGAAACGGCGTTCCAATACTCACCCCGTACAAAGATCTTGCCTTCGGGCGCGAGCGGCGTAACCGCTGTGCCAATCTCACCGATCATTCCCTGGCTGCCGGTCACTACTTTGTTCCGGCGTGCGCGAATCACTAGTGTCAGCAGTCCCATGGTGATCAACGAAAAGGGTAGCGCCAGCGCAATTGCCGTGGATAAATGAATCCGTAATTCGGGCACCGGGCTGTCGATCAGCATCACCGCGCCCAGCACCATAGCTAGCGCCCCGCCGGCGCCCAGCACGCCATGCGTGGCGAACTTCGCCTCCAGGATGAACAGTGCGACTGCCAGCAGAAGCAGCGCGGCCCCCAACCAGTTGATGGGTAGCACGGAAAGCGCGGAAAGCCCCAGCAGCGCCATGATCGCGCCCAGAATGCCGGGTACGATCAACCCCGGCGAAGTGAATTCTACATAAATCCCCAAAGCTCCTAGCACCAGCAGAATCAGCGCCATGTTTGGGTCGGCGATGCCGGAAATGATCCGTTGCCGCAAGTTTCTCTCGTAGACATCGATCACCGCGCCGCGCGTATGCAACACGATGCGGGTTCCATCCAGCCGGGTGGCTTCCCGTCCGTCCAGTTTGTCGAGCAAATCCCGATCGTCTGTCGCCACCAGTTCGATCAGATGGTTGTCGAGCGCCTCCTTATCGGTGAACGACTGGCTCTCGCGTATCGCCTTCTCGGCCAGCACACTATTGCGTCCGCGTTTGGTAACCACGCTGCGCAGTGAAGCCGCCGCATCATTTTCGACCTTCTGCTTCATCACCGCGTCCATCTCGCCATTCATTAAAACAGGATGGGCCGCGCCTGTATTGGTGCCCGGGGCCATAGCCGCGACGTCGCCCGCTTCCAGGATGAAGAATCCCGCGGATGCCGCGCGTGCCCCGCTGGGCGCCACAAACGTGACTACCGGCATGGGTGCCGCAATGATTTTCTCGATGGATTCGCGCATGGCGTCCATCAATCCGCCGGGCGTGTTCAGATGTACCACCAGCAATCCGGCATTCTCCTGCTTGGCTTGTTGAATGGCCCGCGAGAGGATTTCGACGGTTACCGGATGGATCATGCCGTCTACATCCACAGTCAACACCCTGGGCGTAGCGGCTCTCGAACTCGATGCCGCCAATGCCAGCAGCAGGCTTACCAATGCGACTCGCACGATAACATTAATATACCGCTAAGTCGGTCCATCCAGACGCATTGGTCCGAATCCCCAGATCACTAAACTTTAATGGAATTGATAAAAACTTTTTACGGCATGGCTGGTGAATTTTGCTAAAATTGACCAATCAGTTTAAGTCAAGGGAGAAATATTTTGTATGGCAACTAAGAGAAGTGCTGGTTCCGAGCCTGTCGTGTCTTCCGGCGCCGCGTCAACGCGCGCCAAAAGTACGGTTACACGTAAACATAGGAACTCCGCTGTCACAGAGAGATCCGAGAGCGCCCAAGCCCCTTCGTCAGTGGCAACTACCCCTGTTACAAGTCCGACTTTTGATGAAATTGCCCAGTTAGCCTATTCCTATTGGGAAGCGCGCGGTTACCAAGGCGGCTCGCCCGAACAGGACTGGCTACACGCCGAGCAGGAATTGCGCTCCGCCACGACTGCGTCCGCATCTAACTAGTAAGTCACGCTCAGTCCAAGTTACTTGTATTTCCGGAGTACCGCGAGTAAGCGCCCCTGTATCTTCACGTCCGCAGCCGGTACGATAATAGGCTGCAGGCTAGGATTAGCGGGCTGCAGTCGAACCCTGCCTCCAGGTTCGCGATAGAAACGCTTGAGTGTGGTCTCGGTGCCTGCTACGAGAGCGACTACGATTTCGCCGTCGCGTACTTCATTGGCGCTCTCCACCAGGACCATATCGCCGTCACAAATGTGGTCGCCGATCATCGACTCGCCGCGTACTTCCAAAGCGAACGTGCCGGGGTGGCCCACAAAATCGGCGAAGCTGAGTGTGGCTCGCTGCTCTACCGCTTCCACCGGCATGCCCGCGGCGATGCGCCCGAGCAGCGGGACTTCGAGCGAACTAATTTCGCGCTGGCGGCGGTTTTCCTGCACATATTTCGGGCCTAGTTCGAGCGACCGGCTCTGATTGAAGCCACGCTTCAGGTAGTTCTTGGTGGTCAGCGCGGCGATGTGTTTGTGCACCGTAGCTAGCGAGGCGAGATTCAGCCCTTGCGCCAGCTCTTCATAGCTGGGACTGTAACCGTTGTCTTCCACAAACTTCGCAATCAGATCGAGTACTTGCTTCTGGCGGCGGGTTAAGGCCATGGGCATTCTCCTCGTCCCATTGTGGGCGAACAAAAAGAGAAATGCAAGTGTTCGCTGAAATTAGCGCGACGCCAGCCGTAGAACCAAACGCAGCGTCACCACGCCATTAGCCGGCAGTGCGATATCCGCGCCATTCTGGCCCAATGCCAGTTCTCGCCCGTGCCCTTCGACCGCGTCGGTTTCCCACATGCGCTCGATTGCATACAAGCCCGCGCCGAGTCGCACCCCATGCGCCTTCCCGCTGGTCTCCAGCAACCGGATGACATACCCGTTGCCGTCCTCAGCGGGTTTGAGTGTCTCGATCTCGAAGCCTTCGCCCTCCGTACTCAGAAAGCTGCCCGAAGTTGTCGGTAATGAGCCCCTCGGCCCCACCTTATCGGAACTTGTCAGTTGTCCGGTCTCGAGCGGCGTCAGCGCTTCGCGGCCCAGCCTGCTCAGCGCCGCGGCAGTCAAATCGGCGCCGCTCGTGAACATATAGCGGAAAGTGAATTCACCGCTCTGCACACGCGGAAAATTAGTGTGCCAGTAGTTATTCAACGCATAGCCGAAAATGGTGGCCGACCGCGGTTCGAACTTGACTGGCCATACTCCCCGATTGATGTCGCCGAATGTCGCCAGCGGTCCGTCCTCGGGGATCACTGCCGCGCTCATTCCGCCCCCGCTCACCCGCGCCCAGTGGCCAACCGTGAACCACTCGTGGTTGGCGCCCGCCAGCGCATCGCGACCCACATTCACCGTGCCCGTTTGAC
The DNA here is from genome assembly GCA_963738345.1 of Bryobacterales bacterium. Classification (GTDB taxonomy): domain Bacteria; phylum Acidobacteriota; class Terriglobia; order Bryobacterales; family Bryobacteraceae; genus Bog-159. Next base: position 1,309,193 of record CAVTWI010000002.1, read on the forward strand.
CCTCGTAGTCGAACTGCGGGCTGGTCGCGGCAATGGGGAACGCGAAGTAGATCGCCTCTTTGACATTCACCGGATCCTTCCGCACCCGGTTCACGAATTCGATCTTCTTCTCCGCATCGAACAAGCGTATTTCAACGGCAATTTCGGGTGCCTGGCGACCCGTGAGCGCATAGTCGAGTGCCTGTCCCCACGGCGTCGCACGCACCGTCGCGGGCGTGCCGCCCGTGGCCGCATCGATCTTCAAATCGGCATTGGGCAGATGATCCCGCATGTAAATCAAACGCGTGCCGTCGCCGCCTGACACATATAGATACTGATTCAGCAGGTATGGGCTATGGCTGTCGATAACTTCACGCTGCATCTGCTTATCGAAGATGCTGGTCACGCCGCCGTGGGCCGGATCCACCGTCACACGGTAAAACTTATTCTCGATGATCGCCCCGGCCTTTGGCTCAGCAGCAGCATCACTTCCAGTCCCGGGTTTCAATAAGTAGACCCGATAACCGAGCGCCGGCACGCGCTCCGCAAGAAAACGCACCCGCCGGTACCCATCGCCCCTTCGCAGCACTTCGAGCTGAACTGCCTTGCCGCTGGATGTCTCGATGATGTTCGTCCCGGAATCGAGGTCTAACTCGACCAGCGCATCCCGCACGTGCCCCAGCGAATTAAACACTACCAGGGCGGGCGGTTCTATCGCGATCGAATCCATCAGGCGGCTCATGGATTCCTGCGCAATCCAATGCGCCTGCTGCGCCGCGTCATCCACATGGAAGTGTTTGGTTTCGATCTGCCGCACGCTCTGCTCGCTCGACGGCCGCGAGTAACCGCCCCACGACGTGTAAGTATGTTCGGCATACAACACCAGGTCTTGCCATAGGCGATGCAAACGATCGAGCGGCGGTGCATACTGGGGCTGTAAACCGGCGGCCACCGAAGCTAAAGTCTCCACCGCCGGCGCGCGGCTTTCCGTCGCGCGATAACGCGCCGCTACTTGTGCATCTGTGCCGATGCCGTCTTCCCAATACGGACCGAAATCGCCGCGCACCGTCTCGAGCTTATCGCCAAATTCCCGCTCAATGGCCTCGAAGTAATCGCGGAATGTAGCCATCTGGAGCCGCGGCCACGCGTTTTTCGCGTTCCACTCCTGCACGAACCGACCGTCGCCGGGGATCACATCGGTGTTCTCAAGCTGGCTGCCGAACATCAATAATTTGTCCGGCAGATAGCCCGGTTGCTCGAATGTCTGAAAGAATGCCGGCAAGCCCTCGCGACAGCCCGCCTGGCGCGGCGGCAATCCGCATATAAACCACAATTGCGAATACTGGCGCGTATAAGCCATCAGAACTTTTCCGCCGTCGGGACCCTCCCACCAGAAAGGGGAGTGCGTCTGCCATCGCCCGTAAAGCGGTTGCGGGCCGCGGTCGTCATTGGCGCCGGCCGCGAAGTATTTCACTCCCGCCGCGTGCAACACCGACGCGTAGGCCCACGGGTACGCGGGCACGTCGGTGATATTGGCATAATCCGCTGGCCTGCCGGCAGTGGCGTTCAGCGCCTTGCCCGCATAGAGCGAACGCACCATGGTCTCAAGGCTGGTGCCGCCCAACATCAGGTTGGCGTATTGCGCGGGGACCGCCATGCGCCCGGCGCGCACTTGCTCGAGAAATTCTTTGCGGGCCGCCTCCGTGCGCGTGCGCAGGAATTGCTCCACCGGCCACACGCCATCCGCCGAAAACCGCAGCGATGCATCCTCGCGCATCTCCTCCAGCAGTCTGTCGAAATTACGGTTTTGCAGTTCCTCGATCTTCGGCTGGTAATCCGTGAAGCCAATATCCAGATGATTATGCGGCGCCACATACACCGTGAATTTACGGCGCGGCGTCATCCGGACCGCCCGCACCGTAGCGCCGCGCCCCAGAGTGACTGTCGCTTTCGCCGCTGTGTCCGCGGCAAATTCCGTCACGGCGAACTCGAACCGTTGCTGGCCGAAGCGCCCCGGAGCCATCGCCGATTTATACTCAACTCCCGCGACATTCAACGTTACGGCGCCCGGCCCGCTGACCTCAGCCAGGGAAACCGTCACGTCCACTAACTCCCGATCGCCGTTTTGCCGCACGTAGAAATACGTCGGCGTAACTTCGATGCCCGCGGCAGGCGCCGTCAACCCCGCGTCGTGCAACAACTCCAGAGCATCCCACTCAATCGACGAATCGCCATTCTCGTCCGGCGAATCGTCCACCGCCGTGATCTTCAACTCATTCGACCCGGCACGCAGCAGCGAAGCAGGCACTGTAATGCGCGCCTCCGCATCTCCGTTGATCGGCGAATCCAGCCGTCCCTCCGCAAAATAAGCCAGACGGCGATCCAGGTAAATCGACCCTCCCGTCCCGTTCAAGTCCAGATCCAATCGCGGCACGCGCGGATTGCCGGTCAAAGCCGCCACATGCAGTGTATAGATACCGCTGGGGGTGTCTTTTAATAGAAACCTCACCACCCGCGCGTGCGATCCTGCCCCCGCCTTCGCGTTGCCCGATCCAGCTTGGGTGCCGGGCCAATGTGCCGCCGCATCTGGCGCATTGGCGTCAATTATCGGAGGCGCCGCGGATTCCTTGCCGTGAAACTCCGCCGACGCGTGGTCGAACGTGCCGATCCGCCAGACCGTGGTATCTGCTGCCCGGACCGCCGCCGCGCCGCATAACGCGAACGCCGCCACAACGAAAACATTAGCCCGCATGAATCCTCCCGGCTGCTTATTCCAGCCGTCCGGCCGCCCACAAAATCGCGCGATGCACCAGTTCCTGATAATCCGGATTCTCGTCGGCCACGTGATCGTGCCCCAGTTGAACGTAGACTACCCGCGATTTGTCGTATGGGCCAATCCAGGCCACCGGTCCATCACTCGTCGGATTGGTCGTCTCCAGCAGTACCTTCGCCTTCGGCGAGATCCACATGCCGTGATAAGTTTCGTCGCTGAAATGCAGCGGCGCCAGCCCTCGCGTAATCGGGTGCGATCCCACCGCTCGCACGAATACATCCTGCCCGTGAATATAAGTGGAGCCGGCGTGTCCATCTTCCGCCTTCATCAGATACTTCCCGCCTACCACTTGCTCACTCCACCAGCGCCAATCGCCGAAGTCCGCGATGGCATGGTGTAGCACTACCAAGCCGCGCCCAGCTTCAAGAAACGCTTTAAGGTTTTCACGCTTCTGGTCGCTCACCTCTTGTACGAAGTCGTAAAGCACCAGCACATCCGTGTCTTGCCGGAAGTCATGCGCGTAGGCATCCGGGTGTCCCGTCATGCTTACCGCAAGGTCGGGCCGGTGCACGAACAGCCCGTAGAATTCCGGGTCGAACGGATGCCCGCCAGTAACCACTTGGACCCTTATAGGATGCTCCGCCCGCCTCGCCGTATACACCGGTGGCAGCGTCACATTTCCAGTAGCAGCCCATTCGGCACCCCGCACCAGGGTAGCCGCGAAACCCGGTTCCTGCATGCCCGGCACCTCGTGACCCAACGCCGTATAGAAGACGCGGCCCTTGCCATAATTAACCGTCACGAGTATAGGCTCATCACGCCCCGAACCTCCGTTTGCCAGATCGTCGTATGCCGTGGCCAAAGTATGCGCACCGGGCACGAAACGCATGCCATGATAAAGTTCGTCCAACGTCTGGAAACTACCGCCCATGCCGCGCGCGATAGGATGCTCGGGGTCAGTAAACTTCACCGTGAACAAATGCCGCGGCGCGTGAAAGCTGGCCGGCGGATTGCCCGCCCAGGTGCCTCCCACCATCGCCGCCCACTCCTTCCACGGCGCTTCCGTACGGCCTGTGTGAACGTGCCCCGGCGCCAGAATATCCAGCCCGCTGAAGGCGTAGCTCGATCCGTGGACAGCTACCAGGCCCTTGCCCGACCGCACGAAATCCACCACCGCCCGCTCGGTAACCTCGCCCCAGCGCGGCCCCTGATAGTCGACCACGATCAGATCGTAATTTGCCAGCGTTGCTGCGGTCACTCCGGCCGGCTCTTCTTCCACCCGAACCTCGAAGCGCCCGCACTCCGCCAATAATTTCTCTATATAAGGAGTGGTCGTCCGCCACCCATGGTTGTTTTGCCCCGAGAGAATCAGCGTGCGCACCGGCGCCGCCTGCATCGCGGCCGCCGCCATCAACAGAATTGCCGGCTTAAGCATGCGTCACCTCCGCCGGATGTAGCACCGCTTGCAGATGCGCCAAACTCCGCCGCGCCTGGTCCGACGTGCCGCATTCGCAGCTCAAAACACCGTTCCATCCGGTCTCCTGCAAGATAGCCACTACGCGGTCCCATTCGATCACGCCGTCTCCACAACCGCATCCTACCGGCGTGCCGGTGACCTTACCCCGTTCCGCCGCGGCGTGCGTCATAGCGATGTCTTTCGCGTGCACGTGGATCAGGCGGTCACGCACCGCCCGCAAACCCTCGTAAGGATCTTCGCCCGCCAGATAAGCGTTGCCGGTATCGTAGTTGAACCGCAGCCAGGGCGAATCGACCAGCGCTCCGATCCGCCGCAGACCCGCCGTAGTCTTCGAAATACTCTGGTGCGGCTCAATGCCGATATAGATGCCGTAACGCTCCGCCGTACGCAGTGCCGCCGTCAAGGTATAGCGCATCACCGGCCAGATGTCCGCATCGCTCAGCCACGCTGGACGGATACCTTCATCGGTATTGACCACCGGCGCTCCGATAGCTGCGGCGAACCGGATAGCCTTCTGCAGATACAGCACACTGATTTCCGGCCGCATCAGCGGACAGTGCGCGCTCAATCCCGACGCCTCCAACCCGTGCTCCGCAAGCAGCGCCTTGACCTCCAGCGGTTCGTCATCAAGTGAAATGGAGTGGAAATAGCCGGCCTCGCTCAACAGTTCGCGGCCGTTGTGTACCATCGGTTCGACGTAGTGAAAACCAAGTTCCGCCGCCCGCCGCACTCCCGCCGCAAAAGACAAGTCCTCGTGGCGGACGAATTCCATGTTTACGCCAATAGAAATAGGCATATTGTGCTCCTCTAGACGTCCCACTCCCGCTGCCAGAAAGACCGCCCGCCCTGCTTATACGCAAGGTTCATCAGGTGGCACGATAGCGACGAGTAGTGACCTGACACCACGTCCGCATTGGGCTGTTTTCGGCTTTTGACGCACGCCAGAAAGTTCCCCATGTGCGATTCCTCGGGCGAAGACCCACCAGTTACCTCCGGTGCGCCCTTCTCCGCCGGAGTGAAACGATAACCCTGACGGAAAATCGAGAGCCTTCCGTTGGATCCGTGGAAACAAATATCCACGGACTCTTTGCCGATCATATCGGTCAACGTGGCCTCGAAGCTGACCACCAGGTTGTCCGGATACTCCACGATTCCGTTGATGTTGTCCGCAGTGTCGCGCCCGTCGTTATACACATACACTCCGCCCAATGCCACTGCCGAGCGTGCCCGTGTCAGATCCAGGTACCAATGCACAACATCCACCAGGTGCACGAAGAGCCCACCGGTCTGGCCGCCGGTAGAGAAGTCCCAATACGCAAATCGGTTGAAGTAGCGTTTCGGGTCCCACGGAATCTTGGGCAGCCATCCCAGCGCCGTATCCCAATCCAACCCCTCAGGCTTCGCCTCCATGCCGGCCGGTGGTTTCTCCAGATAGCCCGAATTGGCGTTCCAGAACGTCCGCACCATGTTCACCTTGCCGATCGCGCCGCTATCGATGAACTTCTGTTTGGCTTCGATGAAATGCGGCATGGAGCGCTGTTGCACACCCACTTGGACGACGCGGTGCGTATCGCGCACGGTCTGCACTAACTCCACGCCCTGCATAGGCAGCGAAGTCATGGGCTTTTCGATGAATACGTCTTTGCCCGCCCGGCAGGCATCGCAGCCGATACGCGAATGCATGTGGTCCCACGTGGCCACAATCACCGCATCGATATCTTTGTGGTCGAGTAGCGCGCGGTAATCGCCGTACTTCTTCACCGGCGCGCCCAAACGCTCCGCGGTCTCGTCTCGCCGCCGGTCCCAGGCGTCGCAAAGAGCCACCCACTCGATGCCGCCATTAGCCTTGGCCATCCTGACCAGGTGATTGCCCCGGCCGCCCGCGCCAATCAGGCCGAGGCGGATCCGATCGTTGGCGCCGAGTACGCGCGCGGCCGACGCCGCGGTCATTGCGCCCACCAGGAAACTGCGTCTGGACTGCATACCGAACCTCCTTGCTGCTTACAGGCTGCTTAAAAGAAAGTTCAATATAACAGGGACTCGTTATCCGAAAACGGCGCCGGCAATCACCTATTCTGCAGTGCCGATCGCGTTTTCCGTAACGTGTTTGCGAGCGATTCCCGCGGCAAACTGGTAATGATGGGCTGCACCAGCCAGCCTAAGCCTGACGGTATGCCGCGCGTCAACGAAATCGCCTCGCACTCCACATACACGCCGCCGTCGCGCTCCTGAAATCTCCAATAAGAGTACAGCCGCCACAAGAATCCGCTGTCGTGCCCCGGCGGCAGAGTGCGTTCGTCTTTCTCACCCGCGTTCTGCACCTCCGCAATTCGTGTGCTATATGCCCGGCTGTGGCAGCGCCCGCCATCAAGAGGGAAATATCGCACGTCGTAGTCTGTGTCCAGAATTACGGTGATTACCTTCTTCTTCATCACCCGCAGGTACACTTTGAAGTCATTGCCATTGCGGCTGACTAGGCGCGATGACATTACTTCCGGCTTGTAGTTATCCTGATTGCGATCGTAATCCTGGATCAACGCCAGTGTCTTTCCCAGAGTCACTCCCGGCACAAAGACCGCGCCCGTCCAATCGTGAATCAAACCGCCCGGAACCGTAATCGTATCGTGGCCCGCGCGATTCTCGATCACGATCTGCCCGTCGCGCACCTGCGCCAGTCGCGCCGGCTCTTCATCCACCCACAGAAATTTCGCGCCCGGACGCACCCCTAAATCGAGCCGCGCCTCCGTCTCCCGAATGTAACGGTCGAACGCCTGCTGCGTCTCGGGCTTCAGGTCCATCGCCCGCGCACCCGCGACCGACAGAACGCACCACGCCACCGCGGCCCATCGCATCAAACGTCTCCCTGATTGTGCATATAAACCGTGCGCGTGGGAAAAGGCATATCGATCTTCTCCTGCCGGAAGCGCTTCAAGATACGCTTGCGCAACTCATGCCGCACCCGCCCCTGATCGTTAAACTCGCGCACGCTATACCCCAGCGTAAACAGTAGCGCCGAATCGCCGAAGCCCGGATCCAGGATCACGCTGGGCGCAGGCTCCGCCAGCATTCCGGGCAGTTCGCCCGCCGCGGCTTGCGCCTCTTCGAGCAATAGCCGCTCCACCAAATCGACGTCCGCGTCATACGCTACGCCGATTTGAATCGATACCCCCACGCGCTTGTCGGGCAGGTAGAAATTAGTAACAATTGCCTGTCCCAACTTGCTATTCGGGATGATGATCATGTTGCTGGCCAGCGCCCGAATGGTGGTGCAGCGCCACCCGATATCGGTTACATAACCTTCCTCGCCGGAATTCATGCGGATATAGTCGCCCAATCGGACCTGCCCCGCTACTGCCACATAGAACCCGGCGAACAGATTCGACAACGTATCCTGCAGAGCCAGTGCGACGGCCAAGCCGCCCACACCTAATGCGGTCAGAATCGGCGTGATCGAAATGCCCAACTGGTTCAGCAGCACCAGCACGCCCAGTATCACGACCGCCAGTTGCGCCAGCGTTTGCGTCAGCGTGGTAACCGGCATGGCGCCCGCCGAACTGGTGCCGTGCAGCCGGATCAGTTCGCCCGCCAGCCGCGAACAGATCGAAGTCAGTGACAGAATCCAAAGCACCAGCAGAATCCGGCCGATCCACGACGTCGCCGTATGCGGCAACTCCGACGATTGCATCGCCAGGTGGGTACCCAAAATCAGCACCCAGATCATGAAGGGGCCCTTGAAGGCGTTGATTACGATCTGCGCAGTGGGGCCCTTGCTGCGCGCCGCCCAGCCCCGCAGCAATCGCTCCAAAATGCGCTTTGCCAGGTAGCCGGCCGCCAGAGTCAGCGCTAAAACGCAGCACGGAATAATCAGTTGCTCCCAGTGGTGCCCCAAAAAGTTTTGCGCCTTGACCAGTCCGTTCATGTCAGATTCCATCATACCCGCGCGCGCGCTTTTGTCTGCACGCTAAGGGGTTAGGCCGCGTCATTCGTATGTGCGCATAGTTTCGATTTTGACGGTATTGGTCCTGGCCACCAGCGCATGGGCGTCCGAGGCGACCAAACTCTACAAACAAGCCCACAAGGCCGAAAAAGCAGGTCAGTTCGCGCGCGCCTATCTCCTTTATTCCGAAGCCGCTGCGCTCGAGCCGGAAAACAAACTGTACTGGTCGCATAGCATCGCCCTGCAGGCCCGCGCGGCAGCCGACGCTAAACTTGCCCCCACGCCGGCGCCTGTCGCGTTGGCCGCTCTATCCGCAATGGAGGCCGCCGCTACCGATGCCGTCCCCAGCGATGGCGCAGGCGCGGATGCCGGCGCGCTACCGCCCGCCACCTTGCAAGACCTGGCCGAATCCCGCAAGCCGCTTCCCCCCACCCGCCTCAATGCCCAACCCGTCACCAAAGACTTTAACCTCCGCGCCAATGCCAAGACCCTTTTTGAAACCGTAGCGCGCGCCTACGGCCTTGATTGTGTCTTCGACGGCGACTACCAGGCTACCCAGACCCTCCATTTTCAAATGGATCAGGCCGACTACCGCGATGCGCTCCACGGTTTGGAGGCCGTCACCGGGTCCTTTATCGTCCCCATTTCGGACCGCATCTTCATGGTCGTGAAGGACACCGCCCAGAAGCGTAAAGAAGAGGAGCCCTTCGCCGCCATCGTCGTCCGCGTGCCCGAGCCCACCACCCAACAGGATCTGACATCCATGATTACCGCCGTGCAACAAGCCTGCGGCATCCAAAAAGTGGCGTGGGATAGTCACACCAACAGCGTCCTGTTGCGCGACTCCGTATCCAAGGTCTTGTCTGCCGAGCAACTCTTCAAGGATTTGCTCTATCCTCGCGCGCAAATCCGCGTGGATATGGACTTTATGGAAGTAACCGACGCATACAATTTGAATTTCGGTCTGCCGCTCCCCAGTTCATTCCCACTTTCCTCCTTCAGCACGTTTATGCAAAACGTGCCGCAACTGGCCCAAAACATTGCCGGAATGATGCGTTTCGGTGGCGGCGCCGCTCTGATCGGAATCGGCGTAGCCAACTTCAGCCTGGTGGCCTCCATGTCCCGTTCCGATAGCAAACTGCTGCTGCATGCCACCGCGCGTTCCATCGACGGCCAACCAGCCAGCATCCACGTAGGCCAAAAATACCCTATATTGACCGCCGGCTATTTCGGACCGTCGAACTTCAGTGGCCCCAACGCCTATCAGCCCCCGCCCTCGTTTACCTTTGAAGATCTCGGACTTTCGATGAAAGCCACGCCCCACGTGCATGGCCCCGACGAAGTCACTTTATCCATCGAAGCTGAATTCAAAGTGCTCGCCGGTTCGGCTGAAAACGGCATCCCGGTGATTTCGAACCGGTCCCTCAAATCGGATGTCACCTTGAAAATGGGCGAATGGGCCGTAATCGCGGGATTGATCGATGACGAAGACGCCCGCAGCCTGGCCGGAATCGCCGGTGTGGCCGGCATTCCCATAATTGGCCCGCTGACCAGCAATGTCACCCACACTAAGAGTTATGATCGCGTGCTGATCATGCTGAAGCCAACCTTAGTGACGGCCCCCCCCGACCAGTCGTTGACCCACGCCTACCGCATGGGTGCCGAAACGCGCCCGCTCACTCCCCTGTAATCACTTACGGAGCCCCGACCGTCAGGGAGTGGGTCACCCACTTAGCAGTTTGCAATCACTTACGGAGCCCCGACCGTTAGGGAGTGGGTCACCCACCGCTGTTTCCGCAGCCTGTTACGGCTTCAGCCGGTACAGCATCCGCGGAAATGCGATCGTCTCCCGAATATGCTCCAACCCGCACAGCCAAGCCACGCAGCGTTCGATACCCATACCGAATCCGCCATGCGGTACGCTGCCGTACTTCCGCAGATCGATATACCAGTCGAAAGCTTCGTGTGGCAAGTGCTGCTCGTCAATGCGGCGCAGCAAAAGCTCCGCATCATGAATGCGCTGCCCCCCCCCGATGATCTCGCCGTAGCCCTCGGGGGCCAGCACGTCCACTCCCAGAGCGATCTCCGGCCGCGCCGGATCGGGCGCCATGTAGAAAGCCTTCACCGCCGAGGGGTAGCCATCCACCATTAGAGGACGGTCGAAATCCGAGCTAAGCAAAGTCTCGTCCGTACCGCCGAAATCCCCCCCCACTGGATCTCGCTGCCCTTCGATTGCAAAACCTTCACCGCATCGTCATAAGTCATGCGCGGAAACGGAGCCTTGATCGATTCCAACTTACTCAAATCGCGCTCCAACACCTTCAACTCGGGCCGGCGATTTTCCAGCACTCGCCCCGCCACGAACACCAACATATCTTCTGCCAGTCGCTTTACATCCTCCAGCGACGCGTACGCCATCTCCGGTTCCACCATCCAAAACTCGGTCAAATGCCGCCGTGTCTTCGATTTCTCCGCGCGGAACGTCGGCCCGAACGTGTATACTTTGCCGAACGCCATGGCCGTCGCTTCGTTATAAAGCTGGCCCGATTGCGTTAAATATGCCTTGCTGTCTTCGAAGTAGTTCACCTCAAATAGCGTGGTCGTACCCTCGCACGCGGCAGGCGTGAAAATGGGCGTATCCACCAGCGTGAACCCGTGCGAATCGAAATAATCGCGTACCGCGCGGATCACTTCGTGCCGCACCCGGATGATCGCGTGCTGTCTCTGGCTACGCAGCCACAGATGCCGCCGGTCCATCAGGAATTCGACGCCGTGGTCCTTCGGCGTGATCGGATAAGGGTCCGACTCCGGCACCCGCTGCACCACTTCAACGTCTTCTACGTCCATCTCGAATCCGCCCGCGGCGCGCTGCTCCGCGCGGATCTTGCCCGTAACAATGATGGACGATTCCTGGGTCAGGTCTTTGATGGTCTCGAATAGCGCCTCAGGCAGTGCGCTCTTCACCGCGACGGCCTGAATCATGCCCGATCCGTCGCGAATAATAGGAAACACAATCTTGCCGGACTTGCGCAGGTTATACAACCATCCGGCGATCTGAACGGTTTCGCCGGCATGCTGCGAAGCTTCGGCAATCGTAATACGGGGTGCGGCGCTCACAAGTTCTCCAATCGATCGAATATTTCAACCGCGCTGGCCAGCGAAAATTCCGGCGCTTCTTTTAGCTCCAACAGCAGCGGATACTGATCCGCCCGCGTACGCAACAGGTCCATCGTATTCTTCCAGTCCACCGTGCCCCCCTCCGCCAGCAGCGGAAACAAGTGCCGGTCGGCCTTGCCGTCATTATCGTGAACATGCGTCGAACGAATGTGATCGCGCATCACGTTGAAGGCTTCCTCCACTCCCTCGCAGAGGTTGGCGTGCCCCACGTCAAACACGAAGTTCAAATCCAGATGCGTCTGCTCTAGGAACAGCATCAGGCGCTCGGCGCTCGATAACGAATTCGGTATATTCTCGAGCAACACCTCCACGCCCCGCTGCCGCGCGAACAGGCTGATCTGCTCCAAAGCCGAAAAGGCGGAATCTACCGCGCGGTCCGAATATTCTTCCCCCGCCACGCCGATGTGCTGCACCATATATTTGAACGGAATCGTTTCGGCGATTTCGAGCGCCCGCTTGATTTCGTCCACCATCTCCAGGCGTTTGCCCTTCACCGGTTCCGTAATCGTGATCACCGATTGCGGTCCCGACCGGCCCCAGAATTCGTCGTTGTACATCGGTGCGTGTATCGAATGTAGTTTCAGATCCGAGTCGTGAAACCAGTGTCCTAATTCCGCAATCTGGGCCCGATCGCGGTAATCCAGATGTTGTCGCGCGCAGAAGATCTCCACGGCCGGAATCCCCGCGCGCTGGATTTTGTCGAGTTGTGCAACTGTCAGCCTATGGTTCAGGAACAGATGCGTGGAAAGAACGTGTTGCATGCTTAGTATCCTTTTGCGACGCCTTCCGTGCGTGGGTCGGCCGCGCCCTCCAGCCATCCGTCGCGCACTTGAATGGCGGCCACTTCGCCAATATCGTTCACCAGTCTGATGGTATGGCCGCGTGCCTTGAGCAGCGCGATGGTGTCCGGCGAGAAGCCTCGCTCCATCACCAACTGGTCCGGCAGCCACTGGTGATGGATACGCGGAAAGTCGACCGCATCCTGCACATTCATGCCGAAATCCACTACGTTCAGCAGCACTTCGAGCACGCTATTAATAATGGTGGGGCCACCGGGCGTGCCCAGCACCAGATCCAATTTGCCGCCCTGCGTAACGATAGTCGGCGTCATGGAAGAAAGCGGCCGCTTGCGCGGCTGAATCGCATTCGCTTCGCCCTGCACCAGTCCGAACGCATTCGGTTCGCCCGGCTTAGCCGCGAAATCGTCCATCTCGTCGTTCAGCAGGAAGCCCAACCCGGGAACCGTTGCCCCGTCGCCGTATCCGAAATTTAATGTGTAGGTCACCGCCACCGCATTGCCTTCCGCGTCCACAATGGAGTAATGCGTGGTCTCGCTACTCTCCGCGCCTACCGGCCTGCCGTGGATCTGCGAACTGGGCGTGGCATGCTCCGGATCGATGGACTTCCGCAACTGCGCGATGTACGCGGGATCCAGCAACCCCGCCACCGGCACCTTCACGAAGTCCGGATCGCCCATCGAAACCGCCCGATCCGCGAAATAGCGGCGCATGGTTTCCGCCAGATAGTGTAGTTCCCCCGCCGACCCCGCACCCGATTTTCCGTAACCCGATCCGTCCAGCACGCCCAACATCTGCAGAATGCCCGGACCGCCTGAACTTGGCGGCGGCGCCGTAATAATGTCATAGCCGCGATAACTGCCGGCTAGCGGCTTCCGTTCGGCTACGGCATAATTCTTTAGGTCATCGAGCGTAATCAGACCGCCGTGCCGTTCCATATCGGCGGCCAGCATGTGCGCCGTCTCGCCTTCGTAAAAATCGCGCGCGCCCAAATCGCGGATCCGCTGCAGCGTGCGCGCCAGTTCGGGCTGTATCAGCACTTCCCCCGCTTCGTATTCCTTACCATCGCGCAGGAAGATACGCTTCGATTCTGGAAATTGGCCCAATAGCCGGGCAGACCCGTGCAGTGATCTCGCGAATCCGTACGAGACTGGAAAACCTTTCTCCGACAGCGCCACTGCCGGCGCCACGATATCCGCCCAGGGCTTCCGGCCATACTTCTTCGCCGCAAATTCGAAGCCCCGTACCGATCCCGGCACTCCCGCCGCCCGATATCCCGTCACGCTATCGCCGGTGGCCTTCCCGGACGCGTCCAAATACATGTTGCGCGAGGCTTTCTCGGGCGCCCGCTCGCGAAAATCGATGAATGTGGACCGGCCATCGGCGAACCGAATCAGCATAAACCCGCCGCCGCCGATGTTGCCTGCCGAGGGATGTGTAACCGCCAGAGCCAGTCCCACCGCGGCAGCCGCGTCCACCGCGTTGCCGCCCGCCTGCAGGATGGCGACTCCCGCGTCGGTGGCGTGCTGTTCCACCGTCACCACCATGGCGTGCCGCGCGTGTACCGGATGCGCCGCCCAACCAGGCACCGCCGCAACCAGACACCAACAGCACCACCACTTTCGCATAGACACTTGATTCTACTATGTGGCGGGATTTCTATTTCTGGCTGCGCCGCCGCTTGCACTCAAACAGCACGATACCGGCGGCAACTGAGACATTTAACGATGGAATGTGGCCTTCCATCGGGATCCGAACCAGTACGTCGCAGTGTTTGCGCACCTGCTCGTGCAAGCCCTTGCCCTCGCCCCCGAATACCAGCACCGTCGGCGTGTTGTAGTCGATGGCATCGTAATTCTCGGTCCCACGCTCGTCCAGGCCGTAGATCCAATAGTCCAGCCGCTTCAATTCTTCGAGCGTGCGATTGATATTGGTGGCGCGCACCACGGGCATATACTCGAGCGCGCCCGCCGCCGCTTTGGCGACCACGTCCGTAAGCCCCACTGCCCGCCGCTCGGGAATCACGATGCCTCCCGCCCCCGCTGCATGCGCCGTTCGGACGATCGCGCCCAAGTTGTGCGGATCCTCCAACCCGTCCAGCACCACTAACAAACGCGCCGCTGGCGCCACATCGTCGAGTTCGGCATACTTTTGCGGAGAACCTACGGCCACTACGCCCTGGTGTGCTGGCGTCCCGGCCATGCGATCCAGCGCGCCGCGCTCTTCAAAGCGCACCGATACCGCCGCACGCCTCGCCAGATCGATAATCTCCTGCAACCGCGCTCCGGCAGCGCCCTTGGCTACCAGGATTCGGTCTAGCGGCCGCCCGGCTTTCAAACTTTCTAGTATGGGATTGATACCACTGAGGATCGCCATCGAGCCTCTAGCGCAGGTTCTCTGCCGGCTCGATGGGTTGAAATGAAGTTGCCATGTACCAAGTATAGTAGGACGGACCTGGCTGGTCCGGCCCGCTAAACACTGCTCAACGGGGAGGCATACCGGACGCGGATATCGTGATGGTAATAATCTGAATTCGCAAACTTCTCCTGGAAGATCCGCTCCCAGCGAGCGTTCTCCTGGCAATTGCGGCATTGCCCGCAGTGGCACCTGCCCGTCGTGCGCCGAGGTTTAACCGGACGTGCCTGGGCCGCCGGGTCGATGCGGGGCGCTGCCGGGGGCGCAACCTTGCGCGGTTCAGGTAGGGTTTCGCATTCCGGCGCCGTGCCGGACATGGTTTCCCATGGCAGCATTTCGTTCGCTACGCGCGCCGAGCGCCGCCGTCCAGATGTCGAGCGCAAGGCGCTGAAAGCGTACAACACCTCGCCAAAAGTGGCCAACTCGAAATTTGTTGACTCAAGTGCTATCGATTCGTTAACCATTGGGACTATCAACCTCCTAAGGCCAACCAGATAATTAACCGTGAACTCGATAATGATATCCCGAAAGAAATTCAAGTTCAATCTATAAGATTAACCAAAGGTAACTTTTTTTGCATCGGAACGCTAGTTTGGGCCATTTCACGCAGGTTTGGGCTCGTTTCGAAGCATTGGGCCATTAGAAATAGCCTGCTTGTACAGTAAGAATTACAGTGCTTTTGAAAATGAGCGAAATGCCGCAGCAGAAGTACCACGCGAGGCCCTTATTTCGTATCGGCTCGCGGCCCAAAATTGTTCAAGAAAAATTATTTTGCGTCGCGCCAGTTGTCGCCCATACCCACGTCCACCAGCAGAGGAACTTCCAGGCGGTAAACCTGTTCCATCTCGCGCTTCGCCAAAGCCGCGATTTCGGCCGCCTCGTCCGGTGGTGCTTCGAACACGAGTTCGTCGTGTACCTGTAATAACATCGCCGCCTGGCCGCCCCGCCGCTCCATCTCGTGGTCGATCCGCACCATGGCCAGTTTGATTAAATCTGCCGCGGTTCCCTGCAGAGGCGAATTCACCGCCGTCCGTTCCGCGAAGCCGCGCGCATTCGGGTTACGGCTGTTGATATCCGGGATTGGGCGTTCCCGTCCCAACAAAGTCCGCGTCACTCCCGTCCGCCGCACTTCCGCCTTGGTGGCTTCGATGAATTTCCGGACGCCCGCGTATCGCGCGAAATACCGCTCGATGTAATCCTGTGCCTCTCCCTGCGTGATCCCCAACTGCGCCGCCAGCCCAAACGGACTGATCCCGTAAACGATCCCAAAATTCACTGCCTTGGCTTTCCGCCGCGCCTCCGGCGTCACCATTAAAGGAGGCACTCCCATCACTTCCGCCGCCGTGCGGGTATGAATGTCTTCGCCGTTTCGGAACGCTTCCACCAAAACCGGATCAAGCGACATGTGCGCCAACAACCGTAACTCAATCTGTGAATAATCCGCGACAACTAGCTTCCAACCTGCGCGCGGCACGAACGCCGCCCGGATCTCGCGCCCCAATTCCGTGCGGATCGGAATGTTCTGCAGGTTGGGATTCGACGAGGAGAGCCGCCCCGTAGCCGCACCCGTTTGGTTGAAACTGGTATGCAGCCTGCCGGTCTGCGGGTCGATGAGCGCGGGCAGAGCGTCCACGTAGGTGCCCTTCAGCTTGGTAAGCTGCCTGTATTCCAAAACCTTGCGTACGATTTCGTGCTCGGCCGCCAAATCGTCCAGCACGTCCGCCGCGGTAGAAATCGTCTTGCCCTTCCCGTATTTAACCGGTGCCGGCAAGCGCAGGTCTTCGAACAAAATGCGCCCCAATTGTTGGGGTGAACTGATGTTGAACGGCTTGCCCGCCAGCGCGTGAACGTCCGCCGTCAGCCGCGCGATATCCCGCTCCATCAGTTCTGATAACCGGCCCAACTCGGAACGGTCGATCCGAATGCCCACGCGCTCCATGCGCGCCAGCACCCGCGCCAGCGGTAGCTCGATCTCCGTATACAGCTTCTCTAGTCCGCGCTCCGCCAGCGCCGGCCATAACGCCTGGTGGATCTCCAGCGTAATATCGGCCCGTTGCTCCGCTGCGCCTCCTAGCTTCAAATCCAGACGCCGCCGTGACTGCTCCTCCAAAGGGCACCCCGAGGGATCCGCATCCAGCAGGAAGGCGTACAACATCACGTCGTAGTCAAACCCCGCACCCGCCACCCCCAGCTTATCGAGCGATAGAAGCGCCGACTTGACGTCGCAGGTGATCTTCGGCCGGGTGGCATCCTCCAGCCACGGCTTTAGATCATCGAGCGCCGCGGTGCCCTCGAGATCGGCGGCGCGCCCTTCACCCGCGCGCCACGATGCGCCCATGGTGTCTCGGGTCATGTTCAGCGCAAACTCTTCCGCGCCCGATTTCGCGATCGCCACCGCCACCGGCACACCGGGTGGAACGGCCCGCAGCCACTCCGCCAACGCCGCCGCCGATTCCAGCGTTTGGTAATCGCGCACGCGCGAGTCTTCGCTCGGTCCCAGTTCTTTCAGCAGGCTGTGAAATTCCAGCTCTTTATAGACTGCCTTTAACGAAACCGGATCCGCTTCCTGCGCGCGAACCGATTCCAGCACAAACTCGATGGGGACTGTGGTATCGATGGTCGCCAGTCGCTTGCTCATCATGATCCGCCCGGCGTTGTTCTGCAGGCTCTCGCGGTACATCTTGCGCTCGACCTCGGCCGCACGTGCGATAGCGGCCTCCACCGTACCGAAGCGTTCGATCAGATCGCGCGCGCCCTTTTCGCCGATGCCCGGAGCCCCCGGAATGTTGTCGACCGCGTCGCCCCTCAACGCGAACAAGTCCGCCACCTGCGCCGGCAGCACCCCCAGAAACTCTTTCACCTTGGCCGGGTCGTACCACTCATCGTCTTTAGCGGGATTGAGCATGGAGACCCGCTCATTGACGATCTGCATCATATCCTTATCGCTGGAGACGATGACCACTTGCATGCCGGCCTCTTCGGCACGGCGCGCAATCGCTCCGATCACATCGTCGGCCTCGAATCCCGCATACTCCAGAATGGGAATCCGCATGGCTTCGAGGATCCGGCGGATATGCGGAATCTGCTCGCGCAGATCCGGCGGCATCTCGGTCCGGTTGGCCTTGTACTCGGCGAATTCGGCCATACGCGCCACCGGTGCGCCGCTCTCGAATACCGCGGCGATATACTCCGGGGCATAGCTCTTCGAGAGCTTGCGCAGCATGTTATTGAAGATGTATACCGCCTCGGTGGAGAGGCCCGCGCTGGTTCGCATGGGAGGCGCAGCGCTGCGGGCGCGCGCGTGGTATGCCCGGAATATAAACCCGTAGGAGTCGATGAGGAAAAGCCGTGGTTGTTGCGCCAAGAATTTATGGTAGCTTACCCAGGGCAGGGCAGGCACCTGCACAATAATGCCCAAGCCTGCACAAGGCGTTATCCACAGGTTAATAATAAGATAGTAAAGCGACAAGTCAATAAATGGCTTTGATTGACAGATTGATGCTCATGTCCCGCGTACTCAGCGTGTAAACGCCCGTAATACCAACTAGTTCTATCTGTTAGCACCCCCTTTCCCTAACCAAAAGCAACTTGTAACTGCTATCAAAGGGAGTTACCTTGAAACCAAACCGAATGGAACGTGCAGCGGTCAATTGTCGAAGCTTCGGGAAAGCCCTTTCTCGGATTCCTTGCTGGTGCTTGACAGCTTTGTTAGTCACCTCCGCGGCTTGGGGGCAAGTTAGTGTCGTCAACATAACTTCCTGCGGTCCCCAGACGTTTTCTTCCAGTTGCACCATTCCCGCTACCGGTAGCGGCCATCTATTGGCGGTCGCTTGGAAGTCCGAAGGCGGATCCGGCACGGGAATAGTCATCAGCAGCATCACCGACAATGTGGGTAACAGTTACGTCGAAGCCAGCGCTGCCAGATCTACAGATGCCACGCACAATGCCGTACTGGATATCTGGTATGCGAAGAACATCGCCGCCGGCGCCACAACTTTGACCATCACCACGTCTTCGTCCGGCATCCCCGGTGGAGCAGTCATTTGGGAGATCGCCGGCGCGGATACAATTGCGCCGCTCGACGTAGCTGCCGGAACAAACAATCAGCCTGCGAATTCCATACCTGCCGGCGCCAGCGTTTCGACCTCGGCTGCCGGAGATATCGTAATCTCGGCGGTAAACTCACAAAACGGAATTAGCGGCATCGATTCGACGAGTTCCTTTACCAGCGATTCGCTCGTCGATGGAGCCGGCTGGGCGCATTTACTGACGACGGCGACGGGTTCGTACGGCGCCAAATGGGACCAAAGTTCAGCCGGCACCTACTCCAGCAGCACCGTATCGTTCAAAGCCGCGGGATCGTACAGCGCCTGCGATCTGAACCAGGACGGCACGGTCAATATCGTGGACATCGAGTTGGCCACCGATATGGGCCTTAGCACTACCAACTGCACAGCGCCTTACGGACAATGTAACGATGCGTTTGCCGAAGTGGTTTTGGCCAGTGCCATGGGCGGGGCCTGTTCTCTCCCCGTGCTCGGCGTGGCGCCTCCTACGGTCACCTTCGGCAATGTCACGTTGGGGACCAACGCTACCCAGACCATCACGCTCACGGGCACCGGTAACGCCAGTACCACCGTTTCCCAAGCAACTGTTTCAGGCCCTCCCTTTACCATGACCGGACCATCCCTGCCGGTGACTCTGGCTGTGGGTCAAACTGCCAGTTTCGTGGTAACGTTTACCCCAACTTCCGCCGGGGCCGCCAGCGGTAACGTTGCTTTCGTAAGCTCAGCTCTTACTACCACCCTGAATGAAACTCTTTCCGGTACAGGAATTGCGCCCATCGCACACAGTGCCGCATTAACCTGGACACCCAGCACCTCTTCGAACGTGGCCAGCTATAACATCTACAGGATCGCGTCTTCGAGTTCGACTGCTCCGGCCACCCCCTATCCAAGCGTGGGTTCGATGGCGGCAACTACTTGCACCCCCACCCTGTGCGCCTACACGGATACTGCCGTAACAGCGGGACAAAGCTACTGGTATTACGCCGCCGCGGTTGACACGTCAAACAACGTCAGCGCGCCATCAAATATCGTGCAAGCTATCATTCCTACTCCTTAGTTACAACTTCCCGCCGTCAGGATTTCGTAAGTAACTGTGCTCTATTTGCTCCGCTTGCACGGTTATGGTAGCATTGCCCTGATATTCGGGGGTCGTGTGACATCCTGTGACGTTGCGATCATCGGTGCAGGTCCTTACGGGTTGTCCGCCGCGGCGCATCTTCGCACAATCGCCGGCTTGGACGTCCAGGTGTTTGGCGAGCCCATGTCATTTTGGGACCGCAATATGCCAAGGGGAATGCTGCTCCGGTCCAACTGGACGGCGACCCAAATTGCGGATCCCGACGGGTCGAAATCCCTTGAAGCCTACCAAGCGGCTTCCCGCGACCGCTTTCAGGCGCCCGTTCCGCTCGAAGCTTTTGTCCGATACGGACTCTGGTATCAACGGCAAACGATTCCCGACTTGGACACCCGCAAGATTGAACGTGTGGACTTCCATCCGTCCGGCTTCCGGATTACTATCGACGACGGCTCCATTATGCTGTCCCGGCGCGTCATCGTTGCGGGCGGGATCGGTCCATTTGCGCACCGTCCAAGCGAGTTTCAAGGCGTTCCATGCGCGCTCGCGAGCCATGCATCCGCACACCGCGACTTGGGGAAGTTTGCGCGCCAAAGGGTCTTAGTCGTAGGCGGCGGGCAGAGTGCCCTTGAGTCAGGTGCGCTGCTGCATGAAGCGGGCGCAGAAGTAGAGATCGTTACGCGGTCGCCCGAAATTCACTGGCTCCAGGGCTGGGCGTCTAAGACGCTGCACCACCGATTGGGGCAAATCACCAACAAGCTACTTTACGCACCCACTGACGTTGGGCCTGCCGCCATTAGCCAACTCATGGCACGACCCGATCTGCTAAGGAAGTTCCCCCGGTCATTGCAAAACCGCCTTAGAAAGAGATCCACCCGACCGGCCGGAGCACGCTGGTTAGTGGACCGCCTGCGGGATGTGCCCATCCGTCTGGGGTGCTCTGTGACTTCGGTCAAACAAACCGGGGCAGGCTTAAAGATCGGGCTCGGTGACCAAGGTGAGCGCATCGTCGACCACGTTCTTCTCGGCACCGGCTATCGCGTCGATATTTCAAAGTACGCATTTCTTTCACCCGACTTACTCACTGCCATCCGCCAGGTGAACGGCTATCCCTCGCTGAGGAGAGGGCTCGAAACCTCGGTAGACGGCTTGCACATTATCGGCGCTCCTGCGGCGTGGAGCTTCGGCCCCTTGATGCAGTTCGTTTCGGGCGCGCGATACGCGTCGCAAGCGTTGATGGGAGTGATCGCCGGGAAGCAAGGTGTCTCGGCGAGAGCCAAAGGCGCCCATGGGAGTTGAAGCCTCTCAGCCGGGCGTCGCGCTGCAGGCTGTCCCGCGTCTTTGGAAAGAACCCTATGGCGCGGTGGTGGTCGGCGGCGATTATCAGGGACTGGGTGTGGTTCGGAGTCTCGGACGGCGCAAGATACCCATCTGCGTCATCGACGACGAGCACTCTATAGCTAAGTTCTCCCGCTATGCCACACATGCGGTATCGGTGCCCGGCCTGCGGCACGAGGGCGAAACCATAGATGCCATTATGCGGATCGGCCGTCGCTTGGGCCTTTACGGGTGGGTCCTCTATCCAACCAGAGACGAAACCGTCGCGGCCTTTGCGCGTCACCGGTCGCAGTTGAGCGAGGTCTTTCGCGTGCCCACGCCGCCGTGGGAAACTACTCGGTGGGCGTGGGATAAGCGGAACAGTTACCGGTTGGCAAGCGAGCTTGGCATTGAGACGCCGCATACTTGGTATCCCGAACGCGTAGAAGATCTGGAACAGATCAGCATCGGTCCGCCTTTCGCCATCAAGCCCGCAATTAAGGAACACTTCATCTACGCCACCAAGGCGAAGGCTTGGCGGGCCAATACACGCGCCGAATTACGGGAGTTGTTTCTGCGTGCCGCCGCGCAAGTGGGTCCGGGCGAGGTGATGATTCAAGACCTGATACCAGGCGACGGCAGCCGCCAGTTTGCGTATTGCGCTTTCTTCAAGGAAGGCAGGGCGCTCGGCAGCATGGTGGTGTGCCGGCGGCGTCAGCATCCTGCCGAATTCGGCAGAGCCAGCACCTTTGTCGAGACCACGGAACTACCGGTATTGGAAGAGCTATCCACCCGCTTCTTGCGCGCCATAGACTATTACGGCTTGGTCGAGATGGAGTATAAATTGGACCCGCGCGACGGTCTTTACAAGCTATTGGACGTCAACGCGCGCACCTGGGGTTATAACAGCCTCGGCTACTGCGCTGGCGTAGACTTTCCGTATCTGTTGTTTGCGGACCAAATGGGCGAGCCCATTCAGCATTGCAAGGGAAGAGCAGGGCAGAGTTGGATTCGACTGATGACCGACCTCCCCACCGGTGCGCTGGAGATAATCAGGAGGCGGCAGGATTGGTTGATGTATATTCGATCGCTCAGCCGCTCTCAAATCGACGCCGTGTTTAGCCAGGACGACCCCATGCCGGGCATCGTTGAGATGTTCCTGCTTCCCTATTTATGGATCAAACGTGGCTTCTGAGACCGTCTTAACACGTGGGCAGTGGATCGAGCGCGCACGACCCCACGTGAGATCGCTCCTGCTGTTCGTCTGTCTAGTCGTGCTGGCCGTTATTCTGACGTTAGGACTGTGGCCCTTTCATGCGCCCCGTAACGACGTGGCGTGGCTCAAGGGTGAAAATGGACTTCGCTTTGGCCCGTACGGTACAGTCATCGGTGGCACGCTCCAACATGCTCAAAGCATCGAGATCTGGATGCGGGCGGTCACTCCCGATGAGAGCGGGACCGTTCTCTCTCTGTACCGTCCCGGTCAGCGTGAGTCGCTCACCTTCGGCCAGTCGCTGAGCGATCTCGAAGTCAGATACGGTAGAGGCCGCCAGCAGCATTTCTATGTCGGCGATGTCTTTCGGACTGGTAAGCCCGTATTTGCCGCCATCGTCTTCGGAACGACACGCACCGCGGTTTACATCAACGGAACTCTGGCTCGCACGGCGGCAGCACTTCCATCGGAAACCTGCTCGGGCCGGTTGATCGTCGGTGACTCTCCTCGGCAACAGGATAGCTGGTCCGGAGAAGTGAGAGGTCTAGCGGTCTATTCAAGCGAACTTACCGCCCAATCTGTCTGGCGGCATTATCAAACATGGAGTACCGCCGGCCAACCGGATTTGGGCGCTGATAACCGCATCGCCGTCCTATATCTCTTTGATGAGCGAAGCGGCGCGATCATCCATAATCGTGCGCGCACCTCCGGCGATTTAGTCATCCCGGAGACCTATACCGTAGTAGACAAAATTCGTCTCGAGCCGTTTTGGGACGAATTCGATCTGTCGTGGAGTTTTTGTAAGAACGTCGCGAGGAACATCGTGGGCTTCATTCCCCTCGGTATTTGCTTCTGTGCTTACTTAGCGATCGGTGTCCGGACACGCCGGGCAGGGCTAATCACAGTTATCTTAGGCGGCTTGGTGAGCCTTACGATCGAAGTGCTGCAGGGCTATCTTCCTACCCGCGATTCTGGAACCATGGACCTGATTACCAACACCTTCGGTACCTGGGTCGGAGTGCTGCTCTTTCTCGCCGCCCAAAGGCACGGAACCCGGTTCTGTAGCCCAGTCGAGCCTGGACAAGTCGAACGGTTTTGAAATGTTTTGCAAGGGTTCTGGTTGATATCCGGGCCGTCTCCATCTGGCGTGTGGCAGCTTAGAGGAATCGGGGAACGCGCTAGACTTAAACATAGTCATGCTGTATCCGTACCCGAATGACTTTCCCGATGCCGCGCGCGCGAAGGTGGCGGCGATAAACATTAGGGCCGCGCGTGATTTGGAAGCCGCAAAGTCAAATGTACGCGGCGCCCCCGAGTTAGAAGCCATCCTGCTCACCTACATTCTCCGGGTGTTTCTGAGCTTTGCCGAGGAAGCTTTGGAACTGGGACGCCGGGGTATCTGGAGTGTCGACGTAGTCGAGACGCAATCGCGCGAGTTCCTCCGTGTAACCACTCTTGAGGCTTGGTCGGAGAAGGGCTTGGACCGCAAGGGACACCATTTGCGCGCCGTGACGGGCCATTGGGATGGAGCGATTATCCCTGAGGTGCAGCGCGAATTTGAGAAGTCACCGGTATGGAAACGATTCATGGACGGGCTTCTCGAGGTGGCGGAATTGCAGGCAAGAGCCTCGCTAATCGATAGCGGTGCATCCCAGGGTGTCATTGACGGGCCTCAAGATGCGGGATTGCCCCACGTGAACTTGTCGCTCGACTCATCAGGTCGGCCGTCGCATTCAAGCGGGGCAGCAGAGAGCGAAACCAAATCGCAGCTGGATATAGCCCGCATCGGCGAGTGGATGAGTGATGCGGGGTATACTAATGAGTCATTAGGACTAAGACTCCACGCCAGCTCGCGCGCGGTTGCCTCCCTGCGCAGCAACGGTCGGTACCACGGGCGTTCCATAGTACAGAAGTTGGCGAACTTGATGGGATGCGACATGTCCGATCTGTACCTGCCCTGAGTTCCTTCAGCCAGTTGCATAGCGCCGAGCTAGTTTGCAGGGTCAGGCGTCGGGCTTGCCGGATCGGCTCGGTCTTCCCTCCAAGTGGTACTTTACGCAGCCCCCCCTGCAGTTTTGCCGCCTTTCACTTCACTTCACTTCACTTCACTTCACCCTTCACTTCATGGCTTTTCGGAATTCAGCCCCTGTGTTTACTGTGACTTAGCATGGAGATAGGGTCCAGCCACAGTAAGTCATCTACTCTGAACACAGAGAACTTGATGTTCTCGAACGGAGCATTCAGTGAAGAATACGGTTTCCGAAGTTATGGTGCACGACATTCAGCGATGGCCGCTCGAAAGGCTGATCCCTTATGCCAGAAATACCCGGACCCATTCCGAGTCCCAGATTACCGAGGTGGCGTCGTCCATCGCGGAATTTGGATTTGTGCATCCTGTCTTGGCGGCGCCTGACGGCGTCATCATCGCGGGGCATTGCCGTGTGCTGGCGGCAGCTAGGTTGGGATTGCGGGAGGTACCCGTCGTGGTGCTCGACCATTTGTCGGAGGTGCAGCGGCAAGCCCTGTCCATCGCCGATAATCAACTGGCCCTGAATGCAGGATGGGACGACGAGATGTTGCGCCGCGAACTGGCTACACTGCAGCAGGAAGATTTTGCCGTAGAGATACTCGGGTTCGATCCGCAGGAATTGGAAGGCTTGTTGATTGTGCCGGATGTTGTGGCGGAATCGCTCGAAGAAGAGGCCGTTGAGAAACCCCGGCGGGCGGTATCGCGTACTGGGGATGTCTGGCTCTGTGGCGAGCACCGGGTGTTGTGCGATGACCCACGGCAGTGGCCGGCGGTAGAGCGCTTGATGGGCAATGAGAGTGCTGATTTGGTATTCACGAATCCTCCCGTAGCCGCCTATCTGGCGCGGCGTTCGCTGACCGTAAGCACTCCGGCAGAGCGGTTAAGTGACTGTCTTAAGACCATGTGTAGTCACTACCGGCGCGTAGTGAAACCGACCGCCGCACTCTACATGTGTCATCCGCCGGCCTGGCAAGGACTATTTCAGGACGCGCTCGAAGGCGCGGGATTCGCCGTCGCGTGCCAGATCGTCTGGGTCCGCCAAACTCTGGCGTCTGGTTCTGGCCGCTACCGCCTGCAACATGACCCGCTGCTCTATGCGCACGTTGCCGGTCGCAAGGATCCATGGTACGGGGATGATCGACAGTCGACGCTCTGGACTCCGGAACAACCCGGTGGTCATCCGTGCCGCGGCATGCCCGTCGAGTTGGTAGAGCGGGTCGTGATCAACAGCAGCAGGAAGGGGGATGTGCTGGCGGATCTGTTTGGCGGTTGTGGCGTGAGCCTCATCGCCTGCCAACGGTTGGATCGCCGGGCGCGCATCTTGCACCAGGATTGCCGTGGCGTAGACGCGATGGTCATGAGATGGCAGCAGGCTGCTGGCCAACGTGCCGTCCGGGAGAGTGACGGGAAAACATTTAGGGAGATAGCGGCGCAGCAGACCTCCCCTAAGAATCGTAACAAGGCGCTTGTGATGAGTGGTTCGGGCGCCGATGTAGTTTGTATGGAAGGAGATCTGGAAGGGAGTGAATCATGAGCCGGGTTTCGGAGAGAGTGCAGCAAAAGGACCAGTGGGTTTATGGCGCTGTTGCGGCAGCGTACCGTGGAAAAGGCGGCCGCCGGTGCCGGGATTTTGTCCACTATCAGATTAAAAGGTGCTTATTGGGCGCCCAGATGGATGCAATAGATGGCGGTGGTGAGTTGGTAGGCCGAAGCTGTGGAGGCGCAACCTTTGCAAGGTTTCTCCCCCACCCCCCCTCTTCCAATCCGTCGTGGCCCACGCCTACCGCAGGCTGCCGCCCAAGTTGCCGTCCGCGAGTGTCACTAAGAAATGGCAAGCCGCCGCGAAAGACCGAAAGAAAACAATTCACTATGGTTCATCTTGGCGATGTAGTTTGTGTAAAGAGGAATCTGAAAGGAATAGAGTGATGAGCCGCCTCTCGAAGAAATTGCAGCAAAGAGAAAAGTGATTTTGGCGCTGTTGCAACAGCCCACGCTGGAAAAGGCGGCTGCCGCTGCCGGGATTTCGTCCACCACCGCTTGGCGCCTCAGCCTGACGGCGGAGTTCCAGCAAGAGTTGCATAAGGCACGCCGCAAGGTGTTCGGCCAATCGCTCGCCCGCATGCAGTATGGCTCCTCGGCGGCTGTCAGCGTCATTCTGCACTTGATGGCTGACCCGAAAACGCCCGTGGTCAGTCGCCTGCGGGCGGCCGACTCCGTCCTGAATCACGCAGCCAAGGCTACAGAGATGAACGATCTGATCGCACGGGTGGAAGTGTTGGAGCACGCCCAGTCGGCCGGGAGGGAAGTCAGGCCATGCTGAATGTGCGGCATAGGATCGAAGCGCTCGAACGGGTTGGGGCGATGCTCCGGGCCGGGGTTGGCGCTTCCCCTGCGAAACTGTGCACCATGTTTCCGGACGAGGGCGTATACCGTCGCGAGTTGTATCCGCGTCATCTCGAGTTCCTCGCGGCGGGAACTACCTTCCGGGAGCGGCTGTTCATGGCGGCGAACCGTACGGGCAAGACCGAAACCGGAGCGTATGAAATGGCCTGCCATTTGACGGGGCAATATCCGGGGTGGTGGGAGGGGAAGCGGTTTTCCGCTCCCGTCCACGCGTGGGCTTGCGGGGGGACCTGCCAGACTACCCGCGATATCGTGCAGGATAAATTATGGGGACCTGTGGGAGCGCACGGGACCGGCATGCTCCCAGCCGGCAGCATCGAACGGGTCACCCACAAGCAAGGACTACCGGATGCAGCCGATACCATCTTCGTCAAACATGTTTCGGGCGGGCTCTCACAGGTTGGTTTCAAGAGTTATGAATCGGGCCGGAAGGTCTTCGAAGGTACGGCAAAAGAAGTCATCTGGCTGGATGAGGAGAGCCCGTACGATGTTTATCTTGAGTGTCTCTACCGCACCGCCACGACGGGTGGAGCTCTGTACACCACTTTCACGCCGGTTAGAGGCATGACGGACGTGGTGAAATCCTTTATTGAACCGGAGAACGACGAAGCCGCCGCGGTCAAGCACGTCACGCGCTGCGACTGGGAACAGGTCCCGCACTTGGACGAAGCAGCTAAGGCAGGGATCAGGGCTTCTACTCCACCCTACCTGCGGGATGCGCGGACGAAAGGGATTCCGCAGATGGGGGCAGGCATAATTTACCCGGTACCGGAGTCCGATATTCTGGTGCCGCCCTTCGAGATTCCCAAGCACTGGAAGCGTTCGTTTGCGATGGATGTCGGTTGGAATCGCACGGCGGCAGTTTGGGGAGCAATCAATCCTGAAACGGGGATTGCGTACCTGTATCACGAGTATTACCGGGGGCAGGCGGAGCCGGTGATCCACGCTCAAGGGATAAAGGCGGTGGGCGATTGGATACCGGGGGTAGTGGATCCGGGTTGTCTGGGCTCTTCCCAGGTGGACGGCCGACGTTTGATGGAGATGTACACGCAGTTGGGACTGGATTTACAATCCGCCATCAATGCCGTCGAAGTCGGAATCTACGAAGTATGGGAAGCGCTTTCGACGGGCCGGCTGAAAGTGTTCGATACGCTGTCGCACTGGGTGAGTGAATTCCGGCAATATCACCGGGACGAGAAAGGCAACATCGTCAAGAAGGACGATCATCTGATGGATGCCATGCGGTATTGGTGGATGAGTGGAAAACAGCGGGCGATAGTTCGCGGGCCGGTTCAAAACGAGGAGATGCTGGCTGCGACTGGGCGGTGAGGCTGGAGGGCCGGGAAGTTGGATGAGGTGAAGGTCTGGGTTTGCGGACTGACGGATGGGGGGGGATGCCGTCGGTAGGCCACATACCCCTGACACGAACTGTGGCTATGCCGATAAGTTCTATAGAGTGCTACGGTTTCGGCATGACCAGCCTGGTGCGTGCCTTCTTCTCGCGATTCTGACAGGCGGCAGTTGTGGGCGCGGGTCCGACGCAAATGCCGTCCTCACTACTGTCGAACAGATTCGCCTTCTGCCACCAGATCAAAAGCTCTCAGATATCCATGTGCACCTCACCGGGTCGTTACATTTGCGTTTGCCAGCGAGGACTCTTGCTTCCTACAA
The DNA here is from genome assembly GCA_963738345.1 of Bryobacterales bacterium. Taxonomy (GTDB): domain Bacteria; phylum Acidobacteriota; class Terriglobia; order Bryobacterales; family Bryobacteraceae; genus Bog-159. Next base: position 1,337,523 of record CAVTWI010000002.1, read on the forward strand.
GACAAGACCGGCGGTGTTCGGGTTTACCTTCCGAAGGGCTCCATCATTGCCCAAACCGCCAGTTGATGATTTGGGCTAGGGTAGGCTCCGCCGGCATCACACGCTCGTTAATCGACCGCGGTTCGTCTTCGGTGCATGTTCCGCGCGGAGCCTGGACGTTGCCAACGCGAATCATAGAGAAAGGTCACGCGGGAGCGAGAATTTCAATGGTTGGAAAATAGCTGCGATAGCGGGCAGCATCACGCGTGAGCACCGCAAGGTGCCCGATTGCGGCGTGTGCACCAATGTAGAAATTTGGCAGGGGCGACCGGCGCAGTCCTCCCCGACGCCGATAAATCAGGAAGCTCTTGCCCGCGAGAAAAGCGGCATCCCAAGGCAGTGCTTCCCGGTGGTACAGGCTGGCTGGAAGAACCACGTCCATAGCTTCTATGGTGGAATAGCCGATCGACACCTCGCAGTAAATGATCGGGTTAATGATCAAGATCGCATGCTCGGCGACTTCAGCGAGTGCGCGCGCGGACCAATCTGCCCAGTTCGCGTCATTGGTAGCGACATCCAACAAGACATTGCTGTCCACGAGTACACCACGGCAGGCGCTCAGGCGGGTTTTCAAGTTGACCAGTATTGGAGTCACTTGCGTCGTCTGCCAGCGTGGGTTTCGCCCCGCGTGAGAGCCATAATCTCATCAGTGGTCATGCGGACGTCTGCAGTACCTCGAAGCGCATCGAGCGCCAATCGGCCGCGCTGGCTCTCACCAAGTGGCCGGCGGGCTTTACGAATGCGCGCGTGATCGCCGGCCAACTCGAATTCGACTTGAGTATGCGGCAGAAGGCCCAATCGGTTACGAATCTCCTGCGGGATCGTGATCTGGCCTTTGCTCGTCACTTGCATGGTATTACTCCTACTGGTAAGAATAATACATGGTTTCGAAACCGCAACTTTCCCTGAGGCCATCGTGAGGCGAGTCCGCCAATCAGCGAGCGGTGCGGAGGCGCGCCAGGATCGCCATATCGCGAAGAATACGGGCAAAGAAATCCGTAGTGCACGCGGCTTCGTTACCGGTCAGGGACAGGAATTCGAGTCCGTTCGTCTCGTCGGCGAATGCCGGCGAACCACACGCGCCTTGGCAGGTGTGCCCAGGATACATGCGGAGGAATAAATCACTCAGGAATTGCTCCGCCGCATAGAAATTCCCGAAACGCCTTTCGGCGTGCAGGTTTTGGCCCCACTGCCGGGCCATCAGGTGATCTGACATTAGCTTGGTGATTCTCGCGTAGACCAGTCCGTCTTCGGTGTAATGGATGTATTTCAACAGTTCAATTCCGTGCAGTCGGGCGCGGCACTCTGCGCAGAGCATCAGGTGTTCCTCGACAGCGGCCAAGCGGGAGTCTGGTAGTCCATCGAGCGAATATTCTTCGAGCGCGCGGTCCGAGAGACAGCCCTGGTTTGCGTCATCCATCGTTTGGCCTTCGAAGATCTTATCGACCGCTCGTCGTACCGTAACCAACGGAGAACGTCTAAATTCGTGTCCGGTGTCGGGCAATCAAGAGCATACGCTGAGTGTACATGGTTTTATTGGGGGAAATGAGATAACACGAGCGGAAACTAAGAAAAATATTTATCTACAAGATTCTGAACGGCGGTGGAGTGGGCGACCTGTTGGTAAGTCTGATCCATGAGTGCGAACTGAATTGAACCAATCCGCTCGATTATCTGACCGATTTGCAACGGCACGCCGACTAGTTGAAGGGTATTCCACCGGATTGGCTGCCATGGAATTACCGCGAGACATTGACACGGCTGGCACGCGCGTCGCGGCGCGAAACGATGATACCTGCTTGCCAAAGAAGATTTATGAGGCAAGTGCGATTGATTTCCTGGCGCGGAAACGAAAAGCATGCGGTTCCATCACATCGACTTGAATCTCGCTGAAACCGGCAGCCTTTAGCCGCGCAGGAAACGTATCAGGGTCGACCACGACCATCGTGTCGCATAGGTGGAGGATCCGGAACGAGCGGCTGTAGAGGCTGTCCGTACCCGCAAAGAGCCCCCCCGGACGGAGCACCCGGGCAACCTCCCGCAGCAGGCGGTCCTGCTTCGCCATTGACGGTACATGGTGAAGCATGCTAAAACAGAACGCCCCGTCAAAACTCTCGTCCGGCAGCGACATTGCCGTAGCGTCCTCACACATTACGCAGACACTCTGATCGAGCCGGCGCCGAAGCTTCTCCGCGAGCCGTTGGTCGGCTTCGACACAGGTTAGACGAGGCACGCGGGCATGCAGCAGATCAGTCGAGGCGCCCGGGCCAGGTCCGACCTCCAGGACATCCGAGCCGAGATCCAGCCCCTCCAGCGTCCAGGGCAAAATGTGAGTTTTTACCACCTTCTTCCAGCGTGCGGAACTACATAACCAACGATGAATCAAGTTCATGGTTATGTCTTAGTGCTGGGAGATGCTCAGCGTGTTGCCGTCAAGGTCTTTGAACCACGCCACGCTAGCGCCGCCGGGGGATGACCAGATTCCGAGTTCATCCTGGTGCATACCGGAGTAGCGTTCGAACCGAACGCCAGCCTGCGATAAAGCCGTCGCGGCGGCGACTATGTTCGGCACTTGCCAACCCAACACTGTATAGCTCGCGGAGACCACCTTGTCGACGATCGTCAATCGCAGCATCGTGCCATGAGCGTCAAAAACCAGAGCAAAGGGCATTTCCTCGGATACGAGAGGCAGCCCCAGTGTGTCGCGGTAGAACGTCTTCGCTCGATCCGGATCAGAGGTGGCGATAAAGCCGACAATGCTTTGATCAAACAGTCGAAATTGCTTCATGGCCGATGGTAACCCTGAAGCGATGTTGTCGCAAGGGCGGTCTTACGACATAAGATATCGGTGGTACGCCAAGTTCGATCGCCGGGCATGATCGCTGACGCGGTCTTCGATTTCGACGCTGGCCGCGGCATACACTGCGGCATAGTCACGATCCGCTGACTGCTAATTCGAGGACCGCATTGCCGGCGTGAAGTAGTGAGGGGACGGCCGCGCAAGGGTTCTTCCGCAGTCAGGCCATTTGGCTTTTCGTGGCACCGACCATTCGCCAAACCGTCCTTTAAGGAATTCTCTTCGCGTCTTCCTGCCTGCGCCATGCGACGTGTCGATTGTGTACGTCCTGGCGTTGTTGTTACGCCCTGAAATGAGGCGTGGAGGTGGGTTACCAGGCCGGCAATAACGATGCGTCGGCCTCGCTTAAGGAAACGATTCCATCCGCCGGATCCGCACGATGTTAAGGTTTCTTGCCCCAACGAGCCGCAGCGGCTTTGCGGGCGATGTCTTGGCGTTGCTCTTTGGTCAGGGCTTTGGCGCGGGCCTTGCCGCCCACCTTGCCAGCTTTCCGGCCGATGGAGCTTTGCTCATCCCTATCTAGTGAAGCGGCCCTGGCCATACCGCCCAGCCTAGCGACAGCACTGCGCTCTCCTGCGGACATCTCGGTCATTCGGCGCTTAGCCAAAGCGATCGCGGCACTGTTTTTCTTCTTGCCCACTTATCTACAACTATACCCTTACATGCTTGACATGCTATCGATAGCATGCTAGGATAATGGCGATGGGGTCGTTTTAATAGCAGCGACGACGATCAAGAAACGGAAGAAAGCAATGTGGTCGATATGGAACGCTCCCTCCGATCTGGATTATTACGGCCAGAGCGGATTCGGCGAAGACGAACCGGAAGAAGAACAAGACGAAGAACTGGAGCCGCCGGAATACCTGTTGGACGAACTAGGGTTGGACCCGGGACCGGAACCCCCGAGGCAGAGGAATTTGGAGAACAACAATGACGAATGGAATTTTGCGATTCAACACGAACGCCCCAGTCGAAGTAGCCCTCCGCTGGGACGATGGAAAACGCGTCGAAGGACGCTATGGCGAGCAGGTCATGTACACGCTCGAAGGCGATCGGGTGATGTACGTGCCGCCGGTGGTGGCGAAGCAGATCCGCGAACTCGGAATCCAGGCGCGCGAGGTCTTCGAGATCTGCAAGGCCGAACTGCGGGAGGAAAACAAGCGCTGGATCGAGTGGCGCGTGAGAAGAATTGAGGAACCGCGGCATCCGGCAGCGTTGGGGAACATTTCGGAAGCCGCGGCATCTGATCTGAGCGATCAAGCCCAGAACCATCGCAATGGTAGCACACACGAACGCCCCAGGCCGCTGGATTTGCACGCGTCGCCAGACGGCACCCTGCTTCCGGTGGCGGTAACCGGCGCGGGGATCACGGCGATGGAACTGGCCATGAGCGGAGCGGCGGAGATCGCGCAGCGGGTCGAATCGCGAGCCCGCATGCGCAATTATTCGCTGCAGTTCAACAGCGAAGACATCCGGGCTATCGGGCTGACCATGTTCATCCAGGCCATGCGGGAGCGAGGTGTGACATGGGATCAGCGCTGAGGACCGGTCTGACGCCTGCCTGATCTGGTGCAGTTGGGCTTCCCTGCGCTTGCAGGAACTGCCGCTGCTGGCGCCATCTGCAGGTGAAGCACTTGCACGGAATTGATCGTGGCGCCGGCAGTAGCGCTCACGAAACTATCTGAGCCGCGACCAACGCGCCGGCCGCGAAGGCAGAACCGCACCCGTCCTATCGCCCAGCCAGGTCCGCTGCTTCTTCGACTGCCAGGCGCGGTGGTGGTTCAAATACGGGCTTCACCTTCCCGAGCGGAAGAACAGTTCGCTCGCTTTGGGCTTGGCCGTCCATCAGGCTCTCGAAGTCAACTTCCGGGAGAAGATCGAAACCCAGGAAGACCTGGAAACAACCGGCGTGCTGTGTGTCTTTCGAGAAGCCTGGATGGAACAGGTCCCGCAGACCGAATTCATGCCCGACGAGAGCCAGGGAGACCTGCGCCGGATGGGAGAACGGCTGGTCGCCAAGTACATGGACGAGATCGCGCCGACGGTGGAACCCGCCGCAGTCGAACTCGATGTGCAAGGCGAGATCGCCGGCGTCGCGGTCCGAGGGCGCGTGGACGTGCTGGATATGGAAGGGCGGCTGATCGATTTCAAGACGGCATCGCGCCGGCCCTCATCCGTTTCGCCCGATTACGCGTTCCAGCTCGCCACCTACCAGCAGATCACTCCCGGCGCCAGCGGAGAAGTGCGCATCGACAGCCTGGTGAAGACCCAGACTGTGCAGATCGTGCAGCAGGCCTACACGGTGGAGGAGCCAGACATCCGGGCGACTCAGGTCCTGTATCCGATGGCGCAGAAGGCCATGGGAACCGGGATGTACTGCCCGAACCGGCAGTCGATGCTGTGCAGCCAGAAGCATTGCAGCTTCGCGAAGCAGTGCGAAGAGGATTTCGGCGGCCGGATCCGCTAGCCCCGTAGCGACACCGTAAACAACCGAGCCCAGCTTCCGAGTGCTTATCCAGGTATTCGGGGCGGAGCCCTGCCCTTGGCCAACAACAACTCGAGGTGAACATGCTCAGGAGAAGTGTGCCGTTACGCCGGGGTGCGCCCTTGAAGCGCGGCTCGCCTCCGAAGCGGCGAACCGCGCTACGAAAGGTGAGAGTCCGGCCTAGACGGGGTCCAGAGAGAAGCCCCGAGTATTTGGCCTGGATCCGGACGCTTCCATGCCTTGTGTGTTCGCGCGTGACCGCCGGAGGTACCGTAATCGAAGCGGCCCACACGAACGCGCTGGGCTACAGGGGAGTGGGACAGAAGGCATCGGATTTCTCCGCCATCCCACTTTGCTCCTGGCACCACCGGATCGGTCGTGACTCATACCACCGGTTAGGCGAAACATGCTTTGCAGAGGCCCACCAGCTCCCACTACGGGAAGTCGTGCAGATTCTCAACCATTATGGCCCGCAAATCGCTGCGGCGATCGATTCTTGTTCCTGGTGATGAGGCGCCGGGCGCACGGCTACGGCCCTAGTAACCCAAGCCATTCGCAAGGTGCGCTTTCAACCGGCTACTAAACAGCGCCATTACTAACAGCGTCGCCGCGGAAAAGACGAATACCCCAACGGTGTCGTCCCGGACGTCGCGCCACTCGATCGCATTCGGATACACGAGCGACTGGGCGCCTTCGATGAGGAAGCCCAAAGCCACGCAGCATGTAAATGCAGCAATCCTCAACCTGCGCGAACTGGCTAGCATGGCGAGCGCCCCTAGTATTCCAAATACCAGAACGTGAAGAACGGCGTGGAGGTGGTGGCCGTGGGAGAATAACCGGGCGCGGTGCGGTTGCAAAGAGCCAACGATAAGGAAAAACACCCAAAGGCCGGGGATCCAGGCTGGGAGGCACGCCTCAGGGAGTGTATCGATGAACCGCTTGACCGAGTTTCGCCATTCGCGCGCGCCGAAAGCAACTTCCTTCATAGTTCCTGAGCCCGCAGGATGACCCTGATTCGGCGGTGTGACCGGCCAGCCGGGTCGTGATTGTATTTCCAAATGACCATCAGTTTAAGGCTTACTGCACGCGTGCAAAGCATGACCTCGTTATTGAGATTGCAGCCAATGTTCGAGCACTTCAGAAGGACGTCCTGTTTTTGGAGACGTTGCCCGTTGCTACCAATTCCGGGTGCAGCTCTTCCGAATCTACCCTGGAGTTCGTTATGGCCCCGTCGATGCAGCCGCGCAGCAGTTCGGCCAGGTGTCCCACAAATGGCTCGATAAGGCTTCCCTTAGGATGAAACGGCAGTGAGTATAGCCGCACCCCCCCTTGAGCTACTCCTCCCCAGCCTCCCAACCGGTTGCTCATCCCGGCTAAGTGGCGATCGGACATAAACAAGGTAATCTGGCCCGGGTACGGCCTAACCTCGTATGCCGCCAGAGCCTTGTCATACACCTCAGCCACTTTGATGTGATGAAATCCTTGATCGGCGCCCTGCTTCCATTGGCGTTGCGTTCGCGCCCAAGCCACGCGTGTTGCGGCCTTGGCGCGCCGCGCTTCTGTGCGCAACTTCTCCAATAGAAAGTCGGTCTTGCCGCTCCCTCGCGCCGCAAGCATGTTCCGGAAATGAAAATACGGATTCAGTAAGAGTCGATTAACTGCGCGCAAGTGCCAGGGTAGCGGCCAACCTATAGTCTGCACGTTAAAGTGCTCGATCATGGCCAGGAGTCCGACCGTGTGGCCATCTTCCATCAACTGGCGCGCGATTTCGAGTGCTATGGTCGCCCCCAAGCAATATCCGCCCAGTAAGTAGGGACCCTCCGGTTGTACGCGCTTGATCTCCTCCGCGTATCGCTGCGCTACTCGCTCGAAATTGCCGTCAACGGGAGAATTACCGTCGAGTCCTGCGGATTGCAAGCCGTAAACCGGCTGATCGGCGCCCAAATGGGAAGCCAGTGAGCGATACAGTAAGACGTTCCCTTCGGCCCCGTGAACCAGGAAGAGCGGCAACCGGCTTCCTTCTTTGTTAATCGGCACCAGCGCCTGCCATTGCCGCGGGTTGTCCCCTTTGGCGAGAATTCGCGCGAGTTTCCGCGGAGTCGAGGCGGTGTAAAGCGTGGCAAGCGGCGCCGTGATGCCCAATTGCCGCTCGATCGATGCGAACAAGTGCGCGGCCATCAAAGAATGCCCGCCCAAATCAAAGAAGTCGTCGTTTTCGCCCGCCTCCGGACAATGCAGCAAGACTTGCCAGAGATTGAGCAGCGTTGCCCGGATGTCCGGCTCCCGGGGTGCGATGGATTGAGGGGACGGCAGCGGGCCGGCGACTTGAAGGGCGCTATCTGTTGTTGTCGAACCGACCAGGAGTAAGTCTGCCGGCGTCGACGTCCTGGTACTGTCTAGCCCCGCGAGTTCGAGCACTTCTCCTTCGGGATCGGCCGCCATATCGACTAAGACAGCTTCCAGGTCGGTAAGCCAGGCCTTGGCCGTCGACTTACGGAATAGCCCGGTGTCGTAGTGGCAGTGCAGTGTCAATCCAGAGCCCGATTCGATCGTGGTGAAGTAGCATTCGAACGATTCGTAATGTTTCGGATTGCCGTAATAGTCAACCTCAAAACCCCGCTGAGTCAAATCTTGTGGTTGAAACTTCTTCACGCTAGTCAGCCCCACAGAGGCCGGCGATACATTCCGGGTCCCGTTGGCCGGTCGCAGGTCCTCCAGAAGGCTCACCAAGGTGAATGCGGACCGCTCGTGGGCGCCGTTGAGCTCGTTCCTTACTCGCGCAAGGTAAGTGGCGACAGTCTCGTTGCCCTGCAGTTCCACCAGGAACGGCAAGAGGTTGACGCAGTGCCCGACCAAGCCGGGTTCGCCGACCACCGGTTGCTCCGCTGCGGGCAAGGCCATGACGAAACGTTTCTGCTGCGAAACACGCGCTAAAAAGATAGATAGGGCGCTTAAAATGACGGCGAACAGGCTACAGCCCTGCTTGGCTGCCAGAACTCGTAGCTGATCGACTACCGTAGCTTCGATACTGTGCTCCAGCCGCATAGCGCGATGTTGGCGGGGTCCGCCGCGAGGGAAATCCGTCGGTAGAACCAGGGCAGGGAAGCCGGCGGCGAATTTTTCGTGCCAGTATTTCCGCGCCTCCGCAAACTCCGTAGAACGTTCCCGGAGCGTGACGGCATTGGCATAGTTCGCGAAACTGGGAGCCTGTTCCAGTCCGGCAGGCTGGCCGGATATCTGTTCCGAATACAGCGCGCAGAAGTCATGGACCAGCACGTCGAGCGACCAGCCGTCGCAGACTGTATGATGCGCGGTTAAGATCGCCGCCGCCCGGTTGGTTTCCAGCAACACGATCCGGGTGCGGAATAACGGTCCTCCGGGGAGTTCGAACGCGCGCGTGGTTTCCTCTTCCTCGATCGTCCGTAAGCGCGCTGCGCGGGTAGATGGGCTGATCGGCCCGGAGAGATCGCTGACCGGAGTGGTCAGTTTCGTCTCGGGAGCGACGCGCATGATCGAACCCGTTTCGTTGAAAGAAACACGCAACGCGTCATGCCGGTCAAGCAAGCCTTGGAGAGAGGCGGTGAGCGCTGGAATCGAAATGGGGCCTTCAATTCTTATGGTGGTGCACTCGTTGTAGGAAGCAGACAGCGGCTCGGATAGCTGGGAGGAGAAGAATATTCCCCGCTGGGGGATCGTCGAGGCCGTTGCTGTCGGGGTGGTGGGTACTGTGACGGCGGGCGCGGCCAATTCCAGCGCAACCGGCTTTGGCGGCATCTCCCTGCCCAGATGTTCAGCAAGAACTTCGATGTTCCCTAATTGATGCATCAACTCGCTGAAGCTAACCTTGGTTCCAAACTCCTTTCGAATGGCGAAGACGACCTGCATCAAGGAAAGCGAATCGAAGCCTTGCTCCAGAAACGTGGCCGACCTGTCGATCTGCGTTCGTTCACAGCCAGATACCGTGGCGAAGATGTCCAGCAATTTCTCGACGGTGCGATCTGCTGGTAATGCACTGTCCGACACCACAGCCTGGATGGCGGGCTCAGTCTCGCCTGGTAATACGGCGACCGAGGGCGCGGCCTCGATGACGCTTGCCCGAGGCGCCGGATCAATCCAGTATCGCTGGCGTTCGAATGGATAGCCGGGCAATGGAATGCGACGGCGCTCTTCGTGAACATAAAAAGCGTCCCAATCAATGGAGACACCGTGCATCCACAGCGAGCCTAACGCAAACAACATGGAAGCCCACTCCGCGTTGTCTTGATGCATGTCCGTCAGTGATGGGATCGCCGCGCATGGGTGATCGGAGCCGAAAGTCTGCCGGGTTAGCTGGCATAGGGTGGAACGCGGCCCACATTCGAGGAAGAGATCGTGGCCCATTTCCTTCAGGGTAGATATCGCGCTGGAGAATTGGACTGTGGCACGTGCTTGACGCGCCCAATAACCTGGGTCCGTGGCCTCTTTTTCGGTGATGAGCCGTCCGGTTACCGTCGAAACGAACGGCGCTGTTGGTGGGCGCAGGTTAACCTTCGCGATTTCGGTTCGCAAAGGCTCTAGTACGGGATCCATCATAGCCGAATGGAATGCATGCGACGTATGCAGAGGGCGGCAAAGAATTTTCTTCGCCTCAAGCTGTGCGCGAAAAGCGTTCACGTCCGGCATGGGACCGGAAACTACACATAGAGCCGGCGAGTTGTCGGAAGCGATTTGAACGTTCAGGGGAAGCAGTTTGGCAACGGAGGCGGCGCTACTGCGAACCGCGACCATGGCGCCGCGAGCGAGACTCTGCATCAACTGCCCGCGCCGGGCGACGATTCGCAAAGCATCTTCCAACGCCCATACGCCCGCCAGAGTTGCTGCTACAAATTCGCCGATGCTGTGCCCGACCATGATGGACGGCTGTACCCCAAGGCTCTGCCAAAAGCGGGCCAGCGCATACTCGATGACGAACAGGGCCGGTTGCGTGAAATAAGTATCTTCGAGCGAAAGCCTGGCCGCTGTTTCGTCGTCCGCAACCGGAAAGAGGAGTTCACGGAGATCGCGGCACAAATGGGGCTTCAGGATGTCACAACAGTGATCCACCACCGCTCGGAACAGAGGTTCGGCCTCATACAGGCCTCGCCCCATGTTTACGTACTGCGTTCCCTGGCCGCCAAAGAGAAACACCAGCGGCGGGTCGCGCCTGCCGCATATCAGGCTCCCACAACGGGCTGGGTTCGGCTGGCGCAGCAAACTCGCCGCTTCCCTTGGATCCGCAGCCACGACGAACCGTCTCCGGGCCGTCAGCTTTCGGCCCGTCTGCAGGGTGAATGCAGCATCCGCGAAACAATCATCCTTCGCCGTATCGAAGTAGGATGCCAGGGACTGGCTGTAAGCGTCGAGCGATGCTGAACTCCGTGCCGAAAATGGCAACAATTGTAATGGTCGGGACTGGCTGCCCGCGCTCTGCAAGGGTCCTTCTTCCAGGACCACGTGGACGTTGGTTCCACCAAAGCCAAACGAACTGACGCCCGCGCGCCGCGGTGTAGTGCCACGAGGGAAGGGAATCAGCCGGTCCGCAATCAGGAACGGGCTGTTAGCCAGGTCAAGTTTTGGGTTTGGTTTCTGGTAGTTCAGCGTAGCCGGAATTTGTTCCCGGTACAGGACCATGGCTGCTTTGATCAGTCCGGCTACGCCCGCGGCGTTGGTTGGATGGCCGATATTGCCTTTGATCGATCCGACGTAGCAGAAGTGCTTTTTATGCGTCTTCCGTTCGAAGGCTTTCCGCAGAGCCGCTATCTCAATCGGATCTCCCAACGGCGTGCCCGTGCCGTGGGCTTCGATGTAACCGATGGTCTCAAGATCCACACCGGCGCGCGCCTGGGCAATCGCAATGGCTTCCGACTGCCCCTCCATGCTGGGAGCGAGAAACGACGCCGGGCGTGCGCCGTTATTGTTTTTTCCGCAGCCCTTCAGGACGGCGTAGACGGTATCCCCATCGGCGATAGCCTCCGCCAACCGCTTGAGCACCACTACGCCGGCACCGTCGCAGAACATTGTCCCCGTGGCGTCGGCGTCGAACGGACGGCAATGGCCATCCCGCGAAAATGTTCCACCCTCGGTGTAAAGAAACCCGCTTTTTTGCGGTACCGTGATGTCCACGCCGCCTGCCAGGGCCACGTCGCATTCATGCTCCAAGAGCGCGCGATAAGCTTGGTCGACGGCCAGTAACGTGGTGGAACATGCGGTATTCAGGCTGATGGCGGGGCCGCGTAAGTCCAAAAGATAGGCTGTGCGCAGCGCGATATAATCCTTCTGGTTCCCGTATTCAACCATGAGTGAGCCCGCCATCGCCATGAGGTCAGGGCGAGTCAGGAGGTTGGTGGTGTAGTAGTGGTTGTCGCCGATCCCTGCAAAAACTCCGATGAGCCCTCTGTAACGCTCGGGATCGTAGCCTGCATTTTCCAGCGCATGATGGGCCAGTTCCAGGAACACGCGCTGCTGCGGATCCATGATCTTCGCTTCGAGCGGGCCAATGCCAAAAAAGCCGGCGTCGAAAAGATCGGCGCCGTTTATGATTCCTCGAGAGCGAATATAGTCCGGGTCGGTTCGCAGCCTTTCATCGATGCCCGGCCCAAGCTCTTCTGGGGTGAAGGACGAAATGGACTCTACGCCGTTGCACAAGTTCTGCCATAACTGGTCGAGATTGTCCGCCCCGGGGAATCTTCCGACCATACCGATGATCGCAACATCGCCCTGGGTAACCGATTGCGCGGGCTCCGCGCGCAACGGGGAAGTCCCGTTCTCGGCATTCTTACCTTCGATAAAACGGGTGAGCTGCGCGATCGTGGGGTATTGAAATACTTTGATGAGGGGGATCTCACGGCCAAACTGGCTCTGAAAGAGGCTCGCTAGCCGAACTGCCAATAGCGAGTTGCCGCCTAAATCGAAGAAGCTGTCGTCAACGCCGATCTCGTCTATGTGCAGTAACTCGCACCATGAGGCGGCCAGACGTTTTTCGAGATCGGTTCGCGGCGCGATAAACTCGTGCGCCAGCACCGGCCTTTTTGTCGCCAAAGCTGGAAGGGCCTGGCGATCTAGCTTGCCGTTGGGCGTATGCGGGAACTGGTCCACCCGGATGAACGCACTGGGCAACATGTAGGCGGGAAGTGAGGTTCGTAGCGCCCCGGTGAAGACGCCGGAGTTGAGCGCCGCCGGGCCCGAATAGTAGGCAATCAGCCGTTTCTCACCTGGGGTGTCTTCCTTTACCGCTACCACCGCTTGGCGGACCCCTTCAATATTCGCGAGCCGGCTCTCGATTTCCCCCAGTTCTATCCGAAAACCGTTCAGCTTCACTTGTTGATCCAAGCGCCCGATGAATTCGATGGAGCCGTCCACACAGAAGCGTACTTCGTCGCCTGTACGGTAGAGTTTCCCATTGCTTGCGGGTCCAAAGACGTCGGGAACGAACTTGTCGGCGGTCAATTCGGGCCGTTTCAGGTAACCGCGTGCCAGCCCGTCTCCGCCGATTAGAAGTTCGCCAGTCCCACCGGCCTTTACCGGTTGCCCGTTCTCGTCCACCACGTAGAATTGGGTGTTCGCGATAGGCGCTCCCAGTGAAATCGGGCGGGCTGGTAGTACGTGTTCCGTGGATGACCATATCGTCGTTTCGGTCGGTCCGTACATGTTCCACAGTTCGCCGCATCGCGGCAGCAACCATGCAGCCAGGTCCGCGGTCAGCGCCTCGCCGCCGCATAAAATCTTCAGGTCCTGTTTCCCGGGCCAGTCCCTTTGCTGCAGCATCCGCCAAGTGGTTGGTGTGGCCTGCATAACCGTGATATGCTGTTTCTCGACCAGTTCCTTCAACTGATCGGGGTCGGACGCCTGTTCACGGGAGGCGATCACCATATGCGCTCCCGCGATAAGTGGCAGCAGCACTTCCAACAGGGAAATATCGAAGGAGACAGTAGTTAGGGCGAGGACCGCGTCGTCGGCCTCGATTCCTGGCCGTTCCCCCATTGAAATAAGAAAATTAGTAAGAGCCCGGTGCGGGATCATCACGCCTTTCGGGTTTCCCGTCGAGCCCGAAGTGTAGATTACATACGCGAGATCCTCGGAACCATTGCTGTGACTTGGGTTGGTTACTGGGTAATTCGCGAGAGCTTCGCCGATTTCCTCTAACAGGATGCTGCGCGCTGGTGTTGGCGGCAGACTCTCTAGTTTAGCCGCGGTGGTCAGGACGAGCGAGGTGTCCGCGTCCGACACCATGAAGGTCAGCCTCTCTTGGGGAAACTGTGGATCCAACGGTAGATAAGTACTACCGGCCTTAAGGATTGCCAGCAATGACACCACCGTTTCGATGGAGCGGTCAAGATAGACTCCGATCCGCTGGTCAGCTGCCGTTCCTTGCTGCCGCAAGAATTGCGCGAGACGATTGGATCTCTCGTTTAACTCGCGGTAGCTGAGGTGGTCGGCCCCCATGGTCAAGGCGAGATTATCCGGAGTTCTTGCAGCTTGTGCTTCGAAGAGCTGCTGCGCTGTTTGACTACGCGGGTCGGCCGGCCCGGCGTTATGCAGTAGCAGGAAGGGGAGGCTCATCGTTTCGGCGCACGCTCAAGTATACGGCTTCGCTGCCGGCAGTACAAGAGTTAAAGATCTAAAATGATGTTACAGGCAACAGGAAGTACTAGGGGCTCGACGTTTGTGTTAGCCGGGCCCGCCATTCTTACCGATCCCTCCCGCATATATAATCCCTCCTGAGCGGGTTTATTTGTTTTCCGTGTAACGTTTAGGCCCCTCGCTACACTATTCTAATGAACGTTTACCAAGACTATTCCCTTTGGGAGAGAAGGCGCGATCAGCCTTGAAAAAGGTTTCTCATTACGCGACGTTTCGATATATTTTGCTACAGGACCTATAGTACGCAACCGCTGATTTCTTGCCGGCGCCACTTTGAGCGTTAAACTATGGCAGGCTGGCCGATTGCAGGTTTTTGAACGCGGCACTATTGTCGCGATTTGAGAATTAACAAACTGGAAATGTGTATCATCTTGCTCATCGGCTTACAAGATTTGGGCTAACTGCGAGAGGTTAAACGGGTAAATCGACCAGCTATCGTTGACATGATACGCATGGTTCTTTCACTAGTGAACCTAGTACTAAGAAAAGGCCAAATTAGTCGTTGACAATTGTTCCCTTTAGTAATACAAGTAGAAGAGCATAACCCGCGCGGCGCGGAAACTGAAAAGCTCCCGAGACCCTAACAGGGCGGTAGCTTGCGATTTATCCCCCAAAATCGGTGTTGGCCTTGTAGCGTACCCGTAGCGGGGGCTGGAGCGAATACATGCAGGAAGTGGCCTTTGCGTCCTCTGAATCAGCCAAGTGGTTCGCGTTGCGAACGCGGCCAAAGCACGAGAAATCGGTGTCCGGCTTTCTAGAGGGCAAGGGATACGAGCATCTACTGCCGTTGTATCAGAGCTGGCATCGTTCCTCGGGTCGTTTGCAGGGTGTCCTTCTTCCGCTATTCCAAGGCTATCTGTTTTGCCGGTTCGATCCGCTTCGTAGGCTGCCCATCCTGATGACGCCCGGCGTTGTAAATGTTCTCGGGCGAGGACGCGAACCAGAGCCCATTCCCACCTACGAAATCGAAAAAATTCAGGCGGCATGCTCTTCGGGGCTTCCCGTAAAACCATGGCCTTATCTCGAAACCGGAGATACCGTACTGGTTGAATGTGGACCATTGCAGGGGATGGAAGGCATGTTCGTCAAAGAGAAGAACATTCACCGCCTGGTCATCTCGGTTGAGTTGCTGCGGCGGTCAGTGGCCGTTGAAGTAGATCGGGATTGGGTTCGCCCGATCTCGACCAGACGAAACACAATCCAGTCGAGCGTCAAGATGCCGGCCGGCTCCAGTATCCTCACAAAGTCATCCAACGTTTTCACGGTCGCTTAACATTCCGCAGTTTACAGTTTTCTTCCCTCGAGACTACTTTGAGTTTCATCAAGCGAAGCCGTATCGTCAGCTTGCGTGTTACGCAGGATGAATACGAAAACCTGGAACGTATCAGCCGCGAGTACGGTGCGAATAGCGTTTCAGAGTTCCTCAGGCAGTTGATTTTCGCCTCTGTTAACAGCCGGAAGGCCAGCGAAGTCAGCGGCGAACTAGACGAACTGAGGCGCGAGGTGCACCAGTTGTCGCAGATCGTCCGCCAGGGCCATCAGTTAGATGCTAACCGGACTTCCGTATCGAACGACGACGAGCCAGAGCAAGGTTTGTCGGCGAAATCACGGGTCACGGGCCAGGGATCCCTAGCATAATCGTTTCGCATTACCCACCAAGGAAGAAAGGCGAGAATCCCATGCGCACCGCCCGAAACGGATCGAATGGCCATGTGTTCCTGGAAGGTTCCACGGTTCCGGAGATGCTAAGCCGGGAGTTGTTCGCCAAGTACCTGGTTTTGGAACGCAAGCGCGCGGAACGTTCGGGCCGGCGTTTCGTTATGATGCTGGTCGATGTTTCAAATCTGTTCAGGGGCGCGGTTAACGGACACCTGTTGGATGGAATTGTCAGTGGTTTGTCAGCGTCAATAAGGGAAACGGACATAAGGGGATGGTACGGGGATTCGATTATAGCCGTTATTTTCACCGAAATTGGCAATGCGGACGGAAAAGCCGTTGTTACTGCGCTGTTGAATAAAACCACAGCAGTCCTCTCCGGCGTGTTAACGATCGAAAAGGCGAACGAAATCAAAATCACCTTCCACGTGTACCCAGAGGACTGGAAAGACAGCGGCCCAGACGACGCGTCCGGTTCGCGCTTGTATCCTGATCTGGTAGGCGAGAGTGCGGATCGCCGGCGCTCCTACGCTTTAAAGCGGTCGATGGACGTAATCGCGAGCTTTACCGCCTTGGTTCTTGCTGCGCCAGTTCTTTTGATTATTGCCGCGGCAGTCAAGCTGACGTCAAAGGGCCCGGTGCTGTTTCAGCAGCAGCGATTGGGGCAGTACGGCCGGACGTTTACGTTTCTCAAGTTCCGGTCCATGTACGCTTCTACCGACCACGCCATTCACGAGCAGTATGTGGGGAACTACATCGCCGGTACGCTGGTCGCGGCAGGGCCGGATGATCAGAAGCCGGTATACAAAATGACCGACGATCCAAGGATCACTCGGATCGGGCGTTTTTTGCGCCGTACCAGCCTGGACGAGGTCCCTCAGTTCTTCAACGTGTTGCTGGGCGACATGTCACTGGTGGGTCCGCGTCCGCCTCTACCGTACGAGTTCAAGCGCTATGGCGCGTGGCATAGGCGCCGGTTGTTGGCGGTGAAGCCTGGAATTACGGGGTTGTGGCAGGTCGCGGGCCGCAGTCGTGTTCCCTTCGATGAAATGGTCCGCATGGACCTGCGATACGCCAAGACGTGGTCCAACTGGCTGGATATCAAGATCCTCTTCCGAACGCCGTTCGCCCTCTTAAATTCCGACGGCGCCTATTGATCGAATTCGGTTTTGACCCGCAGAAGAAGCACCTCATGATACGCGTTGCTCTCATCGGTTACGGTTACTGGGGACCTCCAGTCGCCCGCAACTTCCACAATCTGGAAGATTGTGAACTGGTTATGATCTCCGACCGGCGCGCGGAGCAATTGCGTCGGGCAAAGCAAGCCCATCCGGGCGTGGCAGTTACCGCGGACGCTTGCGAAGCGATAACATCCCCGGACGTGGATGCGGTCGCGGTTGTCACTCCGGTTTGGACCCATTTCGAACTCGCCAAAGCGGCGCTTGAGCATGGGAAGCATGTTTTCGTCGAGAAGCCGTTTACGTCAACTTCAGCCCAGGCCGAGGAATTGATCGAACTGGCCGACAGGAAGAACCTGCAGATCATGGTGGACCACACCTTCCTGTTTACCGGGGCGGTCAAGAAGATCCGCCAGCTCATTCAAGAAGGAGCGCTTGGGCGGTCTTTATTACTACGACTCGACCCGAGTGAATCTGGGACTCTTCCAGCATGACGTTAACGTAATCTGGGATCTGGCGCCGCATGATCTGTCCATCATGGACCATTTGATTGCCGATAAACCAGAATTCGTCACGGCAACCGGGCAGACGCACTTCAATGGACTCGAAGACCTGGCGTACATAACGGTCTATTTCCCGAATAAGGTAATCGCGCACATAAATGTGAACTGGCTCTCGCCGGTAAAGGTGCGAACTACGCTGATCGGCGGCGAAAAGAAGATGGTGGTTTGGAACGATCTGGACGCCGACGAGAAGATCAAGGTCTACGACAAAGGCGTTGCAGATCAATAAACCCGAGGGCGTTTACGACCTGCTGGTGAGCTATCGATCCGGCGACATGTGGGCGCCTCGAAGTGGAGCAGACCGAAGCCCTGGCGGCCGAGACTCGCTACTTTGTCGAGTGTATTGCAAAGAATCAAACGCCCATTTAATGATGGACGGGCCGGCCTGCGGGTAGTGGGAATATTGGAAGCCGCGGATCAGTCTTTGAAAGACCGCGGAAAGCCGGTGGCGCTATGAGCGGACACCTGTCGATCGCTCCGGACGTGAAGCTGGGGCAAGATGTAAAGCTGTCCCAGTTCATCAACCTATACGGCTGCGAGATCGGCGACGACACCAAAATTGGAGCTTTCGTCGAAATTCAGAAGAACGCCAAGGTCGGACGGCGCTGCAAGATCTCAAGCCACACGTTCATTTGTGAAGGGGTCACTATCGAAGACGACGTCTTCATCGGCCACGGCGTGACCTTCATTAACGATAGCTACCCTCGGGCGACCAGTGACGGACAGTTGCAGACGGAAGCGGACTGGCAGTGTGGAGCCAACGCTGGTTAAAAACGGCGCGTCGATTGGCTCGGGCGCGACGATTCTATCTAAAGTGACAGTCGGCGAGAACGCCATTGTTGGTGCAGGGAGCGTGGTGACGAAGGACGTACCCGCGAACGCAGTCGTGGCGGGGAATCCGGCTCGAATATTGCAGGCGAAGCTAGCGGCTGGTGGAGCATCGAAATGAACAAAACTAACGGAGTTCCTTTTCTTGACCTGGTCGCTCCTCATGAAGAGCTGAAAGAGGAGCTTTGTGCCGTGTTTGAATCTGCGCTAAAGACAGGCGGGTTCATCGGCGGTCCCATGGTGGAATCTTTCGAGCGGGATTTCGCGAGTTTTTGCGACTCCCGGCATTGCATCGGCGTGTCGAGCGGAACGGACGCTTTGCGGTTCGCTTTGATCGCGGCGGGAGTGAATCCGGGCGAGATCGTGGTCACGGTTCCGAATACGTTCATCGCGACTACTGAAGCCATCACCCAAGCGGGTGCGCGTCCGGCATTTGTCGACATCGACGAAGAGACCTATAACATGGACCCGGAGAAGCTGCGCCAGTACCTGGAAACTGGATGCACGATCGATGACCGCGGCCGTCCGATCGACCGGGCCACGGGACGACGCGTCACGGCCGTAGTACCGGTGCACATCTACGGGCAGATGTGCGGATATGGATGCGATTTTGGACTTGGCAGGTCTGTATCACTTGACCGTAATCGAAGATGCCTGCCAGGCGCACGGAGCGGAATACTTTTCAACCAAAGACAAACGCTGGAGGACGGCTGGATCGATGGGCCGCGCTGCGGCATTCAGCTTCTATCCCGGGAAGAATCTGGGGGCGTGCGGTGAAGCCGGTGCTGTCACGACGGACGATGCGGGGCTCGCACAGCGGATCCGCATGTTGCGCGACCATGGCCAGGCGCGGAAATACTATCATCGACATCGAAGGGTATAACGGTAGGCTCGATGCGATTCAGGCCGGGATACTGCGGGCCAAATTAGCGCATTTGGACACTTGGAATGCGAGCCGGCGGGAGGCCGCTGAGCGGTATCGGGAGTTATTTGCGGAGCACGATTCGGTGGAGCTTGCGCCTTATGAGCCCGATTGGTCGAAATGCGTCTACCACCTGTACGTAGTGCGGATGATGGATCGGGAGCGGGTGATTCGTCATTTGGCGGAGGCGAACATCGGGACGGGAATCCACTATCCGGTTCCGCTGCATTTGCAGAAGGCGTATGAATACCTGGGATATTCGGCCGGGGACTTTCCGGTTAGCGAGTTGGTGGCGCCTGAGCTTTTGTCGCTGCCTATGTTCCCGCAGATGACCGCGGAGCAGCAGGTTGGGGTTGTGGCGATGGTCGCTAAGTGTTTGGCACCGGAAAAGACTGGTGCGCTGGTGCAGGGGCTGGCACGTGTGGCGGTGGCGGGGTGAAAGCAGTACAACCCCGTCGCAGGGTCAGTGAGCTTATTGGGCGCGAGGATAGCGCGACCAACCTCTTTCGTTCCTTTAATTTGCATCGCTGGGCAATTATTCGCGGTTGCGTGTCCGTGACAGA
This sequence comes from Bryobacterales bacterium, assembly GCA_963738345.1. Taxonomy (GTDB): domain Bacteria; phylum Acidobacteriota; class Terriglobia; order Bryobacterales; family Bryobacteraceae; genus Bog-159. Next base: position 1,357,272 of record CAVTWI010000002.1, read on the forward strand.
CAGCTTGATAGTGTTCGGTATTGTTTGTTAGACCTCCGATATTGATAGTACTAACAGGGCTTTTCCGACCCGCGGTTTGACCGCTTAGAGGACTTCATGCCGGGAATCGTGGGCTTGATTACAAGGATGCCGCGCGATCGTGCGGAATCGCAACTGTTGAGCATGGTTGAAACCCTTCGTCACGAGAATTTCTACGTGACGGGAACATGGATTGATGAACCTTCTGGAATTTATGTGGGCTGGGCCGCGCGAGAGAAGTCGTTTGCGGAGCGAATGCCGGTCCGGAACCACCGGGGTGACGTGGTCCTGGTCTTTGCCGGCGAGGAGTATCCCGAGCCAGACAGAGTTCGCGGGCTTCAACAGCGAGCGCACCGAGGTGAAGAAGGTGGTCCTGCTTATTTGGTCGGCCTCTACGAAGAGGACCCTACTTTCTTAAGGACCTTAAATGGTCGTTTCCAGGGATTGGTCGTGGACGGGAGGAGTGGGATCGCAACTCTTTTCAATGATCGCTTTGGGTTACACCGTTTATATTATCATGAGGCTAAAGACGGCTTTTATTTTTCGGCCGAAGCCAAAGCAATCCTGGCGGTTCGGCCCGAACTACGCAGTGTGGACACTGTAGGCCTTGCGGAGTTCATTTCCTGTGGCTGTGTACTCGAGAATCGAACCCTTTTCCGAGGTCTTAGCGCGCTACCCCCGGCCTCGGCATGGAGCTTTCGTAATGGTCGATTAGAAGAAAAGGCTACGTATTTCCATAGCCGTGAATGGGAAGAACAAGAACCCCTCGATTCAGAAAGCTATTACAAACAGCTCCGCGACGCGCTGACGGTTGCCATGCCGCGCTACTTCAAGGGGCGAGAGCGGGTCGGGGTGTCGCTGACCGGCGGCTTGGACACGCGAATCATCATGGCCTGGACCAAGGCTGCACCGGGTACGCTGCCGTGCTATACCTTCGGCAGCATGTATCGCGAAAACCAGGATGTCAAACTAGCGCGTCGCGTCGCCACACTTTGCGGCCAGTCTTACCAGTTGATCACCGTAGACCAGAAATGCCTGGCCAAGTTTTCTCAGCTTGCTGAGCGAACGCTCTATTTGACCGACGGCTGCGTCGATGTCAGTCGCTCTGCGGATCTGTACAATAACCAAATGGCCCGCCAGATTGCCCCAGCGCGAATGGTCGGGACGTTTGGTAGCGAGATCATTCGGGGCGACGTGATGTTCAAACACGTGCAACCTCAAGGAGATCTCTTCCAGCCCGAAGTTGCGACTGAAATCATTCGAGCCGGCAAGACCTACCGCAATCAGTTCACCGGAAACAGAAACAGCTTTGCAGCTTTCCGCCAGCCTGCGGCCTATCATTTTGGGGGGCTCATGCTGGAACAGTCTCAACTCACGCTACGCACACCTTACTTGGACAACGAGGTCGTCCGAACTGTATTCCGTGCACCGCGGATCGCCTCAAGTGAGGATGTGAGGCTACGACTCATCCGAGAAGGCAGTTCTAACCTGGCTCAACTGCGCACGGACAGAGGGTTGGGCGACTCCAACTTCTTGAGGTCATTCGCCCGGAGAGCTTACTATGAATTCACGTTCAAGGCCGAATACGCGTACGACGTTGGTATGCCTCAATGGATTGCCCAGTTGGACCATGCTTTTGCACCGCTTCATTTTGAGCGCTTATGGCTCGGTCGGCACAAGTTGTTTCATTTCCGGTATTGGTACAGAACTATATTGGCGAATTACGTCCGGGAAGTTCTGTTGGACTCGCGGTCTCTTGCGCGCCCGTACATAAAACGGGAGGCCATCAAAGCCATCGTCCAGGGCCACCTCAAAGGGAATCGTAATTACACCTCTGAGATTCATCGGATTCTTTCTCTTGAGTTACTACACCGCATGTTTATAGACACTGTACACAAGCACTAATGCAGTTAGTTACATGGCAACTACTAACATAGCCCCTGAAGGAAAGAGGCCCAGGGCAATCGCCGTACTCGCGGAGTTGCCAGCCGATGATATAGAGGTTGCACTGCTCACGGGTTGTCAAGATCGACCATATGCCTGTGGCTTAGCGAAGGCCCTAATAACAAAAGGGATATGCCTGGAAGTAATTGGTAGCGAAGAAATTGACAGCCCGGAGCTGCATGTTACTCCGAAGCTGAGATTTATCAACCTTAGGCGTCGATTGAGTCAGTACGACACATTTGCATACAAGTTATCAACACTAATAGGCTATTACGTGCGGCTGATGTGGTACGTAGCACACTCCAAGGCGAAGATATTGCATATCTTGTGGAATAATAAGTTTGAATACTTTGATCGGACTCTCTTAATGTTGTATTACAGGCTTTGTGGTAAGATGCTGTGCCTTACTGCGCATAACACAAATCAAGCCAAGAGAGATTTGAAGGACTCGCGGCTAAATCGACTCACTCTCAGAGCTCAATATCGCCTGTGTGATCGGATTTTTGTCCATACGCAAAGAATGAAGGATGAACTTTGTCAGGATTTCGGTGTTTCGGAGAAAGCCGTCATTGTTATACGTCATCCAGTCAACGACGCTTTTCCTGACACGGATCTAACTCCGAGTGAGGCAAAGGGAGTTCTAGGTCTTAAAGGCGCAGAGAAGACGATACTTTTTCTGGGCAGACTACGGCCATACAAAGGAATTGAGCACTTACTTGCAGCATTCCGGCAGTGTTTCGCCAGCAAGGGAAACTATCGACTAATCGTGGCCGGCCCACCAAATAAAGGAGACGAGGATTACCTCGAAGAGATACGAAAGGCTGCCGATCACGAGCTTAACCGAGGTAACGTGCTACTGCGCGATGAGTTTATACCGGATAAAGACATGGAGTTGTATTTGAAAGCGGCCGATGTGTTAGTTCTTCCTTATAAGGATATTTTCCAAAGTGGAGTACTGTTTCTAGCTTATAGCTTTGGCTTGCCCGTAGTCGTAACCGATGTAGGGTCATTTAGGGAGGAAATCGTCGTCGGCGAAACTGGGTTTATCTGTAGGCCGGGTGACCCGGTGGATCTGGCCGCAACGCTCGAAAAATATTTCTTGAGCGAAATGTATACTAACTTGGCCACTCGACGGCAAGAGATAAAGGATTACGCGAACAGAGTACATTCGTGGAGCGCTGTAGGCGGGTTGACGCGGAATGGATACGCGGAAATGTTAGGAAGGGCCGTCTTGTCAAAGCGCCAGGAATATATCGGAGCGCAGGATTCTGGCGAAATCCATACGGATTGGGAGTCGCGGGAGTGAGCACACCATTTATCAAGGACGACTACGCGATGTCGCGTATTGGAACTGAACATTCGGACACGTTAGGTTCGCCGCTACCCACCTACATTCTCATCACCCCGGCTCGCAATGAGGCGGCTTTCATCGATAAAACGATCCAGTCCATGATCCACCAGACTGTACTACCACTGAAATGGGTGATAGTAGACGATGGTTCTACCGATAGTACCGCAGAAATCGTGAGCAGGTATCTGTCGGTTTACCCGTGGATGGAACTCGCTCGGCGGCAGAAACAAACGGAAAGGGACTTCGCGGGAAAGGTACGCGCGTTTAATGCTGGTTTGGCGCAAGCTCGGGGTGTTAGGTGGGATTTTGTCGGAAACTTGGACGCTGATATTTCATTTGGCCCTGATCACTTCGAGTTTCTACTTCGGTCGTGCGCTGCGGATCCACAGCTGGGTGTGGTGGGTACCGCGTTTAGTGAGGCGGGTTTTAGCCTGGAAGGAGATGTCTTTGACTGGGCATCTCACGTGGGCGGGCAGTGTCAGCTATTTCGAAGGCAGTGCTTTGAAGATATCGGCGGCTATGTGCCTGTTCCCGGTGGCGGTGTTGACTGGGTGGCGGTCATAAGTGCTCGGATGAAGGGGTGGAAGACGCGATCCTTTGCCGAGCGTCGGTTCTTCCATCACCGTCCAATGGGAACCGCGGAGGTGGGCCGGCTCGGTTCGGCGTTTGCCTACGGGAAAAAGGACTACGGCGTCGGTAGCCACCCGCTCTGGGAATTCGTCAGGGTAATCCGTCGTATGGCGCGTAAGCCGTATTTGCTCTCGGGGGTGGCTTTGGGAGGCGGTTATCTTTGGGGGTGGGTGCATCACGCACCGCGGGCGGTGTCTCTAGAGTTGGTTCAATTTCATCGGAGGGAGCAGATGACGAAGTTGAAGTCAATTTTTGACAGGACGCTCCTGGTACTGAGACGAACGAGTGGTGTCCGGTCAAACTAAGCTTGTCGGACGAGGTCGTTTGCTTTGACTACGGGCCTGGAGGGCTCCGTCCGCAAAACTCAGTTTGTCTAGTTTGCGAGTTTATTGGAGGCTGGAATGGAGACATTTGAAGCGCGAGAGCCAGAGATAGAGCGCTTCTGGCAGGCGCATCCTTGCGGAGATGGGCAGGTTGGCGGGCTTGAGGAACGATTCGGCGGTGACTATGGCCGTTTTTTTACAGAATATGACGCCTTCCGATATCGGCGTGAGAAACATATCCCTGCGTGCCTGGATGGAGTGGCGTTCGCTGGGAATAGAGTACTCGAGATTGGTTTGGGCCAAGGAACAGAGTCGGAGCAGATCATTCGCCGGGGCGGCCGGTGGTCCGGACTGGACCTGACGCAAGCATCGGTGTCGCGCGTTAAGGAACGCCTACGCCTGCGGAATCTCCCCTACGATGACCTGCGGGTCGGCTCCGTGTTGCAGATACCCTATCCTGACAACGCGTTCGATATGGTTTTCAGTCACGGCGTTCTGCTTTGCGTGCCGGAAATCCAGCGGGCACAGGCTGAGATCGCTCGGGTACTGCGACCCGGCGGTGAACTCGTGATGATGGTCTACGCGAAATGGTCGCTGAACTACTTGCTTTCCATCTCGCTGCTGCGGCGCGCGGGGCTCGCTGCCATGATGGCTCTCAGGTTGCCCGGAAAAGGCATCTACTCGGCGCACGTGAAGAATGCGCGCGCGGAGGGGCTGTTTCAGTACTTGCGCATGAATCGGTTCTTACATCGAAACACCGACGGTCCCGATAATCCGTACGCTAAGGTTTACGGGATGCGTGAAGTACGGGAAGACTTTCCAGGCTTCATCGTGACACGGGCATATAAGCGGTTTATGCACGCGCCGCCGCTGCCGGTCGCATGGCTCCCACTGGAGCGTATGCTCGGCTGGCATCTTTGGGTGCACCTCAAGACGACAAAGGTCAGCTGCGGCACTGCTTAGGTCGTTGGGCACCTATGACTTCCGAGAGACATCACGACACGGGCAGTGGCGAAAAGGAAATCTCCCTATTTTGGGAAGCGCACCCCTGCGGAGATGGGCAGGTTGGCGGCCTTGAGGAACGGTTCGGCGGCGACTATGGCCGTTTTTTTACAGAATATGACGCCTTCCGATATCGGCGTGAGAAACATATCCCTGCGTGCCTGGATGGAGTGGCGTTCGCTGGGAATAGAGTACTCGAGATTGGTTTGGGCCAAGGAACAGAGTCAGAGCAGATCATTCGCCGGGGCGGCCGGTGGTCCGGACTGGACCTTACTCAAGCATCCGTGTCGCGCGTTAGGGAACGCCTACGCCTGCGGAATCTCCCCTATGATGACCTGAGGGTCGGCTCCGTGCTGCAGATACCCTACCCTGACAACGCGTTCGATATGGTTTTCAGTCACGGCGTTCTGCATCATATACCGGAAATCCAGCGGGCACAGGCTGAGGTCGCTCGGGTACTGCGACCCGGCGGTGAACTCGTGATGATGGTCTACGCGAAATGGTCGCTGAACTACTTGCTTTCCATCTCGCTGCTGCGGCGCGCGGGGCTTGCTGCTATGATGGCTCTCAGGGTGCCCGGAAAAGGCATCTACTCAGCGCACGTGAAAAACGCGCGCGCGGAGGGGCTGTTTCGGTACCTAGGCATCAAGCGATTCATTCATCGTAGTACAGACGGTCCCGATAACCCGTACGCCAAAGTTTACGGGATGCGCGAAGTACGTAAGGACTTCCCGGACTTCATCGTGACACGGGCGTATAAGCAGTTCATGCACGCGCCACCACTGCCGGTCGCATGGCTCCCACTGGAACGTATGCTCGGCTGGCACTTTTGGGTGCACCTACGGCCCAAAGGGTCGGCGGCTCTCATTAGGGCACAGCGACACCGGAACGCCCCTACAATTAGCCCCGGCGACGATATGAGTTAGGACGGCACCACTTGAATAGTCGGGCTGGGTTTTATCTGCACCGCCCAAGCTGAACAGCTTGCGTGGTGGTGTGGTGTCGTGGGCGCAACAGAGCCGGGGGATGTGAATTTCGCACTTATACCTGTTCTTCGGTTTGGAGGAGTTTGCGTGGCAACTGAAATGAGCTTGGGTGCAATTGTTCACCAGGATCTTGCGACAATCCTTTCGGTCGCCGTTGACCGTTTTTGTCGCTGGCTGGAAAGGTTCGGGGAGACTTCTCGCGATTTCCAGACGGTCTATGCCAGTCCCCTAGGACGGGCGGCTAAGGCCTTGTACTACCGTAGCCGGATTCCGGGAACGATGGCAGTTGCGCCGATGGTTTTTTGCGAGGCTTTCATGCCTCGTGCGAGAAGCCTATTTTGGAAACGGCAGCGATTTCCGATCGCCGATGCCCATTACGCCATGGCTTTTGCGTTTATGGCGAGCATCCGTCGTGAGGACAAATGGCTAGAGCGGGCACGACATTTCTTGTCGGTGCTAGAGGCGACCCGCTGCCCCGGCCTGAAAGAGCACGGATGGGGATACCCATTCGATTGGGAGACGAGCAGCGGCACAATTCCTGCCGGTACGCCGCTGATTACCACAACGCCATACGTGTATGAGGCGTTTTCGCAGGTATATGGTTTAGACCACGATCCCCGGTGGTTGGCGATCATGGAATCCATTGCCCGCCACGCCTTTGCCGATTATCGAGATCTAGAGACCGGGTTCGAGGCTGCAAGCTGCGGCTACACGCCATCGCCGGCTGATTCGTGCTTAGTTGTGAACGCCAGCGCCTATCGGGCGTTTCTCTTAACTAAGGCAGGAATCGAGTTGGCGAAGCCGCAGTATTTAGAGGCCGCGAGGCGTAACATACGCTTCGTCACGAGCGCGCAGAACGCGGATGGGTCTTGGCCTTACGCGGTGGATGGGAAGCGGGTATTTGTGGATCACTTCCATAGCTGCTTTGTTCTGAAGTCGCTAACAAAAGCCGCGCAATTGATGGACTCGCAAGAGGCCGAACGCGCTGTTGAGCGAGGCGTTCGGTATTACCTGGGCCACCTTTTTGACGATACAGGGCTCCCTCGGCCGTTCTCCCGGCCCCCTCGACTTATCACCTATCGGCGCGAGCTATACGACTACGCGGAGTGCGTCAACCTTGCCGTCCTGTTGCGTGAGGGCTTTCCGGCCCTTGACGCGACTTTGATGCGGGTCGTGACAGATCTGCTCGAGCGATGGCAAACGCCGGATGGCTCTTTCCGGTCACGGCAGTTGCTGTTGGGATGGGATCAAGTACCAATGCACAGATGGGCACAGGCGCAAGTGTTCAGAAGCCTTTGCTTCTTGCTTGCAAGCGGCGGGTAAAAGCAGGAAGGCACGGCGAGGGTGAAACAAGATGTGTGGGATCTGCGGACAGTTCAATTTCGGCACCGGCGCTCCAGTGGCTCGGCGCAATATCGAGCACATGGCTGCCGCAATCGCGCATCGTGGCCCCGATGACGAGGGCTACTATACTTCTGGATCGTTGGGGTTGGGCTTTAGGAGGCTTTCGATTATTGATCTCGCCGGTGGCCATCAACCAATGTCTGATCGCGAAGAATCGGTTTGGGTAGTGTTCAACGGGGAGATCTATAACTTTAAGGATCTGCGCAGCGAACTGGAAGGCCATGGACACGTCTTTCGCACCCAATGTGACACGGAAGTGATCGTCCATGGATACAAGCAATGGGGCGATGAGGTGTTGAACCGGCTGAATGGCATGTTTGGCGTGGCCGTGTGGGACGTGGGCCGCAGGCGGCTACTGATCGCGCGTGATTGTTTCGGTATCAAGCTAATTTACTATCGAATAAACGAAAGCTCCATCTGGTTTGGCTCCGAGATGCGCGCCGTCCGCGCGATGATGCCTAGGGAGGAGGTCGACGCGGACCCGGCGGCCCTGAGCCTTTTCTTACGGTATCGCTACACCCCCTCGCCGCATACGATGCTGCGCGGCGTCCGGAAGCTCGCGGCGGGCACTAAGCTCGTAGTGCAGGACGGCGCGTATGATGTGTCCCGGTGGTACCGCTATGCACCGGTGCCGTTTTCACCGCCTAAGACAGCAGGGCAAGCGGGTGAGGAACTGTTAGCTCTGTACCGTAAGGCCGTACGCCGACAATTGGTCAGCGATGTACCGCTGGGCCTTCTCTTGAGCGGAGGGATCGACTCCGGTTTGCTGTTAGCTCTGATGAACGAATGCGGAACCGATTGGCCTACTTATTCAGTAGGCTATGGTTCCAGTTACCTCCAAGACGAATTGGTGGATGCGGCGGAGACAGCGCGAATTCTGAAGTCACGGCACACGAGCGTCAAGATAACTCGCGAGATTTTCGAGCGGGGGTTACGAGATATCGTTGGCTGCCTGGAGGAACCTATCGCGGCGTCTTCTATCGTCCCCATGTACTTCGTCTGCGGGCGGGCTCGCGAGGATGTGAAGGTTGGCTTAGTAGGCCAAGGTCCCGATGAGTTGTTCGGAGGCTACCGGCGGCACCTCGCTGCGCGTTACGGTTCCAGTTGGGCGGCCTTGCCCAATTGGGCGCGAGCGCCCCTCGAACGCGTTGCAGCAGCGTTGCCGCGCAACGAAACCTTGAAGCGGGGGCTCTACGCGATGGGCGACGGCACCATCCAGCAAAGCTGCGAACGCATCTTGTCGCTGTTACCTCGGCAGCAAGTCGACGAGCTATTTTGGCCCAGCCTGCTGAACGCCGATTCGGGTGGGGGATTGCTCGCATGCTGGGCCGACTTAACTAACTTGATGGGAGGTACTGACGAACTTGGGGGATTGCAGTTCCTTGAAATTCGATCCACTCTCCCGGACGAACTGCTGATGTATGCCGACAAGCTCTCGATGGCCCACGGCCTGGAACTGCGGGTACCGTTTCTTGACAAGGACATCGTGGAATATGGCGAGAGGTTGCCGGCCAATCTGAAGGTGCGGAACGGTGTTGGAAAATGGCTTCATCGACAACTATGCCGAAAGTTTCTTCCCAAGTCCATAATACGTCGGCCAAAGCGTGGCTTCGCAGTCAACGTCGTGGATAACTGGTTCCGCGATGCGCTCGGGGGCACAATGTCGAGTATATTTGCTGACGATGACGCCGCCATGTACCGATATCTACGACCGGCCGCGGTAAGGCAGCTATTTGCCGAGCATGCGGCGGGTCAACGGGACAATCACAAGGTGCTATTTAGCCTAATCGTATTCGAAGAATGGCTTCGGGGCTCCCTATCGGATAGCAAGAATCTCTGCGTGGACAGTCCTCGCGCTATTTGAGCGACAGCGCTGTGTATTAATTTCAAAATGTCCATTTCCAGCCGAAACCGGAAGGAGTTCGTCCACCAACTGCCCAAGAAGTGGTCGTGCAGTTTTCAGCACGATCAAGAATTGAACGTCAGTATGGCGGCGAATTACAATGGGTTGAATTCCGCCCGAAGGAAGCCCATTGCCCACATGGGATGGTGAGAAACATGATAATCGGTGGCAAAGAAGTCAGGTTAAGTGGGCAGATACTCAGGGTTGGGCGCCTGCACGGCGACAAGTATGAATTTCCGGACAATCCGGCGGCTTTTTTGGCTGATTTACGGAACACGGGAACCCGCGTGGACCTCTTCACTTTCCTACAGCGCCTGCCAGATACAACTCCCAGGTACCCATATCCGTTCGAATGGGATAACTTAGCCGTACTCCAGGTGTCCACATTCGAGGACTGGTGGAGCAAACAAATTCGCTCGTATGCCCGTAACAGAGCTCGGCAAGCCGAGAAGAGAGGCGTAGTGCTCCGTGAGATCGCATTTGACGATAGTTTGCTCCAGGGAATCTGTGAAATCTACAATGAGTGCCCAATACGTCAAGGTAGACGGTTCCCTCATTACGGAATAACCTTGGTCAAGGCCCGGGCGTATGCAGGTACTTTTTTGTCTAGAAGTATTTTCATTGGAGCATTTCTTGGCGAAAGAATGATCGGTTTTGCCAAAATGGTGACCGACGAGACCCAGACCCAGGCATGCCTGGTGCACATTCTCTCTTTGATTCAGCACAGGGACAAAGCTCCCACAAATGCCCTTGTCGCACAGGCCATCCGAACGTGCGCTGACCGTAAGATTTCTTATCTCGTATACGAGAATTTCGCATATGGAAAGAAAGTCGACGACGGTCTAAGGCGCTTCAAGGAAATCAACGGATTCCAGCGTATTGATGTACCTCGATATTACGTCCCCATGACCCTCGTGGGGGAACTCGGTTTTCGTCTCGGGTTGCACCACCGACTGGTGGACCGTCTTCCCGAATCCATAATCTCCAAATTGCGCGACTTGCGCAGAGTTTTGTACAGCCGTAGATTTCAAACAGTGGCCGAAGTCTAGAGCATGAGTAACTCTGCTTGCATGTATGGCTTGGGTGTAGAAACTCAAAAAAGGCGTTAGTTCTTGACAGAAGGCAACAAGGTGAAGCAAATGGATTTTCCTAACTTGGAACATCCCGCCCATAAGTTCCCGCAGCCTCTACCGACGAGTACGGCCTAGTAAATCGGCTCCGAGGAACAAACAAGATCTGGTTAAGTCCTGCGACGCTCTGCCCGCATGAGTAACGGCTGAGCTGGATTGAAATGCCCCCGAGAATCGCACTCTTCCTCTGTTGTGTAGGAGTTGCAGGAATGTTCTTCCTTGACCGCGAGGGATCTGCGCGCACCTCTAAAGCCCTTTGGCTGCCCGTAGCCTGGCTTTGGATTGTGGGTTCGCGACCAATTTCTGCTTGGTTCGGCTTCAAGCCTGATGCTGGCATTGATGTTCAACTTGATGGGAGTCCCGCGGACCGGTTTGTATTTCTGATCATCCTGTTACTCGGGATCATCGCCCTGATCTCTCGTGGCCGTCGGACGAGCGCCTTGCTTAGCGCGAACTGGCCGGCCGTCATCTACTTCGCGTTTTGTCTCCTAAGTGTTCTGTGGTCAGATTTTCCTAGTGTGGCGTTCAGGCGTTGGACCAAAGCAATTGGTGACCTTGTAATGGTGTTGATTATTGTCACTGATCCGCAGCCTGTCTGTGCTCTGAGACGACTTCTTTCTCGAACTGGATTTATTTTGCTTCCTCCTTCCATTCTTTTGATCCAGTACTTTGGCGCCCTTGGCCGTGATTATACGCCGGACGGCGAGCTTATGAATACAGGTGTAACGACTAACAAGAATATGCTTGGCGTCATCACAATGGTCTTGGCATTGGGCGCTGTGTGGCGCGTCATTTCCATCCTCCAGACGAGGGATCAACCCAACCGTAGGCGCCATCTATTGGCTCAGGGCACGCTCCTCACTTTCGCTGTGGCGGTTTTGTGTATGGCACACTCGGCCACTTCTGATGCCTGTTTTCTTCTTGGGGCTGTACTCATCATTCTGACACAACTGCCCATAATAAGACATCGGCCTCGTGGTGTACATGTGGTGGTTGTGACGATTCTGTTCGCAGGTGTGGCTACACTGCTCCTCGGCGGCCGGGGAGCCGTTACCCATGCTTTGGGGAGGAAAGAGAATCTTACTGATCGTACGGAGATCTGGGAGGCAGTGCTCGCTGTCGCGCCAAACGCCGCTGTCGGGGCGGGATTTGAAAGTTTTTGGCTCGGCCCCCGACTAGCGAGGGTTTATAGCCATCTTTCCCAATACATGCACGTTAATGAGGCGCACAATGGATATATAGAAGTTTACCTAAACTTGGGCTGGGCTGGGGTTGGCTTGATTGCCATCATCTTGATAAGAGGTTATCTCTCGACGGTGGCCGCGATTCGACGTGACCCCGCCATCGGGGGCTTGATGTTGGCCTATGTGTTTGCTTCCGCCTTCTACAGTATCACTGAAGCCGGCTTCAGGCTGCTAGACCCGATTTGGATGTTTTTGCTGCTGGCGGTAGTCGGAGCTCGCACCATCGCCTCCGGCGTGGACACGAGAGGGGCCAACCACTGTAGCGGGCCGAAGCGAGTTTCTAACGATGTAACATGCCGGCGCTATGCTTTCCCCTGCGTCTGAGCAATACTCCAAGTGGTCGAACGCGAGGAAGTCGCTTCGGTCTGCCGCGGAGAGGATTTCGCAGAAACATGGCGGTCACATCGCCGCGGTCAAAAGCATGTCATTAACCCCTTCTAACAGTCAACTTGTAGTGCCTCACTTGGAGTGTTTGCCTTCGACAGCGCGGGTCGCCAAGGACGAGAAAGAAACCTATGGCCAGATTCTGAAGTCTTCGGCATTGATCGGTGGCTCTTCAGTGCTGAATATTGCAATCGGGATTGTTCGTACCAAGGCGATGGCAGTGTTGCTCGGTCCGGCCGGGTATGGGCTGTTTGGCCTCTACGGCTCGATTGCAAACCTTGCCGAGAGCATCGCGGGTATGGGCATCAATAGCAGCGGCGTACGCCAGATCGCAGTAGCTGTGGGTTCAGATGACGCTGGGCGAATTGCACAAACCACCACCGTTTTGCGACGTACATCGACCTTTCTAGGGTTGCTCGGAGCGGTTTTGCTTTTGGTGTTCTCCAAGCCTGTGTCTACCCTGACATTTGGTAGTAGTCAACACGCCGCAGCAGTTTGCCTTCTCTCGATTGCAGTGTTTCTTCAGTTGGTATCCTGGGGGCAGGTAGCACTAGTACAAGGAATGCGGCGCATCGCTGATCTCGCCAAGATCCAAGTGCTGAGTGCGGTCTTCGGGATGCTCATGAGCATCTCATTGGTCTATTTCCTCCGCGAGAAGGGAGTGGTACCGTCCCTTGTAAGCATTTCGCTCATGTCTCTTGTCGCCTCATGGTGGTACAGCAGGAAGGTGCGCATCCAGACTCCTTCGATGAAGTTTAGTCAGGTTAGGCGGGAAGCAGCCGATCTTTTGAAGCTGGGCTTGGCATTTATGGCGACAGGCTTTATGACAATGGGGATAGCGTATGCTGTTCGGATTCTTGTGCTGCACAAAGTCGGTGTTACGGCAACCGGATTCTATCAGTCTGCGTGGACAATCGGTGGGCTGTACGTGGGGTTCATTCTGCAGGCGATGGCAGCCGACTTTTATCCCCGGTTGACTGCGAGCGCCAGCGACGATGTAATTTGCAATCGCCTAGTAAATGAACAAGCGAGAATAGGACTATTGTTGGCGGGCCCGGGGGCTATGGCAACCCTCACGTTCGCGCCAGCTGTCATAGCACTCTTTTACAGCGCCAAATTCGGCGCGGCAGTTGGAGTTCTGCGTTGGATATGTCTCGGATCGACCCTTCAGGTGATTACCTGGCCATTGGCTTTTATTATAGTAGCGAAGGGCAAGCAACTCATCTACTTCGCCACTCAACTCACTTGGACTATGGCCAGTCTTGGCCTAGCGTACACCTGTGTGGAAAACTGGGGCCTAAACGGAGCCGGAATTGGATTCTTCGGGTCATATATTTTCTTCGGGTTTATGGACTACGTAGTCGTTCGCCGCCTCACTGACTTTCGCTGGTCGACCGCTAGTAAGAAAACCGGCCTTTTCTTCTTGCCCTTAATGACCGTTGTGTTTTGCGGATTTTACGTGTTGCCGCCCATATGGGCCGGATGTCTCGGGATGGTGGCGACACTTCTGAGTAGCGTTCACTCGATCCGCGTTCTCTCCAAATTCATGTCATGGGAACATGTACCGCGATCGCTACGACGGTTGCTAAGTCCACTCCGCATTGCTCTTTCTGGCCTGGTGGGAAGTCCGGAGCTTCGATCTAAATGAGATCGTTTATGAGCTCGATTCAGTGGCGTTTCGGCTTTCTGCGCAAGATGAGTCCGCACGTCGGGCTCATAGGAGCTCTTCGGCTGCAGCTATCGAAGGACTGGAACCGCGTGGCTGAATCGCTTGACGCTCGTTGGACGGTCCGCGAGGTATCACTTCGGCCGAAAGGGTATGCCACCGCAGTCACCATACGCTTGAATTCCAGCGACTTTAAGGTTTTTGACCAGATCTTCGTTTCGCGACAATATTTGCCGGTTACGATTATCAAGGACCTTGATACCATCGTCGATTGCGGTGCCAACGCGGGTTACTCAGCTCTATTCTTCCTTAAACAGTTTCCCCGTGCACGCGTGATTGCGGTGGAGCCGGACCGTTCTAACGCCGAGCTCTGTCGGCGAAATCTAAGTCAGTACATGGACCGTGTTGTCATCGTGGAGAAGGCTGTTTGGGGTTGCGTCGCGCAGCTTCGCTTCGTCGAGGAGACGCGCACGCCCGGCGAGGAATGGGGTATACAAGTCCGCGCAGCGGCGGTTGATGCGCCAGGCGAAGCAGTCGAAGGTATCGATATTCCGAATCTCATGGCGATGATAGGTGTCGAACACATTGACCTGCTCAAAATCGATATCGAAAGGAGTGAGGCCGTCGTGTTTCAATCCAATCCTGAGTCCTGGCTTTGTCGTGTGACCAACCTTGCCATTGAGCTGCACGGTGAGTGTTGCGCTGAAATCTTTCGCTTCGCACTCCGTGACTACTCCTTCCTGGAGGAACAGTGCGGGGACGTGACTATTTGCCTCGGAATGCTTCCAAGAGCAATGAATCGAAGCTAAGCCGCATGGGGTGGGTTGCCAGCCGCGGTGCGATCGTTAAATACTAAGCGATTGGTGTAAGATAATCTGAACGGATACGTGACTGGAGATAGATCGTCGATTAAGACCGTTTCCGCTTACATGTCACTGTTGTCTCCTGCAGCTAGGATCGGATTGATGACTAATGGCTCGCATACACCGCTCTGACAAGCGCCGGTCTCAACCTGCAAGTAACGTGTTTAGCGACTTCGAAACATCATAGACGTAGCTTATGGGTAGCCGGCCACACATTACAGTTCTCTTATGTACTTATAACCGTGCCCGGAGCTTGGCCGCGACCTTAGAGAGTATCGTCATACAAGATCTTCCACGGTCAGTCCGTTGGGAGATTCTAGTCGTCGATAATAACTCCGTCGATGGAACTCGTGACGTAGTTCAAGACTTTAATCGTAGGTATCCTAAGCGTGTCCGCTATTTGTTTGAACAACATCAAGGCTTGTCCTATGCCAGGAACGCGGGGGTTCGCGACGCTCGAGGTGATATTCTCGCCTTCATCGATGACGATGAGATCGCCGGCCCGGGTTGGCTTGGGATTTTGACAGCAAATCTGCACGATGGCGAATGGATTGGTGCCGGGGGCCCAGTACTTCCACGATGGAATATGCAGCGTCCGAGCTGGCTGTCGTCGAAAGGCCCCTTCGCCTTGGGACCGTTGGCGGCATTCGACGCAGGCCTGCATGGAGGCCAGATGACCACACCTCCCGTGGGTGCCAATATGGCATTTCGAAAGCAGGCGTTCGACAAGTTTGGAGGGTTTAGAACTGACCTAGGCCGAATTGGCGAGCAGATGCTCAGCAACGAGGACATTGAATTTGGCCGTCGCTTGATGAATGCGGGCCAGCGACTGCGCTATGAGCCGTCGGCGCTCGTCTATCATCCAGTAGACGAGGCGCGCGTATGCAAGGACTATTTTCTCCGGTGGTGGTTCAATAAAGGCCGGTCCGACGTTCGGGAATTTGGACTCCAGCCTAATGTCAAGAACGTTCTCGGCATCCCCCTTCGTATGTTCAGGGACGCCGCCGTGGAAATCGTACGATGGTTCATTGCCGGTGACCCGTCCCGGCGCTTCATCTGTCGGCTTAAGGTTTGGGCTTATGCTGGCCAGGCTATTGAATCTTTCTATCAAATCCGCCCTGCGCGCCAGAAAGAGCAAGGACGTGATAGCAACACTCGGCCGGCAACAAATGGCACCGGAACGGCATGAACTTAGACGTTGCCGCAAGAGATGAGGTAGAGTCACGAGTTGCGTCGGAGTCTATCGGAGTCTAGACTTCCATATTTCTTAGTGTCATATGGAATGAGTGTAATAGCCCGCGTCCCCTTACGGGAGGGCCTGCATGATGGGTTATAACACCCAACTGATCTTGCACCAAGACCAGTGTTGAATGAGGGCTCATTCATATTCTTCGGAGAAGTTGTTCCCACGCAGACGGAATACCGCGCTGGTTTAAGAAGAGGATGGCGATAATGAAGCCACTAGTATCAATTCTAATTCCTGCGTTCAACGCGCAAGAATGGATTATCGAAACGCTCAAATCAGCAATTGCACAAACATGGTCCAAGAAAGAGATCATCGTCGTAAATGATGGTTCAACGGATCACACCTTGTCACTCGCGAAGCGCTTCGAAGCAGCGGGCGTTTGCATAGTGACGCAGCGCAACCAGGGTGCCGCAGCCGCCAGGAATAAGGCCCTCTCAGTCAGCCACGGCGATTACATTCAGTGGTTAGATGCAGACGACCTCATGGCTCCAGACAAGATCGCTAACCAGTTAGCTGTGGTGCGGGATTGCTCAGACGATGGGATCCTTCTTTCGTCAGCGTGGGGTCGATTTATGCACCGGCATCATCGGGCGAGATTCATCCCATCCTCCCTGTGGTGTGATCTGTCGCCCGCCGAATGGATGATTCGCCAAATGGAAGACAATGTCTATATGCAGACCGCGACATGGCTGGTCAGCAGGAAGTTAACAGATGCCGCTGGTCCATGGGACACGAGGCTTTTGGGGGACGACGATGGCGAGTACTTCTCCCGAGTCCTTCTTGCCAGCGAGGGAACGCGGTTTGTGCCGGGGGCGCGGGTCTACTACCGAATGTCCGGTTCCAATAGCCTGAGCTATATCGGTCAGTCAGACAAGAAACGAAACGCGCAGTGGCTTTCGATGCAGTTACATATACGGTATCTGCGCTCCGTGGACGATGCCGCAAGGGCCAGAGCAGCCTGCGTGAGATACCTACGAGAGTGGATTATCTTCTTTTATCCGGAGCGACTTGATATTTTCAACCAAGCCGAACATATGGCGAGGGAACTGGGAGGGCATCTGGAAGTGCCGGCTCTACCGTGGAAGTATTCCTGGATTCGAGCCGTTTTTGGATGGCCGTCAGCCAAGCGTGCCCGCGTATTGCTGCCGCGGTTCAGGTGGTGGGTGGAACGGTTTGGGGATAAGGCTCTCTTCCATGTAGAGCGTAAGTTTGGCATATCGCACGCTCGGTCCGAACCCACCATTACTCACTCCTATGGAGCAAATCAATGATAACGACCCGCACCCCACTTCGAATCTCTTTTTTTGGCGGTGGCACGGATTACCCAGTGTGGTACCGAGAATATGGAGGATCGGTCCTTGCCACAACCATCGATAAGTCGTGCTATGTAACTTGCCGTTGGTTGCCGCCGTTTTTCGAATACCACAGCCGAATCACCTACACGCAGTTTGAGAATGTCACCAATAATCAGGATATTCGGCATCCATCGGTTCATGGCTGTCTTCAATTTCTTCGGATCGATGAGGGCATCGAGATTAATCATATTGCGGACCTGCCCTCGCGGGCTGGGTTAGGCACCAGCTCAGCATTTACGGTAGGCCTTCTCCTTGGACTGCACGCTCTTAGAAACCAAATGTGCGACAGGCGTACGTTAGCATCGAATGCCATATTCATTGAACAGAAGATCATTCAGGAGGTCGTCGGAGCGCAAGACCAGGTGAGCGCTGCGTATGGAGGGTTTAATCGTCTGGACTTTCAGCGGGACGGTACATTTGACGTTAACCCAGTCGTGGCTTCGCCGAGTAGGTTGGCCGAACTACAGAGTCACTTGATGCTCTTCTTTACTGGCTTTTCGAGGACCGCATCAGAGATTGCGATGGAACAGGTACGAGTCACTCCGAACCGGAAAGTTGAGCTGCAAGCGATGCAGCAAATGGTCGACGAAGCTGAGGCGATCGTTACGGATTCGATCCGTTCTCTCGATGACTTCGGCCGGCTCTTGCACGAAGGATGGAAGCTCAAGCGAACTCTGACACAGCGAATCTCCAACTCCCACATCGACGAAATATATGATATGGGTATGAGCGCTGGTGCACTCGGCGGCAAGTTACTAGGTGCAGGTGGAGGAGGTTTTATGCTGTTTTTCGTGCCTCCTGAACGCCAAGCCTTTCTGCGAAGGCGTTTGTCTAACTTGCTCTGTATCCCGTTCGGTTTTTCCGCTAAGGGTAGTCAGGTGGTCGTGTATGAACCGGAAGAACTTTATGACCCATCGGTGCGGAAAGAACGATTCCAAGTGTATGCCGAGCGTAGCTGAGGCAGTCATACTGTGTGGCGGCGCAGGAGTTCGGCTGAGGAGTGTGACAGATGTACCCAAAGCTATGGCGAGCGTTGCCGGCAGGCCTTTTCTCGAGGTCTTGCTCCGCCAATTGCGACGGCAGGGCATTGAGCGCGTCGTTTTGGCAGTTGGATATCGAGGCGATGTGATTCGTGCATATTTCGGCGAGGAAGCGTTCAACCTGCGACTTGCATATTCGATCGAAACGACACCACTCGGGACCGGTGGAGCAGTGCGTAACGCAGCCGACCTTGTTGAGTCGAATTCTGCAATGGTCATGAATGGCGATAGCTACACAGACGCAGATTTGCACAGGTTTGTACTCCGCCACTGCGAATCGAGGGCCGACGCCTCTGTTCTGGTAGTATCCGCTGACGGGCGACCCGACGGAGGGGGGGTGTTCATGGGGCGCGGCAACAGGATCGTTGTGTTCGAAGAGAAACAGAACCGCCCGGGATGCGAGTACATGAACGCCGGTATTTATATGCTGTCCCGAGAGATACTCTATGATATACCTGCCGGAATTCAGGTCTCGCTGGAACATGACATGTTTCCTAGGTGGCTGCAAGAAGGCAAGCACATTCAGTCGGTTATCGATCCAGGCAAGTGTATCGATATTGGTACCCCGGAAAGGTATTGGCTTGCACAGACTATTTTGGCGATGGTCGAGCAGGGCGGTAGTGTTCCTTTCTAAGATACGATGATCAACGAGATTCTAGAGAACAATATCCAGCGCAGCATCGAGGTGCATTCCCAATTCAAGGCGAGATGTTTGCCGGAGATGGCATCGGCAGCCGAGGCACTGGTTTATGCATATCAGAGAGGCCACAAGGCGTTGTTTTTCGGAAATGGCGGAAGTGCGGCAGACCACAGCACATGGCAGTGGAGTTTCTGGGGCGTTATATGCGGGAGCGCAAGCCTATGCCTGCCCTAGCTCTAAACGCAAACAGTTCAGCTGTGACGGCGATCAGTAACGACTACGGATATGAGCATGCCTTTGCTCGCCAACTCGAAGCCCTCGCTCCGTCCGGCGATATAGCAGTAGGAATCAGCACTTCTGGCAATTCGCCTAGCGTCATTCAAGCCCTCATATGCGCGCGCCGGCTTGGCCTTTTGACGATTGGACTCACGGGTGCTTCCGGCGGGCAGATCCGCGGGCTCGTTGATGTCCTAATCGCGGTACCGTTCGAGGAGACACCGCGGATCCAGGAATGTCATATCCTGATTGGCCATGCTCTGTGCGACGTCGTTGAGCAGGCAATTGAAGAGCTTCCTCAATACGACTAAACCCCTACACACCAGATAGGTGATCATGCGGCAATTCGGCATCAGCCGTGAAATCGACCGGGCAGGGGCGGGCCTTGGCTCTGATCAACGAGGGATAACAATTAGTTGTGTCGGCGGCGCCGGCCCGGCGCTTTGGCCGTTATAGCAAGTGTTGGCGTTAAATGTCAGAATGCTTCCCGTTCCGTCAGGACGTCCGCCCATTGTGTTAAAGTAACATTGCATTGCCGGGTTAGGCTGTGCATGCCCGGCCATGACCGCGGCGTAAGTTCCTCCAGCACACTCACTGCCGGTGAGCACAAGCGAGTTTTGGTAGCTTCCACTCGTGCAGATGTATACGCTGCCGCTGGTCACATCCGGTCCGATGATCGGCCAGTTCATGGCGGCGGGAACCCACGCAGGTCTTGATGAATAGTAGAAAGACGCAGGCAGTGCGCGTTGTCCCGCACTAGCATCGCCCAATATCGGTACGGAGTTTGGATAGTAGGCGTCTCCTGCAGGGACCTCGGATACTCCGCCACAGATTGTTGACCACCCGGTATCCGAGCTGTCTCCACACCACCGTACAGCACCTGTAACCGTGTCGTAGTTACCCCACTTCATTGACGTAGGTCCCGCTAAGGTGTCATTGACGCATTGGCCCGGGCCACCGCAGTCCGCGGGGTTGGAGCCCCCTTCCATCTGCCCATGTGTGTTCCCCGACCAACCGACATCGTAAGGCACTTTGAACTGTATGCCTCCGCCCGCGGATACAGTGCAAGACGGGACAGACGCGCCTGGAGTCAAACATTGGTAGTATGAGTGGTATCCAGGCGTACCGAGGACATTTCCAACAATGTTCATATAGCGTGAGAATGCCCCGAGATGTATTGGTTCGGTGTTTGTCGTCGTCTGCGTTCCGTTGTTTGGCTCGTATCCGGTAAGGTAGTTCCGAAAGAACGTGTTCATGTCGTGCGTCCCATGAATGTCGTCAGAATCTACCTGTGGGCCGATGTTTCCTTCGACCAAAATCATACTTTCGCCCGCCGAATGGAAGGCGACTGCCGGGAACATAAAATTCATGCTAGGCTGGTAATAAGGGTTAATGACAAAGTTATAGCCCGCGACGCAACCCGCGCAGGAGGCGTCAAATGCGATTGCGTCCGTTACTCCTTGCGCAATGTTGTTCTCGAATAGCAGATCGGCGCTCACCATACCCCCGATACCGTAACTCTGGGTGGCCGAGTTGTAACTCCAATACATATAGCTATCCCTCACGACATTGTGAGAGCTAAGCAAATTCATGAAGTGATAGAAATTGGCCGTGGTTGAAGCCACGCCTTTTATCCAACACTTATAAGCCATAAGCATAGTGATTGAACGGGCGCCTACAGTGCTTTGGTCGACCAAAAGGTTTTCGACCCCCGAGTTCGCAATGACCGTGTTTCCCCACCAAGCTCGCGGCCCTTGCTTAGATGCCCAATTCGGATTCCGGATGGCTGGCGATATCGTTACCGTGTATGGCCCGCTGCCTGAAATTGCAGTCGCGATTACGACTTCCTCTTGAGCGCGATTCGTACGGTAAATGCCTGTATTTGCGGTCTCGGAGACGCAAACGGAAGTGGTATCGCAGATGAACATGTTGCCGTTGTCGGTGGCGGTTCCGGTACAGGCATCCGTACCGGTGCCCCCCGACAGACCAGTTTCGCACTGGTCCAGAACTATTGGCGTCCGGTTGGTAGTGATTCCAGTCACGCTGCTTAGAGTAATCTGGGTGCTGCCTTGACTGAAACCTCCGGTCCAGTCTGCTTCAAAGCAGCCCCCACATGCACTTCCGTTAGCATAGGTATTGCTGCCTTCGAGGCAAATCGCGGCCGCCCACCCATCACAGCCACCGACGTTACTGAAGTGCAAGCGCGTCTGGTTCGCGCCCTGCCCGCGCAGCACCACGTTGCTCTTTGTCGCAAAGTCGATGCCGCTGTTAAGATAAAAATCCCCACCACCGAGGAGGACGTACTGATTCGTGCCGCATGAAGCGATTGCATTGTTGATGGTCGATGGTGGAGCGGGCGATCCGTTAGTTCCATACGCAGCGACGGTCGAGCCGCACTGCGTCCAAGTGCCCGATGGAATCCCACCGGGGATCCCTACGCTGGACCAATCGGTGGCGCGGGAAGGACTGATGATGCCAGACCACTGCTGGCCATAAAGACAAGATGCCAGACAAAATAAGATAGGTAGACGTGGTCCTGAACTTTTACAACGCATGCTTCTAAGATAGCCTGTAGCAGCAACGACGACAATATAACATTTGTTAGTCACCACGTCTAGGTGGTGGATAGCCCATTAAAACGGCTAACGAGGAACAAGGTCTTGAGAATCAGCATATTCGGATTGGGTTACGTCGGTACGGTTTCTGCGGGATGCTTTGCCAACGATGGGCACGATGTGGTAGGGGTAGACCCGGTTCAAACGAAAGTTAGCCTAATAAACCAAGGCCAATGCCCAATCATTGAAGCGGATATCGGCGAGATTATTACTTCGGCCGTGGCAAAGAGCCGTTTGCGGGCGACTGAGGATCCAACTCTCGCCATCAAGGATACGGACCTGTCATTCGTCTGCGTGGGCACGCCTAGCCAAACAAACGGTAACCTGGACCTCAGATATATCCGGCGCATCAGCGAGCAGATTGGTCAGGGACTCAGAGAAAAGAACACGTGGCACGCCGTCGTTGTCCGCAGCACCATCATGCCGGGTACGATGCGCACAATTGTCATCCCCATCCTTGAAGAATGCTCAGGAAAAAGAGCCGGCGTTGACTTTGGCGTCTGTCACAATCCAGAATTCCTTCGCGAGGGTTCGGCCGTAAGAGACTTCTATTCTCCACCCAAAACTGTTATCGGCCAGTTGGACGAGCGTAGCGGTGACCTCTTGGCCGCTATCTATGGAAAACTGAACGCTCCGCTAGTGCGAAGCGACCTTGAGACCGCCGAGATGGTGAAGTACATTGACAATAGTTGGCACGCGCTCAAAATTGGGTTCGCCAACGAAATCGGCAGCCTATGCCAGGCTCTCGGCATCGAAGCCACCGACGTTATGAACATTTTTTGCCGGGATCAAAAGTTGAATATCTCAGGAGCGTACCTCCAACCCGGTTTTGCTTTTGGAGGTTCGTGTCTACCAAAGGACCTTCGCGCCCTAGCTTATCAGGCAAGGATGCACGACTTAGAACTGCCGATCATCAGTTCAATCCTCCCGAGCAATGAAATACAAATTGCCACCGGAGTTCGGCGTGTCGTAGAAAAAGGATTTAAACGGGTCGGCGTGCTGGGCTTCAGTTTCAAGGCGGGTACCGATGACCTCCGAGAAAGTCCAGTGATCGAAGTGATCGAGCGCCTGATAGGAAAGGGTTATGATCTGCGTATCTATGATAAGAACGTAAACATTGCCAGCCTGGTCGGCGCTAATCGGGACTTTATCTTAAATCGTATTCCGCACATTTCTCGGCTTATGGTAAATAGTGTTCAGGCGGTCCTGAGCCATGCGCAGACAATCGTCGTCGGCTACAACGATGCCGACTTTCAGTCCGTTCCAGAGCATATGAGCGATGATCAAGTATTGATCGATTTGGCTCGAAACACTATTGCAGAAACGATCGGCGCAAGTGCGATCGCTGTTGCCGGGTAAGACAGGCGCTTCTTAAGGAGCCGACCGAGACATAAACGTCCCGCGTTGAGTTCCGCAGTTGCGGTATGACCGGATTCCCGCGACGCTCTGCGAAGAGGAACACGACTCTATACGCTTGACTGGAATACAGACGTGAAGCGAAACAACAACATTTCACGGGCGAAACGAAAAGCGCTCATCATAGTAGAAAACTCGACGGTCCCGGTGGACCCGCGCGTCTGGAACGAGGCGCGGTCGCTAAAACAAAACGGGTATCAAGTGACGGTTTTGTGCCCTCGACGTAAGGGTTACGAGCGCGGATACGAACTGCTAGACGGCGTTCATATCTACCGGCATCCAATGCCCCGGGAGGGCAATGGTTCGCTGCGGTATCTGGCCGAATACGCCTGCGCTTTATTTTGGCAGTATCTCTACGCATGTTGGATCTATTTGCGTCGAGGTTTCCACGTCATCCAAGGATGCAATCCGCCGGACAATATTGTTCTGGTGGCGCTGCCTTTCAAACTGCTGGGAGTCAAATACATTTTCGACCATCATGATGTGTGTCCGGAACTGTATCTGGCGAAGTTCGGGACAAAAGGCACCTTGTACAGATTATTGGTTAGCCTAGAAAAGCTGACCTATCGCTTCAGCGACGTCGTGATGTGTACGAATGGCAGTTACCGAGATCTTGCGGTGACCCGAGGCGGCGTGGATACCAGAAACGCCTTCATCGTTCGCAATGGGCCAGATCTGAAGAGGTTGAAGGCCGTTCCTCCAAACCCGACGCTGACTCACGGCAAGACGTATCTGGTCGGCTACGTGGGCGCCATGGGAGCCCAAGATGGCTTAGATATCCTCGTGGACGTTGCACTGCACATCAAGCGCACGGGACGGCGCGATATCCATTTCACATGCGTCGGCGGTGGTCCCGAACTACCTGCGCTCCGAACGCTGATACGCGACCACGATATTGAAGACATGGTCAATTTCACTGGGAGAATTCCCGACGACGAGATGATTGCGATTCTTTCTACAGCGGACGTCTGCGTTAATCCGGATAAACCCTGTGAGATGAACAACATTTCCACGATGATCAAGATCATGGAATACATGGCCTTGGGCAAACCTATCGTCCAGTTTGACTTTAAGGAAGGTAGAATCAGTGCCCAGAGCGCGTCTCTCTACGCAGATCCCAACCGGGGAGTCGCCGACTTTGCTTCGAAGATCCTTTGGCTACTTGACAATCCGGAAGCCCGGGCCAGGATGGGCGCTTTTGGCCGCCAAAGGGTGGAGCGAGAGTTGGCGTGGAAGTACTCTGTAGACGAACTGCTCGCAGCTTATCAGCGGGCTTTAGGTGGTTGGAAACTAAATACGGCTGATCGTACGGCTGTAAACGTGGCAGGCCAAAGCCGGCGAGATACGGCGCACTTGCTTGAGGATCGCTTTCGTTGCAGTGCGGGTCTAGCAGAGTTCGTTGTAACCGATGAACTGTCGCAAGCGCCGGGATACTTCAAGTTAGGGTCACAAACCATTTGCTTTGGGCAGTGCGCTAACGGTTCTTCGACCCCGCGCCTCGATGATAAGCTGCCGGATGCCCTTAAAGATGTCGTGGTTAGTGCGCCCGTGGTTCACCTCCCTTTTGATCCTGCACAAGTCATTGATAATCTGCACAATGAGAAATATTGTTCCGAACGCAGATCGTTTGGAACGCTTCGAAGTATTAGAAGCCTGTATTACACCGTCAGGCCCGCCATGCCAGTATCGCTGCGCAAGCAGTTTCAGAAAGTGTACTTTCGGGGCTGGGGTGAGATCCCTTTTCCAAGCTGGCCGGTCGATTCTACTGTGGAAGATGTCCTTGAGCGCCTTCTTGTGCTATCGATGGAAGCTAAGGCGGTCACTCGAATCCCTTTCATCTGGTTCTGGCCAGACGGATATCCCAGTTGCACGATGGTGACGCACGACGTTGAGACATCCCAAGGCCTGGACTTCTGCCCCCAGCTGATGGACCTCGACGACTCTTTTGGAATTAAAAGTTCGTTTCAGCTTGTGCCTGAGAAGCGATATGAGGTTTCACAATCCGCCCTTGACCGTATCCAGAAACGAGGCTTCGAGGTCAATGTCCATGATCTAAACCACGACGGGATGCTCATGGACAAGAAAGGCGAATTCTTGCGAAGGGCGGAGCGAATCAATTGCTACGCGCGACGGTTTGGTGCGCAAGGTTTTCGTTCGGCTGTGATGTATCGGAATACGGACTGGTATGACGCGCTCGACTTTTCGTATGACATGTCCATTCCAAATGTCGCTCATCTTGAGCCGCAGCGGGGCGGTTGCTGTACCGTATTCCCCTTTTTTGTCGGCAAGGTACTGGAACTGCCTCTCACGACGATCCAAGACTATTCGCTTTTCAATATTCTGAACGATTATTCGATCCGGCTGTGGCAGGAGCAGATCTCTATGATCCGCAAGAAATCCGGCCTCATTAGCTTCATCGTCCATCCAGACTACATCATCAAGAAGGACGCCCGACGCGTTTACACTGATTTGCTTGGTCACCTCTATGAGTTGCGATCCCAAGGCGAAACCTGGATTGCGCTGCCTGCCGATATAGCTGCGTGGTGGCGGGCCAGAAGGGAACTAAGTCTCGTAGACGTTGGCGGTTCCTGGCAGATCCAAGGAAGAGGGAGCGAGCGAGCACGGCTGGCCTACGCTGTCTTGAACGGTAATCGCATTTCTTACGAACTCGCTCCGGCTATGGTCAGCGCCGCCTCTTGAAGGTAACAAAGTCGGAGCGCCAAAGCTGTCTTCCAGGATACGACGAGTAAGGCCGCCACGAATTCCGGTTTCTGGGCGTTCCAGCGTTTATGAACATCGAAGCAGCGACGATCGTGGAACTGATTGACGGGATGGCCCAGACCCAGCCGCAGGCCCCATTCCTCATCAGCCCCGATATACCGGATGTCGTAACATCTGGAACGCTCCAAGAACATTCCCAACAAATCGCCGCCGGACTTCAACGCGCAGGCCTAAAGCCCGGTGACAAAATCGCGTTCCTGCTCGACAACGGGCTGTTCACCGCGCAATTGTTCCTCGGATCCATGTACGGTGGATTCGTAGCCGTCCCGCTCAACGTTCGCGCCGGCGTATCGCAACTCGGCTACACCCTGGATCACTCTGACGCTAATATATTGTTCGTCGGTGATCCCTACACTGAACTGGCCGAAGGCGCGATGGCCGGCATTAAGCGCGCCATAAGAGTAATCCCCGCCGATGCGGATCACCTTCCCCCGCTTTTTGATGGCCAGACATCGCCCGAAATGCCGTTGATTGCCCCGGACGATGAAGCGCTCTTGATGTACACCTCGGGCAGCGTCGGCCAACCCAAAGCGGCTGTGCACACGCACCGCACGATACTCGCCCAAGCCCGAAATTCGGTTCAATCACACCAACTCTCGTCCTCGGACCGCTCCCTCTTAGTGCTACCGCTCTATCACATCAACGCTGAATGCGTAACCCTGATCCCCACGCTGCTAAGTGGCGGCTCGGTGGTGGTACCGCATGGCTTCAACGTGAGCCGGTTCTGGGATTGGTTAGAAGAGCACTGCTGCACCTGGTCAGCCATTGTACCGACGATCGTTTCTCAGCTATTGGACTGGAAGGATCCACTCGAAGGGCACCGTCAAGACACGTTTGCGCGCATCCGCTTCTTGCGATCTTCGTCTGCGCCGCTGTCTCCCGCCCAACACAGGGAGTTTCTCAATAAATTCGACTTGTTGCTTATCCAGGCAATGGGGTCCAGTGAAGCCGGCAACATCTTTTCAAATCCACTGCCGCCAGGAGAGAATAAGATCGGTTCTCCAGGCCTGGCTTGGGGTTTCGAGACCAGGATCGTCAATCGCGATGGAATCGATGTCGCGGGCGGGGATTCCGGTGAAGTGCTGATCCGCGGTGAGGCCGTGATGCGCGGCTACTACAAGGACCCCGAAGGCACTCGATCCGTCTTAACTGACGATGCTTGGCTACACACGGGTGACCTCGCGTATCAGGACGAAGACGGCTATTTCTTTGTCGTGGGACGGTCCAAGGAACTAATCATCAAAGGCGGAATGAACATTGCTCCGCGGCAGATCGACGACGTCTTGGAAGCCCATCCCGGCGTGCTTGAGGCGGCTGTGGTGGGTGTTCCTGATCGGCACTTGGGCGAGGATCTAGTTGCTTTCGCGGTCTTGCGGGCCGGTATTACGGTGACCGAGAAGGAACTGCTTTCCTTCTGTCAAACCCGGTTAGGTGATTTCAAGACGCCCACACGAATCTATTTTGTCAGCGACTTGCCCAAGGGTCCCTCCGGCAAAGTACAACGGCTCCGTTTGCTCGATCAGATACCAACGGAGGATGTTCTCGCCCCTATCGCGTCCGGCGAACTCCCACCAGTAGCGGGTTCCGATGCCAGCTCGGCTCCCGAAGGATCAGGCTCGATCGAGGCGATCATCGCAAGGATCTGGGCGACGCTGCTCGGTCAACCCACAGTCGATTTGCACAGCAATTTCTTCGCGCTCGGCGGACACTCGCTTCTCGCCATCCAGTGCCTTTCGCAGCTACGCGAAGAACTTCCGGTGACCCTATCCCTCTCGGATTTCTTTGATCATGGGACTATTGCCCAATTGTCCGGACTCATCAGGCGCCGCATGCACTTGGGTAGGCACACAGATGGCCAATTTCGGGATGATTCGAGCAGGGTTCCGACTCGGGGGGACGCCCAGTCGATTACCCGACGGGACACATCAATTCCATGCCCGCTAAGCCCAGGCCAGCAGCGGCTGTGGTTCATGGAGCAGTTGCATCCCGGACTACCCGTCTATTGCGAATCCGAAGCTGTGCGCTTGCGGGGAAACCTCAATGTTGACGCCCTAGAACAGGCGCTCAACGCGGTCATCGCACGCCACGAAGTACTTCGATCCACGATTCAGGTGGCTGAAGAGCCGGTTCAGGTCGTTCATCAAAGTTGGCCGCTGAAACTCAAGAAAATCGACTTAAGCAAACTAACGGCACCTCAGCGCGAAGCAGAGGTCGCGCGGTTGCTCACTGATGAGCCCAAACGCCCGTATCATCTCGAAGCAGAACCTGGAATCCGTGCAACCTTGCTGTGCGTTGGTCCGCAGGATCACGTCTTCATCCTGATGATGCACCATATTATCTGCGATTGGTCGTCTGAGGGAGTGTTGTGGCGCGAGCTTTCCGCTGTATATCGTGCAATCGTGCACGGCGAATCGCCTGTGCTGGCGCCGCTTCCGATTCAACAAGGCGACTATGCCACTTGGCAGGTACAACAATTAGCGAAGACGGGATTCGCGGAGGACCTGGCATTTTGGGAAAACAACCTGCGAGGTGCACCACCACTCTTGGATCTGCCCGCCGATCGTCCGCGTCCCGGCGCAGTCTCCCATCGCGGCGCCCGAGTGCGCTTTCAGCTTACTTCCGAACTATCGGAAGCGCTAAGACAATGTAGCCGTTTGGAAAAGACGAGTTTGTTCAGCGTTTTCGCGGCTGCCTTAAATGTTTTACTCCACAGATACACTGGCAGCGAAGATATCCTCCTGGGAATTCCTATCGCCGACCGGGACCGGCCTGAACTGCAATCGGTGATCGGCTTCCTCTTGCACACCCATGTGCTGCGCACCAAGATTTCCGATGATCTGACGTTTCGGGAATTGCTGGCTCGCGTGCAGCGTTGCGCCCTCGATCTCTACACTCATCGCGCCGTGCCGTTCGATCAGGTCGTGCGCAGAGTTCAGCCAGAGCGAAACCTGGGCTTCACTCCGCTGTTCCAGGTCATGCTCAATTGGCGCGATCGTGAGCAGGAATTCTCGTTTATCGGCTTGGACGGGATGGAGATAGAGTCGCTCGTGGCCGACAGCAAGACGTCTAAGTTCGACCTCACCCTTTTCGTGACCGAAGAGGAATCCGGAATCTGCCTGGAAGCGGAATACAGCACGGATCTCTTCAACGAAGATCGCATTTTTCGCATGTTCGCCCATTACCGCAGCTTGTTGACGTCCGTAGCTGCTGATCCCGGCCGGCGCATAGCCGAATGCCAGTTGTTGACCGCTGAGGAACGGCATCAACTGCTGTTCGATTGGAACCGCACGGAGCTTGACTATCCCCGCGACCGTTCGATTCATCAACTCTTTGAGGAACAAACCCGCCGAACGCCGGACGCTGTCGCCGTGGAATTTGGAGCGCAGCGCCTGTCGTACCGCCAGTTAGACGAACGTGCGGATCGCCTTGCATCCAGGCTTCATACGCTCGGCGTCAGACCGGACGACCTGGTGGGCATATCGGTAGAGCGTTCGCTCGAAATGGTCGTCGGTCTGTTGGGTATCCTGAAGGCCGGGGGAACATATCTTCCGTTAGATCCAACGTATCCGCAGTCTCGCCGCGATTTTGTTTTGGAAGATTCCGGGGCGCGCATCGTCCTCACACGCGACAACCTTCAGGAGCCGCTCGATTCGCAGGCGAACCATCAGCCCGGCATCCGTACGAACGATGGTTCTCAACTGCCGATCGACCGTCATGACTCAACCCACCTGGCTTATGTACTTTACACGTCAGGCTCTACCGGTAAGCCGAAAGGGGTCCAGGTAAGCCATCGCGCAGTCATCAATCTATTGAATTCGATGCGTCTGCGGCCGGGCATGATCGCGCAAGATACTTTGCTCTCGGTCACTACGCTTTCCTTCGATATTTTCGGACTCGAGCTATGGCTGCCGCTAATGATAGGCGCGCGAGTCGTAATCGCACCCGACGCAGTCGTCAAAGATGGAGCGAAACTGGCGTCGCTAATTAAAAGCAGCGGCGCGACCATCATGCAAGCCACCCCATACACCTGGCGTTTGTTGCTCGAATCGGGATGGGAAGGCAGACCGGGATTGAAGATCCTCTGTGGCGGAGAAGCATGGCACGAAGACCTCGCTACGCGCTTGCTGCCGAAATGCGCCTCGCTTTGGAACATGTACGGGCCAACCGAAACGACCATCTGGTCCGCCGTACACGAGGTAAAAGAAGGCGAGCCTGTTCTTGTTGGGCGTCCCATTGCCAACACCCAGTTTTACGTCGTCGATTCCCATCTGCAGCCAGTTCCCATCGGAGTTGCGGGGGAGTTACTCATCGGTGGTGATGGTTTGGCGCGGGGATACTGGAATCGTCCCCAACTAATGGCTGAGAAGTTCATTGAAAACCCCTTCGGAGCCGATCCCGCGACGCGGCTCTTCCGCACGGGGGATTCCGTGCGCTACCGGGTGGATGGAACTTTGGAGTTCTTAGGGCGCATCGATCATCAAGTCAAAATCCGGGGATTCCGCATCGAGTTGGGGGAAATCGAAGCCGTGCTGCGGTCACATCCCGGAGTGCGCGAAGCTGCCGTCAACATCGCCGAGCATGCCGGCGAAAAGCAGCTCATCGCATATCTTGTAGCACACGCCTCGTCTAAGGCCACAACTGCCGAGTTTCGCACGTTCGCCAAGGGGAGCCTACCCGATTACATGGTCCCGGACGCATGGGTCTTCTTATCCGCCCTCCCCCTAACCGCCAACGGCAAACTAGATCGGGCCTCTCTCCCAGCACCAAGTCACTCTCCCTCGCGCGTGCCAACTGCGTCCGGAGCCCCGCGCGATGTGCTTGAACAGCAACTCACCCGGTTGTGGGAAAAAGTCTTGGGCATTCGCGGCGTCGGACGGCACGATAATTTCTTTGACCTTGGGGGGCATTCATTCGCCGCTGTGCGCCTGCTCGCGGAAATCAAATCTGTAACAGGCAGAGAGCTACCGCTGGCGATTCTCTTCCAGGCATCGACTGTAGCGGGTATCGCCGAGATCTTGCGTAAAGACGGCTGGACTCCGTCCTGGTCATCGCTGGTGCCTATGCAACCGGGTGGCTCCAAGCGTCCACTGTTCCTGGTGCATGGCGCCGAGGGCAACGTACTCTTATACAGGCAACTGGCTCATCATTTGGGTTCGGACCAACCGGTCTACGGTTTTCAATCGCAAGGGCTGGGTGGCAACGGACGTTTTCAGTCCCGTGTTGAGGACATGGCCGCGCACTATGTCAAGGAGCTGAGGGCATTCGAGCCCACGGGGCCCTACCTCCTAGGTGGCTACTGTCTCGGCGGCACAATCGCGCTCGAGATGGCGCAGCAATTGACTGCGCAGGGAAAGAGTGTGGCTCTGCTCGTTCTAATCGACACCTACAACCTGCGGAAGATATCCCGCAAGAGTTTGCGGCGTTTGGCTCCCGCGCATTTGGCTCAGAACCTCTGGTTCCACGCGGCAAATCTATTGTCTATTCGTAATGGAGGCCGCTGGCGTTTCGTGCGCGAGAAACTGGATACCGCGGGCGGGCGCCTCCGAACACGCATTTCGAGTGTGGCGGGCAGCACGGGAATTGGCTCCTCAAATCAGGAACGATACCCACGTTCACGAGTAAGAAGGATGAACGACCGCGCCGCGCTCGACTATATGCCGCAGCAATATCAAGGCCGCATGCTGGTCATTCGGTGCAAAGGACATTTTTGGAAGCTGGATGATCCGGCCCTGGGATGGGGCGATATTGCCGAGACCGGTCTGGAAGTCCACGCCGTCCCCGTCTATCGCAAAGGTATCTTAGTCGAACCTTTTGTACGTACCTTGGCGACAGACCTGCGAACCTATCTAGACAGCGCCCAGGCCGAAGGCTCGCAAATTGAGAGCCGCTTTGCGGCGGTCTCCTAGTAATAGATCAAGAACTAGGCGCAATCTTCATATACGACCATGCCCGAACCCGAAGAACCGCAGTCATTTAATCTCGCGCAGATCCCGTACTTCCTACGCAAGCGACGATGGTGGATCGCTTTAACCGCCGTCACCGTCACATTGGTGACGATCGCCGTTGCTCAACTGCTGCCTAACAAATATACGTCCGAAGCGACGGTCCTGGTTATTCAACAACAGGTACCGGAATGGTATGTGAAATCCACCACCACCACCGACGTTAGCGAAGCCCTCCAGGGGATGACCCAGCAGGTCTTATCTCGCTCCAGTTTGCTTTCCATCATTGACGAGGTCGGCCTCTATGCGAAGGACCGAAGTCACCTAGCCCCCGAACAACTGATCGAACGGATGAGGAAAAGGCTCGAGATCCAACCCTTGGAGAGCGGGCCCACCCGCAAGGACGTCAATTCGTTCCGGATCTCCTTCGTGGCGGACGATGCCCACATCGCACAAGCCGTGACTTCAAAAATCACCGATCTGTTCATGCTGGAGAACGTCAAGATGCGGGAGCATCAGGCCACCGCAACCACTGGCTTCCTGGGCGAACAACTGGACGCCGTCAAAGCGCAACTGGACAAGCAGGAAGCCATGGTGCAGAGTTTCAAGATGCAGCACCTGGGCGATCTGCCGGAACAACAACAAGGTAATGTCCAGATCCTGGCGAGCCTATCGGCGCAACTCCAAAACACTATGGCGGCATTGAGCCGCGCACAGGAACAAAAGGTCTACTTGGAATCGCTTCTCCGCGGATACCAAAGCCTGCCCGCGCATGAAACCGTGAACGTAGCCGGACGGAGTGTTGAGGTCTCGGTCAGCCCAACAGCGGATCTGGAAAAAGATCTCACCCGCTTACAGAACGAGAAAGCCACCCTTCTGAGCAGATACACACCAGATCACCCGGACGTAGTGAAGAAAAACGCAGAGATCGCCAGAGCCGAAGCCTCGCTGGCCCGGGTCAAATCACAGGTTCGCCCCGCAGCCCCCGAGAAACCAGGAGATCCTCCTGCAGTCGTCAGCCGCAGAGACGATGCGCCAACCGCTCAGTTGCGGAGTCAACTCGAAGCCAACCATGTTGAATTGCAAAACCTCACCCACGACGCCGACCAATTGAAAGAGAAGATCGGCAAATACCAGGAACGCCTAAACAGTACGCCGGTTCGAGAACAGCAACTCGCGCGGATGCTCCGCGACTACGAACTGCTCAAGCTAAGTTATTCGGACCTGTCGAAGAAACAACAGGAGTCCGGTGTAGCCTTAAGCCTTGAGAAGAACCAGGAGGGTCAGCAATTCCGTCTGGTCGATCCGCCCAGCCTGCCCGCCTTACCCTCGAGCCCCAAACGCCTGATGATCAGCCTGGGCGGCGCAGGGGGAGGACTGGCGCTTGGCTTAGTGCTGGCGTTTCTCGTTGAAACTCTGAATGCGTGCTATTACACTGAGAAGGATCTCAGCCTTGGTTTTCCAGGGCCGCTAATCATGGGCGTCCCATTCATCCCCATCCCTGCCCAACAGCGCCGGCAGGCTTGGCAATGGGTGTTCGAGGCGGTGGCCGGATGCATTCTGCTCGCGGTTATGTGCGCTGCCGAATATTATGTGTACCGCCATGGCTAGCCCCTACTGCTTTGCGCGTACGACTTAGGATTTCGCCCCAGCTACTGCCCCCATTGGGCCTCGACCGGCTACAGCCCATCCCCACAGAAAACTCGATGAGTCACTTCCTTAGTATCAGTCCCAAGGCCCTTGCATGCGTAGCTGTCGCGGATGCGCAGCCCGTAGACCCGCCGTCCGAGGATGCCGGCGCGGTGTTTGAGTTCGATCGAATTCCGGTTGATGAGGTACACCTCGACGTTGCCAATCGAATCGTTCTGTACACCGATCCCCAAGGCTTGGCTGCGGACCGCTTCCGATTCTTGCGCCTACGGCTTCGAGAGCGGGCGCAGACTGCAAAGCTGAAAACGATTCTGGTCACCAGCCCCTTGCCCCAAGACGGAAAGTCTACCGTGGCCCTTAATCTGGCGACGGCGTTATCCGAACATGGCGCGCGAAAAGTACTGTTGCTCGAGGCCGACCTCTATCATGCCACCATAGCCGGCAACCTGGGCTTACCGGCTCGCGCCGGGCTGGCGACCTGTCTCGAAAAAGGCTTGGATCCGATGTCAGCAATTCGCCGCCTCGAACCTTTGTCTTGGTACCTCTTACCCGGTGGCGAAGCTCACGACAATCCCACCGAACTGCTGCATTCGGACCGGTTTTCCACCATCATGGAAACCCTCTCTCCGCACTTCGATTGGATCATCATCGACTCTCCGCCCATCACGCCGGTGACAGACGCTCTATCGTTGATGCGGCACGCCGATGCGGCGCTTCTTGTGGTGCGCGCCGGATCTACGCCCCAAGCATCGGTGAAAGCCGCCTGTGCTTTGCTCGGCCCCAAGAACATCATCGGCATCGTGCTGAACGGCGTTGAAGGGCTCAATCGATTGTATTCGAAATATTACGGACGCTACGGCAAGGCCCCGAATACCGGCGTCTGAAGACGATTTGAACGGAATTTGCACCACGGAGGTCCAAGATGTCTCACGGGTCCGAGTGCCAACTGCTTCATCCATCCCAAGCGATTAGAATACTCTG
The DNA here is from genome assembly GCA_963738345.1 of Bryobacterales bacterium. Classification (GTDB taxonomy): domain Bacteria; phylum Acidobacteriota; class Terriglobia; order Bryobacterales; family Bryobacteraceae; genus Bog-159. Next base: position 1,392,062 of record CAVTWI010000002.1, read on the forward strand.
GCGGTCCGCTCTGTTAGCAGCGTGGCTACTCTGCTGGACGTCCTCTGTAGTAGCACAAGAGGAATCGCAAGAAACAGTTCAAACAACATCATCGGACGCTACTACCCCAACAGCCATTGAAGACTTCGCCGGTCCCGCTGTGCTAAGTCGCGGGAGTCAGCCCGCCGCTGCGAATGGGGCCACCGATACGATCCAGCCTTTCGTCAGCGTGAATCGCGTATACGGGACAGGTTTAGGCGGAAGTCTCCTAGCCTTACCCAGCGGTCTGCAATCCGGTCTGGAGTTGGGCTTCGGTCTGCGCGGCATGCACTCGTGGCGCAGAATGACCCTGCAGCTGGAGTACAGCGGAAGTTATCGCGATTACTCCGGGCAAACCGTCGCGAACGGCCTGAATCAATTCTTCACCGCCACACTTGTCTCGCAACTGCGGCGTCATCTTACACTCTCAATACGGCAGACCGGCGGCATCCTGAAACAGGATCTCGGTAGCATGCTTCTTCAGCCCGCCTTTCTTGAAAGCTCTTCTACCCTGGCTGCCAACGAACCCTTCAGCAACGGACTCAAGCTCATTGACTCGATCGCCACGGTCACCTATCAGAAGACGCGGCGCCTTTCTTTTAGCGGCTCCATCGAGGGATCCCTGCTCCGGCAGGATTCGTTAGCTCTGATCGGTACCAACAGTGCCTCAATCACGGGGGACGCCACTTATCGCCTCAGCAATCGCGCTTCAATTGGCGCTGATTACGGCTTCAATCACTTCAGTTACACCACCTTTGGATCCGCCGATATCCAGCATGTGGCGATGGACTATTCCTGGCGCGCGACCAAGAGCATCGACATCGCCCTCCAAGCTGGGTTGAATCACGGGACCACACTCGCCCTGGCCCTCGCTCCCCTCGACCCGTCCATTGCGGCAATTCTCGGAACCGGCACCGGAATTCAAATCGACCAACGTTCCATTAACTCCCCTTTGCTGAACGCCCGGGTTACCAAGAAATGGCGCCGCGCCTCCACGAATCTCTCCTACCTCCGAGGAATCTCGCCTGGCAACGGCCTGGTGCTCACATCGCAACAACAGGCCATCACCGCGGGTGTGCAATACTCTTTTACCAACCGCTGGAGCTTATCGATGCAAGCAGGCCGCACCTCCATGGCGCAACTCGCATCGGTCCAATCGTATAACGCCACGAATTTTGGAACGTCATTCAGCCGTCTGCTTCGCCCCGGCCTCCAGGCGGTGGGTCGCTTCTCCGTGTTGCCGCTTGGAACCACCGCGTTGCAAGGTCTGAACCGCACGTATTACAGAGCGGAATTCGGATTCATATTCACTCCAAGCCAAGTCCCGGTATCTCTCCGCTAAGCGAAAGGAATCGGGCCGGTTGCTCCCCGGGGAACTGCCATGGATACCAGTAAGATGATCCAGGATTTATTGGAAGAAAAGCGGCGTCTGGATCGCGTCATCGCCTTTTTGGAAACAGTGGATGTCCTAAAGCCTGATACGAAACAGGACGAGCGCCCGCGCAGCAGGGGCCGGAAGTCAATGTCGGCGGCGGAACGCCAAGAAGTCTCCGAACGAATGACAAAGTATTGGGCAACGCGCCGGGAGCAACGGCGGGGACGGGCAACCTCCGCCCCAGCCGTATAGTCGTACCAGAATAACGGGTGCCGTAAACCTAACATGATCAGCAAAATGCCTTCCATACAAATAGCCTTCGCTACCGCGGATCCACGCTGTCGCTATGCCGTGCTGGCGGCGCTCCAAACGGAGCCCGGTTTCGAGGTTGTCGCGGACATCTGTGACCACGATCACTTGCTGGCCCTGGCGCCGCGGCTCAACCCGGACGTTCTGCTGATCGATTCCGAGATGGCCGATCAACTCCCCCGCGCCCTCAAACTCTGGCCTGCCGTTCGTACTATTCTGTTGGCAAACTCCGTCGACGAAGGCCAAGTGATTCGCGCCATTCGCGCCTCGGCTAGCGGTATCTTACCGAAATCAGCGCCCGCGCAGGTGTTAGTCAAAGGTATACGCAACGTCTTGGCCGGGCGCTATTGTCTCCAGGGAGATAGTGTAGTTATTCTCGTCCGGCTGCTCCATGATCTCCTTCGTGAACAAACACCCGAGCCGCCTTACGAGCGCCACGGCCTGACGGCGCGTGAGCAGACAGTCATCGCGATGATTGCCGTAGGACACTCAAACCGGGAAATCGGGCAAAAGTTAGCGATCAGCGAACGCACGGTAAAACATCACCTCACCAGCATTTTCACCAAACTCGGGCTCACAAGCAGGCTACAACTCGCCGCCTTCGCTGTGACGCATCGGATGGGACCGAAACCGTGCTTGCCCGACGGCAGTTCCACCGTATATTCCCGAATGATGGATTCAGTACCCCGCAAGACGTTGTCACTAGCGGCCGTCACCGGAGCATAATGCCGATCCGCTCACGACGCCTGGCAGCGATTACCCCCAGGCTCATTATCTTCGCAGCGTTGCTTGTCTTGGCTGTCTGTGTCTTATGGACACCGCTCGCCGCACTCGTCGAGCTAGCGCTTCGCGACGAACGCTATACGTTCATCCTCGGTGTTCCATTCATCAGCGCTGCTTTGGTGTACCGCGAGATGGGCCAGATACAGGCTCACGCGCGCTACTGCCCGGCTGTCGGTATTCCTGTAATGCTTTTGGGCCTAACTGTCTATTTTGCGAGCGGCCGCGCGGTAAGCTTGACTCCCGCCCCCATCGCGCTCGCCATGATATGCATCGGAGCATTTATTTCTTGTTTTGGCCTCATCGCATCGCGCGCGGCCAGCTTTGCCCTGGGGATCCTATTTCTCATTGTTCCAGCTCCGCCGGCGATGCTGGATCGATTCGCCGCGGCATTGCAAGCGGGTTCGGCCAGTCTATCGTATCTCCTGTTCCGTGCGGTAGGTGTACCTGTCTTGCGGCATGGCATGGTGTTGTCGCTGCCGGGTGTCGACATAGGAGTTGCTCCCCAATGCAGCGGCATTCGATCGACTACGGCCCTCTTCTTAGTCGGTCTCGCCATGTGCCCCTTGCTCCTCCGCACCTCTTGGACCCGGTTATTGCTAATTCTGTGCATCATTCCGATCGCTATATTTCGTAACACCGTACGCATCGTGACGATCTCGCTCCTCGGTGTTTATGTGAACCGCGCTTTCTTATTCGGCGATCTGCACAAACACGGCGGCATTCCTTTTTCCCTGGTCGGTTTTGCCCTACTTATCCCTCTGGTCTGGCTGCTGTCGAATGCGGAGCAAGCCCTAAAGGCCGGCCCGATCCACACAGGCGCTGTGCCCGCGCTCAAAGTCGTAGGCAACGCAACTGGGGCAAAATGCTGATTGAGAAACCGCGGATTCCCATCAGGGACATTCTCCTCCATGGGTGGTGGCCTAGCTTCCTGAAGATTCTCTTCTATCGTCTGAAAGGCTATCGAATCGGTAAGAATGTCTCGATTGGATTTGGCGCTGTCGTCTGCGGCGATCGGGTAGAGATCGGTGAGCACACTCACATCGGATTCCTCACCATCATCCGGGGCACGGAGATCCGCCTGGGCTCATATATTCACATCGGATCGATGACCTTCCTTGATACGCCCCACATTGAAATCGGAGAGGGAACCAAGATCAACGAGCAGGTGTTTGTGGGGGGGCTTCAGTCGCCCGATTCGCGCTTTGTGGTGGGGCGAAATTGCCAGATCATGCAGTGGTCGTTCATCAATCCCGCGCGGTCGATCATCATCGGAGATGATACCGGCATAGGCGGGCACAGCTTGATCTTTGGGCATTCGTCCTGGCTCAATCAGTTTGAAGGCTATGCCGTCGACTTCGCCCCCATTGAGATCGGCAAGGGCGTGGGCTTGGCGTGGCGTACTTTCGTGCTGCCCGGCGCCAAAATCGGCGACGGTACCATGGTAGGCGCCAACTCTGTCGTTTCCGGTACTTTGCCTTCGAGATCCATGGCGGTCGGATTTCCGGCTCGCGTAGTGGCAGGTCCGCCGGCATTTCCAAGGACAGTCTCGTGTCACGAAAAGACCGAAATGTTCGCCAAGATCGTGGACGAGATGATCGAACTGTTCACCGCCTCCGGACTTCCCAGTTCGCGCGACCATGATTGCTATGTGTTCGAAAGACCCGGAGGTTGGCGCCGCGGTAAGACAAGATTCTGGCGCCTGTACGCGACCGACAAGCCAGTGCGCGAAGCCCTCCCTCTCCTGGAATCGAAAGAGATCGACGTGGTTCTAAGCCTGTTCGAAATACCCGGCGACGTCCGAGACGCATTGGTAGCGGCTGGCACGATTTGGATCGACATCGCCAGGAAAGAACAATCCCGGCTCTCCAACGACCTCGGCGAAGAAGTCTCACAATTCCTTAAGCGCTATGGTGTGCGCACCTTGCGCTGTCCTTCCAGCTCAATTCCGTGACTCCGGCAAACTCCATGACATTCAGGATAGGAACCCGCGACGGTACGGTCGTCATAGTTGATGAGGCAGACCTCGAATGGATCACGGCCTACCTCGTGCTCCAGGGTTACCCTCCGGTCAGTGTTGAAGCTGCCGAGACGGCCACCGCGGAAACTCGTGAAACCGTGCGGGCCCGCTGGGCGAGTGCGGGACTTTAAGACTTTGCATGCAACCCCGCTATGTGCCCGAGACGCCAACTAGCCGGCGTTAAGCTACTCACGGCATGCGGCCTCGCCATCCCGGCGATAACCGTACCCAGCCTCTGCCAGACAATTTCCATCCCCGCATCCATTTCCGGCCGCGGCGGCAGCCTCCCGGTGCCGGTTATCTTTGCGAATCCAGGGCAACCCGTCAGCGGCCTTCAATTCGATATTCAGTACGATCCGTCGGTCCTGTTGCTTGTGCCCGTAATCGGCAGCGCCTCTAGAAACTCGGCTAAATCCTTATATGTGGCGCCACTGGCTCCAGGTAAGTCGCGGTTTCTCATCTGGCAGATGAATCAGAGTGCCATTCAGTCAGGCGCGGTCATTACGATCTTTGTCAACGTGAAAGAGAATGCGGCAATAGGTAATGCTGCAATGCATTTTGAGAATGCCTTAGCAGCGGATTCCCACGGGCGCCCCGTTCCAGTTACCGCGTCCGACGGGTCTTTGGCCATACTGTCATCCTCGGGGCAGTCGCTCGTCCCCCAGGGTGTATTGAACGCGGCAACTCTTTTGCCGGGTCCGGTTGCAGCCGGTGAATTGATCACTATTGTCAGCACCGCCATAAATTCCGCGCCGGAATCGAATCGAATCTTGTTTGATGGCATCAAAGCACCATTAATCCGCACGTCTACCGGGCAGGCGGACGCGGTAGTTCCATTCTCCATTGCGGGACGTAACACAACCACACTAGTGATTTCTAATTCGGCCGTATCCGCCAGCCTCTCTTTGCCCGTCGCTTCGGTGGTACCCGGGGTATTTACCCGAACCGGTAGCGGTACTGGCCCGGGCGCCTTACTGAATGAGGACTCATCGCTGAACTCACCCGGTAACCCAGCCGGAAGGGGATCCATAATCACATTCTATGGAACGGGCACCGGACAAACTTATCCGCCCGGGATAGATGGACTCATCCCAACGTCAATATTACCCAAACCACTCAATTCAATCGCCGTGTACATCGGAGACAGCCCGGCTGAGATCCTCTACGCCGGTGCCGCGCCCGGCCAGATATCCGGAATGGTGCAAGTCAACTGCAGGGTACCCATCCAGGCACCCACCGGTAATTCGATTCCTCTCGTGATGACGGCCGGACAAACAGCAAGCCCTCCGGTTACCGTCGCGATCAAGTAATATTACAAATAAAGTCTTGTAATGTGCCTAACCATATTGTAAGATACTATGACGATCTGACTCGTCAGTCAATTCGCCGTATTCGCTCGCGCGCCAAGTTCCTGATTCCTTAGTTAACTCCCTGAGTAGGGCTCGTAACACATCTGACCAGAATATAAGGAGGGACAATGTCTTCAACTGCTGCCGTTCAGAGTCTCAATCACGTTCATGTGGCGTCGATTAGAGAATATATCGATTGCGCCATTAACCAGCTCCTAACCGCATTACCCGAACCCGCACAACTGACAGCCGAACAACGCCGCGGGATCATCGCACGATATTCCGCGGTATTAGAGGGCAACTTCATCTACTGGATGACCGGCGCCTACCTCGCCGTCTCGTCCGAAGAGGCTCGCTCGAAGATCCTCGAAAATCTTCACGAGGAAGTCCGTGACTCGCACCCCAACATGCTGCGAAAGTTCGCTATTGCAGCTCACGCGGTGCCAACTGAAGCCGACTCATGGGCCGTCTATCGCGACTTGACTAACGTACGGCTGTTTATCGGCCGGCTGTCCGGAGTGCCGATTGTCGTGACCATGGCATTCTTCGAAGGCTTCATCCAAAAGTTTATGGCCTACCTGGCCGACCTGGCGCGGCGTCAGGGGTCGACCGAAATGGAGTATACCGACGTTCACGGCGTTTGCGATATCACTCACACCGAGGAACTGTACCAATCGCTCGCCGCCGAAATTGAAATCAGTCCAATGGATACCGAGGCGGGTATCTTCGAGGGCGTCGACCTCCTCAGTGCATTGATACAAACCGTAGTTCACGATTTTCCAGCCACGAGCCGGAACTAGACCGCACTAACTGCAATGTTCGTTAGAGCAGAAGTAGTCGCGCAATTCACTCAAGTCGCCCAAGAACAAGACAAGCGCCTGGCGCTGCTTGCCGATGACCTCGAGCTAATCGACTCCGGCCTTGACTCATTGTGTATGGCGGTCGTTGTCGCCCGCCTTGAGGACGCACTTGGCGTCGATCCGTTTACGAACGCCACCGAGGCCGGCTTCCCAGTGACCTTCGGCGAATTCGTCCAGTTTTACGAAAATGCAGCCAAGTGACCAGGGCTCGCTCTGGTACGGCATGAACGCGGTTACGGATCCCTTCGACAGTTATCTGTCCGGATCCACTGCCTCAGTCTGCCTGGGCGAACTCCTGGGCGGATCGTGCCTCGGAACCAACGCCAGCGAGTTGCGCGGCCGGTCCGTGCTGATCTGGACCAACGATCAATTAGCCGCGGCACTCGCACTAATCGAACTGGATGGTATCGCTCGCCGCCTGGTTCTTTGTCCCGCCGATTTACCGCCTGCGCATCTACCCTTCGTCATCGGCGCCGCTGGCGTTGATGCTATCGTCTTAGACGGCTCCGCGCCAGAAGCGCAGTTTCCTGGAATGGATTGTCTTGTGTCTTGCGGCCCGCGAGTCGCGCCCGCGAATTATAATCGCATTCCAGGTCTGCAAACAGAGTGGATACTTCTCACATCCGGCACTACAGGATTGCCGAAGCTGGTGGTTCACACTCTCTCGAGCCTCGCTGGCGCGATCGCACTCCAAGATAGCCCGCCGCAGCCTGCCGTTTGGAGCACCTTTTACGATATCCGCCGCTACGGCGGTCTCCGGATATTTCTCCGTGCTTTGCTCGCTGGTGCATCGATGGTGTTGTCGCAGGCGGGCGAGTCCACTAGCGATTTCCTGACTCGCGCCGGCAAGCACGGCGTCACCCATATTTCCGGGACACCGACGCATTGGCGCAGCGCGCTAATCAGCCCCGCCGCTCACGAAATCGCCCCCGTAAATGTGCGTTTGTCGGGCGAAGTTGCCGACCAGTCGATTTTGAACCAACTCAAAGCCTTCTATCCCCACGCCACGATCGTCCACGCCTTCGCCTCGACCGAAGCCGGACTGGCCTTCGAAGTAGCCGACGGTCACGCAGGATTCCCCGCCGCCGTTATCGACAACAACACTCGAGTCCAAGTGAGAATAACGGATGGTTCGCTACGCATCCGTTCGCCGCTCAACGCCAGTCGATACTTAGGCGGCCACTCCAAGGATCTGATCGGCGCAGACGGCTTCGTCGATACCGGCGACATGCTCGAACTGCAAGCCGGCCGCTACTACTTCGTGGGGCGGCGCGACGGTGTCATCAACGTCGGCGGCCTGAAAGTATATCCGGAAGAGGTTGAAGCCGTCATTAACAAACATCCGCGAGTCCGCATGTCACTTGTTCGAACCAGAAAGAATCCAATCACCGGAGCGCTCGTCGTTGCCGACGTGGTCCTGGATAGCGCGCTCGTCAGCCTGAATGGCGCCGCCCGCAATCTCGAACACGAGATTCTTCAGGAGTGTCGCGGTGCGCTTCCCCGGCACAAAGTACCGACCGCCATCCGGTTCGTGAGTCACTTGCCCGTATCCTCCACGGGTAAAGTGTTGCGGCAGCCATGCGCAACGTCATAGTCACCGGTGGCAGCCGGGGCCTCGGTCTGGGCGTCGCGCGTAAGTTGGCCGAAGAAGGTTATCATGTCCTGGCGATAGCGCGCAAGGCCACCGACCCACTTACTGCCGCCATTCGGGAATCCGAAGCCCGCACACCAGATTCGTTCCATTTCCATCCTTTCGACCTCGCCCAGACCGATGGCATCGGAGCCCTGGTAAAACAGTTACGGAAGCTGCACGGGCCCATCTACGGTCTGGTCAATAATGCCGGCATCAGCTATGACGGCGCGCTGGCTCTGATGCCTAACTCCCGCATCGAACAACTAGTCCGCATCAACACCATTTCTCCCATGGTGCTCACCAAATACGTCGTGCGATCCATGATGGCCGATGCCGGCGGACGAGTGGTGAATATTGCCTCCATCATGGGCTTCACCGGTTACAGCGGTCTCTCTGTCTACGGCGCCACAAAGGCATCGCTGATCGGCTTCACCCGATCATTGGCGCGCGAGGTCGGTCGGATGGGAGTCAATGTAAATGCCGTCGCGCCTGGATTTGTTGACACCGACCTTACCCAGGACCTGACCGCCGAGCAACGTCAGCAAATCGCCCGGCGCAGCGCGCTCAAACATCTTACCGAAATAGACGATGTGGCCAACGCCGTTGAGTTTCTGCTAGGACCAAAGTCCAAAAACATCACTGGCACCGTACTTACGGTGGATGCAGGCAGCACGGCATGACGGCCGCCATAACGGTCAGACCGGAGACTGCCAAACTCTCCGTAGCCAAAGCTTGGTCTCGCGCTCTTGAGCTAACCGCATCCATAACGCGGCATCCTCTTCGTGTCTTGACTACCGTAGTCGAAGAACGCGCCGCACAGTCGCCTGACGTGCACGCGCTGCTGTCCGAGCAGGAGTGCTTTACCTACGCATCGCTTCTCGGTCGAGCGAACCAGTATGCCCGTTGGGCGCTCGACCAGGGCATTGAAAAAGGCGACACTGTCTGTCTCATTATGCCGAACCGCCCCGAATATGTGGCCATCTGGCTGGGCATCAACATGGTTGGTGGCGTGGTCGCCCTTCTCAATACCAACATATCCGGGCACGCGCTCGCGCACTGCATCGGACTCGTCGCCCCGCGGCAGATCATTGTAGACGCTCAACTCGCCGGACAGTTGGATTCGGCCTTGACGGACCTTCGATCCCAACCGCCTATCTGGATCCACGGCTCGAGTGACTCTGCCTGTCGCCTGGATACCCAGATCGACCTCTACCCGGAAATCGCGCTCGGTGAATGCGAACGCCGGCCCGTAACGACTCATGACCGGGCCCTCTACATCTACACGTCAGGCACCACCGGACTCCCGAAGGCCGCTAACGTCAGCCACGCACGCCTCATGCAATGGAGCGGCTGGTTTGCCGGCATGATGAACGCTAGCCAATCCGATCGCCTTTATGACTGCCTGCCCATGTATCATAGCGTCGGCGGCGTACTCGGCCCCGGCGCAATGCTGGTTGCTGGCGGTTCCGTCGTCATTGGCCGTAAGTTCTCCGCTAACTCCTTTTGGAAAGACGTCACTCACTGGAATTGCACTCTGATCCAATACATCGGCGAACTCTGCCGCTATCTGCTTCACGCCGCGCCGTTCCCATCAGAGGGTGCGCCAACCGTGCGACTGGCCTGCGGCAACGGTCTCAGTCCTGAAGTCTGGGAGGCATTCAAGACCCGCTTTGGGATTCCACAAATACTGGAATTCTATGCCGCAACCGAAGGCGGACTCTCACTGTTCAATGTCGAAGGCAAATGCGGCGCAATCGGCCGCGTCCCCCCCTACCTCGCCCACCGGTACGCACCAGTATTAATTCAACTCGACGCCGACCAGCAAGCCCCAGCCCGAAACGAGCAAGGATTCTGCCGTCATTGCGCTTCTAACCAAGTTGGCGAAGCAATCAGCCAGATCGTGGACGATCCATCTCACGCCGGCCTGCAGTATGAGGGTTATACCAGCCAGCAAGCCTCTGAGCAAAAGCTACTCCGCAACGTATTTCAGGCAGGCGATACCTGGCTGCGCTCCGGCGACCTCATGCGTAAAGATGAACAGGGCTTCTTCTATTTCGTTGATCGCATCGGAGACACGTTCCGTTGGAAGGGAGAGAACGTGTCCACCCTCGAAGTTGCCCAAGTTCTCTGCGCTTTTCCGGGAGTCCAGCAAGCTAATGTCTATGGCGTCTTAGTTCCTCAAGCCGATGGAAGGGCGGGCATGGCCGCGCTGGTCGCCGACCAAGCCTTGGACCTTCACTTACTCCACGAGCACTTAGGCCGCTGCCTGCCGACTTACGCGCACCCCCTGTTCCTGCGCCTCCAGGATGCCATCGAAGTCACGGGCACCTTCAAATACACCAAGACCGAACTCATGCGCCAAGGGTACGATCCTTCCGTCACCGCCGACCCGCTCTATGTCAATGACCCGGCGTCAGGCGGCTTTGTGCCGATCGACCAAACGCTGTACGACCGCATCCTTTGCGGCGGAGTCCTTCGCCACTATGCTTCTTAATCAGATCCGGGACGCGGTAATAGCTTGCGAATCCAAGCTCGCGGCGGGCCCGATCACCCCCAGTGTCACTCTTGGCGAAATCCGTGCCTACCTCGCGTCCCGCTACGACTTCAACAAGACGATCCCGCTTGAAGAAGCCGTCGCGGATGTAGAGCGGATGCTACAAACGTGGCAGGTACAGGTAACCCATCCCCGTTATTTCGGTCTCTCCAATCCCAGCGTAACCCTAGCTTCTATCGTGGCCGAGACCCTCGTCGCCATGTACAATCCGCAACTCGCGGCTTGGCGTACATCACCGGCGGGGAATGAAATCGAACGCCATACTCTCGCATGGCTGGCAGCCAAGTTCGGGCTTCCTCCCGGCGCGATCGCGAATTTCACTAGCGGCGGATCCGAGGCGAATCTCTCAGCGGTTACCGTCGCCTTGACCCATGCATTCCCCGAATACGGCGAACACGGATTGCGCAGTCTTCCCGCAACCCCCACCGTCTATCTCACCCACGACGTCCATCATTCCTTCAACAAGATCGCGCAAATGACGGGCTTGGGCCGCCAGATGCTGCGGCGCGTCGCCACCGGCCCGGATCTGAAGATGGACCTCGACGACCTATCACGCATGGTCGCGCGCGATCATCAAAACGGATTTGCACCGTTCATGGTGGTCGGGACCGCGGGCACCACCGGCGCCGGCACCATAGATCCTCTGCCTGAGTTGGCTCGCTTCTGTCGCGCACAGAATCTCTGGTTTCACGTCGACGCCGCGTGGGGGGGGGCTGCTATTATTTCACCGGCACTGAGGCCTCACCTGGCCGGAATCGAGTCCGCCGATTCCATCACTTGTGATGCGCATAAATGGTTCTCCGTCCCCATGGGTGCGGGTATGTTCTTCTGCCGGCATCCGCAGGCTGTGGCCGAAACCTTTCACGCCGAAACCTCGTATATGCCGCGAAGCGTAAGCGCGGTGACCGATCCCTATGCCTCCACCACGCAATGGTCGCGACGCTTTGTCGGCCTGAAACTCTTCCTCGCTCTCGCCCAGCATGGCGAAGCCGGATATATAGAGATGATCGAGCGCCAGACCCGCATGGGTAACTTGCTGCGTGACTGCCTTTCGCGCGCGGGTTGGCGCATCGTCAACTCCACCCCGCTGCCGGTCGTCTGTTTCACCCGCGACGGACTCGATGCGGCGGCCTTCCTCGCCGAACTCCACCAGCGGCAAATAGCCTGGATGGCTGAAGCCAGCCTCGGGGGCGCTGCCCCTGTCGTGCGCGCCTGCGTTACCAGTTTCAGGACCACCGAACATGATATCGAGTGGGTAGTCACTCAGATGAGCGAACTCCCGATAGCTAAAGCATTGGCCGTTCCCGCCGGAATGAGCAAATGAAAAAAGAAACCCTCGCGATTCACGCCGGTTATCGCACGGATCCGACTACCAAGGCCGTGGCCGTGCCTATCTATCAAACGGTAGCCTACGAATTCGACAGTGCCGATCATGGTGCGGCCTTATTCAATCTCGAAGCCGATGGGTATCGCTACAGCCGGATCAGCAATCCCACTACCGCGGTACTAGAAGAACGTGTCGCTGCGCTGGAGGGCGGGGCAGAGGCAATGTGCGTGAGTACGGGCCAAGCCGCTACCTACTACGCTATCCTTAACCTGACCGCCCTAGGTACGAACGTTGTCTCCGTGCCCCAGTTATACGGCACCACGCACACCTTGTTCGCGCACGTCCTGCCCAGCCAGGGTGTGACGGTGCGTTTCGCACATTCCGATCAGCCCGGCGATATTGAGAGCTTGATCGACGACCAAACACGCGGTATCTTCTGCGAATCGGTAGGCAATCCTGCGGGGAATATTTGTGACATCGAATCGCTGGCCCAGGTGGCTCACAAACATGGTGTGCCCTTGATCGTTGACAATACCGTGGCGACTCCTATCCTGCTTAACCCGATCGCCTACGGCGCCGACATCGTAGTGCATTCGCTTACTAAGTTCATTGGCGGGCACGGCACCACGCTGGGCGGAATCATTGTCGATAGCGGTAAGTTCCCCTGGGCGCTGCACGCCGCCAAATTCCCCATGTTCAACCAGCCGGATGCGTCTTACCACGGGCTGGTTTATACCGAGCACTACGGGAACACGGCCTACATCGCGCGCTGCCGTAGCGTGTATCAGCGAACCACTGGGTCCGTCCTTCCGGCGATCAGCGCCTTCCTGCTGCTGCAGGGGATTGAGACGCTTGCCTTGCGAGTTGAGCGCCACGTGCAAAACGGCCGCGGTGTTGCCGATTTCCTGCGCGCCGATCCACGCGTAGCTTGGGTGAACTACGCGGCATTTTCGGATAGCCCATACCACGCCCTGGCAAACAAATATCTGGACGGCCACGCTTGCTCTTTAATGACCTTCGGGATACAGGGCGGTTTCGAGGCCGCCAAACAGTTCTACGATCGGCTCAAACTGGTGAAGCGCCTCGTCAACCTGGGCGACGCCAAATCGTTAGCTTGCCACCCCGCGTCCACCACTCACCGCCAGATGTCGGCCGACGAGCAGCGTAAGGCCGGCGTCAGGCCCGAGGCCATCCGCCTGAGTATTGGGATCGAACACATCGACGATATCGTTGCTGACCTTGACCAGGCGCTTAACGCCGCGTGCTAACCGGCCCTGGCTCACCGGAGGAATTCCGATGTCTGTTGAATTGGTAGTAAACGCCCCTTCTTCGGCCGACTGCATCCGCATCGGTCTGGTCAACAACATGCCGGATGGGGCGCTGAAGGCCACCGAGCGCCAGTTTCTATCTCTGCTCGATTCCGCCTCCGGGCGCGAGACGATCCAAGTGTCACTGTATGCATTGCCCGGTGTGCCTAGATCAGAGACCGCCCGCGAGCATCTTGACCGCTATTACTGCGGCGTCGACGACCTATGGAACCGTCATCTTGACGGCCTAATAGTCACCGGCACCGAACCGCGGGCTGCAAGCTTGCCGGACGAACCTTATTGGGGCGCTTTAACCAAAGTGATCGATTGGGCCGAGCACAATACCCATTCAGCGATCTGGTCTTGCCTGGCTGCACATGCGGCGGTTCTTCACGGCAGCGGTATTGAGCGGCGCCGTCTCAACGAGAAACGTTTTGGCGTCTTCGAATGCACCCGGGCTTCGAGTCATCGACTGACTGCCGGACTCGACCGGCCGTTCCCCATGCCTCACTCCAGATGGAACGATTTGGCGGCCGGCGAACTCAAGGATTGCGGCTACCAGATTCTCACGCATACGACGGATGGATGTGTCGACACCTTCGTCAAATCGCGGCGCAGCATGTTCGTTTTCTTTCAAGGTCATCCCGAGTATCAAGCTAATACCTTGCTGCTGGAGTACCGTAGGGACATTGGGCGCTACCTTAGGCACGAGCGGGACACTTATCCATCCATGCCCCTGGGCTACTTCGACCAACAGACACTGGATACCCTTGCCGCGCTAGAATCGCGAGCTCAGACATATCGAAGCGACCAACTGCTGTCTGAATTTCCCTCCTCTGGAACCGACAACAACAGCGTTGGTACCTGGCATTCTACGGCTCGGCGCCTGTATTGGAATTGGCTTGCTCACCTTAGTACCCAGCATGAGCGGCAAGCACGCAAATTACCTAAAAACAACCGGCACCTCATCGAAATGGAAATACCAAATGATAAAAAGCGTTTGCCTCATCGTGTCCCTACTGCTGTCGTCCTCGCTCGCCATCCTGTACGGCCAGAATGACTCGGTCACCGAGTATCCGTCTACCGAAGGATGCTGCCTCAATGGAATTGTCAATGGGCCGGATGGTGCCCTCTGGTTCACCGCCGGTTACATCGTCGGCCGTATCACTACTGCCGGCGAACTGTCCTACTTCCCGGTGTCCTTCACGCCCCAAGGCGCGATAGCCGTTGGTCCCGATAATGCCTTGTGGTTTACCGGATCGGACGGAAACGTGGGAAGCATCGGACGGATTACTCCGTCTGGAAGCCTGACCCAGTATTTCACGCTGACCGCACAAAGCTATCCGCTAGCCATCACAGCCGGGCCCGACGGTGCTATGTGGTTTACCGAAAGCCTTGGCAACAATATCGGCCGGATTACCATGGCGGGTGTAATGCAGGAGTTTGCGCTTCCCATACCCAACAGCTTTCCTATCGGAATCACCAGCGGACCAGACGGTGCCATCTGGTTCACCGAGAATAGCGGCAATAAGATCGGCCGTATCACCACGACCGGGTCGATAGAGGAGTTCCCACTAAGCGGAGGGCTCGTGTCACCCAACTGGATCACGACTGGGCCCGATGGCGCCCTCTGGTTCACGGAGCTGTCCTTGCCCGCAGCCCGGATTGGCCGCATCACCACCTCCGGTGTGGTCACATCATTCTTCTTGTCGCCACAGGGCGCCACCGGTCAAATCGCCCCGGGGCCCGACGGCGCGCTGTGGTTCACGGGGGGCGTATTCAACACCATCGGTCGCATCACCACGTCCGGCGTGGTTACCGAATACCCTCTGCCGACACCCAGCAGTTTCCCCACCGGCATCGCGACCGGGCCCGACGGCGCGCTGTGGCTGGTTGAGAATAACTCAGGAAAGATCGCCCGCGCCACTGCCTGCGGAATTGGAATGCAACTCGCCTTTAACAACGGGACACTGAGTTTGACGTTCGACGCTGGCGTAACTATCCCCGCCACCTGGCGCGCGTGGTTGGTAACCGCCAACGCCGGCAGCCAGATATTCAACAAAGGAATCCAACCCGTAACGCCACCTCGGGCCTTAACCGACACACTATCGAATCTGGGCGGTCATGGAGTTGTGGAGGTCTTCTCGACACTGTCCACATCTGGCGGGATACTCTGCTCCGAGCAGCAGACGATCGATACAGGAGCGAAAACCGAGCCCTAGCTAATGCGCCGTCGGCGCAAGAAAAGAAGGACCGCCGCTAACGTCGCCAGGTCGAATCCGATCACGATGGCGGCGGCCGGTTCAGGCGTTTGTACCGGACCGTTCACCACCAGGAATTCCTGCGACGCATTCTGCCCTTTGGGATTCTGTGATGAGGGCGTAAACACATCCACGTTGTAACCCACATATGGGTTAGTGGAACTGTCCACCGCTGCGAACGCTGATTTGATCAGGTTCGCGGAAGCCGTGCCCCCGTCCGTTCGGCCGTCGAATATGTCCCAGATGGCGAACGAATACTGCGCCTGAACCGGCGAATTTGGATTGTTGACGTCGGGACTCGCAATCAGTTGGTTGGCTAGCCAAGCTACTGCGTCGTAGTCTGCTTGCGCAGTGGCTATCTTACCGGTGGTCGGGTCTTTGTACTGCGTGCCGCCGAACTTCTCGCTACCATTTAGGCCCCCCGCGCTCGTCTCGGTGGCGAGCCAGGGCGTGTTCAGAACGGAATCCGTATTGAAGTCGTCGCAGATGACGTAGCCGGAGTAAAGCTGTTTGCCGTTCTGGCTGACGGTGCCTGTGTAGGGGCTGACATACACTCCCCCCGCCGTGGCTCCGTCGCCGACAGTCGTGAGGTCCATGGTGTACTGGGCGAAGGCGGCGGATGCGAAGGTTAGGCAACCCACAACACCTACGAATCGCAGCGGCTTGTTCAGAGGTCGCATTGCCTATCTGCGAGTGTAGGATTGTTTCAAAGGTGTGTCAATCGTACGAAAGGGCAATGGTAGGAAGCTAAGTGTAACAAGAACAAAGGACCCAGGTGATCCCCGGGTCCTGAAGGAGAACTTAAAATAAAAGTTGGCTTATGCCCGAACGCGATAACGACGTACCAGGAAAATCGCACCGAGTGCTGACAAAAGATCGACGCCGAGAAGGGCAAGCGACGACGCTTCCGGTGCAGGCACCAGCGGCCCACCATTCGGTCCACCGCCAACCACAAGGAATTCTTGCGATACGTTACTTCCAATACCTGCCTTTGGTGCCGGTGTGAAGACGGTTACATTGTCTCCGACATACCCTCCGATAACCGCGTTAAAGGCGTCGGTTATCTCGCCTGCGGCGCCGCCATCCGGGTCAGTCTTCTGGCCGTCCATGATATCCCATATCGCGAAAGAGATGTTGGTTTGGGCAGTAGCGTCCTTGACGTTTGCCGGTAGGAGCAGTTGATTGGCGAGCCATGCTACCGCATCATAATTCTGCTGCACCGAATAACTAGAAGTCGACGTTGTGAATAACTCGCTGCCGTTCAGTGTGCTGGCATTCGTCGCACTTGCATTCCAAACATCACCGACATAGGACTCGTCGCTGAAGTCATCGCAAATAACATAACCGCTGTATAGGGGTGTGCTTGTGGGCGCGCCGTCGCCCGAATATGCCCCGTTCCAAATAGATCCCTGGTAAGGGCTGACGTACACGCCGTCGGCGCTGTTGCCATTACCCACACCAGTCAGGTCCATGGTGTACTGCGCGAATCCGGCTGAGGCAAAAATCAAAAAACCCGCCCCCGCAAAGTACCGGCTCAGACCGATCATTAGTTGACCTCTCCTTTCCCTTTTTCAAAGGGAAGATCCTTTCGTACCTTAAGAGTATGAAGCCACCCCACCCCTCCGTCAATGGGACCAAAGGGCAAATGATTACTATTTCTTCTTACGAAATCCTGTAGTACCATCAGAACGCATCCAGTCCGTCCGTACCTTGCTGCTCTCGTCGGACGCGCCCACAATAGGTTAGTGAAGTAAATGAATACCAAGTATCCGCATATCAACCGTTTACTCCTTGCAGCCGGCTTGGCCGCGCTACTGTTTTCATGCTCGCGCGACCCCAACCAACGCAAGCAGGGATACCTGAACAGCGGGGCCGAATACTATCGATCCGGCAAATATCAGGAAGCCATAATTCAATTTCGAAATGCCATTGAAATCGATCCCAGATTCGCCGCGGCCCACTGGCAACTGGCCCGTACATACCTCAAGGTGGGCAATAACGAAGCAGCCTACCGAGAGCTAAGCAATACGGTCGGCTTGGATCCCAACAATCACGACGCACAACTGGAGTTGTCCGCCCAACTGCTGGCGCGCCGCCAATATAACGAAGCACAGAGCCTGGCAGAGACGGTCTTGAAGACTGCACCGAACAGCGCCCGGGCGCACGCCATCTTGAGTCAGAAGTACCTTCTCACCCACGACACCGCCAAAGCGGTCGACGAACTCCGCAACGCCGTGGATGCCGATCCCAGTCGCGCGGAGACCTACGCCGCGCTGGGAGCTACCTACCTGGCCGCCGGCCAGACGGCCGAAGGGGAAGCGGCCTACAAGAAGGGTGTCGAGGTAAACCCCCAATCGGTCCAAGCTCACCTGTCGCTAGGCGAATTCTGGTTCTCGCAACGCAAACTGCCGGAAGCCGAGGCCGAATTGCGAACAGCGGCCAGCCTCGACGCACATGCCGTACTCCCCCGGCTATTCCTCGCCCGCATCCAAGCCGGAACCAACCGGCAGGACGAGGCGGAAAAGACGTATATGGTCTTGAAAGCGGCAGCGCCGGACGATCCTCGAGCCTACCAATCCCTGGGATTATTCTATGCGTCTACCGGACAGCGAGAGAAAGCCGCGGCTGAGTTCCAGGCGGTGATGGCGTCGAAGCCCAAGGACCCCGCCGTCAAAGCAAACCTGATCGCACTCCTGATTGACCTGAAACGCTTCAAGGAAGCTCAATCCTTAAACCAGGATGTGCTCCGCCAGAACCCCAGCGATCCCCAAGCGCTACTCTCGCACGGTCGCCTTCTGTTATCGGACTCCAAGTATCAGGACGCTATACCAGTCTTCCAAGCGGCCATCAAGTCCGACCCCGCCTGCGCCCGCTGCTACTACTATTTGGGCAGCGCCCAGGCGGCTTTGGGTCAAACGGCCATCGCAAAGGAATCGTTGTCGCGCGCTCGCCAATTGGCTCCCCAAATGACCGATGCCACCGCCGTGTTGGCCCATCTCGACGCCAACGGCGGCGATTATGACCAAGCCCTGCAGCTAGCCGGAACAGCACTCAAGGCCAATCCGGATCAGGTCTCGGCCTATGTCACGGAGGCGCGCGCCCTGATGTCCAAAGGCGAGTTGAGCCAAGCCGAAGCTAAGGTGGACGAAGCCCTGAAGCGCGACCCCGCATCCTTGCCGGCCGTAGCCACTCTGCTCAATCTCGAGATGAGACAAGGAAAAGCCCAGCTTGCGGCCCAAAGGATCGCAACCCTGGTGGATCAGAACCCAAAGAACGCCGGCCTGCACGTATTGCTGGGCGTTGCGTACCTCAATTTGAAAGACCTCGACAAATCGGAAGCCAATGCCAAACAGGCCCTTGCGCTCGATCCAAAAGCTAAGGACGCCTACGCTCTTTTAGGCAATGTCGACTTGGCGCGTGGCGCCTTCGACCAGGCCAAAACGCATCTGCGTGCCGCCATTGATGCCAACCCCAGCGCCGTGCCCAACTACGTCGCTTTGGAAGCCGTGTATGAGAGGGAAGGGAACTGGGAAGAAGCCAAAAAGCTCTGCGAAAGGGCCCGCCAAGCAGACCCCGCTTCGCCCGAGATTGCCAACCGCTTGGCAAACCTTTATCTGGATCATGGCGGCGACGTCAATGTCGCCGTCTCCCTGGCCCAACTTGCCAAGCAAAAGGTACCCGGATCTCCGGTAACTACGGACACCCTCGGATGGGCATACTACAAACTGGGATCCACCAAGGCCGCCGTCGGTGAGTTGACCGAATCGGCCCATAAGGTCCCACGCAACCCGGTGTTCCAATACCACCTGGGAATGGCGTATCTGGCCGACGGCCGAACAGACCTGGCCCGGCAATCATTGCAGGCTGCGCTGACCGCCGACCCGCACTTTCCCGGCGCCGCCACTGCCCGAACCGCTCTGGATCAGGCCTCCAAACCCAAGCACCCGGTCGCCACGAAGTAATCGAACCTTCTGCGGGGTTTGACACTTCCTAGGAGCAAGTGATATGTGTAGTGATCTTCACTAGGAAAATCCAATGGCTGACGAGCAAAAGCCCGAGGGCTCGGCGGCGGCTCCTCCCTCCGGGGGCGAGCCGCGAGCCCGACCGATAAGCCGGCTGCTCCGGCGCCGAAACCCGCTGCTCCCAAGCCCGCCGCCGCCGCTCATCGCGGCGCCTCCCAAACCTCCCGCTGTAATGGTCACTACGCCTTGGGAGAGCGACATCACCAGCTCTCTGAAGGAGCGATTCGGCGGGCAGATCACCGAATTTTCGATCCTATTTGGGGCAAAACTTCCTGGTGGCCAAACCCGACGCCGTCATCCCGATTCTCGAAACGCTCAAGCTGGAGCTGGATTTCGATTACCTGGTGGACATGACGGCGGTCGATTATCCCAAGCGCGCCGACACGTTTCGACATGGTCTACATCTTGTATAGCTTTGCGCGCAACGAGCGCATCCGGGTCAAAACCATGATCGCGGACGGCTACAGCGCCGGCGACCGCGGTTACGGTGCACCTGACCGCCAACTGGCTGGAGCGGGAGGTCTTCGACATGTTCGGCATCCAGTTCGCAGGCCATCCCGATATGCGGCGCATCCTGCTGCCGGAGGAGTGGCAGGGGTATCCGCTGCGCAAAGATTACGGGATCCTGCAGCAGGACGACGCCTGGGTGACGGAAGAACCTGGGCATCGAAAGCGGACAGTAACGCTATGCCGGAAGCCACTTTTCTCGACGCGACCGAACTCGTGATCAACATGGGTCCGCAGCACCCGTCCACGCACGGCGTGCTGCGCGTGATCCTGAAACTCGATGGCGAAAAGGTGAACGGCACCGAATGCGTGATCGGCTACCTGCACCGCGGCGTGGAGAAGATCGGCGAGAACCGCACCTATCAGCAGTTCGCGCCCTACGTCGACCGCATGGATTACGTGGCATGCCGTCTCCAACGGCTTGGGCTACTGCCTGGCGGTCGAAAAGCTGCTGAACGTGGAAGCGCCGCCGCGCGCGCAGGCCGTGCGCGTGATCCTCACCGAACTGAACCGCATCGCCAGCCATCTGCTGTGGCTGGGCACCCACGCGCTCGATATCGGCGCCATCACGCCCGTGTTCTACTGCCTGCGCGAGCGCGAAGAAGTCCTCAAGATTTTCGAGAACTACTGCGGCGCGCGGCTGACCACGCATGCCTTCCGCATCGGCGGGCTGCAGTACGAAACCTACGAAGGGTTCGAAGACGAGGTCAAGAAGTTCTGCGACTGGTTCATCCCCAAGGTGGATGAATACGAAGAACTGCTCACCAACAACCGCATCTGGGTGGGGCGGCTGAAGGGCGTCGGCATTCTGTCGGCCGACGAGTGCAAGGAGTACGGCGTTACCGGGCCCGGTGCTGCGCGCCGCCGGGGTGGCGTGGGATCTGCGCAAGGCGCAGCCTTACTCGGGCTACGAGCAATACGATTTCGACATCCCCACCGCGGAAAACGGCGACACCTACGACCGGTACACGGTGCGCATGGAGGAGATGCGGCAATCCACGCGCATCATCCGGCAGGCCGTCGAACGCATTCCCAGCCGGCCCGATCATGGGCAAGGTGCCGAAGGTGGTGAAGCCGCCGGTGGGCGAAGCTTATGTTTCGATCGAAGCGCCCAAGGGCGAACTCGGGTATTTCATCGTGAGCGACAATTCCACGCAGCCTTATCGCCTGCGCGTGCGGCCGCCGTCATTCGTAAATCTACAGGCGCTCGATTGCATGGTCCGCGGCGGTCTGGTGGCTGACGTGGTGGCGATTATTGGTACGCTGGACATCGTGCTGGGTGAGGTGGACCGATGATGATGCTAAGCTTTTGCGTACTGTCTTCCTGGTGGACCTGTTCCAGGGCCTCTGGGTAACCTTCCGCAACCAGGATCCCAAGCGTATTTACACGGAACAGTATCCAGCGGAGCGGCCCAAGGTCGGCGAACGCTATCGCGGCGCGCCGCGGCTGAACATCAATCCGGAGAACGGCGAGACGCTGTGCATCTCGTGCAACCTGTGCGCGCTGGCGTGTCCGGAGAACCTGATCGTGGTCACCAGCCAGCGTAACGAGCAGACCAAACGCAAAGAACTGACCACGTTTACTTACGACACATCGCGCTGCATGTTTTGCGGCCTGTGTGAAGACGCGTGCCCGGTGGACGCGCTCGAACTGACGCAGGATTTCGAACTGGCCAGCTACACTCGTGAAGGCGCCATCTGGGATCGCCAGATGCTCGAAGAAGGGCCCAAGCCGACCCAATACAAATGCTGAATCCTGAATTGACACAGGCGATCTTCTTCTACATATTCGCCGCCATGGTGTTGGCGGGCGGCATCTTCACCATTACCCGTAAGAAGCGCAATCCACAGCGCACTTTCCTGATCGTTTCGCTGATGGGCGTGGCGGGATTATACCTGTTGCAGCAGGCGGAATTCCTGTTCGCCGTGCAGATCATCTTGTACATCGGCGGCATCATGGTGCTGTTTCTGTTCGTGATCATGCTGGTGAACCTGGACCAGGCCGCCAAAGAAAAACAGTTCAACGGGCAATGGGCTATCGCGCTGGTTTGCGTGGCTGCTGGTAGGCGTGCAGATCTTTTGGTTCCTCTCCAAGGGCAGCGCGGTTTTCAAGATCGCGCAACCAGGAATCGCGGCACCGGCCTCAGCGTTGGGAAACACCGAGCAACTGGCCGACGTTTTGTTCAACGAATATTTGTTGCCGTTCGAGATCGCTTCGATCCTGCTGTTAGTGGCGGTGGTGGGATCGGTTGTGATGGCCAAGAAACGGATCTGAAAATGTACCCGATAACCACAGCCCACTACATCGCTTTGAGCGCCGCCCTGCTGCTGATCGGTACGGTGGGCGTGCTGACCCGCCGGAACATCGTCATTATTTTGATGTCCATCGAGCTGATCCTGAACGCGGTCAATATCAATCTGGTGGCGTTTTCGCAGGCGCTGCACAATTTGAATGGGCAGGTGTTCGCCATCTTCGTGATCACCGATGCAGTGGCCGAAGCGGCCGTCGGGCTGGGCATTTTGATCGCGCTGTTCCGCAACAAAGAAACTGTGCTGGCGGACGAAGTGGACTTACTGAAATGGTAACTGTGTGAACTTCCTCGACCTGATCTGGCTCATCCCGCTGTTCCCGCTGTTCGGCGCGCTGCTGATGCTGCTGTTCGGGAGCATGCTCGATCCGCAACCGGCATCCGCGGTCGCGATGGCGCCCGGCGTGGAGCACACCCACGACGAGCACGATCATCATCACGGCCATTCGCACGGTCACGATCACGGGCACGATCATGCGCACGATCATCATCACCACAGTTCGCCGCTGAAGGTGCTGGTCAGTTTGATCTGCCCGGGCATGGTGCTGATCTCGTTCCTGCTTTCGGTGGGCGCGGTCTGGCAGTTGACGGAAAAGCCGGGACGGATCCATCAAGTTGATCCAATTCACCTGGCTCGCCGGGCTTGCCGTTCCACATGATGGACGGCCGCCTGGCCACGTTCAGCGCCGATTGGGGCTTTCTGCTCGACCCGCTGAGCTCGGTGATGATCCTGGTGGTCACCGGCATCGGCTTCCTGATCCACGTTTATTCCACCGGCTACATGGCCCACGACAACGGCTACTACCGTTTCTTCGGCTACCTGAACCTGTTCATCTTCTTCATGCTGATGCTGGTGCTGGCCAACAACTACACGCTGCTGTTCGTGGGCTGGGAAGGCGTGGGGTTGTGCAGCTACCTGCTGATCGGATTCTACTTCCAGAAGAAGTCGGCGGGCGATGCGGGCAAGAAGGCGTTCATCGTGAATCGCGTGGGTGATGCCGGGCTTCATTATGGGCATGCTGCTGATGTTCAGCCTGCTGGGTACCGTGCGTTTTCTGGACGTCAACGCCGCGCTGCGCGGTCCGCATTTCCACGCGGAGACGGCGGGTTTCGGCGTGCTGAGCGTGATGGCGCTGCTGTTCTTCGTCGGCGCGACAGGCAAGTCGGCGCAATTCCCGCTGTATGTCTGGCTGCCGGACGCCATGGAAGGTCCCACGCCGGTTTCCGCGCTGATCCATGCCGCGACCATGGTGACCGCCGGCGTTTACATGGTGGCGCGGTCCGCGGCGCTATTCCAATTGACGCCGCACACGCTGAACATAGTGGCTGTCGATCGGCGCGTTCACCGCCATCTTCGCGGCGACCATCGGGCTTGGTGCAGAACGATATCAAGCGCGTGCTGGCGTACTCGACCGTCAGCCAACTCGGCTACATGTTTCTGGCGCTGGGCGTGGGCGCGTATTGGGTGGCGGTCTTCCATTTGTTCACGCACGCTTTCTTTAAGGCTCTGCTCTTCCTCGGTTCCGGGCTCGGTGATTCACGCGCTTGGGCGGCGAGCAGGATATGCGGCACATGGGCGCGTCTGAAAGACAAGATTCCGATCACGCACTGGACCATGTGGGTCGGTTCGGTGGCCATCGCCGGCATCCCGGGCTTCGCCGGATTCTTCTCGAAGGACGAGATTCTTTGGCAGACGTATAGCTCGCCGGCCGGCTCGAAGATGCTGTGGATCGTCGGGCTGGTGACCGCGGGACTGACCGCCTTCTATATGTGGCGGCTGATGAATATGACGTTCTACGGCAAGTCGCGACGTGGCGCCGGAAGTGGCGGCGCACATTCATGAGTCGCCCCCCGCTATGACCGTTCCGCTGATCGTGTTGGCTGTCGGCGGCGTGTTCGCCGGATGGCTGGGCGTTCCGCGCGCCTGGAACCTGGGCGAGCGCTTCTATGCCTTCGAGCGCTGGCTGGAGCCGGCCTTTGCGTCGGCGGCTACGGAAGCCGCCAAGGGCGGCGCGCACGACGCCTCAATGGAATGGATCCTGATGGGGATATCGGTGGCGGTGGCGATCATCGGGATTGTGGTGGCGCGCTACTTCTATCATCACCGGCCGCCACGCCAGGGTCGCTGCCGAAGTCGCTGAAGCCGCTGCACGGGCTGCTGTACAACAAGTATTACGTCGATGAGATCTACGACTTCTTGTTCGTCAACGGCTTGGGCAAAGGCGGCGGCGAAGCGCTGGGCGCATTCGATCGCAACGTGGTGGATGGCGCGGTAAACGGCGCGGGCTGGCTGACGCGCTTTGCCTCGCGGGTCTCGATGTGGTGGGATACCTGGATCGTGGATGGCGCGGTGCGGTTGGGATCGTTCTCGGTGAAGCTGCTTTCCTACCCGGTATGCATTCTGCAGACGGGACGCGTGCAGGCTACGCGCTGTTCGTCGTGGTGGGCGTGTTGGTCTTCTTCGGATACTATCTGGCGGGTAAATAATGAACGACCACTTACTCAGTCTGGTGCTGTTCACGCCGCTGGCGGGACTGTTGGTCCTGCTGTTCATTCCCGTCGCGCCAGAAAGAGCTTGATCAAGGTCTGGGCGAACCTGGCCAGCTTCGCCGGCTTCCTGATTTCCCTGCCGCTGGTATCGCGGTTCGACAAGGGCGCATCCCGGATTTCAGTTCGTCGAGCGCGCCAACTGGATTCCCACTCTGGGCGCGCAATATCTGATCGGCATCGATGGCATCAGCCTGCTGCTGATCATGCTGACCACCGTGGTCGGGTTCATCGCCATCCTGTCTTCGTGGAACGCTATCCAGGACCGGCTGAAAGAATACTACTGCATGTTCCTGCTGCTGCAAGTGGGCATGCTGGGCGTATTCATGTCGATGGATTTCTTCCTGTTCTACGTGTTCTGGGAACTGGTGCTGGTGCCCATGTACTTCATCATCGCCGTGTGGGGCGGACCGCGCAAACTGTATGCGGCCATCAAGTTCTTCCTCTACACGCTGGCCGGTTCGGTGCTGATGCTGCTGGGCATTCTGACGCTGTACTTCCAGTACGCCAGCCAGTTCGGCAAGTACACTTTTGAGATCTCGGAATTGATGAAGCTGACGCCTGCCGCTCGGGTTGCAGGAGTGGGTCTTCTGGGCGTTCTTCCTGGGCTTCGCCATCAAGGTGCCGATGTTCCCGTTCCACACCTGGCTGCCGGATGCGCACGTGGAAGCGCCAACCGCAGGCTCCGTCATCCTGGCCAGCGTACTGCTGAAGATGGGGACTTACGGCTTCATCCGCTTCTCGCTGCCGCTGCTGCCGAAAGCCTCGATGGATCACACCATCGTGCAGGTTCTGGCGGTGCTCTCGATCATCGGCATTATTTATGGCGCGTTGGTGAGCCTGATGCAGAAGGACTGGAAGAAGCTGGTGGCGTATTCGTCCGTGAGCCACCTGGGTTTTTGCACGCTGGGCATTTTTGCCATGAATCCGAATGGCTTGGCGGGCAGCGTGATGCAGCAGATCAACCACGGCATTTCGACCGGCATGCTCTTCCTGATTATCGGCGTGGTCTACGAGCGGCGGCACACGCGCGAGATCGCGGAGTATGGCGGACTGGCGCACGTGATGCCGAAGTACGCGGTGATCTTCGCGATCGCCATGCTGAGTTCCGCCGGGCTGCCGCTGCTGAACGGATTCGTGGGCGAGTTCACTATTCTGCAAGGGGCGTTTGAGGCCAATCACATTTGGGCGGCGTTTGCCGTAACGGGCGTGGTCTTCGGCGCGGCCTATCTGCTGTGGCTGTACCAGCGCACCATGCTGGGGCAGGTGACGAACGGAAAGAATCTGCACCTGCCCGATCTGAGCCTGCGCGAGATCGTGGTGTTCTTGCCGTTGATCGCGTGGGCGATCTGGATCGGCGTTTATCCCAAGCCATACTTTGACATTCTGGAGAAACCTGTGCAGCAGATTGTAGAGCGCGTGCGGCCCGGCTATTATCAGGGCGCTCAGACGGCCTCGCGTCCCGCGCCGGGGGTGAACGGACAATGAACCAGTACGATCATTTCGTCCTGGTGCCGGCGGTGATGCTGGCGTTGTTCGGATGCGCTATCTGCTGCTGTTCGATTTCATGGTTTTTCCCGATCCACGGCAGCGCAAGTACTTCGTTTGGTTTCTGGCATTGGGCGAAGGGTTTGCGGGATACGGGCTATGGAAGCAGCAGGCCACCTGGTGGCCGAACGGCGCGCTCGAAGCTTTTCATGGTTCGCTGGTCATCGATGGATTCTCAATCTTCTTCAATTGGATTTTCATTGCGGCGACCCTGATGGTCGCGATCGTCTCGTATAAGTATCTTGAGATTGAAGGCGAGCACCATGCCGAATATTATTCGCTGATGATGTTCGCGCAATGCGGCATGTTCTTCCTGGCTTCGGGCACTGACTTAGTCACTCTGTTTATCGGCCTGGAG
The DNA here is from genome assembly GCA_963738345.1 of Bryobacterales bacterium. Classification (GTDB taxonomy): domain Bacteria; phylum Acidobacteriota; class Terriglobia; order Bryobacterales; family Bryobacteraceae; genus Bog-159. The sequence continues at coordinate 1,419,146 of CAVTWI010000002.1, forward strand.
TTAATGGCGCTCTCGTTCTACGTGATGGTGGGCTTCCTGCGCACCAGCAAACGTTCGAACGAAGCGGCCATGAAGTATCTGCTGCTGGGGGCATTTTCGAGCGGCTTTCTGGCTTACGGATTCTCGGTGATGTACGGCATCTCTGGGTCGACCAAGCTGGCGGACATTGTCCGCTGCGATCGCGGCGCGCGGAGCCGTTCGATCCGATGGTATTGCTGGCGTTGGCCACTACTTCGGTCGGGTTGTTATTCAAGGTATCGGCGGCACCATTCCACATGTGGGCGCCGGATGCTTACGAAGGCGCTCCGACTACGGTGACTGCCTATCTTTCGGTGGCTTCGAAAGCGGCATCGATCGCATTTTTGCTGCGCATCTTCCTGGGTCCGCTGGCATCGGCGCGGGACGCCTGGGAACCGATACTGGCTTTCGTCGCGGTGGCTACCATGACGATCGGGAACCTGGCGGCCATCAATCAGACCAACATCAAGCGGCTGCTGGCTTACAGTTCCATCTCACACGCGGGCTACATGCTGCTCGGCCTGATCGCCGGAAATGCTACGGGCATCAAAGGTATCGCGGTCTACGTGATGGTCTACACCTTCATGAACCTGGGCGCCTTCCTGGTGCTGGTGGCGCTGCGCCGCAAGGGCATCATCGGCGAAGACATGGACGACATCGCGGGGCTGATGCACAAGAGTCCGGGCTACGCGCTGCTGATGCTGATTTTCCTTTTGTCACTGGCCGGCATTCCGCCGACGGCCGGTTTCCTGGGAAAGTATTATATCTTTCTGTCGCTGATCGAGACACACCACTATACGCTGGCGGTGATCGGCACGTTGTACGTGGCGGTGGCGATCTACTATTACTTCCGCATCGTGCGGAGCATGTTCACGCGAGAGATGACGGAGCCTGCGCCACTGGCCGCAAGCTTCGGACTGCGCATCGCGCTGGCGGTGAGCGGCATACTGACGCTGGGCATCGGGCTGTACCCAGAACCTTTCCTGCGGCTGGCGGGGACTTCTTTGTTGCACTAGGAAATTATGGACGCGATCATCCACCATCCCTTATTCACGCCGCTGATCGTTACGTTAGTGGTTATCGCGCTGTTCCCGTTGGTGGCCGGCTACATCGTGCTGATCGAGCGCAAAGTGCTGGCGGATTTCCAGGTGCGGCTAGGGCCGATGCGGGTCGGTCCGCACGGGCTATTGCAGCCTATCGCCGACGCCTTAAAGCTGCTGATCAAAGAAGACATTATCCCGACGGATGCGGACCAATCCATCTTCTGGCTGGCGCCGGTAATTTCGACCTTTACGGGGTTGACGGCGTTCGCCGTGATCCCGTTTAGTAAGTACCTGTATGTGGCGGATGTGAACGTCGGGCTGCTGGTGATTTCGGCGATGTCGGCGGTCGGGATTCTGGGAATTATTCTGGGCGGCTGGGCTTCGAATAGTCACTATCCACTGCTGGGCGCGCTGCGTAGCGCGGCGCAACTGGTGAGCTACGAAGTGGCGCTTTCGTTCGCGCTGCTGTCCGGCGTAATGGTGGCGGGCACGCTGAGTATGCAGGGGATTATTCAGGCGCAGCAGACGCGCGGCATCTGGTTTGTGTTTTCGAATTATGGCTTCATGATCGTGCCGTTCGTCGTGTATATCATCGCGGCTACGGCGGAGACGAATCGCGCGCCGTTCGACTTACCGGAGGCGGAGTCCGAGTTAGTGGCTGGGTTCCATACGGAGTACAGCGGCTTCCGCTGGGCGCTCTACTTTCTGGCGGAGTATGCCAACATCTTCGTGATCTCGTCGGTAGCCGTGACGCTGTTCTGGGGCGGATGGCTGCGGCCGTTTCCCAGCGTGGCGTGGCTCGGCAGTGCTGAACTATCTGGTGCCGCTGGTGGTGTTCGCCGGCTCGGGTTTGGCGAGCTTGACGCTGGTGCGGAAGTTGAAGGATCCGGTGCAGCAGAAAGTGCTGGTTGGGCGCGGCGCTGTTGCTGGTGCTGATCGGCGCGATCTATATGTATCCCGGCCTTCAACGCGGCAGCTATCGGCGTGTTCTGGTTCCTGTTTAAGGTGTCGACGATCATCTACCTGATGATCTGGTTCCGCGGCACTTTCCCGCGGTTCCGCTACGATCAGCTGATGAACATCGGGTGGAAGGTAATGATCCCGGTGGGCATGGCGGCCATCGTGATCAACGCGCTGCTCGGCATGACGTAGCGCGCGCGTCGACTCGCAGAGACTTTTCCCGCCGCGCACCGCACTATCTCAATTAGAATTTCCGCCTGAATGCTGGGGCTGGGGCGTTTTTCGTCGTCCCAAATGCCGACCGGCCCGGTTAGCGGCCGGGCCGGCCAATCTACATTTGGGCGGAAAGGAGGCAGCGATGATTACAATCACGCTGACCGTTACGATCGCCCTCGCTATGGCGATCACGGTTACCATCCGCGTGAAGCGGAAGTAGCCGAAGTAACGACAACCCGCGGATCGGAAAGCCGGTCCGCGGCTCCTTCTCAAGCATACACTAAAACGGCGATGATACGATGGTAGTCGGCTCATGTCGTCGCCCGTAATTCCGCCGCCGCTCGAAGACCTTGCGAAACCGGCCCGTTTTCCTTCTATCCGGCCATCTTGAACATCGAGCACAATAAGTGGCAGTATCGTAAAGCTACCTGGACCGATGTGCTAGTGGTGAACGCGCGGACGGGCAGGAGATCTGGATTCCGCGCCGCTTTCTGGGCGAGATTTCGAGCATCGAAGACCCCATGGTGATCGTGGGACTGCTGAAGGAACTTGAGTACAAAGAAGGCGCGGTTTGGCCCTACCAGCGGCGGGTGATCGAGATGCCGGTCGCGGTGGGCGACGCCCGAACCGCACCCGCGGCGTAATGGTCCCGCGCCTGTAGTTGGCATTCGCCTGGAACCGCAGGGCGAGTCGCACATGCTGCGGATGGTGGGCGGGGCGATGGTGTTGGGTATCGTCGCGGCTTACGTGGCGGTGAACTTCTACCGCGATAGCGTGCTGCGGCCGCGCATCGCGCACGTGGCCAAGGACCGCGCTTACTTATCACTGACTGCCAAGGACGATTACAGCGCGGTGGTGCGCAAGCTAGGGGCGCCGTCGGCGGATCGCTGGGACGGGACGAGGTTCCGCGCACTTAGCTATCCCGAGCGGGCTTACACCGTGGTGCTGATGAGCACCAACGGCGCAGAGGCCACCTTCGTCGGGGTACTGGACCAAAGCTGGCACACGGTAAGCGGCGACGATGCGGTATTACGAAGTCTGCCGCGGTTCTGAGCGGTTCTCATTGAGCAGCCACTGGGCATACTCGCGTACGGTTACGAGGCGTACGGGCATGACTGCAAGAGTCGCAGACATGTCGATGGCGTCGCCATGGGCGTAGCCTAGCGAGAGGGCGGCGAAAGCTTCGTCGAGGGCGCGGCGCGAGGAGGTTTTGGCGGCGTGCAGGACAGACTCCATCACATACTCGATGGTGAACTTTTCACCGCCGAGTTCCTCGAAGATCCGAACGACTTGAAGGGGCGAGAGGGCCTCGGGTCCGCCTAAGGTGAAGGTGGCGTTGCGGGCGGCGGGAGTATCGAGCGAGTGTACGGCGAAATCGGCGACGTTGGGGAAAGAGATCCAACTGATAGGGTTTTCGCCGGTACCGTAGATGCGGGCGCGGTGGGCCATGGCGTCGAAACCGAGGACCGGGCCGAACCAGATTTCCATAAAGAACGTGGGGCGCAGGATGGTGTAGGCCATGCCGCTCGAGATGAGGGCTTGTTCGACCTCGCGTTTGGCTCTTTGTAATGCAAAGTCCTCTGCCTGTTCGGAAAACGAAACAAATACAAAATGTTTTACGCCGGCGGCTTTGGCGGCTTCGATTAACTGCAACTGGCCGATACGGTCGACTCCGTCGATGGTGTCGCCGGGTTGGCGCGAGAGCATGGAAGAAGCCGTCGATAGGACCGTAGTAGCGCCCGCGCAGGCAGCCTGTATGGATGCCGGATCTTTGAGGTCGCCGGTTACGAGTTCGGCACCGGAGGCACGCAACTCATCGATGCGGGACTCATCGCCGGTGGGGCGCACCATCGCGCGGACGGGCTTTTTTTCGGCTGATAGGCGGCGGCAGATCTCACCGCCGACCAGTCCGGTGGCTCCTACGATTAAGTTCATATGGTTAGACGATTTTCGCCGGGGTGAAGCATGCGGGTCTGGCCATGCCATTCAAAGCTGCCCTCAACACCGGCGGGCAAATTGACACCGGCTTCCAGTTTACCGTTATCTAGCTTGAGAGTCACGGCGATTTCACCTTTGGGATGGGGGATGGCGCCGGAGAGGTGCGTCAGCTTGCCGAGGAAGGGGCGGATGATGACGCGAGCGAAGCCGGGGGCGGCGGAATCGATGCCGAGCATGGTGCGGAAGAGTTCGTAATTGGGGCTGGCGCCCCAGGCATGACAATCGGAGCGAGTGGGATCGGCAGTTTCGGCCCACGTGGTAAGGCCGCGATCGAGCATGGTGCGCCAGGTACCGAGCATATCGAGATAGCGATCGCCAGCGCCGGCTTTGTTCATGGCGGAGTGCAGGTAGTGGCGGAAGTAGATCGAGCACTGGACCAGACTTTCGTCGCCCGCTACACGATCGATGAGGTCATGGGCTTCGGGTCCTTCGGTGACTCCGGCAAGTACGGCGAGGGCGTTAGCCTGTTGCGAGTACTCGAGTTTTTCTGGCGTGTCGGCGAAGAGATGGCGGCTGTCATCCCAATAAAGACGGCGGGCGGAATCGCGTAGACGGGATGCGGCGTGCTTATCGTCTGCGGCCAAGGCTTGATTGCCGAGAGCGGACTCCATTTCGGCGGCCCACTGATAGGCGAGCAGCAGTTGGAGATCGACGGGCGCGGAATTTCCGCCGTTGAGCGACGGAGGAACGCCACCTTCCCACTGTTTGGCCCAATCGATGAAATTCCACCAGGGCAGGTGCGCGAGCGATCCGTCGGACTGCTGCTGGCGCGCGGCGAAGAAGGAAAGCACGGCACGAACGCCGGGAAGCATGCGAGTGACGAAGGCGGGATCGTCCTGATACATCCAGTAGTCGTGCAGCATGCCGATCCACCAGAGGGAGAAGGGCGGAATGTATTGCTGGAGGCGGGAGGGGGCGCGGCTATAGGTGGCGCCTTCGGCGGTGCGGGAGGAATCGAGGAGTTCGATGGCGTTGCGCATGAGGCGGCCATCGCCGGTCATATAGAGTGACACGAGGGACTGGACGCGGGTATCGCCGGCATACTGGAGTTGCTCGTAATAGGGGCAATCCATATAAGTCTCGTGGGCGCAGAGGCGGGCGGTGCGCCATCCGGTATCGAGGATTTTTTGAATCTCGGGGGAACCGGCATCGAGGCGGGCCTTGCGTTCGAAGGGGTAGCCGGTGTAGAGGCCGTGGAGATCGTCGAGGGTGAGGGGTTGATCCTGCGTCTCGATGGTGACGCGGAGATAGCGCCAGGTGCGCCACCAGAGGGTTTCGAAGTGACGTTGGGCGCCGCCATCGGCGATGAAAACGTCGTGGCCGCCGATGAAGACTTTGCCGTCGATTTCATTGCGATTGCCTTTGTCGCGGAGGCCGGGGAGGAAGAGCGCTTCGGCATAGCCAAGGTCGATGCGGGCGTCCTTTCCACCGCTGACGGTGAGTTCGGGATAGGCGGTAGTGAGAAAGGTCTGATCGTAGAGGAGGGTAGTTTTGGTGTGGGGGGGGAACTGGCGCGCGGGAGATCCGGAGCGCAGGAGGGTGATGGGCTGCGGGGTAAGTTCCATGGGCGGGATGGAGCGGGGGACGAGCATCCAGCGATTGGGACCATCCTGAGCGTCGCGCGGGGCGCCGGGGCTGGAGACTTGGGCGGTGGGCCAGGCGGAGTCATCGAAGGCAGGCTGCTGCCAATTCCAGGGGTAGAGTTTTGCGTCGACCGAATCGCCGGGTCCGGTGACGTAGTAGAAACGCGCCATTTCTTTTTCGCGGAGGGCGGGGGAGTAGGCGGTGTCGCGGAGACACTTCCACTGTTTGCCGGTATCGATAATTTGTTCGGCGGTGGTATCGCCTTGTAGAAGGAAGCCGGTCTGATTTGTGGTTTGGGCTTCGGGGGCGAGGTCGCCGATATTCCAGACGATGGCGGCGAGGACGTTCTTACCGGGTTTGAGGTGGGGGGCGATATCGAGGGATTCGTAGCGCCAGTGCGGCAGATCGCCGCGGGCGGGTCCGAGGCTGACGAATTCGCCGTTGACGTAGAGTTTATAGCGATTGTCGGCGGTGACGTGGATGCGGAAGGAGGCGGGCTTGGCGGGGAGGTCGAAGGTACGGCGGAAGTGGTAGACGCCGTAGTCGAACGGCGAGGCGGCTGGAACGGAGATCCAACGGGCGGTCCAGGCGTGGGTTAGGAGGCCGGCTTTCGCTGGGGGGGGGATTAGGTATAGGTGGCCGGCGATTAGGGTGGAGAGGAGTAGGGTTTTATGCATGGTTAACACGAAGAATTTTGGCCGCGGACGGTCGCGGATGAACGCGGATAAGACAAAAGCTTAGGCATCGCTGGCGGCGCGTCGACGGCTGATCCGGGCTTGGTTGAGTTCTGCGTTTTAGGCAGGGAATTGACCCAAGAGAATCGGCCGCGGAGGACGCGGATGAACGCGGATAAGACAAAAGCTTAGGCATCGCTGGCGGCGCGTCGACGGCTGGTCCGGGCTTGGTTGAGTTCTGCGTTTTAGGTAGGGAATTGACCCAAGAGAATTGGCCGCCGATGGACGCCGATGAACGCCGATAAGACAAAAGCTTAGGCATAGCTGGTCACCGCGGCGGCATTCTTGGCTCCTCGTTCGCGGGCGGCGCGGTCCTGGTAGCCGCTTTCGCGGTAGGCTTTGAGGGGTTCGGCGGGGATGTTGTTGGCTTTGCGCCAGGCGCGGATGGCGGGGCGGACGTCGGTCGAGTAAGCCTCTTTGAGGCATTCTTCGGCGTCGACCAGGGCGGATTTGCTTTGGTGCAGCGCAAGCGCTTCATGATCGACTAGGGCGGCCTTGGCGTAGAGTTCCTGCGCGGTCATGGCGGTTTGGATCATCTCTTCAATTTTGTCTTTGAGGTTATGACTCTGGTCGACCATGTAGGCGATTTGGGCGCGGCGTCCGGTCTCCCATTCGTAGAGGGCGATTTCGTGGAAGATTCGGAAGATCTGGTAGGGATCTATGGAGCCTAGCGTGAGGTCGTCGTCGGCGTAGCGGCGGTCATTGAAGTGGAAGCCGCCCAACATATTTTCGGAGAGGAGCCAGGCAACGATCTGTTCGATGTTTTGAGCTTGGTAGTGATGGCCGGTATCGACCAGGACTTTGGCTTGGGGTCCGGCGTTGCGGGCCATGAGGAGTGACATGCCCCAATCGGCGAGGTCGGTGTGATAGAAGGCGGGCTCAAAGGGTTTGTATTCGACGAGCAGGCGCTGGTTGGGTTCGAGGTTGCGATGAGCTTCGACGAGGCCCTCTTCAAACCAGCGGCGGCGGTGGCGGATATTGGCGGTGCCAGGGTAACTGGAGCCATCGGCGAACCAGAGGGAGATATCGCGGCTACCGGTGGAACTGGCGATTTCGATGCAATCGAGAATGTGCTGGAGGGCGGTGCGGCGGATGGCGGGGTCGGGATTGCCGAGGGAACCGTGTTTATAGATCTGGTCCTGGAAGACGTTGGGGTTGATGGCGCCGAGTTTGACGCCATAGCGTTCGGCCATGAGCATGACTTCGGGGACGCTGAATTTGCCGTCGGGAAAATCCCAGAGAACGTGTACGGCAACGGTGGGGCAGCAACCGGTGAAGCGATGCACTTGTCCGGCGTCGCTCAATTTTTCAGCAGTAGTGGTAGCGGCCGAGGCTTGTTGGAACTTGCCGAAACGCGTGCCGGTGTTGGCAAAGCCCCAGGAAGGCAATTCGATGCGAAAGGCGTCGAGGGCGGCAAAGACCTTTCGTTCAAGGGCGTCGGTGGGCATAGTTATCCTCCAAAAGATTGCGAAGTCTGATTATATATGGAGGCGGGGCGGGCGGTTAGCGCCGGCTGGGGGGCACCTGAGGGCCGGTAGTGGGGGGGGCGCCGTTGGCGGCGGGTTTCGGAGTGGATTGGGAGAAGTCACCCAGGATTTCGCGGGGGATCTGGCGCCAGATGCCATCGAGGCCGAGGACGGAGGGGAGGACGGCATAGACGCCGCCTCCAGACTCGTCACGCCAGATGAGCCCCATCCGTATTTTCTCGGCGTCTTTCCCCTCTTCCACTTTCTGGCGTTCGATGCGTTCGGCGCGGTAGCGGGCGAGGTCGGCGATAGTTTGGGAGACGGAGCGTTCGAGGCGGGTCTGGGTTAAGTAGTGGCGGTGCAGTAGGGTGGTGAGTTCGGCGGGGGCGGCCGCGGAATCCGCGTAGAGGAGGGCTTCATGGCGGTCTAGGCGGGCAAGTTTCCACTGGGTGATGGCGATTTGTTGGACGAGGGAGTGTTCCATATCGTCGACGGGTTGCCAGGCTTCAGTAATGCGTGCGAGGTGTTGGTCGAAGAGGTTGGAATCTTCGCCGGGGATGAGGACGGAGGCGGCGCGGCAGCCGTGGTCGAGGGCGTTGAAGCGGACTTTATCACGTCCGGCCTGGGAGGTGGGTCCCGTAGACTTCTTTGCATTGCGCCGGTTGGCGCGTATCTGATTGATAGTCGACATAGTTACCTTTCTGTGCGAACAAAGCCAATTTATGGGAAAAGCGTCGGAGGATTAGCTCAGGGACGCTTGCTTACGCGCGCGGCTCAGATGCGCGGCTCGGCTGCGTTATCGAATGCTTATAGGAGAGGGACTCCAGTAAGTGGCTTGTAAGTTGGAGCTACTCTATTTCAGGTTAGCGTGCGTATGGGCGGAAAACGGGGGCGGCGAGGGGCGGGTTAGGCGGAAGTGATGCGATTGGTATCAGTTGCGAGGTCAAAGAAAATTATGCCGGCGTGTGACCGTCGCCGCGATCACCTGGAAATTGAGATAGTGGACTTACAGGGCGAAATGAGAAGCGTGGCACAGCGCAGACTGGCGCCCATCCATCCGGGCGAGCTACTTCGGGACGAGCTCGGTAAGATTGGTATGAGCCTGAATGGACTGGCGCGTGCGCTCCGTGTTCCGATGAACCGGATCAGCGCGATCGTTAACGGCAAGAGGGCCATCACGGTTGATACGACCATGCGGTTGGGTCGATACTTCGACACGTCACCGCCGTCTTCGCTGGATCTTCAACGGGAATGGGTAGATAGATCACGCGCTTCATCGCCAAGCCACAGCCGGCCTCTAACTTCTCTACGCTATCATCGTCCGAGTAGAGTACTCTGGCTCCGCAGACAAGTGAGATGGCGATGATCTGCCGGTCAAACTTCATTGCGCTCTTGGTGATCGGCAGTTCCTCCCGCGGATCGCCATCTGGCGGGCTTTACGCAGGAGCATGGCAAGTTCCACGGCCGCCCGTTCGTTGAAGCCCTGCCGGAAATTCGTAGTGGAACAAGCGGTGAGGATTGCGGGCTTGAACCGGGATTGATAGAGGTGTGCTCTGTTAGGTGGGTGTCGCGACATTTAGACCACGTCAGGGCGTCCTAAGGCGCTGGGTCACTTCCGCGCCGCATTGAGCGTAGTGTCGGCCGTTCCAACTGTAGATAGTCTCGGCCTTCGCTTTGATGGCGCACTGCGCAAGCATGGCGTCATAGATTGCGCCGCCGACGATGCCAGAACAGCCGAAGACGCTAGTGCATCAGCATATTCGTCCCCGTCGAGCGCGATAATTGCAAGCCGCTCATGGATACTTTAGATGAACAGTATGGCCTGCTCGCCGCTGATGCGATGCTTTCTCGGCATCCTTGTCAGCGTGGAATAGACCTCAGCCAGACTGTGGGCGCCGCAGCAGCCGGTTGATTTATCGAATCTGATAAAGAGAGCGATGCTCGCCTGATGGTGGACATGATCGCCGTAAAACACCGGCACGAGCACTGACGTGTCGAAAAAACCCCTCACTTGCCCTTGCGAACGTTCGCCATGTCACGTTCTTCACGGATCTGCTGCAGTATGCCATCGGTAGCAGAAGCGGGCAGGGGCTGGCCGGAACGAAACACCCAGACGCCGTGCTCTTTGGAAAGTGGACCGGTGCCGCGGATTGGACGCAGCGTAATCTGTTCTCCGGCGCTTTCCATTTCCAAGGTGTCCCCAGCCTCGAGGCGTAGCTCTTCCCGAAGTGGTTTGGGGATCACCACGCGCCCAGCCTTGTCAATGATCAAACGGACGTTCATTTTGGTAAGAGACTCTGGGTTGACCCAATGGCATCGTCAGTCATGGGCGACGGACCTTTTCCGCTGAAAGCTGAGCTAGAAAGTCTGCTTCGGCGGCATCAAGGTAGATACGGTAACCCTCCGGGTCGATGAAAGGATTTGGCTGTACGCCTATTTGCAGGCGCTTGTACTTCTCGATCATGCCGTAGTAGCCGCCGTGAGCGCCCAGGAATACATCGCATTTCAGCGAGCGAAGGGTCTGGAAAGTTCTCTTGAAATCGTCCGCGATGCCTGGATAGGTCGGATGATCGACGAGGCGTACGCCCGGATTGATGGACGTGCCGCCGACGAATACCACGTCGTAGATCTTGCCGGCGTCGGTTGCCTGCATGGTCCAGGTGGTGCAGCCGATGCTGTGACCCGGCGTGAGGCGGGCCGTCAACGTGACCGCGCCCAATGTCACGCGCTCGCCGTCGGATACGGTGTGGTCAACGTGGACTGGGGGATAGGTGTACTCGCGTCCAAATCGCGTATCGGTTTTTCCTCCGCTTTCGAGGACAACCACTTCGCGCTGGCTCGAATAGATCTTTGCGCCGGTCAGTTTCTGTAGAGCAGCCTGACCCGCGACATGGTCGTAGTGGGCCTGGCTGTTAAGCAGGATCTTCACGTCGGTGATTTTGAACCCGAGTTTTTCCACACTGGCGCGAATCAGGGGCGGGGTATCTTCGTACCCGCTGTTCAGGAGGAAGTGACCTTTGGGCGTGGCGATGAAGTACGAGGCGATGTCCTCGGTCCCGACGTAGTAGACGTTGTCCATGATGCGGTAGGCCGGGAAGGGTTTGTTTCCCGCATGTGCGGTTTGGGCTGGAGCGCCGGCGGGCATCGCGAGGGCGAGGCAAAGTAGGAACCGATTCACGATTAATTATACGGGATGGTCCGGGGGGACGTTAGCCAGAGTTTTCCCGGTTACTTGCCGGATTTGCCGGCTCTTTCGACGATGCCGCGGGCCAGGTAGTTGACGATCTTGGCTTCGTTGCGGGCGACTTCGTAGTAGGCATTTTTCAGCAGTTGGTCTTTGCGGTTGAGGAGCGTTTCGCGGATGCTTTGTTGCACGCGGGGATCGTTCAACTCGGACTGTCCGGCGGATTCCTTGGAGATGATTTGCGGAGTCCGGGACTAGCTTTATAGGGGGCGCGAGGAGTTACAGTTTCGGCTCCTCACTTCACAGGTTTTTCACCAAAGCGTTTGGGAGCTGCAAGCGAATTCTAACCAGCAAATCGTTCAGCGCGTGCCGGCAAGTGGGTTCGGTCGGCAATTCCGACCTGGACGCTTCGGACTCAAGCTGTCCCAGCAGGCGGCGATACTCAGTTTGGTGGAAGCCCAGTTCGGCGGCCGCAAGGGTCTCCTTCTCCGGCCCGGCCATCTTACGCGCCACCAATTCGCGCACGTACGGCAAATTAAACTCTTCATTCAACCGGAGTAGGTTGGCCTCCACGGTGCCCGTGCGCATGAGGTGGATGCCGGTAAGAATCACGCGGTATACGTACAGCAGGGGTTTGACACGGGGCGGGTCGTCCTTCTGGAGGAGGTCCCATTGGGTTGCCGCGAATCCAAGGTAGTGGTGGCTGTGGTGGCGCGTGACGCAACCGTTCGCAATCGCTTTGAGCTCTCTATGTTCCGGCGTAGTGTGTACGATAAGCGGTGAGTAGAGCTGTTCCAGGACATACCCATTCCGCTTCAAGAGCATTGAGAAGAACTTGAGGATGTCATGCGTCACCAGATCCATTTCAGCGCCGGCTCGCAGGCCCGAGACTTCTATAGTCTCTCGCTTGGGCAGGAGGCCGACGGACTCCTGTGCCGGCAAGATGTGGGCGCCGCGCAAGTCGTAATCGGAATCAGGAGAGGGAAAGCCATAGAGGTGAGCACCGCTGATGGTCGCGAACAGCAGCGGGTATGGATGGCGCGCAACTTCGGCACGTAGTAATTCGAAGTCGATCATCCGGCGAACTCCGGTGAAGCGGCTAGCCGGCGAGCACGAACCAGGAAGGCATTGGCCCGTTCGTAATCCGGGTGTTCGGGCAAGTTCGTTGCGGCAACTGCCGCATTGAGATGGCGGTGAAGTTCCAGCCGCCAGTGTTCCACCTCTTGCCACGGCACCTCGCCCCTTCGGATCGCGAGCAGCCGATCGCGGTATTCGTCAACACGCAGGGGCACGAAGCCACGCTTCAACACTTCGACGCCAGAAAGGAGCAATCGGATCAGATGCATCACATGTTTCCAGCGCATCTGCCCATGGTTGCGGAGATCCTGTTCGAGCTTCTTGAACTGAGACAGCACGTATGCGTTGTAGGTTCGATGAACATACTGCGAGAGGAATATATCCCGGATGCCGATCAATTCCTGCGCGAGCGGTGTGCATGTCTCAACGAGCGGCGAGTACAAGCACTCTAAGACGTTTGGGTTGGCTTTCAAAGCGAGCCGGATGAACTTCTCGATCTCCCAATAGACTTCTTCCTGGTCGTTTTCCAGTTGTTCGGGGACGCCGGGCAGCGACCATTCCAAATCGGCGGGAGGGAGATAGAACCCTCGACGGTCAACATCCGACCCTTCCTGACTCAGCCCATACGCGGTGGAGCCGACGATACATCGATAGAGTACGAAACGGTAAAGGTCAGATGATTCCGGCCCGCCAGGCACATCTGCCTGGACGTGCTTGAAAATCGTGAGATCGGCCCGGCCGAAGGTCTGGTCTGGCCCATCGGGAAACCGGACGCGGTAGCAGTGCTCCGGAGTCGAAGGACTGTAGGTGACGACGCCAAGGCGGCCGTGCGGGCGTGTCAGGACCCTTGTGCCGGCCGGAAGTACCAGATGGAATTGATTCACGTGCTACGCCGTAGTCTCTCAAAATCTTGCAATCTTGCGCACACCCTCGCCGGTTACTTGCCGGATTTGCCGGCGCTTTCGACGATGCCACGGGCCAGGTAGTTGACGACCTTGGCTTCGTTGCGGGCGACTTCGTAGTAGGCATTTTTCAGCAGTTGGTCTTTGCGGTTGAGGAGCGTTTCGCGGATGCTTTGTTGCACGCGGGGATCGTTCAACTCGCGCTGGCCGGCGGATTCCTTAGAGATGATTTTGAAAATGCGATAGCCTTCCTGGGTTTTGATGATGGGGCTGATGGCGCCGGGGGCCAGGGCCATGACCATTTTGCGGAGTTCGGGATTCGCTTTTTCGAGGGCGGATGCGGGGATGAAGCCGAGGTCGCCGCCATTGGGGGCGGAGCCGGGGTCTTCGGAGAAGCTGTGGGCGACGAGTCCAAATTCTTCGCCGCGCTGGAGGCGATCCTGAATCTCGCGGATCTTGTGGTTGGCCTCGGCATCGTTCTGGGCTTTGCTGTTGCGGAGGTTGCCGGCGTTCGGCTCGGGGTTGGGAGTGACCAGGATTTGGGCCATGTGGACGCGGGGCTCGGCCAGGTTGAAGGTGGCCTTGTTGGCGTTGTAGAAGGCGGTGACATCGGCATCGGTGATGATGATGTGGGACGTGATGTCTTTGTTGATGAGCTTCTGAATACTGAGATCGCGGCGGATGTTGGACTTGAGGCCGTCGAGCGACATTTTATTATCGCGGAGCTGCTGTTCGAACTGCTCTTTGGTCCAGGGCGCTTTCATTTCGGTGAGCTTGGCTTCGACGTCGGCGTCGCCAGCGAGGAGGCCTTGCTTTTCGGCGCGCTGCAACATGATCTCGCTATCGATGAGGCCGCGGAGGACTTCTAGCTTCTGGGCCATGGTCTGCTCTTCGGACTGGGAAGGGCCGGCGAGTTGGGACTGTTGATAGGTGCGGTCCAACTCGGCGTAGCTGATAGCGCGATTGTTGACGGTGGCAGCGACGTTGGCGGGCACCGACTTGTTGCAAGCCGGGGCGAACAGGAGGGCAAGGAGAGCGGCGACACCTCCCCAACGAACCGGGCGATCCGGCCGGAGATCCGACAGAGTATGAAACATGACGATGGCTTATTGTATCCAGGTACAATGGCGTGCGGGAGAGATGGCATGAGAGTAGGCATGATCGGGACGGGCGCGATTTCGCATAAGCATGCGGAGGCTTACCGGAATATCGGGTATGAACTGACGGTTTGCACGGATATCAACGCTGAAGCGGGTCGGCGCTTCGCGGAGACGCACGGGGCGGAATTCGTGGAATCGTATGCGGAGGTGTGCAGGCATCCGCGGGTGGATTACGTAGATGTGTGCACGTTTCCCGACTTTCGGATGCAGGCGCTGGAGATTTGCGCGGAGGCCGGGAAGCACGTGCAGGTACAGAAGCCGATCGCGACGAACCTGGCGACGGCGCGGGCGATGGTGGACACGGCGCGGCGCGCGGGGATACGGCTGGGCGTGGTGAGCCAGCACCGTTTCGACGACTCGAGCCAGTTTCTGTGGCGGGCGATTGGGGAGGGGCGGCTGGGCAAGCTGCTGCAGTGCGACTGCTACGTGAAGTGGTACCGGTCGCCGGAGTACTATGGGCGGCCGATCAAGGGCAGTTGGCAGACGGAGGGGGGTGGGGCGCTGATCAACCAGGCGATCCACCAGGTGGACATTTTGCGTTGGCTCGCGGGGGGGGTGCGGGAAGTGTTTGGGGTATGGCAGTTGGGCGCGCTGCATAAGATCGAATCGGAAGACGTGGTGAATGCGGTGGTGCGGTATGCGTCGGGGGCGACGGGGGTGATCCAGGCGTCGACGGCATTTTGGCCGGGGTATACGGAGCGCACGGAATTTCATGGGACGAAGGGGACGGCGATACTTTCGGGGGACAAACTGACTACGTGGGATGTGAAGGACGATCGGGGGGAGGCGGCGCCGGTGGAGCAGGAGGCGGCGTCGGGATCGTCGGATCCGATGGCGATTTCGCTGGAGCCTTTTGAGCGGCAGTTTCTGGATTTTGGGGGCGCGATTTGCGCGGGGCGGGATCCGTTGGTGTCGGGCGAGCAGGGATATCAGGCGCTCGAGATTGTGGATGCGATATACCGGTCGTGCCGGAGCGGGGAGAAAGTTGTTTTGGGGTAGGGGCCGGCTGCTAAAATCGCTCTGGCATTACTCGTCAAGCCAGGGGCCGCCAGGATGCCATGTGCCTTTTCTTGCGGATTGGGTGAAGAGTGGCTTGAGCAACCCGGCGATTGATTCGCCCACTTCCGGCAGTGACGGCGTGCCAGTTTGCAGTCGGAGGCGCCGGAGGAATCCGTTCCATTGCTGCGTCTTGGCATCGTCCGCGAGAAAGCCGACGGTCAAGGCGAAAGGTATCTCAGTGGGAATTGGGCTGCGGCGACGATTGAAGGTAGCGTGCAGGGCTCGGCGAAGAGTGGCCAAGTCAAACGACCGGGTCCCAGCCAAGTACCAAAGATCATAAAAGTCCTTCATGCGGCTATTGCGGATATCGAGGACGACCATGGCGTGTAGCTTCTCTGCAATGACGACCTCTGGAGGATACATCCGCACGACGGGTGGGTCGATTTGGGTGAGAACCGTAGGAAACTCACTCGTCATTGGTTCCGGGTATACTGCATCGCCGAAACCGACATCGATTTGCAGGCGGATCCTCGCCTGATCCAGTGTGGCTACAAGCTTGGCCCGAATGCCCTCATACTCGGCGTCTTCCTTAATGATCTCAGTAACGACGCTGGCGGGATCGAAGGCAATTCCATCGTCCCCGGGCATACGGGCGATCTCGCGGATTCTTTGAGCTACATCCTCAGGGGAGGCCGCGCCGAATCCCAGCAGATCCAGGTCTTTCGTGGGCCGGTGCAAATTGCCTTGCCACGCTACGAATAGCATGGCGCCTTTAAGGATGAAGGTGTCTCGCTGTCCGCTAGCTCCGAGGCGGTAAAGAAAGCGCTCGATTGCGTAGCGTGTCAAGATTGCCTGGAAGTCTTCGCCGGATTGTTTGCTGATGTTAAGGAGACGGGCGCGAATCGAGGCAGGCGACTTCACGGTAGAGACTCCAGATATGGCTGGATGACTCGCGCCACACGGCAGATTTCAGCGAAACGCCGAATCTCTGCGATCGTCGCCTTGCGTTGACGAACGGACTCTCTGAGTGCTTCCAAGGCAACGTCGAGCCCGATCTTGTTTCTGAACTTGAAGCAATCCGCGACGGTTTTCGCCGGGGAGTAGATCCTCACGGGGACCGACTCGATCCGATGCTCCGCACGCCCCTCGGTAAGCGCCAGGCCACCGAAGCGCACCAACCGCAGTTTTCGGTTATCGAGCCGCGGCGTTCGACTGCCTCGTGGAAGTGCTACCCAGACCTCACTGGGAATTTGGGACGTGATGCCATGGTAGACGAGGGCTGACAGAAGACATACTGTCGCCTTCGGCAGTCGCTTGGCAATATCCGCCAGAGAGTGGAACTCTGTGACAGGAGCATCGGCCATGCGATAGAGTCCGCGCCCGGTTCGTTCCACAACGCCGCGGCGCAGAAGACGGAGCAGGTACTCCCTGGGGATGCCGGCGGCTTCCACGTCGCGCGGGCGCAGAACACCATGAGAGCGGGCGAGCGCTGAAATCCGTGCATCGATGGATTGTTGCAATATGTCATCAGTTTACGGTAACTGAATGCGATTAGCAACACCGAGACGATTTTAGTGTTTTGCTTTTGGCGGCTTTCGAGGGCGGCGGGCGCCGGGTACTTTGCCGATGCGGGGATCTTTGGCGGCTACGAATTCGCAGGCACGCAGGGCGCTCTCTTCGAAGTCGGGGGCGGTGGCGGGGAGGACCTGCCATCCGGTGACTGGTTTAGCGAAGGCGTGGATGGACCGCATGTTGGGGAAATCGCGGCGGAGGCTGGCGTGGTGGTCTTCGGTGGTGGCGAGCCAGACGCCGTTATCGGGATCGGGGCCGGGTTTGTCGCGCAGGACCAGGACGATTTTTTCACCGACGTAGATGGCCAGGCATCCGAACATGGGGTTGGTGCGCGGGGAGAGCGCGGACAGCGCTTCGAGTACGAATTCGTGGGGAATGCGTTTGCGCGGTTTGATGCCGAAGGGTTCGCGAGGCATAGCGTACTAGTTGATCAGGCGATGGCTCGGTTCAGAAGCGCGCGCATGTAAGCGAAACCATAGGCGGTTTGGGCGTAGTTGCCGCCTTCCATACCGGGCGAGTGATCGAGGATCACGATACCGTCATAGTGCACGTCGGCAAGCGCCTTCATGATTTTGAACATATCGTAATAGCCATCGTCCATGAAGGTTTCGACGAAGTGGGGCAGAGGCGCGCTCACGTTGCGGAAATGGATCTTCCAGATTTTGGCGGCGCCGAAGTAACGGATCATTTCTTCGGGATCTTTGCCGGTGAGGGCCTTGCCGCCTTCGAGCCAGGTGCCGCAGCACAGGCAGATGCCCACATTGGGACTGCGCGGCGATTTCAAGCGCGCGGCGGTAGCCTTCGAAGTTGCCGAAGATGCAGCGCGGCACGCCGGCGAGCACGGGCACCGGCGGATCGTCGGGATGGATGCCGATGCGCACATTGTTCTCTTCCGCGACGGGCGCAACCTGTTTGATGAAGTAGGTGAAGTTATCCCAGATTTCTTCTTTGGAGAACTCGCGTCCGTGCGAGAGAGGCTCGGCCCAAGTTTGGCCGTCCCACACGCCGCGCTTATCGGGACTGGCCATATCGAACTCACGCGCGGAAGCGCCGCGCACCATGGCGCGGCCGCTCGACCAGATGCCGTTACCCATGTGGGCGTAGGTGGTGTAGAAGATGCCGGCCTTCCCGAGATTGCGGAGGTATTGTTTGTATTCTTCGATTTTGCGATCGCGGCCGGGGAGGTTGAGGGTGACTTCGGGCATGTTGTGGACGCTGGTGTTACCGATGTTCCAGACGGTGATGCCGGCATCGGCGTAGCGTTTCTTGATGGACAGGAAGCCTTCGGCGGTACGCAGTTCGGGAGGCGCGCCGACGCTGACATACTCCGCGCCGATCTGTTTGAGGAAGAGCAATTGTCCATCATCCGGGGTGGCACCGGACTGGGCGCAGAGTTTGATGCCGGGGGCATTGGGGTGGACGGCGGCAGCGGATTTACGGGTGCCCAGCAGGGCTCCGACGGCGCCGCCGAGCGCTAGTTTACCGAGGTCGCGGCGCGCGGGCAGGTAGGAGTTTGGATCGGTCATGAGGTTCCTCGAAGGTTTATATTATCCCGGATCGGTCAGGCATCGACGGCAGATGCCATGCGGTAAGCTGCAAGATCAGGGCAGCGAATGGAGTGTACAAATTGTGGCGCGCCCATCCATCTGGATGCAGGCAGGGGCGTATGGACTTGCCGCTATTGCAAGAGCCTGTATTATCCCGAGAAGAACGAAGACGGGGTGCGCGTGCTGACGCAGAGTTCGGGCTTGACGTGCCCGGTGTGCGCGATGGAACTGGCGCAGGCGGCTATCGACGAGCACAAGATATTTTATTGCCAGCACTGCCGGGGGAGCCTGATTCCGGTGGGAGAGTTCGTGCTGCTGCTGGAGGAGTTGCGGGCCAGGCAGGGCGGGGAATGGAGTATCGCGCCGCGAGCGGATCCGGTGGAATTGCAGCGGACGATCCGGTGTCCTCATTGCCAGCGGGCGATGGATACACATTTCTATGGCGGGCCTGGGAACGTGGTGATCGACGATTGCGCGGCGTGCGAATTGAACTGGCTGGATAGTGGGGAACTGGCGCGGATCGTGCGGGCGCCGGAGACACTCGACTAAAAAACCGCCCGGCCGGCAGCGGATGGGCCACTGGCCGGGCGCAGACTTTCGCAGAGGTGGGAGTTATTTCAAGCCCGTGGCGGGCAGTACGGCAGTGCCTTCTTTCTGGACAGCCTGGAGACTGGTGGGGTCGAGTCCCAGAGCTTGCAGAATGGTGGGCGCTACCTGCGCGGTTTCGACGGCGGTGTTGACGGTGCTGGGCGTGAAACTGGGTTTGGACAGAAGCATCATCACATTGGTATCGTCATGGGCGAAGCCGCCGTGCTCGGCCTGTTTCTTGGAACTGCCGGTGTAGACGACACCGACGTTGGGGGCCACGATGATATCGGGCGTGCGCGGATCGAGGCCCGCGGAAGGCAGACCAGGCGCATTGAACATAGTGGTGAGGGACGGGCCGTAGAAGATTTCGCCGATGCCTGCGGAGACCGCGTTCGTTTCGAGAATGGCGACCGCGGTCGAAGTGTCGGCCTGATTGGCGAGCCAGAGTTGAGAGATGTCATCTTCCGTGGGTCCGATGCCGGTGGGATTGAGGGGCGATTCGGAGTAGGGGAGATACGAGGCAAGCCAATTAGCGGGCGATTCGCCGTTGGTGCCGCTCGGGCCGGGGATAGGGAAGAAGCGGTGCGGATCGATGGGCGACTGGCC
Organism: Bryobacterales bacterium; assembly: GCA_963738345.1. GTDB lineage: Bacteria > Acidobacteriota > Terriglobia > Bryobacterales > Bryobacteraceae > Bog-159. The sequence goes on from CAVTWI010000002.1 coordinate 1,438,800, forward strand.
GTGTTTGGCGGTGATGACGATCAGGGTGGAAGAGAGCAAGCCGCGTTTGCCGAGTTCGGCGACCATTTGGCCGATGCCGGCGTCGACGAACTGGATTTCGCCCTGGAGTAACTGGCTGGGAGTTCCGGCGGCATCGATGTAGCCGCCTGTGCCGACGCCCGCTTCGATCAGTTTTTGGCCCACGCTGACGGCCTGGAAATTCATGCCGAACAGGGCGGGGACTTTGGTGGTTTTGGTGCCGAGGTGGTTCTTACCATCGATTTCATTGATGATGGCGTTGACCTTCAAGGTGTCGTAGCACTGGATGTTTTGGAAGCTATCGGTCCACGCGCCGGTCTGAGTCGGATCGAGAACGGTGGCGCAAGAGATACCGGTTGGGGTAGTGACACCGGGAAGCGCGACGACATTGGAATTGATTTCGGGGGCGTAGAAATCGTCGGTGTTGGTACCGTTGCCGGGGCCCGAGACCGCGTTATAAACGGGGTGTTTGTCGGACCATGCGGTATAGCCGCCGGCGGCGTGGACGACACCGAAGATAGTGTTGGCGCGGATAAAGTTCCAGGGGTAGACAGGCTTGCAACTGTTGAATGGATCGCGGACGAGGCGGGTGGGATCGATGGAAGCGACGCCGCCATCGGTGAGGCTGGCGCCGGGCGCGCCGCCGTTCAGTTTGGTCTGATCGATGTCGTCGCCTTCTTCGTACTCGGTGGTGGTGCCATTGGGCTTGTTGGCGACGCACGGTCCGGCGGCGAGTCCGTTGCCGGTGGTATTCATGGGCGGCGCGTAGACGCGATCGTAGGCTACGTCGTAAAAGGCTCCATGGGTGCGGGGCGTGCCTCCGGTGACTATGTTCATAAGTCCGGGATAAGAATCGGACGGCAGCGAAGTAGACGCGCGCGTGTAACTTATACCGGTCTTACTGAGCGCGGCGAGGTTGGGACAGGTGCCGGCGTTGACGCAGTTTTGATAATCGAGCGCATGCATGCCGTCGATGCTCAGCAACAGAACATGGTTGATGCCATTAGGACTGGTGAAGTCCTGCGAGAACGCGTTGGGCGCCATGGCTGCGGCTAAAGACAGGGCCACGACGGCGGTGGTTTTGATGTTACTAAACAAGTGAAAAGCCTCCAGCGCGTAAGTTATCAGGCGGGTGTTGCAAAGCGATGACAATCAGGTGAAATCTGGATGCTTGCGCGGCGGAGGCTTAGTTAGTGGTCAGGTTTCGTACGATTAGTGGGTATCGATGAGGATGACGGCTTTGCCGACAATTTTACGATCTGCTAAGTCGCGGAGTCCGGCAGGCACCTGTTCCAAGGTATAGGTCTTGCCGACGACGGGTTGAATCTGGCCGCCGAGGGACATGGCGGTGAGCACTTCGTGGGTGTGGCCGAGGAATTCCGGGTGCTGCTGGACGTATTGTCCCCAATGCACGCCGACGATGGAGATATCTTTAAGCAGGACGCGATTGGCGGGCACGTTGGGGATGCGTCCGCTGGCGAAGCCGATGATGAGGATGCGGCCTTCGCCGGCGATACAGCGGGTGGAGAGGTCGAAGACGTCGCCGCCGACGGGATCATAGACGACATCCACGCCACGTCCGCCGGTAATTTCCTTAACGTGCTCAACCCAGTTTGGATCGGTGTAGGAAATGGCGTGGTCCGCGCCTTGCGCCAGGCAGAAATCGAGCTTAGCCTGGCTGCCGGCGGTGGCGATAACTTGCGCGCCATAAGCCTTGCCGATTTGGATAGCGGCCATGCCGACACCGCTGGCGCCGGCGTGGACCAGGAGCCATTCGCGGTGGGCGAGGGCGGCGCGGCGATGGAGGGCGAAATAGGCGGTGTGATAGACCACGGGCATGGCGGCGGCTTCGGGGTAATCCAAGCCGGCGATGGTGTGGAAGGTGCGATTACCGGCGGCAATGCGAGTATTCGGCGAAGGCGCCATTGTGGGTCATGGCGGTGACGGGATCGCCCGGGAAGACGTGCTTCACGGCAGCGCCGACGGCGTCCACGATACCGGAGACTTCGGCGCCGGGGGTGAAAGGGAAGGGCGGGCGGACTTGGTATTTGCCCTGGATTTGCAGGATATCGAAGAAGTTGAGAGCCGCGGCGTGATTGCGGATGCGGACTTCAGCGGGACCAGGTTCGGGTACGGGAATCTGGTCGAGGGTCATCTGCTCCGGTTCGCAGAACGCGTGAACTTGCCATGACTTCATGCGAACGAAAAGGTAGCATGCGGCTCATTGCGGCGGCAAGCGCGGTGCTGGGCGCTACACTGAAAGCCGGTGCCGGAAGCAATCGCAATTGCGGGTGCGGGTAGGATGGGGCAAGCGCTCGGGCGGTTGCTGCGCGATCGCGGCGAAGCGGTGGTGGCGGTGGGCAGCCGGAGCGTGGAGCAGGCGCGGCGGGCGGCGCAATTCGTGGGCGGCGGGATGGCGGCGGTAGGTTATTTCGATATCCCACGGTATGGTTCGCGGGTGCTGGTGGCGGTGCCGGACGATGGGATCGGCGAGGTGGCGCGGGTACTGGCGGCGGGCGGCATGCGGAGCGGAATCGCGCTGCACACCAGCGGGGCACGCGGTCAAGAGGCGCTGTACGCGCTGGCGGAGGTGGGGGTAGCGTGCGGCTCGTGGCATCCGTTGCAAACGGCGGCGAGTCCGGAGGAAGGCGTGCGGGTGCTGCCGGGGGTGGCGTTCGCTATCGACGGTGCGCCGGCAGCCGTGGCGTGGGCAGAGGCGCTGACCGCATTGTTGGGCGGGATGGTTTTGCGGATACCGGCGGCGGCGCGGCCGTTGTATCACGCGGCCGCAACGATATCGAGTAACTACCTGATCGCGCTGATGGCCACGGCTGTTATTCTGATGGAAGCAGCGGGTGTGGAGGAGAGCAGCGCGCGGCGGGCGCTCGAACCGCTGGCGCGGGCCAGCATGGAGAACGCATTTCGCCTGGGACCGGTGGACGCACTGACAGGGCCGATTGCACGGGGCGATGTGGGAACGGTCCGGGCGCACGTGGAGGCGCTACGGACGGCCGCGGCATCAACGGAAAGTTTGTATTGCGCGGCGGGGCTGGCCACTTTGGAGATCGCCCGGCAGAAGGGCTTGGCGGAGACGGCGGCTAGCGCCATCGAGGAAGTTTTGCGGAGAGGAAAAGAGAGTGACTGAAACGAAGCGGGTGCGGTTGCCCGATCTGGAGGCGAAGAAGCGGCGGGGCGAGAAGATCGCCATGCTGACGGCTTACGACTACACCATGGCGCGTTTATTGGATCGCGCGGGCGTGGATGTGATCCTGGTGGGCGACTCGCTAGGCATGGTGATGTTGGGCTACGAGACGACGCTTCCGGTGACGCTGGATGCGATGGTGCATCATACACGCGCGGTGAGCCGCGGCGTCCAGCGGGCGTTTGTAGTCGCGGACATGCCGTTTCTCACGTACCAGGTGAGCCCGGAGGAAGCTCTGCGGAACGCGGGACGGTTGATACAGGAAGGCGGCGCGGCGGCGGTAAAGATCGAGGGGGGGGCGCTTCGGTAGAGGCCGCGGCAAAGATGGTGGAAGCGGGAATTCCGGTGATGGGCCACCTGGGATTGCTGCCGCAGTCGGTACATCAGTTGGGCGGATTCCGGCAGCAAGCGCGAGTAGAAGAAGACGCCGAACAGTTGCTGGCGGACGCGCAGGCGCTCGAAGCCGCGGGGGCATTTGCGGTGGTGTTGGAATCGATTCCGGCGCACGTGGCGAAGATGGTTACGGCGGACTTACATATACCGACGATCGGGATTGGGGCGGGGCCGCATTGCGACGGACAGGTGCTGGTGAGCTACGACATGCTGGGGCTCTCGCAGGATGGCACGCCGCCATTCGTGAGGCGGTACGCGGACTTGGGCGAGCAGGCTGTGGCTGCGGCGATGGCGTATGCCGATGACGTACGGAACGGGCGGTTTCCGGCGTTGAGCCCGCGCGTGGAAGCGGGTTTGGCGGCCGAGGCGAAGTAGTTTGCAGGTGATCCACACGGTTGCGGAATTCCGCGCATGGCGGTCGCAAGCGCGCGGGCCCGTGGGTCTGGTGCCGACCATGGGAGCGCTGCACGCGGGTCACGGCCGGCTGATCGAAGAGGCGCGCGCGGGGTCGGGGTCGGTCGCGGTCAGCATTTTCGTCAATCCGATTCAATTCAATCAGAGCGAAGATTTCGAGCGGTATCCGCGGCCTGTGGAGGCGGATTTGGATTTTTGTGCGGCGTGCGGAGTGGCGGTGGTCTTTGCTCCCGCGGTAGAGGAGATGTATCCGGAACCGCTAGCGACTTTCGTGGAAGTGGGGCGGGTGTCGGAGGCCATGGAAGGATTTTTTCGTCCGGGGCATTTCCGGGGCGTGGCTACGGTGGTGATGAAGTTGTTTCAGATCGTTCAGCCGGAGCGGGCTTGGTTTGGGGAGAAAGATGCGCAACAACTGGCGGTGATCCGCCGGATGGTGCGGGACTTGAACGTGCCTGTGGAGGTGGTGGGAGTGCCGACGGTGCGGGAGGCGGACGGTTTGGCGCTGAGTTCACGTAACCAGCACTTGAGCGCGGAGGAACGGGGAATCGCACCGTTAGTATACAAGGCACTTTGCGCGGCGGCGGGAAGCATTGCGGCGGGCGAGACGCGGGCGGAGGTGGTGAAGGACGCAGCGCTCCAGTTGCTGGGGGGGAGCCGCGGCTGCGCGTGGAGTATCTGGAAGTGGCGGACGAGGTTGAGATGCAACCGGTGGAACGGATCGACGGACGGGTTTGTATAGCGGCGGCGGTCTGGTTGGGGCGCACACGGCTGATCGACAACGTTCGGTGCGATCGAGCCGTGGCGCGCGTTTGACCCACTCCCTCACGGTCGGGGCTCTGTTTGTCCGGTCGGGGCTCTGTAAGTGAGTAAGTGTTAGTTGATGGTCACGGGCTTGGGAGCGGAAGGGATGCCGTTGGCGACTACGACTAACTTGCCGGTTCCGGTTTCGATTCCAGTTGGCACCGTGAAGTGGGTGAAGACGGAATCGGGCGAGGCTACCGCCATGCTGCTATGGCCCGCGGTACGGCAATAGAAGACATGGCCGGTGGCGGTCATAGTGATGCGAACCAGCGGATAATTGGTGGCCGACTGCGCGTCGTCACCGTATGCCGCACCTTGAGACATTCCGTTGAAGCCCACGCCAGTGACTTTGTAAGTTTGTCCGTGAGTGAGTTTAGCGGGCACGGTGGTGATGACGGGCGCCCACGCGGGGTTGGGGGATCCGGGACCATTGAACAACTGGACGTTGGTGCTGCCATCGGTGAACAGGATTTGTCCGGTAGGCAACACCAGCATGCGGCCGTAGAACGAAGAATCGCTGGCGGCGTTCGGGGTGCCGGGTACGGGATTCAAGGTGATGCCATTGAATTCGTAAAAGGTGGTAGGCGTGTTATACGCGCCGGGGCTGGCAGCGCAGAGCACATCGCCATTCGGCAGAAGGGCGGCGGGTCCGTCGGCGATATCCTGCTGCTTGCCGTTGGGAGAAGGGAAGTCCGGACCAGAGGTCCAGGTTCCGACTTGGCCATTGGGTCCCGGAGTATAGATGGCGGTGTGACCATCGGCGCCGGTGGCGAAGACAGTTCCATCGGGGCGCAGTACGGCGGGGCCGATTTCGGAGAAGCCCGCCAAGCTTTGGGGCGTGAGTCCAGCGGTGGTCCAGGCGCCCGTGGCGGGATTGTAACGCTCGGTATTGCGCTGGTCGGTGACGTCGACAGTGAGCACGGTGCCGTCGGGAAGTAAGGTCCAACCCTCTTCGGAATTGGCATCGGCTTTACCGGTGCCGGTGATGGTCCAGGCGAGGGTGGAGATATTCAGAAGGGCCTGCACGCTGCTGCAGCAGTTGCCCAACATGTAGGTGCCGTTCGGCAGCACGACGCTTTGGGCGTCGCCGATTTCAGTCCAGCCGCTGGGAGCAGCGAGGCTTTTCCACTGATTGGTGAGTGGATTGTAAATGGCGCCGAGGTTAGTTTCGACGGCGCGGGTGCTCAAGTTATACTCGCCGCCGTTGACGACTACCATTCCGTTGGGGAGTACAGCAGAAGCATAATAGAGCGGGCCATAGCCGGAAGGGTCAGAGGCCAATTGGGTCCAGGTACCGTTGACGTAGCTGCCGGTGTTGTCGGGGGTGAGGCGCCACCAGGCTCGGGTTCCAATTCCGGTTGCGCTGAGGGCCTGCACCATGACAGTTCCGTCGGTAAGCAGCAGTGCGGTGCTGGCGTTGAAAGTGGGTTGATTGTTGAGGGGCTGCCATGTTTGAGCATGGATGAAGCCCGCAAATGCAAAGAGAGAGAGGCAAAGCTTTCGCATAATGTGTCGGACCAGTTTACTACAGCGGTACCGCGGAATGCTCCGGTGCGCTGAAAAACTGGGGGTGGTAGTAATGGGAGCGGGATTGGTAGGCTGGAGCAACCGTCCGGTTCAAATATCCGCGTTATACTGATTGCACGCCGTGAGGGAGGGAGATCACTTGAAGTTTTCCTGGATGCCGAGGACTGCGTTATTGGCTGCGATTTTGGGTGCGTCCGCTATAGCGGGCAGCGCCGCGGTGGGAAGTTTCGCAGTGACCAGCGACGACCTGTCAGTTCCGTTTATCAGCACGGTTACGTTTTATCCGATCAATGCGGATGGCACGTTGGGAGCGAAGAACAGCGTGGCTACGGGAGGGCATGGAGTTTCCGGTGGATATTTCGCGGCGGCCCGCGTGATTGTAGTGCCCAGTGGGTCAGGCGTATGCGTTTTCGCGTCGGACGGGGGTACGGGAGATGTGGCGGGAATCGACGGTGCGACTGAGACGGTGGTGGGCAATTACTATGGCGCACCGACGGATTCGGGCACGGGCAACGGAATCGGCCTGGCTGCCGGGGCGCAATACCTATACGCAACATACAGTACATCGAGCACGATCGGCACATTCCAGATGCTGCCGGGATGCGCACTGAATTTCGTGGGCAGCATATTCGCGGCGGGATTGAATGCGGGTACGGCGGACGGGATGGCAGTACAGGGAAACATGATGGTGGTGACTTACGGCGACGGCTCGATTGAGTCATTCGATGTTTCGGGCGGGGTACCGGTTTCACATGGCGATCTACAATACTCGACGGGTTCGAGCAACGATCACCTGCCGAATGGAGTGACGATCACGCACGGGGGGCGGTATGCGATCTTCGGCGACGCGTCGACAAGAACGACGATCGAGGTATCGGATCTTTCATCGGGCAAACTGGCTCCGACGGTGGCTTACGATCTGGGCGGGGTTTGGAATTCGGGCAACGTGCGGCTGAGCCCGGACGAGAAGCTGATCTTCGTAAGCAATAATTCGGGCGCGCAGGTGACAGCGGCGTTCTTCGACGAGACCACCGGCAAAGTGACGCCGGGCTGCAGTTCCGGAGCACTCAAGGGATACTATAAGTCGTTCATTTATGCGGGCAGCATCGGGTTTCAACTCAACACCCAGGCGGGCGGAACGCTCTATGTTCCGGAATTCGGCACCAGTGGCAAGTCGTTCGTGGCACTGCTGAATTTCGTTCCTAACGGGACGACGTGCACGATTGCGGAATCGCCGAATTCACCGGTGGGCGGTGCCACTGGATCGACGATATTGTCGCTGGCATCTTACGCCGCGGCGCCGTAAGGCTGGCCGTGCTGCCGTGCTGACGCAGATTTTACACGAAGGATAAATCGAAGAATGATCGCGATTCGAGAATCTCTATTCGGAGTGCTGGCCGGTGGGCTGGTAACGGTGGGCGCATGGGCGCAAACGGCGACCTGTCCGGCGCGTCCGAACCCGGGCACCGTGGTGGTGAATCCCACGGATGTCAGCAGCCTGAACGGCGTGTTGACGGCGGGCTTTACCTTCCGCAGTTCGATCGACACGCAGGGGTATTTGCACGAATGCTACATCTATCAAACGGGGCAGGGACCGGCGGAAGCGCCGACGCTGCGCATCAATCCGGGCGACCAGGTGTTACTGAGTTTGACTAACAGGCTGACTTACCTGCCGCCACCGCCGCCAGGACCGAAGGCTACGATGCAGATGGGCGGCATGCAAGGAATGGCCGGGATGGGGGGGCGGACATCGGGGAACGATCCGTGCACGGGCGGCACGATGTCGGCCACGTCCACCAACATTCATTTCCACGGATTAAACATTCCTCCGATCTGCCACCAGGACGATGTACTCATGACGGATGTGGAGAATACGGATGCGCCGTTTCAATACAATTTCAAAGTTCCGGCGAACGACCAACCGGGAATGTACTGGTATCATCCGCACTTACACGGTGAAGCCACTCTGCAATTGAATGGCGGCGCCGCGGGGGCGCTGATTGTGGGCGGGATCGAGAAGTTGAAGCCCCAGGTGGGAGGGCTGCCGGAGCGGGTGTTCGTGATCCGGCAGCAGTTTTCGAATCCGAATTCGTGGATCGCGGGACCGAACCAGTTGACCATCAATTATCAGCCGGCTCTGGCTCCCTTCTCACCGGCTCCGATCATAAAGATGCAGCCGGGGGCGAAGGAATTCTGGCGGATTGCGAACGCCACGTCGCAGGGTTTTTTGTCGTTGCAGGTGTGGTTCGGCGCGACGCCGCAGAAGTTGGAGTTGATCGCCTTGGACGGCATTCCGGTAAAGCAGACGACGGAAGTGACGACCATTCAACTGCCTCCAGCGGGCCGCGCGGAGTTCATCGTAACGGGGCCGTCGACGAGCCAGACGGCGAGCCTGCAGCAGATCGGGTACAACACAGGACCGATCGGTAATCCGAATCCGCCGCAGGAACTGGCGGCGATACAGCCGAGCACGGATGCACAGGAACCGCCCGCGTTGCCGGTGGCTCCGGCCACGATCCCGACGACGCCGCTGCGATTCGCAGGGCTGGAGTCGGCGACGGTCACGGGCACGCGAAAACTGTATTTCGCAGAAGCCACCAACGGATCGAACGGGCCGACTGAATACTTCATCGCGGTGGATGGAAAGAAGCCGAAGGTGTTCAGCATGTCCGATCCGCCGCAGATAACGACGACGGTGGGCGCGGTAGAGGATTGGACGGTTGAGAACCGGACGGGCGAGACGCACGCGTTCCACATTCACCAGGTTCACTTTTTGTTTCTGGCAGTGAGCGGTACGCCGTTCGCGACGCCGGAACTGCGTGACACCGTGAGTATTCCACCATGGAGCGGTAGCGGGCCGTATCCGACGGTTACGCTACGGATGGATTTCCGGGAGCCGCAGATCGCGGGCCGGTTCGTTTATCACTGCCACATTCTGGACCACGAGGATGCGGGGATGATGGCGATTATTCAGGTGAATCCGAAGTAATCACTTTACGGGCTTGACGCTGTCGGCGATTTTCCTGGCGGCGTCGTCCTTTCCAGCGGGGAACGTGACACTGACGCGGCAAGCCAAGGGCTTGGTTTTTGTAACGGCGACGAACTGTTTTCGGCCGCCAAAGATGGGGACCACCAGAAGAATGCGCGAGCCATTTTCGTCGACGACAGAGCCTTTCATCTGCTGCTTCATGGAATCGACGAAGGCCTGATATTCGCCGCTGTCGAAACCGCGAACGACCGCAGCGAAACCTCGTTCTTCGGGCGAGCGGGCGCCCATCCCTCCCACTTTCGTGTCCGTCCAACTAGCGGGAACCGAGATCTGACAGTGAGTATCCGTCACTGACCGGTTGCCGCTCTGAGCATGCGTGGCTGCGGGCAGGGCAGCGAGGATCGCGAGTGCGCAAAGGTGTTTCGTCATTTGGACAGGATATCATCGGGCCGGCCGGGTTACGGGGCGATGGCGACCTGTAGTCCGCCGTTTAGGATGGACTGGCGGGCGGCTTCGATGACTTGCTCGTTATAAGCGCTATTGGCGGGTGTGGCGATGATACCGGCTTGTTCGATGTCACGGAGTGATTCGGGATCGACATCCGCACGCAGGATACTGGAGACTATGTGCTCGACAGAGCGATAGCCGTAACCTACGGGAGTGAGTCCAGGTCCGCCTAAGTCAACATACTGAAAGTAGTCCGGACTGGGTTCGGCGTAGATGGTGGCGCCGGGCGAATCCGGTTTAGAGGTGTAGCTATGTTTGATGCCGCGATATTGGTCGGAGTGCTCGAGTAGCGCGCCCTTATCGTCGCCACCGCAGTAGAGGACCAGGCCTTGAGTGTTGGTGCCGGGGGCATCGTCGGGGAAGCCCAGACCATTCTGCACGTTCAGACACGCGCCATTGTTCCAGACGATACGGGCGTCAGTCCAGAGGTAGCCTTGGTTGCCATTGGGAAAGCGGTCGGGCACGCCGTAGACACTGACGGCGACGGGCAGGAGTCCGGTGATGAAATGGACCAGGTCGACGTAGTGACAACCGATGTAAGTGAAGGCATCGGAGTTTTCGGTAGTCATCCAGTTCTGGAAATTGGAGTGACGGTAATACCATTTCTCGAAGAGGCGGGCGGAACCGAGGCGGAATTCGCCAAAGGCACCGGCACGATACTGGCGGCGGGCCATGAGGCTACGGTCGTCAAAACGCTTGTGGTATTCGACGGCGACCAGGAGATTGCGGGCGCGAGCTTCACACGCGATATCGGCGGCGTGGCGGGATTCGAGGGCCAGAGGTTTAACGCAGAGCACGTGCTGGTTGGCGGCGAGCGCGGCCATGACGACGGGGTAATGGAGTTGATCGGGCACGGCTACGACGACGATCTGGCGGGGGGGTAGCGCGGCGATTGCCCGGCGAAAGAGTTCCGGCTGGGGGGGGGGTTCGCGATCTGGCCAGGGTTGAAAGGATTGACCGGGGAAGGCTTTTTGCAACGTGGCGGCGTTCGCAAGGGCCTGCACGGTGGAGAAGCGCGAGGCGCATACGGCGATGTCGCCCACGCGCCCCTGGCGCTGGAGGTGATAGAGGGAAGGGAGGAGTTGATCGTGGGTGATCATGCCTCCGCCGACGATTAGGATTCTCATGGTTTAGGACGCTTGCTCACGCGCGCGGCTCTGAGTTAGGACGCTTGCTCACGCGCGCGGCTCGGAGATTTCCTCCAAGGCGGAGAGACTGTCGAGCATGGCTTCTTCGGTGATGACCAGAGGCGGACAGATTTTGATAGTCGCTCCGCCGAAGCCGACCGGGCTGAACATGAGCACGCCTTTTTCGACCATACGGGTGACGATCTCCTGGGCGAGCGCGGCGTCGGGTTCTTTAGTGCCGGGCTGAACGCAGGCGATGCCGGCGACCAATCCTTTGCCCTCGATGCGGCCCATCCAGGGAGTGCGCGCGGCAAGGGCGCAGAGTTTCTGGTGCATGATGGCGCCGATGCGGCAGGAGTTGGCGGCGAGGTTTTCGCGCAGTACGAGATCGATGGAAGCCAGGGCGGCGGCGCAGCAGACAGGGTTGCCTGTGTGTGTGGAAGTCATGCTGCCGGCAGGATGGAGGTCCATCACATCGGGCCGTCCGGCGACGGCGGAGAGGGGCAGGGAACTGGAAATGCCTTTTCCGAAGAGGGCGAGATCGGGGACCATGCCGTAATGTTCGAAGCCCCAGAGGGTGCCGGTGCGGCCGAAGCCGGCCTGGACCTCGTCACAGACCAGCAGGGATTTGTGACCGCTACACCAGGCGCGCAGGTCGCGCATGTAGGCGGGGGGGGCGAAGGCGGCGCTGCCGCCCTGGTAAGTCTCCAGGATGACACCGGCGACGTTCTGGGGCTCGACGCCGGACTCGCGCAAACTGCGCTCGAAGACGGCGAATGATGTGTCCGGGGTGCGGTAGCCATCGGGGAAAGGTACTTGCACGAAGCCGCGGTCGAGGTTGACGATCCACTCTTTTAAAGCGGGGATGCCGCCGGCCTGCTGTGCGCCGAGGGTGCGGCCGTGAAAAGATTTGTCAAACGATACGATGACGTTCTTAGAGCGTCCGCCGGATTTCACACCGTGGGTGCGACAGAGCTTGATGGCGGTTTCGACGGCTTCCGATCCGGTGGTGAGGAGGAAGACTTTCTTCAGTGGCTCGGGGAGGATGGAGGCGAGTTTTTCTACGAGGCGCGCGCGGATGTCGCTCGGGAAACAATAATTGGTGAGCAGGTGGGAGGAAGCCTGGGCGGTGATGGCATCCACGATTTCTTGGCGGCCGTGGCCGGCGTTTGCGATCAGCACACCGGAGGACCAATCGATCCACTGGTTGCCCCAGGCATCGAAGACTTGGAAACCCTGGGCGCGATGCCAGACGATGGGAGGCTGGCCGCGCATGGCGATGGGCTCGAAAGCATGGAGGCGCTGGAGAATGGCCAGCGATTCGGGAACTGGCAGATCGGTGACGATTCTGCGGAAAGCGGTCTCGACGCGGGAGACGGCTTTCGGTACGAGGCTATATTCGTGCGCCATGATCGGTATCGTATGGGCTTGGCTATGCTTTCAAACGCGGACGGTGGCGGCGGATGTCGCCGGTATCCTGCACGGGTTCGGCGGCACACTCGATGGCTAGGACGGATACAGGAGTATCCGGGGCGGTCTTGGGCAGGCCGGTGAAACGCACGCGGAACTCTTCCTGTTCAAACTGGACGGGCTGACCGGTGGCCAGCAATTTCGCGGACAGCACTTTGGTCCGCAAGCCGCCGAGCGATATATTTTCGCCGGGCCAAAAATGCACGTGCATGTAGAGAGTGTTGCCCTTGCGGGTGAAGCCGGCGAATTCGGAAGAGCGCACGCGGCAGGGCTCGGCCTTATAGATGGTGTGGCCGTTGCGGTCCATCCAATGACCCACCTCGGTGAGGATGCGGACGGAATCTTCGGGGATGGAGCCATCGCCGCGGGGCCCGATGTTCAACAGGTAATTGCCGCCATCGCGGGCGCAGAGGCCCAGGTTGCGCACGATTTGTTTGGGCGTTTTCCAGGCATCGTCGGCGGCTTGATAGCCCCAGCTATCGTTCATGGTCATGCAGGATTCCCAGGCGCGCCCACCCTTGGCGGCGCTGATTTCCTGTTCGGGCGTGGAGAAATCGCCGGGGAGGCCGTTACGATTATTGACGATGATATCGGGCTGTAGCTCGAAGACCATCTTGTTCATTTTTTCGGATTCCCAACCGGCGGCGGTGAGGGGCCAATCTACGTCGTACCAGAGCACGTCGATCTTGCCGTAGTTAGTCATTAGTTCGCGGATTTCGCCGTGCACATAGGCGACGAAGCGGCGGCGGGCATCTTCGTCCTGCAGACAGTTTGCGCCATCGGGATGGTGCCAGTCCATGAGGGAGTGATAGAAGCCAACGCGAAGGCCTTCGGCACGGCCGGCTTCGACGAACTCTTTGACCAGGTCGCGTCCGCAGGCTTGTTTGGGGGCGCAGTAGTCAGTGTACTGAGTGTTGAAGAGGCAGAAGCCCTCGTGATGCTTGGTCGTCATTACCATGTACTTCTGACCGGCCTGTTTGGCAAGGCGGGCCCAATCGCGGGCGGCGTTGGGTTTGGGTTTGAAGCGATTGGCCAGGAGTTGGTATTCGGCGACGGGAATTCCCTCTTCTTCCATGGCCCATTCGTGACGGCCGAGCACGCTGTAAAGGCCCCAGTGGATGAACATGCCGAAGCGGGCTTCATGCCACCACTGCATGCGGCGTTCGCGGTCGGCATCGCCGCCGGGGGCCGCGGCCAGAGCGGCGGCGCCGGCACCCGCGCCCAATAATCCAAGACAATCGCGTCGCGATAAAACCATGTGGTCTCTCCGATTGGAAGAGACTATATTACTCCCATGCCGGGCGAGGTTGTCTACTGCCGCTTCACGGCTTGACGATGGCAGGGGCGATGAGGCCCACCCAGAGGAAGCCGATGAGTTCGGTGCCGATATAGGCGATGGTATAGGAGAATGGGAAGCCATACCAGTTCCAATAGGAAACGTTGGTGCCGAGGGCTACCAGCAGGCCGACCAGAGCTACGAAGCCCACGCGGGATGAGTAGGTGGCGAGGCGAGTTTGGGCCAGCAGGAATACGGCCAGGAGTGACTCGATGAACTCTTTCAAGAATTCGGCGATGAACTGGCGGGGCGCCAGGACCTGCATGCCGGGCGGGTTATACATCAGGATGCCTGACGGATTTGCGGCCAGCTTTTGCGCGTAGTTCTTGGAGGCATCGGGAGTGTGACCCATGCCGGGAAAGAGGTAGAGCCCGCCGGAGTCGCCAAGGGTGGAGTGCAGGGTGGCAAGCAGGGCTGCTTCGTTGGGCAGTTCCTGGACTCCGGATTCGCCTAGGGGAAGAATCATGTGGGCGATGGCGGTCCAGAAGAACATGGCGATTCCGCCGAGCAGTCCGGCGATGAGGATTCGTTTGGTGTTCATTGGGTGATGGGTGGCTCCTTTGATAGGTGGCGATTGTGCCATTATCCATCGTGGGTTTGGGGTGACGCAAGGGCATTATTAAATACCGTTCAGCATCGGGCGCGGACCGCAACCTATGCGCGGCAACGCGCGTTTGAAAGAGCAGAGGATGTTGGAAATGAAACATAAACTCACGATGTTCCTGTTAGTGACTCTGGCGCTGCTGGCGCTGGAGGCTTGTGCCGGAGGCTATTACGTGGTGGCTCCGCCGCCGCCCCCGCGCTACGGAGTAGTGGGCTACGCGCCGGGCCCCGGCTTTGTATGGGTGGATGGATTCTGGGACTGGCGGGGCGGACGATGGGCCTGGGTAGGTGGAAGTTGGCGGCGTCCGCCGAGAGCGGGCGCGGTATGGGTACCGAACCGGTGGGTGCCGGCCGGGCATCGTTACCGGTTGGAACGCGGTTACTGGCGGCGGTAAGCGCGGTAGCTGGTAGAATAGCGAGTTATTCGGAGCTGGTTTATGAGAGCCGCATATCTCGCTATTCTGCTATGGGCGCCGCTGGCGTCCGGGCTGCACGGGGCGGTGACTCCAGACTCTGTTGACCTCGCGCAACGCGAGCTATTCGCCGCACACTTTGACAAGGCGGCCGAGCTATATGTCAAGTTACTGCACGACGATCCGACTTGGGCGCCAGGTTACTACGGAGCGGTGCGGGCACTGATCGGCGGTCACCGTGCGCACGAGGCATACACCATCGCGGAGGAAGGCTCGCGGCGGGCCCCGGAATCCGCCGAAGCGCAAGCCGCGGGCGGACTGGCAGCCTATCGTAGCGGGGATTTGAAACAGGCCGAAGCCTGCTTTCGCGCGGCGTTGAAGATCAATGCGAAGTATGCGCCGGCACTGAGCGGGCAGGCTTTGCTGTTGCGGGCACTTTCGAAATTCAAGTCGGCGCAGACGCGTACGGTGGAGGCGTATCACGCCGACCCTGGGGATCCGGATTTGATCGCGGCCTACGCCAATACCCTGCATGGCGAGGAACACATCGCGGCGCTGGAAAAGGCACTGGCGGGCCTGAATCCAGAGAGTCTGGAAGCGGCGGCGCTACGCGCGCACATTGCGCGGGACAAGGCCGCGGGCAAGCGGAAGCTGCGACATCTACAATCGCCGTATCAAAGCTATCAGATACAACTGGTATCACTGTCGCCGCCGAAAGGGCAGGCGCGCGGGGTGGGCTTATGGGTGCGGTTGAACGATAGCCGCAACGTGCAGTTAATGCTGGATACGGGCGCTTCGGGTATCTCGATCTCACCGAAAGCGGCGGAGAAGGCCGGCTTGGAAGTGCTTAGCGGGGAAAGCTCGCCGACGTACGGGATCGGCAGCCAGAAGGCTCAAGACTCGGTTCGGTACCTGGCGGGCAAGATTGCGATCGGCGACTTGCAATTCACAGATTATCCGGTGGATGCTTTCCGCTCGGCGCAGACATCGGACTTTGACGGGTTGATTGGGGCGGACGTTTTTCAGCGCTTTCTGGTGAGCGTGGATTTCAGGAATATGCGGCTGGCATTGGAACCGTATGCGGGGGCGGAGCCAACGGATGAGTTGTGGGATTCATCGGACGCGCTGCCGGAAGGCTTTGTGCGCTTCTTTCGCTTCGGGCACGAGATTACGGTACACACGTCGGTAAATAAAGGTCCATACCAGTTATTCCTGGTGGACTCGGGATCGAACACAAACTTGATCGATACGGAAGTGGCGCAGGCGGCGACGAAAGTTCACAGGGACTATTACACCGAGTTACATGGTGTTCAAGGCAGTGTGGATAAGGTGGCGCGGGCCAGTAGCGTCTCGCTGCTGTTCGCAGGATTCCGGCAAGAGAATTCGGACTTACTGGCATCGAGCCTGGAGACCTTAGGAGATGTCGGCGGCGTGGGGATCAGCGGTATTCTGGGTATGCCGGTTTTGCGGCTGCTAAAAATGACAGTGGATTACCGCAACGGAGCGATCCACTTCGAGTACAAGAAATGACACGCTATCTGATGACCTTGTGTTTGCTGGCGATGCCTGCGGCGGCGCAAGAAATTACGGCGCGCCAGGTGTTGGACAAAGTGGTGGCGGCGTATGGCAAGGTGAAGGCCGTCCACATGGTGGCGGAGCGCGAGGAGACTTCGTATCCGCGGGGCCGGGCGATGACCGCGTTCACGGAATGCGAACTGGCAATGGGGGCGGGGCACCGCTACTTCGCGCGGGTGAAGGAGCGCCAGGATCAGGTGCTGGCAGTGAGCGATGGTAATGACACGTGGCGGGCGATGGCTTCGCGCAAACAGTGGGCGAAGGTTTCGGCCGCATCGTCGAGCGATGGCAACGAGGAAGAACAAGGGCCGAAGGCGGGCGGCAAAGATCTGCACGATTCGCTCGCAGGCATCATGCTGTACCACTATCTGGCGCTGGCGAAGAACGCGCAGGACGCCACTGTAACGAAGCAGCAAGATTACAAGATGGGGCACGAGAAGATCCCATGCTACGTAATTCGGGCACACACGCCCGCAGCGGAATTCGAACTGTGGGTGGATCGGGAGCGTTTGGTGGTCCTGCAATCGAAGGAGAAGGGTTCGACGCAGGAGGGCGCGCTCGAGATCACGATGAAGATGAAGTTGGTGGAGTTGGACCAACAGGTGGGCGACGGTCTGTTCCATTTCGCGCCAGATCCCGGGTGGAGCGAAGTAGAGACGCTGGTGCTGCCGGGGGAAAGCGCGGTAACGCTGACGGGAGAGAAGGCCGCGGATTTCACGCTGAAGTCGCTCGAAGGCGAAACGGTCTCGCTGCGGAGTTTGCGCGGCAATGTGGTGGTGCTCGATTTTTGGGCGACGTGGTGCGGGCCGTGCCGGTCGGAGTTTCCATCGATCGAGAAGTTGCGAAAAGAGTTTGGCGAGTCGGTCCGATTCTATGGCATCAGCGACGAGGATACGGCAAAGATCAGGAAATTCGTGGAGCAGAACAATTACGCGATGACTATGCTGGTGGACGGGAAGCGGGCGGTGAACCGCAGTTACGGGATCCACGCCATCCCGGCTTTGTTCGTGATCGACCGGGATAGCGTAGTGCGGCGGCAGTTCATGGGGACGCAGAGCGAAACGGAATTACGCAAGGCGATCCGCGCGGTGGTGGAGCAGAAATGATAGTGCGCGGGGCCGCGGTAGGGGTGGCGCTGCTCTGCAGTATGGGCTGTTCGCGGGTGCATACGCTGACCGTGGGTTCCAAGAACTTTACGGAGCAGATTGTGTTGGGCGAGATAATCGCGCAGCAACTGGAACGCAAGTTGGGCGTGAAAGTGGAGAGGAAGCTGGATCTAGGCGGTACGTTACTGGCACAACAGGCGCTGGTTTCGGGCGAGATCGATTTGTATCCGGAATACACGGGCACGGCGTTGACGGCGGTACTGAAACTGGCTCCGTCATCCGATGCGGCGGGCGTGTTCGAGCGGGTACGGGGCGAGTATCGCAAGCGGTGGCGCTTGGAGTGGCTGGATCCGTTGGGGTTCGATAATACTTTTGCGATGGTAGTGCGGGGGGCGGACGCGCGGGAGGGAGGCATCGAAACTTTGTCGGATGCTGCGGCGCGGAAAGAGGCATGGCGGCTGGGGGTGGGGTACGAATTCCTACAACGTCCGGATGGGCTGCGCGGGTTGTTAGATACTTATCATTTGCCGCTGGCGGGTTCGCCTAAGAGTATGGATCTTGGGTTACTTTATAGCGCGCTGGAGCAAAAGCAGGTAGATATGGCGGCGGCAAGCGCTACCGATGGAATGTTATCGGTACTGGATGTGAAGGTGGTAAGTGACGACCGTCACTACTTTCCGCCTTATCAGGCGGCCATTGTGGCTCGGCAGGACAGCTTGGCGGGGCATGCCGGCTTACGGGCGGCGCTCGAACAGTTGAGCGGCAAGATCGACGCGGGGACTATGCGCAAGCTGAATTACCAGTTGGATGGCAAGCACCGGCCGGTGTCACAAGTGGCGCGGGAGTGGCTAGCAACGCTCCCGTGATAAAGACTACAGTGACTGGTGCGTGACAATCAATCGCAAGGGTTATCTCTCTTATAATAGTAACTAGAGGAGATATTCATGTTGCGCAAACTCAGCCAGTCGGTTCTGCTCGGAACACTCATCCTCACAGCCGGATTAGCCGCTAAGAAGGATCATAACGACGCTTTTACTCAGGGTCCGCCGGATGACAGCCGGATCGCAAAGCAAGTGCGGCATGAGCTGGTGATGCTGCCTTACTACGGCGTATTCGACGATCTGGCATTTAACGTAAACGGCGGCACTGTGACTTTGATGGGCGCGGTGGTGCGGCCGGTCTTGAAATCGGACGCGGAGAACGTGGTGAAGAAGGTCGAAGGCGTGACTCAGGTCATCAACGAGATCAAAGTGCTGCCGACTTCGCCGATGGACGATCGGACGCGGCGCGCGGTGTACCGGGCGATCTATGGCGATCCGGCATTGTCGACGCGATACGGATTTCGCGCGGTGCCCTCGATCCACATCATTGTGGAGAACGGACACGTGACGCTCGAAGGCGTGGTGGCGAACCAGATGGACAAGAATTTGTGTAATATTCGCGCCAACGGTGTGCCGAACGTCTTCTCGGTGACGAATAACCTACAAGTGGAAGGTTCTTAGCGCGCTTTAGGCGTGCGGTGACGCGTGCCATAATGCCCATATGCAGGAAGTCAATGTGGGTCTTGTGGGGCTGGGCAACGTAGGCTCCGGCACGCTTGCCATTTTGGCCGGGAATGCCGATCAGATCGCGCTGAAGTTAGGATTCCGGCTGAGAGTTACGGCGGTTTGTTGCCGCTCCATCGCTACCAAATCGATTCCAGAGACATTAGGGCCGGTGTTCCGGACGAATGACTGGCGGGAGGTGGTGAGCCATCCCGACGTGGATATCGTGGCGGAACTGGTGGGCGGGACCGGTGTGGCGGCGGAGATCGTGAACGCGGCGATCGCCAACCGAAAGTCGGTGGTGACGGCCAATAAAGAGCTGATGGCAGCTTGCGGGCCGGAGATTTGGGACCGTGCCATTCACGCGGGAATCAACCTGGCGATGGAGGCCAGCGTGGCGGGCGGCATCCCGATCCACGCGGTTTTACGCGAAGGCATTTCGGGCGATCGCGTCACCGCGATTTACGGCATCCTGAACGGCACCTGCAATTACATCCTTACGGAAATCGAAAGGCGCGGCGCGCCGCTGGAAGAAGTGCTGGCGGAGGCGCAGGCGCTGGGTTATGCGGAGGCGGATCCGAGTGCGGACCTTGACGGCGTAGACGCGCGGTCCAAGTTGGCGATTCTGGCGGCGCTGGCATTCGGCGAAAAAATTACGCCGTCCGATATTTTTATGGAAGGGATCCGGCGGGTATCGCCGCTGGACTTTCGCTATGCGCATCAACTGGGGCACACGATCCGGCTGATTTGCGCGGCGCGGCAGACGCCGGAGGGGCTGATCCTATCGGTGCGGCCGGCGCTGATCCCGCAATCGACGATTCTGGCCGGCGTGCAGGGCGCTTATAACGCGGTATGGGTGAAGGGCGCTTACGGCGAGGATACTTTTTATTACGGGCGTGGCGCGGGGCCGCTGCCTACGGGCGTGGCGGTGGTGAGCGACCTGATGCGAGTGGCGCGGGAGATCCGTTGCGGCAGTCCGGAACGTGTGTCGCCATTCGCGCATGACCGGCTGGGCGAATATCAGCCGGTGTCGGTGGTGTTACAAACGCGCGCCTACTATCTGCGTTTTCGGGTGAAAGACAGACCCGGTATTTTGGCCGGACTGTCGGGGATCCTGGCGGCGAAGCGCATCAGCCTGGAAGCAGTGCTGCAACTGCCCACGGAGAGCAAGCGCGATCTGCCATTCGTGATCACGGTGGAACCCACTTACGAACACGCCATACGGGAAGCGGTAGCGCAGATGGCGCAACTCGACTTTCTGTTGGAACCACCGCTGGCGCTGCCGATGGAGACAGCTTTATGAAGCGCGCATTGTGGCTGATGGCCTGCGGTCCGTTGCTGTGGGGCCAGGTGGCGACGGACGCCAACAGCCGCTACCAGACGGCCGACGGGCGCAAGGCGGTGGCGGCGGGCTTGGCTTCGGTGGGGCGGGACGCGACGGAGCGGCCGCAGGAGCTGGTGGATGCCATGGCGTTGAAGCCGGGCATGACGGTGGCGGATATCGGCACGGGTGTCGGCTATATGCTGCCGTACCTGAGCCGGGCGGTGGGTGCGACGGGGCGCGTGATGGCCGAGGATATCTTCGACGATTTTCTGGCGACTGCCAAGCAGCGGGCGCAAGAACAGAAACTCGGCAACGTCAGTTTCGTGAGGGGCACGGAGACCGATCCGCGGCTGGCCGATGACAGTGTGGACGTGGTCCTGGCACTCGATTCGTACCACCATTACAACTATCCGGAGAAGATGCTGGCGGCGTTCGTACAGGCATTGCGTCCGGGTGGCCGGCTGGTGGTGGTGGAGTATTACAAGCGTCCGGGGGCGATGCCTGGCGGTGACGCTTTGAAACATATCCGGCTGGACGAGCCAGATTTGGTGCGCGAGATCGAACGCAACGGATTTCGGAAGATATCCGAGCACGAGCACATCAAGGGCAGCCAGTACATGGTTATTTTTGCGAAGCGCTGACGTGCAGGGGAACCGTTACGGAGCCCACCGATCCTAAGCCGGGATCGAAGGCGATCACCCGCAACTTGACGACGTCTGGAGCTACGGGAATAGATTCCCGCAGGTCGAATTGTCCGGGCGCGAGGGTCACTACGATGGGATGGGGCAGCGGGTTCGGTCCGACGGCATAAGACACAAACGCGATCTGGACGCGGGATTGCGGCAACAGCGTGGCTGGGTCGAGATGGATTTCGAAATCCGCGCCGCGGGTGACTCGCAAACCAATGGAGGTGGCATCGAAGGCACTGAGGGTGACCGTTGACATTTCACGCGGCAGTTCGCGGGAGCGCAACGGCCCAGCGGACAGGGCGTGCGGGGAGGACAACGGGGACACGGCATAGAAGCCGTGTTCGGTTTGCAGGCGGACACCTTTCCGCGCGCAGGTGATGCGGATTTTGTGATGTTTGCCATCGCCATTGAGCGAGGGCGAGTCATACGCGATTTGGTAATTGGCGCGGGAATCGAGGCGGGTCTGGCGGATGGCATCGGCAGCGCGGTCGCTAGAATAATCGCGGCCGCCGGTGAGGCTGGTCATCTCGGCGAGAAAGGCGGCGCTGCGGGACGCGATTTCCGCGCCGGCAAGCGATTGCTGTACGGTGTAGACCACGATTTGGGCCTGTTCCAATTCTTCGGAGAACCAGCGGAGGGGGTTGGTGAAATCCAGGGCCGATTGTAGCGACAGGGAATAACCGACGAGGGGGATGCCGTGCGTGATCCAAACCAGATTGGTGCGGCCCGGCAGTTGTGTCATGCGGGAGCCCAGGTCGCGCAGAGCGGCCATGGTTAGGTCGTAGCGAAACTTGATATCGCGGTCGTCCACTGGTTTCAGGCCGACTAAGGCTTTGAGGGCCGCGCGCATGAGGGGAGCAACATTGACGGTCCAGGGTTGGGGTTCCGGAGGGGAGACAGCGTTAGGAATGGGGTGGATAGGATATAGCTCGCCTTTGGCGGTGAGGATATAGAGATAGATGGACTCCGGGGACTCGATGTCTTTGAGTGCGTCAACTACTTCGCCACCGATGATTGAGTCACTCATGAGTTGATCGGTGAGCAGATCGATCAGGATGACGGTGGCATGGCGGGGCGGAGCGGAGCGGTTGGAATATTCGCCGGTGACGGGTTTGGTGGGGAGGGGCCAGGCGCCGGTGAAATGGCAGAAAACGATGGGCTGAGTCTTACCGTCTTCGAAGAGTTTGAAATCCGCGGCAGTGAGCCGGGTGGCAGGTTGGTCTTGGGCATCGAGCGCCACCAGATTCAACTTGTAAAGTTTGGCGTGGCCTGGGGATGCGAGGAAAAACAACAGGGCCGCGGCAATCGCGCACCTCATCTCCTGATTATACGGGGCTCAGCGCGCCGCCAGATCCTGCAGGAAGATGCCGCGCGCCTGCTTGAAATCGTCGGGCAGCATGGGACCGAGTTTGGCAGACTGTTCGGCGGCCTGGCGCTCCTCGGCAAAGGTTGCGGCGAGGGTTTGGAAGGCCAGGACGCAGGCCTCCACGACATCGGCGGAATAGCTGGGTGCCGCGTCGATCACTTGGTTGGCGGTTTCGATGATGCCTTCGGCGGTGCGGAGGCGGGCGGGCGCCTCGACGACGATATCCGGGTAGCGGCTGAGGGTCAGGTGGGGACCAAAGGTGCGCACAAGCGTGCCCCAGCGATCGAGGACCGTGAGGGCGCCGTAGCGATGGCGGTCGAGCGACATTTCGTAAGCGAAGGCTGAGCCTTTGGGCTGGCCTGCGAGTTTGCGCAGGAACATGGCTGCGGAGTTGAGTTCGCCGGTGAGGGAGTCGGCGAAAGCACTGACACAGCCGAGGAACTGCGGTTCGGAAAGACTGGCGTAGCGGGTAATCTGCACCGGATTCTCAGGCGCTGTGATCGCCCAGGGCACGTTCGATCTCCTGGGGCTCCACTTTTTCGCCGCCGTTCAGACGGGTCAGACAGTCCTCGATGATCTGCTTGGCTTCGTCTTTGCGGTAGTTCTTGATGAAGCCATCGTAGTAGTGCTCGCCATTGAGGGCGTGGTTGATCTCGGATTCCTTGTTGTGATCCTGCAGTTCGGTAAAGTAGACAACCCGGTACTTGCCGGAATACTGGGTTTCCCGGTAGATCTCGAACATCACTTTATCGGACTCGAACGCCATAGATAAAAGTTACCACGCCCGGGCGGGCTGGAGTCTGGGGGGGGGGCGGGACGCGCCGGCGAGTGGGCGGGATCCGGCAATTAGAGTTAACTTCGGATATCAACTTTAGATAACATTTGAAATCCAAAATAAGAATACTGTTGAAATCGAGTCGCGGATTTCCATTTGTAAAACGATGTCATACAGGACATCGTTATCCGGATCTCAGCGAGGCGGGGAAGGCCTTTGCGCGGCATCTTAGAGGTCCGCGAGAGCGTTGGAGGTCCTTTATTATCAGTGCGTTCGAAAAGCCGCGGGTAAGGGTTAATAGTTAACACATTAACCTCACTTATCCATTGAGAAGATTGCTTGGGCTGCTTGGTTAATGGTCTTGTATGAACAGAGGACGCTAATTGTGCCGGAATTTACGCCGGGTGCGAGGGCTAAAATTCCCCTTGCGGGAAAGCCAAAATACTGTTCAGATACCTGTTCAGCATTTGGAAGTCTCTGCGCACCGAGCCGGCCCTGACGCGCGCGAACGACAACGTATGAGACCTATATCCAATCTCTTTTCGCTTAACAAATCGTCATGCTGTCTCCTGGCTTTGATCGCCGGGATGTTTATGCTGCCGCCGGGCATGAGGGCGCAGGCTCCGGTGCCGACGACATTTCAAGATCTATACACCGAACTCGACAACTACCTGGTGAACTTCAATGCGACGCTGACTCCCCCGAATGGACCGGCGTATCCGACACTGATGACCGGATCGTTGAAGTCGGCCAATGGCAACATCGGACCCCAACTATTGAACGCCCTGAGTGGCAATACGTTGCTGCCGACCAGTGGCGTTCAGTTGCAGATCAACGAATTGAAGGCCATGGGCGCACAGGCGGTGATGGTGGAGATGGGGTTCCCCGTTCTTTACGATCCTTTTCTCACCAGCGTCAGCCAGTCGACCGCGTCATTTACGGCCTATTATCAAGCCGTCGCGACGGCCGTCAGAGCGGCGGGGATGAAACTGATCATTGAAAACGACACGCTGCTGACCAACGACGTGCAGTCGGGCTGGGACGTGGCGCCTTTCTATGCGACGCTGAACTGGACGCAATACCAGCAGGCCCGCGCGCAGATGGCAGTGACTATTGCGCAGACCATACAGCCGGACTACTTAGTGCTGTTGGAGGAGCCGACCACGGAAGCTAATGACAGCTTGCAAACCAACGCCAACACTCCTAGCGGCTCCTATTCGCTGCTGAGCACCATGCTGACAGCGGTGCAGGCGGCCAACGTTCCCGGGGTTAAGTATGGGGCCGGCACGGGGACGGCCCAGGTAAACGCGTTGTCGTACATCCAGCAATACGTTACGCTGCCGGTGGATTTCATCGACATGCACATTTATCCGATCAACGACAGCTATCTGCCGATTGCGCTGCAGATCGCCAGCACGGCGGCGGCTGCTGGTAAGCCGGTATCGATGACGGAATGCTGGATGTGGAAGATCCGGGATACGGAAATCAATGTGCTGACCAACGATGAAGTAAGAGCGCGCGACCCGTTCAGTTTCTGGGCTCCGTTAGATGCGCTTTTCATCCAGACGATGCAGAATCTGGCTAATACCACGCAAATGTTGTTCCTGGATCCGTTCGGCGAGGAATATTACTACGCATATTTGAACTACGACGATACTACCGACAACCTGACGCCCTCGCAGATTCTGGCCGAGGAGAATACGGCGGTACAGTTTGCGAACCAGACCGGCGAGTTCACGAGCACCGGACTCAGTTACTACAGTTCCATGGTGGTGCCGGCCGATACGATTGCGCCGGCGGCTCCGACGAACGTGACTGGCTCGTCCGGCAATCCGACTTCGGCGGTGCTCAACTGGAATGCAGCTACGGACAACATCGGCGTGGCCGGCTATTCTATTTCGCGCAATGGGACACCGATCGTATGCAATGCGGCGGCGATCACGGACGGGATGCTCTATTGCCAGGACAGCGGATTATCGGAAGCCACGACTTATACCTACACGGTGCAGGCTTATGACGTGGGCGGAAACATGTCCGTACCATCGACGCCGGTTACGGTAACGACAACCGACGTGACTCCTCCTACGGCGCCTAGTGGTGTAGCGGTTTCCGCAGTGGCGTGCACGCGGGCGACGCTGACGTGGAAAGCTTCACAGGATAACACCGGCATATCGGCTTACCTGCTGTGGATGGGGTTATCGCCAGACTCGCTTACACAGGTGGCAACGGCTAGTGGAACCACGCTGCAATACAGCAACAGTACGCTGAGCCCCGCGACGACGTACTACTTCGGAGTCGAGGCGCAAGATAAGAACAGAAACGTTTCATACATGTCTTCGGTGGTCTCGGTTACGACGCCGGCGCTGCCGGTGGCGCCGAGCAACGTGCTGGCAACTCCGAACTCGGAGACCAAGATTACGTTGAGTTGGTCGGCGTCAACCGGGGGGTTGGCGATCGCGCATTACAATGTCTATCGGGGAACCTCGCCGACGAGCCTAGCCCTGCTGGGAATGGCTAACGGGACGACCTACCCCGATACGACGGTGGTGGCTTCGACAACGTATTACTACGCGGTGCAGGCTGCAGATAAAGGGAATCCTCCGGCGCAATCGGCATACTCGGCAACGGTCCCAGGCACTACCTTCGGACCGCCTTCGGTGCCGGCTAACTTAGCTGCGAGTCCGATATCGTGCACGAAGGTGGGTTTGACCTGGTCTCCGGCGATTAGTGGCGGACTGAAGATCGCCAACTATCGCGTATACAAAGGGACCTCGCCGACGGCCCTGACACAGTTGGCTATTACGACTGCCACGTCTTATACGGACGTCAACGATCTGGCGCAGACGACTTACTACTACGCGATTCAGTCGGCTGATACAGGCGCACCGCCGGATCTGTCGGCCATTTCGAATCCGGTGGCGGTGACGACCTACGCGTATCCCGGGGCGCCGCAGAATCTGACAGCGATTCCGGTCTCGGCCAGTAAGATCACGCTGACGTGGTCGCCTGCGGTGAGTGGTGGACTGAAGATCTCGAACTACCACGTATACGGCGGCACATCGCCGTCGAGCCTGACGCAATTGGCGGTGACGACGAACACAACGTATACCAATAGTTCACTGAAGCCCGGGACAACGTATTACTACCAAGTGCAGGCGGTTGATTCGGCTAATGACGATTCTCCGCTCACTGTGGCGGCTTCGGCAACGACGTTTCTGTTGCCCACGGCGCCCACGAACGTGACCGCGGTGGCGAGTTCCAGTTCGCAGATCGTAGTGACCTGGCTGCCGTCGGTAGGTTCGCTACCCATCGGGCACTACAATGTGTTACGGGGCAGTACGCCCAACAATTTGGCCCAAATAGGTACAACTACCAAGACCACTTATACGGACCGGTCGCTCAGCGCGGGTACTACTTACTACTACAGTATCCAGGGCGACGACACAGGCTTAGACTTATCGCCTGAATCTACGCCTGTGGCAGGTACCACGCTACCGTAACGGCGGCGCGGCTGTAACCGGAGGGGCGGGACTACGGTTCCGCCCCATTTTTATTTGTGGCTATTGATCTTCGCGGGCTAACTGGGGATCGCCCGGATGCTGGCCGCTAACCTGACGCTCCATCTCGTCGCGGGTGGCCTGTTTCATGCGGGCGGCCTCGGCAAATTCCGGTTTGGCTTCGGCGCGGCGTCCCATGGCGAAGAGGATTTGGCCGCGCAGATAGTGGATGCTGGCGCTGTTTGAGTCGATGGCTGCGGCGGCTCGTAAGGCGTCCAAAGCGGCGGCGTATTTGCCTTGCTGCTTATAGATCTTGGCAAGGCCATAATCCGCGGTGCCCTGCCGGGAATCTAAGCGGAGAGCTTCTTTGAAGTAACGTTCGGCTTCGGAGATCTGGTTCAGCGCATAGCATACGGCGCCCAGGCCGTCGTAGTTGTAGGGCATCTCCGGTTCGATAGCGACATCCTGCAAGAATTCCTTTTTTGCCCCTTCGAAATCATTTTGCCGGCGATAGACCGTGCCAAGGAAGTAGTGTACGAAAGGCAGTTTAGGGTCGAGCCGGGCGGCTTGCTGGAATTCGTCGAGGGCATCGCGGTAGAGTTCGCGCCCCATATGGGCTTTGCCGAGTATCAAATGAAATTCCGCCGAATTGCGCCCGATCTCGACGAGGCGCGCGGTGGCGCGTTGGTCCAGTTCGGTGCGTCCGGCTTTATTGGCGGCGATTGACAGGACATACAAGTAATTCAGATTTTCGGACTCTTGCGGCCAAAGGGGTTCCAGGGTCTGTGCAGCCTCGGCGTAGCGTTCGGTGAAGAAGTAGCAGAGGCCCAGCAAGTAGCGCGCCTGGTGGGAATCGGACTGATCGCGGAGTACGGATTCAAAGGGCGCAATGGCCTCGCCGTACCGCGCCTGACGGTAGTAGGCTAATCCAATATTGAGGCGAATGCCGGGCATTCGGGGCGCGAGGCGCTGCGCGGCTTGTAGTTCGGTGAGGGCGCGGGGCCAGTCGCGGCGGCGCATATAGACCACAGCGAGATTTCCGTGCGCGCCAACGTTATCGGGTTCGGAAGCCAGGACGGAACGGAAATCTTTCTCGGCGGTGGGGAGGTCGCCGGAATCGAGGGCGTGCTGTCCGTGTTCAAAAGTTTGGCGGGCGGTAGCTTGTTGGGCTGCCGCCGGAATCCGCGCGCACATTGCCAGGATGGCAAATGCCAGCAGGGCGGCCGCGCATGCGCGCGCAGATTCCGCGGGACTTGCCAATCAGCCTACCTTAGTACCAGCGGGGGCCGATTTAGGCGCCATACTCCATAGGCGATCCCAGGAGCGTTCTTTATCCCACGAGGGAGTGGGCTCGAAATAGCCAGAGCCGGGCGCGAGATGCTGGCGCACGACGTCTTCGTTGAGGGTGATGCCGAGGCCCGGCTTGTCGGGCACGGTGATGAACCCTTTGTTGATGATGGGCTTTTCGATGCCTTCCACCATATCCTGCCACCAGGGCACGTCAAGCGAATGGTTCTCGCAGGCCAGGAAGTTTTCGGTTGCAGCGGCGCAGTGCACACTGGCCAGCGCGCCGATGGGAAGGCCGGCATAATGCATGGCCATGGGGACGCCATACTCCATAGCCGCGTCGCCGATCTTGTGCGTTTCGAGGATGCCGCCGGAGGTGGAGATATCCGGATGAATTTTACTGATGGCGTGCTTCTCGCAAAGATTGATGAAGCCTTCCTTCAAGTAGATATCTTCGCCAGTAAGAATGGGTACGGGGCTCTCGGCGGTGATGTGCGCCAACAGGTCGGTGTATTGCCACGGAATTACATCTTCCAGCCAGGAGAGGTTGTACTTCTCGTAGGCTTTGGCCAGGCGGATGATGGAGTGCACGCCGATGTGGCCCAGGTGATCCATGGATAGCGGGATCTCCATGCCGACGGCTTCGCGGGCGGCGGCGACGTAGGCGCAGAGCATTTCGATGCCTTTATCGGTGACTTCCGCGGCGGTGAAGAGGTGTGGAACCTGGCTGCGTTCCCAAGGGGTTTGTCCGGAGGGCATGGTGACGGTGCCGGGAGTCTTGGCGACCATCTCGATGCCGAGGTCCATCTTGAGCCAAGTGAGGCCCATTTCTTCTTTGCGCGCCTTGAGGCGCTTGGCATATTCCATGACATCGTCGGACTCGACGGTGTCGGCGTAGATGCGGACCTTATCGCGGAACTTTCCGCCGAGCATCTGGTAGATGGGGACGCCGTAGACTTTACCGGCGATGTCCCAGAGGGCTTCTTCGATGGCGACGACGCCGCCGGCCTGGCGGGAGTGGCCGCCAAACTGTTTGATTTTCTCGAACAGATAGGTAATGCGCAGCGGATTCTCGCCGACCACGCGGCTCTTCAAGAAGAGGGCATAGGTTTCGCTGGCGCCGTCGCGGACTTCGCCGAGTCCATAAACGCCCTGGTTGGTATCCAGCCGGATGATGGTGCAGGGGCTGGGACCGGGCTTGCGCACAGTAGCCACTCGCAGATCAGTGATCTTCAGCGTGGAGGGGCTCGAATGGGTGTTGACGTTTTGAAAGGGCGGCTCAGGGGCGGCTTTGGCGCGCGCGCCCAACACCGCGCCGCCTAGCAAGGCCGCCGATGTTTTGAGAAGCCCGCGGCGCCCAATGGTGGAGCGATCGTGCTTTGGCATTTGTTCTGGTCTCATACAGACCATTCATTATAGTGCCCGTCGAGACGCGGCGAGATGCGGCTGGTTTCAAGGCTACAATCGCGTTATGACAAAGTCCTTCCAGGACCGGATTGCGATTGTGACAGGCGGTGCTTCAGGTATCGGCCGTGCGCTTTGCGAAGAGTTAACGCTACGCGGCGGCGTAGCGGTGGTAGCGGACATCAACTTCGAAGGGGCCCAAGCCGTAGCGGCGGCGATTATAGCGAAAGGCGGCCGGGCCACGGCTGCGCGGTTGGATGTCACACAGGCAGAAGAGGTGGAACGGGTGGTGGAAGAGACGGCGGGCGCGCACGGCCGTTTGGATTATATGTTCAACAACGCTGGGATCGCGGTGGGCGGCGAAGTGCGCGACCTGACGCTGGACCACTGGCGCAAATGCATCGACATCAACTTGTGGGGAGTGATTTACGGCACCACGGCAGCGTATCGCGTGATGCTGCGGCAAGGGTCGGGACACATCGTGAACACGTCGTCTGCGGCGGGGTTGGTAGGCGAACCGGGCTTAGCGCCGTATTCGGTGACGAAGAGCGCGGTGATTGCGCTATCGGCGGCGTTGCGAGCGGAGGCGGAGGCTTTGGGCGTGCGGGTGACGGTGATCTGTCCGGGCTTTGTGGATACGGCGATTTACGAGAACAGCATCGGGATCCAGATTGACAAAGATGAGTTCCTGAAGAAATTGCCGGTTAAGCTGGTGAGCGCAACGGATGCGGCACGCGCGATCCTGCGAGGGGTGGAGCGCAACGAAGCGGTGGTGGCGTTTCCGTTTTATGCGCGTCTGGCATGGTGGCTGACGCGGATGAACCCGCGGGCGCTAGACGGAGTGCATCGCAAGACGCTGGCGACATTGCGGGCGAGCCAAGCGGGGAAGGCCGGCTAGAGGCGGCAGCGTTCCATTGCAAAGATAGCGACACTCTGTTGCAAACTGGCGGCGTTCGGTTGCAAACTGTGTAGGGAAACGAGTAAAGACACGTCTGGCGTGTGGTGTCGGGGGTGAAGTGGTTTTGACACCGTTTCTGGACTACCGGCGGACTGCCAAAAACCGCCTAGCTCGATGCTGGAGGAGCTAGGCGGCGGCTGAGAAACACTACACTAGCCGTCTGAATTGCCCGGATGCGTACAACCACATCAGGAATAAAACGAACCATCGGTAAAACTCCAGAAATTGATTGATCGACATCTCGCGGTCCCTCCTTTCGTGTTTTTAGACAATAAGAACCCATGCACCACCCTTGCGGAAATAGAGCGATCCTGCCGTGTAGCCGCCCGTGCCATCACTGACCGCAAGCGTTCCATTAGCGGCAGAAAAGCTCCCCAGCGGTCCCGGCGTCAAGGCCAGCCAAGCGTTCGCGCCAACGGCCCACAGTGAGGCGTTAGCGCCCACCGAAGTTTGGAACTGCACGTTCGAGGCGGACATATAGCCGTTATTCCCACCAGTGTCGGACGTGTTTATGTAACCGGAGGAATTTACCGATACTGAGGTGGTCGCGCCCGTTGATAACAAGATCTGGCTGGCGGTGATCTGAATTTCCGGGCCGCTAGCAGCCCCCTGCAGCACAACCCCAGTGGAGGAGATTTGGACCTGTGGACCGCTTCCGTTGATGAAAGAAAGCGTGCCTGTGAATGTGCCGCTGCCTGCCACCAACTGTTGAACGTTGACAGTCCCCGCATACTCGACGCCCACCGCCAACCTGCCGGCCGCGATGTCGCCGGGATCGCCCGTGTCGACCCATGATCCGTTGAGTTGATACATCCGGCCATTCGACACGTCGAAGAAAAAACAACCGGTCGGATACACGCCGCTCGTTGCCCCAGGTGGCACGCTGGACGGCGAAGGGAGAACGACGAAGGTATATGTACTGCCAGCCGGGGCCGTGGCGTTGGCGAGTTGCGAGAGCGTCGGGCTGGACGTGCCAAAGTTGGCGGTAATTGTGGTGCCAGGGGGAACGCCGTAGCCGGTCACCACAAGTACGTTGCCAGTGCCAGGGTTGGCTGGAAAACCCGAGACTAGGGACAGTGCTGTAGATCCACTGGTTGTCGCGCCAATACCGGTTGACTGTGTGCCGCTACCGCTGAAAGTTGGATGGTTGCCGCTCGAAAAGTATCCGATGTTGAGGGACGAAGGCGCAATAGTCAGATTACCGTTGGCGTCCAGGGCCAATGGCGACGCCGGCGCTGGCCCGAGCACTACATGCGCGACTGCAAAGGCGTTTCCAGAGCCGATCGCACCGGTTACAAAGCGCACACCCACAAACGCGGCGTTACTCGGTGCGGTGCCTGAAACCGTAGTCGGTGTGGTGAACCATGCGCCGCCTGTGCCGCCGGGGACTGTGACGGAAGGCGGCGCCGGACTGGTAATTCTGGCCCCGGTGTTGTCGTAAAACTGGAGATAGAAGGTGAGGCCGGCCGCCGGCGTGCCGTTGAGCCGGACGTTGATAGACGCCGTCAAATTGTCGCCAGCCTTGCACGGTATCGGCACCGCGGCTTCCACTTCAGTACTGGCGTCCAAGCCGATCGAGCCCGGAAACGGCGCGGAATAAGTAAGCGGGCTCGCGAAGGCCACGCCTGAAATGATGTTCCAGCCGTATGGCCATGCCAGAAAATCAGCATCGAGCAACTGCGATGCGCCTGTAAATAAGGCCTGTGCGCTGGTGGGATCCGCCAGGCGCAGGTTTAGGTGGCCACTGGTTACCGGTTGCACCAGGAATGGCGTTGTTTGCGGCGTGACACCCCAAACCGGATAAGTGTTGTATGCCCCAGCCTTGCTTTTACTCACCGCGTAGGCGATGTAGTAGCACTGATTGCCCATGGGCCAGATCGGCCCCATAACCGGCTGTGCCGCGCCGGGATTGATCTGTGGCGGCCCCAGCACGACATCACGCTGATTCTGTGACAGGTCAAACATCCCGATTCCGGCTGCATGCGCGGCCGCCGTGGTGCCCATCTGCGCGCGGGCGATCGTCCAGGATAGGCTGCCGCCGCCTGCAGTGACCTTGATAATTTCGCTTTCGATCTGGATATAGTCGCCATTTGCGACCAGCGCGCCGCCCCCGATGATCGGCCCTCCGGATGTCACATTCACCGTCAGGTCGCCCGCTGCCATGTTAGCCGCTGGCGTAGTGATGGCTGGTTTCAGGATGGTCTGGATGATCGCCAGGCGTGTGTCGCTAGGCAGCGTGGCCGATACTGACAGCGACCATTGCTCAGCGCCGATGCTGCTCAATGGCACTACCGGATACGTGTTGAGTGTGGCGCCGAAGCCCGTGCAGTTCGCGATTTCCGCGCCCACCGTCGTAGTGCCGCCATTGATCGCCGCCAGCCATGCTGCGTAAGTCATTGTGACGGAAAACACGTCCGGGCTGGTGGTGTTCAGATTGCCGAGGGCATCCGACGCGTACAGGGTAAACGTCCACGTAACGGTGTTGGTGGATGTGAGGCCTTCGATGTCGAACTGTACCGGCAGCCCGCTCGATGCGCCCGCGGAGAACTGTATGGGCAAGCCCTGTTGGCCGGGCAGAGTGCCGCCAGTCGGATCCAGGTATGCAAAGCAATAGCTGAAGAGCGGATCGACCGGATTTGTCCAGGTCAGAGCCACGCGCACGGCCGGGTTGCCGTTGAGGTCCTGCGCGTAGTGAGGGGTACCGGCGCCGCCACTGATCTGGCCGGTTAAAGTGCCGCCGGTCGCGACGATCGACGTCAGAGTGAAGGGGGAAGGGGTGACCTGGCCAGCCCCGTTCACGCAGACAAACTCGACTTTTGGGAACGTTTCGCCGCCTGGCGCGTTAGGACCGAGCGAGCACTGCCAGGCGATCGTTGTGACGCCGCCGCTGGTGACCAAACCAGGGAACGGAGCGAGTAGTTCCGCGGCCCACTGTGACGGCCGCGACGTCGCGCCGGGCGGCCACACAAACACGAAGATCCAAGACAGATTGGGATAAAGCGGATTTGTGAGCGGCAGCGTAATCGAACCGCTAAGACCCACCTGAGCCACGCCGCCGATCGTGGAGTAGAACGGTACAGCCGTAGCCGCGGTGATGTTCGGCGCTGGACCGGTACCGCTGCCGCCTCCCGTGCCAGGTCCGGTGGGCTGGATGGATCCCAGCGGAATCACCGTCTGTGCCGTCGAGCTGCTGGGCGCGGTGACCATCTGGTTGCTGATTGCCACGATGCCGCTGGCATTGGTCACAATCCAGCCGAGCGCCGCATCACCGGCGGTCACCGGGCTCGAAGTGGAGTGCCAGTAAAACCCTGTGCTGGAGTTGTAGAACAGCCAGCTATGCGCATTCGCCGGCGCGGCCGGTAGGATCGGCGTCACCGATGGCGCGTACATCGTGCCCTGGGCAAAGAGCACACCGATCGTAATTGCCGGCGTGAACGCGCTGGCGTAAATAATCTGGCGCACGTCGCCGTCGCCGGTATCCGCCACAAAGACGTCGCCCGCGCCGTCGACGGCCACGCCGGTCGGTCCGGAGAGGTCGGCCTGCGCCAATGTGACGAGAGTCGAGCCGTTCCACTTGGTGATCGCCGCAGTGCCGGGATCGGCGATGTATAAATTGCCAGCGCCGTCGATCGCGACGCCCGCCGGCGCCAGCAGTCCCGCGGAAATGATCAGGCTGACTGTGCCGCCGGATATGTTCCAGCGGCGAATCGCCTTGGTGAGCTGATCCGAGAAGTACACGTTGCCGGAGGCGTCGAGCACCAGGCCCATCGGCGTGCCCATACTCAGGCCCGTGGGCGTGCCGGGCGCCGCCAGCGTGGTCATGGTGCTGGTGGCCACCGTCCACTTTCGGATCGCGTTATTGCCCGAATCGGCGATGTAGATATTGCCGGAGGCGTCCAGCGCCACGCCCG
This sequence comes from Bryobacterales bacterium, assembly GCA_963738345.1. GTDB lineage: Bacteria > Acidobacteriota > Terriglobia > Bryobacterales > Bryobacteraceae > Bog-159. The sequence goes on from CAVTWI010000002.1 coordinate 1,473,036, forward strand.
TGGGAGCGTTCAACGCCGGCGAAATACCGCTCATCGCGATGGTTGTGGTTGTGCCGCCGCCCACCGGGACTTTAAGAATGGCATTTGCGCCGGCGTCGGCGATGTACAGGTAGCCGCCATACACAGCCAGACCGTAGGGATAACTCAGACCGGCCGACAGCAGCGTGATCGCGTGCGTCGACGCGCTCAGCTTATAGACCTGGCCCTCTCCGCTATTGCTGAAATACAGATTGCCCGAACCATCCACCGCCACGCCCTGGGGGTTGCTGAGGCTGCCTGCAAGCGTGACCAGGTCGCCACCCGTGGTGAGGGTGAAACCTGCCACAACTCCCGTGCGGTTGATGTTCGGGGGCGCCGGAAACACTTATCTGGACCTCTGGGCGATCGTGGTGACCTTCAGAATGCCGTCAGTGGTATCGGTCTGTGCCCCGCCAGTGGCGTAGTAGGAAACCGAACAGGTGACAGCGCCGGTGCCGTTATCAACATCGAAGCCCATCTGCAGCAACTGGCCGCCGCCAGATGTTGCGCCGCGCGATGGCGTGACCTGGGTACCCGCCAGCGCCGACGACGGCGGCGCGCCGGTCCAGTAGACCTGCAAAGAGTAGATCAGCTCCGATCGCGAATATTGGTAACCATCCGCCGGCGACACCGGCAAAATCACCGTCTCGCCGTTCTTGTAATAGCCCCAGAACTGTTCGTTGCGGACCGCGCCGAACTTGGCGTCGTCATTCAGCGACTTCATATTGGCCGAGGTGAGTGGGTTGCCGGCGTCGAAGGCGCTGTCCAAAATCTCTGTGAAGCCAGGCGCGGATGAAAGTGTAAGGCTCATATTTCCTCAGAAAATCAACGAAGTTCCGATAATGGCGGCCGTTCCGCCGCCCGCTGCTGGCGAGAATTGCGAAGCCGCCGGCGATCCGGTCAGCCCCGTGTCCATCAGCGTGTATTCCATGTGGCCATCCGTATAATGCGGCTCGCGGTCGATCACTTCGTAAAGCTCATTTGTGACGCCCAGGGCGCCCGTCAGCACGTTCGGCATGAGCGGATGAGTCACCAGGACGTAATCGCCCACCCAGACCGGCAGCGTGGCCAGGAACGCCTGGATTTTGATGGTAGGAGCGCCGCCGCGGAGTCCCGCGGGCGTGCCAGCGAATCGCCGGAAATAGCGGTTCGCCATATCCTCGATAAACCACTCGGCTCCGAAGGCCGTGCGCAGCCCCTGCGAGTCGATGGTAAGCTGTCCGGCAATCCCAAAGGCACTGACCGAATCGGCTTCGATGTAGACGACTTGGCTGTTATAGTTGCTGCCGTCATAGTCGAAGTTGACGATGATTTCGTTGTAGATATCCAGCCGGTCGAGTTCCGGCAGCACGATCATGTTGTCTTCGGTGAAGGTGAACAGCCCGGTTGGACCGGCCGCCGGTGGCCTCGAGGCGCGGAGGCTCAGTTGGCCAGTGTTGGTGACCACGGGATATAACCCGCTCGCCTTGAAAATCTCGTTCTCGAGAAACTGATCGGCATCGACGGCTTCCGTGAGAATGAATTGGAACGGCCGGGACGCGTTGTACAAGCCCTGCGCGTCTGAATCGAGAGTTAGAAGCGTAGCTCGATCGACCGCGCTCAAAGGAATGCCCAGGGCGAAGAGCCACACCGCCTGTGCAATCTCGCACGGCGTGCCCTGCAGGATCCACGGATTGGTGTCGGCGATCGCTTCGCCATTTTCCGGGTGATACCAGATGGTGCGCTTGGTAACCATCTGCTGGTCGCGCGCGGTGAAGATCCAGGAAGTGTAATCCTTCGATGGGTTCACCTTGTAAATCGTGTATGTATGCAGGGGGACAAAACTGGTGATGGCGATGCCGGGATAGCCGACGCTGAGCGTGACCTTCGTGCCGGCCAATGTAGTGCCCCCGCAGAGCGTGCGGATCGAGCCATCCATATCGACTACTTCGAGTTCCAACTCGCCGATCGACGAACTGCCGGTTTGGACGTCAATGGTCTGACTGGCGCCTTGCGGAGTCTTTAGCCAGACGCTGTAGATCGGCAGCGTGCCCGTGACTCCCATGGCGGCCAGGTTGTGAGTGGTGTAGTTCACCGGCTGGCCGGCAATGGCCATCAAGTAGATCGGGGTCTTGGCGAGCAGCGCGTTGGCGGCGTTCCAATCGCTGGGAGCGGTGATCATGCCACTTGCTCCCAGGCGTGCCAGTGTTCGAAACAGACCACGCCGCCAGGCCCGCGATCCATCCGGCACCGCTCACAGCAAACTTTCCCGCATCCAGTGACGCGTTTGATGCGAATAGCCGCGAAGACGGATGCAGTGAAGACCTTCACCCTCCTCGTTTTGCCCGCGATCGACAATACTACCCGGCGCCGCTCAATTGGTGCGAAGGGCTGTGTATCATCGTCCGGGAAATCCTGAATCTCAGCCACGGTTGCAACCGCGCGGCGCTTACAAAATTCGTTGAAGCGCTGCACCTGGTCGCCCACCTCAAGATCACGCACGCGCATGGGAACAAAGTCACGGACGCGCCAGTCGCACCGGTCCAGGCACTCGGTTTCACCGCAGAATTCGCAGGCCAGTTCTACCATGGGTTTTGTACCCAGAGCAGCCACAGTTTGAAGTTCATCCACCGCAGTCGCAGATACGCCCGCCATTGGATCATGCACGCGCAATCCTCCTGGTGGTGTGCTTTTGCGAAAGTGTAGAGCATCACCCAGTAAGGTTCGGCTAGCGGATCGCCAAACGGCCGCCGCTGGATTCTCACCCTGGTCTTAGTGACCTTCAGGACGTAAACGGATCCGCCATCCACATGCGCCCAGGTATCGCCCGCATCCGGCAACTCTGGTGTTTCGCTGGATGCGACCCGAAGACTTCGAATCAATTGGCGATAGTTCTTGCGGCTGCGGTCTGGCCTGTGCTGACATTCCGGCCGCTCGGTGGAAGCCAGCCCCTCAAATCTGACGGCGGTTTCCAGCACGTCCGTTGGTAGGGATTCGAGGACTTTGCCGATTTCCTCAGGCGTCAGTTGGTTCATGCGCCGGGCATATTCGCGGCGTTCGCTCAGGCTCATCTTCGCCAGGTCGCTGACAGTCACGCGGGCTCCTTGGCGTTCAACAAAATGCGATCGCAGAAGCCGATGATCCGCACCGGACTCGATCCTACCGATCCATCCCACTTCCCGTCATAGTCCGGACCGGCGCCGCGGCTCAGCGCGTGGAAACTGACCTGGCCCTGCGGAAGATCGACGTACAACACCCAGGGCGCGAAATTGTCCTGTGATCCGTCGAGTCCCCAGCCCCAGGTGATTCCGAGCACCTTGCCGTGATCCTGCAGGGCCTTGCACAGCAGGCCCATCGACCATGACTTGCGCTCGTAGGCTTGGTCTTTGTAACGCCCGTGGCCATTGCCGCCGCGGTACTTCTTCACGCGTTCGCTGCATTTCTGCGCCCTGAACAGGTTCAGCGCCACAATGCCGATAACACCGAGCTTTTCCAGTTCGGCGTAGAACGCCTTGGTTACTTCCCCGTCCGATCCGTTGTAAACTTCGATGGCTTTCATACTGTTTTTGGCTTCTACATCAAAGGCCGCGGTTGGATCCTCGCTTAGGCCCGCGGCCCCTGAAGGCTCTGGTTTAGTTGGTCTCCGCGCCCTCCTTTCCAATAAATCCGTAGATTGGTTCGATGGTGATGGTAAGAGCGTTGGTGTGGTGCGGATCGCTGCCCTTGTAGTGCGACGATTGCGATCCGCTCGCCGAAACGCGCACAACCGTACCGTCCGCCTGGGCTCGTAGCGCCGCCTCAATGGCGAGCCTGGCCGCCTGCCGGACGTTTTCCTCCGGCTCCGGACAGGAGTGCCTGCCGAATTCCACGTCTACTCTCTTGGCGACCGCTTGCGCATCGCCCACCAGTTGAATGCCCCAACTCATGCGTTTGCTCTCCTTTCAAACCCGCTAAATTCCGTAAAACCACTCCATGACCACCGATGGGTCGGACGGCATGTAAATGTCCGGCACCACTCGAAAATTGAAGTCCGCGGCGTAGCGGCCGGGGCCTTGCCTCACCGGTTTCCACGCCTTATCGTCCAGCACGCAATTGCAATAATCCGACACGAAGCCGCTGGACGTGTTCGGATAGAAAGCGAAGGTGATCCCTGGCAGCGCCGACTTCATGAACGCCGCCCAGGCTGGATAGTCCGTCGAATCCGCGATCAGCATATTCTGCATGCTGAAGGTGATCAGCATGTCGGCGAACTCGAAAACTCGCTCTCGCAGCCCGCTGGTGGACAGATTGTCGTTTGCCCTGGCATCGTACACGCATTGGAAATTCTGCGGCCCGCGCTTGAATTGCAGCGTGGTAGGCGATCCGCCGCTGGGCGTGTAAACGATCTTCGGGAGTGCGATCAGTCCGGCCATATTAGTGTTGGTACGGCGTCAGATTCTTGACCTGCGTGGCGTACAGTTTCACGTTTTTCCCCTGCACCGCCTGGTTAATCATGTTGCACAGTTCCTCTGCCCCCGAGGTCCCGATCACATGCCCCTGGATGTTGATCTCCACCCGCGTGCCACCTTGGCCCATAGTGCCGCTAGAACTGCCGTAGGACGAGCCGCCGCCGCTACCCGACCGTGTAGACCCTGCACCGCCGCTCGCGCCGCCTGAGGCGCTCTGGCTGGGCGCTATAGCCCGTCCTGCAAGTCCGGATGCCCCGGCGATCACGGCGAACATGGCGGCCGCCTGAAACGCCGGCGCGGCGAACGGTACCGTAGCCGGATTGCCCAGGTCCATGAAGCCTTCCGCCGTGGCGTAAATCGCTTGCGTGGCTGCGCGCGCCGCCAGGGCTTCCAGCGCCGCGGCCGTCCCCTCGCGAAACGCCTGGCCGATCGACTTCGAATAGACCAGGGCGTTAGCGATGGATTGCCCCATCGCCTGGGCTTCCTGGTTAAAGAAATCCTGGAAGTCCTGTTTGAGCGACTGGATCGCTACCTTAACCATCAGCGTCGACTGGTTGGCACTTTCAGCCCATTCCTTCATCAGGTTGGCGTTGCCGCGGATCGATTGTGCAAAGTAGTTGCCGAAGATTCCCTGCCATCCCTGCGAGTTATAGAGCTTCTGTAACTCAAGCTGGTATTGGTTCAAAAGTTGCTGCCGGATCTGGCCGTATTGCGACTCGATCACCTCGGCCTGCTGGACCGTCTTGGCAGTCATGGCCACTTTGGCGGCGGCCGCCTCGCTGAATTTGTTGACATCGATCTGATACTGCGCAGCTAGCTTCTGCTCTGCCGTCATGTTAGCTTCGAGCATCTTAGTGGAGTGATTCTGGGCCGCTTGCAACTCGCGGTTGTAGGCCTGAAGCTGCGCCGCGTCGATCCGCGCCAGGCCGGCCAATCTCACCTTTTCCAGTGCGGCTTCGTTCTCGGCCGAGAGCGTTTGCTCTTTGGCCATCTTGTCGCGCATCCCGGAAATTTCGGTTTCCCATCGGGCCACCTGGCGTTCGTAGGTCGCGTCAGCCTGCTCATCGAGCTTCAGTGACAGCTCTTTGCTTGCCGCGGCGACCGAATCCACGTATTTCTGGATTTCGGCCATGTCCTTCTCGCCCAGGGCCTTCTTCATGGCCTCGCCCCAGTTGCCAATGGCTTGACGCAATTGGATCAACGCGGCGGATTCACGATCCCAAACGCCAGGTGCAAGCTTTCCGGCGTCGTTGAGTTTGATCAGTTCCGTCGCGGCCGCAGCGGCGCGATCGCGCATGCGGTTTAACTCTTCGCCGAGCTTTTCTTCGGGGCCTAGCAAATCCGCCAGGCGGACTTTCATGCCGTCCAACTCGGAGGTAAGGGAGTGAAAATCTTGCAGCGCGGCTTTCACTTTTTCGGGCGCCGGCGCCAACGACTTAATGAGATCGCTTGCGGCCGCGGCCTTGGCAGCCTTGTCCATCTCGACGGCCATGGCAGTGTAACCGACTGTGAATGCCGCGGTGAATGCCAGCACGTTAGTGGCACCCGACTTCATGCCCTCTGCCAGCCCGGATATGATCTTCACGACATTCTGAAGGACGGGCATCACCTTTCGCCCGATTGTGACTGCGAAGCCCTCCCACTGAGCTTCCAGCTCTTTTATGCCCGCCTGGTATTTCTTCGCGGCCTCAACATCGTTCTTACCTATTTCGACGCCAAGTTCGTGAGCTTTTTTGCGATATTCCTCCGCCTGGTTTGTCCAAGCCTGCATGAACTTTATGTTTTCGGCGCCTGCGCGTCCCATAAATTCCATTGAGACGCCTACCTTTTCGGGGCCTGGGGCGAGAGCGGAAAAGCGGTGTGCGAATTCATCGAGAAATGGATTGAAGTTCTTGATCGCAGCGTGGACTTCGGCAGTTGTGAAACCCATCCGCGCGAGAAGTTGCGCCTGCTTTGACGTGGGGTCCTGGGCAGCCTCGACAGAACGCTCGAAGCGCACGATTCCCGCAGTTACCTGTTCGAAAGGCACATTCAGTTCATGCGCCGCTACGTGCATTGCCGACAACGTTTCGGTTGCGAGGCCGGTTTTTTGGGACGCCGCGCCGATGGTTAATGCAAGTTCTTCGAACTTGTTGCCAGCCTCCACGGCCATACCAATGGCCGCTACAGCCGCGGCTCCCGCCGCTGCTGTGATAGCGATGAACGCACCCCTCACCGTTTCAAGCTTGCCGAATACCTCATCCGCCCAATCGGTAAACTGTTCGCCCAGGGTGTCGAGATCCGTCCCCAGCAGCGCGCGGAAACGAGCGATATTTTCTTCCGCGTCGTCACTGTTCGCTCCGATGTTAAACAGGAGTGAGGCTGCGCTGTCGAAGGCCATCTAGTCGGTTTCCTCTTCAGCCTTTTGCTTCAACTGTTTCAAGATCATTGCTCCGGCCATGTCCAGTTCGAGCGCCAGTACCGGGTCCGTTATCCCCAGCATCTTGCTCGGTCTCTGGCTGAACTGCTGCGCCGTCACTGCCAGCGCTACCATTTGGTCGCTCAGAACGAAAGGATTCGAGGTGGCCAGCCTCCTCCCCTCTTGTGGCCCAGCGAAGCAAGAACATCGTGTCTTTGTCAGGGATCAGCCGCGGGTGGATTTCGTCATCGCCCACCGGGTTGAGGGACACTCGCGGTTGCAAACAGCAGAAAATCAAAAGATCGCGGAGCCCTGACATAAGCGCTGCCATCGCTTCTGCATCCGGACGCGCCGCCGTGCCGCCGGCGACCGCACCGGCGAGGCTCGAAGGAACCAGCCCCCACATGGCTAATTGCATGGGATTCGGCCGACGCGCCTTGATCACCATGCCGCTGGGTAGCGTCAATTCGACAGCATCCTGCAGGGCGTCTTGTGCAGACGCCCTCATCCAATCTTTCGCGTTCATGAGTCCCCCTAGTCGCTTTCGGCGAAGACGCCGATCTGGCGGCCGGCAGTGCGCGTGGTATCAGTCAGGCCGCTGAACTGAACCTTGTACATGTTGGGTTTTTTGCGCGATGCCGCCCAGGTGATTCCATCTTTCGAAAACACCTTGTACAGCGTGCACTGCACCGGCTTGGTGGGCGCGGTTCGCTTCACGCCGATGGCGCATACGCAGATTTCCTGCGGCTGATTATTGCCGCCGAAAGTCGCCTCTTCGAAGCTGCCCGCGCTGAGCTGGTAGGTTGCCACGCCCAACGCGTTGGCCAGGTTCTGGATACCGCTCTGCTCCAACTCGCCCGAGAGTTCCGCATCCACCGAATCGACAAATGCATCGATCGGCGCATCGAACTGATCGCCCTTGAACAGAGAGATCTTGGGCTTCACCGTAAGCGTAGTGGCACCGTTCAACACGCCCAGGTGCACCGAACTGCCGTGCACCGAAGCCGAGGGCGTCAAGCTGGTGGGGTCGATGGTCACCGTGATCGCCGTGTCAGTAGGCGCCGGGCTCACAATCCAGAGATCGCAAGGCCCCTGGTAAATCTGCGCCGGCGCGTAGTTCTTCGCGGTGGGCGTGCCGCCGCTGGCATTCACCAGCGTGCGGTAGATGACGCCCACCTGCTGGCCAGCCGTGCGGGTGATGTCCGCCAGGCCCTGCACGTCGAACTTCCAATAGCTGGGTTTCGCGCGGCCCATCGACACGCTGAATCCACCCGTGGCCACGCACATATAGAGCAGCGCCACGATGTACTGGTTGGGGTTGTCGCGCTTGGGTGAGATCGCCGCGAAGCACGGCTTCGGCAGTGTGGTAAGCAGGCCGCCGAAGGTGAGCTGGTCGAAGCCGCTGCCGGTGCTATACACGCCGCTGCCCAGCATGTACTGGAAGATCGCCGACGTTGTCTGGGCCAGCTCGCCGCCGATCGAGGCCATCAGGTCGCCCTCGTAGACATCGACCGGCGCGTCGAATTGATCGACCACAATGGGTTCGATCTTGGGCTTCACGCCAGTGGTTACGGCCGTGGCGACCATGCCCAGGTGAACGGAACCCGGATGCGCAGTGCTGTCCGGGGTGCCATCGGAAGCGAGCGTCAACCGCGGCGCGCTGTCCGGAGGCGCGGCGCCGATGTACCAGAAGTCCACCGGGCCTTGGAAAATGTCGGTTAAAACGTAGTTCTTTGCTACGCCACTCATGCCGTTATCTCCTCTTCGTCGACGGCGATCAGCGCGTGGGAAAAGACCGCCGCGGTGTCGCTATCCAGATGCACGATCGAGCCGTGCTCCATTAGTTCGCCGTCCAGTTCGAACGGTAAAATAACCCTGAATTTCCGTTTCACACTTCCTCCACATCGAGCTGCAGATGCAGTTCGGGAAAACGCATCATGACGCCGTCTTTTTGAAAGAGCGGCCCGTAATCGTGCTGATAGACGAAGATCCGAAAGGGCGCCACCGTGCCCCAGTTGCTCGACTGTGCCGCGTTCAGCGCGTCGCTGATGGCCTTCATGTAGACCATGGCAGCGGTGGCCAGTTCGTCCGGATCCGCCGCGGCAACGGCGAACCGCACCGTCAGCAGATGGACTTCCTTCGTCGAGGTGCCGTCGTCGTCCATGGACGTGCGCACAGGCATTACCCACGCTTGCGGCGGGTTCGGCGCGATGCCGGTAAACTCTATGTCGATTTGCTGGAACGGCGCGTAGCCCGTTGGCAGCGTGGTGGGCATCAGCTTGTTAAGAATGCTGATCACGCCGTCGACCATCGGCGCGATGTACTGGATGCTGCCCAGGCCCGGAGCGGGAGTCATATGGTATTGAATCTCCCATCCATGACCGTGGGCGGCCCAAAGAACTGCAGCGGCTCACCCTGGAAAATCTGCATGCGAATCAGATCCGCCGGCGACGTTGCGGACCAGTCGCGGTGCAGCTTCAGTCCGCAGTTTTCGAGCACGGCCGTATCGCACGCGGAACAGTACATCGTGCGAGTGGTTTCGGCTTCGGGGCCGATCAGCCACTGCAGCGCATAGTGAAACAATCCCTTCACGTCGTAGCTCGAATGTTCGTCGATCAGGCGTTGAACAAACACTTCCAATTTGGTTGGATCGGCCGACGCGCGCGATGCCGCGTCCAGGCTCAGCAGCCATCCGCAAGAGCCCGCGGTGTTGTAGCTTTCGCTGACAATTTCGTCCAGATAATGAAGCTGGGCGCCGCTCACACTCTTGCCGGTCTGAGGGTCTTTCCAGATGGTCGATTCGACTACCAGCACGCGGCCGCCAATCACCTTCACCACCAGGCCGACGTGAGTCACCTTGCAGCGAGTGACCAGCTTGATGCCCTCGGAAACAATTGACGGCGGCTGTTTCACGTAGGAAAACGAAACCACGTCGAAGGGCTGCGCGATCGCCGCCACCTTGGAGTAAGTTGCGTTGAACTCGATTCTGTTCGTCATGCGAATGCCCTCTTTCCGTAGCCGCCCGGACCGCGCCGCGATGCTTCGAGCGGCCCCGCACCCGTGCGGAATCCATACTGCGATGCCATCTGCACCAGGTAGGTTTGAATGTGGTGCATCACGCTCCGCTTGAAAGCTTCAGTCAGTTGAATCTCGCGCCTGGCCGGCATGCGCTTTGTGCCGCGCTGGTGATAGATGGCGTAAGGCACTCGCGAACCCAGTGTCAGCGTCTTGCGCTCCTCGATTTTCACCGCGTTCGGATCGTTGCCATTAGTCAGCGATCGCTCTAAATCGCCAGTGCGCTGTAAGATCGGTTTGCCGGGGAAGTGGACTTCCTTCCAGCCAGCGTAGGCGGCCGACAGCTCGGTCCATTTCTCGCCGCCTTCAATGCCTTCGGTTTGGAACTGCGCCTTTTCCTGCGCGTAGAAATCGTCTTCGATAACCGGCCAAATCGGACGGTAGTCAGTGACACCGTCGGCGAACCGCGCGATCGCGCGATCCATCTGGACCTGGCCGGCTATCTCAAGACGAAAGCGGATCAATTCGCGGCCACTCCTACTTTGCTGGCGATCAGCGCCAGCAGGCTTTGCATTGCCGCGACGGATGAGGTTAACGTTGCGATCTGCTGAGCTTCAGTGGGCGCCGGAGTGGCTTGCGCGATATCCGTACGTTCCACAACCCAGGTAGGCTGGCCGAACAGCGGGTTCGACGGGGGCACCTGTGTGATCACTTCGTTGGGTAGCAACTGGCGAACGGGCGTGGCGATCGCGGCCTGGCCGGCCGGGGGCTGAGTGACCGGCGTGCCGGCGATCCAGACGACGCCGCCATTTGCCTTGTCGAACGCGCCCGGGTAGCCGATGCCGTGCGAATTCTGCGACTCGATAAGCGCCTGGGCCAGCATCATGAGCGTGCCGATCTGGATATACCAGGCGCGGCGCGGATCCACACCGTAGGTGTTGTGGAAGAGCCCGTTATTCTGCTGGATCACAGACGGCGTTTGACCGGGGAAGAGAAACGCGATCGCGTTGGCGGTGGCCTGCGCATCGGCTTGTGTGCACACGGTGTCCGGCGAGACTGCGCCGATGATGCCGAACGGTCCGGACTCCACCGCGTCGGTCGGAGCGGAGACATACGTCGGGTAGTTATACACACCCGGCAGATTTACGCTGGCGGCCTGCGCGCAAGGAATGGTGAGTTGCGCGAGGTAACCGGTTGCCGGGCTGTTGGTGTCGATCGCGTAGTACGTGACCGATCCCGACTTGCCCGCTTGGGTGGGCTCCTCCCAGTACTGCGCGGGCCTGGTTGGATCGAAGGGGGGCGCCTGTTTGCCGGTGGCCTGCAAATAGGCCGCGCGGCTGGCATAAACCGTAAACAGATTCAGTGTTGCCAGCGAATACTGTGGCGTGCTGGGTTGGGAAATTTGCGGCGACATTTAAGCGGTTTTCTCCTTATCGGGCTTGTTGGTGTAGTAGCCGAACAGAGCGGCGACAATTGCGCCGGCGACGATGCCGATCTGACCGGGGTCGCCCGCGGCGAGCTTCGTCCAGTCGATGCCGACAGCGCCGATCACTGCGCCGGCCACAATGCCGAGAATCGTGGTTTTACGATCGTTATTCTTGGCCAGGGTTCCCACGAATGCCCTGGCCAAGGTTCCTTTTGCGGCGGCTAGCATGCGCCTATGCCGTCACCTGGTGGACCTGCGCAACCGCGCTGGTCAGAAGGTCTTTTGCCCCAGCCGAAAGACCGGGGTGCATGGTGGCCGCCAGAGTGGTGGCCTGGGCTTTGTTTTTGTCGCCGCCAAAGAGTTTGGTTAGCGTCAAGAACAGTTGAACTACTTGCGGCGCCAATGTCAGCGCCATTTGTACGTCGTCGAGAACGTTCACGTTGTCTCCTATGCTGCCGGCGGTACCGGACCGCCAGGGTTGGGGTTTGGGTTCGCCGGCTGTGCCGGTCCCGGTAAATCGGAGAGCAGTTTGTCGATCCCCGCGAGAAGTTGCTGGCCGGCCGCGATCAACGCGCGGAACGCGGGGATCAGGGCTTCCGCATCGGCCTTTAATTGGTCTTCGTCCACTTTCGTCTCCTATGCAATGAACGGCGGGGTACCTGCGCCGCCGCCCGATAAGCCACCGCCTGGAGGCAACCCGTTGGGGTTGCCGGTCAAGGGCGGACCGCCGTCTACGCCTTCGCGGGTGAATGCGTTAGTGGCATCCCCCTGGCCGTCCGTCATATCTCCGCTCTGGAATTGCGGCCCCGTGTCCATCGTGGTGGCACCGGGGTTAAACAGCTTATCCATGTCGCCGTTTTCCAGGGCGTCCATTTCGTTCTGGTAGTCGGTTGCGAGCTGTTCCGCCAGGTTCCATTTCCCGGCCGTAAACGTCCCGCCAACCATTCGCGCCAGTCGCGCCGATGCCCCGAGCCGGTTCACCATTTCCAACCAGCCAGCGGGCGTTAGACCCGTGGCCGCGGCGGTACCGCCCGGATTCGTCGACGCCGGCTGCCAATCTGCCGGATTCAGACTCAGGCCGCGGCGGATGAAAATCGCATTGATCTTCTGAGCCACGGACCGCATCCAGATGAAGATGGAAGAGTCCGGAATATTGCCGCCGCGTTTGAAGCTGGGTATTTCCCCGCACACTGCATCGATCGTCGTCCACGATTGCGAATTGTCCGGAGACGTCTGCGGCTCCGGATACGGCATAATGCATTGGAACGTCAAAATTCCGCTGATGCTGCTGTCGGGATTCTGAACGTATACGCTCACACCCAATCCGCCCGGCGGCCCTGTGATACCGGCCGGGATCACGGTTTGCAATTGCGTGGCGCTCACAAACGTGGCCGCCTGCAAAGCCGGACACCCCACCTGGGCTCCGGATATGAACCCGGAGCCCGTGAGGGTGATCGCCGTTCCAGGGGGACCGGACGACGGCGAAATCGATGTCAGTACGGGAGCCATGTTAGTCTCCCTACGGGGCTGGCTGTGCCGAGGACGTCTTGGCCGTTACTACGGCTGTCCCTGACGTGAAGGCCGAACAGCGGGCTCGCACGGCCGCGAATCCGGCCACGTTCATCTGGAAGATGCCCGCGGCCGTGGCCGTCGATGCGAAATTGCGCGTGGATCCGGCGTTGGCGCCGTTAGCGATTGCGGACCAGGCGAACCAGTTGGTTCCGTCCACGGTTGCCTCAAATGTGAGGGTGGCCGTGAACGTCCCGGTGATGCCCCAGGCCACTGAGGCCGTCTCCTGATTCACGTTGATCTGCACGCAGGCCGTGCTGGTGCAACCGGAGTTGGTTGCCGTGATACTGCCGCCGGCAACTCGGGGCTGAAAGGTTTGGGCTGGGCACGTTGCGGCGAACAACATTGCCGCCGCGAAGAGAACCAGCCCGCTGATGCATCTCGAAACTGAAATTGTTGGTATCATCGTCTGTTTTGAAACTCCTCTAAATCCCTGGATTTTGACTCGCCGACTAATCAGCGTTGGGGATCGCGCCGCTGTCGGTTACACCGGCCACCGTGTTCTTCCACATCAGGCCCGCGCCGGCGGCGATGGTTTGCTGGGCGTAGAACTTCTGGCCGTCGATCACTTGCCGTTTTTTGTCCTGGTCGTACCATTTCTGGACGATCTGGCCGCCCTGTCCGCCAGCCGCCTGTAGGGTCTGGTTCCGCGTGGAATTGAAGTTCCAACGGAAGGTGTAGCCCAGGCTCACCTTGCGCCGCCCTGGCGTCGGTTCTTTGTAGAACAACAGCGCGTAATCGCTCCAGACATACTGAAGCGTCGGAGCCGATCCGAGCGGCGCCGTGTTGTACATGGCCTCGCCCACGATGACTTCCTTGAGGTCGAATTTCTGGGCCAGGTCAGCCGCCTTCAGCATGTCCTTCGGACCGACGTCGATGGTCACGCCGCCCGTGGAGACGCGCTTCAGTAGGTTGTAGTTGTTACGCAGACCGCGATAGGCTTTGCGCCCCAGGACCAGGGTGTTTGGCGTCTTGCCGATTTGTGCAGCGATGACTTCCTTCTGCTGATCGATGAAAGTCACCGGGTCGAAATCGTTGTTGTCGAATTGCTGTGCGCCGCCATTGGCGCTCAAATCCACCGGGTTCAATGCGGTGATCAGCGTGTTTAGGAGTTGCACCTCCTGCACCAGGTCGATTGCCTCGCTGACGTTTTCGGTGGTTTCGACGTCCAGGTCGATGACCTGGTCGGCGGCGCTGGGCGCAATCGCCGGATACCAGCCGCGGATGCCATGCCCACGGCAAGTGAAGGTGGCGGGATTGGCGGACCACATCAGTTCGCCCATGGTGGTGCCCGGAGTGTAGGCGTCATTGTAGACGTTGAACTTCTCCAAGCCGAACTGCCAGTAATCGTCGCTCGGGAAATCCGAGGGGATCACCGGGTAAATATTTTCGGCAATGAACTGGCCATTTTCATAGCCCACGCTCATCTGGGTTAGCGCCTGCTGGATGTGCAGGGCGGAATAGTCGAAGTTGGCGCCTGTCTCGCTCAGGGCCACGCGCTCGACGTTACCGACGCTGGCAAGGACGTTGGCGAGAAATCCGGACCGCATGCCAGGGACGCGAATTAAGTTTTCCATGTCTTGTTCTGTTCTCCTCTTAGCCCACTAGCTCACGGCCACATTGATGACGGACGGAGCAACGAAGACCTCGATCAGCGCGCCGGATCCGGTGCAGGAGGTCTCGGCTACGCCGATCGCCTGCCAGGCCTTGGCCGTTCCCGGAGCGGCGTCGATCGCGCTCTCGATGTCGATCACGTCGCCGGCGGCGCTCGCGATCCCCACATGATGTCCGCGCGTGATCGCGCCGTTAGACGTCGCGAGGGAGACGCCCAGCTTCCGCACGGAAGTCGGTTGTGCACCCGCTGTTGTCGCCACCTGGGTGAAGCCCATGAACCCGGCAGCGTTGGCGGCGCCCGGCAGCGCTACGCCGCCGTCTTCCGCCCCCGCGACCACGGCAACGAATTGCCCGATCGCGGTATCCGTGATGTAGCTACGGTCAAAAATCTGGGTCTGCATCTACTTCTTCCCTCCCGCGGCCGCCGCATCGTTGTACGCCTTGATCAGTTCGGGGCGATCGCTCGCCACTAACCGCCAGGCATCGCCGTAGCTGAGCCCCTTGTTTGCCGTCCGCCTCTTGGCGATTTCCGTGTTGATCTGTTCGAGCGGAGCGCCAACGGTGTTGCGCTCCGTGCCGTTGCCGGCCAGACCGCGCTCGCTCAGTTCCACCTGCACCGGCATGGTTTCCACCAAAGTGCGGAAGCCCGCCAGGTCGGTGAGAGCCAGCTTCTCGAACTGGGGCCGCTGTGCCGGCGTGACTTTGCCCGCCGCAACCGCCGCGTCCAGTTCGCGATCCACCGTCATCATGCGGATCACGTCGCTGGCGATCAGAACATCGCCCTCTTGCGGAAGTCCGGCGAAATCGTATCGGCCATCCTTTCCGCGCTTCACGTCCGCCAGCCGGACCACAGTGGGAGGCGCTTCCAGGCCTTCCAGGGTGATCGTGCTTTCGGTATCGTCATCGGCAACCACTCGCACTTTGAATGCGACGCGGTCTGCCAGAATCAGCTTTTTGACTGCCACTCGCTTTGTCTCCTCTTCCGTCCGCGTCGCCGCGGCCGAACCTTTTTGCCAGTCGCTCATGGCGATGGCCGGCATACCTTCCAGGAAGGGCCGATTAGTCAGCGCCGCCGACACTAGCGTCGGTCCCTGGGATTCGCCCGAATGTTTGTCTCGCGCGCCATAATCGATCACCGGGCTGATGTACCGGTATTCCTTGCTCTCGATCATGGCGGCTGCCCGCGGCGTGAATTCCGCGGTGCCCCACAAAATGCCGTTAGCGTCGGGTTCATCGTCGATCGACTTGATCCAGCCCGACGCTGGGATAGGCTGGCCCTGCGCCGCTTCGACAAACTCAGAAGCGTGCTCATAGTCGATGACCGTGTCGGCCGGACGCTTGCGGAAATTCGCTATCAGCTTCGCCATGGTTTCACGCGTGATGGCGAATTTCTGTACGCCCTTTACGAACTTCCCGAGGATGGCGACGGGGATCCGCGTCACTCGATCCGTCAGCTCGCCCAGGCACATCGCAAAGCGCGGCCCCTTGTCGGACATGGCCATCGAGACGCTATCACAGGCGTCCACTTTCCACGCGGCCGGGAGCTTCGCCTCGAAGGCGGGACCTTTGCGCTTGGCAATTTTCTTGATGTTTGCCTTCAACTCTTCCGGCGAGTGATTGTCGCCGCCCGCGCGACCGATCGATGCCGCCGCATCGTGGACGTCCTCTGGGGTCTGGATCGGAAAGCTCCGTCCCTTCCCCGCAAAGTCTTCCTCCGGCATCTTCTGCCGTTCGGAATCCGGTATATCTCGCCCGCGAAAAATGTCGTAGCTCATAGGCTGTTAGGCCGCACTCCTTTGCTCGTCACTGAACACGTACACATGAACGCAGCGGCATTTGTCGCCGCCGTCACAATCCGGATTCGGCACGTCGGGGATATCGTCCGGCGTGTCGCCTTCCTGGCCATCGGCATCCGCGCACTGTTCGCAGGTGTTGATGTCCAGGAGCGCCGAATAAATCACCGAAGAGATTTCGTCGGCGTGCTCGTCGTAGCCGTCCTGGCGGCCGTCCGCAAAGGCTTCATTCGCGCCTTTGGATGCTACGCCGTCGATCCACTTGTCGGACTGCTCGTCCAGGTCACCTTCGATTGCCAAGATGTCTTCGCCCTTGGTGGAGTCGCCCTGGCGGCGCATCTGATCGAGCGCCACGTTCGCCGCGCGCGCGGTGAGTGAATTGGTGAACTCACTCACCACGCCATCGGCGTATAGGCCGATCGGATCGCCCTTGTCGGCCATGCGGATAGTAGCGGCGGTGGGAAGCGCGCGGCCGGCGAGCTGCCGCTGTCTCTCGCCATCGACCTGGTTGCGCCCGAACTTACATAGGCCCTCCAATATTCCCTGCACTTCCGAAGTCAGCTTCTCGTCTGGTGCGATCGACACGCGGTGCATGTTGCGCACTGGCGTGTTGACCAGCTTGTTGACGATCTCTTTCTGGATGCGCGGCCGCGCGGCACGGAGGGCGGCGGCTACATCATCACGGCCTTTGTCGAGGCCGGAAACGATCTCTCGCAGAGCCAGATACACTTCAGGACCGCGCGGCGCGCGCTTTAGCTGCAAGTCGCCGGTGTCCGTTATAACGGGTGCTGGCGTGCCTGGCTGCCCTCTGTCTGACGCCGTGACCTTTGCAGGTACCTTTGGTGCCTTTTGCTTGCCAGCCTTTCCTGGGGCAACTGGCGGCGTTTTCTTGCCCGGCGGCGGATTGGGCTGCCGCGGTTCCTGCTTTTGTGGCACTTGGCCAGGCTGCTCGACGACTTTCTCCGGGGGCGCCAGCGGCTCTTGGTCCTCGGGATCGTCGCCGCCGACATCGGGCATCCGCTCCGGAGCGCCCAGCTTTTCGCGGAGCCAGCCTTCCAGATCCGTGTCCGGTGTGATCAGCGGATTCATGCCGGCGGTGAGCTGCTGTAGCACCGTGCCAATCGTTTCGATTTTGGAAGCGATCAAGTCTTGCGGCACTAGCCGGGGAGGCCGCACGCCTGGGCCGAAATTGAACTTGACCAGGCGCGCGATGGTCGTATCGCTGAAGACCTGGCCAATCTGATCGGCCGTCGCCTGCAGTCCTTGAAAGAAGAAGTCCGACATGGTCTCGCCCAGCGACCGATTACCGCTCGACCGGCCGCCCGACTGTCCCATCACGATGAAGCTGCACAAGGCCACCGCCGCGATCATGGCGTCATGGTGTTGGATCAGCGGCTCGGGATCGCGTACCGTTCCCTCGACGCCCACCAACTTGAACAGCCATTCCGGAGGCAGCACCAGGCCGGTCTTCTCATGGGTGACCAGCGACGACACCCAGGCCAGCGCGGCCTTCTTATCTTCGGCCTTTGCTTTCGGCCCCATGGTGACCACGGGGACGCCCATGCCGTTGCGCTCGGACGCGATCGCGGCGATGGCATACAGCGCCTGTTTGCTGTACCAATGCTGGTACATTTCGCGCTGCAACGACCGGCCGGCGTAATTGGCGCCCTCTTGCCTGTAGGTGAACAGCG
This sequence comes from Bryobacterales bacterium, assembly GCA_963738345.1. Classification (GTDB taxonomy): domain Bacteria; phylum Acidobacteriota; class Terriglobia; order Bryobacterales; family Bryobacteraceae; genus Bog-159. The sequence goes on from CAVTWI010000002.1 coordinate 1,490,987, forward strand.
CCATCTTGCTCAGCGGCATTTCGGCGTGAACGTAGCTGCCGCCGCGGTAACCCAACTGATCCAGGCCGATCAACTCATCCGTGCCTGGCTTGGTGACCCACCGATAGAACGTCAGAGGCAGCCGCGCCGCCATTCTGGACAGACAGACCTGGTTCCCGCCAGTTACCTCAGATCGGTTGATGGCCCATACGTCTTCGTGGACGGCCACACCGAAATCCAACATCAAGAGCGCGTTCTGAATCGCGGCCTTGAAATTGTTCTTTTGGAAGAGTTGCTCTTCCACGAAATCCGCCGCGTCTTTCTCTTCGTCGCTAGCGTCGTCCGGGGCGGTAACGGCCCACTCGGCAGAACTGATCGGGAGCTTGCACGCGCTCAGCACACTGGCCACCCGGCCATCCGAACGGCGCATCTGTTCGTACAGCAGGAAATTGGAAAATGGTCCACCCGAGAAGTTGGGGTTATACTCGCCCAATTCCCGCAAGAACCCGCCAAAGATCGGAGTGCCGACTGCGCCCCACTCGCCGTCTGCCGGCGGCGCTGGTGGGCCCACACCGTTCAAGCCTTCGACCGGAGGCATGAAGTCTGCGATCCCGAGGGTCTGGATCTTCGCCACTACTTGCGCCTCCCCGCGGTGCGCCGAATAGCGGCCAGGATTTCGTCTTCGCCCTTGCCCATCAGCGCGCGGGCGATGCCGAGAAGCGCGCCGGCGGCCATGATCTCAATACGGCTGGGTTTGTGCGCCTCTTCAGGAAGCGCCGGATGCCAGTAGATGCTGACTTCGGCGGAGCTGATGCTGATCGAGCACCGCTGCTTTTCTACCGGCTCCAGAGGGATATGCTGATCGGTCATTGCTGGCAGCCCCCTCCCTGGTAACGCGGCCAGTCGCCGCTCGACTCCACCTCGCGCCATTCTTTCGACAGCCTGCTCTTTTGACCCGCCGGATTAAAGAAGCCGGCGCGCAAGACGTTCGTAAAGTCGCGCATGTCGGCGTTGAAGCGGTTCAGGCGGTCCAGCATATAGCGGTGGATATCGACGGGCATTGCCACCCAGGCCATCAGAAGCATCAAAATCACCAGGCGCCTCAAAATGCCACCACCTTCAGTTGCACCGGTTCGGCGCGCAGGACAAACGCGATCCACAACCGGGTTTCGTGCGGCAGAATGATGCACCCGTCGCTGGCGGAATGGTTCATTTGCGCGTTGTCGCCGTGGATGTAAAACCCATCTCGGCCGAACATCTGGTTCGCCGCGCTCGGAATCAACGGAAACGCAAACGGCCCCAGGTGTGTCGGCGGATTGATTGACGGTTCGACGGTATACATCCCGGCCGGGATGGGGCCGAGATCGTGAACTTCCTGGTAGGTAGGATTGTTGAGCCCGTCGCCGCGGCCGCTATAGCCGATGCCCGGCAGTACGATGGTGTCGCCAGTGACCGCCTGATCGCTGAACAACGCCACCTGCGTAGCGCCCATAACGCCTGTCGGAACGTGATAAATAAGTAAGCGCATTTAGAACCTCATCCCCATCAGCCCGGAAGTGATCGATTTCCCGACCAGGCCACAGTCGCTTGCGGGCACATAGTTGCCGCCTTCGTTATCAGCGGCCGCCCGCGCCAGTGCTACCGCCCAGAACTCGTCGGCGTGGCCGGCGTCGGTGCGCGCGGCGTCGTAGCGGATATTGCCGGTGGGGCCGACAAAGCGCTTCACCGCCTGGAAGGCGCGGCGCGTGGCCGGCTCTTCCGGTAGCAGGATTCCCTGGACTTCCATGGCGTTTTTCAAACCCACCGCCATCACTTCCTTCACGCGCGCGTTGATCGGTTTGCCGTCGTCGTCTTTGCCTTGCTCGACGCTGCTGGCGAAGTTCACTTGCTCAATCACGGCCGGGAATTTCTCGCTCAACTCTTCCCCGAGTTGCGCGCCGATCCCCGTCGTGTCGATCGCCATCCGCTCCACCAGGCCCGCGATCCGCTCGCCCATCTCGCGCTGTTCGGCGAAGCGAAGCCGCGCCATCCGGACCACCCCCACAGTCAGCAGCACTTGCCCCTGTTTCTCGAAGATCCAGATGACGCTTAGATCGCGTTTGCGGGCGATGTCCCAACCGGCAAACAGGTTCGGACGGGGCTTGAAGTCGAATCCAACCGTTGCTTCTTCGCTTTCGCATGCCAGCACCATTTCGAGCGGAATGAAATCCAGCGCGCCGTCGACGGGCACACACATAAACTCTTCCAGAAAGATTTCTTCGTCGCCGACTGTCTCGCGCAGTTCGTCGATATCGACCTTAAGCCCCTGCTGTACGGCCATCTCGATGGTGACCAGGTGGCCACTCCACGGACCGCTGTGCACGGGCTGGATAGCCGGTGGGATGCCTTCGTGCAAACCAAGCGTTTTGGCCAGGTCGTAGAACTTGTTTGCCTTGCCCTTAAAGCTGGACATCACGCGCAGTTTGTAGCCGCGCATGGTGCGGCCGACCATCGCTTTCCAGATGGCCTTGGCGTCGCGATGGATGGCGAACTCATCCAGCACCACGTTGCCCGAGTAGCCGCGCGCCGTGTCCGGATTCGCCGGCAGACCGATGATACGGCCGCCATTCGAAAATCTCACGGTGTGCTGCAAGATCTCGGTTTTCTCGAAGAAATCGGTCGAGGAATCCACGGCGATCTTAGCTACCTGCGCGTGGGCCTTGACTTTTTCCATCAGCTCTAACGACTGCCGTTCCGACGCGCTGAGCATGATCCACAACTCGGGTTTTTCGAGCACGTCCTGGACGGTTTCGAGTGACACTACGAAGGATTTCCCGACCTGAACGGAGGCGGCCAGGAACTTACGCCTGGCCTGATCCTTCATCCAGATCTTCTGCCACTTCAGCAGCGGTACAGCGGGTTTGAGCGTAACGGCTATGCCGCTACCTCGCTCTTGATCGGCTGTACGGGCTTGGCAGCCGCGAGCCCAACTGCCAACATTCCGTCGAGCGTCCACGGCAGCTTTGTGCTGCACAGAATGCAGCGCAGTTCCGGCTCGCCTTTGCGCACGGACCCGCCTTTCACGAAACCCTGCGACGAGGGCTGGTAGCACTGCAACATCGGATCCGTCGCAATGAATCCAACGCCCAGCACGTCTGCGCGGCAACGCGGGCATCTATGCTCCTTTGCCGCCGCTACTTGAATCACTTCCGGCATCATCGTTGTCTTCCCCCAAACCGTAAATACTGCGAATTCGATCCAGATCCGCCGGCGAGATTTCCTCGCCGCGGCCCGCTTTGGCGGCCAGCTCGTCGGCGGCCGCGCGCGCCTTCTTTTCGCGGTCTTCCAGGATTGCGAGCCGCCGCTCCACAACCGTTACCGCGCGCTCCTGCAAATCCAGCTTCCTGGCCTTCAGCCGGATCTCTTCGGCTTCCAGGTTGCGCCGTTGAACCGTGAGTGGATCCGCGCCGGCGAAGCCCTGTGGATCGTCGATCAGCGCCTGCGTGGCCAGCGCCTGAATCATTTCCGCGGCCGTAAAATCGTTGTCGCGCATCGCCTTGACCAGGTCTTCCACTTGCTCCCGCGCTGTGCGCCGGCGCGACTGTTCCGCGCGAAATTCCGATGCCCGGCGCGCGATAGTCCGAGGCGCGATCGTCTCGCCCGTCGCCGCCTTCACCAGGCCGGCAATGATCGACGCAGGTTTGCGCTCCCGGAATCCGGCCTGCATCACCCGCATAGCTTCCGGACTGATGGTGACTATGCGCATTCAAAACGTCACCTTCGGATCCTCGGGAATGTTGTGATCGATGAGCTGCAGCCCGAGACGCAGCAATTTGCAAAAGCGGATTTCGGCCGGATTCACAAAGCCGCCAGGCCGATAGCCGGGCATGTCCCGCTGCCGCCAGATTTTGATGTAACCGGACTCTGCAAGATAGGTCAGGTGGAAGTCGAAATTGACCTGGCTCATCGGATAGCCGAGAACGTCCAACGCGCGCCGGAGGCTGCCCACTGGCGTCATTTCCTGCGCGTAGTCCTGTTTCAACAGGTTCAATATCGAGCCGCGCTCGTCAGCGTGTCTCGCGTCTTCCATCGCACCGATCATCTAGTCCGTTCCTCCCGGCCGCCCCGGCCGCAGCGCCTCTTTGATCCAATCCTTCTGTTCCTCTACTTTCTGGGCCAGTACGCGGACCGCCAGCAGGATCTCGCGTTGATCGCCAGTGGTTTCCTTCACGGCGGTTGCCAGATCGCTCATGGCCTTCGCCTGGCGATCCTGGACTTCCAGGAAGCGGCTCGCCCACTTATCGAGGAACTTCCAAAGCACGAGGATCAAGAGACCCGACGATCCGATGTTTTCGACGACTCTGGCCCACATATTGAGCTGCTCCATGTCAGTGGCCGATGTGGCCCCTCCCCGTGATGTTTGACCTGCCCAGGATTGACGCGCCATACCCCGCGGCCACTTTGGCGTAGGCCAGTCCCTCTGGCGTGATGCCGTTGCCGAGGTTGCTCATCGCCGTTTGCGTGTAGTTGTCAGTGGTCTGCGAACAGTGGGTATTGTTGACGTCGTCACTCAAGTAGAAGAAATTCCAGGTTGGAAAAATAGAGAACTGTTTGTAGCCGTGCTGGGGAGCCCAGGCGCCGATCACGGACGCGTAAAAGAGCGCCACGGTGCCATCGTTCGAAAACTCCCGGCTTCCGCATCCGAGGTACGTGCCGCCTTCGCCTCCGCCATTCACCAGCGGCGACCAGCGCAGTGTCGAGCCCTCATCGGCCAGGCAGATCTTGCCCGCGGGAATCGCCGCGCACATGGACGCATAGTTCGGCAGCGTGGTGACCACGAAGTTGCGGCTGGCTACGGCCGTATCGGGGTAGAAGTGTGCGGCGCCGTAGTCGAGGGTGGCGGCGTTCGGACCGGCCATCAGGTTCGTAACCATGTCGGTCCAATAGCTCATTTCGCTGAGAATGTAGCCAGCGCCCACTAGCATGCCCGCATTGGCTGGCGACCAGCGCGCGGCCGCCGCCAGCGCCACGATCAGGGTGTCCACGTCGCCAACGCTCAGATAGCAGCCGGAGGAAACGCCGAAGATCAACGTCTGCACGCCGCACGGTTCGTGGTGCACGGACGAATGGTTGAGCTTCCATCGTTTGGCAGCCGCGGCGATCAATGGCCCTTCGCAGTTCTGTATCTGCGTTTCGGTGTAGTTGCCAGCGCCGCGCGTGATGTTGCATGCGGCCAGCAAATCGATCGACGGCTCGAATGCGGCATTTACCCGCACGCCGATGCTGGCCAGATAGCTGAACATCGCGTCGTAAGTCGCCAGGCCGCGCGAGTACCAAGCGGCTGTGCCGCCAGAAATTGTGGGAGAGCAACTGCCGCCGCCGAAGGCCGTACACGCGGCCGACCATTGCGCCGACTCGAAAAGCGGCGACATCCACAGATTGACGTCCAACTCTTGCAGCCCCACGCCGTTCGGCGGTTTGGCCGTCAGTCCGTAGATGTAGCCGATGATGCCGCTGGGCGGTTGCGAATCGTAATTGGGTGCATGGCCGATCACGTTGTAGTAGCAAGTGCCTGTCGGGCTGCTGCCGCCGCAAGTGCTGGGATCCGCCGTCATGAAGGCTTCGCCGGCCGGACCGATCTGCGCAGTCACGATGATGCGAGCAGTGGGCGTCCCGGCGCCCTGCGCGGCCGCTGCCGGCAGCGAGAGCCCCGCGCCCTGGACATATGCCTGCAACGTCGGTGGACCGGCGTAGAGGCCGGTAGTGGGGCATCCGGACCAGCTCATCCAGGTACACGTAGAGAACCCCAGAACCGAGATCCCCAAGAGGATCGCGACCAGGCCCGCGGCGAAGATGCGTTTTGCGAAAGTCATCAGTATGCCGTGCACCCGAAGTTGATAACGTCGCCGCTGACTACAGTGCCGCTGAGCGTGGCGGTGGTGGTGCTGGATGCGGTCTGATGCAGACTGTCCGTCGTGGTAGTCAGATCGTTCGCAATTGGGCAGTACCACCCATTGGTGGCCGCGAGAGTAAACGTTAGAACCGCCGTGCAAGATGTCGCCAGGGCGGTAAAGGTGCCAGCAAAAGCGCCGCCCGTTTGCGTGGTAGGCGTTCCACATCCGCTGATGGTAGGCTTCGTGCCCGCGCTCTGAACGATACCCGAAGTGGTCAGCTTGCCGGTGATCGTCGGCGCGTTGGCGAGCACTGCGGTGCTGCCGGTGCCGGTTGTAGTGGCGGCAATCAACTGGTTACTCGCGTTGGTCGCGACCAAGGCAGCGGAAGTGGGCACAACCGCGCCATTCACCTTTACTACCGAGGTGGCCACCGTACCTGCCGTTGTGGTTACGTCGCCGGTTAACGCCGGCATCTGTGTGGCGGCCACGCTGGTGGACGGCGCCATGTAATCGGTTCCGGCCGCGGCGATCGACGGCACACCCGTCGCGGTCGTGTTTTTCAGGATGCCCGTGGCAAGACCGGCCAGCGAGGTGCCGTTGATCTTCGACACCGTCATCGCCAGACTGCCGGCGGTGTTGGTGGCGTCGCCAGTATGGGCGGGTTCCTGTGCCGCCTGCAGCGTGCCCGTCAAATAACTGGCTGGCAGATTACCCAGAAAGCCGCCCGCCGCAGAGATTGTGCCGCCGGTGACTTGCTGCAGGCTGAGATTGTCCAGGGTGAACGTCTGGCCCGAGGTAGTGAGTGTGGTGGAAACTGTGAAGTTTCCCGGTGATGCGGCCGAGCGGAAATAGATTACATTGCCCGTGCCTGCTGTGAGCGGTACCGCAGTGCCAGTCGACGCGAACACGCTGGTGATGGCCGCCGTGGGCGCGCCGCTCACACTGGTGACATCGTAGGTGAACTTATACCAGACGTTGCCGACGCCCGCGATCGCGAGCTGACCCGAGCCCTGCGTAACGACGGAGGCCGTGCCTGCAGAGAAGGTACAGGTGGCGGCAGTGCCCGTAAGAGAGCAGTCGTTTGTCGCCGTCCAGGATGACGTGTAGGGGCTGGTGAGTGCGCCGTTTGTGAGTGACGTAGCCGCCAGAGTGCCCGGATCGGCGACGTCTAAGGAGCCGCCCCAAATCGACCCGGCGCCAGCCGATGGCGATGATGCCGCGGATGTGCCGGCCAAGAGCCGCGTGAATGTTCCCGTGCCCGCCGCGAAGTTGCCACTACCGTCGCGCCCCACGACCGAGCCCGGTGTATTCGCGGCCGTGGGCCAGAGCCAGGAACTGGGCGAACCGGACGCCGGCGCGCAGAGCAGATTATCGTTGCCTAGGCCGTCCTTCGAATCCACGCAGCTCACGGTCAGCAGCGTGTTCAACACAGGCGTGCCCGAGCAGCCGGTACCGGACACCGTGGCTGTCGTCGGATTCGACGTGTAGCCGCTGCCCCCGGTGGAGTAAGTAAGCGATGCGCCGCTAGTCAGAGTGCCCGTCGAGGTGAAGACCGCGCCTGAGCCGCCGCCGCCGGTGATGGTGAAGGTGCAGGCCGAACCGAAAGTGACGCCGGACACGTAGGTTGCCGATGCCACGCTGGTGCCGTTCGTGTTGGCATACAAACCGCCCGCGGCATTCACGTTGCCGCCGGCGTCCAGGTCGGTAGTCACACTGACGGTGGGCTGCAAGTTGGCGTTGGGAAGAAGCCCTGCCGAATCGAGCGGTGCGTATCCGCTGGCCACATTTTTATTGGCGGCGTTTTCGGCGGTGTACCCGAGCGCGGCCTGGCGGCTGGTGTCAGTCGGGTGTGTATGATCGGCGCGCGCAAAGTTTGAGCTAGTTCCAACCGCCCCCGTGCCGTCCATATTCGGCGTTGTGGAAGACGCGGCCGGGATCGACGGCGTACCGCTCACCTGCGAATATTGCACCTGCGCGCACGGCTGCGTAGTGCCGGTGGCTGTGCCAGTCCCGTACTGGCCCGCGGTGCAGTTGCCGACGCCCGCATAAGTGCCAGACGCTTGCTTGCCGTTCAACTGAGTCTGCACGCTCGACGTGGGGTCAAGAAATGCAAACGTGGCCGGCGTTACACCGTCCACCGTCTTGTTAGTCAGGGTTTGCGTGTCGCTCGTCCCGACGACGGCGCCGGTGGGTCCGGTCTTCCCTGACCAGGCATCCAGGTTGGCGCTCCACGCTTCCGTGTTCGTCCCGATCACCAGGCTTAGGTCACTGGGTGTCACGGAGACGTTGGCGCTCAAGGCGTGACCATTCACCGTGGTGGTGGTTGCCACTCGTGATGTGTCTGAAGGGTGCGTGTGATCGGCGCGGGCGTAATTCCCGCTGGTTCCAACCGCCCCTGTGCCGTCCATATTCGGCGTGGTGGAAGACGCGGCCGGGATCGACGGCGTACCACTCACCTGCGAATATTGCACCTGCGCGCACGGCTGCGTAGTGCCGGTGGCTGTGCCAGTCCCGTACTGGCCCGCGGTGCAGTTGCCGACGCCCGCATAAGTGCCAGACGCTTGCTTGCCGTTCAACTGAGTCTGCACGCTCGACGTGGGGTCAAGAAATGCAAACGTGGCCGGCGTTACACCGTCCACCGTCTTGTTAGTCAGGGTTTGCGTGTCGCTCGTCCCGACGACGGCGCCGGTGGGTCCGGTCTTCCCTGACCAGGCATCCAGGTTGGCGCTCCACGCTTCCGTGTTCGTTCCGATCACCAGGCTCAGGTCACTGGGTGTCACCGAAACATTGGCGCTCAGGGCATGTCCGTTCACAGTAGTGGTGGTTGCCACTCGCGACGTGTCTGAAGGGTGAACGTGATCGGCGCGGGCAAAGGTGGTGCCGACTCCGACCGCCGCAGTGCCGTCCATGTTGGGCGTGGTGGAAGACGCGGCCGGGATCGACGGCGTACCGCTCACCTGCGAATACTGCACCTGCGCGCAGGGCTGCGTAGTGCCGGTGGCTGTGCCAGTCCCGTACTGGCCCGCGGTGCAATTACCGACGCCCGCATAAGTGCCAGACGCTTGCTTGCCGTTCAACTGAGTCTGCACGCTCGATGTGGGATCAAGAAATGCAAACGTGGCCGGCGTTACACCGTCCACCGTCTTGTTAGTCAGCGTTTGCGTGTCGCTCGTCCCGACGACGGCGCCGGTGGGTCCGGTCTTCCCTGACCAGGCATCCAGATTGGCACTCCACGCTTCCGTATTCGTGCCGATCACCAGGCTCAAATCACTGGGTGTCACCGAAACGTTGGCGCTCAAGGCATGACCGTTCACTGTGGTGGTAGTCGCCACTCGTGATGTGTCTGAAGGGTGAACGTGATCGGCGCGGGCATAGGCGCTACTGGTTCCAACCGCGGCCGCGCCGTCCATATTCGGCGTTGTGGAAGCGGCGCCCGGGTACGGAGGCAAATTAACGGCCGGCACCAGGGAGTTCACGTCGAGCGGCGCATAGCCGCCGGCTGCGCCGCGGTTCGCAAGATTCTCGGCGGTGTAGTAGAAGTCCCGGCCGAGGGAAGCGCGCAGATCGACGGGCGCCGCGAACTGGCCCCCGGTCACCGTCCAACTCGAAAGGGGGTAGACGCCGGTGGGGAAGCTGTTCACACCGGACTGGCAAGTGATGCCCGTCGAGCAAGTCAGCGAAACCAGATTGTGGCCTGCAATGATCGCGCCGCTCGCGTTGATCCAGACAAACACCGTGCCCGTGCCGGACGGCGAACTGATGGTGACCGGCGCGGTGTACTGGAAGCCGCCACGCACCACACAAGGCAGAGTAGGTATGCAAGACGCGCCGATGATTCCGCTGTTATTTAGCAGGGCGGCGTTTAAGTCTTGCAACTGAGAGTAAGCTATCGGTCCGGGTGTGCCGGTTGTGTTGGATTGCTGACTTACCGCTGTGACAGTTAGCGTCGTAGTACTCACTGGCACACTCCAGGTTTCGGTTCGCTGAGTGCCGTTTGTGAACGTGTACCTGGCTAAGTAAGTCGCGGGCGCTTCCAGTTGAACCATCAACGCGCCGTTATAGATCAAGACCTGGATAGTGCCCGTTTGTTCGGATGAGAGTTGAACCCATCCATTAGCGGGTGTCACTCCATCGGCCAGATAGACCGTGCCTTGAATGGTTGTGCCGGCGGCCAGCGCCAGGCCCGCAAAAAGCGTCAGCAGAATCAGAAGTCTTTTCAACGTCGCATCTCCCCTTCGACCACATCCACCATTTCGGGCGTCCACTTCGGCAATCCGGCCACCGCGCGCCAGGCTTCCAACACCCGCGCTTGGCGAACTTTCAGCGGCTCTAGCGGAAGGTACTGGTGGACCAATGCAGCCAGTTCCGCCACCGTGTTCCGGTCTCGCCGCTTGCCTGTGGTAGTCAACGCCATAAAAAACTTCACTACCTGCCCTGATTGGGCTGAGAACTGGGCTTTGCGGTGTCCGGCTTGGGCGGCGGCCGGCGCTTCAGGACGCGAGAAGCGGCCTGTTTGGTGGCGTGTGCGGCCTTGGTGACCGCGTGAACTGAGCTTTCGGCGGCCCAGAGGCCGATGACGATCAATGCCATGACTATTGTGGGGTTGTTCATACCGCCCCACTATGCCCCGACGTGTGATTCGATACAAGAACTTTTCCATGTTTTTCAGTAGAAATAATCGACCTGGATGATGTCGCCCAGATGCGCTACGGACTGGCTCGACATGAACGTGACCACCGTGCTGCCGTTCGATCCGACGCCCATGCTGTAGTGCTGATTGAGCAGCAACAACAGGCCATTCCGATAGATGTGCACCACCGTGCCGGCCAGCGGCCGCTGAGTCAGGGCGAAGGTGATTACGGCGCCGATGCTCAGCGTGGGGAGGTCTTCGATGCTGCGAACTGCCGCCGCGGGCCCAGCCGGACCTTGCGGACCCTGGGGACCGGCTGGACCCTGCGGACCTGCCGGTCCGGCCGGACCCTGCTGGCCAGGCGCGCCATTGATCACGCCGCCATTCACGCCCAGCGTTCCGTTGGTGATGGCCAGCGTGCCATCGATCCCGATCCATGCGTAGGCGCACGTCACTGCCGGCGCGACGCCGGAACAAACCCACACCGGAAGCTGGTTCACCGGCGGAGCCTGGGCGATCTGCATGGGCATAAAAAACGGCGTCGTGAAACCGGCGCAGTGGTTCAATGCACAATACGACTGACCGAACAACGCGGAACTTAGTAAGCCTAGTAACAGACCTACGCGCCGCACGTTTCCTCCTTTACCTTGAGTAACGGAGACTCATGGCGCGGTTGTAACTTCCGCATCTTGCGGAAAGTACGTTCGTAAGAATCGAGTCCAGCCGCTCTACTCAGGCAGTAATTCGCCAAATTGCGGAGTCCTTTCGGGGATAGCCAGATTACTAAGATGCCTATCCACGTCGCCATAAGTGCCAGTAGAAGGAAAACGTTCACGATGCCCGCCTTTCTCTTTTGTTGATGGCCCGCAGGCCGTTGATTACCTTGCCCCAGTCGCCGCGCGTGCGGATGATGTCGCGGCCGCGTAGCTGACGCCGGATGAAACCCTTTTGGGAGTCTTCGCTCATCCCCGCCAGGGCAAACTCCTGGGCCAGAATGACCAGGTCTTCGCTGGCCACCATCTGCAGCTTGTCGAGCACGCGGAAGCCCTCGTGTTTATCGACCGGCTGGCAGCCGGGCCCAGCTTCGTGTTTGCGGCGTTTCAGTCCCCGGTTGGTCCAACTCCGGTACAGCTTGTAAAGGTTGTCGTCGGTCATCTCCGAAAGCGAATGCACCCCGAAATTGGTGCGGCACATGTCGCGTAGTGCATCGTGATCGATGCCCCTCTTGATGCCCTCGGCGTGGATCGCGCGGAACAGCCGCGCCCGAAATGCCCGTTTTTCGCCCATCAGATTTCGCCTCCATGTTGGCGATCAAAGGCGATCGCCTTATACCAGTCCTGGTCGACGCGGCGCAGGTCGTATTCGCCATGCGCGCGCCGCACGAACTGGGCGACGTTGTGCTCAGCGATGCGATGCCCTGCGGCAACGTGGTGCACTTTACCGAAGAGCCCGCGGTCCATCCAGCGGCGCACCCTTTCAGGCGTAACGCCAAAAACTTGTTGCAGGTCCGAGGCGGTGTAGCCGGCACGCAGACGCCGGGAGCGTCCGAGTTCCAGTGCACGGCATTCGACCGCGCGCGGCGATCGCTTCAGCGCCTTGGCGATCCGGCTCACGGAAACTTTGCCGAGCTTCTCCTCCAGATAGGCGAGGTCCTCGGCACTCCACGGACGGCGGCTGTAATGCGCGAGCCCCATGGCAACCGCCTGTTTCCAGAAGACCTGACGCGGCCAGCCGGTATGGCCGACCAGCCGCGTGATGCCGGCCGTGATGTCGCGCTTGCGCTTGGCCGTCACATAGACCAGGCGCAGTTCCGACAGCAGGTAATCCGTGAATTTGTACTCGCGCTTCATGGGTCCGACGCTGGTCTAGTGCCTGGCCATGTGCCACTTCAGGTCTTCGTCCTTGTACATCTCGTTGGCACGGCGGCGCTGACACAGGATGGTCGAAACCGTCGAACTATCCGCCTGCGGAAAACCGTTGCGGCGAACGGCATCCATGACCTCCGGCAGAGTGCGCGGCGACTCGATCACGGCATCGCGGATGGCCTGGCTGAGTGTTTGCCTGGGCGGCGCCGGCGGCACGGGCGCATCGGAAAGAGTGAAGGCCGGACGAGTAGCCGCCTTCTTTTTGGCGAGGAGTACACGGCGCACAGGCGGCGCGGCCGCTGGCGCAGGCAAGGCTGCCGGGATCGACGCCGGAGGCACGGCTACGGGCGCCTGGCTGCTGGTAAACGGGGTTGTGGCGAAGGATTGCAGAGCGCGTTCGATGGTCTGGCTATTGCCTTCCAGTTCGACGAACACGACCCGAACCTTACCGTGGTCATTAGATGGTGGTGTTTGGTTCATGGCTCCCTTTTTGGTTAGGCGGCAGTGTCCCACCGCGGTTGATTGGTTGTGGGCCACGTAACGACGATGCCCGTTAAGCGTTGGGCCTCGACCCAACTGATGCAATGCGGCTCACCGATCAGTTCGGCCCGCGGCCGGATGCGGAGGCGGTCTTCGTCGCACCATACGATGTAGTCCGCCAAGAGGGCTTTCAGGATGGCCGTCTTGAACGGTTCACCGGGCACGCCGCGATAGATGATTTCCATCATTTGGACACCGCGGCATTCAAATGAAAGAGCGCCTCTTCCAGCGAGCCGTAGCTACCGGCGTGCTCGTGAACTGTGCACTTCCTCGCTCGCACTACAACCGTCGCGCCGGCGCGCGGAGCTTCGGCTCGATAAGCCTGCCACGGCTGTCCGTAGAGATTCCGCTTTTGGAGGATGATGCCGTCGCCCTCATAGCGTCCGGCGTGGATCCTTTTGAGGCACCGGGTCATCACTCCGCCTCCGTCAGCCGCGCGTAGAGTTTCTGCAGCTTGTCAGGCGACTCCAGAACGCGCAGGGTGCGCATCATGCTCAGGAGTTGTTCGCGATACGGCCGCACGGCCACTTCGCGATCCGCTTCCGATCGGATCCAGAAATACCCGCTGGGCTCTTCCCGGCTGGCGCCGATCTGGCAGTGGTGCGTGATGCGGAGCTGCTCGACGATGCCCTTCACTTCGCGGTCACTCAACTCGACCCGCCAGGCGATGGTTTTGAGCGGGATCGGCTGCGTCCGGCTGGCTGCCCAGATCAGTTCCGCCACTTCCTTTTCCGTAGGAGTGGGGGTGCCGTTCGAGTCCTCGAAGGGGCCGCCAAACAGCGGCAGATTGTCAGGCGCCGGCGCGGGGGTGGTGCCGTAGACGTCGTCAGGTTGGGCGCGATAGCTCATGCGGTGGGCTCCGGAAGCCGCGTGGGCTCGACGTAAAACTCTTCTTCCTGGGCGATCTTCAGCCCGCACTCGCGAAGCTGCTCTTCGGTCAGCTCGCTCTTGATCAGGTCCTTATCCGGCTTCGGCTCGCCGGGCGGATGGAAGTATTTCCCCGCGAAGAGCGCGCGCAGTTTAACGATCACGGCATCCCACTTCCAGGACTTGTTCAGCAAGGCCAGTGCGGGCGGACTCCAGCGCCTACCCATAATGCCGTAGCTGAGCTGGATGCTACGCTTGCCATCCAGCTCGACTTCGTCCAGGTGGCTCATGTAGTAGGCCTGGAGTTGCGCGCGGATGTCGGCGATGTCGGAGGCGGTGTTATCGAGCGGCTTTTCGTAGGACGTCTGGACCATGGCCACAGCCGCATCCCGCTGGGCAATCAGCCTTTCGCGCGCGATAGTGAATTCCAGCATGCGGTACATCGCGTCATTGCACTCCGCGATCGATTTCAGCGTGCCGGTTGGTTTCTTCGGTCTCCCCATTGGTTCCTCCCCGTTGCGGTTTAAGTGGACGCGTCGATGTGCATGCCCCAGAGGTGGCCAGCGACGCCCACGATGGTCTTTTCGGTGATGACTTTGCCGGAGTGTTTGGCCTTCAGCAGATCGATCGCGCGCATGAGACGGCGCATCGAACCGTTCGTGGCGCGATGCCACAGGTCGAAGGCGCCCTCCTCGATGTCAGCGATGCCCTCGGCCTTGACGATGGCCGCCATTTCGGACTTGGTGACTCCGGAGAGCGGCGCCCAGATGCCCACGCGTGAGGTAAGCGCGCCCAGGTCAGTGGTGCGGCTGTTGTTCATCCGGGTCAGCAGGATAGGCGCGGCCAGCAACACGACGCCGACGCCGGCATCGTGGGTGCGGTCCCATATTTGCCGGATCACCTGGAAGACGCGGACGCGGACTACCTCGCACTGATCGCAGATCACCAGGCAAGGCGACTCGCGGAGGGCCTCGCAGACCATGCGGAAAGTGCGGCCGCCGTTGGCGGATCCACCCGCGGCTTCGATGCCCAACATGCGTCCGAGCAACGCCACAAAATCGACCTTATTCGATGACGAAAATTCATCGAACTCGAAGACCAGACAGTCGGTTTTGTGAGCGCGGCGCCAGGCCGCGACGGCTTCCGTTTTGCCCGCGCCGAAGTCGGCGGTAACCACGCCGATGGCCGCTTTCTCCGCGCAGAAGTCGAGCACTTCAGCGACGCGGCTCACGGTCTGCGTCGCGTAGAAATTCTGGGTCTTGCGAACCCGGCGCACGCGTGCGGTCTGGTTCTCGGTGACAACGATCGCTTGGCTGCCGCCGGGCTGCAGACAGTCACCGGCCTTGGCCGCTTCGAGTACCCTGCGCAGTTCGGTGACCACCTGGCGGCCGCCGTGGATGCTACCGCCCATGAAACTACGGCCGGTACTGTCACTGAGGCTCGTGAGCTGGATCAGGTCCATGATGCCGAGGTCCGGCCGCCCTGCCAGGAACTGGCTGATCTCCGCGCGCAATTCGTCGCACACTTTGTCGCCAAGTTGATTGGTCATGCCAGCGACTCCTTGCATTGCAGGAACTCCACTGCGGCGGCGTAGGCCTCTTCATAGCCCTCGCCGATGCGCTTGTAGAGTTTCAGCCCCATGACTCGCGGAAGAGCGCCATAGCACTTGCGGCAGAACGTGAACATGGTTGGCTTGCCATTTCCACAGCGGCAGATGGTGCCCTTTAGCTCGGCGACCAGGTCATGGGTTTTCACTTCAGCACCACCCAGATCGCGACGGCCACGCCCACGGCCAACAAAGCGAAGATAGAGGCAGCCCACGCCAGCCGCGCGTTGGAACGCCGGATTTTCGCGCATTCCTTTTGCAGGTATTCGCACCGCCGGCGTTCAGCCATCAGCTCTGCCCGGCAACCGCGAGCCTTATCCCGCCATTCGCTCAAAACATGGTCTTGCAACTGTTCCACTGACATTAGTCCCCCTTGAAAAACCGAAACTCGTCATCGTCATCGCGGTAGGCGGAAGCATCCGCCTGGCGAATCAGATCGGCGCCTGCCACCGGCGCCTTGGCGAACGAAAACTCAGCAGCCGCGGAGGCCGCAACAATGGCCTCCGCGATTGGTGGCGGCAGTGGGATATTGAGGGCGCCTGGTGTCGGACTTCCCCCTCCATCCCCTACCGGCTGCACCTGCTCCGGCAGAACCGCGCGACGCCGTAGCGCACGCTCCCGGTAGTCCGAAACAGGAACTTGTTGGTGCACCGCTTCGATAAACTTTCGAACCTCACGACGCGAAGCGCGGCGCGCCTTCTCGTCTTCCACGAAGGCGTCTTCGCCCATCCGGCGCAACTCGATGCAGTGCGCCAGGCCGAGAAAACGGTTATCGCAATAGAGCGCGGCCGTCTCCAGGTCCAGCGGATCGTAAGCGATCTGGACTTCGCGGCCGTTGAAGGCCATCAGCGAAACGTTGGAATCTGCCAGGCGATAGTGGTATTGCCGCGCGCCGAAAGTGGTACGGACCTCGCCGTTGCGCACCGTAATTTCGCGGCGTTTAGCGAAAGCGAACTGGAGAACATCCGCGGGCACTGGACGGCGCTCCACCTTGCCGATGTGCAGTTCCCATGCTTCGTTGGGGCACAGCCAGCCGCGGCCCGTGGGCGTGATTTTTACCATGCCCTCGCCGGTGTGTTCGCGTTCGTTCAGCGTGTTGAGGGCTTCATCGTAAAGGCCGGCCACTTCCTGAATCGTGGGGAACGCGGGTTCGACATCCGCGCCTTTCATCCACCGCTCATGCTGATCGATCAGAGCGCCGAAGCGCTCCGGCCGCGCGGTTGGTTTGTGACCGCAATACCAGGGCATGGTCTTGTCGATGCCGGCGACGTTCAGGAAATTCGGCTCGATGATTTTGGAGCGCGCGCGGCGCACGATGGCATGGTGCACACGGACGTTCAGGGTATCGAGTACTCCGCGCCAGGCCGTGCCCAGTTCGCCGATCTTGGCAGCCTTGCGGCTGCGGACCGACTTGCCCTCGAACCACTCACAGGTGAAGTCCTTGCCGTTATCCCAATACAGAGATTTCGGCAAACCATAAGCCAGGAAGGCACGCTTCAGCGTCGCGGCGATCGAGTCGCTGGAAGGATTCTCGACGATCACCCAGGCCAACCACTTGCGCGTACGCATGTCGATCGCGGCGGTGAGCCACGGCCGCGCCAGGTTCCATCCGGTTTTCGATCGAACCAGACAGAAGATATCCAGCCGGCGGTGATCCATGACCACGTAGTCGAGCGGCTTGATTTCCGTGAGATTGCGAAAGCTGATGATTTCCTGGGTGTTGCTGAACGCCTCTTGCCCTTCGCGTCCGAAGACCTTGGCGACTTCGGGGATGCGTCCGAACCAGGTCCGGAATGTGCTGTAGCTGGCGTCCGGTAATTGCGCATCGGCGGAGAGGCGTCCGGAGCCGTCGAGATAGCGGCGATACTTCAGCAGTTCAAACTCGCCCAGCGGCTTGCCGACGTGCGATGCGCGCCAGGCGCGCTCTTCGAAATAAGCGCGGTAGATTTCGGCGACGGTCAATTCGCCGTACGCGCCTTTCTTTGGCATGGCCGCGGCCAAGATAAATTCCAGGGCGGCATTGTTCAGCGATCGCGGCTTACCCTTGTCGGCGCGATCGCGGCAGACCAGGCCCGGCAGCCCTTCGTTGCGATAGAGCTTGAGCCAGTGGTACACCGTGCGCGGCTTGGTGTTGTGTTGGGCGGCAAGGTAGTTCACGACGGCCACTTTCGAGTGGCGATGCTGGATGTAAAGCAGTGCGTACTTCTCGGGCTTGATGAGCGGCTCGATGACGGTGTAGCGCTTCTCGGCTTCCGCGCGATCGGAGTCGCTGAGATTCGGACCTTGGGGTAGAGTAAGAGCCAGCGCCAGTTGTCCAGGAGCGGCCGCCGGCGTCGTCATCTGGATGACGTTCTGTTTGCGTGCCCATTTTTCCTGGGCCTCAGGAGGGAGCTTAGCCAGGTCGAAACCGTCCTGTTCGTGGCGCAGATCCGCGGCGTTCCGTTCGACCCAGCGAGTGGATCGATCGACCAGTTCCGCGGCTTCCTTTTTAGTTAGACTTTGTCCCATAGCTGCGCCTTGAGATTGGAAACTTCCCGCTGAGCTTTTTCGACCTGCAAAGTCATGGATCCGAACTTGATCAGGTCATGCTGATCCTGGTCGACCAGGTACATGCCGAGCGACTCACACAGGAACTTCAGGAGCCGATGAGAGCCCGTGACCTGGACCCAGGCCGGGATCATGGAAGCGGGCATGCGGTGCGTCTTACTCTCAGCCAGGAAGGCGTCGAGCATGGCCGTGGTGATCTGGCGGCCCACCAGGTGGCTGACGCGGATGCAGACCTCTTCACGCGACCAGCGGCATTCCTTTAAGTCTTTTACCGCTAACCGTTTGAACTCGATATCGAGGGCGTCCGGAAGGTCACTGGAAAGACCCGAGCCAAACGCAACGTGACTTTCAGCGGCAAAACGTTTCACCGAATCCGCATCCGATTTTTGGCTAATGTTAGACATTGCCGCTACGCCGCTTTCGCTCGATACTTTCTCTTGGGAGTGTTAAAGCCAGGTGCTCTCACCTTTGCCAAAGCGCGCTCGACCCGCTGTGACCGGCGAATGCCGCGGTAGACCTGGCTAACGTGTTGCCGGGAGACGGGAGGCCGAAGTTTACTGGCAATCTCCCTTAGAACTCCACGGTTAGCGGCCAGCCACGCTTGCTTATAGGGGTCGGCCAGGATGCTATTCTCGGGTGTGAGGTTTACAACCATTGTACTTAAGCATAAAACATAACGCTTATGCATAAGGCATGTCAACAGGAAAATGCGTAAATCTGAAGGAAACCTAATTTGGCGCATTCGCGACGCCACGCGCCTCAGTCAAAGCGAGTTTGGGCTTCGAATAAACCGATCTCTTCCGTCCATTCAGGGGTATGAGTCCGGCGCGCGATTATCAGCGTTGCTAAGGGATCAGGAAGCCGTCGACAAACTTAAAGAAATGGCAGTCGCGGCCGGTCGTCCCGATCTAGCTGATGCGCTGGATGATGAGGACTGGACCGGGGAGCGCGCCACCGAACTTCGATTGGAAAAGAAGCCAGCGGCGCCAGCGTCCCCGAGCAAGCACCAGTCAGATCACGCCATGCTTGAAGAAATACTGGAGAGTGGTCAGCCAGACGCTATTTCGGCTGTGCGTCAAAACCTTGAAGTGTTCGTGGATCGGGTGCGCCTGCGCAAGCCGAAGACGTCCCCGAAGACTAAAGGGAGGACCGGTTGAAATGTGTGTTACACTACCATTCCCGTGGCGGATGTCTTATGCATGCCAAGTCCGGCGCCCGTGCTTCAAAAGGAAATTGAATCGCTGGTGAATCTGCGGAAACACATCGCCGCTCTGGAACGAATCTACCAGGCGGACGCTTCCAAAATCGTTGACCGTCTTCTTGCTGGCTCAACGGTTGAAGAGGGATCTCATCTGGCGTGGTTGCAACGGAGTGGGAACGGTCCGGTGAGGCGATTTCGGCTATTCGTACAATAAGGATAACCTGTGCGGTCTCCAATTCGAGTCTTCCTGGTAACGGCAGGCGTCTTGGGCCTTTCCTTCCTGACGGCATTTTCGATTCTTGAAAAGAATCAGCCGCCGCGATCGAAGGGCTATGTAGCACCGCCCCCCGATAGACCCCTCACCAACAAGCTTTTCATTTCCGCTCATGGCGACCCAGACCAGTTCGGTTACGATTACCTCGATCGGCTGGCGACCCGAGTTTGGCACCTTCCTTTAGAGAAGTGGCAAGTTGGATGGCGTCACGACGACGTGATCTGGATGACATACCGGAAGGCACGAGTTACGGTCTTCTTTGTTCTGACAGCGAAAGCGGATGACCCGTACAAGTTTGACTTTCAGTTCTTTACCTACGCCGACAGTCGGACCAGCAATCTTCTACTTAAATCGGCTGGCGATGCCAGAATGCTCAAGGCCTACCCTTCTCGCTATGATGGGCCGGCGCGGTTCGCCGGCAGCGTACCTTAGACATACATGTCAGGGACTCCGCTTACTTTAACGCCGCTAGTTTAACCTACTTTCTTAAATCACCCCACTATTACAGATTCCCGTTTTCATCTTTGCCGTGTCGCACCGTGGTTTTGCCTCTTCGCGCGCCATTTTGGCCCTAACCGACGCCGCGGCTGTAACTTGCGCGCGCGCGGAGGCCAGCGACACGACTTCCCGTCTATGTTATTGATTTGTGGTTCGGGCTGGATGGCGTGTCGCGGTTTTGTGCAACGTAGTGTTGCTGCTGGGTGGGGGCGCGGCGGCCGGGTTTGCCATTCGCCAAGCGGCCTCGATCCATGGACTTAGCGGGTGCGCGCCGCGTCCGGCCATTCCTTGCCCCTATTTGCCATATAGTGCTGCTATAACTACCGGCCCAAGTCATTCGTAGCGCAGGGCGATGAGCGGATCGATGCGGGTGGCGCGGCGCGCGGGAATATAGATAGCGATCCAAGCGACCACGGCGAGAGTCACTACCACCGCGACGAAGGACACCGGATCATAGGCCTTCACGCCGAAGAGCATCGAGGCGATGAAGCGGGTTAAGCCGAAGGCCGCAGCCAAGCCGAGGGCGAGGCCGATGCCCGCCAGGAGCAGGCCGTGGCGCAGGACCATGCGCAGCATGTCGGCTCCGCTGGCGCCTCAGGCTACACGAATGCCGATTTCCTGGGTGCGCTGCTCCACGGAATAAGACATCAAGCCGTAGATGCCGAGGGCCGCCAGCAGCAAGGCTGTGGCCGCGAAAATGGTCAGCAGCAGCATATTGAAATCCTGGCGCGCGGTGGATTCGGAGATGACGCTGCCCCATGGTGCGGAACTTGGCTACGGGGACCTGGCCGTCCACCGATTGAAATTCGCGCTGAATAGCGTTGGTGAGGGCGGTAGGCTCCTGCGAAGTGCGCACCACCCAACTCAATGGCAGCACCTTGTTCAGCAGTTGCGTGATGCCGTCCGTCACCTGGCTGGTGGGGACGTACATCACTCCCTGGTTTTCGCCCTGCAAGCCGTTCTCGCGAACATTGCCGACGATGCCAACGATCTCGCGGGCGGGTTCGTCGAAATCAGGCCCGAGGCCCTTGCCGATGGTCATGCTGTGGCCGATGGGGTCTTCGCTTTTCCAGTACTTCTTGGCGAAAGCTTCGTTGATGACGACGACGCGCGCCGAATTTCCGGAGTCGTGGTCGCTGAAGACACGGCCGCGCATGAGCGGAATTTTGAAGGCGGAAAAATAGTGGGCGGATACGGAGCGCCATTGTTCGTCGCCGTTGTATTGATCGCCTTTAGCTGGCGGTTTGCCGGCGATGTTGAAGGGCAGGTCCACGCCGCCTTCGATGGGCAGCATGGTGGCGCTGGCGGCGGACTGCACTCCTGGTAAGCCTTCGAGGCGCGGCGTCATTTGGCGGACGAGGCTGTCCACTTTGGCGGTGGCGCCATATTGGCCGCCCGAGAGGGAAGTCTGCAGCGTTAGAACATGGTGGGGGTCGAAGCCGGGATTGATGGCGCGCAGGCTGGCGAACGTACGGATCAACAGGGCGGCGCCGACCAACAGGATCACGGCCAGGGCGATCTCGCTGACGACCAGGACACCGCGCGCGCGATTCTGATGGCGTCCGGTGCCGGAGCGGCCGCTCGTGTCTTTAAGCGAGGAATTTACGTCGAGGCGGGAGACATGCACGGCGGGAAACAGGCCGAACAGAACTCCGGTGGCGATGGAGATGCCCAGGGTGAAGACCAAGACGGGCCAATCGAGAGCGGATACGGACGTGGCGGCGTGCACGCTATCGCTGATGTGCGGCAGGTCGCCGGGCGCCAAGGCCAGCAGCGCGCGCACGCCGAAGGCGCCGATCAGGAAGCCGAGGACACCGCCCGCCAGTGCCAGGACGACGCTTTCGGTTAGCAATTGCCGGATGATGCGCCAGCGGTTGGCGCCGATCGCGGTACGGATGGCCATTTCTCGCTGCCTCGTGGAGGCGCGGGCGAGTTGCAGATTCGCCACGTTGGCGCAGGCGATCAAGAGGACAAAGCCGACTGCCGCAAGTAAGATCATCAGCGGTCCCTTGACGTCGCCCACCTGGGCTTCCTGCAAGGGTACGACGGCCACGGTCTCGTTTTTATCCATCCACTTGGGGTTGGCTTGGCGGAAGCGCTCGCCGGCGACCTTCATTTGGGCACGTGCGGTTTGGATGGTCACGCCCGGTTTGAGGCGTCCGGCGACCAGCAGATAGTGGCCTTGATTGGTGCTGTTGGGATCGGCCTGCAAGGGGATGAAGATGTCGGCGGGAGGATCGGATGTGAAAGTAGCTGGCAACACGCCCACTACGGTGGTTGGCGTTCCGGCGATCAGGAGGGGTGCGCCTACCAGACGGACATCGCCCCCCAGACGGCGGCTGAAAAGCTGGTAGCTGATGACCGCGACCTTGGGTCCATTAGGCATGTCTTCGTCGGCGGTAAAGGTGCGGCCGAGCAAGGGTGAGACACCGAAGACGCGGAAGAATTCGGACGAGGCGTGGATGCCTTTCACGGGTTCGGGATGGTCAGTACCGCCGACGTTCATACCGGGTCCGGCGAAGTCGTAGGCGGCCATGGACTCGAAAACGTCGTTCTTTTTCCAGATATTGAACTTGGGGATGGAGCAGGAGTTGCCGGACCCGCCGGGGTAGCCGCGAGAGATTTGCATGATGCGGCCGGGTTCAGGGAAGGGCAGGGGCTTCAGCAGAACGACATTGATCACGGAAAAGATTGCGGTGTTGGCGCCGATGCCTAGGGCCAGCGCGGCGACCGCGATGGCGGTGAAGCCGGGGCTTTTGCGGAAGATGCGAAAAGCCTGCCGCAGGTCGGCAAAGAAATTCTCCATGCCCCTATTACGTTACAGGGGGCGGCAGGGTTCCGGAAGTTGGGAATAAAAGACGCAGGGGCAGCGGGCCGAAGCCCGCGCAGGGTGACGCTAACGCCGGCCGAATAGAAGCCAGAGGATCAGGACCAGGATCAGGAGACCGGAAATGCTTCCGCCCACCATGGGTCCGCCATAATAGAAACCACCGCCGCCTCCGAGGAGAAGCAGCAGGACAATGATTATCAGGATTGTGCTCATCAGCGATTATCTCCGGTCTCCTGCTTAGCACCCCAGACGCCAATGAGTGTTTCAGGACAGGACGTGTTTTCAACTTGCGCGCAAGGCTACCATGGGATCGATTCGCGACGCTCTGCGGGCGGGAAAATATCCGGCGAGGGCGGCCACCGCAATGAGCATAGCTGCGATGCCGATAAATGTAAGCGGATCGCCCGGGGTCACGCCAAACAACAGGCTCTGCAAGGTGCCCGTGAGAGCGCGCGATCCTGCCATTCCGAGCGCGAGACCGATGGCCGCCAAGCCAAGCGTGCGAAGCAGGATGCGACTTTGCAGTTGCGTGGCGGACGCCCCCAGCGCCATGCGAATTCCGATTTCCTGCACCCGCTGACTTACCGAATACGAAATCACGGCGTAGATCCCCAGCGAGGCGAGTATCAAGGCGAAAGCCGCGAATCCGGCCAGCAACAGCACCAGAAACCGCCGCGGTGAAACCGCTTTGTCGACCAGATCCTGGAAGGTCACAAACTCGCGGACCGGCAGATTGGGGTCGATCGGCCGGAGCGCCGTTCGAATCCCGGCCGCCAGGCTGTCCGGTGGCAGCGCGGTGCGCACCACCAGTTGCATGGCCGCGTAGTCGCCGGTTTGCCGCATCGGCAGATACATTTCCGAGCCGCCCGCCTTTTCCAGAGCTTCATGACGGACGTCGGCGACTACGCCGACGACTCTCCGTCCCCCGTCCGTGGTGATCATTTGTCCCACTGGGTTCTGGCCGGGCCACAAGCGTCCGGGCCAAGCGTCTCGATTGACCACCACGACGCGTTCGCTGGATGCGCGATCCCTCTCCGTGAATTGCTCTACCCACCCGCAAGCGGAATTCCCGCCGCCTCGAAATACCCGTCGCTCACCACGCGAATGTATGGCTCGGGCGGCGGGTGGCCCTTCCCGTAAACCTGTCCTACGGCGGAGACAGCCCACGACCGGTCGTCGCGCAGCGGGCAGGACGTCGGTAATCCCGGCCGCCACAATGCCGGGAACAGCGCGGGCGCCGTTCAGCACATCGTCGATAAAGGAATTCTGCTGGGCGAAGACTCGAGATCTGAAAGCTCGGGTCAATCCTGCAGCGCGGCGGCCCGCTCCGGCTGAAATCCGGGATTCGACGTCGAGGACGCGGAGAAAACTGCGAATCAGCAGTCCCGCGCCGACCAGCAGGATACAGGCGAAGGCGAGTTCGGAAACCACCAGCCCATCGCGGACCCAGGCATGCCGCTTGCCGCCGCTCGAACCGCGGCTGGCATCTTGCATGCCTTCGCGCAGAGAGAGCGCCGTGACGCGTAGTGCCGGCAGCAGGCCGAAGAGTACGCCGGAAGCGATCGCCGCCAGCAGGGTGAAAAGGAGCGCGCTCCGCATCGATCCGAACGCTTTCGAGCAAAGGAAGGTTGAAGGCATGCAGATGCGCCAGTTCGCGCGTGCCGGCCACGGCAAGGAGCAGTCCCAACGCCGCACCGCAACACGAGAGCGCCACGCTCTCGGTCAGCATCTGCCGCAGCAGCCGCGAACGGCCCGCTCCTAAGCGCCGCCCGCATCGCCATTTCCTTTTGCCGCGCGCCGAACCGCGCCAATTGCAGATTCGAAAGATTCGCGCACACAATCAACATCACGACGCCGACCGCGCAGGCCAGCACGAACAGAGCCGGGCTCACCGGTCCGCTCACGTGCTGCGCCAGTGCGGACCAGCATGGGAACGATCGGGTTCCGTTCCGGATGCTGGCTTGCCAGTTGTTTCCCCAGCAGCGTTAACTCAGCCTGCGCGCCCTGCAATCGTCGCGCCGGGCTTCAGTCTTCCGATGATCTTCATCGTGTTTCCCGCTCGGCTTGTTTTTGTCGTTCAGCGGCCAGGGAATAAAGATATCGATGGATGTGCCCGGGGCAAAGACGCTCGCGAAATCAAAGGACGCAGGCAGCACGCCCACCACCGTCGCCGGGCTGGTTGTTCAGAGTCAGCTTGCGGCCCACCACGTTGGGGTCTGAAGCAAACCGCCGCCGCCAAAAGCTGTAGCTCAAAAGCATGGCCGGCGGAGCGGAATACTTCCCTGGCACTCCTCGGCGGTGAACGATCTTCCGATGGCGGGCTGCACACCCAGCAATGCGAAGAAGTTCCCGGTCACGGGAACGCTGGTGAGGCGCTCGGGCTCGCCGGCTCCCGTCAATTCGCTGTCGCCCGCGCGATAGAATCCGGACCAACCCGCCAGATCGGAGAACGAGCGGTTCAACTCCCGGAGGTCCGCATAGTGTTCGGTTTGGGTGGTGGTCAAAGTCGTCGCCGTTGGAAATCCATACCAGCCGTCCTGGATCGCGAAACGGGAGCGGGCGCAGCAGCAGCGCATTCACCACACTGAAGACCGTGGAACTGGCGCCGATGCCGAGGCCGGCGATGAGAATCGCGAACGCCGTGAAGCCGGCATCGCGCCGCATGCCGCGCAACGAGTGCTTCAGATCCTGCGCCGCATCGGTGATCCATTGCGCGATCCAGGTGGCGCGCGCTTCTTCCGATTTTTGTGTCATATTGCCAAACTTTCTGTGCGCCGCCGCGCGCGCTTCGCCTTCCGGCATGCCGGTTTCGACCAAGATCCTGCGCCATCGATTCGATATGGAAATCCATCTCCTCCCACAGCAATCGCTGCCGTTCGCCGTGCTCGCGCCCAATACCGCAAGCGCCGCCGGAAGCGCTTCCAACTCGTGATGAATTCCATACGGTCCTACCGTTCGATTAAGCGAACCCCATAATCCGGGCCACCGCGCCGGTTACCTGGCGGTAGCGGGCGGATTCCGCGTTGAGATGTTTGCGGCCATCCGGCGTCAGCGTGTAGAATCGAGCCCGGCGATTATTGGCGGACAGGCCCCACTCCCCTTCGATCCAGCCATTGAGTTCCAGCCGCTGGAGGGCCGGATAGAGAGAGCCTTCTTCCACGCGCAGCAGATCGTCGGACAATTGCTGAATCAGTTGCGCGATGGCATAGCCGTGCAGATGGCCCCGGGTCAGTATTTTGAGAACCATCATGTCCAGCGTGCCGGGCAAAAGGTCGGCCTTCGGTTTCTCTGTTCCCATAGACCGTCTGATTATAGAACGAACGAATTCGGCAGGGGTTAGGCAGATCGGTCGTTTTATTTTAATAGACAGCCTATGCGGCTGCCGGGACCGCCTGTTTGAATTAGCTTCAAGAAAGTTGTAGTATTGTGATATGGCTCAGTCTCACCGCGAAGCATCACGACGGCTGTTTGAGATTGCCGAGCAGCAGCAGGGCCTTTTCACTGCCAAGCAGGCTAAGGCGGCCGGGTTCGCGGAGAATACTCATCCGTACCACGTCAAAGTGGGAAACTGGGTCCGCGAATACCGTGGCATTTACAGTCTCGCTCTATTTCCGGTAGCCAATCGGCCGGACCTTGTTCTCTGGGCGCTGTGGTCGCGGAACCGGAATGACGAAATTCAAGGTGTCTACAGCCACCATACCGTGCTGAGTTTTTACGATCTGTCCGATCTAAATCCGGCGAAACTGCACATGACGGTACCGAGGAGTTTCCGGCGAAGCAGCGAGATTCCGGGCGTTCTCGTTCTGCACTACGCCGATCTGCCTGAGAGCGACGTGCAGACCATACAGGGTTTCAAGATTACCCGGCCTCTCCGGGCCATCCTCGATCTGATTGAAGCCGGCACGGTTGAGCGGAATTTCATCCGCCAGGCGATTACGCAGGGTCTCGATCGAGGTCTGATTACCCGGCCCCATATTTGGAATCGTCAAATGAGCGAACCTGCGCGCAGTATTTTCGAAGAAGTACTGCGGCGAGCGGCATAGTGCAGGCTCCGAGAATATATGCGACGGCCGAAGCATTCCGGCGAGCCTTGGAAGAGCGCCTGAAGAGGGCTGCGCTAAAAGATCGAGCTGACCTCATCCGGCTCCGGCGACAGGTATCATTCGACCGTCTGCTCGCAAGATTGTTCTGTGAGGAGACCGCGCCGTGGGTCTTGAAAGGCGGCTATGCGCTGGAACTACGCTTCAAGGCGGCTCGAGCCACAGTGGACATCGACCTTACTGTACGGAGCGTGCGGGGAGCGAACGCCGACCAGAACGCGGTTCTGCTGACAATGTTGCAGACCGCAGCCGACGTTCCTTTGGGCGACTGGTTCCAGTTCGCGGTCGGGCAGCCGATTATGGATTTGGCTGCCGCGCCCTACGGCGGTGCGCGATTCCCTGTCGAAGCTCGGATGGACGACCGCATTTTCGCGCGATTCCATCTGGATGCCGGCGTGGGCGACGTGATTGTGGAGCCGGTGGAAACGATTGTGTGCCGCGACTGGCTGGGGTTCGCCGGCATCTCATCCACGCGTGTGAGGATGATCGCGAGGGAACAGCAGTTCGCAGAGAAGGTTCATGCTTACACGCTCCCGCGGAACACGGCGAACAGCAGAGTGAAGGACTTGGTGGACCTGGCGATTCTAATTGGATCGGGCGGGATGGATAAACAGCGAATTCTGGATTCTTTGACGCTGACGTTTGAGAGAAGAGCAACTCACGACCTCTCGATCTTAGTTCCACCGCCGGATGATTGGCAGGCTCCGTTTCAGGCGATGGCAGAAGGCTGCGGGCTCGCCACCGATATTGCGGCGGTGTTCACGAGTGTCAGGATCTTTGTAGAAGAACTGCTGGATCGTCGCGCACAGCAGTGAAGTCAGGCCTTCACTTTCCCGGCGAATTTGTGGCGGAATTTCTGGACCTTGGGCGCCACCACATACGAACAATAAGGCTGGTTCGGATTGTTGGCGAAATATTCCTGATGGTAGTCTTCCGCCACGTAAAACTTCGATGCGGGCGCGAGTTCGGTGACGATGGGATCGTGGAATGCTTTGCCGGCCGTCAGTTCGCGGATCACGGATTCGGCGGTGGCGCGCTGTTCATCGGAATGATAGAAGATGGCTGAACGATACTGTGTGCCGGCATCGTTGCCCTGGCGGTTCAGCGTAGTGGGATCGTGTATGGCGAAGAAAACTTCGAGGATATCGCGGAAAGTCACGACGTCGGCATCGAAGGTCACTTGCACTACTTCGGCGTGGCCGGTGCGGCCTGTACAAACGTCCTTATAGGTCGGATTGGGCTGCCTCCCGCCCATGTATCCGGACTCGACCGAGAGCACGCCCTCCATGTCGTCGTAGACCGCTTCCAAGCACCAGAAACATCCCCCCGCCAGCGTAATGGTTTCATTCTTGGACATGATTTCAGGGTAGCGCAACGGCGGCGACTTCCAGTTCCACTTTGTCGCTGACCCGCAGCACAAACGTGCTGGGATTCTTCAGGCCCCACTTCACGTAGGGGATGGAGAAAGTAGTCTTGATGGAGGGACGGCCGTTGTTCATGCGCACTTCGACGGGCAGGGTGATTTCGTGCTCGGCGCCGTGAATGCGAAACATACCGTGCACTTGAATTTGCGAAATGCCTTGCGGGGCTACGGTTCCTTCCAGGTGATCGGGTGCGAAGGCGATATCTGGATACTTTGCGCTTTGCAGAATGTCTTTGTGCATGCGGCGGTCGCGCGCATCGTCACCGCTCGCGCCGCTGGCGGCATCGACCACCACCTCGCCGGAGATTTTGCCGGTCGTAGGGTCGAAGCGAATCGCGCCATGCTTCAGTTTGAAAGCGCCGTGCACGGTATGGAGCGTGGCCGGCAGCGTGAACTTTACGGTGGTTTGCGCAGGGTCGGGATTCAGGACGATCTCCTGGCCCCAAGCCGCGGCGCAAAGGGCCAGCGTGGTCAGTACAAGTTTGGAACGCATAGATGGAAGGATAGCAACGATTGGAAAATACGCGGTTCAAACGCCATGGCGCGGAAGGCGGGTTGTCGCAGCCAAGCGCGGCGGTCCATGCCGAGCATCAATTTGGACATCAGCGTAGGCCGGCGCGCGAGCAGTCGATGGGCCGCCTGATAAGGCGCGAGGCTCCCGGTGGCAAGGCTGTCGGCCAACGCAAGGGCTTGGTGGAAAGCGAGACACAAGCCTTCGCCGGTGATGGCATCGACCGAACCGGACGCGTCGCCGATGAGGGCTACGTTACCGCGATAGACATTGGGAAGACGGCGATTGGCGGTGACCGCGCCGCGCTCTGTGGTGGCGTGGGGAGCGTTCGCCAGGCGGGCGGCCAGTTGCGGGAACCGGAGCAGAGCTTCGTCCAGGCGCAAGTGGCGATCGCGGGAAATGAGCGCGGCGCACACTTCCCGCTCGCCGATGGGCGTGACGTAGATCTGGCACCCCGCGCCCCAATGCAATTCCATATGATCGGTCCAGGGGGACACGCGATAGTGTATGCGGAAGCCGAATCGCTGGCTCATGGACGGGCTTGCGGCGATGCCGGCCCAACGCCTGACGCGTGAATGGAATGCCGTCCGCCGCGACGATCCAATCGGCCGGGACCGTATCGCCAGAGAGGCAAACGCCTTCGGCGCAGATGCCGTTAACTGGCGTACCCCACAGCATGCGAACGCCCGCCGCCTCCGCCGCTTGCACCATGCGGGAATGCAGAACCGTGCGGCGAACCCCGAGCGCATATCCTTCAGGAAATGGCGCGGCGACGGAAATGTCGCGATCGACGAAGCGGATGCCATGAAACGGATGGGCGTCGAGGCAGCAGAAGTGTAACTCCCAGGCGCGCAGTGCGGCCAGGCCATCGGGCATCAGACCTTCGCCGCAGGCTTTATCGATGGGGGGGCGGGCGCCATCCGCCAAGGGTTACGTGAAGCCCTTGCGACGCGCGGCGATGGCTGCCGCAAGGCCCGCGGGTCCTCCGCCAATGACAAATACTTTCGTCTGCGCCAATACCAGCAGACGCCCGACGGCGCGATTGCGTTGCGTTCAGGGCTGTTAATTGACTCTAGCTCAAACCTTCCAGGTACTGGAAGCTTTTGCGGAGCGAGTCAAGGGGATCGCCAGGGGTCTCATCTTGCTCCACAAAATAGTGCTTAACGCCTGCATTTTTGGCGGCTTTGATTACGGCAGCGAATATCGACCGCGCCATCGCTAAGATCGTGAAACGCGGGGCGTGGAATGTTCTCATTGAAGCGTTGCGGCGTGCCTTGCGCGACATTTTTCAAGTGCACTAGCGGAATGCGGGCGCCATATTGTTTCAGCACGCTGACCGGATCGGTGCCCGCGACTTTGGCCCACATCACGTCGAGTTCGAGGCTGACCAGTTTGGGGTCGGTGGATTTCATCAGCACATCGAGCAGGCGGGCATCGCCCGCGGGTTGATATTCGAAAGCGTGGTTGTGATAGCAGAGGCGCATGCCGGCTTTGTTAGCGAGTTCGCCGGCATGGTTTAGCGAGTCGCCCAATTTCTTAATCATTTCGACGCCTCCGCGGTCTTTCGGATCGATCCAGGGGCAGACCACGTATTCGAAGCCATAGGTCTTAGCGCCATCGATGGCGGCAGGCAACTTCTCGGGCTCGTGGATAAACAACGGCGGGGACAAGTGGACGCTGATGGGCTTGAGTTGGGTTTGCTTCAAGCTGGGCCAGATATCTTCCAGGTGGTCCATGGTGCATTCGACTTCGCGGTAGCCGATCTGTTCGATGGCGCGCAAGGTCTCGAGCGGCGCTTTGGGGAGCACGCGGCGGACCGTGTAGAGTTGCACGCCGACGGTAGGGAGCGCTCGGGCCTGGAGCGAAAGAGCCGTTGCCGTGGCGGCAGTGGTTAGAAATGACCGGCGGGAAATTGAGTGCATGGTGAGATTATCGCATTCGCAGCGTGGGTGTTGGCAGAGCGTCGCGCGTCATTGAAGAAGAAATCCGTGATAGACATTAGCGGCGTCAGTATATCCGCCGACGATGAATCCCACGAAATTGATGCCGTTGGCGACGGTGCCCTGGGCTGCCCCGGTACCGGCGGTGGGAGCGTTAAAAGTGGACGTTTCGCCACCCGAGGCGCGTACGAAGCCCTGCACCGAGTTTGTCGAGCTAATGACCATGCCCACGACGGCTCCGCCCATATTGATCGAAGAACCGAAGGTCCCCTGGTTTCCACCGTCGCCGGAAGTAGGCGCGTCAAAACGAACGATGGAGCCATCTGCTGCGCGCACAAATGCGTGCGAAGTGTTGCCGGCATCGAAGTAGCGGCCGGCAATGGTTCCGCTGTCGTTGATGGCATAGGCTTGGGTGCCTTGGTTCGCGCCGCGTCCAGCCCCGATGACATCGAATACGGAAATGACGCCGGTGGTATCGCGAACAAAACCGTGATTGACGCTCTGTGCATCCAGGTAGAAGCCGGTGATTGCGCCGCTGGTGTTAATGGAATAGGCTAATGTGCCTTGGTTGGCGGACGTGCCTGCGCCGGGGGCGTCGAAAACGGCGACGGGTCCGCTCGGTTGCCGGACAAAGGCGTGGAAGACGGAGTGCGCGTCCATGCAGTAGCCCACGACAACTCCGCTGCGGTTGATGGAGGCGGGATTGGTGCCTTGGCTGGCGCCGGGCGCGTCGAAGGGCACGATCACGCCGCTGATACTGCGCACGAAGCCGTGGTGCACTCCGCTGCTGTCGATGTAAGTGCCCGTGATCGCGCCGGTGCCATCGATCGATAGGGGAAAGGTGCCGCCTGCTGCGCCCGGCACGTCGAAGTTGGTGTAGCCGTATGTATTGTGCAGGAAGCCGTGGGCTAAGTTGGCCGCGTCGAGATAATAGCCGGTGATTTCCGATCCGGCGTTGATGGCGTATGCCACGGTGCCCTGAAAGGGACCACTGCCGGCGCCCGGCGCGTCGAGGGTAGTGAAGTGCCGCATCGACGGCTGCCCGGGCAGGGTAGAGGTACAAAGCAGGCAAAGAACGAAAGGGGTAAATTTGGCGGCGGATTGTAATCGCGCGATTAGCATGGCAGGCCTCCAGCGAGGTTAATCAGTTAAGTATAGCCGTCCGCCGGCAGCCGATCCGTCCGATGCGCGAAGGGATGCGTGGCGCGAATCTGGCCCTTTATCGGCGGCGGTACGATGACGGCTTCCCCATGATGAAGTTCCAGGTGGCCTTCACGCGGCTCCGGGAGATTCGAGAATTCATCAACCGTGAGCCAGTGCTTTTGATGCAGTGCGCTCGTTTACCGTCCGTCCCTTCGGGCAACAATCGCCTTGATCTCCGTATCGTAGCAGACGGGATACGCGCGCAAGCGTAGAGAGCGGTGCGGTAGGTGTTGGAGCCCGGCGGCCCCAGTTCAGTTTATGCTGGTTTCAGGCATCCCAAGCCAAGACCAAATGAATACTACCCTGGAAAAAAGCCGCACCCACTTTGAATTGCACGAGACAGCCCGCCTGCACCAGTTACAAGGACTCCGGCTGGCAAGTTTTCCCCAGCGCCTGCTGGGCTACGTGGTTGATCTGTTGATTGCCGTCGCGATCTGGGCGCCGCTCGAGGGCTGCTGGCGCACCTTCGTGCTTCATGAAAAGGAAGTGCATCTGGCTTGGGATTTTCACGAAATCGGCAACGTCATCGTGCTGGTCCTCTATTACGGAATCGCGACCTATCTCGGCAACGGCCGCACTCCGGGCAAATGGATCGCGCGCACGCGGGTGGTTTCGCTTACGCACGATCGCATAGGCCTCTGGCAATCTATCGAGCGGGCTCTTGGCTATGGCGCCGCAGTGCTCGAATGCGGACTCGGCTTCCTGCAATATTTCTGGAGCGAAAACCGCATGTGCGCACAGGATCGGCTGGCGGAAACCATCGTCATCGACGTCCGCAAGTCGGCTGCCCGCTCCTAGTGCCGGGGCGCAGGCGGGCCAAATTCGACTTTCAAGAGTGGCAGCACCTGGGCCAGGAAGCCGGTAGTCTGCACGTAGGTGACGAACTGGGTTTGGCCGTTGCCTTGCGCGAATTCCGGATGGGCTAGCGCGGCGTAGTCGACATCGTTCTGGTAGCCCGGCAATCCAGTGTAAAACTGCGTGGCTGCGGACCATGGCCCCCACGGCGTGTAGGAGACGTTGTAGTAAAGATTGTTGTTCAATACGCCGCTATAAATAGCGACGTACATGCCGAGGTAATTATCGTAGAAAACGGAACTGCCGGCGGCGCCCCCATTGAACACGGTCACTGCATCCGTTGCGCTGGCGCTCCAGGTATTATTTCCCGCGTAATAAGTCCAGGCGCTGGCGGTGGTGGCGCTTTCGAGCGGAACTTTGGCGATCTCGGTGTCTTCAGCGAGAAATACGCCCTTGTTGCCATAGGTGTAAAGAGTGTCGCCGTTCACTACCCAGCCCGAAGTGAAGCCGACGTCGGTGCCCTGCCACATGAGCGTGGGATACGACGTACCCGGACGAATCACCGGCCGGGTGATCTTACCGTTCTGCCAGATCGCAATGCCCTCGCCGATCGAAACCCAACCGGAATAGGTTGGCGAGCGCCAGATTTCTCCATACAGGATTAGCGCGCGATTGTGGGCGGGGTCCGGAACCAGCGGACCCGGCCAGATGGCGAACTCGGCGCCACAAGGTTTCACCTGGCAACTGCTGCCGCTGCCGGCATGTTGCTGGTTGTATTTCAATTCCCAGGGCAGAAACGGGAAAAAGGTGGTGGGATAACCGCTCGAATCCACGTAGTTGCCATTCAAAGTGATGCCGTTGGTGGCGTCCAGATTGGTGGCCCATGCAAGTGAATTCGAAAAGAAATTTTCGTTGGAGGCGTTCTCGACGGTAAGCGCCGTGTCGTTGAACAGCCAGTACGAAGTGTTGCCGATTTGCGCGCTATAGGTGCCATCGCGCCCTTGTACGACAGGGTCTTGCGAAACCGTTCCCATGGGCGTAACGGATTGAATTGGGGGAATAGGTGGCGGACCGGTCTGAGCCTGCGCGGACAAAGAAAACACGATTAGAAATAGGGCTGCTGAGGTTTTCATAAGTGGATAGGTTTGATTTTACCATTCGTCCAAGCACCCAGGAGGCCATTGTGTGGATGCAAGGCGGATCTGTGCTACAGTCATGCGAATCCATGGCGCCTGTTACGGATCGACCCGCCCCTCGCCACTCGCTATTGCCGGTCCTGGGTCTATTGTTCGGGCTGGCGGTGACTTTGGGAGGCACACTGGGTGTGGGGATCCTGCGCCAGCCGGGACCTGTAGCGGCTTATCTGCGCGAGCCGTGGCTAATTATGGCTATGTGGCTGGCGGGAGCTGTCTACGCGGCGCTGGGCGCATCCAACGTGGCGGAACTGGCGACCATGATCCCACGCGCGGGCGGCTTCTATGTATACGCGCGCGAGGCCATGGGTGACCGCACCGGCTTCGCTGTGGGCTGGTCGGACTTTCTGGCTAACGTGGCCAGCGCGTCGTTCGCCGCCATGGCTGCCGCGGAATTCGTGGGACGGTTGATCCCGGCGGTGATTCCTTTTCAAACGGTGCTGGCGTCGGGCGCGATTTTGGCATTCGGCGCCATGCAGTGGTTCGGTGTGCGGTTGAGCGGACGCGTGCAGCAAGTCGCCTCCGGATCCGCGGCGCTGGCGTTGTTCGGCCTAGTGGCGGCGTGTTTCCTAGTGGACGCACCGGCCAATGCACAGCCTGTCCCGCCAGCCCCCGCGGCGAGTTTTCTGGCGGCCATGGTGCTGGCCATCCAATCCATTGTGGTCACTTACGATGGCTGGTACGAGACTATTTATTTCGCCGAAGAGACCCGCCATGCTACGCGCCAGATCCCGCGCGCGATGTTCGGCGGACTGGCGCTGCTGGCCGCTATTTATCTGCTGCTGAATGCCGCATTCCTGCGGGCGTTGGGACCGGCTGGGCTGGCTGCCTCAAAGTTTGCCGCCGCCGATGCCGCGAAGCTGATCTTTGGGCGCGCTAGCGAAATCGTGATTTCGGTGGTTGCCGTCGTCATCCTGCTTACCCTGCTGCACAGCATGTTGATGAGCACGACGCGCATTCTGTTCGCGGTCAGTCGCGACGGATTGTTCTGGCGGCGGGCGGCGAGCGTGGCGGCCAATGGCACGCCGCGCGCGGCACTAGCGCTGTCGACTGCGGTAGCTGTGGCGCTGGTGATCAGCGGCACGGTGGACCGCCTGATCGCCATGGCCGGCTTTTTCTTTGTCGCCAATTATTCCTGGGCATATATTTCGTTGATCGTGTTACGGCGGAAGCAACCGCGGACGCCGCGGCCGTTTCGCGTGTGGGGCTATCCGGTGCTGACGCTGCTGGCCCTGGGCGCCAATCTGGCTTTCCTCGCAGGCGCGGTGGTGAGCGACAGCATAAATAGCGTTTACGCCTTGCTATTGTTGCTGGCCAGTTTCCCCATGGCGCTGCTCTTTCGTTCCCGCGCTTAGATACACTACAGAATTCCATGCCGTTTACCGCCATTACCCGCGCCGTCAGCGCATCCATGAACGATTGCCAGTTGGCGTTCGTCGAAAGGCGCCCCATCGATATCGACCGCGCGATGGCGCAGCACGACGCTTACGAGGCCTGCCTGGCGTCCCTCGGCATCACGGTCGTGTCGCTACCGGCTTTGCCGGACTTCCCGGATGCGGTGTTCGTCGAGGACCCGGCCATCGTATTGGACGAAGTGGCCGTGATCACCCGTATGGGGGCGCGCTCCAGACGCGGCGAATCCGCGAGCTTGGCCGATGCGGTCCGACAATTCCGGCCCTTGCTCTGGATCACAGATCCCGGAACCGTTGAAGGCGGCGATGTAGTGCGCATCGGCAAGACGCTGTTCGTGGGAAGATCGGCACGCAGCAATGCCCAGGGGATCGCGCAGTTGGCGCGCGAACTGGAGCCATTCGGATACGCTGTGCAGGGCGTAGACATGCGGGACTGCCTGCATCTGAAATCGGCGTGCACCTGGCTGGGACGCAATACGGTGTTAGCCAATCGCGCCTGGGTGGATGTTGCACCTTTTGGCGATGTGCGCGTTATCGACGTAGCCCCCGAGGAGCCAGGAGCCGCGGACGTGCTGGCTATCGGCGAGACCATTATTATCCCGGCTTCTTTTCCCGGCACCGCCGCGGCATTGCAATCGGGCGGTTGGCAGGTGCGGCCCATCGACGTGTCCGAGCTACAGAAGGCCGAAGCCGGAGTCACTTGCATGAGCCTGATCTTTGACGCACTTCCGATCGGCGTATAATTTCCTATTCACCATGCGGACAAAAACAGCGTGCTTCTTTCCGGCCTTGGCCTTCACCGCCTTTCTCGCCGTCCCGCCCAGCCATGCGCAACCGCAAGGCCAGGCGCAGATCGCCGAAGCGCGTAAAGCGCTGGAAGCAGAGATCGAGTCGGTAGCCGTTGTCGAGCGCAAGGTGATGGTGCCCATGCGCGACGGCAAGCGCATGGCGGCCGATATCTACCGCCCCAAGGACACTTCGAAAAAGTATCCGGCCATCTTCGTGCGGACGCCCTACAACTTCAACTATTGGGACGTTAAGAATGGCGTGCCGTCCGATATGAAGACGCCCCTCGAAGCCGTAAAGCGCGGCTACGTTTTCGTGGAGATGAATGAACGCGGCCACTTCTTTTCCGAAGGCAATTACGACATCCTGGGCGCGCCTTTGTCGGATGGGGACGATGCCATCACCTGGATGTCGTCGCAGCCCTGGTCGAACGGGAAAGTCGGCACCATCGGTTGTTCGTCCACCGCCGAATGGCAACTAGGCGTGGCCGCCGGAGGCAATCCGGCATTCGCCGCCATGATCCCGCAAGGCTTTGGCGCGGGGGTGGGACGCGTGGGGCCGTATTATGAGCAGGGCAATTGGTATCGCGGCGGCGCGGTGCAGATGCTATTTATCGCCTGGCTGTATGGCGAGCAGAACACAGTGCGGCCCATGTTCCCGCCCAATACCTCGCAGGAAGATCTGACGCGCGCGTCGAAGGCCTTCGATCTGTCGCAGCAGTTGCCGCCGGTCGACTGGTCCAAGGCGCTCGCACATCTGCCCGAGATGGATATCATCAAATCCGTTGACGGACCGCATGGTATCTTCGCCGACCGCGAGGAAGTTTCGACCGGCGGCGCCATGATCAAGCGCACACCCAATGATCCGGCATGGTATCGCGGCGGCCTGTGGCATGATGATAAGCCCATCAATGTGCCCGGATTCTGGTTCATGTCATGGTATGACGTGTCGATTGGACCGAACCTGGCCGCTTATAACTACGTGCGGAAGACCGCCCGGCCGGAGATCGGCAAGCAGCAATATGCCGTGATTGCGCCGACTCTGCATTGTTCTTATAAGCGCGCCACGGAACACACCGTGGTTGGCGAGCGTGACATGGGCGATGCGCGCCTGGACTATGACGCACTGACCTACGGCTGGTTCGATCACTTCCTGAAGGGAGAAGACAACCACATTCTGGAGAAGACGCCCCGGGTGCGGTACTTTACCATGGGTCTGAATAAGTGGCAGACTTCGGAGACATGGCCGCCCGAGGGCGCTCGCCCGATGACGCTGTATCTGGCCAGCGGCGGGAAGGCCAATAGCTTATACGGCGATGGCGCGTTAGCGGAGAGAGTGCCCGGCGGGGACGCGCCCGATGCCTTCGTCTACGATCCGATGAATCCGGTGCCTTCTTACGGCGGGAATGTCTGCTGTACGGGCAATGCAGTCACCGGCGGGGCTTTCGACCAGCGGAAGATGGAAGCCCGCGCCGATATTTTGGTGTACTCGACCGAACCCCTCAAGGAAGGTGTCGAAGTGAGCGGACCCATCGAACCTACGCTTTATGTGTCGTCCGACGCCAAAGATACGGATTTTACGGTGAAGGTGATCGACGTTTATCCGGACGGCACGGCCTATAACCTGGACGAGACTATCCAGCGCGCCCGATATCGCGACGGGTATGACAAGCCGCCAGCGTGGATGGAGGCGGGCAAAGTGTATAAAGTTACCCTGCAGCCCATGACCACCAGTAACTACTTTGCCGCCGGACACCGCATCCGGATCGAAGTGTCCAGCAGCAACTTCCCGCGCTTCGATCGCAATTTCAATACCGGCGGCAATACTTACGACGAAGTGAAGGGCGTGGTGGCGCACAACGTAATCCACCACTCGAAAGAGCATCCCTCGCATATCACATTGACTGTCGTGAAGCGGGCTTCGTAGAAATCTTTTCTTTCCGCTACAATAGCCAGAACGGCCCTCGGGCCGTACGGAGGTTCCATGGAGCGCCGTCATTTTCTCAGTGCCGCGGGCGCACTTGCACTGTTTCGCCCCGACTCGTTGCAGCGCGCGCAAGCCGCCACGGTCGGCAACAATCGCGCAGCCGACGATCTGGCTCGCGACGAGGATTTCTGGCGCGACATACAGTCCGCCTTCACCCTGGACCGCAATATCATCAACCTGAATAATGGCGGGGTGAGCCCGTCGCCGCGCATCGTGCAGGAGTCCATGCGGCGCGCGCTTGAGTTCAGCAATATCGCGCCGGCCCGCACGATGTGGTCAGTGCTGGAACCTGAGGTGGAAACCGTGCGGCGCGGTCTGGCGGCCGATTTCGGCTGCGATCCGGAAGAGATCGCGATCACCCGCAACGCCTCGGAATCATTGGAAAACGTGCAAATGGGCCTGGATTTGAAGGCCGGCGACGAAGTCCTGACTACCGATCAGGATTATCCGCGCATGATCACGACCTGGAAGCAGCGGGAGCGCCGCGACGGCATCGTGCTGAAGACCATCTCGTTTCCCACGCCACCGCCTTCGCTCGACGATTTGGCCGATCGTTTCGAGCGCGCTATTACGCCGCGCACGCGCGTGATCCATTTCTGCCACATCACCAACCTCACCGGCCAGATCTTTCCCGTCGCCCGCATCTGCCGCATGGCCCGCAGTCGCGGCATTGAAGCCGTTGTAGATGGCGCGCACGCCTACGCCCAGTTCCCCTTCAAGCACGCCGACCTCGATTGCGATTACTACGGGACCAGCCTGCACAAATGGCTGCTGGCGCCGCACGGCACCGGCTTTCTTTACGTACGTAAATCGAAGATCGGGAAGGTGTGGCCGCTCATGGCGGCACCCCCGGAGATGAACGATAACATCCGCAAGTTCGAGGAAATCGGTACACATCCGGCGGCGAATCATAACGCCATTTCCGATGCCCTTCAGTTTCATCAGGCCATCGGAGTCGAGCGCAAGGCCGCCCGCCTTCGCTATCTGCGTTCCATTTGGACGGAAAGGCTCACGCGGTTGGCGGGAGTGACCACCCCCACCAGTTCGGACCCCCACCAGAGTTGCGGCATCGGGTTGTTGTCGGTAGCGGGCAAGGAGCCTGGACCCTTGTCGGAACAGCTTTGGGACAAGTATCGTATTATGACCGTGGGCATCGTGCACCCGCAGTTCAAGGGTCTGCGCATTACGCCTAACATCTATACCACTGTGAATGAAATCGAGACGTTCTGCGGCGCCGTCGAGAAGTTGGTCGCCTAGGTCGCGCCATTTCTCTCCAGCGCCGCCACGATTACGGTGGGCTGCGACTCCCGTTCCATATTTCTGGCGAAGTTCCGATGCGAGTCGCAACAGGCCATCACCACGTAGGCAATCCCCATGCCGCCGGCGACAATGGGATGCAAGACTACTACCGGCAAAACGTACTTCTTCTTCAGAAATGCTTCAAATACGTTGCGCACGGGTCCGCTGCGGGGAAGCGTGCCGGGCACTTGCTCGATGACAAAGCAGGAGAACTGCAGGTCCGGGTGGCGCTGGCTGTAAGTGACGAGTGACTTGGCAATCTGTTTCGGCGTAGTGATGCCTTGATCCGCGAAAAGACTGCGGTGCATGGCATGTGGATAGTAAGTGTTCATGATGCCGCGCGAAAAATCGGCGCAGTTGTGCAGAAACAGGTTGAAGCGGCGCTTGTTTTTGCCCGAATTTAGCAGGGCGATCAACTGGGCGTCCTGAGCTTCGGTGGTTTCAATCTCAAAACTGTAGATCTTGCGGTCGTACGACGCGCCCACTAATTGCGGCCAGTCTCCATCTGGCGTGTGGCCACCCTCCGCATCGGGCGCGATGGGTTCCAGGTGGGCGCGCCGGTATTCGTCGCGGAGAGCCGCCACGGTTTCCGGGTTGGCGTACAGCGGTACCTTGCTGGAGCTCTCCACTGCATATAAATACGGAATCAGAGGGATGGCTACCCAATCGTATTCGCCGATGCGATGATAGCGGCTGATCACAACGCCGGTTTCGCCGGGATCGCAGGGCCTCAACCGGGTGGGCGATGCGGCACAAACACGAGAAAGATATACTGCTGCGTGGCCGGTGGGATTGATGCGACCGAAGGCGCCGAAGGGTTCTTCGAGGAATAAGGACGCAGCGGCACGCGCGTTCCCCGCGCCTGCCAACAGCACCGCGAAGAATAACGCGGCTCGACCCGCACTCGGCCTCCCATCCACTTTCCACAGTCGCAAACGATCCAGCCCCCTTGCTAGGGACGACGCTTGCACTTTGGGAACCGTTACAAGCTTTGGGTCGGATCAGCACAGACCTATTTTGGCGGGCTTTTCGTTAGATCAGTTGCTCCATCAAGTCCGCTAAATAGTCTCCATTAAACGGACCGGAACGGTAAGTTCGCGCGTCGAAAAAACGCCATAAACGCCGCGATTTTTCGAGTGTATAAAAGATGGACTGTTCCTCGATCAGATCCTTCTCCAGCAGTTGCTGATTGAAACAACGCACAGTGCCGCTTAGCACGTAGGGCACTCGGAAATCCTCTGTCGAAACCAATTCGGGGGGCGTTTCAAACTTGATTTGTAAAATACGGCCGCGGGCATTAATTTGAAAAAGATTTAACCCAGCGTCGCGAAAACTGTCCGGACCGTATAGGGCGGGGTCGAATTCTAATTTAATTTCCGACAGTAATCCGTTTAGCCCTTGCACAAAAGTCCGGCAGATCTCATGCAACTCGACAGCCGCCTGGCGCCGCAGCAGGCCGATCTCTTTGGTCCGGCGGATGAAGTCCTCGTCCATGCCAGCCATCGCGTCCAGTTGTTTGGCCAGCCTTCTCAGCCGGTCGCCCGCTGCCGCGGAAGGGCCCTCGGCCCCGGCTCGTTTGGATCCCCACGGAGACTTCACAGTTCCAGGATAGGGGGGCGGCGCGGCAATATCAAATGGCGCCGCCACGATGTTCAAATTCCCGCACCAGCAGGATGACCCGCCCTTGCACCACGTCCAGAGGGTCCCGCGCCGGCAGTGGTGTGGAATGCCAGACGTCATCGAAGATGCGCGACCATAAGCAGACTTGTCCGCCGGATGTCCGGCGCAACATTCCGATGGTGCTGCCCTCCGGCATTGCCAGCGCGAAATAGCCTTCTTCGTCGGGGTTCAGCCGAACTTGTACGGAACACTCCAGCAGCACCAGTCCTGGCCCTGCGAATAGGGGCGGCCGCAGCGGGTCTGGGGCTAAACGCGCGACGAGTGGGGATACCAGCGGCCTCACGTCCGACGCCGGAAAGGGATAGCGCTGCCGCGCCAGCTCCGTAGGGTACGGCAGGTCGGGACCGATCCATCCATTCAGCATGGCCACGGTGCTGTATTCGGCGGCTTGCCCGGAATCCAAGCCGGGACCACCCTCTCCGGGCCCCAGCAAATCCGTAACGCTGATGCGCAGCCGTTCCATAATCCGATCCGCCATTTCGATCGAGAGGCCCCGGATGCCCTTTAGCGCATTGTGTATGTGAGGTTGTGAGATTTCGGTCGCGCGCGCCAAACCGCGTTCGCTGATTTCACCGTTGCGTACCCGGTTGTTGATGTGGGAGATAAGCCGTGATTGAAGGATGCCAAAGCCCACCGACCGAGTGGCCACACCATATTTCTACCAGAAATAGGTCAACCCCGAAATCGTATAATTCGCTACTTAATGCATTCTTCAGGTAAAAAGTCGCAAATATTTCTGATGAGGTAAGTTAATACCCCTGAATAACATACGTACTATACCTAGTATGATTCAGAATAATCCTAAAGAAAAAGCCTGAAAAAGCCTTGACGATTTCGCGCTACCAGATAAATTTGAAACAAGTTTTAGTTTCGGCTTCCCTGCAACGAGAGGGGGTCGCCGAGAGGACGTTTCAAGATGGACTGGGATCGATCGCAAACAATCGCATTGGCGAAGACGGGTTGTTCGCATTGCCATGGGTATGGACTGCGTATTGGCCGAAACGAGGCGGAAGTCCCCTGTAACTGCGTTTTTCGTGCCATTTTCCGCGCCTGCTACGCGCGCTTCAAGCAGTGTGTCAACAAAGACAGAAGCCTTAGCCACGTGCAACTCGAAATTTGTTGCTCTGGCAAGGATAATCGCATCAGCTATGGAAGAAAGACGGAAGAATATATCGCCGATTTTTGCCTTGTCAGCAAGAACGCTTTAACCTCCCTGGAGTATGATATTTTCCGCTTCCATTACTTGCTCGGAGCCGACTGGAAACTCTGTTCCTGGCGGCTACAACTCGACCGGGGAACGTTTTTTCATTTGATTTACAAAATCGAACAGAAGCTCGGCCGGGTGTTCCGTGAACTCCAGCCGCACTCCCTGTTCCCCCTGGACGAGTATTTTGGAGGTACCATGCGCAACGACCGTCCGGCCGTTGCCTTGATTCCGAAGCCGCCCTCCCCCCATGTGCTTCGGCCTCCTATTGGGCTTTCCGCCGCCTGACGCGCGGCCTGTGTTCCTTGGGCGGGGCGCGACGCTTCTCGTGTAACCCGCCCGATTCTCCCCCGTGATACAATCCTTCAGCCTGTACAGTGCAGCCTGCTCAATGGATCCCCTCACGCATTCCCTAACCGGCCTGTTTCTCGGTCGCGCCGGACTCAACCGCTTTTCCCCAAAAGCGCCATGGATTCTCGTGCTCGCCGCCAACATCCCCGATATCGATATCGCCACTTTGGCCGGCGGCCCGCTCAGCTATCTCCAATATCACCGCCATCTCACGCATTCGCTGGCCGCCTGGCCGTTGATGGCGCTGCTGCCGGTGCTGGCCGTGCGCCCCTTCGTGCGCCAGCCTTTCCGCTGGCTGGGCGCCTACGCGATCTCGTTTCTGGCCGTCGGATCGCATCTTCTGCTCGATTACACGAATTCCTATGGCATCCGTTTTCTGTTGCCGTTTTCCGGGCGCTGGTTTCGCCTCGATATCACTAACGTTTTCGACCTTTGGATCTGGGCCGTGCTGCTGATCGCGCTTGCCGGACCCGCCCTGACGCGCCTGGTGAATAGCGAAATCGGCGCGCGCACCGCGAGCGCCGGCCGCGGGCTAGCCATCTTCGCCCTGCTCTTCATGGTCATCTACAATGCGGGTCGCGGCGTGGCGCATGCACGCGCCGTAGCGAATCTGGAATCGCGTGTCTACGGCGGACAGGCGCCCCGGCGCGTGGCGGCGCTCCCGGGTCCGGTCAATCCACTGGCATGGCGCGGCCTGGCGGAAACGGCGGACGCTTATCACGTGCTCGATTTCAGCCTGCTCGACGAGTTCGACCCCACTCGCGCCACCTTGTTCTATAAGGCCGAAGTCAGCCCGCCGGTTCAGACCGCAAACCGCTCTCCGGTTTTTCGCGGCTTCTTCGAATTCTCCCAGTTCCCTCTGGAGCGCACCATGCCGGTTTCCGATCCGGAAGGCGGAACCCGCGTGGAAGCGATGGACATGCGTTTCGGTACGCCACTGCAACCCGCATTTCTGGCCACGGCCGACGTGAGCAGCGGCTTGCAGGTGGTCCGGTCGTGGTTTATCTACGGACCGGTGCATCCGCGTTGATACAGCGCCGCGCTAAAATGCCACCGCCGCTTTCTTAAGCAAGGCGATTTGGCCGGCATGGTAAAGGATGTGCTGCGTCACGCCGTGCAGCGTAGCGTAGATCGAATATGGCACCTCGCCGAGGATTTTGTCGCGTAAACGCTCGTCGGGCAGCGCGGCCACCACGGTTTCGAGGCTCTGCTGCGCTTGCGAGAGTTGTTCGAGCGTCTGCTGCCACGCGGCTTCGCTTGGGGTGGGCGGAGCGGGCCAATCATGCTGTGCGGATATGGTGGGAATCACAGCGCCTTCAATGCGATGCGTGGGGACTGTAATCCACGCGGTAATGTGCAGCACCAGTTCCCAGATACTGTGTGCTCCGGGTATTGGGTGCAGCGCCGCGGTTTCCCAGGTGACTCCATCCAGTATTTCCCTGAGCGCCGGACCGTGCCAGGCTGGCCCCTCATAAGCCCGGTGTAATTGATCGAGAGTGCGGGTGACTTCGCTCATAGAGTTGGTATATCATAGCGGCGTCTATAATAGACGGAAGGATGAAGACTATATGTTGAAGACTATAGGCGTAGGTTTGGTGTTATTGGCAGCCACGGCAGCTAC
The DNA here is from genome assembly GCA_963738345.1 of Bryobacterales bacterium. GTDB lineage: Bacteria > Acidobacteriota > Terriglobia > Bryobacterales > Bryobacteraceae > Bog-159. The sequence continues at coordinate 1,535,201 of CAVTWI010000002.1, forward strand.
GTTGCCCGCGCAGACCTTCACTACGTTGCACACCTTCGATCTTGCGGATGGCTCCTATCCCGAAGGAGGACTGATCCAGGCAATAAACGGTAACCTGGTTGGGAGTACGGACTTTGGCGGCGCCAATGCTCACGGAATTATTTTCGAAATCACTCCGAGCGGCACGCTGACTACGCTCTATGATTTCTGTGTCCAAAGCGGATGTCCGGACGGCGCGGAGCCCTTGGTGGGGCTGACCCAGGATACTAACGGGAGTCTATATGGAACAACCTCGGGCGGGGGCAACTCGGACTTTGCCGGGACAGTCTTCAAGATCACCCTGCGCGGCGACCTTACAACCTTCGGCAATTTCGCCGGCAACGGTCTGATCGAGGCGACGAACGGGTTTCTTTACGGGACATCGAGGACCGGCGGGACCTATGGCGCCGGTACGATCTTTAAGATGAGCCCGGGCGGCAAGGTCGCCACGTTATACAACTTCTGCGCGCAAAGCGGGTGCGCGGAAGGACCTAACTCGCCGCTTGTTCAGGCGACAAACGGGAACCTTTACGGGACTACCTACGGTGGCGGCGCAAACGGTTACGGTACCGTATTCAGGGTGACGCCGAGCGGCGTCGTTACGATTCTCTACAGCTTCTGTTCGCGAAGCGGATGCGCGGACGGCTCCAACCCGGCTGGGCTGGTTCTGGGCGCCGACGGTGACCTGTACGGCACAACCGCGGCGGGGGGCGCCACCGACTGTCTGACGGCGGGATGTGGAACGATCTTCAAGATCACCCCCAGCGGAAGTCTTACGACGGTTTACACGGTCTGTGCCACCGGGTGCACCACCTCCAGCCCCGTGATGCCGGAAGGAGGGCTGGTGCAGGCCACGGACGGCAACTTCTACGGCACCTCCTACTTCGGCGGTGTGAACAATTTCAATGCGGGGGGCTATGGGACGATCTTCAAGATCGCCCCTAGCGGCCAGTTGACCTCGCTCTATAGCTTCTGTTCACAAACCGGCTGCGCGGATGGCGCCTTCCCGACACTTGCGCCGCTGGTTCAAGCCACCAATGGCGACATCTACGGCGTGACCCCCAACGGCGGTTCGCCGGCCTGCTATGAAGGCTGCGGAACGGTCTTCCGGCTATCCGTGGGATTGGGTCCGTTCATTGAGACATTACCCCTAGCGGGGAAGACCGGGTCCACCGTCAAGATCCTGGGGACTGACTTGACCCAGACCTCAAGTGTGACATTTAACGGCGTCCCAGCTCAATTCACTGTGGTGTCGGCGTCGTTGATTACGGCAATCGTGCCCGCCAGCGCAACCACCGGCACCGTCCAGGCGATCGAACCCGGCGGCACGCTTTCGAGCAATGTGCGTTTTCGGGTCAGCGGTGTATGATGGATATCGTCGTGAAGATATCTCGCATTCTACGGTCGTACCGGGAGTGGGCCAGACCGCGCAAGTCACATTCCCTGCTGACTCGATGTTTTCATAGACTGGCTATTTTTCTGCCGTTCTGCGTTGTGTACGTGCTTGTGCCCAGGCCATGGGGCGGCGATCTTGGAAGCGCAATCCGTATGTGGATCTGGATGTCCGTGTTGTATGCCTTAGGCGATCACGCATACTTCCAGGTTTACGGCGGCACAGAAATCGAGTATCCCGAGCTGCCGGGCACTGATCCCACCAAGCAAATTACAACCAAGTGATCCATTCATACCTTCGGCACCCAAATTGCTCTACAGCTAGCCGGAGGCGAGATAAAACGATGTGGGTTGCAAGTGGATTGGCTCTTATGGTGCTATTTAGCTTACTGTTATCCATGATCTCAACCCCGCCTACCATCGGCCGGTGAGACACGGCTGTACAATCCTGACACACACCGTCTGAATTCAGACAGATTCGAAGTAGCGCGCGAGTTCCCAGTCCGTCACAGCTTTTTCGTACTGCACTGTTTCCCATTCCCGGGTGCTGGCATAGTGCTTCACAAAATCTTCGCCTAGCCACTCTCGGGCGACCTTACTCCCTCGAAACAAGCGCGTAGCCTCGGCTAGGGTTCGCGGTAAGGGCTGACCTTGGCCACCGTAGGCGTTCACTACCGGATCACCCGGATCGAGCGCACGATCAATGCCGTCTAGCCCGGCAGCCAATGCAGCGGCCATTGCCAGGTACGGGTTGATGTCCGCCCCGGTCGCTCGCAGTTCCACACGGGTCGATTTGCCGTGGCCGTGCCGCGCGGGAATCGCCCGCACCGCTGTTGTACGATTGTCCACACCCCAACTGGCATTTACTGGAGCCCAGGCGCCCGGCACAGTTCGCTTGTAAGAGTTGATGGTCGGGCAGAAAATTGCGGTCAGCTCCGGCAAATTTGTCACCAGCCCTGCTATATATTGCCGCATCCGGACAGACATGCCGCCTTCCGCATCCTCGCCCGCAAAGAGATTTTCGCCGCTGCCCGTGTGGCTCAGGCTCTGGTGCAGATGGCCGCTCGACCCCGGCAGCGCCATATTCCACTTGGCCATAAACGTCGGGGTCAAGCTGTGGCGCGCCGCGATCTCTTTCACTGCGGTCTTGAATAATGCGCCCCGATCGGCGGCCGCCAATCCCGCCGCCACACCGATAGCTGCTTCGTAGACGCCCGGACCCGTTTCCGTGTGGAAGCCTTCTACCGGCACGTCGAATCCAGCCAGACCTTCCATGATTCCGAGTACCAGGTCGGCATTCGCCGAGGCGCGCAGAACGCTGTAGCCGAACATGCCCGGCGTCAACGGCGTGAGCGCCGCAAAATGTTTGTCGCGCAGGGTCTGCGCGGTTTCGCGAAAGATGAAGAACTCGTACTCGGCCGAAAAGTGCGCCGTGTATCCGCGTTCCGCCGCACGCGCCAGCACCCGCTGCCAGACCTGCCGCGGAGCGACCGGCAGCGGTTGGCCGGCGCCGTCTTCGAAATCGAGCAGAAAGAATGCAGTGCCGGGTTCCCACGGCACCAAGCGGAAAGTCCCTAAGTCGATGCGGCAATGCGCGTCTGGATAGCCCGTATGCCAGCCCGTGAACTTCACGTTGTCATATAAGACATCGCCGATATCCCAGCCGAAGATGACATCGCAGAAGCCTAAGCCCGATTCCGCCGCCGACCAGAACTTCTCCACGCTCACATACTTCCCGCGCAACGTGCAATCCGTATCGAACGCGCCCAGTTTCACACGCCGGACGTGATTGTCCTCGAAGCGGCGGCGGATGGATTCGCGATCCATTACAGCGCCACCCAAACCGATTTCACATTGGTGTATTGTTCGAGCGCGTAAGCGCCCAAGTCGCGTCCGAAGCCGCTCTGCTTGTATCCGCCGAAAGGCGACGCCGTGTCGAAACCGTTATATGTATTGATCCAGACCGTGCCCGCCTTGATGTCCGCCGCCATGCGGTGGGCCAGCTTGATATCCTTGGTCCACACAGCCGAAACCAGCCCGTAGATGGTGCAATTCGCAATGTCCACGGCTTCTTCCGCGTCCCGGAATTTCAAGGCGCACAGTACCGGTCCGAAGATCTCTTCCTGTGCGATTTTCATGTCCCGCTGGACGTCCGCGAAAATAGTCGGCTTCACGAAGAAGCCCTTGGCCTTGGCGCCTTCCGTATCGCGCCCGCCGCCGCACATCAACCGCGCGCCCTGCTGCTTGCCGGACTCGACGTAATCGAGGATCCGCTCCATCTGCTTGGCCGAAACCTGCGAACCCATCTGGGTGCTCTTATCCAGCGGATCGCCTACCTTCAGTTTGCGCGCGCGCTCCACCAATTCGCCTACAAAACGGTCATAAATATCTTCGTGCACCAGCAGTCGTGATGCCGCGCTGCAGATCTCGCCCTTGTTGGCGAAAATGCCCCAAAACGCCGATTTCAGCGCTGCTTCGATATCGCAATCCGGGAAGATGATGTTCGGCGATTTACCGCCCAGTTCCAAGCTCAGGCGCTTCAGGTTCGATTCGCCGGATGCCTGCAACAGCCGCCGCGCCGTTCGTACGCTGCCGGTGAAACTGATCTTATCCACGTCCATGTGCAGCGCCAGCGAATCGCCCGCCGTCTGGCCGTAGCCTGTGACTACGTTCAGCACGCCATCGGGCAAGCCGGCCTCCTGGCAGTACTCGGCCAGTTTCAACGCGGTGAGCGGGGTCCACTCGGAAGGTTTCAGCACCACTGAACAGCCGCATGCCAGAGCCGGCGCAACTTTCCAGGCCGCGATCTGGAGAGGATAGTTCCACGGCACGATGCCGCCCACCACCCCCACCGGTTCGCGCAAGGTGTAGTTCAGGAAGGGCCCGTCGACCGGGATCGTCTCGCCGTAAATCTTGCGAACCCAGCCGGCGTAATAGCGGAAGGCATCAATGGCCGGATCCACATCCGCGCCGCCCGCCTCCCGCACGGTCTTGCCGTTCTCGAGGGATTCCAGGATGGCCAGTTCCTCGCGATGCTTCAACAGCACCTCCGAGACGTTCCACAGGATCTTCTCTTTCTTCGAAGGATCCATGCCGCGCCAGGTTTTGGACTCGAAACTCGCGCGCGCCGCGGCCACCGCCCGGTCGATATCGCAGCCTTGACCGTCGGGGACCGTGGTCAATAATTCCCCCGTCGCCGGATTGATCACGTCGATGGCGCCGCCGTGCTCCGCTTCTTCGTGGCGGCCATTGATGAACAGTTTGCCTGGATGCAGTTTTTGTTTGATCTCTTCAGCTACGGTCATGATTTATTGTAGAGCGAAGTTGGGCCGCCTTAGCTCCATAACCGGTTCACCACGCGAATCAGGATCGCGGCCGTCACTACAAAGACTGCAAACAGCGCTATTGCGTAATCCATGCGGCCGTACAGGAAATTGCCCACTGTAAACAGAGCCGACCAGATCATCGCGCATCCGGTGCTCCACCCGAGCAGCGACAGCGGAATGTTTTCGTTTCGCGACCATGCTTCGGCCTGCGCCGGAGAAATGCCGGCCGCTTCCCTTACCCGCCGCCAACCCGGACCCACGGGATGCACCTTCTGGTAGAACGAAATCAGCACCGCTTTATCGGTCGTCGGTCCAAAGTAAGCCGTGGTCACCCAGCAGACAGTGGTGAAGGCAATCGTAATCAGCAGTTGCTGGTATGTGCCTACCACCACGCCGTTCTTTTCCAGAATCAGGAACAGCACCGAGATGCCGAACGAACTGCACATCGCCACAATTTCGCACCAGGCCGTCACCCGCCACCAGAACCACCGCATCAGGTACAGCAGGCCTGTGCCGGCCCCGATCTGCAGAATCAAATTGAAGCTCTGCTTGGCGTTATCCAGCGCGAAGACCAACGCCGACGAACACACGAACAGCAGCACCGTGGCCAGCCGTCCGGCCAGTACGTAGTGCTTTTCGCTGCCGCCCACTTTGATGAAACGGCGATAAAAATCGTGCACCAGGTAGGATGCGCCCCAATTCAAATGCGTCAGAATGGTCGACGAGTTTGCCGCCACCAGGCCGCCCAGCATCAGCCCCATCCACCCAACCGGCAGGAACCGCAGCATGGCCGGAAACGCGATATCGTGGCCTACCAGGTTGGGATTCAGGTGCGGAAACGACCGCTGAATATCTGACAACTCCGGATAAACGATCAAGGAAGCCAAGCCCACCAGAATCCACGGCCAGGGCCGCAGTACATAATGCGCCACGTTGAAGAATAGCGTGGCACCCAGCGCGTCCTTTTCCGATTTGGAAGCGAGCATCCGCTGCGCGATGTAACTGCCCCCGCCCGGGCTCCGCTCCGGGATACCACACCGCCCACCATTGCACCGCAATCGGCATTACGAAAATGGCTACCGCCAGGTCCCAGTTATTGGTGAAGTCCGGAAGTATGTTGATGTAGTTCAGCCCCCCCGGACCGCGCATGTGCGAGAGCTTTTCCACCAATCCGTGGAGCCCGCCCACCTGCGGCAGCGTCACCGCGAAGTACGCGGCCGCGATTACGGCGGTCATCTTGATGAAGAACTGCAGCATGTCGATCACCAGCACGCCCCACAATCCGGAGTGCGCCGCGAACACGACGTTCAGCAGTCCGACAGCGAGCAGCGTCTGCCAGCGGTCGAAGCCGAAGAGGACGGCGGCGATCTTTACGGCCGCCAGATCCACGGTGGCCATGATCATGCAGTTGAAGAAGAAGCCCAGGTATACGGCGCGGAATCCGCGCACCGCCGTGGCGGCTTTGCCCGAGTAACGCAATTCGTAGAATTCCAGATCCGTGAGCACTCCCGAGCGCCGCCACAGCCGCGCATAGAAGAAGACTGTAGCCACGCCCGTAAGGGTGAAAGCCCACCACTGCCAGTTGCCCGCCACGCCTTGCGTGCGGACGAAGTTGGCCACCAGGTTCGGCGTATCGCTCGAAAACGTGGTGGCCACCATCGACAGGCCCGCCAGCCACCACGGCACCGATCGACCCGAGGCGAAGAATTCGGACGTGTTCTTGCCGGAGCGCTTGCCGAAGAAGAGCGCGGGCACGAAACAGATCAGGATCGAAGCCGCGGCGATGACCCAATCAAGCGTATAGAGATGCATTAAGATCCTTCATCGAACTGGAGTGCGCCTGGGCCGGGCTCGGCGTGGATCAAATGCGTGCTCTCGTCGAAATCCGGCAATCCCGCATAGTAACGCTGAATCAGCCCGGAACGCACCTCCGGCAGATCCTGCCGGCGGCACAACACCACCGCGCAGCCTCCGAATCCGGCCCCCGTCAATCGCGCGCCAAGTGCGCCAGAATCCATGGCTGCCTGCACCAGGCGGTCGAGCGCCGCGCTACTCACGTGCAGGCGGTCGCGCAGGCTGGCGTGCGAAGCGGTCAACAGCGAGCCAAATAGCGCCGCGTCTCCGCGTTCCATGGCGGCGGCGGCGCTATTGACCCGCCAAGCCTCGCTCACAACGTGCAGAAATCCCGCCCGCTCGTCGCCCGTGGCCAATCGCCGCGCAGCGATTTCTTCCAATTCCGCCAAAGTGCGCCCCGCCAAGGCATCGCGGTACGAAGCGAATCCCAGGCGCTCTAGTGCCGTCGCTCCCGCCGCGCGGCAGGCATTGTACTGTGCCCGAACCGCCCCGGATTTTTCAGCCACCGTCAGGCTGTGCGCTACAAGAAACGCCCAGTCCCCCGGCACGGCGACGTGCTGCACCGATACGGGATCGAACTCGACAAGCGATGCGTAGCCTGCACGCGATGCCAGCGAGGCGGCGTGGTCCATCCCCCCCCCGCGGGTACCCACGAAGTGTTCGCCATCGGGGAGGACTGCCATGAGTTCTTCGAATGCCGGCGCCTTGCCGTTGGCTCGCAGCAGGCACAAGGTAAAGGCTACCAAAAGGGCCGATGAGGAAGACAATCCGGCCGCCGCCGGGAGATCCGAGACGATGGCGGCATCCACTCCGAGGCCCACGCCCCATCTCGGACCAATGGCTTGTGCTGCCGCGCGCAAGTAATTCTCCCAGTCACCGCCGCCGACCGGCCGGAGGCCTGCAGTCCATTCGAATTCGCGGACGCCGTACCCCCCCCCGCTCACCGCTCGTATGCGGCCGTCGGCGCGGGCCCGGAAAGCCACTCGGACCCGCCGCCGGATGGCCATCGGCAGGACTGGCAGCCCATGATAATCGATATGCTCGCCAATGAGATTGACGCGGCCTGGCGCGGACGCCACCGCCGCCTCGCCAGGTCCGAAGGTCTCGGCAAGTAACTCGCGCGCATCTGTAGGTTCTGTCATAAGGCTCGCGGGGCGAATCAACATTGGTAGCATACCTCTCACTGCCCGCCTTGATGGAAGCAAGTTTTCCAGCTCGGGGGGGGGCGTGCAGTTGGATTGTTAAGCTGCTGTGAGTTCAGTGGTGCGATATGAAAAGGCCAAGAATAAATGGCCGCCGATGAAGGCGGTATCTCAAGAACGAATTAGCGCCAATCAATTCAGGAAGTAGGTGCGATAGAGAGTGTCGCGCTGCTTGGGGACGAAGCCCGCATCGCGGATGATCCGGCGCAGTTCTTCCTCGCTAGCGCGATGGTGGGCTCCCGCTGCCGAAACCACGTTCTCCTCGATCATGATGCTGCCCACATCGTTGCCACCGAAGCGCAGCCCGAGTTGGCACGTCTTCAGCCCTTGCGTCACCCACGAGGATTGGATGTTCTCGATGTTATCGAGATAGATGCGCGAGATGGCGAGGTTCTGCAGATACTCGACCGCCGTGGCTTCTTCGTGGACAAAGCGGCCAAGCGAAGTGTTTTCGCGCTGAAAGGTCCACGGGATAAAGGCGGTAAAACCGCCCGTGTCCTCCTGGATCTGCCGTACGATCTGGAGGTGATTCATGCGCTGTTCGAGCGTCTCGCCACAGCCGAACATCATTGTCGCGGTGGTGCGCATCCCGAGCGCGTGTGCTGTCCGGTGCACGTCGATCCACTCGTTGGTGCTACATTTCAGACGGCTGATGCGGTGCCGCACGCCATCGTCCAGAATTTCAGCCCCGCCCCCGGGTATCGAGTCGAGGCCTGCGTCGCGCAGTCTGGCGATGGTGTCCCGCAGGTTTAGGCCGCTAACTTCCGCGATGTTAGTGATCTCCGGGGCCGAGAAGCAGTGCAGGTGAATAGTGAAACGCTCCTTGATGCCGCGAAGCAGGTCCTCGTACCACTCAATCTTCAAGCCTGGATGCAGGCCGCCCTGCATCAAAACGCCCGTGCCGCCCAAGTCCAGCGTCTCTTGGATCTTAGCGAAGATCGTTTCGTAATCGTGGACGTAGCCTTCGCTGTGGCCCATCGGTCGATAAAAGGCACAAAAACTGCAATATTCCGTACAGAAATTGGTGTAATTAATGTTCCGGTCAATAATGTAAGAAACCACACCCTCCGGATGATATTTTTTGCGGAGGGCATCGGCTTCCATGCCAATACCAATTAGATCGTCGGAACGGAATAGGTCGAGAGCTTCGTTATAAGAGATCATTCGCGATAGGTTATGCGCTCATAGTGAGAACTTGCGGCTGCGTACCCTGCGCAAAGACATAAGCGCCGAAAAGAGGTTTGGGTTCTCCCTTGCCCCATCGTTGCGCTTGGTACTTCGCGCGCAAGTAGCGCACGTCCGGATGTTCACGCAGGTCCAGCAAAATTTGGTACGTGCCGCAATAAAACTTCTGCGGGAAGGAAACCACCGGTTTCGCGCCCCACTCCAGATTGTCAGCGGAACCCCAGATGGCTACATCCAGGCTTTCCTGCTCAATGATGCGAGTGATGCCGAGAGTTACAAGGATCAGACTACCTCGGGTGTCGCCGAGGTCCACCTCGGGGCCTGCTCCGGCCTCGCGGATGGTTGTTTCCGGAAGTAGGAAACCTGGTAGCATAATGAGCTCCTTCGAGTCGCGTCCTAGAGTTTCGGCTCCTTAATACACTACAGTACAAACTCTAGATTAAGATTCGCACATTTTTTTCTAAATAGGAAGGCGAGTTGCGTGAATTAGCGGTTACGCGGCGGGAGCCTTCCGGGCAGAAGCTACTGCCCGTTTTCGCCTCGGTTTAGCGGTTGGCGCAACTGGCGCTTTGTTGGCATACAGTTGGCGGTAGACCGAAGCGTTCCGGAGCACCGCCTGCACGTATTCCCTGGTTTCGGTGAATGGGATGGATTCCACAAACTCGGCCGGCTCCTGGTACTGGTTCCAGGTGATCCAATCGTTCACCCGGGATTTCCCCGCGTTATAAGACGCCAGAGTCTGCTCCCATTTGCCGCTCCATTGATCCAGCAATCCCCGCAGGTAGTAGGACCCCAATTTCAAATTAATGGCCGGTTGGAACAAAGAGCGGTTGCTGAAGCGCTTGATTCCCGCCCGCTTCGCCAGGGAACGTCCCGTGGCCGGTTCCACTTGCGTCAAACCGTATGCATGCTTGGCCGATAGGGCCTGCGGGTCGAACTCGGACTCCTGCCGGATGAGCGCTGCCACCATGTAAGGATCCAAGTTCTGCTGTTTCGCGTTCGATACCAAATCCTTTTCGTAGGGCAGGGGAAAGAGCAACTGCCAGAATGCCGGCGGTGCGTCCTCCAGATTCATGGATAGGTAGTCGGGAGCGGCACTCTTGATGCTGTGCAACCGATCGTGCGGGGTACTGGCATTGCGCGCCAGTTCCATGGCCAGCAGATACGGCTGCCCCCCATTGCGCGCGCCAAAGCGCAATTCGGTTTGGGATAGGTCCGTCAGTCCGGCGGAAAGCAGCAGGCGGGCCCGCGCGATGCGCATGGCGGTCTCCGCGTCAGGTTGGCTTGGGACGGCCGGTTTGCGCGAGGGAAACGCGACCGTTCGCAGGAATTGAACGGTCTTGTCCGACATTCCCGCCCCCGTAATGCGAGTTTGCCCCATCCGGTCGCGCGCCAGGATGCCGTAATAGTAGTTCGGAAACTGCGCGGCCAGTCTGGTGTAAATGGCGCGTGCCGCGGGATAGTCCTGTTCCGTCTCTGCCAGGCGGCCCAGAAAGTACAGCGCCGCGCTGGCCGAGGGATGGCCGGGATATCTCTCCAGATGCTCGCGCAACAACTCCCGCGCATCATGTTTCCGGCGGATGTATGCCGCCCACGTCACGCGCCAGTGGCTGGTTACGGCAAGTGGTTGGTCCGGGAAGGACTCATACACAGCTTTATAAAGCGGTACATACTTGTCCGGCTGGTTGGTAACCAGGAAACGGTTAGCGGCCGCGCCGAGCGCTTTGTAGCGCCAGGGTGAATCCGCGTGGTGCCTGGCGAGTTTCTTCACCGCCTCCATCATTTGGTCTTCGTCATTCAATTTCCGCGCGCATTCGGTGATGTAATACAAGCGCTCCGCATCGGCGTCGGCGTCTGAAACCTCCAGCCCCCGCAGATAGGAATAGGCGGCCGCCACGTCGCCCCCAAGATACTGCGCCGCGCCCACGCCCACGCGGGCCTGTTCCCGCTCCGCGCCGCTTACCTGCGGCACCAGTGACTGGAACTCGGCCTGTGCCCTGGTATATTCGCGTTGCGCCAGCAATTTGTTGGCGCGTTCCAGCATGGCCTGCGGGGATGGGGCTTGATACGAGGCGCCCATAGAATCGTGCAAGGTGATCAACGCCGCGGCTGCGCGCAAGGCCGCGTCGCCGCCAGGATATTCGTAAAAGACGCGCTGATAGTATTGCGCAGCGTGCGGCAGGTCATGGCAGGCTTCGTAAGCCATCGCCAGGGCCAGATCGCCGTCCGGTTGTGGCAGATCCGCATAGCGTTCCCGCAACATGCGTACTGCCTCCTGCGCCGCGCCCGATGCGGCCAGCCCGCGGGCCTGCAATACCACAGCTTTACCTGCCCAAGGGGAGCGGACGGGCACCGATCCGGCCGTGGCCGCGGCCCGTGCCGCGGCGGCATTGTCTCCAGTTTCGAGGCGCGCGGCGGCTAAATAGTAGGCAATATAGTCGGCGATCTTTGGAAGGCGCGTCTGCGCCGCTTCCAGTTGCAGAACCGCGTCCGGGAAGCGCTTCTGCTCGAACGCCACAACTCCCAGGGTGAAGTGCGCTAGCGCACCGTTCGCATCCTTATGCGCCGTCGCATAACTCTGCAGCGCCCGGGCCCGCGCCAGAGTGGGCGAATCGCGATAGGCGCGCTCCAAACTCTCCGGGCCCTGCGCCAAGGCAGCCAGCGCAGGCAGCAGGGTCGTCAGCGCGATCTTATACCAACCGCCCAGGATACTTACCTCCCAGCCAAGCCGCATTGTCGTTGGCCAGCGTTCGCACCAGTTCCAGATGATAATAATCGACCATTGTGGGGCTGGCCGTTACAAATGTTTTTCGAAACTCTTCCCGGCCTTCGTCGATCGGCTCCCGCAAAGCGGAGTATAGATCACCCTGCGCGCGCCCCGCCTTAACCGCGTCGGGACGGTGCAGGCGGATCTCTGCCACCTTGGTGCGGGCAAATCGTTGCGCGCGTAAATGCAATTGCCGGTCGGTAGGGCTTAAATCGTCCCAGTCTTTGGCCGGTTCGGTCGAGACTGCGGTCGAAACGCCGATGGAAACCCCGATGGAAACAAGGTCGGATGCCGGTGCCGGCCGGCGGGTAGGGCGCTGCCGCGCTTCCATAACCCCCGCGGCCGCTTGCACTAATAACTCCAGCGCCGCCGTTTCTACCGCACCCGTAGCGTACAGAATGCCTACCGTGGTCCGGTCGACCAGGATGGGAAACAGATAAGCCTTGTCAGCTGGACCGGGGCCGAAGGCTTCCACGACGGCGCGCGATACTTCGGCGGCCGAGCACAACGCCACTACCGGCTCGCGCGATTCGATGGCCGCTGCAAATGCGCCCGCCTCGGCGGCTATGAACCGGATCGCCCGAAAGCGTTCGCCGGCCTCTTCATTAGCCCCTTGCAATCGTTCGCCCGCCACGGTGTTCTCGTTCACCTGAAAAACGGCGCACGCGTTGGTAAACCGGCTGGACGCATCGCACAGGATTCCGGCAACTTCCGAAAATGCCCCAGCTTGGCGCAAACGCCGCACGGACTGGTTTAAATGCTCGGCTAGCGCCCGCTCGGCCGCTTGTACGCTGGTCGACACGCGCGCTTCGGTTTCGCTCTGAAACAACTGCTCGAGTTCGGAAAAAAGGTTACGCAAAGACGGCGAGGGCGCTGCGGAAGACATCCTGAAATAATTCTAGCAGGTGCCGCCGGAGCTACAGTCCGGAAGAAGTACACATTAGAATTGAAGCATGGCAACCCTATCTGGAAAGATCGCAATTGTTACCGGGGGCACTCGCGGGATTGGTCGCGCCATCGCCGAGCGTCTTCTGCGGGAAGGCGCATCCGTCGCCGTTTGCGGACGCGCATCCGAGACGGTGCAGACAATGCTGCGGGAGTGTGAACCGTTCGCCGGCGGCCGTCTGCTGGCCGAACCGGCCGATATCTCTAAAGAGGAGGACGTCCGGCGCTTTTTTGAATCCGTGGACGCACGCTTCGGCGGGATCGACTACCTGATCAACAATGCCGGCATCGGCATCTTCAAGAGCGTCGCCGATCTCACTGCCGACGACTGGCGGCGCACCATCGACCTGAACTTGAACGGCGTGTTTTATTGCAGTCACGAGGCGCTGCCGCGTATGAAGAAACGCGGTGGGGGATACATCATTAACCTGAGCAGCCTTGCCGGAAAGAACCCTTTTGCCGGAGGCGCTGCATATAATGCGTCCAAGTTTGGATTGAACGGCTTCAGCGAAGCCATGATGCTGGATCATCGCCATGACAACGTACGGGTCAGCTATATCATGCCCGGCAGCGTGGATACGGATTTCGGGCCGCGCTCGGCGCCTGCGCCCTGGAAGATTCAGCCCGAAGACGTTGCAGTCGTGGTTATGATGCTGCTTCATATGCCGGCCCGTACTCTGGTTAGCCGGATTGAAATCCGTCCCTCAAAACCTTCGAAATAAAAGCCAAAGGCCCGCTCTCTTACGTTGGCACGATACGTGCTACTGCCTGTGCGGATGCACCTCAACTTACGGGGGCTGAAGCGAGGTAAACTCATGGGCCGTATGAACAAACAGCTTGATCCGACACTTACGGGAACAGAGGCGGTAAAGCTCGAATCCGATCTCCGTCGTCGCATTGTTGGCCAGGATGAAGCGATCGATCAGATTGTAAACATCTATCAAACGTTTCTGGCTGGCATGTCCAGTCCAGGTAGACCGATTGGTAATTTTCTGTTCCTCGGTCCTACCGGTTCGGGAAAGACACGTATGGTGGAAGCGACTGCCGAGAGTCTTGTGGGAGACATGCGCGCGGTCGTGAAGATCGACTGTGCCGAGTTCCAACATAGCCATGAGATTGCGAAGCTTATCGGCTCGCCTCCCGGCTATCTGGGTCACCGCGAAACCCATCCCCTGCTTAGCCAGGAAGTGCTGCAGCAGTATTATTCGGAACGCGTGAAGCTCAGCTTCGTGCTCTTTGACGAGATTGAAAAGGCCAGCGACTCTCTCTGGAATCTCTTGCTGGGGATTCTCGACAAAGCCACTTTGACGTCTCGGCGACAACCGTCGCGTGGACTTCTCGCGGGTCATGATCTTCATGACCAGCAACTTGGGCGCGAGTGAAATGGGCTCGATTCTGCGTCCCAATCTGGGATTCGCGGCTTCCGAAATGGAACGTAAGTGTTCCGAAGGTTTGGTTGACGGAACACTCACCGATAAGATTTCGCGCGCGGGTGTGGAAGCGGCGCGACGCAAGTTTACGCCGGAATTCATGAACCGCATCGACAAGGTGGTGGTGTTCCGGCCCTTGGGAGCGCCTGAACTGCGAAAGATTCTCGGTCTCGAATTGAATATTCTCCAGCATCGTATTTTCAATTCGGCCAGCGGGTCGCCCTTCTTGTTCTCGCTTACCGATACGGCCAAGGATTTCCTTTTGCGCGAAGGGACCGACATGAAGTACGGGGCCCGGCATTTGAAACGGGCGATCGACCGCAGCCTGGTCCATCCGCTGTCGAATCTTATTGCTACCGAACAGGTGCGCGGCGGCGATCTCCTCCGCGTGGATTACGACGACACATCCTCCAGGATGACGTTCTTCAAGGAAGCTGAAGACATGGCGCCTTACGCCATGATGCAGATGATGGAGGCTCCTGTGACGCCGCTTCCCGGGTCATTTGCAACGGGCGCGGGCCTCGAAACGCCGCGCACCATGAACGCCAAGTCGACGCGCCGCTGACCACGGCGCGGCATCCAGCCGAAGCCGTGCTACAATTCGGCTGCTCATGTCCATTCCGGCCGAACGAAAAGATCTGCGTCTGATGCGCGCGATGTTCAGCACCATAGCTCCGCGCTATGACTTCATCACGCGCATCTTCTCCTACGGTATGGATCGCCGCTGGAAGCGCCGCGGTGTGGAACTTGCCGGTTTACCCCCAAACGCTACAGTCCTCGATTTGGCCTCCGGGACGGGCGATTTTTCCCTGCTGGTTGCGGAACGCTGCCCGGGCGCAAAATCGATTGCGGTTGACCTGACCGAGCGGATGCTGCAGTTAGCTCATAAGCGGGGCGTTCGCGACGCCGTTTGTGCCGATGCGACCATCCTGCCGTTTCCTCCGCAAACCTTCGACTGCGTCTTTATTGGGTACGGCCTACGCAACTTCCCTGATTTGAACTCCGCCATTCGTGAAATCGAGCGGGTGACGCGTCCGGGCGGTATGCTGGTCACCCTGGATTTCTTTCTGCCCGCAAATCCCGTCTTACGGCAGTTGTACATCGGCTACCTGTATGCCCAGGGCGGCTTCTGGGGCCTGCTGCTGCACGGCAAGGCACGCATCTATACCTACATCCCCGATTCGCTGCGCTCGTTCGTTTCTATGCACGATTTCGCCGATCGCCTGCGCAAGTTCGGCTATGCGTCCGTAAAGGAGCGCGGGTTTATCTTCGGAGGCATCGGGTTGCATTGGGCGGCTAAGAAGGGTAGCTAGTGTTCAGATACTAGACACCGGTACACAGGACCCTTTCGATCCGCCAAAACGTAACGTATTCGATTTTTTGGCGTCTCCTGATACAAAAGCCCCGTTCCACCACTATCGTTCCAGCCGTTTGCATGAAACAGCGGGCGGCACGGAACCCTGCCACGGGTAACTTTAGTTGTAGTACTAAATGGTGAAAAACCCATTTTGCAAATTGGCACGGGGATTGCTACAGTGGTTTCCCGTGTGGGGCCGTTCTTGAAACGAACGACCGGACCTGAGCCAAAGGGGCTGAGGTTTTTTGAAACTTTTGGAGTTAAATTTCGTCTATTCTCTGTCGGGCACACGAACCCGGCACGATAGAACGAAAAAAGATAGGAGAATGATCATGAACAGAACCGAGCTCGAAAAATATAAGGCGATCCTGTTAGCCAAACAGGCAGAACTGTCCGGTGGCCTCCGTAATCGCGACGAGATCCTCATCGAAAAGACCCCGGACGCCCTCGACGAAGTCCAACTTGCTGGAGAGAGAGAACTTGCGATCCGGAACCTGGACCGCGAGGCCAGCCTTTTGCGCAACGTACGGGCCGCCTTGTTCCGCATAAACGATGGTAGCTTCGGCGTTTGCATGCACTGCGAGGAAGATATCAAGCCGAAACGCCTCGACGCCGTACCGTGGGCTGCTTTCTGCATCCGCTGCCAGGAAGCTGCGGATCGCAACGAGTTTGCTGCCGCCGAGTCGATCGACGATCTTCTGGCTGCTGCTTAATCCTTTGTATGCTTCAACTAAGGGCGCGAGAGCAATCTCGCGCCCTTGCTGCGTTTAGGCGTTGTGTGTGCCCCCAAACCCACCTGTCTCAAAATCCAACACCGCTGCGCGTATTAACCCAATGGACTTCTTGAGCGGTCGGCCGGAACAGCCCACTCACCTTGGAATCCTCCCCGGTACCTTCAACCCTCCAACTTGCGCGCATTTGGCTCTGGCCACAGCTGTTTTAGCCGATGCCCGTGCTGGGCTCGATGCCGTTATCTTCATCCTTCCCAAAGCGTTACCCCATAAAACTTTTGAAGGCGCCACTTTTGCCCAACGTGCGCATATGCTGCGCGTGCTGCTGAACGACCGGGCGCGTCTGGCAGCGGCTACCACCAACGGCGGCCTTTTTCTAGAAATCGCCCAGGAATGCCGCGCCGCCTTCAATCCGGCCCTCCGACTGTCCTTCATCTGCGGGCGCGATGCAGCCGAGCGCATCGTAGCCTGGGACTACGGGATCCTCTGGCTGTGGACCGGATGCTCCAGTCCTTCCGCCTGATGGTTGCTTCCCGTGGCGGCCCCTATCGGCCACCGGTGCATTTAGACCAATACATCCAGACGCTACCGCTGTCTTTGGACCTGGAGGACATCTCCGCTACCGACATACGCCGGCGGATTCGCGAAGGCGCCGCGTGGCAGCACTTGGTCCCCCCGGAACTAGTACCGGCAGTTACCCAAATCTATTTGCCTGACCGGTAATCGTCATACAGACGGGCAATGTGCGCTGTGCGCGCATCGCCCGGATGAATCACCACACGGTACCGGAAACGCAGCGTCTCGCCGGGCGCGAGCGTCAGGCTGCCATCTTTGGTCTTATCGTTTTCAAAATCCCGCAGTCCGAAGATGTTGGCCGCGAAAAGGCCGTATCCGCGCGCGTGCCACCAAGTCGGGTGGCGCGGGTTGGCCGGGTGGTCGAACATGGCGATCCCCAAAGGCTCTCCGTCGACAACTCCATAAAAATCAACCCAATCCGCGCGCTTTCCCCAAACCTGCTTCTCACCCTCGCGCCCTTCTGAGTCGACTATGTGGCCGGTTCGCGCGGGTTCCGCCGGGCTCCCACTATGGGGTTCCTCGAGCGCTGAGGCCACCCGTAGGGCGAAGGTACCTTCCTTAGAATCCCCGAACTTCACCTTCTCGACCGCCGTCAGGGTGATATCGAAATCGATGGTGCGCATCTTTGATTGACCATAGAACGTCATTTGCCGGGCTTCGGTCAACAGGACTTTGCCGGTGGCATCCCGCCACTCGAAGTCTGCGTCGATCAGTCCGGAGTCTTTACCCCCGGCTACCCGGTTGACCTTGGCCAGCACAATCCGCCCGAGTTTTGGGCCGCGGGTTTCGTTGCCCCAAAAGTCGATTCCGTTGACGTCGCCGTGGGCGAACCAGAGTCCGCGATGGTGGGGATGGTCGTGTGACTCTCCTGGGATCTCTTCCATCGGATAGCCGCGCGTGACGATTTTGCCTGTCGCCGACCGCAACGGGTGCAGA
This sequence comes from Bryobacterales bacterium, assembly GCA_963738345.1. Classification (GTDB taxonomy): domain Bacteria; phylum Acidobacteriota; class Terriglobia; order Bryobacterales; family Bryobacteraceae; genus Bog-159. The sequence goes on from CAVTWI010000002.1 coordinate 1,552,920, forward strand.
TAAGGCTTGTTGGTTTCCGGACCCGTAAAAAATCGGGTGAACGGCTTGCCCTTAATCTCTACCGCGATGTACTCGATGCCATGTTGCGTGACGGTAACCTGGGCCGCCAGTGGCGCAACGGCCACGAGTACCCCCACCAGCAAACCGGCATAATCCAAGAATCTCATAGGCTCATCCTAATTCACCTGCATTGTCTTCTTCAGCCACGCAATCATTTCCGGCTTCCAGTGTTGCATCTCCGGCGCGCGCCATCCGCCCATGCCATGGCCGCCGTCTTCAATGGTAATCAGTTCGCAGCCGGTGCCCACTTTGCGGATCGCCTCGCAAAACGCCGTGGATTGCGCGAAACTCACCTGATCGTCCTTGGTTCCGTGAATGACAAGGAACGGCGGCATACCCTTGTGAACCGCGGCGATCGGCGCCGCGGCGTGCAGTTTGGCCAGGCCGGCTGTGTCGAGTTGCTCCACTCCGAAGAAGTGGATGCCGCCGCCATGCGCCGCATGGCGGTTGATGGTCGCCATATTAAACCGCTCCGGATGGTCGCGCCGTTCGAGCGCTAAAGTTCCATAATCCGACGGCCCATAAAAATCCACCACTGCGGCGACCCGCGTGGCGGCCGTCTCGTGAGTACCCGCATAGTTCACGAAGAATCCGCCAGCGGATTCGCCGATAATCGCGATGCGCTTTTCGTCCACACGGTACTCGGCGGCGTGGGCCTTCACCCAGCGAATTGCGGTGTTCACGTCGTCCATGGCCTCGGGTAGGTGAACGGCCGGCGCCAACCGGTAATCGATGCTGAACCATGCAAAATTCGCATCCGCCAGCGGTTCGAACAGCGGGCGTACATTGGTGCTCTTGCTGCCTTCGTCGAATCCCCCCCCATGAATCAGGATGGCGGCGGGGAACGGACCCGGCCCGTCGGGCACATGCAGATCGAGCAATAGCGGCTTGCCGTCGGGCCGCCCGTACTCCACATCTTTTTTGTCAAGCGGCTTGTCGAGCGGCGCCGCAGACAGTGCGGGCGCGCATGCCAGTATGCAAATCCACGCCAAACTTCGCATTGCCAGATTGTAGCAGTGACCCTTGGCACTTGAATTGCCCAATTTGTCGCGGTATGTTCTCGACCGATCCGCTGGAATCCGCGGCCGAAGCTGGCTTGCGCTATGTAAGCGGCTGCGGTCCTTGTATCCGGCGCTTGCGCCATGGCAAGTCGTTCCGGTATGTCGGGCCGGACGGCCGCCCCGTGCGGGAAGCCAAACATTTGGCGCGGATACGCTCACTGGTGATCCCGCCCGCGTGGCGCGATGTGTGGATCTGCCCGTCCCCCAATGGCCACCTGCAGGCCGTCGGGTGGGATGCCAAGGGACGCAAGCAATATCGCTATCACCCGCGTTACCGGGCGACGCGCGATCAGGCAAAATTCAGCCGGATGATCGCGTTCGGCGCAGTGCTGGCCCGCATTCGGCAAGCCGTCCAGAGTGACCTTGGCCGGCATGGATTGCCCCGCCAAAAAGTTCTGGCCACCGTGGTCCGCTTGCTTGAGCTTGCCTATGTTCGCGTGGGCAACGCTGAGTATGCCAAGGAAAACGAATCCTTCGGACTGACTACCATGCGCAACCGTCATGTCAGTATTCACGGCGCCCAATTGATGTTCCGCTTTCGCGGGAAGAGCGGCCAGGACCATGTTGTCGAGCTTACCGACCGCCGCCTCGCGCGCATTGTCAAACAGTGTCAGGAACTGCCGGGTTACGATCTGTTCGAGTATCTCGACGAAGATGGCAGTGTGTGCCGCATCGATTCGTCGGACGTGAATGCCTACATCCGCGACGCTTCCGAGGGCGATTTCACGGCTAAAGACTTCCGCACTTGGGCGGGGACGGTGCTGGCGGTGCAGGAGCTGTCGGGCGCGGGGCCCGCGGACGGTCCCGGCGCCGCAAAGAAGCAAGTCGTGGAAACGGTGAAGCGAGTGGCCCAGAGACTGGGGAACCGGCCGGCCACCTGCCGCAAGTATTACATCCATCCGGCGGTGCTGGAGGCTTTCGATGACGGTTCGCTGCACTCCGCGATCGAGCAAGGCCAGCAGCAGGACGCGGCTTACCAGGGCTTGGGATTGAGGCCCGAAGAATATGCCGTGATGGTTATCGTTACCCGCCATCAGGAAAAACTGGCGCGAGCCGCCTGACTTGGCCCCCCCCACCCCCCTTCTCTTACAGCTATTATCTCATCTTCCAATGCCTTGGTGAAATTATGTCTTTTCTCTTGCGCTCTTAGGCGATGCAAGATATAAATAGTTACTCTTGGGTTACAGGGTGAGCCCGCGCCGATCATGCTAGAGGACGACCTATTAGTCTTGGTACTGGTATGTACCTTGCCTATGTTGGCGATTGCCGGACTATATGTACTAGGAAAGCGGTTTGTCGGACCGATGTGTCCGGCTTGCCGGCAGCGGACGCTGGTGGGCAATCGCGACTTACCCAGCCTGCGCCCCTTGTTTGCTAACTACGTTTGCCGTAATTGCGGGAAAGACAGCGTGAAGTTCTTTCTGCCGAGATCGGCCCGCCAATAATTCCCCCCCAGGCTACTAAGGAACCGGCCAGAGGCGAACGGTCTGATCGGCTCCGGCGGAAGCGAGGGTTCGTCCGTCGGGGCTCCAGGCCAGGATAACCACGCTCCCGACGGATCCTTGTTGAATGCGCTGCGACGCTCCCGTGGCCGGGTTCCAAAAGCGCACGGTGGCGTCGTCGCTGGCAGAGGCCAGGGTCTTGCCGTCGGGGCTGAAGGCGACGCTATTGACGCTCTTTTCGTGGCCATGCGCGGTCCATAACAACTGGCCGGTAGCGGTGTTCCACAAGCGCACGGTTTTGTCCGCACCGGACGAGGCCAGGGTCTTGCCGTCGGGACTCCAGGCAACCGAGAGCGCCAGGCCGCGATGGTCAGGCATGGTGTGGAGCAGCCGTTCGCGGGCGGCGTCCCAAATGCGCACCTTGTTATCGGCGCCGGCGGAAGCTACCATAGTTCCGTCGGGGCTCCAGGCGACACACTCGATGGAGTCCTTGTTCCCATCCAGCCTGCGCGAGGCGCCAGTCGCTGCGTTCCAGAGACGAAGGACCCCGTCCTTGCCGCCGGCGGCGAGGGTTTGGCCATTCGGACTCCATGCCACACTGCCGATGAAGCCTTCCGCACCCTGCAGGACCCTGACGATCTTTGACTTGGTAATGTCCCAAAAGCGAACGTTCGAATCGGCGCCGCCCACGGCCAGAGTCTTGCCATCGGGACTCCAGTCCACTGAGTTGACAACCTCGTGGATATCCAAGTGGCTAAGCGCGACCCCTTTCTCCGCGTCCCAAACGAGAACCATGTCATCGAAACCGCCGGACGCCAACATCCGTCCGTTACGGCTCCAAGCCACGGTGGTGATGTCGCCCTGGTGTAGGCGCAAGATCCGCACGGCTGGTGCGGGGGGGGTAACGGCGGCCACCGAGCCCTGCAGATTCGCGGGCGCGGGGGGGGCGGTCTCTGCCGCGGGGCGGGCCGGCGGCGCGGTAGCCGGAGCCCTGGCAGCCGCCAGATCTTTGGTGAGAGAAGCCACCTGGGCCTGCAGTTGGGCGACCTTGGCCTCGGCATCCTTGCGCGCAGAAGCCTCGGCGCCGCGGGCGAGGGTAGCACTGGTTAGATCTTGTTGGGCTTGATCCAAACGGGCCTGCAAGGATTTGACGCTGGCAACCAGATCAGTGGACGTGGAGGCTTGTTCTGCCAGCGCCTTGCTATCGTTCTGCGATTTGGATAATTCAGCGAGAAGCCTGGCCTTCTCCGCGCCGTCACTGGCGCTCAAGCCTTGAATGCGTTTCTCGATGGCGTCCTGCTGCTGTTTTTGATTGGCCAGTTCGGCGGTCAGGCCATTCTGTACGACTTTCAGGGCATCGTTCTCGCTCTTTTGCTGGTGGGCGTCGCGGGTGGCGTACCAGGCGATCGCCGTGGCAATGACAACGGCGACGAGTCCGATGACCGCGAATACGCGCACCAGGCGCTGGCTCCATACGGCTCTCCGGCTGCGGGCGAGGAAGGCTTGCACGGCGTGGAACTGCCCGGCGGCATACTGGTCGGCCCAATCCGCATTCCAGGCGTCGCGCTTGCGTACGGCGATGGCGGCCGATAGCTTGGGCTCGCCCCAGGTGGCCTGGCCTCCGGCATCCTTGGCCAAGTCGCGATAGAGCTCGGCGCTGGAGGCTTCGGTAGAGACCCAACCGCTCAGGCGTTTCCATTTCCAAATCAGGCTCTCGTGGGAAATGTCGACGGTGCCGTCGGGATAGGTGTGCACGAAGGAGTTTTCCGGCCGGCCGAGGACTTCGAGGACCTGGCCGGCCTGTGCTTGCTGGCTGTCCGAGGCGGCGCCCACGACTTTGTAAAGGGCGTCACGGCGAGTGGGCCGGCGGACGGGGCGACCTAGTTCGGTGGTGGTCAAGCAGCGGAAGATGCGCTGAGCGAAGGCTTGCGTGGCGCTGTCCAGATCTTTCGTAAAGAGTTTTTCGGCATGATGGTTGAGGGCCGATTCCATGCGTCCGGCCTGGCGGTAATCGTCGAGGCCGATGGGTTCGCCGGCGGCTTGGCCGCCGCGAGCCTGCCAGAACTGGTAGGTGCGCATGAGGGCGTGCTGGAGGACGGGAAGGGGGTCGGGAGCTCCGCCGCGGTAGAGGGCCCCCCCCAGGGTATCGTCGGCCTCGTCGCCCGAATCGTTGAGCAACTGCTGCACCAGTTGCGGAGTCATAGCCGCGCCGAACAGGCGGAGGGGCTCTTCGATGGCCTGACGCCGTTGTTCGCGGGTGAGGCGGGGGATGAGATACTGGCTCTCGCTCAAGGCCTCGGGGAGTCCGGCGAAGCGCGCGCAATCACCGAGAAAGTCCGAGCGCATGGTGAGCACGATGTAGACAGGGGCATCTAGGCGGGCGGCGGCGGTGAGCAGCAGGCTGACGAACAAGGCGGCGTCGGCTCCGCCATCGGTCGCGGAGGAGCGGCGCTCGAAGCGGAAGAGTTCCTCGAACTGGTCGGCGACGAGGAGGAGGCTCTCTCCGGCGGTGAGGCCTGCGCCGCGGACCATTTCGACGAGACCCAGGCGGCTGGAGCGGAGGTTCGAATTGGCGGAGGGGCCCAGGGCGTTGGGGTCGCGGAGGGCCGCGGCCAGGTTTTCGATGGGCGCCATGCCGGGGCGCATAACGGCGATGCGCCAGTTGGAGGTGGCGCCGGCGAGGTATCCACGGTCGAGAGCGGGCAGGAGGCCGGCGCGCACCAGGGAGCTCTTGCCGCTGCCCGAGGTGCCCACGACCGCCAGAAAGCGGTGGGTGGACAAGCGCCGCAGGAGTTCGTCGGTGTGCTGGCGGCGGCCGCGGAAGACGGGCTCTTCGTGGTCTTCAAAAGGGCGCAGCCCGGGAAAGGGCTGGGCGACGCCGGCGAGGGTAGCGCGGGCGCTAGCCGCCTGCATGCACCACCCCTTCCTGCGCCGCGGGGATGGCGCGCAAGGGGGCCAGGAAGGGCTCCAGTTGGCCCAGATCGAAAGGGTCCTGGCGTTGGATGACGGTGAGGCCGGGGTTGCCGAAATTGGCTCCGCTCACCAACAAGGCTTTGGAGCGGAGCTCGCGCTGGCGGGTGCGGTCCTCGGCGGTAATCAGATCGACGAGGCTGCGGTTATACCACTTGGCGGGGGCTTTTTCGTAATACAGCAGCAGGCCGTCGCAGCCCTGGAGCAAACGTTCATGCTGGGCGGCGAGGGAGGTGAAATCCACGGCGGCTTGCTGCATGCCGACCTCGAATTGTTCCTGCTGCTGGATCTTGTCCTGCAGGCCGCGGGCAAAGCCGGTATCTTCGGCGGAGGTGGGGTCGCAGAGCAGATAGACGCGCGGTTTGTTATTTGCGCCATCCGGTGGTGTGGGCCGGGCAGGCGCCAGGAGGGCGATAAGATCCTGCCGGAGGCGAACGGCCGAACGGCTTTCGAGCAGGGCCCAAGTTCCTTCGCGCAGACCCCACTTGTTTTCGCGAATATCATCGATCAACTGTTTTTGATCGCCGGTGGCGGCTTCGTAGCCGCGCGTGAGATAGAAGACGGTCTTCTTTTCGGCCTCGAGGGCGAGGTCGATCTGTTCGCGAATGGCGGGATCGGCGCCGGCGCCGAGCACGTGGACGGTGACGCGGGTGTCGGCGATGTATTGCAGGAGGGTCTTGCGGTCGAGTCCGCGGGGGATGGCTCCGGATGGGGGGGGGAGAGGGCATAGCCGGCGGCCTTGATTTCGCGGATGACGGCATCGCGCTCATCGCTGGCGTCAGCCGAGGTGCGGGCTACAAACACTTTTTCCATGCCGCACAACATGGCCTCGAATAACTTCTCGATGTGGAAGCTGAGCTTGTCGACGGCCTTGCGAAAGGTTTCGGAGGCCGGTTTGAATTCGCGTTCAAGGCCGGTTTTGGCGTCGCGATCAAAGAAAGGAATGTGTTGATATTCGCTGAGGAAGCCTTGGTGGGCGTTATTTAACCAGGGGAATTTGATTACTTTCAGGATGCGTAAATAGCCGCCGGTTTCGAGGCTATCTTTGGTTTTGGCCTGATCGAGAAAGGCGTCCAATTCGCGGCCGCACCAATCCGAGCTCTGGTAACTGCGGGAGACGACGGTAATCAAGGCGGCCGAGCTGCGAATGGCGCGGTCGAGCTCTTCGGTCCATTTTTGGCCGGTACGGAGCTTATTTACATCCTGCCAGACGTCGCTGGCGCATCCCAGCCGGTTGACTAACCGCTCGGTCAATTGTTCTTGCAGGGCGCAGACCCAGGCGGCATCTTCATGCGCATAACTCAGAAATAAGTCGTGCTCGATGGGGGCTGGAATGTACGCCATGGCCGGATCTATCTTATCAATTCCGGAAGCTAAAAGCGGGTGACTTCGGTGAAATGGAAGTTACGGACTTTGAGAGCGGGCACGACCATATCGAAGGCTTCTTCGCCGGAGGAGCGGACTGCGGGTGACAGGGCTTCCACATTCGAGAGTAGTTCCGGCAGGGCCTGATTGAAGCGGAAGTTACGGACACCGCGGGTAACTTGGCCGTTTTCGACTAGAAACGTGCCGTCGCGGGTCATACCGGTCATGATCTTCTCATAGGGATCGACTTCGCGGATATACCAGAGGCGGGTGACCAGGATGCCGCGGGCAGTGGAGGCGATCATCTCTTCGAGGGACACCGCGCCACCGGCGACGACAATGTTCATGGGCGCTTCGCCATATTCGTTGGGCAATGGATAGCCATGGCCGGTGGGGGCGACGCCCGCGGCTTGGGCGGCCTGACGGCAGTAAGCGATATCCCGGACCACACCTTTATCGACCAGAGTGAGAAGTTTGCGGGGGACGCCTTCGCCATCGAAAGGCGCGCCGGCTTGCAGCGGGTGATAAGCGTCGTCATAGATGGTGACGTTATCGCCGAATAGTTTTTCGCCGATGCGGTCGCGGAGGAAACTGCGGCCATCGGAGATGGCGGTGGCGCTGAAGTCGCCGAACATCTGGCCGACCAGGTCGAGGACGGCGGCGGGTTCGAGGATTACGGTGTAGGGGCCGGGTGCGAGTTCGACGGGTTCGCGCGAGGCGTACGCTTTGGCGGCGGCGGAGCGGGCCATGGCGCGAGGGGTCGAGATCGAGGTGAGAGCAGGCGCTGCCTTTGGCCCATCCAGAGCTATCGCCGGCCATGGCGGTGATGGAGAAGTGGGCCATGGTTTCGGGATAGTAAGCGAAGACTCCGTTGGAGTTCAGGAGGGCGGAGACGGAGTCCGCAGTGGAGTAGATGCCGGCGGCGGTTTGACCGGCGGATTCCACGATGCGGATGGCTTCGGCAACGGCGGTGGCGCGATCGAAGGGACTGACGCGGGCGGTGGCGGCGTGCCAGCGGGTGATCTCGGGCGCGGGCGCAGGCGTAGTCAGCGGGAGCAGGGAAGAGTCAGGCTCCTGCAGTTTGGTTAGTGCTACGGAGTCTTCGACGACCTGCCGGATGGAGGGAGCGTCGAGACGGTTGGTGGTGGCGCGCGCGGTGCGTCCTTCGAACTGTACGCGGACGGAGAGGTGGGTATTGCGTTCGGCGACGTTCTGATGGATGGCGTTGTTGGCGAAGCGGGTGAGGGCGCTCGATTCGGCGTTGATGATGGCTTCGATATCGGGCGCGCCGAGTTCGCGAGCAACGGCGGCGACCTGATCGAAGATGGACTGGCAGAGGGATGGATCAATCGGCATAGGCGCTCCCGATTTTGATACGGCTGAAACGCGAAGGGCTGGCGCCGTGACCGGTGCCCATGACTTGTTCGGGCTGACCTTTACCGCAATTTGGCGTACCCCAGAGAGTCCAATGTTGGGGTCCGGCGATGGCCGCGCAGGAATTCCAGAACTCCGTCGAGATTCCGCTATAGCTGGGATTCTTGAGCATACGGACGCGCTTACCGTGGCGGATTTCCCAGCCGATCTCGCAGCCGAACTGGAAGTTATAACGCTTGTCGTCGATGGACCAACTGCGATTGGTCTCCATATAGATGGCGTGGTCGACACCGGCGAAGACTTCGTCGAGAGACTGCTGGCCGGGCATGAGGCTGACGTTGGTCATGCGGATGAGCGGGAGGCGCGACCAACCGTCGGCGCGCATGGTGCCGTTGGAGCGGGTCTCGCCGACGGCGGCGGCGGTTTCGCGAGAGGTCATATAGCCGGTGAAGAGTCCGTTGCGGATGATATCGGTACGCTGGGCGGGGACACCTTCGTCATCGAAGAGGAAGGTGCCGAGGCCGGGGCCATGTTCGGGGCGAGCGTCGCAAACGACGTTGACGATATCGGAGCCATAGCGGAGGCGGCGCAATTGATCGAGGGTGAGGAAGCTCATACCGGCGTAGTTCGCTTCGCTGCCGAGGACGCGGTCGAGTTCGATGGGATGGCCGATGGACTCGTGGATTTGGAGGCCTAGCTGGGAGCTGTCGAGGATGAGATCGAATTCGCCTTCGGGGCATTGATCGGCGGAGTGGAGGGCGACGGCTTCTTCGGCGATGCGGGGGGCGTTGCCGAGAAGATCCCACTCGTCGACCAACTCATAGCCTTTGAGCTGGTGCTGGCCGCCGAAGGAATTGGGGTAGGAACGCTTTTGGATTTCGCCATCTTTGTAGGCAAGGGCGGCATAGCCAACGCCGCTAAGGTAGCGGGTTTGATCGATCAAGCTACCGAGGGTGGAGGCGAAGACCTGGCGGCGGCGTTCGAAGGTCATGGCGCCTTCGGCCATGGTGACGCCGGGATTGCGGCGGAGTTCGCGATCGATATCGAGGAGGAGGGCTACGTTGCGGTCGACGGGGATGGTGAAGGGATCGACGCGGATGGGGGAAATCCAGGTGGCTTCGTATTTCTGTTCGGGGGCGAGGGTGACGTCGTGTTTTTTGGCGAGGGCTCCGGAGCGGGCGATTTCGAGGGCCAGGGCGGCGGCGGCTTGGACGCCATCGCGGGAGAGGTCGTCGGTGGCGGCGAATCCCCAGCAGCCATTGGCGAGGACGCGAATGGCGAGTCCGGTGGAGGTGCTGGTGGAGACGTGGCCGGTCTTACCGTTCTTGGTGGAGACTTGGCGGTCGTGGATTTCCATGACGCGGGTGTCGGCATAGGTGATGCGGGAGGCGGCGACGGCGTCGAGGGCTTCTAGGGCTAGGCGGGCTAGGCGGCGCATGGGGCTAGCTAATAGCTTACGCTATGGTTGGCCTTGCGCCGCCGTGGCTGGTGATTGGTGGCTGGTGGCTGGGCGGCACGCCGCCGTGGCTGGTGATTGGTGGCTGGTGGCTGGTGGATTAGTCGATTTGGGGTGAAGAGACGCTTGGCTAATTGGAGGAGGGCCAGGAGGAGGAACATGAGCGCGGCTGGATTTGGGTTCGAATGGCAATTCGTTGGATCTACAGGGGCTTTTTGGGTCTGGGCGGCTTGCGGCGAGCTGATATCCTCTATGAAATCTTCGTCCTGGTTGACCCAGGGGCCCGGACCATCGGGTGGGGGAGCGGGTTTGGGCTCGGGGGTTGCGGCTTGGCGCGCGGCTTGGAAGATTTTCAGTTGTTTGAGGGAACGATCGAGGGAGCGCTCCAGGCTGTTTTCGTAGCGGGTTAGTTTGGCCAGAGCTTCGGGTCCGCGGCAATCGGCGGAGAAGGCGCGGGCGAGGCCGTCGCGTTCGTCGGGCAAGGCGGGTGGGGGCGGGAAGGCATTGGGGCGGGCGTCGTAGTTTTTCTGGTGCTGGAGGCGTTCGGGGCCGCGGGCGGCGTCCTCGGCGGCGAGGATGCGAGAGCGTTCGCGGAGGAGTCCGGCTTCGATGGGGAAGGCGCGGGCGAGGCGCCACTGGCTGGCAGCGATGCGGAGGACGAGTTGTTCTTCGCCTTCGCCGGAGGGTTGGAAGCGGGTGAGGAGGTCGTCGAGGAGGGCCTGGAAATCGGCGGGGTCTTCGTCGAGGAGGATGTGGGTGTTGGCGCGGAGGCCGTGGACCAGGCGATTGCGGCTGGAAGCGGCCTTACCCGCCTGAGTACGGGGTCCCGAGGAGTGTTGGGCGTTGCGGCGGTTGGCATCCATTTGTGCCTGGGAGGGGGTGCGGGGCGTCTTTTTGTTTTTCATGATGTTGGTGGCAGGTTGGCCTGTTTCTCCACCTTGAGGTTAGGGGATAGGTGGGGTGGAAGCGGGGGGTGATTGCGGTTACGTGATTGATAATGCGGGGGATGTTTATTTTCTCGGGATGGAACCAAGCCCGGGCGGGGAACCATTCGGGCTAATAAGGCGCCTTTCTTCAACTTGCGAGAGCAATGACTCCGGAATCGGTTTCGAGGTAGTGCGAGTTGATGACCAGGCGGACCCTGGAGTAACCGCGGTTCATCAGCGGTTGCCCAACTTTCCGCCGCCGTGGTATGAGAGAGTGGTGAATGAGCAACCGTTCGAGTTCGAATGGGACGAGGTGAAGGCGCATGCGAACCAACGCAAGCACAGCATCACGTTTGAGCTGGCTTCCACCATTTTCTTCGATCCTAACCTGCTCACGGTGGCCGACTTGGAGCACGGCGCAACCGAGGACCGATGGTTCTCCATTGGGTTCGCGGGCAACGGCGCTTTGCTGTCGGTGGTCTATTTGTGGTCTGATAGCGATCTCGCTGCGATCAAGGTCCGGCTGATTTCGGCGCGAAGAGCAACGCAGTCCGAGTGCGGGCAGTATCAGGAGTCATTATGAACAATCGACCGATGGACGACAACGATATGCCCTTCGAAATCGACTTCAGCAAAGGAGTTCGCGGGCTACACCACATTCCTCCCGGCGGCAAGGTGCTGATGCCGGTTTCGATCGAGCGGGGCGTGTGGGAGTACTTCTCCGGGAGGGCCGAACAGCGCGGCGTCGGACTGTCCGAACTTCTGACCGAAGTGTTGAAGCGCGATATCGAGATCAACGAGGCGCTTAAGTAGGACGGTCACCTTCTTAAGCGTCCAGGGCGTTGATTTTCGGCCAAGTAGATCCATCGTGTTCGAATAATGGTGGATGTGCCAAACCACTTATCGAAGGCTGTGAACGATGCGGTGATCCAGCGGCTGGCCCGGCGAGCAATCGTACCGGCGTGGCCGCTGATTTTTTGACCTTGATTCAGGCCAGGCGCCCGACCGGCAGAGGATACGCGGAACCGACCGCTAGGGCCGCTACTCTCGGCTGCGGATCGGCGGCGCGGTCAGTCGTACCGTTCTGCGGTTCCAGAACCATGTCCATGGCACTCTCGGGCGAAAGTTGCTGGAAATAAGCGTTCAGCGCTGTCGCCAATCCGGGCTCAGCCCAGATCCCGTCACCGATGTCGGAGAGTTCCTGCTCAATTCGATTCTGAACGTCCGGTAATGGCCGGTCTTGCGGCTCAAGCATATCCTGCTCAAGCGAGAGGTGGGTCCCGTCGGATGGCACACCGACGGTGATCACGCCCGTCTTGGAATCGAATTCGATGGTTGCCTGGCCAGCACTGACATGACGTTTTATTTCCGGTCCGTGGGGTGGATGCCAGGTCAACAGGCCGACGCCTACGACGACTTCGTAGGATTCTCCCATTCGTTCCTGATTCTGGTACGCGGCGAAGAGCTCGTTGTAGATGGACTGGACTGGCTGCAGCCGCCGCTCCTCAGTCGCCCAGGGCCACCAGTGATTCTCGACGTAAAGTTCCCATTGGCGCAAAACCGCCGGGTAGTCTTCCAGCCTTCGGACTACCGTTTCTGATCCTTGGCCGCCAGCATCATTCGAACCGGCTTCCTCGACGATGCTGTCTTTGAGCTGCGGAGCGTCCTGGGATGCATCGGCGACGTCGCGTTCACTCAGCCATGGCAGCAAAGTCGGAGGAAGCGTCGGCGGCCGCTTGCGGCGGGGGCGTTCTACCCGCAGCCAGACGTCCAGGTTGCAAATCAGAAACGCGGGGGGGGGTTGAGGTCGGTCTTTTTCGAATTCGGAAGAAAAAGCTCCCGCACGTTGGTGTCGTGATGCGATCCGCTTCAGTGCGCATTATCCTCGCCGGCGAAGGCGTGCCGTTCCGGCAGCATGCGGGCATGCAAAATGCGGGAAACGAGAATTCCCCCGGGCTCGCGCCGAAAGAAAATCACATGCTCACCCTGCTCCCTGCGATAAAGACCGGGCCGGATGTCGTTGCAGGAACGGCCTGAGGCGGGATGGTCTGCAAGTTGCTGGCAACATGTTTCCAACTCGTCCAGGAAACGGATGGTTTGAGCTTCACCCCAGGTGCGCAACGTATAGGTGCTGATGCTCAGCAAGTCGGCTTCGGCAAGGCGGGTGAAACGAAACGTGCCCACAGACTACCGTGGCGCGGGTAGATGGATGGCGCCACGGACCCGGGCGAATACATCGCCCTTGGCAATGCCGCCGGCGTCGCCCTGGTCAAGGGCCGCTCGCAGGCCAGCAAGTTTGGCCTCGTACTGTTGTTCGTCGCGCTCCAGCGTCCGCAGGGCGGCGCGCACCACTTCGCTGGCGTTCTCGTACCGGCCGCTCTTGACCTTCGTCAGCACAAAACGGTCGAGCTCTTCGGTTAAGTTCACATTGCGGGTAGGCATGGCGGCGCTCTTTTCGGGTGAAGTAATTCGAGCTCATCGTAGCATTGTTAGCAATGATTGCCAATGTTTTAATGGGGACGACGCCAGCTTTTACGAGGACTGAATTCCCATCGGCGCCGCTAAGTGGGTTATGGGAAGCTGGGAACGCTTGCTGACGCGCGCGGCACGGTTTGCTCGGTTTTGTTGGTTATCGATGGTTAACCTTGTACGCGGGAGTGATTAGGCTCAGAATGGCAGCATGGCCGCACGTCGATTCGCCGCTTCGCTATTGCTCGCTTCGTTTGCCGTTTACGGCCAGGAGTTGGTGGACAACGTATCGATCGGCAGGCTGGTGCGGGCGGGGGTGTCAGATAAGATTCTGTCCGCCATGCTGTTGAGCAAGGAAGATGGCGGTGCGGCGACAGCATCGGATACAACCATTTCTTCGGGTACGGCTCCGGTGGCGCTGGCGCTGCATGATGGCACGCCGATCCGGTTGCGGCTGACGCGGGATCTGACGTTCACCAATATCAAGCCGGGCGAGATGGTGGATTTTGAAGTGTTGGACGATATTCGGATCAGCGGTTTGCTGGTGATGGCGCACGGCAGGGTGACGGCGACGATCACGCAAGCGGAACCGAAGACGCGTTTCGGGCGAGGGGGAAAACTTGGGGTGACGCTCAATTCGGTGCCTCTGTTGAATGGCGATAAGGTGGCGATCCGTCCCAATAAAGAGCGGGGGCACGGAGGCGGGACGGCAGCGGGCAGCGGATCTACGGCGGGGGCGATCGCGATGGTGAAGCCGGATGCGCCGGTGCTGCTGTTCAGTTATGCCAAGGACGAGACATTTCCCGAAGGTACCGGTATCACGGTATATACTGACGGAGAAGTACCATTGGACCCAGCGCGGTTTCTGGTGGACATGGTGTTCACGTCGAATCCGCCGGGCGCACTGGTGAGCATGTACGGCACGCCGATAGGGCACACGCCATTTACCACGAGGCTGGCTCCGGGGACATATAAAGCTGTGTTTTCAAGGGATGGCTACACCGACCTGAGGCAAAACATCACGGTGGGACCGGGCTATTCGAACACGGTGAATGCGGCTTTCGAGTTGAAGTAAGGCCTCCCGCTAGATCCGCACCTTAAGCTACCTTAATGCTCCGATGGGAGCCCTCCCCAGCGCGATTGCGCTATGGTAGAAAGATCAATCCTAGAGATGCCATTTCGTATTCAACCTGTACATGAATTCCTGGTTCGTCCGGCACTGCCGGAGCAACTGTCGCGGATGCCGGAGCTTGCCTACAACATCCTTTGGACATGGGAACCACTGATCCGCGCGCTCTTCCGGAGGTTGGACGCGAATCTCTGGCGGGAGTGCAATTACAATCCCGTGCTTATGTTGGGGAGGGTATCGCGAGCGACGCTACAGCGGTCGGCGGCGGATCCTCGCTACGTATCGCTGTACAACATGGCGTGCCAGCGTTACGACGCGCATGTATCGGGCGGGAAGCCGCGCACGGATAACAAGCTGATCGCGTACTTTTCGGCGGAATACGGGCTTTCGGAATGCCTGCCGATTTACTCGGGCGGGCTGGGCGTGCTTTCGGGCGATCATTTGAAATCGTCGAGCGATTGCGATCTGCCGTTGGTGGGTGTGGCGCTGTTGTATCAACAGGGCTATTTCCGGCAGGTATTGAACCCGGACGGGTGGCAGCAGGAGCGGTATCCGACGAACGACTTTTATACGCTGCCGGCAGTTCCGGTGCGGGATGCGCAGGGCGAGAATCTGAAAGTTTTCGTGCGGCTGCCTACCGGCAAAGTGATGATCCAGGTGTGGAAGATGGAAGTGGGGCGGGTAACGCTCTACCTTCTGGACACCAACATTCCGGAGAACGAATTGCCGCAGGATCGCAGCATCACGGATTCGCTTTACGGCGGCGATACGGACACGCGCATGCGGCAGGAATTCGTGCTGGGCGTCGGGCGGATTGCGGGCGCTGAAGGCGGTGGGGTTAGAGCCGACGGTGTTCCACATGAACGAAGGGCACTCGGCGTTTCTGGCGCTGGAGCGGATGCGGCGTGCTAAAGCGCGAGCACGGGCTGACTTTCGAAGAGGCGCTGCAGGCTACGCGCGCGAGCAACATCTTCACCACGCATACGCCGGTGCCGGCGGGAATCGACTTATTCGATCCGGGCCTGATGTATCACTACTTCAACGCTTACTGCACGGACATCGGGATCGATTTCGACCAGTTGATGGCGTTGGGGCGGCGCAATCCGGCGAATCGGGAAGAACGTTTTTCGATGGCGATTCTAGCGTTGAAAACGTCGGCGCACCGCAACGCGGTGAGCAAGCTGCATCGCGATGTATCGCAGGAGATGTGGCACGATCTGTGGCCGCAATTGCCGGTGTGGGAAGTGCCGCTAAGTTCGGTGACGAACGGCGTACATCTGACGAGCTGGCTGAATGGCGATCTGGCGGCGCTTTACGATCAGTATCTGCAGCCGGACTGGCGCGACCGGTTTGCGGACACGGTGATTTGGGAGCAGGTGAAGGAAATTCCCGATGAGGAATTGCTGGAAGTACACCGGCGGCGGAAACGGCGGCTGGTGAACTTCGTGCGCGAGCGGCAGCGCTCGTCGGCTTTACGGCGGCAGGCGTCGGCGACAGAGATGCGGCATACGGAAGAGGTGCTGGATCCGAATGCGCTGACGATCGGATTTGCGCGGCGGTTCGCGACTTACAAGCGCGCGACGCTTTTGTTCCGCGACGTGGAGCGCATCAAGCGCATTCTGTGCAACAAAGACATGCCGGTGCAGATCGTGATCGCGGGCAAGGCGCATCCGAAGGACAACGAAGGCAAGAATTTTATCCGCGACATCGTGCAGCTTTCGCGCGACCGGGAATTGTGGAAGCACGTGGTCTTCATCGAAGACTACGACATGAAGGTGGCGCGCGAGATGGTGCAGGGCGTGGACCTTTGGTTGAATACGCCGAAGCGGGGTCAGGAAGCCTGCGGCACTAGCGGCATGAAGGCGGGGATGAACGGAGTGCTGAACCTGAGCATTCTGGACGGGTGGTTCGACGAAGCTTACGAGATTTCGGGCGGCTGGGCGATCGGCGAGCGCGAACCGTATTCGGACGAGCAGGACGGATTGCACGCCAGCGAGATTTATTATCTGCTGGAAAACGAAATTGTGCCGTTGTTTTACGAACGGCGCGACCAGATTCCGCGGGAGTGGTTGAAGCGGGTAAAGCAATCGCTGATGGGGCTATCACCGCTATTCGATTCGCGACGAATGGTGGCGGAATATGCACGCGAGTTTTACGATCCGGCGCATGCGGACGCGGTGCGGTTGAGCGCGAATGGTTATCAGGAAGCGCGGGCCGAGGCGGCCTGGAACGAGCGCGTGCGGCAGGTTTGGGATCGCGTGAAGTTTGTGGAAACGGGAGACGCTCCGGTGGGCACGATTCTGAGCGAGCGACCGGTTCCGGTACGCGCGGCGATCGATCTGGCGGGACTGCAGCCGTCGGAAGTGCGGGTGGAAGTGGTGATGGGCCGGGTGGGTACGGACGGCGGTTTGGAAGATACGGAAGTGATGGTGCTGCCGCCTACGGAGCAGCACGGCACGATCGCGATTTTCGAGAAGGAAGTGGTGCCGGAGCGCACGGGGCGGATTGGTTATGCGCTGCGCGTGAGTCCGAACCACTGCGACGATCCGCTGACACGGCCTTGCACCAGTTTGTTGAAGTGGAGCGGGATGTAACCGGGAAACCGTTTACTTACGCGCGATTCTGATCGCTACCTACGACACTTAACCTCCTGATATATAATTGGTGCGTTGCGCTGGCTTGGGCGGCGACGCCTGCCGGTGCGTGAAGATCACGCGATTTAGGGGGGGTAACGTGCAGACTCATTATTCTTGTGCCACGCCGGGCGCATTAGGCAAGGCAATCCTTTGGACGCTGGCGGCGCCGGCGCTGCTATTCTCCATCAATTTCAACGCGCCGCGCGCCTATTCGACGGGCTCATCCGGCGCTAAGAGCGTGGCGATTAGTGATTTCAATGGCGACGGCAAGTCCGATCTGGCGTTAGCCACCGACGACGCTGTGGAGATTTTCCTGGGGCAGGGAAATGGGGACTTCCGGCACGGAGCATGGTATAAGAACGCGGGAGTACACAGCTTGGGATCGAGCGTGATTGTGGCGCAGGACTTCAATGGCGATGGCAAGATCGATTTGGCATTTCTGGGCGCGGGAGTGCTCGTCATGCTGGGGAACGGCGATGGGACGTTTGGACCAACCCTGAGTTATGCCGTGGGGGTTGCGCCGTATTCCATTATCGCCGGTGATTTCAATGGGGACGGTATAGAGGATCTTGCGACGTGTAACGAAACATCCAATAACGTTTCGATCCTGTTGGGTAAGGGCGACGGCACTTTTAGACCGGCAGTCAATTATGCCGTAGGGACGCAGCCGGAGTATCTGACCGCGGCGGATTTTAATGGCGACGGTAAGTTGGATCTGGCAGTCACTAACTATAACTCTAAGGGAGCGGGTACAGTATCTATTTTATTTGGCGTGGGGGATGGCACCTTTCGGTCGGCTGTCAATCATGATGTAGGGAAGAATCCTGCGAGTATTGCGGCTGGTGACTTCAATGGGGATGGAAAGCCGGATCTAGCGATCACGCTCGCGGGGGGGAGCCTGGAGGTGCTGATGGCGAATGGGGGCGGGACGTTTGCGCCTCCGGTTACAGTGCCTGCGGGCGCCGGTCCCAGCGCAGTAGTGGTGAGGGACGTAAACCGGGACGGCATACTGGACCTGGCTGTGGCGGAAACCGGGAATCCGGGTTACACGGTTTCGATACTTAAAGGCAATGGCGACGGAACGTTTCAAGCTCCGATAGCCTACCAGGTGTGTACTTACCCGACGGCGTTTGTCTTCGGTAATTTCGATGGAGACGGCAATCTGGATCTTGCCGCAGTTGGCGCATTGCTTTCGATCCTGCCGGGCAATGGTCACGGCGGCTTTCAACAGGCAGTGAGTTTGCCGGTGGGAAGCGGTCCGTCGTCGGTCGCAGTGGGCGATTTTAACGGAGATGGCAAGGCCGATCTGGTGGTCGCTAACTATACGTCGAACAACGTGTCGATCCTGATAGGAACGGGTGACGGGCACTTTCTGCCCCAGGTAACGTTTGCGGCGGGGACCGGACCGCGGTCGGTAGTTGCGGGCGACTTCAACGGGGACGGAAAACTGGATTTGGCGGTGAGTGGCTATTTCACCACATCAGTCCTATTGGGTAACGGAGATGGCACGTTCCAGGCGCCGTTGACGGCGGCGGCGAATGTAGGCGGATTTCTGGCGATGGCGGATTTCAATGGCGACGGCAAACTCGATCTGGCGGTATCGTTCTATCTGACCGGCACGGTTGCGATTCTGTTGGGCAATGGGGATGGAACTTTTCAAGAACTGACGTTTACGACTGCCGAGACGTTTGTCAATTCCGTGGCGACGGGCGATTTCGATGGAGACGGGAAGCCGGACCTGGCGCTGCAGGAGGAGATGTGCAGCGACAATGATTGCAACGTCTTTACGGATATATGGCTGGGGAACGGGGACGGAACGTTTCGGTATGTTTCCTCGACTTACGCTGGCCTAGATCCGCTAGCGGTAGGCGACGTGAACGGCGATGGCATGCCGGATATAGTGGGCGGCAGTACCGGCAGCGCATGGGTAGCACTCAATGAGGGCCGGGGCTTCTTCGCCACCGGGGTCTATTACGCGGCGGGTGCTCCGGTTTCGCTTGTGCTGGCGGACTTCGATCATGATGGGAGGCCGGACATAGCGGGCGCGAGCACATATGGCACGTTGACGGTTCTGCCGGGCAAGGGAGACGGGACATTTGGGTCCGAGAGGAACTTTATTGTAGGCGGCTGCCCCACGTGGGCGGCAGTGGGCGATTTCAATGGCGATGGGAAGCCTGACTTGGCGGTGGCCAACCAGTGTACGAATAGTGTGAATATATTGACTAACCGGACCGAGTAGAGTTGAACATTAGAATTTACTTAGAAAATAATTGAAACTGTATAACTCTGGTTACTTATAACGATGTTAAACTCCTAACGGCGTACATCGTTATGATTGCAACCAACTTATGCAGTAAGCGGACTTTGCATACTCTACTATTGGCGGCGCCATTTCTTTGTTGCGCCGTAGCTGGAGAGGGACCCACGGACCGCGGTCCGCTGCAACTGACTTTGAAGAGAGCAGTCGAACTGGCGCTCTCACCGGAAGGCAACACTTATATCCAGCTTTCCGACGAGAATTTGAAGCAGGCGAAATCGCGAACCGAGGAGGTGCGGTCGTCGCTGCTGCCGGATATTGAAGCGCAGGCTTCGCAAACCACCGCGATGAAAAGCCTGGCAGCCCTGGGGCTGGATCTGGCGAC
The DNA here is from genome assembly GCA_963738345.1 of Bryobacterales bacterium. Taxonomy (GTDB): domain Bacteria; phylum Acidobacteriota; class Terriglobia; order Bryobacterales; family Bryobacteraceae; genus Bog-159. The sequence goes on from CAVTWI010000002.1 coordinate 1,572,450, forward strand.
CAACGAAGCGCTGACGGGCGCGGAGAACGGCCTGACGGGTCCGCTGGCTCCTACCGAGAAAGAATTGCTGAACTCCATTATTCGCGACATACCGCGGGTGGTGGGTCCGTTTAATTCGGTGGACATCCGGGCGCGCTTGACGCAAAACGTATTCGACTTCAGCAGCATCCGGCGATACCAAGGGTCACGGGCCTCGTTTCGCGCGGCCAAGAACGACCGCCATTCCACGGACAATTCGGTTTCGACGACGGTGGCCAAGGCTTATCTGGCGGCGCTGCGGGCGAATGCCGATGTCGAGGCTTACCAGGCGAACGTGGCACTGGCGGAAGCGGTGTTGAAGCAGTCGGAGAATCAGAAGAACGCAGGCACGGGTACGGGCATTGAAGTGACGCGCGCCAAGGTGCAGTTATCGAACGAAAGGCAGCATCTGCTGATCGTGCAGAACGAACGCACGAAAGCGAATCTGCAGTTACTGCGGGTGATGGGTTTGAATCTGGCGACAGATTTGGAATTAACCGATAAATTGAGTTACGAACCGGTAGACCCGATTACGGTGGAACAGGCCGAAGGCCAGGCTTTGCAGAACCGCCCGGACGTGAAGGCACAGGCGGAACGCGAGACGGCTTCGCGGTTGGTCGCGAATGCGGTGAAGGTGGAGCGGGTGCCGAGCCTGGTGGCTTATGCGGATTACGGAACAACCGGCGTGAACTCGAATATCGTTTCGTTACTGCCGACGCGGGATTACGGCTTCGCGCTACGCGTACCTATTTTCGATGGCGGCCGGCGGGATGCGCGGCGTTCTGAATTTGCATCGCAATTCCGGCAGGAGCGAGTGAAGACCAACGACCTGCACGAGCAGATCGAGTTGGAAGTGCGGATGGCGCTCGATAGTCTGCATTCGGCGGAGGAGCAGGTGAAGGTCGCGGAGGCGGGGATGTCGCTGGCGCAGAGCGAGTTCACGCAGGCGCGCCGGCGTTACGAAGCCGGGGTGGCGAGCAGTCTGGAAGTGACGGACGCGCAGACGCGGTTGGAGCGGGCGCGGGATAACCGGATCGCGGCGCTGTTCAATCACAATGTGGCGCGTTTCGATTTGGGGCAGGCGACGGGGACCATTCAGGCAATGGTGCAGCGCGATCCGAGCGGTTCGAGTCAACCGATGATGACGGAACCGAAGGCTCCGGAGACCAGCGAGGTGCGCCCGGCGGCGATGACATCTGAGGTAGTGGCGCCGGTTCCGCCGGAACTGCCTGCGCAGGTGGTGGCGACTCCGGTGCTGGCGGCGTTTGCTCTGCCATTGTCGGCGCCTCCGGCTTATCCGATGACGGCGGCGCGTGCGGTACGGCACACTGCGGCACGGAAACCGGCGTCGCGCAAGCATACGCGGCACGCTGGCCGGCACGCCCAGCATGCGCATCATGCCGCGGCACATAAAACCCGGCGGGCAACCAAAACCGCTTGACCGCCGTCTAGACCCTTAGCAGATCGGGAAATAGAGCCGAGGAACCCCTTGCTTACGCTCGGGGCTCGGATAAACGCGAGAAAAGGCGAGGAACCCCTTGCTTACGCTCGGGGCTCGGATTGCGGCGTTCGGATCGCGGCGACGGATTTCGAAGACGTCTTTGCGCCTGTAAATATTTGTGTTAACGAAAGCGTATTTCAGGAAGCGGTTTGCGGTATCGTGTTGCGGGTAATGTGCGGCGGGCGGCCGGTTGGGCGCCTGCTATAATGGCTTCGGGTTCCCTTCGGATTTGACACTATGAATAGCCGTATCAAATACACAGTGGTTACCACCTCCACATGCGTGATGCTGTTGCTGGTTATTGGCAATGTCGTCGGCAGAAGCGCATCGACCGACCGGCCCTATCCGCAGCTCGGTGTATACACCGAAGTTCTGCATCGCATTAAGAGCGAGTACGTGGAAGAGCCGGACATGAAGAGTGTCACGCTGGGTGCGTTGAACGGCCTGCTGGAATCCGTGGATCCGTTCGCCAGCTACCTGAATGCGGACCAGTACAAGGACTATCTGAAGAACAAGGACGCGCACAAGGCCGGAGTGGGCTTAGTGCTGGCCAAGAAATTCGGATTCGTCGGCATTGTGGGCGTGACGCCAGGTTCACCGGCGGCGAAGGCGGGCTTGGCCACCAACGACATGCTGGAAACGATCGGCGGTATCGCCACGCGCGATATGCCGCTGGCGTACGCCAGCCTGCTGCTGGAGGGCGACCCCGGGTCGAGCGTGGAATTGACCGTGGTGCGGGTGCGGCGTCCGGAACCGCAGAAGATTAAGCTGGTGCGGGCGAACATTGTGTATCCGGCGGTGAGCAGCAAGATGCTGGCGGACAACATTGGGTACATCGAGCCCAATACGCTTGCGCCGGGCAAAGTGAAGGAAGTGGCATCGGCGGTGGAAGCGCTGCAGAAGCAGGGCGCGCAGAAGCTGATCCTAGACCTGCGCAATTGCGCAGTGGGCGGTCCCGAGGAAGGCATCGCACTGGCGAACCTGTTCCTGGCGAAGGGCGAGATCACCTACATGCAGGGCCAGAAGGTGCCGCGCAAAGACTTTGAGGCGGAAGCTTCGAAGAGTATCACGAAGCTGCCGGTGGTGATCATCACCAATCGGGGCACGGCGGATGGCGCGGAGATCGCGGCAGGTGCGTTGATGGATGACAAGCGCGCCGAGGTGGTGGGTGAGCGGACTTACGGTGATGCTTCACTGCGCAAAGCCGTGACCATGGAAGATGGCGGGGCCATTATTCTATCGGTAGCCAAGTATTATTCTCCCGACGGCAAGGCGATCCAAGATGTTGGCGTGACGCCGCAAACGGTGATGTCGGAGCCCGAGGCGCAGGTGGAACTCGACGAGAACGGCGAGCCTCTGCCGGAGACGCCGGACCAGCCGGAGAAGAAGCAGGAAGATCCGCTGTTGAAAAAGGCCATTGAAGTCGCGAATGGTCAGAAGACCGCGTAATATTTCGTCCACTCCGTAGTACTCCTTGTGCGGGACAGACCTCTCCGGTCTGTCCCTTCCCGTCATATCCTCTTCACAGGAGGACCTCATGAAAAAGCTGCTTTTGTTCGTTGTATGCATAGCTGCGCTGGGGATTCCAGTGACGGCGGCGCCGTGCGTTCCGGGAACGCTGGCTAGTTACATGGCGATGGGTACATCAGGCTGCGAACTGGGAAACGTACAGGTGGCCGGATTTGCCTATCAGGCGAAGTCGGGCGGCGGGGCGGCTGAAATTACGGCGGATCAGATACAGGTAACGCCGCTGCTGGCGCCTGTTACGGGCACGTATGGGTTGGAGTTTGCCGCGCCGTGGAGCGTGCAGGCGGGGCAGACCCAGGGCTCGAACATTTCATACCACGTGCTGTCGGCGGCCGCCGCGGTTCAGGTGCAGCAAGCCCGGTTGGACGGGAGCGGTTTCAAGGCTGGCTTGATGGGTAGCGTGGTGGTGAACGAATCGATCGCCACGGGCGCGACCACACACAGCCTGCAGGCGTATTTGAAGTGCACGGAGGTATGCCATTCCCAAACGTCGGCGCAATTGACGTTCACACCGCCGGTGGGGACGCTGGTGGTGGCGGACGTAGTGACGCTGCAATCGAAGCAGGGGGCGGCATCCATGACCAGCTTCACCGACTGGTTCGTGGTGAACGTCTAAGGCAGTAAGGCGGGGCGGCTTTGCGCGTGCCGGACATAGGCTTCGGCTTGCGCATAGCCGCTTTCTACACCGCGGAACTTCGTTACTTGAGTTTGCATGGCATAGAAGCGGTCGGGAGATTGTGAGGCGTGCGCGTAACAGGCTTGGCGCTTGCGCGCTTCGGTGGCGGTGATATCCACGAAGTCAGTGGGCGGGAACATGAGGGTATCTTCGCCGTCGGAGACTTCGTAGTAATAGAACGCGAACTTCTTGCCGGTGGCGAGCCAGGTGTCGTAGGCCATCATAGAAATGGCGCGGTGGTCGCGATGCCCGTCGATGGGCCAGTGGGTGAAGAGCACGTCGGGACGCTCGGCATCGATGACGTCGCGGAACTGCTGGTAGTGGGGCGCGTCGACGATGGCGTGGCCGTCGCACTGGCCGGCAAAGAGGGGCCGGGCTTTCAGAATCTCGCAGGCGCGGCGGGCTTCGGCTACGCGCACGTTTGCGGAGGCTTCGGCGGGCGGTTCGGGGCAGGTCTTTTCGCCGCGATTGAGATAGAGTAGCGCCACGTCGTGGCCTTGGTCGGAATAGCGGGCGATGGTGCCGCCGCACCCATATTCGGGATCGCCGGGATGTCCGCCAGTGACGATGATTTTGAGTTTGCGCGCGGGGGAAGGCTGGGCGCGCAGGGCGGACAAGGCGAGGGCTTGCGCCAGCATGGTTCGACGAGTCATCGGCATCGCGGTTTCTCCTGATTAGTGAAACTTGAGGTTAACATCCACGATGTTGCTGGCGGGGCGGACGGCCAATTCCGAGCTGAAACTTCGGAACGCGCGCCTTAAGTTGGGCGGCGCAGAAAGGATGAATTCGTCGATGTAAGGCTGATTCATGGGCGCGCCGGAGGGCAACTTCCAGAGGGACGCGAAACGCGCCAGGGTGTCGGGATCGAGACCTTCCATGTGCACTTCACCGAACAGGTATTGTTTGCCTTTGGTAAACGCGACGTTCACGTCGACCACCTGGGTTTCCGGGTGAAAGGAGCGCTCGGGCTCGTAGGTGGCTGCGATATACCCATCGCGCCGAAGAATTTTGGTCAACTTTGCTACCGATAGGGTGAAGAGCTTCCAGTTGGCGGTCGATCCGCGTTCGAACTGCACGGCGTCGTGCATATCGGCGAGCGGTAAGCGGTCGCCTGTGAGATCGACTTGGCCGAGACGCCACACGGGTCCTTCGTCGATGGCGGTGGTGACAGTTACACCGGCTTCGCCCGAGGGGGCCATGGTCACATTCGTGAATTTGACGGTCAGGCAGCCTAACTCTTCGTAAAGCGGGCGGAGATTGAGTTCGAGTTTGCGGCGGAAATCGCGTTCGCTATACTCCTGGCCCAGGGATACTTTTGCCATGGCTGCCTGTAGCTTGTTCTCGGGCGCGGTGGAGTTACCCTGGAACCGGATGAGGGCAACGGTGGGCAGATGGGCGGGGCGGAAGGCGACCGAGGTTCGACCGCTGCCGAGGTCGGCTTCGGTCTTAGTAACAATCTCTTCAGGATGATTCGACTTACGAAATGCCGCATCGAGAGCTTTCTTGTAATAAGCGGTGGCGCGATCGTTATCCGGCATCTGCTTATCAATCAGAGGGTCGGCGGCCTTCAGTTGCTGCCATAACTTGTCGGTATCCTGGCCGGGGAAGTCCAGTTCGACTGATGCGAGGGTGGTCTGTTCGCCGATTAACAGCGTTAGGGCGTAACCTGTGACACCGGCGGTGGTCTTAGGATCGTACTGGTAGCTGACGCTGGCGAAGAGACCGGTATCGGCGAGGCGTTGGGCGGCGGCGTCAAGCTGTGCGCGGGTGGCCATCTGGCCTTTATGCAGGCCGGAGGCGGCAATTACAGCGGGCGCCGGAAGGCGGTGGCTTCCGGACACCTTAATTTCCATGATCGGGTGTTGCGCGCAAACGGGCGCGGGCATGCAGCAAACCGCGACGATCGCAGCAGGCCACGAAGGAAAGCGCATCATCTGATACTAGCGCAATACCGAATCAGTAACTACTTTTTTTCGGGCTTGGCTTCCGACTTAGTGTCGGGCTTCTTGTCGGCGGTCAGGGCCTTGATTTCGGCTGGTAAGTCGAAACGGCTGGCCGGTATATCGGGATTATGTTTAACGCTTTGAATCTTCACCAGAATTTCGGCGGTGGGAACCTTCTGGGTGATGGTGTGGGCGATCAGGATACCGCCTTCGTCGCGATAGTCACTCAGGCTGATTTCGGCGGTGATATTACCCTGCGGAGTGGTGAAAGGCATGACCACTTTGACTAACAGGTTGGAACCCTTTTCGTAGAAGCGGGTTTCGGGGGAACCGTCCTTAGGTGTAACTACGACTTTGTAGCAGGGCTTGCCATCCACGTCTTCGGTGCCGGTGAGTTCGGCCTTCTTATAAAAATCGCGCCAGCGCGTTTCCCCGTGCAGAACATTGTTTCGTAGGGTGGTGGTGCGTTCATCGCCTTCCTTGATGCGCGGACCTTCCATGCCGTTGATGGACCAGGCTACCTGACCGTTGGAGCCTTCTTCCGCTTTGCCTACGCTGCCAAAGTCGATGAGGGTATAGCTTTTGTCCGGCGCGGCGCGATAGGTGGTGAGGGTTCCACTGAGGCCCATGCCAGTGATTTCGAGCGTACCGGTGGCGATTTCGCTCTGAATTTTCTCGTAAGCGGCGCGGCCCCCAGTGACTTCGACATATTTGTCTAAGATGGCTTCCGGTTTGGGATCGTCGGCAGCCCAGGCAGCGGCGGTCAATAACAGGGCGATTGGAATGGCAATGCGCAGGCGGGGAAACATCTTTTTGTCCTCGACCTACTGTAGCGCCATTCGAGCAGGCGGTGGATAGCCGGGTTGTACAATGAGGATACATGGATCAGCGCCGGATGTGCCCGAATTGCCGGGCCTTCATTACCTCAAACGATAAAGTTTGCCCCTATTGCAACGAGCGGGTGGGCCGCGCGCGATTGAGCGGCGCGATCCGGGTAGCGATTTTGGGAGGCTTCATTCCGCATGCGCGGTTCGTGACAATGATCATCCTGACGATCAATGTCGGGTTGTATCTGGCGACCGTGGTCTTCAGCCAGCGGGGCGGCGAGGGCGGCGGATTCATGAGTATCGATGGGCAGACGCTCTTCGCCTTTGGCGCGAAGTACCGGGCGGCGATTTTGGGTTACGGGCAATGGTGGCGGCTGGTGACGGCGGGGTTTCTGCACGGCGGATTGCTGCATATCGGCATGAACTCGTGGGTGCTGTTTGACTTGGGCGCGCAGGTCGAAGACGTCTACGGGGCCAGCCGGCTGATCGTGATTTATTTTCTGGCCACGGTGTCCGGATTTCTGCTAAGCACGTTTTGGACTACGGCGCTCTCGGTAGGCGCTTCAGCGGGCATTATGGGTTTGATCGGCGCCATGATCGCGCTGGGCGTACGTAACCGGCATACGTCCGCGGGGGCGGCCATTCAAGGCATGTATATCCGGTGGACGGTTTACATGTTAATTTTCGGCTTACTGCCGGGGTTGCATGTGGATAACGCGGCGCACATCGGCGGCCTGGCGGCGGGATTTAGTGTGGCGTGGCTGGCGGGCACTCCGCGCATCGCAAGCAATTGGAACGAAAAGCTATGGCGCGGGGCGGCGGCGGCGTGCGTGGTGATGACGGCGGCCAGTTTCCTAATGATGTACTTGTGGTTTGCGCGCAATACGCAATAAGATAGAGCTGATGCGACTCCGTTTTTTGCTACCGGCCCTGCTGATCGGCGCGGGTTTGATGCTGCCCGTGCAGACTCCCGCCCAGGCTAAGACAAGCTATAAGGCAAAGAAGTTCAAGGGCAAGAAGTTTAAGGGCGCCAAGAAGTTCAAGGGGTCGAAGCGATATAGCAGCCACAAGGTTCCGAAGCACAAGACTGCGCAGCACCGCTAACGGCTTGGCGGAACAGGATCGCGCGCTCGCGATAGCTATTGAATCCCTTATCGCGGACGCAGGCTGAATTCAGCGGTCCTCGCGTTCCTCCTCGATTCTCGCTTGCTCAACGGACTTTTCTAGAAGCCCTACATACCTGCTCAGCCATTCGCGAACTTGAGGTTGGCGTTCTGTTGCCAACAGAGATTCCAAAGCCTCTTTTTCCGATTTGTAATGCTCGCTCTCGGGCCCCATCCAGCCCCCGGAAGAGAAGTTCGCTATCAAGTTCCGTTGAACATCGTCGCGGTCGCCATATCGGATGAGTAGTTCCCGCGAAATAGGAGGCTTAATTGTATTGTTGGCTAGGTCTTTCGGAGCGAAGCCTGCGAGGTACCACGCCCGGCGGTCCACGTCCTTCTCCACCCAGTCCCAGAGGTCTTGAAGTGGAATGTAGGTGAGAACGGATTCACTGCGATTTCCACTACCCAATGAGAACAGTGCGCCTCCGAGCCAGTCTCTGATTGAAAACGCCCGGGCATCTATCGGCGGTCCGAGCAGCGAGGCCGTGATAGCCCATACCTCGCGGGGGAGTTCCTTCGCGATTTCCGAAAGTAGTTGATGCGCGTGCGAATGCACGGACCGCGGTAAAACGGCGCTGTCTTTCCCCATATGATCCAACAGCTTCTTAGCTACAACCAGCTTCATGCCTGGGCGAGTGGTTAGGTATTTGCGGGCCACCTGTGACCAGTTGTAGTCACGATGGGAGGCTCGAGTATCTGGTCCTTCCGGCTCGAAGAGGGCTTCGCAAAAAAGAACCTTCTCAAATAGAGTTGGCGGCACAGTGTGGGACTCATCGTGCATACAGTAATGATGCAGCAACTCCAATGCTGAAATTGAGGCGATCTGCTCGTTCTCACAAAGCAGGAGGTCCACCCAGGATTCGAAAGCTGCTACCGATAAATTTCTTATCTCGCCACCAGTGACGAACCCTCTGAGATAGTGCGCTGGCATTTCCTTGTCGTTAACAAGCCGGGCCAGTACCGGAGCTACGTCATCGGTCAGGCCGGACTGTATCACCAGCCCAGGGAACAGCCGCTTGGTTGCTTGTCTTCGACTGAGTCCCTCAAGCACAGAAAGCCAATGTTGCGGCTCTATCTCACGCACGGCGCGCAAATAGCCCCCGAGAAGACCTGCGTTCCCAGACGGCCCAGCCTCTTCGATTGCCTGAACAATCCGGTCGCTGAATGCGAACTCCCGATCCAGCTTTCCTAGCTCGTACCCGAAACACGTCGCGCTCTCTGCTTCCTTTGACGCGAGCCAAGGTAGTAGAGGCAGGAACTGGTGGGAATTCGCTATAGCTTCTTCTGCCAGCGCTCGCCACGGCTCGGTAGAGAGCCCGGATTCAGTAGCTTGCCTCCACATAGGAAGAGTAACCTGTCGCTTCAGACGAGCTTGGAAGTCAGTTCCGCCAACGGCTGTTTCCTCAATGCGCTTCCAGGTTCGTTTGACGGCCTCAGGCAGATCGTTCAAGCATTCGAGCACGTCAAGCACTACTTCCAGGAGTTGCTTTCGCGGGACACTGGCCATCCGTGCCAGTTCGCCGATTGTGGCAGTGACCAAACTCTCCAACTGTTCTATTTGCACGAGGGCGAAGGCGTGCTTGAGCAACACACGGGCCGCTTCGGGCTGCTCTTGGTCGGTGAGGCCGCGAACCCTGGTTCCTAGGAGTTCCCATATCTGTCGATACGCTTCGTACCACTCGGCGTAGCTATTCGGGGACCACAGGTCAAGCTCCTTCAGGCCCCTACGCTCGGCACCATAAATACGCGTGAATGAGCTGGAGTTCAGCGCGTGATCGCATGCGCGTAGGGCGACCGCACGCACGGCTCCTGATTTTGATTCTAGCGCCTGTACTAACAATGGAAAGCGCTCAGCGGGGGGGGCCTGCGTAGGGGCTGTCCTGCCTGGCCCTAGTGAGTACAAGGCGGCGAACGTCCCAGTGGCGTTGTTCGAAATCCTGGGATTATTCTCAGCCTCAGCTAATCGAAGCAGCAAGCGTGCTGCGCGTTGAAATAAATCCCTTTCTACGGCGATCTTCTCCAAAGCCCAAACGACTCTTTGCCTGCCGGCATCAAACTGTAGCAACTCCTCTCGGCTCTGCTTGCCGATGGTCGCTTCAAGGAATTCCAGGGCGGCCTCCGTGTCGGCTTCAGCCAAGCTCAAAAAAAAATTGGCCCCGAGTTCGGTCTTCAGCAAACCGTCCTTGAAGAAGGCCCCGCGCGTACTCAGGATCGCGCCAACAGTTTTCTTGGCCGCTTGAGATCCGTGAGCATACGCGAACATCTCGTAGAACCATACATGCAGGGTGTCGGGGATAGCGGCGAGGAACTCGTCGGGGTTGAAATACGGGCCGTTAAGATCCCACCAATCACACCAGAGCTTGATGTGAAGGAGCCTGGGAGTGATGTAGAGTGTCGTCTCTCCCTGCAAAATACGTCTTCCTCTCAGAAACTTTACGATTTCCTGGAAACGGCCCCAGTTAACCGCAGCGTTCACTTGCTCGACCTGCTTGGCAATTGCTCGCGCCTCATGCTCGTATGGTTCGGCACGCCCAAACCTTTTGAAAAGAGCTAAGTACGAAAGGACCAGCCTCCTTTGATCCACTATGTCGCTGGATGGAGCGTCTCGGCCTTCGATAAAGCGATCCCAGACGTTGCTCGTGTCCGAGGGCCTCGTGAGATCGTCGGGGTTGTTCTGGAGATTCGAGCCCACTACGTCCGCGACTCGGGGCGACCCTCCGCAGAATGGGGCAAATCGATCCGCGGCCTCTTTGTAGATCCCATGCTGCTGGATAATCTCGGAGACCTGCTCATCAACCAATTCGGGAGTTTGAAGCGCCACGGTGGTACCGGTGCTGTCGCACGGGTCGTGCTGCACAGTGACCAGGCGCACTCTTGAGCCTAGCGCTTTGAGTTGCCTCCAGAAATCTTCGCGATCTCTCGGGCTACAGTCGTCGACGACTACAATCGCGGACTTCGAACCGTTTCGGACTAGTTCATCGACCACTCCGCTCTGTTCCAACGCCTGGGGCGATCTAAAGTATGCGATCGCGGGCGAAAGATCATCGACGCCCGTCGCCTCGTAAAGGAGACGCGTCTTGCCGATTCCCGGCTCGCCCCAGACGCACAGGTGAGTGGCAACAGACTGGCGTAATTCAATTCGAACCTGGTTTATGAATGCTTCTTGCCGGGCACCTATCTTCAGTGCGCCGAGCGACTCGATCTCACCTCCCCATTGGTGGTGTGTCCTTAAGTGTGGGAAGGTCTTCATCTCGGCCTGCTGCGTCAGGGCAAGATGGTAGTCCAGGAATCCCGCGATCTGGTTCTGCCGAAGGATGCGGATGGGGCAATTTCTAAACGCGGGATTGTACCGTCCAACGAACTCTTGGCAGGCGGTGCTAAGCTCGCCGTCGCTGCGGTCCGGCGAATCGGAACCGAACAGCACGGCCACGAAGGTGCCCCCCTTCTCGAAGCACGTCCGCACAAGTTCCTTTAACTCTTTGCTTCCTTCCTTGAGGAACAGTTCCTTCATCGCCGAGTTGTTCCTCGCAGAAAATGCTCCAGTTTTAATTTGGTACCGTGTCAGCCCGGGAAAGAATAGTCCCCCTTTTTGGTTGTTGGGCACGTCCGCGATCTCGGCATCGATCCCACCGTCCGCACTAGTGACCGCACCTGACACTGATATCAGAGCCGGCCCGATTCCGGCGCGATGCGCTTCGGCCCAGAGGAGCCTGCGGAATAGGTCTACCGCCACATCCGAAGCCAGCATGCCTAAATACTTCGGCTCGAGGCTAGTAATTGGTCTCATGTTCAGCGGCCGATCTTAATCCTATTGTATAGGCTCTCAACATTCCGCAAGCTGGGACGCTCGGACCCGTCTGTTCGTCGTCGTGAGCGGCGATTCTGATGGGCGGGGCGCGCAGGCAAGCCCATTTAGCGATGGTTACTGGCCATAGCGAGCGCGCAGCACGGTCTTCTGTATTTTTCCGGTCCCGCCTTTTGGTAAAGTCTCCAGGAATTCCACGGACGCCGGACACTTGAAGTGGGCCATGCGTTCGCGGCAATATTCGATGAGTCCTTCTTCCGTCAGGGTGCTGCCGGGCCGGCAAACTACCGCGGCCTTAATCGCTTCGCCCCATTTGTCGTCCGGCACTCCGATTACGGCCACTTCCAGCACTTCGGGATGCGACGCAATCATGGACTCCACTTCGGGCGAGTAGACGTTCTCGCCGCCTGGCTTAATCATGTCTTTCTTGCGATCCAAGATGTATAAGTAGCCGCGCGTGTCGAAGGCGCCGATGTCGCCGGTGTGCAGCCATCCGCCGCGGAGGGTTTCGGCTGTGATGGCGGGGCGGTTCCAGTAACCCTTCATGATATTGTCGCCGCGCGCCACCACCTCGCCGGCCTCACCGGGGGGCAGTTCGCGATCCATGGGATCGACCACGCGGACTTCGACTCCCATAATGGGCCGGCCCGCCGATTTCACCGGTGTGAACTGCTTGTCACCATGATCGAGCGTGTGGTCTTCGGGACCGAGATACGAGAGGGTCGGGCTGGCCTCGCTTAGCCCATAGCCTTGCGCGAACGGGCAATGCAACCGTTGCTGGGCGCGCCGCAGCAGGTCGAGCGGCATGGGCGATGCACCGTAGATCATCAGGCGTAGGCTTGACAGATCGTAGCGGTCAAACGCCGGATGGTGAATTATGGCGTTCAGCATAGCGGGCACCACGAACATATGCGTCGCTTTGTAATGCTGGATGGCCTGTAGGCATGCTTCGGGGTCGAAGGCGGGGATGAAGCAACTGCATCCGCCCTGCATCACCAGGGAATAGACGACGGTGGCGTCGGCCACATGAAACATGGGCGCGGCGTGCAGCCAGACCCAATTCCGGTCGATCGCCAGGGCGAGCATGCCATTCACGGCGTTGGCGTACAGGTTCTTGTGGGTCAGCATGACGCCTTTGGGTCCGCCGGTGGATCCACTGGTATAGAACAAGGCGGCTACATCGTCGTCGGCGGGGAGCGGGCCATCTGGCGCTCTCGGTGATACGGCGGAGAGGAGCGCCTCGTAATCGGCCATTCCCACGGGACAGGTTCCGTTGCCGGCAAATACGAATTGCAATTCCGGCAGACTGGCGGTGAGTGCGGGCGCCATACGGGCGAAAGCGTCGTCGACGACCAACAGTCGCACGCCGCAATCCGAGAGGGCGAAGACTACCTCCGCCGGATTCCAGCGAATGTTGATGGGCACGATGGCGGCACCGGCAAGTGGCACGGCATAATACAGCTCGAAATAGCGCGGGGAGTTTAACATGAGCGCTGCCACGCGGTCGCCTGGTTGCACGCCCAACTCGCGCAATGCGTTCGCGGCATGTGCCACCCGATCGCCAAATTGCGCATAGGTGATGGGCCGGTCGCCATCGTAAGCCGCCGTCAGATGGGAATGAAACCGATCTGCCCGCCGCAGGCCGTAGAGTATGTCCATGATCTATCGCCTCCCCAATACAATCACGCAAGCTACTGAACCGGGGCCGCCGAGATTGTGCACCAGTCCGAGTTCCGGATCGGGAACCTGGCGCGCGCCGGCCTGCCCGCGCAACTGCGTGGTCACTTCGTAAATCATGCGGACGCCGCTGGCGCCGATGGGATGGCCGAAGGACTTGAGCCCGCCGCTGGTATTTACCGGCAAGTCGCCAGTGAGTGCGCTACGCCCTTCGCCGATGAAGTGGGGGCCTTCGCCTTTGCGGCAGAAGCCCAGGTCTTCGTAGTTAGTGATTTCGGTCCAGGTGAAGCAGTCATGCACTTCGGCGAGATCGATCTCGGCCACTGGATTGGCAATGCCGGCCATGCGGTAGGCATCGTTCGAAGCCGCGCGGGTGGCTTCGAAGCCGAGGTAATCGTTGGCGGAATCATACCAGGGGCGGCCGCTGGTGACGGCCAAACCCAAGCCTTTGACCAGGACATAATCTTCGCGAAATTGCCGGGCGATATCGGCGCGGCAGATCACGGCGGCGGCGGCGCCGTCGGTGGTGGGGCAGCAGTCGAACAGGCCGAAGGGCCACGCTACGATGGGCGCTTTGAGCACTTGCTCCTCGCTGACTTCCATCTGGAAGTGGGCCTTGGCGTTCATCGAGCCGTTGTGGTGATTCTTGACCGACACTTTGGCGAGCGCTTCGCGGCCTCCGCCGAACTGGTGGAAGTATCGATTCGCGGCCATGGCGAAGACGCCGGGAGCAGTCAGGCCGTCGTGCTGGTAGGGGTGGCCATTCTCCCAGCCGAGGCCGCGGACGGGCCGGTCCTTGAGTTTCTCGACGCCAGCCACCAGGGCGACGTCATACACACCGGACGCCACCGCCATCGCCGCATTGCGGAAGGCGTCGGTGCCGGTGGCGCAATAATTCTCCACGCGGGTGATGGGCTTGCCGTACATGCGCAAAGCGTCCGCCAAGGATACGGACGCTTTGCCGTTGCCGGCATAGGGCGAGAAGGCGCCTAGCCATGCCGCTTCGACGCGGTCGGGCTGGATGCGTGCGTCGGCGAATGCCGCGAAGGATGCTTCCACCAAGAGGTCTTCAAAGCTCTGGTCGAAATTGTCGCCAAACTTGGTGCAACCGACGCCGATGATGGCAACCTGGTCTTTGATTGATCCAGCCATGATTTAAGATCCTAAGTGGCAGCGGCGCGTGAGGTGTGCGCCGGCCTGCATTTCCAATAGTAGTAGTGATCGCCCGCGCCTTCGCGCATTCTGCGCAATACCAGTTCGACTTCCATCCCGATCTCGACCGCGGCCGGATCCACATCGGTCATCTGGCACAAGAACCGGCCGCCTCCTTCGAGATCGACAACCGCCATCACGGTAGGCTCGACGGGAGAATTATACAGAAAGTCTTTGGTGTAGGTAAAGAGACGGCCCTGCCGGGCCAGCGGTTGGCGGGACAGGCCGCCGTGATGATGGCACGCCGCGCAAACTTTCGCGATGGGGAATTGGAGGGTGCCGCATTGCGGACAGAGGGAGCCATGCAGACGGACGTTTTGGGCTTCTTCACGGCGCAGCAGGACGTTGGAAATCTCGGCGCCACCGGTTGCGGTACGCGCATCATCGCGTAACTTGCGATAGATCGGATAGGTTGGGTATTCCATCACGGGGTCTTCCGGTGGCAACCTCCGCCCGGTCTGGAGCGCACGGAAGAGGAAACCGTCGGCGCCATCGCCGTACGCGATGAGCAGGATCAGGTCGCCCGATTCGGCTTGGTCCAGGGCCTGCGCCAGGAGGAACAGGGGCATCGCTGCGCCGGTGATTCCGAGGTTGGCTGCGCGGGCATCCTCGACGCATGTGGCAGGTATTTCAAGCGTCTTCGCGGCGGCGAGGTGGGCGAGTCCGTCACTCGATGCGATCGCGGCGCGGGCGATTTCCGCGGGTTGAGTGCCGCTCTTCTCGAACAAGGCGCGACCCACTGCCACGACGTTTTCGGTGTAGCCGCGGGTAAGGGAATACTTCGATGCAAAGGAGTGCACGTGCGCGTCGGCATCGCGCCGCCATTCGTCAGGAAAATCGTCGGAGCGGGAAGCGGTGGCCAGTAGTTCCGCCACGAGATTTTGGGAGCCGACGGATATCGCCGCCGCGGCATCACCGAAGAGCATTTCCTCGGTGGACTCCGGCGCTCCGTCGCGGCAGTCGGCGGCTACGACCACGACTTCGGCGGCAGTTCCGGCGGCCACTGTATCGAGTGCGGAACGCAGTGCGGTGGTGCCCGCGCGCAACGACCCGGCAAAGTCGGCGGTGGCGGTTTGGGCGGATAGATCGCTGGCAGCGGCGATCAGGCTGGCCGCTGAACGCTGCCAGTAGGGGGACGTGGTGGAGGCGAAGGAGAGAGCTTCGATGCTACGCCCTTGCAGCAGCGGCCAAGCGGCGGATTGGGCCATCGTCAGCGAGTCTTCGTCGAAGTTTCGGACGGCCTTACAGCCTGGCATCGGCGGGCGGGCCCATGCGGCGGCGATCATTTCGCGACGGAGGCGCATCCGGGGAATATATGTCGAATAATTCGTGATGCCAATCATGTTTCGTTAGCCGCTCGAGCCCAAGCGTGGCGGCGGGCCTCCTAATCGTCCGGGCGTTTCGCTTAGTTTGGGTGAGACGATTGAATCGCCGGGGCCTAGGGAAAAATGCTCCGCGACGTCGGCTATGTTTCGCACGGGCGTGACGCAAACATCCGCGGGGCCCAAGAGTTGGAACCACTCTTCGGCGGTGCGGGTGCGAAAGATGCGCGCCAACTCCGCGATTATTTCCAGGCGCAGAGGATCCTCTGCAAACTGGTGGCTGGCGAATTGTTCGCAGCCGATGGCGCGGCACAGGGCCTGCCAGAACTTGGGCTCCAGCGCGCCAACGGCGATCCAGCGCGCGTCGGACGCTTCGTAAACGCGATAGCAGGCGTAGCGGCCGGTGAGAACGCCGTCGCCGCGCGCGGGCAGTTCGCCGGTGGCTGCGTATAAGCCTAGCGCGACCGGCAGCATTGAGGCGACGCCATCGGTCATAGAGACGTCCACCATCTGTCCACAGCCGGTGTTGGCGCGCGCCGCGAGTGCCAGCAGAACACCGATAACGGCTTGCAAGGCGCCGCCGGCGAGGTCGGCAATTTGAAATCCGGGGATGGCGGGAGGACCACCGGCCGAGCCGTTCAAATCCAGGGCGCCTCCCAGCGCGAGGAAGTTGATATCGTGTCCGGCCATGGCCGCCCACGGCCCTTTGTGGCCATAGCCGGTGATGGATACGAAAATGATGCGCGGCTTACGCGCGCGCAGTGTTTCGTAGTCCAAGCCCAGGCGCAGCATGGTGCCGGGACGGAAGCTTTCCATCACGACATCGGCTGTCGCGGCCAATCCGAGGAAGGCTTCGCGACCGGCATCGCACTTCAAATCGAGCGCGATGCTTTTCTTGCCGCGATTCACCATGTGGAAGACGGCGCCTTCGCCATTTAGGAACGGCGGGATCGAGCGAGCATAGTCGCCGCGGTCAGGCTCTTCGATCTTGATGACTTCGGCGCCGAAATTGGCGAGTTGCATGGAGGCCGCGGCGCCGGGCAACAAGCGCGTCAGATCGAGTACCAGCAGACCGTCGAGCGGTCTCATTTTCGTCTCTTGACCAGCAGTTTGTCAGTGTACACAATCACCGGTTCGTTGTTTTGATTGAGCACGCTGGTTTCGAAGGTGACGATACCGCGGTCGGCGTCTTTCTCCTTCAGTTCGGTGACGCGCTTGGTGACGCGGACGGTATCGCCGATGAATACGGGACCCGTGAATCGCAGCTTGTCGATGCCGTAGAAGGCCAGCACGGTATCGTTGATCAGGTTCATCTGGGTCATCAGGCCGGTGGAGATGCTGAATACCAGGGCGCCATGCGCGATACGGCGTCCGAATGGCGATTTGCGGGCGTACTCTTCGTTGGTGTGCAGTTCGACGAAGTCGCCGGACAGTCCGGCGAAGTTCACGATATCGGCTTCCGTGACCGTGCGCCCGCGCGATTCATGGACGCTGCCGGGGGAGAAGTCTTCGTAATAATGACTCATTCAGGGGTCCTTGTTTGCTTAGAAATGATACCAAAGCTTGGCCCGCATGTAACCCGTCGCGGCGGCCATTCGTAGGAAGGAACATGCGACCATTCCTGCTCTTGCTTTTGGGTTCGGTGGCGGCCTGTGCGCAGCCCTTTTCGGCCGGGATCAAGGCCGGCATTCCCCTGACTGACTTTCTGAACGCCACCAGCAACGGGAGCTTCGACTATAGTGCGCCGACGCAACGGTACATTATCGGCGGGACTGCGGAGGTGCGCCTGCCACTGGGGCTCGGCGTGGAATTCGACGCCCTTTACCGGAGGCTGCATTACAATGGGTCGGGTAATTTGGAGGGTATCTTCAGCTCGGTGGACGGGACGGCTAGCAATTGGGAATTTCCGCTATTGCTCAAGTATCGATTTCACTTCCCGGTGGTACGGCCGTTCGTGGATGCCGGGGTGGCGTGGGATACCTTGACCGGGGTTAAGCAGAGCATTTCGTCGATTAGCCCTTTGCCGATATCCGTGACGACCAATCCCATTGTTCAGAAGAATACGACGATGGGCGTGGTGGTCGGCGGCGGCGTCGACATACACGCAGTCTTTCTGCACATTTCACCGGAGATCCGTTTTACCAGGTGGAACTCCGCCCAGATCGCCGATACTGCGGCGTTGCTGCATTCGAATTTGAATCAGGCAGAGTTCCTGGTGGGGTTCACGTTTTAAATTCATTACTGTATAGTAGTGAACATCACTACCTGGGAGGCACAGCATGGAAAAAGCAGTTTCGGCCGCCGACGCCAATCGCCGATTCTCGGAACTACTGCGAACCGTGAAGAAGGGTAGAAGCGTTTTGGTGACGAGCCATGGGAAGCCTGTGGCCCGGATCACGCCCGTCGTGGAGGACGAGCGTGCTGCAGAGAGGGCCCGCTCGGCCCTATTCGCCCGGCTCCGAAAAGAACGAACTATGAAAGCGGGCCGCTGGACGCGTGACGAGTTGTACGATGACGCCCCATGAAGGTCGCTTTGGATACAAACGTTCTGGCCTACGCCGAAGGCGCGAACGGAGCGGCCATGCGAGACAAGGCGCTGGACGTGATTCAGCGATTGCCAGTGGGGGCGGTCGTGATTCCAGTGCAGACATTGGGTGAGTTGTTCAACGTGCTCGTCCGAAAAGCGAAGCGGCCGCCGGTGCGCGCGCAGGCGGCTGTGATGAGCTGGCGGGATGCGTATCCGATAGTTGAGACGTCCTCAGCCGTAATGGTTAACGCAATGGATCTGGCCTGCGATCACGGTCTTACAATTTGGGATTCAGTTGTGATGGCTGCGTCGGCGGAAGGTGAGTGTCGCTTGCTTCTGTCGGAGGATCTTAAGGAAGGATTTACGTGGCGGGGCGTCACTGTAACCAACCCGTTTGCGCCGACGCTTCACCCGTTATTGGCGGTATTACTAAGAGTGCCCGGCTAGTAATCGCAACGACTGCGTACTGGCTGCCCGATCTCCTAGCCGGTTTAATTCCTTTGAGAGGAAAGTTGCAAATCAGTGACCGTTGTTTCTGCGGTCTTGATGATGCAGGACTACGACGTCGCACTAAAAACGCTGTTGCAAAGTTCAACGTCGCTGACGATGCGGGCGGTCACCGGCGCCGCCATCGCGAAGTGGCTGGATGTAGAACTGCCGAAAGTTCAAAATCTGCGGCTGGATCTGTTGGGTGAAACTGCGGACGGGGATCTGGTCCACGTTGAATTACAGAGCGGTAACGATTCGGCGATGCCGCTGCGGATGGCGGAATATGGGCTGGGCATCTATCGCTTGTATCGCCGGCTGCCTCAACAAATCGTTCTATATGTGGGGCAACCGCGGGCTCGAATGAAATGCGAACTGCGCGGGCCTGATATGTTTTTTCGATACCGGATGATCGATATTCGCACGCTTGACGGAGAACCTCTGCTCGCCAGCGAGGACGTGGGCGATAATGTAATTGCGATATTAGCGAAACTGCGCGACCATAAAAGGGCGGTGCGCAAGATCTTGGGGTGCATCGCAAGCCTTGAGCCGGGCAGGCGGGAGACGGCGCTGGCGCAGTTGATGATTCTGGCGGGTTTGCGCAGTTTGGCGAAGACAGTGCAACAGGAGGCCGCGAAAATGCCGATACAGATCAATCTTCTCGAAAACGAAGTGCTTGGACCTCTGATCCGCAAGAAGGTTCGGGAAGGTGTCCAGCAAGGCGTTCGCGAGGGTGTGCGGAAGGGTGAGTTGGCCCTCTTAAGCCGCCTGATCGAGAAGCGCTTCGGGCCGTTGCCGGCTTCGGCAAGCAAGAGACTGGCAGGCTTGTCTCCTTCAGAGCTTGAAGATATTTCTGACCGGCTCCTGGCGGCCACCAGTCTGAAAGAACTGCTGCGATAAGAAACTCGTTCCGTTCGCCCGACTCAAATCGGAGGGCTGGCCCACACAGTTGATGATCGTGGCTGGATTGCGCAGTTTGGCGAAGACAGCGCAGCAGCAGGCCGCGAAAATGCCGATACAGATCAATCTTCTGGAAAACGAAGTCCTCGGACCCCTGATTCGCAGGACACACCGGGAGGGTGTGCGGAAAGGTGAATTGGCCCTCTTAAGCCGGCTCATTGAGAAGCGCTTTGGGTCGTTGCCGGTTTTCCGCCAGCAGGAGACTGGCGGGCTTGTCCCCATCGGAGCTCGAAGATGTTTCCGACCGCCTGCTAGCTGCCACAAGCCTGAAAGACCTGCTGCGATAACCCATTCGTTCACAGGTCCTACATCAGTTATGATCCGGCGGCCTTGCGTCGTTTGGCGAAGCGGCGGAACGGGGCGGCGAAAATGCCAAGTCCGATCTATCTTCTGGAAAACACGGTCGTTGAGCCGCAAATCGCATCGGGAAGGTGTCCGTAAGGTAAGTTGGCCTCTTATGCCGGCTGATCGAGAAGCGTTTTGGGCCGCCCCCAGCCGGAAAGAATTGCTGCGATTACTGAGCCCCTCCGCGTCGGCCGCCTCAAACTGTACGTGTGGTCGCCAATAATCCTTGTTGTTTCATCATGCTATTCTCGTCTCTTCAATGGCTCACGTTCCCCTAACGGCCCGTCTGTATAAAGTGCGCGGGCGGGTACAGGGCGTCGGTTATCGCGACTTCGCGCAGCGCGCCGCGTCCGGATTGGGGCTGACCGGCTTCGTACGCAATACCGATGAAGGGCACGTGGAGGTTTACGCCGCTGGTGCGCCGGATAAATTATCTGATCTGGCGGCGGCCTTGCGGCGGGGGCCGCGGTTCGCCGATGTGCGGGGTGTCGAAGAACAGGAAGCCGCCGTTAAGAAGTATTCCGATTTTCACATCGAGGTCTAATGGAGAAACTGAAGTCGCTCATTCGCGAAGTACCAGACTTTCCTAAAGCGGGCATCCTGTTTTACGACATCACCACATTACTGAAAGACAAAGACGGGCTTCGCGGCGTAATTGACGCCCTTTGCGGCCATTATCGCGATGCCAAGGTGGACATGGTGTTGGGTATCGAAGCGCGCGGGTTTATCTTTGCCCCTGCGCTGGCCTATGCGCTGGGCGCGGGTTTCGTCCCCGTGCGCAAACCGAAGAAACTGCCCTCGGAATGCCTGCGCGTGAGCTACGACCTGGAATATGGAACTGACAGCCTGGAGATGCATAAAGATGCCATCGTGCCCGGCAGCCGGGTCTTGATCGTAGACGATCTGCTGGCTACCGGAGGCACGGCGGCTGCGGTCGCGCGGTTGGTGGAACAGGCGGGCGGCAAGATTGCCGGGCTGGCCTTCGCCATCGAACTTACCTTTCTGAATGGCCGCGCGAAACTGCCCGGTTACGACGTCTTCTCACTACTGAAGTACGACCAATGAGCCAGACCCGCCGCGCCAGCCTGCGCGCTCTCGCCAAAATCAACCTGGATCTGCGCGTCCTCCACGCGCGTCCGGACGGTTTTCACGAAATCCGCACCATATTTCATACCATCTCGCTGGCGGATTCCATCGACGTGGAATGGACTCCGGCGCGCGGCACCACGATCGAAATTGCGGGCGATGTGGACATACCCGATAATCTGATTGCCAAGGCGGCTACCCTGCTTCTGGATGCGATGCAGGTTACGGCGCGCGTGAAATTTCGTCTGCGGAAGCGTATCCCCATGGGCGCAGGTTTGGGCGGAGGATCGTCGGATGCGGCGGCCGTGCTACTGGCGTTGCCGGCGCTAGCGGGACGGCGGGTGGCACTGCCGCTTCTGATGGAACTGGCGGCGGGGCTGGGCAGCGACGTTCCGTTTTTTCTGCTGGGCGGAGCGGCGGTGGCGGTAGGGCGGGGGACTGAACTCTACCCGCTGCCTGACCTACCGGCGCGTCGCGGCATTTTGATCGCGCCCGGGCTGCATGTTTCGACTCCCGCTGCCTATCGCGCGCTGGCCCCCCGATTGACAACCGAATCGCAACAAAATAAGATAGTTAGTTTCCAGTCGCTGGCTTGGGGTGATTTTGGTGTCGAAACTCGCGGGCAGTAGTGTTAACGATTTTGAAACAGTAGTTTTCGAGCAGTTCCCGCAACTCGCCGCATTGAAACGGCGGCTCGTGAAGCTGGGTGCGAATCCGGCCATGATGACCGGAAGCGGCTCGGCGCTCTTCGGTTTCTTTCAGCGGCCGGGAACAGAGTTGACTCGCGCTACAAAATCATTTGCGGATGAACGTGTTTTCCCGATTTCGCTGGTCAGCCGGGTGCGCTACCGCAGTCTCTGGTGGCGTAGCGCTCCGGCCTTACGTTGAAGAAAAACTATGGCCGCCGTTAAGCCGATCCGGGCGATGACGCCCGATCGTTTGAAAATATTCTCCGGCACCGCGAATCCGTTGCCTGGCCCAAGAGATTTGCGCCGCACTGGGCCTTCCACCTTGGCGACTTGATGCTGGAGACCTTTTCCGACGGCGAAGTGTACCTGCAATTCCAGGAAAACGTCCGCGGCGCGGACCTTTTCCTGATCCAGCCGACGTGCCGTCCGGTCGATCACAACCTCATGGAATTGTTCCTGATGATCGACGCGGCGAAGCGTGCCTCAGCAGACCGCATCACCGCAGTGTTACCCTATTATGGATACGCCCGGCAGGATCGCAAGGATAAACCGCGCGTTCCCATCTCGGCGAAATTGATCGCCTCGCTGCTGGAACGGGCTGGAGCCGACCGGATCATGGCCTGGATCTACACGCCGCGCAGATTCAGGGATTCTTCGATGTTCCGGTGGACCACCTGTTTTCCGCGCCGGTGATGATCGAGTATTTTAAGCCGCTGGAGGTGCCGGATCTTACCGTGGTTTCGCCGGATCCGGGCGGTGTGGAGCGGGCGCGGGCTTTTGCCAAACGGCTGAACGCGCCACTGGCCATTATCGATAAGCGCCGCGAGAAGCCGAACGTGGCGGAAGTGATGAACGTAGTCGGCGAGGTCAGAGGATCGTAACTGTTTGATGGTGGACGATTTGATCGATACGGCGGGTACGTTGGTGAAGGGTGCCGAGGCGTTGTTACAAAAAGGTGCGCGGAGCGTGAGCGCCTGCGCCACGCATGCCGTGCTTTCGGGGCCTGCGGTGAAACGGATTGAGGCATCGCCGCTGAAGGAAGTCGTTTTCACGAATTCGATTCCGTTGTTGGAAGAAGCGCAAGCTTCGAGCAAGATTAAGTCTCTCTCGGTGGCGCCGCTGCTGGCGCGGGCTATTCAGTCCATCCACGAAGAGACGTCGGTTAGCAGTTTATTTTTATAGGTTAAATAGGGCACCGCAACCCACGTTAGGCCAGAGCCGAATCGGACTTGCGCCCCTTGAAGGAGAAATGCAGTGAGAAAAGATATCACCGTTGCCGCGGAACCTCGTCAAACGCGCGGCAAGAACGAAGCCCGCCGTACGCGCATGCGGGGAATGATTCCCGCAGTCGTATACGGCGCATTTAAAGATCCC
Organism: Bryobacterales bacterium; assembly: GCA_963738345.1. Taxonomy (GTDB): domain Bacteria; phylum Acidobacteriota; class Terriglobia; order Bryobacterales; family Bryobacteraceae; genus Bog-159. Next base: position 1,595,588 of record CAVTWI010000002.1, read on the forward strand.
GTAGCCGTATCGGTCAGTCCCAAGTCGATTGCGCAAATCATGCGTTCGGCGGGCGGCTACAACACCATCTTCAACCTGGATATCGAAGGCGCCGAGAATACTCCGGTGATGCTGGTCGATTACCAGAACGATCCCATCCGCGGCCACTTACTGCACGCCGATTTGAAGCGCATCGATTTGACCAAGCGCTTGCGCGTCTCGATCCCCATCAGCACGTCGGGCGAGGCGAAGGGCGTCAAGACGCAGGGCGGTTTACTCGAGGTCATCAGCCGCGCGGCCGAAATCGAGTGCTTGCCGGATGAGATCCCGGAGAATTTTGTCATCGATGTGACGGAATTGATGATGGGCCAGAGCAAGCGTTTCAGCGACCTGCCTTTGAGCGGATCGATGAAACTGATTGGCGCTCCGGAAACCGTGATCGCGCACATTGTGGCGATGCGTGCGGAAGAAGTGAAGCCGGCTGCCGAAGCCGCGCCCACTGCCGAGGCGGCTCCTGCTGCTGGTGGCGAACCCGAAGTAATCAAGAAGGGCAAGAAGGAAGATGCGGCCGAAGAGGCCAAGCCCAAGAAGAAGTAGCGCCCCATGTTTCTGGTGTCCGGCCTGGGAAATCCAGGCGAGGAGTACGCCGAGACCCCCCACAATTTGGGCTTTATGGTGGTGGACCGGCTCGCGGAAATGCACGATATCCGCGTATCCAGGCGCGATTCGAAGGCGCTGATGGGAGTGGGGAGGATCGCCGGCAAGGATGTGATGCTGGCCAAGCCCCAGACATTTATGAACCTCAGCGGCACGTCGCTCGGGCCGTTGATGGAAAAGCATTTGATGACGGCAGCGGACCTGATTTTGGTTTACGACGAATTGGCGCTGCCGTGGGGCAGTTTGCGGGTGAAGCCGAGCGGATCGTCGGCTGGCCACAATGGAGTGGAATCGACCATCCGCGGGCTGGGAACCAACGAATTTGTGCGGGTGCGCCTGGGGATCCATCCCGGCCACCAGTTAAGCAGCGGGACCGAGTATTTACTATCGCCGTTCAAACGCTCGCTGCGTAAGGAATTGGAGCAATTGGTGGCCGATGGGGCCGACGCGGTTGTCTCCATAATTGCCGAAGGCGTCGAAAAGGCCATGACGAGATTTAATCGTCGCGCCCAAGGCTTAAACGAGGAAGCATGAGAATCTACGAAGAGCTGTTTATAGCGAAGCCGGATGCGCCGGACGAAGAGGTGGACGCCTTTATCGAACAGGTAAAGACGACCGTTTCGAACGCCGGCGGCACGGTGGACAAAGTGGAAAAGTGGGGCAAGCGCAAGCTGGCCTACAAAGTTGACAAGTACCGCGAGGGTGCCTACGTCCTGATCCAGTTCACCGCGGGCCCTGAGACCGTCAAAGAATTCGAGCGCCGGCTGCGCGTCTCGGATCTGGTAATCAAGTTCCTTACCGTGCGTATCGACGAGACCCTGAAGCGTCTCGAAAAGCGCAAGAAGGATCGCGACAAGCGCGCGCATCGTAAGTCGATTGCCGCGCCGGCCGCGCCCCAACCTTCGGTGGCGCAACAGATGATGGGCGAAGGTTCGCCCGCGCCGGCCATGCCCGGCCTGCCTAAGGAGGCGCCCAAGGAGGCGTAAGGAGATCCCATGCCAGAATTCAAAGGAAGACCCGGCAGTGCCGGACAACGCCCCACCGGTGGCGACAAAGCCGTAGCCACCCAGAAGAAAGCGTACTTTCGCCGCAAGAAAGTTTGCCGTTTCTGCGTCGAGAAGATCGACGACATTAATTACAAGGACGTGAAGCTGCTCCACTCATTCGTAGCGGAGCGCGGCAAGATCGTCCCGCGCCGTATTTCCGGTGTCTGCGCCCCGCACCAGCGGCGGTTGACGGACGCTATCAAGAAGGCGCGTAACATCGCCCTGCTGCCGTTCGCGGCGCAGTTCTAGGAGTTGAAACCATGGAAGTCATACTGCGCGAAGATATCGAACGACTGGGAACCCGCGGCCAGGTAGTCAAGGTGGCCAGCGGCTACGCACGCAATTTTCTATTGCCCAAACGCCTCGCCGTGGCCGCCACGGACGCCAACCGCAAGATCGTGGAACAGGAACGCCAGGCGTACCTGCGCCGCGAAGCCAAACAGAAGGGTGAAGCCGAGGATCTTTCGAAGCTGCTGACGGGCGTGACGGTAGTGATCGCCCAGAAGGCCGGCGAGAACGATCAACTGTTTGGATCGGTAACGTCGAAGGACGTGGCCGATGCCCTGGCACAGAAGAATTTCACCATCGATCGCCGCAAGGTGATGATGGACGAACCTATCAAGCAAATCGGCGAGTTCAAAATCCCGGTGCGCCTACACCGCGATGTTACCGCCGAAGTGACTGTACAAGTTATCAAAGAAGAGTAACTGCGCGATTCCAAATCGAAGGGTGGAGCGGACGGCATCGCCGGACTCGCTCCACACTTCGCCCCTCTTTCATTTCCTTCCGTGCACGGGCCCAGCCAGGCATAGACCGCGTTCGACGGCCACTAGTACCGGTCCATTTGAGGATTGATCGCCCGCGCGACCCACGGGGACTATAATTGGCACATTATGACGGTTCGACGCTATTCTTTGTCGCTCCTTTTACTCGCCTTGGCCGTTGCCGCCCAGACTCCGACGGGACGGCGGCCACCGCTCCGCCGCCAACCTGAAGACACCAATTTATCTTCGGCCCGCTTTATTCTGTTCGATCTACCGGGCGCGACGCAAACTTATCCAACCGCTATCAATAGTAGCGGCACCGTAACCGGCTTTTATGCGGACGCTGCCGGAGGGCACGGTTTTCTGCGGGCACCGGACGGCACCTTGACGGTTTTCGATGCTCCCGCATCGCAGAACATCTACCCCAGCAGCATTAACTCCGCCGGTGCGGTGGCTGGGAATTATTCGAGCGCCAGCCAGCACGGCTTCCTGCGCACTCCCGATGGGGCCTTTGTATCGTTCGATGTGCCCGGCACCTTTCCTTCCTCTTCCGGGAATCCCATCGTCATCAATGATGCCGGCGTTATCGCCGGACCGTACTTCGACGGTGCGCACATGCACGGTTTCCTCAGGACCGCGGACGGCACCGTGACTACGCTGGATGCGCCGAATTCAACTTACACGTACGCTACCGGAATCAACAACAACGGCGCTGTTACCGGCATCTATGCCGACGCCAGTTTCAACTCACACGGCTTTGTACGGGGCAATGATGGAACCTGGGTGGCCTTTGCCGTGCCGGGCGGCAACTTCGGGTTCTTTCCGCCGCCGCTGAGCATTGATGACGCCGGCATTGTGGTGGGTTCCTATTTTCAGTCCGTCACGCACGGATTCCTGCGCCATCTGGACGGCACGTTTCTGACCTTCGATGTGGCCGGAGCGGCGGGAACCCAGCCTGCGGGCATCAACTCCACTGCGGCCGTCGGTGGGTCGTATCAGGACTCCACGTACGCTTACCACGGCTTTCTGCGGATGCCTTCGGGAGTGGTTTATAAGCTCAGCGTGCCCGGGGCTAGCGCTACATTTGGTGTGGGCATCAATGATAGCGGGTTGGTCGTAGGTTCGTATCAGGATGCGAATTTCGCCAGCCACGGATTCCTGCTGGGGCCGTAAGGCACGCCAAGCGAACAAGTGCTTCTCAAGGCTAATGAGCTCAAGAGCACCCGAAGTCGGTCCGTACCTGATGGATACTGCCGATGAATTGCTAGCCAAAAGCGCCTCGACTTTACCAGTTAGCGCAAACGCGATACCAGGATTTTGAACGGAAGACCCTGTAGTAGCTGCGGGCCTCGATGGCGCGGGAGCGCATGTTGGTCAAGGACCGACCGCAACGCCAAATCAGCTAAAATGAGTGGAATTAATATGCCATCACACTTTCCAGGTTTCTGGGGCGTGGTAACGGCGGTCGTCCTTCCGGTTGGTCTGTGGGTATTGTTTTTTGTTAAGAGAAGGGGTGTGGCTGCGTACCATCTCGATCCTCAAGGCAAACCCGGTGCGTTTGAGCCCTTGCTTCAGAAATATCTGCACCTCGCGGAGTTCATGATCGGACTGGCAACCGGCTCGATTGTGCTTTTGGTTGGGTCATCGGTCGTTCGTGGAAAGGATGGGCACTTGCCATCGTTTTATGCCTCGCCGCTTCTAATCCTTGGCGCGGCTGTCGCCACAGGAATTATCTTTATGGCTTGGCTCATTCTCAGCTATGAGAATGCTCAGCACGGCAACCCTCACACTCCGGTTGTTTACAGTCTCAGCGAGGCGCTTGGTTACAGTTCCCTGCTGTTATTTCTCGTCGGCTACTTTTGGCTCATTGTCGTGGTGACAAGCTAAGCGCGGAATCGCCGCAAGCTGACATGCCGCTCTTCTCCAATCTGACCATATTGACGGTTGGCACGCGATATCAAGAGCAACAAGGATCTTATGCTGGTGAGCGCGGTAGGAATCGAACCTACAACCTAGTGATTAAGAGTCACTTGCTCTGCCAATTGAGCTACGCGCCCGCTTAAGGTAAACTCTGCGGCTTGGCAGCGCCCGCCCGCTCTACTCGCCGGACGCGCGCCAATCAAAAATTATAGCATCCCACGCCCTGCCGCGTCCCCAATTGATGCGGCTGCGATCTGCGCAATATCGAGCAACTTCGGCGGAGTCTGGCTTAACGTCCCCAGCGCGTCGCGGAACATAGTCTGGCAGAACGGACACGCGGTACCCACTACCGCCGCACCCGTGGCGGCCAGTTCCGTGGCACGCTCCACGTTCACGCGTTTGCCCTTCTCCTCGCCCAGGAACATCTGCCCCCCCCCGGCGCCACAACAGAACGACCGCTCCCGGGTCCGGCCCGGATTATCTACTTCGCCGGAGCGCGCAATGACTTCCCGCGGTGCGTCGTAGATGCCGTGATACCGCCCCAAATAACAGGGATCGTGGAATACTACTTTCTCGCGGCCTTCCGCCCGCTGCGGCAGTTGCTGCTGCATGCGTGCCAGCAGTTCACTGTGATGCTCGATCTGGAACGCCCCGCCGAATTCCTTCCAATCCTCGCCGATGGTTCGTACGCAGTGGGGACAAATCGACAGCAACTTGGTGACATTAGCCGCCTTCATCGTCTCGATATTGGACTCCGCCATCTGTTGGAACAGCAGATCGTTCCCCAATCGCCTCACCGGATCGCCCGTGCACTTCTCCTTACGCAGCACGCCGAAGGTCACGCCCAAATGGCGTAGCACCGACACCAGCGAGAGCACGATCTCGCGCCCTTGCGGATCGTAAGAGCCCATGCAGCCCAGCCACAGGCAATATTCCTGCGTGCCGTCGTAGATCGGGAATTCGTTCTTTTCGATGAATTTCAAGCGCTCGCTAGAGGCAAATCCCAGCGAGTTGCCATTGCGCTCCATGGCCAGGAACATCTTCCCGCCGTAATCGTCTTCCCACTTCCCGGTGTTCACCGCGCCACGCCGCAGTCCTATGATCATGGGCAGATGCTGGATGCCCACCGGACACTGGAATTCGCAGGCACCGCACGTTGTGCACTGGAAAGCCGCTTCCATGGAAATGTGTTTGCCCAGCAATGGCTCTTCGTTGCCCGGACCCTCTTCGTTCAAATACCGCCGCAGCCCCAGCACGATTTCCTTGGGGTTCAGCGTCTTGCCGGTGTTATATGCCGGACAGTGTTCGGTGCAGCGGCCGCATTCCACGCACGAGAAAGCCTGGAGCGCGTCCAACTTGGTAATATCCTTGCCGGTATCCAGGCCGAAATCTTCGTCGCCCACTAGTGGCGGGATTTTGCTGAATCCGTCGCGCCGCAGAAACACAGTCGCCGGACTGATGATCAGATGCAGATGCTTGGTGTGCGGAATTAACGGCAGGAAGGCCAGCAACGTAGCGGTATGCAGCCACCAGTTAGCACGTGCCGCTACGGTCGTTTCGTCGAGCCCCAAGCCGGCAAGATAGGTCACCATCAGAATGAAAATGAATAGCGCGATGATGCCCGATTCCGGCGCCACTTTCCCCAGCCATTTCGGACGCACCACAAAGCGGCGGATGCCCAGACCGGCGATCGAAATCGCGACGGCAACGGCGAACACGGCCACGAATGCGTAGTAGATTTTGCCGAACCAATTGTCGCGGCTCAGAAACGGAAAACCGAAGCCCGCTGCCAGATGATTCAGGGTAATGAGCGCGAACGCACAAAAGCCCCAGAAGACGAACGCGTGCGCGATTCCGGGCAGCGGCCGCTCCCGAATCACTTTGCCCTGCAGCATTACTTCCCAAACAAATTGCCGGATGCGCGGGCCTAAAGGGTGGAGCGCAAAATCGGGATTATCACGAGACCGGCGGATCGCCTCGACGGGCTTGCGGAAGCGACGCCAGAAGAGCGTTCCGGAGATGCATATCAGGATCGCTAGAAGCGCGATTTCCAGCCAGGATGGGTCGACCATGCGGTAACCTTTGAATGTAGCACCGAATGTATTATCGCGGTCTGCAAAATGCGCCGCAAACTTTAATCCGAGGTTACTCAGCTTGCGTATTTTGGTGTCCGGCGCCGCCGGATTTATCGGCTCTCACATGTGCGACCGTCTGTTGGCTGAAGGTCACATGGTTTTGGCCGTCGACAATTTCCTCACCGGTTCGGAAAAGAATGTAGCGCACCTCCACGGTCACGCCCATTTCACGCTCATCCGTCACGATATTACCCAGCCTCTGTCGGTGAAAGGCACTCTGGACGCGGTGGTCAATATGGCTTCGCCCGCCAGCCCGAAGGATTACCTGCAGCACGCCGTTGCCACGCTGGCGGTCGGCAGCGCCGGCACGCATAATATGCTGGAACTGGCGCGGGCGAAGGGCGCTCGCTTTCTGCTGACGTCTACGTCGGAGTGCTACGGAGATCCCCTGGAGCATCCACAGCGGGAAAGCTATTGGGGCAACGTCAATCCGGTGGGGCCGCGTTCGTGCTACGACGAAAGCAAGCGCTTCGCCGAGGCGCTGACTATGGCTTACCACCGGTCCCACAATTTGCGCACCAACATCGCGCGCATCTTCAATACTTACGGACCGCGCATGAAACTCGACGATGGCCGGGTGGTGCCCGCTTTCATCGATCAGGCCCTGCGCGGCGAACCCATGACGATCTTCGGCGACGGGTCCCAAACGCGAAGCTTTTGCTATGTCAGCGATCTGGTGGATGGCTTGTATCGCCTGATGCAATCCGATGAACGCTATCCGGTGAATCTGGGCAATCCGAACGAACTGACCATCCGCGAATTCGCGGATCGGATCCGCCGCCTGGCGGGCAGCGCTTCGGTCATCGTCAACCGTGAATTACCGGAGGACGATCCTAAGCGCCGCCAACCAGATATTTCCAAGGCGCGCAGCATTCTCGGCTGGGAACCGCGCGTGGCACTGGAGGAGGGTTTGCGCCTGACCCTCGCGTCATTCCAGTAAGCGGTTACTGCTGCTCGTCCGCCGAGGGACCGTACAACGCGGGCACGGGCACATCGTTCATCCGTAGATATACGGTCAACTGGGCGCGGTGGTGGACACCGTGGTTCATCACGAAGCTGCGCAAACAGACGATCCGCGGCATCGTGAAGAGGACCTTCCCGCCAGCCAGCAGCGACCACTCTTTCATCAAATCTTCGTCGCTGGCGCCGGCTAGGGCGGCGCGCATGGCCGCTGCGTTCGCATCGAATTTCGCCAGCAATTCCGCCCGTGTGGCTGCGGGATCTTCCTTGTAAGGCGGCGCGCCCACCGGCGCCACATCGAACGAATCTTTGCTGATAACATCGGCGCCCCACGAAGGGTTATTCGCAATGTGGGTAGCCAGCGAACCCATACTGAACGACTTGGGATGCGGCTTCCAGCCATACTTATCTTCCGGGCAGCGTTCCAGCACTTTTCGGGTGCCCGCCATCTCCTGATCGAATTCGGGCAATAGAGCTTCGCGTATCATGAACATCACCAAACCTCCTCCGCTATATTCGCTTTTTATTCGCCTTCAGTCAAGGGCAAAGTTGTTAAATGCGCCAGGCGGTTTAAAAAGCGCGATGCTGAAGACATGCGCATTGTAGCCGCCTTCCTGCTGACGCTTTCCACGCTGATGGGCGCCTCGAAAATCCTGGTTACGGTGATTGATCCGAAATCCGGCCAACTGGTCGGCAACCTGAAGGCTGAAGACTTCTCCGTGCTTGACGATAAGACGTCGCGCCAGGTGGATGCCGCTGAACTTTCGCAATCCACACTTGACATTATGATGCTGCTCGATTCGAGCCTGGTTGGCGAAATGGTACGGCCGGTGGCTGCCAATCTGATCGCGCAACTGCAGCCCAAGGAACAGATGGCTATTGTCGCTTTTCACTCGTCGGCGGACTTGATTCAGGACTTCACTTCCAGCAAACAACTGCTCAGCCGCGCGGTGGGTCAGGTCAAGTACGGCAATGCGCCCCATGTGCTCGATGCGTTGTATGCCTCGATCGACGGCGGGTTCCAGAGCAGCACGGTACGCCGCGTGATTCTATTGCTCACCGCCGGCGTGGAAGGTTATAGCCGCACCGGTGATAAGGAAGTGATCCGCTTAGCGCGCCGGAACGGGGTTTCGATTTACCCAGTGTACGTCTTGGGGAACGAAAAATGGCTGATGGAAATGCTGGCGCGCGAAACCGGTGGTGCGGTTTTCAATCTGCGCAACATGAAGAAGAACGGCGGCGAGGCGCAAGGGCCCGCCATCTTTGAAGTGCTGCGCTCCAGCTATACGCTGACCCTGGCAGGCAACCTGTCGCTCGGCGAGCAGGTTAAGGTTGAGGTTCACAGGCCCGGCAAGCTCTTCGTGTCGGCGCTTCCGCTCGAATAATCTCATTGCGGCGCGTACAATGGGGCCACCGACACCATTGCCAGACCCGCCACGAACAGCACCAGCATAATCACCAGTAGCGACTTGATGCGGGAATCCGCGCCGGCGAATTCTTTCCAGACTAACAGTCCCCAGAGTGCGCTGACCATAGCCGCGCCTTGCCCCAGCGCCAAGCTGATGGCCGGACCCACCTGCACCGCTTCCGGCGCGCTCGATCCCACGAAATTGGCGATAGTCCCGGCGCACCATACCACTCCGCCGATCACGCCAAGCAGATGCTGCTTGGGCAGGCCCTTAAAATAATCGAGCAGTTCCAGCGGTTCGCCCTCGACCGGAAGATTCATGAAGAACAGGTTAAAGACGAAAGTGGAGAAGAACACGCCCAGCGCGAACACTACGCCAATCGAATACGGCCCGAGGCCGTTTTCGCCCGCGGTACCGCCCCATTCGTTCGATTTGGACATCACCACCAGCGGGTAAAACGACCCCATCAACACGCCGCTTGCCAAGCTGAGGAACACGCCTTTCATGCTGGCTTTCTTTCTGGTGCTCTTGGCCTTGCCGGCCTGGGCTTCCAACTCGGCGCGAAACAACTCCATGGCGCGATAAGCGATGGCGTCGACGAGAATGGCGCCCACGACCAGCGCGCATCCGGTGAATAACAGGATTGGGTTTCCCTGCGGACGGATGATGTAATTCCAAATCACGCCGATGATCAGGGCCAAGCCAATGCCAACTGGAAATGCCACGGACAGGCCCGCCACCGCGATGGCCGCCACCAGCAGCATATTGGCCAGGTTGAAGACTACACCCGCGCCGAAGCCTAATGCCGCAAAACGTTTCCCGCCGTTGAGCATATCGTCGAGAAACGAAAAGCCGTCATAGCCCATGGATCCGAGGGTGAACGCGGCCACCACCGCCAGCAATAGAACGCCAAAGGCGTAGTCAAAATAGAACAGCTCGAAGCGCCACTTGCCCGAGAGTTTCTGGGTGTTGGCCCAAGATCCCCAGCAGAGCATGCTGAACAGGACCACCAGTAATGTCGCGATATATGTGTGCGGTAGAATCATGAAGGCCTTTAACTAGAATCCTGAGCCTACAACGTATGTATCGGGCGGGTCAAGCGCGGTCACCTTTCGGCTAAGGGCGGATTGCCGGGTGTCTGCCCTATGGGCAACCGCATGTCCCCGGGAGCGCAATCGGGCAACGGAGTGACCGAATAGTAATTCAGTCCGTACCTCCAACTGCGATGTAGGCTCTCGACACAGAACCGGTCACCCTGATTGACAATGGAGCGCCACAGGGGGCGCGCCGAGTATTCGCGGTCGATGGCGGGCAGATCGATGGCTTTCAACACCGCCACGCCGCCGGTTGCCGCGATCGCCATAGTGGCTAGCGCCACGCCGCGGCGCCCTCGGCGTTCCAGACCGAATACAACCGCGGCCAGAGCGAGGGGCAGCATCCACGTCCAATTGAATTGCGGAACCGCCGCATGCGATACCCCCCCCGCCAGCGCCTGCGGCAACGCGGGCAGGGCCACTGGTATAGCGACCATGCACGCTGCCGCTGCAGGCAGAGTCCATCGGTTGCTCTTGGCCCCGGCCAGCGCGATCCCCATTAACGCCGCAGCCGCCGGCATCAATGGCAGCAGGTATCCGGGTAGCTTATTCCGGGAAGCCGAAAAGAACACCAGCCCAAACAGCAGTACGGCCAGGAGAAACCGGCGCCGGCGATCGCCCCCCCACGCCTGCTGCGCCAGCAGGACCAAGCCGGGGGTCCACGGCAGCAAAGCCGCCAGCAACACCGGCACGTAAAACCAGAAGGGCTGACCGTGCGCCAACGACTCGGAGGTGAAGCGCGCGAAATGCTGTTCCCAGAAGAAGGTCCGCGGAAACACCGCCCCGTTCCGCCAGTAACACAGCAGATACCACGGCAGCGCTACGAGGGCAAACGTACCGGCCACCGGCCAGCGCACCAGATCGATCCAGCGGCGGCGGCCAAACCATAGCAGCGGCAGCGTCAGGACCAATGGCACCAGACCTTTGGCCAGCACTGCCAGGCCCAGTAGCGCGGCCGCCCAGGGTAGTCGACGCCGCTCGCCCGTCCCGATCCACTCAAGCGACAGCAGCATCGATGCCGAAAAAGTTGCCGCCAGCGGCAGATCCGTGGTGCCGATGAAACTGCAGCCCAGCCACGCTGCCGAAGTTCCAAGCATGAGGGTTGAAATCCAAGCCGCCGATTCGTTGAATTCTTTCCTGATTATCCATTGGAAAAAGACGAGGAACGCGACCGAAAGCACTGCCACGGGAACGCGCGGCGCCAGATCGTCGCTGAAACCCAAGCGAAAAGCCGTACCGGTCATCCAGTAGAGCAGCGCCGGTTTTTCGAACCAGGGCTCGCCCCATAGGCGCGGCGTGATCCAATCGCCGGACCGTGCCATTTCCCGGCCGATGGATGCATAGCGGGGCTCGTCCGGTCCGAGAAGGCCGGCCGCCGTCAGACCGGAAAAGTACAATACCACGAGCAAAGGAATCGCCAGCCACCAGGCACGTGGTACTGCCGAGATGAGTTTTGCCACAGAGTACACAGGGTAGCGCACGGCACTCCCTATCCCAGTGGCGGGACTTGCGATAATCAAATTTCATGGATTCGTCAGTAGCCATTATCGGAGGCGGTATTTCGGGTCTTTCGACCGCATTTTACCTGGCGAAAGCCGGGGTTCCCTCGACGATCATCGAATCGCGCCCGAGGCTGGGCGGTGTGATTCAAAGCGAGCATGTGGAAGGCTGCGTCATTGAGGCGGGTCCGGACAGTTTCATCTCCGTGAAGCCCGCGGCCATGGAACTGATTCGTGAATTAGGCTTGGCGGACGAAGTCATCGGTTCGAACGACCACCTGCGCATTACGTATGTCTGGAAGGGGGGACGCCTGGTTCCCCTGCCGGATGGTCTGCAGCTTATGGTGCCCACCAAACTGATGCCGCTGCTCACTACGCCGCTGCTGAATTGGGGCACCAAGATCCGCATGGGGATGGAGCTGTTTCATCCGCCCGGCCGGCACCCAGAAGACCAGTCCGTAGCGGAGTTTGTCACCAGGCATTACGGCGCCGAGGCGGTCGACTATCTGGCTGAGCCGCTGCTTTCCGGCATCTATGGCGGCAGCCCCAGTGCGCTCAGTATCAACAGCGTTTTGCCGCGCTTTGTGGAATTGGAGGCTAAGTACGGTAGCCTCACCAAAGGCGTCCTCGCCGAGCTCAAAGCCAATCAGGCGCAGGCCCGCAAATTACCGCTGTTCCGTACCCTGAAGGGCGGGTTGGGCCAGATGGTCGAAGCTGTCTCTCAACGCTTGGAAGGGCACGCCACGGTGCTGCGATCGCGCGCCGAAGCGATCGAGCGGACCGGTGGGGGCTTTCGGCTGCGCGTGGATGGCGGCTGGCTCGATTGCGCGCAGGTAGTGCTGGCTTGCGAAGCGCACAACGCGGCTAAACTGGCTGCGGGCCTCGACGGGCGTCTGGCGGATCTACTGGGCGGCATCGCCTATAGCTCGTCGATGACGGTGGCATTGGGTTTCCCTGATAGTGCGTTTCCAAAGCCGCTCGATGGATTCGGCTTTCTGGTACCCAAGCGCGAGCGCCGGCGCCTGGTGGCGTGCACTTGGGTTGGCACCAAGTTTTCCCACCGCGTGCCGCCTGGAACAACCCTGGCTCGCTGCTTCCTGGGCGGCATGGATGACGCTGCGATTCTGAACGAAAGCGATGAGGCGATCATTGCCACAGTGGCTGGCGAACTGCACGATATCGTCGGTTTTAGCGCGCCGCCGGCCTTTGCCCGCATCTTCCGATGGCCGCGGTCGATGGCGCAGTATACCGTGGGTCATCCCAAGCGGTTGGCCGAAATCGAAGCGCGCGCGGCCGCTATCCCCGGTTTTCAATTGGCGGGAAATGCTTACACAGGCATCGGCATTCCGGACTGTATCCGGATGGGAAAGCAGGCCGCCGAAGCCATCGCCAAAACTTTGTGCCCGGTTTAATCCAACATAACTCATGAAATTCTCACTTCTCTTTTGTAGTGCCTTCATCACCCTCGTCTCATCCGCCGCCGATACCGGCACGGGACCTTTGCCCGGCATGCCGCCGGTCTTGGATAAACGGGATATCTACTCGGCGGACGCGGCGGGGAACCTGAGTCCCGTGGTCCGCAAGTTTCCCTCCCTTGTTTATGTACCCAATAGCGGCGGTAACTCCGTGGATGTAATCGACCCAAAGACCTACCGCATCGTGGGGCATTTCCGGGTGGGCCGGCAGCCCCAACACGTGACGCCGTCCTACGATCTGAAGACGTTGTGGGTGCTGAACGATTTGGGCGATAGCGTCACGCGCATCAATCCCGCCACGGGCAAGAAGGGCGAGACCATTAAAGTGAAAGATCCGTACAATATGTATTACACGCCCGATGGTAAGTACGCCATCGTGGTGGCGGAGCGGATCCATCAGCTTGACTTTCGTGACGCCCAGACCATGAAACTGGTGAAGTCTCTGCCGGTGCCTTGCCGCGGTGTCGATCACATGGATTTTTCGTCCAATGGACGCTACCTGATCGCCAGTTGTGAGTTTGCCGGCTCGGTGGTGAAGGTGGATGTTGAAACGCAAACCGTGCTCGGCACCCTCGACCTTCCGGGCGGCGGTATGCCGCAAGACGTGAAGCTATCGCCCGATGGCGAGGTGTTCTACGTGGCCGACATGCACGCCAATGGGGTCCACATGGTCGACGGACTGCACATGAAGATAATTGGATTTATCCCGACCGGCAAAGGAGCCCATGGCCTGTATGCCAGCCGTGATTCGAAGGTTCTGTACGTCTCGAATCGCGGCGAGGGGAGCGTTTCGGTAATCGATTTCGCCAGCCGCAAGATCGTGCACCGCTGGGAAATTCCGCATGGCACGCCCGATATGGGGGGCGTCTCGGCGGACGGCAGAGTTTTGTGGCTGTCCGGCCGCTACAGCAAAGAAGTGTACGCCATCGATACCGGCGACGGGCACCTGCTGGCCCGCATACGCGTGGGCAAGGGTCCTCACGGGCTGTGCGTCTATCCCCAGCCGGGAAGGTATTCATTGGGACATACCGGCGTGTTCCGCTGAGTCTATTCGCAATTTATTTACAAAAGATTCGCAACATGGGCTCTGCCGGGATGGCATACTTGCCGTGTATGAATCAGTTTGGTCTGGTGATGGCGGTTCTGGCCGGTGCGTCGATGCCGGCGTCGGCCCCAGCGCAATCGATCTTTAAAGTCGTACCTACTCCGGTCGGCAATCACGGCGTACGCCAGAACGGCTTACTGGCTGTTGCTGCGTCATCGCCCTCAGACGTTTGGGCTGTGGGCTACACAACCATCCATTACGATGGCGCCAAGTGGACGGCCTTCACCGCGCCCGGTTTCGATGGCGATGGCACCAGTTGGCTGGGCGGGGTGGTGGATATCTCGCCTACCGAGGCTTGGGCTGTCGGCATCACCGGTATCTATACGGCCAGCATCGAGCAAGCCATCGAACATTGGGATGGCACCCAGTGGAGCGTTTATCCGGGGCCGGCTTTCCAGCCCGGCGCGGAACCCGAGCCTCGGGCCATGACTGCTCTGGCGGCCAACGACATCTGGGCCGTGGGCAGCATGCTGACGGCGAATCAAACCCTGGAAGAGCTCTATGAGCACTGGGATGGCAGTGCCTGGACCGCGCAAACCGGGCTGTTTCACGGTTTCCCGGAGGCCGTCTCGGCAGACGCCCCCAACGACATCTGGACCGTGGGATATTCGGTCGGGGGCGCCCTGAATTTCCTCACGTTCGCCGAACATTATGACGGTACAACCTGGAAGCCTGTGGCCACCCCGGATGTCGGGACCGGCAACAACGCCTTAAACGGAGTGCTGGCGCTGGCCCCCGACAATGTGTGGGCGGTGGGATACTCAACTGCCACCCTTAAACCGCCGCAAGGCCATTACGACGTGCCCACCAAGACGCTCATCGAACATTACGACGGCACGAAGTGGAGCGTCGTCCCGAGCCCTAACGTGGGGCCTAATAGCCAGTATCAATCCAACCGTCTGCTGGGGATTACGGCTGTTTCGCCGACTGACATCTGGGCCTTCGGCTCCTATTTCGCGGCCAGCGGTAGCGAAAACCAGAGCACGCTTTTGCTGCACTGGGATGGTACCAGTTGGACCCTGGCACCCAGCCCGACCCCTAAGCCGGGAAGCTTTTGGGACGACATCCTTTACGGCGGAGTTGTGACCGCCCCTGGAGAAGTCTGGATTGTGGGTTCCGAAGATCCCGCCAGCCAAGGCAACGAGGTCAGCGGGACGCTGGTATTGCATACCACCGGCGGATAATCTGATGCCGCCGGCTAGGCCGCCATCTCGGCGCGCGCCTTGGCGATAGCCGCCAAATACTGCCTCGCCTTCTCTTCGATTAAATCGTAGCGGCCTTCGCGAATCAGTTTCGCGTCCACCAGTTCGCCGCCCACGGCCACCGCGCACGCGCCTGCTTTTAGGAAGTCGCCCGCCGTTTCGAGATTGACTCCGCCGGTGGGAATCATCTCGATCTGGGGAAAAGGCCCTTTCAGAGCCTTGATATACTTGGCGCCGCCCACATTTCCGCAGGGGAAAACTTTGACTACATCTGCGCCTGCTTCCCAGGCGGTCAGTACTTCGGTGGGAGTCAGCGCGCCCGGGCAGATCACCTTTCCGTAGCGCTTGGCCATTTCGATGGTCGCCACTTTTAAACTCGGTGTCACGAAGAATTCAGCGCCTGCCAGCATGCAGATACGCGCGGTCTCGGGGTCTAAGACCGTGCCTGCGCCCAGCACGATTTTATCGCCAAACTGATCCGCGACTTTTTCCAGCGCGCGCACTGCGCCCGGTACGGTCATGGTGATCTCGGCCGCGCGCACGCCGCCGCGGTAAATGGCTTCGATCGCCAGAATGGCGGTTTCGGCGCTGGATGTGCGCACAACGGGCACGATTCCAATCCCGGTGATTTGAGACAGGATCTCTTTTTGTTTCATCGCCCCCAACGTATCATGTTGCCGCCTTCCGCCAGCGGACCTCCACTCGCTGCCGCCGCTGAGAAACTCCGAAGGCGCATTACGCTTGTGTTACAAAGAGATTCTCTGCTGCTTTTTCCCACCTATCTAAGTGGTCAGAAGCCCCTATTTGTCTTTTCCTTCTTTAATAATGCGCTTGCCTCTATGGCTTAGGCGGCCGTCCGGTACCGTTTGCTATGCTTTTGCCGCCATTCTATCCCTCTTTGCCCAAGCCTCTCGAATCCCGTTGAGTCCACCCACGGTGATGCCTTTCATCACGTTCGTGCCTTTTATTCTGCTATCGGCGGCCTTTGGCGGAATCGGACCCGGATTACTCGCTACCGGCTTCTGTGCGCTTGAATCGATATATTTCGCAACGGAGCCGGTGCATAGCTTTGCCATCCACGATTCTCGGAATTGGTTGGGTGTGGGCGCCTTGACCCTGACGGGCTTCGTCGCAAGCCTGTTATTTGAACGCCTAAAGAACTCACACGCCAGCCAACGCGCCGCTTATTTGGAACTGGCCACAGTTCAGCGTTCGGCACCCGTCATGCTACTGGTGGTTGACGATGCTCTGCGCGTCCGCAAAGCTAACGACCTGGCGCGCCGATTCGCCGCCGCCGACATGGCCGATTTGTTGGGCCTCGGCCCCGGAAGCACCCTCGGCTGTGTCAATGCGGTGGTTGATTTCAGGGGATGTGGTTTTGGGCCGGGGTGCGAGGCGTGCCAGATCCGGCAGACCGTATCCGATACCTTGCGCAATGGCGTGCCGCATACCGCCATCGAAGTCTGGGTCACCGTCAGCATCGACGGCCGTCCACAAAAAAGGTGCCTGGAGATTTCCACGGTTCCCATGCAACTTGACGGCAACAGACGTTCCGCGTTGATTTGCGGGCAAGATATCACGGAGCGGAAAAACGCTGAAGGCGAGTTACGGAAGCAGCGCGATGCACTCCAGCGGCAAGCTGCTCTGATCGACCTGTCAAACGACGCCATCATCGTGGCCGACGCGCACCATGTAATTACGGCTTGGAATCAAGGCGCCGCCGAACTATACGGGTGGACCGAGGAAGAAGCCCTTGGCCGCGCGGCAGACCGGTTGCTCCGTACCCGTGCCGCCATTTCCAGCGATACCATCGCCGGCATCCTCAGCGAGGCTGGCCGTTGGGACGGCGAATTGGAACAGGTCCGGCACGATGGCACTGACCTGACCGTGGACAGCCGGCGTGTGCTGCTGCGCGATTCGCTGGGCGGCCCTTCCGCTCTGCTCGAGATTAATCGCGATATCACCGAACGCAAGCGTGCCCGCGAACACCTGCTTGCAGCCCACCGTCGTACTACCACCATTGTCGAGAGCATCTCTGACGGCTTTACCGTCTTCGATCCGAGCTGGCGCTACACATTTGTCAATGCTGCCGCAGCCCGGCTTCTACATAAGTCCCGAGAACAGTTGCTTGGCAAAGTGTTCTGGGACTTATGGCCCTCAACCACCGGTACACCCCTTGAAAGAACCTTTCGCCGCGCCATGGATGAACATACTCCTCTTCAAATAGAAGCTTTTCATCCGGAGCCGCTGGACGCCTGGTTCGATGTCCGCTGCTACCCATCCGCCGAAGGCCTCTCGGTCTTCTTTACCGATGTCACGCAGCGCAAGAACGCCGAGGATGAAAACCGGCGCTTGAATGCGGAACTCGAGCAGCGCGTCCGCGACCGTACGGCGCAGATCCAGGCGACCAACAAGGAACTCGAAACCTTTGCGTATTCCGTATCCCACGACCTGCGCGCCCCGCTGCGCGGGATCGACGGCTGGAGTACGGCGCTGTTGGAGGACTTCGGCGCCCAATTGAATGACGATGCCCGCCACTGCCTGCAGCGGATAGGTTCGGAAGTGCAGAAAATGAGCACCTTGATCGATGACCTGCTGCGGCTTTCTCGTGTCACTCGCGCACCCATCGAACGCGGTTCGGTGGACCTCTCCGCCCTGTCGCGGACCATCGCGGACAACCTTCGGGAAATCCACGCCGGCCGTCAAATCGAATTTTCCATTCAACCCGGCCTCACGGCCTCGGCCGACGCCCAATTGCTCGAAATCGCCATGACTAACCTGATGAACAATGCCGCTAAGTTCACCGGACATCGCAGTACCGCGCACATTGAGGTGGGTAGTACGGAGTGGGATGGTCAACCCGCCTTTCACGTGCGCGACAATGGCGCCGGCTTTGATATGGCGAATGCCCGGTCACTCTTTGGGCCTTTTCAGCGCCTGCACCGCGCCTCGGAATTCCCAGGCACCGGTATCGGACTCGCCACCGTGCAGCGCATCATCCACCGCCACGGGGGGCGTGTGTGGGCCGATGCTGAGGTCGATCACGGCGCCACTTTCTATTTCACCCTAGGCTGAACCTAATACCGCCTTGACTTTCTCCGCAAGGCGCGCCGCACTGTATGGCTTTTGGATAAATCCCGAAACACCATACCCCCCGAATTTCCGGACCGCTTCCGCCTCGCTGAAGCCGCTCGACAATACGATCCTCACGTCGGGCCGGACCCGCCGCAATTCCCGCAGGGCCGCTTCTCCTCCCAGCACCGGCATGGTCAAATCCATTAATATCAAGCTGATTTCTTCGCCCCGGCTCAACGCCAGGTCGATCGCTTCCCGCCCGTTCTCGGCCAGCAAAACCTGGTATCCGTGACGTTCCAGCGCGTGCTGGGCTGCGCGCCGCACGAAGGCTTCGTCGTCCGCCACCAGGATCGTTCCGCTGCCCCGCAAGTCTCTCTTACCCAAGCGCCCACCGGCTTTCGGAGCCTCCCGCCCCGAGGCGGGCAGCAGCACTCTGAAACGTGGTGCCCACTCCAGCCGCGCTACGCACGCCGATGGCGCCCTTATGGCCCCGCACAATGCCCAGCACCGCGGAGAGACCTAGCCCCCGCCCGGAAAACTTAGTGGTGAAAAAGGGATCGAAGATTTTCGACTGCGTCTCGGTGTCCATGCCGCTTCCGGTGTCCCGCACCTCTAGCGACACATAAATGCCCGGTCCAATCGCGGCTCCCGGAAAACTCTCCCCTGCGGTTTCCGAATCGATGGTCTGCATGGCCGTCGTCACCGCCACCGAACCCGGGCGGTCCTGTGCAATGGACTCCGCACCGTTAATCACCAGATTCATGATCAACTGCTGCAATTGCCCGCGGTCGCCGTCTACTGCCGGTAAACCGTCCGCCAGATCTAACCGGAGATCCACTGTGCGCGGAATGGATGTCCGCACCAGAACCGTCATCTCCCGGGTCAAGTCGGACAAGTTGACCGGTTCGACCACGAACCGCCCTTTGCCCGCATAAGCCAGCAATTGACGCGTCAGATACGCCGCGCTCTCCGCCGCTTTAATCACTTCCTCTATGTGGCCGCGTCCCGGATGCGTGGGCGCAAGTAAATCGAGTGCCAGCGACGCATTTCCCAGAACGCCGGTCAGCAGATTGTTGAAATCGTGCGCGACTCCGCCCGCCAGTACCCCGATGCTCTCCAGTTTCTGGGTCTGCCGCAGTTGCTCGTCCAGGCGTTTACGCTCGGTCACGTCCCGGTAGTTCACCACGACCCCCGCGATTACCCGGTCGCTCAACAGATTCTTGCTGACCGCCTCGATCCACCGCCACGAACCGTCCTTGTGCCTCACGCGGTGCTCGGTGGTAACCACTGCGCCGGGCCGCATCAGAAAACTCGCCACGCGCTCCTTGAAGTCCAAGCGCTCCTCGATATGCACCAGTTCGAACACTCGCCGGCCCAGCGAATCCTGGCTGTCGATCCCCAGGATCGGGGGCCCGGTGTACAAGATATGCCCGCCGGCGTCCAGTAGCACGAAACCATCCGCGCTATTTTCGATCAACGCCCGGAAGCGCTGCTCGCTTTCCCGTAGCGCCCGCTCCACTAGCTTGAGCTCAGTGATATCCTGCGCCACTCCCGCCACGCCGATCACCGCGCCGGATGCCGCCTTCACCGGGTAGTAGCTCGCCAGTAGGTCGCGAGGCCCCCGGCCGCCCGGTTTTGCCGTGCGGAACTGCCAGTCCAACACTGGCCGGCCGGAGTCGATAATCCGCTGCAGTAGAGGCGCGAAAAACGAAGCCGAATCCGGCAGCACCTCCCATACGGTGCGGCCCAGATGCTCGCCCGCAGCGAGGCCGTTCATGGCCGCCAGCCTCTGGTTAATCCGCAGATACCGCAGATCGGCGTCGATCAGGCACAATCCTACCGGCGCCGTCTGATAAATGTGCTCCAGTTCCGCCAGTTCCCGCTGCGCCCGCTCTTCTTTGTCCCGCAACATTTGCTCGGAGCGTTTTTGTGCGCTAATGTCGCGAAAGTTCACCACCACCGCGCCGACGCTGGACTCGTGCAGCAGATTGGTGCCGAAATGCTCTGTCCAGATGATCTCGCCGTCTTTCCGGATCACCCGTACTTGCACTCCCAGCGTGTGGCCCGGCAGGTCTATAACTGCGCCCAGACGCTCCCGGGCGAGCGGTAAATCTTCCAGCGCGACGAGTCCGAAGGCATTCCTGCCAGCGAGTTCCTCCGCTGTATACCCCAGAATGCGTTCCGCCGAAGGACTGGCGTAAAGGATGTTGGCTTGGGCGTCGAGCAGGCAAATGGCGTCGAAGCTATGCTCGATCAAAGCCCGGAATCGCTTCTCGCTTCTCTTGACGTCCGCTTCGAGCGCCCTCTGCCGCACCCGGCCTTGGGCGGCTTCCAGTTCCCGCTCCACCGCGTGACCTAGGCGCGAAAGCCGGTCTTTCATGATGATGTCGCGTGCCCCGGCCTTCACCGCCGATACTGCCGCCTCGTCAACCGCCGTACCCGACATCAGCAAAACTGGGGCAACGCTACGCTTCTCCCGTACCAAGGCCAACGCCGCTTTGTAAGTGAAATCGGCAAGGCTGTGCGCGCAGAGCACCAGGTCCCAACGCTTTCGGTCGAGCGCCGCCGCCATCTCTTCGGCCGAAGATACCCGCTGCCAATCCGGCGCGTAGCCCGCCCGTTCCAATTCCAGTACGGCGCGATCCGCGTCATCCGCGGAGTCTTCCACTATCAGGACGTTCAACGTCCGGCTCATGCCTTCCCATTGTAATTGCGGTGCAGTCCCACGCGCCTGTGCCTCAAGGTTGTATCCTAGGACTGAGGAGTAGAGTACACTCAGCCCCACCCACCATGGCCACCACTGTAACCCCCGTGCGCGAAATTGAAACCACCACGCTACCCAACGGCGTCCGGGTGATCACCGAGGCCATGCCGCACGTGCGCTCCATCTCCGTCGGCATCTGGATCGGCTCCGGCTCCCGCCGCGAGAACTCCGAACAGAACGGCATCTCCCACTTCATCGAGCACATGCTCTTCAAGGGCACCACCACCCGCTCCGCCGAAGACATCGCTCGCTCCGTCGATTCCATCGGCGGCAACCTCGACGCCTTCACCGCCAAGGAACTGGTCTGCTTCAACACCAAGGTCCTCGATCAGCACCTGCCCATGGCTTTCGACGTCATCGCCGATCTGGTCCTGAACCCTCTCTTCCGCGAAGAAGATATCGACAAAGAAAAGGGCGTCATCCTCGAAGAAATCAAAATGGAGGCGGATAGCCCCGATTACCTGGTCCACGAAATCTTCTCCTCCAACTTCTGGAAAGATCATCCTCTCGGCAAACCCATTCTCGGCACCCGTGAAACCGTCAAACGTTTCGACCGCCAGATGATCGACGATTATTACCGGTCCGTCTACGCGCCCGCCAATGTCCTGATCACCGCGGCCGGCAATCTCACGCATGAGCGTCTGGTGGCTCTGGTGGCCAAGCATTTCGCGTCGCTATCGCCTAACGGCCCGCCCCCAGCCGAACCGGTTCCCGCCACCCATGCCCGCATCGCTCTGCGCAACAAGAAGTCGCTGGAACAGGTGCACATGTGCCTGGGAGTGCCGTCTTATCCCCTGCCGCATGAGGAACGCTTCGCCTGTTACGTGCTCAATACGCTGCTGGGCGGCGGCATGAGTTCGCGCCTCTTTCAGAACATCCGCGAACGACAGGGCCTGGCATACGCCGTGTTCTCCGAGCTAAGCCCCTACCGCGATACCGGCTGCCTTTCCATCTACGCCGGCACCTCCATCGAATCCGTCGGCAAAGTCGTCGAATCGATCATCAAGGAATTCCACGAGCTCAAACAGGATGGCGTCAGCGACGAGGAATTGCGCCGCGCGAAGGATCATCTGAAAGGTTCTCTCATGCTCAGCCTGGAATCCACTTCCAGCCGCATGTCTAACCTGGCCCGGCAGGAAATGTATTTTGGCCGCTTCTTTACCCTCGACGAACTGGTGGAAAGCATCGAACAGGTAACCGCCGGACGACGTCCAGCGCATTGCTCAAACGTTCTTCGATCCGAAACAGATTGCGCTCACCATTCTGGGCAATCTGGATGGCTTCAAGATCGGCCGCGAGGATCTGGTGTGTTGAGGCGATGAAGCTTCTGGTTTTGGCGCTGGTGGCTGTGGGCCTCATTTTCGGCGCCAAGTGCATGGCGGTTCGCCAGGATCTGGTTTCGGAACGCCTGGCCATCGACGCCGATTGGGCCCAAGTGGAAATTGCCCTCCAACATCGCGCCGCTATCGTCCCCGCCTTAACCGGTTTACTGCAAGCCGAAGCTCAGCCCGCCGTCGCCGCCGTTGTCCAGGCGCTCACCGACGCCAGTAACACGCTGGCCGCCGCGCACGGACGGCAGGAAAAGATCCAGGCCAACACCCGCTTGGATGACGCCTTTTCGCGCCTTATGCTACAGGTTGAGAATTATCCCAAGATTGAAAACGGCAAGCCCTATGCCGACCTGCTCGAAACCTTGAAGGGCGCCGAATACGAAATCGCCGTGGCCCGCCGCAAATATAACGAGGCAGTGGAGCACTACAATGCGCGCCTGGACCTTTTCCCCAACAACATCGTGGCCTCCCTGACGGCGATAAACAAGATCGATGCCTATTTCCGAACTCCCGCAATTTGAAACGTTATGAACACACCGATTTTTGCTAATTACATTGACGGCCAATGGATCGACAGCGGCGCGCACTTCGACGACCGCAATCCCGCTAACACATCCGAAATCGTGGGACAGTTCGCAAAAGGTTCCGCCGCCGACATCACCAAAGCCGCCGCGGCCGCCGCAGCAGCACTCCCCGCCTGGTCGACTATGAATGCGCCTGCTCGCGGCGCCATCCTTTTCAAAGCCGCCGAGATTCTCGAGAGCCGCTTCGATACCATTGCCGCCGATATGACCCGCGAAGAAGGGAAAACTCTCCCCGAGTCTAAAGGCGAAGTCCGCCGCTCCATCAACGTCTTCCGTTATTTCGCCGGTGAAGGTACTCGGCTGGACGGCATCCTGGTTCCCTCGGAACGCGATCGGGTGCATATGTTTGCCATCCGCAAGCCTATCGGCGTGCTGGGCTTGGTCACTCCCTGGAATTTTCCCAGCGTAATCCCCGCGTGGAAACTCGCGCCCGCGTTGATCTGCGGCAATACCGTGGTCCTGAAACCTGCCAGCGCCGCACCACTCAGTGCCTGGCGCATTAGTGGAAGCCCTGCATGAAGCCGGCCTGCCCAAAGGCGTGGTCAATTTCGTCGCGGGCTCCGGCGGTGAGCTCGGCAAGGCGCTTGTGGAGGCGCCCCCCCTAAAGGCCGTCTCGTTCACCGGCTCCTGCCAGATCGGCAACTGGCTGCATGCCGAGGCGTCCAAGCGTCGCCTGCGCATCCAACTGGAAATGGGCGGCAAGAATCCCACCATCGTGCTGGCCGACGCCGACTTCAACGCCGCCGTTGAAAATACGGTCAATGCCGCGTTCTTTTCGACCGGGCCAGAAATGTACCGCTACCAGCCGCGTCATCGTTGAAGACGCCATTTACGACCGCTTCCTCGCAGCCGTAGTCGAGCGCACGCGCAAACTCAAAGTGGGCGACGGCATGCGACCTGGCATCGATATCGGCCCGTGCGTCGACCAGGCCCAAATGGACACGGTCCTGCACTATATCGATATCGGCCGGCAGGAAGCCGGACGAGCCTAAAATCGGCGGAAACCTGCCTCTGCGATGGGCGATTCGCCAACGGCTATTTCGTCGAACCTACCGTTTTCGCCGGCGTGACTCCCGAGATGACCATCGCCCGTGAAGAGATCTTCGGACCCGTGCTGGCCGTCATGCGCGCACGCGATTTTGAAGACGCCATGCGCATCGCCAACGATATTCCCTTCGGGCTTTCCGCCTCGATCCAGACCACCAATCTTTCGCGCGTCTTCGAATTCGTTTACCGCATGGAAGCCGGACTACTCACGATTAACCTTCCCAGCGCCGGCATCGAGTACCAGTTACCTTTCGGCGGAACGAAAGACTCCAGCTTCGGGCCCAAGGAACAGGGCCCCGCCGCGCTCGATTTTTATAGCGATTACAAAACCGTTTACCTGAAATACTAATGCGCCTCGGACAAATCAAAGCGGAAGGCGGCTATCTCGCCGCCGTATTCGAAGGGGACTTGGCCCGCACGGTTCCCGGCTATACCATCGCCGACCTGATACGCCGGTCGGAAGTTCAGAACGTGTCGCTCGGCAAGACCACCGCACGCCTTGCCAGCCACCACGCCGAGCCGCACACCCCCGCCATCCCCATCGTGCCGCGCGGAGGTGTGGGCCTGCGGTTGCACCTACGAACGCAGCGCCTCCTTTCGCGATGCCGAGCATGGTACGCGCGAGGGCATGTACGCCTACGTTTACAATGAGCCGCGGCCTGAAATCTTTTTTAAGGGAACCGCGCGGGTATGCGTCGGCCCCGGCCAGGCGATCGGCATTCGTGCCGACTCCCGCTTCACTGCGCCCGAACCTGAACTCGCGTTGATCGTCGGCGGCAAGGGCAATATCGTCGGTTATACCCTTGCCAACGACGTCTCCGCATGGGATATCGAGCGCGAAAACGCCCTCTACCTCCCGCAGTCGAAAGTCTATACGGCATGCTGCGCCCTCGGCCCCGCCATTATCACCGTCGACGATCTTCCCGATCCTTACAATTTGGAAATGACATGCACCATCACGCGTGACGGCCAGCAGCGGTTCACCGGCAGCGTCTCCACCTCCAAACTGCATCGGAAATTCGAAACCTTGATCGAATATTTGCGCCGCGCGAACGCTACGCCGGCCGGTACCGTGCTGCTCACCGGCACCGGTATCATCGTACCCGAGGACGCCGCCCTGGCCCCCGGCGACATCGTCACCATCAGCATCCCCGAAATCGGAGAGTTGACTAATCATGCCCAAACCGTCGGCGCCGCTTGACCTGAAGCGTGCCTTGCTCGAATCCTACGCGGTTAACGAGCGCATTAACCAATACCTGCTGGAGAATTTGCCGGACGCCGCGTGGAATGCCGATCCTCCGGACGGGAAAGGTCGAAGCGTCGCCGCGATCGTTGCCCATATCCACAACGTGCGCCATATGTGGCTGGTGGCGGCGGCTAAAGGCAAGCCCCTGCCGGACAAACTCGATCCCGCGACTGTTACTAAGAAAGAGGCGATGCAGGCCCTAGCCGCCAGCGCCAAGGCTTGTTCCCAACTCCTGGCAGAATCGCTTGACCATCCTGAAGGAAAGGTCAAGAGCTTCCGCCCCGATGTCGTCGGCTTCTTCTCGTACTTGATTTCACACGACGCCCACCATCGGGGGCAGATTGCCGCCCTGGCCCGCCAATCGGGCCACCCGCTGCCTAAAACTGCAATCTTCGGCATGTGGGAGTGGGGTTCCCGCTCGAAAGATTGCGGCTTCGGATAGCCGGCCCCCCGGAGCGTTTATGGCACCAGTTTGAAAATCACTCCGCCACCCTCGCCGCTACCTGCCGGAGTGGTCCCGTAAAGCGCGCCCGTAGAATCTTCCGTGAGCGCGCAGCCGGGGTTTGCGCCGTCGCCGGCAAAGATGCCCTGGAAAGCGTAAACCAGGCTGTAGTCGTAGGTGCCCGGCGCAAGTTTATAGATGGTGCCCAAACCCGCGGCGCCGCCTTGCTGCGTCGTTCCCCACAACGTGCCGCTGGCGTCCTGGTAAAGACCGGCTCTGGGATTAAAGCCGTCGCTGCCGATGCCGAAATCGTGCCACGTCGTTAGGGTGTAGGCAGGTCCCGCAAGCTGGAAGACCGTTCCGCAACCGTATTCCGTGTTGATGCATTCGGTTCCTGTACCCCCGGCAGTGGTCGTGCCCCAAAGATTCCCGGCGCCGCCAATCAGCCCTCCGTTGGGTTCAGCGCCGTCTGAGCCGCCCGTGAACTGGTGAATAGTGGTGAAGGTCCATGCGGTCTGACCAGAGGGCGGCGGGACCAGCGTGTACGCCGTGCCTTCGAAATACGTGCCGCCGGACTGCGTGGCGCCATAGATCGTGCCGGTCGAGTCCAGCAGTAAATTGCCGCGGGGCAGGCATCCGTCCGATCCGCTATTGCTGAAGACGTGTGGCCAGGTCTTGGTCCATACGCCTCCACCTGCCGGCGTTAATTTGAATATGCCTCCGCATATGGCCCCGCCTCCGGGCCCGTATTGGGTAGCTCCGTAAATCGCTCCCTGGGAATCCATCGCCAGTCCGTTCTCTATCGTTCCGGATTGATCGGAAAGCGCGTCAAAGCTGTAGATCAGCGTCTCAGTCCACGTGGTCTGTCCTTGGGCTGGAGGCGTCAACTCGAATATGCCGCCGTCATCATAGGCGCCGCCGTCTTTCATGGCGCCATACAGATTTCCATGCGCATCGGAAATGAGCGGGCTGGTCGGTCCAAAATTGCCCCCGACACCGCCAGGGAAAGCGTAGACCTTTTTGAAAGTGGTTTGGCCGCCAGCCGGTATGTTCAGGCTGTACACTTCTGAGTCGTTTGCGCCATCTGCGACGCCATAAAGGTGGGTACCCTTAAGCAGCAATTCGTGGCCGCCACCATAGGCGCAGGTCTTACATGCTGAAAAAGAGTGAAGCACGGTTTCGGTCTGAGCCCTCGCCGCCGTAGGCGTGAGGACCATGGGAAGGAGAACGGCGACAGCCAGTGCCAAGCCGGACCGCGATTGCGCGCACAATCGCGTGAAACGTTCGTCAGACAACATCAAATAGTTCATCATGGGAATGCTCCTTTTTGAGATCGGAATCGATGTGGCCCCTCCCGTTTGAACGGTGCCATGCATCGCTTTCTACTCAACCTGCGCAATTCCCACGAAAATTTAGCGCCGCTGCGGAATTATTTCTCCAGCTATTTCTGCAGCCGGTTATATTTCTTCAGGACCTCCTGTAGCTTGTCGGGCGGCAGCGCGATCACGGTGTGTCCGTCCAAACCGGTCATAGTCTCTGCCCCCACCATGGCGTTGACGATTGCCTCCTCCGTCGACTGGACGGTGGCCTCGAACACGCCGTTCATCTCGTCGTTCGGCAGCATCGTCAGATTCACCAATCCCGCCGTTTTGCCGGCCTCAGCGTTCGCTGTCGAAAACGCAATGAAAATGTCCCCTGATCCGTTCCCCGAACTCGACCCAGTCCGCGCCAGTCCCATGGACGCCCGCCGCGCCAGCCGCTTCATCTGGTGCGGCAACAGCGGCGCATCCGTCGCCACCACGATGATGATCGAGCCAACGTCTTCCCCCGACATGCCGGAAGTTGCTGGCATAGGGTACGTTGCCGGTGATCTCCTGCCCCACCGGCGTCCCGGCGATCCGCAATTGCGCGCGCCGTCCGCAATTGCACTGCACCAGCACTCCCACCGTGTAGGCTCCTACTTTACGCGAACTTGTCCCGATGCCGCCTTTGAATCCGTAGCACACCATGCCCGTGCCGCCGCCCACATTCCCTTCCGGCACAGCGCCGCTCTTGGCCGCCTCCAGCGCCGCTACCGCATCCCCCTCCGCAACGTGGAATCCGTTGATGTCGTTCAGAAATCCGTCCCAAGTCTCGGCTACCACCGGCAGTGACCATTCATCGCTCAAATCGATTCCCGCTTTGCGCGCACGCGCCACGCGCCACTTAATGTAGGAATCGCGCACCAACCCCACGCTGTGCGTATTGGTAATCATCACCGGCCCATCGAGCAATCCGGATTCCTCCAGCCACGTGGTGCCGGTCATCTCGCCGTTGCCGTTCAGAGAAAACCATCCGCCAAATACGGGCTTACCGGATTCCTTGCCGCGCGGCCACACGGCCGTGACGCCCGTCCGTACGGCCTGCGCCCCTTCACCCGAGATAATCGTCTGGTGGCCCACCTCCACCCCCGCCACATCCGTAATAGCATTCAGCGGCCCAGGCGTGCCTTCAAACGGAACCCCCAATTGGCGAGCGCGGGCCACCAGCGATGCTGCGGCTGCGAGAAGAATCACAAAGGTGCGAATGCTTGTGTACATGACTCCGCAGTATAATGCACCATTGGCTACTCATCCAACCAAGGGACTCTTACCGTATGAATAGGTGTGTGCCCTGGCAGCCTGATTGCAGCGTGGTTTAATCGGATTCGGAACATAATGTCCGCTGCTGCCCCTGTTGCTGGCGATCGAGTTCGGAGAGAGCGATGCGGACCTGGTGCGTCGCCTGCAAAAGCGCGACCCGCGCGCCATGGCCGATTTGTACGACCGCTATGGACGCTTGGTCTACGCGCTGATCTTGCGCGTGGTGCGCGATGGCGGCATCGCCGAAGATCTGGTCCAGGAAACGTTTCTGCGCGTTTGGAATCGTGTTCAGGGCTTCGATGCCGAACGCGGCGGACTGGGGCCGTGGCTTCTGGCCGTAGCACGCAATCGCGCAATCGACTATCTGCGTTCCGCGGCGGGACGTATGCGCAACGCCGTGGAAGTGCCGGAAACCGACCATCCGGCTTTATTCGCCGACATGGAAAAGGAGCTGCTCAATTCGGATCGCGTGCGCCGCGTGAAAGGCGCGCTCGAAAAACTTTCGGGAAACCAGCGCACGGTTATCGAACTCGCGTACTTCGAAGGTCTCTCGCAAGCGGAGATGGCCGATCGCATGAATCAGCCGCTGGGCACGGTGAAGACCTGGGTGCGCACGGCATTGAAGAGCTTGCGCGACGAGCTTGGAACGGCGGTGACCGTATGACTTGCGACGAACTGCGCGATCATTACGAACTCTACGCGTTGGGCATCGCCGAAGATCCCGAGCGCAGCGAAATCCGCGAACATCTCGATCGGAACTGCCCAACCTGTGTACCCGGAGTCCGGTCCGCCCGCGAATTGATCAGCCTGATCGGCACCGCCGCCACGCCCGTCGAACCGCCCGCCCGCTTGCGCAAACGAGTGCTGGCCATTGCCGGCGGACAGAAAACGTCCCTTTGGAACTGGACGCCCGTGTGGGCCGCGGTAGCTGCCGGCCTGCTGATTGCCGCCATGGTCTTCAACACCCGCGCCCGGCAAGCTTCCCACGAACTCGCCCGCACCACCGCGATTCTGCGCGAGTTGGAAGTGGAGTCGGTCGCCCAGGTGCGCGAGTTGGCCAGCCTGCGCGAAGCCTTCGCTATCCTGAACCAGCCGGATGTCCGCCAGGTGACCTTCGGCGGAGCGACGCCCCAACCGCCGCGTGGCCGTGTCTTCCTCGATCCCAAGCGCGGCGTGCTGCTGCTCGCGTCTAACCTGCCGCCCGCGCCCGCCGGCAAGATTTACGAAATGTGGGTCATCCCCAAAGGCGGCCAACCCGTACCCGCGGGACTTTTCCAATCCGCCGCCGATGGTACCGCGCTGCACGTGCGTGGAGGCGCGGTCGATATAGGCCACACTGCCGCCATTGCGGTAACCATTGAACAGGCCGCTGGCGCCACCGTACCCAATTTGCCGCCGGTGTTCGCCGCTGGATTATAAAGTGAAGGCTCTGGTTATGGCTGCGGTGCTGCTCGCCCCTGTCGCATACGCGCAGCCCATCTCTGTCGGCATACGCGGCGGTGTCCCACTGACCGGGGCCTTCGACGACGTCACCACTAGCTCCGGAACCGACTCCACGCGCCTCTATTCGGCTTCCCATGAGTACATGTTCGGCGCCATGCTGGAACTGCACCTGCCCCTGGGCTTCTCAGTGGAGGCGGATGCCCTATATCACCCGCTCGATCTGACCCAGACCACCGCCGCCGGGCCGGTTACTTCTAAGAACTCGCAAACCATTCAGTCGGTCGAGTTTCCGATCCTCGCCAAGTATCACTTCCTACCTCTTCCGCTGGTGAAACCCTACGTTGAGGCCGGACCGAGTTTTCGCGCCACATTCTTAACTTTCGGCAACTCTCTCTCGAAGACCGGTGTCACCATCGGCGCCGGTGTTGAACTGAAATTGGCCCGGCTGCGCCTGGAGCCTGAACTGCGCTACATCCATTGGGGAACCGACGCCTCGAGCACTTCGCAATTCTTCGCCAGCCCGGCAGCGTCAAATCTCAATCAGGTGGAATTTCTGGTGGGCTTCGCCTTCTAATCACCGGGACCCATCCGTACCCCGTTCGTCAATTAGAATAGACAACAAATGATCAGAACCGCGAATCTGGATAAATTCTACGAAGCGGGCTACGGCCGCACCTACGTCCTTCGGCGCATAGAAGTGGACATTAAGGAGGGTGAGTTCGTCACCATCATGGGCCCCTCCGGCGCAGGAAAGTCCACCCTGCTGAGCATCATCGGCATGCTGGACGGGGCTTGGACCGGAGAATTCTACTTCCTGGATCATGCCGTTCACAAGATGAAGCCCAAGGATCGCGTGGAGTTGAACAAGAAGTATATCGGATTTGTCTTCCAGAGTTACCACCTGATCGATAACCTCACGGTTTACGAAAACCTGGACATTCCGCTGTCCTACCGCAACATCAAGTCGTCCGAACGGGCCAGCCTGGTCTGCGACGCGCTTGATCGCTTCCACATCGTGGGCAAGCGCGACCTCTACCCCAATCAGCTTTCTGGCGGCCAGCAGCAACTGGTGGCCGTGGCCCGCGCCGTCATCGCCAGCCCGAAGTTAATCCTGGCCGACGAACCCACCGGCAACCTGCACTCCAGCCAGGGCAAAGAGATCATGGAGTTGT
Organism: Bryobacterales bacterium; assembly: GCA_963738345.1. Lineage (GTDB taxonomy): Bacteria > Acidobacteriota > Terriglobia > Bryobacterales > Bryobacteraceae > Bog-159. Next base: position 1,626,558 of record CAVTWI010000002.1, read on the forward strand.
TCAAGAAATTGAACGAGGAAGGCACCACCATCATTCAGGTGACCCATAGCGAAGCGAACGCCGAATACGGCAATCGCGTGATCAATTTGGCGGACGGCTGGGTGGTTAAATCCCCCGAGGCCGCCTGATCTCGCTACCCGGGATAACCAAAGGCCGAATTCTTTCGTCATTTCGAGTAGTAATATAGAAGAATCAGCCCCACGGAGCCGGGAGGGATCAGCCTGCATTTGCGAACCATCGCTGTCGCTATAGCCATTACCGCGAGCAGTACCGGTTATCTCTGCGCGGCGGACGCTGCCCCGGCGAATTTCGATTCCGCGGTTAAACCGGTTCTGTCCCAGACCTGCACCCTTTGCCATAACGACAAATTGTCGTCCGGCGGCCTGAACGTCAAAACGTTTTTGGCACCCGATTCGGTTTCAACATATCGCGAGGGATGGGAAACCATCATTCAGAAGTTGCAAGCCGGCGAGATGCCTCCCAAAGGTATTCCCCGTCCGCCCGACGCGCAGATGCAAGCCCTGATTCATTACGTGGAAGGGGAATTCGATAAGGCCGACCGCATTGCCAAACCGGACCCCGGGCATGTCACCGCGCGCCGTCTCAATCGCAGCGAATATTCCAATACCATTCGCGATCTGCTGGCCGTCGATTTCCACGCCGAACAGGATTTTCCCACTGACGATTCCGGCTTACGGCTTCGACAACATCGCCGACGTCCTGACCATTTCGCCGATCTTGATGGAACGCTACATGGACGCGGCCGAGACTATCGCCTCGCGCGCCATGGGCGCCGATCCGCTGCCCAAGAAGCCGCTCGAGGTGCAATACCATACCAAGGACAAAACCATACGCCGCCTGGATCTCAGCACCATCGAAGCCTCGCATCGCGTGGAATGGGATGGCGATTATATCGTCCGCTTCGGCATGCCGGGCGAGCGCAGCGCGGATGCCAAGCCGGTCACCCTCGGCTTCTGGATGGACGGCGTGCTGCTGAAGACCATGCCGGTCGAAACCAAGCCGTCGAAGCTGGTCTATTTCGATCCATATTCGGAAGCTGAAGTCCGCATGTATCTGCCTTCCGGCGATCATGTCTTCCGCGCGGGTTTCATCGACGACGATTTCGCCAAGACGCTCACCGACAAAGACGCCTACAACAATAAGAAGAACAAGTTTCTGAATTCCATCGTTTTCGTCGGGCCCTTTCCCGTCCGACGTCGAACGCGCCAGTCGCAAGAAGATTCTGATCTGCGATCCGAAGACCGGGCCGGCCTGCGTGGATAAGATCGTTGCCAACCTGGCGCATCGCGCCTATCGCCGGCCGGTCACGCAGGCCGAAGTCGCGGCGCTGCTGCGCTTCGTCGCGCTGGCCCAATCGCGCGGCGAGACCACCGAGCAGGGCATCCAACTGGCTATTCGAAGCCATGCTGGTGACGCCCCAATTCCTTTTCCGCATCGAGCACGATCCCAATCCCACCGACGCGCAGGACGTCCACCGCATTTCGGACATCGAACTGGCCTCGCGCCTCAGCTATTTCCTGTGGAGCTCCATGCCCGACGACGAACTGCAAGCGTCTGGCCGAAGCGGGCAAAGCTGCACGATCCCGCCGTGCTGGACGCGCAGGTGAAGCGCATGATGGCCGACCGGCGCTCCGCTGCGTTCGCCGCCAATTTCGCCGGCCAGTGGCTGGAGATCCGCAATCTGGACGTGGTGAAGCCCGATCCCGGATAAGTTCCCCGAATGGGGACCCGAGTTGCGCGACGCCATGAAAACCGAGACGCGCATGTTCTTCGAATACGTTCTGCGCGAGAATCGCCCCCTTTCCGATTTCATCGACGCCAAATACACTTTCCTGAATGGTCGCTTGGCCAAGTTCTACGGCATCCCCGGCGTGACGGGCCCGGATTTCCGCCGCGTGGAACTCACCGACCGGCCAGCGCGGCGGCATTGCTGAGCCAGGCCAGCGTCCTGACGGTTTCCAGTTATCCCACCCGTACTTCGGTGGTGCTTGCGCGGCAAGTACGTGTTGAACAATATTCTGGGCTCCGAGATTCCCCCTCCTCCCCCGATGTGCCCGCGCTCGATGAACGCGCCGTCGGCACCCTGATGTCCCTGCGCCAGCAGATGGAGAAACACCGCGCCGACCCGATGTGCTCCTCCTGCCACAACAAGATGGATCCGCTCGGCTTCGGCCTGGAAAACTATAATGCCATCGGCAAAGTGGCGCACACAAGACGGAAAATTTCCGGTGGATTCGAGCGGCACGCTGCCCAACGGCAAATCGTTCAAAACCCCCGACGAAATGCGCGCGCTGCTGATGGCAGGCCTGCCGCAGTTCTCGCGCTGCCTCACCGAAAAAATGCTGACCTACGCGCTGGGCCGCGGCCTGCAGCCTTATGATCGCCGCACCGTGAATGGCATCAATCGCGATATGGCAGCGGCCGGATATCGCTTCCAATCGTTGATTTTCGAAATCGTGCATAGCGCCCCGTTCCAGATGGGCCGCGGCGATGCCGGTCTGGCACCGGATAAAGCCGCTCCGGATAAAACCGCTCCCGCCAAAGATGCAAGCTGAAGGAGGTGGCACAACGATGATCACTAAAAAGGCTCTACCCAGACGTACATTTCTGCGCGGCTTGGGCACGGCCGTTGCGCTCCCCTTCCTGGATGCGATGGCGCCGGCCCTGGCCAGCGCCAAGAATGCCAAGCCACCCGTCCGAATGGCCTTCGTCTACGTGCCCAACGGCATCGTGATGGATGGCTGGAATCCGTCTTACGAAGGGACGCTGGGCGAACTGCCGCGCATCCTGAAGCCCCTGGAACCCTTTCGCCAGGACATCACCCTGCTCGGCAACCTGACCCATAACACCGGCCGCGCCCTGCTCGATGGCGCCGGCGACCATGGCCGCTGCTGCGCTTCTTATCTCACCGGCGTACAACCGCGCAAGACCGTGATCGACATCAAGGCCGGCGTCTCGTTCGATCAGATCGTGGCCAACCAGGTCGGCAAGCAAACACGCTTCCCTTCGCTCGAACTCGGTATGGAAGACGCGCGCCAGGCCGGCGATTGCGACTCCGGCTACTCCTGCGCTTACACCAACAATCTCGCGTGGAAGAGCGAGACGCAACCACTGCCGCCGATGCTCGATCCGCGCGCCCTCTTCGAACGCCTGTTCGGCAACGGCGTCGCCATGACCCCCGCCGCCCGCGCACGCGAGAACCTGTATCGGCGCAGCATCCTCGACTTCGTCACGGACGATACCCGCAAGCTCGAAACCGATTTGGGCCCCACGGACCGGCGCAAACTCGACGAGTATCTTTCATCCATCCGCGAAATCGAACGCCAGATTGAAAAAGCAGAAAAGAGACAACGCCCAGATCGATCCGCACATGGACAAGCCTTACGGCGTTCCGGCCGATTTCGCCGAACACTTCAAGCTCATGGCCGACATGATGACGGTGGCGTTCCAGTCCGACCTGACGCGCGTCATCACCTTCCTGGTCACCCATGAAGGCACCTCGCGGCCCTATCGCGAAATCGATATTCCCGACGGCCACCATCCGCTAACCCATCACCGCAACCAGCCCGACCTGATCGAAAAGGTCACGCAGATCAACAGCTATCACGTGCGCCAGTTCGCCGCCTGGATCGACAAGATGCGTTCCATCAAGGAAGGCGACGGCACCTTGCTCGACAATTGCATGATCGTCTACGGCGCGGGCCTTTCCGACGGCAACCGCCATTTGCACGAGGATCTGCCGACCCTGATCGCCGGACGCGGCGGCAGCCATTTCAAATCCGGCCGCCGCATCGTCTACCGGAAGGAAACGCCCATGTGCAATCTCTACCTGGCCATGATGGACCGGATGGGCGTGCACGTGGAACACTTCGGCGATTCCACCGGCCGGCTTGACGCGCTGGATCTTACCTAGGCATGCAGTTTCCGGGCACCGCTAAACCGCCCGTCGGCATCGTCTTCGATTCAGCCATGCGCCGAATCGATGAAGTGCTGGCGCTGGCCATCCTGCATGGCCTCGATGGCAAAGGCCAAGCCCGGACTGCGGCGGTTTGCGTTTCGAATTCCGATTTAAAGGCGGCCCGGTTCTGTGATGCGTTGGATCATTTCTATGCCAGCGCCACCACCGGACCTGCGGCCATGTTCATGCACTTCATGCCCATCGGCCTGGCCGAAGGCCCCCCCCCGGGCGCCTCGCCTGTCTTCGACAAGCTGGACACGCTGTCTTACGCGAACTCCATAAAAAGCGTCAACGACACGGCTGACAGCGCTACCCTCATCCGTAATGTTCTAATGGCGCAGACCGACGGCAATGCGGCAGTGGTGCTGAGCGGGCCGGCCACTGACCTCGCGCGCTTGCTCGATTTGTACGGTGCGAAGGAGTGGATTGCGCGCAAAGTGAAGTTACTATGCGTGGCTGAAACCGGTTCGCCGGACGCCGCTTTGGGCAGGGTCATAGAAGATTGGCCGACGCCGGTGGTGAGCGTTGGACCGGAAATCGGGAACGCGCTCTTGTTTCCGGGCGATAGCATCGAGAAGGATTTCTCGTACACGCCCGCGCATCCCGTCGCCGAAGCCTACCGCGCCTATAGAGCCATGCCTTACGACGCACCATCCTCTGCGATGGCCGCCATGCTCTACGCAGTGCATCCCGAGGACGGATATTTCAAACTCTCCGGCAGCGGCAAACGTACGCGACTGGTTCTCGATCCGGAGCAGAAAGACCGCATTCTGAAAGCCTACGTAGAATTGGCCAGCGCCAAACCGGTACCGCGCAAATCAAAACGTCCCGCCGACGATAAAGACAAGAAAGACGAGAAGAAAGAAGAAAAGAAGTAGGCCGTTCTTTATCCGCGACCCACAAACGGCATCTGCGTGGCCATTACGGTCATGAACAAGACGTTGGCGTCCAGGGGCAAACCCGCCATGTATAAAACCGCATCCGCTACGTGGCGTACATCCATTACCGGCTCAGGCTGCCTCGTGCCGTCCGGTTGCGGCACGCCGGCCGCCATGCGCGCGGTCATCTCCGTGGACGCATTGCCGATATCGATCTGGCCGCAAGCGATGTCATGCTTACGCCCGTCGAGCGCCAGGCTGCGGGTAAGGCCGGTGATGGCGTGTTTAGTGGCCGTGTAGGGCGCGGAGTTGGGCCGCGGCGCATGCGCCGAAATGGATCCGTTGTTGATGATTCGTCCGCCGCGCGGCGTCTGTGCCTTCATCAGATTGATGGCTTGCTGTGCGCATAGAAACGGACCCGTCAGGTTGACGCTCACCACCGCGCTCCACTGTTCGTAAGTCAGATCTTCAATCGGCACGGCGGGCGCACCCATGCCCGCGTTATTGAATAGCAGGTCCAGGCGCCCGAAGGCTTCGGCCGTTTTGGCGAACAGCGCGCGCACGGCTTCCGGATTTCCCACGTCTGTAGGGACCGCCAACATTTCGCCCCCGTCCGCCGAAGCCATCGCGGCAGTCTCATCCAATGGCGTCGCCCGGCGTCCCGCCAGAACTACGGAATAGCCCGCGCCCTGCAGTGCCAAGCTCACCGCCCGCCCGATGCCGCTGCCGGCGCCCGTTACCAACGCAATTTTGTTATTTGACATTCTCAATCCACCTGCCGTGCGATGCGGCCTGTTGTAGCGCCAGCAATACGAAAAAGACGCAGTTGTAGGCGGAGTGCATGATCGCCGCGGCTTTCGTGGACCCCGTGCGATAGCGCATCCAGCCGAAGGCCGCGCCCGCCGCGGTGATCAGTAACGCATGCCGCCACGAATTGCCGTATTCCTGAAAGTGCATCAACCCGAACGCCGCCGCGGCTACCAAAATACCGGGCACCGCGCCTAACGAACGCACCAGTAGCGGTTGCAGAAACCCGCGAAAGACGACCTCCTCGCACACCGGTGCCAACGTTATGCCGATCACCGCGATCATCAATACCGATGTAGGGTCGGACAACAGCGCCTTCATGGGACTGTCGAGGTCCGGCGTCTTGATCAACACGCTCACTACCATCACCACGAACGCCGCCAGCACTCCGCAGCCTGCCACCATTTGCGTGCTGACCGCCGCCGAAATCCAGCGCACTGAGTACCAGAAGGGCCGCCCGTAGTATCGGCGGAAAATCAGGGCCAGCGAACCCAGCAGAATCACATAGAGAACAATTGCGCCGGCATCAGCACGTAGATTTGTTTGATGTGCTTCGCCGCCATCAACGCTGCCATCAGCAGTGACTCGACGACCGAACCGAACAGCGCAATCAGCACGAAGCCCAGTAAGTCCAGGTATCCCCAAAACGGATAGACCTCCGGCTGCGGAACTTCCGGAAGTGGGGCTACCTCGAACGGTTCCGGACTCATGCCTCGCTCTCGATCAGGCAGGCCGCCAGCAAGGGAACCATTAACTCATGGTGTCCGGTAAGCGAGTATCCGGCGCCACCGGCTTGGGCATGGGGCCTTTCGACCACGTTCGCTTTGGGCCGGTAATGCTGCAGAAAATCGAGGTTCACCGTGGTGAACTTCGCTAGCGGATGACCCAGGTTTCGAACTGCCGAAACCGCCTTCAGGAAGACTTCCGGCAGCACCACCGCGGAACCCACATTCAAATACACCCCGCCATCGTGAAGCCCAGCCACCAGCGAGCATAGCAGCCGGAAATCGCGATGCGTGGCGCTGCCCATCGCTGCCGCATCTACCGCCGGATGCATGTGCGGCGTGTCCGTGCCGATGGCTACATGTACCGTTACAGGAGTAGCTGCACGCCATGCCTGCAGCACCAGGCTGGCGGGCGCAAACTCCGGCGCCGCGATTTCATCAAGCCCCCGCCCGAGCGCTTCGCCCATTCCAAGACCGTCGCGTGCGCCTGCGCCGATAGCCTCGTTCATCTCGCGGCCGGTTTCTTCCGCCGCGCCAAAACGCCCGTCGGGCAGCACCGCTTCCACATCTTCGCTGGTGTGGCCGGCCAGCGCGATCTCGAAATCGTGGATCGAGGCCGCGCCGTTCATGGCGAACGCCGTGGCATATCCGCGCTGCATCAGGTCGATCAGCACCGGCGCCAGACCGCACTTGATCACATGCCCGCCCAGTCCCCAGATGATGGCGCGTCCCTGCGCTCGCGCCGCGCGCGATGGCGCCAACCACGGCCCGCAGCGAATCGCCCGCCAGCATATGGGGCAATGAGTCGAGCCACGCCGCCTACGCCTGCGCCTTTCCGATAGACGCGTAGCGAAGTCCGTTACGCGCACCTTGCCGCCGCGCGCCTGCAGCGGCACGGTTTTCAAACCCGCGAAATCGATGGGCTGCGCCGCGTACTTGCTCATATCACCTTTCGCAGCGCCTCCGCCGTGTAGCTCTTCTTGACCGCGCCACCTGCTCCGGCGTGCCCGCCGCCACCAGCCGGCCGCCATACTCGCCGCCATCCGGACCCAGGTCGATGATCCAGTCGGCGGTCTTCATCACGTCCATATTATGCTCGATCACCAACACCGTATTGCCCAGATCCACCAGGCGCTGCAGCACGTCCAGCAGTTTGCGGACATCGTCGAAGTGCAGCCCGGTGGTGGGCTCGTCGAGCACGTAAAAGGTGCGGCCGGTCTGGCGCTTGCTCAATTCTTTGGCCAGCTTGATGCGCTGCGCTTCGCCGCCGGAAAGCGTCGTGGACGATTGGCCCAGGTGGATATAGCCCAGCCCGACATCGTTCAGAGGTCTGCAGCTTGGGACGGATCTGCGGAATGTTCTCCATCAGCGGCAGCGCCTCTTCCACCGTGCAGTCCAGCAGGTCGGCGATGGAATGGCCTTTGTACTTCACCTGCAGCGTCTCGTGATTGTAGCGCCGGCCGCGGCACACGTCGCAGGTGACATAGACATCGGGCAGGAAATTCATCTCGATGCGCTTCAAGGCCGTCGCCCTGGCAGGCTTCGCAGCGTCCGCCTTTCACGTTGAAGCTGAAGCGCCCGGGCTTGTAACCGCGCTCGCGCGATTCCGGCAGCATGGCGTACAGATCGCGAATGGGAGTGAACAGTCCCGTGTAAGTAGCCGGGTTCGAACGCGGCGTGCGGCCAATGGGCGATTGATCGATGCGGATCACCTTGTCCAAAAGCTGCATGCCCTTGATCGCCGTAAACTTGCCCGGATTTTCGTGCGACCGGTAGATCTGCTGGGCCAGCGCGCGATACAGGATCTCGTTCACCAGCGTGGATTTGCCGCTGCCGGAAACGCCCGTGACCACGGTCAGCAAGCCCAGCGGAATATCCACATCGATGTCTTTCAGATTATGTTCGGCAGCGCCCGATGATGGCGATTTTCTTCCCGTTCGACGGCCGGCGCTGCGGCGGGCACCGCGATCTCGGTAGCGCCCGACAGATACCGTCCGGTCAGCGAATCCGGATTTTCCGACGATGCCCTTCGGCGTGCCGGAGGCCACCAGTTCGCCGCCCAGGCGTCCGGCGCCCGGTCCGAGGTCGATCACGTAATCGGCGCGCTCGATGGTCTCCGCATCGTGCTCCACCACCAGCACCGTGTTGCCCATGTCGCGCAAATGCGTGAGCGTATCGAGCAGCCGGCCATTATCGCGCGGATGCAGCCCGATGGACGGCTCGTCCAGCACATAAAGCACGCCACGCAATTTCGACCCGATCTGCGTCGCCAGGCGGATGCGCTGCGCCTCGCCACCCGAAAGAGTGGCCGATGAACGGTCCAGGCTCAGGTAATCGAGGCCCACCGCCGACAGAAATTCCAAGCGGCGCCGGATCTCATCCACAATCGCGCCCGGCGATCTGTGTCTCGCGCTCGCCGAATTCCCAGTTGCGTACGGTCATCAATGCCCGCGAAATCGGCATCTCGGTGAACTCGGCGATGGAGAAGTTTTTCACGCGCACCGCTAGGCTTGCCGGCCGCAGCCGCTTTCCGTGGCACGCGGGACACTCCGCCGGCGACATATATTCAGTGAGCCACTCGCGATAGCCCTCCGACGATTCCTCGTAAGTCTGCGCCAGAATCTTCAGAATGCCGGGGAATCCGTTGGCGCCTTCGAGCAGCGCCGTCTGGGTTTTCTTGGAGAATTGGTCGAATGGCTTTTTCAAATCGATGCGTAGCGCTTTGGAGGCTTCCGCCAAGCGCTGCTTCATATATGCAGATCCGGCGCCCGGTCCAAGGCCGCCTTCGAGCAGCGGACGGGAGAAATCCACGATCGCCTTGCCCGGATCGAACGTCCACTTGCTGCCCAGTCCGCTGCACTCCTCGCAGGCGCCATACGGGCTGTTGAAGGAAAACGAGCGCGGCTCAAGCTGCGGCACGCTGGTGCCGCATTCGGTACACGCCAACTTTTGCGAATACAGGCGGTCTTCGCCGTTGACCACCGAAATCACCACCAGGCCGCCGGCCAGTTTGGTGGCAATTTCGATGGACGCTTCCAGGCGCTTTTCGATACCCGGCTTCACCAGCAGGCGATCCACCACCACTTCGATGGTGTGATTCTTACGGCGGTCGAGCGCGAAATCGTCTTCGAGCGATCGCAGCACGCCGTCGATGCGGGCACGCACAAAACCCTGGCGCGCCAGCTTTTCCAGTTCTTTCTTGTATTCGCCCTTGCGCCCGCGAACGATGGGCGCCAGCACCATAATGCGTTCGTTGGGCCGTAGAGCCAGCACATGCTGCAGGATCTGTTCGGTGGTCTGCCGGGAGATTTCATTGCCGCACAAGGGGCAGTGGGGCGTACCGATCGAGGAATACAGCAGGCGCAGATAATCGTAGATCTCGGTGATCGTGCCTACTGTCGATCGGGGACTGCGGCTGGTGGTCTTCTGCTCGATCGAAATGGCCGGGCTAAGACCTTCGATGGAGTCCACGTCGGGGCGTTCCATCTGGTCCAGGAACTGGCGCGCGTAGGTGGATAGCGTCTCCACATAGCGCCGCTGGCCTTCCGCGTAGATGGTATCGAACGCCAGCGAGGATTTACCCGATCCGCTCAGCCCGGTGATGACAGTAAGGCTGTTGCGCGGGATTTCCACGTCGATATTCTTCAAATTGTGCTGGCGCGCACCGTGCACCGAGATCCGTTCGAGCATAAGACTTGTCAGGGAAAACTACAGGCTATATCCTATTGTCACGCGGTTGTGTTGTCCGCGCAATTGGTGTATAAAATAGTACCAAGTGCTTCACTGTCCAACTTGCCAAGGTAAGCTGCGACGCGTCCATCGGACTTTCGCCGAGAAGTTCGTTTACGTGGCAATGTACGAGTGCCGGCAATGCCACACTCGCAAACCGGAGCCGCGTTGGTATGCTCTTTATCTAGGCGACTATCCGCGCTGCCCGCGCTGCGGTACGTATCGCCTAACGCGGCTGTTATCGCGTGACAAGATCGACAAAATGCACACCGGTCCGATCAATTTCGCGCAATACCTTTGGGGCGCGGACCTCTACCATTGCCGCTACTGCCGGGTGCAATTCTACGATGTGCGGAAGCCGGTGGCGCCCGAGATGCGAGACAGGACATCAATGAGCGCACCCGCCACGGCGGCGGTTGCTCAGGGCGTCGATGAAGCCTGATCGCCGGTAGTTTAGGTCTTTAGCAACTCGCTCACGCGGTCCAACAAAGTCTCTACCTCAAACGGTTTGCTTAACGTGGGTACACCGCCATGGTCGGAATGGCCATTCAGGAACAACGTCCGCAATTCCGGATGAAGCCTGGCAAGGCTCTTGACCAGATTGGTGTCAGGCTCGCTGATGAGCAAGTCGGGCGAGCCTTGTGTTTGGGCCATTTCGAGCGCGTCGGCGGGAGCCTGTGCCGCCATCACGCGATAGCCGCGCTTCTTCAGGATGTTGGCGACTACGGTGCGAAGGCCTTCATTCTGCTCCATTAACAGAATGGTGGCCGGCCCGGCAGGAACGGATTGCGCAACGGGAATCGCCACAGGCAGATAAATACGGAAAGAGGCGCCCTGTCCGGGTTCGCTGTGCGCCCACAAAAGGCCGCCCATCTGGCGGACGAGTCCATTTACCGCGGCCAATCCGAGGCCGCGCCGCCCATGCTGCTTGGTGGTGAAAAACGGCTCGTAGAGATGTTCCCAACTGGCGTCGTCCAGGCCGGGACCCTGATCGGTGACTTCCAGCATCGCGTAAGATCCACCCTTACCGGCGTGCGCCACCGTCGCATCGTTAGCCGAAACATTGCGCGTGGCGATGCGGAATTTGCCGCGATGCGCCATGGCTTCACCGGAATTCGCCGCCAGTTTCAGGAGGATCTGGCGGATCTGCGCGGCGTCCACCATGACTGGCGACGCGTCGCGGCTAAGCTCGGAGACTACTTCAATGTCTTCCCCCAGCAGTTGTTGCAAGGCTGGCTGCATCTCGCCGATCAGATCGTTGAGTTGGGTGGGGTGGGGGTCGAGCGGCAACTGGCCGCTGTACGCCAATAATTCGCGGGTAATCGCGCTGGCACGGTCGGCCGCCTTGCGAACCTCGTCCGATTCCTGGAAAGTCGCCTGGCCGCGCCGGGCGCAGTTGCCGACCAACTCTCCTGCAGACTTCAAGGCGCGATGCATGTCGTTGAATTCGGCCGCAACCCGGATGGCCAGAGCGCGCTGCGCCTCCATCCGATCGGCCATGCGGGCTCCGTGTTGCGCGGTGGCATCCCGCACCTCCAACTGGACGGTGGAAGCATCCACGGCACCGCCGTTGATTTCCAGTAACAGGCAAGATCCATCGCGGGTCTGCAGCGGCAATTGGGCGCCTTCGACCGCCCCACCGGCGCGCAGATGCGCGAAGAGTTCGGCGCCCGCTTCTTGATCGTCGACCAGGGGGGGGGCCCAGAAGTTTCGGCCCGCCAGTTCCTTCTGCGGGAAGCCGCACATGCGCTGAAACGCAGGATTGGCCGCCTGGATTCGCCCCGTGGCGCGTTCAAGCAGCAACGCACCCGTACGCAAGTTCTGAAAGACGGCGCCAAATATGTCGGAATTCATAGACGTCCTGCTCTAAGTGTTTCACAAGGACGCCGGCGGAAGCGGTAATGCGGGTACCGTCTTTAGTTCTGTCCGTTTGCTGCCTGTCCCGTAGACATGCGGGCCAATTCTTTCCGGAAAAGCGGATTCGAGGGGTAATCGTGAGCCAGGCTTTCCAACAGTTTCTCGCTGTCGCGGGGACGTTTTTCGCGTAGGTCGATGATCGCCAGCAGAATCTTGGCGAAGGGATTAAAGTAGTGGCCTTCGCGCACAACGCGTTCCAGGTTCTGCACGCCCTTTTCCTTGCTGCCCTGCACATTATCAAAATGAATAAACCAGCGCAGGAAGAAGGGCAGGCTGCCCACCATATATTCCGTAATTCCGGCGGTGATGTAGGCGTCCACGCAAGGCGGATTCAGCTTCATCAGTTGCTGTGCGTAACCATTGGACCGCTTGGCCGGCGAGAGACTGGCGATTTGGTGTTTCTCGATAAAAGCCATATAGTCGGTTGTAACGCCTTCGACAATCGACATCGAGAATAACGACTGGCGGTCACTCGGATTGACCGCAAGGATCGCCTGCGCGCGCGAGGTGGCGTCGTCCACGGCCTTCAGAAACTTAGCCCGTATGTCAGGATCGGGGCGCAGAGCTTTCTTCTCGGCGATATGTTTGTCGTTGGTCAGGAACTCAGTTTCAAGGATTCCGAGGCGGTCGAGTTCATAGAAAAGATAAGCCGCCGAACGAATGGCGTAACCCAATGGTTCCTTGGGATGGGCGGCTATATAACGGTCAATGTCCCCATGGGCAGCGGGAAAATTGAAGTTATATAAGTGGTCGAAGGCTTGACCCACGTCTGGCGCGTCGGCGCCGCAAGCACCCTCAGGTGGCGCTTGCGCACAGGCGGCTGGTATACAGATCAGAAATCCCAATACCCAGGTTCGAAACATTCTCAACCATCCTAGCATTCAGTCGACTGGACTACCGCAAGCGTTCTGCCACAATTGTTATCTCGCGGTCACGGGCCAGGCGAACTACCCGATGAACTGTACTTAATACCCCACCCCAGAATGATTTAGCGGCTGTGCGGCCCAGGAAAATTTGGGTGACTTGCTGCGCGCGCGCGAAATCCACAATCGCGCGAGCAACATCCTTACCTGTCAAGACGTGCGTTTCGATGTGCAAGTTGCGCGCAAAGCATAAGTGTTTCTCGAGGGCTTCGCTATGGCTCTTCTTCCCAGCCGCGGCGACAGTCCGTTCCACATGCACGGCCAGACAGTCGGCATGCAGGTAATCGGCTACGCGTTTGCCGCGGCGTATCAATACGGCCGTGGACGGTCGCTCGGTCAAGCAAATCAGGATGCGCTCGTGCCGCGCGGGTCCGGCGGGAGAGGGAAGCGCGGTTTGCGCGACGGTGTGCGAAGCGGTATGTAGGTCTGAAAGCCGGCCTTCCACTTCGTGGGCAGTATGACGGAGCGCCATCTCGCGCAAGGCAGTTAGATTGGTTTCGGTAAAGAAGTTCTCCATGGCCTTCATGGCCTTGTCGGCCGCGTAGACCACACCGCGGTGCAGGCGGTTCTGCAACGCTTCGGCGGTCAGGTCCACCAATACTACTTCGTCGGCAGCGTCCACGACCCAATCGGGCACGGTCTCCCGCACGCGCACGCCGGTGATGTGCCAGACCTCGTCGTTCAAGCTTTCCAGGTGCTGCACGTTCAAGGTGGTGAAAACATCGATGCCGGCGTCGAGCAGAACTTGTACGTCTTCCCAGCGCTTCAGTCGCGGTGAACCCGGCACGTTGGTATGGGCAAACTCATCCACCAGGCAGACGGCTGGTTTGCGTCGCAGAATTGCGTCCACATCCATATCTTCGAAAACTGAGCCACGGTATTCGATCTTGCGGCGGGGCACGAACTCCAGGCCCACCGTTTTGCCGATGGTGTCCTGGCGGGCGTGCGGTTCAAAGTAGCCAACCACTACGTCCACGCCTTTGCGATGCAGTTCCTGGGCTTCATCGAGCATCTGGTAGGTCTTACCTACGCCGGCAGCGTATCCGAGGAATACTTTCAACCGGCCGCGGGCTTGGACTGCTGGGGCGGGATCGCTCATGAGGCTTGGGGATGCGGAAAGATGCGAATGTCGATGTCGCTGGCGGCCTGGATCAAGCGATCGACAGGGCTGCGCGACCAGATCTCTTTCCAACGGTCGGGCGCGCTGTGGCCCACAAAAATCTGGGTGATGCGCTGCTCGCGCGCAAAGTGGATGATGGAATCGATGGGGTCGGCGCCTTCGAGGACATGGACGTCAGCTTCGAGTTCGCGGGCTAAAGCGAGGTTGGCATCCATGGTGGCTTGGTCCACCGGGTTGAGGCCGTCTTGCCGTACATAGCAGACCAACAGGTTGCCGTGGAACCGGTCGGCATTACGGCGGCCGCTACGCAGCATGGCGCCGGCATCGCTGCGCGGCGTCACGCAAACCAGAATGCGCTCCCCTGAGCCCCAGCGCAGCAGGACGCCATTCGAGCGCAGGTAGTTTTCGAGTTGGCCGTCCACCACGTCGGCGGCCAGCAGTAGGGCCAGCTCGCGCAATTCGGAAAGGCGGCGTACGTCTTCGACTTCGCGTGTGCCGGCGCGCTGCATCATATCGTCTACCGCGGCATCCACCAGCACGATCTCGTCGGCGGAGCGCAGGAAGCGCTCAGGTACGCTTTGGCGCGCGCGTTTGCCGGTAATGCGCTCGATATCGTCCTGATGCTCCTCAATGTGTTGTAAGTTGATCGCGGTGATGACCGAGATACCCTGGTCGAGGATATTGTCGACATCCTGCCAGCGTTTGGGATTGCGCGTGCCGGGTGGGTTATCATAGGCCAATTCGTCCACCAGGCAGACGCGCGGATGGCGGCGGAAAATGGACGCGACGTCCAGGACTTCGTATTCGTTGCCGGCATAGAGTTCCTTGAGTGGCGGGATATATTCGAGCGTCGCCATCAAGGCTTCGAGGTCGGGCGTAAGCGGAAACTGGATGGCGGCGACCACTACATCCTCACCGCGCTCTTTGCGGCGGCGGCCTTCGTCGAGCATGCGAAACGATTTGCCCACGCGCGAGGCATAGCCCAGAAATACTTTCAGACGGCCGCGGCGGGCGCGCCGTTCTTCGGCTTGCACGCGGCGCAGCAGCTCATCGGGACTGGGACGTTTGTCGATACTGGCAGGCAACCGCGCGAAATCCTCCAGTCACTATTCTGACGCGTAAGCCACAAAAAAGCTTATAGGATGCAAAAGAAATTTCGTCTTGACGGTTGGGTCCTGGTTTGGTTCACTCTACTTTAATGGCTAACTCTTGTCTGCTTCGATTTCGCTCTCACTTCTCTGCCAGGATGGTCATGTTATTGACCCTAGGCCTGGCAGGTTTTCTTACGCAAGGCCGTGCCGAGGATCCTAAGCCGGATCCGGCAGGCATTGCAACGGGCGACAGGACCACCGCGGTGGACGCCGGCGGCACGAGTTTCGCCGTGCCGGTGCCGGCGGACAAGAATGCGCCAGACTATCCCAAGAACAAGAAAGACTACGACGACTACCAGTCACAGTCCGCGAAGGAACCGCTGGCGGTAAAGCTGGCCGATTCCGTCGGTCATCTGCGGGTAGCGACCAACTTCGCGTGGACCTTAAACACCGGCTACCTGGTGCTCTTCATGCAGGCGGGATTCGCGCTGCTGACTTGCGGGCTGGTTCGCAAGAAGAATGCCGGCCATTTGATGATGCTGAACTTCGCCGCTTATGTGTTCGCTTTCCTGGCTTACTATGCGGTGGGCTACGCGTTCCAGTTCGGCGCGGTGGCGGTAAATGCGGCGCCGGCAAATCTGGGCGGCGCTCCGACGCTGAACCACTATCTGCTGGGCAGCGGGCAATGGGGCTTCCTGGGAGGCAAGGGCTTCTTTATGACGGGGCCGGCTTACGATGCGGGTAGCAACTGCCTGGCCTTATTCGAAGTCGTGTTCATGGAGACGGCCGGTTATATCATTGTGGGCGCGATCTGCGAGCGCATCACTTTTTGGGCGTTTCTGATCTGCGAGCTATTCGTTGGCGCGCTGCTGTATCCGATCTTCGGTTGCTGGGTATGGGGCGGTGGTTGGCTGTCACAAGTAGGGTCGACCTTGAACCTGGGTCACGGCTATGTGGATTTCGCCGGATCGAGTGTCGTGCATGCGGTGGGCGGATTCTGCGCCATGGCGCTGGCGATTATCCTAGGCCCGCGGTTGGGCAAGTATGGGAGAGATGGAAAGCCGCGAGCTTTTCCGGCGCATAACCTGGTGTACGTGGTGTCGGGAACGTTCATCCTGCTATTTGGATGGATGGGTTTCAATCCGGGATCCACGTTGGGCGCGACTGACTTGCGCATCTCTGTGGTGGCCATCAACACCAATCTGGCAGCGGTGGCCGGATCAGCGGTGGCCATGCTGATCTGGTACTTCATGTTCGGCAAGCCGGATGTGACTATGGCGTGCAATGGCATGCTGGCAGGCTTGGTGGCCATTACCGCACCATGCGCGTTCGTCTCGCCGACCTCGGCGGTGGTGATCGGCATACTGGCAGGCGCGCTGGTTTGCGGTGGCGTATTGTTCAACGAGCGAGTGACTAAGATCGACGATCCCTGCGGCGCCATTTCGGTACACGGCTTCTGCGGGTGGCTGGGGGCGGTGTGCGTGGGGATATTCGCCGATGGAACCTATGGGTCGGGCTGGAATGGCGTCGGCGCGGCAAGCTATCTGGGCCACGCGGGTCAAGGCGTGACGGGTTTGCTTTACGGCGATACACGGCAGTTCTTCTGCCAGCTTGGCGGAGCCACTTTGTGCGCGATTTGGGCGTTTGGTGCGACTTATGTGGTGTTCTCGCTGGTGAACAAAGTCAAATCCATGCGGGTGAGTCCCGAGGTGGAATTGGAGGGACTTGATGTGCCGGAGTTTGGCATGCATGCCTATCCGGAGGACGCCGTAGTCACAATGGAATAATAGACTGGAACAGGCGGGCTACCACACGCCTTGTTTCGCGCCAAACCACCAGACTAAACCAATGGTGGCGGTGCTCTGTTCCTTCTTCAGCAGGTCGAGTGTGTCCGTCAGGAAATAGGGGCGGTTCGAGAAATCGCGCCGCCATTCGAGACGGGTCAGGAATCCTTCGCCGAACTTGTATTCGGTGGTTAGAGTAGCTTCGCGTAGGACTTGCGCGGTACCGCTAAACAGGCCGCCATGGTCGGCCATAAACTCAGTTCTGGCGGCCAGGGCGAGCTTCGGGAAGAACTGGTAGCGGATATATCCGGCACCGCCATAAGTATAGGCAGGAAGCGAATTGGTATAGAGCCGCTGGTTGACATAGTCACCTTCGAAGGCGAACTGTAGTTTGGGGGATATCTGGACGGTGGCGTAGGTATCGATGATATTCAGGTGTCCTTTGGGCGGATTGGGAATTGGTTCAAACGGTACGCCCTGCAAGGTGGGCAGCGAAGGCAGGCTTCCGGGCGCGGCGTTGGGGAAATACATGGCGTCGGGATGCTCCTGGCCGAGGTAGTAGTTTGTCGTCCAGGCAACGTTCTTTGCGGGCTGGAGCGTGAATCCGATTAGCTGGTCCTTGTAGCCGTTGAATGGTTCGGTTTGGTCCGTGCCGTTGGTCATCCAATAATTGAGCGCCAACTTGTCACTCACTTTGTAAGCTACCCGCGCTCCCATGTGATAGAAGGGCAGATAAGCGAACCAAAAGGAGCGCGAGTAATTGATCTGATCTTTGCTGTAGTTCCCCTCGATACCTAACGAACTGGCCCATTTCCCGAAATCCACGGTGACACCACTTCCGAGTGGAATCACATATGTGCCGTAAGCCTGAAAGATATTGCGGTATATTTCAGGCCGCAGTTCGTTGGCGGCATTGCCTTGGGACGATTCGGTTGCCTGGCCCCACTGCAGGTCTACGCGCGCGCCGAACGGCTTGCCATTGGCTGGGTCCGGAGTTCTTTCGAGGATGAGGGAAGCCTGGTTTAGACTGAAGGCGTTGCTGAGCACGTCGTAGGCGCGCAGAAGGTTAGCTCGTCCGATGGGTGCGTTGAAGTTATAACTGTAATATCCGTCGACCTGGAAGTTTACCGTGGAACCGGCGAGGAATCCCTGGGGCGCGGGCGCCTGCGCGGCGGCAGTGACTGGTGCGGGCGGTTCGGGCGTGGACAATCCAGCCCTGTTTTCCAGTTCGGCTACACGCTTTTCCAATTGTTCGATACGGTCAAGCAACGCTTTCTCGCGTTCCTCAGTGGTTTGCGCGGCGGTTGACAGCGCCAAAGCAAACGTGGCAGCAAGACAGACAACCTTGAGTAATATCGTGGCAACCCCTGATATTACGATACAACATTGCAGAAGATTGCAGTTACTTCCGGTCTAAGTCAAGGTTGAGCAGCAGAATGTTGACGCGGGGTTCGCCGAAGACGCCGAATTGCCGGCCCTCAACGCGCCGGTCTACAGCTTGGCGGATGGTGGCGGCAGGCAGGTTACGCGCTTTGGCGACGCGGTCGACCTGAGCGTATGCGGAAGCGGGACTAATGTGCGGATCGAGGCCGCTGGCGGATACGGTGAGCAGGTCGGCCGGAATAGGCCCGGTGTAAGTTGGGTTTTCCTGACGGAACTTCTTGATGTCATCACTGACACGCGTGACTAAGGCTTGATTCGTCGGCCCCAGATTGGTCGCGCCGGAGTTGGCGGCGTCGTAACCGTCACCGGCTCCGGAAGGACGGCCATGGAAGTATTCGGGCTTCGTGAACTTCTGACCGATCAGGGCGGAGCCTACCATTTTTCCGTTTACGGTGATCATACTGCCGTTCGACTGGTGAGGGAACAAGACCTGCGAAAGGCCGGTGACTACCAGCGGATAAATAAGTCCGGTGATGACGGTAATGACCAGCGTAAGCATCACGGCGGGAATCAGTATTTTTTTCATGTCGGGTTCCTTAAGCGAGGTGCAGCAGGCCCAGCAGGCGGTCAATGATCCAGATGCCGGGGAAGGGGGCGATGACGCCGCCGACGCCGTAGATCAGCAGGTTGCGGCGGAGCAAGGCGGCCGGCCGTGAGCGGCTTATAGGCCACGCCGCGCAGGGCTAGCGGGATCAGGGCGATGATGATCAGCGCGTTGAAGATTACGGCCGCCAGTACGGCGCTCTGCGGGGTTGCGCAGGTACATGATGTTCAGCTTCTGCCAGCACCGGGTAAGTGGTCATGAACATAGCCGGCAGGATGGCGAAATACTTGGCGACGTCGTTGGCGATGGAGAAAGTGGTCAGCGCGCCGCGGGTCATCAGCAGTTGTTTGCCGATGGCCACGACTTCGATGAGCTTGGTCGGATTGCTGTCGAGGTCGACCATGTTGCCGGCTTCCTTGGCGGCCATGGTGCCGGTGTTCATGGCCAGGCCGACGTCGGCCTGCGCCAGGGCAGGGGCGTCGTTGGTGCCGTCACCGGTCATGGCGACTAGGCGGCCTCCGGCCTGCTCCTTCTTGATGAGGTCCATCTTGTCTTTGGGGGTGGCTTGCGCCAGAAAATCGTCGACGCCGGCTTCGGCGGCGATGGCGGCGGCGGTGAGCGGATTGTCGCCGGTGATCATGACGGTGCGGATGCCCATGCGGCGCAGTTGCTCGAAACGCTCGCGCATGCCGCCCTTGACGACGTCTTTCAAGTGGATGACGCCCAGCGACGCGGTCGCGATCGGCGACGACTAGCGGCGTGCCGCCGGAACGCGAGATGCGCTGCGGTGGTTTCGAGTCAGTTCGGGCGGAATCTTGCCGCCCTGTTCCTGCACGAATTCGACCACGGATTCGGTAGCGCCTTTGCGGATGCGGCGGCCATCGAGATCGACGCCGCTCATGCGGGTTTGCGCGGTGAAGGGGATGAAGTGGGCTTCGTGTTCGGCGACTTCGCGTCCGCGGTAGGCGTACTTTTCCTTGGCCAGGACGACGATGGAGCGGCCTTCCGGGGTTTCGTCGGCCAGGCTCGAGAGCTGCGCGGCGTCGGCCAGTTCGGCTTCCGTGGCGTCACCGATGGGGATGAACTCGACTGCCTGGCGATTGCCGAGCGTGATGGTGCCGGTCTTATCGAGCAGCAGTGTGTTGACATCGCCGGCCGCTTCCACGGCTTTGCCGCTCATGGCCAGTACGTTGTGCTGCATCACGCGATCCATGCCGGCGATACCGATGGCGGAGAGCAGGCCGCCGATGGTGGTGGGAATCAGGCAGACCAGCAGCGAGATCAGCACGGTAACGCTGGGCGCCTCGCCGAGGCCGGCGGATTTGACGCTGTACTGGGCAAAGGGATAGAGGCTGACCACGGCCAAGCAGGAAGATGAATGTCAGGCCGGCGATCACGATGTTCAGCGCGATTTCGTTGGGCGTTTTCTGGCGCTCGGCGCCTTCTACCAGAGCGATCATGCGGTCGAGAAATGTTTCGCCGGGGTTCGAGGTGATCTGTACTTTGATCTGGTCGGAGAGCACCTTGGTGCCGCCGGTGACGGCACTGCGGTCGCCGCCCGATTCGCGAATGACCGGGCGCGCTCTCGCCGGTGATGGCGGACTCATCCACGCTGGCGATGCCTTCGATCACATCGCCATCGCCCGGGATGATGTCGCCGCGTTCCACCAGCACGACATCGCCGCGGCGCAGTTGAGTGGCGGCAACGAGTCTCGTACTTCTTGCCGTTCTTCAAGCGCTTGGCCATGGTTTCGGTCTTGGTCTTGCGGAGCGTGTCGGCCTGCGCTTTGCCGCGGCCTTCCGCCATGGCTTCGGCGAAATTGGCGAACAGCACGGTGAACCAGAGCCACAAGCGTGATCTGGAAACGTGAAGCCGATGTTGTGCGCCCATAGCGAGATCTTTGAAGACCTCGAGGGTGGTCATGGCGGCTCCGACTTCCACCACGAACATGACCGGATTCTTCATCATCAGGCGCGGATTCAGCTTGACGAATGAATCGCGGATGGCGCGCCGCACGATGGGCGGATCGAAGAGCGGACGCGCGCGCACGGCCTTCTTCGAGATCAGCAGGGGCTCGGTGACGTAGGACGATGATGAAGGCGGCGATTCGATTACAGGCATTATCTTAACTCCAGAATCCGGTCAACATCATGGAAAACAGTTTGCCCTCGTGCATCAGGAAATGCTCGACGATGGGGCCGAGCGATAGGGCGGGGAAGAAGGTGAGCGCGCCCACGACCAGAATGACGCCCACCAGCCATCCGACGAAGAGCGCGCCGTGGGTGGGGAAGGTTCCGGCCGAAACCGGCACCATTTTCTTTTGGGCCAGGCTGCCGGCGGCGGCCAGCAGCGGAATCATCATCAGGAAGCGGCCGATCAACATGGCGAGGCCGATGGTGGTGTTGAAGAAGGGCGTGTTGGCGTTGAGACCCATGAACGCGCTGCCGTTGTTGCCGGTGGCGCTGGTATAGGCGTAAAGCATTTCGGTAAGTCCGTGCGGGCCGTTGTTGGACAGGTTGGCGGTGGCGTGCGCCGGGCGGATTGATCCAGGCGTTCTTGGCGAAGTGGGCCACCATGCCGCCGCCGGCGAACAGCAGGATGCTGGCGGCCAGCACCAGCATGGCCAGCATGGCCATCTTGACTTCCTTCTGCTCGATCTTCTTGCCGAGATATTCGGGCGTGCGGCCGACCATCAGACCGGCGAGAAAGACGGCCAGGATGGCATACATCAGCATGCCGTAGAGACCGGCGCCGACGCCGCCGAAGATGACTTCGCCGAGTTGGATGTTGAATAGCGGAACCAAGCCGCCGAGCGGCGTGTAGCTGTCGTGCATGCTGTTCACCGCGCCGCAACTGGCGTCGGTAGTGATGACCGCAAACAGCGCCGAGGCGGGGATGCCGAAGCGCACTTCTTTGCCTTCCATATTGCCGCCGGGCTGGGCGGCGGTGGCTTCGCTTTGCGACGCCTAGTTTCGAGAGATTCGGATTGCCGGCCTGTTCCGCCGGATAAACCACGAAGACGCCGGCGAGGAAGACGATACTCATGGCGGCGAAGAGCGCCCAGCCCTGCCGGGTGTCTTTCACCATCTTGCCGAAGGTGTAAGTCAGTCCGGCGGGAATGACGAAGATGAACAGCATCTGGAGGAAGTTCGAGAAAGGCGTGGGGTTTTCGAAGGGATGGGCGGAGTTGGCGTTGAAGAATCCGCCGCCATTGGTGCCGAGCATCTTGATGGCTTCCTGCGAAGCGGTGGGGCCTTGGGCGATGGTCTGAACGCCGCCTTCGAGGGTGGCGATTTTGGTGTACGGATGAAGGTTCTGGATGCAGCCTTGGGAGACCAGGACGAGCGCTGCGGCGATAGAGAGCGGGATCAGCAGGTAGAGCGTGGCGCGGGTGACATCCACCCAGAAGTTGCCGATGGAGTTGGCGGAGCGGCGGGAGAATCCGCGCACCATGGCCATGGCGCAGGCGATGCCGGCGGCGGCCGAAGTGAAGTTATGCACCGCCAAGCCCGACCATCTGGGTAAAGTAGCTGACGGTGGTTTCGGGCGTGTAGGCCTGCCAGTTGGTGTTGGTGCCGAAACTGACGGCGGTATTGAAGGCGAGGTCGGGCGAGATCAGTTTGCCGCCGAAGCCCTGGGGGTTGAAGGGCAGCAAGCCTTGGACGCGTTGGATCAGGTAGGTGAGAAGGATGCCGACCAGGCTGAAGGCCAGCAGCGAGGCGGCATAGTGGGTCCAGCGCTGTTCGGCGGATTCGTCGATGCCGCTGATTTTGTAGATGAGGCGTTCGAAGGGTCGCACGACGGGGTGGAGGAAGGTCCGTTCGCCTTCGAAGAGGCGGGCCATGTAGAGGCCGGTGGGTTTGGTGAGGGCCAGGAGGACGGCGAAATAGAGGAAGATCTGGAAGAGACCGATGGAAGTCATAGTTTAGAAGCGCTCCGGGCGCAAGCAGCGCGTAGATGAGGTAGGCGCCGACGGCGGCGGCGATGATGGCTGCAAGGATATATTCCATGGGGGTTCCTAGAGGCGGTCGCAACCGCGGACGTAAGCCCAACTGAGCAGGAAGAACAGGACGGTAATGACGACGAAGAACAGGTCGAGCATATGTTTATTTCACCTTAACTATAGCGACGCTATGGCCGCGCGACGAGAGTTTGCGGGCGAGGCGCTCTTCCCTTGTTTTCCACCAGCGGGCGCGGGCGCCGAGGACGACTAGGGATTGGCGGGGTAAGAGGCCGAGGTAGGCGTCGGCGGGATCGCGGGCGAAGACCAGTTTTATGCGAATGGACGCGGCGGTGGTACGGGCGAGGGTGGCGAGGTCGGCTTCCAGGCGCCGGCGGATTCCTTCCTGGCAATCGAGGGGCGATGGGTAAGGGAGGACGTGTACAGCCATGAGGACGACTTGGGCTCGAGAACCGCGGGCTAATTCGGACGCGGCAGCCAAGGCGTGGGCGGTAAGGGCGGGATCGGTATAGGGGACGACGAGTTCGAGCGGGGTCGGTGGCTGGTCGATTTGCGCCAGGGGGAGTTCGACGGTGTCGCGCAAGTACGTGATGGTGCCCTGCATCATCCTTACGGTAAGTGGGGGGGCGTAAGGAAGTCGTTAAGGAAGGGTCATGATTGTGTGGGGGACGGCGGCGATTGGGCAAAATTGGGCAGGATTTTACGAGATTTGCCGGGGAGGGGGTGTTGGTGGCGAACGAAGCCAATTGAAAATTCCGGTCAGGAGCGCAGCCTAGTGGGATTGGGCAAAAATGGGCAGGTTTTTCAAGAAAAAGGGATAGGCCATCCTGCCCTTATGGGATATCTGGTTAGTGTCCTTAGGATCAGGCGGGACAGGCTATGGTTTCGGCATGAGCGGCGAGGATGCGCTCGATTTCGCCGGCGATTTGGGCGGGTGAACCGGTGGCATCCACGCGGCGGCAGCCTCCGTGGCGGTAATAATCGACGACGGGGCCGGTGGCATCGTGATAGGCCTTGAGGCGGGCCAGGATGACTTCTTCGGTATCGTCTTCGCGGCGGAGTAAGGGGGAACGGTCGTCGTCGCAGATTTCGCCGGTTTTGGGAGGCTGCGAGAGCATGTTATAGATACGTCCGCACTGGCCACACTGGCGGCGGGCGGTGATGCGGGAGACCAGAACGTCGGCGGGCACATCCAGATGGATGGCGATGGGGTCGGGCAGGCCCATTTTGCGCACGAGTCCGGCGAGGAAAGTAGCCTGTTCGAGGGTGCGCGGGTAGCCATCCAGGAGGAATCCGTTGGCGCAATCGGGTTGGCTGATTCGGCTGGCGACGATACGATCGACGATGTCATCGCCGACGAGGCCTCCGGACTTCAGGATGGAGCAGGCCAAGCGGCCCAGGTCGGTGCCGGCTCTACATTCGGCGCGGAACATTTCACCGGTAGAGATGGCGGGGATATGAAAGCTATGGGCAATCGACGCTGCCTGCGTACCCTTGCCACAGCCGGGGGGGCCGAATAAGAGGACGATCATAGTACCTCCGGGACCGGATTAAAAGATGTATAGGTCCGATAGTATGGTATCACCTTGCGGGAACTTTAGCGAGATTGAAACGGGGGGGCGCAAGCCGCGGGCACACCCCACTAAGATAGGAAGAGTGAAGAGATTATTGTGGCTGTTGGCGATTCCGGTGGCTGCTTTGGGCTGGTGGGCATACCAGCGGGATCACCGGGCGCCGGAAATTCCTTTTGCCAAAGTGGTCCGCGAGACGCTGGTGAGCACACTGCCGACGAACGGGAAGGTGGAACCCATCGAGTGGCAGTCCGTGCGGGTGGAGCAGGGGGGACTGGTGAGCAAAGTCCCGGTCCAAGATGGGCAGGCGGTGAATGCGGGCGCGGCGCTGGCGGTGATGAGCGATACGGGTTTGCAGGCGGATCTGGAAGCGGCGCAGGCGCGGGCGGCGCAGGCGCGGGCGGACTTGGCGGTGCTTGACGCAGGCGGTAAGCAGTTGGAGTTGACGTCCATCGACAGCGACTTGGCGCGGCTACGCGTGGAGCAGGAGCACGAGCAAAAGGAATACGACTCATTGCGGCGCTTGGCGGAGAAGCAAGCGGCTTCGCGAGTAGAAGTGGACGAGATGAAGACCAAAGTGGATGCGTCGTCGCTGGCCATTCAGGCGCTGGAAAAGCGGCGCACGGCGCTGGTGAGCGTGTCGGACAAAACGGTGGCGCAGGCGCGATTGCGGGACGCGCAAGCGGCGGTGGATTTGGCGAAGAGCCACATGGCGCAGACGGTGATTCACGCGCCGATTGCGGGAGTGGTTTACGATCTGGCGGCACGACCGGGCGCGTACCTGAACGTAGGGGATTTGGTGGCAAACGTGGGGCAGGTAGGGCGGTTGCGGGTAAAGGTTTACGTGGACGAACCGGAGCTGGGACGGGTACAGGAGGGGCAGCCGGTCAGCATCACCTGGGACGCCGTTCCGGGGCGTTCGTGGGAAGGTACCGTGGAGCGTAAGCCCGCGAACGTGGTGCCGTTGGGAAGCAGGCAGGTCGGCGAAGTTTTGTGCACTATCGATAACACGGGGCGGGTTTTGTTGCCGGGGACGAATGTGGACGCGCACATCCGCACGGCCACGGTGGCGGACGCGTTGACGATTCCGAAGGAGTGTTTACGGCGGGATGCCAGCGGCGCGGGGGTCTTCTTGTTGCGCGATGGGAAGCTGGCATGGAAACCGGTATCGACGGGGGCTTCGAGCGTCACGCGGGTACAGGTGTTACAGGGCTTAACGGCGGGCGATGAGGTAGCGCTGCCGAGCGAACAGACGCTGCATGACGGAGAAGCGGTGACTGCGGTGCATCGGTAGGGGGACCGCTACGGCAGGATGCTGAAAACCGTTCCGTCGGAGAAAGCGCCTCCGGCGATGGTGGTGCCGTATAAGGCGCCGCTGCTGCCGATCACGAGAGAGGCTTGCGGCTGTCCGCCGTCGGCGGATCCGGTGAAGTTGTAGAGGACGGTTTCGGTCCATGCGCCTCCGGGAATGGGCGGGGTCAAACTGTAGATGGTGCCTCGGCTCAACGTGCCGCCGTACTCGGTGGCGCCGTATAGGACGCCGCCCGCTCCGATTACTACACCGGCGACGGGATATGCGCCATCGTTGATGTTGCCCGCGAAGTCATAGAGGACGGTCTTGGTCCAGGCTGCGCCCGAGGTCTTGGGGGGGGTGAGACTATAGACGGTACCGGAGCCGGATGTGCCGCCGTAATAGGTCGTACCGTAGAGGACGCCGCTGGCCCCGAGGACCACGCCGCTTTCGGGATGGGCGCCAGTGCCGCCCCTGAAACTGTAGACGATGGCCTCGGTCCAGGGACCTGTTCCGGATGTCGGCGGGGTCAAGGAAAAGACCGTCCCGTAGCCGGCTCCGCCGCTGTAGGTGGTGCCGTAGAGGATGCCTCCAGTGCCGATGACCACGCCGGCTCGCGGACCGCTACCGTCGGTGCCTCCCTTAAAGCTATAAAGGACGGTCTCGATCCACGCGCCGCCCGGCGACGCGGGCGGGGTCAACGAGAATACGGAGCCGAGGTTCGCGGTACCGCCGACGGGGGTGGTGCCGTAGAGCACACCGCTGGTACCGATGACGAGGTTACTGCTCGCCGGGACGGAACTGCTCAAAACCGCTTCGGTCCACGGGCCGCTCGGGGATGCCGGCGGGGTCAGCGAAAATATGGTGCTGCCGGCAGCGCCGTAGAGCACGCTACCCTTGCCGATCAGGAGGGCTGTCTTGGGATCGCTACCCGCGGCGCCGCCGGCGAAGCTATCGAGGATCTTGGGATTCCAGACGCCCTGGGTAGATGTAGGCGCGAGCGAGAAGACGACACCGTGATTGGAGGCTCCGTCAGCGGAGGCGGTACCGTAGAGCACGCCGCCACCGCCCACGACGACGCCCGCATAAGGGTATGCGCCGCCGTCTCCGCCGGGGAAACTGTAAAGCGTGCGGAACTTTGTAGTAGAAGTCTGTGCGGTGAAATTCGCGGTCTGGCTACCACTGAGGTTGGTAAACGTCTGGTTGGGAGGGGTGAACGTGTAGCCAGCAAGAGTTGGGGTGATGGTGTAGTTGCCGCCTGCGGGCACCGCAAAGCTATAGCTGCCGGATCCGACGGTGGTGGTTGTGCCCCGATCGGAGCCGGTGAGCGCCACGGCTACGCCATTCAGACCATTGCCGGAGAGGGTGACCTGGCCGGAGATGAGCGGACACGGCGCGATGGTGAACAGGTTAACCGGGGTTGGCGCCACGTTGACGGTTGACGAGAATTCGGGGATTGCGCCGGTGCTGGACCAGGCGGCGGACTGGGGACTAAACGCACTGATCGCGGCGACGGACTGGTTGGCAGGCGGCATTCCGGTGAGGGATGCATAAATGTTGAAGGTAACGGAATCGATTGCGGAAGAATTCGTGTTGGTGATTTCCCACTGCACGAGAACGCTGGTTTCGGCGCCGTTGGTGACTTGGGTGATGGTGTTGCTTCCGGGATCGAAGGGGGTGCCTCCGCTAGTGACCAACGTGGCGTCCGAACAAGCGGCTGGGCAGATGGAGGCGGTCGACTGCGCCCAGTTGTCTACATAAATGGAGACGCCAGGCGGAATGTTGCTAATGAAAGTCTGAAGCCGGGTTCCGGTGTCGGCCAACCCCGCAGGCAAGGTTCCCAAATTAATTTCCAGTCCGCTCTCGGAGTAATAGACGTCGCCGGGCGTATTCTGGGTGGCGCTGGTTCTGATTTTGAAAGCCGTCGAGAAATTCTCGGTGAACGTGGCTGTGCCGACTTTCGTGGTGGGATAAGTCAGGCATTGGAGGAAGGGCGGACTGGCGGCCGAGGTGACGGCAGTCAAGCCGTCGGCGGCGAAACCTACGTAGTTCTGCGGATTGCTGATGAGAATTGACGTGGCGGGGCTGGAGGAGACGAAGGCCATTACGGGACTCAATCCGCCGGAGGATGACGGGACCTGGGTGGCATCGATGCGCACGTTGGTGATGCGGTAGGTGCGGGCGGCGATACCGGGGTCGACGGGCACGCCAAGGAAGGTAATGGAGTTGGGTTGGGGCGCGTCGCTGCCGCCGAGCCCTTGGAATACGTTGAACTTGCCGGGCTTGTTAAATGTCTGGCCGCCATCACCAATGACTTGGCAGCCCAATACAGGGTTGGTTGGGGCGAGGCAAACGGTTTGGTTTGCGGGGGCTGGATCGTCCACTAGGAGCAACGCATCGGTGAGGAGTTCGGGCGAGGTCCCGCCGAGAATGCGGCTGGTCACCGGCACGCCAAGGGATACGGAGATATCGGCTTGGGGGATGACGGAGCCGGGCGGAGTGGGCGTAGATCCGGGCGCGCCGACGCAGGTGAGGAGGATATCGCCAGTGAGTTCGGTGAAGCCTTCGTGGCGGAGGGTGGGGGTGACTGCGGCGGAGGAGGAGCAAACCAAGCCCGCTTGCGCGCGCATGGGCGCGGGTAAGGTGAAGGCCAGCACGACGGCGGCAAGGGGCAGGAGGCAGCGGGAATGCGCCATTCGGTTTCTCCTCTTGGGGGCGGCGGTCGAAGGGTCGATTATAGCGCGCGTTTCTTCAGATTCCTATCGCCGGAACTGAAGGTTTTTTTGGTTAATTGTCGTTTGCATGCGCCGGAACTTGCAAACCTGAGTGACTGATGATTTCCAGGGATTCCGCTTCGGGGGAAGCGGATCAAAATTCTTGGCCGTCGCGGATAGATAACGTTGACATACGTATACTGTTGCTAAGTAATACAGTGCTAACATATATCAATCGTTTAATAATCGGTGATACGGGATCTGCTTTACGCGTTACGGGGTTTGGCGAGAAACCCTCTGTTCGCCGCGGTGGCGATCGCTTCCCTAGCTTTGGGAATCGGGTTGAATACCGCCATTTTCAACCTGGTCAGCGCGGTGTTGCTGCAGCCTCTGCCCGTAAGCGATCCGGCGAGTTTGGTTTCGGTCTTTACCTCGGACCGCACTAATCCCGGCCTGCTGTATTGCTCTTACCCCAATTACAAAGCCTACCAGGAGCGCAACACGGTGTTCTCGGGCTTGGCACTTTACACGGCCATCCAGGTGACACTTACCGGTGACCGGCAGCCGGGTGACATACAGGCGCAGATTGTATCTGGAAATTACTTTGACGTACTGGGCGTCAGGCCGGTACTAGGAAGGACGTTCCTCCCCGAGGAAGACCAGGTACCGGATGCCCGCGCTGTGGTAGTGATCGCTTATAGCTTTTGGATGCGGCGATATGAGGGGAAGCCGGAAGCGGTGGGCGCCACACTCGATTTGAACCATCGCAAGTACACCATTATCGGAGTTGCGCCACAGAATTTTCACGGTCCCAATGCGCTGGTGAGCACGGACCTTTGGGTTCCGCTGATGATGTACCAGCAGATGCTGCCGATGGCGGATTGGATTAACTATCGTAAGGCGCTGTTGTTTCCGGTGATCGGCCGGTTGAAAGAAGGCGTGACGCGGAAACAAGCGGAAGACAATATGAAGTCGCTGGCGGCGGAACTGGCGCGCGAATATCCGGGGGACAACCAGGGACGCACGGTGACGCTGCTGCCGCTGACCGAATCGGTGATCCAGCCAAATTCGCGCGGAGGCTTCGTGCTGGTGGGGGGGGTGGCGCTGGCGGTGAGCGGCCTGGTGTTGTTGATTGCATGCGCCAATGTGGCCAATCTGCTGCTGGTGCGGGCGGCGGGCCGAAAGAAGGAGATGGCGCTGCGGTTGGCGCTGGGCGTGGGGCGAGCGAGGTTGGTCCGGCAGTTATTGACGGAGAGCGCGCTGCTATCGGCCGCCGGATGCTTGGGGGCGCTAGTAGTGGCGCGGGCGGGACGCAATTTGTTGTGGCGGTTCCGGCCGCCATGGATGTTGAGCGGCGAGGCGGTGGTGAGCTTCGATTTCCGGGTTTTGGGATTTACGGTATTGCTGGCGGTAGGGGCCACGCTGGTGTTCGGCCTGGCGCCTGCGTGGAGTGCGATCCGCACCGAACTGGCGACGGAATTGAGAGAGCGGCGTAGTCCATGGACCCGGGCAGGGCATCGCGTGAACGCGCGCAGTTTGCTGGTGATGCTGCAAGTGGCTTTGTCGGTTGTGGCGTTATCGAGCGCCGGTTTGTTTCTGCGCAGTTTGCACAAAGCGGAGGCGGTGGATCCGGGATACGATTCCGCGCACTTAGCGACGTTAGCACTGAATTTGAAAGCGCGCCATTTTTCGGAGAGTGAAGGGAAGGAGTTTTACCGGCGGGTGATGGAGCGCGCGGGGAGCGTGCCAGGCGTGGACGGAGTCACGATAGGTTTTAACGCGCCCCTAGTGATCTACCGGGCGCGCAGTTTTTCGGTGGAAGGACACGAGACCGGTACGGGCCCCGGGGCAGTGACGCCCATCGACATGGTGGAACCGGGATATTTTCAAACGCTGCGGATTGCCTTGTTGCGGGGCCGTTCGTTCGTGGAGAGCGATTCCAGCGATTCGCCGCACGTGGCTATCATCAACGAGACGATGGCGCGGCGCTTTTGGGGTACGGGAAATCCGGTGGGCGGCAGGCTACGATTATACGGCGACAGCGCTCCCCTGGAGGTTGTGGGGGTGGTGAGAGATAGCGCTTATGCCAGTCTGGACGAGGCCCCGCGGAATATGGTGTTTTTGTGTTTACGCCAGTATTATGCACCGGCCGTGACGTTGTGGATCCGGTCGCGGGGGGCCCCGGGGGGGGTGCTAGGCGCGGTGCAGCGCGAGGTGCAAGGCCTGGACCATGATGTGCTGCTATCGGATGTGGAGACCACTACGCAGGTGAGCAGCGAGTCACTATGGGCGCCGCGATTAGGGGCAGTTTTGTTTGGCTCCTTCGGGGCGCTGGCGGGTGTACTAACAGTGGTGGGGTTGTACGGAGTGATCTCGTATTCGGTTGGACAGCGCACGCGGGAACTGGGCATCCGCATGGCGTTAGGGGCGCAGCCGGCTATGGTATTGCGGCAGGTGCTGGCGGAGGGCGCGATTTTGGTAGTGTGCGGGATGGCGTTGGGATTGGTGGCGGCGCTGACGATCGCGGGGGTGCTGAGTAGCCTGCTATTTGGGGTGAGCGCGCGGGATCCGCTGACGCTGGGGGTGGTGGTGGTTTCGCTGCTGGGGACGGCGCTGGCGGCGTGCGCGGTGCCGGCCTTGCGGGCCACGCGCATCAACCCGGTGGTGGCGCTGCAGGACGAGTAAGTGCGGGGGCGAGAGCGAATGCCCCACTCCCTTTACGCGCTGTTCGGATTGGAGGGG
Organism: Bryobacterales bacterium; assembly: GCA_963738345.1. Classification (GTDB taxonomy): domain Bacteria; phylum Acidobacteriota; class Terriglobia; order Bryobacterales; family Bryobacteraceae; genus Bog-159. Next base: position 1,657,778 of record CAVTWI010000002.1, read on the forward strand.
TTCGGATTGCGTGTTAGCGTGCTTCAGCTTCGGCTAGCCATCCGCGGCGTAATTTCTCGGCAGGCACATTTGAGAGATAGGGTTTGATATCGAGGACGGGCGTGCCATCGAGCATGTCGACGCCGCGGATGTGTAGGATTGGGCCTACGCGGGATAGCAGTTCGACTACCGTGAGGGCGATGGGATTGGGGCGGCGAGGGGAGCGGGTGGCGAAGACGCCGTGGGGCCGATTGTCTGTGGGGGGGGTGCCGATGAGATCGAAGCCGGTGGCGCGATCGAAGGTCCAGATGATGTAGAGGTGGGAGAAGCCTTCGATATCGGTAAGGCCTAGTTCGAATTCGGGGAGGACGCGGAGGGTGCCGTCGGCTTGGTGTTGGGCGCCCAAGCCTTTGGGGATTTCGCGGGTATTGGTGAAGGGGCTTTGGATGTAGCCGATGGGTTGGATGGGGAACATAGTTAGTTCGACGTTAGCATGAGTGAGGTTGGGTGGGAGGAAGAATAATGGCCGCGGATGCACGGTAGATGAACGCGGATAAGATGAAAGCCAGTCACTTTGCGCGGTTTAGTTGGACGACGGCGGTGCGGGTATTATTGACGCTTTTCAGGACGAGATTTCCGGTCAGTGCGTCTTGATCTGACTTCAGGGCGTAACTGAAGTTCCATTCGCCAGTGGTGAGTTCGAACGTCACGCGGCCGGCTCGGACCCTGCCGTTTTCGATTGGATATTGTTCGTCCGGCTTTGGGCCGGCGGAACCGGTCAGCTTATCCCCTTCTTGTTTAAGGATGACGATTTGGGGAACGGGATGATCGCCGCCATTCACCTTGAACGTTCCGGTCCAGGTGCCCGTTAGATTTGCCGCAGCCGCCCGGATGACGAGCAGGAAGACGATTGTAAGCATTCTCTTCATTGTTTTTTCCTTCCGATCCGTTTGCGACGCAACCATAGCCATACGCCGCTTACGACTTGAACCGGGGCCGCGATGCTCGTTAGCCAGGCAACCATCCGGCCGGGCTTCCCGAATACTTCGCCGGTATGGATCGCTTGGTTGGTGGCCAGAAACCGTGCGCCGGAGGCTAGGTCGCTGGATCGGGCGGAAGAGATCACGCTTCCACTGTACGGATCTATCACGACCAGGTTTTGCCCTCCCGCAACTTTGTCGCGTGGGTCATCCAGACTTACCCGGTAGGCGCCGCCGTACTTTGGCATCTGCACTCTGTAGGGTATGGCGCCGGGGATCCGGGCACGCGCCTTGGTTACGGCTTCGTCCGGCGTGATTATCGGTGCGCCAGGCGCTACCGGCAGGCGCGGGGTATTGTGCGAGGCGGGGCGATCCGGAACTTCGTAGAAGCCGATGACCAGGCCTGTGGCGGCTAACACAAGAAGGGAAAGCAAGGAGAGAATTCCGATTGAGTTATGGAAATCAAACGCGAATCCGGCGCGCCGCCAGTTGCGAATTCGGACTCGCTTCCCACGCCACCAGAGGAACAGGCCGGAAGCCAAAGACACAAGCGCGGCCACAGCGGACCACTTCATGATTTCTCTGCCCAAGTCGCCGGAAGCGAGGCTGACGTGCAGTTCGCGGGCGAGTCCTAAAAAGGTTTGGCCGCGCGTTCGCGTACCGAGAACTTCGCCGGTGTATTGGTTCACGTACACGATGCCACGGGGCATGATCACGGCGTAGGAGAGTGCGGGCGATGCGGAGGGAAGGTAGGCGACGATGGGCTCGGCGCCAAATTGTCGCGCGATGGCCTGCGCGATTTCATTGAGGGACAGCACACGGCCGGCGGGTTCTACGTAGGATAGATGCGGAAAGCGGAGGCGATCGATTTCGGGCTCAAAGGCCAAGATGGCGCCGGTGAGACCCAGGATCAGAATGAATCCGCCGGCGACGAGGGCAAGCGCTAAATGCACTTTGAGGATCAGCGTGCGCGCTGTAAAGGTCGGGCCCAAACTAGGGCAGTATATCAGAGGCCTACATCTGGGCTGTCGCTTGGGGAGACAGGTGACATTGTTTCATGGCGCCGGCGGCGAGTTCGAAGGAGCGCAGGCGCAGGGGGTGGTCGTAGAGGTCGGAGGTGAAGATGAGTTCGTCAGCGGCGGTTTGTTGCAGGAGGTGCTGGAGTTTTTGACGGACGGTTTCGGGTGCGCCGATGGCGGCGACGGTGAGGCGGGACTGGACGGCGAATTCTTCCGCATCGCTCCAAAGGCCGTCCATGGAGAGAACCGGGGGGGGGACGAAGAGGGGTTCGCCGCGGATGAGCTTGAGGTGGCGCTGGTAGGCGGAGGTAGCGAGGCGGTGGGCTTCGGCGTCGGTTTCGGCGGCGACGAGGGGAACTCCGACGATGACGTAGGGCGCGCTGAGGTATTGGGACGGCTTGAATTCTTCGCGGTAGATGGCGAGGGCGTCGAGCAACATGGCGGGGGCGAAGTGGCTGGCGAAGGCGAAGGGGAGTCCGAGGGCGGCGGCGAGTTGGGCGCTATAGGTGCTGGATCCGAGGAGCCATACGGGGACATGGGCGCCGGCGCCGGGATAGGCGATCAATTTCTGGCCGGGACGGGCGGGGGCGAAGTAGGCGAGCAGTTCGCTGACCTGGGCGGGGAAATCCTCCTCGACGGTGCCGTAGCGGAGGGCGCGGGCGGCGAGGCGGTCGGAACCAGGGGCGCGGCCGAGTCCGAGATCGATGCGGTGGGGGTAGAGGGTTTCGAGGGTGCCGAACTGTTCGGCGATGACGAGGGGGGCGTGGTTGGGGAGCATGACGCCACCGGCGCCGACGCGGAGGGTGGAGGTGGCGCCGGCGACGTGGCCGATCAGGACAGAGGTGGCGGCGCTGGAGATGCCGGGCATGTTGTGGTGTTCGGCGAGCCAGAAGCGGGTGAAGCCCCAGCGTTCGGCGTGGCGAGCGAGGTCTACGGTGTCGCGGAAGGCATCGGCGATGGTTCCGTTGAGGCGGACGGGGGCCAGGTCGAGGATCGAATAACGTGGGGCGTCGGGCATGTTTATTTGATGTGGGGAAGAGCGGTGCGGGTGCGGGGATTGGGAAGGCAAGAATTTATGGCCGCCGATGAACGCGGATGCACGCCGATAAGACAAGGCAAAAACAAGGCAAGACAACACATCACAAGATTGAGTGACTCGGGTGGCATGGGCTGGGCCTAACGCAGTTGATAGCATCAGGGACGGCGGGGGGGGCGGAAGTCTAGTTCGGTTTGTTTGGGGATGCCGGGCTCGAAGCAGCGGCGGCAGCGGGCTTCGTACATGTCGGAGGCGCCGACGACGATCAGGTCTTCGGCTCCGCGGAGGCGTTGGGTGTGTTTGCCGGGGTTGCCGCAGCGGACGCAGATGGCCAGGGTTTTGGTGATGGATTCGGCTAGGGCTAGGAGGTCGGGGATAGGGACGAAGGGGCGGCCGAGGTAATCGGTGTCGAGGCCGGCGATGATGACCTGCTTGCCGCTGTCGGCGAGGCGCTGAGCAACATCGATGAGGGTTTCGCCCATGAAGTTGGCTTCGTCGACGCCGATGACTTCGGAGCGCCAATCGACGCGATCCATAATTTCGGCGCCGGAGTTGACGATTTCGGATTTCATGCGGAGGTCGCCGTGGGAGACGATTTCGTCCACGGCATAGCGGTTGTCGATGACGGGCTTGAAGACCTGGACGCGTTTGCGGGCAATCATGGCGCGGCGGAGGCGGCGGATTAATTCTTCGCTCTTACCGGAGAACATGGGCCCGCAAATGACTTCAATCCAACCGATGTTGCCGGTGACGAATTCCATGAGACTGATTTAGCATGGCGCGGCGGGGGAGCGTTGGGGGACAGGCGGGCGATGTACAATGCAGGATTATGAAACGGATCTGCTGCGCCCCTTTTCTGCTTGCTTTGGCCCTCTCCGGCGCCGACAAAAAGCCGGTGACTTTACAGAACATCCCCGCGCCGGTGCGGATGCCGCCGATCACGTGGGCGCCGGATGGCAGGCGCTTCGCGTGGATGGAAGACAAGTCGCTGGTGCAATACGAGGTGGCGTCGAAGAAGCGGAAGACGCTGGTGGCGCTGGGTCCGCTGGAGGAAAAGGCAGTGAAGGCGCCGCGGCAGGAGGGGACGGACTGGCAGAACCGGCGGGTGGCGGAGCAGAGTTTTCAATGGTCGGGGAACGGGCAGGAGATGCTGATCGCGGTACAGGGAGACCTGTTTCTGCTGCACGTGGATACGGGGAAGTGGGAGCAATTGACGGCTACGGCGGAGGTGGAGCGGGATCCGAAACTGTCGCCGGACGGGCATTTTGTTTCGTTCCGGCGGGAGCACGATCTGTACTGTCTGGAGGTGGCTACGAAGAAGACCACGCGGCTGACGACGGACGGATCGGCGACGTTGTGGAACGGGGAACTGGATTGGGTATATCCGGAAGAACTGAATCTTTCGACGGCGCACTGGTGGTCGCCCGATAGCCGGCAGATCGCATATTTGCAATTCGACGTGGCGCGGGAGCCGATTTTTCCGCAGGTGGATTTGCTGTCGTGGCGGGCGCAAATGGAGCCGGAGCGTTTTCCTCAGCCCGGAACGCCTAATGCGGACGTGCGGCTGGGGGTGGTCGCGGTGGATGGGGGGGGGACGCGATGGATGGACATCGGGGAGACGCGGGACCATCTGCTGGCGCGGGTGGACTGGGCTCCGGATAGCCGGGCGGTAGCTTATCAGCGGTTGAACCGCGTGCAGAACCATTTGGACCTAGGGCTGGCGGACGCGCATACGGGCGTATCGCGCGTGCTGCTGAGCGAGGAGGATTCGTACTGGGTAAACGTAAACGACGATTTCCGTTTTCTGAATAAAGGCAAGCAATTTTTGTGGGGCAGCGAGCGGGACGGGTACCGGCATTTGTACTTGTGCTCGGTGGAGGACAAACACGTTTCAGAGATTACCAAGGGCGAATGGGAAGTGACCGAAGTGGTGGGGGTAAACGAGGAAACGCGCGAGGTGTTTTTTGTTTCGACGGAGCAGAGCCCGCTGGAGCGGCAGCTTTACCGGATACGCTTGGACGGGAAGCAGAAGCAGCGGCTGAGCGGAGGGGCGGGGACGCACACGATTTCGATGAGTCCGACGACGCAATATTATATGGACACGGCGTCGAGCGTGGCGACGCCACCGCGGCGGACGCTGCACGAAAGCGACGGGTCGCAGATCGCGGTGTACAAGGAATCGACCATGCCGGACGTGGAGATTCTGCCGGCGGAATTCGTGAAGATTAAAGCAACGGACGGGGCGCAGCTTTACGCGCGGATGATTAAGCCGGCGGGATTTTCGCCGGAGAAGAAGTATCCGGTGATCGTCATCGATATACGGGGGGCCGGGGGTGCAGGCGGTACGGGACGCATGGGGGGGCGTAGGGTTCGACCAGGTGCTGGCGCAGCAGGGATATCTCGTGTGGCAGTTCGATAACCGCGGCTCGAACGGGCGGGGGCACATCTGGGAATCGAAGATTTACCACGAGACCGGCGCGCACGAGTTGAACGATCAGTTAGACGGGATCCGGTATTTGGCGACGCTGGGGTTCGCAGACATGACGCGGGTAGGGATCAGCGGGTGGAGCTATGGCGGGTACATGACGCTATATGCGCTGACGAATGCGCCGAGCGTATTCAAGGCTGGGATCGCGGGAGCGCCGGTGACGGACTGGCGCAATTACGATTCGATTTACACGGAGCGATATATGGGGCTGCCGGAGGAGAACGCGGAGGGGTACAAGCGGAGTTCACCGCTGACGAGTGCGGCGGATCTCAAGGGGCGGCTGATGATTTTGCATAATATCGAAGACGATAACGTGCATTTCCAGAACAGCGTGCAGATGGCGAATGCGCTCGAGAAGGAAGGGAAGCAGTTCCAGATGCTGGTGTATCCGCAGAAATCGCATGGGGTGGGCGGAGGATTGCAGCGGCAGATGCAGCAGGCGATGCTCGATTTTTTTGAGAAAGCGCTTTAGGATTTGAGAGCGCGTCACACTTCACGTTCGACAACCTGACTAAGCTGCCGAAACTGGCCAAGTCGCGTTGCCAACGGCATACGGGTCTATGATCAGAGAGCGCAAGCCCGATTGCGCGTCCGGGGAGATGCCGGCGAGGCCCAGATTCTTGAGGCCGTGGATGGCTAGGGCGAAAGGGGCGCTCGCGCCTGACTTAGTACTCGGATCGGTTCGCACAGCGATTGCCGAACACGGTTTCTGAGCATATCTGCCATAAACGGCTTTGGGAGGAAAGACCAGCCCTTGTTGAGAACTAGTATTCCCGCAGGGAGTCCAGAGATCAATAGGATTTTTGTTTCCGGCCGCTCACGGCTCAGTTGGCTCGCCAACTCGATCCCGGTCATTCCTGGCATTTCAATGTCAGACAAAAGCAAGTGAATGATTCCGTCGAATGCGCGAGCCGTTTTGAGCGCCTCCAGGCCGTCGCACGCAACGATCACTTGGTAGCCATCTCCGTCGAGGAGGTCCGCTACAAGTTGTCTTAGTTGTTTATCGTCATCCGTCAACAAGATTGTCTTGCCGGAAAGTGTTGGCTGAACGTTGTGGGCATCGGCCGGAACCGAAGGAAGCATCATTCCCCGTCTATCTTGCAAAATGAAACCAGAGATGAGTGGAGCAACTCTTAGCTTGTAGTAACCGGATCAGTTCCCCTGGTTTAGTCGACCGTTTAGATAATATCATTTCCTTATCATTATCCAAAGAAGAGATTAGGATATTGAGCAATAATGACCATATTCACCAGGCAAAGGTATGCAATATTGAACACCGGGCCGGGTGTTACGGTTCGGCAACCAGACAGGGTTAGAAGAATGGGGCCACTGCGGGCGGCCTCTTAGGCTATCAGGGAGGGGACGCTTGCGGACACGTCAATCACCCGGCACGACTGTCGTTTGCACGCTTCGGAAACAGGGAATCGTAAGTTTGAATCGTAGCCCGATAACAAGCGCAGGATGTGGACTCCAGACCGGCTCTGTCTATTATAGTGATCTTTCCCCGCACATATTGAATATAGCCCGCCTTTTTGAGCTTGCCTGTCGCCAAATTAACGGTTGCTCTGCGCACGCCCAGCATGTGCGAGAGGAACTGCTGCGTGAGTGGAAATGTATCGACGCCGGCGCGATCATGGGCCATTAGCAGCCAGCGGGCGCAGCGTTCTTTCATGCCGTGAATCCGGCTGCAGGCTGATCCATAGAGGATCTGGCGCATGAGCGCGTACATATGCTGGTGCATTAACATTTTCACGGCCGGGCACTTTTCGAGGACGGCGCGGAATGATACGGCATCGACGCGAATTGCGGATCCCGGCAGTTGAATGAGGTTCAGGCCCATGGCGCCTTGCGATTGGATCAACTCAGAGGCGCCCACCACCCCCTCGTTTCCGATGGTAGCCACTTCCACTTCCGGCCTGCCATCATTGGTGAACAATAGCGACACCATACCGGATAGAGGAAAATAAACGGCATCGATAGGCTTGTCCTGAGGAAGCAGCCGTTTGCGGAATTTGAAGGCGACGATGGTGGCGTTCGCCATTAAGGCATTGTAGTCATCCTGTTCCATTCTTGCGAGCAGATGGTTGGAAGAAGCGCCGGCACTCGTTTCTGGTTTCGGCATTTTGGTCCCAATCATTTTAGTTTTGCTACAAGGCGCCGGGAGGGCCATCTCCGGATGCCAGGCTTCAATTCCTGACACAAAGTTATTTAAAGTGCATATACTTATGTTTAGTTATAACAAGGCCCCCTTTTTCTGTACGGTCAAAATTGCTCACAGGTAAAAGAAACAGTAAGCCAAAGGTGCTTTTTCTCGCCGAATGTATGCACCGAATGGGGACATTTCCCGAATGATTTCGGTGAGAGAGTAACCGTAAGCGTTGGTGACATAAGCGGTGGTACCGTCGGGGGAAATCGCTATGGAACAGGGGAGAAGACCGGCGGCTATTCTGGCCAACTGTTGGCCGGTAGCGGTGCCAATCACCGAAACCGACGAAGCATTGCCATTGGTCACGTAGTATTGGGTCCCGTTGGGCAGAAAGGCGACATAATTGGGGGCAAAAAAGCCAGTGACGGTGCTCACAATGTTACCTGTAGAGAGGTTATGGACAGACACGGTGTTTGCGTATTGGTTTGCCACATAAGCGTAGACGCCAGCCGGTCCCATAGCGATGCCGGTTGGTCCAGAACCCGTTAACCATGTAGCCGTCACGGAATTGCTTGCGGTGCTGATCACTGAAATAGTCGAGGAAAGAAGGTTCGATACCAGCACGCGAGTGCCATCGAGAGTTAGGGCGATTCCGACGGGCTTGGAGCCAACCGGAATAGTAGCGGCGACCGTGTTGGTGGCCGTATTTATGACGGATACGTTGTTTGACAGTTCATTGGCGACGTAAGCGGTAGCGCCGTCGGGGGATAGGGCCACCTGAACGGGACCACTGCCTACGGGGATGGTGGCTACAACGCTACGCGAAGCGGTGCTCACCACGGACACATTATTTTTGACCTCTCCCGTGACGTAGAGATAAGATCCGTTGGGGGTTATGGCGAGACCGCTAAGGCCCGCCCCAGTGACCATTATGGTCGCGCTGATAGTATTGTTAGCCCGGTTCACCACCGAGATGTTGTTGCCCATCTGATTAGAAACGTAGCCATATGGCTGCGCCCAAGCGGCCAAAACGGTGGCCGTAAACGCCAGGACTCGTATAGTAAAAAAACCGACAGAATTGCGTATGCACATTTGTTCTCCGTAGTTTGTAACTAAGACAGTTCCTCTAAGGAGGAGCCTAGCGGGGCGACGGCGGTACATGGCTCTTCATCGGGCCTTCCCGCGGACTCCCCAGGGCACAGCCGCCCATTTTGTCCGAATCGTCGACGTGAACCCGGGCGGGCCGTCTCCCGCGGGGTCCCTGGATGTAGAATCAGGGACGGGAATAGAGCACTGAAGCAAATGTACGCTGTGCTTGGATTAAGTCTACGGCTATCCGGAAGCGCTACACTACGCTGCAAAAAGATAGCTCACCTCTCGGTTGATAGGATAACCTCACCGTATCGGCAACACGAAATGCTCTGGGTCTTTTTGGCAGATGAAAGAGCGCGAGATCTCCCGCCTACACGGGATTCAATGCGTTTTTTGGGAATTTTGTTGGAGGCGCGGGTCGGAATCGGAATAGGCTATGGCAATGAGAACAAGCTATTGATTTTGAAGGTCGCATGAGTCGCTGTGTTCGCGGCGTTCACGGATTTATCGCACAAAATCCCGTACAGGTTCCGTTGCGCGAAGCTTGTTCTTGACGACTTGTTGCATCATCCAGTTGTGCGCCGTACCGACGTGGTCGCCCCGTACGAACTTTGCAACCGATCTTCGAAATGCTCCGTAGCTGAAGGAGTCGGCAACTCTTACCACATAGCCCTCCTTCTTGGAGAGATCCATTTGGCTGGCAAAATTCTTAGCGTAAGCCTCGTCCCAGATGCCGTCGTACATTACGGGGACCGTAACGAGTTCGAGAAGTGCGGAGTACTCGACCGTCTCGTCCCAGGGAAGGCAGATATTGTTCTCATCCCAAATTGAAAACAGAGTGAAGTATGACGGTAGTTCATCGTACTCAAGCGTATGCCTAGCGAACAGGTTCTCCCCGCACAGTCGCCAGCCGTCAGGTATGTTGCCCTGGATGCGAGCGTGCAGGTTCTTGACCCAACCCCTGCTCGGGTGGCTGGCCGAGTCGAGCGAACGGGCGTGAATGTAGTCACGGTACATGGTCGTGTTCTCGCCGTCCATCTTTTCGGTAATAATCACTCTCCGGCCCGCAAACTGGCTGGTGTCAGTCAGGACTCGATCGTCATCGGGCCTTCCTGGAGACCCGGGTAGATGGTAAGTCCGTGGATACTTCACTCGGTCTTTCATTAACGGCAACACACCGCCGGAAGAAAGGACTTTGCGGACACTTTCATCGTGGTACAACTCACCCTTTACCCGTGTGCCATCGGGCATGATGATGTTGCCCCACTTGTCATAAGTATTGTCGTGGTACAAATGATCGGGCAAGAGTACCCGATGGATGCCCGCAGCCGCCCGAACTTGATCGCACGATACTACCGTTTGTTCAGCTTTCTTGTGACATCCTATCGACCCGTCACGGTCGTCGCACAAGGTCGCCCCATTGTCCAAATAGTATCCGCCATCGTCCCAAAGTCGCCGCTCCATGATGTGATGAGCGTCTATTGGCTCGCCCCTGCCGCATAACACACATTTGTAGTCATCGCGCCGAAACACGCTCTCACGAAAGGCATCGCGCGTCAGGAGTTCGGAAGTGTCATTTTCCAGGGACATGAGAGTGGGCTTGCAGCTGCAAAAGTCAACCCCCTTAATATAAGCAGATCAGGTATTTGATGGTCAAATCTGCAAGGCGAGCGATGCCTTGCCGCGGCAAGGGTCCTGCAAGCGATTGTTCGGATTCCACAGGGGCTAAGCGATTGAAATGAAGACGCTAAATCTGGAGGCGCGGGTCGGAATCGAACCGACGAATAAGGGTTTTGCAGACCCTTGCCTTACCACTTGGCTACCGCGCCGCTGCGGAGGGTATACATGAAAAATACCGCGCCGGGCGGCTAAAGTCAATTCCGGGCGAGCCCTCCGTCAGTCTTCGAGCACCGGCAGAACCACATACGAAGGCCGCCGGGCATCGTGATAAACCGTCTGCGTCGCCTTGCGCAATCCGTCGCGTCGGCCACCGGGTTCGCCCGTATTCGGATTGCGGTCGAAGCGCGGAAAATTGCTGCTCGAAATCTCCATGCGGATGCGATGGCCCTTTTGGAAACACATTGCCGGTGACCCCTGCGTCGATGGTCAGTTTGCAGATCTCGCCCGGGCGCACCAGTTCGGGCTTCTCCAGTGACTTCCGGTAGCGCACCCGCAGAATCCCGTCGGTCAGGTTCTGCGCGCGTCCGTCCGGAAAAACGTCCACCAGTTTCGCGGTGAAATCCGTATCGCGGCGCCGACGTGGCGGCGTAGAGCACCACCCGCACGGGCCCGATCACCTCCAGATCCTTGCGCAGCGGCGGCGGTGGTGTACACCAGCACGTCGCGGCGCTGCTCGACGGCGCGCTGGTCTTTCGGCCCCCACGGAAAGACCTTCGGGATTGCAGCAGGCCGCGCCGCCTGCGGTGGGCACCGGATTCTGCGGATCGAACACGAACCGGTCGGCCGCACGCGGGCGCGGCTGTCCGGCGCAGGCGCGTGCGTCTCCAGCTGTGCCATCCCCGGTCAGCGTGTTGGCATGACCCCGGCTCTCCAGATAGAAGCGCTGCTGGTGCGCGGGGGGCGGCCACTCGCGTTCATCGCGCCAGCGGTTCGCGCCCATCACGAAAACCCGCACGGGAGCCTGCGATAGCAGCGGCGTATCTTTGCCTTTCAGAAACTGGTCGAACCACTGCAATTGGATTTCGCGCAGGGGCACGTTGGCATCCGGCCCGAAGTCGACGCCCTCGAGGTTGGCGCGCCCTTGTTGTGCGGCCACGGGCCGATCATGATGCGGTCGCACGCCTGAATTCTTCCGCAGCCGCTCGTACGCCTCCAGATCGCTCTCCACGAAATTGTCGAACCATCCGCCCACGGAAAATACCGGCACGCGGATCTTATCGAGCATCTCGCGCACGCTGATCGATTTCCAGAATGAATCGTAAGTGCGGATGTGCCACGGCTTCCTGAAACATGCTGGACGTCTGTCCGGTGGCCGCCACATCGGAAGTGCGCAGCGGCAGATGCAGCACGAACTTGCTGAAGTCGGGATGGAAGCGCGGGCGCGCGCAAGTTCTCCGACATCCACAGCAGGCGCTGGCCCAGTTTCATCGCGCCGCCCGGCGAATAGAAGCGGTCGCGATAATCGTCGCAGCCGGAGACCGACGGAAACATGGCCTTCAAATGTGGATTGTTCAGCGCCGCCACTTTCCACTGCACGATTCCCAGGTAAGATCCGCCCAGCATGCCGATCTTGCCGTCCGACCAGGGCTGGCGGGCGATCCAATTCAGCGTGTCGTCGCCATCGGCCGGTTCCTGTTCGAGCGGCCGGAAGACGCCCTCCGATCCGATAGCGTCCGCGCACATCCTGCACCACTACGGCGTAGCCATGCTCCACAAACGGCGCGTAGTTCTTCGAGATGCGGCCGCTTTGCCATAAGGAGTGCGCACCAGAATGGTCGGATAGCGGCCCGGCGCCTCCGGCCGGAAATACGTTAGCGGACAGGCGTACGCCGTCGCGCATGGGCACGGCCATGTCGAATTTGGCGATGTTCTCCGGTGCGGCGCATAACGCGCCGGCACACAGGAGCGGCACTAATGGCGATAGGCGCACAATGTGTCCCAATACTGTTCGGCGATTTGAACGGCCTGGTGACGCTCGACGATGTGCCCGGACGCGCGCAGTCCGATTTCACCCGCACATTCTTTCATAGATGTTAGCAGAAACATGTGGTGAAACAGCGAGTCCTCTTCCGCCACGGCCGGACTGCGATGCGCAGACAGGCGGCCTCCGGATAGCGCGAGTTCTCTTCGCCATCGGTCAGCAGCACCGGCTTCGCAAGCCCCATCAGCCGGATGGCGATGCCCGAGGTTTCGCCGGCCGCGGGATAGCGCAGGTTGATCGCGGCATCCACCGCCAGCGCGGCGCGCCAGAATTGCGGCTCGGCTAGATAGGGCAGGCGCAGGATTCCCGGCGCGGCCAGCAGGGGGGCCGTGGCGCGGGCCAGATCGGAGGAGACAAAGGGGCCAGCCACCAGCAGGCGGGTATCCGGCATCATGCGACGCAGGCGGCGGAACGCGCGCAGTACGGCGCAGAGGCGTTTCGATTCCCGCAGGTAGCCGAAGACTCCAAACAGGAAACGCGTGCGGCGGAACGCCCAAAGCTCGCGCGCATGCCGGATCGATTTCGAATTGCGGCAGGCAGGGGCGGCGGCGCGAACAGATGCGGAATCTCGACCACCGCCGCGCCGGGGGCGTGCCGCGAACCATGCGGGCGGCGGCGGGGTTATGCACGATCACGGCGCGAGAGCGTTCGGCGATGCGCTTTAGCATGGGGTAATCGAAGTAGCGCCGGTCGAGGCCGGAGTTCGCGCGACTGGCCCAGAGATCGGCCGCAAGTGCGCGATGCCACTCGCCGTAGTTATAAACGAATTCCTCGATGTAGGCATCCCGATCGAGCGCGCCTAGCAGGAAATGGTGCAGAACGGCATCGTGAAACACCACCACGCCGGGTTGCTCGAGCGCGCGCAAGTAGATGGCGCGGTGCAGGGGATTGTTGCCCAGATGATATAGGGCGACGTCGGCGTAGCGCGCTTCAAGTTCCACGTCGCCGTGCCTTCGCAAGACCGGAAGCAGCGCGCCGGCATAGTCCGCGACGCCGGTGCGGGCGGGCGGCATGGGCGCGTAGTAAGCGACCTTCACGGCTTGCGGCGCTTCCCGAAGAGCGCGGTGCCCACGCGGATGATAGTGGCGCCTTCCTCGATGGCGGCCTCAAAATCGTGAGACATGCCCATCGATAATTGAGTGGGCCGCGGCAGATCGTGCTGTAGGGCCAATTCGCGCAGACGCCGGAAATAAGGACGCGAGTGCTCCTGGTCGGCCGACCACGGAGGCATGGTCATGAGCCCCAGCAGGCGAAGGTTTGGACATTCGCGAACGGCTGCGATCAAAGCGGCAAGTTCTTCGGGGGAAACTCCGGCCTTAGCCTGCTCCGGCGAAAGCTTTACTTCGAGCAGGATGTCGAGAGGTTTGCCTGCCTGGTCCAAGCGGCGCGCGAGTTTAGGCGAATCGACGGTCTGGATGCACTGAAACATTTCGGCGGCGCGAGCGCTCTTGTTGCTTTGCAGGTGGCCGATCAGGTGGAAACGCGCGCCTTCGAGGCCGGCGACTGAGCCCACTTTGCCTTCGAATTCCTGTACGTAATTTTCGCCGAATTCCCGCAGGCCAAGGGCGTAGGCGTCGAGGATCACCTGGGCTGGAAAGACTTTGGTGACGGCCAGCAGCGTGATTTCGGCCGGATCGCGATGCGCGCGATCGGCGGCGCGGGCCATGCGAAGTCGGACTGCGGCAAGATTCTGTTCGAGCGTTTCCATTGCGGCATTCCTATGTTACCTGAACCACTCCGCCATCACGTGTGGCTTACGATAGGCGGGAAGACAGCCTGCCTTGGCCGCGTCCTCTTCGCTGGCGGTGAAAGAGTAACCGTTGAGCTCGAGAAACAGGATTCCCACCACAGAGTCCTTGCGCTTATTGCCATCCACGAATGGATGGTTGTGCGCGATGCCGGCCGTATTGGTGGTAGCAGGGTCACGACGCCGGGGGACTAGGCGTTGTTGCGTGATCGCGTAATCCAGCGCGCCGCTGTGCAGCGCGAAAAGGCGGGGCTTCGATCAGGAACAGTAGTTCACCCTCGCCGGCTTGCAGGCGGTTGATCACCTCTTTCGGCAGGACCACGCCCAGGGAATTTCCGAATTTGCGGACTTTCAGTTCTATCATGGCTCCGTGCGCTACCCTCCATGCTACAGTTGAAAATGATCCGCTCTGATCCCCAGGAACTTCTTCGTTACATCAATCTTAAACTCGTGGCGCTGGGACAGCCGTCCAGCCACAGCACCACGGATCCCTACTTTCTCGAAATCGCCGGCCCACTGCTGCGTAACTATCATCAAAAAGATCAGCTATTGGGCGACCGGCTTTGCCCCGCGGATACGCGCATTCAGAACTTTCTGGATACCTACCTAAGTGACGTTTGCCCCACCGGTGCGGCCCGCCTGCCGTCGAACACGTTCACCCTTGACCGCCCCGGTCTGGGACGTGCCATGTCACTGCCCCCCGGCAGCGATGAGTTTACATCGCCCTATTTGCACTCCTATCGTATTGTGCAAGGCGTGCTGCATAATCCCAAAAGCGATCGCCGCACTACGCAGGGAATCTTCCACATTGTGGAAGGCGGACTGCCCATACCTGCCGACAAACTGGCGGTACCCAAAGTGGCCTTCGCGCGCCTACTGGCCGCGGCGCTTAAACCACCGCCCGAAACCGCCGCCCTTCCGTTCACCGCCGATCAGGACGAGCATGCCCGGCTGTTCGTCTCCTTGCTGTTGCGGCCCATGGTCTGCCCCGCCACCGCCACCGATCCGGCCAAGAGTATGGAGATTCGTTTCTTCGCGCCGGGCAACCTGGTGAGCAATCTCGATTTCGTCGAGACCATCTTCGGCAATGGCGGCGATCCGTACCTGCCCGAAAACGATGCCGCCCTCGATGTGCTGCACTGGACGGGCCATTCGGGATGCGTCATCCTGGCGCCTCACATCGCCGGCATGCGCAAACGCGATTTGGGACTGCCGCACTACGATCAGGCTACCGAACGCCAGCGCCGCGACGGCATGTGCTGGCGCGACGAAACGGAACTGTACAACAATGGGGGCGCCTTCAAACTGGTGTGCCGCGATCGTAGCGGCGTCATCGTCACGCTGATTGCCGACAACTATTACGGCTATTGCAAGAAAGAAGTGAAGAGCCAGATCAGCTTCGCAGCCAACCTCTTCGGCTTGGCGGAAGAGGAGCACGCCGGCGGCGCCATCGCCTATCCGGCCTACGTACTCGGGCAGGATTTCCATGCCGAGCGCCACCTCTCGATTAAGAAGGCCCGCTTCGAGGACGCCATGTCCTTACTGGGTGATCGTGTGGAGCGCAAGCCCGAAGGCTACGCCGTCGACCGGCTGTATCCTAGCATCTTCTATGTTCCCGAGAATGCCGAATTCCATCTGGGACACGGCTGGGTCAGATGGCAAACCGAAACCGGATTCAGTGAAGTGACGCTGCTGCCCGAGCGCGTTTATGTGCTGCCCTCCGGCTATCGCGTGCGGCTGGAGAAGCAGCACGGCGGCACTGCGTGGCGGTTGGTCGGCGAGGTGGCGCATGGCACCTTGTGCCACAAACCCAGCACCGTCTCGGGCGGCGGCAAATCGGAAATTTCGAAATCGATCTCGAACGTTATCCTGCAAGGTCCGGTCTTCGTCCGGGATTATTTTCAGGATCTTGACCAGGTGGCCGAGATCCTGGCGCGAGACTACACGCCGGTTTACAAAACGCCGGATCCGCGCGCCGCCCGTCCCATTCTGAGCGAGGAGCGGTCGCTCGGTTCAGTGATCAAGCTTCTGACCGCATCGCCCGATTACACCGATGAGTACAACGAATGGCTGCGCGAACTTCCCCAGACCATTCGCCAGTTAGTCTTCACCGTGAAACGCTACCACCGCCCGGAGTGGGGTGGCCAGTGGCGCGAACACTTTACCGTCGATCGCATCAACGGTTTTCTCGGCCACGAACTGAAGTACGACAGCCAGAAACTGGTCGGCAACTACCTCCGCGTGGGTTTCGATCCGCAGGGTTCCTGGCGCATTTACAAGCTACGCCCCGACTTCCATCCCGCCGGCAAGGTTCAGGTGGAGGACGACATCACCGCGTCGGTAGTGGTGCCGCGCCACCGGTTGAAGGATTTTGATTCGAAGTATCCCAACCGCAGCGCCAAACTCGTCGAGAATTGCGAAGCCTTCCTCTTCCAGCGGCCCGACGATGCCATCCATCGCGGCTTCGATGCGCAGGCCGAGGCCGACATCGCGACGCCCGATACTTTCCTCTCGAACTTCGAGCCGCTCACCATCGCGCAGGCGCAGTCAATGGTCGATCACGTAGTCGAATTCGATCAGTACACCGAGCCGATGAAGACGCTGTTGCGTCACTTCGTAACCGATGGCAAGATCGCATTCGCAGTCTCTTCCGCGCACGCCCGCCTGGTGGATGGCCGCCCTTCGAAGAATCCGCGCTATCTGCAAAAGCGTCCTGATCTGGTCGATCCGCTGGGTCCCTACCTGGCGCAGGTCTGCGCGCGCCTGGACCGCAAAATCCCGTCTGACCAGCCGGTCCGGTTTCCCGTGAACGCCGTGCTCGCCGGGCGCCGCGGCAATCCGGCAGACGCCAAGCTCGGCATTCCGCCCCTGGCAGTCTACAACCCGATCCACTATCAGGAACTGCCCGAGCTGTTCATGGATTTCATTTGCAGCCTCACGGGCAAATCCCCATCGACCACCGGATTTGGCAGCGAAGGCGCGCTCACCAAGGGGCCGTTTAACGCCGTCTCCCCGGTTGTAGATCTGAACAACGCCTTCGTCGCCGCCGTGCTGACTGAGTACGCCGGCTTCACCACCGCCGCCGGATACATCGGCCCGCAATATCGCGTGGATCACGACATCAGCATGTTAGTGCCGGAAGTCTGGTGCCGCGTGCGCGTACCGGAACGCAGTCCGCGTTTCTTAATCGATAACGGACTGCTCGAAAAAATTACCGACTTCGAATGGAACGGTCATACCGTTTGCGCCAGCCGCCTGGGCTACCGCATTACCAAACTGTTCGCCGAACGTTTCCTGGGCCGCATTTTCGAAACTCCGGATGCGGTGTTTCCCGATGAGATCCTGCGGCCGGAGAAACAGAATATGGACGATTTTGTGGCCGGGGTGGATGCCATCGTGGCGGCCCAGCAGAGGGTGGCGCAAAACTACTTTTACGACGGCAGCGTGGATGCCGCCTGCCCGCCTTTGCGCGCGCTGCTGCACATCATGGCGCACGGCGATTGGGAAGGGAAGGGCATTGACCATCCCGAAGTGCGTGCCATGTTTTCCCGCGAGGCTGTGTTGGAAAGCGATTGGTACCAGGAACGGCTGCGCGCCAAACAGGCGCGCGACATCGCTCTGTGGACTCGCCACATCGCCGCACTGCAGTCGGCGCAGCTACCGATGCCCGAGCGGCTCGCGGATGCGCATGCCCAGATGGCGCGGGTAAGTTCGCCAGCCTACCTGACGGAACTGGTCGGCACCATCGGCGCGGATCCGTTCACGCATGTTTAACGCTACGGAATCACTTCCCGTCCCACAGCTTCGTTCAACTGGCTGGCGGCGCTCAAATACGATCCCACCAGGTTGATATAAGCTACCTGCGTGGCCCGATAGTCCCGCTGCGCGTCCAGATAATCGAGCAAGGCCGCATGCCCGCGCTCGTAGGCAAAAGAGATGGCGTCGCGCACGCGCAAAGCTGTTTCGAGATACCCGTCCGTGCCTTTATACGGACGCAGCAAGTTCGCCGAACTGACAACCGTGAAGTAGGCCGAATCGACGTCGCTGAATACCTGCGCTTCCGCCGCATCCTTCTGCCGCTGCGCGTGCGATATGTCGATCTCGGTGCGCGCCTTCTCTCCCTGGTTCTTATCGAAGATTCGCAGCGGAATACTCACGCTGAACCCCGCATACAGAGTCAGAGGTGGATTGCGCGCCACGTCGAAACCAAAGGTGGGATCGGTTGATCCGTTGGACACCGCCAGTTTGTGGTCGGTCTCCGCCTTATCCACCGCTTGCACGGCCGCTTTCAAGTCGGGCCGGGCGTCGAGCGCGGCCGTATGAAACTCGTCCAGCGCCATAACGTGGTCGTCGAATTCAAACGGACCGGCCACATCGAACTGATCCACCGGGGTGCGATTATTCAACATCATCAGCAGCGTAATCTTAGCGGTCCGCGCATTCACCAGCGCGCTCTGGTAATCGGATTCGTATTGGACGCGCTGCAGCACCAGGCGGTCCAGGTCCACGCGGGCGATGTCGCCGGATTTGTACCGAATGCGGTTGATGGCCAGTTCCTTGTCGAAATATTCCAGATTCTCTTTGGCATTGGCCAGCAGCGCCTTCGATTGCAGTACCTGCACGAACGCAGTACGCAGGCTGAAGAGCAGCGTCCGTTCCAGATCCTGCTGTTGCGATTCCGCAATGGCGGTGCCTTTCTGCGCGCTTTCCAAACGTAATTCGCGCTTGTGCTGGCGCTCGTGCAGATAATCGAACGACACCAGCGGCAGCGCCAAACTGAAAGGCCGCAGCGGAGTTCCGCTAAGCTGAATCTGGTCGAGTCCCACGCTCATATCCGGGTTAGGTCTCAGGTAGGCGGTGATTTCGTTGGCCTTGGATTCCTGAATATTCAGCACGCCCGCGCGCAGGTTCGGGTTGTCGGCCTCGAACTTGTCTTTCACCTGCTGCCACGTCATGGTGGTTTGCGCGTGGCATAGGCCGCCGCCCATCACGAATGCGATTGTCAGACTCCAGATCGATCGCTGCATTGTCGCTCCGTCACTCCGTCACACCTGCAAAGTATCGCCCTCTCGCGCCACCAGTGCGTAGAGCACAGGCGAGAGGAAGATCGATAAAAACAATCGCGAGGCCAGTCCCGCTACGATCACGATCGCAAACGGCCTCTGCGAATCGCTGCCGATTCCGGTCGACATGGCCGCCGGCAACAATCCGAAACAAGCTACCAGTGCGGTCATCATGATGGGCCGCAGGCGCAGCAACGAAGCTTGTAGCGTGGCGGTCGGGATGTCGTGACCTTCGAGGCGCAGTTTGTTGATGAACGAGTAAAGAATCACGCTGGTCTGCACTGCCACGCCCATCAACGCTACGAAACCGAGCATGGACGACACGCTGAAATTTGTATGCGTGATGCTGAGCGCCAGCAGGCCGCCCACGGGTTCGGTCACTAAGACGCTGAAGAAAATGATCAACGGGAATTTCAGGTTTCCATACAACACAAACAGGATCAGCAGAATCAACACCACGGTTAATGGCAGAATGATTTTCATCTGCTCCTGCGACGCCAGGTATTCTTTATACTCTCCGCCCCAATCGAACTTGTACCCGATCGGCAGTTTTACCGCATCGGCCACTCTCTTGCGCGCCTCGCCCACTGCGCTGGCCAAATCGCGCCCTTCCACGCTGAACTGCACGCCGATGAAACGCGAATTCGATTCGCGGTAAATGAACGACGCGCCACTCTCCACCTTGATATCGCAGAACTGGCTGAGCGGCAGATATTGCCCGTCCGGCGTCGCGATCAGCAGGCTCTTGATGGCGTTCTCGTCGCTGCGGTATTGCTCTTGCATGCGCACTACCAGGTCGAACTGGCGCTCGCCCTGAATCACCTGAGTGGCCGCGGTGCCGCCCATGGCGGTCTCGACCAGCGTATTCACGTCGCTCACATTCAGGCCGTAGCGAGCGAGTTTGGCGCGGTCGGGGGAAATGATCAGACTCGGCTGCCCGAGTTCGCGCACCACGGTAATTCCCGTGATGCCCCTGACCTTGCTGATTACGTCCTTCACGCGCCCGGCCTTATCCTCGAGAGTCGCCAGATCCGGACCGAAGATCTTTACCGCCAGCGAACTCTTCAGCCCCGTCTCCGCTTCGTCCACCGCATCTTCGGCCGGCTGCGTGTAGTTGAAAATGATTCCCGGAAATGCCGCCAGTTTCTTCTGGATGGCTTTGGTCAAATCCGCCTTGGTGCTGATGCTGCCGTGCCACGCGCCGTCGTTGTACGGCTTCAGCCCCACATAAAACTCGTTATTGAAGAAGCCAGTCGTATCCGTGCCATCGTCGGGACGTCCCAATTCATTGGCCACCGTCGTCACCTGCGGAAAGCTGCGCAGGATATTGCGGATCTGCGGCGATAGCTTGGACGCTTCTTCAAACGAAATGGTGTAGGGCGTGGTCGCGCGTACCCATAGCGCGCCTTCGTCCAGGTGCGGCATGAACTCGCCGCCGATGGTGGGGATCAGCAGCAGCGAACAGACGAAGATCGCCAGAATCACTGCCCACCGTAATGGAGCGGTTGCGCAGACACCAGCCCAGCATCCTTCCGTATCCGCCGCGAATAGCTTCGAAGACACGCGCCCGCGGTTCGTGCACTTGCCGCTTCAAAAAGAACGAGCACAGCACCGGCAGCAGCGTCAGCGCGCAGAGCAGAGCGCCCAGCAGCGCGAACGACATGGTATCCGCCATGGGTTGAAACAGCTTGCCCGACGGTCCGGAGAGCACGTAGATGGGCAGGTAGCCGGCGATGATCACCGCGATGGCATAAAAGATGGGCCGTTCCACATCGTGCGCCGCCGCGCGGATCACATCGATGAATCCGACGTTTTCCTGGCCGTGCCGCGCCGCCAATTCGCGGAAAATATTCTCCACCATCACTACCGAGCCGTCCACGATGATGCCGAAGTCGATCGCGCCGATAGACAGCAGGTTCGCCGGAATATGCCGCCAGTCGAGGCAGATGAACGAAAACATCAGCGCAAACGGAATGGTCACCGCTACAATCAACGCGGTGCGCATGCTGAACAGGAACAATCCCAGAATCACCAGCACCAGCAGCATGCCGCGCAGCAGGTTGTCCTCCACCGTCTTGGTGGTTTCCTCGATCAGCCCTTGCCGGTCGTAGTAAGGCACCACCTTCACATCCGGCGGCAGCACGTGCTCGTTCAGTTCCTTGGTCATGGCTTCGACGCGCCGCAGAATCACCTGCGCCTGCTCGCCGACGCGCATCAGGATGACGCCTTCCACCGCCTCGTCCTGCTTCATGAATCCGAACTGGCCCAGGCGCGGCGCATGGCCGATCTCTACCTTGGCGATATCTTTCACGTAAACCGGAATGCCGTTCTTTTCCTGCAGAACGATATTGCCGATATCCGCCGTATCGCGCACCAGACCCAGGCCGCGGATGTAATAGAACTGTCCGCCCTGCGAATAAAATCCGCCGCCTGCATTGGCGTTATTGCTGCTCAATTGCTGGGTCACTTGCGGCACCGTGACGCCATAAGCGAACAGCTTGTTCGGATCGAGCAGCACCTGGTACTGCATGGTCCGTGCCGCCGAAGCCGGAATCGTCCGCGACGCCTTGGATCGACCGGTAGTGCCGCTCCAGCACCCAGTCTTCGATGACTTTCAAATCCTGCGGCGAGCGGTCCGGGCTCTGCAGCACGTAGCGGTAAATCAAACCGCTGGGGCTGAAAAGCGGCGAAATGCCCGGCTGCAATCCGTCGGGCACGGTGGCGTTGCCGATGCGCTCGAAGGCCTGCTCGCGCACGAAATAAGGGTCCGCGCCGTATTCGAAATTCATCTCGATAGCGGAAAGCCCGTAGAGCGAAATCGATCGCAGCGCCTCCAGCCGGGGAATGCCGTTCATTTCGATTTCGAGCGGAATGCTGACCAGCCGCTCGATTTCCTCGGCCGCATGTCCCGGCCATTGCGTGATGATTTCTACGTGCGGCGGGGAAAGATCCGGGTACGCGTCGATGGGCAGCTTCTGGAAAGAGATGGCGCCCCAAACCATCAGGGCGAGCGAAGCCATGACGATCAGGAAGCGCTGCCGCAGGGCGAAGGAGACTAGTTTGGCGATCATTCCATTAGCCCTTTATTGGATGGTGCCGGCGAATTGCAGGAATAGGCTGCCATCGGCCACCACCTGTTCCCCTTCGCGCAACCCGCTGGTCACTTCAACCATGCCGTCCTGCTGCGGACCAATGGTTACCGAACGTTGCGCGAATTTGCCGGGCTCGGCTTGCACGAACACGATAGGCTCGTTCTTGTCGTCGCGCAACATGGCCGCCACCGGCACCACCAGAATATTGTCGCGGCGGCTGGTATGAATAACCGCGTCGACGAACATGTCTTTCTTCAGAAGACCGCCCGGATTACTGGTGACAATGCGCACCGGAGTGGTGCGGGTGTTGGGATCCACGAACGACCCGATGTAAGAAACCGTGCCATGGAAAGTACGGTTCAGCGAGGGGTTGCTTTCCTCCACGCCATCGCCATTGCGCACTGAGGCCAGGTCACGATCGAAAATATGCCCTTGTACCCACACGGTTGAGACATCGCTGATCTGGAAGCAAACGGTTTGTCCGGCTTCGATCAGCATGCCGGGCGAGATCAACTTTTGCACGATCACGCCGGAAATCGGCGAACGTACGGCCAATTCGGTGCTGATGTTGGTCCCCTGCTTTTCCGCTTGATCGATCTCCGTCCCTGTAATTCCGAATATACGCAGCGGTTGGAGGCTGTTCTGCACGTCCGTAGCGGCATCGTTGAAGTCGGCGACGCTGCTTTCGTAATCCTTGGTCGCTACCACGCCGTGGTCCAGCATTTCTTTCATGCGGTCGACAATGCGCTTGTTGAATTGCTCGCGATTGCGCGCTTTGCGATAGGCCGCGATAGCGTTCGCCACGTCGGGACTGGAGACGTATAGCACGGGTTGGTCTTTCTTGACCGGCGTGCCCACGTCCACCAGAATGCGGGTGATCGGGCCGCTCACCTGCGTAATTACCTGGGTGGTGTGGTCCTGGTCCCAATCGACCGTCCCGGTCGTGTGTATGGCTACGCCCCACGAGGTTTTGGCCACGGGCACGATCTGCAAATGCGCGGTTTGATCCTTCGGCACGGTAAACAATCCGGGCTTCACATTGGCGTCCGCCGCCAGTTGGCTCTCGGGCTTCTGCGATGTCCCGCAACCCAGTTGCGACAGCCAAAGCGGCGCCAAAAGAGATGCGGGAATACATGCGCCTAATAGGAATCGGCGCATGCCAATGCACGACGATACGGTCTGCATGGCGAAACTCTTCTCCTCTTATTTTTAGAAACGGAATAATGGGAAGAACTAAGCGGAGGGCGGACCGCGTGAGGATAAAGCGAAGAGCAGGGCGTGCGCGGTGGGTTCGAAATCCTGCGCCGGAGCCAGCCACACCACACGGAATACGGGAGTCAGGGTAGCCGCTACGGTCGTCTGCAGAAACGGTAGGGGACCCACATGGCAAAGCAGGCAGCAGTGGTCGGTGGCGTGGTGCGACTCTTCCTGGGATGCCAGCGCGAGGGACTGTCCCATCAACGTCAGGCATACCAGCAAAAGGATAGCTACCCGAATACTGTATCTGCTAGCTCTGATGTCCCCAGATTAACAGATTCGCCAAATCTTGGGGCAGGCGCCAGATCGAACCGGCCGCCTGCCCATCGCCGCTAAAACGTAAATCCAATCTTCGCCACCACCGTTCGCGGCTGCAGAAAATGCGTGCCGCTGAAGGTAGACAGGAAGTTGTAGAGTGCCACCACGTTGGTCACGTTTGCGATTTCAACCGATCCGGTAAACCGCCGCGGACCTTCCGCATGGAACAGGTTATCGCTGCCGATCGCCAGGTTGAATACGTTGCGCGGCTTCACCCGGTCCGGATTATGATCGTCATTCTCCAGGCTCGGGAAAGCGCCGTATCCGCCCTGTGGCAGCGTAATCAGCTTCGAAGTGACCGTCCCCCTGGAGCCATCCGGATTCACGCAATTCGTAATCGGAACGGCCGTGGTCGCGAATACGCCGTTGCAGGCCAGCCCTATGGACACTTCCTGATTCGGCGTCAGTAGCGACATCGCCGCCCCTGCGTCCGGTATGCCACTCACGACCAAGCCGCTGTCGAACCGGTAAGTCAGCGCCACCCATTCCCGATTCTTGGGCCTTTGGTAACGCAGATTCATCGTCGATTGGAACGCCTGGTCATGGTCGATCCGGAACACTCCCCCGGCCAGCGGCGCGCCCTGCGGGATCAAGCCGCCTGTCTCCGGCGGGAAGTAGCGCGCCCGCGTGTGCCCGAAAGTCCAATAAGCCTGGAACCCGTGCAGATTGGTAGTGCTCACGCGGCCAGTGACTCCATCGAGCTTGGAATTATTCCATGCGATCGGAAATGTGATCGTAGTATTCAGCAGCGTGCTGAAATCGTAGGCATTGTGGGTGTACTTCCAGAAGTAATCGACGTCCACCAGTAGGATCTTCCCCACCGCCTGCTGCAATCCGGTGTTGAACTGGTTGCGAAAGCCCGGCGAAATCGGCACTGCCGTTGAGCCGAATACGTTCTGCGCCAGCCCCCCCACCCCCGTCGCGCTCGACAGCAGCAGGTTCTCGTTGAACGGCGTTTCAAACGTGCGGGCGTAAGCCGTGCGCAGCACAGTTCCCGTCTTCTTCACGTTATACGAGATCCCCAGGCGCGGCTCCGGGCCGGTACTCGACACCAGGCCGTCATAGTGATCCAGGCGGAAGCCCGGGCTGAACAGAAAATTGCCCACCGTGATCGCGTCCTGCACATAGAACGCATACTGATCGATATTCGCCGTGGCGTGGTAATTAAAGAGCGCGCCGCCGCGAGTCAGATCGAATGGCAACAGTCCGGCAGCGAAAGGCGCGGTCGCCAGCGGGTTGGTAGCGGTATTCGGCAGCAACCCCGCCCCCGCGCACTGCGAAGGATCGGTCAGCGACGTATCGCCCACCGCCGCGCCGCCCGCATCCAGGCAAGGCGAGTTAAACGTAGGATCGGTGATGCCAAATCCGAAATTCTCGAGCAGCCGCGTCTGTTTCAGATCCACGCCGTACTTGATGTTATGGTGCCCCTGTGTGGTCGAAACATCCGCCTTCACGCCCCAATTAAACAGTTGGCGGTTCTGGCTCTGCGTAGCAGGGGTATCGTCAAACGGATCCCGGCTCGCATAATAATTGACTTGGTCTTTCCTGGTGTAAGGATTGATGGTAAGCAAAGTATGCGCGCCGAAAGTATGCTGGTAACCAGGCGCGATGTTCCACGTCATCACCCGTTGGTGCTGGTCCTGCGCCAGTTGATCGTAGTCGTTTGGAATCTGAAACCAGCTTCGCGCAGTGAACAGGTTCAGGTGAAAAATGTCTTTCCCGCCCGGCGCATAATCGAGCCGTTCGAAAATGGTCTGATTATTTCCCTTGTCATGGAAAGCGGTGAATTCCGGCGTATCCAGAAAGCGCCCGGTCTGCAAGCCGTCAATCGCCAGAAAGCTGCCGAACTTGGCCGTGCCGTACCCCAGCCCGATACTGCCGCCCGCCGTTCCAAACGAACCGTAGGTGGCGTCCACATTTCCGAAGACACGGCCGCTGCCCAAGCCCGATCGCGTAGTCACTTGGGCCACCAGGCTGCTCTTATCGCCGAATTCCGCGTTGGGTGTTCCGGTGGTGGCTTCCATGCTCTGTATGGCGCTGGTGGGTAACTGGCTCGAAAACAGCTTACTCTGCTGATCGCTGATCGGCTGGCCGTCGATCACGAAGCTGACTTGGGCATGGTCCCCCAGCGGATGGAAGAATCCGTTGGCGTCCGCCGCTACGCCGCCGGTGCTATAGGTAATCGCCTCGCTCAACCCCGCGCCCGGATCGAACACGGGAAGTTTCAGCATCGCGCTGCGGTCCACATCAACGTGCGCCGAGGGATCGTTTTCCAAAACATCCGCGCCGGCGGCTTCAACCGTAACGGTGGTCTTGCCCCCGGCCACGGCCAGCGTGGCTTTCACTTGCATCGGAACGGCATTCTTGATGGATATATCCTGCGAAAAGATTTCAAATCCCGCGGCCGTCACTTCCAGGTGATAGGGATTGGGAGGAATGTTCACCATGCGGAACGCGCCGTCGGCCGCCGCCACCACCGACTGTCTGTAGCCGGTAACGGGATTCGATAACGTGGCTACAGCGCCCGCAATGGAGGCGCCCGAAGGATCGACCACGGTGCCTTGTATGGTTCCCGCGTTGCCCAATGACTGGCCGAAACATGGATACGCAAAATACGCAAAGCTCGCCGCGCATAGCACGGCCACGGAAATACTGTTTTTCATCGGTTTTCCTTTTCTGTAACGAGTCTTGTGAACAGACACGATCACGCCACGCTTACGCGAGGCGAGACCACCAAATGTGAACTAAATGTGAAAAGGATTACCGAACGGGAGGTCCGCGGGACGATTCCGCGGATAACGTGCGCTGCGGAGCAGCCTCGCAATCGAGCGTAGGCGCCAGCCATACCGCGGTGAAAACCGGAGTAATCTTGGCCGTCACCGTAGTCTGCAGGAAGGGCAACGGCCCTACGTGGCAGAGCAGGCAGCAATGTTCTTCGGAGTGGTGCGATTCTTCCTGTGAGGCAAGCGCGGCGGACTGGCCCGCCAGAGTAAGGCACACCAGCAACAGCACCAGCCATCTTTTGCTTGCAATGCGGCCGCTGCCAAACACGCCCGTGATGGTATTGCTGCCTCTGATGTCCACAAGATTACCAGATCCCGTTCATTTACGAAACCGGCATGGCAATCATATTCGTTGATTGCGATCAGGGCGTGCCGCGCAGCCCTGCCGTTCGGTTACAATTATGGATGCCAATTCGGGTTTGCCGCTTGGCCCCGAAAAGCTCTGGGGGAGCCATGGATAAACCAGCGCAGAATATACAAGATAGTTTTTTAAACAACGCGCGCAAAGATAAAATTGTCCTCACCATCTATTTAATGAGTGGGGTGAAACTTTCCGGCCGGATCAAGAGTTTCGATAAGTATTCCCTGGTTCTCGAAACCAACAATCAGGAGCAGCTCATCTTCAAGCACGCCATCTCCACAGTGGTCACGCTGAAGAGCGCCCATTCGTATGGCGGCGGTTCACAGAGCACCGGTCAGGCATCCGCGGCAGTGGCGGCTCCCGCAGGCAATTCCTCGGCGCAATCCGAACCACCGGAGGCTTAAATTTCCACATCCCCACAAACGCCGCCGGAACGAGCCATCCTGGTCGGTGTCGATTGGAAGAACCGCCGCAGCGTCATCGATGCCGCGGAATCCATGGAAGAACTGGCGGAGCTAACCACCAGCGCCGGCGCGGTTGTGGCGGGCAAAGTCCTACAATCCCGAGCCGCTCCCGAAGCCGCCACCCTCATCGGCCAAGGCAAAGTACAGGAACTATCGCAACTGGTGCAATCCGTGGATGCCGGGCTGGTCATCTTCGATCATGACCTCTCGCCCACCCAGCAGCGCAACCTCGAAAAGGAACTTTCCGGCCGGGTAATCGACCGCACCCAACTGATCCTCGATATCTTCGCCCGGCGCGCCCGTACGCGTGAGGGCCGCTTGCAGGTGGAACTGGCGCAATTGAATTATCTGCTGCCGCGATTGACTGGGCGAGGCATCCAACTGTCGCGCCAGGGGGGCGGTATCGGAACCCGCGGTCCGGGCGAAACACAGCTCGAAACCGACCGACGGCGGATTCACCGCCGCATCAAGAAAATCGAAGAGGAACTCGACAACGTGCGCACCGGCCGCGCCCTGCATCGCCGCAAGCGCCAATCGGTTCCCTTGCCTACCATCGCGTTAGTCGGCTACACCAACGCCGGAAAATCGACTCTGTTCAATCGCCTCGCGCAAGCCGCCGTACTGGCTGATGCGCGCATGTTTGCCACCCTCGATCCCACGGTCCGGCCGCTGACGCTGCCCTCCCGCCGGCGCGTCTTGGCCAGCGATACAGTGGGGTTCATCGGCAACCTGCCCACCACACTGGTGAAGGCTTTCCGGGCGACGCTTGAAGAAGTGACCGACGCTACCCTGATCCTGCACGTGGTGGATGTGTCCGCGCCGCACGCCGCCGCGCAAACCGGCCACGTGCTGAAAGTGCTGACGGAGATCGAGGCCGCCGCCATTCCGCAGTTGCTGGTGCTGAACAAAATCGACCGCCTGCCCGAAGCCGAAGCGGAGGTGGAGTCGTACCGGCAGCGTTTGCTGGGCGCATCCGGAACGGCCGCCGACTCGCGCGCGGTGGCGGTATCGGCTCTTACGGGGCAGGGAATCGATCGCCTGCTGGCGGCCATCGACGCGGTCTTGCCGTTCGACCCCATCATCCGCGCAACGTTGCGCCTGCCACAGGGTGAAGGTGCGCGCATCTCTATGGTGCACGATTTGGGGCGGGTGCTTGAAACCCGCTATGTGGGTGACTCCTGCGAGATGGAAGTGGAGATCCCGGAGTCATTACGGCAGCGCCTGGCAGGTTACATCATCGGTCCGGAAGAACAGATTTAGTCACAGGTTTAACTATGCGCATTGCATTGCTTTGTCTGATATGTTCGGGGTTCGCTATGGCGGAGATCCATCGCAATCCCGGCAGCACTACTCCGCTGCCCCACGACAAGTACATCCACGTAGTGAGTGAGGCCGACTCGCCCGTCCAGCAGACCTACATCAAGAGTAAGGACGGCGTGTATGTGGCGGCCGCCATCCGCAAGCCCAAAGGTAGCGGGCGCTTTCCCGCCATCATCATGTTTCACGGCGCTCCCGGAGGCCGCGGTATGGAACAACTGGTCGGCTGGTCGCGCGGCGATTGGGGCGGCCCGGTGTGGGAACGCTTTTTGCAGGAAGGCTATGTGGTGGCGGTGGCCGATTATCGCGGCGGCAACATGAACCTGATGTCTTCTCCGTCGAGCAATGGGATGATCACTTCCATCGACGATGGTCTCGCCGTCATCGATTACATCAAGGCGCTGCCTTACGTCGACCCCGACCGCATTAATCTCTACGGCGTCAGCCTGGGCGGGAACCTGGTGATGAATTTGACTTCCCGCGTTCCGGTGCATGCCACCATCGCGGGCGCGCCCGCTGTGATCTGGTTTCTTGGCATGCAAATGCCTCCGGCAGGCACCCCGCCGAATTCCGATGCCTTCAAAAATATCAAGCCAGACCCGGAAATTTCGCGCAAGAATATCGAGCCCATCCACTCGCCCGTCCTGATCCTGGTCGGCACGGCTGATCGCTTGGAACCGGTCGCGGTGATGCTGCACGATGCCTTGGCCGCGGCAGGGAAAACCGTGCGCCTGGATATCTATGAAGGCGGATACCACGACTTCTGCCTGGGACCTCAGGGCCAAAAGCGTCCCGACCTTCCGAACGGCGAGGCTCTCTATGATTCCGCGCTCGATGCGCTCGAAAAGTCAGTGCAATTCGTAAACGGAAAGCTGAAGTAACCTTGGCTACTTGACTAGTGTCTGGTAGACTAGCGTGCGCGTCTGCCGCCAATACGGCACGTTAGTCGCCATAGGAACCTGTATCATCGATACGGCTACCAGTTTCTCTTGTGGATCGACCCAGAAGTAAGTGCCGTAGATGCCCGCCCACGAGTAATCGCCGATGGAGCCCGGCACCGGATTTCGCCCCGCGTCCGTGCGCACCGCGAAGCCCAGTCCGAAGCTTGTGCCCATTTCGGGCGTAGGACCAAACGAATCGAGCAGGGCTGCCACCGGAGTGTGCCGCTCGGTCCCGGGAGGCAGTTGGTCCGAAGTCATCAAAGCCACCGTCTTGGGCGCCAGAATGCGCACGCCGCCCAGTTCGCCACCGTTCAGCATCATCTGGCAAAACTGCGCATAGTCGCCCGCTGTAGAGTACAGGCCGCCGCCGCCGGACAATATGGCGGGCTTGTGTGTGGGATCGCCGAGCGAAGCCATGCCAGCGTCCGCGCGCGCCAGCCTTTTAGCCTGCGCCGCGGATAAGTAATAGCCGGTATCCACCATTTTAAGCGGAGCCGTGATTCGTTCCGCTACGAAGCGGTCCAGGTCCATGCCGCTAACTACTTCGACAATCCGACCCAACACGTCCGTCGACAGGCTGTATTCCCAAACCTCGCCCGGTTGATGCAATAGCGGCAATCCCGCCAGGGCCGTAACCATCTCGGCGAGTGACTTACGGCCTAGCAAGTTACTCTTCTTGTATAGGTCGTCCACCGCCGAGCTACCAAAGAAACCGTAGGTCAGGCCGGATGTGTGCCGCAGCAGATCCTGCACGGTCATCGCTTTCTTGGGCGCGGCCCCTTCCGTTCCCACCTTGACATTCTTGAACTCGGGAAGATACTGGCTCACCGGCGCGCCGATATCCAGCTTCCCTTCTTCCGCCAGAATCATGATCGCGACCGATGTGACAGGCTTCGACATCGAGGCAATCCGGAAAATCGAATCGCGAGACATCGGCGTCTGCGCTTTGCGGTCCTGAAATCCTGCCGTTTCGAGCGCCGCCACCTTGCCGTTGCGCGCGATCAGCAGCACCGCTCCCGGTATCCGCCTGCTCTCTACGTCCGCCTTCATCTGCCGCCGCACACGCTGCAACCGGTCAGAAGAAATGCCCACGTCTTCCGGCCGGGTGGCCACCGGCAGGGATTGACAGAATGCCGCCGCGGCGAGCAGCATGCCAACGGTCAGCCGCTGTGGAATTTTCATCGGACCAGTTTACCAGTAAGATGCAAGTGAGGCTTCATGAACTGGATCTATTGGTCGCTACTCTCCGCTCTGTTCGCCGGCGCTACTGCCATACTGGCTAAGGTGGGAGTTGCCGGTGTGAATTCCAACCTTGCCACCGCCATCCGGACCTCCGTGATCCTGGTCTTCACCTGGATCATCGCTTATGCCACGTCGCCCTCCCTGACAGTGCGCCATTTGACGGCGCGCACTTGGATCTTTCTGGTCCTCTCGGGATTCGCTACCGGACTTTCCTGGCTCTGCTATTTCCGCGCGCTGCAACTGGGAGAAGCTTCACGTGTCGCCCCGGTGGACAAACTCAGCGTTGCTTTTGTCATTCTATTCGCAGCCTTGTTTCTCGGTGAGCGTCTGACCTTGATCCGTGGCGCCGGCGCCCTGTTAATCATGGCCGGAGCGGTTATACTAGCACTCGAATAGCATGACAGCCCATGACCACTAACGATATCCTGAAGCGTCTCGAATCCGCCGGCAGTGCGGCCAACGTCGCCGGCATGGCCCGCTACGGCATCTGCCCCGCCAAGGCCTTCGGCGTCGCCACTCCTGTCACACGCGCCATCGCCAAGGAAATCGGCCACGACACGGAGTTGGCCTCCGCCCTATGGTCCACCGGCGTGCTCGAAGCGCGTATGATCGCCGCCATGATCGCGGACCCGCGCGAAATCACCGAAGCGGAAGTGGAACGCTGGGTACGTGAGTTCGATTGTTGGTCGGTGTGCGACTCCGCCTGCATCGGCTTGCTCTGGCGCACGCCTTTCGCCTGGCGCAAAGTCCGCGAATGGTCGAAGCGTGAACCCGAATACGAACGCCGTGCCGCTTTCGCCCTTCTCGCCGCGCTGGCCGTGCACGATAAGAAAGCCACTGACCGGCAATTCGTCACCACGCTCGACTTCATCTTGAAGGCTGCGGACGATGATCGTAACTATGTGAAGAAGGCTGTGAATTGGGCCTTGCGCCAGATCGGCAAACGTAACGCTGCGTTACGCGGCGAAGCCATCGAAGTAGCCGAGGCCCTGGCGAAATCCGAATCCCGATCCGCGCGCTGGATCGGCCACGATGCCCTGCGCGAACTGCGCCCGCGCGGCTAGCGTCCCAGGGGAGCGCCAATAGCCGGAGCGGCCGGAGTGCCGTCAGGCGGCGGCGTCACCACATCTTCCGGGTTCAGATACGATACGAACTTCCAGGCCATGTTGTCCAATTGGAAAAGCGCGACCTGGTTCCCCGATAACTCAAATCGCGGAATGCACGCCTTCATATCCTCGGAAGCTTTGTCCCAATCGATATCCCACCGAAAGGCCACCTGCTTCGTGCCCGGTTGTCCGCCGTCGGTGATGCCCGTGATCTCGATACGGTAAGGCCCCTTCAACAGAATTTCGTGCCCTCGCCCCGATTCCTTCAGGCTGATGGCGGTAACCACTTTCGACCCTTTATCGGTTAAGCGGTACGTTGTGGTCCACGCATTGCCGTTTCGGTCGGTCACTTCCACCAGTTTCCACAGATCGTTCTTGACCCCGCATTCCACCAAGTCGTCCGAGTGGAAAGTCACTTTAAAGTGATTCATCTGCT
Source organism: Bryobacterales bacterium (assembly GCA_963738345.1). GTDB lineage: Bacteria > Acidobacteriota > Terriglobia > Bryobacterales > Bryobacteraceae > Bog-159. The sequence continues at coordinate 1,690,306 of CAVTWI010000002.1, forward strand.
CCCGCGACCAAAGCTGCATGATGGTCTCGGCGGCGGCCTGCGGCACTAACTCCGGGGGCGGGGGGGGATCCGACGCGCAACCCGTCAGCGCGGCTGTCACTCCAGCCAGCAGGAAAACAAATGCATTGCGATTCAAACCGGCGAACATCATGCTTGTGACCAGAATAGACCCACCGGCGGGTATTTGGGATGTTCCCAACCGGTATCCTTCCGCCGCTATCGATGGTTAATTCCGTTCAATCCACCCCCGCCCCCCGCATCATGCCCCGTACCATGCGATGATGCTGGTTCGACCGCCGGAATCAGTTATGAAACGCGTACTCACCGCCCTCGCCGCCCTGGCATTTCTTAGCCGTATCGCGGTGGCGGGCGACCTGCCACGCCAAGTCTTGTCCATCGCCTGCGCCAGGGAAAAGGGCTTAGTCGCTGCCGCCTACCAGGGCGGACAAGTCTTGGTGTGGGACCTCGAAACCGGGCATGTGAAAAACACTTACAACGCTTCCGCGCCGCGCAATACCTTGAGTCAGCCGCTGGTCCATTTCAGCTCCGGGGGAAAGCGCCTCGCCTTTACCCAGGAAGGCGATGCGGGTCTGATCGCCTACGACACCACCACGGGAACGCCGACTACGATGGTGCCGCGCCGGTTGCTGGTGCGAGGCATCACCGCTTTCGCCTGGTCCCAGGCAGATACCATGCTGGTGGCCATCGGACGCGACGTCCTACTCATCAACCCACAAGGGCATGCCCTGTGGCAGCGCCGCCTGGAGACCCGCGCCATCATCACGGATGTGGCTTGGCATCCGTCCGAAAAATATTACACGATTGCCACCGACGATGGCGAAGTTTCCAATTGGGAAACCAGTAGCGGCCGTGTGATCGGCTCGTTCAAGTTGGATACCGGTGCGCACTCCGCCGCCCTGAAAGCCGGTTGGATCAATGAGGATACCCTGGTGGCCTCCGTGCGCGGCAAGAGTCTGGCGGTCCTCGATCCGGAAACGCTCAAGCCCAAGAGGACCACCCCATGTAATTGTCAGGATTTCACCTGGAACCCCACCGGGAAAGAAGTGTTCGCCTGGGCGCCCCCGGGCATCGTGCTATTTGCCGAATCGGGCCAGCGCACCCGCGAAATCCGCACGCCCTTCGATGGCGAAAGCCCTATCGTGTGGGCGGGTGACAACCGCATTCTGACAGGCTTCTCGGATGCCACGGTGGTCCTCCGCGAAGCCCACAGCGGCAGGATCCTGCGCACCTTTGCGCCCTCACCAACTCGCCGCCTAGACCAACACCGTACCGCCGTCTACCACCACGATCTGCCCTGTACTGAAACCCGACTGCATCAGAAACGAGTACGCCTTCGCAATATCCGCCGCTTCCCCCACGCGCCCCACCGGAAGCGCGCTGCCGATGGTCTGGTACATCTTGTCGCGATCCTCCGCCGGCATATCCTGCCACAGATTGGTGCGCACCGCTCCCGGCGAAACGGCATTCACCCGGAGCGGCGCCAATTCCACCGCCAGCGCCCGCGTTAGCGCTTCCATAGCTCCGCAGACACTGGCCCCCAAAGCCCAACCTTTCCTCGGGCGGGCTCCGGCGATGCCCGTAGTCAATACGATCGACCCACCCCTTCGAATGTTCGCCCTGCCATATTTCACGGCCGCCAACGCCGCCCAGTAGCGTAACTCAAACCCCTGCCGGGACTTCTTCAGATCCAGATCCGCAAGTTCGCCCAAGCGCAACGGATCGCCTGCCGTAAACACCAGGTGATCGAACTCGCCCAATTTTTTGAAAAAGCCCTCGATGGCGTGCTCGTCGCAAACGTCTAGCGGATATCCTTCGGCGCTCGCCCCTAATTGGGAAACCGCCTTCTTGACCCGGTCCGCATTGCTGGACGCCACGACCACCGCTGCGCCTTGCGCCACCGCCTGTTGCCCGACCGCCAAACCAATACCGGACGATCCGCCCAAAATCACTACACGCTTCCCCAAAAGATCTGTATTCGATTGTACGTTTGCCGGCAATGTATCAGTTGTGGCCGCCATCGCTCCCTCCACCAAGCAGTGATGGCGCGCCCGATCTTTGGGGTTCAAACGCTCCCCTCGGGCTGGAGAAGAATCGCACGCCCCCGCAATGCTAAAATGTCCCATATATGTATCGTAGGCTTATATTTCTCCTCGCGGCCCCCGTCTATATAGTCGCGGCGGCCGACGTCCACATCGTCGAAGAAATTGTCGCCAAAGTGAATAGCGACATCATCACCCGCGGCGAACTGGCGCGCACCCGCCTGGAACTCGAAGCCGAACTGCGCCAGCAAGGCCTCAACGGGGTCAAACTGCAGCAGGCCGTCCGCGAGCGGGCCTCCGATGCTTTGCGCGACCAGATCGACCAACTCCTCCTCATCCAGAAAGCCAAGGATCTGAACGTCAACGTGGACGCCGAGATCACTCGCCGCCTGGCCGCCATGCAGGTACAAAGCAAGATCACCGATCCGGATAAGTTCCACGACTTCATCCGTGAGCAAATGAACATGCCGTTTGAAGACTTCAAACAGCAGATGAAAAACCAGATGCTCACCCAGCGCGTCATCGGCGAAGAGATCAGTTCGAAAATCACCATCCCCGAACCCGAGAAGCGAAAATATTACGAAGCCCACAAGAGTGACTTCGTGCGCGACGAGCAAGTCTTCCTGCAGCAGATTGTCATCTCCACCGAAGGCAAAACGCCCGACCAGATCGCCGCCGCCGAGAAGAAAGCCAAGGATCTGGTAGCGCGCGCCCGTAAGGGAGAAAAGTTTTCGGACCTCGCTGCCACCAATTCCGACGATCTGGATACCGCCCGCAACGGCGGCGAATTACCCGGCTACAAGCGCGACCAGTTGACCAAAGAACTGGCCGAGATCGTCTTCAAACAGAAGAAGGGTTACGTCACCGACCCCATGCGCGGACCCACCGGTTTCGTCATCTTCCGCATCGTCGACCGCTACGAAAAAGGCTTGGCCACCTACGAAGAGGTCGAAAACGAAATCAATGAGAAGATGATGATGCCCCAGATGAACCTGAAGGTCCGCACCTATCTGACTAAGCTGCGTACCGAAGCGTTCCTCGAAATTAAGCCTGGTTACGTGGATAGTGGCGCGGCCCCCGGCAAAGACACTTCCTGGAAAGACGTCGCGCAATTGAAGCCGCAGACCGTCACCAAAGAGGAAGTGGCATCCCATCGCAAGCACAAAAAGCTGTTGTGGCTGATCCCAATTCCAGGCACCGGCGGAGTCAAGAAACCCGCTCCCAGTTCTTCACCCACACAGCCCGCGGCGGCGCCGGCATCCGCGGCCGCCAAACCTCCCGCAGCGGCACCCTCTCAGCCGTAGAGCGCCGCTGCTATGAAATCGCCTTATGTGAACGAGCTCAAGCCGGACCAGATTATCACTACCAGTTTTCTGGTTTGCTCCAAGGAAATCCGGCAGAAGAAGAAGGGCGACCCGTACCTTTCCCTACAACTCGGCGATCGCACCGGTGAGTTGGACGCCAAGATGTGGGATAACGTCGCCGATGTGCTCGAGGCCTTCGAACGCGACGACTTCGTCAAGGTGAAGGGGCTGATCCAGATCTTTCATAACCGCCCGCAACTCACCCTCCACACCATCCAGAAAGTGGATGACCGCGAAGTCGATTTCACCGATTACTTCCCATCGTCGAAGCGCGACCGCGATGAAATGTGGCGCGAACTGCGCGGGATTGCCGATTCCGTCACCAATCCGCACCTGCACGAACTGCTGGCCGCCCTGCTCGACGATCCGGATATCGCACGCCGCTACCGCACCGCGCCGGCCGCCAAACAGATCCACCACGCCTATCTGGGCGGTCTGATCGAGCACGTCCTGTCGCTCTGCACCCTGGCCCGCGCGACCTCCGCTCACTACCCCATGGTCGATCCCGATTTGCTCCTCACTGGCGTGATCCTCCATGACATCGGAAAGATCCACGAACTCAGCTACGAGCGCGGCTTCAGCTATAGCGACGAGGGCCAACTCCTGGGACACATGCTCATCGCCATCCGCATGGTGAGTGACAAACTGCGCGACCTCCCCGATTTTCCGCCCAAGCTGCGATCCCTCGTGGAACACATGATCATCAGTCATCATGGCCACTTAGATTTCGGTTCGCCCAAAACACCGGTCTTTCCGGAAGCCATCCTGCTGCATTATCTCGATGACATGGATTCCAAAATGGAGTGCATGCGCAATCTCATCGAGACTGACCGCCAACTGACCGGCAACTTCACCAGTTATAGCCAGACCCTGGAACGCGTGCTCTTGAAGAAGGATCGCTACCTGGGGGAACCATCCACCGCACCCGCGTCCGTGCCCGCGCCCCATCCGCCGGCCGCTGCCGTTCCCGCCCCGCCGCAAGTCCGGCCCGTCGCGCCCCCCCCCCGGCCCGCGCCGCCTCCGGCAAAAACCAGTTCCATCTTCGGCGATAAGCTTTCGCAGGCGCTGCAAACCGTGGAGGCGAAGCGAGAGGGCTGATGCGCAAACCGGCCACGCGCAGTATTCCACCGCCCCTGGAATTGCTGTGCCTGAATGCGCTCTGGTCGCTCGAAGAAGCCAGCGTGAAGGATGTCCGGGAATCGGTTTCGCCCAGCCGTCCCCTGGCTTACACCACGGTCATGACCGTGCTCGATCGCCTGACCCGCCGCGGTATCGTCACCCGTCGCAAGACCGGACGCGCTTTTGTCTATGCTCCCGCCGTCTCGCGCGACGCCATGCGCCGCTTAGCTCTGAAGGAATTTCTGGATTCCTATTTCGAGAGCTCGCCCGACGAGCTTCTGCAGTTTCTGCAAGGCCAGGCGCCCGCCCCCCCCGCACTATCGTCCAGCAGCCTGGACCCCGTGCTGCTATAAGACTAGAAGCCGCCCGTATCCCGGATCCCTTTGCCTTCCGTACACTCGTACATCCGCCCGCCGCGCAAGCTCTTAAACTCCTCCGCCCGTCCGCTCGGCCAGTGTACCGCCACCCGCTCCACCATATCTCGTTTGCCCAGCCCAAAGGTCACCGGCAGTTCCGATTGTGACAGGTAACTCGACCCGCTCTTCACCATGCGCGATCCCGTTTCGCCTCCGCTGGTCACCCTGACCGTCGCGCCGATGCCATCCCTATTCGACTTCGTCCCCACCAGCCGGAACCGTATCGAATGGTGTCCGTTGTTCTGATCGTTGCGATACAGATGTACCGGCCCCTGGTTGGTGGTGATCAGAACGTCCAGATCGCCATCCCTATCGAAATCGCCGAAGGCCGCCCCGCGCCCTACCTTAGGATCTACGAATCCGCCCCCCAGGGCCGCCGCCACATCCTGAAATCCCGCGCTGCCCTTATTCAGGAATAGGTGCGGAGGCTGCGCATATCCAGTCTCCGGGCGCGACTCGCGGATCCCCGGATCGATATGTCCGTTCACCACCAGCAAATCCAGCAACCCGTCAAGATCGGCGTCGAAGAAGAAACAACCGAACCCCAGGCTGCGCCGCGATAGCCTGCCCACATCCGTGCGCTCTGCCTGGTCCACGTACAGGCCGCCGCGCGTGCCGCGATACAGCCCGATCATCTCGTTGTCGAAATTAGTGATGGCTAAACCCGCAATGCCCGAGTTATCGTAGTCGGCGACATCCACGCCCATGCCCGCACGCGCCTTGCCGTCTTCGCTGAACGCCACGCCCGCCTTCACCGCGATGTCCTGAAAGGTTCCGTCGCGCTGATTGCGATAAAGCTTGTTGGGCTGCGTATCGTTGGCCACCATCAGGTCGATCCAGCCGTCCTGGTCGTAATCGAGCATCGCCACGCCCAACGATTTCGAGCTGGTGTCGAAGATCCCGCTCTTGGCCGTAACGTCTTCAAACGTGCCGTTGCCGCTGATTGCGGAAGAGCCAGCAGGTGGCCCCGCGATACGCTTCCGGCGTGCAATAGGATTTGTGTTTGGCATCCATGCTGCAAAACACATCCTGCGCCGGCGACCACTTCACGTAATTGCAAACAAATAGATCCAGCAATCCGTCGCGATCGTAATCGAACCACAGCGCCGAACTGCTGAAGCCCTGCCGTCCGCCCAGCCCGCTGTGCTCGGTGATGTCCATGAAATCGCCCCTTGCCGTTGTTTTGGAACAGCCGGCTCTGGCCCACGCAGGTCACATAGATATCCGGAAAGCCATCGTTGTTGAAGTCCCCCACCGCCACGCCCATGCCGTACATCTCCACATCCAGACCCGGCCGCGCGGGTCACATCGGTGAACGTGCCATTGCGATTGTTGCGGTAAAGGTGCATGGTGCTGCGCTGCTTCACATGGCCGGGCCAGTCCATGCCGTTGATCAGCAGGATATCCTGCCAGCCATCGTTGTCGTAGTCCAGAAACGCGCAACCCGGCCCCAGCGTTTCCGGCAGGTACTTCTCCCCAAACGCGCCGCTGTTGTGATGGAAGTGTATGCCTGCGGCGGTGGTGACGTCGGTAAAATGGAAACCGGGGTCGACCGGGCTGCCGGCCTTTAAGTGGGCGGCGCCGGCCGCAGCCAGCCCACTCCACATAAATTCCCGGCGGTTCACGGCAGGTGTACCAACCCCTTTTTGACGGCCCATACCACTAGTTCCGTGGTCCGATGAATCCCCAACGCCGACATCAAATTGGCGCGATGCACCGAAACCGTATTCACGCTTAAATTCAAAATCCCCGCAATCTCTTTGTTCGAATTCCCCTGCGCGATCAATTCCAGAATCTGCTTCTCGCGCGGCGTCAGTCGCTCGTAATCCGGATCCGGTTCGCGATGCGGCGTCAGTACTCCCGGCCCGATCACCGTCTTGCCCGCCGCCAGATCTTTGATCGCGCCCGCCAGGTCCACGTCCAGCGCTTCCTTCAGCACGTACCCGCGCGCCCCCGCATCCAGCGCATTGCGCACGTAATTTTCCTCCGAGTACATGCTCAGAATCAGAATCGCCGTCTCCGGCAGATTCTTCAGAATCTCGCGCGTGGCCTGCACGCCGTCAAGCCCGGGCATGGCCATATCCATCACGATCACGCGCGGATGTAACTCCTGCGCCAGCTTGATGGCCTCCTGCCCGTTGGTGGCCTCGCCCACTACGCGGATGCCCGTATCGTCCTCCAACATGCGCCGGAATCCCTTGCGCACCAGGCCGTGATCGTCCACCAACATTACCGTGATTTCATTGCTCATAGGCATCCGTTAACGGAACATCCAACTTCACCAGCGTGCCGCCCTCGCTCGGTCGCGACACTTCGAACGTACCTTCCAACAACTCCGCGCGCTCCCGCATGGCAGTCATGCCGATTCCCCTGCGCGTCGCGCCGTTGCGCGCTTCCGGCATTCCCGAACCGCGGTCTTCCACTTCCAGATGCAGCCGCGCGGGCGGAAATTCCAACCGCACAATCGCCGTCGGCGAACCCGAATGGCGCGCCATATTGTTTAGGGCTTCCTGCAGTATGCGGTATACGTGAATGGCCACTCGATCCTTGATCTCCGGACCGTTTCCCTTTTTCTCGTATCGTACCTTAATTCCAGTCTGCTTCTCGAATACCGGCAGATACCAGTCAATCGCTTTCTCCAAACCGCCATCGTCCAGAATGCTTGGATGCATCAATTGCGATAGGTTGCGCGTCTTCTCGAGCGTGACCTGCGCCACCTCGCGGACCTCTCGCAGGTCCACGCAGAAGGGCGAATCGGCCGGCAAGCGCTTCTCGGCCCGCCGCAGCATCGCCCCGATCGCCGTCAACACCTGCCCGAATTCGTCGTGCAATTCGCGCGATAGCGAATGCAGCGTCTCCTCCTGCACAGTGATCAGTTTGCGCGCCAGGTCGCTGCGGTGTTCAGACACCGTTGCCAGGTGCTGAAACAGTCGCCGGTTGGAATAGATGAGGTAAAGCGTGGTCCCGAAAATCGCCAGCAGCACGGCCGCCAGGAACAAATAAACATTCCGCGCCACACCCAGGTAGATGCCCTGGATGCGTGTAGCCGCGGCCTGCTCGGCTTCGTTATTCTGCACCAGAAGGCGCGCCACGATGCCGGTCAGTGCGGCTTGCTGAGCTTCGAGCGAAGTGCGGATGGTGTCGCGCGCGGCACGGTCCTGGCCCTGCGCGGCAAGTTCAAACATGCGTCCCGCCGAAGTCCAGAATTGCGCCAGCGACTCCGCTAGATAACGCTGCCGGGTGGATTCGCGCGCGCCCGGCGCCAGTTGCGCCTCTAACCGTAGCGCGTCGTCCAGATCGTCGCGCTTACTCTCGAATTGCTTTTTCCACGCGGCCAGCGGATAAGGATCGTCACCATACAGCATGTCCCGCATGGCCATGCCCAGGCCGTTCAGGTCGTTCTGAATGCGCAACAATTGCAGCGAGTCTTTGCGGTCGCGGTCGACCGTCCGCGTCTGCAGATCCTCCAACCCCCGAATCTGCCGCAACGCGTAAAACGAGAAGACCCCCACCGCGGCCAGCGTAACCGCGAGCCCCGCCAGCAGCCGGCCGGTGGGTGAATCGATAGACTTTGTCATGGCGCCAAGTCAAGCATAGCAAGCCGCCGATAAAAGTGATGCCTGCCCGTCCAGCTTCGCATAGTCAGATCATGAGAGCGTAGAACGCAAATCTCAAGTAGTAATCAGAGCCGCGCGCGTCAGCAAGCGTCCTTCCGCCCCTGCGAAATTTTAAAAGGTCGCGATCTTGAATATTGTGCTGGTGGGCGCTTGAAGAGAATTTAGCGAAGCGGTAATACCAAAGATAGTTCCGTCCTGGTCCACAATAAGCTGAGTAGGAGACTGACCATCGGTAAAGTTGTGCAGGTAGGTTGTGACCCAGGCGCCACCGGGTGTGGCGGGTGGCTGCAATTCGAAAACCGCGCCGCCCGCCGAGTTGGCGATCCCGCCATACAGCTCCCCGTTGTGCAGAACCAATGGAGTGTCGGCTTGCCCGCCAGTGAAACGCCGTAAGACGTTATAGGTCCATTGTTGGCCAGACGATTGAGGCGGTGTGAGCGCATAGGCTTCGCTGACACCTGTATACCAGCCAACTACCGTGCCATAAGTCGTGCCATAGATCGTGCCGTCACTGGACCGCGTCAACGTATTCGGAGAACTCGCGGCGCCGTCGAAGCTATGTATTATAGTTTGCGTCCAGGAGCCACCCGCAGTGACCGGCGGAGTCAGTTGGACAACGCTTCCTCTTTGAGCGGACCCGCCAAGTGCCGTGGCAGCGTAAAACTCGCCCAAAGGGCCACGAATTAACTCGCCCGCGCCGTTTCCTACGGCGAACAGTAACGTTCCCGTCCAGGCCGGGAGTGGAGCAGATGGCGGTAACAACTGCAGCAGAGAGCCGGAGGCGTCACCGCTCATCACGTAAAACGAACCGCTTTGTCCATAAATCAAATTGCTGGTAGCTCCGTCGTCGAAACTGTATGCGACACGCTCTAACCACGCGCCGCCCGGCAACTCTGGTGGCTGCAGCTCGTTCATCGCGCCATGATCGCTCGCGCCCCCCACGGCGCTCAGACCGTAGAGCCCATCGTTCGTCCCGAGCACTGGGCTCCCCCCCGGCGAGCACGCATCGCCCGCGCCTCCGAATGTGTAGAGTAAAGACTCCGTCCACGTTGTTCCCTTTACGGAGGGCGGTTGCAGTTCGAAGACGAAGCCGCAGGATGCATCGTCGGCCACACCGTAAAGCACGCCGCGGATAAGTGTAAGACCGGTGGGGATCGAACCGTTGAAATTGTAGATCGTACTAAATCGTGTCTGCGCGAACGCCGCAGCGGACAGCGACACCAGAGCAACAAGTGAAGTGATGCGCCAGGCAAACATGGCGCATTTTCCCCTGCCTAGGAACAGTTGTCAAGTGGGCCCCTGTCAAGCCATTTATCTACATGACCGAAGTGGGGTCGGCTGGGTCATTTAAGAACATGACCAGACGCGCGAGTCTTTTTCTCATTGTCGTAAGATGAATTCAATCCGCAAGGGGTCGCGCCCGAGCGGAGATCCAAGGCCGATGCGACGGGGCTGGCTCCGAAGAAATCGGTAACGAACCCTCTGATAGCTATGGCTCTCAGAGGGTTTTGTTTTTGGCATTTGCTTGCTCCACATTTCTTTGGTGAAGTCTCGGAGCGGAGGCCTTGGATAAATAAAACGCGAAGCCGCCGGGCCGTTTTTGCCCGGCTTCCTTATTGACTGTCCGTACACCTCCTCTGCCGCGCCAACCGTTGCGCGGCGCCGATCACCCGAATGCCACGGCCCCGACGCCTGGCTCCGGTCGGTTCCGGCGAGTTCTTCGCCTCGGTCGCCGCGAATAGCCGGTCTCTTAACTCCTCAATGCGCTTGTGAAGAACCGCCACATTCAGCGACGCATACCTGGCTTGCAGCCGCTTACCCGCCGCTTCGGAAATCTGTCCCGACTCCATGACCCGCTGAAAGGGCGTCCGCGGTTTGTCGTACCGGCGATGGATCTTGCCCTCCACCCGGACCTTCTCGACCAGCTTGATGGTCGGCTGAAAGAAGTTCTTGTATACCGTTACGGACTGATACAACTCACGCAGAATCGCCAACTCCGCCGCCGTGTCCAGCCGCTGGTACCCCGCCACCTTGCGCACATGACTCCAGTTGCGCTGCTCCACCCAGCAGTTGTCGTTCTTCTGGTACGGTCGCGAGCGCGACATCTTGATCTTGGGCCTGGCATTCTGGCAGTATCCCCAGATCAGATCATTGATCATGCCGCTGTCGTTGTCCGGGTGGATCTCCCGGATCCGAAAAGGTAGGCGTTGCCGAATGACCTCCATGCCTGCCTTGGTGGCGGCCTGAGATCTCCCCATGATGGCCTCTCCCTCCCACCACCCGCTGGCGATATCCGCTGCCGAGAGCGTGTGCACATACTCGCCAGCCGTCGACCGGCCGCAGTGAAATACATAATCCAGTTGCAGGTTGCCCACCTCCGTGGTGTCCCACTCCGACGCCACTTTCACCGGCACCTTCTGGTACAGCAACGGATGCACGCCAGGGTTCCGGTTCTGGCGCAAGCCCCGCAGCCGCTTCTCCCGATCCAACAGCCGGTCTATAGTGCGCGGCGAAATCGCCTCCAACTTGGTCACCACCGCCTCGCTACAAACCAGTTCCTTGGATCGCCGTAGCCGCGCGACTTCATTGCGCAGCGCCGGTGCCAGGCGCTGCCCGCAGGGGTAATCGAATAGCTCCCAGAGCTTAATCAATACCGTCCGTACCTCCTGGGTGTAGGTCCGCTGGCGCGGCCCGCGTTTCTTGTGCTGCCGGATCGCGGCGGGATGGGCCAGTTTGCCGATCAGCACCTTTCGATTCAGCCGCGTGCGCTTCCGCGCTTCATTCAGCAACCGAGTCTTAGTCTTCTTATCCGCGTTCCGATACTCGTCCCGGACGCGTGCCAGGTATTGCTCTCGTGAGTGCATGTCCATCCTTGAGCCGAAACTGGCCCTGATGCACTCGCGCTTTCGGTCATATTCTTAAATGGCCCAACCGATAGCCCTATGGTCATATTTTAAGTGACAGAATTCGGGGCCCCGCCACCCGCGATAACTTGCGGTATGCTACATGGAAGCGCCCCGTTGCGCCACAACCAGGCTGCTCCGGGGCCAAACGCGATTTCCGTTTCGGGAGAGGAATACAATGACACGCTTGTTAACTTTGTTTCTGACCGTCCTGCTGTTCGCGTCCGTGGCCGCTTGGGCTGCCGATAACGCGGCCGTAGGCACTTGGGACGTTGTGGGCACCGACGACGCCGGCCAAACCGCCAACTGGACCCTCACCGTCAAAGATGATGGCGGCAAACTGGGCGGCACCCTCAGCGGTGACATGGGTGAGTTCGCTCTGGTCGACGCTAAGTTGGATGGCAAAATGTTCACCTTCAAAGTAGTAGTGAACGAATCCACCTACACCACCGAAGGCACCATCGACGGCAATAAGTTCGAAGGCAAGTACAAAGGTCCGGAAGCCGCCGGCACCCTCAAAGGCACCAAGAAATCCTAGCTGTCCCGGGGGCGGGGAAGTCGGCTATCCGCCCCCAGCCTACTTCCGTTGAATCTCTACCCGCGCCGTCCCGCCATTCGCGTCACTAAACTCATAAACCTCGGGCGACGTGGAAACCTGCTTGATCGCCGCCTGCTTCCACGGCAACTTGTGGTTGGCCTCCCCTTCCTGATACCACCCGCTCAAAATGTAGACCTGCGCATCCTTCCCCCCCAGGCCGAACACGAATTCAGCCAGTACCGCGCCGGACCAGGCGTCCCTTGGCTATTCTGCGCCCACTCATGCTTCCAGTGATCGTGCCCGTGCATCACGCAGAAAAAGTAGAGGTCTAACCGCTTGCAGTATTGGCTTTCAAATACGTCCAGATGGAAAGAGCGCTGCCACCCGCCGGGCGAAAACGTGGTTACCATTTTCACGTCGTCCTGTGGATTCGTCGCGCCGTCGCAATGCAGACGGCTGGTAATCTGCACGCCCTGCACCCGGTCCACTATTTCGTCGCCGTGCGACCGGGCATACCCGGCCCCCAGCGCCGCCACCGCCAACCAACCCAAAGCCACCCATTTTTGCGTCATAAACTCTTATCGTACCGCTCCGCGAGCGTCCACCTCTTGCGCTTCTGTTACAATATCGCGGCGAGGTGAAATGCGTAGATTCGGTTTTGCAATGTGCCTGGCTACCGTGACCGTCGTGTCCGGAGCCTGGTGCCAGGGCGCCATGGCGCAGAAAATGGAAGTGGTCACAGGTAAGGCCTTCGATTCGGCCGTGCCCAAGGACTTTTATCTGGAAGGCAATGCCATCCCCACCGAGAAGCGTAACGCTGTCCTGGTGAAAACTGCCGCCGGTGCGCGCGCGGTCTTCGCCCTCATCGATACCACCGGTTACGCCGCTAGCATTACCGCCAAGTACGTCGGCATGATCATTACCGAGGGCGACCTGGAACTCTGCGGTCACAAAGTGCCGGTCGGCAGCTATGGCTTCGGCTGGGTTCTTCCCGGCACCGGCGTGGATGCGCCCGGCAGATTTGCGCTCTATAACCAGGCTGGCGCACCCGTGGCCGATTGCACTGCCGCGCGCCAGGCGGATCTGAAACAACCGCGCCCGCTGCAAGTTATCGTCGCTCCCGATGGCTCGGCGCGCCTCTACCACGGCAAGCATTACATCGCCCTAAGATAACGTTTATGGCCATCATCGCGGTCGCTGGACGAAAAGGCGGAATCGGCAAGTCCACCATCGCCGGTAATCTGGCGGCCGAGTTTGCCGGCATGGATCGCACCGTCATCGTGCTGGATGCCGATCCGCAGCATAGTCTGGTCGCTTGGGCTGCCCAGGGCAGCGGCATGCTGGCCGGTGTGGTAGAAAAGGTCGAAGGCGCCGCGGCCCTGCGGACCCAAGCCCAGAAGGCCGGCAAGCATGCCGATATCGTTCTCATCGACACCCCCCCCGGCGCGCCCGACGTCGCCTACGAAGCGGCCATGGCGGCGGACTTGATGCTGCTCCCCTGCGGTCCGTCGCCCCTCGATCTCTTCGCTCTGAAAGAAGCCCTCTCGTTGTCGCTCAAAGCGCGCGCCGAGCGCCGCTCCAAGAAACCGCGCATCCGCTTCGTGCCTTCGAAGGTGCTCATGTCGACCAACCTGGGGCGCAGTTTGGCCGCGTCGCTCGAGAACATGGGAAAGAAAGTGCTGCCGGCCATCGGCCAGCGCATCGTGGTGGCCGAGGCTGTCGCCAGTGGCCTTACCGTCGCCGAATTCGCGCCCAATTCACCTGCCCACGAAGAGTTTCGCGACTTAGCCAAGGCCGTCGACAAAGTGCTGAAGAAGTAGGGCGGCCTCACTGCGTCGCGATTCGATAGATCGTGCCGTTGGATATTTGCGGGTTGCCGTTCTGAGTTGCACCGTAGATTGTCCCGTTGTCGCCCATCACCAACGCGTCACCCGCCAACGCAATGCCGGGCACTTGGCCGTCGCTGAAGCTGTGCAGAAAGGTTGTAGTCCACCCGCCACCTGGCACGGCCGGAGGCAGCAACTCGAAGATCGCCCCGCCTTGGAGCGTGGCGATGGAACCGTAGATATCGCCGTTGCGCAAAATGAGCGGCTGGCTCGGGTGATTACCCAAAAAGTCCTTCAGCACCGCGAAATCCCAGACACCATCGGGAGAGCCTGGAGGCGTCAGCGAGAACACCACGCCCGCACCGTGGCCGCTGGTTCCGTCCTCGCCATAAGTGGTGCCGTAGATTGTCCCATCCCCCCCCACGGTCAGCGAATTAGGATTGCCCGCATAGCCATCCACGTAACCGAAGCTATGGAGCACAACACTCGTCCACACCCCCCCGGGCGCGGACGGAGGCGTAAGCTGGAACACTTCACCGTATTGTCCAGGCGCATCGCCACCGCGTTTGGACGTGCCGTATAGCGCGCCATTCGGCCCTCGCGCCAGACTGGTCGGAAGGATGGCGGAGGGAAAACTATAGAGCAGGCTTGCGGCCCAAGCCTTGCCGGGTACGCCATTAGGCCGCAACTGCACCATCGCTCCATCACCGTTCACACCGCCGGAAGATACCAACACGTAGAAGGAGCTTCCGGGGCCAGGAACGAGTTTGCTCGCCGGCCCTCCGTATGCAATCGGAAAACTGTAGGGCACGCTTTCGGTCCATGCTCCGCCCGGACTTGACGGTGTCAGCAATTCGTACACTGCACCGAAGCTGTTCTGGCCGCCCAAATCGGTGAGACCGAAAAGCCCTCCGTTCGGTCCGGCCACGGGCGCAAACTCGGGATCGCAGGCATCGCCGGTCTGCCTGAAACTGTAAAGTACCGTTTCAGTCCACGGCCCTGCGCCAGCGGACGGAGGCTGCAACTCGAAAACGCCCCCGCAGGAAGAACCGATTGCAGTCGGCCCGGAAAAGCTACCGTAAAGCACTCCATTTGCGCCGGTCAATCCGAATGGTACATCGCTAGCGAAATTGTAGAGTGTCGCGAAACCCGTTTGGCCGGCGGCAGGCGACATGAGCAACCACGCATTGAGCACACTGCCGAAGGCCAGCATTTGAAGCCTTTTCATTTTCGAATCCTTATGGCATGATACCAGTGTCGAGGAACGTGTAGGTTCGATACTGGAGCGGGTTAAACGGACGAGTAAGATCGGTATTCAACAGATGGCGCACGATTACGATACCCGTGTTGGATACCGGATCATAGGTGCGCCCGCGACCCTCCACACGCCCGAGAAAATAATCGCCTGTAACCGGGTGTTTCGCCCAACGGCTGTTCCAGCCCTTTCAACAACTGCAGCGCCTCGCTCGATGTAGTCGAGCGGAACCTGCACCTGTACCACTGACGCAGAAAAGATCCACATCTTGAATTAACGTTAGTGATCTGGCGGGGAAAAGTAATCCCCGCCGCCGCTACCTGCCTTGCATCTCCGCGAACCCCGCGGCCGCCTCCTGCACATCCGCCGGGAAATCCGCAAACTCCTGCACCTGCCGCACCTCGATCACTTCATTGTCCGAAGCCGGACACCGCATCGCCCACTCAATCGCCTCCGCCTTCGAACCCACCTGAATCATCCAATACCCGCCCACTACTTCCCTGGTCTCGCTGAAAGGTCCGTCCGTCACCTTGGCTTGCCCGCCCGCGAACGATACGCGCGCACCCATCGACGGCGGATGTAGTCCTTCCAATCCCAGCAACACCCCGGTCTTCTGCAGTGACTCGTTATACTTCATCATCGCGGCAACCTTCTCCGCCTCCGGCATGGCGCCAGGCGCCGCCCCTTCATATCCTTTCGGGATCATCAGCATCATGAATCGCATCTCGTCACCTCATCCTTTCTACATGGATAAGTCGAACGGCGCGCCACCCCATCGACACCTTGCGAAAAGAATCGACCCCATCAACCGGCAGGCTCGCCCACGGGCTGTTCCAGCGCCTCCAACAATTCTCGCGCCTCAATCTCCCGATCGCGCGAAACTTGCACCCGTACCCACTTATGCAGAAACGGATCGATATCTTGAATTAAAGTGGCGATCTGCCCCAGAACGAAGAAAGGAATTCCGACTTCCTTAAACAAACCCGTTACCAGCGCCAGTTGAGACCGGTCGTTGGTTTCGAGCACTACCACCAAATCCAGGTTTGGATCGGAATGTTGCGCGTCCGTCATACAGCACCTCTGCTTGAGTGTACCGCCGCCCGCCGCCCCGCACTATCGCGCGCCGGCCGCTTGCTTCGACCGCAGAATCTCCTCCGCGCGCTGCGCCGTCTCCTGCACCAGAAAACCCATCTTCGGATGGCTGGGCTCCAGGTCCGGATGCACGCCCGCCTCCTCCAGCGCTTCGCTGGTGGTCGGCCCGATGGATGCCACCACCATGCGCTGCAAGGAAGACAACACTTCGCGTTCGATCCCGGCCTCCGCGGCCACCCGCAACAGATGCTCGATCTGTATCGAAGTCGTGAACAGCGCCACCTGCAATTCTCCGGCGGCCAGCCTGCGCGCGGCCTCCCGCAGCGGCGCCGTATCTTCCGGCAAGTCCCACTGGTATACCCGCACCGTCGATACTTCGGCGCCGCGCTGCCGCAGTGCGTCCAGTAACTCCGCGTTCGACCGTCCGTATTCCTGTACCGCGATGCGCCGCTCCGTACGATCCCGAATCGCCGCCAGCAATTCCCGCCAAGTGTTAGGCTCGGGCACCATCACGCTCACCGGCACATCCATGCCCCGCAGCACCGCCGCCGGTTTCGGTCCGCGCGCCACCACCGTCATCCCCCGCAATGTTTCCGGAAATCGTTTCGGCGGATACCGCGTCGCCAGTGTCTGGTGTAACAGGCGCGTGCCTACGCCCGTCAACAGGATCATCATGTCGAACTCGCCCGCGAAGAGCCGTTCCGCGAATGTGAAGGCTTCTTCGTTACGCTCGAGTGGCAATTCCCGCATGGACGGCGCCGCAAATGCTTCGCCTCCCTGCTTCCGAATCAATTCCGCCATTTCCGCCGACCGGCGACTCTCGAGTGACAGCACTTTCATCCCGGTGAATGGCATGGCCGTACTCAGGAACGCAAAGGAACCCGGCCGCTCGCTCGCCGGACTTCCAGCATGAATACCGCGCCCTTCGCCAGTTCCTTCAATCCCTCGATCTGTTCCGCAGTCAGTCTGCGCGCTTCGGTGTCGATCACGCACAGCGTCCCCAGTGCCAGGCCCTCGGGCGAGCGCAGCGGCACGCCCGCATAAAATCGTAGGTGCGCCTTCCCAGTCACCATCTGGTTGTTTGCAAATCGCTCGTCGGCCAGCAGGTCCGCAATGGCGTACAATTCGTCCTGGCAAATTGCGTGTGCACAAAACCACGTGGCTCGCGGCGACTCTTCCAGATCCAGGCCCACTTTCGATTTGAACCACACGCGCTCCCGGTCCACAAAGGTCAGCAGGCTGATGGGCGTCTCACAAATGGCTGCCGCGCGTGCCGTAATCTCATCAAAGGCGGGCTCCGCCGCCGTATCGAGTATGTTGTATTGCCGCAACAACTCCAAACGCGCGTGCTCGTTTAATGGGATCGGTGGCTTCATCTATTAGGATGACTGTAACAGATTTGCCGCGCGTTGAGTAGGCGCATCTAACCTGCATAAATCGCGGTGCAGCGCCTTCGTTTAGCGCAGTGCCGTTACCGGAATCGTGAACGCCACCGTATTCACTACGCCCTTACGCTGAAACTGAATCCACACCCGGTAAATCCCTTCCCGCGGAAAGAACAGATTGAATTGCATATCCGCCCCCCCGTTCGCCATGAAAGGATGGTCGTGAATCGTGTCGACTAAGTCGCTGCTCACCGCGAGTAAGTGCGCCCAAGCCCCAATATACGGCTCCAGTCCCTCCGCAGGAGTCAAATGCACGAACAACATGGTCTTCTTGCCTGCAATCGGTTGCGCTGGATCGAGCCTCAGTTCCGCCGTCAGATTTTCGCCGCGCTTCGCTGTCACATCCGGCTTAAGCTTGGGTATCCCGCCGTCCAGCGTCCCGCTATAACCCGCCGTCGTGAGGGTCTTCGGCGTGAGTTGCGGCGTGCCGCCCGTAGGATAGAAATCCGCCAGCAACCGGTATGTCCCAGGCTTCGGCAGTGTAGTCTCTAACCGGAACACCGAGTCACTCCCCAGCAGCGGATGCACGTGCGCGAAGTATTCCAAATCCTGGCTGACAATGAAAAGGTGGAATAGCTTCTCGTGTACGGTCTCGAAGCTCCGCACCGCCGCGCCGCTCGCCGGATCCGAAACGCGAAAGGCAAGCGTAACCGGTTGACCGCTGGGAATCTGCCGCGGGCTCACCTCTAAATCCAGCGGATACGCCACAGGCTCCGGCAGGTTCGCCACCAGCGTCATCCCGCAGCGTGGGCACTTACCCGGCGTCTGCGACCGCACATCCCGATCCATCGGGCACGTAAATTCAATCGCCTGCTGTCCGCAAAGTAGCGCCGCCGCGAACAGCCACGCCAGCAACAGTCGCATGCCTTACCCCTGCGGTTCGAACGGCCACACCGCCGTGGTCGTGTATCCGCCATCCACCGCGATAATCTGGCCGGTAATATAATCCGCCCCTCGGCTCGCCAGAAATACGGCCAGCGGCGCGATGTCCCCGGGTACGCCCAAGCGCGCGTTGGCCTGTGCGCCCTTCAGCCACTCCCGCATCTTCGCCGATTCCGCCGACTCCCACATTGCCCGGTTCAGATCCGTCACAATGAACCCCGGCGCGATGCAATTCACTTGGATGTTATACTTCCCCCACTCCGCCGCCAGCGCCTTCGTCAGTTGCCCCAGCGCCCCCTTCGTCATGGCGTACACCGAAATATAAGGAAGCCCCACCAACGACATCAAGCTTCCGATCATCACGATCTTGCCGCCTGTCCCGCGCTCGATCATGCGCGCGCCAATCTTCTGCGTCAGTTCCACGATGCCGTGCAGATTGGTGCGCATGATGTGTTCGTATTCCGCCTGCGTATATTCCTGGAAGCTCTTGCGGATGTTAGTGCCCGCTACGTTCACCAGAATATCGGGCGTGGTGATGCTCTCCGCCGCCGCCCGGATCGACGCGGAATCGGATAGGTCGAGCCCCAGTGCGCTGGCCTCGAAACCCTTGTCTCGCAGGGCTTGCACGTGTTCCTGTAACTTGGCCAGGGATCGCGCCGCCAACGTCGTGCGCGCGCCCGCTTCGGCCAGTTGCTGTGCGATCGCCAGTCCAATGCCGCGGCTCGCACCCGCCACCAGCGCCGTCTTACCTTCCAAAGAAAAAACGTTCATAGGATTAAAACAAGACCATTAACGGAAGAAACCAAAAATATGCGCGGAGCCTTCGTAGCTCCACTGCGCCATCCAGCGTCCCAGATCGGAAACCGAAACAATCACGATCAGTAACAGAAACCCGGCCCGCGCCAGTTCGTTGTAAACCACCACCGGTATACGCGCCGCCAACAGCAGTTTCGACCCATCCAGCGGCGGCACCGGCAGCATATTAAAGATCGCCAGGTACAGGCTCAGCTTCACTCCCCGTGCCGCGAAATGTGCCAGTGCCGGAGCGAAGCTTATCGTGGCCCGCGCCACGCCGGCGAGTAACACCGCCATAATCACGTTGCTTGCTGGACCCGCCAGCGCCACCACCGCCAGCCCATTCAATCCCCCGCGCAACTTGGCTGGATTGCTTTGCACCGGCTTCCCCCATCCCAGCAATCCACCGCCAAATAGCGACGTCAACGCCGGTAGAATGGTCGTCCCCAACCAATCCACGTGCGCCAGCGGATTCAATGTCAGCCGTCCTTGCAACCGCGGCGTATCGTCTCCCAACTGCGTAGCTGTCCACGCATGCGCAAATTCGTGCGGCGTGGTCAGCAGCCACAATCAGGGCTACGTTCATGAATGCGGAAATAAAATCCAGATGCATAAGGGAAGCTTCAACGTCGCTGCACGATCAGGGCCCACAAAATCAGTAGGATCACAACGGCCACAATCGCAATCAAGATGAGCAAGCTGATACCTTCTATTGTATGCGCATCACGGCGATTGAAACCATCCACCTGCAGCGCGGCATCACCGTCCACGCCGGCCCCATCCAGTGGTTGTGGGTACGCATCCATACCGATAGCGGGCTCGTCGGATTGGGCGAAACCTATCCCCATCCCGAGGCCGAAAAAGCCGTCGTGCTGCGCTCCCTCGCGCCTGTATTGTTGGGCCGCGATCCCTCCCGCATCGATCGCCTATGGGCCGACATGCTGCAAGCCGTCTCCTTTAGCGGATGGGCCGGTGCCGAAATGCGCGCCATCAGCGCCGTCGATATCGCCCTCTGGGATCTTGCCGGCAAAGTCGCCAATCTCCCCATCTACCAGTTACTCGGCGGCGCTTCCCGCGATTCTATTCGCACTTACAACACCTGTTACGATCACATCGATTTTCTGACCGAACCCGTGCGCCTCGCCCGCGAACTGGCCGAAATCCGGCATCCGCGCCATGAAAATCTGGCCCTTCGACCCCATGGCCCGCGAAACCGGCGGCCAATATATCACCGCCGACCAGATGCGCCGCGGCCTCGAACCTCTCCGCCTCATCCGCGAAGAATTCGGCCACTCCATGGATGTCGCCATGGAGTTTCACGGCTTCTGGAACCTGCCCGCTGCTATCCGTATCGCCCAGGACCTTGAGCCTTACGCCCCTATGTGGCTCGAAGAAATGTTGCCGCAAGACAACATGGCCGCCTACAAAGAGTTGGCCGCCGCCACCCGCCTGCCGCTCTGTCTGAGTGAGCGCCTGATGACTCGCTTCGGCTTCCGCGAACTCATCGAAAATCGCGCCGCCCGCGTCATCATGCCCGATATCTGCTGGTGCGGAGGCATCTCCGAAGCTAAGAAAATCGCGACCATGGCCGAGACTCAGTACCTCCCCGTCGCGCCGCATAACTGTGGCGGACCCATTCTGCACGTCGCCTCCCTGCACCTGTCCGCCAACGTAACCAACTTATTCATCCTCGAAAGCGTCCGCCGCCACTATCTTGACGAATACCGCGGTATCGTCACCAACACCCTGCCGCCCGTGAACGGCGAATTCCCTCTTCCACCCGGCCCCGGCCTCGGCGTCGACTTGTGCCCCGAAGTCCTCACTCGCGAAGATGTTCAGATCGACCGGGTTCAATAGTACACACCGCGAAAGCGCCCCGTACTAAGGATGTGGCAGTTCGCGTAACCGTCGGGATACCTTCCTTCGCCACCACAACATGCTGTCTCTCGCGGCTAAGACCGCTCTCGCCACTCTATTCTTCCTGTCGATCTTTCCCGCGCAGGCTCAATCCGTCCGTCCCGCCGCCAACGGCGGAACCGTATCTGGAACGGTCAAAGACACTACCGGAGCCATTATTCCCGGCGCCACTGTCACCCTTACTGGCGAAGATGGCAAAGCCCTCCAAACCCAAACCGGAGCGGATGGCTCCTACAGTTTCCGTGCCGTCGCCCCCGGCACTTACTCGCTTTCCGCCGCCACCGCGGGTATGCAACAGGCCGCCGGCGTCGCCGTCTCGGTTAGCCCCGGACAAGTCGCGCGCGGCGACCTATCCATGAAAATTGCGGAAGTCAAACAGGAAGTCACTGTCGCTGAAGAAAATACCACTCAGTTGAGCGTGCAATCCTCCCAGAACGCCGACGCCTTGGTCATCAAAGGCGCCGACCTCGAAGCCCTGCCCGACGATCCCGACGATCTGCAGCAGGATTTACAAGCCTTGGCCGGCCCCTCCGCCGGACCCAACGGCGGTGAAATCTACATTGATGGTTTCTCCAGCGGACGCCTGCCGCCTAAGGAATCCATCCGCGAAATTCGTATCAATCAAAATCCATTTTCCGCCGAATTCGATAAGCTCGGCTTCGGCCGCATCGAAATCTTCACCAAACCCGGCTCCGATAAGTTCCACGGCACCGCGTCCTACGACATTAGCGACGGTGTTTGGAACGCGCGCAATCCTTTCATCACCTTCTCGCCATTCCCCGGCTTCAAAGCCCAGACCTACGGCGGCAATGTCAGCGGACCCATCAACAAACGAGCCAGTTTCTTCCTCGACCTCGAACGCCGCCAGATCGACGACAACGGTATCCTGAACGCCACCATCCTCGATCCCACCACTTTCTTGCCGGTGAATGATCGCGGATTCACCCCCACGCCCCAGCAGCGCACCACCATCAGCCCCCGCATCGACTGGCAGTTGAACACCAACAATACCCTCAGCGTCCGCTACTCCTATCTCGACCTGAATCGCGATGTCTGGGGCGTGGGTCTCTATAACCTACCTGGCAGCGGGTATAGTTACTCGCAGGCGCAGCAGACCGCCCAAGTCACTGAAACGGCCGTGCTCTTCACCAGCATGGTCAATGAAACCCGTTTTCAGTACAACCATTACTTCACCACCCAAAACGCCCAGTCCGATACTCCGCAAGTTACTGTGCCCAGTTCCTTTGTCATGGGTGGCTCAGGCATAGGCCACAGCACCCAGACCGACGGTAACTACGAGTTTCAAAACTACAGCACCCTTACCCATGGCAAACACACCATAAAATTCGGAGCGCGCACCCGAAACGATCTGCTCAGTGTCTATACCCCCACGAATTTTAACGGAACCTTTACCTTCGCCTCCTTCGGCGCCTACCAGATCATGGAGCAGGGTCTGGCCGCCGGCCTTCCTTTTTCCCAGATACAAGCCAACGGCGGCGGCCCTACTCAGTTCACCATCAGTACCGGGCACCCTAACATCAGTGCCAGTATGTTCGACCTCGGCGCCTTCGTCCAGGATGACTGGCGCGTCGCCCAAGGCCTAACCATAAGTGCCGGACTGCGTTGGGAAGGCCAGACCAACATTCATGACTGGCACGATGCCGCCCCCCGCGTCTCCTTCGCCTGGGCCCCCGGGCGTCCCGGCTCGAAGAGCAGCCCCAGCACTGTAATCCGCGGCGGTGTCGGCATGTTCTATATCCGTTATCCCGACGCCGATAACCTCTTTACGTCCGAATACAACGGCGTCAATCAGCTCTCCTACCAGGTCACCAACCCCGCGTTTTTCTATCCCAACGGCGTGCCGTCCTCCATCCTCGACGGACTGACTGTCTCATCCAATAACGTTCGGTTCATCGCCGACAGCACCCTGCGCGCGCCCTATCTCATCCAGTCTGCCCTCGGCGTGGAGCGCCAGCTAACCCGTCACACCACCGTGGTCGTGAATCTGACCGACACCCGCGGCGTCCACCAGTTCGTAACCAGCGATGTGAATCCGCCCGGACAGCCGAACCTCCTTGCCTTTCAATCCGACGGCCTGCTCAAGCAGTTACAAATCATCACCCGCGTAAATAGCCAGATCAGCAACCGCGTCAGCTTAGCCGGTGCCTACATCTGGAGCACGGCCCACAGCAACACCGACGGCGCCCTCTGCGCGTCCGCTTTTGGATGCGGCACCTCCACGCCCGTAAATCAATATGACCTGAGTGCGGAGTGGAGCCGCTCCTCGCTCGACGTTCAGAATCGCATGTTCCTGTTTGGCACCATTAGCGCGCCCCTGAAGATCACGCTGTCGCCCTTCGTCGTCGCCAATACCGGCGCACCTTTTGACATCGTCACCGGCGGCGATTACCTGAACAATGGAATCCTCAACGCGCGCCCTGCCTACGCCAGCGGACCTGGGCCCGGAATCGTGGCCACCCCCTACGGCTATCTCAATCCGAATCCCCTCCCGGGTGAGCCCCTCATCCCGCGCAACCTCGGTAACGCTTACGGACAGTTCAGTCTCAACCTGCGCCTCAGCCGCACTTGGGGATTCGGCTCGACCAAGTTTGCCGGATCGAGCGGCGGAGCGCGTGCCAGTTCCGGCGGTGGCGGCCGCGGCGGGGGCTTCGGCGGATTCGGCGGAGGCGGCCGCGGCGGCCCCTTCGGAGGCGGCGGAAGCACCGAACACCGCTACAACCTGACCCTCTCCATCAGCGCCCGCAATCTGCTGAACCACGTGAACTACGCTGCCCCTGTGGGTGTCATGGGGTCGCCCTTCTTCCTCCAGCCCACCGCCATCTCAGGGGGCTATCAGGCCGAGCAAACTCCCACCGATAACCGGCGGCTCGATTTGCAACTCCGCTTTCAGTTCTAGGGCCGCGACTCAGCGCTGCCCTCATGCACGTCTCTGAGCATCACCAGTTCCCTGGTTTCCTTGCCCCGCGCGAACGCAATACTGCGGCCGTCAATTGATGGACGCACGAAAAAAAGATGTTCTCCCGGGAACGACGCCACCACGGACGGCCGGCCCCCCCCCAACATCCGCCGCACGATCCGGCTGCCGGCCGCATCCACCACCAGATACTCCACCGCCTTTCCATCCGGTGTCCAGTAAGGGCGATCCTCCTCTGTGCCCGCCGGCCGTTCGAATATCTGAATAGGCGCGCCGCCCTCGATCGCGTAAATCGCCGTCCTCGGCGAGCCTCCCGGCTGATCCATGAAATAAACACAACTGAATCGCTTGCCGTCCGGTGACACGCTTGGACTGGAAGTAGCCTCGCGCGTCAGTTGGACCGCATACCCGCCATCCACCGGAATTTTCCAGAGCGACGGCTGTCCTCCAATGCCCGGCGACCACCCGGCGAATGCCGCGTACAATACCCACTTGCCATCTGGCGTGATGGCGGGATGTACGTCCAGGGGTCCAGGCGTGAGCGGACGCGCGCCGCTACCGTCCCCATTCACCCGCCATATCCGTCCGCCGGAACTAAAGAAGATGACGCGGCCGTCGGGCGAAACCTCCACCTCGTCCTGGTCCAAAGCCGCACTGGTGATCTGCTTGCGATTCGTCCCCTTCGCGTCCACGCGCCAAACGTTCACGGCACTGCCGCCCAGCGCCGTATATAAAATGTGGCCGTCCGCATCCCACGCCGCCGACGTCAGATCGTGTACGTCCCGCGATAAGACCCGCGCATCTGTCGCCGCATCGCCTAAAACCTCTGTGCCCAGATCAAAAATCCGGTCGTGCCGCACAGCCAACAGCGACTCGCCATCCGCGCTCTGGCTGAGGTTTTCATAACTGCTCAGATCGTTAGTAATGCGCCTCGTCTCGCCGCCCGGCCATGACACATGCCACACCTGCAATGATCCGATGCCATGGTCGTTCGCGCCCACGATGAGCCCGTGGCCATCCGGGGACCAGAGCAGGGAATTGGCCCAAGCCCACGTATGCTTCCCCACCGGAGTTTCCGCGCCCGTGGCGACGTCCAATCGCACCAACCTATACGCATCCGCCGTATAGAAAGGAGCATTCCCCGCCAGGCACATCAGCGATTTGCCATCCGGCGACCACGCCAGTCCCGCCCGCGAAAAATATCGTGGACGCCGCCGCACCGCCACGCGCCGCTCGTCCCCGTGCTCCAAACTAGCCACCATCACGGATTCTTCCCAGCGCTGCTCGTCAAGCCGGATAAAAGCTACGCGCCTCCCATCGGGACTGATGCTGAAGCTGTCGCTCACATTTTCAAAAACCGTTTGCGTGCCGCCGCCCTTGGCCGCGATCCTCCACAGCGCACTGCCGCCCTCCGCCGCGCTCCACTCATAGTAAAGATACGCGCCGTCGGGCGAAAATGTAAGATGCCGGTGCGCGCCCGGTTCCGCCTGCAGCAGACGCGTATCCTCGGTAGAATCCGCCGGACGCACCCACAAACTCTGGCCCGGCTCCTCCTGCAGAACGTACGCCACCCGCTTCCCGTCCGGAGAAATGGCGCCGGCCAGTGTCACTCCCGCAGTGGAAACCAAACTAATCTTCATGGATTGGAACGGCGCCGGAGCGGACCTGTTGCGATACGCAAAGAAGCCCGCCGCCGTTAAAACCACCAGCGCCGCAGCCAGCGAAGCGCGCCGCACTCCGCTCCAGCGTTTTCCCGACCGCTCCAATTCCTCCCGTAGCGCGCCCGCCGTCGCGTACCGGCCCTCGCGTTCCCGCGCCAGACATTTCCGCACCACGGCCCTGAACCGCGATGGAACCTCGCCCAGATCCGCCTCACCGTCCCGAATAGTTGCCAGAGTCTCGCTCGCCGTAGGCGCCCCGAACGGATTCCTCCCGCTCAGCATTTCGAAAAATACCACGCCCAAGCTGAACACATCCGTTCGCGCATCAAGCGGCAATCCCTGCGCCTGCTCCGGCGACATATATTTCACCGTTCCCATCAACACGCCGTGCGCCGCCCCGTCCCCGCTCCCCGATTCCGCGAACTGCGCCAGCCCGAAATCCAGCACCTTCACCAAACCGTCGCGCCGCACCATGATGTTCTCGGGCTTGATATCGCGATGGATCACGCCCGCGGCATGCGCCGCCCCCAGCGCCGCCGCCACTTGCCGCACAATCGAGAGAGCCGTCTCCGCCGCCAGCGGACCGCGCGCCAGCATCCGGCGCAGCGTCTCGCCCTCCACATACTCCTGCGCCAGCAGCGCCGCGCCTTCCACTTCGCCCGTATCGTAAATCGTCACGATGTTCGGGTGATTCAACGCCGAGCAAATGCGCGCCTCCGCATACAGGCGCTGCACTCTGTCGGAGTGCGCCCCCCAGTCGGCAGACAACAGCTTAATCGCAACTTTGCGCGACAACTGCGTGTCTTCAGCCAGCCAGACTTCGCCATGTCCGCCTGCGCCCAACCGCGAAAGTACGCGATACCTGCCGATCTCGCGACCCTCCAGCGAAACGCTGCCGCTCGCCCGCGCCAACTCCTGCGCCATTCGTTCAAACGCCGGTTGCTCCAGAAATTCGCCGCTCGATTCGTGCGCCTTTACCAGCAGTTCCACTTCCTGCCGCAGCTCGCTGTCTACGCTGCAAGCCTCGGTTAGATAAGCGTCGCGGGCATCCGGTGGAATTTCCAAAACCGCATCGGCCAGTTGGTTGATGCGTTGGTAGCGTTCCGCCGTCATGCCGCCCCGGCCGGCCCCGCCTTGCCGATTTCGCAATAAAGCCACGCTTGCGCGCGCTTCCACTCCCGCATCACCGTGGCGGCCGATACCTTCAAAACATCGGCCGTCTCCTCCACGCTCAGCCCCCCAAAGAATCGAAGCTCCACCACGCGACTCTTGCGCTCGTCGAGCACTGCCAGTTCAGTCAGTGCTTCATCCAGCATCAGAAGTTCCCGCGAGTCACTCGACGCAATCTCCGGGGCTTCATCGAGCGACAGTCGCTTGATCGCGCCGCCGTGCCGCTGCGCATGCCGCGACCGGGCAATATCCACCAAAATACGCCGCATCACCTGCGCCGCCACCGCGTAGAAATGCGCGCGGTTTTGCCACTTGGCGCGCTTCTGGTCCACCAGTTTCAGATAGGCTTCGTGGATCAGCGCCGTCGCTTGCAGCGAATGGTCCGGCGATTCCCGATTCATATAGAAGCGCGCCAGCCGGTGCAGTTCGTCGTAAACCACGATCATCAGGTGGTCGAGCGCCGAAGTCTCGCCATTGCTCCAAGCGATCAGCAGTTGGGTCACTTCCTGGGGTGGGCCATCCATTGATTTAAGACTGGCTTAAGGTGCTGATAAAAAAATCTGCTTCGGCTGCAAGTTTTTGCCGGCAAGTTCCGCGAATGGAAGTGTAAGCCCCCCAGTCCGATATTGAGCGGCTTGCAAATTTCTAGTTTACCGGAGAACGAACATGCACGGAACGAAGAGACGGTGTAAGGACAAGTGCGCCCGCTCCCACCCATGGGGAGCTCGCATGACGATTGCATTCTTGACCCTGGCTACGGCCGCGGCAGCAAACATGGATAGCCAGACGGTGGTCGCCACCATTCCCGTGGGAACGAATCCCGAAGCGATCATCGCGAATCCCGTGACCAGCAGAATCTATGTCGCCAATCAGGGATCCAACACGGTCACCGTAATCGACGGCCTGACCAACAACACCACTACCATTCCCGTTGGCGCGGCGCCGTTGGCGCTGGCCATCAATACCGTAACCAACAAAATCTACGTGGTGAACAGCGGCAGCCCCAATGTCACGGTGATTGACGGCGCCACTGGCAGTACTTCCACCATCGCCACAATCAACGGAGGGCGCGCAGTGGCCCTGAACTCCGCCACCAACCAGATATTCGTCGCCTACCCATCCGCGATCATCCAGATCGATGGTGCGACGGGCAACACCTCCTCGATTCCCGCCATCGGAGCGGAGGCATTGGCCGTAGACTTGGTGAACAATCGCCTATATACCTGCGGATTTCAAGGTATCCAAGTGGTCGATGGGGCCAGCCAGTCAGTCCTTGCCACCATCCCCACCGCGTCCACATTGATATCCGCTTCCGTGAATCCAGCGGTGCATCAAGCCTATTTCGGTAGCCCCTTGTTGCCTGTTTTCTATGTATTGGATACCAATACCAACCAACTGATCATACCGTCCGGAACCAGTGCAGGCGGCGCCCTCGCACTCAACCCTTCAACCAACCAGTTGGTTCTCGCCGACACAAATATCAACCTTTACAATCCCGCCACCAACATCGATACGTTTCTTGAAACCGGCCCTGGCGGCATCTTGAACTTAGCCGCGATCGACGCTGTGACCAATCAGGTATACGCGGCCGCCAATCTAAACAACACTCTGGGTGTTCTGGACGGCGGCAATAACTATGCATTGGGCACTACCCTGGGCACCGGAAGCGGTCCGTCGGCCATAGCCGTCAATCCGCTGACCGACCTGATCTATTTGGCCAACGGCAGCAGCAACAACGTGACGGTGGTAAGTGGAGCTTCCAATGTACCCACTCTATTCAGCGGTGCACCCGCCGGCAGCTTCTCGGCAGATGCAAATCCACTGACTAACAAAGGCTACATTGGGTTATCGGACCCGAACAGTCTATTGGTAATCGACGGAGCGACCAATACCTACACCACCGTTCCCACTGGCAAGTCACCCTTGGGGACTCTGGTGAACGCCAGGAGCAATAAGATCTATACGCTCAATGTCGGCAGTGCCGGCATCACTGTAGTTGATGGCGTGACCCTGGCTGCCACGAATGTGCCGACTGGCAAGTCGCCGCTGGCGGGCGTCGTCGATCCCCTCACCAACAAGGTTTACGCGGGGAATTCCGATGGGTCCGTGACCGTGCTCGACGGCGCAACAAACAGCGTAACCAACCTGAATGTGGCCGGTGCTAACCCCAACTTGTTTGCTCCCGGCATGGCCATAAATGTGGTAACGAACCAGGTCTTTCTTGTGGATACCGCCAATTCGGCTCTGAAAATGATCGATGGTTCCTCTAATGCCGTAACTTCCTACCCGGCGGGCGCCTCGCCGTCCGCGGTAGCCGTCAACTCCCTCACTAACTTAATCTACGTCGCCAACAAAGCGGGCAATAGTGTGACTGTCATCAATAGCGCTACCGGCGCCGAATCGACCGTGCAACTGCCATTCGGTCCATACCTGATTACGGTTAACCCCTACACCAACCTGATCTATGCCGCCGGTTCTGAAAACGCCCAACTCGTGGTTGCGGTGATCAACGGCGCTACCAATCAGCCTGCCATCTTTAACTACCCAGTGGCATCTAGCTTTCAGGGGACGCTGTCCGTGGACCCGGTGACGAACCGCATCTATGTGGCGCAGAATGAAAGCCAAACAGTAGCTATCGACGGCGCAACCAATGCGCTGCTCATTCCGAGCACGACAATCGGTGGGAACATTTTGTCGGCATCCGCTCTGGCCGTCGATCCTGTCCATGAACGTGTTTACGCCGCCAGTAACGGGCTTGCGGGCGTCCTTGTCGAAGAGCCTTCCCAGGCGAGCCCGTTGAACATAACTATCGCAGGCTTAACCGGGAACCAAACGGTCAGTCCCACGCCCGCCATCACCCTTACAGCCGTGGACGGCCTGACGCCCGGTTCTCCAGCCGTTGAGAATGTTTATTACCGGTACGATACTCTCGCCGGTCCTCAGTCAGTGGCCGTGCGAAACGCCGACGGGAGCTTCACCGCAACCCCCACCGCGCCCCTCCAGCCTGGCTTCCATGTCTTGGTGGCATGGGCTACCAACGGGCGCGAGAACACCGTTGCCGGCGGCAACTTCTTCAATGGCGACTCGCCCGTCATCAGCCCCATAGCCCGCTACGGCTTCTACGTGGTTCCGGCGGCGTCCATCACCATCACCACACAGGGACAATCCTACCAACTGTTTGTAGGAGGCACGGAACAACTCTCTGCCACTGCCACCCTCACGGACGGTTCCACCCTCGACGTTACCAATATGGCGACCTGGTCATCCAGCAATTCGCAGGATGCCGTAGTCAGCGCCGGTTTAGTAAGCGGCCTCAGCGCCGGTTCCGTGACCTTTACCGCATCCATCGATGGATTGTCCGCCCAGACGGTAATCCAGGTCCTACCGGCTACTTACAAACTGAATGTGGTCCCGTCGATATCTAAAGACGGAAACGGAAACTACGTCGTCCAACTCGCCTTAACCAACCAGGGCGACGTCAGCCTGTCCAATGTGGCGCTCCGATCGGCGGAGTTAAATACCACCGCAGGTCCGCTTCCGTCGCCGATCCCGTCTCTAGCGGCCGGTGCCGCCGCCAACTTGCAGGTTGTGTTTCCACCCTCCGCGGGTCCTTCAAAATCGACCGCGTTACTCAGGCTAAGCGGCGCCTATGCCGGCGTCATCCCCGGCGGCACCCCGCAACGAGGCACTTTCAGCGACAACTACCGCATTGTTCTGCCCTAACAACTAAAAAGGAAAAACCATGAAACAACTATCGAAAGCATCCTGGCTCCTGGTGTTTGCCGCTCTTTGCGCGAGTGCCAGCACCATCGACATCACTTACGAAATGCCGGTTCTGAACGTGCCGCCGGGAACCACCGACGTGGCCGTGTACGCGATCCTGCAAAACCTCGACACCACCGACACCGTATTCCTGAACAGCGACGACCTGAGCGTGCCCCAGTCTTCGTCGGTAGAAGATCTGTTCTTTACGAATGTGCCCATCTCGCTCGGCCCGTCCGCCTCCACCGGCCCGATCGAGCTGTTCGATTTCACCGTAGCGAACGATGCTGCACCCGGAACCTACACCGGCAGTTGGCAACTTCTGGGAGGAGTAGGCGTCTCCAATCAGAATGACTTCGACTTACTCGGTTCCGCGGATTTCACCATCGTGGTAAGTCAAGCCCCTGAACCCGCCGCCGAGCTATTACTGGGGGGGGGACTGCTTCTTGTAGCCTGTATCTCAAGGAGGCTAGTTAAGTCTTAGCTCCTAACGCGGAAAAAGGCTGACAGAGCCCCGAGCGTAAGCGAGTGGGTTTCACACATCCTTTTTCCGCACCCACCTAATGCCGGAAGTGCCGCACGCCCGTGAATACCATAGCCAACCCCAGCCTGTCCGCGGCCTCGATCACGTCTCCGTCCCGCACCGACCCACCTGGCTGGATCACCGCCGTAGCCCCATGCCGCGCCGCTTCTTCCACCCCGTCCGCAAACGGGAAGAACGCGTCCGATCCCACCACCGTACCCGCCAGCGGCAGCACCGCCTTCATAGCCGCGATCTTTACCGAATCCACCCGGCTCATCTGGCCCGCGCCAACTCCCACGCTCTGTCCTGCCCGCGCGAATACGATAGCGTTCGATTTCACGTGCTTCGCCACCTTCCACGCAAATTCGAGCGCCACCCATTCTTCGTCGCTAGGCGCGCGCTTGGACTTCACCTGTGCCGCCGCACGATCCAACCGCGCCGTGTCCGCCGTCTGCGCCAAATATCCGCCCGAAATTGACTTCACCACCAGTCCATCGCCGCCGGGCGCCACCTCCAACAGCCGCAGATTCTTCTTGGCCGTCAAAACCGCCAGCGCCTCCGGACTATAGTCCGGCGCCGCGATCGCCTCCAGAAACGTCTTGGCGCATTCCCGCGCCGTCTCCTCGTCCACCTGCCGGTTGAACCCCACCACCCCGCCATACGCCGATACCGGATCGCATTCAAACGCCCGCCTGTAGCTCTCCGCCAAGCTTCCTTTCTCCGCGCACCCGCACGGATTCGTGTGCTTGATGATCGCCGCCGCCGGTGCCTCGAATTCGTTCACCAGTTGCCACGCCGCATCCAGATCCACCAGATTGTTGTACGAAAGTTCCTTGCCGTGCAATTGCGTGGCGCCCGCTATCCCCGCCCCCCGCCGTCCATACAGCGCCGCGGATTGGTGCGGATTCTCGCCGTACCGCAGGTCCATAATCTTGCCCGCGCGTACGTCGAGCATCGCAGGCAGCGGCGAAGCCTCCTCCGCGTCCACCCGTGCCAGGCGCGCACTGATCGCGCGGTCGTAGTCCGCCGTGGTCTGAAATGCTTTCTGCGCCAGCCGCCAGTGGGTTTCCGGCAAGAGCCCCCCCCCGTTGGCCTTCATCTCCTCCACGATACCCGCATAGTCGGCCGGCGAAACCACCACCGCCACATCCTGATAATTCTTCGCCGCCGACCGGATCATGGTCGGCCCCCCAATATCGATGTTCTCGATCAGATCGCCCAGCTTCGCCCCAGCCTTCGCCGCCACTTCCTCGAACGCGTAAAGGTTCACCACCACCATATCGATCGGCTCGATACCATGCGTCGCGAGCGATTGCATATGGTCCGGCTTGCCGCGCATCGCCAGAATCCCCCCCGTCACCTTGGGGTGCATAGTCTTCACCCGCCCATCCAACATCTCGGGAAAACCGGTCACCTCCGCCACATCCCGGACCGGGATGCCCGCCTCGCGCAGCAACCGGGCAGTGCCGCCCGTCGAGATCAATTCCGCGCCCAGATCACGTAGCTCGCGGGCAAACGCCGCAACGCCGCTCTTATCGGTAACGCTGATCAAAACCCGTCGGATTTTAGCCATCAATCGCAAGGTACCACGCCAGACCCGCCAAGCGCCGTTCGCAAATGGGGTCCGCGATTTTCTGCGGAAATCGGTCGCTCAATAACCCACCGCGCCCTTTGGCGCGAAACACAGCTACACCTCAACGACCTCACCCTGAAGTTGGCCATCATCGGCGACCGCATCGCGGACATCGCAGAGGAAGCAGACCGCCGGCCGGTGGATCGGGCCTCACTGAAGGTACTCAACTGAGCCACAGCCCATCCTGCCAACCGCCGTTCGCGCCCTCCACCGAACTCTTTTCCCTTTCCTCAGCCGTTTGCCCGACTAGCCCTGCCCCATATCGCGGCCCGCCCCCTATCATTGGAATATAAGGGACACCCACCCAAACGCCCGCGAATGCAATCAACCGGCGCAGACCGAATACCATGCACACCTGCCCAATTCTGCACAATGGCGACTCGAAACCCGTGACCCAAAAATCCGCCAAGCCACGCAATCGAAGCGAGTTACCTATCCTAAAGAAAGAATTGGCTTTGTTCGGGCCAGTCCCTCGATCACCCCAACCTACTCGCCCAGCCGCGCCGACGAATGCAACGTTATGCAACACGAACAGCCAAAAAACGCGTCTTCTTATCGGCGTGAATCGGCGAGGATCGGCGGCGATCCCCTCCCTTGTCTTTAAACAGCCCGGCATACTTCACCAGGCACCACGTCGCAAGCCGGCGTGGACCCAAATGCCCTGCACACCTGCCCAATTCTGCACAACGCCGCTTCGAAAACCGCGACCCAAACGTCTTCCAAACAGCACATCCCAAAGGACTTACCATACCAAAATCAAGAATTGGCTTTGTTCGAACCAATCACCTCGAATACGCGTCCAAACCCTAAACGCCCAAAAGTGCCCAAACTAGCCCAATCGCCACAAATTCCGCCCGGCCCACAATATCTTGGGCCCCGCTGGAATTCGCCACATCCCAAGGCGTAGAATGTACTTTACTTTTGCTCCCGACGAGTTTAGTATGGTTACGATCCCCCGAGCAAGACGAGGTGAAAGGTTTTGCTCAAATTAAAGCGCGTCGAACTGCAGGGCTTCAAATCCTTCTGTGACCGCACGGAACTCCGCTTCAATGGCGGCGGCATCGCCGCCGTCGTCGGACCCAACGGCTGCGGCAAGTCCAACCTAAGCGACGCCATCAGTTGGGTGCTCGGCGAACAATCCGCCAAAAGCCTGCGCGGCGCTCGCATGGAAGACGTGATCTTCGCCGGCACGCGCGACCGGAAACCGCTCGGCATGGCCTCCGTCACCATGACCTTGGTCGACCCCATGCTCTACCAGGAAGCCCATCCGGCCGACGCCGCCGCTTCCACCGCCTCCGCCAACGGCCACATCGCCCACCCCCACGCCGGACCGCATCCCCATCACCGCCCACCAAGGCAAGAATGGCGAGATCACCATCACCCGCCGCCTCTTCCGCTCCGGCGAGAGCGAATACCTGATCAATGGCCATACCGCCCGCCTGCGCGATATCCAGGATATCTTCATGGGTACCGGCCTCGGTCCCGAAAGCTACGCCATCATCGAGCAGGGCCGCATCGGCCAGATCCTCAGCTCCAAGCCGCAGGATCGCCGCGCGCGTCATCGAAGAAGCCGCCGGCATCACCAAGTACAAAACCCGCAAGCGGCTCGCCGAAGCCAAGCTCGAAAGCGCCAAGCAGAACCTCGCGCGCGTCTTCGACATCCTCGAAGAGGTCACCCGTCAGGTGAATTCGCTGAAGCGTCAGGCCGCCAAAGCCAAGCGCTACGGCGAACTGAAAACCGAGATGGATGCCCGCCTCCGCGTGGCCCTCTCCGGCCGCTTCCGCATGCTCGAGCGCGAGGCCGCCAAAGCCGCTCTCGACCTGAACCTCGCCTCCGCCGATCTCCGTGGCCTCTCCGAACAGGTCGCCGCCAAAGAACAGGCGCACACCGAATTGCAGGGCCAGTCTTATCGAACCGAAAAGCAGCTCACCGAACAGCGCCGCACCCTGGCCGAGTGCAAAGTGGAGACCGAGCGCACCCGCGGCCGCCTCGAATCGCAGGTAAAAGAGAGCGGCAATATCGAGCAGCGTATCGCCCAGGCCGAGACGTGAATCGCAGGAATTGGAACTGCGCATGGGCCGCATCGGCGCCGACCTGGAAACCCACCAGCAACAGGTCGTCGCTCTCGACCAGCAAATCGGCCAGTCGCGCGAACGCATGGTCGAAAAGAACCGCCTGCGCGAAGAGTTACAGACCAGCGTACGCGAGCGCGAGAAAGCTATCGAGGCCAGCCGCACCGGCGTCCTCCGTCTCCTGGGTGAGGTCTCCACGCTACGCAATCAACTTGCCCAGATGAACGAATATCTGGCCGGAATCGAGCGCGAAACCGCCCGCGTACAGAAGGACGAGCAGGGCTCTTCCGCCGAACTCGAACGTCTCGCCATCGCCCGCCAGGCGCTTTCCGAAACCATGTCGCAGCGCCAGTTGGAGCTCGAAACCGTTACCGGCGAGCGCAAGCGTACCGAAGGCGATCTCAGCGGCCGCCGCCAAAGCGCCGTCGAAGTGCGCGGCCTCATCGACGGACTCCGCACCGAGTGTTCCAAGTTGAAAGCCCGCAAGGAATCTCTCGAAGAGGTCCTGGCCCATCGCAGCTATACCACCGAATCCGTCAAGCGTCTCTTCGCCGCGCTGGAGAAGGGTAAGGCGCAGGACCTGAAGCCGCAAGGCGTGCTCGCCGACTTCGTCGAAGTCGATCCGCAATTCGAAAAGCCTGCCGAAGAATTCCTGCACGACGAACTCGAATACGTAGTTGTCGAAAACTGGTCGCAGGCCGACCGCGGTCTTGATTTCCTCCGCGCCGAACTCGACGGCCGCGCTACCTTCCTGGTCCATCCCGAGAAGAACGGCAACGGCCACGCGCACCTGCCCGAACCTTCCATCGGCCCCGAGACCGGGATCCTCTCGCGCCTCAGCGATTCGCTCCGCCTCACCAACGGCCTCACCGATCGCGCCGCCACCCTGCTGCCGCGCGTCTCTCTTTGCTTCGTCGCCGAGGACCGCGCCTCCGCCCAGCGCCTCGCCACCGCCTACCCGCACCTCTACTTCCTCACTACCGATGGACTTTGCTACCACGGCCACACCGTCACCGGCGGCAAGAAATCCGCCAGCGGCCCCTTGGCCATGAAGCGCGAAGCGCGTGAACTCGGCGTCGCCCTCCAGTCCAAACAGAAAGCGCTCAACGAACAAGTGGCCCGCCTCGCCGATCTCGATCGCGAGATCGGTATCCTCGCTGCCGAACTCGAACGCCTCCGCGGCGTGCAGCAGGCTCGTGAGAAAGATCGCGTCGCGCTCGATCACGAAATGCGCAAGCTGGCCGACGATACCAATCGCGCCAACTCGCGCCTCTCCGTCGCCCGCCTGGAACTTGACCGCCTCAAACGTGATGCCGAGCGTTCCCAGGAACAGCGTGCGCGTAGCCAACAGGCCGTCACCGAAAAGGAAGAGTTGCGCGAGAAGCGCGAACAGGAATTGGAAGACCAGCGCCAGTTCCTCGAAAAGCTGGAAGTCGAAGCCGCTACCCTCAGCGAAGACCATTCCGCCTTGCGCGCCGAACTGGCCGGACTCGAAGAACGCCATCGTGCCGAGCGCGCCGCCATGGGCCGCCTGGAGGCCCAGCATAAAGAGGCCAAGGCCCGCCTCACCGCCATCGCCTCGGAAATCGATCGGCTGGGCGTCCATCGCGCCAGCCTGTTGGCGAACAATATCGAACTCGATCGCAAGTTAGCCACGCTCGCGGAACAGGCTCTGCAAACCGAAGACATCGTCAACCGCATGGCCGCCGAAGAGGCCCGCATGCGCGAAAACCTCGCCGCTACTGAAGACGAGCTTAAACAGCTACGCGTCAAAGTCGAAGAGGCTCACACCAACCGTTCCCAGATCGAAGTCGACTTGGTCAAGCGCCAGGCCGAGATGAAGTATCTAGACGAAACCAGCCGCAAGGAATTGAACTGCCCCGTCGAAGAAGTCGCTGCTGGTGTCGAGACTGTGCCGGATATCGAAGCCATCGCCGAATCCGAACGTCTCTATCAGGAAGTGCGCGCCCGCATCGAAGCGCTTGGCCCGGTGAATGCGCAAGCCATGGAAGAGTTCCAGGAAGCCTCACAGCGCCAGGAATTCCTCAGCGTGCAGCGGCAGGATCTGCTCGATTCCATCCGCGACACCGAGAAAGCCATCGCGGATATCGATGTGGTATCGCGCCAGAAGTTCGCCGAAGCATTCGAGCGCATCAATCGAGAATTTCCGCGAATCGTTCCAGACCCTGTTCGGCGGCGGCATCGGCGAGATGCGTCTGACCGACGAAACCAACTTAGCCGATTCCGGCATCGATATCGTCGCCTCGCCCCCCGGCAAGAAGTTGCAAAACGTCCTGCTGCTCTCGGGCGGCGAAAAGGCTCTCGCGGCAGTGGCTTTGTTGATGGCGATCTTCCGTTATCAGCCCAGCCCCTTCTGCATCCTCGACGAAGTGGACGCCCCGCTCGACGAAGCCAACATCGAGCGCCTCGACACGCTTGCTGCGCGAGATGTCCAGTGAGACCCAGTTCATCGTCATCACCCACTCCAAGAAGACGATGGAGTCGGCTTCCGCCATGTACGGCGTGACCATGCAGGAGCCCGGTGTATCGAAACTGGTCTCGGTGAAGTTTCAGCACGCCGCGGCATAGCCGGCAGGTTCAGCGCTAACGGGAAGTGGCTTCGATCACCAGGTCGCTTCCGCGCCGCCGCGAACTCTTGCCCTTGGCTTTATACAGTTCGTCGTCCGCGCGCCGGATCACGGCCTCGATCTGTTCGCCGGCCGACCATTCGGCCACGCCCATACCTATTCGCAACAGCAAGGTAACCGGACCATCGGGCAGAGCCAGCCGGTAATCGCCTTCGCACTCCCTGCAGATGTCCTGGCTGCGCGGCAAAGCTTGCGCTAGACGGCAGCCCGGCAGCAGGACCAGAAACTCGTCCCCCCCCCACCTGCACACCAGGTCGGCGGAACGGACAATTGACCCCAAGCGTCGGCCGAACTGCCGCAGCACCGCATCGCCTGTGGGATGTCCCCAGCGATCGTTGATACCCTTAAAGCCGTTCAGATCCACGAGCACGATACTGAATGGCTTGCCGGCCGCGACCGCCGCTCGCAGCGTCTGTTCGCCCGCACGGCGATTGCCCAAACCGGTCAGTTCGTCGGTACGGGCCATCTCCTCCGACCTTGCGAGTTTCTCCTGGAACTGCCTCAGTTCGGAATGTAGTTGCGTTACCGACTGCTGGCTGGCATCGTGGATCTCGGCCACCGCCTGCTTCAATGCGGCTACTTCCTTCACCATGCCCTTGCGAATCTCGGTCAAGTCCTGCAACTCGATCAGTGCATCCAGGTTCTTCGTGAACCCGGTCAAGCGTCGATTGTTGCTGTTGCTCTGTTTCGCCAGCGTAGTGGCCGCCTCGGCAAACGACCGCAAGATTTCCCGGAACTGCTTGTCCTTATGTTCCAGAATCTTGTTGGTCTGCGCGGCGAACGAGCGCAGTTCGTCCTTGAGCCGTTGCCGGTTGGCGCTGAGCACTGCCACCACCGGATGGCTTTCGAACTGGGTCCGCATCTCGCGGACCCGCATTCGGAATTGATTCACTAACTCAGCCGATACCGCCGGTACGTTCTGCTCGATTCCCTCCAGCGCCGATTTATACGAAGCTTCGAACTCCGCAAGCAGCGGACCTTGGCCGTCGATGTCGTCCAAATGTCGCTTGAGTGAAATCATGAACCGGTATCGTCCTCATTTTACTTTTGTGAGAACCAATACAGGCAGATCTCAATAGTTAACCCAATCGTAACCCCGGCCTGTCAAGGAATTGACGCTGCCTCAGTACTCGCGCGTCGTCTTGATGCCGGGTTCCGGCAAAGGATACTTGCCGTCGGCGCTGGCACGCAACGGAGCGGGACCGTCCAGAGTCAGTTTGTCCACCTCGGGCGCGAACTCGTGGTCGTGGTTCATCATCTGGTCGAAGGTTACGATCTGTCCGGTATGCGCGGCAAAGCGGCCCATCGAGGCAACCAAACTCGCTTCCGCGCCCCGCTTCACTTCGTTGTACGGCTTGTCTTCGCGAATGGCCGTCAGCAAGTCTTCCCATTCCCATTGGTAGGGCGACCGTTCCGGTTGCGGGAATGCCCACACCAGGTTCTCCGGATCCGGTTCCTTCTGGCCGTTCTTCCAGCGCGGGATATTCTGCCCTTTGTAAATCCGCGTCCGCCCCGGCGTGTGCGCATTGGTAGATACTGCGGCCGATCCCTTAGACCCGTGGATCACACTGGCAAACTCGTTGTGCACTCCCGGCATATTGCGGCCGTCGAAGAACAGGCGCGTTCCATCGGCGTAGGTATACTGCACCGAATAGACATCGAAGTTCTGGTCCACGGCATCGCCGCGATACTGCCGCGCGCCTAGCGCCATCGCCTCCACAGGCCATGCGCCCTTCATCCACGACAGTTCGTCGATCTGGTGAATGTAGTAGTCGCTGAAGATGCCGCCGCTGGCCCACAGAAATCCGTGGAAGAGTTTGATCTGGTACATCAGTTCGGTGATGCCGTCCGGCTTTACTGGCGCCACGTCGCCGCCCGACCCCATGCGGTATCCGCGCATCGCCACGATGTCGCCGATCTGCCCGTCGCGAATCCGGCTCAACAGTTCCTGGCGCGCCCGGCAGTGCCGCACCATCAGTCCTACGCCTACTTTCAGATTCTTGCGCCCCGCCTCTTCGCCCAACGCGATCATGCGCCTGGTAGTGGGAGCGTCTACGGCCAGCGGCTTCTCCATGAATACGTTCAAACCGCGGTCGATGGCATAGCGGAAATGCACCCAGCGGAATGCCGGTGGTGTTGCCAGAATCGCCACGTCGCCCGGCTTCAAGGCATCCATCGCATGGCGGTAACCGTCGAAGCCCACGAACTGCCGGTCTTGCGGCACATCCATTTGTGACGCGAAGCGCCCGCGCAGATGCCCGTGGCTGTCGCTCAGTTTTTGCGGGAAGACGTCCGCCATCGCCACCAACTTGGTGGGTCCCTTGGTGATGCCCAGCGCGTCTTCCGCGGCACCGGTGCCGCGTCCACCGCAACCAATCAGCGCAATCTGAATCGTGTTGTTCTCCGCCGCATGCACGTGCGGCAAAGCGACTCCGGCCAGGGCGGAAACCCCAGCGATGCGGCCGGCTTCACTCAGGAACGCGCGGCGGGACGTGCTGTCCTTGCTCTCGATCATCGCAGATACCTCGCCGATTACGATAATTCATTTCACGGCCTTCTGCGCTATGCCGGAGCTTTTCCTGCGATGTCGACGCCGCCTTTAAAATATGCGCCGTCCTCGATAATGATGCGCGCCGTTTTGATATTGCCGGTGAGAGTGGCGTCCTTGCGGATCTCCACCTTCTCCTGCGCGTTCACGTCGCCCTGCACTTTGCCCAGGATCACCACGCTGTTGGCCTGAATCACGCCGGTCTTGATGGTGCCATGCGGCCCGACCGTGAGTTTATGCGAGGGAAGTTCGATCCTGCCTTCCAGCGCGCCATCCACATAAAGATCCTCATTGCTGAAGACCTCGCCTTTAATTGTTACCGCTTTTCCGATATTTGCCGGTTCGTTAGGAGTATTTGCCACGGATTTATCCTTTATATTTCAAAGAAGCAGACG
The DNA here is from genome assembly GCA_963738345.1 of Bryobacterales bacterium. Lineage (GTDB taxonomy): Bacteria > Acidobacteriota > Terriglobia > Bryobacterales > Bryobacteraceae > Bog-159. The sequence continues at coordinate 1,730,883 of CAVTWI010000002.1, forward strand.
CGGTGGCGGCTTGTGCACCAGTTTATAACAAAAGCTGAGCTTTATGTTCCTGCCTGAGGGAGGGCGCGGTCTAACGGTAGGCGGCTAGTTTGGCGCGTAATCGGGTTGCCAGTTCGTCATCATGGCGTGCGATCGCCAGGTTCAAGGCTTGGCTTCCGGCCTGGATCGCTTCGTCGCGACGGCCCATCTTGTAATAGACCGCGCCCAGCATATCGAACGACTGCCAGTCCTGCCCACCGCTTAACTCCACGGCCTCCCGCAGTTGTTCCGCGGCCGCGGGGAACTGTCCGTTCTCATCAAGAACGTAGGCCAAACTGAAGCGATATTCCACTGAATCCGGAGCCAGCACGACAGCCCTTTGCAGATGGGCGAGGGCCTCGGCGACCTTGCCGCTTTTCGCCAGCACGGCGGCGATTTTATTGTGAATATCGGCGGAGTCCGGATCGGCGGCCACCGCCGTCTCCAGATGCGATAGACCGTCGGCGGTAAGTCCCTCTTGGAATTCCACGGTTCCCAGATCGGCCTCTACCGTGGGATTGGCTGGATTCAGCGCCAGGGCTTTGCGGTAGTTGACGATGGCATCGTCCGGCCTACCTTCCTGCGCCAGCGCCAGCGCCAGGTTCGCAAACACTACTGGCTCATTCGGCGTCAGCAAGGCTGCCTTTCGGTACTCCTCAATGGCGGGCGCCAATTCACCGTCCTCGCTGAGAGCATAGCCCAAGTTGAAATGCGCCTTGCCGTCGTCGGCGTCGAGCAGCAACGCCTTGCGCCACTCCGGAATGGCCTCGGCGAAGTGGTTCTTCTTCATTAAGTCTACGGCGAGGTTGTATAACCGGTAAAACTCCGTGGCGGGCGCATCAATGCGCTCCAGGCCGCCTTTCGGTATGTTTACGAACTCCGGAATGTTCGCCGCGCGATTGGCCGCGGTAGTATCGTCCACCAGAATAGCCGGACTGTCGTTGCCGTCCTCATCAATGTGGGTGAGATAGAGCTGTGTGTATAACGACCGGCCTTTCGAAGAGAAGACCAGCCATCGGCCATTGGGCGAGAAACTATGCCACGAATTCATGAGCTTCTGGTTGGCGTTGAGTCTGCGCGCTACGCCGCCCTGCGCCGGAACAATGTACAGATGGCTATCCGGCCGCATCAGCAGCCCGGTTTTGTTTTGCACGAAGACGATCCACCTCCCATCGGGCGAAACTTTGGGGAAGTTGTTGCTCATGCCGTTTTGCGAAGCACCCGCGATGCGCACGGCAGTACCGCCCTTGCCGTTATTGAATGGAATGCGATACAGATCGTATTGGATCTGGGTCTCGTTCGGATCGTTGGCATAGCGCGAAGGCGGTTCGCCGGGCGGATACGGGTCCAGCGCCTTGGCTTTCGAGAAAACCAGGTAGCTACCGTCGGGACTCCAGAATCCACAGGCCTGCACATAATCGGGATCATCGGCGCCAGGCAGCGGTTGCAATTTGCCGGTCTCGCGGCTGTGCCATGCCAGAATGCCGCGCGTGGGATAGAACACCTGCACGAAGCCGAACGCCGGATAGAAGCCTTGGTACAAGCGGTCGCCCAGATGCCTGCTGCTCGAACCAGGCACCTCAACGGAAGTGACCACGTATTGCCCGTTTGGCGAAACTTGCGACATAAAGCCGAAACGCTGCGGCGTGTTTTCGGTGAAGTCGCTCCACTTGACGATGGTCTCTTTACTCATTGAGCTCACTTTCGTCAGCGGCATAAGACTATAGAGGGCCTTGTTATTATTGGGACCGTCCACATCGAGCCCCAACGTCTTGCCATCGCGCGAGACGGAATGGCAATTGGCACAGGTCGGCAGTTTCTCCATTACCGTGGTGCTACGGGGTTCGTCCAAGTAGCGCATCCGCCATTTGATTAAAGGGAGCAGGGAATCCGGCAACGGTTTGATGACGCCCCGCTCGCCTTGTGGAATCGCGGGCAGCAAGGGCACATCGCGATAAAACAGTGGAGCGCCCACCGGATCGCGCGATGTTTGGATCAAAACCTGTCCCAGCGAAACCGGAACGAAGTGTTTCTCGTCTCGAATGCCGGTGATGATTACCGTCGCAGGCCGGCCGCTGGAGCGGGCTTTAATCGTGGCCCAGATGGCCGGGTCCGGCTTCCACGTATGCGCCGCGGCTTGCTCAGTGGTCAGTGTTGGCTGTGCAAAGCCACCGTAGCTATCGTCGATCTCGCCGACTCGCATCAATTCGCCACGTGAAACTTGTAGAAGGTCGGGGCCGTTGGAAAAAACGATTCGGATTTGCCAGCATGTGGAAGTGGCGCTGGCATCGCGCCAAAGGAAGGTGGGCGCAGTAATATCCGGAGGGAAGATAGATCCTTCACTGGGATAGTCAACGGTGATGGCCGCCAAGGGGGCAGGCAATTGCTGCGGTCCGAAGCCCCGTAACAGGAGAAGTGAACCAGTCCCAGCAATTCCGGCGACAAGAAGACAGGCTGCAGTAACTCGCACGAGCTTCGGGGCCGAAGTTATAGCGTATCAAAAAGCGCTTTCTTAAACCCGAATTAATACTGAATAACTCGCGCGGTAGGCGGCACGTACGGTTCTTCGATCGCGTCGTAACCCAAGTCGACTACATCCACCTGTTGGCCTTCGAGAAGATCTTGCAAACGCAGTGTGTCTCCGGTGCGGAAACGAACGGCATCCCGATAGAAGTTTGCCATTTCGGACAGTTGCACGAACGTAACTTCTTCACACTCTCCGACCGCAAAGTCATTCTGCACGCGCCGCGGCACATCGTGTAGGATCAGGCGCGCGCCGGGTGGAATGCAAACCGCGGGTCCCGATACGGGAATCGGTGGATTGAAAAATTCCTTGACGGCTGCCCAGAAAGTTCTGGAACGACTTGGGTTTTCGATCCTCGGACAGCAATCGGACGGCGAAGCCAATCCCAGCGAGCCGGAGCGGAATCGATGCACAACGAGGCTCTCGCCCTCGACCGCAAGCCGGTTTGGAAATTCCATCAACGAGTAGTCACACATAAGCGCCTCCTGTGGCACTTCTCCGAGCATGCAAAATGCCGATGCTAGTTACGCTACATTGATTCGATATGGATTCGAAATGGAGCCGGCGCGATCTGCTGGCTGGCGCCGGGGCGCTGGCGCTTGCACGGAGGGCTTCGGCATCCACGCCGTTGCGCGTGGCGATCGTCGGGGCGGGAATCGCGGGGCTCACGGCGGCGCTCACGTTGGCCGACGCTGGACTGCCTTGCACGGTTTACGAAGCCTCCGGCCGAGTGGGCGGCCGCATGTTTTCGAATAGTAGCTTCTGGGGCGGACAGGTCAGCGAATGGTGCGGCGAGTTCATCAATACGTCGCACACGGTGGTGCGGTCTCTGGCAGCGCGCTTTAACCTCGTTCTGGAGGACGTGGTTGCCGCGCAACCGCCTGGATCGACCGCCAGCAACTGGTTTCAAGGCCATTACTATCCGGCAGCCCAGATGATTCGCGATCTGGAAGCCGTCTATCCTACGTTGCGCGATCAGCGGACTGCCGCAGGCTATCCGACCCTTTATAATCGCTATACCGGGGAGGGTTTCGCGCTCGACCATTTGAGCGTTTACGAATGGATTGAGAAATATGTCCCGGGCGGACACACTTCAGACTTGGGCCGCGCCATGGATGTCGCCGTGACTGCGGAATATGGCATGGATACAGCGGTGCAAAGCGCGCTGAACCTGGTCTATTACGGAACCGGCGACGAGCGATACCATATCGCGGCCGGCAACCAGACGCTGCCGGAATCGATCGCCAAGCACCTGCCCACCGGTAGCGTGGAATTGGGATGGAGATTGGCGGCCGTTGCCCAGCGAACTGACGGCACCATCGCACTGACGTTCCAGACTCGGGGCGGGGAAGAGCAGCGGATCTGCGACCACGTGATCCTGGCACTGCCCTTCAGCGTGCTGCGCGGTGTCGATTACAGCCAGGCGGATTTCGATGCTTTGAAGATCGCCGCCATCACGCAACTGGGCTACGGAACCAATTCCAAATTGCATTTGCAATTCGACAATCGCTACTGGAACGGCGCCGGACCGTGGGGCGTGGGCAACGGCTTCATCGCGACGGACGAGCCATTCCAAAGTACCTGGGACGCCAGTCGCGCGCAGGCAGGAGCGGCGGGACTTCTGGTCGACTATACCGGAGGCAGCGAAGGCGCCGCTTACCAGCCTCCGGCTCCCTATATGACCTCTAGCAGTTCGGCCCTTGTAAGGAAATCTGCCGCGGAGTGCCTCGTACAACTCGAAGGTCCGTGGCCCGGTATATCGGAACACTATACCGGCCGGGCGACTCTGAGTTATCCCACCGGAGATCCGAATAAGTTGGGCAGTTATTCGTGTTGGAAGGTCGGGCAGTATACGCAGTTCGCGGGCTATGAGGGCGTGCGGCAAGGAAATATCCACTTTGCCGGCGAGCACTGCTCGGTCAATTTTCAGGGATATATGGAAGGCGGCGCACGCGAAGGGATTCGCGCGGCGCGGGAGATTCTATAACTTCATCTCTTGCCCGATGTGCTGAATGCCGATCCGTTCGGGCTCACGGCCGGCTGCGCCGTACAGACGCTCGATAGGCTCCTGGCGCGGTTCCCGGCTGAGTTGAAAGGTTTGATGGTGCACGGGCAGAAAGATCTCCGCGCCCGCGTCGTTACCCATGCGCCAGGCTTGTTCCGGCGTGCAGTGATAGCGGATCCAGGGATCGTACGCGCCCACCGGCATGATCGCCAGATCGATGCGCCGCGAACTGCGCAAATCTCGAAACGCGTCGGTGGCCGCCGTGTCGCCGCCAAACAGAACGCGGTAGCGACCCGCCTCGATCATGTAGCCGTTATATCCGCGATAGGTATCGCCACGCATGCGGGCGCCCCAATGATTCACTTGGAACGCGCGGAATTCGACGTCACCCACGCGCACGCGTTCGCCCCAACCCAATTCATGAACCGCAGCATAGCGATGGGCGCGCAGCAGATCGCTGGTTTTGCTGGCCGTCACAACCGTAGTCTCGCGGCTTTCGAGGGCCCGGAGCGTGGCCAAATCAAAGTGGTCCATATGCGCGTGCGAAAGCAGGATGACATCGATTTTGGGCAGTTGATGGACGCGTAGGGCCGGCGCGACAAGACGCTTTAGACCTACAGTGACAGGGCCGAGGCTAACGCCGACGCGATTGCCGAGAACGGGGTCTGTCAGGATGGTGACGCCATCCAGTTTCAGCAGCACGCTGCTATGGCCCAGCCATGCCGCGTAGAGCCCGCGGTCTGGCCAAAGCTTCGGATTGGGATGTCCCGGTGAGGGTGTAATTAGGCGACCTCTGTTATATTGGATGCGAATCAGGCCCGGCAAGTTGCGGGACGGCCTGGAAATGCCAAACAACAGGAGGGTTAATATGTATCGATTTATGACGACGTTGCTGCTGGGTGCGGCTTTGATTTTTCCGGTGATGGCGGAAGACACCAATGTTCCGTCCGCGCTGGTGAACCATTGGAAGACATCCAAAAAATACGTGATCGCGTTGGCCGAGCAGATGCCGGACGCCGATTACAGCTTCAAACCCAATGCCGCCGAGATGAGTTTCGGCCAGCAAATGGCGCACATTGCCACTGCCAATGCGTTCTTCTTTTCGGCGCTGACCGGCCAAAAAGATCCTATCGCCAAGCCCACGAAGTTCGACAAGGCCACCGTGTTGAAGGTGCTCAACGATTCATATGACTTCTGCATTTCCGCACTGGCGGCCACCAAACACGAAAGGCTGCATGAGACGATCGACTCGCCGGAGGGCAAGATGAGCGGTCTCGAATTGTTGATCTTTGCGACGGACCACACGGCGCATCACCGCGGCCAGTGCATCGTCTACTTGCGAGCCAAGAACATCAAGCCGGTCGATTATCAGTTCTGAAGTTTTCGCCGCAGCAGGTCCTCGACATCTCCGAGTTTTTCGCCCAGCAGATTTAGCTTGTGGGCCACGCCTTGAATCTCCGATTCGGCGCGCCGGTTCACATCGAAATCCAGTTCGCTGCGCAGACGGTCTTTCTTGTCCTGGCGATTCTGGCTCATCATAATGACGGGCGCCTGTATAGCGGCAATCATCGACAGGAATAGGTTCAGAAGAATAAAAGGGTAGGGATCCCACGCCGCGCCACCCAGCCGGACGTTGATTAAGGTGTAGACGCTCAGTAGAACGGCGAAGGTGATGATGAAAGTCCAGGAACCGCCGAAGCGGGCCACGGCATCGGCAATGTGCTCGCCGCGTGTTTCGCTCTCTTCAATGACTTCGTTGGGATTGCGCGTGGCGCGCATGCGAACGAGTTGCTGCGAAGCATGAAATTGCCGGCCTAACACGGTGAGCATATCCATGCCCGCGTGCGGTTTGCGCTCGATGAGAATGGCGATGTCGGTGCGGTCTACCTCAAGACATACGGAGTCTTCAATGGCCGAGGCGTCGGTTTGGTGGGGCGTCTGATCGAGCATGGACGCGAAGCCGAAGAATTCGCCGGCGCCCGGTTGGTCGACGACCACTTCCTGATGATCCTCGTCCACGGTGGTTAGCCGCACGCTGCCGGAAACCACAACGTACGCTTTGCCTCCGGCATCGCCCATTTTGTAAATGCGTTCCCGCGCGGCGAAGTGCTTCAGTTCGACCTGCGCCGCCAGCACGCCCTTTTCATCCTCGTCGAGGAGCGAAAAGAGCGGAACATCCTTCAGCACTTCGGGATTGCATGCCATTGGGTACCTCGTGAAGGTTTGGATACTTTTTGAAGATACAGGGGAAAAAGCGGGAGGGCTGGCCTCCCGCAACTACTCGACAACGCCCAGGATCTCGTCCTCTTTGAGGATCAGGACCTCGTCTCCATCGAGCTTTACTTCCGAACCGGAATATTTACCGAAAAGAATGCGGTCGCCCGGTTTCACTTCCGGGGTCATTCGTTCCCCGGTCTCCAGTAGTTTGCCGTTACCCACGGCAATAACCGATCCCTGCTGCGGCTTCTCTTTGGCGGTGTCGGGAATGATGATGCCGCCGCGCCTGGTTTCGCCTTCTTCCAGGCGTTTGATAACGACGCGGTCGTGCAAAGGACGTAGTCCCATTGATGTTCTCCTTATCGTTGCGATTATAGCCCATGGAACCGGCGCATCGGGTTCATTTCGTCAGCCTGTACCTGGGTAATGTAAAATGTGGCAAGCATGGCAACCTGGCAAGCGCACACGATGAGTTTCATTCTGCGGCACACGTTCAAGCCGCGGTTGGCCCGCGCCAAGAGCGCACAACACGCCCGCGCCATCATGAATGGCGGCGCCTTTAAAATGCCTGCCGGGATCAAGATTACGGCAGCCTCACTGGGCGGCGTGCCGGGGGAGTGGGTTGAATCGACCACCGACCCTGCCGTAGCTGTTTTGGTTTATCTGCATGGCGGCGGATATTTCGCCTGCTCAGCCCGTACGCATCGTCCATACACTACGGCCTTCGCGCAACGAAAGCTGCGGGTCTACGCCCCAGATTATCGCTTGGCGCCGGAGCACCAATTCCCGGCGGGCCTGGATGACGCGGTGGCAGCGTGGCGCGCGGTTCGCGCGGAAGTGGGCGATGCGGTGCCCATGGTGATTGCGGGCGACTCCGCGGGCGGTGGTTTGGCGCTGGCGACGATGCTGCGCCTCCGCGATGCCGGCGAAGGTTTGCCAACCGCCGCAGTGCTATTCTCACCGCTGACCGATCTGGTCGGCATTGGCGAATCCCGCCGCACGAACGACCGTCGTTGCGCCATGTTTTATGGAAGCGGTTTGGCACGCGCCACCGAATTCTATGTAGCTACCGGTGGAGATCCCCGGGATCCATTGGTATCGCCGCTGTATGCCGATTTGCGCGGATTGCCGCCGCTGCTCATTCACGTAGGCGCTGACGAGACGCTGCGAGACGATTCCACCGAACTGGCGGAGCGGGCTCGCGCGGCGGGGGTGAAAGTGGACCTCACTGTGTGGCCTGCAGTGCCGCATGTCTGGCAGTTGTTTCACGCGTTCGTGCCGGAAGGGCGCCAATCGATTGCGGCGGCGGCTTCGTTCCTCAGGCAAGAATCGACCCGTCCGGCGGCCGCGAAAGCCTGACTTCGCATTGCGGACCGCTATGCTAAGATGCCTCATGGAGCGCATCGGGCGCCACCGTGTCCGCGGAAAAGGCTGAGCCTACCGAGTGTTTAATACTGTCGTGGTTTGAAGACGAATCCCCTTTTTCGCCCGTCACGCGGACGCGGGCAATATTAAAAGGAGATCGTCATGCCTAGTCCTATCCGCCGTCTGCCGCCGCATCCCAGCCTGGAGCAATTACGGAAACAGGCCAAAGATCTACTCGAACAGTATCGCCTCGCTGAGCCCGCTGCCGTGGCCGAAGTAGAGGCCTTCGAACGCCACCCGGATCCGGAAGCTTTCGCATTGCACGATGCACAACGCATTCTTGCCCGTGCCTACGGCTACGAAAGTTGGAGCCGGCTGAAGGCTTTCGTGGATGGCGCCAATATCGCACGGTTGGCGCAGGCTGTAAAAGCCGGCGACGTTGCCGAAGCCCGAACGCTGCTGCGCGCGCGGCCGGAACTTGCCACTATGGATATGGCCGGCAACGACGAACACCAAGCCCTGCACTACGCGGTCCTGCGGCGCGACGTACCCATGGTGCGTCTGCTGATGGGTGCGGGTGCCAATGCGCGCAAAGGAATCTTCCCGCATCGCGATGCCACCACCGCGTCTGCCCTGGCGCGCGATCGCGGCTTTCAGGACGTAGTCACCGCTATTGAGGAAGAGGAGCAGCATCGGCGCGAGGGAATGAGTTGCCCCAATGTGACTGTGTCACCGTTACAGGAGCAGATCAATCGCGCCATTCGTGAGGGCGAAACGGAAGAAGCCATCCGTCAGCTGCAGGCGGACGAATCGCTGATCCGGGCTTGTGACCGCAATGGGGCGACGCCGCTGCACGTGGCTGCCGCGGAGTCGAACGAGGGCTTAGTCGAATGGCTGCTGGAGCGCGGGGCCAATCCGCGCAAAGAGGACCTAAGAGGGTTTTCTCCCCTCGATCGTGCGGCGCTGGGGGCGTATCCGGGCAATGGCTGCGCCGAACGGTTCCCGGCGGTTGCGGGGCTATTGCTGAGACAGGGCGCCTCTTACACCGTGCGCGCGGCGGTGGCGTTGGCTGATGCTGACCGCGTCCGTGAACTGGTTCAAACTGACCCGGGCGTCCTGCGCGACATCGACTGGCAGTCCGGCGGTCTGCTGACACTGGCCGTGAAACACGGGCACATCGAGATCGTTAAGCTGCTGCTTGATCTGGGGGCCGACGTGGACGAACGCACCACGCTGCGCGAGTTGGAAGAGCCGACACCGAGTTGGGGCAGTCCGTTATGGTTCGCATCGCTAGCCGGACGCCTGGACATTGCCGAATTGCTGCTGGATCGAGGCGCCGATCCCAACGCAAATGTTTACGCATCCGGTTGGCCCATCAACCACGCCTACCAGCGCGGCGACGACGCGATGAAGCAGTTATTGGTGGAACGCGGCGCAAAGGCGGAGCCCTATACGATTGCCATGGCGCACGACGTTTCAGCCGCGCGTGCAATGCTGCAAGGCAATCCCAGCGAGCACGTGGTGCATGAGTTAGTATGGGCGGCGGCTGACAACGGCTGTCCTGAAATTGTCGAATTGGCTTTACCGTATCTTACCTGGCCGCCGGATAGTCCACACTGGCATTGGGTTTTGACTCAACCCATTCGCGGTGCCGTCGATGGCAAGGAAGAGGCGTTCGTCAAGTGCATGCAGTTGTTGCTCGATCGCGGCATCGATCCTAACGTAGCTCGCCGCGGCGAGACGGTGCTGCACTATACCGCTGCCCGCGCCAATCCCACGGAGACGCAGCGCGTGCGGTTCGCGGCTATGCTGCTGGATCATGGCGCGCGGCTTGACCTGCGCGACGAGTTGCTGCAATCCACGCCCTTGGGGTGGGCCTGCCGCTGGGGCCGCAAGGAAATGGTGGAGTTGCTGATCGCACGGGGCGCGCCGGTGGATGAGCCGGATGCGGAAGCTTGGGCTACACCGCGCGCATGGGCGGAGAAGATGGGACACCACGAAATCGCGGCCATGCTGCGCTAGGTGCCGAATTTCTGGCAGGCTGCCCGATCCCCGGCATCGGCACTTAGCGGCTGGCACGTCTAAGCCTTAGCAATTACACACATTTTCGAACGGCCACCCAGATGCGTTTCAAGGAAACCATCGGGATCGCCATGTTACGCATCTGCTACTCAATAACCGAATCGAAGCAACAGTGGACTCTGTGCGGGCAGTTGAAAGGTCCATGGGTGCAAGAGCTGCGCTCGTGCTGGGAACGCACGCGTAGCGCTGGCCCCGCGACGCGCTCCGTTGTTGATCTGAGCGACGTGACGTTCATTGATGAGAGCGGAGAGAAGCTACTGGGAGAGATGGGGCATGTAGGTGTAGAGTTCGTGGCCACTGGAATCGAGACTAAGTACCTGCTGGAGAATCTGAAAAGCAATGCGGGTTTTGTGAGGGGGAATCAGTGATGAACAAATTGAAGAGTGATGCGGTGGCGTGCGCCGCAGTCGTTTTGGCCAGTGCCGCGCTATTGGCGATGAGTGGTTGCGGGGGCGGTTCGACCGCTGCAAGTGCGCCGCCACCGCCGGATGTCGAGGTCGCCGTGGTCCAGCAGAAAGATATTCCTATCCAGCGGGAGTGGATCGGCAGCCTGGATGGCATGGTTAACGCTGCCATCAAGGCCGAAGTGACTGGCTACCTTCTTTCGCAAAACTATACGGAAGGTTCGTTTGTGAGGAAGGGCCAATTACTGTTTGAGATCGACCCGCGGCCGTTGCGGGCAGCACTCGATCAGGCTATGGGACAACTGGCACAGGCCAATGCGCAACTCGCACAGGCTAAAGCCGGGTTGGCGCAGGCACAGGCTCAGTTACTCAGTGCCGAGGCCAATCAACGCAAGGCCCAGATGGACGAAGACCGGTATGTTCCCCTGGCGCAACAGCAGGCCATCACGCAACAGGATTTGGATAACGCTAAACAGACTAACCAATCGATGAAGGCGCAAGTGACCGCCTACAAAGCACAAGTGGAAACCGCAAAGGCGCAGATTGAGGCAGCCCAGGCCGGTGTTACCGCGGCTACCGCGGGTGTAGAGACAGCCAAGGTGAGCCTGGGCTTCACCCACTTGGTTTCCCCAATTGACGGCGTCGCCGGCCAAGCCACTACTCAGGTTGGAAACCTGGTAAGTCCGTCGAGCGCTGCGGTAACAACCGTTTCGACGCTCGATCCGATAAAAGCCAATTTCACGGTGAGCGAGCAGGAGTATCTCAGTCTGACTCGTAGTGATGCCGCCCTGCGCCAGTTACAACTGGAACTGGTTCTGGCGGATGGCACGGTGAATCCGGGAAAAGGTCACTTTTCGTTTGCCGACCGGCAGGTGAATCCTAATACAGGTGCGATCCAATTGACCGGTTTGTTTCCCAATCCGGGGAACAAGCTACGGCCCGGGCAGTATGCGAAAGTGCGCGCCACTACGGGCGTGCGGACCGGCGCGTTGCTCGTACCGCAGCGCTCGGTTACGGAGACCCAGGGGAGTTACCTGGTGGCGGTGGTCGACCCCAATAACACGATCCGATTTTCGCCGGTGAAAGTCGGGGATCGCATTGGGTCCGATTGGGTAATCGACGACGGCCTGAAACCCGGCGAGCGCGTAGTTACAGACGGATTGTTCAAGATCCGTCCGGGTGCGCCGGTGAATCCGAAGGGAGCGAAATAATGTCTAAGTTTTTCATCAATCGCCCGATCGTGGCGATGGTGATCTCCATTTTGATGGTGATCATCGGCGTGGTGACGATTGCGGGCTTGCCGATCGCGCAGTTTCCCCCCATTGCACCGCCGGAAGTTCAGATTCGCGCGAACTACGTGGGCGCTGACGCGCAGACCATCGAGCAATCGGTGTCTACGCCGATTGAGCAACAGATGAGCGGCGTGGACAACCTGAATTACATGTACTCGTTGAATGCGGCGGGCAACGGGCAGATGACCATGATCGTTGACTTCGATGTGAAGACCGATCCGAATACGGACCTGATCCTGACCCAGATGCGCGAGACACAAGCCGCCTCCCAACTTCCGCAGGATGTGACTAACTTCGGCGTAACGGTACAGAAGTCAGTGACTGCGCCGCTGATGGTGATGGGTCTTTATTCGCCCAACGGTACCTACGACGGAAAGTTTCTGGCGAATTACTCCTACATTAACCTGAATGACCAGTTGACGCGCGTGCCCGGCATCGGTAACGTTCAGGTGTTCGGCGCGGGCCAATATGCGATGCGGCTGTGGGTGAAGCCCGACCAGCTTTCGAAACTCGGCATCACGGTAACGGAGGTGGTGTCGGCCATTCAAGCGCAAAATGCCGTGAATCCCGCGGGACAGGTGGGCGGCGCACCCGCTCCTAAGGGTCAGGAGTACACCTACTCAGTACGGGCGCAGGGACGTTTGACGTCGCCCGACGAGTTCGGGGACATCATCGTTCGCGAGTTGCCTGATGGCGGCATCGTACGTGTGCGCGACGTGGCCCGCATCGAATTGGGCGCGCAGGATTACACACTATCGGGACGCATCAATGGCAAGCCCGGCGCCATCATCGCGGTATATCAACTGCCCGGCAGCAATGCAGTGGACGCCGCCGCCGGGGTTCGCAAGGTGATGGAGGAAGCCAAGAAGCGCTTCCCGCAGGATGTGGCGTATGTGGTCTCGCTCGACACAACCGAGTCAGTCACGGAGGGCATCCGCGAGATCGTCGAAACGATTTTGATCGCGATCTTCCTGGTGACGATTGTCGTGTATTTGTTCCTGCAGGGTTGGCGGGCGACGCTGATTCCGTTGCTGGCGGTGCCGGTTTCGTTGATCGGAACGTTCGTCATGTTCCCGGTGTTCGGATTTTCCATCAATACACTGTCGTTGTTTGGATTGGTGCTGGCAATCGGCTTGGTTGTTGACGACGCCATCGTAGTGGTGGAGGCCGTGGAACGCCACATGGAAGAGGGGATGAATCCAAAGTCCGCCGCCTTGAAAGCCATGGAGGAAATCTCCGGCCCTGTTATCGGAATTGCGCTGGTGCTCTCCGCGGTATTTGTGCCTACGGTGTTCATTCCGGGAATTACCGGCCGTCTCTATCAACAGTTCGCGGTGACTATCGCCATATCGGTGATCCTATCGGCGTTTAATGCCCTTACTCTCAGCCCGGCCCTCGCCGCGTTACTGTTGAAACCCAAGAAGGAGAGCAACGGATTGCTGCGGCGTTTCTTTAACGGGTTTAACACCTGGTTCGGGCGTGCGACAAACGGCTACCTTCGATGGTCCGGCGTGTTGATCCGGAAGAGTGCGATTGCGATTGTGATCCTGTTGGTAGCCGGCGCCGGCGCTGCATTTTTCAGTGGCCATGTGCCCGCCAGTTTTCTACCGGGCGAAGACCAGGGATATTTGTTTATGCACCTGCAACTTCCCAATGCGTCTTCGCTCGAACGCACCGAAGACGCCTGCGCCAAGGTGGAGAAGATTCTGTTGAAGACTCCGGGCGTGAAGTACACTACGCGGGTAGCCGGCTTTAGCTTGCTGAGCTTTGTCAGCACCAGTTACACGGGCTTCTTCTTCGTTACGCTCGACGACTGGAAGGACCGCACCAGCCGGGCCACGCAATACCAGGAGATCGTGCACCATGTAAACGAGGAACTCGCCAAACTGCCGGATGGTTTTGCTCTTAGCTTTCCGCCGCCGGCGATTCCGGGCGTGGGTACGTCCGGCGGTTTCACTTTCGTACTGGAGGATCGGGCAGGGAAGGACGTACAGTTTTTGTCCGACAATCTGCAGAAGTTCACGGCGGCGGCGTCGAAACGGCCGGAGATTGCGCCCGGTATCGTCAGCACTTTCTTGCCGAGCGTGCCGCAGGAGTTTCTGGTGGTGGACCGCGAGAAGGCATTGAAGCAGGGTGTGGCGCTGACGGATGTGTACCGAACGATTCAGGCGTACATGGGGGGACTGTTCGTAAATTACTTCAACCGCTTCGGGCGACAGTGGCAGGTTTATATTGAGGCAGAAGGCGAGTATCGGAATAACTTGGACAGCCTGAACTTGTTCTATGTGCGTAACGGCCAGGGGAATCCGGTGCCGCTGTCGGCACTTACTAAGTATGAGTCACGGCCCGGCCCCGAGTTCACGATGCGCTATAACTTGTACCGGTCGGCGCAGATCATCGGGGGTGCGGCGCCAGGATATAGCTCGGCGCAGGCGATGAAGGCGCTCGAAGAGACTTTCGACAAGACCATGCCGCGCGAAATGGGCTACGACTATATGGGCATGTCGTATCAGGAAAAGAAGGCACAGGAAGGCATCCCGATTTGGGCCATCTTCTCCTTCTCGCTGCTGTTCGTTTTCCTGATTCTGGCCGCGCTATACGAGAGTTGGACGCTGCCGTTCAGCGTTCTGCTGAGCACCCCAGTGGCTTTGTTCGGCGCTTTCTTCGTGTTGTGGCTGCGGCGGTGGATTGTGAGCCTGTATCTGCCGCAGTATATGGTTCAGATAGAGAATGACGTCTATTCGCAGATTGGACTGGTGATGTTGATCGGGCTGGCCGCTAAGAACGCCATCCTGATCGTGGAATTCGCCAAGGATAAATTCGAACAGGGCATGGGCCTGACGGAGGCCGCGCTCGAGGGTGCACGTTTGCGACTGCGGCCCATTCTGATGACCTCGTTCGCATTCATCCTGGGTTGTATCCCGCTGTGGACCGCGTCTGGAGCGGGTTCCATCGGTCGCCAGATCATGGGGACCACGGTAATCGGCGGGATGTTGGCGTCGAGCGCGATCGGCATCTTTTTGATTCCGGCGATTTTCTATGTGGTTGAAAAACTATCGGGCGCCACACGGTTGTCCGGAGGCATGGAGCCGTCACCGGCGCCGGCACAGGGAGACTGACATGAGATATTCATTGCTTGCGGTGGTGACCGCCGCTGGAGTATTAGGGAGTTGCGCGGTGGGGCCGAATTATTCGCGGCCCGCCGTGACTACACCAACGAATTTTCGTGCACCGGAGCCGCTGCCACCGCCGCAGGCCGCTTCGCTGGCCGATCTGAAGTGGTTTGAAGTATTCAAGGACGAGGAGCTTCAACAGTTGGTGCGTACCGCGCTGGCGCAGAACTACGATTTGCGCGACGCGGTAACGCGCGTGGAGCAGGCCAGGGCAAATTACGGCATCACGCGCTCGAACCAACTGCCCCAACTGAGCGCCGCGGGCAGTGTGGAAATCACGCGCCTGTCGCGCGACGGACAGTTTCCGCTGCCGGCATCGTTCGTGCCAAGCCAGAATCGAAACTGGGGACAGGCGGCGCTGAACCTGATGTCGTTTGAGCTGGACATTTGGGGGCGGCTGCGTAGGGCGACGGAGGCTGCTCGGGCGAACCTGTTGAATGCCGAAGAGAATCGCAAGGCGGTAGTGACTACGCTGGTGGGAGATGTGGCCAGCGACTATTTCAATCTTCTACAACTTGACTACGAACTCGAGATATCGAAGAACACGCTCGAAACGCGGCGCGATTCGTTGCGCCTGGTGCAGGAGCGGCAGGGCGGGGGAGTGGCGACGTTACTCGACCTGCGGCAGGCCGAACAGTTGGTAAGCACGGCGGCGCAGACCATACCCACGCTGCAACAGCAAATCGAGCAGACCGAAAACCAGATCAGCTTGCTGTTGGGAAAGAATCCGGATGGTGTGGCGAGGGGCCGCAAATTCATGGAGCAGGAAGTGCCGCCGGAAGTTCCAGTAGGACTGCCATCCACGCTTTTGGACCGGCGCCCCGACATACGCGCCGCTGAACAGGCGCTCATTGCCGCCAATGCCAACATAGGCGTTGCCAAGGCGGCTTATTTTCCGCAACTCAGCCTTAGCGGTCTCCTGGGTGGACAGAGTACGCAGTTGGCCAGCCTGTTTTCCGGACCCAACAGCATGTGGAATTTCGTTCCACAAGTCACCCAGCCGATCTTCGCTGGAGGACGGTTGAAATCCGGCGTGAGGTTGGCGCAGGCCCAGCGGGACACCGCCCTTGTGCAATACGAGCGAACCATACAAACCGCTTTCACCGAAGTATCGAATGCGCTGATCGCGCACCAGAGAACGCGTGAGAGCCGCCTGGAGCAGGAGAATTTGGTGAAGGCGCTCGAAGATCGCAAGCGCCTGGCCTATGTGCGGTACCGCGGCGGAGTGGACACGCAACTCAACGCGCTCGATGCCGACCGCGATCTCTTCCAGGCGCAATTGACCTTGGCGCAGATCCGGTTGAGCGAGTTACTCAGCGTGGTGGATCTATACAAGGCGCTGGGCGGCGGTTGGCAAGCCTGACCGCCGGCGGGTCGGGCCGGCTGCTTCGGGCTGGGGCTGGCCCTTTGCGTACTTACTACCCGGGAACGCAAAGCGAAGGAGACCGCTTCTCACTGGGTTAGGCTTTCAAGACTGGTGAACCGGGCTTATCTAGTCCAAGCTATTGAAGACACACTGTTAAGGATGTGCAATAATCAACCAAATTCGGACGGTTAGCAGTCTCACGTCACACGAGGATTCATATCTGAATATAGAGGCACCTTGGGAGACACAACGTCGGAGTGGCATTGCGAACATCCGTAGGAGCCCGGGCTGAGGGCCACAAATTGGGGGGTAGTGTACAATCGTAATGTGTCCGGCGGAAGCCCCGATAGACTGTGCCGTTTAAACATCGTCACTCTCGTGATCGTCACTTTGAGCGGCACGGAATGGAATTTGCGGCGAAAACTGCCGATGAGTATGAAAAAATGGCAGAGACCTTCATGTACGCTGCACTGCCTGTTGGCGTCAAAGAATGCAGGCGGTCGGATGGTGGTATCGTGAGGTTCGACCCGAGAACATCGGTATTTGGAGCCATGTCCAAAGAAAGGCGAATCTACACGTACATGGTCGTATCGCCGCCGTACCCGGATGGTTATACGGCGGAATCGTACTACGTGGAAGCTTGCAAGAAGTAGACCAAAGAAATGTATACGTGTCCAATTTGCGGGTTTGATCGTCTTGAAGATCCGCCCAATAACTATACGATTTGCCCATGCTGCGGCACGGAGTTCGAATACGATAACGTTCGAATGACGAAGACAGAGTTGCGCCGAGCTTGGATTAAGGGTGGCTACAAGTGGTGGAGTAAGCGAGACGCCCCCCCGGTTCGATGGAATCCGGAAAGGCAACTAGAAGAATTAATCCACCCGGAGTTGAGGGAAGTGCGGTTTGCTGCCTCGGCGCACGGTCGCCCGGAAATGCAAATACTCATCGCCGCGACAGGTGTCGGAGCAAATCAATCCGCAGGATCGTGGCCGGAAAGGCTCGATCGGGATCAGCCGGCAACCACGTTGCTGGAAGTCTTGGAACATGCGTCATGCCAGAGGAGCGCTCCGGGAGTTCTAAAGGAAGCATGGACATAATCGCCATTAATCTTGCGCGCGTCGTCTCCTTTATGGAAGTTCAGGCCCTCGACCCCTTCGGCAAGAGACTCGACGTGGAAGCCTTCAAGGAACTTGGGCCTAGGTACTCCTTTGCGAAGGTGCCGGAGGAATTCGCGGATCTAGATATTACAAAGGGCATCAACTTCATTTCCGGCGAGTGCCAGGGTGTCAAAGTAGATAAGTTGACGCTTTACCAAAATGGCCTTGTAGTCGATACCCGCTCCTCTACGGATGACTGCCAAAAGGTAATCGATGACATTGTCGGCTTGGCGCATGAAGTCCTGGGCGCAAAAGTGGATATTGGTAGACGGCTATTCGTGAGCCAAATTGTTTTCCGGAGTAACTTACGGCTCGCCTTGCTGAATCCGATCGTCCAAAGGATAATTGATCGCCTGACCGATAGTGTTTCAGCCGCGATGAACTACCGCTATACATTTGATGCCTCGGTCGTGGTCAATGCGGAGTCGTGGCAAACAAAGATCACCCCTGGAGTATTCTCGATTGAGCGCCGCGCCGATAGCCCCTTCGCAGAGAATATCTATTTTTCAAACGCCCCATTGAAGACAAGTGAGCACATTGCCCTACTTCAAGAGTTCGAGTCGGCTCTCGCGGGATAGTAATCGACCGACGAAAGCACAGATTTCGCACAGTCGTCTCCGATGATTAAAAAGACGGAAGAGAGACCGATCAATGATTGGTATTCCTGTATCCAATTCTCCTCCTTTGACCGCTGAAGGTGCGGCGAGGAAACTGCAATTACGGCTCGCGGTACCGTTTCGCTGCTGGTGCAGATTTGCTGGGCGGACAGAGTACTGCAGTTGACCAGCCTGTTTTCGGGACCCAGGTCCAGCGGGACACCGCCCTCGTGCAATACGAGCGCACCATACAGACTGCTTTCACCGAAGTATCGAATGCGCTGATCGCGCACCAGAGAACGCGTGAGAGCCGCCTGGAGCAGGAGAATTTGGTAAAGGCGCTCGAAGATCGCAAGCGCCTGGCCTATGTGCGGTACCGCGGCGGAGTGGACACGCAACTCAACGCGCTCGCTGCCGACCGCGATCTCTTCCAGGCGCAATTGACCTTGGCGCAGATCCGGTGGAGTGAGTTACTCAGCGTGGTGGATCTATACAAGGCGCTGGGCGGCGGTTGGCAGGCCTGACCTGCGTTTTTACTCGTATCTAAGTGCGACGAGTGGGTCTGTCCGCGCGGCGCGGCGGGCCGGTAACAACACCGCCATGACCGCGATCGAGAGCAGCAGAGCCGGCACTACGGTAAAGGTCATCAGATCGGTGGTGCCGATGCCGTACAACAGGCTAGCGGCGAACCGGCTCACCAGAAGCGCCAGGGCCAAACCGATCGCTACGCCGGCACCCGCCAGGGCCAAGCCCTGTCTGGCCACGAGCGTTAGTACACTGCCGCTGCGCGCACCCAAAGCCATGCGAATGCCGATCTCCCGTGTGCGACGTTGGACGGAGTAACTCATCACTCCGTACAGCCCAAGCGTGGCCAGCATTAGGCCCACTATGCCAAACGTTCCCAGTAAGACGGCACAGACGCGCGGTATCAAAAGCGCTTTATCCAAATGGCCTTCCATCGTTTCGGTATTGGAAATAGCCAGATTCGGGTCGAGCGCCGCAATTTCGCGCCGTACAGGCTGAATCATGGCGTTTGGATCGCCGGTCGTTTTCACCACAATGGAAATACCGTAGAAGCTGAACACATCTTCGGGCCGCGCCTCCAGATAGAGGAACGCGGCCGCGGCCGGGGCTTCGCCCAGCGTGCGGGATTTGAAATCCCGGCTGATGCCAACTACCTGGTAAGTCTTGTGATCACTGGTGACGTGTGCGCCCAGAGGGTCGCCCGAGGGGAATAGGCGTTGCGCCGCGGTTTGGTTTAGGATGACGGAATCCGCGCCGGTCTGCCTATCGAAATCGCGGCCGCGCCGCAAGGGCAAGCCCATGGTCTCGAAAAAGCGCGTTCCCGCATAATAGACGTCGGTGTTGACCGGCTTGGCATCTTTGGCTCGCCCACCGGATTCCTGGGCGCTAAAGTCGTAGGACGTGCCGCCAATGCTTAGCGGGATGCTATCGAGATAGCTTACCGACCGGACACCTGGTAATGCCGAGACGCGCGCTCGAAGTTGTGCCAGGTATTGGCGAGTCTTTTCGGGAGAGTACTGGCTCAGCTTGGGATTCGTCGCCATCAGCAAGACGTGGCTGGCGTCGATCCCGGTATCGATGGTCGAAGCCTTTTGCAGGCTGCGTAGGAACAATCCCGCGCCGGCTAACAGCACCAGAGACAAAGACACCTGCACAACAACCAGGAGGTTGCGCATGCCGAGACGGCGGAATGCGCCGAACGAATTGGTGCGCTGTTTCATGGCGGTTACCAGGTCGGTATTGGTGGCTCGTAGGGCGGGCATGAGTCCGAAGACCAGGCCGGTAAAGACTGCGAGCGCGGCAGTGAACCACAGCACCCGCGCGTCCGGCGCAAAATCGAACTGAACAGGCAGCGGCAGGGGCAGGCTGAAGCGTGAGATCGCCACGGTGGCAGCACCCGCTAAGGCGAAACCGGCCACGGCACCGGCGAGCGAAAGCGTGAGGCTCTCGGTAAGCAGTTGGCGAATTAACCGTCCCCTGCCGGCACCCAGGGCAAGCCTTATACCGATCTCGCGCTGCCGTGCCAGTGCACGCGCCAGCATCAGGTTGGCAATGTTGGCGCAAGCGATTAAGAGCACCATTGCCACGAGCACTGCCAGCACGGCCATTAAGCCGATCGCGAAGCGGTCCACATCTCCGAACAGCCTGCCCGAATCTGTTACCCGGATGGGGTCTCGCGGCCGCTCGTTTTTGTTGTAGGTCTGGTCTAACCGCCTTTGGATTACATTCAACGCAGCGGCGGCTTGTGTGCGACTCACGCCGGGCCTCAGGCGTCCCTCCAGCATTAACCAATGATTGTCACGCGTGCCGTCGGCGGTCCCCTTTACAAGGTCGGGCATGATCTGCCGGTGCATGGACAGGGGAACCCAGAAGTCCGCCAGTACGGCTCGGTCTGTGCCGTGAAACCCGGCAGGCATCACTCCGATTACGGTATAGCTTTGGCTGTTGAGGATTACGTGGTGGCCGGCTACGTCTTTAGCAGCGGCAAAGCGGCGTCGCCACAATCCGTTGCTCAGCACGACTACGGGGTCGCGACCGGCGACGGAATCTTCGGCGGGTGTGAATCCCCGTCCTATTACGGGCGTTATTCCGACTACTGCGAAATAGTTTCCGGAAGCCACCTGGCCCCAGATACGTTCGGGTTCGCCCACGCCGCCCAGGTTCGCGGGTATGAACGGGAAGTGCGCGGTGAGCCCTTCGAAGACTTGGGAAGCCTGATCGCGATAATCGATATAGTCCGGGTAGGAGAAGGTGCGGCCTTGGTTCAGACTCACGAGGCGCGAAGGTTCCCGCACGGGGAGAGCGCCGAGCAGCAGTCCGTTGACGATGCCGAAGACGGTGGCGTTGGCGGCAATGGCTAATGCCACCGATACGATCACGGCGGCTGTGAAACCGGGCGCCTTGAGGAGCGTACGCGCGGCGAAGATCAAATCCTGCTTTACGGTGCCGGCGAAATTTGATTGCGGCATTTGGGGCCTCGTGTATAGGTAACGTTGGGGTGCCGCAGAGTTGGTGGTTCACTCTGCGGCCTAACGATACTGACGAGTGGCGACGCCAAATATATCAGCTTCCTGCCATTTGTGCCAAGCGCTAGCTTGGACAATCGCGCCGCGCGTGGGCATTAAGTATGGCTGACATTGTTCGGTACCGCCAGGTACGCGTGAACGTTACCGCTGTTATCGAACGCGAAGCCCACGATCTCACCGGCGGTATTGATGGAACATGCGCTAGCCAAATACAAGGGAGAACCGGCGGGGACAAGCGTGTTCAGATCGATCAAGTCCGGGCCCTGCCGCAGAAACGCCCGCGGGTTGAAATTGGCGTCTAAGGAAACGCCGACGATCTGGCCGGTGTCGTTAATGCCGATGGCAGCGCTACTCACATCCCCCTTGATGGTGCCGAGATCTTGCATGCCTGTCTCGCGGGTCCACAGGAAGGCATGAAAGCTGGAGTCGCCTGGCAGGTCTGAACTCCCGATTACCTGGCCCTGATTATTGAGGTTGACTGCCATGATTCCGTCTCCGTGTCCGGTCCCCCCAAGATTGCCGAGATCGATCATTTTGCCGCTTTCCCAAAGTAGGGCATGCAGAGGCTGGAGATTGGTCAGCCAAATAGGGTTGAAAGCGCCGCATACTCCGGATCCACCGACCGCCTGACCGGAATCGTTGATGGCGTGCGCGTTGCCGTCCGGGTCCCCAGGATAGGTGGGGAGTGCCCGGACGTTTCCGTTTTGCCAGGCCACGGGCTTGAACTCGAATTTTTGCGGACCGCCGGATGGGCATGTCGAATCCGGCGTATTCTTCTCCGCCATCCCGACGGTTTGGCCCACGCTGTTGATCTGGTTAGCCACGCCGTTATTGCCTCCCAGCGTCGGAAGCGCACTCATGATGCCGTTTTGCCAAACGAATGCGAGACAAGTAGTGCCGGAAGAGGCCAACCCGAGGGCTGCGAAACCGCAAAAGTCCTCGCCTTGCGAGTCCGGACTATCGGTTTGCGCTTCTCCCACCGCCTGCCCCCACGCGTTCACGCCAAATGCCTGGCTATTGGGTCCCGAGAGTCCGGGCGCGGCCAAGTCTATCATTTTGCCCTTGTACCAAAGTACGGCCCGTAATGTGTTGCCGATTTGCACCGCGCCGGCAACCAGGCCGTTTTTGGTGATGCCGAACGGCTGCCCGTTCGGTCCTACGGTGCCGAGATCGATGGTTTTATAGGTTGGCGACTGCGCCATGGCAACCGCCGCGATCAGAGATCCACCAACAATGGTCTTGCAAAGTGTTTGATTGAATCGCATGTTTGTTCCCTCCATCAGGCGATAAGGAGAATGTCCGCGCGAGGTTACACGGTGTCGCGGGCTTGCTGTATTATTGGGATTCAGCGCCGGATTATGACGCTTTGTCCTCAGTGCGGTACCGAACTGCAAGCTGGCGATCCCGGGGGCTTGTGCCCAAAGTGCCTGGTGCAAGCCGCTTTCGACAGTACGTTTGGAACCGTGGAATCCCGATCTCAGACCGTCGATTCTGATAGAGCGGCGGACGGCGATACCGATTTCGGCCGTTATCAGATCCTTCGACCTTTAGGTGAAGGGGGCATGGGCACCGTGTACTTAGCGGAGCAACGTGAGCCCATTCGCCGCTGCGTAGCCCTCAAAGTAGTGAAACTGGGCATGGACACTGGCGAGGTACTCGCCCGTTTCGCCAACGAGCGTCAGGCGCTGGCGATGATGGACCACCCGAATATCGCGAGGATCTTCGACGCCGGCGCCACGCCCAAAGGACGGCCGTACTTCGTCATGGAGTACATCGAAGGCTTACCTATAACACAGTATTGCGACCGCCATCGGTTCGGGATCGGCCAACGATTGGGACTTTTTCTCGCGGTGTGCCGTGGGGTTCAGCACGCGCACCATAAAGGCGTGATCCACCGCGATCTCAAGCCATCGAACGTGCTGGTGACGGAACAGGACGGGACAGCTATTCCTAAAGTGATCGATTTCGGAATCGCTAAGGCCACTGACCAATGGGCCGTCGAGAATACGCTGCTAACGCAGTTCGGCCAGATGGTGGGCACGCCGGAGTACGCCAGTCCTGAACAAGCCGAGGTGACCACCGGAGATGTGGATGCGAGCTCCGATGTGTATTCGCTCGGGGTCCTACTCTACGAGCTGCTGATCGGTACCGTCCCGTACGACACGGCCAAATTGCGGGGGGCCGGATTAATCGAAATGCTGCGCATCATCCGCGAAGAAGAGGCCCCGCCGCTTTCGCGGAAGCTGACGGCCATGGGCACGGCGGCGGCTGATATCGCCGCGCGCCGCCAGACGGACCCAGCCTCTCTGCGCCGCCTCGTGGATGGCGATTTGAATCGGATAGCGATGAAGGCTTTGGACAAAGCTCGGATACGAAGATACGCGTCAGCGAGCGACCTCGCAGCCGACATTCAAAGATACACTGAGCATCGGCCGGTGCTCGCTTCCGCGCCGGGTGCGCTATACCGGACGAGCAAGTTTCTTCACAGGCGCAAGCCCGCCGTTTTCGGAGCAACCGCCGGGCTCGCGTTCATTTTGTTGAGCGGAGTAACGATCTGGTCGCTGGCGCGGCGCGAGTCTCCGTCTAGGCCCAAGTCTACAGACAAGAACACGATCGTTCTGGCAGATTTCGCGAATGGCACGGGGGATCCGGCATTCGACGGTACGCTTCGCCCGCTAATGGCGGCGGAGCTTGGTAAGTCGACCTACCTCTGCCTGCTTTCGGATGCACGCACGCGCGAGACACTGCGCCTGATGGTTCGAACTCCGGTTACGAAGCTTACCCCAGATGTTGCGTCCGAAATCTGCGAGCGGACGGGGAGTTCCGCAGTCGTGGAGGGCTCCATTACAAGCCTTGGAAGCCAGTACGTGCTGAGCTTGCGTGCGCGGAATTGCCGAACAGGAGATCTTCTGGATGAGGAGCAGGCGTCCGCGGCTAAGAAAGAGGAGGTGTACAAGGCGCTAGCCCAAATGGCTAGCCGGTTCCGGACCTGGGCAGGCAGAGCGCTTCCACGCGCGGAAAAGGAACTGAGTCTGCCGGCGGAGGCAACCACGCGCTCTTTGGAAGCCTGGAAGTCCTACAGCGCTGCCATGAAGGCCCAACAGCGTCGGGGAGCACAGACAGCGGAAGCCATTTCGCTGCTGAAGCGGGCCATTGAAATCGACCCGAAATTTGCGATGGCTTATGCCCAGTTGGGTCGGGCCTATGCCGCCCACGGGGAGTCGGAACTTGGGGCGCAGAATACTGGTAAAGCGTACGATCGCCGAGATGGTGTTAGCGATCAGGAGAACTATTACATCACTTTCAACTACCACCGCCAGGTAACCAGAAACCTGGAAATGGCGCTACAGACCCTTGAATCATGGACCCAAAGGTATCCTGGGGATCTCTCACCCCACGGGTTTTTGGCGGCCTTCACGTCTCAGGGGTCGGGCCATTACGATAGAGCCGCGGAAGAAGGTCAAAAGGCGATCGAACTCGATCCGGATTACTCCATCGGCTACGTAAATGTGGCGTTTGCCTATATCTACCTGAACCGGCTGTCAGAAGCCGAGGCAGTGCTTCGGAAGGCCTCGGAGCGCAAAATCGAAGTCACTCAGTTCTCGCTATGCCGGTACTTTATTGCTTTTCTGCGAAACGACCAGAGTGCAATGGAAAGGGAAATCACCCACCGTCAGGCAAAACTGGAGGCCCAAGGACTCTTCGAGCACCAGGAGGCTCTAACCTTGGCGTACCAGGGCCGCCTGAAAGAAGCGGCCCGGCTATCGGACCGCGCGGTGATTTTATCTCGCCAAGCAGGTTCGCGCGAGCGGGCAGCGCAGTTTGAAGGTGCTCGTGCTGCCTGGGATGCGCTGCTGGGAACTCGTGCGGAGGCGAAAAGAACCGCGGAGTCGGCGTTGTCGCTGTGCAGAAGCAGGGACGCGGATTACGGACCCGGCTTTGCGCTGGCGTTGTTGCACGAGTCCGCGCAAACTCGCAAGATCGAGGCCGACCTCGAAAAGCGCTACCCGGAGGATACGCCTGTACAATTCAGTTACCTGCCCGCGCTGCGCGCGCTCGAAGCCCTCAACCAGGGAGACCCAGCGAAAGCGCTCGAAATGACACAGGTGGCAACTCCATACGACCTTGCTGTGCCGGGCACAGCATTCTGGGATGGTGCGTTCTTCGGATCTCTCTATCCAGTCTACGTGCGCGGCCTCGCTTACTCGCGAATGGGCCGCCATCGCGAGGCAGCGGCTGAGTTTCGTAAAATCCTTGATCATCCGGGCATCGTTCTGAACGATCCGATAGCACCTATGGCGCGTCTGCAATTAGCCCGGTCATTGTCAGCTTCCGGAGATCGCGCGAGATCAGCCGCCTCCTATAAAGATCTCCTCGCTCTCTGGAAGGATGCCGATAACGATGTTCCGGTTGTGCGGGAGGCCAGGGCTGAGTACGCCAAATAACCATAGTTGCGTGTAACCTTGCGCTCCTGATTTCCTTACCCTGCTTAGGGAACGCTCGTGAGGCTAACATTATGACGAACGGCCAGACTATGCACACTCTGCCGGGGCTTTCAAAGTTTCCGACGACGAGGTGGACCCTTGTGGTCGCTGCAGGCGATCCACAGCGGAGGGAAGCTCGGTCTGCTCTGGTTGCCTTGTGTGAGAACTATTGGTATCCCCTGTATGCTTATCTGCGACGACGCGGTTATCCGACAGATCAAGCCCAGGATCTCACGCAGGAGTTCTTCGTGCGATTACTTGAGGGGAGATATCTCGATCGCGCTGACCCGGAAAAGGGCCGCTTCCGATCTTTTCTTTTGACATCTCTTAAATTCTTTGTAGCCGATGAAGGAGACCGGACGCGTGCATATAAGCGCGGCGGCGGGGTGCTTGTGCCGCTTGAATTCTCGTCGGGCGAAGACCGCTACCAACGTGAGCCTGCACACGATGAAACGCCGGACCGGATCTTTGAAAGGCGCTGGGCGCTTGCGATGCTCGACCGGGTCGTAGAGAGATTGAGGGATGAGTTCGTGCAACACGGCCGCGGAGAGCACTTTGACCGGTTAAAGTTGTTTCTTGTCGGACAATCCGATGCCCCCTACGCCGCCCTGGCGCACGAAATGAACACCTCAGAGGGAGCGCTCAAAGTGGCAATTCACAGGCTTCGCAAACGGTATCGGGATCTCTTTCGCCAGGAAATCGCGGATACGGTCGCCGATCCCGCCGCAGTGGAATCCGAACTCCGGTATCTGGCCGCGGTGCTTGCTGGCAAGTAGCGGTGGCTGTTGTTACCTGTCGGGGTCGTTGGGCGGGCGTGTCAAGAGCACTGGTCATTGTCGCCGAGAGATAGATACATCGCAACAATGGCGTTATGAACCGATCGATCTGAAAGATTTAATTCTGGTGAGCCGGGCGGTACTCGAACCGTTCAATGCCATTGATAACAGGCAAGTTATTGATTCTACGATTCGCAGCCAAAGCACGATGCTCAGGATTCACGGTTTCATCGTACAAAAACACGTACAGGCCGTGTTGCGCGGGCCATGTGGTTCGGGACCGGGCTCAGCATCCAGAGTAAAGGCGTTCAAACGAAAGCTCACGCCAACCGGCAGCCTGGATATAATCGGATAGTGCCCGACACAGTGAAGTCATCACGATCTTGGGTAACAGTGGTCGCGGCCCGATCATAGGCGAGGACACCGTTGACCTCCTTGTCCCCGTGGAAAAGACGTTTGGCATCCAATTCACGGAAGATGACGTGATTCCGGGAACGGTAGGCAGACTCTGCGAATTCGTCATTAGCCGTCTCCCAGGCGACAGATCGTCAAGGTGCGTGAGCAGTGTCACGTTCTATGCGCTCCGTCGCGCGATCATTCAGGCGACCGGTAGTCGTCGAGACGCAATTACCCCATCCGCCGGCCTCGTCAGTGTGCTGTCCAACGGAGGACATCGTCGCAAGGAATGGAAGACGATTGAGAAATGTCTCGCGCTTCAGATGCCGGAACTTACTTTCTCGAACGGCGTCGAAGCGTGTCTCTCTCTTGCTTGGTTCGCCGTTGCACTGGCCGTGGTGATTCTGTTCCTGCCGAGGCAGTTCTTGTCGCCACTGGGACTCCCTGTCCACATCGGGTCATGGATGGGAGCAATTCTCCTAACTGGCATTGGGGCGCTCATTCTCTGGGCAATCACGCGGGCGGCGCTTCAGCCGCTTGCGACCCAGATTCCCAGTGAGTGCGGGTCTGTGAGCGATCTGGTGAGGCTTATAGTAGTGAAGAACTATGGCGCGATAGCAAAACGGGCGGGTGGCTGGAACGACAAGGAAGTTTGGAACGCTCTACGCGACCTCATCGCTGATGAGATTTCTCTAGACCCGGACAAGATCACTCCAGAGACTTCCTTTCCTGATGGGTTGAACATCTTCTAGCCGGAAGTTCTAGCCGGAGCCCAACGCCTTCCCTGGCCGCTACTTCGGATGCGGAATGATGTTCACGATCAGATACCCGTCAGTCTGGATGAGGAAATAAAAGCGCCAATCCTTGTTGACGCGCGCCTGCCACAGCCCTCGACTTTCTTCGTATTTCTTGGCGCGGAGCGATGGATGGTGGAGATTCTGGATCAACAGCAGAGATTGCTTATCGAAGGCACGCTGGACTTGTTAGGATGCCTTGGCGTAGTTCCGCTCGAAGTGCGGCGTGCGGAGAAGCTTCATCACGCCGAGCGCTTGGTCTTCCTACGATTCAACGTCTTGGCTTCCTCGTGGAGCGAAGCGATGAATTCTTTGTGGGTATCGAAGGGACCGTTGACTCGGCCAGCCTCGACATCGGCCAGTCCCTCGGCGAGCTGAGCATCGACGATGCGGCGCTGCTCGGGCGTGTACTCGTCGCCCGGAGCCGGAAGTTTGGGATAGATGGTGATGACGCCGCCGGAGACTTTGAATTCGATCTTCTGACCGATCTTAAGACCGGCTTGCCGACGCACGGACGAAGGAACCACAAGCGGCGTTTTACTTTTCACGGTGACGGTCATGGTAGGTAATACATTCGAACAGTGACTTGCTTTTAGTGTAGGTCGGCGAGTGCGAGTAGTCAATTCTGGCAGCCACCAAACCACTGGTTCTGCGCCATCATCCCGGAACCAATCAAAAGCATTCGACACCGCAAGTAATTCAAATGCCAGTAGTTACGTATGCCTATTGTACAAAATCAGGTACATGTAGGTATTCGACCGATAGCTAACGTGCTGATTCAACTTGACTTAGCTATGGTGAGCCGGGCGGGACTCGAACCCGCGACCCTTTGATTAAAAGTCAAATGCTCTACCAACTGAGCTACCGGCCCGCGTGCAAACGTAGTATTCATCCAGCTTAACATGGCCGCCCGTGGACTCCGAACGCGCGCGGTGCAAAAATGTGTTCATGCCAGATCCTGTCATCTTAATTGCCAGCGGCGATCTGCGCCTGGCGGCCAACCAGAAATGCTGGCCGGCCCAGGCGCGCGCCGAGGAAGCCGTTATGGGCGCCATCCGCAGCCTCGGCCACGCGGTCGAACGCGGCCACGCCTGCGATGCGGCCAAGGGCCACGGTTTCATCGATAGTCAAAAGCGCGGAATGGAAGTGTTCCGCGGCATCCCGCCCGACGCGCCATTGGTGGTGGTCGAGGCCGTCTGGCAGTACAGCCATCATGTCCTGGCTGGCCTCTACACCCATCGCGGACCCATCCTCACCGTGGCCAACTGGAGTGGCGAGTGGCCTGGGCTGGTCGGCATGTTGAACCTGAATGCCTCCCTAACCAAAGCCGGGGTCGCCTATAGCTCGCTGTGGAGCGTGGATTTTAGCGACGACGTCTTCCTGTCGGGCTTGCGGGCGTGGCTGGCGGGAGAAGCCGTACGGCACGACACCAGCCATGTGCGGCCGCTTTCCGCTCTCAAGCTACCGGCGAAAGCGGAAGAAACCGGCGTGCGGCTAGCGGATGAATTACGACGCAATAAAGCCATCATCGGGGTGTTCGACGAAGGGTGCATGGGCATGTATAACGCCATCATTCCCGATGAATTATTGCATCCCACCGGGGTGTTCAAGGAACGGTTGAGCCAGTCGGCCCTGTATGCGGAAATGCTGGCCACCAGTGACCAGGAGGCGCGCGCGGTGCGTTCCTGGCTCGACCACAAGGGCATGCAGTTCCGTACCGGTAGCGATCCGGAGACGGAACTTACCGATGCTCAGATTCTGAGCCAATGCAAGATGTATATCGCGGCTCTGCGTATCGCCGACGATTTCGGTTGTGATGCCATCGGCATACAGTATCAGCAGGGTTTGAAAGACATCGCGCCGGCGTCGGACCTGGCGGAAGGACTGTTAAATAATGTGGACCGTCCGCCGGTCTCCGCGCGGGGGAACGGGCGCGTCCTCTACGCCGGCGAGGCGCTTCCGCATTTCAACGAAGTCGACGAGTGCGCGGGACTCGACGCGCTGGTCACCAAACGCATCTGGAAGGCATTGGGATATGCGCCGGAGACTACTCTGCACGACGTACGCTACGGCGAGGCGTTCGCGGTGGATGGCGTCGAGGAATTCGTGTGGGTATTCGAGATCTCGGGTGCGGTGCCGGCGGAGCATCTCATCGGTGGCTACGCGGGCGCGGTCAGCGAGCGGCAGCCGTCCATGTACTTCCGGCTGGGCGGAGGCAGCTTGAAGGGCGTCAGCAAGCCGGGCGAAATCGTATGGAGCCGGGTGTTCGTGGACAATGGCGTGTTGAGGGCTGATATCGGGCGGGCGAAGGTGGTCGAACTGCCGCCTGAGGAAACCGAGCGCCGCTGGCGGATTACGACGCCGCAATGGCCCATCATGCACGCTGTCACTTATGGCGTTACGCGCGACCAAATGATGGCGCGCCACAAATCCAACCACGTGCAGGTGGCTTATGCGCCGGATGCCCCGGCGGCCAACTTGGCGATGGCCGCCAAAGCAGCGATGTTCCGCGAAATGGGGTTGGAAGTCTCCGTATGTGGCACGGACGAGTGGCTTGGGCACGATATAATCGTGAAAGTCTACCGAATCGCGAACGTGGCGGAATTGGCAGACGCACCAGACTTAGGATCTGGCTCCCGCAAGGGAATGGGAGTTCGACCCTCCCCGTTCGCACCACCCAAACTGCAATATGAGTGCGGCAGGCGCCCGGCCTGCGGCAGCCTCGTGCGCCGCCTGCCAGTTTTCGCTCTTCTTTTTGGCCCGCCGGCCATCACGATGTGTACAGCGTTTTGTTATCCTAAGCTTCAGTGATGAAGCGTTTCATCTTCTGGGAATATCCTCGCGCCAGTTGGCAGTACGACGTCATGGTCGGCATTATTCTGGTATTTGTTCTGCTCACGCCGCGCGGATGGTTTCGCGACCAGCCCCGCACGCCTCTGGTGAGTTCTGTTTCCGTATTGCCGGCGAGAACATGGCAGTAACGTCTACTGGGTGGAACCGGAGTTGTTAGCGCATCTTTCAAAGAGCAGCAGGCCCAGAAACTTGCGGAACTTCTCGAAAATTCACGCATCAGAAACAAGTGACCGTGACCCGGGTTGAACCCATTGCGGACTCGGATGGGGAAACTAAAGGCTACATGGTATTCGCCAAACCCTGAAGCGGTCGACTGATGAATCGCTTTTCCATTGCCACAATCTTATCGTTGCCAGCGCATTCGGAGCGCGTCCGCCCGCCAAGCCCGCCGAGGACCAACTCGATGCCGTCCTCAACGCATCGATAAAGCGGGTGCCGCATTTCACGGGATGTCCGCTAAAGTGCGGCGCAAGACGCACACGGCGGTCATTAACGAAGACAACCTGGATTCCGGCACTGATTCTGCTAAAACGCGCGCATCCGAAAGATCTGCGCATGTTGATCGACTTTGACGGAACCCGACCACAAGTCGTCTCGAATTCTCAGGGCCAGACGGTCGAAATTTATTATCCAAAGATGAAACTGATCCACGATGTTCGACGTCGGTAAGAGCGGCGATTGCTGGAGCAATTCTTCCTCCTGGGATTCGGCACCTCCCGCGACAGATTTGCTGGCCAACTACAGCGTGCGTCTGGTCGGCGAAGATACCATTGGCGGGCAAAAAACCCGCGATTTGGAATTGATCCCGAAATCAAAAGAGGTCCTGCAGCATCTAGTGAAGCTAGAGATGTCGGTGGCGGAGAACGGCTATCCGCTGCAGCAGAAGTTTTACCTTAAAGGTGGGGACTACAACTGGCTACCTATTCGGATATGAAAATCAATCCGGATTTGCCGGACTCCGCCTTGAAACTGAAGCTGCCTAAAAACGCCAAGCGGGAGTATCCGCAAAAGTAGATAGTAGACCGGCGAAACCAGGCGCATGGAATTCGGCGGAACAAAGAACAGACTCACCTTTCTTGACTGGCTGCGCGGCGTGGGCGGTATCATCATGCTGCAAGGCCATGCCTTCCACTCCTTCTTAAAGCCCGAACTTGCGCGGCGGCGCGGCATATATGTTATCCCAATTCTTGGGCGGCATGCCACCTGCTATCTTCCTGTTTTTGACTGGTGTTACGCTTGCATTCCTCATGTACAGCTTTGAGCGCAAGGGTGTGCCGGCGCGAGATCGAATTACGGGGACGTTGCGACGTGGCGGCTACCTCTTTGGGATCGCCATGCTGCTGCGCTTGCAGTTGTGGCTATTCAGTTGGCCGAGCCCGTGGACCAACATGCTGAAGGTAGACATCCTGAATTGCATGGGGTTTGCGATCGCGGTGATGACCATATTGGCTCTTTTCACCACGGCGCAGCGGGTCCGCATCTGTGCGGGCGTGGGCTTGGCTATTGCCGCGCTTTCGCCACTAATGTCGCAGATGGATTGGTCCGGCGTGCCGGCGCTGGTGAAAGCTTACATCGTGCCCGATTACAACGCTTTTAGTTTCTTCCCGTGGGCTGCCTATCTGGCATTCGGCATGAGTGTGGGGAGCCTGATCAAGCTTTTGAAACACGAGCAATATGATCGGGCCATGCAGTGGACCGCGTTATTGGGAATCGGTCTAATCCTTACTGCACGGTATTTTGCAAATCTACCTTTTTCGATTTACGCCAAATCGGAATTCTGGCTCGACAGCCCAGCCCAAGTGCTGATTAAGCTAGGGGTCACTTTGGTGATCCTGGCGATCGCCTATGTCTGGACACAATACGGCGCGGCACCCGGATGGAGTTGGGTGCGCCAGTTCGGCACCACATCTCTACTAGTCTACTGGGTACATATCGAGCTGGTTTACGGGCGCTGGCTGCCTTGGTGCAAGAACAGCCTGGACGTCGGCCAGACTGTGCTGGCGGCGGTGATCCTGATCGTGCTGATGCTGTTGCTGGCAGTTGGCAAAACCTACCGCAAGGAAATCATGGAATACGTTCGGGGTTGGCGCTGGGGCGTGCCGGCCAAGCCGGAGCGGATCGCCGCAGACTAGTTTTCAGCCGCTAACCCTGCCCGTCAGGCTGAAAAGCAGCACGGCCAGGACGATCAGCGTGATTACGACGTAGGTCCGGTCCCGCTGCAGCGTGAACGCCACGATCGAAAAGGCTACACGAGCCACGGGCGTGGCGATCAACAAAACCAGTCCGAGTTGGATCACGCGGCGGCAGTGGAACCCGGGCAGACCCGTCATAATGCCGCGCAGGTGGCGCAGGTATTCGGGTTCGCCGCGAAAGACATGGTTACCAGCGGGTTGGGCGCCATACTGAATTAAATACCAAATTCCTCCGACCGCTACTACCGATGCAGACAGCGTGACGCCGTAGCGCAAGAGCGCGCCGATGATTTCGTCCGTGCGTTGATCGGTCATCATAATTTTCCCGTGAGCGAGCTATAAATCATCTCGATAGCGAGGGCTAAAACCACCAGGCCAAATACGCGCCGCAATGTAGCGGTAGGGGCGCCGGGTAGGATGCGCGCGCCCAGAATGGAGCCTGTCAGAACGCCCAGGACGACCGGCATGGTTAATCCCGGATCGATATACCCGCGGTTCAAATAGACTCCGGCACTGGCGGCGGCAGTCACTCCAATCATGAAATTGCTAGTGGTCGTGGAGACCTTGAACGGGATGCGCATGGCGCGGTCCATGGCCAATACTTTGAGCGCGCCAGAGCCGATGCCGAGAAGGCCGGATACGCCGCCGGCGATGAACATCAGGCCGAAGCCGGTCTTCACGTGAGTGACTTTATAGTGCCGCGTGCCTTCAGGCGTGGGAAAGCTGCCGTTCAAGCGAAGGCGTGCGGCCAGTGGATCGTCGCTATCGCCCGGGCGCGGGGCAGGGCGGCCGCTCATGGAAACCCAGGCGGCATGCAGCAGCACGGCTCCGAAAAGCAAGCCCAGAATGGTCGGTGAAACTTTGGCTGCGGCAAATGCTCCGCAAACCGCGCCGATCGTGGTGGCAATTTCGAGGAACATGCCGATGCGGATGTTGGAAAGTCCTTCGCGCACATACGCCGCGGCAGCTCCAGAGGATGTGGCGATCACGGAGATTAGCGCGGCGCCCATGGCATAGTGCAAATCGATTCCGAGTAGCAGCACCATGGCGGGGGTAATGACCACGCCGCCTCCCAGTCCGGTGAGCGCGCCCAGGAATCCGGCTGCTACCGAGATGAAGGTGAGTAAGGCTGTGAGTTCAAGAATATTCAAAGGGCGGGCCCTGTATTTAAGATACAGGAGAGCGTGCGCTCCGTTGAGCACGGAGATATGATACTAGCCATGCGAAATTCGAACGCAGTTTCCCGGAGAAACTTTCTCCATATGGGCGCGGCCGGGTTGGTGGCTGCCCGATATCTGGGGGCCAATCCGCTCGGCTTTCCGATCGGATGCCAGACTTGGCCGGTGCGCCAATCGATCGGCAAAGATTTAGATGGGACTTTGAAAGAACTGGCCGGCATGGGCTTTCAGAGGATCGAGCTATGCTCACCCGCGGGTTACGAGAAGATGGGCTTCGGACCGTTGGCGGCGATGAAGCCGACGGAACTGCGCGAGAAGATCCAGGCGGCAGGCGTGGGCTGCGAGAGTTGCCATTTCGGCTTCGGCGAACTGAAGGACAAGCTCGACGAACGTATCGAATTCGCCAAAGGATTAGGCCTGAAACAAATGATTCTGGCGACGTTTTGGCTGCCGAAAGAGGCCAAGATGTCGGATTGGATGAAGGCCGTGGACGCCACCAATAAGATCGGCGAGCAGACCAAGAAGGCCGGCATCCAACTCGGTTTCCACAATCACGAGTTCGAATTCCAGAAGATCGACGGCGAGTTGATTTATGACAAGCTGATGAGCGAGTTCGACCCTAAATTCGTGAAGATGCAGTTCCAGGTGGATGTAGTGAAGCTGGGATATCAGGCCGCCGATTATTTTGAAAAATACCCGGGCCGGTTTATTTCCATCCACCTGCAGGATTGGTCGCCGTCGGAGAAAAAGGAAGTTGCCATTGGGCAAGGAGAAGTGGACTGGAAGCGCTTGTTTGCCGCCGCCAAGAAATCGGGCGCCAAGAATTACTTCGTGGAAACGGATCGGACGGATTTCGCGGCGAGTGCGCAGTTCTTGAAGAAACTGGCCTGAAGCCGGACGGGGACAGGCCCCGGCGGCCTGTCCTACTTCTTCTGCTCTAACTTCAGATGGATGATCGCGAGTTTACGGGAGTCGAAGGAGCTGAGAGTTTTGGCTCCGCTGGTAGCACCGTTGAAGTCCGCGCGCAGTTCGTAATCCACGTCGGTGCTTAGACCGTGGAAGTAGTAAGCGCCAGCGTCGCGCGTAATGAACGAACGGATCTGGAGCGTCTTAATATTCTTCAACTGCACCACCGCTCCGTTTACAGCTTCGCCCTGCGCGTTGCTGACGACGCCTTGTACCGAGCGGATATTGGCGTTCTCATCTTTCTTGGCCCGCGCCGTACCGGCCATCAGCAGCAACGCGCAGGCCACCGCCAATCCCAGCCGGCGGACCGCGAGATCACGCATGGTTGTTAACATCACTTACTTCCAGTCCTCTTCAGCTTCTTCCTCCTCGGCGTCCTCGACGAAATCCTCATCTTCCTCTTCTTCTACCTCTTCGGCGGATTCCAGTTCGAGGGGATCGGTACTGGTCACTTTGAGAACCGCTCCGCATTCATCACAACTGATGGAGTCGCCTTCGTCCACGTCTTCTTCATCCACATCAATGGCCCCGTCGCATACCGGGCATGTAACCATGGCTAGAAATCCTCCCAAATACTCTACCGTACATTTAACGAAAGTCCGCCGCGATTGCAACTATCGGCTTGCAACTGTATTGTACAGCGTTTGGCATCTCAGCGAGCAGCCTGCATCGCCAAACGGCGGCGCGTAGTGGCTGGAACAATCCCCTTCATCCGCATATACAGGAATAGCTGGGCGCGATGCGTGAGTTCGTGCTCCTTTACGAAATGCAGCATTTCGAGGCGCGTGACCCGTGCACCGTCCACGCGGGTGATCATTCCCGCATAAAACTCACTGGGCTGGGCAGCCAGTTCCAAGGCGCGCTGCTCCACGGTGGCGCGCAGTTCCCGAGCCAGGTCAGCGGCTGGAGCACCCGGCGGCAGGATGGCGAATTTGGCCATTTTCTCGCGGAATAGGGGACCGGTCAGTTGTTCTTCGCCTTGGAGGAGCAGTCCGGTCAAGCCGTGGCCCGCGACCAGAATATGGCGCGCGATCTCACCAAAGGTCATCACCTCGCTGCAGGGCTTGTAGTCGAATTCACCAGCTGGAAAATCCTCCACCGCACTGGCGGTGTCGGCACGAATCTTCTTCCAGGAATCGAGGACTTGTTCGAGTCTCACCATACGCCCATTGTACTAGGCGGGCGAGAGATCGCGCGCCACGATAGAATCTACCTGGATGCTTGAAGATGCTTGAAAAGGTCGACCTGACGCGCTCCATTTCCAAGGAAGAATATAAAAACCGCCTGCCGGCGTTGCAGGCGAGCCTATATGATCTGCAACTGGCCACGTCGGAGGCCGGCTTGCCGAGCGTGGTGGTTTTCGAGGGCTGGGATGCCGCAGGGAAGGGCACCTGTATTAACGTGCTCACCAGCCGCCTGGAGCCCCGCGCTTTCAAACTGCATGTGATCCAGGAGCCGCGCACGCATGAGTTGCACATGCCTTGGCTTTACCGCTTTTGGCAGCGGATTCCAACCTACGGGCAAATGGCCATTTTCGATCGAAGCTGGTATCGCCGCGTGCTCGACGAACGCGTCGAGAAGATTACGCCGAAGGGGCAGTGGCAGAAGGCCTATCGCGATATCTCCGACTTCGAGCGTACGTTATCCGACGATGGTTACGCCATCGTCAAACTGCTCTTCCACATCAGCAGGAAGGAACAGAAAAAGCGGTTCGAAACCTTGGAAAGCGAACCACTGACCCGCTGGCAGGTGCAAAAAGCGGATTGGGAGCGCCATAAGAAATACGACAAGTACCTGGTGGCAGTGGAAGAGATGCTGGAGCGTACGGAATCGGAATGGGGCCCGTGGACCATCATTGAGGCCACGGATCGCTACTGGACGCGCATCGCGGTATTCGAGACCATCATCAGAGCGCTGAAAGCGGCAGCCGAAAAGCGCGCCGCGAGGAAGGCATGACCATGTTGGAAACTCTGGATCTGGGCAAGCATCTTTCCAAGGCGGATTACGAGCGCGACCTGCTGCGCTACCAGGTGCAATTGCGGGAGTTGGCATGGCAACTCTACCAGCGCAAGCGCTCGCTGGTTGCGGTTTTCGAAGGGCGGGACGCGGCGGGCAAGGGCGGATCGATCCGCCGCTTGACCGAGAAGTTGGATCCGCGGGGATACGAAGTGTTCCCCATTGCCGCGCCCGAGGGCGAGGACAAGGGGCACCATTATCTGTGGCGTTTCTGGCGGCGCCTGCTGCCACCGGACGAGAAACAGATTTTGATTTTCGACCGGAGTTGGTATGGGCGCGTCCTGGTGGAGCGTGTCGAAGGGTTCTGCAACGAGGATGCCTGGAAACGGGCATACCGGGAAATCAACGATTTCGAGCGGCAACTTGTCGATGCGGGCGCCGTCGTGGTGAAGTTCTGGCTGCAGATCAGTCCCGAGGAGCAACTGAAGCGCTTTGAGAAACGGGAAGACACCCCTTACAAGCGCTGGAAACTGACGCCGGAGGATTGGCGCAATCGCGAGAAATGGGGCCGCTACGACGAGGCAGTGGAAGACATGCTGCTGAAAACCAGCACGCTCACCGCTCCCTGGACCGTGGTCGAGTCAAACTTCAAATGGTTCGGCCGGGTGAAGTGCTTGAAGACTGTGGTTGAAGCGGTCAGTAAGACTCTCGACTATAGGCCCGCCGATCCGGTGGTGAAGAAAGGCTCAGTGAAGAAGGCACGCAGGCGCGATTGAGCCGTTAATTCGCAAGCACCGGCTCCATCACCGCGTGGAAGTCCATTTTGAAGGCGACGGATTCGCGGGAGGGGATTGCGTCGAAAACCACGGGTTCTCCGGCGGATACGGCGTACGCCGCGCCGCCTTTAAGCGGAAGAAAGCCCGGCTTCGAGGGAATAGGGTCTTGGGTCAGGTCTACGCTCGGTATGGGTGCAGCCTGGGGTTTGACGGTTCTTTGCACTGGAGCCGCCGGCTCGCGTTCCAGGAAGGTCTTCACCTCGCTGACGAGTTTGTTCTCGGTGTTGCGGTGGCCGATCTTGCGCAGAAGATCACGCAAGGCAAACGATGCCATGAACGCCAGCATTGCGATGCCGAGGATCCACAAAGAACCGACCCGCGCGGTAGCGCTGCGGCGCAGGATCATCATAAGGGCAGCGGCGATGAGGAAGAGTACCCACATCCCTTGGTTGACTAAGCGGGAGGTGTTTCTGAGAGTTCGTTCGGCGATGAAGTCGATGTTCATGTGCTGGTCTCCGGTCGCTGTATCGAAAAGCACGCTAGGGGCCACCCGCTTCATTTCGTTATGTGTTTGGAAATACAGAGTTTCCTGGATCGTTTGAGCGGCCGTGCGGCGACAGGACTGGCGGTTGAATCAGTTTGGTGTGACAGACCTGTCACTTTGGGTTTGCTGAGGCGGGCGCGTCGAAGCGCGCGCGTATGCGCACCGTTCGGTCAAGCTCATCCAGTACTTCAAGGATCTTTCGCTCCAGGTCCTTATCCGGCGGATGCGCCGTCAACCACTGACGTACGTCACGCGCTGCCTCTGCCGTATCCTGTCCGCCGATGAAAGAGTTTAGCCATGCCAGCATGAAGAAGATTTTTCGATTTTTCTTGATCTGGGGCAGGGAATTGAGAGCGCGCTCCAGGAACGGTTGCGTCAATGCGGATTGGTTCCAATAGTTGAATGACGCCAAGCTCTGCTCAATCCAGTCTTCCTGTAACGCCGAATTCTCCAGGTAGTTCTTGAAGTATTGAGCTTTCACCGCTGCGTTAGGCGTGGCTGCGGCAGCCACGTATGCAAACTTTCGTCCCTCACCGGTAGAGTCGCGCTGCCGTTCAGCCTCTAGTAGCGGGGCTGCGTCCGGGTCATTTTGGGCGACCAACGTCGTGATCATAATCCAGCGATCCTGAGGCTTCAGTTCGAGCCCGGGAACGCTGGATGCGCCTGCAAGGATACTCTTGAGTTTCACGAGTGCTCCGGTAGTGGTTGCGACCGAGCGAAATGTACGGTAATAGAGGATACGCAGATTGAGTTCAGCCGCATCTTGCATCCGCTGCTCAAGCATAGCTTCAAGGCTTGGCGCTAATGACAAGCGTTGCGCAGGGGATAGGTAGTGCTCGAATGCGCTCGAAGCATGTCCCAGAATATTCTGCGTGAGCGCCTCGTCGTTTTCCGATCCCAAAGAGCGAACAGCTAACTCGATATACGCAGCAGGTGCCAATCTTAGCTCCCGAACGGCATCCCAGAGAGCGCCCCATAATAACGCCCTGCGGAACGGGTCGGAGACGGTTTCAATATGCGCAGTCACGTATGCCTGGCTGCTTGTATCCAAAAGGAAGCGCCCGTAAGCATAATCCTGGTCGTTGGCGAATACCCAGGACGGGCACGGCTTTCCAGTCAATGCCGGCAAGTCCTCCCGCGGCACTGAAAGGGTTGCAGGAAAACTCACCGGGGCAATACCGTCATACCCCATCAGGATTTGCATGCGAATGGGCCATCTCTGTCCCGCATCAAGGACATCGCGTTGCCGCAGGTTGAAGCGTTCGAGCACGCCATCCTTACAGGACCATTCTGCATCCACTTGCGGCATCCCTCGCTGATAGATCCAAGCATCGGACCAAGCCGTTAGTGATTTGCCGGAAGCGCGTTCGTAAGCATTGATCAGGTCGCCCCACTCCGCGTTTCCATACTCGTGTTCGTGGAGAAATAGGCGGACTCCATCGCGGAACGCGGCTTCGCCAATCACAAACGAAAGCTGCCGCAGGATGCCCGGAGTCTTTGAGTAGACGATCGCTCCGTAGGCGGACTTGGCGTCTCTCAGATTTTCTATCGTCTGGTGAATAGGTGTCGTACCTTGTGTCGAGTCAATCGCATACGCTGAAGCCTTAAACGATTGGTAGAATCGTTTCCAGATATCTTCCGGCGGGTACAGCGTAGCTAGTGTTTGGTACGCCATGTACTGCGCGAAGCCTTCTTTGAGCCACAGGTCGTCAAACCAGCGCATGGTCACCAGATCTCCAAACCACTGGTGCGCGGTCTCGTGTAGCACCAAGGCGGCACGCTGGATCTTGTCTCCGGCCGTTGGGACCGACCGAAACAGCACGGATTCTTCGCGCAGGAAGGTCGCGCCGGCATGTTCCATACCGCCGAACGGGAATCCGGGGATCAACACCAAGTCGTACTTGCCAAACGGGAAGGGGCGGCGGAAATAGTCCGCGATGTACCGGACACCGGCGCGGGCTGTACTAAGGACCTCGGGCGCTTCCTGGGTGGCGCGCTCGAATTTAGACTGTCGGACGAAGAGACGGAAACCTTCGCCCGGTATGGCGCGAAAAGGTCCGGCGACGAAGGCGAACAGGTACGTCGGGAGTGGCTGGGTCTGGGCGAAATCGGTGAGCTTGAATCCCGGCTTCGCAGGCTTCGCGGATTCAATGCGGGTGTTGGATATGACTGTCCAGGTGTCTGGCGCGGTAATGTCTAGATCGAAGCGCGCCTTCAGATCCGGTTGGTCGAAGTAATACCAGGACGAGGCCAACGCCAATTAGCATACGGCCGACATTCACGGAAACCCCTCTAGCCCGCGGTGCGCCGCATCATGGCACGTTTTACCTGCTCCAATAAGGCGTGGGCACGCGGCAGACTGTCGATAGCCTGCTGGACTTCCGGATCTCCAGACCAACCCAGGTGATCGGAAGCGCGTTTGTCGAAGGCTCGGGAGTAGAATTCGCGCCGTAGGCTATCGCCCACCCAGGCCCGATTGGCGGCAAACTCCTCGTCGGTAAAGATCACGCCCTGGTCGTGCAAATAGCTGCGAAAGCGATCGATTACCGCCGCGTCGGGCGCCCAACCTTCGGTTAAATGGGGCGTATCCGCGCCGAAATACACGGAGCCAAAATGAAAGAATTCGCCGGGCAGGGGGAAGGCGACGCGACGCTGGAAAGAATTCAAGACTTGCGGCGGGAACTTCTCGTCCGGCGTGATACCACCGCCGCCATAAACGGTGCGGCCGCTATCGGTCATCTTCACGTCGGTTGAATTCTGCGAATCTTCCTGGCGATTGTGATAGTAGTAATCGAAAAACGAACGGTGGGAATAATCGCGCTGTATGAGGCGTCCGCTGGGCGTATAATAACGCGCAATAGTCAGCAGGAGCGCGGCGTCTTCAGACAGAGGGAACTGGGCTTGTACCAAGCCTTTGCCGAAGGTGTTTTCGCCCATGACCCAAGCGCGGTCATGATCCTGCAACGCGCCCGCGACGATCTCGGACGCCGAGGCCGTGTTGCGATTCACCAACACCACTACGGGATAGCGCCGGCCATGGTTACCGGTCTTGGCGCGGAACATTTGCTCGGGTTCGCTGCGCCCGCGGTGCGAAACGACGGTTTGGTCCTTCGTCAGAAAGTGGCCGGCCACTTCCACAGCCTCGTTCAGCAATCCGCCGCGATTCTCACGTAGATCGAGAATCAGACCGTTGACGTTGTCTTCGCCTAAGCGCTGTAAATCTTCTTCCATGTCGCGGCCGGCACTCTGCGCTTCAAATGTTTTGATGTTGACGTAGGCGATGCCGGGACGGACCCAGAAAGCGTCCACTACGCTAGGCGAAATCTCGCCGCGCGTGACCATATAAGAGGTTGTCTTGGCGGCGCCCTGCCGGTGCACTCCCACTTTTACCTGCGTGCCGCGCGGTCCCTTCAAGCGATCGGCGACGGCGCCGGAATCTTCGCTCTCCACATTGTGGTCGTCCACCGCGACGATCACGTCA
This sequence comes from Bryobacterales bacterium, assembly GCA_963738345.1. Classification (GTDB taxonomy): domain Bacteria; phylum Acidobacteriota; class Terriglobia; order Bryobacterales; family Bryobacteraceae; genus Bog-159. The sequence goes on from CAVTWI010000002.1 coordinate 1,772,531, forward strand.
CCGCGCCGCAACCCGGCATGCGCCGCAGGGGAATCCGGAAAGGCCTGAACGACGGTCACACGCGGGCCATCCATCATGACTTCCATGCCGACGCCGTAATATTGCCCGCGCTGATTCTGCTGCAGCAGGCGGTATTCTTCAGGATCGAGGAAGTTGGAATGTGGATCGAGGGTCCGCAGCATACCTGGGATAGCGCCTTGATAGATGGCTTTATCCGCCGCCAGGGAGTCCGCGAAGTTTTCTTCGATTAGAGCGTACGCGGATGCGAAGGACTTGACGTTTCCGCCCAGGTCACCCTCCGATTTCGCCGTCGCAGTGTGGGCAATGCTGGGGCCCCAGAGCCCGAACATCAACCCGCCCAACACGATAACCAGCGGCACGAATGTCGCCGAATGAGTCTTACCAGGTTTACGGGAGTCTTTAGCCACGCGCCAAGCCCTCTGTTGCTTCCATAATAGCACTGACGCGGGATTTGCCCGATCCGTTAAAACTGCTCGTCCGCGGAAGGTCCGAAGAGGGCAGGGACGGGGATGTCGTTCAGCCGCAGATAGACGGTGAGTTGTCCGCGATGATGAATCATATGGTTCATCACCATGCCGCGCAGGACGCCTATGCGGGGTAAAGAGAAGATAGTTTTGCCGCCGGAGAGCAACGTCCAGGGCTGCATTAATTGAGCGTCGGTGGCAGCGGCGAGGGCGGCGTGCGCGCTGGCAGCATTCTTGTCAAATAATGCCAGCATCTCGGCATTGGAGGCGGCGATTTTGGGCTGGTAGGGAGGACCGCCCACAGGGGCGAAATCGAGCGATTCCGTTCCCAGAGTTGTTTCGATCCATCCGGCGAGTTCGGCGAGATGGGTGGCCAGGCGGCCCATGGCCATAGACTTTTGGTGCGGCTTCCATCCGAATTTATCGTCGGGTACGCGTTCCAGCGTTTTGCGGGTGCTAGCCATTTCGCGATCGAATTCGGGCAACAGGGCTTGGTTCATAGGCATGGACATATTTCAGCACGAATTTGCCTCATGCTAAGCTGCTGAAAGTGGCCGAACCTACAAGCCAGGCGCCGGCCCCTCCCAAGGTATCGGCCCTGGTGGTTTCCTACAATCGAAAAAACTTGCTGCGGCGCGCGCTCGAAGCGCTGGAGCGGTCCGAAGCCCGCGACTCGATCGAGATCGTGGTGGTGGATAATGGCTCGTCCGACGGGAGCCAGGAACTGGAAAACGAGTTTCCGAAAGCGCGATTTATAAGGATTCCGCGTAATTTTGGTTTGACCAAGGCGCTAAATCTGGGAGTGCGCGGATCCGAGGGTGAGTACATTTTCTTCCTGCACGAGGACGCGGAAGTCTCGCCCGAAACCATCCGCACATTGGCTGGAGTGCTGGATACGCGGCCGGATGCCGGGGCGGTGTGCCCGCTATTGGTGGACGGCGAAGGGCGGCCGGCGCCGCAATTGGGCAAGTTTCCGCCGGACGATACCTGGCGGGCAGCCGACGCGGCGACGGAACCCGTGCCGGTTGAATATCCGCGCGGCGCGGCGCTGATGATGCGCCGGTCGTTATTTACCGCGATCCGCCAGATCGACGAACGCTACGGGCAATTCGGCAGCGATGCCGACCTTTGCTACCAGATCCAAAAGGCGGGGAAGAAGATCCTGTTGGTTTCTGACACGCGGGCGCGGCACGAGGGCCGGGCGGCGGATTCGACACTTCGCCAAGCCGATCGCAAACATGGGACGGCTGCATGGATCGGCAAGTACCGCGGTTTCGTAAGCGGCCTGCAAGCGCAGATCGGCGGGGTTTTCGGGGCGCTGGGTTCACTTCAGTTAGGCATGCTGAAATATCTTTTGTCTAGCCAAAAGGTTGACGGAAGTCAACAGGAGTAGTCTTAAGCCGCGCCTTAGGGTACTGCTTTCCGCTATCATGTAGCCAATGGACGCTATTCTTTGGATACTGCTGCCCGGCTTCGTGGCGGTCGGCTCCGGCCTGCTGGCGTTCTATATCATGCAGTCGCGCATGGAAGTAGCTTTGGCGCGAGAGCGGGAGGCCATGGCGCAGGCGCGCGGTACGCTCGAAGCGGAGAAGAACTCCCTGGAACAGGCGCTCCGCGGCGCGAAAGATACGGCCCGGCGGGAAGCCCTGGACGAATTTCTGGCGGACGTCCATGTGGAACAGCGCCACTATGTGAAAGAGAATAAGCTGCTGTTCCAGAATCGTAAAGCGCTAGTGCTGCAGGAGCGGATCTACTTCCGCAACATTCCGCTCTCGAATTGGATTGAGAACGAGATTGTGATGCAAGAGGGCGAGGATATCGAGAAGGCCGCGCGAAACCTTACTTCATTTGTCGATGTGAGCGTGGACCGGCAGGCCGCGAACGGCAACCGCCTTTTGCGCTAATTCACCGCTACCTGCTGGTGAATAGCATGCGCGCCGCGACCACTAGCAGAAACACCGCATAAATACGACGGATCGTCACCGGCGGAAGCGATAAGACGATGCGCGCGCCGAAGTAGGATCCCAGGAACAGTCCCGCGGCAATTAACAGCGCGTACTTCACGTTCACGTGGCCGTTGCGGTAGTATTCCAAAGCGCCCAATAATCCGACGGGCGGAATCAGGGCGGCCAGCGAAGTGCCGATGGAATCGACCTCACCGAGTTTCATAATGTATAGCAGGGCCGGCACAATGACCAAACCTCCGCCGATGCCGAACATTCCGGCCAGTACGCCGGCAGCCAATCCGATTGCGATGAGGGGCAAATAGCTCATAATTTTGCGAGTCTATCACGACCCTCTTGTTCACTGTGCCACGGTGCGGTAGAAGTGGATTAAATCCAGTTTCGGCGGTGTCCGGCCCATGGCGCGGATGAATCCGGCGGCCTGTCCGCGATGATGCGTGGCATGATTTACAACGTGCAACACCAATTGGCCGATTGGTTGCCGGAAGGGATTGCCGCGCAGGTCGGCATAGGATAGGTCCGCCGCCACTCCTTGGTCCGTCAGCGCCGCGCCCCACTCTTTCCACTGCCGATATAGGGCAGGCCAATCGTTTTGAATGACCGTGAGTTGGTAATCCGCTTCCGTCAAAAAGACGGCCGCGGGCTCACCCTTTAGCCTGCGCAACCAGACGAGGTCCGCTCCAAATATATGAACCAGGGTGCCTAATACACTCTTATCCGCGGTGCCGAAGTCGCGCGTTAATTCCTCTTCGCTCAACGCGGCCGCGGCTTCCACCAATTGCGCGCTGGCCCACGCTGTGTAATCGATATGAGACCGCACCAAGTCAGCGGGTACCACCATGGAGTTCTCCTTAAAAATGTTGTTTCAAATCCGCAAATTGTTTCACAACGATCAGCTTACCCTTGCCGGGCCTTATATCTTGGCGCTCCAACCTCCAGGTATGCGGATGCGGGATGAAGACCGCGTTCAATCCCGCTTCGAGCGCCGGATTGATATCCGACTTCGCACTATTGCCTGCCATCCAGGTATTCAGTGCGTCGATACCGCGCTCGCGCACCAGGGAGGTGTACGCGTTCACATCCTTCTCTTTCACAATTGCCGTGTGGGAAAAGAAAGTCGCCAAGCCCGAGCGGTCGATCTTCAATTTTTGCTCGTCCGGATGGCCCTTGGTAAATAGCGTCAGGTCGTGGCGTGAGGCCAGGTATTCTAATGTCTCTGGAACGCCGGCCATCACTTCCATAGGGCAGTCGAGAATCCGTTCGGCGAAGGCCATCACCGTGCGCAGGTCGTCTTCCGATACGTCCCTTTCGGCCAGGTGCTCGTAACATTGGCGTAAGTTGCGTCCGAAGTTCAGTGAGCCGTAGCCGTGGATTCTGGAATTTGCCAGTTCGATTTCGTCCAGCACTTCGCGAACCTCATGGGGCCGTAGCGTGGAGTGATCCAGGTACTGCACGAATTCGTCAAAGGCGCGCTCGAAGTAGATGTTATTCTCCCAGAGCGTATCGTCGGCATCGATCATCAGGTATTGGCGCATCATTTGGGAACCTTGGGGGCCAGGCGAAATGGAATCTCGATTACGGCGTCAACATCAACCGGTTGCCCATCGCGCAACGCCGGCTCGAACTGCCACTTATCCATGGCTTCCTGGGCGCTTTGGTCGAGACGGTCATCCAGGTGGGCGAGCAGCCGTACGGAATCCACGCGGCCATCTTTGCGTATGACGGCGGTAAGCCGGACCTTGCCTTCCACGCGGTCGGCGATGGCGGCCGGATAATATTTCGGATCCACTTTGCGCAGGGGTACAGGCGGGCTCAGCACGCCGCCCGCGCCCCCTTCGCCACGGCGTTCGGCGAACCAGATCATCCAGCTTCCGGTATAACTGCTGATATTGGGCATCTGGATCGACATGGCGTAGGTGTCGCGGCCAACCCAAGCCGGATCGGGCGCGGAGGAGACCCGGGTGGCTGCTGGATGGACACCGGCAATGGTGGCGGCCGGGAGACTGCTGCGTATGGCGGCGCGCAGATTGGCAGCGGAGGTGGGCGCGGCCCGGGCCATCAAGGTGGGCTTGTCATCGCTCGTCCCGCTGTGGATGAGCAAACCCGGCACAGTGAGAATGGTGCCTTCGGCAGTGCTGTCTCCGCCATCCTTGCGGGGCTTCGGGCCGGCCGAAAACTGGGCATTGCGCGAACCCTCCGGTATGGGCGCGGGGGCGTTCGCGGCGGGATTCAACCCGACGATGGCCATACTAACCGGCCAGGCGGATGCGGATTCGGGAAGCGCCGGAGCATCGGGCAGCGGTGGTCCCAAAGGGCTGGGTTTCGAACTGGATCGCGGCGCCACGAAATCGCGCGCCGGAGCTTTGGCCGATACGGTGGGCAACGCAGCAGGGGAGGGGACGGCGGCATTCGCGGCGGATGCTACAGCGGGAGCGTCGGGTAGCGAGGGTGCCGGCTTGTCGGCGGTATGGCCGGCGTGCGGAGCGACGAAATTGCGCGGCGGGGCCTTGGCTGGTTGCGCGCCGAGAGGATTGCCCGCGTTGTTCAAAGCTCGAGCGGTCTGAATGTCCGGCGCCGCAGGCACCGGACTTTGGGTCACGGGCTTGGGCGCCACAGGAGGCGGCACGAAGGTCTTCGGCTTCGGCGGGGCGGCGGGAGTGGGTGGCGGTTCCGGACGGGGCGTATGCAGCGCCAGGATGTTTGGCGATTTCAGGTCCGCCTGTATTTGTATTTTGGGCGCAGGCTGCCAGACGAACTGATTCGCGCGCGGCGCCTTGGCCGACCCGGCCACGATCTCTTGCGCGGCCACTTTCACATCCGCGCGCAGCGGACGGGCGGCCTTCGCGGGGGGGGCCGGCGAAACATCCGGAAGCTTCTCGCGAAAGTTATACCAGACCAGCTTGCTCGAATGCGGCTCGATGGCAATCGCGTACAACGACTCAGGCTTCTGACGCACGGGTCCCGACGCGACCCACGCCAGAATCAATCCGTGTGTCAGTAGCGATACGGCAAAGGGCGCCGGCCTGGGTCGTACGAACATGATTCGTTAGATGCCCGAAGCCTTACCGCCATGGCCGTTCAAAGGCGCCACCTGGCGGACGTGCGCGATGTGCCTTTGGCGCGGGACGTATTGGGCCAGAAACTCGCTCAACTCCCGCAGGCGGCGCTCTTCGGAACGCGTGCGCAGCAGGGTACTCAGGAAGTCGAGGTCGGGCAGGCCCTGCGCCAGTTGAAAGCTCAGCTGCGGATCGTCGAGGTTGGGCTCCGGCATGGGCGGCTTCAATACACCCGATTCGAGCAGGCTCTTATATTGCGTCAAGGCGGCATGCTGCGCTTCGATGGGCGGCGGTTCGGCGACATCGTCATCGTCGAAAAATTGCACCTCGCCGCGCAGGTAAGACTTTTCCTCGTTCAGCATGACGACCTCGAAGCGCCGGCGTCCGCAGGTGAGAATATCCATTTTGCCGTCCGGATAGTTTTCTAGGACCTTTTCCACGACAACTGTGCAGCCGGCGTTAACGATGCCGTCTTCCTTCGCCAGAACAATGCCGAATTCGGAGTTTCGCCGGATCGCCGCGCCGACCATCTCCTTGTACCGTTCCTCGAAAATATGCAGTGGCAGACGTGTGCGCGGGAAGACGACAACATGCAGCGGGAACAGGGGGAGCAGCCGCGTGGACATGCTACCATTATTGCGTCTTAGGCCGGTTCCGGCAATTGACGCTTGAAAATGCGCATTCGACGGAAAAGTGGTCCTTATTACCGGAGCTTCCGAAGGCATCGGCGCGGCCTGCGCGGCGGCTTTCCGCAAGCGCGGGGCGCGGCTTTCGCTGCTGGCCCGTTCCGGGCGAAAAGTTGCGCGCCGCCGGCGGGCGCCGAGCGCGCTGATCACCGCCGGGGATGTCACCGTTCCCGAGGTTCGCGAAGCCGCGGTGGCCGCTACCATCGATCGTTTCGGCGGCATCGACATTCTGATCAACAATGCCGGCATGGGTCTTTACGATCCCGCCTGGAGCGCTCCGCTGGCGGACGCGCGCAGCCTGTTCGAGCTGAATTTCTTCGCCCCGCTGGCACTTACGCAACTGGTGGCGCCGCACATGCGGGCGCGGGCGAGCGGCGTGGTCGTGAACGTCTCCTCGGTGGCCGGCAAGGTCACGCTGCCGTGGCTCACGCTCTACTCCGCATCGAAATACGCATTGGGCTCGCTCACCGACGGCCTGCGGATGGAATTGAAGAAGGACGGCATTCACACTATCACGGTCTGCCCTGGTTACGTGAAGACGAGCTTTCAGGACCACGCGCTGGGCGGCGGGCCGCCGCCGGAGATCGCCCGTCAGGAAACAATTCGCGATCACGCCCGAGCAATGCGCCGAAGCGATCGCGCGCGGGGTGGAGCGCGGCGCGCGCACCGTGATGGCGCCGCCATCCGGCTGGCTGTTTGTGCTGGCCGAGCGGCTTTTCCCTTCCCTGGTGGACGCGCAACTCGCCGCCATTTTGCACGACGTATGATCCTGAAGCTGAAACGCACGCCCGGCATCTATCTGGTCGGATTCATGGGGTCCGGCAAGAGCACCATCGGCCGTCTGCTGGCGGACCGCATCGGCTGGCATTTCGTCGATCTGGATGCCGAGATCGAAGCCGCCGAGCAGACCAGCATTCTCGAAATCTTCGAAACGCGCGGCGAGGCCGAGTTCCGCCGGTTCGAACGCGAGAAGATGCGGGCAGCACGTGCGCGCCATCGAATGCGGCCGGCCTACGGTGATGGCGTTGGGCGGCGGGGCGATCGTACAGCCCGAGAATTTCGCGCTGCTCGAAAACAACGGCGATCACCATCTGGCTGGATTGTCCTTTCGAGACCGTCCGGCGGCGCGTGGAGCCGGCCTCGCACCGGCCGCTGGCGCGCGATCCCGCGAGTTTTGCGCAAGCTCTACGAAGCCCGCCGCGATTCCTACGCGCGCGCCGATTACCGGATCCCGATCGAGAGCGACGATCCCGCCGTTACTGTGGAAGCCGTGCTGAAGTTGCCGTTATTCAAATGAGTAGCGCGAAGGCGAAACTCCGCCGGCAAGCGCTCGCCATCTTCAAAGCCGCGCTGCGCGCCGCCAATCCGCGAAAGCGCCGTCAAGCAGGCGCTGGCGCGCGAGGACTTTTCGGCGTATCGCCAAATCTTCGTGGTGGGGGCGGGGAAGGCTGGCGCAGCTATGGCGCACGCAGCCGAGCGCGTGCTGGGGCGGCATATCGCGGGCGGACTGCTGAACGTAAAGTACGGGCACCTGGCTCGCCTGCGCCGCATCGAACTGAACGAATGCGGCCATCCGGTGCCTGACCAGCAGCGGTGTGGAAGGCGCGCGGCGCATCGCCGAAATCGGCGGCGGGCGCGGGTGCGGGCGACCTGGTGCTTTGCCTGATTTCCGGCGGCGCATCCGCTTTTCTGCCGCTGCCGGCCGATCCGATCACGCTCAACGAAAAACAGGAAGTCACCAAATTGTTGTTGGCATGCGGCGCGAACATTCACGAGATCAACGCCGTCCGCAAACACATCTCCAGAATCAAAGGCGGGCAACTGGCGCGCCTGGCCTATCCCGCGCGTGTGCTGTCGCTGCTGCTTTCCGACGTGATCGGCGACGATCTCGACGTGATTGGGTCCGGCCCCACTGCGCCGGATGCTTCCACATTCGCAACGGCCCGCGCCATCTTGGAGAAGTACGGCGATACGTCGGCGCGTGCCCGCATCTGTGCGCAACGCATATCGAACAGGGTGAACGCGGAGAGATTCCGGAGACGCCCAAGCCGGGCGACCGGATCTTCAGGCATGTGCGCAACGTCGTGATCGGCAGCAACCGGCTGGCCGTGGACGCCGCCGCCGCGCAGGCGCGCAAATTGGGCTTCGCGTACTCTGGTGCTCTCCACGTTACGTTGAGGGCGAGACGCGCGAGATCGCACGGATGCACGCCGCGATCGCGAAAGAGATCGTGCATGCGGCGCGCCCGCTGGAACGCCGGCCTGCGTGATCACCGGAGGCGAGACCACTGTTACGATTCGCGGCGAAGGGCTGGGCGGACGAAACCAGGAATTCGTGCTGGCGGCGCGCCATCGATATCGCCGGGTCTGCCGAACATCGTGGTGCTCAGCGCGGGCACCGATGGCAGCGACGGCCCCACCGATGCCGCGGGGGCCATAGCCGACGGCCGCACGCTGGCACGCGATCGCGCGCGCCGCGGAGTTCCTGGCGCGCAACGATTCCTACTCGCTATTTCGAAGGCCTGGGCGACCTGGTCGTGACCGGCCCGACCAACACCAACGTGATGGACGTACGCGTGATCCTGGTGGGAGGAGCGGCCGATGAGTTTCTGGCGCAAGGAAGTAATCGAATTCGCGCTCGACCGGGAGACTGCCGCCCATATTCAGGAGCAGAAAGAGTGGATCGATCGCGAGCCTGGCAATGCCGCGGCCCTGGTATAACCTGGCGCAACTCTACCGCATCGAGCAGCGGCAGGACGAAGCGCTGGCGCTGCTGCTCGAAGCCGTGCGGCTGGATGACGGCTATGCCGACGCGCACGTCGCGCTGGCCGAAATCTACGCGGTGCGCGAAGACTACGCGGCTGCCCGCAGCCATGCCGCCAAAGCAGCGGAGCAGGGCAATTCGCGGGCTTTGGAGATGTTGCGCCGGAACGGCATCGACGCCTAACTACCGCGGGGTGAAGCGCGCGATAATACGGGCTATGCTGAAATTTGCCGCATCCTTGTTGCTGCTCGCCATGACCGCCACCGCCGCTGTCAAAATCGAAAAGACCAACTATCAAAGGCTGGCCGAACTGCTACCGCATCACGAACGGAGAAGTCGAGCTGATTGTGACCAGCGACATCGGTCCGCGCATCATGCGCTACGCGTTTCGTGGGCGGGCAGTAACATTTTCAAAGAGTTCGCCGAGACGCTGGGCAAATCGGGCGAGCCGGCGTGGGTGCCCCGCGGCGGGCATCGCGTCTGGGCGGCGCCGGAAGACGCGGTAAAGACCTACGCGCCCGGACAACAGGCCCGATTCATATTGAAATCAAAGACGACGTGCATCGAGGCCACCGAACCGGTGGAGGAACTCACCGGTCTGGAAAAACAAATCGTGTTGAAATTGTCGCCGCAAGGATCGAGCGTGGAAGTGGTGCACCGGCATACGGAACGCGGGCAAGAAGCCGCTGGATCTCGCGCCTTGGGCGCTGACCATGATGGCGCAGGGGGGAGTGGGTATTCACGGCTTTCCGCCGCGCGGCAAGCATCCCGAGGTCCTTTATCCTACGAATCCGCTGGTGATGTGGGCTTTCAGCAACCTGTCGGATCACCGCTGGAGGTACACGCGGAAATATTTGATGCTGCACCAGGACCCATCGAACGCGGAGCCGACCAAGCTGGGGAGCTTTAACAAGAACACCTGGGCGGCGTATGCGCTGAAGGACGAATTGTTCATCAAGCGGTACGACGCGGAGGACTCGCCGAAGAATTATCCCGATTTCGGCTGCTCGTTCGAGACCTTCACCAACGCCGAGTTTCTGGAGCTGGAAACCCTGGGACCGCTGCAGCATTTGAAACCGGGCGCCTCGCTGCAGCACATGGAGCACTGGACGCTGCACAAGAACGTGCGCCTGCGCAATTTCACGCGAGGATGAAATCGACCGCCTGGTGCTGCCGCTAGTGGCCGCCAGCAGTACGCGCATGGAACGCGTAGCGGAAGGCGTTTTCGGCGATCCCGCGCAACTCGGCATCCGAAAATCCGAACTGGCGGGCGGCCAAATCATATTCGCTCGATAGTGTAAGTGGCGAAGATCGCCGGATCGTCGGTATCAGCGTCAGCGGCACGCCTGCATCGAACAGGCGCCTGCACCGGGTGCGCGTCCAGCGAGGTCACGGCGCCAGTCGCTACATTGCTCGAAATGCAAACCTCCAGCGGTATTCCGCGATCCCGCAAATGGCGCAATAGCGCCGGATCTTCCACAGCCCGGATGCCGTGGCCGATGCGCTCCGCGCCGATTTCGAGCGCCGCCCATACGGATTGCCGGCCCATCGTTTCGCCGGCGTGCGCCGTGAGCCGCAATCCCGCGCTTTTCGCGAAGCGGAAGACATCGCCGAACCATTCCGCCGGGCCGCGCTCTTCGTCGCCGCCGATACCGAAGGCCACCACGCCGTCGTTCACGCGCGCGGCGGCGAGCTCGGCCACCTGCATGGCGTGCGCAGCGCCAAAGTGCCGCACGGCGTCGAGGATGAAATAGACAGGCATCGGAGAATCCGCGGCGGCCTGCCGGATGGCCGGAGTACACCGGCGCGAACTCCTGTTTTTTCCAAAGAACTACGCCGGCGGAAATCGTGATTTCGACGTACCGTACGTTTTCGGCAGCCAGACGCCGCAGCAGCGCGCGCGTGATCAGCGCATAGTCCTGCGGCGTGCGCAGCCGCTCGACTACGGATTTGTAAGCACTCGATAAACCCTGAGAAACCCTGAATCCGATACATCGCGCGGACGGCCTCCGCGGTCAGCGCAGGATCGAGCTGTACCATCGTCTCGGGCTCGACCGAGCCTTCCAAGTGCAGGTGCAGCTCCGCTTTCGGCCAGGCACGATAGCTTGAGATTAGATCCACTAGCTCTAGCTTGGCATAGGCGCTCATTCATAGCACTAGGCTTGCGCGGTGGTAAAAAGAGGGAATGCACTTCGATCTCACAGGCCAGACCGCCATTGTTACAGGCGCTGCCACCGGTATCGGCGAAGCCATAGCCCGGCGTTTGGCACATGCGGGCGCGGCCGTAGCCGTTGCCGATTTGAACTTCGATGCCGCCAGCGAGGTTGCCCAGTCGATCGGCGGCCTTTCGTTTGCGGTCCACATCGATATCACGCTTTCGGATTCGGTTAATGCCGCCGCAGCCGAAGTCCTGTCGCGCACGGGTCGCATCGATGTACTGGTGAACAATGCCGGTATCGCCGGCCGGACCGCGCCGGTCTGGGAAGTAAGCGATGACGAATGGCAACAGATCATCGCGGTGAATATGAACGGTGTATTTTATTGTTGCCGCGCGGTGCTGCCGCACATGCGCGCGCGCCGCTACGGACGCATCGTGAATATCGCGTCCATCGCTGGCAAGGAAGGGAATCCGAACATGTGCGGGTACTCCGCCACCAAGGCCGCGGTCATTGGATTCACCAAGTCGGCAGGCAAGGAAGTGGCCACTGAAGGCATCTGCGTGAATGCGGTGGCGCCGGCAGTGGTGCGTACCAAGATCCTGGACCAGTTGACCCCGGCGCAGGTTAATTATATGACCGAGCGCATCCCTATGCGGCGTACAGGCGCGCCCGAGGAGATCGCGGCTGTAGTGCATTTCCTGGCCAGCCCGGATGCTTCGTTCGTTACCGGTCAATGCTATGACGCGAGCGGCGGCCGCGCCACCTATTGAGCGCGCTCCGGACCGGCGGTGGGAGATTGCGCACGCCACCCGCTTTACGCCGAAACAGGATTAGTGCATAATGTTTTTATGCCGCATGAGCGGGTAAGGCAAAGGAGCTTTCCATGAAGTATCATCCTATCGGCGACATGAAGTGCCCGTTCTGCGGACAACTGAACCTGGTCTACAAACGCCCCGGGCTTGAGCGGGGATGTTTATCGCTGCGCCGCGGAGTTGGGCGGCTGCGAGCGCACCATCGTCCATCGCCGCCGCAAAGGCGATACCCGCTGCGGTGTGGTCGCGGTGCTGAATTTCGGACACGTGGGGCAGTGGAATCCCTGCATGCAAAATACGCAGCCCGTGCAGTCCGCATCTGCTAAGCGGTAACGGCAGGGCTGAATCCGCGTTTGCTAAAATTGAACTGCAATGACGCTTCGAAGAGTTAGAACGGCAGCTACACTCCCCTCCGCGAACAGGCCTTGGCCGTGCGGAGGTATCTTTGACGCTCCCTCGCTAAAATCCAAACTGCAGGAAACCGAAGAACAAACCTCCGCGCCCGGTTTCTGGAACCAGCCCGAAAAAAGCCAGAAGATCATGCAGCAGCGCAAGCGCCTGGAGGAGAGCCTGGGCAACGAGCAGCGCATCGCCGCGCTGACCGACGATCTCGACACCCTCTTCGAACTGGCTCGCGAAGGCGAGACCGTCAACGGCGACATCGAGCGCGATCTCGAAACCTTACGCGCAGTTCGTCGAGCGCGTGGAAACCGCCATGCTGCTCTCCGGTGAAAACGATCAGCGCAGCGCCATCGTGACCATCCACCCCGGCGCGGGCGGCACCGAAAGCCAGGACTGGGCGGAGATGCTGTTGCGCATGTATCTGCGCTGGGCGGAGCGCGACGGCTTCGCGACGGTGATCACCGACCGTCTGGAAGGCGAGGGCGCCGGCATCAAATCGGTGACCTTCGAAGTCAACGGCGACAATGCCTATGGCATGCTGCAGTCCGAGATCGGCGTGCACCGCCTGGTGCGCATTTCGCCGTTCGATGCCAATGCCCGCCGGCATACCTCGTTCGCGTCCGTCTTCGTCTATCCGCAGGTGGACGACGAAATCAAAATCGATATCAAGCCGGACGATCTGCGCATCGATACCTTCCGGTCGGGCGGCGCGGGCGGCCAGCACGTCAACATGACGGACTCGGCGGTGCGCATCGTGCACTTGCCCACCAACATCGTCGTGCAATGCCAGAACGAGCGCTCGCAGCACAAGAATCGCGACAGCGCCATGAAGCAGTTGCGCGCGCGACTGTACGAATTCGAGATGGACAAGAAGCGCGCCGAAGCCGCCAAAACCGAAGCATCCAAGCTCGAGATCAACTTCGGCAGCCAGATCCGCAGCTACGTGCTGGCGCCCTACCGCATGATCAAGGACCACCGCACCAAACTCGCCATCGGCGATGTGGATCGCGTGCTGGAAGGCGATCTGGAGCCGCTGATCCACGCTTTTCTGGTCTTCCGCAAGACCGGCAAAATCGCAGGCGACGCCAAGGACGATCTGCCGGAGTGATCGCGGACCGAGCGGCGATTGAACGCGCGGCGGCGTTGATTCGCAGCGGCGGCCTGGTTGCTTTTCCCACCGAAACAGTTTATGGGCTGGGCGCTAACGCTTTCGATGCGGATGCGGTGGCGCGTATTTTCGCGGTGAAAGGCCGGCCGCTCGGGAGCCCTCTCATCGTGCACGTGGATTCCATCGAGATGGCGCGTACCCTGGTGCTAGACTGGCCTGCGGCCGCCGATCGCCTGGTTCGCCGCTATTGGCCTGGGCCGTTTACGCTGGTGTTGCCCAAGCAGCAATCCATACCGGATATCGTGACGGCCGGTATCGGCACCGTCGGACTGCGCGTGCCGTCCCACCCCATCGCACTCGCGCTGATTCGCGAAGCGGGCGTACCAATCGCAGCGCCGAGCGCCAATCCATTCACCGAACTGTCGCCCACCACCGCCGAACACGTCCGGCAATCGTTAGGCGATGCCGTCGATCTGGTGCTTGATGGTGGACCGTCTACCGTGGGCATTGAGTCCACGGTGCTATCGTTGGCCGGAGGCGAGCCGGTTTTGCTGCGGGCTGGTATCATTCCGCTGCCCGAAATCGAAGGCTTGATCGGACCCGTGCGCCTTTCTGCACCTGGCACCGAAGGGCCGCATGCGGCGCCGGGAATGCATCCGCGGCACTATCGTCCTCGCACGCCGCTGGTCCTGCTGAATGCCGGCGATCCCCCCCCTGCGGGCCGCGGCATATGGCTGCGGCGGGGAAGGGAAATGCCCGCGGAGCCCGTGCCTTACGCTGCTCTGCTATACGCTGAACTGCACCGCCTGGATACGCAATCGCTCGATTGGATCGCGGTGGAAACACCGCCGGACACGCCCGAATGGGCCGGGGTGCGCGACCGCCTCAAACGTGCTGCAACTCCGTAACGGTCCGGGCGTCATGTGCATTGCCGGTGTTCACTGTGCCGGCAGGCTCGAACAACAAGACGTGCACTTCCTCCGCGGCGACGGGCCGGTGTTCCACGCCCCGAGGCACAATCAGGAACTCGCCTTCCCGCAGATCGATGGAACGCTCGTGCCCGTCTTCGCGATACTCCATACGAAAACCGCCCCGTATGACCAGGAACAGTTCGTCCTCCGTGTCGTGGTGATGCCACACAAACTCGCCCGAGAACCTCACGAGCTTCACGTGTTGCCCGTTCAACTCCCCGGCTATCTTAGGACTCCAGTGTTCCGAAAACAGGGCGAGCTTTTCAGCTAGGTTGACTTTCCGCAGCATTGAGCAACTCCATTTGATCGGCGATTGTCCGTACCACCAACTCGTCGCCCACCACCGAGTTGAGCATCAGATGATACAGATCCCGGCTGGGCCACTCTTTCCCGAAATACTTTTTCACGAACGTGGCGCGCTCCTGGTCGATCGCCCCCACCAATTCGACCGCCTCTGTTTCGCTCTTGCCCAAAGCGCGCACGCGCCGGATCTTCTCTTCCACCGGGGCATACACGAAAACACGAAACGTGTCGGGACGCTTACGCAGCAAATAGGGCGCGCCTCGCCCCACGATCACGCAATTGCCGGCCGCCGCCGCTCCTGCGATGACGCGCTGCATGAACATGACCATGCTGTCCGCGTCCAGGTTCTCGAGGCCGTTCACCGGCAGGCTGCGTTCATGGCTGCCGCGCATGAATACCTTCATCAGCCGGTAGAATAGCGGATCGACGCGCTCTTCAAGCTGCGCCACCAGAGCTCTGATCGCAGTGCGCCATGCGGGCGATTTCTGCGGTCAGCGTCGGTATCCCACAGCTTCCATTTCAGCCGTTCCGCCAGCTTCTGCGCGATGGCCGAACCGCCCGCGCCATACTCCCGCTCCATGGTGACGATGCGGATCATACGCGATTACGCCTTCTGCCCTACCCAGCGCGCTTGCCCATATTCGCCCAGTTTCACTACGCCTTCGATCCGGCCGTCAGCCACGTCGCCCGAGAATTCGTAATGCAGAGTGCGCGCCTTCGATGCGCTGCGCTACTGCGGATGCGTGACGCGCCGGCCTTCCACCGTACCCGATAGCTTGCCCGACAAGATATCGCCGCGATGCAAGCCGCTCAGTTTGCCGTCATGCTGCTCGATGGTGAAATGATGCCGTGACGCTCCCGACATGAAAGTCAGGTCCGCAACCCATTCTCCGGCCACGTCCACACCGGCCGCCTCCGGCTCAGGAACCGAAATGTGCGGCGGATTCGCCAGCACTCTTGCGAATCGCCTCGGCCGCGATCTTGTCGTCGCCGGGCATCATCATGTAGGGCATGATGGTCAGCGAACTCTGGCCGTTCTCGCGGCGCGAGCCGCCGCTTCCACCTACGGCGATGCGCGGCTGCCCGTGCAACAGAATCTCCTCCACCTCCGTACCGGTCATGCCCAACCGCGCGGTATCCCAGTTCAAGCGCAAACGCGGCGCATGGTTCGAAAGATCCTCCGGCTGCAGAATCTCGCTAGTGACGCCGGCCACTTGGGTAGCTTGCGCCAGCGATGTGATCCAGCCACGCCTGCCACTGCTTCCACTCTGCGTCGTGGTCGCGCTTCACCCACATCTCCACCGCCGCCAGCATCCCCATGATTTCTTCTTTGCCGACCTTCAGGGAACGGCCGAAAGTGTGGTGCGGCGCGCTGTTGATCCACGCCGCGCGAACCAGGTCTTTCTGCCCGAGCAGCAATCCGGCCGCCTGCGGACCGCGCAGGCATTTGCCGCCGCTGTAGGCCACCAGGTTGGCGCCGTGCGCCAGATGGATATTCGGAATGGTCAGCGTCTCGGCGGCCGCATCCACAATTACCGGGACGCCTTTGCGCCGGGCGATCGCGCAGGCATTCGCAATCGACAGCTCGCCCTTCTCCGCCGCCGGGCATGAGAGAATCATGACCATGGCGGTCTGCGGCCCCAGCGCCGCTTCGAATTGCGCGGCGGTATCCACCTCCACCATCTTTACGCCCAGCATGCGGACGGCGTGGTCGTACTCGTTGCGGGAATAGCGCGGCACCACCACTTCGTTCTTCAGTCCGGTCAGATTTGGGACGCGCTGCATCTTTTCCGGATCGCCGCCGGCGATGCAGGCCGATGTGGCATGCGTCAGTGCCGCGGCGCATCCCGCCGTGACAATGCCCCATTCGGCTTTGGTCAGTTCCGCCAAGGCGGCGGCCGACCGCCTCCATCAATTCGTCCAGGTGGACATAGGAGTGGGATGCCGCCTCCATCGCCCGCTTCACTTCCGGCAGGGTTTGCGATCCACTGATGATCGTAAAAGTGCCCCGGCAGTTGACCAGCGGCGTCACACCGATGGATTCGTACAAATTGGCGCCTAGTTCCAACGCCGGTGCCGGCGCGGCCAAAACGGAACGCGGAATAGACGCGGATACCCCGGCAGCAGCTAGTGCGGCGCCTGACCGGAACAATCCGCGGCGGCTCATTGTATTCGATGGCATGGAAGCCCCTCCACTTACGTGATGCTAAACGGTGGAGCGCTGGAATGCAAGGTACCTGTTGTAGCCGGCAACGCCGGAACCTCAACGCAACGAATCGCCGCTCGGCCCCGTCTGATAAACTACACGGAGATGTGCGCGTGAAAGTATTATTTTTCGGGATGCTCAAAGACATCGCGGGCCGGGCAGAAGAAGAACTCGACCTCGACGATAATCCCACGCTGGGCAGCGTGTTCGATCGCTATTGCAGCCAGTTCCCCCGCATGCGTGAGATGGCCGGCAGTATTCTGCTCGCGCGCAACCAGGAATTTGCCAGTGCCGCCACACAACTCGCTCCCGGGGACGAAATTGCCTTTCTGCCCCCCGTGAGCGGCGGTTCCGTTCCCCATAACGAGATCTCCGAGGATGGAAATTTCTTCGCGCTCACCTGGCACCCGATCGTCACCCGTAAGGTGGTCGACCGGCTCCTGCGGGGGGAGGATGGCGCCGTCGTCACCTTCGAGGGAGTGGTCCGGAACAATACCAAAGGCAGGCAGACGCATTTTCTGGATTATGAGTGTTACGAACCCATGGCACTGAAGCTGATGGCCCGGATCGGGCGCGAAATAGCCACCGATTACGCGATTGACCGCATTGCGCTGGTGCACCGCCTGGGCCGCATGCTGATCGGCGAAGCCAGCGTGGTGGTGGTGGTCACCGCCGCGCATCGGAAAGCCGCCTTCGACGCCGCCCTGGAAGGGATCAACCGGTTGAAGCGCGTGGTGCCCATCTGGAAAAAAGAACACTTCACCGATGGCGAGGTCTGGGTGGAAGGAGAGTGGGACCGTAATGCAACCCTGGCTCAAGGCGGTTAGCGTCGCGCTGGCGCTATCGGCCGCCTTGGCCGCGCAGATTAAAGTGAATGTCAGCCTCGTTCGAGTGCTGGCCACAGTCAAGAATCCCGCCGGAGAATTGGTGGGCGCCCTGAACAAAGAAGATTTCGAACTGTTTGACAACGGCGTTGCTCAGCAGATCGCGGTTTTCGAGCGCCAGACGGAACAGCCCTTGTCGATCGCCATGATGGTGGATGCCAGCGGCTCCACGGCCAAGGACTTGAAGTACGAAGTCGATTCGGTCGCCCGATTCTTCAAAGCGCTGTTTGCCGAAGGCAACCCCAAAGATTCTGTCGCGCTTTACAGTTTCAATTACCAGGTGACGGTTCACAACTTCTTTACCCACAATCAGGCGCCGCTTGAACATTCCTTGCACCTGATCACCGGTGAAGCCGGGACGTCCCTATACGATGCGATTTATCTGGCCTCACGCGATCTCGAATCCCGCGACGGCCGTAAAGTCATGGTGATCGTCACCGACGGCGGCGACACCACCAGCGTGAAGGACTTCCACGCCGCGCTCGATTCCGCGCAATTGGCCAATGCCTCGATTTATCCTATCCTGGTCGTGCCCATTACCAACGAGGCAGGGCGAAATCTGGGCGGGGAGCATGCCCTCACCACCATGGCGCTCGGTACTGGAGGCCGCGTCTTCCAGCCCACCCTGGGAGCGGCGCTCGATACCGCCTTCAGCGACATCATCAAGGAACTGCGGACGCAGTACATGTTGGGTTATTACCCGAAAAACGTGCCCCTGACCAAGAACCGTTTCCATCACCTGCAAGTGCGCACTCTGCGTCCCGATTTGCGAGTGACCTCGCGCAATGGCTATTATGGTGAAGCAGGCGGGAATAATCAGGAGAGCCAGCTACGTCAAGACCAGGCGGTGGAAAACCCGGGAATCGCGCTCCCGAACAAACCTTTGAAGAGGTAAGATACCTCAAGCATTTGATTGAGGCGGAAATCCCCGTGCGCATTAAACTCACGGATGGCGAAGAAGTTTCCGGCACCATTGAATACTACGATCACTCGTTCATCCGGCTGACACGCACGGATGGGCCCAACCTCTTTATCTACAAACACGACATCAAGTACCTGGTGGAGGCGGCCTAGCCCGGCGCCCTCGCATCATCATGCCATCATTTCTGGAAACCGCTGTTGAAATTGCGCGCGAAGCCGGCGCATTGCTCGCCAATTATTACGAACGGCGGGTCCCGTTTGAATTGAAAGGCGAGTTTGATCTGGTCACGGAGGCCGACCGCGCATCCGAGAAATTGATCGTCGAGCGCCTGCAATCGCGGTTTCCACAACACGGCATTGTGGCGGAAGAGGGTGGTGGCCATATTAGTCCGTCGGAATTCCGTTGGTACGTGGATCCGCTGGACGGCACCACGAACTTTGCCCACTCGCTCCCCATTTTCAACGTGACGCTGGCGCTGGAACAGGCGGGGGAAATGATCGCTGGGGTGGTCTTCGATCCGATCCGGCAGGAGATGTTTGCCGCGGAACGGGGATCGGGAGCCTGGCTCAACAACCGGCGCATCCACGCCTCAGCGGTGACCCGTCTGGATAGCTGTCTGCTGTGCACGGGTTTTCCGACGCGGCGCCGCCATCTGAACGTAAACGTACACTTCTACCATCAACTCGCCATGGCTACGCACGGTGTGCGCAGGACTGGGTCGGCCGCCATTGATCTGGCTTGGGTAGCGTGCGGACGCCTCGACGGTTTCTGGGAATTCGGACTGAAACCCTGGGATATGGCGGCCGGCCGGCTACTGGTGGCCGAAGCTGGAGGCCAAGTCTCCGATATGCTGGGCCAACCCCACACGTTCGATTCGCCTCACCTGCTAGCCGATAACGGGCACCTACACGCCCAGATCGTGGAAATTTTCGGTGAAGTTTTCGGCGGCCATTACCGCGTTCCGCTCCCCCTCATCCCATAACTGGCGGCTGTCGTCACCTGTACAACCAAATATTTAAAAACAAGACAGATACAGGTGTGTCTGTACAACGTTAACGATGCCCCGCAAGCAGGACAGCTCAGTTGCTATGCCGTGCATTCCGAGCACCTTAGCTGTGTATCTCGATTACATGCCGAATCTATGGCGCAGCCATAAGGAAAGCGTGATGATTGGGCAGGAGGCAAGAACACAATGCGTCACAAAAACTCATTAGGATTGAACCTGCGCCGGCGAGTCCGCTGGGCACTCAGGATGGCTGCGGTCCGTCGTTTCAAACACCAACACAGCTAAGCAAACGAACATCGGGAAAGCGGAGGAGAAAGCCTAATGGAACTCATTCAGATGGAATCGAATCGGCTGGAGCGATACCGGGATGCCCGCCTGGAGTTGAACTTCCACACCCAGGCGGTGGTGCTGGACAACGCGCCAGTACGATTGACGAAGATGGAATTCGCCCTGCTGTCGCAACTGGCCCGCAAAACGGGGAAGATCGTCTCGCGCGAGGAATTAATGCTGAATGTCTGGGGATACGGTCCGGACATCCATTCGCGTACCATGGACGTTCATCTGCGCCGGTTGCGCGTGAAACTGGGCTCGTACAGCAAGCAACACGTGGAAACCGTCTTCGGTTTGGGATATCGCCTGCAGCCCTGCAGCGCGGCGCCCGAAATGACCCACGCGATGGGCGCATAGCGCACCAATATAACGCCGTTGCCCCCCTCCCACTTTTTGCCCCGCGGATTGGGACAATAGTGGGTACGCAATGGAACTGAACGGGGAAGAACTCACCATAGAACAAGTCTGCGAAGTCGCCGCCGGGCGCATGCAGCCAATGCTGTCCGCGGATGCGGTCCGAAAAATGGAACGCTCCCGGCTGGTAGTGGAGCGGCTTGCCGCCGGGGACGATCCGGTCTACGGCGTGAATACCGGCGTCGGCCTCCTGGCGGACGTGCGCATCGCAGCCTCCGACCTGGATCAATTACAGCGAAATGTGGTGCGATCCCACTGCGCGGGTGTGGGAGATCCCTTGGCCCGCGAGTACGTGCGCGCCATGATGCTGATCCGGGCCAATGTGCTGGCCAAGGGATACTCGGGTATCCGCCCACTGGTGGCCCAGCGTCTGTGCGATCTTCTGAATACCGGCGTAACGCCGGTGGTCCCATCGCAGGGTAGCGTTGGAGCGAGCGGCGATCTCGCCCCTCTTGCACACATGGCGGCGGTGTTGATCGGCGAAGGCGAAGCCGAATATCGAGGCGGCGTCTATGAGGGCGGGGAGGCACTGCGCCTTGCGGGGATCGAACCGCTCACCCTGCGCGCCAAGGAAGGCATTTCGCTGATCAACGGTACCCAGGCGATGCTGGCAATTGGCTGCCTGGAATTGACCGCCGCGGAAGTGCTGACGGATTCCGCCGACGTAATCTGCGCCATGACCCTCGATGCCCTGCGCGGTACACCCCGTGCTTTTGACCCCAGGCTACATACCGCACGCCCCCACCCCGGACAATTACAAAGCGCGAAGCGCTTGCGGGAATTGCTCGAGGGCAGTGAAATCCGCCAGTCGCATATCACTTGCCGGCGCGTACAGGATGCTTATTCGCTTCGCTGTGCACCACAAGTGCATGGTGCTGTCCGCGATTCGCTCGCCGAGGCGCGGCGCACTTTTGGTATTGAACTGAATTCGGCCACGGATAATCCGTTAGTGCTCGACGACGAAATCGTTTCGGGCGGCAATTTCCATGGCGAGCCGTTGGCATTTCAATTGGATTATCTGGCAGTGGCGTTGACTGCCTTGGCCGGCATTTCCGAGCGCCGTATCGACCGGTTAGTGAATCCGGCGCTGAATGAGGAGTTACCTCCCTTCCTGGCGGGACATCCCGGCTTGGAATCCGGACTGATGATGGCCCAAGTTACCGCGGCGGCATTAGTGGCGGAAAACCGGGTACTCTCGCATCCGGCATCTTCGGGATCTATCACCACCAGCGGAAATAAAGAAGATTTCGTTAGCATGGGGATGACTTCTGCGCTAAAATACAAAAACATCGTGCGCAACACTCGCGCTGTTCTGGCGATAGAAGCTTTGTCCGCTTCGCGCGCACTTGACTTACTGAGTCCCCTAAGAAGCAGCATGCCGATCGAGCGGGTACGCGAACGCATTCGCACAGTTTCGGCGCCGCTGGTTGGGGACAGGGCCTTGCATCACGATATCTCCGCGTTAGAGAAGCTGCTGGCTGGTGGCGGATTTCGCAACTAGTCTGCGCTATAAATATTCATATTTACCTTTTTGAGCTCCTTCCAATCATCGTATCGTTTGCCGTCAAAGTTGACGTAAATTTCTGAAATTCGCACTTTAGCGAAGATATTTATCGTTTGGGCCTCGACCTGCATACAGGCCGCCCATCTTTTTCAGGCTTCGAAAACTCAGTCGTAAGAAAGGGGAAATATGAGAAAACTGATCGCATCATTTGCGTTGCTGCTCTGCGTTGTAATCCCCGGACGGACACAGACATTCCGGGGTTCCATTAACGGAGCCGTGACTGACCAGACGGGGGCGGCCCTTAGTGGCGCTGTCGTGAAGGCTACGGATACAGGAACCGGTATAGTTCTGAGCACGGTGACCACTGCCGAGGGCCAGTTCTCGTTCCAGGATTTGCCGGCCGGCACATACCAGGTGGCAGTCAATGCTAACGGCTTCACACCGGTGACCGTTGAGAAGATTCCGGTAACCGCGGGAGCTATCTATACTCTGCCGGTGGTCCTGAAAGTAGGACAACAAGCGACTGCCGTAGAAGTATCGGCGGCCGCCATCAGCCTAGACACCACCACTGTTACTCAGAGCGACACCATCCCCGACTATGCTTTACAGAACTTGCCCATGAACGGGCGCGACTTCTCGCAGTTAATCGCCGTAACCCCCGGTTACGCCGGCTACTCCGTCGGTGGGTTTGGCTCGCTCAATGGCACGCGCGCCAACCAGATGAACTGGCAGATCGACGGTACCGATAACAACGATTTCTGGCATAATATCCCGGCCGTGAACCAAGGCGGTGTCTCGGGAATCGCGGGCGTGGTAATGCCGATCGACGCGATTGACGAATTCTCGGCTCAAACGCAGTCCAACGCCGAGACCGGACGCAACGCCGGCGGTACCGTCAATCTGACTATTAAGAGTGGTACCAACGAATTGCACGGCAGCATCTACTATTACAACCGCAATGAATTCTATGCGGCGCACTCTCCCTTTTTCGTACCGACACCCGATTTTCAACGCGCCCCACCCCTGCGCAACGAGAATTACGGTCTCAGCGTAGGCGCCCCGATCATTAAGGACAAGACCTTCTTCTTCGGAGCGTTTGAGAAGCAAGACTATATCTTCGGCCTTACAGGCCTTTCCACGGAACCGTCCACGGCTTTCGTCCAGCAGGCCGAGGCGCAACTGGCCGCGGCGGGAACGGCGGTCAATCCGCTATCACTCAAGTTGTTGTCCACGCTCTGGCCCAGTTCCATCTTGAACCTGCCGGCCACTCCGAATAACTATTTCGCCACCGTTCCGGGCACAGGATACAGCTTGAACGGAGTGGTCAAGATCGATCACAATTTCAACGCCAAGAACCATTTGTCGCTGCACTGGTTTTCGGGAGAAGGCAGCCAGACACAGCCTCCGGGCGCTAGTCTGGCGCTGGCCACAGCCAGCTCTAACCTAGGTTATTACTTCGAAGTCGCGCCACTCCACGTTCAGAATTATTCGGCGGTCCTGAACTCCGTGTTTACCGAGAAGCTAACCAACCAGATACTGTTTGGCATCAGCTACTTCAATCAGGTTTTCCACGATTCCAACAACAGCTTCAACAGCCAGGCGCTGGGACTATATACCAGTCCGGACGCCACCATCAACGGCAACCCCATTCTGGGCGCTCCCAATATTCAGATTGCAGGTTTTGACCAGGTTGGCATCACGCCGCCGGAAGGCCGTAACGACGTGACCGGCCACCTGACCGATATCATTTCCTATGTAGCGGGTAAGCATCAGTTCCGCTTCGGTGGCGAAGTGCGGCAAGGGCGGGTAGACGAATTCTACCGGCGTCGCTCGCTGGGCAGTTTTGATTTCGCTTCGCTGGCCGATTTTCTGGCCGGTAATGTGTCCTCGGCCGACATCGCCGTGGGCAATCCGGAACGGTTCGTGCGGGTCAACAGTTTTGATTTTTTTGCGCAGGATAACTGGCAGTTGACGCGGAAGTTGAACCTGAATTTGGGCCTGCGGTATGACTACGTTGGTCCGCTATACAGCGTGAATCAGGATCTGGCCGTCTTCGTTCAAGGCGAAGGGCTCAAGATTCAAGGCGCCGGCCTGAACAGCATTTTTCCGCGCGACAAAAACAACTTCGCGCCGCGCCTCGGTTTCGCTTATCAGCCGGGAACCAAGAACGACCTTGTCGTGCGCGGCGGCATAGGGCTCTTCTACGACCAGATCAACATGAATCCGTTCCTCGATTTCCGTGGAAGCGGCGCCGATGGTTTGCAGGATAACCCGATCGGTCCCAAGCCAGTCGATAATTACAGCATTACGACTCCGTTTACGTGGCAGTCGGGCCAGTATATCTTTCCCGGCGTGACCACCTGTCCGACGCTGAGCGGTTGCGGCAGCAACAGCTACAACGTCTACTCGGTCAACCAGGATTTCAAGACACCTTACTTCTTCAACTACAGCCTGAATGTGGAGAAGAGTTTCGGCAATGCGGTGGTGTGGCAAGTGGGCTATGTGGGCAGTATCGGCCGCAAGATGTCGGTCATGCTTAACCTCAATCAGAACGGGGCTTACAACGCGGAATATCCGAATGTGGGTTCGATATACCAACTCAATAGCATCGGCAACTCGAATTACAACGCGCTGCAGACGACGGTCAAGATCAGGTCGTGGCGCGGGTTGACCTCGCAGATTGGCTTCACTTGGTCGCACGCACTGGATGCGGTGACTGAATACCGCGGCGTAGTGCCGCTCGATAGCTACAACCTGGCGCAGGAGTATGGAAGCAGCGACTTTGACACGCGGCTCAATTTCACCACCTTCCTGACCTACGACATACCGGGTTCTTCGCACGGTCCGAAATGGCTCTCTAATGGATGGCAGTTGAGCAGTTTGCTCACATTCCACAGCGGGCAGCCCTTCAACTTCGATGCCGGCACGCAGCGGCCCGGGTTGGACATTATCGCGAATCCCTTTGCCGGTGTTTCCCACGTATTCAATGCGGCGGCCGGCGGCGAGCCCTGGGTAAATCCGGCGGCCTTCTGCGTGCCGGGAGCGGCGGGCTGTCCGGGGCCAACCGATCCTAACGGCGATCTTTCCCGCAACTTGTTTACGGGACCGGGATTCGCCGACGTGGATCTTTCGGTGATCAAGAACATTCCAATCCGAGAACGGCTCCGGATCCAATTGCGCGCGGAAATGTTCAACGTGTTCAACCGCAAGAATCTGGCGAGCGGGGCGGGGTCAGTAGGCGGAAACGGCTACCTGTACGACACTATCGGCGATTACAACGGCGCACCCGGACTTGGGCCCGGCGAACCGTTCAACATGCAGCTTGTAGCGAAAATAGTGTTCTAAGACGGGATCACTCGATAGCCAAAGGGTCTTTGCGGCTGAGTACCTCAGCCCGAAGGCCCTTGTTGTATTCGATGCCAGTCACCACTGACTCCATATAGGGTTTGCCGTCCGCCAGTGTACGGATTTTGTAGGGCATGCGCAGGCCGTTTGCGGTAGCGCGGTAATCGCTGAAAACATCGGTGACCGTGGCTTGTGGGCCGCGTGGACCAATCCGGGGATATTCGAGCGAAGCTACGTCGCCCGACGGATCAATCGTGAGTCGCAGGCTTCCTGCTCCTGGCGCAGATATCTCAAGCACATCGCCGGTCGAAGACGAAGATACAAAAGTGAGAGTCCTCCGGCTGTCGAGGTCGCTGATCAACAGAGATTCCAGTTGGCGCATCAATTCTTGTTGTGCCGCATCACGCTGCCACGATGGCAGCAAGTTCTCCGTGTTCCAAGGCGCCTTGGCCCATCCACTGATGCCATCTGAGAAAGCAGTCACTTCATTGCCTTCAAAGTTCTGTGTGAGGCGAATGGTATTCGGCAGGATCACATGCACTGTCTCCGAAGCCTTTGTACCGGTAGCGTTATCCACCATTTCCAAATGCCGGGTTATATCGCGCACGGCGAGTAACCGGTCAACGCCACCGGCCGCCTTTTGAGCGCGCTGCAGTGCGGCCACCGCCTTAGTGGAGTTAGCGGTCTGCGGAAACACTGGAGCAACCGTCAGGAATGCGAGAATCGTGGGAAGTTTTGCGCGCATGAGATTTAAACAATAAGAATAGGCGGGCGAGCCCGGAAGCCCGCCCCTGATGATACGCGGTTACTGTACGGGCACCCAGCCTGACGCGCCGGGATGGGTATTCGGATCGGTTAAGGTCTTGGCCGCGCACGTTCCACCCAACGTTAGGGTGAAGGTGCTGAACGGACCGCTGTTGTTCGATACATTGCCGGCTACGGAACCGCCCTGTACGTTGCCGGTTTGCTGTCCGGTCCAATGGCTGCTCAGACAGGCGCTGCCTACTGGACTATAGGCAGTGACAGACCAGATTTTGACGCCCGCGTGAACCACGACGTCGCCATCTAACGGCAACGGCCCGCCGCAGCCCAGTGACGCGCTGCAATCGCGACAGCCCGAAACCAGGTAAGTGCCGGGGAAGGTACCGCCGAATGGACCCCAGGTAATTTTCCAGCCTTGTCCGAAGTTATCGCAAGCTCCGAACGTAGTATCCGCCGCCGCCATCACTGGCAACAGCAGCACGAGCGCGGTCAACGCGGCCACGCAATAAAACTTTCTCGTTTGCATAACCATATCCCCTTCGAATGGT
This sequence comes from Bryobacterales bacterium, assembly GCA_963738345.1. Lineage (GTDB taxonomy): Bacteria > Acidobacteriota > Terriglobia > Bryobacterales > Bryobacteraceae > Bog-159. Next base: position 1,799,161 of record CAVTWI010000002.1, read on the forward strand.
GAAAATGCTTCTTCTTTGGTGGCAGGGGGCGCCCGAATTTAAGATGCCGAAACCTGCCTATTTCGGAGTTTATACGCAGACTATTTTTAAGACAAGAGACAAGTGAAGGGTTCTGTGTCTTTGTTCAGTGTACTTTCGCACTGTAAGCGAATTTCGGTACTACGACCGCTGTCAGTTGCGGTCTTTCAGTATCTCGCGGGCCGCATTATAGCCGGGTGCGCCCATGACGCCGCCGCCCGGATGGGCGCCCGAACCGCAAAGATACAGCCCGGTGATGGGTGTGCGGTAGCGCGCGTATCCGGCCACCGGACGCATCACGAACATCTGGTCCAGAGCCATCTCGCCGTGGAAAATATTGCCGCCCGTGATGCCGTAACGCCGCTCCAGATCGAGTGGCGTCAATATCTGTTTATCGATAATGATCGCGCGAATATTAGGTACATATTCCTCGATTAATTCGACGACGCGGTTGTAGAATGGCTCGCGGGCTGCATCCCACGTGGTATCGCGCAAGGTGTACGGCGCATACTGCAGGAAGAGCCCCATCACGTGCTTGCCGGGAGGCGCGAGCGATGGATCGTACATGGTGGGAATGGTGAGTTCCAGCATGGGGCGGTCCGACGGCCTGCCGTACTTGGCATCGTCCCAGGCGCGCTCGATGTAATCGATGGACGGGCAGATGTGCATGGTCGCGCGGTGCTGGGGGCCGGGCGCGCCGGGCATGGCGCTGAATTCCGGCAATCCGGAAAGCGCGAAATTGATTTTGCAGGACGTACCTTCGGTGCGAAAGCGGCGGATGGAGGTGACGAATTCCGCGGGCAATTCGCATTCCTCGAGTAACTTCAAGAAAGTCACATGCGGGTCGAGATTCGATGCTATCAGGGCGCCTTCGATTTCTTCGCCGCCTTGCAGAACCACGCCGTGAGCACGCCCATTACGGACCAGGATTTTCTCCACTGTGACTCCGGTGCGAATCACCGCGCCATGACTACGCGCCGCGCCCGCAATGGCTTCCGAGACGGCGCCCATGCCGCCCCGCACAAAGCCCCACAAGCCGCGATGCCCGGCGACACTACCCATCACATGATGCATCAATATGTAAGCGGTGCCCTGCGAGCGCGGGCCGCCGTTAGCGCCGATGACGCCATCAGTGGCCAGAGTCACTTTTAATTCCGGCGATTCGAACCACTCGTCGAGTAACTCGGCGGCGCTCTGGGTGAATATCTTGACCAGGGCGACCATATCGGCGGCCGCAAGTTTGCGGAACCGTCCGGCCAGTTTCAGATGTTCGAGCAAATCGCCCACGCCACGCGGCGGAAACTGCGGGGGAGTGGTCAAGAGCAGAGACTCGACCACCTGCGAAAGCCGCTCCAGTTGCGCTTCGAATGCGGGGTAAACCTCGGCGTCATGCTTTGAAAACTTGGCGATCTCCTCCAGGGTCTTGCGCCCATCCTGCCACATGAAGAAACAGCGCCCGTCGGGGAAAGGCGGAAAAAAAGGCTGGATCTTTGGCGTCGACCTTGTAGCCGAAGCGCGGCAGGTCCAGATCGCGAATGATGCGCTCCTGCAGCAGGCTGGTTAAGTAGGATGCCGTGGAGACTTTGAATCCGGGCCACAGTTCTTCGGTGACGGCGCACCCCCCCACCATTTCGCGGCGCTCGAGCACGATGGTCTTGCGTCCGGCGCGTCCGAGGTAAGCGGCGGTGACCAAGCCGTTGTGGCCTCCGCCTATAATGATTGCGTCGTATCGTTGTGACATTTGCGGGATTAACGTTTTCGAAACGCGACCACCGCCAGTGGCGGCAGAGTGATGGCGATGCTATTTGCGCGCTGATGCCGCGCCACAGGACGTGAGGCAACCCATCCGGCGTTGCCCAGGTTACTGCCCCCGAATAGGTGCGAGTCGGTGTTCAGAACCTCTTCGTACACGCCCTCGTCAGGCACTCCAACCATATAGTTTTCGTGCACCACGGGGGTGAAGTTGCAGCAGAACAGCAGGAAATCCTTGGGATCTTCGGCGCGCCGCAGGAAGCAGATCACGGAATGTTCTACGTCGCGAAAGTCTATCCACTCGAAGCCTGTATGGTGGAAGTCTACCTGATATAAAGCAGGGCTGTCGCGATAGAAACGGTTCAATTCCTCTACCAGGAATTGCAGCTTGCGGTGATAGTCGAAGGTCAGGATGTCCCAAGGCCGCCCGACGTTATGATTCCACTCTTCACGCTGTCCGATCTCCTGCCCCATGAACAACAGTTTCTTGCCGGGATGCGCATACATGTAGGCCAGAAACGCGCGCACGTTGGCGAACTGCTGCCACTCGTCGCCGGGCATTTTAGCCAGCAGGGATTTCTTGCCGTGCACCACTTCGTCGTGCGAGATGGGCAGCACGAAATTCTCGGTGAAGGCGTACAGCATGCTGAACGTAATGTTGTTGTGGTGGTATTTGCGATGGATCGGATCCTGGCTGAAGTAGTTCAGCATGTCGTGCATCCAGCCCATGTTCCACTTCATGGTGAAGCCCAGGCCGTTCAGATATACGGGCTTCGATACACCTGGGAAGGCGGTAGATTCCTCGGCAATGGTGATGGCGCCGGGCACCGTGTGGGCCAGTTCGTTGAAGCGCCGGATGAAATCGATGGCTTCCAGATTCTCGTTGCCGCCATATTGGTTGGGCACCCACTCGCCGGCTTTGCGCGAATAATCGAGATACAGCATCGATGCCACTGCGTCTACGCGCAGGCCGTCGATGTGATACATCTTCAGCCAGAACATGGCGTTCGAAATGAGGAACGAACGCACTTCGTTGCGGCCGTAGTTAAAGATCAGCGTGCCCCAGTCCTTCTGTTCGCCCTTGCGCGGGTCGGCATGTTCATAGAGCGCGGTGCCGTCGAAGTAGACTAAGCCGTGGGCGTCGCGGGGGAAATGCGCGGGCACCCAATCGACCAACACGCCGATACCTTCCTGATGGCAGCGATCCACGAAGTACATAAAGTCTTCCGGCGTGCCGAAGCGAGAAGTCGGGGAGAAATAGCCGACCACCTGGTAGCCCCACGATCCGGAGAACGGATGCTCCATGATGGGCAGCAATTCGATATGCGTATAGCCCATCCGTTTCACGTATTCGACCAGCTTCACGGCTAGTTCGCGATAGCTGAGGAATTGGCCTTGGGGGCCGCGCATCCACGACTCCGACATGCAATTCGTAGATCGAGACAGGCGCCTTGAGCCACTCCGTGCGGCCGCGTTGTTCCATCCAGGCGGAATCCTGCCACTGGTATTTTTCGATATCCCAAACTACCGACGCGGATTTGGGCGGCACTTCGCACTCGAAGGCGTAGGGGTCGGCCTTGAGCTGCTGGTAGGCGGCGAAGCGCGAGCGCACGTTGTACTTGTAAGAAGTACCGTCGCCTAATTCAGGCACGAAGAGTTCCCAGACCCCGCCATTGCGGCGGCGCATGGGATGGCGGCGGGTGTCCCACTGATTGAATTCGCCGGCCACTGTGACGCTCTCGGCATTGGGCGCCCAGACCGCGAAGCGAACGCCCTTTCACGCCATCGGCTTCGGTGACGTGCGCGCCCAGCATGTGCCAGGCTTCGTAGAGCGTGCCTTCGGTGTGCAGGTGCAGGTCGTAGTCGGTGATCAGCGGTCCGAAGCGGTAGGGGTCTTCGAATTCGATGGTGGGGCCGTCCCACAGTTTGGCCTGGACCAGATACTTGCCGGGGGTGCCGGGGAGGGAAGTGCAGAAGAAGCCGCCATCGTGGGTCTTCTCCATGGGATGGACCTGGCCGCCGATGCGCAGCGTGGCGGACTCGGCCTGGGGCAGAAAAGCGCGCACTTCCCAGCGGGCCTGCCCACCGCGTTTTCGGACGGCATGGGGGCCGAGGATGCGGAAGGGATCGCCGTGGTATCCGCCAACTATAGCTTCGATTTCTTCAGGAGTCATGCGAGCCTGTTCGTTTGATTCGTCGTGGAATGCTGGACCATGTAATACTGTAGCGCGGAGTGGACCGGCAGTTCGGGCGGCGGTACGTGAACGTGAGAGGTCGGTGCCGAACAACCTACGGAGTGAGCTTGAATAATGTACCGCCGTACCTTGCACCGCCGTTGGCGGTGGCGCCGTATAGGTTTCCCGACGCATCGCGGATTACGCCGGCAAACACGATCCCGCCGGCGGCCTCACCCGAAAAACTGTAGAGCAATGAGTAGCCGCCCGCAGCAGTGATCTCGTACACTACTCCCTGACCATATGTGCCGCCAAGGAGAGTTGTTCCGTATAGGTTGCCGCCTGGGTCTAGCGTCACGCCTGCAAATGGGATGGAGCCATCCCCAGTATTATACGAGAAGCTATGCAGAACCGTCAGTTGACCCGTCGCACTCAGCTTATACACCGTGCCTGCGAAACTCGCGCCACCACTATTAGTGGTACCGAACAGATTGCCGGCCAAGTCGCGGATGACGCCGGCGGTGGGCTGGCCGCCTTCCGTAAAGTAGGAGAAATTATGGATCACGGTCTGGTGCCCGGTAGTGTCCAATTTATAGACGACACCGCCATTCTCTGCGCCGCCGGTGCTGGCGGTCCCGTACAGATTGCCCGCGGAGTCCCTGACTACGCCTGCCTGTGGATTGCCGCCGTCGGCTCCGCCGGTGAAGTTATAGAGCACGGTTTCGTTGCCGGTTGGATCCAACTTGAAGACCACGCCAAATCCAGCAGTACCGCCTTTCCAGGTAGTGCCGTAAAGATTCCCGGCTGTATCGAAAACTAAGCTTCCGTAATACGGATAGCTTCCATCGGCGCCACCAGTAAAGTTGTGGATGGTTGTTTCTTTATTCGCGGTATCCAACTTGTATACGGTTCCCAGGCCATGGGCGCCGCCCTTGTAGGTCGTTCCGTACAAATTCCCGCTGGCATCCCGAACCAAGCCCCCGAAGGGGTTATCGCCATCGGTTCCCGTGAATGTGTGGAGCAGCGTCTCGTGTCCTTCCGGAGTCACCTTGTAAACTGTACCAAACCCGTTTATGCCACCGGTATAAGTGGTGCCATAAAAGTTGCCGCTCGCATCCCGAATGGGCGCCGCTTCCGGCGCTCCGCCATCGGAGGAGCCTCCAAAGTTGACCAGGACAGTTTCCACGCCAGCCGAGCTTAGTTTGTATACGACGCCGGCGCCTGTCGTTCCGCCGGCACTGGTGGTGCCGTATAAGTTGCCGGCGGAATCGCGAATTACTCCCGCGATGTAAGGTTGTGCGCCATCCGAGCCTGATCCGAAACTGTGCAGCGGCGTTTCGACGCCGGCCGCGCTTAGCTTAAATATCACACCTTGGCCGGCGCCGCCCGCCTGAGTTGTTCCGTACAGGTTACCTGCAGAGTCGCGGATTACGCCGCTATACGGTTGTCCGCCGTCGGCACCCCCGGTGAAACTGTAGAGGGTAGTTTCGCTACCTGCTGGAGTCACCTTGAAGACCACTCCTTGCCCCGCGGCGCCGCCAGCCTGCGCAGTGCCATACAGATTGCCCGCAGTGTCCCGGATCACGCCGCTCCAGGGAGCGCCGCCGTCGGTTCCATTAAAGGTGTAGATCGCGCTTTCGTGGCCGGATGTATCCACTTTGAATACGACGCCACAATCGACGCTACCGCCGTATTGGGTAGTCCCATAGAGATTATTCGAGGAATCGAGCGCCACACCGCCGGCGGGAAAATAGCCGCCGTTCACTCCGGGTCCCTGGTTTTGAAAATTGTATAAGACTGTCTCGGTGCCGGCGGGAGTCAACTTAAACGCCACGCCGACAAGCTGCGTCCCGCCGCTATAGGTAGTGCCGTAAATATTTCCGGCCGGGTCGAATGCCAGGCTCCCATTGGGTGAGCCGCCGTCGGCGCCGCCGGTGAAAGTGTGCAGCAGGGTTTCGTTGCCCGCCTTGTCCAATTTGAAGACGACACCGGCATTGGCGAAACCGCCCCCGCTGGTCATGCCGTATAGGTTGCCCGCCGAGTCGGGCACGAGGGCGGCATTAGGAGTGGCTCCGTCGTTCCCACCTGCGAAATTGTGCAAGATAGTTAATTGTCCGGCCGCACTTACCGTGAATACCACGCCCAGCCCGCTTGCTCCGCCGTAAGGAGTAGTGCCGTACAGATTTCCCGATGTGTCGCGTATCACTCCGCTCCACGGATTGGCGCCTTTGGGTGGACTTGCGAAGCTATGCAATACGGTTTCAGTGGCAGCCTGCGCTGGCATAGAAGCCATTGCGACGGCGAGCCCGATAAGTCCGGCGCATCCTCGAAGCTGAGTGCGGCGACTGTGGCCATTCCTTGTGAAAAGAGTTATCTTTGCCATGCGATTGTAGATGTTTAATGCGCGAGAGCTCTCTCGGCTTCCACATCAGATCATAACAGTTTATCGGTTAGTCCGATAAAGACAATCGGGTATGTAGTTCTCGAATGAGCGGTTGAGATTACGGATGCTTACTTCGCTGAGTAAGAAAAGTGGGGGGCGCGCTCGATTTCGGCGGCGAGCGCGGCGACGCTTTGGGCTTCGAAGAGTTGGTGTGGCGTGAGGGTGACGCCGAAGACGTGGCGGACACGGTCGAGGATCAGCGCACCTGTGAGCGGGTTGCCACCTTCCGGCAAGCCACCGACCGAGGCTACCAGATGGGCCAGTCGCGCTTCAACCGACGCGCTGGGCGCTGCCGTTAACGCTTTACGATCGACTTTGCCGTGAGGCGTCAGCGGTAACTCGTTGAGAGTGACGATTTCGGACGGCAACATATATTCCGGCAGGCGGGCGCGCAGCCAGGCAACCATTTCCGTAGTCGATGGCGCGTCTCCATTCAACGGCACCACGTAGGCCACCAGGCAACGGTCGCCGTGGGCGTGCTCGCGGGCGACCACCACACTATTCTCGACCTGAGGGTGAGCGTTTAGGGCGCTTTCGATCTCGCACGGCTCCACGCGAAAACCACGGAGCGAAATCTGGTCGTCGACACGGCCGACAAATTCGATGACGCCGTCGGAGTAGCGCCGGACCAGATCGCCGGTGCGATACATGCGTGCTTGCGGGTCGCCCCACGCGTGGCCGGGTAGGCCGGTGAGGAATTTGCGGGCAGTCAACTCGGGCTGGTTCACGTAGCCGCGGGCCACGCCGGCGCCACCGATGTAGAGTTCACCGGTCTGGCCGTTGCGCACGGGTTCCATAGCGTCGTTCAAGACCGCAACATACACATTGTCGATGGTGCGACCGATGGCGGGCAGTTCAAGCGGACTGTCTTGCGGCGGCACCACTCCGGAGACGGCAACCACGGCGGCTTCGGTGGGGCCGTAATTGTTCACCACTTTGAACGGCAGTCCGGCGGGCGGATAATGGCGCAGTACGTCGCCGCCTGTGAGCAAGGTGCGCAGGGCGGTGTGGCTGGGCCACGGCAGGGTCATCAACTTTTCGGCGAGCGCGGTAGGTGCGTAGGCGATAGTGATGTATTCGTTAATGAGCCACTCATGCAGGGGACGGGCGGCGCGGGCGATGCCGGGATCGGGAAAATGCAGGCTGGCGCCAGCGGCCAGATACGGCCAGATTTCCCATACGGCAGCATCGAAGGCAGGCGCTGCAATCTGGCCGGCGTTATCGGCTGAAGTCACGTTGAAGGCGCTCTGGTGCCAGCGAACCAGGTTCATCAGGCTGGCGTGGCTGACTTCGACGCCGAGGGGGCGGCCAGTCGATCCGGAGGTGTATGTAATATAGGCCAGGTTGTTCGGCGTAGGAGAGGCGGGTGTCTCCATGGGCTTACTGAAGAGCAGGGGCGCTTCGTCGAGTGGGATGACTTTCCAGCGGCCTTTGGGGAGACGGCTGGCGATGCCGCGCTCTGCCAGCACGAACGGCGCTTGAACGTCATTCAGGATGAACTCTAGGCGCTCGGCGGGATCGGAGGGATCGAGCGGGACATAGCCGGCGCCGGATTTGAGGATTGAAAGGGCGGCCAGAACTCCGGCGGGCGTGCGATTGGCGAAGACGCCGATGGGAACGTCTGGACCGACTCCCAGCAATTGCAGACCTTGGGCTAGGCCGGCGGAGCGTTCATTGAGTTGGCCGTAGCTCAGGCGGAAGGCGGGTGCGGCCAGAGCCATGGCGTCATGCGGCTGCGCGGCGATCATTCCAGCGATAGAGATTTCGGTCGGCATATGGGTCCGTTGATGGGATTCTAGCATCGGCTGGAAGGATTAAACGAGGTTCAGCGGGACTAGCGCCGGTACTAGGGGAGCCACGTGTTTTAGATGGTATAGGACTGCCAAAAAGCTTGGACCGCGTGCTTACGCAACGCGGCTCGGAAAAATGCGGGGGCGGCGCGGTTACGGCTTAAGGGTGTAGAAGTCGTAAGTGATGTTCCACTTGGTTTCGGCGCCTGGAGCGATGTCGAGGTCGATGTAGGCTTCGGGACAGACCGTGGTGCGGATGGACCAGAAGACCAGTTTGGCGAGGGGATGGTCAGACGTTTGGCGCACGCCTATGCCGGCTTTGCTGTTCTCGACTCGGATATCATAATCGCCCGGGGTGTTGCCGAAGCCATCCATGAGCGTGTAGACTGACTCACCCTTTTGTAACTCTTGCAAGTAGGTGAAGTCCTTGCCCTGGGCTTCGGCGGCGCCTTTGAGGTCGGCCTGGGTGTGGACGGCGAAGGGAAAGCGCACGGTGTAGGCGGGGCCGGCGGGTTGGTTATCGAGCATGTAGAAGTTGTGTTCGTAGACGCTGGTGACGATGGGTTTCTTGCCGGTATTGCGCAGACTGTGTTCGAGGACCATCTGAGGCTTGCCCGCGACGAGACGGAGAGTCTTGGTGTAGACGTAAGCGTAGCCGAGAGTACCGGACAGCACCTGGGTGTAGCGGACAGAATTGGCGGTCCGAGTGACTTTCCATTTACCGGGGTCGGCGATCTCATAAGTTTCGAACTGGCGGAAGGCGGGTTCGTCGGGCTTGCGGATAGCTCCGACGCCGATCTTGACGAAGTTCTCGCCGGGTTTCGCTTCGTCGTAGCCGAGGCCTTTGCCATTGGTCAGGAACTCCTCGACAGGCCCCATGATGGCGTCGTGAATCTTGGGATCGTAGCGGTCGAACCATTTGCCGAAGTATTCGTGACCTTTGAACTGCAGGCTGGAGACGGAGCCCGACCAGTCGAACCGGGTGCCCCGATAATAGCCGCGCCGCGCGTCGGGCAACAGTAGCTTAACCTTCAGAACGCCATTCGAAATCTGGGCTTCCGGATAGTCGGCCGCCGCGCAGGTTAGCGCGAGGGCGAATAACAAAGCGGTGGTTAGTCTCACAATGCTCCTTAGTTAGTTGCTGGTTCCGAGGCGCACGGCATACAGTGAGGTGCGCGCAGGGATGAAGAGGGTACGGCGATCTTTTCCGCCGAAGACCAACTGCAGGGGGCGCTCGGGCACTTCGATGGTGTTGATCAGATAGCCGGCGGGGTTATACACATAGATCTGGCCGGCGGCGATATAGACATTACCGTGTTCGTCGGTGGTGACACCTTCGCCACCTTGTTCGGCGAATAGCTTCAGGTTAGAGAGACTGCCATCGGGGCCGACGGTGGCGGACCAGGTGCGCATCTCGGCTTCGTCAGTCATATAGAAGGGCTTGCCGGCGGTGGCTGGGGCAAGGCCGAAGCCACGGATGAGGTCGGCGCTTTTGACGCCCCAACTCATGGCGCCTTTGACGAAATCGTCACCGGCGGAGAGGAAGGTGGTGCCATCCGGAGACAGGTATTGGAAGGGGCGGGGGGCGGCGGTCCGGTTATCGGGATCGATTTGCAAGCGCCAGTCACTGACGGCTAATACGGGCGTGGCGCCGGGGCGTGGTTCGGAAGGCACAGGTTTGAGGATAGTGACTTGGTCGTCGGGGGAACTTGGATTGAAAGAATAGACGGTGCCGTTACCGGTGTAGGAAGCGACCAACAGATTGCCGGACTTATCGAAGGCCAGGTTTACCGGATCGAGTGGGTTATCGCGCACGGTGGAGAGTTGATGGTCGACGGTGGACCAGCGGTAGATGCGCTGCCAGTGGGCATCGACGAAATAGAAGTCACCGGCGGGATCGATTGCGCCGCCGGAGATATTGTAGAAGCCGCCGGCCAGTTTCTCGACTTTCGGACCGACTATCGCATGGGCTTGGGGCGCGTTACCGGAGATGGTGAGCCATGCAAATTCGCGCTGGCGGATTTCGAGGTTGTGAGTCTGATCGTAGATGGCGGAGTCAAACGATACTTTGCTGTTGCTATAGCAGTGGAAGTTACGGAAGCGGATGTTTTTGGAATTTGAGACTTTGACGGCGTAAGGGAATGGCTGGTAAGTGGAGATGACACGATAGAGATGGAAGTTAGCGACGGTGATGTTACTGGATGAGTCGATTTCGAGGGGCAGGGCAAGGCCGCCTTCGCCGCGCTCCTCCTCGGTCTGGAGGGCGTAGATCTGCCAGTTGGAGGCATTGTGCACTTGAATTTCGTGACGGACGTGGTGCTCGCTGGACATCTCATAGACGCGGCCTTCGGTGGAGGTGTTGGAGATGAGCATGCCCGCCTGGGCGAAGGTGCTGGGGGTCCAGATATCGAGGAAGGTGCCGCCACCGCCATCAGTGACCCATAGGCTGGGATACTGAGCGTCCCACCGGCGCCGGAGATCGGGGTCGGCGGTGTGAGTGTTGTTATAAGGATTCTCGCGGGTACCATCGAGTTTGTTGGTGCCATGTCCGCCGAGGAAGCGGACATCGTTCATGAGTGAGTCTTTGCCGGACATCCATTTAGCGGCAACGGCGCGGGGATTGACGCCATTGGTATAGAGGCCGATACCGATCATGATGTTGGTGCCGCCCTTGGGCGCTTCGATGAGCGGCTTGGGTGCGCCGACGCCTTGGAAGGCGGGGGTGTTGTCGAGTAAGTCGATTTGAGTAGCGCCCGGGTGGAGTCCGATTAGAACCGTGTCCGGTTGCAGAGCGAGTGTGCCGGTAACTATGTAGTTACCGGAAGGGAGATAGATGGCGCGGTGGGCGGCGATGGCTTTGCGGAAGGCCGCGGTATCGTCGGTGACTCCGTCGCCTTGGGCGCCGAGAGAGCGGATGTTGACCCAGGTATCGCGGGCGGGCAGGTCAGGAAGATCTGAGGGGAAGGGAGCGGGAAGCGCGGGCAGGACGGCGGTTTCGAAGATATCGCGGATCTGCGGGGCGGCGCCGATAGCGGAGTAACTGAGTCCGTGGGAGAAGGCTTTGACTTCGTAAGTGTTGCCGGGTGTGGCGGTCTTGCGGCCACTGTCGCGGAAGAGGGCGAAGACGGGGACGCCCTGACAGACGACGTTTTCCATGTTGATTTCGGTGCGCGGATTCTTCTCCAGACTGACGATCACACTGGGGCCGGAGATGTTTTCCATACGGGCGTTCTTGACCCAGAGTTCATCGGGAAATCCGGCGTCGATATCGATGGTGGTGGGGACGTTCTTGAAGTGGGGACGGATGAGGGTTAGGCCGGCGGCACGTTCGCGGATGGCGGCTTCGCGCTGGTTTTCGAAGACGGCGTCGACGATGGTGAGCTGCCATCCGGGGGAAGGCGTGGCGGTCCAGATGGCGTAGCGGCCGCCGTAGAATTTGACGTCCTCAACCACGTTGCCGCCTTCGTGGATACCGGCGAGAGCGGAGCCCAGGTGCATATCCATATGAGCGAGGAAACAGTGCTGAGCGTAGTGGGCGCGGACGGCAACGGCGCCGCCATTGCCCTCGCCGATTTCGACGTCGATGTTGCTGAGGGCGGAATAGAAGGTGCCGGGGTTGGCGTCCGGCGGGGGGGCGTTGGAACCGGGGGCGGGGCGGCGACCGGCGAAGAAGATCATGAGCTTTTCGGTGGCGGGGTCCTGATAGCCGGGGGTGTTGGCGGCGAGGATGAAGGCGGGGCGTTCGGCGCCGTAACCGATCACGCGTATGCCGGGCCAAATGTAGATGGTTTTGGTGAGGCGGTAGCGGCCCTGGGGGACAAAGACGATGCCCTGATTGGTGGTGGACTGGACTTTGTCGATGGCTTGCTGGAGGGCGTCGGAATCGTCGGCGAGACCGTCGGCATGGACGGGGAAGTTGGCGGGGGTGAGGTATACGGCTTTGGGGTCATCGAGGCGGAGGGTGTAGTAGGAGGCGGCAGGCAGGGCGGCCGGCAGCAACAGGGCGGCTAGGACGATATGAATGTTTCGCATCGTGTTGTCCAGAATGGGTTAAGGGTGATCGTAACGCACTGCGATGTGGGGTGGCGTGGGGGGCGATTGTGCAAAAATGGGCAGGTTTTGTGCGGGTGGCGGGTGGAGTGTGGCGAACAAAGCCGATTGAAATTTTCCGATTGTGCAAAAGTGGGCAGGATTTTCGAATGTTACACGTATCCAGGCGGGTGAGGCGGACGGGGGCGGGGCGGCTGGTGGGAGCCATTGTGCAGAAATGGGCAGGGTTTTCGAAAGCCTTGGGGCTGCAACATGGGCTGCAAAAAGACCGTTTTGTGTTGCATTGTGTTGCATTGTGTTGCGCGGGCGATGCGGGGCACGCGACTAGAGCATAGCACGGGGTTGGGCCGACTTAGGGCTAGTTAGCGGGCGCGGACTTTGTTTACAGGGAGTTACAGGAGTGGGCGTGGTGTGACCGTTGCGCAGTTACACAAGAGGTGTAGAGTAGGGAGATGCTACACAACACTGCGTGCCTGGAACCATTACGCGACAACCTTATCTATCCGCCGAAGAGAGGCGATTACGTTTACTTCGAGAACCTTCCGGTATATGAGGCTGGGTCTCTGTTTCCAAACGCCGCGTGGGCAGCGGACGGCGCGATGCTGGCTTATGCGCGGTATGGCAAAGTCCGTATGCGGGACGAGGAATTCCGTGAGATCCTGGCCGGCGCCGGGTTTACGTCAGTAAGCTCTTTTGGGGATTGCTTTAGCGATGGAGCCTGTACGGCTCGAGGGTATTTTGCGGCCAACGAGGAATGGGCCCTGCTGGCGTTTCGCGGCACCGAGGCGGACAATGGGAACGACATCGAGGCGGACGCGGACGCCCGCTTCGTGGCGGACAGGGGGACGCAGGTCCATCGAGGATTTCACGGGTATCTACAGACGATCTGGTGGTACATCGAACGAGTGATTGCCAATTACCGGATGGATCACCCGAAGCAGGACATTTGCATTACGGGGCACAGTCTAGGAGGGGCGTTGGCCACACTGGCGTTCGCGCGCCTGCACGACGAGGCAACTTGTCTGATTACGTTCGGGTGCCCGCGCGTGGGGGACGGCACGTTGTGCGCCGCGGTGGCGGCCGTGGCGGGGAAGGCGAGGTGCTATCGCGTGGTGGACAATTCAGATGTCGTGACGCACGTGCCGCCGCCCATCATGTACTATGCATACGACCACCCGGCGATCCCGGTGTTATGGTTCGATGCGACCGGAGCGCTGATCCACCAACCGGAAGGCGAATTGGGCGACTGGCGAGATATCGCGCGTGTGGCGTTGGGCAGCGTGCATGGTCACCTGTTCGAGTCGGTTGCGGATCAGTTGCCACTGCCGCTGGCCGACCACTCTCCAGTGCGGTACTGCCACTGGACCGATCGGGCGATGCGGAAGCGCATGGGAGACTTGTAGCCGACTTAGGGCAAGTTAGCGGGCGCGGAATTTATTTGCAGGAAGTTAGGCGGTTTGAGTTCACTGCAATTCGAGGCCAACCGAAAATGTGTGGATGTACTTCCAGGTGGCGCGGCTTCCGACCGATAGGCCCGAGGCGGAGAAAGCTGTTATTTCGGAGGGGTCAGGGTCAACCTCGATAGCGATGGTGATGGGAAACGGCGGTGGTTCGCCGCACGCGAGCGCGGGAGGCACGGGGCGCAGGAGGGTGAGAGTGCCATTGGAGGTGCGTGTTCGCGCGTTCCACTGAGCATAGGCAAAACCGCCGTAGCCGCCGACGCCAGTTTGCACGAGGCTGAAGCTTACCCATGAGTTCGGGTCGCCGCCGCTCCAGTTGATGGTCAGAGGGGTGCAAGCGCCGGTCACGGTATTCCTGTAGAATACGGCCAGCCCCGCCAGGGGGGTACCGATCTGGATATCGGCTCCGATCTTCAGATTCGCCTGAAAGGCGCCGACATCCTTTCCATCCGAGGCATTCCAGATCTGCAACTCGAGTATAGGAATTTCCGCCCGACTGGTCAAGCTATAGCTGTTTCGCGCGGCGGTTTGATTCAGCCGGCTATTCGGCGTCCATGACGCAGCGGAAGCCCAGGGTGCCGGCGCGATCCTTGGAGGGACCGATTAAGAGGTACTTTCCGTGTTCGTTTAGTTTGTAAGTTTCGGGGAAGTACCAGATGGAGTTTGATGGCTGGTAGTAACTGCCTCCACGCAGGATGGCGGCGCGGGTGTGTTGGTCGACGAATTCATCGGTCCACTGCCAGACGTTTCCGACTAGGTCCATGACGCCGAATGGGCTGGCGCCTTCGGGGTGCGCGGTGACGTCGGCGGGACCTGTTAGGTCGCGACCTTTATCCGGGGTGGGAACCGCGGAGGCTTTCCAGTCGTTGCCCCAGGGATAGAGGCGGCCGTCGGCGCCTTGCGCGGCGTATTGCCATTCCCATTCGTGCGGGAGGCGTTTACCGGCCCACTTGGCGTAGGCGCGGGCATCTTCGAGCGAGACCCACGTTACTGGTTTGTTTTCCCAGCCGGGGGGGGGAGCGCCGTTTTTCCAATCGCGGAGGAAGTTGTGAGTGTCTGCGGGCGTATATTTGGCGGCGTCGATGAACTTCTTAAATTCGGCGTTGGTTACAGGATATTTGTCGATGTAATAGCTGTTGACCTGCATGTTGCGCTGGTGGCCGCGGCGGGGCGAGTCTTCCCAGGGATATTGTACGTCGAGCCCTACCCAATTGACGCCTTCGATTTCGATGCCGGTGACTTTGAACTGATACTCGCCGGCGGGAATCTTGACCATGCCGGCCGGGGCGGAGGTTGGAGGATGGGTGGCGGGGATATCGACGAGTTGCTGGGGAAGGAAGTGCCATTCATGCGAGTAAGTGGCTAAGGGGGTCCGGGTCAGTTGACCGATGCGGGTCAGGTACGCGTCAAGACTGGGAACAGCAGCGCCGGAATCGACCGCGAGCACTGCGCCATAGCCATGGGCTTCGAGGGGGAAAGATAAGACAACCGCGTCGCCTTGGTGGGCCGGTTTCAATTCTTCTCCGCGCCATGCATCGTAATAGCGGCGTCCAGTGGCATCGGGCAAGGTGATCTGGCGGCCGGCGACGTCATACTCATTGCGATTGACGAAAGTATAGAGAGTTACACCGGCGGCGGGGAACTTAGAGGCGAAGATACCGTACTGCATCACGGTGACAAAGGGTTCCCAATCCTTACTGGAGAGCAGGTCGGCGAAGTTGCGTTCGACGGTGGCCACGCGGCGGAGGGCTTCGGCGTCGCGATCGGTAATCTGGTTCCAGATGCCCCAGATGTTTTCCCAACTGACATAGCCCATGCCGTTGAAGAAGGCATTCTGCAGGTTGTCGGTTTTATCGCGGGCCCAACGGTCGCAGATGTGGGACATGTGACGGGGTTCGAGCCACTTCTGTTTGCTGGCGGTGGGTTGGAAATCGAAGTTCCAATAGGCCCAGCTTTGGTTATTCCACATGAGACCTTCGTCGGCTTGGGGAGCACCTTCGGGTTCGAAGACGACGGGGTGGCCGGTCTGATCAGAAGCGGTGCGGTAGGCCCTGGGGAGGCCGCCGAAGGTGTCGCCGTTGACGCCATCGACGCCGAGGTCGGCCATGAGTTGAGCGGTGGCGGTCCAGTGTGGAACGCCGGGGTCGTGCGTGCCGTTGTCCCAGGCCATGGTGGGGAAGAGGACTTTGACGTTGCGGCGGTGGAAGCCGGCGACCATTTTGCGGAGGCCATCGATGCCGCCGGGGAGGTCGCGAGCGAGGTCCCATTGATTGCGGTTATCGATTCCGATGTTGGGGTAGACGGGCCAGAGGAGGACGCTATCGATACCGCCGTAGCGTTTCTCGAGGTCGTCAAGGTATTTGTCGACGGTCCAGCGATTGGTGGTGACGTCGAAGAGGGTGCGCTCTTCGACCATAACTTGGGGGGAGATGAAGTTATGACGAATCCACTGAAATTCGGGGCGGCGATATTCGGCGTCATCGTAACCCATGCGAGTGAGGCGTTCGGCGCGCCAGGCTTTGAGATCGCGGAGCCAGAAGTCGTGGTCGGCGGCGGGGTCGGAGCGGTAGGGCATCATGTCGTTGAGCCAGCCTAGGTGGGCGCCAACGGACTGACCGGGTCCGGGAATCTGATTTCCCTGAGGCTGATGTTGCATATCCTGGGCGTGCAGGAGGGGGGAGAGAGCCAGCGCTGCGCATACAAGCGGGAGCGCGCGGCGGAACACGGAGGGTGAGCGCATGAGGGTCTTTCGAAGGACTATTCTGTCGCTCGGCGGCGAGCTTTGTCAAGGAAGCGGACGGCGCGGACTTCAAGCGCCGGGGGCGGTGCGGATCCACAGGATGTAGACGGCGACGAGGCTGGCGATGCCGATGATGGCGATCCCCATCCAGGCAATGAACTGTTGACGGAGTTCTTTACGGGCTTGAGTGTTGACGCGGACGGTTTGGGGCTTTGGGATGGGCGCCGAGACGGGCGTCGCATGGAGTTCGTGGAGTAGTTCCATGGTGAATCTCCTTTTGACACTTGTATAGAGGCATTTCTGATGCCGCGCGCTAAGTCCTTTGGCAAGGCGCAACGACACCATGGGTCGTAGGATGCGCGGGTGTGCAGTGCGGCTTTTCGCGCGGTTTCGGGAGGACATTCGGGTGAAGCCACGCAGGCGGGGAAGAAACGAAAGTCTCGCAGATGTCACTATCCATCATGCGCGGTAAGTGGGCGGGGCGGTGAGGACGCTTGCTGACGCGCGCAGCTCGGATGGCAGAGGCTGGGGCGTGCGGCGGGATGCGTAAAAAGGGATACTGGCGTAAATGGGGATGGAGATCACCGAGTTTCTGCGGCGGGCTCACGGCGGCGACCAGGAAGCGCTGAAGGCGGTGGTCCCGTTGGTATACCAAGAGCTGAAGCAGCTTGCCAGGGGCCACCTTCGTCACGAACGAACGCCCTTGGATCTGGGCGCGACGGGTTTGGTGCACGAGGCATTTCTGCGACTGGCGGGATCGCCGCTGCCGGAGTTCGAGAATCGCGCACACTTTTATGGGATAGCGGCGCGGGTGATGCGGCAAGTCCTGATAGACCTGGCGCGTTCCAGGCAAGCCCACAAACGGGGAGAGCAGCTAACGGTTACGCTGAGCGGCTTCATGGAGGCGGGCACGGCATCCGGTGCGGAATTCCTGACTTTGAACGACGCTTTGGATCGACTGACACAAGATCAGCCGTTAAAAGGGCAGTTGATCGAGTTGCGTTTTTTCGCGGGATTGACGGCGGAGGAATCGGCCGCAGCGCTGCAACTGCCTGTACATAATGTACGACGCCAGATTCGGCTGGGACTGGCATGGCTGCGCCGGGATCTGGCGGAGGAGCGCGTATGATTTCAGAAGTCGAGAGAGTGTTCGAAACGCTGGCGGATTTAGACCCCGAGGCACGGGAAGCTTACTTTGCTGCGCATCCTGTGGATACAGAGGTCCGGCGGGAGGTGGAGTCGCTGCTGGCGCACGACCGAAGTTCGGCTGACTCCCTGGCGGATCCGATTCGAAAGCTGGCGGCATCGGCGATGGAGTCCACGGCGGGTGGGGGCGATAGGCGGTGCGGGCCATATCAACTGACTGAGATCCTGGGCCGGGGGGGGATGGGCACGGTATACCGGGCGAAGCGGGTGGATGGGGAACTGCGGCAGGAAGTAGCCGTGAAGTTGATGCAAGGCGCGGGCGACGACGGGGTGCAACGACAGCGCTTTTTGCAGGAGCGCCAGATTCTGGCGGAGTTGGCGCACGCGAATATTGCCGGCCTTCTCGATGCCGGCCACTCCGCGGAAGGGCAGCCCTATTTCGTCATGGAATTGGTGGAGGGCCAGCCGATCGACCAATTCTGCGAAGGGCTTTCCGCGCGGCAGAAGGTGGAAATCTTTTTGGAAGTGTGCGAGGCAGTATCTTTTGCGCATAGCCGGCTGGTGGTGCATCGCGACATCAAGCCGGGTAATATTCTGGTGACGGCGGAGGGCACGCCGAAACTGCTGGATTTTGGCATCGCGAAGATGTTGGGATTCGACGCGGGCGTGACGCAAGCGTGGCAGTGCGTGATGACACCGGCTTACGGCAGCCCGGAACAGGCCGCGGGGGGGGCGGTTACTACCGCATCGGACATTTACTCACTGGGTGCGGTGCTCTACAAGATCCTGACGGGGCATGCGCCGCACGAGCCGGCGCAGGCTACACCGGAGGCCATGCTGGCAGCGGTGCGGGAGGGCAACGTACCGCGGGCGAGCCGGTGGAACGGCGAGTTGAAGGGAGACCTGGACGCAATTGTGGCTAAGGCCCTACGGACGGAGCCGGCGCAACGATACGCCACGGTGGAACAGCTTTCGAGCGATCTGCGTTGTTACCTGGAGCGCCGGCCGATTCGCGCACGGCAGGGCGAATACCTATACCGGACCGGGAAGTTTGTGCGGCGGGCGTGGATTCCACTGACTGCCGTGTTGCTGGTGATGGCTGCGCTGACGATCGGGTTAGTGGACGCACTACGTGCGCGGCAATTAGCGGAGCGGCGTTTTCGGATCGCGCGAGACATCGCGGGCAGTCTATTTGGAATCGAAGAGCGGGTACGGAATTTGCCGGGGTCGACGGAATCGCGCCGGTATATCGCGGACAAGTCACTGGCGTATCTGAACGAATTAAGCAAGGAAGCGAGCGAGCGCGACCTATTACTGGAACTGGCCGAGGCGTACAAACGTACGGCGAATGTTCTGAGCCGGCGGGGCGGGTCAAGCCTGGGGCGAGATGCGGATGCTTTCGCGGCTTTGGATCGCGGAAATGCGCTGCTCTTGAAGGCGGCGGCGGCGCGGCCGCAGGATCGGGCGGTGGTGCGGGCCATGATCGAGAACCGGATGGACTATCTGACGCTGTTGTCGGATAAGAGCAAGCGGCCGCAGGTGGGTGGGCTGGTCCCGCAGATTGCGGTGTTAGTTAGTCGCTTTACGGCAAGCGGTTTAGAGACGCGCGACCTGCCGTTGGTGGTGCAGGCTTATGTGGGTCTGCGGCGGGCCATGACTGCAAATGACCGGAACGGTGCGGCGCGGCCGTATGCGGAACTGAGTGTACGTTATTCCCGGCAGTATGCGGAGGCTTTAGGGACACCGGATGCGCGCGTGCAATATGCCGCCGCACTGAGGAACTACGGTTCGTTTCTGCGCTACGCAGGGGAATTGGAGCAAGCGGCACCGGTATTGAACGAAGCTTTGGGCGAGCTAGAGAGAGTGCCGCGCAGTAAGAGGCAACAGGTGGAACTGAGTGCGGTGCTGTATTACATCGGGTTGGTCAACTCCGATTCCGAATCGCTCGGTTTGGACCGGCCGGCGGTGGCGATTCCGGCGCTCGAGCGAAGCGCCGCGACCAGCCGCGAACTGATGGCTGCGGATCCTAAGGATCATAATGCCAGGGTGGATTTCGCGCAGAGCGAACTGCGACTGGCGAGTCTGATGACACCGGAACGACCGGCTAGCGCGGCTCCTCTTTTCGACGGCGTGCTAGAGGTGATGCGGGCGGAGCCAGAAGGGTCGTTTCTGCGGGACGAGTACCTGATCCGCGCGGCGGCGGAATCGACTTATGCGCTGCGCAAGATGGGACGGACGGCCGAGGCGCGCCGGCGCTTGGCGGAGATTCGGGGCACGTTTTTCCGGGAGCGGTCGCCTGAGAACGCGATTCTCACGGGGACGTCGCCGGCGGAGGCAGTGTTACGCGCGGAGGCAGATATGGACGCGGCAGGCGGAGACATGCAGAAGGGCGTGGCCACGTATCTTTTGCTTTTACGCAAGTTTCAAGCCTACTGCCGGCCGGATGATAGCATTGTTGACGCGATGGCTTTGTCGATCAAGCTGGGGCGGCTGTCTCAGCTATACGTTCAGTCGGGAGATATAGCCACGGCGCGCGATTATGCGGCGCAACGTGCGGCGGTGTGGCAGCATTGGAACGCAAAACTGCCGAACCATTTGTTTATTATCCGTCAATTGTTGGCTGCGCAAAATAATTAGCGCGGCGTACTAGAAGAGAGGGCATCCGATGAGGGGAGTGACTCCGGGCGGGGTGTTGTTGAGCGATGTTAGTTTTCGTTTGGAGTCAGTAACAGGACGCTCGCTTACGCGCGCGGCTCTGATAGTAAGTTAGCTTACGACTCGGGAGCGGAAGGTACGGGCGCCGAAGCCGAAGCAGAGTACGAGAGTCACGGCCAAAGCAACCAACACCCAGTGCATAGGCAGGGTAGGCATCGCGGCATGGCCCGGTATGGGCGGCACCATAGCGTAGCGCAATCCTTCGGCGGCATAGGTTAGTGGGTTGAACAGCGTAATCACCTGGAACCAACGGATGCTACTGAGGGCGCTCCATGGATAGTAAGTGCAGCCGGTGAAGAGTAGGGGAGTCAGGATGACGGAGAACATCAGACTGATTTGTTCCGGCTTGACCACTGTACCGATGAGGAGGCCGATACCGGATCCGGCGAAGGCGGCTAGGATAATCATGCCGATCAGGATGCCTATGCGATCGCCGCGCACGGCGTAACGGCTACCGAGAACCCACCAGGCGGCGGGGAAGATCACAGCTCCGGCGACCATGCCGCGGAGGGCGGCGAAGAGCACCTTTTCGGCAGCGACCAGCCAGACGGGCATGGGGGCGAGCAGGCGGTCGTCAATTTCGCGGGCGAAGCCGAGGTCGAGCACGAGGGGGAGTGTGATGCCTTGGATCGCGGCCATGAGTTCGGTGAGGCCGACGATGCCGGGGAGGAGCAGGGCCGCGTAGTTGGCGGCGGCAAGGCCGATACCGGGCAGGACTTTACAGAAGATAAGAGGAAGAACATGGGCTGGATGAGCGCCTGCAGGAGGAAGTGAGGCAACTCACGGCGGGTGACGACGAGATCGCGCCGCAGGGTCGCGCCAAAGGCATTGGCGGTCAGCCAGAGTCGATTGGTGTGGCGTGCGTTGGTCATTAGCGCAGATGTCTCCCTGTTAAATAGATAAAAACGTCTTCCAGGCTGGGTTGCTTTACGTGCAGGTCGCGGACTTGCGCGCCGGCGAGGAGGACGGCTTGGGTGGCGGGTCCTACCAGGGTGGGGGCTTTCTCGGCATAGAGGCGGAAGGTGACCACGCCGGGATCTTCATCGGGCGCGGGGGGGGATCCGGCATCGAGTTGATCAACCTTGGTGACTTCAGGGATAGCGCGCAGGGTTTCGAGCACGGAAGGGCCGGCGGCGGGTGAGGGAAGGCTGACGCGGAGTTCGACGGCGTTGCCGCCGGGGATGAGCTTCTTCAATTCGGCGGAGGTATCGTTGACCAGGATGCGGCCTTTATCCATGATGGCGATGCGGCCGCAGAGTTGGTCGGCCTCATTCATATCGTGCGTAGTGAGTAGGATGGTAAGGCCCTGGGCGTTGAGGGCGCGGATGCGGTCCCAGAGGAAGAGGCGAGACTGCGGGTCGAGGTTGTTGGTGGGCTCGTCGAGGAAGAGGACATCGGGGGCGTGCATGAGGGCGCGGGCGATCATGAGGCGCTGGGACATGCCGCCGGAGTAGCGGGCCACGTTGTCATTCTTGCGATCGCCGAGGCCGAGTTCGTTGAGGAGATCGTCGGCGCGCTGCTCGCGTTCACGGTAGGGGACGCCATGATAGGCGGCGTGGAAGGTGAGGATTTCGCGGACGCTTGAGGCTGCGGTCGAGGTTGCTTTGCTGGGGGACGACGGCGATGCGTTGTTTGATGCCGATGGGGTCGCGGGCGACGTCTAGGCCCATGATGGCGGCGGTGCCGGAGGTGGGGAGGACGCTGGTGGTGAGGACGCCGATGGTGGTGGTTTTGCCGGCGCCGTTGGGGCCGAGGAGGCCGAAGATTTCGCCGGGGCGGACGGTGAAGGTGACGCCGTCGACGGCGTTGACGGTCGATTTTGGATATTGCTTGATGAGTTCGCGGACTTCTAGGGCCGCGGGGGCTTTGGGCATGGGTTCTACGATTGTAGCAACCCCACCCTTACGGGCGGGGCTCTGTTAGGCGGTTTTCGGAGGTGTCGGGGTTTTAGGCGTGACGATTCGCGGTGTCCTAGTTTCGAGGTGTCGCGGTATTGCGGCGTGACGGTATTGGAGCGCGACGGTTTTTTGGGCAACGTTTTTTTTAGGCGTGACGATTTTGCGGTGTCGTAGTTTCGAGGTGTCGCGGCATTGCGGCGTGACGGCGTTGGGGCAAGACGGTTTGGGCAACGGGTTTTTTTGGCGTGACGATTTTGCGGTGTCGTAGTTTCGAGGTGTCGCGGTATTGCGGCGTGACGTTTTGGGACGCGACGGTTTTGAAGACAGGAGAGTTTTGGGGCAACGAGGTTTTGCGGCGTGACGGCTTTAGGCGTGACGATTTTGGGATGTCGCGGTTTTGAGGCTCGACGGTGCACACGTCGCGGTATTGCGGCGTGAAGACGCGGTTCTAAGGCTCGCCTGTCATCAGGCGTCGCGGTTGAGGCGCCGGGGCGCGGACATTAATTGGCGACGTTGATGTAGAAGGGTGAGCTCAGATCGCCATCGAGCGAAACGGTGACCGGGATCTGCTGGCCTGCGACTGAGGCCGCGAGGGCAAACTGAATAATCAGATTGCCTGAGCCATCCTGCGCCTGCTGGATGGAGAAGAACGGGATGCTGATGCCGTTCTCCGCGAGCCCAATGCGGGCGTGAGCGGTGGTTGGATCGATGCCGCTGACGACCAGCGTGATGGTATCGCCGGGGGCAGAGGTCTGCGATGCGTCAATGGCTACGCCGGCGGCGGACGTCACGCTGACGATTACGGGTGGAGGCGGATCGATCTGGACCACGACGGGGGGGGCGCCCTGGAAGGTCAGGACGGCGGGTCCGGTGGGCACCGTCGCGGGTATTACGAAATTGATTTGAGAGGGCGAAGTGTAGAGGATCTGGACGCTGACGCCCGCTACCGTAATGGCCGGCGAGTCGGCCGCGGCTTGCAGGTTGGTGCCGTAGAGGGATGCGATGGCCCCAGGATAGAGGCTATTGAGCACGGGATAGAATGCATTGGTCACGGGCAAGGCGATGACCGTAGCGTCAGGATTGGCCTTCAGCACAGCGAAGCCCAGGGCTTGCTCGTACACCTGGAAGCCGGAGATCACGCTAGCCACAGTTTCGCGTTGGACTGCGGTCGGCGAGACAGTGATGTTGGCGATAGCTTGGTTAGCGTTGAGCACCCATAAGTGCCGCACGGCGACATCGGAGGTGCCGAAGCCGAGGGTGGTCATGCCGTCGGCAAACTGCATGGTCGAGGTATTGACGGTGACCATGGCGGAGGCTCCCTGCGGCAGTTGGGACAAAGAAATCGCGGCGGTAGGGGCGCTGCCCTGGGGATAAGTATAGGTGAAGGGAGTCTGTGACGTCGGCTGCAGGAACGTCGAATTCTGGCCGTCGGAATTGTAGACGGTGATGATCGTGGAGAGGTTGTTAGTGCCGGGCGGCGGAGTGACGGTAAGAGAGCCGGATAAGCCTGTGGAGTCAGTCTGGCTGGCGGCGTAGGGGACGGTCACTTGTCCCGGCAGGCTATTGAAGAAGACACGGCTATCGGGAGTTAGGCCGGTCCCGGTGACGGTGACGGAGCCATCCTGATTTGGAGTTACGGCGGTGATCGCGGGGGGGGAGCTTGCACCACCTGGATGCCTTGGGGCAGCACGAAGATATCGTCGGGGAGATTGAACAACAGGTGCTCGGGGCCTGGGGACGGAGCGGAAGGATAAGTGAAGAACAGCGCCAGGAGACTGACGTCGCCATCCATATAAGCGTTGGTTCCGTAATCGGCGAGCCAACCGCCGGGAGCGCCAAGGGCGTAAACGGTTTGGACGGGGGTGGACGTGCCACCGGAAGTGATGCCGGTACCTTGGGCGATCACCTGGGGCGCGGTGTTCGCATTATTAGCATTCAGGTAAGCGGGCTGGAAGTAGCTGGGCACGCCGTAGGAATACCAGTAAGAGGTGAGATCGTAGACTTCCACGGCGGAGCGCGGGGTGACGGTGAAATTAATTTGGGAAGCGCTGCCTCCCTGGGTGATGGTCACGGGCGTGAACTGGTCCGGCGTCCAGGTGGCTGGGCCGGGGTAGAAGGTACTGACGAACGGTCCGCTGGCGGCGACCGGATTTCCGTTGGGATCGAGGGGGGGGTGATGTTCGCGGTGGGAGGCAGGGGGTGCACATACACCCAATAGTCGCCGGGCGGCAAGCCATCGATTTCGTAAGTTCCATCGGGATTGGTCAGATTACTAATGGCCGATCCATTGGGAAGGACAGCCACGACCGAGGCGAGATGGACGCCTGCTCCGTTGCTAGTGACTTGGCCGGTGATAGTGCCGTAACCGGCAGGGAATCCACCGCGAGGATAGAGAAGGGAGACACCCGCAATGTCATCCGCGTCGAGCGGGCGCGCGCGATTGGTCGCACGGGAAACCGCGGTGGACATGGTGGCTGAGGTAAAGGTGTGCTGCAGGCCGATGGCGTGCCCGATTTCGTGGACCAGGACGGTGAAAAAGAGCTCGGAGTAACTGGGGCCGGTATAGCCCTCTGAGTTCGCCTGCCCGCCTTGGGGAGTCAGATTGATATTGAGGTGAATGGTAGAGGCGAGGATGGGTACGAAGGACGCGCCGCTGGGCACGTTGGTGGGAACTGTGTGACCGGTGAGAGCGAGCACTCCGGGGGGGAGTTGATCGTCGAAGACCACTTCTCCGGCCGGCGCGTTTTGTGGAGTGCCGGCGAATTGCAGGCCGCCGAAGGCTACGCGCAGATCCGAACTGGCTACCGAGTTCCAGACGGCGGTGGCATTGCGAATCTGGCCGAGGACGGAGGCAAAGCCGTCATTGGCGGTGTAACTGGTGGGTCCGGAATCCGACACGAAGAAGGTAAGGGTCTTGTCGGGAAGTGCGGCGAGGTCGAACTTTTCAAACGTTACGGAATACGGAGACGATGAATTCAGATAATGAACGTAGTGATAGTAAGCGGCGGAGGGGGTGACGGCGGCGGCCAGCAGGGCGGCAGAGATCGCCAGATTTTTGGGGCGGAACATGTTAGTTCGCACCTCCGGCGGTAATGGCTTCGATCAACTGGGGCAGGGGCATGCTGATGGGCGCGTCTTTGACGGCCTGTCCGGTGCCGGGCGAGAGCATCGTCTCGGTGGTGGGCATTTGCGCGGCGGTGACGTTGCCGGAGGCATCCTTCAGCAAGTTAAAAACGCCTTGGGTGTAGCCCAAAGTATAGGTTGCGCCTTTGGCGGATTTCCAGAGGAACAATACGTATTGTCCGCCGGTGGCCAATTGCGGAACGCCGGGAAAACTCTGGCGCATCCCTTTGGCGGTGCCGCCAGGAACCAGGACGTCGATGGTGCTTTGTGCGGCGCCTTTCCATTGCGCCTGCACGGCGATTTGATAGTGGGTATAAATGACGGTGCCGGTATAGGAAGCGGAGGATCCGGTCACTTGGGCCTGGACGATGCTGGTCGATTTGGCGATCAGGTCGGTGAGGCTGAGGAGCTCCAAAGTGGCGCCCGAGGCAGGCGCGAGCCAAAGAGCGAGGCACAACGCAACTCGCACAGTTTTCAGCACGACACAGCGGTGTGCATTTTGCATACCAAGCCTAACCTTCAGAAAATAAGAAGCTTAGCGACCACCTCGGAAGGCCGGCTGGGTTGCCGGGACACGCCCTCGTGGCGCTATGTCTCAGTGAGTGTCACGATTATCTCATGACTTTCGAACGATGAGCAAGGGGATTCGAAGTTCGTGGCGCACTGGATTAATTGTATTGCCGAAGATAAGATCTTTCAAGCGGCGATGGCCGTGGGCGCCCATGATGATGAGGTCCGGGTGGATTTCGGATGCATATTGGACGATCTGCTGGCCGGGGCGGGGGGCGTGGAGTATGGCGGTTTCCACTTCGATGCCTTCGGCGCGGAGGGTTTCGGCGATGCGTTCGATGTAATGCTCGCCGACTTCGACCTCGGCGGTGGAGGATAGCTTCCCGTAGACGCGGCTGGTGACGCCTTCTTCGACGTGCAGGAGGTAGAGCTTGGCGCCATGCATTTTGGCCATGGCGGAGGCGTGGCTGAGTGCTTTGCGATCAAGTTCGCTGTGATCGAGGGGGACAAGGATGCGGTGATATTCAAGGGCGGCGGGCGGCTCCGCGCCGGGTTCGGGAATATCGAGAGGGACGGTGCGATAACCGTGCGCCCAGTGGGCCAGCAGCGGTTCAAACGAGATCCAGATCAGCAGTCCGGCGACGGCGGTTCCGGCGAGGGCCAAGGGAAGCCAGACTATGGGGCGGTTGGCGGAAGTACCGAGCAATTGTCCGAGCCCGTCAATTAGTAGCCAGATGTTCAGGGCGAGAATGAGTACGGCGGCCGCCCAGGAAAGGCATTGTACCCAGAGTTTGTTGGCGAACTCGCCCATGCGGCGGCGGTCACTGGTGAAATGAATCAGGGGAATCACGGCGAAAGGCAACTGCATGCTCAGGATCACCTGGCTGAGGATGAGGAGTTGATAGGTGCCTTTATCGCCCGAAATATAAATCACGATGGCTGCGGGAATGATGGCGATGGTGCGGGTGATCAGACGGCGCAGCCAGGGGCGCATGCGGAAGTTGAGGAAGCCTTCCATCACGATTTGCCCGGCCAGGGTGCCGGTAAGGGTGGAAGACTGGCCGGAGCAGAGCAGCGCGACGGCGAAGAGGATGCCGGCGAACGCGGTGCCCAGCAGCGGCACCAGGAGCAGGTGCGCTTGTTGGATTTCGGTGACTACGATGCCGTGCTTGAAGAATACGGCGGCGGAGAGCACCAGGATGGCCAGATTGACCAGCAGCGCGGCATTCAGGGCTACGACGGAATCGACCAGGTTATAGCGGCAGGCGCGGCGTTTCGAGGCATCGGTGTGGCCGATCTGGCGGGTCTGCACCAGTGCCGAGTGCAGGTAAAGATTGTGCGGCATCACGGTGGCGCCGAGCATGCCGATGGCGACGTAAAGGCTCTTGCCGCTGATATGGGGAATGACGCCGAGCAGGACTTGGGAGGCAACGGGCCGGGCAAAAACGATCTCGATGCAGAAGCAGGCGGCCATGACGGTGATCAGCGAAAGAATGAACGCTTCGATATAGCGGATGCCGAGGCCTTGGAACCAAAGGAGCAGAAGCGTGTCGGCGGCAGTGAGGAGGACGCCGATGAGCAGCGGGATATGAAAGAGGAGGTTCAGGGCGATGGCTGCGCCCAGAACTTCGGCCAGATCGCAGGCGGCGATGGCGATTTCGCAGAGGATCCAGAGGGCGATGGTGACGGGGCGGGGATAAGTTTCGCGGCAGGCTTGCGCGAGATCGCGGCCGGAAACGATGCCCAGGCGCGCGCTGAGGGTCTGGAGCAGGATGGCCATGAAGTTGGACATGACCAGGACCCAGAGGAGGGTATAGCCGAAGCGGGCGCCGCCTTCGAGGTCGGTGGCCCAGTTGCCGGGGTCCATGTAGCCGACGCTGACGAGGTAGGCGGGGCCGGCGAAGGCGAACATGCGGCGCCAGACGGGCATGGCCGAGGTGCCGACGGAGGAGTGGACGTCGGCGAGGGATCGGGCGCCGGGCTGGTCGGCAGTAATCATAGTGTCGGATTCGGACTTAACTACAGTTAACACGAGCCGGACGGCAGTGTCAATGGGTCGATATGGGGCACAGTACGGGGTGCGGCTATCTTGCGCTTACGTAGTTGATGGTAGCGCCGATTGCCTGGGCCAGGGTGGCGGTGGGGGGGATGCGGTCGGGATTTTCGAAGGCTTGGTGCACGATGGCGAGGACGTTGTGTAGTTCGTCGTCGGTGAGTGCGTTGGGTCCGATGATTTTGGTGATTAGGGCGGCGGCCTGATCGCCACGCAGGCGCCGGGGAGTGCCGGGGTGGTCAATCAAGTACTGCACGAAATCCATCTGGCGTTGCTCGGCGGTTCGGGCCGCTTGGAGAGGGCGCGGTAAAGGTTTGGGTGCCACTTGCGATGTCGCAAGTCTCCGCGTGGGCAAGGCTCATCTGCGACACAAAATCGCGCCCGTTGGGGAGGCAGGGCGGACGGACGGCAAAATGGATGGGATCGTTAAGGCGGCTGCCGACGGTCCAAGCTTCGTCCCAGTCGCCGAAGTCAGCCGGGTTGAAGTGTCCAGTGATTGACCATTCGCCGGCGCGGTCGGTGCGTCCGATGATAGGCCCCCAGTCAGTTTGTCCATTGAACGTGGTTTTGACGCTGACGGGTTGGTCGGGTGCTCCGGTTATGGTTAGTTCAAAATGATCGCCGAAGACGAAGTTTGGATTTCCGGGATGGGTGGCGTTAGTTAGACGGACGGTGGGTTTCTGCGCGGTGGCGGCTGCGGTCGCGAGGAGGAGGATTAGTAGGGTCCGCGTGAAGGTGCCTCTTGTAGGCATTTTATCATTCTCGGTTAGGAATCACCCCGAACTAAAGTTTTTCCGGCGGCAGCCGATATGGCGTCATGCTCAGAAACGGCGGGTTCATTTGCTCGGAGCTGGTTCGGATCAAGCTTGCATCCGGTGTTGAGATTATCGGCAATCTGGAAACGATTCACGAGGGAGGCTGTACGGTTACATTGGACTGCGGCGTTGGCAGCGATTCACTCGTTTCCATGGAGTGCGTGGCGTGCCCCAAAGGGGAGGCCGTATGTTTCGGGTGCAGGATGTCGGGTACTGTTGCCGGGCAGACTGACGATCCACTGATCGGGATGCTTACCGTCATCGAGTTTACGAATAAGAAATGGTGTCCAGAACGATGGACGCCGCGGCATCTTCTTCGTGTCAGGCGTGGCAGGCGGCGCAATAAGTCGTCGGGAAGTGAGCAGGGCGCGTTGCGGGAAGGGGGCGGCGATGAACGGGGTTTGAGCCGAGATTAGCTGTTCGATTTTGGCGTCGTGGCAAGGGGACGGCCGTAGTGACAGCGCCTTCCAACTTAGTTGGGCCCCCGCTCTGCGCCGTGTACGATGTTGAGAATCACGACGCGGTCGTCGAATCTCTTGTAGTTCACTAAGTTGCGATCCTGCTCGATGTAGCGGGAGATACTCTGCAAATCGGAAATCGCGTGTTGCGACCACTCGATCCGCATCAGCTCTAGCAGCGTTCCCTATGCAGGCCATGCGTTCACTTCTTCATTGGAGACTATTTCACCGCGGTAACGGCAGCCCTGCTGTCTGCTACTTTGCGAGCAAGCCACTCGTTATAGGCTACGAAATGGCTGACAGCCTCGGCGAGGAGTTCGTCGGTGCCCCGGTGAGTTCGCTGCGCCAATTCGTTGAGTTGGGCTTGCGTTTCGGGCGTCAGATCCAGTTCCATAATGCGAGTATAGCGGTCCCGGGGGGCACTGCCGCCGCGCGGCCGGTTAGTCATTGCCGGAAATGTTCACCAAGTTGTCGCTCAGGACGGCTTCGGCCTGTTCGGCGGTGAACTCTTCGACTTTGGCGGAGATGTTCATGGAGCAGAACTTGGGTCCGCACATGGAGCAGAAGTGGGCGTCTTTGAAACCTTCTTCGGGAAGGGTTTCGTCGTGCATGGAGCGGGCGGTTTCCGGGTCGAGGGAAAGCTCGAACTGGCGCTTCCAATCGAAGCGGTAGCGGGCGCGGGAGAGTTCGTCGTCGCGGTCGCGGGCGCCCGGGCGGTGGCGGGCGATATCGGCGGCATGCGCGGCGATCTTGTAGGCGATGATGCCGGCTTTCACGTCCTCGCGATTGGGTAGGCCGAGGTGTTCCTTAGGCGTCACGTAGCAAAGCATGGACGCGCCATACCAGCCGATCATGGCCGCGCCGATGGCGGAGGTGATGTGGTCATAGCCGGGGGCGAAGTCGGTGACCAGGGGGCCGAGGGTATAGAAAGGCGCTTCGTAGCACATCTCCTTTTCCTTCTCGACCTGCATCTGGATTTGGTCCATGGGGATGTGGCCGGGACCTTCGATCATGACTTGAACGTCGTACTGCCAGGCGCGTTGGGTGAGTTCGCCGAGAGTCTTGAGTTCGGCAAACTGGGCGGCGTCGCTGGCGTCGGCTACGGAACCGGGGCGGAGGCCGTCGCCCAATGAGAAGCTGACGTCGTACTTCTGGAAGATTCTGCAGATGTCATCAAAGCATTCGTAGAGCATGTTCTGGCGGTGGTTTTTGACCATCCACTCAGCCAGGATGGAACCGCCGCGGCTAACGATGCCGGTGATCCGGCGGGCGGCAAGGGGGATGTGCTGCACCAGAACGCCGGCATGAATGGTCATGTAGTCGACGCCTTGCTGGGCCTGCTCCTCGATGACTTCGAGCATGAGGGAGGCGGTGAGATCTTCGAGGCGGCGCACGCGGGACAGGGCTTCGTAGATGGGGACGGTGCCGATGGGAATGGGGGAATCGTCGATGATGGCCTGGCGGATGCGGGGGATATCGCCGCCGGTGGAGAGGTCCATGACGGTGTCGGCGCCGAACTTGACGGAGTAGCGCAGTTTTTCAAGCTCCTCATCGATGTTGGAGGTGACGGCGGAGTTGCCGATGTTGGAGTTGATTTTGCAGCTTGAGGCGACGCCGATGCACATGGGCTCGAGGCGGGTGTGGCGGATGTTGGCGGGGATGATCATGCGGCCGCGGGCCACTTCGGAACGGACGACTTCGGGCTCCAGTTTTTCGCGTTGGGCGACGTACAGCATTTCGCCGGTGATGGTTCCGCGGCGGGCGTAGTGCATTTGTGTGCGGATTGCGTCGGCTTCGCGTTGGGCTATCCATTCTGTGCGCATCTTATTTTCCCCTCTGGTTGGTTGCAGGACGTTTTGCGGGTGCAGGCTGCCGGGTCAAGGGGTGCTGCCGGATCGCGCAGCACCCCATCCGACTACTTTTTCTTCTTGGGTTTCTTGATTTCCTTGTTGCTCTTATCCTTGCTTTTTGCCATACGGCAATTATACCCGCTAACGAGGCGGGCGTCGCGGCACGTTTCGTGATACAGTCGCCGTTGCCATGACGCTGAACTCATATCTCGTCAAAAGCACCATCGTGGCGGCGCTGGGCGGGTTGCTCTTCGGGTTCGACACGGCGGTGATTGCGGGCACCACGCGGGCGCTGACGGACACCTATCATCTGACGCACGGCTTGCTGGGGGTGACGGTGTCGGCCGCTTGTGGGGGACGATACTGGGGGCGATGTTCGCGGGGATCCCGGGCGACCGGTGGGGGCGGCGCGACAGCCTGCGGGTGATGGCGGTGCTGTACCTGATCTCGGCTCTCGGATGCGCTTTCGCCTGGGACTGGTATTCGCTGGTGTTCTTCCGGTTTATCGGCGGGCTCGGGATCGGCGGATCGTCGGTGCTGGGCCCGATGTATATTGCCGAGATCGCGCCGGCGAAATGGCGCGGGCGGCTGGTGGGGCTGTTCCAGTTCAACGTCGTCTTCGGGATTCTGCTGGCGTATTTTTCGAATTACCTGATCGGCCTCGCGGGATTTGAGGCGGACGGAGTGGCGCTGGAAGCTGGGTGTGTCGGCGGTTCCGGCGGCGCTTTTCATGGTGATGCTGATTCGCGATTCCGCGCAGTCCGCGCTGGCTGGTGAAGAAGGGGCGGGTGGCGGAGGCGCGCGAGGTGCTGCGGCTGACGGGGGAAGAGAAGTACGAAGCGGAACTGCAGGATATCGTTACGTCGATCGACGCGGAGCACGGGCATGGGGACGAGCCGCTGTTCACCCGGAAGTACCGAGTGCCGATTTTTCTGGCGGTGACGATCGGCATGTTCAACCAGCTTTCGGGGATCAACGCGATTCTGTATTATTTGAACGATATTTTCGCGCAGGCGGGATTCAGCAAAGTGTCGGGCGATTTGCAGGCGGTGGCGATCGGGGCGACGAACCTGCTGTTCACGATGATCGCGATGTCGGTGATCGACCGGATTGGGCGGAAGACGCTGCTGCTGATCGGGTCGGTGGGGCTGGCGATTTCGCTGGCGGGCGTGGCTACGATTTTCGCGATGCATAGCCATGAGGAACTGCTGGTGTGGCTGCTGGTGGGCTTCATTGCGTCCTTCGCGTTTTCGCAGGGCGCGGTGATCTGGGTGTATATCAGCGAGGTGTTTCCGAACCGGGTGCGGGCCAAGGGGCAGAGCCTGGGGAGCTTTACGCACTGGTTGATGAACGCGCTGATTTCAGGTATGTTCCCGCTGGTGGCGGCGGCTTCGGCGATCGCGCCGTTCGTATTCTTCGCGGTCATGATGGCGGTGCAATTCTTCGTGGTGTTGTTCTGGTATCCGGAAACCAAGGGCGTTACTTTGGAACAGATGCAGAAGAAAATGGGGATCGCATGAAGATACTGATCGGGTTTGTATTGGGGATCGTGGTGGTGGTTTTGGGCGGGTTCCTATATTTTGCAATGGGCATGGCGCCGGTGGCGACATCCGCACCGCCGATGCCGTTCGAGCGGAAAGTGGCGGGGATGGCGCTGCACCGGGTGATCGCGAAGGAGGCGCCGGTGAACGCGCCGATTCCGGCGGACGAAGGGAATATGGTGGCTGGAGCGCACGTTTATCGCGAGCAGTGCGCGGTTTGCCACGGCACTTTGGGACAGCAGGAGACGGCGATTGGGAAGGGCATGTTTCCGCATCCGCCGCAGCTCTTCACGGGGCACGGGGTGACGGACGACCCGGCAGGCGAAACCTATTGGAAGGTGGCGAACGGCATTCGGCTGACGGGAATGCCGGGGTTCAAGGCATCGCTGAGTGACACGCAGATGTGGCAGGTGAGCTTGATGCTGGCGAATGCGGATAAGTTATCGGCGGCGGGTAAGGCGGTTGTGAGTCAGCCGTAGGCGCGGATTACGCGCGGTTACATCAAGGCGGTGGGGCGGCGAGCCCAGGGCTTGCCTTTTTCGACCGAGGCGGTTTCCATATCCTTCACATAGGCGGTGGCCTGCGTGAGGAGGTGGTGGAGATCGTTACCGATGCTGATGAAGGTGAAACCTTTCTCGAGGAACTCGGCGACGCGGCTGGTGCCGAAGAGGAACAGTCCGAGGATGACGTTGTTCTTGCGGGCCTGCTCGACGAGGGTAGCGGTGGCGGCGTTGAGTTCGGGCGACGTATACATGTGCGGGAACTCGTACTTTTCGTAGAGGCCCATGGACATGCAGAGGTCATTCTGCCCGAGGAAGAGGATGTCCACGCCGGGGACGGCGGCGATTTCTTCCATGTTCTGAATGCAGGAGGCGGTTTCTACCTGGAGCGCGACGATGATATTTTTGTTGGCGTTGCCGACGTAGCCGAGCAGGCCGGCCTTGTTGGTGCTGCGCTGCGGGAAGTAGACGGAGCGGGTGCCGACGGTGGGGTAGAGAGCGCAACTGACGGCCTGGCGGGCTTCGGCGGCGGTATTGATGTAGGGAATGAGGACGCCATCGGCGCCCAGGTCGAGGGCTTGCTGAATGCCGCCGCGGTCATGATAGCCGGCCACGCGGACCATGGATTTAGCGCCGCCGCTCGAGATGGCGCAGAGCATGGTGGACAATTTTTCGCGATCCATGGGGCCGTGCTGGGTATCGACGAGCAGCCAATCGTAGCCGCTGTGGGCCAGTTGTTCGGCCACGGTGGGGCTATGGGCATTGAGGAAGAGCCCCATTTTGGGGGCGCCGGCGCGCAATTCTTTTTTGAAATCGGCTCCACTGAGAGCGTTCGACATGGTGAAGAAATCCTTTCGTTGATGATGCCGTTGGAGAGGGGACTAGTGAAATATACCACGTCCTTGGGGACGGTTCGGAGGGAGGGCTCGCTCAGCTCTGCTTCTTAGGGGGCGTGAGATGCCCTAAGGCCCTTTTGCGGATGTCCGTGAAATCCTGCTCGGTCAGCTCGGTTACTTCGCTGTCCAGCCTTTCGAGCAGGAGTGCATCCAGGAGTTGTTCGGCCTTGCGCTTTTCATTCGTGGAGGATCAATTCTGCAGTATACTCGCGAACGATGCCTCCGGCCTTCATTCACGAATTCCTGATAATATTGGCCATGCTACGAAACATGGCGGCCGGACGTTTGCTGGTTTTGCCGGCATTCCTGCTGCTGGCTTCTTGGCCAGCGTGCCCGCAGGCGACACTTACTGGGGCGGTTTGGTTCGCGTCGACGCCCACGGGCGGAACCAGTGTTCAGCAAGGCTATGCAGACGGGGCTTCCAATACGCTGGGTGGGGATCAGTGGTGGAACTTGTGGTTGGCATTGAATCCGGACGCTTCCTCGCCTGTAAACGGCCCTTCCGATGCGCAGGCTAGCATCGCCATTCCATTAGTGGCTGGAAACGGGTATCAATACTATATGTTTGCGCAAGGGCCGTGTTGCTATTTGGCTTACAGCGGGCTGAATCTTTTCTTCAACGGCGATAATACGACGCCGGGGATTTCGGTATTTGGCGCGGTCAATTCCACTCATTTTCTTTCAAACGGGAACCCCGACACATTCACGCTGCAGGTCGGTATGACGCGAGGTTCGGGGAAAGCGTTCTTCAGTAGCGGCGGTGTGACCGTGGTGCTTACTGGTTATGAGTGGAGTGGCTCTGGAACTCTGGACGTATGCCAAGCGTTTGTCTTTTCTCCTGGAAGCGACCCGAGCAGCGTGGGGGTAGTGGATTTGCAGGTGTTTCCGGCAGCAATGCTGAGTAGCAGCCTAGCCAGCGCTGCGCCAGGAACTATCACCACTCTTACGGGGCACGGATTCGCGCCTAACGAGAGAGTGAGGATCCGATTTAGTGGCTTGGGATCAGTTCCGATCGCCACGACGACCGCAGACGGCAGCGGCGACTTTACGACTGAGGCGCGCATGCCGCAAGGGCTGTACGGGCCGAACGATGTTTACGCGGTGGGCGAGACGAGCGGCTTTCTAGGTGCTACGAGCGTTTTCGTGACACCCGAGCTTATCATCGTACCCCGTGGCGGCGTACCCGGTGGCACGGTGACGGTGCAAGGCGTGGGCTTCGGGTCCGGCGAGAGCGTTGACGTGTACTGGGGCAACCCGCGGTTGTTACTTGGCACGGCGGTGACGAATGGCAGCGGGAGTTTCACGGGCAGCGATGCTTTGAAGGTCACAATTCCCGCTAGTGCCGCGCCTGGGAGCAATGCGGTGGCGGCTACCGGGCAGACGACGGGCGCGATTGCCATCGGCAGAATTGTTGTGGAGTGAAGGGCGTGGTGGCGCATTTCCGGCTGGGGCAGGAATTAGTATGATCGAGAAGTGATGCATCGCCGGACGTTTTTGCAGATGGCCGCGGCTGCGCCCGCAGCGCTGGCCGCCACGGACCGGAAGGTCCCCAAATATCGCGTGGTGTCGCATTATCAGGCGGCGGCTGTGCCGGGAATGCCGGGTCCGTATCCGGGACAGGTAGCGTCTGTACACGCCGCGAAGTGCCTGGACGAAAGCAGCGAAAAGCCGGACGCGACAGTGGTGCGGGAGGTGATGTCGCGCGGCATGCAGGCGCTGACGGGCGAGGCCGACGTGCGGGGGGCTTGGGCGCGGTTCATCAAGCCGGCGGACGTGGTGGGGATCAAGGTGAATTGCTCGGGCGCGCCGGGGATTATGTCGTCGCCGGTGATTGTGGCCGAGATCGTGCGGAACGTAGTGGCGGCGGGGGTGAAGCCGGAGGCGATCTGGATTTACGAGCGCTTCGGCGACCAGTTGGAATCGGTACATTATGACCGCTACGTACCGAATGGCGTGCATATCTGGGCGGCGGAACATAGCCGCGGGTCGGCGGAATCGTACGATCCGGACACGTATGTGGAGACCGAGTTCTTCGATGAAGACGATACGCGGTCGAACATGATCCGGCTGGTGGGCAACCGCTTCAGCAAGATTATCAACGTACCGAATATGAAGGATCACGGGGCGGCCGGGGTGACGGGGTGTTTGAAAAATATCGCCTACGGGAATTTTTCGAATGTGGCGCGATCGCATGCCGGCACGGTAACCAACACTTACTCGTTTATCGGGACGCTGGCAGCGGTGGAACCGCTGCGGTCGCGGACGGTGCTGCAGGTGATGGACGGGCTGCGCGGGGTGTGGCATGGCGGGCCGTTTTCGTATGGGCGCAAGTTTCATTTCTATCCCAAGCAAATTATGTTCGGGACGGATCCGGTGGCGATGGACCGGCTGTTGATCGATATTGTGGACGATCAGCGCAAGGCGCAACATGCGGTGAGCGTGTGGGACCGTTCGCCGAAATATCTGGGGCCGTCGGACAAGCACCAGAAAGATCCGAACGTGAATGAATTCGTGCGCGAGCCGGGGCACATCGAATATGCGGCCGGATTGGGGCTGGGCGTGTACGACGTGGATAAGATCAAAGTGAAGAAAATCGAATTATGATGCCGCTGGCCTTTTTGGCGGTGTTGTGGCCGGCGCTATTCTGGGACCGTCCGGTGGAAACAGCGGACACTTTGCGCAAGGCGGGCATCGAGCGGGTGTGCGTGCCGGCGGGCGAAGAAGCGGCTTGGCAGAAGCTGGGGTTTACGGCGGCGGGGTTCGATCGCGAGCATGCGGTGCAGGCGGTGGCGCCGTCGGTGGAGTACCACATGGACGTGGCATCGGCTACGCGGGTGCCTTGGGTGAATGCCAATGGGTGGCGGTACCTGCGCGAAGCGGGGCGGCCCTTTTTCTACAACGCACCGGTAGGCAGCGCGGCACTGGCGGCGGCGGAGGCTTTCGCTTATGGGGGCGAGGCGGCTATTCGGACTGTGCCTGACGATCTGGGCGCATTCGCCCGGATGTTGAAGTTCCTGGGGGGGGTGGACGCGGCGCCGTTGCCGGGGATGGCGAACATCGGTGTGGTGGACGATGGGACCGATACGATGGGCGAGATCTTGAATCTGCTGGCGCGGCACAACCTGTTATTTCAGGTGACGAAGGCAGCGGATGCGCAGTACGACGTGAGGATCGGCAGAGTGCCGGATGGGACCGATCCTTATGAATTCGCCATGAAGACGCGGCGCGATCTTACGGACGAGAAGCGGCTGTTGCGGGTGTATGGGAGCAACTTGGTGCTGGCGCGGCTGACGGGCGATGGGACACGCGTGCGGGTCC
The DNA here is from genome assembly GCA_963738345.1 of Bryobacterales bacterium. GTDB lineage: Bacteria > Acidobacteriota > Terriglobia > Bryobacterales > Bryobacteraceae > Bog-159. The sequence continues at coordinate 1,836,411 of CAVTWI010000002.1, forward strand.
ACTTGTTGAATTACGGAAAGGCCACGGTGAAGGGATTGCGCGTGCGGGTGTTGGGATCGTACGCGCAGGATAAAGCGTGGGTGTACGAGCATACGGGAACGCTGGAGGATTACCGGGTGGAGGACGGGGCCACGGAGTTTAGCATTCCCGTGATGGGCGCCTACGCGGTGGTGGATCTGCGGCGACGGTAATTAGCGGGGCAGAGTAGCCAACAGGCGTTGCGCGGCGGTGTGGGTTGGGGCGTTTCCTTCCGGTTCGATTTCCAGATACTTTCTGAGCAGGCGTGCGGCGCGGGGCAGGTCGCGACCGGAGGCGATGATGCTTTCGGCGGCGCGATAGCAGGGCGTGAGGTCGTCGGGGACGGCGGTTTCGGCGCGCGCCAGCAGGGCGTCCAATTCGTTCCAGGCGGCGCGGGCGGCTGCCGTGGCGGCGAGGATGGCATAAGCATCGATGCGATCAGGGTCAATGTTTAGGGCCTCGCGAGCGTGCTGCGCGGCGAGATCGTAGCGGCGGTTGGCAGGCTCGAGATAGTAATTGGCCAAGGCGATGCCGGCGCGATAGTTGAGTGGTTGCGCCTGGGCGGCTTTGTGGAGGAGATCGGCGACCTGGCCGGATTGCTTTTCAAAGTCCGCGAGCCGGGCTTGCGCGAGGTAGCCCTGGGCGCTATCGCGGTGCTCAATGCGGACGGCGGAGGCGCGGGCAGCTTCGCGATCGCCACCGGCGATTCCGGGCGCGAGTAAATAGAATTCCATCAGGTCGCGAAGGGCTTGCAGGTCGTGGGGGTCTTGGGCCAGGGCGATGTCAATCTCCTTTTTGAATCGCCGCGCGAGGAAGAGTTGTTGCAGCATGCCGGCATGTTGGGCGGTGACGCCGAGGACTTCGGCCAACTGGCGGTGATAGCGGGCGACGGCGGGATCGAGCCGGACGGCGCGCTCGGCGAGGGGCAAGGGCGATTGATGATCGCCAAAGGCATTGCGGATTTGGGAGAGCAGGAAGTTGGCGAGGGCATCGTCGGGCTGGGTGCGATAGCGGGGCTCGACGAGGGCGCGGGCGCGCTTCCAGTGGCCCTGTTCGATGAGCTTTTCGGGCAACGTTTGCGCGGCGGCGGGGGCCAGCGCCAAGCAGGCACAAAGGAGTATCCGCAAGCCAACGATGTTAACGGACGGGCCGTGACAGTTTAATGAACGGGAGCGCTACTCCTGATTAAATCCGGTGGCGCGGCGAAAGGCTTCGACGTAGTGGCCGTCTTTCTTGGCGGCCTGGCGTAGTTCGGCCTTGAGCTTTTCGAGGGCGGCGGGATCCCAATCGGGACGGTATTTTTCTACCGCGGGCGAAAACTGGCTGACGTGGGCGGCTGCGGCGTTGAGCTTTAATTCCACGGCGTCATCGATGTTGACGAAGTAGTTGGCGTCTTTGCCGGCGTAGTAATAATACTCCTCGGGAACACGCCAGGGCTCGAGGCCGTCGTGAAGGCGCTGGTTGGGGAAGTAGAGGTGCCATTCGGCGGCGCGGATGGCGTCCATGGTGTTGTTGGCGGCCATGCGGTGGTCGGTCTTATGCCAGCGGACGTAGTCGCTGCCGGGGTCCGCGCTGAGGACGACGTCGGGGCGGAATTTGCGAATGAGTCCGGTGACCTGTTCGACGAGGTCGCGCGGGTTGGCATATTCGAGCATGCCATCGTGGAACTGCAGCCACAGGATATTTTCCTTGGGGATGCCGACGATGCGGCAGGCTTCCTCTTCCTCGTGCATGCGGATGCGGGCCAGGCGTTCGCTGGTCATATCGGGGTCGTAGGAACCCTTGTCGTCATTGGTATAAATGACAATGTAGATGCGATTGCCGTTGCCGGCGAGTTTGTGCAGGGTGCCGGCGCAGCAGAAGGTATCGTCGTCCGGATGGGGGGTGAAGAGCATGACGGTCTTGCCGCGCAGGTCTTCCAGGCGACCTGGATCGGGCGCGGGATTTTGGGCGTGCGCGAGGGTGAGCGATGCCATTACGAGGATCGGGGCGAGCATCGGGGCGAGTGTAGGAAAGAGGGTACGCATAGCCGTTAGAATGGAAACATACTAGCACCTCAACGAACGGAAAACTATTGTCCTACCCACTGCCTTATCCACTCAATCGCCCGATCGGGATCTTCGATTCGGGAGTCGGCGGCCTGACGGTTTTGAAAGCCATGCGGCACAAACTGCCACACAGAGACTTTGTGTACCTGGGCGACACGGCGCGCGTGCCTTACGGGCGGAAACCGGCGGCGATGGTGGCGGAGTTTGCGTATGGCATCACGGAATTCCTGCGGGGGGTGGGGGTGGAAGGCGTGGTGATCGCATGTAATACGGCGTCGGCCGCGGCGCTGCCGGAATTGAAGGGACAGTTCGAGATTCCGATTTGGGGAGTGATCGATCCCGGGGTGGAGGCCGCTGCGGCGATGACGCGTACGGGGCGGGTGGGCGTGATCGGGACGAAGGGAACTATCGGCAGCGGCGCGTATCAGAGGCGTCTGGAGCAGCGCGGGCTGACAGTATGGGCACGGGCGTGCCCCATGTTGGTACATATCGTGGAGGAGGGGCTGACGGGTTCGCCCGAATGCGAATTGTTGTTGCGGCATTATCTGGACGATCGCGCGGAGATCGACACGCTGATTTTGGGATGCACGCATTATCCCTTGCTGCACGAAGCGATCGCGCGAGTGGTGGGCGATGGAGTGAAGTTGGTGGATAGCGCGGAAGCGCTGGCGCAGGCGGTGAACGGAAGCATGGGTGATGGGCCGGGTCATGATGGCGTGGGGCGCATCGTCCACTTTGTGACAGGCGATCCGCTGGCGTTTGCACATACGGCGGCGGTGATTGGGGAAGTGGCGGGGGAGGTGGTGCCGCTTCCGGTAACTGAACTGATCCGGCTGCAGGCTGGGGCGGGGGTGGGATAACGCTTTTAGACCTCCCCCCCCCGCCTTGACTCGTTGCGCTCAGAAGTGAAGCTTCAAGGCGAATTGGATGTTACGCGCGCCCTGCGAGCTTTGCAGCAGCCCGAGGGTGGTGCCGACGCCTAGATTCGGAGCGTTCAAGATAGGCGTATTCGTCAGATTGATGAAGTCGGCTCGTAAGTCGAGGTTCTCCCGCTCGGTGAACTTAAAGTTCTTCGAGAGGTTGAGATCGAAGGTAGACAAGCCGGGTCCGCGTAGGGTGCCGATGCCGCAGCTTCCGAAGGTGTATGCAGCGGGTTGCGCGTAGGAATCCGGATTGAACCACTGGTAGCCGCCGGAGGGCGAGTTTTGCTCGCCGAAGACTTCACCGGGGGCGATGCAGTCCGCGCGAGGGCCGCGGGAGCCGGTGTTCGAAGCGTCGCTGGCGGAGACGGTAAGTGCAAAGCCGGTGTGAACGCTCAGGATGCCGGCCACTTCCCAACCACCGACGACGGCGTCAAGGGCCTTGTTCATATCTTTGCCGAACGTGCGGTTGCGGCCAATGGGAAGGTCGTAGACCACGTTGCCGACAAAGTTATGGGTAGCGTCATAATCACAAGGGCCCCATTCGGCGGCGGCATCGTAGATGTTCTGGTAATACCAGTTACTTTGCCCGGCCTGTCCGCCCTGGCCGTAGTAGCCTTGGTTGTTAGTCATGCACTTGGAGTAAGTGTAATTGACCTGGAATTGTAAGCCGGTGCTGAGGCGCTTCTGGAGAGAGATCTGCAGGCCGTCGTAGTCCTGGTTGCCGATTGAAGCAGTGCCGGAGATCTGCCCGATTTCAGACAGAAGAGTTGGATTGCCGGCCAGATACTGGGTGCCTGATACGGTTCCGTTGGAGTTTAAGACATCCTGGAAGTAGGGCATGGGCACCATCAAATGAGTGGCGCGCTGACCGACGTAGCCCGCAGAGAGAGTCATGGTGGCGTTCAGTTGCTGCTGGAGCGTGAGGTTCCACTGGTTAGATACGGCGGGACGGATATTAGGGTCCCAAACGCGTAGCGTAACGTCGCTGAACTGGTTTCCGGCATTGCTGCTGAAGGGCAGGAAGCCATCGGCAAGGGTAGAGCCGGGAAGGTTATTGTACTGCGCGTTGGTGTACTGATTGTCGTGTTCGACGGCGAAGGGCGGGTTAATGGGAAGGCGCAGGTTGGTTCCGGTTCCCTCCAAATAGTTCGACATGGTGTAACCGGCCCGGACCACTAACTTGCCGCCGCGGGGGGTCCACGCTACGCCGAGGCGCGGTTGGAAGTTAGTAATTCCGTTGTACTGGTTATACAGGGCATTACAGTTATTCCACGGGCAACTCTGGCCGGAAATGTATTCCTGGCCCGTCGACAGGTTGAAGTTAGCCTGGCGGTTATCCACTTCGTTCCAGGGTGTGTGCAATTCCCAGCGCACGCCCAGGTTGAGGGTGAGGTTGGGAGTCACGCGCCAGTCATCCTGAAAGAATGCGGCAAGGGAATTCGCGCGCTGTCCCCAGGTGCCACCGTTGACGCCGCCCTGGATTTCATCGGGAAGGCCGAGGAGAAGATCGGCTTCAGAGATACCGCTGCCGTTGCCGGCCTTGGTGCCCGGGACCGGCCCCGCCGTGTACTGGCCGTTGAACAGGATGGTACCCGCGCGGCCATTATTTCCGGAGTAAAACGTGTCGACGCGATACCGGTAGGCCTGGAAGCCCATGTGCATGGTGTGGGCACCCTTGCTGATAATGACAGTGTCTTCCAGATGAACGACGGTATCGGCAAAGAGTTGGTAGACATCGCTGTTCCCGAAGCTTGACGCGTTATGGGGCCCATTCAGATTGATGGAGGGAAGAAACGATGAAGGCACTCCGGGAATGCCGACGGCCTGCGCAAAATTAGTGAGGCCGTTGGCGGCGGCGCCATTGTTCACGAAAACGTAATTCACGCCGGCGCGCGCTTCGTTTACGATCGATGGGCTGACGGTGCGAGTCCAGTCCAACACTCCGGTGTGAGTGGGGTAGGTGGCGAAACTATCGTAAAACAGCGGGAAAGTATTGTCACTCGGATTGTTGAAACGGCTTTGGGAATAGCGTCCGAAGAAGCGATCCTTATCGGAGATGTTGTAGTCGACCTTGACGTCGCCCTGATCCCCATTGGCGGTGCTGTTGGAGCCGTATTGGAAGTTATTCAGAAGGCTGCTGTTCATGGGCTGCGGATAGTACTTAGAGGTGAGGATGGCGGTAGCGACCGGACTGATGAGGTTAGCCGGAATGATGTTGTTGGGGAAGGGTGTGCGGTTCGCGGCGGTAGTGGACGAGTACGGGTTATAGAGCACGATGGGATTGGTCTGGGTCAGGAGCTGGGAAAAGTCGCCGGTACGTTCCGCGGCGGTCAATACGGTGGTGGTATTGACGCTGGTGGGAGTATCATCGCGCGAACCTTGATAGTCCACGAAGAAGAAGAGTTTGTCTTTCTTGATGGGGCCGCCGAGGGTCGCTCCGAAATTGTTCCATCGGATGGCCGAACGGGGATCGCCCAGGAAGTTGTTGGACCATTGGTTGGCGTTGAGTACGTTGTTACGGAAGAATTCGAAGGCGCTGCCGTGGAACTGGTTGGTACCGGATTTGATGGTCGCACTGACGATGGCGCCCATGAAATTCCCGAATTCGGCGGGCGCGTTATTGGTGATTTCGTTAAACTCCTGGATGGCGTCGACGCTGGGCGCGTAACCTACCAGGTTGTCGGATACCTGATTATTATCGAGGCCATCGAGCATGAAATTGTTGGCCTGTTCGCGATTGCCATTCACATTCGGGCGTCCACTGTTGGCGGTGGTTTGGCCGCTTTCGAAGCTGGAGGGATCGGGATGAATGCTGCCGGGGGCGAGCAGGGTCAACTGCACGTAGTTTCGGGTGGCGAGGGGCAGTTCCTCGTTGGTGCGGGAATCGATCACCTGGCCCAATTGCGTGGACTGGGTTTGGAGCAGCGCTTCGCTGGCCGTCACCTCCACGGTTTGGGAGACACTTCCAACCTGAAGATGAAAATCGAGACGCGCCACCTGATTCATTTGTAGCGTGACGTGGGATTGGGCGGCCGTCTGGAAACCGGCATGTTCAACCTTGACGTCATAAGTGCCTATGGGTACGCGGGGAAGGTTGAATTCCCCGGCGTCATTAGTGACCGTTGGCCATCGGGTACCGCGGTCGGTATCCGTGGCGGTAACTTGGGCACCAGGCACGGGCGCGCCTGAGGGATCGGTGACTTGACCCGTAAACGCCGCGGTGACCTGTTGGCCCCACGCCGAGCCGACCAGTGCGCAGGCGATAACCAAAGCGGGCGTTGCACGATTGAGTAACACTCTTAGAAATCTCACGAGATAACCTCCTTGTTATAAGGAGAAGCGGGAGCCTCTCCGGCCTCTATTGGCGGAGTTGTGTGCCGATGCGCACAAATAGCCGCTATAAACCCTGAACGCTAATAGCATTAACAGCTATATAGCGGAAAAAACCGGTATGCGGGAAGTATAAATCGACTTTCACTTTACGTCAATAGAGAAATCATTGTAGAGGAATAAATTTAGATTAATCGGTGTAGAGAAATCGTTGTAAGTGAATTGTTGTATGGAATCCCCGCTCGACTTTGGGTAAAATACCATCGGTTCGGTATCTCGAATGCTCGACGCTCTCTAACATGCTGCAGAAGACTGAAGCGGACGCGCCCGCATACCGCCGCATCCAACATGCGCTGCGCAAGCGTATTGAAACCGGCGAGTTACAACCCGGGGACGTGGTGCCGTCGGAGAGAGAACTCGCGCGAAATCACGAAGTAAGTTTAATGACTGCGCGGCATGCGCTGGCGGGCCTGGAACACGAGGGACTAGTAGACCGACGGCGCGGTGCCGGGACGTTCGTGGCGCTGCCCAAGATTCACTTTAATCGCCTGAGCAGTTTCACCGAACAAATGTCCGGCCGGGGACTGCCGTCGCGCTCGCGGATTCTGTGCGCGAGCATCGTGGAAGGTGACCAGGAAACTGCCGCGCGGTTGGCGCTGCCGGCGCAAAGCAGGCTGGTGAAACTGGAGCGGCTACGGCAATCCGGCGAGCAGCCTTTCGCGGTGGAGGTCTGCTATTTTCCCGCGGAGAAGTTTGCGGGTTTGTTGGCTGTGCCGCTGGAACGCCGGTCGCTATTCGCTATTCTGGAGCGCGAATACGGCATCGAATTGCAGTATGCGGACGAAGAAGTGGATGCCACGCCGGCGAGCGCTCGCATCGCCGAGTTACTCGCCATTCACGCCGGTAACCCGGTGCTGCGCATCCGGCAAGTTCTTTTTTCGACAGGCGGCAGCGCCACTGCGTATGTGATCGGTTATTACCGGTCCGACCGGCACACGTTGATGATCCGGCGATATAGGAAGTAAGATTACCAAGTTTGCAGGTCAGTGCATTTAGGCAATGCCGAAGGCCGCGGCTTGGGGTGAACGCGTATAGCGCTGCGATCACACAAAGCTTTGGGCGGTTGGAGCGTGTGCTTACCGGCCGGCGGCGTGATCTAATGAGTCTGGGAAGAAGTTCACATGGAAACCGAATCGCGCGTGTTATGTCGCGCAGGTGGCATGGCCTCTTTAGGGATCGCGTTGGGATACGTGATAATCGTTGCTCTCTATGTTCCGATGGGCGCCCCAAGCCAGGGCGCCGCCGCGCGCTTAACACAGATGGGCGCGCACCAGAGAACGTGGTGGGCAATCCTGGCGCTCTCCGTAATCACCGATTTGCTGTTCCTGCCCCTAATTTGGGCGCTATATCAAGTTTTGAAACTCCGCCAGAGACTTTTGATGCTTGTCGCAACAGTATCGATCTTACTGTTTGTGATTCTTGACCTTACCCTTACTTGGACCAACTATGCAGCGCTCATTGTTCTGAGTGATCGATTCGCTCATGCGAATAGTGAAGCTCACCGGGCGGCGATCACCGCGACGGCAGAGTATCCAACACTGATCATCGAATCAAGCTTGCTTTTCTTCTACAATAGCCTCTCGCTTGCTCTCGGCATCCTCGGGGTTGGGATTGTCATGAGAAGAGGCGTGTTCGGACGAGGGATTGCTTGGGTTGGTATAACGGTTGGGATTCTTGGCGTTGTCTCAGTCGTGGGGTCTCTATTCGTGGCCGGGTCGAGCGTTGGAATCGTGCTTACATCTGTCCTAATGATCCTCTGGACGTTCTTACTGGGCTTGAAGCTGCGCAAGTTGGCCCACGGCGGACTCGCTTTGGCGGCGTTTGATTCACGATGAGTTTGAACGAAGGAACAAGGGATTAACGTCCGGCCACCCCAGACCTGTGCAGTGATACGCGTCTTGGTGGCCAGATAGCTAGAGTTCGAGATAGGCAAGGCTTGGGGTGCGCGCCGGGGGCATTTCCTGCGGCATCGCGCGCCATTGCGATAAACTCGTCGGTGGCGTATTGCCCACGTAGACAATCCCATGCCGCCTTCCCACATTGCCATTATTGGAGCACCGCTTGACCTCGGCCAGGACCGCCGGGGGGTGGACATGGGTCCATCGGCCATCCGAGTCGCTAATTTGAACAGGCGCCTGATGGCGCTCGGCTATCATGCCGATGATATGGGCAACGTACCGGTGGATCAGCCGGAGAGTTTGCCCGAGGGTCCGGCGAAGGCGAAGTATCTGCCGCAGATCGCACTGGCTTGCAAGCGGCTGGCGACCATGGTGGATGGCGCGCTCACCAAGAAGAAAATCCCGCTGGTGCTGGGGGGGGATCATTCGGTGGCGGTGGGAACGGTGGCCGGGATTTCCCGGCATTTTCGACGTAAGAAGCAAGAGATCGGGCTGATCTGGATGGATGCACATGCGGATATGAATACGCCGGAGACGTCCCCGACCGGCAACGTACACGGTATGCCGCTGGCGTGCTGCGTGGGGATCGGGCGGCCGGAATTGGTGAACTTGTTTGGGTATGCGCCGAAGGTGAATCCGCTGAAGACGGTGTTGGTGGGGTTGCGCGATGTGGATATGCTGGAGCGGGGCAACGTGCGGAACACCGGCGTGCGCGCGTTTACCATGCGCGACATCGACGAGCGCGGGCTGCGTTCGGTGATGGAGGAAGCTTTTCGCATTGCCGGCGATGGCACGGCGGGATTCCATTTATCGCTGGACATGGACTGGATCGATCCGCAATTCGCGCCGGGCGTGGGAACGCAAGTACGGGGCGGCGCCACCTATCGCGAGGCGCATCTGGCCATGGAACTGGTCTGCGATAGCGGAGGCATGGTGTCCATGGAAGTAGTGGAAGTGAACCCGGTGATCGATGAGATTAACCGCACGGCGGATTTGGCAGTTGAAATGATCTTGTCGGCCATGGGTAAGAAGATCTTATGAAAACTACAGTCGCCGTAATTTACGGCGGGCGCAGCGGTGAGCACGAAATATCGATTCGTTCGGCGAAGGCGGTGATGGCGGGCCTCAATCGCGAGCGCTATGACGTGGTGGATTACTTTATCGACGAGTTCGGCAAGTGGTCGCCGGAGCCGATCACGCCGGAGCCGGGCATGCATCCTGAAATAGACGTGGTGTTTCCCGTTTTACACGGCACCTTCGGCGAGGATGGCACGGTGCAGGGTCTGTTGGAACTGGCGGACTTGGCTTACGTGGGGGCCGGGGTGATGGCTTCGGCAGTCTCCATGGACAAAGAGATGATGAAGCGCATCTGCATGGAGCGCGGTCTGCCGGTGGTGGAATATGTCACGGTGGGGCGCAACGATTGGGATGCTGCGGCGATCGCCAAGGGCTTCCCGTTTCCGGTCTTTGTGAAGCCGGCGAATTTGGGGTCGTCTGTAGGGATTTCGAAGGTGCATAACGCCGACGAACTGGAACCGGCGCTGCGCCTGGCGGCGGAGTTCGACCGGAAGATCATCGTGGAGCGGGGAATCGAGGGGCGCGAACTCGAATGCGCGGTGTTGGGCAACGACGAACCCAGGGCCTCGCTACCGTGCGAGATCCTGCCATCGCGAGAGTTTTACGATTACGAAGACAAGTACCTGCTGGACCGGGCGGAGGTCCGGTTGCCCGCCGATCTGCCGGCAGATGTAACGGCGGAACTGCGGCGCCTGGCGGTGGAGTGCTACCGGGCGGTGGGTTGCGAAGGCATGGCGCGGGTCGACTTCCTGCTGGAATCGGCAACGGGCCGGCTGTACCTGAACGAGATCAATACGATTCCGGGGTTCACCTCGATCAGCATGTATCCGAAGATGTGGGAGCAAAGCGGCATTTCGTTTTCGGAACTGCTGGACCGGTTGATTGAACTGGCGCTTGAGCGGCACGCGGCCAAGAAAGCCACGCGTTTCACACGTTGACACATGGTGGTAACGCTCCGCTTAGGGCGTGCCCCGAGATGTCACGAAATGCCCCGCGGGTTTCCCTTGTAGTGCGTAGGCGGTACGGGCACAATCATGGGACATGAAGCGTATTGTCCATCATTATTTCGTAGCAGCCATCCTTTTATGTTCGGCGGCCATCGCGGGGGCGCAGGTGCCTCGGCTGGTAAAGTTTAGCGGCACCATAAGCGATACCGCGGGCAAGCCGTTGACCGGGACGGTGGGTGTCACATTTTCCTTATATGAGGAGCAACACGGGGGATCCCCGGTATGGGTTGAGGTCCAAAACGTACAGGCCTTGGGGAACGGTCAATACACGGCGCTGCTGGGATCGACCCGGAACGAAGGGATCCCGGCGGAGGTTTTCGGGACGGGCCAGCGCTGGCTGGGGGTGACGGTACAGGGGCAGGCGGAACGTCCGCGGGTGTTGATGACCAGTGTGCCTTATTCGTTGAAGGCGGCGGATGCGGAGACACTGGGCGGATTGCCGGCGTCGGCGTATGCGCTGGCAGGCTGGACGAATCGAGGTTCGGTGGTTGAGGCAGTGGCTGGCCCCGCGAAGACCGTTCCGGCTCCATCAAGCGCCGTACCCAATTTGACTGGCACCGGCACTACCAATTTCATACCAGTGTGGACCAGTGCCACCGCGCTGGGCAGTTCCAAACTGTATCAGACGGCGGCGGGGAACGTGGGCTTGGGAACCAACGCGCCGACAGCTAAGTTTGAAGCGGTGGTGACGACGGCGACGGGAACGGCGGTGTTGGGATCCGCCACATCCACGACGGGTGTGAACTACGGAACGTACGGGGCGAGTTCCAGCACGACCGGGGTGGGCGCGCTGGGGACGGCAACGGCTGCGAGCGGATCGACCTACGGAGTTTATGGGAGCGTGGCGAGTCCGACGGGGATTGGAGTATACGGCACGGCGACCAGTGGCACGGGCGTGGCCGGCGGTACGAGCGGAGCCACAGGGTACGGGGTTTACGGCGCAAACGCGGCGACGACCGGCAATGCTTTTGGCGTTTTCGGCACGACGGCCAGTCCCGCTGGATATGCGGTGTACGGCGTGAATACGGCGACAACCGGCAACGGTTATGGGGTGTTTGGCACTAGCGCAAGCACGGCGGGAGTTGGGGTGGTGGGGTCCGAGACAGCTACCAGCGGGACCACTTATGGCGTATACGGCAGCAGCCTGAGCCCGACCGGAGTGGCGGTGTACGGGACGGCCAGCAGCGGAACGGGCGTGGCCGGGAACACCGCGAGCGGCAGCGGGAATGGCGTGTATGGCGCTAACACCGCGACTAGTGGAAACGCCTTCGGAGTTTACGGAACTACGGCCAGCCCCACAGGATATGCGGTTCGCGGGGTTGCCACCGCCACGAGCGGAGCGAATTTCGGGGTTTACGGAGGGTCACTCAGCCCGGGCGGTGTGGGGGTAGCGGCCAGTTCCACAGGCGGTGGAACAGCGCTTTCGGCCACGGCACAGGGCGGGGGCTTAGCGGGCAAGTTCAGCGGTAATGTGCAGATCACCGGCAACCTGGCGGTGAGCGGTACGGTATCGAAGGGCGGCGGGTCGTTCCGCATTGACCATCCGCTCGATCCGGAACACAAGTATCTATACCATTCGTTCGTCGAGTCACCGGACATGATGAACATCTATAACGGTGTGGTTACGCTTTCGCGGCACGGCGATGCGGTGGTGAAGCTTCCGGAATGGTTTGACGCACTGAATCGCGATTTCCGGTATCAACTGACGTGCATCGGCGGATTTGCGCCGGTGTATGTGGCTCGCGAAGTGACGGGTAATGAGTTCAAGATCGGCGGCGGACGGCCGGGCATGAAAGTATCGTGGCAGGTGACAGGGATCCGGAAAGACGCTTTCGCCAACGAACATCGCATACCGGTGGAAGAGAACAAGTCATCCCTTGAGTAAGCGCAGGGCAGACCATTGGTTCAGGGCTTGCTTTTCGCGGCAGCCAGCGGACCTATGCGAGCGATTAGGTCCGCATAATGCGGGTCGGCGTGGAGGTTGGAAAAAAACGGATCCGCCGCCAGTGCTACCAGCATCATTTCATGTTTCGCCAAGGCCGCCTGCAGGTACGCGAGTGCTTCTGCATTCCGGCCCATCACGGCGGCAGTGCGCGCCACGGTGTATGCCTGCAGCCGGTCCGCCGAATACAGCGCCTTCTGGGTCTGAAGGGTAGCCGCCAGCATTCCCTGGCCGCCTCCCTCCGCTAATCCTCGTTCTCCGGCGGCGATCACGGAGAGGTCATCGGCGTCGTGGGCCAACTGTGCGCGCCGGCGGGCTTCCGCCAGATACGCCGCAAACTCGCCGTGGATCAAATGAATGAGCGCCAGATAGGTGTGCGGAGACTGTAATTGAGGGTCGTCGCTGGCAACCTGTTTCAGCAGAGCGTTACCCTCTTCCGGCCGGCCGGAGAGGTAGAGAACGAAACCGCGATCCGCCAGGATGGACGCGGAGTGCGGGTCGACTTGGCGGGCGTGATCGATCAGGGCGAGGGCTTCGGCGTAGCGTCCCCGGCTCAATAGCGAATTGCCGTACCAATGGTAGGCGGTTGCGTACTTCGGATCGAGTTCGATCGCGCGCTTGAATTCAGCCTCGGCACCGGCGAAGTCCCAGGCTCCATAGAACAAGGCGAAGGCTAGGGAATTGTGGGCGTCCGCCAGACCGTGATCGAGTTCCACGGCCCGCCGGGCGGCCACCAGCGAACGGCTGAAGGCTTCGTTCGAAGGCATCAGGGAGAACTCGCGCAGCAAGTTGTAAGTATCCGCCAGGCCTGCATACGCTTTGGCGTAACCGGGATCATGCACGATGGCTTGGGTAAATAGATCCACGGCCTGGTTCAGATCTTCTGGCGTGCGTTTGTTCCAGTGATAGCGTCCTTTAAGGTAGAGATCTTCGGCTTCGGGGTTGGTGACGTGCGCGGCTACCTGCCGGGTGGCAAGGGGATAGTTGAGGGCGATGGCAACCGCGGCAAGCGCGACGGCAGCTAAGGCGGCGATGGTGACCCAGCGGGTCTGGGCAGGCGGGGCAGCGGGAATCGGCGCGGATGGCGGCGCAGCGTGTTCGGGCGGCTTCAACCAGGCGGAGAGCTCAGCGGTGTAGGCGAAGACGCCGGCTTTGGTAGTTCCAGGCAGGCGATGGACGGGCAGGCCGCGTTCCTTCTCCCATCGTTTTACGGTTCGTTCATCGCGAGAGAAGAAGGCGGCGATCTCCTTCCAGGAGTCCAGTTTGCGGTTTTCGCCGGCGGGCGGAATGGCGGTGGAACTGGCCATGTGGTCCTCACATCAGTATACGGGTGGCGGGCGCTAGAATAGAGGGAACACATTCGCAATGCGCAATCATCTCCGCGGGGCAGCGATTCTCATACTCCTGGTTTGTCTGTCGTCCGCGGCTTCGGATGACGGCTTGGAATCCAGCGTCAAGAGCATCACGCAAGCCTACGCGATCGTGGAAGACAACGCGGCCGATCCGGTTTCGGCGGAACAGGCATTCTTTCAAGGCGCCATTCCGGGCATGCTGCGGCGGCTCGATCCACACTCGGTATTCTTCGATCCGGGACAATTCGAGCAGCTTCGGAAGCTACAGACTTCGACTGATAAAGGGTTCGGCAGCGTGGTCTCGGTGTTGCCGGGGCGAGTGATCGTGCTGCAGACGCTGCCGGGAACGCCGTCGGCGAAATCGGGTATGGCGCCGGGCGACGAGATCCTGGCCGTGAACGGATATCAACTGAGCCGGCTGGATATGGATCAACTGGTCGCGCTGCTGTCTCAATCACGGCAACAGCAGGCGCAACTGGTGGTGCGGCGGCCGGGGAATGCGCGTTTTTTGACCTTCATCCTCACGCCGGAGGAGATGCAAAGCCCCAGCGTGGAGCGGGCTTTCTTCGTGCGGCCGGGAGTTGGATATTTGCGCGTGGCCAGCTTCGACGAGAAGACAGGCCGGCTGATTCGCGACGCGATCGAGAAATTGGGGGGGCGGAATCTGAAGGGCTTGGTGCTCGATTTGCGGAAGAATCCGGGCGGACTGGTGACGTCGGCACTCGAGACGGCGGCACTATTTCTGAAGCCCGGATCGCGAATCGTTACGGTACGGGGCCGCAACGTGGCGGAGAAATCCGAGGACGTGCCGTCGGGCGCGACGCCGTATGATTTTCCGCTGGCTGTGCTGGTAAACGACCGGACCGCGAGTGCGTCGGAGATTGTGTCGGGCGCTTTGCAGGATCACGACCGGGCTATGATTATCGGCGAGGTGAGCTACGGCAAGGGCCTGGTGCAGAGCGTGTATCCGCTGTCGCAAGGCACGGGGTTGGCGCTAACTACGGCGCTTTATTACACGCCCAGCGGGCGGTCGATACAGAAGCCGCTCGACTCCAAACAATTTGCGCTGGCCGCAGCTACCGCGCACCCAAACGGGGAGGCGAAGTTCCATACCGATTCGGGGCGCAGAGTGACCGGGGGGGCGGCATCGTGCCGGACTACGTGGTGCCCATGCCGGTAGTGACGCGCCTGCGTGCCGCGATGGAAGGCAGCGGATCGTTTACTACTTTCGCCACCAGCTATGTGGCCGATCACAAGATCACTCCGGATTTTGAAGTGACGCCCGCGTTGCTGGATGATTTTCAGGTGTTCCTGTCGCAACGGGATATTCAGCCCGGGGTGAATGAGTGGTCGGGCGAGCGCGAGTTTATCGCCAACCGGTTGAAGACCGAGATTTTCAATTTGACGTTGGGGGTGGAGAAGGGCGATGAAGTGGAAGCGCAGCGCGATCCGCAGATTTTGAAGGCGCTGGAAGTGATGCATTAGGCGAAGGCGATCCATGCCGATGAAGAACCCACCCCATCCCGGAGGCTTTGTGCTCCGTCAGTGCATTGAGCCTCTGGGTTTGAGCATTACGGACGCGGCTGCCGCTCTTGGCGTCACGCGCACCACGCTTTCGGAACTGGTGAACGAGAAGCGGGGCATCTCGCCGGAAATGGCCGTGCGCTTGTCGAAGGTCTTCGGTGGCAGCGCTCAAACCTGGCTTGTGCAACAGGCGCAATACGATCTTGCCCATGTGCAGGCCGACCGCATCAAGCTCAAACGTCTGGAATTCGCTTAGCTCGATTGCTTAACTGACGCTGGCGGCAGAGACGACGCGGAAGGATTCGCGGGCGATTTCCCATTCCTCTTGAGTGTGGACCACCAGGACGCGAGCGCTCGATTGGGCTGTAGCGATGTCAGCATCTACGGGCGATGCGGCATTGCGGGCGGCATCGAGTTGGATGCCCATAAACGCAAAGCCTTCGACCGCTTGGGCGCGTACCTGCGGCACATTCTCACCTACGCCAGCGGTAAATACCAAAGCATCGAGTCCGCCGAGACTGGCGATCATGGAGCCGATCTCGGAGCGTAGGCGATGGATGTAAACGTCGAAGGCCAGTTGCGCGCGCACGTCGCCGCGAGCCATAGCTTCCATTACGGTGCGCATGTCGCCGGATTGGCCGGAGACTCCGCGCAGGCCCGATTCCTTATTCAGCACGCGGTCGAGTTCCTCGGCCTGAAAGCCGCGGTGGCGCACCAGGTGGATGATGATACCGGGGTCGATGGTGCCGGAGCGGGTGCCCATCATCAGGCCTTCGAGCGGCGTGAAGCCCATAGTGGTGTCGATGCTGACGCCGTCGCGTATAGCGGCGAGCGAGCATCCGTTGCCCAGGTGGCAGGTGAGCATACGCAGCGAGGCGAGGTCTTTGCCGAGAATAGCGGCGGCGCGGCGTGAGGTGTATTGGTGGCTGATGCCGTGAAAGCCGTAGCGGCGGATGCCCTGTGCCACCCATTCATAGGGTCCGGGATAGACGTAGGCCGGGGGGGGGAGGCTGGCGTGGAAGGCGGTATCGAAGACAGCCACCTGGAGGGCGCTGGGTCCGAGGATGCGCTCCATGCAATCGATGGCTTCGAGTTCGAGGCGGTTGTGTTCGGGCGCGAAACTAGTCATTTCCTCAATGCCGGCGCGCACTTCGGGTGTAATTCGGGTGCTGTCGCGGAAGGCACGCCCACCGTGGACCACGCGATGCCCGGCCACGCGGATCTGGTCGAGGTGGGGAACCATTTCCATCAGGGGATCGAGCGAATCGAGCGGGGCTTTCACGGGGACGCTGCGCTTCGAAACCTCGCCATTCGATTTGGTTTCGATTTCGGCGGTGCCGGGGTGGTGCTCCCAATCCACGCGCGCCTCCCACAAGGGCTTAGGCGCGGCGGAGCCTTCGTTGCCGGTGACATCGAAGAGACTGCTTTTGAAACTGCTGGAGCCGCCGTTCAATACCAGGATCTTCATCAGTACGGCCACGTCCAGTCGCGGATTTCGGGCATATCGTCGCCGTGTTTGGCCACGTAGCGCTTGTGCTCAATGAGCTTATTGCGCAGATCCTGCTTGATGTGCGAGGCGATGTCGCGCAGGCGGGGCACGCGGTCGATGACGTCGCCGGCCAGGTGGAAGCGGTCCAGATCGTTCAAGCACGGTCATATCGAACGGGGTCGTGGTGGTGCCTTCTTCCTTATAGCCGCGCACGTGCATGTTGTCGTGATTGGTGCGGCGATAGGTGAGGCGGTGAATGAGCCACGGGTAGCCATGGAAGGCGAAGACTACGGGCTTGTCCGCGGTGAAGAGCGAATCGAATTCGCGGTCGGATAGGCCGTGGGGATGCTCGCTCGAAGGCTGCAGGGTCATCAGATCGACCACGTTGACCACGCGGATTTTCAGGTCTGGGAGATTGCGGCGCAGGAAGTCTACCGCGGCGAGGGTTTCGAGCGTGGGGACGTCGCCGCAGCAGGCCATTACGACGTCGGGTTCGACGCCGTTATCAGTGCTGGCCCATTCCCAGATGCCGATGCCGGTGGTGGAATGCTCAATGGCGGATTCCATATCGAGCCATTGCAGGGCAGGCTGTTTGCCGGCCACGATGACGTTGACATAGTTGCGGCTGCGCAGGCAATGGTCCGTGACCGAGAGCAGGGTATTGGCATCCGGCGGCAGATAGACGCGTACGATGTCGGCTTTCTTGTTCACCACATGGTCGATGAAGCCGGGATCCTGGTGGCTGAAGCCGTTGTGGTCCTGCCGCCAGACATGCGAGGTGAGCAGGTAATTCAGAGAGGCGATGGGACGGCGCCAAGGGATGTGGCGGGTGGTCTTGAGCCATTTGGCGTGCTGGTTGAACATGGAATCGATGATGTGGATGAAGGCTTCGTAACAGGAGAAGAATCCGTGCCGTCCGGTGAGGAGATAGCCTTCGAGCCAGCCTTGGCACATGTGTTCGCTGAGCACTTCCATGACGCGGCCGTCTTGCGCGATGTGATCGTCATTGGGCAGGATCTCGGCCATGGACTCGCGGTTGGTCACTTCGAAGAGCGCGTCAAGGCGGTTGGAAGCCGTTTCGTCCGGACCTACGACGCGGAAGTTGGCGGTACCGGCATTGCAGCTTCATTACATCGCGCAGCATTTTGCCCATCACACGCGTGGCTTCGGCGGTGACTGTGCCGGGCTTGGGGACATCCACCGCATAGTCGCTGAAAATCGGGCATCTTCAGATCGCGCAGCAGCAGGCCGCCGTTGGCGTTGGGATTGTCGCCCATGCGGCGTTTGCCGGTGGGGGCGAGTTCCGGCAGTTCTGCGATGAATGTGCCCTGGGCATCGAAGAGCTCTTCGGGCTTGTAGCTCTTCATCCAGTCTTCGAGGATCTTGAGGTGGCCGGGTTTGGTGGCTAGGTCGGTGACGGGCACCTGGTGAGCGCGGAAGGTCCCTTCGATTTGGAGACCGTCGACTACTTTGGGACCGGTCCAACCTTTGGGCGTGCGCATTACGATCATGGGCCAATGCGGGCGAGTAACTGGGCCGCCGGCGCGGGCGTCCCGCTGAATCGTTTGAATTTGGGCAATGACTTTGTCGAGCGTGGCGGCCATCAGCTGGTGCATGATCTCGGGATCGTGGCCTTCGACAAAGATGGGCTCGTGGCCGTAGCCGCGCAGCAATTCAGCCAGTTCGTCATGCGGCAGACGTGCGAGAACGGTGGGGCCGGCGATCTTGTAGCCGTTGAGGTGCAGGATGGGAAGTACCGCGCCATCGCGCGCCGGATTCAGGAATTTATTGGAGTGCCAACTGGTGGCGAGCGATCCAGTTTCGGCTTCGCCATCGCCGATCACGCAGCAAGCGATCAGATTGGGATTATCGAATACCGCGCCATAGGCATGCAGCAGGGAGTAGCCCAGTTCGCCGCCTTCGTGAATGGAACCGGGCGTTTCAGGCGCCACGTGGCTGGGAATGCCGCCGGGAAAGGAGAACTGCTTGAAGAGGCGGCGCATGCCTTCTTCGTCGGACGAGATATTCGGATAATACTCGCTGTAGGTGCCTTCGAGGTAGGTGTTGGCGACCAGTCCAGGACCGCCGTGGCCGGGGCCGGCGATGTAGATCATGTCCAGGTCGCGCTGGTTGATCAGACGGTTGCAATGCACATAGATAAAGTTGAGGCCGGGCGTGGTGCCCCAATGGCCGAGCAGGCGCGGCTTGACGTGCTCGATGCGTCAGAGGTTCGCGCAGCAGGGGATTGTCGTAGAGGTAGATCTGGCCGACTGAAAGATAGTTCGCGGCCCGCCAGTAAGCGTTCATTTTGCGCAGTTCTTCTGGTGTGAGGGGACCAGTGATTGGCGACTCCATCTCTACAGAATCGCAGATAAAAGTTGCAATCGTGTTTCAGGTGCGGAACGGTACGGATGAAAAGTCGCGGTGGCGGGACGATTGCTGAAATCGGTGGGGACTTTTATGGCAGCTAAAACTCAAAAAGAAGCTTCGTCTAAGCGCTGGTCGCAGGAAGTGACTACGCATAGCAATGCGCTCGATCTGGAGGAGGGTGTCTTTTCAATGGACAGCCCCAAGGCGGTGGCGGAGTCACTGAAGCGATCGGCGGACAGCAGCCAACGGCGGAAGACGACGCCGTTTCAATCGGCCATGTCGATGCTGAATTTTTATATCAACAGGGCGGGGAAGGATTTGCCGGAAGAACGTAAGCGGGTGCTCGAAGGCGCCAAGGAAGAATTGCGGCGGTTATATGGCAAGTGATGGCAAGCCGACCGCGGAATCGGCGGCGCCGTTCGTGCCGGCGGACGGTGGGCTAAAGCAGTTGGCACAGGCTGCCCAGAAGTGTAGAGGCTGCGATCTTTACCGGTACGCGACGCAGGCGGTGATGGGCGAAGGTCCAGCCAAGGCAAGAGTGGTGATGGTTGGCGAGCAACCGGGCGACCGCGAAGATATCGCGGGCAAGCCGTTCGTAGGACCGGCGGGCAAATTGTTGGACGAAGCTTTGGAAGATGCGGGTATCGCGCGGTCAGAAGTGTATCTCACCAATGCGGTGAAACATTTCAAGTTTGAAGAGCGCGGGAAACGCAGGATTCACAAGAAACCCGATGCGGCGGAAATTTCGGCTTGTTATCCGTGGCTGGAAGCTGAACTGGCCAGGGTACGGCCGGCGCTGATCGTATGCCTGGGAGCGACTGCGGCGCGGGCAGTGATCGGGAAAGATCACAAGTTGCTCGCAAATCGGGGAAAGTTCTTGGAGCATCCCAGCGCAGAGGCGGTGATGGCGACAGTTCATCCGTCGGCGATTTTGAGGTCGCCGGACGCGGAGAGCCGTCGCCGGGATTACGATGCGCTTGTGAAAGATCTGAAAGCGGTGCGGCGGAGGATGGCGAGTTAGGCAGTGGTATCGGACATCTGGCGTAATAATTTGGCGCGTTCCATTTGTAATTTGGCTACGGCATAGCGCTCGTTGAGCCACCAGATGAACAAGAACACGCCCGTGTAGATGGCAGTTGCGACCAACTGGGGCCAAGCCGGTTGACCGGATGCTCTATTGGCTACGACGATGCCGCTGCTGGCCATCATTAGACCGACGTAGGGCGGTAGCAAATACCAAGTCTTCACGTTCTTGAGCAGGCGGATCTGGTGATCGTACTTCCGTAGGAGCGCCTGCTGAAAATCCGCCACGCTCTTATCAGGCTGGGGCGACGACGCCTCGCGGCCGAAGCGCAGCATGCAGAAGACGATCCATATGCCGCTGGCAGCCACTATCAGGTTGCCGGCGCGCGCCAGGCTATTCGGCGAATGCCACGCCACCACTCCAAAAATTGCCGACACCAGGACGGCTGCCAGGCACTCGCGCAGATTGCGCGCTTTGATTTGGCGATCGAAACGATTCGCTTGTTCCATTACCAGGGTCAACATATCTTCTCCTTTTATGGGTGGGCCAGCGGGCTGGCCGCACCACAGTTCGTTAAGCTCGTCTTTATCGGGCATCGCCGGCCTCCTGCGATCGAATGGCGCGGCGCAGTTTCTCGCGGATGCGCGTCAGTCTGGTGGAGACGGCGCCTTCCGCCACACCGGTTACGGCTTCGATTTCCGCGCCGGTCAAGCCTTCCAGGTGCAGCACGGTAATCTGGCGATCGGCGGCGGGTAGTTCGCGAATTGCTGCGAACAGCATGCGCCGTTTCTCTTCCGCCATTAGATCCTGCTCAGCGTTGCCGCCGGCCGGATATTCGGGCGGCGTCTCGCGGGCCACTTCCCGCGTGTTCCGTTTACGCTGCCGGACAGCCGCGGTAATGGCTATATTGTGCGCGATGCGGTAAAGCCAGGTTCGTTCGCTGGCTTCGCCGCGATAGCCCGGCAGCGCCCGCCACAGGGCGGCGGCAATTTCCTGTACCAGATCCTCACGATCTTCGCGCGCCGCGACATAGGCGCCCGCCAGGCGTTCGAGCGCGAGGGCGTATTCGGCGAAGATCCTCAGAAAGGCGGCCTTCTGGTCTTGCCCGGCGTTTTCGGCCACCATCTTCCTTTCTAAACGTTTCTAAACAGGTAGTCTATGCGGAACTGGATTCCTTACACGGCGGCGTCGATCAGGGCGTCCAAAGTTTGGCGCGCGGTAGCTTGCCAAGAGAATCCGGCGGCGCGTTGGGGACCTTCGACTTCCAGGCGGGTCCGCAAAGGTTGGTCGCCAGTAAGGCGCACGATGGCTTGGTGGATGTCTTCGACGTTGCCGGGTTCGAACAAAAGGGCAGCGCCCGCTACGATGCTGGAGAGCGGTTCGATATTCGAACAACCCGTGGGTATGCCGGCGGCCATGGCCTCAACCACCGGCATGCCGAAGCCTTCGAAGGTGGAGGGATACAGGAAGGCTGAGGCGCGACGGTACAGATCGTAGAGTTGAGCGCGTGGAATCCAACCGGTGAATTCGACGGCGCCGGCGAGTCCCAGGTCATCGCGCAGTTTTTCCAGGATTTCTGCATGGAAGCCGCGGAGGCCGGCGATGACGAGGCGGAAGTCCGGATGTGAGGCGTGGAATTTGGCGAAGGCGCGCAATAGGGAGCTTAAGCCTTTGTGCGGATGAAGGGTCGAAACAGTGAGGATCAGTTTCTCGGGGGCGCGCAACAATCCGAAGAACACGTGGTCGACACCCAGGCGGGCCACGGTCACTTTTTTGGGCGGCAGGCGATAGTAACGCAGTACGTCGTTGCGGGTGGCGGTGGCAGAAGCGACCAGCCTTTTGGAAACGTGCGCCGAGGCGAACAGAAGCATGCGCCAGAAGGGTAGGTCGAACCATCGGAAATGTTCGGGATGGCGTTTGTGCTGCATGTCATGAAACACGGTCACAGAAGGGCAGGCACAGTAGATGGGGGCGGTGAAGCCTGGGTTAAGCAGCACGTCGAGATGCACGCGGTTGGCGGCCAAGGGCAGCATGGACTGTTCCCACAAGATGCGGGCGGGTCGAAATGCGGCGCGTACTTTTTGAGGCCGATGGTGGAAGTTCGGCCGCGGGGGGACCAGTATTGCGCCGGTCTCGCAATTGGTAAATACGAAGTATTGGTTGTGTGGGTCGATTTCCCCGAGCGCGCGCAGCAATTCGTGCAGGTAGATTTCGGTGCCGCCCACACCGCCCGGAATCAGGTAGAGCGCATTCACGCCAATGCGAAGGGGCCGCATGTCAGCGTGGCGCGCGCAACTGTCCTTCGGCGTAGGCCAGGCCCTGACGGGCGGGTTCGAGGGTGGGATCGAGGGCCAGGGCGTGTTGATAATCGGCTACGGCGCCGGCAAAATCGCCGGTCTTGGCGCGTACGCCGCCGCGGTAGTAGTAAGTGACGGCGTAATTGGGATCGCGTTTTTCAGCCGCGGCCAGCGCGTCCAGGGCTTCGGGCCAATGGGAACGTTTGGCGTAGACCATGGCGATCTGTGTGTAGACGTGCGCGGTGGGGTCGAGCGCGGCGGCTTCCCGCAGTTTGGTGACGGCCGCATCGGGTTGATCGGCGCACTCGTAGGCCAGTCCCCAATCGACCAGAAGGCCGTAATCCGGCTTGTTAAGTTGGGCGGCTTGCGCGTATTGCGCGAGGGCATCGGAACAACGACCAAGGCTGAAGTAGGCGTGAGCCAAGTGAAAGTGGACACGTTGCTTGGCGGGTGAGTTACGCGCAGCGTCTTCCCACAATGCGGTGTCACTGGCCCAAACCTGGTTGCGCTGATAAGTGAGAAAAGCCAGCACCAGTACGGTTGCGGAGAGCAGCGCGGCCAGTTTGCGGCGATCGATGCGGATGCGAGCTAGTGCTGCAGTGACTACCAGTAAGATCCCAATCATGGGCAGATACAGACGGCGTTCGGCTAAGGTGTCCTTGATCGGTACGAACGAGGAAGTCGGCGCCATCAGCAATAGGTAGGCCAGGAAGCCGTACGAAGCCAACGGGTAGCGCCGCCGGAAATAGATGGCGGCTGCGGCGAGCAGCACGATCGCGGCCAGTCCGAAGATGGCGCCGTGATCCAACAGATTGTGCGATGCTGGAAAATCCCAGTCAATGTCCTGTCCTGCCGGGAACACGAGCAGCCGCAGGTACACGAAGAATGCGCGGCACTGGGTGAAGAAGTATTGGTACCAGGTGAAGTCTTTCAGGCTGAATCCGGCGCTATTGGCTTGCGCCAGGATGCGCGATACGAAGGCAAGTCCTACCGCGGCGCCCGCGGCGATGGGAATGTAGAGCCGCCAGTTCCGGCGGATACCACTGAACGAGAAGCCAGGATTCCAGTAGTAGTCGGTGAGTAGCAGCAAGGCCGGAAGAGCCAGGGTATGTTCCTTGGTGGCGGCAGCGGCGCCGAATAACACGAGGACGGCGAGCGAGACAGGCCAAGAGATGGCTGGGGCGGGGCGGTACAAAAAGATGGCAAAAGCCGCCAGAAAGAACAGGACACTCAAGGTTTCTGACCGGCCAGCTATGTAGGATACGGCTTCCGTCTGGATGGGATGCAGTAGGAAGACTGCTCCGGCAAATGCCGGGATAAGCCAATCCGTGGAGTCGCGCTGTAAGAGTTTCCGTACGATCAGAAAGATCAGAAAGCTGTTCAATAAGTGCAGTAGGACATTAACGATGTGAAAACCGATCGGGGCTTGTGAGTACTGGTAGTTAGCCCAGTAAGTGAACATCAATAAGGGCCGAACGCCGTGCAGCCACGCGCTCAGGTTGCCGGGATAATCTGGCGTATGATACGGCTGCGAAGTATCGTCAAAGACGAACGGGCCGGATAGTGCGGGAGCGTACACTTGAAAGGCGACGAAAATGATAACCGCGCCGACGGCAGCGTAAATCCACCATCGGGAGCTTGGCTTCGTCGGGGCAGGCTTCGGCGTGCCTGAGGGAGCCTTGGGCCGCCCTTTTAGCCGGCGCTTGACGCTGGTTTCAGGCATCGCGCCGACCGTCCCGCAGCGATTCGAGATGATACTCGAGGATAGAAAGGCGTTGCGCCAGTGCGATGTTATCGTCGCGTAACTTAGAGATGATGACGGAGAAGCGGTAAAACATGAGTACGAAAACGCAGCCAATCACTAACAGGAGCGCCAACGGCGGGTCGGTAAGCCCCAGTTTTTGCGCCGCGGCAACCAGCAGGCCGCGCGATCGGGAGAGCACCAGAAGGGCGCCCGCAGCCAGTAACCAGCTTACCGAATATTCGACGCGCATGTGGGCGCGCCGTACTTGCGCGAGTACGAACAGCAACATCAGGCCGCTCAACAGGGTCAATAGATTTAGAAGGCGGTCCATGAGTCTCCTTTTACGATTTTGGCGTATTGGCGGGACGCCGTGCCCGCTGGTCGAATTTCAAAACATTGACGAATACACCCAACAGCACGTGCACGATGTAGTAAAGCGAGCGTACTGCGGTAATGGACGAACGGCCAGTGGTGCGCGGATGCATACGGCAGGGGATTTCGAGAAAACGGAAGCGCCGCCGCTGCAGCACTACAAGGGCTTCAATCTCCGGATATTCGAGCGGAAAGCTTTTGCTGAATACTTGCAGCGCGTTGCGATTCACGCCGACGAAGCCGGACGTGGGATCGTGGACGGGTTGGCCCAGAATGGGTCGCAGCACCATGCGGAAAAAGCGGATGCCCAAGCCGCGGACGGCGCCGGAGTGGGTGCCATTGCCATCCACGAAACGCGATCCGATGACCATTTCGCGGCCGGATGTGCGCAGGGCTTCGAACACTCTCGGGATATCGCGCGCATCATGCTGGCCGTCGCCATCCACGCGGATGACGTAGTTGTAGCCTAATTCGAAGGCGAGGCGGTATCCGGCCTGGACGCAGCCGCCCAAGCCCAGGTGATGGGGCAAGGGGAGCACGCGGGCTCCGGCCGCTCGGGCCACGGCTTGGGTTGCATCGATCGAACAATCGTCGATCACCAGCACGGGCGTTCCGGGCATGGCTTGATTGATGGCGCGCACCACGCCCCCCACGGCGGCTTCTTCGTTGAAGGCCGGCACGATTACGAGCGAACGCGTCGGCGGGCATCACAATTCCGCCACTCGCCGCGCCGAAATGGAATGCGATCGGAGCAGGCGCTGGTAGATTTTGCGGGGACAAGCGTGCGGTCGCCAGGATCTGGCGCCGTTGCCGCCACAAGGCGGGCGCGTTGAACAGCAGCGCGGCATGCGCGCGCAAGACGTACAGAGGCATGCGCCAGGCGGAAGCACCCTCCAAACGGAAACGGGCCGCCGCACCCCGTCCGCGCAGCATGGCGCGCAGGTGCCAGACGTAGCGAGCCAGCGAAATGAACGGAGCGGCCGCCAGCATGCGCGCGGGGAAGTTTCGCGCCAGCACAAACAGGCGATTCCGTTCGACGTAATAAGCTTTCAAGCGGCGAGGCGCGCCCGGCGGAATGCGAATAGTGATGCTCGACCACGGCTTCGGGGACGTAGAGACAGCGCCAGCCTGCCCAACGGGCGCGCAGGCCCAGGTCGGTATCTTCGCAGTACAGGAAAAACTTTTCGTCGAACAGACCGATTTGATCGAGCATGGCGCGGCGGTAGAGAGCCGCCGATCCGCTGGGCAACAGCACTTCTTCGAGTCACGGGAAAGAATTTTGGCGGACGGGCTTGACCGCGCTGCTTGCTGCTGCCATCGCCGCAGATCAGCATGCCGGCCGAATCGAGCAGATCCTCGCCGAACAGGCGGACTTGGGAGGCGCACATGCCGGCATCGGGCCGGGCTTCAAGGGCGGAAACCAGAGCGGTCAGCCATTGCGGATGGGGGGCGGCATCGTCGTTGAGGGTGGCCAAGTAGGGCGCGCGCGATTCGCGAAAGGCGTGGTTGATGGCGGCGCCGAAGCCGACGTTGTGCGGCTCTTCGATGGTCCGCACTCCGGCTAGTGCTGCCTGGTGACGCCGAACCGCGCCGCAGCCACTATTGTCGACGATGATCGATTTCAAAATCGCGTTGCGTCTGCTTGCTCCAGAGCGGCGAGGCACTCCTGAAGCCTCGCATCCGCGGCCAGGGTGGGAATAACCACCGTTACGAGGAAATCGGGCAAACTAAGATTCTACGACAGATCGTTGTTAGTATCGAACGATGGCTGCGGAGCACGAGTTGAAACGGGGGTTGGGGCTGCTCGAAGCCACTGCCCTGAACATGAGCAACATGGTGGGGGTGGGGCCCTTCGTCACCATCCCGCTGATGATCGGCGCGATGGGCGGTCCCCAATGCCTGCTCGGTTGGGCCGTGGGGACGGTGCTGGCGTTGTGCGACGGCTTGGTGTGGGCGGAACTGTCGGCGGCCATGCCGGGCGAGGGCGGCAGCTACCTTTACTTGCGCGAGGCGTTCCGGCGGACCCGCTTGGGCACGCTTCTGCCATTTCTATTCATCTGGCAATTCATTTTTAGCGGACCGCTGGAGATCGCGTCCGGCTATATCGGCTTCGCACAGTATCTGAGCTACTTCCGGAGCGGCATGGGCGTTTGGGAAATGCGCGCGGCGGTGCTGGTGGTGGGGGTGCTGGTGGTGGCGCTATGCTATCGCGGCATTCAGTCGGTAGGCCGTTTGACCGTGGTGCTGTGGACCGGCATGCTGGCCGCGGTGGCGTGGATCATCGTCGCGGGATTTACACACTTCAACGCGCACCGGGCATTCGACTTTCCGCCGCATGCCTTTGCCATCTCGCCGGCCTTCATGGCTGGGCTGGGTGGCGCCACCATGATCGCGATGTACAACTTTCTGGGCTACTACGGTATCTGCTTCGTGGGGGGCGAGGTGCGCCGTCCCGAGCGCGTGATGCCGCGATCCATCGTTCTGTCGGTACTGGTGGTGGGGGCCATGTACACGTTGATGACTGTCGCGATCATGGCGGTGGTGCCATGGCGGGAAGCCGCGCAATCGAAGTTCGTGGCCGCACGTTTCATGGAGACACTTTACGGACCATGGGCTGGGCGCGCGGTCACGGTGCTGATTTTGTGGTCAGCGGTGGCTTCGGTGTTTGCGCTGTTGCTGGCCTATAGCCGCGTACCGTATGCCGCAGCGCTGGACGGCTATTTCTGGAAGCCTTTTGCGCGCTTGCATCCCAAGGGCGATTTCCCGTACGTGTCACTGCTGGTGATTGGTGGCTTGGCAGTTGCGGGTGGGATGCTGAGCCTTGACTGGGTGGTGTCGGCCATACTGACTGCGCGCATCTTGATTCAATTTATTGGTCAGATTGCAGCGGTCGAGGTATTACGTAAGTCGCGGCCTGATGTGCCCCGGCCTTTTCGTATGTGGCTGTATCCGGTGCCAAGTGTGCTGGCTTTTACTGGGTGGGCGTATGTGTTTGCCACGTCCGGCTGGACTTTCGTACTCTGTGGCTTGGCTGTGCTCGCCAGCGGAGTGGCAGCATTCCTGATTTGGCGTCGCTGGGGGGGGCGATCGTAATACACAACACCAAAGGGTCTGTGCTGAAAATAACTCTGTTTCTGAAATCGTAGTAGCGCTACGGCTTGCCTCCGCGTAACATGAATTAGGTTTAATCACGTCGAGTCATGAGGAGGGGCCATGTATGCCAAACGAAAGCGTTCCATACGGTCAGAAAACTCAGAGACCGTCTCCCGTTCCTGAAGTTCACATCCTCTGGATCACCGCCGGCCTGGGCTGTGATGGCGATTCAGTTTCCGTAACCGCAGCCACTCAACCCAGCATCGAAGACGTTCTTCTGGGGGCTATTCCAGGCCTTCCCAAGGTGCATCTGCACAATCCGGTCCTTGCCTACGAAAACGGCGAGGAGTTTCTACGGTACTTCCACCTGGGCGCCGAAGGTAAGCTGGAGCCCTTCGTACTTGTGGTGGAAGGTTCGATTCCCAACGAGAAGATCAAGAAGGACGGCTACTGGGCCGCCATGGGAACGGATGAAGAGACTAACCAACCTATTAAGACTACCGAGTGGATCGACCGCCTGGCGCCGAAAGCTACCGCTGTTATAGCTATCGGGACTTGCGCCACATATGGTGGTATTCATGCGATGGAAGGGAATCCGACCGGATGCATGGGCATGGCGGACTATCTTGGCTGGTCATGGCGATCGAAGGCAGGACTGCCGATTGTGAATGTGCCCGGATGCCCCGTGCAACCGGATAACTTCATGGAGACCGTCCTCTACCTGCTTTACCAATTGGCAGGGTTGGCGCCGATGATATCCCTGGACGACCAACTTCGGCCGACCTGGTTATTCGGCAAGACGGTACACGAGGGTTGTGATCGCGCGGGTTACTACGAACAGGGCGATTTCACTACTGAATACGGCTCGCCGAAGTGCATCGTGAAGCTGGGATGTTGGGGGCCGGTAGTGAATTGCAACGTGCCCAAGCGCGGGTGGATGGCGGGTATCGGCGGCTGCCCCAATGTGGGCGGCATTTGCATTGGCTGCACTATGCCGGGATTCCCCGATAAGTTCATGCCCTTTATGGACGAGCCACCGGGGGCTAAAATGTCCACCAACTCCGTGACTATTTACGGGAATGCGATTCGATCTTTGCGATCGTTCACTAACTCCACTGTCAACAAAGAACCTAAGTGGCGGCATACCGGCACTGACTTAACCACTGGCTATCACCCAAGGACTTACTGAGGGGAGGAGACATTCAATGAGCACTCTAACAGGAACCATGACAGAAGCGCCCGCCAAGCCGCGGAAGCTGGTGGAGATGAATTGGGATCCGATTACCCGTATTGTGGGCAGCCTCGGGATTTTCACTAAGATCGATTTCGATAACCGTGAAGTGGCGGAGTGTCACAGCACGTCGTCTATCTTCCGCGGCTATAGCATTTTCATGAAAGGCAAAGACCCGCGGGATGCGCACTTTATCACCAGCCGCATTTGCGGCATTTGCGGCGATAATCACGCGACCTGCGCCTGCTACGCCCAGAATATGGCGTTTGGCATCCAGCCCCCGGCGTTGGGCGAGTGGATCGTAAATTTGGGCGAAGCGGCCGAGTACATGTTCGACCACAACATCTTCCAAGACAATCTGGTGGGTGTGGACTTCTGTGAGCAGATGGTGAAGGAAACGAATCCCAGTGTGTGGGAAAAGGCGCAGAGGACTGCTGCGCCGCATTCCAACCTTCATGGCTATCGCAATATCTCGGATATCATGACGGCGCTGAACCCCTTCACGGGCTCCTTCTACCGGGAAGCGCTGGTAATGAGCCGCATGACGCGCGAGATGTTCTGCCTGATGGAAGGGCGCCACGTGCATCCTTCGACACTGTATCCGGGCGGCGTGGGAACAGTGCCGACAGTGCAACTCTTTACTGACTATATCGTGCGGCTGATGAAGTACGTGGAGTTCATGAAGAAGGTAGTGCCGTTGCATGACGACCTGTTCGACTTCTTCTACGATGCGCTGCCAGGTTACGAGAAAGTAGGCCAGCGGCGCATATTGCTGGGCTGCTGGGGCTCGTTCAACAATCCCGCGGTTTGCGACTATACCTACAAGAACATGGACGAATGGGGCAAGGCCATGTATGTGACTCCCGGCGTCGTCGTAGACGGCAAGGCGGTGACTCACAACCTGGTCGACATTAACCTGAATATCCGCATTCTGTTGGGTAGCTCTTACTACGACGATTGGGAACACGGCGAGACTTTCGTAAAGCAGGACCCGTTGGGGAATCCTGTGGACCAGAGGCATCCATGGAACCAGACCACCATTCCGCGGCCGCAAAAGCGCGACTTTTCGGATAAGTACACTTGGGTGATGTCGCCGCGCTGGTATGACAAGCGCACGGATCAGTACCTGGCGCTCGATACGGGCGGCGGACCGATCGCCCGTTTCTGGTCTACGGCATTGGCGGGGATGGTGGATATCGGTTACGTGAAAGCCACCGGCCACAGCGTGAAGATCTATCTGCCCAAAACCGTATCTTTGCCCGAAGTTGAATTCGAGTGGAAGATCCCGCAGTGGAGCAATGCCATTGAGCGCGATCGCGCGCGCACTTACTTCCAGGCTTACGCGGCGGCCTGCGCGCTGCACTTCGCCGAACAAGCGTTAAAGGAAGTGCACGCCGGACGCACCAAGACCTGGACTGACTTCAAGGTGCCTGATGACGCCATTGGTTGTGGTTTCCACGAAGCCGTGCGCGGCGTACTGTCGCACCATGTAGTCATACGCGACGGCAAGATCGCCAACTACCATCCGTATCCGCCGACACCTTGGAATGCCAATCCGCGGGATGTTTACGGAACTCCGGGACCGTACGAAGATGCCGTGCAGAACACGCCGATCTTCGAAGAGAACGGACCGGACAAGTTCAAAGGCATCGATATCATGCGGGCAGTCCGCAGTTTTGACCCATGTCTCCCTTGCGGTGTGCACATGTATTTGGGCAATGGGAAGGTGCTCGAAACCGTCCATTCGCCTACGTTCGGCGCACATTCGTAGAGCGTTCGGAGGATGCTCGAGTGGCCGGTTGACCCCTCCGGCCACTCACTTTTCAAAATGGATAATCAAACAACACTACAACGGGCGGGACGCATCGAAGAACTCATCGGGCAGTTGGAAGCATCGGCCGACCCGCAGTCACTGGCGGTATCTCGGGAACTAGTTCAGTCGCTGATGGACTTGTATGGTGCGGGGCTCGATCGCCTGACTGAAATTATTGCGCGCAAGGGGCAGGCCGGCATGGAGATGCTGGATGAACTGGGCCGCGATGAGTTAGTCGGCAACTTACTTGCCGCAAACGGACTCCATCCGGTGGATCTGGAGGCGCGGGTTCGGAGAGCGTTGGACAAGCTGAGTGCGCGGGCTCATGCGCAAGGCACCCTCGAGATTTTAAGCATCGACGATGGCGTGATCCGGCTAAGTCTGCGTCCCACTGCTTCCGGGTGCGGTTCGACGGGCGGGTCATTCAAATCCGCGGTCGAAGAAGCAGTTTACGGCGCCGCGCCGGATCTAGCCCGGCTTGAGATCGAGGTTCAAGAGCCCGAGGCCGCGGGCGGCTTCGTACCTTTGGAAAAATTGCTGGGGCACCCGGCAGGTGCCGCAGTATGACTTCGGGCGGCTTAGCGGATACCTTCACTGCGCTGCGGCAGTTTGCTGGGAAACCGCGCCGCCCGATCGAAAGTTGTGAGCTGTGCGGGACGGTCTTAGGCGACGACCATCCGCACCTGGTCGATCCCGCTGCCCGTAAGCTAGTGTGTTCGTGTTTGGCTTGCGCACTTTTGTTTAGCGCGCAGTCGGGCGCGAAATACAAACGCGTCCCACGGCGCATTCGTTACCTCGCGGGATTCCGTTTGACCGAGGGCGAATGGGAAGGCCTGATGATTCCGATCAACATGGCATTCTTCTTCAGGAGCAGCGCGGATGGACGCGTGGTGGCGCAGTATCCCAGTCCTGCGGGCGCAACCGAATCGCAATTGTCGCTCGATACCTGGAGCGATCTGGTAACGGAGAATCCGGTCTTGGCGGGGATGGAAGCGGACGTGGAAGCGATGCTGGTCAATCGTTTGGGCGCGAGCCGCGGCTATTCGGCGCCCGAATACTATTTACTGCCGATCGATGAATGCTACAAGCTGGTTTGGCTTATCCGGTCACACTGGCACGGGCTTTCGGGCGGCACGGAGGTCTGGAAAAAGCTGGAGGATTTCTTCTCGGACTTGAAGGCTCGCTCCGGAGTGCCGTATGCCTGATCTGACGTTCCAGATTGAAGGTGCGAGAGCGGTGCCGTATGCCGTGTCGCCGCAGCTAGGTTTCGATTTGCGGATTAGCAATAAGGGACCGGAGCGCATCCATACCATTGCGCTGCGAAGCCAGATTCAAATTGAGACCACGCGACGCCGGTATGACGCGGGAGAACAGGAACGGCTGGGCGATCTGTTCGGCGAACCCCAACGCTGGGGCCAGACTTTGCGCACTATGTTGTGGACCCAAACCAGCATGATCGTGCCGGGATTTGAAGGTCGCACTTTGACCGAACTGCCAGTGCCGTGTACGTTCGACTTCAATGTGGCTGCCGTCAAGTACTTCCAGGGTGTGCGGGACGGCGATATTCCGCTACTCTTTCAATTCAGTGGAACGGTGTTTTACGAATCGGCCTTGGGTGGATTGCAGGCAGCGCCGATTTCCTGGGATAAGGAGGCCAAGTTCCGGCTGCCGGTGGGTACCTGGAAGGAGATGCTGGATCTGTACTATCCCAACAGTGCGTGGCTCTGTTTGCGGCGCGACGTCTTCGAGCGGCTGAATCAGCACAAAGTTCGCACCGGTACGCCTACGTGGGAAGCCATGCTGGAAGGTCTGCTGGATGGGGTGAAGGAGGAGGTGCCCTCGTGAGCCGGGAGGTGGTTGAACGGATTGCTAACGCCATTCTGTACGAAGGCTACGTGTTGTATCCCTATCGCGCCTCGTCGGTGAAAAATCAGAGGCGTTTCAACTTTGGTGTTTTGGTTCCTCCGGCGTATGCCGCGGCAGAACACGGTACCGAGGCGTTCAGGATGCAGACGGAGTGCCTGATTTCCGGCGGCTCCGATAGCGTTCTGGACGTGCGCGTGCGTTTTTTGCAAGTGCTGCCCGGATCCTGGCAAAACGCCATGGAACGGAATGTGGTTCTGCAGGGCTGCCGCATGGGGGGGCTGATGGAGCAGCAGCGGCGCGAGCGTTTTCATTTCGATATCGTTCAGGGCGTCGTGAACGTCAGCGCTGAACAGTTGGGACCGCAACTGTTCCGCATCAGCGCACACGTGGTGAATGAGACGCCGCTGGAGCTTACGGAAGTGCTCCCGCGCGACGATGTGCTGCCGTATTCGTTAGCCGCGGCCCACACTATTCTTGAACTGCACGGCGGGGAATTCATTTCGCTTTTGGATCCACCCGAGGAGCATCGCGAAGCCGCTAGGGCATGCCAAAACACCGGAACCTGGCCGGTGCTGGCTGGGGAGCCCGAACAGCGCGCTTTCATGCTCTCTTCGCCAATTATTCTTTACGATTATCCGCAGATCGCACCCGAAAGCCCGGGCGACTTGTTCGACGGCACAGAGATCGACGAAATTCTGACGCTGCGCATCCTGACTCTGAGCGACGAAGAAAAAGACGAAATACGCAATGGCGACGAGCGCGCGCGCCGCATTCTGGAACGGACCGAAATGCTGCCTGAGGAGCATCTGCAAAAGCTCCACGGGGCACTGCGCGGGCTACGGCCGGTGGAGGGATCACATTGAACCAGTGGGTATGGGAACTGCTCGAAGATAAAACTCCCGTGGAGTGCCTGCCGGTCGACGGTGTGGAACTGCGGGCGGGGTCACGCGTCCGGCTCCGTCCGCGCCGGGGGGGGGATATTTTCGATATGGCGCTCGAGGATAAGATCGGCATCATCGAATCCATCGAACAGGACTATGAAGGCAATTATCATTTCGCCGTAGTGTTGGACGATGACCCCGGTCGCGATTTGGGCATGCAACGGCAGCCGGGGCACCGATTTTTCTTCGATCCCAAGGAAGTTGAGCCGGTCCAATGAGCGAGCCACGAATTCTGGTGGCGGGCATCGGGAATATCTTTCTGGGCGACGATGCCTTTGGGGTTGAGGTTGCCCGGCGGTTGAGCCGCAGGCCACTGCCGGCTTATGTGCGCGTGGTGGACTACGGGATCCGCGGCCTGGACCTTGCGTACGCACTGCTGGATGACTACGATCTCGCCATTCTGGTGGATGCCGCGGGGCAGGGGGGAGAGCCAGGCACACTTTATGTGATCGAGCCTGAAATTGGCGAGTGCGGCGAGGGAACACAGGCGCCCGCCATGGACGCACACAGTATGAGCCCGATGGTCGTGCTGGGAATGGTGAGGGCTTTGGGCGGACAGCCCCGGCGCGTACTGATCGTTGGATGCGAACCCGAAACTCTGGGCGACGAATTGGAAGGCGCTATGGGGCTGAGCGTGACTGTGCAGGCGGCGGTAGATGGCGCGGTGGCGTTGGTGGAATCGCTGGTGGCGAAGGCAGTTCGGGAACACGAAGGGGCGGTTTTGGCGCAAGTCTAAGAAAGGAGACGTATTCGTATGTCACATTCACACGACGCGGAAGCAGCCGAATCCAGAGATACGTTGATGATGCTCTCCGGAGTGGCGCTGGTTATTTTTGGGGCGGGACTGATCCTCTCGAATCCCATCGTGCGGAAATTGATGGCGCAGAGCGGCATGGGTGGTTTGAATCTGCTACAGGCGGCCGTCCCGGATATCGAAAGGTACCTAAAACTGCGCCGTATGTGACGATATGGCGAGCCCAACTGAGGAGCAAGCCATCGCTACTTATGCAATCGAATCCGGTTTGAGCCGCTTCACTGTGCGGGGCTTTGCAGGGGGACTCTTGTCCGGCTTGGGACACAACCCGGTGGTGGCCGTGTCCGATTTTACCGGCGAAGCGATCTGGGATCCGGCCGCGCCGCAATCGGCGGCATTGCGCCTGAAAATACCGGCCGCTGCGTTAGCCGTGCAAAACGATGTTAGTGACAAGGACCGCCGGGAAATGGCGCGGGTAATGAAAGCCGACGTTCTCGAAACTGACAGTTATCCAGAAATCATCTTCGAAAGCACCGCAGCATCGGCCAATGCGAGTGGGCGCGTGGACATCGAGGGCAACCTGAAATTGCACGGTGTGACTCGCCGCGAACGCATCACGGCACAATTGGCATTGACGGGCGATATCCTGCGCGCCTTTGGCGATTTCACGATCCGGCAAACCGATTATAGAATTAAGTTAGCCTCGGTAGCTGGCGGGGCGCTGAAGTTGAAGGACGAGTTGAAGTTTAACTTCGACATTATGGCACGCAAAAGGACGGCATAAGCGCATGTGTTTGGCTATCCCTGGAAAGATTGTGGAGATTCTGCCGGAGCGGGAGAATCTTGCGCTGGTAGACGTATCGGGCGTCCGGCGAAAGATTGATGTGGGGCTGCTGGATGACGATCCGGCCAAGCCCGGCGACTGGGTTCTGATCCATGTCGGTTTCGCCATGAGCAAAATCAGTGAGGAGCAGGCCGCCGACCAGATGCGGATCCTCGCCATGCTGGGCGAGGACGAAGCAGCCATGCAGGAGATTGAAGGTTACGGGATGGCAGGAGGTTAGCCATGCGATTTGTCGATGAATTTCGGGAACCCGAACTGATCACCCGTGCGGCGCATGAGATCCGCAAGCTGGCCGATCCGAACCGGCACTATCGCATGATGGAAGTGTGCGGCGGTCATACGCATGCGATTTATCGTTTTGGACTGAAGGATCTGCTGCCGCCTAACATTGAGCTCATTCACGGGCCGGGATGTCCGGTTTGCGTATTGCCGATGGGCCGGATCGACGACGGTCTGTCGATGACCGAAGATCCCAACGTGATCTTCACGGCTTTCGGCGATATGATGCGCGTGCCTGGAACGCAGGGCAGTCCGCTGGAACATAAAGCGCGCGGCGCGGATATCCGCATCGTCTATTCTCCGGCGGATGCTTTGAAGCTGGCGCATTGCGAATCCCGATCGCCACGTGATGTTCTTCGCGATCGGGTTTGAAACCACGGCTCCTTCGACCGCGCTCACGCTGATGCGGGCACGCTCGCAGGGGGTCCGGAACTTCTCGGTATTCTGCAACCACGTCACCATCATTCCCGCCATCCGCGCGATTCTCGATTCGCCCGACATGCGCCTGGACGCCTTCATTGGCCCGGGACACGTTTCGACGGTAATCGGCTGCCGGCCCTATGAATGGATCTGCCAGCCACGAAGGCGAAGCCCATCGTGGTGTCCGGTTTTGAGCCGCTGGATCTGCTGGAGTCGATCGTGATGCTGCTGCGCCAGATGAACGAAGGGCGCGCGGAAGTAGAGAACCAGTACAAGCGGGTGGTGCCGTGGGAGGGCAATCGTGCGGCGCTGAAGGCGATGGCCGAAGTTTTCGAACTTCGTCCCTATTTCGAGTGGCGGGGTATGGGTTTCATCTCGCAATCGGCTTTGCGGCTGCGCGACAGCTACGAGGAATTCGATGCGGAGCGGCGGTTCAGTATTCCGGGAATTCGGGTGACCGATCCGAAAGCGGCGCAGTGCGGTGAAGTGTTGAAGGGCGTTCTGAAACCCAACCAGTGCAAGCTATTCGGAAAAGAATGCACGCCGGAGCAGCCGGTGGGAGCGCTGATGGTTTCTTCGGAAGGGTCGTGTGCCGCATACTACAACTATGAGCATCGCAAGGCGCAGTTGACTCCGTTAACCACGCTGGCGGCGCTCTAAAGGTGGTGGGCATGCAGGCCGCTCCTAAGATCCGGTTCCGCGATTCGCAGATCGAAATGGCCCACGGCGCGGGCGGTAAGGCAAGCCGCCGGTTGGTGGAAGGACTGTTCGTGCCGATCCTCGGCGAGCCCTCGAACGGCGTGTTGGGCGATGCCGCCATGGTGCAAATGAACGGGACGCGCCTGGCCATCACTACGGATAGCTTCGTGGTTAAACCGCTGCGTTTTCCCGGAGGATCTATCGGCGAACTGGCGGTAAACGGTACGGTGAACGATCTCGCCGTTTCGGGCGCGCGGGCAGAGACACTGGTGGTCACCTACATTCTGGAAGCCGGACTGCCGACTGAGACCCTGGAGCAGGAAGTACGCGCCATGGCCGCGGCCGCGCGCCGGGCGGGTGTAACGATTGCAGGCGGCGATACCAAGGTAGTGGAACATGGGAAGGCCGACCGCATGTACATCAGCAGTTGCGGGATCGGCCGGCTGATTGAGGGCGTGCAGGTGTCGGCACAATCCGTTCGTCCCGGCGACCGCATTCTGCTGTCCGGTCCGATTGGCGACCACGGGATTACGATCCTGTTGGCGCGAGGAGAGTTAGACATGCAGGCCGATATCTGCTCCGATACGCGGCCGGTATTGCCGCTAATCGAGGCTATGGCGGCGGTGGCTGCGCCAGGGATCCGCTGGATGCGCGATCCCACGCGGGGGGGGGTGGCCACGTCATTGAACGAACTGGCGCTCGATTGCGGGTTGGCGATGTGCCTTGCCGAAGAACGCATCCCTATTCACGATTCGGTGCGCGGTGCTTGTGAACTGCTGGGCCTGGAGCCTATGCACATCGCGAATGAAGGTCAGTTCCTGGCGGTGGTCGCGGCGGAGTTTGCGGATGCCGCGCTGGCCGCGCTGAAGGCCGCGCCCGGGGGCGGGGAAGCTGCGATTATCGGCGAAGTGCGCGAACAACCGGCCGGCGCCGTGTTGGTTTCGACGCTTTACGGCGGCACGCGGGTGGTGGATATGCTGGTGGGCGATCCGCTGCCGCGTATTTGCTAGGAGGTTGCGGGTATGGTCCACGGCACTGCCGTTAGCATTGCTCAAAGCGTTGAAGCCCGCCTTCTGGAACGTAATCGGATTTGCGGAGAGTTCTTCGCCCGGGAAGCCCCTCGGCTGGCCTTGGCGTGCCGCGAGATGTCGGAGCGCTTCCTGCGCGGCGGCCGCCTGCTGGCTTTCGGACGCGGCCCGTACGCCACCGACGCCCAACACGTCTCCGTGGAATTCGTGCATCCGGTGATCGTGGGAAAGCGCGCACTGCCCGCGCTCGATCTTTCCATGGCATTCCGTCCCTGGCTCGACGCGGTTCTTCATCCCGACGATATGGTGATGGGGTTCGGCCCGCCGGAGGGGGATGGGGAAGTGCAGGCGGCTCTTACGGGGGCGCGCGCGCGAGGGGCCATGACGTTCGCGCTGCCTGGACCCGACGCCGATTACGCTGTAACGGCGGCCTCCCCGCATCCCTTCATACACCAGGAAATCATTGAGATGCTGTACCACGTGCTTTGGGAGACGGTGCATGTCTTCTTCGAGCATCGGGAATTGGGGCTTGATAGCGGGGATGCCGGATTCCTGTATCCGTTCCTTGGAAAGCAGAAGCAGCCCACCGGCGATGTGCTGGCGCAGGTCGCGGAATCCATCCGGCTGAAGGTGCATGACGATGCGGTGTTGCGCGAGCAGGTGGCGCGTGAGCAGGCCGAGGCCATCGGGGCCGCGGCGGTGGCCATGCGGCAGTGCGCGGCGCGCGGCGGCAAATTGATTTTCTTCGGGAACGGCGGATCGGCGACCGATGCCAACGATTGGGCCATGGATTGTGTCTGTTCTCCGCAAGGCCACCGGCCGGTCGCGGCGGTGTCGCTCTCCATGGAGCCTGCCAATATCACCGCCGTCGCCAACGACGTGGGCGTGGATGTGATCTTCGTGCGGCAACTGATCGCTCAGGCAAAACCCGGCGACATGGCTGTAGCCATTTCGACCAGCGGGGGGTCGCGCAATATCGTGATGGCGCTGGAAGAGGCGCGCAAGCGCAAGCTCACTACCGCTGCGTTATTGGGCTATGACGGTGGCGAGGTGGTGCGCCGCGGATTGGCCGATTTCCCGCTGGTAGTGCGTTCGGACTACATTCCACGTATCCAGGAAGTGCAGGCGTCGATTTATCACATCGTGCGAGAGTCTGTAGAATCCGCTGGCTGAGCGTTCCGCTACTTGGTTAGAGGCTTAATCGCCACTTCCTTGAAAAAGACCACGTCATGATCGCCGTGGTTCTGCAGGCCGATATAGCCCTCCAGTGGACGCGGTCCTCTTTGCGGCTCGAAGCTGAACGTTTTGGGACCGACCGGCTGCCCTTCGGAATAATCAGTCACCTTCACGCCGTTCAGATACACGATGGTGCGTGGCCCATCCAGCGTGATCTCCATGGTGTTCCATTCCGGGCCGGGCTTGCCCGGACGCGCCAGGGCTTTGGTCTGGGAATACAGCGTGCCCGTGGCGTGGTAATCGGTTTCCTTGGATTTCTCGGGCTCGTTATCGATCTGCACTTCGTAGCCGTAATGCACGGGCATCCATTCTTCGCGAGGTTCGATGGGAATGCGGATGAAGACTCCCGAGTTATCGTTGTGATCGCGCATTTTGAAGACTACCCGGATCACGGAATTGGACACTTTGCCGCCGGTCCACCACAGCAGGCCCATGCCCCCATGCGTTTGGATCAGTCCGTTTTCGACGGTCATGGAACCTGGGCCGACATGCTGCCAGCCAGTGAGGTCGTGGCCGTTAAACAATTGGCGCCATTCCGCGGACGCAGCGGAAAGCGGAAGGCCGCATAACGCGGCAATGAGAATCAGCGGGTAGATTCGTTTGGTCATAACACAACGTATTCTATCCCTGTGTGCCCGCCATTTGACGCAGGCTATGATGAAGACGTGCAGCGGCCACCCAGGGTATTGATTCTGTTGGTCGCATTTGCCGTGGCTATCGCCGGCACTTTCGT
Source organism: Bryobacterales bacterium (assembly GCA_963738345.1). GTDB lineage: Bacteria > Acidobacteriota > Terriglobia > Bryobacterales > Bryobacteraceae > Bog-159. Next base: position 1,875,823 of record CAVTWI010000002.1, read on the forward strand.
GTTCGCCCTAAGAGCAGGCCGCCACGCGCGCCACCTGCGCTGGGAATCGGAACCCATACGGCCGTGGATGAGCGTACCGTTCATCGCGCACACACACCACCTTCCGGCTTCCATCCTGTTTCAAGCGATCGGTCTCGATCCGCATCCGCATGACCGCCGGCCGTTGCGCTCCATCGCGCGCGACCAACATCGTTCGGTGGATGTGCTGATTGCGGATTTGGAGCGGGCGCTGGTCACGGCGGGCCATACCCACGCTGTGCCGGAACCCAACCGGGGCAAGGAACCCTGATGCGCGAGCAGGTGCTGGCGGCGCTCGCTCAATATGGCTCGCCCGCTCTTTTCGCAGTGGTCACCGTGGCTTCGATCGGCATTCCGTTGCCGGTCACCCTGCTGCTCATCGTTACGGGTTCTCTGGTCGCGCAGGGCGTAATGCCGCTCTGGGTGGCTTTAATGCTGGCCACTGCGGGGTCGGTGATCGGCGACCAGATCGGATACGCCATCGGCCGTTGGGGCGGTACCGCGCTGGTCTCCCGGTTTGCCGGGTTTCTGGGCGGTCCCGATCGCCTGGCTAAAGCCGAAGCTCACGCGCGCCGTTGGGGCGGCCCAGGCATATTCTTAAGCCGCTGGCTGGTGACGCCGCTGGGCTCGCTGATTAACTTCACCAGCGGGATCGCCGAATATCCGTGGTTACACTTTCTGCTCTGGGATATCTTGGGCGAGGCTCTGGGCGCTGCCGTCTATATTCTGCTGGGCCGTATTTTTAGCGATCGGGTGCTCGAACTGGATGCCGCCTTAGGCGATTTCAGTTGGATGGTACTGGCCCTGTTAGCAACCGCAATACTAGGTTGGTTTCTGTGGTCGTACTTACGCCGCAAAAAGAAGTAAGAAAAGATTCTCAGCTCTGTTTTCAATACGTTAAGCGAGCCCAAAACATTAGGCCCCGTTCCTGTGGTTGCACGGTACACCAAACGGGTTATAATCGGTCTCACCCCCGAGTTTGGTAACTCATGATCACACTTTCCGCGAAAATGTCCGCCCCGCAGCGCGACGCGCTTCAGCAAACCGTTTGGCCCGTGATGACCGGCCTGGTACACGATCTGCGCCAGCCCTTAAGCGTAATCGACGCCTGCGCAGACTATCTGGACTTAGTATTGCCTGCAGACGATCAGGGCGCCCGGCGCCAGTTGCAATTGCTGCAGCAGCAGGTGCGGGAGGCCAACCGCATTATGCATGAGGCGTTGCTTGACCTGCACTACGACGGCGCGCGATCCGAAAGCTCCGTGACAAATGCCGCCAGCGCGGCCGTTACGTACTGAGGCGGTTGCACAGGAAAGCGCGGCTTGGACTGCCAAGAGCCGGGTGCTACACCATTCCAAAGTGGTTCCGTCAGTACGCTTCCAACTATTACGCAGGCATCGGCGCGGTCGAGCAGGCGGCGGCTGGAAGCTTTGAAATCGGGTTGCGAAACGTCCAGCACCATCAGGAAGAGATCCGGTTTCAGAAACTCTACGATGCTATTGGATTCCACAATCAGGTTGGGGCTGTCCGCCTGCACATCCAAGATGGCCGGCAGCGCATTCTCTAGCTGTCCCATGGCTGTGCGCACCCAGTATGAGCGCCGCGCTCCAGCGGCAAGGAAACGGCCGGAATCGGAATCGTTGGGGTGCCTTTCCTGTGCGACGGCATAGGGATGGTCGGCCGACAGGCAGCAACTGCAGGCGCTACCGGATGCCGAACAAATGCCGTGTCCGAACTGAGTGATCTTCATGGCGGTCCAGTCCCGCTCGGGCAGCGCTTCGATCAGTCCGGCGACCACCGAAGTCTTGCCGATATTGCGCGTGTGTCCACCGACCACGATGAGCATAGATCCCGTTTACTTTGCGTTTTCCTCGAGGCGAGCCAAGCGCTGCTTGATATCCATAAACTGGCGGCGCAGTTCGGGCAGGCGCGCCAGATTGGCGAGTTGTTCCAGGTGTTCCTTCAGGGGCCGCGCCGGGGTACCCCAGACAGTCTGCCCCGCGCGTACGATCTTCGAAGTCAGGATGCCGCATCCGGAGCCCAATACCGCGCGCGTTTCGATGCGCGCTTTGTCCCCGATACCTACCTGTCCGCCGATCACCGCGTAATCCTCCACCACCACTCCGCCCGAAAATCCGGTTTGTGCCGCCACCACCACATGGCGGCCAATGCGGCAATTATGCCCTACGTGCACCATGTTGTCGAGTTTGGTGCCCTCACCAATTAGTGTGACACCGAGGGCGGCGCGGTCGATGCACGAATTCGCACCGATTTCGACGAAGTCGCCAATCTCGACGCGGCCCACCTGGGGAAACTTATGATACCGGCCATTCTCGAAAACATAGCCGAAACCGTCGGCGCCAATTACGCAACCGGAGTGCAGAATTACCGCCCGGCCCAAGTCCACGTTATCGTAGATGGTCACGTTCGGCTGCAGGATACAGCCTTCTCCGAGGGTTACCCGTTTACCGATTGAGCAGCCCGCGCCGATGCTGCTGGCCAAACCAATGCGGCTGCTATCTCCAATGCTCACATGGGGCCCGATGGCGGCCAAGGCTCCGATTTCCACATCCTTGCCGATCACCGCGGTGGGATGAATACCGGGCTTAATCTCCATGGTCGGATGGAAGCGGTTCATGGCGCGCGCGAAGGCCGTCCGGGGCTCCGGCGCGCGGATTACGGTGCGGCGGCTGGGGCTGGGAAACTCGGGGGGAACGATCAGGCATCCGGCGGCACAAGCGTCCACCTGCCGCATGGCCTTACGCCCGCCGATGAACGAAAGGTCGGCGCCGCCCGCGGTCTCGACGGGAGCGACACCCGTCAATTCCTTTTCGCCGTCGCCTTCGAAGGTGGCGCCCAGCCACTCCGCCAGTTCACGTACGCGCATGTCTTATGATACAAGCTGTGATTGCCTCTACTGCTCGCATCCACCCGGACGCCAAAATAGGGCCAGGAGTCAGTATAGGGGATTTCTGCGTGGTGGAGTCCGACGTGGAAATTGGCGCGAATTGCGAGCTCGAACCCTATGTTTATGTGAAGCGCTGGACCACCTTAGGTGAACGCAACCGCATCTCGGCTGGCACCGTGCTGGGAACCGATCCGCTGGATAAGGCCTTTAGCGGCGCGCGCAGCTATCTGCGCATCGGGAACGGCAACCAGATCCGCGAGCACTACACGATTTCGCGGGGCACTCAGCCCGAATCCGTTACCGAGGTGGGCGACGAGAATTACATCATGACGTCGGGGCACATCGCCCATAACTGCAAGATCGGGAACCGCACCGTGATCTGCAGTTGCGCACTGGTGGCGGGCTATGTGGAGGTGGAAGACCAGGCCTTTATTTCCGGCGGAGTAGTAGTGCACCAGTACTCGAAGATCGGCAGGCTGGCGATGATCGGCGGAAACACCCGCGTGAATAGCGACGTGCCGCCTTTTTTTCTGTATTCGGGGTTTAACGTGGCAGCCAAAGGATTGAACCTGGTGGGGCTGAAGCGGGCGGGTTATAAGTATGCTGACGTAACGGCGCTCAAGAAGGCTTACCAGCTACTGTACCGTTCCGGGTTAAAATTAGAGCAGGCATTGGCCCGCATAGAGGACGAAATCCCCACCCCCGAGACGCTTCACTTGGTCGCTTTTGTGCGGCGTAGTGACCGCGGAATTTGCCGCGAATAGACCGCTCACTCTATGACATTTCAAAAATTGACACAGTTTTTGCAGGAAATTCCGTTTAACTCGCACGTGGGGCTCAGGTTAGTGCGGCTGCATCAGGATGGCGTCACGGTCCAGTGTGATCTCAGGCCGGAATTGCTGAACGGGTCTGGCGTGCTGCATGGCGGGGTGACCGCGACGCTTGCCGACGTCGCCGTGGGGATGGCTCTGGCCCGGCATCTGGGCCGTCCACGCTCCGCCACTACCGTCGAGCTGAAAGTCAATTACCTGCGTCCAGTGGCTCACGGCAAGATCACCGCGAGGGCTCACTTGATCAAGGTCGGAGCGACCCTCTGCTGCGGCCGCGTAGACATGGTTGACGCCCAGAAACGGCCGGTGGCGGTAGCCTTGGTCACGTACATGATACTACGCGCGTAAGTAGTCGAGCTCGTTGAGGTCTACCAGAATCGATTCCAGAAAGAGTTCGGGCGGCCGGCGATTTATTGGAGAGATGTTCCGTTCGGTGTACCGGAATTGACGGAGCCGGCGGAATGACCGAAGACATGTTCAGGCGGGTAATCCAGTCCCGCCATCTTAGTCCCGCCATCGGAATTGGGTTGGTTCGCCCCCGCTTCCGGACAAACGCAATGATCACCCCCTAGCCTTCCAAAGTTGCAATCCCGCAGCAGAATTGCTGGATGCTCTCGGTGCTTCAATGTAGCCGCGATGAGATGATCGCGGAATTGGGCAAATGTCGCAGATTCCGCTTAGGTTGAGCAAGTTCAAAGGTAAAGAAGGATGTAAGAACCTTATAACCTTCTTGAATAGTGGATTACATTGTCGTACTCTCTGAGTGGGCTTGCGGCGTGACGCCGATCCCTATTGCGCGAGAACTGCTCATCCGTCGTTTCGGGCAGCTACGCGCAGCAAGTGCCCCCCCCCGGACACAAAGTGTGTGGACGCCGCACGAATCGTTAGCGATAACTTGAATTACAAATGGGTGACGCTTCCGCTTATCCATCAACTTTGGAAGGAAACAAGCTAAAACGACCTGAAAGTTCTTGACAGCACTGCAGCAACTCTATACGATAGCCCCTAGGAAACCTCATCGACGAAAAACGAGACGCGCAGAAAGAAACCGGCCTGAATCGCCTTAAATTTATTCGGAGCGCTAGGAGGAGCCGCAGCCGCCGGCGCATTCCTGGTACGCGCGCTGACCTACCTCAATGCGTATAACACAATTATGTGCAATGAGCTGTATAACACCACGTTCGAGAACGTCACCACACCGGGCCCGGCCACAGCGCAACTGCAGGCCGCCTACGGGCTGGCATGGGGCAACTACCTGAACTACGTGAACAACGGCACGAGCGGTACCTGCAGCGCCCTCACTACCATGTGCCCGCCCAACGTCCCGGCACCCTGATTGGCACGCGCAAAGCAGGCAACGAAAGGAGCCACACTATGAGAGCAATCGGATTAGCGCTGGCGCTCCTCGCAATTTGCGAGGGCGCCACCGTCGCCACCCCCGCATTCTTCGCCCGCCGGGACTACCCCAACCTCGGTACATGGGTACAGGTGGCCGACACGAACGGCGATGGGATTCCAGACATCATCGCCAGCGGCTTCAACGTATTTCTCGGTAACGGCAACGGTACCTTCAGGCCGGGCCTCAGTTCCTCGGCCGGGATGACACCAAGTCAGTTCATCGCCACGGACCTCAACGGCGACGGCGCAGTCGACTTCGTCGTCGTCGGCCAATTTAACGACCAGGAGATTAGCGGCATCGGCGTCTGCTTCGGCAATGGGGACGGAACCTTCCAACCCGCCGTGCCCTACTACGTTTCGACGGGGCCAGCGTCTGTGGGGGGCTTGGTCCTGGGCGATTTTAATGGAGACGGGCTCCTGGACGCGGCTGTGGCGGGTCAGGAGATACCCAGTGGGCCGTTCGGCGTTTGGCTGTTTCCCGGCGAGGGCGCCGGCGTCTTTGGCGCCCCCGCCTTCATTCCGTATAATGGCTTGGTCGACGGCGGCATCGCGGCCGCCGACTTCAACGGAGACGGCAACCTGGACTTGGTGATCACAACAGGTACCGGCTTTGCAATCCTGTTAGGCAACGGCAACGGCACCTTCCAAACGCCCGTGCACTTCAACGGGCCCTCCCTCACGAAGCTCGCGGTGGGCGACCTGAACATGGATGGGCGACCCGACATCGCATTGGTCGCCCAGTACTCCCCTGGCGTTGTGTATCTCTACCTCAACAACGGCAGCGGCGGATTCTCCGGGCCCAGTTACGCCAATCTGCCAGAGTACTCGCCGTTCACCATCGGCGACGTCAACGGCGACGGCATCCCAGATCTAGTCAACGGCTACGGCTATGTTGCATTTGGCAAAGGCAACGGCACCTTCGACTCACCCGTCTACTACCCAACTGACTCCTCCCTCTTCGGCCCCTACAACCCCGTCGTCGCCGACCTGCGCAACAACGGCCTTAACGATATCGTAGTCCAGGGCTCCCAGGCCGTCTCCGTACTGCTGGCCGAAGGCAAGGGCAAGTTCGAGGACGGCATCTGGACCCCCGTCGCGGGCGCCTCCGCTTGCGGTGCGCCTGCCGATTTCACCAGCAACGGAAAGCCCGATCTCGCGCTACTCACCACGCAAGGGATTACCGTCCTCCTGGGAACCGGTAACGGGGCCGAGCCTTTCATCACGGGTTCGAGCATCGCCCTCAGCGGCGCAGGCTGCCCACTCGCCGCCGACCTTACCGGAACGGAATTCAGGACCTACTGCTGCCCCAGCAATCCACCGTCTTCTCTTACTTGGGCAGCGGCGCCGGCACATTCACGCAGAAGGGATCCATCGTCTTCCCCGCCTCTTTTTTGACTTGGGCCATCGGTGACTTCAACCACGACGGCCACCCGGACATCGCCACCAGTTCCTTCTATATCGCCTATGGCAACGGCGACGGCACTTTTCAGGCGCCGGTTTCCTTCTGGACCAATCCGCCGTCCTGCGAATTTCCCGACATTGCTGCTGGCGACTTCAACAACGATGGTTGGAGCAACTTGGCAATCACCTGCTATGCCACAAACTCCATCTATATCCTGCTCAACAACCAGCACGGCGGATTCACCCAAAGCTCGATATCCAACAAAGAAGGTGCCTACGGCATCTTCCTGGCCGATGTCACCGGCAGCGGCAATCTGGATATGCTGGTCTCCAGCTTTGACGTGCCCACGATATACGTTTACCTTGGCAACGGCAAGGGAGCGTTTACCCTCAAGCAGGAGATCCCGTTCCTGAACGGCCCAAGCAGTTACACGGTGGCAGATGTGAACGGCGACGGCAAGCCCGACCTTCTGCAGTTGAACCCGGATAGCCTTGCGGTCTTCCTCGGCGCCGGAAACGGCACCTTCGCCAAGACCCCCTTCTATCTCGGTACGGGACCAGCGCCCGGTCAGGTACTTACACAGAACCTGCACGGCCAGTCCCGCCCCGGCGTCCCCGACATCGTCCTGCCGGACGGCTCCGGCGGCGTCCGAATCCTCCTCAACGAGACCAAGTAACTATGCCTTACGTAGTCAACGGACATACCGTACCAGAAGAGCTGATCCGCCAGGAGTCCGAGCGCATCAGCCGCGACCTGGCCTTGCAATCCATCACGGATGAAGCCGAGCGCGCCCGCCGCCTCCGAGGCGCCGCGGAGCAATCCGCAGTCGACGGTCCTATGCGGGTCATGTCCGGGCTATTGCGCCAGGGCCGACCGGCGAACCAGATCATGGAGTTTCCGGCGAGCGGTGAGACGCACCTTGCCTCGTCGTTCCATGGCACAGGGCGCAACGACATGTGCCCTTGCGGCAGCGGGCTCAGATACAAGAGGTGACACGGAGGCTCAGCCGCCACCTCTAAACCGCGAGAGCGAAATCGGTAGCGAGACGCGACGGAATCTCGCAGGCCAGCGTCTCGTCTGTATGAAGCCAGGCGCATCGTGAGGCTAGTTAACTGGCTGGTTCTGCACAAGTTCCTGCACATTTGAGGAGCAAATTTACGGCTCTCCAAGGGCCGAATGTTGAAAAATCTGGTATCATGGAATCGAATTTGATTTGCCCGCAAAACCTGGCCGAGAATTGCGCCTTGTCTGCTCGCTTTCAAATACGAGGAGATCACGTGAAGAAGATTTTCGTAGGCAACTTGGATTTCAAGGCGACGGAAGAATCTATCCGCTCGCTTTTCGATCAGCATGGGACTGTGGAGCGGGTCAGCCTGATGACGGACCGCGACACGGGCCGGTCGCGCGGCTTCGCTTTCGTGGAAATGACCGATTCCGCGGAGGCAGAACGTGCCATCGCTGCTCTTAACGGGTTTAACTTCGGCGGACGTGCGCTGAACGTGAACGAGGCGCGCCCCAAAGTCGAGGGCGGCGGGCATGGCGCGGGTGGTGGCGGTGGCAGTTTCCGCGGTGGACGCGGTGCCGGTGGTGGTGGTGGCGGCGGTCCTCGCCAGCGGCGCGAACCGCGTTGGTAAGCAACTCCGCGGCCGCGAGGCTGCTATTGCCCTAGCCCACTCAAGAAAAGCGAAAGAGGAACTTTATGGCAATGAGATCGCGAACGACATTTAAGAAACGCCAAAAAGAACTCGCCCGCCAGGAAAAGCAGCGAGACAAGGCTGCGCGGCGGGTTCAACGCAAACTGGGATCTCCGGAAGGTAGCGGAGGCGGTTTGTCTGACGAAGAGGGCTTGGATCTGGAAGACGATATCGCTGACGATACCGGCGGGGATGGCGACGACGAGTTGGAACCCGTCGCGCCAGGGGCCGGAAGCGATCCGCATTCACCGAGCGAAGCGCATTAAGTCAACTACTGTGCCAAGGCTTTTTCGATAGCAGAAGTCACCTTCGGATCGTCGGGTTTTACCGCCGATTCGAAGCGCTCTGCTATCGAACCGTCTTTGGCGATCAGAAATTTTGTAAAATTCCACTTGATATCCCCGCCGGTCTGCTTCGTCAGGTATTCGTACAACGGCGCAATATCCGACCCCTTTACCGAAATCTTCGAGTACATCGGAAATGTAACATTGTATTTACGTGAGCAGAATGTCTTGATTTCTTCATTGGTGCCTGGCTCTTGCGCTCCGAAATTGTTAGCGGGGAAGCCGATGACTACCAAGCCCTGATCCTTGTACTTCTCATAAACCGCTTCCAGTTCCTTGTATTGCGGCGTGAAGCCGCATTTGCTGGCCACGTTGACCAGTAGCAGCACTTTTCCCTTGTAGGCCGCGAGCGGCGCGGGCGCACCGTCGATGGAGTTGAGCGTGAATTCGTAAATACTGGCGGCGCCGAAGAGGGCGGCGGCAAACACCAGCAAAGAGGCAGACAACAGCATTTTGAGCATGTCACCAGTATACGTCGGCAGGCTCAACTGGTGTGATCGTGGATGATGCGCCAGCCGACCGGGCGCCTGCGCAGAATTAACGTATAGCGTCCCGAGGCGTTGCCGCCCCCGGCAGTCGTGCGCTCCAAGTGGAACTGGCCGGTGACCAGCGCGATATCGGACGCGAGCATCCGCACTTCGACGTTTGTAAATGAGAGCGTTCCCATGGCTTCGCGCGTGGGGTAGGACTTGCGGTAGCGAGCCAGGATCGCCTGCACACCACCTCGCACCACGTCGCGGCCGACGAAGGTTGTTTCGGGCGAGTCATCGTAGTAGGAGGCGAAGGTCTCCAAGTCGCCTTGGTTCCAGGCTGCCTCCGATTTTGTCAGGACGGCGCGGATGTCATCCGTTTGTGCCAGCAGGACGGAAGCGAAACAAAATAGGATCAGGCATCGCGACCATTTGGACATAAGAACAGCATAGCCCGACGCTAGTGCGCCGGCGAGCCATACCAGTACGGCGTTCGCCGGGCCGCTTCCGTCTTGCCGTACCGGCTGTGCAGCAATTCGAAAGCGCGCTTCATCCACCGGGCGGAATTGGAGTCGCCGCTACAAGCGTAATGTCCGGCTCGAACCGCCAATCGCAACGCGTCCGGCACGCGCGGATCCTCCGGGTGGGCGGCGGCCCATTCCACGGACTGCCTGGCTAACCAGGTGGGAGCCGCGACAGTCGAGGCCAATCGCTTGTGTTCCGCCAGCGCTGCAATGCGCTCAGTTGCTGAGGCAAAGCTGGCTTCGGCGGCGCTCCCCTGATAGAGCAACTGCAGCGGCCCGTTCATCGGGCGCTGCGCCATATCTGCCGGACACCACCAGTTGTCCCGAAGCTGGTCGAGCTCAGGGATCCGCGTCGTCCGCCCGTAACCGGACGGAATCCAGGGACTCATCCCCGGGTTGTTCAAGATCAACCAAGCGGCGGCGAATTCCCGCGATTTCTCATCGGGCGCCGACAAATAGCCGTCGACATAAGGTTTAAGCGCAGGAGCCAGCGCGGCCAACCCGGGAGCCACCGCCCTCGCCGTATCGTCCTTGCCCAGCAGAACGGCGCGCACCCACACAGCACGCGCGATATCTAAGCGGAGGTTAGCCGGAAGGTTCTGGTTCGCCGCGGCGGCGAGCAGCACCGCCAGCGGGGCTTGGCTATCGAGGATGCGCGCGGCGTCATCGTCAAAATATTTCCTCGCAGGCGCTCTGAGCGGCTCTGTGTCATTGAGGTCGTAGTAACTGGTGGCTGCTTCCGTGCGCGGCGCAAACTTCAATAATTCGTCCCAGTTGCGCGCCACGCGCATGCGCTCCGCCAATAAAAGGTTGCGCGCTGGTTTGGCGAGTTTGCCGCGCAGCACGGCATCCAAATGGGGCCGCGCGTCAGCCGCCGGCATCAGTCGCAGGCGGTGGAATTCAACCGTACGGAATGCAGGCGAGCTTTCATCCACTTGTGCCGCAGCCGCCATCAATTCGGTATCCGGCTGATCGGCATAGGTAAGCGCCGCTACCAGCCAGGGCAGCGAACGCGTTTCGCGCCACTTCACCAGTGCATGCTCGCCGCTGTTATTTTGCATGGCGCCGATCCAGTCGGTGATGTCTGTGTCGCGCGGCGGTTGTTTGCCATGGTCCCAATACCGGTCGAGCAGCAGCCGGTAATCGTTCATCGCGCCCGCCACGCCCATCCGCTGCTTTTCCAGGTTATCGGCTAATTCCGCCAGCACTCTGTCAGGTTCGGCTTGTATCCGGAGGAACCGCGAAAGCCCGCGGGCGCTCTCATGCCACGGCGAGGCCTCGGGGTCGGCTAAGACTTTAGCTAGTTGCGCCTGCGCGGCGGGCGCGGCGGACGGGTCGACGAGGGTAGCCTTGCGAATCAGTGCGCGCGCCGCTAAGTAAGGCGCGATGGCATGCCACGGCGAAGCCCTATCTTGCGCGATGCGGGTGAAGTCGGCATCCGCCGCGTCGAATTGCCCGGCGTAGAATTCCGCTGCTGCAATCTGGTAAGCGCGGTCGGCTTGCATCCAGGGCGCGGCCCCGGTGGCCAAGGGTGGGGGAATGGAAGGGGGCAACTGCTTGGCATCGCGCTCCCATGGCTTGGCGCTGGTGCAATTCGCGAACACTTGATCCTGTGCCGCCACCCAAGCCCTTAGATCATCGTGGGAGGCGCCCGCGCGCCCGCGCTCGACCAATGAAGCCGCCGCGTTGCGAAAGGCGTCGTCACCGCAGGCCAGGACCGAGACGAAAGTGGGAAGAAGTTTGTACCGATCGATATGTTCGATGGGCGGCGCTCCAACCTGAACCCGTGCGGCCAGCCATGACTGTACGGCTGGTGAGTCCTGGCCGCTCCATGCGTCATTGGACGCCGGTTGAGCCTCCAAGGCCTCCTGGTCGGCCGGATTGAGACCCGTCCCCGCAAGGTAACGGTAGGCCACGATCAAATAGATCCGGCGGTAACGCGGCTGCAAGATGTCGAGATGGCCGGCAAAGAAACGCTTAGTGTCCAAGGGCTCGAGCTTGGCGGTAAAGACCGCCTCCGGCAGGAACGGGCCGCAACTGGAGAGGTCTTCTGGAGCGATCAGAACTCCGGCCAGTATCAACAAAATCAGTATGCGCGTTGCCATTGGCTTACCTTTCTTATTGCCGCTTGCACATGATCGGGGGACCACGGGTGCGGATCGAAAATGTATACACGGCGGCCCGGCGGGATCCGGACGGGCCATTCGTCGGTCGAGATGCCCACGCTCGAACGGCACAATGCGCCGCGGAAATCGGTGCCCGGGGAATAGTGGTCCGGACCCATGCGGAATAACATAGGGACGGCCTCCGCCACAGGTAAACCATCCAGCCAGCCGTCCCCTTCACACCACGATGCCAAGGCCGTCATCGAGAGCGGCATTCCGGGTGGTATGCTGCGGCGCACCTCTCGCAGAAGCGCCCGATAGAACGGACGCTCCGACTCCACCGCGTCGAAATCGATCTGCAGCGCGCGGACGCGTGGAATGAGAGCCGCCTCCGCAATGGCCTTGCCGGTGCGCTCCGCATCCGCCTTTGCCGCCCGCCCGCCGCTTTCCACTCGGACCACCGCCATTAAGACGGTGTCCGGCGGCGCGAGCATCGGTTGGCGGCGTGGAGAAACGGACACGCCCTCTTCCCGGGGACACACGGTGCGCGCCAGAAACGCGACGCCCACGGATCGCGTATCGATCCAGCGCAAATCTTCGGGTCGCTCCCAAGCCCATAGAAAGACGCGCGGTAACCCGGGCAGCGGATCCGAATGCGGCGCGCACGCAGCGAGCATAAAGGCTGGCAGGATCAGCGCGGTGGTGCGAGAGATACGCATGCACCCAGGGTCAATACACTTTACTTGCCAGTGGAATAGATGGCGTCGCCTACCCGCCGCATCCAGGCCAGTTCGTCCTCAGCCATGGGGCCGCGCCGTACGGCCTCCAGCGCGTCGTCGAACTGGGCGGCATTTGCGGGTCCGGTCATGCAGACGTTTACCGCCGGTTGCGACAGCACGAAACGATAGCAATCCCCGGCGGTGGGAAGCTTCTCATCCGGTGGGATGCGCTTGTGACCCAGCAACTGCCGCCAGCTAGTTGCCGTAAACGAAACCAGTCCCGGCGCATCGGATGCGGTAACATGCGCAAACACTTCCCGTTCCGCGCCGCGATGCACGGCGTTGTAACGCACATGGAAAATATCGAATTGCGGGTCACGCGCTAACTGGGCGATCAGCGGGCGGTTATGGGTGGAGACCGCCAGATAGCGCACCAGTCCGCGGTCGCGCAGTTTATGGCAAGCTTCCAGGATGCGGGGCGGGGGAGGGCTGTTCCAAAGCCCCAGCAATAGCGCATCAGTGTAGTCGAAGCGTAGGGCTCGGAGCGCGCGCTCCAGGCTCGGGCCGACGAGGGATGCCAGCCGCGAATACGATTGGGTGACCAGCAGGAACCGGTCCCGGCGAGGAGCTAACGCGCGCAGGCCCTCGCCGAACGGACTTCGCCGGAGACTACCCCAATAGAAGTAATTGACACCTTCGTCGAAAGCCTTCTCCACGACCTCCGCGGGCGCTCCGTAGCTAGACGCCAGCCCGATCCGGCCTACTGCAATGCCCGTGCGTCCGAGGGTGGCGCGGTCCATCGACATTGGCTGATTTTAGCGCGGTATGGGAGCGTGCCGGCGCACCATCTCCCAGGCGCGCAGGACGTGGTCGCGGGTAGTGCCCATGTTGCCAATCGCCAGATGCAAAGTGTACTGGCCGCGTAACACGGTATGGGACAGGAAAAACTCGCCCGAAGCATTTACGGTTTCGAGCAGGCGGCGGTTCTGGTCGTCTGTGCCTTTGTAACGAAAGCAGACTACCGAGAAAGGCGAGGGGGCGGTGCGCTCAAAGTGAGGGTCGGCATCCACGGCGGCAGCCAACTCCTGCGCCCAAGCGATCTGCCGGCGGATCATATCGGCCAGTTGGTCGCGGCCATAGTAGCGCATGACGAACCAAAGCTTGAGGGCGCGGAAGCGGCGGCCGAGGGGCACGCCATAGTCCATGTAATTGAGGGCGCGGCCGTCCTGCGCAGTGCGAAGATATTCGGGGACCAAGGAGAAGGCGCGGCGCAGGATGTCCGGCCGGCGAGTGTAGAAGACGCTCAGGTCGAAGGGGGTGAAGAACCATTTGTGAGGGTTCACGACCAGAGAGTAGGCGCGATCGGCGCCGTCGAGGATGTGACGGAATTCGGGCACGATGGCCGCTGATCCGGCGTAGGCGGCGTCGATGTGCAGCCAGAGTTTATAGCGGGCGGCGATATCGGCAATGGCGGGAACGGGATCGATACTGGTGGTGGATGTCGTGCCCACGGTTGCCACCACGCAGATAGGATGAAGTCCGGCGGCGATGTCGGCCTGCACGCCGGCGGCGAGCGCGTCGGGCAGCATACGGAAATCGGCTCCGGTGGGGACTTTGCGCACGTTGTCCTGGCCGATGCCGATGGCGATGGCGCCCTTTTCGATGGAGGAGTGGGCTTCCTCGGAACAGTAGACGGTGAAGCCGCGGGAAGCGCCCAGGGTGCGGGCATGAGGATCTGCCAACTCGCGGGCGGCGGCGATGGCATGCATGCTGCTGGTGGAGGCAGTATCGAAGATGATGCCGAAAGTATCGTCCGGCAGACCGATCCACTGGCGGAGCCAGTCGAGGACTACTTGCTCGAGCTCGGTGGCCGCGGGCGACGTCTTCCAAAGCATGGCGTTGGCGTTGAGCGCGGCGCAAAGGAGTTCGGCAATGATGCCGGGGCCGGGGGCCGTATTGGCGAAGTATGCCATGAAGCCGGGATGGTTCCAATGGGTGATGGCGGGGACGATGTGGCGTTCGAAATCGGCCAGGATGCGTTCCATAGGTTCGCCTTGGTTCGGGCCGGACGACGGAAGTGCGTCGAGGATTTGGCCGGGTTCCATTTGGGGAAGGACCGGATAGCGCTCCGGGTGGGAGAGGTAATCGGCGATCCAGTCGACGGACTGGTGGGCGAAGCGGCGAAACTCATCGGGAGACATGCCTCTATTGGATCACCGGATTACGTTCAATGGTGCGGGCCAGGGGTGGCAAAGGAGTAAGGCATCCCGATACCGGATATAATAACGGGCGTGTTGGGAAGATCCGCGATTCTTATTTTGCTGGCCGCCGCAGCTACCGCCGGTCCGCAGACCCCGCCGAAGATTCAGGCGCTGATTATTACAGGACAGAATGGACATGATTGGCGTGCGACCACGCCGGTGCTGCGTAAGTTACTCGAGGAAACGGGGCGGTTCGAGGTGCGAGTGACCGAGGAGTTCCGGGGCGCGGGAGCGGAGACGCTGGCTCCTTACGACGTAGTGATTCTGAATTATTACGACAGCAATCGGCCGGAGTTGCGCTGGGGCGAGCGGACGGAAACGGCGCTGTTGGACTTCGTTAAATCGGGCAAGGGTGTGGTGGTGTACCACTTTTCCAGCGCGGCCTTCAGCGGCTGGCTGGGGTATGAGCAGTTATGCGGCGGCAATTGGCGGCCGGGCCACGGACATCATTCGGCGCGCCACGATTTCACGGTGGATATTCGAGACAAGGAACACGCGATAACGCGCGGGATGAAAGGCTCGTTTGTGGAGGGCAACGACGAACTATACGCCAATCTGCAGTGGCAGCCGGAAGGCTCTTACCATGTGCTGGCGACGGCTTGGGACGAGCATGCACGCTATAAGGCGGGCGAGAAGCAACCGCTGCCGGGCGCGGGTCTGGATCAACCCATGTTATGGACGGTGGATTACGGGAAGGGAAGGGTATTCGCCACGGCGCTAGGGCATGATGCGGATGCGATGAACAGTATGGGGTTCGCGGCGACCTTGGTGCGGGGTACGGAATGGGCGGCCACCGGCGCGGTCAGTATTCCGCTTCCGGCTGAATTGCGGTAGGGCTGGCGCTTAAGCGCAGAGGCGGACGACTTCGGGTGCGATGGCGGATAACGCCATGACGCGGTCCACCGCACCGGTTTTGATGGCCTCGGCGGGCATGCCGAAGACCACGCAACTGGCTTCATCCTGCGCGATGTTCCAGGCTCCCGCTTGTTTCATTTCCGCCATGCCTTTTGCGCCATCGTCGCCCATGCCGGTCATGATCACGCCGATCACGTTCCTGCCGCCGTAACGCGCGGCGGAACGGAACAGTACATCCACCGAGGGGCGATGACGGCTGACCAGCGGTCCCTCGCGGACGTCCACGAAATAGCGCGCGCCGCTGCGCTTCAGCAGCAGGTGGCGGTTGCCGGGCGCGATCAGGGCTTGGCCGCGGATTACCGAATCGTTACTGGCGGCTTCCTTTACGGTGATGCGGCAGGTCTTATCCAGCCGTTGGGCAAAACGGGCGGTGAACTCTTCCGGCATGTGCTGGACGATCACGATGCCCGGCGCATCTAGCGGCATAGCTTCCAAAAACTCGCGCAACGCTTCGGTGCCGCCGGTTGAGGCGCCCACCACGACTACTTTTTCAGTGGTTTGGATCCAGGCTGTGGCTACGGGCTTGGGGAGTACGGCATCGGCGGTGAGCTTGGGGCTGGTGACGCGTGCGACCCGGTTCTTTTGTATGCGTGCGCGGGCCGCGGACTTGACCACGTCGCAGATCCGGACCCGAGATTCTTCGAAGAATTCGCGCGCGCCTAACTTGGGCTTTGTGATGATTTCGACCGCGCCTTTTTCGAGAGCGGCAAGTGCGGCATCGGAACCGCCGCCGGTTAGCGTGGAGCAAATGACCACCGGGATGGGATGCTGGCTCATGATCTTCTCAAGGAAGGTGAGCCCATCCATGCGGGGCATCTCAATGTCGAGCGTGATGACGTCCGGTATTCCCTCTTTGATTCGTTCCACGGCGACGTAGGGATCGGAGGCCACTCCCATGACTTCGATTTCAGGATCCGATTCCAGGATTTCTTTCAATACCTGGCGGACCGATGCGGAATCGTCGACGATCAATACTTGGATTTTTCCAGGGGTTCTCATTTCAAACTCCAGCGCGGTTTACCTTCATGGCATCTTCCGGTATACAGATGCCTTCAGGGACTTCAGGGGGACATCCAGGCTGGCGAGCGATTCGGAATGGCCGGCGAACAGGTAGCCGCCCGGCGCCAGGTTCCGGCAGAGTTTGTTGATGACTCGCTCCTGCGTGGCAGTATCGAAATAGATCATGACATTGCGGAAGAAGACCACATCGAAGATGTCTTTCACGCCATAGTCCTCATCCATGAAGTTCAGTTGGTGGAAGCTGATTTTCTGGCGTAGTTCGGGGACTATGCGTGCGACGCGTTCGGTGGTGCTGTTGCCGCGCCGGAGGTAGCGTTTGCGCAACTCCGGTTCGACGGGCACAATCTGGGCTTCCTGATAGATGCCGGATCTAGCGGCGGCGAGCACCTTCGTGGAAATATCGGTGCCCAGGATGGCGAAATCGAAACCAGGACGCGGGCGGGCGTACTCTGCCAGAACCATGGCCAGGGTGTAGGGCTCCTCACCGGAGGAGCATCCCGCCGACCAAGCCTTGAATCGGCCTGCCTGGCGCCCCGTGCCCCCGAAAGCCGGGAGGACGGTAGTGCGCAGAAAATCGAAATGCTGAGGCTCGCGAAAGAAATCGGTCTTATTGGTAGTTATGGCATTGATAAAGTGTTCGCGCTCGTCGCCATGGGCGGAGTCAAAAAAGTATTCCGCGTATTCGTCGACGGACGACAGACCGAGTTTGCGGACGCGCCGGAGCAGGCGGCTCTGCACCATGGTCAGCTTCGATTCGGGCATCTTGATGCCCAGTTCGCCGGTGATGTACTGGGCAAAGCGCGCAAAACTGGCCGGTGACAATTCCACTCGATCCCCAGTAGCAAAAGCGTCTAACGGGTCCAGTTCAGCGCCATTATCTAGTAGTGCCAGCGTGCGCATGCTTCCTCCCCGGCCGAATTGCGAAACTCTGCGTCTTATACCTCATAAGCCGTGAATTCCCGGTCGTGTAGATCGGCGCCCCCGTTATTGTTATCGAGTTCAATGCTGGCGCCGCCTTGGATGGCGTGCTGCATCTTGGACAATCCGGCGGCAGTAGAACGAGCCCCGGCGCTCCGGGCTCCCGATTGGCGAACTGGCAGATTCCTTCTGGCGTGTGGGGTGGCCGCAGCACGAGTGTCGCCGGTTTTGAAGAAGGCGATACTGGTCTGCATCACTTCAGCCTGGCTGGACAGTTCCTCGGCAGTGGATGCCATTTCCTCGGATGCGGCAGAATTCTGTTGGATCACCTGGTCGAGTTGCTGTATGCCCCGATTTACCTGTGTCGCACCCGTGCTCTGTTCGGCGCTGGCGGCTGCGATCTCGCGCACCAGTTCCGCGGTCTTTTGAATATCGGGCACCAGCTTGGTCAGCAGTTGCCCGGCTCCTTCGGCGAGGTGTACGCCATCAGCAGTGAGGCGGCTGATTTCGGCGGCCGCCGTTTGGCTTCGTTCGGCAAGTTTGCGAACCTCCGAGGCCACCACCGCGAAGCCCTTGCCGTGCTCCCCGGCGCGTGCGGCTTCGACCGCCGCATTGAGGGCCAGCAGATCGGTTTTACGCGAGATCTCTTCGATGATGCTGATTTTTTCGGCCACTTGTTTCATCGCGCTGGCGGTACGTGCCACGGCTTCGCCGCTCGAACGCGCATCCTCTGCCGCTTTTGAAGCGATCTTGTCGGTCTGGCGGGCATTGTCCGCGTTCTGCTGGACGCTCGCAACCATTTCTTCCATGGCGGCGGTGCTCTCTTGGGCGGCAGCGGCTTGTTCAGTGGCGCCCTGCGAGAGTTGCTGCGCAGTGGAACTCATCTCGTCACTACCGGTAGCGACGTTGCATGCGGCCGCGCTCACCTCTCCCACGGTCTTGCGCAGGTTTTCCACCATGCGGACTAGCGCAATACCCAGAACATCGTTTTCGGAAGCTGCGCGGGCTTCGACAGTCAGGTCACCTTGGGCGATCTGCCCGGCCACGTGCGCCGTAGCGTTCAAGGTATTAATGCACTGGTTGATGTTGCCCTTGAGGACGTTGAATTCGCCTTGATAGGCTTCCGTGATTTTCTCCGGAATTTCACCGCTGGCAATACGCGCCAGCCGCCCGGCAGCCGCCGAGAGAGGAACGGTGATGGCATCGAGAGTGTCGTCAACGCCCTGAATCACTTTGGCGAATTCGCCGCGGTGTTTACCGGCATCAGCGCGTTTCGAAAGCTCGCCTTTTACTGCCGCGGCCGAAAGCACTTGGGCGTCGTGCACCAGCGCATCGATGGCTTCCATCATTTCGATAAAGGCCGGCAATAATTCGTCATTCTCCGATCGCCGGCCCACTTTCTTGAATGCCTGCAGATTCTCTTTGTAATCACCTTTGGCGACGTTGACGCAGGCGCGGGTGGCGGCTTTCACGCGGTCGAGCGAAAGATTCGTAGCGGCAGCGACCTCGCCGAAGATTCCGCGATACGTGCCCGTAACCCGCACCGTATGGTCGTTAACCGCCATGCGTTGGAGAATCTTGTTCACCTCGACGAGGCCCGCCAGTCCATCCACGCACGCATTGAGACTATTGCGGAGCGTGTTGTATTCGCCCGCGGCTTCGGCCAGTATTCTTACAGGGATCTCGCCCTTGGAGATCTGGTCTACATAACGGCTGGCCGTGGTCAGCGGCTGTACGACCGCCTCCAGCGTGGCATTTAGACCCTCGACCACTTTACGGTATTCGCCGCGGTGCTTGCCGGCGTCCGCACGCTGCGAAAGATCGCCTTTGACGGCCGCTTCCGACAACTTCCGGGCATCCAGCACCAGGGCGTCGATGGCCTCCATCATGACGATAAAAGAGGGCAGCAATTCGTCGTTCTCGGAGCGCCTGCCGACCTTCTTGAAAGCCGCCAGAGTATCCTGGTAGTCGCCCTTGGCCACGTTGACGCAGGCGCGCGTGGCGGCCTGTACCCGGTCGAGCGAGAGGTTGGTAGCGGTGGCGACCTCGCCGAAGATGCCCCGGTAATTGCCGGTAACGCGCACCGTATGGTCGTTTAGGGCCATGCGCTGGAGGACTTTATTCACTTCCACCAGTCCCGCTAAACCGTCCACGCAGGCATTCAGGCTATTGCGCAGGGTGTCGTACTCGCCGCTCGCTTCAGTTAGGATTCTATCCGGAATCTCGCCTTTCGAGATTTGGTCCACACAACGCCCGGCCGTGGTCAGTGGCTGGACGATGGCTTCGAGGGTAGCGTTTAGGCCCTCGACGACTTTGCGGTATTCGCCGCGGTGTTTGCTTGCGTCTGCACGCTTCGAAAGATCGCCCTTGACAGCCGCTTCCGACAACTTTTGGGCATCCAGCACCAGGGCGTCGATGGCCTCCATCATGCCGACAAAAGAGGGCAACAACTCGTCGTTCTCCGAGCGCCTGCCGACCTTCTTAAACGCTTCCAAATTGTCTTTATAGTCGCCCTTGGCTACGTTGACGCAAGCCAAGGTAGCGGCTTTCACGCGGTCGAGCGCCTGGTTGGTGGCAGCGGAAACCTCGCCGAAGATGCCGCGATAATTCCCAGCGACTTTGACGGTATGATCGTTGGCCGCCATGCGTTGGAGTACTTTGTTCACCTCTGCCAATCCGCTTAAGTTGTCGATTGAGGAATTCAAGTTGTTCTTGAGGTTGTCGAAGACACCGGGAAATTTGCCGGCCAGCTTGGGCGGCACTTCACCTGTGCCGATGTGTTGGACGCATTCTGCAATGCTATCGAGCGCCGGCGCAACTGCCGCCAGGACCCGGTTCGCCCACCAGAACATCCCCGCCGACAACGCCAAGGCTCCTAGCCACGCCGCAGATCCGGCTATTTGCGCGGCGCTCCCGCCGGAACCTGCTGGCAGGACACTATAACCAAGCATCCCGAAGGCCAGAATAGAGGCAAAGAGAATTCCAAAACAGACCTGCAACTTCGATTGAAATGATCGTATGGTGGACATAGTTTCCCTTGTTTTCGGGAACACTATTTGTTCCCGGCTCGTTGTCGCTAAGCTTCGTAGGCGCTAAACTCCCGGTCGTGCGGATCGGGGCCTCCTAAGTCGTGGTCCAGGTCGATTTCAGCGCCCGCGCCCAAGACCGCCCGCCGCATGCGCGCCAGTCCATGCTGGGTGGAGCGCGTTTCGGCCGCCGGAGCCCGCTTGGCCTTGGGTGCGGTCTGCTGCGTCTCGCCGGTCTTGAAAAAGGCCATGGAGGAATGCAGGAGTTCGGCCTGGCTGGAAAGCTCTTCGGCCGTCGACGCCATCTCTTCAGAGGCCGCCGAATTCTGCTGGATGACCTGATCGAGTTGCTGCACGGCTTTGTTAACCTGCGCCGCGCCAGTGCTTTGTTCCGCGCTGGCGGCCGCGATCTCCCGTACCAGTTCGGCTGTCTTCTGAATATCGGGCACCAGTTTCGCCAACAACTGGCCCGCACCGTCGGCGGTCCGTACGCCATCGGCGGTAAGGCGGCTGATCTCCGCGGCGGCCGTCTGGCTACGTTCCGCCAGTTTACGTACCTCCGAGGCAACCACCGCGAATCCTTTGCCATGCTCGCCGGCACGCGCGGCTTCCACCGCGGCATTCAGTGCCAGCAGATCGGTCTTGCGGGCGATTTCTTCGATAATGTCGATTTTTTCGGCCACCTGTTTCATGGCTCCTACAGTTCGGATCACTGCATCGCCGCCCAAACGCGCATCCTCGGCGGCTTTCGAGGCGATCTTGTCGGTCTGGCGCGCATTGTCCGCGTTTTGTTGAACGCTGGCGGCCATCTGTTCCATGGCGGCAGTGCTCTCTTGGGCGGCGGCTGCCTGCTCTGTAGCGCCTTGGGAAAGCTCTTGAGCAGTGGAACTCATTTGTTCGCTCCCCGCCGACACTTTGCCGGAAGCGGCGGCCACTTCGGAAACCGTGCGGCGCAGGTTTTCCAGCATGCGGACCAGCGATTGGCCCAGAACGTCCTGAGCGGAACGCGCCTGTATCTCAACCGTCAGGTCGCCTTTGGCAATGCGCGC
The DNA here is from genome assembly GCA_963738345.1 of Bryobacterales bacterium. Lineage (GTDB taxonomy): Bacteria > Acidobacteriota > Terriglobia > Bryobacterales > Bryobacteraceae > Bog-159. The sequence goes on from CAVTWI010000002.1 coordinate 1,897,424, forward strand.
GGCCACCTGCGCCGCGCCTTTCAGATTGTCCACCATCTCGATTAAGGCTTGCCCTAAGGCGTCTTTATCGGACAACTTGCGGGGCTGTGTGCCGAGGTCGCCCTGAGAGATTCTGCCGGCAATCTGGACGGTGGCCTTGAGATTGTCCACCATGGCGTTCATGGCCTTCAACATACGGCCAAGTTCGTCGGTCGAGGTTACCTCGGCCTGGCGGGTCAGGTCGCCCAGCGCGACGCCATCGACAATGCCGACAGCCAGGGCCAGCGGACGGGTGATGCTACGCACCACGAACCACGAGATCGAAATCGCCACTAGCAGTGCCGCGGTTATGCCGAACAAAACTCCCCAGCGGGCGCTTTTAACCTCCTCGCTCACCTTTAGGGATTGCTCCTCGGCCCCGGCTTTACTAGCGGCGACTAGGTTTCCGGAGGCTTCTAGATACTGTTTTTGGAGGGTACGAACCTTAGCATTCACCAGTTCGAGGGCCTGTTTCTTTCCCTGCGGAGTGGCCGTCCGGCTCAGTTTCAAAACCTCGTCCGAAGTGCCCGCATAATCGTTGCGCGCTGCCATCAGAGCGTCGAACAGGCTTCGTTCTTTATCGGTCGAAATCAGTTTCTGATATTCGGCGCGAAGCCCGCGATTGCGAGTGCGGGATTCGTTCATCTCGCTGTCTACCGCGTCCATGGCGGCGCGGTCGGAAGAATTAATGTGCTGCAGAATCAAGCTATATTCGCGTTGAATCCCGTTTTGTACCTGGCCCACCAAGTAGACGCCCGGAAGCGAATGCGCGGCGATCTCGGAGGAATTCTTTTCGATGCCTCCCAGCTTGCCGTAGGCAAACAGCCCCAACGCCATGGAAATAGCAATAGTCGCCGCAAACCCGGCGGTGATACGCGTTCCGATTTTCCAGTTTTTCATTTTCATTTCCTCGTTGGAAGATCTCTGTGGCTCCAGTCCCCGCCCCTATGACTCATACGCCGAGAACTCCCGATCGCGCGGGTCGGCGCCGCCGTTGTTGTTGTCCAAGTCGATGCTGGCTCCCGCGCCGCTTACGGCCCGCCGCATCCGGGCCAAACCGACGGTCGTCGACCGTCCATTGGAGCCGTGAACTTGGCGGCCCCTGGGCGCCTGGGCCGTGGGCTTATCGCCGGTCTTAAAAAATGCGATGGACGACTGCATGACTTCCGCCTGGCTAGAGAGTTCCTCGGCGGTGGAGGCCATCTCCTCGGAAGCAGCCGAATTCTGCTGGATCACCTGGTCGAGTTGCTGGATGGCTTTGTTGACCTGCTCCGCGCCGGTATTCTGTTCGGCGCTGGCAGCCGCAATTTCGCGCACCAGTTCGGCAGTCTTCTGAATATCGGGCACCAGTTTAGCCAGCAGTTGGCCGGCGCCTTCGGCGATGTGGACGCCTTCAGCAGTGAGACGGCTGATCTCTCCCGCGGCGGTCTGGCTGCGTTCAGCCAGCTTGCGGACTTCCGAAGCGACCACCGCGAAGCCCTTGCCATGTTCGCCGGCGCGGGCCGCTTCGACCGCCGCGTTTAGGGCCAGCAGGTCGGTCTTCCGGGCGATTTCTTCGATGATGCCGATTTTCTCGGCCACTTGTTTCATGGCGCTGGCGGTGCGCAAAACAGCCTCGCCGCTCGACCGCGCGTCTTCGGCGGCCTTAGAAGCGATTTTGTCGGTCTGGCGCGCATTGTCGGCATTTTGCTGGACGCTGGCGGCCATCTCTTCCATAGCGGCGGTGCTTTCCTCGGCCGCGGCGGCCTGCTCAGTGGCGCCTTGCGAAAGCTGTTGCGCCGTGGAACTCATTTCGTCGCTGCCGGTGGCTACGTTACAGGCAGAACCAGCCACCTCGGCCACCGTCTTGCGCAAGTTTCCGAGCATGCGAATCAGCGCCTGCCCCAGCACATCCCGTTCGGAAAGCGCTTTCGCTTCGACGGTGAGATCGCCCTCGGCAATGGACATAGCCACCTGGGCGGCTCCTTTCAGGTTATGCACCATGCCGTTCATGGCCGTAAGCATCCGGCCGAGTTCGTCGGTAGAAGCAGCGCGCACGGTGTCAGTCAGATCTCCTTCGGCGACTTTTCCGACCAAGTCGACGGCCGTTTGCAACGGCACCGTGATGCTTCTGACTACAAAGATCGAGATCAGAATGGCGGCCAGAAGGGCAGCTCCGATCCCCAGCAGGACGCCGGTGCGCGTACCGGCCACCGAGGCCTGGATGGAGACGCCATCTTTGTCTGCCTTGTTCTTGGTAAAGATCACGATATTTTCTGCGGACGCTGAATACTCTTTTTCCAGGGGTAAGACTTGCGTGACGGCCATTTCGAGCGCGCGGCGGCTCGCTTCCGCGGTGCCGATGCGGCTGGTCGTCAATACGTCATTCAGGGAAGCCCAAAACTTCGACCTGGCCGCGGTGAATGCATCGCGGAGCGCGCGCCCCTGATCGGTGACGATCAACTTTTCGTATTCAGAGATGAGCGCCGCGCCGGACGTCCGCAAGGCCTGCAGTTCAGCATCGACTTCGTCTTTATTGCGCTTATCGGTTGTGGAGGCGTGACGCAGACCCAAGCTGTAAGCCACGGCAATATTCTTCTGTAGCTGGCCTACAAGATATACTTTCGGCAGCGACCTGCCGGTGACCTCCTCGGCATCCCGCTCGATGCCCCCAACTTTGGTATAGGCAAACACCCCGAGCGCCAACGCAATCGCAATGACCGCCGCAAACCCCGCAGCAATGCGCGTTCCGATATTCCAGTTCTTCATATGGTTCTCCTACGCCCCTAGCGCGTAGCGGTCAACTCGCCTTCGGGAGTTGTGGCGTCCCGGACTACGGCCAAATCTTCGGAACGGAACACCGCGTTGATGTCCAGCACGATGATGAAATCATCGCCGCGCTTTCCCATACCCTGGATAAAGTCCGTCCGCCAGCGCATGGCAATGCGAGGGGGCGGATCGATGCTGCCGGGTTCCAGCTCGATCACTTCGTGTACGCTGTCGGCTACGCCGCCCAACACGGTGGCCTCGCCGTCCAGATCGAGTTCCATTACGATGATGCGGGTGTGGACACTGTCCGTTCCCGGCGGCAGGCCGAAGCGCAGGCGCAGATCCACCACCGGAGTGGCCTGTCCCCTCACATTCACTACGCCCCGCATATAGGCGGGCGCCGTGGGAACTTTGGTGATCTGCGAGACTTCGAGCACTTCCCGCACCTGCGCCACGTCGATGGCGAAGAGTTCGTCTCCCAGTTTGAAGGTCATGTATTGACGCGTTTCAGCTATCATCGGTCGATTCTCCCTTGCATAATGTCTACGCCTCGTAGGCGCTGAATTCGTGGTCGCGCGCATCGGCGCTGCCACTGTTACTGTCCAGTTCAATGCGGGCCCCTCCGACTCCTACTGCTCGTTGGATCTTCGATAATCCAACGCCCATCGCCTGCGCGGCGGCAGGGCGGCGCGGCCTGGACGCGGCAACTTGGGGTTTGTCACCGGTCTTGAAAAAAGCGATGCTGGACTGCATGACTTCGGCCTGGCTCGAGAGCTCTTCGGCGGTAGAGGCCATCTGCTCGGATGCGGCCGAATTCTGTTGGATCACCTGGTCAAGCTGCTGAATCGCCTTATTAACCTGCGCCGCGCCAGTGCTCTGTTCCTCGCTGGCAGCGGCGATCTCGCGCACCAGTTCGGCGGTCTTCTGAATGTCGGGCACCAACTTACCCAGCAATTGGCCGGCGCCTTCGGCGGTATGCACGCCATCGGCGGTAAGCCGGCTGATTTCGGCGGCGGCGGTCTGGCTGCGTTCCGCCAGTTTGCGCACTTCCGATGCCACTACGGCGAAACCCTTGCCGTGTTCGCCCGCACGGGCCGCTTCGACAGCCGCGTTTAGAGCCAATAGATCAGTCTTGCGGGCAATCTCTTCGATGATGCCGATCTTTTCGGCTACCTGTTTCATCGCGGCCGCGGTTCGTACCACCGCATCGCCGCTCGAGCGCGCATCCTCCGCGGCTTTGGAGGCGATCTTGTCGGTTTGCCGGGCATTGTCCGCGTTCTGCTGGACACTCGCGGCCATCTCTTCCATGGCGGCGGTGCTTTCCTCGGCCGCAGCAGCCTGTTCGGTGGCGCCTTGCGAGAGTTGCTGCGCGGTGGAACTCATCTCGTCGCTTCCAGTGGCCACGTTACACGCGGAAGCCGACACCTCGGCCACGGTCTTGCGCAGGTTTTCGAGCATGCGGACCAGTGCGTGCCCCAGCACGTCTTGCTCTGAAAGCGCTTGAGCGGCCACGGTCAGATCCCCTTCGGCGATGCGCGCGGCGACATGCGCGGCACCCTTCAGGTTGCGCACCATGCCATCCAGCGCCCGGCCCAGTACATCGTGTTCGGATTGCGCATGGGTTTGAACGCTTAAATCGCCTTCCGAGATGCGCGCGGCGACGTTCGCAGCGGTCTTCAGATTGGCGACCATGCCGGACAAAGCCTGCCCCAACGTGTCGCGTTCCGAAAGAATCATGGGTTCAGCGCGCAGATCCCCCCGGGAGATCTGCGTGGCGATGCCCGCCGTATTCTTTAAGTTGCCGACCATCTTGTTCATCGCGGCAAGCATGCGGCCCACTTCGTCGCGCGAGTCGACTTCGGCTTGGTGGCTCAAGTCGCCGGTTGACACCCGGTCCACCAGGCCCACCGCTACCGCCAGTGGGCAAGTGATGCTGCGCACGATCAGCCAGGAGATGGCAATGGCCATAAGCAGCGCCACGGCAAGGCCTAGCAGAATGCCGATGCGCGCGCTTTTCACCGCTTCTTCCACCTTTTGCGCCTGTAGTTCTGCTGACGACTTACTGGCGGCCACCAGGTTGGCGGCGGCTTCCAGGTATTGGCCTTCGAGCGCTCTGACTTTAGCGTTCACCAAGTCTGCCGCTCGTTTCTTCCCATCGACGGTGCCGGTCTTGCTCAGCCGGAGAGCCTCATCCGAGGAGCCGACGTAAGCATTACGCGCGACCATTAGGGCATCGAACAGAGCACGCTCGCGGTCGCTCGAGATCAGCTTCTGATATTCGTCGCGGAAGCCGTGATTTCGCGTGCGGGACGCCGCGACTTCACTTTCCACGCGCTCTATCTCGGACTTGTCGCTGCATCCGATATGCTGCAGGATCAGGGTGAACTCCTTTTGGATGCCGTTCTGCACCTGACCCACCAGGTAGACGCCCGGAAGCGAGGTACCGGCGATGGCGGACGAGCCTTTCTCGATTCCACCTACTCTGGCGTAAGCGAACAGACCGAGTGTTATGGCGATGGCGATGACCGCCGCGAAGCCGGCCATAATTCTGGTTCCGATGTTGAGGTTCTTCATGTTTGTTTCTCTGTCTTTCAAAATCAGGAATGCCGGTCAGGCCGCGAACAGCCTGTCTTTTGGGCCGGCCAAACCTTGCCGGCAGGCGCCGTCGGCAAAGCGCACTACCGCCGCAATGTCCAGAATCAGAGCCACGCATCCGTCCCCCAGGATGGTTGCGCCTGAAACCACTTCCACGTGATGCAGGAACCGGCCGAGCGATTGAATAACGGTCTGGTGGGTACCCAAAACGCGGTCGACCACCAGGCCCACAAACTGATCCTCATGCCGCACGATGACGATCTTCTCGATTGGCGGGGCGTCTCCCTCGACTCCGAAGGCCGCGCGCAGATCGACGTACGGCACCAATGCGCCGCGCACGGCAATCACGTTCCGCCCGTTGTTACGGCGCCGCTGGGCTTGGAGCAATTCGACGTTCTCGGTAATCGCCGCCATCGGAATGACCAAACGGTCACGGCCCACCTGCACCAGCAGTCCGTCAATGATGGCCAAGGTCAAAGGAAGGGCTATGGACAACTTGGTGCCTTTACCCTCGTTGGTGGACAACGAGAGCGTGCCGCGCAAGGCATCGATCTGGCGTTTCACCACGTCCATGCCCACGCCGCGGCCGGACACGCTGGTAACTTCGCGCGCCGTAGAAAAGCCGGGCAGCAGAATGAGGTTGAGGATCTCCTTGTCGGTCAGGTTGGCATCCGGCCCGATCAGTTGCCGTTCGAGCGCTTTGGCGCGGATGGCGGCGCGGTTCAAACCGCGGCCATCGTCCTCAATCGTGACCACCACGTCGGAACCCCGGTGCAGTGCCGAAAGACGGACCGTTCCCCGGCGAGGCTTGCCCAGCGACACACGTTCGTCTCCCGGTTCAATCCCATGATCGATGGAATTGCGCAGGAGATGGACCATGGGTTCGCCCAACTGGTCGAGAATACTCTTGTCTAACTCCGTTTCAGCGCCTTCGGTGACAAGGTCGATTTCTTTGCCCAGTCCCGCGGAAAGGTCGTGCACCAGGCGCCGGAAGCGTCCGAACAGGGTGCCGATGGGCAGCATCCGGATACCCAGTACGTTGTCGCGGAGTTCGGCCACCAGGCGCTCCAGTTCCTGCACTGGGTTCGTGAACTCCGGCGCGCCGCTCTGCGAGGCGGCCTGTGCCAGGCGGGACTGGTTCATAACCAGTTCCCCTACCAGGTTCACCAGGCGGTCGAGCCGGTCGGACGGCACGCGTACAGTGGATTCCTTGCCCAACCCCTTCTGGGATGGAGCGGTGGGCGCGACGGGGGCCGGCGCCGGGGATGGGGCGGCAGCTAACGGCGCGGGACAGTTGGCGATGGACTGCTGCTGCTGTGGTGCCTGTTCCGCAGCGGCGTTGGCCGTGATTTCCAGCTTGCAGTCATCCTCGACGAAGATAAAAACGTCGCGGATGGCGTTCTGGTCGCAGTCGCCGGACAGGGCAATGCTCCACCAGAGATAACAGAGGTCCGGTTGGATCGCGTCGAGCGCGGGTATCTCTTCGGTGTGCGCAGTGACTTCGCACGCGCCCAGCTTGCGCAGTTCGCGCATAAGGGCCACCGGGCTGGCGCCGCGTTCGAGCAACGAAGGTTCGGGCCGGAAAGAGATCAGCCAACGCTTGGGCGCCGTTCCTCCAATCTGGGGAGATGAACGTTCGGCGGCGGGGGCGGGGGATTCGGTGCGCCCTGGCGCGCCACTCTTGGCGAACTGTTCTACGGCCTCGATCAGGCTTTCTCCAGTGCCGGCGAGAGGCGGAGCGCCGCCCCGTTGTACACCGAGCAGGAGCTTAATATGATCCGCTGATTTCAAGACCACTTCCGCCAGGTCCGGGGACGCTGCCACCGTTCCCTCGCGCACCTGGTCGAGCAGGGTTTCGACGTGGTGGGTGAATCCGGCCACATCATCGATCCCGCACATAGCACCGGAGCCCTTTATAGTATGGAAGGCACGAAAGAGCTCGTTAACGGTTTCGGCGCCGCCTTCCCCGGCACCCAGCAATAGAGCCGCCTGTTCGATGGCGGCCAGTAGTTCTTCAGATTCCTGAAGAAAAGTCGCGACCGGATTAAACTGCATCCTGAACACCTCCCAGAGGCTGGGTTAGCACTACGGCCAGGGCCTCGCTGACGCTGCGCATCGCATCAGAGAGCCCTGTGAGCTTGAATTGTTTATCCGATCGGGCGGCGGTTTTGCCGGCGGACACAAACAGTTGCAGGGCCGTGGTATCGCACGACTCGACCTCGGATAGGTCCACGGCGGGGGATAGTTCCTCGCATACCAGGTCGAGCAGCACTTTTCGTAACTCCTCAGCGCCGCAGATTTCCAGCTCGCCACTAATCTTCAGGACACGACTGGCTTCGTCTTTAATGATCTGCACGACAATCCTCTCTTGATTGAACAAGCGGTACCGATGCCATTGAATTGGAGGTTTCTTCGATCCAGCGAAGGATAGCCCCCCGGCTGAATCGCCAGTGCCGCCCGACTTTGTGACCGGGAATCCGGCCGTCGCGCACCAGTTTATAGACAGTGGAGCGGGGTATGGTCAGAAAGACGGCGAGCTCTTGGATGTTGAGTATTTCCGGCTTGCGGCTCATACTCATTCCATATCGGTCGTTACTCGTTATTTCTGCAATGAACGCTCGGCGTGGGTCCCCAGGCGCCGCCCATAAAGCCTATACGTCAATCTGCCGATGAGTGGTCCGTGGGTGACAACGGGCGATGACGACTCAGGTTGAAACGCAGTCCGGTCTGGAAGAAAGCGTTCAAACGCGAATGGCATGCGCCGCCAAACACGTCGATGTATGCCTGGTAGAGGACGATCCCGACATTGTCGCGCTGGTGCGCGGGCTGCTTGAAGCAGTGGATATCGATCTGTTAGCAGTCGAGAACTGCAGGGATGCGATTGCCGCCCTGAAAGACACCCGTCCCCGTTTATTGCTCGTGGATCTGGGACTACCGGATCGCAGCGGCCTCGAGATCGCAAGGACGGTGCGCAGTTGGTGCGATTATCCCCACATACCCATCGTGGCCCTGACTGCTAGCGCAGAGCGTGCCGGGGCGGCTTGGAAGGCAGGTTTTTCGGGATTCATACCCAAACCATTCGTGGCGAAAACCTTCCAGATCATGGTTAAGAGCTGGGTCTACGCGCTTACCCAGTGAGACGCCGACTCAAATCGTCAAGGCTGATTCAAGGCCGATTCAACGTCGCCACCCACGCGTGAATGCGCCGGCTCAGCACATCGAGAGGCAGTGCCCCGCCTCCCAGGATCTCGTCATGAAAGGCCTTCAGACTGAATCTGTCTTTTAGGGTTTCCTTGGCGTATTCGCGCAGTTTCAATATCTCCAATTGGCCGATCTTATAGCTCAACGCCTGCCCGGGCCACACCATGTAGCGATCGGTTTCGGCCTGTACAGTAGGTTCGTCGAGTCCCGAATGCTGGTGGAAGAAGTCCACAACCTGCTGCCGGGTCCAGCGTTTGTAGTGGAATCCGGTATCCACCACCAAGCGGACGGCCCGCAACATATCATCCTGTAGATGGCCGTAGTAGCTATAGGGATCCTGGAAGAATCCCTCTTCTTTACCGAGACGTTCGGCATAGAGCGCCCATCCTTCGGTGTAAGCGCCATAGAACTCCTGCTGGCGGAAATGGGGCAGGCTGGGCATTTCCTGGGCAATGGCGATCTGCAGGTGATGTCCGGGCACACCCTCGTGATACGCAGTGGTCTCCACGTCGGTGAGCAGGCGGTTCTGGAAGTCGCCGGTGACCACCATCACGCGGCCGGGGCGGGAGCCGTCTGGGGTGCCTTGCTCGTAGTGAGTGGACGCTTCCTTCTCGCGGAATTCCTCGACGGGCCGCACTTCCACCTTACCTTTCGGCAGACGGCCGAACAGGTCGGGAAGTTTGGTGTACATTTGATCGATATATTTGCGGGTAAGATCGAGTAATTCTTCGCGCGAGTGGGCGTGCAATTTAGGATCGGCAGCAATAGCGGCGTTGAAATCGGTCAGTGTCTTATAGCCGAACTTTTGGGCCACGGCAAGCATCCGCGTTTCAATTTCGGCAACCTGCGCCAGGCCGATGGCGTGGATCTGCTCCGGCGTGAGGTCGGTTGTGGTGCTTTGTTTCACATCGAAGGCATAGCGCGCCGCGCCATCGGGAAGCGCCCATTCGCCCGGTTCGGTGCGGCCTTTGGGGGCGTATTCGGTGCGCATGAATTTAGACAAACGCACGAAGGCCGGCAGCACGGAATCGCCAATGACCGCCAGTCCCTCTTGCCGGATGCGCTGCTGGTCGGCCGCGGCGATGCTGGCGGGGAATTTAAGAAAGGGCTGCGCCAGGGGTGATTTATCGGGAGCTTGGGTGGCCAGGCTATCGATCTGCGCGGCCGCCTTGTCAAGGAGAAAGGCCGGCTGCATCAGCCCGTCTTTCATCCCTTTACGCATGAAAGCCATGGTATCGTCGATCGCGCGGGATGCCTGCTTCAGGCGGGAGATATAGTCGCTATAGTCTTTCATCGTGTCGAAAGACATGAAGGTCGGCAGCATCGGCAGGAAGATGTGGATGCCGTCCATTTGAGAAATCGGCATTTCCCAGCCTCTGAAGCGGGCGCCTTCGAGCTGCATTTTCAAATCGCGGACCATCAACTCTTTATTGAGGGCTTCCTGGTCGGGGAAGCCGGTCGTGTCGATGGATTCGAACCGGGCGAGGAAGGCGCGGGCTTCGCGCAGATCCTTTTGCACGGCTTCTTCGGAGAAATCGCCCAATTCCGCGTTGTATCGTTTGTCGCCCACGATCGTGGCGAAGATAGGCTGGGTGCGCAGGGAGTATTCCCAGCGCTCGGCCAGAAGGTCATCGAGGGCTTTACGGCGGGCAGCCAGGCCGGCCGGAGATTGGGCCTTCGCGAAGCCGGCAGAGAGCAAAGCAAAGCACAGATACAAACAGACGTTTCGGGTCATAAATACTCCGGAGGCTTTGGGTAAAGTGCGATGGATGGAATCACGGGTCATTGTCCGATCTTGGCCACGCCGGGGATCGAGACAGGCGTATGTCCGCGCATAGCCGAATCGCCGAACAGCGCTTTCACCGCCGCGGTTTCCGACGGCGGTACGGTGCTAAAAGTCAAAAGGAAGGCGGCGGCTTTGGGAAAGCTGCGGACCAAATAAGGGTTTCCAAGGGCGATCAGCGCCACGGGTTTGCCGGTGGCAAAAAGGGAATCGAGCAGGTGCGGGAATTCGCCACCGAGCACTACATCACCGCGGTAAGCGGCAACAGAGGCGAAGGCGGCGACGGCGACCGTTTCACACGCCGCGGTTTTCTGTACGGCCGCGTCGAGCGAGGCCGACGGCAGCGAGGCATCCAAGGGAATGATAGTGGCGTTCTTGTCGTGGCGGCGAACTTCCTGGGCGAACTCCAGGCCCTCGCTCGAATAATGGCTTTCGGCGAGCGTCAGGAAGCACGTTTTGGCGGGGACGCGTAGCGGGATCAGGTTGCCGTCGTTCTTGACTAGAGTCACAGCGCGAGCGGCAATATCCTGGGCGCGCTCCTGATCGTCGGGCATCTCGATTTGATCGCCGATAGCTTCGAGATCGACCGTAGCGCGGCGGTCTAGGCCCAGGTGTTCTTTGGCGGCAAGAATTCGGGTGACGCTTTCGTCAATGCGTGCGCGAGTGATGCGTCCGCTTTGCACCGCGGCGAGAATCGCTTTGACGGTGGCTTCCGGATCGGGCGGCATCACCAAGGCATCCGCTCCGGCCAGGAGCGCGAGTACGGACGCCTCACCGCTCGAATAGCCTTGCGCGATGCCGCCCATTTCGAGCGCGTCGGTAACGATGATGCCCTTAAACCCGAGTTCATTGCGGAGGACGCCGGTGAGAATGGCGGGCGAGAGGGTGGCGGGAACGTCTGCGGGAGCCATGGCGGGCACGGCGATATGGGCTGTCATGACCGCATCGACCCCTGCCTGGATGGCGGCACGAAACGGAGGGAATTCCACGCTGGCCAAGTGCTCCCGCGTAGCGTTGATCACCGCCATATTCAAATGCGTATCGACCGCCGTATCGCCATGGCCGGGGAAATGCTTGGCAGTGGTGAGCACCCGGTAATGGGGATCTGAACGGGTACCCTCGATAAATGCGGTGACCATGGCCGAGACCTGTTTAGGGTCTTCGCCATAAGAGCGGATATTGATAATCGGATTATCGGGATTGTTGTTGACATCGGCCACGGGAAAGAAGAGCCAGTGGACGCCCAGGGCGCGGGCTTCACGGGCGGTTACCGCGCCCTCAAAACGGGCCAGCGACGGATCCCCGGTGGCGCCGAAAGCCATGGCCTGCGGGAAGACTGTGGTGCCATCAACGCGCATAGAAGCCCCCCGTTCGAAATCGCCGGCCACCATGAGCGGCACGCGCGATAGTTTCTGCATGCGGTTCAGGAAGGCGGCCAGCGCGTACGGCTGGGCTTTCTGGGTGACGCGGCCATTGCTCCAATTAACCAGAACCATACCGCCCACGCCGGTTTCGCGCACCAGTTTCATGAACTGGCGGTATTCGCGCGAGCGGGTGTTCGGGGCTGCGCCGTGGAACGGAATAAAGATCATCTGAGCGATTTTTTCCCGCAGGGTCAGGGTCTTCATCCAGCGCCGGACCGCGGCCGGAGGGTGGTTCGCAGGCGCCTTCTGGGAAACGGGTTTGCGTGTAGTGGCAGCGGGCAGCGTAAGCACCAAGGCGAGTACGAGGAAAGCGCGGGAAGGGAACACTATTTCAGTGTATGCTGTGCGGACGGTCAATCTGATACGGGCCGTGTTGGAATCTGTTATGCTGAGTCCCAAAATGCCTAAAACAACAAAACCGCCAGTGCGTGCGAAGCGCGCCAAGAGCGAAGTGCAGGAAGAATTCGAAGAGATCCGCCAGCAGTCGGAATCGGCTCGTGAGTCCGCAGACGCCAAAGCCGAGGAGTCCGCCCGGTTGCGTGCAGCGGAGGTCCGCCAGTCCGTCGACGGCACCACGGTAGACGGCGTGGTACAGAAAATCGCCGGTCTCGGGCTCGAAATATCCAAGGCGCTGGGGAATGTTTCCGCAAAGCTTGTGGAAGAAGTAGAACGGCTCTCCGCCGTACGCGAAGCGGTGAATCTGGAACGGGCCGAGTTGGAACGGTTGCACAAGATGGATGTGGCCGCCACGGCACTGGACCAGATGGTGCAGGATTACGCGCGCGAGAAGGACCGTCTGGAAAGCGAGATCGCCGGGCAGCGCGCTGCCTGGGAAACGGAGTCGCGCGATGCTGAACGCGAACGCAAGGAGTTGGAAGAGGGCTTGAAGAAATCGCGCGCGCGGGAAATTGAGGAGTACGAATACAAGAAAGGCCTGGAACGCAAGAAGGCCCAGGATAAATACGAGGAAGACCAGCGTATCCAGGAAAAGAAAAACAAGGAACGTCAGGAGTCACTCGAAAAGAGCTGGTCCCAACGCGAGACGGCGTTGAAGGAGCAGGAGCAGGAATTGGTTCGCTTGCGGCAGGAAGCCCAGGAATTCCCCGAGACCTTGAAGACCGAGTCGGATAAGGCGGCGGTCCTGGCGGCCAAGGCGGCGGAACAGAAATTCGAGCAGGAAATTGTCCTGCTGAAGAGGGAAGCCGACACTGAGAAGCGGTTGGCGATCCTGCAGGTGAAAAGCTTCGAAGACACTATCGCGCGGCAAGCGGCGCAAATTGTGGCGCTCCAGAAGCAGGTGGATGAAGCTAAACAGCAAGTGCAGGATATCGCGGTAAAGGCCATCGAAGGCGCCTCGGGGGCCAAGGCCCTTTCGCACATTAATCAGATTGCCATGGAGCAGGCCAAACGTCCGCAGCAGTAACGGGTAGATACAATAGTTCGGTGCCCCCCCAATTCGACGTGGCCGGCGTTGGACTCAACGCCACCGACACTCTCCTGGTCGTTCCGCGATTTCCGGCCTACGCCGGCAAAGTTCCGTTCGAAGAAGAGATCCTGAGTCCCGGGGGACAGGTCGCCAGCGCCATGGCGGCTTGCGCGCGTTTGGGCTTGCGCGCGAAGTACATCGGAACCATCGGTGACGACGAGCGCGGCCGTATCCAACTGGCCAGCCTGCGCGAAGCCGGCATCAACCTGGACCACGTGCAGAGCCGTGCGAATTGTCCGAATCAGTCGGCCTACATCATCATCGATCGCGGCACTGGCGAACGCACCGTGCTGTGGTCGCGTCCGGAGTGTTTGCGCATCGACCCGGCGGAAATTACGCCCGATCAGATCCTGTGTGCGCGTCTCTTGCACATTGACGGGCACGATACTCCGGCCGTAGCCCACGCTGCCCGCATCGCGCACGGCGCAGGCATTCCGGTGACTGTGGATGTGGACACGATTTACCACGGTTTCGACCAGGTGTTGCCGCATGTGGATTACTTGATTGCTAGTTCTGAATTCCCTACGCAGTGGACCAACGAGCGCGATCCGCTGCGCGCCCTGGAACTCATCCAACGGGAGTACGGAATGCGCGTGGCGGCCATGACGCTGGGCGCACACGGAGCGCTGGCGCTGGAGAACGGCCGCTTCCTGTACTCGCCCGCGTTCGTAGTAAACTGCGTAGATACTACCGGCGCTGGAGACGTGTTCCATGGCGCCTTCTGTTATTCTGTTTTGCAAGGCATGAGTCTGGCGGACGCACTGGATTTTTCGAATGCCATGGCCGCGCTGAATTGCACGGCAATGGGCGCGCGCGGCGGGATTTGCGGAGTAGAAGAGGTCCGCGCGTTCATGCTAAAGGCCCCGCGGCGGCCCTATCCCGATATGGCCACACGCATCGGCCGCGCCGTGATGACCACCTAAATGTTTCCTCTCAAAGATACGCAGCCCAGCTATACGCGGCCGGTGGTCACCATTTCCTTGATCGCCGTGAACCTGCTCGTCTTTCTCTTCGAAGTATCCCTTGGGCCCTACAACCGCAATGCTTTAATCGAGATTTACGGATTGGTGCCCGACCAAGTACGCTTCAGCGCGATTATCACGTCCATGTTTCTGCATGGAGGCTGGCTGCACGTTCTCGGGAACATGTGGTTCCTGTGGATCTTCGGCGACAATATCGAGGATTTGCTGGGGCACGGAAAGTTTCTCGTCTTTTATCTGTTATGCGGAGTTGCGGCGGCCATAGGGCAAGTGGTTGCGAACCCGTATTCGACCATACCCATGGTGGGCGCCAGCGGCGCCATCGCCGGAGTCATGGGCGCCTACTTAGTGAAATTTCCGCGGGCGCGCGTTCTGACCCTGGTCTTTATTCTCTTCTTCATCACCACCATCGAAATTCCGGCGCCCATTATTTTGGGGTACTGGTTCGTCATCCAATTGTTTAGTGGCTTGGGCTCGGCCAGTTTCGCGAAGACTCACGTTTCGCAGGGCGGAACGGCGTTTTTCGCGCACGTGGCCGGGTTCCTGGCGGGCATGGTGTTGGTGAAAGTAATGGGAGCCAGCAGTCAATACAACCGCCGCCGGGATCATTACTGGGAATGACTCGCGTAACGCTGTTTACTCGCAAGGGATGCTGCCTGTGTGACGACGCCAAGTCCGTGCTGGCCGCGGCCCGCGACCGTACGGCATTCGATTACGAAGAAATAGATATCGACCAGCAGGCGGAGTATTTGGCGGTCTATAACGAAGAAGTGCCGGTGATTGCGATCGACGGACGCAAAGCTTTCAAATACAAGGTGACCATGCAGGAATTTCTGAAGAAACTGGCGGCGCGAACATGAGCCTCGACGTGCTGGGCATCGCGGCGCACCCCGACGATATCGAACAGACTTGCGGTGGCACGCTCATCCGCATGGCTGAGAAAGGATACCGTACGGGCGTGCTGGACCTCACGGCTGGCGACATGGGGACGCGCGGTACGCCGGAGCAGCGCATCGCGGAAGCGGAAGTTGCCGGCCGGCAGATGCGATTGGAATGGCGCGGAAATCTAGGCTTTCCCGACGCCCGTTTGGAGAACACCATTAGCGCGCGAATGACTTTAGCCGTGAAGATTCGGGAACTACGCCCACGTGTGGTAATCCTGCCGTATTGGACCGGACGCCACCCGGATCACTATCGCGCGAGCGAACTCGGGTATGAAGCCTGCTTCCTAGCGGGTCTTAAGAAGTTAGACGAATACAGCGAACCGCATCGCCCGCACAAGATTCTCTACGCCTCACTCTATGCCAACGTGACACCTTCGTTCGTGGTTGATATCAGCGGGCAATTCGAGCAGCGTATGGCCGCATTATTGAGTTATAAGTCACAATATGGCGCGCAGGACCAAGGCAGTGGCCTGTTCCCTCAAGAACAGGAAATCCGCGAACGCTTGGGTGCGATTGCCCGATTCTACGGCAATCTCATCGGCGTTAAGTATGGCGAGCCGTTTGTCGTGAAGGAAGCCATGGAAATCGAAGATATCGTCGCCATGGGCGTGCGCAGCATTTAGCTATTTGTGCTCTTCCGGTTGGCTGTGCCGCCATTGCCAGTAGTCTCTTTGTTGGTCGCGATTGAGACGGCGGAAATCACGATCATCGTAATGACGTTCGCCCAGCCAGCGGTGATAGTAGACGTCTTCGCCCGGTCCCCAGACATGATAGTCGGCAGCATAGGGATCGTAGACGCGGTAGCCAGCGCTAACGTGCGCGGAACAACCGGCAAATGTTGCCGTCGAAAGCAACACACTGCTCCACAGCAGTGCGGGAATGCATCGTTTTTTGAGCATCGGCAATAACCTCGCCGACGTCATCGCAATTTTAGTTCCGGCTTAAACTGTGCGGCCCAGTGCAGCTTAATACTTCGGGACGGTGGAATCGACTTTGTCACTCCAGGCGAGAATGCCGCCCTTCATGTTGCGCGCACGGAAGCCAGCCTTTTTCAATAAATCCACAGCCTTGGCGCTTCGCATACCGCTCTTGCAGTGCGCCACGATCTCGATGTCACGATCCAACTCGTCGAGGTGCTGGGAAAGCTGGCCCAGCGGAATCAGCTTCGATGTGGGAATGCTGCAGATCTGATATTCATGCGGCTCGCGCACGTCGAGCAACTGGAACTTGTCGCCGCGGTCGATCTTCGCTTTCACTTCCGTGGGATCGATGTCGCCCTCTTCACCTGCCATGGAAACCTCCGCCTGCGACTGTGGGATGCCGCAGAATTGTTGATAGTCGATTAGCTTGGTTACCGTAGGATGATCGCCGCACACCGGACATTCTGGATTCTTGCGCAGCTTCAACTCCCGGAAACGCATAGCCAACGCATCATATAGTAACAGACGTCCCGCCAGTGGCTCGCCGATGCCCAGGATCAGCTTTACGGTCTCGGTAGCCTGGATGAGTCCGATGGTTCCCGGCAGGATTCCCAGCACGCCACCTTCGGCGCAACTCGGCACCAACCCAGGGGGGGGCGGTTCCGGGTACAGGCAACGGTAGCAAGGTCCACCCTCGTAAGCGAACACGGTGGCTTGACCTTCAAAACGGAAAATCGAACCGTAGACGTTGGGTTTGCCCAGCAACACGCACGCGTCATTCACCAGGTAACGGGTGGGGAAATTGTCGGTCCCATCAACCACCAGGTCGTAATCGCGCAGGATATCCAGTGCGTTCTCGCTCGAAAGCGCGACCTCATGTTTGTCGATGCGCACAAACGGGTTGATCTCGTGCATGCGGTCGGCCGCGGAATCGAGCTTCTTCCGCCCGACGTCGCTGGTGCCATGGATCACTTGGCGCTGCAGGTTGGTGAAATCGACCACGTCGAAATCCACCAGGCCGATTCGTCCCACGCCCGCAGCCGCGAGATACAAACCGAGGGGCGCCCCGAGTCCACCAGTGCCGACCAGAAGTACCTTGGCGGCCTTCAGCTTGAGCTGACCTTCGGTGCCCACTTCGGGCATGATGAGATGCCGGCTATATCGGAGAATCTCGTCTTTCGACAAGGCCTCGGTGGCAGGCTCCGGTGGAGCAGCCACGGATCCTCCGGCGATCGACGGCACGATGGATACGATGTCGCCGTCCTTTACCGGGGTCGCATCCTTAGACAGGTAGCGGATATCTTCGTCGTTCAGATAAACATTGACGAAGCTACGCATGCGGCCTTCATCGTTATAAAGCTGACGCTTCAGGTCGGGGTGCTGTGCGGTCAGGGCGGTCAGCACTTCGCCTACGGTCGAGCCGCTGAGCTCGACGGAATCCTGCTTGCCGGCGTATTGGCGCAGGGGGGTGGGGATTAGAACTTTAGCCATTTCAGTATGTCAACTCCTCGCGCTCCGCTTTGGTCTGCTCCGCATCCGGCAGCCAGCTATTGGCATGGTCGAAAGCGCCGTTGCGTACGGAGAGCACCACAAAAGAATACCAGGGACACGAGTTCTTCAGATCGGTCTCGGAGAAATAAGCGCCGCAGTCGGGGTGCGAATGGTAGATACCGACTAAATCGAGATTGCGGCTGCGAGCCTCTTTGTCTGCGCGCAGCAGATCTTCCGGACGCAATTCATAGTGCGCGGCGCGCTCGCCGGTATAAGCGTTTTCTAGCCGCATGGCGATCGTGACTTTCTTGCCATCGTCGCCAATAGAGCCGAGCATGGCTCCGCAACACTCATTCGGGTAGGTAGATTGCGCATGGGCAACCATTTCGCCCCATGCGTCGGATTCGATGTGGATCATTCCTCATCCCAGAAATGGTCGCTGAGATATTTCTCGGCGCTGTCGCAGAGCATGGTGACGATCATTCCGTCACTGCCCTCGGCCTGTAATTGACGTGCGATTTGCAAGGCGGCGACCACATTGCATCCCGACGAAATGCCGACCAGCAAACCCTCTTCGCGAGCGAGGCGCCGCACCATGGCGTAGGCGTCTTCGGTTTCGAGCCAGATATTGCCGTTGGCCAAGGTGGGGTCATAAATGCCGGGCACGATGGCCGTAGGCATATGCTTCAAACCTTCCAGTCCGTGAAAACTGCTGGAGGGCTGCCCGGAGTAGCACTTTACTTCCGGCAGATCGCGATGCAAGCGGCGGCTTACGCCGGTGAAAGTTCCGCTAGTGCCCATGGCAGCCACAAAGTGCGTTAACAGGCCGTTAGTTTGTTCGATGATCTCGCGGCCGGTAGTTTCAAAATGCGCACGCCAATTCGCGGGATTGTTGTATTGATCGGGATAGAAGTAGCGGTCGGGGTCCGCCTCGTAGATCTCGCGGCATTTCAGGATAGCGCCGTCGGAGCCCTCCCCAGGATCGCTGAATACCATCTCGGCTCCATAAGCTCTTAGGATGCGCTTGCGTTCGATGGAAGCGTTAGCGGGCAGGCATAACTTCACGGGATAGCCGCGCGCTGCACCGATCATGGCGTACGCAATGCCGGTGTTTCCGCTGGTGGCATCGAGAATCACATGGCCGGGCCGAAGGCGCCCGGTGCGCTCGCCATCCAGAATCATGTTCAAACCGGCACGGTCTTTTACCGACCCACCCGGGTTAAAGTACTCGGCCTTGGCATAGATCGATACGCCAGGAACATCGCGACTGATCTTATCGAGGCGTAGCAAGGGGGTATTGCCAATGGTGGACAGCAGGTGTTGTGCCTGCGTCCGTACGGGTGCGGGTATGAGAACGGCTGCCATAAGCTACCCCTCTTTGGATTAATGAGTGTCCCGGCCGGATGCAAACATCTTCTTTACCAAGGATTTGGCGCTCAGAAATCTGTATTTAATTGTAGCATCATCATAAACCCTGTCAAGATTAGGGTGATTGGCGAAAGAACAGACCGTTTCTTGAACTCTGTTAAAATTACAACCAGTCGTCGCCCCTAATGAGCATTTCCGGAGACACTCTCGACGCATCCCCATTAGCGAGCGAGTATCCCCGAGTCTCGGGCGTTTACGACGAGATGTCTTCCGCCCCTGGCATCCTTCGCCCCCATTGGGATTCATTTATAGGCTCCATGTCGGCGCTGGGCGCCGAGGAATTGGGACGCCGCTGGAAAATCGCACGCCAGCGAATCCGGGAAAATGGGGTCACCTACAACATCTATGGCGATCCGCTGGGAATGGACCGGCCGTGGAGCCTGGATTCCATCCCGCTCCTGATTCATCCCAACGAGTGGCGCACGCTCGAAGCCGGACTGCTCCAGCGCGCGCACCTGCTTAACTTAATCCTGGCGGACTTATATGGATCGCAGGCGCTGTTGCGCGGCGGCCATCTACCGCCCGCCTTGGTCTTCGGCAACCCTGGATTCTGGCGTCCATGCCACGGCCTGGCAAATGTCGCGCCGTACCTGCATCTCCTGGCCGTGGATCTGGCACGCTCGCCGGACGGGCACTGGTGGGTACTCTCGGACCGCACACAGGCGCCCTCCGGCGCGGGATATGCACTCGAGAACCGCACCGTGCTGGCGGAAACCTTTCCCGACTTTTTCCGGGAATTTCAGGTCGAGCGCTTGGCGTCTTTCTTCCGCTCGTTCCGCGAAAACCTTTTGAGGCTGGCCCCTTCGCACTGCGACAATCCACGCGTGGTGCTGCTGACGCCGGGTCCTTTTAACGAGACCTATTTCGAGCACTCTTATCTAGCGCGTTACTTGGGATTCACTCTGGTTCAGGGCGGCGACCTAACCGTGCGGGATAGTCGCGTGTTCTTGAAGACACTCGACGGCTTGAAGCCGGTGGATATCATTCTGCGGCGCGTGGACGATAGTTTTTGCGATCCCATCGAGTTGCGTCCGGATTCTTTCTTGGGCGTTGCCGGCTTGGTTGAAGCGGTGCGGGCCGGGAACGTGGTGGTGGCGAATGCGTTGGGAAGCGGCCTGGTGGAATCGCCGGCGTTCATGCCCTTCCTGCCGCAACTCTGCCAGCGGTTGCTCGGCGAGCGCTTGAAACTGCCGTCCGTGGCGACGTGGTGGTGCGGCCAGCCGCGTCAATGCCAGTACGTGCTCGATAACCTCGATTTTCTGGTGATTAAACCGTCATTCCCCGCTTACGGGCTTGAACCCGTGTTCGGCGCGAAACTGAGGGGCGACGAACGCGCGCGCATGTTAACGCGTATGCGGGAGCGCCCACACGCCTTCGCCGGGCAGGAAATACTCGAACTTTCCACCATTCCGGTATGGTCTGAAGCCCGGTTGATGCCGCGCCGCGTTGTATTGCGCGTTTATTTGGCGGCCTGTGGCGATTCCTGGGTGGTGATGCCTGGTGGATTGGCGCGCGTCTCGCCCTCTCACGATACCCCGATCGTTTCCATGCAGCGCGGCGGCGGCAGTAAGGATACCTGGGTTCTTTCAGACCGGCCTGTGGACGTCTCAACTTTGCGTCCCCCGCCGGACGAACCCGTGGAACTCAATCGCGGCGAGGGCAGTGGATTACCCAGCCAGGCAGCCGACTATCTCTTTTGGCTGGGCAGGTATGCGGAACGCTGCGAGCATCTGGCTCGCATGTTGCGCTGCATATTGGTGCGGCTTACGGGCGAATTCGGCGCGACGGGAGCGGCTGAATGGGATTCGCTAATGAAGTTGTACGCGTGCCTGGCATCGCCTCACTCGCGCTTGACGGAGGATGATCCGCAAGGGCACCTGGACCGGTGGCGCGACCTGGAGCAGGAGATCCTGTCATTGATCTTCGAGGAGCAGCGCAGTGACAGCCTGAATGCCAACTTGAACCGGGCCGCGCGTATGGCCGCACATGTGCGGGATCATCTTTCGAGCGATATGTTGCGCGTAGTAAATCAGTTCGGCACAGCTCATACGACCGCTTGGGGCTACGCCACCACCGGCGAGGCCTTGGCAGTCTTGAATCGCTGTATCGGGGCACTCTCGGCTATGCGCGGCATTGAAATGGAAAACATCACGCGCGGCCCCGGCTGGCATTTTCTGAGCCTGGGACGGCGCCTGGAGCGTTCGATCCAACTGGTCGATTTGTTCCGCGGAATCATTGTGCCGCTCAGCCCGAGCACGTGGCCGACGCTCGAGATGCTACTCGAAGTGTGCGACAGTTCGATGACTTACCGGTCGCGCTACTTCACCGTGTTGCAGGCCGCGCCGGTGCTCGACCTGATTATGAAAGACGAGGACAATCCCCGGTCGCTGGCATTCCAACTCAACGACCTGCTGGAACACTGCCGGCGATTGTCCGAGCGGCCCATGGGTGCGGGATGGCCCATGGCCAAACAAAAGAGCGTGGAAGATGCGGCGTCCACCCTATTTCGCGCGGATGTGCGGATGCTGTGCGAACCCGGCCCCGACGATATTCGCGAAGCGCTCGACCAACTCCTCGCGGCAACCGGGACCGCGCTGCCGGCGCTGTCGGATGCGTTGACGAACGTCTATTTTAGTCACGCTGAGATGGGGCGTACGGCATGATCTACCGCATTCGGCACCGGACCACGTACGATTACGAAGATCCGGTTTCCGTGTCCCATCACATTACGAGGGTGACTCCGCGCAATCTTCGCGGACAGACATGCTGGGAGAGTTACGTGGCAGTGATGCCGACTCCGCCGGTGACCACCGCCCACTTCGATTATTTTGGCAATACACTAACGTCGTTTACACTACAGGAGCCCCATGAAAAGTTGGTCGTGGAGGCGAATAGCCGGTTGGAGGTTACGGTCCTTCCTCACCCCAACTTTTCCGACTCGGCCCCGTGGGAGACAGTGCGCCAAGCGCTGGAGGGCGAACCTAATGACAACGTCTTGAACGCCTGGCAATTCATCTTCGATACGGCGCGCATCAAGGCAAGTGCGGATCTCGCCAAATATGCGCGGGACTCATTTCCGGCGGGGCGTCCGTTGCTCGAAGGGGCGTTCGATCTGACGCGCAGAATCCACCAGGACTTCCGCTTCGATAAAAAGGCCACCGAAGTCGCTACGCCTGTTGAAACGTTTTTTGAAAAGCGTCGCGGAGTGTGCCAGGATTTCGCACATCTCCAGATCGGGTGTCTGCGATCGCTAGGGCTTCCAGCGCGTTATGTGAGTGGATATTTGCGGACCATGCCGCCTCCGGGCCGCCCCCGGTTGATCGGCGCCGATGCTTCACACGCTTGGTGCTCCGCGTGGTGTCCCAGGTACGGCTGGGTCGACTTCGATCCGACGAATAACTGCGTGCCCTCGGACGGACACATCACGGTTGCGTGGGGACGCGATTACGCCGACGTCAGTCCGATTTACGGTGTGTTGTTGGGCGGATCGCGCCACACTTTGCACGTCGAAGTAGACGTGCTGCCGCTGTAGAAAACTCACCCGGCGCGAGGTTTTCCTTCGGACGCGACCTTGGAGAACGCACTCTCCACCCACTCGGATGGCAATTCGTTCACTGCCCGCCGCATACGCTCCTGCCACCAATCGGAGATATGCACCAGATCCTTGCGCTCGAAGCGATGTTCGATTAACTGAAAGCTCCCCTTCTTATAAAGCAGCAGGTCGATTGGAAAGTCGACATTGGCGGCACAAAGGCGCGTCGCATCGAAAGCCAGAATTCCCAGCTTGAAAGCATAGAGAATGGGATCCGAGTGGGTGAGGGAACGCTCCAGTATAGGTTTGCCAAATCCGGAATTTCCGATGATCTGATAGGGAGTGTCGGGACCGATCTCCACCCAATTGCCTTCCGGGTAGATGAGGAACAATTGATGTACGGAATCGGACGACATTTGTCCGCCGATCAGGGAATAGATATTGAAATTGAAGTCGGCCTGGCGAAGCGATGGGCCTTCCTCTTCCGCCAGACGCCGCACTTCGCTGGCATACAGGTTCACGATCTTGAAGAGACGGTCGCGTGAAGCGATCTGCCGCGTGTAGACTTCCTCGAAGTACAGCAAGGCCTTGTCTCGCAGCGAGCGCAAGCCCGATGACATGATGAAGAAAGAGAAACCGGGCCCTTGATAGGTGGCCACTTTCTTGGCAACTAACGACTCACTGCCGGACAGCACCCGCGTATCCGCAATACCGACGAGACCGTCTTCGACCGTGATCCCCAGACAAAACGTCATTCCATCTCCTTAAGGTTTTTCCAAAGCGACTGATTCCATTTTAGCGTCACAGTGCCGCGGTTTATGCTGTTTGTTGTGAGGCATTTCACCCGAGTCTATCTAGCGCTCGCATTATTCTTCACGGGAGCCGTTGGTTCGACGGCCGCCGATCTGGCATTAGTCGGAGGAACAGTCTATGTGTCGCCCGACGCGACGCCCATCAATGACGGGATTGTCGTCGTGCACGGAGATCGCATTACAGCTGCGGGAAAGCGCGGCGCCACAAGAATTCCGAAAGGCGCTCAGACGCTCGACTGCACGGGCGGTACGGTAGTGGCCGGATTCTGGAATAACCACGTACATATCATCGCCCCAAGCCTGCTGCATGCGCGCGATGCCGACGCGGCAGTACTCGGCCAACAAATAGACGAGATGTTCAATCGATGGGGCTTCACCACGGTCTTCGACGTTGCTTCGGTCCTCGGTAACACATTGGCGCTCCGGCGCCGAATCGACAGCCATGAGTTGCCCGGACCGCGCGTCTTGACCGTGGGAGAACCGTTGTGGACAGCCCAGCCGATTTATATCCGCGATCACTTGACCGCCAATCATGTCTCGATGCCGGTGGTGACGACGCCAGACGACGCGGCGGCTCAAGTCCGTGCTTTGGCGGGCCGTGGCGCCGACGGGATCAAGCTGTTCACCGGTTCGCTTCAGGATCGCGGCCGCGTAGCCATCATGCCGCTCGAGATGGTGCGCGCAGCCGTCGAGGAGGCGCATCGCCTCCATCTGCCGGTGTTCACCCATCCCCAAAATTTAGCGGGAGTGGAAGTTGCGATTGCCGCCGGCGTCGATATCCTTGCCCATACGGTTCCCGATTCACCAGCTTGGACCGCAGAGTTCGTGGCGCGATTAAATGCCGCGCACATGGCGCTCATCCCAACGCTCACGCTGTTCGATTACGAAGCGCGCAAAATCGGCGCGGCGGAAAAGACCCGGCAGCAGTGGGGCGATAGGATGACTGCCGAGCTTCGGATCTTTGAGCAGGGCGGGGGAGATGTCTTGTTCGGGACCGACGTCGGATATACGGATCACTATGACACGGCACTCGAGTTCACCTTAATGTCGCGCGCCGGCATGAATTTCGCTCAGATTCTCGCATCACTTACCACGAATCCCGCGCGGCGGTTCGGATATGCGGGCAAAAGCGGACGGATCGCCAACGGGATGGAGGCGGATTTAGTTGTACTGCAAGGCGGTCCGGAAGACGGTGTAACTGCCTTCTCCAAAGTTCGATTCACCATCCGGGGCGGGAGGCTCACCTACTCGTCGAACAAAGCCGTGCTCAAATAGCGTTCCGCGGAATCCGGCAAGATTACCACGATGGTCTTGCCTTTGAACTGCTCTTCGTGGGCCAGGCGAAGCGCGGCCGCCATCGCCGCGCCGCAGGAAATGCCACACAGAATGCCCTCTTCGCGAGCCAACCGGCGGGCGGTTTCCATGGCCTCTTCGTCAGTAACCGTTTCCATGCGATCGACCAGTGACAGATCCAACGTGTCGGGAATGAAGCCGGCGCCCAAACCCTGGATTTTGGATGGTCCGGCATGAATGGGCTCGCGCTTCAACGTCTGGGTGATCACCGGACAGCGGGCGGGTTCCACGCCAACGGAAACGATCTTCTTCTTACGAGATTGCTTGATGTAGCGCGAAATGCCGGAAATTGTCCCACCGGTGCCGATTCCTGCTACCAGCACGTCGACCGCGCCCTCGGTATCGGTCCAGATCTCTGGACCCGTGGTTTCAAAGTGAATGCGGGGGTTGGCGGGGTTTTCAAATTGCTGCAGCAGCACGTAATGGTCAGGATCGGAGGAAACCAGTTCCAGGGCCTTGGCGATGGATCCGGCCATACCCTGTTCGCTGTCGGAAAGAAGCAGTCGTGCGCCCAGTGCCTGAAGAACTTTGCGCCGTTCGATCGACATAGTTTCCGGCATCGTGAGCGTGATTTTGTAACCGCGCGCGGCGGCGACGTAGGCCAGTGCGATGCCGGTGTTGCCGCTGGTGGGCTCGATCAATTCTTTGCCCGGTTTCAAAATGCCGCGCCGCTCCGCGTCCCAAACCATCGCGGCGCCGATCCGGTCTTTTACCGAGTAGGCAGGGTTGCGGCCCTCGATCTTGGCCAGTAGCGTCACGGGTGCGCCATTGGTTATGCGGTTGATGCGCACCAGGGGCGTGCGGCCGATGCTGAGCGAATTATCGGCGTAGAACAAAGTTTATATCTCCCAGTTCGGAACGAATCTGGCATTCCGTTCGGTCCATACGCGGCGGAGTTCGGCGAAGGTGGTATGGTCGAGCACGTCGGAAACGGCCAAGTCCACGCGATTCCACATTTCGGCGAAGGGCGATTCGCCTTTTCGCCGTGAACGGGAACGTCCAGGTTGGGGACCCTCGACAAAACGGAGCACCTCGCCGGCAGTCAGAGTCTCCGGAGTCCGGACCAGCAGGTATCCGCCTTCGGCGCCGCGGCGCGATTCCACGAAGCCGCCTTGCTTCAGACCCGCCAGAATCAGCTCGAGGAACTTCTGCGGGATCTTCTGCCGCTTGGCAATTTCGGCGATTTTAACGGGGACCCCGGGCGGCTGGGAAGCCAGGTCGAATAAGGCTTGCAGCGCATATTCACCTTTCACGGAAATGTTCATTGCGGCTTATGGCGAGTAATCCCCTCTATTCTACTAGAGATTAAGGAAGTTCGGAATTCAGGTCAAGCTATTTATCGAACGTGATGGTCGACTCGCCGGAATACTTGTGGTAGTTGCGGAAATCGATGGCGTTACGGCTGCATGTCCCGCTATCGCGCTGGCATCCGAGCGACTCAGCGTGTACCGGCACCAGAAACTGCTGTTCGCCGCCGAACCTGACGAATTCGTAGTCGGTAGCCATTTCCACTTTATCGGTCGGGAAGGCGTCGGGTATATGGGTAGCTTGCATTTCGATACGGAGCACGCGGCTGGTTTCCTTATCGATCCAAACGGAACCGCGGTAGGGCGGTGTAACTAATTGGGATGCCACCATAATGCGCCAATGGGAATGCTCGCGTTCGACGGTGTAGTCATAAACGTAAGAGGTGCGGCCGCCCAGTCGGGATTCTTTGCGATATTCGAAATCGGCGGCAGTGGCGGGAGAGAATACGTCGGCCAGGACGCTACCGAATTCGCCTGTCGACCACGACCCGGCGAGATCCTCGATTTTCTTTTTGGTGGGCTTTCCGTTGATCTCCAGATTGCGATAGCTCTCCTGACCCTTGTCATAAACCAGCGCCATGGAAATGACGTCGTAGGGGTTCCAATTCTTGGAACCGGACTCGCTTTGATAACGGGTCATGACTTCCTGGCAAACATAATTTGGGAGGGATTCCAAAAATGTACCGGCAGCCGCCCGAGCTTTCTCCATGACTACTTCTTCCGGTCGTTGGGGTCCGCGGACAGGTGGCTCACGCTCGATTGGCGGTTCGCGATCAGTGGCGGGTGGTTCGTTTCGGGCGGAAAGATCCGGTGCGGGGGCCGACGCAGGTGCTGGTTCAACTTCCTTACGACCGGCTTTCCCGCCATGCTTCAAAACGGGTGGACCCTGGTCGTCAGCATCGATCTGCACGGCTTTTACTTCTTCGTGAATGGGGGTCTTCAGATCGGCAGGGCTGGGGTCATCCTGAGGAGCGGTCGGCGTCGATGCCTGGTTGGCTGGCTTTGGGGCGGACTGAGTTTGAGCATTATCCTGGGTGGCTGGTTGGTCGGCGCTGTCTTTGTCGCTGTCTTTGTCGCTGTCGCTATCTTTGTCTTTCGTTTCTTTTGGATGAGAACCCTTGGCCAGGGAGACGTCTACCGGTTCGGCGGCATGACTACGATCCTTGGCGGTGCCGTCCTGTTGCCACATGACGTTTACCGCGGTCAAGAAGCCTTCTTCGTCTTCGGACGCTTCGACTTCAATGTAATCGCCGGGTCTGAGGTCGGCCGGCTTAATGGGATTACCTAACTTCAGAAAATGCGTGGTGTCGGTGCGCTTAAAGTTGAGAATTCGGTGGTCATCGGCCTCGACAACGACCTGTTTGTTCTGCATCCGGCGCAACATGCCTGAGGTGCTTTGCAGTTGCACTTGCTCTTCCTTCTTCTTGCCCCTGCGAGGAACGGGTATGCCCAAACCGCCGGTCCCCGGTGGCTGGCCGTTGGGATACTGTCCGTATTGCGCCGCCAGCGGGATATCCGTGAACAGCATGATCGGAAGTAAAAAGACCAAACAAAGCCAATTTAGACGGAAGTGCGACATATGCATGGGGATAGCTGGACGATGGACGTGTCGCGCGGCCCTGCGGTTACCGGTTAAGCGGCGGCGTACCTGCTCAATTGGCGGCGCATTGCCACAACGATACGGCGGAAGCCGCGCTCCCAATCCGGAAAGAGGTCGATGTACTGTGTTTCCCGCTGGATACGCTGTGGAACAGGGCATGCGTCCAGGCGCACTGGAATCAGGAAGACTTGGTCGAGCGGAATACGCTGGGTGCAGTCGAGCGCATAACGAATCTCGGCCTGAAACCCCCCTTTTTTCTTCACAGACCACTGCGAGAAGCACGCCAGGAAGAAGTCCGAAGTAGCAATCGCCTCGTCAATGGAACGCGGCCAGTTCTGGCCCGGGAGAAGCTTGCGGCGATCAAGCCAGGGGTCGAAGCCGCAGGCTTCCAAGCTTTCGAAAAGTCTTTCGGCGCTGACGGCATCCTCTTGGACATACGCAATGAAAACCTTTGGCCGGTTACGGGCTCGAAAGTGGAAGCCGCCGCCGGGATCTGGGACAAAGGTACCTAAGCCATCGATTTCTACTGAAGTGCCTTCGTTTAGGCACTGCTTCAGCAGGCGGGCAACTTGAGCGATGGATTGGCGGTTATTGTTTCTTCTTGGCACCGGGCTTCTCCTTTCTGGCGACAGGAGCGATCTTGGCACCGCTTCGCTGAAACTGATACACTCCTTCGTGACCTGGAATGAACTGTCCCAGGCCGGGAAGTTGAGCATTCTTACCTTTGCGCAGTTTAGACAGGATCTGGTTGACGACGCGATCCAACTGATCGGCGGCCTCAGCGTTAGATACTCCTGACTGGCGAGCCAGGCGTTTGGCGATTTCCGGTTTCCTCATTCCAACTTCATGCTAGCAACGGGGTCGCTCGATACAGAGTCCAAAACCTGCGATTGAAGCCGGTAGCTTATTGAAAGGCCAAAGCTTACGAAATAGCTGCCGGCGTGTGACTCACGTCTTCAAACATTTCTTGAGAATTGTCGGCACCTTGGGCCACATCTACCTTCTAGCCGCCAGATGCATACTGACGAGGGCCCCTGGGATTCCCCCATCCGAAGTATCGGGATTGCCGCCGTGATCCCGGCGATGTTGCTCTTGCTCTACTGGCCCATTCGCTTGGCGTGGGCCGATTATCTCTCCCGCCAGAACAGCGTCGAGGCGCTGGAGCGGGCCACGCGGCAAAGCCCGGGCGACGCGGACTTGCACCTCAGACTGGCTGATGCCGAGCAAGCGGCGGGGCGCGATCCGATTCCGGCACTAACGGCCGCTTCCACCCTAGACCCCGGAAATGCCAGTGCCTGGGTCCGCCTGGGTCTGGCGGCAGAGATGGGAGGCGATTTTCACACGGCTGAAGCCATGCTGCTGAAAGCCGCCCAGGTTAACCATCAATTTGCGCCTCGTTGGGAACTCGCTAATTACTATTTCCGACGGAGCGATCAGGCCGGGTTTTGGCCGTCGGTGAGAGCCTCTTTGCAGATGGGATATGGCGATCTCAGTCCGGTCTTTCAACTTTGCTGGCACATGAGTTCGCCGGCGCCGGTAATTCTCAGTCGGGCCGTTCCTAACCGTCGCGAGGTATTGAACGCGTATACTCAGTTTCTATTGAACACGGGACGCATGGCAGATTCCGAGCCAGTAGCGGCGAGATTAGCAGCGATTGCGGCCGCCGAGGATGAGCCAATCCTAGTATCGTGGTGCAACGGCCAACTCGACATAGGTGAAGCGACTGCGGCGATGAGTGTCTGGAATAGTCTCTGCACGCGCCATTTGATTCCGTTCACGCCGTTAGACACTGCCGGGGACACCATCACTGACGGCCACTTATTAACAGCCTTCCCGGGTGGTGGCTTCGGGTGGCGAGTGCCGATATCGCCAGGAGTTACCGTGGGCCGGAATCCGTCGCCACAGTACCTGTGGATCGCGCTCAGTGGCGATCAGCCGGAGAGCTGCACTCCGCTTCTGCAGTTCGTACCGCTGGTTCCTCGCGCGGGCTACACGCTGCGGTTCGAATACAATACCTCGGAACTCCCGCCAGCCAGCGGACTGCGATGGTCCGTATTCGACGCGAAAACAGGCATTGATCTAGCCACCGACTCGCCCTATCTCTCCAGCGTGGACTGGAAGAAGGACGCTCTGCATTTCAAGGCGCCCATCGGAGGCTTGGTGCGGCTGACCCTGATTTGCCAGCGGGTGCCGGGATCTACCCGCATCGAAGGGTCGGTGGCATTGCGACGCGTTTGGCTGGAGCGTTCATGACGCGCCAAGGGGCGGCGCTGGCGATGCTCCTGAGCTTTGCGATTCTCACGCTTTGGGTCGAGTCGCGATGGGCTTGGAGCTTGGTCCAGGTAGCGGTATTTATTGCAGTCGCCGTTTGGGCAACGGAGCAGTTGCGCCGACCCAGTGCGATACGGGGCCGAATTTGGCTTGCACCCCTATGTGCGGCGCCTTTATGGGGATTGGTCCAGTTGGCTGCGAACCGAACTGTTTACCGCTGGGGGACGTGGAACGCCACGCTGAATTGGGTGACTTGGCTGGCTTTCTTTTTCCTGGCGCTCCAGCTTTTTCAGCATTCCAGAGCCCGCCATGTGTTTCTGGATTTCGCATTGTACTTTGGCTTTGGCTTGAGCGTGCTCTCAACTCTCCAAGTGTTCACGTCGGCGGGCAAATATTTTTGGCTGTTCAACAGCGGCTACCAGGATTACGTGATGGGACCGTTCGCCAACCGGAACCATTACGCAGCATTTATGGAAACTATCCTCCCCATAGCGCTGTGGCAGGCGGTGCGGGGGCGACGGGTAGTGCTGGCCCACTGTGCGATGGGCGCGGCCATCGTGGCATCCGTCGTGGCATCCGCATCGAGGGCTGGATCTATTCTGGTTTGCTCCGAGGTGGCAGTAGTACTGCTGGCGGCTTGGTTGCAGGGCCTCGCGCCAGGACGGAGGGTTGCCCAGGCGTTGGGAGTGTTTAGTGCCCTGACCGTTTTGTTCATTGCGCTTGGCGGGTGGCAGGCGCTCAGCCAACGGCTGTGGGAACCCGATCCCCTGGCGGGGCGCCGCGAATTCCTGATCTCGTCATTGGCGATGATCCAAGATCGCCCCGCCATGGGAGTGGGATTGGGCGACTGGTCCCGGGCCTATCCCCATTACGCAATATTCGATGACGGCACCTTCGCCAATCAGGCGCACAACGACTGGCTACAGTGGGCTGTGGAAGGTGGGTGGCCGTTTTTTGCGCTTCTATTTTCGCTGGCTCTCATGGCTCTTCCATCGGCATTTCGTTCGGTTTGGGGGATCGGTTTAATAGCGTTTTGGCTGCATTGCCTGGTCGAATATCCATTGCAACAACGGCCGGGACTGGCAGCTTGGTTCTTCGTTCTATTGGCTGTTTTGGCCGCTAGCAAACACGGGAAGTCTTCGCAGGGCCATAGGCGCTGGCATCGCGGCGAACAGTCGGAGGAGACGCAGAAGCTATTGCGGCCGGCACTTGAATCGAGAAACAGGAACCCCGGCCGGGTTCACTCTCTACAGCAATGTCTCCACCCATCATCTGACAAAACCTTTTGCTGATAGTCAGGCCCAGGCCGGTACCGTTATGCCTCCGCGTAACCGAAGCATCCACTTGAGAGAACGGTTGAAACAGTTTGCCCAGATCTTCGGGGAGGATACCAATGCCTGTGTCCCTGACGCGCACTTCAATCAAATCGCCAGAGTCTTTATGCAAACGCCTCACCGTCACCGAGACCTGACCGTTCTGGGTAAACTTGCACGCATTGATCACCAGGTTCAGAATGCTCTGACGCAGTTTCGAAAGGTCGGCAAAGGCGAACCGGGAATCGTCCGGGCAGTCGAT
Source organism: Bryobacterales bacterium (assembly GCA_963738345.1). Lineage (GTDB taxonomy): Bacteria > Acidobacteriota > Terriglobia > Bryobacterales > Bryobacteraceae > Bog-159. The sequence goes on from CAVTWI010000002.1 coordinate 1,928,892, forward strand.
GGATACCAAATCGCCCTGCTGGCGCGCTAGTGGTTCAACCGCGTTGTACACGTCGTTCAGGATGGTAGCCAGATCCACGTTTTCAAGTTTGATGTCTACACGGCCAGCCTCTATTTTGGACAGGTCCAACACATCGTTAATAATACCGAGTAGGAGTTGTCCAGACCGTTCGATCTTTTCGAGATCGGCGAGGACTTCAGGCTGTTCGGGCCCAATGGTGTCTTCCCGCAGCAACTGGCTATAGCCGATGATGGCGTTTAACGGCGTACGCAATTCGTGGCTCATATTAGCCAAAAAGGCGCTCTTTGTGCGGTTGGCCTCCTCGGCCGCATCGCGGGCGCGCAGAGCGGCTTCGGTCCGGCGCCGTTCGCTAATATCGGACCGCAGGCCGCTGGCGTAGCACACCCCAGCCTTCATATAAGTTGCGACGGCTCGATCATGGACCCAGAGCCATTCGCCCGACGGCGCTCGGAGGCGAAACTCCACATCGTAGGTATGACGCCGGGTAAAGAGTAATTCAAAGGCACCAGTAACATTTGCTACGTCATCCGGATGGACGAGTTCGAAGAGAGCACACGCTCCGCGGTGACAAACTTCAGCGGCAGAAAGCCCGATAAGCTTTTCAATATTGGGACTGATAAACATTACGCCGCCGGCCGCGTCGGCAACCCAGACCACGTCAGGAATATGCGCGACCAAAGACCGGTATTGTTCCTCGCTTTCCCTCAGGGCCTGCTTGGCCGCCCGGCTCGCAGTGATGTCCTCCACGTGCGTAATGAAGCGGGCGGGCGCACCTGTGTGGTCTTTGACCACCGAAATATTGAGCCGAACCCATAGAATTTCACCGCTTTTGTGGATGTATCTCTTCTCGAATCCGACAGAATCCATGCCATCTCTCTTAAAATCCTTGACAACCTGTAGGGAGCGGTGCAGGTCCGCGGGATGCGTGAGCCTTTGCCACGCGCCCGCCAAGAGTTCCGATTCGGAGTACCCTAGCATCTTGCAAAGTGCTGTGTTCACCTGTAGGAATCGACCTTGCAGGTCGCTCAAGCACATGCCAAAAGGAGCGTGCTCAAAGGCAGTTCGAAATCGTTCTTCGCTTTGTCTAAGAGAGTCCGCCGCCCGTCGTCGTTCGCTAATATCCAACGCGACCACGAACGATGCTTTGCATCCGTTCCAGTCTATTAAGTGGCTGTGAACCTCGACGTCGATAATCCGCCCGTCACGCAGGCGATGCCTCCAGGGTCCCGATAGTTCTAAGGTTGGCCGGTCTTGCGCCAGATTTTCTATCAGGAGGGGCACGTCTTCGGGTGGGCGAATGTCGGTGATACGGAGGCGAAGAAACTCCTCGCGCGAATATCCGTAACGCGCGGCGGCAGACGTATTGACTTCGAGAAATGCCAGGGTTTCGCGGTCATAGACCCACATCGGAAGCGGATTCGATTCAAACAGCAGCCGGTATTCTTGTTCGGAATTCGGAGCGCGATAGTTCACTTAGGGCCTTGGTGACTTTAAGCGACTGGGCAAGGCGGTGCCAAGTCCCCAAGAACTTCATCGGCCGAAGTTAAGAATCCCCTTACTCGAATCTTAGACTTGTCATGGGTACCTTTGGTACTAGCAACTAGTCTATCAATACAGGGGAATTATCGCTTGACATACCCTCTCAGTTGAGCAATTCTATCTAGTATCCGCAAAATGTATAAGACAACAAATCAAGCCCTCCTCTGGCTCAACATTCCAGCGCTGACCGTCGCTCTAACCTTGTTAAGTGGTTGCGGTGCTTCGAGTTCCACTATTGGGGGCTCGGCTCCCGTAACCTTGCGCAACGTTTCCTACGATCCCACCCGTGAGTTCTATCAGGATTACAACAGCGTTTTCGCCAAGCATTGGAAAGAGATGGGAGGCGGCCCGTTAAACGTCGAAATGTCCCATGGAGGGTCTGGAAAACAGGCCCGATCGGTGATCGACGGACTGGAAGCGGACATCGTCACTTTAGGCTTGGCCTACGACATTGATGCCATCGCGGAGCGCGCGAAACTTCTGCCAACAAACTGGCAGACCAGGCTGCCCGACAACAGTTCGCCTTACACATCCACCATCGTCTTTCTGGTGCGGAAGGGCAATCCTAAAGGAATTCACGACTGGCCTGATTTGATCAAGCCGGGTGTGGTCGTCATCACTCCGCATCCCAAGACCTCCGGCGGCGCCCGCTGGAATTATCTGGCGGCCTGGGGTTACGTGTTGAAACAGCCTGGCGGGAACGAACAGAAAGCAAAAGACTTCGTTACCGCGTTGTTCCGCCACGTACCGGTTCTCGATTCCGGGGCACGTGGTTCGACCACCACTTTCGTCCAGCGCGGTATGGGCGACGTGCTGTTAGCTTGGGAGAACGAGGGTTTTCTGGCGTTGCAGGAGTTCGGCAACGACAAATTCGAAAAAGTGACGCCGCCGATCAGCATTCTGGCCGAGCCCCCGGTCGCGCTGGTTGACGTGGTGGCGGATAGGCACGGCACGCGTCGTCCGGCCGAAGAATACTTGAAATATTTATATTCGCCCGAAGGCCAGGAAATCGCCGCAAAGCATTTCTACCGTCCGAGGCTGGAGGCCGTGGCCAAGAAATACGAGGGGCAATTCCCTAAGGTCAGCCTCTTTACCGTGGACGAACTGTTCGGTGGCTGGCAGAAGACCCAAAAGGCGCACTTCGCCGATGGCGGAATCTTCGACCAAATCTATCAACCGAGTAAATAAGCATGAAATGGTGGAGACTTAAACGGCCAAGCGTTCTCCCGGGTTTTGGCCTCACCTTGGGTCTGACGGTTCTGTATCTCAGCCTGATCGTGCTCATTCCGCTTTCCGGCCTGTTTCTGAAGACGGCCACCATAACCTGGCATCATTTTTGGCAAATAGTTACGGACCCTAGGGCAATTGCCTCGTATAAGCTCACTTTCGGAGCCGCATTCGTCGGAGCTTTGGTGAATGCAGTATTCGGGTTTATCGTGGCCTGGACCCTGGTTCGCTACCGCTTCCGCGGCCGGCGTTTGTTGGATGCGGTAGTAGACCTGCCCTTCGCCCTACCCACTGCCGTCTCCGGTATCGCCTTGACCGCACTCTATGCGGAAAATGGCTGGATCGGACGGCTGCTCGCGCCTTGGGGAATCAAGGCCGCATTTTCTCCGCTGGGCGTAGCCATTGCGCTGACATTTATCGGACTTCCGTTCGTGGTGCGCACGCTGCAACCAGCCATCGAAGAATTGGATGGAGGCATGGAAGAAGCTGCCATGACCTTAGGGGCAGGCCGGTTTCAAACTTTCCGCCAAGTGATTTTCCCGTTCATTCTTCCTGCCGCGCTCACCGGATTTGCGATGGCGTTTGCGCGGGCGTTGGGAGAGTACGGATCGGTCGTCTTCATTTCCGGCAACATGCCGATGCGCACGGAAATCTCCTCGCTCCTGATCATCGCGAAGCTAGAGCAGTACGATTATGCCGGCGCAACATCCATCGCGATCGTCATGCTGGTTTCTTCTTTTGTAGTAATATTCGCCATCAATCTATTGCAATGGTGGTTTAGCCGGCAACTTGGAAAGGGGACTACGTAGATGTCCACGGTTTCAGGCCCCTCCCTGGCTAGGCGCGATCCGCCGTGGCTGCGCGCGGTACTGATTGGGATTACGCTGTTGTTTCTCGGACTATTCCTGTTTCTGCCCCTGCTCACAGTGTTTCTAGAGGCGTTTCGTAAGGGCATCCAGGCTTACTTCGCGAGCTTTACAGACCCAGCCGCGCGATCCGCCATTATGCTGACTTTGATCGCTGCCGGCATTTCGGTTCCCTGCAACCTGGTGTTCGGCTTAGTGGCGTCATGGGCCATCGCGAAATTCCAGTTTCGCGGCAAGAATATCCTCATTACGCTGATCGACCTGCCCTTCGCCGTTTCGCCGGTTATTTCCGGACTCATCTTCGTGCTGATGTTCGGCGCGCAGGGGTGGTTCGGAGGATGGCTTATCGCCCACCACGTGCAAATCATTTTCGCGGTGCCGGGGATTGTGCTGGCGACCATTTTCATTACCTTCCCGTTCGTGGCGCGCGAGATTATCCCCCTAATGCAAGAGCAGGACACCGATGAGGAATACGCCGCTATATCGCTGGGCGCTTCGGGATGGCAGACCTTCTGGCGGGTAACGCTGCCTAATGTGAAGTGGGCGCTGCTTTATGGCGTAGTTCTATGCAATGCGCGCGCAATGGGCGAGTTTGGCGCGGTTTCGGTAGTGTCCGGGCACATTCGCGGCAAGACCAACACCATGCCCCTGCACGTGGAAATTCTATATAACGAGTACAACTTTGTGGCCGCATTTGCGGTGGCCAGCCTGCTGGCATTGCTGGCGCTGGTCACGCTGGTCGCCAAGACCACCTTGGAGGCGCGCATCCGAGCCGGAGCGCGCGCGGGTGAGGCTGCGGAAATGGAGACCCTGGCATGAGCATTGAAGCACGCAACATCTCGAAGAGTTTCGGCGCCTTTCGCGCGCTGAAGCGTGTAAGTTTGAAGGTGAAAGACGGGGAATTGGTGGCCCTGCTGGGTCCTTCCGGTTCGGGAAAGACCACGCTTCTGCGCATCATCTCGGGCCTGGAAGAAGCCGACCCCGATCCAGAGAGTGCCATCCTTTTTCACGGCCAGGACGTCACCGGCAGCCGCGCCGGACAGCGCCGGGTGGGTTTTGTTTTCCAGCATTACGCCCTTTTTAGAAACATGAGTGTGTTCGATAACGTGGCTTTCGGGCTGCGCGTGCGGCCGCGGGGCCTGCGTCCCACGGAGAGCGCCATTCGCGCGAAGGTCAAGGAACTATTGAAGCTCATTCACCTGGAAGGCCTCGCGGAACGGTCGCCCAGTCAGTTGTCGGGCGGCCAGAGGCAGCGGGTGGCCCTGGCGCGGGCATTAGCGATCGAGCCAAAAGTACTATTGCTCGATGAACCGTTCGGCGCGCTGGATGCCAAGGTGCGGCATAGCCTGCGCCGTTGGCTCCGCCGCCTGCACGACGAAATCCACGTAACCAGCATTCTGGTTACGCACGATCAGGAAGAGGCGTTGGAAGTTGCAGATCGGGTAGTAGTGATGCGCGATGGACGCATTGAGCAGGAGGGTACGCCCGAAGATGTTTATCATCGCCCTTCATCCGAATTCGTGATGGACTTCCTCGGAAACGTGAACTTGTTTCACGGTCGAATCGAGGACGGCAAGGCGGTATTTGGTCCTCTGGTCATGGATCACTCGGGCGGTACGCTGCCGGATGGCCATGGCGCGCGCCTCTTCGTGCGGCCGTTCGAACTGGATATCAGCCGTGAGCGCAATGGTAAGCCGAGTATGAAGGCGCGCGTCACAAGGGTACAGTCGGCGGGCGCGCAGGTACGCATTGAATTGAGCGCAGAGAGTGGCGAAACCATGCAAGTGGAAATGCCACACAGCCGTTTTCGCGAGCGCACCGTTGCGCCCCAAGACGAGGTATTTGTCACCTTCCTGGACTCGCGCATTTTCCTGGAAGACCAAAGGCAGTAAGTGGAAAAGATTGAACAAGCCGCCTGCGTTTTCGCGTTAGTGATGGGTCTGCTACTGATGCGGGAGGGGTTTTCCTATCTCTCGCAAACCGACGCTGCCGAGGGCCATTCGGACGACCGCATTGCCATCGTACTGGCCGGCCCCAACGGAGCGCAAAAGTCCGCGCAAGCCGATTTTCTCAAACGTCGCTATGGCCTTCGCACCATTGACGCCTCCGATCTCACTCGTGAAGTTTCCCTGCGCCGGAATCGCCGCGTGCTGGTGCCCGACTGTCCGTCCGGCCTCGACGGCGCCGCATGCCTTGCAACTCTAGTTCACCGGAAAGACTTGCCCCATCCGGTATTTATTCAGATTGCTGACCGCCGCTGGCATGCGCCAGGCTGGGCGGTGGAGGCGATCCAGGAATACTATCCTGACGCCGATATCTGGACCGTCGATGGTACGCGTCCTTCAGCCGATGTCTCGGAGACCCTGCAGCATCTGCTGGATGCCGAAGCCCGCGTGCAAAATCCGCGGTAACAGCGGGCAAAAGCCCTTAGGCTGCGGTAAGCTAAGCTTGTGCGGCTCCTGGTAGTGGAAGACGAAAAACGGATCGCGGATTTCCTTTGCCGGGGCCTGCAGGGCGCCGGCTATGCGGTGGATGCCGCCCCCAATGGCGGCACCGCCCTCGAGTTCGTGCATGCCACGGATTATGACCTGGTCATCCTCGATATCATGCTGCCCGACATGGACGGCTTGCAGGTTCTCGAGAAGATTCGCAATCGTAAGGCCGGTCCGCCGGTCCTGATCCTGAGCGCGCGCGGGGCTCTGGACGACCGCGTGCGCGGCCTGGAACAGGGCGCTGACGATTATCTGGTGAAACCCTTCGCCTTCGTGGAGCTTCTGGCCCGCGTGCGCGCGCTGCTACGCCGCGGCCAACCCGCTCCCGAACGGCTGCAGGTGGCCGACTTGGCGCTCGATTGCATTCGCCGCAAGGTCACCCGTAACGCCGAACCGATCGACTTGGCGCCCAAGGAATTCGGCATCCTCGAATATATGATGCGGAACAAGGGCCGCCCCCTCAGCCGCACCATGATCGTGGAACACGTCTGGGATATGGACTACGACGGCCTGACCAACATCGTCGACGTCTATATCCGCCACCTGCGCAGCAAGATCGACGACCGATTCCCGCAGAAGTTGATCCAGACCGTGCGCGGCATCGGTTACATGATCGAGGCGCCCGATAAGAGTCTGGAGAAGCCCTCCGACCAGCCGTTGGAGCGGCAGGGGTAGTGTCGGCCAAGCGCCACCTGACGCGCGGTCTGCGCTTCCGTCTGACCGCAGGATATGCACTCCTTTTCGCACTGCTGCTGGTGGGTACGGCTGCGCTCTTTCGCGAACGCCTGGCCTACACCCTGAACTCCGAAGCGCATGACCTTCTGGAGCAGGAGTGGGCCGCCATGAAGGGCTATCTGCACATCGAAAAACTGCCAAAACACGTACATCCACCGTCCGAGGGCTGCATTGGCGATTGGTGCGCGAAATGGGAGTACGACAAGGACGACCCGGACGAAGATTTTGCGGTCGAACGGCTAAGGCGGGTATACCTTTTGACCGATGCAAAAGGCGCGGTGATGGAAGTATCCACCATCTACCAATCCGTTGGGATCGACCAGGCTAAGGCAATCGAGGCTGCGATTAAGGGCGGTCAGCCGATTTGGAAGCGCCGCGTAAGCCCGCACGGCATTCCTTATCTAATCCGCGCCGGAGTAGTTTTTGACGACAAGCACCACAGCCCCTTCTATGTGGCGGTGGGCCGCCCCATGGACGAGGGCGAGAAGATCCTAAAGCGTTACACCTGGATGTACGCCGGCTTGATCCCACTTTCGCTCCTGGCTGGCTGTCTTCTTGGGTGGTTCCTGACCGGACGAGCGCTACTGCCGGTGATGGAGGTGGCGCAGACAGCACAGCGCATTACAGGATCCAATTTGAGTTTGCGTATCCCTACGCGTGCTGCTGGAGATGAGCTCGATTACCTCATCCTTACGTTTAACCGCATGATCGAGCGTTTGGAAAACTCTTTCCAGCAGATCCGCCAGTTTTCGACTGACGTTTCGCACGAGTTGCGAACGCCTATCACCGCCATCCGCGGGCAGTTGGAAGTGGCGCTTTTCACCGCTCAAACAGTGGATCAGTACCGCGATGCGACGCTGAACTCCCTGCAGGATATCGAACGCCTCTCGCAGATCGTGCGCGCTTTGCTGCTGCTGTCGCAGGCGGAATCGGGCCAGCTTGCGTTGCAGAAGACGCGGTTCGATCTGTCCTCGGTGGTGCGTGACATCGTGGAACAGTTCCAGATTCCAGCCGAGGGCGCGCGTGTTGAGCTTTCCGCCGATCTGCCGCTGGATTGCACGGCCGAAGTGGATCGCGTACAGATCGAGCGCATGCTTTCGAATCTGCTCTCGAACGCGATGAAATTCACGCCGGCGGGCGGTCGGGTTCACGTGGTCGTTGCGCCGGCTGCCGGACCGTATCGAGATGGAGGTCGACGACACGGGATGCGGCATTGCGGACGAGCATATCCCGCATATCTTCGAGCGTTTCTACCGCGTGCCGGGGCAGGAGACGTCCGCGAATCCTGAGCCGGGATTGGGACTGGGGCTTAGCTTCGTGGCGTGGATCGCGAAGGCGCACGGCGGGTCGATCCAAGTGGAGAGCGCGCCAGGGAAGGGAACTCGTTTCACCATCTCTCTGCCCGCCGGACCCGTAGAAACGACGGACACCGAGCCAGTACCGACTGGAGCCACCGTAGGACCGCGTGTGGATGAATGAACTTTAATCCGAAGTTTACCCCTCCTTCATTCCTTTTCCTTAATCTAAGGAATGTGCGGCTCGTCTCCTGCGGTGTGCTCGGTCTGTTCCTTGCAATTGCCGGCTCCCAATCGCTACGCAGCCAGGACGACCCTCCGACGGCGACGGCGCCTCAGCCCGATCAGTATTTCGCGGGTGTGGTGACGGCACTAGAAGATGACAGCATCACTCTGACGCGAACAGTTTTGGGGAAGGCAACGGTTCGGGTCTTCGCTATTACACCTGGAACGGTTTTGCAGGGAGCTAAGCCCAAGCTGAAGGCTAAGGTCACTGTGAAGTGGGTACCCGGGGAAGACGGGGACGTGGCGCTTAAGATTATTGTGCGCGGCTCCGCTCCGGCTCCGAAGAAGTAGAACTTTTTGATTTGGATTGGGTTTACGAGAGTAGGTTTAGTTCACTGTCCGCTTCACCCCGTTGGCGCTTTCCAATCACACTGGTGGTTTTCAACCATCGGTCGGCAAGCACCTAATCGTCTAAGTGATTCAAAACATATTGCTTTGCTATGGAATCTGAATTGCCATTAATGTGGTAGTTCGGAGAAACCATGCGACGCCACGCCCTCCACTCTAAATTCTGTATCGCCGCCGCGGTGCTGTTGGCGGCATTCGTAGCATCTGCCCAGAATCCCCAAGGTGCGCCTCCGCAGGATCCGGGCGCTCCGGAGCGCGGTGTCGCACGAATCAGCATCATCAACGGTGAAGTGTCGGTGCGCCGCGGCGACTCGGGCGATTGGGTTGCGCGGAATCATTAATGCTCCGCTAATGGTGGATGATCGCGTGGCGGCAGGGGCTAAGTCGCGCGCCGAAGTTCAGTTTGATTCTGCAAATCTGAGTGCGCATCGGCGCTAATGCCGAAGTCCGTCTGGCGGAATTAGGGGTCAATCGATATCATCTGCAGATCGGGCATGGAACGGTGACGTTCCGAGTGTTGCGGGAGTCCCAAGCGCAGGTCGATAGTTGATACGCCAACTGTATCGGTAAGGCCATTGCGTATAGGCTCTTACCGCATATACGTTCAAGAAGATGGTCAAACCGAGATCACGGTTCGCTTAGGAACCGTTGAGGTGGCCACGCCCAAGGGTACGGAGCAGTTACAGGCTGGGCAGACTATGTTGGCGCGGGGAGACCCGTCGGACCCCGAATTTCGCGTGGTTGCCGCGATTTCCATGGACGAATGGGATCGTTGGAACGAGCAGCGCGACCACGAGATGTTAAAGTCGCAAAGCTATAATCACGTGCCACAGGATATGTATGGGGCCGAAGATATGGACAGCCACGGGCAGTGGGTTGACGAGCCTGGATATGGCCAAGTCTGGGCGCCGTCTGTCGACCCCGATTGGGCCCCGTATTCGAACGGCCGGTGGGCGTGGGAGGATTATTATGGCTGGACCTGGGTGTCATACGACCCCTGGGGTTGGGCTCCATTTCATTACGGCCGCTGGCTATATTCCGGGGTGCATGGATGGTGCTGGTATCCGGGAGCATTTGGCCATCACTATTGGTCTCCGGCGCTCGTGGCTTTTTTTGGCTTCGGACCGGGCGTAGGTGTAGGGTTTGGATTTGGAAATGTCGGATGGGTGCCTCTGGCGCCGTTTGAACCCATGTACGCCTGGTGGGGGCACGGATTCTATGCAGGTTTTCGGAACCCCGGAGCTTTCAACCGTAGCGTGAACGTGACAAACGTAAATATCACAAATACCTACCGTAATGCGCGCGTGGCGAACGGCATTTCCTCTGTCGCGGCGGGTGACTTCCGGCAGGGCCGCTTCCGCAATATCATGCACACCAGTGGATCCCAGATTCACGAGGCGGGTTTAGTGCGCGGGCAATTGCCCGTAGCCCCGACCAGCGCGAATTTGAGGTACACCAACCGAGTTGTAGCAAACGTTCCACGCAGTACAGAGAACACTCATTTCTTTGGCAGGACTACAGTGGCGTCTGTGCAGCGGGTTCCTTTTACCGAGCAGCAGCGAACCATGCAACAGTTCACCCGGCAACCTTCGACCGCGCCGCTGGCTCGCGGGACCGCCGGTGCGTCCACGACTGGGGCTTGGCGGAGCACGACCGGCGCAAATCCCCAAGGGGCGGGGCAGGCGCGAGCGGCGACGCCTGCCGCACCATCGTACGGCGGAGGCTGGCGTCCCGTTGGATCAGCAGCGCCTGGTAATGCGACCAGCGGCGCTACTGGTTGGCAGCGTTTCGGCGAACCGCGTCCTAGTGGATTGAATTCACCGCGGGCGGTATACACATCGGGCGGATCTAACGATGCTGGTTACCGGCCCTACGCGACTCCGTCAACACCCGGCAATCGGCCGCAGGCCATCGGAGTTGCGCCGCCAGTGGTGCGGGAAAAAGCATCCCCAGGCACTGCTGCGCGCAGCACCCCGCGCTCGCAGAGTAGCGGACGAGCACCGTCGTCTGGCGGAGGCGCTTCACACGCCAGCGGCGGCGGCGGTGGTTCGCACGGCGGTGGCGGTCACCGATAAAGACATCAATTCCTTCATTTCTTCCCTCGGGCTCGTACCGGCACTGATATGGTTACGAGCCCGTTTTTTTGTTGCCTTTACAATTTTACATAATATACGTTATGTGAAGTGACGGAAAGGTCACCACGGACGCAGGTCGGTGACCCCGCTAAACGTCCCGCCACTGATCGCTGCAGAGGCCAACGGAACCACGCCAGATGGCATCGCCATCACACCGCATTCCACATTTGCGACCCCGCTTACCACGTAGCTTCCCACGACGCATCCGCTCTGGCTCAATCCAAACGTGGCGATGTTCTCGCGCAAGTACACGAACACCGTAGCGGCCGTAAACCCGTTCCAAGTTAGCGAGACACCGGCGGACGCGGTGTAGGTGTTGCCCGTGTAGGTGCGGCGAGCCGTATACGTCCCGCACTGCGCGCAGACATTTAACTTGCTGCTGTTGCTTTGGCCCACCGTCACCGCGAAATCGGTGCTGCTGGCAGTGTCGCTGGCTGGCCACGGACCGCTCAGCCGCACGACTCCGGTAAAGGAATTGGTAAACGCGATATCCACTTCATAAGAATTGGGATCCACGGTCCAACTCACCTGGTCCAGGCTGAGCTTGTTTCCGCCGGCATCGGTGCACAGCACGCCGATATACAGCGACGGGATTCCATGCGTCGAAGCCGGAACCGCTACGTACGTTATGCCGCTGTATGGTGCCGACCATCTGGTCATGCCCCAGGCCAGCGGCAGATTCAACAAAATCGTTCCCAACAGAATAATAGTCGTCTTCAAGATCCACCTCTGCAATTGGAGGTGGCCGGAAACGCCCTTTATCTCAGTGAAACTGCTAGCGCGGCCATACTGGCCAAGCGTCTGCGACCTCAAACGGATGGGGAACAACTTTACGGGCGACCCCTGAACCGGAATGGATACCAAAAGCGTCTACCTTCCCCGCCCCCAAATCCACCATCACGAAGGTCGGCAAGACATCCACCCATTTGCCCGGAAAGCGGGCTCCCATGATCGGGCCCGGATTGATGGCGAGGGTTCGGCCCAATTGGGCGACGCTGAATTCATGATTGTGGCCGTACAGAACAAAGTCATACAGGCCCGACGCGGCGATGGGACGGGCCAGGTAGTCGAAATGGTTCATCGCCACTTTCTTGCCCGCAAGCTCTCCCTCAAAGAATTCCCCATGCACCCGCATCTTATCGCTGGACTTGCGGGTGATCCGGAAGAGATCCGCATCGTTATTCCCAAATACGATCTCGGTGCGTCCTGGAAAGCGCGCCAGCACATCCATCACAAAAGGCGAACACAGATCACCGCAGCAAAACAAAACTTCCGCGCTGCCGCCTATGAATTCAATGGCTGCCGCCAGGTTCCACAGGTTGTCGTGAATATCGGAGATCACCGCGATTCGCATATATGGATATTCTACGTCCCTACGGCGTTTGAATTCGACAGAGACTTCAGTCACTTGCGAACGTCTAAGTTATAATTAAGCCATGCTGAAGCCCACCCAACGAATCTGGCACAACGGACGTTTTATCCCCTGGGAAGAGGCCACTATACATGTGCTTTCCCACGTGGTGAGTTACGGAACCAGCGTATTCGAAGGGATACGCTGCTATCGACACCGACGGGCCCCGCCATTTTCCGGCTGCGCGACCATGTTCGCCGGCTGGCCGACTCGGCCAAAATCTATCGCATGGATCTGCGCTTACTCGCGTGAAGAACTCGCCGAGGCCATGCAGGAATTGGTCCGCGTAAACGACATGGATTCCTGCTACATCCGTCCGATCGCGATTCGCGCCTATGGCGACGTTGGCGTAAATCCGCTGAACAATCCGGTGGATGTCTACCTGGCTTGCTGGGAGTGGGGCAAATACTTGGCGAAGAAGCGCTGGCGGGCGGCGTGGACGTGTGCGTCTCCAGTTGGAAGCGGATCGCGCCTAATACCCTGCCCGCGCTGGCGAAGGCTGGCGCAAACTACATGAATTCGCAGTTAATCAAGATGGAGGCCATCACCAACGGCTATACCGAAGGGATCGCGCTCGATGATGCGGGCTACGTTAGCGAAGGGTCAGGCGAGAACATCTTCCTGGTACGCGATGGCCGGCTGCACACGCCACCATTGGGAGCTTCGGTGCTGCCCGGCGTTACGCGCGATAGCGTTTTGCAACTGGCGCAGGACCTGGATATTCCAGCAGTCGAGAGCATTGTTCCCCGCGAAATGCTGTATATCGCGGACGAGGTCTTCTTTACGGGTACTGCCGCGGAGATTACGCCGATCCGTTCCATCGACCGTATCCCATCGGCAACGGTCGCCGCGGCCCGGTTACGGAAAAGCTACAGAAGCAGTTTTTTGCATTGATCGGCGGAGCAGTGCCGGACCGCTACGGTTGGTTGTCGCCGGTACAGGCAAGGCAACCAGTGGGTATTGACAATAAAAAAGCTGCGCGCACACCCCGGAAAGCCACCTCCCCCGAGATTTGCTTTCCAGGATGCGCTGCAGCCGATGGACTATTTCTTTTTAGCCTATGCGCGCGGGCAATAGCCAGCCGGAAGTCGAAGATTTGCCGCCCTTTTCAACAATTTTATGGCGTTGCAGAATCTTGTGTTTGCCAGCCACTTCGCTGTGGCTATCCTGTGCATAAAGCAGAGACCTGCATGAATTGTATTGGAATTGAAACTTTCGGCGGGACGCCGATACGCCGTTACTTTTCGACGACATCATTTCTGCCGTCGAGCCGGCGACTCATCCGATGGGATTATATCTGGCGCCCGGATACATCGACCTGCAGGTTAATGGGTTCCTGGGCGTAGATTACAACGATCCGAAGTGCACGCATGGAGCAGATCGCCCGCTCCATCCAGGGACTTTTCGCCACCGGCGTCACGCGCTTCTATCCGACGGTGATCACCGGATCGCCGGCCGGCATGCTGGGCGCGCTTCGTAACCTGCGATGCGCCAAGGAAACGGCTGCGGGAAGGCGCGGCAATCGACGGCTTTCATGTGGAAGGTCCGCACATCTCGCCGGAAGACGGCCCGCGTGGGGCGCATCCGCGGCGCTGGGTGCGCCCGCCGGATATCGACGAATTCCGACCGCTGGCAGGATGCCACCGGACAATCAGGTCAGGATCGTAACGCTATCGCCCGACTGGCCCGAGGCCTTCGCTTACATCGAGGCCGATCACCGCCGAAGGCGTGGTGGTCAGCATCGGCCACACCAACGCCACCGCGCAGCAAATAGCCGACGCCGTCAAAGCCGGCGCTTCCCTTTCCACCCATCTGGGCAACGGTGCGCACTCCAGTGATGCGCCGCCACCCTAATTACATCTGGGAGCAATTGGCCGAAGACCGCCTGATGGCCGACTTCATCGTAGATGGAATTCACCTGCCCCCGTCATTCCTAAAGGTTGCGCTGCGGGCTAAGACGGTGGCGCGTTCCGTTCTGGTAACCGATGCCGCGGCGCCCGCCGGATGTCCGCCCGGACGTTACTTCCTGGGCGAGCAGCCAGTCGACCTCACGGCGGACAACCGCGTGATGCTGGTAGGTCAAGAGCGCCTGGCTGGATCTGCGCTTCGGATGGATCGAGGCATCGAAAATCTCATGCGCATTGCCGGGCTTAGTTTGGCCGAAGCCGTAAGTATGGCTACTACGAATGCGGCCCGAGCTGGAGGCGTTCCGGGTCGATCCGCCGGCTTGGTTCCCGGCGACCGTGCCGATGTAATCGAGTATAGCTTTAATAAACAGGATTCATCGATTTGTATTAAAGCCACTTATGTTTCTGGAAAACAGGTGTATGGAGGCACGGCTTGAGGCCCTGCGTGGCTATGGCCACGCTGCTGTTCTCGATGCCCCTTGCTGGCCAAGATCTCACAGAAGGCGTCTCACGCGAACTCGCACGCGCTCGCGCCGCTCAAATCTCGGACGTCCACTACAAACTATCACTCGAACTTTCCCCGGATAGCGATCATCTTCCGGGTCGCGAAGAGATCACTTTCGCTCTGTCCGCGCCCGCTTCGGTGGTCCTCGACTATCGCGATGGTGAAATCTTCAACCTGACGGTCAATGGTGCTCCGGCCACCCGGGCGTTATCAAACGGCCACATCCTGCTGCCGCAGCAATTCTTGGTGTCTGGCCGCAACCGTGTCGCGCTAAACTTCACGTCCGGAATTGCGACCGCCGGGCGGGCAGTCACCCGCTTCGTCGACCGGGACGACGGCGCGCAATACATCTACTCACTCTTTGTCCCCATGGATGCCAGCCAGGCATTCCCCTGCTAGGTGTTTTATCTATGTTTGGAGGCCGCCTGCCCCTGCGCTTGGTCCGCCTTCCTGGCGACATTTACATACGCGGCAAATCCGCTTCGGTCTACTTTCCAATTGTTACCTGTATCCTCCTGAGCGTGGTGCTATCGCTGGTACTCTGGCTATTCCGTCGTTAGAAAAATCACCATTGCGCGGCATTAGAATTGCTGTTCAAATGGCATGGATTTAAGCAAAACAATCGCTGACCTTTACGAAGAGAAGATCCGGTTGGATAAAGTAATCGCTTCTCTCGAACAACTCGGGGAAAACGCTGTGCCGGTCGAAATCAATGCGCACCGCAGGGGCCGTAAGTTCATGAGTCCAGAGGAACGCCATGAAGTGTCGGAACGCATGCGACGTTACTGGGCGGGGCGCAAAGCAGCGGGCCATCCGGGCGAACAAGTTGCTATGGCTATGACAGCGGCGTCCGCGGCGTAAACAGCCGAAGTACGTCCGTTGCCGTTCGACTGGCGCTGGGTACTTTTTACCTTGGAAAATATGCCACTGGACTTTTCTACATATCCGGGTTTTACTTGTTAACTTTAGTTTCTAATGAACCCGGCCCATTTTGTCCAGCGGCCAATAAACAAATACGGCTTTACCGTAAATGTTTTGCCGAGGTACCGAGCCCCACGCCCGGCTGTCATTCGATGAATTCCGATGGTCCCCCAAGACGTAATACTCATCCGCTCCTAAGCGCACGGGGGGCCGGGACTGGTAGTCGCGAAACCCCTCCGGCACGTAACCTTCACTTAACCGATTCCCATTCACGATAACGGATCCCCGATCAATTTCTATCAGGTCCCCCGGCAATCCGATTACGCGTTTGATATACGACTTCGAAACATCCCCTGGAAACCAAAAAACGACGGTGTCGCCGCGCTCTATTTTCCCCAATCCAAAGCGATAAGTGAACTTGTTAATGAAGATGCGCTCCTGATCGGTGAGCGACGGCATCATGCTGGTGCCTTCGACCTTAACGGGTTGGTAGATGAAGACGATAAGGACGACGGCGATCAGGATGGAAAGGGCGAGGTCCCGAATCCACGATATCGGATTGAATCCCCCTGCAGAGCCCGCGTGGGGCGCGTGGGGTGAGGATGGCGCCACCGGCGAAGGCTGATTCTCTGGCATCCCGCGCACACTTGCTTCATTCATTATAGCCCGAGCCCCAGCGCGTTCACTTCAATAGCGGCAGTAGTTCCGGCAACGGGACGGCGCCCTGCTTCAACGCCGTGTCATGGAATTCCTGCAAACGGAAGGCGGAGCCCTTAGCCTGCTTGTAGCTGTCGCGTACCGAGAGCCATCCGCGCCAACCCAGGAAATAGGCCGGCAACTGCGCTGAAGATAATTTGGCCCGCTGCAACTTGGCGCGCGCCTCTTCGGCTTCCTGAAAAGTTTCCTTCTGCATCAGATCCATCGCTTCCTGGTCGGACATATTCAGCATCTGCAGCCGGATGTCCAAAATCGCATTGGCAATCACGCGCAATTCTTCCTTCAAGAACGTGAGGCGCAGCTCGGGCGAATTCTCGAGGAAACCCTCATCCAACATGGTTTGCGTGGCGTATTGCGCCCAGCCTTCTACATAAGGGGTGTTGCCGTATGTGCCGCGCAGCAGGCGCCGGGTTGCCGGTTGGATCGCGTTGGCATATTCGAACTGCACGTAGTGGCCTGGAACGGCCTCGTGCAGCGTCAGCAGTTTCAGCTTATAGAAGTTGTATTCGCGCAGTTTCGATTCCACCCGCGTGTGGTCCCACGCGTCCGGAATGGGCGTGATCCAATAGAACGCGCCAAGCTTTGGCTCAAGTGCTGGAGCGGGATTGAATCCGCCCACCGCGTAGATGCCGCGCATGAACTCGGGCGTCGGGATCACTTGTAGATTAGCGTTCGGCGGCAGGGTCAGCAGGTGCTTCTGCGCTACAAATTGGCGGGCTTCCTCTAAATCGTGCTTGGCATCATCTACAAAACTGGCGCGCGTGGAGTGTTTGTCCGCGATGTGATTGAGCACCTCGGAAATCACGGTGTTCTCGCGCTCCGGGCCGGAAAGATCGGCATGGTCGGAATGGCTGGGGAACAACTGCGCGTGTAGCGGCAGCGAGAGCGCCAGCATGCGTACCCGGACCTCCTGCAGGCTGCGTGCTGCGATCGCCAGTGCATCGGAAGGATCCGTAGCGGAAGCCAGCGCGTAGCGGAATTTGCGGGTGTACTTGTCCCGTCCCAGGCGCCAGTCGGCTTGGTCACGCACGGTCAGGCTGCCTTGCAGGAAGTCTTGAAACGTGTGGAAGGCATCGAGCGCCGGGCGCGCCGCACGATCATAATCGGCGCGCTGAGCGGCGGGGACGGCCGCCCGAATAGTCTTGTCAACCAGTTCGATATTGCCTTCGTTCTCTTCAACCGCGACTTTGGTCCAAAGAGCCGGCGAAGAACTGAGGTTGGTGCGCGCCTGGTCGAGCAGCAGGGGCATCTTCTGTAGCCGGGCGATGATGTGGCCGATGCGCACCGGCAGCGGCGCGTACTCCAACGTCAGCGGGGTGAACAGCGCATTTCCCGCCATTTCGACATAAATGGTGGGATTGTGGAGGTAGCTTTGAGTCTCTTCCAGATCGAGCAACGCCAGTGACACCTGGTCTTGCATGATGTGATAATCAGCGCGATCTTCGGCCGAAAGCGCGTCCTCTTTTACTTCGCCCTGCAGGCGCTCGCGAAAACGCTGATAGTAGGCGCGCTGATGGTCGAGTGCCGACGTACTGACGTCGTCCAGTTGAAGATCGAGATTCTGCCCTTGATACTGATGCAAACCTGCGGCAGTCGCAGCGACGGGCGAAAACGTCAGGGTGGAGTAAACGAACTCATCGGCGAGCTTGGAAAAGGTGTGCTGGGGCGTGCCGCATCCGGCGGCCATTAGGCTGGACATGACCAGGTAAACCTTCGCCTTACGTTGGCGCATTACTCGATCTTACAAGAGTTTGCAGCCGTTGCCCGTTTATACTCGCTCAACCCGCCAGGACGCTGGTTTTGGCACGGTGACCGCGCGCGGGCGCGGCAGCCGGCTCACGCCGGTTCTTTGACCGAAGTTCGCGCATGGCACGCACGGTTTGGACGGCATCTGTCCTGGCGCGGGTGCAAAGGACGTGTTCGCCGATGACGCAGGTCCAAAGAAGAACCACCGAGATCGCGATGGACGTTAGGCCCTGTCCGGTAATTCTTGCGACCGGCATATGAAAGCATCTCCTTGGGACCTGCACGACGACGCAATTGCAAATCTCGTGCCACACACTAAGCGCTTTTATTATCAGTAGGTTCATCGGGCCGCAAGTGTGGATCGGCGGCACATGCGGGCACAACTTGCACGCTTAATGCGCAGGCCAACGCCGGCAAGGTAAACTGGAAGGGACATGGGAGCGGCTCACCAGGGCGTAATTCTACGTGCAGGACAGCATGCGCCGGATTTCGCGCTGGCTCAGGTCGAAAACGGGGCGGTAAAGGGCACGGCGGAACTGGGCAAAATGCTGGCTGGCGGCCGTGTATTGCTCGCATTTTTCAAGTCGACCTGTCCGGTTTGCCAGATGACCCTGCCTTATCTCGAACGGATTCACCGGGGCCGGGCGCCGGGCGCGCTGGAAATCTACGGCGTATCGCAGGATGACGCCGAAACCACCCAGGAGTTCGTGGAGGAATTTGGCGTTACCTTTCCCATGCTGCTCGATACGGAAGAAAGCGGTTATCCGGCCAGTAACGCGTTCGGTATTTCGCATGTTCCGTCGCTTTTTCTGGTGGAGCGAGACGGGAAAATCGCGTGGAGCGCGGAAGGCTTCCCCAAGCGCGAGTTTGTAGAAATGGCGGCAGAGGCGGGTGTGAGTCCCTTCCAACCGGGCGAAAACGTCCCGGAATGGAAGGCTGGCTGAGGGTCGAAAAACTAGCTCCCGGGGGGAGCGGAGGCGGAAAAGAGAGCGCATGGCGAACACATTCGAAGACATAATGGCTTCGGCGGCGGGAATTGCCAAAGGCATGGGCGTCACCTTCAAGGAGATGATGTCCCCCACAGTGACGGAAAACTATCCGGACGGTCCGGCCAAGCTACAGGAGCGGTATCGCGGCGTACACGTGCTGCAACGCGATGCCAACGGCCTGGAAAAGTGTGTCGCGTGCTTTCTCTGCGCGGCGGCCTGCCCTTCCAATTGCATCTATATCGAAGCGGCCGAAAATACGAATCAAGAGCGCATCAGCGGCGGCGAGCGCTACGCCAAGGTTTACAACATCGATTACAACCGCTGCATCTTCTGCGGCTACTGCGTGGAGGCCTGCCCCACCGACGCCATCACCCACGGACACGGATTCGAGGTTGCCAGTTTCAACACCGCCACGTTGGTGATGCGCAAAGACCAAATGCTGGCGCCCGTACCGGAAGGCGCGCATGCACCAGTGATCGCCGAGCAGACCGCCGCCGCGCACTAGCTTGTACCCCTGTCGCAACAGCATGGAGATCCGCGTTCTTCTGGCTGACGACGCCCCCGCATGGTGTCGGATCCGGCGGGAATCGCTCATCGGCGAACCGCTGGCGTTCGGCAAAGCCGTCCAGGAGCACGACGCCACCCCGGTCGAAGCCATCTCGCAGAGATTCCGCGACGCCCCCGCGGACAATCTGCACTTGGGAGCTTTCGACCAGGGAACTCTCATTGGCATTGCAACCTTCATACGCGACACCGGGCTAAAAGACCGGCATAAGGGGCATGTTTACGGAGTCTATGTCTCGCCTTCACACCGCGGCAAGGGCGTGGGGCGCGCGATGCTGGCTTACCTGCTGGACCGCGTCAGGCAAGACCCATCCATTGAACAGATTCTGCTAGCCGTGGGGGCAGGACAAGAAGCCGCAATCGGCCTGTATCGCTCGCTCGGCTTTCAAACATTCGGAACCGAGCCCGCCGCATTGAAGATTGGCCCGACCTACGTGGACGAGCATTACATGATCCTGTGGGTACACCCAAGGCCCTGACGTTACCAGGACGTGCGATAAAGCTGGATCTGCCGCTTCACCGCTTCAATTGCCGTAGTTCCCCACAGATCCGCAGGCTCGATGTCATCGTCGGTGTCAGCATTGTAGCCTTCGTCTGGCTGGACGAATTCATTGAACTGATGCAGGATTAAAAAAGTGGGCTGCAAGGCGATGGCATACGACATGAATGCATCGAGGGTGACATAAGCGCCGGTATTTCCGAATCTCAGTGCATCGTCGGGACAGTGGGGCGGCGCATTGGCGTTGGGGCATCCCCAGCCGTTTTGTCCCGCCGTGGCGATGGACGCGGTGAAATTGACGACTCGCGATCCGCTCATATTGAACGACGGATAGTATGGGCAGTACGGCTCGGTACACGTCGGATTCAGGCGGTCGACCCAACTCCAGAAACCATACTCTGGGCTGACTTCGACCGGCCCCGACGGACGGCCCTGCTGCGCCCACAACTGCGGCTGGCTATCGATATAACCCGACAACATCGTAAACGTGTACTTGAGGCCGATCTCCGGATGGTTCGCCAGGAATTGGTGGACTTGAAACCAGAGCGGCTTATCAGCCGGGTTCGGATCGAGCCCCACGCCAAGAAAAACGGACATAAGCGGCTTGCCTTGATAAATCACCTGTAACTGCGGATACTCAGTCATCAGCGCGCCAAAGTAATTGACTTCCTTTTCAAACGCGGTTAAACCGTCGGTGTCAGGGATCAAGACATTCTGTTCTGCCCCACCTAGTAATGGGATCAGTTTAAGCTTGGCGCCCAGCCCGGACCAGGCGGGATAAAGGTTGCCGGTATTGTCACGGATGTTCTGGTTATAAGCGCGGAACGAAGGCGTGCAATTGGGAACATACTTCTCGACGAAGGCCTCGCTGTCAAAGATGCATGCGACATTATTGGTCAGATCGATCATGGCCGCATCCACGCCCATATCTTCCATCCACGCCAAGTGCTGCTTGATCACGGCAGGGTCCGCGCTCTCATACCCTCCGCCCACGGCCTGCATGTCGGCGGACTGCAGCAGAGGTTTCGCCGTAGTGCCTTGAAAAGTGACCGCCTGCGGTCCAAACCAAGCTTCGTATTGCATCACTACCGCATGGCTGTTCGGTCCCAGAACTAGCGGGCCGGCTTGCGCGCAAAGGGTTCCAGGGCAGAAGACGGCGGCGATCAAAATCAGGCGCATAAAGATAGTTGAGCACTTAGAGGCCCACGGTCCCCCTCACTATTTTGAAAGGAACCACGGCTTGACGCAATTCCCTTTTCACGGAGATGCAGATGAAAACCTGGTTCTTACTATTCGCGCTGGCAGCCGGAATGATCGGCCTGACGGTTTTAAAGTCCTTTCAAGGAAGTGTGGCGCCTGCAGAATTGCCGTCGGCCACTTATTCCCGCGGCGTGCTGCACGCTTCCATCCCTTATGTCGCGCCCCACGCCGGCGCTGGACGGCTCATGGTCGAGGTGGTCGATCCGGACGACCGCGTACTGGCGCACGTTGACCACACTGCTGCCGTAACGCAAGGGAAAGGGAACTGGCGGGAAGACCTGCAGCCGGCGCAACCCTTGGCGCTGAGCGAATTAGTCTGGCAGCGGGTGAGGTATCGGTTTGCGTTCGACGGCCAGAAACCGGAGCCTGCCATCGGTGGTACGGAATCCATTTCCCGCATCCTGCGCATGCCGGTGGTCCACATTTTGGGTCAACAGTCTTACCTCAGCGGCGGCGATGCGGCGGTGCGGGTGATCGTTGCAGACTCGCGCAACCAGCAGGTGGGCGCGAGTTCGCTGCGCATCGAACTGCTGCCACCGGGCAAGAAAGCGCGCATGCTATTTAGCGGGCGCTTCAATCCGCGCGGCACAACGGAAGCGCAGTTCCGTTTTCCGGCCGGCCTGGTGGGAACCTATCCGTTGCGTTACTCAGCCGACACACCCATCGGCGAGGCGGAGTTCACCCAACAGGTGCGGCTGGAAGATAAGGTCGCGATCCTGCTGACTAGTGAGAAGCCGCTCTATCAACCGGGACAGACGATTCATTTGCGCGCGCTGGCGCTCGACCGGGTGAACCACGATGCCGCCGGCGCTCGCCCGTTGACCTTCGAAGTCGAAGACTCGCGCGGCAACAAGGTATTCAAGAAAGCCACCCGCACGGACCGTTTCGGCATTGCCTCGGCCGAGTTCACTTTAGCGGACGAGGTCAATCTGGGGACTTATCATGTGCGCGCGTTGATGGGCAGTGAGGAGGCCGGCGCCAATCGAGCCGAGATCGCGCTGAATGTGGAGCGGTACGTTTTGCCCAAATTCAAAGTCGTGGTAGATCTGGCTGGCAAGAACGAGAAGGCCAGGCATGGCTACCGGCCGGGCGAGCATGTGACTGGGACGGTCCGCGCCAATTACTTTTTCGGCAAGCCGGTGGATGGCAGCGAAGTCACAGTGAAAGCGTCGGGCGTGGATGTGGCCGGCTTCGAAGCGGTCTCGGTGAACGGCAGCACGGACGGCGAGGGCGCTTATCGATTCGACATGCGCCTGCCGGATTATTTTGCCGGGCGGCGCATGGATCATGGAGGCGCCAGCGTCCTGATCGAGGCTACCGTGAAGGACCGTGCCGGTCATGCCGAAACGCGCGGTGAACCCATCACGGTTAGCCAGTCGCCACTAATCATCACCGCTGTGCCGGAGGGCGGCACGCTGATTCCCAATCTGGAGAATCAGGTTTTCGTGGTGACAGCATACGCGGACGGAGCGCCAGCAGTGACCACCGTGAAAATGCGCGTGCCGGGAGAACCGGCGCAGAGCGCCACTACGGACGATGGTGGCGTGGCCGTGCTGCGTCTGCCCGCCGGCCGTGGACCGGAGACGGTTGAGGTTGAAGCCAGTGACAAAGAAGGCCATCACACGGTGGCCTCGGTGCGGTTGGAATCGCGCGGCGGAGCGGACCAAATTCTGCTGCGCACGGAGCACGCCGTGTATCGCGCGGGCGACCGCATCGCGGTGCATTTGTTCTCGACTCGCCGGCGCGGCACGGCGTATGTAGACGTGGTCAAGGAAGGCCAAACCGTGCTCACGCGAGATCTCGACTTGGTGAACGGGCAGGCGGAACTGGCAATCACGGCTACGCCTGAGCTTGCAGGCACCGTCGATATCCACGCGTATCTATTCGGCCAGGATGCCATGCCCTCAGGCGACCACAGGCTGGTCTTCGTACAACCGGCCGATGAGTTGAAGATCGCCGCTTCCGCGGACGCGGCCACCTACAAACCCGGCGACGACGCGCGCATCCACTTCCATGTGACCAACGGGCGCGGCGAAGGCGTGCAAGCCGCGCTCGGTTTCGAAGTTGTGGACGAAGCGGTTTTCGCGCTGGCGGAGAAGCAACCAGGGCTGGCCAAAGTGTTCTTCTACCTGGAGCAGGAGTCCATGAAACCGCGTTACGAGATCCATTCCCTGGGCATGGAGCAGATCGTGGAAGCCATTCCGGGACCGTTGGCGGAACGCCGCGACCGTGCCGCCCGCGTCCTGTTTTCGGCCGCCGAGACAGTGGGCGGCGAACGGTTCGAGACCGAGTTTGGACGCGCGGTGCCGCAAGACAAATACGCCGCGAACTTCGAACGCTACCAAAAGCACCAGCGCGCACTCATGGCCAGTTTGAGCGCGGCGGATCTGCATGCCTGTTCGACGTCGCCAGACAGCGGCACCTGCCGAATGCCGCGTGACGCGTGGGATTCCTCGATCCGTGTATCGCGCATCGACTGGGCACCGGGGCAGACTTACGAAGTGCGGAGCGCGGGTCCGGATAAGCAGTTCAATACGGCCGACGATCTGACTGGCTACCTGGAGGTTCACGGGCGCAGGACTGTAGGCCAGCCAGTAAAGGGGGCCAGCCGGATCGACTTGAACATGGAACACGATCGGGGTCCGTTCAATGGTCTGGCCGAGATATCCGGCACTGCCACCGACCAATCAGGGGGCGCGCTGGAGGGCGCCACGGTGACGGTGCAGTCCGTGCCGGCCGGCTCCGTGCGGACGTCGGCTGTGAGCGCCGAGGGCCGGTTTATTTTGCCGGCGTTACCCGCGGGTGAGTATGAGGTAAACGTATCGAGCGGCGGACAAACGATCTCGCGACGCGTGACCTTGCAGGCGCGCGATCGCGGAGTGCTGTCGGTCGTATTGCGAATGGAAGCGGCCGATAGCGTGATGGTGGTCGACCAGCCACCGCGCCGGGTCTTCAGAGAGAATGTACGGTTTAAAGCGATGGACGGCCTGTTTGCCGGCGCCAGGATGATGCGGGCGGAATCCCTTGCGGCTCCGATGCCGGCGCCTATGGCTGCGGCCATGAACGTGGAGCGGGCTGCGAATACCATGACGGTGGTTAAGACTAAGCCGGAGGCGCCTGCCGCGCGCGTGCGGTCGTACTTCCCCGAGGCACTCTACATCAATCCGGAGATCATCACCGATTCAAATGGCGACGCCAGCATCACCGTGCCGCTGGCGGATTCCATCACTACATGGCGCATGGCCATGATGGCATCCACCGTCCACGGTGCGTTGGGTAGCAGCGTATCCAGCCTGAAAGTGTTCCAGGATTTCTTTGTAGATCTCGACCTGCCGGTTACCCTCACACAGGGCGACCGCGTATCGCTGCCGGTGGCCGTGTATAACTATTCGGGCACGCGCGGCGATGTGCGGCTGGAGCTAAAGAAAGAAGATTGGTTCCGGTTGGCGGACGACAGCACTTCGAAGAACGTGGCCGTGGAAACGGGCCGTGCCGGCGCGGCGCAGTTTACGCTTGAAGCGCAGCGCATCGGGAAATTCAAACTGACCCTGGCTGCATATATGGGCGGCCATCAACCGGCGGATATCGTGGTCCGGGAAATCGAAGTTCTGCCGAATGGTCGCGAGCAGAACGTGGTCTTCAACGGGCGGTTGGACAGCGTGGCGCAGCATGACGTGGCCCTGCCGCCGATAGCTCTGGCGGATGCCAGCAAAATCTTCGTCCGGCTTTATCCCGGACCGTTGAGCCAAGTGGTGGAAGGCATGGATGCGCTTCTGCGCATGCCGTATGGCTGCTTCGAACAAACGTCCTCGGCGACTTATCCGAACGTGCTGGCGCTCGATTACATGAAGCGCATCAAGAAACTGACTCCCGAGGTGCATGCCAAGGCCGAAGGCTTTATCGCCAACGGCTATCAGCGGCTACTCACTTTCGAAGTGCCCGGCGGCGGATTCTCGTGGTTTGGCGAAGCGCCGGCCAACAAGATTCTGACGGCTTACGGCCTGATGGAATTTTCCGATATGTCGCATGTGCACGACGTTGACCCGCGATTGATCGAGCGAACCCAACAGTGGATCGCGGGGCAGCAGCAGGCCGACGGAAGTTGGAAGGCAGATACGAACTTCATCAACGAAGGCGCCACCAATCGTTATAACAACGACTTGCTGCGGATCACGGCTTATCTGGGCTGGGCACTGCGTAATACCGGTTATCAGGGAGAGGCGGTGGATCGCGCCAAAGAGTATGTGTCGCGGCGGCTCAGCGGGAAGGCGGACGCCTATACGCTGGCGGTGGCGGCTAACTTCGCTGCCGAGTATGGCAAAGATCGCGAGTTCACCACGCGGGCGATACACCTGCTGATTGACGCCCGCACCGAGAAAGGCGACCAAGCCTGGTGGACGGCCGAAGAGACAGGTGTCTACGGTGGCGGCGCAAGCGCGGCGGTCGAGACCACAGCACTGGCCGTACAAGCGCTGCTGAAGGCAGGCGAAGGACTCGCTACCGCCGGGAAGGCGCTGCACTATATCGCAGCGAAAAAGGACGCGTCGGGCACCTGGGGCACTACGCAAGCGACCATCATGGCGCTACGCGCGCTGTTGGTTTCGACTGACAAGGGCGCGGCGGATGTGCGCGGCACGGTGGAGGTTTCGCTGAATGGCAAGACCGTTCAAACGCTGACGCTCACACCGGAGAACAACGACCTGCTGCATCAGTTCGTATTGCCGGCCGAGGCCAATGCGACGAACCGGGTGCAGCTTCACTTTACCGGCAAGGGCGGCCTGGCGTATCAAATCGTAGGGCGGTACTTCGTGCCGTGGGGCGACAAGCCGGCGAGCGAACCACTGTCGATCGATGTGGCTTACGACCGCACGCATATGGCACAGGACGATATCGCCACAGCCACCGCGACGGTGAAGAACAACCTGCACACCGTCGCGACTATGGTGATGGTTGACCTGGGCATTCCGCCCGGATTCGACCTGTTAAGCGAAGACCTGCAAACCTATCAGGAGAAGAGCCGCACGCGGAAGAGCGGCAAGCTGGATAAGTTCAGCCTGACAGCTACGCAGGCGATACTCTACTTCGATTCGATCGGCGCAGGCGATACCGTAACCCTGCCGTTTCGTCTGCGCGCAAAGTATCCGATCCGGGCGCGAACATTCGCGTCGAAGGTCTACAAATACTACGAGCCCGAAGTCAGTGCGATAGCTCGGCCGGTATCGCTCGAAGTGCGTAAGCGATAGCGCCGCTCAGAACGTCAGTCGCGCGGACAATTGCAATTGCCGCGAAGTATAGACGAAGGTCGAGGCCGCTGTGGGCCGCAAGAAAGCAGCGTTCGGCACTAGGCAGGCGTTGGTATGGCCTACGCATCCGGCCGCACCAGCCTTGGTGTAGTTATAGGCGGTAGTGTTCTCGGCGGTAATGTTAGTGGTGTTGAACAGGTTGAAGGCTTCGCCAATGAACTGTAGCTTCAGGCGTTCGGTAACTCCGAATTCGCGCCCGAGGCGGAAATCCATGTTGTGGATGTATGGGAGGTTGTAAGCGTTTCGCGTAATCCAGGGGGCGCGGCCGGAGGTGGCGCCGCCGGAGTTACTCACGGTGCCGCCGGTGAGGCCGCCGTCAGGTCCGCCGGGTGCGAAGCCGCTGAGATAGGCGGTGACGGGTTGGCCGGAGCCTACAGTCACGATGGTCGACAGGTTCCAGCCATTCACCAGCAGGCGAGCGGGCGTGGACAGTCCGTTGAGGCGCGGCATCCATACGGCGCTGCCCACGAAACGGTGATGCTGGTTGAGGTCCGAGGTGGCGTACTCTAACTTGCGGTTCATGGGATCGATGGGATAGTCGGTGCCGTAGAAGGTGCCGTACTGGCCGGGCACTTCACCGCCATCGGTAGCGCTGCTGAGGGTGTAGTTGGCTAGAAACTCGAGGCCGTGGCTGGCCGGCTTGCGGAAGGTCAGCACCATGGAGTTATACCAGGAGTTCACGTCGCTGAAGCCAGTGAGGACCACGCCGGTAGGGTCTACGCGCTTGGTATAGAACGGATAAGTGACGCTTTGCGTAGTATTGCCGCTGGCATCCACCACGTCGTAGCTATGGGTGGTCGTGGAAGGCTGCAGGTTGGTGTCGACGAACATGGGCAGATGCATTCCGCGGCTAAAGACATAGGCGGCGGTGATGCTGGTGTTGCCGGGCAACTGGCGTTCGAATGTGACATCACCTTCGTGCACCATGGGATTCACGAAGTCGGGGACCAGTCCGTGAGTCAACTGCGTGGCGGCCGGCGGGGCGAAGGTGGTGACTTGGGGAGTGATGGCGCCGGCGAAGGGCGCGGCCAGCGGCAATCCCGGCGCGGGGAAGATGACATTGGGGAATGAGAGAGAAGGACAGGTGGTCGGGGTGCAGTTGAACGTCTGTTGATAGACGCCGTTCTCGACGCGGATAGCGTAGAAGGTGCTATTTGAGGTCTTGGCGTAGAACATGCCATAACCGGCGCGCAGCACGGTGTTCTTCGCGAAGTTCCAGGCCAGGCCGATGCGCGGCGCCAGATTGTTCTTGTCGATATTGATGGTGCTCGAATACAGGCTGGTGAGCGGTGTGGCGGTGTTGGGCTTGGGAGGCTGCGGGATTTCCTGGAGGTCATACCGCACGCCGAGGTTCAGGGTCAACTTAGGAGTCACTTTCCAATCGTCTTCGAAGAACCCGGCAAAGTCATTGTTGTAGAAGTCATCCTTACCGACGCCGGTGATGGGATCGGTTACCTGTGCAAAGCTGGCGAAGTGGCGGCCGGTAAGGCCATCGCCGGTGTTGATGCCGTACATATCCTCGACCCAGCCATTGAAGGCGGTCTGGGCGCTGCCCGTGTAGTTATAGAGTCCCCCGCCCTGATAGAGGTTGATCAGTAACTCGTGGATGAAGTTGACGTCGACACCAGCCTTCATGGTGTGGCGGCCATGCACGGCGGAGAGAGTGTCGGAGATTTGGTAGCGATGCTCGTTAGGGAAGGCGGGGCGCGGCAGGGCGTTAGGCATGCCGTAGGTCATCACGCTGGCGATACCCACGCTGGGGCCGGGGGCATTGGCGCCGGCAATTTCGAGATCCTGCCCCCACTGGAAGCGCAGGTTGTTCACCAGGCTGGAGGTAATGGTGGAGTCCCAATTGGTGACGAAGATACGCTCGTGGGTAGTATTAGCGCCGTTGGCGGTGACAGACAGATTGTTGTAGGACGGGTTGGTGCTATAGCCATTGGGCGATTCGTAATCCATCAGGTCGAAGGCGGCGCTGACATGGTTGGACTGGTTGAGTTGGTAGTCCAGTTTGCCGAAGCCCAAGTCCTGATTGGTAGCGCGGGGGAACTGTCCCACTTGAGCTTCGAGGAAAGAGTTGGCGGCGGAGCATTGCGACGAACTGACCAACGCCGGGCAAGTCAGCGGGAACTTCGAACTGCTGGTGTAGGTTACCGGGTTAACCTTACGCGAGCCATCGTAGGTGAAGAAGTAGAAAAGCTTGTCTTTAATGATCGGTCCACCGACGCTGGCGCCGAACTGCTGTTGCTGGTGGATAGGCTGGCTGTAGATGCCCTGCGACTTACTGACCGGATCAAGAGCATTCAGGCTGGGATAGCGCAGGTAATAGAAGAGGTCGCCATGGATGGCGTTGGCGCCCGATTTGGTGACTGCGTTTACGACGCCACCGGCGGCCTGACCCAACTCGGCGCTGTAGTTACTGGAACTGACCTGGTATTCCCGGATGGAATCCATACTGTAGACGTAGGCGCCGGAAAGCGCGCGGCCGCGGGCTTCGGAAAAGAACGCCTGATTGTTGTTGGCGCCATCGACGGCGTTGGAATTATAGAGACCCGAGATGCCGCGGTAAGAGACCAAGCCGCTGCCGCCATCGTTGGTGACGTTGGGGGTGAGGAGGGCGAAATTATCCCAGCGTCGGCCGGCGATGGGCAGGTTCTCGACCAAGCCCTGGCTGACCACTTGCGACAGTTCGGTCTTCTCGGCATCGACCACCGCCACCTGTCCGGTGACGGTGACCACTTGTTGCGCGGACTGCACGGTTAAGGCGAGGTTCACGGTAAGCTGCTGGCCGACCTGGAGGACAACGTCTCTGCGCAGCACATCGGCGAAGCCGGTTTTAGAAGCTAGGATTTCGTAGCGCCCGGGCGGAAGAAATGGAGCTTCGAAGATGCCGGCTTCGTTGGTTTGAGTCTTGCGATCAATGCTGGTGTCGGTGTTGCGGATAACCACGGCAGCGGCCGGCACGCTGGCACCCGACGGGTCGGTGATTACACCGCTGATCACCGCCGATCCGGCGCCTTGCGCAAAGGCGGCGGGAGATGCGCAGGCGAATGCGACGATCAGAAGGCAAGCTATTGAAATGAAGACACGTAGATTGGTAGGCATAGGTAAATTGGGTGACGAAAATATACCGTAGCACAGGCAGATTTTGGTTTCATTACTTTAGGATGGGAAAATCGAGTTTTAATCAAAGTTTCATAAGTTTTTTGACGGCGGAGGAAGCCATCTGATACGCTCGAAACACTCATGAGAACAGCCAGAGTTTTGTTGATATTTGCAACAGCGGTAATGGCCCGCGCGCAGCAGAAGTATCAGCCGGCGGAGATGTGGGAGTGGCAGGAAAACGTGATCACCGATCCGGCGGCGCAGAGCGCCTTTCTGACGTTCGCCACGACGCATGGCATCGACAGGGTTTATGTGGAGTGCGAGTCGGCTATACAGAACAATCAGCCGGCGTTGATCGGCTTTCTACAGGCAGCGGCAGGCGCCGGGTTGAAGACCGAACTACTGTTCGGCGATGCGCGCTGGGTGTTTCCCGGATCCGGCTATCCGTATCAAGGCTACGCGGTGTCGCTGGTCTCTGTTTATACGGCCCAGTTGCTGAGCCAGATGACTACCGGGAAACCCGTGGCGGTCCATTTCGACGTGGAGCCTTATAGCCTGAGGGCGTGGAACCAAGAGCAGAACACGATTGCGCTCGACTACATCAGCCTGGTTACACAGTTGGAGGCGGCGGCAGAAGCGCTGGGGCTGAAGCTATCGGTGGACGTACCTTATTGGTACAGCACCATTCCAGTGACACAGGGAACGGTGACCACTCCCATGAACGAACTGGTGCTGAACGTGGTCGACCGGTACGTGATTATGGACTACTGGGACACAGCATCGCGCATCGAACGCCAGGCAACCACGGACATGACGTATGCCAACGGGATGGCGAGCAAGCAGGTTGTGGTCGGAGTGCTGACGACGTGCAACCAGAATCCGGCGAACCAGTCATTCTGCAACGGCGGCGCGCACCAGGGGACGGCTTATATGGAATCTATCCTCGCCATGGTGCGGAAGGCCGAAGCGCCCAATGCGGCGTTTGGCGGACTGGCGATCGAAGACTACGCCGGATTCACCTTACTGGGGCCGTAGATTTTTCTTGACACTGACGTTACGTCAGACCCGAGGATAACTGAGGAGGGATGGTGACGGCTCGCAGTTTTGCCGCTCTGGCGGGTGTGACAGTCCGGGCACTGCATCATTACGATCGCCTGGGACTGCTGCGTCCCAAGCGCGCGGCGAACGGATACCGCAGTTATAGCGAACAGGACCTGGTGCGTTTGGAGCAGGTGGTGGCGCTGAAATTTGTAGGGCTGCCGCTGCGACGGATCAAGGTGCTGCTGGAACGCAAGGGACCGGGTTTGGGCGGCGCCCTGCGGATGCAGCGCAGGGTGCTGGAGGCCAAGCGCGGTTTGCTGGACCAGGCGATCGAAGCAATCCGGCAAGCGGAAGCGGCGGTGGATGCGGGAAAGCAGCCAGAGACAGCCATCCTCACCAAAATCATCGAGGTGATGGAAATGCAAAACGATACGGAATGGCCGATGAAGTATTACAGCGACGAGGCGAAGGCGAAGATGGCGGAGCGGCGGCAGTGGTCGCCGGAACTGCAGGAGCGGGTGAGCCGGCAATGGTTGGAACTGATCCGGGATATAGAAGCGGCGGTGGACGGAGATCCGGCTGGCGAGAAGGGTCATGCGCTGGCAGCGCGATGGCAGGGGCTGATCGAGGAATTCACAGGCGGCGATGCGGAAGTGACCAGCGGTCTGAAGAAAGTGTACGCCGATCAAGCCAACTGGCCGGCGGAAGCGAAGCAGCAGGTGCAACCTTTCCAAATCAGTCCGGCGGTGTGGGGATTCATCAACCGGGCCTTGGCGGCACGAGGGAAAGTTTAGGCCTGCAGGCGGGTGAAGTAGAGGCTGGCGGCGCGGTCGAGTTCGGCCGGAGTGAAGCGGGGGGGGCGGCCTTCGTACTGGCTGCGCCAGGACCAGGATGTCGCAAAGGTCAGCGGGGTAGCAGGCTTTCAACGCTTGGCCGTGGCGCATGCAGAGATCAACAACGTATGTGGCGGTAGGCGGATCGCAATCGATTCCGCGGGCGGCCAGAACGCGCGATAGGATTTCGAGGAAGCATCGCGGGCTGACGGGTTCGACGTAGATCTTATTGTGAATGCGGCGGAGAAAGGCTTCGTCGGCCAACTCGGAGGGGTCGAGATTGGTGGCGAAGACGACCATGACTTCGAAGGGGACGCAGAGTTTCTGGCCATGGTGCAGGGTTAGGTAGTCGACGCGGCGATCGAGGGGAACGATCCAGCGGTTGAGCAGGTCGCGGGGAGAGATGACCTGGCGGCCAAAATCATCGATCACCAGGATGCCGTTGTTGGCCTTCATCTGTAGGGGCGCGGCGTAGACTCCGGAGGTGGCATCGGAACGGAGTTCCAACATTTCGGAGACCAGTTCGCCGCCCGCCGCGACGGATGGGCGGTAGCACAATAACCAGCGGGAATCGAGATCATCGGGCTGTTCGGCGAGCGGGCGATGGAGGACGGGGTCGAACAAGGTGACGATGTATCCGGCGATTTCGAGCGCGTAGGGGATGAGAACGACATCATCATAGACGCGCAAGAGACGTTCGGCGAGGCTGGTTTTGCCATTTCCGGTGGGCCCGTAAAGGAACAGGGCTTTCTGCGAGATGAGCGCGGGGCCAAGTTGATCGAGGAGGGATTCGGGAAGGACGAGGTCGCCGAGGGCGCGACGGAGGCTGTCGCGGTTGACGTGCACGTGGGCGGACTGCTGGCGGACGGCGTGGTTGTAGGCTTCGAGAGAGACAGGCGCGGGGCCGGCATAGGAACACATAGCGGTCCGCTCCGCGGCGAGGGCTTTGCCGGCGGTGGTGAGCCCGAAATAGTAGTCATTACCTTGCATGCCTTTGACATCGAGATAGGCTTGCTGGCGCAACTGCCGGAAGACGGGATCGAGCACCATGTGGGGCAGTTTCAAGCGTTCGCGGAGATAGGCGAGATTGCATTGGCCCTGTTCGCGCACGGTGCGCATGAAGAGATCCTGGATGAGGACGGGCGATATATCGAGGGCGGCGAGTCCATCGGGCTGGGTGGGCCAGAAAGCGGGCGTGGAGGCGGGCAAGACTTCGGGAACGGTCATGATGGAGGGGCCGGGGGGGGATGGATTTCGGCGAGGCAGCGTTTACGGGCTTGTCCGGCGAGCGCCAAGGACGCAGTGAATTCGACGCCGATGGAATACTTCAGGGTGTGACGGACGCAATGGCGAACGGAGGCGGCGCCCAGATTTCCGTAGCGCGCGGAGTTCAGGGTCACGCTGGTGCGGAGAGGAATGGGTGCGTCGGTTTGGAGGCGGGCACCCTCGGCGGACAGATCCAAGCACGATGCGCGCAGATTCTGCACCTTGCCGCGCGGATCTTTCCACGACAACTGTATTTGAATTTCGAATGGCAGGCGAGGATGCCGGCGCATTTGAGATTTCACGGCCACACTTGTTTGTGGGCGGAATTGCGGAAGAATCTCAAAAAAAGAGGGGCGGCGCACCACCGCCAGCCCCCCTGTCCAACCAGTCACTCGGCTCGCAGAGTGACGGTGCGCTCCAACAGAGCATTCATGCCACCGACCACTGTGATCTTTTCCACTTTGCCGGCGATTTTTTCCAAGGCTTCGAGTACGCCTGTTTTTCGGCGGTGACCACCTGGTTGAGAATCTCGCGAATGTCTCCGGGGAGGATGATGTCCTTGAGCGCGATTTCGCTCACACGAACGCCATACTCCCGCATGCCGCGGCTGACTTCGGCGGATACGGCTTCGTCGATGCCGGTCTTCTCGGCGAGCACCTGTTCGAGGGTGCGCTTACCGAGAGACTGACGCACGGCAATTTGCAAGACACGGTGCAGGTATTCGTTGGCGTCCTTCAGGCCCGTGCGGGCGGTAGTGACATCCACAATTTCGAGCCCGATTTCAAGCGATGGGAGATGTTGACGCGAACGGTGACTTTATCCTGAGTGAGGATCTCCTGGCCTAGGACCTCAACCGTTTGGCGACGGGTTTCGAGCACATCGATACGGGGCGCCGACACGGCGTTCCAGAACGCGTAGGTACCGGGTTCCAGTTCACGGATTAGGCGGCCGTCGAGATACAGAACGCCGCGCTTACCTTGATCTATTACGGCGAAGGTAGCGCCGGCTTCGCGGCCCAAGCGTGCGAGAGCGGGCAGCAGACGCACGGGCACCTGAGGCTCGGCGCGCGCGTCGATTCGTTCGAAGGTGACATTGACGCCTCCCTTCCAATAGAGAACGCGGGTGGAAGGCGCGACGATGCGCGCGAGGCGGCCCTCCAGATACACGAGGGCAACTTCGACATCGGACGTTTCGATGACCGTGAAATCGCGTGCGGCGACGGCGGGTTGGCGGGCGGCGGTATAATCGGCCCACTCGCCGGCGAAGACGAGGCACGGATTTTGTAAGTGAGCAATTCGACGCCGCGGCCGAAGACCCAGCGTTCGCCGGGGCCGAGGATTGCGGCGAAGCGGCCCTTGCGAATGAGAAGAACACGTTCGTTGTCGCCAACGAGCGACGTAGCATGATGACACCTCCTTTAGTTGAAGAATTAGGTTGAGTTCTCTGGGCCTGACTCCACGGCTAACCAGCGGGCCTTACCTAGAGCGGACTTAGCCGCGCCAATAACATCCGGCGAAACGATAGCACGCAGATTCAGGGAAAGCGCAGAGCAGTGGAGCCGGTGCCAGTCCCGGCTGGATTAGACCGAAGTCTATCTGGCCAGGGTGGCGGGAGCCAAGCCCGGATCACTCAGGTTAGGCTGTGTGACAAACAGCGCTTGGATAACGGGAGTCGAACCCGCGGCCCGCAGATTACGCGTCTGCTGCTCTACCCACTGAGCTATATCCGGATGGATGCAGAAGGTTCCGAGTATCGCAGGTATACGGTTCTTCAGAGAAGCCGCACCAGCGAGGCGATGGGAACCTCGACTATAAGCGATCATCGGTTATTTACCTCCAGCTTCATTAGGATAAGGCAGGCGGAGAATGAGGTCAAGAAAAGCTTTATTAATCTTTACGATCAAAGCCGAGGTCGTTGATTTCAGGGGTGATGGGCGGGGGGGGAGTAAGACGGCGTAAATCGTTAGTAGAGTCAGAAGACAAGAGACGAACCCGAGCAGGGGCTAGGGAGCCGGGGCCAGGCGACGGGGAGTAGAACTTTTGATGAATGGGAAGATTCGGTGAGACACTGAGGGCACTACAGGGGGTGGCGTTTTCCAGATTGTCAAAGATCTCAGTGCGGAGTAGTTAGCGGGTATCGGGGCCAGGCGCGGACATTACATAGTCCGGCGGAGGATCCGGAGTTGTGGCCGGTGTTGGTGGAACGGGCGCTGGCGCAGGTTTGGACGCTCCCGCCCGGGTAGGTTCCGGTTTGGCGGCTTCGGCTGTTTTTGCGGCTTCGGCTTCGGCTTCAGCTTTGGCGAGGCGATCCTTTTGGAGTCGCCGCAATTGATCGTTGGCGCTGATGTAGGCACGCTCCAGGCGGGCGCGCAGCACGGAGATGCGTTCGAGCGTCGCCAATTCCATTTTCAGACCCATACGGGTGTTATAGACGCGGGTTTCGCTGCGGGTCAGACGGATGAGGCGCCAGTGGGCATTGGCCATGGATTCGAGGTGGTAGTATTCGCCGGAGGTTTGGGGATCCCACTGTTCGGCCATTTCGTTCCACATGGTCTGGTAGTCGGCCCCGAGGTCGCCATCGATCATGAGGGCGAGCGTGCGGAGCCCCCAGGTAAGGGCGTTGAAGCGGACGGCTTCCTTGCCCGCCTCCGTTTTAGGACCCGTCGAGTGTTGCGCGTTTTCACGATTTGCTGCCTGCTGTTTCGGCGAGATTAGCATTTGAATTCTCCTGAAGTGACAAATAGAGGGGGCGAGTCGCGGCGCCCGAGGCGTGCGAGATTCACTCCCCCCTCCTAAGACCAGCGTAAGGTGGGGGCGCAAGGAACTCGGGAGTTTGGGATTAGGGCGGGTTAGTAAGTGCTTTGGGGGGAATCAGATGACGGGCGTGGATTTATTTTCTCGACGTGTGATCGCGGGGAATGGGGATCGGGGCGGTACTCTTGCGGCGCGGACTCCGTCAGGCAACGGTCGTCAGCCCTTGCCAGGAAATCGCACCGCTGTGACATGGACTGCGAGCGGTTCGCGCGTGGGGAACGGACTATCGCGCAACGCGAGGACGAAGGACTAATGGCGTGGACGATTCGCTTGTAGGAGCCTTTAAACATGTCAGTTCGGAAGAGTGCGGAAAAGAGGTGCATGAGTAGGCTGACCCAAGGTCCTTGCAGACGCCACTATAATACGGGTTGGCCGTAGAATTCGAGTGGGATCCGCGAAAGCGGCCTTAAATGCCGCCAAGCACACGGTGTCGTTCGAGGATGCGGCAACAGCCTTCGGCGACCCATTGGGTCGAATTGTTGCTGATCCGCGGCATTCGATAATATAGGAGCGATTGGTTTTGTTGGGCCTTTCTATAGACCGGCGCCTGTTGGCCGTCATGTTCGTGGAGCGCGGTGAGACGGTTCGCATCATTAGCGCGCGACGAGCCACACGCACCGAGAGGAGAGACTATGAAGAAATCAGCTAGTAAGGCGGCTGCAGATCGAGTCGATGCAGATGAAATTCTGCCGGAGTATGACTTCAAGGAAGGTTCGCGTAACAGATTTGCTTCCCGTTACACTCCGGGAAGCGCTGTAATCGTTCTGGAGCCAGATGTGGCCGCTGCGTTTCCGAATTCGCAGGAAGTCAACGACGCGTTGCGGGCGCTTGCCCAAATCATCCAGAAACAGGGTCAGCGGCGGGTCCCGTCGCGCCGGGGCCATTGATGCGTCCAAAACGCGCTGCCCCCATGGACGCGGGTCATCTTAGGTCAAGCGGTTGAGCAGCGTCGGCGTTCCCGCCCTTCTATCTGTGCGATTTTTCGCAAAACTTGACAGCGGACATCCATGACTGACTTGCGCCATTGATAAAATGATCGACGTGACCGTCGGCGACCGAGGTGGTGCAACTGGATGAGTGCGGCAGGGGCTGCGGGCACGCTTGACCAGTTACTCAAGAAGTTGGGCCGCGCGGACACGGCAGACCGATTCCGGCTGGTGTGTTTAACCGACCTGGAGGGCACTGTCCTCGAGTGCAGCTCATCTACCTTGGACCGGGCGGGGCTGGCGCGGCAGGACGTGGTGGGCCGTCCTTTCTGGTCGACCATGTGGTGGGAAGCCTCGCGCGCGACGGGCGAGCAGGTGCGCCAAGCGTTGCTGCGCGCTGCCCAGGGCGATTTCGTCCGCTGCGATGTTCCCTCGCGGGTGGAGAAAAACGGGACCAAATCCATACTGCTGGATCTGACGGCCGCGCCCGTCCGGGACGATAACGGCGCGGTCACGTGGCTGCTGATCGAAGGCCGCGACGTGATGCAAACCGCCGGCGAAGTCTTGCTGACGGCGCGCGGCACCGAACTGTTGGCCGACGATACGCGCGAGCGCTACCGGCAGAAGATTGCGCGCATCACACTTGACTCGATGGTCCAGTTCGTGGGGCTGCTGGATGCGGAGGGCACGGTGCTGGAGATCAACCAGGTGGCGCTCGATGCGGTGGGGATCAAACTGTCCGATGTGGAAGGGCGGCCGTTCTGGACTACGTTCTGGTGGCAGGTTTCCGAGGAAATTAATTTCGGCTTACGGGATTCCATACGGCGCGCGGCCCAGGGCGAGTTCGTGCGGTGGGATACGGAGATTTATGGCCGGGCCGGCGGCAAGGAGACGATCGTCATTGATGCGTCTTTGATGCCGGTTAAGCGACGAGGCAGGGAACGTGGTGTTTATCGCGGCGGAGGGCCGGGACATCACGGAGAAGAAGGCGTACGAGCGGGAGATCGCGCGGCAGCGGGAGGAATTGGCGAGGCTGGATGTTTTGAAGACGCAGTTCTTTGCGAATGTCAGCCATGAATTCCGAACGCCGTTGACGTTGATGCTGGGTCCGCTGGAAGACACGTTGCGGGGCCGGCATGGCGGGTTGCCGGAAGGTGCCGCGGCCGACTTGGCGATATCCCGGCGCAATGCGCTGCGTCTTCTGAAATTGGTGAACACGATGCTTGATTTTTCGCGCATTGAG
Organism: Bryobacterales bacterium; assembly: GCA_963738345.1. Lineage (GTDB taxonomy): Bacteria > Acidobacteriota > Terriglobia > Bryobacterales > Bryobacteraceae > Bog-159. Next base: position 1,966,884 of record CAVTWI010000002.1, read on the forward strand.
GCGGGGCGCGCGCAGGCATCGTACGAGGCTACGGATCTGGCGGCGTTCACGGCGGAACTGGCGAGCAATTTCCGGTCACTCTGCGAGAGGGCGGGGCTGCGGCTGCGCGTCGAGTGCGCGCCGCTGCCGGGCGGCGAAGCGGTCTATGTGGACCGCGATATGTGGGAGAAGATCGTACTGAATCTGCTGAGCAATGCGTTCAAGTTCACGTTGGCGGGCGAGATTGAGGTGCGGTTGGAGGAAGCCGGCGGGGCTGCGCAGCTTACGGTTCGGGATACGGGGGTGGGGATTCCGAGTGAGGAATTGCCGCACATGTTTGAGAGGTTCCACCGGATCGAAGTGAACCGCGGCAGAACGCACGAGGGTACGGGGATCGGATTGGCGCTGGTGAAGGAGTTGGTGCGGCTTCACGGCGGAACGATTACGGTGGAGAGTGTTTTCGGAGAAGGCAGCACGTTCACGGTTACGATTCCGTTGGGTAGAGCGCATCTGGAGGCGGGACGGATACGGACGGCCGATGGGCGGGCTTCGACCGCGGTGGCGCCGGCGGCGTTTGTAGAGGAAGCGGCGCGCTGGCTGCCCGATGACGCGGGGTTGAATGGTTCGGTGGAGTCGCCGCGACGGCCGGGGAAGGTCGCGCGGATTCTTTGGGCGGATGACAACGCGGATATGCGTGCGTATGTGAGCCGTTTGCTGGGGGACCGGTACCATGTGCAGGCGGTGGGGGATGGCGAGGCCGCTCTGGAAGCCGCGCGCACCGATCCGCCGGCCCTGATTCTCTCGGATGTGATGATGCCGAAACTGGACGGCTACGGACTGTTGCAGGCGCTACGGGCCGATCCTTATCTGCGCGATATTCCGGTGATTTTGCTATCCGCGCGGGCCGGCGAGGAAAGCCGCATTGAAGGCATGGCGGCGGGGGCGGACGATTATCTGGTGAAGCCGTTCAGCGGCAACGAACTGCTGGCGCGGGTGGAGACGGCCCTGCAACTGAGGCGGGTGCGGAGTGAGGGGCGCATACAATTCGAGACGCTGCTGAACGAAGCGCCGCTCGGAGTGTACCTGGTGGATGGGAATTTCCGGATCCGGCAAGCCAATCCCAAGGCGGTGCCGGTTTTCGGTGATATTCCCGATTTGATTGGGCGCGATTTCGACGATTTGATGCACAGGATATGGCCGAAGGAAGCCGCAGACGAACTGGTGCGGCTATTCCGCCATACGCTAGAGACCGGCGAACCGCACGGAGAGCTGGAATATAGTTCCAAGCGTATCGACGGGGGGGGGACCGAATACTACGAGTGGCGGATCCATCGCATACCGCTTCCCGACGGGCAGTTCGGGGTGGTGTGCTACTTCCGGGATGTTTCGGCGCGGGTGATTGTGCGCCGGGAAATCGAGCGATCGGAGGAACGGTTCCGGGCGTTTGTGATGGCCACTTCCGACGTGATTTACCAGATGAGTCCGGACTGGCGCGAGATGCGGCAATTGCGGGGGCGGGATTTCATTGCCGATACTACGGACGCGAGCCGCACATGGCTCGACCGGTATATCCATCCGGACGACGACGCGATGGTGTTGCGGGCGATTGCGAAGGCGATCGAAAACAAGGCGATGTTCGAACTGGAGCACCGGGTGATCCGGGTGGATGGGTCGTTGGGGTGGACTCATTCGAAGGCCGTGCCGCGGATGAGCGCGGATGGCGAGGTGACGGAGTGGTTCGGCACGGCGCGGGATGTTTCGGAGCGCAAAGTAGCGGAGGACGAGATTGCGCGGTTGACGGCGGAATCGGAAAGGCAGCGCCGGCTTTACGAGGCGATTGTATCGAGCACGCCGGACCTGGTGTACGTGTTCGACCGGGATCACCGTTTTGTTTTTGCGAACGAAGCACTGTTGAAGATGTGGGGGAAAACGCGCGAAGAGGCGCTTGGGAAAAACTGCCTGGAACTGGGTTACGAGCCTTGGCACGCGGAGATGCATGACCGGGAGATTGAAGAAGTGGTGGCGTCGCGGCGGGCGGTGCGCGGGGAGGTGCCATTCAGCGGCACGGCGGGACGGCGCATGTACGATTACATTTTCGTTCCGGTGGTGGGCGCGAACGGCGAGGTGGAATTGATTGCCGGGACGACGCGCGACGTGACGGACCGGAAGATGATGGAAGAGGAACTGCGGCGGGTTAATCGGGACCTGGAGCAGTTCGCTTATTCGGCGAGTCACGATCTGAAAGAACCGCTGCGCACGGTGAAGATTTATAGCGAACTGCTGGGCGAGCGATACCGGGACAGGTTAGACGGCAGGGCGTTGGACTTTTTGGAGAATGTCCGGGCGGGCGCGGACCGGATGGAAGCGCTGGTGCGGGACCTGCTGGCATACACGCAGGCATCGCTGCTGGACAAGCCGAGTGAACCGACGGACGCGACGGCGGCTTTAGAGAGCGCGCTGGCGAATCTGAAGGGCGCGATCGCGGAGAGCGGCGGGTTGGTACAGGCTGACGCGCTGCCGTATGTGTCTGTGCATGCGACACAAGTACAGTCTCTTTTTCAAAATTTAATCGGGAATGCGCTCAAGTACCGGCGGCCGGACATTGCTCCGGTTGTTAAGATTACGGCGCGGCAGCAGGGCGGCTTCTGGCTGTTCTGCGTTGCGGATAACGGAATCGGGATTGAGCCGGCATTCAAGGAGCAGATCTTTGGCCTCTTTAAACGCCTACACACAAGCGACGAATATTCCGGCACCGGTATTGGGCTGGCTATTTGCAAGCGCATCGTCGAGCGCTATCACGGCCGCATCTGGGTCGAGTCCGAAGCGGGCGCGGGATGCCGCTTCTACTTCACGCTCCCTGGGTGAGGGTTCGATGGAAGAGGCGTCGCGGGTGCTGGTGATTGAGGACAGCAAGGCGGATGTCTTTCTGATTCGGGAAGCTCTGGAAACCGCGGGGGTGCGGGCGGCGATCGACGTGGTGCACGATGGCCAGGCGGCGGTGCGGTTTTTGGAGGAGCAGGCGCAACCGGCGCTGGTGCTGCTGGATTTGAATCTGCCGAAGTATAGCGGGCGGGAAGTTTTGCGGCACATTCGGAGCAATGCGCGGACGAAGGATGTGGCGGTGCTGGTGGTTACGTCGTCGGCGTTATCGCAGGACCGGGAGGAGTTGACGGATTTGGGATTCGATGGGTATTTTCAGAAGCCCTCGGATTATGCATCGTTTCTGAAGCTGGGGCCGTTGGTTAAGGGGTTGTTGGAACGAGGGCGATAAGGGCGGACGATTGGACAACTTGCGCGTTGCTGCATTCGGTGAGGAACGTCCGAGCCCCCTCCCTGGCTTCAAAGAACCACTAACGGCTCGGGCATCTGGTCCCATGTACGTCCGTCAAGTGCGCGGCCTGCCTTCTTCTTATTTACGCCCCCCCACTGCTTGAAGAAAAACTGAACGTCGGAATCGAGACACTGATCGCGAATGTTACGTACCCATTCAGAGTCCATAGCCCTGGCACCGGGTCCGGATTCGCCCCCGACGATCACCCAATCTACGCCGCGAAGGTTGAGTTGGCAAAGCGGCCCGAGAAGGGGCTCGAGGGACAGGAATTTCACGTGAGCGCCGGTGCGACGCAGGTGGTCAATGCGCATGGTGTAATCCTCGCTCTCAACGCTCACACCCATCCAGATTTGAGGTTCCCAGTTTAGCTTGTTACTCAGTTCCAGTAGACGCTCGGAACGCTTTGTTAGCAATTGGTATTGATGCCAGTGCGCTCTGCGCATTGTATCGAAAACGTCGCGGATATATGAGAGCGGAATCTCCGCATGAAACAAATCGCTCATGGAGTTCACGAAGATGCGCCTTGGCGACTTCCATTTAAGCGGCAGTTCGAGCATTTGCGGTTGCAGCGTCACTTCGAAGCCGTTTCGGTAGTTCGCCTGTCCCATAGCCTGCAGTCGATTAGCTAGCCGTTCCGCGTAGCAATGCTTGCATCCGGGACTGATCTTTGTGCAACCCGTCACCGGATTCCACGTTGCGTCTGTCCACTCGATATGTGAATTCGTTGCCATCTATTCACAGTCTACCTTGACGATATTTATTGAAGATATCGTTCACGATGTTCGCCGCAACCGGCTTCTGGGAAGCGAAATATAGATAGTAAATGACTGACTTGGTCTTCGTCGTCATCGGCATGGGTTTGGACACAAACTTGAAACCCGCTTTCTTTCTTAGCCGCTCGCGCCATGCGGCCTCGAACCGCTCATTGGAGACCTTCTCAGCGGCGCCGAAGAGGTTGCCGGAGCTGTCGAAGGCGGCGGCCTCCCACGTCTCGTCACCCCATAGGCGCGTCAACTGGTCGATCTTGCTCTGAACGACCTTGTCGCGGTTTCTGCGGAGGGCATTCCGGTTGATATCCATGATCATGAACGTTAGGAATACTTCAATGGATCCGGATTTCCCGGCCGCTTCAATGACTTCCCATTTCAGGTTGATGTTGTAGGGGTCGAGCAAGCACAATGCACGGCTGTAATCGCTGTATTGCGCGCGCGGAAATACTTTCTGAACGAGGAGGTCATTACAATCAGCGCTTTCGATGAAGACATCGTCTCGGTCGCCGACCAAACGCCTCAGTTGCTCCGCGCGGCGTGGGTCGGCGTCGATAAAGTGATACTCCGAGAATGGTGGATTCGTGTTGATTGCGATGAGCGGACTGCCCTCGACGATGTCGCCGGTCGTTTTCGAGAGGTGAAGACCAGGGCCGGCATAGGCGTCGATGTAAAGCCATTTCAGGCGGGGCATAGTCTGGCGCCGATGCGCTTCGAGGATGGTGGAGTACGCGGAAGCGTACTCCCTGATAATGGCCAGTTTGACCTCTGACCATATGCCGATCTCGTCGTATTCAACCGCCACAACAGAACTCTAGCAGAATGTTCGTGCTATGGCCACCAGGTGTCATACCCGTCAGGCTCAGGATCGCTCAGTTAGGCCGCCACGTGCAGACGGCCTTGTTCGCTGATTCCTGGGATAGCGGCGCGCAGGACATCGTGGACGTGTTCGGCCAGGATGAACTCCATCTCGTTGCGGGCATCGGGCGGCAGATCGCGCAGGTCTTTCTCGTTTTGCTTCGGGATGATCACGCGGCGGATGCCGAGGCGGCGTGCGGCCAGCATCTTCTCTTTAATTCCACCAACCGGCAGCACCAGGCCGGAGAGCGTGACTTCACCGGTCATGGCGGTGTCGCTGCGGACCGGCAATCCGGTGTAGAGCGAGGTTAGCGCCGTGGTCATGGTGACGCCCGCGGAGGGTCCATCCTTCGGAATGGCGCCGGCCGGGACGTGAACGTGTACGCCGTAGCGGCGGAACATCGATTGATCAATGGAAAATTCGCCGGAGTGCGACCAGATATAGCTTTGGGCGGTCTTGGCGGATTCCTGCATTACCTCGCCCAACTGGCCCGTGAGGGAAAGGCCTTTGCCATCCTTCAAGAGCGCGGCTTCGATGTAGAGCACGTCGCCGCCGGCTTCGGTCCACGCGAGGCCAGTAGCCACTCCGGCGGGCACGTCTTTGCGGGCCTGTTCGGGCGAGAAACGCTCGGGGCCTAAGAGGTCGGTAAGCTCTTCCTTTTTAATTTCGACGGGCCCGGGGTTGGACTCGACTACTTTCAGGGCAACTTTGCGCATGACGCGGCCAATGGCGCGTTCCAGTTGGCGCACTCCCGCTTCGCGAGTATAGCGGGCGATCATCAAGCGCAGGGCTTCATCGCTCAGGACGCAGACGTCACTTGAAAGACCCGCTTCCTTTAGCTGTTTGGGTACCTGGTAGCGGCGCGCGATTTCGAGCTTTTCCTCTTCGCTGTAGCCCGCGAGGCGCACGATTTCCATGCGATCGAGCAGCGGTTGCGGAATGGTGTCGAGGGTATTGGCCGTCATCACGAAGAAGACCTTCGAGATATCGAACGGCAGGTCAAGGTAGTTATCGCGGAAAGTCTTGTTCTGCTCGGGGTCGAGGATTTCGAGCAGGGCGGCGGCGGGGTCGCCACGGAAATCGCGGCCCAGTTTGTCGACTTCATCGAGCATCATGACCGGATTGTTTTCGCCGGCTCTGCGGATGCTTTGGATGATGCGGCCGGCCATGGCGCCAATGTAGGTACGGCGATGGCCGCGCAACTCGGCTTCGTCGTGCATGCCGCCGAGGCTGAGGCGCTCGAACTTGCGGCCGAGGGCACGGGCGATGGACTGGCCGAGCGATGTTTTGCCGACTCCGGGAGGTCCGACGAAGCACAGGATGGGGGCTTTGGCACCGGGGTTCAGCTTGAGAACGCCGAGGTGTTCGAGGATGCGCTCTTTGACGTCTTTGAGGCCGTAATGGTCGTCGGCCAGAATTTGGCGAGAGGCCGCGATATCGATGGTGGAATCGCCGGCTTTTTTCCAAGGCAGTTCGAGAACAACTTCGAGCCAGGTACGGCCGACATTGTAGTCGGGGGCTTGGGTGGAAAGGCGGTCGAGGCGAGACATTTCGCGCTCGGCTTCTTTGCGGATTTCGTCGGGCAGGTCCGCTGCCTTCAGGCGGTCGCGCAGGAGTTCGATTTCGGATTCGCCATCTTTGCCACCGAGTTCCTGCTGGATGGCGCGGAGTTGCTGGCGCAGGACATATTCGCGCTGCTCCTTGCCCATTTCGCTTTGGGCTTTGGTGGCGATCTTGCCGCGGATTTCGAGGATCTGGAGTTCGTGGGAGAGGTGCGCGTGGATCAGGCGCAAGGCTTCGGCGCGGGTCTCGACGGCCAGCAGGTCGTGTTCGAGAGATACGTCCATGCTGAGCACACTGGCGAGCATCCAGATCATTTGTAGGGGATCGGTTTCGACGGTGATGGCGCGGGTGAACTCGACCGGCAATTCCACTCCGGCGTATTTCAGAACATTGGTGGCCAGGTCAATGACTTCTCGGTGCAGGGCTTCGATTTCCGGGTTTTCGGCGTCGGGTTCAGGGACGGGGAGGGGACGGAAATTGGCGGACAGGTAATCTTCACCAGTGAAATCGGCGAGGGAGACGCGTTCGACGCCCAATACAAGGATGTCGTAGTGGTCGGCACTGCGGCGGGACCGTTTGATGACGGCTTTGGTGGCGGTGGGGAACAGGTCGGCCGGGGTGGGCACTTCGATGGACGAATCGCGCTGGGTGACGATCAGAACTTCTTTGGATTCAGTCGCTAAGGCGGCCTGGATGGCGGCCACGGAGCGGGGGCGGCCAACGTTCAATGGCATCAATAGGTTAGGGAATAAGACCGTGTTTTTGATGGGGACGACCGGAAGATTTGAAAGATTCGGAAGATTTGGCTCTGGCGACATTGATATAGCCTCTAGTAACAAAAGATGAGCCAGTTGCACTAAAGGATTCGGGATCTTAGTGAGGGAAGCGGATGCCGGGCCCGAGGATCGCGATGTAGGCGAGACCAATTACTGCGGCGGCAATCCACCAAGCCGGCTGTCGATGGATGTATAAGGTATGCGGCGGCGGCGTGCGGGGGAGCAGGACGTCGGCCCACATGAGGCCGGAGGATCCGCCGAATGCGGCGGGAACGGTGGAGACGAGGAAGAGTTTCAGGCCGAGCGGGTCGAGGACTCCGGCGGCGCAACTGAAAAGGCAGGCAGCGTAATAGGGCAGGCGGCCGACGGTGTTATAGTCGGGGCGCGAGGGGCAGAAGGGATGGACGGCGAGGGCGAGTTGGCGTACGACCAGGAGATACAAGGCTGCGCCAAAAACGGTCATGGCGATGCGGAGCGGGATTTGATGGGGGGCGCCGCGGATGACCTCGTACCAGTCGCCGAAACCGATGATCCCGGAGAAGAGGAAGTAGCCGGCGCCGGGAAGGAGATTGAGTGCGGCGAAGATCCAGCAGAAGTAACGCGGGTTGGCGCGATCGCCGGCGCGGCGCGAGGCCCACAGTGCTATGGCACCGGCGAGCAGGTTGACGAGAGTTCCACCGGCATCGACCCAGCGGTCGGGATGGAGGGATGACAGGTGGTTGCTGGTGAGTTCGGTGGGGATATCGCCGCGGATCCAGGCGACCAGGCCGTGGCCCACGCCTTCGTGAAGCAGAGTCGCGGCGGCTGAGGCGACTACGGCCATGCTGATGATAGTTTGTTTATCGTGGGGCTCGGGCATGGGGACTTTCCGCGCGGGCTACCTGGGCGTACATGGCGTCTGGGGCTAAGTCAATATTGCCCGGCCATGCTAGAGCGCCGGAATCGATGTAGACGCGGCTGAAGAAGTCAGTGTCGAGCAAGGGAGTAAGTGCGCCGGTCAAGTCTTCGGGGAGTAGCCGGACGCGACCGCTCAGGCCGTCTTCGACGATATCCCAATACATGGCGATCCTCCCGTCAGGGCAGCCGGTCGGGTTGGCATAGGCCCCTCCCTTACAGTCGGGGCTCTGTTACTAAGCATACAATGGACGCTGAGGTTTTTTGAGGATGTCGAGAGTGCTACTTACACTTGCTTTGCTGGCGCCGGCGCTGTGGGCGCAGCACGCGGAACACGCACAGACCATTGAGGAGCGCACGGCGGGAATGCAGAAGCTGGACGGTTACTTCCCTTTGTATTGGGACGAGCGCACCGGGAATTTGTGGCTGGAGATCGCGCGGTTCCACGATGAATTTCTATTCGGCGACGGGCGTGGCGGCCGGGCTGGGCTCGAACGACATCGGGCTCGACCGCGGGCTCGAAGACGGGGGCAAGCTGGTGTCATTCGAGCGCGTCGGTCCGCGGGTGATGCTGGTGCAGGCGCAACGAGTCGTTCCGCTCGTCGAGCGCGAATCCGGCGGAGCGGCGTCGGTGGACAGATTCGTTCGCCAAATCGATTCTTTGGGGTTCACCGTGGCGGCGGAGAGCAACGGCCACGTGCTCGTGGACGCTACGGATTTCTTCCTGCGCGATGGGACGGGGCGCGGCCAATCGCTGCGGCCCGGGGCACTACCGCGTCGATCGCACGCGCAGCGCGGTCTACATGGACCGCACTAAAGCGTTCCCCAAGAATACCGAAATTGAAGTTACCTTGACGTTCGCGAACGAAGCCGCGGCGGGGCCGGGGTGGCGGGGGCGGACCGTCGCAGGGTCCGCCACCCTACAGATCCCGCGCCTGGAGCGGCCGGCGGCGGCGTGGCGGCGGCGGACTGGGGGCGGGCTGTTCTCCGGCACGGTGGCGAGCGTGACGCCGACGGCGGAAGCGGTGACGCTGCGCGAACACTATTCGCTGGTGGAACTGCCGGACGGAAATTACCGGCCGCGCGACGACGATCCGCGCGCCGGTTACGGCGGGCCTGAAATTCGTCGACTACAGCGCGCCCATCGGCGGAGCCCATGGTGAAGCGATACATTCGCCGGCACCGGCTGGAGAAGAAAGATCCGACGGCGGCCGATGAGCGAGCCGGTGAAGCCGATTGAGTATTGGGTGGATCCGGGCGCGCCGGAGGATGTGAGGAAGGCGCTGATCGAGGGCGCGAGTTGGTGGAACCAGGCGTTCGAAGCGGCCGGGTTCCGCAATGCGTTCAAGGTGGCGGTGCTGCCGGAGGGCGCCGATCCCATGGACATCCGCTACAACATGATCAACTGGGTGCACCGTTCGACGCGCGGCTGGAGCTCCGGCGGATCGGTGGCCGATCCGCGCACGGGCGAGATCATCAAGGGCACGGTCACGCTGGGGTCGCTGCGCGATCGGCAGGATTACATGATTTTCGAAGGACTGCTCTCGCCCTACATCGACCGGCAACGAAAGGCCGGAAATTCTGTACCAGACGGCGCTCGCGCGAATCCGGCAGCTTGCGGCGCACGAAGTGGGGCACACGCTGGGGCTGGGGCACAACTATTACGACAGCAGCCAAGGGCTGGATCTCGGTGATGGACTATCCGCATCCGCAGGAGAAGCTGAATGCCGGACGGCACCATCGATTTCTCGAAGGCCTATCCGGCGCAGATCGGCGATTGGGACAAAGTGGCGATCAATTACGGCTATCGGCAGTCTGCCGCAAGGCGACGAAGCAGCGCGGCGCTCGACGCAGATTCTGGACGACGCGTGGGCGAAGGATCTTGCGCTACATGACGAACCAGGATACGGAGTCGCATCCGAAGGTGGACCAGTGGTCGAACGGCGTCAACCAGGCCGACGAGTTGAACCGCATGATGAAGGTGCGGCGCGCGGCGCTCGAGCCGGTTGGGCGAGCACACCATTCGCACGGCGCGCCGATGGCGACGGTGGAGGAGCCGCTGGTGCCGATCTTCATGTATCACCGGTATTCGGTGGAATCGGCGGCGTCGAGGTCGGGCGGGCATGGATTACATCTACGCGCATGCGGGGCGACGGGCGCACGCCGGTGAAGTGGGAAACGGCGGCGAACCAGCGCAAGGCGCTGGACGCGCTGGCGGGCACGTTGAAGCCTCGGAACTGGCGGTGCCGAAGCAGGTGCTGGCTGCGATTCCGCCGCGTCCGCCGGGGTATCGGGCGGCATCGCGAACTGTTTCCCGCGAACCACGGGGGACGGATTCGATCCGCTGAGTCCGGCGACGGTGGCGGCGGATGTGACGATCGGGTTCGTGCTGCAATTCGATCGCGCGGCGCGGATGGTGGCGCAGCACGCGGTGGATCCGGCGCTGCCGGGCTTGGAGGAAGTGATCGACCGGCTGACGAAGGCGACGTTCGACGCGGCGGCGGCGATCGCCGTACGAAGCGGAGGTGCGGCGCGCGGAGGAGCGCGTGCTGGTGGATCGGGTGATGTGGCTGGCGACGGGCGCGCCGAACGGCCAGGTGCGCGCGATCGCCTCGTTGAAGCTGGGCAAGCTGGCGGCGCGGTTGAAGAGCGAGACGGTGGGGGGGAGGCCGAGCAGGCGCAGCGCGCACTGCTGGCGGCGGATATCAAGCGATTTCTGGAGCGGCCGGCGGAAACGGCGCAAACGATGCCGCTCCGCCCGCGCCGCCGGGAGCGCCGATCGGCGGCGATACGGGGATGGATTGGTTAGATTGGCAGTTTGAGGATCGGGCGCCGATGTAAACGCGCGCCTGGAATAATCCGTACACCCGCATATAATGGTGGTGGTGCGAGCCCCTGCCTGTGTTGCCGTGTTGCTGCTGGTTTGTGCGGCGGCGCCGGCCGACGTCCGCAATTGCACTTGCGACTTGGCCAGCGCGGAGAGCATGGCCAAACGCGAATGCGGGCTATGCCGCGAAGCCGAGAAACAACCGCCGGAGAATGCGGTTTTCTTCGTTAAAGACATCAACCCCAACAAGCCGAACCGGTGGCTGGCGCTGCCCCGCACACACGCGCACACGCTGGCCAGCCTGACGCCCGAGCAACGCTTGGCGCTGTGGACGGCCGGTATCGAAAAAGCCAGAAGCATCTGGGGCGAGCAGTGGGGCTTGGCGGTGAATGCCGACACCCGCCGGTCGCAGTGCCATGTCCACATACACATCGGCAAACTGCTGGACGACGTCGAGACGCCGGACTTCACGGTGGTCGATAGCCCGGCGGATATTCCGGTGCCGCCGGCGGGAAGTGCGGTCGGGATCTGGGTACATCCCGCGGCGGGCAAGTATCACGTCCACTTAAACGATGACGCACCCGAAACGCTGTTGATGAGGTAAAGCATGGCCATCGAAACGCTGCTCGAAATCGCCAAACTGCCGACCGCGGAGAATTCCGCCATCCATTTGCATGCCGCCGATAATGTGGCCATTGCCCGCGTGCCGCTTTCCGCGGGCAGCGAACTACGGGTGGACGGGCGACCGCTGACGTTGCGCGATCCGATTCCGGCGGGGCACAAAGATCGCGCTGGCTGCTATTCCGGCAGGCGAAGTGGTGTTGCGCTACGGGCAGGTGATCGGCCGCGCGCGGCAGGCGATCGAACCGGGGCGGCATGTCCACACGCACAACGTGGCTTTCGAGGAACTGCATTTCGACTACGAATTTCCCGACCGGCGAGATGCCGCTTTGCCCGCTGCGCCGCGACGCGCCGACATTTCATGGGCTACGCGCGCGAGGATGGGTCGGTGGGCACGCGCAACTATATCGCGGTGGTGGCGGCCAGCAATTGCGCCGCGCATACCGCGGAGCTGATCGCGCGCAGCTTCGACGGCGAGACCGCTGCCGCCCAACGTGGATGGCGTGGTGGCCTTTCCGCATGGCGAAGGCTGCGGCCACACCATCGGCCCGGATACCGAGCAACTTCGGCGCACGCTGGCCGGAGTGCTGGCGCATCCCAACGTTTCGGCGGCGGTGATTCTGGGACTGGGCTGCGAGGTGAACCAGATCGACCATTATCTGGGTCCCAACGCGCCGCGCACCAGCCGGCTGGTGGGCATGACGCTGCAATCGAGCGGCGGGACGCGCGGCGCGGTGGAGGCGGCCCGCGCGGAGATCGGCCGCCTGATGGAGCAATGCGCGGCCGAGCAGCGCGTGGAAGTGCCCGCTTCGAAAATCGTACTGGGGCTGAATTGCGGCGGCTCCGATTCGTTTTCGGGCATCACCGCGAATCCGGCGCTGGGCGTCTGCTCCGATATGCTGGCGGAGATCGGCGCCACCGCGGTGCTGGCGGAAACCACCGAGATCTTCGGCGCGGAGCATCTGCTGGTGAAGCGCGCGCGCAACCGGCAGGTGGCCGAGAAACTCTTGGGTTTCGTCGCAGGCTATAAGCAATACCTGAACCGGTTCGACGGCAGCTTCGACGACAATCCGTCGCCCGGGAATAAGGAAGGCGGCCTGACCAATATTCTGGAAAAGTCGCTGGGCGCGGTCGCCAAAGGCGGGAACTTCGCCGCTGACCGACGCGGTGGATTACGCCGAAGCGGTGCGCACGCCCGGCTTCGTTTTCATGAATACGCCGGGCTACGATCCGGTATCGCTGACCGGCCTCGCGGCGGGCGGGTGCAACCTGATCGCGTTCACCACGGGACGCGGCAGCGCCATCGGCTTCCCCACCATTCCGGTGATCAAGATCGCCAGCAACAGCGACACCTACCGGCGCATGAAGGACAACATGGACATCAACGCCGGCGCGCATCGCCGATGGCGAGAAGAGCGTGCAGCAAGTGGGCCGCGAGATTTTCGACATGCTGTTGCGGGTGGCCTCCGGCGAGCGGACGCGCGCGGAAGCGCTGGGGCATCACGAATTCGTTCCGTGGCGCATCGGGCCGGTACTGTAGAGAGACTGTCCGCTAGTACGCGGTCTTTCGCGGGGTGCGTATTCTAGTAACGCGCCAGCGCAAAGTGCGTGGTAGAATCGTCTAGTCTTCGCCGAGGGGGCGAAGCACCACACCCAGGAGGGTACATATCGAATGAAGACGAGTTTTTTGAGAAGTGCGCTCATCACTTCCGGTCGCCGCGATGTCCTGGTGGGACTGGCAGTGGCGCAAGACGATGCCGAGACGACGCCGAGCACGCCCAGGTTCGTCACGTTGCCGCCGAAGCCGGGTACCGACGGCGCTAAGCCCGCGGTTACTTTACCGACGTGGAATGGCTCGTTTGTCTACTCCGGTCACACTTACAACTACAACATGGTCGGCACGGCGCCGTCGTCCAATGCGACAACCACAATTCCGGTATACATCATCCCGATTAAAATTGTGATCACCTCGAAGACTGGCGGTACGACCACATTTGATCCTGCCACGGTTTTGACCAACGGCAAGACGGTAGTGCAGAACACGGTTGCTTCGCCCCTGTTTGACAAGACCACCAAGTATGTTCAGGGTGGCGTGAACGTGGGCACGACCCAATACATCGATGCGTTCCAGCGCGCTAATTTCTGGGGCACGGTAAGTACCAATCCGAACTATCACGTGCTGTTCGGCGGTCCCACGGTGTTGGCGGAACAGACCCTGAGCCCCCCGGCAGCGGATGGCAAGACGGGTCCGGAATTCGGGTTCACGGCCGGCAAAGTGAACATCAACTGGATCGATGCGCAGTTCATCAACATCATGAAGAAGATCACCAAGATCCAGCCCAATACGCTGCCCATCTTCCTGTTGTATGACACGTACCTGACGCAGGGAGGCTGCTGCATCGGCGGCTATCATAGTTCCAATGGGGCCCAGGCTTATTCGGTGGCCACGTACGCGGACCATGTAGGCGCGTTCTCGCAAGACGTTTCCGCGCTGTCGCATGAACTCGGCGAATACGTGGACGATCCGCTGGTCAACAACACCGGCAATCCGGTATCCTGCGGCATTTTGGAAGTCGGCGATCCGCTGGAGAATAATCCGAACTACGGCGCTTATCCCTACACGGTAAACGGGTTCATGTATAACTTGCAGGATCTGGTAACTCTTCCGTACTTTGGCGCGCCGGCGAGTACCTCGGTGAACAACTGGTTCACGTTCCAAGGGGAAACTCTGTCGGTCTGCCAGAATGGCGGCTAGGCTTTAGAGCAATCAAGTAGCGGTTTGAATTAGGGCAGGCGGCAATGTGTCGCCTGCCCTTTTTTAATGGCGCCGCGCTCAGTGGATCTGTTTAGTAGTACCGGTTTTCAAGTGGAGCCATGCAAGTTGCTTGGCTTTAAGCCCGAAGTTGTATATACCTGGATAACATGACTCAAACGCTTGGCCGCATGAAAATGAGTTTATTGAAATACGCGATCCTCGGATCGACTTGCCTGATTGCATCCGCTTACGGGCGAGGTCGCTTCGACACGCTGTACAGTTTCGGGGCGGCGCCCGACGGACAAGTTCCCGCAGGGCTCACCGCCGCCAACGGAATTCTTTACGGCACCACCAGCGAAGGTGGAACCGGATGTGGCACGGTGTTCGCGTTGGCGCCGCCAAATGAGGCAGGCGGTGCCTGGACTGAATCCACGTTGTACACTTTTTCAGGGCTCAACGGAGTGGGGTGTGAGCCGTGGGCCGGCCCGGTTTTCGGGGCGAACGGCTCGCTCTATGGTACGACCTTGGCCGGTGGCGACAGTCTCTCCGGCACAGTCTTTGAATTGCGCCCGCCCTCGTCGTCTGGTGAACCGTGGACGGCGGCCGTACTGTATAGCTTCAAAGGCGGGAACGATGGCGGAGCGCCTTTTGCGGGCGTTATCCTGGGCCCGGCCGGTGCGCTTTATGGGACGACTATAGATGGAATGTACGACTCCGGGAATGTATTCGAACTGCGGCCACCCAGCCCAGGCGGGGTTGCCGGCGGCGGGCCATGGGAAGAGACTGTTCTTTACAGTTTCACGGCTGGCTACGGCACGGATGGAAGCATACCGGTAGGTCTCACCCGGGGCGCGCAAGGCGTGCTTTACGGCGTCACGGAGATGGGCGGAACGAGCGAGGCCTCCGCCGGTACTGTCTTCGCGCTATTGCCACCCACGGCGCCGGGCAGCGCCTGGACTGAGAAGGTGCTTTACAGTTTTCAGGGGGGGGCCGATGGCAGTTCTCCGTGGTGGCCCGTGGTGGCGGGCAGTGACGGTAGCCTGTATGGAGCGACTTTCGGGACAGCGATGATCGGGCCGTATACGGGACCTTATGGAGTGGGTACGGTATTCCAGTTGACCCCCTCAGCCTCGCCGGGTGGGTCGTGGGATAAAATCATGCTGCAGCAATTCGGGAACGGAAGACTGCGTGGGCCGGACTCACCGTTGATCTTGCGCAACGGGAACCTCTTCGGTACGAGTTCGTCGCCGGCGGGTGGCGTGGTTTTCGAACTCCAACATCCGAGTGAGCCAGGCGGCCCCTGGGGTGTGGTCATTCTACATGAGTTCACGGACGGGCAGGAACCCGGGGGCAACCTGGTTATGGACGAGCACGGGGTTATCTACGGTACGACGATAGGTCCCTACACGAACCCCGCGGGGACGGTTTATCGGATTATTCCATAGCTATTAGAGGGTCGTGGATAACATGTGGATCTGGTCACCGGTTCACGTTCCAAGGGGAAACTCTGCCGGGCTGCCAGAAAGCAATCGAATTCGCGGTTTGAATTGAGGCAGGCGGCAATGAGTCGCCTGCCTTTTTATGGAGGCAGCACATCTCCCGTGAGCCCGAAGAGACAACCATATAGACATCTCGCGGCCTGGGTCGCGAGTTGCTGCAGATCGGAGTTCGTCCCGGTGAACGGGCGGCAACTGCGTCCTGTGCGTCCATCTACTGCCCACAGCGTAACTGTGATGGATTCCTCAGACAACCGCGCGGATCCCTCCACGACGAAATCGGCGCCAGTCTCCACCGCGAATCTTCGGACATCACCAGGGCGTGCGCCGTAGAATCGCGCGGTTGTCGGGGAGATGAGTTGGATATCTTCGATCCCCGAGATGCAAACCAGTAAGTGCTCATAGAGCAGATCGAGAGACTCGGCCGGAACGCCAAGGGCACGCGGAGGTAGAACCATAACACACTTGGCACGCGTATCGGGCCGTTCCGCGTAGGGCAAAGACCATTGAAACTGGACACGGTACGCATCCGCGGATGAGAGGCGTACGGCATCACCGCGCCCTTCCGAGGCGTAGTACGCCTGCAATTTAGCCCGCAGGCGAGTCATTTCTTTTCGAACCAGCGAGTCGGTCTGCGGATCGAAATCTCCAGGCCTGCGTAAGGGCACCGTGCCGACGTCATACTCAGTAGGATTTACGCCCATCAGAGCACGTTCGCCCAGCCATTTGAGTAGGCGGCGCAATTGTTCGGAACGCGCAAACGTAGTGCTTTCGACCACCTTCCAGAGGAAGGCACGTTTGGCTTCTTCGGGGACTGTCCCGGCAGGCGGCCGCGGTTGATCAGTAACGGCCCACTCCTCCTGGCTGCACGCGCGTGTTTTGCGCAAGGCAATGGCCTCCGGATCAGTAAAGCTATTGTCAGACACAGCCAAACTTATGCATGCCGGTCATGGAGCAGTTATTACATGGTAATCGCTAGCCGCTCTTTCATTGAGCGGCACTTACGTGAAACAGATAACTTGCCAGCGGACCGCGAACTGGAGCGACGGCCTCAACAAGATAGTCACCGGGCAAAAGAACCGCTGCCGGAACGTCGACGTTAAGCAGGCTGCCGCCGGGCGCAGATGTCGAATTAAGGGCGCCGCTGGCCCACGCCAAGCCGCGGCCGCCCTCCGCATCAATCGATAGCAGCCGTGCTCGATAAGCGGAGCCGGCACTCTGGCCGGGCAGGTCAAGTACCAATCTGACAATAGATCCAGCAGTAGGCGCGGGCAAAGAGGTCGATTGCGCACCCGGACCCTTCAGAACGCCTGGGAAAAGACGAAGCGTGAGGACGGCGGGAGCGTTGGATATTGGAGGCGGCCCCGCAGAAATACCGCCTCGAGATCGGGTCTGTCGATAGACGTATCCGGCACCAAAAGCCAATACAAGCAAGGCGCTCGCAACTGCCAAGCGCCAGCCACCGAAGCTTCTTCTAGTCACCTCTACGGGTGGAGTCACCAATTTGGCGCGAACCTCATCCACGATTCCCGCACGGCCCGGACTATCTAAATAGCGGCTGGTAAAAAGTGTTTTTTGCCCGGCCGGCAGACGATTTCCGAGATAGTCTTCGACCAGGCGCACCTCTGCGGTACGCAAGCGGCCCAGAAATTCGGGGTCTGCAAAATACTGTCGTTCCATCTCGGCCGCGTCACGACTGTTCAGTGTGCCCAACAAGTAAGCTCGCACAGCCTCTTCTAACTTATGTGACATATGGAACGTCCGTTACACTCCTGTTTTTCGCCAATTCGTCAATTCGGCCAGTTTCCGGCGGGCCCGGAACAACCGCACTCGCGAGCTATTGTCTTTTGGCTGCGTCGGACCCGCCGGTTCGATGGCACCGGCCGCCTCGCATATGGCGGTCCAATCACTTTCCGCCAACTGGGTGCTACCAATCTCCATCACCTCTTCCAGCAAAAGATGGATCTCCGCCCCACTCAGGCCGTTCACGCCTTTATGGCTCTGCGGTCTATCGTGCACCGCCGCGTCGAACGTTTCGGTGGCTCGTCTTTGGACCTTGCGATAACTCGCGAGTGATACATGACCGGCGAAAGCATAACAAATGCGCAGAAAATCGTCCTCTTTTTCAAATTCGAAATCCGCCCGGTTCCACAATGCCGCAAGAGTATCGTGCGCCAGGTCTTCGGCGTTGACGAATCCATGCCGGCGGGAGAAATAAAATACGAGCGCATTTCGCGCGTGCCCCCAAGCGCCAGATGAGATGGTACGGCAGGTCGGCATCGAATTATACGTCCAATTATACAATTTTGGCTTGGAAACTCAGAGCACTTACTCACCGAACTATATCCGACGGATGACCGATTACGACAAATGACGCCCAATAATATGGATCTGACCATCGCGCGGATGCCGCTAACGCCTGCCGTGCGACGGTCAGCGAGTGCGCCATGCCAGATGCCCGGGCGGCGAAGAACGCCCGGTATACTTCACTCAGGAACTCGGCCGACGATTCCGCGTCTACTTCCGAAAGCGTGAGTACCAATTCGGCCGCGCCAGCCTGGAATAGTGCGGCGGTCAAGCCGGCCAAGCCTTCCCCGATCACCTCTTTTCCGAGCGCGGTCCCGCAGGCAGATAGAACAACTGTGGAGCCATTCAGCTCAAACTCGGCTAAATGGTGCGGTGTGAGAAAGCCGTCGACCGGTTCTCCTAGCCGGTTGACCATGGAAAGCGCGATGCGCGAGAGTTCGGGAGTGCGATCGTCAATAAGCGCGTGAGTCGAAAAGTGCAGGACGGCGTAGTCAGTTAGACGGACCTTATGCAACTCGTCGGGACTGGCGGCGAAGCCTCGTAAGATCTTGATGCGGGCGGCAGGCACCATCTCCATTACGCGCTGCAATTCCGCCGTGAAAGGTAAACGCGGAAGATCGAGAGCCTTCCCATGGTCTTCGCGGCGGAGGGCGGGCGGCAGCCGGGAATCCTGCCTGGAAAACACGGGATCCGCGACGCCGAGTAAAGCCTTAGGAAATGCCGAGACGGCCCGCGGCTGTCTCCCCGTAAGGAGATACGACGCTGCGGGAATCTGCATGAGATCGTGTTTAAGTCCCAGCAAGTTTTCAGTTCCTGGAATGCGAAGGGCCGCGAAAGGGACTTGGTTCAGTGCGCCGTCCAGCACCATAACTAAGCCGTCCGGAAGGTGCGCATCCCGCAGGGGGCCTAGCAGATCCCGGGATAAGCGCTGCAGGGCTTGCTGGAAGGCGCTCTGCAGTGCGGCCGAATGTTGGCGTTCGGGCAGGCGCATGAAGAGATTTACGGTTCTGCGGCTATCGGCTTCCAGGGCCGCTCGGGAAGGTAGGCGGAAGACCTGTACCGGTCCCGGGCCGATCAGCCACAAATAGCTCTGCGGGTTGGCCAAATGATATTCGATCAGGGCACAATTTACTGGCAGGCGCCGGCGTATCTCGGCTACCGTCGCGGCCGGCATCGCCATTTGCCCTAATGCCGCAGCGTCGCGGATGCGAGCCTCCACGGCCTCGCTCTCCGCAACGGCGGTGTCCACTTGCGCGCGCAAAACCTTCTCCTGCGCGGGTTGTGCGGCGAGTTGGTATGACAGCAAGTCGATGTGTTGCTCGATGGCGGCGCGGCGGCGCAAGAGGTCCGCCGGCACACGCGAAACCACCGCACCGGTCGCCAGCATATCGAGCAATGCCCGTGCGCGGCCCCGTTCCGCCGCGAGCAGACCTCTTTCGGCGGCGTCGGCGGATGGCTGAGCCATCTCCACCTGTACCAGGAGATCGAAGAACTTTCTTTTGCGGGCGTAATAAGAGGCTCTGAGTTCAGGCCCGGGCACGAGGCTCCGCACGGTTTCCAACATAGCCAGGGCTTCGCCGGCGCGCTGCCTGGCTTGCGGCCAGTTGCCCGCCCCCGCTTCCAGGTTAGCCAGCGAGTAAAGCGAATCGGTAGCCGCTTCGCGAAATGCATAACGCCGGCGAATTTCCAGGGCGCGTTCGAACAGCCCGCGAGCGTTTTGGAAATCGCCCTCAGCCTCCGCAACGGCGCCCAGATTCTGCAGGTCGGAAGCTTCCGAACGCCGGTCCGCTACGGCTTCGTGCAGTTTGAGCGCTTCCTGCAAAACCGGACGGGCCGCGGCCGCTTGATGCTGCGCCAGGAAGTTTTGGCCGCAGGCGTTCAGTGCGTCGGCTTCGGCTGCACGGTATTTTAGCGCTGCGGCATCCCGGACGGTGCGCTCCAAAATACGCTGTGCAATTACGGGCCGGCCTTCCAACATTAAATTCCGCCCGAGGTTGAGCCGCGCATGGACGGCCTGTCGAGCCGCATCCGCGTGCGCCGATTCGATGCGGAGCGCCTGTTCGAAAAACCGGCGCGCGGTGACGTATTGAGCCAGGGATTGATAGCACAGGCCGAGATTATTCAGCACAATGGCGTAAGCGCCACCGTCTGCTTGCCGCAGAATATGCATGGCCCGGTCCAAGAGGCTGATAGCGCGTACAAAGTCATTGGTGTACCAGTAAAGCAATCCCATGTTAGAGAGGGTCTGCCCTTCAATCTTTCGTTCCTTCAGATCGCGCCAGATTCCGGCGGCTTCATTTAGCCGCTCCATGGCCGGCTCGAAATCGGCAGACTGCTGTGCAGCATAGCCGCTGTTATTGGCCGCTTCCCCGATGCAGCGCTTGTCTGAAAGGGAACGGCAGATTTTGAGAGCTTGCTCGTAGGCCTCTCGGGCGGCCACAATCTCTCCCGTCTTCATCGAGGAATCGGCCTCTTTCAAACGCGTCCGCGCCACAGCCGAGTCATCTCCAATTTCCTGCCAGAGCGCCAGGGAAGCCGCGATTTCATTTGGCGCGCCGGTCTGTTTTGAAACAGTACCCCGCTCTTCCGCGCGCCGCCATAGAGCCGCCTGCTGAAAAGGAATGGCCGTTCGCGACATGGTAAATGAGATGACTGAGTTATCCGGGTCCGCCGGCCCAACGGACACTCGGTATGTGCCGGCGGCTAAAAATGTGGCGGTCTCGAGACCGAATTCGAATGCGTCGGCTGTACGCCGCCCATCAGGCGAGACGACTTCCAAGATGAGGTCTTTCGGCTGCGTAGCTGCCAACCGGGTTGACTCGCCCGGCGCCAGCGTAACCGTGAAACAAGCCGGCGCCGATCGTGAGGTGTGCGCTTGGGCAGATTCGCCGCTGCGTAGGGAAATACACGGCGCAGCCCATACCAGCGCTACGACTTGTGATGCGATTGCCAAAAACGTCAAGCATCTCGTCATAGGGGGAGATATCGCATTATATAAGACCGGCATAGGATCGATTTTCGACTTACCGCAATTTGAGAAATCGCGGGCGCCGGAGAGGGCGGCAAGTCTCGCCCGGACGCCCGCGTCGCTGCTAGTTCCCGGAACCGGAACCCTGTTGGATGATACAGCTATCGCAATCATCCGCAGGCCGCGGCGTAGGCGCAAACAAAAGACTAAGCACGATAAGAATGAGCGTCATGTTCTTCTCCTTTGTCCGGGTTCTGAACAACCCGGTCGCCCGTGATGGCGCAAGGAGAAGAAAATTCTGCTCTTAAAACAATAACGGCAAGCGCAGATGTAACGCCGCGAGATGCTGCGGCATAAAGTTAGTGCCGGCTTTGGATGTAGAGGATTTGGCGGATCCGGTAACGTTTGATCACATAACCGAGGCGACGTTACGTAACTTCCAAGCGCGCGATTTTTGGGTCAAACTGAATTCTCGTCAAAAGTTGGGGCAGATGATCTTAAGAAGCGAGCACGTTACTACCCTGTTACACGCGGCGCGGTTAGGCACCCCGCTATCCGCCGGCAAACTGATGAGTGCCGTGTATACGGACTTGCACAAAGTCGCGCGGCGCTACATGGCTTCCGAGCGCGCGGATCATACGCTACAGCCGACGGCGTTGGTAAACGAGGTTCTGTTGCGCCTCTTTCATCCCCCGGCGGAAGGCAGCGATGGCGGCTGGCAATCGATTTCGATCGACTGGAAAAGCCGCGCACAATTTCTTGGTATTGCGGCAAAGCAGATGCGCCAGGTGCTGGTCGATCACGCGCGGGAGAAGCGATCCATGAAGCGGAATTTCGGGATCAGGGTAATGCTCGACGATCTAAATGAAGGCTCGCTGGCTGCACCGGCGGCGTATGATTTCGGGACCCTCAACCAATTGCTGGATTTGTTGGCGGCTAAGGATAAGGATGCGGCGCAGGTATTCGAACTGAAGTTCTTCGGCGGCCTGACCTTCGACGAAGCGGCGGAAGTAACACAAACGAGCTATGCCAAAGTGCGCAGGGATTGGGAGTTCGCGCGCGGATGGCTGCGCCATCGTCTGGTGGGGAGCGGGAAAATCTAGGCAGAAAACGGAGTCATCCGCGGATGCGTATATGGAGTAAGGATATGAAAACGAAAATCGGTTCCATCATCGTGGCGGCGGGGCTGGCGGTTTCGATCGCGGCCGCACAGACCGCGCCTCAGAAAGCAACGCCTCGCGCAACTGCAAAGTCTGACCCACTAGTTGACGACGTGATCGAAAAGGTTAAGGTCGGCCTCACGGAGCAGTTTATTATCAAACAGCTTGCCATAGACAATAAGCCGGTTAAGTTATCGACCGCCGATATGGTAAGGCTGAAACAAGCCAATGTTTCTGAGGCGGTGATGAGCGCCATGATGGACCCGTCGTCTGCGCAAACGACGGCTCAGGCGCACACGCCGGCCGCCGCGCCAGCACCAACACCCGTGGTGCGGATCGCAGAAACGGTGCCCCCCCCCACGCCCGCGCCGGGGCCAAGCATCTCCCCCGCCTCGCCCAGGACGGAGAAGAAGCGCGTAATCGTGG
Source organism: Bryobacterales bacterium (assembly GCA_963738345.1). Classification (GTDB taxonomy): domain Bacteria; phylum Acidobacteriota; class Terriglobia; order Bryobacterales; family Bryobacteraceae; genus Bog-159. The sequence goes on from CAVTWI010000002.1 coordinate 1,989,613, forward strand.
ATGCGTTCGACTATTCGGCGGTAATGACCGAAGTGACGGCCGTCTTTGGCAACCAACAGAATATCGGCGCAGGGATCCGCGACCTGCTCGTTGATCGTATTACCCAATCGGGAAAAATGGTCGTTGTCGAACGGTCCAAAATCAAAGAGGTCGAGGGCGAACAGGATTACGGCAAGACTAGCCGGACCCAACCGGGAACAGGAGCGCAGGTTGGGAAGATCCGAGTAGCAGATGCAATCATCGCCGGAAGCGTCACCATTTTTGGACGAGACGACAAGAGTATCGGCGGCAGCGGCGGCGGATCTAGCGGCTGCAGGTGGTGCCCCACAGGGCCATTCGCTAGGGGGGGTATTGGCTTGAAAAAAGACAAGGCTGTGGTGGCGATTACTTATAAGATTATCGATGCGGAAACCTCCGAAGTCCTTGATAGCGGCAATGCAAAAGGAGAGTCACACCGAAAAGGCGTAGGCTTCGGCGGTTCCGGTGGAAACGAATGGAAAGGAATGGGCGCCGGCAAGCTCGACATGCGGAGTTCCAATTTCGGTGCCACTATAATCGGCGAAGCTACGCAGGATTGCGTCAACAAACTCGCGGAAATCCTGAACGCCAAAGCCGGCAATATGACCGTCCGCGCGCGTGAAGTGGAGGCCAACGTGGTAGATGTTGACGGTTCATCATTAACGATCGCCGCCGGCGCCAATGACGGCGTCAGTGTCGGCGAAGTTTTTGAGGTCCATCATAAGCTAAAAGAGCTAATAGATCCCGACACGAAAGAAGTGCTCGATCGAAAAATGGAACTCATGGGGCAGATGACGATCACATCCGTGCGCTCCAAGATCGCCATCGGAACATATAGCGGATCCGCGCTTCCGACGGACAACAAGCTGCTCGCTATTAAGAAAATGCCCGCACAGTAAGAATGGAGCGACGTGAAATGACCCCGCAAGCCACCCAACACTGCAGCCAGTGCGGTTCCGAATCCTCATCCGGAACCCGCTTCTGCAAAGACTGCGGCGCACCCGCGGCTGCCACCGGATATACAAATTTCACCCGTGTGCGCCAGTTGTTCGATGAAGCGCAACTCATCGACCCCTCCCTACGGGAAGCCTGGCTAATACAGGCCTGCCAGAGCGATTCGGCATTGCTGGGGGAAGTGCGCAGCATGCTGCGCGATACGCATTTCCTGGATCAGCCAGCCGCCCCACCGCCCAGCCTGACGCCCCCTGCCCCGTCCGATTCCGCGCGCGCCCACGATCCGTCGGGAACCTTTATTGGGCATTACCGTCTGATCCGCGAATTAGGACGCGGCGGTATGGGAATCGTATATCTCGCCGTGCGCGACGACGGCACTTTTCGCAAGAACGTGGCCGTGAAGTTGCTGTTGCGCGAAATGGTGACGCCGGAATTTGTGCAGCGCTTCAAGCAGGAGCGCCAGGTGGTGGCCGCCCTCGATCATCCCAATATCGCGCGCATTCTGGACGGCGGCGAGTCCGACGGCATGCCTTATTACGCGATGGAGTACGTAGAAGGCTTGCCGCTCGACCAGTATTGCGACCAGCAGCGCCTTTCACTCAGCGGACGCATTAAGGTTTTCGCGCAGATGTGCTACGCGGTGGCCTACTTGCACCAAAACCTCATCGTGCATCGCGATTTGAAGCCCAGCAATATCCTGGTTTCGCCCGACGGTGTGGTGAAATTGTTGGACTTCGGTATTGCCAAAATGGTGGGCGCGGCCTCCGTTTCCGCGCAGGAACTGACCAGCGCGCAGGGCCGCCCCATGACTCCCACCTATGCCAGCCCTGAGCAGTTGCAGGGCGCCACGCTGCAGCCTACGTCGGACATCTATTCGATGGGCGTGATCCTCTACCGTCTGATTACCGGACGCCAGCCCTATGAGAACTTCGACGACAAGGTCGCCAGGCTTGCCTCACGCGAAGATCCACCGCTGCCCAGCGCCAACATCCGGCCGGACCTGCGCGCCACGCCCGAAAGCACTGCACAGTTGCGCCGTGCCACCATGGGGGCGCTCGACAGCATCATCCTGATGGCCATGCGCTACGACCCGAAACAGCGGTATCATTCGGCGGCCGATTTCGCCAATGACCTGCAGCGTTTCCTGGACGGCGAATCGCTGACCGCCTACCAAGAGCCGGTGGCTGTGCGCTCCATGAAACTGCTGAAGCGCAAAAGAGCGCTAGTCGCGGCGCTGGCCGGCTTTGCCGCGCTGGGCTGTTTTGGAGCTTGGCAATTCGAGCGTGCCGAAGCGCAAAAAGCCACGGCAGCAAAAGCGCAGGCGCAATTGCGCAGCGTGATGGACGATGTCGAACGCCGGGTGGCGGAGGCGCATGGCAAGCCGAATACCGCCCAACTCACCGACGTCCGGCAAGTGAGGCACGCTTTCGCCATGGAGTTTACGGCGGCGCGTGCTGGCAGTTCCCAGCAGAAGGCGGCTCTGCTCGATCGCGGCATCCGTTATCTTGACAAGATTCGGGAGGCCGGTGCACCCGACTTACAACTCAGCATCGAACTGGCCGATGCATACAAACAGCTCGGCACGCTACAGGAGAAGACTGCCGACAACGCCGACCGCCAGGCCGCACTGGCCACCTACTATCGCGCAGCGGACGTACTGCATAACGCATACAAGGCGAATGCCGCCGATCCCGATGTGGCAGCGCGCCTCGATCAGTTAAATCAGCGCATCGCTGGACTCGGCGGCTCTGCCGTGAAAGTAGCGCGGCAGGATGACGCCTACAAGCCACGGAACGCAGCGCCTGAAATTGGAGCCCACAGAACCGTTAAGACACCTGTTCAAATTGCACAGAGTAGCCCCCCCCCGGCAGAGTCTCAACCTGCGCCAATAGGCGATCCGCCACCGCCGCCACCGGTAGCGCCGCAAATCCCGCCGGCCGAATTGCGCGAGTTGGAAATTCGCGTAGCCGATGTAAGTGCCAAAGTGGAGGCTGCCGACCAGATTGTGCAGCCCTACCGCGACAGTCTCGCCGCCAGGAAGCAGGCTCTCAATTCCGATCTGACCTCCAACATCAGTCGCATGCATTCGGCGCTCGATCGCGCAAACCGTAACATTACGGCCGGCGATGCCGCCGCAGCCCGACAGGATCTTACCGCAGCCTCCGCCTCAGCCGCCAAAGTCCTCCACGCGTTGGGCCGCTAAGGCCCGCGCCGTTTCCGCAGAAGTTTGTCACCACCGCACGTGTAATACTTCCCGCCTGCCGAACATAAACAAGAGTCTTTGATTTTTCCGGTGGCACGCCACCTAAATAGGAAAACTCGAAGCGAAAGGAAAAACATGAAAAGACTCGAACGATTTAGTAGGATGATCGCGCCTTTAAGCAGGCCGGCCGCGCTTATTGCCATTGCGATTCTGTCGCTCGCACCAGGGTTCTCCCAAGTTACAGGCATTTACAGCTTCACTGCTAACGGTGAACCGCAAAATCCGCAGCATGATGGCCTCATTGCCCAAGGCCGCGACGGCAACATGTATACCACCGCGCCTGAATCTATCCCCAACGCCCAGACGAGCGTGGTATTCAAGTTTACCCCCGCGGGCAAAATGACGGTGATCTACACCTTCCCAGCGGGCGTCCAGTCGTACAGCGGATTGACCCTCGGAACGAACGGCGACTTCTTTGGAACCACCATCAATGGCGGCACCAATGGCAAGGGGACGGTTTTCGAAATCACTCCTCAAGGAGTCGTTACCATTCTTTACAACTTTCTCGGCGCAAACGACGGCGCCAGTCCTAAGTCGCCGCCTATCGAAGTCGGCGGAGTTCTGTATGGCACCACCACGGCCGGCGGTCTCGATAACGACGGCACGGTATACAAGCTGAAATTAAACGGACAATTGACACCCCTGGTCCAATTCAGCGGCACGACCGGCAGCGATCCCGTTGCTCCTCTAGTGCTCGGTAATGACGGGAGGCTTTACGGAATTACCTCGACATCCACACTCGCAAACGGGCCGGCCGTCGTTTTCAGCTTGACAACCTCCGGCACGGACTTGACCGAAAAGTCCTACGGGGAAGCCTATTCGTATTCTGATGCGGCTTTGGTGCAAGGTACGGATGGCAACTTCTACGGCACGGTATACACGAACATCGACGGCTGGGGACAAATCTTCAAAGTCACACCATCGCCCAACTACGCGATCACCGTTCTTTACAGCTTCAGCGGCGGCGTGGATGGTAAAAACCCTTATGCCGGGCTCATGCTGGCTACGGACCACAATTTCTATGGTGTCGCACAAGGCGGAGGCGCCAATTCGTTCGGGACGCTTTATGAAATTGAAAGCACCGGTGGCTTTGTCACGCCCGTAGCCTGGACTTTCACTGGTGGTCCGGACGGCGCCTTTCCATCCGCACCGCTCATTCAGAATACCAATGGCTTCATCTACGGCGTCACTCAGAATGGTGGGTTGATCGATAACTACGGAGTCATTTTCCGGTTCAACGACCACCTCGGGCCTTTTGTCAGCCTGGTGACAACGTCAGGGAAAGCGGGCGCGACCATCGGTATTCTGGGCCAAAGCCTGACGGGGACAATCTCCGTGTCATTCAATGGAACCCCCGCCACCTTCAAGGCTGGTTCCGGCACCTTCATGACGGCCACGGTTCCCGCCGGCGCTACCAGCGGACCCGTTACGGTAGTCACGTCCAGCGGCACGCTTACCAGTAGCCGGCCATTTGAGGTAACGAATTAGCTGAATGGCATAGGCGGGACGTTTCGCGAACGGTCCCGCCTTGCTTCCGAACTCCGGCCGAATTATTTTGAGCAGATTCCCGCTTCCAATCCGCATTCACAGCCGAAAGGGAAACGCAAGATGATTCAATTTCATAACACGCCGGTTTCCGAACCGATCACCAAACCAAGCACTGGGCTGGAATGGTGGCGTCGGTCCTAAATCTGGTGATCGGCGCCAAGATCAACGTCCTGATGCTGGACTTTCTGGCGTTGATTGTGGTGCGGCCGTTATCCGCGGCGGCCGGTGCGGGTTTACTGGCAATGCTCGCGAATTGTCTGGGTAACTGAGTTTCGATGCTGATCACAAGCGATCACAAGAGGAGAATGGATATGTCAAACGAAAAGGTTTTAGCTCAGGTGGCCACCGCAGGGATAGGCGCTGCAGCGGGAGTAGTTTCGGGATTGAAGAATGCAGCGGCTCCCCATTTGTCGGGACGCATGGGCGCATTCAACGTCCCCGCTAACTTCACAAACGGGATGACTAAGGCAATGCGGCAGCACAAAGGCTTTTCCGCGGTAGTCGGCGCGGGAGCGGCAGCAGCCATCCCGCACGGCGCCGCGATCGCCGCGGTCGCGATCGCCGCCGCGCCAGCCGTAGCGGTGACTGCGGCGGCGGGAGCCGCTATAATCGGCGCCTGTAAGTTAGTTCAGTATTTCCGCGACAAGTGAAGCCCGCAGCGCGTACGGCGCGCTTTCCGGCGTCGCGGGATGGGCGGAAGTGGCGAGATTCCCGGCCGGGATAATGTTTGCGCTTCCGCCACCCGCACTTTACCGGATCATTCCATAGCTACTTTTCGGCCGGAATCAGTTTCAACTGCGCGGACTCGCGGCCATTCTCGTGGATGCTCATATCCACAGCCTGGCTTTCGAAAGGCTTCACCACGTCGGGGTCCATGTAAGCTCCGGACTCGAGGTCGCCCCACGCATACAGTTTGTACTCTCCCGGTTCCACGCCTTTCAGGCTAAAGCGGCCGTTTTGGTCGGTGGTGGCGGTGTGGTAAGCATCGCGGCGCTCGCGGCGCTTCGAGTCGTTGGGGATCAGCACCACCAGCGCTCCGCCAGCGGCCTGTTGTTGATCGTTCTGCACGGAGCCGTCGATCTGTCCGGCGCCCGCGCTAATGGTTATAGTGACTGAGGCGGCCGCGCCGCTGGTCATATCAAGGCCGGCGTCGCGTACTTCCTGATCGCCCGCGCGCACGGATTTCAGATAGAATCCATCCGGCATGCCGGTTACGAAGACGTCGTATTTTTCCTGGCCCACGTTGATGACGAGGAAGGATCCATCCTCACTGCCGCGGCCCATAGGCATCGGTCCGCCATACATAGCCGCGAAGTCGCGCGTACGCAGCGAGATGTTTAGTTTCTCGAAATCGACGGTTTGATCGCCCTCTACTTTGAATTGTCCGGTCAGTTGCATGGCAGGCGCCAGCGTCACGGAGACACCCTCCAGATCGCTGTCACCGACAGTGATCGCCTGCCGTGTACTCAGTGGCGGGCCAAAGGTCGAAGCCACCAGCCAGTAAGCTCCGGGACGCACGCCGCGGATTTCGAAGTTACCCTGGCCGTCGGCCGCGTGCCGCATACTCATCGGCGCAAACTCAGCGCCATCATGGGGCGTGAGCATAACCGTGGTGTTCAGCTTATCGCTGCCGGCGGGAGCGGCAACGTGGCCCCGCACGCACACGGTGCGAGCTTTCGACAGCGTAATGTTCATGCCGCGCAGTTCCGCCCCCGGTGCGACCGCCAGGGTGCCGGCCGCGGCTATGTCGATTCCACCGGGATAAAAAGTAGGCACATAACTTTCCTCTGCCTGCGGCTTAGCCGATCCATCGCGCGACGCGGGTTCGTAGCCCACCTGGTTTCGTGCAGCGGATAAGTAATAGCGCCCGGGCTCAAGTCCGAAGATGCGGTACTCGCCTAAGTCGTCGGTGCTGGCGTAGCCGGCGGTTACCAACCGCTTGCGGCCATCCATGCGCCGGTAGACTTGCGCCTGCACGCCGACATGTACGACCGGGTCGCCATCCTGATCCACTACGCGCCCCGTAATCACGCCGTGAGGCGTCAGCTTAACGTCCACACCTTTCATGTGTAGGCCGGCGTCCAGCGAAAGCGTCACACCTGCCTTATCGCCGCCGCGCGCGCCGTAACTGGCGCGTGCGAATCCGTTGCTGGTAACGGACAAGCGGTATTTGCCCGGCTCCAGATCTTTCATGGCGAACCTACCGCTGGCGTCTGAGTTGGTCGTGTAATTGGTCTGCATGGACGCCGTGCTCGGATTCCGGTCCATGCGCAGGAGCGTCAGATCCGCTTTCTTGACCGGCGCGCCGGTGATGATGTTGGTCACCCGGCCCTCCAACGTACACAGATCTTCGGGCTTAGTGGGATTGGTGGAAGGCGCAGGCACTGCGGGTGCGAAAGGGCCAGCGGTTATCGACCATCCGGGCTGCACGCCAGAGGCTGGCGCTGACGATGTGGGAGCCTGCTGCGCGAGGAGCGCCACGGCTAGCAAGAACATCGAGAGACAAAGCTTCATGGAAGTCTCCTGTATAGCTTCCGATTTGTTCAAAGATAGCACGAGCAAAGGGGGGCGAAACAGGAGGAGGGGACGGGTTACTAAGCCGGCCCCTCAGGACACGAGACGACGTTTAGGACGGGGATCTTTATTCCGTCCGAGAGGATGTTCCTTTAAATTTATAGTTGGGCGGCAGCCGGAATTCTCTCCGAATTCTTTTCCTCTTCGGCACCCCATGAAGGCTTACAGGAATATATGTGCGGAGTAATCCCGAACCGCTCGTGGTATAGCTGCGCAATATCCCGCTCGAAGTGATTGACCACATCTGGTCGCATCATACTTACGGTGCAGCCGCCGAATCCGCCGCCGGTCATGCGCGCGCCGTATACGCCTTCAAGGCCCAGTGCGGCATCCACCAGGAAATCCAGTTCGTCGCAGCTTACTTCGTAATCATGCTGCAGGCTGCGATGCGAGGCTTCAAACAGTTCGCCCATGCGCTCGACCGCGCCATCGCGGCAGGCCGCTACAAACTGCACCACGCGGGCATCTTCGGTGACTACGTGTCGCGCACGGCGGGCGATCAGCGGGGGCATGGAGGCTTCCGCTTCCTCGAACATCGGCGGCGTAACGTCGCGCAGACTTTCCACGCGCGGGTGCAAGCGGTGCACGATCTCTACCGCGGCGGCGCACTGCTGCGTGCGCTCTTTGTATGCGGAACTGGCCAGTTCATGCTTCACCATGGTATTCACGGCGACGAAGGCCACACCCTCCGGCAGCCTGACCACTTGATGCTTAAGACTGCGGCAATCGATGCAGATGGCGGCGTGCTCCTCGCCAAATACGGAGATGTATTGATCCATGATGCCGCAAGGCATACCGACGAAGTTGCGTTCTGCCGCTTGGCACAGCCGCGCCAATTCGAGCGGCGCCATGCGCCGGTCACCCAAAAGGGCCAGCGCGGTAGATACTTCAAGCGCAGCCGACGAACTGAGTCCCGATCCTTCCGGCACGGTGCTGCGGATCAGCAGGTTGGCCGGTGAAATGGAGTGGCCGGCGCGGATCAATTCCTGGGCCACGCCGATCGGATAATCGGTCCAATGTTGGCGAGGCTCGAGGGCGGCAATCTCTTCCACCGGCCACTCGGCGGATTCCTGTCGGTCTTCGGAATAGATGTGCAGCTTGCCGTCGGCCGCCGGCGCGGTAGCCATGTAAGTGGCTAGGTCAAGCGCTACGGGAAGCACGAAGCCGAGGTTGTAATCGGTATGTTCGCCGATCAGGTTCACCCGGCCTGGGGCACGGAAAACGCGGACGCCATCCGCGGATCCGTAGAGCCGGCGGAAGGCGCCGATCATGATCCGCTCCCTTTTCCAAGACGGGTTTCGAGACGGGCTGCGCGCCAGGCCATCGCCAACATGAAGAGTCCGAAGACCAGCATGCAGGCGCCGGAGTAGAGATTCACATTTTCGGTGGTAAGCGGCGCGGCATCCATATGCGGCGCGAAGACGCCCATCGCTATCAGGATGAGGCCAACCAGAGTAAAGAACCAGCCCGAAGGCACTCTCAGGTCCATATAATTATCTAAACCAAATATTCAGGATGACGAGCAATATAACTACGATAACAGTCAGCGGCGCCGGCCGTTGATACCATTTGGCCGTGGCATCGTGCGGAACCTTGGTCAGTCCGTAGACCAGCCCTTCCATATCCTTATCCGTACGCGGCGTGGTGAACAAACTCACCACTACGGAGATGACCAGGCACGTGGTGAAGGCGATGATGGCGATCCAGAAGTTTTGCGCCATCTGCGACGGGAAGGTGTAAAAGTTGGTGATCCAGCCGCCTTTGCCTTCCGCGGTGGTGGTGGAAAGCGTCAGGACGGCGGCGAGGGTGCCGAGTGTGAGTCCGGAGAATGCGCCGTGCGCCGAAGTGCGCTTCCAGAACATGCCCAGCAGGAAGGTGGCGAACAGCGGAGCGTTCACGCAGCCGAACACCAAGCTGCAGCAGATCCATGATGTTGTTGTAGCGGGTGGCCAGGTAAGCAGCGGCGACGGAGAGCAGCACGCCTACCACGGTGGTTACGCGGCCCACCGTAAGGTAGTGGTGGTCGGGCGCCCCGGGGCGAATGTAGCTCTGATAAATGTCGTAGGTGAAGACGGTATTGAAGGCCGTCACGTTGCCGGCCATACCGGACATGAATGAGGCCATCAGGCCGGTCATGCCGACGCCAAGCAATCCGGCGGGATAGAACTGCGCCATCAGGGTAGTGAGGGCCTGGTCATAATCCGGACCGCCCGACGCTTTGAGCGGGAAGTTGTAGCCGAGGTTCATCTTCGAAAGAACCAGGGCGGCGATACCCGGCAGGATCACGATGAACGGCAGGAACATCTTGGGCAGGGTTCCGATTAAAGGCGTGCGGCGCGCGGCGGACATGGAATCGGCAGCCATGGCGCGCTGGACCACCAGGAAGTTCGTACACCAGTAACCAAACGAGAGCACGAAGCCCAGGCCGGCGACCATGCCAAAGATTTCGACGCCCATCGGATTCTCGGTGGGGCTGCCCATATAGCTCCAGGCGTGCGTCATGTTGGGAGGCAGGCGCGAAACCATGCCCTGCCATCCGCCGGCCTTGTTGACCGAGAGAATGGCCAGCGGAGCGAAGCCCATCACGATCAGCAGGAACTGCAGCACCTCATTATATATGGCGCTGGTGAGGCCGCCCAGGAAAGTGTAGGCCAGTACGATGGCGGCCGAAGCCAGCACGGAAACATCGAAACTCCAGCCAAGCACCAGGTGCAGCAGCAGTCCCAGGGCATACATGGAAATGCCCGAGGAGAAGATGGTCATGATGGCGAAAGAGAAGGCGTTGAACGCGCGCGTCTTTTCGTCGAAGCGCATCTTCAGATATTCGGGCACCGAGCGCGCTTTGCTGCCGTAATAAAACGGCATCATGAAAATGCCCATGAACAGCATGGCGGGGATGGCGCCCAGCCAGTAGAAATGGGCGGTCATGATGCCATACTTGGCGCCGGAGGCGGCCATGCCGATCAGTTCCACCGCGCCGAGGTTGGCCGCGATGAATGCCAGGCTGGTAATCCAGACGGGGACGGAACGTCCGGACATAAGGAAGTCGCCGCTGGAGGAGATGCGTTTCCGCAGTCTCCAACCGATGCCTAGGACAAAGGCGAAGTACAGGGCGAGGATTACGTAATCGACAGCAGCAAGTTTCACTGTTAGGGCCTTTGCAAAAAAACGAGCAGTTTAGGATTTGAAAGGCTGAGTTTAACGCGGGAGATGGGCAAAAGCAAACGCGGGGGCTTTGGGAGGTGCGCCCGCCCACGCGATTTGCGATCACAGCCTTCGCAAAAAAAACCTTTCCGTGTACTTTCAAAGAGTTCCCCGGATTCGCAGCGTGCCGCGACTAGCATTTCTTGTGTCGGGCTCTTACAATCGAGTCGGGAGGTAAAGATTGATGAGAAAGTCTCTGAAAAGCACGAGCGCGGCGGTCGATTTCTCGATTGACCGGACCATAGCGGCGCGGTACGCCCCGGTGCCTGCCATGATCGACGAATTGCTTAGCCGCATCGAACCGGATGGTTACGCCGTGATGGTGCGCGAGTTTAGCGAGGAATATCAGCCCGTCGGAGACGAAGTGCGGCTGGTCGAACACGTCGCCCATATCGCCATTCATATGCGCGGCTGCTTTTATCTGGAAACAGACATTTTAAGGCGGGGCATGGAGAGCGGCGGACCGCCCAACGAGACCCCTGGCGACGCCCAATTTCGCGCCTGGGTCGCCGATATGGAGGGCCCCAAACTGATCGACAAGGCCAGCCGCTATAACGCCCGTTTGCAAAAGGAGTTTATCCGCAGCACGCGCCTGTTGCGGCAGCGCACGGATAACCGCATGCGCACGAACGACGCGGCCGCCGCCACGTTATTAAACAGCAAAACGTGCACTTCCGTTATACAATAGGTTGTGCTTACCCTGCCCTCAATCTGCCGCCCAGCACTGTTTGCCTCCGATTAGTTCGCCGCTAACCTTCTGCCCGCACCCGTTGGCCCCACAGGTTCCATTTGTAAGGAGGTTTGCGTATGAACAAGACTGCCAGTCTGGAAGCCGAGGCAATCCGGCGGGATCTGCCGCATTTGAGCGGGCCGCTGCCCGGACCGCTCGCGCAGGATTTGATTGCGCGCGACCGCGGCGTGATTTCGTCATCCTACACGCGCTGCTACCCGCTGGTGGCCAAACGCGGAGAAGGCGCCATGATCGAGGATGTGGACGGCAACCGCTTCCTCGATTTCAACGCGGGAATCGCGGTGGTATCCACGGGTCACTGCCATCCGCGTGTGGTGGAGGCGATCCGCAAACAGGCCGGCGAATTGATCCACATGTCCGGCACCGATTTCTATTACGAAGCGCTGGTGGATCTGGCGGAGAAACTCGGCTCGCTGGCTCCGGGCGGCATCGAGCGCCGCGTATCGTTTTGTAACTCCGGCGCGGAAGCCGTAGAGGGCGCTATGAAACTGGCGCGCTATTCCACCGGCCGCGACAAGTTCATCGCGTTTCTCGGAGCGTTCCACGGCCGCACCATGGGGGCCCTCTCGCTTACCGCCCGCAAAGCCGTACAGCGCCGCGGATTCGGACCGCTGATCCCCGGCGTGATCCACGCTCCCTACCCCAATTGCTACCGCTGCCCGTTTGGACAAACGCCCGCCAACTGCGCCGTTGAGTGCGCCAAATTCATCGAAGATACGCTGCTGAAAACCATCGCCCCGGCCGATGAAGTCGCCGCCATCGTAATCGAACCCGTGCAAGGGGAAGGCGGCTACATCGTGCCGCCGCAGAAATTCTACGACGAACTGGTGCGCATCACCGAAAAGCACGGCATCCTGCTGGTGTGCGACGAAGTGCAATCCGGCATGGGGCGCACCGGGAAAATGTGGGCCTCGGAACACTTCAAGTTGACGCCCGATATTATGACCATCGCCAAAGGAATCGCCAGCGGTCTGCCGCTGGGCGCCACCGTGGCGCGTGCCGACCTGATGAATTGGGTGCCCGGCGCGCATGCTTCCACCTTCGGCGGCAATCCGGTAGCCTGCGCGGCAGCACTGGTGACCATCGAATTGCTGGAAGAGGAACTGCTCGAAAATGCGGCGCGCATGGGGGCGCACCTGATGTCGCGTCTGCGCGATTGGCCGGCGCGTTTCCCAGTGGTGGGCGACGTCCGCGGCCTGGGCCTGATGCTGGGCATCGAACTGGTGCGCGATCAGGAATCGAAGACCCGGGCTCCCGAACTGCGCGACCGCGTGGTGGACCTGGCCTTTGAACGCGGCCTGCTGATTCTGGGCGCGGGCGACAATACCCTACGGCTGTGTCCCTCGCTCGTGATCAACCGCGATCAATGCGATTTTGCGCTCGATACTTTGGAGGAATGCCTGAAGTTGGCTATGGACGAAGAGGGGCTCGGGTCCATCCAGTAGGCTTTATCGTTTTGCCGGCCGCTTCTTAGCCGCCGGTTTGGCATTCTTGTCCACACGGATTTTCCAAGCCGCCCGCAACGCTCCGGCCAAGACATCTTCGTTAGCCACCGCCAGCCGGATGTGCGTCGCTCCGTTCCTGCCCCATCCGCCGGGAATGGGCAGGAAAATATCCGGCGCCTCATCCACAAAGGCGGCCTGCTGTTCCGGCGTGAGCATCAGGTTGCCGTAGCCCTTCGCTTGCGAGGCGAGGGTGGCAAAGATCCTGCCGCCAACGCGAAAATCCGCCGCACCCATGTGCGCGCCCTCTGCGGCGCCCGGCAAGCTCAACGCCATGCGCCGGAAATCGTTGGCATCCATACGGCCTCACCTCGGATACTCTGGAAGGGTGCCCCACCGCGCCGCTTCCCTTCCCCCTAGAATACTAGACGTCGGCTGCGGCATTCACAAACAGCCCGGCGCCATCGGGATCGACCGCAATGCCGCCAGCAAGGCCGACGTGCTCTGCGATCTCGACCATCTGCCCTACCCCTTCCGCGACAATTCCTTCGACCGCGTCACCGCCATCCACGTAATCGAACACGTGAACGACGTGATCGCCACCATGGAAGAATTCCACCGCCTGGTACGTCCCGGTGGCACCGTCCGCATCGAGACCCCGCACTACACCGATTTCAGTTCGTTCTGCGATCCCACCCACCGCAGCCACCTGAATAGCTTCTCGTTCCGCTACTTCGGCGACGACCACGCCGGCTTCGGCTATTACAGCAAAGCCAGGTTTCGTGAGATTTCGATTCGGGTGAAGCTACTCATCTTCTGGAAGTGGCTAGGATTCGAATTCCTGGTGAATCACTTTCCTCGCTACCGCCGTTTCTGGGAACACTATCTGTGTTACGTGGTGCGCGGCAAAGTGATGAACTTCGAGTTTGAAGTGACCAAGCCCGCGCTAGAGAAGGATGCATACGGAGAAGCAAAATAGCATCGGTAAGTTCCTTGCAAGCGCCTATCGCGGGTGCCTGGCGGCGATTTCGTTTTATCGCCTGGCCGACGCCCTGCGCCACCGTCATCGCACGCGGCACGCCACCACCGAACAGGCCCACGGCCGCCGCGGCGAGGATCTTGCCCACCGCTACCTGACCCGCCACGGCTTGACCATAGTGGCGCGCAATTTCCGCCAGCGCGCCGGACGCGGCGAACTCGACCTGGTAGCCCGCGACCGCGGCACGCTGGTCTTCGTGGAAGTGAAGACCCGCGCCAGCGCAGACTTCGGCAGTCCCGGGCGGGCGGTCGGAACGGATAAGGAGCGCGATCTGCGGCGCGCGGCTGGCGAATATCTGCGCCGCTCCGGCATCGCCCCTGACCAGGCCCGATTTGACCTGATCAACATCGTGCTCACCCGCCCGCCCGCCATCGAATGGATCAAGGATGCCTTTCGACTTAGCCGGACGCTATAATACTTTCTCCGCGCCCGGCTGTCCGCAGCCCGGCTTGCACATTCGGAGGCGTTTCAACATTGCCGGAATTACGTAAGGACCCCATCACGGGCCGCTGGGTGGTGATCTCGACCGACCGGGCGCATCGCCCCTCCGATTTCATTCGCCAGCCCGTACCGCCCGCCACCGCGCGCCTCTGCCCCTTCTGCTACGGCAACGAACAGAAGACGCCCGGCGAAGTGCTCGCCTACCGCACCAGCGGCGGTCCCAACCAGCCCGGATGGACCGTGCGCGTAGTGCCCAACAAATTTCCCGCGCTCGGCATTGAAGGCGAAATCAACCGCCAGGGCGAGGGCATGTACGACAAGATGAACGGCATCGGCGCGCATGAGGTGGTGATCGAAACCCCCGACCATAGCCTGACCATGGCCGAGATGACCGACCACCAGATCGAGCAGGTTCTCTGCGCCTTCCGCGACCGCGTCAACGATTTGAAAAAGGATTTCCGCTTCCGCTACATCGTGCTCTTCAAGAATCACGGCGAGGCGGCCGGCGCCACCCTGGAGCATCCCCACTCCCAATTGATCGCGCTGCCCGTAGTGCCCAAGCGCGTGAAGGAAGAGTTGGACGGCGCTAAAATGTATTTCGATTTCAAGGAACGCTGCGTCTACTGCGACATTCTGCGCCAGGAAACTTCCGCCGGTGCGCGCGTGGTCACCGAGACCGACCGCCTGCTGGTGCTGCAGCCCTGGGCGCCGCGCTTCCCGTTCGAAACGTGGATCCTGCCCAAGCGCCACGAATCCCATTTCGAGCAGACCGAAGACGCCACCCTGCAGAACCTGGCCTGGGTGCTGCGCTCCACCTTGCGCAAACTCGACAAAGTTCTGGAACGCCCCGCCTTCAACTTCATCGTGCATAGCGCGCCGCTGCAGGATAATCATCATGCCCACTATCACTGGCATATCGAAGTGATTCCCAAGTTGACCAAAGTGGCAGGCTTCGAATGGGGTACCGGCTTCTATATCAACCCCACGCCGCCCGAGGAATCGGCTAAGTTCCTGCGCGAATCGGGGCTGGCTTGAGGCCCGCGGCGGTGGATGCGGACACTACTCCACACCGCCGCATCCTGGCCCTGGTTGCCGCGCTGATTCTTTACGGCTCGCTCTACCCGTGGCAGTTCCACGCGCAAGAGTATCCACACAACCCGCTCTGGATGCTGCTGCACCGCTGGCCCACCGGCCTCGACCGCTATCTAATTTGGGATGTAGGCGTGAACATTACGCTCTACGTGCCGTTGGGCATCTTTGCTTACCTGGCGGTGAGCGCGCGCTCGTCGTGGGTGTGGCGGATACTGGCGCCGCTGGCGCTCGGCACGCTGCTCTCCGCATCCATCGAGATGCTGCAGCTTTACGATGGATCGCGCAACTGCAGCCTGTCGGACCTGATATCGAACGCCACCGGAACGGCTGTGGGTATCGCCATCGGCGCGCTGTATCGCACTCGGTTTCAGCGCTTTCTGGCGGCTCAGGATGCGGCCTCGCTGCTGCGGCCAACGGGTGCGCTGCTGCTGCTGGCGTGCTGGCTCGGATACCAGATGTTCCCGCTGTTTCCGGTTTGGGGCCGCACCAATTTGTTGCGACGCATCGCCACCTTGCGGGCTTCTTCTATCTCGCCCGTGGACACTTTAGTGGTCTTCGCGGAATGGCTGGCGGTGGCCTGCCTGCTCGACAGTATCCGCAAGAAAAACGTCAACGCACTGCTGGCCCTGTTGCTATTGCTGGTGCCCGCCCGCCTGATGATTGCCACTCGCACGCTGGCTTGGGCCGATGTCGCGGGCGCGCTGGCAGCCTCCGTCGCATGGTTGGCGCTACCGCGCGTATGGGTACGCCGCGCCGCTCCGGTCCTGCTCTCCGGAGCACTGGTGCTGGGCGAACTTGCGCCCTTCCACTTCTACGCCACTGCCGGAGTGGAAGGCTTCACGTGGATACCCTTCCGCGGGCTCTTCCAATCCGACTGGCGCGACGGCTTCGTGGTGCTATTCCGTAAGAGCTTTTGGTACGGTTCAGTGTTATGGCTATGGCGCGCGCAGGGACGCAGCCTGGCATGGGCAACGGCCATCGCCGCGGTAACGCTCTTCGCGTTGGAGCAGGCCCAAATGTATCTGCCCGGCCGCACGCCGGAGATTACCGATGCGGTGCTGGCTGTGCTGATGGGCGCGCTGTTGTGGCTCTTGCGGGATGCCTGAGGCCATTCGCCTCGACGGACACGATTACGGTTAACTTGACGTTTGCAGTATCGGAACGCTCGGTACCTTCGTCACGCCGTATGGATCGACGGTTGCGCGGAGGCTGCGGATTGATCCGCATGATAGGATAAATCAAAATTGCACGAAGGAGCGGGTAGCCGTTTGGATTCAACGCAACAAAGCATACGGTTCGGAGTATTTGAGTTGGACTTGCGATCCAGCGAATTAACAAAAAATGGCGTGAAGATCCGGCTGCACGATCAGCCGCTCAAGCTCCTCGAATTGCTTTTGGAGCGGCCCGGCGAATTGGTGAATCGGGAGGAAATCAAGGCACGTTTTTGGCCCAACGATACCATTGTCGACTTCGAGTACGGCATCAATGGCGCCGTCGCCAAACTGCGCGCCGCGTTGAGCGATTCGGCGCGCGAACCGCGTTTCATCGAGACGGTCGCGAAACGCGGCTATCGGTTCGTGGCGGCGGTGGTAAGAGAGAGCGCCCCAGTGCCGGCCCCCCCCGCTCCCCCTGCCCCCGCTGACCTGGAACCGGCACCCGGCGGACTGGTCGCCTCACGCTACCGGGTCGGGGAACGCCTGGGATGCGGCGGTGCCGGCGCGGTCTATAAGGCGGAAGATATCCGCCTGGGCCGCAACGTGGCACTGAAGTTCTTGTCGGAGGAACTGGCGGAACATCCCGACGCGCTCGAAAGGTTCCGGCGGGAGGCGCAGGCGGCCTCGGCATTGAATCACCCGAATATCTGTACGATTTATGAAATCGAAGAATCGGCCGAACAGCCCTTTATAGCCATGGAACTGCTTGCCGGGCAGACCCTGCGCGATCGCATCGCGGGCAGGCCGCTCCATATCGAAGAGATTCTGGATGTCGCTATTCAAGCCACCGACGCGCTCGATGCCGCACACCGGCAGTGGAATCGCGCATCGTGACATCAAGCCGGCTAATCTCTTCGTAACCACCGCGGGGCAGGTAAAGATTTTGGATTTCGGACTGGCCAAGCTCCTGCCGGAGACACGGGGGCTTACCAGGCCCGGCATGCCGGTCGGCACTACCGCCTACATGTCGCCCGAGCAGGCGCGCGCCGAAGACGTAGACGCGCGCACCGATCTGTTCAGCCTGGGCGCTGTGCTCTATGAAATGGCCAGCGGACGTCAGGCGTTCGGCGAAGCTACGCCGGCGCTGGTCTCCGACGCTCTTCTGCATCAGTCGCCGCCGTCACTTTCCACCGTGAACCCGGAAATTCCGGCGGGCCTCGAACGCATTATCACGCGCCTTTTGGAGAAGAATCGCGAACAACGTTACGCGAGCGCGGCGGATGCGCGGGCCGATTTGAAACGTTTCCGGCGCGAACGGTCCTTCCGATCGCCCGCCGCGCCGCCCGTCACGCCACGGCCCGTCATGCCCGAACCCCGGCAGCGGTTATTCTTCTATGGGCTGGCTCTTCTGATGCTGGGAATGTGCGCCGGCGCCGCGCTGGCATGGAGTCTGGCGCGACGGGTGACCAGTCCCGTTATCATACGCTCGGTGGCAGTGCTCCCCTTCGATAATCTCTCCGCCGCAACGGTGCCTGACTCCGTCACAGCCGGAATGCTGGATGCAAACATCGCCGCCATGATGCGGTTGGGCAATCTCACGGTCGTCTCCCGCACTTCCGTGCTCAGCTATAAGGCGGCCGGAAAAACGCTGCCCGAGATCGGGCGTGAGTTGCATGTGCAGGCGATGGTGGAAGGCAGCATACTGAGGACCGGCGACCGCCTGCGCGTAGTCGCGCGCCTAGTAGATGTTCCCGGCGACAAATATCTTTGGGTGATGACTTATGAGCGCGATTACAGGGATATTCCAGCGATGGAAGATCTCGTCGCCGCCGATATCGCCAGGCAAGTCGGCAGCCGGACCGCGAAATAACATAGTCTATTGCCCAATACTTAGCAACCCCAGCGTGTTTTGAACATAAAATAGGGGCGCGATTTCAGGAGAGGAATTTCCGCACTCATTATATCCCCAAGTCACTATGTAAGGTTGCGATTGAGAAACTGGGAAAGTGTAGGGAGGGCACGATGTGCCATTTTCCCCAATGTATTCGACTAATGCTGATCCACCTGTGTTCACCGGGGGCGTGAAAGTTACAATATATTCGCATTCGTTATAAATGCGGTTGGAATCGGGGCATTCGCCTGGCACACCGTTTGTATCCTGTTTATTTGTGATTGGGCTCGGGTTACTGAGGATGTTGGAAGCCGTCGAACCGGTTCCGGAACCGTAGGCGCTACTGGCCGTGACCGTGAACGCGTACGATTGGGCCGTTATTGAAGGAAGCCCTGGTGAGGTGCAGGGGGGGCCATAAGCGTGAATAAGAAATCCGGCGATGCAATTCGTGCCTGGCATTACGGCAATGGTAGCCGAAGTCGCGGTTGGGGCGGCCGTCGTCGAATCTCCGTAATTATCCTTAATCGTGTAGCCGGTCAAGGTCGTCCCTCCATTCGAGGTGGGGGCAGTCCAGGAGACCAGGACTTGGCCCCAGCCGGTGGCGGTGGCAGTGACGCCCGTGGGAGCTCCGGCGGGGCCGACACAGTTGACGGGTAGCATCACGTTGGCTGCAGCCACGCTGCCGGTTGTTACACCCAGGGTACAGGTTTCAACTGGGGTAGTGGGCTGCTGGACAATCTGCGCAAGGTAAGGCTGTCCGGTGTACATCGAGAAGGGAAAGGTCACCGCGGCGGCGGCGGAGGGAACGGCTAGGGTTGCGCCGTTCACCTCCAACACCAAGCCGCTGCCAGTCAAATTGTTGATAGCCCCACCGATACTATACGCCACGGGGCCGAGATAATACGCATTGGCGCCATCGAAGGCGAACGACTCGGCGACACAAGCGCCAGCGAGGCTGGCGCCTATAGGACGCCACTGCACGTTGGTGGGAGGCGTGAAGGCGTGGCCGCCGGTCGCATCCTGGCACACGATCAGACTGAAAATCTGCCCCGCGGCGGCATTGGCAAGCGTGGATGAGCTAACGTCGCCGGTAAGCGTGAGCTTCAGCGTGCTGCCTTGGCCGGCATCAAATACGGGCGTGGCCGAGAAGGGCACGGTGTATAAGCCGGAAGAGCCTCCGGCACCGGCAGGCCCTTGCGGACCTTGGGGGCCCTGCGGGCCTTGCGGACCTTGCACACCCTGCGGGCCGATTGCTCCCGGCGTGCCTGGCGTTCCGGGCGACCCGGACGGTCCCGGCGCCCCTGCGGCCCCCGCCGCCGCCATCACAGTCCAAGCCGTGAGGTTCTGATCGGGTGTCGTGCCGCCCTGGTTCGCCGCGGTCGCCACGTAAGTGGTTCCGTTGTAGGTGGCAACATCATTGATTTTATAGGCCGTCGCGGGATTAAACAGACCCGTGAAATTGAAGCCCGCGCCGGTGCCGGCCAGCAGACTCCACGACGAGGGGGAAGTATCCGGCTGGTTGCCCGCATTGCCGGCCGCCAGGCTGATGTAGGACGAGCCGCTGTAGCTGACGGCATCGCTAAGGTTGTAGGAAGTTCCGTTGTTCCAGGATCCTTGCCAGTTCATGCCGACGGGTCCTGGCGAGCCGGGTGATCCCGGGGGGCCCGGAAGACCGGCAGGCCCAGTAGAGCCGGTGGCGCCCGGTGCGCCAGGAGGTCCAGCAGCGCCGGCAGGACCAGTGGAGCCGGGGGCGCCGGGTGTTCCAGGGGGTCCAGCAGGGCCGGCGGATCCAGCTGTTCCAGGCGACCCCGTCGGACCCTCGGGCCCCACCGCGCCAATTGTGGCATTAAACGTGGCAGGAGTCGAGAGACGGGCCGAGTTATTCGTCAGGACTAACTCATAGGATCCCGGAGCAAGGTTCGAGGGAAGCAGGCCGGTAACGGCAGTCTGTGTATAAGTGACCAGTGTAACCGGAAGGCTGTCGATAGTTACCGTCGGGGCAATCGTACCAAAGCTGATTCCAGTTAGAGTGATCGTAGGCGGACTTACCGCGTAGTTCGTTGTGACGGCGTTAATCGCCGGTTCTTTGGCGGCGCTCACCGGCAGGCCCCCTAGAATGCCGAGGATGGTCAGGTGTGCCGCAATCTTGTTGATGGACAAATTTCCGCTCCTTTAAAATCCTTGAGATCTCGGGCAAATTTACCCCACGGGGGAGCGCCATGGAATGGAATTCAGATGGAAAAAAGATGGAAAGTTTCTGGCGTTGCAATTCGTTGACAGCGCCTGAGTTAGCGCATCTGCACGCGGCCCCGCATCCGCCGGTAACCTTAGTAAACGCCGTGCGTGCCTCTTTTCAGCCACCCATCCAGGGGCAGGTAGTAGAATTCTATATTTACAATGCCTCTGATCAGAACAGGCGACATGCTGGGGCCCTATGAGATACAGGACTCCCTCGGTGCCGGCGGAATGGGCGTGGTGTATCGGGCGCACGACGCGCGTCTCCATCGCGCGGTGGCTATTAAGGTGCTGCCGGAAGATCTGCACGGAAACGAGGCGGCCCGGCAGCGCTTCCAGCGTGAGGCCCGCGCGGCGAGCGCGTTCAATCATCCCAATATCTGTACGATTCACGAGATCGAGGAGAGCGCCGGCCGTCTGTTCATCGTCATGGAGTTGCTCGAAGGAGCGACGATCGCCCAACGGGTCGAAAGGGCGGAATTGCCGTGGGACGGCTTGATGGATTTGGCAATTCAGATCACTGACGGGCTCGAGGCGGCCCACAGCAAAGGTATCGTCCACCGGGACATCAAGCCGGCGAACCTTTTCGTGACCACAGATGGAATCGCCAAGATTCTGGATTTCGGGCTGGCAAAACAAGAGTATCCGGATGCTCCCGATCCCTTGACCGGGTCCGGGGCAGTGGCGGGAACGGTCGCGTACATGAGTCCCGAGCAGGCGCGCGGCGAAGCGCTCGATGCGCGCTCGGACTTGTTCAGCTTCGGAACCGTGTTGTACGAGATGGTCACCCTGCGCCAAGCCTTTCCGGGTGCCACCACGGCATTGGTGCACGATGCCATTCTCAACAGGCCGCCGGCGCCGGCTCGCGACGGTGGCCGGGCGGTACCGCCGCTGCTCGAGAGCATTATCGCCAAGGCGCTCGAAAAGGATCGCCGCCTGCGTTATCAATCCGCCGCGGAATTGCGGGCGGATCTCAAGCGCGTGAAAAGCGTGCCCGGCGGCGAAATCATCGGAGCGCCGCCCCTTGCGAGCTCGCCGGCAGTTGCGGCGCGCACTCGAGCGGCATCCAAAAGCTCTGATTCGCAAGTCATCGCGGGCCTGCTGAAACGCCACGGGGTTAAATTGGGCGCAGTGATGGCTGCGGTAATGGCCACCGGCGCGTTTTTCGCATATCTGTTGTACCGCACCGCGAACCGCCAGCCGCCGCGGCCTGCCTTGGAGTTTGTACGCATCACGGGCCGCGGGAACGTCCAAACCGCGGATCTGTCGCCGGATGGAAACTATGTCGCCTATGTGCGCTTCAGCGCAGGCAAGCAGAGCCTTTGGCTGAAGCAATGGGCCACCGGCCGCGACACGCAACTGGCAGACCTTGGCGGCGATCATTCACCGGGTTTGGGATTCTCCGCGAATGGCCGCAGTGTTTACTTTGCGCGCCAAGGCCGCTTCGCTTCCAGCGGAGATCTCTACCAAGTCCCGCTGACCGGCGGCAATTCCAGAAAAGTGCTAACCGGCATCTCGGGCGCGCCTGCCTTGTCGCCGGACGGCAAGCGCGTAGCTTTTGTGCGCAGCACCCAGGCTACGCACGGCGAAGACACCCTGGTGATCGCTGAATTGGACGGCTCCGCCGAGCGGCTATTGGCGTCCTACAAAGCACCCGGCATTTCCTATAATCTGGTCGCCTGGTCGCCCGATGGCAAGTCTCTGGTTTATCCCTTGGCAACGGCCTTGACCACCATCGGGATCGAGGGCGGCCCCGCCAGGCGCCTGCCCGGCAAGGCTTGGAACATTAGCGACCTTACGGCCTTGCCCGGCGGGCGCAACTTGATCGTAGCGGGCAGCCAGCAAGAGCCACGCTTGTTCCAGCTCTTCTCTATTTCCCTGGATGGAGGGCCACCGCGGCGGATTACCAACGACGTTTCGATCTATAACAAGGTTCGCGCCAGTGCGGACGGGAAGACACTGTTGGCGTTGCAGCGCCAGACACAGAGCACCATTCAAATCGTGAATGCGGACAAAGAACTTGGCGTTCCTTTATCAAGCGGCGATAAGCTGAATCGCGATGGTTGGTCCGGCCTGGCGTGGACGCCGGACGGGAAACTCTTCTTTTCTTCCGGCGCCAATGGGCGCGAAGAACTTTGGAAAATGAACGAGGATGGCGGCGGCAGAGAGCAGCTCACCAACGTCAATGGGAGCGTAGTTGCCACCGATCCGTCCGCCTCGCTCAGTGGCGCTTTCATCGCTTACACGTTGTGGTCCGAAAACGATCAGGCAAACATCTGGCGTATGAATATGGACGGCAGTAGCCCGAAGCGGCTGACCGCGGGCGAGACAGGATTCCTGTTCAGCAGTATCACCTGACGGGCGTTGGATCGTGTTCTCCAGCCTGCAGGGCGATAAGTCGATCTTGATGAGAGTTCCTGCCGGTGGCGGCGCGGCAACCGCATTGACGGATTACTATTCCGATAAGACCCGCCATTTCTCCGGATGGTCGCTGGATCGCGTGCTACTACTCCGCGGGGCGGAATCAACCGCTCAGCCTGGCGATCGTGCCCATCGCCGGTGGCGCCGCCCTGCGCAAGTCTTCGCCCTCCCGGCGACGGCCGTCCGTAGTTCACAACTCGCCTGGACTCCGGACGGCCGCGCTGTCTCCTTTATCAACCAGGTCTCCGACGCCGGCAACATTTGGAATCAGCCGGTAGCGGGTGGCTCGCCCAAGCCCGTAACGCATTTCGCCGCGGATCAGATTTTCGCCTTTGCCTGGCTGAAGGATGGCCGGCTAGCGCTATCGCGCGGCTCGGAGCCTGTCGATGCGGTCCTGATTAAGGGATTCCGCTGAGGCGAGCGTCCTACCGAGCTGGTAGAGTACGAAAACTCTCGCCTCTACCAGCCACCAGCCACAAACCACCACCCACCGCGCTGGCAGCGCCAGCCCCCCCCCACCTATCCCGCCGAAGCCTGCGTGCTCAAAACCTCCCGTACCTTCCGCGCCAGCGCCTCCGGCAAAAACGGCTTCTGCAGAAACGGCGCACCCGATCCCAAAATGCCGTGATGCATCATCGCCTCATCCGTATACCCCGACATAAACAGCACCTTCATCTTCGGATGCCGTACACGGATCTGCTCCAGTGCCTGCGGCCCGCTCATCTCCGGCATCACCACGTCCGCCAGCAGCAGGTGGATCCGTCCCCGGTATTCCGTCGCGATGCGTATGGCCTCGTCGCCCCGCACCGCTTCCAGCACATTGTAGCCGCGCACCGCCAGCACTTCGCAGATCAGTTTGCGCACGCGCGGTTCGTCCTCCAGCACCAGGATCGTCTCGCTGCCCCGCAGCACGCGCGCAGGCGTGGGCGCCGCCGCTTCCGCTGCCGCCTTACTTTCCGCCGTCGGCAGGTAGATCTTCACCGTAGTGCCCCGCCCCGGTTCGCTGTAAACCGAAATCGCGCCGCCGCTCTGTTTCACGATCCCGTAAGCCGTGGCCAGGCCCAACCCCGTTCCCTTCCCCGGCGCCTTGGTGGTGAAGAACGGTTCGAACAGGTGCGCGACGGTCTCCGAATCCATCCCCATCCCCGTATCGCTCACCGCCAGCACCACGTACGACCCGGGCTTCAGGTCCACGTTTGATCCCGCGTAGTCCGGCCCCACCTCCGCCTGCGCGGTTTCGATGATCAGCTTGCCGCCTCCCGGCATGGCATCGCGCGCATTCACCACCACGTTCATCACCACCTGCTCCAGTTGTCCCGGATCGCTGCGCACAGTGGCGTCATCGGCGGCCGCCACGGTGATCAGTTCGATGTCCTCCCCAATCAGCCGCGACAGCATCTTCTGCATGTGCAGGATCAGCGTATTCAACTGCACCGGCCGCGGCGTAAACGGCTGGCCCCGGCTGAATGCCAGCAGTTGATGGGTCAGTGCCCCCCCCCGCTCGGCCGCCCGCTGGATCTCGAGTAACGCAGTGCGCTGCGATTCCTCGATCGCTTTATTCGACATCAACAGTTCCGCGTAACCCGTGATCACGGTCAGCAGATTGTTGAAATCGTGCGCCACCCCGCCCGCCAGGCGCCCCACCGCTTCCATCTTTTGCGCCTGCCGGAATTGTTGTTCCAGGCGATTGCGCTCGCGGCGCCCTTCCGCCTGGCTCATCTCGCGGCCCACCGCCACGCCCAGCCGTGAAAGATGGTTACGCGTGATGTAATCGGCCGCGCCCGCCTTCAACACCGCCAGCACGGATTCCTCGGGCGCGCGCTCCGAAATCGCGATCAGCGGCACGTTCGCCCCCGATTCGTGCAGAATCTCCAGAGCCGCCAGCGTGGTCAGCCGCGGACTCTCGTCCGTAGCCAGCACCAGGTCCCAGCGATGCGCCAGCGCCTCCCGCAAGGCCGCGGCCGTAGCGACGCGCTCCGGTGAAGGAACATAGTCGCTATCGCGCAAGGCGTCAACGAGCTGTAGCGCATCTCCCTCCCGATCTGAAACTATGATCACCCGCAGGGGTATGGGCATCTATTCCCACCAGCCTACTTCGAATTTGGCTCGCGCGGCAGACCTCGCGTAACGGCGCTGTGCGATTCTGCACAGCCAGCGATTGCACGGTACAACGTGTATCATAACTGAAGGTGCCCGTCACTTCCCCTTCAACCGATTTTGAGGCAGCCACGTCGCGTCTGCCATGGGTCGCCTGGGCTTGGTTTGGAGCCCTGCTGCTGGCGTCGTACCTGCCCGTTTTATGGCGCCTGGTCCGCCAGTGGGATTCCGATCCCGACATGGGCCACGGCTTCTTCGTCCCGCTGGTGGTCGGCTTCATCGTCTGGCAAAAGCGCGCCGAACTGCTGGCCCTGAAACCGCAGCCCAACTGGTGGGGCCTCGCCATCGTGCTGTATGGCGGCTTGCAATTGTGTATCGCCACCTTGGGCGCCGAACTCTTCTTGGCGCGTACCGCGTTCGTCATCTCCGTCATCGGCATCGTGCTGCTGATGGGCGGAACGGCTTGGGTGCGCGCGCTGGCGTTCCCCCTGTTCCTGCTGTTTTTCATGA
Source organism: Bryobacterales bacterium (assembly GCA_963738345.1). GTDB lineage: Bacteria > Acidobacteriota > Terriglobia > Bryobacterales > Bryobacteraceae > Bog-159. The sequence continues at coordinate 2,015,247 of CAVTWI010000002.1, forward strand.
TCCCGATTCCCACCGTGGTCTACAACAGCATCACTTTCCCCCTGCAATTGCTGGCTAGCCGCGTCTCCACGCAGGCGCTCGACTTTATGCAGATTCCGGTGTTGCGCGAGGGGAACGTGCTCGAACTGGCCGAACAAAAGCTCTCCGTGGTGGAAGCCTGCAGCGGCATCCGTTCGCTCTTGTCGCTCACCTTCCTCTCATTGGTGTACGGCTACTTTTTCGAGCGCAATGTATGGATGCGTGTGGTACTGTTTCTCGCCACCATTCCCATCGCCATCGTGGCCAATGCCAGCCGCGTCACGTTGACCGGCGTGCTCACCGAATACAAACCTGAACTGGCCGAGGGCTTCTTCCATACCGCATCCGGCTGGGTGATCTTTATGGTGGCGCTCGCCATCTTGATCCTTTTGCACCAGATCTTGAACCGGGGATACCCTTTGCTCACATCCCGTCGGAGGACCGCATGAGCTGGATACGCAACAAATACGTGGCTTTTCTGACCGTGGTGCTGCTGGCCCAGGCGACCGTTTTCTATGCCGCATCGCGCGGCGAGAAAATGCCCACCGGGCCGGCGCTCGACCTGTTCCCCTCGCAACTGGCGCAGTGGCGCGAGACGCAGAACTTCCCCGTCGAACAAGAAATCCGCGAACAGCTTAAAGCCGATGACATGCTCAACCGGCTCTATACCGGCGCCGACGGGCGCGAGATGGCTGGGCTGTTCGTTGCCTATTTCAAGACCCAGCGCACCGGCCAATCGCCGCACTCGCCCAAGAATTGCCTACCAGGTTCGGGCTGGGAACCGGAGGCCACCGGCTTCCTCGACGTTACCGTGCAGGGCCAGCCCGAGCCCATCCGCATCAACCGTTATGTGGTGTCGCATGGCGACGAAACCAGCGTGGTCCTTTATTGGTACCAGAGCCAGCGCCGCGTCATCGCCAGTGAATTCTCGGCCAAGTTCTGGCTGGTCATGGATTCCATTAAGTATCACCGCAGCGACACCGCCCTGGTGCGCGTGACCGTCCCCGTTTTCAAGAACGATCGGGATGCCGCCACGCGGACCGGTGTATCATTTGTGCAGACCGTGTTTCCCGTGCTCAAGAGCTACCTTCCGGCGTGAAGGAGTATCGGCATGCGAACGGGCGCCTTACTTCACTGGCGGCGAACCGCATCTAGGAGTCACCATGCTCCCTTAGCATTCTTATTGCTCTTCCGGCCGGGCATCGCTTTGCCCCAAGCGAAGGTGACCGAGGTCTTCTTGCTGGAAGATGCCCGCAACAAGCAGTGGTGTTTTTACACTATCGAATCGACGTGGAAAGCGCAGGCGCAAGCGGTAGGAGCCATGACGGTCGGCACCTTGACTTACTCAAACAATAATCTATCCGAGATCGACTTGACCCACACCGATGAGTCGGGCGACTGGACGGTCTACGACCACTACTTCTTCGACGACCACGGACAGTTAGTAAGACTCTCCCGGCTGGTCAATGTCCTGCCCGGTGACAGAAGCGTGTCGCAGACTTTTTCAATTAGCAATGGCAAGGCGACCAAGACCGCAACGAGTGAAAAGCAGCTAAGTACGGGCAAGCCGGTGACCGTGCCGGCAGCGGATTGGCTTCCTGATTTGCCGGTCGAAACTGCCACAAAGATGTTCCCATTCGCCGCGCTTCTTGAACACTCCAATCTCAGAACAGCAAGCAAGCTTTGCGTGCCCGTTTCCGGACGATAATGTCACCGTCGTGTCGCGATGAATTGCGCTATGCATAGCATGCGGGTAAGTTCGAGGCGATGTCGTCCGTGGCCTGACAGGAGCGGTTTCGACGGGCATCGCCTTGGCGCTGCTGTATGAACCGACCGTGAGGCTATTCGGCCCAAAGCTGATATTCTCTTTATTCTCTTTGGCGATTGCGGCCTTGTGTGTTGTGACCGCAAGGAGCAGGGCCGGGCGCGTCCTTCGCAGACGGATTGCTGGAGCACCCGGGCGCATGGCTCCTGATTCGCGGCAGCCTATTCGGATAGTACAAACAGACTGACGACGATCTCTGGCGCATCTGTGAGCTACGATAATAACGGCAACGTATTGAACTACGGTTTCCACAACTATGCATGGGGATGCGGAGGGCAAACTGGCCACCTTGGACGGGAAGGCCGTGCAAGAAGTAATAGCAAGTGAGGTGCGTTGGAAAGAGTACAGGAGGGTGAGGGTGCGCCTTGTTGTACTCCTTTGAGGATGGCTTCCATTTGGCGTTCTTATCGGATGGCCCTTGCCGCTGATCGTTGGCAGCTTTACAGGAGAAAATGTCCTCATTGCGGAATACCGATAAACAACTCATCACTGTCTCCTCCAGCCTCGCGTCGACGGCAAGACGTATGTAACGACGGCGCCTACGCACCTTACGGGGAGCCCTACGCGGCAACCGGGACCATCGATTCGCCACGGGTTCAGCGGTTTTCGCGCGGGAACCCTGGTGTACGGCGCCTACGATCTTTCGATGACGCCCAGCCTGAAGCAGTTCGGTAACGAGCGGTTGGTGCTGCGGACCGTCGATATCGAGAAGTTCACGGAGGCTTATTTGCAAGGCGAGCCTGACAAACGCCATCCGGATATCTCGCCGCTTTACGCCGACCTGAAGGGCCTCCCCGGTTTTGTTCACGATCGGCACGCGCGATGGACTGCTCGACGATACGCTGTTCATGTACGCGCGTTACATCGCTGCGGGCAACCAAGCGGAACTGGCTGTGTATCCTGGATGCGCCCATGCGTTCAACTTCTTCCCGATGGCTATTGCCGGGCACGCCAACGCCCGCACGGACGCCTTCCTCGCGCGGCTCACTCTGTGATAGATTTACGCTCATGCGGATTTCATTGGTGTTCGGTTTGGTCGCAACGTTAGCGGCCGGCGCGAGTTTGCCGACAGCGGCTCCGGAACAGGCTGGCTTTTCTACAGAGCGGCTGAACCGGATCGACACGGTCATGCGGGAGCACATTACGGCGGGCCGGTTAAATGGCGCGTCCGGCCTGATCGCACGGAACGGTAAGGTCGTATTCCGGGAGACTTGGGGCTCTTATAAGCCAGATACGATCGTACGCATGTACTCGATGACCAAGGTCATGACCGGGGTCGCCGCGATGATCCTCTACGAAGAGGGTAAGTTCTCGCTTACCGACCCGATCTCGAAGTACCTTCCGGAGTTCACCAAGATGAGGGTAGCGCAAGAATCTTTTGACAGCGCCGGCCAGCGGAAATATCACACGGTTGCCGCCGAACGCCCCATCACGGTGCGCGACTTGTTCCGGCACACCAGCGGCCTCGACTACGAGGGACCGAAGGACGAGAATGGCGAGGCGGCATACAAGAACCTGGGTTTCACGGGCGGAGACGGATGGGCACCATTCGATTTGGCGGAAGCGGTGCGGCGCCTGGCAACCGCGCCCTTGAACCACCAGCCGGGCACGACATTTCATTACGGCCTTTCGATCGACGTGCTGGGCCGCTTGGTGGAGGTGCTTTCCGGTAAGCCACTCGACCAGTTTCTTGAAGAGCGGATTTTCCGCCCGCTGGGGATGAAGGATACGGCCTTCTTTGTGCCGGAAGAAAAATGGAGCCGGCTGGCGGTATTGTATGCGCCTAAGAAAGGCGGAGGCGGCATCGAACCGTTCACCGGTGGAGCGCAAGACAACTACAAGAAGAAGCCCACGCTGCTATTGGGCGGGGCGGGATCGGTATCGACGCTGGACGACTACGCGCGATTCGTCAGCATGCTGCTGAACGACGGCCAGCTTGACGGCGTCCGTATTCTGGGCCGTAAATCGGTGGAACTGATGCGGAGCGACCACTTGGGTAGCCTCGCCCGCGCCGGCCTATTAGGTGAAGGCTACGGCTTCGGCTTGACCTTTGCAGTGAATCTGGGCCCTGGCAAGTCGCCGAACGTGGGATCGGAAGGCGAATACAACTGGGGGGGGGCAGCGGGCACAAATTTCTGGATTGATCCCAAGGAACACATGGTGGGCGTCTTCCTGGTGAATGTGCTGCCGAGCAACGAGGTTATCGCGGCCGGCCAGTTTAAGAGGATGGCATACGACGCGTTAGTGGACGACGAGCCACGTTAGGCCTGAGGTTACTCCTTTGGCCCGATTCCCAGCGCTTTCATCTTGCGGTACAAGTTACTGCGCTCCAAACCGAGTAACTCTGCGGTGCGGGTGACATTGCCGTTGGTCTCTTCCAGTTTTTTCAGAATATATTCGCGTTCGACGGCTTCGCGCACTTCGGCCAGACTGCCGAAACGGTCCATAGGCCTCTCGGCGGGGCGGCGGTTGACGTTCAGGGGAATGTGCCGCGCGTCCACGCGGATCTGTGGATTCAGGATCACGATGCGCTCGATCAGATTACGTAGTTCGCGCACGTTGCCGGGCCAGTGATGATCCTGCAGGATACGGTAGGCCTCGGGTGTCAATTCCTTGGGCTTGCGGCCGTAGGCAGTGGTGAACTCGCGCAGGAAATAATCCGCCAGCATGGGGATGTCTTCGCGGCGGTCGCGCAGGGGCGGCACATGGAACGGAATGACATTGAGGCGATAGAAGAGGTCTTCACGGAAATTGCCGTGCTCGATTTCTTCTTCCAGGTTTTTGTTAGTGGCGGCGACCACGCGCACGTCAACCTGGACCGACGCGCCTGCGCCGACCGGTTCGAAGCGCTGCTCCTCCAAAGCGCGCAGCACTTTCGCCTGGGTGCGCAGGCTCATGTCGCCGACTTCGTCCAGGAATATTGTTCCGCCATCGGCCTTTTGGAACTTGCCGATTTTGTTTTCATGCGCGCTGGTGAAGCTGCCTTTTACGTGCCCGAATAATTCGCTTTCGATTAACTCTTCGGGAATGGCGGCACAGTTTACTTCCACGAAAAGCTCGGCAGCGCGCGGGCTCATAGCGTGCAGCGCATGGGCCACCAGCTCCTTGCCCGTACCGCTTTCGCCATAGATAAGCACACGTCCGTTGGTGCCGGCCATCAACGCCAGTTCATGGCGGAGCGCCTTTACGGGCACGCTCTCGCCGATGATGCGGTAGCGCGATTCGGTGCCTTCGCGAAGACGGCTGTTTTCAATTTGTAGACGGCGGTATTCCAGCGCGTTCTTGGCCACCACCGATATCTTTTGAATCGTGAGCGGCTTTTCGAGAAAATCAAACGCGCCGAGTTTGGTGGCCTTCACGGCAGTTTCGATATTGCCGTGCCCCGAGATCATGACTACCACGGGACGGTCCGGCAGGGGCATCTCCTGGATGCGAGTGAGGGCTTCCATGCCGTCCATGCCGGGCAGCCAGATATCGAGCAGCACTAACTCGCAGGGCCGCTCGACCAGTTCTTCGAGACAAGCTTCACCGCTCTCGACGGCGTGAGCGATATAACCTTCGTCTTCAAGCACACCGCTTAGAGAACGGCGGATATCAGGCTCGTCGTCCACGATCAGGATAGTAGCGGGTTTCATCCTGCGACCACCGCGGGCGTGGCTGCGGGCTCGCCATTTTCGGGATCGAGCAGCGCCGGTATTTCGATAGTGAAGCGCGCTCCGGTGGGCTGGTTATCTTCGACCCGAATTTGCGCGCCGTGATCGGCAAGAATGTGATTTACGATCGCCAAGCCTAAGCCGGTGCCGCGGCCCTTGGTCGAGAAATAGGGCAAAAAAAGTTTCTCCTTTTCGTCGGCGGATACACCGCAGCCTGTGTCGGCGACCACTAACTCAACGGTTTCGGCCGCGCCTAATTGGGTGGTAATCAACAAGCGCTTCACCAGCGATTCCTGCATCGCTTCGGCGGCGTTGTCCACCAAATTTACGACCACCCGCTGGAATTGTTCTTTGTCGATGTTGACGGGCGGCAAGTCACTGCCAAGCTGTACACGAATATCGATGCCATCCAGACGGCCGTAGAAAACGGCTACGGCCGCCTCCACCACTTCGTTCAGTTCGCAGCGCACCGGTTGCGCGGCGGGAAAGCGGGCGAACTGCGAAAACTCGTCTACCAACGTTTTCACTGATTCGACGGAGCGCGAAATGGTGCTGGCACATTCGTTCAAGATGCGGCTGTTCTCGGCAGGCAGATCCAAACGCTCCAATTGGCGGGTCATACGTTCGGCGGACAACGCCATCGGAGTGAGCGGATTCTTGATTTCATGCGCTACGCGGCGGGCGACTTCGTGCCAAGCGGCAGCCTTCTGAGCACGCAGTAACTCGCTGGTGTCTTCCAAAACGATGACGAAGCCGGAGGTGAGTTTTTCCTCGAGAGCCGAGACTGTAACGGCCATGTGCATGGTCTGCTGTTCGGTTTGCATTTCCAGTTGGCGGGAGGCCAGGCCGGTGCGGCGGGCGCGCTTCATCAGGTATTTGATTTCGGCCGTATCCTCGCGCGAGAAGAGATCTTCCAGGCGTGTGGCAGTGGCTACCTGGGCCGAGGGAAACATGCGGTCCAATGCGCGATTGACGCGGCGGATGGATCCGTCGGCTCCAATCGAAATGACGCCGGTGGGAATACTTTCGAGAATCGCTTCGGTAAAACGGCGGCGGGCATCGAGTTCGCGGCTATTGGCTTCCAACTCCCGAGTCATGTCGTTAAAGCCGCGGACGAGGCTGGCCAATTCATCGATGGCGCGCACCTGCACTCGATACTTCAGGTTTCCCTTACTCACTTCGCCGGCGGCATGCAGCAGCGCCGTTATGGGGACGCTGATTTGTTTCGAGAGGAACAGTGCGATCCAGGTTGCCACGAAGAGCACGAACAGCGTAATCATGGCCATGAAGGCGAGATAGAAGGTGCGCACATTGCGGCGCGAACCAGCCAGTTCCTTGAAGGCACGATCGGATTTGTCGATCTCGCGCTGCTTCTCGGCGATGTCGATGGGGACGCGCGCCGCCAGTTCGACGGTACCTTTTAGTGCGCCATTAATCTCGATGGCATGGCGCGCCACGATGGTCTGATTGTCGCGCGAAGCCGAGATCGGGAACTTGCCGATGGAGTCCAGCGGATCGTCCCCGGTGACCGGAATAATGGCGGCGGCGGCGAGATCCTGCTCTTTGGCGAACCGCTTTAAGAAGCCGGGCGTCTTGATACCTTGTTCCAGCAACAGGCGGGTTTCCGGCTGAGCCGCGAGCAAAGCCGCCTGTAATTCGGTTTCGTCGCGCAGTTCGTTCTGCAAAGTCTCGGAGATTTGTACAAAGGTTTGATGGGAGGCCTCGGCGGGCTGGCTGAACCACTTATCGAGGTTCCGATTCAGAACTTCGTAGCTGAATAACACCAGGAACAGGGCCGGTGTGATACTGAGGGCGATGGCTCCGAGCACCAACTTGGTCTGGATGCGCGAGCCTTCGCGACCGCTGCGGCGGTCTATATACAGCTTCACGATGGTACGCACCAGCATGAAGCCGAGCGTGACCATCAGGACGAAGATCAGGCTCGAAATAGCCCAGAAAATGAAAGTCTGTTCGGGGTCTGCAGGACCGTACTTACCGAAATTAAACGAACCCTGCCAGACGACAAGCGCCACTGAGATCGCCAGTAAGACGATCCCACAAACATAGAGGATTCGCTTTCGCACCTCTTTGAATTATAGCGGGCGGGCGCACTGCGCGCGAGCCAATGCTAGTCGGTGCTGCTCGATTTGCGCTTCTTCTCTTTGAAGAGATCCATGGGATCCTTAGCCGGATCCATGGCCACATCGAACCAGCCGATCATCATTTCCTCCCAGCTTTGGTCGCCCCAACGGACAACCTTGGTGGCATCCGGATTGGCCGGGTTATTGGCGGAGTTATCGAAGTGCGCCACGCAGTGCAGGCGAGTGCCCGCGGGCAACACCTTCTGATCGCTCAGGTAGTAGAAAAGCTGCCAACTGAACGAGTATTGCGGCACGCGCAAGAGCACTTCTGACTCACCCGTGGGATAGAAGGCCGTATACACAAAGTCTTTGCCGCGGAGGTGCATGTGCGGCATCAGATCCACAAGCTTGGCCTGTTCCTGGAGGGTGACGTCGGACTCAACTTCGTAGTTAGCATCGCCAGCCGGAATCTCGAACTTGTCGTTGGAGGCGGCCACGGTGTAGACGCGCTCCCGAGGCGGTTCTTTGGCGAACACTAATCCGATGCGGCTGCGGTCAGTGCCGGCCTTGCCATTGGCGGTGTAGTGTAACTGGAAGACAAAATCCGATCCGGCTTTGACCAGTTTGGCCTGACCGGGGCGTAGCGTGCCTGGCGGAAGGCCCGGGGCGAATCCGACGAGCAGTTCGGGGGGGGCGCTGTTGTCATCGTCAGAGCGGTGCTTACGCTTTTCTTTGTGCTCTTCCTTCACGGGGACGAAGGGAATACCGGGCTGGGCGTCTTTCATCCATTTCGATCCGGGGGGGCGAACGAAGGCGATCACATGATGCACCAGTTGCCGGTTGCCGGGCCGCACTTCGACTTCCTGCACCCATTTGTCTTCGGTGAAGCCGGAGGGAATTACGATGTACTGATACTCGATGGTGCCGGAGGCGGGTACGGAGAAGGCATTGGGCATCTCAAAGATCACGTCGGGTTTGTGGATGCCCCATCCATCTACGAACAGCGCGGGCTTGGGCGCTTCGGCGGGGTCGCCTTCGCGGGCGCCTCCGTCGGCCCAGGCGACCAGGGTGTCGATTTCCTCGCGCGTGAGGGAGGCGTCATTGCTAAATTTACCGAAGTGGGGATCGGCCGGCCATGGCGGCATCTTGCGGGTGATGACGGCTTCGCGGATGGCTTTGGCCCACGGGCGCACCTCTTTATAGGTGAGGAAAGACATGGGCGCTGCTTCGCCTGGCCGATGACATTCCTGGCAGCGATTCTGGAGAACGGGAACCACGTTCTTATAAAAAGTGGGCTGAGCCGGAATGGTGGCGGCGTACGTCAACGCAGACGCAGAGAGCCCCAAGAGCAATCGAACAGACATCCGCACCTCCCAGTGTGGTGTTACTTATATTAGGATATGCCAGGGGCGGTGTAAAGGGGGTCGCCCGGGAAGGCAAGAGTTATGGCCGCCGATTAATGCCGTTCACGCCGATAAGAGAAAACGATTTTGACGGCGGTGCAACATGTATCATCATTTTCGGCTCAATGTGTAACATTTTGTTGCATGGCCGGGACCGATTGGGCAAAATTGGGCAGGATTTTCGGGTTGACGAAGTCTTCGGCAAACAAAGCCAATCGAAAATTGTAGTGATCGTGCGGCGGTACGTAACACAGGCACAACTCTCCCCCGGTTCCAGTGCAACACAATGCGGCGGCGAAGAGGGGAACCAAGGCAGCGATGGTGTTGAGGCGCGAGGAGATATAAATTTTGCCCAAGTGTGACTCGCGCACGGCTAGGCGGCGGATTACAGGCGCGTGAGATGGACGGAGCCGTCTCCGGTGTGGACGGTTAGGGTTGGTCCGCCACCGTTCAGTTTTCCGTTAAAGGAATTCTCGTGCTTGCGATCCTGTCCGGGCACGGGCAGATCGACGGTAATGCTGCCGTCGCCCGTATGGGCATCGAGGTCGGCGGCGAAGCCATCGGGCAGGCGGAGGGTAACGCCTCCATCGCCCGTATTGACGGACCATGCGGCGGCCATGCGGGATCCGGCGGCGATTTCGGCATCAATATTGCCGTCACCACTGTGCAGGTTAAGCCCGCTGAATTTGCCTTTCACGCGGATATTTCCGTCGCCACTGCTGGCTTCGAGGGCGCCATCGAAGCCGTCACCATCGATATTGCCGTCGTGGGTGATGAGCCGGGTGGGACCGCGCAGGCCGTCGGCGCGAATGTTGCCGTCACCGGTATGCACGTCGGCTTTGGTCGAGGTGGGAATCTGAACCTCGATACGGATGGAGCGATTGCCCAGGTTGAAGTGTAGGGTAGGAACTTTGACTTCGATTTCTACGCGGTCGCCGGTCTGGTGGTCGAAGACATGCACGTCGCCGGGGCCGATGCGCCAGCCCTTGGTATATACGTGCGCTTCGATGGTCTTGATGTTGGCGGTTTTCAGGATCACATTCGCGTCGGTAGTCTCGATGCGCAATTGGGGGGCGGCGCCTACAGGGAAGCTTTTGTTCCACTCATCGGCCAGCACGGGGAGCGCTGCGGCGGCGCACAGTACGTTAGCGCAAACGATCGTCTTAAACATCATAAACATGGATAGCCTCACTTGGAATACGACGAAACCGGGCGGGCAGTTCCGCGATTCCGAACGTTATGATAGTCGGATGCATTCGATTGCGATCGACCCAGAGTTGAGCCGGCAAGCGCTGGCCGAGGCTGAGCAGCAGTTTCCGGATTTCGCCGGGCAGGCGACGGGCGTGATCGCGCGCCCGCTGCTGAAGGGGTTCGCGTGGCAACTGGAGTGGACGGGCACGCCTCCGGTGGGGCAACCGGGGTGGGAGTTTCAGAATGCGGCCATCCGGGCGTATAAGCGGCTGGCGAAGATCGCGTAATCAGTTCAAGGCGGGTTTTCTGGCGGGGTCGGTGGTGATGACCAGGACGCTGACCAGCACCAGCACACTTCCGAGAATGGTGCGCAGGCCCAGCGACTCGCCTCCTAAGAAATAGCCGATCAGGACGGCCACCACCGGGTTCACATAAGCATAAGTGCCGACTTTGGTGGGCGATTCATGGTGAATCAACCAGACGTAGGCGGTGAAGGCCACGATGGATCCGGCCACAATCAGGTAGAGCAATGACAGCCACACTCCGCGCGAGACGGTTAAAGGGTGGAAGTTGCGGAACTCTCCGAGGGCGGCGGCGGTAAGCGCCAGGAGTACACCACCGGCCAGCATTTGGGCTCCGGAGCTCATGACTTTGGATGGCGGCAGGGGCAGTTTGCGGGAAAGGGCGGACGATAGAGCAAAGCTGATGGCGGCCACGATCAGGGCGATGGCTCCGGCGGGGTTGATGGGGGGGGCGGCGGAGAGGCGCAGGGATGGGACGGTGAGCATGGCGACGCCGGCGATCCCGATCAGAAGGGCGAGGGCGAGGCGCGGGGTGAGGCGCTGGGTGCGCAGGAGGACGATTTCCGAGAGCGCCATGAAGACGGGGATGGTGGCCATCATGACGGCGGCGATACCGGAGGGCACGCGCTGCTCGGCCCAGAAGAGGAGGCCGTAATCGAGGACGAAGATGAGGATGGCGAGGAGGCTGGCGGAGCGCCATTGGCGGGGGGTGGGGGAGGGTTCGCCGCGGGCGAGGGTCCAGGCGTACAGGACCAGGCCGGAGACGAGGAAGCGCATAGCGGCGAGGAGGAAGGGGGGGACTTCGCGGACGCCGACGCGGATGGCGAGGAAGGTGGATCCCCAGACCAGGTAGATGATGGCGAAGGCGAGGAGGGTTTGCCAGGTGGGGGGACGGGGAGGGGCGTCCATGGCGAATCTTGTTAGTCTACCAGTTCGTGGTTGGCGTGCGATGCGCTTGCGTTTTGAGGGTCTCGGAGTGAATTCATTAACGCTCGAATGGATCAATGACTGGGCCGCCGGGCACCATATCGGTGTGACTCTCGACCGGCTCCTATCGCTTGTCTATCAAGATCCACGGTCAGTTCGCCGGATCACAGTACTCACCGATTCTGAGAGAACACCGACGGATTTGGTTCTTCTTGCCAATCGTCTGGTTTGGGTCGAATCTGAGGACGGAGTCAACCTTCTTTCCGATCAAGATCGTCAATACTTCTTCTGGGTGCGGGAGAGTGGTATCTGGGACGAGACTAACGAGGCGCTGGCGTCCGAAGCTTTTGGAGCCATCTTAAGAGCGGATGGTCATCCACCTGACACGCGAGGATTGCTGGTACCCGAGGGTGAGTCACGGAGTGCCGTTTTGCTCGTCCTCAACGCCCTACTCTTTGGGTGGGATGCTTATTTGGCGCCGTTGTCGGCGAGATTCCTATGTCATATCAGCCACGATGGTTATATCGATTTGCGGACTCCGGACGAAACGCTGCTGCATACCCTATTGAAACGCGTTGAGGCCTGGGGAGCAGAGGAGCGGCCAATATAAAAGACCAGTTGCAATTCCGGATGCACTAACGCTGCAACCAGCCATAGAGGACTAAGCCGGAGACGAGGAAGCGCATGGCGGCGAGGAGGAAGGGGGGGACTTCGCGGACGCCGACGCGGATGGCGAGGAAGGTGGATCCCCAGACCAGGTAGATGATGGCGAAGGCGAGGAGGGTTTGCCAGGTGGGGGGACGGGGAGGGGCGTCCATCGCGGAATGTTGTTAGTCTACCAGTTCGTGGTGGGCGTGCGATGCTAGTGAGTGCGTATGGATCGAATTCTAATTGATCGATTTGCGGTGAAGAATTTTCGTAGCATACGGGAGTGTGATGTTGAGTTAGCGCCTCTGACATTTTTTATTGGGGCCAATGCGTCCGGCAAGACCAGTTTCATGGACGCCATTCTTTTCGTATCTTCGGCTCTGCGCGATTCGCTGGAGAAGGCAGTTGCCAGCCGGGGCGGCATGAGTCACATTCTCCACCAGCCAATAGCGCCGCCGGCCAGTTGTTCCTTCAACTTTTATCTATCGTCCGCACGCGGTTTCGCCGGCGAATTCCATCTTGACTTGCGGGTTACAGATGGATGGACTCTATCGGTTGCGCGCGAACAGTGCCTGATTCAAAATCCGTCGGGTGATCGGCATTACTATGCGGTCGAGAATGGGGTGGTGAAGGGCTCGGCGGCCGTTTTCCCGGCCGTTAGCGAGGGCCGGATTTTCCTTTCCAATGCTTCCGGTTTACCGGAGTTCCGCAGCATCTTTGACTTCCTTTCGGGCATCACTTCGACCGAACCCGCCCTGCCTGGTATTCACGACCTCGTGCGACAACTGAACGCGATCACACGCCGACGCCAGGCGGGAGGCGAGGAGGTTGGATTGGGCCAACGGTTCCGTGATTTCGCCAAGCGGCAACCCGACCGCCTTGAGATTGTCCAGCAGTACTTGCGCGTTATCGCGCCGCCCTTCGATCACATTGACGTAGTCGAAACGAACGGTTCGCTGATGCTGCAGTTTGTCGAGATCGATAAAGCAGGAGTTTGCGCGCCCTTTCAAGTCGGCCAGGCATCCGCGGGATTGGTTAACGCCGCGGAGGTTATGCTGGAGCTGTTCGATCTTCCCAATCATGGCAAACCGACGTCTGCAGTTATCGTAGAAGAGCCCGAGGCGTTTTTACATCCGGGTGCGATTCAAGTGATGAGGGACGGATTTGTGGAGGCGAGCAGGACTCGCCAAGTGTTGGTAACTACCCATAGTCCGGATCTGCTTGACGATTCGAGCATTTCCCCTGAATGGATCCGGATCGTGCAACGAGACGAGGACGGAACCCACGTTGACATGCCGGACGCCGGCACTCAGTCGGTCATCCGCGACCAGTTGTACACTCCCGGCCAGATGTTACGGCAAGGGGGACTGGTTCTAAGATCGCAATGATCCCCGCTTCGGGACTTTCGCTAGGTATTATCGTCGAGGGCCACGGGGAGGAAAAGGCCGCTCCGGTCCTCATCCGGCACGTGGCGCGCGCGGCAGGTTGTCACGGCTCGATCCAATGCTCGGTACGGCGGGTTTCTAAGAGCCAGTTGATAAAGCCTCGAGAATTGGAAAGGGCTGTGGAAGCGTTAACCCGGCAGATTGGGCGGAGTAAGCCAATTCTAGTTTTAATAGAGGCCGACGGGGACTGCCCCAAGGAATTGGCGGACGGTTTGAGGATCCGTTGCGCAGACAGCCACTCCGACTTGCGGGTGGCGATCGTGGTCGCAAAGAGAGAATACGAAGCGTGGTTCCTGGCGGCTGCTAAATCGTTGTCGGGCCACCGGGGATTGGCGGACGAATTAACGCCTCCAGGCGACCCTGAATCTGTGCAGGGCGCGAAGGAATGGCTGACGGCACGTATGGCGCCGGACCAAGGTTACTCTCCAACCCGGCACCAAGCGGCTTACTCGGATCTGATGGATTTGTCGGCTGCCAGAGCGGCAAGATCGTTTCGTAAATTTGAGAAGGAAGTGAGGGTTCTGCTGGGCCTGGACTAGGAGTAACGCGTGAGTGAACTGAATGTCGCGGTGGTTTTGCCTTTGAATAGCAGTATCTGTTGACACAGATGCAAACGGCAGCGTGTTAACCTTCTCCACATACGACGGACTGAACCGCGTGACTGGAAAATTGTACAGCCTGGGCCTGAATGTGCAGCCAACGCCGCCGGTGAGCTACGTCTATGGCGACACCCAGTCGCCGGGGTGTAACCTGAAGGGCCGGTTGATGCAGGTTACGGCCGGCAATATGGTGAATACGTATTGCTATCAGTGGGCGGGCAAGCCGACATCAAACACACAGTCGACCAATGGCACTACGTATCCGGCACTAATGTATGGGTACGATCTGGCTTTGGAACAGACTTCGCTGACGTTCCCGTCGGGGCGGGTGCAGACCACTAACTATGATAATGGCGGACGGGTAAGCTCCGCGACTGCTGTCTATAACGCGATTCCGACCACCTACAGCACATCGTACGCCTACTTCCCGAATGGGGCGCTGACTAACGTGACGCTGGGGCCGAGCGCGCAAGTCCAACAGTATTGCCAGAACAGCCGGCTGCAGATTAGCGGGGTGCGGCTGAGCGCGGCCCATGGAGCTACGCAGAACAACTGTACCAGCAGCAACGACCTGCTGAATCTTTCGCTGACGTATGGCGCTGCCAACGGTAACAACGGCAATCTGACCACCGAGCAGATTCTGAAGCCACTGAATACGTCGGAAACGTTTACTTACGATGCTTATAACCGCATCAGCACGGCGTCGGAAGGGACGGGTCCGGCCTGGTCGCAGACTTATAATTACGATCAGTATGGAAATCGCTGGGTCGCATCGGTGAATCTTTCGCTGTATTCATTTACCCCCACTTCGTCGGCAGCCTACAATAGCAGCAACCGGTTGACTACGCAGTTCAATACCAATATGGCGTACGACAACGCCGGCAATGAGACGGGCATCGGCGGGTACCTCTTCACTTACGATGCGGAAAACCGGCAGTACAGTTCGAGTATCGGCGGGTCCACCACTTACTATACGTACGATGGCGAAGGGCGCCGGGTGATGAAGTCGACGCCGAATGGGACGACCACGGTGTATGTCTACGATGCGAGCGGCGAGGTGGCCGCGGAATATTCGAGCACGCCACCGCCGCAGATTGGGACGCTGTACCTGACGCCGGACCATTTGGGATCGACGCGGATTGAGACTAATGAGGTTGGGGCGCCGGTTTGGTATCACGACTATCTGCCGTTCGGCGAGGAGCTACTAAATGGAACGGGTGGGCGGGGCAGCCTTTACGGGGTTGCGGATGCGGACGGGACTACGCATAAGTTCACCGGCAAAGAACGAGATAGCGAAACGGGCCTCGATTACTTCGGCGCTCGGTATTTTTCGTCGGCGCAGGGGAGGTTCACCAGCCCGGACAAGCCACTCATAGGTCAGCAAGAGATTGACCCGCAAAGTTGGAATCTCTACACCTACGTCCGAAACAATCCGCTCCGGTACACCGACCCGGACGGTCTGGACTATCACGTCTGCGTAGACAACGGAAAGGGTGGACAAAGTTGCGTTGAGATGAATGACGCACAATACAAGGCGCTCTACGATCAACAGAACGGGAAGCAAGGCGTCGGCATGCCGATAGGAATGCCCGGTGGTGCCATCACATGCGGCGGATCAGTGTGTGGTTCAGCGACCTACTACGAGAACTGGGGCAGCATGGGTCGAACGAGTTTTAGCATCGGCCTTGGTTTTTTTGGCGGGAAGGCTGTGTCGGCGGGATTGTCGAAGGCATTTGGTTGGGTTGCAGGACTGTTTGGCAGAGCCGGTACCACCGCAGCGACCACGACAGCAACAGACGTCTTAGTGGGGCGGGCTTTAACCGGATTCAGCGAGGCGCAGCAGGCGATGATTCAAAGGTCGCTCACTGCATTAGAGGCAGCAGGATACAACACAGGTCGGCTGCAGTCACTCATTCGCATCTCTGACGCACCAGCGGGTTATGTCGGGATGTCGCTCTCGGATGGTGCGGCTCTGTCAGACGAAGCATTTGCGTCGCAGGCAATGTTGAACCACTCGCTCGAACATGAATTGATCCATATGGAGCAAACAGCACAAGGGCTACGAACCGCCTACGGCCCCGGCACCGCCGAAGGCCTGGAGAAAGGTGCAGATGTCCAAGCAAAATTCCCAGCACCACCACACCAATAGCGATGAAGTCGTTCGCCGGGTGAAGTTGCTCCATGAACTGGAGTCCGGTCTGCTCGATTCGCTGAAGTGTCCGAGTTGCGGTGAGCCGACTGTTTCGGTCTGGTTCAGCCATCCTGGAGAGACTGAATACAGGACTTGGTTTGTTTGCTCCAACTGTACTTTCAGGATGCGTGCACAAAACACAACCCGCCCTCGATTCTATTCTGAGGAAAGGCTGAGTCACGAGTTGGACGTTTACGATGAGCGCCTTCTCAACATGAGCCGGCTCAAGAACCAAGGAGAGTAGGGCTTTCCCACGCCAGGTAAACGGCCAGCGAACTGGAACTGCCACGCCTGGGAATGCGACTGCCGAAGGCCGTGCTGTCGGCGTCGGAAGTCGAGCAGATCATGTTGCAGACGGACATCCACGATCCGCTCGGGCTGCGTGACCGTGCGATTCTGGAGACTTTCTACTCGACCGGCATCCGCCGACTGGAACTCTCGCAACTGAAACTGTGGGATGTGGATCTGGAACGCTGCACGCTTACCATCCGCATGGGCAAGGGCAAGAAGGATCGGATGATTCCGTTGGGTGATCGTGCGGGAGCTAGGGTACGCAAATATCTGGAAGAGTCACGGCCAAAGCTGGTGAGCGAACCCGATGACCACTTCGTTTTCCTGTCGAATGGCGGCGAACCGTTTGCCCTCGACTATCTCACCGAACTGGTGAGCATGTATGTCAAGGCAGCGCAGATCAACAAGCAGGGATCGTGCCATATGTTCCGGCACACGATGGCGACGTTGATGCTCGAAGGCGGGGCCGACACTCGTTTCATCCAGGCGATGCTCGGCCATGCGGATCTGAAGACGACTCAGATTTACACCCATGTGGCGATCCGGCAGCTTCAGGAAATCCACCGGGCCACGCATCCGGCGCAACTGCCGAAGGATCGACCGGCACCGAAGGGCACCACCAGCCAGGACGCCGCCGACGTGTTCGCCGCACTTGACGCCGAGGTCGATGAGGACCCGGAAGCGTAGCGCATTCTGAACCCGGCAAGGCGCTAAAATGGCCGCAGTGATCGCACCGGCCACAGTGGAGAACCATGTTTTTCCCTTAGCCGCCGTCTCTCTGTTTGCCAAAAAACCGCATCAGGGGCATCAGCCTTCCAGCACCACCTTCCGCCTGGGCATCACGCTTGCTATCTCGAACACTGCGACGGGGATGCCGGTGTGCATGTACGATTCTGGCACCAGACCTCGTTGTACGGGGAAGGAACGGGATACAGAGACTGGGGGCTCGGCTACGCAGGGGCTGGACTATTTTGGGGCGCGGTATTTTTCGAGTGCGCAGGGGCGGTTCACGAGTCCGGACGAGTTCAAGGGCGGGATTGTGGATCCGGTCTCGGGGAAGGATATCGAGACGAACGCGGCTTTGCCGTATGCGGATATTACGGATCCGCAGACCCTGAATAAGTATGCGTATGTTCGGAATAATCCGTTGAGGTTTGTGGACCCAGATGGCCACGATCTCGCGGGAGCAGTTGCAGCCGTGGACGTTGCCATCAAGGAGGTTGACAAGGTCGTCCAGCCATTAATTGACAGTGCCGGAACGGTGGCAAGCAGGGGCGGTTCGATCGTAATCGGCGGCGCCGTCAGGGGACTTGGACTCGTAGCGGGCCTACTTCTGAGTCCAGTATCCTTGGGGGGACAAGACGAGGTCCGGTTTGAGCGTGAGCAGCAACAGCGCGAGCAACAATATGAACAGCAACAGCAGCAACACAATCCCGGCGAGGTGACGCCTGCATTGCCTGATCCGACTGACGCTGGGCACAAAAAGGGTGCACGAAGGTCCACTAAGGACGATCATGAGCGAAAGCGCCCGGGGGCGTCGCCGCCACCAAACTACGTTCCTGATAGGGAATTTGTTCAGCCAAAGGAAAAGAAGTCGAATCGGCCGGCACCCGACAAAACGCATAAGAATAAGTACAAGAAGGAAACTAACGATGCCACCCCGTAAGAAATCACCTGGGTTGATGGAAGATGAACGAGGGACATTTATGTCGATCTTGAAGCGCGCTAAAGAGGGTGATTCAAGAGCACAAAGCATAGCGGGTTACGACTATTTGAAGGGCCTTGGTGTCAAGAGGAGCCTCCTTAAGGCTCACCGCTGGTTGCTGGAGGCCGCAAAGAATGGCGAGGTAGCCGCAATGAGCAACCTAGGCCTTATGTACGAGATTGGCCATGGCGTTCCAGCCGACCGGCGCCAAGCACTCCGATGGTACCGGAAGGCAGCTATCGCAGGCGACAACCTCGCGCAAGTCAATTTGGGTCTGATGTATCTCTCCGGGAAGGGATCGCGAACCGAGCGCCTTCGTGGTGTGGACTGGCTGAAGAAGGCGGCGAGAAGACGGTATCCTAAGGCGCTGTACAACCTCGGTACTGCTTACCTGCGGGGTGACGGAGTCAAACAGAGCTTGAAAATCGGGGAGCGCTATCTGAAGCGGGCCGCTGAACTCGGTAATGAAGCCGCCGTAGCGTACCTTTCAACCATTCGATGACCTACGTTCGCGGCTAGACGCCGGATCACTCGGCGTGTGATTGATAGTGGCGGTGGGTTAGAGAAGACGGCGGGCAGAAGAGCATCGCATTACGTATATGCCCCTTTGGGAGTACCTAACCGCGGAATACACAACCGGCGTGTCCACAGCCAAGGGGATTCAGGACAAGGCGCGATCAGCCAGCGGCTGGCCTATTTGAACCTTTGGCTAAGCAGTACCTCGGGAGTGGGCGGCAAAGGGGTGTCGCACAGGCGGGTCGTATCCGACGACGTCCACATGCGGTTGTGTGCGCGCCTATTCAGTAATGAGGCCCAAGACTCAGAGTAATCTAGAGACGAAGGAGCAGTGTAAGTTACAGCTCACCATCGGAATTCTTATGCGACAAAGACTAACTACCCTATTAATCCTCCTCGCCGCGGCAACCGCGCTGCCCGGTCAACAGACCTATCTGAGCAAGGCATACATCCGCGCGGGCGGACGCACTATCGCGGTAGAGAACTACGTTGACCTTAACCTCTCCCAGGCTGTCAACGTAATCGCATCCAACACCTGGAACGTGGTGGCTGCCGCCGACTTTGACGGTGATGGCATACCGGACCTGGTTTGGCAGGACCCGGTCTCCGGGCATATCCAGATCTGGTTCATGGGCGGCAGCAATGGGGCCTCCGTTGTCCAGGCCGCAGATGTGGGCGCCAGCACGTGGAAAGTGATGGCGGCTGCCGATATGAACCAAGACCACACTCCGGATTTGCTGCTGCAGGATCCGGTTGCCGGTCAGGTACAGGTCTGGTACCTGGGGGTGGCCGCGCGGCAGATCACGATCACCGGGGCGGCTAACTTTAATGGGTCAAGTACCTGGAAGATGCTCGCGGCGGCGGATTTCGATGGTAACGGCGTGCCGGACCTGGTGTGGCAGAACCCGGCGGGGGGCGCCATTCAGATTTGGTATATGATGGGAGCCCCGGGTACCACGCCGACCCTTCTCACGGCGGCGGCGGTGGTCGGTAGCAGCAGTCTCACAGTGGTAGCCACGACGGATTTCAACGCGGATGGCGTACCGGATCTGGTGTTGCAGAATCAATCGAGCGGGTTGCTGCAGGTTTGGTTCATGGCGCGGTCCACGACGGGGACGATATTGAGCAGTAATACGATCACTACGAATCCGTGGAGAGTTAAGGCGGCGGCGATTTACGGATCTCCGTTCTTTATCTGGGAGGGACCGAGCGGACAGGTCCAGTATTGGTTTGAGAGCGATTTGTAGTTCGACGGTGGCCCGTCGGGATTGACGCAGGGTCCAAGCGCGGTGCTTCTCCTCGGATTCGCTCAAACGCCTCGAACAAGTGGTGAATCCGGGAGACGCCAAGCCGGCGGGGTGCAACGTGAGGCGAGACGAAGGGCCGACGACTAAGGAAAGAACCGAAATCAGAGTATCATGATGAGTATGGCGACGATCCGCATTTCGGAGGCCGAAGCGATCCGTAACATTGCGGGGTTGCTGGCTCGCGCTTACAAGGGCGAGGAGATCATCATCGAGAAGGACGCCGTATCTGGCGCCGTGGTGCTACGCGCGGTCATTGAACGGCCGATGCGGAAGCTCTCGGAATCGCTACGCTTGGCCAGGGAGAACGGCTCGACGGTGACGTTTGACGGCGGCTTCGGCCGGGATCTTGAGACGGCAGTCAACAGCCATCCGGAGCCCTTGAAAAATCCGTGGGACTGATCCTCGACTCCAGTGTGGTGATCGCCGCCGAGCGTCGAGGGGATACAGTCGAAAGGCTGATCGAGGGAGTGATGCGAGTGGCGGGCGATCAGGATGCCGCGCTCTCTGCGGTGAGCGTTACTGAGCTTGCGCACGGTATCTATCGCTCGCAGAGGCCGGAAATCCGCGAGCGACGCCAAGCGTTCATCGATGAGTTGCTGCGAACCCTGGCGGTCTATCCCTACACCACGGAGACGGCGCTGCAACCTGGCTTTCCGGTTGACCGTTAATCTGCGCCACTCCCGGTTGATTCCGGGCCTTAACGTGACTTACTCCAGCAGGAGCGCACAGACTCGGTCGATGGCGGCGCGCAGGTCGGCCGGCGGGCCGTTATAGTTATTCACCAGGATGGAGAAGGCCAGCATCTGGCCGCTGCGACGGCGGGCATAGCCGGAGAGCGCGGCGACGTGCGAGAGGGTGCCGGTTTTGGCGAAGATGCGTCCGGCGGCGGGCGTTCCGGCGAAGCGCGTGTGCAGGGTGCCATCCTCGCCGGCCACGGGCAGCAGGCTGACCCAGGCGTCGCGCGAGGGCAAGCGGTACATGTGCTCCAGCAGGCGGACCACGGCGGTGGGCGAGACCAGGTCGAGGCGCGAGAGTCCGGAGCCGTCCGAGAACGTATAGCTGCCGCGATCGATGCCGGCTTCGTCCAAGAAGGCTTGCTCTTCCGCCAGGCCGGCTTCACGGCTGCCGATGTGGCGGCGGGCGCGGGCTACGGCGCGCAGGGCCATTTCCGCGTGCAGGTTCTGGCTGACCTTGTCGGTGATGCGCAGGTCTTCGAGCAGGGGCGCGGAATCGCGGCGGGCCAGTTCCACGCCGGGTTCGGGCTCGGGCGAGGGTCCGCGGTTCAGATCGGGAATCTGGTTGGGGAATAGATGCACGGCGCGCGCCTCACCGCGGATGGCGATGCCGTGGCGGAGCAGCGCATCGCGCAAGGCGCAGGCGGCATAGAGCGCGGGATCGTCGATGCCCAGCACTTCGGTATCGCCGGGATTGCGCAAAGGCAGAGATCCCCAGAGGCGCAACTGGCGCTCGCCGGGCAGACGGTCGATCATGATCTTGGGCTCATCGCCGGGGCCGGCGGGGCTGGAGCGGACGCGGTTGTCGAGATCGTAATACTCGACGGGCGGCGTGAGCACGATCTGGGCGGGATCAGAGACGTGGCTGCCCGGCAGGAGGGTCACCGACAGGGTGTTGTCGTTGATGCTGAGGGCGCTGGGGGGGGCGCCGTAATCCCACACCGGATCGCCAACGTCCCACCCATCGGCATAAGGTTGCCAGACATACGCGGTGTCGTCGCCCACGATGGCGGCGGTGACGCAGCGTACGCCGTGCGCGGCAACCTGTGCGGCGAGATCGTCAATGGCGGCCAGAGGGTCACCCGGGGGGGCGTCGGGGCGATAGGGGATGGCGCGGCCCGAGAGGTTTGGGTCGCCGCCGCCGACCAGGCGCAGGGATTCCACGCATCCGTCGGGGCCGGGGGCGCGGTCGGCGAGGACGCGGGTCTGGAAGCGGTAGGTGGGTCCGAGGCGGACGAGCGCCAGGGCGGTGGTGAACAATTTGGCGTTCGATGCGGGGAGGAAGAGGCGAGCGGCATTCCGTTCAAAGAGCACGCGGCCGCGGTCGAGGCTGACGATGCGGACGCCGAAGAAGGAGGTGCGCGCGACGGGGGAGGCGTCCAGGAAGGCGGCGATACGGGCGGCGGTTGATCCGGCCGTTGATCGGGGCGGTTCGGCGGCGCTGAGCGAGAGCGCCAGGAACAGGCATAGCGCGCGGCGGGTCAACGACCGGTCACCTTGGATTCCAGCCAGATGAGCAGCAGCAGGGCGGAAACCATGCAGGTGCCGAGGAGTGGGACCACGACCACAACGCCGATGCCCCATTCGGAGGCGGCGTAACCGAGCGTGGCAGGGGCGATCAAGCCGCCGAACAGAGCGAAGGAGAAGATGCCGCTGAAGAAGACGGGATGGTAGTAAGGGAAGCGTCCGCCTATCTTTTCGGCCACAAGAGGATAGATGCTGGCGAAGCCGGCGCCGATCAGGAGGATGCCGGTGACGGCACCGGAAACGCTGCCGGTCCAGGAGGCGCGCGCTAGCAGGAGGCAGCCGAACAGGGCCGCGAGCGCACTGCCGCCAAGCAGACGGCCGTGGCGCACTTTGGGCAGGATGGCGACGGCGCCGACGCGGCCGATCAGGAGGGCGGTCCAATAGAAGGCGAGCAGCCAGAGGGATGCGGGGGGGCTCATGCCGAGGCGGCGGACGAGGAAGAGCGGGAGCCATCCGGCGATGGACATTTCGTTGCCGAACTGAAAGAAGAGGAGCAGGGCGAAGAGGACGGCGCCGAGGCTGCGGAAGTCGCGGAAGACTTGGCGAAGGTCGGCATGGGCGATGGCGGCTTTGGCGGGGGCGGCGGCGGCGGCGTACAGGCCGGCGAAGAGGCCGGGCACCAGGGCCATCAGGATCAGGATGCTGGGCACTGTGTATATATAAAAAGTGCCGGCGACGAGCAGGGTGACGGCGAGGCATCCGAGGCTATAGTAGATGCCGCCCCAGGCGGCGGCACGGGCGGGTTCGCGGGAGTAGCCGGTGGCGATGGTCTGGAAGAGGCCGGCATTCAGGAGGCCGACGGCGAGCCCGAGGGCGGCGAGTCCGGGCATGCGCCAGGCCCAGTGGACGGGGGGGGTGGCGAGGGCCAGGGAGAGGAGTCCGGCGAAGCCCAGCACGCAGGCGAAGACCATGAGGAAGCGCAGGCTCTTGCGGGCCAGGATTACGGCGGATAGCTGGTGGGCGGCGATGACTCCGATGGCGAGGACGAGGAAGCAGTTTCCGATGGTGACGAATTCGGGGGGATCGCGATGGTAGCCCCAGGCAGGCAGGACCGCACCCAAGAGGGTGAAGAGGAATCCGGAGAGGAGGAAGCCTGCGAGTGCTTTGCCGGGGGAAGGCGCCGGCGGCAAGGCGGCCTCCACGACAGCCACATGAGTCACCAGTCGATTGTAACGCGGGGGGTTGGTGGCGCCGCGCCGGTCGCGGCGGTGGACGAGTGCGATTTGCCCTCAGCTTCAGGGAGCCAATTGGGAGATAGAGTTGGTTTTAAGGTCTAGTGCGAGGCGATGCGGCGTGCGCTCGGAGTGCTTGGCTCTGCATAGCTGGCGCTTAACATTACCTTGGCCGCTGCAGCACAATTACTTCAACGATTAATAGCGCAATAAATACAAACTTCAGGGTAACTACCATTCTTAATTTCGCACGTGCAGCCCTGGGCAGCGCTCCCAATGCGCGCTCACGTTCCATCCTTTCCGAAAGGCCACGCATAACACCGATTTGCTGAACATGCCTGACTGAGAGGTAGTTCCATTTGTCAATTGCCGCTTCAGTCGAAGCTCGTAAGACGCCAAGAACACTGCGATAAGGATTGTCACTGAGTAGACGACACATTTCAGAGAGACGGCCCGGTCGCGGGATGTAAGGTTGTCCGGAACCTTCCCCCTTGGGCCGGTAGCGAAAGGGTTGTATTCAATTTCCTCATCAAGCACACGGCAGCCATGTGAGTCACTTTGAGCGCCGGCGGACACTGTCGTCGTGATCTCCGAGTTTGAGGCGAGCTGGAAATTGGCCCCGTCGTAAGGTCCTGGCTCTGGCCCGTGAAATTGCGATTCGCGCATGCGGAATATTGTGACGGCAGCCAGAGTTGCGCCCGCGGATTCTCCACCGATCGCTAACACCTCAGAACCGAATTCCGCTTTGGCATTCGGGGCCAGCCAGGCCAGACCGGTCTTATCGTTGACCCGCTCGAGCATTGGATCCTGTAAATCGGCCGCGCCGAGCACCATCCCTCCGCCGTGGATATGAAGATAGACGCCCCGCGGATTTTCAGGCGCGACTATGCGCAGCGGAATCCGAACGCCTCCCTTTCCGGCAATCTCGCTAGTCCGCGCCCGGGCCGATCTCGGTGCCAAGGGAAAGGGTCCCTCACTCTGCGCACGAGAGTCGCGGACCGTCTGCGCGCACACCTCCCATCGGGTCAAACGAGCTGATCCGCGTTTCTCCACTGTTCATTGTCCCGTAGCTAAGGCGGGGCTATTTGTGCAGCCCGTGGGCACGGAGGTAATTCACTAATTCCGCGGGCTTATTCGTCTGTATTCCGGTAGCTCCGCGGTCGATGGCATCCTGCCAATGCTCCGCATCGTCCGCTCCGTACAAGCGGTCCACATAAATGCCGGCATGCGCTTGTTTGGCAATCGCGATTACATCGTCCTTAAAGTCGCCGGAGTCGAAGGCGATTACCGGCGGATGTAGACCTGCGAGCAACTTCTCCAACGTAACGGTATTATCCGCTTCCGGCATGACTTTGAGCGAGGGCTGCAGGGCCAGTACGCCTTTTAAAAAGCCGGCCCCCCCATATATGACCACCTTATCGAGCATGTCCGCCTTGGTTAGCGCCGCAACCAAGCCGGCCGGCGCAAGATCCTTGCAATCGACGTACACACCGATCCTGCCATGCGCCAGAGAAAGTGCTTGCTCAAACGTGGGCACTCGCGTACCTGTGAATTGCGGGCTCGATTTGACACCCGCATCCAGCCGCTTGATCTGCTCCAAGGTCATGTCTCGCACCGCGCCCTTGCCGTCGGTGGTGCGGTCCACTGTGCGATCGTGCATCAGCACCAGTTTGCCGTCGGCAGTGGTGCGAACATCCAACTCGAAGAAATCGGCGCCGGCATAGATGGCCGCCTGAAAAGCCGGAAGCGTATTCTCCGGGTGTGACAGATGCTCCCCCCGGTGCGCGATGACGGCGATCTGGGAAGCCAGCAATAACGAGAGCAGAGTATGCATTTAGAAGAAGAGCCTCATCACCAGTTCGGTAACGCGGCCGGCGTTCGATCCGCTGATCGCTCCGAAACTGGGGCTGGTCACGTTGCCATTCGGGTTACTGAACTGGGCATGGTTCCACGCGTTATAGAATTCACCGCGGAATTGCAGCTTGAGGTTTTCGCGTAACATGACATTGCGCTGTAAAGCCATGTCCCAGTTATTCAGGCCAGGCCCATGCAGCGGAAATCGCGGAGAATTGCCCAACGTGAATTCTGGTGCGACCTGGAAGGCCGCGGTATTGAACCAATGTTGCAAGGTCTGGCCGCTCGACAGCACCGGATTGCCCACCTCGTTCGGGCGCTGAGCCTCAGTATAGCCATGCGTCTGATTGGGCTGCGTGATGGCCAGCGGCTGCCCGGTTTGAAATTCCGTAATGCCGGAGAGTTCCCACCCGGCGATGATATCGCGTAGCACTGGAGTGTTGGCGGCGTATTTCTGCCCGCGGCCCAACGGCAGCACGTAGTAATAGTTTGCTACGAAGCGTTGCGGGATGTCATAGCCGCCGATGCCCCACTCCCCCTGCAGATTATAAACATTCTGGACGCCTTGCCGGTGCGCCCGGCTGTTCGAATCAGCCACTTCATCGACGTCGTCCATCAATTTGCTATTAGAGTACGCCGCGGAGATTACGAGGCCGCTCTTCCAACGATGTTCTAACTTGGCCTGGAAGGCGTGGTATACCGAATTACCGTCTAAGGTCAGGTATTGAACGCCGGCATATTGCGGATAGGGACGGAGCGCCTGGCTGCCGGTAGAGAACTGGTCTGGCTGGAGCTGATCGATCTGCAAAACGATCGGCAGCTTTACGCCTTTGCTGGTATTGTAGTCGACCTCGGCGAACCAGGAACCGAATTGGCGCTGGATGCCGAACTCATAGGTAATGTTATAAGGCGTGCGAGCGCGGCTATCGATTTCGGTGACCGTCGACGTCGGATTCGAAAGGCTGGCCGGCACCAAGGGATTGCCATTCGCATCCACGAAGTAAGGCGCCGACGGCACTCCCTGGTCAAGTTGATAAGCCGGAGTCACCCCATCGGCGCTCTGAAAGGCTCCATATTGCACGTACTGGGAGAGTGGGCCGAACTGATAGAAACCAATGTTGGGCAGGCGGTAGAATCCAATGCCCCCTCGCAAAACCGTATCCTTGAGAAAGTTCCAGGCGAAGCCCACGCGCGGCAGAAAATCGTGATACACGTTCGGCATGAAGTGCGCCGGCGCACCGTTCCGTCCGGCAAACTGCACATCTCCCAGATTCCCCGTTTGGGCATTCACCAGGGTTGGATTGAAGCTTGCAAACTGATTGTTGGCTTCTGAGTAAGGGCCATCGTATTCCCAGCGCAGCCCCAGATTCAAAGTGAGAGTCGGACTGACCTTGAAGTCATCCTGGAAGAATACGGACGCGCTGTTTATGTTCTCACGGTAAGTGTAATCCTCGTGCTCTACCACGGACGCGGTCGGTAGCCCTAAGAGTAAGTCGGCCAGATCCCAGCCGCTATTGGGATTCGCGGTGATGGATGTAAATGTGGAGTCGAAGGAGTACGCGCCAGCCTGGGAGTATCCGTCGTTGTAGCCGGGATTGTAGTAGTTATACATCTGCCGGCGATAGTCACCCCCAACCTTCAACAGGTGGCGGCCTTTCTGAATACGTAAGGCCTCGTCGAAGACCCAGCTCCGGTCGCGATCGTGAAACGGAGAGCCCGCCCCGAGTTGCAAATAGTTGTTGGTGCTGATGTCCGGAAACATGGTCAGCGGTACGCCCTGAAGGCCGAGTTCCGGTACCGCCGGTCCGCCCGCCAGATTGTAATTCTGCTCCTGGACAAAGGCCAGCCGGAAATCGTTGAACACAGTCGGGCTGAAGATGTGCGTATATCCCAGGCCTGCCTGGTTGTCTCCCCAGCCGCCCGCCTGGTTGGAGTTGGCCGCGTTGTTCGTGATCTGTGGTGCGTTGGAATAAGGGCTATAGCGGCCATAACGCGCAAAGAACTTGTCGTTGTCGCCGATGTTTTGATCGATGCGGACGAGGCCCTGGCCAATCTGATTCTCGTTACTGGCGCTCACGTTATAGTTGTACGCCCCATTTTGAAAAGAGCCATTGGGGTTGGGATAGTAAGAGACGATCTTAGCCGCCACCGGATCAATACGCGTACTTGGAATCACATTATTTGGAAATGGCGTACGGTTGATATTACCGCTGGCATCGACCGTGGTCGTCGACGGGTCGTATATAGCGACCGTGCCACCGTTAGATTGTGAAAAATCGCCATTGCGCTCTGCCGCCGTGGGCGTCAACTGAAGACTGTTCGAGGGAGTCGTCGCCAGCGTTTCATTATAGTCAACGAAGAAGAAAGTCCGGTTCCGGCCGTTGTAGTGGGGCAACAGTACCGGTCCGCCCAAGGTGAAACCGGGCTCGTTTTGAATGTAGCGTTGGCTATTGTTCGCCTGAAAGAAACTGCGGGCATTCAGAATGCGATTGCGGAAGTATTCGTAGAGGCTTCCGTGAAATTCGTTGGTGCCATGCTTCGAGGTGGCTAGCAACACGCCGCCGCCGGTATGGCCGAACTCGGCCGAAAAGGCGGTGGTGATGACCTTAAATTCATCTACCGAGTCTGGCGACGGGGTAAAGGTGTAGGTGTTGTCGGATGGGTTGGTAGTTGGCAAACCGTCAATCAGAATCTCATTGGTGTCGGGACGCCCCCCCCCGAAACTGAAATTGTTGATATTGCCGTTATTCGAACTAGTAGAGACCACCCCGGGGAGCAATTTTGCGAGGAGGAATGGCGACCGCCCCCGCGAAGAACTGGCTAATTCGGGAACGTTAGCCAATTGTTCGGCGCCGACCACATGCGCGATTTCCGGTGAGTCGTAGTTCACCTGGGAGGCCGCGGCAGTCACTTCCACGCTCTCGTTGACGCTCCCGAGTTGCAGTACCTGGTCTAAACGGTAGCTCTGGTTGAGCTGTAGTTCCAGTTTGTCCTCAACCGTCTCTTTGAATCCCGCCGCCTTGAACGCGATGCGGTAGACACCCGGTTTCAGGAACGGGATTGAGTAACCGCCGGTTTCGTTGGTCTGGGTCCTGAACGTGGCGTTGGTGGCACTCTCGGTGACGACGATCTCGACCCCGGCTACGGTAAGTCCCCCCGGATCTGTAACGTGACCGTCGATGCTACCGGTGAATGTCTGTCCAAACAGCGATAAGTGCAAGAGCAGGAGGACTGCTCCAGTCAGAGAAGCGATCCGGAGAGTCCGGACACAGTTGGCGAGCGTGTTGTGAAATCGGTGCATGATGAACTCCAGAAATCGTAGGCAGTACAGAATAACTAGACCTGATTCTCTTGATGTTGCGGAGCCGCCGGCCGGACGGGCCGGATCACACACCAGCAGCGGCGAGCTGGTGATGTTACGGTTTTATAACTCCCACAAAGAACGATCTTTGCGCATGCTACCACGAGGCTGGATAGGCGTCAAAACACAATCGTGTTACGAGGGCTCGGCCCGCACGGGCGCGATCAGCCAGGCGTATGTTAGCGCAAATATAGCGCTGCTGTAATGCTTTCGTAACATTCGCGTGATAACGTCTTTTGGTCCCACCTCAGAAGGTCAATCAGAGGGTCAAAAAGGAAAGTCGATCTATGCTCGAAGTTCGTAGGGGAATTGCCGCGTTTGCGATGGCGTTGTTGATGGGAGCGCCGGCCGTGCCGCAGGAGCGCCCGAAGCTATCTCAGCCAGGGCCATATTTTGCTCCGGGTAATCTGGTGGTTGCGGTCGAAGGATGCGGCGTGCAGGGCGGAACATGCACGTCCGTGCCCAGCGGTACCGGCGCCGGTGGCGGTTACGGCGACAATCAGGCCGCCCCGATCACGCTGTTCCAATACTCGCCCAATGGAACGTCGAGCGCCGCGTTCGTAAACTCAATGGCCCTTCCGCAAAGCGCATCGGGCTCCAACCTTGCGGTCTCCGGTGAATATGGGTCGTCTTCCGAAGGCAATCTTCAACTGACAGGCGCGGGGCAATACCTTACGATTCTGGGCTACGGTATCGACGCGCCAACGTTCGATGCGGCCTACTTTACGGGGTTCACCGGCGACCCGTATGGCGCCGCGCCCTCAGGTGCACTGGCCCAGTCGGGCAGTCTGACCGGACAGAGTTACACTCCTATTCCACGCGTGCTGGCGCTGATCGACGCCAACGGTAACGTGAACTCGACAACGGCTATTTTCAATATCTTCAACACCAACAATCCGCGCAGCGCCTACAGCGCCGATGGAACCACGGCATACGTTTCGGGCCAAGGTTCGGGGAGCAACGCCACCGGCGGGGTCTTTTACGTCCCGGTAGGCACGCCCAACACAGCGCCCACGGCCATCACGGGCCTCGATACCAGCACCAATACCATTGCGCAGGATACGCGCATGGTCCACGTCTTCAACAACACGCTCTACGTCTCCGTCGACACCAAGGAAGGCTCCGGCTCGAACCGCGACTTCATCGGCACGCTGGGAACGCCGCCTGCAACCAGCTTATACAACAACAGCGCCGGACCCACCCAGCTTTCTGGTTTCGCCACCAGCGGCGCGGGTAAGTTGACCATCACGTCGGGCCCTAACAGCAACGGCAACAATCTGAACGCCGGATTAAAGATCAATCTGAGCCCGGTGAGTTACTTCTTCGCCAGCCCGTCAGTGTTGTATGTGGCGGACGGCGGCAACCCCAAGAACGACAGCAACGGCGACAACAACTCCACCGGCAAAGCCAACATCGGCAACGGTGGACTGCAGAAATGGATCAACAGTCAATCCAACGGCACCGGGACGTGGAGCCTGGCTTACACGTTGTATCAGGGATTGAACATCGTCAATAATGGCGGCACTATGGGAACGACCGGTCTATATGGACTGGCGGGCATGGTGTCCGGTAACTCCGTGCTGCTGTATGCCACCAATTACGTAATTGCCGATCTGGATCAAACTTACCTATATGGCATCACAGACACGCTGAGCAATACCACTCCACCGGGCACTTCACTGGCCTTCACGGTACTCGGCACGGCGCCTGCGGATTCAAACTTCAAGGGCGTATCTTTCGCTCCGTCGATTCCTGCTGGAGACGTAGAGATCACCACCGTTCCTTCGGGATTGCCAGTCACTTCCTCGGGTTCCGGGTGTGCGCCGGGAACTTATATCGCGCCGCAGACGCTGGCGTGGACTCCGACCAGCACGTGCACATTGAGTGTAGTTACACCGCAAGCCGGTGCCACGGGCGTGCAATACGCATTGGCGCAGTGGGAAGACGGCACCACTAGTGCCAGCCACACGGTGGCGGCGCCGTCCACAACGGCAACTTATACAGCCACGTTTTCAACACAGTATTTGCTCAGCACCTCGGCAGGCGCGGGCGGATCGGTCAGCGCGGGCGGGTACTTCGACGCCGGATCAACCGCAACTATCACGGCGACCCCCACGGCGGGATATTACTTTGTCAATTTCACGGGCGCCACTACATCAACCAGCAATCCTCTTTCGCTGACGATGAACGTTCCGGCCACGATCGTGGCGAATTTCGCGGCGGTCGCCAGCCAGACGATTTCATTCGGTCCGCTGAATAACCAGGTGATGGGCGCGGCGCCTTTCACAGTCAGCGCTACTGCATCTTCCGGACTGCCCGTCAGTTTTGCAGCCACGACGCCGGCGGTTTGCAGCGTTTCTGCAAGCACCGTGACTCTGCTCGACTTGGGCGTGTGCACCATTCAAGCGACTCAACCGGGCAACGGAATGTATACAGCCGCGGCGCCGGTTAACCAGAGCTTTGAAGTGACCAACCAGGGTCTGGGCGTAAGTTCTTTGCTGATAGGTAGCGCGGGCGGCAACGCGTCCGTGGTTCTGACATACGCCGGCGCCTGGACGGCTACGGCCAACGATACATTCCTGCATGTGGCGGACGCGAGCACCAACGGCACCGGTAACAGCGTGGTGGTGTTCTCGGTGGATCCTTTCACGGGCACTGGTTCGCGGACCGGAACTCTCACAGCCGGGGGCTACACGCTAACGGTCACACAGGCTGGGACTAACTACATCGGGCAGGCTGCATTCATTGGGCTGGCGTCGAATCTTACCAGCCCAGCCGCGATCGCGGTAGACACCGCGGGCAATGTGGACTTCAGCAGTCTCAGCGCGGGCGCCATCCTGCAATGGAACTTCACTACTCAGCAAGTAACGCCTCTGGTACCAGCCGGGTTGAACAATCCGAACGGATTGGCGGTAGATGGATCGGGCAACTTATTCATCGCAGATACGAACAACAATGCGATTCAAGAGTGGATTGCAGCGAACCAGCAGTTAAACGGTTTGATCACGTCAGGACTCAACCATCCGTATGGAGTAGCAATCGACAGCGTGGGCAACTTGTACATCGCAGATAGTTCCAACCAGGCTATAGAGGAATGGAGCGCAGCCACCCAGCAGTTGACGACGCTGGTCTCCGGTTTGAGCCAGCCGAACGCGGTGGCTGTGGATGCCTCGGGAAATGTGTATTTTTCAGATAACGGGGCCAAGACGGTATCCGAATGGAACGCGGCAACGCAACAGGTGACCACGCTTGCGTCGCAACTGAACAATCCTTCAGCCGTCGGGGTGGATGGCTCGGGCAACGTGTACTTCTCCGATTCCGGAACTCAGGCCATTGACATGTGGAGTCCGGTTACGCAACAGGTAACGGCAACGGTTTCACAGGGTCTGTCGTCGCCCGTGGGCATCGCCGTCGATAGCTTGGGAAACCTCTATTTCGTGGATGCCGGCAGTGCAACGCTGAACGAAGTGCCCAATGCTTACGCAGGTCCGGCCAGCTTCACGGAAGGTGCTGCCGCGGGGTCGGACGCATTAGCTCCAGTGCTTCCAGCTACAGCGCCGCTTAGCGGGATCTTCGCGCCGGTCAGCGATCAAAGCTGGCTGACTATCGGCCCGGTCACAAGCGGTGTGGTCGGCTTCTCGTTTACGGCTAACACCTCGACCTCGGCCCGAACGGCACACATTACGGTGTTGGGACTAACGATATCAGTGACGCAGAGCGGGCTGCAGTCGCAAACGATTACCTTCGGGACCCTGCCCAGCCAGCCCTACGGCACCCCACCGTTCGCCGTCAGCGCGACGGCCAGTTCGGGATTGCCGGTGAGTTTTGCGTCGCTGACCACAGCGGTATGCACGGTCTCCGGATCCACTGTGACGTTGGTAGCGGTGGGCGCCTGTACCATTGAAGCTTCGCAGGCGGGTAACGATAGCTATGCGGGGGCCCAACCCGTGGACCAGACTTTCCAGGTTACGCAGGCCAGCCAGACGATCTCTTTCGGACCTCTTCAGAACCAGACCTACGGTGCGCCGCCGTTCACCGTGAGCGCGACGGCCAGTTCGGGATTGCCGGTGAGCTTCGCCTCCCAGACAACGCCGGTGTGCACGGTTTCGGGCAGCACGGTGACGATAGTGACGGGCGGCCTTTGCACAATTCAAGCCACGCAGCCCGGCAATGCCACTTATGCCGCAGCGACGCCGGTGAGCCGCAGCTTCCAGGTGGCCCGAGCCGGCCAGACGATCACGTTTGGACCGCTGGCTAATCAAGTGTACGGCGCGCCACCGTTCAACGTGAGTGCAACGGCCAGTTCGGGATTGCCGGTTAGCTTTACGTCGCTGACGACGGCGGTGTGCACGGTCTCCGGCAGCACCGTGACGCTGGTCGCGGGCGGCACGTGCGGGATCCGCGCATCGCAAGGCGGCAATGTCGATTACCTTGCCGCGACGCCGATTACGCAGAGTTTCGTGGTTACCAAGGCTACCCAGACGATCAGCTTCGGACCGCTTTCCAACCAGGTTTATGGCGCGCCGCCGTTCGGTGTAAGCGCCACGGCCAGTTCGGGGCTGGCCGTAAACTTTGCGTCGCTCACTACTGCGGTATGCACCGTTTCGGGCAGCACCGTCACGCTGGTACAGGCCGGCACCTGCACGATTCGCGCCGCTCAGCCGGGCAATGCGGATTACTCCGCGGCCGTGCCCGTGAACCAGAGTCTCCAGGTGACCAAGGCTTCGCAGACCATCACGTTCGGGCCCCTGGCGAACAAGCCTCTCAACACACCGCCGTTCCCGGTGAGTGCGACGGCCAGTTCGGGATTGCCAGTTAGCTTTGCGTCGCTGACGACTTCTGTGTGTACGGTGTCAGGCAACACTGTGACGCTGGTGGCGCAAGGGAATTGCTCGATCCGGGCGGGTCAGCCGGGCAATGTGGACTATACGGCCGCCGCACCCGTGATCCAGACTTTCCGCGTGACCCGCTGAACCCCAAATTAGAGGCTTGGCGGCGTAGCCTGCAGGCGCCGCCAAAAGAAATACGACAGTCCCCAGAGTACGCCGGTGCCCGCTGCCCAAGCCCACGACTCCGGACCTTCGCCCACCGCAAGATGCGCAATCAGGGCTGAGCCAAGGTTGATGGCGAAACCGGCGTAGGCCCACTCCTTGAGCCGCGCCGGCACCGGCGCAAGCAGGAGTACCACGCCGAGAAGTTTAGCCCATGAGAGTTCCACCCGGAAGTAGCCGGGGAAGCCGAGGCGCGTGAACTCGCCGGCCACCTGCGGCAGGCGCAGTTGCGCGTACGCGGTGAAACCCATCTGCAGGCAGAAGAGCGTCGTGACGAGCCAATAGAAGATGCTCATCGCTTTAGGTGCAGTCGCGGCGGCCATGAAGGCCGGTCGTGCTTGCGTCATTTCCATAGTTTTTTCCTATTCGAACTGCTTGGCGTATTCACCGGTCAAGCGCTGCCAATCCTTTAACTTCATTGCTTCGGCGCCGGTGATGCGCCCCACCGGGTCACCCGCGAGCAATAGCCCCAGTACGTCGAGGCAGATGTGCCAACCGGCCGCGCCCCAAGAGATGAAGCGGCGATCGATGCTGTGCCACAGCGTGAGCCGCGTGCCCCCGCTCAGGTCTTCGAGTTCCCAACGGATCTCACCGTACTCAAGCAGATCGGGAGCCTCGGCTCGCGTCACGGTTGTTGCAATCGGGCCGGACGCGCCCACCCAAGTGAGATTCACCGTGGCTCCGACGGTGTCCAGGCGGCCATCGGCGACGAAGGGCGCCCATTCGCGCAGATGCTCCGGATCGGTTAGCGCTCGCCAGACTCTTTCCGGAGAGTGGCGCAGTTCTCTAACCAGAATGAGCGTCCACTTGTCTCCGTCCTTGCGCACCTGCGCCCCGGTGGCTGGACCTGGCCTGTACTGTTCGCGATCAATCATGTTTGTTCACCATCAAGCGCTGCAGTTTAATAGTGTGCCATTTGGTTGAGCTGAATCAGATTGCCGCAAGTATCGTTCAGCACCGCGATGGTGGAGCCAGTTACGGCGGTGGGTGGCATCGTGAATTCGGCGCCGCGGGCCTTCATCCGCTCGTAGTCAGCCTTGACGTCCTCTGTGTTGAACATCGCTGCCGGCTGGCCCTGTTGAAAGACTGCCTGCTGATACGCCTTAGCCGCGGGGTTGTTGTTGAGCGCCAGTTGTAGTTGGGTCCCGTCCGGCTCTTCCGGCGAGGCCACCGTCAGCCACCGAAATGGTCCTTGGCTGAAATCGCCCTTTTTAACAAAGCCCAATACCTCGGTGTAAAAGCGCAGGGCTTTGTCCTGGTCGTCAACGAATACGCTGGTCAATTTGATTTTCATTTGGCTTCTCCTTTGTCACATTCGCGGGTTTGGTCCGCGTCGTTTGTTCTTTACTTTTCCTTTGGCCGGTACGGGGCCGTCCATGCGGTCGAGGTGGCGTTCGAGAGCATCCAGGTGAGCGGACCAGAACCGGCGAAACGGCGCCAGCCAGGCATCGATCTCCTGCAGCGGTTCCGGTTTCAGCCGGTAGAGACGGCGCTGGGCGTCCACCGTCGATTCCACGAAACCGGCATCGCGCAACACACGCAGGTGCTTTGAGACAGCCGGCTGCGGCATACCCAGTTGGCGCTCGATCTCTCCCACCGACTGCTCGGATGACACCAGCAGGTTTAGTATGGCGCGGCGGTTCGGCTCCGCAATCACTTCAAATACAGATTCCACTCTTTTGATATACCTCACAGAGCATATGCTTGTCAAGGAATATGTGATCGTGTGGTCCCGCTTGAGTATACTGATCGGA
Source organism: Bryobacterales bacterium (assembly GCA_963738345.1). Taxonomy (GTDB): domain Bacteria; phylum Acidobacteriota; class Terriglobia; order Bryobacterales; family Bryobacteraceae; genus Bog-159. Next base: position 2,050,802 of record CAVTWI010000002.1, read on the forward strand.
AGGAATCACACCATGCTGCCGAATCTGCTGCCGGTTGTAGTGCGCGCTGCCACGCCGGAGGACGCTCCTGCCTGCGGGCAAGTCTGTTACGACGCCTTCTCCACCATCAGCGGAGCCCACGGTTTCCCGCCCGATATTCCGTCGGTGGAGGCCGCCACCGGCATCTTTTCGATGATGTTTTCGAACCCGGGTTTCTATTGCGTAGTAGCAGAGTCCGAAGGACGCATTGCCGGCAGCAATTGCCTGGATGAGCGCTCCAGCATCGCCGGTGTCGGCCCCATCACCGTCGATCCCAACGCGCAAAATCGGAGCCTGGGCCGCAAGCTTATGCATGCGGTGATGGACCGCGCGAACGTACAGGGTGCCGCCGGAATCCGGCTAGTGCAGGCCGCATTTCACAACCGGTCGCTCGCGCTCTATACCGCTCTCGGATTTGATGTGCGGGCGCCGCTTTCCTGCATGCAGGGACGCACCCATCAGCGTAGCGTGCCTGGATGCACAGTGCGCCCTGCCCGAATCGCGGATGTCAGAGTGTGCGACACCCTGGCCCGGCAAGTGCATGGATTCAGCCGCACCATCGAACTGACCGAAGCGATACAGCATGGAACCGCCCGCGTGGTGGAACGCGAAGGCCGCGTTACCGGATACGCAACCGCGCTGGCGTTCTTCGGCCATGCCACCGCCGAAACGAACCTTGACATGCAGGCGCTGATCGCATCGGTGGACTCTCTTGGCGGCCCTGGAATCCTGGTGCCGTCGCAGAACAGCGGACTGTTCCGCTGGTGCCTGGCGAACGGCCTGCGCGTCGTGCAGCCGATGACGCTGATGAGCATCGGGCTTTACAACGAACCGAGCGGCGCTTGGTTGCCGTCGATCTCCTTTTGAAACTTTTGAGCGATCTCGGGAATTCGCCGTCTAACTTTTTCCGCCCTCCGGAGTATAAAGAATATGCACTGGCAGTGGGGAGATCTTCGGTTTGGACTTCGGCAGCTTCGCCTGAATCCGACTTTTACCTTGGTGGCGGTAGCATCGCTGGCGCTGGGAATCGGCGCGAATACCGCCATCTTTCAATTGATCGATGCCATCCGGCTGCGCAGCTTGCCGGTCGGCCAGCCTCAAGAACTGGCATACATCGATTTCGCGAAAGGCTCGCACCGGGGCGGCTGGTGGTCGACGCGCAGCGCCAATTTCACTTCTAATCTCTGGGACAGCGTGCGCCGCCAGCAGCAGGCTTTCTCCGATGTGCTGGCTTGGAGCGCCAAGCCGTTCAACCTCAGCCAGGAAGGCAAAGCGCGCTATGCCGAGGGCCTTTTCGTCAGCGGAAACTTCTTCAACCTACTGCAGGTTCCGGCAGCAGCCGGCCGTGTATTTCAGGCGCAGGACGACCAGCCAGGGTGCGGGTCGCCGGGCGCGGTGCTCAGCTATCCTTTCTGGCAGGGCGAATTCAATGGCGATCCGGCGATCACCAATCGGACCATCCGGCTGGACGGCAGAGTCTTTCCGGTCATCGGGGTGGCCGCGCCCGGCTTCTTCGGTGTCGAGATCGGGCAAAGGTTCGATGTGGCCATACCGCTTTGCGCCGATCCTTTTTTCTGGGAGCCGGGCAAGAACCGCATACCCCAGCCGACCGCGTGGTGGCTTTCGTTGATGGGCCGGCTGAAGCCGGGCTGGACGATCGAGCGGGCCAATGCGCAAATGCAGGCGGCCTCACCGGCGATCATGCGCGAGACGCTGCCGCCCGCTTATCGCGCCGATATGGCGAAAGGCTATCTGGCCAACAAGATTATCGTCACGCCCGGGCGCCACCGGCGTTTCGCATTTGCGCCGCCAATATCAGGATCCGCTCTGGATTCTGCTGGCAACCACCGGATTGGTGCTGCTGATCGCCTGCGCGAACCTGGCGAATCTGCTGCTGGCGCGCGCCAGCGTGCGGGAACGGGAAATCGCGGTGCGCCAGGCGATCGGCGCGTCGCGCAGCCGGCTTGTCGTGCAGTTGCTTTCCGAAAGCCTGCTGCTGGCGCTTCTCGGGACCGGGTTCGGATTCGGGATTGGCTGTCGTTCTGAGCCGGGCGCTGGTCGGATTTCTAGCGACGCCCGAAAGCCGGATGTTCGTCGGATTGGAGTTCGACTGGCGCGTCCTGGGATTTACGGCGGGTCTGGCGATGCATCACCTGCTTGCTATTCGGTCTGGCGCCCGCGCTGCGCGCCACACGGATTGCGCCGGCATCGGTGATGCGCGCGAGCGGCCGCGGGCTTACTGTCGGGCCGCGAACGATTCAGCTTGCGGCGCGCGCTCGTGGTGGTGCAGGTGGCCATGTCGCTGGTGCTCCTGGCCGGCGCGCTGCTGTTTGTCCGCAGCCTGCAGAAGTTGCTGGCCATCGATCCCGGGTTTCGTCCGGAAGGAATCGTGGCGGTCAGCGTGGACTATACGCGCCGCGCATTTTCCGAAGAGCAGGATCCTGGAAATCCAGGCGGCAAACCCTCGAGAAACTCGAGGCGCGCACCGGCGCCACGGCGGGCGGTGAGGTGGGCATGACGCCGGTCAGCGGTTCGGGATGGGATCAGAACGTGTTGGCCGAGGGTTCGGCTGGACCGCGCGATCGATGCACTGTTCAATCGCGCAGGCGCGGGCTATTTCCGCACCATGGGGACGGCCTTCGTCGCCGGGCCGCGACTTCGACCCGCACGATAACTTGGCGGCGCCCAAGGTGGCGATCGTGAACGAAGCGTTTGCGAAGCAGGTTTTTCACGGGAAAGAATCCGGTGGGCCTTTCATTCCGGCGGGAAGAATCGGCCGACAAACCCGACACCGTGCTCCAGGTGATCGGGTTAGTGCGCAACACCAAATATTACGAATTGCGAGAAGACTTCCGGCCCATCGCGTTCGTTGCGGAGGGGCAAGACGACGATCCGGTCGCATGGGTGGCAAGCTTCGTGCTGCGCACGAACGCGCCGCTGGGGGAATTCTATCGCGCGGCAGAACAGGCCGTGGCGGAAATCCACCCTGGGCTCGGCATCGAGTTCACGGTGCTGACCAAGCAGATTAAAGATTCGCTGATGCGCGACCGGTTGATGGCGGCGCTGGCAGGTGCGTTCGGTCTGCTGGCGGGAGCGCTCGCAGTGTTGGGTTTGTACGGCGTGATCGCCTACATGGTCGCCCGCAGAAGAAACGAGATCGGCGTGCGGATCGCGCTGGGAGCGAGCCGCGGCCGGGTGATCGTGCTGGTGCTTCGCGAGGCCATACTGCTGCTCGCCATCGGGTTGACCTTGGGCACGGCGCTGGCGGCATGGGCGGGACAAGCGGCAGCCTCGATGGTGTACGGCCTGACGCCGCGGGATCCGTTGACCTTGGGCGGCGCGGTCTTCCTGTTGGCGATGGTGGCACTGTTTGCCAGCTACGGACCTGCCTGGCGCGCGGCTCGGCTCCAGCCAATGGACGCTCTTCGGGACGAATAGACCGAACGATCAAATAAAATTGCATCGCGCGCAAAATTCCCCCCTCCTCTCGCGCATATAAGAGTGATGGATCACTCAAGGAAGGGTGAATATACGATGCGCAAAATACTGATGTTGTTGTCCGCGGCCGCCGCGATGTCGGCCGCCACCCCTAATTTTCTAACCCCCCGCGCCTACCCGGTCGAAGGGATCAACTTTGTTGTTAGCGGCGATTTCAACGGCGATGGCATACTTGATTTGGCCGTGTCCGCCTATAACTCAAGCGTCCCCTCGGGCGACGTGCAAATCATGCTAGGCAACGGCAAGGGACAATTCAAAGCGCTGCCGCCAATGACCTCCATAAACGGTCCGGTGTCGTTAGTTGCCGCCGATTTTAATGGCGACGGCAAACTCGATCTGGCAGTGGCGGAACCCTATTCCAATACAGTAGCGGTGCTGCTCGGCAAAGGGAACGGCTCGTTTGAAACGCCGCTGACCTTTACCGTATCCTCGTCGGTCTCGATCGCAGCGGGCGATATCAATGGCGATGGCCACGTCGATCTGGCCGTCACATCTGGGCAAAGCGTCCTCGTTTTCCTAGGCAACGGTGCGGGTAAGTTTCACCAGGTGGATAGCTATCCTACCAACGGAGTCGCCGCCCAGGTAGCTCTCGCGGACCTCAACAACGATGGCAAAATGGATCTTGTCTATATCGGTTCGCCGGGCATCGCGACCAGGTTGGGCCTGGGTAACGGCAAGTTTGGCGCGGCCACGAATTTCGGCGGCGATGCATTGGGTTTCGCACTCGGCGATTTCAATGGCGATGGTTTCCTGGATGTCGCATCCAGCTACGCCGGCTTCGTACAAATCGGCTTGGGCACCGGCAGCGGTACATTTTCGACGGGCGCCGGTATTTCGCTTCCTTTCGTAGGAGGCATCAGCTTTCTTGCCGCACCTGAGTACATCACGGTGGCGGACTTCAATGGTGACGGGCACTTGGATCTTGCAGTCGGCCTCCTCAATGAGGCTGCGCCGCAGAATCTGGCATTGGTATTTGGAGCCGGGGACGGCACGTTCCCTACCCAGACCATGTTGCCGGAGGAATGCCCTTGCGCCTTGGCTACCGGCGATTTCAACGGCGATCACAAGGTGGACCTGGCCATGGGCAACTCACTGGCTAACACTGTTTCGATCGCTCTGGGTAACGGCAACGGCACATTTCCCGCGCCTGTCGTGCCGGATGCAGCGGCAATGTCCGTGCGCGGAATGGCGGTTGCGGACCTCAACAAGGATGGCAATCTGGATCTGATTACCGCCTCGGGCGACGCTGCCCCGGGCCAGGTGATTATCCAATCTGGAAATGGGAACGGCACCTTTCAGTCACCGCTGACCGTGACGTTGCAAGGCGTACCGACGGGCGTGGCGATCGCAGACCTGAACCACGACGGCGTCCTGGACTTCGTCGTCACGAATCAACAATTCGAAGGCGGCGGCGTGTGGGTCTTCCTCGGACATCCGGGTGGCACCTACGCTAAACCCGTCTTTTACCAGACCGGAAACTTTCCGCCCGCGGTATCGATTGGCGATGTGAACGGCGATGGAATTCCCGACCTCATGGTGTTGGGGCAGCAATACCACAGAGAAATTCCCAGCCTTTTCGTCCTGCTCGGCAAAGGTGATGGCACATTTTCACCGGCACAAAGCTTCGCCGAGGGTACCAGCCCCGTCGCGATGGCGACCGGCGATTTCAACGGGGACGGCCGTCTGGACATCGCCATTGCGGACCCCGGATCGGCGCAACTGCTGATGTTGTGGGGCAACGGAGACGGCACTTTTGCGCCACCCGTGACGTTAGCCAATTGCAACGGAGCCCGCTCGGTAATCACGGGCGATTTCAATAAGGACGGCAGCCCGGACCTGGCAGTTGCTTGTTACAACGATGGCCAGGTGCTGGTTCTACTCGGCAACGGGAACGGCACCTTCCAGCCCGCCGCGCCGTATGCGCTCACTTTCCCGGAAGGCGTGACTGCGGCGGACGTAAACGGGGATGGCGTTACGGATTTGGTGGTGCTGGCAGGCGGCGCCTTTACCGTACTCACGGGCCAAGCGAATGGAACCTTCCAAAGCGCCGGTACATTTAATTCCACGCTGGGCCCGCTCGGCGTTCTCAGCGCGGATTTCAATAACGACGGCAAACCCGACTTGGCGATCTTCGGCGGATGGCTGGGTGACGAACCTACCCCGGTCTCACTGTCGATCTTTACGAACATCTCACACTAGCCGGTCCGGCTCATGGCTCCTTGTTAACTCGCGCCGTCGCCTCAGGGGGGAGGCGGCGGCGCATTTTTGTGTGGATAGACTACGCCCCCGCACTCATTTCGTAAAGCTGGCGAAGTTCGCACTCTCCATCTTGCGCGTGGTTGAGAAAACCGCGGGCCAGTTCGATGGCTTCCGCCTTCGAATTCGCCCGCAGGATGGCGAACCCGCCCACTACTTCCCTGGTCTCCGTAAAGGGACCGTCCGTTACCGTCACCTTGTCACCGGACCGCCGGACGCGCACGCCCAGTGCAGATGGCAGGCAACCTTCGGTGGCCAGCAGCCATCCGGCCTTCATGCCCTCCTCAATTAGTTTGCCCATTTCGGCCATCTCCTCCTGGGAGGGCGGCGTGGCGCGCTCGGCGGTCTTGTAGATACTCAAGAATTTCATTAGTGCTTCCTTTCAGGGTTCGAACTGGAGCTGGATTTTGCGTTCAAATTCGGTCGCTCTAAGGATACGTCGAACAGCGACGTCACGGCACGACAATTGGTGATCAGTTCTTCAACATTAGTCCCCCATGGCTGCTCCGGCTGGAGTTGCCCGCTGCATCCCCGCCACTTCCGCCGGGTCGAAACCCAACCATCGCTGGGACATGCCTTCGTATTCGGCGGTGCCCCAAACCGCACGCATGATCCCCGAAGACGAATGTTGCGCGCCCAGCAGCAGGTGCCCGATCTCGTGCGTGGCGGCGTAAGCCATCAGAGTGCTGGCCGGCAGCCCATTGCGTTCTGCGTACCTCGCGATTTCGGACGCGTAGATCGAAGCATAGCCACTCTCGACCATTGCCGTGCCGAGTGGATCGCCGCGCTTGTTTTGGCTGCCCGGATAAGCCACTAAAACCCGTAACATTACCATGCCCGCATCCAGATTGCTGTCGCACAGCAACGGCCGGGTACCCTGCGCGTGCCCTAGGCAGTGGACCCACTGCGCGCGAATACCCGCCCGGGAAAGCAATACCGTACTGAGGGCCTCCGTTGCGGCCAAGGTGTTGTCCGAAACAGCGGCATAGTCCAAAACAAGAACGGTGAGGGTCCGGCCGCTCGCCCGAGAGTCTTCGCGAGCATCCGCCGCGTTCGCCAACCAAATCGCGGCCAGCGCCGCCAGCCAGATCGTCTTCCATGAGGGCTTCATGGTTCGACAATGCGCCGATGCGGGCAAAAACTCGATGCACCCGGGCTGGAACGCAGATTACACCGAAGTCACAAGGCAAACGACTCAAAACAAGCGAATTAGGAGCGAAAGATGTTGCCGCCTACCGGGCATTATGGTAGTGTGGGGCGAGCTTTGTATGGCTGCCCCGCGGTCCGTACGTCCAGTTCGATTCGGCGCGTTCGCGTTCGATCGCCTTTCTCAGGAACTCCGAAAGGGTGGAATCCGGTTGCACGTGCCCGACCAGTCGTTGGCGATCCTGGCGATGCTGCTGGAACAGCCCGGCCAACTCGTCACCCGGCAAGAAATTCAGGCGCGCCTCTGGCCGCATGGCACGGTGGTCGAATTTGAGCACAGCGTCAACTCGGCGGTGAAGCGCCTTCGCGAAGCGCTTCTCGATACGGTAGCGACTCCGCGCTATATCGAAACGCTGCCGCGCAAAGGGTACCGGTTCATCGGCAAGCTGGAAACTGTGGGCGAAGAAGCGCCGCAACTCGTGCGCGGTGCGGTGGTCTCGCACTACCGGATACTGGCGGAAGCCGGACGCGGCGCCATGGGAGTTGTATATAAGGCTGAGGACCTGACGCTCGGCCGGATTGTGGCCCTAAAGTTCCTATCTGACGAGTTGGCCGAACATCCGCCCGCTCTTGAGCGCATGCGGCGTGAGGCGCGCATGATCGGCGCTTTGAACCATCCGGGAATTTGCACCGTGCACGAGATGGGCGAAGCCGGGGGCCGGATCTTCCTGGCGCTGGAGTTTCTAGACGGCGAGCCGTTGCGAGCGCGGATGGCGCGCGGCCCGGTGAGCGAGGGTGAGTTCTTCGACATCGCCATCCAGGTGGCAGGGGCGCTGCAGGCCGCGCACGAGCAACGCATCATCCATCGGGACATTAAGCCGGACAATTTGTTCGTGACCAGCTCCGGGCAGACCAAGCTGATGGACTTCGGACTCGCTAAACCTGCTGGAGGTGAAGACGGGCCGGTGGCGCAATCGTCGGTGACGGGGACGAGCGGTTATATGTCGCCCGAGCAGGTGCGCGGTGAAGCGCTCGACGCGCGATCCGATATCTACTCTTTTGGGCGAGTGCTGGCCGAACTGGCGGGGGAGTCGATGCCGTCTGGCGCGGCGCCGGTCATTGCCAAGGCGTTGGCAGCGGACCCGGCTGAGCGGTGGCAATCTGCAGCGGAGTTACGTCGCGCGCTGGAGTCGATCCGTCGGGAGCCGAACGGCCAGACCGCGCGCCGCGCTTCGAAAAGGCGCTACTGGCTGCTGCTGGTGGCGGCAGTGCTGTGCGGAGCGGCCGCGTTCTTTATTTGGGCCAGACGCAGCCTCCCCCCGCCCACGATGACGCCAGTACCGTTGTTTTCCACGACAGGCGAAATCTTGTCCCCGGTGTTTTCACCCGACGGCAGCCGGGTGGCATACCGGTTGGTGGCAGCCTCGCACGTCGGCAACGATGACCAGTGCGGCATCTATGTGAAACAGATTCGGGGCGGCCCACCGGTGCGGCTTACCCACGGCGATACGGACTATAGTCCAGCGTGGTCTCCGGACGACCGCTACATCGCGTTTGGCCGGCTTCAGGAAGGCGCCATTGTGGTGGTGCCCTCCATAGGCGGTCCAGAGCGGACCATAGCCAGGGGCGACTGGAAGCCGGGCGCCGGCTGGTCGGGTATTTCGTGGACGCCGGATGCCAAGTGGCTGGTTGTCTCCACACGGCAGTCGCCGAACGAGCCTTATGGGCTCTGGCTGTTATCGCTCGAAAATGGCGAGCGGCATCGCTTGCTGGCGCCCGCGCCGGCCGCATCCAGCACCCAACAATATGGGCCGGGTGATTTCTATGGAACACTCTCGCCTGACGGGCGCACGCTGGCGTTTGCCAGGACCGCTGGAACGTGGCTGCTCCATCTTTATACGGTACGCTTAACCCGCGACTTCAGACCCCAGGGCCGGCCCGAACTCTTAGTCAGGCAAAGTTACCCGAGTATCAAAGGGATCGCCTGGTTGAATAACAAGGAGATCGTCTACAGCGCCGGGAGCCATGTGACCAACGCGAAACTGTGGCGTGTGCGGATGGGCGCGCGAGCCCCCGAATTGCTGAGTTGGGCGGCAATCGGATCCACCATGCCCACCATCGCGCCCGCCCAACACCTGCTGGCCTACGCGGGTTATTCGGCGACCGGGAGACTCTGGCGATTAGATCTGCGCACGGGCGAGCGTCGCCTGATCTCCGGTTCGCGGCATTGGCAACAGCTTCCGCAGTTTTCGCCTGATGGGCGGAGGGTGGCATTCCAATCCGACCGTTCGGGAGAGGACGAGGTGTGGACCTGCGATGCCGAAGGTGGGGCTGACGGCACCAGTTGCCAGCAATTGACCTTCTTCGAAGGGTCGCAATGTGGCACGCCGCGCTGGTCGCCCGATGGGCGTTGGATCGCGCTCGATTCCCGCTTGGAAGGCGCCACGCAAATCTATGTGATCGCCTCAGATGGCGGAAAACCCCGGCGGGTAACCGGGGGCAGCGCGCAAAACCAGTTGCCCAGTTGGTCCCACGATGGGAAGTGGATCTATTTTGAATCGGACCGGTCCGGGCAATGGCGCATTTGGAAGACGCCGGTAGCTGGCGGATCTGCCGTCCAGGTTACCCGGGACGTGGGGGGGGCGGCATTCGAATCCGCGGACGGCGCGAATTTGTATATCGCTTCGACCAACGGCGCGGGCCCTCTTTTTAACATGCCGGTGGCCGGCGGACCGGAGGTGCCGGTGGCCCCAAGAGTCATGTATTGGGGATCCTTCGGCATTACCGGGAAAGGCGCCTACTTCCTGTCGGATTCCACGACGCTCCAATTAGCCGATGCGGCTACTGGCAAGGTCTCCACCATAGCTAAGGCTGATAAGTACTCGTTTGGCAACGGTAATATCAGTGTGTCGCCCGATGGCGAGTATATGGCCTTCACGGATGCGAAGATTAACGGGTCGGACTTAATGTTGGTAGAAAACTTCCGATAAGACCGAGCGCATGGATCACGGCCGATACCCAGCGCAGACCATCCCATCGTGATGTACTTCGAGGCACCAGTTTTCAAGGACGTCCACAATCCATGTGTCGAAATCCGCCTCGCAGAGAACCGCAGCCATTTTAACCAGGGTGGATTTCTTTGTTGCCAACGACGGACACGAACCGTCGGACCAAGTCACAACAACCTCTGTCTCATCGGATAAGCGGGACGCAGTCGATCCTTTGCCCCTGCATCGGGAACCCTTCAATCCAGCGATTCAAGCCTCGGCCTTCGGCTGAATTTGCGGAAATGACCCGATAGTTTTCGTTGCCGCCTTCTAGTGGGGCAGCGACGGCGGGCGCCCGGCGCCTCAACTCCTTCAGTGCGTCATCTTTGGCCATGGCGGTTAACTAGATTCAAGTGCTGAGGTTGTTCTCACAGCGTTCGATCGCCAACTTCATGGTCCGACACACTCCCCGGACGTGCGGTCTTCTGCCGTCAACCAGCCGCTACTTAATAGCGACCGTCAGATTAACCTGGCTGCTTTCCCCGCCGCCAAACGAAATAAACAGCGGTGCGGCACCAGAAGTCACTCCCGGTGGAACCACTATGTTCACCTGCAACGCGCCGGCCACCAGTCCGGGAGCCGCGCCGACATACTCAATCGTCGCTGGAATCCCACCAATTGTGGCCGCCGCGTTCAGAATCGGCGCGGGCAGCGGCAATACGGTCGGCTCAATCAACCCGTCCACGCCCGCTGGGTTGGTCTGACCTTGACCCGTCGCGAAAACCTGGATGATCGATCCCACACTCACCGGATTAGCCGCCGACACCAATTGATAGCTCAGGTCGAGTATGGCTCCGCCGCCCGTGCCCGATGCGTTCGCGCTGAAGATACCCGGCGCCGCCGAAACCACTGCCAAACTGGCCTGATTGGATCGGGCCGTCCCGAACATCACCTCCACCGAGGCGTTTGATGACCCGGCCAGTTCGTATGGCACGATGGTGTTGATCTGAGTCGCGCTGGCATACAACACCGGCCCTGGATAGCCGTTGAAAGTCACCTGCACATTGGCAAGAGTGGTCGGAATGAAGCCCTTGCTGATGGTTGCTCCCACACCTGTGATGGGTCCGAGCGAGGTGCCGAATATAGTCACCAGTTCGCCCGGCGACACTCCGCCTGCCAGGTAACTGGCCGCGTTCACTACCTTCGAGATGTTGGGGAAGGGCGCGACAACCGTCAGCGTGACGCCAATGTTCACGCTTCCGCCGCTACCGCTCAGCGCGACGGAACCCTGATATGTGCCGGCGCCGAGGTTGACCGGGTTCACCGAAATCGAGACACTGGCCGGAGTGGTCGCCGAGGTGGGTGTGACCGCGAGCCAACCGCTGCTAGTCGCGGTAGCGGTGAATGTAACCGCCGCCCCCGACGAAGTAACCGATACGGCCTGCGCGGCCGGCGCGGGATTTCCCGACGTATAACTGAACGCCAACGTGTTCGGGGTAGCCGTCAATGCGCCTTGTAGTGACACTTTCAGTGTCACCGCCACCGTCTGCGGAGCGCTGCCGGCCGGGGTCACTGTAATGCTGCCGCTATAGGTCGCGGGAGCCAATCCCGTCGGATTAACCGAGACAGTGAGCGTAGCGTTCCCTACACCGGAAGCCGGAGTCACCGATAGCCAACTGCCGCCGGTGCTGGTACCCGCGCTAGCCGTGAAGCTCTGCGTTCCGGTGATCTGGAGGGTTTGCGCCGGAGGAACAACTCCATTCTGGGTATAAGAAAAAGTCAATGTTGACGGACTGATGCTGATCGGACCGGTACCCCCGGTAACCGTAAATGTCACTGGAATCAGCGTCAGGACGCCGCCGGTCGTCGTCAGGGTAACGGTGCCCTGGTAGGTTCCCGCCGCGAGACTTGTGGCGTCTGCCGTAACCAGCAATGGCGTATAGGTATAAGTGGCCACGCCGTCTGTCGGCGCGACGGACAGCCAGTTGCCGCCGCTCACGGTGCTGGCGCTGGCCGTGAAAGCGGTTGTCGTGGTGGCGAAGACCTGCACGGTGCTGGTCTGCGGACCGGCGCCGGCCGCAGCGGTGAAACTGACCGACGTCGGATTGGGCGTTATCTGGGGGGCTTCCGAGATCTGTAACATCACCGGCACAATCACCGGCACGCCGTCGGCCGCCGTCGGGGTAAGAATGATATCCGCCACGTAAAGGCCGGTCGGCAGGATCTGCGGAATTACCGTCAGAGTCAGGTTAACCGGCGTCACCAGGTTGTTGGTATGTGTGATGGTCAACCAGGAGGGCACGCCCGTGGCGTAGGTAAACGTCACACCGGAGCCCGTACCGCTAGAGCCGACAGTTAGCACTACCGGGGTGGGTGGCGCACCACCGCCGTTAGCGCCGGAGTAGGTAAAGAAATAGCTGCCGGCGCTGGTCGTCAGCACTGGATCGGCGGAAACAGTCAAGGTAACCGGGATGTCTTGTATATGCCCACTCAGGTTGATTTCTACCTTGCCTGCGTAGGTGCCCGCAACCAGGCCTATGGGGCTCGCTGTTACGGTGATTTGACCAGGGGCGGGACCGCTGCTGGAAGACACGGAGATGAATGATCCGGTAACCGTGGCGGTATACGCGGCCACGCCGAAACCGCTAATTAACACGGTTTGCGGGGGCGGCACTACACCTCCCACCTGGGCCACGAATGTCAGCGAAGTAGGATTGGCGACCGACGATATTCCGGTGACCACCAGAGTGACAGCCACCACTTGGGAGCCTCCGGCCGCATCGGTTACTGTGATGGTACCGGTATACGTGCCGGCCACCAAGCTTGCCGGGCTCACGGTAATATTCACGGTGGCGGGCAGCGCCCCGGATATCTTGCTGGTAACGCCGTTAACCAATAGCCAGTTCCCAGTGCTGGAGGCTTGCGCGGTGTAGGTGTCGCCGGTCAATCCGCTCGAAAGTCCTAGAGGCTGCGAAGGGGGCACCGTCCCGCCCATGATGTAAGTGAAACTCATGGTGGCGGGGTTGGCGAGCAGGGTGTTCGCGCCCACCGTCAGGGTCACCGGAATCGACAGAGCCGCTCCCGAAGTGGGAGTTATTAAAATCGTGCCCGAATAGGTGCCGCCAGCCAAACTGGTGGGATTAACCGTCACCGAGAGTGTTGCCGGCGTGAAGTATTGGTTGGTGGTCACCGTTAACCAGTTACCGCCGGTTACGGTGGTCGCGGACAGCAGGAATCCATCTGTGCCGACATTTCCGCTGATGGCCACCGATTGCACGGTAATGCCGGGCGAATTGAAGGTAAGTGAAGTTGGCGAAGCGGCAATGGAAAAGGGCACGCCCACGCTGAATGATACTGGAAGGCTCAAGGGGGCGAAGCCGGCCGCGCTGATCACCAGGGTGGCCGTATAAACATGCTGTACGCCTACATTAATCGCGTTCAGATTAAATCCCACCTGAATCGTGCCGTCGGCAATAGGCGGTTGGGGAAAGAGCCCGGCAGGGGTGCCTGAACCGGGCGTAATCACCGCCGTGAGCGCCGGCGTAGTTCCATCGCTTGCGGTCACGACAACGTTTACCGGCGGTGGTTGTGGCGTGCTGGTGCTATAAACAAAATTAACTGCGGGCACCGATGCAGTCAGGGTGGCGGCGCGACCGGCCACCGTGGTCGCCGAAACAGCAACCAGACATAAATAGAGCTTAAGAGCAAGAGATACTGGGATCTTCATATAATCCTTCGCAAATAGATGATATCCTAAATCGGCGAATTTGCGGCAGAACGCGCAACATTTACATGCCGGGTTCCGGCCCAATCTGGCGTGCCAGGAAGATAGCCGCTTCGCCGGCCGCGGGAGTACCGTCGTAAAGCCTCGTATCAAGCCCACATAAGGTGAACCCCAGCCGGCGGTACGCCTGGATGCCCGGCGAGTTCAGACTGCTGGTTTCTACCCATAAGTGGAGAGCGCCTCTTGAGACGCCATAGGTTTGGGCATGTTCAACGAGAAGGCGCCCTATACCGCGCCGCCGGTGGGGACCGTCCACATACAAGTGACAGACAATGAGGCGCCGGTTCCAAGGCTGATACCCGGCAGCCACGAAGCCACGAATCTGGTCGTCGACCATGGCAACCGCCGCGAATTCCCAGCGGCGCTGGGGTTCGAGAAGATCGTCCAGAGGAAAGCGTTTCGTGATGGGCGCCGCCAACTCAGTCGAGCGAATACCCATCTGGTCGCCCTCGACATATGCCGTATAGATCGTACTTGTAGTGAAACTGGTGTCAATGCGTAAGATCTGGTCACCGTCCTCCGGCAGATTGGCTTCCCGCAGAGTGATCATCTATTTCAAAATCTGGAACAGATTACTATAGTCGTCGGTCCACATGCGGAGCCCTTGCGGCGTGGGGATCGCATTTGCCGCTGTGCGCATCAGCGTACCGTCGAAAAAGCCGTTCCGCGATGTCACTAACACCCATGTGGATCCGAAGACGTCGTTCGGCTCGTCTTCGGTGTCGACAATGCGTGCCTCCTTGCCGAGCGATACGGAAATCAACTTCACCACAGGGGTCAGATTCAGATGCTTGTTCGATACGTGTACGGCCAGCACGCCATCAGGCTTCAATTGCTTAAAGTACAGCATGAAGGCTTCCCGCGTAAGTAAGTGTACGGGAATAGCGTCGCTTGAAAAGGCATCCACCGCCAGGACGTCGAAATTCTCGGCTGGCTCGCGCTCGAGCGACAGCCTGGCGTCGCCCAGAGCCACATCCACTTGGGCCTTGCAGATCTTCAGGTAGGTAAACTCCGTCCGCGCTATACCAAGAACCAGCGGGTTGATCTCATAGAACCTGAAATAGTCGCCCGCGCGCCCATAAGCCGCCATCGTTCCAGTGCCCAAACCGATCACGCCCACGCGCACCGGGCCGCTTTCCTGATCCTGCCTTACGGCCCGCCCCACTCCGGAATTCGCTCCATAGTAAGTGGTCGGCCGCCCTTGTAGCTCCGGCTTCAGGAACTGTTCGCCATGGGTGATGGTGCCGTGCATCAGGCGGCGGACGGGTTCCTCGCTATCATCGGCCTCTTCGTCGATCACCTTCAGCCCGCCATAAAAGTTGCGCACCATAACCCGCGCATCCAGGCCGCCCTGGTGGATTATGAAAGCCAGGTATACGATGGCTGCCAGGGTCAAGAGTCCGCCTACCAGGGGAGCAGGCCGTTTCCACGATCCTCCCAATCCGCTGCCGGCATCCTCCCGCCAGACCGCGAAGACCACGAGTGCGGTAGCCGCCAGACCCAACGGAAATTCGTAAAATCCGTTGAAGACCCGCGGCGCGATCAGCGCCACAAACACGCCGCCCAGCGCACCGCCCAGCGCGATCATCACGTAAAACTGGGTTAGGCGGCTGGGATCCGGCTTCAGCCGCGCTAACTCGCCGTGGCACACCATGCAGCAAATCAGCAATCCCACGCCGAAAAACGGAATCATCACCTTGATGGGATTATTTTGGAACTCCGGTGACAGCGCATAGGCCATGCCGCCCACGGCCACCGCGAACAACCCCATGAATGGCTTGCGCTGGTACCAGCGCTCGCTATCGAAGCACAGGATGAAACTCAGCAGGTAGATACTGAGCGGCAGTATCCACAGAAACGGAATGGCCGCCACATTCTGCGTCAGATGATTGGTAACGGCTAGCAATAGAATGGACGCGCAAGCCGGCAGCGCGATCCAGGAAAAGATCTGGCGGGGGACATCCCCGGCCGTTTTGGATGCCGCCTTCTGGGCTGGGTCACTTCCCTGCCCCAACCATGCAGTCGCTGCGCACAGCACCACAAATGCGACATAGGCCCATGACCAACTTAAGGCTTGATGGTGAGTGCCCAAACTCGGCTCGAACAGCACCGGATAACTGATTAACGCAAACATCGAACCTAGGTTCGATAGCGCATACAACCGGTAAGGGATGGCGCCCTTATAGCGCCGCGCATACCAGGCCTGCAAGAGCGGCCCGGTGGTCGAGAGCAGAAAATACGGTAACCCGACATTCGCCGCCAGCAGCAGCAGGATGCGCAGCGTGGGGTCTTCCCCGCCCGCCGGCTTCCAACTTGTCGAAGGCCAGATCGGCAATACGATCAGGCTAACGGCCAATAACCCCATGTGCGCCAGCACCTGTGCGCGCGGCCGCAGCTTGCGGTACAGCCAGTGCGAATACAAATAACCCAGCAGCAAAACCGACTGGAAGAACAGCAGGCAGGTGGTCCACACCGCGGCCGACCCGCCGAACCATGGCAAGATGATGCGGGCAATCACCGGTTCTACCTGGAAGAGCAGGAAGGCGCTCACCAGGATCGTAAGAGCGTATAGGAGCATGAGTAGGATGTGCGACGGGCGTTCGGCCCGTCTGGTTATTTGTAGGCGGCGATGCCGGTGACCCTTTCGCCGATCACCAGCGTGTGGATATGGTCGGTGCCTTCGTAAGTCTTCACCGTTTCCAGATTGCACAAGTGCCGCATGATGGGATATTCGTCGGTGATGCCGTTGGCGCCCAGCAAATCGCGGCTGAGGCGCGCGCAGTCGAGCGCCATGGCCACGTTGTTCCGCTTCAGCATGGAGACGTGCGCGGGCTCCAGTTTGCCTTTGTCCTTCAAACGGCCCGCCTGCATGGCGAGCAACTGCGCCTTGGTGATCTCGGTGATCATGCCGGCCAGTTTCTCCTGCACCAGTTGATGCGAGGCGATGGGCCGGTCGTCGAACTGCTTGCGCAGAATGGTGTATTGGCGCGCGGTCTCGTAGCAATCCATGGCCGCGCCCAGCACGCCCCAGCCGATCCCATAGCGCGCCTGCGTCAGGCAGCCAGCGGACCCTTCAGTCCCTTGGCGCCCGGCAGCATGGCACTCGCCGGAACGCGGCAATCCGATAGCGACAGGCTGGACGTCACCGACGCGCGCATGGACAACTTGCCGTGAATGTCCGACGACGTGAATCCGGGCGTGCCCTTCTCCACCAGGAATCCGCGGATGCCTTCCTCGGCGCGCGCCCACACGATGGCCACGTCGGCAAGCGTGCCATTGGTGATCCAGGTCTTCTCGCCGTTCAGAATCCAGTCGCCGCCATCGCGCTTCGCGGTGGTGCGCATGCCGGCCGGGTTCGAGCCGAAGTCCGGCTCGGTCAAGCCCGAAACATCCGACCGCCTCGCCGCTTTGCAGCCGCGGCAGCCACTGCTGCTTCTGCTCTTCCGAGCCGTAGGTGAAGATGGGATACATCACCAGCGCGCCCTGCACGCTGACGAAACTGCGCACGCCGGAATCGCCGCGCTCCAGTTCCTGCATGATCAGCCCGTATTCCACGTTGCTCATGCCGGCGCAGCCGTAACCTTCCAGGTTGGCTCCGAAAAAGCCCAGCCGGCCCATTTCGGGCACCAGATCGCTGGGGAAGCGCGCGTCGCGAAAACAGTCGCGAATGACGGGCATCACGCGATCATCCACGAATTGACGCGCCGTCTGCCGCACCAGCAATTCCTCTTCATTGAACAGGGAATCGATATAAAGGTAATCCACTCCACGAAAGGCCATATAATCAAGCCTATCTAATCATGTTTTCAACTCGATTTCACTGGGACCTCGCTCCCAACCGTTTAACGCGCCTACTGGGCGAGAAGCGGAATGCCGGCGCCGAGGTCCTGGATTTGACCGAATCGAACCCTACCCGCGCCGGTTTTTCGTATCCGCTTCAGATCATCGAAGCGCTGGCGGACCCGCGGGCATTGCGCTACGATCCGCAACCGGCGGGGCTGGTAGCAGCGCGGGAAGCGGTCTGCCGCTACTATGCGGGGTCCGGCTGCGCGGTCGAACCGGAGCGCGTGTTGCTCACTGCCAGCACCAGCGAAGCCTACCAATATTTATTTAAACTGCTTACCGATCCGGGCGATGAAGTGCTGGTGCCGCGGCCTTCCTATCCATTGTTCGAATTCCTGGCCACTATGGAATCGCTGCGGGTGGTCTCGTATCCGCTGGTATATGCTGGCGGCTGGTCCATCGATCGGGAGGCGCTGGCGGCCGCCGTTACGCCGCGCACGCGAGCCATCGTACTGGTGAATCCTAACAACCCGACCGGCTCGTTCGTGAAGCGCGACGAGTTACGGTTTCTGCAATCCCTCGGCCCGGTCCTGATCTCTGACGAAGTCTTCGCTGACTATAGCTTTCGCGACGATCCGGAACGGGTTCGCACACTCGCCGGAGGGTCCGATACGCTGGCGTTTTCGATGAGCGGACTATCCAAGGTGGCCGGGTTGCCGCAGATGAAGTTGGGCTGGATCGTGTTGTCAGGTCCGGTGGCGGCGCGCGCGGAAGCCCGGGAAAAGCTGGAGTGGATTGCCGATACGTACCTTTCGGTGAGCACGCCGGTGCAGCAGGCGGCACAGCGGTTAATTGAACTGGGTCACGGAATCCAGCGGCAGATCGCGGATCGCGTGCGGGCGAACCTGGCGTGGCTCGAACAGGCCATCGGCGACGATTCCCCCTGCCGGGTCCTGGCGGTCGAGGGAGGTTGGTATGCAACCGTGCAAGTGCCGCGCACCCGCCGCGAGGAGGAATGGGCCCTGGAATTATTGCAGGAAGACAACGTCCTGGTGCAGCCCGGATTCTTCTTCGATTTCGATTCCGAGGCGTATCTGGTGCTCAGCCTGCTGACCGCACCGGCGGTCTTTGAGGAAGGCTGCCGCAGGTTGCTCGCGCGCGCTGCCGGATAGCCGGCCAGTATGTTAAATATGTAGTAATGAATACGCAGGACCCCGCGCGGCATGCTCGAACCCAGTAACTCCCCTATGATCGAGGCCGCCGGCCTCAGCAAATTTTATGGAGATTTCGCCGCCATTCGCGACGTCTCTTTCTCCGTGCCGCAAGGACAGGTGGTTGCCTTCCTAGGTCCCAACGGCGCCGGCAAATCCACCACCATGAAAATACTGACCGGCTTCGTGGCGCCCAGCGCGGGCGTGGCGCGCATCGCCGGTCTGGACGTCTCCTCGAACCGTATCGCCGCCGCTGAACGCCTCGGCTATCTGCCCGAAAACGGCCCACTCTACGGCGATATGACGCCGCTCGGACTGCTCAAGTTTTTCGGACGCGCCCGCGGACTGACGGGCGCTCACCTGCAGCAGCGCATCGATGCGGTGGTGGCCCGCTGTTCCCTCGAAGCCGTCCTTGAAAAGCCCATCCACAAGCTTTCGAAAGGATACCGTCAGCGCGCCGGCATGGCACAAGTGCTGCTGCACGAACCCGACGTTCTGATCATGGACGAACCCACCAGCGGGCTCGACCCGAACCAGACGCGCCAGGTCCGCCAGACCATCCGCGAACTCGGCCAGAACAAAACCATCCTGCTCTCCACACACATTTTGCAGGAAGTGGAAGCCATGGCCAGCCGGGTGGTCTTCATCAATCGCGGACGGGTGGTTTTCGATGGAACTCCAGCCGAAATGCAGGCCGGCTACGCTTCGCTCGATGAGGCCTTCCACGCATTGAGCGGCGATGCTGTGCCCGTTGGCACTGACCCCGACAAAGGAGGCGCATGCACCCCCGCAAGCGTGTAATCCGCGCCATCCTACAGCGCGAACTGGCCTCTTACTTCGCCACTCCCACCGGCTATGTCTTTATCACGTTATTTGTTTTTCTCAGTGCCATGGCGGCTTTTTGGCAGGAACGTTTCTTCGCCACGAATCTCGCCAATCTGGATGAGTTGAACGTTTTCTTTCCCTACCTGCTGGTCTTTCTGGTTCCGGCGATTAGCATGAGTCTGTGGGCCGAAGAAAAAAAGCAGGGCACCGAAGAACTTTTACTTACGCTACCAGCTACCGACTTACAAATCGTACTCGGAAAGTATTTCGCCGCGCTGGCCATTTACACAGTAGCGTTGTTGTTCTCTCTTTCTCACGTCATCGTGCTTTGCTGGCTGGGCAGCCCCGATCCGGGATTGATGTTCTCTACTTACCTCGGTTACTGGCTCATGGGCGCCGCCTTGCTCACGGTCGGCATGCTGGCATCCGCCCTGACGGACAACCTTACCGTCGCCTTCATTATAGGTGCGGTCTTCTGTTCCGTGCCTGTCTTTCTGAATTACGCCGGCAATATCATGACCGGCGCGCCGCAACGGCTGGCGGAAAAGCTTTCCGTGGTGGAACAGTTCAGGGATCTCTCGACGGGCGTCATCACCCTCGCTCCGCTGGTGTACTTCGCCACCTTCGCCGCCGCCACACTTTACCTCAACGTCATCATCTTAGGCCACCGCCGCTGGCGAACCGGTCCGCAAGCGCCCTGGATGCGCGGCCATCTGGCGGTGCGCGCCGTAGCTCTCGCGGTGGTGGTTGCCAGCGTGACCCTGCTCGCCTCCAATTCCACCTTCCGGTTGGATGTCACTTCAGAACAGATTCATTCGCTATCGAGCGGCACCAAGACGCTCTTGCGCTCTCTCGATCGCCGCCAACCGGTCTTCATCCAGGCTTATTTCAGTCCGGATGTTCCGCGTAGTTATGTGGAAGCCCGCAGCGGCTTGGTAGCCATGCTCCGCGAGTTCCAGGCTGTGTCGGACGGTGGAGTGAATACCAAGATCATCGAGACTGTTAAGTATTCGCCGCAAGCCCGCGAGGCGCAGGAGCGCTTCAACATCAAGCCGTTCCGCGTGCCGGCCAGCGAAGAGAGCGCCAGATCCATGAACGAGATCTTCTTGGGCATGGCGTTCACCCGAGGCTCCGAAGAGTTCGTCATCCCCTTCTTCGATCGCGGCCTGCCCGTGGAATACGAACTGATGCGTTCCATTCGGGTGGTCTCGCGCGCCAAACGCAAGAAGATCGGCATCCTCAATACTCCGGCAAAGCTGTTTGGCGGACTCGATTTCCAAAGCCGCCAGCAAACCCAGGAATGGTCCATCGTGTCGGAGTTGCGCAAGCAGTACGAAGTCGCCCAGATCTCGCCCGATGCGGATTATCCGGACGATCTGGATACGCTGCTGGTGGCGTTGCCCTCCAGCCTGACACAACCGCAGGCCGACAGGCTGACCGCGTATGTGCAGCGCGGCAAGGCGACCCTGCTGCTGGTGGACCCCATGCCGACGTTCGATATGGATCTGGCGCCGCAAGACAGCAAGGCGAATCTCCACCCGTTGATGGACCTACTGGGTGTCTCGTGGCAAGCCAACCGGGTGGCGTGGGATAACTACAATCCGCATCCCCAGCTAAGAGTCTGCCCAAGGAAGTGGTCTTCGTGGCCAAGGGCTTCAACCAGAAAGATCCCATCACCGCGGGCTTGCAGGAAGTCGTGCTGTTGTATCCGGGCGTGTTGAAGAGGCCAGGGGGCGCGCCGTTTGTTCCACTGCTGAAGACCAGCGCGGATTCCGGGCGTGGTGCGCTTGGTCGAACTGGTCGAACGCAGCATCTTCGGCGTGGCCATCAATCAGAATGCGCCGCACAATCCGGATGAAGGGCAACCATGTCTTAGCGGCGCGTATTCAGGGAAAGGGCAGCGCCGGCCCACTCAACGCCATCGTGATCGCCGATGCCGATCTGATGAGCGAACAGTTCTTCGACCTGCGCCGCCACGGCATCGAGAATTTGAATTTCGATAACGTCACCTTCCTGCTCAATGCGGTCGATCAACTGGCCGGCGATCCTTCGTTCATCGCGCTGCGCAAACGGCGTCCGCGGCAGCGCACGCTCGAAGCGGTGGAGGCGCGCACCCGCACTTACGAGGCGCAGCGCCTGCACGAGTCAGAGCAGGCCGAGGCCCTCGCCGATCAGCGACTCAAGGAAGCGCAGGCACGCCTCGATCGGTCGGTGCATGAGGTTGAGCAGCGCGGCGATCTGGACGAGCAGACCAAAGAAGTGATGATCGCCAATCTCAAATCGGCCGAGAATCGGCGCCTGGAAGTGGCCCGCGCTAATATCACCGACGAGAAGCAGCGCCAGATCGAAGACAGCCGGGCCGAGATGGAGAACTCCATTCGCGGCATTCAGAACACGATCAAGCTGATGGCGGTGGCTCTGCCGCCTATCCCCGCCTTCATCGTATTCCTGATTGTCTCGGTGCGGCGTCTGCGCCGCGAACGCATCGGCGTGCCGGTGGATCGTTTGGTGTGGAAGGAGGCCGCATGACGGAGGGCGTCAAAACGGCGGCCATGGTCGGGAGCCGCGGTGGTGCTTGGCGATTTCCGCGGCGATGATGGAACCCGAGGCCCGCGTGCCGGCGATCATGAGCGATCAGGGCGAGGCGTTCTATCCGAACTGTTCACCGATCCGCAATCGCCCCGCACCATTGAAGTGGTGGATTACGACGAAGCCACCGCGACCGCCCTGCCATTGAAGGTACAGTTCCAGCAGGGCAAGTGGGTGATCGCCTCGCAATTACAACTATCGCGTCGATATTGGCGACCGCCTGGCGAAGACGCGCGGCGCTTTGATGTACCTGAAGAAGGATATGGTGCGGTCCGATTCGCCGCTCGATCATGCCAAGTACGGCGTGGTGGATCCGCTGGATGAGAAGGCCGGGCTGCCGGACGCGGCAAGCGGGTCACCCTGCGCGATGCCAACGGCGGAGTACTGGCCGATTTCATTTTGGGCAAGCCGGTGGAAGGCAAGGCGGGCTACAGCTACGTGCGCGTGCCGGGGCAGAAGCGCACCTACGCTGTGAAGACCGATGCGGACCCTTCCGCGCATTTTGCCGATTGGGTGAACGCGGGGCTGCTGCGCATCGCCAGCGCGTCTATCCGCAAGGTGACCATCAACCGCTATAACATCGATCCGACCGGGCATCTGGGCGAAACGCCGAAACTACCATACTTACCCAGGATAAAGGCGAGTGGAAGGCAGCTGGCGAGCAACTAAATCTACCGGCGGTGCATGCCATGTCGGCCGCGCTGGATAGCCTCAAGATCGTGGACGTGCGTCCGAAACCGCCGAATCTGGCATCGGGCCTGCGCCACGAGGAACTGCAGATGACTCTCGAAACCGCGCTGTCGCTGCAGAAAGCGGGATACTTCTTTACGCCGCAGGGCCGTGTTTATTCGAGCGAAGGCGATATGACCGTGGAGACCAATAATGGTCTGATGTACTCGCTGCGCTTTGGCGAGGTGGCGGCCAGTGAGGCGAAGTCGGGCGCGCCGAGCGGATAATCGCACGCTGTTTGTGATGGTGCATTTCGACGCTGCGAAAGCGGCGGCGTATGGTGGCGATGCCGCGGCCGGGCGAGCGCACGGCGCGTGAGTTGAACGACCGCTTCGCCGACTGGTACTACGTCATCAGTGGTAAGGATTTTCAGAATCTGCGGCTTGGGCCGCGGCGCCAGTCCTCAGGTAGTTACCCGAGAAGCGCCCGAAGCACCGCAGCAGTAAGCTAAATGGTGGTAACCGCGCGGGCTAAGTTCGCGTCGGAACTAGCAGTTCAGGTGCAGATGTATGGGCGCTACCCGAAAACCCGACCTCGATAGTCGGCTGGAAGCGTACTTTGCCACTCTCCGGCCCGCATCTCTGAAACAGGTGCTGAAGCACAGCGCGGAACACTGGCAGATCTATGCCGCTGTTACCGGCTCCGCACTCGCGATGACAACCGGCGCGACCGCGGCCATTATTGGCGCCGGTCAACCGGAAAATACGGCGGATGCGATCGCCAGCGTACTGGCTTCCAATCCGCACCTGGCGAGCGCCAGGGACCTACCTTTCGTTCATGCCGTCAGGCAGGCTATCGCGCGGCAAAAGGCTGACGACAGAGTTTCCAGCCACCCGCAGTGGAAAAATCACCAGGCTGTACAGGCGCCGACTATTTCCACGGGCGGCGTGGTTCCTTTATTCGGTACAACCAGCGTCATACAGCCAGGCGAGTGGATTTCGATTTACGGCACCAATCTGGCGGCAGGGGTGGCCTTCTGGGACGGCGATTTTCCGACCACGCTGGGCGGCACGCAGGTGACTATAGATGGCAAGCCCGCGTATCTGGAGTTCGTAAGTCCGGGACAGATCAACTTACAAGCGCCGGACGATACCGCAACCGGTACCGTCTCCGTAGTGGTCACGACGGCTGGGGGCAGCGCCACATCCACCGTTACCTTGAGCGAGTTTGCGCCCACCTTCAGCTTGCTGGATGCCCACCATGTGGCTGGCATTATCGTGCGGCCCAACCACACGGGTACGTACGGACAGGGGGCTTACGACATCCTGGGACCTACCGGCGCTTCGCTCGGCTATGCAACGGTGGCTGCGGAGGCGGGCGATATTGTGGAACTCTATGGCGTCGGATTCGGCCCCACCACTCCAGCGGTGCCTGCCGGGCAGACCTTCTCGGGAGCGGCTCCGACTAACAATCAGGTCCTGATCTTTATCAACAACGTTCCCGTAACCCCGGCATTCGTGGGCTTGTCGAGCGCGGGGCTGTATCAGATCAACCTGATCATCCCGGCCGGCTTGGGAGACGGAGATGTGCCGCTGACGGCAGTCGTCGGTGGCGTGGCTACGCAGTCCTTCGTGCTGATCACGCTGCAGGGCGGTTCGACGACCGGCACCAATCCGGTGGTGGGCACCGGCGGTGGTACTGTGGGGTCGTTCTTCCCGCCGTCTTACTTCAACCCGGGCCCGCCGGGCACTGGACCCGTTGGGGTGGGAACCGGTGGCGGCACGGGTGGCAACACTGGCGGTGGTGGTGGAACCGGAGGCGGTGGCGGCACCGGAGGCGGCGGTGGAACGGGCGGCGGCGATGTCCACAAGAAGAGGCCGTATCACCCCAGGCTGCGGTTTGACACCTAAAGTCCTGCTCATCGGTTGGGATGCAGCCGATTGGAAGGTAATCTATCCGCTCATGGATGCCGGGCAGATGCCCAACCTTAGCCGGTTGGTCGAGCGCGGCGCTTCGGGTCCAATCACCACGCTGCATCCGCCGCTATCGCCGATGCTATGGACATCCATCGCAACCGGCAAGCGGCCTTTCAAGCACGGTATCCACGGCTTCTCGGAACCCACTCCGGACGGGCGTGGCGTGCAGGCCGTCACCAACCTTTCGCGGAAATCGAAGGCGGTGTGGAACATCCTGAACCAGACCGGGCGCCGGTCCGTGGTCATCGGGTGGTGGCCTAGCCATCCCGCAGAGCCCATCGATGGGGTGATGGTTTCAGACCATTACCATCGGGCCGGCGCGCCGCTTGACGAAGGGTGGCCTTTGCCGCCTAATGCCGTCCATCCGCGGGAACTGAGCGAGAAGCTGGCGGGACTGCGCGTCCACCCCGACAGCTTGACGCCCGATCTGATCGAGCCGTTCATTCCGCTGGCACGCGAGATCGACCAGGATAAAGACAAGCGCCTGGCGGCCTGCATGCGGACGGTGGCCGAATGCATGAGCATCCAGAACGCCGCCGTGTGGCTGCTCGATCATCAGCCGTGGGACTTCTTCGCGGTCTACTACGACTCGATCGACCACTTCTGCCACGGCTTCATGAAGTACCATCCGCCGCGCCAGTCGTGGATCCGCGAGCGGGACTTCGAGCTTTACCACAACGTGGTTTCGATGGCTTACCAGATGCACGACCGGATGCTCGGGACGCTGCTGCAGAAGGCGGGCGAGGACGCCACGGTGGTTCTGTTGTCGGATCACGGGTTCCATCCGGACCACCTGCGACCGGCATCGATTCCGTCGGTTCCGGCGGGCCCGGCGATTGAGCACCGCGACTTCGGAATTCTGGCGATGGCCGGGCCGGGGATCAAGGCGGGCCAACGGCTACACGGGTCTTCCCTGCTGGATATCGCCCCGACGGTCCTGACGGTCTACGGCTTGCCGGTGGGCGAGGATATGGACGGCAAGATCCTCACGCAGGCATTCGCGGAACCGCCGGCCTCCGCGTTCATTCCGAGTTGGGAAGATGTGCCGGGCACCGATGGCCGGCATCCGCCGCACATGCGGCTTGACCCGGTGGCGGCGCACGCGGCTTTGGAGCAGATGGTGGCGCTTGGGTATATCGAGAGGCCCGGCGACGACCGCGAGGCAGCCGTGCGGAAGACCATCCACGAGTTGCGCTACAACCTGGGCGAGTCGTACCAGGACGCCGGCCGGCACATCGAGGCGCACCAGATCTTCGGCGAGTTGCACGCCGCGGCCCCGGACGATGAGCGCTTCGCTGTACAGCTATTCGTTTCGTGCCAGGCGCTGGGACGGTATGAGGAAATGCGGCGACTGGTGGCGGATTCGAAGAGCTACAGGCCCGTGGTGGCCGATTACTTGGCGGCGCAGGTACTGCTGGCGGACAAGCGATATGCGGAGGCCCTGGCGGCGCTCGAACGGATCTCGGAGGCCCAGTTGCTGCGGCCTGACCTGCTGCTGCAGCGCGCCAGTTTGTATCTCAGGCTGCACCGGTGGGGCGATGCCCAGCAGGTCTACGACAAGGCGCTGGAACTCGATCCGGACAACGCCGCGGCGTACCGCGGCCTGTGCCAGATGGCTCTGCGACGGCGAGATTACGGAGCGGCGGCGCACGCAGCGCTCGATGCGCTGCAGCGAGTGGACCACCAACCGCTGGCCCATTTCCTGCTTGGGCTGGCACTGGCAGGCATGCGGGAATACGCGCCGGCAGCAGCAGCGTACCGCGCCGCGCTCTCGATCAATCCGAACTTTCCGCAAGCGCACGTGCGGCTGGCGGCGCTGCTGGAGAAGCAGTTTCGGGAGCCCGAAGAGGCGCGCGAACATCGCCGGTTGGCGCGGCTGATGCGGGGGCAGAAAGGCGCGGCGGAATCCGTGGTGGTGGTGACGGGGTTACCGCGGTCGGGCACCTCCATGCTGATGCAGATGCTGGCTGCGGGCGGTATGCCGATCTTGTCGGACGGCCGGCGCGAAGCGGACGAAGACAACCCGCGCGGGTATCTCGAATTCGACCCGGTGAAGAACCTTTGGAACGACTCCCAATGGCTGCGGGGGGCGCGCGGCAAGGCGGTGAAGATCGTAGCTCCTCTGATGGCCGCGTTGCCGCCGGATCTGCCTTGCCGGGTGCTGCTTTGCGAGCGCGACCTGGACGAGGTGCTGGACTCACAGGCGCGGATGCTGCTGCACCATAATCCAATGGTCACCACATCCGCGGAACGGCGGCGGATGTTGAAAGAGGAGTACGGCCGAACGCTGGCCCGCCTGAAAGCGACGCTGGGTGAGCGGCCGGGCACGGAGGTGCTGGTGGTCGAGCACCACCTGGCGATCTGCGAACCGGCGGCCATCGCGGCGCAGGTGAACCAGTTTCTGGGCGGCGGTTTGGACTGCGGCAAGATGGCCGCCGCAGTCGATCCGGCGCTCTACCGCAACCGCACGGCTGATGAGCGTCAGGTGATGACGCCCTTGCGCACGGCGTAAAGAATCAGCTCCGCGGTGCTGTGCAGATTGAGCTTCTGAAAGATATTGCTGCGATGGGTCTCCACGGTATAGAGACTCAGGTTCAGCATCGACGGCCACTTCTTTGGGCGTCTTGGCTTCGGCAAACAGTTGCAGCATTTCGCGCTCGCGCGTGGTGAGCAGATCGTAGCTGTCTTCTACTTCCTGCTCGCGCAACTGGCGCATGTAATCATCGGCCAGCATCTTGTTGATGGCGGGACTGAAGAAGGCTTTGCCTTCGTGTACCGCGCGGATGGCGTTGATGAGATCGTACTCGGCCGAATCCTTCAGCAAGTAGGCCTTGCCGCCGGCCTTCAAGAGCTTTCAGCACGTAGCCTTCGTCGGAATGCATGCTGAGGAAGACTACGCCGGTTTGGGCAATTTGGTGGCAGATCTGGCGCGCGGCTTCGATGCCGTTGAGCAGCGGCATGGCGACGTCCAGCACCGCTACATCGGGCGCATGTTGCTCGGCCAGGGCCACGGCTTCGCGGCCGTTCGAAGCTTCCGCTACCACCTGAAATCCGGGCTGGCTTTCGAGCAGAAGGCAGAGGCCGCGGCGGACGACCTGATGATCGTCGGCCAGCAGAATGCGGATCGCGCTCATGCGGCCCCGCACCCGCTGCGGCGCGGCAGCATGATCGAGATGGTGGTGCCTCGGCCCGGGTGGGCGTCAACGGAAAAGGTGCCCCCCAGGTTGGCGGCGCGCTCCTCAATGCCCAGCAAGCCCATGCCGCGTTCGCGGTCGGGCTGGAAGCCTTTGCCGTCGTCCTGAATGGTCAGGCGGATGGCATCGGGCCGTCCTGCTGCACGGTCACGCGCACAGTGGCGGCTTCAGCGTGCTGCGCACAGTTGTGCAGGGATTCCTGCACGATGCGGTAGATGCAGGTCTTGTGCTCATCCGGCAGTATCCTCGGAGACGCCCTCGGCGGCCACGCGCACGCGCAGGCCGGTACGTTTGGAAACCTCGCGGCCCTGCCAGTGAGGGCGGGTACGAGGCCCAGGTCGTCGAGCATGGAGGGGCGCAAGAGCAGCGCCATGTTGCGGACCACGCGGAGCGAATCTTCTACGAGGTCCTTGATCTCGTCCGAGTTTGTTGCCGGCGCCGTCGGCGTCGCCGCGTGCGGATGTGTTGCGACAGGTTGGCCAGTTCGAGGCGGACGCCGGTGAGCGACTGGCCGACTTCGTCGTGCAGTTCGCGCGAGATGGCGCGGCGGTCGTTTTCCTGCGCCTCGACCAGGCGGGCGGAGAGTTGCTTGAGTTCGGCACGGGCGGTGGCGGCCTCTTCGTAGCGGGCGGCGGCCTGCTGTTCGAGCGCGACGATCCTGCGCATGCTGAAGACGGCCAGGGTCAGGCCGATGACATGGTGAGCCCGATGGTGAGGATGGAATTCCGAGCCGGAAGTGCGAGAACATATCGATGACTTCATGTTTGCCGGTATCGAGTTGCGAGGCGTTGATGCCGCGCGATCTGATCGGCGATACGCAGCATGGCAGTGCGCCGGGGAAAGACTTCGTCGCGCAGGAATGCGTAGCCGCGGTCGCGCCGCTGTCCGGCATTCCAGGCTGAGGACGGGCGCCAAGATGTTCCAGTAATCCTGCAGCACACGGTTCAATTCGGGAAGGGTCGCGGCCTGCGCCTCGTTGAGCAGGGCATGATAGGGGCGAGGTCGGCTTCCATGCGGTCGCGGGTCTTGAGCAGGCTGGTGCGGTGGGCTTCGGCTTTGGCGATGTCAGGTTCAAGCAGGCAGTCGCGCACGTAGGTGCCGGAAAGATAGAGGTCGGCGCGAATCTGATCGAGCAGGCGGGTGCGGGCCAGAAAACTTTCGCGGATGGCGTCGTTACGCTGCTGGATCTGGTGCAGTTGCGCGACGTTATCGAAGCCCGCGAAGGCCAGGAGAACGAGCAGTCCGCCGAAGCCCAGTACCAGCGCGCCGGCGGCTGTGGTTGAGGTAAGACGGGCCATCCCTGTACTAATTATGTACACGGACGGGGATGGCCCGGAGGGGTCAGTAGCGGAATTCGGCTTTCACTACTTCGTCTTCAACAGAATGGCGCAAAGTGAAGCCGAGCTTCTCGCAAATGCGCATGACATCGCGATTGTCGGGCAGAATATCGGCCTTCAGGGCGCTCAGTTTTTCGTCGCCGCCGACGATCACCAGCCGCGCGAGAAGTTCCTTGCCGAAACCGCGCCCGTGGAACTGGTCGCTGACCAGCACGGCCACTTCGGCGTCGTTGCTGCCAAGCACTCGGGTCAGGCGGGCGACGCCCACGATCTCGCCCGTGGCGCTCGGCCACCAGCGCCATCTCGCGATCGTAATCGATGAAGCAGATGCGCGTCAGGCGCTCGTGCGCCACGCGCTGCGGCAGGTTCATCAGGTGGAAGTAGCGCAGGTAGACGCTACGCTCGGAGAGCGTCGCGTGGAACTTCACCATCATGGGCTCGTCTTCCGGGCGGATCGGCCGGATTAGGACGTCGCTGCCGTCCTTCATGGTCCAGTTGGAAGCGTAGCGGTTGGGATAGGGCCGGATGGCGAGTTTGGGCAGTTGCTCTTTGGTCACCTCGGGGCCGTGCACCACCACGCGCGCATCCAGCGCGACCAGGCGCTCGGGGGTGGCGAGCAGCGGATTGATGTCGATCTCTTTGATCCAGGGCTGCTCGACCACCAGGCGGCTGAAGCGCACCATCACCTGTTCCAGTTCGGCGAGATTGACGGGCTTGCGTCCGCGCACGCCTTTCAGCGCCTTGTAGATCTTGGTCTGCTCCATCATGCGGCGCGCCAGCGTGGTGTTCAGCGGCGGCAGGCTGAGCGCGCGATCTTTGAACACCTCGACCAACTGGCCGCCGGTACCGAACAGCAGCACCGGTCCAAACTGCGCATCGAGACTGCTGCCGATGATCAGTTCGTAGCCGTCGCCGCTCTTGATCATCGGCTGCACGGTGACGCCCTGGAAATGCTCCGCGCCGACTTTTTCGGTGACCGAAGCGTGGATGCGACGCCAGGCGCGCTCCACGGCCTCGCGGTCGGCCAGGTTCAATTGCACGCCGCCCACATCGGTCTTGTGCGTGATGGTTTCGGAGAACAGTTTCAGCACCACCGGATAGCCGATGCGCCCCGCATGCTCGACGGCTTCTTCTACAGTGCGGGCAACTATGGTGCGCACGGTGGGGATGCAATAGGCCTCCAGTACTTGCTTCGATTCGGCTTCGGTCAGGATGGTGCGGCCGGCGTCGCGCGCGTTTTGGATGATCTCGGCGGTCAGCGCCTTGTTGGGCGTGTAATCCGCGGAGTCTTCGGGTAAAGAGGGGGTTTCATAAAGGCCCTTCAGGTTATAGGCCCAGCGCCACATATAAGTGAAGGCGCGCACGGCGGTATCGGGGAACTGGAAGGTCGGAATGCTGGCCTGATTCAGGATCGCGATCCCCGCCGCTACATCCGCCCCGCCCATCCAACTCGCCAGAATCGGCTTGCCTTCGAGCTTGGCATAAGGTTTCAGATGTTCGGCGATCTGCGTCGGATCGGTCATCGCCTGCGGCGTCAGGACCACCAGGAGACCGTCGCTATTGGGATCTTTGGCGGCGATTTCGACGGCTTTGGCGTAGCGCTCGGGGCTGGCGTCGCCCAGCACATCGATGGGATTGTTGTGGCTCCAGGCGGCAGGGCAGGAACTGGTTCAGTGCCTCCATGGTTTCGGGCGACAGTTCGGTCAGTTCCCCGCCATTGGCGGTTAAGCGCGTCGGTGGCCAGCACGCCAGGACCGCCGGCGTTGGTGAGGATGGTGAGCCGCGGCCCCTTGGGGCTGGGCTGCTTGGACAGCACTTCCGCCATGTAGAACAGGTCGGCGATGCTGTTGACGCGCAGGACGCCGCTGCGGCGGAAGGCGGCTTCCAGCACCTCGTCGCTGCCGGCCAGCGATCCGGTATGGGACGCGGCGGCTTTGGCGGCGGCTTCGCTGCGTCCGGCCTTGATCACGATGATGGGCTTGTTCAGGGCCACTTCGCGGGCGGCGGAGAGGAAACCGCGGGCATCGCCGATGGTTTCCATGTAGATGACGATGCTGCGGGTGCGCGGGTCGTTGCCGAGGTAATAGATCAGGTCGCCCCAGCCGACGTCGAGCATGGAGCCGATGGAAAGGAAGGCGCTGAAGCCGACCATTTCGCGCATGCTCCAGTCGAGAACGGCGGTGCACAGCGCGCCGCTCTGGCTGATGAAGCCGACGTTGCCGGGGCGCGCGATGCCGGCGGCGAAGGTGGCATTCAGGCCGGTGAGGGGGCTCATGACGCCCAGGCAATTGGGGCCGATGATGCGCATGTTGCCGCGACGCGCTTCGAGCAGGGTCTGGCGTTCGAGCTCGACGCCCGCCGGGCCGATTTCTTTGAAGCCCGCGGAAATCACGATGGCGGCCTTCACGCCTTCCTCGGCGCAATCGTGGATGATGCCCGGCACGGTGGCGGCGGGGGTGACGATGACGGCCAGATCGACCGGTTCGGGGACATCCGAAATATGTTTATAGGCTTTGACGCCGAGCACGCTGGGCCGCTTGGGATTGATGGGAAACACGGTGCCGCCAAAGGGATTGGTTACCAGGTTCCAGAGAATGGTGCGTCCCACGGTGCTGGCGGTTTCCGTGGCGCCGATGACCGCGACGGTCTTGGGCGAGAAGAACACGTCGAGCGGCTGGGTACCTTCTTTGATGGCTTTGCGGGCTGGTTTGGAGGTTTGGGTACTCATGATTCGTTTCGGGATTACTTTCTATTGGCCGGCGTTGGGGCCAAAGGCGGCCTGATTCAGTGCGGCCACTACGTCCAGGCTGGAGATGCCGTTCTTGCGGGCCACGGTTTCAATGTCGCAGTCGTCGCAAGTGGAGCGGAAGTCCAGTTCTTCGAAGACCGGAACGGTCTCGGGATGCGACTGTTTCACGTCGCGGATGATCATGTCACGGCGGATCAATTGATCGAATCGGAACATTGGATGCCTTAGTCTGCCCTTTCCGGGGGGTTAGTCCCCCCTCACTCATAAAGTGTAGCAGGAGAATCGGGCCAGAATATCAAAAAATGGTGCGAGTGTGTAGTTTTTCGACGCACTGTGGGAAAGCGGATGGGCGGCTTCGCTGCTGTGGTTGGTGATTGGTGGCTGGTGGCTGGGCGGCACGCCGCCGTGGCTGGTGATTGGTGGCTGGTGGCTGGTGGATTAGTGGATTTGGGGTGAAGAGACGCTTGGCTAAATGGAGGAGGGTCAGGAGGAGGAAGAGGAGCGCGGCTGGATTTGGGTTCGAATGGCAATTCGTTGGATCTACAGGTGTTTTTTGGGCTTTAGGGGCTTGGGGCGAGCTGATATCCTCTATGAAATCTTCGTCCTGGTTGACCCAGGGGCCCGGACCGTCGGGTGGGGTAGCGGGTTTGGGGTCGGGTGCGACGGCTTGGCGCGCGGCTTGGAAGGTTTTCAGTTGTTTGAGGGCGCGCTCGAGGGAGCGCTCCAGGCTGTTCTCGTAGCGGGTTAGTTTGGCCAGGGCTTCGGGGCCGCGGCAATCGGCGGAGAAGGCGCGGGCGAGTTTGTCGCGTTCATCGGGCAAGGCGGGTGGGGGCGGGAAGGCATTGGGGCGGGCGTCGTAGTTCTTCTGGTGCTGGAGACGTTCGGGACGCCGGGCGGCATCCTGGTCGGCGAGGAAGCGGGACTGTTCGCGGAAGAGTCCGGCTTCAATGGGGAAGGCGCGGGCGAGGCGCCACTGGCTGGCGGCGATGCGGAGGACGAGTTGCTCTTCGCCTTCGCCGGAGGGTTGGAAGCGGGTGAGGAGGTCGTCGAGGAGGGCCTGGAAATCGGCGGGGTCTTCGTCGAGGAGGATGTGGGTATTGGCGCGGAGGCCGTGGATCAGGCGATTGCGGCTGGAAGCGGCCTTACCCGCCTGAGTACGGGGTCCCGAGGAGTGTTGGGCGTTGCGGCGATTGGCATCCATTTGTGCCTGGGAGGGGGTGCGGGGCGTCTTTTTGTTTTTCATGATGTTGGTGGCAGGTTGGCCTGTTTCTCCACCTTGAGGTTAGGGGATAGGGGAGGCGGCGGCGAGGGG
This sequence comes from Bryobacterales bacterium, assembly GCA_963738345.1. Classification (GTDB taxonomy): domain Bacteria; phylum Acidobacteriota; class Terriglobia; order Bryobacterales; family Bryobacteraceae; genus Bog-159. The sequence goes on from CAVTWI010000002.1 coordinate 2,084,136, forward strand.
TGATTGCGGTTATGTGATTGATAATGCGGGGGAGACTTATTTTTGGAATGGGAACTGAAGTTTTTGGGAGATTCGTCGATGGATAAGAAGTAATCTTGCAACGACTCGCCGCGACGACCGATGAGGATAGTGATGGGACTCGTTCGATGAAGATTGACGAAGTGGCAGATGCCGTTCCTGTCACTGCGGGATTGCCCGGGATCGCATACCCCGGGACGAGCGAGGCGGGCTTCCGCTTTCTGGTGGATAGCGCGCCCGATGCGGTCTTGCTCTACGATTCCGGAAGGGATCGATTTGTTTATGCGAACCCGGCTGTTGAAAAACTGTTCGGCTGCGCGCAGGCAGAAATCCTGGAGCACCGCCTTACTTATTTCTTCGCCTCGAAACAGCCCGACGGATTGCCTATCGCGGAATCCTATGGTGTGCAAGTCCGGCGCGCATTGGCGGGCCACAGGGACATTTGCGAGAGACGTATCCATAACGCCGCGGACGAGGACCGGCTTTGTGAGGTGTCGCTGGTACGGCTACCCGCTGGAAACGGCGGGATGTTGCGCGCGAGTTTCGTGGATATTACCGAGCGCCGGAACAACGAGGCAAAAGTCGGACGGCTAAACCGCGCGCTGCGGACGCTCAGCCGGGGAAACATCGTGGTGGTGCGGTCAACCAGTGAGACCGAATTGCTCGAGGAGATGTGCCGGGCCATCGTCGAGGATGGCGGATATCTCACAGCATGCATCGGCATTGTGCAACACGATGCGGCGAAGACGGTGAAGATTGTCGCGCAAAAGGGAGACCGGGGGCGCCGCTATATCGAGCAACTCAGTCTTTCCTGGGATGATGTGCCGATCGGCCGAGGTATGGCCGGGCGCGCAATCCGAAGCGGCGAGCCACAGATTTGTCAGCATTTCGATACGGATGCGACCATGGCACCGTGGATCGAGTCGGGCGCGGATTCAGGAATAGGATCCGCGGCCGCCTTTCCTTTAAAGGATTCCACCGGGGTGTTCGCTATCCTGCTGATCTACGCAAGTGAGCCGAATGCTTTCGATTCCGACGAGTTGAAGTTGCTGCGGGAACTTGCCGGGGACCTGGCGTACGGAATCGATACTCTTCGCCAGCGCAAACATAGTGCGGTGCTCGAGGAACGTTGGCGCTTAAGTCTGGAGACGACAGTTCAGGCTATTGCCAATACCGTGGAGACGCGGGATCCGTATACCGCGGGCCACCAGCAGCGGGCAGCCAAGTTAGCAGGGGAGATTGCACGTCTGCTGGGTATTTCCGAGTACGAGATTCAGGGGATTCACTTGGCTGGCATCATTCATGATGTCGGCAAGGTCAACATACCGGCTGAGATTCTCAATAAACCCGGCAAGCTTTCGAGGATCGAAACAGCTCTGATTCGGGAACACGCCGAGGCGGGGTATAACATTCTGAAGTCTGTGGACTTTCCCTGGCCGATCGCGCAGATGGTGCTACAGCACCATGAACGGCTGGACGGTTCGGGCTATCCAACGGGGCTGAGAAGCGAACAGATTCTGCCGGGAGCGAAGATCCTGGCTGTGGCGGATACAGTTGACGCTATTATGTCGCACCGGCCTTACCGCCCTGCGCTGGGCATCGACGTAGCGCTCAGCGAGATCGAGAAAAACAGGGGGCGGCTATACGACGAGGCTGTGGTGGATGCGTGCGTGAGTCTCTTTCGGGAACGCGGGTTTAGTTTCGATGGCGGGGATAAACCTGCGAATTTGTAATTCTTCCTGGAAACATCTTCGGTCTCAGCTTCGCTAGAACCGGAAGTCGACGCTGTAGGACTTAGGTGGACGATGTCAAGCGGCTAGAAGATCAGGCCGGGTGTTGCACGCGTCTGGAGGTTGCGCTATGGGGCAGGACTTCCGACGACCTCGAGGGCCCACTACAAGCGCCATATCCTGACATACGAGTGGGAGGCACGCGGCGAAATCGTACCCTCACGGTCATAGCTCGGAATGAAGGCTTTAGTCGAAATGCGGACAGAACTAGCGGTCCGGGCGTTCAGCGATGAAATCTCCCGTCATTGAGCCGGGGATTTTGGACAGCCGCCGTCGAACTTCCTCGATGTCAGGCGCCTGTCCGGCATGCAGCAGTTCGGCCTGGAGATTTTCGAGATAGATCGTATCGGGCCGAGGGGAATCGGCGGGAGGGACTTCTGTTGACACGACTTATTATATGCATGACGAGTGTGCGCGCGAAACTGGACGTTCCCGTTCCAAAAGCGGACGTCCCCGGATGACGCGGGCTTGATTCCACAGAGGTTAGTTACGGCTGGTGATTTGCTTATCGAGCCGGGATATGGGTCTGCGCTATATCCTTAGGAAATTGTCCAGCACGCCCGGGTTTACGTTGATGGCGGTGGCTACGCTGGCTCTCGGCATTGGCATCAACACGGTGGTGTTCACGTTGTACTCGTCGGTGGCGTTCCGGCAGTTGCCGGTGCGGGCGCCTGGGGAGATGGTCCGGTTGCGGTGGCGCAGTGGGGGGGGGCCATCGGATCAGTTCTCGTGGAGCGAGTACCAACGGCTGGCTACGACGGCGCATTCGTTTGGGGCGGTGATTGCGACCTCGGCGCCGCAGACCATTTTCTGCAAGTTGCCGGATGCGGTGGCGGGCAGTGCGGAGGTGGTGCGGGTGCGGTTGGTCTCCGGCAACTATTTCGACGCGCTGGGGATTACGCCGCAAGTGGGACGGCGGTTCGGCGCTGACGATCGCGCGGTTGCGTGGGTCAGCCACGATTTCTGGGAAAGGAAGCTGCACGCGGATCCCGAGATTTATGGCAAAACGCTGAGCGTGCAAGGGGTGGCGCTCGCCATCGTGGGGGTGGCGCCGGAGAAATTCGTGGGAACCGGTGTGCCGCCACAGGCGCCGGACGTTTGGATGCCGGCGTCGGGCCAGGCTTTGATCGCGCCGGGGGTCGACTGGATGCACGACGACGGGGCGCGGGAATGGCAAGTGCTGGCGCGGCGGCGGGCGGGAGTAATACGCGGGCAGTATGCGGCGGAACTGGCGGTGCTTAGCGAGGCATGGCCGCGGGAGATGGGTAAGCCGGTACAGTTGGACGGAATCCCCGCGACATTTTTCCAGACCGATGGCGGGGCGTTTGAAGGCTTCGTGGCGGTCTGCATGAGCCTGATGGTGGCGGTAGGTCTGGTGCTGCTGATCGGTTGTGTCAACCTGACGAACCTGATCGCGGCACGGAATACGGGGCGCGCGCATGAGGTGGCTTTGAGGCGGGCACTGGGCGCTAATCGCGGGCGACTGGTGCGGCAGTTTTGCGCCGAGAGCCTGGTGCTGGGTGTGCTGGGCGGAGCGGCCGGACTGTTTCTATCGGATTGGGCGTGCAAATGGCTGAGCGCCACGGCGAACGAACTGGTTCAGAAGATTGCGAATGGCGCGGCGGGTTTGTCGCTGGACCTGGCGCCGGACTGGCGGGTGGTGGCTTGGACGACCGTGCTGTCGGTGATCACGGGGGTGGCGGTGGGAATCCTGCCGGCGTTGCGTGCGTCGGGCGGCGATATCAGTGCGACTCTGCGACAGGGTGGGGGGGATCCGGTAGCGCAGGGGTGCGGCGCAGTCGCAACCTTCTGCTGACGGTACAAGTGGCCAGTTGTCTGGCGCTACTGGCGGCGTCGGGACTGCTGTTTCGAGGGGCCGCCCGATCGGGCAATGTTCGCACGGGTTTCGATTTGAAGCATTTGGCGGTGGTGGGAATGGATACGCGGGCCTTGGCGGGGACCGCGCCGGGCCGTACGCAAATTCAGCGCCAGGCGGTAGCGCGGATGCAGGCGCTGCCGGAAGTGGCGTCAGTCGCATGGGCGGACCGCGTGCCATTTCTGGGCACCGGCAATGGCGCGTTTCGGAACGAGCAAGGCACGGCGCTCCGGTGTGTGTTCAACGGGGTGTCCGATGAATATTTTTCTACACTGGGCATTCCGCTGGTCGCCGGGCGCGCGTTTACACAGCAGGAAATCGACCAGCAACCGGCGCTGGCGGTGATCAGCGAAGCTACGGCCAAACGGCTGTGGCCGAGGCAGGATGCGGTGGGTCGAAGAATCGCTCCGGTGGCGACGTGGCTACAGGGCGAGGTGGGGCACGATTCTTTCACGGTGATCGGCGTGGTTAAGCCGGTGCGGAGCACATATCTCTCGAAAGAAGACGAAGGATATGTCTATATTCCGCGGCGTATGCATGATGCGGGGGTTTTGTTTCTGGTGCGGACGCGCGGGTTGCCGGACAATTCGATGCAGGCTGTGTCGCGGGCGCTGGCGGAAGTCAACCCGAATCTGCCGGCGCGGACTTTTCTGGTCAGCATGGAGCAGGGGCCGGTGCGGGTTCAGGAATTGATGGCGCAGGCGCCGGCGGTGGCGGCGGCGATATTGGGAGGGCTCGCGATGATTTTGGCGTGTGTGGGAATCTATGGCGTGGTATCGCACCTGGTGTCGCGGCGGAAGCGGGAGATAGGGATTCGCATGGCGCTGGGCGCGGGGCGAAGGGACGTGCTCGCGGTGGTGGGGGGGAGACGCTGAGGCCGGTGGCATGGGGCGCGGCGGTGGGATTATTGGGGGCGTTCGGAGTATCCGGATTGCTGCGCGCGTTGATCGTGATGCCGGACGTGCCGGATCTGACATATGGCGCGGGGGCGTTCGATCCGGTTACTTTTTTGGGCGTGCTGGTGGTGCTAGGGGCCGTGGTGGGGCTGGCGATGTTCGGACCGGTACGGCGAGCTACGCTGGTTGATCCGGCAGTGGCTCTGCGTGATGAATGAAGGCCGGGGCCGGGGTACTGAGTGTCTCGTTGCGCTTGAGTTGGCCGCAGGCGGCATAGATATCGAGGCCGCGGGGTTTGCGGATGAAGCAACCCATGGAGCGGCGCACGATGGCCTGGAAACTGGCTACGCGTTCGGGGTCGGGCGTTTCAAACGGGATGCCGGGACCGGGATTCAGGGCAATCAGGTTGACCTTGGCGTTGAGGTTGGCGAGCAGCCTGACGACGCGGCGGGCGTCGGCATCGGTATCGTTCACGTCTTTCAGCAGCACATATTCAAACGTCAGCTTTTCCCAGGGGCGCAGGGGATAGGCTTTGCAGGCGGCCATCAGGTCGGCCAGATGATACTTGCGGGTGATGGGCATCAACTGCTGGCGCATTTCCTCGGTGGAGGCGTTCAGGGAGATGGAGAGGCGCGGGCGCACGGACTCGCGGCCCAATTCTTCGATCTTGGGAATGATGCCGGCGGTCGAGACGGTGATGCGGCGCTGCGGAATGCCGATGCCTTCGGCGTCGGTGAGGAGGCGGGTGGCCTTCAGCACGGCGGAAAGGTTGAGGAGCGGTTCGCCCTGGCCCATCATGACGATGTTGAGGCGGGTGCTGTCCTGAAGCAAATTGTTGTCGCGGGCCACCAGGAGGACTTGGCCGACGATTTCGCCGGCGGTTAGATTGCGCTCGAGACCCATGAGCGCGGTCATACAAAATTTGCAATCGACGGGGCAGCCGACCTGACTGGAAATGCAGACGGTGTCGCGCTCTTCCTCGGGCATCAGGACGGTCTCGACGGTGCGGGCGTCTTCGAGGCGGAGCAGGTAGCGGCGAGTGCCGTCGGTAGATTGGTAGAGTTGGGCGATTTCGGGGAGGCCGACGCGTTGGGGACCGCTGAGTTCCTGACGTAGCGCGGTGGGCAGGTTCGAGACTTGCACGAGGTCGGCCACACGCTGCCGGTACAGGGCGGTGTAGATTTGTTTGGCGCGGAATTGAGGCTGGGTGGGGCCCAGGAGCGTTTGGAGATCGGGCAGATCCATACCCAGGAGTGATTCGGACATCTGTCCCAATTATGGCAGCTTGAGCGAGAAAACTGTACCGAGGCCGGCGGAGCCGCCGATGGATGTGACGCCGTAAAACACGCCATCGGGACCCATGGTCAACCCAGCCAGGGGCACGGCGCCCTCGCCATTTTCGCCGGAGAAACTGTGCAGCACCGTCTCTGTCCAGGCGCCGCCGGGGCTGGACGGTGGAGAAAGTTTGAAGATAATACCGCAGCCGTTGGCGTATCCGAAATCGGTGCATGTGCCGGTCCCGCCGTATTCGGTGGTTCCGTACAAGGCGCCGGTTTGATCCATGTAGAGCGCGCCGCCGGGGAGAGCGCCGTCGCCGTTCTGGCCGGAGAAATTGTACAGCAGATTTTCGGTCCAAGCGCCGCCGGGCGAGGCGGGGGGAAGCAACTGGAAGACGGTTCCGCAACCCGGGAAGAGCGGGAACTGGCAGGGACCGCCGGCGCCTCCGGTATAGCTAGTCCCGTACAGGTTACCGTCGTTGCCGACGGTCAAGGGGGCGACCGACCCGTTGCCATCGCCGCCTATGCCTCCGAAGTGCGGATCGCCGAAGTTGTAGATGGTGGTCACGGTCCAAGGCGCGTGGAGTTCCGTGGGGGGGGCCAGTTCATAGACGGAACCGGCGCAGGTGCCATCGTTGCAGTGGTCGCCTCCATAGAGCGTGGTGCCGTACAGCTTTCCATCTCTCAAGACTATGCCCGCTTCGGCATAAGATCCCACAGTACCGAGCACGTAGCCGGTCCACGAGCCGCCCACTTGGTGCGGTGGAGTGACAGCAACGGCGGTGCCGGTAGTGGTGGTCGTATATAAGGTCTGATTGGGACCCATGAGCACGGAGCCCCACGGAGTATGGTTGCTGCTATGGATTTCCGGATCAAAGGCGTAGAGCGTGCTTTCGGTCCACTCGCCGGTGGAGGAGGGAGTGAGTTGGTAGACGGCGCCGGCGCCGTCGCAGCAAGGTGTTCCACCGGCCCGTGCGGTGCCGTATAAGACGCCCGATGGTCCGAGGGTCAAGGCCGAACCTGGATATTCGCCGTCGCTGCTGCTGGTTCCGTTAAACCAATCGAAAGTGTGTATGACGGACTCAGTCCAGTTATGGCCGGCATTGTTGGGCGGCGACAATTTATAAGCCGTGCCGACGCCGAACGATCCGCCGGAAACGGTGGTGCCGTACATGACGCCTTGGGAACCGAATACGACACCCCCGAAGGGATTCGCGCCATCGTTGCCGCCGCGGAAGCTATACAGAGTCGTGAACGTGGCGGACTGCGCGAGGCATACTCCCGCGACGACGACTAAGGCGATCAGAAGGCGCCGATGCATGGTTAGACCACTTTGCGACGGGAACGTTTCTTGGCCGTGGGTTCGGCAGTGGATTCGGACTCTTCCTGGGTTTCGGCTCCGGCGCCAGCGGCGGCAGTGGCGGCCTGCACGGGCTTCTTCTTCTCGGCGAGGCTGCGCTTCAGGGCTTCCATGATGTCGATGACCGGGGCGACGTGGGCTTCGGGAGTCTCGACCACCTTCTGGCCTTCCTTCTTGGCTTCGATCATCTGCATGCAGGTTGTCGCGGTAGGTGTCGTGATATTTCTCGGGCTCGAAGTCGGCCTTCAGCGTATCGATCAGCATGTTGGCCATGGCCAGTTCGTTGGGCTTGACCAGGTCGGTATCGGTGCGGAATTCGTCCACCTGGCGAATCTCGTCGGCGTAGTACATGGTGTGCAGCAGGATGCCTTTTTTGCCGGGCCGGAGGATGACGATGTGCTCGCGGTTGTGCATGGCGATCTTGGCCAGCGCGTAGTAGTCGGCTGGTCCCATGGCCTCGAAGAGTAGCGCGTAGGGCTTCTCGCCGCCCTCATCGGGCGCCATGTAGTAGGAGCTTTCGAGATAGATGGGATCGACCGTATCGCCCTTGACGAATTCGAGGATCTCCATCACCTTGGCGGTTTTGGGGGCGACCTTCTTGATGTCCTCTTCGTCGATGACCACGTAGTGGTCCTTCTCGTACTCGTAGCCTTTGACCAATTCGCTGCGAGGGACGGGCTGGTCCTCGGCCTGGCAAAAGGTGACTCTGCTTGATGCGCGAATTATCCTTGGCGTGCAGCAGATTAAAGCTGACGGTTTCGCCGCGCGCGGCGCTGAATAAGCGCACCGGCAACGAAACCAGTCCAAACGTCAGGTGTCCTTTCCAGACCGTGCTGGCCATGACCGGATCGCCTCCCTTTGGCAATTCGACTTTTCCGAAGATATCATGTAAATGGAGGAGGGGCAAGGGTTTATGGCACTGGAGGAGTACGTACGCAAACGCAAGTTCGAGAATACTCCGGAGCCCACTCGGCCAAGGTCAAAGCAGCAGGCTGCGCGGCGGGGAGAGGCGAAGTACTTTTAGTACAGCGGCACGACGCCACGCGGCTGCATTACGATTTCCGCCTGGAGATCGGCGGGGTGCTGGTTTCATGGGCCGTACCGAAGGGTCCATCGCTCGAGCCGCTTTGGCGAAACATCTGGCGGCGAAGGTGGAAGACCATCCGCATGGACTACGGGGACTTCGAGGGCAATATTCCGGCGGGAAATTATGGCGCGGGCAGCGTGATGCTGTGGGATCGCGGGACCTGGGAATTGCTGGGAGATGCGCCGGTCGAGGAGCAACTGGCGCGCGGCGATTTGAAGTTCCGCTTGCACGGCGAGAAGTTGAAAGGCGAGTTCGCGCTGGTACTGATGAAGGGTCGCGGCAAGGGCAACGAGTGGCTGATCATCAAGAAGCGCGACGATGACGCAGTGCCGGGATACGATATCGAGCAATACGCCTGGAGCGTGCTTTCGGGCCGCACGCAGCAGGAGATCGCGCAGGGTCTGCCGGCGCGCAAGACCAAGCGCAAGACGCGCGGGCGATCCGGGCGGGAGTGGACCAGTAGCCGGCCGAGCGAAGCAAGCACGTGAAAGTGGCGGCTAAGGCCGCAGCCGCCCGCCGCAAAAAAAACGGCAATCGATCCCTGCGTCAGTAAAGGGCGCGGTGAAGGCGGAGATGCCGGCGGCGATCACGCCCATGAAAGCGGCGCTAGGCGACAGTCCGCCAAAGCGGCGACGAGTGGCTGTTCGAGGTGAAGTGGGACGGCGTGCGGGCGGTGTGCTTCGTCGAGCAGGAATCCGTGCGGCTGGTTTCGCGTACGGGGCATTCGTGCGAGAAACAGTATCCGGAGCTGAGCGTAATTTCGCATTACGTGGCGGCGGACGAAGCTATTCTCGACGGTGAGATCGCGGCGCTCGACGATAAGGGCGTGGCGCATTTCGAACTGATCCAGCCGCGCATTTCGCAGTCGGATCCGAATGCGGTGTCGCATATGGCGCGGTCGCGGCCGGTGGTGTATTTCGCGTTCGATCTGCTGTATCTGAATGGCTACGATTTGCGGCAGGTGGCGCTGATCGAGCGGAAGCGATTGCTGGAGGAGGTGCTGACGCCGACGGGCGTGTTGCGGTATTCGGAGCATTTTGCGGGTGCGGGCGAAGCCATGATGCAGGCGGCGCGGGAGACGGGTGTGGAAGGGCTGATGGCCAAGCACGCCAACAGTTGCTACGAATCGCGGCGGAGCAGCGAGTGGATTAAGTTGAAGATCGTGCAGCGGCAGGAGTTCGTGCTGTGCGGTTTCACGGCGGGAGAGCGCGACCACTTCGGAGCGCTGGTGCTGGGGATTTACGATAACGGCAAGCTGGGATGGGCGGGCAACGTGGGCACCGGATTCGACCAGAAGGCGATGGCCTCTCTGCGGCAGAAACTGGATCCGCTGGTGACGCCGCGGTCGCTGTTTCCGGATGCGCCCAAGGTGGGCAAAGACGTTACCTGGGTAAAGCCGGAACTGGTGGCGGAAGTGAAGTTCGCCAATTGGACGAATGAGGGACGGTTGCGTGCGCCGGTGTATTTGGGGCTGCGGCCGGATGTAAATGCGCGCGACTGCGTGCGGGAGAAGGTTGAGAAAGTGGAGGAGGCGGCGGCCCCAGCAAAAACCGCGCGGGCGGCGCTGCTGGCGGATTCGAGCACCGAGGCCACGCTCAACGTAGGTGGGCAGACGCTGAAGTTTACCAATCTGAATAAGACGTTTTATCCGGCGGAGGGAATCGTCAAGCGCGACTTACTGAATTACTATGACGCGGTGGCGGACCTGATCTTGCCGCACTTGAAAGACCGGCCGCTGTCCTTGAAGCGGTACCCGAATGGCATCGATAAGCAATTCTTTTTTCAGAAAGACACTCCGCTTACGTTCGCGCCGTGGCTGCGGACAGAGGAGATTTATTCGGATCATAACGAAGATGCGATTCGGTATGTGTTTGCGCAGGATCGGGCCAGTTTGTTGTATCTGGTGAATCTGGGTTGCATTGACCAGAATCCGTGGATGAGCCGGTCGCCCACGCTCGACAATCCGGACTTCGTGTTGATCGACCTGGATCCGCAGGATTGCCCTTACGACATGATTGTCGAGGCGGCGCTGCTGGTGCGCGAGAAGTTGGACGCGATCGGTTTGCAGGGGTACCCGAAGACTACGGGGGGGGACGGCATGCACATCTACATTCCGTTGGAGCCGGTGTATAGCTACGACGAGAGCCGCACGTTCGCCGAGATCCTGTCGCACCTGGTGCTGCGCGACCGGCCGGAATTGTTTACGCAGCCGCGCTCGGTATCGAAGCGGCAGAAAGGGCGTGTGTATTTCGATTGGATACAGAATGGCAAGTCGAAGACCATCGCCGCGCCTTATGTGTTGCGGGCCTACGCGGGCGCGCCGGTCGCGACTCCTCTCGATTGGAGCGAGGTGAAGCCGGGGCTGACGCCGGGGCAGTTCAATATTTATAATGCGCCGGAGCGGTTTGCGCAAAAGGGAGATTTGTTCGCGGGAGTTTTGACTAATCTGCAAAGGCTGGAGACGCCGCTGCCGAAGTTGGAGAAGTTATTTCGGGCTTAAGTGGTGGGCGGTGTGTACAGGTTGGGCATCTGCCACGCTCTGTACGATCCAGGGCCGGAAAGGTTCAGCACTTGATTGCCGCTGCCGGTGCCGGGGGCGGGCTGAATCTCGATGCTGTAGCTGTAATCCGCGTTGCCTATGGTGACAGTAGCGGGGAGAAAGAAATAGTTCCCGTTGCTGAGCAACTGAGCGCTGCCCATGGCATTCGAATAAACGCCCAGATCCACGCTCAGCACGGGCAGCACCTGCATGGCGGATTCGTTGATGGTTAGCGCCATGCCCCGGCTATCGCAATCTTTCGGACCGCAATTGCTGCCGAGACCGGGCACGCCGCCGGTTGAGCTACCGGGTCCGCTGGGAGGGGCCACGCGGGTGTTGCCATTATCGAAGATGGTCATGGGACCGGCGCCGCCATTTTCGATCCCGGCTTCATGCTGGTGCGAGAACCAGGGCCAGGGATCGTTGTAGGTATTGACGAAGGCAAAGTCGCCGCTGGGGCCCATGCGCCAGAGGATATTGCCGGTGCCGGCGCCATCCTTATAGTCAATTTTCAAGACCCAGTCCTGGTGCCGCGAGGACCAGATGATGTCGCCGGGAGCGGTGCTGGGCGCGGCGGCGCCATCGTGCGGCCAATAGTACAGGGAGTTGGCATGCAGCCAGTCGTACGCCACGGGCGCGATGCCGGGTCCCAACAGAAAGATCTCCAGGCAGCCGGCGTCGCAGGGTTCGTCCAACACCGCGGCGCGGCTTACGGGAAGTTGGGGATAGCCGTTGCCGCCGCCGTTGGGATCGAAGGCGTCCCAATACCAGACGGCATTCCAGTTTTGATCCAACACCACGATTAAATCGCCGGCCACGTCCACGGGGAGCCCGCTCGAATCGCCCTGCGTGCCCGGCGGGAAGATTTTTTCGGTTTGCAGGATGGCGGCGGTGTAGCCATTGGGCAGCGTTTGGATGGCGTCGTGGTTGAAAACTCCCAGGCAGCCGGAGCCCACGGGCGCCGGGGACGGGATGATGTTGCAGGGTCCGGCGCCGGCATCACCCAACGCCAGGAGCTGCTGTTGCAGAATACCGACATTGGTCTCGCGGATGATGTTGCCCGCCCAATCCAACTGGCGCAGCATTTCATAGCCGGTCTGGCCGGGAACCCAGGCGGGTCCATTTTGAGTAACGATATAGCCGTTCGAAAAAGGACGTGTGATGGTGCTGGTATGGCCGGGATCGTTGCCGTAGTTATACCAGATAATGGTGCCGGCCAGATCGGTGGCGACGTTGGGGTAGGTGGTTCGGTCGCGAAGATCGAACATGGTATGCAGGATGACGCCGTTGGGATCGCCGGAAGCGGCCGGCACTACGGGAGTGAACACCGGGAATGGGACGTTCGTGGGCAGTGCACCGGTAGTAAAGACGGCCGAAGGGCCATTGGTGATCTTACCGGTGGTGGCGATCTGGTAGTACATAGTGTACGGTGTGCTGGGATACATGCCGGCAATTTCGAAGGTCATTGTGGCGGGCGGATGGCAGCCCTGCCAGTTCGTGAGGGTGGCGGGTACGCTAGCGGATTGCGGTTGGAAAGAGACCCGCATCAGGCTGCCGGCCGCGCAGGAGGGGGCGATGAAGAGGGCCACCAGGGGATTCTGGGTGGTTTTGATCACGGGAACGGAACTGGTGAGCGGAGAGGTGACGGTGAAGGGGACCGCCAGCGTGTCGGTTTCGCCGGTCTTAAAATCCTTGGCGATCACCTGCACCTGGTAGTTGCCATCGATGCCGGTGAGGGCCCAGGCGAAGGGCAAGGCGGTCCACACTTTTCCGCTTTGAGTACCGGCGTTGAAGTTCTTGACGGTAGAGAAGATTCCGGTAACTGGATTGGCGACGTTGAATTGAAAAGTTAAGGGATTAGGATTGCTGTCGGTAGCTTTAACGGTCCAGCCGACGGTGGCGCCGATGGGCTGGGGCGACGTCAAATTGGGGGTCAAAGAGACCAGGTGGACTTTAGCGTTGGCGGGCACGCAGAGAGCCAGCAACCCCAGTGAAAACAAATAGACACGATTCCGATCCTGCAAAGGACCCCTCCTCTTTATGGTGACGCGAAGTGACGAGATTATTAGATTATACGCGGGTGGCGGCATCGGCTATACTGGTTTTGGAAATCGATGCAAGGAAACGGCTTCGGCCGAGTTGAACTTTTCCCGCAGCCGCCTCGTATAATCCTAGCGAGTACCCAACCCAAATATGACCGCTCAAATCGGAAGTATCCAAGCTGATCAGATTAAAGCGCTCCTGGCCGAAAAGGGCTACGCTGTCACCGAGCCCTCACCCGGGATTCTGCGCGTGCAGGAACTCCAAAGTGGAGTGGCCGTCCAGGCCGTGCTGCAAGGCGATGTGCTGTATTTATCGCTGACGTGCACAGTAGCGCCGGAAACCGCCATAACCCCCAAGATGATGCGCAGCATGCTCGACTCGCATAACGGCATCTCCACCTCCTATTTTCAGCTTTACGATGCCGGAGAGGGCAAGACGGCCATCACATTGAATAATTTCTGCAAGCTGGAGGATCTCGGTCCGGAAGATCAGGACGATATTCTCTCCTGCGTGCATTTCCTGCTGGTCGACGTGATGGTGGCGCGCCAGCATATCTAAGTAGCCTGGTGTAACCGGAGATAACGAGACATGGGATTCTTAAACGATATATTCAATCGCGCCGGCCGGGTCGCCCGCGGCCAGGCTAATGAAGGTATGAGCGCTGTCGAAGACGCCACGTTCGACGCCACAGTCCGGCAGACCGTTGCGGACATGAAGAACGAGTTGAACAAGGCCGTGCAGGCGTCCGCGGTGGCGATGAGCAATTACAACCGGCTGGACTCCGAGTATCAGAAGTACGTCCGCCAATCGCAGGAGTGGAAGGATCGCGCGGGTCAGGCGCTCGACGCCAACAACGAAGACTTGGCGCGGAAGGCTCTGGCCAAGAAAGCGGAATCGCGACAAACAGGTCGCGTCGATGCAGACGTCGGTCGACCAGGCGCAAAAGGCCAGCGATACGCTGAAGCAGCAGGTAGGCGAACTGAAGCGCAAGATCGACGAAGCCGAGCGTACCGCCACCACACTGGTAGCGCGCAAGAACGCCGCGCAGGCGCAGCGCAAAGTCGCCGAAGCCCTGGCGGGTGTGGGCAGCGCGGACAATGCTTTCGCCGCTCTGAACCGTTTCGAAGAAACCGTTTCGAAGGAAGAGGCCACCGCGCAGGCTTTCAACCAGTTGGCGTCGACCGGCAAGGAAGACGACGATCTGGAGAAGCAATTCGCGGCGTTAGGCCATGGTACGGACGACGAACTCGAGGCGCTCAAGCGCGAGCGGCAATTGAAAGCGCCCAGCATCCCGTTGTCGATCGCCCCTCCGTCTGAAAAGGCCGGTGGACAGCAGGCCGGCAAGTAGCCGCGGCACTATGGGCCCCATTACAATCACGCTGTTAGTCGTCCTGGGAGCGTTGCTCTTCATGATTCTGAAAAAACTGTTTGAACGTCCGGCGGCGCCGGTGACTCCGGCCGCCCCTGCGCAGGATTTAGCCAGTATGACGGTCGCCGATGCCCGGGTGGGGGATAACATCTCCATCACCGGGGCCGGCGACGATTATAGCGATGTCGGCTTTACTGTGGACCACAGCAACCGGTACGAATCCGGCGAGAAGAAATGGTTCGACCTGAGCGGCAAGCACGGCGAACGGCGCGTGGTGCTGGAAGTGCGCGACGAGGATGACGAAATCGAGGTCCGCGGCTTTCTAGATGGTAAGAAAGTGTCGCTCGAAGACTTGGGCCTATCCGAAGACGACCTCGCGCAGATGGACGAACGCCAGAACACCGCCGACAATTTCGAGTACGACGGTAAGAACTGGTATTACCGCATGAGCAAAGAGGTGGGCGTATTTCATGATGGCCAGACGCAGGGCGCCGGTTTCTACGGATGGGAATTCATCGAAGAAACCGGAGCGCGCTTTCTGGCGATTCGCAAACGCGAAGGCGAACCGTTCAGCGCCAGCGTGGCCGTCAAATTGAATCCGGCGGATATCTCGGTTTTCCGTCCCGGCCTGTCAAGGAGCATCATCATGAGCCGTCGAGGGCTCGAAGTTTTAGCCGTTATTCTTAGTTTCCTGATTGTCATTGTCCTGTTCGCAGGCTTTGACAATCTGCCGCGCAAGCTGCGCGCGGATATCAGCACGGAAGAGCAGCAGCTACCCCAAGCACAAAAGCAATTCCAAGCCGCGCAGGATGAAGTATCGCAGGATCTTTCGGCGGACCCCGATTTATTCCGCGCGCACGACATGGTCACGGTCTTTCCGGACCGTTTCCGCATCGCATCGGGCGAACTGCAGGGCGCACAGCGCGACGCGGCCGCGCTCGACAAACTGCTGAAAGCCAACCGCCGGCAGGATCAACCAGAAGCCGAGAAGTTATTGAAAGAGGAGCGGGCGCTGCGTTCGGCCGCGCTGAACGAAGCCACGGCGGTCCAGACGGAAGCGCAGCACTGGGTGGATATGAAGCGCAATCTGCCCACGGAACTGCAGCAGATGGAAGCCGACCACCAGACGCTGCAGCACTGGGATTTCGCGCCGATTACGGCTACGGTGACGCGCGCCGAGAGCGACTGGCCGCAGAAGAAATCGGATCTGGAGACGCGTTTGGCGGCGCTGCGCGACGATTCCTGCGGATGGCGAAAAGGCCTGGCAATCGAGCGACGCCATGCGGCGCAAGGCGGAAGCCAAAGATCTGGCGGGCCTGGATTATGCGGGGCTGCTGAGTTCCGCGGAAACGCTGCATACCGACGTGACGGTGCTGCCGGCGCGCACCGACGGAACTGCAATCGCTCACCGGCCAGCTTTATACATCGTGGGACAAGATCCTGGTGGATCTGCGCGACCGCAAGTCCGGCGGCGTGCGCGATTACGAAGAAGAAATTCGCACCGTAAAGACGAAGTTTCCGGATGCCGCCGGCAAAGACGGCGTCACCACTTCCGATGAATCGTGGGTCGAGATTCCGCGGGCCACTTACAGGTTTGCAGAGAACAACATCGGCATGTCCGTCGCGCACAAGCCGGTGGGCAAGTACGATAACGAAGTCGACGAAGTGCCGGAACCCGCGGGATTCGCCTACATGGCGCCGGTGGGCGAGCGCAACCAGTACGGTTATTGGGACCACGGCAGCGGCGGCAACTTCTGGGTCTTTTACGGGCAATATGCGCTGTTGCGCGATTTGATGTGGGGGCACAGTTACCGGCCCATCCCGTCGTATGAGTGGGAATCGTACCGGACGGCGCGGTCGAGCGGCCAGACTTATTATGGGCGCGACGAAGCGGGCAGCGCGCCTAAATATGGCACGCACGGCACATTCACGCAGCAGCATTATTCGAGCAGCCGGTATGTGCGCAGCTCGGGCGGCTACAGCAGTTCGAAGTATGCCACCGGTGGATTTAAGCGCGGGGAAAGCAGCGAAGGGCACACGTTCGGGTCCGGCTCGAAGTCTCCAAGCTCCGGATTTAAGCCGCGTAGCGCACCGAGCTTCCGTCCAAGTTTCCGGCCTCCATCGGGCGGGCGTTCGTTCGGTCGGCGGCGCTAACGTTGCGGATTGTCTGGCGCTTGTAGCAGAGCGGGTTTACCCGAGATCTGTTGTAACAACTCGGCATTCTGCTTTTGGTGCAAGCCGGTGACGATGGCGCGTTCCGCTTTGGCATCGGCTGTGCGGCCCAGGGCTTGATACACCAGCGCCAGGCGATAGTGGGCATCGGCGCGCTGCGGATCGAGTCGCACGGCTTCGCGTAGTTCGCGCACAGCCGCGGCATAATCTTTGTGGCCGGCGTGAACGATCCCCAAATCCAGAAGGACGATGCGCAGACGGGCATCCAGGCGTACAGCCTTTTCGAGAAGCGGCAGCGCCCCAGCGGGATCATCGCGATGGAGCAGCACATCGCCCAGGTAACCGTTGGCCTGCGGATGCGATGGATCGTTGGCCAGTTCGCGTCGAAATTCGGTTTCGGCTTCGTCATACCGCTTCTGTTTCCACAAGAGATAGCCGAGCCCGAAGTGTACTTCCGGTTGTTTCGGAGCAGCCTCCGCGGCAGCTTGAAACTCGCGGATGGCCTCGGCATCGCGGCCCAATCCGTCGAGCGCCTCGCCCATCAACATATGGGTAGGGGCGGAATCCGGCCGTTCCCGAAGCAGCCACTCGAACTCTTTTAGGGCGCGCTGATGCTGGCCGGACCACAGACAACTCTGCGCGATAACGTGATGGAGTTGCGCGTTATTGGGATCGGCTGCCAAGGCGAGGTCCAACTGGGGAACAGCCTCGGTATAGAGGCCCGCGCCGTAATCGCTCATACCCAACAAGGTGCGGGCCTGCAGGTTATCGGGATCTATCGCCAGCACCGCGCGTAGGGGTTCCAGGGCAGCGCGAAAATCACCCAGCTTGAACTCGGCCAGCCCCAGGTTCAACTGGATCTCGCGGATGCGGGGTTCGATACTGAGCGCCTTGCGATAGCAGTCGGCGGCTTCGCGATAATGCTCCTGCCGCGAGAAATCAAGTCCGGTATTGGCCAACGCCGGGATGTCGGCGCGGGTGCGGGCAGGGAGAGACTGGCAGCTTGGGGCGCATACGCCAAGTCCCGCAAAGCCCAAGGCCAGCAGAACGTATAGTGCGCCCCGCGCAATCATGGAACGCCCTGGCCGCGCGGCGCCGGACCCGTGGAATCGCGCAGCACCAGTTCGGGATCGATCAGTATCTCGCGTCCGGAAACTTTGCCCACGGCCGCCGATTCTGGCACCAGCATGCCGAACGCGAGATGGCCGATCCGGTCGCGGGGGATGTGCAGCGTAGTGAGCGAAGGATAACTGAACTCCGAGAGTTTGATATTGTCGAAACCGGTGACCGAGATATCCTGGGGCACGCGAAGGCCGCTGTCGCGCAACTCGCGCAGAACCCCGACCGCCATGATGTCGTTGACGCAGATAATGGCCGTGGGTTTGAATCCGGAGCCAAGAATTTCGCGCGCGGCCTGCTGCCCGCCCTCCAAGGCATCCTGGGTGGTGGCAGTGCGCCATTCGGTTCCGGGCGCATACCTGGATACGGTTTCGACGAAAGCCTTCTCGCGTTCGCTCATCGGACCAAGGGCGGCGTGGTGGCCCACGAAGGCCAGTCGGCGGTGATTCAAACTGTGCAGATACTCGACCACACGCTCGATGCCGCGGCGGTAATTCACGCGGATGTTCGACATGGTCCGGCCGGCGGTACCGACGTCATAGAACACCACGCGGAGTTTGCTGGTGGCGAGTTCGGCGATGAGGTCGGGATCCATCTCCGATACGATCACGGCCAAGCCGGCCACCCGGCGGCCGATCATCAGGCGGACGGAGCGAACCAGGCGCTCGGCGTTGTAATCGGTATTAGCGGCTACCACCTCATATCCATGCGCGCGCGCGTCGTCTTCGAGGGCGCGGAAGATGTCGAAGAAAAACGGATTCTGCAGATTCGAAACGATCATGCCTATGGTGCGGCTGGCGCCCTTGGCCAGCGACCGGGCGTGTAGGTTGGGGTGGTAATTCAGTTCCGAAACGGCGCGCATGACGCGCTGCCGGGTGGAGTTGCGGACCACGGCCGCGTGATTCAGGACGCGCGATACCGTAGCTGTAGAAACACCCGCCCGCTTGGCGACTTCCTCAAGGTTCATGGGGCTTGCCAGATTCGTTGGGAACCGCTCTTTCGGAAGGCACTCGAAGGAGTGGCAGGCACAGGCCGTGGTGCATTCTTAAATCCTAACAGCTATCGAACGTATCGGAGGGGCCGTGCGGCAGCCCCTCCGCACCGCCCGGCTTCAAAAACTCAGCCGGAGAGAGAGTTCGATGGTACGCGGATCGTAGGTATCCGTAACCTGGCCGAAGTTAGAGGCGCCGAACGTGGTGTTCACATCGTGCAGTTCGGTGTGGTTCAAAGCATTGTAGAAATCCGCCCCAAAGCGCAGTTTGGAAGCTTCGTTCCAGAGGCGAAAATCCTTGTAGAGTTGCAGGTTGAAATTGATTCTGCCGGGGCCGCGGATGGCGCCCTCCTGCGCGTCACCGAACGCCAGTTGCGCGGGCGCGGCGAAGGCGGACGTGTTGAACCACTGCTGCTGGGTCGAGGGATAGGTTAGCGCGGTGACTATGTTCGGACGGTCGGTAGTGTTACCGCCCAGACCCAGATTGTCATAGCCCAGCGTCGGGTTAAGAGGCAGACCGCTCTCGATAAGGGTGATGCCGGAGAAGGTCCAGCCACCTAGAAGGCCGCCCGCGAGGCCTTTGTTGTTACGCAAGATCGGCAGTTCGTAAATGTAGTTGAGCACCAGTAACTGGCGGCGGTCGAAGCCGGTCGGACCGTAGTCGTAATTGCGACTATATGGATCGGAGAGCGTGTTGAAATCGCCACCGCCGCCGGGTGCGATTCCCAAGCTGTGAGCCCAAGTGTAAGCCGCCTGGAAGGTGAGCCCGTGCTGATTTTCAACACGGAAGTTCACCTGCAGTGACTCGTAGTGTGTGTTGCCGGCATTCTCACCTAGCACGATATTCCCGTAGCCCAGGTACGGGCGGTCCAGATTGGCGTTATAGTTACCCACTAAGCCGGCGATGCCCAGGCGATTGGGGTCCGACAGCGCCACATCGTTGATCTCGCGCTCGTCCCGCTGGTGATAGTCGGCGTTGCCCACGTATTCTACGCCGAGCACCGCGCCCTGAGTGAGTTGGTGCTGGATCCCGAAGTTCCACTGCGCCGACACCGGTAGCTTGTAGTCAGTGTAAGCGAGTGCGGTGATGTTAGCGGGGAAGATAGGCACCGTGGCGGCCTGCCCATTGAGTGAACTGATGTTGGGCGTGGAGAAGAATACGTTGTTCAGACTGGGGTTGAAGCCGAAGGGCGGATTGGGCCCCATGTTGTAAACGTCATTTCCCTGGATACGTTCGTAGAACATGCCGTACCCGCCGCGGATGATGGTTTTGCCCCTGCCGAACAGGTCGTAAGCGAAGCCGACGCGCGGGCCCACCGCGCCGTATTGATTCTGGACCATGCCGCGCGGAGTGCCACTCTGGCCGGCAACCACGAGGCCGTTCAAGTAGAACGGGATGTTGCCGAGAGGCACGCCGGCGACAGTAGTGAACCCCGGGCCGGAGGTGTTGAGGCTGCCGTCGGCATTGAATTGCGCGGCATTGGCTGGATTGTACAGATTGGGATAGAAATTCGACAGACGGTTCTGCACGTCGTAAGCGTGCGGAACGATTTCCCAGCGTGCGCCGAGGATTACCGTCAGCCGCGTGGTGGCGCGCCAATTGTCATTGAGGTAGAAGGATCCTGTGGAGGTGCGCGTGTGGGTGCGATCCTCCAGGTCAAGCTGGCTGTAGCTCTTGGCGTAACCCAACAGAAAATCGGCAACCGGACTGCCGGTGTAAGTGCCGCTGAACGTGTAGTCGCCTTGTGTGTCGCCGAAGATATCTTGATTCTTGGAGTAGCGCATGAACTGGCCACCGAATTTCAAGTTGTGTTTGCCCTTGGTCCAAGAGACATCGTCGCGCACCTGCTTATCGAAAGCCGCATTCTTCCAGGGCCACGAGGCGGGGTCGTAATTCACGTTATAAGGCGCGCCAATGCTGACGGTGGGCAGCCGGTTATCGTCGTTGTTGTTGAACAGACTGCCGGCGTTATAGCCCGATGGTTTTTGGTAGATCCCAAGCGGGGTAAGATCGATCCAGTTGCCGTTGAAGTTGAAAGCGGCCTCGTTCAGCAACGTTGGGCTTATGGTGTAAGTGAGATGCGCCACACCGCTCCACGAGGGATTCTTGAAGTTCGTTCCGATGGTGGGGTAAGTGTTGCTGCTCCACAGGGAACTGGCGTACCCCTGGTCGGTGTTGTCGTGTACGTAATGGCCAAACAGCGAGAGCTTGTCGGTGAAGTAATGGTCGAAGCGCAGGATCACTTCGGGCACGGACGTGGGAGCACCGGGAGCCGCGGAGTAGAAGTTTCCCGGTGCATTGGGTAACGGCAGCGCGCCCGAGGAAAGGAACAGAGCGGCATTGGGATCGATCAACGATGCCGGAATTTTGTTTCCGGGGAAGGGCTGGCCGGGGGTCAGTCCGGCAGCGGCGAACTTAGCGTTCTGGGCGGCGTCACCGGTGTTTGGCACAGTGATGGGCGTGCTGAGTGCGCTGAAGTCGCCGCTTCGCTGCGCCTGCGGGATGGCCGGATTATAGCTCTCCGTGCCTACCACGAACTTCCGCCACTCCTGATTCCAGAAGAAGAATGTCTTCTTGCGATCTTTGTTGTACAGCTTGGGAATCCATACGGGGCCGCCCAGATTCCAGCCGTAGATGTTGTAGCGCAGTTCGGGTTTGGGAGACCCGGACAAGTTGGCGAAATAGGCATTCGCATCCATATCGTTGTTGCGGAAATGCTCGTACACTTCGCCGTGATAGTCGTGCGTACCCGACTTAATCGCCATATTCAAAGTGCCACCCGATCCAATGCCGAAATCGCCCGGAGCATTGCTGGTAAGGGTTTTGAACTCGGCGATGGCGTCGACCGAAGGCATCATGGTGACGCATCCTCCGCAGCCCCGATCATAGTTCTCGCCGCCGTCAATCATCCAGACATTGTGTTCGGGACGTTGGCCGTTGAAACTGATGCTGGTGTTGCCGGCGACGGAAACCGGCAGGTTCAGATCGGGCAAATCGGCGGACGCACCCGGGGTTAAGATGGCAAGCGCCGCCATATGCCGGCCGTTAATGGCGAGGTCGGCAATCTGGGAGCCGGTGATCAGATCGCTGACTTCAGCTGTATCGGATTCGACTTTGACGGCGTCAGCCGCAACGGTAACGCTTTCGGTAACCTGACCTACTTGCAGGACAGCGTCAACGCGTAAGGTATCGTTAGAATCGAGGGTGATGCCGGTACGGTTGTAGGCTTTGAACCCCGCAGCTTCGGCCCGCACGGAGTAGGGTCCAATCTGCAGTTCCGGTGCTATATAACTGCCGGAGGAGTTCGTTTGTATCACGCGTTGCGCTTTGGTACTGGTGTTCGTAACGGTGATGGTGGCTCCCGGCACGACAGAGCCGGTGGGATCGGTGACAGTTCCCAGAACAGTTGCGGTTTGGGCCAACGCGGCCGCGCTAGCCATGACGGACAGGGCCAAGACCAGACTCAACTTTCCCATTTGACCTCCTAAAACGTGGCCCCAAAAAGGGGCGGTGTGGGTAAAAGTCTATCCCATTTTGTAACCGCTTACAAGAGGAAAATTGTAAAAGAAATGGCCTTGCTAGATCTTCTTTGGCTAGACTTGTGCAAGGCCTTGCGGGCACCACCTTCGACGGGGTGTACGAAAACAGACAGACGGCAAGGGTACGGCGGGCCGGGTAAAAGGGATCTCTTTGGCTCCTTCAGAATTAGCTTGCACGCACGGGTGCCGTGTGAAATACTGCGTTTCGGTGCAACATGAAAACAGCCACGTCGCTAACCCGCCGCAGTTTTGCAACCGCCCTGGCCGCCGCGCCATGGGTCATGCGAGCGCAATCCCCCCCCGCGCGCGCGCGAATCAAAATCGACACTGAGAGGGTTATCGGTGATATCGATCCTAAAATCTACGGCAACTTCATCGAGCACCTGGGCCGCTGCATCGAGGGCGGCATCTTTGAAGAAGGCTCGGCGCTTTCCGATGCCGGGGGCTACCGCCGCGACGTCCTGGACGCAGCCAAGAAACTGAACGTCACCATTCTGCGGTGGCCGGGCGGCAACTTCTCGTCGAACTATAACTGGACGGACGGCATCGGCCCGCGCGACCAGCGTCCCCGCCGGTTGGAGATGGCTTGGGGGACAGTTGAAGACAACCGCTTCGGCACGCACGAGTTCATGGAGTATGTTGAGAAGCTGGGCACCGAGCCGTATTTCTGCACCAATCTGGGCATCGGTTCCTGGCAGCAGGCGCAACAATGGGTGGAATACTGTAACTCGCCGGAAGATACCGCGATGACTCGCCTGCGGAAGCAGAACGGCCGGGCGCAGCCTTGGAAGGTCACTTATTGGGGGCTGGGCAACGAGATGGACGGCCCCTGGCAGATGGGCCACCGCTCCGCGGACGACTACGGCAAGTTCGCGCTCGAAGCCGCGAAGCTGATGAAATGGACGGATCCCCGCATCAAGCTGATCGCGTCGGGATCTTCCAATTACAATCCCAGCGCCGATTGGACCGGTTGGAACCGCACCGTCTTAGAACATCTGAAGCATCATGTGGATTACTTGTCACTGCATCTGTACGTCGGCAATCGCGCGAACGATTTCGGCGAATTTCTGGCCAGTTCCATGGAATTGGATCAACGCATCAAGACTGCGGAAGGAGTAATCGATGCGGCTCTTTCCGGCGAACCTTCCAGCCGGAAGATTTACATTGCCTGGGACGAGTGGAACGTGTGGTACCGGGCGCGCGGCGAAGGCAAGGAGCAAGGCCGGCGCATACTTGAGGAACGTTACAACCTGGAAGACGCGCTGGTGGTGGCGACTCTACTGAATAGCTTCGTCAACCATGCGCACATCGTCAAGATCGCCAACATGGCGCAACTGGTAAACGTCATCGCGCCGATCTTCGCCAGTGATAAAGGCCTGTTCCTGCAGACCATTTACTATCCCCTGCAGCTGTTCGCCAACAACAGCAAGGGTAAGTCGCTGGAACTTTTCGTGGACAGTCCAAAATATGCGACCAAGCGCTTTGGCGACGTGCCGTATCTGGATGCTTCGGCGGCCTACGATAATGGCGCGCTGGTGCTGAACGTGGTGAACCGGCATCCCGACCAGGCCCATCGAGGCGGATTTGCTCGCGGAGGATAAGCAGTTTTCGGGCGCCGTGGAGGTCTGGGAAGTGAACGGCCCGGATATCAAGGCGGAAAACGATTTCGATTCGACCAAGGTGCGGGCCGTATCGCGGCCGGCCTCCGCGCAAGGGGACCATCTGACCTATAGTTTCCCGCCGCATTCCTATACCATGTTGAAGGCGAGGCTAGTGTGACCACGCGTAACCTGATACCTTTATTCTTTGCCGTTACCATCATGACCACGAACTGTGCATCGAACCATCGCGAGTTTGGCAAGACACCGTCGGGTGACTCAGTCGAACTCTACACGCTGAAGAACGCCAAGGGCGTCGAAGCGGATATATCCACTTATGGTGGCGTGATTGTGTCTTTACGAGTGCCGGATCGCACTGGAGCCCTGGGCGATATCGTGCTCGGCTTCGACGATTTCAAGGGCTACCTGCTGCCGCCGCCCTATTTTGGCGCGCTGATAGGGCGCTACGGAAACCGCATCGCCCACGCGCAGTTCACGCTTGAAGGTGTGGAATATAAACTGGCGAAGAACGATGGCGACAACAGCCTGCACGGCGGTAAGCGCGGCTTCGACAAGGTGATCTGGAAGGCACGTCCGCTGGGCAATGGCGCGTTGGAACTGACCTATCTGAGTAAAGACGGCGAGGAAGGCTATCCAGGCAATTTGTCTGTGACAGTAGTCTATACGCTGACCGATAACAACGAACTCAAGATCGACTACAGTGCCGTCACTGACAAAGCTACGGTGCTGAACCTGACCAACCATTCCTATTTCAACTTAGCCGGCCAGGGCGAGGGCGACATACTGGCGCACCAACTCACTCTGAATGCGGATCGCTATACTCCGGTGGACAAAGGTTTGATTCCCACCGGCGAACTACGCAATGTGGAAGGCACCCCGTTCGATTTCCGCCAACCGCACGCCATCGGCGAGCGCATTGGATCGACCGACGAACAAATCGTGCTGGGCGGCGGATACGACCATAACTTCATCCTGAACCGCACCGCGGACGCGCTATCTCTGGCGGCGAAGGTGACGGAAGCGAAATCCGGCCGGGTGATGGAGGTACTGACTACCGAACCGGCCATTCAGTTCTACACCGGGAATTTTCTGGATGGCACGATTCACGGAAAGGGCGGAAAGGTTTACGGGAGGCGGTCGGCTTTGTGCCTGGAGACGCAGCACTATCCGGATTCGCCGAATCATCCCAGCTTTCCCGACGACTGAGTTGAAGCCGGGCGCGACCTATCACACGACCACGGTCTTCCGTTTTTCGACCAGCTAATTATTTCTGGCCGTAGTAGGCAGTCACTCCGTGTTTGCGCAGGAAATGCTTGTCCAGATGCGCGGGATGTAATTCCTCGGCAGCCTCCGCCAGGGTGACACTGTAGTAAGCCATTTCCGCCACATACTCCAGGATCACGGCATTGTGCGCGGCTTCTCTTGCGGAAGGCCCCCAGCAGAACGGTCCGTGCCCGGCGACGAGGACGGCGGGAACTTCCATGGCATCGCCGCCACCGAAATGGCGCGCGATCACTTCACCGGTGTTGGCTTCGTACGCTTCCTCGATCTCCGCCACGGACATGGCGCGAGTTACCGGCACGGGTCCGCGGAAGTAATCGGCGTGAGTGGTGCCCAGGCAGGGGATGGGACGGCGCGCCTGCGCCCAGGAGGTAGCATAGCGTGAATGTGTGTGCACTACTCCGCCGATTTCCGGAAACGCGCGGTAGAGCACCAAGTGCGTATGCGAGATCCGACGACGGTCGCAGCGTGCCCTCGACGACGCGGCCCTGTAAGTCGGTTATCACCAGATCCTCGGGCCGCATGGTTTCGTACGGGACGCCGCTGGGTTTGATCACCACTAGGCCCTCGGCGCGAGAAATTCCACTGGCATTGCCGAAGGTGTAAAGCACCAAACCCCTGCGGACCAGTTCCAGATTGGCTTCTAATACCTCTTTGCGAAGTTCTTCGAGCATGTTGTTTGATTATGTCAGAGCGATTTCCAATTTCGTGACCGACGCCGGCGCCAACCGGCGGGTGAGACGGATGCCCTTCGCTTCCACGGTGTCTGTGCGCGGTTCCACGGCGTGCGGATTTTCGAAGCTGTTGTGCGCGTGCGCGTCCGCGGCCGCCAGGATCATCGCCTTCGCGGAGCCTGCCGCCGCGCCCCGCAAAGCGATTTCCACGTCGCGGCTTTGGTCCAGGCTGGGGTTGGTCAAGGTTACGGTAAGCGTCTTTTCCCGCAGCGACGCCGAGCACGACACCCCACCCAGCCCCTTGTAAATCTGGGGCGCTGAGACCATGGTGCGCAAAGCTTGGGCCCCTTGGTGGCCGCGGTACATATCGAAAACGTGATAAGTCGGCGTAACGCAGAACTCATCGTCGTGGGCGAAGAACAGTGACTGCAAACAATTGACTAACTGCGCCACCGCCGCCATCCCAACCTTATCCGCATTGCGATTGAAAGTATCAAGCGTTAACCCGGCCAGCACCGCATCGCGCATGGTGCTCTGTTGCCCCAGCAGAGCCTCGGCAAACGGTTCGGTGCCGGGAGCGTACCAAGCGCCCCATTCATCCACCACAAGTTTGGTGCGATGCTGGCGATCGTATTCGCCCATTACGCTCCACTGGTAGTTGATGAACGAATCCATCTGGTTGGCCTCACGCAGGATTTCGTAATACTGCTGCGCGTCGAATTGCAAGGCATCGCCCTTGCCCGCGGCCCAGTCGGTGGTGCGCCCGGCACTTGAGTTCCAGGCGTAGTGGTGCATCGACCATCCCCAAACGCGCGCCAGTTCGCCTTTCTGCGCAAGCTTGGAAAAGAAGCGGCGGGTCCAGTCCACATCGTTGCCGTTCGGCCCGGATCCCACGAATGCCAGCGGCACATTGAACCCCGGCACCCACGACGTGTAGCGCAGGAACTCGGTGGCATAATCCTCCGGAGTAAAGGAACCGCCGCATCCCCAAGCTTCGTTCCCGACGCCCCAATAGCGGACGTTCAAGGCTTCGCGTTCGCCATCGGCCGCGCGCTGGTCGGCCAGCGTTGTGGCGCCTGCGGGCGAATTGCAATACTCCACCCAGTGGTCGAATTCCTGCGCGCTCAATCCGCGCAGATTGGCCGCGAAATACGGCTGCGCGCCGGTCACTTTGCAAAAGCGCGCGAACTCGACAGTGCCGAACTGGTTCGGATCGTAGCTCTGCGGACCGCCCCGCTTCGCACCTTTAGGCCACTCCTGCGCACCGGCCCAGAAGTTGGTTCGCTTAGGGCGCTGAGCGCGCGGGCCCGTGCCATCGCGCCAATCGTAGCTATCGGCGAAACACCCGCCAGGCCAGCGAATCACCGGCGGACTGATGCGCCGTAGCGCTTCCACCAGCGATTTCCGCAGTCCGCCGATGTTGGCGATGGATGAATCTTCGCCCACCCAGATGCCGTCGTAAACTACGCCGCCCAGGTTCTCGACGAAATGGCCGTAGATCTCGGGCGCTATGGTAGCCACCGGTTCGTCGAGCAGCACTTCTACCAGAGCATCGCTCGGGGCGGACCGTAGCGCCGCGGCGTAACCCAAGCCGGCGGCAGCGGTTCGTAGAAACTCGCGCCTGCTATGCATTGCTTCCTCCTCGCGCCTGCGCAGCCAAACGGCGCAACGCCGGCAACACGTCGCCAAGCGCCACGGCCACTGATGCCGGCTTGCCGAAACCGAAATAAAGCTTGCGATACAATCCGTAGAGTTCTTCGTAAACTGCGTGGCCGAGCGGTTCCGGCTCAATCGTTCTGTAAGGCGGGCACAGCGCCTGTTGCGCCGCTTCGATGCTCTCGAAAGCGCCGGCCGCCATGAACGCCATGATGGCGGAACCCAGGCTGGTGACATCGCCTTCCGGCACCAGCACCGGCTTATTCAAGACGTTGGCATACACGCGGTTCAAGGTTTCGTTCTTGCGCGGGATGCCGCCGCCGTTGATCACGCGCCGGATCTGGACGCCGTGCTCCGCCATGCGTTCCAGAATCACGCGCGTGTGAAACGCCGTGCCTTCAATAGCTGCGAATAGTTCGTCCTGCGCGGTATGCGTCAGGTTCCAACCCAGCGTCACCCCCCCCAGTTCGGCATTCACTAGCACGGTGCGATCGCCGTTATCCCAGGTGAGCCGCAGCAGGCCGGTTTGCCCGCCGCGATACTGCGTCGAGGCCTTCGCGAAAGTGCCGCCACCGTAGTTTCCGCGCGCCGCGCGATGGCATCGAAGATATCGCCGGTCGCCGACAACCCCGCTTCAATGCCAAAGTAATCGGGATGAATTGACCCCTTCACCACGCCGCACACACCCGGAATCAGATCCACCTGTTTGGCGATAGCCATGATGCAGGTAGACGTTCCCACCACGTTCACCACATCGCCTTCACGAACACCCGCGCCAATGGCGTCCCAATGCGCATCGAACGCGCCCACGGGTATCGGGATGCCTGGACGCAATCCCAGCTTTCCGGCCCACTCCGCCGAAAGAAATCCGGCAATTTGATCGGAGGCGGCGTAACGGCCCTCCAGTTTGGCGCGCACGCCCGCGAATAACGGATCGACCTGCGCCAAAAACTTTTCGGATGGCAGCCCGCCCAATTCCCGGTTCCACATCCATTTGTGGCCCATGGCGCAGATGCTGCGGGGCGCCTCGCGCGGGTCGGTGATGCCGCACAACACGGCCGCCACCATATCGCAATGCTCCAGTGCCGTTACCATTTCCGCGCGTTTCGCGGGATTGTGGCGCAGCCAGTGAAGTAGCTTGGAAAATCCCCACTCGGACGAATAAATGCCGCCGCACCATTCGAGCGCTTCCAGATTCTGGCGGCTTCCGGCGGCAGTGATTTCGGCCGCCTCGCCTTTCGCGCGATGGTCGCACCAGAGATAATAATCGTCCAGCGGGACCATGCCCTCGCCCTACCGGAATCACGCTCGATCCGGTAGTGTCAAGCGCTAGCGCAGCCAGTTGGCCGCCATCCACGCCGGCGGTTTCAAGGGCCTGGCGCATGGCCGTGATCAAGCGCCGCCATGTGGTCGCGTGCGACTGCGTAGCATGGTCCGGATCTTCCTTCCGCCGGGTGAGCGGATACTCGCCGGTGGCCGAGCCTAACCGCCCTTTTACACTATCGAAAATCGAAACGCGGACGCTTAGCGTCCCAAAATCAACTCCGGCGACGATCACGTTGTGCGCTCCATCACGCTCACGGACAATGTAACATTCAGGTGCCGCGAACGTGGTAACTTGATCTACATGTCTCTGGAGAATCCTTTCCAGGATCCCCTGCGCTTCGAGCGCCGCGTTCCCGAGTGCGCCATGGTGATCTTCGGAGCCAATGGCGATCTGACCAAACGCAAGCTCCTGCCCGCGCTCTACCGGCTTGCTTACGAGCGCCGCCTGGATGCGGGTTTCGCAGTCCTGGGCATTTCGCGCACGGCCATGACGTGACGACGAGTTTCGCGAAAAGATGCTGCGCGTCGGTCAAAGAATTTCTGGAAGATTCCCCTTTCGACGCGGACGTCTGGACCGCCTTCGCGCAGGGCATCTTCTATATGGCTGGCAACTTTGACGATGCCGCCATGTATCCCGCGCTCGACGCCCGGCTGAAAGAGATCGAGGCCGCCCGCCACACCGGCGGCAACGTGCTCTTCTATCTTTCCGCGCAGCCCAGCCAGTACATCCCCATCGCGCAAGGTCTGGCTAAGGCCAACGTGGGCAAGGGGGGCAAGGCTGGCGCCGCATCGTCATCGAAAAGCCGTTCGGTCACGACCTGGCCAGCGCCCAGAAGCTCAGCAACGAACTGCACAGCGCTTTCGAAGAATCCGAAGTCTATCGCATCGACCATTACCTCGGTAAAGAAACCGTCCAGAACATCCTGGCATTCCGCTTCGGCAACGGCATCTTCGAGCCGCTGTGGAATCGCCGGTACGTGAACCACGTGCAGATCACCGCTGCGGAATCGATCGGCGTGGAGGGCCGCGGCTCGTATTATCAGGAAGCCGGAGCGCTGCGCGACATGATTCAGAATCACCTGTCGCAGGTGATGGCTACCATCGCCATGGAGCCCAGCGCGACCTTTCGCCCCAATTCCGTGCGCGACGAGCGATCCAAACTGCTGCGCTCCATCCGCGTGATGAAGCCGGAGGAAGTGCTGCAGAATACGGTTTCCGGGCCAGTACGGTCCCGCGCGCATCGGCGGCGAGGACGTCCCCGGATTCCGCCAGGAAAAGGGCGTGAAACCCGACTCGCAGACCGATACCTACGCCGCGGTCACCTTCTTCGTCGACAACTGGCGCTGGGCCGGCGTGCCGTTTTATCTGCGCTCCGGCAAGCGCCTGCCCAAGCGCGTCACCGAGATCGCCATCCAGTTCAACAGCGCGCCGCTGGCGATTTTCAATGGCGACGAAACCACCACCGCGCCCAATCTGCTGATCCTGCGCATTCAGCCGGAAGAAGGCATTTCGCTGAAGTTCCTATCCAAGCGGCCCGGCGCGGGCATGAAGCTGCGGCCCGTCTCGATGGATTTCAATTACGGATCCAGTTTCGGCGAACGCTCGCCCTCCGCCTACGAAACCCTGCTGCTCGACGCCATCATCGGCGATGCCACGCTGTACACTCGCCAGGACATGGTGGAAGCCAGTTGGACCGTGGTCGACGCCGATCCAGCACGTGTGGGACGCCACCAAGTTCGACTTTCCCAATTACGCCGCCGGCACCTGGGGACCCAAAGCGGCCGACGATATGCTGGCGCGCCGCGGCCATGTGTGGAGGCAACCCTAATGGCCGCCGCCGGCACCATCGCGCCCGACAAAATCCTGCACGACATGGCGGACCTGTGGGTCAACGCTGGGCAAGGAAGGCGAAGGCCGACGCCGGAGTTTTGCGCGCCTGCTCCATGACGCTTGGTGGTGGCGGCCGAGGAATCCGACGATCGCCCAGGCCATCGGCGAAACGCTCGCCGCTTTGATGCCCGAGCATCCCAGCCGCGCCATCGTGATCCGGTTTCCGCGCCGGAGACGACGCGTCGCTCACGGCGCGCGTCTTCGCCCAATGCTGGATGCCCTTCGGACATCGCCAGCAGATCTGCTGCGAGCAAATTGAAATTACCGCTTCAGACGCCAGCCTGCCGGATTTTGCGCCAGTGGTGCTGCCGCTCACCGTGCCCGATCTGCCCGTGATTCTGTGGTGCCGCAGCCCCCGCCTGTTCCGGCTGCCGGCTTTCTCGCAGCTCTGCGCCATCGCCCAGAAGGTGGTGCTGGACAGCGCGGCCTTCGACGATGCTCGCGCAGCGCTTGGCGAAATGAGCGCGCTGGGTGGCCCGGCCGCCTACTGGCCGATCTATCGTGGACCCGCCTGACGCGCTGGCGCGAACTGATCGCGCAGATTTTCGAAAATCGCGCGCAATTGGCGAACTTGCCGCTGGTGTCGCAATTTTGATCGCGCTACCGCGGCCGCCGCCACGCCCGCTACGGCCTATTATCTGGCGGCCTGGTTGGTGGATGGCTTCGAGAAGATCGGCGCCCACCCGCGCGTCGAGTTCCGTTCCGACGCCGGCGAGCAATCCGGCCGGCTCAGCCGGGTGGAATTGCGCGCGAAAGCGGCGCGGACGCCGATCGCATCCATCACCCTTGCGGAAGGGCCGGCGGCGGAGGTGAAAACCGGCGGCCTGGCATTCAAAGCTCTGCTGCCGGCCCTCACCGATTACGCCCTCATGCGCGAAGAACTCGCCATTCCGGGCCGCGATCCGGTGTTTGAAAGCTCGCTCGCCGCCGCCGCCAAACTTGCGGTATCGTAACCTTACCATGAGCGTGCAGTGGTTCACCAGTCCCGATCCGCGCGCGGCCGCCGCCGCCTGCGCGCAACACATCAGCGCACTGTTGGAACAGGCGCTATCGTCGCAGGAACACGCCACGTTGGCCGTCTCCGGTGGTTCCACGCCGAAATTGCTGTTTCAATCCATGGTGGCCTCGGGCTTCCGCTGGGACCGCGTACACCTGTTCTTCGTCGACGAGCGCTGCGTTCCGCCCACCGACCAGGAAAGCAACTACCGCCTGGCCCACGACAACCTGATCGTACCGGCGCACATTGCGTCCAGCCAGGTCCATCGCATCCATGGCGAGGCGCAACCGGAGACCGCCGCCCGCCTATATACCGAAGACATCCGCAATTTTTTCGGTCTCGAAGAGGGCGAACTGCCGCATTTCGATGTATTGCATTGCGGCATGGGTTCAGAAGCGCATGCCGCCAGCCTGTTCCCCGGCGAAGCCCTGATCGAGGATCGCGAACATATCGCGGCCGCGCTTTACGTCCAGTCAAAGTCCATGTGGCGCGTGACGTTGCTGCCCGGCCCCATGCTGGCCGCTAGGAATACCGCGTTCCTGGTCACCGGGACGGATAAGGCGCAGGCCGTAGGCAACGTCTTCCACGCCGAGTTCGATCCGAAGAAATTCCCGGCTCAAGTAATTTCCCGGCAAGGGAGGAAAGTCGCCTGGTTCCTCGATCAAGCCGCTGCCGCCGAGCTCGCCTAAACCCGCCCGCATACCGAAACCGCATACCGCAACCGCATACCGAGCCCCGCCCGTAAGGGTGGGGTCGACAACTATTTGCGTTCTTACAGACCTCTCGCACGTATTATTAATTGAACGGACGTTTATGCGCCTTTTCTTCGCGTTTGCCTTTACTCTCGTGGCGGCATTGGCCCAGGACCCGACCGTGGACCAGATCATGTCCCGCGTCGCGGAAAATCAGGCCCGGGCACAGGATAACCGCCGCGCCTTCATCTACAATCAGAAAGTCTTAGCCCGCTTCCATCGCACCAACGGCAAGCTGTCCCGCGAGGAAAAATCGGAATTCCTGGTCACCCCCACCCCCAACGGCATCGAAAAAAAGCTGACCCACTTCGAGGGCAAAGTCGACCGCAGCGGCAAACTGATCGCCTACGACGAACCTGGCAAGGAGATGAAGAACCTGGACATCGATGGCGACCTGATCCGCGACATGGTCAACGAAATGACCGGCGACAAGGAGAGCAAAGACGGCCTGGCCCACGACATGTTCCCCTTAACCGCCAAGGAGCAGGCCAAATATATCTATACGCTGGAGGGCAAGGAAGTCTACCGCGGGCGCCCCGTTTACCGCGTGAGTTTCATCCCCAAGCCGCATACAGACGATGCCGAGTGGAAAGGCGAAGCGCTGATCGACGAAGCCGAATGCCAGCCCCTGATGGTCACAACCAAATTCGCGACGCACATACCCGTGGCGGTGAAAGTGCTCTTAGGCACGGACATCAAGGGCCTCGGTTTCACGGTGACCTACGACAAGTTCGACGAAGGCCTGTGGTTCCCGGTAAGCTATGGCGGCGAGTTCCACGTCCGCGCGGTGTTCTTCTATGCGCGGAACATGTCCATTAACATGGTGAACAGCGGATTCACGCGCGCGAAAGTTTCAAGCAGGATCGCGTACGATATGAGTGGGAAGTGACCGTACTCGAAATGCCCCGGCGGGCGCCGGTGAGCGCGCCCCCATTCGATTTCGCCGGACTGGTGCGCCAACATCAGGCCATGGTCTACAGCATCGCCTGGCATATGTTGCGCGATCGGGCCGTGGCTGAAGAACTGGCGCAGGATGTATTTCTGTCGCTGCATCAGCATCTGGCGGAGATGGAGTCGTCCGAACACGTGCTGTTTTGGCTGCGCCGGGTAACCAGCAATCGTGCGTTGGATGAAGCGCGCCGCCGCCAGCGCCGCCCCATGGTCAGCCTGGAGAATGCGCCCGAACCGGTGGCCCTCTCGTCGCAGGACGATCCGCTGATGGGCAGTGCGTTGAAGAAATTGGTGGCGGCGTTGCCGGAAAAATCGCGCGCCATCGTAGTATTGCGCTACCAGGAGGATCTGGACCCGACAGGAGATCGCCAGGGTCCTGGGCATCCCGGTAGGCACAGTAAAGAGTCAATTGCAGCGGGCGCTGGCGCTCTTGCGCGAGAAGTTGTCCCGCCGCCTTGGGGAGATTGGTGTATGAATTTGGATGACGAACTGAAATCGGCATTGCGCCGCAGCGAGCCTTCGCCCGATTTCGCGGCGCGGGTGCTGGCGCGCGTCGCCGGCGCGCCAGTGTGCGCGGCGCGGCAGCCGTGGATTCGCTGGGCGGCGCCGATTGCCGCGGCATTGATTCTGGCGGCCGGTGGCATCGAATATCGTCAATATCAGGGCGAGCGGGCCAAGGCCCAGGTAATGCTGGCCATGCGGATTGCCGGCAGCAAGTTGAATAAAGCTCAGAAGAAAGTACAAATGTTGAACCATCGGAGTGATTCATGAAAGCGGCGGGATTGCTGATCGCTCGCGTTGCTGCTGGCCGGCGCCGCTTCGGCCCAGCAGGTGAAGTGGAATTTCGAAAAACTGGCCGCCCGCGCCAGCGATACGGTAGACGTCAACCTGGATGGCGCACTCTTGCGCTTCGCCACCAAATTCCTTTCCGACGACGATAAAGACGAGGCCAAAGTCAAAAAGCTAGTCGGCGGCCTGAAAGGCATCTACGTAAAGAGCTTCGAATTCAAAAAGCCCGGCGAATATACGGCGGCCGATGTGGATTCCTTCCGCGCCCCGCTACACTCGCCCGACTGGCAGCGCATCGTGGGCACCCATAGTAACGAAGACGGCGAGGCCGTGGAAGTCTATATCAAGAACGATGCCAAGGGAATCGGGGGACTAGCGATTATCGCTACCGAGCCCAAACAACTCACCCTGGTCAATATCGTCGGCGCTATCGATTTGGATAGCTTAAGCGATCTGGGCGGGCACTTCGGCATTCCCGACGTGGAAGTCGACAAGAAGAAGTAAATCCCCGCATATTTTTTCCGCACACCGTAACTTTCCCACCGCATCGCGCGAACCTGCACTGACAACCGGAATCCACTTCCGGTCGAATCAGACTCAGGAGAGTTACGATGCGTACTTTAAACTTGAAAACATTCGCGCTGGTTGTAGCCGCCACGGCAGCGGCCCAGGCGCAGACCTTAATAGTCACTTCTTCCAACGCTTCCCCCAACCAGTTGCTGGTTTACAACACCAACGCCCAACTGATGCAAACCATACCGACGCAGGGAAACGGCGGCGTATCCGGGAACGCTGGGGGCATCGCCACGTGGCAAAAACATCTGGCGGTGGTCAATTTCGGATCGACCAATGTGTCGTTATTTGAACGCGCCACCAACGGGTTCCAGTTCAGCCGGACCATCCCCTCCACTTCCGCGCCGGTGAGCGTGGCATTTGGAAGTAATCACCTCTATATTCTGGGATCGACAACCGTCGAATCGCACGCCCTCGCGAATGGCGGCGTCAGTGCGAGCCCCGATGGCGTAGCTCCGCTGCTGATTGCGGACGGCTCCGCGGCGCAGGTCGGCGTACTGCCCGGCCAGTTGATCATTTCAGAGAAAAGCAATGCCATTGAAACTGTGAACCTGACGGCCTCCGGCGCGGTCACTGGACCCGCCACCATGGTCGCGAACATTCCGCAGAACGTGAATGCACCCTTCGGCCTGGTAACTCGCGGCAACAACGCGTATGTAACTATCGCGCACGCCAACGAGATCAGCCTGGTGCGCAATGACGACGTCCTTACCGTTACTGGATCGGGTACTCAAATGGCTCCGTGCTGGGTGGCGCTCGATGGCGCTTTCCTGTTCTCCTCCAACTCGCCCAGCATGAGCATCTCGCGCTACGCCGTCTACGGGGCAGAAATTGTGCAGGATGCCGCGGTAGCCGCCACGTTGAACGGCGATCCGACGGATATCGCCTATGCCAACCGCCTGATCGGCGTCATTGATGGCTCGGGCTCGATCTCGCACCTTTCCGTTTTCAGCGTCGACGAGGATGGAAACCTGGCACTGAAGGGCGTGGCCACCATCACCGGCGCAGCCAATGGCGCCGCCGTCGTGACCGCGCAGAATTAAGAAACACCGCAGGTCCGCACTTGCAGGGACAGGCCGAAAAGCCTGTCCCACCATTCGGTATCATAAGGACTCACGCCGTTAGTGAACATGAAGTTTTCAGGAGCATGGCGATAGATGGGCTCACGGTCCGTGCCCGATCCGGCTCTAGCGGATTCGGTGGAGTCGCTCATGTCTCGCTACCAGCAAGCGGATGAACCGGCGGCTGCGGCTCTAATCGACCGGCTCACGCCGTTGCTGCGCCGCTATTTTCTGCTACAGCTTTCCAATCGCGAACACGCCGACGATCTGGTGCAGGATACCTGGATGCGCCTGCACCGCGCCCGCCATACCTATCGCCCCGGCGAGCCGCTGCTGCCCTGGCTACTGGCAATTGCGCGGTACGCTGGTCTCGATCATTACCGCAAGACCAGCCGCCGTGATTCCCATGAACGGCAAGTGGACGTTCTTCCGGAACCCGCCAAATCGTCCTCCGCCCAGGCGGACGTACCGGATATCGACGCCATGCTTTCGGTATTGCCAGAGCAGCAGCGCGAAGTCATTGTCATGCTCAAAATTACAGGTATGTCTATTGAGGAGGTTGCCCGCGCCACGTCGTCAAGCCCCGGATCGGTAAAACAGAAGGCCCATCGCGCGTATCGAAAGCTGCGCGAGGTATTGTCGGCCAACAGGAGGATGCCGTGACGCCCGACGAAATCGGCAGAATCCTTTCGCAAGCCGCCGGCCGCGACCTTCCCGCGAACCCAGCCGCGGATCGCGCCGCCGCCGATCGCGCGCGCGCCGCCCTGCTGGCAGATCTAACACCGGTGCGTCTGCTGGCGCCCGATTGGTTGTACCTCCTGGTCTTAGTTCTGCTCTTCGCCGCCGTGGCCGTGGACGTCGCGTCGATTCTGGGCATGGCCGGTTTGCGCGCGCTCAGTGTGCCGCAACGCGCGTTGATCTTCTCCGCGCTGTTGGCCACCGGCTCTCTGGCCGCGGCAGCTTGCGTGCGCCAAATGCGTCCCGCGGCGGGGCGCAACCTCGGCCCCTGGGCCCTGGCTGGTACGGCGTCGATTTTGGCGGCTGTTTTCGCGGCGGCATTCCATGGCTATAGCGCCGAAAACCTGGTACACGAAGGCATCCCCTGCCTGGTCGCCGGACTTTCCGTAGCTCTGCCTACGGGCATCGCCATTGCGCTGCTCCTGCGCCGCGGTTTGGTGTTGGACTGGAGTAAAGCGGGCCTCGCCGTCGGTGTCCTGGCTGGACTCGCGGGCCTGGGAATGCTCGAACTGCATTGTCCCAACCTGAAAGCGATTCACGTATTGGTCTGGCATCTCGCCGTGGTGGTTTCGAGCGCCGCTCTTGGCTGGCTAGCCGGCCGCTTCAATTCTGAAGTCTAGATTTCCCTAGTTAGAAGACTTACTGTACTTTTCCAGCCGTGCCAAGTGAATCTTGTCAGTATCCCGGTTGGCGGAACGTTTGTTTTGCTTCAAATGCTCCAGGGAAATGATCGAGATCGGAATGTCATCCAGGCTGGTCTGTACCCGATCCTTCCAAGCTTCACTGAATACAACGGCATCTATGGATGTCATTACATCCACACGCGCGGGCGACATAGGCCTGGCGTTATCTGGAGTAGCGTCAATCCAGATATCCAAGTCCTTCGTGTAAAACGGCTCTGTGTACTTCATGACAGCATAGCCGCCCACAATCAGATATTTCACTTGGTGCTTGTTCAGCAGACGTAAGAAGTCTTTGAAATCCGGTCTGAGTTCCACGCGTGTACCTTTAAACGCTTCCGCAATCTCAACCATCTCCCATGCCGCTTCAAAAATCGCCGCATCGCTCTGTTGTTGCCAGAAGTCTACGTCGAACTGCCGGTCAGGGAAGCCGCCGCGGACAACCCGGCTCATCGGCGTGGGAGCCATGGCCTGTTTGAATGCTTTCATCGTCTCCCCATATTCACGCTGGCAGTCTGCGAGCACCGCTGTCCCATTCTCACCGATTCTCGCGCTTAAGATCAAGAAAGGAATTTGCAGCATGAAAACAGAAACCATGATTGAAAGCGGAATACAGGGACTGCGGGACATCGGCCGCCGCCCGAATGTAATCCAAATCGCCCCGCCGCGAGGCGTCATGCGGCCCTCCGTGCGCCGCGAAAAG
The DNA here is from genome assembly GCA_963738345.1 of Bryobacterales bacterium. GTDB lineage: Bacteria > Acidobacteriota > Terriglobia > Bryobacterales > Bryobacteraceae > Bog-159. The sequence goes on from CAVTWI010000002.1 coordinate 2,121,903, forward strand.
GATCCGGCAGACCTGCATGATTTGGTGGTGCATCCGCTGGCGTCGCCCACCGGACCCGGGGCAGCTAAGGGCTTTCACAACATCGCGGGCAGCACCATCCAAAATCCGCAAGTAACCAATATCTACCTGGGGCCGTTCTGGGGCGATCAGGGCTTCGTCGAGGGATTCAGCAAAGCTATAGTGGAAAACGGCTACCTCGACCCGCTCCGCGAATTGAACTATGGGACCGGATCGGGCACCTACCTGGGTTCCATTACGGGTCCCGCGTTAAAACCGTCTTCCACTTTCAGCGATGCCGAGGCGCAAGCCACCCTCACGAAAATGCTAAACGCCGGCCACATTCACGCGAACGAGAATAGCCTGTTTATGCTGATCCTGCCCGACAAGGTGGTCTCGACGATGGATGATGGATCCAAGTCTTGCAAGAGCTATTGCGGCTACCACGACGCCTTTACTCATAAGGGAACCGATATCGCGTATGCCGTGCTGCCGTCCGCTCTCTGTTCCGGATGCGGCGGCGAAATCGGCGACTTCACTGCGGTCTATGGACACGAACTGGCCGAAGCCTGCACGGACAAGATCCCCGGTAAGGGCTGGGTCGCCGACGACGGCGAAGAGAACGGCGATCTGGAAGCCTGGATCCTCTTCGGATGGGGCCCGCCCAATAACCCCAAACAGTACACCGTGCAAGGTTATTACACCAACCAGCGCGGAAATACCGTTGGCGCTTGGCACGCGTAGGGTCTGACGCCGGAAGATGCGCACAAGCCGGCATCGTGTCGCCGCCACACCCGCGAGCTAACGCAACTTCCGGGCCGGCACACGCCCGCGCACTTCGTCGAGGAAGTTCAACATCAGCGTGACATGCTCTTGCGCGGGGACCTGTTGCTGGCCTGCAACAAACTCCGTAAGGACCGCGAAACGCTTCCCATCGGAGGCCAAGTCGAACGTCGGTGCGATCCCCAGACTGAACAGACGGCGATCGCTCCAGAGGCGAGGTTTGTCCGCAGTGAACTCCGTGCCCCGGATGCGGTAGTCCACCACCATGATGCGGTTGTCTGGGCTCCGGTAGAACAGTTCGTGGCCATCGGGCGACCAGACCGGAAAACTCCCACCACTATTGGAGACTTGCCATTCGGCCTCTCGATTCGGAAACGCTCGGACATGCACTTCGAAGGCTCCCGACTCAGCGTCGTTGTACGCCAGCCAACGTCCATCCTGAGAGAATCTGGGGTAGAAGTTCGATGTGGCGGCGGATTGCAAGAAAACCGCCGGCGTTCCCGCCCGCACCTGCCCGGAGAAGATTTCGACCGGCAGCGTCTTGATGGCGCCACCTCCGCCGGGCAAAGGTTCCGCATAGGCAAGCAGCCGCCCATCGGGAGAAAAGGAACTGGGCCGCGTATAATTCGTGGACGAAAGCAGCGGCTGGGGCTTGCCTGCGCCATCCGCGCGAGTCCAGAAAATACCACCACGAGCCTGAAAAACGAGGAACTGTCCATCCGGACTCCAAACTGCATCCCTCCCGGCAAGGCCGCTGGTCAGGCGCGTCCTGGTCGTTCTGTCTATGTCATATACCCACAGATCCGAACCCGGCCCATTCGAGATAAACATCGCCAGGCGCCGTCCGTCCGGCGACAACCGAGGTTCTAGTGCCATAACTGGCTCCGGCCACAACGGCTGTGTTTGGCCGTTCTCGCTGAGCCACAATACCTCGCGAAGCCGCTCGGCCCGGCCTGCTCGGTAGAGGACGCGCCCGGTCTGGGAAAAGGAAAATTGTATACTCCCGTAGGTTGCATCCTCCGCCACATCTTCGATGACGGGCTTGGGATCGCCGCGCAACTCGAGCCGCTCGGCGTCAAAAGGGGTCGCCAGCAATTCCCCCTTCGTGGCGTATACTAAATGGCCGCTGGGCAGATACATGGGGTTCATTCCCGCGCGGCCGAGGATCGTCTTGCGATGGCGATCCTTCAGGGACACCGCGGCGATGCCCGCTTCTTCATAGTTGCCGTTCACATTGCTGAAGGTGAAGAGCACGGCCTTGCCGCCCGGCAATGCATACGGCGTACGGTGTCCGGACTCACCTGGCTGGACTTCCGTAAGTGGGCTGGGTTGTCCTCCCGCCGACGGAATCACAGCCAGACCGCGGACCACATCCAGTGCGGCCACGATGCTGCCATCCTCACTCCAGGTCGCGCCCCGGCCCGCGGGCGCGTCGCAGAGGATCACGGGACCGCCCCCATCGAGGTTAGTCTTCTTCAGTTTGCCGGAGGCGAAGAAGCCGACCGACAAACCGTCTGGCGAGAAAAATGGGCCGTAGGCGTTATCGGTTCCGGGGATCTCGGTCGGATTGGCCCGATCCAGCCGGCGAGTGGAGAGGTGCGATCTTCCGTCCTTGCCCTCCGAGACGAAAACCAGGCGGGCTCCGTCGGGAGACAGGATCGCATCGGCGCCTATATTTGAGCTGGAAACCGCAGCCCCAAGCTCGAGGTCCACTTGGACCACGGGCTGTTGCACGGTGGGCGCGCGGCGCAAAGATGACCAAAAGATTACCGCACATGTTGCCGCTAATATGGCCGTAGCGATCCACGCGGTGCGTTCCCGCCAGTTGCCGGCAGGCTGGGCAACTGGCGCCGGTGGGACTTGCACCAGGGCCAATCCGGACTTGATGTCGCGCACGGACTGCCAGCGGTCGTCGGGATCTTTTTCGAGACACGTGCTGATGAGACTTTCCAATGCCGGCGGCTTTACCGGAACACGTTCCCGCCAGATCGGCTTTCCGCTGATCATTTCGTAAAGGACGCAACCCAGCGCGTAAACGTCCGAGCGGGCATCGCCGGGCTCGCCTTCCCATTGTTCGGGCGACATGTAACCGGGTGTGCCTCTCACCGCATTGGCCATGGTCACTGTCTGGTCGCCGTTGGCGATTCGCGCCACACCGAAATCCAACAGTTTCACGCCCGCCTTCGTCACCAGGATATTTTGCGGCTTGAGATCCCGATGTATGATGCCTCGTTTGTGGGCGGCGTCCAGTGCGTCGCAGATCTGTGATGCGTATTGCACCACACGATCAAGCGGCAGGGGACCCTTCACTGGTGCGCCTTCGATATACTCCATCACCAGAAAGTCAGGGCCAACGTCGTAGAGATGGCAAATGTTTGGATGGTTCAACGCAGAGATCGCCCGCGCTTCCCGGTCGAATCCTTCGGTGAACTCAGTCTTGGAAACTTTGATGGCTACCATGCGATCCAACCGTGTGTCGTTGGCTTTGTACACTTCGCCCATGCCACCGGTGCCGATGAGCACGAGGATTTCATACGGGCCGAGTCTGTTGCCAGGAGATAGAGCCATCGATGTTGTCAGAGCTAAGTTTAGCCGATCACGGGGCGCTCAAGTCGTGGTTTACGGCGCATCCGGAAATTGGCCTCCCGGGCGGCTTTCGCTCAAAGATAAGACCGAATAATTTCCGCAATCTCTCCTGACAGAATGCTGTCAGGAGCCCAACGGCAAGATGTCCGTATGAACAAACCGCTCAACTGGTTCGAAATTCCAACTCTCGATTTTGCCCGCGCGCGAGCTTTCTACGAACAAATCCTCGACGTCGCCCTGCGCGTAGAATCCATCGGCGATTCCCGCCTGGCCATCTTCCCCTACCAACAGGGCAGCGCCACCGGCGGATGCCTCCTGCAGGCGCCCGGTTACCAGCCCTCCCGCGATGGCGTGGCCATCTACTTGAATACCTGCGGCGCGCTCGATGCCGTCCTGCGGCGCGTAGTAGCGGAAGGCGGCCAAATCCTGGTTCCCAGAACCGAACTGCCGCCCGGAATGGGCGCCTTCGCCCACGTAATCGATAGCGAAGGCAACCGCGTCGGGCTGCACGAAGAGGGCTGATAATGGTCCTTAATGCGTCGCGCCGACCGCCTCTTTCAGATCGTACAGCACCTGCGCGCGCGGCGGCTTACCACCGCCGCGCAACTGGCCGATTTTCTGCGCGTCTCCGAGCGCACCATCTACCGCGACGTCCGCGATCTCTCCCTCTCCGGCATCCCCGTAAAAGGCGAGGCGGGCGTCGGCTACGGCCTGGACCGGTCGTTTGAACTGACCGCGCTCATGTTCACCCGGGAAGAAGTGGAAGCCGTAGTCGTCGGCCTGCGCATGGTGCAGGCCTTCGGTGGACCGCGTTTCCGCGCCGCAGCCGTTCCCGCCCTCGACAAAATCATCCTCGCGCTGCCTAAGAACCGGCGCGATGAAATCGACCGTCCCCAAATCTACGCGCCGCTCTTCAACGCCCACCGTGCTACCGACCAGCTAATTGAAACGCTCCGCGCAGCCATCGACGATCATGCCATCCTCAATATGTCGTACATGGATAACAACGGTCGTGAAACCCAGCGCACCATCCGCCCGCTAGCCCTCAGCTTTTGGGGCACCGTCTGGACCCTCGGCGCCTGGTGCACCCTCCGCACCGGCTTTCGCAACTTCCGCCTCGACCGTGTGCGCACCTGCACGCGGTCTGGCGAAGTCTTCCCCGATGAACCCGGCAAGACCCTGGCCGACTACTTGCGCGCGGTCGGCGCCGAATAAACGCAAAGCGGGAACCCGCGCCCCTCCCCAACCGTCCCTTAGTCATAAAGATCCATGGCTTTCCACGGTAGAATAGGAAACGTGCCGAGACTCGTTGTCCCGGCGGTGTTCGCCCTTGCCGCCGCCTTGCACGCCCAGACTGCGTTTTTCCCCTTAAAGGACATCAAGCCCGGATTGCACGGTATCGGCAAGACCGTGTTCTCCGGCAACCGCATCGACGAGTTCCAGGTCGAAGTCCTAGGCGTTCTGGAAAATATCGGCCCCAAACAAAACCTGATTCTGGCGCGCCTTTCCGGTGGACCCCTAGCCGAAACCGGCGTGCTCCAAGGGATGAGTGGCAGTCCGGTATATATCGACGGCAAACTGGCCGGAGCCGTGGCGCTGGCTTTTCCCTTCTCAAAGGAAGCCATCACCGGCATCCGCCCCATCGAAGAAATGGTGCGCGTGACGGAAGCGGGCCGGTCGTCGCCCGCCTCCCAAGTTGCGCGCAACGAGCGTTTCCCTGGGCACTCTTCTGGCTGCCGCCGATCTCACGCGCCTGATGCCGGGCCGGCTCGAACCCGTCTTGCGAGACGCCAAAATGGACGCCAAAATGATGGATATCTCGACGCCCGTTTCCTTCGCCGGTTTCACCCGCGCCACCCTGGATTCCTTCGCCCCTCAGCTTGCGATCCCTCGGTCTGGAGCCCACGCAAGGCTCTCTTCCGGGGGGCCCTCCGTATCCGCGTATGGGCGATCCTGCGAAGCTGCAAGCCCGGCTCCATGATCAGCGTCCAATTGATGACCGGCGACTTCAGCATCGGCGCCGACGGCACCGTCACCTACATCGACGGCAATAAGATCTACGCCTTCGGACATCGCTTCCTGGCGGTCGGGTCCACGGCCCTGCCCTTCACCCGTTCCGAGGTGCTCGCACTGTTGCCAGTACTGTCCGCATCGTTCAAGATTTCCGCGCCGAAGGAAACGCATGGGCGCCATCTCTGCAGGACCGCAACACCGCCATCGCCGGCGAATTGGGACGCAATGCCGCCATGGCGCCCGTAACGATCTCGGTCTCGCGCGGCGGCAAACGCCTCGATAATTACCAGATGGAGATGGTGAACGACCGTTTCCTTTCGCCGCTGCTGGTGCAGATGGCGGTCTTCAATACCATCGATGCCACCGAGCGCACTGTGGGCGCTTCCAGCTTCCGCGTAACGGGCGAAATCGAATTCCAAGGCTCCTCCGCGCCCCTGAAGGTCAATAATATGTATGCGGCCGACACCGGCTCCGCGCATGATCGCCTCCCTTTCCACCGCCGTCCCGCTGGCCTACGTGCTGCAAAGCGGCTTCGATACCCTCGAAGTGAAGAAAGTCGAATCTCGATATCGAATCCTTCGACGCCAAAAAGCAGTTTCAGATCGACAACGTTTCCGTCAGCCGCCGCGAAGTGCGCGCAGGCGGCAAGGTGGAACTGACCACGAACTCCTGGTCGGCGAGAACGGCGCGGAAGCTGGCGCGCACCGTCGATTACCAGGTTCCCGCAAGGCACTGACTCCCGGGCCGCTCTACTTCACCGTGGCCGATGGCATGACCACCAACCTCACCGAATTCCGCCAGATCATCGGCGCGCAGCCGAAATCCGTCGCGCAACTGATCTCCACGGTGAACAGCCTGCGCCCCAACACCAAGGCCTACGTGCGCGTCTGGCGGCCCGAAGCCCGCCTTTCAATTGGAAGGCGCCGATTTGCCGGATCCTCCGCCGTCGGTGGCCATGATCCTGGCCGGCTCCCAGACGGCCCAAGGCAGCATCACCCAGACCCGCAATTCCAAGATGGGCGAAATGGAAATCGGCGCGGGCGACAGCGTCATCACCGGATCCAAAACTATCCAGGTTGAGGTGAAGGAATGAGAAAGCGCGGCGCGGCCATCGCGCTCGTGGCGGGTGCGATTCTGGTCGCGGGTAGTGCGTTTGGCTCCGCCACCACCGCCTGGGAAATGACCAGCTACCAGGATTTCATCCGCGGCCAGTTTCAAGGCGTGTCCCTCAGCCGCGATGGCCGCTTGACCCTGGCGCCCAAAGTCGATACCCTCTTCTCCTCCGGACAGGCCGTGGTCTGGAGCGTGGCCGAAGGACCTCACGGCGTCGTCTACGTCGCTACCGGCCACCGCGGCCGCATTTACCAGATCGACTCATCGGGCGCCAGTTCCCTCCTGTGGACCGCCGAACAACCCGAAGTCTTCGCCATCGCTACGGATCGCAATGGCGTGCTCTACGCCGGCACTTCGCCCGACGGCAAAGTCTATCGCATCGAAAACGGCAAAGCCACCGAATACTTCGCGCCCAAGACCCGCTACATCTGGTCGCTGGCGGCCGCGCCGGATGGCTCGCTCTACGTCGGCACCGGCGATCAGGGCAAGATCTATCCGCGTTACGGCCGCGGGCTACGGGCGAAGTCTATTACGATACCGGGCAATCCCACGTAACCGGGCTGGCGGTCGATCCGCAAGGGTCGCCTGCTCGCCGGCACCGAACCGAACGGCATCCTCTATCGCGTGACCGCCAAAGATAAGGCCTTCGTCTTGTACGACGCCAGTCTGCCTGAGATCCGGTCGATAATTCCACAGCCCGATGGCACCGTCTATGTGGCAGCATTGGGCGGGTCGCTGGCCAAGCGTGCCCAGGCCGCTACGCAAGCCGCGCAGTCCGGATCCGGAGTAACTACCTCCGTCCAAGGCGCTCCGCAAACGGTCACAGTGGAGGCACAGAATACTCAGCCCGGTGCCGAACTGAAGCCGCAAACCGATCCCACCAAGCAGGTGCAGGCCGCGCCCTCGCCGCAAGTATCCACGCAATTCACCGCGACCACCGGATCTCAGCGGCGTCGAACGATCCGCCATCTATCGCATCAATCCCGACAATACCGTTGAGACCTTGTGGAGTTCCAAGGAAGAAAACGCCTACGACTTACTCGCCCTCCCTAACCAGTTACTATTTTCGACCGATACCAATGGCCGCATTTACGGCCTTTCGCGCGACCGCAAGATCACTCTAGTTCTGCAGACCAATGAAGGCGAAGCCACCCGCCTGCTGCCCTCGGCCGGTTCCGTATTAGTCGCCACCGGCGATATGGGTCGCATTTACCGCCTGGGAGAGACGCCCGGCAGGCAGGCTCTTACGAGTCGCCCGTGCACGATACCGGCACGGCATCGCGTTGGGGCAGCCTGAGTTGGCGCGCCGAGATGGCGCCCTCCTCCAGCACTTGTTTTCCGCACCCGCTCCGGTAACTCGGCCAAGCCGGATAAGACCTGGAGCGATTGGTCCGAGCCTCTGCATGAGGCGGCCGCCTCGCGCATTGCCAGCCCGAATGCGCGCTACATCCAATGGAAGGCGGAGTTCGCCGGCGCGGGCGGCGCCACCCCGATCTTAGACAATGTGACTTTGGCATATCTGCCCCAAAACTCCCCCCCCATCGTCAAGAGCATCAACGTAACCCTGCAAATGGCCGCGTCGTCCGCCGCCAAGGCCATCCAGCAACAGGCGATTTCGCCCTACACCGTGACCGTCACCGATACCGGCGACACCAGCACGTCCTCCGCTGCGGGCACGCCTACCCAGACGCTCTCGCGCGCCGCCGCCCAGCAGATCACCATTAGCTGGCAGGCCGAGGATCCCGACGGAGACCGCCTGGTCTACAACCTCTACTTCCGTGCCGACGACGAACGCCGTTGGATGCTGTTGAAAGGCGACCTGCACGAGAACGGCTTCACCTTCGACAGCGACGTATTGGCTGATGGCAAGTATTACTTCCGCGTGTTGGCTTCAGACCGCGAAGTCAATCCACCGGCCACCGCACGTGACGCCGACCTTACCAGCACGCCGGTGATGATCGATAACACCCCCCCCGTGGTCACCGTGGGCCAGGCCCAGCGTACCGGCGCGACAGCCACTGTGGAATTCGAAGCCCGCGATGCCGCATCCCCGTTGCGCCGCTGCGAATATTCCCTGGATGCCACCGGATGGATACCGCTCGAGGCCGCCGACGGCGTAATCGATTCGCAGCAGGAGAAGTTCGTGCTGTCGCTCGACAAGCTGACCCCGGGCGAACACTTAGTCGTCATTCGCGTGCTCGATAGCGCCAACAACGCCGGCTTAGCCAAAGTAGTCTTGCGTTAGCGCCTCTTCCAGATTGAACGCAGAGCTACTGCCTGATCTTGCCCATCATCTGATACATCCGTATCAGCGCCGTATTCATCACCTCTTCCCCCGCCCCCACCGCCGCGGGAGAAACCGCATTATCCGCGCCGTAACCGCCCTCCGCCACCGCCTCGATAGTCGGAAAATACTGGTGATACCCATTCGCGTACCCAAAGAAGAACAACTGCTTCACCCGTGCCCGCTGCTTCAGCCGGATGGCATGATTACTGAAGAATTCGCCCGACACCCCCACCAGCGCCACATCCCCATTCAGCAGCGCCACCGTCAGCCGCGGCCGAATGCCGTCCGCATACTCATCGATGTAATTGGGAACTAACTCAGGGAAAAATGCCTTCTGATAAGCCGCCTTCACCATGGGATTGGCGAAATCCGAACCGCGCCTTAAAACGCAGCCGTCTCCTCCCGGCACTCGAGCGACGCATGCGCGCACTCCCTGCGGCGTCAGCGACTGCGCCAGTTTCACCGCCTCACTCGCCAGCGCCTGCCCGAACGCCTGATAATCCTTCCCGCCCGAGTTCACCGACTGGTCGCCCGCCGCGCCTTGCATGAAAATCGCCGCCGCGCCCGTCTCCTTGGTAACCTCGGCCTTCAGCGCGCCCACGTAATCCGCCGAGAACTTCAGCATCGTCCGCCGGCAGCATCGTCGGATGCGCGGCAAAATTCACCAGGATCGCCAGCGGCTTGCCCGCCGCATCGTCGAACCGCATCACCGCCAATTCGCGATCGCTGGGCTTCGGCTCGATCTTCGTATGCCGGTTGCGATTGAATCCCTCCAACTGCACCGATCCCACCGCCATGCGCGCCGGCGTCAGCCGCGCATTCGCTTCCACAATCGCCGCCACAATGCCGTCTTCCATCTGCCCGTAATACCGCAGCGCCGCATCGAAGCGTCCCTTGCCCTTGCCTTCCTGATCGGTCAATTCCAGCACCGGGCCATGATGCGTATGCGATCCCGCAATGATCGAATTCTCGATCCCCGCCTGCTCCTTGATGCGCGCACGAATGCGTTGCAGCGAAGCTTCCGCCGGCGCGCGCCCCAGGTCCAGCCCCACAATCGCGATCTTCTTCCCCCCCGCGTCAATCACCACCGCATCCGCATATAGCGGGTCGAGCACCCCCGTCGATAGCGCATCGTGTCTGTCGCCGTATCCCCACATCGGCACAGGTTCCCGTGGCGTAATGTCGCGCCGCCCCGCGCCCACCTCCAAACCTTGTCCCCATCCACAGACCGCTGCCGCCGTCCACAACCACCCCACCAGCCATTGAGTCTTTCGCATCGCAGCTACAATAATAACTGTGCGCTACCAGGTCCATCGCGCCGAATCCGCCAGCATCCTTTCGCCCACGTCGGGCTTTATCGCCCAGGCCGGCTTCACGCACTCGCTCACCCCGGCGCGCAACTGCACCTTCGCCTGCACTTATTGTTACGTCCCCACCATGCGCATCTACGGCGGCTTGAAGCCCGACGACTGGAACAATTGGGGCCGCTTCACCACCTTCAAAAGCAATGCGTCCGAATTGCTGCGCGCCTCCCTGCGCCCCCACCAGTCGATCTATTGCTCGCCCCTGGTCGACCCCTACCAGCCCGCCGAAGAATCCGAATACATGATGCCGCGCCTGCTCGACGAGTTGATCGCGCACCCCCCCCAGGTCTTCGCCCTGCAAACCCGCGGCCCGCTGATTCTGCGCGATCTCGGCCGCCTCCAACGCTTGGCCCAACGCACCACCCTGCGCGTGAGCTTCTCCATCACCACTGACAACGACGCCATCCGCCGCCTCTATGAGCCGCACTGCGCCCCCATCGCCGAACGCCTCGAAACCGTGCGCAGCCTGCGTACGGCGGGCATCGCCGTCTACGCCACCCTGGCCCCGCTCCTGCCTTGCGATCCCGACGCCCTGATCGCCATGGCCCTCGACGCCACCGATGGCGACATCATCGGCGACCCGTTTCATGTGCGCGCCACCAAGAAAAACGGCGCCACCACGCGCGACGCTGGCCTTCGCGTCAGCCGCGCCCAAGGCTTTGAATCATGGCACGACCCTGCCTTTCAAGCGGCGGTCACCGAAAGAATGCGGCAGACGGCATCGGCTGCGGGACGGCGATTTGCCACCGGCCCCCAAGCCTTCGCCTGGCTCGCGGAGACATCTTATGACAGCGACATCAAACGAAGTTTTGGAACGATTGGAAATTGAGCCGGTAAATTCCGGCGCCTGCGACGGCGATTGGATTCCCTCCCCCTCGGGCGGCGAACTGGCCTCCATCAACCCCGCCGACGGCTCCGTCATCGCCCGCGTACGCATGGCCGGCCGCGACGACTACGAGCGCATCACCGCGCGCGCCGCCCACGCCTTCCTCGAATGGCGCATGATACCCGCCCCCAAGCGCGGCGAAATCGTGCGCGAACTGGCCGACGAACTGCGCCGCTCGAAAGCCGACCTCGGCGCGCTGGTCACCATGGAAATGGGCAAGATCCGCGCCGAAGGCCAAGGCGAAGTTCAGGAGATGATCGACGTGGCCGATTTCGCCGTCGGCCTCTCCCGCCAGTTGTACGGCCTCACCATGCACAGCGAGCGCCCCGGCCATCGCATGTACGAACAGTGGCATCCGCTGGGCGTCGTGGGCGTCATCAGCGCCTTCAATTTCCCCGTCGCGGTATGGGCCTGGAACGCCATGATCGCGGCCGTGTGCGGCGATTGCACGCTCTGGAAGCCGTCCTCCGATACCCCGCTGACCGCCATCGCGGTCCAGAAAATCACCAACCGCGTGCTCGGCCGCCACGGACTCGAAAGGCGTCTTCAACCTGGTAATCGGCCGCGGCGATACCGTCGGCGAAGCCATGCTGAACGATGCGCGCGTCCCCCTGATCAGTTTCACCGGATCCACCGCAGGTGGGCCGCCGCGTCGCCCAAACGCGTCTCGCACCGCATGGGCCGCACCATCCTCGAACTCGGCGGCAACAACGGCATCGTGGTTATGGACGACGCCAATTTCGATCTCGCCTTGCGCGCGGTTTTATTCGGCGCGGTGGGCACCGCCGGACAACGCTGCACCACCACCCGCCGCCTTTTCCTGCAAAAAGGAATCGCCGGCCGCATGACCGACGCGCTACTCAGCGCCTATAAACAGGTGAAGATCGGCAACCCGCTCGACCCCCAAACGCTCATGGGACCGCTCGTAAATCCCCGCGGCGTCGAGGACATGATGGAAGGCATCGCCACCATCCGTCAGCAGGGCGGCGAAGTGATTTATGGCGGCGGCCGCTTGGACGGCTGCTTCGTCGAACCCACGCTCGTGAAGGCCAAGCCCGACATGCCGATCCTGCGCGAGGAAATCTTCGCGCCGATTCTCTACCTCATCGAATTCGATGCGCTCGAGGATGCCATCCGCTGGCACAACGACGTTCCGCAAGGCCTGTCCTCGGCCATGTTCACGACCAACCTGATGGCCGCCGAGCGCTTCCTCAGCCACGCGGGCAGCGACTGCGGCATCGCCAACATCAACATCGGAACCAGCGGCGCGGAGATCGGCGGCGCGTTCGGCGGCGAGAAAGATACCGGCGGCGGACGCGAATCCGGCAGCGATTCCTGGAAGGCCTACATGCGCCGCCAGACCAATACCATTAACTGGTCATCGCAACTGCCCTTAGCGCAGGGCATCGAATTCGATATCGTGTAATACCGCCCAGTCTCGCCGTCTTTTCAGACGTCCGGCATGCAGTGGTTATTGATCGCCCAATGCTCTGCAGTTGTAAACAACAACACGCAAAGTAGAATCGGTCCAATGCCTCGTGCGCATCTTTCGATCAAAGGCTCCGTACCCCAGAAAACTCTGGCAACCAGGTAGGGCGTACCAAACCACAGCAGATACCACCCGAACCTCTTGCGGTAAGGATAATTCACGCTGTAAAATCGGCGGCGCCATCTGCTACGCCTGCTCATAATTGCACCCCGATTGCGCGCTGGCGACGGCGAAAGTGGGTGGGGGTGCCAAGCTGACCAATACCATTAACTGGTCGTCGCAACTGCCGTTGGCGTCGAGCATTGAATTCGATACCCTATTATAATGCCGCCTCACCGCGGCACCCGGCGTGGGTGACGTGTCACCCTGACCTCTTAGCCCTGGCCCTCGACTGCGATCGACTTCGCTATCTCGGTTGCAATCGCATGCCTGTCGCCCAAGTCGCGGATCTTGACAGCTCGATCCGAATCAAATGCGAAGTAATTACCACTAGCAGCAACACGCAAGGGTACGACGGCAAACAAACCATCCGCCTTCCCGACGGACCAACCCCCGAGCCTCTGACAAAAAGGCGCGCCAGCTTTTGAGTCCAGCCGCGGCGACAACGACGGGCTTCGGCCAGGCCCGAGGCGCAGGGACGACGGGGTCTTCCGCTCCAGTCGCCTCAGCTATGATCTGTATCACTGCCTGTGGATGCCGTCGGTCGGCACGGCTGACGGGTTGTGTTTGCATCCAGATTCCCGACTAGGTCTGGGCAATGCGGGGCAGGAGTACACGATCGCCGACGCAGTAGATGTTAAAGTGTGGCACCGATTTGAACGGCCATCCTATTGATACCTATGTAACATCACATATGTCACTGTGACGCCCAAGCCCGTTCTATATTGTACCGTCGCGTTGAGGGCCGCCTGCTGCACCCCCGCTACCCCAGTGGCCCAAACAACGAAAGCCTGCACGCAACCACAACCGTCGCGGGACATTCATCGCAAACACCACCGAGCTAGCGAGCAACAAAAAGGTACAAGTACCACTTTCCAGTCAGCCGCTTGTGGACGCAGTAGTTTCCGAATCTATCCTTGTCACTCTCCGACATGCGATAGCCATCCAACCTCGTCCTGAACTGGGCCACCCCGGGGGGGGAGCCATACTCGTAGCCCTTATAGGAATCCCCGTTCATAATGGATCCTCGGTCGACACGAAACTCAACGCTCCCTTCGCCCTTGCCGATCTGGGCGATACCGAGTCTACGGAGTGGTACTTCGTATCTTGCCCAATGCTCGTGCAACGGGTCGAGCCTATCGCGCCCCACAGGATCGCCAGGGCCAATCATACGGCTGCCATAGCTGACACTATCAATACTAATCATGTCTAGTTTGTCGTCCGCCTCGATCTGCGCCAGAAGCGCCTCAAATTCGGCTTGGTGGGCGAAGAAGTTCTTCTCCATCTGAGCATCCGAGGTGTGCCGGCCGCCAACCGTGCACGCTCCCAATAACAAAAGACACAGGTAGGAGAGATAAGCATACCTTCTGGTGGCGCGAACTGGGCCGCTGCTTCTCACCCGAGCCTCTGGCCGCGATTGGCCGCTACTACCATGAGCGTAAGCGAAACTGGCAGCCCGGACCCCACCCAGTCGCCGCTGGTCGTTTGCCCAGATGACAGCCCGAGCTGTCCCGCCAAGACTTCCGCGTGGACCTCGAGGGCGTACGTCGCAATCAATCCCCGTATGGACCCGCGTGCGAACAGCTTCATCGAAGAGCCCATTTGATTCACAGACTCCGATCACTGGGCTGATTTGGCCCTACCAGTGCCGTCATCGCGCCAGCCCACGTCCGTGATAAACAGTATCCCCCCACACTGGCAAAGAGTGTCTCGCCGGCTAAGTGCAGCATCCCGGGCCACCATTGATTTGGATCCCGCCCCGGCAAAAGAAGTACGGCGAGTGTTGGAATCATCCATGTCGCGACCGCGGATGCGGCCAGTAGCGTCAAGGCGCGACGGTCCCACTTCCCCCCGACGGCGGCTACGCTAACGGCCATAAAACTTGCCACGCACATCGCGCCCGCGAACATACCGGCTAGGAATCCAACCCGCCCTGTCAGAGTCCGCGTCCCATGAAAGAAGATCTCAAGCGCTGGAATCGAACAGTACGAAACGAAGAGGACGCAGAAAGAGGCGACTAGAGGAGCCACAAGGATCATCAATCCAGCTACCAGATAACCCGCCGGCGAGGCGCCCGCCCCGACAATGCCGCGGTAGTTGCAGATCCCCCAAGCCACGATCAGAGCGAAGAGAAACCATGCCCCGTCCACGAGCAATCCCTCATAAGAGGACGTCGTCGAAGTAAATAGGGCCAGCGATCCCATGCCGCTGGCGAAACCGGCAACCGCGAAGGTTAGTGTAACTTGCATACCGTGACTCAACTCAAACTGCCGCCTGGAGCCAGTCACATCCCTCCTCCGCATGCGGCCACTATGCACCGGCATTCATCTCATCCTATCGCGTAATGATTCGCCCGGCGGCGAGCAAGGCCGCATCGGACGGTCCCCGACCGCTCAGAATAAATCAACACATCAGCAAACGGGAGAAACTACCGCTCGCATGATCCACACCTCAATGGTCTTGGTGGCCTCGAGTCTCAACCACAGTTCGATCGGTCCCTCAGACGATTTAGCGATATCGCAAACCGTCCATCGATCCTCTACGATAACGTCAAGTATCCGTGCGGACCGGACCCCGGCGGGCAGTTTCATCTCAAGTGCCTTCTCCCATGTCCGCAGAAAATCGCCCAGTTCGCTGTCGTCAACCTCTGTTGAAATGACCGTACGTTTGAAATCGCGGTCAATTTGGCTGGCGATCCGACAGGCCCGGGGGAGTTTGAAGGCGCGCCCGCAAGAGCGTCTAGCCATGCGGCTCAAGTCCTTGTTGCTGGAATTCAAGAATGAGCGAAACCATCTCTGAATCCGCGGCTGACTCAGGCGCGAATACGCGTCCAGAACGGCAAACGGAAGTGGATCCCCACGTTCGATACCCGGCCGCAACGCCTCCAGCCGGCTCATGATACGATCCACGATTTGATCAGGGACCGAGGAGAACCTTACCAGTTTCGCAAGTAATAGGTCAATGTACAGATTAGGTGGCAACAAGGGTACTGCGTTCCAGATCCGCTCTGCGTTCTTCCGGTTACACATCGCGTACAGCGCTTGCAGTAATATGTCCTGACCGATATGCTCGTTCTCGGTTCGTACCCACGCAAGGATGTCGTCCACGTAGTCGGCCGCATAGGGAGTAAGAAACTGAATGTAAATGGATCGTCTCACGTTGGGCAACTGCGATACGGCGACCCACTCGCGGACGATCGGTAGTACAGCGCGAATCGTGCTTTCATGATTGCGATCAATGCTCTCGAGCTGAGCGAAGTTCAGCCCGGTTCGTCGTGCGATGTCAGCAATTATCCTGCCGCACTCGGCCTCGATTTGAGCATAGTCTTTCTTCATTCTGGCCTCCTTCCGGAACCGATCACGGCCAATTGAAGTATTCGCCGCCCTAGCGGCAGCAGCCGTTATCAATCGCCCTGTCGAACGCGCGGGCGGCCTCCTTCGCAAACTTTGAGTACTCAAGCTGGCTCCCCCCCCAACCAATCCACCTCGACTGCAAGCCACTGCCGGAGACGCCCCGCAGGTCGATCCGCTCTTGGTATAAGTTGCGGCGTAGGCGACGAAATCCACGCCACCACCGCGCTTACGTGTGACGTGCGGTGTCCTTTCAAGTTGGAGCTCGGGCAGCAATTCATGCCGCTGTCGCGTGCACAGCCGCAAGGTTCCCATATCAGATTCAACCTGCAAAACGACACTGAGGTCTCTCTCGTTTTCGGCGCCCGTGGTCACTATGATCTGCGGTAGAAACTGTCCTTCACACACTGCACGCCGCCACAATGGATGCTCCGAACGGTAAGCGACGAAAGTCCCTCCACCCACTTCGGCTCCGGAGTGAGACCGGAAACGTGAAGACCAGTCATGCTTCCGAGCACCTCGCCAAGTTCTTGCACCCAAACCTGCTCGAGAGGCGTACCATTCGCCGATCTAACCATCCCACTGCCCGGTATCTCGGCGCTTAGAAGTGGAACGGCAAGCGCTATGGAAGCGATTAGCGATGCTGGACTCATTTGTCTCCGTTACACGTCCCCGGCACGCCGGGCTACGATTTTTGTTATCGTACTGCACCCCGCCGCCCAGATAAAGCGCCGGCAAGGCACACACCCAGTGAGTAACAGATAGACGACCAAGCCGGATAGACTGTCACCTCTCGCCCCAGTGGGCCTTCCGAACTACCGGGACGGAAATCCCAAAAGAAGTCTTGCGCAATAGCGCCAGGGCCAAACGTTCGAAGGTCGTTACCAATGAACACGGCCAGTAGGGCCGTTGGCGGGACCCAGATCCACCTGCCTATGGGCCGCAGGAACGGGAAATCACGCCCGAATATGAGCCCCAGGGCGCACCCTCCAATCCCGATCGCCACAGCTTGCAGTATTTGGAAACCAGCGGGTCCAATTGGGGAATGATGTTCGTTCCAACCGAGCCAGGGGAAGGTCATGAGTTCACACACAAGCATCGGGGCAAGACACGCCGCCAGTTGCTGGCCCGCCCAATATCCAACATCGCCGAGGGCTCGCAAAAGCAGCTCGCCGGCCAGTAGAATACGATTCATGGCTGGGACCTCATGTTTATGTCCGGCTTCCAGCATGGGAACTCGCTCGACACCACCACGCGGTCAGGCTGATCGAAAACGAAATTCTCTTTGTACGGCCGGCCGCAGATAGGGCTGGTCAGCTTAAACTCGTATATGAGTAGCGCCTCAGCGCCCGTATGGCTCCGCTTGCCGGAAGTGGCAAAACGCCACTGTCGCGCATTCTCCAAAACCGCATCGATGAAGATCCTATGCCCCGACAGCACCTTGACGTCGGCAACCGAACCATCTGAGTTCAGCAAGCACTTCAACCTCACGACTCCGGCAATCCTAACATCTCGAGCTTCCTGCACATATCCCATGCCAACAACGTGCACCGGCACCCACTCTTGCGCCTCCAGGTTCGTCATAAAGAGGAGCAACGCTAACATCGCCATTTTCCCTGGCGTCATCACTCCTAATAATACTCGGGCGCTGTTTCGACTGGCGAATCTATTATGGTGTTGCAACCGCGGCCGGCGGGCGCTAACAATTCCAATCATCCCGGTGCACTCTCTTTTGCCTTCTGAGGTAGATCGCAGAGCCAAGCGCGTAGGTGATCGCCGACCAGGTTGGAAGGGTTACGAAGATAAGGCCGATGCCCAGCTCAGTTGGGTGAACGATGTTGAAATAGGACGATAACATTTCCCTGATGCCGAGTACCCTTGCATCGGAAATACAAATAATGATCAGGACTACCGACGGCGCCACCCCTGTCCACCGGGCCAATTCGGGCCCGCGCGACGCCAACGGAGGAAGAAGGTACCCAAAAACGAAACCGCTGACCACAATCGGCGCGGTCAGCACTATGCCGCTGATGCCTGCGGTCGCTGAACCAAAAACACCGAGGAGGCGAAGCAGTATCGTCAACAGCAAACCCACCACCGGGCAGGCCAGGACAGCCAGAAGCTGCTGAGGCATGAACTGATCCATTAGCTGGTTAAATCGACTGATTCGCACTAGCCCTCCTCTCCCTAACGTAAGCGCAATGCGCGCCGATCGAATAAAGCACCGACGACGCCACGGGGAGAGTTATCAGAAGGCCCAAGCCCTCATCTCCTGGCGGCGGGTTGAAAAATATTGCGGACGCGCGTGCCAGGGCTGTAACCCGAAGTTCCGATTTGAACGCCAGGGCGAATAGCGCTACGGGAATTACCCAAGTCCAACGTGCAATCGCGTAATCGCGCGCTCGCGGAACATAAAACCCCCATAATGGACCACTTAGCATTCCCAGCGCTATCGCCACTTCGTCGAGATGTCGACTAATGGGGCGGAAGGGCGAGAACAGTATAAACTCGACCATCAACGCCATAGGCATTAATGTCACCGCGAGAATCTGTTGCAGAAAAACTCTAGATGGCCTTTGCGGTTCAGGGAACAATTCCCGTAAAAGTAATGACACTTGTTAGGTCCTCTTCTCCCGGGCCGCGCTGACTACCCGAAATGACGGGTAAATCGGCATTTGCAACGCCCATACCGGTCAACATCATGGATAGCCAGTAGAATGGATCCCTCGCGTTACCGGGTTGTACAAGCAGATTAAGGAAACCATTAGCTGGCGGGTTAATACTAACGGGAGTTATCGAAACTAAAGCTATTACAGATTAACTACTCTGTTTTACCGTAAGAAGAGCAAAATATCTCATAAGTCGATCATTGTGTCAAGAGAAAACTGTTTTGGTTTCATAAATCGCCACAAGTTTCAATGGCCAGGCGATTTCCACAGTTCTTCTTTCGGCGGCGTAAAGAGAAACGCGAGTCACTGCTTGAGAAAATAACTCAGCCCCATCAATCCAGCCACTTGCACCACCCCACCCCCGCCTCCCCAACCCGCCCATGCTCTACTCAAATCGGGTAGCGGCTCCAACCGCCATCCCAAAAGGAAGAATATGTTGATATCAGAGAAGCAACACGCCGCGAATAAAGCAAATGCCCAACACAGTTCGGGTCCGAAGACTCCCGAAGGTCGCGAAGCTATCCGTTTCAACGCCCTCACCTTCGGCCTGCGCACCCGTACCATCATCCTCCCCACCGAAAACGCCGCAGCCTACTCCCAGCTTTGGGACGAACTGTGCGCCGATTTCAATCCCCGCACCCGCTTCGAAATGTGCTGCTTCGAAACCATCGTCATCGCGCAGTGGCACCTCATCCGCAATGCCAACTCCGAAAACCAGATCTACCAGGAAGTCCCTTTCGGCGAGCGCCGCTTGGCCATGCTCGCCGAAGTCGATAAACAGCGCACCAAATTCGAAAAGGAATTCCGCGACGGTGTCGACTACCTGCAAAAGCTACAAAAGCAGCGCCCCGCCAAGCCGGAACCGGAAGTGCAAGCGCAGACGCAAGCCGCAACCCCTGTCGAACCTATGCACCCGGTGCGCAACGCGGATTTGAAACCGCATCCCGGCTTCGTCATGTCCGAACCCGTCGGCCACCCCGTCTTCTGTGCGCCGGACACCACCGACACTCGCTAGCTCGTAACCGCACTTAGATCTTTGACGACCCAGCGCCCTGCAACAAAGGGTGCGCCCGTATTGTCTCTCGTCCGCCCCCCTCCCCCCTCTCCAGTCTCGTTAGAACCCGCCAAAACCACCAAAACATCTAATCCCCGGCCTCTGTCCCCCGGCCCCCGGCCCCAAACTAGTGACGCCCGGCAGCCCGTACCTTCCTCGCGCTCAGCTATCTGCCGTGCACCCAACTCTTTAGGCTTCGTTCGTCGCCGATGCGCTATCATTGAGCGCAGCCCCACCTATGATCTATACCTGTTACGAAATGATCCGCGATTGCCGCGCCGGCAAGCCCGAAGGCTGGGCGTACTTCATCACCAACTACGTTCCGCCCATCCGTCAGTTCCTCGCCCACTACTTTCCGGAGCGCGGCAGCGACCCCGCCCTGCTCGAACGCGTCTTGCTGAAACTGAGCCGCCCGGATTCCAGCCTCTTTCAATCTCTCGATCCCTCCCAGGAAAGGGCCTTCGTCGCCACCCTGCGCCAACACGTGCTCGCAGCCGTCGAAGTCGACCGCGCCAGTGCCCCTCCCGAGGTGCCCCTCGACTTGGAAACGCTAGGTACCGCGCTCGAACCCCTAACCCTCACCGAGAAGCAGACCGTCTGGTTCGAGACCATGCGCTACCCCGCCACAGACACTGGCCGCATGCTGCGCATGTCCGCCGAGACCGCCGAAAAGATCCGCGCGCGCGCCGCCGAACTGGTCCGCACCAACGTCGATGCGTGGCGCACCAGCATCCTCGCCGACAATGGCCCCCTACTGGGCCAAGCCGCCAACGCCATCTCGACCCCCGACTGCCTTCCCGACAGACCCCTCTTCGATGTGATCGATGGCCGCGCCACCTGGAGCGGCCGCGAAGGAATGGAGCGCCACGTAAAGACCTGCTGGCACTGCCTCGATTATTTCTGCCGTCTGCTCGAAGTGGTCGATGTCCTGCGCACCTCGAAGCCCCTCACCACCCCTGAGCTTGACAGCTACAAACGCCTGCTAGGAATCGAACTACCGAAGAAATCCTTTTGGAAGCGCTAACCGCCAACGGGCGTTCGCAGATGCTTGCTCGTCGTCGCCTATCTGGCTCATTTATCCTCTAGCTTGGAGAGGCGTTTGTCGTGTTCGGCCATTGTCCGGAAAAAGTCCTTCAGGTCGTGCTCAATGACTTCGATGCGGCGTTCAAGGGAGTTGAAGAGGCGGAAGTTGAGCACCAGTGCGGTGATGGCTACGGCGACCGATCCGCTGGCGGTGATCAGGGCGACGCTGATTGTATCTGTCATACTGCTTTCTCCAGTGTACTTCAGGCTATCCCATGGTGGAGGACGCCATCGACGCCTGCATCTATCTACCTACTGTCGCCCGGCTTGCCCGTATAATGCAACGCCCTGTGTACCGCCTCGTGATCGTCCTGCGCCTCCAGATGTGTCGTCACCTCCGCCGGTTGGTCCAGCGCTTCCACTAACCGCTCTTCCAGCAACGTCGCCAGCCGGTGCGCCTCCCCAACCGTCTGCGACCCGGCAAACAAAAGGTGCACTTCCACCATCAGCCGTTGACCCGTACTTCGATATCGCACCCCGTGATACTGAATGCCCAACTCCCCGCAAATCGCGTCCAGTTTCTCGCGCAGCACCTTGCCGGTCAACGGATCCGCCGTATCCAGCAGCCCCGTCGCTGAACGCCAAATCAACTGCCCCCCCGACCACAATATATTCAGCGCCACCGCCAGCGCGCATACCGCATCCCACGGCCGCCATCCCGTCGCCATCACCAATACCAGCCCAACCACCACCCCCGCGCTGGTCCAACTATCGGTCAACACATGCTTGCCGTCGGCTTCCAGAATTAGGGACTGTGTCCGCTTGCCGGTCCTCACCAAATACCAGCCCAGCCCCGCATTCGTAACCGCGGTCAACAGTGTAAACAAAGTCCCCGCCCCGACGTTGTTGATCTCGAGACCGGTCATCCATTTCTTCACCGTCACGGCAATAATAAACAGCGCCGCCAGCACGATCATGGCGCCTTCAAATCCCGCGGAAAAGAATGTGATACGCTCAAATCCGTAGAGGTAGCGCTGGTTCGCCGGCTTCAAACTCAACCACATGCTGAACCAGGCGAAGATCACCGCCACCAGGTGCACCACGGATTCCGAAGCATCCGACAAAATGGCCGCCGACCCGGTAATTAGGTAGGCCGTCATCTTACCGGCTAACATCAGGACGCCGAACGCCAGCGACAGGCGCATGGCGAAGCGCATGTCGCGTACCGTAGCCGGATCCAGCCGGACGCTTTGAGACATTATCGTCTGATTCTAACAGGTGGCGGAATGTAACAACAACGGGCTGCCAGTACCTGCTAACCTTATCGTTTCGTGTTTTCGTTCGTCAAACTCTCTTATGCGCCTCGCACCTACTTACCTTTGGCTCTCACTGCTGGCTTTGGCCGCGCCGCTCTCCGCTCAAACCAAGCTCCTGCGCTTCCCGGACATCCACGACAACCGCATCGTCTTTACCCACGGCGGCGACTTGTGGACGGTCAACGCCGCTGGTGGCACCGCCGCCCGCCTCACCTCGCATCCTGGTATGGAAGTTTTCGCCAAGTTCTCGCCCGACGGTAAGTGGCTGGCGTTCACCGGCCAGTATGATGGCGACGAACAGGTCTATGTCATGCCGTCTGATGGCGGCGAACCCAAGCAGTTGACCTTCTATCCGGCGCACGGACCCTTGCCTCCTCGCTGGGGTTATGACAACCAGGTCTACGGCTGGAGTAACGACGGCCATTACATCATCTACCGTTCCATGCGTGACTCCCGCACGCTCGCGGTCACCCGCTTGTATCGCGTCCCCATGGAAGGCGGCCCGTCCGAGCCCCTGCCCATGCCGGTCTCGGGCGCCGGAGCTTACTCGCCCGGTGGAAACCAGATCGTGTATTCCCCTCGCGCGCGTGACTTCCGCACCGAGAAGCGCTACAGCGGCGGCCAGGCCAGCCAGCTTTACATTTTCGATACCGAGACCCACGCCGCTAAGTTGATTACCGAAGGTCCGCGCGCCAGCCGCGACCCCATGTGGATCGGCAAAGAGATCTACTACGATTCCGATCGCGACGGCCACTTCAATATCTACGCCTACGATACCTCCACCGGCAAGACTCGCCAGATCACCCAGCAAACCGTTTGGGACGTGCGCTGGCCCTCCACCGATCGCCAGCAACGCATCGTCTACGAACTCGATGGCGAGTTACAAATACTCGACGTGAAGACCGGTCAAAGCACGCCTGTCTCCGTGCGCGTGCCGGACGACGGCGTCAACCGCCGCCCGAGTTATGTCTCGGCCGCCAACCTGATCGAGCAGGTCGAACTGAGCCCCAAGGGCGAACGCGTGCTGTTCTCCGCCCGCGGCGATATCTTCTCTGCCCCCGTGGAGAAAGGCGCCACCCGCAACTTGACCCATTCGCCCGGCGCGCATGATAAGTGGCCTGCTTGGTCGCCCGACGGATCTAAAGTATCGTTCCTGTCCGATGCCAGCGGCGAGGAAGAGGTCTACGTAGTGGCGCAGGATGGCTCCACGCCCGCGGAGAAGATCACCAGCGGCGGCAAGGCTTACCGCTACGATCCCAAGTGGTCGCCCGATAACGACCACATCGCCTTCAGTGACAAGGACGGCCGGTTGTGGCTGGTGTCCGTGAAGGATCATGCCACTCACGAGATCGCTTATTCACACGAAGGAACCATTCGCGACTATGTCTGGTCGCCCGGTGGCGGATATCTGGCATTCAGCATGCCCGATCACCGTGGATTCTCTGCGCTCTGTATCTGGTCGATGAAGGAGAGCAAGCTCCATCGCGTGACCAGCGGCACCTTCAATGAGACTTCGCCGGCCTGGCATCCCGGCGGCGACTATCTCTATTTCCTCGCCAACCACGAATTCCAGCCGCAGATTTCCCAAATCGAATTCGACTTTGCCGGCAACCGCTCCGCAGGCATCTTCGTCATGGCGCTGCGCAAAGACGTCAAGAATCCTTTCCCAACGGAAAGCGACGAAGTCACCGTCAAAGACGCCTCCGCAAAGGATGGCGACAAAGACAAAGATAAAGACAAAGACAAGAAGGCGGACGAACCCAAAGACAGCGGCATCGATTTCGACGGCCTGGATCAACGCGTGGCCCGCGTTCCCTTGGATGCCAGTAACTATTACAACCTGTATGTGAAGAGCGACGCTCTACTCTACGGCGTAGCTCCCGAAGGCTACTACGGCCGCCCTGCCCCCACCAAAGCGACGCTTCACATCTTCGCTTTCAAAGATCGCAAGGAAACCACTCTGGTCGATGACATCGGCGGCTTTGTCCTCTCGCACGATGGATCCAAGGTCTTGGTGCAGCACGAACACGCGTGGGAGGTTTACGACGCGACCCCGTCCGGCGCAAGCACCAAGAAGGTCGTATCCACCGCCGGCCTGATGCTCGAAAAAGACCCGGTAGCCGAATGGAACGACATCTTCAATGAAGTATGGCGGCGCTACCGCGATTTCTTTTACGCGCCCAACATGCATGGCTACGATTGGGAAGCTTTGCGCATCCGCTACAGCCAGCTACTGCCCTACGTAGCCCACCGCTCCGACCTGAACTATGTGATCGGCGAGATGATCTCGGAGTTGACTGTCCAGCATGCCTACATCGATGGCGGTGACCTGCAGGTTCCTCCGCGTCCGCACGCCGGACTGCCCGGCGCGCGCTTTGAACTGGACGCCAACTCCGGTCGATATCGCATCGCCACCATTTTCCGCGGACAGAACGAAGAAGACGTCTACCGTTCGCCTCTAACCGAAATCGGCGTTGATGCCAAAGCCGGCGACTATGTGCTCGCCATCAATGGCGAGGACGTAACCGCGAAAGACGATATCTACAAGTTCCTCCGGCATGCCGGCGATTCTCCGGTGATCCTCATGTTGAACAGTACGCCAACCTTGACCGGCGCCCGCAAAGTCACTTACAAGCCGCTCAGCAGCGAAACCAACCTTTTGTATATGGAGTGGGTGGAGCAGAACCGCCGCCGCGTCGACGAACTGTCTCACGGGCGCATCGGCTACATGCACCTGCCGGACATGGGCGCCAACGGCATCCGCGAGTTCATCAAATGGTATTACCCGCAGCTTCGCAAAGATGCCCTGCTCATCGATGACCGCGCCAATGGCGGCGGCAACATCTCGCGTATGATCATTCAGCGCTTAAGCCGGACGCTGTTGGGACTCACTTATCCGCGCACCATCGCTACGCCGCAGCCCTATCCCGATAGCGTTTTTATAGGACCGAAGGTAGTGCTGCTGGATGCTAACTCCGCATCGGACGGTGACATTTTTCCGTGGATGTTCAAGACCGCCAAGCTGGGCTTGCTGATCGGCGAACGGTCCTGGGGCGGCGTGGTCGGAATCACCAGCCACGGCGAACTGATCGATGGCGGCGACGTGAACGTGCCTGAGTTCGCCTACGCCACCGCGGAAGGCCAGTGGGCAGTGGAAGGCCACGGCGTGGATCCCGACATCGTAGTGGAGAACGATCCCAAGTCAGTGATGGAAGGTCACGATCCGCAGTTGGAGCGCGGTGTAGCGGAACTGTTGAAGGATCTGGAACAGTCCAGTCCCAAACTGCCGGAACATGCGCCATATCCCGTCAAGCTGAAGTGAGTGCCTTTTAGGATACAATACCCCAGGAGGTAGTACATGAGATTCTTACCTGTTTGTGCTGTTTTTGTGGCATTCGGCGCGCTCCAAGCCTTTGGGGCGGCGGCCGACGGCAAGGCGGTCTACGACGCCAAATGCAAAATGTGCCACAAAGCGGATGGTTCCGGCAACGCGGGAATGAAGATGCGAGCACTCGGCTCTGCCGACGTGCAAGCGAAGTCCGATGCCGACCTGAAGAAAGACATCACCACGGGTGTCGGCAAAATGAAAGCGCAATCCGTTACCGACGCGCAAGCGGCGGATCTGGTGGCTTATATTCGCACGCTGAAGAAGTAAACAGCGGCTGGCAGCGTGCGCGGCCCCGCGGCCATCCGGTTTCGCAGCCGCGCACAAGTCCAAATGTTGTCACGTATCTTCCTCACATTAGTATTAGTTCTCCAAGCCTTGGCTTGGGCGCAAGAAACTCACCCGGTCACCGGGCGCCAGACCGCGCCGGTTATGGGAATGGGTGGAGCGCCCTGGCTGGTGCGGCCCGAGCGTGAGTCTGAGGAGGCCCCGGATGCCGCGCTCGATGCCCTAGGCATTCCGAAAGGTGCCGTGGTGGCCGACATCGGCGCCGGCGTCGGCTTCTTCACTTGGCGGCTCGCGTCGCGCGTCGGACCTACTGGCAAAGTCTACGCGGTCGATATCCAACAAGGCATGCTCGACCGCCTGCGGCAAAACATGGCGGAGCGCAAGCTAGTCAATTACCAAGCCATATTGGGCGGAGAAGACGATCCGCATCTGCCCACTGGCCGCATCGACATGGCATTGCTGGTGGATGTGTATCACGAGTTTTCGCAGCCCCAGAAAATGCTGCGAAATATTCGCGCTGCGCTCAGCCCCGGCGGACGCCTGGTGCTGCTCGAATACCGTAAGGAAGATCCGAACGTGCCGATTCTGCCCGCCCACAAGATGAGCGTGGCGGAGGTGAAGGCTGAGATTGAGCCGGAAGGATTCAAGCTGGAGAAGACCCTTGAGAACTTACCGCGCCAACATATACTGATCTTCCGGAAGAACACGATGTGAACCTGCCATTCTCGTCCCTGCACCGGCTAACAAGGCGCTTCCTGTTGGTGGCCCTCCCGTTAGCAGCGGTCCTCGGAATCGGGACCGCTGGTTTCGTGTTAACGGAACACTACTCGCTCTTCGATGCGTTCTACACCACGCTGCTGACCATGACTACGGTTGGCTACGGCGACTACGCTGCACCCATCGGGCCGCATATCTCAATTCGTTCCTGCTGATCGTCGGCGTGACTACCATACTGGTGGCGATCGGCGCGATTACTCAGACAGTGATCGAAGCGGAATTCGGCGAGCTAATCGGCAAACGGCGGAATAAACGCATGATCGACAAGTTACAGAATCACTTCATTATCTGCGGCTTCGGACGCGTGGGCCGCGGCGCCGCGTCCGAGTTACAGCAGGCCGGCGTGCCCTTCGTGGTGGTCGATATCGACGACGACCGCGTGGAGAAAGCGATTGCGGCGGGCATGCTGGCGGTGGCGGCGGATTCCACCCGCGACGAAACTCTGCGCGCGGTAGGGGTCGAGCGCGCGAAGGGGCTGGTTTGCGCGCTGGCCACGGACGCCGACAATCTGTTCGTGCTGCTATCGGCGAAGTTTCTGAACCCGAAGATTTACGTGGCCACGCGAGCGGCCGAAGAAAGCGCGGAAGACAAGATGCGCCGCGCCGGGGCGGACGCGGTGTTCGCGCCTTACGCCATCACGGGCCACCGCTTGGCGCAAGCGCTGCTACGGCCGCACGTGGTGCAGTTTCTGGACTTCACCACGCAGGCGGCGGGGCTGAAGGTGGTGATTGAGCAGGTGCGCGTTTCGGGCCGAAGCGATTTGGTTTCGAAGAGCATCCGCGAGATACAGATTGGGCGGCAATTTGGCGTGATCGTGCTGGCGATTTGCCAAGGCGATGGCGAGATGGTATTCAATCCGCCGCCGGATACCGCGATTTCGGCGGGAGATTATCTGATTGTGATGGGGCAGCCTGAAAAACTGCATACGTTGGAAACGATGTTGGCAGGATAAATTTTGGAAAGAGAGAAGAATATGGAAGGAAAGATTCCGGCTGATGATTTAGGACGCGCGCTTGCGATTGCCGATTCGGAACATCAGTCGCCACACATCGGGTTAGTTGGAGACACATACACCATTTTACTGACGGGGAAAGACACCGCCGGTCGTTTTTCTCTAATCGACATGTACGTACCGCCTGGTGGCGGGCCACCTCCGCACCGCCACGATTTTGAAGAGTCGTTTACGGTCCTGGAAGGTGAGATTGAAGCCACCTTTCGCGGCACACAGGCGACCTTCCGGGCCGGCCAGACAATCAACATACCGGCGGATGCTCCGCACCGGTTCCACAATCAATCGCCGCTGCCGGCGCGGCTTCTTTGTATCTGCTCGCCGGCGGGGCAGGAAGAATTCTTCATGGAAGTAGGCGTCCGAGTCGCCACGCGGACAACCCCGCCGCCTGCGCTCAGCCCATCCGAGCAAGCCGCGTTTCGCGCCAAGGCCGTGGCCCTCGCTCCGAAGTACCGGACCGAGTTCTTATAGGGTCGTTACCGCGCCGAGAGGTCGCGGATGAAGATGTCTTTGAATCGCATGTTGGCTTCGCCGCCGGCGTGCAACTGCAGAGCGATGGCGCCGTCGTCCACCTCATTGACCGGGTCGGTGAAGTCGATCACCTGTACGCCGTTCAGCCGCGCCCGGTGGTGATTGCCCACTACGGTCAGAACATAATCGTTCCATTCCGTCGGCTTGATGACGAACTCATTTTCCGGCGACGGCCACACGATCCAGCCACGGCGCGCGGTGTAAATGCCGCCGGTGTGATGGTTCAGGTTGCGATCGATTTCGAATTGGTATCCCTCGGCTACGTCGGCCGTGCCAGGCTTGAAGCTGGTGCGGTAGAAGACGCCGCTATTGCCGCCAGTGACGCATTGAAAGCGGATGGCCAGTTCGAAATCTTTGTAATGCTTTTCGGTCATCAGGTAGCCGTAGCCCTTGGTGACGCCCACGCCATGGATCGCGCCGTCTTCCACGGTCCACTGCTCGCCGCCGACATTAACCCAACCGGTGAGGTCTTTGCCATTGAAGAGCGAAACCCAGCCTTCCTGCGATTCTTTGAGCCGGGGCTGTTGGGCATGGCGGCGGCAATGAACGCGAGCGCCATGCAGACTATGAAGGTCAGAGTGCGCATGTTCATGCTCCAATCTCGTTTCGGATGGCGGCGGCGATGCGGCCGGTAAATTCGTCGACGCGTGCCAGGTCGGGACCTTCCACCATAACGCGGGCCAGCGGCTCGGTGCCGGAGAAGCGCACCAGCACGCGGCCCGAACCGCCGAAGGCCTGCTGGCATTGCTCGATTTCGTGCGCCACCGCCGGCAATTCGCTGGAGCGCGCGCCGTTCGCGCACGCGCACGTTCTGCAAGACGCTGCGGATAAATCTCCAGTCCGGCGGTCAAGTCGCTTCAAACCCGCGCTGCGCATTGCGCGCAATCTCCAGAACGCGCAGCGCGGTGAGCAAGCCGTCGCCGGTAGTCGCGAACTGGCGGAAGATCACGTGGCCGGATTGTTCGCCGCCCAATACCGCGCCGGCGCGCACCATTTCTTCGAGCACGTACTTATCGCCGACCGGGGTGCGCAGCAGTTCGATGCCATCGCGTTCGAGGGCGCGCTCCAGCCCGAGGTTGGACATCACCGTGGCCACTACCAGATCGCCATCCAGCTTGCCCGCCGCCTTGGAGGGCGCGGGCGGCGATGAGCAGCACCGCATCGCCATCCACGATCTGGCCATTGCCCGCGACGAAGATGGCGCGATCGGCATCGCCATCGAAGGCGACTCCCAGGTCGGCTTCGGCGATTCCAGCACGGCCGCGCGCAAAGATTCCACATGCAGCGCGCCGCAATCCAGGTTGATGTTGCGGCCATTGGGCTCGCAACAGATGGCTGTCGACGTGCGCTCCCAGGCGGCGGAACAGGGCCGGCGCGAGCTGGTAAGCCGCGCCATTGCCGCAGTCGAGCACGATGCGCATGCCATCGAAACCGCCGGTCACGGTGGAGGCCAGATAATCGAGGTACCGTTCGGCGAGCAAGGGATCGGGCGCCAGCGGCAGCGGGCGACCGGGAGGTCTCGCCCGCGTGCCGGAAGATTTCCTGCTCGACGGCATGCTCTTCGTCGTCGGGCAGCTTATAGCCGGAATGGCCGAACACTTTGATGCCGTTATCCTGGTACGGATTGTGCGAGGCGGAGATCATCACGCCGGCGGTAAACGAATCGGAGCGCGTGAGGTAGGCCACGCCGGGAGTGGTGATTACTCCCGCGGAAACCGCGCGCACGTCCTCTTGGGCGAGCCCGGCGGCTACCTGCGCGGCGATCCAGGGGCCGGATTCGCGGGTGTCCATGCCGATCGAGACGGCGGCATCCGATGTAAGCGCGCCGCAGGTCGCTGCCCAGCGCCATGCCGAAAGCATGTACCGTGGCCGCATCCAGCGGATACTCTCCCGCGACGCCGCGAATTCCGTCCGTACCGAATAGTTGTTTGCCCATCTACTTTTTTCCGACCGACTTGACTGTGACTTTGACTGTAACCTGCGGCGAGTCTTGAAAGCGCACGCGCGGATCGTTGACGTAAGCTTCCAGACGATAACGATTGGTTCCCGCCTCGGGCTTCACTGTGAGAGGGTCGGTTTGGACGCACGGCCACGCGCGCGACGCGGCTGGCGGGTCCGGTGATGGCGAGGGCGGAAGGTTCGGCCGTAGATTCGGTGACCTGCAGGTCGGGCGGCAAGGCCGGCGGCAAAGCGCACCTCAACGGGCACACTGCGGGTGGCAGCAGGCTCGAAGTTCAAGCGAATCTGGGCCGGAATCGCGCGCACCAATTGGACTCCGCGCGGTAGCCGCACATCGCCGCTATCGATAGTGAAAGTGTGCTGCCCGGGCTCGATATCGGCCATATCCAGAACGACGGCGGAGCGGCGCGAGGCTTCGGGCAGGCGTAGCGCTTCCGCCGGACCGCGCACTTCAAGATAAACCGTTTCAACCACGTCCGAATTGATCTCGACGCCGGGCGTAAGGTTCTTGTATTCCACGTGAACGGAGATATAAGTAGCGAGTTCAGGCTCGGCGGCGACGGAGATCCAGAGCAGGATAGCGGCCGCCAGCGACAGCAATTTCCAGCCGATGTTATGCGTGAAGAATTTCTTCATTTCGGCTCGGCCTCTCCGGCCGCATGATTCTCCATCGGGATGTCGGCGGCGAATTCTTCAATGACCGGCGAGGTGCGGCGCACGCCGAAGTGTGTACAGATGCGCTCGTCAACTTCGCGCAGGCTCAGGCCGGATGTCAGTTCTCCAAAAGCTGCGACGGAGATACGGCCGGTTTCTTCGGAGACTACGATCGACAGGCAATCGGTCTCTTCGGTAATGCCGATGGAGGCGCGATGGCGGGTGCCGAAGTTGGAAGTGACCGAGGGATTGAGGGCCAGCGGCAGGAAGCAGGCGGCGGCCGCGATCTTGTCTTTCTGCACGATGACCGCGCCGTCATGCAGCGCGGCGCCCGGGTAGAAGATGGCAAGCAGAAGGTCGCTCGAAAGTTGGGCATCAAGCCGTACGCCGCTTTCGATGAACGAACGCAAGCCGATGTCACGCTCGACCACGATGAGCGCGCCGGTGCGATCGGCGGCCATGCGGCGGACGGCGATCAGGATATCTTCGGCGAACTCGGGCCGCTGGTAGCCGCGCGCGAGCCAGCCCTTCCGTCCGAGGCGGGCCAGTGTGCGCCGGATTTCGGACTGAAACAAGATAATGACCGCCAAGGCAAGATAAGGAACGATGTAAGAAAGCACGGAGCGCAGGGCATCGAGACCGGCGTATAAGGCGACCACATAGAGTGCCACCATGATCATGATGCCGATCAGGATGTGGCCAGCGCGGGTACCCTTAACGATCATCAGGGCCTGGTAAATGAGGAACGCCACCACCAGGATATCGACCACGTTGGCGGGCGTCAGGCTAGGCAGCGGGATCAGCGCCGCGAGGCTACTGGAGTAAGCCGCGAATCTCAAGCCAGTCCTTTAGCCGCGCTGCCCAAGTAGCCAGCACAGCGTCTGTGGGCGCGAGTCCGACGCCGTGGGGACCGCGCTCGTAGATATGCATTTCGGCCGGAACTCCGGCCTTACGAAGAGCGAGATAGAAGAGCACACTGTTTTCGGCAGGTACGCCGTCATCCTGGTTAGTATGAAACAGGAAGGTCGGAGGGGTCTGAGCCGTGACCTGGAGTTCGTTTGAGAATAGAGTCACCAGTTTCGGATCGGGATGCTCGCCGAGGAGATTGTGCATCGATCCGGTGTGTGTATAGGGCGTAGTGAAAGAGATTACGGGGTAGGAAAGGATCATGAAGTCGGGACGGGAACTGGCACGGTCAATCGGGTCAGTCGCGGCTGAGTCACCGGCATCGAAGTGGGTTCCAGTTGAGGAGGCGAGGTGGCCGCCAGCAGAAAATCCCCAGATGCCGATGCGGGACGGCGCGATATGATACTCAGCCGCATGCGTCCGTACGAAGCGGATGGCACGCTGCGCATCGAGGATGGGCGCGGGATAGTGATAGCGCGGGGCGATGCGATACTGCAGTAGAAAGGCGTGAACGCCCAGGGAGTTCAGCCAGCGGGCGATCTGATCTCCCTCATGATCTTTGGCGAGGAAGCCGTAACCGCCACCGGGGCAGACGATGACGGCGGTCTGCACAGCGGACTTCTCGGGGGCCGGATAGAGGGTAAGGTTAGGCTTATCCGTGTCGTCGGTTCCGACGGCGCCCGGCGCTCCCCCGGGCCACAGCAACTCAACTTTACGCGCGGGCGGTTGCTGGGCTAGCGCGGCGGCCAGAGGCAGCATCAATAGCAAGGCTTTCACGGTGACTATTGTAACGTGGGGCCACAGCCTTACGGTCGGACGCTGGCGTTCTCTCTTTCCCCGTGCGCAGGATTCATGCTTGCCTCCACTAACTGGCGCAACTGACGCAATTCGACTTTCAACTGCCTGACGGTGTCCTCCAACTTTTCTATCCTTGGCGCGGCGGTCACAGCGGATTCGCCGTTTGCGCTTGGCAACTTACACAAGGCGGCCCGGGCGAAGTCGGAAACGCTGCGCGCGCATTCGGTAATCGATAGCTCTTTAAGTCGTTCGTACTCGTCTTCAGAGAGACGAAAGCTCACCATCCGCGTGCGAGTCTTGAACACGTGGACCTCCTTAGTTATTTATCTGGGTCCCAGAGCTTGGGTTTGAATCACCTGCGGCGCGGCGGGTAATAGTGACTGTAAAGCGGTTTGAGAACATTTGTCAACGGAGAAGAACTCGAGTACCTGCCAGAAAAGTCCCGTACTGGGCAGTCTGGGTTAGGTCCAAACTCGTAGCACTATGGTTACTGACCTCGCGGGAATCAGTGGCGGGAATTGCTGGCGGAGAGGGGGGGATTCGAACCCCCGGTAGAGCTTTAGACCCTACGACGGTTTAGCAAACCGCGTTGCCGAAGCGCTACGGTATTTTCTTCCACTCTCGCCTTTTATTTTCAATCACTTGGAAACGTTGTCACTGCTCAAAAATCACCCGATCTTCTTAAACGGGATGATTGTAACTGTTTTGCTACCGTCAAGGCGCTTAACCGCACGCCGCTTAGTTTCATCATTGGAATGGGCATAGCGCATCGTCGTCTTGATGCTGGCATGGCCCAACAGGTCCTTTACCGTCACGATGTCCTCGCCCTGGCGCGTTAGCCTTGAGGCAAACGTATGCCGGAACATATGCCAGGAAATATCTGGCAGCCCTGCGCGTTTGATCGCAGCTTCCAGCGCCCCCCGCACGCTCTTGAACTTCTCTCCGGTCATCGGGTTGTAGAAGACGTAAGGCCCGTTCTGGACCGCGCGCCGTGTCTCGATGATGCTGAAAGCGGTGTCGTTGAGAGGAAGGCTAAGGGGTTTATCGCTTTTCTTTACGATCTTCTTCAGTCGCTGTTGTTCGATGTCCACCTCCGTCCATTGCAGATTGAAAATGTCGCTTGTCCTGAGCCCGGTGTTGATCGCAAATCCGATCAGTTCCCGCAGGTAGGGCGGTGAAGCGAGAAGAAGCTCCACTTCCTGCGACTCACTTAACGTCTCGAAGCGCTCGTTGTTTTCCGGCAGGAATTTCACGAACCTGACCGGATTCGTTCCCTGGTGCTCTCCCCAGCGCTCAGCCATGTTGAACATATGCTTGAGGAGGGCCATCTCCCGGTTCGACGTAGCCGGGGTAACCGCCTTGACCCTGTTCCGCTGGTAGTCTTCGACCCTCGCCGCGGTGATGTCCCGAAGCTTTGCCGGTCCGAAAAACCCCTGGAGGTTGCTGAGCATCTGAGCGTCGCGCCTCCACGACCGTTTGTGCAGTTTGGCGTGCTCTAAATACTTCTCGCCCAGTTCCGCCAGCGTCGTATTGACGGGCTTGACGAAAACGCCCCGCTGCACCTCTGAAATGCGCAAGGCCAGAAACTTCTCGGCCTCACGCTTGTTTGCCGTGCCGGTGCATTCGATAACCCGCGCACCGCCGACGTAATAGTCTGCGTACCACTTTTGGCCTCTTCGGCGAAGTGCCATATCAGCTCCTTCTACCGTTGCCAGCCGATCCGATCGTACCAAAATGTGGCATCGACCGGATCACTTCGTCGGCGTCGAATCGCAATGAGCGGCCGGCTTTAACGAAGGGGATGCGGCGCAGGTAAACCCAGTTGTAAAGCGTGCCCTTCTTGATGCTCAGGCGGGCCGATAATTCATCGATATCGACAAGCTGCGGGACAGGGGTGTTCATGCCATCACCTCCCAAATAGCCCCGTCAACCGCTGCCC
This sequence comes from Bryobacterales bacterium, assembly GCA_963738345.1. Taxonomy (GTDB): domain Bacteria; phylum Acidobacteriota; class Terriglobia; order Bryobacterales; family Bryobacteraceae; genus Bog-159. Next base: position 2,156,238 of record CAVTWI010000002.1, read on the forward strand.
CTCGAGCTGGATAACTGCAGAATCTTTAGTCGATTGGTTTTCCGCCTCGCGGAGTTGGTTGAGGACTGATTTCAGAGGCATCGTTTGCTCCTGATGCCAGTCTGAGGCAATACAACGTCAGATCACGTTAGCTGTTTGGGGTCTCGGCTTTGCTTTGCAAGAAGAGTTCGATGTCCATGAGCAGTTCGCAATACTCGGGTTTGGCCGTTAATATATCGAATAGTCTGATATCCTTGAGCCACCAAACGACTGGGCTGTGATCCATCTTCCACGCAGCTTTCAAATGATTTATCGCTGCGTCGGGGTCGTCATCGGCAAGCGCGATGAGCGCGCGCTGGATTGAATGTCCATGACCGGGCTTATTGCTCAGGCAATTTCTCGCCTTTTCGCGATTCCATTCTCTTCGTGCCTCTGCGGATTCGACTTGTTCCTGGGTCGTCCCCAGAGCTAAAATTGCCACTTGTTCATTTTGCTTGTGCGCTGCAATTGCGCTCTCCTTTGCGGCGTCAGATAGCACCCACAATCCAGACAATGGGGACTGGCATAGAATTCCTAGGCCAGGCAGAAACTCAAACGTGATGTACCCGGCAAGCATGCACATGCGCGTGTAGTCATTTAGAGCAGTATCGTGCTTGCCCCGCTCAAGGGCGACGAGACATCGCACAAGATACAGAATCCATGCGTTGGGATTGCAGTCAAGTCCGTTTTCAACCACGGCGAGTGCGCCATCAAGATCACCACAGGAATAGAGCACGAAACCATAAAGTGAATATGCATCCGGGTCGCAGATGTACGCCAATAGCACCTGTTCGGCAATTTTGAGGGCCGCCGTTTGATTCCCTAAAGCCAACAACAGAAAGACAAACCAACCGCCAAACAGCATTTCTGGGCTGTGTTCGGCAAGAATATCAAAGCGATCCTGAGCGACCGACAATTTCCCGGAACACAAGGCGCACGCGGCGCTGGCGAGCGCAAATGTCGAGAATTGATCAAGCGTGGTTTTGTCGGTTTGCTCCCCACTCCGAATCGCGCGAAGCGGTTTGAGAGTGCCGTCGGCTCGCGTGAAAGTGGACTCCTGCGCGAGTTGTTTATAGGCGAAAGCAAGCGCCGAATCTGGTGCTTTGTAGGAGGCCGCGAAAACAGCCTCCACACAGCTGATTTCCGCCGCCAATGCCCGCGCGTGTATGTTCTCTTTATCGTTAATCAGAAGCCCATCAAGTGCCCGGAATGCTTTAGAAAGAGAGTCCGGTGTCTTCTCCTTGAGATGGCGTTTTGCGAGCACAAGGCCTTGGCCAAGCATGCTCCATGGATTGAACACAATTTCCGGAATGTAGCCGGTGCTCTTTGCGGCACGAATCTGCTCTCCCAGATAGTTGCGACGAGTCGGCAGTGCGATCAGAACGGGATCATATCTCCCAGGGCCTTCGTAATATGCACGAAGGCACTTGTTGAGTTCATGTTTCGCCGTGCGCACTACGCTAGTTTTGGCGTGGTATTTGCGGTATCGGTAGAGCGCCCCGCGAATATCAAGTTCCGAGATGGCTCGCTCCTCGATGTAGGCATTGACGATGTAATCCAAAAGGTCAATTGCCTGAGGGGAATCAAGAAATACAGTGGACCTGCATATCCGCTGAAGTTGGGCGCGAATCTGCAATTTGGACGGACGCGCGACTGTTGGCCCTGTGAGGTTCTCCATGAGACCGATCCGCATATTATTCCAGATCTCAACGGTTTGAAAACGGCTGACGTGACCTAACGTTTTTTCTGGTCAGAATTCAATCAGTTGGCCAGCTGAAGCGACGAATCGATAGCGGGAGGGCCGCAAGCGGCTACTAGGCCTTGTAGCTGAGCGGTCGGCCGAAAAACTCTTTCGTGATAGCAGCGCAGACGAAAGCTCGAAGGCGAAGTGTGCCTGCGCAAAAGGAGCAACGATGACGCACCTGACGGGTGGATGTACCCGACTGATTCTGCACGCCATAACGAGCATTTTTCTTGTGGTGGGCGGCCTTTTTAGCCGTTGGAAAAAGCCTGCGGCTCAGCATCAACCACCAGCGATAACAGACCCATGGGACTTGGACGCGCCGCTCTTCGCGCTGGGTGACGACGTGACGACCTGGCGCAACGCCTTCGAGCATACGATCATCTTCGGCGAAATCGGCGCCGCGAAGTCAACCGGCTCGGGGGCGATGTATTTGATGGGCTTTTTGCAGGCGGGCGCGGGTGGAATATTCGGCTGCGTCAAGCCGGAGGATGCCAGCCAGCTTCAGGGCTACATGCGCCTAGCGGGTGTCTCGGACAACCTGATTCTGGTTGAGCCCGGAAAACGCGGAGAGAAGCCCCGTTTCCGTTGCAATCTGCTGCGTCTGGCGCTCCTTACGGCCCCCAGCAAAGGCAGCAGCGTGGAGCGTGTCGTATTGACGCTGATGACCATCGTCGAGGCTGCAGAGCGCGGAGAAAAGAGGGGCGGCGTCAGTGACGAATTCTGGACGCGATCGGTAAGGCAGCTGCTGCGCGCCATCGTGGAAATCTGCATCGCGGCGCGGGGCACCGTGAGCATGCGGATGATTCACGACGCAATCATGAGCCTGCCGCGCTCTCCGCAAGAAGTTCAAAGCAGCGAATGGCAGGAAGGGTCGTTTCTCTACAAGCTGATCGCGGAAGCAGAAGGCAACGCGCAGGAGCGGTCTTTCCGGGAGGAGAGCGACTACATGCTCTCCGCTCAATACGCACTTCGCGAATATCCCCAGATACCCAACGATACGCGCGGCTCCGTGCTGGCCAGTTACAGCGTTCTGGCCGATGTGCTGCTACGCGGTGACATGGCCGACCTGTTCGACTCTGACACCAATTTCGTTCCCCAAATGACCTTTGAGGGGGCGGTGATTTGCATCAATCTGCCAGTAAAGCTTTACGGCCAGGCAGGGCTGTACGCCACGGGCGCGCTGATTTATTTGTGGCAACTCATAGCCGAGGCCCGAGACCTCCAGAAATACCCGCGCCCGGTCTGGTGGTTTCAGGATGAGGCGCATGAGGCGGTTTGCGACTATACCGCCCGGTTTTTAGCGACCGGCCGCAGCAAAAAAGTGGCCTGCGTCCTCATTACCCAGAACCTCTCCAATCTCGCCGCCGCTTTCGGAGGAACCGCGGGGCGCGAGGCGGCGGATGCAATCGTCAGCAACTCCGCGACGAAAGTGCTGCACGCCAATGGGCATTCTTCCACGAACGAGTGGGCGTCAAAAACCATCTCGGATGAAATCCAGGTGCGCGTTAATTTCAATAGTCACAGGCAGCAGGACGCGCAAGGCGGCGGTGGCGGGTCGGAGCAGGTAGGCCACAAGGTTCTTGCATCGGAATTCACGATGCTCAAGAAGGGCGGCCCGCAGAATAACTTCGTCACCGAAGCCATCATCTACCGCACCGGCGCGAGCTTCGTGGGCAACGGCGGCCAGCCCTATCTGCGCGTCACGTTTCCCCAGATAATTCCCGGCGTCACCGATGGAGGCCGCGCATGAAACACCCATGCCAGCGGATGCCGCAGTCGCTGCTCCATTGGCTTTGTCGCATCACGTCTTTGCGTATTTATTGGCGCGTACTCCGGCCGGATAAACCGTCTCTCCCGCTCCGGGACGTCATCATTCACGGGCGTCCTAAACCTTCAACCCAACAACCGATTCATCCCCAAAAGGAGGGGATTACGCATGCGATTAAGTAAAGAGTTCGATGCCCTGTTTCAGGGCTTCGACCAGTGGAAGCAGTTTAAGTGGGTATTGGGGCTACTCGCCCTGATCTCGAGCTGCTTCAGCGTCAGCATCGTGGGATTTACCCGCAAGGATTTTGGTGAGCGCTATTACGGCATCATCAATCTCTTCTTCGGGTACACGATCATCGCCAATTTCACGTTCCTGGGCAACTTGATAGGCGTTGCCGCGGGACGGAAATTCTCCTGGCTCATGGTGTTGTTCTGGCTGGCGTTCCTCTGCGCCAGTTTCTACCATCGACGCGAAATTACGCGCAAGAACAAGGCCGGTATCGAATGGCACAGCATGTGTCAAGGCACGTCGATCCTACCGCTACCCAGCTCCGAAGAAAATATCTTCAAAATCTGGGAGCCGCTGCTGGTGTTTTTGTTTGGCGTGTTGTGCTGGAAGCTATCAGCGCAAATCGCCATCTGGTTGATGATCGGTGGCGTTTCGCTCTTGGTAAACAACCATCTCGTTTACCATTTCGAGCGCCAGGACTTTCTAAACGCTCGTGACGCCGGTATCCGGGCAAAACATATCAGCAATGCCCTTCAAGGCAAGCCTGCATCGGCGAGCGGCGGCTTCGTCCTGGCCGCCTCTACGGTGCAGATGGTGCGCAAGGATGCAACGCTACGCGGGGTACTGGCGAATATCTCGCCCGAGGTTAAGCAGTTTTTGGATGCAGACTCTGATTTTGATAAGGCCGCTTAAGAGGTGATTTATGTCTCCAGCTGAAAAATACGGTCGTGGAATACCCAACTTGCCTGCCGAGGTTATGGAGCAGGTAAAAGCAGCAGGACAGACGCTCGCCAATGCCGGCGTCGTCCATCAACCCAGCCTCGGGAATCCGGCGCAGCCGGCACACACCCCGGCTGCTAAATATGGCGCTCCAGTGTCCACCGAAGAACTGGGCATAACCCCTCCGGGAAGGTCACGGTAGTTGCCTTTCGGGAGCAATCACGGGTTGCGGCATTCCAGCAGTATCGGGATGCCGCTGCCTGCCTAACCGAAGGTTAGGGGAGACATATGAAGCATAAAAAGTATGTGGATAAGTCGGTCTTAGCACCTTGTAACTGCGTCGAGCAGATGCTACGAAATACACCCGTAGGTAGTAGCGAAACGGGAGCCGCTACATGGGAATGCTGAGAGTGCGTGAGAGCAAAAGCGGAGGCGCTGCGGTTGATTATCTGCGCGAAGGACTCTCGCGTAACGATTATTACCGGGAAGGCGAAAAGATTCAGGGCGAGTGGCTTGGACGTGGCGCTGAGAGGTTGGGCCTAAGCGGTGGGGTGGAGGACAAGGATTTTATCGCCCTCGTGCGAAACCGGAATCCGAAGACCGGCGAAAAGCTCACTGTACGAGACAAAATAAACAGGCGCCCCGGCTACGATGCCACGCTGCTGTCGTGGAAGGCTGGCTCGATTATGTCCGGGGTATTTGGATGCTCCGATGTGCGAGAGAGCTTTGAGCGGGCCGGTGACCAGATGATGACCGAAAAAGCCGAGCCGATGATGCATACGCGGGTCAGAAGGCGCGGTCAGGATTTAGACAGAGTGACGGGGGAAATGGTGTGCGCTGGCTTTTTACACGACAAGACGCGCCCCGTGAAGGGGAAGAGCGACCCGCATGACCACAAACATTACTACATTCTTAACGCGACATTCGATGGAGATGAGGGACGGTGGAAGGCTGCCCAGATGGGCTTCCTGAAAGAAAACGGGCCTGAGCTAGAGCTATATTTCGATGCCCTGTACGGAAAGGAATTACTGGCGCTTGGCTATGTTCCGACGATGGGTAGATACGGGCCCACGATTAAGGGCGTGCCCGATTCGGTCATCAAAAAGTTTTCGGAAAACAGCAATCGCATCGAGAAGGAATCAGCCGAGCTGGGAATTACGGATGCGGCAGGAAAGCGCAAGCTGGCCGACAGTCTGCGGGAGAGCAAAAAGCGTGACCTTCCTTGGGAAAAATTACATGCCGAGTGGCTCGACCGCCTGACGCCTGAAGAATTCGCGGCGCTTGAGAAGGTCAAGAAAAAGTTAATCGACCCCGGCCCGAAAATCACGCCGCATCAGGCGGTTGAGTTCGCCGTCAATCACCTCTTCCAGCGAGAGGATGTCGTGACGGAGCGCAAGCTGCGCAAGACGGCGCTGCATTACGGCATCGGGTACATGATGCCCGAGGACGTGGATAAGGAAATCGCGGCGGCGCTCGGGCGTGGCGAAATTCGCGCGAAAGACGGCGAAAAGGGCCGCAACTTCGTGAAGACCTCGACGCTGCGTGACCAGGCCAAAATGACGCATCTGTCGCGCGACGGCATAGGTCTCTATGAGCCATTGGCCAAGCAGTATGAAGAGCACGCGGATTTGTCGAAGGAGCAGAATGCGGTCGCCCGCTCCATCGTTGAGAGCCGCGACAAATATATGGGCTTCCGTGGCCCGGCTGGCACCGGCAAATCCTACAGCCTCAAGGGCGTCGATGCGGCAATTAAGCAACGACACGCCGATGGGGAAGATACCTTTGCCCGCGCGTTACTGCTTGCGCCCTCCACGTCTGCCTCGCGTGTGGAGGGGCGCAAGGCGGGATTTAAGGATGCCAACACGCTCGCGGCCTTCTTTAACAGCCAGAAAATGCAGGCCGACATGCGTGACCAGTTCCTCATCGTCGATGAGTCGGGAATGATGTCCACCAAGGACATGATTGCCCTAATGAAAATCGCCGAGGAAAACAACAATCGCGTGCTGTTCATCGGTGACTATAAGCAGCATGCGAGTATCGACGCCGGTGACGCCTTCCGGCTATTACAGAAGGAAGGCGGCCTGAAATACGCCGAACTCACGGAAAACCGCCGCCAGAAAAAACATGAGCATCGTGACGCGGTGGATGCGATGGCGACCGGCACCGAGAAGGGCGTCCTGAAAGGCTTCAGCCTGCTCGACAAGATGGGCGCGGTGGTGGTCGAGCCCGACCGGGAGGTGCTGCGCGAGCGGCTGACTGCGGCCTATCTTAAATCCGCCGATGAGGGCAGGACGGGGCTGATTATTACCCCGACGCATGCCGAAGCCGCGCTTCTGACGGACGACTTGCGACGGGCGCTCAAAGCGCGCGGCGCCATTGTCGGCGATGAGCGCATTATGCCCGTGCGCAAAGCGACCGGCTGGACGGATGCGCAGAAACAGGACAGCCGCAATTACCAGCCGGGCATGGTGGTGGCCTTCCACAGGGCGACGCCCGGCGTGCGGCGCAGCGCGGGGGGCAAGCGCGAAACCGTCGGCGGATTCAAGCAAGGCGAAACCGCGATGGTGTTGCAGGGCGGCAAGGAGGTGTTGCTTGCGCGCACCGACGGCACGACGCTGCCGCTGCCCGCAGAGCATGCCGAGCGGTTCGAGGTCTACACCACCGAGCATCAGGGTTTCGCGCGCGGCGACCGCCTGCGCATCACGAAAAACGGCAAGGTCAAGGTGGACGGCCAGCACGCCGGCACCAGTGTCAATAACGGAGACATTTTCTCCATCGACGGCTTCACCAAAGAGGGGGATTTTAGGTTGCCGGGCGGCAAGGTCTTGTCGAAGAATTACGGGCATATCGCCTATGGCTATACGGCAACCTCGCAGCGCAGTCAGGGCAGCACGGTGGACGACGAATTTATCGACTGGAACCGCGATGCGCTGATGCCGGTCGATAAGCAGGCCGCTTACGTGACCTCCTCACGCTTCCGCGAAAACATCACGATTTTCGTGAACGACAAGGAAGCCGTGAAAAAGGCGATGGTGCGCGGCGGCCAGCGCATGACGGCGCTCGAACTGATGAAGGATGACATTGGCGTGGAGAAGGTGACGGTCGAGAAGCGTTTCAGCTTCCACCGGCACATCGAGGTCAACCGCATCAGAGGCTACCTGCGCAAGCCCGTTGATATGGCACGGCAGGCGGCACGGAATATTTCGGATATCTGGAAACAGAGAGGTCAGCAACATGGCTGAATCATCATTTGTCGGCAAATACACGGGAACCCCGTTGCCCGAGACCAAAACGGCGGCAGAAGAACCGGCATGGCGCAAGGCGTTCTGGGTCGATAATTCCGGCTCGGGGAATCCCTTCAGCCTGTCGGTGCGCTATAAGGACGACCGCGAGGCCGAGGGCTTCGCGTCGTTGCTCTACCTGCGCCACAGGTGGCTGGATAAGGGCGGCAAAGTCGAAAAGCTCGTGCTGCTCTTCAGCGTCGGCGTGATTTATCTGGAGGGGCAGTATCTGCAACAAGGGCTGGATGCCTTTGAGGACGGCAGGCTGAAACGCATCCGCGAGCAAGCCGAGACGGAAATCAAGCTCATCGAGGCGCATAACCTCTACGTCCGGGAGAAGGCCAAAAAGGAGCCCATTATCTCCCGCGTGAAGGTTGCGCAGAGCTTTCAAGAATGGCTGGAGAGCAAGAAGGCATTCGCGGAAATCGCGAAGGTAATGAAAGGAGGCGCATGAAAATCGACGACGTCCGGGTACTCCCTGACGATGAACTGGCGCAGGTGATTGTTTGGGCGACGCAAGAGCGGGATGCCCGCACGGAGAAGCGCAAGCAAGACACCATCGCGCGGATAAAGGAAATGGCGGCATCAGTCGGCGTTGCCGTCAGCATTTCCGGGCAGCGGGGGCGCCCGCCGAAAGCAGGCGGCGCGCATAAGCGCCCGGCAAACGACAACACCCAAGGGGCAGCAAACGACAATCTACCGATTGGAAAGGCGGTAAAAAATGGAACCAGATGAAGGGATGCAACCTGAAAAAACGCGGGAAGAAACAAAGCCGAAGACCGGCGGCGGATTCTTCGCACGCATGGCACGCAAGAACCCCGGCCTGATTATGCAAAGCGGCAATATGCCGCACGTCGGGGACTTTGAACTGGCGGACAGCCTCCGCCGGAAGGAAGGCTGCCATGAACAACACGGGCAAGCTGGCAAACAGGACACCGAGTGAGGACAAAAAGAAAGGGCCGAACGACGATAAACCGACGCTCAAGGCTACGGCTGATGCGCCGGTAATGCGCAAAGGAGTCAAAGACTTGATGGAAGAGTGGCGTCAGGATGAGCAACTGGCCAAGGCTCGGGACGCAGCGCCATGCAAGGGCCGTTCGCGCTGAAGGGCGAAAGAAGAGGGGCGACATCTCTGCCGCCCCTCCCGTAGCCTACTTTTTTCCATGTCATCAGCCGCGCGGCTCAAGTATTGTTATCGAGGTCGGCCAGTCTGGAATGCATTTCTTCTGTTAGAGCGTCGCGTAGGGATTTGATAGATAAAGGTAAGGATTCTTCGAGTGTATTGAACGCCAAATCAATGCCGTCAATGGTGCCTTGTAGGAGGGCTTTCCTTATCACCTTATCGAATTCTGAAACATCTTTCATCGCTTCTACTCCGTTGCACGCTATTAATGTGATTGCATTTAGTGCCGTCAAGGGGAAAGAAGGGCCAATCCGAAGACCGGCCCTCCCGAAGTCCTACTTCTTGTCTTTCTTGAAGCTGGGCTTGCGGTAGGTGAGGGTATAACCCTTTTCCGCGCCGGATTTCACCAGCTTGTAGGAACCCGGTGCGAGGCTCGGTTCCTCGAAGGCTATGGAAACGTAATGTCCCCGGTCGTCCTCGTAATCCCACGCAACGCCGATGTCCTTGCTGCCTGAGCTTACCGTGTAATCCGGGTGATTGTCCGCTGCTTTGTCGTCGATACGCGTGAGCTGGACGGGAGCCTTGAGGGCGAGGGTATCAAGCTTACCCGTATAGCCGTTTTCCGTGGACTGGAACGCGCCGATGATGAGGGCTGAGCTTTTCTTCATAACTTTCTCCTTTTCGATTGCAGGTCGGCATCATTGCCAACCTTGCGAGGAGACGGCCATGAAGCGGGCCGACTTCAAGGGGCTAACACGGGAGACGCGCTTCTATCGGCGCGGCGAATGGAGCGGGCCGCCCCTTTAAGTCATAGGCACGCCTTTGTGGCAGGATTCTCGCATAAGGATTGGAATTGATGTTTCTGACCTGCTGGCGCAAAAGGAGAGCTTGAAGAACGGGGTCAGCCTCATCAGTCGGCCGTTATTAAAACCGCGGAAACACGGTCGGGGCTTGATACCCTCGCGCAGCAATGATAGTGTCCACCCCATGAATAGACGCCAGAGGAAAATCCCCATGAGCGACAAATTGCGCAAGGCTCTCGATGAGCTGGGCGCAGAGCCGGTTGCCGGGTCAGGTTTTGAAGATGAAACGCCTGAGCCTGAATTCAGCGATGGCGAATCCGCTGGGAAGCCTCGCTCGTGATGCGTTCAGAGTGCGGGCCGGGCTCGGGGACAGCTTGCGCGCGATCTCGCCCAAGAACATAATCGGTCGCCTTCGCCGCGGCGCTGGCTGCACGGAAAATCTCGTTCTTGTCCTTCTTTAAGGCTTCCAGCCACGAAGCTATGTAAGCCGTGTGCTGCGCCGGATCATGCGGTAGGCCGGTTTCAAGCGCGACCAGCCAGCTCCCGATTTCGGCACAGAGTTCCTCACGGCTGTAATGTTCATCCGCAGCATTGTATCCCCGCGACTTGGTGAGCGTTTCCCGGTTGAGGCGCTTCTCGCTCCCTGACCAGTGGATAAGCTCGTGCGCGCCGGTGGAATAATAGGCAGGCGCATCAATGAACATCTCCTTGTGCGGGAGCTGGATGTAATCGGCGGCGGGCGAATAAAAGGCGCGGTTTCCTCCGTGCCGGATATCGGCCCCGGAATCGGCGAGTATCTTCTCGCCGGCCTCAATCACTTCAAACGGCTTGCGCGGCTCGGTTTCGAGTCGCGGGATGCCATCCATCTGCGCCGCATTGAACACGCTGTAAACCCGGTGAATCATCCGGGAGCGTGGCTTGTCTGCATCTGACTTGCCCTCGTCCTCTTTGCCACGGCCGACTTCCCAGAATTCGATATTCGAGGACTTTTCGCCCTTGCGCACCTGCCAGCCTTTTTCGGCTGCCTGCTTGTACGTCGCCCAGCGCGGATCATCATAGCCCTTGCGCATAGCGGCGATGGTCAAGGCGAGCACGTTGCCTCCGCGATACACTTTTCCGGTGGTTGGGTTAAATGGCATCGTTCCGGCTTTCCCGGATTCCCAAGGCTTCTGCCAAGGGGCCGTGCCTGCCTCTAGCATGCGGATGATGTCGGCGGTGACTTCTGCGCGGTAGTCGCGCGGTGGGGGTTTATCGTTCGGGTTCATGGCTATGCTCCGGCAGAAACCGTAGGTTGTGTCGAGGCAATAGTCAACGGTTTCCGTGGTATGGAGGCTCCGAGACGTTGCGCGGCAATGCCGTGATACTTCTCATCTATCTCAATGCCAAGCCAGCGTCGGCCGAGCATGCGCGCCGCCAGAAGCGTCGAACCGGAACCGGCAAAGGGGTCGATGACCAGTTCTCCCGCCACGGAGAACGCCTCGATAAGCTGCAGCAGGATGGAAAGCGGCTTCTGGGTCGGGTGGAGTGTGTTGCCGCTATACGTCCAGTCGATGACGTCCCCGATGACGTTCTCACGCATCCAGGGCGTACCCTTCACCAGCAGATGCGCGCATTCGTGCTGGTAGCGAACAATCGACGTTTTTGACGCATAGCGCTTCGGAAAGACAAAATGGCCAACAACCCGAAATCCTGCCGCGCGATAGGCGTTCAGGAAACGGTCGGCGCTCGGCCAGCCGTAGAATGTTAAGCAAAAAGCGCCGTCTCCAAGCACCCGGAACATCTCAGCGAACGCCGGTTTGAGCCACGCATCGTTGTCATCGTTCGGCACGCTGCGTCCGTCCCGAGACTTGTAATTCACGAGATACGGCGGATCAGTGACGATGAGGTTAGCGCTTGCGGCTGCGAGCGTGGGGAGGATTTTGAGGCAGTCGCCGTGAAGTACGGTATTGAGCATGTGCGGATTCCTTTCGTTGGGCGCAAAGCCGCCAGTCGGCCTCGCTTCGGCGCATTGTTCAGCGGGCCGCGCAAAGCCGGTCATAGCCTCGCAGCGAAGCGAGAAGCGTCATTGACCGGCGCGCACGGTCTGCTAATGCGCCTGAGAGAGCGAGGCGGTGTGCCTTAAGGAGAGGAAATCTGAGGATGCTACTTCTTCTGCTTTGGCAGGAACTGGCTCGTCAGATGGGCCACGTACCATTTGCCATCCTGCCGATACTCCTGAAACTCTATCCGCACGGCGCTGGTATCGACGTAGTAGAGGTATCCGGCAACCCACACGTCATTGTCGTTGGCAACGTTGTAGAGACTGAATTCAATCTTTTCGATGGGGCCATGGGCGCTGTATCGTCGCACGAAGTCGGCGCTGTCGAGTTTCGGGGGAATCTTGTTGTAGTTCGTCGAATCGGTCTTCGGCTTGAACCACAGCGCCTGCATCGTCGCTTGGTCGCCCGCCACGGCGCTGCGCACGAACTTCGCTGCGATTTCGAAATTCTGCCGCAAAGCTTTCTGTGCATCATCCGGCACGGACTTGGGCATGAAGGTATAGTCGGCTGCATTTACCGAGGAGCCGCACGCCGATAGCATCAGCGCAACCAGAGGAAGCGATAACCATTTCATCGCAACACACCGACGCCGTTCACGGTGACCAGCTTCTTGCCGTCTTCCGACATCCAGGAGCCGTCCTGCTGGCGGATGAGCGACGCTCCGTTGTCGCCGTCAATCATATACGCCTTCGATGGGTCGCCCTGGTTTATCCAGACATTGCGCGGGTCTCCGGGATTCTGCACCACGGTTATCTGGGCGCGGTTGTCTCCAGTCACCACGATGAGCTTGCCGCCGTGCTGGTTGATGGCAAGTCCGGCATCCGGCCCGAGCTTGTGCAGCGCCTCTTCAATCTGCGGCGTGAATGGCGTCAAGGTATAGGTGCTCTTAAGCGGCTCTACGCCGATATTAATGGGCGTGCCGTCGAGGTTCACCATGCCGGTCTTGGGGAAATCGCCGATGAGCGCGAGCGTCACGGTGCTGCCGGTCTGGGTGATGGCGGCATGGTACTTGCCCAGAGTCAGGTAGTAGGTGCTGCCGATTTTCCCTTCGACATAGCCGCCGTCCTGTCCGGGACCGCTGGCTTTTGTGCCGGAAAGCCATACGTTCGGCATCTGCTTGTTTTTATCGCCCGTCCACTGCCATACGACCTGGTTGGTGCCGCCGCTGCCCGTGAACGTGACGAAGCCGCCGTGAGGCACTTCAGGGCGGCCGCGTTCCAGGAATGGTGCATCCAGCTTGCCGGTGCCGATTACGGTGCCATTTGCCACGTCTGTTGCAGCTGCGGGACAGGCGGATGTTGCTGCGGGTGCGGTAGGGTTTCGCACGCGATTGAGGAAAGCTGCTGCCTTTTGGGCTTTGCTCGGCTGGCAGTCAGTGGACTGCTGCGCCATGAGCGGGAATGCGAAAAGCGCGGTTGCGATAAATACGCTATTCATCTTGTTTCCTTTCGGGGGATTTCTGGTGCTTGCGAAGCTCTTGAGCCCGGCCGCGCACTTCGAGCATGATATCCACCGGGTCGCCGTCCGGGTCGATGCCCAGCCGATTGAGGCGGCGGTCTTCAAAAACCTCGTGCTCGGTGCGTTCTTCGTCGCTGTAGTTGTCGTCTTCGGGCATAAATTTAGGCCGACACGGTGCTGCGGCAATGCAGGCATCTCTTCACGGCGTGGTGGTCTTTCTCGCCGCCTTCGAGATGGAAGTCTTTCTGGAACGTCTCGCCGTATTCGTGGCTATAGAAATGTTTTACCTTACCGCAGGAGAGGCAGAAGGAAACATGGAGGCAGGGGCAGAATTGGTAGAGGGTGAGTGAGCCGATAAGCCGCGGGCGGTGCTCCTCGCGGAAGCGCTCGAAGGGCGTATAGTTGTGCGGACAGAAGAGGCGCAGCATTGCCGTTCCCAGATCGGATCTTAGCGAAGTAGAGTAAAAAACGCAAGTAGTGTAGCACGTTACACCGTTTATTGATGGTAGCGCTCTGGGGTGTTACCGTACCCATTGATCTCCATAACCGGGATGCACATCCGGGCCGCGCGCGCCCTCCTCAATTGGGGGCAAACCGATTTGTGCAAGAAGGCCAGAGTCTCGCTGGGGACGGTTCAACGCATGGAGGGGTTCGATGGCCCGGTCGGCTCGCGGACGGAAACGCTCGCGCGTGTCATAAACGTGCTGGAAAAAGCGGGTGTGGAGTTCCTGAACGATGGCAAACCCGGCGTGCGCATGCAGCATTCCCCGAAGTGATTGGTACACGTATCAGATTCCGTGGTATTCAAATAAATCCTCGGGACAGCGTGCGCAAGACGTGAAAAGGGCCGTCAGTCACCCGACGGCCCTCAGCGTAGTTTCCTTCCGCGAATATTAGCGGCCTTGGCCCTCTGCCTTTGAGCGGCTGAGATCCCGAATCTTAGATGCGGCTTCACGCGCCGTTTCTGCAAGATCAAGGAGATCGTGACGGCCAAAGCTACTGCCATCCTTGAATTCGCCTTTTTCATCCTGATAGCGAATGGTCGGAGCAGACGCCGTGTAGAAAGTTCCGTTCGAGCCCTCGTTCGGCCAGATCGCGATTTCAACCTTGCCGTTCTTCGCTCTGGCAACCGGCTGTTTCTTTGTGTATTGGCCGCCGTCTGCGGGTGCCTCGGTGCGCTGTGCTTGTGATTGAGCCATAAAATCTCCATTGGTTGTTGTTGGCGGCTAGAGTATAGGCGACCAAATGCAACCTGCAAGCGCATTTTCATGATTGTTAACGCCCGCAAGGTGCATCAGGCGCGGCTGCGGCCTGTCTGACGGTTCGTCTCGACAAACTGCGCTGCCTTTTGCGCGGTGATGAGAGGGTAGTTCTCGTCCTTTTGCACGTAAACTTTCTCTTGGGCCTTCGGGCTGACCTGCAGGAGCATCGCAGCAATATCTTCGACGGGGTGGCCCCAGGAATAGGCGATCATGCTCCAGTTGTTATCCGCGATACTGCGGTCGGGTTTTCCATTCTTCTGCGGAGCGCGCGATAACTCGATATGCCAGCTGGGCCATTTTTCGGAAGCCCTGCGGGCGGAAACACGCCGGGGGGCAGGTGCTATATGAACTTCCGGCGCGGCAAGCAGGCGGGCGGCCTCGAGTTTTCTGCCGTCACGACTCGGCCTGGATATGCAGCCACTAAAGCCACAGTTGGAAATGCTGGCGCATACTTCTCCTTATAATTGACGGTGCCAGCGACGCGGGTTGCTCCCGATGCCGAAACATCCGCGGCGACGCCTTTCCTGAGCCTGCGCGCAAGGTCTTTGCCATCCACGCCTGCCACGCCGGAGACGGCAACCCACGCCTGATGGTTGCCCGGACTTGTCGCGAGCGTGAGAAAGGCGATGCCATGCAGTCGCTCAAGCGCGACGGCATCCAAGTCATCGAGTTGCACCAGCAATACCTCATCGGCCACCGGACGCACGACCAGGCTGTTCTGCCGCTCGGTCAGTCCGGGCAGCAGCTTCGGCAGCGAATTGCGCAGCTGCGCGGCGGATTGCTGCGGGCGGAAACCACGCTTCTCGCCGTTGATGCCGAGAAACGTGACATCAAACCGGCGCGCGCCGACGCTCGTGAACGTGTCGAGCATGCGGTAGGCTGCATCGAGATTCTGCATACAAATGACTCCTTCTGTTTTTGCCCCTCGCCCTGCGTTGGGGGTGAAAACAGAAGGAGTAGCGGCAATTCCGGCATCGTTCAAGGGCTGCATGCGTAGGTCGAAACGGTCGAGCGCGGCGCTCACGGTGCTTGCATGCCACTTGTTGCCGCGCGACGTGGGAATATTGAGCGCGTTAAGCCTGCTCGCGATGGCACGGAGCGAATAATCGTCCCGGCGCCAGTCGAGCAGCAATTGCGCGACTTCATCGGATAGCGGAAACCGCTCAAGCGCGGCGCGTGCGCGTGACAATGCTTCCTTATAGTGGGGATTGCCGAGCTTGACGCCCCGCACTTTTGCCGCCGCAAGCGCTGCTCGCGTGCGCTGGGAAATCATTTCGCGCTCGTGCTCTGCGACGGCGGCGAGGATATGGATGGTGAGACGGTTGGCCTGCGGCATGTCCACGGCGACGAACTCAACATCGCTGTTCATCAGGTTGGCGATGAAGGCGACGTTGCGCGCGAGCCGGTCGAGGCGGGCGATGAGGAGCACCGCTTTGCTGCGGCGGCATTCATCCAGGGCTGCTGTAAGCTGCGGGCGGTTATCCTTCCGGCCGCTCTCGACTTCCGTGTATTCAGAGATGACGTGCCCGCGGTTATGAACGTATCGGGCAACCGCCTCGCGCTGGGCATCCATGCCGAGGCCGGTGAGCCCCTGCTTGTCGGTTGAAACCCGGAAATAAGTCACGAAGATTTGCATGCCTTCCTCTCCATAACGTGCGTTATAGGGAAGTACAGCAGCAGAAAGTTGGGGGGAAGACTTGAACGAAGAAATTTCGACGCTATGATGCCGCGCGCTTTTAGACCCA
Organism: Bryobacterales bacterium; assembly: GCA_963738345.1. Taxonomy (GTDB): domain Bacteria; phylum Acidobacteriota; class Terriglobia; order Bryobacterales; family Bryobacteraceae; genus Bog-159. Next base: position 2,172,427 of record CAVTWI010000002.1, read on the forward strand.
GCGCAAATGTGCAGCGACGAAATCCACAGTCATGGCGATGAGCGCACCGCCTGCGAATAAGGCCACGCAAATTATCGAATAGTCCCGCAGCGACTTGAGCAGAATCTTACGCTTCAGGCTGGGCGAGAGGGGCATACGCGATCAGTTTAGCGCCATCTGCCGCCGCTTCTCCATCAGCGCCGGATTCTCCAGCGTGGATTCCGTCACCATGCGCAGCGACGCTCTGCTGGCCAAATCGAAACGCATCATAGGCGGCCTGCGTGGCGCGGTCGGCGTATTGGCGGATTTCGCAGGGGGACACTGCGCGCGTGATGTCGTAGCCGTTGTCGAGCGCCCATTGCTCGAAGGGTGAGGGGTTGACGTTCATGAGCCCCTGAGCTTTAATCTTGTCCCGCATAGCAAATAGTTCATCGCCGAGTTTCTCTATCATCTGAGCGAACACAATGATTGCGTGGCGCGGCTTTCGCTTTCCGCTCCGATTTTGCTCAATAAAGTCCTTGGCGAAGGCATCACAGAAATGAGCGGCATCACTATAGGCAGAGCGCACGGCACCCATGTCGGTCGGGACACGCTGATAGTATTCAACTATCCGCCGCTCGCATTCCGTCTGATGATTCATGATTACCTCCTGCGCCTTAGATGTGTTACTCATCGCCTTTCACCAATCGACAACACCATCCACGATACACAGCCCATAAAAGGGCAGCCGAGGCGCTTAGTAGCCATAAAGCATTGCCTGTCGTGAGTAACATCAACCACGCCCATATTGCGCCAGTACCGAAGATAACTGCGAATAGCTCTTTCATGAGTGACCGCCTTCCGATGCTGGTAATTCGATGTACGTGTAAACCAACTCACTCTGCCTTCTCCCTTGAAACTTCAAGAATCCTTGAGCGGCGAGGTCATGGCAGATGCGCCGCAACCAGTCATCTCGATAACGAAGGGATACTCGAAATTCACCCTTCGCTCGCGCAATAGCGATGATGCGCTCTGGGTCGCTGTCGCGCTTCTTGCGGTCGCGTTCGGCTTGAGCATTGAAATATGTTCTGCCGAATCTCATGAGTTGGCACCATCTTCCGATTTGGGCGTCTTTTTCGGGTAAGTCTGCTTCAGCAGTGAGGCTATACGCTCATAAAGTTGCTGCATGCGATAGTCACGCGACATATTGCCTCTCAGCTCCCACGTTATGACCTTGTGCGTCGGGACGCGCCCGTCATCGATGCAGGATATGCAGATTTCCACCTTCATGATTGACAGCCTTCTATTTGGTTCATTTCAGCTAGAAGTTCATCCAGCACAGCGATATGAGCGCGGCCCCAATTGTAGTAAGAAGCGCCCCACTGATAATTCTCCTCTCCCAAGGGAATCGAATTGATGCGCTTAACAAATGCTTCACGGAGGCGAAGTGCTGCACTCGATTCCCGAGCGGGCGCGGCATCTTCTATGCTGTTGATTGCTGCAATTGCCTTACCTTGCGCCCACGCATTGCTCACATCCATATAAGAGGCGATTTCTTTAAGAGCTTTAAGCGCAACCGATTCCCGCTTGATTTCCCAATGCCGGTACAGCATCCGATACGATTGGAAAAACTGCTTTAAATGCGTCCCGGTGAGGTTATAGCTTATGTTAGTGTCCAGATCATCGACGCGGCATCCTGCAAACTGATCAAGCATTGAGGGAGGGAACGGGCCTTCATCTGGTACAACGTCTGAAATCTCTCCCGCCTGCGCTTCCCGCTTTAGGAACGGTGCTGCAATCGCATATGCCTCATCTGGCGTCAGATAAAAGTCAGGGTAGGGCTTAAGCTCAACTGAAGCATCGCAAAGCCGCGTATGAAGCTCCTTGTTATCCAACATCTCACCCTGAGAAACACGTTTGTTCCATGTCTCAATCGCTCTGGGCTGATTACGCTGGCGGCTATCTTGATATAGGCCATCGTTATATTGCGGTGTCGCGCACCCGCACTTCTTGCACTGGATGCCATAGCCCTCAAGGGTGCTGCCGTATTCTTCGGCCTCGCCGCCGCAGAACGGGCAACGATTCAATGTTTCCTCGCTCATTTGCCCTCCTGCATGGCTGCGATTGCGGCTTTAGCGGCAGGAATATACTCGTGCCAAAGTGCTTTCACCACAGCATCACGATCATCCGCATGCTGGCCGGGGTGATAGGGGTCGTTCTCACAAAATGCCCGTGCGATGCGCTCCACCATGTCCTGCGACTGGTCGGTGGCGTGCTGGCGGATAAGCTGGTCTATCTCAACAGCAGCCTTTTCGCAGCTAAGGGGCTTGTCGTGCATAGCTGGAATTGTGAATAGGTATAGGCGGATTGCCTCGATCAGAGTGTGGGTGGAAAGCACCTCTTGGCCTTTTATGCTGTCCTTTTCAGGAACATCCCCCATTACGCCGATGGCTGCCTTTGCCAAATAGCGCATCTTGTTCTTGCGATTACCATGGTGTACCGCAAGTGTGTCGGCCTTTTCAATCGCATCCGCGACGCAATCTATCAGCGATTCAGCCATGATGCGCTCCTTGTAGTGCCAAGCAAATTCCGACTAAGCAGCAGGCAAACGCGCTTGCCAGAAATAGGTGCCAGATAGTTTTCATAATTCGTCCTTTTGTCTACCCCGATAGCCGCCCTCCGTCCAGCGGAGAGCGGCCCGGTTGATGGTTAAGCAGCCTTCTTCTTTGACTTAGCCGGTTTGTTCTGCGGCAGCGTGAACGCCATGCCTTCGGGCAGCCATGTGCGCAAGCGTGTCTCAACTTCCTTGTCGCCGCTGAACTTCGACGGGTCGGCAAAGGCGCGGTCAAGCTCCTTCACGATGTCGCCCTTTTTGACGTTCCTCCACTTCTCCGCCCATGCCGGACGGAAGACCGTCGCGCCGACTTCGAGCAACTGGTCGCGCGTGATTTTGCTCAGGAAGTTATCTGCGGTGGGGCGCCAGTATTCCGCGACGCCGGTTGCCGTTAAGGCAAGCGCGGCATCACAGGCAGAGGCTTTGTCAGGCGAGGCAGGCGCGAGCGCGGGTTCAAGCGTGAGTGCGACGCAGTAGGCGAGGATGGAAGCCTTCTGCGCGGCGGTGAGCTTGCAGAATGCGGCGAACTGCGCGAGCTGGTCATCGCCGTCCAGCCACTTGAGCGACAGCTTCTCCTTGGCGGCCTCAAGCGCCTTTTCGGCTGGCGTATCCTTCACCTGCCCCATGATGGGCGTTTTGTCGTGGAAGATAATGTCGATGCCATCCGTGCGGAATTCCTCCGCGATAAGCACGCGCGCCGCATTGAACACCAGAAGGTCATAGGCGAGCTCCGGCTTCGATGCCATCGCCACCTCGGCCACCTGCAACCGGAAGGCTTTCAGGGAAAGCAGGAGCGACTGCGACATGCCCTTTTCCTCCGGTACGTCGGGCTTGCCGGTGGTCGCCTGCTGCGCCTTGGCAGCTTGTTTCTTCGTCACAAGGCCGCGCACGATTTCAAGCTTGCCGTTGTAGTTCACGTAGACATACGCGCCCGCGCCCTTCATCTGGTCGGGGTCGTATTTCTCGTAGGTACGAAGCTCGGTCTCTAGCTCGTCGATTTGGCTCTCGAGAGCATCTAGCTTTTCGCGCAGGGTATCTTCCAGAGCATCGTCGTCCGTCTCATGGAATTCGTTTTCGACTTCCTCATGCTCGGCAACAAGCTTTTCCAGCTTGTCGGTGAGCTTCTTCGGCGCATCGACCGGCGTTGGTTCAAGCTGGGCGTATTTGCTGGTAAAGCTGTAGCTGTTATCCTCCATCTCGGAATGCACCCATTCCCAGCCCTCTGCTTCGACCTTTTCAGCCTCCGCCTTAAGCTTGTCTGCGGCAAGCTGCTGCACCAGCGCGGCGTCATCCAGAAAGCTTTCTTCGCCGAACAAATCCGACACGAACTTGCCGCCCGCTTTTTCGTAAGCCTCCAAGCCCACGAACGCGGCCAGCTTGCTCTTGGTGCTTAGCTTCTTCTCCGTCAACTGCCTGCGGATATTGTGCGCGTGCGGATTATCCTTGATGCCCTTGTAGATTTTGCGCTGCGCATTCTGGTCGTCGGTGAGCGTGAAGGCCATCACGGCATCGAGCGCAAGCTTACCGGCCCGGTAATCCTTCACGATTTCAGGAGCAACGCGCGCCAGCTTCATCCGCTGCTGGACGTGCTTCTCCGTGACGCCGAACCGCTCGGCAATCTTCGCGGCAGGCAGCTTGTCCTGCGTCGCAAGCCGGTTAAACGCCTCGAATTCATCGGCCGGATGCATGGCCTGGCGCACGACGTTCTCCGCAAGGCTGGCCTCCGTGGCGTTTTCGCCATCGGAAATCGTGCAGGCGACTTTATGGCCTTTCTGGAGCTTGCCGTCCTTCACCAGCGCTTCATGCGCCATGAGGCGACGGCCGCCCGCCACCACGTAATAGAATCCGTCATCGGCCTCCGTGACCAGCAGCGGGTTGATGAGTCCGTGCGCAAGGATGGACGCCTTGAGCGTATCCAGTGCGCCTTTATCGGCGGTCTTGCGGACATTGTGGGGAGAGGCTTTGAGCTTTTCGATGGAAATCAATTGAGTAGGCATAGTCGGTCTCCTTTCATGGTTAAGTTGGCGAGTGCCGTTGAGCAGGCGCGGGCGCGCGGTCAAGCGGCTTCTCGGTCTCTGGTGCGGAAACGCTTGACCGCACTAGCGCACGAAGCCTGCTAGGCACGGAAAGCCAACGACATGAGAGGGGCGCGTTCATGCGTTGCCAATCCTTGCGGGTGGCGACTCGCCGATCATTTCGTACACCTGGGCCTCAAGGTCTTCGCGCGTGGTGTGCGGCAAGATGCGTGTGATGACCAGCTCCACAACGCGGTCGAAGAACTGCCCGAATGTCGCCTGATCCATTTTCGAGAAGGAAATGGAGCGCAGCTTGACGATTTCCCGGTTGCCGATTGTCATCGTGTCGTAGTGACCGATGGCGAGCTTTATGGCGTCGAGCAGGTGTTCGAGCGTGGGATAGCGGGTCTGGTTCTGGAAGACGATATTGAGCAACGCAAAGAAAAGTCGATGATGTCGGGGGTTTCGCTGGCGGCGGATAGTTGCCGTCACCACCTCGTCATGCTTCATGGCGGCAATGTGCTGCTCGCTGACGCCGTCAGCGGGGGCGAGCCATTTGCCCTTGCGCATCAATATGATTTCCAGAGCCATAACTCCATTGACCTAAAAAGGAATCTCATCATCCAGCGGCTTGCCTTCGCCGAGCAGACCAGTCGGGATTTTCGACGGGGCCGCATGAGCTACGGGAGCTTTGCGGACGTAATCCGTGACGACGTTTTTGTCGGGATACTGCCCGGTCTTATCCTTCTGGATGCCGATTTTTAGCGTGCCGCTCTTGCCGACGAAGTCCAATGCATCGAGATCGCCGGATTCATACTCGGTAAGAAGGCCGCACGCCTCTGCCGCGTGGCGGAGCTTGCGCGCCATGCTTTCTAGCAGATAGTCGAAGATGGAGCGGGCATCACCATGCTCATCGAAGATGTTGAGCTTAAGCTCTATCATCTCGTTGTTGGCCCTGCTGATTTTGTTTTCCGCAGAGACGACTTCAAAGCCGTATTCGCCTCGCGGAAGGAGACCCTCCTCGGCAACTTCCTTTTCGGTTTTCGGTGCAAACTTCATACTGCTGGTGCTTTCTGGTGCTGGTGGTTGAAGGGATTAGTTGGCGGGTACGGTCTTGGCGCGGACGTATTCGATGCACTTGGCGATTTTGTCGCTGTCCATTTCCTCGAAGGTGGACACATCCGCCGCCTTGAGCCATTTCTCCTGCTGGCCGTCGGGGAGCTTGACCACTTCCATCAGGCCGCGCAGCTGAGCCAATTGCTCCGGCGTGGCGAGCGTGATTTTCTCGGCCTTCTTGTCGATGACATCCTTGCCGTAACGCTCGGCGAAGTTGAGGAACGACCACTCGAAGCTGGAGGCATCGGGGAAGCCTTGCAGGCGCGACTTCTTCACCTTGGCGAGGCGTTTATCACCAGCTTTGAGGATATTCAGGCACAGGTGCAGCTCATATTCCAATTTGTCCCAGCCATCGAAGGTGACGCCGATCTCCGTGCGCTCGCCCTTTGCGTCGGTTCCCCATTGCGGCTTTTCGTGGGCCACGAGGATGACGTTCATATCGAGACGCTGGAGCCAACTCATCAGGCGCCGCATGCAGGCGATGGCTGGCTTCTTGTCCGCACCGAAGGCGTTCTTGTCGCCAAGGCGCTCGGCTTCGTTGGCGATTTCCAAGTTGAAAAGCTTGGTGATGGAGTCAACGACGACGGTTTTATAGCCGTGGTCTTCGGTGGCCAGCGCCTGAATCTGGTCGATGACGGTATTGAAGTCCAGGCTGCCCTGCTCGGGGCCAAAGTAAACGCCGCCGGCCTTCTTGAGCTTATCGGTGTAGTGGTTGAGGTCGGCACCGCCCTCCGTGTCGATGTAATATACCGACGGGAAATCAAGGCTAGTCCACGTCTTTCCGACACCCGGCTTGCCGAAAATGAGAATCTTCGGCTTTGATGGCGCGGCGGCTTTCGGGTCGATGGCCTTGAGCTTGCTGACGGTCTTCTTGGCGGGGGCCGCTTTCTCGGCGGCCTTGGGCGGCGGGCTCTCTGTCGCCTCCTTCTTGAAGACAAAGGTTCCCTTTCCCGCTTCCGCGGTCGCTACTGCTGTATTCATAAAAACTCCGTTCGGTTAAGGTTGTTATTGGGCAGGCACGATGCGGCGCTTATCGCGCAGCTTTACTTTTTCCACTACTGAAAGGCTGGCCGCTTCTCTGTTACAGCCTTCATGGGCGAGACAAAGGTTAGAGAGGTGATTGTTGCCGCCGTCCGATATGGAGAGAAGATGTTCGAGCGTCGGCGGGTTCAGGGGCTTGCTGAAAGGCTGGTCGCAGAAGAAGCAACGTGTTCCGTCACGCTCCAGAAGTAATTCCTCGACCGTTTTTCGCTTAATGCGCTCGAGGATTTCTCCCGCTGTCCATTTCCGTTTCTCATGAAATGCGGTGTAGGCATTGTGCGCATGTTCATTGCTGTAGGAGGGTTGGCCATTTGCCTTCTGATAGACCACGCAAATGCCATTTGCGGTTTTGAAACGGGCCAGCTCCCACGCATTGGTGGTCTTCAGAATCTCCGCGCCGCCGGCCTGAAGGAATTCCTCAAATTGCTTGGCGAGCTTTTTGTCGATTCCCATCATGCTGCCGCCTGACCACGCAACAGCGTGAGCATCTTTAGGTAGTGGATATGGGCTTTGCGGTCGATGGCAGGCAGCAGCCGGAAATAGCGCGACAGCATGAACTGGTCGGCGGTGATTTCCTCCGCGTCCGGGGATTTATCGACTCGGGCGAGCTTGGGGAGCAGAGACTCGACGCCCACTGCAAACAATTGCGCCATCTGAAGGATGGCGAGCACAGGCGGGCGGTTGGTGCCTCTTTCATATTTGCCAATCTGCTGAAAGGTGATGCCCAGATACTCGGCCAGCGCCTCTTGCGAGATGCCGCGTACCTTTCGCTCCCTGCGGATATTAGCCCCGAGAGCCACATAGAAGTCTTCGGCATCCATCAGTCATCCCCATCGCTGTCGTCGTTATCGTCACGGTCAGGCCCGAAAACCATCTCCGCCACAATGTTTGCCATCGGCGAGTTGTCTGCTTCGGAGGCGTGTGCCGACGTGGCGGCCATCATGAAGAGAAAGGTGATGAACTGGATCACGCTTCCTCGCTTTCCGGCCACATAAAGGGAATTCCGTTGCGCAGCAGGATTCGGTCAGGTGTAATGCCAGCGTGATACCAGCTATTGGCGGCCTTTCCCTTGGTGCAATTTAGATCATGGGCGTCATAGACCCTGGCAAGTTCCAGAAAGCCTGCTGGAGTGGTGAATTGGTAGAGGTCGCTTACATGGGGCTCCAGCAGGTGAAGCGAGTCGGGATGGATGTATAACCTATCGGTAGGAGCCTCATGGCTAGCACGATTCACGGGCCTGAATTGGAACGATAAATCATTCCATCGCCAATATTTGAAGCTCATACCGTGGTGCTTCGCCATCCACGCTGCGGCCAAGGTATCTTGATAGAAATAGCGCATCATTCCGCGTCCTCCTCGTAAGGAAATGGCGGCACATTGCGGCTGAACATGCGCCAGACAATAGAGGCGCAGACGAAAAGTCCGATGGCGATGATTTCCGCCAGCGTCATGACTGCCTCCCGGCGCGCAGCGTGCGCCAGCAGAAAATAAGGAATGCGCCGACGAAGACGACGGCCGCGCACCACGGCGAGACATCACAAGCGAGGCATAGCCTCACGAGCTGCTCGAACAGCAGGAAGGCTACTGCGATGGGCGCATTCACGAGAAGCAGGTGCTTGAGGAAATCGCGCATCATGCCACCTCCATCTGCTGTGCAAGCTGAAGATTCGCGGCCGGGCCGTGCCACGACCTGCTGATGCGTTTCTCGGAGTGGCCATACTCGCGTACCAGGGCAAAGGGCTTGCAGAGCACGTACCAGTAGGGTGCACGTGCGCAGGCGAACCACTCGCAGACTTCAACGGTGAAGGTGCCGAGGTGGGCATTGTCCTTCACGGTGACGCGATCGCCGATGCGGAAGGGTGGGGGCTGGTCGGTCATTGCCCGCTCCATCCGAAAGCCACCGCGCAGGCAACGAGCGCTATGGGTGCGAGGAAGGCGGCGATTGCACCGAGGGCGGACATCCATAGCGGTTCTGGCTGGCGGCCGAGGGCTTGGTCAAAGAGCTTGCGCATGGGAGTTCTCCGCTTTTTCAATTGCCTTGACGAGTTGGCTCAGCACACTGCCCATCGGAACTATGACCGCAGCGGCTTCGCATGCTGCCAACAATTCGTAATGGCTATTGCAGGCCGTGATGATGAAGTTGGCATTGGCCTGACATTCCTTTTGGGATAACTCTCGATCACCCCATACGATGTTGCAGTCCGCTACAAGGTAACCCGCGTGGTCGAGAATGCAGGCACCATCGTAATCGTCGGAACGATTCGGAAGACGCCATGGTAATGACGTGTGCTTTGTGCGGCTCATGACGCCCTCCCCATGCGGATTTCCTTCATCTCATCGATAAAGCGGTCGATATTGGCATCGCGCGCCGCGGTGCGGTGATACTCGCTGGAGAAGTCGGGGCGGAGGTCTACCTTGCCGGTGTCCGTGAGGGTGTATGCGTAGGTGGCGGCGTAATCCTCGGCCGCCTCCGCAGCCTCGGCGCGGTCAATCCATACGCCATCATGGGCCTCAAGGCCGTAGTGTCCGTGGAAGAGGTTGACGTAGATAGTGGGTTGCATATGCGCCTCACGGTTGTGGTTGTTCGTGAGGTGTAATGTTGCAGAATTTGAAACATCACGCAAGAGAAATGTTTCAGATAATGCAACATTTGCAGTAAAGCCTTCTAGTAACTCACATAATTTCTATTCACTTCGCGCCGGACTTGGGCTTTTGTGTCCAACACATTCGGTAGGAGGTATAGTGCATTGCGGTTTTCCGAGGTTGTAGTGGGCATTGGGGTATGGCTTTTCATCGGATGCGTTGCCTATTGCTGGTATGAGGACGAACGCACAGCGCCAGAGCGGGACGCGCGGCAACGCGTGGTCGATGAGGCGGCCGCGCGGAACATGAGTGTGTCCTATGACGCTTATCGTGTCGCAAAGAAACGAGAAGGCGAGGCGGCCGCCGCTTGTAGATCAGCAGTTATGAGTGTGGCGAAATGGGGGGCCGAAAGCGACTGGGTGTCGAACGCAACGTGGAAAACGGATGGTAAGACAATCACCATCCAAGCGCATGACGTGAAATTCAGGAACGGCTTCGGCGCGTCGGCCTATGTCGAGTACACCTGTGCGTTCAATTTAGATGCAACAAGCGCGGCGATTATCTCCATTGAAAACTATTAGAAGGCTCTCAAGAACGGCTTTATGAAAATCACCGGCGCGCACCACGCAAGTTCAACGTCGGTGATAGTCTCCATGTTGTAGCTCTGAAGATCGAACTTGCCGTGCGTGTGGCCTTTCCGCACCATTTTTAGAAGCGTCCTCTCATCGCGCAGTTGCACTACACAGAGCGTGGCAAGGCAATGGTCGGGCGCGCCTCCATCGAAACGTTCGGCGTAATAGACGATGGTTCCGGCTGGCATGAAGGGCAACATGGAAGTGCCGGACACTCGCAGCGCCACGATGGCTTCAGAGTAAACGCCGGGTGGTGCATCTACCCAATCGCAATTGATCGTTTCGCGCTCGGCTGCGTCCATCGTGCGCGGGATGAGCGGCAAATCGTCCATGGGATAGACAACACCGCCAGCCCCAACCTCGCCCAGCACGGGCACACGCAATTCGCCCAGGAGTTGGGAGGGCGTCCAGCCAAACTTGTTCCCGAGCTTGCGCATCCACTCCTCGTTCATGCCGATCTTTCCGGCTTCGAGTTTTGAGATATGCCCGCGGTTGGTGTTGGTCGCATCCGCAATCTCCTGCTGGGTGAGCCCGGCGCGCGTTCTCAGCTCAAGCAGGTTATTGGCGTATGGGCCCTTTGTCTTTGCCATCACCGGCAAAGTTTCATTTTCCGAAACTTTTAAACAGTGCATAGTTTGAAACATTCCGCTTGACGGATGTTGCAAATTATGAAACATCATTACGCATGAAGCTCACGGAATGGATGGAACAAAAACGGAAGACGCAGGCAGAACTCGCGGAAGTGATTGGCCGCAACAAAACCCGTGCGAGCCGCATTTACAACGGCGCCATCCCGAACGAAGAGGAAATGCCTCTCATTGCCCAATGGACGCTGGGCGATGTGCAGCCGAACGATTTTTACGATATTGCATTGCCAGATGCTGGCAGACGTGAAGCGGAACATCGAAATACCTAAGAAAGAATTAATACATACTTCGCCTCTTAACGAGTTGTTAATCGACGGTCAAGATGAAACTGAAAGTCAAACGGATGAAGGTTTTATGACAAACAGCCATTTAGCGCAGTGTGAGGCCGGGATGCCGTTAAGCGCTGTCGCGCCGGCGATGCGATATAAAACCGTTGGCGTGTATAAAATTGCCTGTTCAGCGACTCGGAAAATTTACATCGGCAGCTCCGCTGATTTATATCACCGCGCCTGTCGCCATGTGGGGGAACTCCGAAGCGGCTCGCACTCCGTTCCTCAGATGCAAAGCGATTTCGCGGTATTCGGTGAAGCCACGTTTTCATTCACGCTGATCGAAGAAAGTGCTTCGGTTGGAGACGCTCTGAAAACCGAGATGGCGCTATTGGAGTTGCTGAAGGATTCCGGTTGCCTCTATAATCGTGCGATCCCTAGGCCGGTTGCCATTTTGCCCGTTCGCCCCAATGCGCAGCAAAAGCGAGATTTGGCGAAAGAGTTTTCCTTCAAGCCCATTTTCGATAAGTGGCCATCCACGCGCGATTTAGCGTCGGATATGGGCGTTGGCGCTGACTATGCCGGAATTCTCAGGCGCCGCGACTCTCTCCCAGCCATGTATTGGATGCGCCTGATGGCCGCAGCTGCTCGCCGAGGAATTGAAGGCGTGTCGCTCGAGGCTCTGGCCACAATCGAGGCCGGCAAGGAAGGATTTCTGCTGGAGATAGCTGCGTAAATAGACGTGCCGTGCCCACCCACGGGGACTGCTTTCCCTAAGAGTGCAGTCCCCGCCATCTTGCCGGCACCGGCAAGATGCTCACGTGCCTGAAGTCTCGCCAGAACGACTAAACCCGCCGGTGTCACCGGCACAAGACCAGACCGCCATAAAGCGGCAAACGGGAAACACGGCGGCGCGCAATGCGCTGCCCTACGGGGAGCGTGCCGATGCCCACCATTAACGTCCAAGAGGACATCGTCATCAACGACATCATGCGCAACCGCGCGCGCAGTGGCGGCGTCGTGCGGTACAGCGCACGCCTGGAAGAAATAGCCCGCAGCGCCATCGGTGCAGTGGGATACGCCATCTCCCGGCTCATGTCGCGGGCCACCCTCGGCAATTGGGATATCGAGCCCGAACAACGCCTCGCCATCGAATTTGCGGATAAGCTCCGCGTCGCCGCGCGCGACGGCAAGCTCAACTGCGTGTTCTGCCATGTCGCCAATGAAGGCAAGCGCCATCGCATCGTCGCCAGCATCCTCATTGCCATGGGCCTCATCCCCGGTGCGCCGGATTACTGGTTCATCTGGAAGGACGGCGGCGGCCTCATCGAGTTGAAGCGCCCGGATAGAAAGCTTCCCATGCTCGAAGGCAATCAGGCGCATTTCCGCGTATGGGCTGAGTCCTTGGGCGCCAAGTATGCGCTGCATAACAGCCTCGAAGACGCGCTAGCGACGTTGCGCGAGTGGGGAGTGCTACTGCAATGACCGAGGAAATCAATGATGTCCAGCCAGCCCAAAAACCGCGCAGGAAAAACAAATGGTCACCAGAGAAGAGAGAGGCAGCGAAGGAAAGGATGCGGCAGCGTAATGCCGACCCGGCCTTCAAGGCGAAGATGAAGGCGGTTCATGCCGACCCGGCCTTCAAGGCGAAGATGTCCGAGCAGATGCGGCAGCGTCATGCCGACCCGGCCTTCAAGGCGAAGATGTCCGAGCAGATGCGGCAGCGTAATGCCGACCCGGCCTTCAAGGCGAAGATGTCCGAGCAGATGCGGCAGCGTAATGCCGACCCGGCCTTCAAGGCGAAGATGAAGGCGGTTCATGCCGACCCGGCCTTCAAGGCGAAGATGTCCGAGCAGATGCGGCAGCGTCATGCCGACCCGGCCTTCAAGGCGAAGATGTCCGAGCAGATGCGGCAGCGTAATGCCGACCCGGCCTTCAAGGCGAAGATGTCCGAGCAGATGCGGCAGCGTAATGCCGACCCGGCCTTCAAGGCGAAGATGAAGGCGGTTCATGCCGACCCGGCCTTCAAGGCGAAGATGTCCGAGCAGATGCGGCAGCGTCATGCCGACCCGGCCTTCAAGGCGAAGATGTCCGAGCAGATGCGGCAGCGTCATGCCGACCCGGCCTTCAAGGCGAAGATGTCCGAGCAGATGCGGCAGCGTCATGCCGACCCGGCCTTCAAGGCGAAGATGAAGGCGGTTCATGCCGACCCGGCCTTCAAGGCGAAGATGTCCGAGCAGATGCGGCAGCGTCATGCCGACCCGGCCTTCAAGGCGAAGATGAAGGCGGTTCATGCCGACCCGGCCTTCAAGGCGAAGATGTCCGAGCAGATGCGGCAGCGTCATGCCGACCCGGCCTTCAAGGCGAAGATGAAGGCGGTTCATGCCGACCCGGCCTTCAAGGCGAAGATGTCCGAGCAGATGCGGCAGCGTCATGCCGACCCGGCCTTCAATCCCCTCGCCTCTCTCTCTTCAAAACAGAGGGAGGAATATGACCTGCTTACCAAGAAAGGCGGCTACACACGCGCTGAAGCGCTGGAGATCATTGCCGAGAGGCCCACCAAGCCCAAACCCGACAGCTTGGGCACTTTCGTCCCGCTGCCGGCGCTCGATTTTGGCACCGATGAGTTGGAGGTTCGGGACTGATGACCCACCTCATCCTCAATCCCCCGCGCGAAGACGTCGCCAAGTTCGGCACGCTCGCCTATGTGACACCGGAGGAACGCGCGCGCATTCTTGCGCTGCCCTTCGGCGAAACCCCGCGCGCCATCAAGAATCTCGAGCGGGACTTGAGGGACGCACGGAAACGCCGGGGGGGGGGGGCAGGCTGTATGGCTTTGAATGATGCCCGCGCACTGGCCGGAGGGTTTGCCCCATGACGCCCCGCGCCGTGTTCCATCGGAAAGAATTGCCCCCACGGGGCCGCCTGGGTGCCATGGTGCTGGAGATGACCTCTGCCCCGCGCACAAGCCGGGAGGAGTGGGAGCAGGATTTGAAGAACCAAGGCTTCTCGAAGGCGCTTGCGTTCATCAAGAGCATGAACGGCTGTAGCGTCGAGGAAACGCGCACCGCCATTGAGAACTGGTACGCCTGCGGCACGTTTTGCGCGGATGAGCGGGCGTGGCTTTATGAATTTTACGGGTGGGAGTGTCCGATATGAAGGTGCTCCCCCATCACGGATTCACGAAAGGTAAGGGCAGCGGTCGCTCCGTTTGCACGTTCTTTCCCTCGCGGGATGTGCGCCCTTGCCGATATTCACCAGCGGGGATGCGAGGAAAGTCATGGAGTTGCTGAAGAAACTTTTGGGCAGATTCTGCCGTTCACCGGATGTCATTATCGGCAGCCGCGACAATCCGTATCTGCTGCGCTGGCATGTGATTCCGCGTAATCGTTTCTTCAACATCTATCTCCACAAATTCCTACGGGACGATGACGACAGGGCGCTACATGATCATCCATGGCCGAGCTGTAGCATCATCCTGAAGGGCGGCTATATAGAGCACTTGCCTGCTGGTATCCAGAAGATACGCAGATGCTTTATCCCGTATTTCCGTCAAGCTCGTCAGGCGCATCGAATAGAGTTAATCCGTTCTTTCTGGTGTGTCTCGGATTCCAGAGTCGCGCGCCCGGATAATACTTCACCGGCTCTCTCCACGTGGTCTCTATTCATCACCGGCCCGAAAATGCGCGAGTGGGGATTTCATTGCCCCAAGGGATGGGTTCACTGGAGGGTGTTTTGCAGCCCGCATGATACGACCGTCAATGAACCCGGTTTGCTTGGGAGGGGATGCGAATGAGAGCCTACGGCAAACTCGAATCCGGTTTCTGGCAGAACCAGAAAGTCCGCAAGCTTACTGATGCGGCAAAGCTGCTGCTGACGTACATTTACTCCACTCCGCACGGCAATTCGGTAGGCTGCTTCGTGCTGCCCGACGGCTACATCATGGCGGATATGAACTGGCCTTCGGAACTGGTTAGCAAACACGTTCTGGAACTCGTTGCGGAAGGGTTTATAGAGCGGGACGCTCCCACCAATCTGCTCCGTATCGTCGGCTGGTTCGATCACAACACCATCGAAAATGACAATGTCGCAAAAGCTGCTGTGAAGACGATTAGAAGCCTTCCAGTGTGTGCCGTTAGCATCGCATTATTCAAGGACTTAAACACGATTTCAAACAGGTTCCTAAACCCGTATCTGAACGAGTTGCGTAACGTGTTCGGCAACGGGTTCCTTAACCCAGAGCCTAAGCCAGAGCCAGAACCAGAGCCTAAGCCAAGCAGTAGCCCGATGCCCGCCGCGCCACCGCCGCCGGATTCCAGAGTTCTGGTGATTCGAGCCTTCGACGAAGCGAGGGTGGAGGTATTTGGCGAAGAGGCCCGACGTGCATTTCCCGACGCCACGGACGCGGTTTATGCACAGCGCTTCCTGGCCACTTGCCCTGACCCGGCGTGGCTGAAGTCGTTCTTCCTCGAGCGCATGAGCGGAATGAAGCGGGATGGCGGCAAAACGCCCAAATCGCTGCGATATTTTGAGGAAGCCGTGCCGGAGGGTTATGCGCGCTTCCTGGCGGCAAAGGACGCGCCGCTGCCTAAGCCTGGGACGCGTGGCGCATCAGCCAGCTCGGAGTTCAAACCATCTCACGCTGGGAAGACGCGGAGCGATGTCATCGCGCAAACGCTCAAAGGCAATGAGGCGCTGCAGAAATTCCAGCAGGGGAAACCGGCATGACCCTATCGCTCATCTTGCTCGTCATCCTGCTCTGGTGCTGCAGCGTGGTCTCGCTAGGAGCCATGCTGGTTCTGGGGAAGAAAATTGAAAGCGTATCTATCGCAAGCCTCGCGTACTTCGTCCTTTCCTGTCCGTTGGTGATAGCTCTGGGGGTATTTATAGCCCCATTTTGGGTGTTCAGCGAGGAGGCTGAGAAGCACATCATTTGGAGGCGCAAGCAGTGACGGCATTGGTTTAAAAACATCGGGGCAAATGATGAACAACAAAACGGAGGACGACACCATGGGAGCAGTAGCGGAAATAGCAGTCAACACGGCGCCGCCCTTGGCGATGGGGAAACTTTCCCGCAAGGAGCGCAAGCGCCTGCTCAAGCAGCAGCCCGTGGTCGAGCCCGAAGTCGCCGAGGCTGAGACGAAAGATTACGTAGGCGCGTCAGATTACGGCTCTCCTAAGTTCCGCGAAAAGCTCCTGGCCATAAATGCGCTACGTGAAGAGGAAACCGGCCTCAACAATCGCAAGCGCCTGCGGGCGATCGTGCAGGTGCCGCTGGATTACTACGCGCTGCAAGGCTGGATATCACCCCGGCAGTATGCCGCGGGCAAGGAATTCCACTTGCTGTGGTACTACGGCGCGGAGAAGAGCGGATTTGCGCAGATGAAATACACCAACCAGGGCGGCGGCGGTGAGCGCGAGGTCAATGCCATCCTTTCAGACAAATACCAGCGCGCGAAACACGCCATCAATGGCCTCGTGCAGGCGCTCATCTGCTATAAGGTTTGCTGCTTTGGCGAATGGGTGCTTCAGATCAAGCCCGCTGACCTGAACGATAAAACCGTAGGCAAGAACCGGCGCATGAAGCTGCTGAAGGATGCGCTCACGAACCTTGCCGACTTCTTTCACCTGCCGCTGGATATGAAAGACACCCTCGCGGTCAACGAGCCCGCCAAGGGGTCAAACGCGCCCGCTGAGGACTCTAAATCGCTTCGCGGTCACATCAACCTCAACAGGATGTAAAGAGATGGTGCGTGAACCTCAGCGGCACATAAATAGATATTGCGCGATGCGGGAGGCGATGGTATGGTTCCGGGCAAGATGAACGAAGTGTCATCGAAAGCCAACCCAAGTGGCTTCTCCCGTATGCGCTTCAAGCACGCCACTGTCTCTTACGCCGTTACCGGCCCCTCCTGCAACATCGAGCGCCTGCTGGTTTACCTCGGCCGCATCGAGCCGCGCCCGGTGCGCAGCGCCGAATGGCATGAAGAGCAGAAGGCAAAGCAGCGGGTATACGAAGAGGGCAGGCTCAAGCACTACGAGCGTGTCGGCATCAAGCGCACATAGGCGCATACACACTAACAACCGATTGAACCGCGATTATGGGTAAGCTCACCCCCAAGCAGGAAAAGTTCTGCCAGAAATACATCGAAACCGGCAACGCCAGCGAGGCATACCGCCAGTCATATGACGCGGGGAAGATGAAGCCGGAGACGATAAACCGCAATGCGCATGCGCAGCTTGGAAACAGCAAGATCGCAGCAAGAATTGGCGAGCTGAAGCTCAAGCTCGAAAAACGCCACGAAATCACCGTTGACCGAGTCCTGAAGGAATACGGCAAGCTGGCTTTCCTCGATATACGCAAGGCGTTCGATGAATTCGGCAATCTCAGGCCGCTTCACACTATGGACGACGATACGGCGGCGGCAATCGCGGGACTCGATGTGGAGGAGCGCATCCTCGCCGGTGAATCTGGCGATGCCGAGATGATTTCCGTGCGCGTGAAAAAGATAAAGCTGTCGGACAAGCGCGCATCGCTCGATAGCATCGCCCGCTACCTCGGCATGTTCAAAGACAAGGACACGACGCCTCCCGAGAATCATTCCACCGTCATCGTCCTTCCGGCCAATGGCCGCGATACAAATTAAGCCCCAGCCGGGCCCCCAAGAGTCATTCCTCGCTACGCCAGCGGATATTGCGATTTATGGCGGTGCGGCAGGTGGTGGAAAGTCGTTCGCGCTGCTCATGGAGCCTCTGCGGCACGTGGGGAACAAGCATTTCGGCGCGGTGATATTCCGGCGCACCAGCCCGCAGATTACCAACGAGGGCGGTCTATGGGATGAGGCGGCGAAGCTCTATCCTCTCATCGGCGGGCGTCCGAGGGTCGGCGACCTTGAATACCGCTTTGCCTCTGGTGCATCTGTTGGTTTCAGGCATTTGCAGCACGAGGCGACGAAGTACGACTGGCAAGGCGCGCAGGTGCCGTTTATCGGTTTCGACGAGCTGACGCACTTCACCAAAGAGCAATTCTTCTACATGATGTCGCGCAACCGCTCGACATGTGGAGTGAAGCCTTACATCCGGGCAACCTGCAATCCTGATGCGGATAGCTGGGTTGCAGAATTCATCGCGTGGTGGATTAACCAGGAGACGGGCTTACCGATTCCTGAAAGAGCAGCCGTCATCCGCTACTTCGTTCGCATCAATGATGCGGTGCTCTGGGGTGCAAGTCACGAAGAGCTTCGCGAGAAGTACGGCGCGGATGTTCAGCCTAAGTCGGTCGCGTTCATTCCCGCAAAGCTGACCGACAATCCGGCGTTGATGCAAGCCGATCCCGGCTACCTTGCAAACTTGATGGCGCTGGGCGCTGTCGAGCGCGCGCGGTTACTGGGGGGCAACTGGAAAATCAGGCCAGCCGCTGGTCTCTATTTCAAGCGTCACTGGTGCGAAGTGGTGGACGCGGCTCCGGCGGGAGTCCGCTGGGTGCGTTACTGGGACCTGGCGGCGACGGAGAAGACCGAGTCAAACGACCCGGACTGGACGGAAGGCATCAAATTAGGACGCGATCCCGCCACGAAGATTTATTACCTGGCCGACTGGACGCGCATGCGCGAATCACCGCTCAAGGTCGAGCAGGCGCTTAAGAATACCGCTTCGGCCGATGGCATCAGTGTCGCTATTGGCATTCCGCAAGACCCGGCACAGGCCGGAAAGTCGCAGGCGGAATATCTCATCCGGCAATTGTCGGGATATAACGCGCGTGCGCGTATCGAGCGCGGTGATAAGCCCGTCAGGTTCAGTCCTTTCTCGGCGCAATGCGAGGCCGGAAACGTGAAAATAGTGCGCGCTCACTGGAATTCGGCACTCTTCGACAATCTCGAGGCCTTTCCCGACGCAGCGCACGACGATACGGCGGATGCCTGTTCAGGAGCGTTCGGAATGCTCCAAACCGGAACTACAACCGTAACGCCGCTTCGGCTCTAACGATTAACCAGAAAAGGATATCCCCATGACGGCAACTGAAAACGAGTTCTTCGGCAATGGCTCCGCGAGCTTCGGCCTTGAGGGCAACATTTCGTGCCAGCCGAGCGCAGGCATCAATCCTGCTGCTACTGGCGCGGATAACGTGCTTGCCGTATTCAGCATTCCGGCCAACTCGTTTGACCAGAGCGGGCGCGGTATCGCCATCAGCGCAGCGGGTGCTTTTGCCGCCAATGCCAATACCAAGCGCGTGAAGATTATCATCGGTGCAACCGCCGCTGTCGTTGGCCAGACGATAACCGGGGGCACCACGATTGCCGACACCGGCGCGGTTACCACCAACGGCGCGGGCTGGCAGCTTGGCGCAGACGTATTCAAATATGGCGTGGCTGGCTCCAACACGCAGACGGGCATCCACAACCAGGCGCAGATGGGCGGCGCCGTAGGCAGCCTGCTCAGCCCCGCGGCACTCACGCTCGTGGAGAATGCACCTATCCTCGTGGCGGTGACCGGCAATGCCACCACTGCTGCGACGGACATCACGCTTAACCTATTCGAGGTTAACGCCACGAACTAAGGCCAAATCCCAAGCTTACTGCCGGTTCCCGCACCATGTCCGATAACGATGATGTCGCCAAGGCTTCAGCAGCGGTCAGCGACATGGCGGCCGAATGGTTGCTCATTCACGATCTCATGGGCGGCACAAGCGCCATGCGCAGGGCCGGCACGAAGCATATGCCACAGTGGCCTGCAGAGGAAAGGGCGGCATATGACGCCCGGCTGAAGACGGCAACGCTTTTTCCCGCTTATGCGCGGACGGTCTCGGTTTTGACCGGCAAGCCCTTCAGCAAGCCGGTAACAATCAGCGACGATATCCCAACCAAAATCCAGCAGCTGCTGGAGAATATCGACCTTGAAGGCCGTAACCTTCATGCTTTCGCCGCCGATCTCTTCAGCAATGCGCTGGGTTACGGGCTGTGCGGCATTCTCGTCGATTGCCCGCCGGCGCAGGGTGCAAAGACAGCAGCCGATGAAGCCAGGCTCGGCGTGCGCCCTTACTTCGTGCATGTGAAGCACCATGCGATTCTCGGCTGGCGCTCCGAAAAGCGCGGCGGCAGCATTATCCTGACGCAGTTGCGCCTGATGGAGTCGGTCGAGGAGCCGGATGGCGCTTTCAAGACAAAGAGCGTGCAGCAAGTTCGTGTGCTCGAAATCGGAAAGTGGACGACGTACCGAAAGACAATCGCCAACGCGCAGGAAATCTGGGTGGAGCATGCTTCGGGCAAAACGACGCTCGACGTGATTCCCTTCATCCCGGTCTATGGATTCCGCAAGGATTTCATGATTGGCACGCCGCCCATGCTCGAGCTGGCCCATATGAACGTCGAGCATTGGCAGAGCAAGAGCGACCAGCAGACTATTCTGCACGTTGCGCGCGTGCCGATGTTGTTTGCCAAGAATATCGGCGCGGACACGCAAATCGTGGTCGGAGCCGGAGCCATGATCAAGTCGGACACGCCCGATGCCGACGTGAAATATGTCGAGCATAGCGGCAAGGCCATCGAGGCCGGCCGCCTCTCGATTCTCGATCTTGAAGACCGCATGCGCCAGGTAGGCGCGGAGCTGCTCGTCATCAAGTCGGCCAACACCACCGAAGTCCAGACGATTTCCGATAACGAGCAGGCCATGTGCGACCTGCAGCGCATCACGCAGACGCTGGAGAACGCGCTCGACCAGGCCATTCACCTGATGGCGCGCTGGATAAAGCAGCCCGAACAGGGCCACGTCAGCATCTACAGCGACTTCGGGGCATCAACGCTGGCGGAGGCTTCCGCGCAAATGCTCTTTGAGATGAAGGCGGATGGCTCGCTCAGCCATATGACGCTGCTCAATGAACTCAAGCGCCGGGGCATCCTTAGCCCCGATCTCGACCTCGACGCCGAAATCAAGCAGGCCAAGGTCGAGCGCGCTGAGCTTGCGGATATGCAGCGCAAGGAAAACGACAACATTTAGACGGAATTGCCGCAACGGCGGATGCCACGCGGTGCAACGGGGTCGGATGACTCCACAGACGGCCGGATGGCCGGGAAAGCGTAGTGCCTTATGAAGTTGAAGCTGGATGATAAGGGCGCTGTCGTTGTGCAAGACGGCAAGCCGGTGTACGTGATGGACGATGGCAAGGAAGTGGCTTTCGACGCACCAGCGACGGTAAGCACGATTTCGCGCCTGAACAAGGAGGCGCAGACCCACCGCGAAGGCAAGGAAGCGTCAGATGCCAAGCTCAAGGCTTTTGAAGGAATTGACGATGCTGATAAGGCCCGCAAGGCGCTGGAGACGCTGAAAAACCTTGACGACAAAAAGCTCATCGATGCGGGCGAGGTTGAAAAGGTCAAGCGGGAAGCCCAGGAGGCTTTCAACGAAAAGCTGAAGGCGACCGAGAAAAAATACCTGCCCGTGCTGGAAGAGCGCGACTCGCTTAAAAATCAGCTTCACGGTGAAAGGCTGAGCACCGCGTTTAACCGCTCGAAGTTCATACAGGATAAGCTCGCTATCCCCGTCGATCTCGCGCAGGCGCGGTTCGGCTCCAATTTCTCGTACAACGAGAAGGAAGGCAAGATTCGGGCGACGGGCGCAGACGGCAATCTCGTTTACAGCCGCGCCAATCCCGGCAACCCCGCGGAATTCGACGAAGCGCTCGAGATTCTCGTCGATAGCTATGCCTATCGCGACAGCATTCTCAAGGGCACCGGAGCATCCGGCGGCGGCGCATCCGGTTCGGGCGCTGGCGCTGGTGGGAAACAGCAGATAACGCGCGCGGCATTTAACGCATTGAGCCCTGCCGAGCAGATGTCGGCCGCCAAACAAAGCGCAATCGTCGATTAAGGAAACCCCGCGTGAGTGCGGGGCATTTGATTAACCCGCAACACCCCGTCAATCACGGCGGGGTTTTTCTTTAAAGGAGATACGAAAATGGCTAGCACTATTACCGGCCTAATCCCGACAATCTATGAAGCGCTGGACGAGGTGTCCCGCGAGATGATTGGGTTCATTCCCGCAGTGGCTCGGAATGTATCAGGCGAGCGAGCGGCGGTTGGACAGCAAATCCTCGTGCCGATCACGCAGCCCCAGCCCGCGCAGAACATCACGCCCGGCGTCATTCCGCCCGATACGGGTGATCAGAATGTCGGTAACGTTCCGATGGTCATTCAGAAGTCCATGATGGTGCCCGTTCGTTGGAACGGCGAGCAGCAGAAAGGGCTTAAAAACGCCGGAACCTATAACACCATCGTGCGCGATCAGTTCGCTCAGGGATTTCGCACGCTGGCGAACCTTGTGGAAACGGATTGCTTCACCGCAGCCTATCAGGGTGCATCGCGCGCCTATGGTACGGCTGGCACTACCCCCTTCGGCACCGCAGGCGATTTGTCGGATTCCGCGCAGGTGCGTAAAATCCTTGATGACAATGGTTGCCCGCAAAGCGATCTGCATCTGGTTCTGGGCTCGGCTGCCGTAGCAAACCTGCGCGGCAAGCAGACGATCTTGCTGAAGGCAAACGAAGAAGGCAGCAATGAATTTCGTCGTACCGGCCAGATTTCCTACGTCCCGCTCGATGGCTTCATGCTGCATAACAGCAATTCCATTAAGCAAATCACCAAGGGCACCGGCGCAAGCTATGTGACCTCGGGCGACTCGCCCATCGGAACGAGCTCCATTGTGCTCGCCACCGGCACCGGAACCGTCAACGCCGGCGACGTGGTGACCTTCGCCGCCGACTCCACGAACAAGTATGTCAACAACGCAGCCATCAGCGCGCCCGGCACCATCAGCATCGGCGCTCCCGGCACGATTGTCGATGTTCCCACGGGCAATGCCATGACGATCGGAAACTCCTACACTCCGAACGTTGCCTTCACGCGCTCGGCCATTCAGCTCATCACCCGTGCGCCGGCAAGCCCCGTCGATGAAAATGGGAAGCCGCTGGATTTGGCGGAAGACGCGATTTTGGTGACCGATCCGATTTCCGGCATCACCTTTGAAATCGCCATGTACCGCCAGTACAAGCAGGTCCAGTATCAGATTGGTCTTGCCTGGGTGGCAACGGCCATCAAGCCGAACAACATCGCCATCCTACAGGGCTAAAGCCTCAAGCGGATTTTCTAACGAGAGGCCGTGGTCACCGCACCACGGCCTTTTACTTCACAGGAGAGACCAATGGCAAGAAAAGACAGGCTGAACGCAGAATCCGAAATCACCGATGAAACCGTTGAAGACGTGGCGCTCGAAGCGCCCGACCTCGCCGGGCTCGTGAAGATGCACAAGGATGGCCAGGTCATCCACGCGCATCCGCACGTCATCAAGGAGCACGAGAAAAACGGCTGGAAACGCGCGTAACTGCGATGACGCTCACCTCGGCCCAAATCGTTGACTGCCGTCGATATATGGGCTACAGCGTCTCGGGTAATACGACCTCCCAGCCTTACCGCGAGCCGCTCTATTCCGACGTGACGCTCGCGAGTCTGTCGCTTGATTACCGCCTTGCAAACCTGAGCTCGGATGAGGAGAATGTCGTCGTTAACACCTACCTCACGAACCTCAATTCCCGTGAGTCGGAAATACAAGGAGCGGCGGCCAATCTCGACACGGATCAGGCGGCTGTCTGGAAGCGCAATGCCAGCGAAGTAAGCGACCGCATCCGGTTGTTCAACTGGCTGCGCCGTGACCTCTGCACATTTCTGGGCTTTGCCCCCGGCCCGCAACTGGGAGGCGGTAACAACGTCGTGAGGGCCTAGCGCCCCGTAAGGTGGCACATGGTCAGCCAATCGTTCATACAAGCGAAGATTTGGCGCGGATATAACATCGCGGCGCAGAAGCTCGGCGCGACATACCAGTTTTATCGCCCCTCCGGCGGGAGCTTCCCGGGGACGGCGACGATTAGCCTGCCGGTGTCGCTCAACGCCGAGGACATGAAATACGGCAAGCCGAACAAATATGCCAAAGCGACCTGGTATGCGCTCGTCGATGGGACGACGCTTGACGTAGGCGACTATTTCATCGGGCCGCAAGGGACATTCTTTGTCGCGGCGCTTCAGCCGCTGCTGCCGATTTTCGTGGTTGAATGCAACCGGACAGTGACGCTTTCGCGCGTACAGATGCCGGCAGGCATCGCAGCGCCCGCTTACGGCGGCATGACGGCGGCGAATGAAATAGCGTATGCCAATGGAGTACCGTGCAGCATCCTGCAAGGCACCAAGGGCGAGAAAAGCGACGCCAATCTTCCGGCCGATACGCGCATGCCGTGGTTCAATGTCCTCATGCCGGCTTCTGTCGGCAGCGTGCAGTATGGCGACCTTATGGTCGATGACCGCGGTTACCGATACGTGGTCAGCTCGGCAGAATTAACGGATCTCGGCTACCGGCTGACAGCAACGCTCGCGATGACGTAGGGAGAAGGATGTGGCGGACATCAGCGATGTCGAAAACGTACTGGTGTCCACGCTCACGCAGGCGATCTATCCCAATGGCACGGGTGAGCCGTCGATCATAAACAGCCCCTGCAGGATTCCGTATCGTGGCTGGCCTGCACCCTCTGCGCTCGACCAAGACCTTGCGGCGGGAATGGTCAATGTGACCGTCTTTCCGCAAGATAACGAGCAAAACGTCACGCGCTATCAGCCCCGGTGGTACCCGCTCCCGGTTTCAAGCCCTGCGCTGACGCTCAGCGTTTCGGGAAACACCATCACGGTCGGAGGCGCGGTCTCCTCTCCGCTCAACGCGGCGGCGATAGTGAACGGGGTCGCGCACGTCTACGCGGTGCAGCCGGGAGATACGCTTACGTCCATCGCAGCCGCGCTTGCGGCGCTCATTAACCAAAACATCCCCGCCACCAGTTCCGGCCCCGTCATCACGATTGATGACTCCGTGCCTGCCGTGCCTGGCGTATACCTGCAGGAGTCCGGCCCGTTAAGCAGCCGATTCGGTGGGGCGTTGCTGCCGAGCATGGCCGGATTCTGGTCAATCAAGGGGTTGAGCCTCAAGGTCGGCAAGGCGTGGAAAAAGCGCTTTGGCGGCGCTGTTCTTCCGAGCATAGCGGCCTGCTGGCCCACGCCGTCGGTTGGCATCGTTGCGCGCGTGGGCGCGGTCGGTAGCGCAGTTCAGGAGCTGAAGCGGCAGAAGCGGAGTTTTCAAATCACCTTCTGGTGCCCGACCCTGGCGCTGCGTGACGCGATAGTCGCTCCCTGCGATGCGGCGCTTGCGGCGCTCACCTGGTTAAGCCTACCCGATGGCACGGCCGCCCGCCTCAGGTCTCAGAAAACGTTCGTGACGGATCGCGCGGAAAAGCAGGCGCTTTTCCGCCGAGACCTCATCTATTCGGTCGAATACGGCACGACGCAGTTACAGACGGCGGCGCAGGTGGTCGCGCAGATGTTCAACATCTCGGGCGGCGTCGATCCCAGCGCGCCGGCGATAGAAACATTTTCCATTTAAAGGAGCAAGAATATGGCGCGAGTGCTGGTAGTGGCGGAGCCCTTCAACGGCCACGATAAGGGTGACAGGATAACCGATCCGCAGGAAATCGAAAAAGTTCTCGCGGGCGAGCAGGCGCACCACGTCATCCCGTCCGATCACGCCGATCTCGATACTCCGAAAAAATCCTCGTAAACCCTTTAGCAGTCGGGAACCGATATGCCTCAGATTGTCCAAGCGAACAGCATCAATCCGACCGCACTTCAGGTGCCGGATCTCTATGTCATCGAAACGCCGCCCGCGCCCGTCCTCAATGGCGTGGCAAGCAACATCCTGGGCATTGTCGGTACCGCCAGCTGGGGCCCGGTCAACAGCCCGGTTACTGCAGGCAGCCCGGCAGAGGCGACGCAGATATTCGGCCCCATGCAGGCGCGCAAATACGACCTCGGCACAGCCCTCTATGCGGCGGCGTTGCAGGGCGCGTCGGCTTTCGCGCTCGTGCGCGTGACGGATGGCACCGACACGGCGGCGAGCGGAAGCATCACCTGCGCCAATTCGACCTTGGCGGCCGCACTGGCCAGCGCCATCAACAGCGGTATCAGCGGCCTGCGCGGGCCGTCCCAGATGGTGGTGGCAAGCGTAAGCGGCGCGACGCTCACGATTACCGCGAAATACACGGGCAGCGCAGGAAACAATATTGTGGTGTCCATCGGGCCCGGCTCGGCGGCGACCTCGACCAGCATCAGCTTCAATCTCGCGCAGCTGGGCCTCGTGCCCGAGACCTTCAACAATGTCGGCGTCACTGCGCAGAGCGCCAGCTCTGTCACGCTCTCCGGCGGCACAGATGGAACCACCACGATTACTTCCACGGTGCTCGTAGGCGTTGACACCATCCCGCGCAAAGGCATGTATGCGCTGCGCAACAGCGGTGCCAGCGTCGGGATGCTTGCCGATGCGGATGACACTACGCAATGGACGCTGCAGGCGGCCTTCGCATTGTCGGCGGGCATCTATATGATTGGCGTCACCCCGGCAGGAGACACGATCAGCAATGCCGCGACGGAACTCTCCACCGCCGGCATCGATTGCTTCGGCTTCAAGGTGATGTTCGGCGACTGGTGCTATATCACCGACCCCGTTAATAACGGCATCCTGCGCCTGATTTCTCCGCAAGGCTTCGCCGCGGGCATACTTGCCAACCTGTCGCCTCAGAATTCCAGCTTAAATAAGCAGCTTAACGGCATTGTCGGCACGCAGAAGACGATGCAGAGCCAGGTCTACAGCAACGCCGATCTCCAGGCGCTTGTAGCGGCCCGTCTCGACGTCATCACCAACCCTGCGCCCGGGGGCGCCTATTTTGCCGCGCGCATCGGCCACAATACCTCGAGCAACCCCGCCATTTATGGCGACAACTACACCCGCATGACGAATTACATTGCGCAGACCATCGCGAGGGGCATGGGCATCTTCGTCGGCGAGACGATGACCGCGGATGAGTTCAAGGACGCCAAGGCGACCTTGGATAATTTCTTCTTCACTCTCTATGACGAAGAGATGATCGGCAATACGCAGGGCACGATTCCCTGGAGCGTCCAGCTCGACGCGAATAATAACCCTCAGCAGCTCACCGCGCTTGGCATCCAGACGGCAAACTGCCTCGTCGAATACCTGAGCATCAACGAGAAGTTCCTCATCAACCTGCAAGGGGGACAGACGGTCGTCATCCCCAGCAGGTCATTAACGCAGCAATAACCCAGGAGCCAAACCCATGCCGCTGAATAAGTTTTCCGTAGGCAAAGACATTGCGTTTTCCGTCATCGGCCCGAATGGTCTCATCACGCTTAACGGTGTCACGAACTACTCGATAAAGCCCATGTACAAAAACCTCGACCATAAGGGAATAGACGGGGTACCGCAATTTGCCGCTATTCCAGATGGCTGGGAAATCAATATCAAGCTGGATAGGCAAGACAACACGCTCGACGTGCTCATCGCGGCCCTCGAGGCTTCGTATTTCGCCGGTGCGGATATCGTCAATGGAACCGTGTCGGAAAACATCACGGAAACCACCGGCGCTGTCAGCAGCTTCCAGTACACCGGCGCAAGCCTGGTGCCAGAAGACATGGGCGATTACAGGGGCGACGCTTTTGTACCGCAGAGCCTGCGCATCCGCGCTTCCCGCAGACTGAATCTGAGCTAAAGCCATGCCGAAGGTCACCATCACCCAAAAAGGCGAAACGCCGTCTGAGGCTGTTATCAACGCGGCAAATAAGCTTGTCTATGTCACCGACGCGAAAGGCCGCAAGCTCGGGCTGCGCAAGCCGGCGTTCCTCGAAGAATTCCGCATCATTGAGGCGGCAGGCCCGGAGCTGGCGGCAAACACGACCTACATGAGCATGCTGAACCCGTTGCTTTACCTCGCGGAAATAGATGATGTGGCTGTCGAGCCTCCGCACAACAAGCGTGCGATTGAAGCGCTGATCCAACGAGCCGGGCAGGAAGGCTTTCTCGCTGTCGTCGAAGGAATAGGCGCGCATTTTGGCAGCGATCCGGCGGCTGTGGAGAACAAGATAAAAAACGGGGACGGCACCCCGGCCTGATAAACCGGCTATTGCTGGTGAAAAACGGGGTGCCATACGACGTTGCTTTCAGCCTGCCGATGGAGGATGTAATCGCCTACAGCATCATTTTCCGGGAGATTGAGGGCGCGCAATACGACTGGAACCGCATGGACTGGAAACGGGAATGATGGAATTTGCCGATATCGAGTCTTTCGTGGAGCACTTGGCGAAGATTGAGGCCGAGGAACTAGCCATGGCGCACCGTGCCCTCGAGAAATGCGCGCAGGTCGTTGAAAAGAGTGCCAAGGATAAGATTGGCGAATATCAGGAGCAGGCGGGCCCGTTCATTGCCTGGCCGGAATTGGCGGATTCGACGAAACGTGACCGCGAGGCACAAGGCTACCCGGAGAATGAGCCGGGCCTTCGATCAGGTGAAATGCGGGAGAGCATTGGCCACGTCACCTCTGTGGGCGACTTGGAAACCCAGATCGGGTCGAACGACGACAAGATGGTTTATTTCGAGCTCGGCACGTCAAAACAGCCGCCGCGTTCCGTTCTGGGCGGCGCGATGGTAGAGAGCCTCCCGAAGATAGAACATATTCTGGCGGCCGAGCTGGTCGGCATGATTACGGCGACCAAAGTAGCGGCCGCGCTGCTGGGCGAAGGCGTCGTGGAAGGCGGTATCCAAATAGAGGGTTAGATGTTTGAAGCGTACAAAGTTGGCGTAACGCTCGCGCTTCAAAACCAGGTCAGCGGCATCCTCGGCGTGATCGCGCGGGATTTCAGAACCGTCAATATCCATGCCAAAGAACTGCAGGCATCGCTGAGGGAAATCAAGCTGCTCGGCATGGGCGGCGCGTTGCTGGGTGGCATGGGGTTTCTCGGCCTCGGAATGATTAAGGCGACCGTCGAGCCCGCCAAGGAATACGTGCACCAGCTTGAGCTCGCGAAAGCGGCCGGCATGTCGCAGCTTGAAATCGCACAGGCCACGAAGGCGGCATGGCAAGCCACCGGCAGCGTAATGACGACCACGGCCACGCAAAACCTCGCGGCGATCCGCGAGTTACGCATGGTCTTCGGTGACACCCGCCAGGCAATGGAACACATGCCGACGGTGCAGCGGCTGCAATCGGTTCTGCAGACTGTACGCGGCGGCAACGGACACGATGAAGCCTACACAGTTGCCAAGGCCCTGGAAATGAAGGGCGACGTCAAGGACGTCCGCCAATTCGACAGCTCGGCGGACTTGATGACCAAGGCCATCATCGCCTCGGGCGGCAAAGTCGGCGCAGGGGACTTTCTTTCGACCTTCAAGTACGGCCGCGCGGCGACGATTGGCTGGGATCAGCGCTTTACCTACGGCATCCTGCCGACGCTGATTCAGGAAATGAAATCGTCGGGCGGTACCGGCGGCGCAGGCGGCCCCGGCAATGCCTTGATGTCGGCATACTCCGCCGTGGTGGGCGGCTCGATACCGCAGCGATCGCTTAAGGTCTGGCAGAGCCTCGGGATGCTCGACCCGTCTAAAATCATCTGGGACAAGGTTGGCAGCGCCAAGGGCGTTGCGCCGGGGGGCATCAAGGGCTCGACGCTCTTTGAGCATGATCCCTACCAGTGGACACAGCAATTTCTCGTGCCGGCTTTGGAGCGCGCGGGCTACAACACGCAAGATAAGCAGCGTCAGGCGTTGCAGTATCTTTTCCCGAATCGCACCGCTGGCTTCATCATGAGCCAGATGGCATTGCAGGGATGGAAATTTGAACGTGACCAGAAGCTCATCGGTCAGGCTTCCGGCCTTTCTGCTTACGACCAGCTCATCAAAAACGACCCCGAAATGGCTTCGCGCGCACTCTCCGCGCAGTGGGACAACCTTAAAACAGCCATCGGCGTCGCAGTTGTGCCTGTGCTCCTGCCGGTGTTGCAGGGGCTTACGACGGCATTCAACCGCCTGGGCCAGTTCCTGGCCGCGCACCCTACGCTAACCAGCGCCCTTACCCTCACTTTCGGCGCGCTCTCGGGCCTCGCGCTTATCGGCGGAACGCTCATGCTGGCCGGTGCGGCAATAAAGCTCATCGGCGTAGGTATCGGGCCCATGAGCATCGCGTTCAAAAGCATCGCGGCGCTGCCGCTGGCGGGCATCGCAGGCGGATTGACCGCAGTCGGGCTTGCCCTTGCGGCGCTGCTGCCGGTGGTGTTCCACAAGCAAATCGCCGAGAAGATAGACCAGAAAGCTCCGGGCATCGGAGACTGGCTGCTTTCTGCGCGAAACAAGATGAGCGGCTGGGCCGCTGACGTTCGCGGAAGCACGGCGGGGCCGTTTGGGGATTTCGGCTGGTTCGGCGGCTCGGGCAGCTCTGCACCGCCAACGTCCGGGAAAAACGTGCAGGTCAACACGCAGGTCAACCTTGACGGGCGCCAGATAGCCAACGTGGTCACGCAGCACCAGGCCAACGCAATGAGCGGGCCCGCCACCTCCGGCGGCGCGTTCGATGCGCGGCAGTCTTACCTATCGCCTTCCTACAATTATTGAGGCTCGTTATGGCGGTGACGCTGAAGCTGGGCGGAGTCGTCTTTCAGGGCTTTGAAATCCCCGCTGCCATCAATTCCGGCGGCGAGCAAATGCTTGTCGTCCACAAGATGCCGGGAGGCAATCGCACCATCGACGCGATGGGGCCCGACGATGCCGAAATACGCTGGTCGGGACGCTTCCGCGGCTCCTCGGCAGAAAGCCGCGCGCTATTGCTCGACTTCATGCGCAGGCAGGGGCAACAGCAGCTCCTGACCTACAGCCTCCATCGATACCAGGTGGTCGTTAAGAAATTCGAGGCGGATTTCGAGCAGAGCTACGAGATTCCCTACAGCATCGTCTGCGAAGTGGTGCTGGATGAGACGCAGGCGCTCGCATCGCTGGCAGTGGGCTTCGTCGAAGCGCTGGCAAGCGATGTGGTCAATATGCTGGGCTTAAGCAGCATCATCCCAAATAGCGCCGTCAATAGCGCGGTAACGGGTGTCGCTGCAGCGGCCAGCAATTATCAGGCAGGCGTTCCCAATACAACGAACGCCCTTGCCGGCGTGACCGCTGCCTCGGAAGGGCCGCTGCTCAGCAGCCTTCAGACGTCTATCGGTGGCGCGCAGACAGCGACGCAATCGGCAATCACCTCGACGACGGCCGGCATGAGCACGACGCCGGTGACGGCCGGCGGTTCACCCGCGGCGATGGCAACGTCTCTCACGGGCGCTGCGAGCAGCATGGCGAATTTAAATAATCTTACCCAGCTTGCGAGCACGCTGAGCCGGATGAGCACGAACACCTCGAACGCCGGGCACTGACATGCAAACCATCACCGTCGCCGGAGGCAATCTTTACGCCCTTGCGCTGCAATATCTCGGAGACGCCACACAGTGGAACCGGATCGCGCAGGTAAACGGCCTGACTGACCCGGTGATTGCCGGGATAAAGACCTTGCAGATTCCATCCGTTGACCCGAGCGCCGGAGGCGGTATCTATGTCCCTGTTAGCGGACAGTCTTAACAACGCCCGCATCCCGGCGGGTGTCGTCCGCCAGCCACGCTTACTCGTAAGCATCAATGGCACTCCTGTGAACGGCTTTCTATCTGCCGAGGTGACCAACGCGAGCCATTTCACGGCGGACACGTTTCACGCGGAAGCGGCGGTGAATGGGCTGCCCGCGCAGTATGGCCCGGCCTATTGGGCGACATCCTCGAATGACCAGATAGCCATCTCGGTCGGATTTGCCGACGCGACGGGCAACGTGGGCAATAAGACGCAGCTTATCCTCGGTCAAATCGATGATGTCTGCTATGACGTCATGAAGCGAAGGCTGACCTTCTGCGGCCGCGATCTTTCCGCGGCGCTCATCGACTCCAAGACGGCGGAGAAATTTCAGAACCAGAAAAGCTACCAAATCGCCCAGACGCTTGCCGCGCGCCACGGCTTGACTGCTCAGGTGCAGACAACCACAGCGCTCGCGGGCACCTATTACGACATCGACAATGTGGTGCTCACGCAGGAGCAGACGGAATGGGATCTGCTGATCTTCCTCGCGCAGCAGGAGGGATTCGACGCGTGGGTGAGTGGGCAGACGCTTTTCTTCCAGCCTTCCCCCACTGCGACCGCCGCGCCCTATAAGCTTATTGCCCCGCCACCGGGCGACGGAAATCAAAGCTCAGGAGCAGTGAGCATCGTTGTAAATCGCTCACAAGCCTTGGCAAATGACGTAATCGTCAATGTGAGGAGCTGGAACCAGAAGCAGCAAAAAACAATCAAAGTCCAGTGCAAGGTTTCCCAGGCGTTGAAGGGCTCGCGCCCCGCAGGCGCTGCTCAGACTTACAACTACAACGTGCCGAACCTGACGCGCGATCAGGCGCTGCAATTCGCCAAAAGCACGGCAGAAGACATCACGCGCCACGAGAAGGTGCTAACGGCGCACCTTCCCGGCGATAACCTGCTCACGACGCGCTCGCAGGTGCAGCTCATCGGCACGCTCACAGGCTGGGATCAGAATTATTATCCCGATACGGTGACGCGGCACATTTCATTTGAAGGCGGTTACACGATGGAGCTGCGGGCCAAGAATCACAGCGCTCAAACCACGGTGGTCACCGGATGAGTATCGAACGCCTGAAGAATGCCATGCGTTACGAAGGACAGCGCAATAGCAGCACGAAGTCCTTAGTGCGCCGAGGCGTAGTCAGCGGATACGACCCGTCCTCCTACTGCGCAAAAGTCAGAATGCAGCCCGAAGATTTCGAGACGGGCTTTCTGCCGGTGGCTTCGGCATGGGTGGGCCCAGGCTGGGGATTATTTTGCCCGCCTTCACCCGGCGATGAAGTGGACGTGCATTTCCAGGAAGGCGGCAAGAATGCCGCGTATATATCCCTGCGCTTCTTCGGCAATGTGGCGCGCCCGCTCCCGGTATCTCCGGGCGAGTGCTGGCTTGTGCATCAGTCAGGGTCTTTCCTAAAACTGACCAACGACGGCAAGGCATCGGTAAACGGAGAAGTCGAAATCGACCTTTCGGCGCCCACGGTCAACATAACGGCGACCGCCGCAGTAAATGTCACTGCGCCGTCTATCACGCTGGGCAGCGCCGGGGAGACCTTGCACAAGCTGGTGACGGATGCCTTCGAGACGCTGTTTAACACCCACACGCATCCGGGCATTCAGCCGGGCGGAGGCAACACTGGCGCGCCGAACGAACTTATCACGAATAGTCAACTCACGAGCGTAGTTTCGGCGGGGTAATAGAACATGGCGGATGCCGGGCACGATTTTAGCGGCGACCTGATGCTGAGCGCCACGGGCGATTTGCTGGTGGTGGACGGTCTGCTGGAGAGCAACCAGCGCATCCTGCGCCGCCTGCTTACAAACCAGGGCGATTATATCTGGCAGCCTACCTACGGTGCGGGACTGGCCGCGTTGATTGGGCAGCCGCTCAATGAGCCGGAAACCAACAGCCTCATCACCTCGCAGATGTACCTTGAGGACAGCGTTTCTCAGTCTCCTGCGCCGCAGATAAACACCAGCACAATTCCAAACGGGCTCAATGTCAACATCGGCTACGTCGAAGTCGAATCGAACCAGGCGACAACCCTCAGTTTTCAGGTGACGCCGTAATATGGCGACTTTACAGACATATACCTTCGGGACGCTGGTTTCCAACTTCGCCACGGCCGTGCAGGGCGCGGCAACGGCGCTGCTGGATTTCACAGTCGGCTCCGTGCTGCGCGCAATCGCAGAGGCAACCGCGGGCGTTGTCCTGTGGCTTCAGGCCATAATCCTGCAGCTGCTCACCGTCACGCGCGCCTCGACCAGCGCGGGCTCGGATCTCGATAGCTGGATGGCCGATTATGGCGTCACGCGCTTAGCCGCGGTCGCCTCAACCGGGCAAGTGACGTTTTCGCGCTTCACCGCCACGCAGCAGGCGGTCGTTCCCATCGGCGCCACGGTGCAGACGGCAGACGGCACGGAGATATTCGCAGTCACCATCGACACGACGAATTCCGCCTATAGCGCGACGCTCGGCGGCTACGTGTTGCCGGTCAATACCGCGTCCGTGACCGTGCCGGTGCAGGCTACGGCCGCCGGCAGCGGCGGAAACGTGCAGGCCGCCACGATAAGCGTAATCACCACGCCTATCCCGGGTGTCGATACGGCCAGCAATACGGCCGCCTTCACCAATGGCATAGATGCGGAGACGGACGCAGCGCTGCGCTCGCGCTTCGTGCTTTATCTTGCGTCGCTCTCCAAAGCGACGAAGACCGCCGTCGGATACGCGATTGACAGCGTGCAGCAGGGGTTGAATTACACCCTCACCGAGAATCAGGATTACAACGGCACGACCGATTACGGTTTCTTCTGGGTGGCCGTCGATGATGGCACTGGCTACCCTTCCAGTACGCTTCTGACGAACGTCTCGAGCGCCATCGACAGCATCCGGGCGCTGTGCATCCGGTTTGAGGTTTATGCGCCGAGCGTGATTACGGCAAACGTGGTCATGGCCATCACGACGGCTTCCGGCTACACGCATTCGGCCGTGGTCGCAAGCGTTCAGGCTGCCCTGCAAAACGCCATCAATGCGCTCGTCCTTGGCGCGACGCTGCCCTACACGCAGCTTGCGGCGATCGCTTACTCGATACCCGGCGTGATCAATGTCACCGGCGTCACGCTGAACGGCGTCACCAGCGACCTCGTCACCACCGCAGCGCAGGTCATCAAGAGCGGCACGATAGCGGTCACTTAAAACTAAACAGCTTCAAGGTAAATCGGCATGGCCACCGGCGATGTGAATGACTTCGTTGCGCGCATCAAGGCCCTTCTTCCTAATGCCTGGTTTGCAGACCAAACCCCGATTCTGGATGCGCTCCTGGGCGGCATCGGTTCGGCTTTATCGTTTGTCTATAACCTCATTGCCTATGCCGGTCTCCAGACGCGCATCGCGACGGCGACGGATGGATTTCTTGACCTGATTTCATTCGATTTCTTCGGAAACTCACTGCCGCGCAAGACCAGCGAGAGCGATACCGCCTTCCGCTCGCGCATCCAGAGCGAATTGCTGCTTCAGAGGGCAACAAGGCAGGGCGTGAGCGAAGCATTGGAAATACTGACGGGCAGGACTCCCATTATCTTCGAGCCGACGCGCGCGCTGGATACCGGCGGCCTTAACACCCCGTCGATGGGTCTGGGCGTGGCTGGACGGCTTGGCACCTACACGATGCGGTGCCAATGCTTCGTTTTTGCGTTTCGCACCTCCGGGCAAGGCGTCCCGAACATCGCCGGCCTCGGGATACCGACCGGCGCGCTCAACACGCCCAGCCAGGCCGCGCTCATCAATCCCAGCATGGTGACGGGCGCTGTCGA
This sequence comes from Bryobacterales bacterium, assembly GCA_963738345.1. Classification (GTDB taxonomy): domain Bacteria; phylum Acidobacteriota; class Terriglobia; order Bryobacterales; family Bryobacteraceae; genus Bog-159. The sequence continues at coordinate 2,207,689 of CAVTWI010000002.1, forward strand.
GGATTCGGATATTTATGCCGCAGCTGATTCCGCCAAAGCTGCCGGCACGACACTCTGGATGAATATATCCAACTAACGCAAGGACATAAGAATGGACAGAATACTGGTGCAGCCGTCGGAAATTCCCACCGACACGATGTTCCTGCTCACCAACAAGAACGCCATGATAGCGCTCGGTTACCTGGCGCAGGCGATACTGGGCACCTCCACGGTCGTGGATGGTTTTTCATGCGGCCCGACATCGCCCGCCTCGCTTTCGGTCATGCTTTCCACCGGGTCGATGTACAGCTTCCAAAACATCGACTCTACGGCCTATGGCACCATTGCGGCCGACACGACAGACCAAATCGTTAAACAGGGGATTCTGCTCGGCAACACGACGCTTTCCTGCCCCGCTCCGGTGACCCCCGGGCAATCCATCAACTACTTAGTAGAGATTGCCTTCGGGGAAGAAGATACCAACGCCCAGAATGTCGAGTTTTATAACAGCGCTAACCCATCGTCACCGCTGACTTCAAACATCAATACCTTGCGGCAGGCGGTCTGCGTCCTCGCGGTAAAGGCCGGCGCATCGGCTACGACGGGCACGCAGACGACGCCGGCGCCTGACGCGGGATACACCGGGCTCTATGTGGTCACGGTCGCCTACGGGCAGACGACCATCACCGGAGGAAATATTCAGCAGCTCGCCTCTGCGCCCTTCATATCGCCGAAATTGCCGTATATCATCAGCTCGCTTCAGAACGGCGGCTCTACCTACGCGCAGGACACCAGCGGGGCAGCCAATACGATTACCGTGGCCCTCTCGCCCGCCTTGACATCGTATGTGGCCGGGCAGCCTATCAAAGTGAAGGTGGCAAACACCACCACAAGCGGCGCTGCGGTCATGAACGTCAACGGCCTGGGCAACGTCGCCATCTATGACACCGAGGGTAACGCACTCCACGCCGGAGCCTTGAAGGCCAACTCAACCTACACCTTCGTCTATGACGGCTCCCACATGGTGCTGCAGGCGCCTCCGGCGGATACCATGATGGCGTCGAATAACCTATCCGATCTGACCAGCATAACGTCGGCGCTGGCAATCCTTGGCTTCGGGAATTCCATCTCTTCGAGCGGTTATCAGAAGCTTGGCGGCGGCGCTCTCATTCTTCAATGGGGCACCACAGCAAGCATCGCGGCTGGCTCCTCCGTGGCCGCGACCTTCACGGTAAACTTCCCGAACAACGTCTTCGCCGTCGTCGCCACTCCGGTCGGCGTTAACACCAATGCCAACCCGGAGGGTTTCGGTGTAGCCAAGAACCTCGGCGGAATTACGGTTTATAACTGGGGCTCGACCATCGCCTATAGCAGTGGCGTGTCCTATTTCGCAATCGGCAATTAAAGGATTGGTATGACGGTCTATTACGCAAAATCCACCGGCTGGTTCTATGAGGACAGCATTCACGGCACCAAGATTCCGAGCGATGCCGTGGTCATCACCGATGCTACGCGGCAAGCCTTGCTCGCGGCCGAATCCGCCGGCCAGGTCATCTCCGCTGATGCGAACGGCAACCCTATAGCGATTGCGCCTCCCCCTCCGACTGCCGAGCAGACTGCCGCGCTGGCGAAGTTTCAGGCGCAGGCCGCGCTTGACGCTTCCGACCGCACGATGAGCAGAATCACCGAGGCCGTTATCCGCGGCGCCACGACATGGACTGCGGCTGACGTCGTCGCATGGGGAGCTTATCGCGTTGCGTTGCGGGCAATCGCCTCGAGCGGCGCTGGCGCCTTGCCAACTCGCCCCGCTTTCCCCGCCGGTACGTAATCGACTCGTAAAAGGTAGTGGCATGCCCTCGAAGTCAACTGACGACCTCATGAAAATCGCCCTGGAACACCAGAGTCGGCTTTCCACGGTGGAGCAGCAGACGAAAATCGATCACGAGCGTATCGGTGTTCTCGAAAAGCAGGCAAGTAACATGGCGCAGATGCCCGCAACAGTCGCAGCGTTGGGGCAGAAGGTGGAATCCATGAATACCTCGTTTATCCGCGAAGTGGATGGGCTACGCGAGCAGCAGAAAGCGCACAAGGAGCAAATGACCACGACCCTGCAGGATGGGTTTAAATCGCTCAGCGAGGAAGAATCCCGCCATCGGTCTGAGCTCGAATCGAAAATTCTTAACGCGATCGCCCTCAAGGAAGCGCGCGCGATGGGGTGGTGGCAAGTGCTCGAGCTGGCCGGAAAGATTGTCGTCGGCATTGCCGTGATTGCTGAGGGATTTAAACTCTTGCATTAACCCCCCCCGGCGTGTTTCGGCGAATTTTTTTAACCAAATCCGGTAGTTCCCATGACCCCGAATCAGCGGGCCTTCCTCTCCATGCTGGCCTTCAGCGAGGGGACGCTGGGCAAGGGAGACGACGGGTACAACGTGGATGCAGGTGGCAAGCTGTTTACCAGCTATGCCGACCATCCGCGCATTCTGGTGCATCTGAGCGCGAACCTCGAATCCACTGCCGCCGGGCGCTACCAGATACTTGCGCGCACCTTCGATGCGTACAAAGCCATGCTCGGCCTGCCCGACTTCTCGCCCGCATCGCAAGACGCAATCGCGCTACAGATTATCAAGGAAAAACAAGCTCTCAACGACGTGGAGAGCGGCCATATCGATGACGCGATAACAAAGTGCTGCAAGGTCTGGGCCTCTCTGCCCGGCGCAGGATATGGGCAGCGCGAAAACTCGTTCGACGACCTCGAAGATGCCTATCTGGACGCTGGCGGCACGCTGGTTTCCGAATAACCCGCTCTAAACATCAACTTGTTGAGGATTACATGAAGGTAGCGCGCTTTAATGTGCGGCTGACGCTGCTCGGGCTTTGCGTCCTGATGCTCGTCGCCCTTTCGGTGGTGGGCGCGCGCGCGGAGCAATTCTCGAACTTCGCCCTCAGCACGCTTTCCAATCCCCTGACGTCCAGCTCCACTACCCTGACCTTAAGCTCGACGCAGAACTTCCCCACGGTCGCGCCTTTCCGGCTCACGATTCAGGACAGCGAAACCTCCACGCCCGAGATTGTCTATGTCACTGCCGTAAGCGGCAACACGTATACGATTACGCGCGGCTACGAGGGCACAACGGCGGTCGCGCATGTCGCAGGTGCCGAGGTTGCCAATTTCGTCACGGCGGGCGACATCTCCGACATCTATCCGGGCGTGCAGCCCACGGTCACGAGCTGCCCTTCGAGCTTCCAAGGCTCATATAGCGTCGTTCAGGTAAACCAGTCTGCGGGTTCCTGCGCCATCACCGGCCCGTCAAACCCCGTCATCGGCAAGCTCTACATGCTGAAGGACGCTGGCGCTAACGCCGCAACCTACCCGATTACGCTCACGCCCGCGACTGGCCAGATAGACGGGCAGGCGTCCGTCACGCTCAACAGCAACTCGCAATCCATATCGTTTTATTGGGATGGCACTACCACCCATCTGGTTAAGCCCTCAAGCACTGGTGGCACTGGCACGGTCACCACGACCGGCTCGCCCGCCTCCGGCAACCTCACGAAATTCTCCGGTGCAAGCAGCGTCACCTCCGGTGATCTGAGCGGCGATTGCACGACCAGCGGCACCTTGGCGACAAGCTGCGGCAAAACCGGCGGCGTCGCGTTTGCGCCTTCCGCTACGACCGACACCACCAATGCCAGCAATATCAGCTCCGGCACGCTCCCGGCGGCTCGGCTTCCGACTCCGACCACCTCCGCGCTGGGCGGCCTGATTGCGCAAGCCTCGGCGACGGCCCACCAGGTCGTGCAGTACATCAACACAAGCGGCCAGCAGGTGCTGGCGCAGCTTGGATTCTCGGATTTGACGGGCTCGGCAACTGCGGCGCAAATGCCCGCATTCACGGGCGATGTTTCGACAAGCGCCGGATCAACCACCACTACCCTTGCGACGGTAAACAGCAATGTCGGGAGCTTCACGAGCGCCAATATCACCGTTGATGCGAAGGGTCGCATCACGGCGGCGGCGAATGGCAGCGGTGGGGGAGGCTCGGGCACCGTAACGAGCGTTTCCGTCACCAATGGCAATGGCCTAACGGGAAGCGTCGCCAATCCTACAACTACGCCCGCGATAAGCCTGGGAACGAGCATATCTGGCGTCTTGAAGGGCAACGGCACCGCCATATCGGCTGCGACCGCTGGCACCGATTATGTGGTCCCGGGTGGTGCCCTTGGAACGCCAAGCTCCGGCACCGCGACCAACCTGACCGGCCTGCCGCTCTCCACCGGCGTGACCGGCGTCCTGCCGGTAGCGAACGGTGGGTCAAGTAATGTTCCGGGTCTTGTATTTAATTCCACTTCAGCGGCAAGTGCGAATACATCGGCTATTAATACCGCATTGCAAGCCGCGGGTAATGTCTCGATCGGCTGTACGGCGGGGCAAATTATCTATGTCAATGCAACTCTTCTCGTATATTCCAATACGCATCTGTTTATCCAGCCGGGTTGCACGGTAACCTCTATCGGGAATTACGCGCCAATTTTAGAAAACGCTGCTGCCGCAGCCTCTTGGACGCAGCTGTACAATTCGTCCGGGATAATCACATCCGGCCCGTTATCCATCATCAGGGAAAGTGACGTAACCACGTGGTCAACATCGCATAGCTTCTCGCAGGGCAATTATGCCCACACTGCCGCGAACAATCTCTATTGGCAAAGTGCCTCGTCTTGCACGTCGGCTTCAAGTGGCACCGGCCCGAGCGGCACTGGAACCGGCATAACTGACGGAACGTGTAGCTGGAATTATGTTACAACCAATGTTCCTACGGGATATTCGTATCCCACTATTCAATATTCAGATGCGAACATAGTTGCAGTTGTCAATTGGCCCTCGCACGGCCAGGCTGTAGGAAACTATATCTTCCTTACGCCAGTGGGAGACACAACCGCAGCCCCTTATTGGTGGACTGGCACCCAGACGGCCCATACGCGCGGAGGCCTTTCGGATACATCGTATTTCGGCATCTTCCCGGTGATCTACGTAAATGATTCCAACAACGTGACGGTGCTCTTAAGGCGCCCTCCTGCCACGGCTTTCACGGGTATTCCGATGTACGTGAAACAGGCGGACATGAACATCTATGTCGAAGGTCAAGGCGTTCTCAATGGGAACTACCCTACCAATACTCCCACGACGAATTGCAACGGAGCCGCAGGAGAATCAGCGACCGATTGCGAAGGCGTCATCATGGCAGGTGTCGAAAACCTGCATTGGGAAGGCACTCAAATTGAGCAGGCGCAACGCTACGGATTCCATGGGAATGGCATTGAGAATGGCGACATTTCTTACAATGTAGGCCCGCTGGGCACTCTCTGGGACAACATGAAGTTGTACGGCCCAGCGTTTGATGTGACCGTTCACGATATGAGCGGCCCCTCATATAGCTACTCTAATGCGACCCCGAGCGGTGATGATTTTCTCACAATACAAGCCGAAGAGGGGTCGGTCGGAGCAACCCAGGTATTTGCATGTGGCGACATTCTTAACGTCAAGCTTGACAATATTCACAGCTATGCCGGGTTGAATGTGGGGCTGTACATGTCCAATGCCTATCTGTGGACTGACCAAATTGAAGCAAGCCGGATAAGTCCCATGGATGCAGAGAGCAACAGGGGCTACTTCACGATTCTGGGAATTAGTGAAATAGGTGGCGGAACGTCAGCCGGAAATATCGGCACGATTCATCTGCACGATATAGATTTTCTGGAGCCGACGCCATCAACCTCCCATTTCCTTCTGGCGGTGATGGCGCCAAACACGACAATATCGCAAATCAATATGGATCATATTGATTACTCTCCTGTATATCTAAGCGCACCTTCAAATCTTGCGGTAATTTCTGCCGGCACCATAGATCAGTTAAATATCAGTAAGGTCACCGGGAATTCCACGCAGGGGCCGGAAGTCTTCGTTGGTGCGGTGGGATCGGATAATGGTGGCGTTGTAAACCAGATAAACTTCAATGACAGTTACTTTAACGTCAGCTCTGGAACAAGCGGCTATGTAGTTGGAACCTACGGAAGCAGCGCAGCGATTAATTCCGTGAATCTTAATGACCTGTATATGACGGGCAACAGCGCGTCGATAGTTCAGGATTACTCAGCCATTCCTAACATAAGTATCTCAAACAGCTCATTTCCAACTGATGCGGATGCACTTGTCCTGACTGCTGGTGCTAGCGACAATATCTTTATATCGAATGTCTATGCGCCCAATTTAGCCCAGGGTGTAGCGCGTCTAACTACTACGGCAAGCGTATCCATAAGTTCAGGTGGTCACAATAACTTAGGATCGTCTTCGTTATTCACTTACACGAGCGGAACACCGACGATTACGGCATATGGATGGGATTTGAAGTGTAATGTGGCGACCCTTGCGCGCGTAACAGGCGAGTACTGCAACAATACCAATATATCGCCCGGAAGCGGAACGTTGAATACGGCGGGGCTTGTTGCCAATCAAGGAACATCGGCACTTTCATGGTTCCTGTTGTCGAATCCCAGCGGGCAGCAGTACTAACACTGCGCGGCGAGACTCGTGACTGAACGCACTATCCGATAAACCCGCCTGAATCCCCTCAAGCAAGCCATTTCCGAGCACTCTATGACCCCCAACCACCTCATAGGCCCCGCCGTGATTCTCATCCTCATCATTGCGGGTGCCGATTTCCTCACCACGGGCAGATTCGACCCGATGCCGCTGGCCTCGGCGATATCCGCGCTCCTGCTGTGCGGCTGTCTTTATCGGCTAGTCACGAGGCGCGCCCCTAAACCACCGAAGCGCAAGTGAAAATCGCCGTTTTTATGGCCATGGTCGCGCTATGCGCCTGCTCAAGCTGCGATGCCGAACGGGTGTGGCTCACGATGTACGGCTACGAGTCCGAGCATGTCGCCGGGGCCGAGTGAACGTCCTATTGCGCCAGAGCCGGCATCGGCGCAGTTAGTTCTGCCTGCGTCGGCGAGTGCCAGAACTGCTGCGCGTAAATCTTAACCGCCTTACCCGTTCTTGAGACGAAGCGAAGATTGTCCGAAGCCCTCGGTTTGTAGTTGTCCGGGTCGATGAGAGTGCGGCCGATTAGCACCCACGCCGAGCCCGCTGGGCGCACGACCAACCGCTTGGTGTACCCGGATATCGGCAGAACATACAAAGAAGGGCCACGCGCCGGGACGGCAATAATGTTTGTGCTGTTGGCGCCCTTCTTGTCCGGTGGCGGTTTGGAAGTCCCATGGATGAAATTGGGAATTATCGCCGTGAAGACAACGGCATAGATAATCCACGCCGTCTTCGTTGAAAAGCTCCGTTGGCGAGCACGGCGGGCGAGGATCGCGATGACTAAATACACGCTCCAAGCCACGAGCGCACCGAAGAAGAAGTAAAGAACATCCGCAGCCCATTGGGGAAGGCCGAACATCGCGCGGTTGGCCGCCTGGTAGAGAACCCAAAAAACCGCAGCGACGATCAGGCTCGCGAGAACCTTGCCAGCAACTTTATCCTCTCTCTGGCTACTGGCTGGTAGGTCGCGCTCTCCACGCATTCTCTGGTTGAAGATGCCAAGGCGCGTGGGAAAGCCGTCATCGCCGTGTTCGCTGGTTCCGGGAAGACCTGGGCCGCCCATAGGATCACGATCTTAACATGCAAAAGTCAGGAATTCCCTGAACGCAATCCCATTCCCGCCCACGCATCCCGCGCGGGCGGCAATCACCAACCACGGAGTTTTTATGAACATTCTGACCACACTGGAGAATTTCGCCGAGGAGATCGGCGTCGATATCAAGACCCTTCTCAGCGCGGACTTTCATGCGTTCCTGAGCGCGGCCATGCCGCTTTTCAGTGACCTGAAGGCTTTCGCAGTTGCAACGGGCAAAGCAGATGTCAAAACGCTGCTCAGTGATCTGAAGAGCGACCTTGTCACGGGCGTCACTACGCTTGCGGTTTCCGGCGGCAATGCCGGTACGGCCATCGCGGCCGTGTCGAGCGAAGCGCTTGGCCAGGTGAAGGACTTCACCGCCGCGGCGAAGAATGCCGTATACGGCGCTCTCGCCATCGTAGCGGCGGATGTGCCGGAGATTGTCGGCACGAGCGCCCCGGCCTCGTCCGCCTCCGTCGGTACGGCGGCCGCCACCTCAGCAGCCGCTTCTTAATGCGCGTCCTCCTCTTTGCCGCGCTCGTGGGGGCTCTCTTGAGCGTCTCCGGGTGCGGCATGATCCTCTGCCGCGTGTTTACGCCGCACGACGATTGCGCGCCTTAAGCCACTTAGTCGCAGGGTATCCCCAATGGTCAGTGCTCTCATTACGCTGCTGCTCTACTACGCCATCGGCTTCATCGTCTGGGGCTGGTGCGTAAACCGATGGGACGCCTACATGAGCCCGCCCGAATTTCTGATGGGCTTGTTATGGCGTCCGTTTCTCTGGCCGGTAATGCTTTTCATGGCGATCTTCAAAAGTGGAGGATTCAAATAATGCCGGCATGGCTCTCGATAGGCGAGCTGTTAATCAAGCTGCTCGTCTGGTGGTATGGTCATCAGGGCGTTGTCGCGCGTCTGGCGAAATACACGCCGGTGCCCAAGGATGCCAATCCGCCGCTTACCGCACAGAACAACCCTAACCTGAGCAATCCGCCCGACAGAGGCGGGATACCGCGCTAAACAATCGACCGGCCTGGGCCGCCTTCAACTGAAGGAGGCTTTATGCATCACACTATCCGCTACCACCCCATTTACCTGCTGGCGCTCGTGATTATCGCGGCCTGCCTGCACGGGTAAACGATTCGCGTTCGGCAGACTGAGCCCCCTTCTCGCTTCAGCGGGGAGGGGGCTTTTTTGCGTCTGGAAACTGAAAAAAGACCAAAATCGGAGTTTCCCGAAAAGGTAGATTTTCAACCAGAAATTTTTAGGAAAGCTTGGTTTTTCCCAGATGTTGCTGGCCGCTCCCGTCCTGAAAAATTTCCTCCATAGCGGAAACCATGCGATTTTAGCCGACACCGGTGTCGCTATATGAATATTCACAACGGTTTATATGCTAATCTGATGACGTGGAGAGAATGTCCCAGGACGGGAGCGGCCAGCAACATCTCGGCATCATCCAGCAGAAGTGGGGCGACGCTCTGGCGGCTGGCTTTCAGGTGGTGCCCAACATACTTATCCGCGAGCAGAGCCGGTTGGGTCTGGATGCAATCGACGTGGTCATCCTCCTCAATCTCATGGCGCATTGGTGGACGGAAGACTCTAAGCCTTTCGTCTCCGCTACGGTTATCGGGAAGCGCATGAAGGTGAGCACCAGGACAGTAGAGCGTCATCTGAAGAGGCTGGAGCAGAGAAGTCTAATAGGCCGTGACGCGCGCGGCACACGGACGGTTGGAGGGCCCTACATCCGCCATTTCGATCTGACGCCACTCGTTGCGGTTTTGAAGGATGCCAGCAGGAACGCGGTGGCCAAGAGGTCGCCACGAGCGAAGGAAGGGTTTAACGAGTTTGAGCCGAAAGGGGCGTTGGTCAGCGAAACTCTCGCCCCTTAAGGCTTGAAGCAGCGGGGTCGCCGTCCTCGCAAAACGGCGCGGCACTCCAAAGGTTTAGGGCTGAATCCGGTTCAGCCCTTCCCGCTGTCTCATTCTAACTGGTCGGATGCGCGTTGTCGCGCAAGCGTCCAATAGCGATTTCGCTATTCCGCGTTTTCGTGCTTTCGCTTGATTAGCTCGAAGGCGGCGTACAGCAGCTCGGTTTGACTCTTGAAGCCATGTTGCAAGGTGAAGATGCCGAATTCGCGGTGAAACGCATCAGGTACTTTAAAGTTCAGATTTGATAGTTTGCCTGGCTCTTTGTCGAGATTACCGACGGTTTCGCTGGCGAGCGGCGGCGCTCCTTTACGTGCCGGCGGTGTGATGCGCGTCATGCGACCTTCTCCTTCTGAAGTTCCGAAACCAGATTGACGATACTCTGCGCAAGTCTGTCCGCACGAGCGTTCAGGGACGGAAAGCGCGTCTCCGTCAACGCACAGCCTTCATCGGACGCACGGCGGTATGCGGTCTTTTCGGGAATCGCGCCTTTCAGTATTCGGTAACCTGCGTCCGTAACATATGTCTGCGCCTCGACCAATTCCAGATGGCTGTCGCCGACGCGGCACAATGCGAAAGCAATCTTGGATTTCGCCACGCCTTTCTTCACCAGCTCATGCGCGAGCAGCACCTGGGGCTGCATGTCGTCAAGTGAAAGGCCAGTGGGCAATAATACAGCGTGCGCCTGGCGCGCCATTTTCAAGGTCGCCGCGGTGGAGTGCGGCGGAGCATCAATAACTAAGAGATCTAAATGGCTTGAGGCTCGAATCGCATCTTCAGCACTTCCAAAGCGCTCGACCGCGATCACCGGCTGCGCTTGGCGCTGCAGCCTGCGACCTTGCCAGTTAAAACTGGTGCCTTGCGAGACGTCGAGATCGGCAATCTTCACGTTCCATCCGGCGGCGGAATACTCGCGCGCGGTGAGCCGTGCGAGAGTGCTTTTGCCGACGCCGCCCTTCTGGGCGCAGATCGCGATGATCAGGGTCATATGCCCGTTATAGCGAAAGGGCACAAGAGTGCAAGCGGGATTTGCAGATTTCGCTAAAGGGCTATTTCGTTTTTTCGCGGTTTCGCGCTTACTTCAGCACAAGAACGATGTTTTGCACGAGGCTCGTGATGGCGTCATCGGCCTGGGGCGCATCGGTGGTCACTAGCGATGGATGCGCGACCATATTGCGGCGGGTGAGCTGCATTTCCAGGATTTTCTTGACGTTCATGGATGGTAGGAGACCAGCATTACCCATGATGTCGATCATCTCCTTTTCTTCGAGTTGCTCGAAGTCCTCGCGCTTCGTGATAATGGTGTTGGCGCGTCTGGAATTCACTCCCAGGCGCGCGGCGATTTTGGAATTGAAAGTCGCAAGCCGGGCCGGGTCGGCAATAATCCACCGAGCCATGTGGTCGTAGGTAAGATTCCACGCCATGATAATAGCGGCGCGGAAGTTCTTGTGGTGGTAGCAGCTAATGGCTTCCTTAAGAAAGATGCGTTCCGCCTCATCCGCCACTTTGCCGGGTAGCTCCTTCAACAGCTTCGATACAGCGATGGTCGTCTCGTGTTCGCCGTATTTCTCATCCAGCTTTGCGCGGGTGGAGTGTTCGAGGCAGTAGCCGGAGGAGTCCTGCAGGATAACTCTAGGCCGTCTCTCCGCCAAGCGCTTAAACTGGTCGCTGTAGTTTGGTTGGGGCAGGTGCTGGTCTTTGTAGCAGGCGCGAATTGCGGCTTGGTCGAAGCGCTCCTTTTCGCCATGCGTATGCAAGTACCAGCCAAAGAGCAGAATCTTGTCTGGATGCGGCAGCCCGGAAAAGCCGGGCACGGCTGCTACGAATTCCTTGATGGTCATTCAGGAAGGGACTTCACGACATCCTCACCGGTCGGATTAATCGTGTATTCGCCCTTTCCAGCACCTTTGCGTATGAGGTCTTCGTGGAGAAGATTATGAAAAGTCTGGTTCCAATCGTTGAACCCCACTGACCAGCCCGCCGTCTTGAAGAACGTATATATACCGTCCATGTTTACCATGGGCGTTCCGTTCGTCTCCTTGAGCCAGAACATGGCGCTGAGATACTGCCTGCTCTTGCTTGCCGGCTTCTTTTCGGCGGCGAACGCTTTCAAAGACTCCGAATCCTTGATCAGCTCGTGTAGGTAGGTCGGGGGCTTCGTTCGCTTTGGTTTTGAGGCCTTTGGCGGGGGCGGACTTACGGGAGTGGCGTCCGGCTGGACTTCCTCATATTCCGCATCAAGCACTTCGTCGGCCTCTTCCTGCGGTGCGGGAGCCGCCCCGCTGATTTGGCTTGGCGGCTTCCCTCCGCCGACTTGGCGATTGGGAGCGGCGGGACGCATCACCTGCGCGATAGTCGAGGTGAGCTCGGAAAAATTGGTCTCCGATAAATCAGCCTCGATATATACAAACTTGAATTTATTCGGCTTGGACGGCTCGCCGCCCGACTTTTTCGTCGCCATCGATCCCATTATACGTAAAAAATGACACTTTTGCCCATAACCGCTTGCGTCTCTGCAACTTGGGGTTATTTTTCAGAGAAATTTACGTCCTTGAGCGCTCGCCAGCGTTGTGGACGCGCTCGGACTCAAGGACGTAAATGCTTTTTAAAGTATTAAGAAGGGAATACGTCGAGACCCGCAGAAAACCTTGATAGCGTGTTCGCGTTTCGCGGCGAACATTCCGCGTTTCCCGGTCAACAGTCCCATTTTCAGCTTGCGAATCGCGGAGTGTTGATCCAGAGTGGCGGGACTGGATTCCCGATTCGGGTTAAGTAAATGCGGAATGAAGTGCAAAAAGAACCTGAAGTTCTGGCCGAGAAGCGCGGGGTAAAGATTTACACCTCCAACCCGAGTGTGCCGTCCCCCGACGAAATCAAGAAGCCCAAGCGCGCGCGTTTTGGCAACGACGTGAAGGGCCTTGTAGTTGACAATGGCAGCGGCGAAATCCTAGGGCATGGCGGTGCCATGGTCTATGAGTGGGAGGAAGTGGATAAAGAGCGCTTCGTTAAGCTTTACCTCGCGGGCCTTAAGCAGGCGGCGGGATTGACGCGGGCGGGGCTCGCGGTATTCGAGATCGTCTACAAGCAGCTTCAGGAGAAGCCTGGCCAAGACACGATTACACTCTCTATTCTGACTTGCGGCATGAAGAAAACCGCATATTACAACGGCCTGCGGGAGCTGTTAGACAAGGAGTTTCTTTTCCGAAGCCCGTATGACGGCACATTTTATGTGAACATCCGCTTCATGTTCAATGGTGACAGACTAGCTTTCGTCAAGGGCTACAAGGTCAAGCAGCCAAGCCCACAGGGGGAATTGCCTTTACTGAGTTCATCAACACCATCAATTAATGGAGATGGAAAATGACGGAAGCCTACCCCCTGCAATGGCCAGATGGCTGGCCCCGCACCCCCGATCACCAGCGGGAGCGTGGCTGGCAATTTAAGCAGCGCTCTCAGGGCTATGGGACAACCCTCATCACTTTCGCGGTTGCGCGCGACAAGCTCTATGACGAACTCCAGCGGCTCGGCGCAGCAAAGCCCGTCATCTCTACCAATCATCCAGCCGACCGTTATGGCGTACCGACTGAATCCAAGCGCCGCGTGCAAGATGAAGGAGTCGCGATTTACTTCACGTTAAAGGGTCGCTCGATGGTCATGGCCTGCGATCGCTTCGACAATGCGGCAGCGAATATGCGCTCTCTTGGTCTTGCTATCGAAGCTCTGCGGCAGCTGGAGCGCCACGGCGGCGGAACGATGATTGAGCGCGCTTTCACGGGATTCGTCGCATTGCCCGCGCCCAAGAGCCCGTATGAAATCCTCGGCGTGAAACCCGGTGCCAGCATCGAGGAAATCGAAAGCACGTTCCGGGCAAAGGCCAAGCAGCTTCATTCCGATACCGGCGGCTCCGACGCTGCGATGGCCGAATTGCTGGAAGCACGCCGCAAGCTCAAGGAGCAAGCCGCATGATCCAGCGCTACCTATACATAGCGGCGCTGATTATCCTTCTCTCCACCGGCGTCTATGCGCATCCAGCCCCTATCGAGATAGCATTCTCTCCAAACGGCGGCGCAACGGAACTGGTAGTGCGAACTATCGAATCCGCCAAGTCTTCCGTCCGCGTGGCGGCATACTCCTTCACCTCCGCGCCTATCGCAAAAGCGCTCGTAGCTGCAAAAGCCCGCGGCGTTGATGTGCGCGTGGTGGTTGACAAGTCGAATGCGACGGCGCGTTACACGGCAGCAACGTTCCTTGCAAACCAAGGCGTGTCGGTGCGGCTCGACTATCAATACGCGATCATGCACAACAAATTTGTGGTGGCTGACGGCGACACCGTGGAGGAGGGCAGTTTCAACTTCACCGCCGCTGCCGAATCGAAGAATGCAGAGAATGTCATGGTTTTGCATGATGCCGCGATTGCCGGTCGATACGCGGCGGAGTGGGAGCGGCTTTGGGCTGAATCTGAGGATCTCGCGCCGAGATATTAAAAGATTTGAGCCTGGACGGTTGGGTTGATAGTGGGCCTCGCCAGCGATTCGATAATCGGGTTGATGTTCGGCAAGTCTCTGGATTTGCTCTTCATCAATCGCTTGGCCCCGTTTTTCAGAAGCTCCTCATTGCCTGTCGCGGATTCGGGCGAGCCCTCATAAACAGCGGCGAAGAGTGGTAGCCCCATCTTTATGGCATCCCGCCCGGCTTGAATGCTTCCGCCGGTACTGCGCGCCTCTATAAGCACCATCGCCTTGGAAAGACCGCAGATCGTTTTGTTCCGCTGCATTGCATTGGAAACACTCCACGGCAGGTTCGGGCCAAATTCGCTAACAATCAAGGTGCGAGTCTCATCCCATACGTCTCGGATGTCCTTCTTCACTCTGAAGCGCAAGATTCCCTCGGCAAGGACTACCGTCGTTGTTCCGCCTGCAACCAGGGCAGCACGGTGCGCATTCATGTCAACGCCGGCGGCGAAGCCGGAGACGATGTTGATCTTCTCATTGGAGAGGAGCTTTGCCGAATCGCGTGCAGTGGCGATGCCTTTCTCGCTGGCCTCGCGGGAACCACAGAAGCCTACGGATAGGCTGTTGAGCAATTCGAGATTTCCAAGGCACAGCAGGAGGACGGGAGCGGATTCACCAAGCGCAGCTCGTAAGCCTGCGGGGTATTGCGCATCGATGATCGAGATGACGCGCACATTGTGCTTGAGAAGCTCGTCCCAGTGGCGCGCCACGCGGTCCCTGCATCCGGGAAGCGCAGCGATTTGGGCAGGAGTGAGCACACCATCCATAAGGCGTCCCTCCGTGACGGAAAGCTCCGGCGTTTCACGCCAGCGCTTCAGAAGCTTTCGGACGCGGCTGGGGCCGACGCCCGGCGCATCGAGCAGCATCATCAAATCGAACGCATGGGCTGCCATGATCATATTTTCCCACCAACGTTATCATCGTTGCGGCAGGTCTTTTCGCAGGCAAGGCCGAAGATCTTTATGGCTCCCGCTTGCATAAGAAGAAGGCCGCAGTAGTTCATGCTCACCCCGGATTGATAGAGGTCGTCCAAAAGCAAAACCTTGCGATCCGTGAACACTTCCTCATCCACCGTGATCGTTCCGAGGAGTGTATCAAGTTTTTGGTCGCGGGAAACACCCTTGATCGAATTTCTCTGCGCTCCCGTTACGTGCTTACTCAGGTCCTCGCGACCCCACTCCTTGGCGATCTTCTTTGCCAAGTATCGCGGAAGATTGAAAGGCTTCGCCGGATCGGACGGCGGCATGGCAACGACGCAATCGGCCGATTCGTAACAGGTCATGGTATTCAGGAATTCCAAGCAATGCTCGACCAGCTCGTCTGCTGCCGCCTTGGTTTGCAAAGTGGCGGCGGCACCGCCGTAGGGCTTCGCCTGGCCTCGTAGCGCTCCAATCTTCGTTTGCGGCTTTTGCGGGCTGCCACCTTCCCGGTCGTAATCTAGCGCGAAAGAAAGCGCGAGGAAGTCCTTTATCGCCACCGGATCGGCGACTTTTTCAACCCATTCCACTGCTTCCTGCGGCGCTTCCTCGTCGCCTTCCGTGCCATTGAGGAAAATGGTCAGGCGACCACCATCCTTGTGAAAGGGATGATAATTTATCCCATCGCACATGGTCTCGAATGCATTTTTATAGGTGTTCGCAAACGGCAGCAAAAGTCGCCAATTTTCATCAGGTTTTTGAGGTGCGTAGATGACATCCTTCCATTCCGTCCGCAGTTGGCGCCGACTCATCTTCATATTCCGGATGTCATCTTCGGTGAAAGCCTCTTGGTGAGGCGGAAGCTGAAAGGTGATGGACGGCATCGTGGCGACATTCCTCCTGCTAAACGGGAACGTTCATCATTGTCACGCATTACCGCCACTGTTCTCAATCGCACCTAATAAAGACCGCACCCTCTGCCGCTTCGTAATCCCCGCCGGCCCTTCCTTTGTGGAGTGCTCAGCCCACTTCGTAACCTGGTTGAGCTTGATGCGATGCTCCGTGGGGTTGCGGTAAACCGCGACCGTGAATTCCGTCATGGGCATCGGCTCCAGTGGGCTGATATCGTCGTCGCGGAACTGCGCCACGGCGATGGCGACGGCTTCGTAAAGGCTTTCCGCCTCCACGTCCACGCCGTGAATGATCCCATTCGGATCAGAAAACGAGACTCGGCACCGGGAGCAGGCCATGGGGAGATTATAGCGCGGTTTTCGCCTCCTCTTCGCCTATGCGGCGGGTGGCAGAAAATCGTGAACCTGGTAGCAAGCGGACGCTGCGATGGCGAAATCGTGATTTTGCTACCGATCCGCTACTACGCTGCCGTCAAAACCAGTGAAGTTGAATGAAGAGCAGTGAAAACGCCGTCCTGCAAACCAGCCCGGCTGGCAACGGGTTTTCTTTAGAATGTGCGGCTTGCAAGCACTTGAAAAGTATGGCGGAGAGGGGGGGATTCGAACCCCCGGTAGACTTTAAAGGCCTACGACGGTTTAGCAAACCGCTGCTTTCGACCACTCAGCCACCTCTCCGTGTGCATGCGTGGGGTCGTTTCTCCAAAATGATAGCACAACGACCGCCGGTGGCGGATTCCCATCAAGCAGAGTCAGGCGCCGCAGCACTATAAAAGCTAAGGGCATTATCGCCTTGCTTCAACAAGCGAGTCCGATGGAAGGCGCCGTGAAACTCGCCCGGATCGAAGCGCGCCGAATGCTGCGCGATCACCAGCGGGGCGGCCGCCAGCGACAGGGCCGCGGCATACTCCGCTTCCATCTCGTAAGGCGGATCGAGGAAAACGATATCCGCCTGCATCCGCGCCAGCGCTGCGTTCACCTTGCCGGCCACGACGCTGGCGCGATTCTCGATGCCAAGCGAATGCAGATTCTCGCGGATCACTTCCACCGCGCGGCGCGCGTTTTCGAGAAAGATGCATCGCACCGCGCCGCGGCTCAGCGCTTCGATCCCGACGGCGCCAGTGCCGGCATAGGCATCCACGAAGATCGCCCCCCGATGCGCGGCGCCAGGATGTTGAAAAGCGTCTCCCGCAACCGGTCGGGCGTCGGCCGCGTAGCCAGGCCCGGAATGCTCTTCAAGCGTGCGCGACCGGAATTCGCCAGCGATCACCCGCATCAGCCCACCGTCACCAAGCCGTAGCGGCGCTGCCAGTGGTCGCGAATGTAGGCCACGGCTTGGCGCAATACTTCTTCCGACGGCGGATGGCTCACGAAATCGAGCGCCTCGCGCCGCGCGACTTCCAGGATCTCCTTATCCCGCAGGATGTTGGCGACCCGCAGCGAGGGCAGGCCGGATTGCTTGGTGCCGAAAAACTCGCCCGGCCCGCGCAGTTTCAAATCCATCTCGGCGATATAGAAGCCGTCGGTCGAATCCACCAGCGTGCGGATGCGCTCTTTTGCCGTATCGCTCAGCTTCTCGGTGACCAGGATGCAATAGCTCTGCGCCGCGCCGCGGCCCACGCGTCCGCGAAGCTGGTGCAATTGCGCCAGTCCGAAGCGCTCGGCTTGCTCGACCACCATCACCGTAGCGTTGGGCACGTCCACGCCGACTTCGATCACGGTGGTCGAAACCAGGATCTTGGTCTCGCCTTTCTTGAACCGCTCCATCGCGGCTTCTTTTTCGTCGGCCGGCAAGCGCCCGTGCATCAGACCGACGGCAATGCCCGGAAACACTTCCTGCGACAGATGCTCGTACATCTTCTCGCGCCGCCTTCATCGCGCTGGTCTCGGATTCCTCGATCACCGGATAGACCACGTAGGCCTGGCGCCCTTCATCGATCTGCGTTCTTCAAGAAACTGTAGACCCGTTCGACATGGTCGGCGGTGACGTGTTTGGTGATGATGGGCTTGCGGCCCGGCGGCAATTCGTCGATCACCGAAACGTCCAGATCGCCATAGAGCGTCAAGAGCCAGAGTGCGGGGAATGGGCGTAGCGGTCATCACCAGCACATCGGGATGCACGCCTTTCTGCAGCAGTTCGAAGCGCTGCATCACGCCGAAGCGATGCTGCTCGTCGACGATCGCCAAGCCCGAGCTTCTGAAACTCGACGTCTTTCTCCAGCAGCGCGTGCGTGCCGATCGCGACGTGCGCATAGCCCGCCGCAATCAGTTTCTTGAGCTGCCCTTTTTCGCGGCGGTGAACGAGCCGGTCAGTTGCACCACCACGTATCCCAGCTGCGCCAGAGCTGTTTGAAATAGAAATAATGCTGCGACGCCAGAATTTCGGTGGGCGCCAGCACGGCCACCTGGTATCCGTTCTCAATGGCGATCACCGCGGCCTCCGCCGCCACGATGGTCTTGCCGCTGCCGACGTCGCCTTGCAGCAGGCGGTTCATGGGACGCGGCGCTTTCATATCCTGCGCGATTTCGCCGAGCACCCGCTTCTGCGCCCCGGTAGGCTTGAACGGCAGCATGGCCTTCACTTTTTCGCGCACGCTTTCGGTGAGGTCGAAAGAGATGCCCGGCATGGTGCGCGCCTTGCTGCGCTTCAACGCCACGCCGCACTCCAGCCAGAAGAACTCTTCGAAGATCAGCCGGAACTGCGCCTGCGAGCGGAAGGCATTCAGCAGGCGCATGTCGGATTCCTGCGGGGGGAAGTGGGTTTCGCGGATGGCTGTCCAGCGGTCCGGCAATTTCAATCGCTGGCGGACTTCCTCGGGCAGATGGTCTTCTACCGGCGGTAGCGTCCTGCAGTACGCGATGCACCATGGTGCGCAAGACCCGCGTGGTGATCTTGGCCACCGCTTCGTAAACCGGCACCATCGCGTCCCAGATGCAGAGCGGCTTCGGCGGCATCGTCCTCGTCGGACAGAATTTCGAACTCGGGATGCAGCATGGTCAGTTGTCCGGCGTAGCTATCGAATTCCACTTTGCCGAACAGCGCCACTCTCTGTCCGGGCGCCAGCACGTCCGCCAGGTAGCCGCCGTGGAACCATTTGCCTACCAGAATGCCGCGCGAGCGGTCGGTGAAAGAAGCTTCGAACAGACCCAGGTTGCGCCGCCTGAATCCCGAAAGGCTGGCGGAGCGCACCTCGGCGATCACCGTAGCCATCTCGCCCGGCGCCAATTCGGTGATGGCCTTCACGTTGCTGCGGTCTTCGTAGCGGAAGGGCACGTAGGCCAGCAGATCCTCCACCGTCGCCAGTCCCTTGGCTTCCAGCATGGCGGCGCGCGCCGGCCCAACGCCTTTAACGTAAGTGAGCGGAGTGGTGAGATCCATGGAACGGTAAAGCCGTGGCTGTCAGCGAGCGGAGTTCGCGCGGGCGCGAGCCTCCCACCACAGTGTACAATGCCGGAAGTGAAGCTTACTGCTACTTCTATTCCTGTGCTTGCCCTTGTGCGCCACGCTTCGCCTGGGCATTATCGGCACGGACACTTCGCACGTCACCGCCTTCACCCAGATTCTGAACGACGAAACGTCACCCGATCATGTGCCTGGCGGCCTGGTGGTAGCCGCCTACAAGGGAGGCAGCCCGGACATCGAATCGAGCGCATCGCGCGTGGATAAGTTCGCGGACGAGTTGCGTACCAAGTGGAACGTCCGCTTCTATACCAGCATTCCGGAATTGTGCCGTAGCGTTGACGCGGTTCTGCTGGAAAGCGTCGGACGGGCGCACCCACCTGGCTCAGGCGAAGGCTGTGATCGCCGCGCACAAGCCGCGTGTTCATCGACAAGCCGCTGGCCGCCACGCTTGCCGATGTGCGCGAGATCGACCGCTTGGCGCGCGCCGCGGGAGTGCCCTGGTTCAGTTCGTCGAGCCTGCGCTTCGGCGAAATCGCCGAAAACATGAAATTCGCGGACGCGACCGGCGTGGAAACATGGGGCCCTGGACCGCTTGAGCCGCATCATCAACTCGAACTGGCATGGTATGCGATTCATCCGATCGAACTGCTGTACACCCTGATGGGCGCGGGATGCGAGGAAGTGAGCCGCACGTATCACGTCGGATGCGGACGTGCATTGTGGGGCGCTGGAAGGACGGGCGTATCGGCACGGTGCGCGCGCTACGGCCTTATAGCGACTACGGCGCCGTGGTCTTCCGGCCCAAGCAGATCATCGAAGCGCCCTCGCGGCCCGCCGACAGTTACCGTCCGCTGCTGGTAGAAGTGATGAAGTTTCTCGAAACCGGGCAGCCGCCCGTGCCGAACAGTGAAACCCTGGAAATCTACGCCTTCATTGACGCCGCCCAACGGAGCAAGGACAGGGCGGCAAGCCCATGCGGTTACAATAGCCGATGCGGTTACCATAGAACATTACGCTTATGTCAAATCTGCTCGAGGGTAAAACGGCCCTCATCCTCGGAATTGCAAACAGGTGGAGCTTGGCTTATGCCATCGCGCAGGCATTCTGGCGCGAAGGTGCAACTGTCGCTCTCACTTATTTAGGCGACCGCCAGAAGGTAGCCATTGAAGAACTGTCGGCGGGCATGCCCGTGGCCGGACTCTGGCCCTGCGATGTCACTAAGGAAGAAGACTTGATCGCCCTTGCCGAGTCGCTCCGCGCGCTCGGGCGACCGCTCGACATTGTGGTGCATAGCATGGCGTTCGCCAACCGCGACGATCTCTCCCGGCCCTTCGTCGAAACCGGGCGCGACGGCTTCCTGCTGGCGCAGGAGGTGAGCGCTTATTCCCTGGTTGCCGTGGCGCGCGCTACCACGCCGGTGATGACTGCCGGGGGCGCCTTGATGACCCTCACCTACTTGGGATCCACCCGCGTGGTGCCGAACTACAATGTGATGGGAGTTGCCAAAGCCTCCCTCGAAGCTTCCGTGCGTTACCTGGCCAGCGACTTGGGTCCGCAGCGCATCCGCGTGAACGCTATTTCGGCGGGACCGGTAAAGACTGCATCCGCCCGTGGCATCAAGGATTTCAACACCATCCTCGAATACGTGGCCACGCGTTCGCCCCTGCGCCGCAATACCGACCCCGCCGAAGTCGCCGATACCGCCGTGTTCCTGGCGAGTGATTTGGGCCGCGGCGTCACGGGCAACACCATCTTCGTCGACGCAGGCATTCAGATCATGGGTTTATAGTTAAGTAGACCCATGAAGATCGATGTCGTACTGACTGAAGCGGAGATCGTTCAGGAACTTACCGAAGCAGTCGAGGCGCGCGACCTGCCGGAAAAGTTTTTCTATTGGAGCCCGCCGGCCGTTCGGGCTTGGCTCGCGCGATCGGCCGATCCGGCCTTCGTAGGCCTGCGGCGCGCCTGGCAGCAGTTGGCCGCCAAAGCCGCCGGGCTGCTGGAAGCCTTCGGCCCGCCCATTCACGCCATCAGTCTGGGCGCGGGTGACGGCGCCACAGACCGTTTGTTACTCGACGCCATCCGCCAAGCCGGCCGCGAACTGAAATACTATCCCGTCGACGCCAGTCAGGCACTACTAGAGATGGCCTGCGCGGGCGCGGAAGATCTGGATATCGAGGCCGCCGGCATCAAGGCGGATATATCGAGCCCCATGCACCTGGTCTTTGCCAGCGATGCCGCGGAATCGCCCAAGTTACTAATGATGTCTGGCAATACTCTGGGCGGATTCGATCCGCTCGATCACATCAAACACATGGCCCAGATCCTACATGGCGAGGACCGCCTGATTCTGGATGCCGAGATCTATCACACCAACGGCAGCGCGCCGCACGGTGAACTGTTGAAGCAGTTTGCCTTCGCGCCACTGGCCGCGCTGGGCGTCTCCGCCGACGATGGCGAAGTGCGATTCGAAGACAAGCGCGACAAGAGCATCGCGGGCCTGCATGTAACCGCCGCCCACTTCCGTCCCGACCGGGACCTGCGCATTGCCACCCCGGGGCCCGAAATCCTGATTGAGCGGGGCGAACACATTTACCTGAACTTCGGCTACCGGTTTACCGTGGAGGCTTTGCGGGAGTTGCTGGTGGAGCGCGGCGGCCTGCGCATATTGGATGAAATCCCCAGCCCTGACGGCAAGTTTATGATTGCGGTCTGTTCGCGGTAGAATGGGCTTCGTGTGCGCCCGTAGCTCAGCTGGATAGAGCGGCTGGCTTCGAACCAGTAGGCCGGGGGTTCGAGTCCCTCCGGGCGCACCATTCACATCAATAAATCACGCACTCTGGCAGGAACACCAAGTCCGGAGTTGGATCCGGAACGCGCTCGATCGACCCCGACCCGATTCGTGTAAGATCGTCAGGAGTGGTCTGTCCGAATCGGAAGGCGTGTTCAAGACGCGCCAAAGGAGTGAACATGCCGTCGTTCGCCTCGCCGCGACACATGCGGTTCTTGGGCCTGGGGGCCGTCGCCCTGCTGGCCTTTCCCGCATTGTTGTTTCCTATTAACTTCAACGCTCCCCGTTTCTATGCGCCCGGCTCGGGACCAGGTCAAAGCATTGCCACCGGCGATTTCAATCGCGATGGTGTTTCGGACATGGCTATCGGGTCAACGGGAACCATCCAGATTTTTGTGGGCCAGCGCGACGGCGGCCTGCAACCCGGAGCAGTTTGTCAGGCGCAATATCTCTCGGATTCCACCAGCAGCCTGGCGGTCGCTGATTTTAACCACGACGGCATCATGGACATCTCCGCGGTGACAAATATTGGCATATTGGTTTACCTCGGCAATGGAGATGGCACTTTTGGGAAGCCCCAAACCTATGCGCGCGGCAGCGGACTTTATTCCATTGCTGCCGGCGATTTCAATGGCGACGGCAATATGGACCTTGCGGCTGTCAATACGGCCGGTAACTATGTCTCGGTCATCTTAGGCAAAGGTGACGGCACATTTCAACCAGCGTTGGCCTATGCTGTCGGGGCGGCACCCAAGTACCTCGCAGTCGGGGATTTCAATCGGGATGGCAAACTCGATCTGGCGGTGACCGACTATGGCAACTCCCCACGTCCGGGAAACGTTTCGATCCTGTATGGCTTGGGCAACGGCGCCTTCCAGAAGGCAGTGAACCACGCAACGGGACTATACCCGCAGAGCATCGCGGTGGGCGATTTTAATGGCGACGGCCAACCCGACTTGGCCATCGCACTTTTTGAAGGCGACGTACAGATTCTGCTGGCGGGGACTGGTGGGACTTTTCTGCCCCCTCTCGATGTGCCCGCAGGTCCTAATCCTGTGTCGCTACAAGTGCTCTCCAATTCAGGAAAACTAAATCTGGTGGTTGCCAACCAATGGGAGGGCGTAACAGGCCCTGGAGTTGGCGGCAACACCGTATCGATTCTCAATGGCAATGGCGATGGCACGTTTCAGTCTCCTGAGACTTATTTCGTGGCCGGCGGCAAAAGCGGATATAGCGTAGAGGCTGTAGCATTCGGAGATTTCAACGGCGACGGCAGAGTGGATATGGCTGCGGTGGGCGGGAACCTGTCCATCCTTCCAGGCACTGGTCCGAACCAATTTCAGAGGCCCGCCATGGTGCCGGTCGGGACCGGTCCGATGGGTATTACCGCGGGGGATTTCAATGGCGACGGAAAACCCGATCTGGCCGTGGCAAATGCCGGGTCCAACACGGTTTCCATCCTGATCGGTAAGGGAGATGGAACGTTCTTGCCGCAGGTGATGTACAATCCCGCGGGGCGAGGGCCCACGCTGGTCGTCGCCGGAGATTTTAACCGCGATGGCAAGCTGGATTTGGCCGTTGGGGTAGAAACAGGCGTAGCCATTATGCTTGGCAATGGCGACGGAACATTTCAGGCCGGATACCTCGCCATCCGCAGCTCGGCCCTTTCGCTGGCAACGGCAGACTTCAATCTCGATGGCAATCTCGATCTTGTATCGGAAACATATGTCGCTTTGGGCAACGGCGACGGAACCTTCGGAACCCCTGCCTATTTTCCGTATTATGCGGAGAATTCCTATGTTACGGTTGGCGACTTCAACGGTGACGGTGTTCCTGATGTAGCTTTAGCAGGATACGACGATGGCGGGTACTACGGCGGACCCTTCGTCGATATCTATCTGGGCTTGGGTAACGGCCAGTTCAAAGCCGGTGAAGTTTTGGGTTATAGCGCCTATACATTAAGGGCGTCTGACTTTAATGGCGATGGCAAGATCGATCTCACCGCGGGATTTTGGAGCGTCCTTGGAAACGGGGACGGCACCTTCGATGCGTTGGTCGACGGTACGTCTGGCAACGTGTTGGCGGTCGGTGATTTCAACAATGATGGCAAGCTGGACATACTAACTTCCGGAGTCAGTATCGCTCTGGGGAATGGAGACGGGACGTTCCAGCCGGCAGTGAATTTCATTGCCGGGGGTATCGCGCAGTATGCAGCCGTGGCCGACTTTAACGGCGACGGCAAATTGGATGCGGCTGTGACAGGAAGCGGCGCGAACGGCGTGAATATTCTATTGAACACCACCACCAACCACGGCGCAGCAGAGCTTCCGTAAATGGTACTGGCCGGTCTGACAGAGCCGGCTTGCCACCCCGGACTGTCCATGTGCGCGCGCATGAGGTATTATGCGCAGCGCGTTATGTCCGGTTCGGCGGAATCCTCCGGTATCCGAACCCGAAACCTACGTCGTCAAGCAGGATCAGTCAACACCCGTTACAACCGCAGTGTGTCCGCTCTTCATAAAAGGTCAACTTGCACGACTTCGATATTGCCCGTAAAACGGAACGGGCTGGTATATTCCGGGCTCACCGCCGAGCCCAAGTCCGAACCGACGTCCAGCGTCTCGAAATTGTTCAGGCCAAACACCGCGATCTTTGTTTCACCAGCGGCTTTGCCGTTGATGGATAACTTGGCAACGCCTGGGCTGGGCATACGGCCTACAATTAGCCCCGGCCTGGCCGCCACTGAATCCGGCGTGAATTCGAGAACGATGTGGGCTTTCCCGGCTGCCAACGGCGCGGACGAAATCACCGAACCTGCGCGGTTGCCGGACGCATTCACTTCATAAACCACCCTGCCGTTCTTGACATACAACGTGTACCCGCCTAACACTCCACCTTGCGCCAGGATCACGCCTTCGGCGCCGCCCGCCGGAATTTCAACGTCCGCCGTAATACGATGTGCGCGGCCCGTCAACCGCGGAGCGGAGGCCGATTGAATGCGATCCACGCCGGCGTGATATACGAAAGTAGTCGCCCCGTCATAAGGCGTCGGCAGAGGGGTGCGATTTGGAGTCAACGGATACACGTTGTTGCGACGCGCCTCACTATCAAACAGCGCCACCAACTCCTTCAGCTTTTCCGGATTCTGCTGCGCCAGGTCGTGCGCCTGACTGTAGTCTGCCGTCAGATTGTAAAGCTCCCACGGGTTGTCTTCCGGCTTCCGATCGTCCCAATGCGCTGCCAAGTCCCAGGGCAATAAGTGGCGCGATCCCGCCCACCAGCCGTCTTTATAAATCCCGCGATTGCCGACCATCTCGAAGTACTGCACCCGGTGGGGACTGGGCTGGTCCGCATGATCGAAGGAATAAACCATGCTCGCGCCTTCAAGAGGCAGTTGTTTCACGCCATTGACCGACTCCGGAAACTGAATGCCGGCCAGTTCGTAAATGGTGGGTGCAATGTCGGTGATGTGGTGGAACTGCGTGCGCAGGCCGCCGGCATCCCGGATGTGTCCCGGCCACGAGACAATTAGAGGATCGCGCGTGCCGCCCAGATGCGAGGCCACCTGCTTGCTCCACTGAAACGGCGTGCACATGGCGAAAGCCCACCCGGAGGCGTATTGATTCAAATAAAGCTCGCTGCCCAATTCGGAGGCATGCGGCAGGCGTTCCGCCACGCTCCGCGATTTACCGTCGATGGTCATCACGTCGTGGCCTTCCAATCCGCCTTCCGCGCTCGCGCCGTTGTCGCCCGGGATGTAGAAGACTACAGTATCCTGGTCATGACCTTCCGCCTTAATGTTCCGCAGCAGGCGGCCAATCTCATAATCGGTATGCGCCAGAAATCCGGCATAGACCTCCATCTGGTGAGAGAGCAGCGCCTTCTGATCGGCGGTCAACGAATCCCATGCGGGCAGTTCCTTCGGCCGCGGCGTCAGTTCGGCGTTCGCCGGGATAATGCCAAATTCTTTCTGGCGGGCGTAGGTCTCTTCGCGCAGCTTGTCCCAACCTTGGTCGAACTTACCTTTGTACTTATCGATCCACTGCTGCGGGGCCTGGTGCGGCTCGTGTGTCGCACCGGTGGCGAAGTAAAGGAAGAAAGGCTTCTGCGGCGCGACAGCGTCATGCTGCTGTACCCAGTGGGTGGCATCGTCCGCTAAGTCAGTGGTCAGATGATATCCAGCCGCGGGTGTGGCCGGCGGTTCCACAGCGATGGTATTGCGATACAGCCTCGGATAATACTGCTCATTCATGCCGGACACAAACCCATAGAAATATTCAAAGCCGAGTCCGGTAGGCCAATGATCGAAAGGACCGGCGGGATTGGTCTCCCAAGCGGGCGTGTTATGCCACTTACCGAAAGCCGCCGTACTGTAGCCGTTCAGTCTTAAAATTTCGGCTATAGATGCAGCGCTGCGAGGCCAAATGGAGTTGTAGCCCGGGTAACCTTGCGCCGCTTCGATCACTGTACCGAATCCGATCTCGTGATCGTTGCGTCCGGAGAGCAACGCGGCGCGCGTTGGTGAACACAGCGCATTCACATGAAAGCGGTTGTATCGCAGGCCGCTTTTTGCCAACGCATCCAACTCAGGTGTCGGAATGGGACCACCAAATACGGATGTCGCGCCAAAGCCCACATCGTCCAGCAGGATCAGAATCACGTTCGGTGCGCCCTTGGGTGCGGTGGGGCGCTGCGGCCAGTCTGGCGTCGATTTATCGCGGCTGGGGTCGATCTTTCCCTTAAACTCTGGGTCTGGCTTGGGCAGGCTGTCGGCGTAACCCGCAGCCGCACACAGTGCTATCGTCAAACATAAAATCCAACTCGTTCTCTTCATTTTTCCCTTGCTGACCCGCCTAAAGCGCGCGGCCAAACTATTTCCCCGTATAAGTAATCCAAAACGGCGAAGCCCACACCACCTCGCCATCCTTCTGCTCACCGCGCACATAGTAGTAACTTGTCTTCCCAGCCGCCGGAGCATTGTCTCTCCAGCGAAAATCGACGTCTTTCACGCCCGGTTCGGCAGAGTACACATACTTGTTGTCCTTCACGATGACCACCTTGGCAAACGGCGCCGTCCCCGATAGCTTCACTCTTAACTCCGGTGCTTCGCTCGAAGGGAAAGCATCACCCATCAGGTGCGAACCACTGCGCACGTCTGCCAGAATGTTGTCGGTGGCCGCGTATACATGGCGCTTGCGCAAAGCGTCCAGAATCGCCTCGCGCGTATCGTTGGCCGCCAACACAACCGAATAACTCATGTGCGTCGAAACATGGTCCGAACTGGCTTCGAACCCGAACTTGTAGCCTTTTTCGAAAGCCAGGTTGATGAACCCTTTCGGACGCCACCCGCCGATCGAATCCTGTGCGCTGTTGGCGCGCGGGGCGTCGGGCATCTCATAGTTCTGACGCATGCCCTGGTAGATCTCCACCACCGGCTCGGAATCCGGATCGTTATCGCGCCAATCAGTTCCCATGTCCGTACCGCTGGTGTGCGACGCAACCACCCCGCCAAATTGTTTCAGATAGGCATAGAACATCTGTGTGTCGGGGGCGTGCCCGGTAAAATCGACCGCGGTAATAGGCAGGCGTGGCAGCGGGCGTATCCCGCGCTGCGCGAACACCACGTTGCGATGCCCCTCCGGATACTGCACGCTGCGCTCATAGCTGAACATGGGGGCGAAGCGGCCCGGCGTGTAGAACATATCGGTGAGTTTCTGCGTGGTCCACCAGGTGTATTCGCGCGCGCCGCCGTTGTCGTGGTCGCAGCAACCTACCCAATCGAGCGCAGCCGCATCCAGAATGTAGCGCCACTGGTCAAGCAGCGTGCCATCGAGCGCGCCGTCATACGAGATCTCACTATGGCGGTGGAACTCGCCGCGCACTAGCTTGAGTTCGCTGCCGGCGCCATCCACGCGATAGCCGCGCAGCTTGGCGATAGCCGCGGCGTTGCTCGCGGGAACCACCACCGGGGCGGGCGGCGGTCCGAGATCGCGTCCAGCTACCGGCTGCGCCGCCGGTGGCAAAGTTACCACACTGGCGAACAGGTCGTTATTGTATGGATCGGCGATCCCCGTAGTGCGAATCTGCGTCGCATCCCAGCCACGCTTCGTCAGTAACTGAATCTCACGACGGTAATCGGACGATTCGATTACCGTAAGTTCGCCCGCCCTCTGCGAAATCAGAGCAGGGCGATTGTCGAGCACGTTGTCACTGCGAAACAGGTAGACCGGCCCTGTCCAGGTCGTTCCGTCAAACGAAGCCAAATACTCGGACCACACCGTACCGATCGGGTTCCACAGCGTGGCTTGCGGGCTGCGATACGTCAGCCAAATGCGTCCCGAAGCATCCACCGCCAGCCGCGGCAAGGTATTGCGCGGTTCGGGCGGCGGCATCGGATGGGCGTTCGGTTCCCGCCTGGTATAACGTTGCGGGTCTGGCACTTCCCAGCCCTTGGCCTCGGCTTGGCGCGCAGTGTTGTCGTCCCGCACTCCGGGCGCGCCTACGAGCGTCGTGCCCGGATCTGCCGGTTGAAGCAGCCGGCCGGAACTATCCAGACCAACCAACCGCACGGCACGTGCGAAATACACGGACACGCCGGCGCTGCGATAAGCTCCGAAATCCTTCCCCCAACCTTCCGGACCTTCTTCATACGCGATCCACAAGCGTCCCTGCGGGTCGTAGGCGATCGACGGATAGGCCTCATAGCGCGCCGTGGCGGCCACCGGCACTTCCCCGCCCCAATGACCCGGGCTGGTCGCCGTGCGGACGTACACGTCGAAACTGCCGTTCCGGTAGGAGTCCCACGCCACCGTGACGCGGCCCGTGCTATCCGCGGCCATCGCCGGATTCCATTCGTCCGCCTGCGAATTCGAGACGGGTGAGGCCGCCGAAAATCCGTCGCCCTGTTGCGTCGCGGCGAAGATCGCGGCTTTGCCCTGCCGCCACCCTTGCCATGCCACCCACACGCGGCCCTTGGAGTCTGTGGCTGCCGCGGGAAATACGTCCGATCCGGGTGCCTTCGAAAGCCGTACCATCTTACCCGGCGTACCGTTCGCGATCGGCCGCGCCCATAGATCGAAGTCGCCGTTTTCATTCGCCGACCAAAAGACCCACGGCCTTCCCGAGCCATCTACCGCCACGGCCGGACGGTATAGATCGCCGCCCGGCGCCGACACCGCGATCGGCTCTTCCCAGCGGTTCTGCGAGAAGCGCTTCACAAATACCTGGTCTCCGCCCGGCGCCGCCGTGTAAGCCGAAAAGCTCTTGGGCGAAGCCGTCAACGGCGCACGCAATTTGTTGTGCTCCGGATTGTGCTTGAATTCGAGATACGCCAGCCAGATGTCGCCGTTGGGCGCGGTCGCTGCCACTGGATAATCCTGCTCCTCCAGGCTGCTGGTCACTTGTGTCGATGGCGGGATGCGATCGATGGCTACCCTGCCGTCTAGTGCGTGCTGGAACTTGCCATATGGGATATCGGCAAGGCGCACGCTAAAGGTTCCCTGCGCGGTTTTGATCTGCACAGTGCTGCTCTCGTCTTCCCCGCTAAGCCACAGGATCACACCGTTATCCACCACGGCCTTCGCCTCGGCAGCGGTCCGGTTCATTACCGGAGCGGTGGACGCCTTCCAGGAATTCGGCCCGAGGATTTCATCTTCCTTGCTGAACCGCCAGGCATCCGTCTTAGTGATGCGGCCCCGGTCAACCGTCGCCGAACCGTCCCATTGGGACGCCTCTTTATCGGTAACGCCCAGCAGAACTCGTATGCCCACGTCGGCTCTGGCCGGTATACTCAAAGCGCATAGCAGGAAAAGAACAGGAAGACGCATAGTGTTTAGGTGTGTCTACTTACTCTATCGGTTTACTGGTTTGATCGAACGATCATAACTGACATAGCCGGGCGCTTGTCAAGTCGTTTCCGGCGACCATCCGGCGAACAATCGTATGATGAGTAAATGACTAGCGTCACCGACCCCGTTTCCCCAACTGCCGCCGAAACGGTCATCGACCTGGAGCGCCAATATTTGCTGCAGAACTACAGCCGTTACCCGCTGGTTCTACATCGCGGTAAAGGCTGCCACGTTTACGGCACTGATGGGACGCGCTATCTCGATTTCATCACCGGCATCGGCGTCAACGCACTGGGGCACGCACATCCGCGCATCGTTAAAATAATCCGCGAACAGGCCGCCCTGCTGATCCACACTTCCAATCTTTATTACAACGAGTACCAGGGACCGCTAGCCAAAAAACTGGCGGAGACCAGCGGACTGCAGCGCACCTTCTTCACTAATAGCGGCACCGAAGCCATGGAAGGCGCGATCAAGATGATCCGCTCGCACGGCAATCACTCCGGCACCGGCAAACACGAAATCATCTCGCTCGACAATTCCTTTCACGGCCGGACCCTCGGCTCCCTCTCGATTACGGGCCAATCCAAATATCGCCAGGATTTTGAACCGCTCCCTCCCGCGGTACGTTTCGTGCGCGGCAACGATCTGGAAGCCCTGGACTCCGCCTTCTGCGATAACACAGCGGGTATGGTGCTCGAGATGATTCAGGGCGAAGGCGGAATCTATCCCACCTCGGCCGGCTATGTCGCCAAAGCGCGTGAACTGGCCGACCGGCACAACGCTCTGCTGGTGTTTGACGAGATTCAATGCGGCGTGGGGCGCACCGGAAACTACTTCGCCTATCAGCGCAACCAACCAGTTGTTTTGCCTGACGTGATGGTAACGGCGAAGCCTCTCTCGTGTGGCCTGCCTCTGGGTGCAATCGTGGCCAACGAAAAAGCCGCTGCCACCATTGCTCCCGGCATGCACGGGTCGACCTTCGGTGGCAGCGCGCTGGCCTGCCGCGTAGCGCTGGAATTCTTCGATATTTTGGAAGACCTGCTGCCCTCCATTCGCAGTGTCGGCGCCTATCTGCATATGCGGCTGAATGACCTGGCGCGCAAACACTCCTTCGTCAAGGAGGTGCGCGGGTTCGGCCTTATGGTCGGCATCGAAATGGAGATTCCCGGCAAGCAGATGGTGCTCGATGCCATGGCCGATGGACTGCTGATCAACTGCACCCACGACACCGTTTTGCGATTGCTTCCGCCTTATATCGTCACCGAGCGCGAGGTGGACACCGCGATCAAAATCATGGGCAAGGTTTTCGGCAAACAGAAAGGAACGCCGGCATGAAGATGAATTGGCTGGTAGGGGCTTCATTAGCGGCCGGCCTGAGTGTCGGCGCCGCCCACGCGCAAAGCGGATGGGTCTCTCTATTCGACGGAAAGACCATGGCCGGATGGGATGATCCGCGGCAAAAAACTCCGCCCGGCGACGCCTGGAGCATCGACGACGGCTGCCTGAAAGCCAATGCCGGCGCGCACATCACTGAAGACCTATTCAGCAAGGCTGTCTATCACGATTTCGAATTGGACTGGGAATGGAAGGTGGCCCACGGCGCCAATAGCGGCGTGAAGTATCGCATCCAGGACAATGTCTTTCTAATTCACAACCCCACCGGCCATGGCTTCGAAGACCAGGTTAATTTCTCGATCCAACACCGTCCGGCGGAGCGCCCGAACCGCGGGCAGGATTACGTGGTCGGCTTCGAATATCAAATTCTGGACAATACCAGCAACTCCGATGCGCGCGTGGGCGTGAGCCATCAGGCCGGGGCACTGTACGACATTATGGGTCCCACCAAAGACGTTACCCGGCCGGTGGGCGAGTTCAACCAATCGCGCCTCGTCGTGAAAGGCAATCACGTGGAGCACTGGCTGAACGGCGTGAAAGTCGTGGACACTGAACTCAATTCGCCGCAGGCGGCCGAACATATCGCGCACCGTTGGGGGAATGGAACTCCGGTGACTATCGACTTAACCAAGCAGCCACGCCGCGACTGCCCCATCTCGCTGCAAAACCACGGTGGCGACACCTGGTTCCGTAATATTAAAATTCGCCGCCTCGACTAAATCACCAATCCATGCGCCACTTAACGGCCCTAGCCATCAGTCTAGCTATATTCGGCATCGCCGCCGCGCCGATGTCCGCCAGCATCACCATTCGTTCCATGACGCCCTCGGTGCCTTCACCGCAACCGCTGGGTACGCCCGTCACCTGGACGGTCACAGCTACCGACAGCAATCCTAATTCTCTGACTTTCCAATTCAACATCGCACAGGCCAGCCAGCCCTTCACCATGGTGAGCGATTTCAACGTTGGGAAGCTTTCCGGCCGTACGTGGACAGCCCAGCCCTTCGTGTGGGCAACTATCGCCGGAGAAGGCGCCTACACTGTCCAGGTGATCGCCAAGGATTTCATCACCGGCGAGAGCGCCACCAGGACAACTGCCTTCACCCTCACGTCCCTCGCTCCCGCCCATGCCGCCATCAACAGCGGCCCGAACGCGTTGATGGCATTGTTCAGCGCGCCATCCTGCGCCACCGGAAGTTCCATGCGGGTAGCTTTCTTTACCGGCGCCAACTCGCCCACTTACACCAATTGGGCGCCTTGCAATCCGCCCCTGAGCATGAACTTCTACGTTGCCGGCATGCTGCCTTCCACGTCTTACGCCATGTATTCGCAAATCCAGACCGGCGCCAACATCGTCAATGGCTCGACTCTGGCATTCACCACCGGCGCCATACCTGGTAATCTGGGCCGCGCGCACCAGGTTCCCAAATTTACCGTGAACGTGCCCGTAGGCGCACAGTCCGACACCGCCGATTCCATAATGTTATGGGGCTTCACCGGATCGGTCATGCCCGTAGCCACAGACTTGAACGGCAACATCATGTGGTATTACTCCGGCGGCGCCGCTGCCCTGGTTACGCGCCCGCTGCCTGGTGGAACAATCCTGACCCTGCAGAATGGCACCTCATGGAATTCCACGGACACCACGCTACAACTGATCCGCGAAATTGACCTCGCAGGGAATATCGTACACGAGACGAACGCCGGTATCGTGGCGCAACAACTGGTAGCCATGGGCGCCACCGACGGTGGCTCGTGCCTGAATGTCTCAAGCCCCGCCCCAGTGGGCACCGCTTGCCTGAATGATTTCGACCACGAAGCCATTCGATACACCGTCGGCGGCAATGCCTACACGGCGGTGATGGCGCACATCGAGAAAGTCTATCCGCCGGGTACCCAGGGCACCAATCCCAACGGCCCTCCCGTCGACATCCTCACTGAAATGGTGATCGTGCTCGATTCACAGTGGCAGGTGGTCTGGTATTTCGATCCGCTGCAGCAAATGGACATCAGCCGCGCGGCGGTCTTAGGCGAGACCTGCGCCAATCCGGGTTGCACCGTGAAACTGTTGCTCGATTCCGTCGCCAACGACTGGACTCATGGCAACACCGTTCAATATCTGTCCTCCACCGGCGACTTCCTGGTTTCCCTGCGCAATCAGGATTGGGTCGTCAAGGTCAATTACAACAACGGCACGGGTGCGGGGAACGTCTTGTGGCGTATGGGTCCGGATGGTGACTTCACCATGCTCGCCCCCAAGAGTGACTCCTGGCCCTGGTTCTCCCACCAACACGATGCCGGCTATGCCAGCAATGGCGCGGGCCCGCTCACTCTCTTCGATAACGGCAATACCCGCCGCTCTCCACCGCCCCTCGGCTTAGGAAAGGGCTTCAGTCGCGGCATGGCGTTGACCGTCGACGAAACTAACATGCAAGTGACGCCTGTCATCAGCGTAAGCCTGGGTGGTTACGCGCCGGTATTGGGCAGTGCCCAACTGCTCTCCGACGGCTTGTATTTGTTCCAGTTGGGATATCCGGCCGCCACCGCCATCGAAATCCTGCCGGCGACGGGTTCGTTAGACGGCTCTCAAGTGCTCAAC
This sequence comes from Bryobacterales bacterium, assembly GCA_963738345.1. Classification (GTDB taxonomy): domain Bacteria; phylum Acidobacteriota; class Terriglobia; order Bryobacterales; family Bryobacteraceae; genus Bog-159. The sequence goes on from CAVTWI010000002.1 coordinate 2,241,640, forward strand.
ATTGAGGGACCTTCTGCCTCGTATCGCGCCTGGCAGATGCCCAGTTTGTACGCCCCGCCGGCTTGGTGATCGGCCTACTCTTGTCTGAGCGCTTCCATGGGATCCACGCGCGCGGCGCGCCGCGATGGTATCCAGGCAGCCATCAACGCGACCGCTAACAGCAGCGCGGCAGCCACCGCCAGGACCCAGGGATCATGCGCCGTAACCTGGAAGAGCAGACCGGCGATCCATCGCGCCGCGAACCACGAACAGGCGATGCCCAAAACCGCGCCCGCCAGTGTCCAACGGGCAGCGTGCCCCAAAACCAATCGCGCTACCGAGGCGGGCGTGGCGCCCAAGGCCATGCGGACACCGATTTCCTGTGTGCGCTGCGCCACTAAAAACGAGATCACCCCGTAAAGACCGATGGCCGAGAGCAACATTCCCATGGCCGCGAACATCCCCAGCAGCCACGCATTAAATCGTGGACGCTGCGCCAGTTTGCCGACCCGTTGATCCAGCGTCTCGATCTTCACCGGCAAGGTCGGATCGAGCGCTGCCACTTCCCTACGGATCCAACCGGCCGCCGCCGTGGTATCCATCGGTCCGCGAAGGATGGCTGTCGCATAGTTACCGAACGGCTCGGGCTCATGGTGCCGCGCGACGTAAAACTCCGGATCGTCACTCTCCATCAAGGCGCTGTTCTTTACGTTGGCGGCCACGCCCACAACCGTGAGCCAAGAGCCAGACCGGCCCGGACGGATCTGCTTGCCAAGCGCATCTTCGCCCGGGAACATGCGGCGCGCCAGGGCATCGCTCAGGATAACGTTATGGCGGTGCGGATCGCGATCCTCCTCGCGAAAGCTCCGTCCCTTGAGGATCGGTATGCCCAGCGCCGCAAAATAGCCGGGCGTAATCGCGCGCCAAGTCACCATACCGCCCGTGCCGTTCGCCGCCGGCGGACGCCCAGCGACGTCGATTACCGAATAGATCGTGGATCGTGCCGTCCCGCTAAGCGGTGTCGAGTCGCTCACTGCGAGTTGCGCCACGCCCGGAATGCGTTGAAGACGCCGCTCCAACTCCTCGAAGAAAGCGTACTGTGTGGCGGGATCTCCATATGATTTTTGCCCCAGCGTGATCGCGGCGATAACCACGTTGCCCGTGCGCATCCCCAGCGGCTGATTCTCCAGATTCCATAAGCTGCGCATCAGCAGGCTGGCGCCGGTAAGCAACACCAGCGAGGCGCAAATCTGCGCCGCCACCAAGCTTTGTCGAAATATATACTGACGCGTGCCCACTGCCCGCCATCCGGCGAGTGTTTCGGCGCGTGGGCGCTGAATTGCCGGCGCCAACCCGAAGACCAGCCCGGAGATCAGCGAAACTGCGGCAGTAAAAGCCAGCACCCGCAGATCGATGTGGGCCTGTTGTAACCGCGGGATCCCCTCCGGCGCGATGGTGATAAAGACACGCAACAGTATGGCCGCTAATAGGCATCCGGCCGGTCCACCGGCGGCCCCCAGCAGAAGGCTTTCGGTCAACGTTTGGCGCACGAGCCGCCAGCGACTGGCGCCCAATGCCACCCGCACCGCGAGTTCCCGCTGTCGCATGGCGGAACGCGCCAGTAGCAGGTTCGCGACATTAGCGCACGCGATCAGCAGCACCGCCAGCACTGCTCCGAACAAGATCCAGGATGCCAGTCGCGCATCGTGAATCTGGCGGTCGCGCAGCGATCGTACGCGCAGTTTTACTTCTTTGCGAAACGGACCGGGCACGAATTGCAGTGACTCCTCAAAGAGCGGTTGCAGTGCTGCTCCTGCTTGCATCGGCGTGACGCCCGGTTTCAAACGCGCGATCGCTTGCAGTACCCGGCCCGTGTTGGGCCGCTGCTGGCGCGCCTCGTCCAGAGCTTGCGGCACGACTACGTCCGCGTGTTCGAGCGTGGGTAGTTCGAAGTCCGCCGGCAGCACGCCGAGTACAGTGGCCGCCTGCCCGTCGAGCGGTACCGTCTTCCCCACGATGCCGCGGTCTCCGCCGAATCGGCTCTGCCACAACCCGTACGAAAGCAGCGCGACGGGCGGTACACCAGGCCGGTCCTCCGCGCGCGTGAAGTTGCGCCCGGCAATAGGCTGAATGCCAAGCGTCGTCAAAAAGTTAGCTTCCACTTGCGCGCACGCCAGGCGCACCGGATTCGGCCCGGTAAGATCGCAGTCGTTAACGCCGGCCCAAGTCGTGATCGATTCGAAGGGCTGCTGGCGAACGCGCCATTGCATATAGTCGGTGCCCAACATGAATTCCTGCGGGATGATCGGCGCCATGAAACCGAGCGAAACCAGGCGGTCGGCCTGCGCGTAAGGCAGGCTGCGAAAGAGAATGCGGTCCACTACGCTAAAGACCGCTGTGCCCGACCCCGTTCCCAGAGCGATCGCAAAGATGGCGGCCAAAGTGAATGTCGGCGATCGCACCAAGCCGCGTGCGGCGTACCGCAAATCCAGGGCGAAAATATCCAGTTGAGGGCGAGTCGTCATTTTGATTTAGAAACCGCGGCGCAGGGGAAGTTCCCGGATACGCTACCATCGGGCGTGGTGCTGGCAAGGCGGCAAATCCGGATCCGTGGGGTAGTGCAGGGAGTTGGCTTCCGGCCCTTTGTCCATAATTTGGCGCGCGGCCTGGGGTTGGCCGGGTACGTCCTGAATTCTTCGGCCGGAGTGATCGCCGAAGTCGAAGGTGAGCCGGAAGTGGTCAACCGGTTTCTTACCCAATTGCGCTCCGGCGCGCCCCCCCTGGCGCGTATTGAAGACTTCCGGGTGACCGAGATCGAACCGCTGGGCGAGGACGGCTTTGCCATCCGCGAAAGCATCGCGTACGAAGGCGATTTCGTCCTGGTGTCGCCCGATGTGGCTACCTGCGCCGATTGCTACCGCGATTTCACCGATCCGGCGAACCGCCGGTTCAACTACGCCTTCACCAACTGCACCAATTGCGGCCCGCGATACACCATCATCCGCGACATCCCTTATGACCGGCCCAGCACCACCATGGCCGGCTTCCGTATGTGCCCCGCATGCCAGGCGGAATACGACGATCCGCGCGACCGCCGCTTCCATGCCCAACCCAATGCCTGTCCCGTATGCGGCCCGCAGTTGTCGGCGCCGATCGCGGAGGCGCAGCGGCGTCTGGCCGATGGAGAAATCGTCGCCATTCGCGGCCTCGGCGGATTTCACCTGGCCTGCGATCCGCGCAATGATCAAGCGGTGCAATTGCTGCGGGAGCGCAAGCGGCGTAGCGATAAACCGTTTGCCTTAATGGCTCGCGATTTGGCCGCCCTGGAGGCATTCTGCTCGGTGTCGGATGATGACCGGCGCGCGCTCATCGGACCGCGGCGGCCCATCGTAGTTCTGCCCAGGAGGGGGCGGGACGATATCTCCGCCACCGTGGCGCCGGACAATAACACCATTGGTGTGATGTTGCCTTATACTCCGCTGCATCACCTGCTCTTTGCCGGCGCGCCCTACGATGTACTCGTGATGACCAGCGGCAACCTGAGCGAAGAGCCCATTGTCACCACCAACGAAGAGGCACTCACACGGCTGCGGCCATTGGCGGATTGGTTCCTGCTGCACGATCGCGAAATCTATATGCGCGCGGACGATTCCGTGGTCCGAACCTTCGAAGGCCGTGAGCGCGTCCTCCGCCGCTCCCGTGGCTTCGTCCCGCAAGCCATCGACCTAGGCCAAGAAGTCCCCGAAATTCTCGCCTGCGGCGGCGAACTGAAGAATACATTTTGTCTGACCAAGGGACGCTACGCGGTGCTCAGCCAGCACATCGGCGATATGGAGAATTACGAAACGCTGGTCTTTTTCGAAGAGACGCTGGCCAATTTAAAGAAACTATTCCGCGTCGAGCCGCGCGCGGTCGCGCACGATCTGCATCCAGGCTATCTCAGCACGCAATACGCCCTGCGCCTGCCCAACCTGGAAAAGATCGGCGTGCAGCATCATCACGCGCACATCGCCAGTTGTATGGCTGAAAATGGCCTGCGCGGTAAAGTGATTGGCGTGGCGCTCGACGGCACCGGGTACGGCACCGACGGAAAAATCTGGGGCGGTGAATTCCTAGTGGCCGATTACGGCGCTTTCGAACGGTATGCCCACCTGCGCTACATCCCGCTGGCGGGTGGCGATACCGCCGTGCGGCAACCGTGGCGTTCCGCACTGGCATATCTCGCCGATACCTTCGGGCCGGACGCCGAGTTTCCCGAACTGGCGATTTGGCGCGACGTGCCGGAGAGCCAGCGGAAATTGGTGCGCAGCATGATCGCGCATAGCGTGAACACCATCGAAACATCGTCGTGCGGCAGGCTGTTCGACGCCGTAGCGTCGCTAATCGGACTCCGCCAGCAGATTAACTTCGAGGGGCAGGCAGCCATTGAGTTGGAGATGATTGCCGCCGAGGGTGAGGACCACAGTTATCGGTTTGAGTGCGACGGCGACGCCATTGACCTGCGGCCAGCCACCGCGCGCATCGTTTCCGACGTCCGCGCAGGCACACCCTCCCCCTTGATCGCCGCGCGCTTTCATAACACCATGGCCGAACTGATCGTCGAAGTATGCTGCCGCCTGCGCGCCGAAGCGCATCTCGATCGTATATGCCTGAGCGGTGGGACATTTCAAAACATGAAGCTATTAGCGAAAACCCTGGTTGGCCTGCGGAAGCGGAATTTCGAAATATTCATCCATGCGCAGGTGCCGCCGAATGACGGCGGCATCGCGCTGGGACAAGCTGTAATTGCGGCGGAGATCTTGCGGCGCCGCCAAGCTACGGCATCTTGAAGGAATCATCAAACGACAGGTCCACTTCCACGGTCTTACCGGCATCGATCGCAATTGGCGCGGGCGCGGGCGGTTCCTTAGTATACATCCCGAGCGAAGCACCGGAAGGGGGCGGACCGGACTGCCCGTCGTAACCTCCCGTAGGATCGTAGACCGCCGCAATGTAAACCGGCGATCCGGGGATTTCTGAAAACGTGACCGAACCATCCTTCGTCGCCGTCATCTGCATCCCGGTTGGCATCGCATTCCCCTGGGCAAAATCCGGTGAATCGAACATGAAAACGATAATCTTGTGCTTATCGTCCACCGCTCCGGCACCGGTATAGTGCAGCTTCACCTTCAAGGTGCGTGTGGCGGCTTTGTCCTGAGCTTGTCCGAGTTGGAACGCGGACGCCAGAATCAATAGGCCTGCGGCGAGGCAAAAACTCTTCTTCATTAGCGCTGGTCTCCTTTTTGCATTAACGTCAATGACGCTGATTTTGTTCCAGGATCTCACAATTCAACCGCTCGCGGGCAAGGCCGGTGACGGCGTTTGGCCTTTTCCATCAGCCTGTTACGGGTAGCATCCGCGTGTTATGCTGACTTGCGGATGTTCAGTCGCCAGCGCCGCAAAGCCCGCGTATTGTTCGGGCTCTCCGACATCCTACTCACTGCCCTGGCCTTCGAGGCCGCTTACCATACCCGCATCCTGCTACACCTGGGGCGCGTTTTTTATATTCTCGAACCGGCCCGAACGATGGTGTTGGGATACACGGTGGGGATGTGGGTGTTGTGCGGTCTGTGGTTGGGAGTGTATGACCGCTTGGACGCGGGCGATCCGCGGGTGATCCTGCGGGATTCCTTCCGGCAGTGCGCTTACGGCGCAGTGGCCCTGGTCCTATTTGAATTCTCGATGCGTTTGGACCTCAGCCGTCCCTTCCTGCTGCTGTTCTTCAGTTACGCGTGGGTGCTGCTCTTTCTGTTCCGGCTGTTCTCGGGACGCTTGGCTGGAGCCATCCAGCGCGAATTCGGGAGCCCGCATTTCGTAATGGTGGCGGGCACCAGCGAGCGCGCGCGAAAGCTAGGCCAAGCCTTGGAACGTTCGTCACATTACGGGATCCGGCTTTCGGGGTTTCTCGCCCCCGAACCGGCGGATGCGCCCTCCGAGATCACCCTTGACGCCACTTACAAGGTTTTTCCATTAAGCCAACTGCGCCAGTTGCTGTGCGACCGGGTGATCGACGAGATCATCTTCTCGGTAGGGAGCGAAACCCTGGGCCAACTGGAGGAAGTGTTTCTGCTGTGTGACGAAGAGGGCGTGCGGACCCGCGTGGCGCTGGACTTTTTTCCGCATGTGAATAGCGAGGTATATCTGGAGCGGCTGGGGTTCACACCCCTACTAACTTTTTCGGCCGCGCCGCATGATGAAATCCGCCTGTTGGTGAAGCGCGCCACGGACGTGGCCTTGGCGGCGGCCGCTCTGGTGGTGATGTCGCCCTTCATGATCGCGGTGGCGCTATTGGTTCGGCTGACCTCGCCCGGACCCGCGATTTTTCGCCAGGTACGTTGCGGCTTGAACGGCCGGCGATTTCTCTTTTATAAGTTCCGGTCGATGTGCGAGGATGCCGAACAGATGAAGGCCGGAGTGATGCATTTGAGCACCCGAAAGACGGCCATGAAGATTCCCGAAGATCCGCGGCTGACGCGAGTGGGCCGCTACTTGCGGAAGTTTTCGATTGACGAATGGCCGCAGCTTTGGAATGTATTGAAGGGGGATATGTCGCTGGTCGGGCCGCGTCCCGCGGTTCCCGACGAAGTGGAGCAGTATCAAACGTGGCAGCGGCGGCGGCTGCGCATGCGTCCGGGATTGACCTGCCTGTGGGCCGTGAGCGGGCGCGACAACCTGGATTTCGAGACATGGATGCGAATGGATATGCAGTACATCGATAACTGGTCGCTGGCACTCGATTGGAAAATCATCTTACGCACCATTCCCCGGGTCGTTACGGGGCACGGAGCGAACTAAACAAAGTCAGGAACGAATTACACATGCACTTGTTACCCACTCAAGACGAAGTCGTGCGCGTATTGCGCGACACCGGCGCCTTGCGCGACGGCCATTTCGAATACACCAACGGTTTGCACTCGAACGAGTATTTACAGGTTCCGCTGGCCATGCGTTACTTCCAACACGCGCGCATGCTGAGCGTCGGCCTGAGCCGCCTGCTGCGGGAGAATGCGGAGATCCGCGCTATCGTGCCGGATCTTTCCATCGTTGCTCCTGCCAACGCAGGCCTGCCGGTCGCTTATGGCGTATGCGAGGCTTTGCGCGCCCGCCAGGTGTATTGGGCCGAGCGGGACGAAAGCGGCCAGCCGATGCGCTTCCGGCAATTCCTCGAACAGCAGGAAGGCGAGCAAGTGGTGCTGGTGGACGATCTTTTACGGTCGGGCCGCAATCTGTACGAGATGAAGGAACTGCTCGAATCGCGCGGTGCGCGGGTCGTGGGGTTGGCGGTGGTAGTGTATCAGCCCACCCCGCACACACGCGATTTCGGCGCCCTGCCACTCTATTACCTGGCCCGGTTGAATGCCAGTTACTACGCCGACGCCGAACATTGCGACCTATGCAAAGCCGGCGTACCGGTGCAGAAAGTCTGGGTGTAATCCGTTAGAACTTGTAGTGCAGCCCCAACTGGATGATGCGCGATTGGTTGCCTGGAATCAGACTGGTGATGGTTCCGAACGCCGCGCTCCCTTGTTGCACATTGGGCAACGCGAAGTTCGCGTGGTTGATGAAATTCAGCGCCTCGGCGCGAAATTGCACGTCGTGCCGCTCACGGATGTGGAAGTCTTTCAGCATTGAAAGATTGAGGCCGATGGCTCCGGGGCCATAGCCGGCAGTGCGTCCGGCATTGCCGAAAGTATAGGGAGCCGGCGCGGCGAACGCGCTGGTATTGAACCATTCCGAAATCTTTTGGGCAGTCGGACGGCTGCTGCTCAAGACCGGATTGCCCACCACGTTAGCACGGTTGCCGTCGGAGAACGAATTGGTCAAATTCACAGCCTCCAGCACTCCGTACGGCGAACCGGAATGCAGTTCACCGGTATAGGCGAGCGACCATCCGCCGGCTACTTTGTCCAACAAGGCGTTGCTGGGGGCGTGTGCGCGGCCTTTGCCATAAGGGAGTTCGTAAATCACGCTAGCCACTAAGCGGTGCTTGACATCGTTACCCGACAAGCCCCAATCCTGGGCCCGGTTATTCATATTCAGGTAAGTGTTGTAGTAAGAGAGGGCGCCGCCCGGATCTCCGAGTTCGTTGCGGCCGGGAACATTGTCTTCAAAGCGCGAAAAGGTGTAGTTACCCTGCAGACTCAAGCCATTCGAGGCGCGCTTCTCCATATGCAGATTGATGCCGTAATATTTGGAACTGCCGATATCATCGGCCAGGGCGCGCACATCGCTGAACTGCGGAAAGGGACGGTTAATCTGCGCGTTACCCGGCCCTAGCAATGCCGTGGGGACCTGGTTCACGGTCACGCCGTTCTGATTCGGAACCGGCAGATCGTGTCCAAAAGTACCCAAGCCGCCCACTTCCACCAGAACCGAGTTCGACAGTTGCTTCTGGATATTGAAATTGTATTGCTCCAAATAGCCTGTCTTGCGCCCGTCCTGTTGATAGTAAGTGACCGCGGTCGTAGGCTTGGAGCCCACCGGCACGGCGCCATAACCGGGAGTCAATTGCGCCTGTGTGGGGACCGAGTTTGCCGGGAACCCACTGGCCAGCAGGAACGCCGGCGTCACTCCGTTGTTCGGCGAAACAAAAGAGGCGGAGTCGCTGAAACCCAGGTTGGCGGTGATCGGGGTAGCCATGTCGTAAGGACCCACGTATAAGAGTCCGGCGCCCCCGCGCAATACGAAGTTCTTCGGCAGGCGCCAGGCAAACCCAAAGCGCGGTCCCAGGTTGTGATAGTTCCAATTAGTGGCGTACTTCGGCACGCCGTTCAATCCGGAGAATGTCACAATGCCGGGGGTTCCAGAAACCGGATTGAGCGCGTAGGGATTGAAACCGTTTTGCCGGTTTCCATACTCCTCCCAACGCGGTTCGTCGAGATCCCACCGAAGGCCCAGGTTTAGAGTGAGATTGGGTGTCACTTTCCAATCGTCCTGGGCGAAAGCGCTGTAGTTGTCGCCGCGCGGCTTCAGGGGCAGCGCATTGACGATCTGCGCCGTGTTCACCCATCCCAATTCAAGGGCGGCAAGTGAGTTTCCCGTTGCCGTGGTATTGAAAGTAACCTGCCCGCCGGCGATACCCCACCAATCGTCCACATCGCTGGCATACCGGTATTCAGCGCCGAACTTGAATTGATGCCGTCCGCGAATAAGGGTCAAATGATCGATCACCGGGATCGCCAGAGTGGGGACCTGGAACCTCTGCTGCGTGGTCGTTCCCATAGGGGTGTAGCCGGGAACCACGACGTTCGGGGCGAATGATTGATCCACCCCGGCAAGCCCGATTTGTGCATTAATATTCGAACCGGCGCCGGAGGAATAGGTGTGCGACGAGCGAAGATCGAAGCCGGTGCGAAACTCGTTCAAGAGCGTCGGGCTGAAATCGTGATACCAGGTGCCTGTCGTATTGTAGTAACTCGTATGTGCCCTGACCGCGGCAGGGTCTTCCGCGGCGACCGGAAAGATCGCGCCCGTATAGGTAGGGGTGGTGTAGCCGACGAAACGGCCGAAGATGCGATCCTTCTCGCGAAAGATATGGTCGATACGCGCGATGTGGTTGTTGCCGATAGTACCGTTGGCCTGGTTCGCCAGGAAGTTGTTGTGTCCGGAGGGTTGCCCCGGAACATTAGGCGCTGGATACATGGCGGCCAGTTTGGCGCCTACCGGATCGAGTAAGTTAGCCGGAATGATGTTTCCAGGAAAGGGTGTCTTCGTGGTGGGATCCTTAATCACGGTCTTGTCAGCCGAGAAGTTTCCTTGGGTCTCGGCCACCGTAGGCACACCCAGAATGGTGGCGACATCGGTGATCGAGCGCAGCCCCTCGTAGTTGTAGAAGAAGAAAGTCTTATTCTTGCGAATGGGTCCACCCAATGAGGCGCCGAACAGGTTATAGCGCAAAATCGGGCTGGTGGCGGCGAAGAAGGTTCGCGCATTCAAAACATTGTTTCGGAAAAACTCGTAGGCGGAGCCATGCCAGTCATTGGCGCCCGACTTAGTGGTCATCTGGATCACGCCCCCGCCGGTGCGCCCTAACTCCGCCTCATAGTTGCTCATGGCCACATTGAATTCCTGCAGTGACTCGATGGGCGGGTCGTAGACCAGCGTGGCCACGCCGATGTTGGGTAAGTTCTGGGTGCTCTCGCCGTCCAACGTATACATGGCATTGTTGGCGCGGCCGCCCGCAATTCCGAAGGTCGCGCCCAGTCCCGCGCCATTTTGCACCACGAATCCATTCAGGCCGATCAGTTGTGCGGCGCGCCTATCTACCAACGGCAGATCTTGAATGGATTGGCCATCCACCACATGAGACACCGAAGAAGTTTCCGGCTGCAATAGCGGCGCGGCCGCTTCCACGGTAACAATCTCATTTACACCACCAACTTCGAGTTGTAAGTCAACGGTACTGGTGACTCCCGTCTCGAGCACGATGCCGGTACGAGTCAGAGGCTTGAAACCGGCTTTATTCACTCCGATCTGATACTGTCCAGGAGGCAGCAAGGGTACCGCATAAAGACCCTGGTCATTCGACAGCACTGACCGTTGGAGTCCGGAATCTGTACGAGTCACCGTAACTACGGCTTGACTGACAATTGCTTGGCTTGCATCCGTGACACGGCCCTCCAACTGCGCATTTTGGGCGAATGCCGGAAAGACGGATACCAGAAAACCTAAAGCCGGGAGATAGATCTTCCAAGTCGACTTACGCATGAATATCCTCCGTTACAAAGTTTCAAAAGCCCGGTGTAGGAGGGGTCGGCCGAGACCCTTACGCCAAGGACGGCCGACCCGAGTTGGGCTGTCTGATTCTTTCAAGTCTATGGCAGCTTGTAATGTTTGTCAATCGAATAAGTAGACTAATGGAGACTTTATTTTAGGAAGAATGGTAGGGTGTTTTTACTGTGTCACTGTGAGGGTCAGCGGCCATCCGCGCGTGTAGGGTGGCTGTCCTGGTGCATTCCCCACATAGTTAATGACGTAGCACCCGGGGACCGTCTGGCTAGTCGTGGCGATGTTGAGGATATACTCCGATGGTGCCGACGGCACGATGGTTGTCGTGGCGTCGGGTGGCGCACCGGTGACGCTGACGGTAAATCCGGCGCCGTGACCAATTCCTAAAATGGTGGCAGTGGCTGTGCCGCCTACCGGTGTCGAGAAATAATCCGACTCGGACCACCCTTCCACCGGTGGATCCACCCAAAAACTCATAGTCGGTGCGACCGAGATGTTAAAGGTCGTGGAGGCAGTCAGATTGCCGCTGGTCGCCGTTATCGTAACCGGGGTGGGGGGGGAGGCCACCGCCGTGACACCCGCCGCCAGTTCGAATTCGACCCAGTGCGTATTGGTCACGTCGTAGGGTACTTCCTGAAATGAGCCGACGACGCCGGGCGGTAGGCCCGAGAATGACAGTTGGACAGGGGAGCTAAAGCCTCCCGAATAATCAATGATCACGGTGGAATCGATGATTCCAGTCAGAACGGATGACGAAAGATAGGGCGGTTCCAGGGTGAAACCCGGCACGTCATTGTTCAGAGTAATGCGGAGCAAGGCCTCCTCCATGTTACCGGCGCTCCCTTGAACTGAAATGAAGCCGCTGGGAAGAGGCGCCGAAGCCGAAGCAGTCAGGGTCATAACGGCTTTGCTCCCGGGCGCGATGATGGACGGACTGATGCTGGCGGTTACGCCCGGTGGCAATGATATGGCGGGTGCTACCAAGGTTGCTGCACCTGTGTAGCCGTGTACTGGCTGCATGGTGATGGTGGTGGTGGCGGTCCCCCCCGGCGCCAGATCCACGAAATACGGATTGGCATACAAACGGAATCCCACGAAATCGGTATCCGCGGACAGGCTCAGCGTTGCCGTAGCGCGCATGGCGCCGCTGGTCCCGGTGATCACGATATTGGTGGTGACTACCGCACCGAAATTCGAGCTTAGTTTGAGCGACGCCGTGCCTCCCGCGGGAATCGAAGGAGGCGTAAACACCGCATAAATTCCGCAAGGAAGCCCGGTCGCTGCCAAAGTGACAGTGCCTGTAAACCCGTAAGCTGGTATCACCTTCACAGTTGTCGAAACAGATAGGCCGTCTCCGACGCTTAGCGAAGTGGCGCCTGCCTGCAGATAAAAACCGGGTGCGGCAATCGTCAGGCTGATCGTGGTGGTGGCCGAGAGATTCCCGCTGATCCCAGTGATCGTGAGAAGGCTGGTGGACAGTCCCGTGGACGGCGCAACAGTAATCATCAACATGGCCGAACCGCCTACCGCCGTCGTCGAAGGGGTAAAGGCAGCGGTCACTCCGCCTGGAAGGCCTGCTACATAGAGTGATACGATCCCTTGATATCCGCCTTTAGTAAGCACACTGATCCCTGCCAGCCCGGTGGCCCCCGGCGCTACATTAAGAGTCGACGCGCCCGGAGTGAGGGAGAAACCCGGGGCCGCGATGACCGCTACGGTAATAGGAATCTGGACCGACAATCCTCCACCAGTGCCGAGGATAGAGATATTACCATTCGAGGCGGTGGACGATGCCGCAGCCGTAACGGTCACGGTGGCGGTGCCACCGGCGGGCACGGAAGCCGGACTGACAGTTGCAGTAACGCCGGCTCTGAGGCCGGATACCGCCAAGGTTACGGCGCCGGCAAATCCACCGGTGCCGCTGACGACGACGGTGCTGGATAGTGACGCGCCCGCCGCGATCGTCAAGGTGGGGGGGGTGGCGATAAGACTGAAGCCGGGCGCGGGCACCACGTTCAAGATCAGCGGTGCGCTTTCCGCCAGGCTCGAGTACGTTCCCCTCAGGGCCAGATTAGCAGTCCCCAGAAGTGCAGATGCCGCGGCAGTCAGTCTCAAAGTTGCAGTGCCACCGGCCGGAATGGCCACCGGATTGAAAGCGGCAGACACACCCTGCGGCAGGCCGGTAACTGACAGCGACACGCTGCCGGTAAAGCTCCCATTCGCGGTGACGCTGATGGCGGTGGTGGCGAACGACCCCGCAACTACGGTCAGCGAGGGTGGATTCGTGCTAAGGGTGAAACCCGACGCCGTCACGCTGACGGTCAACGGAGCGGTTGCGGATATCGATCCGCTAGTTCCGGTCAGAGTAACGCCGCGGGAAGCTACTGCCGCCGACGGCGCCGCCAGAAGCACGAGGGTAGCGGTGGTGCCGGTAGCCGCCACAGCAGGCGTAAACGTCGCCGTGACGCCCGTGGGCAGGCCCGGTAATGTCAAAGTCACATTGCCCGTGAAATTGCCTTTTCCCACCACCCCGATAAGCGCTGTGGCCGACCCGCCCTGAACTAGCCCCACCGCAGGAGGCATCGCAGTCAAGGTGAAGCCGCGAACTCCGGTGGCATTCACGGTGAAGGTAGTCGCGGCGCTCAGGGCAGCGCTCACGCCTTTGATGGTCACATTGGCGGAGACTGCGGATGCCCCGGCAGTGGCCGTAATAGTCAGTGTGGAAGTTGCGCTCGCCGATGCGCCGGACGCGCCGATTGATACCACGGACGGATTGAAGGCTGCGGAGAGTCCCCCCGGCAGGCCCGAGAGCGATAAGGTGACCATGCCGCTATATCCCGCCGTGCCTGCCACGCTTACAGCCGTGCTTACTGACGATCCGGAAGCCACCGACACCTGCGCGGGGGCGGCGGCCAGCGTAAAGCCCGGTCCGGGAGTCACATTCAACGTAAGCGGAGCGGTAGCCAGCAAACCTCCACCAGAGCCGCGCAGAGTCAGACTGGCAGTCGATACGGCCGTCGAGGCGGCCGCCTTCAGGGTGAGAGTACAAAGGCTCCCCGCCGCAACCGTGGCAGGGCTGACCGACGCGGTAACGCCGGATGGCAGACCGGCGCTCACCAAAACTCCCACCAAGCCCTTAAAACCGCCATTGCCGATCACCAAAACCGTTGCCGTCGTGGAAGAACCGGCGGCAACCGACACCGACGACGCGCTGGGACTAAGCGAGAAACTCGGAACAGCCGTCACCGCCAGGCTAAGCGGCAAGGTGATGGTCACCCCCCCGCCGATCCCGGTAACAGTAACCGGAGCGGAAGGCGATCCCGCCCAAACCGCCGCAGTCAACGCCAGGCCGGCGGTATGGCCCGCAGTTACAACTGTGGGCGTAAACCATCCGCTGACTCCCGGCGGCAGCCCCGTAATCGATAAAGCTACACTTCCCTGGAATCCATAAGTGCCGGTAACTGCGATGCTCATCGTCATCGACGATCCCGCCGCCACACTAAACGACGAAGGCGAAGCGCTAAGGATGAAACCAGGGGGGGGCCGCCTGCGTCACGGTGAAGGTAAAGCCTGCAACCGTAAGGCTGCCTGTGCGCGCGTAACCGGCCGGATTGGCCCCTACGGAGTAAGATAAGCTCTGGCTGCCCACGCCCGCCGCGCCGCTGGTAATAGTGATCCAAAAACTGTTGCTCACCGCCGTCCAGGGGCAGGCCGCCTGCGTAGTGACATTGGTGGTCGTCACGTTGATAGCGCCGGTACCGGAAGTCGCAGCCACTGCGGCGCTGCCCGGGCTGATGCTATACGAACACGCCGAAACTACCGTCACCGGAACCGGCAGATAGCGGGTCACGCCCCCCCCGGAAGCGGCGATGGTCAGCACGCCAGCACCCGTTGCCGCCAACGCATCTGCGGTCAGCGTCAGCGTACTGGCAGAGGATCCCGCCACAATTGTCGTCGGCGCCAGACTCGCCACCACGCCGGATGGTCCACCGCTAACCACCAGAGCCACATCCGCATTAAAGCCGCCGCTCGCAGTCAGCGAAAGGTCGACAGTGGCGGCAGTTCCCTGGACTATCGATACAGACGCTGGCGTGGGGCTCAACTGAAACGAGCCACTGGCACTCGAAGCATCATTCCAGTGCGAGACCAACTGCGCCGCATCCACAGAACCGAGACCGGTAGCGAGGTCATACCCCGCCCCCGCGCTGTAGCCGGTTAGGCCGGGCACGCTATTGTTGCCGGTAGTCACGTCATGAAAGACAGCCGCGCCGCCGGCACCCTGATTGGCAGCCAACACGTATAGCGTGGGGTTAGCAGTTCCCAGCCGCGACCCGGTCTGCTGCGCCGCCAAAGCCACCAAACCTGCGAAACTGGGCGAGGCGGCCGAGGTTCCCCCCACCGTCCAATACCCGCCTTCCATATAAATCACGTAGCCATCGTGGACGGCAGCGGTCAAAGCGACGTCTGGCACATCCCGCCAGCCATCCGCAGGCACGCCGAGTCCGGTCTGCCAGCCGGGTTTGGGGTAGGTCATGCTGGCCCCCCCCCCAGTGGACCAAAGGCCCCCACCGCCGGCCACCGTGCCGCTTTCGTTCCACGCTCCTTCCGGGATATAGCCGATAGCGGCGCCGGACGGCGTCCAATAGGCTGCGGGATTAGCGGCGTCGGCGAATTCCGTGCCTCCTACGCAAGTGCTCGAGGGCGAAGAACACAAGCCATTCACGCCTTGCGGGTGGGTAGCGGTGGCGGTCGAATCGGAATCGCACCCGGCTACGCCGCTGTCACCGGAGGCCACCAGAGCGGTGATGCCCTGCGCGGCCGCCTGCTGCCATAAACCATCCCAGAACTGGTTTTCAGTTGACCCCATCTGGTTTTCGCAACTACCAAAGCTGGTCGTCACCACAGAGGCCAAATTGTTATCCACGATATATTGCGCCGACAGGTCCACGCCGTCGGTAGTATTGGTGGATGCCGAAACCACAAACTGGACGGCCGCCCCGCTGCCCACCGCGCCGGACCATTCGACGTCAAGCACCGCCTCACCCTCTTCGTTTTCAGACACGATACCGGGATCGGGCCCGTTCAGGATTATTGCGGGATCGTTGAAGGGCAGGCCGAAGCCGCTACGGAACATCTCCACATCAGGCAGGCTAATGTTGGTGCGGGCCACCACGGCGATGGATTGCCCAGTGCCGTCAATCGAGCCCGCCAGGGGAGCGAGGTCGTAGATGGCAGCGAAATCGGCCGGGCTCAGATAGTGATTGCCGGAACTGTCCGAAATGAGAGGTGCGGCTGCGCCTGCGATCCGGACGGCCGGATAATGCATGGGTTTGGAATGGAAATCGTGCAGCGACACGATGCCGCGCACCACTCCCCCCAATGCTTCCGGAAAACGCGGGGCGGCCGCGTTGGCGTAATGCCTCTGCCCGTTCACGCCATAAAAATGCATCGGCGTATGAAACGCCGCGGACACCTGCGCGGCCGTGCCGCTGAAAACAATCGTCTGGCGCGCGGCAGCCACCGGCTCCACCGCGAAACCGTGCGATCTGAGCCAATCCACCACACAGCGCAAATCATCATCGGACAACCCAAAGCGTTTCCCAAAGGCTTCCGGCGTTATCCAGTGACGGTAGACTGGCGACTGGCGATCCTGCTGAGCGGCCAGCAGTTGATCGAGTTCCTTCTGCTGCGCGGGATCGCGCGCCAACAGCAGCACCATGCGTTCCATGCGCGTCAGGGAAGGAACCTCGCCCGCATCGAACTCTGCCCGCGCCAGCGGATGCACGTCGAGCGGATGCGCCACCGTGCGCCGGTCGTCGATCTTACCCGCGATCCGTGACTGGGGCGCCGCCCATCCCACCGAAGCCGCAAATAAGCTCAAGACGCACCGCCAGGCGCGACCTGTTCGCATCGTCACAACTCACTCATCGGTCTTTCGCCGCGGAGTGTGCTGCGGATACTGGATAAAACGATCTATTGGGCCTTAGTTCCGGCCGCTGACGTGGATGCGGACGCGGCAGGAACGTCCTTATCCCGAGCATCCTGCTTCCCGGCCCCGACTTGCAAGACTCTGACCAGCACGATTTGCTTGCCGAACCGCTTGGCCTCCGCAGCGGAAGGCAGGCAAAGGTCAATGTGCCGGCCGGCCACCTTATTGCCCGTATCAGTCACCGTGTAAATGCCGTTATAAGGTCCCGCGCGGGTGACGCGGATCCGGGTACCCATGGGCAGGATGGCCGGGTCGGCGGCCACAATACCTTCGTGGGGTACCGTTCCCGACGCGGTCGCCGCAGTCTGCGGGACGAAGGCGGTCGCCTCCATGCGCATCACGCGCGGCCGTACTCTGCGAACCGGGGCAGCCTGGCCCCAAAGTGTAGGCGTCAGCGAGACGCAGCAGAAGCCCAAAGCAATGAGAAATCGCACGCTCAAATCCGGGCATTCTAAGCGCCAGCGGGCGGATTCAGACAACATTCGCAAGAGCGCGCCGTCCGCAGCGCTAACGCACCGGTGGGACAAGCCTCCGCGCACCGCTGCGCCGCCTGCCGTAAGCCGTCCGCCAGCGATCCACCGAATGGTACGCCCACCCTAACATCGAAGCCCCGTCCCATCAGGGCCAGCCCCAGTATTTCACCTGATGCCGCCGCGATGCGCACGCAAGCATCGCAACTAATGCATTTGCCCGGCTCGTAAACGATTTCCGGGTGCGACAGATCCTGCGAAAAGCGGCGGCGTGCGCCGGAGAAGCGGTATAAATCAGCGGCGTATTCGGTAGCCAGCGAACGAATCGTGCAGCAATCCTGCTTGCGGCATCCGCAACTCAGGCAGCGCCGTGCTTCGCGTGCAGTCTCGCTGGCGGGCAGACCCGTCTCCACCTCGTCGAAACTGGTCACTCGCCGCTCGATCGCAATGCGTGCCACGGGCGCGCGCGGCGATTTTTCGATAGCGCGAAACATAGCCGCGCGTTCCGCATCGTCGATAGGTTGCATAGCGACACCGGCCATGGATGGCTCGCCCGTAACTCGTTCGCCGCTCAGGTACTGATCGATGGAAGCGGCGGCGATTCGTCCGGCGGACACCGCGCGCACAGCCAGGTCGGCCCCCAGTACGGCGTCTCCACCGGCGAAGACTCCCGGAAGATTGGTGGCCAACGTCCGCTCCTCGGCGGCGATGCCCCAAGGAGTGAGGCGCAGCCCTTCGCGCTCCGCAAGACTGCGTTCGACGGATTGGCCGGTAGCGGCGATGACCGTGGAACACGCGACCACAAACTCGGACCCGGGTACGGCCATGGGCTGCCGGCGTCCGGAAGCGTCGGGCTCGCCGAGCGACATGCGGCAACAGGTCAGCGTCAGGCTTTGACCACTACGCTCGATCCTCACCGGCGCGGCCAGCAGATCGATCTGGACGCCTTCGGCTTCCGCGGCTTCCACCTCGTCCATCGCGCACGGCATTTCCTGACGTCCGCGCCGGTAAAGGATGCGGACCTTCGCCGCGCCCAACCGTACAGCCGAGCGCGCGCAATCCATGGCAGTGTTTCCCCCGCCGATCACCACCACTTCCCCACCGAGCGGCGGCGCATGGCCCTGGGCCACCGCCTCTAGAAACGTAATGCCGGCCAAGCCGTGCTCGTCACCCGGGCATCGCAGCCCTTGCGGGCATTGTGCGCCGATCGCCAGAAAGACCGCGTGATGGCGACGGCGCAATTCGGCCACGGTAAAGTCCGGACCCCATCGCTGCCCCATGCGGAACGCCGCTCCCAATCGGGCGATGGAATCGATTTCGGCGTTCAGCGCTTCCTTCGGCAGTCGATAGGCTGGGATCCCATAGCGCAGCATCCCGCCAGGCTGGTCGTGCGCATCGAATAGCGTGCACGCGTGGCCCTTGCGCAGCAGGAACCAGGCAGCGGCTAGACCGGCCGGACCTGCGCCTACAATGGCTACCGATTTCCCGCTCGCGGGCGCGCATGCCGGCACGTAGGGTTCGGAACGCGCGCCATCGACGTCCGCCGCGTGGCGATGGAGCGCGCCGATCGATAAGCCTTCGTCCAGGTCGCAGCGGTGGCAATCCTGTTCGCACAATCGCGGGCAAATGCGTCCCAGTGAACCGGGCAGCGCCAGTCGCTCGCCGATCACTTCCATGGCATGCCGCGAGTCGCCGCTGGCGATTCCATACACGAATCCGGGAATGTCGAGACCCGCGGGACACCGGGCGGCACACGGCGCCACGCATTCGCCGGCATGGTCCGAAAGCAGCAGTTCCAGCGCGATTTTGCGGGCAGTCCGCACATCCTCGCTATTGGTGGCCACCGCCATGCCTTCCGCCACCGGCATTGCGCAGGCGGGCGATAGCGTGCGCCGTCCTTCGATTTGCACCGCGCACAGAAAACAGGAAGCCGCCGGCGCGATCCCCGGCACGTGGCACATGGTAGGGATGCGGATGCCGAGCCATTGCGCCGCGGCCAGTATGGTGGTCCCCGCCCCCACCTTAACCCGCCGGCCGTCGATCGTGAGCGTCACCATGGCCTACATCACCTCGATGGCATCGTCCTGGCACGCCTGCCGGCACATATCGCAGCGGGTACACAAGCGATCATCCACAGCGTGTTTCTCATGCGGACGATAAGCGATCGCGGCCACCGGGCACGCCTGCGCGCACAGTGTACAGCCGATGCAGTTGTCCGTCACGCGATAGCGGATCAAGCCCGGGCAGCGGCCCGCCGGACAGCGCCTTTCGTGCAGATGGGCTTCGTACTCCTGCCGGAAGTAGCGGAGCGTCGTCAGCACCGGATTGGGAGCAGTCTGTCCCAGCCCGCACAGGCTCCCGCGGCTGACGTAATCGGCCAGCGTTTCCAATTTTTCAATGTCGTCGCGCCGGCCGCGGCCTTCGCAAAGCCGTTCCAGAATCTCCAGCATGCGCTTGGTGCCGATCCGGCAAAAGGTACACTTCCCACAAGATTCGGCCTGCGTGAATTTCAAGAAAAAACGGGCGATATCGACCATGCAATCGCGGTCATCAAGCACCACCAACCCGCCCGATCCCATAATGGCGCCGGTTTGCGCCAGCGCATCGTAGTCGATGGGCGTATCCGCCAGACGCGCGGGGATGCATCCGCCGGAGGGTCCACCCAGTTGCACCGCTTTGAACTCTCGCCCATTCTTAATGCCGCCGCCGATCCGTTCCACCACCTCGCGAATGGTGACTCCCATCGGCACCTCGGCCAGTCCGCCATTGTGAATCTTCCCGGCCAGTGCGAAGACCTTGGTCCCCTTGCTGCCGGCAGTGCCAAATGCGGCGAAAGCGGGCGCGCCATGGCGCATAATCCAGGGGACGCAGGCCAGCGTCTCCACGTTGTTGATGATGGTGGGTTGGCCGCGGAATCCGCTCTCCACGGGGTAAGGCGGCCGCAAGCGGGGCATGCCGCGCCGGCCTTCGAGCGACTGGATCAGGGCGGTCTCTTCACCGCACACAAACGCGCCCGCGCCTTCGCGTACTTCCAGGTGCAGCCCGCCCAGGTATCCGCGCTCCTGCGCTTGCGCGATGGCGGCGCGCACGTGCCGTACTGCCAGGGGATACTCGGCGCGGATATAAAGATAGCCCTCCGCCGCGCCGATGGCGTATGCCGCAATCGCCAGTCCTTCGAGCACGCGATGCGGGTCGGATTCGAGCACCGCCCGATCCATAAACGCGCCCGGATCGCCTTCGTCGCCGTTGCAAATAACGTATTTCACCGCGCTCGCCTGCGCACGGCCCAGCGCCCATTTTCGTCCAGTGGGAAAGCCCGCGCCGCCACGCCCCCGCAAGCCCGCCGCGCTGATGGCCTCGATCACCTGTTCCGGCGAAAGATCCCGCCGGCAGGTTTCCAGCGCGCGGTAGCCGTCGCGCGCCAGGTAGTCATCAATGCTGAGTGGATCGATTTCGCCGCAATTCTCCAGTACGATGCGGTTCTGGTTGGGGGGGGGCGCGGCAGTGGCTCTCTTGTGACGCCTTACTATGGAGCGGGCAGTTTCGACAGTCACATTGCTATACAAAGTGACCCTGCCATCCGCCTCCACCACCTGCACCAACGGCTCCCGGTAACACATCCCGTTGCAGCCCACGGCCTTCACCGGACCGTACTTTTCGAGCACATCGCGGACGGCCTCCGCGCCGCTGGCAATCCCGCACGACCCCAGGCCCACGCGAATCTCGACTGCCGTTCCGGACTTCATGCCGGCTGGGTCTCCGGGGCGCCGGGCAAGGCCGCGGTGGCCATCGCGGGCGTCAAGCGGCCCACGGTGTGACCGTCCACCGTCATCACCGGAGCCAAACTACAGCAGCCCAGGCAAGCCACTTCACCCACCGTGAACATGCGTGCCGCGTCGGTATCCTCGCCTTCGGATATCGACAGCACGCGGCGCAATTCCTCGGTGATCTGGCGCGCCCCCGCGACATGGCAAGCCGTGCCGTGGCACACCCGTACGCTATGTTTGCCTACGGGCGTGCTGCGGAACTGTCCATAGAAAGACGAAGCGCCGGCCAGTTGCGCCGGGGTAACTTCCGTAAGCTGGCAGAGGCGGCGCAAGGCCTCGTCCGGAAGGTAACGGTAGTGCGCCTGGATGGCTTGCAGCAGCGTGATGGCGCTTTCCGGGTTGCGTCCGTGCAAGGCCACCAAGCCGTCAACAAACGTCAGATCGAGGGCGGGCGGCGCGCCGGCCACACCGCTGATCGATGGGGGGGGGCGGACGGCGCACCACGGTCGAGCCGTTTCGACGGCTGTTTTGGCAACGGGATCGGCGCCGTACGCCGTTTAGCGAGCGCGAGAAACGCCGCAGCGGCCGCGATTAGCACCCAAGCCGTGGCCCGGTCTCTCGATTTCCGCGCACGCCGCGCCCCCGCGATTCCCTTCTGCATCGCATCCAGTTGCGGTGCGAACGCCGCGTCCAGTTTCACTTGCTGCTGCAGTCCTTTCACTGCCCGGTCGTCGCGCGGTGCCCGCCACGTAGCCCAACCATAATCGGCCAGCAACAGCGCCACGCAGGCCCCTACCAATGCGGCAGCGATCCAAGTCCAGGTACGCAGTCTCATGACAACTGCACCAAATGCGCTTTAGCATGCGCCAGATCGCCATCCCGCGGACAGGCCCGGTAGCAGCGCGCGCAATACAAACAATTGCGGCGCACCGCGCGCATCTTTTCAATGGCCCCGTAAGGACACGATTCGCTGCACAGGCCGCAATCCAGTTCCTTATTGGGAGTGATCGACACCCCCCGCCGCGCCACCCGCGCACACCATGCCAGCAATCCGCCATAAGGGCACAAGTAGCGGCAATAGGGCCGCCCGATGAACATGCCCGCCAACAGGAACACCGCGCCGACCAGCAGCATATGCGGCGCGCCATTGCGGCGGAAAAACCCCACAAACGGATCGAACCGGCAGATCAGGAAATCGCGCGTGGCGGCCGGTTTCAGCGCATAAAACAGCGCCACCGCCAGATAGACGTACTTCAGCAGGCCGAGCGCACGGTCCAGGCGCGGCGGCACTTTCAGCGGCTTCAGCAGCACCAGTTCCTGCAGCGCGCCCAAGGCGCAAACACCGCCGCAGAACGCCCGTCCAAAAAACACCGCCATCACCAGAGGCAGGAAGAACGTGGCCGTCACCACCATCGGAATCGACATGCGCGGATCGGTCAGCGCCACCGCCACGTTCTGTATCGACCCGATCGGGCACACGCAGCCTTCGCGATAAAAGCCGAAGTACGCCACCGATCCCACGGCCAGGGCCACCAGCCCTTTGCGGCTACGCCGTTTCAGCACCAGCCAGGAAGACAGCCCCATGCCGCCGGCCAGCACCACTACGTCCATCACCTGCAACCAGGAATCGCGCGGTAAAGGCTTCTGCACCGGAGGCGTCTTATACCCGCCGCCGATGGTATTTTCGCGCGGCGCTTCGTCCACCGGACGCTGATAGGGAATGGTCTGCGCGAGGCCGGCCATGGCCCACAACAGAAATAGCGCCGCCGCCCTCATGCCCCCACCGGAACCTGTACCAGCGCTCCTTTGGGGCAGGACCGCGAGATCGAGCAGCGGTTACAATCCACACAGCGGTCGTATCGGATCTTCAGTACAATCGAGCCCAGCCCCAGCGGTTCCTTGCACTGCATCACGCACTTGCCGCAACCGTCGCACTTTTCTTCGTCGATCAGATATTCGTAGAAATTATTGGCGGGATCTTCGGGGTCCGCTTTACCAATCGGCTTGCGCTTAATGGCATCCCGCGGGCACAGCTTTTCGCTCGGCAGGCCGCGCTCATCCACCGCGCTGGTGATATTGAAATACGCCGGACAGATGTTGCACCGCCCGCAGCGGGAATGGTCGTTCACCGCGCGCACCGCCGACAACTGCACCACGCATTCAGTGGTACAGAGGTTGCACGCAGCCACTCCCACCTCGCCCAAACGGCTATTCAGGCAGCGCGCCGCATCCACCTGCCACACCACTTGTCCGTTGGCCTTGCGGACCAGCAGTCCAGCGCCGCCGCCGAGCGTCGCCAGTACCGTCCCGCGCGCCGCTTTTTGCAATAGATCGCGCCTGCTGAAATCCATCATAAGGACACCGGTTCGAAAACGAAAATCGCCAGCCGCACCGTATCCGCTACATAAACGCGGGCGCGGCTATCCACCGCGATGCTCATGTTCTTGCAATTAGCATCGAAGACATCGGACGCGATCACCGCCTCCAATTCCCCGCCGAAGCTATAAACTTTGGCGCGCGGACCCGCTTTCTCCGTAACGTAAATGCGATCGCGTACCGCCACGTTGGTAGGATTGCAGCAACCCCCAAATCCTGCCGGATCGGTACCGTGAAAGTGTCCGATATGCCCTAACAACTTGCCGTCCGGCGTATAACCTTCTACGCGATGCTTGCCCGGATTGGCCACGTGCACAATGCCATCGGCATCCACGCCGAAATCGACCACCCCGTTCGGAATCAACAAACCATTCAACGGATTGTCGCGGCCGATGTTATTCAGGAACTTGCCGCGATGATCGAAGCGCCGGATCGCGCGGCCCACGGCATCGCCGGCCAGCACCGTACCGTGCACGAAGCCGATGGCTGTCACCCGCCCCAGCAGCGCATCGTCCCGCCACGTATTCACCAGCTTTCCCGCGCCATCGAAAATCTCGATCTGGCGGATCTCGCCCGCATACACCGCGCCGTCCGGCGCCACCGCCACCGATTGTACCGGTTGCGCGGTGGACCATCGCCGCTTCAGTCTTCCACTCGTATCGAACTGCGTAATCTGGGAATCGTTCGCAACGTAAAGATTGCCGTGCGCATCCACCGCGATGCCGCGCAGCGAAGTGCTGAACTGGCCGGGCCCCGGCCCTTTACCGCCAATAATTGCAGTCTGCCGGAATTGCATGGCGCACCTCCTACCCCTACCCGCGAAGATCGAGGCAAATCATTTTGGACAGATCGCGCAGCACCAGTTTGCCATCCGCCAGCGCCATGGGCGCCCACACCTCTTGCCCCGAAAGCACCTGTGCGCTAGCCAGTTCGTTATAGCCCGTCGCGCTTGCTTCGATCAGACGTAGTTTGCCTGAATTGCCGTCCAACACCAGAAACCCCGCGCCGGTCAAAATGAAACTGCCCAGCCCGAACGAAGCCTTGCCTTCGCTGGTCCAGACCTCTTTGCCGTCGACACCCAGGCAGGTGAACAAACCGCGCTTCTTCTTGCCCACCGCAAACAAATGCCCCTGGTGAACGATCGGCGTATGCACTTCCGAATTCCACTCGTTGTTTTTGAAATCGAAGAGCGGTTCGGCCTTGAAGCCGGCACCGTCGCGCCGCACCCGGATCATCACGCTGCCGGCATCGTAACTTGCAGTCATGAAGACCCGTTCGTCGTCCACCGCGATCGGCGATGGCGCCACCGCCACGTTGAACTTGCGCGGATAATCCCACAGCAGTTTGCCGTCTTTGGCCGATACCCCCAGCGGACCCTGCAGCGTCCCGTAGAGATATTGCCGGACGCCTCCCAGAGTGGCCGGCATCACCGAGGCGTGTGACATCAGCAACTGTTTCGGATTGGGAGTGCGCCAGATTTCCTTGCCTGTAGCCTTATCGAGCGCCACCATGAGCGCCGCGCCCCCCGGCGCCACCACGATCCGGTCGGCTTCCTGATACGGGCACTGCCCGTTATACCAGGAGGGGATAGTGGAATGATACTCCGTAACCAGGCTCTTGCGCCAGACTTGTTTGCCGGTCTTCGCGTCCAGACAGTGCAGCACCGCTTTCGGATCGAGCGAGCACACGAACCGGCTATCCACCGCGGGTGTAGTGCGGGTGATCGCATGATTGGGCCGAATCTCGCGAGGCTCTCGAAACTGCCACAGCAACTGACCACCGGCTAGCGACCTGCAGTTCACGCTCCACTCCGACTTCGCCTCATCGTAATCGTGATGGTAAACGCGTCCGCCCACAATCGCCGCGCCGGCATACCCTTCCGTCACCGGCACCGACCACAGCACCTTCGGACCACTCTCCGGCCACTTGTGCATCAGGGCGGTTTCTTTCGAAATGCCGTTGCGGTCCGGACCCCGAAATTGAGGCCAATCCAAGCCGCGAGCGGGCGATTGAGCAGATGGCAACGCCGCCGCCAGTCCCGCCGATCCTACACTGATGATCCAACTGCGTCGGGTGATCATAGGCAACCTTCAACCTGTAGAGAAGTACGACACTGTAGTATAACTCGATATTCAGTTCTACAGATGTTTTTATCCCATACTTTAGGCCCGCCGTAGCCTACGCCACCGGCTAGATGCTATCAATGGGAACAACAGCATGAGCGCTTCCACCGCTACCCTCGCGCCGGAAAACCCGCATCCCGCCCCGGCCCGCATCCTTTCCATCGATATTTTCCGGGGACTGACCGTCCTGGTTATGGTCTTCGTCAACGACGTCGCCGGCGTCAAAGGTCTGCCTTGGTGGACCCACCACATGCCCGAAGGCGTGAATGGCATGACCTATGTCGATATGGTGTTCTCGGCCTTCCTGTTTATCGTGGGCATTTCCCTGCCCCTTGCGCTGAAGCGCCGCGCGGCCTTGGGAGATTCGCCCGCCGCCCTGCTACGCCACGTCCTGGCCCGTTCGCTCAGCCTGGTAGTGATCGGCTACATTCTGGCCAACCTGCAGAGTGTAGATCCCCACCTCACCGGCATCGGCGCGCGCACCTGGGACCTGCTGGCATTCGCCGGGATCCTGCTGGCCTGGAGCGTATACTCCAAGACAGGCGCCTGGCAGACAGGAACGCCGTGGATGGGCCGACTGCTTCACACCGCCGGTCTGGCGCTCTTGTTGGTGCTGATTGCCCTCTTCCGCCGGAAAACGGAGACAGGCGCGTCCGCTGGACTCGACCTCGGCTACCCCGAAATCCTAGGACTCATCGGCTTTGCCTACCTCGCCGCCGGAATGATCTATCTATTCCTGCCCAAGACGTTCTGGTGGTTCGCCGCCGCCTTCGCCGCCCTGAACGCCATGAACGTCGCATCCAAACTGGGTGCCCTGCCGATGTTGCGCCACGCCCCCCTATACTTCTGGCCCCTGGGCGACGGATCGCTCACCTCCATCATCTTCGGCGGCGTAGTCTGCTCTCTAATCTTGTTCGATTCCTCCGTAGCCGCGACGCTGAAGAGCAAGATTGTCTGGTCCGCCGCGTTTGCCGCGATCCTCTTCGCCGCCGGCGTGGCGGCCCTCCCACTAGGGATTTCGAAGAACCACGCCAGCCCCACCTGGTGCCTATTTTCAGAATCCGCCTGCGTAGTCCTGCTGTTCGCACTGTATTATCTGGTGGACGTCCGGCGCATCTCCGCCTGGGCCGGTTTCGTCAAGCCCGCCGGATCCAACACGCTACTCACTTATCTGCTGCCCTGGATCCTCTCCGTCATTCCGGGCTTCCAGTTTATTTCCGCCGAAGGATCGCGCGGATCCACGGGAGTGTTGCGCGCCTGCCTCTTTACCGCCATGATCCTGGCTCTTTCCGCGGTCCTGACAAAAATGCGGTTGCGCTTGCAACTTTAGCCGCCTGCCGCTACCGGACCGAATACAGGCCGTCGTGGATCAAGTCGATGCCATGCTCCAAGATGAGTAGCAGACGCCGCTTCTTCGGCACCAGCGCATGCGCGAGCGCGGCCGCATGGTCGGCGCGCACACCATTCTAAACTAACTCGGGACATTGAAAGCGCTGGAATCGGAGGCACGAGCCGAAGGTCCAGCGCGTGAACCATGGCGCATACGCCGCAGCGCAGGCCGAGTTCTCGCGGGCCTACGACATCAGCAAACGAGCCCTGCAGGAATGGGAACAGGGCGGGCAGGCAGCGCGATTCTGCCACGCGGGCTTATCTGACAGTGCTTGCGGAGGAGCCGGCCCCTCTTCGCCTCACAGCGGGGTTCTGCCATTTCAGTGACCGCCTGGAAAGAGAGAACCAGGTAGCGAGCCCGATTGAATGGTGGGCGCGACAGGACCCGAGCAGAGCTGCAAAATCGGTCATTTTGGCCCATTCTGAGAAGGGTTACGTCACAATGCACGTCACAAAATCGGCTGTACCGCATTGCGGTATACTCTTGAGTGGTGGACCATGCGCCCGAGATCACGGTCTTGCAACTGCCGAAGTTCAAGGCCGAGGCCACGAAACTGATCGGGACTGATGGTATCGACGCGCTGGCTGTTTATTTGATCGACCGTCCCGACGCCGGCGACGTGATACCGGGATCGGGCGGTATTCGTAAGCTGCGATGGGCGGCGAAGGGCAAAGGGAAGCGTGGTGGCGCCCGGATCATCTACCTGTACGTTGTGGTTGCCGGCCGCGTTTACCTGATCCGGTGCTACGCCAAAAACGTCAAAACGGATCTGACCGCCGATGAGAAAAAACAACTGCTACAGATTGCGGCCCATCTGAAAGGAGCGCAATAGAGTGACAAAGAAAGCAACGGCGAAGAAGAAGGCGACGAACTTCGGCCAAGACTTGATCGAAGGATTGAACCTTGTTCTGGCTCACCAGCGAGGCAGGGTTGAGCTGGAGCAGGTGTGGCCGAAGCCGGTGGACGTCAAAGCCATACGCAAGCGGGTGAAGATGAGCCAGGCCGAATTCTCGCGCGCCTATGGGATCAGCAAGCGCGCCTTGCAGGAATGGGAGCAGGGTGGGCGGCAGCCCGACTCCGCCGCGCGGGCCTACCTGACGGTAATCGCCAAGGAGCCCGCGCTTGTGCGCCGCGCTTTGGCGCGCGAATGAAGGACCAGCCCCGGTGTTCAAAGGGACGCGTATTCGGGTCGACCTGGTTGCCGACATGCTCGCGCCGGGAGCGACCGTCGACGAGATTCTCGAAGGATATTCTACGCTGAATAGGGAGATGCTGTCGCTCGTGCCGCTCTATGTACACTCGTCTTCACAGCAGGAAGATGCCAACCGCTCTCCGTGGCGGAAGAAAAAGCCCCTCATGTAGGAGACCGTGATGTCCGCCAGTCGAGAAGCATTCGAAACGAGCCGGCGCTGCTGTCCTTCAAGTTGATGTTTCCAACTACGGCGCCATCAGCTAGCACGCCGACAATCGATGCCGTCTCACCGTCGCGAAGAGCGATCGTCCATGCCTCGATCTTCGCCTTCCGCCGTCATCGTGCATCGCTGCTTCGCGCCGGCCCGCCGGATCCAACACGCTCCTCACCTATCTGCTGCCCTGGATCCTCTCCGTCATTCCGGGCTTCCAGTTTATTTCCGCCGAAGGATCGCGCGGATCCACGGGAGTGTTGCGCGCCTGCCTCTTCACCGCCATCATCCTGGCTCTTTCCGCAGCCCTCACAAAAATGCGGTTGCGCCTGCAACTTTAGCCGCCTGCGGCTACCGGACCGAATACAGGCCGTCGTGGATCAAGTCGATGTCATGCGCTGACAACGGCAGCGGATGCCGCTTCATGGCGTTGTAGTCCTCCGCGCTCCAATGCGCTTTCATCACGCCCTCCGCAGAATGCCGCGCGATACCCTGCAAGACATGCGTGATCTCATGCACCAACACGTGCGCCAAAACAACCCCAGTGAATCCCGCCGTGCCGTTGCGCACCCGATCGTAGAGAATCTCGATCTTATTCTCCCCATATGGGCGGGCATAAGCGAGAGCTCCAGGGTGATCTCCAGGATCCGATTGAGTGGAAAAATGAACCACAATCCTGCGCACCGCAGCGTTGTCCGCCCCACGCGGAGCGCCGAATTTCCACGAAATGCGTACTCCCGCTTCCGAAAACATGCGGTCCGCAACATACTGCGCGGCAACCTGTTCTTGATGCGCCATGCAGTCCTCCACGTAGACTTGAACCGCGCCGCCGCCCGCTTCTGCCTTGAGTAACCCAGTCAGTACCATTAGTAATATGCCGGTCTTCATCAGGTGTCCCTCTTACTGGGGCACCCGTAAACCGCGCATCAAAACTACAAAGTCAGTTGGACTTTCTTTGGTAATCTGGATACCAATGGAGGGTGCTACCGTAAGTTCCGCCGCATCTGCGGATATTACAGTCATGCTGCGAGCCTGGTCGGCAGGGGATTCCCTTGCGCTGGAGCAGTTAATGCCCCTGGTTTACGACGAAATGCGGCGCGTAGCTCGCGCTTATATCCGCCGCCATCCCGGTGAACACACCCTGCAACCTACGGCTTTAGCGAACGAGGCTTATCTGCGCTTGGCCGGTGCGCAAGGTCTCGAATGGAAAGACCGCGCCCATTTTTACGCGGTCGCTGCCCAAATGATGCGACGCCTTCTGGTGGATGCCACGCGCGCACGTTGTGCATCGAAGCGCCAAGCCGGAGGAATTCGCGTTACTTTTACCGAGCGTATCCCGCGAGCCTTATCCCCGGACGCCGGACTCCTGGCTCTCGACGATGCCATTTGCCAACTCGCCAAACAGGACCAGCGCAAAGCCCAGGTGGTCGAACTGCGATACTTCGGCGGACTCAGCGTCGATGAAACCGCCGCTGTCCTCAAAGTCTCTCCGCAAAGCATCCTCCGGGACTGGAAAATAGCCAAGGCCTGGTTGGCGCGCGAGTTGGATCGGGGCCGCCCAGATGGAATCTGAGCGCTGGGTTGAGATAGACAGGCTTTTCCACGCGGCTCTGGAACGCGATCCCCGCGAGCGTTTGGCCTTCTTGCAAGATCAGTGCCAGGATCAGACCATCCTCAACGAAGTCCGTTCGCTGCTGGAGTACGATCACGAAACGAACTCCAGCCTGCATCCAATCATGCCCACCGAGCCTGCCCGTTCACCGCTGATCGAAGGCAGCCAATTAGGCAGATATAACATTCTGTCTTCCCTGGGAGCCGGCGGCATGGGCGAAGTGTATCGCGCGCGCGATACGCGTCTCGGTCGCGAGGTGGCCATCAAGATACTCCCCAAGAGTCTCGCCCGCGATCCTTCGAGCGAGATGCGTTTCGAACGCGAGGCCCGCGCCGCTAGTGCCTTAAACCACCCCAACATCGTTAGTGTTTATGACATTGGCAACCAGAATGAAATCTCGTATATCGTCTCCGAGCTAATCGAGGGTGAAACGCTATCGGCCCGGCTTAAGTCGACCGCCGCAGGCATGCCGATTAACGCCCTTCTGGACATGGCAATCCAAATTGCCGACGCGCTCGAGGCGGCCCACTCCAAAGGCATCGTACACCGCGACATCAAGCCCGGCAATATCATGATCACCCCCCAGGGCCAAGTGAAAATCCTGGATTTCGGGATTGCCAAGGTACTCCACGCTTCCACAGCCGCATCCCCGGCCGGCGAAAATACCCAGACTCTACTGACGGTGCCGGGCGCGACCATCGGCACCTTGGGCTACATGTCGCCCGAACAGGCGCGTGGCGATGAGCCCGATACCCGCTCCGACCTCTTCAGTTTCGGCGCCGTACTCTACGAAATGGCCACCGGCGCCAAAGCGTTCTCCGGCAAGACACCGGCGCTCATATTCGCCGCGATTCTGAACGAGACCCCGCCCACAGTTAACGGCCCACTCGGGCCTATAATCGCCAAGGCGCTGGAGAAGGACCGCGAAGCGCGCTGGGCCAGTGCCGCCGAGATGAAGGCGGCCCTCGAGCAATTGCGCCGGCATCCGGTTTCACCGCCCTCAAGAACCTGGATTTTCGTCGTCGCCCTGGTTCTAGTGATCGCGGCGGCCTCCATTTCCGTGTGGCTGGCCAAAACGCGACACCCCAATCAACCGGTCCAAACGGCAGTCGCCGGCCCTGCCAGAGTGCGCCGCTCAGTCGCCGTGCTGGGCTTCAAAAACCTGACCGGAAAAGAAGATGCCGCCTGGCTATCGGCCGCTCTTTCGGAAATGTTCATGAGCGAACTCGCCGCCGGCGAAAAACTGCGCACGATTCCAGGCGAAAACGTTTCGCGCGCCAAGATCGACCTATCCCTGCCCGACGCCGATGGCTACGGCCAGCAGACGCTGGAACGCATCCACCGCACCCTCGGCGCAGACTACGTGGTGTTGGGCTCCTATTATTATGCCGGCAAGGACCAGGGCGGGCAGGTCCGCCTGGATCTCCGCTTACAGGATTCCCGCGCAGGCGACACCCTGGCCTCTATATCCAATTCCGGCACTGACGCCCAATTGCTGGACCTGGTCGCCCGCACCGGCGTCCAGCTCAGGCAAAAGCTGGGCGTCGAGGAAGTTACTCCGCTCCAGGAAACTGCCGTACGAGCCGAATCGTCGGCCAATCCCGAAGCCTACCGCCTGTACGCCGAAGGTTTGAACCGGCTCCGCCTTTACGACGGCTTGGCTGCCAAGGCCCTCCTGGTGCGTGCCGCCAAAGAAGATCCATCCAATGCCATGATCCACGCCGCCCTGGCACAAGCCTGGAGGTCCTTGGGCTACGACCAAAAGGGACTACAGGAGTCTAAACAAGCGCTGGATCTTGCGGCGGGCCTGCCCCGCGAAAAGCGACTATTGATCGAGGGCAACTACCGTGAGGCCACCCGCGAGTGGGACAAAGCCGCCGAAGTTTTTGGATCGCTATTTCAGTTTTTTCCAGACAACCTGGATTACGGCCTGCGCCTGATGATTGCCCAGCGCGCCGCAGGCAACGGCAAAGAGGCACTAGCCACCGCCGCCACGCTCCGCCGCCTGCCGCCGCCCGCGGGAAACGATCCGCGTATCGACATTGAAGCGGCCGTCGCGGCCACCTCCCTGGGGGACTTTCAAGGCGCCCTTACCTTCTCGCAAGCTGCCATCCAAAAGAGCGAGGCGCAAGGCGCCGGCCTCCTGGCAGCCAGAGCCCGCTTGTCCAGGGGCTGGGAACTCGACCGGCTGGGCCGTTTAAAAGACGCGGCCACAATCCTGGGCCTCTCGCGCGATGCCTACGAGCGAGCCGGCGACTACGCGGGCGCCGGTCAAGCTCTGTTGGTCATGGCAACCGTGCTCTATGACCAGGGGAACATGGCGGGGGCGGCACAGCTTTACCAGGAGGGCGCCGTCTTATACCGCCGCGTCGGCAACCAGCATGGCTTGGCCCAAGCGCTCAACTCAAGCGGGAACGTCTACTACGATCAAGGGGATCTGAACGCCGCAAAAAAGTGCTATCAGGAGGCTCTGGCGATTCAACGCGATACCGGCTCTATTTCCGACCTGGCCGGAACCCTCGGCAATATCGCCAACGTTTTGGACGGTCAAGGCGATCTGGCCGGCGCCAAAACCATGGACGAAGAGGCTTTGCAGCACTTTCAGCAAATCGGCGATAAGCGGGGCGTGTCCTCCACCTTCACCAATCTGGGGTTGGTGTTGTACGAGCAAGGCAATTTGGATGCGTCGCAAACCAACTATCAGCGAGCTCTTCAGATGACCCGTGAAACCGGCTACCGGCGGGGCAGCGGCTATGCCCTCATCGGTCTCGGCCAGGTATCTCTGGCGCGCGGCAATCTAGTGGATGCCCGCACGAAATACGAAGAGGCACTGGCCGTTCGCAAAGCTATGGGCGATGAGTTCAAGCTCGCTTCAACTCAGCTATACCTCGCCGAGTTGGCCGTCGAAGAAGGACATCTGGAGCAGGCCGCATCCAGCTTTCGATCACTGGTGAATAGCTTCCATAAAGCAAAATCGGCGGACGAGGAATGCGAAGCGTATGCCATGCTCGCAAAGGTTCTCGCTATGCAGCATCAGCCCGCGGAGGCGCGCGCCACGCTCAATCGCGCCCGCCAGGCGCAGGCCAAGGGCTCGTCGTTTAGCCTTCGCCCCATATTGGCTCTCGCCGGCGCGCAGGTAGACTTGGCCCAGGGAACCACAGCCGCCAAGGCCGGCCGGAGCAAACTCGAGCAGGCCTTATCGGAAGCCACCCAGCGCGGCTATCTGGGCCTCGCACTGGAAATCCGCCTCGCACTAGCGCGACTCGACCTCGCCACCGGCAGCCAGGCTGCGGCACGCGCAAATCTGGAAGCGCTGGAAACGGAAGCGCGCGCCAAAGGTTTCGGCTTGATTGCCGGCAAGGCGCAGGCTCTGCGCAAGGGCGCTTAAAGCCAGCCTCCACGATCTCGGTTTTGATCAGATCGCCCGGATGGGGCGGATCCAGCCTTGAAACCATCCAAGTGCTCCAGTGTGTCAGTCTGTTTCGAGGACTAACGGAACCTTGCGCAGCTTGTCGGCCATCGCCGGAGGCACCCCTTTGGCGTTCCCGCCTTCGTGAAGCTGCCTTAGCCTTTGTGACAAAAGCGGACAAGTTCCATGCCGTTCCTGGACAATTCCAGCATGTACGGTTATACCGTACGTCAAGCGTTTTGTTCCGGGCCGGAAGGCGCGCACTTGCGTAGTAGTTAGCCGCTGCCGCTTACAATTCGATCCTTTTAACCATCGGGTGATGGTGGGCGCGACAGGACTCGAACCTGTGACCTCCTGCGTGTGAAGCATCAGATCAGGTTATCTAACCTAACCCTTTAGTTTCATTTGCTTATGCAATCATGGTCGTAGCGAACACAATGAAGGTGTGAGGTCTACCGGAATCCGCTTGACAGGTTTTTGCAAAGCGGTTTTCCTTTCTGCTATCCTGAGAGTTTGGGGCTGTAGCTCAGTTGGTTAGAGCGTGTGCTTCACACGCACAAGGTCCACAGTTCGAGCCTGTGCAGCCCCACCACTTCCCTTTCGCCGCCGGTCTGCCAAGAACTCACTCAAGGGTTCGGAACATTGAGGGAGCGGGTTCTACGTAGCTGTCGTAGTGCTTAATCCACCGTCGTGTATTGGCAGCTTCCACAAGATCGTGCACTGTGATCGGCGTCTTTTCAGGCTGTTGTTCGATGAAGAATTTGCCGTAGATCCAGCAGAGCAGCGCAACGAAGACGATCATTGCCACCCAAACGGGAATCCATTTGAAGGTCTCATGAAGAAGGCCGCCTACAACCGCGCCGATTCCAATCACGACCATACAGGCGAGTGACGGCCCACCGCCTTCCGGCAGGAAATGTTGGTCCCAATGGGAGCCAAGCTCGGTCAGGTCTACGTGGAACTGCTCATGGAATTTTTCAAAAAACTCGATCGCATCATCGCCGTCCATCCCAATGTCCTGTGCGAACCGGGAATCGAGATGCACCTTCTTTGCCTTGATGTGCGTCTCTGCGACGATGAATTTCACAATCTGTTCTTCGAGTTCGCTCATCGGTTCTCGGAGCTTGCCCCGACATGCCATGAATCTGAGGCAATTAGGCTTTCAATTGACAACATCTCATCGGAAGTGACTGCTTCACGGAGGTACAACTCGTCATCCTCCCACAATTCAAACGGGCTACGCACCACGAAGACGAACCCGCCCGAAACGCAT
This sequence comes from Bryobacterales bacterium, assembly GCA_963738345.1. GTDB lineage: Bacteria > Acidobacteriota > Terriglobia > Bryobacterales > Bryobacteraceae > Bog-159. The sequence goes on from CAVTWI010000002.1 coordinate 2,276,198, forward strand.
CTGACCGCAAACACAAGCATGTCGTTTTGTGTCGCATCGTAATCCTGGAATTTGGCGACAGAATGCCAGTCGTGTTCCTTTACCTTGTTGAAGAAGTCGGTGAGCCGTCCCTTGTTCTGTTCATTCGCCACGATACTTGCGAATCCCGCCCAATCATGTTCGGCCAGAGACTTTGGACACTGGTTGCACTGTCCAGTCAGCCAGCGGTGCACTGTCGTGTCTCCGGTGTGGATTTCCTTTTTCTTACCGAACCGCCCAAGCAACGTGTAGCGAAGGCAAGGCACGCCGATAATTAGAAGCCCCATGAGTGCGTTCAGCGGACTTGATGCGGAGCGAGGACCAAAATGCCAGGAGTGGCCGCTGGCGATTTCGTCAATGAGGTAGACAAGGAACGCCAGGAACACAAGACTCGTCGCCGCACGGCCAGCCCAATGGAAACGCTTCGGATTATACAGGGCGAAGATCATTAAGATAGCGAGTACATCGAGGCCGCCTATGATCGTGACAGATCCCAACGACCATTGAGGGTGAAAGAGGGCGGTCAGAACGATGAACAGGAGCAGTACAGGAGCCAGCAACCAGAAGAGGAAACGGCTTCCGCCGAAGAGAACATCAGCGGTCTCGATACGAGAAGTTTTCTCCTGCATTCCACGTCGATCAACGTCCACGAGTTTAGTTTAATGCTTTTAAGGCCCGTTGTACGCTCATCGTGCTGCAACCAGTTTCCGCCGCTATGTCCCGTAGACTGTGACCTTGTTCCCGTAGCCTTGCCATCCGGCGACGATCCAAGATGACACGAGGACGGCCAAGGACTTTCCCCTGCGAACGTGCCCGTTCCAGTCCACTGCGGACACGGTTCGATATCCGCTCGGCTTCAAATTTAGCAACTGTTGCCAGAATGCCGATGATCGCATCTGAAAATGCGCCAAGCGAGTCGATCCACTGTTCCTGTAGGCTCCGATACTTCACGCCGTATTGTGAGAGTTGATTGAGCAACAACAACGTCGGCAACACTCCTTGCCGACTCAGACGATCCAAAGACCAAAACAGAAGCACGTCGTATTGGCGTTTCCTTCCAGCTTCGAGAGCGTTCTGCAATTGAGGCCGCTCTGCCTTTCGCCCGGAAACTTGATCGTGGAACTCGGCAACCACCGTCCATCCCATGCGGTCGGCGTAGGTATGAAGTTCTCGGGTTTGGTCGGTCAATTCCTGTCTGCCGTCATCGGTGCTCGTGCGTGCGTAGATGGCAACTCTCACAGAATCTGCGCGAAGATGCTAATTCCGGATTGACAACCTTCCAGGCCTGAACCAAGTTTAAAATTGTGAATCGCGTTATGGACCACTGTCCCCGAAGCGTTCTGAAAATACACGCCAATCGGATCTGTAACACAATCCGCAATCCCGTTCAGGGAGCCGTCGATATCGAGATTACTAATGGTTACACCAGTCGTCCCTGTCGTCACCAAAACTGCCGCCGCGATGGGATTGCCGGAACTGAGGCTTGCCGCGTTCGCAATCATCGGATTGGGTTGGATTTTCGCACCGCTCTGTCCCACCAGCTTGATGGCTTTGGAAACCGTGACTTGTTCATTGAACGGCACGCCTGTATTGCAGACAAGCACGGTATCATTCGGAGCCGCCGCAGCGACCGCCGACTGAATGGTGGTGTACTGCGCTGGACAGCCTACGATTACTCCCGCGTTACTTACCACACGGTTTGCCGCAAATATCGGCGCACTTATCGTCATAAAAAGGAGCGAAACAATTGTCGTTTTAGTCATATGCCCTTCCCTTTTTGTTTTTCCCCGCTAAAACCGTAGCATAAGACCCGTAATATCGTTGGAGGCGAAGAGTACACAGGTCAACTAGAAAGGCCGGGTGTGGTGTGCTTCTACACTGATGGATACGATCTAAGAACTTCTTGTGGGGAAAAAGCCGGATGTTTTAAGTCCTCAACGGGGACATAGTACGCATATTACGACCAAAAGCGCAAAATTCGCCGAATAGTGGCTAGTTATTGGGACGTTGGTGCCTCATTCGTAGCCATCAACTAACCGAGCAGAACAAGATGTTAGTCAGATGACGCTGGACTATGTGTTAGTAGTCTCGCATTTTGCGCACCTGGTCACTGCGCTGCCGGCGCCGCCCCCGCCTGCCGCTCCTGTAACACCGCCTGCGCATCGTCGTAAACCTGCGCAAAAAAATTGCGCGACGTCGGCGAACACCCGATATGCATCGTCTGTCTCCCCGGCGGCTCTTCCACGAATCCCAGCGATCCGTTCCAGCCCAAATCGTCCAGCACGAATTGCAAACACTCCAGCTCGCCCGGCGGCAGACCCGCCATCGAAAGATCGAAAACCTGCCCGCTGCTGTGGTCCAACGCGCGCGTCCCCCCCACCGTCCGCGCCGCCGCCATCCACCTTGGGAAGCACCAGCGCGGTCGCCTGCAGCGGTACGAACACTTCGTCCGGACTCAGCACCGCATGCAGCCGCCGCGTTTCGAAAGCGATGTAGGCCAGCGTGCCCACCGTCGAGGGCAGCGCCTTCATCCGCCAACTGCCGCTCTCGTCCGCCTCGCGCATCCCCATCCGGTATCCGAAAAAGTCCGGATCGTTGGGCGCGCTCACCAACTTCCCGCCTTCCTCGTTCTGGATCCGGTCGCTGCTCTCGTAGATCAAATCCCCCGGCTTCAACCACGACGATAAGCGGTCCGGCGCGCGTTGCGTGGGCGACGCCGCATACCGGTACTCCGCGCCCAAATCGCGAAATTCCTCCGGATCCTCCCGGTACATCCGCAGCAACTGCTCCGCCCGCATTACCCGAAACCAATAGGTCGGCGAATAGTCGCGCTCCATCTGCGCCCGCAGCGCACCGCACAGCTCGCGATTCCATACCGGATCGCATCCGAAAAATACTTTCGCCACGCTCGCCGGCGGATCGTCCAGCCCCCTGGTATTCTTGGCCATCGCACGGAAATCCGCCACACAACCCTCGCCGCAGTGATACGCCCAGATGGCCCAATCGCGGCCCCCGTAGCGCTGTTCCATGCCCGCCAGATACTGCGCCGCCGCCGGGATCGCCCTCTCCGGCTTCAGCCGGTCGTCCCGCGTCAGCACCGTGTACGTCTCCTTGCGCTTCACCGTACGGTTCACCAGCTTGCCATGTTTGTTGCGCACCTGCGTCTGCGTCCTTATCGTCCGGTGCCGCGTGGCGTAGGCCACCCGCAAGCCGATCCGCCGCCCCGTCGCTTCGGAAATCTGCAGGATGCCGCGCGGACCCGCCGGACTCTCGGCGTTGGCCACCCCCCAGCTTTCCAGATACGCCATGGCCTGCAGCACCGATGCCGGAAAACCGCTCTGCCGCTCCGCGTCGCGAAACAGTCGCTGCAACCCCGCGGCATTCACCCGCTCGGCTCCCTGTACCGCCAGCGGTTCGCGCATAATGCCGAAGGTCTGCGATTGGATCATGGCCTCCGTGCGCTGCCGCAGCGTATCGTCCACCAGCGTCTGCCGTTCAATGCCGATGCCCGTCAGACGGTGCGCCGGCACGAAATATTTAACTTCGGTGGTGGAGGCGGGCAGCGCGGCACAGAAAGCCACAGCCAGCGCGGCACAAGATCGATGCAAGCTCAAGATCAAGCCCCATTATCGCGCGATCCCCCCGCGCAGTGCTATTTCCCGCCCCGCGGCTTTAGCCCGAACTCCATGTGCAGCCTCACGCTCTCGATCCACACCGGCCCGCGATCGTGGTTGAACGCCAGGTTGTTATCGTGCTGCAGGTCGAAGCTCGCATAGAAGCCGGAAAACAACCGCGCGCTATAGTAACTCTCCCAAACGTATTCCGGCGCGTAGTTCAACGTTCCGTCGCCAATCAGAAAATCGAGCCCCCCCCGCGCCAGATAAACCGCATGTACGCCCGAAATCCCGCTGGCCGTAAACGAAGATCCGAACACATCGTCCTTCCGTTTCCACCGCGTCCCCTTCACCGAAAACCCGCCGCTCGCCAACCGGTCGATAGCCGTAAAGGCGAAATCTTGCCCCTTGCCGTCGTTCCACCCCAACCGCATGAACACGCCCAAATCTTTGGTGATTTCCTGTTCCAGATTTATGCCCGCGCCGTATTTCAACGTTCCCCAATGCTTCACCGCATCAACATCGGGCGCCGTCCCCGTCGACTCGCCCTGTTTAATCGCGTCCGCATAAGTGCCCGAATGCGTATGGTTCGCGTACTCCAGCAACCGCACCACGCCCGCATGCCCGCCCAGCGTGTACCGCCGCTCTTCCTCAAAAACATCTCCCCTGTCCACGAACAGCCGCCGGTCGAAGCGCCCTCCGTTGGCCACCCTTGGTTCCGCCGCGCTCGCATACCGGAACGACCAGTTGCGCGTATGCAACTCGTGCACCCATCCCCACGTGTAGCCCCGCGTATCCGCCGGATAATCCCACGCGCCGTTATACATCACCGCCCAGGTCATGAACTGCGTGCGCGGATCGTGCGTGTAAGTATTGTTATCGAAGAAATCCGAAAGCGAAAAACGCCCGGCCGTAATCGTATAGCGCACCATGGGCCGCTCGCCCGCCAGTTGGTTGGCATCGCTCTCCACGCGTTCCTTCTCCGCGCCGAATCCAATGTCGTAGGTCAGGTAAAGCCGGGCGATATAAGGCTTCGGAGTCGCCGTAGCCACCCGTGGCAGTTCCCCATTCGAAGGATTAGCCAATCCGTTTACGCCGCTGAATCCCCTGCCCCCCGCGATCTCCGGATCGAAAACGAATTGCAGATTGTGCGCCACGCGCGCGGCGAAAAACAGAGTGGTGGTCAGTGAAACATCGTCCTCGCGGTAGTCCTGCAAACTATGCGGCCCGCTGTAAGGAGAGTTGAAGGTGCCATGATTCTGGCCGATGGAAGTAGCTTGGTAAAACAGGTTCCAGTTTTCGAAGGCAGGTGGGTCTGTCGACTGAGCCGCCAGACCCGCGCATAATGACAAAATGGTTACAACAAGTGGAAGCACCCTCATGCAGATCTTCTAATCTACCAGGAGAGTGCTTCCGTTCCTAACTCGCCCCTACTGATAAGTCACGTTGATCGTATTCTCCACGCTGGCTGCCGCGTAACCGTAATCCAGACCCGTCGCCGTAAAACTCACTGGAGCCGAGACGTTGGATAGCGAAAGCGTCGACGTTGAAATCGTAATGCCGCCGCCGGAAATCGTATAGCTGGGCGGCAGCGACAACAACACCGCCGAAGGGATCGTGAAGGTGCCCGCCGAAGTCGGCGCCGTGCAAACGAAAGCCCCGGCCACGAATGATTCCGTGCTGCCGTTCAACGATCCGAACGAAGTGCCCGTGATACTTACATACGTGCCCGGATCGCCGCCGCTCCAATTCACCGCCGCGCCGTTGGCCCGGGTGATCGTCGATAAGTTGCTCAAGTTGGTCCAGGTGACTGGCGCAGCCACCGACAACGCCGCTGTGAAAGGACCCACGTCCGGACCACCCGTGCCATTGTCGAACGTGAAACTGCCGCCCGTAGCCGGAATGAACGACGTGGCCGTTGACGGCGTGCCATAGATGCTGAAGCCGTCTACGGTCTGCAGGGGCATAGCCAACACACCGTCCGGACCGTGGATATTTACATCCGGACCGGCATTCAAATAGCTGAAAGTGAATTCAGCCGGCGGAGGTGTGGCGGCGCTGGCATTGTAAAAATTCACAGTGCAACTGCCGATAGACGACGATCCAGAGGCCGCCGATAACGCGCCGGCGTTAAACTGCGAGTAGGTAATTTTGAAGAAATCGGCAAACCCCGAGTCCGTGGTGCCGCCGCCTATGGTAACGCCAGCAACGGTGGTGCCTGGCGTGGTCAGCTTATTCACACCCACGATCCCCAGGCTCAAACTACCCGTCTGCGTGATCTTATCCAGCACGCCCGGCGGAAGGGTGTTGTAAGTATCGGAGCAGGTGCGTCCGCTGGCCGCGATCGGGATGGTGGGGCGGTGTCAAGTGGTTTGTGTAAACGGTTCGGATTCGCGCCATTTTTTTTGAAGTTTTTTCCTTGCTGCCGCAGGCGCTCGGGGTTGTGGGAAAGTGGGAATCCTGCTTTTGGATTTCCACTTTTCCACAACCCACACTTAAGAATTCTTGGTTTTGTTTTTCTTGATTTTTATAAATTGCTTTCTTTGATCGTTCGACGGCCACAGCTCCGCTATCGCCATCCTCGGGTTTTGCCCCCCCCTCCTACGCGTTTTGTCCCCCCCCCGCTTTATTAAGCGTTCACCGCCGGCATCCGTTCTGGCCACTGAATACTGAACCGGTTTAGAGCTTCCCGCCAGTTCTGTACCGGCATGCTCCACTTTTTCGACGCGTTCCGTAACGCCAGATACAACAACTTGAAAGCGGCTTCATCGTTGGGAAACGAGCCTCGCATCTTGATAATTTTCCGGAGTGACATATTCAGCGACTCAATCGCGTTGGTCGTGTAGATCACCTTCCGGATCTCTGCCGGATAAGCGAAAAATGGCGTGATTCGCTCCCAGTTGCGCCGCCAGGTCTGACTGACCATCGGACACACTCCATCCCATTTCTTTGCCAATGCATCCAGGTGCAGTTCCGCTTCCATCGCCGTGGCCGACTGATACACCTGTCGTAGGTCGCTGGCCACCGCCTTTCGTTGCTTCCAACTGACGTACGCCAACGACGCCCGCAACATGTGCACGATGCACAGTTGCACTTCCGCATTCGGAAATGTCGCTTCTATCGCCTCTGGAAACCCTTTCAATCCGTCCACGCAAGCGATGAAGATGTCCTTCACCCCTCGGCCCTGGATCTCCGTCATCACCTGCAGCCACTGCTTGGCCCCTTCGTTTTGCGCCGTCCACAACCCGAGGATCTCCTTACGCCCTTCCATGTTCACTCCCATCACCACGTGGATCGCCTTGTTCTGGACATGTCCCCCATCCCGCACCTTTACCCGCAACGCGTCCATGTACACGATCGGATACACTTCCTCCAGCGGCCGGCTTTGCCAGGCCTTCACTTCGTCCATCACCGCTTCCGTCACATTGGAAATCAGCGTCGGCGAAACCTCGATCCCGTATATCTCCTTCAGGTGACCCTCGATCTCCCGCGTCGTCATCCCGCGCGAGTACATCGAGATAATCTTGTCATCGAAGCCCGTGAACCGGGTCTGCCCTTTGGCTACGATCTTCGGCTCGAAGCTCCCGTTCCGGTCCCGCGGCGTTTCCAGTTCGATCTCCCCGAAGTCCCCTTTCAGGTTCTTCTTGGTTGTACCGTTCCGCGAATTGCCACTGTGGTTCCCGGCCGGATCGTGCTTCTCATAGCCGACGTGTTCTGTCAGTTCGGCCTGGAGCGCGCGTTCCAAAACGGCTTTCGTCAGTTGCTTCAGAAGTCCGTTCTCGCCAATAATGTCTTCTGGTTTCTTGTAGTTGACCAGCAGTTCGTCGATCAGTTTCAGGTCTATTGCCATCGGTTCTCCTAGTTTGCGCTATCCGATGGCCGTTTACACAATCTAATTTATACCCTCGATGGTGGCAAAGTTACTCACATACGTACCGGTCACAATCACTACAGACACATTGCATCCAGTGACTCCTCCTGGAACCACCACGTTAATCTGGTCGAGACCCGTGTAAGACGACCGGCCATGGTATGGCACCGTGGCTTTCACTCCGCCTATATCCACTTCAATCGGATCGCTCACCGGCCCCCCCGCCGCATCGTCCGATACCGGCCCCAAGCCCGTTCCCCAAAGTTCCAGCGTATCGCCCGGATTGGCCGCTGCCGTATATCCAAGGTACGCGCCGTTATTGTTCGCGTTGAATCCAGCCGCTGGACCCGTCCCGCTATTGAAAGTCAGTAACCCAAAAGCGCTCTCCACTACCTGAATCGGAAATGCCGCGCTGGTGCCCGCGCTGGTCGTCACCGTAATCGTCCCCGTACCCACCGGCGTGGCCGAAGGCAGAACCGCATCGATCTGCAGGGGCGACAGCGAGTAAATCAAAGGGTTCGTGGTTGTGCCGTTCACCGTCACGGCAATCGTCACACCGCCCAGAGTGCTCACCAGTGTGCCGCCCTGCAAAGGGTAAGTCGTGGTGGTCAAATTGGTGCCGAAAATATCGAAGATCGATCCTCGCGCAATGCCGTAGTTCGGCAAACCCGGCAAGGTGTAACTGTAGTTGTTCAACAGTCCGCCGACCGTGGGCGTCTGTGCCAGGGCATGCCCCGCGAATAGGCTCGCCAGTGCGAGCGTCAAACCGCCAAATCTCATAAGTCCTCCATAGCATAGTGCGCCGAAACCATAATCCGTTTCAGGGCGTCACACACCCAATCATTCTATTCTTGTTGCCAGAACCAAACCCATCCGTGATTATCCCGAGTATATCTGGCCAGCCCACTTCTGTCTCCCCCCCAGCCGCCGCAAGTGGTAGTCTCGTTAAATGCGCTCAGACTTTCCCCGTTCACCCATCGCCGCTGCCGCCGCATGCGTTGCCGCCCTATGTTTACCGGCCTTCGGCCAGCCTGCCCCAGCCGCCAAAACCGCCGAACAACAATTCAAAAACATTCAGGCCCTCAAAGGTACCCCCGCCGACCAGGTCTTTCCCGCCATGCAATTCATCTCTGCCTCCCTTGGCGTCGAGTGTGAGTTTTGTCACGTCGAGGGCAAGTTCGACGCCGACGACAAGCCCGCCAAGAAGACCGCCCGCCAGATGATTACCATGACTTTGGCCATCAATAAAGATAGCTTCAATGCCCGCAAAGAGGTCAGTTGTTACACCTGCCATCGCGGCGCGCATGACCCTGTCGGCACGCCCCCGGTGATCGCCACCGATGCCGAACCCGAACATGCCTCCGCCCATGCAGAAGCCGCCCCCGCCACAGCCCCCACCGCCGATCAACTCCTCGAAAAATACGTCGCCGCCATCGGTGGTGCGGACGCCCTTCACAAAATCTCCAGCCGCATCTCCAAAGGAAACATCTCGTTTAGCGGACATGACACACCCATCGAACTCTTCGCCAAAGCCCCCGGTAAACGCATGTCGATAACTCACTCGCCCACCGGCGACAGCATCACCGCCTTCGACGGCACCATAGGATGGTTGGGCAATGCCGGCCGCCCCGCCCGCGAGATGTCCGGCCAGGAAGCCGAAGCCGCCCGCCTCGATGCCGACTTCTACTTCCCCACTCACATCAAAGAAATCTTCACCGGCTTCCGCGTCGGCCGCCCTGAGCAGATCGATGGCCGCGCCGCAAATACCCTGATCTGCCGCCGCGAGGGTCAGCCCCCCGTTCGGCTCTACTTCGATCCATCCACCGGCCTCTTGCTCCGCCAGGTCCGCTACACCGACACTCCCATCGGCCGCAACCCCACCCAGATTGACTACTCCGACTACCGTGAAATCGACGGCATCAAAATCCCCTTCCGCTGGACCCTCTCGCGGGTCAACGGCCGCTTCACCATCCAGATTCAGGAAGCCAAACAAAACGTCCCCGTCGACGACGCCAAATTCGCCAAGCCCTAGCCGCCCCAGATCGCCTTGCGCCGTGCTACCACTCAACTGGTAACTATGCGTAAGCTCCGTCTGCTACTCGCTATCGCCGCCCTGGCCGCGCCCGCCACGGCCCAAACCGCCAGCCCCTGGACCATCGCCGCTGACCCGTCGCGCTGCACCCTCACCATCAGCCACTCGAGCCTCGGCCTTCTGCTTCGCGACGTTCACCTCAACCTCCGCGAAGACGGCCGCCTCCGTCCCCTCGATCAATGGACCCTCGCCGCCGCCCCCCCCGCCAAAATCACCATCCGCACTTCGCATCCCATCACTTCCTGGGAATTCGAACCCTTTGGCGACACCCTGAAAATCTCCAGCACCGTTGCCAACGCCGTCCTAACCGCGACTGCCCCCGCTTCCACCGGTCGCATCCCCGTTCGCCTTCTCGATACCCAGGGCCCCCCTGTCGACTGGGTAGGAACCTCTGAAGTTGCCGATGGGTATGGCGGCACCGAAACTCACAATCGCTCCTTCCTGCCGCGCCATAATCCGGAATGCATGTATTTCTCCCTCGGCCCCATCTCCAGCCCCATCTTCCACGCTCTGTTCGACTGTTCCACCGATACCGCCGTGCAGTTCCCCGGAGCCACCCGGCTCCGTCGCCCTGAGTCCGCCGCCCCCCAGTTCGATGTAACATTGCCAGTCGGAGGCAGCACAGTCATCCACGTCCTGCCCCATTACTTCACTAAGTCCCTCTCCGTACCCTATTACCAGCCCCTCGATGACAGCTACTTCCGCACCGCCCCCATGGTCTGGTCCAGTTGGACCAGTTACTACGATGCCGTCCGCGAAGATGACATCGTCCGCAATGCCGAGTGGCTGGCCGCGAACCTCAAACCCTACGGTTTCCAATACGTGCAGCTAGACGATGGCTACGACCGCGATAAAGACGGCCAGCATTACTGGATCGAACATTGGGACAGTCAGAAGTTCCCGCATGGTCCCCAATGGCTGGCCGCTTACATCCAATCCAAAGGACTGCACGCCGGCATCTGGATCGTTCCCAATGCCTACGCCGGCGCCCTCGCCCAACATCCCGATTGGTACATCTATGATAAGCAGGGCAAAGTCGTCCGCGATTATTCCACGCCGGCCCTCGATTCCGGCAATCCCCAAGTTCTGGCCTTCCTCCAGCATATGTTCCAAACCCTCGACGGCTGGGGCTTCGAGTATTACAAGTTCGATGGCGAGCATGCCCTGCCCCTCTACGTCCCCGGCGTCGATCGCACCCGCTTGCACGACCCCTCTGCCGACTTACTCGCCGCCTATCGCCACCGCCTCGAAACCATTCGCGGCGTCATTGGCCCCCATCGCTTCATCGAAGGCTGCCCCGCCGGCACGCCCCTGAACGGCATCGGCTTCTTCAATTCCTATTTCAACGGCCACGACCTGTATAACAACTGGCAAGGCATGCATCCGCTCTTCAGTTCCATCAATGCCAACGCCTTCCTGAATCATCTAGCCGTCTACGTGATGCCCGGCGAAGGACTCGAATTGGGCCTGCCCATGACCGTTGACGAGGCCGCCCGCAAGCGTCCCCCCATCGTGATCGAAACCGCCCGCGACCGCGAAGCCCCAATGACGGGATTCGGAGTCACCGACGCCCAAGCCCGCACCCTGGTCACCTATATCGCCCTCACCGGCGTGGCCTACCCGCTCGCCAGCGTAATGCCCGAGTTGCCGCCCGCGCGTGTCAATCTGCTTAAAGCCACCATGCCGACTCTGCCGATCTTACCGGCCGACCTGTTCAGTCGCGGTACCGACATGCGCTGGGATACCTTCAAGCACACCCAAGCTGACACCTACATTCATAACTATCCCGAGATACTCGATCTGAAAGTAAGTGCGCCCTCCGGCGATTATGATGTCGCCGGACTGACTAACTGGCGTAGCGAAAGCGTAACCCGCGATATCGGCCTGCCCGCCAAACTGGGCCTCGATCCGGACACGCCCTACCTGGTCTTCGATTTCTGGAACCAGCGCTTCCTCGGCGTCGCCAAAGACACCCTGCGCGTCGAAATAGAACCGTACGATACGCGCGTTTTGTCCTTCCACCGTCAACTCGCCCAGCCCCAGCTACTAGGCACGTCCCGCCACATTACCGGAGCCTACTCCATTAATTCGGTCACCTGGGATGCCGCCACCCGCAAGCTATTCGGCGTCTCAGAAGCCGTCCCCGGCCAGCCCTACGCCCTGTGGATCCACGTTCCCCAGTCCATGCAGGTCGCTGCCGTTCGCGTGGCCGGCCTCCCGGTCCAACCGCAAACAAACGGCGAATTGCTGACCGTCGCCTTCGAACGCGCCGCCCAGCTCATGCATTGGGAAATCGAATTCCACTGACCGAGCCCGGCGCGTGAGGGAGTGGGTCACACACTCTTTCCGCATCCGCGCGCACTGACTCGACTTACCTAGCCCCAGCCGAAAAACAAGCGTCCCCCCCCCAAAACCAAACTCACTCCGCTTTCAACACCCCCGTCCCATCCGTACACCCATCAATGTGAATGCTGTAATTCTGCGGAAATGTCGCCGCCGCCGTCAGCGTACAATCCGGCGACCCATTATTCAGCGGATTCCCCTGGCTACAAGTTCCCGCCGTCGGAAAGCTAACACTATAATTAATCTCCCCCACCGGAGTCAGCTCAAAACTTTCCCCCGCCTTCCCCGTAATTGTGTCCCCTTTCGACGCGCCCCCTTGGCACCAGATCCTGGGCCCCGCCGGGTTGGTATACGGCGGAGGCAGAAGCTCAGCCGCGCCGGCCGTCCCTCCGAGCGGCCCGGTCTCCCCCCCCATCCCGATCCCCGGGTCCGGACACCCCGCGCAGTCGTAAAAATAGTTGCCCTTCACCGCCTGCGAAGAAATCGTGCACTTCTGCGGGGAAAGTCCTTCCACACAAGGCGACTGCCCGTACTTGAACTTCACCCGCAGATCCCCCGCCCCGTGGCTCCACTGAATTACGTCCCCCTTCTTCGGATGGATATACAACTCACCTACGCTCGAAAAAGCCATCGGAATATGCCTCGGGCGTAACGACGCAATCAGAAATCCAATGGCAATTCCCAACAACAGCATGCAAAAGGCTACGATTGGTGACTTCATTTGGCGCGCTCCTTGTCTTCAGTTGAAGTGCTTGGTTGTGAATTCGAAACCTGCTGCAGATACCGCCGGTCACTGCGTATCTCCTTCAGGTCTAGGGCAAGTTGTACTTCTACCGGAGCCAGTCCCCTGCGCACGCAGGATACCAGCACTCCGATAGCTTCGTCTTTGCGCCCCAGTACCGCGAGCGCCTGCGCTTTCAAAAACTGCGATTGGACATCCGCCGCCCCCTTTACCTCTGCCATCCCAATATCTCTCTCAGCCTCTGCCGGATGCCCCAGTTTGGCCTCGTAAAAAGCCAGCGTCATCCACACCGGCCCGTTGTTCGCGTTGGTCTTCACCTTATCGGATACGATCTCGGCGGCGCTCCCGTAATTCTTCAGCATGCCCGTGCGATCGCCCAGCACTCCGTAACAGTCTCCAATATTGCGCCAAACCAAATCGTCGCTAGGCCTCAAATCGCGCGCCTTTTCGTAACTCTCCAGGGCCTTGTGGTAATCCCCCCCCTCAAACCATATGTTACCCAGGCTCAAATACGCCAGTGCGCTCGGTGCCCTTGCCAGGCTCGCCCGGAACGCCGCCATGGCGTCATCCTTCCGTCCCAATAATTGGTAAGCCACCCCCAAATTGGTCAATGGCAATGCCTGGCGCGGAGCCACCGCCGCCGCTTGCTGGAAAATCGTGGCGCTCTCCGCGTACCGCCCCTGCCGGTATAGCGCCAGTCCGAGTTCGTTATACGCTACATAGAAATTTGGCCTCTGCTCGATAATCAGCCGGTAAGTGTTCTCCTCGTCCCCCCCCCGGTTCAAATCGCGATATGCGGCCGCCTCGTATAACAGCAGTTCCGGATTTCCCGGGTCCAGCTTCAGCGCCTTGCTCAGCGAACCGAGCGCCTGCTCCGTCCGCCCCGAGTACAAATACACCACCGCCTGGCTCAAAACCGCCGTCGGGGAATCCGGATTGTGCGCAATCGCCAGTTGCGCGTTCCTCTCCGCCATCGCCAGCGCCCCTACATCGTGCGTTAACTGATGCTTCCGCGCATACGCCAGCGCCAGTTTGGCGTAGCCCAGCGCAAAATGCGGATCGCCGTCCAGCGCCTGTTGATACTTCTCCACCGCCGCCGTCAGCCCCGCGTCGTTCGGCTGCCGCCGCAGTTCCTCGGCATCGGTAAAAAGCTGATAAACCGGGCCGGCCACTCCCGCCAGTTCCTCCCGGTCTTTCACTGCGCGCAGTTTCTCGGGCACGCCCAATAACCGCGCGGCCGCCGCCGCCGATTCTTCGGGAATGCGCGCCAGCTTCGCCCGGTCGATCCTCACTCCGTCCTGCCGCAGCACCTTCCCTGCCCCATCGCGCAACTCCAGCCCCATGCGGCGTCCCCCCGCGCTCAGCGAAACCGCTAGTACCAGGTTCGCGCCGAACGCCGCGCTAATCTCCTCCGGCCTCTTCGATCTCTGTGTCGCGCTCAAATCCCGCGGCCCGATGATCAACAAGTCCTTCACATACGATTCCGCCCTCACCAGCCGCGCATCGATGCTGTCGATCGCATTGTTCACCAGCGCCGCATCCGCCGCCGTTCCCCGCGCCCCCGCGGCCGTCAGCACCACGAATCGTCGCTGCGGCAGTGGATGCAGAAGTCCATCCAACCGCGCCGCCCCCAACCACACCCCCCCCGCTACCGCCGCAACCCCTGCCGCCGCCAGCCACAGCCAGCGCCGGCGTGGCGAAACCGCCGCCGGGCGATTGCCTGCGCGTGAACCAACCAGCACCCCCACGGCCTCGCCCGCCGATTGGAATCGTTGGCTCGGGTCCGCCTCCAGGCACCCCGTCACCATCCGGTCCCAGGCCTCTGGAACTCCCGTTCCAAAATCGCTCCGCTTGCTCCTGTCGCGCGACCCCACCCCCGTCAACGGCGGCCGCCCCGTCAACATCTCGTACACCACCACCCCGAACGCGTACACGTCGCTCGCCGGTGATGCGCTGCGCCCGTCGAAGAGCTCCGGCGCGATATAACCCCTGGTTCCCGACACGTTGCTCGTAATCAGGCTCTGGTCGCCGTCGTATAACCGCGACAAACCGAAATCCGTAATCGTTACCTGTGGATTCTCCGTCATATAATCCACCATCACGTTCCCGGGCTTGAAATCCCGGTGGATCACTCCCGCCGCATGCGCTGCGTCCAGCCCCGCCGCCATCTGCCGCACCAGTGGCAGCGCCGCCTCCGGCCCCATCGGTCCCAACCGGCTAAGCCTCGCCGCCAGCGATTCCCCCCGCAACAGTTTCATCGTTAGGCACAACACCATGCCCCGCGGCCCTTCCAAGCGGCACAAATCGTAAGTGGGGCATACATTCCGGTGATTCACTTCGCGCGCCAGCAAAACCTCGCGCTCGAATCGGCCCCGCATCTCCGCGTTATCCACCATCTCTACGCGCAGTGTCTTCAGCGCAATATGCTTGCCTTGTAAGTGCTGGTCGATCGCCTCGTAGACCTCGCCCATCCCCCCGCGCGCCATGAATTGCACGATCACGAACCGGTCCCCAAGCCTGTCCCCTGGCCGGAACTGGCGCTCCCCGCCGCCCCCCGGAACCGCCATCGCCACAGTAGGATCGTGTTCGCTCATGATGGCTCAAATGTTATCTCGCTATAATACAGTCACGCGCCGGAAAAATAAACCATTGCCCTGCAATCCTCTCGAAATAACACACTTCCTCGCACCCAACCGCCGCCGCATCCCGATTTCCCTAAGTTCGTAAGCTACCCTGAAGTAGAGTAGATCTGACTTACAAGCAACTTACCCCGCGCATCCGATAACGCGCGCCCGATAACGCGCATCCGTGAAACGCGCACCCGCAACGCGCATCCGTTAAACGCGCATCCGCAACGCGCATCCCTGCTCCGCGCATCCGAGCCGCGCGCGTAAGCAAGCGTCCCTGGGCCAACCCTTCGACGCTTTTCCATAAATTGGCTTTGTTCGCACAGAAAGGTAACTATGTCGACTATCAATCAGATACGCGCCAATCGGCGCAATGCCAAGAAGTCTACGGGACCCACCTCCCAGGCCGGACGTGATAAAGTCCGCTTCAACGCCCTCGACCACGGCTGCCGCGCCGCCTCCGTCCTCATCCCCGGCGAAGACTCCAACCTCTTCGACCAACACCTCGCACGCATCACCGAAGCCTGGCAACCCGTGGACGACATGGAACACTCCCTCGTCCAACAAATCGCCATCACCCAGTGGAAACTTGCCCGCCTAGACCGCCATGAAGCCCTCCTCTACGCGGATTCCGCGGCCACCCCCGCCGAACTCACCACCCTACTGCACCGCCACTACTTAACCCAGACCCGCCTCGAACGCTCCGTCTCCCAAACTATCGCCGACCTCGCCCGCTACCGCGCCGAACGCATCGAACGCCAGAAAGTGGAAGAGGGGAAAGAGGCCGAGAAAATACGAATGGGCCTCATCTGGCGTGACGAGTCTGGAGGCGGCGTCTATGCCGTCCTCCCCTCCGTCCTCGGCCTCGATGGCATCTGGCGCCAGATCCCCCGCGAAATTCTGGGT
Organism: Bryobacterales bacterium; assembly: GCA_963738345.1. Lineage (GTDB taxonomy): Bacteria > Acidobacteriota > Terriglobia > Bryobacterales > Bryobacteraceae > Bog-159. Next base: position 2,292,411 of record CAVTWI010000002.1, read on the forward strand.
GACTTCTCTAAATCGCCCCAGCCTAACCAGCCGAAATCGTCCTGACCCTCCCGTCGCTCTCGCGCTAATACGTTTATAGTATTGTGCAAAGCGCCACTTGTAGTTATCCTCGCCTATACAGGGGGAGAGTTATGTCCAAGTCCGTATCCGAGCCGCGCTCTGTCTCGTTTCCGCAACACTAATATGAAACGCAATCCTGTCCGTCAGTTCGTATTGCTTGTCTTCCTCCTGGCGCAACTCGCCTTCCCCCTCGTCTACAAGCGTCTCGAAGCCCGCGCCAAAGCTTCCCCTGCCGTCGACCCATCCACCGCCCTTGCCCGCTATGGATTCCGCTTCCAGGAATCTTCCCTTCCCGCCGGAATCAGTTTCACCCATACCGCCGCCACCTTCGACCCTAAACTCCAGCACATCATGCCGCAGGTATCGTCCATGGGCGCCGCCGTATCCATCGTCGATTTCGATCACGATGGCTGGGCCGACATTTATGTCACCAACAGCGGAGAAGGCAGCCACAACGCCCTCTATCGCAACCTGGGTAACGGTATGTTTCGCGATGTCGCCGCCGAAGTCGGTTTGGCCGATGTCAACTTAGCCCGGCACTGGCGTATCCACCGGCGCGGTCTGGGGCGACTATGATAACGATGGCTACGAAGACGTACTCATCTACAAATGGGGTAAGCCGGAGCTCTTTCATAACGACGCCGGCAAGCATTTCACCCGCGTGACCGAACAGGCCGGACTTCCCTCCTGGGTAAATGCCAACTCCGCCATCTGGTTCGATTACGATGGCGACGGCAAACTCGACCTCTTCCTCGGCGGCTATTATCCCGAAGAACGTGGACCTCTGGCATTTGAAAGACACCCGCATCATGCCCGAGAGCTTCGAATACGCCCAGTAACGGCGGACGCAAATTCCTGTTCCACAATCTCGGCGGCGGCCGCTTTGAAGAGGTCTCCGCGCAAATGGGCATCGACTCGCGCCGTTGGGCGCTCGCCGCCGTCGCCGCCGATCTGCGCGGCACCGGCTACCCCGATCTGTTCATCGCCAATGACTACGGCGTCTCCGAAGTCTACTTCAACGAAGGCGGCAAACACTTCCGCGAAGCCGGCAAGGAAACCGGCATCGGCGCCGCCCCCAAGAGCGGCATGAACGCCTCCGTCGGCGACGTGCTGAACCAGGGCCGCTTCGGCATCTACGTCTCCAACATCTCCGAGGAAGGCGTGCTGGTGCAGGGCAATAACCTGTGGATGCCCCAGGCCGGCACCCCTGGAACGCCCGTCCGCTACGACAACATGGCCACCGCCATGGGCGTCGACATGGGCGGCTGGAGCTTCGGCGCGCAGTTCGGCGATTTCAATAACGACGGCTTCCTCGATCTCTACGAAGTGAACGGCAACGTCTCCCTCGACCGCAATCGCAGTTATTGGTACGACTATTCGAAAGTCGCCGGCGGCAACCAAGCCATCATTTCCGAATGCCGCCAACTGGCCCCCCCTCGACGGCCGCAGCCTCTCCGGCTATCAACAAAAGAAGCGTCTGGATCAACGACGGTGCCGGCCAGTTCAAAGAGGTGGCTCAATTGGTCGGCGTAACCGATGTCTACGACGGCCGCTCCATCGCCTTGGCCGATTTCGGAAATCGCGGCGTGCTCGATGCGGTCGTCGCCAACGAACGCGGCCCGCTGCTGCTGTATCGCAACACCGTGTCGCCCGGCAATCACTGGATCGAATTCGAATCTGGAAGGCGCCGCCAGTAATCGCAGCGCCATCGGCGCGCAGGTCAAGGTCATTCTGGAACGGCCAGCAGCAGATGCAGGAAGTCTCCGGCGGCAGCGGCTTCTGCGCCCAGAACCAGCGCCGCCTGCACTTCGGTCTGGGCCACGGCAGCCGCCATCGACCGCGTCGAAATTCGCTGGCCCTCCGGCAAAACGCAAACCATCTCCGCGCCCCGACTCGAATCATATCCATAAGGTGGTGGAACCGTCATGAGCACCGGAATCGCCGTCGCGCCGCCTCCCGCCAGTCCCAATCCGCCCTCGGCCGCTTCTTCAGCGCCGATAATCGCTATCTCTCGCCGCTCTTCATTACCCTGATTCTGCTGGTCGGCAATGTCTCCTTCGGCCTGCTCGAAAGCTTCTCCCGCACCCTCGCTGGCCATCGCCACCGCCCTCCTGTTGGAAATCGTCCTCGGCCGCTGGTTCTGGGGCCGCATCCCCAACCTCGCCAGCGCCTATATCACCGGCATCAGCGTCGGCATCCTGCTTGCGCTCGCCCGAATACTGGCCCTATGCCCTCTGCAGCGCCATCGCCATCACTTCAAAATATGCGCTCCGCGTAGCGCGGCCGCCACATCTGGAATCCCTCCAACTTTTCCATCTGCGCCATGCTCCTGGTCGCGCCCGAATTCGTCGCCACCCTCAGCATCCAGTGGGGCAACACCGTCTGGCCCATGGTCATCATCTGGGTCCTCGGAGCCTTCATCGTCTACCGTGTCCAGCGCTTCCACATCACCGCCACCTATGTCGGTTGCTTCGTGCTCTGGCACTGCTCCGCACTGCCTTCACCGGGCATCCCTTCCTGGCCGAAGTCGCGCCCATCACCGGCCCCATGTATCAGCTATTCATCTTCTTCATGATCACCGACCCCAAAACTACCGTCACGCCCAAGTGGGGTCAGTGTGTGGTCGCCGCCCTCGTCGCCGTCGCGGAACTCATCCTCCGCCTCGCCCACGTAGTCAACGCCCCCTTCTTCGCCCTCACCATCGTGGGACCCGCCGCCATGCTAGTCGAAATGAAGAGGCAGTCGCCGCGTCCCTCCTAACAACTCCTCGAGCAGCGGCGACTGCGGATACGGATGCCCCTTGTACCGCCTGAATCCTTCGGCGAACTGCACGCCCGCGCGCTGACCGGCCTCCCGCGTCCAGCGCTCCATGGTAAGTAGGTAATCGTCCATGCCATGCTGCGCTAGTAACCACTCGCGCTGGCTGGCATGCTCCGCCAGCATCGCCCGCTTGGTCTCGAACTGGCCGCTAACATCGGCGTAAAAGTCGGCAGCAACAGTCCGGTCATCGCGGTCCACGCCGCCCACCGGATCCATGAAGTACAAATGCGGAATGCCGTCCAAAGCCGGTGACGCGGATTCCGCCCGCGTTGCATAATTTGGGGCCGACGCCGCAAAGCACGCGTCGCGCACCAACGCGCTGGCCGCTTCGTGGTCGCACATGTAGTCAACCGGCGACGCCGTGATCACGATATCCGGCCGTACCGCGCGCAGTAACTCCGTGACCCGTCGCCGCGAGGCGTCGTCGTTGAATATCGCCAGATCGCGGAACTCCGCGCATTGGTAACTTGCCCCGATAAGCGCGGCCGCCGCTGCCGCTTCCCGCCGTCGTATCGCGGCAATCTCTTCCGCGGAGCGGTCTCGCGACCCGCAGTCGCCCGGCGTCAGGCTCGCCATGGCTACCCGGTGTCCGGCAGCGGATAGCAGGGCCAGCGTGCCCCCTGCCAGGATCTCGATGTCGTCCGGATGGGCGTGTACCGCCAGTATGGTTTTCATGCGACGCTACTTAGTCTAGCGCGCAAGTGTATAACGAGGATATGTGGATGAGGAGGATGATATGAGCTTTGATTTTTCCGGCAAGCTAGCTGTAGTCACTGGGGGCGCGCACGGTATAGGCGCCGCTGCCGCACGCACCCTCGGCATGGGTGGTGCCCGCGTAGCCATTTTCGATGTGGAGCGCCCTGCGGCCGGAAAGCCCCCTGGCATCGAGGCGTTCGAAGTCGACGTGACCGATCGCCGCTCGCTTGAACAAGCCTTCGCTCAGACCGGCCCACCCGACATACTAATCGCCAACGCTGGCATGGGCCGCGAAGAGGACTTCTTCGCTACCAGCGACGAAACCTGGCAGCGCACTATCGCCGTCAACCTCACGGGTGTCTTCCTCACCCTCCAAGCCGCCGCCGCCCTCATGAAACCGCGCCGCACCGGCGCCATGGTCATTACCGCTTCCACGAATTCCTACGATGGCGAAGCCCTCCTGACCGCCTATAACGCCAGTAAAGCCGGACTCCTCGGCCTGCTCCACACCGCCGCCAACGAACTGGGTCCCTACGGAATTCGCGTCAACGCCGTATGCCCCGGACTGATCCGCACCCGCCTCACTGAGCGGCACTTCTCCCACCCGGAAGTCTTGAAAGATTATTTCCGCCACGTGCCCCTAGGCCGCGGCGGCTACCCTCAGGAGGTCGCCAATACCATCGCCTTCCTGGCCTCTGACCTTGCGTCGTACATCACCGGCGCGGCGCTGTTCGTCGATGGAGGCCAAATGGCCGCCAAGTTCGGCGTATGGGACGAACAGCGCGCCGCGTTTATCGATGGTCGCTGGCACTTGCGCTAGCTTACGTAGTCGTGGCCGATACTTCGCTCGATACCGGCGATGTATCATTCGCCGAATCCACCGCCACGATCTCGTAATAATACGTCTTGCCCGGCGTCAGTGACTTGTCCGTATACGAAGTGCCCGTAACCGTGGCCACCTTGCTCAGCGACCCGGCTGACGTGCCGCGCAGGATCTGGTAACTGGTCACCGTCAGTCCGCCGTGCACCGTGTTTTCCTGCCACGCCAGCGCAATGGTCGTGGTACCCGTAGCCGTCGCGCTCACGTTGCTGGGCGCAGTGGGCTGCGGATATGTGGTGGCCCATGCCAGCGGTGACTTAACCGATGTCACTCCCGACTCCACCGCCGCCACACCCAGATAGTAGGCCGTATTCCCAATCAGACCCGTCACGTGGAACGAAGTCACTCCCGCGGCAGTGCTTCCCACCTGTACCAGTGTCGATGGCGAAGTACCCGCGTAGACCAGATACTTCGATAAACCCTGCGCCTTCTGCGGAGCCGACCAGGTCAGGTTGATCTGTTGATCCGAAATGACGGTCGCAATTACATTAGACGGCGCCGTGGGTGCCGATTTGAACGTCTGTAGGTTGAGTACCGTCGACATGGCCGAATTGTTGTTCGACAGATCGAAAGCCTGTACCTGGTAATTATAGGGCGTGTTTTGCGCCAGTCCCATATCCGTATAGCTGGTCGCCGTGGAGTTGGCAAGCCATACGCCCGTACACGACCCGCCTTGCGTCGCCGGAGAACAGCGGTATACGTTATAGCCCGCTACCCCGACATTATCGGACGAAGCATTCCAACTGATGGTTGTTTGATTGTAAGATGCCGTACCTTGGAAGTTCGACGGTGTCGCCGGCGCGGTCTTATCCGCCGGACTCACTAAATCCGCCAAATAACCAAGCCCCGTGGTGCTAAACTGCGCCACCGAATTGGCCGTGCTGGCCAGAGAGGTCTGCGTATGAACGATATCGTAATCCGAGCAACTCGTAGTCGTACACGTGCAGTTCGAGGCGCCCCCGTTGGCCGTCGTGCCACCGTAAGTCTGGTACACGAACAGTTGGTCCGGACTCTCCGGCGCGGCATACAGCATATTCGTATATTTCGCCAGTGCCTGCAAGGTCTGCAGGAATTGCGCGTCGATCGGAGCAAAAAAGCTGAAGGGGTCGCGCGCCCGGAAATCCTGGCCCGTCATTACCCCAAACTCGCTGTTCTCCATCTTCCACGCCCAGCCCTCGCTCATGGCTACCGGCTTGCCCGCGGCCGCCGCCATGCTGGCGATCACCAGCGTATTGTCAATCAGGCTGGCCACGGCTTCTGTGTTGATCGGATATAAATGGAAGTCAATGTAATCGAGAGGCAGGGCCACATAAGATGTAATGTAATTCACCAAACTATTGATTCCGGTAGTCCCTAGCCAGTTGCCGAAGCCCGCCCCTAACTTCGTGGGCAGTTTCAATGCCCGAACCGCGGTAATCTCGCCTGAGATCATCTGCGCGGCGTCCGCCGGCGTATTCATATTCGGCTGTCCGGTCTGGTTGGCTTCGCTGTCAGGCTCCTCGGAAAGCACCAGGTAGTCCGGTTGCATCGTCGACGCCACCGTCGCTGCCATGGTTGCCCGCGCCGCCATGTACTCAGTCCACGATAGACTGCTATAAAAGGATGGCAGGTTGGTCCAACCGGCTTCCACGTCGTTCGACAGTAGAACGTCGTTCTCTACAATCAGCTTTAAGCCGGCGCTTTTAACCGCTTGTGCTACTTGAGAATAGAAGTTGACATAAGGCTGCATATTCGCCTGGCTGCCATAGAAGGGTTCATACAGTACCGGAAACCCGACCTGTATGGCTATCCCCTTGACTCCGGTAGCCTTAAGTTCCTGCAACTGAGTCAGTACCCCGGCCATATAATACGAACCGGAAAGCGACGGGCCTACGTTTCCATCCGCCTGCTGTAAGTTGGCCGCGAAGACCGTCGGACCTCCCGCGATCGGTTTCCATAGTGGCGGAACCGTCAGTAGAATATTGAAGGCCTCCAGATCACCCGAAAGCTCACTATAGATAGTGCTGCAGTAACCTGACGGGGGAGGAGGCGGTGTGGGGGGCGTCGGAACGTCGGCCCTGGCTGAGTTTGGCGCCAAACCCAAGCTGGTAAGCAGAATCAAAGAAAACAATAAGACCGTTTTATAGTTTTTCATTCAATTTTCCTGCGTCATCGAACTGATCAGTCGCGCGTGCAGGCTCGGAGCCCATAGCTCCGCCTGCACGAGTATTTAGTATTGTGGCGCTAGAAAAAGAACTGTAGTCCTATTGTAATAGGCGTTCTAGGCAGTGTCAATATTCACCTTTGGGGGACAGGGTTCTTCCCCAGTGCGGAGAGATAAAAGACACTCCGGAGACCGCGCCCACAAGCGCACCCAGCAGGTTTGCGACAATGATAGGAGTATCGATGCAAGATGTGACTCCAACTGAAGATAAGCCCAAACCAGCGCCCAGCGCCGGCACCCTGGGAGTACTGCGTATCTTTGGCGTGCCCGTCCGATTCCACTTTACCTTTATCCTGTTATTGATCTTCCTCCTGGTCATCGGCGTAGGAGAGCGTCAGTCAGGCGTAATGACCGCCCTCTATGTACTGGCCTTGTTCGCCTCTGTGTTACTCCACGAAATCGGCCACGCCCTCGTGGCCGGCCTATATGGCATCCGCACCACCGAGATCGTCATGTACCCCATCGGCGGCGTCTCCCGTCCTGAACGCATCCCCAAAGGCCGCGAGGAGTTCTGGATCGCCATCAGCGGTCCGCTGGTCAACGGCCTCATTGCCGCCGGCCTGTTCGCTTGGTTGGCTACCCGCCATCAGTTCCTACCTTTTGAATTGCTCAAGCGATCCCACCGATGCCAATCTCGCCCAGCGTATTGCCACCGGAAACTTCCTGCTGTTCCTTTTCAATCTGCTGCCCGCTTATCCCATGGATGGCGGCCGAATCCTGCGTTCCGCGCTCATGCTCTTCAAGCCCGAGGAGGAGTCTACCCGCATCGCCGCCAGCGCGGGACAGGCTTTGGCTGCCATGCTCGGCCTTTACGGCCTGCTCTACGGTCAACTTCATCGTAGTCTTCGTAGCCATGTTCATCTACATCGGCGCTTCGCAGGAAGGCGCTGCCGTACGCGGCCGGCTGCTTGACCACCGGCGCGCCGGTTCGTTCCGCCATGATCACGGAGTTCCGTACGTTGTCGCACGGCGATAGCATCCGCGATGCCGGTAACTTATTGTTAGCGACCTCGCAAAACGATTTTCCCGGTCATGCACGGCGACCAACTCCTCGGCTTATTGACCCGCTCAGCCTTGGTCCGCGCCATGCTCGCCAGAGGTCCCGACGCTTATGTCGCATCCGCCATGGACCGCAATCCGCGGCGCGTTTCGCCCGACATGCCCCTCTCCGATGTCTTGCAGGATCTGTCAACCGCGCGCGCCTCCGCAGTCGTTATGGATGGAGACAAACTCGTCGGTTTGCTCACATCCGAAAACGTTTCCTCCTACATCCTGTTGCGGCAGGTGTCCCTGCAACAGCAAGCCCGGGCGCACGCGCGATGACCGCCACCGCCCCGCATAAAGTTGTCCTCATCGGCGCAGGCTTCGGCGGCTTGTATGCCGCTAAAGCCCTCAAGGACGCGCCGGTTGATCTGACCGTCATCGACCGCCGGAACTTCCACCTGTTCCAACCGCTGCTCTATCAAGTCGCTACCGGTGGCCTGTCTCCGGGAGAAATCACATCTCCCGTCCGCCATGTCCTGGCCCGCCAGCGCAACACCCGCGTATGGCTTGCCGATGCCCGTGATATCGACGTGCAAGGCCGCCGCGTCCTTCTAACGGACGGCGAAGCCCCCTACGACACGCTCATCCTCGCGCCCGGTTCGCACCATTCTTACTTTGGCCACGACGATTGGGCGCCCCTCGCCCCCGCCCTAAAAACTATCGAGGATGCCACCGAAATCCGCCGCCGGATTCTGCTGGCTTTCGAATGTGCCGAGCGTGAACCGGATGACGCCAAACGCCGCGGTTGGCTGACCTTCGTCATCGTCGGCGGCGGACCCACCGGCGTCGAATTGGCCGGTGCCCTGGGTGAGATTGCCAACGATACCCTCCGCCATGATTTCCGCAGTATCAATCCCAGCGAGTCCACAATCCTATTGGTCGAAGGAGCGGATCGCGTTCTGCCCACCTTCCCCGCGGACTTAAGCGCCCGCTCCGAACGCGACCTCACCGATCTCGGAGTCCGCGTGCGCACCCGCTCCATGGTCACCGGTCTCGATAGCGAGGGTGTCACCATCCGCACCGGCGACTCCACCGAAACCCTGCCCGCCAAGACCGTGCTGTGGGCCGCCGGCGTGGCCTCCTCGAAGTTGGGAAAGATCGTCGCCGATCGCTCCGGCGCGCCGCTCGATAAGACCGGCCGCTTGATCGTGCAGCCCGACCTGACCCTGCCCGGACACCCTGAGATTTTCGTGATCGGAGACCTCGCCAACTTCAGCCATCAAAACGGCAAACCTTTACAGGGATTGGCAGCCGTAGCTATGCAAGAAGGCCGCTACGTCGCCCGCGCCATCGAGACCCGCTTGCGAGGCCAGACCCCGCCGCCGTTTCACTATCGCGATAAGGGCACCCTCGCCACTATCGGTCGCAATAAGGCCGTGGCCGACTTAGGCCGCTGGCATCTCACCGGACCGCTGGCATGGTTTGTATGGCTCTTCGTGCACCTGATGTATCTGGTAGGTTTCGGTAACCGCCTGTTAGTCCTGGTCGAGTGGGTCTATGACTACATCACCCGCAACCGCGGCGCTCGCTTGATTACCGGCGGCCATTGAGCATACTGCCGTCACTTCGGTTCCATGCCCCGGGCTTGAGCGAATTGAGAGGGAGCCTTTCACCGCGCGCAGCCTCTCCCGCATAGCCAGAATTCCCAGGCCCGGACCTTCCGGCAGCGACGGACTGAACCCAACGCCGCCATCCCGCACCGAGAGCCGGATCCCTTTGGCGCCCCTGCTCAAATTCACCCAGGCATGCCGCGCTTGCGCATGTTCGGCGATGTTGTCCAACGCCTGTTCCGCCACATGGTACAAAGCTGCCGCGATCAGCGTCGGAATGCTCGTCGAAATTCCCCGATGCGTATAACTCACCGTGATGCCCTTCTTTTGCTCGAACTCCGTGCAGTAGCTACGCAACGCTACTGCCAGTCCAAAGTGTTCCAACATCGGCGGGTATAATTCGGATGACAACTGGCGGAGCTCCGTTTCCAGCCCCGCGATGGAATCTATTAGGGCGCGCGCTTGCGCGGCCAGGTCCACGCTCGAAGTCAGATGCGCCGCATGCAGGCTCAGGGTTCCCAAACGCCGGCTCAAAGCGCCATTCACTTCTCCGGCCATGCGCCGGCGATCCTCGTCTTGTTTGCGAAACAGGCGGGATGTCAAGTCTTCCAAATCTTGCAGATCACGCCGCAAAGCGTTTTGAGCTTCGGTAAGCGCCTGCTCGGACTCATTGCGGCTGGAAAGATCCCGCGAGTTCAGAATGATCCCGCGGTTCCCTTGCGCCATCCGGTTGCTCGCTGTGCTTTCCACGATACGCCACGAGCCGCCCGGATTCCGGAGGCGGTAGATACACGAGTGCTTCAGATGCGGATAGCGCTGGCAAGCCCGCATCAGCTTACGGATGCGGTTGCAGTCGTCCGTGTGAACGAAGTCAAATATGGAATGGCCCACCATTGTCTCGGCAGTAACACCCAACACCCGCTCCGAAGCCGGACTCTGATACTGCACCACTCCATCGGCCGCCATTACCGTCGCTACGTGCAGCGAATTTTCCCATAGGGCGCCAAACTGCGCCTCTACACGGCGCAGCCTTTGCTTCGCTCGAGCGTGGTTAGTAATTTCCGAATGCACCACCAGCACACCGGGTTGCGGTGGTCGCAAGGGCCGCACGGCCAAGCGATACCAGGCTTTATGGGAGGGTGAATGGCAAGGATAATCCAAAGTGAATTGGGACGAGTCCCCAGACAAAACCGCGTCAATTCCCAGCGCCGCTTCCAATGCGCACTCCGAGAATGCGCCCTTCGCGGACCGGCATAACCGAAGATAGTTGGCGCCTATCCCGCAGGCTTTTGGATCACCCCCGTTATCTATGGCGAATCGGTTCCAAGCTTCGTTCGTCAGGATAATCGCGCCATCCCGGTCTAGCGCGCAAATCCGCTCGTGAAGGGAGTTGAAAACAATCCCGATGAGCGGCACGCCGGTCATGGCTATCTGGCCATCTTGCATTTTCCGCCCCCGAGTCAATCAACAAACGATCGTAAAGGATAATACCTTATAACTGGGTGTAATTCAAGTCTTATTATTACCTATCGCCGAAACTCTTTTCCGATCACACCTATATAAAATATGCCGGGAAACGTTTAAAGTAGGCGCCCTGCGTTACTTAGAGCCAATACGCACGAGGTTCGACCCCGATCGGCGCGAACCACCGGTTATACTGTAGTTGTAAGAGGGATCGATCTTAGAAGCCGCCGCGCGGGCGGTAACCCGGACGCGACCGAACGCGGTATTTCTTGCCAACGTCGCTAACAATTTCCACGGTAACTTTGCGAAATCCTTCGTTCGGATTAGGCTGCGGATAATAAGTGACGGTATACGAATTACCTAAATCCTCGCGAATTGACTCGAACGCCTCTACCTGTTTCTGCCAGGTTTTGGCCCAGTAGGCTTTCCCGCCCGTGCGCGTCGCAATGCGCCGGAAGACGCCGCTCGAAATCGGGTCTTTGCTGACTTCGTTCGTGGAAATGACGTAAATCGGAATGCCTTCGTCCTCGGCCACCGCGCGTACATCGTCGGGCGCCACCATGCTGGCGTTATCGGGACCGTTCGAAAACACGATCACCACTTTGCGGCCCGGCACTTTGGCGGCATCCCGCAGCGTCAGCAGCAAAGCATTATAGAGCGCCGTATCGTCGCCCGCAACCGATTTGCGTAATCCGCCGATGGCGTCCCCGCGGTCGCGCGTCAGGCTGGCTGCCCGCGATAGATTGCGGCTGAACGTATAGACAGCCACCGAATCCGCGCGGTCCAGGCCGCGCACGAAATCGGCAATCGCGTCTTCGGCGTAGACAAACCCGCGGTACATGAAATTGCTGGTGTCGAACAGAACGAAAACGTTGGTGCCCACGAACGCGTCGCTATGCAGATCGATGCCCGGGCTGCCGGGCGGCTTCCGCCGGTTCGCCCGCTACCAGCGGCGCGTGCTGCCGTCTTCCAGAACCTGCATGGGCGGTTTAGTGCCTTCGGCGAAGGTCGCTATTTCTGGACGATGCCGTCTTCGTACACCTTGAAATCGGTATTCTTCAGGCCGTTGATGTAGCGGTTATGGCTGTCGGTGACCGTGAAACTGAGCACCACCATGTCGACTTTAACGCGGAAGACGGGCCGCTGGGCGTCCTGCGCTTTCAGCAGTGCCGCGCCCGCCGCTACACCTAAGAATCCGCGCCTCGATATTACCCGCATGCGTTCCCCCGCTATGAGTCCTGGTATCAATTCTGGTATCAATTATCGATTAATTGCCCGCCGCCGTCAGTTGTTGTGCTTGAGCTTGCGCCACCGCCTGTTGCCGCGTTTTGCTGCGGACGTCATCGCCGACCGCCCGCAGCGAGCGCAACACGGCGGGCCAATCCTCCAGATGCGAGGCGAAGATATGTTCCACCAATTTTTCCGTCCATTCCGGAATGCGTACGTTCAATTGCGACGGTCGCACATAAGTTTCATCGGCCAACTCGGCCCAATAGAGCGAGTTCGATTCCCAACTCTCCGCCAGAATACGGCTGGAGTAACCCATCAGCGTCGGGAATGTTCGCAGGTTGAGCAACTCCGGCCGGTAGGAATTGGCCAGCGTGGGCTTCGGTGTTCCAAAGGCCGCGGAGATGGCGACGCTATTGATCTGTTCGGGCGATTGCACTGCCAGGCGGTGCATCTCTGCAACCAGCGGAGAAGGGTCGCGCGGGGCCCTGGCTTCCATGGTCGAGGCCAGTATGAATAATTCAGACGGCGTGATTCTGTTGAGCGCCCCGGGCACGTCGCCGTTTTCCAGCAAGGCGCCCACCTGCGCCACACGGGCCGGCGGGGCTTGCCCGCTCAGGACCGCTAAAGTATCCTTGCGCAACGCCGGATCGATTACCGATTCCGCCAGCAGCGATTCCGCGTAACGCATATGCAAAGCCACCCAATGCAATTGCGAAGGTGTCACCGTCCACCAGCGCGGCACCACCGCGCTCACGATGATTTGCGGAACAAGATCGCCCCAGATCAGCGCCTGGGTCTGGTCCGGCACCAGGAAGTTCTGTTCGGCTTCGGCCAGCGCATAGGGCAGTCCGGCCAGCGAGCCTACCAGCCTCCCGCCCCCATTCGAGGGCCAGCCCGAGCCGAATACTTCCGTCGAACGCCACATATGGTTGGTGCCCTGCACGCCCAGAAAGTCGTGGCTGCGGACGAACAGCGGATTGGTATAAAGGATCTGCGCTCCGGGAGGCGCGTAGTGCACGTAGTTGTAAGCCACCAGCGTGTCGCGCAGGAACGGCGTCAGCAGCCCTCGCAGATCGCGCAGTTTTTCGCCCGCGGCCTTGTCGATGGCCGCCCGCAGGTTCAGCTTCCGCTCGCTCTCCACATGTCTGTCGGTCCAATACCCAAACGAAAGCGCGTTTTTCTCCGTCGGGCTCAAGCTCGAACGTCCCAGCGGAATATCGGCGATACGAGACGCCACCCGGTTTACCAGCGCGGTATTAGCCTTCTCGCCGCCCGCCCGCCTGTCCAGGTGCGCCGCCAGTTCCAGCAAATCGTCGAGCGGAACAATATGCTGCGCTTCCATAATGCGCATCATCTCCTCGACCATCTGCCTGTGCGATTCCACGTCGCCGGGTTCGGCGGCGCCCGCCATCAGGTCGAGCATGCGCGCTTGCACCGGTGCCCCCGCCGTCCACCCAGTGGCGGTAAGCAACAAAAGGATGCCGCTGCGGCCGGCGTCAAACAGTGCGCGTTCGTCATGCGCCGCAGCCAGCGGTGTCAGCAGGGCGGCAAAAGTTTCGTCCGCTTTAGCCGCGGGCAAACTCCCGGAGCGCGCCAGAATCTGCCACAATCCCGTGAGCGATTGCATCATGCCCAAAGTGTCCGCCCGCAAGGTGGGATCCTTCAGGTGGCCCATCTGATCGGCCATTTCAATAAATTGCGCGATGGATTTGTCGCTCACCGTCGCGGCCTCGTTGAACATCGCGTATTGCGCGCCGTAGACATGGTAGTTGCGCGCCAGCAAGTCCACGGTCTCCGCGTTCAGCGGTTTCGCCCGGTAACGGTCCAGGTCGCTCAACGCCATGAAAATCTTCAGCGGTTCGTTCTCCACCGCCTTCCGCGACAGACCGAAAAGCGCTTCCAGCACATCGTCCGGATCTTTCCAGGAAACGGCCGCCCGCGTCAGTTTGGCGTCGTATTTTCCTTGCGGATGGTTGGCGAACAGATCCTTCCAAACTTGCAGGTTCCCGGGAATGTGCGGACGGCCGTTGGGATCCATCCACAAGCGCGTGGTCAGCAACATCATGTCGGCATTCGCCCGGAAGACGGGGCGCGCCGGACCCGGACTCGTGACCTTTCCACGCAATGCCAGGTAGAAACGCTGCAGACGGGCGGGTTCGGTCAGATAGTCGCGCACCGGGCCGCTGATGCGCGCCAAAGCATCGAAGTAACTGGCCAGCCACCCATCGTCGCGGGCCAGCAGTTTCTCGAAGAATGCCGGCGCCTGGTCGGGCGGCGCTCCGGCCAGTTCGCCCCAGGCCGCCACACTTCGCGGACCGCCCGGCACCACAGCCTTGCCGTCGCGCACTTCGAACATGCCGCCAAAAAAGTCCAGCACGTGCGCATATGCTTTCAATCGCGCCACTGGGATATCTTTGCGGAACGCCTCGGCCGTTTCGTGGTCCAGCTTCGACATCCCCAGGTACAAGCGGCACAGGGACGGATCGGAAAGCAGTACATCCAGAAAACCGCCGTTCTCTTTCTCTTTAGCCGTCAGCCAGTAATCGGTCCCGAACAACACCGGCACGCGTGCCGGATGATAGTCGTAAGTGAAAGGGCGGTTGGTGCGCAGCGCCTGCTCCAGCGCTGGAACGGGAAAGCCGGAGTCGGTAGTCAGAAAGGCGCGCGTGGCATTGACTGTTTCGAGCACCACTTCGCTGCCGCATCCGCCCCGCATACGGAAGCCCAAAATGCGCAGCAGTTCGCCGGCATTCGGCGAATCGCAATTCTCGATTTGGATAACTTTGCCGGCCCCGGCCAGCTTTTCGATTTCGCGGGCTTGGGACAAATAACGATGCACCAGTTTCAGGTATTCCGTCTGCTCCAGCGCTTCGTTGCTATGCGCGGCCTGAAAACCGTTGGTCACTACGTTGCGCGCCAGCGCCGGCAGCAGATCGTCCGCCTGTCCGTCGCCGGAGATCGCCGCCATGCGCCCGAACGAGCGCAACGGCCCGGGTATCTCTACATATTCTGTCGAACCCGCGGCGGCCGGCTGCGCGAGTGGCGCAGTCGACTTACCTCCGGCACTGTTGTAAATTTCCAGATAGTGGACCGCGCCCGCACGGTCGCCCTGCAGCAGGCACAGTTCGGCCGCCCGGCGCGCCACTGCCGCCCGCTGATCGCGTTGTGCCGGTTGCTCCAGCGCGGTCAGAAGTTTGTCGTAAGCTTCTTTAGCCCCCGGATCCGCGTGGCTATCCAGGAATTCCGCGTATTCGGTCAGCGCCGCGATATCGCCGGGACTGCTCTGCGCAGCGTGCGCCAGCAGGGCACGCGCCCCGGAAGCATCGCCCGATTGTTCCATTTGCCGGGCATGGTCCAGGTTCTGAGTGGCCTGGAGGTTAGAAACAAGAGCAAAAAGAAATACGATCGACAGGGCCTTCATGGTTGGTTCCCGTATCTGTGGAGATACTTTACCATGTCCGGCGGGTGTATAGTGATCGGAAAATCCCCGCGGCCGGAGGGAAGTATGTAAATTCACGGCCCTGCCGTCATTTAGCGGGAATCCGAAGGCGGCGCGCACTGGCCGCATGCCGGTACGCGCCACAGGTCAAACGTTTAGGTCCAGACGGAGGGAGGAACTACGATGTCATCGGCTGGCACCAGCGTGTTCACCGAAACGTGCGGCCACGTGAGGCCTTTGAAATTCAACAGCACCAACTGGGTGTATTGAATTTGCGTGAAGCGAACCGTGATCTTGCGCGGCATCTCCAAGTGGAACGGTGGGGTCACCGAAAAGGTCGGCACGCGCTGCCCCGGCACGCTGGCTTTGGCTTTGAGGGCGAAGGGCGGCTGACCGACGCGGAAGGGCGGCACTAGAATCTCCTCCTCCACCGTCTCGATCCAGAACACCGCCGTCATCTGCAGGGTCTGTGCGTTGGGGGCGGTCGCCGCCGGCTGTCCCAACAGGAAAGCGATGTTATCGGTACCCCCGCCAAATAGCGATGGCGGCGGAGGCGGCGCAGTCGAAATCACGATGGCGGTGGTCTCCACGATCTTCTGTTTACTGATGTGGTCGCGCAAGACCGAGTTCGGATCCGTCAACATTGCCTGCGTAATCGTGCCCGCCGCGATAAAGCTGGTTAGATCCTGTGGAATCCGGGCGGTGCCGGGATTGGTCGCAGTCTGGCTGGGGAACAAGATAAGCTTGGGCGGGTTCGATCCCGTGACGAACGGGGTTATATCAACCGGATCGATCTTGGGCGGTCCCGCTACGGTCGCTGATATTCCCTGCGCCTCAATCGTGGTTCCGTGCGGGATCGATCCCATGCGCACCAGCGTGGGGCCTAACTCGGGAACACTGGTGTTGGGAACCATCATCCATATTCCCGGCTCCACGTGGATTCCGGTCTTTTCGCCATGGGTGGTGATGTCGCTGACCGTCTGCAGGTAGGGCACGCCGTTCAAAAAAATGTCACCCTGCGGCGTTGTGCCCCGGTTGGGAACCGAGCCCAGGCTGGGTGAAAACGATAGGCTCTCGGACGTGAGATTGAGTTCCAGGATGTTATCGCTGCCCGGAACCGGAATGGGCAACGGAGTGGGCGTCACGGTATTATCGGGTCGAAAGATGGTGTTGAAACCATTGCCGACCCAATCTCCGACAAATGCAGCGAGTGGGCCGAGGGGTGGTGGAGGTGTTGGGGGGGGGACCACCTTGTGTTGCGGGCGGACCTCTCCGAATCGAAAGTCACCGGGCAATGAAATGCTCGCGCGAAGTTTTGTGGGGTCGCTCATTAATTATTCTCCGTAATGTTAGTGACTCAAAAATGGAAAGCGTTACAGAGCGAAATTACAGGACAATCTGGCAATAAAATAAAAATAAAGGGATGCGAATTACGCGGCGGGAACGACTGACTTATTGCTTGGATGTCCCTAGTGTGGGATCCCAAATAGTAACGGCGATTTTACGTTGCTGATCGGGCGAATCGTTGAAGTAATAGACGGTCGCGATCTTTCCATCTGGCCGCTGGACGCTGCGGGTATAGCCCAGATCCCAGGAGCCGCCATCGGACCTAAGTACGATCTCGCCGCCCCAACTCTTTCCTTCGTCGGAACTGACCCGCGCCCGAATCCCGAACGGCGCGGTGCGCCGCCCGTAGGTTAAGGCTAAACGGCCATCCCGCAGGCGCAACAGGCTCGGCGGATTATCCGTATCGGCAGCCGGACGACCTACATAACTCCATGTCCGGGCATCGTCGTCACTGCGGTAAAGGTCGATCCAGTTCTGGCAACGCACGGCAGTGAGAAGAGCTTTTGAGGGTAGCCTTACCGACGAAGGCATAATGGCGTAGTCGCGGCCTTCCGGTTCCGGAGTCACGAATGACAGCATGTTCCAGGTCCGTCCGCCGTCCCGCGTGCGAACGCAAATTACGCGTCCCTCGTGGCCGTTTGATTTGGCGGCGGTCAAGAATACCGTCATATCGGACGGGCCATTAATCAGATAATCGGTGCGCGCGGCGATCCCTTTTTGGCCGAAAGAGGGAACCCGGAAAGGTCCATCCCAACTCTTGCCCCGATTCAGCGACACGTAGAATCGCGACGGGCCGATGTCGATGTCCGCCATGCGGAAGGTTGCCATAAACCCAGGCGCCGTGAAGTCGTAGCCGCCTGGACAATCGGTGACCGGTTTTCCGCCGGCCTCTGTGGGCACCCCAGCAACTTTGGTGCCCGGCGGCGCCAGCAAGTCGAGCGGCTTTTCGACCCGCCAAGTCTCGCCGCCATCCAGACTGCGGGCCAGCAGGTGCTCAGCGGGGCGTTTGTAATCGATGGAGTGTTCGTGTTCCCGTGGACCGCGTATATGGAAATAGCCGGATTCGAAACCAACTACGATTTCGTTGCCCCACGACCACACGCCGTGATTGGCGGGCCAGCCGGCAAAACGTCCCGGCTGGTCATAGACCACCACGGTGCGCTCCCCGGCCAAAGCTGGGAGCGCCGCTAATGAAGCAAGTGACACCGCAATGAAAGTGACAACCATTCCCCGGCTCAATCCGAGTACTCCCCCCCCGCTTACTGGATGGTGAAGGTTAATGCGTTGGAAATGCCGCCCCCCGGCGCGGGGTTCTTTACTGTAACACTAGCAGTCCCGGCCGCTGCGATATCGGCGGCCGTGACCTTTGCCGTCACTTGACCGCTATTCACAAAAGTTGTGGCAAGCGCCGCGCCGTTCCATTGGACGACGCAACCGGAGACCAGGTTCGAGCCGGTGACCGTTAGTGTAAAAGCAGCCCCCCCGTGTGTGGCGGTCTTGGGCGATAGGGCTACCAGTGTCGGCGCTGGATTCGGTGCCACCACGTTAACACTGATGTTGGTGGTTTTGTAATTACCGGACGAATCCGTCGCAGCAGCGGTGATGGCGCGGGTTCCCGGACTGCCCGAAACTGTGGAGAAGGCAGCCTTATAAGTGGTCCCGCTCAGTTTGGCAACCACCAACTCATTGGCGTCGATTACGCCGTTGCCGTTGGCGTCAAAGGAAACAGTCACCGATGCGACCGCGTTGTTATCTGTAGCATTAACGACTACCTGCAAAGGCAGCGTCAAGCCAACCTTGCCGTTGGCGGCCGGAGACTGGACCGTCACAGTAGGCGGCTGCGAATCGAAAGGACCGTTCTGGTTGATGTAATCCTGCACCGTCTGTTCGGGATCTTGTTGGTCGCTTTCGGGAGCCGCGCCGAATCCCAGGCCCAGAGTGTTGCCAAGGTGCATTTGCGAGTCGGCGAAATTGCCCTGCAGATTGGCCCAGTCATCGAAGACTGTGGTTGACGAGGAGTAGCTCTGCACCGGCGATACCGGATTGCACTCTAGCTGATAGTCATAACTCATGATGCTGGCAAACGTGCCGTTCTTGTGAGAAGTGTTATCGATGCCTCCGTGGCGCAACCCCAGTGTGTGCCCCAACTCGTGGGCCAGGGTGCGCCATTGTTCGCAAGCGCTTCCCAGCAGACCGTCGATTACACCCCCGCTGAGCTGAGTGGCGCCCAGGGTCACCATCAGATCGTTGCCGGGTAAGGAGTTAAAGTCGGGTTGATTGGCGATGTAGAGTTCCGACAGGCCGGTAGATGTGCCCCAAATGCTGAATGTGCTGCTGGGGTCCGGATCCACCGTCCAAGTGCCATTGATAAAGATGCGATTGAACGCGGCATTAAATCCGGAAACCACCTGATACTGCCCGGCCCCCTTCCCGCTGGTGATCTTCAGCACTTGGCCCGCCGAAGCGGTGGGCAGCGGACTGGCCGAGTCGAGATAGTCGGTCCCGCTATCCTTCACCTGCCAGCCGTACTTCTGCTGCGCATCGGAATCGAGATCGAAGTAATCGCCAAACACCGCGTAATGAAAGGCGAGTTCTCTACCGTCTTTATCATGCGATCCGAAAAAGTTGTCTTTGATGTCCTGAAATGCCCGCGTACCAAGTCCCGGTGCGGTAATGGATCCAGGCTTGCCGAAATAGATAATCTCCGGCAATCCGGTAGTGCCGTTCACGCCGATCTGGTTGCCGCCATCCAGCGGTCCGCTGCCCATGTTTACCGAGAACGGTTTACTGGCTTTATCGTTGCCGCTTCCACCGTCGATATGCGCGACAATCCCAGCCGAAATGTTCGCGGGATTGGAGCCGTCGATCCGCGCCCCGTAGAGATTTCCGGTAAGTGCCGGCGCGGCATTGAACATGCTCACGAAAGGCGACATTGCACCCTGGCCTGGAGCCGCGCTAATAACGCCTGGCGCCGGCTCGAAACTGAAGGTAGGCTGATCCAATACCCAATCGATCTCTAAGAAGAGATCGCGCTTATTGGGGTTGGCGCCCATCGCTTCCAGGTTCAGGTCTACCACGCCATCCTGATCCATATCGATGCCGGTGGTTTCCCAGTGATCCAGCAAACCATCCTGATCAGAATCGAGATGATTAGCGCGCACGATCATCTGCGTGCCGGACGAAGTGGAGGCCCAGAATGCCACGCGATGGTCCCCACGGCGCATGGTGCGGATGTTCCCGTTCTCGTCGCGGGCCGCGTTGGCGACCTCGTCGAAAACGCCTAAACTGCTAATGGTGCTGCCGCTCAGTCGATCGTTGATCTGCACTACGGCGATAGCGGTCCGGGGATGATAGACGCGCGAATTCGGCGGAGAAAGCTCTTTCTGTACATCCACCCGGATGGTCCACAAACCTTGCTGCGCCGAGAAGAACAGCGGCGTGCCGTTCTTCAGTATGGGATTAGCGCGGCTGGCCTCAGTCGGGGTGCCGATGAAAGAAATTACGAAAGTATCGTCATCGATTCCTGCGGCTCCCAATCCCAGATTGGTTACCCCAACGCGGGTCTGCACGCCATAGCCGGTGGGGCTGAAGTAAATGGGGTTGCCGGCATCGTCGTAGCCCAATTCGGCGGCCTGTTTACAGGTCTCTCCGAAGTTGCAGATGCCGTCTTTATTTCCGCCGGTGTTGGGCACTTCGTATTGAATGCCAGTGACGCGGGTCAGATGCCAGACGCCGCTGCCTTCATTGGTTGCGGCGAATATTCCAGGCCCGGCATAGGTATTAAACTCGGATGCGCCCGCCGCGCTCAAATTCCCCTGAAAGGCGATAACCATACCGTCATGAGACATGCCGGGGACACTGTCGATCGAAGTGAAGTCGTTATAGTCGGCGATGATTGTAAAGCTCTTCAGGCCCTTCGCGTAGAGCACGACTTGAAAACCACCCGCCGGCGAGGTGGTGGTCTGGTACAACAGCACGTTGCCGTTGTCGTCGATTATGGGCTCGCCCACGCTCAAGTTCACGCCGGTTTTGCTGAGGGCCCCGGCCGCAGTGACCTCGACCAGGTATTTGATGGTAGCGTTCTGCTGATCGAGCGCGACAAAGGCGGTATCGCCGTTCTTGTTAATAGCCGGGAAGGGGAAGACCGAACCGAATTGCTGGCTGGGGCCGCCGCGCGCGGCGTAACGATAAGAATCTGGCGTAGACGTATTCCAGACGCGGATAGAAGTGGTGGCCGGACTGGTCGTGGTGATGCTGTCTTTCGAGACCAGCGACACGGTCGTCAGGTTGGTGTTGAGGCCGACCGAGCCATCGTAGATTTCGCTGCTGCCGGTTTCGCCAGGGTTGATGGGCGAGATGGCGGGATGCATATGCCCATCGCCTACCCACAGTGCCGAACCCGTGATCGCCGATGTTTGCGCCATAAAGCCGACCTGGCCAAAATCGTTGATGGCCGGACCAGCACCGAGGGCCGTGAAATTATTGCCGTTGCAACTGCCAGTTTGGGCAATGACGTAATACTCATAAAACTTTCCGGGAACAGCGGTGTTGGTGCATTGGCCAAAGGCGGCCCCGCCGAAAACCGGCAAGATCAGAAAGACGAAAGCTTTTATAAAACGGTTGACTAAATGCATTTTTGGTTGAACGTCTCCAATAGGGTTGCGTAAAGCGGGGTCGAAATGCCTCAAACTATATTAACGGCACGGGACGGCAGCCGTAACTGGATTAGTACCGTACTTCCAGGCCTATCGGTTCCATCCAGAGGGCCTTGACGCCCTTTCAGACGATTTTAAGGTCTGGCCGCTACGTTTCGGGAGCAGGAGACCCGCATGCTAAGAGCTTGCATTCTTACGTTGGCGATGATCGCGCCGGTAGCTTGGGCGCAGCCGCAACGCCAGCCGACACCCAACGACACGTTGAAATCACCGGAAGTGCTGCCGGATCACCGGGTAGTGTTTCGCATCTATGCCCCGAAAGCGAGCGCGGTGACGCTTAGCGCCGATTTCGTGGCGCAGGGTCGCGGCACTGCCGGACCGCTCGAGAAAGACGATCAGGGCGTTTGGGCTCTCACTGTCGGTCCGCTAGTGCCCGACTTCTACAGCTACTCCTTCACGGTGGATGGCGTGCGCACCATCGACCCCAAGAACCCCATGATCAAGCAAGGCGTGGCCAGCCTCGACAACATGTTCCTGGTTCCCGGCGAGGAAGCCGCCTACGAAGACACGCTGGCTGTCCCGCACGGTGAGGTGCGGTCGGTGTGGTATGAGTCGACCACGCTTTCCCAACCCCGGCGGATGCACGTCTACACACCTCCCGGATATGAACACGGCAGCCAGCAGTATCCTGTGCTCTACCTGATCCACGGTGGTGGCGACGAAGATTCCGGTTGGAGCACCATCGGCCGCGCCGGTTTCATCCTGGACAACCTGGTGGCTGCTAATAAGATTAAGCCCATGATTGTGGTGATGCCGAACGGCAGCATATCGCTGCCCGGCGTCGCGAACCCTATGGGCGGGGGGCGCCCGGCCACACCGGATGCTGTCGCCGCACGCATCGCGGCCATCTCAAAATTGCATGACGCGTTCGTCAGCGATCTGCTGACCAGCATCATCCCTTACGTCGAGAAAAACTATCGCGTGCTGACGAACCGCGAAAACCGCGCCCTCGCCGGCCTCTCCATGGGCGGGGCCGAAACATTACGGGCCGCACCACAGAACGTTGATAAGTTCGCCTGGATCGGCGTATTCAGCATGGGGCTGCAGGAAGGGATGAATGCGGGCGTCAATGCCGATTTCGTCCAGCGCAATGCAGCCTTCTTCGCCGATCCGGAAAAGACCAATCAACAGGTCAAGCTATTTTGGATTGGCGTGGGCAAGGACGACCACACCGTCAACGATGGTCCCAAGCGGCTGTCCGAGACCCTGACGGCTCACCACATCCGGCATGAATTCCACGAGACGGATGGTGGGCATACGTGGATCAATTGGCGGCTGTACTTAAGAGACTTTTCGCAGTTACTGTTCCGCTAGGAGACTTATAATGAACCGGCTAAAACTTGCTGCCTGCATCAGTCTGGCATTGGCTACAGCCTGGGGCGCCACCATCGAGCGCGGGGCGTTACGCGCCGGCGCCGCCCGCGTGGATATTACGCCGCCCGCCAATCCCGATTTCCCCGCGTCGGGCAAATACGCCCACGAGCGGCTCTACATCCGAGCCATCGTTTTAGATAACGGCGTAACGCGCGCGGCATTAATTGGAGCGGACGCGGGCGGACTGGCGGAGGATATTTGGGCCAAGGCCTCCCAGCAGATTTCCGGCGAGCTGAACTGCCCGCCGGAGAACATCATCATGTCGGCCACGCACTCGCACAGTGCGGTCCCCTCAGGGCCGCCACCGCCCGGCTATCCGCAACAGGCAGCAGCGCCGGTAATAGCCGCCATCATGGACGCCGTCCGCCAGGCCAAGGCCAAATTGCAGCCTGCACAGGTCGGCTTCGGAACGGGATTCTCTTATCTGAACGTGGCACGCGATACGGTCAGCGAGGACACCCATTTATGGACCCAAGCGCCCAACCTGCAAGGGCCGTCGGATAAGACGGTGGCGGTGGTCAAGTTCACTACACCCACGGGCGAACCTATCGCTGCGTATGTGAACTATGCCATGCATCCGATCAACGGCTATCTGGTGGGAATCACCAGTGCAGACTTTCCAGGCGCTACCTGCCGCTACGTGGAACAGGCGTTTGACGACACCATGGTCACGATCTTCACACAAGGGGCGTCAGGCGATCAGAATCCCCTGATCATGCGGCCCGCGACGAACGCCCTCGCTTCCAAATCGGGCGTGAGGATTACGGGCTACGAACTGGTGCGCGAACCGGTGGAAGCGCCCTTGCGCGACGGCAAGGTACCGCACGGAAAGCTGGACCCCAAGGTTGCCGATAACTTTGAGCGTTGGATCGAGAGCGAAGGCCAACTGCTCGGCGAAGAAGTCATCCGGGTGATGACGAATACGCGGAAGATGTCCGCCAATGTCAGCATCTGGGGCGGCCAAAACAATTTGAGCTGTGCGGGTCGCCAGCGCACCAATACCGGGCGCGAGGGCGCGCCGGGAACTTACCAGGACGGCGAACCCGTGAATATCCGACTGGGCGTGCTGGGTATCGGCAACATCGCGCTAACCTCGGTGAACGCTGAAGTGTACAACCTGATTGCACAGCGTTTAAAGAAGGAATCGCCGATGGCCAATACCGTGATGGTGACGCTCGCCAATGGCCGCGCCAACTCGGGCTACGTTCCGAATGACGAGGCATTTGGCGCTTATACGTTTCAAGTGCTGGGTTCGCGCTTGAAACCCGGATGCGCCGAACAGGGAATCGCGGACGGACTCACGAACCTGGTGAGCCAGTACAGCAGCAAGTAGAGAAAGCGAGAATGTATCCATGAAAAACCTTTTGACTGGCACGGTGGCGGCGGTGCTTCTGTTGGCGGGCGCCGCGTATTCGCAACCGCCGCAGGGAACGCGCCTGGTCTCTCCGGAAATCAATCCCGACCGAACTGTGATCTTCCGCCTATCGGCTCCGCATGCCTCCGAAGTTACTTTGAACGGGAGTTGGGACGGCGCCAAGAACATCAAAATGACTAAGGACGAAAGCGGCGTCTGGTCGGTCACGGTCGGCCCGCTAGACCCGCAGCTATGGGGCTACTGGTTCCTGGTCGACGGAGTTAAGGTGCTGGATCCGGGTAACGGAGAAACCCAGCGCGACGGGTCCAGGATCGACAACCTGTTGATGATATCCGGGCCGCAATCGGACCTGTGGGATTTCAAGGATGTCCCGCACGGAACCATCCACGCAGTCTGGTATGCCTCGCCGATCCTGAAACAGGCGCGCCGCCGCATGTACGTTTATACTCCGGCCGGTTATGAAACTGGGCAGGATCGTTATCCGGTACTTTATCTGCTGCACGGCGGCGGTGGCGACGAAGACGCCTGGGTGACCATGGGCCGAGCCAATGTGATCCTCGATAACCTGATGGCGGAAGGAAAAGCCAAACCCATGATCGTGGTAATGCCGAACGGCAATGCCACACAAGCCGTGTCGCAAGGCTACGCCTACGGACCGACGCCCTCGCCACAAGCCGTGCAGGCCCCCGCGCCACCTCCGTTGCAGAACGCCGGAGCGGCGGGAGCACGGCCGGTTCGTCCGCCGGTGCCGTATCCTGGCTCGTACCCGGAAAGCCTCATCAAAGATGTCATCCCCTTCGTGGAGAGGAATTACAGGGTGATCGCGGACACCCGCAACCGCGCGATCGCAGGGCTCTCGATGGGCGGGAGCCAGACGCTTTCCGCCACCAACAATAACCCGGGCATGTTCGCTTACATCGGCGTATTCAGTTCGGGGCCTCGGGTGGTGGATGAAGCCCTCGAGGCGCAACTGGCGAAGGTGAAAGAAGGCGGCGTCAAGTTATATTGGACCGGCGCGGGAACGACGGACATGGCGCGCGAAGGCACTATGAATCTGCACGCGCTGTTGGAGAAGCAGGGCTTCAAGACATCGTATAAAGAAATTTCGGGAAATCATTACTGGTTTTTGTGGCGCGATTTTCTCGGCGAATACGCTACCCTTCTTTTCCGGTAGAGCATAATCGCAGCAAGAATCATTGGTCCGATGGAGGTTGGGATATGAGCGGGAAAAAGATGGCATTGACGGCCGCAATGTTTGCGGTGTGGCTGGCTGGCCGCGTACCGGCGAATGCGCAGAGTCTGCGGGTAGGCGCGGCGCGCATCGATATCACGCCGGCGGCCGATGCGGCAAATCCGCCTTCCGGCAAATACTCGCACGAGAAGCTATTTGTGCGCGCCATTGTATTGGACAATGGCGTCACCCGCGCGGCGCTGATCGGTGCGGACCAGAGCATGCTCTTTGAGAACGTGTGGGCGGCCGCTGCGAAACTGGCTGCCGCGGAACTGAATTGCCCGGTGGAGAATATCATTCTCTCGGTGACTCATACGCATAGTGCGTTTGGTCCTGGAGATCAACCTTTCCGCCGTTTCGGACAGGCTGCCGGAAATGGCGGCCGTCCACCCGCACCAGACCCCAACGCCCCCCCGCCACCGGTCGTGGGCAAGATCTTCGACGCAGTGAAGCAGGCAAAAGCGAACTTGCAGCCCGCCCGGGTAGGCTTCGGCACGGGCCTCTCGTATCTGAATGTGAGCCGCGACAATATCGATGCATCGACCCATCTATGGACGCAGGCGCCAAACCTGAGCGGCCCATCGGACAAGACGGTCGCGGTCATCAAGTTCGAATCGACGGGGGGCGAACCGATCGCGGTCTATATGACCTATGCCATGCATCCAGTGAACGGTTTTTTGAGCGAGATCGTCAGCGCCGACTTCTGTGGTGCGGCATCGCGGCACGTTGAAGAAGCGTACGGTGATCGCGTGGTCGCGGTTTTCGCGCAGGGCGCGTCGGGCGATCAGAATCCGCTATACCTGCGCGCATCGACCAACGTAATGGCCTCGCGATACGACGCCAAGATCAGCGGTTCGGTCATGACCCGGGAAGCCATCGAGGCGCCGTTGCGCGAGGGCAAGGTGCAGGCGCACAAGGCGGACCCGAGGGTGATGGACAGCATGGAACAAGTCATGCAGAGCGAAGGCGTGCTGCTAGCGGAAGAGGTCATTCGGGTGATGTCGAACGTCCAGCGGACGGACCCCTCGCCGGCGATCTTCGGCGCGCAGACTTCGCTGACCTGCCCGGGACGGAAGCGTCTGGACAATGCCCGCGAAGGCGCTCCGGGCAAATATGAAGATGGCGACGATGTACACTTCCGGCTGGGGTTGATCCGCATTGGCAATATCGCGGTAACGTCGGCGAACGCGGAGATCTTCACGTCCATCGGGCTGAAATTAAAAGAAGCTTCGCCGCTGGCGGATACGGTCCTGGTGACGATGGCGAACGGGAGCGCCAATTCGGGCTACGTGCCGAATGACTCCGCATTTGGAGAAGAAACGTTCCAAGTATTAGGTTCGCGTCTAAAGCCCGGGTGCGCCGAGGACGGGATCGTAAACACGCTGATTGATCTGATTCAGGCGAGCGGAAAACGATAGCGCCCCCACTTGGCCGAGCTATTGTTTGATGATGGTGCCGTCGTTCAGCCGCAGTTCGCCCCAACCGCCGTTCAGCCGTCCGCGATCGCCTTGTTCGCCGGTGCCGAAGGGGAATTTAGCGGCCATTTTCTCGTCCACCTCGATGCCCCATCCGGGCGAATCGTTAGTCCAGAGATAGCCATCCTTTAACGTCGCGCAACCTTGGAACATCTCTGCGAGCACGCCGTTAATCAAGCCGCCTTCCTGGATGCCGAAATTGTAGCTGGTCAGATCCAGGTGCAGATGCGCGGTATGCCCGACGGGTGAAACGTCGTTGGGCCCGTGCCAGGCCGTTTTCACGCCGAACTGCTCCGCCAGTAAAGCGATCTTGCGCGCAGGCGTTACGCCGCCTACCTGCGAGATATGGCAGCGGATGTAATCGATCAAGCGCTCGGTGATCAATGGCGTCCATTCGTGCGGACTGTTGAAGAGTTCGCCCATGGCAATCGGCGTCGAACATTGCGCGCGCATCTGCCGGAACCAGTTATTGTCCTCCGGCGACAGCGGGTCTTCTAAGAAGTACAGCTTGAACTGTTCGCAATCTTTGACGAATTGGATCGCTTCGCGCGGCGAGTAGCGCTCGTGCATGTCGTGCATCAGTTCCACTTCGTAGCCGAGTTCTTTGCGGCAAGCTTCGAAGATCTGGAACATCAGCCGTAGATTGGCGGCGCGCTCGAAAACAGGACCGTCGTGCAAGCCTTTGGGAGCGGGTGCTTCGCCGCCACCACCCGCCGGAGGACGCCGCCCGAAGTTCCCCGCCCCGACGCGCACGTGCTTGTAGCCGCGCGTCATGGCCTGGCGCACACCATCCACAACATCTTTGGGTTGCGCGCCGCCCGCATTGGCAAAGGTCAGAACGGCTTCGCGAAGTTTGCCTCCCCACAATTCATAGACCGGCAATCCGGCTTGCCGTCCCTTGATGTCCCACAGCGCCTGATCCACGCCGCTGAGCGCGTTATTTAGCACCGGACCGTTTCTCCAGTAGGAACTGTTGTAGCAAGCCTGCCAGATGTCTTCGATCCGATTGGTAGGTTTGCCGATCAGAAACGGACGCAGATATTTTTCGATGGCGACATTCACGGCGTCGGCGCGCTGCGTGAAAGTAGCGCAGCCGTAACCGTAGAGGCCATCCTGATCGGTAACGATCTTGACGACAGAGAGGCGAGCGCCGGCAGGTTGCGTAGCGATTACGCTAATGTCCTTGATCTTCGGCGCGGGCATGCCGCGAGTCGCGCGCGCGGCCTTCTCCTGCGCTTGGGCTTGCCGGTTGCCGGCCAAGCCTGCCGCTGCGCCCGCGGCGATCATCTGAAACAACCCACGTCTGTTCATGGAATGTCCTTAAGTGTTCCTACGCGTGCCGGGCGGCCGCATTTGCTGCCGCGGCCCGCCATGGTCGCGGAACTTGAAAACAACGTCTTTGATCGGGACGCCGGCGACTTCGATTTGACTGAGGACACGAGTGCCCACGCCCAGTTCCTCTGCCAGTCGCAGCGTGTTGTCGCAGGTTTCGAAGGGAGCTTTTCCGCGATCGGCCATGGGATCCAAGCCCATCACCGCCATAGCCACGGCGTCGGTATTAACGGCGTTGGTTCCCGCGACCAGGACGCCCGGACTAATGGCTTCGGTGAGTCCCGGGCGGGGGAGTTCGGCGCCGGCGATAGTATCGATGCCCTCCACAATAGCCAGATTCACGGGCACGGCCGCCGACAGATCCGCGATGATTCGTGGAATGCGATAGCCGCCTTCGCGCGGCGTGCTGGGGTCGTTTTCGGAAGGCGAACTCTTGGGTGGCTGTCGGCTTCCCATGTGGCCAATCTCCTGGCGCCCGCCGTAGGGTATGCGCGCCGGTTCGTCCGCCGGAACCTTGTTGCCATAGATGGTGGCCGGCGTGATACCGAAAAGGTTCTTGATAGACAGCGTCACTCCCGCGGTGCCGTGTTCTTTCATCTTGTTCATAGAGATCAGCACGTCCGATTCGGCGAAGGCCGTACTCAGGTCGTAAGCCGGAAATAGGTGGCCGCCCTGAGGGACGGTGAACCGCGTGTAGGGCTTGCTGCCCTTGTACGCCACGTTGGTGTTAACCAGTTCGACGCGCGGTGCGGCGCTTCGTAGCAGGTTGGGATCCCAGCCTGCCTTGAGCATGAACTCTTCAAGCGATGCAGCCCACATCCAGGCACTTTCCACTACTCGGATACGGCGGGCCCCCGCCTTGTCGAGCAGATGGATGATACCGCCAACCGTGCGCGGATGCGTCCACATGGTGCGGCCCTGCGGCAGGTAATCCTGGCGGGTGGTCTCGCCGCCGGTGAGGTTGATCTTGATCGTGACGGTCTTGCCTTTGACCAATCGCCCCAGGCCGCCCAGTTGATCGAACATCTTGGCGGTGCAGGTAAGAAACTCGTCGCCATAACTTCGGCAGCGGCCGATCGCTACAGGCGCCGTAGGAGCCGAAGCACGCATGCGGACCGGTTGAATCAGAGCGATACCGGCCGCGCCCAATCCCGAGACAAACTCTCTACGATTCATGTTCCCCCCTCATTTCTCGAACTCGATGGCGACGTAGGTCTGCGGCGCGTTGGCGGGCAGGCGGTATTCCAGACCCTCGTATTCTTCGGAAGCCTGCTCATCGAGCGGCAGCGGCGCCGCCCCGATAGACCATAGCTTAGCGCCCCGGTAGCGATCGCGAACCCAGATGGTACGCAAGCCGGCGCGCCCGCTATCGGCGTAGGAAAGGCATTGCAGCAAGGCCGTCTTTCCGTCCGGAGAAACAGTGTAACGGGTGCAGCCGGAACTAGCGCCATTGTAGATCTTCACCAGATCGTTGCGGTGGCTGAGCAGCAACTGCGCATCAATGGCTAACTGGTAGGGATCGTCTACCGGTTTGCGAGCCACCGCAAGGCGCCCTCTTCCGACTGCCAGCACGTCGAACTGCGTTTCGAAATCGGGAGGCGCCGGCTTGCCGGTTTTGGTCCACCCAGTTCCTGCGATCAGCAAGCCACCCTGCGCAACGAAATCCATCATTTTGCGGCGCAAGGGGGCATCGGGCATAGCGGCATCCACATAGATCAGCGCCTTCAGCCCCGCGAAGGATTGCTCCGCCACTTGCGATTTCCAGAAGACGCGGAACAGCAGGTCGCGGCGGGCCATCAGGTTCAACACCTCGCCGGTGAGCGCGAGATCGTCGCCGCTGAAACCTGAGACGACGCCCATCAGGCCGAGAGAGCGATAGTGCATCCAGGCGGCATGGTCTTTAAAGAACGCAGCCGCTGCCGAGATATCTTTCCAGTCTTTCAGCCCGTCTCCCGGATTCTCGCCCGCCAAGCTGGATCGCAGTTTGTCATCGAGCGAGATCACCCAACGAGCGCCCGCGGCTTCGGAATCGCAGATGGCTTTCACGTAGCTGCGCGCCAGCGTCAACGTGTTCGTGGGTGGATCGAAGAACAGCCACAGAGGGGCTTTCAGGCGCGCCCGCGCCATCTGGATGTACCAGCCATTGGAATCGAGCCATGGCGTGCTGGTGGGCCCGGCGCTGGCGTCACCGCCACCGCTCGCGAGGCTGACGCCCGGCCAGACGTTGCCGCCCGTGGCCACGATTGGGGCCGACGAATCCCAGGGTACATCTTCGCGTTGGCTCCACGCGATCACTGGAAAATCGGCCGTGCCACGCCAGCCGCGGATGGCGACCGCGGTTAAGCCGGCAGCTTCGGCGGCAGCGATGGCAGCAGTGTGGTCGGCCGTGCCATCCACCCAACCCACTACTGCCAAACCTCGATTGCGGGCCGCGTCGACCAGGGGAGCCGCGCTGCGTTGCTGTTCGGCATCGGCAGGCAAGCCTGCGGCCCAACTGATGACGATGCAGTCGATGGCCGTGCCTTTCAGGAACTCGAGAGCCGCGGGATCGTGCCAGCGTTCGAGTGTTTGCCGGATCTGCGAGTTGTAGCCCTCGCCCTTTTCACGCCTGGCAATCTCGAGCGGACCGCTCGGCCAGCGCAATGGTACTGCATTTTCGAGTTGTATCACTTGCCTTGTTCCGACGGATCGGCTTGGACACTCCGACCCTATTCGACGAACGGGGGCGGGATGAAGGTTACTCTTTACTTATCGGGGTTACACATTAAAGATACCTTAAACTCTGGTGACAAATCGTGGCACGCAGCAGTTGCGCTAATGCACAAGAGCGCTGATGATCATTGAGCGCCCTCTCGAAGTGCTGACCTCTGAGGAAGAATGGCTCCGTGACCGCCAACCGGATATAGCTGAGAAGATAGAACGAGCTTTCGGACAGTTCGAGCGCTTTGAATTCTTTACCGCCGAGCAATCACGAGCCGATATGGAGAACCGGAAAGCGGCCTGGCTGCGCGAGCAACAGCGCGGAACTGGCCAATCGGATCGAAAGCGAGTTCCACGAGGCGTTTGCATCGCTTGGACGGATGCCGGGCAATGGCCACACGCGCCAAGACGGTCCTCCGCGGAAGGCGCAATGTGAGGCGCATCTTGCGCACGCGGCCGGATCGCCAAGGGTGAAAAAGGCGTCCCGCCGGCAAGTCGGATAGAATCAAAACGATGACCGATGCGATTGAACATATCAGCGATACGGCACTGCTCGTCGCGGCAGCGCGCGCGGCGGAAACTGGGCGAGAGGACGGACTGGTGCGAGATCCCTACGCCAAGCGGCTGGCTGGAGAACGGGGCCTCGCCATTGTGCGAAGCGGTTCTCCATCGCGCTGGCGATCGTTCGGAATCGGTCTGCGCACCCGTTTCATTGACGAATTCCTGTCGAGCCAACTGCAAGATGAAACGGTGGATTGCGTTCTTTCGCTGGGCGCTGGGTTGGATGCGAGGCCTTGGCGCCTACCCTTGCCGGACAGGTTACGTTGGATCGAGGTCGATTTCGCCCCGATCCTCGATTACAAACACGCCATTTTGAAAGACGTTGTCCCCCACTGCAACCTGGAACGGATGATTGCCGATTTGAATCGTAAGGAGGAGCGCCAGCGAGTTCTTGAAACCGCCCTGCGGAGCAGCCGCCGCGTGATTTTGCTGACCGAGGGGTTGCTATTTTATCTACCGCGGGAGACGGTCGTGTCCTTGGCCGCCGAAGCCAGAGGCTGTCACCGCTGGATCCTGGATGTGGCGCCGAAGACTTCGCTGTTGCTCTCGTTTGGGGGTGACTCGATGAAACAAGCAAACGAGCTTCGCGACCAGACGCGGCTGGAGGGTTCGGAGATCTTACAGGCGATAGGTGATGCCGGATGGACTGCGGTGGGCACCAAGACCTTTATGAAAGATGGCGCTCCCTTCGCTATGGAACGGATGAAGAACAGCGGTTGGGTTCCCGATCCAGGAGCCGCGCGGCCGGCGCCTGACGATCCGGCAGGCGTATGGATGTTTCAGTAAGCGGCGCGTGAGGCCCGCACTCTCAACAACACCACAAATCCGGCGCAGAGAAGAAGGGCCGGCAGTGCCAGTGATGGGCGTGGGCCGGAACCGGCGCTGGCCTGCACGTAGTCCAGTTGATAATACGACTGGTTCTGGTTTCGATTCTGCGCGGCGATCTGAATGGTCTTGTCGCGCGGAACCAGACAGTTCACCAGGTAGGCGGCGATCGGGCTTTGGTGGCGATTCTCGAAAACCAACCTGTGGGCGGGGCCATTGCCGCGCGGCAAATCTGCGCTGAACTCGATCCGGAGTTCTCCCATCCCATCTTTCATCTCGCCGGTTCCGCTAGCGTCGACCGAGATCAACCGCGGCTGTAGGTGGTGGCCGTCAATGCTAAGCGACAGATCATTGAGGACACGCCCGGCATAGGCGCGCCGCTCGGCATCAGAGAGGATGCCATCGCCATTGGTATCGATACTCGCGATGACGAAGGCAGACACCGCAACCCCTGGTACCAGGCGCATGGACGCTTGCAGGCGATCTGGCTCCACTGAAATAAGCGTGGCCTGCAAGTACTCGTCGAGACGATGCGCTAAGGCAGGCACGGCCAGCCACGCGAGAAGAGCGGCGGCGCAAGACAGCCTGGTCATTTCCCAGCGAGCCCCCGGCCGTAATCGTTGGTTGGATCGCGATACATAGTGTGGATGTGCATCGAAGGGTCGCCACCCATCCTCTGAGGCGCGTACTCGATGACCAGTTTGGGCCCCTGTATGCGGTAATATGCGCCAATGTTCTGTCCAGGGGCGACGGTAGTGGGGCCGCTCCAGGCGAACCAGGTTTCGTCCAGGCCGGCTTTGATCTCCGCCATGCGAGCCGCTGCTGCGCTTTCGTGAATGATTCCGGTCCATTCCGCAATAAGGTCGACCAGCATCGCGCGCTGGCGCTCGTTCATGGCGGATGCTTTCAGGCCCTCCGGCTGTATAGTCTTGCCATCCTGCCCCGGCCCAAGCACCAGGTCCGCCAAATGGTAGCCAAGAATGGCTTGTTTTTTCTGCTTCTCGTCGAGGGCGTTGAGCAGCGCGATAGCCTTGTCGCTTTCCTGACCGAGGGGCCGGATGGTTTTCCCGGCGAGAGTGTAAAGACCGGGTTGAGCGCCGGTGAGGGTCGGCGTCAGGATGCCTTTGGCTCCAGCGATGGTGATGTTCAGCGCCAGGTGGTGACCGCCAAACTGGAGCATCCACGGATCTTTTTCGGAGGGCGTACCGAGCATTGAAAAATAGTAGAGTTCCTTCCCAAACATCGGATTATTGCCTTCGTTGGTCCTGAGGACTTCGTCGGCTTCCATGATTTGCCGTACCTTCTCCAGGCCTCTGGGGCTGAGAGCGGAAGACAGTAGGGACATGGCTGCCGAGCGCTGGACGGCGGTCATATCCTTGAAGCTGATACCGCTGCGATGGACAAAGCCGGTCGGAAAGTTGGACCAGCGCTGGCGCTGCTTGTCGTCGTTAAACGCATACACGACCGCTTGCCGTTGGTCCTTGTCGAGCGTGGCAAGGAAGGCGTTGGCTGCTCTTACGATTTGTGCAGTTGGATTTTGCGCGAAAGCCGGAGCCAGTGATAAGCAGATGAGTGCGGCCAAAGATTTCATTACTTAGATCCCCTCGTTCACTCACTAGTGTCGCCTGGCAATCTTAAATAACTCTGAAAGGGCTAAACGTGCACTTCGTTGGACGTAGGCGCCTGGATCCGCTCAGGCACCGCACGCTCCAACCGCACGGTGAATGTGGAGCCCTGCCCGACCAGGGAGCCCACAGTGATTGTGGCGTGGTGGCGCTCCGCGATCTCGCGCGCGATCGCCAGCCCTAAACCGGTGCCACCCGCATCGCGCGAACGCACTTTGTCGGCGCGCCAGAAGCGATCGAAGATGAACGGCAAATCGTCCGCCGGAATTCCAGGGCCGGTATCTTGCACGGAGATCGCGAGATAGCCGCCATCCGCCATCACCCGAACTGAGATGGCGCCGGCTGCCGGTGTGTACTTGATCGCGTTGTCGAGCAAAATCACCAGCATTCGCCGGAAGGAGATCTCATCAATCATGGCGTGCATGGATGTTTCCGGGAAACTGCTCGAGATATTCAAGCCTTTATCCGCAGCCAGCACCATCACTTCGTCCACTACATCCCGCACCACGGCCACGATATCGGTTGACGCTAATTCGATCCGGCTGCTGCCGGCGTCGGACCGCGCCAGCCATAGAAGCTGGTTGATCAATTCCGTGCATCGTTTCGCCTCGCGCAGAACTTTCTGCCAGTATTCATTCAACTCGTCCGGGCTATGGACGCGCCGGAGGGCCACCTGCGCCGCTGTATAGATCAAGGTCATCGGAGCGCGGAGTTCATGGGAAGCATCGGCGGTGAAGCGGCGGACCTGCTGCACGGATTGCTCGACGCGGGCAAGCATCTGGTTGAGGGTTTCCGATAGCCTTTGCAATTCATCGCCCGACGCGGGAACGGAAAGTCTCGCACCTAAATTGGCCGGATCCATGGCCCTGGCTTCGTCGATGATCTGGTCAACGGGACCGAGCGCCCTGCCGCTGAGCCAGTAACCGCCCAGCGCCGCGAGAGCTAAGACAATGGGCAGCGCGACGAACAGGAAAGAATCGAAGTCCCGCAGCACGCCCGCGAATTTTCGTTGTGGGTCTGCCACTTCGACGGTGAGCGGTATTCCGCCAACGTAGATTCGTTGCGTGGCCATGCGAACGGGAAACCAATGCGGCCCGGTGGTTCGAAACAACATGCCCGCTCCGGGATCGGGAGGTGGCCGCCGGCTCACGCGATGGCGCGACAATCCGTCGGACTGCGCGAGGCACTCGCCGTTCGGCCCAAAGACCTGGAACAGATCGCCGAGATGGTCCAATTCGCGCAGCCTTTGGGTAAGGCGATCCAGACCGTCATGGCCGTTGTCATCAATGAAGGCGTGCAATCCGATCAGCCGGTGGCGCAGCCCTTGGTCGAGTGCATGGTTGATGCTCACGGCCATAGCCCACTGGCTGGCGCCGGCCAGCACCATTGCCACCAGGATCAGCGCACACGAATACCAGACCGTGAGGCGTACGCGCAACGAGCGTGGATTCAATCGTTTCAAACTGTATCCTGGCGCAAGCTATAGCCTAGGCCCCGCTCGGTGTGGATTAGCTTGGGCGAGCCTGGCACGTCGACCTTGGAACGTAGGAATCTGATGAAAACGTCCAGGTTGTTCTCGCTGACTTCCCGGTCGCTCCATACCGTCTCGATGAGACGGTCCCTGGTAACTACCCGGCCGGCGGAGCGCAGCAGGCACTCGAGTATGGCGAATTCGGTTCGCGTCAAAACGATGGCGCGCTTACCCCGCCAAGCTTTGTGTTCGCCTGGGTCGAGCATCAGGTCGGCGAAGCGCAGTTGCGTGTTCTTCTGGTCCGAGCTTTCGCGTGCGTGCGCGGATACGGGCCAATAGCACGTCGAGCGAAAAGGGCTTGGTCAGATAGTCGTCGGCGCCCGCGTCGAGCCCGCGCACGATTTCTTCGGGAGCATCGCGCGCGGTCAGTAGCAGGATCGGCGTCAGCGATGTTCTGTCTGCGAAGGCTGCGTGTAACTTCCAGGCCGTCCATAAATGGCATCATCACGTCAAGCACGATCATGTCGAATGCGGATGTTTCCGCCAGGCGCAGGGCGGTGGCGCCGTCATGTGCGACTACGGCGGTGAACGACTCCTCTTCGATCTCGCGCCTGACAACTCGGCTACTTCGCGGTCATCGTCAACCAGCAGAACGCGCATCTTACCTGAGAACATTACACCAGATCTCGATGCGGAATGTAAGCGTCATTGGCCGAAGATTTCAGGCAATTTTCAGATGCGCCGGTCACACTGGAGCTGTTGAGTGACACGGGAGGAAAGCAGTGATTCGCAAGACGCTCTTCTGGCTGCATCTGTCCGTCGGCGTGGCAGCCGGCGTATTTATCTTGATCATGGCGGCGACGGGCGTAGTGCTGGCCTTAGAACGGCAGATCATTGCAGTTTCTTGACCGCGACATGCGGTCTGTCGCCGTACCCAATGACGCCCACCCCCGGCCTATGAACGATCTGTTGGAAGCGGTCCGGCGGGCCGGGATGGGCGACCCCACCGCCATCGCCGTTCGCAACGAGCCTCAAGCCGCTATGCAGTTTTCGATCGGGCGGAATAAGACAGTATATGTAGATCCGTTCAGTGGCGCGGTTCTCGGTCTTAGTTCGGCAAGTGCGCATGAATTCTTTTTCGCCGTCGAGCGGCTGCACCGCTCGCTGGGAGCTCCCTTGGGATCTAAGACCGCCGGCCATTGGTTGACGGCGATATCCAATCTTCTGTTCGCCGGCTTGATACTGATCGGCGTGGTGATTTGGGTGCCTCGCAAATGGAGTTGGAATGCGGTGCGCGTCGTCCATCGCGTTTCGAATGGGATTGCGCGGCAGGGCGCGCGAATGGAACTGGCACAACGCCATAGGGATTTGGTGTGCGATTCCGCTGTTAGTCATTGCTCTTTCCGGAGTGGTGATGTCGTTCGATTGGGCGAATGCGTTGTTATTCCGGCTGGCCGGATCTGCCCCCCCCGCGCGGACGTGATGGCGGCGACAGGCGTCCGGCGGGGAGGGGAGTCCGTGCCGCCGAAGCGAATTACGAGTATCTTTTGACTGTGGCGAAGTATAAGTACCTGTTCACCGTGGCTAAGACTCTTCACCAGGATTGGCACAGTATTACGTTGAACATGGCACGCGATGCGAATAGTCCGGTGACGGCAGT
Source organism: Bryobacterales bacterium (assembly GCA_963738345.1). Taxonomy (GTDB): domain Bacteria; phylum Acidobacteriota; class Terriglobia; order Bryobacterales; family Bryobacteraceae; genus Bog-159. The sequence goes on from CAVTWI010000002.1 coordinate 2,329,488, forward strand.
TATCGATACCGGCAGCGGAGGGCAGCCCCAGGACCGCATCCAGTATTTGCTGGATCGCGATACGGGGGCTGTGACTAAGACCAGTACATTTGCGGATGGAAGCCTGGGCCAAAGGCTCCGCACCTTTGTGCGCTTCGGACATACGGGCGAGTTCGGCGGTTTGCCGGGACAGGCTATCGCCGCACTCGCCTCGTTAGGCGCCTGCGTGCTCGTCTACAGCGGACTCTCGTTGTCGATCCGCCGCCTGGCAGCCAGCTTAAAACGCAAACGAGAGACCGGCATTTTAGCTCGCGAGAGAACCACGGAACAATCCGCCGCCTGACTAGTGAGCGGCAACAGCGCGGGAGGCCAGCCACCCGTCGAGATCCTTGGGAGCACTGTGCCATCGGGCGTTCGAGCCCAGATAAACAAGATCAAACCGGCCATTCATTTTGGCCAGCCATGCCACACGGGCTGCCTGATCTTCTTCGGGCTTGCTGACGGGCCGCATCATTCTTGGCGGCGCGGCCGGCTTCTCAAAAGCGTTGCCGGCAAACAGCACCCGATCGGATACATTGAGCAGGCTCATATTCGCCACGCCATCGGACTGGAACGACGATGCTTCAAGAGTCAGCGGTTGACCGGCGTGATTCATGCCCAGGTCGATGGTGGCGCCCTCGTGAAGGGCGGTCGCGGGTATGCCATTGAGGACATCCGGCGCCGCCACGTAAATGTGGCGCGGGTGGAGTTGCGCGAGTCCGCCGGTTTGGCGGGGATCCCGGTCAAGAATAGCCACATCGAGCGGCACATCACCGGCGAGGGAATGGACGAACGCGGCGAGTCCTGGTCCCCCGCCCCCGGTTCCTATCAGGAGCGCGGAAGTGGAGCCGCGCAGCAGATACAGGCTCTCGCCGGAGTTATCGCGGATGAGATAGAAATCGGACTGGATTTTGGAAACAGCGTCGATCCGTTCGTCGAAGGACGTCACGCCCGACTCGCGTTTGAAATTGCCGGGGATTCGAACCGCGTGATACGACTCGCCTGCCTCACCAGCCCGGTAAAGAGCAGATACCGAGTAGACCATTTGAGCGGAGTCGTTCCTGGCCCAATAGGCATCCGGACCGGCGAAGAACGGTTCTCCGGTTATGGTGCCGGCGAGCAAGCCATCGGCAAGATCCACCATATCGGTAATGTACTGACGGTCGAGCGGACGGCCGTTTAAAGGCGCGCGGCCGCGGGCCCACGCGCCGGTCTGATAGAAGTGGGCGGGAAGCACCGCAAGATCGGGATAAGGCCGCGTGACTTCCTCAACATGGTGAATGCTCTGGTCATATTTGGTGAGCGGACCCATTTGGATATAGGGCCATGCTGAACCGATTGCGTCGCCCGTGACGAACAGCCTGTTTTCCGCGTCGAGATAAGCCGTCGAGCCTGTTGAGTGGGGCGGAATGGCGACCGCGCTGATCAACCGGTTCCCCAAGTCAATCTGGCTGACCGCCGTCCCGTTGCCGTGGTTGGTGGGACCGCCGCCTTCGCGGATAGGGACGTAATTGGGTGGCGCCTGTGCCGGCCAATCGAGGTCAGGATAATAGATGGTCCGGTCCGACATGCGGCCATTCTCGCCGATATGGTCTGGATGATTGTGGGTGATGGCAACGACAAAATCGAGCGGATGAGCGCGCGGCTGGCCGTCGTTCTCGTGCGCCAACAGATAACGGACCACAGTCTTCAGGTCGTTCACACCGTCGGTCGCTTTGGCCGGATTAGCGGTATCGATCAACAGGGCGCGCTTGGATCCCTCCAACAGATACATGGTCGAACCCTGGGAAGTATCGGGGTCCGGTATGGATACGTAGGGTCCGGGGGTGAACGGAAGATAATGCTCGATGCGCCAGGTACGCTGACCCTGCGCGTTGGTCAGCATCAGAAAGGCGGTGTATTGCCCCCACGGATTCTCTTTGACGAAGCCGCTTCCCTTCGCCCAGCCATACGAGTTCTTCAGTTCGGCGACGAAGCCGTTGGCTACTTGATGATATTCCAGACGGGGCGGCTGGTCGGCTGCGAGGAGCGGCAAGGAAGACAGTACCAGTGCGGCGGCTATCCGGCTTCCGAATCGCAAAAGCGAATCACGCGATGATTGCATTAGAATTTTTGGACTCCTTTTTCAGGCACACTTCAGTTCTTAGTTTAGGCGTCAAACCTTAAAGATACCTGAAACTCTTGAGACGGGTGCCAAGCGGGAGGGAACGAGGGGCAGGTTCGGCGGCCTCAGGGGAACCGAAAGCGGCCGAACCTGAAAGACTCTGGCGAGCGTCAGTTGAGCTTCAACAGTTCTTTACCACCCCTCAGCTCGATGGAGGTGATGCGCGGCTGCCCGCCATCCTGGACAGAATGGATGGTGGTATGGTCAAACTTCGCATCACCGGCTTCGAGCGTAGCCGACGCGGTGAAAGTTTCTTTATTGCGCCCATTGCTCTGCCTGGTGAAGACGGCGTTGGAGCCCTCCAGCTTAAGTTTGTAATCGCCCGCGGCGAGTACCTGGCTGCCGACCTTCATGGCTGTGTTGAGAGAGACTTCGTAGTTCTTGGCCTTTTCCGTCGCGCCGCTCGCGCCAACGACTGAAAGGAGCCCGAGCATAGCAACGGACGGTAGTAAGATTCGTTTCAAATTGAGCATTGGATCACCTTTTTTGAGAGTCAAACCAATTCTTTCGAGTTGCCGGCGCCGCCGAAAGGTCTATTACGGTATCGAACGCGCAAACGCTGTAGAATGAAAGAAATGGTACAACTTGCGAGAGCGCCGCAGTGGCAGGTATCATACCTGTCTCTGGGCGCCGATTAGGCCGGTTCGGAATGAATGAGCAAGCCGCGGCGAACGACCCAGCTGGAATCGAGATCGGAGCAGATGCCAATCTCGCAGCCGGCATCGCACCCGAAGCGGTACGCCAGCAACTGGACCGTATCTTATCCGGTCCGCACTTTCGCAACAGCCGGCGCTATCCGGCGTTTCTACGCTACGTGGTGGAGCGTACGCTCGACGGCGCCGCAGCGGAGTTGAAGGAACGCAACATCGCGGTTGACGTGTTTGGCCGCGACCCTTCTTATGACCCGAGTACCGACCCTATCGTACGCATGATGGCGGGCGAAGTGCGGAAACGGCTGGCGCAGTATTATCAGCACAAGGGCCGGGAAAATGAGATCCGTATTGAACTGCCGCTCGGCTCTTATCTTCCCGAATTCACCCTACCGGCGGCCGTGGCACCCATCCTTCCGGCAGTCGAACAGGAGGCCCCACCAGTCCGGCGTTGGGGTGTTTCCCACTGGTTGGCGGTGTGTCTCGCCATCGGGCTGCTAGCGGTTTCCGCAACCGTGTTGTCCCGCGCGTGGCGGCGGCCGAGCGCGTTGGAGCAGTTCTGGCACCCGGTAGTCTCGCCGCGCGGCAATGTGGTTCTATTGTGCTTCGGAGGCACTGGATTGCGTCCGGACGCGAGTGCGCCATCTGGATTCGGCGGCCGCTTGCACGTTCCCTGGTGGGACGCCGTGACACTCGCACGTCTCGCCGGGTCGATCCAGGCGCAGGGCGCGTCACCGGAACTGGTGCCCGAGGACCGGGCGACATTCGAGGATTTCCAGCGCGCTCCCGCGGTATTGATCGGGGCTTTCAACGATGACTGGACTCTCAGGCTCATGGAAAAGATGCGTTTCACTTTCCAGCAGGAAGGGCGGCGCACCTGGATTGCCGATCGCGATCATCCCGCCAAACGCGACTGGCAAATCGATCTGACCCGCACGGACAGCCAGGGCCACCTTCTCTTAAAGGAAGACTTCGCGGTGATTTCGCGAGTGGAAAATCCTCGGACACAGCGAATCACGATTACGGTGGCTGGACTCTATGGGTACGGTACCCTGGCCGCTGGTAAGTTCCTGACCGATCCCGCCAATCTGCAGGCGCTGGCGCAGCGCGCTCCCGCCGGCTGGCAGGATCGCAATATGCAGATCGTGATCCGCACGGAAGTGATCCAGGACGATGCCGGTCCGCCAATTGTGGTTGCATCGGCGTTTTGGTAGATTAGACCGTCCATGGCAACCAATAAGCCACCCCTGACGCCCCAAAAGTGCCAGAGTATTGTAGTCCAGTCGACGCCGGATCCCAAGCAATTCAAACCCGGCAGCGATCCTGATGTAGTGACGTTGTTCGATTTAGGAATCGCGGGCACCACCGAAACCGTCGTCTTCATTGCCGGCGTGAAGAGACGGCTGCTCCCTTGGCAAATCGATGACGGCGATGTCGCCGGCGCACCTTCCAACACAGTACAGGAATCCGCGGACTCTCTGGTGCAAAATGCGTTCTAAGGCGGTCGCCCTCACGAGCTTGGCGGTTTGGGTAGTGGGTTTGCAGGCCGCACAGTTTCAACTGACTCCTAAGCTACTTCCGCAGCCTGGAGCGGCGCCGCCCGTTCTCCAGATCTCTACCACCGGTGCGGCGCCTTCGCCGGCGGATGCAGCGCGCTATCGCGATGCGAATAATTGGCGAGTCTCGTGGCGCGCGAAGGCGACCGATGTCCCCACGCCAGTGAGAGTGAGTACAATCGAACTCGACCCAGGCACACAGCATTTGATCTTGCATTTGTCGGGGGACCATTTACCCGCGGGTGACGGACGCAGTGCGCTTTGGACCGCACTGTTTGTACCTCCGGCAGATATGGCGGTGATACCAACCATCAGTTCATTTACTCCGCGCAATTCATCGCATCCTGCGAAAGCTTCTTTCTTCTCGGTTCCAGGAAGCACGGACACGCCGGATGTTCTGCTCAACGGCACGTTCCTGGCGGGAGGGAATACCAAACCCATTTATACACTCCAGGAACAGGCGAACCTTTACTCGCCGGGTCCGGGCGAGATCTGGGGGTTTCGGCCCGGATTCACATCCTCGGTTCTGATCAACCAAAATGCCCAACCGCCTAACAACCGCACGAAATTGGATCCGGATTCTATCCAGGCCGCTCTATCGTTTTGGCGGGTAGACAACATCAATCGAGGGATTCTATATGGGCTGACTACGAAGCTGAATCCGATCGGCGGGGAGTTTACCCGCACCGATCCATCTAGCAATATCATCTCCAGCTTTCTCAGCACCTTTGTTTTACGGCGCAAGAAACTTAGCGAATTGAGCTTCGTGACTCTATACCCTGCTCTGGGCTTGGAGGCGGGTCATAATCTGAACCATCCGAGGCAGCTCATGGGAACGCCGGTCGATCTTTCACACTATTCCGGCATCTTTCGGGGTGTTCTGGGATCCGACGCAACCTTTGGCGTGGCGTCGTCGGATAAGGCGTCCAATGTCTTTGCGATCACCGGTTCGTATCGCGTGCGGCTGCCGGCAACCGACGAGCCCTTCATTGAGACTCATCATGGGCTGACTACAGTAGACCTGACGACAAGGCCGCGGCATTGGATCGAGGTTGACATCACTTACTCACCATGGCAATGGAAATTTCTGGCGCTGAATGCCAAGTATCAGTATGGATCGCTGCCGCCCCTTTTCAGCCTGGTCGATCAGCAAGTGACTTTCGGGTTGCTTCTGCAGGCCAAACAAACCCGAAAGCCAGCTTTGCCCACGCAGCATTGATCGAGTCAAACGCGTAACCCGGTTATGGGCGCAGGGAGAACACGGTGCCTGTGGTCGTGCCGAAGATCGTGCCATCCGGCCCCAGAGTGAGTCCATTCGGATTACCGCTATCGGCGCCACCGGTAAACTGATAAAGCAGCGTGTAGGTCCAGTCACTGCCGGGCGCGCTTGGCGGAGTGAGTGAAAACAGCGTACCGAAGCCGAATGTTCCGCCGGAGTAAGTGGAACCATAAAGGACGCCTCCGGGTCCGGCTACGAGTGGATCCGGATAAGCGCCATCGGGCGTGTTCTCAAAAGTGTGCAGGAGTGTGTAGGTCCAGGCGCCGCCGGGCGACGTGGGAGGAGTCAGTTCGAAAGCAACGCCACATCCAGGCTGAATGCCCTCGCAGGTGCCGCTTCCGCCGATGGAAGTCGCGCCGTACAGAACGCCGTTGCCGATAACCAGTCCCGCGGTATTCGCGCCATTGTCGAACCCGGGAAACCCGTAGAGAGTAGTTTCGGTCCAGGCACCGCCGGGAGAGGCCGGTGGTTTCAGCGAGAAAACCGAACCGCCCGTCGAAAAAGTGGCGTTGGAGGCAGTGTAGAGTGTACCGCTTTTGGAGACAGCGATATTCGAGCTCAAGCCAGTATCTCCGCCCGCGGGGAGGTTATAGAGGACTGTGCTTGTCCACCCTTGTCCGGCCTGCGACGGCGGAGCACAGGAGGATACGAAGCCGTCGAGATTGGCGCCGTCTTCGCTGGTGATGGCATAGATCACTTTGCCTTTGCCCATCGCAATGCTCTGGGGGCCTTCCAGGGGACGATAGCTACAAAGCGTCGTATGCCTCCATGCTCCGCCTGGAGCAGACGGGGGCGTGAGGGAGTAGATGCCGCCGTTGATAGACCCGTTGCCTGCGCCGGGAATGTCTCCCGTGATGGCGCCGTAAACGATACCACTGTTGTCGACAATCACGGGCGCGCCAGTACCGGCTCGAATGGTGCCGTTTCCCGGAAAGTTATATAGCACCGCTTCCGTCCATACGCCGCCCGGGGACGCCGGCGGCGTCACGGAAAACAGCACGCCGGAATCGTCTGTTCCGCCGAATGCGGTGGTTCCGTACAGGACGCCGTTCTTATCGACCGCTACGCTGCTGTCCGGCGCGACACCTCGGGCGCGGTCGGAGAAAGTGTAGAGGGTAGTGAACTGAGGGGACTGCGCGCGCGCAGTTGTGCCGGCGCAGGTCAATAGCAGCGCCAGCAGGGTTCGATGTTTCGTCTTCGTGGTCATTTCTTCGCATTCCTTTCTGAGCTATGAATAGCCTTCAAAGAGATATGCGAAAAAGAGCCCGTCGTTTTTTCATCGAAGCGCGCGAAAAGTTGCGCTTAGCCGGCGTTCTTCGAAAGTTGTTTGCGCATCTTGGCAATCTCTTCATGGGAAGGATTCCAATCCGTGTCGCAGGTATTGCAGTGGAAGACCAGCGCGCCGGACTTCAGCTTCTGTTCGAATTCCTGTTGATCGAAGGTAACGGTCTGATTGTGGTCGTTGGGACAGACCACTTCGAAATCCACGCTGTGGCTCATAAGCTTGATGGTAACCCGGCGACGAGTTTGACCGCACGCCCGGCGAACGCGGATACTAAGGGAATGCCCGTTTCGACAACCACAGCCGCTCTGCGCGTCCGCAACCTGCGGAAGACCTTCAAAGATGTAGTGGCTGTCGACGGCCTTGACCTCGAAGTGCGCGCGGGCGAGTGCTTCGGTCTGCTGGGACCGAACGGGGCCGGCAAAACCACGACCATCGAAATCTGCGAGGGTTTGACCGAACCCGATTCCGGGGAGGTGGAACTGCTCGGGCTGCGCTGGGATTCGGGCGCCGCGGAATTGCGGCAGCGGTTAGGAATTCAACTGCAAGAGACCCAACTGGCGGACAAAGTTACGGTGATGGAGACGGTGTGCCTCTTCCGCAGTTTCTTTCGCCGGGGTCCGTCGCCCGCGGAAGTGATCGGGTTGGTGCAACTGGAAGAGAAGGTCAACTCGCGGGTGGGCGGTCTGTCGGGCGGGCAGAAGCAGCGACTGGCATTGGCTTGCGCGTTGGTGGGCGATCCGGACTTTCTGTTTCTGGACGAGCCCACCACAGGGCTCGATCCGCAGGCGCGCCGGCAATTATGGGAATTGATCGAACGATTCAAGCTGCAGGGCCGTACGATTCTTTTGACCACGCACTACATGGATGAAGCGGAACAGCTCTGCGATCACGTGGCCATCATGGATCACGGGAAAACGATCGCGCTGGGGACGCCGCGCGAGCTGATCACATCGATCGGCGTAGAGCACATGGTGGAGTTCTCAGCCGGCAGCGCGGGCAAGGCGCTGGAGGTTTCGGTACTGCGCCAAATGGAAGGCGTGCGCGACGTCAGCGCTGAAAACGGCACGGTGAAGATGCAAGTGACGGAGTTACACCGGGCGGTGCCCGCGCTGCTCGAAGAACTGGCCCGCCAGGGTGTGCCACTGACTGAACTGCGGACACACTCGGCTACCTTGGAAGATGTTTTCGTGACGCTGACCGGGAGGCATTTGCGCGATGAGTGAGGTAACGGCTGTTCCAGAAATCCGGGCGAGAGAATCGGCGGCTCAGCCGCAAGGGGGCGGCGGATGGTCGGGCCATGCGCTGGTGCAGTTAACGCTCACGCGTTTCCGCGAATTCTCACGGGAGCCGGAAGCGTTATTCTGGGTGTTTATCTTTCCAATCTTGCTCGCGGCAGGGCTGGGCCTGGCATTTCGCAATCGACCTGCGGATGTTTTGAAGATTGCGACGGTGACGCCGGAACTGGCGCAGGCTTTGCGGAAAGACAAACTGCTGGACGTTCAACAACTATCGCCACGGGCGGCGGAAGATGCCTTGCGTACCGGCAAAGTGGCGTTATTGGCGGAGCCCGGAACGAACGGATCCGTAGTGTACAGGTACGACGACACGAACCCCGAAGGCCGCGCCGCGCGTATGCTGGCGGACCGAGCAGTACAGCGGGCCGGAGGCCGGACGGATCCGGTGGGCACGAGCGACAGGCTGATGCGCGAACCGGGATCGCGATATATCGACTTCCTGATTCCGGGACTGTTGGGCATGAACCTGATGGGCAGCGCCATCTGGGGCATGGGATTTGCGATTGTGGACGCGCGGCGCAGGAAGCTGATGAAGCGCCTGATCGCCACGCCGATGCCGCGTGCCTACTACCTGCTCTCGTTCTTACTTTCGCGCTTGGTCATGCTGGTAATCGAAGTCGGTTTCCTGTTGTGTTTCGGAGTGTTCGTTTTCAAGGTGCCGATGCGCGGGTCACTGGCGGATCTGGCGGTTGTCTGCGTGACCACATCGCTATCGTTCGGCGCGCTGGGATTGTTGATCGCTTCGCGCGCGCGGACGATCGAGGCGGCGTCCGGTTTAATGAACCTGGTAATGATGCCGATGTGGATCGTATCCGGCGTATTCTTCTCGGCGCAACGGTTTCCGGATATGCTGCAGCCGGTAATCCGGGCGCTGCCGTTGACGGCCGCTATCGATGCGTTACGAGCCAATATGCTGCAAGGCGCCGGTTTAGCACAAGTGTCCGGGCAGCTTATGGTGCTCGGCGCGTGGCTGGTACTCTGTTTCCCGGTAGCGCTGAAACTGTTCCGCTGGCGGTAAAGCCGACACGCTACGGAGTGGTCACCTTCGCGGTTGCCGACATGGGGGACACATCCCGTCCGGTGTCGGTGGCTTCAATGGCGTAGTAATACGTGTCTCCACCAACCACAGTGGCGTCGGTGTAAGTCGTCTTGGATGTCGTAGACAGTTGGGTCAAGCCCGTTGGCGTGGTGCCGCGGAACACTGTGTAGTTTTGAATAGGCAGCCCATTCTGCGGAATGGTCTCGGTCCAGGTGACCGTTACCTTAGTGGCGGTGTTAGCCGTAGCCACGACATTGGTCGGAGCCGCGGGCAGCGGCGGGGTGGTAATGGAGACTTGGGCGGATGGGGCCGAGTCATCGTTCCCCGAATCGACGGCAATCACCTGGCAGTAATACTTGGTCCCGGGGGTCGCGCTTCGGTAAGTGAAGGAAGTTGTGGTGGACACTCCGACTTGCGGTGGATTGGTGGGTGAAGTCCCGCAATCGACAAGGTACCGGGCGATTGGCAGGCCGCCTGTTAGGGGTGCCCATTTCCAGGTCAATGCAATTTGCGTGGCGGCGGGGGCCGTAACCGTTAGAATGGTCGGCGGCGGCGGCAAAGGCGAGGTGGTGACCGCTATTTCGGCGGACGGCACCGAGTCATCGTTGCCGCTATCCACAGCCACAATCTCAAAGTAATAGACAGTATTCGGAGTCAGGTTCCGGGCCGTATAGGTGAGAGTCTTGGCCGTTGCGATTTTTGTCAGTTGGACAGGTGTGGGGCCTTCGAAGACCTGATAAGAACTGACGGGCAAACCGTTCTTCACCAGATCTTCCTGCCAGGTAAGAACGACTGTTGAAACCGTGGGCGTCCCGACGACGCTACTCGGGGGATTTGGCAGCGGCAGCGTGGTGGTCCAGGCAGTGCCGGACATTGGGGAGTCGATGCCCGACTCGACGGCCTCGACGCCGTAGTAATAGATAGTCGCGGGAGACAGATTCAAATCCTTGTAAGTGGTAGATGTGGACGCCGCTTTTCCGATCTGAGCCAGGTCGGAAGGCGAATCGCCCCGGAAGATCAGGTACGAGGACAAACCAGTTGTGTTTGATGGGGCGGTCCAACTGAGGTCGATCTCCTTGGCGGATTTTGCAGTCGCGGCCAAGTTGGTTGGGGCAGTGGAGGAATTCCGCAAAGTCTGAACGCTAAAGGGCGCGCTGAGGGCCGAATCGTTATTCAAGAGATCGAATGCCTGGATTTGATAGTTATAAGGAGTGTTACTGACAAGATTGGGATCAATGTATTGAGTCGATGTTGTTTGCCCGATGTAAGCGCCGGTGCACGACTGACCCAAAGCGGCGGGTTGGCAGCGATATACGTTGTAGCCCATAACGCCGATGTTGTCAGTCGAAGCGGTCCAGGCGAAACTGGCCTGGGTGTAACCTGCAGATCCGGTGGGGGTGCCGGGAACCGTTGGCGCCGTGGTATCGGGAGGCACGACTAACTGGGCGTTATAGCTAAGTCCGGTAGTGCTGATGTCTCCAACAGCGTTGGCGGTGGCGGCTAGGCCAGTCTCAGTGTGAACGATGTCGTAGGAAGAGCAACTCTCGGTGGTACAAGTGCAGTTTACTGCGCCGCCATTGGCTACGGTTCCACCGTAGGTTTGGTAGGTATAAAGATAGTCGGGCCCTTCCGGCGCCACATACAGCATGTTAGTGTACTTAGCGAGGGCCTGGACGGTTTGGAGATAGTAGGCATCGATGGGAGCGAAGAAACTGAAGGGATCGCGGCCGCGGTAATCCTGGCCGTTCAGGACGTTCCATTCGTTATTTTCCATCTTCCAAGCCCAGCCTTCGCTCATGGCGACGGGCATGCCAACGCCGGCGGCCGCTTCGGCTATGATCAACGTGTTGGCGATGAGACTGGCTTCCTGTTCGGTATTTATGGGATAGAGATGGAAGTCAAGGTAGTCCATCGGGAGAGCGATATAGGCATTGATGTAGTTGGTAAGACTACCGACGCCGGTGGCAGGCAACCAACTTCCGAAGCCGGCGCCCAGTTTGACATTGGGCAAGTTCAGCGCTCGGACCGCGGTTATCATGCCGCTGATCATCTGGGCAGCATCTGACGGAATATTCATGTTGGTTTGGCCGGTCTGCACCGCTTCGCCGTCGGGCTCTTCCCCTAGCACCAGGTAGTCCGGTTGCATGGCTTGGGCGAGAGTGGCGGCGTTAGTGGCGCGGGCGGCCATGTATTCTGTCCAGGTGAGGCCAGCGTAAAAAGCGTTCAGATTGCTCCATCCAGTGTTGATGTCGTTGGAAAGCAGGACATCGTTCTCGACGATGAGTTTCAGACCAGCGGCTCTGACAGCATTGGCGACGTTGGTATAGAAAGTCAAGTAGGGCTGCAAGGCTGCCTGGCTACCAAAGAACGGCTCATACAATACCGGGAATCCGATTTGGATGGCGATGGCTTGAACTCCGAGGGCCTTTTCTTCCTGCAACTGGGTCAGAACGCCCGCCATGTAGCCTGAGCCGGATAGCGCCGGGCCCGTATTGCCATCCGCGACTTGGAGGTTGGCGGCAAACAACGTGGGTCCACCGGCGACAGGCCTCCAAACCGGAGGAGTGAGTAGGATGACGTTAAATGCAGCGAGATCCGTGGAAAGTTCGGTGTAGATCAGGCTACAGTAACCCAGCGGCGGCGGCGGTGGCTGAGGTGGCGTGGGAACGTCAGCACGGCCTGGCACATTCACCAAAGTAAGTATGAAAAGGACTGAAAGAACTAATTTTGACACGCGTTGGAGTGGCATTAGACCTCATTGGACAGAGCAAATTTCAATGATTGTACTGCATGAAACGGACTTGCGTCAATAGCTAATTGCGCACTTAGAAAGCGAAAGATAACGCAAATGTAGCGGGATGATTTCAATCGACGTGGGACAGGTCCGATATGTTACCAGGGTAAGAAACATATTATTTGTCTAACGAGCGTATTCATGCTTGCTTGTCCACAACTCGACTCCACCGGGTGCCATAGATCAGAGTGAGAGTGACATTCTCCTGTCAATACGCTTCCTAGTATTGCCCGTACCGTGACAAAACGATTAAGGGCCTAATATAGAATGAGTTAAAACATTGGGCTAAATTGTGCGCGGTTGTGCACGATCATGCCGGGGTAAAAAGTTTTGCAAACAAAGCCAATGTGTTGGCCACGCGATTGAATGACGGCGTCATGCAACACATTTTTCGCATACTTGTTACATTTCGTTGCAGGATACGGCGTGGGCTGCGTGGGTGTTGCAGGATCCGCTGTCCGATCCGAGGGTAGCATGACGACGATGCAGGTTCGCTGCCGAGGCTAGGCTGCCGCGGTTTGTTTTCAGTGAGAAGGAGCGATTCCCCGGCTGGTGACTGGGCAAGCCGAACGGGCCCAGTGCATTGGATTATGCTTGGGGCATGGTGAGCACCGCGCACAAGACCTTTATTACGGATGACTTTCTGCTAAGCAACGAGACCGCCCGACATCTTTACCGTACCTTCGCCGAGCCCCAGCCCATTCTTGACTACCACTGCCATTTGTCCCCCAAAGACATCGCGGAGAACCGCCAATTCCGGGACCTGACTGAGATCTGGCTGGAGGGCGACCACTACAAATGGAGGGCGATGCGAGCCAACGGCGCCAGCGAGCGTTTTTGCAGTGGGGATGCCAGCCCTTATGAGAAGTTTCTGGCGTGGGCGGATACGGTGCCGCAGACGCTACGGAATCCGCTTTACCACTGGACCCATTTGGAACTGCGGCGATACTTTGGAATCGAGGAACTGCTGAATGCCGATAGCGCGCCGAGGATTTGGGAGCAGGCCAACGCACTGCTGGCGACTGCTGAATTTCGAACGCAGGGAATCTTGCGGCGGTTCAAAGTGACGCACTTGTGCACCACGGACGACCCGGCGGACGACCTTATCTTCCACCGGGCCATGCGCGAATCACGGCAGGCTACCCGGGTGCTGCCCGCCTTTCGCCCGGACAAGGCTCTGACCGTCCATCAGCCGGAAGCGTTCAATGCTTGGGTGGAGCGGTTGGCGGCGGTGAGCAACGTAGAGATTGGCGGGCTGGGGGACTTCACCAATGCGCTGCGCCAAAGGCACGACGATTTCCATGCCTTAGGGGCGCGGCTGTCGGACCACGGTTTAAACCAATGTTACGCAACGCATTGCACAGCAGCGGAAGCGGCCGCCATCTTCGACAAGGCGCGCAAGGGGCAGGCTGCCAGCGCCGACGAGCACGCGAAATTCGCGTCCTATATGATGCTGTTTTTCGGACGTGTGGACGCGGAGAAAGGGTGGACCAAACAACTGCACCTGGGCGCTTATCGGGGGGCGAACAGCAGGCAATTGCGGGAGGTCGGACCGGACACGGGTTACGATTCCATCGGCGACTGGCGGCAGGTGGAGGCGCTGGGCTCGTATCTGGACCAACTCAATTTGGAAAATGCGCTACCGAAGATGATCATCTATAACGTGAACCCGGTGGACAACTATGCGCTGGCCACCATGGCGGGCAATTTCCAGCTCCAGTTCGGCAGCGGCTGGTGGTTTCTCGATCAGAAGGAAGGCATGGAATGGCAATTGAACGCGCTTTCCAATACAGGCCTTTTGTCGAGATTTATCGGGATGCTTACGGATTCGCGATCGTTCATGTCGTATCCGCGGCACGAGTATTTCCGGCGGGTGCTTTGTAATTTGATCGGCGAGGATGTGGAGCGCGGATTGATCCCAGATGACGACGAACTGGTGGGATCGATGATCCGAAATATTTGCTATAGCAACGCGCGGGAGTACTTAGCGCTTTGAAGCGTAGCGCGGTTTTGGCGCGGGAACTAGCCAGCGAATGACTGCGAAGGCGACTAGGTAGATGGATCCGGCGACGACGAACAGAGGGGCGTAGGCACCGTGCGACCAGTCCAGCCAATAGCCGACCATGGGCGCTACGATCATGCCGCCGACGGCTCCGCCGAGTCCACCGAGGCCAACCACGGACCCTACGGCTCCGCGCGGGAATAAGTCGGAAGCCAGCGTATACAGGTTTGCGGACCATCCTTGATGCGCGGCGGTGGCTACGCCGACCAGCGCAACGGCAAGCCACATATTGGTGCGCGCCATACCGACAAAGATAACGGATGTTACGGCTACGGCGCAGATCAACATGGCGGCGGCGCGCGCGCGATTAGGCGCCCAACCGCGTTTCAGTAGCGCAGCGGGGATCCAGCCACCGCCGATTGAGCCGACTGCGGAGGCTTGATAGATCACGATGATGGGCAGGCCTAAGTGCGCGAGATCGAGGCCGTAGACGCGGTTCAGGAATCCGGGCAGCCAGAAAAGATAAAACCACCAGGCCGGGTCGGTGAGGAATTTGCCCAGGATGAAGGCCCAAGCGGTCCGGCTAGCCAGCAGTTCGCGTAGGGGCGGCCGCGCAAAGTCCTCATCGGGTGGGGGGGGAGGTGCATGGCGTCGGGGTTCGCGCAGGAACAGCCACCATAGCAGGACCCAGGCTAAGCCGGCCGCGCCGGTTACCAGGAAGGCGGACCGCCAGCCGTAATGGAGTGCGAGATACGGAACCGTGAGGGGGGCCAGGATCGCGCCGATATTGGCTCCGCTGTTGAAAATGCCGGTGGCCAAGGCGCGTTCGCGTTGGGGGAACCAATCGGCCACGGTGCGGATGGCGGCGGGGAAGTTGGCGGACTCGCTCAGACCCAGTCCGAAGCGCGCGATCCCGAAGCCGAGGGCTGTGCGGGCAAGGGCATGCGCCATGGCGGCAAGGCTCCAGAGGGTTACGGCGACTGCGTAGCCTAGCCGCGTGCCCGCCCAGTCAACGAGACGTCCGGCGAATGGCATCATCAACGCGTATGCGAGTTGGAAGGCGAAGACGATCCATCCATAGTCGGACTCGCGCCATCCGAGTTCTTTTTCGAGGGCGGGTTTGAGGAGGCCGAGCACCTGCCGGTCGACGTAGTTGATGGTGGTGGCGAAGAAGAGGAGTCCGCAGATGTACCATCGAAGGCGTGGCGCCGATTGCCGCGCGATTGCCGTTATTCCCATGTTGCCGCCTATTCACTATAATGCACGGTGGGCGAGGTTGAGGCGTACGTACGGGTGTGGTTAGTCATACGTATGATATGCTGGTTGGTGAAATGCGGAAGCTGGACGGGCTCAAGAAACGCGTCGGATTTGTGGGCGACCCCGATGACATTATCGGGATCGATTGGTCGAGCGAATGGTCGGACACCAAGCGACGGGAGAATACTATGCGGGTTACTGCGTCGAAGCTAAGGGAAAACGTCTACAAGATACTCGATGAAGCTATCGAGACGGGAGTGCCGGTAGAGGTAATTCGCAAGGGTGTGGTGCTGCGCATCGTGCCCGAAAAGCCCGTCAGCAAGTTGGACCGGTTGAAGAAGAGGTCGCTATTTGTGGGCGATCCCGATGACATTATCGGTATGGACTGGTTGAGCGAGTGGTCGGAGCTGAAGTGATCTATCTGGATACGCATGTTCTCATCTTTGTTGCGTCAGGGGAGGTCGACCGACTGGGAACGGCAGCGCGAAAGGCGATTGATCGTCACGAACTGCTGGCTTCGGCCGCTTCAATTCTAGAACTGGAACTGCTGCACGAAATCGGCCGCCTCAAACCAACGGCGACCAAACTGATCGCCATGCTGGGTGTTGATGTCGGCCTACGGGTTTGCGATCTGCCCTTCCGCACGATCGCCGAGCAATCCATCTCCGAGTCCTGGACTCGCGATCCGTTCGACCGTCTGATCGTTGCGAATGCCAAAGCCGCCAAGGCGCAACTGGTCACTCGCGATTCCCGAATCCTTGATCACTATTCCTTGGCGGTCTGGTAAACGCGCACATAATCCACCAGCATCGTCTGCGGAAAAACGGTTGTGTCATCCGGCTTCCCGGGCCAATCTCCACCAACTGCCAAATTGAGAATCAGGAAAAACGGATGGTCGTAAACCCACTTCGATCCTGCCGGCAGGGAGGCGGGTGTCGCTGTGTGATAGCTATGGCCATCCACCAGGAACTCCAGCCGCTTCGGGGTCCAGTCGACGGCGTACACGTGATAGTCATCGGCAAATCTTCCGTCCGGGATTTGAAACGGTTTGCCTATGGCTTTGTCGCCGGAGTAGCCGGGCCCGTGGATGGTGCCGTGCACGGTAGCGGGCTCTTTGCCGATGTTCTCCATGATGTCGATCTCGCCGCACTGCGGCCAATCCGTGTCAGTCACGTTCGCGCCCAGCATCCAAAAAGCGGGCCAGATGCCTTGGCCATAGGGGATGCGGATGCGAGCCTCGGCGCGGCCGTACTTAAAGGAAAACTTGCCCAGCGTCTTCAGGCGCGCCGAAGTAATCTTGCCGGGTGCCGGCTGCAGCGCGCGAATCACCAGGCGTCCCTCGCCATCCAGATAGGAATTGGCGCGGCTGTCGGTGTAGGTTTCGAGTTCGTGGTTGCCCCATCCATCGCCACCCAGGTCGTAGACCCACTTGGCCGGATCGGGCGGCGATCCGGGCGCGCCGTTAAACTCATCGCTCCAGATTAAAGTGCGATCCTGCGCGTTGGCCGGGGGAGCAACAGCCGCGCACCACAGACACGCCAGCAGAGCACCGCCGTAGCTTCTCATCGATCATCCTCGGGTATGGCCATCAATTGCTGTCCGGAAGTCTGCCAGAACGCCCAAACAATTATGGCTAAAACTGTTGCCGGATAGATGATTACGGTCCATTCGTAAGGCTTGGTCAAGTTCTGTGCGCCGGGCGTTCGCAAAAGATTATTCACCACGAAGATGGCCACCATAGTAGAGACAAGCCCGAGGCGAAGCAGGACGAACACCAGCAACGCAAAGATAATCAGGAAGAACGCAAAATTGCCGAGGTTCCCTTGCCAGGCATCCTTTTCGGCCAAAGTGAAAAGCACCGCGGCAGCCATCGACGCGGCCCAATCTTTACGGAAGATGGCGCGGAAGCAGAAGATGGCGAAGACCACGACGAGCCCAAATTCGGTGGCGTTACTGGCGGTTCCGAGAACATCGGCGATCAAGTATCGGGCACTGGCGCCCACATCCGAATTCACCGAGGGGCCCACGGATCCCTGGTGCACCTGGACGGACTGGACGGCCAGAAAAAATACCGCGATGATCAGTCCTACGAGTGCGCCGTACAGAACGTCGGCAGCCACACGGGCATCCTGCCAGCGGCCGGTGAGCACACGGCTCCAGGTGAGCATGGCATGGGGCCAGCGGGCGCGCACCGCCGGTTCCAACGCGATGTACAGAACCCAAATGGTGATGGCGGACATGACCCAAGCGGCGGCATTGGTGGTGAAGATGTTGAGCATGGAGATATCGACCGCCCAGTGCACGGTGCATATCCACACGGCTACTTCCATAAGCAAGATGGCAGCAGCCAAGCGCAATGCGCCGCGCCGGTCGCCGCGCCCGGCCTTCAGATTCCTGGCCGCCATAAAGACCGAGAACAGAAACACGAGCCCCATGGTGCATCTTTCGACGAGGGTGCGCGCCGCGCCGGTCCAAGAGGAGGCATAGGAACTCGGTTCATGCCAAGGCTTCGACCAAGGCCACAGAACTTGTAGGTCCACGAGTCTTCCGTGCCAGGCGGCGGCTTGAACGGTGATGGCGGTATGCAGCACGGGATGCTCGCCTTTCCAGGCTTTGACCCAGTCGTAGGCATATAGCGGGGAGAAGCGGGGGGGGGCCTCCGGCCATTGGGAAATATCGAAGCCGATGGCGCGCGAGAGTAACGCAACATCCACCGGGCCGCCTGGGGCACTATCCGCACCATTCACCTGGGGGGGGACCGCATGAAACATCCTGAGTTCCCCTTTGCTGCTAACCCAAGCTTCGATCATTCCGGAGATGACGGGGGCGGGACGGGTTTCGGTGATCTCGCCATCGGGCAATGACACCAGGGGCAAGGGACTCTCGCGATAGCCGAGGAGGAGGGGGGATTCGGCGTCAAACAAGCGGCGCGCCTGATCCACGGATTTCGCTTGCTTGGCGACGTTGAGGATCCGGTCGGAGTCCCAATGTAAATCGTACTTTCTGTCGACGGGAAGGGCCTTGTAACCGAAACCAGCCGCCATCTCGCGAACTTTGGCCGCGAGCGCATCGGGCGAGAGATCGAAAGGCACCAGGCTATGCAGTTCGATATTGGTGCGGGCAAAAGGCACGGCAATAATCAAGGCCGCGAGGGCCAGCGCAAGAGGCACCGATCTCTTGAGGGGTAGCCCGTCGGTTCCGCCCGAAGCGGCGACCAGTTCGGGCGATGGAGTTTCACCGGCGGCCAGGGCAGCAGCCAGCGGATCGCCGCCGGGAAGCGCGGCAGATACCGAGCAGCGCGGTGGCTGGACGCTTGGCCGGGTCGGGATCGAGGCAACGGCGAATGGCCTTCTCCACGGCGGGATCGATTTCGGCCGCGATGGAGGACATGCTGGTGATCTGGGCGCTTTCCTGCAGGCGGATCAACTCGGCCATGGTGGCGGCATCGTAGGCGCGTTTGCCGGTGAAGATCTCGTAGAGCACCATGCCGAGCGCGTAGATATCGCTTCGTGCGGTTACTTCTCGCCGCGCAATTGCTCCGGGGCCATGTAGGCGGGCGTGCCGCTGCGGGCTTCGGCGCCGCGCAACTGGTCGGCGACGGCGGCGAGGCCGAAGTCCATGATGACCACGTTGCCGCGCCGGTCGAGCATGATGTTGGCGGGCTTCAGGTCGCGGTGGATTACGCCTTTATCATGCGCAGCGGCTACGCCTGCGCAGATTCTGCGAGCGATTTCCATGGCCTTGTCGGCGGGCAGGCGGCCGATGCGCTGCAGCAGGGATGACAGGTCCTCGCCGTCCACATACTCCATGGAAATGTACGGCATGCCGTCGGCTTCGCCAACGTCGTAGACCCGGCAGACATTGGGATGGGAAACCTGGCGGGCGACGCGCACCTCGTTGTGGAAGCGCTCGAGGGCGCGCAGATGGTCGGGCCCGGAATCGGGCAGGAACTTCAGGGCAACGGGTTGAGAGAGGGTGAGGTCGGTGGCGCGGTAGACTTCGCCCATACCGCCGCGGCCGAGCAGCGAGATGATGCGATAACGTCCCGCGACCAGGGTGCCGGGGACGAAGCGGCCTTCATCGGAGTTGGGCGGCGCGTTCTGCGATGTGGAAGCCGGAACGACGACCGTGGCCGTCTGCGATTGTACGGGAGCGTCCATGGCGAGCCTTTAGGATACCGTAAGCTGGGGGCGGCCACAGGGCAGCTTTGGGTGCGGCGCTGTACATCGGGGAATGATCGCCGCTTGTCGTGAAGACCTGCGGATGCCATGAATAGTATCAGGGACAAAACATGGCATCTACTACGGCTTCCGATGTACTGGTTGAGGCGTTGCTCGATTGGGGGGTGGATACGATATTCGGCCTGCCCGGCGACGGCATCAACGGCGTGATGGAGGCTTTGCGGAAGCGCCAGGACAAGATTCGCTTTGTACAGGTGCGGCACGAGGAATCGGCTGCGTTCATGGCTTGCGCGTATGCAAAATATACCGGCAAACTGGGCGTATGTTTGGCGACATCCGGACCTGGCGGTATCCACTTGTTGAACGGTTTGTACGATGCCAAGATGGATGGCCAGCCAGTGCTGGCGATCACGGGAATGCATTTCCACGATTTGATCGGGACGTTTGCGCAACAGGATGTGGAACTCGATAAGTTGTTCGTAGACGTCACCGTATTCAATGAACGAGTGATGGGCGCGACGCACGTGGAGAACCTGGTGGACTTGGCGTGCCGAACCGCGTTGGCCTACCACGGCGTGGCTCACATTACTTTTCCGACTGACTTACAGGAGCAGGAGCTATCGCGTAAGCAGGCTTCCAAGCGTAACCTGCCGCACCACACTTCGGATGTGTCGGCACGGAGCGCGCGCCTGCCCTCTATAGACGACTTACAGAAAGCGGCGGCCATTCTGAACGGTGGAGAGAAAATCGCGATTCTGGCGGGACAGGGTGCGTTGCACGCCGGCGAGCAACTGCTCGCGGTGGCGGAGAAGCTAGGCGCGCCGATCGTGAAGGCGTTACTAGGCAAGGCGGCAGTGCCCGACGACAGTCCTTATACTACCGGCGGCATCGGACTGCTAGGCACCAAACCATCGCAATCCGTGCTGGAAGCTTGCGACACGCTGCTGATTGTGGGGAGTTCGTTCCCTTACATCGAGTTTCTTCCGAAGCCCGGGAAGGCGCGCGGCGTACAGATCGATCTGAACCCACAGCGTATAGGACTGCGCTACGACGTTGAAGTTGGGTTAGTGGGCGACTGCGCCAATACTTTGAAGGCGCTGCTGCCGATGCTGCAGTGGAGAGATAATCGCAAGTTTCTGGAGAAGGCGCAGGAAGGCATGGCTGAATGGCGAGAAGTCATGCAGAAACAGGAAAGCCGCCGCGACATCCCGATGAAGCCGCAATTGGTGGCCGCGGAGTTGGGGCGTCGGCTCACGGCTACTGCCATTGTGTCTTGCGATTCGGGGACCAACACGACTTGGTGGGCGCGCCACATTTCAGCGCGGCCGGAACAGATGTATTCGTGTTCGGGAAATCTGGCGAGCATGGCTTGCGGACTGCCGTATGCGATCGCCGCACAGATTGCTTACCCCGGCCGCGAATGCGTAGCGTTCGTAGGTGACGGAGGATTCTCGATGCTGATGGCCGAGTTCGCCACGGCGGTAAAGTATCAACTGCCGGTGAAGGTGGTGGTGCTGAAGAATAATACGCTGGGGCAGATTAAATGGGAACAGATGGTGTTCTTGGGCAACCCGGAGTATGGGTGTGAACTGCAGCCCATCGACTTCGCCGCCTTTGCGCGGGCTTGCGGCGGTCAGGGCTTTAGCATTACCGATCCGGCCACTTGTGGCAGTATTCTGGACGAGGCGCTGGCGGTTCGCGGACCGGTAGTTATCGAGGCTGTCGTAGATCCGTATGAACCACCGATGCCTCCAAGTGTGACCCTGGAGCAGGCTGCCCATTTTGCGGAGTCACTGGCGAAAGGCGAACCCAATCGGAGAAAGATTGCGCTTACGGTTGCTGAGGATAAGGTGCGCGAAGTGGTTTAGGATCCCGGAGCGAAGTGGATTGGACGCGATTCGGTTCGGGCGTGACGGTTACACGGGCAAGGGCCAGTTTTAAGACACGCTGGGCGGGTTCGAAATTCGGGCTGAAGGAAACTGCGCGGCGGGCAGCGGACTCAGCGTCGGTATAGCGGCCTAAGGCGACCCAAGCGAGGGCCAGATTACTGGTAGGCCGAAGGGCTCGCGGTTCTATCTTCAGAGCGGCTTGAAACTCAGCGGCAGCTTGTTCATAATTGCCCTGTTTTAGATAGCGAACGCCGAGGTCGTTGTGAGCTTCGACATAGTCTGGGAAGATGGCGAGGGATTTCTGAAGGTGTCGAATGGACTCCTGCGTAAGACCCTTTTGGGCGGCGCGACCTCCCCGCTCAAATTCCTTAAGTGCGGCGGAAGGCACAGGATGCAGCAATCGATTGTACGTAACTGTTCCATCGACGGGACGTTCCGGCTGGCGGTCATCCAATTTAAAACTGACTCCCGCCATGTTACCGCGAACTGAGACTAACTGCCGCTGTAGGATCGTTTCCGAGGGACCAGCTAACAGGACTTCGTACTCACCGCTTTGTACAGCGGTGAACTCGAAGGTTCCGTCCGGCAGCACGTTTGCGCTGTTTACCACTTGCCCGCGTGAGACGAGTTCGACAGACAGAACATCCTTCCGGGTTTGTCCGTCGCTGCTGATTTCACCCCGAATGGTCGACGAATTCTGCGATGCGGCGTTCGCAAATTGCGCTCGTAGATACTCTCGGCCGGAAACCAACAGACAGACGGACAAGTAAAGCATTCGCAGGCGCACAGCTATCCTCCTCGTATTCCACAGTTCAGTTGTTCCGACAAGACGTTGCGGAAGCGGGCTTTCAATTAAGGCAGGCGCGCCGGGGGATCAAGCTGAAGCGGGCAGCTTCAGGCACACCTTCCATCATGGCAGATAGCAATCATGGGGCCAATGAAAGTGACAGACGAAGTCATTGGTTACTGATGACTTGGGAAGCGTGAGGGGTTCCACTATTGAGACGGAATGCGGGGCGGTTCCGTACTAAGTGTCGAATTACTCTACACGGTGAAGTTCTATTCGCTGTTAGCGGCTGTAGAAAAAATAGGTCGCCTTGTAGGCGACTGACACTTCCGCGCCGGCATGTGACTTGTCACATCCAGTGGTGGGGGGGAGTCCGCCCTCAGTATCGACGCGCTGAATGTAGGTTACAGGTGCAAAGGTGCCGGCGCCTTCGTGCGAGGCGGCTTTCAGCAGCAACCAGGGTATCGAACTCGAGGCGGGAGCATTTGCCCGCTGCTCGACCTGACCGGTCACTTTGCTGCCATCGGAGGCCTCCCAGGTCGGGCCTTTATAATGTTTGCCCACGGTGGCGCCGCTTTCGGCGAGGAGGTCGGCTTGCGGTCTATCGAGGATCCAGGCGAACTCGGGGCCGCCGGCGGGATTGGCTTTACAGGCATAGATCTGCGAACCCGTGCCCGTTGCCTTGAGGAGAACCTTTTCCGTTGCGGGCGGCTTTAGGTTGTCGGGTACCGGCGGGGCGGCGGCGCACGCAAACGTGAATCCAGCTATCAAACTCAGGCTGCGGGCGTATGGTCGTTTCTGGCGGCTCATTCCAACAGTTTATCGCGCCCCCACTTATACTGTAGGGTTCATGGAATCCTCGGAACCATTTCTTTTCCGCGCCGCGCGGTGGCTCACGTTCGGCTCCGCGGTAGCCATTCTGTTTTCGATCGCAGCCTCGCAGATTCTGCTAGGGCTGGCGTTAGCCACCTTGCTGCTCTCCGGACAGAAAATGCGTTTACCGCGGATTTGGCTGCCATTGGGCCTGTTTCTGGTTGGCACGCTGATCTCTCTGGCTTTGTCACCGAATCCCGGCGCAGGTTTGCCGCAAGTACGCAAGATCTTCGTGTTCACGATGCTGTTGGTGGTGTTTTCCACGTTACGGGACATGCGCACGATACGCTGGCTGTTTCTGAGTTGGGCGGGCGCGGGCACACTAACCGCGCTGCGTGGATTGGTACAGTTCGGACACAAGGTGCAGGAAGCGCATGCCCAGGGACGCACTTTTTACGACTATTACGTGGGCGAACGGATCACCGGATTTACCAGCCACTGGATGACGTTCGGTGGGCAAGAGATGTTCGCGCTGCTGATGATTACCGCTTTTCTCTTTTTCGCCTGTATCAAGGGCAAGCGTGCGTGGCTGTGGCTGCTATGCGCGTTAATCATGGCGATCGCTCTGCTGCTGGGTTTCACGCGCGGCATCTGGCTGGCTAGCGCGGGGGCCGGCATCTATTTGTTGTGGTTTTGGAAGCGCATGTTGGTGGTGGCGTTGCCGGTGGCCCTGGTGCTGATCGCGCTATTGGCGCCGGCGTCTATCAGGGAGCGTTTCTCATCGATGCTGAATCCGGGGAAGTTGGATTCGAACCAACATCGCAAGGTGACGTGGCGTACGGGTGTTGAAATGGTACGGGCGCATCCCTGGTTTGGGCTGGGTCCGGAAGAAGTAAAACTGCAGTTCAATAGTTATGTGCCGGCAGATATCCCGCGGCCGCTGCCGGAAGGTTGGTACGGGCACTTACATAACATCTATCTGCAGTATGCGGCCGAGCGCGGGATTCCTACTATGCTGCTTATGCTCTGGATGCTAGGCCAGATTCTGTGGGATTGTCTACGGCGAGTGCTTAGTCTGCCACCGGGGCGGAGTGACTTGAAATTTGTACTGCATGGAACGATAGCCGTAGTGGTTGCCACTATGATCTCCGGCGTCTTCGAATATAACTTGGGCGATAGCGAAGTACTAACCATGTTTCTAGTTGCCGTGGGCTGCGCGTATTCGGCTATGCAGATTCAAGCGGAGGAAGCCAAGGTTGCCTGACACGCTCGACATCGAAGATGCAGCCGCGCTAGTGGCGTATCTGGAGCGAACCGCGCGCATCGGGACGGATGAAGCGGTGAGGGTGGAAGTGTTGCACGGGGGTGTTTCAAACCGGACGGTATGGTTAGAGCGCGACTCGGGAGAAGCCTGGGTGCTGAAGCAGGCGCTGGCTAAACTACGGGTTCCGGTGGATTGGTTCAGTTCGCCCGAACGGATTCACAGGGAAGCCGTGGGTATGGAGTGGCTGGCGCGGCTTACACCGGCCGGGTCAACGACCGAGCTATTGTTTGAGGATCGGGAAGAGTATTTGCTAGCTATGCGGGCCGTTCCGCGTCCGCACGATAATTGGAAGACGGTGCTGCTGGCGGGAACAATCTGCGCCGATCATTTCAGGCAGTTCGCGCGATTACTAGCGGCGATCCACCGGGAAGGGTACCACAGGCGTGCGGAACTGGCGGGAGTATTTGGGGACCGTTCCTATTTCGAATCGTTGCGCCTGGAACCGTACTATGGCTACTCCGCGCAGCAGGCGCCTGCCGCGGCGGAATTCCTGCACGCGTTGATCGGCGAAACGCTCGACTGCCGCATCACTCTGGTGCACGGTGACTACAGCCCGAAGAACATCCTGATTCACGAGGGCCGGCTGGTGCTGTTGGATCACGAAGTGATTCACTTCGGCGATCCGGCATTCGACTTAGGTTTTTCACTGACACACTTCCTGAGCAAGGCGCACCACTTGCCTGCCCTGCGCTGCGACTTACTGCGTATGGCGCGCGAATACTGGAGCCACTACCTGGCGGCGTTGGGCCAGGCGGATTGGACGAAGGGCCTGGAAGCGCGGGCGGTGCGCCATACGCTGGCCTGCCTGCTGGCGCGGGCAGTGGGCCGTTCGCCGCTGGAATATTTGGATGCAGCGCAACGGACGCGGCAGCGCGATGCGGTATTGCGCATCATTCCCGGCGCGCCCGGCACCATTACGGACCTGATCAGCGTTTTCGAGGAACACCTATGCCAATCGTCGAGCATTTAACGGCTTCCGAGATTCTGGATAGCCGCGGCCGCCCCACTGTAAGCGTAACGTGCACGCTGGCGGGCGGCATCACGGCAACGGCTTCCGTGCCATCGGGGGCGTCGACCGGCGGGGCGGAGGCGCAGGAACTTCGGGATCGCGATCCGATGCGGTACGGTGGCCATGGCTGCCGTAAAGCCGTGGATGCGGTCCGGGGCGAAATC
The DNA here is from genome assembly GCA_963738345.1 of Bryobacterales bacterium. Lineage (GTDB taxonomy): Bacteria > Acidobacteriota > Terriglobia > Bryobacterales > Bryobacteraceae > Bog-159. The sequence goes on from CAVTWI010000002.1 coordinate 2,354,994, forward strand.
GAGCGGGCGTTGGCGGGGCGGAGCTTCGCGGATCAAGCGGAACTGGATCGCGCTCTGATCGACCTGGACGGAACGGCGAATAAGTCCCGGTTGGGCGCGAATTCGATTCTGGCGGTCTCGGTGGCGTTTGCGCGCGCCTGTGCGCAGCAGCAGGGCATCCCGCTGTATCGATACTTTGCCGGCTTGGTGGGGGGGGGGCCTGACCGCCTGCCGCGGCTGACCATCAACCTATTTAGCGGCGGGCGGCACGCGGGACGGCAGGTGGCGATACAGGACGTGCTGATGATACCCGCCAGACCGGCAACCATCGACGAGTCACTGGCCATGGCTTACGACGTGTATCAAGCCGCCGCGGCGTTGGTGCTGAAGCGCTACAGCATGCGCCTGTTGACCGCGGACGAAGGCGGACTGGCGCCCCCCTGCGACAGCGCCGAGGAACTGATTGAAGCCGCGGTGGTAGCGATCAAAACAGCCGGCTACAAACCGGGTGTCGACGTAAAGTTAGCGCTGGACGTGGCGGCCAGCCAGTTCTATGACCACCGTCTGTACCACTTGGACGGCGCCATGTTGGACAGCGCGGGCATGATCGCGCGGGTGGTCCGATGGGTGGAGCGGTATCCAATCGTAAGCGTGGAAGACGGCCTTTCGGAAGAGGATTGGGATTGGTGGCCGACTCTGTGCCGGGGCATCGAGAAGCGCGCGCTGGTAGTGGGCGACGACTTACTTTGCACCAATCCGGAACGCATCCGGCGCGCGGTCGAACTGAAGGCATGCAATACGTTATTGCTGAAGCCGAACCAGATCGGGACGTTAACGGAAGCCGGCGAAGCTAGGCGTCTGGCGAAAGAGGCGGGCTGGCAGGTGACCTTAAGCGTCCGCAGCGGCGAGACGGAAGATCACTGGGCGGCCGATCTGGCGGTAGGCTGGGGCGCCGATCAATTCAAGCCAGGCTCCATCACACAATCGGAGCGCCTGGCGAAATATAACCGGCTGCTGGCTATCGAAGCCGAGACGAGTTGGGCCGTGGCGCGCTGGCCCAACTGAATCGGCAGAATTACGCTACTGGCTTTTCTGAGTGGTGGCACTTACAAAGGAATCGACGTTACTCTTATCCACTAGCAACTGGCCGGTGCCTATAAACGGGGCAACCGGAGAGAGCGGGTCATCCGCCCACATCTTATCCAGCGGAACGGGGGTGTAGTGGTGCAGCGCATCGAGCGCCACGACGCCCACGTACCCCATGGTGTAGGGCTTCTGCGCAATGGTACCGGCGATGCGGCCTTTCTTGATCCAATCGAGCGTGCGCGGTTCGGTATCCATGGCCACGATTACCTTGCCGGCGACTTTATTCCGGTCGAGCACATCGGCTACTTCGGGACAGGCGATGGCTTCGAGGCAAATGAAGCCGTCAATCTTGTCGATACCCTTCTTATCCACTAATTCCTGGGTGTGATCGAAAGCGATTCGCGCGTCGCCCTTGATATCCACGGTATCGACGATCTTGATGCCCGGATGACCTTCGAAGCCATCGCGGTAGCCGTGCAGCCGTTCTTTCAGATTGGCTTGCTCGGGCATGGTGAACACTACCACGTTGCCTTTGCCCTGCAACTGCTTCGCGGCCAGTTGCGCGCCCATCATACCGGCTTTGTAGTTATCGGTTCCCACGAAGGTAAGGCGCTTACTGCCGGGCGCGTCGGAATCGACCGTGAGCACCGGAACACCCTGCGCGATGGCGGCGTCGATATCCGCCTGCAGAATGGCCGGGTCCGCGACAGATACCATAATTCCCGACGGCTTGATCTTCTGGGCCAACGCCTCCTGGAAGAATTGGTGTTCGGCTTTGGGGTCAAACGAATCGGGCCCCACCATCTCCACCTTGACACCCATTTGTTTTGCGGCGCCTAAGAGGCCCGCGTTAACGCTTTGCCAATACGGGATTTTGATATTGGTTGCTACCAGCCAGTATTTCTCAGTTGTAGCGTGCGGGGAACTGCCGCACCCTGCCAGCCACGTCAGCGCGGCGCCGCAAGAAAGGACGAGAATGGTTCTTGGAATTCGCATGTCGGACCTCCGAAAGTGCAGTATATGTCACGGCACGCGTTCTAGCATCAACATAGTGCTATCGTAATCGCCGCCCAGCAGGAATTCGATGCCGTGATGCATCAGGTAAGAGCCGCTGGCGGTCTCCAGTTTGCCGTTGAGTTTATTGTCGATGCGCCTTATGCGGTAAACGGCGTTTTCGTCGAGGCCGCGCAGATAGACGATAGGAACGGGCCGCAAATATTGCTGCGAGTGCAGGAAGGCGAATACCACAGCCTGCTTGCCATCCTGCGCGACATACTCGTTAGAAGTGAATTCGCCCTCGCGTGGCGAGAACAGGCGGAAGAGCTTGCCCTGCTGCACGGTGCCGCGAATTTCTTTATCGAATCCGACCATGCGCGAGGCCAGGGCGAAGTCCTGGTCTTTCCAGTGATTCAGGTTGGAGCCGATGCCTAGCGACCCTTGCATGGCCACCAGGAAGCGATATTGCAGTGGAGTGCTGCGGCCGTTCAAATTGGGCACGTCGGTTACCCAAGCCATCATCACTTTGGGCGCGTAAGCGTAGGTGAAACCTTCCTGTATGCGCAGGCGGTCGAAGGCTTCGGTATTGTCGGAGGTCCACACTTCATCCACGCGTTTTAGGATGCCAAGGTCCACGCGTCCGCCGCCGCCGGAGCACGATTCGATTTCAAGCCCGGGATGCTTGGCGCGCAACCGGTCGATGATGTTGTAGACGTTGGCGACGTACTTCACCCAGATTTCTTTTTGTTCGGCAAGCGGCGCTTCGGGCCAACCGGGCTCGCCGAAGTGGCGATTCATGTCCCACTTCAGGAACTCGATGTGATTGCCGGAAACCAATTGATCGAGCACAGTGAAGATGTGCTCGCGGACATCTTCACGCGCCATATTCAGGATGAGCTGATTGCGGGCTTCGGAGCGCGGCCGGTCGTTAAAATGCATGGCCCAATCAGGATGGGCGCGATACAGATCGCTATTGGGATTGACCATTTCGGGCTCGACCCACAAGCCGAACTTCATGCCGAGCCCGTTGACATAATCGATCAAGCCTTTCAAACCGTTGGGAAATTTTTGCGGATTGACGGTCCAATCGCCGAGGCCGGCATGATCGTCGTTGCGCTGACCGAACCAGCCGTCGTCCATAACGAATAGCTCGACGCCGATCTTGGCGGCTTTGTCGGCGAGTTGTTTCTGGCCCGCCTCATTCACATCGAACGTGGTGGCTTCCCATGAATTGTAGAGGACGGGACGAGTATGCGGCGCGGCGTGATCGGGCAGGATTTCGGCACGCTCGAAGGCATGCATGATGCGCGAGCTTTCGCCGAAACCGCGATCGGTGAAGCCGGCGTAGAAGGCGGGTGTTTCGAGACTCTCGCCGGGTTTGAGGGGATAGCCGAAATCGAAATCGTTGAGTCCCCCCGTGATGCGGACCTGCTGCGCGGGTGTCTCCTCGACGACCAACTTCCAGTTGCCGCTCCATGCGATGGCACCGAACCAGACGTTGCCGAATTCTTCAGTGGCGGGAGGAGCCGAAGGTCCGCCGTCGATGGCAAACCATGGATTGGCTTGGTGGCTGGTATTACCGCGGCGGCTTTCCAAGACCTTCTTACCGCCCTCGATGGGCTCCTGGTGCAATTGTGTTTCGCCTGCCCAGCGGCCGGTGAGATAGCTGAGGCGATATCCGGCGCCGGCGTGGACATACCAAACACCGGACTGAGCGCTTTCGACGACCAGGGACTGGGTGGTTTGGTTCCGGATGATGGAATGTTTCTCGATGATGTCAGCGTGCGGATAGACGCGGTAGAGGAGGTCGACGGTGAGCGCGTAGCGGATGTCTTTGGTGTGAATGACCAGCGAATCGCCGTGGATTTCGTGTGAGACATAGCCGAGGACCAGGTCGCGCGTGCCATCGGCCAAGGTGATTTTGACGCAGGGTTCGTTGAAGCGGATGCCGCCCCAGCCGGGATACTCCTCGTTGGTCATGGTTTCGCGGGAGTCGAAAGAGGCGTGTTCGGGCATGGTGTGGGCGGGGGTGAGGTCGGCGTCGCGGGTCAGTTTTCCGCCCCAGTAGACATTTTGGAGGCTGTTTTGTTCATTGACGCCGAGTGCGTAGGTGGTGTGGTCGGAGTCGAGGACCCAGAGTTTTTGGTCCGGGAGGTAGCGGATCTGGGCCAGCATGGGCAGGGAGAGGAGAGCGGCGAGGAGGAGTTTCATACGCGCTTAACGTATCACTTGGCGGGGGGATGGCGGTGGCAAAGGGGGACGAGGACTGGTAGAATCGGAAATACGCGGGTATGGCGCTATCGTCTAACGGTTAGGACGGAGCCCTCTCAAGGCTTAAATACGGGTTCGATTCCCGTTAGCGCTACCATAGAATCAACAACTTACACGCTTTTTGATCACACCTGATCACACATTTTGAAATTCTGCGGCTGTAGCCGCCCTTCGATGAGGGCGTTTTCACAGGCGTAATGCGACTTAGTGCGGGTGCGCCCTACCCCTGGATCTCAAGAGCCTTGAGCAGATTCTCGATAGGTTGCTGCCTCTTCTCCGGCTCCATGGCTGCGAGGTTCTGCATCTTCCACTGGACGGCTGGAAGCTGTTCAACGTGAGGAATGCCGAGGAGCTCCCACTCCGGCTTGCCCCGCTTGAAGGAAGCGAGGAACGTGCGGTGTTCAGCCGGCATCCGGCCGACGAGCTCAGCAATCAGATCTTCGCGGGCCTTCAACAACTCTTCCAGCGTGACCGGATTTTCCGGCATCCCGGCGAAGCCGCGCTCGAATTCGTGCGTGATGTCCTGACGGGCCGGCGCGAGCACTTCCGCCATCGGCCGGTTGTGGCTGACGATGTAAACGATGAAAGCCTTACGGAGTTCATCGCTGACTCCCTCGTTCGCCAGAAGGTCGCGTACGTCAAACAAGTCGCGCGGGTGTTGGCGGTCGAGCGCCGCAACGAGCTTGCCCGCGTAAAGGTCTGCGAAGTTGACGACCTGGATTTCGGCAAAGCCGAAGGCCGCTTCGACGGCCTCCGCGACCGATCGCGTTTCGGGCTCGTAGACGCAGCCGCGCAGGACAGGCGTCACCTCGATTTTGATCTGGACGCCGTCGAGTTCCACGAAGTGCTTGCTTATGATCCCCTCTTGTTTCAGCTTTGAAGAGGTGACACGGACGCCGCGAAGGCCTTTCTGGATGCGCTCCGCGATGCGTCTCATCGCCGCGTCGATCTCCGCAAGGGATGTCTTGCGGTCGGCAACGGGCAAATAGGTGAGATCAATATCTATGGAAAGGCGCGGCATGTTCCGGACGAACAGATTGATCGCCGTGCCGCCCTTCAGGGCAAAGCAGGTTTCCTCCGCCACAAAAGGCAGGACGCGGATCAGCAGGGCAGCCTGCCGCCGGTATTGTTCAGACGCTGGCATCCATCTTCTCCGGGACCGTGATGTTATATTTCGGGTCGAGCTTGCCGCCGCGTACGAGCATGCGCTTGCCCTTGCCGAGGTCGATGGACGAACGGTCTATCTTCGGCAGCCAAGTATGGTTGTGACGCTCGGCGAACCAGAAGAACAGGCGCTTCACCTTGATGCTCTTGCAGTCTGTCAGGAGCCCCTGAAGGCGTCGGGGGCTCAGATTCCTAAGTCCCTCCATGAGGACATCCGCCTGGTGGAAGGTTTCGCGCTTCGGGATTTCGTCGAGAAGTTCGAGGATGGCGCGTTCCGGAGTGGACATCGTCAATGGGTACTTCCATTGCCCCTGCTGCTGCGTGAAGCCGTTGTCCTCCGGGGCCTTCTGAGGGGAGTCTCCTTTTGTGAGGAAAGCAGGAACGTCGCGGTTCCTGAAAAGCCTGTGCACGTTGTGCGGGACGAGCTTCGTGTCGACGGGCACGCGCGATACCCATCCCGGCAAGACGCCGTTTGCGTACAGGTGTGTCTCGCGTGAACCGGCTGACGAGACGTAATGGCTAAAGCCCTGCAGCTCCAGCGCGGTCCGCGCGCCCGCCGCCACCGGAAGGTTTTCAAGCGCATTGAGCGAGATCACGAGCTGCTGCCAGGGAACAGACGATAGCTTATCGGGCGCAGCCGGCCTGCAAAAGACGCCGCGGGCCAAGGTATGAAGCCAGCCATGCATCACGTATTTGCGCCGGAGCTGGCGCGAAACGCCGTGCCGTTCAAGCCAGCCAGAATCAACTACCATCCCTTCCGGGAGGGCCTGCTGTAGCCAGTTTAGCTTTCCCTGAGTTTGACTACCCATGGTTTACAAAATACACTATTTTCAAACCATGGCGCAAGTTTAAAATAATCCAAACTTGTAAACCCATGGTTTACAAAATGAGCCTGGCGAGAGCGCGGGTGGATTCTCGAAAGAGACGGCCGCCAAGATCATGGCTCAGCATCGCGAACGGTACCCCGAAAATCTCGTTACTGCCGCCACCATGCCCGAGGCAGACGAAAATTATTTCCAGGCGCCCCGGCACTATTCGGACGATTTCGCGCACCACACAAACTTCTTCAACGCCGTGCGCACGCGCCGGCCCGTGGTGGAGGACGCCACCTTCGGCCTGCGTGCCGCCGGTCCCGCGTTGATGGCCAACTTGAGTTACTACGAAAACCGCATCCAGCATTGGGACCCGGTGGCCATGCAGGTGGTCGAGGGCTAAGGAGAAAACGATGGCTGGCGCTAATGACAAAATTCGGATCGCCTTACTGGGCGCGGGAGGCCTGGGGCAGGGCGACGCGATCGACGCCGCCCGCATTCCCGGCGTTGAGATTGCCGCTGCTGCCGATATCTACGACTCGCGCCTTGATCATATGAAGGAGCTTTACCCAGACATCGCCACCACCCGCGACTACCGCGAGCTGCTGGCGCGGCCGGATATTGACGCGGTAATTATCGCGACACCGGACCACTGCCATGCGCAGATCACCCTCGATGCCTTCGCCGCCGGCACCTTTTCCCGCTCCATGGAGGCCTAGTATGTTCGCGCGTACCGTGAGCGCTACCCGCTCCAGCCAGCGACCACCACCAATCTCAACGGGCCGACCGTGCGGTATTTCACCTCGCCGCGCGACGCGCATCAGATCCATATGCGAAACTTCATTGATGCTTTGCGCACGCGCAAGCCGTTCTTCGAGGACGCCGAATACGGCTTCCGCGCTACCGGCCGGCCCTGCTGTCCAATCTTAGCTACTTTGAGAACCGGGTCTGCCATTGGGACGGCCTTCACTCCGAGCCATGACCGTGAGGGAATGGTTGTGCGGCGTCACGATCTGATAGCTGTCATCTTCACTGACGCAGCACACTAGCCATCTGAGCCACCTCTTGCTTCTTTACGGCTTTGCCACAATCCCCGGCAGCCATTGGACGGCATTGTCGTGGAAGATCTTGCGCAGAACGGGCCGAGGCAGCGCTAAACCCCAGTAACGGTGTCCCCCGTACTCGACATCTTGGTCGGTGGCGAAGAATTTCCAATCGCGCTCGTAAGTCCTATTCCATTCCGCTATCGCCTTTTCGGTGTTGTCATTCGGCATCACCACCAAATCGGTCGCGTAGAGGATTCGATCCTGGTACTTGATCAGGAAAGCCCGCACCTTATCGCGCGGTTGAAGCATTAAGTACGGAACGCGTGCGGCAGTGTCGACCCCAAAATTCGGATAGCGATCGAAGCGCTGCGCAATATCATTCACGTCCGCCTCCATGCTGCCCAGGTGCGCACCAACTACTCGTAGCGTGGGGTTCTCTGCCATCAGATGGTCCCTCGCTGCGAGAATGGTTGACTTCGCAGGCCACTCGGGATGAGCGTAAGCGTACTCCTGCGGGTTGTGCTGGTAGTAATCATAATCCGGGCTGGCAGGGTTGGGAGGCTGCCAGCAGGAATCGGGCTCCGCGATGTGCGCGACGACGGTCTTGTGGTGAGCAGCGATGTCTTTATAGATGGGTTCGAAAGCAGGGTCATCGGGCATCACGTATTTCCCCGCTTTTGACTTCATCTCCATTCCCATAACCTTGTAAATCTTCACGGCGATGGCGCCAGAGGTGAAGTCGGCATCGAGTTGCCGGATCGCACTCTCGGCGAATCCCGGCTCTTCGAATTTGTAGGGGCTGAAAGTCGTGCATAATACTGCACGGTCTCCGGTCCGATGAACCACCTTGAGCACATCACTGCGCTGCGGCTCCAGTCCCTTGGCATACCCGTCACGATCATCAATCACGCAAATGTCCAGAATGCGCAGATTCAGGCGCCGCATCAGGGAATCGAAGGCTTGGTCATCCTTGTACAGGTGCACGTGGGCATCAATAGGCGCGACCGCGGAAAAGCTTGTCAGATCACCGGGCATCGCTGCGAAGAATGGACCAGCAGCGAGCGCCATTGAAACCGCCAGCCCCGTAGTTATCAGGGGTAGCGCAGCCCATGCAGAATTCTTGGATTGCATCACGGCAGAATAGCATCCTTCTAGATTCATGGCCGCCTACCGCTCTGCAAACCTCACAGCTTTTATCCGAACCGTGCGCGTAAAGCGAGCGTCCCGCTCAGCCTTAGATTTCTGCCGAAGTGTTCCCCGGCAAGGTCGTCAAGTAACAGCGAGACAAGCAACAGAAGACAAACGCTGAGTTGACGAATCCAGCCGCCCGCACCGCCGGCTAACACATTAGTATCCGAAACAACCGAAAAAGTAACTAGTGCCACGACGCCGCCCACGGGCCTTGCCATAGCAAGCACGCTAGTCCGCCCTTCCAGTTAATGTTGTGGACTTCCGTGTCGGTCAGCGTGCGTCGTGCGGGCGCAATCGGGAGCGGTCCGGCCGCAAACTGGTAATGACTTCACGAGCAATTCTCTGATAGTCAGCGCGCCTCGAGTCCTTAGCATTAAACAAGAGGGTGGATCGAAACAGTATATCGTGAGTGATAACGAAGTACGAATATTGATCCAAAGGTGTGTCATTAAGTCCGCGCGTGAACGGTTCCCAGACCTTAACGTATTCGATGTCTCCGCCGCGACCGCTAACGTGGACGGGGTCTGAGATGCGGGCTTCGGCTTCAGTAACGAAGCTCTGGGCAATGGTGGCAAGCGGGCCATCATCCGGACTCGCGCCGGAAGCATCAATAGCCAGGATCGCAAGCGTTGCATGGCCCATCGTGGGCAGGCCACCGCCCGATTCTGTGCAATTCCTCTTCGGTTCGCTACACAGGAACACGCCAGAATCGACCAATCTTCTGTACCACGATGTTGGAACGCATACGGCATACCGCGGTTCAGTGAAGATCACGTCAGTACAAGCCGCTTGGGAAAGAACTTGAGCGAATAGGGCCACGAATAATATTCGGGAGAACAAAGACGTTTTTCCTCCGTCCTCAATTGCGCAATGCCGGCGAATACCCCGCCGAAGCAGGACACCCAGCCGACGGCCGCAAGCCCTGGTTATGTTAAGTATAGTCCGCCGTAACCGAGGCCGAATCCGGCACCACCTTGTCGCCCGAGCAGTTATAAGCGATTCCCACAGTTTTTCTTTCTGCGGCGTAAAGCGAAACGTCAGTCACTGACTGAGAAAATAACCCAGCCCTATCAATCCAACCACTTGCACTACCCCACCCCCGCCTCCCCACCCCACCCATGCTGTACTCAAATCGGGTAGCGGCTCCAACCGCCATCCCCAAAAGGAAGAATATGTTGATATCAGAGAAGCAACACGCCGCGAATAAAGCAAACGCGCAGCACAGTTCGGGACCGAAAACTCCCGAAGGTCGCGAAGCCATCCGCTTCAACGCCCTCACCTTCGGCCTGCGCACCCGCACCATCATCCTCCCGACCGAAAACGCCGCAGCCTACTCCCAGCTTTGGGACGAACTGTGCGCCGATTTCAATCCCCGCACCCGCTTCGAAATGTGCTGCTTCGAAACCATCGTCATCGCGCAGTGGCACCTCATCCGCAATGCCAACTCCGAAAACCAGATCTACCAGGAAGTCCCTTTCGGCGAGCGCCGCTTGGCCATGCTCGCCGAAGTCGATAAACAGCGCACCAAATTCGAAAAGGAATTCCGCGACGGTGTCGACTACCTGCAAAAGCTACAAAAGCAGCGCCCCGCCAAGCCGGAACCGGAAGTGCAAGAGCAGACGGCCGCCCCGGTCGAACCCATCGAACCCGTGCGCAACGCGGACCTGAAACCGCATCCCGGCTTCGTCATGTCCGAGCCCGTCGGCCACCCCGTCTTCTGCGCGCCGGACACCACTGGCACTCGCTAGCTCGTCCCCGCACTAAGATCTTTGACAACCTCGCGCCCTGCAACAACGGGTGCGCCCGTATTGTCTCTCGTCCCCCCCACCCCCCCCCTCAAATCCCGTAAGAACCCGCCAAAATCACCAAAACATCTAATCCCCGGCCCCTGTCCCCCGGCCCCCGGCCCCAAACTGGTGACGCCCGGCAGCCCGCACCTTCCTCGGGCTCATCTATCTGCCGTGCACCCAACTCTTTAGGCTTCGTTCGTCGCCTTGCATCGGTCGCTAGCGGCGCAACAACTTGTTGCGCTGCTCCCTTGCAGGTATGAATCCGTACACGTGCTTGCACAGTTTTGAATTAATGGGTTGCTGACAGCGGAGAGCGCGCTAAGCTCGGATGGAGAGCGTTTGGTACCACGGAGAGATTATGAACGATTCAAGACTAAGCGAGCAGACAGCATGCTTCCTGCTGGGAGCCGCGATCGGCGCGGGGGTTGCCCTGCTGTTGGCGCCGGCGACAGGCGAAAAGACCCGGCGAAGATTGGCCCGCAAAGGGGAAGAAGTCGCGGATTACATGATGGGCGCTGGAAAAGAGCTGGTAGAGAAGTGCGAGGAACTCTACGAGCGTAGCGGCGAGCTGGCTGGAGATGCTACGCGCGAATTATCTGGGAAGTACCGCGCACTGCACGAACAGAGCAAGCAATTGCTCGAAGAAACCGAATCAGTCCTCCGGCGCGCAAGAAAGTCCTCACGCTGGTAATCTGGGCCGGTTGCTAGCCCGGCATTATGCTGGCGGAGCGCGAGGGCCGTTCTCCCCTCCATGATTAGTCTGTCGACTCTCGGAATATGATCCAATTGTTGAAATGCCCCCGGGCATCGAACTTGAAGAAAAGAAATCCGACACCGTGGAGAATCGACAGATGAAATCGAATGAAAGAAACTGGTTGCGCGTAGCGCGATTAGGTGTCCTGGCGCTGTGCGTGACAGGCAGTGGTCTCGCGCAAAATAGAGCTATCGACTTCCAGAAGGGCATGCCGTTCAGCGAGGGGTTTGTGGCGGGCAATACCCTGTACGTGGCAGGCCAGCAGGGTCCCGACACACAAGGCAAAGTCACGGGTACCGACATCACACTGCAAACCACAAACACCATTGCCGCCATCGAAAAGATCGTCAAGAAGGCTGGTTTTCAAATGACGGACATCGTGTCCGCTACCGTGTACATTACCGACCTAAATGACGTGCCCAAGATGAACGAGGTCTACAAGAAGCTCATGCCGGATCCAAAGCCGGCGCGCGCCACCGTGCAGGTCGCTGGTTTGATCGGCGGCGCAAAGATTGAAATCTCGGTTATCGCAGTGAAGCAGTAGAGGCCGAGCCTGCCGCCAGAGATCTACCGGTGCAGAGTCTTTGCCAGGTACTCCGCGATGGCGGTCGCCTCGGCGTCCGACGCTTGGGCCCCACGAGACACCATGGCTCGCACGATCTCACGCCACTGCCTGGCATCCATCCGCTGCGTTGTGACAACCTCCAGCGAATGACAGCCGCTGCCACAGGTTTTCGCGACAAGCTCTTTCGTGCCGCCTGGCGTTAACAAGGCCGGTTGAAATGCTCCGACAATTGCCTGCCCCCGTCTGGCCGCGACGGCGGCTGCCACGGCTTTCGAAACGGAATCCGGCAGCGGCTTCCGGCTAATATCTGGCAGCGCGAAAGCCACCAGGCTGTTGCTCAACCCGCCACCCAGGAATGCGCCGCCCCCCGCGGCCATAAGCACTACGTACTGGCGTCCATCCCGCCCCAGATAGGTTATCGGGCTGGAGTGTCCACTGGCTTCCAGCATCACTTCCCAGAGCAGTTTTCCAGTTCTCGAATCAAATGCCCGGAAGCGAGAATCGTTCGTGGCGCCGATGAACACAAGCCCTCCTGCCGTAGCGATGCTGCCCCCAAGGTTCAACGTTCCCGTATCTCGTACGCCCATCGCCTCCAGCGCCTCAATCCGCCCTAAAACCGACCGCCACGCAATGTCGCCGGTCGCTAAATCGACGGCGGCCATTTCCCCGAATGGCGGATTCTGACACGGTGTGCGAGTCTCTGGATCCCAGAACCGCGCATAAGGTCCGTATGCCGAGGTTCGCACATACTCGCCGCCTCTTTTTTCCATGTGGCCCCATTGGCCAATATTCATCACGTTCACGAACAGCAGTCCCAGCGAGGGGTCCACCGACACGCCGCCCCAATTCCCGCCGCCGAGAGTGCTCGGAAAGAACAACGCGTTGCCTTCGACCGGAAGCGGTGTGTACGGGCCGCCGGCTTTCATGTTGTTCGCTTCGAACAGTTCCTTGCAAAACCGTGCGTGATCCGGCGAGCGGTCGTACATATCCTCCATGCGGAATGTGTTCCTCGCCAGCGGTGGCGGCTTCAACGGAAACGGCTGAGTTTTCGAAGTAACTTCGCCGGGCACCACACTCTGCGGGACCGGCCGTTCCTCCATTCCGTAAACCGGTTCTCCGGTAACTCGGTCGAAGACGAACAACAAGCCCATCTTGGTGATCTCGGCAACCGCCGGAATCTCCCTGCCGCCGCGCCGAATATCGAAAAGCGCCGGGGGCGCCGCCAGATCATAGTCCCAGAGGTCGTGGTGGACCAGTTGCCAATGCCACTTCCGTTCTCCGGTGCGGGCGTCGAGCGCCACTAGCGAGTTTCCGTAAAGGCCACTCCCAACCCGGTCCGCACCGTAGAAGTCAGAAGTCGGCGATCCCAGCGGCGCATACACAATCCCGCGCTGCACATCGATTGTGAAGAATCCCCAAGCGTTGGTGCCTGATCGATTCTTCCAACCACCTGATGGCCAGGTTTCTGACCCTGCCTCACCCGGCCGCGCGACCGTGTGGAAAGTCCACAGAAGCTTGCCAGTCCTCGCATCCCAACCGCGAATATCGCCGTATGCTCCGGCGCTGGGCGACCCTTCGCCATTGCTGCACCCCGTGATTACGATATCGCCGAAAATGGCAGGCGGAGACTGCAATGCATACGCCCCGTCCTTCAGGTCACCGAGAACTCCCTTCCGGAGATCGACCCGGCCCTCATCGCCAAATCCCGGCGCTGGTTTTCCGGTTGTCACGTCGAGCGCGAGTAAGAAGCGGCCATTCCCGGATATCACGCGCGGATGCGAGTCGCTCGTTCCCGGCCAATACGCCAGACCGCGGAGCGCCACAGGCGCCGTTTCACATTTCCAAAGCAAGTCACCCGTCTCCGGCACAAGCGCGTAGACGCCATCAGGACCCGTAACATACATGACTCCGGCAACCACGATCGGCACGGCCTCCGATCCCGGCTTTCCCATGCGGAACGTCCAGCTAAGCTTTAGCTGTCCGACGTTGCTCGTGTTAATCTGCCGCAGAGCGGAATACCGCATCGCTCCGGGATCATTCCCCCAGGAGGGCCAGTCCGTCTGGGCCTGCGCGATTGCGCACAGCATGACCAGCGCAGCATATCGAATCACCCCACTACTCTATCCCGGATTGGGCGTTATCAAGTTATTACTCCCAATATGACAAGATGGTTAAGGGGAAAAGGAACTATTGCTATGTCGACAGTTAAACTCACGAAATCGATTATAGAAGCCGCCATCGCCGGCTTTGAAGCCCAAAAGACAAACATCGACGATCAGATTGCTGAATTGAAAGCGATGTTGACCGGGACTGTCAGTCCGGAGAAAGAAAACGACGCAGCACCAGTGGCGGGTACCAGACGCAAGTTCAGTGCCGCGGCCAGACGGCGAATGAAAGAAGCTCAAAAGCTGCGATGGGCTAAGATCAAAGGCGAAGCTGCGCCGCAAGAGCCAGCCCCGGCCGCCAAGTCAGCCAAGGCCACATCGGCTGCAACGAAGAAGGCGGCACCAGGTCCGGCCCCGAAGCAGAAGCGGAAGCTCAGCGCTGCTGGCCGGGCCGCAATCATCGCTGCCACTAAGAAGATGTGGGCTGCAAAACGGGCTGCGGCGAAGCAGGCGTAATTAAATATCGAAAGGCCGGTTTTAGCAGTGAATCTCACACCTTCTTAGCGGAAGGTCCACCAAAGAATCAGCGTGCAGATAAACAGCACTCCGGCCCAGATTCGGTAATCGGTTCCTCCCAGACTCTGTTCCGCGGCAGACGCGAATACGTTGCCGGCGGTCTTATACTCGGGTGGCGGCGCCGTCAGAAGACTGACCGCAATCATGGTGATCGCTGCGAAGCACCACACCAGGATTGAACGGTGGAGAAACGAGGTCAGATACGGCTGCGTCACCAAAGCCCAGCCGAGGGTCTGGTCGAGGAACAGGAACACTCCGAGGGCGAATCCTGCCGTACCTCCGGAAATAGCCCCGGCGGTGTTCCCACGCTTCCACAGCAAGCCGATGAATATCACCGCGCCGAGAGGTACGCCCAGATAGGCCGAGAGCACCTGCAGATAATGCCAGATAGTAACCGAGAGGCCTACTAAAGGAGCGGCCAGCACGCCGAGCGCCGCCATCAGCACCGTGACTCTGCGTCCGATAGCGACCTGCTCCCGATCCGAAAGCCCCGGCCTCCAGCGCATGAAAAAGTCACGGACAACAAGAGTCGCGCTGGCATTGTAACAGGCGCTCATCGACGACATCAGGATGGCGATGAGTCCGGCCAGCACCAGACCGCGGAGCCCGACGGGAAGCAGATCGCTGACCAGACGCGGGTAAGCCATATCGGCCTTTGCAAGGTGCGGATAAAGAGCGTGGGCGATGACGCCAGGCAGCACCAGGACGAAGGGGATGAGCAGCTTGAGGAAGCCCGCGAAGATAGCGCCCTTCTGGCCCTGATCCACTGAGCGCGCGCCCAGGACACGCTGCACGTTGGTCTGGTCCATGCACCAATAGAATATTCCGCCAAACAGGTTCCCGATCAGAAAGCCGGTGATGGGAAGTTCGGAATCGAGCGGCTTCACCATGTGAAGAAGTCCGGGATCGACGCGCGCAGTCAGGCCACGCCATCCGCCAACGGCGACGAAGGCGGCGATTGTGAGGACAATGCTGCTGACGATGAGCCATGTGCCCTGCACCATGTCCGCATAGACCACGGCGCGGAGGCCACCCTTCATGGTGTAGAGGGCGGTGAAAATGGACAGGCCGATCATCACCGCCAATTGGTTCCAACCGAATAACATGACTAGGAGCAGCGAGCCCGCCCAAAGATCGATGGCATTCTTGGTCAGTACATTCATCACTAGTAGATTGCCCGACAGAAAGGCACGCAGCCCCCATCCAAAGCGGCGCTCGAGGAACTCGGGGATGGTGTAAATTCGGCTGCGGAGATAGAGCGGCACAAACAGAGAAGCGAGAATAATCAGGCACCAGGCAGCCATCCATTCAAACCCGCCGGTGACCATGCCGACCCGGTATCCGTCGCCCGCCAGGCCGACCACATGTTCGGCTGAGATATTAGAGGCCAGTAGCGACATACCGATGAACGGCCACCTCAAGTCGCGCCCGGCCAGGAAGTATTCGGAGTCTGTTTGCTTCTTGCCCACCGCCCGCAGGACGGCGCCCACCACCAGCGCCAGACTGATGACGATAATGGCCGAATCGAATATGCCTAACACGCGAAGTAAGCTCCTTCCCTATCAAACATCGAGCCTGATCCAAGCCGGCGCATGGTCACTGGCATTCTCTTCTCCCCGTACAGATCGGTCTATTCCGCCCTCAACGAGTCGCTCCGCTAACGCCGGCGAGAGCAGGAAATGATCCAGCCGCATGCCCTTGTCTGCCGGCCACCGCTCGCGCTTGTAATCCCAGAATGTCCAAAGCGGTCCGGTTGGGTACAAGTGCCGCAGAGCGTCCGTCCAGCCTTGCGCGAGCAGTCGGGCAAAGGCCTCGCGGCTTTGCGGCTGGATGAGCGCGTTGTCATCTAACGAGCGCGTTGGATAGATGTCTTGCGGCGTCGGCACGACATTGTAATCGCCCGCTAATACGACCGGCACGCCGGCCGCAATGAGTCCGGCGGCGTGGGTGATGAGGCGTTCAAACCACGCAAGCTTGTACTGGAACTTCGGGCCGGGCTGAGGATTTCCATTCGGCAGGTAAATGGAAGAGATCAAGACTCCGTTCACGGCCGCCTCGATGTACCGCGCCTGGGAATCCGCCGGGTTACCGGGCAGGCAGGAGCGGACCAGCACTGGAGCGCATGTCTCGCGCCAGGATGGCTACGCCATTCCAAGAGCGCTCGCCCTGCCATACGGCCTCGTAGCCGAGGGCGCGGAGGGCATCTGCGGGAAATGTCTCATGCGCGGCCTTTAGTTCCTGGAGGCAAACTACATCCGGGGCAGATTCGGTAAGCCAAGCCGAGAGATTGTCCAGGCGCTTGTTGATGTTGTTGATATTGAAGGTCACAATTTTCACGGGTCGTCCTCGTCTAATTAGCTCTTTTGATATAGTACGGCGAGAGGGTAACAAGATGACCATACAAAATTTCCTAATCACGGCTTTGCTGGGTGTTCCGCTATGCGCCCAGACGGTTGGTCTAGCCCCGATTTTCGTCGCGGCCGCGGATTTCAACCACGATGGTTACCTCGACCTGGCGGTAGCTAATACAGCGCTGGGTAGTGGCGGAAGTGTCTCGATCCTGCTGGGCAACGGCGATGGCACTTTCCAGTCCGCAGTGTTTCTGGGAGGCGGAAACTATCCGCGATCGATCGCCGTCGCGGACTTCAACAACGATGGCAATCTGGATCTAGCGGTAGCCAATGAGAGTCCATCCCGCGGTGGGAGTGTTACCGTCTTTCTGGGACACGGCGATGGAACGTTTCAGGCACCATCGTTCATGATGGCTGGCGCTTATCCCGCCTCGGTAGTTGCAGCAGATTTCAACGGCGATGGCAGAGTCGACCTGGCAGTTGCCAACTCTCAGCAGTTCCAAACTACGCCGCCGTTCAAGAACGGTAGTATTTCCGTCTTTCTGGGAAATGGCGACGGTACGTTCGGTCCATCTACGTTCTACCGGGCGGGCGCCTCACCAATCTCTCTTACGGTCGCCGATCTCAATGGCGACGGGCATCTCGACCTGGCTGCGGCCGATTTCCAAGGTACAGCTTTGGCGGTCCTGATGGGTGTTGGAGATGGCACCTTCCAGGATCCTCTATTCGTGGCCGCGGGACGCGAACCGTTCTGTGTGGCTTCCGCGGATCTGGATGGTGACGGCACCGTTGATCTGGTTTCGGCCAACGGCTCCATCACCAGCACCGGGGGTTCAATATCTATATCGCTCGGCGCGGGCAGTGGAAGTTTCGGGCAGACCGCCTACTATCGGGCTGGGCAGGGAGTAGCATTCGTCGCCGTCGGCGATTTTAACCAGGATGGCGTGCCGGACTTGGCCGTGGCGGATGATGGTGGTCCGAGCACGGGCGGCGTGACGATCCTGCTGGGCAAGGGGGACGGCACATTGCAATCACCGATTTCGTTCGCGGCTGGCCTGCATCCGGAAGCTATCGCTGTGGGCGATTACAATCGCGATGGCCATCTGGACCTTGCGGTAGTCGACACCGGAGATAATAAAAGTGCCGGCGCCGTTTTGATTCTACTTGGCGACGGCACCGGACACTTCCATTAACGTGCCGCTCCGGCGGGGCGCACATCCTTCGGGATCATGCGGGGGGGCCGAATGGTGCCCACCTATCTTACTGCGGTCAGTTGATGGTTTCGACGAAGATGCTTAGCGTGTTTGCGTTGTCATCGACCGCCGCCACCTTCAGGATAGTCGGCGACAGTCGCTCCTCTCCGACGCCGAAGGCGCCGCCACGAGCACATAGTCTGGTCAAACTCGCATGGGCCGTGGGCCATATTCCACTTTTTCGACAAAGCCGAGCGCCAGCAGGCCGCGGAGGCCGACTAAAGTCTCGAACGGACTATGAGCATCGGCAAAGATCCGATAACGCTACCGAGCGGCAAGCCCCTGACCGTGCATGTCGACCTCGCCGGCGCGCTAGCTTGCAGCAAGGCCTGCTGCCGGCCGGTTAATCGATTTTGGCGCGTGGAGTGAACTGCCGGTCACGCTGATCAACGCAAGCGTGTGCTCGTCGATCGCCACCGGGAACGCTGTCATGCAATGGTCACCGATTGGCCGTTTTCCAACACTACAAACGAATCATCTGCGCGGCACGCCACCAGTTCCTTTTTCGGCGCGTCGAGACTCTCATCCGCCAGTTGAAACGTACCGTGGTGGATTGCAACGCTGGTCTCGGGCCTGGCGACATGAACCATCGCGGACTGTACGCCCTTATCGGCAGGAGCACCAGGTGCGGCGGTCCAGCCGCTCGCGAATCTGCCCGAAATGAGCGCCAAACGCGGTATCGACGGCAAAGTATATCATGCGTCCCGCGTCCTCGATAATATACCCGCACCATAACATCCACCGGCCCGACGCTTTGCGATTTCAACAGCGCCGCCACTCCGAGCGGAACCACGAACCGCGGCCGGTCCCGCTGCGTCAGACGCCGCAGCGTGGGACCAATCCAGGTGAGCGGGCTGACGCGTTCCGACCTCACCGGATCCGTCAACAGATTAGCGCCGCCCTGCTGCAACTATATTGTGGAGTGGTTAATTACGGTCACCCGCAAGTTCTTGCCCTCCACATAGCCGGGTGCCTTAGACGGAACCACGTCGTCAACAAAGCATGGCGACGGTCTGACCGAGTAGTTAACTTCCATCTCAGCACGTCCGGAAATCCGCTCTCCTGGGCGCGCCGGATTGAAGTACCGTTTGCCGGCAAATGTTTCGGAAAGGGCACTGGGCCCGGGGTGTTCTGCACGATTCTTTGTTTACTCACAGCGTCGCCCACCGATGATTCGTGCGCGCACATCGCCGGTCTCCATAGGACTTGTGGCATCCTTTGAGTGTGCCCGTCGACAACGCACGTTTGTTAACGCCAATGCGGCTGCTGATCATCGACAAATTGCCGCGGGACCAGGCGATCAAGACCAGCGGACGGAAACGATGACTCGGCCCGTCCCGGCCGTATGGTTAATGGGACTTTCCAATTCCACGGTAGGTCTTAATAGCGGAATCGCGTTCTTCGCCGTACCGCAATTACTAGCAGCTAGACACGTTCCGGAAGCGACCATTGCTACAATTACCGCCGTCGCCATGGCCTCCAACTTCTGGCCGTTCTTTTTCGGCCCGATTCTGGACATTTGGTTCAGCCGCCGCTCTTATGCGACCCTTTTTGCGGCCATGGCGTCAGTTCTCACCGCAGCCGCGCTCATGAATTTGAGACATCCGGCGGTGTTACAGGCGGCGCTGGTCGCTTCCGTGGCGGCCGGGATGCTTTTCACGACAGCGCTGTGCGGATGGCTTTCGACAGTCTGCCCACCGGAAGAGAAAAACCAGTTGAGCGCTTGGGTGAACATCGCTGTCATATCTGGAACTGGTGTGACATCGGTGCTGGGCGGTGAGTTGGTAAGGTGGCTGCCCGACTGGTTGGCCGCATCGCTTGTTGGCGCGATTATTTTTCTTCCCACCGTTATCTTTCTGTTTATCCCATGCGGGCCCCCAGACCAACGGCTCGCCGGTGAGAGCTTCCGCCGGTTCGGCAAGGACATTCTGGCGGCATTACGGCGGCGCGAAGTGTTGTTGGCGCTGGTGCTCCTGGTTTCTCCCTGCAGTTCCTTCGCGCTTACGAACCTTTTGGGAGGCCTGGGCGGCGATTTCCATGCCTCGCCGCGAATGGTGAGCGTAGCCGGCGGTGCGGGCGCGTTCTTTCCCGGCATTCTTGGATGCCTGCTGTTTCCCCTGATCGCCAAACGCCGGCCGCTCCTGCTCCTTTATCTGGCCGACGGCGTAATCGGCAGCCTGTTTACGCTAAGCTTGATCATGCTGCCGCACACCCCGTTGGCTTTTTTGGCAGCGCTGATAGGCGAATATCTTTTTCAATCCGTAGCTTTTTCGATTCAGGTGGGGATCATGTTCGAGACGATTGGCGAGGATAATCCCTTGGCAGCAACGATTTTCACGGTTTTATCGGCGGCTACTTACGTTCCGATTACCTATATGATGATCGCCGACGGCGGCGGCTATTCTTTCGGCAAGATCGCAGGCAGCTTTGGAACCGATGCCGCAATCAGCATCACGGCGTGTGCGTTGGTCGGCATTCTGCTATACAGGCTGAGTGGCAATTCATTCCATTTACGAGACTCGACAGAACTTTCAGCCCCGGAACAACCGAAAATATAACTGAAACACACACTGGGGCCACTCCAAAGAGCCGAGTTGAGCTTGAGCAGTGCGAGATAAAACGACTTCTGGCCCGCGCGGTTCCAAAAATTATCAAGACTGAGGAGGAGAACGACCGTGCCCTGGCTGTTGTCGAATCCTTGCTTGAGAAAAGCGAGAGGAACATCACGCCAGAGGAAGATGCGCTCCTCGAACTCCTCATAGACTTGATTCATGATTTCGAGGAGGAGGCGTACCCGACACCGAAATCGGAACCGCACGATATCGTCGCCTTTCTTTTAGAACAACGCGGGCTAGCGCCAAAAGATTTCTGGTCCGTGGTCGGCTCTAAGAGCCGGGTATCGGAGATTCTCGCCGGAAAGCGCGCCGTAACCAAGGAGCAGGCAAGGCGTCGCGCTCGATTACCGACGCAACGCGTCAGAGCGCCTTGCCTCGCGTTCGCATCCATTCTTCGACTGCTATCCATGCAGCCTCTACTAGCGCACTCTCCATTGCCGATAGAACCTTCGACTCATATTCCGTTGCATTACGCATTTCAGTGATTATGCGCATGACCGACGCGACTTCTCGAGGGATCAGCCCCTCATGAGTGAGGCGAGCAATCCTGGCTCCGACTCCGTCCTTGTATGGGATGGTTTTTGGCTGGATCCAGCATCGTAATTAGTTGGACTAACCGTCGGCGCATGTCGGAGAGCTGAGCCGCAGATAAGGGGGTACGAGTGGTAGCAGGGCCTGGCTTTTTGACTGGCTGTGGCGTAAGGCCAATACTCGTTGCAGGAGAAGTCGCAAGCCAGTCGATTTCCCTAATGTTGACCAAGCGCCGCGCACCGCTTGGAAATACCGAAAGCCACTGCTCTCTACTGGAGACCTATCGAAGGACGCGCCACCTTTTTGCGGCCGCCAGCGTTAGCTGTGACGAGTTCCGCAGCCGTAAGTACAGTTGCGGCGTCACTAGCCGAATACCCTCGGCCCGCAAGGTGCCTCAAACTGACGGCGCTATGTAAGTACGCGAGGAAATCGGCGTAGGAGATCCCGAGGGCTTGATCGCGATTGTAGGCTCATAGCAAACTGGACTTGACCACGCGAACTTTGGCTTGCTAAATAATTCGTATCCATCGCCCTTGGCTCCGACCATAAGCCAAAGCAAGTCTCGCAACATGGTCGGCCCTGGGACTAGCGGTCTCACTTCCAGCGAAAGAAATTTCTGTCTATGGGCGCGTCAGCTTTGGGAAGAGTTGCAGCGCCGGGCCTTGCGGATTGGGATGATATTCGAGGACCGCGCCTTCCTTGTGCAGCGTGGCGATTAGCGCGGAGACGTCGATATCCTGCACCGCCTTTCCGCTCGCCACCGCCAACCGTGCGGCCACGCCTGCCGCGTGACCCAGGATCATATACTGCGGCTCCATGCGGATCGAGGAATACGCTACGTGTGTGGCCGAAAAGGCTACGGGCACCAGCAGATTCTCCGCCTCCACCTTTTTCGGCAGCATCACGCGGTAGGGAATCTGATAGGGCTGCACTGCGACCTGCATATCGCCCTCGTTGCGCACGTTGCCGTCGGGCCCCACGATGCGCTCCACGTTATGCGAATCGCTGTTGTAAGAGCCCATACCGATGGCGTCCGGTTTAGTGCGATCGGTCTGGAGATCTTTCTGCGCCATCACGTATTCACCCACCATGCGGCGCGCTTCGCGGATGTATAACTGGGTTGGCCAATTCTCGGTGTCCGTGAATTCGTCCTTCGCCAAGCCCCAGCGGTTCATCTCGCGGCGCAGACTCTCGGGCACGCGCGCATCGTTCGCCAGAAAATAGAAGAAGCCTGCCTGATAGTCTTTGTGTGCCCGCCAGATCTTCGCCCGTTCGGCGTAGGTGGCGTCAGGATAATTCCAACTGCCGCCGATATAGTCAGTCGAAAACGCGCCGTTATTGTTGATGTCCGTCTTACCGTTTGGAATGCGACTCACTGTCATCAACGTGTCGAGGGCGGGAACGCGGCCTTGCGAGTCAGTCCGCGCACGGATCAGGCGCGCCAGAAGTTCGTACCGCCCTGCATCGTATCCGGGCGGTTTGGCGAATGCCACGCGATTCTCCGGCACATCGGTGAGGCACATGCGGTAGTTGTAGGTCTGCACTGCTTTATCGGCCGATCCCGCAGCAGGCAGTGCGCGCGCCGAAATCTCCAGCAGCAGTTTGCCCGCGCTGTCGTGGGCAGGAATGTTCACCAGGAATTGGTGGAACGGGGTTTGGTCGCGCACGCCCGCCAACGATTCGCCATACTGGGATGCCGACTCGCGTCCGAAGGTATAAGTCACGCCGGCCTGCGCCATCAGGTCACCTTCATAGGTGCTGTCGATGAAAATCTTGGCGGTGAACTGGTCGCCCGACTCGGTCGCAATCGCCTGCACACGCGCGCCCTGCTTGCGCACACCGTTCTTCTCCCGCAAGCGCTGATGCTCGAACACCGGCACGCCCGACTCTTTCAACATGCCGCGGAAAATCTGCTCGGCCACGTGCGGCTCAGGAAGCCATGCGATGTCATGCCCGTAAAGCGGCATTTGGTAATACCGGCCGACGCGATAGTAAAACTCGAGCGCGCTACCACCGATCACCTCCTTCTTGCCGTAATCGGTCCAGCCCAAGCCGCCGGATACCATGCCGCCTAAGTGCGCTCCAGGCTCGACCAGGGCCGTTTTCATTCCTTCGCGCGCGGACGCCAGGGCTGCGATCACGCCGCCCGCGGTTCCACCGTAAACGACCACATCGAAGTCGCGCACGGCTGCCGAAGCGGCCAAGGCGGTCACTAAAATTAGTAAGGAGGTTCGCATGTCAGTCTACTGTCACTTCTTTTTGCGGCCGAGCAAGCCGCCAAGAATGCTGCCGGCCATGCCTTTCACGTCGGGCCGAAAGACGGGATTGGAGGCAGTGCCTTCGATGGTGAAGGGCACGCCCGCGTCGCTCTTGGCACCGATCATGGCCAAGGCGATGCCACCGGTGTGCAGGGTGGCGCGCATCTTGAAATCGAGGGCCTGGGTGGGGCTGACGGTTCCGCCACCGTTCAGTTCGCCGAGCGCGGGAGCCACGAACTTGATATCCTGCACGCTCGATCCATCGGGCGCCATGTGGATGGTGGCGGCGAAGGTCTGAATTTCGGTATTGGGTCCGGTCTTGATGCCGGCGAGTTTTTCGATGCCGGAGAGCTTAGAGCCGAGATTGAAGCCGGTGAGTTGGGTGTTGTTCAAGCCCAGCGTGCCGTCGATCACCAAGGCTTCCATGGGGCCGGCGAAGTTGAGCTTCGCGGCGGCGGTGCCACCTTGGAATGACGATCCGGCGGGCAGTTGGACGCCGAAGACGGGCAGCATGGCGGTGAGTTGGGGAACAGCCATTTCGGGTCCGGCGAGTTTCATATCTACATCGATATCCTCACCGTGGGAGGCATAAGTTCCGGTGAGGCTGGCGGGAGCGTTGCCGATGTGGATTTCGCCGCGGCGCAGGATGCCGGCACGATTGCGCATGTCGTGTTCGACGGAGATATCGAACTCGACAGGTTCGCGCGCGGGCGTTCCGTTGCGCGCCAACTTCAATTTGTCTGCTTTCAGTCGTCCACTAACGAAGAGGGTTTTACCGTTGGAAGCGGCGGCGCCATCGATGGAGATGAGGCCGGCGAGTCCCGTGGAATTTTCGATGCCGGCGGCGGCGAGGTCGAAGCCGGAGAGCTTCAGTTTTACCTTGGCATTCGTTTGGGCGGTGTCGGCGGTGTTGATGGGTCCGGCGACGCCGTTGATTTGGAAGTTGCCGCCGCCGGCGAGTTTGGCGGTGAGGCTGAAGGGAAAGACGGAGGTGGCGGAAAAGTTTTGCACTTCGACGCCGACGTTTTCAAGCACACGGGCTTTGGTATCGCGGCTTTGCTGGGCGAAGGTGAGGCGGCCGTTCGAGATCTTCACCAGTTTGACGGAGAGGTCCATGGGGGCGCCGGTATGTTTTACGGGGGGGGCGGCGTTTCTTACGGGCGCGGCGGACTTAGCGCCGAGGCTGGAGAAGTTCCAGTCACCCGCGGCGGATTGGAGTAAGTCGATTTGGGGCTGGACAAGAGTGAGTTGAGTGACACGGAGTTGGCGCGAAAAGATGAGCGGCCATATATCGACGCCGAGCGAAACGGACTGTGCGTGGAGGAAGGGAGTGCGGCTATAGGCGGGATCGTCGGAGACGGTGAGGTCATCCGCGGTGACGCCGCCGGATAGGAGTGCCACTTTCAGGTCACCGACTTTGACGTCGCGCGCCAAGGCGTTGGAGAGTTCGGCCTCGAGCATGGGGCGGAACTGGTTGGGATTGATCAGGAAGGGCAGCGCGGCTACCGCGACGACAAGGAGCAGGAGGAGGATGCCGATCCAGCGGGCGATGCGTTTCATTGGTGTATTCTAACGGACGTTTGGGCGGGATGGGAATCGGATTAGCGGCGAAGTTCCTGGGCGAGCCAAGCTTTGGCGGCGCGCCAGTCGCGGAGGACGGTAGCCTCGGAAACATCCAAGAGGGCGGCGGTTTCGCTGATGTCGAGGCCGCCGAAGAAGCGGCTTTCGACGAGGGTGGCTTGGCGGGGACTCATGCGCGCGAGATCGTTGAGGGCGGTATCGAGGGCCAGAAGGTCGTCGCCGCAGGTGGCGGCCTGGTCGAGCGCTTCGTCAAAGACCACCATCATGCCAGCATCGATGCCTAGGCCGGTTCCGCCGCGTTTGACGGAGTGGCGGCGGCGGGCGGCCTCCACCAGGAGTTGGCGCATGGCGCGGGCGGCGATGCGTTTGAAGTGGAGGCGCGAGGTATCGGCCAGGTGGGGGGAGTGCGCCAACTTGATCCAGGCTTCGTGCACCAGGGTGGTCGGGCTGAGGGTGGCGTTGGGGTCGCCGCGCTTTACGGTGGAGGCCAGGCGGCGCAATTCTTCGTAGGTCAGGCTAAAGAGGCGGTCGAGGGCGCGCCGCTCCTCCGGTGAACTACCGAGTTCGCCGGGATCGAATCCGTGTGCCATTCCAGAATTTCGAAAGCGCATGACGTTTTTTCAAGGAAACTTGCGCAATGCGTAGTAGGTCCACTGGCCCGCGGCGTATGATGAGTTGGTCGAGAGGGTCCTTCCGGCATGCTAGCACCAGGAGTGCGGCGCGGACAAGTCATGAGAGTTCTGGAACCAGGGAGAATTATGCCATCGTCAATGCCATCGTTACGAAACTCGCGGGGCGCTGGGGGCGCGATCGCTTTCCTCATCCTACTGGGCTTCGCTTCAGTTGCGGGCGCGCAGACCTTCGAGAATATACCGGGGCTGTCATTCACCATGGTGGCCGGTGGGACGAATCCGCTGCCGCAGGTGCTGGCGATTGCGAGCACGGGCGCCAATATGAGCTTCAGCGTGACACCATCGACAACATCGGGGGGCAGTTGGCTCACGGCGAGTCCCACGGGGGGGGATGTTGCGCCACGCCGGAAGCCGTGACGGTTTCGGTAAACGCGGCGACGCTGGCGGCGGGCACGTATACGGGGCAAATCCTGATCGCGCAGTATTCTAGCGGCACGCCGAATATGACTATACCGGTAACATTGACGGTGGCGGCGGTGGGAAGCGCGTACTTCGGCAACGTGGCGGGACAGGCGAGTTTCTCGATGCTGCCGGGTGGAGCGCCAGCGGCCCAGAGCATCACTATAGAGAATGGCGGCAGCGGCACGCTGCACTGGACGGCGACCACCAGCACGGCGGATGGCGGCAATTGGTTGACGGTTCCGGTGAAGACCGGCACGGCGCCATCGGCGGTGACAGTGGAGATAACGACGGCATCGCTACCCGGCGGCGGAACGGTGGCGGGCACTTACATCGGACAGTTATTGTTTACGGGCTCGGGCGGCAGCGTTACGGTGCCGGTGAGCGTCATGGTGGGCAGCAATGTGTTCGCGCAGGTGAATCCGCTGAGCTTTACGGTGCCTGAGGGCGGCGGGGCATTGCCACAGGTTATCAATCTGGCGAGCACCGGGACGAACTTCTCAGTGAGCGCGGCGGTGTATACCAGTTCCGGTGGTAGCTGGCTGAGCCTTTCGAATACGGGCGGAGAATGCTGTGCGACGCCGGAGGGCATCACGGTAAGCGTAAAAGCGTCGACACTGGCGCCGGGAACTTACATCGGCGAGATCGTGTTTACGCAGTATTTCCAGCAGAACCAATGGATGACGGTGCCGGTGGTACTGACAGTAACGGCGCCCGGTACCAGTTACTTCGATGCTATGCCGGGTGACATGAGTTTCTTCCGCACGACGACGGAGACACCGGCTGCGCAATCCATACCGATTCGCAATGGCGGCACGGGAACGTTGAGTTGGACCGCGACGGACACTACGGCGGATGGCGGTAAATGGTTGACTCTGTCGGCGGCCAGCGGGACCGCGCCGGCTAGTTTGACGGTGAGTGTGGTGACCTCGGCTCTGCCGGGAGCGGGAACGACGGTAGGGACTTTCGTGGGCCAGGTGGTGCTACAGACTACGGGTGATACGGTTACGGTCCCGGTAAGCGTTACGGTGGGGCCGAACGTATTCGGCCAGGCGAATCCGATTACATTTACCATGCCGGAAGGGGGGGGGACGCTGCCCCAGGTGTTGAACATCGCCACCACCGGCACTGCTTTCACTTTCAGCTCGGCAGTGTACACGGCGAATGGCGGCAACTGGTTGACGATCTCAAACCTGGGCGGTGAGTGCTGCTCGACGCCGGAGTCGATCACGGTGAGCGTGAACGCATCGACGTTAACGGCGGGAACCTATGCAGGCGAAATAGTTTTCACACAGTATTTCCAGCAGACCATGGCGCTGGTGGTGCCGGTGACTTTGACTGTGGAGGCGCCGGGATCGACACCTTACTTCGATACGCTGCCGGGCGCGATGACCTTCTCGCTGGCCACGGGGGCTGGGGCGCCGGCGGCGCAAGCGATCCAGATTCGAAACGCGGGCGGCGGGACGCTGCATTGGACGCTCTCGAAGAGTACGGCCGATGGCGGCAACTGGTTGAGTGCGTCGGCAGCCAGCGGAACTGCGCCGGCGACGGTGAACGTGTCGATCAACCCGGCTGCCCTGCCCTCGAACGGAACGGTGCCGGGCACTTTTAACGGGCAGATCGTGCTACAGACCGCGGGCGACCAAGTGACCATACCAGTGAGCGTTACGGTAGGGGCCAATGTGTTCGCGCAGGTGAACGCCATCAACTTCACCATGGTGCAGGGGGGGGCGAATCCGCTGCCGCAGATGCTGGCGATATCGAGCACGGGGACGAACTTCTCGTTTAGCTCGGCGGTGTACACGGCATCGGGCGGCGCGTGGCTCAAAATCTCGAACCTGGGGGGGGAATGCTGCTCTACACCATTCAACATGACGGTGAGTATTAACGCGTCAACGTTGACGGCGGGCACTTACACGGGAGAGATCACGCTGGTGCAGTATTTCCAACAGAACCTGGGACTCACGGTGCCGGTGACGTTGACCGTAGAGGCTCCGACGGCCACGTTCTTCGACAATATGCCGGGGCAGTTGAGCTTCTTTATGAAAGCGGGCGCGACGCCGGCATCGCAGAGCGTGCAGGTACGCAACGCAGGAAGCGGCACGCTGAACTACACGGTCAAGGCGAGTACTGCGGATGGCGGAGCATGGTTGACGGTGACGCCTGCGAGCGGTAAGGCGCCATCCAACGTGACGGTGTCGGTAACCACGAGTAAGCTGCCGGGACAGGGCTTGTTGACGGCCACTTATAACGGGCAAGTCGTCTTTACGACTGGGACGGACGTGGTGACTATACCGGTAAGCGTGACGGTGGGGCCGAACGTATTCAGCCAATTGAACGCGATCAGTTTCGTGATGCCGCAGGGGGGGGCCAATCCGCTGCCGCAGATTTTGCCGGTGGCCAGTACGGGAACGGCTTTCACATTCAGTTCGGCGGTCTATACGGGCACGGGCGGCAACTGGCTCAGCATATCGAACCTGGGGGGGAATGCTGCTCGACACCGGAAAACATCACGGTTAGTGTGAATGCTTCCACGCTACCGGCGGGAACCTATACGGGCGAAATCACGTTCACACAGTACTTCCAGCAAACTATGCTGATGACGGTGCCCGTGACGCTGACGGTGGTTCCGTGCGGGCCGTACTTCGACAATATGCAGGGGCTGGTGAGCTTCTCATTTGCACCGAGCAGCACTAATCCAGCATCACAGACGGTACAGGTGCGGGCGGCGGGGTCCGGCACGGTGAACTGGACGCTGGCGACTATGACGTCGGACGGCGGGGCATGGCTGACTAAGTCGGCAGCCACGGGAACGGCGCCTTCCACGGTGACCATTGGGGTTAAGAATGCGTCACTACCTGGGGGGGGATTGATTGCGGGAACGTTTACAGGGGAGTTGATCTTCACTTCGGCGACGGGTAGCGTCAGTATTCCGGTGAGCGTCACGGTGGGGGCAAACGTGTTTACCCAAGGCGGCACCTTGAATTTCAGCATGACGCCGGGGGGAACGAATCCTGTACCGCAAATCTTCCAGGCAACCAGCACCGGTACCAATTTCACATTTAGCGCATCGGCGGCCACGGGCAATGGGGGGGCTTGGTTAAAGATATCTCCGACAGGCAGCGAATGTTGCTCCACGCCGAGTAACATTACGGCGACGGTTACGGCGAATACCCTTCCGCCCGGCGTGTATACCGGGCAGATGACGTTCGTACAGTATTTCCAGCAGACCATGGCCATCACCGTACCGGTTATTCTGACGATCGCCGACACACATATACCGGCGGTGATCAAGGCGACCGGCGGCACGCCGCAGACGGCCACGGTGGCAAAGCCGTTCGCGACTAACCTGTCGGCCACGGTCACTGACTCGACCGGCGCGGCAGTATATGGGGTGGTGGTGACATTCACCGCGCCCACCACCGGGGCCAGCGGGACGTTTGCCTGTTCGGGCAACACGGCGGTTACCAACACGCTGGGCGTGGCGACGGCACAGGTATTCACGGCCAACGACATCGCCGGTAAGTATACGGTGGGGGCTACCGCCAAGGCACTGTCGGCGAACCCGGGATTTGCGCTGACCAATAAAGCGGGACCACCGGCAACCATCACGGCGACGGCTGGGACGCCGCAGACGGCAACGGTACATACGGCGTTCGCTACTAACTTGGCAGCTACAGTGAAAGATAGCTTCGGCAATCCGGTGTCGGGCGCGACGGTGACGTTCACTGCGCCGGCGAGCGGGGCCAGCGGCACCTTTGCGGGGGGGGTGAACACGGCCACGACTAATGCTCAGGGCGTGGCGACCGCTCCGGTATTCACGGCCAATAATATCGCGGGCGCCTATACGGTGACGGCGACGGTGGGAACGCATACGACCAGTCCGGGATTTGCGTTGACCAATGTGGCGGGTGCGGCGGCGACTATCACGGCTACGGCTGGCAGCTCGCAAACGGCGACGGTAAACACGGCGTTCGCCATCAATCTGGCGGCGACGGTGGTGGATTCGTTTAGCAATCCGGTAGCGGGCGTGACTGTGACGTTTACCGCTCCGGGCAGCGGCGCGAGCGGAACATTCGCGGGCGGGGTGAATACGGCGACAACGAATGCGGCGGGGGTGGCGATGGCGGCGGTGTTCACCGCGAATACCACGGCGGGCAGTTATACGGTCACGGCGAGCACGGGGGCGTTAACGACGAGTCCCGGGTTTGCGTTGACTAATTTGGCGGGCGCGCCGGCGTCGATCAAGACAAGTGCCGGGACGCCGCAAACGGCGACCGTCAATACGGCATTCGCGCAGCATTTGGCAGCCGGAGTGAAGGACGCTTTCGGCAACCCGGTGGCGGGTGTGGTGGTTACGTTCACGGCACCGGCAAGCGGCGCCAGCGGAACATTCGCGGGCGGCGTCAATACGGCGACGACGAATACGGCCGGCAATGCCATTGCGGCGGTCTTTACCGCCAATGGGACCGTTGGTAGTTATACAGTGACTGCGAAGACGGGATCACTGGTGACTAATCCGGGATTCGCCCTCACTAATAAGGCCAACTGAGGTGCGCGATTACCAGCTCTCCTTCTTTTTCTGGAGAGACCAGAGATAGTCTGCGATCCGGTTGATATCTTCGTCAGCGAGGACGGCTTTCCAGGATGGCATATATAGGGGCGCGGCCGGCTTGCCGGGATTGTCAAGTGGGGGAACCTTACCATTGCGGATGATCTTAACGACTTCCTCTTTGGTATAGTCATCCGACGCATGCAGAAGCGAGGGAACCTCACCGCCCTGGCTGTTCGGATTGGGTACGCCCCCCTGCAGTTGCAGGCCATGGCAGCCGACGCAGCCGAAGCGGGCGAAACTCTGCCTGCCGGCTTCGATGGCGGCATCCTGCGCGGTAAGTGGCTTGGCGCGCCGCGAAAGGATAGATTGGGCATCATCGGCAGTGGCCGAAGCCATGAAAGCGATAATTGCTTTTCTAGCGTTGGTTTCCAGATCGTAGGCGGGCATGACGCTGCCCGGATAAACGAGTTCAGGATTCACCAACTGCTCGTCGAGCCAGCCCGCGGAATGGCTCTTGGTGACGCCTGCGAGGTCGGGGCCAGTCTTAGCGCCGACGCCGCCGATATTATGGCAGGCTATGCAGTTCTTCTCGATGAATAACTGGCGTCCATAGCCGGCGCTGGGAATAAGCTGGACGCTGGCGTAGTAAGTGGCCATCTGTTCGCTGGTCAGCGACAGCATATAGAAGGTGAGGGCCCGCGCCTGTTCTTTGGTGAAATGAAAATTCGGCATGGGCGAGTTACGCGAAACCGCATTCGGTTCGAGGAAATGTTTCTCCAGCCACTCGGGAGCGCGGCGGATGGCGCCTTCTTCGGTGAGATCGGGTCCAATGGTACCGCCCACGCCGTGCAACTTATGACAACCGCGGCATCCCTGAGTTTCAAAGAGCCGGCGGCCATCCGCCAGTTCCGGCACGCCGGGCACCTCGCCTTCCTTGTGACAACGGCCGCAAGAGGCGCGGATGTATTCTTTGGGAAGCAGAGGCTGCTGCCAGAACGGCACTTTTCCGTGCGCGTTCTGTTTGTCCGTGGCGAGTCCCTGGCCCCCGTGGCAGACAGTGCAACCGAATTTGGCCGGAACGTGGGGAGCCAAGTTGGCATGGAAGGTGAAGGGTTGCGGTGCGTTCTTCATGGTGGGATCTTCCGCGCCGAGGTGGCAAGTGGTGCAGCGATCCACACGCTGCAAGCCGGGCAACAACTGCTGCCGGATGCTCAGGGCCGTGTTCAGCACGCTTGCCTTTGCCGCGGCATTCGGCTCTCCGACGGCTTCGAGCCGGTAGAACTCCTGCTGGTAGGTCTTCCACGCAGGAGTTCCGGCTTGCCAGATGGCGCCCAACATCAGCGCCAGCGCAAGCAAGCTTAAGGCAAAGAAAAACTGCGCAAGTCTGCGTTCCATTATTCGGCTCCCGTGATGTGGACCCATGGTGGGACAAGCGCCCAACCGGGACCGCGGAAGAGCGTCCCGACGATAATCAGGACAATATTGATCACCACGAAGAGGGTGAAAGCGCGGAGCGCCCACTTCCGGTCGGCGGGGTGCCGGCTGGGGTTGACATCGATGTAGGGAATGGCAAGCAGCGCCAGTACCGCCAGCGCCGGGACGACGACTCCGCCGAGTAGCGCCGAATGGCTGACCAGTTCCTGCAGCCCGAGAAAGTACCAGGGGGCTTTCGCTGGATTCGGCGTTTTTGCCGGGTTGGCCAGTTCTTCAAGTGGGGCGTGCCAGAATATCGATATCGCCATCACGGTAGTCACGGTCACCAGCAGGGCTACGCCCTCGCGGAAGAATGCGTACGGATAAGAGAAGACCGTATCTTCTTCCTCCTCCGCAGTCACTGTCTCAAAGATCGGCTTGCCGGTGACCACTTCCATGAGGCCGTAGGTCTTGTCTTTCGACGCGGAGACAACGGCGAGCGCGGCGGTAGGCTCGGGTGCGCCGATGGTAACCAGTTGCGCGTTTTTCTTCGGCGTCAGTTTCCATACCGGACGAGAGAGTCCGCCATCCTTGCGGACGCGCCAAAAGTGAACCATAGTCAGCAGCGTGACGACGGCGGGCAGAACGGCTACGTGCAGCACGTAGAAGCGCAGCAGAGCCGACTCGCCCACGCTGTGGCCGCCCAACAACAATTCCCGGAGGCTGGCGCCGACCACGGGCGCGTAGCTGCCGATGTTAGTCCCGACGGTGATCGCCCAGAAGGCGAGTTGGTCCCAGGGCAGCAGGTAGCCTGTGAACGAAAGCCCCAGCGTCAGCAGGAACAGGATCACCCCCACCACCCAGTTAAACTGGCGCGGCCGCTTATATGAGCCGGTATAAAAGACGCGGCACATGTGGAGGAAGACGCAGATCACCATGCCGTGCGCAGACCATCGGTGCATGTTGCGGAGAAAGCCTCCCAGATACACGACGAACTGCAGGTCCTTCATATCCTGGTAAGCCTGTGGCGGATGGGGGCGGTAGTAGAACATCAGGGCGACGCCGGTGGTCACCAGGATGAGAAAGAGGAAAAAGGTAATGAATCCCAGATAGAAGGTGTGCTTTACCTTCAGATTCTCTTTCTTCACTTTGGCGGGGTGGATGTGCAGCCATACATTGAGGAAGACCAGTTCGGACTTCCCCTTGTCGGTAGACAGCGGGTCACGCCGGAAGATAGACTGCCACAAATCTCTTAAGGGGTTCATCATCATGACACCAGGAGGCGATAACCAGGAGGCACGGTGCGGCCTTTATCGACCTGCAGTTTTCCATCGCGCGCCAGGGTTACTTCGAACCATTCGAGCGGGCGTGGCGCGGGGCCATGTTGCACGGTGCCATCCGCATTGAAGACCGAGCCGTGACAGGGACAATGGAATCGCCCGTCACTCTCGAAATACCCGACCGTGCAGCCGAGGTGGGTACAGACGGCGTTAGCTACGGCAAAACCTTTCTCCCGGTCGCGGAACACGAAGATCTTTTCCTCAGCCAGAAATGCGGGCGCGCCGAACGAAAAATCGGCCGGGTTGCCGATCTTGAAGTTCTGCGGCGGTTCGTAAAAGACGCTGGGCGTCAGATAACGGATTACGGCCGCAAGGCTTACCGTCACGGCGGAGCACAGGGTTACAAATCCGGCGGTGCCCCAACTGAAAAAAGTTCGACGATTCATGTATTTCTCCCGGTATGACTCACTCGAATACCTCCCGTTCCTGCTGTTCCAGGGCTTCCATGGTGATGGCATTGGTGGGACAGCGCTGGGCACAGAGGCCGCAGCGAATGCACTTCTCTTCGTTCTTGATGATGGCGCCTGCTTGCCCGGCAGGGAGGTCGGCAGCGGCGACCCCGTAGCGGCTGCAAATCAGCGCGTCGTAGCGTTCGTCGCCTTGTACCTGAGCCAAGTCCACCAGCCGTAGACAGTATTCCGGACAGACATCCACACATCCGGCGCATAGAATACACTTCGATCCGTCGAAGATGGTATTGACCTGGCACTTGAGGCAGCGCAATCCTTCGGCGCGCCCCTGCGCTTCGTCGAACCCCAACTCCACCTCTGCGATCCCGATGCGGCGATTGGCCGGCAGTACGGGCATGCTCTGCCGGCGGATGCCGAGGAAGCCGCGCGGCATTTCCCAATTATTGAAGATGCGGAAACGGCTGAGCACCGTTTTTGTACTTTTGCCATTGAAGAAGACGTGGATGGAACGGGCGGCGCGATGCCCATTGGCTACGGCTTCGACTAATACACGCGGTCCAAAAGCGACATCGCCACCGGCGAAAACTCCAGGCGCCGTAGTCATCAGGTTTTCGTCGATTTTGAGGATGCCGCGCGGGGTGACCTCGACGTCGTCATTGCCGCGCAGGAACGAAAGGTCGGCCTGCTGTCCGATCGCGAGCACGACGTTGTCGCACGGGATCACTTTTTCGGCATCACTGAAGGCCGGATTAAAGCGGCCGTTTTCGTCAAACACCGAGATGCAGGCGCGCACCTTGAGCCCGGTGACGATCCCGTTCTCTCCTACGATCTCTTTCGGCCCCCAGGAGTTCTCGACGGCGATGCCTTCGTGTTCGGCTTCGTCCACTTCACTCTGCCAGGCAGGCATCTGTTGGCGCGATTCCAGGCTGACCATGCATACCTGTTCGGCGCCGGATCGCATGGCCATGCGCGCTGCGTCCAAGGCAGGCTGCAGGCTTTCGGCCCCCGATTCGGCGGCGCCGGACGATGCACCCTCCTGCACCAGGCGGACCGCAGCGCGGGCTACGTCGATCGCGACATTGCCGCCACCCACTACCACGACCCGTTTCCCGAGTTCGATTTCATAGCCCAGATTCGCGTTGATCAGAAAATCGATCCCGTTGAACACGCCCGCCAGATGCGCGCCCGGGATATTCAACTCGCGGCCCTTGTTCAGGCCGGTAGCCAGCAGGACGGCGTCGAAGCGGGAGCGCAGTGCCGACAAAGACATGTCGCGCCCGAGCGTCACACGGGTATGCAGCTTGACTCCCAGGGACAAGATGTTATCGATTTCCATCTTGATGATTTCGCGCGGAAGGCGGAAGTGGGGAATGCCCAGGTAGAGCATCCCGCCGGGCACGGGTGCGCTCTCGAAGACTTCGACCGAGTAGCCCAGCAGAGCGAGATCATGCGCGCAAGTCAGGCCGCAAACTCCGGCGCCAATAATGGCGACCGTCTTATTTCGTTTGGGCGCGGGAAGAAGGTTTTTGCGCGCGGGGTCGTGTCCGGCGCCCAGGTTGTGGCGTTCGCTGGCGTAACGTTTGAGCGCGCAGATCGCGATAGGCTCATCGATCTTGCCACGGCGACAGGCATCCTCGCACGGGTGCGCGCAGATGCGCCCCAGCACGTAGGCGAACGGGTTGGGAGCGCGCGCCAGAAGGTACGCCTCTTCGTCGCGCGAGATTCCGATCGCCTGGACGTACCGCCCGCACTCCGTGTGGATGGGGCAAGCGGAACGGCATGGAATGTTGCGGTCGAAGTATTCCCGGTCCGGTACCGATACCCTATAGCGCATGGTGGTTTTCCGTTACTGCTTCTTCAGCTTTTCGATTTCTTCATCGCTCAACGCGGGGAAGAACGACTTGGGATCCTTGTCTTTCCGTTCGGCCTGGTCGTAGACCATGAACTCGAAGATCTGTTTTCCCTGGGCGTCGCTGATGCCCGAGTTGGGCTTGTGCATCATGCGTTTGACGTAACGGGACCACTCGTCGGTCTTCATCATGGTGTTGATGGGCCGGGCGATGGTGTGGCACTTCGAGCATTTGGCGCTAAACAGCTTGTAAGCAGCCTGCTGCGGGGCTGGATATTTGCCGACGTCGATCTTGTCGGGCCCCTTATCCTGGGGCAACACTACGTTGCTCGTCTGCGCCAGCAGCGCGAGAGGTGTGAGCAGCAGCATCATCTGAATCAGTCGTCTCATTTTTGGGTTGCTCCTTTACCACATCAATCGAACGTCGAATCTGAAAA
Source organism: Bryobacterales bacterium (assembly GCA_963738345.1). Taxonomy (GTDB): domain Bacteria; phylum Acidobacteriota; class Terriglobia; order Bryobacterales; family Bryobacteraceae; genus Bog-159. The sequence goes on from CAVTWI010000002.1 coordinate 2,391,013, forward strand.
GTTTGTCCGAAAACAGCGCGCCTGACACGGGATCGTGATTCAGGTCCTGGCCATAAGTGGCACGCACTACTACGTTGCCCAGTTCGGTGAGCGCTTTCTCGCTGCCGATGTTCCAGGCTCCGATATATGTAGGCGGCGCACCGCCAATACTCTGTTTCATACGGTCATAGCGCGCCATTACGGCGAAGCCGCGCTGAATGTAATAATCCACTTCGCCGCGATAGCCGTCCGAGGTGAACCGGGTAGATGGCTCGCCCTGCGTATACTCCCAGTCATCGCTGCTGCGCAAATAGCCGCCCAATACGTCCAGTTTGTCGAAGAAGAGGTAATTGGCGAAGACGCCGTAGCGGCGAATCCGGGCGTTATAGGTGAACTCGTCATCCGCTCCGGCGTTCTGGACCTGGCCTTTGGTGCCCTGGTAAGTCATGAAGGTAATGCCGCCATCGGGCCCGAACCAATAATCCGCGTCGAACCAGTAATCCTTAGAGTTCTTGGTGGACGAGTAGATGATCTCGCTACCGTCGGGGTTCAGTCCGTTAGTGACTTTGGCGGAAACCGCGAACACCTGTTTGAAGTAGTTCGAAGCCCAGGTGTAGCCAACATTAACTCCGACCGGATGCTGATCGAGCGTGAAATTCACGGGGCTCGTGTAAGTGAGCACGGGGGCGGGATCGGGAAACAGGTTATAGAACATCGCCGCGCGCGTACCCTCCCCTTCCTGCATGTGCATCTGACCCGCCTTGATGAAGAAACTGCTATTGGCACGGCCGGCGGTGTAGCCCAAGACCGCCTGTTCGAGGAAGGGGCTGTCGCCGCCCTGGGATAATTCGAAGTGCGTGAAATAGGAAAAACCACTGTTCGGAACGGTTCCGGCAGCGAACAGCGCGACTTCATCCAGATTGAAACTGGTGGCAGAAGTTGGATCCACGCCGTCACCCCTGGTTTTCTCCGCGGTGAAACTAGCTTGCCCGATTAGCGCCATGGAGTTGGTGATGCTGAACTTGATGTCCTTATCCAACTGCGAGACTTTCGGAGCGGGTTTGCTCCCATCCATTTCGTCCGGAGGCATCCGGTAGCCCAGGCGTTTGAAGGTGTAGCCCGTCTTATTCAGAGCCGGCGGAATGGTATGGCAGGTGTAACATTTCACTCCGAATTTCCGCGCGAAGGCGGGGATGGCACGCACCGGGGGGGGGAACAAAACAGCACAACCCAGTGCCGCGAGAACCGGCGCCAGAGCCGGCGCAAGAACCGTGAGAACCGGGCGCTTCGACTTCATTCTTGGAAGAACCATGGCCGCAGAGAGGGCAAGTCGATAGCCAAACAAAGACTCCTTTTATCTCAATTACCTACACATTTAAGTTTATCGATATGTGGAGCCGATTCCCCGAATTTAATGGAGAGTTGTGGAATCTATTCCCCAGGCTGCGGTTCGCGGTCGTGCTTCAGCAAAGCGTAAAAGGTTTTGCGGTCCACTCCGGCCTGGCGCGCCGCAGCGCTGATATTGCCGTCGCAGCGTGACAGCACTGCCGACGCATAAGATAGTTCGAAGTTAGCCAGGTACTGCTCCCGCGCTTCTTTCCAGGGCAGGCTGGAGAGCGGACAAGACGCGGACGGCGGCTGCGCATCTCCGGCGAGATCCTCCGGCTCCAGCACGCCGCCCGGGTGGAGCGCCGTCAGATTCTCCATAACGTTCTTCAACTGCCGGACATTGCCCGGCCACGGCTGATAGAGGAGCGCTTCGTAGAAATGGGCGGAGCCGGAGAGGCTCTTGCCGTACCGCCGCGAAAAACGCTCCAGGAAAAAACGCGCGATGTGAGGAATATCTTCGGGCCGCTCGCGCAGCGGCGGTAGTTTCACGGTGACCACTCCGAGCCGGTAGTAGAGTTCCTCGCGAAACGTTCCGGCCTTAATCTTCGCCGCCAGATCCTGATTCGTGGCGCACAGAATGCGGCAATCCACGCGGACCGGCTGGAGGCCTCCCAGACGCCGCAATTGCCGTTCTTCGACGAAGCGGAACAGGCGAGTCTGCAGTTCGACGCTAAGATCGCCGATCTCATCGAGGAATATCGTCCCGCCATCGGCCGATTCGATCAGGCCCTTCTTCATGCGATCGGCGCCGGTGAACGCCCCGCGCTCGTATCCAAAGAGTTCGCTCTCGATCAACGAGCCCGGCAGGGCGCTGCACTCCACCGGCACAAATGGCTTGTTCTTTCGCGGGCTCTGGCTTTGGATGAAACGGGCCATCACTTCCTTGCCCGTACCGCTTTCCCCCAGGATCATGACGGTGGCGTCCGTAGCGGCCGCCCGCCGCGCCTTTTCGGTCAGATCGAGCATGAGCGGGCTTCGCGACTGCGGGTGGTCGCCCTCCCCCAGCGCCTCCAGCCGGCCCTTCAACTCTTCGACCTCGTGTTCTAACTCGGCATGCGAGAGGGCCCGTTTCACTAAGAGCAGAAGGTCTTCGCGCTTGAATGGTTTCTGCAGATAATCGAAGGCGCCATTGCGCATAGCCAGCACGGCTCCCTCGACCGAGCCGAAGGCTGTCAGAAAAACAATCGGCACATGGGGATGGGCCTGGTGAAGCCGCGCGAAGACCTCCTCGCCGGGAATCCCGGGCATGCGCATATCGAGCAGCAGCAGGTCCGGAGGATTGGCGAGAGCGTCCGCCAGTCCTGCGGATGGATCCACGTAGGCCGTCACGGTGGTGTCGGGAAACTTCACCATGCGGCGGATGTTCTCGCCCATGGCCGGCTCATCGTCGATTACAAAAATACGGTTCACTGCTGGCTTCCTCCGACGAACCAATGGTAGGGCTGGCCCCGGGTAAAACGCGCGGGCGGAATTTCAACCACGAAGCTGGCGCCGCCGCCGGCCCTATCTTCATACCAGATCCGGGCATCGTACATATCGAGCAGACTTGCCGCCAGAAAAAGTCCGAGGCCCAGGCGTTCCCTGCCCTGATTCTGAGAAATGAAAGGCTCGAACACGTGCTCCCGCATGGCCTCCGGCACGCCTGGGCCATTGTCTTCGATACGCAGGACCACCTTGGCTCCGGCGCTTCGATAGGGTTCCAGGCGGATCCAAACCATGCCGGCCGGGCGTCCCTTGAGGGCCTGCAAAGCATTGCCCAACAGTCCCCGCACGACTTCGCTGGCCACATGCGCGGGCACGTCGACTCGCGGAACGTCGGCGATCTCCCGCACCAGTTCAACGCCTTGCTCGGCTGCCGCCGGGGACATCGCCTGCAGTGCTTCGTCCAGCACTTCGGACGGAGCGGATGGCGCGAATACATCGTCGCCCCGTTCGCGCCGCAACGCTTGCAACAGGGTGCGCGCGATGTTCCCCATATATTGCATCTCCTTCAGCATCTGCCGCAGGTCTGCGCACAGTTCCGCGTCTGAGCTCCGCTCATCCAGCAGCACCTCGATCCGGTTCATGACAATCGCCATCGGGTTGTTGAACTCGTGCATGAAGCCGGCGGTAAATTGGCCGAGGAGCGTGAGTTGATGCGACAGCCGCGCTTGTTGGTCGGCCGCCGACAATTCTTCGCGAAGGCGCGCGGTCCGATGGCGTACGTTGTCCAACTGCAACTTCAACTGCTCCGCCTCTTCCCGCGCGCTCTTTTCCCTGGAAACGGCTTCACCGCGCAGGCGGCGGAAAACCAGGGCGGCCGGCAGCGGCGCGAGGAGGCACGCGGCCGCCGGTAGCAGGTAGGATTGCATCGCTGGTTCGGGCAGAATCCAGTGCAGTATCCACCAAGCCGGCAAGACCCACAATCCGCTGAGCCAAAGCACCCGGTTCCGCCAGGCATTCGGGGCAACGGCCGGGCTGTTGCGACTGTGGACTTCAATCATAGGGGCGGCGTTATCGATCCACGCGAAGTTTAACATGGCAGTGCGCTATTCGAGTGGGAACGCAGTGGCCCGCCGTGCCTGGGACGCTTATTCCACGACCTGGAATTCGATCCATGAACTGGCGGTGCGCGGCGTCTTGCCGCCGCGGTCGGTGGCCATCGCTTGCAGATAATACTGACCGGGCGGCAGCGAGCTACTGAGTCTTAATTCGCCGTTCACGGAGCGCCCGTCCTGACCTTTCACCGGGGCCACCGCGACCGGAGTGCTCAGAATCGGGGTGCGGTCGCGATAGAGTTGGATTTGAGTGTCGAAGCGGCCGGCTGCGGCTTGGCCTTCCTTTTCGGTTTCGATGTGGAAGGCGAATGCCAGACGGCTGCCGGCGTGGAACTGGCGCAAGGCGGACGACACATTATTGAAGCGAGTCTCGCCAGCCGAGGCCATGTCGTCGATCAACGGCGTAGTTACGGCAAGATGCTGCCTCTTCAGATCGGGAATATCGATGTACTGGCCGGCGGATCCGGCGGCGCGCGACGTGCTGTCGAGAACGCAGGCACGCACCTGGTAGGCGCCTGCCTGTTTCACGGGAACATCCAACGTGAATAGCAGGCCCTCCTTCAGCAGTTGTTTCAGCTTCTCATCTTCGGCGTCGATAGCGATATGGCGGCTGATCGCGGCAAGCGGATCGGTGGTTTGGCCGGACGCCAGAATGACGACGTCAAGCGCGGCATACCGCCGGCCGTACAGATCGGTTTGAAAGACGATGCTGCGGGGGTCTACATACAAAAGGTTGTGCACCACGGTCTGTCCCTTCGGGCCGCGGCGGTAAAGCGCAGTGATACGGACGAGTAAGTCCGACTTATTAAATAGAGACTGAACCGTCGCCATCATCTGCTGCTGGCGGGTTGCGTATTTGGGACGCGCGGCTTCGTCGGTCTCGCCGAAGAAACCGGAGCGGGAGTGTGCGCGCAGTCCCGGCACTCGTACGGAAACCTTGATCGAATGGTAGTCGGGCTTGAATGAGCCGGTTCCGGTGCTGACGTTCTCGGGCGCTTTGAACCCGATCAGGTAATAGCCTTTTTGCTCCTCTTCGATGCGGCCCAGGGCATCGGTAAAACTGTTGGCGTTGATGGTAGCGAAGCCGCCCGTATCTGCGGCGAGTTCCAGCAATCCCTGTTGGGACAAGGCCAGAGCCCCGAGGCTTTCGGGCTCGAGATACACGAGGCCGCGGGCGTCGACAGTGTAGACAATAGCGCCGGCGCGGTTGGCTTTGTCGATCAGATGGCGGAAGCGAGCCACTAACTCGGCGTTGGTGGATATTTGCAAATTTCCGCCGAGTGAGGTGATGCCGGGCAGATCAATGCCGTCGGAGAAGAAGACCACGGCTTTGCGGCCGCCCACGGGGCGCAGTTCATCCATCAACTGGGTCAGCGTATCGAGCGCGGCGCCGGTGGCGTTTAACTTAATATAAGCGGCATCTTCGGCGGATTCGGCGCGCCGCTTTCGCAACGCTTCGGGATTGCCGTTGCGCGCGCCTGCGCCCGAAGTGATCAGCGAGAGCATGCGATTAATCGGCGGACCACTGTCGAAAGGATCGATCATGCCCATACCAGCGGGATTCCAGCGGATATTATCCACGGCAGCCTGCAGCACGCGCTTATCGGCGGTGAATTGCTGGAACACGCTGTTGCTGCGTCCGGTTTCCCAAAGCGCCACCAGGTCGCCTGGCTGCATCTGCTGATCGATGAACTTGTGCAGGGCGCGGCGCACGTAATACACGCTTTCGAACGAGAGACTGAGGTCGTCGACCACCAGTACCATACTGCGGCGGACCTGTTCGGGCTTCGACACAGCGGTGGCGTCAGCGGATAGGCTGGCACTGTTGACGCCGGGCGTGTCGAGGTGAATGTAGGAGAAGTTGGTGATGGCTTGCGGCTTGCCATCCACCAGGACCTGGAAGTCATCCGGCTTGAGGGTAGCGATCTGGCGGCCTTTCGAGTCAGTAACTACGGAATCCACCTGCACCAGGGTGGTGCCCACGCTGAAAACGGGAGCGGGGGGAGGAGGCGAGTCTTGCGCCAGAAGCGGGGCGAGGTAAAGCAAGGCAGACAGTTTGTAGCGGGACATGGGTTCTCTCCCGGTAAGGATATGAGCCGCACTTATGATAGCACTGCTAAAAAGAAATTAAGGTGACGGATGCCGGGATCCTCCGCCGTTGTCGATCCGGTTCAAGCAATTACCCGGCTGGCGCTTCAGCCTTTTCCAGTAGTGCGCCAGCGGTATCCGGCACCGCGCAGTCTCTTGAACCGGCAAAACGATGTTTTACTCCGCAAACAAATAAGTAGACTGACACACGCATTCGGAAGTATCCGATAGACAAATCGCGGTTGTTTTCAGGGCATCGCAAAATGCGGATGGAAACAAATTGGATATGTGTGCCGGGCGTTTACATTTTCTATTGACAAGCGTATTAAAGTCGGGGATGATACGGTTCAGCGCATTCTCCCCCGGGTTAGAATTTCCCAGAAAATCGGGCCGTTGTGACAAAAGGGGCCGCAGGCTGCCTAACCATGTATCTGGAATCTTTTGGGCTCACCAAGAAACCGTTCAGCCTCGCGTCGGACCCGTCGATGTTGTACTTGACGGAATTCCATCGTGAAGCGCTAGCGGCATTATGTTACGGCGTGCTGGAGCGGAAGGGATTGCTGCTGCTGCTGGGGCACGCGGGTACGGGCAAGACGAGCCTGCTCACTTGCGCGGTGCAAAGGCTGCCTCCCGGCCGGGTTCAATTCGCGCCTATTGTAAATCCCACGAATGAGGTACGCGGTTTTCTCGAGAGCGTGCTGATGAGCATGGGCATTCGCAATATTCCGCCGAGCCGTCCACGGCGTTTGGCGATGCTCGAAGAATATTTGATGCAAGTGCAGATCGACGGCAAGACCGCCGTGCTGGTAGTGGACGAGGCGCATAAGCTGACCAGTAAGGCACTGGAGGAAGTGCGACTGCTCAGCAATATGGAGTACCGTTCGGAGAAACTGCTGCAGATTATCCTGGCGGGCCAGAATGAAATGCGCGAGTTGTTGAACCGTGCGGATTGCGTACAACTGAAGCAGCGCGTGGCATTGCGAGTATCGCTGCGCGCGCTGACGCCGGCCGAAGTGGGCCACTACATCAGTTGCCGGTGGGAGCGCGCCAGCGGGCAATCGCGCACGCCCGCCCCACCGTTCACAGCCGCGGCGGTGGAACTGATCGGCCGGATGTCACAGGGCATTCCGCGGGTGATCAACGTGATTTGCGACAACGCGCTGCTGGCGGCATTCGGCGAACAAAAAGAAATTGTGGACGCCACGCATGTGACCCAGAGTTGCATCGAACTGGATCTGATGGAGGCGCCCCAATTGCGACGCGCGCCGGAAGGTCCCCAATTTCAACCGAGACGGGCCGTCGCCGGTCAGTGAGCGGTTACTGCACAGTAATAGTGGGTCCCACGGCGGCGGTCACCCAACCTGTCCCCCCTAACAGATAGCGGAACTGATACGTGCCGCTGGCCTTGGGAGCGTTCACGGTGAAGGTCCCGCTCGATCCGGTCAGATACTGGACAGCGGCGGGATACAGATCGTTCATCCCAGCGCGGAACAGTTGGACGGAGTCTCCGGCAGGCCTTCCGGCAGGAGCGGTCCAAGTGACGGTTACGGGTGCGCCGGCGGATACGGTGGCCGGGGTAGCGCTCACGCTGAAACCTGCCGTGCCCACTGCCAGCGACGAACTCTTGGCGGCGATACGGTAGGTCCCCGCCAGGTAATAGCGGAATTCCCAAAGTCCCGGTGAGGCCGGGAGCGGCACGGTCATGGTGCCGGAAGTGGCTCCGCCTGTGCCCTGCGAGAACGTATACCAATAGGCGGGAGCGTTCGGCGACGAAAGGCCGATCCAGTCTTTCGCGCCCCTGCCGCTGGGAGCGGTCCAGTTCACGTTTACGTTGCTCCCCACTACGGTATAGGTCACCGCATATTGCCCCGCCGGCAGCAGGGTGATGGCCGCGACCGCGCTCTGGGTGGAGTCCGCAACCGAAGTGGCAGTGACGGTAACTACCTGCGTCGCCGCGATGCTCGCAGGCGCGACGTAGAGTCCACCTGCCGACAGCGTTCCCACCGCAGGCGCCAAGGTCCAAGTGACCGCGGTATTACTCGAACCACTCACCTTGGCCGTGAACTGCTGGCTCTGGCCGGCGGAAAGAGTGGCGCCTGCCGGATTGACTGCTAACGATACTGGACTTGGATTCACCACGGCGGTAGCGCTGCCCGATGCGGCCGGATTAGCGACCAGTGTTGCCGTAATAGCCACGGTTTCGGGATTCGGCGCGCTGGTGGGCGAAGTGTACATGCCGGTGGGCGACAGCGTCCCCACCACAGGGTTCATGGACCAGGTCACCGCCGTGTTTCCGCCGCCGGTCACAGTGGCATTGAACTGCTGGGTCTGCCCGACTTGCAGATTGGCTTGCGGCGGATTCACGGTCACCGTGGGATTGGCGCCCGAACCTCCGGCGATCTCATAAGCTCCAATAGAAGGTTGCGCGCCGCGCGGCAGTCCGTCATGATCGCGCCCGGTATTATTGCTTCCGAAGACAGCGATCGAGCCCATGCCCGCACCGGCCTGATAGGCAGGGCTGCCGGCCGCGATGTGCAAATCGGCCGACGAGGGATTCACCAACAGCGGGTCGGCATTCACCGATCCGACGATTTCCGTCAGATCGTCGACGGGCGCGCCGGCGCCGTACATCAGGTTGTTTGACCCGTACATCCAGGGGCACACTTGCGAGTTACTGCAAGGCTCGCCGTTGGTCGGATTCCAGATCATCACATAGGGGACGCCGCTGGGATATTTTGAGGTGGTCACCGAATCCATCAAATTATTGCGGATATGGAGGTAAATGGCGGGCGCGCCGCGGGCTTCGTCGCCGTTTTCGGCGATGGCGTTATTATCCTGTCCATAGGGCGGATTGGCGAAGGTGCCACAGGCGTACAAAGTGTTATTGAAAATCTCAACCGTGCCGCTACCGGCGGGTCCATTTTCGGTGCTGCCTGGAATATTGATGCAATTCCAGCCGCCCGTGCTTTCGGGATTGTCGGGCCCCATGCCGGCGTTGTAGATCACATTGTTATAGATGGTGACGGGTCCCTGGGAAGGGTCGACCGTATCCACGATCAGGCCATCACACTGGGTATCGTGGATGGTGTTGTCGTGTATGGAAATGTTGAACTGATCGTGCCCGGTAGGATCGTGCGAGCCACCGCTACCCACCGGCGACGAATGCACCTGGACACCGCGGCATCCATGGACATATTCGACCAGGCTCCAGCCCATATCGATATCGTTGCTGTCGGTGGAGAAATAGACGGCCTGGAATAGCGCCGAAGCATTGGAAGTTCCGGCGTTATAAACGTGGTTGCCGTAGAAATAAACGGAACTGGCCTGGGATGTTTCAAAGCACGCGCCACCGCCGCTGCCCTGGGTGAACGGGCAGGTGATGTCGCTGCCGGAGAAGCGATAGTTCGATCCGCTGCCGGGCTGAGCGGGCGCCTGTCCGCGGAAACTGATGCCGGAGAATACCCAGTTGCCTTGGCAATCGCTGGTGCGCAGACCGTAGTCGGGGGAACCGCCGGTGGCGTTGCCGATGGTCACGGTGGCGCCGGGATAAGCAACCAGGGCGCGCGGATTTCCGCTGGCCGAACACCAGTTGCCTTGCCCACCGCCGGATAGCAGGAAGGCGGCATCCCAACCGGAGCCATCGTCAGTCGACTGGGTCACGCCGTCCATAGCGTAGGTGACGTCGCCGGCCTGCATGGTGTCGCGCGCTTTCAGAATGGTTTTCCACGGCGAGGCGAAGCTGCCGTTGTTTTTGTCGCTACCGTTGGTGGCCACGAAATAGATATTGCCGGGCGCCACAGTAAAAGGAAGCGCGTTCGAGGGTTGGCCGTTCACGGTAACCGCCAGGTTGCCGGTGGATGCGCTGGCGCCAAGCTGGCAGGTGATTTTCTGATACCAGAGCCAAGTGGCGCCCCAGACTTTGCAGTTCACCATCGTTCCGCTGCCGGCCGTCACAGTGGAACCGCCCTGCGAAGTGCCGAAATAGTTTCCGTATAAAGTGACATAAGCGCCGTTGCCGTTTTCACCGCCCGAATTTGGCGCGCTGGCAAGATCGCTGAAAAACAGAACGGGGGCTTGGCCGAGCAGGGCCGCGGACCCCAGTATAAGGATAGAGAAAGCCTTCAATAATTGAGCACGCACGATTTGTTGCTTTCCTTTTCAGTCGCAGCGTTGGCGTAGCGAGGCGCTCGCCCACGAGCGGGGCTCAAGAAACAGCGCTCCTTACTACAAGTCAACTAGTTGAAGATGGCCAGTCAACTTCTCAATAGGCAACTTGAGAATTCACCCAAAGTTAATGCGGCGATAAAACTAATGTGTGCGAGAGCGAATGCAATCGGCGTTCCAAGGGTCAGGGTGTTGATTTTGAACGGCTTGGGCGCTCGCGCTGGGCCTGCACAAAGTGTATCGGGTAATACTTTCGCGCCCAACTTTACATTGCGGGTATGATCGAATAAAACGGGATGCGATGAACACCTTTCCGATCTTGCTCGGCGCGCTTTGCGTGTACGCGATAGGCTATCGATATTACAGCGCTTTTCTGGCGGCCAAGGCGCTGGTGCTGGACGACCGGCGGGTGACCCCGGCGCACCAATTCCGCGACGGGCACAATTTCATCGCATCGCCGCGCTGGGTGCTATTCGGCCACCACTTCGCGGCCATCGCCGGAGCGGGCCCCTTGGTAGGCCCCACGCTGGCGGCACAATTCGGATTCGCTCCTGGATTCCTGTGGATGCTGCTAGGCGCGGTGCTGGCCGGTTGCGTCCAGGATTTCACGATGCTGGTGGCCTCGGTGCGCCATCGGGGCCGATCACTGGCGGATATCGCGCGTACGGAAATCAGCCCCTTCGCGGGCACGGTCACCATGATCGCGGTGCTATTCATTCTGCTGGTCTCGCTGGCCGGACTGGGGATCGTGGTGATCAACGCGCTGGCCAACAGCCCGTGGGGCGTATTCACCATCGGCGCCACCATTCCCATCGCCTTGGTGATGGGCGTGTGGATGTTCAAGCGCGAAAGCGGCAGGATCAGCGTGACGGGCCCGAGCATCTTTGGCGTGGTGCTGCTGCTGGCGGCGGTGGTGGGCGGCCACTCTTTCGCGCAATCGAGCGCGGCCGGCGTTCTGACGCTTTCGCCGCACCAGATCACGCTAGCTGATGGCGATCTACGGCTTCATCGCCTCGGTGCTGCCGGTCTGGCTGCTGCTGGCGCCGCGCGATTATCTCTCCACCTACGTGAAGCTGGGAACCATCGCGGCACTGGTGGTCGGCGTCTTCCTGGTGCATCCCGATATCCGCTTTCCGGCGTTCACGCAGTTCGTACACGGCGGCGGACCGATCATCAAGGGCAAACTGTTCCCGTTCCTGTTCGTCACCATCGCCTGCGGCGCCATCTCCGGATTTCATTCGCTGGTGTCGTCCGGCACCACTCCCAAAATGCTGGATAAGGAGACGGACGCGCGCTTCATCGGCTACGGCGCGATGATGGCGGAATCGCTGGTGGGGGTGCTGGCGCTGATCGCGGCGACCTCGATGTATCCCGGCGATTATTTCGCCATCAACAGCACGGCGGCCGAATTCGGCAAGCTGGGCCTGCACACCGTGAACCTGGACGGCTTCTCGCGCGAGGTGGGCGAGAATCCTGGCCGGACGCACCGGCGGCGCTGTCTCGCTGGCCATCGGAATGGCGCAGATCTTCCGCGGACTGCCGGGGATGGACCGCTTGATGGCTTACTGGTATCACTACGCCATCATGTTCGAGGCGCTGTTCATCCTGACGACCATCGATGCGGGCACGCGGGTGTCGCGCTATGTCATGCAAGAGTTGCTGGGGCGGGTGCACAAGACGCTTTGCCGACACTTCGTGGATGCCGGGCAATCTGATCGCGACGTTTTGCGTGGTGGCGGGATGGGGATACCTGATCTACACCGGGACTGTTTCGACGATCTGGCCGTTGTTCGGAATCGGCAATCAGTTGCTGGCGACGATTGCGCTGGCCGTGTCGACCACTTTTCTTATCAATATGGGGAAGGCGAAATATGCCCTGCTCACAGGCGTGCCGATGATTTTCGTAGGCAGTTACCACGGTCACTGCGGGCGTCCTTTCGGTGAAGAACATCTTTTGGCCGCTCACTTCGAAACCGGGCCAGATGTTGACGGGGTATCTGGACTCCATTTTGACCTCCATTTTCATTGTGGGAGTACTACTGGTGGTTTGCGATGCGGTACGCCGGTGGCTTGCGGTCTTAAATGGAGCACCCGCGCCGGAGGAGGCATTTGGTCCGCCGGTAACGAAAGATGGGGAAGTACGGATGGGTTGCTGCTAAGAATTAACATGGTACCGCAGTCAAACTCCGGTTAAACTTCGGGCTCCGGAAACCCCCGTCGGAATACAATCCTACGGATTCTTAGACCGCCTCAGGCGTTGCCCGAGGGCGCGCTTCAGCCAAAGAGACGGATCCTGATGGTGGCTGAAACGAGTGAGCTAGAGAAGCGCGCAACTCTATTCCGCGCAACATAGCTCGGCCAAGAAGTCCCCGCAGCCTCGGATTTTCCTGTCCGAAGCCTTCGCCCAAAAGACGCATTTTCGATAGTTTGGGAATAAGTCCTAACGCTCCCGCCGGTACTATAAATTCTCCCCAATTCTTACAAACTGGCATTTTGTTACCAAGTACCGGGAACGAATCCCAAAAAAGGTCAAAGATACCATCGATGTGGGGTTTGGCAAGGGCCAAAATCGCCTGACAGACACACTCGTACTAGGACCGCAAAGCATAGTAGCGAAGGTACTTGGGGGCGGAAGCGCCTCATTGACAACTGTAATAAACTCGGCGATGATACAGATTCAGCCGCTCAGCCGCAGCCTTTCACGCGGCACTCAGAGACAACTGTGATGTGACAAAAGGGGCCGAAGGCTGCCCAAAAGCGCACAAAACAAACTTAAATCGCATAGTGATGCCGACATTGAAAATAAGAAATAAAAAGATGCCTAAAGGGATCGCCAATTCCCGCCGCCAGCCGGGAACCACGACCTTGGGTAGATCCGCGGGGGCGCGATGAATTTAACCCGCAGCAGGACTAAAGTAGTCTACTTTCGCGTGAGCGAAGCGGAGTTTGAACGATACATGGCGTTCTGCCGTTCTCAGGGAGTCCGAAGTATCTCCGACCTGGCGCGGTCCGGCCTGGAAGATCCTGGTGGCGGAAGACGGCGGCTATACGCTCTCGGGGTTGACGGAGCGGGTGACCAAACTCAGCGGATTGATTGCGGGCCTGTCCGGGACTATCCAAGGCTTGGCCGAAGTGGTCGGCAATAAGAAGATGGACAGCGCATTGGAAGAGGAAGCCTAGAAAGCCATGATGCTTGAGCCTGCCTGGTATGCGGTCGCGGTGCGCAGTAATTTCGAACGGATTGTGGCGGAGAGTCTGCGCCTAAAGGACTACCAAGTTTTTCTCCCGGCGTATCTTTCGAAGCGCCGCTGGTCGGACCGCACCAAGGTGGTGGAGGCGGCTCTGTTCCCTGGATATTTGTTCTGCCGTATGGATATCCGCCAGCGAATTCCGCTGCTTGATACCCCGGGCGTGGCTTCCATCGTTGGCGTGGGGAAGCATGCCATGCCGGTGAATGAAGCGGAAATCGCCGCCATCCGCGGCATCATCGAATCGGGCCTGCCGGTGGCTCCGTGGCCTTATCTGAAAGCCGGCCAGACGGTACGCATCCAGCGCGGGCCGCTGAGCGGGGTGAGCGGCACCGTGGTGGCATCGAAGAATCGCAGCCGGTTGGTGGTTTCGGTGGAAATGCTGCGGCGTTCGGTGACGGTGGAAATCGAGGACGATTGGGTGGAGGCGATGGAACCGGCTTACGCCCAGGGAAGAGACGCGGCATGAGCGTATTGCAAATGCAAGTGAGCAATCCCGCGATATCGCCGCGTTCGGTGGTCCGCGCGCTGTGGAAGTGGAAGTCGTTGATCGCGGTGATATGGGTGGCCGGCATCGTATTCAGCATGATGGTGCTATTCAGCTTGCCGCAAGGTTTATACTTCCGACGCGCTGATCCTGGTGGAATCGCAAAAGATTCCGGAGAACTTCGTGACGTCGACGGTGCAGACCGGACTGGAAGCGCGCCTCGATCAACTGAAGCAGCAGGTGCTCAGCCGCGAACGGCTGTGGAGCCTGATCCAGGGAATGAATCTCTATCCTGAGCTGCGCAAGAAGCAAGACCCGCGAGAGAAGTGATCGAAGCCATGCGCAAAGACATCACCATCGGCCTGGAGCGCGGATGGAGCGCCAACCGGCCCGGCGCTTTCCGGGTATCGTACGCGCGTCGTCTCCCAAGGTCGCGGCGGAAGTGGCCAACCGCGTCGGCAATTTCTTTATCACCGAGAATCTGCGCGAACGCGAGCAGGAAGCCAACGGCACTTCGCAATTCCTCGAAAGCCAGCTGGAAGCGGCCAAGACAAATCTGCAGGAGCAGGAAGCTAAGCTGCGCGAATTCAAAATGACTTACAACGGCGAATTGCCCGAGCAGGAAATCGGCATGCTGGCCGCCAACGGGCAGAACAAGGCGGAGTTACTGGGCATTCAAGATTCCATCGGCCGGGCGCAACAGAACAAATTGATTCTGGCGAGTTCGCTGGCCATGGCGGAAGACAGCGTCAGCCGGTTGCAAGATGCCGCGCGGCGGCGAGCAGCGGCGGATTCGTCATCGAGCTTGGGTTATGAGCCGGGACAGCCCGCGGCGCAAGGTCCGTACGCGGAACTGCAGCGAGTGCGCGCAAAGCTACGCGATCTGCGGCTGCGCTACAGGGACAACTATCCGGATGTGCAGGCACTGCTGCAGGAGCAGGCATCGCTTGAGAAAGTCGTGAAGGAAGAAAATGCAGAAAATGCGGCGACCGCGCCCGCGTCCGGCGGAAAGCAAGCATCCACCGCGGCATCTGCCATGAACAACGATCCCATGCTGGTCACCGAAAAGGAAAAGGTGGCCAGCCTGAAATCGCAGATCGCCTTGACCGACCGCGAAATCGCGGACCTGGAAAAACGGCGCGAACGGGTACTGCACGATGTTGGATCGGTGCAGAGCCGCATGGACAAGCTGCCCATGCGGGAACAGCAACTGGCCAGCCTGACGCGCGATTACGAAGCCAGTAAGGCGAACTACAAGTCACTGCTCGACAAGAAACTGGCGGCGGAGATGGCCGCCAACATGGAACGCTGGCAGAAAGCCGAACGCTTCGTCATGTTGGACGTGGCGCGCGTTCCGGAAAAGCCGACGTCGCCCAACCAGCCCGTATTCATGACCGGCGGCATCCTGATGTCGCTGGCACTGGCCGCCGGCATTGCGTTTCTGCTGGAAACCCGGCGCAACGTATTTCTGGGCGAGTGGGAATTGCCCGCGGGCACCGTAGTGGTCGGCCGAGTGCCGAAGATGCTGGTCGAGAAATCCGCAGGTCTAAGCCATTATGTATCTTGAGTCATTCGGTCTAAAGAAGAAGCCCTTCAGCCTGACGTCCGATCCGTCGATGCTGTATTTCACGGATTCGCATCGCGAAGCTTTGGCGGTGCTTTGTTACGGCCTGCTGGAGCGCAAGGGATTGATCCTTCTGCTGGGACACGCGGGCACGGGAAAGACCACGCTGCTGGCCCGCGCGGTACTGGGGCTGCCGCCCAGCCGTGTGCAGTTCGCCTCCATCGTCAACCCCACGTTCACTTCGGCGGAATTCATGGAAACGGTGCTGCTCGGGTTTCGGCATTCGCGAAATTCCCGGCGAGCAAGCCGCAGCGCCTGGCGCGCCTGGAAAAGCATCTGCTGCAAACGCAGGCCGAGGGCAAGATCGCCGCGCTGATCGTGGACGAGGCCCATAAGCTGAACACCGATTCGCTCGAAGAAATCCGGCTGCTGGGCAATCTGGAAAGGCGGTCGGAGAAGCTGCTGCAGATCATTCTGGCCGGCCAGAACGAACTGGCCGCCACCATGAATCGCGAAGATTGCGTGCAATTGAAACAGCGCGTTTCACTGCGCGTAGCGCTGCGGCCGCTGGCGGAGGCGGATGTCGGCCGATATATCGCCTGCCGCTGGACGCGCGCGGGCGGACGCCAGCGCGCGCCGTTTTCCGCTGCAGGCCGTGGAATTGACGGCGCACGTTTCGCAAGGCATTCCCCGGCTGATCAACGTGGTATGCGATAACGCGCTGATGGTGGCTTTCGGCGAACAAAGCCGCATGGTGGAAGCCAGCCACGTGAGCCAGAGCTGCGTGGAACTCGATCTGCTCGACGGGTCGGCGGAAGCCCTGTTGGAATCCGGATTATCGCCGGTCGAAGGCCAGTGGGCCAAGCAAGAACAAAGCAAGTGGGTCCGGCCGGTAGCCGCGTAACCGACTAGGTGAAACCATGGGCAAGATACTAAACGCGCTGAAGACCGCCAACGGCGACATCCCGGACTTGGTACTTGCAGTGCCTGGATGACGTGCACGAGGCGCCTGCGGCCCGCGACCGAGACGCGCCAGTTCAACGGCCGACGCGCCGGGGCCACCGCGGTGGTCGAACCGATCTTCGAAAAGCCGATCCGGTAGTACAGCGCTGCCGAGCGCCGAGGAAAATTGCACGAGCGGCCGGAGCCGGCCGATGCCGGTCAGCCGAAACGCACGCAACCGGGCAGTGCGGCAGGTTTCGTTCCGCATCTCCGATTCCAGCCCGTTGCTTTCACCTAAGCGGGAAGACCGGCGCGCCGCCGAGCAATACCGAATCATCCGTACGCGTATTTTCCATCAGTTACCGGGAGCGTCGATCACCGTGATATCCAGCCCGGGCATGGGTGATGGCAAGACCGTTACCGCGGTGAATCTGGCCGCCGCGCTGGCACACAAGAGCGAGGACAAAGTCATCCTGATCGATGCCGATTTGCGGCTATCGAAGGTACACGAGCGGCTGGGAATTTCCAAGGGGCCAGGCTTGGCGGAGGTCCTTTCCGGAGCCTGCACCCTCGAAGACGCCATGCTGCAGGTGGAACAATTACCTAACTTTTTGTACTGCCGGCCGGGCACGCCGCGACTAATCCCACCGAGTTACTCGATTCGTCTAACTGGCACGCTTTACTGGCCCGGCTGCGGGAGGAGTTTCCGGCGCACGATTATCGACTCACCTCCGGTGGAAGCCGTTGCGGATTACGATCTGATCGGCGCGCATTGCGATGGCGTAGTGCTGGTGGTGCGTCCCGACCACACCAGCCGTCCGGTGCTGGCCAGCGCGCTGGCGAAGTTGAAAGGCCGGCTGACCGGGGTGCTGATCAACGATGTGGAAGACTGGTTCCTTTGGAAGCGGGGATCGCCCAGTTACCGCTATTATCAAGGCAACGCGCCCGTTAAGCAGGGATTTAAGGCGGCACAGTGAAGACATTGAACCGGCGGGCGCGCCACACTGTCTCGGCAACTATGGGCGCGCCTATTGCAGGCCACGTGGATGTTTGTGGTGGGCGAGGCATCGGTTACGCCGCCGCGGCGCAACGGTAGTGCTGACTTTTCATCGCGTACTCGATGACTCCGAATTTCAGCACACCTGCAGCCTCGCTGGCATTGTAGTGCGCCGGCAGACATTCGAGAGATTGGCGGCCTATGTCGTCGCGTAAGTTCGAAGCGGTGGATTTCGACCGCGCGATCCAACGCCAGGCCGTAAAATGCGCATCATGTTCACGTTCGACGATGGCTGGAAGGATAACTACACCAATGCGCTGCCGGTGATTCGTGAGCTGCGTATCCCGGTGACTGTGTTTGTCTGTCCGGGACTGGTGGGCCGCACCCTGCCATTCTGGCCCGAATTGGTGGCTTCGCTTGCTTGTCAAAGGCCACGCCGCCCGCCGAGAGTGCGGAAATCGAGTCACTGATCGAGACATTGAAGACTTACACTACCGAAGCGCCGCCAGCAAGTTCATCGCGCGTCTTATATGAACAATACACTGCTCCCGCCGGCAAGGACGCTTATAGCGGCGACCAGACCGTATCGTGGGATGACATTCGGGAAATGGACTGCGGCCGGGGTAACGGTTCGGATGCCACACACACACGCACCAGATACTAACTACGTGTGTCCCGCACAGACCGCGCGCCAGGAAATTCGGGATTCCAAGCGAGCGATTGAAGGTGCGCTCTACAAGCGCTGCGATCTGTTCGCTTATCCTAACGGCAACTCTCGCCGGCTACCCGGCGAATGCTAGCCGAAGAAGGATTCACAGCGGCATTCACCACCCAGCGCGGCGCCTGGAGCGGGCTGCGATCGATGGCAATTCCGCGCGTGAACATTTGCGAGGCGAGCGTAACCGGCACCGACCGGGCGCATTTTCCCCCGCCATGTTCCAGTACAACGTGTTCTGGAAAGCTTGGCGCGCCGATGCGGGCCGAAGCATCCCGGCCACGCCCCGGACCGGAGCACAGTAATCGATAAAGTGCTCAGCCCAGGCCGAGCGGTCCTTCCAGGCAGTAACACTAACCTTCCGTGACCATACTCCAATTAATCAGCACCGAAGGATACTACGGCGCCGAAAGCATGTTGTTGGCGCTCGCGCGCGCTTTGCCGGCGCTCGGCTGCCGCAGCATCATCGGCGTATTCCAGCGACGCCCGCTCACAGAACGGCGAATTGGAAACGCGCGCCGCGCAAGCTCGGCCTACAGGTGGAAACCGTGTCCGTGCGGCGGACGGTGGGATTGGAAAGCGGCTCGGCCGGGTTCGCGAATTAGTAGAAGCACACGGCGTGGATATGCTGCATACTCACGGCTACAAAGCCGATGTTTACGGCTATCGCGGCGGCGTGGCCGCAATCGCGTGGCGCTGGTGGCCACTTGCCACAACTGGCCCAGCCGTCTGCCGAGCATGCGCGCCTATGCGGCCATCGACCGAATTGCGTTGCGCGGCATTCGACGGAGTGGCGACGGCGTCCGGTCCCGTAGCGGAAATTCTGAGCCGCTGGAAGGTTCCGGCGCATAAGTTGACAGACCATCCCCAATGGCGTCGACATGCAGCCATTTCGTGAGACTCGAGCGAACTTGGTGCATCCGGAGTTCAGCGCAGCCCGGAACGGCTGGTGGGATTCGTAGGAAGGCTGGTGCCCGACAAAGGCGGCGCCTTATTGCTCGCGGCCGCCGCAGACCGTGCTGGCCGACTTACCCCAACGCGAAATTTGTGTTCGCGGGGGAGGGTCCGGCGCGCGCCGAATGGGAAGCCCTGGCGGTGAAGTTGGGTATCGGCGCCCGCGTGGTCTTCGCCGGGAGGCGGCGACGATATGCCGGCCTTGTATGCGTCGCTCGACATGCGTGGTGCTGCCTTCTTTCAGGAAGCCATGCCCATGTGTCTGCTGGAGGCCATGGCAGCGGCCAAAGCCGGTAATCGCCACGACAGTTGGAGCTATTCCCAAAGTTGATTGTTCCCGGAGTTACTGGCTTGCTCTTTGAGCCGGGCGACGCGGACGCGCTATCTGCCGCGATCCTCCGGCTGCTCCGCGATCCCGAACTCGGCCGCACGCTTGGCCAACACGGACGCGCGCACGTCGCGCGGCATTTCGCCGCGGAAGTAGTGGGACGCAGTTACATCGGCTTGTATCAGGAGGCATTGCATGAAGCATTGCCGCGCATCTGGATATTCCGAGCGCTGGCAGCGGAGCCGCTCATGACTGCCAAGACACCGTGCAAATCACCATCATCGTGGCCTGCCGCAACGAGAAGGCGCATATCCGCGCATTTCCTGGATTCCTTGCTGGCGCAGGATATGGCCGGCATGACTTGGGAAGCGATTATCGCCGACGGCATGAGCGACGATGGCACGCGCGAGATTCTCGCGAATACGGCGCGCGCCATCCGCAGTTGCGCACCATCGATAATCCGCGGCGCGTGGTTTCGCCGGGCCTGAACGCGGCCATTCGCGCGGCGCGCGGCGCCATCATCATTCGCATGGACGCGCATACTTCTTATGCGCCGGATTATTGCCGGCGATGTCGTGGCCGAACTGGAACGTACCGGCGCGGATAATGTCGGCGGTCCGGCGCGCACACGCACCCAAGGTACCCGCGCCCGCGCTTTCGCCGCGGCGTATCACTCCCGTTTTTCGACCGGCGCGCGCTTTCACGACGAGAATTACGAAGGCTGGATCGATACCGTGCCCTACGGCTGCTGGCGCAAAGAGACGCTGGAACGCCTCGGCCTGTTCGACGAGAATCCTGGTGCGCAATCAGGACGACGAGTTGAATCTGCGGCTGATCCGCGGGCCGGCGGCAAGATCTGGCAGAGTCCGGCAATCGTTTCCTGGTATTCGCCGCGCGCCACCCTGCGCGCGCTGTTCCTCCAGTATTTCCAGTACGGATTCTGGAAAGCGGCGGTAGTGCGCAAACACCGTCTGCCCGGGTCGTGGCGGCATCTGGTGCCGGTAGCGTTCGTGCTGGCTCACATCCTCCTGCTGGCGGCTTGCCTGGTGACGGCCATCGCTACACCAGACGAATTCGCGCTGCTGGTCGCGTTGTGGCTGGCGCTTGATTCTGGCTTACGGCGCGGCCAATGTGGCCGCATCCGTCGCCGCGGCGAGTAAATCTGGCTGGGCCACACTGCCTTATCTGCCGGCCGTATTTACCGTGTATCACTTCTCCTGGGGCCTGGGATTTCTGGCGGGATTCCGATGGTTTCTGCCAGGCGCAGGGCAGTCCAACGTAAGATGACCAGCCCGTCGTTCTTCACTCGAATTTCCCGTTAACTCATTCCGAAAACATATATGCGTAGGTTCGTCGACATCGTCGTCGCTTTGATCGCGCTCGCCGTTTTGAGTCCCCTGTTGCTGATCTTGGCGGTAGCCGTATTTATCTCCTCGCCCGGCAATCCGTTCTACGGCGGGTGGCGGGCCGGCCACGACGGACGCAATTTCCAGTATGTGGAAGTTTCGCACCATGGTCAACGACGCGGCCAAAATGGGTCCCATAACCGGCAAGAACGATCCGCGCGTGACACCGCTCGGCCGCATCCTGCGCAAGACCAAGCTCGACGAACTGCCGCAGTTCTTCAATCTGTTTCTGGGTGACATGACTTTGGTCGGCCCGCGTCCGGAGTCGCCCGAAATCGTGGCGCTCTATACGCCCAGCCAGCGCGTGGTGCTGGCGGTAAAGCCCGGTGTCACCGGCAAAGTGCAATTGGATAGCGACGACGAGTCAGAAACCATCCCGAGAATGCGTCGACGCTTACGATTATTACCTGAAGCACCTGATGGATCGCAAGCTTCGAATGGATCTCGATTACCTGCGCGGCCGCACCGTCGTTACGCGACTTCAAGATCGTGTTGGCCACGGCGGGCCTGGTGTTTCGCGCCTTTGCCCGGCGTTAACAGCCAGTATTCATTCACTTTTCAACGGAGAGATTCTCATGCAATCTAGTATTCAAGTACCCTATCACCGCGCCAGCATCGGCGAAGAAGAGATCAACGAAGTCGTGAGCACGCTCAGATCCGGGCTGGCTCACCAGCGGCCCCCGCACCGCGCAATTCGAGCAGGAATTCAGCACTTATGCGGACGTGCCACACGCCCTGGCCGTAAACTCCTGCACCTCTGGCCTGCACCTGGCCCTCGCAGCTTTGAATATCGGTCCAGGTATGGAAGTAATTACCACTCCGCTGACCTTCTGCGCCACCGTAAACACCATCATCCATACCGGCGCCACGCCCGTGCTGGCGGACATTGGCCCGGATGGCAATATCGACCCGGCTTCCATCGCCTCGCGCATCACAGATAAGACACGCGCCATCGTACCGGTGCACTTCGCGGGGCTGCCCTGCGACATGGAAGCCATCTGGTTTCTGGCCCGGCGCTATGGTCTCGACGTAATCGAAGATTGCGCGCACGCCGCCGGGTCATTCTACAAAGGCGCCATGCGGGTGCCGCGCACCGGCTCACCGGCGAACACAGCACGGCTTCGGTATTCAGCTTCTATGCGGTAAAGAATCTGACTACGGGCGAAGGCGGCATGGTGCTGACGCACGATCCGAAGAACTCGCCTCCCGCATGAAGATCCTGTCACTGCACGGCATCAGCAAAAATGCCTGGAACCGATACTCCGATCGCGGCCACTGGGGATATCACGTGCTGGAGTCCGGCTACAAGTACAACATGAGTGACATCCAGTCTTCCATCGGGATTCACCAGTTGAGAAAGCTGGAAGGCTTCATCGAGGCCCGCACGCGTTTCGCGGAGCTATACAACAACCTGTTCGCAGGCGTCGAAGAGGTCCAGTTGCCGGAGAACAAGGCAGATTGCCGGCACGCGTGGCATCTTTATCCCCTCCGCCTGAACCTGGAACAACTGTCGATCGGGCGCGACGAATTCATCGAACAACTGAAAGAGCGCGGCGTCGGCACCAGCGTTCATTTCATTCCCGTTCCACTGCACCCGTTCTTCGCGGCGCTAGCGAACCTGCGCCAGAACCGCGTCCCAATGCTCTGGAGCTTTACCCCCGTTTGATTTCCCTGCCCCTTTTCCCGGCCATGACCGAGGCTCAGGTAGAGTACGTGGCCGAATCCGTGCGCACGATCGCACACCAGGCGCGCAAGAAGAATTGGGCCGTCATGGCTGCCGCCGGCGACTAACTGAAACCATGAACTCGCAGACCCCGCAGTCAATTAGAAATGGTGGATTACTAAAATGAAACCGGCAGGCATTGTCTCAGGCTTTTTCCGCATTACGCTCCGCGTGATTGCCGACTTTCTGATCGTGCAGACAGCCATGTTGGCTGCTCTGATGGTGGTCGCCCTGCATTCCAGACGGGCTCCGAACAATCCGTGCGCATGGGATTGGCGGAACTTCGCCACTATTACATGACCTTGTTTCTGCCCTATGTCGATTCTGTTTCCGGGCTTCTACGCTCTTAGCGGACTGTATACCACCTCGCGCACCTACAGCAAGTCTTTGGCGTTGCGCCGCGCCGCATCTAGCGCCGGCATCGCCGCGCTGGGTATGTTAGCCGCCAGCTTCCTGCTGCCGAATTCCCAGACTCTGCCGCGCACGGCGGCGCTGATCTTTGCCGCGCTGGTGATCATCGGCACTCCGGGAATCCGCTGGCTGAAGCACACGCTGTTCGAGCACGAGAAGGCCGAGCGTCCCGCCACTGTGCCGCGCGGCGAACTGGTGCTGGTGGTTGGCGGCGCCGGTTATATCGGATCGATCGTGGTTCGCACACTGCTGAAGCGCGGCTTCCGCGTGCGCGTGCTCGACAGCCTGGTCTATGGCGCGTCGGCCATCGAAGAGGTGCTCGATCATCCGCGCCTCGAATTCATGCGCGGCGATTGCCGCAATATCCAGGACGTAGTCGGCGCTATGCGCGGCGCGGGTGCGGTGATCCACTTGGCCGCCATCGTGGGTGATCCGGCCTGCGATCAGGACCACAAGACCGCGCAGGAGATCAACTATGCGGCCACCCGCATGATGATCGAAATCGCCAAGGGCGAGCAGGTGCAGCGCTTCATCTTCGCCTCGAGCTGCAGCGTATACGGAGCGTCCGAGCAGGTAATGGACGAGAATTCCCAGACGCAGCCGATCTCTCTATACGCCGATACCAAGGTCGATTCCGAGCAGGCGCTGCTGGCCGCAGCCAACGCTAGTTTTCATCCCACGATATTGCGCTTCGCCACCATCTTCGGACTGTCTCCCCGCCCGCGCTTTGACTTAGTGGTGAACCTGCTGACTGCCAAAGCGCTCAAGGAACAAGTGGTCACGATCTACAACGGTGAGCAATGGAGGCCGTTCCTGCATGTGGCTGACGCTGCTGCCGCCATCGTGCGTGTATTGCAAGCGCCCGTCGGGCTGGTGGGCGGACAGATCTACAATGTCGGCGATAGCCGCCTGAACTATACGCTGACCGGAGTAGCCGACAAGCTAGTAAAGTTTTTCCCCCACACGCGTGTCGAACACGTTGAGAACTCGGACCGCCGCAGTTACAAAGTGTCATTCGACAAGATCAAGGGTCACCTAGGATTTACCTGTTCCAAGCGGCTGGAAGACGGCATCTATGAAATCAAAGCGGCTTTCGAACAAGGGCTGATCACTGACTACGGTGACGCTTACTACAGCAACGTGAAGTATCTGAAGCAGCACGGTAGTCCGTTGCAAACCGATGTGCTCGGATCACAAGTGATGGCGGCGCTGGCGCAAAAGGCCTAGTATGGTTCACCTGAAACGCATACCGCCGCCGGAAGATCCTCCGGTAATCTCTGTCATCGTTCCGGCGTTGAACGAAGAGACCGTTATCGCCCAGTGCCTGGCGTCGCTGCAGCAACAGAAGCTACCGGCCGACCGGTTTGAAGTGATCGTCGTGGATAACGGCTCGACTGACCATACGCGCGAGGTGGCACGGGGCTTCGCTGGCGCGCTATCGATCACAGTGATGGAACGGCGCGGTGTCCGGATTTCCGCGCTACGCAACGCCGGCGCCACTGCGGCCCGGGGCGGATTGCTGGCATTCCTCGATGCGGATTGTGTGGCGCCCAACCATTGGCTCCAACAGATTGTCGACCTGCTACACGCTGACGACTACCGCATCATAGGCGCACAATATCGCATCCCAGCAAAGTCTTCGTGGGTGGCCAAAGCGTGGTACGGAGACATGTGGCGTTTGAAAGACGGCTGGGTCTCGTACGTGCCAGGCGGCGACCTGGCGCTCACCCGTGACTTATTCATGAGGCTGGGCGGCTTCGACGAAAGCATCGTCACCAGCGAAGATACGGAATTCTGCGAGCGCGCGGCTTTGTCATCCATTCCTGTGATGGCCATACCGTCGTTGAGTGTGGTGCACCTGGGCACTCCGCAAACGCTGGAAGGCTTCTATCGGAAACAATCGTGGCACGGCGTGAATGTTCACCGGGTATTCTTGCGCGATATCTTACACTCTAAGTCGCGCAAGGCTCTGCTATTCGCGGTCTACATGTTACTGGCGCTGGCCCTGTGCGTGGCGAGTGTACCGGCCCTGGTTATTTTGGGGAACCTGGGGTATCTCGCCGCCGCTGCCGGGGTGCTTCTCTTGGGACCCTTGGCGCTCGCGCTACTCGCCTGCATCGAGCGTAAGAAATGGAACTATCTGCCATCGCTCACCGCCCTGTACACCGCTTATGGCGTAGCGCGCGCGATGTGCTTACTAGGTGTTGGCGGAGACCGTAAACCTCGCGCCGCAGCCGCTGTCTCGCACCATTCCGGCCCAGCCACCGAACTGAGCTAATCGGTCATACTATGTCACTCCATTTCGGCGCCGAAGGATCTCTCGGAATACTGTTGTACGTCGGCGCGATCCTGGCGGTCTTCGGCAGCCTTTTCTGGAGGCCGGTTATCGGCATCATCTACTTGGCGCCGTTGATCCCGTTGCAGACTGCTCGATACCGCCTGAACGATTTCCCTCTGGGCGCCAGCGTCATCACCATTGTATTGCTGGCCGTGGCCATCGGCGCGATCCGTCGCAAACAGACAGTTCTTCCAAAGACTCCGTGGACGGTACTGATCGGTATCTATGCCGTCTTTACTTTCCTCTCACTAGTCCTGGGGTCGTTCTATCTAGGCGAGTCGCTTCCCTACCCCGGCACGGAACGGTTTTCAGTCTGGGCGGATTACATGATGATGCCCGCCATGCTCTTGTTAGTCGCGGCCGTGGAGCCTACCCGCCTGCAGATGAAATGCATCATCATTATGATGTGCCTGGCGGTGCTGGCCCTCGACCGCAACTTCCTAAGCACCATACAGGGTCGCGATTTCTCGGCTTTTTCCTACGATCTGCGCGATGCCGGCAGCATGGGCTATGCGGGTATCAATGGAATGGCAGCCTTCGAAGCCCAATTCTCCATCTTCCTGCTGGCGCTGGCTGCTTTTGAAAAGAATCTTCTCATCCGCGTGGCTTATTGGGGGCTGGGCGGCCTATCGGCTGTCTGTCTGATGTATAGTATGTCGCGCGGCGGCTATGTCGCCGTGCTAGCCGGATGGCTGTTCCTGGGCGTGGCCAAGAAGCGCTGGATGCTGGTTGCCTTCGCCGCCTTCCTCTTCACCTGGACCGCCCTGGTACCGAACGCCGTCCGGGAGCGAGTGACAATGACCTACGAAACCGGCGGCTTGGATCACTCTTCCGAAACTCGTATCACGCTCTGGCAGGATGCTATGCAGGTGTTCGACTCCAATGTCGTTCTCGGCTCCGGCTTCAATACCTACGCGTACATGCATCGCGTAGGCAATTACGAAGATACGCACAACTTCTTTCTGAAGTTACTCGTCGAAACCGGTATCTTCGGATTGGCTTTGTTCCTCTGGCTATTGGCCAAGACCTTCCGCGTAGGCCTATCATTTTCCCGCCACGCCAAAGATCCGTTCTACGCCTCACTAGGGCTAGGCTTGGCCGCCTGGCTAGTGACCGCTTTCGTCGCCAACATGTTTGGCGATCGCTGGAATTATATGCAGGTGTGCGGCTATTTGTGGGTCATCGCCGGCATGGTGGCGCATGCCCTCAAAGTCGAGTCGGCGGAAGCCGAAGAGAGCGAAGTTGTTGACACGCTTGAAACCGCCTTTCCCGACGACGCCGTCTTAGTCTAACTTCCGAAATAATTGCATGCTCTTATCACGCTCAGTTGCCGGTGAAATGAAAAAGCTGATCCAGCACTCGTCGCACTATCTGGCGGGCCTGTTCGGCGGACTTGCCATCGGTTTCATTTCGTTCCCCATCTTTACCCGGATCTTCTCGGTCGCCGACTATGGCATGATCGACTTCATCCAGAAGATCCTGCTGGTGCCCACGGCCCTTTCGAAGGCGGGCATGCAGAATTCGGTGCTGCGTTTTTATAACGAAAAAGAGTTTTCGCAGAACCGTCCCGCCGCTCGCACTTATTACTCAACCATGCTGTTCGGCGTGGGCGGGATGGCCATCGCCATTACCCTCGTCTTCCTGGTGGCGGTGAAGTTGTTACTGAAGAACTTCATCGATGGACCACTGGCTACTCTACTGTGCTTCGCATCGGCTCTGATCCTGCTTCGCGCTGTCGAGTCGATCCTGCTGTCTTTCCTGCGCATCGAAGAGCGGACCGCGGCTTACAACGCGGCATCAGTCCTGATGAAGGCCGCCACAGTGGGCACCGTTTGCGCGTTTCTGCCCTGGATCGGCCGGTCGGTCCATACCTACCTATCCGGCACCATGGCCGCCGAAGTCATCTTCGTCACTGTCCTGGTATTGTGGCTGTTTCGCCGGCGGCTATTGAGCTTCGTAAACTTCGACCGCGCGCTGTTCCGTTCCGCCGTCGGATTCGGCCTGCCGCTGGTGTTCTACGAATTGGCCGGCGTCATCCTGCTGACGGCCGATCGCGCTCTGGTTCGTTACTACTTAGGCGCCGAAGCGCTGGGTTATTATTCGGTGGCCTACGGTCTGTCTCAGTATGTCAACGACCTGATGACCGTGCCGCTGGGCCTGGCCATCTTACCCATCTACCTGCGCCTGTGGACGTCGGAAGGCCGCGAACGCACCACCGAATTCCTGCATGTGTCACTCGATTTCTACCTGATGGCCGCCGCCGGTATCTACATGCTGGTCACTCTCGGGTCGCACGACGCATTAGTGTTGCTGGCTTCGCCCAAATATCTGGGAGCCGACAGACTAATTCCCTACTTGGTCGGCGGCCTATTGATCTACACTACCCACGTGTTCCTGTGCGCCGGCCTGCTCATTCAGAAAAAGACCGGTACCATGGCGCTGGCGCTGATCTGTTCCACGGCGCTCAACGTAGTGCTGAATTGCGTGCTGCTGCCGCGTTTCGGCCTGCAAGGCGCGGCGGTTGCACTGCTCATCACCCACATCGTCACCATCCTGCTGTTATGGCTGGCGTCGTCGCGGATTCTGCCCATCGGAATCCGGCCGGCGGCCCTGTTGAAGTATGGTGTGTCCGCCGTAGCCGCTTGGGCGGTCGCCTCCCAAATCGTGCTACCGTCGCACCTGCTCAATGCGCTGTGCCGCTGTTCTGCGGGTCTCGCGATTTACGCCGCCGCTCTGTGTGTGTTCGATGCGCGCGTCCGGTCCCTGCCTTCGTATCTTCTGCGCAGCCGTCGCAGCGAAACCGTTCCGGCCGCCCTCGTCGAAGAGCCTGTGCTCAGCGAAATCGCCGCCGAAGAAGAGGAGGTCTGTAAGTGATGCCGCGCGTCAGTATCATCGTGCCCGCTTACAATGCCGCCCACTACCTTCCGTTCGCTATCGACAGCGTAATCGCCCAGACCTACCCGATTGGGAAATCGTCATCATTGACGATGGCAGCACTGACAATACCCGCGCCTTAGTGGACTCTTACCGGCCCATCCTGCGAGACAAACTGCAGTACATCTATCAAGCCAACCGCGGCTTGCCCGCGGCTCGCAATACAGGCATCCTGGCCGCGCGCGGCGAATTCATCGCCCTCCTGGATGCCGATGACGTGTGGTTGCCCATCCGGCTCGAACGCGGCGTGTCCGCAATGGATGCAGACCCTTCGACCGGCTTAGTCCACGCGCGCGTCATGCGCATCAACACTCACGGCGCCGTAACCGGCCAGCTTAAGGTCGAACCTCGCTACATGTCCGGACAGGATCGCGCGCCATATCTTTACACGCCGCGCTCACATCGTCTGCCCCACCGTGCTCTTCCGCAAAAGCTGCCTGCAACAGACCGGTTGGTTCGACGAAGCCATGCAGGCCACCGAAGACCGTGACCTCTGGTTTCGCATTGCCCTGCGCTACCGGATCGCGTACCTCGACGAAGTCGTGGCGTATTACCGAATCTCTCCTACGTCCATGACGTCCAATCTGGACCGTTTGCTGAAAGCGCAACTCCACTTCGTCGCCAAGCATCGTAAGTCCGGCGCAGCGTCGCGTATTGACCAACTTCAGGCACTCGGCAACATCTACCGCGAGTTGGGTGACTCGCTGTTTCGCGGCGGCCAGGTGGGCAAGAGCCATCGGCAGCTATCTTCAGGCAGTAGTCTACAATCCCCTGAGCGTGCCAAACTGGTACATGTTGGTGCGCGCGATAATGGACCCAGCCGTTCGCGCTTGCGTGCATGTCTACCGCCTGAGCAATGCCGGATTGTGAAATGAACAGACTCAAGCCAATTCGGTACGCTCTTGCCGCTCTGTCCTTATGCGCCGCGACAGCCTGGGGCGCCACTCCGCGCATATTTTTCACCGATCTGGCCAGCGGACCGAAGTCCGGCGGACAGAGTAATGCCGGAGCTTTCGTCACCATCTACGGCCGGAATTTTGGCGCCACGCGGGGCACTTCGTCGGTCACCATCGGTGGCGGACCGGCGGCTTCATACCCGCTCTGGTCGGATACCAAAATCGCTTTGCAAGTGGGCGCAGCCGCCGTTACCGGCAACATCGTCGTCACCACACCCGCCGGCGCATCGAACGGCACGCTGTTTACGGTCCGTTCGGGTAACATCTATTTCGTATCTAATAGCGGCAGTGACAGTAACAGCGGTAAGTTCAATTCCCCCTGGCAGACGCTGATGCACGCCCGCGATACCATGCAAGCCGGTGACATAGCATATGTCATGGATGGCGTGGCGCAGACTGCGGACGATGGCTCCGGCTGGAATACTTCTCTCTTACTCAGTAGCGGGGGAACCGCCGCAGCGCCGATGGCCTTAGTCGTCTATCCCGCAGCCACCGCGACCATCGGCAGTGTTACCGGTCCGCCCAGCGGTGTGCGATCCGCACCCAGGGGCGGCAGCTTTCCGAATTATTGGGTGTTCGCCGGCTTCACTATGCGGGGACAGGGCGCTGCCATGGCTCTCTGGGGCAGCACCGGCTGGCGCATTATCGCCAACGATTTCTCGTGCCCCAACGGCAACGGCGCGGGCGCTTGCATGGATACCGTGGAATCCTCCAACCTGGCGTTCTACGGTAACAACGTACACGACACCGGCATCGCCACCGCCTCCGCTTTGTATCATGGCGCTTACTTCGGCACAGATAGCAATCACCTCGATATCGGTTGGAATACCGTAGCCAATGTGCACGGCTGCCGCGGTATCCAAATCCATTCCACGCCCCAAAGCGGTGAGCCTAACTCCGGGCAGAATCAGTACGACATCAGCGTGCATGACAATACTATCCACGACACGCAGTGTGACGGCCTGATCCTCGATACCATCGATCCGTCCAAAGGCGCGGTCTCCGTATTTAACAACGTCATCTATAATGCCGGCACCGGTCCCAATAACCCAGAACAGAGTGGTAACTGGTCGTGTATCTATGTGCCCGGATCCACCGAGAATGGCGCCAAGGGCTCAGGCATGGTGGACGTCTATAACAACAGTCTGTATGCCTGCGGCACTTTCGCCTCCCCACCCTATGGCAATGCCACTTCCGCCATCACTTACGGAGGCGGCAGCGCAGCGCTCTACATGCGCATCCGCAATAACATCGTTTATCAGACTACATCGCCTTACCTGACTATTTGGAATCCCGCGACCGGCGCGGTCTGCGCGGATACCGCCAATTGCACCGGCATCCAAGGATCGAACAACCTGTTCTATGGCAGCGGCGCGGCGCCCAGGAACACGAACATCACCGCCTCGCTAAATGCGGATCCCAAATTCGTCAACGCCGCGCAGTTCAATTTCCACTTACAAGCAGCTAGCCCGGCGCGCGGCAAAGGAGTCAACACCAACCTCGCTGCGGATCAGGACGGCGTGGCGCAAGGCGGCGCTGAAGGCTTTGACATCGGCGCATTCCAATATGTCACTACCGGCGTCGCATCGTTGAGTTGTGCGCCTCCCTTGATTCTGGCGCCGGGCGCGGCCACCTGCGCTGTCACTCTTACGGGCGATGCCCCGGCTGCCGGCACCAGCGTCGCGCTCGCCAGCGACAACAACAGCATCACGCTTCCGGATACAGTGCAATTCCCCAGCGGCGCTTCCGGCGCAGCTTTCACAGTAACTGCCCCTGCAGCCGCTGGAACCGAGACCGCCACCATCACCGCCACCAGCACCGATGGCGCTATTTCCTGGGCCCTCTGGATTTTGCCTTTATCGACGCTCGCGCCCGCCCTCCTGGCTGTGGTCGATGGCGCAAGTTACCAACAGGTCCCTCTCACCCCCGGCGCGGTAGTAACAGCGTTTGGCGTGAATCTTGGACCGCAATCCCTCGCCGGATTACAACTTACCGGCGGCCAGGTTTCCACCACCCTCGCCCACACCCAAGCCCTGTTCAACAATGTACCTGCGCCGCTGCTATACGTCCAGGCCAATCAGTTGAGCGCCGTGGTCCCATACGCAATTGCAGGCAACACTACTGTGCAGATCCAGATCGAAGTCGAAGGTACGCTGTCCAATCCCCTGACAATACCTGTAGCCGCGGCCGCCCCCGCCATCTTCACCACCGATGCCACCGGCCAAGGCCAAGGCGCCATCTTGAATCAGGATTACAGCGTCAACTCGCCGGCCAACCCAGCCCCGCGGAATTCCATCGTCTCGGTATATGCAGACGGTCTCGGCCAGACCAATCCGCCGGGCGTGGACGGAATCATCACCGGCACCGCTCTGTCACAAGCCGTCGCCACTGTCACTGCCAGCATCGATGGTAAGGACGCCGAAGTCCTTTATGCGGGCACCGCGCCAGGCATCGTCGCCGGTGTGTTTCAAGTGAACGTGCGCATTCCCCAAACCGCCACCCCGGGCGCAGCCGCTCCGTTAGTTCTCACCGCCGCCGGCGCGTCGAGCCAACCCGGCGTCACTCTAGCCATCGAATAACAAGCCCTACTCACCATAGTCATATGAAAGCAATCTCCATCGGTTATCACGACATCCTCGACGAGCGGCAGCAACCTAAAAACGATGGCTCGCGCCACTCCGGACGGTATAAGCTGGACCAGGGACACTTCCGCGCACACATGGATTCGATTTGGCAAAGCGTGGACCACTCCTCTGTCCGCGTGATCGACCGCGCCCGCGAATGGCAGTCCGAAGTGCCGTTATTCCTGACGTTCGACGATGGAGCGCTCAGTTCTTACACCATCGTGGCCGGCGAACTGGAGAAGCGCGGCTGGCGCGGTCACTTCTTCGTAACCACCGATTGGACCGGCAAGCCCGGGTTTCTCGATCCCGCACAGATCCGCGAATTACATGCGCGTGGCCACATCATCGGCAGCCACTCCTGTTCGCATCCCGCGCGAATGTCCAAGCTGAGTTGGACCGATCTGCTGAGCGAATGGAAAGATAGCTGCGCAATTCTCAGTGACATCCTGCAGGAACCGGTGCTCACCGCTTCGGTGGCCGACGGATATTACTCGCGCAAAGTGGGCGAGCCGCCGCCGCGGCCGGTATTCAGGTGCTGTTCACCTCCGAACCGAGCGCCAAAGTCGCACTGGTGGATGGCTGCCTGATCCTGGGCCGCTATTCGATCCAAAGCCAGACGCCCGCCGCGTGTCGGGCGCCATTGCCGCCCGCAACCAATGGCCGCGCCTGCGCCAGACCATACTTTGGCAAGCCAAGAAGCCAGTGAAAGCTATGGCCGGCGAATCCTATTTCACCATCCGCCGGCTGCTGCTTTCGCGCGGACTCAGTCCGGCGCTAATGACATGACATATCTGCAGCCGGTATTTCCGTTCGTACTGTTGTTGGCGCTGGTGCACGTGATCCGTTACCGCCGATCTTTGTCTCGCCGGCATTTCGCGGCATGGCGGCTGGTACTGGTCAGTCGTATTTCTGGCATCCTGGGAGCCGGCCGCATGGCTGGTGTCGCGCTGATTTCGAAGGTCGCTATCCGCCGCGTGCAATATCCTTCGGGCGATGCGCAAGCCATCGTGGTGCTGGCTTCGGCCGTCTATCCGCCGTGCCCGCCCATACCGACGCCGCGCGCGGGCGCCGATACTTATGAACGATGCCAGTATGCGGCCTGGCTTTACAAGCATTGGAAGCCGCTGCCGGTTCTGGCTAGCGGAGGCGGAGGGTTCATCGATAGTCCGCCTTATGCATTCGCCATGCGCGAGGCGCTGGAGCGCGAAGGCGTGCCGGCATCCTCTATCTGGCTGGAAGACCGTTCCCGCACGACCCATGAAAACGCCGCCTATTACCGCGGGCATCCTGCAGGCAAAGGGCATTCGCCGCATCGTGCTGGTGACTGATGCGTATCATATGCTGCGCGCCGATGCCTGTTTCCGCAAGGAGTCTTTCACTGTAATTCCCGCCGCGTGCGGTTATCGCACGTATCACGACTTTCAATTCGCCGACTGGCTGCCCGGCTGGGAGCCGATCTCCTGGAACGAGGATGCGGCGCACGAATCCGTCGGATTGGTCTGGTACCGCATGCATGGTTGGATCTAGCAATGACTCAGTTAATTTCCCGGCTCAGAGCCGACGTCGAAGAAGCAATGCAGTCTACCCGTCGTCCGATCCACATCCTCTATCTCATCGACGTACTGTGGGGACTCGGGGGCGCCGAGGGCGTCCTGCTGCGCATCCCCCAATTGCTGCCGAAGGATCGCTACCGTTGCACCATCGGCACCTTCCGCCTGCGGCCCGAATCGCCGATTTTCGATCAGCTTCCCTGCCCTGTCCGGGAGTTCCCTGTGAGCCGCGTGTTCGGCATGGGCGCGCTGCGCACGGCCTGCGAACTGCGCCGGTTTATCCGCACCGAAAACGTACAAATCGTCCATACGTTTTTCGAATCGGCCGACTTGCTGGGCGGCCTGGTGGCCAGAGCTGAGCGGCGTTCCGGTGGTTATGTCCAGCCGCCGCGATATGGGCATTCTGCGTTCCACCCGGCATCACATCGCGTACCGTCTGATGAGCCCGCTCTTCAGCCAGGTGCAAGCCGTTTCGGGCGCGGTGCGCCAGCAAACGATCCGCGCGGATGGAATCAATCCGAAGAAAGTGGTCACGATTCCGAACGGCATCGAAATCGAAAAGATGGCAGCCGCTAAGGGTCCGCGCCTGGTTTACGCCGCGTGCTCGGTCTTGAGGACGGTCGCCCGCTGGTGGTCTCCGTCGGCCACATCCGGCGGGTAAAGGGTTTCGACGTGCTGTTGCGCGCCGCGGCCGAAGTTCGCCGCGTTCACCCGGATGCCGCCTTCCTGATCGTGGGCTCCGTGCAGGAGCCCGATTGTGACCGTGAATTACAGGACATGGTTCGGCAGCTTGATCTCGAGCGCAACGTACGCTTCCTAGGCAAGATGGACAACGAGGACGTCTGGTCGCTATTGAAGGTGTGCGACATATTCTGCCAGCCATCCCGCAGCGAAGGAATGTCGAATGCGCTGCTGGAGGCCATGGCCTGCGGCCTTCCCTGCGTCGCTACCGCGGTCGGCGGCACGCCCGAAGTGCTGGAAGACGGTTGACGGGCTATGTAGTCCCGAGCGAGGATCATCATGCCGCGGCTGATGCGGATTCTTGTGTTTGCTCGACGATCCGGAGCGGCGCGCGCAGCATGGGATGCCGGGCGAAGCGCGTGGCTGAGGAGCGCTTTTCGGCGCAAGGCCATGATCCGCAATATGGTGGACAACTACGATCAACTCCTGGGGGCGCGCGGCTAATGCCGGCGGTATCGCAGATGGAGCTCACAATCGCGGGCAATCCGGCGCAGGCGCGCGCGCACGGCGCCGGGTGCAAGCCGATGCGCACGTTGGCGGGGCTCGACGGGCTGCAGCCGCCTGGGAGCGCTGGCGGCGGATCGCAATCCGGTAATCGATTTTGCTTACGCCCGGGCGTGGGCCGCGGCGTGACACGGCACGCAGCGGCCGCACGTGCTGGTTGCCGGCGGTCCGGAAACACTGGCCATCGCGCCGCTGGCGGCGCACCGCGGGCGCGGCGGGCTGGCTCACGATGCTGGCCGCGGAAATGTACGAAATCATGGATTTTCCGCACGACGGACGCGGGCGCGTCTCCGAGTTGGCGCGCGCCATCGTGCGCACGGGCCGTCCGCTGGAACTGAAGCGCGTCCCCGCGGAATCGCCGGTCGTCGCCGCACTCGAAGCCGCGTATCGCGGGCGGGGCGTCGTGCAGCGGAAAGCCGTCGGCGGATCGCCCTGGATCCCGCTTGACGAATGCTGGGCCGAACCCGAAATGCGGCTGGAAGCGGGGCGGCGCTCCGATCTGCGCCGCGCGCGCCGTCAAGGCCGAAAAGATGGGAGCCGTGGAGGCGCGGTATCATCGCGCCCACGCAGCGCGGACTTGCCGCGACTTCTCGACGAAGCTTTTGAAGTGGAGGCCGCCGGCTGGAAAGGCGCGCACGGCACGGCGCTGGCCACCGATCCCGTACGCGGCGCATTTTTCAGGCGCTACACCGAGCAAGCCTGCGCGAAGGGGATCCTGCGCATGTGCATGCTGCGCATCGGAGGAAAGCCCGCCGCCGCGCAAATCGCCATCGAAAGCGGGAGCCGCTTCGACTTGCTGCGCGCAGGCTACGACGAACAATTCTCGCGCTGCTCGCCGGGCATGTTGCTGACCGTCGAAAGCATTCGCTACGCCGCGCAGCGCGGGCTTGCGCTCCTACGAATTCAACGGCGACGTCGAACCATGGACCAAAGTCTGGACGCGGCACGAACACGCCTGTTGTTCCCTGCGCGCCTATCCTTTCAGCCCGCGCGGCGCATGGGCGCTGGCGCCGACGGCCGCCGCGCGGCCCTCCGCAAGCTGCGCGCGAAAACGGTCGACCCGCAGAGGTGCAGGCATGATCGCCTCCCCATGGCAGCCGCTGCTGCAGAAGGCCGCCCGGAGTTACGTGGCGGGTCCGGAACTGCCCGACGCTCTGCGGCTGGCGCAAACATTTGTCGACGCGCGGCAGTGTCCGGCATCCACGCTCTGCTTTTGGGATGCGCAGGGCGATCGCCCCGCCACGTGGCCGACATGTATCTGGCCGCGGTGCACGCCATCGAAACCGCGCGGCTGGATTCCTACGTTTCGGTCAAAGCGCCGTCGCTGGTCTTCGACCCGGCACTGGTCGGGGAGATCACGCTTGCGGCCGCGCGAAGCCGGCATCCGGGTGCATTTCGATTCGCTCGGACGCGGAAACCGTCGATCGCATGTTCCAGTTGATCGAACAGGCCCGCGCCAGATGGCGCGCCGTTGGGCTGCACCGTTCCCGGCCGCTGGCAGCGCAGCCTGCGCGATGCCGCGCGGCGCCGCGCACTGTGGACTGCGCGTGCGCGTGGTGAAAGGCCAATGGCCCGATCCTTTCGCTGCCGTCGATCCGCACACCGGCTTTCTGCAAGCGTGATCGACGCGCTGGCCGGCAGCGCCGACGCCCGTCGCGGTGGCCACGCATCAACCCGTTGCTGGCGGCCGCCGCCATCCGCAAGCTGCAATCGGCGGGCACGCCCTGCGAAATGGAATTGCTCTACGGACTGCCCAGCCGCGCGGTGCTGAAAGTCGCCGCGCGAACTCGGCGTGCCGGTCCGTTACTATTTGCCTTACGGCCACGCCTGGCTGCCGTACGCGCTGCGCCAGGCGCGGCGCGATCCGCGCATTCTTTGGTGGGTGCTGCGCGAGCGGCCATGCCGTCCAGGAACTGATCATGGCGACCGGAATCTTACAAACCGCCGCGTCCGCCACGTCGCCGCCGAAGACTGCTTCTTCGAGGGCTACCGGTGGTGTCTCAATCCCATGCTGAGCGCTGCAGGATCTTCTGCAGCGCCTCGGCGAGGAACTGGCACGCGATAACCGGCCGGGACGCCGCCGGATGGCAGGGCGAAGAGCGCCGCATCAATCTTCTATCTGTTCGCTTGCGCCATCGCCTGCACTCTTGACGATCATCTGGCTGCGCGCCCGTGGAATCTGGCGGCCGTGACGCGGCGCATTCCCCGCCGCCGCGCCGGCCGTGCGCGCCGCGGAAGTTTGCGCTGAACGCGCCGCAGGCCTGGCGGTCGCACTCCGCAAATCCCGCGCCTGCCGCATGGCGCCGCCAGTGGACCGCATGGGTGGACGCCGCTTGCGAGCTTCTGCTCGGCGGTGAAGCGCACTTTTCCGTTTGCAGGCGCCGCGACTTGCTTGCCGCCGCCGCCTGCCGCACTCGGCGCGGCCGCGCAACAGCATCGCATGCGGATTCCGGAAGCCTTCCGCTGCCAGGACCTCACCCATCACGATGTCTGCGCCATGGTGGGCCTTTGCCTGCCCGCACTCGCCGAAAAGACCGGCCCGTCGCCATCGTGGGCCCTCGCACGGCGGGCGCTTATTTCGCGCCTCTCGCCGCGGCCCGTCTGCGCGGGCTCGGCTACACGCGCGTCACCTGGGTCACTGTGCGGCCCAAGAACGGATTGTCCCGCGCCGAATCGCAGGCCATTGCCGCGCCATCAGCTCCGGAGCGCGCAATTGCTGATCATCGACGATCATCCGAACTCAGGCCACACCCTGCGCCTGCTGCTGGGCGATCTGCGCCGCCTGGGCGCCGCATCGCGCGATATCATCGTCGCCCTGCCCGGGCATCCTTCCATTCCTGACTTACCGTTCGCCGATGAGATCGAACGCGGCGTGCGGCTCTATCTGCTGCCGCCCGAATACCGCTATAAGGCGCGCTTGCTCGAAGCGCGTGCCGCGGCCAAAGCCGACGCCACGGCCGCGCTGAACGCCGAATTCGCCGCGCACTACAGCGACGGTTTCCAGGTGCGCATCAAGCGCGTAGTCGAAACGTCAGCCGGCCGGGTGATGGCGAAGAGTGCCGGCTGGGGATGGCTCGGATACCACGCCTGGCTGGCGGCCGCCGCACTGGATGGCTTTGTTCCGCGGCGCATCCGCTTGCGGGATGGCATCCTGTATTCCGAATATCGTCGAAACATCCGCGGCGAGCCGATGCCTCTCCCACCCCGAGCGATTGCGCGGACTATATCGCACGCCGGGTAAATACGCTGGCTTTGCGCGAAGACCCCGCGTTCAGCGACCGGCTACCGTTGGTGCGGATGGGACGATCTGGTCGCCGTACTCAGCCGCATTTACGGCCCGCGCCTCGGCCCGTTCAAGAAGCGCGCCATCCGCCGAAGGCTGCGCAGCCTGCGTGGCGCCCAACCCCACGCTTGATCGACGGCCGCATGAAGCCGGCGGATTGGTTGCGCTCCGGCGGCAGACTTTCGCTGAAGACCGATTTCGAGCATCACAACTTCGGCGGCGGCGAACCCGACATCGTCGATCCCGCCTGGGACCTGGCCTCGGCGATCTTCGAATTCCGACTGTCGCCCGAGGCCGAAGCGAACCTGCTGGAAACCTACGCGGCGCAGACCGCGCGACACAGCGTCCAGGGCCGCCTGCCGCTCTACAAAATCCTCTACGCCATGAATGGTCTGCGCGCGGCGAAGTATTGGCTCGCGCGCCAGCCCAGGCGATCGCCGCGCGACGAGTGGAACCGCCAATTCACCGCCACCCGCAGCTTCGCCGCCTTCCACATCGCGCGCTATTGCGGCCGCACGCTGGGCCCGCCCGCAGACTGGGAGAAGCCGCCTCTGTTTCCTCGATCTGGACGGCGTGCTCGATTGGGGCTTACTCGGCTTCCCCACACCACTCGCCGGCGGCGTGCAAGCCTTGCAACTGCTGCGACACAACCGGTTCTCCGTGGTGCTGAATACCGCCCGCAGCCTGGAGCACGTGCGCGAATACTGCCGCGCCTACAAGCTGCCTGGCGGCGTAGCGGAACTGGGCAGCGTCTTCTGGGATGCAGTCCGCGAATGGGAGGTGCCTCTGATCGATGCCGAAGCCGTCACGCAGATGGACGCCCTGCGCGACCGAAATCGAAGTCTTCCGGGCGCCTTCATCGACCCGGAAAATCGCTATTCGATCCGCGCCTATCGCTTCGAAAACGGCTCCATGCGGCCCGTTGCCAACCGCTGAGATCGAGGCGCTGCTCGCGGCGTTCCGCGTACCACCGGCTCACTTTCATCGAAAGCCGCGCCGGACACCTACATCGTCCAAAAGGGCGCAGGCAAAGGCCCCGCGCTAGCTGCCGTGCAGACCTATCTGGGCTGTTCCGGCGAACCGATCGCCGCCATCGGCGATTCCGCTCAGGATGTGGACATGTTGCGCGCCGCCGATATCGCCTACGCCCCGGCCAACGCTTCGCGCGAAGTCCGTGAGCTGATCGCGCAGGGCCAGTGCCGCCGCACGCGCCGCCGCTGCAAGCCGGATTGCTCGAAGCCGCCATGGAATTGTGCCCCGGCGCGTCCGACGACCCACCGCCGCGCCTCCAGCCTCGCTGCTGGATGAGTTGTTACAGGTGCCGGACCGGCGCCCTCTCGAAAGGATTTTCGGCGCCCTGCGCTGGCGGGGACTCTGATACGAATGACCACGCAGTCGATTTGCGATGACGCCCTGAACCCCGGCCGGACCGTTGCGTCCCGCGCCGCCATACAGGGCGACATACAGTCCACCTGGATCGCCACGTCCGCCGAATTGGCCCTGCTCGAAAGCGAATGGAACGACTTATTCCAACGCGCCAACCCCGAAAACATCTTCCTGAGCTACGGCTGGATGGCCACCTGGTGGAAACACTTCGGCAAAGGTCAATTGGCGGTGATCGCTGTTCGTGACGCTGCCGGAATCCTGCAAGCCGTAGCGCCTTTCTACGTCTCCCGATCATCCGAAGCCCTCGGCGCGCGCCGCCTCGCCTTCCTGGCTGACGACCATGTCGGCTCCGACTACCTGAGCATCCTCTCCACTGCCGCATTCGGCGCCACCGCCGTGGAAGAAATCGCGCGCGTCTTGTTCGCCCACCGCCGCCAGTGGGATTACATCGAATTGTGCGATACCGCCGATTCGCCTATCATGGCCGCCCTATCCGCCGAGTTCGCCGCCCGCGGTATGCACGCTTCCGAAACCACCCGCCGCGTGTGCCGCTATATCCCACTGCCGCCCACGTTTGAGAAATACCTGGCCGGCATCAGCACCAGCCTGCGCGCCAATTACCGCCGCCGCTGGCGCATCCTACAAAACGAACATCAGGCGGAATGCGTCGCCATCTCGGACCCCGCCGGACTGGAAAAAACTTTCCCTACTCTGATCGCGCTGCACCGCATGCGCTTTGAACAGCGCGAGGCCGAGAGCGCTTTCCTCGCCCCGCGCGTCCCCCAGTTTCATGCCGAAGCCCTGCGCGTCCTCGCCAAACAAGGTGCCGCGCGGTTGTTCCTGCTCAAAGCCGCGGGCGAGTCCATCGCCGCCATCTATGGTTTCTCCGTGGGCCAGGCTTTTCAGTTCTATCAATGCGGCATGCATCCCGGATGGGTGCGGCACGGCCTGGGTCAGGTCCTGATCGGCAACGCCATCGAACAAAACATCGCCTCCGGCCACGCCACGTTCGATTTTCTGCGCGGCGACGAGTCTTACAAAATGCAGTGGACCAGCCAGGCGCACGAGAACGTGACTCTGCGCTTCTTCGATCAACGCCCGGCCAGCGCTGCCGCGCGCGCCAGCCTGCACCTTTCCGCCGCGCTCCGCACCGTCGCCCGGAAAGTCCGCGCGCGCCTGTGGGACCGCCCCCCCCGCGCAACTTAGTATCCTATTAGTGC
Organism: Bryobacterales bacterium; assembly: GCA_963738345.1. Taxonomy (GTDB): domain Bacteria; phylum Acidobacteriota; class Terriglobia; order Bryobacterales; family Bryobacteraceae; genus Bog-159. The sequence continues at coordinate 2,431,481 of CAVTWI010000002.1, forward strand.
AGTTGTTTTTGATTCTGATTACTGAGAAACTCACCGCATGACCGGCTCGCTGGCTGACTATTATCACTGGGAGGAAACCGGCCGGGGCATACACATTTACATGCACGCGGCCATGGCCGACCGCCTGCAAGCCGAAGTTCTGCAGAACACCCAGGAGATCACGGGCATTCTGCTGGGCCGCACCGAAGAAGCCGCGGGCAAGCCTGCCACCATTCTCGAAGATTTTATTCGCGTGCCCGACAGCGATCCCGCCGCACTCGAAGCCGTTCTCCTGAAGACCGCGCTCGCCGCTTGTGACGCGCCCGCCGCGCCCTCCATCATCGGATACTATCGCAGTCACTTGGGCGAAGGCCTGTCACTATCCCCCGCCGACCTTCAAATCATCGAGAGTTACTTTCAATCACCCGCCAGCGTTTTCCTCCTGATAAAACCCGCGCCGGTCACGAAGGCGTGCACCGCCGGATTCTTCTTCTGGGAAGATGGCGCGATGCAGCCGGAATTCAGCCCGCTCGAAGTCGCCCTCGGCACTAAGCCCGCACCCCCTACCCCCCCCCTCGATGAATTGCCCAGTTCCGACCTACCCGGCAACTTAGCCGCGTTGCTTCGCCAAGCGGCATTGCCCCAGCCTGAAAGCGAACCTCAGCCGGCCGTCCTACCGCCCCCCCCCAACAAGAGCCCGCGCCAGTGGCCGAGCGTTCTTGTTCGCGCCGCCACCATCGTCATCGCCACCGCCGCCCTGGTAGTGTCAGTCGTCACCTATCTCGGAGCACCCCGGCCCGCGCGCGAGGAAGCTGCCAGCCCCGCCCCCGTCTCCATGTTGGGATTGCAGGTCGAGCGCACCCCCCCCGACCTGTTGGTCACATGGAATCGCAGCGCCCGCGAAATCGCCGCAGCCAGCCGCGCCACCCTTTCCATTCACGATGGAAAGATCCAGCGCAGCCTCAACCTGGACCGCAGCCAGCTTACCCGCGGTAGCTTTCTCTACACTCCCGTCGGAGATGATATCCAGTTCCGCCTGGAAGTCTTCGGCGCCGACGACGGCAGCCTTGCCCAGTCGATCCGCGTCCTCCTGCCCAGCGCCACCGGCGCACCTTCCCCTACTCTAAAGAGCCTAAAATAAATTCTGAACTGGCAACAGGGAGGAGTTTGTGACGCTCAACATCTCAATCAATGCCGAAGACCTATCGCTTTGGGCGATGGTCAAGTTTCTCGCGAGGCTCACCGTCGCGGCGATACCTGCGTATCTGCTGTGGGTGTTCGTTCAATCGTTGATCATCCCGATCTGGCTGATGGGTTTCCAACGTATGGTGTCGGACTTAAGCCAAGTCTTCACCCGTCACTAAGACGCCCGCGCTAAAATATATACCAATGGACGACCTGGAGTTAGTGACCGTTCTTAAGACCAGCGATTCATTCGCATTGACGCTGGCCAAATCATCCCTCGACGATGCGGATATTCCGTATCTGGTGACCGGAGACCACCCGAGCTACACGCCCGGCTTTCCCGGCGCTCTCGGAGTCGGTTCGCTCCCCATCGGCAGGTCGACCGCCATAATTCAGGTGAGCCACGAATTCGAAGCCCAGGCCCGCGAGCTACTGGCACCGCTTCAGCCCAAGCCGAACAACCCCTGAAGCTACCGAATTTGCTTCAACTGGGGAGCGAAAGGACCCTCGAATGTCGAAATCACCGGCTACCACTAAAGCGGGAAAGAAGCTGCCGCCGATCCATCCCGGCAAGATTCTTCTGGAAGACTTGAAGGACGAAGAGATCAGCATCAACGCGCTCGCGCGGGCCATCCGCGTACCGGCCAACCGCATCAGCCTGATCGTGAATGAGAAGCGCGGGATCACTGCCGACACCGCCGCGCGTCTAGGCCGCTACTTCGGAACTCCCCGCAATACTGGCTCAACATTCAAAACCGTTTCGATCTCGACTCTCTCGACCATGCCGCAATCGAGCGCGACGTCATTCCGAAGAAAGCCGCCTGATCAAAGGGGACTGACAGCCATGGACTGGAAACTCTTCGCGCAACTGGCGGTCACCCTCGTAGTTGCCGCTGCCGGCGCATTTGCTTCCCTGCGGCCTGAATTGGAGCTCGAACCGGTACCCGAAAAGCCCGTTCTTCTGCGTTTCAGCAACTCTGTCCTTCCCTGGCGCGCCCAAGGTAAACGAACAATAAGGAAAGGGCATTTCAGGGGCGACCTGCAAGTGGTCCGCTGAATCATCTGATGTCTCCGCACCCACGGCCTGTTTTAGTCGCGGTAGGGACATCCGTTACCGAATGCCCCCCGCACGGATCCGTACGAGCGCACTTTAGCGCATACGGCTCTTACCTTGGGTGTCTGGCGTCAAAGCGAACCACAGGTAACGGATGCAGAATCCGCGGCCTAGGGAGAAAACGATCCACGATCGGACGGAAGCGCTCCCACGAGTGGCCATCGCGTTGGCTCCGGCGCCGTAGCCCCGCCAGCCACATACGCGCCACCTCCCGTTGGAACGTCCGGAGCGCCACGAAATTGCCCGGTACCGCGTGATAGTTGAAGTATCCTTGCACCACCGACCGCAGCCAGTTCCCGTTCTCCACCACCCGCTGGTGCCAGCTCTTGCCGAGTTCCTGCTTAACCGCTTGCAGCTTGCTCCGCAACCGCTTCTTCGCGGTCTGCCGTCGAATCGTGAACCAGTCGCCCTTCGCGGTCTTCCCGCAGCTATGCGTGAAGCCGAGAAAATCGAAGGTCTCAGGTTGGCCTTCCCCTCGCCGCTTCCGGCCTTCTTCCGCGAAACGCCCGAACTCGATCAGTCTCGTCTTTTCCGGGTGTAGTTCCAGTCCGAACTTCTGCATCCGCTCCCGCAACTGCTCCAGGAATGCTTCCGCTTCCTTCCGGTCCTCGAACCCCAGTACCGCGTCATCAGCGTAGCGGACTACGATCACTTCCCCTCGCGCCATTTTCCGCCGCCACTGGTTCACCCAGAGATCGAAGACATAGTGCAGGTAGATGTTGGCCAGCAAAGGCGAAGCTACTGCCCCTTGTGGTGTCCCTACCGTCGTCTCCGACCACTCCCCTTCTTCCGACACTCCCGCCTTCAACCATTTCTGGATCAGACGTATGATGCGCCGGTCCGCGATCCGATGCTCGATAAACTGCACCAGCCATGCGTGCGAAACGTTATCGAAAAATCCACGAACGTCCAGATCGAGCACTCAGTTCACTCGCCTCCGTTTCAACCCGATCCAGAGCGCGTCCAATGCGTCATGCGGTTGGCGCCCTGGCCGGAATCCATAGGAGAATCCCAGAAAGTCCTCTTCATAAATCTCGTTGAGAACCGTCACCACGGCCTGTTGGACAACCTTGTCCTCCAGCGCGGCGATCCCTAACGGCCGTTGCCGGCCATCGGCTTTGGGTATGTATGTTCTCCTCGACGGTTGGGCACGGTATGCGCCCCGATGGATTCGGTCGTGAAGATCTTTAAGTCGACCTTCCAGTCCCTCTCCATACTGCTCCCACGTCACCCCGTCCACTCCAGGCGCAGCCTTCCTCTTCAGGGAGTAGTAGCTGTCCCGCAGCAAATCGGTAGTTACATGGTGCAGCAGTGCGGTGAACTTCCGCTTCTTATCCTTGCGGGCTGCTTCCCGCACACCTCCGAGTCCCTGGGACACGCCTCCCCGACCCTGTGTCCGGAGCGTGTGAGCCTCTTCGGTGTTCCCCTTGGTCGAACAGCTTCCCTCCACTCCCTCCGCCGGGGATTGCTCCCCTTTGTTCAGGCGCTTCGTAGGTGTCGGGTCGGAGGTGGCGCGCTTGCGCGCTAGCCACCGTCCGCCGCTCAAACTGTACGTGCAGTTTTCCCGCATACAGCTTTCACGAAGACTCACGCTTCCGAGATGCAATCGAAGGAATCAACTGAATCAAGTTCACCAGTCCGTACTCTCCGTATAGCTTGGTTTCCGGCAACTGTCGCCAGCCACCATTCCGCCACCGCTTGAATCGTTGCGACCGAATGCGCCGCACGATCCAGCCGTCGAGTCGGTGGAAGAGCTTTCGAACGTGGGCTCGCTTGTAGTGATGTCCCCACCCCCGCAACACCGGGTTCAGTTCCTCTATCAACTCCTTGGTCTTTAGCGGCACGCGCCGCCTGGTAAGCGCGCGCACCTGATCCATGAAATGCCGGATCGATTTCTCCCGAGGGATAGCATACAGTTCCCCCGACTGAGCACCACTGCGGATCTTCCCCGGTGGCAACTGAAGTTGCTTCCCGCGTTTGACCTTGTACCCAAGAAACTCGAACCCTTGCCGCACGTGCACGATCCGCGTCTTCTGCGGATGCAGTTGCACGCCCAACTCGTTCAGAATCCGAAGCGCCGCGGCCACTGCCGCTCGCGCTTCTGCTGCCGATTCGCAGGTCGCTACCCAGTCGTCGGCGTACCTCGTTAGCTGATATCCCTTGCGCCGCATCTCCCGATCGAACGGCGTCAGAAGTATATTACTGAGCAAGGGTGAAACTACCCCGCCTTGCGGAGTCCCGCGCTCAGTTGGAAACAGCCGCCCTTTGCCATAACTTCCCGCCTTGAGCATCGCCTCGATCAGACGCAACACCCGGCCGTCAGATATTCTCTGGGACACGAGCGATAGAAGTTTCGCGTGTTCCACCGACCCGAAAAAGTCCTTCAAATCGGCGTCCACGATCCACTCCCGACCGCACTGGATCTCTTTCCAAATTTTGCGCATGGCGTCCTTCGTCGATCGCCCTCGCCGATATCCGAAGTTGGCTTCATCGAACACTGGCTCAAAGATCGGTTCCAGCCGATTGAGCAACGCCTGCTGGCACACCCGGTCATAAATCGTCGGGATTCCCAACGTGCGAAACTCGCCCGGCTTTCCCGCCTTCGGGATCTGCACCTGCCGCACCGGTTGAGGCCGGTAGATATCGTCCTTCAGTTCCCGATGCAATCGATCCAACTGCTGATCGAGTTGCCCGTCGAATCCGTCCAGACTCTGCCCGTCCACGCCTCCACTGCCCCGGTTGGCCTTTACCATCTCCCAAGCCATCTCCAAATTCTTCCGCTGATACACCTTGTCAATTAATGAATGGATCTTCCTTGCACCCGTCGGGTTGATCCAGTCCACCAGTCTCCTCGGACGAGAATGTACGGGTATTTCACTCATGGAACTGATCCTCCTCCCCGCCCTTGCTCATCTGGTTTTCTCTCTCTTCCCAACCGCCTTCGCCGGCTGCCTTTCCCGGCCCACTTCCGCCGCCGGTTGCCCGGTCACGCGGCTTTCACCGCGCTTGTGGTACTACACAGCCGTCCGTCTACTGGCAGAGCGTCGCTCGCCACTTCGCTCTCGCTTATAGGTCTGCTTACTCCGGTGCCACCCGCAGACTCTGCCAGTCCTCCTGAGGTCACGCGCTATTCTTCCGTACCGTGCCATCCGCAAACACCTTGGTGCGGTGGGTGAATGAGAACGCCTTCGCCTTCATAGTGCAGGCTCGACCTTGCCCCACCTTTGGCCGACCGGTTCATCTTCGGGGTGGCCCCCATCGATTACAGCCCGGTACTTCTCCTCATGCCCTTCAGATTCCACCTCGCGGTGGACACCCTGCCCTCCGGGAACTGCAAGCGGTGGCTCCAGGCCCGCCTTGGCTGTGTCCAGCTTTCGCCTTCGTGCCCGTTTAGGCTTCTCCATACCTGCCTCTCTCCCGGCCCGCGAGGCATTACCCCCGCGTTCGGATATGGCGCTCCTCATCCGAGCGCCAGAGGGACTTCAACCCTCCTGATCAACGCGCTGCTCAGCGCACACTACCTGTTCGTCCGACTCCCCACCGGCGTGCATGCTGGTCGTATAGCTTGTCGCCTTCTCCAACCGGTCCGGCCTACTGCTGCCGGACACCGGCGGGGTCTCCCGGTTCTCGCGCATGGAATTTCCAGACATGCCTGGGGTCTCTGACTGCGCAGGGTTCATGGGCGGCTCGCGTTTTTCGTCACCCATGATGTGGCCTTCCGCTTCGCCGAACGGCGTCGGCACCCCGAACGCGATTGATTTCGCAGCTCCATACCCTGCCTGTCTGTGCCCCTGTCAACGCTTCACGCGCCGCCTTTCGACGACCCGCGTATGACTCGGGGTCAGGATGGTTCGCTATTCCTTTCCTGCAGGACTCTCTCATTCCCTATCCCATGCCGGTTTATCCCGGCGCACTCGGCGTTCATCCGCGGCCATTCCTCTTCTCCTCTCCCCAGCCCCAACCGGCGCACCACGCGTCCACTCGCTACAATAAATCTTTAACCCCACGCCCAAATGATTCAACTCACCGGGGCCGCCAAACGCTTTGGCCCCAAAACACTCTTCGAAAACTTCGACTGGCTCGTCACCTCCAACGAGCGCGCCGGCATCGTCGGCGCCAACGGCACCGGTAAATCCACGCTCCTCAAAATCCTCGCCGGTATGGACAGCCTCGACGCCGGCACCATGGTCACCATGAAAGGCGCCAGCGTCGGCTACCTGCCCCAGGAAGGCCTCTCCCTCTCCGGCCGCACCGTCTTCGCCGAATGCATGACCGTCTTCGCCGGCGTCATGGCCCTCGAACAGGAACAGGAAACGCTCGCCCACAAACTCTCCGAACTCGACCCCGCCAGCCCCGAGTACACCCAGGTCGCCAACCGCTTCCATCAGGCTGAAGGCGAATTCCGCGCCCGCGACGGCTTCGCCATCGAATCACAGGTCGGCATGGTCCTCTCCGGCCTCGGCTTTCCCCAACGCCAGTGGACCAAACGTACCGAAGAGTTCTCCGGCGGCTGGCAAATGCGCATCGCCCTCGCCAAACTGCTCCTCGAAAAACCCAACCTGCTGCTGCTCGACGAGCCCACCAACCATCTCGATCTCGAAGCCCGCAACTGGCTCGAAGGCTATCTCTCCTCCTACCCCAACGCCTTCGTGCTGGTCTCCCACGACCGCTACTTCCTCGACGTCACCGTGCGCAAGCTCCTCGAGATGTGGAACAAGAGCGTACACTTCTACACCGGCGGCTACTCCCGCTACGAGCAGCAGAAGGCCGAACGCCGCGCCCAACTCGACGCCGCCTACGCCAACCAGCAGGACCGCATCACCCAACTCGAAGCCTTCATCAGCCGCTTCCGCTATCAGGCCACCAAGGCCAAACAGGTGCAAAGCCGCATCAAGGAACTCGATCGCATCGAGCGCATCGAAATTCCGCCCGAAGAAAAAACCATCCACTTCCGCTTCCCGCAACCCAAGCCCAGCGGACGCATCGTAGCCGAGTTCAAGAACGTCGCCAAGAGTTACGGCGATACGCCCGTCTTCTCCGGCGCAAACTTCGCCATCGAACGCGGCGACCGCGTAGCCCTGGTCGGCATCAACGGCGCAGGCAAATCCACGCTCATCAAAATCCTCGCCGGCGCCGAGCCGCTCACTTCCGGCGAATACATCCTCGGCCACAACGCCCAGCCCGACTACTTCGCGCAGGATCAGTACAAGGAACTGGACGTCAACGCCCGCCTGATCGACGATCTCGGCGAAGTCGCCCCCCGCGCCACCAACACCGAACTGCGCTCCATTCTGGGCTGCTTTCTTTTCTCCGAAGACGACGTCTTCAAAACCATCGGCGTGCTCTCCGGCGGCGAACGCAACCGCTACGCGCTGGCCCGCATGCTCATGATGCCCTCCAACTTCCTGCTGCTCGACGAGCCCACCAACCACCTCGACCTGCGCGCCAAAGACGTGCTGCTCAACGCTCTCCAGGAATTCACCGGCACCGTCCTGTTCGTCTCCCACGACCGCTACTTCATCGACAAACTCGCCACCCGCGTCTTCGAAGTAGCCGACGGCGCCGTCCTAATCCACACCGGCAACTACGAAGACTACCTCTGGCGAAAAGAACAAGCGGCAAGTCCCGCGCCCCCCCCGCCAGCCGCGGAGTCGAAACTAACCCACCAGCCACCAGCCACCGACCACCAGTCACGGTCTGCCGTGCAGCCACCGGCTGCACAGCAGGCCAGCGACGGCGGCAGCCGTCGCCTCAACCCCATCAAACTCCGCCAGCTCAAACAACGCCGCCGCGAAATCGAAGACGAAGTCACCCGCCTCGAAGTCGAAATCGCCGACTACGAAAGCGCCCTCGCCAACTTCACCAGCGCGGAGGAAACCGTCCGCGTCCACGACCTCCTCACCGCCCGCCGCGCCGACCTCGTCACCCTCATGACCGAGTGGGAGGATGTCGCCCAAACCATCGAGGAAAATAAATAATGCTCTACCTCACCGAAAAAAACGTCCGCGACCTTCTGCCCATGCCGCTGTGCATCGACCTCATGCAGACCGCCTTCGAACGCCTCGCGAACGGCGATGCCATCAATCAGCCCCGCCGCCGCTTGATCCTGCCCACCGGTTCCCTGCTCCACTACATGGCCGCTAGCGATGGCAAGTATTACGGCGCCAAAATCTACGCCACCAATCCCCGCTACGGCGCCCATTTCCTGTTCCTGCTCTACCGCGCCGCCGACGCCCAGCCACTGGCGCTCATCGAAGCCAATGCTTTGGGGCAAATCCGTACCGGCGCCGCCAGCGGTCTGGCCACCCGCTTCATGGCTCGCGAGGATGCCAAAACCCTGGCCATCATCGGCAGCGGATTCCAGGCCCGCACCCAACTCGACGCCATGCTGGCCGTCCGCCAGATCTCGAGCGTACGCGTTTGGAGCCGTAATGCCGCCAAGCGCGACGCCTTCGCCAAAGATGCGTCCGCCCAAACCGGCCTGCCCGTCGCCGCCACCCCGACCGCCGAAGAGGCCGTGCGCGACGCGGACATTGTGGTCACCGCCACTTACTCAAAAGACCCCGTCATCGCCTCAGATTGGATCGCCCCCGGCACCCACATCAACGCCATGGGGTCCAACCAGGCGAACCGCCGCGAGATCCCCGCCGACCTGGTCCTGCGGGCCGATTGCATCGCGGTCGATTCCGTCGAACAGGCCCGCATGGAAGCAGGCGATCTTTTGCTGGCTTTGGATGAACAGGGTTGGACAAGCCCCCGTCTGATGGAGTTGAAGGATATCGTAACCGGCAAATCCGCGGGCACCGCACCCGGGCAAGTTACTTTATTTAAGTCGATTGGTCTGGCAGTCGAGGATGTGATCGCGGCCGCCTTCGTCTATGAAAGGGCCGAAGCGGCGGGCCTTGGTAGCCCCGTCGGCGATGCTCACTCCTGAGCGGGCATTTGCTGTTCGTTATCGCGCCACGCGCTGATCTTTAAGCGCCGGCATACCCAGCACAACGGCTCACCTACGCCGAGTGACGTCTCCGCCCCGCATACCGAGCACTTCGCCGGCTTCCGCAAACTGTCGGCGACCAGCGAACGCTTGGCTTGTTCCAATATCTCAGGATCAATTACCGGTTCGGATTTCAATGGCATCTTTCTTTTCATTACGATCCCAGTCTGATTCCACTATAACGCGCAATCACCCCCGCCGCCAAACGTTTGAAGTACTGGAATGTTCAGGCCGCTTCGGCAACTTGTACTACGATGGCTACGTTTAACGACGATCCGCACCGCGGACAACGCTGCCCCGGCGCCACCCGCGTACGCTTCCCCACCATCTCAATCACCGCCGGCACCGTATGGGTGCAAATCGGACAGTGAGCCTGACCGCTTACGCCTTTTTCAACGATTGGTTCCATCGCGCTTCTTCCCCTTCACCACATCGGACGCAAAAACCCGTGCGGAGGTTGTAACAACGTTGTCGTTTTTTACAAACTTTTGCAATTCATATGCCCCGCCCTCTTTTATATCTGCGTGCCAAACGGTTTCATCCCCTGCCTCAGGACCGTCTTCGGATACTCACCCGTGCCGCAGAGCACGAAAGACCCAAAATCCTTGTACCAATCGCCTTCTGGAGCGTGCGGTTCGGTGATCACCCAACTCCGTAGCCGCTGCAAGTCATGGACCGTGATCGCCCGTTCGGCCACGCGATCCAGGATGTGCTCCCACAACGGGCGAGGCAGATTAATGAAGCGGATCTTCGGCAATTGCAGCTTTCCCGAAGATACTTCGGATTAGATCTTCGCCAACTTCGCTCTTCTTGGCTGGATCCCCCTCCGCCATAAACTGCTCATAGGACGCCGCCAGTTTGGCACGCCCCGCCGCTTCCGCCTGCACCCCGCGCTCCGCGAGCGTTACCAACGCGCGGCTCATGGTAACATTGCGTTCCTTAGCGACACGCCGAACTTCACGCGCAAGTATGGCCGGCATCGTCACGCTTTGACGTACGGACGCCGCCTTCCTTCTGACCATGGGTTTGCTTCTAGACTGCATCGCTTGATTATAAATAAATCTACACCACAGTGGTGCACTTTTCCGGGCTCGACCAGCGGCCAGCCACCAGCCACTAACCACTACCCACCAGCTCCAGCCACTCTGCTCACCGCTCTCCCGCGCTACCATTGTCTCTATGAGCCAGCCGCCACAACCAACCAAGATCCAGATGACCAACCTCCCCGAATACCGCGAAGGCTACGCCAACAGCGTCCAGATCCGCGTCAACCTCTGGGACTTCTTCCTCCTCTTCGGACTCGTCAACCAGACCGCCCCCGATAACGTCCACATCCAGAACTTCCAGGGCATCTACCTGAGCCCGCAACAAGCCAAGGCCTTACTCAACGTCCTACAACAAAACGTCACCCAGTACGAAACCGCCTTCGGCGAAATCAAGCTCGAGCCCCACCCGCCCGCCGCCGGGACCGTTCAGTGATGGCGGACTCCGCGCCCCGCCGGCGCATCCGCCCCGCCGCCTACGCCGTGTTTCTCGCGCTCTTTACCTTAATCGTGTTTTTTTCCCACGCGCCGCTCTTGCGCCTGCCCTATTTTTGGGACGAATTGGGCCAGTTCGTACCAGCCGCCCTCGATATCTACCACACCGGCGCCTGGATCCCTCACTCCACTCTTCCCAACGTCCATCCGCCCGGCGTCATGGCCTACCTTGCAGCCTTCTGGACGGTCACCGGCTACTCCATACCAAGCACGCGCATCGCCATGCTGTTGCTCGCCTCCATCACCCTCTTGGTCGCCTTCCTCCTGGCCATCGAACTCTGCCGCAACCTGCGCGGCGCGCCCGCCCTCTTACCCGTTTTCCTTCTATGCGTTTCCCCGCTATTCTTCGCCCAGTCCATGCTTGCCCAACTCGACATGCCCGCCACCCTTTTCACGTGCCTGGCACTGCTCCTCTTCCTGCAGGACAAGATCCGCCTTTCGGCACTCGCGTGTATCGTTTTGGTATTGGTGAAGGAAACGGGATTGCTCGTCCCACTAGTCTTCGCCGCCTGGCTGGCCTATGAAAAGCGCTTCCGCGACGCCGCCTGGTTTGCGCTTCCCGCCATCGCCTTATCCGCCTGGATCGCAGCCCTTGCCCAAGCCACCGGCCACCTCTTCGGCAACCGCGAATTCACTCGATATAATCTCTACTATCCCCTTCATCCCGTGCGCTTTATCTTTGCGCTCGGACGCCGCCTCTACTACCTTTTCTTCCAGGATTTCCATTGGATCGGCACTATCGCCATCACCCTCGCCTGGCGCCGCCGCCTCTTCTCCACCCGCCCCTGGCGCATCGCGTGGCTCCTGATCGCCGTCCATATCCTATTCCTCAGCCTCGTCGGCGGCGCCATGCTCGAGCGCTACATCCTCCCCGTCCTCCCCGCCGTCTACACCGCCATGGTCGCCGGCTTTTCCCTCTATAAAGGGCCCCTCAAAACCGCCTGCCAGACTGCCCTCCTAGCCGGTCTCATCGCCGGAAACTTCTGGAATCCGCCCTACCCGTTCCCCTTAGAAAACAACCTCGCCTTCACCGATTTCGTCGACCTGCAACAGACCGCCGCCGGCTTCCTCGAACGCCGCTACCCCGGCCAGCGCGTCGCCACCGTCTGGCCCCTCACCGCCGCCCTCACCGGCCCCGAGTTCGGCTATGTTGACCGCCCCGTGCCCGTCCACAGCCTGCCCGATTTCGCCGCCGAAACCATCGATTCCACCGCCTGGCGCAATGACGCCCATATCCTCGTCCTCTTTTCCCGGATGTGGGACCCGCCCCTCAGTTGGACCCGCATCGCCTGGATCCGCAAAACCTGGCACTACTTTTACGACTTCCGCCAGGACCTTACCCCGCTCGAACTGACCGCCCGCTCCCTCACCCCCATCGCCCGCTGGCAGCGCCGCGGACAGTGGATCGAAATCTACGAGGTCAGCACGGGAACGGTTGTGGCGGCGCATTCGGATCGAATACCGGAATCCGCCGCCCGTCTACATCCGTAAACCCGTACTCCTCCGCCAACTTCGCCCCCCACAGCAACTGCCCCGTCTTCTGCATCACCTCCGGATCCCCCGCCAGCGCCGCCGCCGCCCGCCCCACATACTCCGGCGTTTCGCTCAAATCGAAACGGAATTCCCTCTTGACCGCCTCCGTCGTCATGCTCCGCAGCACCCTCTCCGTCCGCATGAATCCCGGATTCAGCCCCACCACCGCCACCTGGAATTCCCGCAGTTCCCGGCTCATCCCCATCACCAGCCGGTTCAGAAACTCGTGCCCCACATCCCACAAAACCTGCCCGCGATACGCCGACGCCTCCGGATGCAAATTGTCCGTCACATGCACGATCAGTCCGCTCTTCTGCCGCACCATCACGCGCGCCGCATACGCGCTGCACCACCACGCCGCCGCCATCGTGCCCGCCGTATCCCGCCACATGCTGCCCAACTCCCAAACCGGCTTCGACCATTCCCCGATAGTCGCGCCCCACGCCGCGTCCACCATCACATCCAACCGCCCCTGCTCCGCCTCCACCCGCCGGAACAGTGCGGCCGCCTCTTCTTCCATTCCCAGATCCGCCCGCACCGCGATCCCCCGCCCCCCGCGCGCCGAAACTTCCTCCGCCGTATCTTCCACCGTCCCCGGAATCCCATCGGCCGGAGGCGGTCCCCCACGCGACGTCCGCGCCGCCACATAAACCGTAGCGCCCGCCTCACCCAGCGCCAGAGCAATGCCCCGCCCCGCGCCCCTGCTCGACCCTGCCACAACCGCGATCTTTCCTTGTAAAGGTTTCATGCCCAGAATTTAGCGCTCCATTCCTGACATCCCTTGTCATATTTACTTGCTAAATTCATTGCTGGACTTCTTATGCGTGGCGACCGCCTCCTCTCCATCCTTCTCCTGCTCCAGGTGCACCGCCGCGTAGCCGCGCGCGAACTCGCCAAACGCCTCGAAGTCTCCGAACGCACCATCCTGCGCGATATGGATGCCCTCAGCGCCGCCGGAGTGCCCGTACTCGCCGAGAGGGGCGCGGGCGGCGGTTGGCGCCTGCTCGAAAACTACCAGACCAAGCTGACCGGCCTCACCGCTGCCGAGATTCAGTTGCTCTTCCTCGCGCGCCCGCCACGGCTAATGGCCGACCTCGGCCTGCACCGCGAATCCGGCGCCGCCATGATCAAACTGCAGGCGTCCCTTCCGCCCGACTCCCGCCCGTATGCCGATTTCGCCCGCCAGCGCATTCTGGTGGACCCGCGCGGCTGGCGCGATCCCGCCGAATCGGTCGCCTGCCTGCCGCTCTTGCTTGACGCCCTCTGGCGCCAGCGCCGCCTGCGCTTCGTCTACGTCGGCGTCCTGACCGAACCCGGCGAGCGCCTCGCGGACCCGCTCGGATTGGTCGCCAAAGGCAGCACCTGGTACCTGATCGCGCGCACCGAGCAGCATCGCGACCAGCCCCATACCTATCGCGTCTCGCGCATCCGCGACGCCGCCATCCTAGATGAGCCCGCCCCGCCCGCGCCCGTTTTCGATCTGGCCGCCTGGTGGGAACGCTCCGCCACCGGCTTCCGCGACGCCCTCCCGCGCTATTACGCCACCTTCCTGGCAGCCCCCGCCGTGATGCCCTGGGTGCGCTACCGCGGTTGGCGTCTGGAAGAAGAAACGAAGGAAGGCGAATCCGTGCGCCTGCGCATCCGCTTCGACGCCGAAGAAGAAGCGGTCCAGTTCGCACTCAGCTTCGGCGGACAGGTCCTGGTTATCGATCCCCCCGGCCTGCGCGAGAAAGTGCGCGCCGGCGCGCTATCAGCGGCGAAAATGCACGAGAATCTCTAGCCGCTGGTCCCGGCACAATTGCGCCTGAAACATACTGGCATCCAAAATTGGAAGGCCAAACTTGCGCCTTACGCGGTGCGGGGCCATGAGCTGCGCTATATTCTGGAAAAGTCAGGAGTGGTCGAAATGTTCAAACCAAACCGAGCCAGCCAAATCGGCCAAGGAACACGCTAAGCACATCAGCCCCCTTTGTTGCACGCAAAGATTGCCGGCATTTCGCCATGGTGTGTTAGGGGCTATCGACTTCAATTTCCAGCTTCGGGCACTTATGCCCACACCGTTTCCAAAGAACAGCGGCGAGACGGCACTCTTTCTGAATCCGTTCTTCCAATTCGGCGAGATAGGCACCCGGCAAGCGCGGCACTACGATCCACATGGCGAACCATTGTCCCCAAAACCACTTGACCCTCAGGAATGCGACTCCCGCTCCATGGAGCTTGTTGCGGAGCCCATGGTAGCCGCAGTCGATGCCATCGCGGGCCATGTTGCTCAAATCCTCTCCAGCTTCATTTTGGTGCCAACTTCCCCACACCCAGAACAATATAAGCGACACTCCGTCGCGCTCGCGCCGCGCCACCGAGTCCAAAATACGCCCATAACGTGCTCGCCGTTCTTGATCCTCCGCGCTTAACCACATGGCGAATGGGTCAAGGAAAATTACATCTTGTACCCCCCATTTGTCAATCTCTTGCTCAATGCATTCCTCGCCGTCGAATTCTTTAGTGTCGTCCTGACCGGAGGGGACACGCCAGGATAGTTGGGAGGGAAGTTGCAGATCCAGGAGCACAGAATGTAGGATCTTTCGGGTTTCGGGATTCGATTCGTACAGGTCCAACTCGTGCGTGGCAGGATGATCGGCAAGCTTATGCGCGTTGATCAGTGCTGATCCCGCATACCATTCGACATGCTGCTCGACATTTTCTGGCGTCGCGGGCCAACACCCCAGGCGCGTGAGAATACTGCGCTGCGCCCGTTGTAGCAGCGCGGCCTCACCCTTCGTTCGAGCTGTGTGGAGACACGAAAGAAACGCCCGGGACTTGTGGTCGGCATCAACGTGATAGATTCCGCGCCCTGCGTGGCATTCTCTCAGACGCATCCCCTTATCCCACGGCGGGTGCCGAAGAAGGAAATCGAGTGTTGCGAGGTAGACAGTATGCTTTACTATGTCGCCACCATTCGCAACGTTGTGGTTTTGTTTGTTCGCTGGCTTCTCCATCAACTTCCAGTCCATTGGCCCTCCCGTGCAAATTCAGCGAAATCGGCATGCGGTGCGAATTATCCATGGACCTACTAAGTTCGCGCATTTTTTCGGCCGCCGGGTGCATCCTGGCTGGAGATTTGAGCTAGAACTTTGCGTTCAAGGCCGAGACGGCCGATTCACCCAATTTCACTTTCATACTTTTCCCGCCACATCCACTCATCGTGACAAACGACTTTCTGGCCTCGATTACCTTCAACTACTCGCGGCAGCAGTGCGTTCGCAAAGTCAGCTTCCGAAAGCGTCTGAACGCTGACCTCCGGTCTCACCCTCGCCCTCCAGTTCCGAGCCGAATTCGCCTGTGCGGCGCCTTTTGAAGGCGGCAGTAAGACGTGAACACGCCGGCTAAATGGCTTGCTCGCGATGATATTGGCGGCCGGCACGAAATCCAGATCCTGCGTTAGTAGGACGGCCGCGTCATATCCAGGCGTCCAGCGATACTCGCCAGAACGCTGCGGGTCCGGCTCGATCCGGTTGCAATCCGCTACCATATGCGACGCCAAGGCTACGTCGGACATTTTCTCGCGCCATTTTTTTTCGCCGTTACTAGCCCGCGCCGTTACCTCCTCAGAAGTTGATCTATATTCTCCACGAATGACTTTGCAGTCAGTGAGCTCCAATGCTCTCCACCAAATCGCCTGTTTAATCAGTGGCTTGTCGCGATTGGGCTCGTCGGCTGCGGTGAAAAACTTCACCTGAACGATCGCGTCAGCATAACCGGTTTGTTGGCGGGCAAGACACCTAAAATCGCACCACCCGTAATCCCTGATGCCAGCAGTCTTGAGAGACCCATACATGTTCCAACCGTCGACGAACATCGCAAGACGCACATTGACCTCCCGAAAGCCCATCAGCTCTGCCACAAGAGGGTAATATATCAAAATCGGCGGCGCAGGAGTGAAGGAAAGCGGCTAGAAAGAAACAGCTTTTCCTCTTGGATTGCCGGCTTCAGCATCTCTCCGCTCTGCAAGCCTTGTCCAAGGTGTTTGTATCAAACGTGACTCTCATGATTGATCCCCCTCGCCTCTTACGTACCGATCACTTCCCAACGGGGGAAATCGCCGCCTTCAGATCTTCATGCGCGAAAGCCGACGCCATACGGTCGATTTCCTTTGCAGTCAATCCCAGCTTTGCGGAAACCTTCCGCCACAAAACAACCGCTCGGCCTACTTCGGCGGCAATGGCATGCGCCTCTTTATTTGACAGTTCAAAATATCCAGCCACAGACATCGCTAATTTTAACGAGGCCGTCCCATCGTCAAGATCGATCGCGGTGGTCAAAACGCGCGGTTTGATATCCGCCGGAACGGGGTTCAGGTCGTAAGCGGGAGACAGCCGCCACCCCGTTGTGCCTACCCACAAAAAGCCGTGATTGCGCAAGTGATCGTCGGTGTTAGAAATCAGGATGCTAAAGACAATCCGCCGCCAAAGGGAGTGCATATCCTCCTTCGGTGCGGCGCCATGCTGGCGGAGGATATCGACAAATTCCAGGTAGCTGCGGTCCTCGTTATCCTTCGCATCCAGCATGCTCATGGCGGAGAGGAATGGCACCCGCGCCCCCTGCTGCCGGTCAAAACGGCGTAGCAGCAGAACGGACTTGCCGGCGACAGTTTCAATCCGCCATGCGGGCACCGGAATACCAGCCTTGGCCGCGAGCGTCAGGGCCACGGCCTCCCAGAGGACCTTGTTCACATCATCTTCTTTATGCGGAAACTTCGCGATAGCCAGATGCCCGTCGCCTTCCCTGACCGAAGCCTTCGGCCTGGCGCCGCCGAGTGACGAGCCGGGCGCCAGCAGCAGGCGCAAGTCGTCGTCGCTATCCGTGTCGCTTGCTACATGCTCAGCCGAGGAAAGAAGGCGCGGTAACTCGATCAACGGCGGGATCTTCGCGGGGCCCGATTCGGCTAAAAACGGCCCGCCTTCTCGCTCGGCGAAGCGTAGCGCGCCCTGTCGCGCTTCATCGTCCACCATCAGCAAATAGTCGATTTCCCGCAGACTCCTGGGCGCCTGTCCCGCGCGCTCGGCGCGGCGGCGCTCGGCCCGGCGCATCAAAACGCGCCCCCATCGATCGGGAGCGGAATCCCCAACGGCACCGAACATCGGCTTGTCCGGCATCGTGTGAAATGGACCCGGGCCTAGTTTCAGCGCCGGCTCAAGCGAGAAGCACTCAGGGTGCGAGAGCCATCCTTTGTCGTACTCGAAGGTCGCGCTTTCCCGATCCTTGCGCAGACGGGCCCACAGTCGCCCGACCAGATGGGGCCTCCCTTGCAGGTCCACGTATACAAGAGTCTCCGTATCCATCACTCCGCTCCCGTGCTTCCGGGCTTGCCGGTCGGCCGCGGACGGGAAAGTCGGATGCGTTGTGGCAGATTCTCCTCTTCAAGCGCAAGCCCCACGCTGTCGTGCCGCGGGTCCGCTACATCAGCCAGGCGATCGACCATTCCCAATGCGAAGAGCACGGTGGCATAATGCCCCAGGGAAACGCCGGGGTCGCCCTTCTCGACTTTGTTCAGGGTCATCCGGCTCATCGAGGCGCGCTCCGCCAAAATCGCCACGGGTATGCGCCGGCGCCGCCGGGCGTCCCGGATATCATGCCCCAGCTTGCGCAAAGCTCTTGTGACCGGTATAGGTGTCCGGGATGCCGAGATGCTCATGTCCATAGGTATAGTATCCTATACAATAAAATACTTTATGTACAGGATATTATATGTTATTGGTGCCCGGAGACCCCAACGCCCGACGAAGCCCCGCTCAAACACACCGCCCAATCACACGCAACAGCAAGCTACGGACCCGGGACACCGCTCCCGCTGCACGCCCCGCAACCAGCTTTCTACCAGCCGTCCCCGCGTCAAGATCGACCGCTCGCCCATCCTCAACCTCACTAATATGTAGTTGACGCTGTAGGCTGTCGATTTGATCGCGAATCAGTTGTAACTGGCCGTTGATTGCGCTCTCCTCGGAAGGCTTCCGATGATCCGGCAAACGCGCCAATTCACTTTCGATGTTGCGGATATGCCGGTCCTTATCTACCGTCACCCGGGTATTCTGAGAAATCGTTAGGAAGAGTTGGCAAAGCAACAAAACACTCTGCAGATCCGCGCGTTGATCCACAAGTGCAAACGACGCGCGTAACCGTTCGAGATCGGCGATGGGCCGAAACTTCGAGAGCAGGTACCCAGCTCGATAACACGGGTCAGACCAATCCTGCGACGCGTATGCCTGGTTGAAACGTCTATTCAACTCTCTGACGAAGTCCGCCCCCGCCTTCCGCAGGGTATGGTAAGTCAGCATCATCAGTAGCCAGACATCCGTGTTGCTCTGCGCGAAACCGATCCAGGGGTAGGGCGCGCTCGCGAATGTCTCGTTGACGCGGTCTTTATCCGGCAAGCCGAATTCCTGGCGCTCCAGCAGGGCAGGCACTGGCTGCTTCAGCAGCACATTAGTGTACTCCACCACCAGTGACTCGGCCCAGCGGTTACTCGGGGAATCAAACGGAAACGCCAGGTACAAACCGTCCCGCGTGACCCGGAGCAGCTCGGCCAAAAATGCCGTCCGGTGTTGATTGGGTATATGCTCCAGCGTGTCGAGCGAACAAACCAGGTCGAATGTTCCATCACGAAAAGGAAGCGCGAATCCGCTGGACCGAACGTAGTTTTTCAAGTCGGCCGCTGGCTGCATGTCCACAACCGTCACATCAGCATCTGGAATAAGGACTCCGGTCAGCGACGAGAATCCGGACCAGAACGCAGGCGTGTGTCCGCCCACGTCCAGCACCCGGTACCGTGACTCAGCCGGCCGGAATAGCTTGCCTATGCGCTCCAGCAGTATGTACCGCTCGTAAAGATTGAATGATATCTCTCGAAGCTGCTCGCTTTGCGTCATCAGAAGGAGACTCAGGTGCGTAATGCGCGGGTCCGTCAGGGACGAGTTCGCGCTGTAGTCCACTGATTGTAACAGGCCCTCGCTCAAGCGAATCTAGGCAATACCCGTCTACTGACGTATACCAGAAGTCTCTTTATCCATCACTCCGCCGCCGTGCTTCCCGGCTTGCCGGTCGGCCACCGGCGGGGGAGTCGGATGCGTTGTGGCAGATTCTCCTCTTCAATGGCCAGCCCCACAGTGTCGTGGCGCGGGTCCGCCACATCGGCCAGCCGATCGACCATCCCCAATGCGAAAAGAACCGTGGCATAATGCCCCATGGAGACTCCGGCGGCGCCTTTCTCCACCTTGTTTAACGTCATCCGGCTCATCGAGGCGCGCTCCGCCAAAATCGCCACGGGTATGCGCCGGCGCCGCCGGGCGTCACGGATATCGCTCCCTAGCTTGCGCAAAGCACGTATGACCGGTATAGGCGTCCGGGCGGCCGATGAAATCTCTTTCATACCGTCTACTATCCTATACGCTATAGCACTTTCCGTAAAGCATAATGTACTTTAAAATAGACAGGCAGAACAACTTTGTGTCTCCAAAACGCTTTGTCTCGCGGAAGAGAAGAGTAAGAAAGGAGCCCTGTGGGAGAGCAATCACGAAAAGGCCTTCGGCTAGATCGGGGGACTGGCTCATTGCTCCTCAGTATCGCCACAATCTGGAATTGCTTCGGCTACCCGGCGTGGATTCTCGCCCAGTCCACAACCGGGCAGCACGTCCAAGAACAGCCCTGCCCCGCAGCACTCCATGTTAAGGCCGAAAAAGAGGCAGAAGACATCCACTCTTGGAGCGATCTCTTCAGATATTACCGGGCCTACAAGCATTGTGGATTCAATGCCGATGCCGCTGAAGAGGTGAGCGAGTCCATTGCGAGACTCTTAGTGGACCATGGGAATACGCTTAACGAAGGGGCGAAGCTCGCGCGGAAGAACCGAGGATTTCGGGAATATCTGCTAGGCGGAGTCAACGCTACACTTGACCGCAAAGACCTGGAAATCATTCGAGCAAAGTCTAAGAACTGCACAACAGTCGCGTCCTCGTTTTGTGCAGAGATTCTGGAGCGCGCCAGCACTGCATTGGAAGAACAAAAGTGACCGCCTAACATACCAGGCGCCGTTTTCAGCACCCGCCAAGGCACACGACTCCGCAACCCCGCCTTCGCTCCTAAGTATCAGAATCCGCGCTGAAAAAGAATACCAGCCTGCCCTTTTTCCGATTGGCCGGTTTTCGGTCACACGTCGAAAATTATTTCTAGCGCCAAGAAAACAAACAAAACTCGCCCCCCCCCGCGCCCTAACCCTTGCAGCCGCCATGCTACTGTCATCGTCGAGTATGGAACACACATCCGAAACACCCCTGACCACCGTCCAGCAGTGCGTCGCTGACGCTCTCGCCGCAGGCTGCACCCTGTCCGATGCGGCCGAAGCCAACCACGTCAACCGCGTCACCGTCTACCGCTGGATGAAAACCCTCCCCCAATTCACCGCCGCGCTCCGCAAGGGCCGCGCCGATTTTGCCATCACCCGCCGCGACGATCTCCACTACCTCAGCAATCGCGCCATCCAAACCCTCGTCGCCATCCTCGATAATCCACGCTCCTCGCCCGCCGTCCTGCTCCGCGCCTCCATGTTCATCCTGCAGCGCCCTCAACTCCCCAAAACCGGCTGGACCATGCCCGAGCCCGCGCCCAACCCCGATGGCGAAGTCCTCCTCGATTCCGCCATCATCGAAAAGGATTATGCCAACCTTCCCGGCGTCTATGGAATTGAAAGGGAAGAAGATACCGAACCGCAAGCCGCTCCTGAAGAGACCCCCGAGCCTGCCGCCGCCGAAACCCCATGCAACGAAATGCAACACGAAACGCCTGTTTCTGATGTTGCATCCGCCCCGCCCATCGAACCGCAAACGCGCCTCCGCTCCTGCCGCGCCGAGGACGAAGTCGCCCCCGCCCGTGACGTAATGGCCGAAGTGATGGAGGAACTCGCACAAATCGAGGCCGAAGGCGAAATGCTCATGGCCGAATACCGTCAGGGTCGCGAGGCTGCCCGCGAAACGGCCGGCAAACGCGATCCGAAAATCCCCCGCGTCGGCTAAGCAATACATATCGTGCTACGATATAGTTGATGAAGGAGCTGTCCGCAGCCGATTACCGCCTGCTCGCCGACTTTCGTTTCCAAATTCGAAAGTTCCTGCATTTCAGCGAACAAGCGGCCAAGCTTGAAGGTCTCGAACCGCAACAGCACCAGATGTTACTTGCCATCAAAGCCCTGGGCGAAGCCGAAGAACCCTCCGTTGGGCGGTTGGCCGAGCACCTCTTCATTCGCCATCACAGCGCCGTAGGTCTGCTCGATCGCCTGGAGCAACGCTCCTTGGTCCGCCGCACCCGCGCCCGCACCGGCGATCGCCGCCAGGTTTCGGTACACCTCACCACCCAGGGAGCCCGCATCTTGAGAAAGTTGACCGAGATACATCGCAAAGAATTGCTGTCATCAGATCCGGGATTGGTCGAATCCCTCCAAGCTCTACTGGAGCAGGCGCATGCATAGAGCAGAAGAGAGAGCGGAAAAGCTGGGCGACTTCACCACCACGCCGCGAGCCATCGCCATTTCGGGCCTCGCGATCGGCATCGGCCTCATCAGTTCCTATGTTGCATGGGCGCTATTAAAACTGATCGGCATCTTCACCAACCTGTTCTTCTTCCATCGCTGGAGCACCTCGATGGCATCGCCCGCCGCGAACCACTTGGGCGCGTGGGAGGTTCTGGTTCCCGTGGCAGGCGCCCTGATCATCGGCGTCATGGCGCGATACGGATCGGAGCGCATCCGAGGGCACGGCATCCCGGAGGCCATCGAAGCCATCCTGATCAACGGCAGCAAAGTGGAGCCAAAAGTTGCGCTCCTGAAGCCCCTATCGAGCGCCATCTCTATCGGATCGGGCGGCCCTTTTGGCGCCGAAGGCCCCATCATCATGACCGGCGGCGCAATCGGATCCATGATCGCGCAACTGTTCCACCTCACCGCCGCGGAGCGCAAAACGCTTCTGGTGGCTGGCGCGGCGGCCGGCATGTCCGCGACCTTCGCCGCTCCCGTATCGGCGGTCTTGCTGGCGGTGGAACTGCTCCTGTTCGAATGGAAACCGCGCAGCCTGATTCCGGTCGCGCTGGCGAGTGTCGCGGCAGGCACGGCACGCCGCTACATCCTCGGAATGGGGCCGCTCTTCCCCGTTCCCGCGCATCCCCTCTTCATCGGACCGCAAGGCTTAGCCGGTTGTATAGTGGCCGGATTACTCGCGGGCGTGTTATCGGCGCTATTAACCGGTGCGGTCTATGCGGCCGAAGACTTCTTTCAGAAACTCCCGATCCACTGGATGTGGTGGCCTGCCTTGGGTGGCTTGACCATCGGACTCGGCGGCCTGATCTTTCCGCAGGCCCTGGGCGTCGGCTACGACACCATCGGTGCGTTGCTGCAGGGTGATGTACCGCGCAACACAATCCTGGGAATTCTCTTAGTGAAATCTGTGATCTGGTCGGTGTCGCTCGGATCCGGAACGTCGGGAGGCGTCCTGGCGCCCCTGCTGATGATGGGCGGTGCGCTCGGCGGCGTCGAAGCCATGTTCCTGCCAAATTGCGGCACTGGCTTTTGGCCGCTTGTCAGTATGGGAGCCATCCTCGGCGGGACCATGCGTTCGCCCTTTACCGGCGTCATCTTCGCCCTGGAACTGACTCACGATGTGAACATGCTGGCGCCCCTGCTGCTGGCTGTCACCATCGCTCACGGTTTTACCGTGCTCACCCTCAAGCGGTCAATCTTAACCGAAAAGGTTGCGCGCCGCGGTTACCACCTGAGCCGCGAGTATAGTGTCGATCCGCTTGAAATCCTCTTCACCCGCGAAGTCATGCGCACTAACATTGCTGCGTTGTCAGTGGATACCACAGCGGCTCAGGCCGCGGCCGACCTTCGCACCGGCTATCGTGATCGAGGGCAGTTTCTCTATCCCGTGTTGGATGCCGACAAGCGCCTGTCCGGCGTTATAACCCGTGCCGGACTCGAACAATTAGCCAGTGATCCGGGTAATGATCCGCGCCCGCTCGGCGATTTGGCGCTACGCGATCCAATAGTCGCTTACGCGGACGAACCGTTGCGCTTGGTCGTCTATCGCATGGCCGAGTGCGGTGTAACCCGCATGCCGGTACTGCGCAGCCAGCATGATCGCCGCCTCGCGGGAATGGTCTCCTTGCAAGACCTTCTCCAAGCCCGCACGCGAAATCTGGAAGAAGAACGGCGCCGCGAGCGCGTTCTCCGGATTCATATCCCCTTTACCGCAAGCCCCCAAAAGTCAAAAACTCAGGCGCGTACCTAGTTGGAAAGCCCGTGGTCCACCCGTGCCGAAAATGTTAGATTCCCGCTGTGTCGGCTGTCCGAAATTCGGCGCGTTCAATGCCGAGTTATAGTTCGTCAGATTAGCGATGTTCAACACATTGAAACACTCGCCCAACATAGTCAACTTCCACCGCTCGCCGTGCAGCCGGAAGATCTTCGTCAGCCGCAGGTCCTGTGAGTTGAAGCTATGCGGGAATGAGTAAGTCGCCGGCAGAGTGATTGACATACCGTAGTTCTGGTTCAGCTCACTGACTAACTGCGCCAGTTCTACCTTGCCCTTGTTCACGCCAAACTGGTTGTATCCTCCCCCCGGCAGCGGCGATCCACCCAGTGCGTTCATGCCCAACACCTCCACCGACCCGTTTCCGTTCAGATCCACGCCCGCCAGGTTTGGCTCGAATGGCGGCGCACTCTGGAACGAAGTAATACCCGATAGTTGGAAGCCCCACGGCAGCGCCACCACCATCGACCCGGTCAGCGTCTGGTGTCCCGATTGCGGACCCATGCTGGCGAACCAGTTGCTATTGTCCACCAGCCCGTTGTACCCGTATTGGTCCGCATAAGCGTAAGCCAGCGTCCCGATGAAGTGGTGCGAGAAACGCTTGTCCACCTTCATCAGCAGTCCCTTGTAATGCGAGCGCGCACCGCTGATGTTCGCCTCGATCGGCCCCGACGAACATTCCGCTGTCACATCCAGTGCCTGCCCCGCCTCACACTTCGGTATCACCGGACCCGCCGCGCTGTAGTAATGATTCAGGTCCGTATTATTGATCAACTGGTGCATGTACTGCCGGAACACCAGGTCCGCGCTGATCACCAGGTCCGGCCTCACCTCGCGCTGGATGCCCAGGCTCACATGCTCCGAATACGGCAGCCGGAAGTTCGACGGGATCAAGCCTTGTCCCGTCTTGAACAACTGCACATTCCGGACCGCCAGGCTGGTATTCCCGGCAGGCCCCAGTTCGGCCTCCGCACCCTTGATGAACAAGGGCATCAGCAGTTCCAGTTCTGTCCCGCTGAACGTGGTGGGCTCGCTCTGCAAACTGGTGGGTTGAATCGACGCCGGCAGGCTCGAGAAGCCGCCGATCCCGGCGATGGCGCCGAAGAACACGCTATCGCCCAGTACCGGCCTGCCCGTGCCTTCCGGTCCAAGAAACACGCGCTCCACGAACCGGTTGTAGATGTCCCACGTGTCATAGTAAATGGCCGCGCCGCCGCGCACCACCGTCTTATTGTCCTTAGTAACCGTCCAGGCAAAACCCAGCATCGGGCTGAAGTTATGCGGCGATTGACCTTCCGCCCCCAGTCCGTTGGACCCGAAGATAGGCGCCAGATACTCCGGCTTAGTCAGATCGTGATTCAGCGCTCCTGACTCATAAGACCATGCCAAGCCATAATTCAAATTGAAGTGCGGCCGGATCTTCCAGGTATCTTCGGCATACACATGAAACAAATTGTCATGATCGGCATTGCTTCTATTAAACGCCGGCGGTTGGCTGGGATCCCCGATGCCCATCTGAAAGCTATATACCGGCAGCCGCAACAGGTCCTTCAGCGTATTGAATGTGGTGGGAATGAGCACCCTGTATTCGGGCGCGACCGACGCGTTGAACGCCTCCACCTGCGCCGGCGACCACAGTTCCATCGCGGCCGGCTGATAGTAAGCGTAACTGCCGGTGCCCTTCTCGTACTCCCAGTAACCGCCGAACTTGATCGAATGCGTGCCTTTCTGCCAGCTCACATTATCGGCGAACGTATGCCGCCGCAACAGCCGCGTCTGCGGCACCGTGGGAGCGTTGCCCAGCGCAAAGTCATTCACCCCCACCACCGTAATCATCGGCCCGCCCAGCCCGATACACGGCGCCGGACATTGCCCCGCCGTCGGTGGCAAATTGCTATTCGACCAGAACGTATACGAGTAACGGAACTCATTCACCGTCGCCGGAGTCAGTACGCTGATCAACGAGAACACGCCCGAGTCCGCCCAGTTCGTGTTCACGTTCCAGTCCGAAGGCAGGTCGCCGTTTCCCGGCGGCGCATAGGAGTTATTGCCGTCATGCGAGTACCGCAGAAAAGCATTGTTGCCCGAGTTGATGCGCCAGTCCAACCGCTCCGTCAGTTCGTTGGCATGATACGGACTCGCCGTATTTGCGCCCAAGCTAGTCAGCAATGGATTGCTGGGGAACGCGCTAAACACCGCATCCTGGTTCAAGTGTTCCAGCGCCGAAAAGAAGAACAGCTTCTCCTTGATCACCGGTCCGCCCACCCAGAAGCCCGACTGCCGGCGCGCAAAGAAAGGACTGCCAGGCTCGTTCGGATCGCGCGACAAATACGGATAAGCCGCCATATTATGGTCGCGGAAAAAGAAGAACGCGCTGCCATGGAAATCGTTGCCGCCCGACCGCGTCACTACGTTGATGGCCCCCCCCGCACCGATGCCGGTCGACAGATCGAAGTTGGTCGACGAAAGCTGGAACTCCTGCACCACTTCCTGCGAGAAGTTCTGCTGTGTGCCGCCGTTGATGGAATCCTGCACGGTGGCGCCGTCCACCGTAATGCGTACCGAATTGTTGGCGGAACTGCCGCCCAGAATGGAGACGTCGAATTGCTTATTGTACTGGCCGACTTTGTTGGGCGATGCGCTCACCCCCGGTTCCAGCATGGCCAACTGCAGAAAGTCGCGGCCGTTCAGTGGCAGATTCTCGATGCGATCCTGCGTCACAACCCCGGCGATGGTATGGCTGGCATAATCGATCTGTGCGGCTTCGTCCCGAATGGTCAGCACCTCGCTCGCCGCGCCGATCTCCATCATCAGGTCGATAGTGGTCACCTGCCCGGCCTGCACCGTGGCAGTCTTCTCCAATGTGTGGAAACCCTCGGCCACCGCGCTGATCGCATAGTTGCCCGCCGGCAGCGATGCGGCACTGAAGTTGCCGTCGGTCGCCGTGGTGACCACCCGCTGCAAACCCGTGTCTTTATTGGTGACGGTGATGCCCACGCCCTGCATCACGCCGCCGCTGGAATCGTGCGCGTTTCCCGTCAGCGAACCCACTGGAGCCTGC
Organism: Bryobacterales bacterium; assembly: GCA_963738345.1. Classification (GTDB taxonomy): domain Bacteria; phylum Acidobacteriota; class Terriglobia; order Bryobacterales; family Bryobacteraceae; genus Bog-159. The sequence goes on from CAVTWI010000002.1 coordinate 2,458,233, forward strand.
GCCCAACCAATCGCAGCCCACATGAAGACACATATCCACCGGCGTTTTTGCACGTTTCCCTCCGTAAAACAAGGAATATCACATCTGAATACCTTGTTTCAAGAGAAGGCAGTACTGGGCCTTTACCGATTGCACCGCATTTAGGCGCTTTAAATGGCTTATCCGAACTCGACCGACCGCGCGATCTTCACCGCCGGGTTCTCCCGCAACTGCAGAAGCACCCGCTCCGGCACCACGTCGTCAGTCGATACCACCGCTACCGCTTCGAACGGCTCGCCCGGCGCCGCAGGTACTTCCCCGCGCCCCAACGAGAAATTCGCGATGTTGATGTTATTGCGGCCCAGCACCATGCCGACGTGCCCGATTACGCCCGGCACGTCCTGGTTCTTCATATAGATCAAGTGTCCGGCCAGCGGTGCTTCGCAATAGATGCCGTCCACCTGGATCAGCCGCGGCTTACCCAACAGCACCGCGCCTTCAACCACAGTCATGCCGCCGTCCGTCTCCAACTCGAGCCGGATCGAGTCCGTCGGACCCGACCGCGCTTCGTGCCGCTCCGCCAGGTTCCAGCCGCGCTGTCCCGCGATCTGCATGGCGTTGATCAGGTTCGCCTGTTCCGATACCGACCGCTTCAGCACGCCCGCCAGCCCGGCATTGCGCAACAGGCTGGTATTGTTTTCGCCGATGCGCCCGAGATACGCCATGCGCACCGTTTTGATGTGTCCCCCCGCGATGTAGGCCGCAAAACTGCCCAACCGCTCGGCGACGTTGATATAAGGTCCCAGCGTACGGTATTGCTCCGGCGAGAGCGCCGGCATGTTTACCGCGTTCAGCGCCACGCCGTTGTTCAGATACTCCACCATCTGTTCGGCGATGCGTACCCCCACGATCTCTTGCGCCTCTTCGGTCGACCCGCCGATATGCGGCGTCGCCAGCACCTTGTTTCCGGCGAACAGCGGATATCCCGCCGGCGGAGGTTCCACCGCGAAGACATCCAGCGCCGCCGATGCCACCTTGCCGGAATCGATCGCCTGCCGCAAAGCTTCGTCGTCGACCAGTTCGCCGCGCGCGCAGTTCACAATGCGAACGCCCGTCTTCATTTGCGCGAACGCATCGGTCGAGAGCATGCGTTCCGTTTCGGGCGTCAGCGCCACGTGCAGCGTAATGTAATCGCTCTCCGCGTAAAGCCCGGCAGGTCCACCAACTCAACTCCCAGGTCCTTCGCGATCTGCGCCGTCACGTAAGGGTCGTATGCCTGTACGTGCATCTCGAACGCGCGCGCCCGCTTCACTACTTCGCGCCCGATGCTGCCCAGCCCCACGATGCCCAGCGACTTGCCGCGCAGTTCGCTGCCCATGAACTTCTTCTTTTCCCACTTACCGCTGGTAGTGGATTGGGTAGCTTCGGGAATACGCCGCGCCATCGCCAGCATCAGCGCCAGCGTATGCTCCGCCACCGAAATAGCGTTGCCGCCCGGCGTATTCATTACCAGAATGCCGGCGGCCGTGGCGGCTTCCAGGTCCACGTTATCCACGCCCACACCCGCGCGTCCAACTACGCGCAGGCTGGGAGCTTTTTCGATCAGCGCTTGGTTCACCTGTACGGCGCTGCGCACGATCAGTGCATCGGCCTCCGCCAGGTGGTTCGAGTATTCCTTCGGGTTGGATACGATTACGTTCCAACCCGGTTGAGACTTCAGCAGCGCGACTGCCGCCTCGGCGAGTGGTTCCGCTACCAGGACTGTCATGCGTTCACAGTCTGCGGCGCCACCGCAACCTCGCTATAAACGTTCTGCACCGCGGCTACACCCGTTCCGAATTCCACCGGATAGCCGTTGGCTTGCAGAATGATTTCCAGCTCCGCGACCATCGCGAACAAGTCCGCGAAATCGAAATAGCCCAGATGCGCGATGCGGAAAATCTGGCCCTTCATGCTTCCCTGCCCGTTGGCGATTACCGCGCCAAACCGGCTGCGGAATTCCTTCACGATCACGCTGGAATCCATGCCCTTCGGCGCTTTCACCGCGGTCACCGACGATCCCGGCGAATGCTGCCGCGAACAGTTCCAGTCCTAACTTCTGCATCGCTTCGCGCGTGGCGCGGGCCAGCAGTTGGGCGTTCTCGATCAGATGGCCCATGCCGATCTGCTTCACGTATTTCAGCGCTTCCGCCAGCGCCAGGATCAGCGCCGTGGAGGGTGTCCAACTCGATTCGCCGGCATCGCCGCTCTTCTTTTCCTTCTTCAGGTTGAAGTAGAAGTGCGGCAGGTTGGCCGTATCCGCGAAGCCCACGCCTTCGGGCTGACCGACATAAACGCCAGTCCCGGCGGGATCATGAATGCTTTTTGCGAGCCGCCGATCACTACGTCCAGTCCCCAGCCGTCGATATCCAGCGGCATCGTGCCCAGGCCGGTGATGGCGTCGACCACGAAGATGGCGTCCGTCTTGGCGATGGCTTGCCCCATGGCGCGTACGTCATGCGCGGCGCCCGTCGAGGTTTCCGAAGCTTGTACAAAAACACCGCGTGTGGCCGGTTCGGCCGCCAGTGCGGCTTCCACCTGCTCCGGTGCGATAACCTGGCCGTAGGGCGCGGTCAACACCGTGGCATCCAGGCCATAGGCTTTGGCGATTTCCGCCCAGCGTTCGCCGAATTTTCCGGCTACGCACACAATCACTTTGTCGCCGCGTGAGAACAGGTTCGATACGGATGCGTCCATGGCGCCCGTACCCGAAGCGGCAAACATCAGTACATCGTTTGAGGTGCCCATCACCTCTTTCAGATCCGCTAACGCGGACCGGTACACCTTGCGGAAATCCTCCGTACGGTGGTGGATGTCCGACGCCATCATCGCGTGCAAAGCAGGCGGATAGAGAGGCGTAGGGCCAGGAGTTAAGAGTCTTTGTTTTCTAATATGCATGGGGGGAAACCTTGGTCCCCTTAGGATAGCAGACGGCACCCCACCCGCACCCGGTGTCAACTGCCGCACCAGTGCTATTCTCGTCAGGTAACAGTCGAATCGAGCGAATTGAGAATGCCTGGAATCGTCATAGTTGGGGGAGGCGCGAGCGGCGTTTTGACCGCCGCCCAATTGCTGCTTCGCGGCGCGGATGTCACGTTGTTCGAACCGTCCGGCGAGTTAGGCCGCGGCATGGCCTACTCGACGCGCTGCCCGCTGCATTTGCTGAACGTGCCCGCCGCCAATATGTCCGCGCTCCCTGATGATCGCGAACATTTCCTGCGCTGGCTCGAGCGCACCGCGCCCGGCCAATATAATGGCTGTTCCTTCGTACCGCGCACCACCTACGGTGCCTACATCGGCTGCGTTTTGGAAGAGGCCCGGCAAACGGGAAGCGGAACCTTTCGCCGCATGCGCGATCGCGCGACCGGCGCGCGTGCCATCAGCAGTGGGGTCGCTGTGGAAACTGACTCTGGCGCAGTCATCGAAGCCGGCGCGCTAATCCTGGCGACCGGCAATGCCGCGCCCGCGCCTTGGCCCGACCTTCCACGTGAAGTAGCAGCCAGCGGCCGTTTCTTCAATATGGCTTGGATGGAAGGCGCATTCGAAATCGGCAAACACGACGCGCCGGTACTGCTCCTCGGCACCGGACTTACCGCCGTGGATGCCTTGCTCGCCCTGCGCCATAACGGCCACACCGGCAAAGTCTACATGCTTTCGCGGCGCGGACTGTTGCCCCAAGTACATGTCCTTCCGATGTCTTGCTGCCACTGCTATACCGTAGGATCCAGCGTCCGTGAGTTGACCCGCCAAATGCGCGCGGCCACCCCATGGCGCGATGCGGTCGATTCCCTTCGGCCGCAAACCAATCCACATTGGCAGGCCTTGACCACCGCCGATCAGCGCCGCTTCCTCCGCCACGCGCGGCCCTTCTGGGATACTCACCGGCATCGCATGGCGCCGCAGATCGGAACCGTTGTCGAGAACTCCTTAAGCGATGGCAGCCTCGAAGTGCTGGCAGGACGTACCCGCGACATTGCTCTATCTGAGAGTGGCTTGCAAATTACCGTAGCCCTGCGTGGCAGCGGACACACCCAGACGTTGGCAGTCGAGCGGGTGATCAATTGCACCGGACCGGCCACTAACCTCTCCCGAAGCGCGAATCCTCTGCTGCGCAACCTACTGGAACAGGGCGCGCTCCAATGCGACCCGCACCGCCTCGGTGCGCTGGTCGATTGCGATGGCGCCATTGTGCCCACCCCGAGTAAGTCGCCATTGCGAATTTATGGCCTCGGACCACTGCGCATGGGTACCTTGATTGAGTCCGTTGCCATACCCGAAATCCGGGTTCAGGCCCAACAATTGGCTGCCTTGCTCGGGCCAAATGTTTAGCTGAGAATTAGCCGGGCCGAAATCAACTACAATTGAGGGCTTCAGAGATAACGGACATGCGACTCTATTTAGCCCTCGCTCTTATTTTTTCCTGCGCCGGTTTGACCGCCGCCGAACCCGTCAAGATTATCTTCGATACGGACATGGGCAACGATGTTGACGATGCCCTCGCCCTCGCAGAACTACACGCCTTCGAAAGCCGCGGCGAAGCCCAACTGCTCGCCGTCACCATCACCAAGGATAATCGCTGGGCGCCTGTCTTCGTCGATCTGTTCAACACCTTCTACGGACGCCCCAACATTCCCATCGGCATGGTGAAAGGCGGAAAAACTCCCGAAGATGGAAACTATACCCGCGCGGTCGCCGCCATGACCGGCGCAAATGGCGCCGGACTCTATAGCCACCGTGTCACTGCTGAAACCGACTTACCCGACGCCGTCCTGCTGCTTCGGAAGACGCTTGCGGCACAGCCTGACCAGAGCGTCGTAATCGTGCAAGTCGGCTTCAGCACCAACCTGGCGCGACTACTCGACTCCCGCCCGGATGACGCCAGTCCTCTGAGCGGACGCGAACTCGCCGCCCGCAAAGTGCGCATGCTTTCGACCATGGCCGGTGAAGTCCGCACGGGGCATCATGCGGAATACAACATCACCTGCGACATTCCGTCCGCGCAAAAGCTGTTCCGCGAATGGCCCGGCCCCATCATAACCAGCGCATTCGATATCGGCGAAAGCATTAAGTATCCCGCGCGCAATATAGAGTCTGATTTTCGCTATGTGAAGCACCATCCGCTGGCGGATGCCTACCGCGCTTACCGTCACATGCCCTACGACGAACCTCTCTGGGATCCGACCGCCGTGCTATACGCCGTGCGGCCCGACGACGGCTATTTCGGCACCTCGCCGGCCGGGCAGATCACCGTCGATGACCAGGGAGTCACCACTTTCACTCCCGGCACATCCGGAAAGCAGCGCTACCTTACTGCCGATGAGACCCAGCGGGCTCGCGTCCGCGAAGTGATCGCGACCCTGGTCAGCGAGCCTGCCGGTAAGTGACTTGGGCTCTCCCGCCAGCTACTGAATCGGCAGATAGGCTGGGGGCGCGCTGTAGCTGTTGCCTACTGGATCGACCATCAATAATCCCAACGGTTGTGCCGGGCCCGGTGTGGTCGTCCCGGGTATTTGAATAGTTATAGCGTAGAGTCCCACAGCGTTCGGTTCATATATAGCCGAGATCACCGCATCGCCTTGATTGTTCACTCCGGCGTATAAGGTCCCCGCTACGATTTGGCCCGGCTGGCCGGGCACTCCAGTGGATGCGTTCGGCGCTGTCTGACCCAGCCCGGTGGCGAAGAAAGTAATGTTCTCCCCCCGTTGCGCCGGGTTCGCCGCGCTCACATAGCTGCCATCCGGACGCATCGCGGTAGCCAGCGGATAGCTTTGCCCGTAAGCCGTCACCGTGCCATCCGTAAAGATCCCCGGCGATAAAGAAGTGACTGTGATATTGCTCAATGCCGCAGAACCTTGCGGCGTTTCAATCGTTATGTTATCCGCGCTGCCTGGCTCCTCTTCAAAGGGTACTTGCGCGTTGATTTGCTGGCTGCCGTTCGAATTGACCAACGCCAGAATCGGAGCGGGTATGCCGTCGAAGGATACCGAATAACCCGCCATTTGCGATGGGTCAGTGACTACACCTTGTATCGTCGGTGTCAGTCCAGGACCGGTGAAGGTAACCAGCCCGCCGGGTGAAATTCCGGGCAGGAAACTGGCGGAATTTAAAATAGCCGGGCTTTCCGGCCCTAATGGCAGAGTAGTGAGAGTAAAGGTAGCAGTGGGCGGATTCTTCCCCGCCCCGGTTATCGCCGATACCGTGAACGGCCCGGCCACCGGTCCCGCCGACGTCACCATAGTGGAAGCCTGGCCATTGATATCGGCCGTCACCGCCGTGTTGCTGAGTGTGTGAACCCCCTGGGCATGGAAGGAAACCTGCGCGTACGAAGCGGCATTCCCCGAGCTATCTTGCAATTGGACCACCAGGGGCGCCGTGAACGGCATATTAATTTGAGCGCTTTGGTTGTTCCCGGACACAATCTTAATAGTAGTTGCCGGAATGCTGACTAGAACGGTGAATGTAGCCGAAACGGAACCTACTGTAACTTGTACGCTAATCGTGCTGCCGCCCTTGCTCGAAACATAACCGGATGCAATAGCCTCGCCCGTTACCGTGGTGATGGCGCTCGGGCCAGTCAGGATGATCGAGCCCGAAAGAACGGTCCACGTGACGGGCGCGCCCGGAATTGGATTGCCGAATGCGTCAGTCACCTGTATCAAAAAGGGCGCCGGAAGAGTCTCTCCAGTGACTACCACTTGGTTAGCCCCGCTGATGATCTTAATATTAGCGGCATCCCCGGGCAGAATAGTGAGCGGGTAAGTCGCCACGGACAGACCCGAGCCATTGCCGATACCTGACTCCGGAATCGTCACCGTAAGCGGCCTGCTTCCAGGAACGCCGTTCAGCACCACATTGCAGGTGGCCACTCCCGTGGCGTCGGTCATGGCTAGACCACCCGCCGAACCGGCGCAACTGGCGTTGGTCAGGCGAGAGTTCGATCCAGTGCTTATCGCGACCCCGATATTTGGGATGGCCGGCCCGTTGGCCGCATACACTTGCACCTTAATTGGATTCGGTAGCGTGCTCCCGGCGGTACCACTGAGAGGCGTCCCCGGGGCCGGTTGCAAGATCTGGGCAAATAGCGGACTGGCCGGTGGATTGCACGGTGGCTTACCGCAGTAGGTAATGTCCAGCGGCATAGTCGTAACATAGAAACTCTGGCTCACCGTTATTGGCGTGCCGTCGGCATTACTGGCAGCGGTCGGCGTACTGGCAGTTACTATGGCTTGCTGATAGCCGCGGTATGGAGCGTCTAACGTCGGAGTGAACGTGATGTAAGCTTGGCCGGTAATATCAGTCGGCACCACTACGGCGTTCTGCAGGGTTCCATCGGGCGCCAGCAGTCCGCCAATTCCCGATGCGAGCGTGAAAGTGACTAGCGCATTAGGCACCGGAGCGCTGTTGACGTCGGTAGCCAGAACAGTGAGAGGCGCGACGTCGGGCAGCAGGCCGGTTGTAGGATCGCCCAGAATCACCTGCCCCTGCCCCGATACGATGCTTAGCGCGGCCGGCGTGGCAGTCTGGCCGGTACCCACGTTGATGGTGAATGTCTGCTGTATGTCGCCGATGTTGGCCGCTACCGTCATCACTCCGATATCTGCGGGCGTGCTGCCCGCCGTAAAAATCGTCTCGGCATAGCCATCCGCACCGGTGACCGTATTGACCGGCACGCATGTCGCGGTCCCGCCGCTGGTCGCGAAATTCACGCCGGCGCCGCTGATCGGTAGCCCGTTCTGGTCGAGCACCCGCACCACCAGCGGCAGGGTCACGCCCCCTGGCAGAACCGTCTGGTTGTTGCCATATTGCAGTGCGGTCGTGGGCGTGTTCAGCGTGAACGTTGGAGCGAAGTATGCCACGGCGCCAGGATAGGAAAGCAGCGCCACTTGCTGAGTAAGTAACGAAGATGCCGGATCGATCCGGTACAAGTTGTTGATGCCGGTCCCGTCAATGGTGCCGCTCGAAACCGCGAAAAGAAACTGCGGATAGTTCCGCCCGGGCAGCCCCAGATCGTTCGATAGAGTGATTGCCGCTTGCGCCGAGGGTGTGACATTCGGAATCACGGGGATATCGAGCACCAGTCCGCCGTTGGTTCCGATCTGCAAATTGAAGAGGGATTGGGCGCCGCTCGAAAAGGCATAAATGCTGGTCGATGACGCCACATAGAGGCTGTCGAAAACGGCGGAAAGGCCGGTGAGGGGTGACATCTGCAGCGCGGCCAAGCCGGTGAAAGGCACTGAACCTTCGATCAAATGGTCGTTGAGATTCAGCAGCACTATAGCCGGTTGGGTACCGAAAACCTGATTCGCCGCCACGGCATAGTTTCCGTCGGGCGTGAACACCAGTTTGCCGGGTGTGGCATCCACGGCAATCGTGCCATTGGGCGTAGCCAACAGCGTCGCGGGGTTCACTTCGAGAATCTGATTAGGGGCACTCACATACAGCAGCGCATTGGGACCCAGTGCCAACGCGGTAGCGCCGCCGGCGATGTTCAGCGTGTTGGTCACCGACAGTTTAGGTATGCTGATCGACGCAAGGTAACTACTGCCGTTGTAAGTCGCTAGTGCGTACGCGGTCTGGCTGTCGTAGCTCACAGCTACGCCAACTACAACGGCGCCACCGCCCAAAGCAATTCCGTTGGGCGTGAGATCGACATTGCTGCCTGTGTCGAAAATGTGAACGGCGTTTTCGCCGACCACCAGGCGGCTGCCATCTGGCGACAACGCCGCGCAATTCAACGGATTAGCGAAGTTCCCAATGGAATGCTGCCCGGCCGCGGCAGCCGCCACGGATCGGCTCTTGGGGTGTAGCACCGTAATGGCTGCCCCCGTATTGTTGGTGATGAAGTAGAACTCACTACCGTCGGGAAGGCTCAGGAATTGAACAGCCCCCGGTATCGAGAGACTGGCCCCAGGGGCCAGCGTAGTGGGATCGAAGAAAGTCACTGTAGGATCCTGCGACACAGCCGCGGGTCCTTGAAAAGTTACTAAGTACTGCGCATGAAGTAACGCGCCTGAAAAGACGGCGAACATAACGGTATTACGGATCAAGTGTCGAAAGATCATAGAAGGGCCCTATAACGTTTAAGCGTGGATGGGAAAGACCGGATGATAACAGAAAAACACCTCGGCTCAACACTTTTTTGTGTGACTAATTAGTGACAGCTCGGTAACAGTGACAGTTACGTTACACCGCGATACCGTGACCTCCATTACCCAAAACAGACACTAAATATCAACTAACTATTCATTCAACCGTCATAGACCGCGAACTATACTCTTCGGTGGCCGTGCCAGTCGGAAGATGAAAAGCGCGTACGGCCAACACCAGGCTCGCCGGCTGACATAGCGGCAGTCTCGACTCGGGTTGGACGGAGTTCCGGCTTCGGAGGAGAATTCCGTCCTTGATCAATCGCAACTCAACACTTTTGGGATGAGAACAAGGAGATCACGAATGAAACTATCGACAATTCTGCCCTCGGCCCTGTTGGCCGCCGTGGCTGTAATTGCGACGCCTGCCGCCAATGCGGCTACCGTCGTTAAAGTACTGGGCGCAGGCTCGTCCGCCATGTGGCAGACGGCGGGCTACGGCACCTGGGCACAACTAGCCGGTGCTGGCGCGCAGCACTATACCGTAAAAGGAACTTGTACCTCTGGCGCGAACTGCGCTCAGATCCATGACTCGCGCCTGGCCACCATCTTCAACGAAACTGGAAATCTGTGGGTGGTTTGGAACGCCCCCATGACCCAGGTTTGGGCTTATATCTCGGTTGACTCCGTGGTAGGCAATCGCTCGTATTTCGCGGTGCCGAGAACCACTCTGCAAATCGACCCCTTAACGCAAACACCCAACGGCGTGCCGTCCGGCCAGACCAACCTGATTTCGTCGGTTCTGTGGGGCAATGACGCCTCGGCGATACCGTCCGTTGTTTACACCGCGCTGAATAACGCGGCCATCACCACCGCCTTCACCGACATCCGGCCCGAAGACGCCAAGTTCGCCAACTGCCGCGTGTTGAATTCGTTGAACACCACTACCTACGCCGGTTTGGGCTACGGCACGGGAACCACTTGCACCACGCAACAAGGCACCTCGATCCTGAGCGCGTTCTCAAGCTCGACCGCCAATCCCGTGAATTTCAACATCAAGGGCACTGACCCGATCACCGGTCAGGCGGTGAAGCCCTTCACCACCATCGACGTGGGCGCCACCCCGATTGTGTTCATCGTGAACCGCACTAATGCCAACGGTCTGGGCTACGGCGGCGCCGGAACTCCCGCCATCACCGACGTTTCGGTATCGGAAGCGCAGAAGCTCTTCAACGGCACCGAATGCGACTCCAACGTATTTGCCGGAGCGCCCCCGGTCGCAGTTCCCGTATTTCCCATGCTTCGCGAACCGATGTCCGGAACCATGAACACCGTTGAGTATACGACCTTCCGCTGCGGAGCCACCTCGGGCACCTGCCCCATCAGCGGCAGCCGCACCAACTCTCAGGAGAAGGGCGTGAACCCCGCGATGCCTAACAACAACCCGCTCAATCTGCCCTGCCAGTCCGGCAGCGGATCGCGTATGCGCGGCATCGGCACCGGCGAGATCGTCGGCACCGCCGTCCATAACACCACTGACTCCATCGGCTACACGTTCTTCAGCTACGGCAACGTTTCCAAGATTGCCGGCACCTCTAGCTATGGTTACCTGACCCTGGCTGGCGTCGATCCGATCCAGTCCACTTACACCAACGGCCAATTGCCGCTGTGCACCAGCAACGCGGGCAGCGGCATTTGCCCCGCGACGCCCGGCACCAGCTTCCCCAATCTGCGTAACGGAACCTACAAGGCATGGTCAGTCGTCCGTGCGGTTACCAACTCTACCGGCGCCGCGCTCACCAACACCATCCTGCTGGTCAATGCCATCCAGAACAATATCAACACCACGGTTCCCGACTTCGTGCCGTTCAACGCCACGGGCGGAGATCCGGGGTTGACCTTGTATCGCTCGCACTACACTCAATCCGGCTTCGCCGCCAACAACGGACTCAGCAACGAGAAAGAGTCCGGCGGCGATATGGGCGGCTGCATCGAGCCCGTGGGACCTGCGCCAGGCGTCACCGCCTGCCACCAGTAGTCTTGTTCGTCTGAACACTCCACGCGGCGGGCCGGCTCATCAGGGCGGGTCCGCCGCCATTTTATCGAAATAGGCAGGGTTTGTTAGTCTTCTATGCGCACGATCTTCAAGTCACGAATAGCAACCGTAGCAATCATCTTATTCACATCTTTACCCGGGAACGCGCAACCGAGCGCGCCCGCCATTCCGCCGTCGCTTTCCATTGCCGATCTTAGACTGGAAGAGGCCATAGTAGGAGAGCATGACGACTATCCCACATTTACGCGGGATATGGTTCAGTTGACCTGGCGCGGCGGCGATCCTATCCACTTGTTTCTTATCCGGCCGAAAGGTCAGGCTAAACCGCCCGTCATTCTTTATCTCTACAGTTACCCTTCCGATACCGATCGCTTCATGAACGATGTCTTTTGCAAGTTCCTAGCCGAGCAAGGATTCGCGGCGGTTGGCTTCGTCTCCGCCCTGACTGGACAGCGTTACCATGACAGACCCCTTAAGGAGTGGTTCATAAGCGAACTTCCGGAGGCCATCGGCAACTCAGTACAAGACGTCCAAATGATGCTGAATTATCTAACCGGCCGAGGGGATGTGGATGTCTCACGCGTTGGGGTGTTCGGAGAGGGCTCCGGCGCCGCCATCGCCATCTTATCCGCCGCCGTGGATCCCCGCATCAAAGCGCTCGACTTGGTGGATCCTTGGGGTGCTTGGCCCGTTTGGCTGGCGCAGTCCAGCCTGGTGCCTGAGAACGAACGTGCCGCCTACCTGAAACCGGAGTTTCTGAAAGCCGTCGACCCCCTCGATCCCGTCCGCTGGTTGGACCGCGTGAAAGTCCCCGTGCGGCTGCAATATCTGATCGAGCCCAGCGCGACTCCGCCTGCCGCAAGAGACAGAGTTACGGCGGCCGCGCCAAAGGGTGCGCTCGTTATCCCCCACAAAGAAGCCGTCGAGCAGTATAAATCAGCCAAGCTGAAGTTCTTCGATTGGATAAAGGGCCAGCTTCGGACGGTACCCGTACAGTGAAAGACACCAATGCAGGAGACTCCTTCTTGAGAATTACAGCCACCGTTCTACACCTATTAGTGTTGCTCGCCGGCCTGTCGCAAATCGCATTCCCGCAGGTAGTGAGCCCGACTGGTATCTCGGGCACGGTCACTGATAAGAGCGGAGCGGTCTTCCCCGGCGCAACGGTGACAATGCAAGGCCCGAATGTTGTGCGCGACGCGGTCAGCAACGAACGCGGTGAGTACTTAGTCGTCGATCTCCCGCCCGGGCCTTATGCCGTATCCATTTCGGCGCCAGGATTTCGGAAGTTTGAGAAGACCGGCGTCCGCATCGAAAGCGGCATCTTGACTCACTTGGATATTAATCTGGAACCCGCCGAGGCCAGTACATCCGTCGAAGTGGTTGGACAAAGCGCCGCGGGCGTCGAAACAGATACGGCCCAAGTCTCCGGGACTATCACGCAAAAGGAAGTTGTCGAAACCGGGCTGAACGGCAGAAACTTCACGCAACTGATTGCCCTGGCGCCCGGCGTGAGCAATCAGACCGGGCAGGACGAAGCCAAAGTCGGCGTTGTCGGAAGCACTAAATACAGCGTGAATGGCGGCCGCGTGGAATACAACACCTTCGACGTGGACGGCTCCGATTTGCTGAATGTGGGCATCAATGGTTCCAACAGCACGCTCATCGTCTATCCCAGCCTGGACGCCATTCAGGAAGTAAAAGTGCTGACTTCTAACTACGGCGCAATGTACGGCAGAACGGCATCCGGGACCGTCCTGGTAGCAACGAAGTCCGGGACCGCCGAATATCATGGTGACGGCTACTACTTCGGCCGGAACGAACTTCTGAACGCCCGGAACTTCTTCGATGAGACTCAGGGCGCGCCACTGTATCGTCGCTCCGACCTGGGCGGAACCATCGGCGGTCCGTTGTACATCCCGAATCATTACAATACCCGGAAAGACAAAACCTTCTTCTTCTTTTCCGAAGAGTACCGTTTGGAGAAGTCGCCTTATCAGTACAATCAGGCGGTGCCTTCTGTTGCCGAGCGGGCCGGAGACTTCAGCGATGTGTGTCCCGCCAACGCGGCACTGTTCCTGCGAAGCAAATATCCCGATTGCCCCAGCAACGGCCCCGACGCCGCTAAATTTGGCTATCTAACTACATTCCCAGGCAATCAACTCAACGGTCCGTTCTCCCTTCTCGACCGTAATGCGCTGGCAGTCCTGAATTCCGGGGTGATTCCACTACCCAACGCCACGGCTGGATGTAACTCCAGCATTGGATCCTGCTACGACACTACTGTGTCACCGCCCACGCACTGGCGCGAGGAACTGTTCCGCATCGATCACAATTTCACCGAGAAGACCCGCCTGACTTTCCGTTACATACACGATTCCTGGGACACCGTGGTGCCCACCCCTCAATGGGGGTCGGTCCAAAATAGCTTTCCGACTATCGAAAATGAATTCGTCGGCCCCGGCATCAGCATGGTGGCCCGTCTCACTCAGACCTTGTCGCCGACTCTCTTGCATGAATTCTCATTCAGCTATACCAACTCCGCCATTACGCTAGCGGACACTAACGGGCCGGGGGCGCAATGGCAGCGGCCCTCGGCGCTCGACCAACCCTGCGCGGTGGAAACCAATTCCTTCGGCAGTTCGAGCGAACAGTGCCCGATGGGTTACCTGTTCAACAACGGATTTGGCGGCAAGATGCCGGGCATTGTGATCAGCGGGACCAACAAGGAATTTGGAGGCACTGGATTTGCCGTGGATGCCGGCTACATGCCCTGGAAGCATACCAATCCCATCTATAATTTCGCCGATCATCTGAGCAAAGTCTTCGGAAAACATAACCTTCAGTTTGGCGCGCAATTCCTCTTATACAAGCGCGACCAGACCAATTCCGCCATCGGCGCAGTTTCCGGCGACGTGCAGGGCGTCCTCACGTTTAGCAATGTGGCCAACTCGTTGAGCACCGGCAATGCCTTCGCCGATTTCCTGTTTCACGGTGTCTCAAGCACCATCGGCAACAATGCCATCAAGAGTTACTCCCAAGACAGTGCGCAAGGTACCTACCGGCAACGCTACCAGGTAGCTGAGCCTTATCTGCAAGACGATTGGCGCGTCAATTCCCGGCTCACGCTAAACCTCGGCGTCAGGTTAAGTCTGTTCGGCACATACTATACGCCGAATCAGAATGAATACAACTGGGTCCCCGGCGCGTTCAACCAATCCATCGCAGACTCTGTGAGTATTAACGCTTTCACGGGCGCCTTACAGTATAGTCAAATCAACCCGGATACCGGTGCGAACGATCCCGTACCGTTGAATCTGAACAACCTGGATGCAGCCATAACCAACGGACTGGTGCATTGCGGCAGTGGAACCGGCGCGCTGGCCAATCCCAGTTCGCAACTGACCCTGCCTGCGAGTTGCCTGCAAGGCCACCTATTCAATTGGGCGCCGCGTATTGGCTTTGCCTTTGATCCAAAGGGCGACGGCAAGACATCCATTCGAGCCGGCTACGGCATCTTTTACGAGCACGGTACCGGGAACGAATCGAACACCGGATCGCTCGAAGCGAGTTCGCCGTTAGTTCTGAACATGACTCAGAATTATCCTTATGCTTACGGCTGCATCGGAGGTGTAGACGCCACAGACTGTCTGCCCGCCTCGGCATTTCCGCCCAATGTGACAGCTATACCCACCCGGGCAATCTGGCCCTATGTGCAGCAATGGAGCGTCAGCGTGCAGCGGGAGCTACCCTCTAGCACTGTGGCTACCTTCGCCTATGTAGGCAGTAAAGGGACGCATCTCACTCTGGAGCGCAACCTGAACCAACTGGCGCCCGTGCCGGCGTCGCAGAACCCTTATACCAAAGGCGAGCCCTTTATTCCATTGGTAAACCTGTATCCGACTGCGTCCAATCCGGTAACCGGCGATTGCGCCACGTATACCGGCAGTTCCTTTACACTCACTAGCGGAACGGTTATCAACCAAGGCGCGCCTGGCTACGTCAACATGCTGGCGGCTTGTTATGGCTACCAATCGGCCGGGGGATTCTTCTCCGATCCCAATGGCCTGAGGCAGTACATGGGGTTGGGCCAGATCATCTCACTGGAGAACTCGGCGAATTCAAGCTACAACGCCTTCCAGAGCACCCTAAGGCGCACGGCAGGAGCCCTCACTCTAGGCGTCTCCTACACTTATAGCCACTCGTTCGATAACTCGTCAGACCGGTCCGATGCCACCTTCGTCAACTCTTATGACTTGGCATCCAATCGCGCAAGTTCTAATTTCGATCAGAGAAACCTTCTGAATATCAGCTACATATATGAGCTTCCCTTCCTGCAGTTCCTGACCACCCCCGTCGGGCGGATGTTTTCGAGCGACGGCACGGGCGCCGTATCCGAGCGGACCCAAAGAGCCTTGAAGGGATGGGAACTCTCGGGGATTACGTCGTTCCAGTCCGGCACGCCGTTCAGCGTGGTGAATGCCGGGGGCTTCAGCGGCATCTCGTCGCCCGACAACGCCGGTGTAGCCAACAACCTGGGCTTGGGTTCCTATCCGGACTTGGTGGGGAATCCACGCGGCCCCATACCTGGCGGCGGGAACAACGGATACAGCGTCGGACCCCTGCTGCTCAATCCGGGCGCTTTCGCCGCTCCCACCGGACTCACTTTCGGCGATGCCGGCCGAAACGCTCTGAACAATCCGAGCCGTTTGAACTTCGACATGGCATTGTTGAAACACATCAAAGTGCGCGAAGGGTCGGCACTGGAGTTACGACTCGAAACCTTTAACACATTCAATCACACGCAGTTTCGTATCTACGATCCAAACCTGGGAAATCAGGCGAACAACACCATCAGTTGTTATGGCGGCCCGGCATCCGGGTATTCCGGAGCCGGTGGCGACGGAGTAGATTGTCTGACCGGCAGCGCGTTCCTCCATCCGGTCAACGCACACCGTCCGCGCACCGTGCAGTTTGGTTTGAAATATGCCTTTTAGGCTGGACCCAAAAAGGAGACAAAATGAAAACGTTTATTGCCATCATAGTTGCTCTGGGGCTGTTCGGGGCCGCCGCATTCGCGCAGCCTACAGTCACCCAGATCAGTAATGCGGCCAGTGAGAGCCTTTCTGTTCCAGGCCCCCAGGGCTCGTGGGTAACGCTGCCCAACGGTTCCATCGCGCAAGGCTCCTATTTTACGATTTACGGGAACGGATTCGGCGGTGACACCTCTCTCTGGAATCCTTATCCACTGCCGACTCAGCACAACAATACATCTGTCAGTGTCACTATCGGGCAGAATGCGCCGGTGGCGGCCTACCTGGAATTTGCGGCGCAATTCAGCACCTATTCGCAAATCAACGCCGTTCTGCCCTCGAATACACCGCTCGGCGGCGGAACTCTGACGGTTACCTACAACGGCCAAACCAGCGCGCCGGCGCCAATCAATGTGGTGGCCAGTTCTTTTGGAACCTTCTCGCTGAATCAGGCCGGCAGCGGCCCCGGCATCATTACTGACTCAAACTACGCGGTGCTCACTCCTTTCCATACGGCCAAGCCCGGACAAGCGGTCATTCTCTGGGGTACGGGCCTCGGCCCAGCCCCTGATCCTTCGACGGAAGCCTCCGCTGGTCCCTGTCCCAATGGTTGCGATTTGCGCGGAAACAATCTCTCCGTCACCGTCTGGGTGGGTAATCAGCAAGCCAATATCTACTACGCGGGCCGGGCGCCCGGCTACACAGGAGAGGACGAGATCGTCTTCTACGTACCCACCAATGTCACAACTGGATGTTACGTGGGTGTCGCAGTGCAAACACAGACCGGCGGTACGGGCGGCCCCCAGGTTACCAGCAACTTCACAACCATGCCGGTAGACGCCAATGGCGCAACTTGCCGAGACACCGACGGCGTCAATATGAATGACATTGCGTCCACGGTGCAGAGCAAGGGATCGGCCAACGTCGCGGCCATCGGGCTGTTGAGCAGTCTTTGGAACGTCAACCTGAATAGCGGGGGGCTCTTTGTACAGTGGGCCGATGATACGCTGGATGGCCAGATCGGCACCTACAATTCAGCCGCTCTCGATCTATTCCGGGGCTTCACGCGCGTACCTTCGGTCAACAGTTGTACCGCGGTTCCGTACCTCGGATATCCCCCGGCGCCGGATTATGGTCTGGGCTATGTGAAGTACCTCGACGCTGGATCGCCTCTCACATTGCAAGGATCGCTGGGAACTCAATCGGTGGCCCGGACCACGAGCGGCGTTTATGATGGCTTGGTGGGCGGCGCTACTATTTTCACAGATTGGGAGAATGGCGAGGCGCCATTTTATTGGAATTCGACCCCCAATGGCGACGGAAGTTTCACCATGGGCAGTCTAATATCGAGCAGTTATGTTTTGTCTGCGCCCGGCGGCGCTGATGTGGGCGCTTTCACAGGGACAATTCCTGTTTCGCCGGCTGCGGCGTCGTTCGTTTGGACCAATGCGAGCACTTTCGACGGGCAGACCGAGCCTCAAATCCCGCGAAATACACCGCTGAATATCACTTGGACAGGCGGAGATCCACAAGGATTTGTCGATATCGTCCTCATCGGCTCCACAGTGCAAAACGAATTTCCGTCGGGCACACACCCGGAACCGGCTATGTACGTAGAGTGCGTCGCGCCCACCAGCGCGGGATCTTTCAAAGTACCGACCTATGCGCTGCAGGCCCTGCCCGCGGGCATCGCTGGACCGGAAGTCCCCGGACTTGTCCTGGTCGGCCAGACCAGCGCCGTTACCAAAATCAGCCCGGTGCCTTCCGGGCTGGACGCCGCCTATCTGTACTACCGCATCATCTCGGGCTATACCGTGCAATGGGAATAAAGCAGACTAAATTTCATTAAATCGGCGGCTCGGGACTTCGGTTCCGGGCCGCTTGCCGTTAGGGGACAGAAATTTGACGCTAACTCTTGTTAGTAACGATTTACCCTCGATAGTGTTCACCCGCCATATTATCCTTTGGCTTACACCTCGTAAATATCTGGGAACACACGATCATCACGCCAGGCTCGTTTTAACCGGATAATTACTTGACGCTTTCCAAGAGTTTTGCGGATACTAAAACCAACTATGGTACATAATACGATTCGCGGAATGCTGAGTCTGACACTCTGTGTGTTGCTCTCCCCTACCTTTGCCTCTACCCCGTCCATCGGATTGATAGTAGCCGAGGGCAGTTTTCGGCTGGATCACTCAGTGACTTGGGACAATGCGACTCTGTTCGCCGGCAACCTGGTGGAGACCGGACAGGCTTCCACCCGCCTGCAGCTTCAGAACGGCGCTCGTGCTAGTTTAGCGTCCGATACCCGTGCGCGAATCTTCGACTCCCGCCTCGTACTGGAAAAAGGTATCGGACAAGTAGAGTCCGCTAACTACCTCATCGAAGCCGCCGGCCTGCAAGTTTCGTCAGAAACCAAGGGCGGCGTTGCGCGCGTCCAGATGACCGATTCCCGTCACATCGTGGTGGCCGCGTATCAAGGCGGTGCGAGGGTGGTGAACCGCGACAACGTGCTGGTGGCACAATTGGAACCTGGCACGGAGCTATCGTTTGAGCCGCAGGCATCCGCCAGTTCGGTTACGAAAGTATCCGGCTGTCTCGTTCAAACTAACGGCAAGGTGATACTGGTGGACAAGACTACCGGTGTCAAAGAAGAACTGCGCGGAGCAAGCCTCGACAAGGAAGTCGGCAATCAGGTCGAAGTCACTGGTACGGCGGACACCGCGGCACCTTCTGCTCCCGGCACTTCCCAGATCGTATATGTTGACAGCGTGAAGCGCATTGCCAAAGGCGGATGTGCCAGTGCCGCCGCTGCAGTTGGTGCGGGCGCTGCCGCCGGAGCCGCTGGAGCTGCCGCAGCGGGCGCGGCCGCCGGAGCAGCGGCAGGAGCCGGACTTTCCACCACGGCTATCGTAGCTATCGTCGGTGGCGTGGCCGTCTCGGGAAGCTTAGCGGGTTTGGCTGTCGTACATGCGCTACCTGGGCAGTCCCAGAGCCAACCTTCAACCAGCCGTTAACCGAAAATACATCATGGAATTACAAGGGGCATGGCGCCAAGCCGTGCCCTTTTTTGTTTCCTTCGACGTACGGTTACCAATTTTATGCCGGGAATAATCGTTCGCCTTCCTGCCCGCTGGGCCTTTAATCATACTCATGCCAGTGTTTGGGGTGAATTCCCTAATCCTAATAACATCAATGAAATAGAGGCACGGGTGTGACAGCTTGTTGGAGCTCGGGTTATCCTTTGATAGCAATTGCTTTGTCCACTTGGTATATGTTTAACTTTTCTTTAGATAGCCGGGTTAATTAGTAACGATAACCGCCCAGCTTTAGCGGCCTTTACTAATCCTGCGATATCCGATCCAAGCGATTTTGCCAGGGGAAAAGACGTGTCACAAATGTCTCTCGCACTTAGAAGCCTGTTGTATCTGGCCGCGGCGACTTCAGCTTTCGCCCAGATTCCTCAGATCATGAAGACCACGCCGCCCCAGGAGGTGGCCAACCTGCCGGCCCAGCGTATCGGTGCCAGCGACCTGATCGCCGTCTCCGTGTACGACGCGCCCGAACTGACGCGAACTGTGCGCGTGGATGCGGACGGTTTCATTCGCATGCCTATGCTTTCCGAACGCATCAAAGCCGCGGGACTCATGCCCTCCGATCTGGAAGCCGCGATTGTCAAGGCCCTTCAGGCGGAGCAACTGATCGTGGATCCGTTTGTGACCGTCACCGTATCCGAGTATGAGTCACGGCCCATCTCAGTCGCCGGCGCTGTTAAACAGCCGATCCGGTTCCAGGCCATTGGAAAAGTGACCCTGCTCGACGCGATTACTCGCGCGGGCGGCTTAAGCCAGGAGGCGGGACCTGAGATACTAGTCAGCCGTGCGGAACCGGAAGCCGGCGCCGCCAACTTCGTGCAACGTATCCCGGTAAGAGGTCTCTTCGAGGCGGCCGACCCAGAGTTGAACATTCCTCTGCGGGGAGGCGAAGAAATCAGGATTCCTGAGTCAGGCAAGGTATATGTCGTCGGCAATGTGAAAAAGCCCGGCGCCTTTCCTGTACAGGACTCAGCCCAGACCAGCGTCTTGAAGGTACTGGCGTTGGCGGAAGGTCTTGAGCCGTATGCCTCCAAGGAAGCTTTTATCTATCGCCGCGAAGAAGGCCCGGGAGGCAAGAAGAATGAGATTCCCATCGAGCTGACAAAGATCATGCAACGTAAGGCTCCGGATGCGCCGTTGTACGCCAACGACATTCTATATGTTCCGGACAACACCGGCCGTCGAACGGCTATGACCGCTTTGGAGAAGTTCCTACTGTTCGCCACCGGAGCAAGCACGGCCGCCATCTACGGATTCGTTAAATAGAGGATGCGATGTCAGAATTTAACTCACAATTGCCTGTGGCAGTAGAAAAAGCCGCGCCTACCGCTCCATCTGCGCCCATTCCCGCGGAGACACTTCGCGCAACTTCGTATGGCTACGATATCGAGTCGGACAACACGTCGGTCCCTCTCACTCACTACCTCTGGATTCTGCGCCGCCATCGCTGGAAGATTCTGTCGTTCGTATGCGCATCGGTGGTGGCTACACTCATTATCTCGACGCGCTTGACGCCGATTTACGAAGCGGCCGCCACCATTGACGTCGATCGTCAAATGCCCACCAGCATCATCGGCCAGGAGGCCTTGCGTGCGCCGCTCAATGATTCGGACCAGTTCCTGGCGACCCAGATCAAGTTGATCCAATCCGACTCCGTCCTGCGGCCTGTAGCGGAGAAGTTTCACCTTGTGAACGCTGAAAAAGAAGGATCGGAAGTCACTCCGCAGCGTACCGTGCTGGCTGAAAACGATGCGCCCGTACTGCTGCGCAAGCTTAAGGTCACTCGTCCGCCGAACACCTACTTATTGTTAATCAGCTATCGCTCGCCCGACCCGCGCCTGGCGGCCGACGTAGCTAATGCCGTCGCCCACTCCTACGTGGAGCACACCTATAACATTCGATTCCGTTCCGCGGCCTCGCTATCGTCGTTCATGGAAAGGCAGCTTGAAGAACTCAAAGCCAAAATGGAGCGCTCGTCAGCGGCGCTGGCGCAGTTTGAACGCGAATTGAATGTAATCAATCCGGAAGAGAAAACCAGCATCATGTCGGCACGTCTCTTACAGCTCAACACCGAATACACCAACGCACAGACCGACCGTGTGCGCAAGGAATCCACCTGGAAATCGGTGAAGAGCGGGACGCTGGAGGCTGCCCAGGTATCCACCCAGGGCGAAGCGCTGAAGACCCTGACAGAGAAACTGGACGAGGCGCAACAGAAGTTCGTCGACACCAAGTCACATTACGGCACTAACCATCCAGAGTACAAGAAGGCCGCCGCGCAAGTACAAGAGTTGAGCCGGCAGATTCGCTCGGCGCGGGAGAATGCCGCCGAGCGCGTCGAAGTGGAATACCACGAATCCGTCAATCGCGAAGGCATGCTGCAGAAAGCGGTTACTGAGACTAAGGCCGAATTCGATCGGTTGAACGCGCGCTCTTTCGAATACAATTCGCTGAAGCGTGAAGCCGAAGCCGACAAGAGCCTCTATGAGGAACTCGTCCGTAAAATCAAGGAGGCCGGCATTAACGCGGGTTTCCAGAATAATTCGATTCGTATAGCGGACTCCGCCCGGCCGGCACTAAAGCCGGTCTTCCCCAATATGCCGCTGAACCTGATGCTGGCTTTCCTGCTCTCGTCAGTGCTGGCGGTGGGCGTAGCCGTACTGAGCGACGTGCTGGATAACACTATCCGCGACCCCGAGCGGATCGCCACACTACTGCAGACCGACGTACTCGGCAGCTTGCCCTTAGTCAAGCCTTGGCGCAGGCGTTTGGTTACAGCTCAGGCTCAGGAGCAGTCCACGTCGCTGACGAAGGTCCCTGAGAACGCAGACGAAAAGGAAACCTATAACGTGACGGGCTTCGAAGAGGCAGTCCGCACACTGCGGAATTCCATCCTACTAGGTTCATTTGGGCGGCGGCTGACTTCTCTCATGGTTACCAGCGCCTCGCCCTCGGAAGGCAAGACTACCATCGCGGTACATCTTGCCATCGCACACGCGCAACAGAAACATAAGACATTGTTGATCGACGGCGATCTGCGCCGGCCGGGCGTCTCAGTCAAACTCAATATCGATGCGCAGTCCGGCCTGGCAGCGGCCCTACAGAATGGAATGTTGTGGCGCGAGAAGTTGGTGAAGATCGACCAGGTGCCCGACTTGGATGTCTTACCCTGCGGCCATACCAACCGCCGGGCGGCCGACCTTATCGGCGCGGCTTTGCCCCGCATTCTGGAAGAGGCGGCGAGTACTTATGACCTGATTATCATTGACGCACCTCCCCTGCTCGGCTTCTCCGAACCCCTGCAAATGGCGGCGGCCGTAGAGGGTGTCGTCATCGTGGCGAAGGCGGGGCATACCAACCGGAAGGCTGTGGCCTCGGTGGTAAATACTCTGCAGAGAGTACGCGCCAATGTAGTCGGGTTGGTATTGAACGAAGCAACTCGTGACATTAGCGACACCTATCATTACTACGGTTACTACGGCCGGTATTACAAATACTACAAAGCCAGCTAAGTATTGATTAGACCGGGCACGCCATTATGACTGGAGCCTTGACATCCACGGTCCGACGTGTGGGCAAAACTGCTTCGGCAGTTGCAGGCGGGCAAGTTGCTTTGGTGCTTACGCAAGTCTTGCTGCCACCTGCCTTCCTCGCATCTTACGGCGTAACCGTCTACGGCGAGTGGCTGGCACTGTCAGCCGGCGCGGCCTGGCTATTGTCACTTGACTTCGGCATGCAGGCTTTCGTAACCAATCAATTGTCGCTCGAGTACTTCGCTGGGAATCTCTCGCGACTGCGACAGTTGCAGTCGGTAGGGCTGCGCATCTCGTTGGGTGTGGTCCTGACCGGCCTTCTGCTGGCGGCTGCTCTGATCTGGCTGGTGCCTTTGAACCAAGCGCTCCACCTATCCATGCCGCGCAAGGTGGCTTCCTCGATCGCAATATGTCTAGTCTTGCAAGTCTTGGTGGGCATTATCTGGGGCCAACTCAACGGCGTTTTGCGCGCAATCGGTTATCCGCACCGGGCCGAGAATTGGGCGCAAATTCAAAAGTTTCTGTACTTCGCGAGCACCTACGTTCTAGTGCTGCGGCATTCGCCCATGTGGTGGCTGCCGCTAGCCCAATTGGCGTCGTTCGTAGTTATGACTGTCTTTAGCCTGATGGATCTTAGGCGCCTGGACGCCCGCGTGTTCCCCACCATGCGCTATTGGGACCGCGCCACCGCCAAGGAAGTCCTCAAGCCTAGCTTGTGGTTTGGTTCATTTACGCTGAATCAGTTTCTCCTGTTTCAGGTGCCGATCCTGGTTCTGAATCAGACAGTGGGAAAACAAGCGGTCGTGGTCTTCTCTATCTGCCGGGGTATGTACGGCATGGTCCGCCAGGGAATCGCTACCTTTCGCTATGCCATTCGCCCCGAGATCACACGTCTCGCCGGTATGCAGGAGTGGCCCAGGCTGCGGCGCATGTATGCGATGTGCGAACGCCTGTCATTCACCGCGGGTATCATCGCATCGGTACTGGCGTTCGTTGCGGCGCCCAGAATCCTGGCTCTTTGGACGCGCCGCACGGATATGTTTTCCGCGCCACTGTATGCAGCCATGATGCTATGCACCATCGTGGTGATCGGCAAAGATACACGGCTCGATTTGCAGTACGCCACTAATCGGCACATTCGGTCGGCCATGCTTTGCTTATTCACGTACATCGTCTTCGCGATTGGTTCAATTCCGGCGGCGCGGTTTGGGGGTGCGGTCGGCATTGCGGTCGCTTGGGCTGCTGTGGAGATCATACAGATGGCCCTGATGCACACCGAAAACCGTGAGGTGGTTCCATCTCTCACCTACTGGAGCCTGCTGAAGCTGTGTGTTTCGGGCTTTGCGGCTCTGGCGATATTCGTTCCTATGGAGCGCGCGCTAGCTTCCACGCCGCTCTCGACGTTTGTTCCACTAATGGCCTTGCTAGCCACCGGCCTATTGATCTGCACGTCGTTTATGTTCGGACTTCCCGGCGTGATCGAACAGTTAGGCGCGAGCCTGCGAGCCGTTCGTAGCCGGACTTGATGGATCGGAGTCACTTGTTATATGAAGATACTTTTTGCAGGCATCATCGACAGGCCCTCGCGAACCGGTTGGCAGCGCATGCGCGCACTCGAGCGCCTTGGTCATCAGGTTCTGCCGGTGCCTCTGTCGCGCACGCATCGTGAAAACTCCTGGGACTCTATCCAGAAGAGGGTCCTACGGGCTAAACGTTACGAGCGCACCTTGGACGCCAAGGCGACGGAAGCCAGTTCCGAGGTTCTTACCACCGCGCTCGAGAACCGCCCCGACCTGGTCTGGCTCGAATGGCCGCGCCTGATTACCGCGGAAACCATTTCCCAAATCAAACGCCGACTGCCGGCTACTCAGGTTGTATCTTTCCAGCATGACAACCCGTTTGCCGACCGAACCTATGCATCCTACGGATGGGGTAGATTCTTCGAAGCCCTGCCCTACTATGACTTGCACCTTGTGAAACGGCCGGCCGATATACAGGAGTATCAGTCGCGTGGCGCCAAGCGCGTGGAACTGTTCACCGACGGTTACTGCGAAGAGTTGTTCTACCCGGAGACGCCCCGCCCCGTCAGCAATGATTTCCAAGTCGTATTCATCGGCACCTCACTCGATTACCGCGTCGGCGTGCTGGACCGCCTCACCAGGCAATTCAAGCTGGATATCCATATTTTCGGCGAACGATGGAATCGCACCAAGCTCTACTGGACACGCCGCGAGTTACTACACCCGCCCGCGGAAGGTGAAGTTTACCGGCGGGTCGTCTGCGGATCCAAGATTGCGCTAGGGTTCGTCTCGCATTCAAACCGTGACGATTGGACCATTCGGACCTTCGAGGTTCCGGCGTGCGGGGCGTTCTTTCTCACTGAACGCACTAAGTCGCATCAGCAGTTTTATGAAGAAGGCAAGGAAGCCGAGTTCTTTGCCAGTCCCGAGGAGTGCCGCGACAAAATTCTGTATTACTTGAGTCATGACTCCGCACGGGAGCGAATCGCCGCAGCGGGACGCGAGCGTTGCTTGAAGTCCGGATACGGACTCACAGCGCGCATGCAGCAGGCGCTCCAGACCAGCATGAACGTTTAACTCGCGCTCTAGACCCATGTCTACACAGACCATCTCGCCACTCAGGTTGCCTCGTCTCAGGCTGTCCGCGCCGCCGCAATCGGGCATCGCCCACCGGATCTTGGTGTTCCTGGGCCTAACCACCATCCTTATCCCGCTTCTCATCGCCCTCTTCGATCTACCGGCTTATCAGGCCGCTCCCATAGCCGTCCTGCTGGGGTTGGCCGGACAACGGCTAGTGGAATTGACTTTCAGCCGCCAGCAAGATCTCTTCGAACCTGTTAACTTAGTCGCGGCATACTTCGTCCTATACTTCGGTTTCCGTGCAATCTACGTTCTCGGCTGGGCCGGCGTTCCGCGGCTGGGATTCTTCTTCTACGATGACTACCTATCTGCCGCGCTCTGGTGCGCCAGCCTCGGTTACCTCGCTTTTTCTGTCGGCTATTATTCCAATATCGCCAAAAGGATTTTGTCGCGACTTCCCGAGGGGCGCTTACAATGGCCCCGGGCAGTTCCCGGCGTACGCATCGCGCTGCTGCTGATCATAGGCTTTGCCGCCTGGATCTATATGTTTCGCCACGATGCGTTCGTGGTGGGTGCGGTGGCGGAAGAGGCGGGACGGCGCTTCCATACGGATCCGATGCCAGGTATAGCGGTGATCCTGGGAGCACTGCTTGATTGCGGTTGGGTGGCGGTCTGTATCGCCGTCTTTCGCAAGAACCGGTCCCGAAACCAGGTAACAATTTGGGGTATTGTCAGCCTCGCCGTTGTTCTTTTGTCTGTTCGCGTGGCGTACACGGGCGGAAAGCAGTATCTCGTAGAGCCAATGCTACAGGCGATGATTGTCTATCATTACTTCCGCAAACCTCTGCGCGTACGTCATGCTTTGTTAATCGGGGTTCCATGCGCCTTCTTGGCATTCGGCGCGCTCAACGCTTACCGCTTCATCATCATCGGCGAGTCTGGGGGTGCCCCAACGGGTTTTCAGGATCTGATCAGTCGTATTTCGTACTCATTCGATTACTTTACGTCAGACCGTACGGATGGCCTGCAAAAATCGGCATTAGAGTCGCTAATGCAAAGGCAGTTCGGTGTTGACGCCCTCGCTCTCGTCATGAAATACACCCCGGATCGCCGCCCGTTTGGTTATGGGGAGGCCTATCTCAGTATTCCCGAACAGACATTTGTGCCGAGACAACTATGGCAGGATAAGCCCATCTATATTCCGACTGACGACTTCGAACGCGACTACCTGGGCATGCCTCCGGGCGGCTTTACATCGATGCATGTGATCTCGGACTTATACCAAAACTTCAATATCTTTGGCGTGATTGGCGGCTTCTTCGGTATCGGTATTTTCTTTCAGTTGGTCTACCTGTCGTGCGCTCCCGCCCAGCGCAACGGCATCCGGATTCTGGCGTATGCGGTACTAATGCCGGGCCTGGTCCATGCCTTGGAGGCCGAACCAGTTGTCAATTCGGTGGTGTTCATCAGGTTGGCGATCCTGTTGTTCATCGTAATGAAACTGCTGGGGACGAAAGTGGCCCACGACGACAGCATGGGTATGGTATCAAAGTCATGTTAAAGACTCAAACCAAGCCTCTATCGGTAGCCATGTTCTCGCGTGCCAAGCACACGGGATACTTCAGCATCGAAAAGGTATTCCAGACCATACACGCGGCCTTGCCCGGCCACATTCATGCGCGCATTGTAACGCCGCCGGTCCACGCACAAGGGCTATGGGCTCGCTTAGTCTGCCTCGCGCATGCCGCCACGCACCGGTCAACGGTGAACCATATAACCGGCGACATCAGTTTCGTCGCATTGGCATTGCCTGGCGACCGCACCATTGTCACAGTCCACGATTTCGACCGTCTCTATAGGCTATCGGGAATCCGCGCCGCCATCTTCCGCACGCTCTACTTCACTGTTCCGTTCCGGCATTGCAAATATATCACGACAATTTCTTCGCAGATCGCGAACGAGCTCGTTCGCCTGTTCCCTTGGGCCGCCCACAAAATGGTAGTCATCGCGGACTGCTTGCCATCCGGCTTTGCCCCGGTCCCCAGATTCTTCAACGCCGCCCGTCCGGTGGTCTTACAGATCGGCACTAAGCCCAATAAGAATATCGAATCCCTCATCCAGGCGCTAGAGGGGCAGCCATGTGAACTGCACGTTATCGGGCAACTTACAAAGGCGCAACGAGACCGCCTGGCGCAGTGTCGAATCGTCTACAAGAACAGCGTGGACTTGTCCGAGGCGGACCTACGTAAGGCGTACGCTGAATCGGACATCGTGGCGTTCGTATCTACCTATGAAGGTTTTGGGCTGCCCATCCTTGAAGCCAATGCGATTGGACGGCCCGTGATTACCGCTAACTTAGCCCCGATGTGCGAGGTGGCCGGAGATGCGGCGTGCATGGTAGATCCCTATAACGTTACTGCTATTCGGGAAGGCATCGTAAAGATCATGGATGACGCTGTCTACCGGGAGGGCTTGGTGAATCGAGGCTTTGAAAACATATGCCGCTTCTCCGCGGTCGAGATAGCGCGTCAGTTCGCGACGCTTTATGAAAGCATAGTCGAGACGCCTACCGAGACGCGGGCGTTTGTCACTATTCGGAAGGTGTCATGAAGCTATTTAACTTCGTCGAAGGTGCATGGCCTCGACAGGGCGGTGTTGGCATTGGCTGCGTTCCGAAAATCGGCATCAGCCTTGCCGCCAGTAGTGTACGCGTCCTCCTGGTATCTGGCGGCCCACCCACGCCAGGTTACGAGTCGTACGTTCAGCCCGATGTGGATAGCGCTAAGCGGCAACACGCCGGCAAGGGGTCCTTCGCAATCATAAGTGTGCGGTCATGGGGTAAGTACGCGTTCGCGCCATCGATTGTCTGGCGGGTTGGTCCTTCCGTGCGTGGGGCGGACGCGGTCGCACTTCACTCTGTTTACTCTTTTCCGATCTTAGTAGGTTATTTACTCGCCCGATTCTGGCGGAAGCCCTATATCCTTTGGCCCCACGGCGTGCTGGCACCCTACATGCGGCAGATCGGCCGCCACAAGAAATGGATCTATGACCGGATCTTCGCCCGTCGCATTTTGAAGGGTGCCTCGGCAATCATATGCACCGGCGAGGGCGAACGGCGGGAGGTGCTCTCGCTCGATGCTTCGCTGCGCACAGTTGTGATTCCACACGGTATCGCGCTCCAGAACTACGCATCCCTTCCGGGCAGAGGAGCATTTCGCGCCAAGTATTTGGGGCGCCATCAGGGCCCGGTGATTCTGTATCTGGGCAGACTGGCTGCCGTTAAGGGTCTGAAGTTGCTGATCGAAGCCTTCGCCAAGGTTCTGAGGTCTGTTCCGGATGCGCGTTTGGTTTTGGTGGGTCCACCCGATCCCGCTTCGTTTGATCACACTGTCAAGGAGCGGCTTCAACAGTATGGCGTGACGGACCGAGCCGTTTTGACCGGCGGGATTACTGACTTAAAGGACAAGCAAGAAATGTTTGCCGACGCCGATCTTTTCGCCATGCCGTCGTACACAGAGAACTTCTGCCACGCGCTCTTTGAGGCTATGGCGGCGGGCCTACCGTGCGTGGTCAGCGACTCACTGAACTATGCGGGCGAAGTCGCTATGCACAACGCCGGCTTGGCATTAGGGCGCGATCCCAGCGAGTTTGCCGCGGGAATGATTCAGATACTGCAGGATGCCGCGCTGCGCCGGCGGATGAGCGAGAATGCCAAACGCTTGGCCTCTGGTTATTCGTGGGAAAAATGCGGTGAACGGATCGAGCGCACCCTGCAATCGGTGGTTGCAGGCCAGCCGCTGCCCGACGAGGCCGCGTCACAGACATCATCGAGCTTGGAGTTAGTTTCATAGAGCGTGGACGGGAAACTTCATGGATCGCAAGGTCGACTTATCGCAACCCGACAATAGCGAGTACGCCAAAGGCCGTTCCATATGGGTGCAGGCTCTCTGGTACTTCTTCGGTCTGCCCGTGCTTCGCTCTTACTTCATTCCGGTGTCGGCGATCAAATGCACAGTCTTGCGTTTGTTTGGCGCGAAGATCGGCAAGGGCGTGTATATCAAGCCGGGCGTACGGGTGAAGTTTCCCTGGTATCTCAGTGTTGGCGACTTCTGCTGGTTGGGTGAGGACCTGTGGATCGATAATCTCGCTGAGGTACGGATCGGCTCAAACGTATGTGTGTCGCAAGGCGCCTATTTCTGCACGGGCAACCATGATTGGACCACGCCCAACATGAAGCTCTTTCGCCGGCCCATTGTCGTCGAGGAGGGCAGTTGGGTGGGTGCGCGGGCGACACTTTGTCCAGGCGTAGTCATTGGGACAGGCTCGATTGTCGCAGCGGGAAGCGTAGTCAGCAAGAGTATCGCGCAGTTTCAGGTGTGGGGGGGGAACCCGGCGGTTTATATTCGCGAACGCCGGCTAAGGTCCCAGGACGAAAGCAATAATTCAAGCCGCCGGCTGACTGCCGTCGGATAGAGAGGAAAGCGTATGCAAGAATCGACGAAAGTATTGGTGACCGGCGCAGGAGGTTTCATTGGAAGCCACCTGGTGGACTACTTGAAGGGCAAGGGGTATTGGGTCCGCGGTGTCGACCTCAAGTTGCCCGAATATGCCCAGACCAGCGCGGACGAGTTTGAGCTACTCGACCTACGCCGGTGGGACAACTGTTTGCAAGCGACGCGCGGCGTGGACGAGGTGTATGCCTTGGCCGCGGACATGGGTGGGATGGGATTCATCTCGTGTCACCACGCCGAAATTCTGCACAATAACGCCTTGATCAACTGGCATACGCTGGAAGCCGCCCGGGTCAATAGTGTGGGCCGGTATTTCTATACATCATCCGCCTGCATTTATCCCGAGTTCAAACAGACTGAGGCAAATGTCGTTCCGCTGAAAGAGTCGGATGCGTATCCGGCCATGCCGCAGGATGCCTACGGATGGGAAAAGTTAGTCACTGAACGGCTGTGCATCCACTACCGCGAAGATTATGGCATGGAGACTCGTATCGTGCGCTTCCATAATATCTTCGGACAGTTGGGAACCTGGGATGGCGGCCGCGAAAAGGCCCCGGCGGCGATGTGCCGTAAGGTGGCAATGGCTAAACTGACGGGCGATCCGGTCATCGAGATCTGGGGTGACGGGGAACAGACCCGGTCTTTCTGTTACATCGACGATTGCCTGGAAGGCATTTACCGCCTAATGCGATCCGACTTCCATCAGCCACTCAACCTGGGACAAGACCGCATGGTGACTATTAACGAACTGGCCGATATCGTGGCCGAAATTGCCGGCGTGCGAATCGTCAAGAAACACGTGACCGGTCCGCAAGGAGTGCGTGGACGCAACTCAGACAATAGCTTACTGCGATCGGTGTTGGATTGGGAGCCGGCCATCTCACTCGAGGATGGCTTGCGCCGGACATACCAGTGGATTGAGGAGCAGGTGCGTGCGCAGATGGCTGTAGAGGAAGGCGCCGGCCTGGTAACGGTGCGGCGTTAAAGTCTTTGCGAGGAAACCATGCGAATCGCAGTTCACGATTTTGCAGGCCATCCGTTTCAGGTGCAACTAAGCCGTGAATTGGCGGGATGCGGTCACACGGTGCAGCACCTGTATTTGCGTGACCTGCCTGGTCCGAAGGGACGACTTGAGCAGGGACCTGCGGATCCACCTACATTTTCGTGCCTGCCGGTTTCGCTAGGTGTGCCGTTTGAAAAGTACTCCATGTTCAAACGGCACTTCCTGCACCGCAGGTATGCGCAGGAACTGGTTAAGAGGATTCACGCTTTCCGTCCGGATGTGTTGCTATCGGCTAACACTCCGATCGATGTGCAACACCACTTACTGGGGGCGTGCCGCCGGAATGGAACGGCTTTCGTGCATTGGATGCAGGATTTGTATTGTCAAGCTGTGCGTAGCGTCGTCACACAGAAGCTTGGCAGATGTGGCGCACCACTGGCCCTGTATTATGACCGGTTGGAGCGCCATGTCTGCGAGCGGAGTGACCGGGTGGTTTTCATCACGCCCGACTTTTTAACCTCGGTGGCGAAGATGGGGTTCCGGCCCGCGCCTAGTCAGGTAATTGAGAATTGGGCTCCTTTAGATGACATGCCCGTGGCGCCGCGCCTGAATCCATGGGCTGCGAGACACGGTCTTTCCGGCAACTTGGTCTTCGTCTACTCGGGCACATTGGGAATGAAGCATAAGCCGGAGTTGTTATACCGTCTGGCGGAAGCGCTGACAGACGTGGAAGACGCCGTGGTGGTGGTGGTTTCCGAAGGGCTGGGACGCAATCATCTCGAAGCGATGCAACAGCGCGCGCGTCTGCCTAACCTGCGCTTGATGGACTTCCAACCTTATGCAGACGTCGCCTCGGTGTTTGGTGCGGCGGATGTATTACTTGGAATTATCGATAGCGAGGCCGGAGCGTTTGCCGTTCCGTCGAAGGTACTGAGCTATCTCTGCGCCGGACGGTCCGTATTGCTGGCGGCTCCCCGCGGCAATTTGGCAGCGCGGACGGTCGCCCGGGCGCAAGCCGGATTAGTCGTTGAGCCGGAAGACAGCGAGGGTCTGGCCACCGCGGCGCGGCAATTGGCGACTAACGCTGAACTGCGCCGGACGTTCGCCGAGAACGGACGCCGTTACGCGCTGGCGGCATTCGACATTCGCACGATCAGCCAGCGGTTCGAGCGAGTGCTAGCCGAAGCAGTGGACGCCGCAAGCATTGTCACTGGCGCGCGGGCGTATACGCCGGCCTACCCGCGCGTAGCAGCGGATTAAACAAAAGGCATTGCATTATGAGCACCACATCAACCACCCTCGATCAAGCTGCCGGAAGGCGATATTGGTTCGACCCGGCAACTGCCGCACGTCATTTGGTTTCGCTCCGCTCGCCGCAGTATTCCGCGGCGCTCACGGTAACGGTCCTTGGACTCACCGATTTCGTGGTGTTGATCTCGCTATTCTTCACTTGTACGTGGCTTTGGTCATTGGTCAGGCCGGGTGTCGATGTAGCTTATTTCCTCTCTTTCTGGCCCTTCTCATTCGTGGTGCTCGCGGTCTATGTGGCGTCCGGTCTATATCAGGTTGTGGGAATGAATGCGGTCGAGGAATTCCGGCGTTCCGTGGTGGCCACATCGCTGGGCTTCCTGGTGCTGGGCGGCGTAACGCTTTTGATGCGCGGGGGGACGCACTGGGTGCCGCGTATGATCGTGGTCGCCACATGGCTGTCGGTCTCGGCGCTGTTGCCTGCAGCGCGGTCGGCAACCAGACATGTCTGCGGCCAACAGAAATGGTTCGGCCGGAGCGTAGTAGTCTTGGGCGCGGGTCACTCCGGCGAATCGGTGATCAAGGCCCTACAGAAACATCCGGGTTTCGGACTGAAAGCTGTTGCGGTACTGTCCGACGAGCCGGAAGTGCGATCCGAAGTCTCCGGGGTGGCCGTGGTCGGCGGCTTGGCGCTGGCGCCGGCTTTGGCCGAGGCTGGTTTCCGGTATGGAATTCTAGCCATGCCCAGTCTGTCGCGGGCTAATCTGCTCGAAGTGATCAAGAAATATGGCCACGCTTTCGACAGACTCCTGCTGATTCCCGACTTACTGGGTATGTCGAGCCTTTGGGTGGAGGCTACAGATCTGGGCGGCATACTCGGCCTTGAAATCCACAATAATTTGTTGCATATGCCCGCGCGTATTATGAAACGGGCGTTGGATCTGCTCGTAGTGCTGACGTTTAGCCCGTTCCTGATTCCGGCATTCTTGCTGATCGGATGCCTGATCAAACTGACCTCGCGCGGCCCCTTGTTCTTCGGCCACAAGAGGATTGGGCAGAACGGCCGGACCTTCAAAGCGTGGAAGTTTCGCACCATGGTGCACGATGCCGATGTGGTGCTGCGCCGGCACTTGGCAGCCGATCCCGTGCTTGCAGAGGAATGGCGTGTGACCCATAAACTGCGGAACGATCCTCGCGTGACACCGCTCGGGCGGTTTTTGCGCCGCGCGAGCCTGGATGAGTTGCCTCAGTTGCTCAATGTGCTTTCGGGCGAAATGAGCTTGGTCGGTCCGCGCCCGATTGTAGCTTTGGAAGTAGAGCGGTACGGTGACGACTATGGGCTTTATTGCCGGGTAAAGCCGGGCATTACCGGGCTTTGGCAGGTTTCCGGCAGGAACAATACGACCTATCCGGAGCGTGTGGCTTACGATCAATATTACGTGCGTAACTGGTCGGTCTGGTTGGATCTTTACATCCTCAAGAGCACTGTAAGAACGGTTCTTACAGGGGACGGAGCCTACTGAAGTGAGGCGGATCGTGAGCGTCGTGTGTGTGGCGGCGATGCTCGCGTTCGCAGGTTACTGTTCGGTGCGGTGGGCATGGGCTGACTATCTGGCGCAGTCGAGCGATGTTGGCGTGGTGACGCGGGCGGTCAGGCTTTCGCCGGGTAATGCCGGCTTTCGCCTGAAACTGGCGCGACTGGTGGATAAGAATGGCGGCGATCCCGCGCCACCGCTGGAGGCGGCTGTCCAACTGAATCCAAGCGATGCGGCGGCGTGGATGCGTTTGGGTCTGAATGCCGAGATGCATGGAGATTATCATGCAGCGGAATCCGACCTATTAGAAGCCGCGCGCGTAAGCCGGCGCTTCGCACCGCGGTGGGCGCTGGCTAACTATTACGTTCGGCGGAACGATGCCGATCACGTCTGGCCTTGGGTGCGGCAGGCGCTCGAGATAGGGAATGGCGGGGATTTAGCGCCGGTTTTCGCGTTGTGCTGGAATACGAGCCATGACGCAGATCTGATTTTGAGCCGTGCTATTCCCGACCGGGTGCCCGCACTGAATGCGTATCTTACCTACCTGACTAGTGAAGGCCGGTTCGACGCGGGAGTACCGGTAGCTCACAGATTGTTGCCATTGGCCACGGTCGCTGACAGGCCGGCGCTATTGAGTTGGAACGACGGGTTGCTGGAGTCACGCAAACTAGCCGGCGCACTGGACGCGTGGAACGCGATGTGTTCCCGCGGGTTGCTTCCTTACTTGCCGCTCGATCCCGAGCGCGGCGTGTCACTTACGGATGGCGGCTTCGAGAGGGAATCCTGCGGCGCGGGCTTCGACTGGCGTGTGTCGCCGTCACCGGGAGTGAACTGCGGCCGCAGCGCGCAGGAACGGTACCGTTGGTTCTCTTTCTCCGGTAGCCAATCTGACAGGTGCGAACCGCTGTGGCAATACATGGCGTTGGTTCCGGGCGGGCACTATCGGATGCGTTTCCAGTATCGTACGTCCGACATGCCGGCGCAGAGCGGATTGCATTGGGAGGTTCAGACTTCACGGTCCGCATGGTTGTCGAGCCCTGCATGGAAAGACGAACAGTTCGAATTCACGGCGCCACCCACTGCGCTGGCGCGGCTGGTATTGACGTACCAGAAAATCCCGGGTACTCCGCGACTCGAAGGTTCCTTGTTGCTAAGCCGTCTTAAGCTGGAGCGCCTGCCATGACGCGCGCGACGAAGGGACTGGCGCTTCTATTGGCATACGCGGTACTCACGCTCTGGGTTCCGGGCCGTTGGGCTTGGGGACTTTTCCAGTTAGTCGTATTCGCCTCGGCTGCCGTGTGGACGGTGCGCCGCATACGCCCCGAACTGCCGGTAACGTGGAGTTTATGGCTGGCTCCGTTAGGCGTGGCGACGCTTTGGGGAGTGCTGCAACTCGCCACCGGCCTCACTGTTTATCGTTGGGAGACATGGAACGCGACGTTGAACTGGTTCACCTGGCTGGTGTTGTTCTTTCTGGCTCTGCAAGTTTTTGAAGACGGGGATGCCCGGTGGGCGTTTCTTCGCGGCGCATTCTACTTCGGTTTCGTGTTGGCAGTGCTGTCCACCATTCAGATGTTTACTTCGGGCGGCAAGATCTTTTGGCTGTTCCCCAGCGGATATAAGGACTTCGTGCTGGGGCCGTTCGTTTATCACAACGAATACGCGGCGTTCATGGAAATGATTTTGCCCATCGGACTGTGGCTGGCATTACGCGACCGGCGCCGCGCGTTCGGCTATTGGATGATGGCCGGCATGATCTTCGCCTCGGTCGTGGCGGGGGCGTCGCGGACAGGCACGGTGATTATGTGTCTGGAGACCGCTGCATTCTTATTGCTGGCGTGGAGGCGCGGCGCCATACCGGGCACGATCGCGGCACGCGGAATGGCGGCACTGGTGCTCTCTGGCGTTCTCTTCTCCGCGGTCGTCGGCTGGGGTCCGCTGTGGCAGCGATTCATGGACCCGACAGCTTACGGTGGGCGGCGCGAATTCCTGGCGTCGTCGTTGGCGATGGTACGCGACAAACCGTGGACAGGCGCGGGCTTGGGGAACTGGCCGCAAGTTTATCCGCAGTATGCCTTGTACGATGACGGCCTGTACGTGACGCATGCGCACAACGATTGGGCAGAGTGGGCCGGAGAGGGTGGCCTTCCGTTTCTGATAGTGATCGCCTGCCTGGCGGTGATGACTGTTCCCACGGCAGCGCGGTCGTTGTGGGGAATCGGCATCCTGGCGATCTGGCTACATTGCACAGTGGAGTATATCTTCCACCAAAGGCCGGGACTGGGCGCCTGCTTCTTCGCTCTACTGGCGGTACTGGCCATGGAAGGCAGAGCTCAAGCGAAACGCCGTTCAACCGCGCGGCCTGTGCATCTCTCAATGAGATTGCGTGGCCGAGTAGCGGGGCACCGTGGAGTTATGCAAGGCGACGGCTCCTAGCACTCCGGCGCTGGCGAAGTTAAGAGCGGCGAAGCCGGTAGTAACTTTGCCGTGGGTATGGCGCAGGATAAAACATTGACCGACAACGGCGGCTGACACCATGCCAAACTTGATTCCAGTCTGGCGCATTCCGAACTGGGAGCGGCCCAAAATCGGGTTGGTTTCGCTCTTTCCCCAAGACGTTGCAGCATCGGCCGTAGCCGCGCTGGTTAAGGCCGCGACACTCGCGACAAATAGTTTCTTCGCACGATTCTGCACACCTTCGGCAGCCTGCAAACCGGCGCTACATAGTAGTACAATCACAATGCACTTACGCATCCCTATTCCGCTCCTTAAATCGGAAGCTTGCGTGGAGTGTATTCAGGACCGGCTACTGTTGGCGCAGCAGCCGGTTCAGCCAACCTATACTCACGCTCGCTCTGAAAACTACTTTGACATGCGGCGCAGGGAAATCCTAGGGATACGGAGGGTGGGCCGGTCTAGGCGATTTCCTAGGGGTACCAGTTGCCGGCTGGAACTATACATGACGCTGAACCTAGTAGTATTTGCGATGGCGGGGACATTGTTTTGCCGGGTCGGATACGCGCAGACGGAGATGAGTCCGCAGCAGTTTGTACCGGCTGGATACAACATCGCAGATGGGGCGAGTCATCCGCTCTATAGCGTGTTTGGCGCGGCGAGCGACGCAAGCTGTCAGGCGGCACACCAGGCGTTTTCGTTTGTTCCGGCAACCGTTGCGGGTGGTTGTGATCTGGGCGCGGAACTGGCGTGGGCGGCTATTAGCAAGGCATTGACGAACGATGTTAGTGCATCGTGGTATGGAAGGCGGCCCTACAATTCGATCAGCATACCGGCGGGGAAATATCTGATCAACCGAACGATCGTCCTTGCAAATGGCGATGGCGGCCGCATTCTTGGGAACGGCATATCGCGGACGATTCTACTGTGGAACGGCGACGGCCAATCGCCGATGTTCCGGTTTGATAGTTGCAGGCATCTGGAGATCTCGAACTTTACGGTACAGGTTGCGGACGGCACAGAGTATCTGAAGTATGTCTTGTTTACCGGCGAGATTAGCGGCCCTCAGATCAAGTCCATCAATTCGTCCAACCGTTTTCGAAGCATTGTCGTGACTACACAGGATGCTAACCATCCGAACGTCGGCTGGTTCGTTTACAACGGTGTGGGATCATTCTGGGGACAGACTTACACAACTTCGAACGGCGAGGGATTCGTGTTCGAAGATTGCGCAGCAGTGGGACTGGCGGAGGACGGCTTCTATTCCGACTCGTTCGATACGGCGGCGACGACATTTATCAATACTCGGTTTTGGGGAGTGAAGGTCGGCGTCAGAGCCAATGCCGGATTCAATTTCTGCTGCGGCTCGGACATCAGCGGCGCGAGGGAAGCGGCGTTCGTACAGGGGCCGAATGTGAACGCGCCTATCACGATCACCGGCGTGAATATAGAAGACAGCTACGCCCTATTCAAGAATTCGGCGATAGCGACGGGGATGACTTCGCAGGCGCAGCCAGTGTTGATCGACAATGTGCGGTTCACGTCGAGCGCCTGGATGGGCTATGCCGAAACGGTGACCAGCGATGGCAGCGCTACGGTGACTCTGGCGGGCGGAAAGGCAACGGGCTGGATCGTAGGCAATCCCATTGCGATTGGCGGCGCCACTTATACAGTGCAGAAGGTGGTCGATGCGCAGCACGTGATGGTTGACCGGCCGGTTGCGGCAGGACAATCCGAAGCCTCGGTGGCGGGCTTCGATCCGAACGGCGTGATTCAGATTGCGCAGCACGGGCCGGTGACGCTAAGGAATTCAACGATCGGCGTGGATAACCGGTTCCCGCTGCGGGTGTGGTGGAACAACAATCCGGGATACGGACATACGCCCAGCCTGTTTCGTATCGAGAATGTCATCTTCCACAGCAGGGGCCCGAAGTTCGCGCATTCCACGGCGTTGGCGGCGCGCGATGCGCTATTCATCGGCGCGTGGCCGGACACGGTAAACAGTTGGATGATGACGGGCGCGGCGGACTCCGGCACTGGGACTAACGTGTCTATGTCGACGCAACCGGTATGGATCAAGCACCGGGTGACTAAGACTGGCGGTGTATGGCAGATCGACGAGGGGGCAGTGCCGCCGTCTCCGGTGGCGGCGGGAAAGGACAACGCCATCGTGATCACACCGCTGCCGGGCGGGAGTTACTTGAGCGATGTGACCTTGAAGACAGTGGCGGCGTGCAGTGGGCTAGCGGTCGTGGGTTTAGGCAATAACACGGATGCACGGTATTATGCGGGCAACCTACGATACGATTTGAGCGCGGCACCGGCGGCGGGAAACCAGCTTGAGGTGGCGCTCGACAAGCGAGGGTCCAGCCGGCTGACAGTGACTCCGAACCAGGAGAATGCGGTGCAGGAGGACTTCACGGTTTTCGTCAGGTCCGCGGCTGGAGACGTGGCGCAGGCGGCCGATGGGTGCAGTTTCGATATCTATCTGTTAGTGGGGCGGCGGCCCATGGAGATGCCCAGCGGGCACTAAGAACGACGGCGGCCCCAGAGCGGAAAGATATCGAAGACTACGGGATCGGCGGCACGGGTGCGGAAGTCGGCAATGGATTTGAGGGGCACAAAGCCGGCATGGCCCGAGGGCACAAATGGATCGGCCGCACGGGTCGGCTGCGGCGCGGGCACGGGTTTGGGCGGCGCCGGCTGGTTTTCGAGGAAGACGCGGACATCCCTCAGTAGCTTGTCTTCGGTATGACGTTGACCGACTTGGCGCACGACGCTGCGCAAGGCGTGCGACAGCAGGAAAGCCAAGACCGCGGAGCCGAGGATCCAGAGCGAGGCTGTCCGTTGGGGGACGCCGCGAACGAAGATGATGATGACGGCTGCCGCTACGAAGACGAAAAGCCAAACGGCTTTACGGACGGAGTGACCCGCCTTCCGCAAGCCCTCATCGGCGACTGTCCGCATTCCCCGCATATCGGCATTTTCAGTACATTTTCGAGGTATCGAAGGATATACAAATCGCTATGAAATTGACTATTCTTGCGCCGGGTGGATACGGATGGCGCAGCCTCCACCGGTTACGAGAGTCAGATGTAGCTTCGCTCCGCGGCGCACGCGCTGTTGACTGATGGCGGTGTGAGTGGGTTCGGCGGCGGCGTCGGAGGCATCGGCATAGATCTCGGCGACATACTCGCCGTCACCCAGGAAATCGAGCGGGACATCGACTTCGCGCGGGCTCCAATCGGTGATGCTGCCGAGGAACCATTGGCGGCCGCGGCGGCGGGCGATGGTGATCCACTCACCGACCTGGCCGTTGAGGACGCGGGTCTCATCCCAGACGGTTGGCACAGCACTCAGGAAGGGCAATTCTTTCTGGCCGCGGTAGGCTTCGGGATGGTCGGCAACCATTTCGAAGGCGCTCTCGAAGACCACGAAGAGGGCCAACTGATGAGCGCGGGTACCCATGGCAAGAGGCTCGCGGTTGCGCGGTTCAAACTGGGCGCGAGTGACATTGCGGAAGCCGCCGGGAGTGTAATCCATGGGTCCGGCGAGCATGCGGGTGTAAGCCAGGATGACGTTGTGGGCGGGAGTGACGCGGGCGCTCCACTTTGAATATTCCATGCCCATGACACCTTCGCGGGTCATGAGGTTGGGCCAGGTGCGGCGGGTGCCATCGGGTTTGTAGGCGCCGTGGAAGTCGATCATGAGGTGGTGTTTGGCGGCGTTCGAGAGGACGCGGTGATACCAGTCGACCATCCACTGATCGTCGCGATCCATGAAGTCGATTTTGACACCGGCGACGCCCCACTTTTCGAAGAGTGGGAAGGCCTCGTCCATC
The DNA here is from genome assembly GCA_963738345.1 of Bryobacterales bacterium. Taxonomy (GTDB): domain Bacteria; phylum Acidobacteriota; class Terriglobia; order Bryobacterales; family Bryobacteraceae; genus Bog-159. The sequence continues at coordinate 2,498,249 of CAVTWI010000002.1, forward strand.
TGACGATCGATGGAGGTCCAGTGCGCCCAGAGCCAGACCTTGACGCCTTTCGAAGCGGCATAACTCAGGATGCCGGGCATATCGATTTCGGGGATGGTGCGGGTGATATCGTGCTGCGCTTCGGTGGCGGCGGGAGCCCATCCGGCATCGATCAGCATGTACTCGAGTTTGGCGTCGGCGGCGAAATCGATGTAATGCTTCATGGTTTCGGTATTCATGCCGGGTTTGAAGCTGACATCTTTGGCGACGCTGCCGGACCACCAATCCCAGGCCGACTTGCCGGGCTTGATCCAGGAAGTGTCGGCGATGACGGAGGGCGGGTTCAGGTTGATGACGATGTTGGATTCGATGAGGCGTCCGGGCTGATCTGCGATCATGAGGACGCGCCACGGGGTATGCATGGGGGTGGTGGTGCTGGCGGCTAGTTCGGGTTCATCGGCGCGGGGGGCGAGTTTGGCTTCCAAGAGGCGGCCGGAACCGCTGGAGGGGTGCGAGAGGTACATGCCGGGATAGTTTTCAATCTGCGCTTCGGTTACGGCGACGAAGGCGGTGCCGGGCAACTGAGTGAGAAAGGGCAAGCCGATTAGCCAACCGGGGACGAGGCCGCCGACGGGCACATGCTCGTAATTGGCTTCGTACGGGGTGCGGTAACTGGCGAGGACGAGCGGCCAGGAATCGCCATCTTTGGCTAGATCGAACTGAGTCTTTTCGCGAATGACACGGACTTCGCGCAGGGTGGTTTGTTCGGGGATGATATAGCGGAAGGCAACGCCATCGTCATACGCGCGGGCTTCGATGGACAGGCGGCGCGCGGGGCGGGCGGTCTCTTCGAAATCGGCCACGAGGGCGTTGTAGTGATTGCGCACGGGATTCGATTTGCCATGCGGCATGGTGTAGGTTTCGTCGGCGGCGCTGGGAATGGCGGCGGTCAGTTTGAGATTGGCTCCGAGCGAGGGCTGGTTCTGAAGGTCGAAGCCGAGGGTGGAGGGATTGATGACAGGCTTGCCGGCGAAGGTTACGCGGTAACGCAACTGGTCAGCGCCAGGGATGAGTTCGAAGACGAGACGGCCATCGGGAGAAGCAACTTTAGTTTGCGACCAGGCGGCGGGGATGCAGAGTAATAGAGCAAGAGAGGCTTTCAGGACACGCATGTCCAGTATTATAACTGCGATTGCGGTTCAGGCGGTTTGAATTTGGGCGACACCGTGGAGGCCGCGCTCCTCAATTTCCTGTTCGCGCATGAGGAACTTCTGGACTTTGCGAGTGACGGTCATGGGGAAGGAATCCACGAACCTTATATATTGCGGAATTTTGAAGTAGGCGATTTTGCCGCGGCAGAAGTCGCGGATCTCGCCCTGCGTGGCGGTTTGATCGGGTTTGAGTTGGATCCAGGCGAGGACGGTTTCGCCGAGGTGGGCATCGGGCAAGCCGATGACATAGACGTCGGCCACTTTGGGATGGGTATGGAGGAAGTCTTCGACTTCGCGCGGATAGATATTTTCGCCACCGCGGATGATGGTGTCTTTGGCGCGACCGCGGAAGCTGAAGTAACCATCGGGATGCATGAGAGCTAGGTCACCCGTATGCAGCCAGCCATCGCTATCGACGGCGGCGGCGGTAGCTTCGGGATCTTCGTCATAACCCTTCATGACGAGATAGCCACGGGTGCATAGCTCTCCGGTTTCGCCGAGGGGTTGAGTCTCTCCGGTATCGGGCGAGACTAACTTGACCTCAGTGTTGGGCAGGGCGCAACCGATGGTGGTGACGCGCTTCTCCAAAGGATCTTCGACGCGAGACATGGTGATGGCGGGGGAGCTTTCGGTCTGGCCGTAGATGATGGTGAGATCGCGGCAATACATGCGGCTGACGACCTGGCGCATGATTTCGATGGGGCACGGCGATCCGGCCATGACGCCTTTAGAGAGCGAGGTGAGGTCGAAGGACGCGAATTCCGGGTGTTCCAATTCGGCGATGAACATGGTGGGGACACCATATACGGCGGTAGCGCGCTCGTCATGGATAGCCTGGAGAGTGGCGCGAGCGTCGAACTGAGGCGCGGGAAGAATGAGAGTGGCGCCGGTGACGAGCGAGATCATGGTGGCGATCACGGAGCCGAAGCAATGGTAGAGGGGGACGGGCGCGCAGATGCGGTCGTCACTGGTCATGTGGAGGCAAAGGCCCATGCCGCGGCCATTGTTGACCAGGTTGCGATGGGTGAGCATGACACCCTTGGGCAAGCCGGTGGTGCCGGAGGTGTACTGGATATTGGCAACGTCGTGGGTGGTGCTGGCGTGGGGGGGGATATCGACGCCGCGGGAAAGCATTTCGTGCCAGGACGGGTGGCCGATGTAGACGACGTGAGCGAGGGCGAGGGCGCTGCCCTTACGAGACTCTTCGAGGATGGCGCGGTAGTCGGTGCGGGCGTCGCTTTCGCGCAGGAAGAGGGCGCGGATGCGGGACTTGGCGAGGACGAAGCGGAGTTCGTGAGAGCGGTAGGCGGGATTGACGTTGACGAGGACGAGTCCGGCGCGGGCGCAGGCTAGATGGAGGAGGATCCACTCGACGCAGTTGCTGGCCCAGACGCCGACGCGATCGCCGGGGAGCAGACCGAGGCCGGCGAGTCCACGGGCAGTGCGTTCGACCTCGGCGGCGAGGGCGTGCCAAGTGAGGCGGACGCCTTGCTGACAGACGATGAGGGCTTCGCGTTGCGGGAAGCGGCGGACGGAATGCTGGAAGACTTCGGTGGTGGTTTGTTCGAGCAGGGGCACGGCAGGCCCCTGGGACTGGCTGAGCCTAACCGGCTGGGAGCCAGGCGCCGCTATTGAAGACACAGAAGTCCAGTTTATCAGCTTGGGGATGGAATTTGACGATCAAAGCCCAAGTGGTTGGAACGATGGGCGATAGCGGTGGAAGCAAGGGGCCTGGGGCCGGGGGCCAGAGGCCGGGGACTAGCTCCGGCAGGGGCCAGGGCAGCAAAGCAGGGGCCAGGGGCCGGGGGTCGGGGGGCCAGGGATTAGAGTTCTGGTGATTTCGGGGCACGAGGTGGGAATTGGTGGGGGGGGAGAGACACTGAGGGCACTACAGGGGGCGTCGTTTTCCAGATTGTCAAAGATCTCCGTGCGAGGGCGGTTAGCGGGTATCGGGGGCGGGCGCGGACATTACATAGTCCGGCGGAGGATCAGGGGTGGCGGCCGGGGTTGGCGAAGCAGTTGCGGGCGCGGGTTTGGGCGCTTCCGGTTGGGAGGTTTCCGTGGCCGGCGCTTCGGCGGCTTTGGCGGGGCGATCCTTTTGGAGGCGCTGCAACTGATCGTTGGCGCTGGCGTAGGCGCGCTCCAGGCGGGCGCGTAGCACGGAGATGCGTTCGAGCATAGCCAATTCCGCTTTGAGACTCATATGGGCGTCATAGACGCGGGTTTCGCTGCGGGTCAGACGTATGAGGCGCCAGTGGGCATTGGCCATGGATTCGAGGTGGTAGTATTCGCCGGAGGTTTGGGGATCCCACTCCGCGGCCATTTCGTTCCACATGGTCTGGTAGTCGGCCCCGAGATCGCCATCGATCATGAGGGCGAGCGTGCGGAGTCCCCAGGTGAGGGCGTTGAAGCGCACGGCTTGCTTGCCCGTCTCTGAGGTGGGTCCGGTCGAGTGCTGGGCATTCTGACAATTCGCCTGATGCTGTTTATCCGATATAAGCATTTAGATACCTTCCTAAGACCAGCTTATGGTGGAGGCGCAAGGAATTCGGATATCTGGGGAGAGGGCAAGTTAGTAAGTGTTGTGGGGTGACGCAGATGGCGGGCGCGGTTTTATTTTCTCGATCTGTGACTCCGGGGAGGGCGGGTTACTTTTCAGGCACAATCGCGGACGACGCGGAATCCGATGTGGCCCGTGGAGGTATCGGAAGCCTGCTGACCTAATCGTCTTTCTGGCGTCTTGCCGGGTTCGCCATGGGGACCGGATTGGCGATCTCGATCAGGCGTTGCAGGGCTTCTTCACCCTTTTCCATGTTCAGGGGGATAATCAGGATCTCACCGTATCGGAGGGTCAAATTGGCGGCCAGGACACTAGAATTGCCTCTGCCCTCGGTGACGGCTGCTCGCTTTACAACGAATATTTCGTTGTTCGGGACTTCGCGCAGGGGACCAAAGGTGGGGCGATACCTGATCACCCCCGGGGCGAAGATAAGCGCCCGGCGAAGATTGCGTAGGTCGGCCGCCGCGATGAAGGTAATTCCCAGGGCGAGGCCTAAAAACGGAGTGAGACGCAAGTGTGCGAAATAGAGCGATGCCGCCAGCGCTATTGCGAAGACCGGTGCGGACCACCAAGAAGTAGTGGCATAGATGGACAAGGCGTCAGACTCGCCGGCATGACGCCAGCGGCGATACCAACCAGGCGACATTCAGGGAAAAACTCCAGGTATACGCAAGTTCATGGTTCACCTAACCCAGCATCCCACGTGCACCAGTTTCGGCCCGCCAAGCTCTCGGACCGGTTCGTCGCGCCGGTCGCGGTCGCCTTGCCGGTAGCTTGTACCAGTCGCGTCTGGCTGTCCTTTTGGTAAGGCATCTTCTGTCCGGCATGAGCGTTGCTTTCCAACCGGTCATTCTTGAAGAAGCTTTTCCAGTCCCGCTCTCATCTTTGTCGGCCATCGTCGGCGAAGCAATTCAATCAATGAGTCCGGCAGGTCGCCAATGCTCTTGAGCGCGCCGACAAGAGTAGCGGCGGCGAACGGATCGCCGTCAAGGTCCCACTCTTCAAGAGCGCACCGTATAATCGGTGCGGCCTCTTTCACGTGTGCCTTGCCAAGCGCCCGAGCAGCCATTACAAAGCCATGGTTCCTACGGCTAAGAAGGAACATTAAATGTTGCAGCCCGGCCTGGGAGCCAAGCTCAAGGAGGAGCGCCGCCGACTGATTCCGGGCGTCCTCGTCAATCGGCTGGTTGAATAGCTCCTCCAGCATGGGAACAATCGGCGGTCCAAAGTTGTAAAGCCGCTGGGCAATCGGGAAACGGTCGCTGGAGTCGCGAAATGTGCGCAATGACTCTGACATTAAAGCATGAACGACCTCAGCTGCCTCGTCGAGGGCCACCATTTGCTGCCGGAGGTCCCGCGATCGCAGCGCATTGATGATGTGGGCCAAGTCCATTGATTTATCGGTCGTACCCGACCTAACCAGCCTTCGTGCGTGCGTTTCGTTTATTATACGCCTCACCTGACCTGATCCGACTCCGGCGGTGCCGCGTATGCCTCGGCCTACCTGCAGAACACTGTGAACCAGCCTGTAAGGACGGTGCCGCCAGGGATAGTATAAATTCCCGGGAGGCCACCCGACTGCACGAGAGTTCCTTGGGCCGCTGCGCCCTCGCCCGAGAAGCTGATTGCGAAACTCTGGTTCGCCTCCTGCACGCCTATTTGCGACAGTTGCAAGGAGGATGCGGTAGGCGGAAGATCGGTAACAAATATATCACCGGGGTTGCCCGCAAGGTAAGTATTCGAACCAGTCCCAAACTGGAGTTGGCTAACCGTAGTGCTCTGTCCTGATGTCAACGTGCCGGAGTCTAGTCCCGTTATCCCTTCGACCCCTTGGGCGCTTGTGAAGTGAGTGAATGTGACGTCCGGTGCGACGCCCGTCGCCTCCGCTCCGGCTGCGGTGGTCCCTGCCTCAAGGCTACCGAAAAAAGCGCCCGCCTCAGCCCCGCCGATCGCGACCGCCGTCGCCCCGAAAATCACCGCCCCTGAGAAATTGACGAAACCCTCAGGATTGGCTTGGTTGACTAAGTCCCCGACCGCCAACGCCGCCTGATTCAGGACCGGGTCATCGCAGCTAGCCCCTGTGTACCCGGCTGCACATAACGGCTGAAACTCGTCGTTACGCTAGCCCCCCCAGTGCCGTCGCCGGCCCCGCCCCCGCTTCCGCCTAGGAAACACGAGACTCCATCGGGGCAGCCATACTCATCGCCTCCGCCAGCCGCGTCGTCGAGGCCGGTGGGATCGTTGCCTGCGACCGGGTCGCCAAGCGTATACATATACCAGTTCCAGGATTGCGGTATTCTCAGGTCGATGCTCGATGGGCTCGGGTCAGGCGTGACAAACCGGCCCCAGAAGCTGGCGTAGTAACGGTTTGTCGCGTAGTCCAGTCCCGTCAAGCTGTCGCGCGTGTAGGTGCCGTACTTCTCGGTGTCACTTGCCGTGGCCGTATATTCCGCACCGTATGGATAGTAAGTGCGGGCCGTCCCGCTACCGGCACTGGACCAACGAGCCGAACCGAGCGCGTCGACCGCCACGGCATTGCCCTCGGCGCTGATCAGTTTACCGGCGAAGTACACGTTCTGGCTCTGGAAGGTAAAGTTGACGGCGCTGCCGGTGGTCCCGGCTATGGTGTAAGTAATCAGTTTCTTGCCGTCCTTGCCGTAGATGTAAAGAGTTTCGACACCCGCCGAGCTGCGGAAGTACACACGCTGGTTGGCCGAATCGTAGGCGTACGCAGTGGCTGAGTTCACGGTTGCCACGCGGTTGGCAACATCGAACGTGAGCGCCGTCAGGGATCCAGATGGGCCAAATTGCGTCACGTTCCCATTGGGATCGTACAAAATGTTGGTCGGCTGAATCTGATTGTTGGCGGCATTGACGCCGACGTTGAGGGAAGGGGCGCCGCCGCTGCCGGGCGTCATGGTTGTCAGGCTGCCGAAGCCGTCGTACATGTAGGCGTCGAACCCGTGCGCGCTAGTGTAATCGGACACTTGCATGTGAGAGTATTGCCGTAGGTATCGAGGGTCTGCGTGCTTGATTTTACTTCTCTACGGTGTGGTTGAGGTGGCAACGCAGAAGAACGGATTACACACCGAGGATATCTTGGCCTCTTGCGCAGGACTGAGAAACATTATGTCCAGATACTGAGTCGCGTTGAAGAGTGAGCCGAATTCCTCGCGAACAGATGCCACGACTGTATCCCGGCCGTCGGTTGAAGCTACGAGGGCCAGAACTACCGTGGAGACTTGTTCAGGGTCGTATCGGACACGCGCGAGAAACGCCCGCTGCACGGTGCCCGCCCTAGCGAGACGCAGGCTAAGACGTGACTTCAGCGCTCGTTCGGGACCGCCGTCTTGCTCACCAAGGAATTCTACGGTCGGCTCATTCCGTTGCTCGTTACTTTTCATCGTATTGCCAATTGTAAAAGTTTCAGGCTTATGGATTCGGTGCCCCCTACCCGGCTGGTCGTGCGTCACACCACAGTATTAACTCGATTTGGTCCGGTGTCAGCGACTTCGTCGCAATCACCTTGGCGTCTAAGATCCGTGCCACGTACACGGGTGTCGCGGCCCGGCCGGAGTCAAATAGCGAATGGCCCTTGAGCCTCGTAGCGATAATGACTTCGGAGATGTCAAGGCCGCCGAGGCCGAACAGTTGACCTCGGAACGGCGGCCTGACTTCCGCTAGCCAATAATCATCTCTTCCGGGCGCCGAGACTTTTGCCAAGAGGTGACACTTCCGGGGGGCTTCGAGATCGGGATTATCCCGAGCCTCGCAAGTTAGCTCGAAGCAGCGAATGTCTTCGTTCGTCATGGATGGTGGCCCAGGGGCGGATTTAGACCGGTGACGCACACGACAGTGACCTGACATGCTGAGTTCGGGATGATGACCTCCGGCAGGCCACCTTCCATCGGTCCAACGGAAGTGGCGGTTCCAGTAGTAACTCCGGTCATGTCATTAATTGTGCCGGTAATCATGAACTGCCCACTGTTACCTGGGGGGAGGCCAGCCTCGTTGGCGTAGTCGGAAACCGTTGTAGGATCGACAGTTGTCCAAAACGATCCGAAAGTTTGCGCTTGGTTTCCATAGATTGAGTTGGGGTTTGGCCCGGGAATGTTGTAATCATTATTCTGGATGCTACCGAACCCGTAAGCACGAGGGCCATTCGAGCCGGGCGTGTTCCCCCCGTTGCAAGGGAGGGTAGACGGCTGCTGGGGATTATCGGATAAGTGCCATTTGCCGATCCATGTGCACTGGTAGTTCAGGGAGGGCTGGGAGAGGACGTCGCCGATGCAAGGGAAGCCCCCTTGGGCATAGGGCTGCAGGGGCGGGGGCATGGACGAAGCGCTGCCGTCCTGGTTCATGAACTGGAAGGTCTGCTGCGGATAGAGACCCGTCAGGAACGTGGCGCGGGACGGCGAGCAAGGATCGCTGCATACGAAGAAATTGTTAAACACGTGCGACATGTTATATAGCGCATACAGGTTTTCGAGGTTGTTGTTGAATTGCCCGTTAGAACCCATCCAGTCGTTCCAACTGCCGGGCAGCCAGCGCGGCGAGCGCATTTGGTCGACCATGATCATGAGGATGTTGTATTGGGGAAAGCCCGTGGAGGGTTGGGTCGCGCCTCCTGATCGATCTGGGTTGATTCAATGGGGCGCGGGTCAGCGGCAGCGGCGCGCTCCACGATCATACGCTCGATGGCGGCTTGCGCGGCGGCGGCGCGGAGTTGTAGGGCGCGGTGCTCCGGATCGGCCATATTGTTCCAGTTGGGATCGCGGGCGAGCCATTCTTCCGCCTGGCGGATTATCTCTTCGGGTACCTGGTGGCCATCAACGAAATAGGGCATTGTTATTTTGTGGTGTTAATGAGGACGGTGACGCCGGTGGAGAAATCGGGAACGATGATATCGGGGATGCCGGCGGAGGGGCTCTGGCCGTGGAGGTTTTCGACATAGATGCTGGCAGGCGATGGGCCGGCACCGATGTAGAACGGCGGTTGGAACTGTGCGTTTCCCTTGCCGAGAAAGATGGCCACGGTGGAACCCTCGTCGAGTATGATATCGGGGATTCCGTCTCCGTTCACGTCAGAGACGGCGGCTATGGTCGGGATTCCGAAGAGGTAATCGGGTAGCGTCGCGGCGTTTGTGAAACCGCCTTTACCGTTGCCTATGTAGACAATGCCGCCGCCGCCATCAGTGGTAGCTACAAAGTCGACGTTTCCGTCATTATTCAGATCTGCGAGGACGGTCAGGTTATATCCGCCAGTTTCGGTGAGCAAGTGCGGCACGAAGCCCCCGCTCCGGTTATTGAGGAGTTCGTATACGCCGAGGCCGTAACTGACTAGCAGCAGGTCGGGCCATCCGTCGCCGTTCAGATCTGCCGCGGCGATGTTGGTAAATGTACTCGGAGGATTCGACAGGATTGGGACAGTGGGCTGGAAGGTGCCGTCGCCGTTGCCGAAGGCTAGCAGGTTGTCCGACGTGGCGAAATCGACCTTGCCATCGTGATTGAAGTCGGCCAGCGCGAGGTAACCGGGGTTGAGGACGACAGTGGAACTTTTCAGGGTAAATGTGCCATCGCCCTTACCGAGGTAAGCGTTTACGTAGTAACCAGTGCTATTGGTGAAAGGCACGAGCAGGTCGGGTATGCCGTCGCCATTGAGGTCGCCGGTGATCAGGCAGCCCGCGCCGGGAAGGGCGATGGGGGGGCCCGTGGTGTAAGGGGTTTTGGCATTACCTGTTCCCAGAAGGATGGCGATGCCGGAGGCGGTATTGACGGCGAGATCCGGTTTGCCGTCGCGGTTGTAGTCGGCAAGCGCGCCGCAGCCTGCGCCGCCGGTGACGGGGGTGGATTCGCCATCCTGGAATTTTCCGTTGCCCAGGTTTAGCAGGACGGAGACGGCTGAACCCTGGACCACGATATCGTTTCGGCCGTTATTTCGGAGGTCCCCGAGAACAGCATTGTACGATCCCTCGGAAGCCTCGACAGTGTAGAAGGTTGGGCTTCCAAAGACGCCGTTACCCTTGCCGAGGGCAACGTATACGGTACTATTCACGAGATCGGGGATACCGTCGCCGTTGACGTCGCCGATGGCGACCTGGGTGGATCCTGGAAGATTGACGTGGGTTGGGGTGGTCTGTACACCGCTTTCGTTACCGAAGTATATGGAAACCTCAGGTGACGAGTCATTGACGAGCACGATGTCGGCGCGTCCGTCCAGGTTGACATCGCCAATGGTTAGGAACGCCGGGCCCGAGTGAGTGGTCACGTACTGTGGCGGTTGGAAAGTACCGTCACCGTTGCCCAGTAACACGGCGAAACCGGTGGACATTTGCACGACGAGGTCAATTTTATGGTCGCCATTGAGATCACCGGCCGCTAGATTCCATACGCTGATCCAGGCCCCGGTAAAGAGGGTAAGCACGCCTGGGTTGAGAAGGCCACCCCCTTTTCCGGTGAAGAGCCAAATGCCCTGCTGGCCTGCCGTGGCAAGATCCAGGATGCCGTCATTATTGAAATCGCCTACGACTAGTGAGTCGGTCTGGGTTTCCGTTCCCGCTGGGTAGATGGTGCCTGGCTGGAAGCTTCCGTCGCCATTACCAAGACTCACGCAGACGCCGGTGCCGGTGCCCAAGGCTAAATCGATTGTTCCCTTGTGGGCGAGTTCGGCAGGTACCGGGGTGCCTCCGCAGCCGATGCTGGAGGTGGGGCCCGGGCGAAACGTACCATTTCCAGTTCCAAACAGGACGGCGGGGCCGGGCTGGATGATATCGAGGATGCCGTTGCCTGTGGTGTCCGCCAAGACGAGGGCGTTGCTGACGTAGCTAGTGACATAGTCGCGGCGGGCGAGGAACGTCGGGGGGGCGGCGATGGCGGTGGCGAGGGTCCAGGCCCAGAGGATCAGAGTGGCTGTGGATGTTCGTTTCATGGGCTCAAGCGCGTTGGTCCAGTTTGAGGCATGGTGGCGTGCGGTGTCAAGCGTTTTTGGTGTGTTTGCGCTTCGATAACGCGGGGCGCGCGCGACTATTTCGCTGTCCGCCAGACAATGATCTGGCCGCTTTTCACTTGGAAGGCGCTCTCCTGGAACTGGAGGATTGCGGAGCCAGGCTCGGGCACGAAGGGACAGGGGTCATGCGCCAAACGCGATGGGTTTTGATAGGGCACCGAGACCTGATCGGCGGCGAAGGGGGGGGCCCGGCCCTTGAACTCGATCCATCCGGGACGAAGGATTATGCCGATGCAGGGTTGGGGCTGGGCGCTGCGGACGATGCCGTCAACGCGGCCGTGGATGGTGGCACATTTAGGAAACAGTGTGGCGCCCTTCCGGAGGACGGGCCGGGTGATGGTGCCCTGGAACGGATCGCCGCGAGCCAAGGTGTCCGAATCGAATGGCGTGTCGAGTCTGGATTCGATTTCGATGCCGGCGGGAACGTCGAGCGGCAGCGGTTTGGCGGGCTGCGGCGGCATGGCCGGGGGCGTTTCGCCAAATGAAATCGCGGACGAAGTTTGGTACGCGTGACAGCCGGAGAAGGTGGTGCGGTTGAGGGCTTCCTGCCCGGCGCCGACAAAGTTCTGCTCAGTCGATTGGGGCAGGAGGAATTCACCGCGGGCGACGTGGAGGCGTCCGTAGTCGATGACGATGCGTCCGAAGGCGAGCGGCAGGTGGGGGGGGATTTCACGGACCACGACTTCAAGCCGCATGAGGTCGAGGGTGAATGGGTCGATCCAAGCCGATCCATTAAAGCCGACGGCGTCTTTGACGGTGGCGGTCCGGATTTCGTGACGGCTGAGTTCGCGCGGCACTTCATAGAAGAAACGCTAAGCCTGGCGGCCGTTCGGTTCCTCTTGTCCGGCGAAGCGGAATTTGGCTACGCCGCTGAGGAAGACGTTCTGGAGGAAGAGTCCGTAATCGCCCGTGCCGATTACGCCGCCGCCGATCATGTCGTAGATGGCCTGCTCTTCAAAGCGGCGGGATCCGGGCCAGGCATATAGCTCGTGATTGTCGACGAGGGCAACTTCGAGGCGGATTTTGTCGATGGGCCGGAAGGTTTTGGCGCCCGTGAGGCGTTGTTGACGGTCGACGGTCATGCTACTCGCTGCGGAGCGATGTTTGCGGATCGATACGGGCGGCGCGCCAGGCGGGAACGCCGGCGGCTGCGAGGGCAAGCAAGGCCACCAGAGCTACGACACCGGATAATGTTACGGCATCGAGGGGCTGGACGCCGTAGAGCAGTTCGCGAATCGCGCGGGTGAGAGCGGCGACTCCGATCAGTCCTAAAGCGGCGCCGGCGGCCGCAAGCAGGATGCTCTCGCGGACGACGATCGCGACGAGGGCGTTGACGCTGGAGCCGAGGGCGAGGCGGATGCCGAACTCGCGGGTGCGCTGCGCGGTCAGATACGCGAGGGTTCCATAAAGGCCGACGGAGGCCAGCAGCACGGAGGCGCAGGCAAACGCGGCGAGCACGAGCAGGACAAAGCGCGTATCGCCGATGGAGTCCGAAACATAGGCGCTCATGGGCCGTATATCGAAGGCGGCGCGGTCGCCATGGGCGGCGTCGATGGCGGATTGAATGCGCGGTGCCATGGTGTCGGCGGGCTCGCGGGTCCGGACCACCAGGGACATGCCGCCCGGATAATCGCCATAGGGGAGGATGAAGTGCGGCATGCCGCCGTCGCGGACGCGAGTGACACGCACGGCGGCGGTGACGCCGATGACTTCGAGATCGTTTCGCCAGCCGGTTCTGAAAACGGACAGGCGCTTGCCGATGGCGCCCTCGGGCCACAGGCGCTGGGCAAGGCCCTCATCGATAATGGTGACGCTGCGTTGCGCGGAGATGTCGCCGCCGGTGAAGTCGCGGCCTTGGAGCAGGGGCGTTCCGATTGCGTCGAGGTATCCGGGAAGGGCGAACTGCTGGGTGGCGTGGATGGGGGGGGTATCCGGCTGATCGGCGCGGCCGACGCGACGGCGCTCCTGACCGGTGAGCGGCAAGGGGTCCGCGGCACTTACGGACTGGACGCCGGGAAGCGCGTGTACACGGGCGATGACGTCACGCAGCAGCGTAAAGCGCTCGGCGGTGAGGGGGTAGCGCTTCAAATCGATGGGGATCCGGGCGGTGACCACATTGGCCGGATTGAAGCCCAGCGGCGAATTCATCAGATTCAGAAACGATCGCAGCATGAGGCCTGCGCAGGCGAGGGGCGCGATGGACAGGGCGACTTCGGCGGCGACCAGAGTGCGCTGCAACCTTCGTGCGCCGGATCCGGCGGTTTCGGAACGGCCGGAAATGAGCAGCGATCCGGTGGCTCCGGATGACAGACGCCAGGCGGGCAGCAATCCGAAGAGAATGGTCGCAAGGGCGGATAGGGCAAGGGCGAACAGGGCGACGGGGGCGTCGATTTCGATTCTCGATTGCAAGGGGATGTGAGTGGCGCCGAGGCGGCGGATGGCTTCGAGGGCGAAGTGCGCGGCGGTGAGTCCGGCGGCGGCGGATGCGAGGGCAAGCAGGAAGCTTTCAGCAAGGAGTTGGCGGACGATGCGGAATCTTCCCGCGCCGAGCGCACGGCGGATTTGCAGTTCGCGATGGCGCGCGGAACCGCGGGCCAACATCAGATTGGCGGCGTTCACGGAGGCGATGAGGAGTACAAAACCCACGGCGCAAGACAGAAGGAAGAGGGCGGGACGGACGTCGCGAGTCATACTGTCTTGCAAGATGCGCGCGATGAAGACGACTTTGGGGCCGGGTCCACGGTCGAGGGGCGATGCCTGCCAGCCTTTGACGCCGGAATAGAAATCGGGATTCTCGCGTTCGAATTGCGCGGCGAGGGTTTGCAATTCGGCGTTTGCGCGATCGAGGGTGACGCCGGGCTTTAGGCGGGCTAGCAATGGGATGCCGCGAAACGGAATGGTGGGGTCGATGGGGCTGGGCAGCCAAGTATCGATGCGCTCGGAATCGGTCAGAGAGGGCGGGAGGAAGAGACGGAAGCCGGGGGGGAGGACGCCGGCGATCTGGACCGCGGCGTCGTTGATCCGTACGGCGCGGCCGATGACGGCGGGATCGGCAGCAAAGCGACGGCGCCATAGGTCATCGCTAATTAAGATGGCGAGCGCTTGCTCTTTGGAGGCATCGCGGCGGGAATCGAGCATGCGGCCCAAGACGGGGCGGACGCCGAGCAGGGGCAGGAAGGCGTCGGAAACGCTGGCGGCGGCGACGTGTTCCATTTCGCCGGCGTAAGAGAGGTTGACGTCGACGGGGTCGAGGGTGGAAACCTGCTCAAACGAGCGGCTGCGCTGCTGGATGCCGAGGAGTTCGGCGCGCGTGGCCCCGGCGTTCGAGACATTGCGGGCGTCGACCTGGATTGCGACGATGCGGTCGGGATCGGGATAAGGGAGGGGGCGCCAGAGGACGGCACGCATCAGGCTGAAGATGGTAAGGTTGGCGCCGATGCCGAGCGCGAGGGTGACGATGACGAGGGTGGCGAAGCCGGGTGAGCGGAGGAGGGAACGGACGGCATAGCGCAGGTCCTGGAAGATAGTGTCGATTCCCTGCCCTAGCCAGGCGCCGCGGACGGATTCCTTAATCTGGTCGATGCCGCCGGCTTCGATCATGGCGCGGCGGTGCGCTTCGTGGGGGGGAGACCTTGGGCGAGGTGGCGGTCGGTTAATTCGGCGATGTAGACGCGCAGTTCGGCGTCAAGAGTGCTTTCGAGGCGACCGCGCTGAAGCAGGTTGGCGAGGAGGCGGCGCGCTTTTTTGGCAACGCGCATACTAGGCGGACTCCAGAAGGGCGGCGACGGCCTTTACGATGCGGGCCCAGGTTTTCTTTTCGACGGCGAGTTGGCGCTTGCCATCGCGAGTGAGGGTGTAGGAACGAACGCGGCGGCCTTCGGGCGAATCGCACCATTGGCCTGCGATCCAGCCCTCCTGTTCGAGGCGATGGAGGGCGGGAAAGAGGGAGCCTGCTTTTACCTGGAAGGCTCCGCGAGTGACCTGGGAGATGCGATCGGCGATGGCGGAGCCGTGGAGGGGGCGAAGGTCGAGGGTACGGAGGATAAGGAGGTCGAGGGTGCCTTTGAGCAGTTCGACCGTGGGAGCGGGCATACGTTATAGAACTCCGATATAGACATTCTATACCATTGTTAGGCCCCGAATGGATTATGGTCCGGATGCCATTTTCCGTCGGCGGTTCCGTAAGGGCTGGCAACCACCACCATATAGCCATCCGGGTCGCGCAGCCAGCATTCCCAATGATTTGGGCCCCCGTCGCCATCGGCCGGGTTGCGATGGCGGGGCAAAACTATCTCGACGCCCATTTCGGTGGCGCGCTGGACGATGGCATCGAAATCGTCGACTTCAAACCAGAGCAGTACTCCGTTGCCGTAGGGCTTGTCCTCGGGATTGCCGATGCGGCCGTGATCATGCGCCACCTCGAAGCTATGCAATTGCAGGACAAGCTGGCCGTTCAAGACCAGTTGTTCGTAGGCGGAGCCTCCATGGTTGCTCCGGCAGCCGAGCAGACGCTGATACCACCGGCTGCTCGCTTCCACGTCGGTTACAGAGATCAACGGTTGAGGACGCATTTCGTTAGCTTAGCGGATTAGCAGGCCTGTTACTGCGGCGGGTGCCGTAGCGATCCGCGTAGCGTATACTGACCTGATACTGGTCGACGCCCAGTCGACGGTACGACTAAAGATAGAACCATAACGGAGGATAACGTGGGGAAATGGTTTGGTGCGACGTGCGTGTTAATAGCGGCGACTTTCGGCGGACGGCCCGCGGCGGCGCAGATTCAAGGGGCATGGGCGTCTACGGGAACTATGCAGACCGGACGCGATTCGAATGCGCAGACCCTGATTTCGGGAAAAGTCCTTTCGGTGGGGGGGGTGGACGGCAGCGGCAACGTACTGGCTTCGGCCGAAATATTCAGCAGCACTAACACGTGGACTCTCACGGGCAGCATGGCCGACGCCCGCGAAATGTTTCCAGCGGTGACGCTGAAGAGCGGCAAAGTGCTGGTCTCGGGCGGTTGGGGAACGGGCGGCACGCTGTTAGGCAGCGCGGAGTTATATGATCCGAGCACGGGCAAATGGTCGCCGGCGGGCTCACTGTCTGTAGCGCGCGCGTCCCACACCGCGACGCTGCTGCCGAACGGGAAGGTATTAGTGGCGGGGGGGTGCACGTCGAGCGGTTGTGCCACGGTCACAGCCACCAGTGAAGTGTACGACCCGGCGACTAACAGTTGGTCGTCGACGGGCAGCCTCAATGCAGCCCGGTATTCGCAGGCGGCGGTCCGGCTGAATACCGGGACGGTTTTGGCGATTGGCGGATACAACGGGGCGGCGCTTGCGACGTGTGAGCTCTACAATGCCACATCGGGCACGTGGAGCAATGCGGCGAGCATGAATGTGGCGCGTTACCTCGACGGAGCTACGCTGCTGCCGGATGGCAAGGTGCTTGTTACGGGCGGTACGCAGAGCCGCTACCCGATTGGGTCGGCGGAACTGTACGATCCGACTGCTAACACGTGGACATTGACGGGTAACATGAAGACGGCGCGCTATGCTCACACGGCGACGCTTCTGCCGGACGGCACCGTTCTGGTGGCGGGAGGCGAGGGCCAGTCTATCAGTTGTGGGAAAGACTGTACCAGTTACATCCCGACGGCGGCGGCTGAGATTTACACGGAAGCCACTGGGTCCTTCACGACCACGGCAAGCCTGATCCAGGCGCAAGCCTATCAATCGGCTACTTTGCTGTCGACTGGGCGGGCGTTGGTGAACGGAGGGACCGGGTATACGTCTGTCTGCTGCGAGATTTTGAATACGTCAGGGATATATACGCCACTGACTATGACTTTTTCGGCGTCAAGCTTGAGCTTCGGCGTGTTGCAGGTAGGGCTGACGAGTGCTCCGCAGTCAGTGACTATTACTAATGTGAGCAGCCATGCAGTGGTTTTCAGCGGTATTTCGGCTAGCGGAGACTATACGGAAAGCAACACGTGTCCGGGCACTTTGAACGCGGGGTTGAGCTGCAGCATTACGGTCAGTTTCGCGCCAACTGCCGCGGGAGTGCGCAACGGGTCCGTGACTTTGAAGGACAACGATCCGGGAAGTCCCACGCAGACCATTGCACTTACTGGAACGGGCGCCACCAGCGCGATGACGCTGCTGCCGTCCAGCCTTAGTTTCCCTGGAGAGACGCCTGGTTCTAGCGGCCCACCCTTGAGTATTACGTTGTATAACGACGGAGTGGCGACGGTCAATATCACGAGTGTGGCGATCTCACCGGCGCGCGGGACATTCACGCAGACGAACAACTGCCCGCCGACGCTGAGCGCGGGCGCCAGTTGTGTGATTCAGGTGATCTTCACACCGCCAGATACGGGTACTTATAAGGCGACGTTGTCAGTGACTGACAGCGATATAAGTAGTCCGCAGACTGCGAAGATGTCGGGGGTCGGTCTGAATAACTAGCGGGCAATTACTTTACTGGCAGCAACGCGTCGTCGAGCAGGTCGAGGACTTCCTGCTCCACAGCGCGTGATCTCGCGATATCCAATATGTCCTGATCGGCGCATTCGATCGCCTCAGCGAGGCGCTGCCTTGCCTCCGGCGCGGTTTCTGGTTTGTGTTCCACAATAGCCCTACCCTGCTTACGCCTACATGATGGCGGTGGGGGGGGCCGGTTCGTCGGGGCGGCCGGCGTTGCGCAGGGGGACCTGGATCATAACGACGATCAGGACACCGAGCGCGACTAGGGCGGCAGGGAATGGCGCGGTCCATTTCAGGAGCGTGACATCGTGGCCGGTACCGACCAGAGCGGCGACCGCTAGTCCGCATAAAGCCTCTCCAGCGATCAGGCCGGAGGCGGTGAGGACGCCGGAGTTATCGACGCGGGCCTTTTGGGCTTCGTTGAAGCCCGCGCGGTCGCGGAGTTTGTCGGTCATCCAGCGAACCAGTCCGCCGATGAAGATGGCGAAAGTCGTGCCGAGGGGCAGGTACATGCCGACCGAAAACAGCATGGGGCTTTTGACTTCCACCATGATGAGGGCGAAACCCATCAGGATACCGACCACCACGAGGGGCCAGGCCATATCGCCGCCGACGATTCCCTTCGAGAGCATGGCCATCAATCCGGCTTGCGGCGCGGGTAAGGCGGGGCTGCCGAAGTGATAGGCTTTGTCCAGAATGGCGAGGGGGAAGAAGAGTACGAGCGAAGCGACGACGATGCCGAGCATGTCGCCGATCTGCATTTTGGCGGGGGTGCCGCCGAGGATGTGGCCGACCTTCAAATCTTGCAGCATTTCGCCAGCGACAGCCGAGGACACGCATACCACAGCCGATACGCCCAGTACAGCAGCAACACCACTAGTGCCGGAAACGCCGAGGGCGACCATCAGGAGAGCGGCGATGACCAGGGTGCAAAGGGTCAGGCCGGAGACGGGATTGTTGGAGGAGCCGATCATCCCGACCAGGTTGCCGGAGACAGCGGCGAAGAAGAAGCCGAGCACGACCATGACGAGGGCGGCGACGATGGCGCCGGTAAGTACGGTGGAATGGGGAAGATTTCCCGCGCTGATGAAGTAGTAATACAGACCGATCATGGCGATCAGAACGATGCCGACACCGATGAAGACGGTGCGGGCGCTGAGGTCGCGTTCGGTACGACTGGTGGCGGCGTGGGCGGCGGCGGATTTCTTAAGGTCCGATACGGCGCGCGCCATGCCTGCGCCAAGCTGTTTGCGCATGCGGAAGAGGGTATAGGAAGCGCCTACCAGCATGCCGCCGACGGCGATGGGGCGCACGACGGAGAAGTAAACTGACTGCGCTAGTAGGGTCCAGGAGATGGGCTGGCCGGCGGGTTGAGAGGCTTGTAGATAAGGCCCGAGGACGAAGGTGAGGAGCGGCACGAGCAATCCCCAAGCGAGCACGCCGCCGGCAAAATTGAGGGCGGCGAGGCGAGGTCCGATGATGTAGCCAACGCCCAGGTAGGCGGGGCTGACGTCGGGCGCGGTAAAGATGGATGCGCCGCCGGTCGCGGTGTAAGCCACGGTGGGATTGGTGCTGGTACGCAGAAGCAGGCGCTTGCCCATGTCGCCGATATTGACGCGGAAGGCGTTGCTGGGATTGAACACGTTGACGGCTCCGAGCAGATAGAGAAAGCCGCCGAAGCCCATGTTGGCGAACAGGATCTTAGCCGCTTTGGAGCCCTGCTGTCCGGCCTTGTGAATTTCGGAGGCGGCTACGGATTCGGGAAAGGGCAGGTCGGGATCTTCGACCATAACGCGGCGAAGGAGCGTAACAAACAGAATGCCGAGGGTGCCGCCGATGACCATGAGGACGACGGAGTTCCAATATTTGTCGGCGGTGAGTCCGGGCCAGAGGCCGGAGAGCACGAAAGCGGGAATGGTGAAAATCGCGCCGGCAGCGACGGATTCGCCGATGGAGCCGATGGTTCGGGTGATATTCTCTTCGAGCAGCGAGCCCTTCATCAGCTTCAGCAGGGCCATGCCGATGACAGCGGCCGGGTAGGTGGCGGCGATGGTCATGCCGGCTTTCAGACCCCAGGTAGGCATTGGCCGCGCCGAGGACGGCGGTGAGCACCAGGCCCAGCAGCACCGCGCGGAAGGTGAACTCGCGCATGTTGGTGTTCTCCGGCACGTAGGACCGGAACTTCTTTTCCGTCGGGGGGGGCGTCATTGCAGTCGCGACCTCACTTTTTCGCTCAGAGCTTTTCCATCCACGGTTTTGCCGGCCAGTTTGGCCTGGGTGGCCTTCATTACGATACCCATTTGCTTCAACGACGTCACGCCGGTTTCGGCCAGAGCCGCGTTGATGGCGGCTTCGATTTCGGATTCATCCGCTCCGGCTGGAAGGTAGGATTCTATCAGCTTTCGCTCGGACTCTTCTTTGGCGGCCATTTCCTCGCGTCCGCCTTTGCGAAACATGTCGGCGGCTTCGGTACGCTGCTTGACCAGCGATTTCAGGATTTGCATTTCAGCCGCTTCGTCGAGCGGCTTCATGGCGTCGACTTCGTGTTTCTTGAGGGCGGTCTTCATCATCCGGAGGGTGCCGAGGCGATCTTCGGCGCGGGCTTTCATGGCTTCCACCATGTCTTTCTGTACACGATCGAGCAAGGGCATGATCTCTGTATTCTAAGGGACAGCGGCGTTCGATTGCACACGCGGTTAAGGCAGGTAGACTAAACCCTTCTTGGCGGCCCAGACAATTAATTCGGTGGTGCGGTGGATCCCTAGCCGGGACATGAGGCTGGCGCGGTGCACGGCGACGGTATTCTCGCTGAGGTGGAGCAGGCCGGAAATCGCCTTATTCGACTTACCCTGAGCGGCTAACTCGAGGATTTGTTTTTCGCGAGGGCGGAGGCCATCGTAGAGGGGATCGGGAGCGCGGTTGGCGGCCAGAACGCCGCGGCCGATGACGGGATGGCCGGCGGCGAGTGTTTTGACAGCGGCGGGCAGGTCTACGTCGAGAGCCTCTTTGAGCATGTAGCCGCGGGCGCCGGCATCCAGGGCATTGCGCACATAATTCTCTTCGGAATACATGCTGAGGATGAGGATGGCGGTATCGGACACATGTTTGAGGATTTCACGGGTGGCCTGGACGCCGTCGAGGCCAGGCATAGCCATATCCATGACGATCACGCGGGGGCGCAGTTGGCGGGCCAGGCGGATGGCCTCCTGCCCGGTGGCGGCTTCGTCCACGACCTTGATCTCCGGATCGTCTTCGAGAAGGCGACGGAAGCCGCGGCGGACTAAAGCGTGGTCGTCCACCAGCAGAATTGTGATTTCAGTAATCGGCAGATTGTTTCAAGCTAACCGCGGTGGGCGTGCGGACACAATAGTGGAAAACAACTACACGGGACTGATGCTCTTAAAACCCTAATATGTATTGAGTATTGACCGCCATTGTGCTGCGATGCCATAATTCGTCAAGTTGGACGCTAAGTGCTCCGAGTGAGGGGAGAGGATATGGCTGCATCGAGTTCGAGCATGGATTTCGTGCCGGTAGCGGGTCAGAGCTTTTACGAAAAACTGAATTCGCAGTGGCACGAACGGGCCTTGCAGATCTTCATGTTCATCGTGCTGGCGCACTGGGCCGAACACTTGGTACAGGCGACCCAGATCTATGTGATGGGATGGCCGCGGCCCCAGGCCAACGGCATCCTGGGCCTATGGTATCCGTGGCTGATCAAATCGGAAGTGCTGCATTATGCTTACGCGGTGGTGATGCTGGCCGGGATCTGGGTGCTGAGGAAAGGATTCACCGGGACGGCGCGGACGTGGTGGACAGTGGCGCTGGTAATCCAATTCTGGCACCATATCGAGCATTTATTGTTGATTACCCAGGCCACCATGCACCACAATTTCTGGGGCAAGCCGGTGCCGTTCAGTGTGCTGCAATTGTTCTTCCCCCGAGTTGAGTTGCACCTTTTCTATAACAGCGTGGTTTTCGTTCCCATGGTGATCGGCATGTATTACCACATGTTTCCGCCGGCTGGTGAGAAAAATGCGGCATGCACGTGCGAGTGGCACCCGCGATCGGCTGAAGCCAACGCGTATTAAAGTAGTGGTGGCCGCGGCGGGCTGTTTGACGCTGTGTTTGGCAACGGGTTGCCGGAGTGCGGTGACGGCATCTGGCGGCATCCACATTGAACAGGAGATTGCCCCGCAGCCGGTGCGAGTGGGCACGGCTACGGTGACGGTGCGCGTTTCGGGCCTGGACGGCAGACCTGTTACTGCGGCGCGCATTGCGCTTGAGGCGGATATGTCGCACCCCGGGATGGCTCCAGAGTTCGGTGAGGCGCGGGAGGTCGCCGCGGGACGCTACCAGGGACAATTGCGGTTGACGATGGCGGGCGATTGGGTCATCATGATGCATATCACGCTGGCCGGAGGGCAGAAACTGGAGCGGCAAATGGAAGTGAAGGGTGTCAGGGCGAAGTAACGAATTGACGGCCTTCGATCTGCTTCGGGTTCCCTTGATTGGCCGGTTCCTAAGCTGGCGGCACTCCCGCACCTTCCTGCAAGTTCCCATGTTGGTGGCGGGCGTGGCAATGATCGCACACGGCCTGTTCGGGCCCACGCTGGCGCCCAAGAATCTGGCTACTACCATGAGTTGGGTGCATTTTCGCGGAGCGCTGGTGCTGGCGCTGCTGTGCGCCGGCAATCTATTTTGCCTGGCGTGCCCGTTCATGCTGGTGCGGCAGTGGGCGCGACGGTGGGTGCGTCCACGGTTCACATGGCCGCGCGCATTGCGCAACAAATGGCTGTCGATCGCGCTGTTCGTGCTTGTTCTCTTCGCATACGAACTGTTCGACTTGTGGTCATCACCGTGGTGGACGGCATGGCTGATTGTGGCGTACTTCGCGGCCATCCTGGTTGTTGACGGTTTATTCAAGCACGCGGTGTTCTGCAAATTCGTTTGTCCCATCGGGCAATTCAATTTCGTAGCATCCACGCTTTCGCCGCTGGAGGTGAAGGTGCGGGACCAGGGTGTGTGCACGAGTTGCCAGACCAAAGACTGCATCCGGGGACGGCGCGATCCGACGGGGCTGGTGGTGATCCAAAGGGGTTGCGAATTGGCGTTGTTTCAGCCCGCTAAGGTCGGGAACATGGATTGCACTTTCTGTTTGGAGTGCGTGCAAGCGTGTCCGCACGACAATGTGGGGATGCTGAAACGTCCGGCGGCGAGCGAACTGTTGACGGATGCGCGGCGCTCGGGCATCGGGCTATTTTCACGCCGCAACGATCTTGCGGCTTTGGTTTTGGTGTTCACGTTTGGCGCGCTGTTGAACGCTTTTGGTATGGTGAGCCCGGTATATGCGGTGGAAAGCTGGCTCGGCCGGGTGATGCACGTGAGCCGCGAGGCTCCGGTGCTGGCGGTGATTTTCGGCTTCACGTTAGTGGTGGAACCGGCGGTCCTGCTGGGGATAGCGGCGTGGATGACGCGATGGTGGGCGGGCAGCAGGCAGCCGGCGGTACGGCTGATGGTACGCTACGCTTACGGGCTCGCGCCGCTAGGCTTCGGGATGTGGCTGGCGCACTATAGCTTCCATTTTCTAACCGGATTTCTAACCTTGATTCCAGTGACACAGAGCGCGGTGGCGGCGCTGGGTTATCCTTTGCTGGGCGAACCGTTGTGGACTTTAACCGGCATCCCCACGCGCTTCGTACAGCCGCTGGAATTGGGATTCCTGGTGTTCGGTTTGGCGGAATCGCTGCTGGTAACGCATCATCTGGCGGAAGACGAAGGCGTGCGCAGTCCGGTGCGGGCGTTCATTCCGTGGGCGGCAGTTTGCGTGGTGTTGTGGCTGGCGGCGGTCTGGCTGATTTTGCAGCCGATGGAAATGCGCGCCACATTCATGGGATAGGGAATGCGAAGACTGGGTAATTACACTGGCGCAGCGGGACTCTTGGTGGCCCTTGCACTTCCCGCCGCGGCGCACAATGGACCGCCTTTCCCCATCATCGTGGACCGGCGCGCCGGACCGGTGGTGATGTCGTTGTGGACGCATCCGGATGTCGGCATAGGGACGTTCTGGGTGATGGTGGATCCGCCACCGGGCGGAAAACTGCCGAAGGATTTGAAGGTGGAAGTAGGAGTACAACCGGTGAGTGGGCGGTTGCGTGAGAAGCGGTATGCCAGCGGCGCTCGACAAAATGCGCGACCATACTGAATACTACGTGGAGATTCCGTTCGACGCGCAGGAGGTCTGGCGCATCCACGTGATGCTGGATAGCGCCGCTGGCCACGGCGAGTCATCCGCTACGGTGGAAGTGACTCCAGCGGGCCTGGGCAGGTGGGACCTGCTGCTATACGGTTCGCCGTTCCTGGCCGTCGGATTTCTGTGGTTTCGCGCACTGAGGCGGAAGCGCAAGCGCGTTAGCTGACGCCCTGGAGAAGCGCGCCGCGCACGCGATCGCGATAGGCGCGGGCCAGTTCGATGACGCGCCGGTACTCGGGCGGATCCACATCGCGCTCGCAGCAGGCGATCATAAGTACACCGTCGTCACGGAAGTTGCCATCCCATTCCATGAGCCGCTCGTCGCTCCATTGGGGCGAATACTGCTGCATTTTGGCGTCATCCATGCGGTCGAAATAGGCGCGCAGGTTGACGCTGGTTTCGTCGGGCCGTTCGTCGCCCCAGGGCTCCTGCTCGAAATTCCAGATTGGCTGTTGCATATGATTCCTCGATTATTATGGCTTAGTTGCAATTGACTCGATGAGTTCGATGCGGATGTGGTCAGGCCCTTCGACGAACGATCCGCCGGTTACGGTGACGCCTTCTTTACGAAGGCGGTCGAGGGTGGCGGGCAGGTTGTCCACGCTGAAGGCAATATGATCGACGACGCGGCCTTTGGTGGATTCGAAATCCCGGCGATCTTTCCAGAGATTTGGCATGGCGTCGCGCGCGTACTCGACGGGAAAGATGATGATGTTTACATTATCGATGTTGAGCGAGGCAACCGGTTCCACGTGCACGCCGCGGTAGATGCGGGCGGTGGGAGGACCGATGTAGCCCGCGAGTCCAAAGTGTTTCTTGTACCACTGTCCGGCGGCGATGGGATCCTGGCTGAGTAAGTGGATGTGTCCGAAGCGATGATGGGACGCGGTGTTCAGTTCGATAAGGGCGTGATCGGGTCCATCGACGTAGGCGAAGAAGAAACTGCCGGGCGGCTTACCCGCCAGATCGCTAATATCGGTGATGGGGGTTTCGAAACGGGTGCCGGATGCAAGTTGCTTTTTGTAGGTGGCGGGCATGTCTTCGGCGCCCCATCCGAAGTGCCAGATGGCGGAGACAGTGTCGTAGGGCGGCGGGCTGTCCACTTTATTGAAGAGGATCCATGACTTTTGCGCCCACACTGCGGCGGCGCTGTTGAAGTCAGCCTTCTCGCAATCGAACTTATGGGTGTAGAAATCGATGGCTGCGGCGGGGTCGGTGGAGTTGATGTGCAGGTGGTGGAAATGGACTTTGGGCGGTTCCTGCGCGGCGAGTGCTAGCGGCAAGGTTATGACGGCCGAAATCAGTATTCGCATAGGTCACTGTGCACCGTATACTTCTTGACTACTTTCTTAGGTCCGTCGGAGTTATGGCAATCGAGACAGATGGGACCGCTCAGCACCAGGCGATGTTTGGCTGAGGTATCGCCATGGATCTTGTGACAAGAAATACAGGTGACATCGCTGCCGGCTATAACAACGTCGCGGGCGTTGCGCACAATATGGCGATCGCCTGGATTGAGCTTCGCGTCATCAGCCTTGGAGAAGTCGATCTTAAAGCCAGCAAACAGGTCATCGCCGGCGACGAAGCCGGTCGGATACGGCAGGCCGTCGGCGGACTTACCACTGCGCAGGTGACACTGGCCGCAAATGGATACGATCTGTTTCGGATCTTTGGAATGCTTCTTTGAGAACCAGATGAGCGATGTATCATTGGGATGGTTTTCTGGGGCGATCCCGTGGCAAGTGAAGCAATCGAGCGAGGAAGCGGAGAAGGCGTGGGTACGCGGGTCGACCGCGGTGGTGTGACAACCGGCGCAGCGCAGGGCGAAGGTTTGCGCGTTCCACGTCTTACCGTCAACTGAGAGTAAGTCGTATTTACCATAGCCATCGGGCTTAAGGCCCCGCTGCGGCGAGTGCGCGCCCAGGACGAAAGTGGCTTGGGCAGGCACGGGATCGCCGTCATCGCGAGGGTGTATGGTGCGAGCGTGCGGATTCTGTTCCCAGGTATCGGCCACCTTTACGCGGTGGCAAAAGAGGCACTCATCGCCGGTAACATAGCGGGGCACCTGCGCGGAGAGTGTGGCACAGGCGGCCTGCGCGAGCAGGACAATCAGTCGCCCGCGCGCACCCATCCGTAAGCCTCGTTGGAGCGCTGGCCGCCGTGGTCCAGATAGGCGGTTTTCAAACGCGTGAGTGTGTCAGCCGGGAGGGGGTTGCGCTTGGCACTGACGTCGAGCTTGTAGAGTCCCGCCGCGTTGAGACCGAAGATCTTGGCTTTGTCTTCCTTGGTGATCTTCTTGTAGCCGAACTTCTCGCACAACTCGTCGCTGATCTGGAAGCGTTTGAAGGCGTCGATAACCCACTGCGGCGATCCCCACCAGAGGCAGTCCGTTCCCCAGATGACGTGATCGA
This sequence comes from Bryobacterales bacterium, assembly GCA_963738345.1. GTDB lineage: Bacteria > Acidobacteriota > Terriglobia > Bryobacterales > Bryobacteraceae > Bog-159. The sequence continues at coordinate 2,524,150 of CAVTWI010000002.1, forward strand.
CGCCGTAATACTTGATGTTCTTGCCGATACCGTGCATGGCCATGGTCGGATTGGCGATGGCCAGAGGGCCGAAGAAGCTGCCGATTTCGGGATAGACATTGTCGATCTTTGGATTGCGGCGCTTGATATCCATCAGCACGTTGTGCCAGGCGAAGTCGCCAGTGACAGGGTCGTACTTATTGGCTTCTTCCCAGTTCGGCTCGTTGGGGCCATGTTGCAAGGCGGAGTGATAGATGACCCAAGTGATATCGGGATTGCGCAGGGCGGCCTTTTCGATGTCTTTGGGATTGGCCAGGTGGCCCAGGATACGCGACTGATAGGAGTAACCCTTGTGCACGCTGAAGATCTTCATGCCACGCTTGCGGGATTCTTCGATGAACCATTGAGCGTTGTCGTCGTCACACTGAAATCCGCCGCCGGAACGACCCGGATCGGTGTGACAATACCATTTCCACGAAGAGATTTTATATAAGTTCAGTTCGCGCTCCATCTGTTCGATAGTGGCGGCTTTGTCGGGCTTGTTGGCTGCTTTATCCCAGTAGTGATTGGGAGCGAGGTTACCCTGACTGATGGCGCGCTTGGATTGCGCCAGTGCGTTGATCTCATCGCGGGCCTGGGCCATGAGCCAGCTTGGGAGGATGTTGAGGCCGGGCGTGCGGGCCTGGCCTTCGAGCACCTTGCCATCCTTATCGCGCTGTAGCTCTTTGCCAGGCACGCCCGAGATGACGATCATATCGGTCTCGCTGTCGAAGAACATTTCCTTGATGAAATTGTGGAAGCTATAGGCTTCCTTGTCTTCCTTCAGCTTGAAGCCCATGTTCTGGAAGAATTCCATCTTGCCGATATCGCCGCGCAGACCGATGGGGATGCCGTTGGTGAAATGGGATTGCACATCGAGGACGAAGTATTCGCCCTTGGGAAGTTTCTCTTCGTAGGCGCCCTGATCCTGGGCCTCTTCTTCGTCTACGTCCCAGACTTTGCCCCAAACTTTATTGGAGGCCAGGAAGCAGGCGGCGAGGCCCATGGGGGTGGCCATGAATTTACGGCGATCCATACCGAGCTTGCGGGATTTCTCTTCGGCGATCTGGCCGGTCCAATACTCTACTTCTTTTTGTTTGGGCGTCTGCGGGCGCGGAATGTACTCTTCGTTGGAAACCAGTTGGGTGGGCACGGGCGAATCGACGCCCTTCTGGCGGTCACGTTGTCCTTTTCGAATCCACATGGATTGTTCCCCTCTTTTCGGATAGCTTGGAGCGCTCAAAGGATTATACGCCTTGGCGCGGGGGCGGAGCAAACGGCCGGTCAAGACTGGGCAGGAGTAAGATGATGGCAATGCGGCGGTTGGTTTGGTTTCTATCCGCGACGGTGATTCTGGCGCAAGGCTGGGGAAGCCGTCCGCCACGAGTGATCTCGCGCGTGGAGCCGGAGTACAGCGCGGAAGCGCGCCGGGCGGGCGTCAACACCACCCTGATGATGAGCCTGTTGGTTGATGAGGAGGGTGTGCCGCGCGACATCAAGGTAGTGCGCGGCGCGGGATTCGGCTTGGACGAGATGGCCGTGCGCGCGATCGAGACCTGGCGATTCGAACCTGGCACTAAGGAGGGGAAGCCGTTCGCTACGACCAGCCATGTCGAACTCCGCCTCCAGATCTTGAACCAAAAGCATACGGGGCAGACAGCGCGGTTGAACTTCAGCCTGCCACAGGAGGTCTCGCGGCCACAGTTGATCAAAGGCGAAATCCCCGCGAATCCGGATCCGCTGGTGGATGCGTCGATGCGCGTGCGCTTCACTGTGGGGGCCGATGGACGGCCGCGAGGTTTTCAGACGCTCTCGACGAACAACCAGCAATGGACCGAGCGTGCACTGGTAGAGATGTCCGAATGGCGTTTCAGCGCGGCAATGCGCGGGGCCGAACCGGAAGAAGCCAGCGGTGTTTTCGAATTGGCAGTTGGGGCGCAGACGCAGGATGGCCACGCGCCGGGCAACGGCATGGTCACCATCTGGCCGCCCGAGCCGCAAGACGTTTCGCTGGAGGCGCCGCGGCCGCTCGCGCCGCCAGACCACGCTATCTTCGATGGGTATCCGCGCCGGGTGACTTGTAAGTGGGAAGCTGTCGCGGGCGCTTACTCTTATCTGCTGGAGTGGGACTACATGTATCAAGATACGTGGAACGCAGAGTACCAGGGCATGCCGGGGATGGCAATGGTGGCCAACCGAACGGAGGCGACTTTTGTGTTCGCCGGAGAACAGGCCGGACGCTGGCGGGTGTGGCCGGTAAATAGTAAAGGCAAGCGCGGCCATCCGAGCGAGTGGCGGACGTTCCGGTACTTACGGTGAGGCAGCGCGCTTACTTCTTAGGGGCGTTGAAGGATCGCTCGACCATATCGTGAACGTCGGTTGAGACGCCGGAGTCACGCCATAGCCAGCGCATCATTTCGGGGAACACGGTTTGCAGCATCTTCTGGCCGTGGCGCTGGATGCCCCATTCGTAGTTCACGTCGTAACCCTTTTCGGTGAGCGCCTGTTGCATGCGCACGTTCTGATAGAACCAATCGCGCGATTGATCGTAGGTTCCGTCGGCATGCAGGCTGCGATTGTCGTTGCGGCCATCCACCAGGAAAACGCGCAACGGTTTCTTGTCGGATTTCCGGATGATATCGGGGTAGGCGTTACCGCCGCGAATATTGGTGAAGCTGCCGACGTTACTCAGCACTTTGCGAAAGGCGTCGGGACGCTGCCAGGCAACGGTGAAGGCGGCAATGGCGCCGGAACTGGATCCGCCGATGCCGTGACGTTCGGGGTCTTTGGATAGGTTGTAATCCTTGTGCAGGATGGGCAGTAACTCATCAACGATGACTTGGGCATATTTGTCGTCGAGAGTGTTGTACTCAGTGGGACGGTTAGTGGTGCGGTCGCCCCATTCTTTAGGATTGGGCTCGGGCTGCTCCGGTGTGCGGCCGGGATTGATGAAGACGGCAATCATGACGGGCAGTTCGCGGCGATAGATCAGGTTGTCCATTACTACCTGCGCGCGGATATCGCCTTCGGGGGCCATGAAGGCCTGGCCATCGTTGAAGATCATGAGGCTGGCAGGTACGGCGGGGTCATACTGGGCGGGCACGTAAATCCAATAGGTGTGCTGGGTGCCGGGATAGGCTTTGCTGGGCAGGGTGAAGGGGCCTTTGATTTCGCCTTTGGGGACGCCGTCCTGGGGGAGGGCATCCACCGCGAGTTTGTAATAGATATCGGTATTGGGTGTCTCGGCCATAGCCGGCCGGGCGGGCTTGTCAGGCGCCTTGTCGGGAGTCTGAGCGAAGGCTGCGGTGGCAAGCAGAATCAGTTTCGCGGGAAGAGTGCGTTTCATGGCTTTGGATGACACCATAACATTTCGCCGGACGGCGGCGCGCGGCGACGCGCTACTCGTCGCGCAAAGCCACCATGGGGTCCAGCCGGGAGGCGCGGCGAGCGGGAAGGAAACTGGCGGCGGCTGCGATGATCGCTAAGAGAAGGGCGGCGGATAGGAAGGTAAGCGGGTCATAAGGTTTCAAGCCGAAGAGGAGCGAACGCGCGCTACGGCCGGCAAGCAGCGAGAATAATATGCCGACGGCTACGCCGAGCAGCAAGAGTCGTCCGGCTTCGCGCATGACCATCGCAACCACTTGCCGGCGTTCGGCTCCCAGGGCCAAGCGGATTCCGATTTCGTTGCGGCGGCGCGCGACGAGGAACGAGATAACGCCGTAGAGTCCGACCATTGCCAGGACTGCGGCGAGCAGACCAAAGAAGCCGGAGAGCAAAGCCATGAGGCGTTCGGGGGTGAGCCCGTCGCGGATCTGGCGCTCGAAGTCGCTGGTTTCGATAATGACGCCGGGATGGCGGGCGGCGATGCGGCGTTTGATGACATCGGCGAGGGAGGCGGAAGGAACATTGGAGCGGATCATGAGCATCATCCAGGGTCCGCGCGCGGGGAACTGTTCGGCGGGGGCGAAGGTGATGGGCGGGATTTGGCCGCGCAGGCTGTTGTATTGCGTATCGGGGATCACGCCCACGATCTGGTAGACGGTGGAGGGATAGTCGGGCTCGGCGACGGTGCGCATGGTGCGGCCGAGCGGATCGGCGCCGCCCAGATATTGACGGATAAAGGCCTGATTGACGACGGCGACGCGCGTGGAGCTTTCGGTGTCGGAGGCATTGAAGCCGCGTCCGCGCAGAATGGGGATGCCCATGGTGCGGAAGTAAGTGGGGCTAGCCCAGGTGAATTTGGACTTACCCTCGACGGCGCCGAGAAAGATATTGTGTTCCCAACTGCCGCCGACTAGAGGCGTGTGGGTGGTGCGGGCGGCGTCGATGACGCCGGGGGTAGCCTGCACGTCGCCGAGGATGTCGCGATAGAGGGCGGGCCATTCCTGGGGGGGCAGGTTGGCTTGCCAGAAGCCGAAAAAGGCCGTGGTGACGCCGCTTTTGCGCATACCGGGATCGAAAGTGACGAGGTTACGGAAGCTACGCACAAACAGGAGCGCGGCAACTAAAAGAACGAGCGAGACGGAGATCTGGGTGACGACCATGAGTCGCTGCAGGGAGAAGCGATGGCGGCTGGAGGTGAGGCCGCGTCCACCGGCCTTCATGGCAGAGGCTGGATGGCCCTGGGCGGCACGGAGGGCGGGCAGAACGCCGAAGGCAGCGCAAGTGAGTATGGCAACGGAGGCAACAAAGAGGAGGACGCGCCAGTCGATGGCGGTGTTTAAGTTTACCGCGTAGGGTTCGGTGGAGAGCGCCCAGATGAGCACGCGGCTGAGGACGTGGGCCAAGGCGATGCCGAGGGCGGCTCCGATGGCGGCGAGGAGGGCGCTTTCCGAAAGTAGCTGGCGGACGAGGCGGGCGCGGGAGGCTCCCAGAGCGAGGCGCACGGCAAGTTCCCGTTCGCGCGTGCTGGCGCGGGCCAGCATCAGGTTGGCCAGGTTGGCGCAGGCTATCAACAGGACGAGCCCGGTAATGCCGAGGAGGAGCAGGAGGGAATCGTCATAGTCGCCGCGGAGGGAACTGACACCGGTGGAGGCGGGATAAGCGGCCAGGCGAAATTCTTTGTAGGAGGCGGTGAAGTCCGGGGCGCGTCCGGGGGGGGTGGTGGCTTCGAAGAGCCCGGGGCTGAGAGATTGCATTTCGGCGGTGGCGCGGGACAAGGTGAAGCCGGGCTTCAGGCGGCCCATCACGGAGACCTCGAAGACGTCGCGCCGTAGCTCGCCGGGGGGGCGGCAGAGAGGCAGCGCGATGTCGAAGTCATCGCCCACGACCATGCCGGAGAAGTCTGGAGGGGTGACGCCGACGATTTTGACGAGGTCGCCATCGACGACCAGTTTCAGCGCGGGACCGGGTTCGCGCGCGGCGAGGTGGCTTTGCCAGTAGCGGTAACTGGCGACGGCGGTGGTGACGGGGCAGGCTCCGGCATCGTCCGCCAGCAGGAGGCGGCCGCGCCAGGGGCGCAGGCCCAGGACGTGGAAGAAATCGCCGCTGACCCAGAGGCCGCGGAAACTATGCAGCTCACTTCCCCGCCCCACGTAGCGTTGGTTCACGCTCCAGGCGAAGACGCCGGAGAAAGACTGCTGCTTTTCCTGGAGAACCTGCCAGATGGGACGGGTGAGTTCGCCGTAGGTCTGGTTCAGGCCCATGCCGTGGTTGCCGCCTACGATTTTCACTTCCGCCAGTTGTTGAGGGTCGGGGATGGGCAGTCTGCGGAGGCGTACCGCGTCGAGCAGTTGGAAGATGGCCGTATTGGCGCCGATCCCGAGGGCCAGCGAGACAATGGCCACAGCGGCGAAGGCCGGGCTCAGGCGAAGAGTGCGGGCGCCGTAGCGCAGGTCCTGCCAGGTGCTTTCGATCCAGCCAATGGTGTTCATGCGGTAGATCTCCTCTCGTACGACGGTAGGATTTCCGAATTTGCGGTGCGCGGCGGATGCGGCGGCGTCGGGCGACATGCCACGGGCGATGTTGTCGGCAGTTTCATTTTCGAGATAGGCGGCGATTTCGCGGGCGCGTTCTTCGTCCCACCAACGCCGTTTGAAGAAGCGCCGCCAGCTCATGGGGTCACTCCTGGACCGGGCGCAGAACTTGGTTCACCGCTCGCACTACGCGCGCCCACCGGCTGGTTTCGACGGTTAATTGTTTTCGACCGGCGGCCGTGAGGCGGTAATAGCGGGCTTTGCGATTGTTCTCGGAGGTCCCCCAGAAGGAGGCGATCCAGCCGCGGTCTTCCAGACGGTGGAGGGCGGGATACAGTGATCCATGCTCTACCAGTAGAACTTCTTCCGATCGGCGCTCGATGGCGTAGGCGATGGTGTGGCCATGCGCCGGAGCGGGTGCGAGGATCTGCAATATCAGCATATCCAGCGTACCTTGCAGGATGTCGGTTTGTGCGGGCTTCTTTCCCATGGGGCTCAGCGAATATTGTACTCCGGCAGAAGCTCTACCGGAAGAGTATATACGCGCGAGGATGAGAAAGGTTAGGCGGCCGGAACGTGGCTTACGGTTTCGAAAGGCGGCCTTCGAACAGGATTGCGCCGGTGGAAGTGTCGCGGATGAAGAAGATGAACGGGTGATCGGCGCGGAAGACCACGGTGTCCTGTTCGCGGCGAATGGCCAACGGACGAACAGTGATGCCGGTGGCGGCGGCCGCTTCGGTGCCCTCTTCGGCGACGTCGACGAAGGCTTTGTGCACCACATTGCCGACGGCGAGGTCATGCCCGCCATCGATGCCGGAGAAGTCGGCGGTGGTCCCGAAGGCATCGGCCATACCGAGTTGCGAGAGCATGTCGCGGAGCGCGAACGAGGATTCCGCGCGGAACTTCGGAATGGCGGTTTGGACTTTGCGGCTGGCGAGGGAGGCGAACCAGGAGGTCAGGAGTTCGGGCTTGAGGGACTGCTCGAGTTCGGCCAGCGTGGTATTGGCTTTGGGCAGCAGGATGTCGAAGGCCAGCGGAGTTTCCTTGTATTTGAGCTCGAGGATTTGCGCGAGGGGAGTCTCGGCATAGGGAAAGTCCGATTTCTGGTGCATGAATTTGGCCGTTGCGGTCTGGCCGGCGTCCAGTTGAAAGGGTTCGTTGCGCGTGGCGGTCGGGTCGAATGGAGAATCCCACTTGCCATAGAAGTAGATGGCGCTAGTGAGGACGAGACGGGTGTCAGTGGCGATGGAGTTGGGCGCGAACAATTCGGGAATCTTGTTGTTGGTGTGGTCGGCGGTCCACGCGTTGATCTGGGCGCGGGCCTGTTCGGTTTGGGCGTGGAAATCGAGGAGGGTTAGGGGGGCCTGGTAGAGGGTGCGAATGGTGTGCTCGAAATCGGACTGAAGTCCGGTGCCTTGCTGTAACCAGATGCCGTTGGCGATGGAGAGTTGATTCCCGGCGGTGTTCGCCTCTTTGGTAAGCTCCGCGGAGAGCGCCGCCACGGAGGCCTGATAACCGGGGCCGGGATGAGTTTGCTGTAGCGCGGCGGCAATTCCTGCGGCGGTATGGCCGCGCGCGCCAGCGAGCAGCATGGACAAGGCGGCGGAGAGGCTTAAGGGTGACAGAATCAGGTTGCCGTTGTTTTGCGAAAGCTGACGATAACTGGCGACGGCGAAGCGGTTGACGCCGGGCACCAGGTCGGACGAGCCTAATAGCGTGCCCGCCAGGAGTAACGGAAGGGCCAGAGCCAGATGATGATGTGTCATAAACGCGCCTAACTCTATAATGCCTTGAAGCGCGGCTTCCTTTCCGAACTTCCGTGTCTCAAGCGGCAGGGAATTTGGGTGCGTACTGCTACAATCCGGTTCAGGAGTTTTATGAAACGATACCTCGCAGTATTGGCTGGACTGTGTATGCTGGCGCCGGTGGCAGCGTTGGCGGCCGCGAGTCCGGCGGGAGTTTGGGAAGGCTCGTTGAAAACGCCCAACGGTGATTTGGGCCTGGTGTTCAACGTGCACCGCGATGGCGATAAATGGGTCGCGGAAATGGATGTTCCGATACAGGGAGTGTCGGGTTTGCCGATTGGAAATGTGAAGGTAGACGGCATGGCGGTAGGTTTCACGCTGCCGGGGCAAGGCGATCCACATTACGAAGGCAAGCTTTCTGAGGATGGAAAGACGATTTCAGGCAACCTGAATGCCGGCGGCGAGAAGATACCGCTCGACCTGAAGTGGAAGTCGGAGCCGAAGGCCGTGGAAAAGGTACCGGCTAATACCGGCGAGGTACAGGTGTTGGAGGGTGTTTGGGAAGGCGTTTTGGAAGTTGCGGGCAACCAACTGCACCTGCGCTTCAATTTTGTTAAGAATGCCGACGGCAGCATTACGGGCACTATCGACAGCTTGGATCAGGGCGCTAACGGTCTGGCGGTGAATAGCATCGCACGGACGGGGGACACGGTGAAGTTGGATGTGAAAATCGTCGGCGGGACTTACGAAGCCACGCTCAATAAGGACGCCTCGGCGATGACCGGGACTTGGAGCCAGGGTGGCCAGCAAAATCCTCTGACCATGCAACGCAAGAAAGCCGAGAAGAAAAACTGAGCACCGCCGATGCAAGACCCGAACCCTGGCTGCGCGGGCCGTTGGCGGACGTGAATCCGCTGCTCGCGCCCGCGCTGTACGGGTTTCAGCAGGCTCGCGAGGATTTGGCCCGCCATACGGCTGGGCTCGAGACCCCTGAGGTTTGGGCGCATCCGCATGGGTTGGATCCGCTCGGATTTCATTTACGGCATATGGCCGGCAGCGTGGACCGGCTGACGGCTTATCTGGGAGGCCGGCAATTGGATGCGGCGCAGTTGGCGCGGTTGGCTTCGGAAATGGATCCGGGCGCCACGCTCGAGCAACTGCTGGCGGATTTGGAGGCCACGTTCGCGCGGGCGGAGGCGGCGATCCGGTCGGTCGATCCGGCTACGTTTGCGGAGCCGCGCGAGGTTGGGCGTAAACGGCTGCCAGCTACGGTAATCGGGCTAGTAGTGCATATTGCCGAACACACGCAACGGCATTTAGGGCAAGCTATCAGCGCGGCGCAGTTAGCGCGGGCACAGCGGCGCTAGCGGGTCTAGCTAGCCCAGGTGATGAGCCCGGGTACAAAGCGCGCAGCGAGATCCGGATGATGCGGCAACACGCGGACGGTATAACCCTGCATGCCGCTCCGGCAGCAGGGAACGCCGTTCGATTCGAAGACATGCTCTCCGTTGCCCGGAGAGAGGGCGTGGCGCATCGGGAAACTGGCCGGCTGTGTAATCTGGCCGACGGCATCTAACGCTCCAAGATAGAGCTCCACCGTGACGTCGCTTGGCGAAAGGGCTCCCAGGAGTAAGCGGGCTCTCACGGTAATTAAATCGCCGACTTTCGCCTCCGCCGCGGGACCGTCTTCAAGGGCATTCACGCGGACCTGAGGCCACTCGCGTTGCACCTGGTTCATCCAGCAAGCCAAAGCGCGGGCGGCCGCGCCACCATCCGCTTCCAATCGGCGGAACCGTTCAAACGCGGGCAGATAGAAGTGTTCGGTGTATTCCCGTACCATGCGATGCGTATTGAAGGTGTGACAGAGATTCTTGAGCGACCCTTTCATCGCGGCAATCCAGCGACGAGGCAAGCGGTCAACGCCTACATCGTAAAACGTGGGGACGACGTCGCGTTCGAGCAAGTCGTAGAGGGCTTCGGCCTCGACTTGGTTTTGCTGATTGGGGTCGTCGTAGTACTCGCCGTTGCCGATTGCCCAACCGATCACTTCCGATTCGGGCCGGGGCGTACGCCACGCTTCGTCCCACCAACCGTCGAGGGTACTGAGATTGAGGGCACCGTTGGCAGCAGCTTTCATGCCGCTGGTGCCACTGGCCTCTAGCGGACGCAGAGGCGTATTCAGCCAAACATCGCACCCTTGGACCAAATAGCGGCTCACGGCCATGTCCTGATCTTCCAGGAAGACTACATGGCGGCGGAAAGCCGGATCGCGCGCCAGGGTGACGATGCGTTGGATTAGTTCTTTGCCGCCGCCATCGCGGGGATGGGCCTTACCGGCAAAAATGATCTGTACGGGCCGTTTGGTATCGCAGAGAATCGCTTTCAGCCGTTCGACGTCACGCAACAGCAGGGAGGCTCGTTTATAAGTAGCGAAGCGGCGGGCGAAACCGATAGTCAAGGCTTCGGGATCGAGAACCTCGTCGGCCGCCTCGATTTCCGATTGGGGTGCGCCACGGCGCTTCAACTGATCGCGGAGTTTACGCCTTGCGAAAGCAACCAGGCGTTCGCGGCGACGCTCGTGAGTGCGCCAAAGTTCTTCGCCGGGAATGGTCTCGACCCGCCTCCAGATCACGCCGTTGGCGGCTTCGCGCCATTGCGGACCGAGGTAGCGGTCGTACAACTGGTTCATTTCGTTCGAAAGCCATGTTCGGAAATGGACGCCGTTGGTGACGTGCCCGATAGGCACTTCTTCCACAGGTACGCCGGGCCAGATCGCCTGCCACATACGGCGGCTAACCTCGCCATGCAGTTTGCTGACGCCATTGCTTGTGGCTGCCAGGCGCATGGCCAGCACGGTCATGCAGAATAATTCGTTCTGGTCGTTCGCGTTTCTGCGCCCCAGGGCCAGAAAATCGTAATGGCTGAGCGCCAGGGACTGATAGTAACCATTGAAGTAGTGGTTCATCAGGTCCGGCGCGAAATAATCGTGCCCCGCCTCAACCGGCGTATGGCTGGTGAAGATGAGGCTCGAAGAAGCCAGTTCGCGGGCTTCGGGGTAGGAGAGTTGGTAACGCTCCATCAGGCGGCGGACATGTTCGAGAGACAGGAACGCCGAATGCCCTTCGTTCATATGGTAGACGACCGGCCGAACCTGAGCTGCCTCGAGCGCGCGATAACCACCGATACCTAGCAGGATTTCCTGCTTCAGGCGCATCTCGTTATCCCCACCGTAAAGTTCGCCGGTAATCTCGCGATCGGCGGGACTATTGGACTCAACGTTAGTATCCAGAAGATAGACCGGAACACGGCCGGCCTGTGCCCACCAAATCCGCGCGGTAACGGGCCGCCCTGGGTATTGGACTTCGATGGTTAAGGGCTTGCCGTCGGGCCGAGTCAGCGGCCGCAAGGGGAGAGTGTGAAAATCGTTGGCGATGTATTCTTCCTGCTGCCATCCCGCTTGACTGAGATACTGCCGAAAATAGCCCTGTTGATACAACAGGCCGACACCCACCAGGGGCACGCCCAGATCACTCGCGGACTTCACGTGGTCGCCCGCCAGCATACCCAGGCCGCCGGCAAAAATCGACAGGCATTCGGTGAGTCCGAATTCAGCCGAAAAATAAGCAACCACCAGTTTATCGGCGGGCGCATGCACGCGGCGGAACCAGGAATTCTGGCCCATACGTGTTTCCAAAGCGCTCGAGACGCGCTCCAGGTGGGCCAGGAACGAATCGTCCGAGGCGACCGCTACGAGGCGCATTTGATCGATGCTGCCGAGCATTTGGATGGGGTTGTGCCCGGTGGCATCCCAGAGGTCGTTATCCAAACGCCGGAACAATTCAATACTGTCGTGGTCCCACGCCCAGCGAAGATTATAGGCAATCTCCCGCAGTGGCTCGATCGGCTCAGGCAGGGACGGAATTACGTTAAAAACGCGTACTGGTTTCAAGGCTATTCACCCAATGCAAACATCGGCTCAGCCGGGAAATACCATTAGAGGCGGTTTCCAGCCTTTCGGACGCTAAATTCTTTTGGTTAACTTTATACAGTGTAACTCCGGCAAAATTACACGGCGGTAAACGGGGGTCCGTGCGGCGTTGGCCGAGATCCACCAAAACGGTGGAGAAGAGCCACGAAAAGATGCTCTAACTCTTTGTTTTCAGGCATTTTGGAATTGGCAAACGATTTGCAATAACCAAGCCAGGAGGACGTTATGAAAAGTAAATTATTAACTGCTGTATTGTTCGCGGGGAGTGCTTTGTTCGCCGCTCCCGCAGTGGTGGTTGGAGTTGGCATAGGTGCACCCGCTTACGGGCCTCCGCCACCGCCACCCGTAGCGTACGTAGCGCCGGCACCGGGACCGGGTTACTCCTGGGTGGGTGGTTACTGGTATCCCGCAGCCGGGCGCTGGGCATGGCGGGCGGGCTACTGGGGCCGACGGCCCTATGTCGGCGCGCGGTGGGTCGCACCTCGATATTACGGGCGCCGCTGGTACCGCGGTTATTGGCGCCGGTAACTATCGCTACTTGGTGATGATGGTGACGGTGTTAGACTGTTTGCCACCCGAGGTAGCCACCACCGGCTGTTCCCCGGGCGCGAGACCGGACGGCACCGTCACCGCCATTTGGTAGAGTCCTGCCACGTAAGGCGGCGCCGCGATGGAGTAGATGACTGGAGCGTTGGCGCCGCCAATAGTAACCGTAACAGTCGGGGTATAGAAGTAGGGCGGTCCAGCGGGAATGCTCTGGCCCGTCGAGAGGGGCCCGGTGGTCTGGCCCATGCCCGTGGTATAGAAGACCAGCGTATCGCCGGCCGCTGCGGCGTTGCCTTGGTTCACCATCGAGAAATTTGCGTTTTCGAAAGCGAAATTGTACAGAGCCGGCGCGATGGGGACGACCGTTAATGGAAGCGGCGTACTGCTTCCGCTGGCGTTAGTGAGAACCAGCGACTCGGATCCGATGGGCGTTTCAAAGGCAAAGGCAGCGTCAACCTGGGTAGGAGAGACATAAAGAAGCCGTCCGGCCTGGCCACCGACAGTCACCGACACGCCATTAAGCGCCGCTGGCAACGATCCGCCCGGCCACGCACTGAGATCGGTAGTTACGGCGGCGAGGTTGGTTCCATAGATCTCAACTAACTCGCCGGGAGCGAAGGTGGACAGCGTCTTTACTTCGACGATGGGAATCACGGCCGCCACGGAGGGCGCGGCGGTGGAGGCGGCCAGCGGAGAGGTGATCGTGGCGGTTGCGGATAGGTCGATTTTGTGTGCCGCTGGATCGGCCACAATTCGATTCAACGCAGCCAAGCCATCAGCGTCATCGACTGTGACCGTGGCATAAATGTTGCCCGCGCCGGACGGATCGGTGGATGACGGGGTTGCGGCTATGGTGCCGTCAAGGTCGACGGCGGTTATGGGCGAACCCGCCGCAAGCCTATAGTTGACGTCGAAGATTACCGTAGCGGCCTGCACTTCGCCGGAAGCTTTACGCACGGTATGCAACGCCACGGCGGATGCTGCGCCGGAACCGGCGAATCCGGGAATCTGAAAAGTCATGGAGTCGGTAACGCGTAGTTGTCCGGTCAACGGCGCCGAAGGATTCTCCACGGTGTTCACGTCCACCGAAAAATTGGAAGGACCGGTCAGCATGCCTTGAACAGCCTGCACCAATTGGGAATTGGTCATGTCGATCTCGGTTGCGGGAACGGTCAAGACACCTGCTCCACTGGAAGCCGACGCTGTTCCTGGAAGAATGCCGGCGGCGACAGCGATGGCGCCGGTTTCCCCTTGGCCCGCATACACACGCATCCCGGAGAAAGTGACCGGCGAGGTGAACAGATAATTCAGTTGAAATGTGACTTCCGCCGATGTAATAGCGTAGGCGGGACCAGTGTAAGAAACGGTTATGGTAGCCGCGCCGGATCCAGCGCTCGAACTCAACACAGCCATCAGGACGGCGGAACTGGCCAGTTGGAGCGGTCCGCTCATCGCTCCGGTGGGATGACTGGCGGTGATCACGTTTACGGAATACTGAGCGGGATGGGACAGCAAACCGTTCAGAAGGACCAGCCCGGCGGAGTTACTGGATGAAATTTGGATTTGGCTGGAAATGCGCCCGGCGCCTGCCGCCGCCGTCACCGGGGATGCCAGAGTTACGAAGCCTGCGACATTGCCGGAGACGCCGAGCCCAGTGACCACTTCGTCGCTGGGAAACTGGTAAGCCAGATCCAAGTCTAGCGAGCCCGAAAGAATAGCGCCGGATGAGTCTTTCACCACGTGCACCAACAGATCCATAGCACCGCCGTCACCGTTAGTGGACGTCATCACCGCACGCAATAGAGTGGTCTCGGCCGTCTGCGGCGTCTGGGCCGGCAAAAGCCACGCAGACCCGAGGAGCGCCGCCAACAGCAGACGTTTCCAGGCAGTATTAAGTCTCATTATTAGCCCCGGCAGCGAGCTACGGCGTCTTTCCATCCAGAGAACAGGCGGTCGCGCGTGGTGGCATCCATGGACGGCTCAAACCGCCGTTCGGCGCGCCAGAAACTCTCCACTTCGGCCATGCTCTTCCAGAATCCGGTGGCGAGTCCGGCCAGATAGGCTGCGCCGAGGGCGGTGGTTTCAATGTCGGCCGGACGTACGATGGGGCAGCCCAAAATGTCGGCTTGGAACTGCATCAGGAAGTTATTGGCCGCGGCGCCGCCATCTACGCGCAGTTCGAGGATCTGCTTGCCGGAATCAGCTTGCATAGCATCGATCAGATCGCGGGTCTGGTAGGCGATGCTTTCAAGAGTGGCGCGTACGATCTGGGCGCGATCGGTAGCGCGAGTCAGTCCGCAGAGAATGCCGCGCGCCGCACCATCCCAATACGGAGCGCCCAGTCCGACGAAGGCCGGGACCAGATAGGCGCCGCCGGAATCCGGTACGCTGGCAGCCACGGCCTCGGATTCTGCCGCGGTCTGGATAAGTCCGAGTTTATCGCGCAACCATTGTACGGCCGCTCCGGCCACGAAGACGCTGCCTTCCACGGCAAATTGGGCCGCACCGCTGCTGGAGGCCGCGCGCGTACCTAACAGGCGATGGCGTGAGACGGGCATATGTTCGCCTGTATGCATCAGGGCGAAACATCCGGTGCCATAGGTATTCTTCGAAAGCCCGGCGCGGAAGCAAGCTTGGCCGGCAAGGGCGGCTTGCTGATCGCCCGCGATGCCGGCGATGGGGATCTCGGCGCCGAAATGATCGGCGTGAATGGTCCCGACCACGGCGCTCGAAGGGGCGATGTGAGGCAACATGGCGCGCGGTACGTCGAGGATGCGTAGAAGATGGTCGTCCCACTCACCGGTTTCAAGGTTCATCAGCATGGTGCGGGAGGCGTTGGTCACATCCGTAACGTGGACCGCTCCGTTGGTCAACTTCCATACCAGCCAGGTGTCCACGTTGCCGAAGAGCAGTTCGCCATCCCTGGCTTTCTGGCGCGCGCCGGGCACGTTGTCGAGAATCCAGCGGATCTTGCTGCCGGAAAAGTAAGCATCGATCACCAATCCGGTGAGGCGCGTAATTTCGGCGGCATCGGGACCCTCCGCCAAAGCCGTGCAATACGGCGCAGTACGGCGGCACTGCCACACAATGGCGGGGGCGATGGGACGGCCGGTGGAGCGCTCCCAAACAATGGTGGTCTCGCGCTGGTTGGTGATACCGGCAGCTACGATTTGCGATGCGGGCACAGCAGCGCGATCGAGCAGCAGGCGCGCGGCGTAGAGTTGCGCGTTCCATATCTCATCGGCATCCTGTTCCACCCAGCCAGGCTGCGGGTAACGGCAATCGAAGGGGGCGGATTGCATGGCAATATTGCGCCCTTGCTCGTCGTAGAGGGCAGCGCGCGCGCTGGTGGTGCCCTCGTCGAGGGATAGCACACATGGCATGGGGCAATTATAGCTGGAGGACAGAGATGCGCCGGTGTGGCACGAAGATTAGCGCAGGGTGAACTTCTTCATCTTATAGCGCAGGGTATCGCGCGTAATGCGCAGCAGGCGGGCGGCCTGCGTCTGATTTCCGCCGGTCTTTTCGAGCGCGCGCGCCAGCAGCATACGCTCGTTGTCTTCGAGCGAGAGCCCTTCGGTAGGGATCTCGGCACGTGCGGCGGGATATGGACGGCTGACCATCGGGCCGGGTAATGGCGATCGGCAGACTGGCCACCGTGATGTAGGTGGATTCTTCCAGGATCATGGCGCGCTCAATGGCGTTGCGCAGTTCGCGCACATTGCCGGGCCAGTCATGTGCTAACAACAACTCTCCGGCGGAGGGAGAAACGCCTTCGATCCCGCGGCGGAACTTGCGGTTATAGTGTTCGATAAAGAAACGCGCCAGCGGCATGATGTCTTCCGTGCGGTCGCGCATGGGCGGGAGAACAATCTGGATGACGTTAAGGCGGAAGTAAAGATCCTGGCGGAAGGCGCCTTCCTTAACTGCTTCGCGCAGATTCTTGTTGGTGGCGGCGACCACGCGCAGATCGAGTTGGATATCTTTCAGGCCGCCGAGGCGGCGAAAGCTTTGATCTTCCAGCACGCGCAGCAGTTTGGCCTGCAGCATGAGCGGGATTTCGCCGACTTCATCGAGAAAGAGCGTGCCTTTATCGGCCAGTTCGAAGATACCGCGCTTCTGCTGGCGCGCGTCGGTGAAAGCGCCTTTTTCGTAGCCGAACAATTCGCTTTCGAGCAGCGTTTCGGGAATGGCCGCGCAGTTGATGGCGATGAACGGTTCGGCTTGGCGGATGCTCTGGTAATGCAGGGTTTTGGCGATCAGGTCTTTGCCGGTGCCGTTTTCGCCTTCGAGCAGGATGGTAGTCGCTTCGCTCGAGGCCACCCGCCGGACGAAATTCAGCGCCTCGCGCATAAGGGGCGACTCGGCGATGACTTCGCGTTTTTGGGGAGCGGCTTCTTCGGTAACGTCCTTAATGGTCGCTACCACGCCCTCGACGCGGCCTTCTTTGTCGAACATTTGGGTAGTACGCATGACCACCAGACGCTCCAAACCGTTATCGGTGTGCAGGCGGATCGTGGAATGGGGAGCAGAGGGAGATTGATTGAGGCCGACCAGAACGCCGCAACCGGGTTCGCAGACGCCGCAGCGAAAGACATCCTGGCAATGGCGGCCGATCATGGCCTCGGAGGTCATACCGAAGAGTTTTTCAGCGGCGCGATTGACGCCGGTAATGATAAAATCCGGGGAATAAAGGACTAAGGCGTCTGATAACTGGTCGAAGACGGCTTCCAGGATGTGGGTTTGCTGCCACTCGGGCGTAAGCTTAGACATCGGTTGGGTAACACCTCATTATACGCAACTGCATCGGCGACTGTGCGTTAATTGGCCCAAAAACTACAAGATAGAGGGGGCAATTCACCCGACGTTGCTGCCGTCCACACGCCGGAATCGCGCTTTGCAAGTGCAAAACGCGGGTGCGATGCTTGGCGATGGAATTGCAGAATAGCGGAGCGGAGGTTCCATGTCGAAATTTAAGTTCGTTCTTCCCGCCGTCATCCTGGTCGGTGGTTTTCTGGTGAGTTCGACGTTATCGTATGGCAAACCGGAGTACGTAAAGATCACCAAGAAATCGTGCACGTTCTGCCACGTGGATTCCAAGGCGAAACCGAAGGAATTGACCGAAGCCGGCAAATACTTCAAGGAGCACAATAACTCACTGGAAGGTTACACGGAGAAGAAGTAGTTGAAGGCTCCGGGCGGAGCGAGCATCATGCAAACAGTTCAGCTCGCGATAATGGATTCGGCGTTGGAGGCGGCCTTGCGCGATGCGCTGGTCCGCAGCGGCCCTTGGCACGTGGACTGTGTCGAAACGCCGAGACCGGGTGAAACGTGCGTGCTGGTGATGGACGAGTTCTGTCTCAACCGCGTCGCGCTACCGCTGCCCTATCCGGAGCGGGTAGTTCTGCTTACGCGCAAGGATCCCGCGAATCTATCGCACGCCTGGGATGCGGGGATCGTATCGCTGGTATCTCCGGACGATCCCCCCAGTACGGTTTTGCTCGCCATCATGGCGGCCGCGTTGCGGGTTCCCAAAGTGCAATCAGAATCTCCCCATGGCGGTATTTCCCCCAGTAAGCCTTCCGGGACTGCGCCAATATCCCCAGATTTTCCCATCATCGGCGCAAAACGATACAAAACCCAATAGTTCCGAAGCGCGGAGGGTGGACTTTCGCGTGCATTAGAGTGAACTTCCTGGAGGGAGTCTTACATGCAACACACACTGGCCGAGCTTGAGGCTTTAGTGCGTAACCGGATTTGTGGGGTATGTTCGGACCGTAAAATGGATGGGACGTGCGGGCTGGAAGTTCCCGGCCAATGCGCGTTGTTCCGCCTGTTTCCACAGGTTGCGGAAGCCATTCAGAGCACCCACAGCGACAATATCGAAGACTACATTAACGCCATCCGCCAAAACGTTTGCAGCGTTTGTTGCGCGCAGGAGAGCGATGGCAATTGCGGACAACGCCAGGAAGTGCAGTGCGCGCTGGACGCCTATCTGCTGCTGGTAGTTGAAGCTATCGAAGAAGCTACGGGGAAAGATTTCGGCCGGCCTATACCCAACCGGCCCAATATTGGAAACATTCCGGTTCAACTCTAAAAGGAGGACGTTATGAACATCAATCTATTGCCATATGCCATTTTCTGGGGCGTTCTGGCGATCATTGTAGTATTCCTGATCTTCTATCGTAAGTCGGTTTCGAGCCACGAAGACGATTCGATCCATCTGGAAGGCAGCATGCCTACCGAGCAGGCCGCCCTAGGCCACAAGCTAGCCGCGATCGACCGTTGGGGCAAAACGCTCACGGTAGTTGTTGCTGTCTACGGCATCGCCCTGGCCGCGATTTACTTGTATCAGGTCTGGAACAACGTTCCTACTTACTAACCACTAACTGGACATCTCCAATGACTATGGCGCGAAAAACCGGAAGGATTAGTGTGGCTGCCGCCGCCCTGCTGTTATGGGTGATGGTAGCCGCCTTTCCGGTGCGAGGGGCGGACAATTCGGCCTGCACAGCATGCCACGACGATCAGGGCGCCAAGTTAGTGAAGAGCGCACATAGCGCGGTGGCATGCGCATCCTGCCACGTGCAGCATGACGAATATCCGCATCCCGCGAACGTGCCGAAACCGGTCTGCAGCCAGTGCCACCAGGGGCAGCAGGCGGATTACGACCGAGGGGTACACGGCCAGGCCACCAAGAGCGGCAATAGTTCGGCGCCGGATTGCGGCGTGTGTCACGGTGCCGCGCATGAGTTGCTTCGGCCCAAAGCCGCGGAATTTCGAGAGAAAGTGCCCGATACCTGCGGTATGTGCCACAGCGAGGTAGCGGATCAGTTTCGCGCCAGCGTTCACGGTCAAGCGCTGGCTAAAGGCATTACGCAAGCGCCCATCTGCACCGACTGTCACGGTGAACATGCCATTCTGGTACCGAGCAACAGAGCTTCATCGGTCAACGCGGGAAATATACGGGATACGTGCGGGAACTGCCACGGCAATGTCCGGCTATCCAGGCGCTTCGGACTTCCCGCGGACCGCGTAGTCAGTTTCGACGCCTCGTTTCATGGACTGGCGGCAAAAGAAGGTAACGAAACAGTAGCTAATTGCGCCAGTTGTCACGGAGTCCACAACATTCTGGCATCCTCCGATCCGCGCTCGATGGTTAACCCGAAAAATCTGGCGGCGACTTGCGGTAAATGCCACCAGGGAGCCGGCAAGCGTTTTGCGATCAGCCAGGTCCACGTCGCCGAAGGCCAACGGGAAGCCCCGGCCATGCGGGCGGTAAGACAGTTCTACCTGCTGATGATCCCGGTAACCATCGGCCTGATGCTGCTGCACAATGGCGGCGACTGGTTCCGCAAACTGTTACGGATGCGTGGCAACGGGGGCTCGCCTCGGCGCCGGGGTGGTGACGATCTGCCCGGCCGTCCGCACGTGCGCATGCTGCCGTTCGAACGTGTGGAGCACGCGTTACTGGTGATTTCTTTTATTACCCTGGCGTGGACCGGTTTCGCCTTGAAGTACTCGGACCAATGGTGGGCACGGCCGTCGCTCTTGGGTGGCGGGAACGTGCGCAGCATCGTACACCGGATCGCGGCGCTGGTCTTTGTGGCTGTCGCACTGGTGCACTTGATTTCGCTGATTGTGAACGGGCGGCTTCGCAAACATTGGATGGAGCTTTTTCCAAAGATGCAAGACGGGCGTGAAGCCTTGGCCAACTTCAGTTACAACGTGGGCTTGCGTTCCGCGCCCCCCGGGCGGTCGCCGCATAGCTATATCGAGAAGGCGGAATACTGGGCCGTGGTTTGGGGCGCGATCGTCATGATTGCCACCGGCCTGATGCTCTGGGGCAACAATCTGATGCTGGCGCTGTTCCCCAAGTTGTGGCTGGACGTGGCCACCTCGGTCCACTTTTACGAAGCTCTCCTGGCAACGCTCGCTATCGTAGTCTGGCACTTCTATACGGTAATCTTCGATCCGGACGTTTACCCCATGGATACGGCCTGGTTGACGGGGGTGAGTGTGAAAGCGGAAGAATCCGAAGCGCATCCGGTAGAAGGTGTGGATCAGAATGAGACGCCTGACAGTGAGACTATAGCGAAATGAGTTCCCCGCCTAATAACAAGGTACCCGCCGGCCTTTCCCCGCTGGTACATCTCTGCAATAACTGGATCAGCTTAGTTGGGGTGGTAGTGGTTACCACTGCCACTGTATTTTGGCTGTTCCTGCTGCCAACCACTATGCGCGGGGAGATACACAATCCGTACAACGGCATCCTTGCATTTATGCTGTTGCCCGGCTTGTTCTTCGCCGGATTAGTTTTGATTCCGCTGGGCATTTTTCTACGGAACAAGAAGGAAAAGCAGCGTGGGCTTTATCCGGCCAGCTTTCCGCCCCTGAACATGCGGAATCTGGAATTCCGGCGTCTGGTCACATTTATAGGCGTCACGACGTTTGCAAACATTGTGATTGCCAGCCAGTTGGCATACGGCGCCGTATCCTACATGGAATCGGTTTCGTTTTGCGGGCAAACCTGCCACACGGTGATGCAACCGGAGTTTACGGCGTACCAAAGCTCGCCCCATTCGCGCGTCGAATGCGTGCAGTGCCACATCGGACCCGGTGAATCCTGGTTTGTACGCAGCAAACTGTCGGGTATGCGGCAGGTGTTCGCGGTCATGTTTCACACTTACGAGACGCCTATTCCGACGCCGGTACACAACCTGCGTCCGGCACGGGAGACTTGCGAATCGTGCCACTGGCCGCAGAAATACGGCGAGGACAGGCTCCGCATCATCAATAAGTTCGGGGACGACGAAAATAATGTCTTAACTAAGACTGTGCTGTTGATGAAAATCGGTGGCGGCAATAAAGGCATCGGAATTCATGGAACACACCTTGGGCCCGGCGTTCATATTCGCTATGGCCACTCGGATCCGCAACGGCAAACCATTCCGTGGATCGAATACGATGGCCCGGGCGGCAAGACTGTATACCGGGCCGAGGGCGCCGCAGCTGATGGGAAGGGGTTGAACATTCGCGAAATGGATTGCATCGATTGCCACAACCGGCCGTCACACAGTTACAAACTGCCGGAGCGGGCGGTTGATGAAGCCATGTTCGCGGGCGATCTTTCCCCTAGCCTACCCTTCGCGCACAAAGAGAGCGTAGAGATCCTGAAGAAGCCGTATGCCAGCCGTGAAGCGGCGGCGGTGGCCATACCGGCGGCACTCGAAGCGTATTACCGCGATACTTATCCGGCGGTTTATAAGGAACACCAAGCCGAGGTATCCAAGACGGCGCGCAACTTACTCGCAATCTACAATCGCAACGTGTTCCCCGCCATGAAAATCACTTGGGGAACCTATCCTAACAACGTAGGACACACCGATTTTCCCGGGTGTTTCCGATGCCACGACGATAGCCATGCCAGTTCCGACGGGCGCAAGGTGACGCAGGATTGCGGCGCATGCCACAACCTGCTGGCCACGGAAGAGGCTGCGCCTAAGATCCTCACCGATTTAGGCGTCGTGGAAAACAAGGCGCAGAAATAGGGCGACGCAGTAACGGAGGTTGCCATGAAGTCGTTAGATAAAATTCTTTTACCGGTAGATTTTTCGGAACGTTCATTGGGCGCGGCGCGATACGCCAAGACCCTGACGGATCATTTCCATTCCGAACTGACCCTGTTGCATGTTCTAACTCCGCCGCATTACGAGTTTGGAGCGCTGGAGATCGGCGGCTCCATGCTAACGGAGTTGTATAGTAATCGATCAGCGCAAGTGGATAAGGAACTCGAGACTTTTCTGGCCGAAGAGCTAGCGGGGACCGAGGCGAAACGCGTAGTACTGGAAGGTGATCCTGCGCGGCAGATCGTGGACTATGCGCACGAGGAAAATATCGGGCTAGTGGTGATGCCGACGCATGGCTACGGTCCGTTCCGGCAGTTTATTTTGGGATCGATCACGGCGAAAGTGCTGCATGACGCCGATTGTCCGGTGTGGACGGGCGTTCATTTGGAAGAAGCGCCGGTGGCCGAGCCTAAACCATTTCGCGAAATACTGTGTGCGGTCGACTTGGGACCGCAGAGTTGCAAGGCTCTCGAATGGGCAGCCGCGATGCAGAAGGAATTCGGCGCGCGCCTGACCGTACTGCACGTCATGGCGGACTCGCCGGCCACGCCCGAAAACGATACGCGGGCGCACGAACTGATGATGACGGTTCGCGACGATCTGGCTCGCTTACAGCAACGCTTCGGTACCGAAGCGGAACTGGTGGTGGAATCGGGCGATGCGCCCAAAGTAGTTTGCGAGACGGCACAGCGCATCGGCGCCGGACTGCTCGTGATCGGACGCGGGTCGGCAGCAGGCGTTTTCGGCAGGCTCCGCACCAATGCCTATGCCATCATCCGGCAGTCGCCCTGTCCCGTGGTCAGCGTGTGAGCGCGGGAGCAAATCGCGGCATGAACGGAAAGGGCAGGCTTTGCGTTCTGCTTCTGTCTCTTTTCCTGTTTGTTTTCCCGAGGGCATTTGCCGCCCAGGATCCGCCCAGCGGCATCACCGTCGATTACCCGGCGAACCATACGCTTTTTCCGCCGGACATCGCCCCCCCCACCTTTCAATGGCGCGATGCCAATCCGGCATCTACTGTATGGCGGATCGAAGTCTCCTTTAACGGCCGTTCGCCCGAGATCCAGCTAAAGTCGAAAGGCGAGCGCCTGAGGATCGGCGAGATCGACGAGAAGTGCGCGCAGGCCGGAGCGGTCACGCCCACTCTCACGCCCATCGAAGCCGCGGGACATGCGTGGAAGCCCGACCCGTCAACTTGGGCGAACATCCTGAAGCACGCAGTCAAGCACCCTGCCACGATCGGCATCACCGGGTTCGGCGACGATAAAATGGCGGGGCCGTTGTCTCACGGGCAGATTTCCATTCAAGCTTCTAAGGATGCCGTCGGCGCGCCCATCTTCTTCCGCGACGTCCCGCTGATTTCCGTACCGACCGGCGAAAAGGGCGTGATCATGCCGCTGCCTGCGGGCGCGGTGCCGCTGATCGCTTGGCGCCTGCGCTACGTCAACGAGTCCAAGAGCCATTTGATGATGCAAGGTCTGCCTACCTGCATCAACTGCCACTCCTTCTCCGGCGACGGCAAGACTATGGGGCTCGACGTGGACGGGCCCGGCAACGACAAGGGACTCTACGGCGTGGTTCCGGTGAAACCAGAGACGTCTATACGGAGTGAAAACGTGATCCGCTGGAGTTCCTTCTCCGAGGAGCGTGCCGCCAAACGATTCGGCTTCATGTCGCAGATCTCGCCGGACGGGCAGTACGTGATTACTTCCATCGAAAACCCCGGATCGCATATCAAGGATTTCGACAGCCGGTTTTACAACGGGTTCTATCGCGATTATGGTTTCGGCCAGGTGTTCTATCCGACCAAGGGTGTTCTGGCGTGGTACAGCAAGGCGAGCGGGAAGTTGCAGCCTTTACCGGGCGCGAACGATCCGGCCTTCGTACAGGCATCGGCGTTCTGGAGTCCGGACGGCAAGTTTCTGGTGTATTCGCGGGCGGCGGCCAAGGAGCCTTATCACGAAGGCCAGGCGATCGCGGAAGTAGCCAATTCGCCCGACGAAACGCAGATCCAATACGACCTGTATCGCATACCGTTTAACGAAGGGCGGGGGGGCACTCCGCAGCGCGTTGAAGGCGCATCGCAGAACGGCAGCAGCAATAATTTCCCGAAAGTTTCGCCCGACGGCCGGTGGATCGTCTACGTGCGCAATCACAACGGACTGCTGATGCGCCCCGATAGCGAACTGTACATCGTACCGGCGGCGGGTGGGGTGGCGCGCCGTCTGGATTGCAACTTGCCGCGCATGAACTCGTGGCATAGCTTCTCGCCGAACGGCCGCTGGCTGGCGTTTTCTTCGAAAGGCCGCTCGCTCTTCACGCAGCTCTTTTTGACGCATATCGACGAAGAGGGCCACGATAGTCCGGCTATTCTGATCGAAGACGCGACGGCCGCCAATCGCGGCGTGAATATTCCGGAATTCGTGAATGTGCCAGCCGGAGGGTTGCTTTCGATGAACGCTCCCGCTACTGAATTTTACCGGCTCAGCGACGTGGCCGGCGAGCTGGCGCGCAAGGAAAAATATGCCGAGGCCGCGATCGAATGGAAGAAGGCGGTCGACCTGGAACCGGAGGATGGCAAAGCCCAATACCATCTGGCCTACGCTCTCGATAAACAGGGACAAATTCAGGAAGCGATTACGCACTATCGCAAGGCGGTGGAGTTGGATAGCGCAAACGCTCCCGCCTATTCGAGCTTGGCGGTGGCGTTGACCAGGGCCGGCAATCTGCCGGATGCTATCGCCGCCGCGGAGCAAGCCTTGAAACTGAACCCCAAGGATCCGCTGACGGAGAGCAACCTGGCGGCCGCGCTTCTGGAAGCTGGACGGACCGACGAGGCGATCGATCACATCCGCAAAGCTCTGGAACTGGATCCCGAATTCGCGGATGCGCACAACATGTTGGGAATTGTACTGGCGCGCGCCGGTAAACTTGACGATGCCGTCGAGCACTTGCGCAGAGCGGTGACGAATACTCCCGACTCGCTCGAGTATCGTTTCAATCTCGGCCGCGTGCTGGCGGCACGGCATAGTTTTGCGGAGGCGGCCCCACAGTTTGAAAAGGCGGTAGAACTGTCGGGCGGAAACGAACCGCAGAGCCTGGATATGCTGGCCGCGATGTACGCCGAACTCGGGCGCTTCGCGGAGGCTTCCCAGACGGCCGGCCGTGCCCTGGCGATTGTGGTGCGCGAAAACGATACGGCATTCGCCGACAAACTGCGTTCGCGCATTGCGTATTACGACTCGCGCCGCTAAATTGTCAAGTAATTCACTGTGCTACGGCATATGATGTATGGGGGAGGTGGAACTTGGGATTCGAGTTCACCAGACGTCATTTCTTTTACGGCTCGCTACTGGCCGGTGCGGTTCCCGCCGCCGGATTCGGCAGTGCGCCTTCGCTGAAAAAACTTGGCTATAAATCGCCCAACGAAAAGCTGAACATCGCTGCGATCGGCTCGGGAGGCAAAGGCTCCAGTGACATCCGAGGCTGTTCCGCGGAAAATATCGTGGCGCTTTGCGATGTGGACGAAGTCCGCGCAGGGCGCATGTTCAAGAAGTACGAAAAGGCTCCCAAGTATAAAGACTTCCGGAAAATGCTCGACGAGCAGGGAGATGGGATTGATGCCGTGATCATCGCCATCCCGGATTTCATGCACGCCACCGCCGCCATGTGGTGTATGGAGCGCGGCAAGCACGTCTACGTGCAGAAGCCGCTAACTCGCACCGTTTGGGAGGCGCGCCAATTGCTCGAAGCCGCCACCAAATACAAAGTTGCCACGCAGATGGGCAACCAGGGCTATTCGAACGAAGGCACCCGGCAGGCGGCCGAAATGGTTTGGGCCGGAGACATCGGCCCGGTGACCGAAGTGCATGCCTGGACCGACCGGCCCATCTGGCCGCAAGGGCTGACTTCAGTTCCTCCCACGGAACCCGTTCCGGACACGCTCGATTGGGATCTCTGGCTGGGCATCGCCGAAAAGCGGCCTTACGCCACCGGCGGCCCTGACTACAAGTCGCCGCTGGGCGGCCATTTCTATCAGCCCGGCAACTGGCGCGGCTTTTATGACTTTGGCTGCGGCGCCTTGGGCGACATGGCATGCCACATTCTGGGCGCGCCGAATATGGCGCTGCAACTGGGCGCTCCGACCAGTGTCGAGTGCATTCAGATCGAAGGTCCGAGCAACTTCATGTTCCCCAAGAAGTCGGTGATCCGCTATGACTTTCCGGCGCGCGGCAACATGCCGGCGGTGAAACTTTTCTGGCACGACGGAATGACGGAAACACCGCGACTGCCGGGCGTACCGGATGGCGAACTCCTGGGCGATCTTCCCGAGATTCCGACACCCCGCCAGGCGGAGGAACCGCCATTCACAGGCTTTATCGGCGACGTCTTCAATTACGAGAAGTTTCAAACGGTGAAGAACGCTCCCAACGCTCAGATCCCCACACCCGACGGCAGTCTGTTCATCGGCGAAAAGGGCATGCTGACCACCGGCACCTATGGCGACGATACCCGATTGGTCCCCATGGAAAAGATGCGGGATTACAAGTTTCCGCAACCTTCTCTGACGCGCTCTCCGGGACATTATCACGATTGGATTCGGGCATGTAAAGGGGGCGATCCTTCGTGCTCGAACTTCAACGTGGCCGTGCCATTCGTGGAGTGGATGTTGTTGGGGGTGATTGCGCTAAGGGTTCCAGGAAAGCTCGAATGGGACGCGCCGCGCATGCGCTTCACCAACAACGCGGACGCCAATAAATATCTGAAGCCCACGTTCCGCAAAGGCTGGTCGTTTACTTAGACGGTAAGTTCTGGCGCGGAGCGCGCACCGCTAAAATAGCAGGATGGCCGAAACGCCCTTCATCTGGGAACCGACGCGGGAGTTTATCGAAAGCACCAACGTATACCGCTTCATGCGGCGCTTGGGGATAGGAACCTATCAGGAGTTTATCCGCTACTCGCAGGAACACCTCGTGGAGTTCTGGGACGAGATGGTGGAGGAACTCGGCATCGAGTGGTTCGAACCCTACCAGCAGGTGCTGGACGTTTCCCGCGGCGTGGAGTGGGCGCAGTGGTTTCTCCCCGGCAAGTTGAACATCGCGTGGAACTGCCTGGAGCGGCACGCCGATGGCGAGGCGCGCGATCACTTGGCCATTATCTGGGAAGGCGAGGACGGCGCCGTCCGGACCTTCACGTTCGGCGAGTTGGAGCGGGAAACCAACCGCTTGGCGAACTCGTTGCGCGGCCTGGGTCTGGCGCCGGGCGACCGCGTCGCGCTGTATATGCCGATGGTGCCGGAAGTAGTCATGATTTTGTATGCCTGCTTCAAACTGGGGCTGATCGCGGTACCCATCTTTTCGGGATTCGGCTATGGGGCCGTGGCCGTGCGGCTGCAGGATTCAGGCGCCAAGGTTCTGTTCACGGCCGATTCCCTGGAGCGGCGCGGGCGGTCGATCCCCTTAAAGCAGAAAGCGGACGAAGCCCTAGCCGAGGGATCGGCGGTCGAGAAGACCGTGGTCCTGCGGTACAAGGGTGGCGACGTCCTGTGGACCGGCGAGCGCGATGTGTGGTGGCACGATCTGGTTGCGGGCCAACCGGAGGAGTGCTCCGCACTGCCGCTCGAATCGGAGGCGCGCTGCCTGCTGCTTTACACTTCGGGAACTACCGGTCGTCCTAAGGGCGTCGTGCATACGCATGCGGGCGCCTTGGCTCAGACCGCCAAAGAGATCTATCTGACGTTCGACCACCGCAAGGACGAACGGTTTTGGTGGGTGTCGGACATTGGTTGGATGATGGCGCCCTGGGAAATCATCGGGAACCACCACCAGGGTGGGACCATTGTTCTCTACGATGGCGCGCCGGATTATCCCGATCCGGATCGTTTCTGGCAGATGATCGAGCGGCACAAGGTTACTACGTTTGGGATTTCGCCGACGGCCATCCGGCTGTTGATGCGAAAGGCCGGACGTGGACCTGAGAGCTTCGATTTGAGTTCCCTGCGCCTGTTGGGTTCGACCGGCGAACCGTGGGATGAAAGCTCCTACCGCTGGTTCTTCGAACGGGTGGGCGGCAAGCGGTGCCCTATTATGAACATCTCGGGCGGCACGGAGATTATCGGCGGCTTCCTGACGCCGCTGCCGATTCAGCCGTTGAAGGTCTGCTCATTGGGCGGACCGGCGCCGGGCATGGCAACCGACGTTTTCGACGCAGAGGGCAAACCGGTGCGCGGGCAATTGGGCTACCTGGTTTGCACCAAGCCGTCGCCTTCGATGACCCGGGGAATATGGAACGACCCGCAGCGTTATCTTGACGCCTATTGGTCACGCTGGCCGGGCGTCTGGTATCACGGCGATTGGGCCCTGGTGGATGAAGACGGCCAATGGTTCCTGCAGGGGCGAGCCGACGAATCGTTCAACGTGGCGGGGCGGAAGGTTGGTCCGGCGGAGGTGGAGACCTGCTTGATCGCGCATGGATCGGTTTCCGAAGCGGCGGTGATTGGGGTACCGGACGAACTAACGGGTGAGAGTGTGGTGGCGTTCGTGGTGTTGAAGGGAGACGCCGAGGCCGCGGAACTAACCAATGTTAACGGCGAGTTGTCGGCACATGTGGCGCGATCGATGGGCCCGACTTTCCGGCCCCGTGCGATCCATGCGGTCGCGGAATTACCGAAGACTCAAAGCGGTAAAGTGGTGCGGCGCTTGATCCGGCAGGCCTATCTCCGGGAGCCCCTCGGCGATACTTCAACTGTGGAGAATCCCACGGCCCTGGAACATTTCCGGCGATGAGATGTTGCGCTTTTTGAAATATGCGCAATAATACCTTTATTCAGCGCAATGCGAGCGCATAGGGGATAAACTGGAATGGGCCGTGCTGGGGTTCCGGCGATGTCATCGCAATCGTTCAGCTCTCATCCGATTCCGATTTGGCGGACTGTCTCACTAGTCTTGTTCACGGTTGCGTCGGCGCGGGGGCAAGCGATTCTGGTGGGGTCTGGCCCCGGGGGCGTGGCGCACCTGATCAGCACCGATGCGGCGGTGCTCGAATCGCAAGAGGCGCGCAAAGACCTTCCTTGTACGGCTACACAGATCAAACCGGTCTTGGGCTTTGATCTGAAATTTCACTCCGGTTATGAGGTGAGCGTGCCTCTGAAAGAACTGGCTGGCACGCAGAATCTCCTCACCATGATTTACAGGGTGACTGCCGCAGCTCATCCCGACGATCCCGTCTACATGTCGCAACGGGTGCACGTGCCGGAGATCGAGGAGAACGCGCGGGGCGACGCCTATCTGCAGGGCACGTTCGACTTGGGCGAAGGCAAGTATCACGTGGACTGGCTCATGCGGGACCGCAGTGAGCGGGTCTGCTCCGCTTTTTGGGATATTGAAGCAACGATTCCGCCGAAGGACAAACCCGTAACCCTGGATGTGCAACCGAACACCATTCTGGGCGCCGATACAGAGCCCTTCAAAGATGAGCCTGCAGTGATGCGCGATGCGGCGGGCGCGCCGTTAAACGTGAAGGTTCTGGTAAACTTCGCTCCCCAGGATTCCGCGGCGGCTGCGCTGCACGCGTTGGACATGAATGCGTTGATCTCGATTCTGCGCGGGATCGCGCGCGAACCGCGGATCGGCAAGTTCTCAATTGTGGCCTTCAATCTTCAGGAGCGGCGGGTGGTTTACAGGCAGGAAGATTCAACCCATATCGACTTCCCCGCCCTGGGCGAAGCCCTGCACTCGCTGAACCTGGGAACCGTGGATGTGAAGCGGCTCAGCCAGAAACGGGGCGAGACCGAGTTCCTGACGTCTTTGTTTACCGATGAATTGAACAAGCCGGACCGTCCGGATGCGGTGATCTTTGCCGGGCCGAAGGCGCTGTTGGACAACAATGTGCCGCAGGAATCGCTGCGGAAGGTGGCGGATGTGGAATATCCGCTCTTCTACATGAACTACAACCTCGATCCACAGGCTGTTCCATGGCGGGATGCCATCGGTAATGCCGTAAAATACCTCAAAGGCACGGAATACACGATTTCGCGGCCCAGAGATTTGTGGAATGCATGGGGCGATATCATGTCGCGTATAGTAAAATCAAGATTGGCGAAGCGCGCAGCGTACGGCGCTTCCCAATAGCAAATGCGGCTTTCCACCTACTCGATTTTGAAAACAGTGCTGCTGGCCTTGGCGATCGGGGCTCCTTTGCATGGGCAGGAGTTCAGCAGGGAGAGCCTGGCTCCATATATTCCCAGTCCGCAGGAAGTTGTGGACCGGATGTTGAGCGCGGCGCGGGTCAAGCCGGGTGAGCTGGTCTATGACTTAGGTAGCGGCGATGGACGCATAATTATCACAGCCGCGCAAAAATTTCAGGCTCGGGCTGTCGGGGTGGAACTACGGGCAGACCTTTGCAAGTCCACACAGGCCCGCGTAAAGGACCTGGGTCTATCGAATCGGGTTAGGCTGATTCACGAAAACATGCTCAAGGTGGACCTGAGCCCGGCCGACGTAGTGACCTTATACCTGCTGACCAGTTCCAACGAACGCCTCCGTCCAAACCTCGAGAAGTACTTGAAGCCGGGTGCGCGCGTGGTGTCGAACGACTACGAGATTCGTGGTTGGACGCCTTCCGGGATTGTACCTATCATGGCGGGTGGAGTGCGGCATTACATCTACGTCTACGAGATAGGCGCCAGGAACTAATTCCTACGTCGCCTGTAACGCCTCGGCGATTTCTTTTTCCTCTATAGCTCCCTCGCGAATGATCTTCCAATAGGGCTCCGTGATATCCACGGTGGTCGCCCCGGCGCCTGAGCACAGGCCGCCATCCAGCACCAGATCCACGCGGCCGTCCATGGTGCCGAAGACTTCGATCCCGCTCCGGCAGGTGGGATGGCCGGAAATGTTGGCGCTGGTGGAGATCGAGCGGCTGGTTCAGCGCGGCGATCAACGCGTTGGCGACCTTGGAGCGCGACTGCCGCAGGGCCAGGCGGCCCGTGTTGCCGGTGACCTTCAACGGGACGTTGGCCGAGGCCGGCACGATGATGGTCAGCGGTCCGGGCCAGAAACGCCGCGCCAGCAGATAGAAGCGATTGTTCAGTTCCTTGGCCAATTCCTCGGCGCCATGAGCGTCTGCCACCAGCAGCGGCAGCGAGCGATGAATTTCGCGGCCCTTGGCGCTGAAACACACCGGCCACCGCGCGCAGATTCAACGGGTCGGCCACCAGCGTATACAGCGCATCGGTCGGGATGGCGACCACGCCTCCCGCGCGAATGGCCGCGGCGGCGCGTTCGATCGCTTCCGGCTGCGGCTGCTCCGGATCGATTTCCACAAGATCTGTTGCCAATGATAACTCGCTGCGTCCATCTAGCGCGGACCAATGGCTTCCGCCACTTCGATCGCCATCTGATAACGTCCGAACGGCGCGCTCAGTTGTACGCCCTGCACCATGCCGTGAACGCGCTCCACCATCTCGCGCGCGATCGCGACGCCTTCCTCGCGCGACTTGTTCGGCGTTATCGACCTGCCGCATGCGCTCCATGTAATGCTCCGGCACCGGCACGCGCAGTTCGTTCACCATGAATTCCGCATTGCGGAAACTGGTGAGCGGCCAGATGCCGCAGATCACCGGAATCTTGACGTGTTCGATCGCTTCAGGAATTGTCTCCAGCAGGTCCAGATCGAACACCGGCTGGGTCACCACGTACTCCGCGCCCGGCCTGCACTTTCCACTCGAAGCGCCGAAGTTCCTCGTCCATGTTCAGCGCGCCCGGATTGGCGCCGACGCCGATCAGCAGAGCCGTCTGCGAACCCATCGCATTGCCGCCGATATCCAGGCCCGTGATTCAGATTATTGACGATGTTCGACGAGCCCGATCGCATCCACATCGAACACCGCGGTGGCGTCCGGATAAGTGCCCATGCGCGGCGGATCGCCGGTGATGCAGATCAGGTTGCGCACGCCGACCGCAGTGCGCGCCCAGCAGTTCCGATTGGATGCTTAGAATGTTGCGGTCGCGGCAGCAGAAGTGAGTCACCGCTTCAATGCCCGCGTCGCTGCTGGATCAGCTGGCAGGTGACCTGCGCGCTCATGCGCGCGCTGGCGCGCGGCCCGTCCGGCACGTTGATGCAATCGATGCCTGCATCGGCGCACAGTTTGGCGCCCGCGATTTCCTTCGAGGCGTCGACGCCGCGCGGCGGCAGAATCTCGACGAAGGCTACGAATTTGCCCGCCGCCAGTTTCGCGCCCAGTTGCGACTTTTGCGCGACGGGCACTTTCGGGAGAGCCTGCGACCTTGGCGCTTCGGCTCTTCCACCGTCACGCTCAGCTTCGCTGGACCGGTTGCAGCGAGCGGGCTTCGGAGTGGATCAGCTTGATGTGCTCGGGCGTGGTGCCGCAGCATCCGCCGACGATCCTCACCCCGGCCCACAGGAAGCGCCGGGCGTACTGCGCCATGTATTCGGGCGAGCACAAATAGATGTTGCGGCCTTCCACGACGACTCGGCACGCCGGCGTTGGGCATGGCGCTGATCGGCTTGGAGGTGAACTTCATCATGCGCTCGATGGTTTCGAGCGTGGCCTTGGGACCCACGGAGCAATTGACGCCGATCACGTCCACCGGCCATTCGTCCAGCTTGCGGGTATAACGCTTCGGTATCGGTGCCGTCGCGGCAGGTTGCCGTCGTCGTCGATGGTGACGTGCGCGACGATGGCCATTCGTCGCCGGCAGCTTCGCGGGCGGCGAAAATCGCCTCGCGCATTTCGTCCAGATCGCCGAAGGTTTCGAGCACCAGCAGGTCGACGCCGGCTTCGACCAGCGACTTCAGCTTGTTCGCGGAAAATCGCGCGCGCTTCGGCGAACGAGGTCGGACCCAGCGGCTCGATGCGGACGCCCAGCGGGCCGATCGCGCCGGCCACGAAGGCCTGTTCGCGGGCCGCTTCGCGGGCGAGGCGGACACCGGCCTGGTTGATGGCCTCGTAGTTTCTCGGCTAGGCCGAAACGACGCCAGGCGCATACGGTTGGCGCCGAAGGTATTGGTTTCGAGGATCTCCGCGCCGGCCTTGACATACTCCTGGTGGATCTTCGCGGACCATGGCGGGCGAGGAGAGGTTCAGTTCGTCGTAGCAGCGGTTGATGAACACGCCGCGCGAATAGAGCATGGTGCCCATGGCCCCATCGGCCACCATGGCGCGGCGCGCAAGCTGGTCTCGAAATTCTTCGGCGCGGGTTGAGGTGGCTGTCGGCATGGCGAGGAGACCGGATCTGTTCAGGTAGCGGCGCAACAGGTCTGGATATGGTGATTTTAGCGCATGTTACACCGTGGCGAGTGGCTTTAGTGAATTTGGACGAGCAAAGCCATTTCGCAAAATCACACCGATAACTTACTTGTTAACAATGAGTTATACCGTACACCTCAAGCATCAGATAAGTTTTGTGCTTGTGCAGTGATGGGCACTATTGTGCAGTCTTCGGTGGCGAGCCGGCATAGGTCTCCAGCCACTTCAGCTCTTCCCGGACCTTGATTTTTCCGTGCCAGGGGTTCTTATCCAGTTCGTGCCCCTCCCCCGGAAAGATCAATAGCTTGACCGGAACATTCTGGGAATGCAGGGCGCGCTCCAGCAAGTATTGCTCGCCGACGTAGACGCGGATATCGTCCGCACCGGCCACGATATGCGTCGGCGTCTTCACCTTATTGATCTGCCAGATGGCCGCCTCATCGTTATAGTTTTTCATCATGTCCCACGGCAGACCGCCTAGAAAATAGGCGTCATCGTAGGTGGTATCGTCGTTACCCCAATTGACCACGTGCTCGACCGCGCCCGCGCCTGTCACGGCCGCCCGGAAGCGGGTGCTCTGGGTAATCAGCCAGTTTGTGAGGTAGCCGCCGTAGCTGTAACCGCCGATGGTCAGATTGTCAGGGTCGGCGATGCCATCCTTAACCAAAGCTTCGACCCCCTCCAAAATGTCTTTGCCGGGCTTGGACACGATATTGGGGATAATGCCGAGGGTGAACGGGTCGCCGTAGCCGATGGATCCGCGATAGTTGGGCTCGAAAACCAGCCAGCCGTTGGTGGCGGCCAAGGAGCCCCACTGGTACCAGTCGGCCTCGAAGTGATTACCGTCGGCATCACCGGGACCACCGTGAATCAGGGTCAACATGCGCAGGTTCTTTTCGTCGAGTTTTCCCGGTGGATAGATGAGCATGCCTTCGACGGTTACGCCGTCGTCGGCCGTCCAATGGTATGGCTTTCCTTCAGGTAAGGCGCGCTGCTTGAACAAACGGTTGAAGGAGGTTATGGGCCGGGCATCCGACACGCCATCGCCAAAGTAGACCTCCGGCGGCTCAGTCAGCGTGGAGTGGACGAAAGCCACGCGGCTAGCATGCGCTGCCGCGGAAATGCGTTCATAGGTGCCGGGCTGTCCGGGTTGTTTGACGAAGAGGTGGGGTTCTTCGCGATAGACTTGCACCTCGGTGCCGGTGCGGCCGGTGAACAGGATGCCACCCTCTTGTGTGACGGTATAGCCGGTGACGGCGCCCGGGAACTTCGCCCAACGCAAGGGGCGGGCGCTCGACGATACAGCGTCGATCCAGTACACACGCGGTTGGGCATCCTGATAGCCGCTCTCGACGGAGCCATTCAGAAAGGAAAAGAAAATATGGCGGCAGTCGGGGGTCCAATGAATGTTGTCGATCACAGCCGGACGCTGCAGCAATTGGCGCGGTTTGCCGCCTTCGGTATCCACCAGGTAGATGCCATAAGCTTCCATATGTTCCTGGCGCTCGGAGATGGAATCGGTCAGGAACGCCAGCGTCGTGCCGTGGGAGGAAGCTTCCATCTGCTTTACGCGCCACGGCGTTTGGGCGATTGGTTTGGGCGCACCACCCGCCAGATCGACACGCGCGATGGCGTCGCCGCGTTCGGCCTCGCGGTACTCGACCACATCTTTCCAATCCTTTTTGTAGGCCTCGTTTTTCTCTTTGGTCCAAGGGGCACGAGTGGCGTAAAAGATCTGTTTCGAATCGGCCGACCAAGCAAAAGCGTGGACCTTCTCGTCGCCGTGGGAGACGGCGTAGGGTTCGCCCCCAGTTAGCGGGATGGCCCAAACCTGATCGGCGTCGTCAGGCTCGTCTGTTTTCGCGGAGGGCTCGGGCTTTTTGTTGCCGGCATCGCGGTCGGAGAGAAAAGCGATCCAATGTCCATCGGGGGACCATTCCGGGTTGCGGTCGTGGCCGGAGTGGGTGAGTTGCATGAGGGTGCCGGCGCCATCGTCGCGATAGAGCCACAGATCGTTGCGGAAGCGGTCGGCTTCCCAATCGGGACGCGCGGTTTCGATGACCACGGCATGGCCGTCGGGCGATGTACGGACGTTACGGATATCGACGGCATTGAAGAATTCGTCGAGGGTCATCGGCGGCTTGCCGGTTTGAGCCGACGCCACCGCCGCACAGAATAGGAGAGCAAAACGAAACACTGCACGCGAATATACCACGAGTGGCCGCAGCCGCCAGACAGCCGCTACAATAGGTGCGTGGCCGACTCCACCGCAG
Source organism: Bryobacterales bacterium (assembly GCA_963738345.1). Taxonomy (GTDB): domain Bacteria; phylum Acidobacteriota; class Terriglobia; order Bryobacterales; family Bryobacteraceae; genus Bog-159. The sequence goes on from CAVTWI010000002.1 coordinate 2,559,530, forward strand.
CACCCGTAACCGTCCTTCCGTTCGAAGCCTGCCTCGACGAACTGGAAAAGGTGGTCAAAGAATTGGAAGGGGGCGACCTCGCGCTGGAACGCTCCATCGAACTTTTCGAAAAAGGCATGCAGTTAAGTGAAACGTGCCGGAAGCAATTGGAAGAGGCGGAAACGCGTGTGGAAATGTTGATCCGCAAGGAAGGCAAAATCCAGCCGGAACCGTTTCGTCCAGAGAAAGCATGAGTCTTCGCGAATACCTCGCCCAGCAGCAGACGCTGGTCGATGCCCACCTCGACATACTGGCGCCGCCGGAAACGCAGCTACCCCAGACCATTCACCGCGCCATGCGGTATAGCTTATTTGCAGGCGGAAAGCGCATCCGGCCGATCCTTTGCCTGGAGGCGGCGCGTACGTCCGGCGAAGAACCGTTGGCGGCGCACTTTACGGCGGCCTGTTCGCTCGAGTTCATCCATACTTACTCGCTGATTCACGATGATCTGCCGGCGCTCGATAATGACGACTACCGGCGGGGCAAGCTGACTTGCCACAAAGTATTTGGCGATGCCATGGCGATCCTGGCGGGCGACTCACTGCTGACGCTGGCCTTCGAGGTTTTGTCGAAAATTGAAGGCGTGCCCGCAGAGCGCAAGATTCGCATGATTTCCGAACTCGCTACGGCTGCGGGTACGGTGGGCGGCATGATTGCGGGACAAGTGGCGGATCTGGAAGGCGAGGGGCAAACGCCCACCGCGCCACTGCTCGAATCGATTCATCGGGCCAAGACCGGCGCTCTGCTGCGCGCCAGTTTACGGATGGGCGCCATCTGCGCGGGTGCCAGCGAACCCGAATACCAGGCGCTTTCCTGCTATGGCGAACACATCGGCCTCGCGTTTCAAATCGTGGACGACATTCTGGACGTTGAAGAATCGTCGGAGGCGCTGGGCAAGACGGCGGGCAAAGACGCACAGCAGCACAAGATCACGTTTCCGGCAGTCTATGGGGTAGCGGAATCGCGGCGCATGGCGGATACCGAATGCCGCCGGGCACACGAGACGCTGGCATCTTTTGGCGAGCGCGCCGGCCACCTGCACGAACTCGCCGATTTGATTGTCCATCGCAAATCATGAAGCCCAGGCTTGACCGTGTGCTGGTGGAGCGCGGACTGGCGCCTACGCGGGAGAAGGCGCAGGCGTTGATCATGGCCGGAGAAGTTCTGATCGATGGCCACAAAGCCGCAAAGCCAGGCCAACCGGTGGACCCCGCGAGCCAGATCGAAGTACTGGCACAAGCGCGATTCGTAGGCCGGGGGGGGCTGAAACTGGAGGCCGCCATCGCGCATTTCGGCATTACGGTCGAAGGACGAATCTGCATGGACGTTGGCGCGTCGACCGGCGGATTCACGGATTGCATGCTGCAACGGTGCGCGTTGCGGGTGCATGCGGTGGATGTGGGTAGCGGGCAACTGGACTGGAAGATCCGCACAGATGCGCGCGTAGTGGTACACGAAAAACTGAACGCGCGGTATCTCAAGCCCGCGGACCTCGGGGAATCCATCGATTTCGCGGCATGCGATGTCAGCTTCATTTCGGCGACGCTGATTGTGCCGGCTATAGTGGACGTGTTACAACCGGGCGGCGAAATGGTTATACTTGTCAAGCCCCAGTTCGAGGCCGGCAAAGGACAAGTGGGCAAGGGAGGAATCGTGCGCGAACCGGAGTTGCATCAAGCTGCCTGCCAGCGCGTGGACCAAGCCGCGCGGTTATTGGGATTCAATACCGCTATCATGGACAGCCCCATTCTGGGCGCGGAAGGTAACCGGGAGTTTCTCCTGCATGCCCGCCGATAATTCGATTGAAGATGTGACACCGGCGGGTGAAGGCGGCGCGCGTCCCATTCACAGCGTCGGAGTGATTTCCAAGCCCGCCGTGCCCGCTGCGGCCGGCGTTGTTCCTAAACTGCTGGCGTGGCTGGAAGCCCGCGGCATGCGCCTGCGCTATGACAGACGCACGGCTGTTTACGCCGGGCGTGGCGATGGGGTGCCCCGCGAAGAGGTTCCGGAAGGCTGCGACCTGGTAATTGTGTTGGGAGGCGACGGGACGCTGCTCTCCGCCGCGCGCGCGATCGGCAACCGGCAAATTCCCTTGTTCGCGGTGAACCTGGGCGGTCTGGGATTTCTTACAGCGATCACGATTGATGAGTTGTATCCGGAACTGGAACGGGCGCTGCGGGGCGAGCATCGTATCGGCCGCCGTAAACTGCTGCATGCCGAGGTGCGCCGCGGCGACACCATTGTGTCGCGCTACGAAGCGCTGAACGATGTAGTGCTCACCAAGGCCGCGATCGCGCGCATTATCGACCTGGATACTTATGTCGACCGGCAGTTCGTGTGCGCGTATAAAGCGGATGGGTTGATTGTTTCGACGCCGACGGGATCGACCGCGTATTCGCTTTCTGCGGGCGGCCCGATCATTTTTCCGTCAGTGCCGACGATCTGCCTGACTCCTATCTGCCCGCATATGCTGACGTATCGCCCGGTGCTGGTGGCGGAGACCAGCGAGGTGGAAGTGCGTTGCCGCGGAGAAGCGTCCGTGTATCTGACGATTGACGGACAGATCGGCGAACCGCTGGAGAAAGAAGATTCGGTGATCTGCCGCAGTTCGGAATATGCACTGCATCTGATCCGCCCGCCGCGCATGATGTTCTTCGACGTGCTGCGCCAGAAGTTGAAGTGGGGCGAGCGTTGAAGCGTCTGCTAGGCGAGCAAACGCTGTTCCGTCAAAGCGGCCCGCACGGCGCCTTCGGTCCAGCCGTCAGCGGCCGTGCGGCGAGAGCTAGAAGAGGCTCGCGCCGGCCTTCCATTTTCAGAGCCTGTTGCCGGATCGTTTTGAAGTCATCAAGCCGCTTATCCACTGTTGTACCTCTATGATAATGTCCCTATAGTGCCTCGATAGAAGTGTCCCCCCAAACTGGACTGTGGAGGTCCAGTGATAAGGACATGGATGAACGAACGAGAGAGGCAAAGGTCCGGCGTGTTGGACCGCGTGAAATTGGAAGAGTTGAGCCAGGTAGAGGCAGCAGAGATTCTGGGACTGAGCTATCGGCAGACCAAGAGGCTCTATCGTCGGTTCTTGAAGCTGGGTGCTAAGGGACTGGTCCACGGTCATGTAGGGAAGGCATCCAATCATGCCAAGGATGGCAAGTTTCGACAACGGGTGTTGGCGCTGGTGCGCAAGCATTACAGCGGCGACCCAGGCGAGCGGTTCGGGCCAACTTTGGCGGCGGAACACTTGGCGGAGGACCACGGCTTGGTAGTGGATGCGGAGACCTTGCGACGGTGGATGCTGGAGGAAAGATTGTGGTCGCGGGAACGGAAGAGGAAGCCGTACCGGCAGCGGCGGCTGAGGCGGGCACACTTCGGCGAACTGGTGCAGATGGATGGCAGCTTCGAGGATTGGCTGGAAGCGCGCGGACCGCGAGGTTGTCTGATCCACATGGTGGATGACGCGACCAGCACCAGCCTGGCGACGTTTACGGCGGAAGAAACCACCTGGGGCGTGGCGGACACTTTGCGGGCTTGGGTGGAGAAGTATGGGATTCCACGGGCGCTATACGTAGATTGGAAGACGGTGTATCTGGTGCAGCCCGGCGAGCGCCAAAAGCAGGAGGGGATCGTGCCCATATCGCAGTTCGGAGGCATGTGCGCCAAATTGGGGATCGAATTGATCGGAGCCCATTCGGCGCAGGCGAAAGGACGCGTGGAGCGCGGGCACGGCACGCATCAGGATCGATTGATCAAGAAGATGCGTTTGAAGAAGATTGCTACGTACGCCAAAGCCAACGCGTATCTGAGCGAGAGTTACCTGGAGGGTCACAACGCGAAGTATGCGGTGACTGCGCGGGAGCAGGCGGATTTTCATCTGGCGCCGGGCAAGAAGCTGAATTTGGATCAGGTGTTTTGCCTGGAGGAGGAACGCAAGGTCAGCAACGATTGGGTTGTACAGTATGGGAAACGGTGGCTGCAAATTGAAGAAGACCAAAAGGTGATCGTGGGGGCCGGCAGTACCGTCACGGTGCGCGAACATCGGGACGGCCGTCTGACGCTGCTACGAGGTACCCAGATGCTGCGGTGGCATGAACTGGCGGAGCGTCCGAAGGCCAAGGAACGGGTCGCCAAAAGGAGAATCGTAAGGCGAGTGCGACCGGCCGCTGAGCATCCCTGGCGGAAGAAACTCCTGGCGGGGCACGCGAAATGAGAAGTAACCGCGGGTCCATCAAACTGCCGTCCTCTGCGTGCTGGGCAGGGGAAGGGGGCTCAAGCGCCGCCCCCTTGCCCCTGCACCCCCTCCCCCGCTTACTGCCGCTGCGCGACCAACGAAATAGGGACACTTCTATCGAGGTAAGGATGGGGACATTTCTATCGAGGCTTGACATCAAGCCGCTTATCCACTTGCCCGCCAGCATCGGCTTCGCTGATACTGGGTACCAGCATTCGGAACGGCAATGAATCGAAACATCACAGCCACGGCACGCCTCCTCGGCGTTGATAGTCAGCGGGTGAAAACGTGGGCGTGGGCGTTCAAGGATCAATTGAGTCGAGGGGCGAATCCAGGCAAAGGACGGTCACGAACCTTCACGGATTCTGATGTTCTGGCGCTGATTTATGCGTTCATACGTTCGGAAGGCGGCGAAGGGATTGATGACGTCCGAGCGGGCTTGGAACGCGAGGACCATTTCGAGGATCAATACCGTGAGATCCTCTATGCGCACACATCCATCCTGCAGGATCCTCCAGATGATCTCGATGAGACCTGGAGGCACGGCATCCTTTTGATCGGTGTCGGAGCTGACGGGTATTTGGCTCTTGCACGGAACTACCGGGAGAGCGCTGATGCGCTGCTTGATTTGGCTCTGAACAGTGGCGAGCCGCGCAATTGGGGTTACCCGGTACTCTTTGCTTACCGTCACACGTTGGAGTTGTATCTGAAGATCGTCGGTGAGATAGACGAGCACATCCACTCCCTAAAGGAGTGCGTGCGGCTGGTGGAAAAGCGCCATGGGGAGCAACTCCCCTCTCCGGCCAGGCACTGGATAATTGAGCTGGACGAGATTGACCCCGCGGGGACGGCATTTCGTTACGCCGATGACCAAACGGGGACAATTAAGCATGCGGAATATTGGTTGGACTTTGTGCAATTCCGGTTCGCGATGGCTCGCGTCTTCAGAATGCTCGATACGGCCATCCTGCAAGCTGTAGGGGCGGGAAGAATTGAAAGGGGCCGTATCTGATGAGGGCCACAACCAGAACTCGTTTCGGCGATTTGGATAGGTCTTCAAAGGCGGCACATCCGAGCTATTGAATGGTATCGCGCGACTCGCCCTCGTCATGAGGACCTGCGGCTTGAGATCGCCGAACCGCGGAGCGCTCTAACTACAATATTCGAGTTTCGCCGTGGTTTGACGGCCGTGCGCGAGAGCCTGGAGTTTAAGGAAGCTGGCGCGCGATTAACCCAAATGGACTCCCGCTAAGTCTTGCTAGCAGACCGGTATCTTCAGAAACCTTTGCAGGAGACAAAGATCTCAGACCCGAATTCGGGCGCACATCTCCGAGCCGCGGGGGGCCAGTTTGCGACGAGCAACCTGGGCCGGCTGTACAGGCAGCATTACGTGGAAGCGCAGGACTGACGGGTTGCTCCCTGGGCTTGGAGTGCGACTTCGCCGCACGTGTCGTCGTAGGGGCACTTGCGACTAAGCCCCCGGCGAGCACGGATGTTAAGCAGAGGCACAGCAGGCATTAGGTATCATCCTCGACGCTTTGTTCCCGTGCAGGCAGCGATATGCGTGCTGGCGCATGCATTCTTTTGGGATTGGTTTGAGAATTAATCACTACGGCAATGCTGCCCGAGGCATTGCTGCCGAATCTGCGAATAGCGGTGCCTTCGGACGTTTCTGCCGGAGCCTGCTGGGTGGATACGGCATTTCATCCTTCCTGCGGGCGCGCAAGATCTCCAGAAGATCAATTTGCACGCGTTGCGCCAAAGCCATGCGGCTACCGGCACGGGTCGAGGCATTAACCCGGTTAGGCGATGCCAACCTGTGGATAAGACGGGGTTGGAGCGTAGCCGTTCCCGGTCAGATGATCAGTAAGCAGCCGGCACTCCGTATCGATTTGCTTCGCGAGTGGTGCGACGTGGGTCGACGGCACAACTATCCACATCGCGAACGGTGCAAGTTGAAGATCCCACCGCCACGTTACAACGATTGGGCAAAGTCCGGCCGCGCTGAGCCTTGCGCGCAGTTCCGGATATCCATTCCGGACCGAGTTGGGCTCGCCCGTCAAATCAGCTTTGGCAATTGGGCAGGCTCTGCTGTCCCCCCACGTCCAAAACAAAATAAGGGCCGGAGCTTTATCACCACTCCCAATCAGGCTATCCAGTATCGCACCGTACAGATCGCGTCGAACTTGATGGTCACGCTGTCGCCAAATAGCGAACGGGTCGAGCAAAATCAAGTCCTGCCCCCCCCATTTGCCGACCGCTCCCCTGACGTGGTCTTCTCCATCAAATTCCTGTTCCTGCTCTTCGCGTGGCGGGATACTTATCGGCGTAGGCAAGCCGTGCGCAGCGACGATAGCCCGCAGAAAAAGACGCGTCGCGGGCATGCGTTCGTACAAATCAACGCTGTTGGATGCGCCGTTATCGGTCAACGCAGATGCATTGATTAATGCCGATCCAGCGTACCAATCTATTGGCGCACCAGCTTCGGGCCAACAGCCAAGGGCCGTCAAGACGCCATGCTGAGCGCGCTGAAGCAAGGTTGGACGGCTATGGCCAACGGGTTCGGAATAAAGAGCGGCAAGGTTGCGGCGCCTCCGGTCATCGGTGATCCGATACATGCCGCGACCGGCGTGGCACTCGCGCAGGTGTAGTCCTTCGCTCCAAGGCCTGTGGTGGAGGAGGTACCGAATTGTGGCGAGGTACACGGTGTGCTTGACGAGATCACCGCCGTTGCCGGCATTCTTATTTTGCCGGTTATCTGGATCGTCAATCTGCTTCCAGTGAAGCATCTCTTTCATCCTGGCATCCATGCGCGGGCTTAAGATCAAACGCGCCCTTCAATCGGGAGCGGGAAGACTGACGCTCGAATTTCTCGCGGTACATCCACTCGTGGTGGCACTCGACGATCTCACCGCCAGGCCCTTCGACAACTCGCGGGAGTAGCACCTTGGCAAAATCCGGCCTTGCGAGTTGTCGGATCACGACGGTAGAATCGGCGAACACATTGCTCCAGACTCTTAGCGCATTGTCCCGCGCCGGCCGGTCCGACGGAGGCAGCAAGACATGCACGCGCTTTGCGAACGGTGCGCTTGACACAATCCGGACAGCAGGCACGTAGTCGGTATCCTGGGCCAAGAGGACCGCCTCGTCATAGCCAGGTGCCCAGTCTTCTTTTCCGATAAAACCGATACGGCTACAATCGGCGATAAGATGCGATGCCAGGGCAACATCAGTCATCTTCTCGCGCAATTTGTTTCCGCTATACCTAGTCCATTCTTTTACTTCGTCACCCGTCGGGCGAAATTCGCCTTCAATGATTTCGCATCCCAGCAGCCGCAGAGCCTTCCACCATCGTGCCTGTTTGTCTGGGATTTTCTTAGGGTGAGGAGTGTCCGAGGCGGTGAAGAACTTCACTCCGATGTCTGCGTTGCCATGTTCTGTCAACTGGCGTGCTAGCAGCCTGAAGTCGCACCAGCCGTATGCTCGGATGCCGGCATTCTTCATCGAGCCGTGCATGTTCCAGCCATCAATATACATAGCGATCCGCATAAGCGTTCCCTTTAGAACGGACAAAACAAGCTGAGTCCGCCGGACCCAAATACGACTCTGCACAGCGTATCATAAAGCTCTGAACGGCACGCTCAAGGCAACCCGGGTGCAGAAAGCCGGTATCAAATCCAAGAACTTTCGGCCCAGCACGGTCTTCCCGTAAAACCCGCATACAATAACTCTTAAGCTGATGGAAAGCCTATCGCCAAGAAGGGAGGTGCGGACACCGCGCTTGCATTTGGAAATAATCTCCCAACTGTCGCTGACGGCGTGGATTTTCATTGGCATGGCCGCGGGTGTGGCTTTGGGCGGCCTGGCGCCCGGATTCGCGCGGCAACTGGGTCCGGTGAGCGCCATTTTTCTGCGGTTGATCCGGTCGATTATCGCGCCGTTGATTTTCGGCACGCTGGTCTATGGCATCGCGGGCGGGGGCGATCTGAAACGGATGGGCCGCATCGGGGTGAAGGCGATCGTCTACTTTGAAATCGTCACGACCTTTGCGTTGTTTCTGGGACTGGCGGCCGTAAACCTGGTGCGTCCGGGTGCGGGGATGAAACTGGCGCAGACCTCCGCCGAGGCCGCCTTGCCAGTGGAACGGCCGAGCGCGGGCGCCATCATCGAACACGTTTTCCCGGCCAGCGTGATTGATGCCATGGCGCGCGGCGACGTTTTGCAGATTGTGGTGTTCGCCTTTCTGTTCGGTGCGGCATGCGCGGCAGTGGGAGCGAAGGCGCAACCGGTGGTGGCGTTTTGCGAGGCGCTGGCGGAGGTGATGTTCCGCTACACGCGCTACGTCATGTACCTGGCGCCGTTGGGAGTTGGGGCGGCGATCGCGGTGACCATCGGCAACAAGGGCTTCGGCGTTTTGTTCGGACTGGGCAAGCTGATTCTGACGATGTATGTGGCGCAGGTACTGTTCGTGGTGCTGGTGCTGGGAGCGGTAATCCTGCTGGTGCGGATTCCGTTAGGCCCGTTTTACCGCGCGGTGCGCGAGCCGTTTCTGATCGCATTCTCCACCGCGTCGAGCGAAGCCGCGCTTCCGCTGGCGCTCGAAAACATGGAGAGCTTCGGCGTACCGAAACATATTGTCGCTTTCGTGATTCCGACAGGCTACAGCTTTAATCTGGACGGCAGCACGCTGTATCTGTCGCTGGCTTCCGTTTTCGTGGCGCAGGCCGCGGGCGTGAATATGACGCTCGGGCAGCAGCTACTGATGATGCTGACCTTGATGTTGACGAGCAAGGGCGTAGCCGGAGTGCCGCGCGCGGCGCTGGTGATTCTGGCGGGAACGCTATCGACATTCCGCCTGCCTATGGAAGGCGTGGCGGTGCTGCTGGGGATTGATGCGTTGATGGATATGGCCCGCACGTCGGTGAATGTAGTGGGAAACTGCCTGGCTAGCGCGGTGGTGGCACGCTGGGAAGAGTAGATTTCGCTTCGCGGTGTGGCGCGGGCGGGGATGTTTGGGCTTATATTCATAGTTGCTCTTATTTATGAAAACCCCAACGACATCACATCTGGCTATGGCAGTGTTGGCCGCCTGCGGCGCGTTTACGTCCATCGCGCCTGCGGCCCAAGAATGCGCAACGCTGAGTAAACTGAGCCTTCCCGCGACATCCATCACCCGGGCGGAGAGCGTCCCTGCCGGCAGTTTCTCGCCGCCCACGGGCAAGGCGCTCAACAACCTGCCGGCATTCTGCCGGGTGGCTGGAGTGATCAAGCCGGCGGCGGATTCGGAGATCCAATTCGAAGTTTGGCTGCCGGCTTCAGGGTGGAACGGCAAGTATCAGGGGATGGGAAATGGCGGCTATGCGGGATCGATCAGCTACGAGCAACTCGGCAACGCCGTGGCGCACAACTACGCCACCTCGTCGACCGATACGGGCCACCACGCGGGCGGCACGGATGCATCGTGGGCGCTCGACCATCCGGAGAAGATTACCGACTTCGGCTATCGGGCGATACACGAGACGGCGGTAAAGGCGAAAGCCATCGTGCATGCCTTCTATGGCGAAGCCCCGAAGCACTCGTATTTCAGCTCATGCTCGAACGGCGGACGGCAGGCCTTGATGGAGGCGCAGCGGTATCCGGAAGATTACGACGGCATCATCGCCGGCGCTCCTGCCAATTACTGGACGCACTTGCTGGCCAATGCGGCGTGGGATACGCTGGCGCTGACCGGCGAAAAAGACAGTTACATCACGCCGAAGAAATTGCCGGCCATACAGGCGGCGGCGCTGGCCGCCTGCGATGCGCAGGATGGAGTGAAGGACGGAGTGATCGAAAATCCCGCGAGCTGTCACTTCGATCCCGCCGTGCTGACGTGTAAGGGCGCGGAATCCGACAGTTGCCTGACACCGCCGCAGGTGAGCGCGCTGAAGAAACTTTACGCCGGTGGCCAGACCTCGCACGGTCCCCTTTTCCCCGGGTATGCGCCCGGTGGCGAGGCGGAACCCGGTGGATGGGCCGTGTGGATTACGGGGCCGTCGCCCGACCACAGCCTGATGTACGCATTCGGCACGCAGTTTTTTAAGAACATGGTTTTCGACAACGCCAACTGGGATTACCACACGTTCAATACCGATCGGGATACGAAGGCCGGCGACGATAAGCAGTCGCACAACATGAATGCGACGGATCCGGACTTGAGCCGTTTTCGCGCGCGCGGCGGGAAGCTGATTCTGTATCACGGCTGGAGCGATGCAGCCATTGCGCCGCAGAATACCATCAACTATTACGACAGCGTGCAAGGCAAAATGGGGTCAAAGACCGGCGATTTCGTGCGCCTTTACATGGTGCCCGGCATGCAGCACTGCGGGGGGGGATCGGGCCCCAACAATTTCGGGCAATTGGCGGTTTCGCCGGGCGAGTCCGATCCAGGGATGGATGCCGCGATGGAACGGTGGGTGGAGAAAGGCGTGGCGCCGGGAAGCATCGTGGCGGCGAAACATAAGAACGATTACGATCCGTCCAGCCCGGTGGTACGCACGCGCCCGCTGTGCGCCTATCCGTTGACGGCGCACTACAAGGGAACCGGCAGCACAGACGATGCCGCCAACTTCGTGTGCGCCAAACATGAGTGACGCGCGCGGTTTCCCGGCAGGTTGGGCGGCGGGGCTCACGCTTGTTTTTTTGGCGCTGGTGGCCGCGTGGAGTGTACAACAGGTTACGCCACCGCCGGCGCTTCCGGCCAATGCTCCCGGCAGCGAATTCTCGGCTGCGCGCGCGCTGGCACATTTGCGGATCATCGCGGCGGAGCCTCATCCGGTAGGCACGCCGGCGCACGACGCGGTGCGCGATTACATCGTGCAGCAATTGTCGGGCATGGGGGTGCGGCCGGAATTGCAAACCGCGACGGTGGTCAGCGCGCGGTGGGGCGCGCCTTATGCCGCGGCCAGAGTCGACAACATCGTGGCGCGCTTGCCGGGCACGGATAATACCAAGGCCGTGATGCTGGCGGGGCACTATGATTCGGTTTCGGCGGGTCCAGGCGCGGGTGACGATGGACACGCGGTGGCTTTGGAACTGGAGACGCTACGAGCGCTGCAGACGGGGCCGCGCCTGCGCAACGACGTCGTGTTTCTATTTACGGACAGCGAAGAAGGCGGACTCTTGGGGGCCAAGGGATTCGTAGAGCACGACCCGCTGGCGCACCAAATCGGGCTGGTGATGAACTTCGAGGCGCGCGGCACCAGCGGTCCGGCGATGATGTTCGAGACCAGTGAGGGCAATGGCCGCATTGTGCGCGAATTTGCTGCCGTCGCGCCGCACCCGGTCACGTCGTCGCTAAGTTACGAAGCTTATAAGCTGCTGCCGAATGACACCGATCTGACTATCTTCAAGCAGGCCGGGCTCACTGGCATGGGTTTCGCATTCGTCAACGATGTGACTTACTATCACACGCAATACGACGATGTGGCACACCTGGACCCGCGCAGCCTGCAGCAGGATGGCGACTATGCACTGGCTCTAGCGCGGCGATTCGCGGCGATTGACCTGCGCGATCTGAAGGGTCCCGACGCCACTTACTTCGTCATTCCCTGGTGGGGTTGCGTGGTTTATCCAGTGAGCTGGAGCATGCCCCTGGTGGTTTTGGGCGCGCTGATTTTCGCGGGCGCCGTGGCGCTGGGGATTTCGAAGGGCAGTTTGTCGGCAGGGGGGATTGCGGCGGCGTTCGGCGGATTCCTGCTGGCTTTAGCGATCGCATGCGGCGCGGTAACTTTAATGTGGTCGTTGGCGAAAGGCAGTGCGGCAGGGGTCTGGCAGGCTTTTTCGGGCGATCCGTACCACGCCGACCTGTACCGCCTGGCCAGTGTGGCGCTGGCGGTGGCATTGACGAGTGCGCTGCTGTCGTTAGTCGAACGCCGCGTGCGAACGTTGAATTTGTGGGCGGGGGCGCTGTTGTGCTGGCTGCTGATTGCGCTGGCGACGGCGATTTATATGCCCGGCGCGACGTACTTATTCATCTGGCCGGTGGTGAGTGCCGCGGTCGCGCTGGCCATCCTGGCGCGTTCCGATACGGGTGCGATTGCGGGCATGATCCTGCCGTTGATCTTTGCGCTGCCGGGGGTGATCCTGATGGCGCCCACCATCGAGTTACTGTTCCAGTCGCTGACCATGCGGATGGCTTTCGTCGGCGCATTCTCGACGGTATTACTGCTAGGCCTGCTGATTCCTTGCCTGCGATTGATTGCGAGCGCTGGCCGTTGGCGATTGCCGGGCGCGGCCGCGCTCGTGTGCATGGGTTGCCTGATCGCCGGCGCGTCGATGTCAGGCACCAATCGCGACAATCCGCGTACGGACAGCATGTATTACGGGCTAGATGCCGACTCCGGCAAAGCAATCTGGTTCAGCCTCGACCAGCAAACAGATAGCTGGACCGCACACTATCTGGGCGCTAGCCCGCAACGCGAGAGCCTTCCCCAATTCGTGCCATTTGTCGGCTGGCAGTATTTGACGAATACCGCACCGGTGGTGGCCCTTGCCGCGCCACTGATCGAACGGTTGGATGGTGCGTCGAATGAGTTACACCTGCGCGTGAGTTCGCCCCGGGGCGCGCCGCGGATGTATTTGTACGGAGACGAAGCCAATCCGGTGATGGAAGCCAGCGTAGACGGCACACCCATCGACGCGGCCAAAGCGTTCGCCGGATTGAAGCCGGGACAGAAGGCCTATGCTTACCGCATGCCGCGCTGGGGCCTGTGCTATTTCAACGTGCCGAAGCAAGGGATCGAACTGCACATGCGTCTGCGCGGGCCCGCCGCGGGGTATCGGATGGAAGTAGTGGACCAGTCTTATGGAATCGGCGCGCTGCCTGGCGCAACGCCGCGGCCGGATAGCATGATCCCGTTCCCACTGATGATGGATTCGGTGTGGGTACGGAAGCAGTACACGTACTAATTGTTGTGCTTTCTTACTTAGATTGCTGGGCAAGTTCCAGAAGTTTGCGGACGGTGTTCCAATTACGGCTGGTGCCAATCGTCTTCATCATCTTTTCCACTTGCGCCAGTGATAGTTTGGGCCGAGACATACCGTTGGCATAGTAGACATATAATTCGCGGCCGATGGCGTGTAACTCTTCGGGGGCGATGTCGATAGCCATGACCTGGCGGCGCACGGCGTCATCAAGATCATTAGCCAGAAAATGGACGGCGAATCGGTTGGGTTCGATATCCTGCCGCGCAGCAAACGGGTTGGCGGCGATGATGGTCTTCAGGTCGTCAACAGTGCGCAGGACCACGTCCGAACGAAAGCCGAAGGTGGATTCGATGGCGTCTTCGATGCGCTTGCGCAGGCGCGCGGGATCGCGTGCGGCAGTCTTGAAAATAACATTACCGGAATTGATATAGGTACGTACTTCAGAGAAACCGAGGGACTCATACAAAGCGCGCAAGTCGTCCATTTTGACCTTGCGGTGGCCCGCCAGGTTCACGCCTCTGAGCAGAGAAATCAGGACTGGCATTATAGGGTTCAGGATAGCTCACTAGCTGCTACAATGGCCGCAGAATGGCCGCGCGCCTAGAACCCTCCCCCAGAGTCCCGACTCCTGGTCTCGTGGATCTGCGCCATTTGCGTTCCGAAGACCTGGATGCGCTGCTGGATGAGGAAGTAGAGGCTTGGCGCGAACTGCTGGACTGGGATTTCGCCAAATCGGGCGAACTGGTGCGGCGCTTCGTCGACATGCGGGCGTTGAACGGTTTCGCACTGGTGGATGATGGCGAAGCCGTGGGATACGCCTATTATGTTCTGGAAGAACAGAAGGGGCTAATCGGCGATCTTTTCGTTCGGGACGGCTTCTGCAACGATGAAAACGAGCACCGGCTTTTGGAAGCGGTTCTGGGATCGCTGACCGCCGCGCCTCAAATCGGCCGCATCGAATCGCAACTGATGATGTGGCATTCGCCCGGCCAATTACCCTTCGCCAGCTATCTGCGCAGCTTTGAACGTAACTTCATGATGCTGGAGATGGACCGCGCGAAACTCGATCCACTGCCGCGCGCCGGACGTTCGCTGGGGCCGGCGAACAGCAGGGTGTATGTGGACCGTTGGTCGGACCAGTATCAGGAACCGGCCGCGCAATTGATCGCGGCGGCTTATCTGGGACACGTCGATAGCTTGATCAACGACCAATACCGGTCGGTGGCAGGCGCGCGCCGTTTTCTATTTAATATCGTGCAGTACCCGGGCTGCGGAACCTTCTTCAAACCGGCATCGGTGGCGGCATTCGACCGGATGACCGGACGGATTTGCGGCATTTGCCTGGCGAGTCTGGTTATGCCTTATTGCGGGCATATCACGCAAATTTGCGTGGCTCCGTGGGTGCGCGGCACAGGAGTTGGGTACGAACTGCTGCGGCAGTCGTTGGTCTTACTGCGCGACGCTGGATGCCGTAAAGTGAGTCTGACGGTAACCGCTTCTAACCGGGACGCGATTAAGTTGTACGAAGATGTAGGGTTCACCACCATCCGTAAGTTTTGCGCGTATGTCTGGGAGGGGTTTTAATGTTTGGTTGGTTGTTTTCGGACCCGCTGGCGACGGGGGCCAAAGCGCCGGATTTCACGTTGCCGCGGCAGGACGGACAGCCGGTAAGTCTCTCGAAATTGCGCGGCAAGAACGTGGTGCTGGTGTTCTATCCGGGAGACGATACGCCGACGTGCCGCAAACAATTGTGCGAGTTCCGGGATCAGTGGAGCGAAGCGCGGAAGCGCAATACCCAGGTGTTCGGGGTTAATCCGGCTAGCGCGCAGAGTCACGCCAAGTTTCAAGATAAGTATCACCTTCCTTTTCCCTTGCTGGTGGATGACGGACAGAAGGTGGCGTCTTTATATCACGCGAATGGCCTGTTTGTGAAACGCACGGTTTACCTGATCGGGCCCGACGGCATCGTTCGGTATGGCAAGCGAGGCAAGCCGGAACCGGCGGAAGTGTTGGCCGCCGCGAAATAGAGACTTCCCGAACGCTGTGCAATAATATCTAGCTATGAAACTTACGATGCTGGTTCTGTTCCTGGCGGCCGCGGTTTTCGGGCAAGAACATCCGGGCGGGCCGCCCCCCGGGGGCCATCAAATGCCGGCGCCCAAGAATTTGAAGATCCTGCCGCCGGAGCACCTGATGGAGACGATGCAGGCATTCCGGGTCGCTTTGGGCGTGCGCTGCGATTTTTGCCATGTGCAGGGGGACTTCGCGAGCGACGAAAAGCCGCACAAGGAGATCGCGCGCAAGATGATCATGTTGGCGAAGGACATCAACAGCAAGTTCCCCGACGGTAAGATGCATGTGACTTGCTACACGTGCCATCGCGGCGCGGAAGAACCAGCCATGCGGCCGGGCGAGACCGAGCACCCCGATCACGCCGAGCACGAGCACCATAACTAAGAGTGGTTGAAGTAGCCCTCGGCCACGATTTCGGCCGGGCCTACGAGGTAGATATCGTTTTCCCACCGCATTTCGAGCGGCCCCGCCGGTGTCAGTACGCGGGCGGGGCTGGCGATCAAGCCGCGCATGACAGCAGCAGCGAAAGCGCCCGTGGATCCGGTGCCCGAACTCATGGTTTCCCCGGCGCCGCGCTCCCAAAAACGCACATCCAGGTTGTGATCGTCGAGCACACGCAGGAACGATACGTTGGTGCGATTGGGGAATTGGGGATGGCGCTCAATTTCGGCGCCCATGGCGCGCCAGTCGAAATCGAAATCCGCGACGGGCATGGCGCACTGCGGATTCCCCACCCACACCAGGGTCACGTCGCGCGCCGCGCCGGTTAGGGGCAGTTCGAAGCGCTCGGCAGTAAACTCCGGCTTTCCCATATTCATCTCAAACAGAAAGCGCAGGCCGTCGCGATCGAGCAAGCGGAGCGATTTGATGCCCGCGCCGGTACGTACGCGGACTTCCCCGCCCTGGTGGCCATGATCGATCAGGAAAGCCGCGGCGCAGCGGGTGCCGTTGCCGGATATTTCCGGCTCGCTACCATCGGAATTGAATAGGCGGATGGCGACGTCGTGATCGGAGGCGGAGGGGGGGGCGATGCAACATCCAGCCATCAGCGCCGACTCCGGTATGGCGTTCGCAGATGGCCTGGGCGATCTGGGGCTGGCCGGTGTCGGGAGCGTCGGCGGCGCGGGTCAACAGGAAGTCGTTCTTCGCTCCGTGCGCTTTGGTGAACGGAATTCGCATGGCTTACACATTGTAGTTTAGTAGACTGGTATGGTTTCCGGTCATGAAAGAGATTGTTCCGTTTCTAAACTTCGATGGGGACTGCCGCTCGGCGATGGAGTTCTATAAAGAATGCTTCGCCGCGGATCTGTTTCTTCTGCCGTATGCGGAGGCTCCAGGCGAGATACGGGGAAGCGATCCGGATCGAATTCTGCATGCGACGCTTTCTAAAGGCGCCACCATCCTTATGGCGGCGGACATCATGCCTGGGCAGCGTGCGGCCAAGGACAGCAATGTGGCGGTAATGCTGCAATGCGAGAGCCGGGATGAAATCGACAGCCTGTTCGGGTCACTCGGTAACGGCGGCACAGTCACCATGGCATTACAGGATACCTTTTGGGGCGCGCGATTTGGGACACTGACGGATCGGTTTGGAGTGAAATGGATGTTTAATTTTGCGCACTCCAAGTGATCAGATTTTTGTGTCATCATCCTTGAAGTGACGGGTGACGCGATGATTGGGATGAAGACGTTTTTTGGATTGCTGATGCTAGCCGTTTCGGGGCTGGCGAATGACCTGGATACGCTGGTCAAAATCGACAGTGGATGGGTTGCCGGTCACGATGCCAGCGTACGGGTGTACAAAGGGATTCCTTATGCCGCTCCGCCGGTAGGCCCGCTTCGGTGGAAACCGCCCCAGCCTGCCAAGCCCTGGAGCGGGATTCTGGTCGCCAGGAATTTTCCGGCCAACTGCCCGCAATCGCCCGTGGTCCCCGGTCCGCAGAGCGAGGATTGCCTGGGACTGAACATTTGGACTCCGGCGCACGCCGCGGGAAATAAGCTGCCCGTGATGGTATGGATCTACGGCGGCGGGTTCCAGATCGGCTCCAGTTCGCAGACCTCTTATGATGGCGACGCACTGGCAGCGCAAGGCGTGGTGGTGGTCAGCATCAACTACAGGTTGGGACTGTTCGGTTTCCTGGCGCATCCGGCGCTGGTGCAGGAATCGCCGCAGGGCGCCGCCGGCAATTACGGACTGCTGGACATGGTGGCGGCGCTCGAATGGGTGAAGCGCAATATCGGCGCGTTTGGCGGCGATGCCAATAATGTCACCATCTTCGGCGAATCGGCGGGGGGCACCGCGGTATGTCTGTTGATGGTGGTGCCGCAGGCGGAAGGGCTGTTTCAGAAAGCTATCTCCGAGAGCGCGGCCTGGATGTTTGGTCCCATCAGCCATGTGAAGGAGCGTTGGTATGGGCGCATCCCGATGGCGCAGTTCGGAGAACGGCTGGGCGCTGATCTGGGGGCGTTACGGGCAAAGAGCACCGCGGAGTTATTAAAGACTCTGCCGCCGGCATTCGCTCGCAACGATGCTGCCGAGCGCGGCGAAGCGTACATGCCCGTGGTGGATGGCTGGGTGATTCCCGACGATCCGGCGAAGCTATTTAGCGCGGGCAAGTTCCATCACGTAGCATTCATTGCCGGAACCAATGCGGACGAAGGGACGCTGCTGGGCGGTCCACCGGTACGCACGGTGGCGCAATACCACAAGTGGGCGACGGACAAGATCGGGACTCTAGCGGAGAGATTATTCAGCTTGTATCCGGCGTCTTCCGATGACGAGGCGCACGGCGCAGCGGCGAAGGCTTCGGGCGATCTGACGTTTTTGTACGGCACCCGCGCGGTGTTGCGCGCGGCCGCCAAGGCCAATCCGCATACGTTCCAATACCAGTTCACGCGGGTGAACGGGATCGGCCGGCAGATTCATTGGGGCGCCTTCCACGCATCCGAGATTCCCTATATCTGGCAGACCCTGCCGGACTGCGTGTATGGCACGCGCGCGGAAGTCTTCGGCGATTTCTCCGTCAAGGCCGACACTTACAACGAACAGGATCGCAAACTGTCGCAAGCTATGAGCCAGGCTTGGGTAGCGTTCGCCAAGACAGGCAGCCCCAACGGACCCGGCTTGGCACACTGGCCGGCGTTCGGTGCGAAGGAGGGTTATATGGAGTTTGGCGATCGGATCGCTGCCGGAGAGTCGCTGCGGAAAGCGCAGATTGACTTCATGAGCGAGTACACTGAGGGGTTACGCAACCGTGTGGGAGCTTTGTCCGCCACGGGGGAGCAGCGCTGATATGAGTGATCGCCGTTTTAGCGATGTAGGTGGAACTTCCGGGGGGCTTGGCGATTTCCTGCTGGGCTTCGCGTTGACTTGCGTAGGTGCCTATTTGCTGACCAATCAGGTGATGGTGGCGGGATCCTATTGGGACTTTTGGGGAGGCAATACGTTTGGCGTGACGCTGATTCCGATGCTCATCGGGGTCGGCCTGCTGTTCTGGAATGGACGCAGCGTGGTGGGATGGCTGCTGACTGGCGCGGGAGCGCTATTCATTTTGGCGGGCGTGCTGGCAAACATGCATATCTATTTTCGTCCTACCAGTTTATTCGCCACTATCGTGATGCTGGTACTGTTAGTGGGCGGATTGGGTCTGATTGCACGCGCGATGCGGCCGCACCGGTCCAACTGAACCCATCCGCAAGCTATTCTATCTAAAGCACTAGCGGTTCTTAATAAAACAGGACTACCCTCGGCAAGTAAGGGGGCCGTATAATAGAGGTATGGCAAGAGGTTGGGAAAGTAAGTCGGTCGAGTCGCAAATTGAGTCGGCCGATACTCATGTCCGTCCTCCTTTCAATGAGCAGGTTCCGCCCGAAAAAATGGAACTGCTCCGGAAAAAGGAGAGTTTGAACCTTTCTCGCACACGGGTCCTTCGGGAACTGGAGGCGAGCCAAAACCCCAGATACCGCCATTTAATGGAAAAGGCGCTGGCTGATCTAAACACCGAACTCGGGCGTTTGGAACACGGCGTGGTTCGCGCGGCTACTGCTTAGGCAGCCGTCCGACTTAGAAGACACAGTCGCATCGCGGCAGATCGGATCGCTCCGGTCTGGAGGGTAGGTATGTCCCATCCCGGAGCTGTCTTATAGCCGCTATAGGTTCAGACCCGATCGCCCGTAAATTTTGATGTAATTAGACCAAATACGGACTATAAGGCGGATGAACCCATAGCGAGTTCAGGGTACCACGCGCCGTTCGGCTAAGCGCTTACTGCGGCGATAACTTGAATACCGTGCCTTCCGTCTGTTTGCCGCCTTGGTAAGTAGTTCCGTACAGGTTACCTGCGCTATCAAGCACTACGCCGCCGTTTGGCGTCGTGCCGTCGGGCGGAGCGGTAAAAGTGTGTAAAACGGTCTCGTGCCCGGCGGGATCGAGTGCGAATACCACCCCTCTGCCATAGCCGCTGGCGGGGGTGCCTCCAGCCGCGGTAGTGCCGTATAAATTACCGGCGGAATCGAAGATCACTCCGGCCAGGGGGTTGCCCCCATCGGCACCTCCGGTAAAACTGTACAAGACGGTGAGTTGTCCGGCCAGGCTAAGCTTAAACACCACCCCATGCCCCGTCGTCCCGCCAATATAGGTTGTGCCGTATAGGTTACCGTCAGGGCCGAAGATCATGCCCGCTTCGGGCGTGCCTCCATCCGCACCCCCTGTAAAGGTATAGAGCACCGACATCTGGCCGGTGGCCGCGATTTTGAATACTACACCGTTGCCGGATGTGCCACTGGCGCTGCCGCCATCCGACGTGGTGCCGTAGACGTTGCCCGCCGCATCCAAAGTCACTCCTCCCAGAGGATTCCCGCCATCGGCGCCGCCGGTGAAAGCATACAAGATGGATTCGTTGCCGGATGCATCTAACTTGTACACGATCCCGCAACCAGAGTATATGAAACAGCCCGCATTGCCGCCCTGCAGCGTAGTGCCGTAGAGGTTGCCAGCGGCGTCTAGAGTTACGCCGGCGGCCGGACTGGCGCCGTCTGACGTGCTTAACCCGAAAGAATGGAGGACGGTCTCTTTGCCCGAAGCGTCCAGCTTAAATACCGTGCCACCGTCGCTGAAGTTGGCGCCGCCGGTATAAGTGGTGCCATAGATATTGCCCGCGGGGTCAAGCGTTACTGCGGCATAAGGACTCTTGCCGTCCTGCGCGGACGCGAACATATACACCAGCGAATACTTGCCGGAGGCATCCACCTTGAAAACGGTTCCGTCACCGCCGGCGGATGTAGTCCCATAGAGGTTGCCGGCGCCGTCAACGGCCAAACCAGCGCGCGGCTTGGCTCCATCGCGCTTGCCCGGAAAGTCGTACAGGACCGTCTCCTGCCCGTTGGTATCCACCTTAAAGACCATGCCCTGCCCCGCCGGACCTCCCCGGCTAGCGGTCCCGAAGAGGTTGCCGGCGGCATCGCGAACCACTCCGGCCAGCGGAGTGCGGCCATCGCCGCTTCCGACAAAGGCGTGCAACACGGTCTCCTGCCCCGCGGGATTCACCTTGAAAACCACGCCCGCTGTCTCCGGGCTACCGGCCGCGGTTCCGTAAAGGTTGCCCGCCTCGTCGAGGATCAGCGGGGCCCACGGGTAGCCTCCACGACTTCCACCTAAAAACGAATACAGCACGGTTTCGTGGTCCGACGGATCGAGCATAAACACGACGCCTGCCCCGGACGTGCCGCCCTGCTCGGTGGTGCCGTAGAGATTGCCCGCCGCATCCAGGATAACGGCCGCTTGGGGAGAGCTTCCGTCGGCGCCACCGGAGAAGCTGTAGAGAATGGTCTCGTGACCGGCCGCGTCCAGCTTGAACACGGTGCCCGCCCCACCACCGGAACAGCCGGTCCCGGTTCCGCCGCATGATGTTGTGCCGTACAGGTTGCCCGAAACTAACAACACATCCCCGGTGGGAAGGGCCCCGTCCGTACCGCCCCTGAAGCTGTGGAGCACGGTCAGGTGTCCTGACACGTCGAGCTTGAATACCTCGCCCTGGTTCGCGGCTCCTCCAAAGACGGTAGCTCCGTAAAGGTTTCCGGCTTGGTCCCGGATCACGCCCGCGTAGGGGACTGAGCCATCCGCCCCGTTGAAAGCGTATAAGACGGTCTGGTGTCCGGACGGGTCGATCTTGTAGACCAGTCCGCAGGTCGGGTTCGGCTCCACGTCGCAATAGTTACCGCCGCTCAGGGTTGTGCCGTAAAGGTTGCCTGCCTGATCGCGAATCACGCCCGCGTAGGGATTGCCTCCGTCCGCGCCACCGGTAAAGTTATAGAGCACGGTTTCCTGTCCGGCTGAATCCAGTTTGAATACGACACCGGCGCCCCATGCGCCGCCGTGTTGGGTGGTTCCATAAATATTGCCCGCCTGGTCCCGGATGATGCTCTGGGGAACCGCCCCCTTCGCCGTCAATTCGGCCGCGAAATCGTGAAGTATGGTTTCGCGGTAAGTTGTCTGGGCCAGGGCCGCGGGAAACACGAGGAGTGCTGATGCGAAGGATAGAAAACCTGAACGTCTTAGAAATTTGGTCATAACTCGTCTCTCCGGCCCCGGGCGCACGTGGGTAGGGCTAGTGTACCGGAGAATCGAGCAGGGTGCAAGACGAGGGACGTGCTGAGCTAACTTATGCGCGCCAGCGGATGCCGAGACCCAGTTTCTTTTTGGCGTATTCCAGGCTGCGTTCCAGGTCGATACGCTGCTGCTCTTTGAGCGCAGCCTCCAGGGCAGGCGAATTGTCGGACCATTGTCCGATCACCATGTTACCCAGGAAGGGGCGTCCATTCTTGGCCAATGCCAGGAAACGCGCAAATTCCCATGCGGGCGTCTTGGGGAAGGCCTTCCAATAATCGGGCTCAAGATACGGCAGCACCTCGGGCGGACGTCCGGTGATGATTTCAAGCTGGACGGAGGCAGCCGGGCACAATGCGCGATAGCGCTGCATGAAGCGCACGAAATCCACGGAACCGTCGCCCAGCGCGACCCATTGCGCAGCGGCGCCGCGGGGATGTTCGAAGACCGCGCTATCGCGCACGTGAGAAGTGGCCACGTAAGGCGCCAGCGTTTCGAGCGTGAGCAGGGGATCCTCGGCCACCCACATGGGATTGCCGGTATCGAGGCAGGAACCCACGAAGTCTTTACCGGCAGCTTCGATGAGCATCTTCACTTCGCGCGCCTGCATGTCGCCGGCATGATTCTCCACAGCGATGCGGACTCCGGCATCGAGCGCTTGCGAACGCACGGCCCGCAGCACCTTCACGGTATTTTCGATGTGCGCTTCGAGGGGCAACTCGGTGCGGCGATTATCACGCGTACCCATGAAGCAGCGCATCACAGACGATCCTACGGCCTTTGACACGCGCAGGCCGCGCGTCACATACTCGGTGGCTTCGCCATCTTTCTTGTTGTAAGCAGGCGAGGAGGGGCAGATGCAGCCGATGCCCGCATCGATCGACACGCCCACCTGCGCGGCATGGTCTTTCACCTTTTGCAGATACGCCGGATCCAGGGTTTCGTAATCGTCAAGGCTCGAAAGTTGCACGGTATCGAGCTTCAGCCCGGCCGCGTAGTCTAGCAGTTGCATAGCCTTCCACTTGAAGGCGCGGATGGAATAGGAATCGAAGCCCAGCTTGATAGGCACCGGTTCCGCGGCCGAACTCATGGCTGCCACCGCCGCGGTGGAAGCGGTCTGCAAAAATGTACGCCTGCGCATAGGAGTTGTTGTATCACGGTTTCGCAAAAGTCATACCCGCAAAGCTGACCACGCTGCGCGGATCGATGTTCCATTGCTCGTAGCGCAGCAATTCGCCGCGCGCTTCGGGCAGGGCTTTCAGAAAAGTGTAGAGCGGCGCGGAGCCGCACCATTTCAGATCGTCGTGATTCTGCTGCACCAGGTTCCAGAAGCCGTCGCCGTCGGATGCGGTTATGCGGGCGATACGCTGGCGGTCGCGCTCGGCCACTTCCGCCATGACGCCGCGATCCGCGTAGGCGGGGAAATCGTCCTGATAGCGGGCGCCCATGTGGGCCATGTCGATACCCAGAATCCAGAAAAGCCGGTTGGCTTCGCGCGCCCCCATTTCGCCGAGAGTCGATAGGAAGCGGTGCACGCCTTCGTCTGATTCAGGCGCGCCGCCCCGATACAGGCTATTGGCATATTGGCCGCAGAGAAGGGGGAGGATACGGATATCCGGCCCATAGATGTGCTGCAGGAAGATGACTTGTAACTCGACGGTATGTTCGAAGGAGTGACAGTAATCCTCCATAATTACGGCGCTGCCCCCCTCCGCCTCCAGGCGATCCACTAAGGCCGTGTCAGTGGCTGTCTCGCCCAAGGGAGTCACGAATGGTTTGCGAGTCAGTCCGAAGTGCTCGGGGGCGCCGTAGTGAGAAGTGGCCAGGATGACGAAGGTACGATCTTTCAATTCCGGTCCGAGTGTTTGATAGGCGGCACGGTAAGATTGCCATCCGCCTTCGGGGCTCACGTGCGGCGCGGCGATCCCGCAAAGTCCGGGGGGGGCGGCGGCGGCCGTCGTGCCATCGCCGGCGGGGGCCATATAGCGGGCCATGGTTTCGTGCAGATCGGCGAGTTCGGCAGGATATGCGCCGCCGGCGTGTGCGGCTTCGCGCTTGGGGGCTTCCGCGAATTCCCGCTGGCGATCGGCTTTCATGCGCGCGAACGTTTCATCTTCCAGAAATCCGGCAGAACTGAAAGTCTCGATCAGATGCTTTTCGAGTTCGCCAACTTGCAGATCGCCGGTGATGCGGACCAGGGCGGAGCGGAGATCGAGATCCGTCTGGCGGCCGTCAAAGCAGCGCAGGCATTCGATAAGTGGAGGTGGGATGATGAGGACCGCTTCGGAATAGCGATAGGGATCGCGGATGAACAGCCCTGGCCGGTCGGGCACAGGAGACGGGATGATGTCCAGGGCGTTTCTGAGACGGGGCAATGGACTGGGCAATTTTCATGTTAGCAGGTGGGGCGCACTGCGAACGCCACGCGCCCGCCATTGGCGGCACCGGACGCCATTGCCGACAGGCTCAATACGGCGGTGTGGCTCGGGACGCCCGTGCCCGTAAATCCATTGAGAGGCACGAGCGAGACCGCGGTACTTCCCTGCCCTCCTGCCAAGATGCTCAACCTCGCCGGCGCGAGGTTTATAACGAAGTCCGCCGCGGCAGTTATGGTCACAGTGATATTCATGGTAGCGATCAAGCTACCTGACGTTCCTCTGATGGTGAATTGCGACGGTCCGAGCGATTTAGAAGTGGCTGAAGCCTCCCACGCGAACCACGGTGATCATCGCCGACCCAGTGGCGCCCGCTGCCAATTTCACATTGCTGGCGGAAGATGACAGCGTGACACCGGGCGCTGCCTTAATGGTTAAGAAAACGGTTGTCGTGGCCGATACACCGCCCGAGACGCCGGTGATCGTTAGTGTAGCCGTGCCAGTTGCGGCCGTAGGTGCGGCGGTCAACGTGAGTTTACTTGCGGCAGTTGCGGAAGCACTGGCCGGACTAAACGAACCGGTCACGCCCGCCGGCAATCCCGCCACTGTCAGCGCGACCACACCGGTGAAACCATTGATCGGCGTAACCGAGACGGTGCTGCTTCCGAAGTTCCCCTGCACCACGTTCAGGCTGGCCGGAGCGGCGGCTAACGTAAAACTGGGAGCGGCTTGCACAGTCACGGCGAGAGCTGCCGAGGCTGACGAGGCGCCAAAACTTCCCGTCACCAGAACATTGGCTCTACCTGTGGCGGCGCTGCGAGAGGCGATTAGAGTCACGACACTAGCGCCGAAGGATGTAAGGGGACTGAATGAAGCGGTAACCCCGGCGGGCAGGCCCGACGCGCTTAGCGTGACCTTTCCAGTAAAGCCGGTCTTCGGCGTTACGGTGATCGCGCTTGTCGCCGTGGCGCCTTCCAGCATAGTGATCGTGGAGGGCGAAACGGCGACTGTAAATGCGGCGGGCTGAACCACCGTCAATGCGATCGGAAGGGTCGCGGTTAAACTACCCGACTTGCCTGTCACCGTCACCGTGGTGGCGCCGGCCGCAGCGCTGTTGCTGGCGCTGAACCGCAATGTGCTGACGGTCGCGGTGCTTGCCGGACTGAATGATGCCGTGACGCCGGCGGGCAACCCCGCGACAGTCAGACTTACCGCGCCGGTAAATCCATTGACGGACGCCACTGTCAGATTAGCGGCGCTGCTGCCGCCCTGAATCACGCTAACCGCCGGTGGAATGCTGGTGAGGCTGAAACAGGGACCGGCCGTCAACTGTAGGATCATGCCCACACCCGTGCTGAGGGTTCCGGAAACGCCTTGCACCGTGATTGAATACCAACCCGTCACCACATGGCTTGAAGCAATCAAAGTCAACTGACTGGCGCCATTGACCGGCGCGCCAAACGTTCCCGACACACCCGCCGGAAGACCCTTCACCGTGAGGGTAACCGCGCCGGCAAATCCGTTGTGTCCCGTTATTTGAACGGTGGCCAGCGTGCTGCCACCGCTCTGCAACGATAGGGAAGCGGGCGCCGAAAGAGTAAACGAAGGCACGTGGGGGACACTCAGATCGTTGATCAGCACCTGGCCATTGGGAGTGCCCCACCCCGTGGCCAAGTCGAAACCGGCAAGGGCAGGCAGGCCGTTGCTGCCGGTGGTGATGTCGTGAAACCCCGCAGCGTAACCGGAACCGTTGCCCAAGGCATAAAGCGCGGGATTAAGAAATCCTAGCGCAGGCTGCCGATTGTTTACCGCCTGTTGATTCGCCAAGGCGATAAAACCTGCCCACAATGGCGCCGCGGCGCTGGTGCCGCCGACTTCAACCGATTGTCCGTTGTTACAGACCAGGAATATTTGAGGAGCCGCGAGCATAGCCACGTCGGGAATATTGCGCATGGTGCTTGATCCACCCAAACCCGCCATGTTCATGTTTTTTTGGTAGCTGGGTATCGGGTATGTGGTGCTTACGCCTCCACCGCTTCCGCTCCAGGTGGTCTCCGATAGCCAAGGCCCGCCCGGAGCGCTGGTGGTGAGGGCAGTTCCACCAACTACCGTGACATTGGGTTCGTCCGACGGCGGCCTCACCCAGCCGAAATAAGCGCCGTTATCGCCGGAAGCTTGCAGGAAGGATTGGCCTTGCGCAATCATCTGCAGGAAGATCTGTTCGGTAGTGGCAGTCACCGGGCTGAAGACCCACGAACAACTCAGTTGCCGGGCCGTATTGTCCGTAGCCATGCGATTGAGAACGTCGTTCCAATTGAGTCCTTCATATACGATCACCCTAGCGCCGGGGGCCATGTAGGCGGCCATCATGATATCGAGAGTCACTTCATCGTTGTCGGTGCCTGGCGCACCAGTGACCCCATCCAATAACACAGTCTGGACCGGTACCGCCGGCAGGCCCGCCTGCGCAAAATTGGCCGCCACATCGGCTGCGTAGAAACCATCGAGTTCAAACAACCCGACATTTTGTCCGATTCCGGTCAGAGTCACCGCAGGCGTGTAAGCAGCCCGGAAATCCTTGCCGATGAAGAGACTGTAAGGTCCCGATCCCGTCACCATTGGCGCGGCGGAACTGAGCGGCACGGCCGTCAGGTTCATCGGTTTTGGCAGCACATAGTTATCTAAGCCGGTAATATCGAGCACCGGAATATCGATGTCCAGCGAAGGTTCGCGGTCTGGGGCAAAGTATCGCCCGCGGGTCTGGTGCTCCCAAAGCGCCATGCCGAGATGCAAGGTCTTCTCGATTGCGGAAACCGGCCCGGTCACGTCCAGGATCATGCGGTTCGGATGAGTCCCCGAGATGACAAAACCGTGCGCCAGGAAGAACGCCGTCAGTTTGTCGTAATCCGTCTGGGTCGGTCCAAATCTCGCAGTAAAGTCAGCGGTGCTCAAATAGCGCTTGTAATTCGGGCTGGCCGGGTCAGACACCTGGTCCACAAAATAGGCCAGTTCCTCGCGGTTGCGTAGCGGCAGGCCCACCGCCAAACTGAGCGGAGCGACCGAGGACAACGGGCCCATCCGGCGTGACTCGGCGATGGCCCCAGGTACATGACCTCGCAGAACCTGGATGGGCGCAGCGATGAGCGCCGCGGGCAACATCATCGCGAAGAATGCGATCGTCAGGCGAGAGGCGCGTGAGAGGGCCATACTGGCTTATCGGCGGGACGGCTGAAATGCTCCGCGGGGAATTACTGGGAACCAGACGGGCGGCCGCCCTCCGGTGGCAGGAGGAGATCAACCAACTGCCAGCGGCCGCCAATTCACTTATCGGCTTAACTTCAAAAAAGTGCGTTAAGCCAGCGCCTTCTTGCAATACTCGTAGCACTTGCGCACTTCCACTACGGTATCGCCGCCATCGTATTCGTATTCGATATTGGCAGGGATCGGATACTTCTTGGCCTTCAACAATTGCAGAACCTCTTTAATCGGTGTGTCGCCTTGGCCGAAGGGCATGTTCTTGCCCTGATTCTTCTTGCGATCCTTAATGTGCAAAGTAACGATGCGCGCATGGTGCTCCTCGATGAAAGGCACCGGATCGTAGCCCGCGGCCCAGTAGTGGCCGATATCCAGATTCACCCAAATGAATTTGGACAGTTTCATGGCCGTCACGAACGTCTCGGGGCGGGCGTATTCGTTGGGATCCTTGATATTCGAGTGGCCGTGCATGCCCACCACGATCTTGTATTTGTCGGCTTGCGCGGCGATGCGCGGCGTCACCGAAACCGTGGACGAAGTAGTCATCGCTTTGACGCCCAGCGCGCGCGCCGTATCGAAACCGCGGGCAATCTCTTCGTCGGTAAAATCGTCGCCCATATTGTAGGCGTAGGCGGAAAGCTGGATGCCGGCCTTGTCGAACTTGTGGCGAATGGCGTGAATCTGATCGAAGGAGACACCCAGGCGCCACTTGCGCAGAGCGGCCCTTCCATCCGGACCCGGGAACGAGGGTTCCACATGCCCCATGAACAACTCGCATTCGCTCAGGCCTGCGTCGACAAAGCCTTTAATGGCGGCGTCCAGCGGACGGTCGCGAAAGCTATAGGACTGCGCGCCGATCAGCACACCGTCCACATGCGAATCCAGTCTGGCAAACGCGCGGGCCGCCGGCAAAGCAGCCAGTGCCAAACGTCCAAGATCGCGTCGAGAATACATTATCACTCCTTCTGGTAAGCAACGGATAAAAGCAGCCGGATCTAATTGTATCGGATTTGCTATGTTGCAAAGGTGAAGGAAATTTGCACGTTGTTGGATGTGATCGATGCCGCGGAGGGCGCACGCACCGCAATCATCCTTCCCGAGAGCGGTGTATGCGTAACTTATGACCAACTGCGCCAGAGAGTGCGTTCCCTGGCGGGGGCTTTGCGCGAGGCCGGCATTGGGCGCGGTGATCGGGTGGCGATGGCCCTGCCCAATGGTTTGGATGCCATTGTCGCGTTTCTGGCGGCATCGGCCGCAGGTACCGCGGCGCCGTTGAACCCGGGCTACAAATTCGAAGAATTCTGTTTCTATCTGGATGACACGCGCGCCAAACGACTGCTGGTTCCCGCCGAGGGAGGCGACGAAGCCCGGCGCGCGGCGGAGCAGGCCGGCATTCCGGTTTCGACACCCGGCGTAGCCGGGGGCGCGGGGGCGCCCGAACCGGACTCCGACGATATCGCGCTGGTCCTGCACACCAGCGGCAGCACCGGACGGCCGAAGCGCGTTCCCCTACGCCATCGCAACCTGGCGGCATCGACGCGTAACATTGCGGAGACCTACGCGCTCGGTCCCGAGGATGTGTCGCTGTGCCTGATGCCGCTCTTCCATGTGCATGGACTGATGGCTTCCACCATGGCGACGCTGCTGACCGGCGGTGTGGTGGTGGTGCCGGCGAAATTCAATGCTCTGACCTTCTGGCGCATGGTGCGGGATTATGGCGTCACCTGGTATTCGGCGGTCCCAACCATGCATCAATTGATCCTGACGCGCAAGCGGGCCGGCGAGGAAAAACTGCGGTTCGTGCGATCGTGCAGCGCGGCTTTGACGCCGGACTTGATGCGCCGCATGGAAGCGTACTTCGCCGCGCCCGTCGTGGAAGCGTATGGCATGACGGAAGCCTCGCACCAGATGTCGTCCAACCCCCTACCGCCCGCCGTCCGCAAACCGGGCGCCGTCGGACCAGGCACGGGCGTGCGCATCAGCATCCGCGACGATGGCGGCGTGGAACTGCCCACTGGTAAGGCCGGCGAGGTCTGTATCGACGGACCCGGCGTGATCCGCGAATACGAAAACAATCCCGAGGCCACGGCGAAATCGTTCTTTGGCGATTGGTTTCGCACCGGCGATCAGGGGATTTTGGATGAGGATGGCTATCTTCACTTGACGGGCCGGTTGAAGGAACTGATTATCCGCGCCGGCGAAAATATCGCGCCCCGCGAAATTGACGAAGTGCTGCTGGCGCACGACGGCGTGGCGGAGGCCGTCTGCTTTGGCGTGCCGCATGCCACTTGGGGCGAAGAAGTAGAAGCGGCGGTAGTGCTGAAGCCCGAGACATCAGCCACCGAAAACGATTTGATCGCTTTCTGCCGGGGACGGTTGGCGGATTTCAAGTGCCCCAAGAAGATCCATCTAGTAGCGTCCATTCCGCGCACCGCGACCGGCAAGATCCAGCGGCTTAACGTGGCCGCGGCGCTTGCCGGAGTCTCCAAATGAAGTTCGTGATCGCCGGGGCCGGCGCGGTCGGGGCGTACCTGGGGGCGGCCATGGCGCGCGCTGGTCTGGACGTCACGCTACTCGCGCGCGGTGCCCAACTCCAAGCGATCGAAGAGCGCGGTGTACGGGTGGTCAGTCCCGACGGCGATTTTGATGCGCGTCCCAAAGCTACCGGCGACGTGCGCTCCATCGGACCTGCGGACGTAGTTTTTCTGGCGGTGAAGGCCCATAGCCTGCCGCAACTGGCTCCCCAACTTGGCGGATTGCTGGGTCCCGACACGTGTGTAGTAAGCCTGCAGAATGGCGTGCCCTGGTGGTTTACGCCCCTCGAACGGGTGGACCCTGGGGGGGGATCGCCGCGGCCATCGAAGCGCGCCGCGTGGTGGGGGCTCTGGTCTACTTTGCCACCGAGATGGCGGAACCGGGAGTAGTGCGGCACATCGAGGGACGCCGCATTTCGATCGGCGAGCCCGATGGTACCCGGTCGGAACGCTGCCGGGCGATCGCCGAAGCCTTGATCGCTTCCGGTTTGCGCTGCCCCATTACCACGCACATCCGCGAGGAAATCTGGGTGAAGTTGCTGGGCAATGTGGCCTTCAATCCCATCAGCGCGCTAACCGGCGCGACGCTGGCGTCCATGACCGCGGATGCCGACGTGGCCGCACTGGCGCGCGCCATCATGGCCGAGGTGGAAACGGTGGCCGCGCGCCTAGGGATGAAATTGCCGGTCACGATTGAGCAACGGATGGCCGGCGCGGCGAAGGTCGGCGAGCACAAAACATCCATGCTGCAAGACCTCGAAGCCGGACGGCCGTTGGAACTCGAAGCGGTGGCCGGCGCGGTGCTCGAAATGGGTGAACGCCTGGATATTCCCATGCCTGCGACGCGCGCCGTCTATGCCTGCACTAAGCTGCTGGCGGTTACGCGACGCTGACGGGCGAGGTGCAGAAGGCGCAACGCCGCGCCTGGATCGGAATGGTGCTTAGGCATTCCGGGCACTGTTTGGTGGTGGGGTCGGGCGGCGCCTGGCCGCGGCGGGCGCGGGCCATAATCGAGTTTACCGGAACGACCACAAAGAAGTAGATCGCCGCGGCGATCATGACGAACGCAATTACCTGATTGATAAAATCGCCCACGGCGAAGCCGCCGAATTTGACGTTAGAGAAGTCGTGGTTGCCGCCTATCAGTCCGATCAGGGGCGTTAATAAATCCGCAACCAGTGCGGTAACTACCTTGCCAAACGCTCCGCCGATCACCACGGCGACTGCCAGGTCAATCACATTGCCCCGCAGTAAAAACTGTTTGAAACCTTTTAACATGTATCCTCCGTGAGGCCCATTCTACCGAACCTCATGGAGGATGCGCTGTAGGAGAGTTTTAGCGGTGCGAGACGTTTCCACCACCGCCGCCACGCGAAACCGGCGCGGAAGTCGCTACGGACGGCAACCCGGCGCCAGACAAGCTGGTAGCGGCAGAAGGACTGCGCGAGGTTCCACGGCCCACCCCGGTTGATCCAGTAGAACCAGTGCTAGCACTCGTACTACCTGACTTGGTGGAAGTCGGGACACTCTTGTAATTCCCCGAGTTGTAGACGTTGCCATACCCGTATCCGTTATATCCATAGGGCGAGTAATAGAAACCCGGCATGAACGCCATCGACACATCGAACGGGCTGAAGAACGCATTGCCATAGGGGCTGTACAACATCCCGCTCATTCCGGGAACATAGCTATACATTCCGAAGAACGGATTAAAATACCAACCGAAGGGCGACATCGTCCCACCGCTATACATGGAGGCGCGCAACGAATTAGCGGCCGCCACATTCGCCATGGAGACGTAGCCGTCGCGCCGCTCGCTCCAGCGATTAAGCGCATCGGTCGAAGTCTTGTCGAACTTGCTCACAGCCAGGGTATCAAGCGCAATGGCGTGGCCTTCCTTCACTTCCACGGTCTGGCCGCCTGAAGTGACTTCGGCCAATCCATCGAACACACGCAATTCATTGCCGGTGGAATCGAACCGGTAAATGCCCTTTTTGGCTGGATGCACGGTAGCGTCACCTACCACAACCGTGACGGAGTTGTCTTTCAAAATATCTTCCGCTTCCACCACTGCCGACCCGTTCAGAAATTCCAGGCGGGTGTCGATTAAGCGGTTGGTGATCATGCGGAAGGCACTGTTCTCGCCCACACGCAGGAACATGCCGGGCGTAAGCAACACCTCGGCGCGGCCTTCCTCGGTCTTGAGTTGTTGGTTCTCCTTGACCTCGGGGAACGTGCCGAATTTGGTTTCCACCAGTTGATCGCCAAGATACACTTGGCCTTCCACATAATGGATTAGCCCGGAACGGGCAGAGATTACCGCCGACTGGGCCCATGCAGCGACACTACCAGCCGCAATGGCCAAAACCCCAAGAGTGAGTCTCCCTGACGGTCGCATAACAACTCCTTAACAAAGGATCTGCGCTTTGGAGACGTTTGTCAATGCCGGAGCGTTACTATAAACGCACGATGTGCGGAGAATTCACACCTTTCAGTGCATTGCGGGTGTCAACGATCAGCCGGGACTGTGCCGCTATGGCGGGATAATCGAACGACGAATGGTCGGTGATAATCGCTGCGCAATCGGCTTCGGCCACCAGGGTAGTCGGCTGGGCCTGTAATTCCTCGCCATCCAGATCGAGGTGCGGTACATAAGGATCGCTAAACGTGAGGCGGGCGCCGCGCCTTTTCAGCAGCAGCATGACGTCCAGTGCCGGCGATTCCCGCAGGTCCTCGATATCCTTCTTATAGGCGACGCCCAGAATGTGGATGTGCGATCCCTTCACCGGTTTGCCCGCATCGTTCAACGCATTCTGAATCTTGTCCACCACAAAGTGCGGCATTTGGCCGTTGATATAGCCGGCCAGTTCGATGAAGCGCGCTTCGATTCCGGCTTGCTTGGTCTTCCAGGAAAGATAGAAAGGATCGATCGGAATGCAGTGCCCGCCCAAACCCGGGCCAGGGTAGAACGGCATGAATCCGAACGGTTTGGTGGCCGCCGCGTCGATCACTTCCCACACGTTGATCCCGATGCGGTCGCACATCACCGCCATCTCGTTCACCAGCCCGATGTTGATCATGCGGAACGTGTTCTCGAGCAATTTCACCATCTCGGCCACTTGCGTGGAACTGACCGGCACCACCGTCTCCAGCGCCTGCGCGTAAAACAACCGGCCCATTTCGGTGCAGGCCGGCGTGGTTCCGCCTACCACTTTCGGAATATTCGAAGTCTGATACTTGGCGTTGCCGGGATCCACCCGTTCCGGCGAGAAGCACAGGAAGAAATCCTCGCCCACCTTCAGTCCGGATTTCTCGAACATCGGCAGCAGCAGTTCGTCGGTGGTGCCCGGATAGGTGGTCGATTCGAGAATAACCAGCATGCCCGCGTGGAAGTATTTGACGATTTCCTCGCAGGCGGACACGATATAGCTCATGTCCGGATCTTTGGTTTTGCGCAGTGGCGTGGGAACGCAGATATTGACGGTATCGAGGTCCCGCACCACACTGAAATCGGTAGTGGCCCGAATTTTACCCGCGTGCACCAATTTGCCCAAGACGTTGCTCGAAATATCGCCGACGTAGGACTCGCCGGCATTGACCCGTTCCGTCTTGCCGGCGTGCAGATCGATACCCGTAACGGTGAAACCGGCCTTGCCGAACTCCACGGCCAAGGGCAATCCCACGTAACCCAAGCCGACAATGCCCACACGCGCCTGGCGGGAGGAGATTTTATCCTGTAAAACTCGAGCGGTCGTTTCCGTGGCGGCCGTAGTCATATATACATCATACAGCCGCCTAAGCGACAATTTGGCCCGGAATTGAACTTGAGAACCGGCCGCTGCGTTAACATAAGTCATAAGGGAAGGTGCCCATGCGTTTACTGGTTCTATCCGCTGTAACACTTCTAAGCGGCTCGTTGTATGCCGCCGACCCGGAACTGCTCAGCCTGGCGATGCCCAATAGCCAATTAATGGCTGGGATGAACGTGGAGAGCGTAAGGCTTTCGCCGCTGGGCCAATATCTCTTGAACGAACCCGGGGTGCTGCCGGGGGGCGATTTACAGAAGTTGGCCGACGCAACCGGTTTTGATTTTCGCCGGGATTTGCGGGAGATCCTGGTTTCATCGACCGCGCAGCGTACGGGTAATCCAGGCATTGTGCTGGCGCGCGGGGCCTTCGATGTTCCGAAGATCACGGCTTCAGCCACAGCAGACGGCGGGAAGGTCGAAACTTATAAGGGTGTTCCGGTGATACAAAAAGGCCCCGACTTTTCGATCGCCTTTGTGGACTCCACTCTAGCCATCGGCGGCAGCAACACGGAAGTGCTGGCGGCCATCGAACGCAAATCGGCTCCTGCCGCCATCGATTCAGCGTTGGCGGTCCAGGTCAACCAAGTGAGCAGCGCCGAAGATATTTGGTTTGTTTCGATGGTGCCCCTTACGCAGTTGCTGAGTCAGCCCGCTGGCAGCGCGGCCAACCCGGTCGCTGCCTTATATGCCAAGATCCTGCAGGCCAGCGGAGGCGTGAAACTTGGCGCCAATCTGGTGTTGACGTTACAGGCGGTTTCGGAAACGGACCAGGATGCCTCGGCGTTGGCAGGCGTGCTCAAGGCTCTGCCCGGAATGGCGCAGATGGCCGCCCCGAAGGAAATGGCCGGCGCCGCGTCAATGCTGCAGAACCTAAACGCGACTGCGGACGGAAAGACCACGACCCTCACGCTGAGCGTTCTTGAGCAGCAGATCGAGCAGTTCCTGCGGGCCGCGCAAGCCAGCTCGCCGCATGTCGAGCACCACGCGCACCTGCAAGCGATGCCCTCCGGAGGCGCAAGTGAAAGTGATGCGGCCCGGCGGATTCACGTGGGCAGCGAGGCACAACACGCAAAGTTGATCCAACAACCCGCGCCGGTATATCCTCCGCTGGCCAAGCAAGCTGGGGTCACCGGCGTGGTGCGACTCAACGCTATCATCGGAGCCGACGGCACGGTAAAGAACCTCACTGTGAGCAGCGGCCATCCCATTTTGGTACCGGCTGCCATGGAAGCGGCGAAACAGTGGGTCTATCAGCCCACTCTGTTGAACGGCAAGCCAGTGGAAGTGATCACTGAGATCGAAATCAACTTCACCCTGGCGCAGTAGGCGCCGCGGCCGACTGGCGGATGAATTCGACGATCGCGTCCAAAGACGCTCCGGGCTGAAACACCGCCGCTACCCCCTGCCGCTTGAGGGCCGCGGCGTCGTCGTCCGGCACGATGCCGCCCACGATCACCTTCACGTCCAGCATGTCCTTCTCGCGCAGCAAATCCATCACGCGCGGCACGATGGCGTTGTGCGCGCCCGAAAGAATCGACAGCCCGATCACCTGTACGTCTTCCTGCAGGGCCGCATTCACAATCATCTCCGGAGTCTGCCGCAGACCGGTATAGATGACCTCCATGCCGGCGTCGCGCAGCGCCCGCGCAATCACTTTGGCCCCGCGGTCGTGGCCATCCAACCCGGGCTTGGCCACCAGTACTCGAATGGGAGGATTCATTTAGATGTGGGCCGTCTCCTGGTAGGTGCCGAACACGCCGCGGAAGGCATCGCAAATCTCGCCCAGCGTGGCGTAGGCGCGTACCGCATCCAAAATGAACGGCATGGTGTTTTCGGTCCCCTCGGCCGCCCGACGCAACGCATCCAGCGTCTTTTGCACGCGCCCATTATCGCGCCGCGCCCGCAACGCCGCCAGTTTCTTCACTTGATGATCTTCCGAGGTCTGGTCGATCTGCAGCAGTTCGATGGGCTGGTCTTCGGACTGAAACGCATTCACCCCCACTACCAGTTTTTCCTTGGACTCCACGGCACGCTGGTACTGATAGCTGGCGTTGGCGATCTCGCTTTGCGGAAAGCCTTTCTCGATAGCGGCGATCATGCCGCCCATATCGTCGATACGCGGAAGTAATCGCGCGCGGCCTGCTCCATGTCGAGCGTCATCCGTTCCACAAAGTAACTGCCGCCCAGCGGATCGGGCGTATTGGTCACGCCGCTTTCATAGCCCAGAATCTGTTGCGTGCGCAGCGCGATGGTCACGGCTTGCTCGCTCGGCAGCGCATAGGCTTCGTCGAGCGAATTGGTGTGCAGCGATTGCGTTCCGCCCAACACCGCTGCCAGCGCCTGAATCGCAGTGCGCACCACGTTGTTGTACGGCTGCTGCCAGGTGAGCGAGCATCCCGCGGTCTGCGAATGAAAGCGCAATTTCAGGCTGCGCTCGTCCTTGGCGCCGTAAGCGGTCGCGCATGGCATGCGCCCAGATTTTGCGCGCCGCGCGGTACTTGGCGATCTCTTCGAAAAAGTCGTTGTGCGCGTTAAAGAAGAAACTGAGGCGCGGGGCGAATTCATCCACCTGCATACCGCGCTCGAGCGCCCATTCCACATACTCCATGCCGTCGCGCAGGGTGAACGCCAGTTCCTGCACGGCGGTCGATCCGGCTTCGCGAATGTGATAGCCGCTGATCGAAATGGGATTGAAGCGCGGCGTATGGCGCGCGCCGAATTCGATGGTATCGGTGACCAGCCGCATCGAAGGCCGCGGCGGAAAAATATACTCCTTCTGCGCGATGTATTCCTTCAGAATGTCGTTCTGCAGCGTGCCGGAAACTGCAGTCCAATCCACGCCCTGTTGCTCCGCCACCGCCAGGTACATGGCCCATAACACGGCGGCCGGCGAGTTGATGGTCATCGAGACGGTGACATCGCCGAGCGGGATGCCGCGGAAGAGAATCTCCATATCCTCGAGCGATGAGATCGACGCGCCGCACTTGCCCACTTCGCCTTCCGATATCGCGTGGTCGGCATCGTAACCCATCAGCGTAGGCAGGTCGAACGCCACCGATAGACCGGTCTGGCCCTGCCGCAGCAGATAGTGGTAGCGGCGATTGGTCTCCTCGGGTGTGGCAAAACCGGAGAATTGCCGCATGGTCCACAAGCGCCCGCGGTACATGGTTTCGTGGATGCCGCGGGTGTACGGAAACTCGCCTGGGGGGGCCAGGTCCCGGTCCGGATGAAAGTCCCCTAATTGCTCCGGTCCATACAGCGGTTCGATCGGCACCCCGCTGATCGTGGTGTACTGCTTTTCTGCGACAGCCATGCTCTCATCTTACCCAACTCCGCTGCTGGCGGTGCTACGATGGGCACTATGCCGCAAAGTCTGATCGAGGTCGCCTGCCCGTGCTGTAGCGCGATATTGAAGATCGATCCCGAAACTCGTGCCGTGATCGCGCATGCCGTACCCGAGAAACCGCCCATGATCGAAGACTTGGCGGCGGCCGTGGCCAAATTGAAGGGCGAGGCCGGACGGCGCGACGAAGTCTTTCGCAAGCAATTCGAAGCCGAGAAATCGCACGGCAAAGTGCTCGAGAAAAAGTTCGACGAATTGCTCAAGCAGGCTAAAGAGAGTCCCGACAGGGACGGCCCATGCGCGACATCGATCTCGACTAGATTGGTAAGTGCGCTTACTTCTAAGAGTTGACTTTCCCCAAGCCATTGTACATACTGGTTAAACTTCCGGTCCCAGTTGCGACCACCCGATCCTGAAATTTCATCCCCGTTAGAAAATCAAACGCCTGTCTTAGCGCGATTTGTTCGCTAGTCCGAAGCTGAACTAACAACTTAAAACTCACGAGGAGAATACTGTGCGCTTAACGGAGATGCTGAATGCCTGCCTGTGTGTGACTACTATGTACTGCTGCGCGACAGCCGTTCTTTGGGGACAGCGGTCGCCCGGCGGTGTGTTAACGATTAGCGGCGAAGTGACCTGTGAAGGTGCCCGCATCCCAGATTCATTGAATGTGGAATTGGTTTCGTCCGGCCGGGTGATCGACCGCGCTGCAGTGGCAGTCGACGGCCGCTTCGAACTATCGAACGTGACCTATGGGGAGTACGAAGTTCGCCTGACCGACCATTCCCAAGTCGTAGTCCAACCGCAGTTCGTCTCGGTGCACGGTCCCACAGGGGACTTAGTCTTCCGGTTGGAGAAAGACGCGCGCGACCGTCCGGTCTCGGGAACCGTCAGCGCCAACCGCCTGTTGCACCGGCCCCCCGCCACCGCCCGGAAAGAATTGTTGCGTGCCGCTCAAGCGAGCAACGCCGGCGATGCCGAGGAATCGAGACGACACCTGTGCAAAGCCCTGGCGATTTTCCCGAATTATGCCGATGCGCGCAACGATCTTGGCGCTTGGTATATGCGGCACGGCTCTTATGCACAAGCCGCGGCGGAGTTTCAGGAAGCCGCACGGTTGGATCCCGGCGCTGCCCGGCCCAATACCAACTTGGCCTTGGCCTGGATCGCCATGGGCCGCTATGCCGAGGCCAAACACGCCGCCCGGTTGGCCCTCGCCTCGGACCCTACCTTCGCTCCGGCAAAGCGCGCCCTAACCATGGCCTCAGGCAGATAGCGTCCCGACCTAAATGACCGTAACTAATAGCAAACAAACGCTTTACATATTTCTATGCCCCCTCCTTCCTTTCCGCAAATCTTGCCCAATTTGCACAATCCGCTCCCCCCTTCACAATCCTCACAGACCGCCAACCAGAGATTTTTGATTGGCTTTGTTCGTAATATCCTCGCCCATGCCCCGGCACCGAACCCAAAAACCTGCCCATTTTTGCCCAATCCGCCCCAGCCTGAACCCGCCGGATTCTGGCTATAATTAGCGGAGTATCATGCGCGCCCATCTTCGGCATGTCATGTTTCTGCTCCCGCTTGGTTTGCTTGCGGCCGCGGATAGCCCCGACTTCTCGGGTACTTGGAATCTTGACCGGCAACACAGTAATTGGCGCGGCCTTCCCACCGAACCCGCCGACGTATTAAATGTCAGCCGGCAGAATCTGTCCATTTTCTACACGGAATCGGATGCTAAGTGGATCGTTGCGCTGGACGGGTCCGAGAGTAAATACCGCGTCGGCGACTCCGATGTAAATAGCAAATCTAAATGGGAAGGCCGTGCGCTACTCATTAATACGTTGGTGAGTGGCAGCCAGACTTACGTAATAGAGGACCGTTGGGAACTCTCGCGGAATCTCTCGGTGCTGACCATCACGCGCACCGTAAGACGGGGCGCCATCGCCCACGAGGCCACACTGGTCTACAGGCATAAGGAAAGCGGCATGACGCAACTGGCCGCCGCTCCGCCTCCGGTCGCCGCTCCAACCCAAATTGTGATCCAGGCCGGAACCAAGATTCCCTTGTCCCTGGTGAACAGCTTAAATACCAAACGGAGCGCGGCGGGCGATCGGGTCTATCTGGAAACCGCCTTTCCGGTCACCCAGGACGGGCGGATCATCATTCCAAAAGGTAGCTATGTGGCGGGCACCGTGACCGACGTCAAGCGCGCGGGTAAGGTTAAAGGCAAAGCCGAACTGTTCCTGCGCTTCGATTCCCTGACCCTGCCCAACGGCGTGACCCGTGAGTTTCGTTCGCGTTTGGATAGCGCCGACGGCAACGATGTCGACCGCCAAGAGGGCAAAATCCGCGGCGAGAGCAATAAGGCAGGTGATGCCAAGACGGTCGGCGAAGCGGCGGGCGCGGGCGCCACGGTCGGATCGATCGCGGGCAGCATCGCCGGACATGCCGGAATGGGAGCCGGCATCGGTGTGATCGGCGGAGCGGCCGCCGGACTGATGGCGGTCCTGGCAACCCGCGGCCCGGATTTAATCCTGCCCAAAGGGACTACGCTCGAAATGGTCTTGGATCGCGAGTTGCACTACGACGCGAGCGAGTTGACACTTCGGTAGCCCGGCCCGTCTCAAATCCCCGGAACTTTCCCGACCCCTACCCTAAACCTTCCTACCTATCTAACCGATGAATCATTAGGGTCGTTCGCACGGCTTTAGTAAAGGGCGCGAGTAGATCCATAGAAAAATCATCAGGAGACAAAATGCAGGTAAGCACGATGGCGCCGCCTGAGGGCGGGTTGACGTCCAAGAACGATAGCCGCACGGGCAAATACCTGGCTTTTCATTTGGGTCGTGAGGAGTTCGCGATTCAGGTTTTGAAAGTCCGGGAAATCATGGGCATTCAGGATATCACCGCAGTCCCCCAGACACCGGTGTTCGTAAAAGGGGTAATCAATCTACGAGGGAAAGTGATTCCCGTAGTCGACTTGCGGCTGAAATTCGGTCTACCGGAAGTGGAATACACCCAGCGTACCTGCATCATTGTTGTGCAGATTCATGGTGCGGATGGAAGCGTCGCATTAACGGGCATTGTCGTCGACGAGGTTTCCGAGGCGATCAACATCGCGGCGGGAGAGATTGAAGATACCCCCGATTTTGGCGATGGCGTTTCAACGCCCTATATCCTTGGCATGGCTAAGAGTAAGGGCAAAGTCAAGATTCTGCTGGATATCGACAAAGTGCTGCAAGCGCAGGAACTGGAAGGTATTAAAGCGTTGATGCACTAAAGCCTGACGCTAAGGAGATCACAATGAATATCAAATGGACCATGCAAACCAAACTCGTGACTTGCGTTGCCGTCATGTTCGCACTGGCAGCGATCCTGGGATACTCGGGACTCAGTACCGCGACAACATTTAAGGGAGCTTTCGATCATACCGCCGACTCGACCGTGCGGAAGGTTGTGTTGGCAGACGAGATCGCTAATGCAGATTCCGATATGGTTTCGGCCCAACGCGGGCTGATCCTTGGCGCCTTCGCCAAAGATACGGCTGAATCGGAGAAGAATCAGGAAGTCTTCAAAAGCAAGGCCGCCAGCATTGAGAAGGATCTGGATGAAATACGCCCCCTGCTTACGAAAGAAGAAGGAAAGACTGCCGTGAGCGATATCGCTGCGGACTTGACGCAATGGCGTCCACACTATGACGAGGTGGTCCAGCAATGCCAAGGGCAGCATGTGGCGGAAGCCAATCGGATACGGAAAGAAGTGACTGCCCCTATCTACAACAAGCTGGCTGCATCGGCCCGCCGTCTGAGAGACTTGCAAATTGAAACTGTGGCGGAGGATAAGGCCGACGTCAACAAGCAGCATGCGAGCAGCCGCACCATCGCCATTGGGCTCCTCCTGCTTTGCGTGGTCATGGGTTCGGTGGTGATTGTGATCGTGCGGAATATTTCCAAGGACATCCGGCAATCCGTCGGGCGACTGACCGATGGCGCCGAGCAGGTAGCAAGCGCCGCCTCGCAAGTTGCTTCGGCGAGCCAGTCTCTGGCACAGGGGTCTTCCGAACAGGCGGCTTCGCTCGAAGAGACCTCATCCTCAAGCGAAGAAATCAATTCGATGACTCACAAGAATGCCGAAAACTCGAAAGTTGCCGCGGAATTCACCGCTCAGGTGGACCAGCGTGTAGCCCATGCCAATCAGAATCTCGGCGCGATGGTTACGTCCATGACGGAGATCAACACATCCAGCGAAAAAGTTTCCAAGATCATCAAAGTCATCGACGAGATCGCCTTCCAGACCA
Source organism: Bryobacterales bacterium (assembly GCA_963738345.1). Lineage (GTDB taxonomy): Bacteria > Acidobacteriota > Terriglobia > Bryobacterales > Bryobacteraceae > Bog-159. Next base: position 2,601,053 of record CAVTWI010000002.1, read on the forward strand.
ATGTCCTGGCTCTCAACGCAGCCGTCGAGGCGGCTCGCGCCGGAGAAGCAGGCATGGGGTTTGCGGTCGTCGCAGATGAAGTCCGCAACCTGGCCCAGCGTTGCGCGCAGGCTGCCAAGGACACTGCTTCCCTTATCGAAGAATCGATGGCTAAGTCGAAAGACGGCATGTCGAAGTTGGATCTGGTGGCGGGGGCTATTCAATCCATCACCGAGAGTTCCGCCAAAGTGAAGACCCTGGTGGATGAAGTTCATCTCGGCAGCGAGGAACAAGCCCGCGGCATCGAGCAGATAGCTAAGGCCATCTCGCAGATGGAACAGGTCACTCAAAAGACCGCCGCGAATGCCGAAGAGAGCGCTTCGGCCAGCGAGGAACTATCTGGCCAAGCCGAGAGTATGCAAAGCGTCGTCACCCACTTACAGGCCTTGGTAGGAGGGAACGAGGAGACTGTCCATCACACCAAGTCCGGCACTCGAACAGGACGTCCGGTCGCCGCAGCGCCGGTGTCTCACAAAACTTCCGATCAGAGCAGAAGTCTGAAAGCACTCCAAGCCGCGGTATCCAAAAGGAAGGCGCCGGAGAGAACGGCGGTGGGAGCGGGCAAAGTCGGCCGTGACGTTCTACCGATGGACGATGACTTTAAGGAATTCTAACGACCCTTCAAATGGCGCAGGTTACTGAAATGACCAACGCCACCGCCGCAGAGGGCGCCTCATCTAGCGAGGAGCTCTCTGTACGGACGGCTTGACTCCGGCCCCGATGGTACAGGAATTCTAGAGAGAAAACGGAACCTTATGGCTGAACAAATGGAAGTGCGCCAGGAGATCGAAGCCTTGGCGATGAAGGTAGTGATGGAAGATCTCTCATCGGAGAGCGGCTTCGAAAAGTCACTTCTCACGTTACGGGACGCAGTGCGCGGAATCCGCGAACACGCCGAAGCGGGCGGCTGCCAGGAAGTGGCTCGTATCGCCACGGATCTGTACGCCAAGCTTGAGGCGCCCGATCCTGCCGCCCTGGAGGGTCTGTCAACTTCCCTGGACAGCGGCGTCGCGGCAATGCAGAAGGCGCTCGACTATTGCGCCACGCCGGCGGCGGCATCGGAAGCAGCGAGTTATTCCTTAGCCCAGGATCCGGAACTTCTCTCGGATTTCGTGCTGGAAGCGCGGGAGCACTTGGCAGCTATAGAGAGCCGATCTCTGGCGCTCGAACAAGACCCGTCGAATTCCGAGGCGATCCACTCTATCTTCCGTGCGTTTCATACGATCAAAGGTCTAGCCGGCTTTCTGGAACTCGATGCGGTTCGGCAGGTTTCCCACAATGTGGAAACCGTCCTCGATCTGGCCCGTAATAACAAACTCGCGGTTACTTCCCATGTGATCGACATAGTGCTTGAAAGCGCGGATTTCTTAAAGATTTGCGTAAGCGGCATTGAGGCCCGCCTCCACGGTCGCGACGCAGCCGCGGTCCCTGACAACGCAATCTTGTTGCGCCGGATCCTTAGCCTGATGGATAGCTCCAATCCGTCCGAAGAATCCGAGGCGCCCGCTACCCCCGTCGAAACCGCCGCAGTGGAACACCCGCATGAAGGCGAACACCCCGCCGCACCTGGGCGCCAGCAATCCGCCCCGGGAGAAGCGAAAGCCGTAAAGGTCGATACCGGAAAGCTCGACTACCTGGTGGACATGGCTGGTGAGTTGGTGATCGCGCAGTCGATGGTGCGCCACGATCCTGACCTGGCAACCTTGAAGAGCCCGAGGTTGCAGCGCAATCTGGCCCAACTCGCACGTATTACGACGGAACTGCAGAAGACCTCCATGTCGATGCGCCTAGTCCCCATCGGCCAGTTATTTCAGCGCGTGGCCCGGCAAGTCCGTGACCTGTCCCGCAAAATGGGAAAGCCGGCCGAACTGGAGATTACCGGCGAAGAGACCGAAATCGATCGCACCATAGTGGAAGAGTTGGCGGATCCCCTCATGCACATGGTGCGGAACTCGCTTGACCATGGCATCGAAGATCCCGAGGGGCGCGCCGCGGCCGGAAAAAATGCCGTTGCCCGAATTGGCTTGCGCGCATGCCACCAGGCGGGCCACATCGTAATCGAGATCTCCGACGACGGGCGGGGTCTCGACGCCGAGCGGATCATGGCAAAGGCCTTGGAGAAAGGGCTGATCGGTAACCCCGAACATCTGTCGGAAAACGACGTCTTCCACCTCATCTTCGAACCTGGGTTCTCGACTGCCGCTCAGGTTACCGATGTTTCCGGCCGTGGCGTGGGTATGGACGTTGTCCGCAAACAAATTCAGAAGTTGCGCGGCCACGTCGAGATTCAGTCCCGTGCGGGAAAGGGCGCCACGTTTACGCTCAAGGTGCCTTTAACCCTGGCTATTATCGATGGGCTCGGTGGTGGGGGTGGGCTCGGAGCGCTATATCGTGCCGTTGTTCGCCGTCAGCGAGATGTTCCGGCCCTCGGCCGAAGCCATCTTCACGGTACAGAACCGGGCGGAAATGGTCATGGTGCGCGGCAACCTCCTCGCGGTGGTACGTCTATACCGGAACTTTGGCGTCAAGCCGCGGTCCGAGGATCCCTGCAAGGGACTGCTCATCGTGGCGGAAGGCGAAGGGCAACGTTTTTGCCTGATGGTGGACGAATTGATCGGCAAACAGGAAGCCGTGATCAAGAGCCTGGGAGATACCTTCAAGACCATTGCCGGGATTGCCGGCGGCGCCATCTTAGGAGACGGCCGCGTGGCCCTGATTTTGGATCTTGCCGGTTTGATTAAGGAACGGGCGCATGAATAGAACCGCCAGCCTGGACGACGCGCCCGATGAAACCGCTAATTTTGTCATTGCAGCGTCTCAAACCTAGCGAGTTCGAGGCCATCCGGCGTTTGGCTTACGAAAAGTTCGGTCTCGACCTGCGAACCGGAAAAGAGGAATTGGTGGCCGCCCGTTTGGGAAAACGCATACGCGAAGGCGGCTTCGGTTCGTTCCAGACAGTATTACCAGCACGTGGTGGGAGACCCTAGTGGCGAGGCACTGATCGGCATGATCGACGCTTTGGCCACAAATCACACGAGTTTCCTCCGCGAAGCGGCGCACTTCGATTTTCTGCGTGAGGAGGTCTTCCCCCATCTTCGCCAGAGCGCCGCGCGTCGACATCTGGTGTGCCGCCTGCTCGACAGGTGAGGAGCCCTACACGCTGGCTTTTACTCTCGGCGATGCGTGGGGCATTGAGGCGCTGCAAAAAGTCCGCATTCGCGCCACTGATATTTCCACCAAGGCATTGGCGGCGGCTAAGAGCGCCGTCTATCCCGCGGAACGGTTCACTGCGGTACCGCAGGGTTGGCTGCGCCAGTTTCTGTTGCGCGGCGAAGGGCGTTGGAAGGGCTGGTATCGCGTCAAACCCGAAATCCGCAGTAGGTCGAGTTCGGACGGCTGAACCTGGTCGAGGCTTTCACACAGCGCGACCTATACCCGGTGATTCTTTGCCGTAATGTCATGATCTACTTCGACAAAACCACGCAAGAAGGTGTCGTCAACCGGCTCGCGGCTTGTTTGGAACCTGGCGGCTACCTGTTTATCGGTCATGCCGAAAGCTTGACTGGGGTGCGTCATGATTTGAATTACGTGCAGCCCGCGATCTACCGTAAGCCCGGCGGTGAGAGCGGAAAGGGACTAAAATGACCAACCTAGTTGTAGGCATGGCGGATTGTCAGGTCAGCAAATCGCCCGATCAAGTGCTCATTACCTATGCCCTGGGGTCGTGCATCGCCGTAGCCATACACGATCCTGTGGCGGGGGTCGGCGGAATGCTGCACTACATGTTGCCGGAATCGGCGATTTCACCCGTGAAGGCTGGCGAGAATCCGTATATGTTCGCCGACACCGGCATTCCGCTGCTCTTCCGGCGCGCCTATACCTGCGGCGCCGAAAAACGCCGGCTGGTGGTGCGGGTGGCGGGGGGAGCTCAGGTAATGGACAGAGAAGGCGTCTTTAACATCGGCAAAAGAAACTATCTCGCCTTACGGAAGATTCTGTGGAAGGCTGGCGTGCTGGTGCAGGGCGAAGACGTTGGCGGCAATATGTCCCGCACAGTCCGTCTGGAAGTCGGTAGCGGCAGGTTCTGGTTACGTGGTTCTGGAACAGCCGAGCGCGAATTGGAGTCGAGTTCCGCCACGAAAGGAGCAGGTTCATGGCCTTCCGCGTCCTAATAGTTGACGATTCGCCTGTGATGCGTTCGTTCATCCGCCGAATCATCGTGCTCTCGGGTATGCAGGACCCTGAGTTTCTGGAGGCCTCCGACGGGCGCGAAGCCTTGGCGATCATTCGCGACCAATGGGTCGATGTGGTGCTGACCGACATTAACATGCCGTCGATGGATGGGGCCGAGCTAGTGCGGTGCCTGGAAGCCGAAGGCATGCTGAAGTCCTTGCCAGTGCTGATCGTCTCGACTGATGGCACCGAAAGCCGCATGCAACAGATGCTATCCATGGGCGCGCGGGGATATGTCAAGAAGCCCTTCCTCCCAGAAACTTTACGCGAGGAATTGGAACGGGTGCTGGGGGGTACTTATGCTCGATAAAGATTGGGAAGACTTGTTGGCGACTGCCACTGGCGAGGTCCTCGAAACCATGTTCTTCGCCGGCGTCTACGGACCGGCGACGCCCGGGTCCGCCGCTACCGGATCTTGCATATCGGCGAACCTCAGCTTTCAAGGCACGCCCAGCGGCGTACTGACTGTCACCGTTGCCGAACCAGCCATCCGCGCGCTCGCGGCAAACTTCCTGGCATCCGAGGAGGATGAACCTCTTCCCACCGCGCAACTCGAATGCGTCGTCTGCGAACTGGTCAATATGATCTGCGGCTCACTGCTCAGCCACGTGAAAACCGAAGATCACTTTCGCTTATCCAGCCCGCAACTCTTGCCGGAGATAGTCATCCGCCCAGACGGGCTACCCACCCAATCGCTCGACTTGGGCGAAGGAGCCATAGAGATGTGGCTCCTGCTGGAGCCCAATGCCAACTGACGGAAAAATTCGCGTATTGATCGTGGACGATTCCGCCATCGTGCGCAAGATCCTGACGGAAGCGCTTTCCGGCCAGGCGGACTTGGAGGTCGTCGGCACGGCGCCCGACCCTTACATTGCCCGCGACAAAATCCTCAGCCTCCAACCGGACGTGCTGACACTGGATATCGAAATGCCGCGCATGGATGGCCTGACATTCCTGAAAAAGCTGATGCAATTTCATCCCATGCCAGTCCTTGTGATCAGTTCCCTGACGCAGGCCTCTTGCCAGATCGCCATGCAGGCGCTGAATCTAGGTGCAGTGGAAGTATTAGCGAAACCTGGCGGGCCCTACTCCGTCGGCGAATTGCGCCTCGAGCTAGCCTCGAAAATTCGCGCCGCGGCTGCCTCCCGTGTCCGCCGTGCAGTGACACAGCCAGCCCCAGCGCCCCGCTTGGCAGTTAGCCGCTGGACACCTTCGAGCGTAATTGCGATTGGCGCGTCTACTGGCGGCACGGAAGCTATTGCCGAAGTGTTGCCGCGCTTGCCGCAAGGCTCTCCAGGAATCGTCATCACACAACATATTCCTGCGGGCTTCTCACGAGCCTTCGCCAACAGGCTGAACCAGATGTGTGCCTTCGAAGTCAAAGAAGCGGAAGACGGCGATGAACTATGTTCCGGCCGCGCCCTGGTGGCGCCTGGCGATTGGCACATGGTGCTGCGCAAAGCCGGCGCCGGCTATCGCGTGGCGGTTAAGACCGGCCCGCGGGTTTGCTATCAGCGCCCATCGGTGGACGTCATGTTCAGTTCCGTCGCGGAAGCCGCTGGGGCACATGCCGTCGGCGTCCTGCTCACTGGAATGGGATCCGATGGCGCCCAAGGGCTTCTCAAAATGCGGCAGGCCGGTGCCCGTACGATCGCTCAGGACGAAGCCAGTTGCGTCGTGTTCGGCATGCCGCGCGAGGCGATTCGCGCTGGCGCCGCCGATCGCGTCGCCGCTCTTTCCGTGATTCCGCAAGCTATCCTGGCTGCGATTGCGCACTAAGCGAATTTGGGTGTGTGCAAAGGCACTCAGAACTCAGGGGTGCCGTTAACATTGGCCGTCGATCTGCCTACGAATAATCGGAGGTAAGACACAATGCTTTATTACGCCCTGGTGTTTCTCGTAATCGCCTTGGTAGCGGCCCTACTGGGATTTGGCGGCATCGCCGTGGCTTTCGCCGGCATCGCTAAGATCCTGTTCGTCCTCTTCCTAATCCTTTTCGTAGTCAGTCTCGTAATGCATACTGCCAGGCGCGTCTAGATAAGAGGGGACGCCCTCGTCTGATGCGCCAAACCCAACCACCTGAAGCCGGCCTCCCGCCAAGAGTCGTCCGAAATTGCCGGCTTCGAGTTTCCTCCTAACTTTCTCCAAAAGGACCAAGTCGTGAAATCTCGCGAATCCGCGAGGCCCGAGTGGTCGGCACCCCCAAGTTAGTCGAATTATCTCTTTTCGAATCCATAACTTCCAATCGGCCTGCCAAATGCACACTCCCCACACGAGAGAATTCAAATGTGGATCGTAAGAGTAGCGCTGAACCGCCCCTACACTTTCGTCGTACTCGCGCTCCTGATTTTGCTGGTTAGCCCCCTCGTAATTCTGCGGACACCTACCGACATCTTCCCCAACATCGGTATTCCCGTCGTCAGCGTAATTTGGAACTACGATGGATTTCCGCCGCAGGAAATGTCGGACCGTATCGTTACCATCACCGAACGCAGCATTACCACCACCGTCAACGACATCGAGCACATGGAATCGCAGTCGTACAACGGCATCGGTGTGATTAAACTTTTCTTCCGTCCCTCCGTCACCATTGCAACGGCGCTGGCGCAGGTCACCGCCATCTGCCAGACCCAACTTCGCCAACTGCCCCCGGGAACCACCGCGCCGCTCATCCTCAGCTATAGCGCCTCCACCGTGCCCGTACTGCAGATCGGTCTTAGCAGCACGCGCTTGAGCGAACAACAGTTGTTCGATCTGGGCAGCAATACCATGCGCACCCAATTGGCAACCGTGCAGGGCGCGGCTGTGCCTTGGCCTTATGGCGGCAAAATGCGGCTCGTATCCATCGATCTCGATTCGGGCGCGATGCAGGCCAAAGGGCTTTCCCCTACGGACGTGGTCAACGCCGTCAGCGCCGAAAACCTGATCCTCCCTTCCGGTACAGCCAAGCTTGGCCCCCTCGAATACCAGGTGGAAATGAATGGCAGCACGCAGACGATTAACGAATTGAACAATCTGCCGGTGAAAACCATGAATGGCGCCACCATTTACATACGCGACGTGGCACACGTCCGCGATGGATTCTCACCTCAAACCAATATCGTCCGGCAGGATGGACATCGTAGTGCGCTGCTCAGCGTTTACAAGACCGGTTCGGCATCGACGCTCGCTATCGTCAACGATGTGCGCAGCCGCCTTGTCTTCCATGGCGGCCGGCGTTACCGGCGGAACTGAAGGTCACGCCTCTTTTCGACCAATCCATCTTCGTGCGCGCCGCCGTGCAAGGCGTGGTCCGCGAGGCGCTTACTGCCGCGTGCCTCACTGCCGCCATGATCCTGCTTTTCCTCGGCAACTGGCGCAGCACGCTGATCATCGCCATCTCCATTCCACTCGCCATCTTGGTTTCGATCATCTGCCTCAGCGCGCTCGGCGAAACCATGAACCTGATGACCCTGGGCGGCCTTGCCTTAGCGGTGGGAATTCTGGTGGACGACGCTACCGTTGAAATCGAGAACATCGAACGCAACCGTCTGCTGGGGAAAGATCTGCGCGAAGCCATTCTGCACGGAGCGCAAGAGATCGCCGTACCCGCCTTCGTCTCTACGTTCTGCATCTGCATCGTCTTCGTGCCCATGTTCTTCCTCAGCGGAGTGACTCGCTTCCTCTTCGTGCCCCTGGCCGAAGCGGTGATCTTCGCCATGCTGGCGTCCTACCTGCTTTCGCGCACGCTGGTCCCGACCATGGTGATGTTCCTGTTGCGCAATCACAACCTGCATGCCGAACCCGGTTTCTTCGGCCGTTTCCACCACGCCTTCGAAAACTCCTTCGAACGTTTGCGCGACAGCTATCGCGACGCGTTGGAGGGTTGCATGCGCCATGGGGGCGCCTTCGCCACCGCCTTTCTGACGCTGTGCCTGGCCTCCATCGGATTCGTCTTCGTGCTCGGCCAGGATCTCTTTCCCCAAGTCGACGCCGGTTTGATGCGCCTGCACGTACGCGCCCGCACGGGGTTACGCATCGAAGAGACCGCCCGCCTCACCGACCAAATCGAGAACACCATCCGCACCATGATCCCCGCCAAAGATCTGGACACCATGCTCGATAACATCGGCCTGCCCTACAGCGGCATTAATCTTTCCTACAGCAATGCCGGCACCATCGGAACTCCCGACGCCGAGATCCTGGTATCGCTGAAGGAAGGCCACCGTCCCACGCCGGAGTACGTCAAACTGCTGCGCGAGGAATTGCCGCGTCAGTTTCCGGCAACCCAATTCTTCTTTCAACCGGCCGACATCGTCACTCAGATTCTGAACTTCGGCGTGCCCGCGCCCATCGACGTGCAGATCGCCGGCGCCGACCAGGCCGGCAATTACGATGTTGCCCGACGCCTTGCCAATAGTATCCGCAGCGTTTCCGGCGCCGTCGATGTACACGTGCAACAAGCTTACGATGCACCCACGCTGCATCTTGATGTGGATCGCACTTTCGCGCAATCCGTCGGACTCAGCCAGCGGGACGTTGCGCAGAATCTCCTGGTATCGCTAAGTTCCAGCTTTCAGACCGCGCCCACCTTCTGGCTCAATCCGAAGAATGGCATCAGCTACAACGTGGCCGTGCAGACTCCCCAATACCGCGTGGATTCGGTCAAAGCGCTGCTCGATACGCCCATCCGCACGCCTTCGTCGCCCCAGCCTCAGGTGCTGGGAAACCTGGCGTCGTTCCGTCACGCCAACCAGCCCGCGGTGATCTCCCACTACAACGTTCAGCCGCTGGTTGACGTGTTTGCCTCCGTACAGGGCCGCGACTTGGGGGGGGTGGCGCGCGATGTCCGCGTGATCACCGATCGCCTGCAGAAACAGCTTCCGCGCGGCAGCCACCTAACAATCGCCGGACAGGTCTCCACCATGTCGCAGTCCTTCATCGGGCTGGGTGCGGGCGTGGCCATGGCCATCGTGCTGGCCTACTTGCTGATCGTCGTTAATTTCCAATCGTGGCTCGATCCATTTATCATCATCACTGCCCTGCCCGGCGCCCTGGCTGGAATTACGTGGGCGCTTCTGTTGACTCACACGACCCTGAACGTACCGTCGCTCACCGGCGCCATCATGTGCGTGGGCGTGGCCACCGCCAATAGCATCCTGATGGTTTCTTTCGCCCGTGAACGTATGGACGAAGGCATGCCAGCGCATGACGCGGCCATCGCCGCGGGCCACACCCGTATGCGTCCCGTCCTGATGACCGCGCTGGCCATGATCATCGGCATGGCGCCCATGGCCATGGGTCTAGGCGAAGGCGGCGAACAGAACGCGCCCCTGGGCCGCGCCGTAATTGGCGGCTTACTTTTCGCTACCGTCGCCACGCTATTCTTCGTCCCCACTGTCTTCGGCCTGATCCATGGAGCTCGCGAACGCCGTCGTGACACCAGAGCTTAATTATGTCTACACAAGAGATCCCTTTACTCGAACCGGAACCCGAGATCGTGAACAACCGGCAATCTACCGCCCGCCGCTGGATCATAGCGGCGCTACTGGCTGTATTGGCTCTCTTCGCCGCGGGCGCCCTCAGCATCAAGGCCCGTGCCAAAGAGCAGACTGCCTTATCCGGCGAAACCGCCCGCCTGGCTGTCACTACGGTCGCCGCCGGCTATCCTATCCCTGAGCCGCAATCCAACGAACTCGAATTGCCGGGCAGCGTACAGGCTTACACGGAGTCACCCATCTATGCCCGAACGAATGGCTACCTGGTGCGCTGGTACAAAGATATCGGCGCCACCGTGGAAAAAGGTGAGTTACTGGCCGACTTAGACACACCCGAAGTGGATCAGGAGCTAAGTCAGTCGCAAGCCGCCCGCCAGCAGATGGTCGCGGCGCTCAACCTGGCCCATACCAGCGCCGACCGCTGGCGCGACTTGCGCAAGACTGACTCCGTCTCCCAGCAGGAACTCGATCAGCGAACCAGCGACTATGCCCAGGCGCAAGCCAACCTCAACGCGGCCGATGCCAACGTCCGCCGTCTGCAGCAACTGGAGTCCTTCAAACACGTGTATGCGCCCTTTTCCGGAGTACTCACGCGGCGCAACGTCGATATCGGCGCACTGGTGAACGCCGGCAATGGCGGATCCGGAAAAGAGCTTTTCAATCTCGCGCTCATCGATCCCCTGCGCGTATATGTGAGTGTACCGGAGGCCGACGCCCCCGCCATACACGCCGGCATGAAAGCCTACCTCGCCCTCGCCGAGTTTCCCGCTACGCGCTTTGGCGGCACCGTCGTGCGCACCGCCAATGCCATAGACCAAAGCACGCGCACCCTGCTTACCGAAGTGGATGTCCCCAACAAAGCCGGGCGCCTTTTGCCGGGCGCTTACGCGCAAGTTCATTTTGATGTACCTGTAAGCGGACGCCGCCTTTCGGTGCCATCGAGCGCCATGCTATTCCGCTCCGAAGGTCCCCAAGTTGCGGTAGTCGGTCCTGATAATAAGGTGCAACTGCACCCGATCGTGATCGGCCGCGATTTCGGTACCAGCTTGGAAATCCTCCAAGGCGTCCGCGCCACAGACCGAGTCGTGCAGAATCCGCCTGACTCGCTGGAAACCGGCCAGACCGTGCACGTCGTGGAGTCTGCCTCGGAGCGAAAGCCGTCATGAAACACAGTCACCAGCCCGCATCCAGTAACCGCCGGCCTCTCTGCGTATTTATTCTGGCCGCCGCCATCGCGCTGTGCCTGGCTGGTTGCCGTCCGGTAGGACCGAACTACCACACCCCCCCCGCCCCCCAAGCCGCCGCATGGCACACCGAGGGACCTTGGCGCCAGGGTGATCCCAAAGACCAGATTCCCAAGGGCGCCTGGTGGGGTATCTTCAAAGACCCCGGCCTGGACCGCCTGGAAACCGCGGTGCTCGCGTCCAACCAGGACTTAGTCTCGGCCAATGCGCGCTTGCAGCAGGCCCGCGCGCTCGCTTCCATCGCCATCAGCAATTTCTATCCGCAAGCCGGCGTTTCGGCATCGGCCCAACGCTATCGCCTATCCGGTGACCGTCCGTCTCTAGGCGGCGTCGTCAACGGACCCATCACTCAGAATGCCTGGAATCTGCCCTTCGTGCTTAGTTACGAACCGGACCTGTTCGGCCGCACCAGGCGCAGCGTCGAGGCTGCCAATGCTTCCTATCAGGCTAGTGGCGCCGACTTCGAAAATGTGAAACTGGTGCTCACCGCGGAGACGGCCGCTGACTTCTTCACCCTGTGCGAGGTCGATGCTGAGATTCGCATCCTCGACGATACCGTGGCGTCGCTTGAGAAAGCCGCGGCATTAGTGCAAAACCGCCACGATGGTGGAGTCGCCTCCGGGCTTGACGTTGCGCAGGAACAAGCCCTTTTGGAAGCCACCCGCACCCAAGCCACACTGGAGCGGCAACTGCGGGCCAATTATGAACACGCGCTTGCGGTACTGTCAGGCGCACCCGCGCCCGATTTTCGCATGCCCAACGGTTCGCTCCAGAAGTATCTTCCGGCCATTCCCACGGGCGTTCCGTCCGATGTGCTCGAGCGCCGTCCCGATATAGCCCGCGAAGAGCGCCTCATGGCTGCCGCCAATGCCCAGATCGGCGTAGCCAAATCGGCTTACTATCCAAGCCTGCAACTGGCCGCCAGCGCGGGGTTCCAAAGCACTGGCATCACCAGTCTGGTCTCGTTGCCCAGTACACTGTGGGCTGTCGGCGCCACACTGGCACAGCCCCTCATTTCCGGGGGGCGTATCCGCGCAGGCGTGGATTTCGCCAATGCCGGCTACCAGGATTCCGTCGCTCAATACCGCCAAACCGTGCTGGTAGCTTTCCAGGAAGTGGAAGATGCCTTAGCCGGACTCCAAGTCTTCGCAGCCGCGGCTAAGTCCCAGGATTCCGCGGTGGCCGACTCACAACGAGCCTTAAACATCGCGCTGAATCGCTATACCGGCGGATTAGTCACTTACCTGGACGTAGTCACTGCCCAGCAAAGCTTACTCTCCAACCAGCGGGAATCCGCCCAGATACAAGGTGGCCAATTGGTGGCCTCCGTGATGTTAGTCAAAGCACTCGGCGGAGGCTGGGACGCCAATAGCCTTGCCGGCATGCCCCTTAAGCCGGGTCTAAAGACTGCATTTCAACCATGATCCAGGCCGCTGAACATGGACAGATTATGATATACAGACCTGTTGGACAATCAGGAATTACAGCCTCGGTGGTTGCTCACGGCACTTGGGCCATCGGCGGATGGTTGTGGGACGGCACTGGCGTGGCGAAATCCATTAGCTCGATCCAATCTTCCCTCGACGCCGGAGTCAATTTCATTGACACCGCCCCGGCTTACGGCCTGGGACTCTCCGAACGGGTCATTGGCGAAGCTATCCGCGGCCGCCGCGATAAAGTCATCCTGGCTACGAAATGCGGCCTAACCTGGCACACCGGCAAGGGTACTTTCTTCGTGGTTCAGAATGGTACTCGCATTCACCGCTATCTGGGCGCGGAATCCATTCGGTACGAAGTCGAACACAGCCTGCGCCGCCTGGTGACCGATTATATAGATTTGTACCTGACGCACTGGCAGGATGCCACTACCCCAATCCAAGAAACCATGGGCACTCTGCTCGATCTGAAAAAGGAAGGCAAGATCCGCGCGATTGGTGTCTCAAACTGTTCCCTCGGACAGTTACGCCAGTATCGCGCCGTGGGCCCAGTGGATGCGGTGCAGGAAAAATACAACTTGCTGAATCGCGAACTGGAGCGAGAGCACTTACCTTACTGCGCGCAGAACCATATCGCGGTGCTGGCATACTCACCCCTCGCCAACGGCCTGCTGACCGGCAAAATCGCCGAGTCGCGCGCGCGGGTCCGCGAAATGCTGGACCGCATGCAACCAGTCGCGCGAAAATATCTGTTTACCGAAGGTCAGTTAGCGGTAGCTTGGGCTCTCGCGCAACCTGGCATTACGCACGCATTGGTGGGCGCCCGGGACCAAAGTCAGGCTATCGAAAACGCCGCGGCGGGCGGCCTTCTGTTGTCCGAAGCTGACGCCCGGCGCGTTACCGAATTGAGTCAAGCAGGATCTTTAGTGGAGGCTTAATATGCAACGGAATCACTTTCGAATCGCAGTAGTCTTATGCGCACTCGCTGGATTTGCGGTAGGTTACCGGTTCGTTCCACTGCTCTCCGGCAGTACTCCTGGTCCGGTCACGGCCCCCCCCCAGGCGCCTTTTACCGACTTTGCCCACGAGCAGCCCGGAGTCACCCACAAGATCTCCGTAACCGACTTGCCCGCGCCTTATCAAACCCAGTCGGCCAACAACCGCGCCCATATGGTCCCGCGGCCGGATAACGCCTGGCCCAAGACGCTGCCCGGCTTCACAGTTACGCAATATGCCGCCGGACTTCAGAATCCGCGTCTGGTGCGGCGCGCACCGAACGGCGACCTGTTCGTGGCCGAAAGCGAACCGGGCCGCATCCGCGTTCTGCGTGGCATTGGCGCCGACGGTAAAGTCCAAACCACGGAGGTATTCGCCACCGGACTAACACAGCCCTTCGGCATCGCCTTTTATCCCCCCGGCCCGAACCCGCAATTCGTCTATGTCGGAAATACCGGATCTGTGGTTCGCTTCCCGTACACCAATGGCGACCTTAAAGCGCGCGGACCCGCGCAGACGATCGTCCCCGATATTCCGTCGGGCGGCCACCTCACCGGCGGCGGACACTGGACCCGCGATATCGCCTTTACCCCCGACGGCTCCAAAATGTTTGTCTCGGTAGGCTCGCATTCGAATGACGACGACGCCGATAACAATCCGCAGGAATTCCACCGCGCCGATATCCTCGAATTCAATCCTGACGGCAGCGGATCGCGCATCTATGCTTTTGGCATCCGCAATCCCGTGGGAATCGCCATCAATCCCACGACCGGCGATCTGTGGACCTCCGTCAATGAGCGCGACGGCTTGGGCGATAACCTGGTGCCCGACTACATCACCCGTGTCCAGCCCCGCGGTTTCTACGGTTGGCCCTGGTTCTATATGGGCGGCCACCAGGATCCTCGCCAGCAAGGCAAACATCCCGAACTGAAGAGCAAAGTGATCACGCCCGATGTTTTATTGCAGCCGCACAACGCGTCTCTCGAAATGACTTTCTACGACGGCCGGCAGCAGTTCCCTACTGAATACCGGGGCGACGCTTTCGCCGCCGAACACGGTTCCTGGAACAAGGCAGTCCGCACCGGATACGAAGTCATCCGTGTGCCGGTGAAGAATGGCCGCGCCACCGGCGAATACCAGGACTTCCTGACCGGCTTCGTCACTGCCAGCGGAGACGTATGGGGAAGGCCGGTGGGCGTCGCCGTTGCCCAGGATGGCTCGCTTATCGTGACTGACGACGGATCAAACACCGTTTGGCGTGTCGCCTACGCCGTTAAATAATTCAACCGGGGGGCGGTCACTTCTTGTCCGCCCTCGTCTCTCGTCCGCCCTGATGAATCACCAAGTGAGTAACGTTTCCACTTGTATCGGAAAAGAACTCGACTTGTGCATCCACCACCTTCAAGAAGAATTTGCTGTCCGACTCCGCAAATAACTCGAACTTGGGCTGCCCCGTAATCTGCGTCAAGAGTTTGCCGTTTTCCACCGTCATTGTCACCTCGACGCCCGGGCCTAACTCATAAGTCCCCGCATACTTCTCTAACACCTTCGGCGATACCTGGACCACTTTCCGCACCGGCGCAGCCTTTACCACCGCCGTGTCGCTGATCCGCGGCGCCTTCTGATCGCGGCCGCCCTGATGCAAGATCAGAGCCGTCACGGCGCCGCCGGAATCTTTAACAAATTCAACCTGCGCGTCGACGACCTTGAGAAAGAAGCTCGTTTCCGATTCTGGAAAAATCGGAAATGACGGCTGCTCGCCCAGTTTCTCCGATAGCTGATTCCCATCGATGGTGATCAGCATATTGGTATCCGCCGAAAACTGATACGTGCCGACATATCGCGCCAGCACATTGTGATCTACAGCGATCTCCTTCCTGTCCGCCTCACTCTTCACCACCTCACCATGCGCCACCGCCGCGAGTTTCTGGGCAATTTCGCCGGGAGCGGTGCCGTTCAGATTTGCCAGCACCACCACCGTCATCTTCTCGTCGGGATAATAACTGAGTTGCGTGTTGAAGCCTTCAATCCCCCCGCCGTGCTCGATGATCTTGTGTCCGTTTTTCGTTTGTACTCCGAGCCCGCAAGCATAGTCGTTCTTGAATGGCGTGGTCATGGTTGCCAGGGACGCCGCCCCAAGAACTTTGCCGCCGAACAAACCCTGCTCCCACTTCAGCAGGTCCTCCGTAGTGGAGTATAGCGACCCCGCCGAAAACGGAATCGTCATATTGATGAACCCAGCGTTGCGCGGACCCTTCTCGCCCGGCGCGTAGCCCGCCGCCCGCCGCGCAATCACCGCAGAGTTTGAGTCATACCCGGAATCTTTCATCCCGAGCGGCTCGAAAATGTTCTCGCGCACGAACTTTTCGTAACTCTCCCCCGTAATTGTCTCCAGTAAGTACCCCAGCAGCACATAGCCCGAGTTACTGTAGCTCCACTTTTCGCCCGGTGCGAAGTCTAGAGGTTTATCCCGGAACCAGGCCACTTCCTCCGCCGGCGTAGCCGTAAACGGCTCCCACTTCGGATATTCTTTGAAACTGGTAAAGCTGGGAATGCCCGAGGTATGCGTCAGCAGATGATAGATAGTCACCTTGTCCCAAGCCGCCGGAGCGTCGGTCATATACTTCTTTACCGGGTCCTGCACGCCCAGTTTTCCGCGCTCCTGCAGCAGCAGAATGGACGCCGCCGTGAACTGCTTGGTAACCGATCCCAGCCTGAACTTCGTGGCCGGTGAGTTTGGAATATCCCATTCCAGGTTGGCCGATCCGTAGCCTTTATCCAGGATGATGTGGCCCTCCTTGGCCACCAGCACCGATCCCATGAATCGCTGATTGGCGGTGTACGGCCGAATCACCTCTTCCATCCGCGCGCTATCCTGTGCCCAGGCGCCGCACGCCGCCGCAAACACCACTCCCAACCGCGCAATCCGAAGTCTCATGCCCAGTAGCGTAACCCACCGCCCGGCTCATGTCACGGGGATCTCCAGTAAAGCCACCCAGTATTGAAACGATTGCATCAGGAAACCGCAAAACAGCAGCCAGATACCGAAGACCCCCAAGCGCCGTTCGGGTAGATTATCGGCGTAGTATTCGATGAAGGGGCTGACGCCGATGCCCACCGTCGTCACTACTCCGGTGACTATTCCCAGCCGGATTGCAAACCGCCAGGGATGATCCACACTCTGAAACACCAGGCTGCAAAATAGCGCGGTCGCGATATAACCGAAGGTCCGCACTAGCGATCCCCATAGATGGGCCGGTGTGAGACGCGGCTTGCGCGCGGCGGAATAATCCCTTCCCGGACGCATGCCCCGGGCGTAAGCCATCACCTGCCCAATAGTAACCAGAAGGCCAAAGGCCACCGCGAAGGGAAGCCCCACGCTCGGGTAAAGTGCTAACCCAAAAGCCGCGCCCCGGATCGAACTAAACACCGTCTCCCACCGCAGCGGATAATGGGGCTGGTCCTGGGAAGCCCGCCGCAACTCGATCGCTACCGTGACACCACTGGCAGCCCCGGCAGCCGCGCCGAACAATACCCCGAGCCCGAGTCCATACCCTAGGCCAAATACCACCGAGTAAGTCACCATCCGGGTGAGTAGCCGCAGCGGACCGTGCCGGCCACCCAATAAATCATATGCGAGATAGAGGCCCCCCAGCGCATCCAGGCAGAGACCCGCCAAACTCATTGCTGCCACCGCGTGATGGTCCATCAAATGATTTTAGATCGCCCGCCGCGCTATGCAGCCACATCCACCACGATTGCATCGTGGTCCGACAAGGGCACTGCGCGTCCCTCCCGCACATCATGCACTACCACGGGATCCGCGCAACGCATGCCGCGCGTTGCAAACCAATCCAGTTTCACCGGACACACCCCGCCATGGTTGCGCAGCGCCCAGCGAATGAAATGGAAGCACCACCCCGGCACCCAATCGCGCAAGGCTTTGGTCGCGCGCAAGTCTTCTACGTCATACGAAACCGTATGCTCGCCCAAGCGATTGCACTCGCGATAATCGAAGCCGCGCTGCTCCAGCAATCCGAAAAGATCGCGTTCGAACCGCCGGTAAGGATGCAGATAATGGTTACGGATTACGTTATCCACCCCCATCAGCACCCGCAGCCAGAATCCCAGTATGGCGTGCAGCGCGCGCGATGAATTGTAAGTGCTGGTATTCCAATCACCGCCCACGACCACGTTTTGCGCGCCGCCCACAGCATCCAGCACATCGCGCAACTGCAGGAACCGGTGCCGCTGCGTCGATTGTGCATCCAAATGTACCGAAACCGCGGTCATGGTCGCATTAGGAAAGTGAATATCTGCCGCCACAGCCGCCTGCCGCCCGATCCGCTTCTCGCGCGACGCCATAATATCCACGCCGTTTTCCATGAAGATGGGGCGCACGTTGGTCATGGCATACCGGCTCAAAAGCGCATTCCCGTGCAAGCCCAGATCATTCTCGCCGGGCAAGTCCTGCTCGATACCCGATCCTTTGGTCAGATTCAAGTAGCACGGCACGAATGCGTACTGCATGCCCAGCGCTTGCGCCAGTTCCCGCGCCACGTTACGGTTTCCCGACCGCGCCATGCCCGCATCGGTTTCCGTCAACAGCAGGACATCGGCCTCCCGCAGCACCGTGTGGGTCCGGAGCGCCTCCACTTGTCCTTCAAATCGGGCGCCACGCTCCACGTTCCACGCCACAAACCGGTACTGTGGACGGGCAGGCGCGCCGGTGCCATGGCCCGCGCGGAAATCTCCGGTCTCGGCAGTGTCGAGCACCCTGCGAATGTCAGGCTCCAGCGTACGGTACAAATCCAATCCCCATAATTCCGCGCTGTTCCGGCAAGCCGCCAGTGCGTTAAAGTGGGGCGCAATTCGCTCCCGAATGATCTCGGAAATCTCTTGGGTTTCGGCGGAGTGCACTGCTACGATTGTAACGGTTCGCATGCGCACTTCGATATTTCAAAAACTCCTGTGGGGCGGCCTGCTGCTGGCTGCCGTCGAGATTGCGCTCCTCAATCTCTCGACCCTCGGCCTGGACACCGCCGCGTCCGCCGAACTGCGTTGGCGCATGACTCTAGCCACACTCGTCACCGCGCTGCTCGGTCTGGCCGGCGCCTTCGTATTTTCCCGCCGCCTGCGCCGCCGGATTAGCCGCCTCAAAGTGTTCGTCGAGGGGTTGGTCACCGCCCCGGCTCAACTCCCCCACGTTGATTCGGCCGACGAACTGGGCACCTTAGCCGAATCTCTCGGCCGGGTCGCCCCCCAAGTGAACGACCTCGTAGACAAAGTGCGCCTCGAAGGCGCCCGCCGCGACGCCATCCTCACCGGCATGGTGGAAGGCGTTCTCGCGGTTGACCAGGAACTGCGCGTCACTTTCTGTAATGCGGCCTTCGCCACTGCCTTTGGGGTCCACGGGCCGCCACCCGCCGGTCTGCCCGTCTTGCGCCTGGTCCGCGATCCCGATTTCCTCGAGATGCTGCGCACCGTCTCCGCCTCCGGCGAATCCCTGAAGCGCCGCATGCATCTGACCGGCGCCGATGGCCGCTCCTTCGAAGTCCAGGCCGCGCCTTTGGCCGGATCCTCCAGCAGCGGCGCCATGGCCATCCTCCACGACATTACCGACCTCGAGCGCCTCGAACGCGTCCGCAAGGATTTCGTCGCCAACGTCTCCCACGAGTTGCGCACCCCTCTCACCGCCATCCGCGGCTACGCCGAAACACTCCTCGATGGCGCTCTCGACGATCCCGACCACCGCCGCCGCTTCGTCGAAATCATCCAATCCCACGCCATCCGGTTGAACAACATCGCCTCCGACCTGCTCACGCTTTCCGAACTCGAGTCTGGCCGCCCCCCGATCGCTCCCGGCAAATTGTCCGTCCTCGCTACCCTCGAAGCCGCCATGCGCACTGTCGAGTCCGAAGCCACCATGCGCAAAGTTCGCCTGGGGTGGGGTACCGTCGAGGATCTGCTCGTCATGGGCAACAAGATCAAGCTTGAACAGGCCTTCGTCAACCTCCTCGATAACGCCGTCAAGTTCAATCGTGGTGGCGGCGAAGTGTGGGTTGAGGCCTCCCGTATACCCGGCGGGCGCGTCGCCATCAGTATCGCCGATAGCGGCATCGGCATCCCTTCCGAAGACGTGCCCCGCATCTTCGAGCGCTTCTATCGCGTCGATAAAGCCCGCTCCCGGGAGGTTGGCGGTACCGGGTTGGGACTGTCCATCGTGAAGCATGTGATCGAGCAGATGCAGGGTACTGTTTCCGTCGACAGCCAACTGAATAAAGGCTCGCGCTTCACCGTCGTCCTGCCAGAAGCGTAGGTACCTGGTACCTTCGTCCCCTCCCAGTACAAAACCGAGCGTTAACCTCAGAAAAAATTCTATCAATCTGGTAGATAATGCTTGACAAGGTGTGCCAACTTGAGTGATTCTATCTGAAATAGGCCGGGAGCAAAAGACCATTAGACTGAGCCAGTTGAGATTAGAGGGCACACCCTCGAAAAGTTATTGACCTCCGTTGCTGCGAATCAGTCGACCATCCAGATGGTAAATGGTATATTAATCGGCTTCAAGGAGATTTTTGAATGAAGAAGTTCACGACGCCCCTTCACCGATCGCTCGCGCTTCTGGCGATCCTAGGCATACTCGCCACGGGTGCCTACGCGCAGGAAGCGGCCGCGGCAGGTAACCCGGTTTCCACTAAACCGGATAATCAGACCGCTGGCGGGGGGTACGCCAGCAGCGCGATTGGAGAGCCGCCCAGCCCGATCGGGACCGTGCCCCTGTTGTACCCCAAGCTTACAGGTATTTGGGCCGGAAGCACGCCTTCCCCTTCTATCTCGGAACAATTCAACCAGTTGCTGCCTTCGTGGCTGCGCTTCTCGGGCGAATTCCGCGAGCGGTTTGAGGGCTACAGCGGCGGTAGTTTCAAACACAAATCCACTAACGATTACGACCTCCAGCGCACCCGCCTCGGCATGGAAATCAAACCCACGAATTGGGTTCAGTTCTACGTCGAAATGCAGGATGCGCGCGTGTTTGGCATTAAGCCTTCCTTGCCCCCTTACCAGAACGCAGCCGACTTACGCCAAGCTTACATCCAGTTTGGACCGAGCGAAGGAAACGGCTTCAGCCTGCAAGGCGGTCGTTTCGACATGACTTATGGCAACAACCGCCTCATCGGAGATTCCTGGTGGAACAACGTTTCGCGTACCTTCGATGGCGTACGCGCCGCCTACCAGCAGGGTAGATTCCGCGTGGACGCCTTTGCCACTTCGGTGGTCATCATTCGCGATGGGGTTATCGACCATCACCTTGAAGGCAACAACCTGTATGGCATCTACGCCAGCGCCAAAGACGTCATCCCCCACGCTACTCTCGACGTTTACCAGTTTTGGAATCTACGCCCCAGCTTCGCCCTCCAAGGCCTTAAGGCCGGCCACCTCGATGAATGGACCACCGGCTTCCGCTGGGTCGGCGCACTGCCTGCCAACTTCGATTACCGTACGGAAATGGCGTACCAGTGGGGCACTTTGGCCGTCGATACCATCCGCGCCTGGATGGGTCACTGGGTAATCGGCTATTCGCTGAAGCAAGCGCCCCTGCGCCCCCGCCTCTTCGTCGAATTCGATTACGGTTCGGGCAGCCCCAACGATAAGAGCGGTCGCGACAATACCTTCGACCCGATCTATCCCAGCACCCATGACAAGCTCGGCCTTGCAGATCAGTTCGGCTGGCGCAATATCGAAGATCTGCGCTTTGGGCAAGACTGGCACATCGCGCGCAAGTGGACCGCGGCCACCAGTTTCCACGACTTCTGGCTGGCCAACGCCCACGACGCCCTCTACCCGGCGCGCGGTTCGGTGATCGGACAAAACGCCGCCGGCGTGGACGGCACGCACGTCGGCGAAGAGTTGGACATCCAGGCCATCTATACGCCTACACGCCAAACCCAGATCGACTTCGGCTATGGCCGCGTCATCCCCGGGCACTTCCTGAAGAAGATCACCCAGGGTGTCGCCTACAGCTACCCCTACATGCAGGTCGAATACGTGTTCTAATTCCATTCCTGCCGGCCGCGTGACTTACTATTGCGCGGCCGGACCTTTGTTCGGCAAGTCGAATTGAAAAGTGCAACCGCCCCCCGGTGTCGTCCCCACCCGAATCTCCCCACCATGTGCCCGCACCGCCCACTGCGCAATCGAAAGCCCTAGCCCTGCCCCGCCAAATTGCCGCGATCGCGATTCATCCACCCGGTAAAACCGGTCGAAGATTCTCCCGGCATGCTCGGCGGCGATCCCCGGACCGTTGTCCGCAATCGCCACCCGCACACCACCGTTATCATTCGCCCCTACAGTTACCGAGATGGCGCCGCCCACAGGAGAAAACTTCACCGCATTGTGAATGATGTTCACTAATGCCTGCCGCAAGAAGATGCGGTCTCCAGCCACGCTCAGTTGGTCGTCGCCGCGAACCGCGATCTGCTGTCCCTTCTCCTCAACTATTACTTGAAATAGTCCCGCCGCTTCGCGCACCAGGCTCATGATCGGAACCGGAGCGAACTGCAATTGAATGCGCCCGGCATCCGCCCGCGAAATCGTCAGTAGGCTATCCACCAGCAGGGTGAGGCGATTGACCTCCT
This sequence comes from Bryobacterales bacterium, assembly GCA_963738345.1. Classification (GTDB taxonomy): domain Bacteria; phylum Acidobacteriota; class Terriglobia; order Bryobacterales; family Bryobacteraceae; genus Bog-159. The sequence goes on from CAVTWI010000002.1 coordinate 2,623,117, forward strand.
CCAGCATGCTGCCCACGGTATCGCGCAAGTCCTCACGCGTTCCGTTCCTCTCGAGCGCTACCTCGCCCACGCTGCGGATGGCCGCCAGCGGTGTACGCAATTCGTGAGACGCGTCCGCCGTAAAACGCCGCAACTGGTCGAAGGATTGTTCCAGCCTCGCCAACAAACCATTGAACACGCGGGCCAGTTCGTCTAGTTCATCCCCCGCCGCGCCCACCGGCAACCGCTCGTGTAAGTTGTCCGACGTAATCCGCTCCGCCCGTCTCGCCATTTCCAGCAGCGGCGCCAGCGCGTTCCTGGTGAGTAAATAACCGGCCATGCCCGCCAGTACCAGCACCAGTGGTAAGGCCAATAGCCCCGCTGCGCCGAATTCCTGCAAGCGCTTCCAGTTGGGGCCTTCGCTATATCCCAGGCGCATCAGCAGCGCGTGGCCATCCAGTACATGGCGACGGCTCACCATCCGGACACGCGTCCCATCGGTCAGCCGGGCAGACCGGTTCGAGTATTGATTCACGCCCTCACCGGCCATCATTGCCCCACCCAGCGACTGGTTTCCCAAATGTTCGTTGCGGTACAACACTCCGCCATCCGCGGAATCCACCTCTAGAAACCGGTCCAGCACGTACCTCGATTCCCGGTGATTGTGATACTCCTCGTTAAGGCGTAGCCTGCCGCCCGCATCGAAGTACAGCAGCCCCTCGATCGTCTCAATGTCCTGAATCGCATAGTGATCCAGTTGCGCCCGCATCTGCAAAAACATGAATGCGGCCGTCAGACACCACGAAAGCACCAATACAGCCGCCAGCCCGCCGATATACCAGAGCGTCAGCCGGGTCCGCACATGCGTCGGTCGAAGTCGTTGAATAATGTCCATTGCAATAGTCAGGAAAACGTCAGAAACACTTAAGGCGCAGTTATGACCGTCCGATGCTAATTCTTAACATATGAAAGGTTCACCTGTCAGTTTGACCGCCGCCATGCTCCTGGCTCTAGCCGCCACACTGGCCCCGTCCCTCCCAGCCAAAAGCAAAACGCCTAAGCCCTCCGCCACTGAATCAAAAGACGAGTTTCAGGTGGTAGGCCATATCCCCGCGAATGGCACCACCGTTTCCCACTTCTTCACCACGCAACACTTCAGCAGTCACTATCTTTATGCCGAGCACGATGGCGGCAAAGGTCTGACCTTGATCGACGTGACCCACGCCGGCCAACCCGCCGTGCTCGCAGACGTCCCCGCTGCTTCCGCCGATGCTACTCTCGCCGCCGTTGCCGGTACCGCCGTGCTCGTCAGCACCGATAGCACCGCGCCGCCAGCCGCTACCGATCCCCAGACCATCAAGATCATGGATCTTTCCGATCCGCGCAATCCCAAGGTGGCCCGCGAATTTCTGGGCGTCACTGCCGTCAGCCGGGATGATCGCCGCGGTTTGGTCTACGTCGCCAACTCCGATGGCATTTGGATCCTGCAGCAACATTTAGCGACGGACCCGGCAGTAGAAGAAGAATACGCGCGTTACGTGCTGTATTCGCACTAGCTCAAACCTGCTGTTCGCGTACCACGAAGCCGACTCCGCGAACTGTGTGAACCAACTTCTGCGCGAAGCGATCGTCCACTTTCTTACGCAGCCGGGCCACATGCACGTCGATCACATTGTCGAGTGGCGTGTGGCGGCCCGCTTCCTTCCACACTTCCCGCGTCAACATCTCGCGCGATACTACATGGCCTTGATGACGCACCAGGTATTCCAGCAGTTCGAACTCGCGCGCCGTAAGTTCCAATAGCTGCCCGCCGCGCCTTACGGATCGCGCCACCGCGTCTACCTGAAGGTCTGCAATCTGGAGCTTCGCGCCGGTCTCCGGAACGCCCCTGCGGCCCAGCGCCCGGATGCGGGCCAGTAGCTCGGAAAAGGCAAACGGCTTGACTAGATAATCGTCCGCGCCGGTATCTAGCCCGCGCACTCGATCCTCAATCGCATCCCGCGCCGTCAGCAGTAAGACCGGCGTCTTCGATCCGCGTGCCCGCATCGTCGCCAGGATCTCCAAACCGCTCCGCCCCGGCAGCATAACGTCCAGAACCACTACCTCGAAATTCTCCGCTTGAGTCAGGTAGAAGCCTTCTTCACCGGTATGCGCCAGCGAGACGTCGTAACGCTCCGCCTCGAGGCCTTCCTGCAAAGCCCGGCTCAACTTCTGTTCGTCCTCGATCACCAGAATCCGCACGCTTTTTCTCTTTATATTAAAATCCGCACGCCGCTTTCCTGAAGAGCTTCTGAAGAGTTCCTGAAGCCTGCTTTAGGAAAACTTCAGTAAGTCTTCAGTAGTGTTTCGAAGGTGCGCCCGCTATAACTAGACTATTGCCCCAGGTCATACCGGGCTTCGTTAGTCTATCGAATCAATAGTAACACTGGACTATATGAAATGTTTCAAAAAGGTTACGAACCACAGAGAATATCGATGCTCCGAACAGGCTTGGCCAAGAAGATCACGATCCATCTTAACGAAGACACTACTGCCCGCCACGATTTCCTCTATAGCGAGATATTCACTTTCCTGCGTGAACGCGGCGTTGCTGGGGCTACCTTAATCCGACCCGCCGCCGGCTTCGGCTCCCACCACCGTACCCATTCCGCTGACGGCGATGCCGCCGAACGCGAACATCTTCCTGTGCGCATCGAGTTCGTCGAAAGCCGGGAAGCCGCCGATGCCCTGCTGCCAGCACTCTGCGAATTGATCACCGATGGCCTCATTGAGGCCCATGACACTTTTGTCCTCAAATCCGTTGCCCGGGATGAACCCAGCTAGCATGCGTCAGACGGCCATTGTCTTTATCTCCCTGCTTGCTTTCGGTACAGCCGCCCGTCTTGCCCGGGCCCAAAATCCGCGACCGCTCACCCTGGCCCATGCCGAGCAGATTGCCCTGCAACAACATCCGCGGATCGGCTCCGCCACGTTCGCCGCTCAAGCTGCAAAATCAGCAGCCGCCGAAGCCCGCGCGCCGCTCTATCCTCAACTGGCGGGAAACTTCACCAGCGTGGGTGCCGAACACAGTTCTACCTTAGCGGCGGGCGCCATCCAGACTTCCAGCCTCTACAGCCGCGTAGCTGCCGGCGTAACCCTCAGCCAGCTAGTAACGGATTTCGGACGCACCTCGAACCTGTCTGCAGCCGCCAACCTGCGCGCTTCAGCCCAGGAACAACTTACCGGCAACACCCGTGCCGCGGTTCTAGTCGAAGTCGACCAAGCCTACTATCAGGCGCTCGCTTCCGATACCGTCCTTAGAGTCTCACAAGCCGTGGTCGAGAATCGCCGCCTGACGCTCCGCCAAGTGCGTGCGCTGGCCCAAAGCTCGCTCAAGTCCACCCTCGATGTGAGTTTCGCCGAAGTCGCCCTCTCGGAAGCTGAACTCGCTTTGGTTCGCGCCGAGAACGATGTTCAAGCCGGTCGCGCGCGCCTCGTTGCGGCTATGGGAACCGCCCAAACCGATCCGTTCGAACTGGTGGACGAGCCTTTGCCCGCCGCCCCGGAATCCAACCCCGATACGGTAGTGGCGCAGGCCTTGCAACAGCGTCCCGATCTGGCTGCTGTACGCCTCAGCCGCGATGCCGCGCATCGTTTCGCCCAAGCCGAGCGGGATCTAAACCGCCCCACCATCAGCCTCATGGGTGTGGCTGGTGGGCTACCCGCCGGCGATCCGCGCCTGCAGTCCACCTACAGCGCTGCCGGCGTGAACGTCAACGTCCCTATCTTTAACGGCAACCTATATTCCGCGCGGCACACCGAGGCCGAACTGCGCGCCCAAGCCGCCGATCGCGATGTTGAAGATCTTGCCATCCAGGTCTCTGAACAAAGCCGGGTTGCCTGGCTCGAAGCTAACACTGCCTTTCGCGGCTTGGATGTAACGGCCCGCCTGGTTGCCCAAGCCGAGCAAAGTTTGCGTCTCGCCCAGACGCGCTACGACAACGGATTGGGCAGTATTGTCGAGCTGAACCAGGCCCAGTTGAGCCAGGTATCCGCCGAGATCGCCGCAGCCGGAGCCAAGTATGAATACTTGAGCCGCCGCGCGGCACTGACTTTTGTGACTGGAGGTTTTCGATGAAACTCGTACTATTCTTAGCCGCCGTGGCGTTTTTAACGTCCTGCGCCCACACTAACGCCAGCGATAAGTCCGCCAACTCGACCGCTGCCACTCCCCTGGTTCCGGTGGCCAAAACCGCCCGAACCGACCTGGTAAGCGACGTCGTACTCACCGCCGAATTTCAACCCTTCCAGCAAGTCGACCTGATGGCTAAAGTTGCCGGCTACGTAAAGTCAATCAAAGTTGATATCGGCGACCACGTGCGCGCGGGTCAAGTCTTGGCCACCCTAGAAATTCCCGAAATGGAGGACGATCTGGCGCGCGCCGCCGGCGCCATCGGACAATCCGAAGCGGAAATCGCCACCGCCTCCGACGAATTGCAGCGAGCCGAAGCCGTGCACCAGCTCGCCCATCTGTCTTCCACCCGCATCGCAGACGTCCTGAAACGCGAGCCCGGCCTGGTCCCCCAGCAGGAGGTAGACGAAGCCCGCTCCCGCGACTTGATCGCCGAAGCGCAAGTCTCCTCGGCGAAGTCCAGCTTGCGGACCGCCGAACAGAAATTGCGGGTCGCCCGCGCCGACCAGACCCGCGTCCAGACCCTGCACAATTACACCACCATCACCGCCCCCTTCAATGGTGTAGTCACTAAACGCTATGCCAACGCCGGGTCCATGATACAAGCCGGTACCGCCTCCCAAACCCAAGCCATGCCCATCGTGCAGCTCTCGCAGAATAATCTGCTGCGCTTGATCCTGCCCGTTCCCGAATCGGCCGTCTCGCGTGTCCACATCGGCGGCAGCGTCGAGGTGCGAGTTTCTTCGCTCAACCGCACATTCCAGGGGCGCGTCGCGCGGTTCTCAAACGATATCCAGCAGTCCACCCGCACCATGGATACCGAAGTCGACGTCCCCAATGGCGCACTCACCCTGATCCCCGGCATGTATGCCGAAGTGAATCTCCGCGTCAACGAACGCCGCGATGCTTTGTCCGTGCCTCTTGACGCCGTCGACCGCAACGGAACCACCACTCGCGTTTTTACCGTCACCCCTTCCGACGCCATCCACATCGTGCCCGTCACACTGGGCCTCGAAACCGATGCGCGCGTCGAAGTACGCTCCGGATTGCACGATGGCGATGTGGTGGTCGTAGGGCGCCGCACCGGATTGAAGGACGGCCAGCAAGTGCAAACCAAAATGTTGGTCGCCCAAGTTCAATAATCCGGGTTCACTAAAAAATGTCGCGCTTCGCCATCCGTACTCCCTATCTCATCGTCGTTGTCTGCCTGGTGATTATCCTCATCGGCACCGTCGCCGTAGTGCGCATGCCCGTGGACCTGTTCCCCGCCATGAACATCCCCGTGGTAGCCGTCGCCACTTTCTATTCCGGTATGCCGCCTGAACAGGTCGAAGGCAACATCACCTATCACCTGGAACGCTTCTTCACCCTGGCCAGCGGCATCGACCACATGGAATCCCGTTCGCTTTCCGGCGTCAGTCTTATCAAGGTATATTTTCAACCCGGCACCAATGCCGATTCCGCGGTCACCACCATCGCCAGCCTCGCCATGGCGGAGATCAGCCACTTGCCGCCCGGTACCCTGCCGCCCTTCGTCCTCAAAATGGACGCCTCCAGCCTGCCCGTATGCCTGGTCACTTTGAAAGGCGAAGACCTCAGCGAGACCCAATTGAAAGACCTCGCGCAGAACGTCCTGCGCAATCAACTAGCGGGTGTCGCTGGCGCCGCCGTACCCCAACCCTTCGGTGGCCGATGGCGCGAGATCATGCTCTACGCCGATCCATTCAAGCTCGAAGCGCGCCAGTTGAGCATGATGGACGTAGTCCGCGCCATGAACGACGCCAACCTGATCCTCCCCGCCGGCGACGTCCAGATCGGGAAGTACGATTACAATATCTACGCCAACAGCCAAGTCAACAAAGTGGACGACATCAACCGCGTCCCTCTAAAGCTTGCCGGCGACAATCCCGTCCGCGTGCAGGATATCGGCGTCGCGAAAGATGCTTACGCGCTCCAATACAATGCCGTGCGCGTCGATGGACAGCGCTCCGTCTACCTGCCCGTATTGAAGCAGGGGGGCGATTCCAATACCATCGCCGTGGTCGATGGCGTACGCGAAAAGCTTAAGCATCTGTTTGACGTTCCGCCCTCCCTGGTCAATAAAGTCGTATTTGATCAGTCCCAATTCGTCAAGACCGCCATCCGGACATTGCTCGATGAAGGCGGTATCGGGCTGATCCTCACCTCACTCATGATTCTGCTCTTCCTCGGCAGCATCCGCGCCACCGTCGCCGTCTTCTTCTCCATTCCGCTCTCGGCTCTGGCTGCCTTCATCACTTTGCAGATCGGCGGTAGTTCCATCAACACCATGGTGCTTGGAGGCTTGGCGCTGGCTCTCTCGCGCCTGATCGACAACTCGGTCGTGGTGCTCGAAAACATCCACCGCCACTTGGAACTGGGCGATCCGGCGCCGGTGGCTGCCGAAAAAGGAGGCCGTGAAGTCGCGTTGCCCGTTCTGGCAGCTACCCTCACCCTGGTTGTGGTTTTCTTTCCCGTCACCCTCTTATTCGGAGTCAGCAAGTATCTCTTTTCCGCAATGGCCCTGGCGGTTGTGCTGGCTTTGTTCGCGTCCTATTTCGTAGCGATGACCGTAGTGCCGCTGTTCTGCGCCCGCTTCATGGGGCAAGCTGCTCACCAGCCGGACTCGGCGCCGGGCATAGGGCAACGCTTTAACGCATCGTTCAACCGCGGTTTCAACCGCTTCCTGGATACCTACGACAAGCTGGTTTCGCGGGTACTCCACCGTCCCGCATTCTGCCTCGCCATCCTGGGGCTCGCCTTCGCCGCCAGCCTTTTGATCTTCCCGCCGCCTCGAACTATCGTTTTTCCCCCGCACGGATGCCGGACAATTTGTCATCAACGTGAAAGCCGCCTCCGGCACGCGCCTGGTTGAAACCGAAAAGGATATCGCCCGCCTCGAAGACCTCCTGCGCCGCACCATCCCGGAAAGTGACCTGTCCATGATCGTCTCTAACATCGGCGTCGATCCCGGCTTCTCCGCCATCTATACATCCAACTCCGCCATGCACACCGCCTTCGTTCAGGTCGGTCTCAAGGCAGGCCACAAAACCGGCAGCTACGAATACATGGCTCGGGTAAAGGCCCGCATGCAGCGGGAGATGCCGGAACTGGCCGCCTATTTCTCCTCCGGCAGCCTGGTCGATGCGGTGCTGAATCTGGGGCTCGCTGCGCCCATCGACCTCCAAGTCGGCGGCACCGAACTTGCACGCCAGCTACGCAACCACGCTCGATCTCGCCCGCCAGATCCGCAGTCTTCACGGCGTCGCCGATGCTTACATTCCGCAGGATCTCGACTATCCCGCGCTGAAGTTGGAAATCGACCGCACCCGCGCCGGCGAATTGGGGCTGAGCGAAAAGGAAGTCGTTCAGAACGTCATCACCGCGCTGACCTCCAACCAGATGGTCGCGCCCAACATCTGGATCGATCCGCGTAATAACAATAACTATTTCCTGAACGTTCAGTATCCCGAACATCAGATTCAGAGCCTGCTCGACCTGCGGTCGATTCCCCTCCACGGCGCCGGACTGAAGCAGCCCGACGCGGCTTGACATGGTCAGCAAAATCACCCGCTTCGAAGCGCCCACCGAAGTGGATCACTACCAGATCCGCCGCGTCCTCGATATCTACGTTCGTCCCTTGGGCGAAGATCTGGGAGCCATCGCCGCGCAGATCGAACGCATCCTCGCGCACGCAAAATGCCGGCAGGCGTCGATGTCACGATGCGCGGAATGGTGGAAGGCATGCGCTCGTCGTTCCAGAGTTTCGCAATCGGCCTCATCGTTGTCGGTGATTCTGCTGTACCTCATTCTGGTGGCGCAGTTCCGGTCTTTCATCGACCCGTTCATTATTCTGCTGGCGTTCCCGCCCGGGATTGACCGGCGTCCTGCTGACGCTTTGGCTCACGGGCACGACGCTGAACGTGATGTCGCTGATGGGTGTGGTGATGCTGGCTGGCATCGCGATGTCGAACAGCATTCTGATCGTCGAGTTCGCCCACCACCTGCGCCGCGAAGGGATGGCTACCCGCGAGGCGGTGGCCACCGCCAGCCGCGTACGGTTGCGCCCGGTGCTGATGACCTCGCTCGCCACCATCATCGGCCTGCTGCCGATGGCCTTGAAACTAGGCGAAGGCAGCGAATCCTACGCGCCGCTCGCTCGCGCGCTGATCGGGGGACTCAGTGTCTCGATGCTGTTCACGGTCTTCTCCGTACCCGCCGGCTTCACCTTGGCTTATTCCAAACGAGGATAGCGAATGTTCGGCTATCCTGAAAGGAATGACCAAAGTCCAGATCGACTATCAGTTGCCGCACGCCCTCAATGACGAGCTCATGACTCGCCTGGGCAAAGCCTCTGCAATTTATGGGATACAAAAGATCAGCTTGGCGCCGTCGAATGACGGCTTGACCGTGGAATACGACGCCACGCGGTTGCGGCCCGCCGATGTGCATGCCGCCCTGACCGGCTGCGGCATTCCCGTGACCGCAAAATAGTAACCGGCGGAACCGGGTCGCCCATTCCTTGGAAGAGCTCCCAATTCCGCCGGTTCGCGCCACTTCAACTGCCTTTACTTGTTGCAAGAGACGGGCCAATCGCTTCATGGACGGCGAATGAACGATTTAAGAATAACTTAGCCTGATATCCCCCACCTGCCGGGTACGGTTTACACGGCCAGCCCGAACTTTTTACTCGCTGACCTCTGTGGCATGGTGTCTCACGTCCACGCCCTTCACCAGGAACACCACGTCCTCCGCGATGTTGGTGGCATGGTCGGCGATCCGCTCCAGATTGCGCGCCACAAAAATCAGGTCCACCGCCGCCGGCACGGTAGTCGGATCTTTCTGCATGTACGCCACCAGTTCCTGATAAACCGAGTCGCGCAACGCATCCACTTCATCGTCGGCCATCAGCACGCTGATGGCTTCCTCGGCGTCGCTCTTTCACGAACGCGTCCAGCGTGCGCAGCAGCATCGATTCCACCAACTGCGCCATGCGCGGAATATCGATCAGCGGTTTTACCGGCGACTGTGCCACCAGCGAAAGAGCCCGCTGCGCGATGTTCACCGCCAGATCGCCCATCCGCTCCAGATCGGTATTGATCTTCATCGCCGCGGTCAGGAAGCGCAGGTCCTTGCGCCATCGGCTGGCGCAGCGCAAATAGCCGCGTCGTCAGATTGTCGATCTCGATCTCCATCTGGTTAATACGCGCTTCGTCCCGCAGCACCTGCCGCGCGAGCTCCGGATCGCGATCCACCAGCGCGCGGACGCTGCGGTGGATGGCCGACTCCACGTACCCGCCCATCTGCAGAACTTTTTCGTGCAGATCTTCAAGCTCAACGGAAAATTGTCGCAAATTCAACCCCCTCATTCTTCGGCCTCCTGCCCTATCAGGACAGGCCGGGAGGCCCGTCCTACTACCCGAACCTGCCGGTGATGTAATCTTCGGTTTCCTGCTTGGCGGGATTCTTAAAAATAATCTCAGTCGTATTGTACTCGATCAGCTTTCCCAGCAGAAAAAAGCCGGTACGGTCGGCCACGCGCGCCGCCTGCTGCATGTTGTGCGTCACGATCACGATGCGTGCACTGATCTTTCAGAGTGAACAGCAGATCTTCGATCTTGGCCGTGGCGATCGGATCCAGCGCCGAGCAAGGCTCATCCAGCAGCAGCACTTCCGGATCCACCGCCAGCGCCCGCGCGATGCACAAGCCGCTGCTGCTGCCCGCCCGAAAGCGCATAGGCCGATTTGTGCAAGCTTGTCCTTCACTTCTTCCCACAGCGCCGCGCGCTTCAGGCTGTTCTCCACCGCATCGGCTCAGTGAACCCTGGAAGCCGTTCACCTTTAAACCGTAAGCCACGTTATCGAAAATCGACTTGGGAAACGGATTGGATTTCTGAAACACCATGCCCACCCGCCGCCGCAACGCCGTCACATCCACTTTCAGAACGTCCTCGTCGTCCAGCAGGACCTGTCCTTCCACGCGTGTGTTGCGAATGGTCTCGCTGATGCGGTTCAGCGTGCGCAGGAAAGTGGATTTGCCGCAGCCCGAGGGTCCGATCAGCGCGGTGATTTTGTTGCCCGGCACATCCAGACTGATCCCGTGCAGCGCCTGGAAAGCGCCGTAAAAGAAATTGAGATCGACAGCCTTCAGCTTACCGGGCTGCCCCACCGGTTTGCCGGCGGCCGAACTGGCGGAAGGTAGGTTAACGGTGCTCATGATCATAGGCTCATCTTTGTACCGAGATGCCCCGCGCCAAGATCAACCGCGCGGCGATATTCGCAAGCAAAACAAGCAGCAAAAGAACCATACCGGCGGCCCACGCCTGGCGATGCCAGTCGTCATAAGGCGCCGTGGCGCGATAGAAAATCATTACCGGCAGCGATGCCGTGGGCTGGGTAAAACTGGTGCTCATGTAGTTGCTGCTTCCGCTGGTGAAAAGCAGAGGCGCCGTTTCCCCGGCGATGCGCGCCACGCCCAGGATCATACCGGTCGCGATGCCGCGGTACGCCGCCGGCACCACCACCGTGGCGATGGTCTTCCATTTACTGGCGCCCAGCGCCAACGCGCCTTCGCGCAATGTCTGCGGAACGGACGTCATGAATTGCTCCGTGCTGCGCGCCGTGATCGGAATCAACATCAATGCCAGAGCCAATCCGCCGGCCAGCGCCGAATTGCCGTGCATCGGCATCACCACCACAGCATAAGCGAAAATGCCGATCACAATGGAAGGTACGCCGTTCAACAGATCCGCCATGTAGCGGACCATGAAGCCGAACGTCTTGCCGCCAAATTCCGACAGATACACGCCCGCCATAAATCCCACCGGCAGGCCGATCACGGTCGCCAGTAAGATGATCTGAAGCTGCCCACAATGGCGTTGGCCATGCCCCCGCCCGCTTCTCCAGGCGACTTGGGCAGCTTGGTGAAGAAGTCCCAATCCACCGACCGCCAGCCATTGTAGACCAGGTATCCCAGAATCAGGAACAGCAGCGAACCGCCACCACCGCGCAGACGCCGGTCAGGCTCAGCATGATGTAGCTCAGGGTCTTCCGCCAGCGATTGCGCAGTGTCATGGATTGGAACTCCCCCGCCGTGCGGTGGCGATGATCAGCAGGCGCGCCATGGCGTTGATCACGATCGTGAGCAGAAACAGCACCAGGCCCAGCGCGACCAGCGACTGCAGGTACAAATCGCCCGTAGCTTCGGTGAACTCATTCGCAATCACTGCGGCGATCGTATAGCCGGGGGCGAACAGCGAAGCGTGAATACTGGGATCGTTACCGATCACCATGGTTACCGCCATGGTTTCTCCCAGCGCTCGCGCCAGGGCCAGGAAAATCGATCCGAAGATCCCCAGCCGCGCGTACGGCACCACCGCCTGCCAAGTGGATTCCCAGCGTGTCGCACCCAACGCCAGGGCGGCTTCCCGCTGCTCCGTAGGCACTTCGAGCAATGCTTCGCGCGAAATCGAAATGATGAACGGCAACGTCATGATCGCCAGGATCACTGCCGCCGTCAGGTAGCCAAACCCGTAAATCGGGCCCGAGAAGAGCGGCATGAACCCGAACGATTTCTTCAGGAAAGGCTCCACATAGTCGCGCATCAACGGTACCAGCGTGAAGATGGCCAGCACGCCATAGATCACGCTGGGTACGGCCGCCAGCAATTCGATAAAAAATGTAAATGTGCTCGAAATGCGTGGCGGCGCCAGTTCCGACAGGAAAATGGCGGCGCCCACCCCCAGCGGCACCGCAATCATCAATGCGATCAGCGACGTGATCACGGTGCCGTAAATAAACGGCAGCGCTCCAAATTCACCGCTAACCGGGTTCCACAGCGAACGGTGAGGAATCCGAAGCCGAATTTGTGCCGGGGTAGTGACGATGTGATCCAAAGCTGGTACACCAAACCCACCGTCACCAGCAGGATGACGGAAGCGAATGCCAGTGTAATCAGGCGCGCCACCTCGTCTCCACTGCGCAGGCGTTGCAACCAGCCCTGCACAACGCGTTGAGGAGGCGCGCTCAGTGCCGCCGGGGTTCCCATATTACTTAACCAGGGCGATCTGTTTTTCTTCTTTGGCGACGACTTCCTTCGGTAGCGGAGCGAATCCCAACGGCGCAGCGAACTTCTGGCCATCCGCCAGCATCCAGTGCAGGAATTCCGATGATCGACTTTCTTTTCCCTGCGTCGTCGATCTTCGAAGGTATCAGCAAATAGGTGAAGCTGGCGATCGGATACGCCTTCTTCCCAGGCGCGTTGGTGATGGAAACCCGGAAGTCCGCCGGCATGTTTTTCGCCGCGGCCGCCGCCGCCTCGGTAACGCTATCCAGGTCGGCCTTCAAAAACGCTCCCGACGAGTTGCGCACCGATCCGTAGGTCATCTTGTTCTGCAGCGCGTAAATCAGTTCCACGTAGCCGATGGAGTTGGGGGTCTGCTTCACCACACCCGAAACGCCTTCGCTATTCTTCCCGCCGATTCCGCCCGGCCAGCTAACCGACGTGCTGGCGCCCACCTTCGATTTCCATTCCGGACTCACCTTCGACAAATAGTCCGTAAACACGAAACTAGTGCCGCTGCCGTCCGACCGGTGTACCACCACAATATCGTTTCCGGGCAGTTTCACGCCTGCATTGGCTTTGGTCAGTTCCGCATCATTCCACTTCTTGATTTTGCCCAGATAAATGCCGGCCAGTGCTTCCGGTGTGAACTTCAGTTCCTGCGAAACGCCCGGGATGTTGTACGTCACCACAACGCCGCCCAAAACAGTGGGGAAATGCAGCGGCTTGTTCTTGAATTTGCCGATCTGCTCGTCGGTCATAGGCATGTCCGAAGCGCCGAAATCCACAGTACCTTCGCTGAACTGGCGGATCCCACCGCCCGACCCAATCGATTGGTAATTGATTTGTACGTCTGCGTCCTTCTTGGCGAACTCTTCGAACCACTTCCCGTAGATGGGGTACGGGAACGAGGCGCCTGCCGCATTGATCAATACTTTGGCTTCCGCGACCGTCAGCAGGATGGCCACCGCAGCAAAAATGCCGGCAAAACCGCGCAGCCAGAGGCTACTCTTCTTCATAGATGCTCCTTATCCAGGTTCTCATCAAAATTGTTACAGATTGGTTACAAACACATGAATTGTCGGGGGCAGGAATGGCCCGCCCCCGGAGGTTTCCCTACTTCTTAGCCGAGGGTGGCGCGCCTGGCAGGGTGTATCTTAAGTCCACCCAAACCATGTTGTTGTGCGCGTCCCGAGGTGCACCCGCGGCCACATACCAGGGATTGCGGAACAGGTAGGAGTACTGGAAGATGAAGTTCAAGGCTCCGTAAGTCGGATTCTTCCACATCGTGGTGTTGAATCCCACAGTGCCTTCCTGAATCGTCTTGTTCTGGCTGTTGGCCGACTTCACATAGCCATAGCCGATCAAGGCGTTCTTGTTGCCCGTATCGAGCGCCGTATCCTTACCGATGTAGTCACCGCCGTAATAGGCATAAAACAACGTCTTGCCCGCAGTGTACTCGAAGCCGTCCACGGTCGATGCCGCATGCAACGGCGACGGACTGCCGTCGGCGCGGACGATCAGGTCAGGCGCCTGGCCAAACAGATACCGGCCGCCGCCATCGCTCAAGAACGTATTCACGATCAGGTGGAAGTTCTTCAGCAGTTCCAGGTTGAAGTTGGCTTCCCCGCCCCCACCCTGCTTCGTAAAGCTTTGGCTGGTTAGCGGATTGTAAGTCTTGAACGAACTCAGGAAGCCCGCGAACTCGATATGCATCAGGTTACCGTTCACTTTCGGGTCGAAAGCGATCTTGGCCTGCAGATCCGGATGCAGGTTCGGGGGGGTGAACGTCGCCGCGCCCAAGTCGACTTGGGTGTTGGTGTAAGCCGTGGCCAGCAGGCTGGGCAGCACTACCGCGCCGCCGCCCGAGGAACCGCCGCCGTATTGCTCGGCCTGCTCCAGCGCAAAGCCCACGGTTACGATATCACTGGCATGGTAGACCGCGCGGAATTGTGGAGCGCGCGTCCATGGAATGCCCACCTGGTAATTCGTGTCCATGTCCTGGCTATAAAAGATGTCGGAAGGCAGCGGCGAAATACCCACGCGGCCCGGCGTCAACATGCTCCACGATTGTCCGCCTAGAATTTCCCATTTTCCGTTGCGCAGATCCACAAAATAAAGCCGAATGCGGAAACTGTTGCTGTTCGAGGTCACGCCCGCATTGGTCGCCTGGGTGCCCAAAAAGTCAGACTCCCAATAGGCCAGCACTTTAGTGCCGTGAACCATCGCGTCCATCCGCGCGCCGATGCGCGAGTTCTGCGCGCTGAAGCGAAATTTCGCTCAGCTTGCCCAAACCCGTCGACAACATTGTTGTAGGGTGTGCTGCCGAAGTTCGTGCCGATGCAACTGCCTCCATCCGCCGAGCGGAAAACGCCCGTCAAGTCCATAAAGCCCAGCGGCGTAATCGTCGCAGTGCCGATTTTTATTTGTAGCGGCGAGGGGGCCTGTCTCGCCGGCCGCCTGCGGGGTGGCTCAGGCTGCCGCCAAACCGGGATGCAGCACCGGCGCAACATCGCCGGCCGGGAATGATTGCGGACGTGCTGGCCACCTGCCCTAAGACTCGGGCGGTTTCGGCTGGCTGGCCTGATCCAACACTTTCTTCTGGTCGTCCAACACGCGGCGAAGCTGATCGATCTGCTCCTGCTGAGCAGCCAATTGCGCTTTCAAACGCTCGATCTCCGGGTTGGGGGTAGCGGTTTCCTGGGCGCGCGCGGGCACTATAAGCGCGCCCAAAAGGAGCAGGATTCCGCCGAGCGTCGCAAGTACTCTTCTCTTCATTGAAGCTCCTTGTTCAGATTTGGAAATTACAAGCCGGATGTCCCGCGGCGAACCGCGGACAACGTGCAGGGCAAACGATGCCACGCACTTCGGCCTAACGATAGGTATCCACGCGCCATTAGGAGTTGATGACGGAATTGTTAAGTTCCGATTACGAGAACCCTGCCTGCTTCAGAGCGATAAACCTGAATTTCGGTCGTAAAACGCACCGCCTCGGCTTGTCTTAGTGTCGTACCCCACGATGCGGGACAAAATACTTCGATTGGAGTATACCCCCCTCGCCTTCGCCCGCCTATCATCAGGGTAGGTGAATACCGGGCAGACGATCAGACTGGCTCCCCCTGGAGTCCTGGACCAATTGCGGTCTTTCGATTCCCCAACTGTCTCCAATGCTATTGAGCGGCTCGACGTGCGCCTGCGCAACGAGGGCTTTGTGGATATGTCTATCCGCAGCCTCTCGCCCGGGCTCCCGCCCATGGTCGGCTACGCAGCCACCGGCCGCATCCGCACCTCGGATGCACCCACCGCCCAGTACTGCTACCACGAGCGCATGGATTGGTGGGAGTACCTCTCCACTCTCCCTAAACCCTCCGTGATTGTCCTCGAAGACCTTGACCCGCGTCCCGGATGCGGTGCACTTTTCGGTGAAATCCACGCCCACATCGGCCGCGCCATGGGCTGTATCGGATATGTAACAAATGGCTCGGTACGCGATTTGCCCGGCATCGCGCGCACCGGCTTTCATCTGTTCGCCGGTGGAGTCTCCGCGTCGCATTCCTACGCCCACGTGGTCGACTTCGGAGGGCCTGTAGTGGTGGGCGGTCTAACCGTCAGACCCGGAGACCTGCTCCACGGCGACCTCCATGGTGTGGTCTCCGTTCCGGCTGAAAATGCCGGCGAGATTCCCGCTATCGCCAGCAAATTGTTGGCCCAGGAGGCCGAATTGATTCACTTATGCCAGCCAGGCGACTTCTCCCTCAAAAAGCTACGCAGCCTGATCGAACGGACGGTGCATGTTTCTAAATAGGAATAGGAAAGCCGCGATCATCGCCGCCGGGATCGTTGCCGTGTCCGCCTCTTTGGCCGGTTGTTCACGCGGCGGACGGGCTGAAGCCGGCGAACCCCCGGTCCCCGTGGTCGTAGGTGTCACCAAAACCGCCCGCATGCCGCTCGATCGCAACATTACTCTATCGTCCGAACTGGTGCCCTTCCAGGAAATCGAGGTGTACGCCAAAGAGTCCGGCTACGTTCGCCAACTGAATGTGGATTACGGCTCGCGCGTGGCCAAAGGCCAACTGATGGCCGTTCTAGAAATCCCCGAACTGCAGGCTCAGCTCCAGCAGGACCAGGCCGCTATCAAAAACATGGGCGAACAGGTGGCCCAATCCAAACAACAACTCAGCCGCGTGCAGGCTCAATATAATGTCGCGCACCTGCAATACCAGCGTTTGAAAACTGTATCCGACGCTAAACCCGGCCTGGTGGCCCAGCAGGAAGTGGATGATTGGCAAGGCAAAGATCTGGGCGCGTCCGCCCAGGTAGAAGGCGCCAAAGCCGCCGTGCAGTCCGCCGAAAGCCAACTCGTCGCCGCTCAGGCGAAACTGGCGCACGACCAAGTGCTCTTCGACTACTCCCGCATTACCGCGCCCTTTGCCGGCGTGGTCACCCAGCGCTATGCCAACCTCGGCGCCCTGATGCAGGCAGGCACCAATTCGAGCACCCAAGCCATGCCGCTGGTGAAACTCGCGCAGGACGACGTATTTCGCCTCGTCATTCCCGTACCCGAATCGGCCGTGCCCTTTATCCGCGTCGGTGAGCCGGTCGATGTTCGTATTCCCGCGATGAACCGCACCTTTCCGGGCAAAGTGGCCCGCACCTCCTCCGACGTCACCTCCGACACCCGCACCATGCATACCGAAGTGGACGTACCGAATCCCAATCACGTGCTGATTGAAGGCATGTACGCCGAGGCCACCCTGCGATTGGAACGCAAGAATAATGCCCTGGTGGTACCGTTGCAAGCCATCGAGCGCCAGGGAGACCATACCAGCGTCCTGGTGGTCAATGCGTCCAATCGCATTGAGGAGCGCCCCGTAACTCTGGGTCTTCAAAACGCTTCCTTCGCCGAGGTCACCTCGGGACTGACCGATGGCGAGCAAGTCGTAGTGAGCGATCGCGGCGCACTGAAAGCCGGTCAGCCGGTAACACCCAAAGTTGTGCAACTCATGAATAATAACCCCACTACCGATCAAGGTAAGAGCTAAGCGTCCATGTCGCGCTTTTCCATTCGCAATCCGTATTTCATCGTGGTCATCTGCATCGCGCTCCTGGCCATCGGCATGGTCAGCTTGGCGCGCATGCCGGTGGATCTTTTCCCCGCCATCAACATACCCCAGGTCGTAGTTGCCACCTTCTACTCCGGCATGCCGCCCGAAGACATCGAGTTCGATATCACCAACCCCCTCGAACGCTTCTTCACCCTTGCCAGCGGCGTCGATCATTCCGAATCACGCTCTCTGTTAGGAGTCAGCATCATCAAGGTATTCTTCCAACCCGGCACTAGCGCCGATGCCGATGTCACGCAACTCTCCAACCTCGCCCTGGCCGATCTGAAGCGCTTGCCCCCGGGCACCTTGCCGCCCGTAGTGTTGAAGTTCGACGCTTCCAGTCTGCCGGTCTGCCTGCTTACCGTCAGCGGCAAGGGCTTGAACGAAACCCAACTGCACGACTACGCCCAGTTCCAGATCCGCAACCAGATCGCCGTGCTGAAAGGCGCCGAGATCCCCCCGCCCTTCGGCGGAAAATACCGCCAGATCATGGTGTATGTGGACCCCTACAAGTTGGCCTCCCGCCAACTCAGTCCCATGGACGTGGTTAACGCCGTGAATAACTCGAACCTCATCCTTCCCGCCGGCGACGTAAAGGTCGGACCGACTGACTACTATGTCTACTCCAACAGCCTGGTGAAGGACATGGGCGAGCTGAACAGCCTGCCGATCAAGACCGCCGGCAACTCCTGGGTGACCATCGGCGACGTCGGAAAGGCGGAAGATGCCAGCCAGCTCCAGTACAACATCGTCCGCGTGAACGGCCAGCGTTCCGCCTACATTCCGATCATGAAGCAGGGCGGTGACACCAACACCATCGAGGTGGTCGATGGCGTCCGCAAACTTACGTCCCACCTGCTCGACATCCCCAAACAGTTGGTTACCGACGTCGTGTTCGATCAATCCGTCTACGTGAAAGCGGCCCTCGAAACCGTGCTGCACGAAGGCGCCATCGGCCTGGTCCTCACCAGCATCATGATTCTGATTTTCCTGGGTAGCCTGCGCGCCACATCGGCGGTCTTGCTGTCGATTCCCCTATCGGCCGTGGCCGCCTTCGTGGTGCTGGCCATGATGGGCAGCACCGTAAACACCATGATCCTGGGCGGCATGGCCCTGGCCTTTTCGCGCGTCATCGATAACTCCGTGATCTCGCTCGAAAACATCTACCGGCACCTGGAAATGGGCGCATTACCGCAGGTAGCCGCCGAAATCGGTGGTTCGGAAGTAAGTCTAGCCGTACTCGCTGCCACCCTGGTAGATGTCGTCGACTTCTTCCCGGTCACGTTTCCTCTACGGCGTCAGTAAGTTCCTCTTCTCCGCCCTGGCGCTGGCATTTTGCCTTATCCCTGCTGGCCTCCTTCGTCGTGGCCATGACGGTCATCCCGCTCTTCTGCTCACGCTTCCTGAAACAGCACGTACCCGCGGAAGGTGGCGGCGCGCACCCAGTCCCGGCCCATCCCGGCAGCCACTCCATGGGCGACCGCTTCAATGCCGCCTTCAACCGTGGATTCGGAAAGCTCCTCGATTTCTACGAGCGCCTGGTGCGCCGCGCGCTCGTCCGTCCTGGCTTGACCGTAGCAGCCCTGGGAGCCGTATTCGTGCTCAGCCTGGGGATCTATCCCTTCCTCGGCGTTGCCTTCTTCCCGCGCACCGACGCCGGCCAGTTCACCATCAACATGAAGGCCCCCACCGGTACCCGCCTGGAAGTCACCGAACAGTACATCCAACGTATCGAAAACCTGATCCATCGCATCGTCCCCCCGCACGACTTCCGCATGGTAGTCTCCAACATCGGCGTAGTCAATGACTTCTCCTCGCTCTACACCTCCAACGCCGGCGAGTACACCAGCACCATCCAGGTGCAACTGAATGACGACCACGCCGTCAGCAGCTTCGACTACATTGACCCGCGTGCGCAACGGCATCGCCGCCGAAATGCCCGACGTGCGCACCTTCTTCCAAAGCGGATCCATGGTCGACGCGGTCATCAATATGGGCATGCCCGCGCCCATCGATATTCAGGTCAGCAGTTCCAATCTGAAGCGGAACTTCGCCCTGGCGCAGGATCTGGCCACCCGCATCCGTGCCCTTCATGAATGTCGGCGAAGTCTACATCCCGCAGGACATGAACTATCCCGGCATCCGCATGGACGTCGACCGCGTCCATGCCGGCGAGTTCGGGCTCAGCCAGAAAGAGGTCGTGGATAACGTGATCACTGCGCTCAATTCCAACTACATGATCGCGCCCAATTATTGGGTCGACGAAAAGAGCGGTAACGATTACTACCTCACGGTCCAGTATTTCGAACACGGCCAGCCTTCCATCCAAAACATGCTGGACCTGCGCAACATTCCCCTCCGTGCGCCCAATGCCGCCACCCCCACAACCCTCGATTCCGTAGTGAAACTGCAGCGCATTCAAACCCCCACTGAAATCGATCACTACCAGATCCAGCGCGTCACCGACGTCTATGTCACGCCCGCCGGAGAAGATCTCGGCCATGTCACCAGTAACATTCAGGACATTCTGGCGCATGCCAATATCCCGAGTAACGTGCGCGTCAATCTGCACGGCATGGTCGAAGGAATGCAAGCATCTTTCAAGAGTTTCGGCTTCGGCTTTATGCTCTCGTTCCTGCTCCTCTATCTCATTCTGGTCGCCCAGTTCCGTTCCTTTGTCGACCCCTTCCTCATCATGCTCGCCATCCCCATGGGCTTCGTGGGCGTGCTCGTCATCCTGCCCCTCACCCACACCACCTTGAACGTCATGTCGCTCATGGGCGTGCTGATGCTCGTAGGTATCGCCGATTCCAACAGCATCCTGATCGTCGATTTCGCCCACAAGCTCGAAGAACAAGGCCTCTCGGTGACTGACGCTATCATCACCGCCTGCCGCGTGCGTCTGCGTCCTATCCTGATGACCTCTCTCGCCACCATCATCGGCATGATTCCCATGGCCTTGAAGTTGGGTACCGGCGCCGAACAATACACCCCCATGGCGCGCGCCATCATCGGCGGCTTGACCTCGTCCGTACTCTTGACCGTATTCATCGTGCCGGCCGCCTACTTACTCGTCTATCGCAAGAAAGAGCGCCCCGCGCCCCAACCGGAGTTAGCATCATGAAGATCCTCGCCCTGATCTTGCTAGCAACTTTCCTAGCAGCCCCCGCTTTCACCCAGGATCCCCTCACCTTGGGCGACGCCGAAGCGCTGGCCATCAAGAATCATCCCCAGCTACAGGCCGCCCAACTGAATTACCAGGCCACCGAACAAAATGTCGCCGAGGCCCGCTCCGCCTATTACCCCAGCATCCACGGCGATGTCACCGGATCGCAAGGCAATCCCCAGGGCCGCATCGGCGCCGGTTCGCTGGTCGCATCCCGTGTATGGGACCGTTTCGGCCAGGGCATCACCGTAAACCAACTCATTACTGACTCGGGTCGCACGCATAACCTGGTCGCCAGTTCCAAGCTGCAAGCACAAGCCAGTAACCAGACCTATCAGGCCACCCGATATGACGTTCTGCTCCGCGTCAATCAGGCTTACTTCGACGCGCTCCGCGCCCAGGGTTTAGTCAAGGTGGCGGATGAAACCGTCGCCGCGCGCCAGTTACTGGTCGACCAAGTCACTGCCCTGGCACAAAGCAAGCTCCGCTCCCAACTCGATGTCAGCTTCGCTTCGGTGAATTTGGCGCAAGCTCGCCTAATGCTGATCCGCGCCCAGGACGGCGTCCAGCAGGCCTTCGCCGAATTGACCCGCGCCATGGGTCTTGACCAGCAACAGACCTACAAACTCACCGACGAACCCCTGCCCCCCGGCCCTCCCGCCGATTCTGCCGCTATGGTGACTCAGGCCTACCAGCAACGGCCCGAACTGGCCGGCGTCCGCCTGGAGCGCGAATCGGCCTACAAATTCGAGCGCGCCGAACGCGACCTGTCCCTGCCCACCGTCAGCCTGATCGGCGTCGGCGGCTTCATTCCCTATATCCACCAACTGACCACCCAGACCGTTCCGCCCGAATACGAGAGCGCTGCTGTAAACGTTGAGATTCCCATCTTCAATGGCGGATTGTTTACCGCCCGCCGCGAAGCCGCCCGTTTCAAAGCGCGCGCGGCGGATCAACGCGTTCGCGATCTGGAGGAAACCATCGCCCGCGATGTCCGCGTGGCCTGGAGCGATTCCCTCACCGCCTACCACCAGTTGGATGTCACTGCCGAGTTACTGCGCCAAGCTACCATGGCCCTCGACCTGGCTCAGGGCCGCTACAACCTCGGCCTCAGTTCCATCGTCGAACTCACCCAGGCCCAATTGAATCTCACTCAAGCCGAAGTCGAAAACCTGTCGGCTAAGTACGACTACCAGCGCGCCTACGCCGGCCTTCGTTACGCCGCGGGGCTGCTCCGCTGATCGCGTGAAACGTTTGCGCCTCTTCCTTCACTATCCTCACAGGGAGGCACCTGCGCATGAGTCGAGTCCTTTTTTCCAGCGGAGCCAAAGGAGAATTGGTCCGCGGTATGCAATCGCGGCTGAATCTGCCCGCCGCGCAAATCGATGGACAGTACGGAGGCATCACCACCAAAGCCGTCACCACTTTCCAGACCGCCAACGGCCTTGCCGCCACCGGCGAAGTCGACTTGGACACCTGGTCCAAACTCATGCAGGCGCCTGTTCCCGGTATGAATGAACGAGCCCTGCAACTGACCGCCGCCTTCGAAGGACATGGCTTCTCCCTGGCGCAGGGCAATTTCGATGGCGCCGGCATCACCTGGGGCATCATCGGTTTCACCTTGGAAGGCGGCGAACTCGGCCGCATCCTGAAACAGCTCGAGGCCTCTCAGGCCGGCATCCTGTCCGATGCGTTTGGCCCGCCCGCCGCACAACTGCTGCAGATCCTCGACGCCAACCCGGCCGACCAGATCGCCTTCGCCAACAGCATCAGCCTGGGCGCGGCCAAAGCCGTGCTCGCCGAACCCTGGCTCTCCGGTTTCCGGACGCTCGGCCAACAGCCTGCGGTCCAACAGTTACAACTCAGCATTGTGGATAAGGACTATTACACGCCGGCCCTGGCCACCGCCGCCCGCTTCAACCTCAAGGCGGAATTGGGCCTCGCCCTGGCCTTCGATATCCACGTCCAAAACGGCGGCATCTCGGCGGCCGCTGCCCAGCAGATTCAGGCCACCCTCGCCGCGCATCCCACCGACCGCGAACAGGACGTGCGCGTCGCCATCGCCAACGCCGTCGCCGACAACGCCAAGAACGTAAATTTCCGCGAGGACGTCCGCCAGCGCAAACTAACCGTCGCTACCGGAGCGGGACAGGTCCACGGCGCAACCTTCGTCCTGCGCAACTGGGGCTTGGCGGATCTGCCCGTCTCCTGACCACGAATAAGACAGATAGCGCAGAGCGTTATACTGAAGGCGCTTTGTCGATTGCCACTCGGCTACTTATGCGTCCTAAAGGTGGTTGGAATGTCACCCGGCCTCCCGTTCACCCGGGTGAGATGCTCCGCGAGGAATTCCTCAAGCCCTTAGGAATCTCGATCAACGGCCTTGCGCTGGAACTGCACGTACCGGTCACTCGCATTAGCCAGATCGTCAACGAACGGCGGGGGATTACCGCCGATACAGCGTTGCGCCTGGCTCGTCACTTCGGCACCAGCGCCGATTTCTGGATGAATATTCAGAAGGACTATGAATTGGTTCTAACCCGCCGCAAATCGCTCAAACAAATCGAGAGACAGGTTCGCCCACGCAAGGTCGCCGCATAACCGCAAGCTTCACGATTTCGCCTTGTCAGTTCCAATTTGTGCCAAAGCCTTTTCCGTAGCTTCCATCTCCTGCCGGAAAGTAAGCCGGAAACCTTTTTGTGATTCGAGCTTATGCCAACCCTCCAGCGAACGTCCATACCACTCGCGCGCTGCAGCGCGGTCCGCCACGGCTTGCGCCCCCTGCTCCCGGCCGCTCAAGATCGCGTAAACCGAACCGGCCGCCCCCCAGGATCGCGCAATCACTACATGCAGCAGAAACGCATTGGGCGGCGCAGATGCTTCCGTGGATTTAGTAATACGGAGCCCCCGCCCAAGCGTCGCCAGCGCTTCCGTCCTCCCTCCCACACGCGCCTGCTCCTGCGCCAGCCCCCGCACCGCTTTCACTAACCGGTCCACGTAAGGATAATAAGTGGGGTCGGACGCGACGTTCTTTTCCCCAGTCGCGATCGCCATCTGATAATACCGAGTGCCCGCCGCGCGATCGCCCTGCGCCAGGTAAATCATCGCCAGCCGCGTTTCTACTTCGCTCTTCGATCCGGCCACCGCGCGATCCTGCGGGTTCTGTATCGCCGCGCGGCTCAGCAATTCATGCGCAACTTCAAACGTCTGCCGCTGGCCCGGCCCGCTTGCCGGCGTTACCAGGCCCAACCTGAAATCCGCGATGGCGTAATCGCTCAGTGCCCGGACATCCGCGGGGTCTGCGTCGTAAAGAAACTTCGCCTGCTCCACCATCTTCTTACCCGCTTCAAACGCGCCTTGCAGGTCGACGACCTCCGGGTACTCTGGTCCGACCAGGAGGGTCGACAGCGAGGCGTATGACATCATCGAATGACGGCGCACTTCGGTGTCGTGGGGATACTTCGTATTTAGCGCCCCCATGATTGCCGCCGAGTCGCGATAGTTGGCCAGAGCATCCTTCGGGCGCCCCAACTTCACCTCTACTCCGCCCATTAACGTACGGGCATTCGCCAAGTCCATCTGGGCGTCCCGATCTCCCGGTTTGGCATCCGCATATTTCTGCAGCAGTTGAATAGAAGCGAGCCCCTCCGGTTCAGCCGGATTCACATTTCCGCTCAATTGATAGTAAGTGCACAGTTGCGAATGCAACAAGCCCGCGCGCCGGATCGCCTCCAGGTCGTTTGGGTTGGCCTTCAGCAGCGTCTGTGTCAACCGCAACCCCGCCCGCGCCAGCGAAGCCGCGTCTGCCCCTTGCATGGACGTGTTTTGCAGGCCGGATTCTTCCAGATAAACATCCACGCGCTCGAGCACAGCCAGGTGATCCGAACCGGAATGCCGCAGTACCTCGTCAAGCAGTTTACCTGCGCTCGCGTAACTGGCCATGGCGCCCGCGGAATCGCCCAGGTTTCCCGTGGTCATGCCGCCCTTCACCCGCGCGACGCGCAAGTACGATCCGGCTAGTTCGCGCTTCAGCGCCCAGTCCCCGCCTGAACTGCGCGCCAGACTGTCGAGATATTTGGTGCCCGTGCGCGCAATTAACTGACGGACGGGAGTCGCCCCGGGCAGATTGCGGACGGACTCCTCCACATCGAAAACGAAGGTGGTGGCCAGCTTGCGTACATCTTGAAAACGCTCGTTCGCAATGCGCGCCTCACGCACCGAAATCGCCGCGCCCGCCAGAATCGCAGTACCCGCCAGTGTGGCCAGCGTCACCGCCAGGCGATTCCGCCGGATGAACTTCGAAGCGCGGTAGACCAGCGAATCCGGCCGCGCCGCCACCGGACGGTGCTCCAGATACCGCCGCAAATCGTCCGAAAACCGCTCCACCGACGCGTAACGCCGCGATGGTTCCTTCTGCATCGCTCGCAGCAGAATATTGTCCAGGTCTCCCCGCAGTCCTCGCGCCACCGCCGGGTCCGTCGCCGCTTTGCTCGGCGGCGTCAACGGTTCCTGGCAGATCGCGCGCTGCAGATCGATCACCGAACCCCGCTCGACCCTGTGCGGCCGCACGCCGGTCAGCAACTCGTACATCACCGCACCCAACGAATACAGATCGGATGCAATTGTCACCGGCTCCCCGAGAATCTGCTCCGGACTCGCATACTCCGGCGTCAGCAGCCCCCCCCCTTGCGTATTCGCCGGCTCATCCGGATCCGCCTGCAGCAATTTCGAAATCCCAAAATCCAGCAGCTTGGGCACGCCCGTCTGATCGATCAGAATGTTGGCCGGCTTTAGATCGCGATGCACAATGAAGTTGCGGTGCGCGTACTCCACCGCGGCGCAAACCGGCAGGCACAGCCGGATGCGCTCCTCGATGCTCAACCGGTGCTCGGCCGCGTACCGCGTGATCGCAATCCCTTCGATATACTCCATCACCAGGTAAGGAACGCCTTCCGCGGTGGAGCCTCCATCGAACAGCCGCGTGATATTGGGATGATCGAAACGCGCCAGGATCTGCCGCTCCCGCCGGAAGCGCTGCAGCATGGAATCGGTGTCCCAACCCGGCCGCACCAGCTTCACGGCCACGTTCGATTCATACTGTTGATCGGCGCGCGCGGCAAGATACACGGAGCCCATGCCGCCCCGCCCAATCTCCCGGATCAGACGCCAGTGCCCGATAAGGCGCCCTTCCATGGCTGATATAGAAGCCGAGGTGGACGCCGCAGTGGAAAATGGGGGACCGTCGTCCATCAGGTCGCGGATCGCACCCTGCACCTTCTCACCCACGAATCCTTGCCGGGCAGAGCTGTCGCTCTCCAATAACGAAGCCACCTCGATCCGTAGGGTCCGGTCGCCGGCGCACGTCTGGTCCAGCCACTGCTCGCGGCTCTCCGGAGGTTGTTCCAGAGCTAAATGAAAAATCTCCTCCACCCGTCCCCAGCGTTTCGGACCCGGCGCCATGACTACACTCCTTCACGAAACGGTAATTCCCCGATGCCGCGTTCGCGTTCTGGCTAGTATACACCCGTCCGAGGTGACTTGCTGCTCAACGAATTCTGTCACTTAAAATATGACCATAGGGCTATCGGTTGGGCCATTTAAGAATATGACCGAAAGCGCGAGTGCATCAGGGCCAGTTTCGGCTCAAGGATGGACATGCACTCACGAGAGCAATACCTGGCACGCGTCCGGGACGAGTATCGGAACGCGGATAAGAAGACTAAGACTCGGTTGCTGAATGAAGCGCGGAAGCGCACGCGGCTGAATCGAAAGGTGCTGATCGGCAAACTGGCCCATCCCGCCGCGATCCGGCAGCACAAGAAACGCGGGCCGCGCCAGCGGACCTACACCCAGGAGGTACGGACGGTATTGATTAAGCTCTGGGAGCTATTCGATTACCCCTGCGGGCAGCGCCTGGCACCGGCGCTGCGCAATGAAGTCGCGCGGCTACGGCGATCCAAGGAACTGGTTTGTAGCGAGGCGGTGGTGACCAAGTTGGAGGCGATTTCGCCGCGCACTATAGACCGGCTGTTGGATCGGGAGAAGCGGCTGCGGGGCTTGCGCCAGAACCGGAACCCTGGCGTGCATCCGTTGCTGTACCAGAAGGTGCCGGTGAAAGTGGCGTCGGAGTGGGACACCACGGAGGTGGGCAACCTGCAACTGGATTATGTATTTCACTGCGGCCGGTCGACGGCTGGCGAGTATGTGCACACGCTCTCGGCAGCGGATATCGCCAGCGGTTGGTGGGAGGGAGAGGCCATCATGGGGAGATCTCAGGCCGCCACCAAGGCAGGCATGGAGGTCATTCGGCAACGCCTACCTTTTCGGATCCGGGAGATCCACCCGGACAACGACAGCGGCATGATCAATGATCTGATCTGGGGATACTGCCAGAATGCCAGGCCCAAGATCAAGATGTCGCGCTCGCGACCGTACCAGAAGAACGACAACTGCTGGGTGGAGCAGCGCAACTGGAGTCATGTGCGCAAGGTGGCGGGGTACCAGCGGCTGGACACGGCGGCGGAGTTGGCGATTCTGCGTGAGTTGTATCAGTCCGTAACGGTATACAAGAACTTCTTTCAGCCGACCATCAAGCTGGTCGAGAAGGTCCGGGTGGAGGGCAAGATCCATCGCCGGTACGACAAACCGCGGACGCCCTTTCAGCGGGTCATGGAGTCGGGACAGATTTCCGAAGCGGCGGGTAAGCGGCTGCAAGCCAGGTATGCGTCGCTGAATGTGGCGGTTCTTCACAAGCGCATTGAGGAGTTAAGAGACCGGCTATTCGCGGCGACCGAGGCGAAGAACTCGCCGGAACCGACCGGAGCCAGGCGTCGGGGCCGTGGCATTCGGGTGATCGGCGCCGCGCAACGGTTGGCGCGGCAGAGGAGGTGTACGGACAGTCAATAAGGAAGCCGGGCAAAAACGGCCCGGCGGCTTCGCGTTTTATTTATCCAAGGCCTCCGCTCCGAGACTTCACCAAAGAAATGTGGAGCAAGCAAATGCCAAAAACAAAACCCTCTGAGAGCCATAGCTATCAGAGGGTTCGTTACCGATTTCTTCGGAGCCAGCCCCGTCGCATCGGCCTTGGATCTCCGCTCGGGCGCGACCCCTTGCGGATTGAATTCATCTTACGACAATGAGAAAAAGACTCGCGCGTCTGGTCATGTTCTTAAATGACCCAGCCGACCCCACTTCGGTCATGTAGATAAATGGCTTGACAGGCTCAAAGATTGTTTCGGGAGCCGAACAGCAGCCACCAAACAGCACGGTTGAGTGTGTCGCCGGATAGCCCATAACCATTTCGCGGCGATAGGACCGACTCCGCACCAATTCAATGTCTGAGCCCGCATATTTAAAGGTTGTATGATCGCCCAAGCACAAACGTACAGTTATGCGACTTAGCGCTAACTGTGCAAAAACGCTGCTTGTGGCTGGAACCCGCGTCCATTCCCGGTGTTAGCGAACTCTTGCGACTTCGAAGTTAGTCTCCGCCTGGGAATTCCCGGCTCTTTCACGCTTCGCGTCTCTGTCTATCTAGAAACCGACCACGCGCAAACCGGGAATCAGTTTAAAATGTCGAGCATTCAGGGTGCACACAGCGTAACCTTGCTCCACAGCGGATGCACCAATCAGCAGGTCATCGCCGGGAAGTATGATTCCCTTGGCCGCCTGCTCACCGCTGATCTGGCCCGCAATCTCGGCCGTGCTATCGGTAAACGGATGCACTGGGATGTGCTTCTTCAATTCATCGATGAAACCACGCCGCGTCTTCCGAATCTCGGGCGTATTGGCCCGCGCCAAGCCGTGCACGAGTTCGGCGAGGGTAACTGCCGAAATAGCGATTTCGATCTCGCCGAAAGTGTTCCTGATGGTCGTCAGGAGTTCCTCGACCGTCTGCCTTTTCCGCTCCGCTGCGATAACTACGCTCGAATCGAGGATTAGTCCCAGGAGGGGGGATTCCATGGCTGGCTGCGCTCTTTAATCCCTTCCTCGACATCCTTGCCGAAGCCACCGTCCAAGATCACCTTCGAGCCGCTGGCCCTTGCGGAAGCGATGCATTCGGAGATGGGACGTCCGGAACGCCCGGGCGTTTTGATCGTGGCCACGGGACGATGGTTCCGCTCGACGATCACTTCTACGCCCTCTTCAACCTTCGCGAGAACGGCATACGGATCGCGGGCGAGATCGACATCGCTGATGTGAAGCGTCCCCATACCCACAATTATATTTCTATTTGAAGAGTGGTGGGCTTGACAGAACTCGAATCTGTGACCTCCTGCGTGTCAAGCAGCGCCTGGGTCTTGCGCCCAGCATGAATCTATTCCACTTCCCCCGTGTAATCAGTCTGGTTGCAGCATTTGTAGCTACGCGTTCCTACGCGCTCATACAGCTGCTTTTGGGCTGGTCTCCCCAAAGATCTCCCGAAAGTAATCGAGATTCTCGCGATCTGCGGAGCATCAATTTAAAAATGCGGGCATCCAACCGGAAGCCTTGGCCCATGCGAGAAAAACAACGTATCCGGCACTCAGGGACCAAACGACGCGAAACAGAAGTGCCAACCAGTGTGCCAGTTTCTTCGCACTGTGACCGCGCCGGGGCGCTGGGGGCGGCGTCCTGAATTCCCAATGCCGCACGAGATTGATGCACCCGAATGCATCTGCTTCCAAGTCGTGCATGAGCACCTCTTCCCAATGTCGAAGCCATTGTTCCCCGGTTTCCAGTGCGGCCCGCCAGAGCCATGTCAAAGCAAACCCCATTGCTGACGCCAGACCCAACACGCCCAGCCGATTCCAAGTCGGAACCGGTGCTCCCATCGGCATCTGGTTCAACACGATTGCGGCAAGCGCCGTATTCGCCAATAGAAAGAACTGCGCACGCGTCCAGTAAACGCTGTTTTCATAAGCGAGATAGCGAAAGACTGCATCATACCTCCTGAGCGCTAGATCCGTTGCGTGTTCTGCTTCGGGATTCGACGTCGCGTTCAAGTCGGGTGCCATATCTTCTGAGCCTCGCCATTATCGCAGGTTTCGGAAACAATTGTAAGAAGGCGTGTCCAATAGCGAACCGCGCAAGGCGTCACCAGTACCTTCCGCAGTTCTACCTTCGCGGCTTAACCGGCGCAGAACGGCGGGTAACCTTGCTCCAGTCCAATCAAACGAGCCCAAACGGGCGAGCAACCGCGCGGACCGTGACGCCGCAGGCACATTGTTCCCGCGAGACCGCATGACCGGCCCTTTCTGCGCTAGTACCCCCCTGCTCCTCCAACGTGGCGCGCTTCTGTTCTAGGCACACTGGCGTTAGAATTAGCCGGAAGCTATTATGATTTCTTACAAGGGTATCCGGTTCAATGAAGTTTACCGGCGGAGCCGTTCAATGAACAAGTCTAAGCCGCGCGTGAAGAAATCGCATTATGTTCCCCAGCTGTACTTACGACAGTTCGCAACCGATGAGCGTCTGTACGTATTCGACAAATCACAGAGGCGCCAGTATGGGGCTCATATCGAAGACATTTGCGCAGAGCGCTACTTCTATGAATTCGAGGGGCTGGAAGACATTACTGCCCCAGACTATGTGGAGGATCTCTTCCATGGCTTTGAAGACGCTGGCGCACGGGCTATTAGGGACACTGTGGACAGTATCCGGGAAGGTACTTTCACCGAACTTCCGAAAGGCCACCGGCTGGACTTGGCGCTGTTCCTTGCCATGTTGCACTTGAGAACCAAGAGAATGCGCGAAGTGGCCGGGCAATTGATGGAAACCATCTCGAAAGACCGTTTCCTTGCCCACATACGCCGTACCCAGCCTGATTTCCCGGTTGAGGATTCGTGGCTCACGATTCGCGCAGACGAACGCGCCCGGACTGCGGCCCAGGTCTGGCTGGTTTCGGATGATGACGTGCGCGTGATACTGGCCGGAATGCTCAGCCATCGCTTTTGGCTTTTCGTACACAGCGAGATTGGCAACGCATTCTATACTTCTGACCATCCGCTCGCGGAACACGGCGAATTCGGCCCGGCTGTGAAGTCCACGGCGGCATGCATGGCTCAAACGATGGGCGAAGAGTTTGGGGAAGCGAGCCTTTTCCACGAGATTCTGCCCAGCCTATTGGCAAACGTGTTGGCAATGCCCCAGAGCGTTGTTTTTCCAATATCCCCTGATATAATGCTGGTCATGCTGGACCGCGAAAGGTGCGCTGAAGGTGCGTCGATTGACGGGCAAGTACAGCCGATGATGGACACGAACGACCGGGATTTCTATAACAGCTTGCAAGTGATGCATGCTTATAGGCATGTGTTCTCCCAAGGCTCCGATTTTGAACTTGCCATGCGGCTGGTTCAGTAGGTTAACAACAGGCGTCCCCAGCCCCCCGCACAGGGGATTCCGTTGCGGCTTGTGTTCAACACTCCTTGCCGGCCACAAAGCGGGCGGATTGCGCTTTCCATTCATCGTCCGACACTTCGCATTCCTGCCATTTCAGTTCCGGCAAACGGTGCGCGTACTCGCTGTAGGCGGGATCATATCTAATGGTCGTTTCGCACGCGTCCATGGCGATTCGTTCGTCACGCGCTACGAAAGACTCAAGCGTGGGCGGTATCTGCCCTGGAACCAGTTCACCGTCTGGCCGCTCAATCACTCCGTCCCTCGGACGGCGCAGGATATGCGCCACCCATGGCGGATTGCAGGCTACCTCTTCGACCCACATCAGAAACGTGCCCGCGAGTTCAGCGTACCAGCGCTTGCGGTTTTGCATGTCCTATTCTATGCGTAGAGTGGGCCGAAATTGTCCAGACCGCGTTGCCCGTAGCGCCAGATTCCGATGAACCAAGAGCTTCTAGACGTGATGGCGGACCACGCCAAGTGGTTCACTAAGCGTTTTGGAGAGACGCGGCCAGAGCATTTCCTGTTCCCGGCTGGGGAGCGCTGGCCGAACGATCCAAGCCGGCCCACTTCGTCCTTCAAAGCGGCGTGGACCAAGCTTCGCGTAGATGCTGGCGTTCAATGCCGACTTCACGACCTGCGGCATACGGCAATCACGAAACTAGCGGAGAGCGGCGCGTCCGATTCGACTATTATGGCGCTTGCCGGGCACCTGTCGCGGACGATGCTTGAGCGTTACAGCCACATCAGGATGAACGCAAAGCGGCAGGCAGTTGAAGCGCTTTCCCTGAAGCCCCGCCTAACGAGATCACTTTCTGCTGAGGGTGGCGCTTCTTTGGACAAAGCCTCTGAAGACTGATAGGATCGGAGTTTCGGAGGCCACCGTGGCGCTTGAGGTTCCGAGATTAAAAGTCTTTATTAGCTGGTCCGGCAAACACGCAGAGAACCTGGGAAAGGCTTTTCAAACCTATTTGCCGGATGCCATCAACACGATTCTGCCGTTCATGTCGGGAGTTAATATCGACAAGGGTACCCGTTGGGGCGAGGTACTGATCAGTGGTTTGCAGGATTCGTCTTGTGCAATTGTGTGCTTAACTCCAGAAAGCCTTGGCTCCACTTGGGTCGCCTTCGAGACGGGGGCAGTTTCCAGGGCGGCGGGAGGCCCAGAGGGTGCCAGAGCGCGCATATGGACATACCTGTTCGGACTCGAAAAAAAAGATCTCCAACTCACTCCGTTCGCTGAGTATCAAGCCACATCAGCGAATGAAGAAGAAACGCTTCAACTGCTAAAAAGCATAAATCAGCTATCGCCGGATCAGGTTTCGCAGGAAGCCTTGTTGCGGAGATTCGAGAGCTCATTTTGGCCCAATTTCTCAAAAGCGCTTGCGGATGTTCCGAAGGCCTATGGCGCGACGGACGCGACGAAAGCACCACCAGCACCGGATATTTTAGAGGAAATCCTTCGGACACTACGCGCTATGCAAAGAGAAACTTGGCGTGGGGGCGCGCTTTCATACAGCCCATCTGCTGCATTTGTGGCCGTAGTTGGGGCGGAACTTCATGAACGTGGCATAAACGAGTGGACGTTCGATTCGAGCGGGGGCAACGTAGATCTTCGGGTCGCAGGCCGTCATTTTACTTTTGCCCCCGACATTGTGGCTTCTGTAGAGGCGGGATCCTATCCGGTCTCAAGGCTTGTCGCTGGTATTGCCAAACAAGTCTTGCCCGGAGTCACGAACATGCCTACCCAAAGAAATCCCCAAAGTGCAGGCCAATCCCTGCCAAAAATACCCGATAAGCCGAGCTAAGTGATTGATATTATGGTGGGCTTGACAGAACTCGAATCTGTGACCTCCTGCGTGTCAAGCAGGCGCTCTAACCAACTGAGCTACAAGCCCCTAACCGGCAAAACCGAAAACCCTCGCACTCTGGCCGCGCGCACCGTCGCCTGCCGCCACCGCCACTCATGCAAGAATTCGATTTTAGCACGCCCTGTCCCCTCTAAACCGACTCACTCTGATATCGGTTCGTGGCGCAGACCTCAACCGCGGCGCGGACGGATCTCAAAGTTCACACCCTCCTGCGCTTGCAGATGCGCCAGAACGCCGAACAAATTCCTGGCCGATGGGTTGCCATTCGGCCCAAACATCCGCATCAGACTGTTGGCAGGGATGGATGTCGCAGCTTCCAATTGCCGAAAACCCACGATGTAGTTGCGCAGGATCGCGCGCCCCGCCTTCTCGTCGCCGGACAGCATCTCGAAAGTCCTTGGTCAGTGCCATAGCCCCCCCTAATCCTCCTCCGTCACCGCCATAATCGTCAGCGGCGAATTGCCCTCCAATCTGTTATTCACAAATAAAAACGCCATATGCCGCTCCTCCCGCGCCCGGTCAATCAAAATACGCAACGAATCCCGCACCCCCTCATTCACCTCGCGCGTATCACTATACGGCGCGAAATTCGCCACCGCCTCTTCATACGGACGCCCCTGCCTCAACAACGCCCGGCACACCAGAAAATCCGCCGTTCCCGATCCCGGCATCTCAATCTGCTGCCGCAACTCCGGCATCCGCGTCCATGCATTATACACATGCGCCACCCCGCGCCCCCGTAGGCACCCGAAGTAGTCCCCCCCCAGAAACTCCGGATTGCGTACCTCCACCGCATACCGAAAATGCGGCGGCAGCGCACCCAGAAAACGGTCCAGCTTCTCGATAAACTGCTCCGGCTCCGCCATCGCCCTCTTCGAAAACGCGCCGAATTCAAAAATCAATAGCGCCGTCTTATGCCGGTGCGGCCACAACGGACGCAGAAACATCTCCTTCAACATCTCCGCATTCAAAAACTCTTCGTTCTCCTTGCCCGCCTGCGGACCGTACCGCGGATGCGATGGAAACATTTTGCACGTAATCTGTTCCGGCACTTTGAACGCGAATTGAAACCCCTCCGGCGTCAACCCAAACAGCCGTGCCCAAAACTCCGGCGTCGGAAATTGGTAAAAAGCGAAATCGCCGCACACCGTCGGAAACGTTTCGGCGTATTCCGTCAGGCACGTCGATTCAAACAGCTTCTTCGAAAATCGCCCGCGCGAAAGATACCGGTCCCGCGAGTAGACCTGCCCCAGCCACCCTTCGTATTTCCACGAACTCCCCCCCAGGTACACGCCCTCGCCCGCCAACCGCCGCAGCCGTCCGGCCAGCGACTCGCGGTCGAAAGTGGAAGGTTCGTCAAATAGGGTATCTGCCATCACCAGAAACGTGCGCTTTCTTAACGGATATAATAGCGTTAAGCCAGTGCCGGAATCCGACCCGAAATCAGAAGACGAGCCCATGATGTATTGCCCCAGATGTTCTTCGCGTCTGGTCCAGCACAAATGTAAGCTGGTCTGTCCCAAGTGCGGATACTATCTAAGTTGCGCGGACTATTATTAACCAGCCGTCAATCGAGAATGGGTGACCCTGATGCCGACAGAGCCGACAGATAAGATACCTGATTTATTAGAGCGCTTCCGCCGCGGGCCCGAAGTCCTCGCCATGGTCCTCACCGGCGTCTTCGGTGAAGAAGAAGATTTCGTCACCGCCCCCGGCAAGTGGAGCATCCGCCAGATTATCGCCCACCTCGCCGACACCGAAATCGTCCACGCCCACCGCATGCGCCAGGTCATCGCCGAAGACAACCCCACCATCATCGCTTTCAATCAGGAAGCCTGGGGGAACCACCTCGATTACGCGCGCCGCAAACCCAAGACCTCGCTCGAAAGCTTTCGCCGCCTGCGCGCCGAGAATTATGAGTTGCTCAAGGACCTGCCCGAACCCACCTACGCCCGCACCGGCAACCATACCGAGCGCGGCCCTCTGACCTTGCGCGGCCTGCTCGATATCGCCTCCGGCCACGTCGAAAGCCACGCCCGCCAGATGCAGGCCATTCGCGAGGAATATAAAAAGGTGAAAGGCAAGAAATGATCCGCCGCTATACCCTCGCCGTGGGCGCCGCCGCCGCGATCCTGGCTGCCGGCGTCTCCACTGTGCCCGATGGCCGCCGCTGGTGGAGCCACGTACAATACCTGGCCGACGACCGGCTGGAAGGGCGCGACACTGGCAGCCCCGGCCATCGCAAAGCCGCAGCCTACGTCGCCGGCGAATTCGAACGCGCTGGACTCAAACCAGCCGGCACCGAAGGCTACATCCAACCCGTCCGCTTCCACACCCGCCGCCTCAAAGACGCCGATTCCAGCCTTACCCTCGTACGCAACGGCGAATCCGAAGAACTGGTCCTTGGCGAGGATGCCGTCATCGGCACCCGCATCGATCCCGCTCCCTCCGTGGATGCCGACCTCGTCTTCGCCGGATACGCCCTCACCGTTCCTGAAATGCAATATGACGATCTCTCTGGCCTCGACCTCCGCGGCAAAATCGTCCTCTACATCAGCGGCGGTCCCTCCAATATTCCGGGCCCACTGCGTTCGCACTATCAAAGCGCCACCGAGCGCGGCCGCTTCCTCGAACGCGCCGGAGTTATCGGCACCATCGTCCTGCAGAATCCCCACCACATGGACCTGCCTTGGCAGCGTATCGCCCTCAGCAGCCACCTGCCCTCCATGAGCCTGGCGGATCCTGCGCTCGACCCGCAGTTTGGCTTAAAATTAACCGCCGCCATCAATCCCGCGCAAGCCGGTAAATGGTTCGCGGGCTCCGGCCATTCCTTTGACGATCTGGTGGCCCTCGCAGATGCCGGCAAGCCCCTGCCGCGCTTCCCTCTGCATGCCTCCCTTCACGCCAAAGTCGCCATCGAACGCGGCGAAGTCGAATCCCAAAACGTCGCCGCCATCTACCCCGGTACCGACCCCGTCCTTAAAGATCAATACGTAGTCCTCTCCGCCCACCTCGATCACATCGGCATCGGCGAGCCCATCAATGGCGACCGCATTTACAACGGCGCCATGGATAATGCCTCCGGCGTTGCCACCCTTCTCGATATCGCCGAATCGCTCAATGAATCGAAAGTGAAGTTGCGCCGCTCCCTGCTCTTCGTCGCCGTCACTGGCGAGGAAAAAGGCTTGCTCGGTTCCCGCTATTTTGCCGCCCACCCCACCGTGAAGCCCGCCAGCATGGTCGCCGACCTCAACGTCGATATGTTCCTGCCCATCTTCCCCCTGCATAGCGTCACCGTCTACGGCCTCAACGAATCCGACTTGGGCGAAGAGGTTCGCCTCGTAGCGCGCGCCCGCGGCATTCGTATCCAGGACGATCAGGAACCGGAACGCAATATTTTCATCCGCAGCGACCAGTACAGTTTCATCCGCCGCGGCATACCCTCGCTCGCCATGAAAGTCGGCTACGAAAAAGGATCGCCCGAGGAAAAGCTGGCCAAAAACTGGCTGAAGGAGCGCTACCACGCACCCGCCGACGATCTGAAACAACCCGTCGACCTGGAGTGCGCCGCTCGCTTTGACGACCTTCTGCGCGCCCTCGCCGAGGCCGTCGCCGACCGCCCCGAGCGCCCTCACTGGAACGCCACCAGCTTCTTCAAACGCTTCGCCGAATAACCGTCGAATCGCCCGCGCCTTTGACACCCAGCGCGCCAAGTGCTTACTTGACCTTTAATGCCTTCGCGCCGCGCTTTCCTGAATCTAGCTCTGGCCGTCCCCGCCGCGGGATCCGCTCAGCCCCGTCCCTCCCCCGCTCCCCTCAACGAAGTCATCTCTCTCGACGGCCTCTGGAACTTCCGCCTCGATTCCCAGTCTGACTCCCAACCTGTCTCCGTCCCCCACACCTGGCAGACCGCCTCCCCCACCGCCGGCTACTATGGCGTCGCCTGGTATGAGCGCACTTTCGACGTCCCTGCCGATTGGTCCAGTGCCGCCGTCCGATTGGAATTCGAAGCTGTGTTCCACTCCGCCACCGTCTGGATCAACGGCCGCCCCGCCGGCCAGCATCTGCGCAAAGGCTATACCGCCTTCACCCTCGATATCACCCCCCACCTCGAATGGGGCAAACCCAACACCCTCCGTGTCCGCGTGGACAACAGCTTCGACGAACACATGCTGCCCCGCGGACACTCGAGCGATTGGGCCCACGATGGCGGCATCTACCGTCCCGTCCGATTGCTGGTCACCCCCCCCACCTACATCGAACGCCTGGATATCGATGCCACCCCCAACCTCCCTGACCACTCAGCCACTCTACGCATCGCGCCCATCATCCACGGCGCCGGCCGCGCCTACGTCACCATCCTCGACGAAGATACCGGCCTCGCCGTACTCCAAGCCGACGCCCCGGTCACCACCACCCTCGCCAACCCTAAACTCTGGCACTTTGACCACCCTCACCTCTATCGCGCCATCGCCCGCCTGCCCAACGGCCACACCTTCGAAACCACCTTCGGCATCCGCCTCATCCAAGCCCGCGCCGGCGCATTCTACTTAAACGGCGAACGCGTCCGCCTCACCGGCGTCGAGCGCATGGCCGGCAGCAATCCCGAATTCGGCATGGCCGAACCCACCCACTGGATCGCCCATGACCACGCCGACATGCAAGAACTAAATTGCATCTACACCCGCGTCCACTGGCAGCAGGATCGCCGCGTACTCGACTACTGCGATCGCCACGGCACCTTCATCCAAACCGAAGTCCCCACCTGGGGCGGCGATACCTTTCGCGGTATGACGACCGAACCCGACCCGGACATCCTGCAAAACGGCCTCGAACAGTTGCGCGAAATGATCGCTCGCGATCGCCACCATCCCTGCATCTTTTCCTGGGGCGTCTGCAACGAAATCGGTGGACAGAACCCGCCCGCCGCCGCCTTCGCCCGCCGCATGTATGCCGAAGCCAAATCGCTCGATCCCACCCGCCTGGTCACCTACGCCTCCAACTCGCTCCAGAAAACGCCCGGCCAGGACATCGCCGGCATCATGGATTACATCATGTGGAACGAATATTACGAGAGTTGGTACGCCGGCACGCCCGCCGACTTGGCCCGCAATCTCGACGAGATCCACCGCGCCTTTCCCGCCAAGCCCATCGTCATCTCCGAATACGGTTACTGCGCCTGCACTCCCGAACGGCCCGAGGGCGACCCCCGCCGCATCGAAGTGCTCCGTGCCCACAATGCTGTCTTCCGCGAAAAAGACTACGTCGCGGGCTTGATCTTTTTCTGCTACAACGACTACCGCACCCACATCGGCGACCAGGGTACCGGCGTCATGAAGCAGCGCGTGCATGGCGTGGTCGATCTGTACGGCGCGCGCAAACCCTCCTGGCAGGTCCTTCGCGAAGAGGCCAGTCCGCTCGATTCCATGCACGTGGAATTCTCTCCGGGCGCCCTCCGCGTCACCCTGCGCGCCCGCGCCACCGTGCCATCCTACACTCTCAGCGGCTACACCGTGCGCGCCGTCATCTACGGCCCCGGCGCCATCCCCGTGGAGCGCGTCGCCGCGCCCCTCCCCCCCCTCGACCCCGGCGAGCAAGCCATCATCAACCTCGCCATCCAGACCCAGGCCCCCCCCCGCGTCCAAATCGACCTGCTCCGCCCCACCGGAGCGTCAGCCCATACCGCCCGCACAGGGGACTGGAAATCATGACCCAAATCATAAACGATCGTGGCAGTTCTACCTACGTCTTCCTCGCCACCATCGTCGCCGCCACCTCCGGACTACTGTTCGGCTTCGATATCGCCGTCATCAACGGCGCCTTGATCTTCCTCCGTGCCCAACTCCACCTCACCGAAGTCCAAACCGAAATGGCCGCCAGCAGCCTGCTATTCGGCTGCATCTTCGGCGCCAGCGTAGCCGGATGGCTCAGTGACCGCTTCGGCCGCCGCCGCGTGCTCATGCTCTCCGGCCTGCTCTTCGCCGTCTCCGCCATCGGCGCAGCCATCCCCCATACTCTCCTCCAATTCGCCGCCGCGCGTATCGCCGGAGGCCTGGCCGTCGGCGCAGCTTCCGTCCTCGCACCTCTCTATATCGCCGAAGTCGCCCCAGCCAAATCTCGCGGACGCCTGGTAGCGCTCAACCAGATGACCATCGTCACCGGCATCCTGCTCTCCTACCTCGTCAATTGGATGCTGTCTTTCAACGTCCAAAACGGCTGGCGCTGGATGTTCGCCGCCGCCGCCGTGCCCGCCATCGCTTTCTTTATCGCCCTCTTCTTCGTGCCCGAAAGCCCCCGCTGGCTGGTGGAAAATAATCGCAGCCCCGAAGCGATGGGCGTCCTCACGCGCGTGAACGGCAGCGTCATCGCCGCCGCCGAACTAATTCAAATTCAGGAAGCCGTCGCCGAAGAAACCGGCACCCTCCGCGAGCTATTCCAACCCGGCCTCCGCCGCGCCCTCTGGATCGCCGTCTCGCTCGCCATCCTCCAGCAGATCACCGGCATCAACACCGTGCTCTTCTACGGCTCCATCATCTTTAAGGAGCACGTCGCCCATCAAAGCGATTCCTCAGCCGTCTTCGCCAACGTCGTCGTGGGACTGGTGAACTTCCTCATGACCCTGGTCGCCTTAAGCCTTATCGATAGACTCGGCCGCCGCCCGCTCCTGATGATCTCGACCGCCGCCATGGCGCTCTGCCAGGCCGCCCTCGGCTTTGCCTTCCTGCTGAATCCGCCGCCCGCCGCCCTGGTGCTTACCATCATGCTGTTCTGCGTGGCCGCCTTCGCCGTCGGCCTCGGACCCGGCGTCTGGGTGCTGCTCTCCGAAATCTTTCCCACCCGCATTCGCGGCCGCGCCATGTCCATCGCCACCATCTGTCTCTGGGTCGCCTGCACCGCCCTGACCATGACTTTTCTGTCCCTGGTGAAAGCCGTATCGGCCACCGGCGCATTCCTCGCCTACGGCGGAATGTGCGTCCTTACCTTCGCCATCGTCTGGCGCTTCGTCCCCGAAACCAAAGGACGCACCCTCGAAGAAATCGAGCGCTCCTGGACCCGGCACAACTAACGTGGCGCCCTGTTCTGAAACACCCAATCCCCCCTCCCCACATCTTGCGGTGAATCCCCTAATGACGTAACATTGGGGCTAAAGCCCGTGTCTTACCAGCTCCTGCAAGGATGCAAAACAATACCATCCCGTTCATCGCTCCTCTGCCACGGCGCACCCCTGCCCGCGACCTCCGGTACACACTCGCACTGACTCTCGCCGCCATCGTTCTCTTCCTCAACATCGTGCACCGCATCCTCGAAACGCCCATCTGGAGCGTCAACGGCGCACGCCTCATGCCCTCCTTCGCCCTCTCCCACGGCCTGAATTACTACGTCCTCCTTCCGCCAGGGGGTCCGCTCTTCAGCAGCCTTTATGGACCCGTTGCCGCCCTCGTGTATCTTCCGGCCACCCTATTCCCTTCCCCAAATAGCGCCGTACTTGCCGGCGCCTCCATCACCGCCATTCTCTGTTTCCTGGCCCTCGCCACCGTACACTTCGCCCCCTTCCACGCCGCGCGCGATCCAATCAACGGCCTCGCCTTCCTCACCGCCGCCTTCCTCGTCTGCTACCTCGAGCCGCTCAAATATTCCTGCTTCAACATTCATGCCGATGGACCCGGCCTCGCATTCGGCGCACTCGCCTGCGCCGCCCTCTATCCGGATCTCCGCCATTCCTGGCGCTTCGCCCTACCTGCCTCCGCCTTCTGCGCCGTATTGGCCCTTGCATCCAAGCAAATGTTCCTGCCCGTGCCGATTGCCCTCGCCGTCTACCTCTGGGCCGTCGACGGACGCACCCGCGCACTTCGCTATCTCCTATGGCTCGCCCTAGTGGGAGGCCTCTCCGCAGCCGCCGCCCTCTCCTGGTTCGGACCCCGCAACCTTTATCACTGCCTGGTTTGGATACCCGCGCATCATCCCTGGAACTTCCCCTCTCGCATCCTCAGCGCCCTGCAAGCCATGCGCAGTTTCATCCGCCTCTCCATGCCCGTACCCATCCTGCTGCTGGCCGCCGCGATCTATCTTTGGACCACCCGCGGATCCTCCCCCCCCCTCCTGCGGATCCTGAAAGCCAGTCGCTCCACGCCCCTGTTGCTGGTCGGCATCGCCCTCCTCCCAGGCTCCGTCGCCGGACGCGCCAAGATGGGCGGCGATGCCAACAGCCTCAGTTTCGCCCTCTTCTTCCTCACCTGCGGCCTCACCGTAATGCTGGCCGACATTTCCCGCGCCGCACCCGCCGATATGCTGCGCCGCATCGCCGCCGCTGTCCTGATCGCCATCATTCTCCCCCTGGCAATCTCCGAAGCGCCCCTCGCCCTCGACATCCCCGCCGGCATCCAACGCCTCGCCACCGCGCCTCAGCAAGTCGCCCTGCAGTACTTGCAACGCCACCCCGGCCAAGCCTACTTCCCCTGGCTCCCCCAATCCCATTGGTATGCCGAACATCAGTTCCGGCACTACGGCTACGGCATTGCCGACCGCCTCATGGCCGGCGAACAACTGACCGAAAACCAGTTCCGCGCCTACATACCGCCTAACCCGCGAATCGTCGCCTTCGCCGCCGACGGCACCCCCCGCACGTTCGGCTACGATCTCATGAGCTATCTCCCCGCCTACCGTTTCGCCGTGAATGACCCCGAGCTTCCCGGCTGGCAAGTCTTCGCCGCCGAACCCGCTATAATCAAACCGTGAAGACTAAGGCCATCCACCACCTCCACACCATTCGCCGCTCCCTCATCTCCGAATGGACCGTCACCTTTATCCTGCTCCTCTTCGGCACCACCACCCTCCTGCAGGCCTTCGTCATCCCCAGCGGATCCATGGAAGCCTCCCTCCTCGTCGGCGACCACGTCTTGGTCGATAAAATCGTCTACGCCCCCGCCGATTCCGTCACCAAACACCTCCTCCCCTATCGCGACGTCCGCCGCGGCGACGTCATCGTCTTCCGCTACCCCCTCGACATACGCCAGAACTTCGTCAAACGCGCCATCGGACTTCCCGGCGATCACGTCCGCCTCCTGAACAAGCAACTCATCCTCAACGGCAAACCGGTCAGCGAGCCTTACGCCATCCACATCACCGGCAGCATGGACGCCTACCGCGATAACTTCCCCTCCGCCGCCTCTCTCGAACGCCTTCGTCCCCA
Source organism: Bryobacterales bacterium (assembly GCA_963738345.1). Classification (GTDB taxonomy): domain Bacteria; phylum Acidobacteriota; class Terriglobia; order Bryobacterales; family Bryobacteraceae; genus Bog-159. The sequence goes on from CAVTWI010000002.1 coordinate 2,665,056, forward strand.
AGCCGCGCAAATGGTCCACGACTATGTCACCGCCGGCGAACTGGTCGTACCCCCCGGCTTCATCTTCGCTATGGGCGACAATCGCGACAACTCCGATGACAGCCGCTTCTGGGGTTTCGTCCCCCGCGAAAACGTGATCGGCACTCCCTGGATCATATATTGGTCCTTCGACGCCCCCACCGAAGACCTCATCAACGGCAACATCGGCATAGACCATATCATCGACGTCGCCACCCATTTCTTCACCCGCACCCGCTGGTCCCGCACCTTCAAACTGGTCCACGAATACCCGCTCTAACCGAACCGCGTCAAACCGGGCCGCGTCAAACCGAGCCGCGTCAAACCGAGCCGCGTGCCGTAAGGCCGCGGTCCTCCCCCCCCCGCGTCCCCCCGCGCTACAATATCCCCTCCATGAACACCGCCATCGCCCTTCTCTCCGCCTTCCTCCTACCCGCCGTCGCGCCGGCCGCCGCCACCCTGGGCCTCGTCCCCCAACCCGTGTCCGTCGAAACACGTCCCGGCGCCTTCCGCCTCACTGCCACCACTGCCCTGGTCTCCCCCCCACACTCGCCCGACGCCCGCCTCGCCGCCTCCTACCTTGCCAGCGCCCTCGCCGCCCCCACCGGATGGCAACTCAAAATCTCCGAAGCCGCCTTCCCCCTCCTCCGCCACAACGCCATCATTCTCGGACTCGGTGACGTCACCGCCGCCCCGTCCCACCCCGATGCCTATCAACTCAACGTCACCACCCGCGGCATCCGCATCCAATCCCCCACCCCCGCCGGACTCTTCTACGGCGTTCAAACCCTCCTCCAACTCCTCCCTCCCGACGTCGAAAGCCCCACTCGCCGCGACGTCGCCTGGACCCTCCCCTGCGTCCAAATCGTCGACTACCCCCGCTACCCCTGGCGCGGCCTCCTGCTCGATGTCAGCCGCCACTTCTTCCCCAAACAGTTCGTCGAACAGTACATCGATCGCATGGCCCGCTACAAGATGAACGTATTCCACTGGCATCTCACCGATGACAACGGCTGGCGCATCGAAATCAAGTCACTCCCCCAACTGACTCAAATCGGCGCCTGGCGCGTTCCTCGACTCGCTAAGTGGGGCACTCGCGAAGCCCCGCGCGAAGGCGAGGCTGCCACCGAAGGCGGCTATTACACGCAGGACGACATCCGCGAAGTCGTCGCCTACGCCAAACAACGCTTCGTCACCGTCGTCCCCGAGATCGAAATGCCCGGCCACTCCCTCGCCGCCCTCGCCGCCTATCCCGAACTCTCCTGCACCGGCGGCCCGTTCCATGTCGACCCCGGTTCGAATTTCTACCAGCGCATCGACAACGCCCTCTGCCCCGGCAACGAAAAGACCTTCGAATTTATCGACAAGGTCTTCACCGAAGTCGCCCAGTTGTTTCCCTCCGAATATGTCCACGTCGGCGGCGACGAGTGCTTCAAAGGTTTCTGGAAGTCCTGCCCCAAATGCCAAAAGCGTATGGCCGACGAGCACCTCACGACTCCCGAGGAATTGCAAAGCTACCTCATCCGCCGCGCCGAAAAAATTCTCGAATCCAAAGGCAAAAAGTTGATCGGTTGGGACGAAATCCTCGAGGGCGGCCTCGCGCCTAACGCCACCGTCATGTCCTGGCGCGGCATGGAGGGCGGCACTGCCGCCGCCAAAATGGGTCATCAGGTCGTCATGACTCCCACTAAGTTTGTCTATATCGATTACTATCAGGGCGACCCATCCCTCGAACCCAGCACCTTTGGACGCCTGCTGCTAAGCACCTGCTATAGCTTCGAGCCTACTCCCGAAAGCGTCGATCCCAAGTACATCTTAGGCGGTCAGGCAAACCTGTGGACCGAGTCCGTCCCCACCCCCCGGCACGCCGAGTATATGACGTGGCCGCGCGCTTTGGCCCTCTCCGAAGTCTTCTGGTCGCCCAAAGCCAGCCGCAATTGGGACGACTTCACCACCCGCGTCGAATCCCAATTCCAGCGCTTAGACGCTGCCCAGGTCAACTACGCCCGCACACTTTACGACGTCTCCGCCGCCCCCACCCATACCGCCGATGGCAAGGCCGCCTTCCGCCTGTCCACTGAACTCAGCGGCTGCGACATCTACTATACTTTCGATGGAACTAATCCCGACCAGTTCGCCGCAAAGTATGCCGGTGACCCCGTCGTCATACCCGGTGACGCCTCCGTAATCAAGGCCATCGCCTATCGCAATGGCCGCCCCTCTGGCCGCCTGCTCACCACCTCGACACTGCCTGCAGGAAAATAAAATGCCTCAATAGGACCCGTTGTGAAAGAGCCGCCGTTCGTGAGGGCGTACAGATGCTGGGCACCGCGCGAACTATTTAAGCCGATGGAGAATCTACCCCTAGTGGCGCAAGAGCAGGCGATCCATCAAGAATCCTGGCAGCCGCTTCCCAGTTCCACGCTCATGGTCTCGTAGGAGATGTAAGGCAGATACAGCATGCCGGCTCAGTCGCTGGCGGTCGTAATAGCCTCTTTGCGCCGTGCGATGGCGACCCGGCGCTTCTTCTGATAGTTCAGATAGAAGTAGGGCTTGCCGATGCCGATGGCCACACCGAGCTCGATCAACACGTTGGGCCGCACTTCGGTTTCCCGGTCGTCAAACAGACAGAAGTTGCTCTGGCGGATGCGTTCGACGATACTCTCGAAGACGGACCCGTTGGGCATATCCGTATCTAAGTACCAGAGGCTGATGCCATACGGGCGGCACAGCAGTTGTAGATTGTGGCGTAGATTATTGGTGACTTCCGGAGTGAAGCGGTGGCCGACGAAAGCGAGTACTGGACGGGCGGGCCGAAGCCGCCGATCGATTCCGGGTACCGTTTCGACGGCGTGGCCGTCCAACGACCGAAACCGCACCAAGGAAAACTCATAACCGCAAAAAGTTTGCGGGAGCGTGCCGGCAGGCGATTGTACTGATGCAGAAAATCGATGTAGGCCTGGATTTGAGAGCTCGCCTGAGCGAGAGAGATGCCCATCAGGAGGCCGCTATGTCAACCAGTTCGCGCGCTTCGTCGGGGCTGTAGCCTTCCGCACGCAGATTGCGCTCCAAGGCATTCTGCCAACCTGCCGGTGTCCGCCGGGATGGCGCGGAACGATGATTGGCCGGAGCCCGTTTCTTGACCGTGGATTTCTTGACGGACGATGCTCGCTTCTTCATGACGTCCTCTTCCTCCTTTGTAACCGTGCGGGGCACCCCGTGTCAAAATCGCGGCGGTATTCTCTCCAATGCACGTTTCGCTGCCACCCGTCTGATGACCAGTTCGCAAGCCATAATTGAATGAGTCGGAGAGAAGCCCGTGCATCCATCACCCTACATGTTGCTTGCCCTGCGTTTTGCCGTAACAATCTGTCTCATGCTCTACCTGGTTCGCCAAGTAAAGAAACCTGACCGTTTTGCGGGGCGGCTTTTTACCTGGCTGATGAACCGTAGCCATGCCTCCCTCACGGATTGGGCGCTCACGCATCTACAGATTCCTGAAGGCGCGACGGTGCTGGACGTGGGCTGCGGCGGGGGACGCACCATCAACAAACTGGCAGCCAAGGCCGCGCAGGTTTACGGGATCGATTATGCCGCCGGAAGCGTCGCCACCTCCCGCGCGCACAACCAACGGCTGATTGCAGAAGGCCGGGTGCACGTCGAACAGGCTTCGGTATCGCAACTGCCGTTTCCAGATGACAAGTTCGATCTGGTGACGGCGATTGAAACGCAATATTATTGGCCGAATCTCCAGGGCGACATGCGGGAGATCCTGCGCGTGCTGAAGCCGGGCGGGCGTCTCATGGTCGTTGCGGAAAGCTACAAGGGCGCGCGCCACGATGCCGTGCTGGGACCCGCGATGAACCTCCTGGGCTCATCGCGCTTGAGTGTGGACGACCATCGCGCCCTGTTCCTTGCAGCCGGATATGAGCGCGTCGAGATCGCGGAAGAACAGCGGCGCGGGTGGATCTGCGTAATCGGCGCCAAGCGAACGGCCTAGCTGGCGCACGCCTTTTGAGTGACAGCTTTCGAAAATAAATAATTCCCATTAATCGCCATCACTTGGCCGCGCCGCCACCGGCCTCCGGCGCACGCGTGTGCTCCCCTGAGATTGGGGACCGGGCTCCAACCCGCCATCCCTAAAAGGACGAATATGTTGATATCGGAAAAGCAACACGCCGCAAATAAAGAGAACGCCCAGAAGTCCTGCGGCCCGAAAACAGAGGCAGGCCGCGAAGCCATCCGCTTCAACGCCCTCACCTTCGGCCTGCGCACCCGCACCGTCATCCTCCCCACCGAAAACGCCGCGGCTTACTCCCAGCTTTGGGACGAATTGTGCGCCGATTTTAATCCCCGTACCCGCCTCGAAATGTGCTGCTTCGAAACCCTCGTCATCGCGCAATGGCGCCTCATCCGCAACTCCGCTACCGAGAACCGGATCTACCAGGAAATCCCCTTCGGCGAACACCGCCTTGCCATGCTGGCGGACGTCGATAAACAGCGCACCAAATTCGAAAAAGAATTCCGCGCAGGCGTCGACTACCTGCAAAAGCTACAAAAGCAGCGCCCCGCTAAGCCGGAAACGGAAGCGCAAGCGCCAACCGCCCCCCCTGTCGAACCCATCGGACCCGTGCGCAACGCGGACCTTAAACCGCACCCCGGCTTCGTCATGTCCGAACCCGTCGGCCACCCCATCTTCTGTGCGCCTGACACCACCGACACCCGCTAACCTTTCCCCGGACTGAGATCTTTGACAACTCCGCGCCCGGCAACAAAGGGTGCGCCAGTAGTGTCTCTCTACTAACCCGCAAACCCGTACCCAGCCCACAAAATCGGCGTCCCCGGTCCAGAAATCGCCCCCCCCCCCACAAAAAAAGGTTAATCGAAGGCTAATCCCCGGCCCATGCCCCCCATCCCCCGCCCGCGGCGAGCCAAGCGAGCCCCGCCATCTCCTCTATTTCCAGCACCCTGGGCTTCGTTCGTACCGCGCCGAATGATACCCTGACCCTTCGATCCATGAAACGCCGTTCCTTCCTCACCTCCGCCCTGGCGCTAGCCGGTGGCGCCCTCGCGTCGCGCGCCGCCGTCGCCGCCATCCCTAAAATGAAGATTCGCCGGATCCGCTACTACCAGCCCCCCCGCACGAATCCCACCTTCAACCAGAGCAACCGTATCGTCACCATCGAAACCGACGCCGGCATTACCGGAATCGGCGAAGGCGGTTCCCGCGACATGCTGGAACAGTGCGCCTCCATGCTGATAGGCGAAGACCCCACCCGCATCGACCACCTCTGGCAGTTCATGTATCGCGGCTGGTTCTATCCCCCCGGACGCGAAAAACTCCACGCCCTCGGCGCCCTAGATATGGCCCTATGGGATATCAAAGGTAAAGCCCTCGGCGCTCCCGTCTACCAACTCCTCGGCGGCCTCTCCCGTAACTTCGTCGAATGCTACTCCGGCGCCTTCAACGCCGAAGGCACCATGCGCGACCGCGCCCGCGCCGTCATCCAAGCCGGATTCCGCGCCTTCCGCACCTCCGTCGATATGCCTTGGTCGTCCCAGGGCGGCGGTACGCCCACCGGCATCTTCACCTCCCGCCAGGCCATCGATAAAGAAGTCGAAAAAGCCCGTCTCATCCGTGAAGGCGTCGGCGAAGAGGGCGACTGGCTCACCGACGTTCACACCCGCCTCGATCTTGCCGATGCCGTCCGCCTCTGCGCCCTGCTGGAGCCCTTCGCCCCCTTCGAAGTGGAAGATCCCCTCCGCTCCGAACAGAAGGCCGCCTATCGCGATCTTCGTGCCCGCATCAAAGTGCCCATCGCCGTTGGCGAACAGTTCGGCGACCGCTGGGATATCGACGAACTCATCGAACAGCGCCTCATCGACTTCTCCCGCGTCACCCTACCGAACACCGGCGGCATCACTGAGTTCATGAAGATCGCCGCCCTCTGCGAAACTCACAGTGTCGGCATGATCCCGCATAGCACCGGCCCTATCTCCGTTGCCGCCCTCACCCATACCCTCGGCGCCTTCTCCGGCACCGCCCTCATGGAGTGCGGAGGCCTTCCCAAACCGCCTTATCTTCCCCAAGGCGCTGACTTCCACAACGGCAAACTGTGGCCCCGCGATGCCCCCGGCCTCGGTGTCGAATTCGAACCTAAAGGTGTCGACCTGCTCGTCGAGATCACCGAACGTTCCGCACCTATTCCCATATTTCAACGTCCTGACGGCTCCATTACTAACTGGTAACTGCACACTGCCATGCACATCAGAGCTATTTTCTATACCTCGCTCCTGAGCCTGCTAACTCTTCACTCAAACGCTCCGTTATCAGCTCAGGATGCTCCCGCGCTGCGCCCGCCGGCTACCCCCTTAGTCGCTCATGATCCTTACTTCAGTATCTGGTCCACCACCGACACTCTCACCAACGGAGAGACCCGCCACTGGACCGGCAAGCCCAACGCCTTAACATCGCTCGTGCGTGTCGATGGTAAGACCTATCGTCTAATGGGCGGTGATCACCGCATACCCGCGCTGGAACAGCGGCATCTCGAAGTGCTTCCCACCCGCACGATCTATGAATTCTCGGGCGGCGGCATCCGCCTCACCCTCGCATTCTTCACGCCCGCGCTGCCCAAAGATCTCGACGTCCTCTCCCGTCCCCTCACTTACATCGAATGGGCCGTCTCCTCCACCGCCGGTGCCACTCACCGCGTCTCACTTTACTTCGACGCCTCATCCGACTTGGTAGTCAATGACTCGAGCCAGGAAGTCATCTCTTCCCGCTATCAACTCGATGGGCAACCCGTGCTGCGCATGGGCTCGCACGCTCAATCCATCCTCGCCAGGCAGGGTGACGATGTCCGCATCGATTGGGGATATCTGTACCTTGCCGCCGACAAGTCTGCCGGCGTTACCGAGGCCGCCGTGCCCCGCGACACGGCGTGGCAATCTTTCAAGACCACCGGCCGTACACCCGATTCCGACGACCTCTCTGACCATTCTTCGCCCACTCAGCGGTCGGACCAGGCGCTCGCGCTCACCTTCGATCTCGGCCAAGTCGCCGCCCAACCCGTGGCCCGCTACCTGATGCTGGCTTACGACGATCTCTACTCCATCGAATACTTCAACCGCAAAGAGCGCGCCTGGTGGCGTCGCAACGGCGCCGAAGCCGGAGATCTATTGCGCGATGCCCGCCGCGATCATGACCAACTCACCGCCCGCGCCACCGCCTTCGATCAACAGCTCACCACCGACCTCCGCGCCATCGGCGGCGAAAATTACGCACGCCTCGCCATACTCTCCTATCGCCAAACCCTCGCCGCGCACAAACTGGTCGCCGATACCGACGGCACCCCCATGTTCTTCCCCAAAGAGAATTTCAGTAACGGCTGTATCTCAACCGTCGATGTCATCTACCCCAGCGCCCCGTTTACCTTGCTGTTCAACCCCGCCCTGCTCAAAGCCCAGATCTTCCCCGTGCTCGAATACGCCCGCATGGGCCGCTGGAAATGGCCCTTCGCCCCCCACGACCTCGGCACTTACCCGATTGCCGATGGACAAGTCTACGGCGGCGGTGAACGTACCGAAGAAGACCAGATGCCCGTCGAAGAGAGTGGCAACATGCTCATCCTCCTCGCCGGCCTTGCCAAGGTCGAAGGCAATGCCGCCTATGCTCAACGCTACTGGCCGCAAATTTCGCTGTGGGCCGCCTATCTGAAAGAGAAAGGTCAAGACCCCGAGAACCAGCTATCCACCGATGACTTTGCTGGACACTTGGCCCACAACGCCAACCTGTCCATCAAAGCTATCCTCGCCCTCGGATCCTATGGAATACTTGCCGAGATGACCGGCCACCCGCAGGAAGCCGCCGCATACCGCTCTACCGCGGCCCAGTTCGCCAAACAGTGGATCGCGATGGCCGCCGATGGCGACCACTACCGCTTGGCCTTCGATAAGCCCGGCACCTGGAGCCAGAAGTATAATCTGGTCTGGGATAAAATCCTCGGCTTGAACCTCTTCCCGCCCGATGTGGCCCGCAAAGAGATCGCCTTCTACAAGACCCAACAAAATAAGTACGGTCTTCCCTTGGATAACCGCCGCACCTACACCAAGCTCGATTGGATAATCTGGACCGCCACTCTCGCGGACAACCGTGCCGACTTCGAAGCCTTCGTCGCCCCTGCCTATAGCTTCGCCAACGAAACCCCCAGTCGCGTCCCAATGACCGACTGGTACGATACCGTCACCGCCAAACAGGAAGGCTTCCAGGCCCGTTCCGTGGTAGGCGGCCTGTTCATCAAGATGTTGTCAGATCCGGCCCTGTGGAATAAGTACGCTCACGCACCCATGTAACCGCAACGCGCCCCTCCGCGTTCTTAATATCAACTATGCTAACCGAGCCGCGCAAACCGAGCCGCGCGCGTAAGCAAGCGTCCCAATGCGAATATCAATCCTAATCCTACTAACCGCCGCCGCATTACCCGCGCAAATGCCGGATGTAGTCATTCGCACAACCACGCGCTTAGTCCAGATCAACGTAATCGTCGCTAAGAAAGGTACTGCCGTCCCCGGCCTCAAAAAAGAGGACTTCCAGGTCTTCGACAACGGTAAGCGTCAGGAGATTCGCCAGTTCTCCGAAGAATTGCGCGCCGTACTTCCCACTGCCGCCAGTCCCCTCCCCACAGGCACTTACACAAACCAGTTAGAACAACGCTCCGGTACCCCCGCCGCAGTCACCGCCATCCTCCTCGATGCCGTAAATACCCGCTTCTCCGACCAGACCTATGCGCGCCAGCAAATGGTTCACTTCCTGAAACAAATCCAGCCGGATGACCGCATCGCCATCTACACATTAGACAGCCGCGGTCTGCGTGTGCTCCACGACTACACTACCGATTCATCCGACTTGGTTGCCCGTCTAGCCAAGTATCAAGGTGATATCGCTCCCGAAGTCACCGGCGCGAGTGAATCGAGTGATGCGCTGGGCGGTTGGCTCGGCGGTGGCGCAGATAGCTACGAGCGCGCCTACTATCTCAACAACCGCATCCAGCAAACTCTGCACGCCATCGAGTTCATCGCCAACAATCTCTCCCCCCTCCCCGGCCGCAAGAATCTGATCTGGATTTCGTCCGCCTTCCCTTTGCAGGTCGGCTTCTTGAACACATCCGGAAGAGCCGGTATGGCCGGCATGAATTCCCGCGGTTTCCCTCGTCAGCAACAAACTTGGACCAATGAAGCCGACCGCACCATCCGCGCCCTAAACGACGCCAACCTAGCCATCTATCAGGTCGATGCGCGCGGTCTGGTCGCCTCCGCTTCGCCGCGAGTATCGTCCCGCGTTTATGTCAATCAGTCCACCATGGAGGAACTGGCATCCCGCACCGGTGGTCGCGCCTTTACCAACACCAACGACATCGCCGGCGCCATCCGCACCGCCGTCGAAGATTCATCCATTACTTACACCCTCGGCTTTTATCCCGAAAACGACAAGTTCGACAACTCGTTTCACAACCTCAAAGTGAAACTGATCGATTTCCCGCACCTGGAAGTACGATATCGCAAGGGCTACATCGATCAAAGCACGCCTCCGCAAGACGAAGGTCTCCGGTGCGCCGCTTTGCGGGACGCTGTACTCAGCCCCATGGACGCCAATGGAATCGGCCTCCGCGCTAGCGTCAACCAAACCAGCGCGGGCGTCGACCTGACGTTGCGCGTCGACCCCAAGTCAATCCTTCTTGATCCCCAAGGCGATCGCTGGGCAGGCAAACTTGACCTCCTCTTCGTCGAGAAAGACGCCCACGGCAAACAGACTTATGGGATTGATGACACTCTGTCCATGGAATTGAAGCAACAGAATTATGACCGCGTACAGCGCGAGGGGTTGATGTATCACCGGGTGCTGCCGCTGAACAGCCAGTCCACTGAAGTTCGCGTCGTCGCGCGCGATGCATCCACAGGAGCCGTTGGCAGCGTAACTGCCCCCTTCCATGCGATTCCATAACATCCTACTCGTATTCACGCCGGCCCTAGTTTTATTCGCGCAACCCTCTGACCCTGCCTTTATACAAGACCTCGAGCACCGCTCCGCGCAATTCTTCTACGAGCGTGCCGATTCCCAAACTGGCCTCGCACTTGATCGCGCTAAAGCCGATGGCACACCCGAAAGCCGGCGCATCGCCAGCACCGCTTCCACTGGCTTCGGATTAACCGCCTTATGTATCGCCGCCGAACATGGTTGGATCCCGCGCGATCAAGCTCAAGCCCGAGTTCTCGCAACCCTCCGCTTCCTCTCTGGAAAAATGCCGAGAGAACATGGCTGGTATTACCACTTCATAGACATGGGCACCGGCCAGCGACAGTGGAAGAGCGAACTATCCTCCATCGACACTGCCTTGTTGCTGGCCGGCGTCCTTACCGCGCGTGAATATTTCGGCGAACAATCCGAAATCGGTAAACTCGCGGAGTCAATCTACGAATCCGTCGACTTCCAATGGATGCTCAACGGCGATCCCAACCTGCTTTCCATGGGCTGGAAACCGGAATCGGGATTTCTCGACTCTCGCTGGGACCGCTATTGTGAACTCGGCATTCTCTATCTCGAAGCCATCGGCTCCCCGCACCATGCCATTCCCGCCTCCTCTTGGTATGCCTGGAAAAGGCCGCACATAAAATACGAAAGCTACGACTATATCTCCGGCGGCCCGCTCTTCACCCATCAGTTTTCGCAAGCCTGGATCGATTTTCGCAATCGCCGCGAGACGGGCGGCGAACACACCGATTGGTTTCAAAACTCCGTCGTCGCCACCCAAGCGCACCGCGCGTTTTGCATCAACCTGCATCCAAAATTTTCAGATTATGGTGCCAACGCCTGGGGCATTACCGCCTCCGACAGCGCCAAAGGTTATCTGGCTTGGGGCGGCCCGCCCATGGACAGCGATATCGATGGCACCCTGGTCCCCTGTGCACCCGGCGGGTCCCTGATGCTCACTCCCGCAATTGCTTTAGCTGACCTGCACAACATGCGGACCATGCTAGAGGGCCGCGTCTATCAGCACTATGGATTCGTTGACGCCTTCAATCCGCTAACTAGGTGGATCGACCCTGACGTGATCGGAATTGACGTAGGTATCACTTTGCTGAGTGCGGAAAACAGTCAAACCGGAAATGTGTGGCGATGGTTTATGCGCAGTGCAGACATTGCTGGTGCGCTCGGAAAAGCCGGACTACGGAGTAATCTGAACCAGAGCCAAAGCCCAAGGTTGAAGCCGAATTGACAACGTACCGCCTTCACCCAAGTCCTGAATCGTGGCGTCCGGCAATGCGCCCGCCTCGCGCAACTCCTGCTGTTGCTGCCGCGTGGGAAATGCCGGACTTCCCATCTTTTGCCATGTGTCGAGCGAGGACCCGTGCTCGCTATCCACAATCCGTACCCGCGCCCGGTGCCTTCCGCTCAGCCCTTTGACGGATAGCCGCACCTCGCGCGCCGGCCCCTTCTCCTCCGGGCCGGAGTAATTCCAGACCGCGATCTCGAGCCCGCCATCGGCGGTGCGCGTCGCCAGTGCGTCATCCGACGCCACCGGAATCCGTTCAGTGCCGAGCATGTGCAGCAAGCGGAAATCATTGAATGCCGCTTTCGGAATCCCGCCCGCTGCGATCAAACCGTAGCCGCCGTAGAACGGCTGCTTCACTACGCCCTGCTCCTCGAAGACATCCGAGAAGGTCCAATAGGACATCGCCTCAACCATCCCGTCACATTGCCTGATATTGTTCGCCAGCCACGGCCCCATGAATGCCGAGTCAGTCACGGCCACTTCATTCATGTAGCTGGCGTTGTATTCGCTCCAGATGATCGGCAGGTCCGGCCGCGCCGAAGCATGCACCTGATCATAGACCTTCTTCACCGCGCGCCCCACCATATCCTTACGCGCGATGGCCTCGTGCGTCCCAAAGATGTCCTCGGACTTGTCGTTGGCATACACGTGCGTCGACACGAAATCCACCGGCACATTGCCTTCCACGCAATGCCGGATGAACTTGTCCACCCAAGCAGCCTGTGCCGTCGACGGTCCGCCAACCCGCAGGTTACGGCTCACTCCCTTGATCGCCCGCGCCGTATGATCGTATAACTGGTAGTAAGTCGACTCCCGCGGATCGCCGCTCCAGAAATCCAGGTTAGGTTCGTTCCAGACTTCGAAGTACCATTGAGCAACTTCCGGTTCGCCGTATCGCGCAATCAAATGGCGTGTGAACTCGGCGATCAACTCGTCCCAGTGCGCATAGTTCTTCGGCGGCGACACCAGCGGCTTGTACCAGAAAGGATGCGGCGTCAAAGAAGACGCCAGCTTGCGCGGCATGAAGCTCAGTTCCACAAACGGGCGGATGTTGCGGTTCAACAAGCCGTCGTAGATCTGGTCCAGATACGAGAAGTTGTACACCGGCTTGCCGCTGGCGTCTTCGTCGTAGATGCCGTTCTCATCGTTCAGGATGGCGTGGAAGCGGACATACTGAATAGCATTCGCAGACCGCACCGCCTCCAGGTCCTGCCGGTAGCTCTCCCGCAATGATAGGTTGGCCCGTCCGGAGCCGAACATCGTCTCCCAGAAATGGGGAAAGGGCCGGGGCGCTGCGTGCGCGTCGATGACAATCGTCTCCGCCGGCTGCGCCAAGGCTGGCGCGAAGGCCAGCCCCAGTGCAAGCAAAAGCCGCTGGATCATGGAACTCCGTTAGAAGCTGAATCGCGCTAGCAATTCTACCACGCGTCCCGCCGTGCCACCCGGCGAAAGGCCGAAGTCCTGATTCTCGATCGTGGAGTTGGCGCTCCCAAACGCGATCGGCTGCAGGTTCAGCTTGTTGAAGACGTTGTAGAAGTTCGCCCGAATCTCAAGCTTCGCAGCCTCGCCCATATGCATGCCGCTCAGGTTGGTCTGCTTGCTGAGACTGAAGTCTGTCGACAGGTAACTCGGCCCGCGCCACGAATTGCGCCCGATGCCGGGCGGCAGCGTCGTCGGTCCGCTGGTCGGACTGGTGATCACGAAGTACTTCTGACCACCCCCCACGAAGTTCGTTCCGTTGATGTAAGCGTCGTTTGACGTGCTCTGGCCGGCTCCGCCCAGATATTCGATCGGCCGTATGGGGCATAGCGATTGCCCGCCAGGAGTGGCTTCCGCCGCGCCGCAAGTAACCGGCGTCCACGGGAATCCGCTGCTGGCTGTAAAGATACCACTGACATTCCAGCCGCCGAGAATGTGTCCCAGAATGCCTTCCTGCTTCTTATAGAACGGCAGGTCATACAAACTGGAGAGCGTGAAGTACTGCGGCACATCGAAATCCGACGGACCGTATTCAGTCTTCTGATTCTGGGGATAGGTCTGGTTAGTCACGAAGCCGGGACCTTCATACGAATTCGTATCCAGACTCTTCGACCAGCGATAGTTGGCGTTGAACTGGAGACCGTTCGACATGCGCCGCGACAACGTTACGATCAGGGCGTTGAAGTTCGAGTTCACGTCCGGCTGCGGCGTGTACACTTGCGAGAACGGGAACAAAGGTCCAGTCGGATAAAGGAAGCTCTCATTCACCAGGCGGATCTCGTGCCGCGCTTCCGCGCCGCTGTAGCCCGCGGTAAACACAAATTTCCAGGGTGCCTGGTATTGCAGGTCGAGCAAGTAAACCTGTACGAACGGATTCGGCGTATTCTGCTGCGCCGCATAAACCTGCACCTGGGGCGCGTTAGGATTCGACGGACCGCGCGGCGCATTAGTCGTAGGATCAATCCCAGTAGCCAGCGCCGGATTCACCGGATAACTGAATGGGCTATTGCTGCTGCCCAGCGCGTACAAGATCTGGCCATTTGCGAACGGCGTGCCAAACGAAGTGGTGGCTGTGCCGCAGCAGATTCCATAGTTCCCAAAGGTCGGCGGATCCTGGAAGACGTTCTCAAAAACTGCTCCTGGGATCTCGTTGAAGAACCATCCATATCCGCCGCGTACCACCAGTTTGTTGTCCGCGAACTTTGGACTCCAGGCGAACGCCACGCGCGGCGCGAAATTATTGTAATCGGGTTTGTAAAGCTGACTGACTTGCTTGATATAAGACGTGTTGTAGTCCCCGCCCGGGCCAAAGAATACGTTGCTCAACTGACCATTCTTGTCCGAGAGCGGCGAAAAATACTCCCAACGCAGTCCGAGGCTCAGAGTGAAGTTGGGCATCAGCTTGAAGTCGTCTTGCGCGAAGCCTGCGTAATCGCCGCTGCGCAAATAGTGCTGCGCCGGAGCAGGCGCGCCGGTCTGCGGGTTGGCGTTGATCGCTTCATAAATGGGAGCATCGTTCGCGAAGTTCCACGCGCCCTGGAACGTATAAACGGGACGCGCACCGCCCGCCAGATTGTCGTTGTTCTGCAGCTTGCGAAAAACCACGCCGAACTTCAGAGCATGCCGTCCCATCATCTTGCTAACGGTGTCGTTCACCTCGTAAGTGTTCTGCGCGAAGAGGGCCGGCGTGGTGCTGCCTTGGGGCGCGCCGAACTGAATGTTGTTATTCACGCCCGGTATGTTCTGGATCTGCAGTTCCGGGATTCCCCAATTCACTTCCGACGACCCCGAAATCTGGTTATCGGCAAAGCGCGTGAAGTCTGCCCGTAATTGATTGAATACCGTGGGCGAGAACAGGTGGTTCCAACTAATAAAATAGGCGCTATTGAAAGGATTGTTCGGCAGGTCCGCCATGGGCCGGCTCTGGCTGGCGGTCTGCGCTTGCGTACCCGAGAGCGGCGTCAGATACATACTGTATGCGAAGCTATCGTTGCCGTGCGTGTAATCGCCGCGGAAGTTATACTGATTGCCTCGCTCCAGGCTGGGAGCGCCGAGCACCGCGTACTGAATGTCGGGAACACCGTCCAGGCCGCCGCCCGCAGGAGTCTTTCCGATGTCGACGTACTGTCCGCTCGCTCCGGTAATTGAACCGATGTCCAAACCGCCGTTCACTTGTTGGCAGGTTCCCGGCGCAAAACTCGCGGAGCATGGAACGTTCAGCACAGAAACCACGCGCGGCGTAATACCGGGCGACGAAAAGACTTTCGCCGCTATGCTATTCGGATACGCGCTGATCACCGCTTGGCGATACTGCGGCGTTTCCACCCAGTTCTCATACGGTGCGTCCGTACGATTTGTCAGGCCTTCATAGCTGAAAAAGAAAAACAACTTGTCCTTCAAGATTGGACCGCCAACCGAACCGCCGTATTGCTTGAAACGCGTATCTACGCGCACGGGCGGCGCATCGAACGGCCCGCCGTATTTGTTATACGCATTCAGATTTGGGTCTTGAAATTGAAAGAACCCGCTGCCATGAAACTGGTCCGTACCGTTCTTCGAAACCACTTGAACTTGCGCGCCAGAGTTTCGTCCGTACGATGCGTCGTACCCCTCGGCCACTACGGTGATCTGCTTCACCGATTCTTGATTCGGCGTGACTACGGCCGCGCCGCCCCAGTTCTGGCTATCCACGGTTACGCCGTCGATCATGAAGTTGTTGTTTGAAAGGCGCTGTCCGTTAGCCGAAATTGGGACTTGGTTCTCCGTCTGAAAGATGGACGTATTGGAACCGCCCGGGCCTGTAGTATTGGGTAAGTTCACCGAATTACCACTGCCGTCGCGGGCACCAAGTCCGAATACGCCGGGCGTAAGACGCAATAACTCGTAAGGGTCACGCCCGATCTGCGGCAGGCGCTCTACTTCCGCCGTGGTTAACGTACCGCCGACATCAGCGTTTTCCGTTTGAATTGCGGGGCTGCTGTCCGCCGAGACAGTAACTGACTCGTTCACTTGGCCCGGCGTGAGCACAATGTTTACGCCCTGCGATTGTTCCGCCAGCACTTGAATGTCTTCGTGGGTTTCTTTCTTGAAGCCATTCGACTCCGCGGTAATTGTGTAGCGGCCGGGAGCTAGGCCCGCGAATCGATAGACGCCCTCGGCGGAGGTTTGTGTCGTCAATTCTTTGTGAGTTTCGGTGCTAATTAAAGTAACTTTAGCATTGGGCACGGAGGCGCCCGAAGGATCTGTAATAGTACCTTGTATGGAAGCTTGGAATTGCGCGGCAGCAGGAAAAACAGGCAGCAGCAACAGGGCAAGAGCGAATAGGCTCTGGCGCGAGAACACAGTCATGATCGTCTCCTTGGACGCTAACCTCTAAGTCTTGCTGTAAGCATAGGCCTGCGTTACATATAAGTCAAGGAATTTCGGTGCCTTTTATCACCTATGCGAATTCGACGACAATTAAGTAATGGGAATTACGATAAATCGCCGGGAATTTTTGGGCGCAACAGCGCTGGCGGCGAGCGCGTTCGCTGCGGATTCACCGGCGGACGGCTCCGAAGGCTGGTTTAACCGGCCCATGCGATGGGCGCAATTGACTCTGGTGGAGGACGATCCGGGCAAGTATGATCCCGGCTTCTGGCTGGCCTATTTCCGGCGGACCCACTCCGACGCTGCATGCCTCAGCGCGGGCGGATGCGTGGCCTTTTATCCGACTGCGATTCCGCTTCATTACCGGAGTCCGTGGCTGGGCGACCGCGATGCGTTCGGCGAACTCGCCGCAGGCTGCCGCAAGTTAGGCATGGTGGTGGTGGCGCGCACGGACCCGCACGCGGTGCATCAGGACGTGTGCGACGCACACCCGGATTGGATCGCCGTAGACTCGAGCGGCCAGAAGCGGCGTCATTGGGCGATGCCGGAGTTGTGGGTGACCTGCGCGCTGGGTCCCTACAACTTCGAATTCATGACTGCGGTGACCAAAGAGATTGTGACCCGCTATCGCGTCGACGGAGTCTTCAGCAACCGCTGGGCCGGCTCCGGTATGTGCTATTGCGAGCACTGCCGCGAGAACTTCCGCGCCGCCTCCGGACAAGAGTTGCCACGCGCGAACGATCCACGGGACACTTACAATGCATGGCGGCAGCAGCGCCTCTTCCAACTCTGGCGTTTGTGGGACAGCGAGATCAGGCGCATCAATCCGGCGGCATGTTACATACCCAATGCCGGAGGTGGCGCGCTTACCGATCTGGATATGAAGGCGGTGGGTGAGTTAGCGCCTATCCTCTTCGCCGATCGCCAGGCGCGGCATGGCTTGATGGCGCCGTGGGCCAATGGCAAGAATGCCAAGGAGTATCGCTCCACGATGGGCGCGAAACCAGTGGGCGGCATCTTCAGCGTCGGTGTGGAGGAGGCGTACCGTTGGAAAGATTCGGTGCAAGACGGACCCGAGATTCGTTTATGGGTGCTCGATGGAATCGCCAACGGCCTGCGGCCGTGGTTCACCAAGTTCTCCGGCACGCTCTACGACCGGCGCTGGCTTCCGGTGGTGGAAGACCTCTATAACTGGCATTACCGCAACGAGCGTTACCTCCGGCAGGTGCGGTCGCTGGCGCGTGTGGGGCTGGTCTATTCGCAGCAGACCGCGCAGCGCTACGGCGGAGAACGCGCGCAGCAGAAGGTGGAAGATCATACGCTGGGCTTCTATCAGGCGCTGGTCGAGGCACGCATCCCGTTCGAAATGGTGCACGACCAGTTACTCGATCACAGTCATCTTGCGGATCTCCAGACATTGGTGCTACCCAACATCGCCGCGCTTTCCGAACGGCAGTGCGGCGAAATCCGGGACTTCGTAAACCGCGGAGGCGGGCTAGTCGCTACTTATGAAACGTCGCTCTATGGTGAGACCGGAAAGCGGCGGGCGGATTTCGGGCTCGCAGATCTGTTCGGTGCAAGCTACGACGGCGAGGTGGATGCGCGCATGCAGAATTCGTATCTGCACCTGGAGACCGATCCGCGCACGGGCAAGCGCCATCCCATTCTGGCAGGTCTCGAAGGCACGGAGCGAATCATCAACGGAGTGTCGCGGGTACATACGCGTAGCACGAAGGGCGAGCCAGCGCCACTGACGTTGATTCCTTCCTACCCGGATCTCCCGATGGAGGAGGTCTTTCCGCGTGTTGCCAAAACCGGCATTCCGGAGTTGCACGTGCGACAGGAGGGGCGCGGCCGGGTGGCCTACTTTCCATGGGACATCGATCGGACGTTCTGGGAAGTGCTGGCGGCGGACCACTGCAGACTGCTGACCAACGCGGTGGATTGGGTCACTAACGAACCACGCCCCTTGACAGTGGCGGGCCCGGGCGTTTTGGATGTGACGGTGTGGCGGCAGAAAGACTCCATGACGGTACACCTAGTGAATCTGACCAATCCGATGATGATGAAGGGACCATTGCGCGAGTTCATCCCGACGCCGCCCCAGACCGTAACGGTGCGCCTGCCGGACGGCGCGCGGCCCAAGAACATACAGCTATTGGTGAGCGGAGCGAAGCCACAAACTGACGTCGTGAACGGCGCAGCGAGATTGAGGATCGACTCGATCATGGATCACGAAGTCATCGCTATCGATTTGTGATTATCTGGAATGATGCACTATCGCGCGCTTGGCCGTACCGGTTGGAAGGTTTCTGAGATCAGTTTTGGAGCTTGGGCCATTGGCGGCTCGTGGGGCGACGTCAGCGATGCTGACTCCATGGCGGCGCTGCATAAGGCGATCGACTCCGGCGTAAACTTCATCGATACGGCGGACGTCTACGGCATGGGCCGCAGCGAAAGGTTGATCGCGCAACTCAGGCGCGAACGGAGCGAACCAATTGTAGTGGCGACGAAGGCCGGCCGGCGCCTGTCGCCGCACACAGCCGACGGTTACAACGAAAGGAGCCTCGGCGGCTTCGTGGAAGACAGTCTGCGGAACCTATCCACTGACTGTCTGGATTTGGTCCAACTGCATTGTCCGCCGACGGATGTCTACTACCGGCCGGAGGTTTTCGGCGCACTCGACAGGATGGTGGAAGCGGGCAAGATCCGCCACTACGGAGTGAGCGTGGAGCGGGTGGAAGAGGGATTGAAGGCGATTGAATTCCCGGGGGTGAAGACGGTCCAGATTATCTTCAACTGCTTCCGGCACCGGCCGGCGGAGCTATTCTTCGAGCAAGCCAAGAAGCATCAGGTTGGCATTCTGGCGCGCGTGCCGCTGGCGAGCGGACTACTGACTGGCAAGCTTCGTTACGACTCACATTTCGCAGCCGATGACCACCGCAACTTCAACCGGCACGGGGAAGCGTTCGATATGGGCGAGACCTTCTCGGGCGTGGACTATGCGACGGCACTGGAAGCGGTCGAGGAGTTACGTCCGTTCGTTCCGGCGGGCATGAGCATGACACAGTTCGCGCTGCGCTGGATCCTGGCGTTCGATGCAGTGACTTGTGCCATTCCCGGCGGCAAGAACCCTGAGCAAGTGGCGGATAACTGTGCGGCGTCGGACTTGGCGCCGCTGCCGGAAGCCGCGATGGAAGCCGTCAGGACGATCTATGATGCGCGCATTCGCGCAGCGGTACACCAACGCTGGTAGTTGTGCTCAGTGAACTTCGTGCGCCGTGCCTTGGCGGACGGCATTCTCGAATACAACCTGCAGCGCTCGGTTGACTTCGACGGAGGCTTGCCGCTGTAACTGGTTCACGGCGTCCTGCTCTCGGTTGACCACCGACTGCTGCTGGTTGACTTTCTGCTGCTTGCCGTTCACTTCGGACTGAAGCTCATTGACGCGCGCCTGTGAGCCGGACCCTTCGTTCACCAGGCTTTGTTGATGGTTGACGGCCTCCTGCCGGCGGTTCACATCTTCCTGATGGCGGTTAACCTCTTCCTGATGGCTGTTGACTTCCTCCTGGCGGAGGTTAACGGCGCGTTGGGGTGCCATGGCTCGCTCGAAGTCAGCCAAAGTGCGCTCGTCGCTGACAAGGTAGTCGCGGCCATCCATGCTAAACCACGCGTAGTGTGAGCCGTACTTTGCGCGCCACTGCTTGAGGCGGCCGTCTGCATGGCCATCCCAGGAACCGCTAGTGGAGTCACCCGAGACGATTACGTAACGAGTGACTTTGCCGGCTGCGAAGAGCGCGGGCGCGGCAGCCAGGATCAGGGCGAAGGCGAGCTGTCTGGTGAGTCGCTGCATGACCTTTAGACGACCGCCCGTTGCGGCGGTTAGTTCGAAAATTCGAGAGCGCCATCGTCGACCCGGCTCCACTTCAGGCTGACGGAGTCGCGGAAGTAGTTCTGGTAGACACGCCAAGGCGGTTTGGAGCCTTGTTTGGGCCAGTTGTCGAGGGAGCGGGCGATGTAGCCGGGAGTGAAGTTCTCGACGAAGGTAGTGACGGCGGTCTCGTTGCCGGGGCGCGGAGTAACCTGGCGCGCGCCCTTCTGATCCATGCAATTCAGCAGGCGGCAGACGTAGGTGCAGATGAGGTCGGCCTTCAAGGTCCACGAGGCGTTGATGTAGCCGAAGACGGAAGCACTGTTAGGTACGTCGGAAGCCATCACGCCTTTATAGGCGAGGGTCTTGCCGAAATCGACCAGCTTTCCATCGACCCAAATCTCGGCGCCGCCGAAGGCCTGCATGACCAAGCCGGTGGCGGTGACTACGATATCGGCTTCCAGTTCTTTACCCGATTGGAGTTTGATGCCGCACTCGGTAAAGGACTCGATACGGTCTGTCACCACACTGGCACGGCCCTCTTTGATGGCTTGGAACATATCGCCATCGGGCACCAGACACAGACGCTGCACCCAGGGGTTGTAAGTGGGAGTGAAGTGAGTGGCTACGTCGAAGTCCTGGCCCAGCGCCTCACTGGCTTTCTTGATGATGCCGTTCTTGACCATGGCGGGGCGGCGCTGGGCAAGCTGATAGACCCAGGTCATGAAGGCTACGTTCTTCCAGCGGCTGAGCTTGTAAGCCCACATGGCCGGCAGTTTGCCCCGCAGCCAATTGGCGATGACGTCTTGTTCAGGCATGGCGACAATGTAGGTGGGCGAGCGCTGCAGCATAGTGACATGGGCGGCGGTCTTGGCCATGGCGGGCAAGAGCGTGACGGCAGTGGCGCCGCTGCCGATAACGACCACACGCTTGCCCGCATAGTCGAGATCCTCGGGCCAGGCTTGCGGATGCACGACGCGGCCTTGGAAGCGGCCGATGTCGGGAAAGTCCGGGGTGTAACCGGCGGAGTACCGATAGTAGCCGGCGCAAGAAAAGAGGAAGTTGCAAGTGAGTGTGATCGGTTCTTCGCTGCCATCGGGTTGCTTGCGAGTGCTCAATAGTCCAGCGAGCATCCGTCGAACACCATGCGGCGCGCAAGATGGTATGGCCGAAGCGGATATGACGATCGATGCCTTCGTCGCGCGCCGTGTCGGCAATGTACTCGCGGATGTCGTCGCCGGGAGAGATCGCCTTGGGGCTAGTCCACGGGCGGAACGAATAGCCCATGGTGAGCATATCGGAATCCGAGCGAATGCCCGGATAGCGAAACAGGTCCCAGGTGCCGCCGATGCGCTCGCGCTGTTCCAGGATCACGTAGGTCTTGCCGGGGCAAAGCTTCTGCAGGTGATGGGCAGCGTCAATGCCGGAGAGGCCCGCGCCGATGATCAGCACGTCGAAGTATTCTATCGCCATTCGGTGAAGATACCACAACCGGGCCGTCGTTTTAGTCCACAGCGAGCAGGCCGGTGTTACTGGTGACGCCGCCGATGGTGACTTGTAGAGGATAGTCGCCGGGCGGCAGCGTGGGAACGATGATATTCATCTGCCCGAGGCCGGCGGTCTGGGGAGCGGGGCCAGCGTAGAACAAGTGCGCCGCGACGTTGCCGATGGAGGCGGCGGGGGAAGTCATGGCGCCCTGGCCGGTAAGGAAGATAGTGACTACGCTGCCGGCCGGTGCGGGCGAGGCAGTGCCGTTCACGGTGCCATTCTGGTTGAGCGCCAGGATGCGGGTGGAGGTCAAAGTAAAGATCTGCGGGGCGACCGGGGCTACGCCTACCGATATGGGCTGAGAGGTTGCGCCCGAACCGGTGACTGTGATGGTGGCCAGACCAGCGGTGGTCTGTGACGGGACTTGGGCATTGATCTGGCTGGGGCTGACATAGAGCATGGGGGCGCGCTGACCGTTGACGATGACAGAGGTATCGGCCAGAGACATAGGCAATGGCAACTGACTGGCGGATGCGGTTCCCTGGGACATGTTCGCGCCGAAGATAGAGATCAGGGATCCGGGCGCGAGCGACGTATTGTAAGAGGCGGCATTGACTACGGCACTGAGGCTTCCGCCGGTGGCTGGGGTAAGACCGTAGACTACCAAGTTATTCAAAGCGGGAAGATAGACCTTGCCATCGGTCACAGTAGGTACGGCGAACTCAGTATATGCGCCGGGAACATCGCTATACAGTTCGTTCGACAGGTTGGCGGCATCGAAGGCGTGCAGGATGCCGCCGCCATCCCCAAGTTCAAAGGACCAGACGATGCCGTTCGAGGAGCCATTGCCGGACACGATAGGAGAGGATCCCGGATTGGTGATGGCCATGGTGGAACTAGAGACAGGAGTGGTTGTTAGGGCGCCATTCGAGATGCCATAGGCGCGGAGTTTGTCGGCGCCCGCGGAGAAATAGAGAGTACCGGAGAAGTAGGCGGCGGAGCCGAAGATGCCTCCTCCGGCGAGGGCGACTGACTGTAGGGCTCCGGCATCGGAGGTGGAATTGAAGCCACCCATGTGGTCGCGATCGATGAGATACATACGGCCTTCTTTGCCGCCAGTGACTAATAGGTTGCGGTGTGAGGTGCTGCCCACCTCGGGTGGAAGGAGAAGTGCGCCGGATGAGCCCAGATCGAGGTCCATGTCTTCGAGGTCGAGCTGATTATATGGGGTGAAGTAGTCGGCGATGGTCAGTCCGTTGGTGGGGGTCAACTTGATGATGCTATCCGCGAGATCGTGGGGGGAGGAAGACTGATCGAAAGTGCCGTTGGCCGATACCACGAACAGGTTACCGGCAGAGTCACTTGCCGGTCCGGCGCCGGCATTCCAGAAAGACGCGCCGGTGCTGTTGGGCGTGGTGTTGTAGACGGCCACCTGTTGCAGGGTAGCGGCGCTATAGCCAATGATCCAGCCATGGTAGGGATTGATATCGCAATGGGACGACCAGGAAGTGTAGACCACGCCATTCGACAGGAGCAGCGCGCCGCGCTGCTTGTAGCTGGCAGGCACGAAGGTAACGGCGGCGCCACCGTCGCCCGCTCCGGGCACGGAAGCCTGTATCTCGACGGGGCTGGAGGGCAACTCCTGACCACTGCGTATATCGAGTGCATGCAGGCGATGGACATAGCGGGGGGCAGCCTTTCCGGTAATCTCCTTAGTGCTGGCGACCAGATAGAGGGTGTAAGTGGCAGGGTCAATCACGGGGGTGCCAGTGACTCCTATCTCCGGATTGATCGCGAGACAGTTCACATCCTGCCAAGGTATCGTAGTGACACCGTTGGCGGGGCTGATGAAGCTAGTCTGCCAGAGAGGGTTGGTGTTGGCGCCGTTAGCATCGGAGGCATCGAAAGCATAGACTGTGTTATGAGCCGAGGCCACCACGATGATGTCATGGGTGGACCCGCCGGCTATAGGCACTGCGGCCATATAGAGTGGCTGGCCGTAGAGGTAACCGTCGACAGCGTGTGCGAAGCGCTGGCCGAATTGCCGGGTATTCACATTAGACGGTGAAAGGAGTACTTCGGCGGCATTGAGTCCGCTACGCGCGTTGTCGTACTTATAAGTGAGTACGTTGACCTGAGCGGAAGCTATAAGTGTAAAAACGTACGGACAGCACTTACAAACCGAGCATCCCATCCGGGCATTCTAAAACGTTTCTCCGGCTGGGTGTTTTAAATCGATGTTAAGAAGCTTTCTCTTCGGAGTACGCGGCGTACTCGGAGTAGGGTCCCTTGAAGTCTTCAATGTGACCACCCTCGAAATGCCAAATTCGGGTGGCAACTTCGTCGATCAGATCGTGATCGTGAGTGACCAGGATGACGGTGCCCTGGTATTTCTGCAAAGCGATATTGAGGGCGTTGATGGACTCAAGGTCGAGGTGGTTGGTGGGCTCGTCGAGGATCAGGAAGTTGGGCTTTTGCAGCATCAGGCGGCAGAAGATGAGGCGTGCGGCCTCGCCTCCGGAAAGGGCTTCGGTGGGCTTGAGGGCGTCCTCGCCGCTGAAAAGCATCTGGCCGAGCAGACCGCGCAACTCCTCCTGGGAGGCTTGCGGATCAAACTCATGCAGCCACTCGATAGCGGTAGTGCCGTGAGGAATGGAATCGGAGTGATCCTGGGCGAAGTATCCGACAGCGACTTCGTGGCCCCAGACGACCAAGCCGGCGTCCACATCAAAGTGGCGGTCGGCATCTTCGATAAAGCCGGTGGCGCTGCGGACGAGTGACTTGAGCAGAGTGGTTTTACCGGCGCCGTTACGGCCCATGAGGGCGATTTTCTCGCCGCGCGATACGCTGGCGGTGAAATTGTCGACCACTTTCAGGTCGTCGTAGCTTTTGGCGAGGGCTTTGATTTCGAGCGGATGGCGGCCGGAGGGACGCTTCATATCGAAGCGGATATAAGGGCGTTGAATATTGGAGCGAGCCAATTCGGAAGTTTGGAGACGCTCCACTTCCTTCTTTCGGGAGGTTACCTGACTGGAGCGGGTACCGGCGGAGAAGCGGGCGATGAACTCATTCAACTGCGCGATCTTTTTCTCACGCTGGGCGTTGCCGGCTTCGATGGTGGAGCGGACTTGGGTCTTGGCGATGACCATGTCGTCGTAGCCACCGGTGTAGGTGATGACGGTTTCGTAGTCGATGTCGGCGACGTGGGTGGAGACGCTGTTCAGGAAGTGGCGGTCATGCGAGATGACGATGAGGACGCCTTCGTAGTGAGTGAGGTAATCCTGGAGCCAGTGAACGGATTCAAGGTCAAGGTGGTTGGTGGGCTCGTCGAGGAGGAGGGCGGGAGGACTGCCGAACAGAGCCTGGGCCAATAGCACGCGGACCTTCTGGCCCCCCTGCAACTCGCCCATGCGGCGTTCGTGGAGGGATGAGTCGACACCAAGGCCGTCGAGCAGGGTTGCGGCATCGGACTCAGCGGTGTAGCCGCCCTCTTCGCCGACGACACCTTCGAGTTCGCCGAGGCGCATGCCGTCTTCGTCGGTAAGTTGGTCATGCGGTTTTTCGTAAAGGATGTCGCGTTCCTGGAGGGCCTGCCAGAGGGGGGCGTTGCCCATGATGACGGTGTCGATGACGCGGAAGGCATCGAAGGCGAACTGATCCTGACGGAGGACGCCGAACTTTTTGGGGCGAACGACATTGCCTTTGGCCGGCTCGATGTCGCCGGAAAGGATCTTCATGAGCGTGGATTTACCCGCGCCGTTGGGACCGGTGATGGCGTAACGCCGTCCTGTGAGAAACGTACAGGTGACGTCTTCAAACAGTATTTTGGCGCCGAAGCGCATGGAGATGTTTTGGATGGAAAGCAAGGATGATCCAATTATACCAGGGGTTCGCCGGGTTGTGCTGGGTTGGGCAGGTTTGTGCAGGATTGGGCGGGGGGTGGGGAGGGGCGGTAGGTTTTGGCGAACAGAGCCAATCGGAATTTTCGGGGGCGTAAACGTTTTCATTTGCGAGGACTACATCCTTTAGTTTAAGAATGGCATTAACATACATCGACAACTATCAGGCGACGGATTGGGCAGAATTGGGCAGGATTTTCGAGTTGCGGGGCGCGCGCCTTCGTCGGGCAACAGCATCGAAATTTGCCGATTCGTGTATCATTTTGTTGCACGGGCGCGATGCGGCGGGGTTCGGTCCGGTGGCATTTGGGTTCACACCGGGTGAGGACCCTACCGAGGTGATGCGTGCCGGGCTAGGGAAAGACCAAGAGGGGACTGCCGCCGATGCACGCCGATGCACGCCGATAAGAAGGTCTCTTGGTTTTTCGTTTTTATTTGGGCATTCGCACCGATCCGGCAGGAATGCAACGGCTGCTTTGGTGCTACAAAAACAGCGTTTTTTCCGGTTTAGTGTTACATATTGTTGCATTCGTTGCGCCAGCGAGCGGAACTGCCGCTCACACTCCTCTTCAGCTTCAATACACCATGCGGACCAGTCGGAGGCGGAGGCCAGGCGTGGCAAGGTGTTGAGGGGCTTGGAGAAATAAAGTTGCTCCAGCGGAAACGGCGGGTCTGGTGTTGCGGTAGACTACGCAGATGAATCGCTTCCGAACGCGGCGGGACTTTTTTGGTTGGACACGGAATTTGCTGGCGGGGGGGAGTCTGGCGTATGCTGCGCCGGGCGCGGCCCGTGGCGCCGGGGAGTCCGAGGGCGAGGACTATTACGACAAGTTGGGTGTGACCAAATTTATCAACGCCGCGGGGACTTACACCATCTTCACGGCGTCGACGATGCCTCCACAGGTGCAGGCGGCGGTGGCGCGGGCGGCCAAACATCCGGTGCGGTTGCTGGATCTGCAGACGAAGGCGGGGGAGTATCTGGCCAAGCGGTTGCGATGCGAAGGGGCCATGGTGACGGCCGGGGCGGCGTCCGGGTTGACCTTGGGTACGGCCGCTTGCATGACTGTGGCGAACCAAATGGCGCGGCACAACATGCCGACCGATGTGAGCGGGATGAAGAACGAAGTGATCGTGCAGAAGGCGCATCGATACGAGTACGACCATGCGCTGCGGAATTGCGGCATCCGCTTCGTGGAGGTGGAGAGCGCGGCGGAGTATGAGGCGGCATTCGGCGAGCGCACGGTGATGGCGCATTTTTTCAATGCGGCCGAGGGGGGGCGGATCGGGCGCGAGGAGTGGATCCGGGTGGCGCACAAGCACGGGATTCCGTGTTTCAACGATGCGGCTGCGGACGTGCCGCCGATTTCGAATCTCTGGAATTATACGCAGATGGGATTCGACCTGGTGACGTTTTCCGGGCGGCAAGGGGATGCGGGGGCCGCAGAACGCGGGGTTGCTGCTGGGGAGGAAGGATCTGATTGCGGCGGCGGCGGCGAACAACAGTCCGAACGATGACTGCGTGGGGCGCGGCATGAAGGTGGCGAAGGAACAGATTGTGGGGATGGTGGCGGCGGTGGACTGGTTTCTGGGGCAGTCGGACGAGGCGATGCAGGCGGAATTCAGGGGGCGGGTGGATCGGATTGCGGCTTTTCTGGGGGATGTGCCGACGGTGCAGAGCAGGATCGTGGTGCCGCCGGTGGCTAACCAGGTGCCGCATTTGTTGATCCGGTACGACCAGGGGCGGGTGAAGATTTCGCCGTTGGAGGTGGCGGCGCGGTTGCGGGGGGGGAGTCCAAGTATCGAGTTGAATCCGTCGACGGGGAGGACGGAGGGGAGTGCGGGGTTGCCGTCGGACGCGGACACGATTGTGGTGGGGGTATGGATGTTGGAGCCGGGCGAGGATATGGTGGTGGCGCGGAGGTTACGCGAGGTGTTGATGGCGGCGGTGTAGGTGGGGGGGGACGCTCCCTTTACGGTCGCGGCTCGGTTTTATGGTCATGGTTCGGATTGATGGGGTAATTCGGAGTGATGGGCGTTAGTGCGGAGTGACGGGTGTTACGTGCGAATTGACGGGTGTTATGTGCGGAATGACGTAGCAAATACGCGATGGCGGGCAT
The DNA here is from genome assembly GCA_963738345.1 of Bryobacterales bacterium. Lineage (GTDB taxonomy): Bacteria > Acidobacteriota > Terriglobia > Bryobacterales > Bryobacteraceae > Bog-159. The sequence continues at coordinate 2,692,630 of CAVTWI010000002.1, forward strand.
TAGTGCGGAGTGACGGTGTGATTCGGGGTAACGCGTGAGTGAGTTACGGAAGTGATACGGAGTTACAGACATGGTTCGGAGTGACGGCGTGGTTCGGAGTAGCGGGCTCGGATTGGGGAGGTGAAGAGGACGCTCCCTCACGGTCGCGGTTCGGATCGGAGCAGCGTATGGGAAGCGCGGGACGGACGGCGCGCGCTAGCGTTGGGGGGGGATGGGGCGGTCGGGCTTTTCTTTGGGCAGGATCTTTAAGCCGGGCGGCAGGGTAAACATGCTGTCTTTTAAGTCCTGATTGATTTCGACAGACTCGGAGTACATTTCGAAGATTTTTTCGCCGTTGCGTTCGCGGCGGATGGCGAAAGGCCACATAACTCCGCCGCCGACATCGCGGTACTTATTGTAGACAGTCACCTCTTCAAGCTTAGTGTTATCTATCGGGTCGCGGCGGGTGTATAGCTGGCGCAAGGGTAACTTATTCAACTGGTCGAAGTAGACAGTCACTAAGTCATTGTTGGCGTCGGTGATATCGACGATTTCGACGGGGCGGTTATCGAGGAAGTCGGAGCCGCGGGAATCGAAGAGCAGGCCGGGCTCATCGAGGCGCTGGCGCAGGATGTAGAAGACATTGTGGAGGGTGGCGACCCTGAACTGTTTGATCGTTGGATCAGGGAGCGGACGGGCGCCGCGGAAGGTGATTTCGTAGCCGGTTCCGTCGGTGTAGAGGATGACGTCGTCCTGCTTCTTGCCGCGGGCATCGCGCACGCGCACGCCGAGGAAGGCGGGCTCGGGCGGAGTAGGCTCGGGCAGGTAATTGGTGTACAGAGTATCTATCCCCAGGCCCGATAGCTTGTCGTTGTAGAAGCCGTAGATACGTCCGCTTCCAGACGATTCTGCATGTTCAGGTAAGCGTCGCCACCCAGGGCGGCCAAGGCTTCCTGGACGATGCGCTTGCCCTTTTGCTGGCTGGTTTCGGCATGGGCGGAGAGGCCAGGGCGGCGGCGAGCAGGATTGCGGATAGGGTTCTCATTGTTGCTTGCCCAGATCCTCGGCTTTCAGTCCAGTGTTGAGCTTGATGGATTGAGCCATGACTTCGGCATATTTTTGGCCGTTCTGGAATATGGTCATATTTTGGGAACCTTGATACCGTCTACTGCTTCAAAGTTCATAAGTCTCACGATCACCGGTGGTTCGCCGCATGGCGACGTGGCGTATATTCGATTTTGGCAGGAAGTCCGGTTTTCTGATCGATAAAAAGCTGCACACTACTTCCTTGCCCGTCTGAGATATCGAGCTTACCTTCACTTACCCACTGGACCGTGCGGCCGGGCATACGGTCACTCAATAGCATAGGAAGAACAGACGCAACAATTTGTCTTCGACCGGCTTCAACTGCGTTAGGCAGGGGCGCACTCCTTGGGGACTCTTCATCCAGCCGGTTTTGCCATCGCCATAAATGGAGACGGTCCCAAACGGCAGAGTGGTATCTTCACGGAAAATGGAGGGCGCCACCCAGCGGTCCATGCGCCGCATGGTCACGCCGCCGGCGGATTTGTCCACATGCAATTCCGCCACTTCCACAGATCTTTGACGCCGGCGAGTTTCTCGGCTCCGCCGGCGGCTTGCTGCGCGCGTTCCAACAATTGCTTGCCGCGCGCGGCATCGCCGCCACTGGACACGGGGCGCTATCGCGGGGCGGAGCCGGCTTAGGCCGTTTGGCCTCTCCCAGCTGCTTGGGATCGTCAAATCGATAGACGAAATCGGAAGGCCGAGCGTTGCCAGAGCCTGGCGAAATTCGTCCGTCTTGCCGACCGCCACAATGGTCATCGCCTCCGGGTGCAAGTGTTCCCGCGCCACGCGCAGCACGTCGCGGCGGTAGACGGCCTCCAGGCCCTTTTGATATTGATCGATGAAGTCCTTCGGGATAGCCGAAGTATTCATAATTGAGCATGCGGCTAAGCGTTTTTGTCTTGGTGTCAAAGGCGAAGACGAGACCGTTCAGCGCGGATTGCCGTGCAGTTTCGAGCTCGTCCGGCGGTAACTTGGCTGCGATGCGGATCCGCTCGACCTGTTCCTGCATGGCCTTCAAGCGTCTCGGCCGTGGAGGCGGACTTCGTACTGCCGGCGATCTCGAACAGTCCAGGGTGATCGTAGTTGGCGCCCCAGTCGGCCGAGATATCGTAGGCCAGCCCAAGCTGCGTGCGCACGCGCTGCACCAGGCGGCTCTGGAAACCCCCACCCAGAATGTCCCCCATGATTTCCAGAGCGGGAAAGTCTTTGTCCTTCAGTATCCCGCCGAGATGGCCTTCGATGAAAGACGTCTGGGTGACATCGTTTTTCGTGGCGATATAGATACCCGGCGGGGTTTTCTCCCGGACGGGGGAAACGGCGGCGCCTTCGGCTGCTGGTAATTCCAACTGCCGAATAACTTGGCGAGCTTAGCCTGCATCTCGGCGCGTGGAGAAGTCGCCCCACACCGCCATCAACATATTGGCGGGGAAATAGTAGCGCTTGTAGAAAGCCACGATGTCGTCACGCTTGATGCGGTCGAGCGTGGCATATTCGATTTGCCAGCCATACGGTGTGTCTTTGCCGTAGACGATGTCGGCAAATTCGCGCTCGGCAATGCCATGCGCGTCGTCGTTCCGGCGCGCAATGCCGCTGCGCAATTCGGATTTGGCCAGATCGATTTTGTCCTGCCGGAATTCGGGCGCGGTCAGGACGTCTTTGAAAGACGCCCATGCACTTCGTCGGTATTCTCTTTCATGGCGGAGAAGGAAACGGATCCGCTGGATTTCACCGATGTCGCTCTCGACCGAAGCGGCGATGTTCTCCAGTTCCTCGTCGAGTTGGTCTCCGGTCTTGGCTGCCGTGCCGCCCGATCGCATCACGGTGCCGGTGATGGAGGCGAGGCCGACCTTATCGGCCGGCTCGAACAGATTGCCGGTGCGGACGCGCACCGCGCCGCTGACGATGGGCAGTTCATGATCCTCGAGCAGGTAGACCTTCATGCCGTTGGGGAGGGTATAGGTGGTGACGTCCGGGAGTCGGAATCTGCTTGCAAGGGCGCGAACTTTAGGTCTCCGGTACGCCGGCGGAGTGTTGGGGATCGGCGCGGGACCGATGGCCGTCTTGGGCGCAAAGCTGCACCGCAAAGGCAGCGACGGCCAGGCTAAGCTTGGCGGCGCGGATTTTCATTGCGCGCCTCCTTCGGCATGCTTCGGCGCGATCAGATAAGACGACCGTGCGTTTCTCGGGCACGAAGTATTCCTTGGCCACCCGCTGCACATCGTCGGCTGTGACCCGGTCTAACTCGTCGAGCGAGGTGAAGAGCTTGCGCCAGTCGCCATAGATTGCGTGATAGTCGGTGACCAGGCTGGCCAGGCCGGAGTTGCTGTCGAGCCGGCGGATCAAGCCGGCGCGCGTCTTGGTTTTGACGCGCGCGAGAGTCGCCGCGTCCACTTTCTTCGATTTGAATTTCTCCAGCACATCGTAAAGCGCCTTTTCATTCTCTGCCGTGGTATGTCCGGCAGCCGGGGCCAAGAAAAACAGGAACAGATTCGGGTACTTGCCCGCCGGGAAAGTATCGTCCGCCTCCGCCTCCAGCGCGATCTGCTTGTCGCGTACCAGGTCCTGTATAGAGCAAGCCGGTGCGGCCGCTCGAGAGGACTGCCGCTGATGACATCGAAGACCGGGTCGTCCTTGACTGTATTCGTCGGGCCGCTTGTAGCCGACGACAAGCAAGCGGCTGGCTGGGCGATTCGACCTCGGCCTGTTTCGGGCCTTCCTGCACCGGCTCGGCGGTGTGCAGCAAGGGTGGCAGCGGGCCGGCCTGCATCGGGCCGAAATACTTTTCGGCCAGGCGGCGGGCTTCGGCGGGATCGACGTCGCCCACGATGCCCATGGTGATGTTGCCGGGCACGTAGTATTTGTGGAAGAACTTCCAGGCATCGGCGCGGCGCAGGTGGGCGACGTCGCTGGGCCAGCCGGTGCCCATGATGCGATAGGGGAGCGCCGCAAAAGCGGTCGCCAGAAACGACTTGCAGCAGTTTGCCCTGCGGCTCGGATTCGACGCGCATGCGGTATTCTTCCATGACCACGTCGCGTTCCTTGTAGAACTCGCGGAAAACGGGATGGAGGAAGCGCTGCGGATTCCAGCAGGAACCAGAGTTCGAGACGATTGCGACGGCAGGCTGTAGAAGTATTCGGTGGCGTCCCGGCGGTCTGGGCGTTCATACCTTCGCCGCCGTTTTGTTCGATGATGCGCGGGTAGAGGTTCGGGTTCGACGAAGGAATTGGCGCTTTTCTTCGGCGGCTTTCAGCTCGCGCTTCGAGGGCGGCGATTTTTGCGGATCGGCGTGGATACCTTTGTTGCGTTCGGCGTCCAGCCGGTCGTAGACGGCCTCGACTTGCGTCGATGGCTTTTTTTTCTTCGGGCCAGTTCTTGCTGCCGATGGTTTCGGTGCCTTTGAAGGCCATGTGCTCGAACATGTGGGCGATGCCGGTGGCGCCGGAGGGATCGTCGACGGAGCCGGCGTTCACGTAGGTGTGGAAGGAGACCACGGGCGCTTCATGCCGCTCGACGACGATGAAGTGCAGGCCGTTGGGGAGCGTGAATTCTGTAACTTTTTTCTCAAATTCCTGCAGGCTCTGGGCGGCGGCGAGCAGCGGGAGGAGAAAGAGAAGATAGCGGTGTGCCTTCATGGTTCTATCTTCAAAGTTAGCAGATGGGAGTGAGGCCAGGTAGGACAGCTAGGGCACTTATGCCGGAGGCGGGGCGTGCGCACTCCAGAATAATTCACTGTGCCGCTACGATTCGTCGCACATCCTTGAGCAGGACGAAGAGATGCATCGGATCGGTAGGGGAGGAGATGAAATCGAATTTCTCGTAGAAGCGCTTGGCCTCGTCAGTCTTCGCGTGCACCGCGAATGCGCAAATGCCGGCGATGCCGGCCGCCTGCATGGTCCGCTGCATGGCGTTGCGCAAAAGCGCCTTCCCGACACCCTGTCCCTGCGGGAAAAGCGACACCGCCAAGCGTGCTAGCAACATGATCGGCACGGGATGGCGGGCCAGTCCTTTGGTGAGACGTTCGAGCGCTTCTTCGCGGGTGACCTGGCCTACGGCAAGCGTGTAATACCCGACGACGACGGCGCCCGCCAGTCCGATATAGGTCTGGGCCGCCCGAGCCTGCTGGTTCGCCCATGCGAACCGCAGCAGATACCTGTTGAGTTCCTCCCGGCCGCAGTCAAAATCTTCAATCGCATCTCCCGTTCATGATCAGCCTGGCGTTTCTGCCCGACTTCAGACAAATTCTAGGCGGGAGAGGCGGTCAGTGGTCCCACGGATTGATGATTTGGATCCCGCAGTGGTCGAAATCGGATGTATTACGGGTCGACAAAACCGCGCGATTTGACTTCGTAATCGCAGCGATCATGGCATCCCTTTGTGAGATTGGACGGCCGACGGTTTTGCGGGTGGCTACGATGCGCGCAAAGAGGCGGGCGGCTTCTTCATCGAAGGGCAGAATACGTCCTTCAAACTGTTCGGCGAATATCATTTCAATAGCGGCCAGTAGTCGCGTCCGGCGCTTGCCCTGAGGCAGAGCTTCAACACCGTACAGAACCTCCGCCATGGTGATCGTGGTGGTAAATACCGAGGAAGGCGGTTGAGCGGCGAGCCATCGAAGAACCTCGTCCGAAGGGGTGGGTTTGAGCACTTCAGCGAGTCGTGAGTATGGAGGGGGGGCAGATCGATTCGCGTGCTGGTAGTTCGAGTTCAACGCCACCGAAGGGTTCGACGTACTTCCGGATCAACTGCGCCAGGCTGGGCGGAGGCACGGACTTCGACTTGAGGCTGGCACGCAGTCTGACACGGACCTCGTCTTCTGAGATGCAATTTCGCTTACTCGTTATAGCTCGATGATAGAACTGCACTCACCAGGAGCTTGGGCGCGGGTTGGAGTGGTTAGGCCCCGATGCCGTCGTGGTCAGTAGTTGGAGTTGCTGCGGCGGGCTTCGCGCTTCTGGCTCAGTCGCCGGTTATTGTCGACCCACGCGCGATAGCGTTCGACCGTTGCCAATACTTCTGGGGAAACGGACGAATCATCGCGCAAGCCTACAATGACTTCCGCCACTTCCCGCGCATCGGGTTCTTGCAGGCTGGCCAGCCGCTCATCGCGCTTATCGTCGGGCATGTTAGGGAAATGCGCCAACTCGGCGATCACACCCGTATCGTGCGGTGTGAGCAGGGCCATTTTCCAGGTCGGCATATCTATGAGTTTACCGCCTCGGGAGCGCGTGCGGCCGCGCTGATTGGATGCACGCCAGAGAGGATGGGGAAAGCCGCACTGGCGTCGTCGCCCCGGCCATCGGCGGTGAACTCCTCGTAGTAACGGGTGGATAACGAAATAGCTACGGCGCCGCAGCCCTCGGGCAGTTCGATTTCGGTGGCGCCTTTGAAGCGGTCCTTCCGAAGGGCGATCATTCGCGAGCGGCTATATCCGGAATCCGGGCGGCTCAAACGCACCATGCCCAGGCTGGTTAGCGACAGCACCGAGCAGCCCGGATCGTCGGCCAAAACTGTTTCTTTTCTAGAAACGGGTCGTCGCCCCCTCGATATACGACACCTACTCCTTCGGACGCTTCATCCGCAACCGCAACGAGGGTCATCAGGGCTTCCAGCAGGGGACGATTTTGACACGCGGTGGACAGGCGGCTTGAGTACCAATTGCGGAGCAGTTGCCATTCGCCGCTCAGTCCGGTAAATGCGAGTGGGACGGGTGTCTGGGTGTACCGCAGCGCGTTGCGCCATTGTCTGCCCAACTGGCCAACTTTAACAACCCATTTCTGCAGGGCGGTGGGTTCGTCGCGGTGGGGCGGCCATTCCTGCAAGAGTTGGGTATATGCGCCGGTTTGCTTTAGAAGCGCGAGGCAGAGCGCGAAGACATCGGGCGGCCAGTCAGGAAACTCCGGACTGGTTCGCAAGCGCGGCAGGATCCCAAACAGAAAATCACTAACTGTCGGTTCCGTGGCCATATGCCGAAATCATCCTCCCATGCCGCACTCGGCGTGCACGGCGCGAACGGCTTTTTCCAAACCGTCGCGACTAACGACGATGGCGATGGTGAGTTCGCTCGAGCCTTGGGCGATGGCGATGATGTTGACGCTTTCGCGCGAGATGGCGGTGAAGATGCGGCCGGCGGTGCCGGGTTTGCCTTGCATGCCTTCGCCCACGACGGCCAGGAGTCCCACCTTTTCGTCAACCTGGATGGGATGGACGTAGTCGTGCGCGAGTTCGAGGGCTAGGGCGGATTCGAGGGCGCGGCGGCTCTTTTCGAGTTCTTCGGTACGCACGAGGAAGCAGAAGTTTTGGCGGTAGCTGGAACTGGAGAAGACGAGGACCTCGACATTGGCGCGGTCGAGGGCATCGAGGGCGCGGGCCATCACGTGGGCTCCGCTCAATTCCGGGCTGGCGGGTTCGAGCGAAATCAGAGCCACTTTCGCCAGGGACGTTACGGCACGCGCGCCGGTGGCGGCACCGATGGTGGAGAGAATGCGCGTCCCCGGTTTTTCGGTGGCGAAACTGTTCTTGCTCCAGACGGGAATTTTCTTTTCGATCAGCGGGGCCAGCGTGCGGGGATGCAGGACTTTGGCGCCGTTGTAGGCCAGTTCGGCGGCTTCGGCATAGGTGACTTCGTCGAGCACGACGGCGGAACGGGACCAGGCGCGGGTCGGCGCTCATGATGCCATCGACGTCGGTCCAGATCCAGAGTTCGGCGGCGTCGAGAGCGGCGGAGAGAATGGAGGCGGAGAAATCGGAACCGCCGCGGCCGAGGGTGGTGGCGCGTCCGTCGGCGGTGGCGCCGTTGAATCCGGTGACGACGGGCATGACTCCGCGTTCGAGCAGGGGCAGCAGACGCGCGCCGGCCTTGCGGCGGGTAGGCTCCATGAGCGGGGAGGCGTTGCCGAAGACAGCGTCGGTCACTATGATGTCGGCTGCATTCACGGCTTCGGCGGGGGTGCCGGAGGCATTCAGATATTCGGCGATCAGGAGGGCCGAGAGGCGCTCGCCGATGGCGACAGCTTCGTCGACGGAACGGGGCGGCATTTCGTTGAGCATCAGCATACCGCCGGCTATGCGTTCGAATTCGGCGATGAGGTGCGCGATTCCCGCGGAGGCATCCGTCTGGCGCGCGGGGGGCAGCAGTTCGCGGCAAGTGTCGAGGTGGCGCTCGCGCAGTTTGGCGATATTGGCCTGCAGGCCGGCTTCATCTCCGGCTTCGGCGCGGCGCAGGGTATCGAGCAGGAGGTCCGTTATTTTGGACATCGCAGAGACTACGATGGCGACGGGGCGGCGGGCTTTTTGCTCGGCGGCAATGCCCGCGGCAATGCGCATGCGTTCGGCCGACCCCACGCTGGTGCCGCCGAACTTCATGACTAATAGGTCGATCAACTGAAATCCTTTCCGTTGGTAATACGTGCACGCACGACCTTCAAAATCTCCTCCTCGACTTCTTCGAGCGAGAGGCCGGTGGAATCGATATAGACGGCGTCGGGCGCCTGGGTAAGCGGGGCTTCGGCGCGGGTGCGGTCGCGCTGGTCGCGCTCGCGCATCTGGGCGGCGATGGTTTCGGGCGCCACGGCTTCGCCCTGGTCTTCGAAATCGCGCAGACGGCGGCTGACGCGCTCGCCGGGATCGGCATCCAGGAAAATTTTGACGTGGGCATTGGGAAAGACCACGGTTCCGATGTCGCGGCCTTCCATGATCACGCTGGTGCGGGCGCCCAACTCGCGCTGCTTTTCGACGAGGGCGCGGCGGACGCCTGGGATGGCGGCGACGACGGAGGCCTGTTTGCCAACTTCCGCGGTGCGGATCGCGGCGGTGACATCTTCGCCGTTCAGCAGGACCGCTTGCCCGGCCGGGCGCAATTCGATATCGGCGGCGAGAGCCAGTTGTTCCATGCGGTGCATGTCGGCGCAGTCGGCATTCTGGCGGAGGGCCCAGAGCGCCACGGCACGATACATGGCGCCGGAATCGATATAGGTGAAGCCCAGGCGCTGAGCCAGGCGGCGGGCGATGGTGCTTTTCCCGGCGCCTGCCGGTCCATCGATGGCGATTACTACTTGCCGCGAAGCCACTACTTTTTGTCCGCGACCACTTGCATGACACCGCGCTTGCTGCCGTTGTCGGTGATCTGCAGCATGACCTGCCGCTGGTCCTTCGAGGCGGTCAACATGGTCAACTGGCCGGTGGCGACGGTGGATTCGGTTTTCCAGCCGTTGCTGTCGAGGCCTTTCTTGTAGAACGACACGATGGTGTCGGATGGGTCGGAAGATTCGAGCATCATGCTGCGGCCGTGCTGGTCGGATACGGATTGGGACATGACCACTTTGGCGGACGAATAAACCGGGACGTCTTTCGGATAATCGTCGGGCACCTTATTCTGATTGTAGGTGAGGGTGGCGGTCTTGCCGTCTTTGCCGGTTACCGTTACTGTGCCGGCATCTTTACCTTTTTGGTCGTAGCTGACTTTGCCATCGGCGGTGGTGATGGTGTGGCTGTGGCTACAACCGGCGCCGGCGAACACCAGGCCGGCGGCTAAAACACATTTCCCGTTGAAAGAGTACATGGAAGGTAGAATAGCAGGAGGGATGACTCCGGATGAGTTCGACAAGATCGTGCAAGCGGCCTACGGGAGCATTCCTGATGAATTCCGCGAACGCATGCAGAATATCGCGATGCTGGTGGAAGCGGAACCGTCGGCCGAACAACTGGCAGAGGCCGGCGTAGGGCCGGGGGGAACGCTGTTGGGGCTGTACCAGGGGCGGCCGTTGATCCGGCGGAGCGTTTTCGAGAATTTTGCGATGCCGGACCGGATTACGATCTTTCAAGGTCCGCACGAACGGCTGGCGCGCGGCGAGGCCCACCTAAGGAAGATGGTGGAAGGAACGGTGTGGCACGAAGTGGCGCATTACTTCGGCATGGACGAAGCGCAGGTGCGGGCCGCGGAGCGCCGTAGGGCATCCGGGCCCGTCCACTAGTTTTGCGGAGGCTGCGGCTGGGGCTGCTGCGGGGGGGGTTGGCCAAAGCTGCTCCCCTGGCCGAAGAGTCCGCCCGAGACAGTGCCTGGGCTGTTGCTGTTGAAAGCGCCGCCGCTGCTGGGGTTGCCGAAGGCGCTACCGTTGGAATTCTGGCCGTTGTTCGGTTGCCCCGGCATGCTGCCCATTTGGCTGGCGGGGGTACCTGGCGCGCCGCCACCTTTTTGCACGCCTGCCAGGCCGCGATCCTTGGTCTGGTCGTAGACGAATTCCCACTCGTTATATTTCTTGCGCTCGTTGTAGATTTTGATGGCAGGTCCGGTATATTCGCTAGCCACGCCGGCGATTCCGCCTCCCACTTGGGTTCCGCCCATGCCGGGCAGACTTCCCTGCGGCTGCATATTGGATGGGCTGGTGAGGCCGAAGTTATTATTGATGCCGCCCTGCGGATTTTGCATGCCGACGGGGACCTGTCCGCCGGGTCCGAAACTTTGGGGTTGGGTCCCGTTTCCGAAGCCGCCTTGGATCTGGCCGGGAAAGGCGCCCTGCTGCTGGCCGGGGAACATTCCTGGGCGTCCGGGGAAGTTACCTTGTTGGCCGGCATAACCGGGCTGTCCGGGGGCGTTGGTGGGGGTGGTGGTCGACTGGCCTAACGAGGGCGCAACGTAGACGCTGCCGGAGGAATCCTGGCCGGTCGATTGGGTACCATTTTGCATGCCGTTCTGCATGCCGTTCTGCATGCCATTTTGCAGTTGGCCGGTATTGTTGGGATAGCCGCCGGTCATGCCTTGGCTGGAGATCTGGTTCTGCTGGCCCTGCATGCCGTAGGGCTGATTGGCCATGGCGGGATTGTATCCGGGCTGGCCGGGGTATGCGCCGGGTTGAAAGGCTCCGGGAATGCGGCCCGGGGGCATGCCGGGCATGGGCTGATTAGGCGCCTGATTGACGGCCGTACCGGGCGCCGGCGTTTCTTCGGTGGTGTTGTCGTTGTTGTTGTCGTTGTTATTGTTGTCGGTATCGGCGGAATTGTCCTGGTCGGCATCGGGCTGAGGCGCTTCGGCAACTTCCTGGGTGACTACGGGACGATCGTCACTGGCGCGCCTTCGCAGGGCCGGATTGTTCTGCTGCTGGTTCGGGTCGTTGGTGGCGCCCATGACCGGGCCTTCGCCGATGAACGTATTTTGACTTGGCCTGCTGCTGCTGATCCTGTCCCGGCTTGTTTTTTTGAATGATGGAATCGGTCAGCACGCCGCCATTGATATGAATCAGGCGCCACTTGTCTTTCCCGGTCATGGGATCGACGTAGCGCTTGCGCAGAAACCGGATGTTGTTCGGTGTTTTCGAGTTCTTCGATGGTGGCCGGATAGCGGTTCACTTTGCGGACGAAGACCTGGATGGCGCGTTTATATTGCTCGCCGCGTTCGATCAGCAACTGCTCTTTGGAGCGCTGCGCTTCGAAGGCCACACGCGGCAATCTCTGTGATAGAGCGCCACGGCGATCATGGCGGCGATCAGGAACACCAGCAGCATGGCGTAGCCCGACTCACCACTGCGCTGCCGGTTTCGAGGCGGTGCTCATCCGGCGGCCTCTTCCTGCAGCGGCAGGGTCTGCTCATGCTTGAACTGGGTATCTTCCATGACCACGGAATTGACGCCGATGCGTACTACGCGATAGCGCTTCTTCACGGTCTCGCCTTCCGCCGCCACGAGGATATCGTCGCCATCAAGGAAGAAGGCGTGTTTGCGATTATCGCCGCGCGCGCTCGAATAGCCGTAATACTTCAGGTTGATGGGCGGCGCCTGGCGGGGGAGCGGGCGGCGCAGGCGGGGGGGGCGGAGGCTGCGGGCCGACGAACGCCTGCGCAGGTCCCTTGGCGATGGTCACTTTGGGCTCGGGCGGCAGCGGAGGCGCGCCTGCCGCGAACAGATTGCGGGCACCACCCTCCATGTTGACGGCCTGCACCTTGGCCAATAGATCGAGGCGCAGGGTGGGGTCGATGGTCATGGGGTCGACGCGCTCTTCAGGGCGTTTGGGCTTCAGGGAGGGCCGGAATTCTTCGCTGGTTCGCGAGGAGGTCACGTGCTTCGGTACCGGATCGGAATCGAAGGCCGGCACTAGGGGGGCGGATCCCTTTTTGGCGGTGGCGCGGGCGGGGGCGGCAGGCGCGGGACTGCCGGAAGGGCCGGAGAGCACGTTGTCGTAGAAAAGGTAGCCGCCCACCACGACCAGGCCGCCGAGGATATAGATATTTCTGCGGTTTGCGCCTAGGTTCATATGGGGTTTACCGGTTGTTCGCGTACGAACGTGTCTAACTTAATACTGACGCTGAGCAGGTCGCCGGCGTTGGACTGCTGCGGCGCGGCGATCAGGCTTTCGATGATCAGGAAGCGCGGCGACTTGTCGAGCAAGTTCACGAACTTCGTGAGGCTGGCGTAACTGCCTTCGTAGGCTGCGCTGATATTCATCTGGTAGAGCGAGTCGCTGCCCTCCACCTGGTCGAGTTCGTACGAAGCGGGGCGGGGCTGGATGCCGGCATCATGCGCTACGCGTTCGAGTTCGGCGAAGATGGTGGAAAATGTGGTGCGGCGGTCGGTGGTGTATTCGGCCAGGAATCCGTCGCCTTCGTCGCGCGCGCGTTCGGCCTTGGTGACCAAAGCGCGGGTTTTGGTCGAGGCGGGATTGCATGGACGTAAGTTGTTGCTGCAGGCTCTCCTGCTCGCGGCGCCAGGTCTTCGGCGGAACCGCCCCAGGGTTTGAAAACCATGAGGGCTGCGACGATATTCGCCACTACCAACACGGCCAAGGCGGCGCGCACGAGTACGCGCGGATCCTTCAGGTTCAGCGCCTGAAGCCGGCAACAAACGCGCGGGGCTAAAGCTTTTGGACATAATTCACACTCACGCGGCAACGATAAAGTTTGTCGGTCTGGGTGGGCGGCAATAGGCTATGGGAATAGACGGCGCCGAAGCGGGGCGAACCCTTCCAGATTTTTCAATAAGTCGATCACCGGTCCGGGCGCTTCCGAGCCCACGGTCATATCGAGCGAAATCTGGTTCGCACCCGTGACGGAAGGGCGAATGGCCATGATGCGCACGTTATACGGAACCACTTTTTCAAGATCGGAAAAGATGCGCGTCCAGCTAATGCCTTTGCGGTAAAGCAGCGCATTCAGGAACAGGCTGCGCTCCAGGACCTCGGCGTTTTCAGGCTTGCGGAGGATGGCATCTTCCTGAGCCTGCTGCCGGGAAATCGTTTTGATGGCCTGAGTTCAAGCGGGCGATCTCTTTACGGGTTTCGGCCACTTGCCCGCTTTCCATGCTGTTGAGCGAGAGCAGGAAAACGAGCAGCACGACCAGCACTACGCCCAGGGCGCTCGAGGCGACCAATACGGCGCGGTCGCGGCGGAAAGGCTGGCTGGCGAGATTGATAGGAATTCTCATGTGGTCTTAATTGTTCCGGCTAATTGTCCCGCGCCACGGAGTCAAATATCCGAGCAGCCCAGCATTATTCTCTCCTGGCGGTCCGAGCGGCGAACGCACCGGTTCTACTTCCACGCCCAGCTCAGTTTGAAACTCGCTGGCGCGCCTCTTCCATTCGCTCGGCGAAGCCGCACAGCAGCAGGCGGTCGGCTTTGGCGCCGACGTTGTCCTCGATATAAACGAAGGTCGGATACAGATCGGCGGCGATTTCGGCGACATCGTTGGCGTGCACTTCCAGGCAGCGCACCAATTTCAGCCGGCCATTTTGCAGCACCATGACGGTGAGCACGCGTCCGGTAATTTTGGCTACGACGGTGATGCCTTCGTCTTCAATCAGGTTCAGGGCGGCGAGCGAGGAAGTGGTGACCAAGCCGGGATTCATTCCAGCGGCGCGGAAAGGCGCTTCGTAGCGCGAGATCACTTCGAGCGGCGTGACAACCACAACCACATCGAACTTTTTGCCTTCGGCCGCTTGCACGAAATAGCTGATGGCTGCGGATTCGACATCAAACGGGACGCTTTTGCGAATGCGGAAACGGATGAGCGAAAGCTGTTCCTTGGTATCGGACGGAAAATTATCGAAATCGAGCACGGCAATGCGGGTACTGTAGTCGGGCAGGATCAGGGCCACGTCGCGCCGCTTGCGGTTCCCGATTCGGGGGCGCAATTTCTCTGACGGCGTCCGCCAGTTCGTCCGGCAGAATCACGTTGTCTTTCAAGCGGCGTGATGGCCAAAACACCGGGCCGGAAGGGGCGGAAATCGAGTTCCGTTTTGCCCGCCAGGCGCGCCACGGAAATGCCCGCTTCGGTTAATTCGAACGCCATGGATGGGGGCGGCTCTTGCAGGATCCCGCTGATGGCTGTCGGCAATCTCGATTTAGCCCTCAATGAACGTCACCTTATTGATTTCCTTCAGCGTGCTCAAGCCTTTGCGCACCTTATCCACGGCCGATTCCCGGAGAAAGGTCATGCCTTCGTCGCGGGCCAGACGCTTAATCTCGGATGTGGGCCGCTTATCCAAGAATCTTTTCGCGGATCTTTTCGGTTAAATCAAGCAGTTCGTGGATGGCGGTACGGCCGCGATATCCGGTGCCGCCGCACTCGAAGCAACCCGCGCCTTCCATCAACTCTATATGCTCCCACTCGGCCGGATCGAGTCCCGATTCGAAGATGGCGGCGTGCCGCGCTTCCACGCTTTCATACTGCATGGGGCGCCGGCAATATTCGCAAATCACGCGGACCAGGCGCTGCGCCAGGATGCAATTCAACGCGGACACGAAATTGTAGGGTTCCACGCCCATGTTCAAGAAGCGGCCCAACACGTCGAGCACGTTATTGGCGTGGACGGTAGTGAAAACCAAGTGGCCCGTTAGAGCGGAGTTGATGGCGATCTGGGCAGTTTCCTGGTCACGGATTTCGCCGACCATGATCTTGTCGGGATCGTGACGCAAGATGGAGCGCAAGCCGCGGGCGAAGGTCAGTCCCTTTTTTTCGTTTACAGGAATTTGGGTGATTCCTTTTACCTGATACTCGACAGGATCTTCGATGGTGATGATCTTGTCTTCGTCGTTCTTGATTTCGCTGAGCGCGGCGTAGAGGGTGGTGGTCTTGCCCGATCCGGTAGGTCCGGTGACCAGCACCATGCCGTAGGGCTCGGAAATATAGCGGCGGAATTTCACCAGGTCGTTTTCGGAAAAGCCCACTACTTCGAGCGACAGCTTGGCGAACTTCTCGCTCATGGACTCTTTATCGAGCACGCGGAGCACGGCGTCTTCCCCGTGGATTGTGGGCATGATCGATACGCGGAAATCGATCAGGCGGCCTTTGTAGCGCACGCGGAAACGGCCGTCCTGCGGGACGCGCCGCTCGGCGATATCCAACTCGCTCATGACCTTGATACGCGAAAGAATGGTCGAGTGCCAGTCCTTGGCGATGGGGGGCATGGCATAGTGCAGCACGCCGTCGATACGGTACTTGATGGCTACTTCCTGGTCGCGCGATTCGATGTGAATATCACTGGCGCGCCGTTCGAGCGCGTTGAAGATGGTGGTGTCGACCAGCTTGATGACCGGCGCGATGTCGCTATCGACGGCGGTGAGCTTGTCGATGGAGAGGGTCTCGTCGGAATTCTCTTCGTCGATCACCACATCGAGGGTGAAGCCCTCGGTAACCTCCTCGAGTACGCGCTGCGATTGTTCGGTCTTCTTCAGCAGATCGGAAATCTGGGAAAGCGTGGCGACCTTGACGCGCAGCTTTTTGTTGAGCAGCAGCGCCAGTTCGTCGATCATGTTGAGGTTGCGGGGATCGGCCAGGGCGATATCGAGCGTTCCGTTCTGCGCGCGCAGCGGCACGAAGTTGTAGCGGAACATCAGGTCCACGGGGATGGACCGGAACAGATCGTGGTCGATGGAGCCTTCGCGCAGGTCCACATACTCGCAGCGGTAGCGGGCGGCCACGGCCTGGGCCTGGGCGGCTTCGCCGGTGGGATCGGTCAATCTAGGTTTGTCGGTCGTTGCCATAGCGTAACGCTTATCGGATGGTGTCCGCCAGAGAAAAGATCGGCAGATACAGCGCAATCAGTACAAATGCCACAAAACATCCCATGAAGATCATGATGGCGGGCTCGATCAGGGAAAGGGCCGCCGCCATGCGGGTGTTCACGTCCTCTTCGTAGAATTCGGCCACGCTGTTCAGCATGGTGGGCAGCGCGCCGGTGGATTCGCCCACTTCAATCATGTCGATGGAGAGCGGCGGAAAGATCCCGGTGGTCTTGAGCGACGCCGAGAGCGCCTGGCCTTCGCGCACCAACTTGCCGGCCTTGTCGAGCGCCCGCCGCAACAGCGGCGTGCCCAGCGAATCGGCGGCGGTTTCCAGGCCTGCACCAGCGGAATACCGCCGGTCAGCAGGGTGCTCAAGTACGCGCGAAAACTGGGCCACCTGATATTTCACCCAGATATCGCCCAGCATGCGGAACGCGCATCTTCATGCGGTCGATTCTGGTGCGCGCCGAATCCTTCTTGCGCCCAGAAGCGGTAGAGGAAAACCAGCCCAACGGCCGCCGCGAACATGAGCAGAATGTAGTTGCGCGCCGTGGTGCCGATGGCAATCAGGATGACGGTGACCTGTCGGCAACTGCGCCTGCATGCTGGTATAGAGCTGCGCGAAATTGGGCACCACGTAAGTGACCAGGAAGACCATCAGCAGGAGGGTCAGCACGATCAGGACGACGGGATACATCAGCGAAACCAGGACCTTCTTCCTCACCGCCAGGGACAGTTTCTGATAGGTGATGAAGCGGTCCAGGACTTCCGACAGGCTGCCGCTTTTCTCGCCGGCCATCACCGAGGTGACGTAGATCTTCGGGAAAATGCCCTGCATGCGGAAGGCGTCGGAAAGCAGGGTGCCGTTGCGCACTTCGTCGCGCACCGATTTGATGTAGGGGCCGAGTTTGGGGTCGGTGAGGCGGTCGGCAAGCAGGTCGAGGGCTTTCAGGATGGGCAGGCCGGCGCGGATCAGGGTGACGAACTGCTGGTTGAAGATCAGGAACTTCTCGATGTTGAGCTTCTTGCGTTTGGAGAAGCCGACAGATGCCGCCGGAGAGGGCACCTTTTGTTTTGATCGAATAGATCAGGAAGCCTTGCTGGGTGTACCGGTCGCGCAGTTCCTTTTCGGAGCCGGCGTTGGCCACCTGCTGATGGATTTGGCCGCGGGTATCGGCGTACTTGAGTAGGAATTCGGCCATTATTGGGCGGTCTCCACCAGCGCCGCGCCGGGCGGCATGCTGAATTGAAAGAGTTTGGCTTCGAGCGGCGGGTTCAGCTTTTCCTGCTCGAAATCGAATTCCAGGACAGAATTGTCGTAGCCGGTTACTTGCACGCTTACGGATCTGGTTGTCGGCACCGACGACGAATTCGACTTTGGTGTAGGGCAGGCTGTCGGTTTTCGGGTCGGCCGTGATGCGCATGCCATCCGCCACGGGGGCACCTTTGATGTCGCGGAACTCCTTATCGAAGTGTAGTTTACCTAGCAAAAATGCAAGTGGAGCTCGCATGTCGTCGCTTTCCTTGATTTTCATCTTCTCCACTTGATGATTGCTGGGGGTATAGAGCCACAGGAACTTGCCGTCGGAGACGAAGAGCTTGCCTTCGGGGGAAGTATAGTTCCAGCGCATGCGGCCGGGTTTACGGAGGAGGAGGGTGCCGCTTTCGGAGCGGCGGGGCTGGCCGGGGGCCGTATATGCTTCATGAAATGACGACTTGGAGAGTTTGGGCGTGGTTGTAGCGAGCCTCGACGGCGCGCAGCATGGGGGCTAGATCCGGTGTCGCGGAGAACAGGGACAGGGGTAGCAGGCACAATAGTAGCCGTAAGGGGCTCACACAGGAGTTGACGCAGGAAATGCGGGGAACGTTGAGGTTAGACTGGGAGGCGGGCGCGTTGGGGCCAATCATCGGACCCGGGCGCTTACTGATGCGTGACCCAAATGTGAGCGGCGTTCTTGGCTTGGTAGCCACCCACCGAGATGGTGAATTCAACTGTCTCCGGACCTTTGTAGAAATCTGAGTTTGGCAGCCCAGTCACCCACGACAA
The DNA here is from genome assembly GCA_963738345.1 of Bryobacterales bacterium. Taxonomy (GTDB): domain Bacteria; phylum Acidobacteriota; class Terriglobia; order Bryobacterales; family Bryobacteraceae; genus Bog-159. The sequence continues at coordinate 2,710,729 of CAVTWI010000002.1, forward strand.
TAAAGTCGTCGAATGTGGGGAAAATGATGCTTCGGTTGTCGAGTCGAGTACGACCTTCCCGGTTGTCCCCTCGGTGATTGTCAGCTCCATTGTGCCAGCTCCGCTGAGATTTCCGGTTTCCACCGAACAGTAGAAAATCAACTGGGGTTGAGCTTTGACCGCAATGATATAGTAAGGCGGCGGCAACACAAGGGCTCCCGCTGGCGCCCCATAACAACCGATACAGGGCAGGGTGTTGTCCCCGACCTGCGCACCCACGCCGGCTATGCCTGGCAACAAATTAGGTTGAATATTGTCGGGGACAGCGTGTGGAACTGATTGTACGGTTGTGGTTGGCTGGGCGATCGCCGATTGGGTTAGGAATCCAAATAGACATAACAGCAGCAGTTTCATCGAAATCGTGCTCCCGAGTGGGTTAGTGCCCTCCATTATAAGGCAAGCGGAGGTTGACAATCCCGCATCCAAAAACGGACACTGTCCGTATCTGAACAGCACACCGTGACCAAACTGCCACTACGCACGTCATAACTATTCGAAGGGATGATTGGAAGCTACAGCAGAGCCGGAACTTATGGCGCAGGACGCCCCTGGCGCCGTCGGTGTCAGGTTGAGCCCAAAACTAGATGAAGCCAGCCTGATCCGGGCCGTACAGCGCGGCGATCAGGACGCTTTCGAACAACTGGTCCGCGCTTACGACCAAAGTGTGCTCCGGCTCGCCATGAATCTGCTGCGATCCCAGGAAGACGCACGTGACGTCTTTCAGGAGGCGTTTCTTGCGCGTGTTCCGCAGCATCGATTCGTTCCGGTTCGATTGCAGTTTTCATACCTGGCTTTACCGCATCGTGACCAATATTTGCCTGGATTATTTGCGCAAGCGCAAAGTGCGCAAGGAAGAGCCGGCCGTGGTCGATACGCCGGAAGGGCCGCTCGACCGCATGAACGATTTTGAAGAAGAAGCGGCGCACGCCGATCCTGAGCGCAACATGTGGAACCGGCAGCTCAGCCAGCGAATCGATGGCGCCCTCGGCGGGCTGACTCCCCGCGAGCGCATGGTTTTTGAACTGCGGCATTACCAGGGTCTGCGGCTGCGCAATATCGGCGAGATCCTGGGGACCAGCGAAGAAGCCGCCAAGAATTGTTTGTTCCGCGCGACCCAGAAGATGCGCGCGGTGTTGGGAGATTTCCAATGAACTGCGAATCCGTAAGCAAGCTCATTCCGTTATATTTTTATGGCGAATTGCCGCCCGAGGACGAGGACCAGTTTGAGCAGCATCTGGACGCCTGTGCCGTCTGCGCGCGGGAAGCGGAGGCGCAGCGGGCACTCTCGGCCGCGCTCGACCGGCGCACGCTGCAGCCTTCGGCCGCGCTGCTGGCCGAATGCCGGCACGACCTGATGCGGGCGGTATACCGGCAGGATGCGGCTGTGCTGCGGTCCGGCCCATCGAGCACGCCGCGCTCGTTCCGCGAGGCTTTCGCCGCGTGGCTTCCGTCGCTCGGTCCGTGGCGGATGCCGGTGGGCGCCAGCGCATTGCTGGCGATCGGATTCATTACCGCGCGGCTGACGGTTCCGGGCGCGGCGGGCGGTCTTAATTTGGCTTCGCTGACTCCCGACGTGATCTCTTCGGTTCGTTCCGTGCAGCCTTCGCGTAATGGCGCGCAATCGGGCGAAGTGCAGATCGTTCTGGATGAAACGCGCCGGCGGGTGGTGTCGGGACAAATGGACGATAGCAACATTCAACGCCTGATGCTGGCGGCCGCACACGACGAGAACAATCCGGGCGTGCGTTGGGAATCGGTGGAGCTATTGAAGAGCCATTCGGATTCGTCGCCGGTTCGCGAACTGCTGCTGAACCGCCTGGCGGAAGATCCCAATCCGGGGGTGCGGTTGAAGGCGCTTGACGGATTGAAGGCTTATACCGGCGATCCGGAAGTGCGGAAGGTGCTGGCTGAAGTTTTGGTGCATGATGAAAGCCCGGGCGTGCGGATCGCGGCGGTGGATGCGCTGACGGCGCATGCGGACGAGAACATGGTGGGCTTCTTACAGGGCGTGGTGCAGAAGGCCGACGACACTTATGTGCGGCGGCGCTGCGTGAAGGCGCTGCAGGATATGAATGCCTCGGTCGGAACGTTTTAAGCCATGACGATTCTGCGCCCTGTCATTCTGGTTTCCGGTGTTCTGAGTGTGGTTCTGGCTGCGGAGCCGCCCCTCACGCGCGAGGGCAAATACTGGGTGGAAGTACGGTCCGCTTCGGAACCCGTGACACCGACTACTAAGCTGCGCATTACGTCGCGCGGGCCGATTACGTTGAATGGTACGTCGAGTCCCGAGGTGAACTATTCGCTGAAGATCCGGGTGAAGGCGGCGAACGAGGCGGAGGCGCGGCAGTTGGTGCGGCGGTTTAGCGTGCATGTTGCGCGGCAGGCCACGAATGCTATTTTTCTGGTGGTGCAGCGCGGCGACGGCATGGCGGATTTACAGGTGAGCGCGCCCCGTACCGCAATTGACAGCACGCTAGCGACTTCGGAAGGCGCGGTCAACTTCTACGATATGAATGGTGCGGTGCAGGCGGAAACGGGCGGCGGCACGGTTTCGGCGGATCGCATCAAAGGGAACATCGTGGTGCGCACGGCGGGCGGCGACATTACTCTGGGAAGCGTCGCGGGCAATGCCAAATGCGTGACGGGCGGGGGCAAGATCGCGGCTACTTTAGTTGGGGGGGATGCGCGTTTTGAAACGGGCGCGGGCGACATCTCGGCGCAGGAAGTCCGCGGGTTGGTGAACGCGACGACTATGGCGGGAAGCATCCGCATACAGAACGCCGGTTCCGCGGTGATTGCCAGCACGGGGGGCGGCCCCATCGACGTGGGCCACGCGCATGGGGTGGTTACGGCGCGCAACTCGGGTGGTCCGGTGAAGGTGGGCGCGGCCGAAGGCGTGCGCTGCGAAAACGCCGGGGGGGGCGTGAACCTCGACAATATTTCAGGCACCGTGCGGGTGTCGACCGCGGTCGGCAGCATTATCGCCGGACTGTTGGCGGGCAAGCCCATGGCCGGATCTTTTCTCTCCACCGGCAGCGGTGACATTACCGTATTCATTCCGTCTAATTTAGGTGTAACCATCCGGGCGCAAAACGAATTGGCCGGTAATATCCGGCGCATTGTTTCGGAATTTCCCGGCGTTTCCGTACGCGTCGAAGGCGGACAGGTAGTGGCCGAAGGCCCTGTGAATGGGGGCGGGCCCATCCTGCGCATCTCCGGCACGGGTGGAACTATTTTTATTAAAAGACAACGCTGACTTTTTTCGGGAGAGAATTATGGATCGCGCTATTCGTTCATCGCTATGCTGGGCCGTCGCTGGTTTTGCCACAGTGGCTGGTTCCTTCGCGCAGGACCCCGCGCCGCGAGCGCGCACGGCCAGCAACCGGGCCATCGTGCTTCGGAAGTCGGGTAGCAGCTATCTGGGCATTGGCGTGGCGGAGATCGATGCGGAGCGCGCCAAGGCGCTGAAGTTGAAAGAAGTGCATGGCGTGGAAGTGAAGAGCGTGGACCGCGATAGTCCGGCGGCGAAGGCCGGGTTGAAGGAGTCGGACGTGGTGCTCGAATATAACGGGCAGCGGATCGAAGGGGCCGAACAATTCATACGCCTGGTGCATGAGACGCCGGTCGACCGGCAGGTGAAGTTGCTGGTGGGGCGGAATGGCGGCACGCAAACGTTGACGGCGACTATCGGCCACCGACTGGAACACTTCACGGTACATACGCCCGACGGCGCCAACAGCGATTTCACCGTGGAATTGCCGCCCATGCCGCCGATGCCTGAAATGCCGGAGATGCCTGAAATGCCGGAAGCTCCGGAGGCGCCGGAAGCGCCGGAAGCTGCGGTTTTGGCACCCATGCCCCGCGTTTATAGCTATTCGCGCAGTACGCTGCTGGGGATCGATTGCGAGGCGGTTAGCGGACAACTGGCGGCGTTCTTCGGGGTGAAGGATGGCATGTTGGTGAAGTCGGTGATCAAGGATTCCGCGGCGGAGAAGGCCGGCATGCGCGCGGGAGATGTATTGGTGAAAGTTGACGGCCGCCGGGTCAACGAGGTTCACGAAGTGGCGGCACTGGTGCGGGCGGCACGCGCCAAGCATAACTGTCCGGTTGTGGTGGTGCGCGATAAAAAGGAATTATCGTTAAACGTTGCGCTCGACCGGTAGTCACTTCCGCTCTCTTACGGTCACGGATTCGTTCATTGCGCTAAACTGGAAGTTCCCCCCCAGCGCGATGAAGCTTGCGTCCGTCTTATCCGCCTACTTCGAAGATGATGTGCGTGCCCGCGGCGCGAGTTATTACCGCTTGGGCGCGGTGCGCATCAAGCGCGGCAATGCCACCAGTGTCGAGTCGGGCGTGCGCGGGTCGCGCGTGTATGACGTCGAGATCGGGTGGGACGGTCGCAAGTTGTCCCTCTATTGCGACTGCCCGTATTACGAGGACATGGGCGGGTGTAAGCACATCTGGGCTACCATTCTGGCAGCCGACGCCGCCAATTTTTTCACGGCGATCACAAGGATCAATCCGCGCGACATCTCATTCGACGAGCACGACGATTTCGAACACGACGTGGGCATCGCCGAGGAGGAGCCGCCATATTACGCCCCAGTCTCTCGGCCGGCCGCCCCATTCATTCCGCTGCCGAAGGTGGCGCCACCGGCTTGGCGGCAACGCATCGATGAAATTGTTCCGGCGGGATCGCTATCTACTGCGGTGTGGCCGGCACGCCGGGAACTGCTGTACTTGGTAGACATACAGGCCAGCACCGCGCGCGGCGCCATCATACTCGATCTGAAAACCCGCGAAGCGAAACTGAAAGGCGGCTGGAAGAAACCTGCGCCGCCGGCGATCACCCGCGCATCCATTCCCTCTTTGCCGAATCCCGCCGACCGCCGGATTTTGGGCCTGCTGACCGGCACGGCGATGAATTCCGATTGGATGTCCTACAATTCCTACGAATCCATCGGGGTCGGATTTCGGCTGCGCGATCCTTTCGCATCAAGCATTATGCCGGACATCGCGCGCACGGGGCGCTGCTTGCTCCATTTGAATGCGGTCGATCATGACTGGTTGCCGCTCACCTGGGACGAAGGCGAACCTTGGCGGTTGATTCTGCGCTTGGAGCGGTTTGAGGGCCGGCAATGGACTCTGGCTGGATACCTTCGCCGCGGCAGCGAAGAGATGAGTCTGCTGGCGCCGCCGTTGATTTCCGAGGGGCTGGTCTTCACGCGGGAGCGCATCGCGCCGCTAGAGGAAGGCTCGCCCGTCGAGTGGATTGCGGCGCTGCGCAGGCTGCGGCATATCGATGCGCCCGAAGGCGACATCGGGCAAATGCTGGCGGCGCTGCTGGAACATCCGCTGGCGGCGCGCATCGAGGTGCCCGAAGAACTGCACTACGAAGAGGTGCAACCGGTTCCGAAGCCGTGCCTGACTTTTCGATCCGAGAAGCGCTACGAGTGGGAGCAACAGCATTTGCGGGCGGATCTTTCGTTCGATTACGACGGGCGCCGGGTGCCTGGGGCGCTGGCCAATCGCGGCATTTATTATCCCGCGGAACGCCGGTTCGTGGTGCGCGATCTGGATGCGGAGGCTGCCGCCAAAGCGTTTCTGTATGAGCACGGGCTTGAGGATCAGGCGGCGGAGTTCGCGGGGCAGGCGCCCGGGCTGCGATTGTCGCCCAAGAAACTACCCGCCGTGGCGCACGCCTGCCTAACCGCCGGCTGGCACGTGGAAGCCGAAGGGAAGATCTTCCGCCGTCCGGGCGAGATTAGGGTGGGCGTTTCGTCGGGCGTCGATTGGTTCGAACTGCACGGCGAAGTGGACTACGGCGGCGCGTCGGCGAAGTTGCCCGCACTGCTGGCCGCTTTGCGCCGCGGCGAGAACATGGTTCGCCTGGACGACGGCACCTATGGGCTGCTGCCCGAAGAGTGGCTGAGCCGTTTCGGGCCGATCGCCGGAATGGGCAGCGCCCGAAGCCGACCATCTGCGTTTCCGGCGCAATCAGGCCGGATTGCTCGACGCGCTGCTGGCCACCCAGCCGGAAGTGGATTGCGATGCGACCTTCGCGCGCGTGCGGGACGAACTGCGTTCCTTCGGCGGGGTCGGCTCCGGCCAGCAGCCAGAAGGCTTCGTCGGGCAGTTGCGCGACTATCAGCGCGATGGCGTCGGCTGGATGGATTTTCTGCGCCGCTTCGGATTTGGCGGGTGCCTGGCCGACGATATGGGGGTGGGCAAGACGGCGCAGGTGCTGGCGCTGCTGGAGGCGCGGCGCGCGCTGCCGGAATCCGCCGGACCGTCGCTGGTGGTGGTTCCCAAGTCGCTGGTCTTCAATTGGAAGCAGGAGGCCGGCCGGTTTACGCCGCAACTGCGGGTGCTTGACCATACGGGTACTCGGGCGCGACGTGCGGGACTTTCTCGGACTATGACGTTGTCCTGACCACCTACGGCACGCTGCGCCGGGATGCCGCCGAGTTCAAGGACATCGAGTTCGATTACGTGGTGCTGGATGAAGCGCAGGCGATAAAGAATCCCGGGACGGAGTCGGCCAAGGCGGCGCGCCTGCTGCGGGGACGCAACCGGCTGGCGCTCAGCGGCACGCCGGTCGAGAATCATCTGGGCGAGTTGTGGAGCATCTTCGAATTTCTGAATCCCGGAATGCTGGGCGCGGCCAGCGTGTTCAAGCTGGCAGGTGGCGCGGCGCGCAATCCGAGCGGAAGAGACGCGCACCCTGCTGGCGCATGCGCTGCGGCCTTTCATTCTGCGGCGCACGAAGGAGCAGGTGGCGCGCGAGTTGCCGCCGAAGTCCGAGCAGACGATTTTCTGCGAACTGGAGCCGCCGCAGCGCAAGCTTTACAACGAACTTCGCCTGCATTATCGCAATGCGCTGCTGCAGACGGTGAGCGCCAAGGGGCTGGCGAAATCGAAAATTCAGGTGCTGGAGGCGCTGTTGCGATTGCGGCAGGCGGCCTGCCATCCGGCGACTGATCGATGCCAAGCGGCGCGACGATCCGAGCGCCAAGCTGGACGTGCTGATCGACCGGTTGCAAGAGGTGGTGGCGGGCGGCCACAAGGCACTGGTCTTCTCGCAGTTCACCAGCCTGCTGGCGCTGGTGAAGCAGCGCTTGGATGACGCGGACATGATTTACGAATATCTGGATGGCGCGACGCGCGACCGGCAGCAGCGCGTCGAGCGGTTCCAGAACGACCCAGGGCTGTAGCCTGTTCCTGATCAGTCTGAAGGCGGGCGGTCTGGGATTGAATCTGACGGCGGCGGAATACGTGTTTCTGCTGGACCCCTGGTGGAATCCGGCGGTGGAGGCGCAGGCGGTGGACCGGGCGCACCGCATCGGCCAGACCAACCAGGTTTTCGCTTACCGGCTGATCGCGCGGGATACGGTGGAGGAGAAGATCCTGCAACTGCAGAGCAGCAAGCGGGATCTGGCGGCTGCGATTATCAGCGAGGACAATAGCTTGATCCGGGATTTGAAGAAGGAAGATTTGGAATTACTGTTGTCGTGAGGCGGAGTGCGGGAACCAGGAGTGGAGAGTGCTCACAAACTTCAAGAACGAGGGGTCGCTGCATCCCGCAATCTTGGAGAATTGTGCCAAATCCTGAAATAGTGAAGACGACAACGGCTGCCGTGCTGCGCGCATTGCTCCCCGAAATGCTTCCTTCGGGCGAACCGGCTTCACCGAATCAGCCGACGGAAGGAACTGCTCCTGGAGCAGCCAATTCTTCAATTGGGCCTTGTCCCACTTGAGAATGCGACTGACATAGAGCGAACGGTCCCAAATCCAGGATTCGAGTTCCGGATTGAGCGCAACCGCCGCGCACCTGTTCTCCCAACCATTTGCTACTAGGTTTTCGTGAACCCTCGCCTCTACGGCGTCGCGGCCACGCGCCTCCTGGCCGCAGCCTTCCAGATCGAACACAGCCAGTGCATGGTCGAAGTATTGTGAGAAAGGCCTCAGAAACGTGTGGGCTCCGATAAACACTCCCGCGTCGTGCTTTGAATGCGCAAAGCAATCGAAAGTAATCGGCCGGATCCCCAAGACGTCGAACCGCGACAGCAATGTCTTGATTCCGAGAAGGGCGTCTTTATCGGCGGTCAGTACTACAAGGTCCCTTCGGACGGGCGTCACTAGCCGAGGACCCCGGCCGCGAACAGTTCGCTAATATTCACTCCAGAGCGCCAATCCTGAAGCATCTTATGTTGATCTCCGGGAATAATTTCTGTGCCCTGTTCGTTCCTTTGAAAGCACAACAGATCGCGCGGTTCCGCAAGGCCCAGGAGAAGAGGCGAGTGGCTGGTCAGCAACACTTGTCCGTTATAGACAGAAGAGAGCGATTGCACGATCGCCTCAATGGCAGTCGGATGGAGGCCGATCTCCGGTTCTTCGATCAGGTAGACGCCATTAAAATCCGGGATATAAGCCAGTATGGTCAAGGCAAGCAGACGAAGGGTTCCGCTGGATAACATCCAGGCCGGCACCTCAATGCCGTTGTTGTACCGCACCATCAGGTAGCGGTGCCGGTCTTCCGGACGCAGAACAGTACGAATCGATTCGATGTCGGGAAGGGCGGTCCGAATGTGTCTGAGCCAGGCTTCGTATGCTTCGGGCGACGACTCGGATACCTGCAGGACTGTGCGTGCCAGGTTTTGGCCATCGAAGACGCGCAGCTGGCCTTTTCCGGGCGGACTGGCGCCGCCTAAACGGTCGTTATTGAGATCGACTAACTGGACGCCGCTCTGCATTAGCGACTTGAGCCGGCCTGCGGAGGGATTTGTTGGATCTTCTATATAAAGGACACTCGACACGTCCGGGCTAACGTACAGGCCGGGAGAGCCATTGTGGCCGCCATTTTGGAAGTCAGTGCGTTGGTCAGTTCGAATGAAGACGCTACGCGCTTTGCCTTGCTCATCGATCGCTGCCAATTGTTCCGCGGCTATTTCGACCTGGTCGGTCGATACATTTAACCGAACCGTAACCGAGTAACGAATCTGATTTGGCGGAAGTTCGGCGTCAATGGCGAGTTCGAAACTGGTCCCAGTCCTACCCCAGACCAAGTCGTGAAAATTATCGGTCCGGTTGGCCACCGCTTGCTTCAACCCGACGTTGACCAAGTCGCTGATGAATCCAATGACATCCAGAAATGCTGATTTGCCGCTGGAATTGGGGCCAACTAAGACTTGAAAGGGACGCAGGGTCTGGCTAATGCTTTTCAAGCACCGAAAATTTCTAGCCTCGATTCGGGTAATCAACGCGTGTCCTCATCGACATTGTACAGCCGATTACCGCGCTCGATAGACGGTACGGTACGTAGAGAGAGCCGCGCCGATTCCGGCGAAAAGGCCTATTGGGGCGGCGTAGGTCACCGCGCGTACACCTGGCTGATCGCCGCGCTCATTGCGTAAATATCTGCCCACGGACTGGTCATCCGCCACGCCCACGGCCGCTCCGATTCCGACACCGATCAGAATGTTGCGCGCGCGCCGCGAACTTGACCGCACTTGGAGCCGTGTCACACGCACACGGTCTACCTCGACTGCTCCGTGCTGCGTCTCCAACGAAATGGCGCGTTCCGTTACTGCGATAAACCTGCCCTGAAGTTCCTGGCGGGCGGCATCGGCGACCTTGATCTTGCCGCCGGCCTGTAGGCCCCGCAACTCATCCCAGGACTGCGCCTGCAGCGAATAATGCACTGCAGGCCAGTCTCATGATCACCAGAAGCGCGCGGTTCATTTGCCGCCTTACTTCGATTCAATGCGCATCGAATAGAAGCTGCGATATACGAAGGTTACCGAGACTAAGAAGAAGACTGCGCCAAGCACCGTCGAAAGCGTGTTGCCCTGTTTGGCGTTCAACGATACGGCCAGTTCCACGGCCAGCAATCCGAACAGTGTCGTGAACTTGATGATCGGGTTCAATGCCACCGAACTGGTGTCTTTGAAAGGATCGCCTACCGTATCGCCAACGACTGTGGCGGCATGCAGTTCGGTGCCCTTCATCTTCAGTTCGGTTTCGACGACCTTCTTGGCATTATCCCAAGCGCCGCCCGCATCGGCCATGAAGATGGCTTGGAACAGACCGAAGATGGCGATCGAAATCAGGTAGCCGATAAAGAAGAACGGCTCAAAGAACGCAAACGCGAGCGTCGCGAAGAACACCGCGATGAAGATATTCAACATGCCCTTCTGCGCGTATTGCGTGCAGATGGCCACCACCTTCTTCGAATCCGCCACCGAAGCCTTCTCGGCGCTCTCCAGCTTGATGTGCGATTTGATGAATTCCACCGCGCGATAGGCGCCCGTCGAAACCGCTTGCGTGGATGCGCCGGTGAACCAGTAAATCACCGCGCCGCCGGCAATCAAACCCAACAGGAACGGCGGATACAGGATCGAAAGATTCGCCAGGTTGGTGGTCAGGCCATTGGTCAGCGCCACAATGATCGAGAAGATCATGGTGGTCGCGCCTACCACAGCCGTGCCGATCAGCACCGGCTTGGAGGTGGCTTTGAACGTATTGCCGGCGCCATCGTTCTCTTCCAGATTTTCCTTGCCCTTCTCAAAGTCCGGCGTGAACCCGAAATCGCGCTGGATCTCGGCGCTCGATTCCCGGCAGCGTCTCGATGGTCGAAAGCTCGAATACCGACTGGGCGTTGTCCGTCACCGGACCGTAGCTGTCTACCGCGATGGTCACCGGGCCCATGCCCAGGAAGCCGAAGGCCACCAGTCCAAAGGCGAACACGGCCGGCGCCACCATGATGCTGGCCAGACCCAGGGTGCTGACGCCGTAAGCGATGCTCATCAGGGAGAGGATGGCGAAGCCCAGCCAGTAGGCGCTGAAGTTGCCCGCCACAAAGCCGGACAGGATGCACAACGATGCGCCGCCTTCGCGCGCGGAATTCACGATCTCACGCACATGGCGCGAAGAGGTCGAGGTGAATACCTTCACGCCTTCCGGAATCACGGCGCCGGCCAGCGTGCCGCAGGTAATCACGGTCGAAAGCTTCCACCAGAGACTGGTATCGCCGTTCAATGTCGGAATGATGAAGTAGCTGACTACGTAGGTCAAGCCCACTGAGATCAGCGAAGTCATCCAGACCAGCGTGGTTAGGGGCGCTTCGAAGTTCATCTTTTCCAGGTTGCTGTATTTGGCCTTGGCGATGAGGCCGTTGATGAAGTAGCTGATCGCCGAGGAGATGATCATCATCACGCGCATGACGAAGATCCAGACCAGCAGGCGAACCTGCATCTCGGGCTGTTTCACGGCCAGCAGGATGAAGGTGATCAGGGCGACGCCGGTTACGCCGTAGGTTTCGAACCCGTCGGCCGATGGTCCAACCGAGTCGCCCGCGTTGTCGCCGGTGCAATCCGCGATCACGCCCGGATTGCGCACGTCGTCTTCTTTGATCTTGAAAACGATCTTCATCAGGTCCGCGCCGATATCGGCGATCTTGGTGAAGATGCCGCCCGCTACGCGCAAGGCCGCCGCGCCCAGGGACTCGCCGATGGCGAAGCCGATGAAGCAGGCGCCGGCCAGATCGCCGGGGATGAAGAGCAGGATGATCAGCATCATGATCAGTTCGACCGAGATCAGCAGCATGCCGATGCTCATGCCGGCCTGCAAGGGGATGTCGTAACAGGGGAAAGCTTTGCCGCGGAGGCTGGCGAAGGCCGCGCGGGAGTTGGCGAAGGTGTTGACGCGCATGCCGAAGGCCGCCACCGAGTAACTGCCGCCGATGCCGATGACGCTGAACAACAGAATAATCGCCACTTCGTAGATCGGACGGCCCTGCAGGAAGCCGAAGTAGAACACGATGATGACGCCGATGAAGCATTCCAGCAGGATCAGGAATTTCCCTTGTGTGAGGAGATAGGTCTTGCAGGTTTCATAGATCAGTTCGGAGACTTCGAGCATCGACTTATGTACCGGCATATTCTTCAGCCGCATATAAATAATCAGGCCGAAAATCATGCCCAAAGCGCAGAAAACGAGACCGAACATCAGCAGGCTTCCGCCGCCGATACTGTCGTTGAAGAAACGTGTAGCTATTCAGATCCGGCAGGTGCAGGCTGGCTTCGCCGCCCTCGGTTTGAGCCATCAGGGGCAGCGCCGCAAAGGCCATAAACAAAAGCGTAAGAAACCCGCGGAATGCGCGGAGTTTGGTCGAAGTACTATTCGCACGAAAAAAACCTCCTGGAGTGGGGCGACAGCTCTGAGGGTCGGCCTGGCCCGAAATAGGATATCAGGGTTACTTTACCTCAGCCTGTCCTATAGATAACACAAGGTAGCGCACGGCAGCTTTGAATTCAACCGAGAACTACGGAGCCTTATACCCACTTCTCTTATTGCCCGTTGCAATGATCGCCACCGACGCCCAGGCGGCTATTGAGCGCTTCCTGAAGACGGCGCGCCGCCCCGCGCTGCTGGAGCCTGGCGAGCCGCTACTGGCACTCGAGCCGGAAAGCTATACCCTGCAAATGCGCAGTTCGCGCCTGACCCTGCAGGCGTGGGACCGCACCCGCAACCTGGTGCGCCGGGTAACCGGAGTGGCCCACGAAGCGCGCGGCCGCCTGGAACTGGTGGTGGAGAAATTTGCCCGCAAAGAAGGGCGGCTGTTCCTGATCGACCTGGCGCGGCCCTCGACGCATGACTTCGAGAGCCGCAGTGAGCGCCTGGTCTTTCGGGAACGCTTCCGCCAGTTCCTTAGCCGGCAGTTCGCCGATTGGAACCTGGCGGAGATCAGTGCGGAGCCCAATCTGGAGGCCAGCCTTTCGCCCAGTTATCCGCGCGCTTTCCTGCGGCGGGGGCAATCCGGATGGGCGGCCATCGGGTGTCCCCCGGATACCGATCCGGCGGGGTTGCTGACCTTCGGCTTGATCTGGCTCGACCACCTGCGCCGGCGGGAGAAACGGATGGTCGTCGAAGGTCTGGCGCTTTATGTTCCGCACGGGCAGGAGCGGAATACCAGTCTGCGCCTGCAATACTTAAACGAGGAAGCGGCGCGTTACGAACTGTTCGCTTACGACGAGCACGATTTCGCGGCGCATATCGACCCGGCCGATTTCGGCAACGTGGATACGCATGTAGAGGTTTGCCGTCAGCCGGCGCCGCTGGGTGCGTTCGCCAGGTTGGTTGAATCGGCCGAAGTGGAGCGGGTAGGCAGCCATGACGGATCGGTCAGCCTGCGGGTGCGGGGCGTCGAATTCGCGCACGCGTCGGAAAACGGATTGCGTTTTGGGCTGGACCACCGGAGCATGGCGCGGGCACGGGATCTGCCGGAAATCGAGCGACTGGCATATGAACTGGCGCAAAGGCGCTCGGCAGGTGCAACGGATCGGGAACATCCGCTCTATAAGCGCAACCCCGAAGCGTGGCTGGAATCGCAGGTGCGCGCACAGATCGAGCGCGTGTACGCGCCTCTTCAAGCCGCTCCTATATATGACCAGGTACCCGCTTTCGTAGGGGGCGAGCGGGGGGTGCTCGACCTGCTGGCGGTGGAGCGGTCCGGGCGGCTCGGGGTGCTGGAACTGAAGGCCACGGCGGATATACAACTTCCGATGCAGGCGCTCGATTACTGGCTGCGGGTAAAGTGGCACCTGGATCGCGGCGAGTTCAGCCCTAACGGATACTTCCCGGGTATCGAACTGCGGCCCGAACCGCCCCGCCTCTTTCTGGTATCGCCCGCGCTGGAGTTTCATCCGGCGACCGAGATCATACTGAGCTATTTCGCACCTGAGATCGATGTGCTGCGTGTAGGCGTCGGAGTAGAATGGCGTAAGGGGTTACAAATTATGTTCCGCTTAGGCGGAGCGGACCGCCCCTGCACATAACATGCTCCGATACATAAAGCAAGCCAAATCAGCCCTGTCGTTGCTGAATCCGAATGAAGTTCGTGAGCGGGCCGACCGTCCTTTGGTGGTCGGATTGGTGGCGACTGGCAGTTCCACCTACGCCGATATGGAAGATTTCCTGACTCCGGCGGCGGTGTCGCACGATAAGCGCATGGCCGTGATGCAGGCGGTGCACCGGGCCAGCGATCCGGGGATTCCGGATAAGTTCGACCTGGTGTTGTATGCGCAGGGACTTCCCTGCCCGGTCACGGCATTCACCTATTTCCGCGACGATCCGGCTCGGACGGTAGACGAGATTCTCAATGCGCGCGACGATTTGTGGCTGGTATTGGCGCGTAATTTCCATCCGTTTCGCAAACCGGTGGTGGATCGGATCATATCGTCTGTGGCGCGCGAGAACGCCATTTTTGCGGTGGCTAGCGCCCTGCCGAACGTGATCCCGAACCTGCTCGAAATCCCGTGGGCTGTGGGTGAATTTGCCTCGGATACGGCATTCATCACCATGAATCAAGTGCGTATGGCGTTCATGGTGGCGGCGGCCAGCGACAAAGAGGTCGGGTACGACAAACAGATGGCCGAACTTGTGTCGATCGCGGCAGGGGCTTTCGGCTGGAGGGCTTTGGCGCGGGAACTGGTCGGATTCATTCCACTGGGCGGCGGCCTGATCCCGAAAGGCGCTATCGCCTTCGCGGCTACCTATGTATTGGGGAAGGGTCTGGAGCATTTCCACGGAGTAGGCTACGGGTACACCCGGGGCCAGAGGCGTGATGTCTACCAGATCGCTTATGAGCGGGGCAAGGACATCGTGGGAGCGGTGTTGCGGAAGCGCGAGGCTTGAGTTGAGCGGTTTCATCCGGCTTGCGCCCCTGCTGCTGGCGGCTCTTTGCGCAAGCGCACAGACTAAAGTTGACCCTGCCCGGGTCGAACGGCTTCTCGATCGCGCCATCGTGTTGGACTTGCACGATGACACTACCCAGATGATGGTCGACGAGGGGTATGACATTACCCAGCGTCATGATTTTGGGCAAGTGGACGTGCCCCGCATGCGCCAGGGACACGTGACAGGGGTGTTTCTCTCCATCTGGACTGACGCCTTGGGTTACACGCCGCCCGAATCCATCCGCCGGGCGCTCGACCAGATCGACGCCGTGCGGCGCCAAATCGACCGGCATCCCGCAGACCTGGCTTTGGCCACGACCGCCGATCAGATTTTGGCAGCGCGGAAACGCGGGCAAATCGCCCTGCTGATGGGGGTAGAAGGCGGCCAAATGATCGATTCGGATCTGGCCGTGCTGCGCACGTACTTCGATTTAGGCGTGCGATACATGACCCTCACCCACACGGAACATACGCCTTGGGCCGACACTGCCAGCCATCCGCCCGCCCACAACGGACTTACCGATCTCGGACGGCAGGTGGTACACGAGATGAATCGCCTGGGAATGATGGTGGACATCTCGCACGTCTCGGACAAGACTTTCTTCGACGTGGTCGAGACGTCGGCGGCGCCTGTGATTGCGTCCCATTCGTCGGCCCGAGCACTGGCGAATGTGCCGCGTAATATGACGGACGAGATGTTGCAGGCGCTGGCGCGGAACGGCGGCGTGGTCCATATCAACTTCTTCGAAGGCTTCCTCGACGGCCGATTCACAGATAGCATGGGGGCGCTGAAAGACGAACAGGAACAGCAGGACGCACGGGAATCCGCCGCGCCGAAGTTTGGCGACCGCAGCCAAATGGGGCCGGCTGTCCGTGCGGTCAACGCGCGGCGCATCGCTAAGTTGGGGCGACTGCCTTTGAGCAAACTGCTGGACCACTTCGATCATGCGATAAAGGTGGCCGGCATCGATCACGTGGGGCTGGGATCCGATTTCGACGGCGCCGACGATCAGTTTCCGGAAGGCATGGAAGATATTTCCAAGATCCCGAACCTGGTGCGCGGCTTGATGGAGCGCGGGTATTCCGACGAAGATATTCTGAAGGTTTTGGGTGGCAATACCTTGCGCGTGATGCGGGCCGTGGAGCAGGTGGCACGGCGGTCCGGATCGTAGATCGATCAGTAGCGCAGGGTAGCTTTCAAACGGATTGGGTCGAGCAGGAGATCGAGCGCATGGCCGGCGCCGGTCACGAATACGTCGGCATTCCGCAGGGCATCCACGGCGCACCCTTCGCCATTATCGACGGCGATGGCGAGGCCCCCCCCTTGTTTTACCGCCTGCAACATCAGCCTGTCGTTGTTGCCATTGCCAAATGCGGCGACTTGCCGCAAATCGAAGCGCGCCACATATTCCGCCTTCTCGATATCGTGCCTGTCGCTGCGCAAGAGGTACGGCGTGGTGATTCCCGTTAATTCGCCGGCGGCGGTCCCGAACGAATCTGCAGTCACGATGTGCAAATCGACGAGGGACGCCAGCCTTCGTAACCTTTCCTTTACGTCCTCCGCCACTACTCCAGCAAAAGAATGGGTGCCGGTAAAGTCACTGACCACGATGCGTAGATGACGGTTTCCAAAGCCAGGGATGTTGATTTTAATTCCGGGTTTATCCATACATTTTTGCGGACGCGGAAGGGGCGTCCGGATGACACGTTAAAATGACACTTAACATGAAACTTGCATTTATCGGGGCGGGAAATATGGGTTCGCCGATGGCCCGCAACCTATTGCGCGCCGGCCATCACGTGACGATTTATAATCGTACGCGGGCGAACGCCGAACCCCTGCAGCAGGACGGAGCCACCTTGGCCGATTCGCCAGCGGCGGCGGTCGAAGGCGTCGATGCTGTGATAACGATGCTGGCTGACGACCCTGCCGTTGAGCACGCCGCACAGTCATTCATGGAGGCGTTGCCTCGCGGCGCGATGCATATCTGCACCAGTACGATCAGCGTAGCGTGCGCCCGACGGTTGGCGGAACAGCATGCCGCTCGCGGGCAGGTCTACGTTGCCGCGCCCGTCTTCGGACGGCCTGTAGCCGCTGCGGCGGGCAAGCTTTGGATCGTGGCGGCGGGCGCGCCGGAATCCATCGAGCGCTGCCAACCGGTGTTTGACGCGCTGGGCCGCGGACATTCCGTAGTCGGCACGGATCCATGGCTGGCCAACGCCGTAAAACTGTCCGGCAATTTCCTGATCGCCGCGGCGCTCGAATCGATGGGCGAGGCTTTCGCTTTGGTGCGAAAGTGCGGCGTGGATGCGGGCCAGTTCCTCGAGATCGTGAATAACGCGCTGTTCAACTCGGCGCTTTACGGCAATTACGGTGGAGCGATCGCCAAAGAGCAATTCGAGCCGGCGGGATTCAAATTGAGCCTGGGCTTCAAAGATCTGCGCCTGGTGCAGGAAGCCGCGGAATCGGCCGCAGTGCCTATGCCCTTAGCCGGCGTGCTGCGCGACCACTTCCTGGCCGCCATGGCGCGCGGCGAAGGCGACCTGGATTGGGCCGCCGTGGCGCGCATCGCCGCCATTCAGGCTGGTCTTTGATCCGACCTATTGACAGTCTATAAGAGCGGCGCTACTATAGAGGCTCTATAAGAGCCGCTATGGCGTTATCCCAATCCGATCTTTTGCAAGGCAGCCTCGATCTGTTGATTCTGAAATCCCTAGCCTTGCAGCCGCTGCACGGAATGGGCATATCGCGGCGTATCTCGCAAATTTCCAACGGCACTTTCGAGGTGAAGGCCGGCTCGTTGTTCCCTGCCCTGCATCGTATGGAACAAGCAGGGTGGCTATCGTCAAACTGGGCCGAATCGGAGACCAACCGGCGCGCCCGCTTCTACCGATTGACCCGCTCCGGCAGGAGCCAACTACAGACGCAGGCGGAACGCTGGGAGCGGATTTCGCTTGCCATGGCGAGCGCTTTGCGGGCGACATGAAACCAGGCGCGGTCCGCTATGTTTACGCTCTTGGCCGTAATATTCTGCGCTGGAAGCGCGCCGACCAGGAACTGGACGAAGAACTCCGCGCGTATCTCGAACTGATCGCAGCCCAGAAAATACGAAACGGCGTGGATGCCGGCGACGCTCTTCGCGAAGCGCACCGCGAGATCGGGGGACTCGAACAGGTGAAGGAGAATGTGCGTGATATCAGGATCGGAGCTTCCATGGAAACGCTAGCGCAGGATATCAGGTATGCCATCCGCGGCATCCGTAAGAATCTGGCTTTCTCGGCGGTAGTGATCTTGACGCTGGCCCTGGGCATCGGCGCCAACACCGCTATATTTAGCTTGGTGAACGGCGTGATCCTGAAGCCACTGCCATACCCCAATGCCGGGCGTCTGCTGATGCTTTGGGAAACCCAACTTAGCGACGGCTCACTGGGGACGGTAGCTCCGGCAAATTTCTTCGATTGGCGGGAGCGAAGCCGCTCATTCGACCGTATGGCGGCGGTCGATCCGTATCCCGACTTCATCCTGAGCGGCGCGGATGGCCCGCGACGATTGGAAGGCGCGGCGGTCAGTTCGGATTTCTTCTCACTGTTTGGAGTGCGTATGGCGCTGGGCCGCGATTTCCTGCCACAAGAGGATAGTCCGGGCCGCAACCAGGTCGTCATTTTGGGCCACTCCGCATGGCGGCGCTACTTTGCCGCACGGCCGGATATTATTGGAAAGCTGGTAACGCTGAACAGTACCGGTTACACAGTGATTGGCGTGCTGCCGCGCGATTTTTCATTGGTCAGCAAAGCGGCCGACTTCCAGGCCCGCAATCGATTTGACCTGTGGACGCCGCTGGCCCTCCCCTCCCCCCCCCAGCCCTGGCAGCGCGGAACCCACCCTTTATGCGTCTTCGCCCGGCTGAAGCCCGGGGTTCCCTTACGACAGGCCCAGGCGGACCTGAATCGAACCGCCGCCGATCTCGAGCGACTCTATCCGGCCGATGACCGGGAAAAAGGCATCGCGGCCGTGCCGTTGGCCGAGCACGTGGTAGCGAATGTTCGCATGGCTTTGTTCACACTGCTGGCAGCCGTCGGTATTTTGTTGCTGATTGCCTGCGCCAATATCGCAAATCTGGCGCTCACGCGCGCGTTGGGCCGGCGCAAGGAAATCGCCCTGCGGGTAGCCTTAGGGGCAAGCCGGAAGAGAATCGCGCAGCAGTTACTCACCGAGAGCATCTTATTGGCTTTGTTCGGTGGATTGCTTGGGTTCGCGTGTGCGTGGTTCGGGGTGCCTGCCCTGGTGGCGTATTTGCCGGCTGACTTGCCACGCACGGCGGAGATTGCGGTGGACGCGCGCGTGTTCGCGTTCACCAGCATGGCCTCACTGGTAACGGGAATCGTATTCGGATTGATCCCCTTGTTACAGTTCCGCCAGGCGAATGCGCACGATGCGCTGAAGCACAGCGGACGGGGTGTGGCGGGCGCTCACTCCCGCCTACGGGATGTTCTGGTGGTGGCCCAGGTTGCGATGGCGTTGGTCCTGTTGACTGGCGCTGGCTTGATGGCCAAAAGCTTATGGAAGCTACTGCGGGTCTCGCCTGGTTTTCAGACCGAACATATTCTTACGGCGCGCCTCTCGCTGCCGCCCCACTACACCGGCCAAAGCTCTTTTGGAACAGGCGCCCATCGCCCGATCTCGACTTTCCAGCGCGACGTGCTGGCACAGGCGCGTACCATTCCCGGAGTGCAATCCGCAGCCTTTGCCGCTTATCTACCTCTAAGCGGCTCCGATAATTCCTGGTCTTTCGATATCGAAGGCCGTCCACCGAAGGCTCCGGGTGTCTTCGATATCACCGCTTACCGGCCGGTAACCGCCGAGTACTTTGAAACCATCGGCATTCCGATTCTGCGCGGGCGTGGGTTCGAGGCTCGGGACAACGAGGATGGCGGCCTGGTGGTGGCTGTTAGCGAGTCAATGGCTCGCGCCTTCTGGCGCGGGCAGAATCCGGTGGGCCAGCGACTGCGTTTCGGCGACGCGAACTGGCGCACGGTTGTGGGCGTGGTAGGAGACGTGCGCCACGAGGGTCTGGGCGCTATGCCCGCGCCGGCGATGTACGTGCCTTATGGACAGATTCCTAATGTGGAAGCGCATCCCACGCTGGTTCTGCGCACGTCGGTCGAACCGGGCAGCGTAGCCCGTGCGCTCCGCATGGCAGTCTCAGCAGTCGATTCCAATGTGCCGGTGGACAGCATTGACACTATGCGGACGATCGTCTCGGGATCGGTAAGTCAATCCCGATTCAGGACGGCCGTACTCGTGGTGTTTGCATTTTTCGCGCTCTTCGTAGCCTCCATCGGCCTGTACGGGGTGATGAGCTACCTGGTGGGACAGCGCATACGCGAATTCGGAATTCGCATGGCGATCGGCGCGAGCCGGGGCGCAGTACTGCGACTCGTTCTGGGACAGGCAGTCAAGCTGGCTGCTATTGGAATTGGTCTCGGGTTAGTGGCGGCAGCGGTGGTTACGCGATGGATCGCGAGCCTGTTATATGGTGTCACGCCCGGCGATGCAGGCATCCTATTGAGCGTGTCGATTCTATTGTCGCTGGTCGCGCTGGCGGCCAGTTATATCCCGGCCCGGCGGGCTGCTAAGGCGGATCCGATGATTTCGCTGCGATACGAATAAGCGGATGTTATTTCATGCCTGAAAGCGGCGTAGCGCCTCTTGGGTGCCGCGCTCGTAGGCTTCGATCAGCCGGTCCCAATTGTCGTTGGCTTGCTCGTCGATTTGGCGCCGCGCGGGGTCGTCGTCGAACCACGCGATGGTCTGCCGGATGCCCTGCGTGAAGGGCACTGTCGCGCAGTAGTCGGGCACGAAGCGCTTGATCTTGGTGTTGTCGAAGACCACGCTCACCGCTTTATCGCCGAACAGTCCGCCGCGCGTTTCCGGCATGCAGGCCGCTATGAATTCGCTCGGAATATGCACCAGATTCGGTTCGGCGCCGGCGGCTTCGGCCGTGAGGCGATACCATTGGTCCCAGGTCATCACTTCGTCGCTGGTGATGTGGAAAGCGTGGCCGATAGCTTGCTCGCGCGCTAGCAGGCCGACCAGACCCTTGGCGAAATCGGTGTTATGGGTAATGACCCACAGCGACGTGCCATCGCCGGGAACGATTATTTTCTTCCCCTTCCGCATGCGGTCGATAGCGGTGTAAGATTTTTGCCAACTATTTACCGCCAGAGCGATCTGCGTTTCGCCGTAGGTGAGCGACGGGCGCACGATGGTGATGGGGAAGCCTTCCTCACGATACGCCCGCATCAGCCGGTCTTCGCAGGCGATTTTCTGTTGGGAGTAATCCCAATATGGGTTCGCGAGGGGCGTTGACTCGGTGATCAGATACTGCGAGGGCGGCTTTTGATAGGCGCTGGCGGAACTGATGAAGATGTATTGCCGGGTCCGGCCGCGAAACAGTTCGATATCGCGTTCGATATGGGTAGGTTCGAAAGCAATCCAATCCACGACGGTATCGAATTTGGCGCCGGAAAGGGCATTGGACACGGCGGCGGGGTCGTTAATATCTACGGCCAAGGTATTCACGCCGGGCGGCAAAGAGGCGGCACGGCGTCCGCGATTGAGCAGAGTTACTTCGATGCCGCGGGACGCCGCCAGGCACGTGCAGGCCGTGCTGATGATTCCGGTACCGCCGATAAATAGGATCCGCATGAATCCGTTGTAGCAAATTGAAGCGGCGCCAAGCCGTTATCAGACGTAAACGCAAGAAAGGCTTAGTATTCCCAGTAAGGCCATTCACACCGCTATTTATGAAACGACGATCCTAATTTGTGCAAATAGTTCTCTTGTTCCGGTATGCTGGAAGGTCGGGTATTTCCCCCGTAACATGCGAGCGCGTTGAGGAATGGCCAACAGCGATAAGAAGAGCCTTACAGCGACGCCTGTCGTCAGCACGGTTCTCATTGTGGGACAGGATCGAACCCTGCGCCAACAAGTTTCACAATCGCTAGGAGCCCATGGGCACCGTTTACTGGTAGCCGACGCGGGTCACGAGGCGCTACGCCTGTCACGCGAATTCAAACAGCCTATTCACTTACTTGTGGCGAATATCGAAATGCCAGATATGACCGGGATCGAGTTAGCTCAGCGACTGAACGAACACCGGCCGGAAACCAAAGCGCTCTTCGTCTCGAATCTGAAGACAGGCGTCCTGGTATTGGACGCCGGATGGCAATACCTGCCTGCGGCCGCGGCGCCAAATCTTCTCGTTAACAAACTTCGGGAAATTCTAAGAGAGAGTGGGCACTCGCGGGTGCAATTAACCAAACGCGAGATGCAAGTCTTGAAACTGATTGCCGCGGGCGAGAGCACTAAGGCGGCAGCGGCCGTTCTCGGTATCGCGTTCAAAACCTGCGTGGCGCACCGGTCCAGCCTGATGAAGAAGCTGGGCATCCATGATTCGGTGACACTGGCTCATTACGCCATCCGCGCAGGCCTCATTGACACCTAAAGACCGTCACGTTATCCCACAAATCATTCTCTAATTCTGTTTATTTATTCTGTAAATACACAGGAGTTACTCACCGTAGGGCAAAGATCCTACTTGACAGAGCCTCTTTGTTCGTGTGATCCTTTGTTACAAATGCCTTGGGATGTACGAACTAAGACGGCGTGAAATAACCATATAAATCTACTGCTTTATCGACGATTGGGTGGATTTAAAACGTACTTCCCATTGGAACAGGTGGCTGAGCAGGATTGACCACACCCTGCGCGAAGGGGAGCAATATGAACACCAAACGCAAACCGGGAACTGTGTACCCGCCAACGATACGAGGCGGATTGGTGCATAGCTCGTGTGATGATTTGGCACTTCGGACCTTGACGTCCAGGGAGCGCCAACAGATCGCCGCAGTGGCCTTTCACTTGTGGGTGGATCGGGCCTTCCGCCACGGATCTCCCCAGGAAGACTGGCTCAAAGCGCAGCGACTGGTTCACAAGAGGGCAATCGATCGGCCTGCCAGAGCCACGGGGCCGCGGCGGATGGGATCTCCTTTGCACCCTGGAAATAGCACGCGGGGCTGAAAGTCTGCGGGTTAGGACATAGTAAGCGATGACGGATCTGACGCAAATCATACTGGATCTTCGTGCGGAATTGGAAGACATTGCGGCGACAATGATTTCCGTGGAGCGGCTTGGACAGGCTACCGCGAAATGTGGACCGAGAGCAAGACCGGAAGTTGAAATCCGAACCGCCTCGGCGCACGGCAGAATCATTTTGGCGCTTCGCGCGGAGTTGCCGGCGAATCGCTCGGAACGGCGTCTGCTCGAAAGGGCGATCACCTGCTTGGAGCAGTCCGACAGGCTCGCCTTTAGCACGGCGCCTGCGGTCATGGCGAATCGCGGCACTCAATGAGCGGCGCAGATGCCGCCTCGAGTCCATACCGTGCGCTCATCGACGATATTTGGGCCAATAACGCCGGGGCCGCTGGAGAGTTGGATCACACCATGTCGCATGGCGTCCGTTTTTTCTTGAAGCGGGAACTGCCTTGGACAAACGACGTGGAAGACGAAGTTGAAAACGTACTGTCACAAGTGGTGACCTCGATTCGGCGCGGCGAACTGCGCGACCCCGTCCGCCTGCCGGCCTTCGTTTTGGCCGTGGTGCGGCAACGGGTCGCGGTGCGTACCGAAGCCGCGGGGGAACTGCATGGCGGTCCACTCACACCCGTGGCGCTAACGCCAGCCGCCCGGAAGCTCACCGGCTTGACCGCCTCCCACTTTTTCGGCGTGGGCCGCCTGTCTCACATTCGCAAGAAGGCCAGTTAGTTCCGCCCTTCCCGAGCCCGCGCCGTTCTCGCGGCGGCGGAACTCGGATAGAATGAAGGTTCAAGACATATCGGTATGGAACTCCTCGCCAATAGCCTTCTGGAGCTGATTACCCAGACATCCACCAACTTGCCGCCCGATGTACGCGCGGCGATGTCGCTAGCCGCGGGGGCGGAAACGCCCGCCACGCAATCGGCTCAAGCGCTCAACATTATTCTGTCGAACATCGACATGGCAAAGGACGATGAAGGTCCAATTTGCCAGGATACGGGCATGCCCACGTTTGTGGTGCACACTCCCGTGGGCGTGAACCAACTGGAGATTAAGCGCGCCATCCGCTCGGCCGTCGCGGAGGCCACGCGGCGAGGCAAACTGCGGCCTAATTCGGTCGATTCCCTGACCGGCAAGAATAGCGGCGATAATCTGGGCGCCGAAACCCCGGTGATGCACTTTGAGCAATGGGAGCAGGATGAGATCGAGGTTAAGCTGATCCTGAAGGGGGGGGCTGCGAGAACAAGAACATCCAGTATTCCCTGCCCTGCGAATTGGACCGGCTAGGCCGCGCGGACCGCAATCTGGAGGGCGTGCGTAAGTGCCTGCTACACGCGGTTTGGCAGGCGCAAGGGCAGGGTTGCGCGCCGGGTGCGCTCGGCGTATGCATCGGCAGTGACCGCGCCCACGGATATGAACTGGCGAAAGGCCAGTTGTTCCGCACCCTGGACGATGTGAATGCGGATCCGGTGCTAGCTAAACTCGAAGCCGGGATTATGGAAGAGGCCAACCGTTTGGGCGTGGGCGCCATGGGTTTCGGCGGTAAAGCCTCGCTGATCGGTTGCAAGATCACGGCCGCGAACCGTTTGCCCGCCAGCTTTTTCGTGTCGGTGGCCTATGACTGCTGGGCTTTCCGGCGCTTGGGCGTCCGCCTGGATGCGCGGGACGGCGCTATTACGCAGTGGCTCTACCGCGACCCGAGCCGGCCTGTCGAGCGCATGGCGCAAGGCGGAGGGTTTTCCGCTAACCGGTCGCGAAGTGGTGCTGACCGCGCCCTTGACCGAAGCCGAGATGCGCGCCCTGAAGGTTGGCGACGTAGTGCTGATCAACGGCGAAATGTTCACCGGACGCGACAACGTCCACGCGTATTTGATGAAGAATCCGCCGCCGGTGGATTTGAATGGCGCGGTGCTTTACCACTGCGGTCCGGTAATGTTGAAGCAGGGCGAGAAATGGACGGTAAAGGCCGCCGGGCCCACCACCAGCAGCCGCGAGGAACCCTACCAGGCGGACGTGATCAAGCGTTATGGCGTGCGCGCAGTGATCGGCAAAGGCGGCATGGGCAAGAAAACTCTGGCCGCTTTGAAGGAATATGGCGCCGTTTATTTGAATGCCATCGGCGGGGCGGCGCAATATTATGCGCGCACGGTGCAGGATGTACCGGCTGTTTATCTGATGGAATTCGGGATTCCGGAGGCGATGTGGCGGTTGACGGTGCGCGGATTTGCGGCGATTGTTACGATGGACGCGCACGGCCACAGTCTGCACGCGGATGTGGAGAAGGCCACCGGTGAAGAACTGGCGGAACTCGGTGCGCTGGCAACGAGATAGCGAAGCGGGTCGGCGCGCGGGTCTGATACAATAGCGCATTGGCGGCCAGGTAGCTCAGTCGGTAGAGCGCAGCCCTGAAAAGGCTGGCGTCGGCGGTTCGATTCCGTCCCTGGCCACCATCGTAAAGACACCTCCCGCTCCTCCTGGAATTCCCTCTTGCGAAATACGCACGCTCTGCCATTACATGATTCCTCTGCGCCGAAGTTGCTAAGATGACCGGTGGCCGCAACCTCGGCACCACCGCCGCATGTTACAGGAGGTTATAGTGATTCGGTTCCGCGCACGAATTCTGCTCGCCCTACTGGCCGCCGCGCCAATCGGTTTGTCCCAGCCCGGGCTGATCGAACAGCAGCTCACCTTTACGCCGTATCATGCCAGCGGCATATACAACATCGGCGAAACCGTGGGTTGGACCGTGACGCCTGGGCCCGCGACGCCCACGTACGCCTATAAGTGGACGATCCGCCGCAACAACGCCGTGGTTCTAAAGGAAGGCAAGCTCGATCTTTCTTCCGGCAAAGACAAGATCGAAATCGCCGGCGATCAGCCCGAAATGATCTATGTCGCGGTTGAACCCTACGCGAATCTCGGCCCAACCACACCAGGACACCGGCCGCCCCCGCTTATGTTGGAGGCAACACCGGCCGCAACAACGGACTCTATGCCGTGGGCGCCGCTGTCGCGCCGGCCAAGATCGGCCTCTCGACACCGCGGCCCGACGATTTCGACGCTTTCTGGGAAGGCAAACTGGCCGCCCAAGCCAAGGTCCCGATCAACCCCGTCCTGACGAACGGTCCCGACCGATGTGCCGGGAGTTGAGCTGAACATGTTCGTCCTCGATGCGCTCGGTTCCAAGGCGCACGGCTACATTGCCAAGCCGGCGCGCGAAGGAAAGTTTCCCGCGCTCATCCAATTGCAGTATGCGGGCGTGTACGCGTTGAATGCGCACGGCGCCGCGCAGCGTGCCGCCGAGGGCTGGCTGTTCGTCAACGTCGATTCGCACGACAAGCTGCCGTCGGATGCATCCGGCGACATCCCGCGAAACTATCAGGCCATCGGCAACACCGATCGCGAGAAATCGTATTTCCTGAATATGTACCTGCGCGACTCGCGCGCCCTGGATTATCTGCTGACGCGGCCCGATTGGGATGGCAAGACGATCGTACTGACAGGAGGCAGCATGGGCGGGCAACAGAGCCTGGTGCTCGCAGGCCTGCGGCCGGAGAAGATTACCGCGGTGCTGGTCTGCGTCCCGGCCGGCGCGGACACCAACGCGAGATCTTCACGGCCGAAAAGCCGGCTATCCCAACTGGCCGTCCGGACAATCCCGGACGCGATGAAGACCGCGCTCTATTTCGATCCGGTCAATTTCGCGTCGCGCATCCAGGCGCCGGTGATGGCGGGCATGGGTTTCATCGACACGATTTCGCCGCCGGCCGGGCATGTGGACCGCGCTCAACCAGATTCCCGGCCCCAAAGAACCGCTGCCCATGATCGAATCCGAGCACGATAACCTGACTCCGCAGAAAGGACGGGCCTGTCCCGCGCGGAACGGAAGAAATACTCGATCTTCGTGGTGAAGGGCGGCGAGTTCAAACCCAGCGGAATCAGGCCGTAAGCGTTCAGCACAGATTCGCGACGCGCCCCCCCTTGCCCTCATATACGTCACGGAAGTATAATTCCCTAAAGCCTATGTTTAACCGGGACCTAAGTAAGGGAAGCGCCGAACTGTTAGTGCTCACCCTCCTCGAAGGCCGCGCGCGCCATGGTTACGACCTCGGCAAACTCATTGAGGAGCGATCCAAAGGCCAGATCCGCTTTCGTATCGGATCGCTCTATCCTATCTTGTTCCGACTGGAAGACCGTGGCCTAATCGCCGGTCGCTGGCTGGAAAGGGCTGGCGAACGCCGCCGCCGCTGCTACCGCCTGACGCCGGCGGGCCGCAAAGTCCTAAAGGCCCAACGCAGCGCCTGGGATGAGTTCGTGGCTACCATCAACCACATCGTGCGGCCCAACCATGCCTGACTGGACCGAATATGTTCGCGGTAATCTGCGCCTTCGCGGATTTTCTCCGGCGCGGGAGGCAGAAATCATAGAAGAAGTGGCCCGCCAGTTGGAGGACGCGTATGCCGAAGCGCTCGGCTCGGGCGCAGACGAAGATGAGGCTGGCGAGATCGCGCGCCACCACGTCGGCGATTGGACGGCACTAGCCCACGAGCTGGAAGAATCGCAGAGGGGAAGGGAATCAGCCATGACGGCCTGGCAGAATAATGCGGAAGATCGCGCGCTGTACGAACGGGGCAGACTCACTTGGCTGGCGGGTTGGCGCGGCGACCTGTTCCACGGCCTGCGCTTGTTGGCGAAGAATCCAGGCTTCACCACGGTTGCGATTCTAACGCTAGCCTTGTGTATCGGCGCGAACACGGCGATCTTCACCATCATCAACGCGGTCATGTTCAAAACGCTGCCGGTCCGCGATCCGCAGCACTTGATGCTTCTCAAATGGAGCGCCCGCGGCAAGCTGAAGAGCCACGGTTTCAGCTCCTACGGAGACTGTTCCAACCGCTCGGCGGGCGGCAATGAGCACGGCTGCTCCCTGGCGAAGCCGTTCCTCGAAGATGTGCGCCGGCATGGCCCGTTCTCCAGCTTGGCCGAATTCGCGGGCGCCGGTTCCATTACAGTGAGCGGGAATGTTGCCGTACACCGGGCCGCCGGCCAATATGTGTCGGGCGATTATTTTCAAGCTCTCGGCGTGGGCGCTGCAGCAGGACGCGTATTCGTTCCAGCCGATGATGCGCCGGGCGCCGCGCCCGTGGCTGTTTTGCAGTATGGCTATTGGAAGCGCCAATTCGCAGCCGACCGGTCCATAATCGGCAAAACACTGGATCTGAATGGAGTGCCGTTCACGGTCGTTGGAGTCGCCGAAGAATCGTTCAGCTACCTCACGCCGGGCACCATGCGCGATCTCTCGGTGCCTTTGGGCCAGCACCGAACCCTGCTGGAGCCGGATACCTGGTCGCCACGGCAGGAAGATGCGGGCTCCTTTTGGATTGTGGCCGCAGGCCGCTTAAAGCCGGGCATTTCGGTGGGATCTGCGCAAAGCCAACTCACCACGTTGTTCCTCAACAATCTGATGCAGGCCGAGAAGCCCATAGCGAGTCCCGCGGACGCCCCCGCGATTACCCTCGTACCGGCACAGACCGGGCTCTCCGGTCTTCGAGGGCGCCTCTCCACGCTGCTCTACGCACTGATGATCGCAGTGGCGATTGTGCTGTTGATCGGCTGCGCCAACGTTGCCGGCCTCCTGCTGGCGCGTTCCGCCGCGCGACAGAAGGAGATTGCTGTGCGCCTGGCGCTGGGCGCGGCGCGTGGCAGGCTTGTCCGCCAATTGCTCACTGAAAGCATCACGCTTTCCACCCTCGGCGCCGCCTTGGGTGTGCTCATAGCGCATTGGGGTTCCCGTGCGCTGATCGATTTCGCTGCAAATAAGCGAATTCTTGCCGCCGAACTGGATTGGGGCGTGCTCGGCTTCACGCTCGTCGCCGCCTTGGTGACAGGAGTTCTGTTCGGGCTTGCTCCCGCGCTACGCTCCATGCGCATCGATCTGACGCCTGCCCTGAAAGACGGGGCGGCCGCCCTGAACGCTCGCCAAGGCCGCTTCCGCCTGGGCAACATCCTGGTGGTGACTCAAGTGGCGCTCACGGTAGTCGTACTGGTGGGCGCTGGAATGGTAGTGCATACCCTACAAAACCTCCGGAAACTCGATCCCGGCTTCGCCACCGATAACCTGCTGACCTTCGACGTGGACGCCACCCTGAACCACTTGAAGCACGAACGGTTGGCCAGCTTTTACCGAGACCTGCGAGACCGCTTCAACGCCATACCCGGCGTGTTCTCGGTCAGTTACTCCGATTCCGTTTTGTTGAGCGGAAGCGTGTCTGCCATCGATTTCTATCTGCCCGGCACTCCTCCCAAAGTCGACCGTCCAAACTGACATCCTCTCCGTAGGTCCCCGATTCTTCGAGACCATGAAAATTCCGGTGCAACGAGGGCCGGGAGTTCAAACCCGAAGATTACGATTTGGCGGCCAAGCCGACGGGAGATCCGAAGGCCCGGGGAACGGATCGTTATACCGGCCATTGTGAACGAAGCCTTTGTGCGCGCCTATTTTCCAAAAATAAAGCCGTTGGGCCAGCCCTTCGGCGCCTATATTCCCGGTGTCAACGGCGAGCCCGACTCTTCCCCGCGGGCCGGCTGGCAGATAGTGGGCGTGGTGCGCGATGCCAAGTACGATGACTTGCGCCGCGCGATTGAACCCACCACCTATGTTCCTAGCGGTTCGGGCGGTTCGTTCGAATTGCGTACCGCGCGCGACTCACTCGCCATGGTGCCGGAAGTGCGCGAGATCGTACGCCAAGCCGGCAAGGATATACCCGTACTCAATATCAAGACACAAGCCCAGCAGATCGACGCCATGCTATTCCAGGAACGCTTGATTGCTCGTCTTGCCAGCCTCTTCGGCTTTGCGGCGTTACTGTTGGCGGCCCTCGGACTCTACGGACTGCTGGCCCACGAGGTCACGCGGGGAACGCGCGAAATCGGCATCCGGGTAGCGCTGGGCGCGCCCACAGGGCAAATTCTCCGGCGCGTCGTGCGTCATGGCGTTATGCTGACCGCCGTGGGCCTGGCCATCGGCATCGCAGCCTCGCTAGCGGTCACACGCCTGCTCGGTGCGATGCTGTACGAGGTGAAGCCCGGCGACCCCATTACGCTCATTGCGGTGACGTCGCTGCTTATATTGGTGGCGCTTGCCGCCTGCTACATTCCGGCGCGACGCGCAACACGTGTGGACCCGTTGGTAGCCCTTCGCCATGAGTAAGTTTCCGGGCTTGCTAATCGACATATTAAGGCGCCTGTCAAGCCATTTATCTACATGACCGAAGTGGGGGTCGGCTGGGTCATTTAAGAACATGACCAGACACGCGAGTCTGTTTCTCATTGTCGTAAGATGAATTCGATCCGCAAGGGGTCGCGCCCGAGCGGAGATCCAAGGCCGATGCGACGGGGCTGGCTCCGAAGAAATCGGTAACGAACCCTCTGATAGCTATGGCTCTCAGAGGGTTTTGTTTTTGGCATTTGCTTGCTCCACATTTCTTTGGTGAAGTCTCGGAGCGGAGGCCTTGGATAAATAAAACGCGAAGCCGCCGGGCCGTTTTTGCCCGGCTTCCTTATTGACTGTCCGTACACCTCCTCTGCTGCGCCAACCGTTGCGCGGCGCCGATCACCCGAATGCCACGGCCCCGACGCCTGGCTCCGGTCGGTTCCGGCGAGTTCTTCGCCTCGGTCGCCGCGAATAGCCGGTCTCTTAACTCCTCAATGCGCTTGTGAAGAACCGCCACATTCAGCGACGCATACCTGGCTTGCAGCCGCTTACCCGCCGCTTCGGAAATCTGTCCCGACTCCATGACCCGCTGAAAGGGCGTCCGCGGTTTGTCGTACCGGCGATGGATCTTGCCCTCCACCCGGACCTTCTCGACCAGCTTGATGGTCGGCTGAAAGAAGTTCTTGTATACCGTTACGGACTGATACAACTCACGCAGAATCGCCAACTCCGCCGCCGTGTCCAGCCGCTGGTACCCCGCCACCTTGCGCACGTGGCTCCAGTTGCGCTGCTCCACCCAGCAGTTGTCGTTCTTCTGGTACGGTCGCGAGCGCGACATCTTGATCTTGGGCCTGGCATTCTGGCAGTATCCCCAGATCAGATCATTGATCATGCCGCTGTCGTTGTCCGGATGGATCTCCCGGATCCGAAAAGGTAGGCGTTGCCGAATGACCTCCATGCCTGCCTTGGTGGCGGCCTGAGATCTCCCCATGATGGCCTCTCCCTCCCACCACCCGCTGGCGATATCCGCTGCCGAGAGCGTGTGCACATACTCGCCAGCCGTCGACCGGCCGCAGTGAAATACATAATCCAGTTGCAGGTTGCCCACCTCCGTGGTGTCCCACTCCGACGCCACTTTCACCGGCACCTTCTGGTACAGCAACGGATGCACGCCAGGGTTCCGGTTCTGGCGCAAGCCCCGCAGCCGCTTCTCCCGATCCAACAGCCGGTCTATAGTGCGCGGCGAAATCGCCTCCAACTTGGTCACCACCGCCTCGCTACAAACCAGTTCCTTGGATCGCCGTAGCCGCGCGACTTCATTGCGCAGCGCCGGTGCCAGGCGCTGCCCGCAGGGGTAATCGAATAGCTCCCAGAGCTTAATCAATACCGTCCGTACCTCCTGGGTGTAGGTCCGCTGGCGCGGCCCGCGTTTCTTGTGCTGCCGGATCGCGGCGGGATGGGCCAGTTTGCCGATCAGCACCTTTCGATTCAGCCGCGTGCGCTTCCGCGCTTCATTCAGCAACCGAGTCTTAGTCTTCTTATCCGCGTTCCGATACTCGTCCCGGACGCGTGCCAGGTATTGCTCTCGTGAGTGCATGTCCATCCTTGAGCCAAAACTGGCCCTGATGCACTCGCGCTTTCGGTCATATTCTTAAATGGCCCAACCGATAGCCCTATGGTCATATTTTAAGTGACAGAATTCGAGGCGCTCACAACGGGCGCGCTCAGGTGTATACTTCTGGGCGGAGCCAGCCATATGTCGCGCAATCCAATAAGATGCATTCTGCTGCTGCTGGGGGCGCTTGGTTTCAATTTCCTCCCTGCTCAAACCCTCCCCCCGAGCAGAAACACAAAGTGGACGAAGCCCTTCCCGCCAAGGCGCCTGCAAAGCCAAAAGCCCATCGGCGCCTGCTGGTGACCAACCTGGTGATGCGCGACGGCCATCCGTGGCACGGCAGTTCCTACGACACCAATCCGGCGGCCAACTACGCCATCGGCGAGATGGGCAAGCGCACCGGAGCCTATGAGGCGGTATTCAGCGACGATATCGAAATGTTTCGCCCGGACCGGATCCAACAGTTCGATGCCCTCTGCTTCCTGAATACCGGAGGCGTGCTATTCGACGACCCGGAGTTGAAGAAATCGCTACTCGCCTTCGTCGCCGGCGGCAAGGGGTTCGTCGGCATTCACGATGCCATCGCCACCTTCGTGCAGTATCCCAAGTACGACCAGTGGCCGCCGTTCGGGCAAATGTTGGGCGCCACCGAGAACGGCGGACATCCCTGGGACGGCGAAAACATGACGGTAAAGGTGGATGACCCGGCGAGCCCGCTGAATGCCGTGTTTCATGGCGCGGAATTCCAGATTGCCGATCAGGCCTTCCAGTTGCAGGAGCCAACCCTCCGCGACCACCTACACGTCCTCCTCAGCATCGATGTGGAAAAGACCGGCTTCTTCCCCAAGCACCACATCCTGCCAGTGCGCATGGCTGACAAGGATTTCCCCGTCACCTGGATTCGCGCGTATGATAAGGGCCGCGTGTTCTACAGTTCGCTGGGGCATGGCGCGCCGGTCTTCTGGAACGCGCGCCTGCTCGAACATTTCCTGGCCGGCATACAATACGCCTTGGGCGATCTGAAGGCGGATAACACTCCGAGCGCAAGACTACCCGGTTTCTGAAACAGTCAGCCAAAACGATCGGGGGTGACGGTAGAGTTTCGGCGCTCGAAATCCTAACATACAATAGGCGTATAGACGTGTTTCTGGGCGCTCAGGGCATGAAGAAGGGCGATCTCTCGAAGTTCATCGAGGAAGCCGTTCGCCGGCGCGTGCTTCAGTGCACCATTCAGGATATCCGGGCGCGCAACGCCGGTGCCAAGCCCGAAGAAATCCAGCGCATCGTTGACGAAGCCGTCAGCGAGGTCCGCGCGGAACGCCGCGCTAGAGGGAAGGCTAACAAAGCCTGATGCGCGTGGTCCTTGATACCAACATCATCGTGTCCGCCCTCATCGCTCCTGCCGGCAAGCCCGCCGCTATCATCGACGCGTGGCTGGAAGGAAAATTTACGTTCCTGACTTGTGCGGCGCATGTCGGGGGTGGGGGGAGAAACTCGCGGAGGACATCGATCTCCTGCCGCGCGTGGGGCGCTCTCCCGATCCCACGAACGATTTTCTTCTGGCCCTGTCCGAAGCGGGCGAGGCCGATTATCTGGTCACAGGCGACAAGAGCGGGCTGCTGGCTCTCGGCCACCACAAAGGCACGCATGTAGTGTCTGCGCGTGATTTCGCCGCGTTGGCCGCCTGATTTCCCGGACGCCACCGACTGCGAACGCGGACAGCACTCCGGGCGCAAGGCTGCCTGGCCAAAACCGGTCACCCAAATAAAATCCGGAACGCCACGGCATGTTCGCTCGGCCAACTTCCCGGTGACTCGATGTGCAGTGCGCATTCCGATGATGCCGATCAGTTATTCGAATCTGATGCCGATCAGAACGGAGCGAAGCGAGGCAGGGCTCTCCCATTGTGAAATAGTGCTCGACATCAGTCAAGACTTTTGCTTATTTTCTCTGTCCAGGCAGCCGCAGCCTGGAACGACTGGATGGCGAGCATGACCGGTAAACGGCGGGGACGACTGCCGGCGACACAGCGAGCATAGCAGCACCCAGCTTCCCGAGGGTCCGATCCGACTAACTTCACAGGAAGAATTGCGATAACATGCGTAGCTGTTCGCGACTTAAGTGTTTTCAACTAGAGTATAGTCTTGAGCAAGAACGTGCCGGCAGGGCGGCAGCTTTGTTAATGGAAAGGGATCACGGTACCGTATTTCTTTAATCTCGATTTTTGCCTTGATTTTCCCGATTTTGCGCTCCGTACTATCCGAAGCAGGAAAATTCCCGAGGAGAGTGTCATGCGCCAAGCATGGAGTCGTCTACGCTTTCGCCAAACGGGTGCAAAGCTCGCCCCGTGTATGGCGGCCCTTGGTTTCGCTGCCCTTGCAGCTCCCGTCAGTGCCCAAATCTGCAATACGACGCCGTCGAGCATTAACCCGCCCTGCGTGCTGACAGCCGGCTACGCGGGAGAACCGTCGGATGCCAGGTTCAACGCCCGACAGAATATCAATCCTTGGGAGACCACTTTTACGGTCACAGGGGTGGGGAGCCTGACGCCGACCGGAACGCTCTTCGAGGTGGACGATACGTCGGCTGCGTTGCCCACAGGTGCCACATCTAATCCGATAATGGCTCAACCCCTATATCTGAAGGGGATCTCGATTGGCGGCACGGCGTACAACATGGTGATCGCTGCCACGGTTAACAGCACACTCTTCGCCTGGACGGAGAGCGGGACTCTTCTGTGGAGCAGGCAGGGGACGAGCGGCTCGGCAGGGACCAACGCCTTATATTATGACGATTGCGGCTCAGGCAGCGCACCCGCGACTCGTTATGACACCCTCCAGTTCGAGGGCGTCCTTTCGACTCCCGTTATCGACGCCAGCGAGTCACAATACAGTAAGCCGGTGATGTTCGTGACATCATACTGCCAAAATTCTGGAAACTTTCCCGAATGGTGGATACATGAGATCGACTTGACTACTGGCCTCGACGCTGTTGCTGCCCACCATATTGGCGGCCCCAGTGGCGATTTTACTTCGATGACTGAGGCTTGGCAGCAGCAGCGCTTGGCGCTCCTCGAGATCACCAACTCCTACAACACTACGACCCCCAACCTGATCTACGCCCTTTTTGGCACGGGCGTGCAGGAGAATGTTGTTTCTCAGGACTATACCGGCTGGGTGACGATGTACACAAGCACGTCCGGCGGACTCGTGGCGCAGCACGCCTACTCGGATGAGCCCGGCGGCACCAGTGGCGCATCGGGGTGTTCGGGCGGTGGACTAACCGCCGGTTCGACGCCCTTATACAACGGCCAGTGCACTACTAATTCAGGAAATACCGGCAGCCCCGGCTGCGATTGCTTGGTATACGTGCAGTGCCCCGTCGCCGGGGATACATGTAATTACTCAACGGGATACTGCACGACCAATGCCACCACGGCTTGCGTCTCGTCCCCCTATCAGTTCGCACCTAACTGGGGTGGGCATGGCGGCGGGTGTTGGATGTCTGGAAACGGCCCGGCAGCAACCGTAGCGGATGCCATAGGCAGCGACCAGTCTGTGCACGTCTTCTTTGGCTGCGGCAACGGCGGCTTCGAGGCATTCAACGGTGCGACACCCAGCTCGAGCAACGACAATGGCCAGACCATCATGGACTTCAAGATGTCAGCCACGAATTTCAACCAGACCAAGGCCTTCCAAACTTTCACCCCATACAGCCCAGCTTTTGGAGTGGGCCCGAGCTCGCCGCCGGACAAGGTGTGTGGCTGTACGGGCAATCCGCCGACTGGCTGCGGTTATTGTACGACGACGCTGCAGGAGATGAATGTCTACGACCGCGACATGGCAGTCGGAGGGGTCGCGTTATTCGACGACCTGGCTGGCAACCCGCGCATGGTGAGCACAGATAAGTCCGGGTACGGGTATCTCTTTACCCAGGGCCAACTGTGTGGGCCGGCTTATAACGACACAGAGTGTGTGGATTTCGGGGCTGGCGACACGGGGAGCTGGACATTCGGTGCATCTAGTAGTCTATGTTCCGGTGCGGATCCGGCGGGCGGATGCGACCGTGTGTCAAGCATGGCGATCTACGATAACCAGGGGAGTAATTCAACGCGCTGCGGCAATGGCTCGGGAGCGCGTTGCGTATACTTAATCGATTATCCGAATAATGAGAGGCTAACCTCAACGCTGCTTTCAGACAATACATACGCGTGGCCCGGAGTGGCTGGCGAAACCCTAACGTGGAGTTCAGGTTCGTCGAGCACTCTCAGCCTGCCCGCCTGTTCCGGGGCAGGCTGCGCCTGCACCTATGACCAAACTTGCCTAGGCGACCAAGTCGTTGCGGGTGATACGTTAGCACTCAGTGGGTGCACCTGCGCTGGCGGCACGTGCCCGACCGTCACGAGCGTAACGGACGCGTCTGACGGGTCCGCTTCCAGCCTCACGATAAATGCCACCATCAACGCTGCCTACGGCTCGTGCACGTCCGGGCAGAGCTTCACATATTCGGGCTGGTTCGTCACGCCGGCGCACGACACCGTCCCTTCGAATTCAAACGGCATAGGGTTTCCTGGCGGGGCAGTAACCGTAAGCGCAAACTGCACTTCAACCCCGTGCATAAATGGTCTGATCTGGGTGGTAACGCCAAATTACACCGCCCAGGATGGAACGAAGAACCGCGGCTTGGGCGTGCTTTGGGCGTACAGGGCCCTGCCCAATGCGGACGACCAACCAGGAGAGAAGTACAAGAGCACTGATACTTGGTGCGCATCGTCTTACGCGCGTCCAACAATAGTGAATGGTAGCGCTTACGTCCCGACGTACGCCGTTAGCTGCCCGAGCGGCAAGAGCGGCTGTGGCCGTACGCAGACCTTCAGTACATGCCAGAGCCTCGGTAGTATCTTAGGCTCAATTGGCGATGGAAATGGCCCGTACCCATCGGGTCTGTTGCGTTACCACTAACGGTGGGTCTTGACGGGGTGGGCTGGAGCTCACGCCGCAAGGCTTTCACAGGAGAATATACCGAATGTATCTGAATGCCCGTCTAATTCTTCTTATCGGTGTGGGCGCCGCGCCGATCTGGGCGCAGGCGACGCCTAAGCCTGTCTACACTGCCGTTTACTACTCAACTAGCAAAACGAGCGAGCCCGGGGGAATCGCGGAGAGCGCGCCCGGCCTATTTTACTTAAATGCAGGCGGCGTAGAAGTGTTCTCCCTCGCGCCCAGCGGCCGCGCGACGGTCGTCGCTCCGTTCAGCAGCCCTCCGTACCAGGTTGGCTCCATCCCTGGCGCTGTGGCCGCGAATGGTCTCCTCTACTCGTCCGTCCAACAGGCTGGCTCTGGGAATATCTTTTCGGTCGGTCCGACCACCGGAACGGAAAAGCTATATGCTTCCAGCGGTTATGCTTTGATACCCGTGGCTGGAAGCCTACCTGACGGCAACCTGTTTGGGTTGGCTGGTTCCGCCTCCGGCAGCACGTATTACCTTGTGAACGTCGATGTCGCAGGAAACGTGACGCCGTTCTACACATTCCCATCTACCGACCGATACCCGGGCGTACCTATCTACGGCGCGGACGGGAACTTCTATGGAGTGGCTCAGCCATACACGACCGGCCAGAATGCCTACATGTATAAAGTCACCCCCGCGGGGACGGCAGTTACCGTGGCCAACCTTCCCTTTCTTATGACCGATTTTACCGGGCAGGGGCTTGTCCTGCAGGGCACAGACGGAAACTTCTACGGCGTCCAGTCGACTGGATTGGGGTGCTCCAAGGGCGACCCGCACGGCGGCGTCTACCAACTTACGCCAGCTGGGCAGTATACACTGCTTCACGATTTCGGAGTCTGCGGGAACGGCATTGTAAACTCGTTGATCGAGGGCAGCGATGGCAACCTCTACGGCGCCATTCAGGGCGACAGCACGCTTTTCAGTCTTACCAAGGCAGGAGAGTACAAAGCCCTATTTTCCCCATCTAACGGAGCAACGCAGGGTCTTTGCCCGTGCAGGCTGATCCAAGGAAGCGACGGTAAAATCTATGGCTCCGCGTTAGGCGGTGGTCCCGGCGGCTTTGGCGTTGTGTTCTCCCTTGATGTGGGACTTCCGCCGCCGGCGCCCCAGGCTCTAAAGTTTGCTCCGCAGTCGGGTCCCCCTGGCACTCGGGTGCGTATTTGGGGCAGCAACCTCCTCGGGGCTTCCGTGGGGTTCGGGGGGCTTCCGGGAGGAAGCGTGGCCGCCAGTGGTCCGAATTACTTATGGGCAACGGTTCCCGAGGGTGCCACCACCGGACCGATTACAGTCACCACTCCGGGCGGTACCGTGGTCACGAAAGTAAATTTCATCGTCGAATAGAGGAGGCAAAAGGCGAACTGGACAACACCTGATTTCGAAGAAATCGCAGTAGGGTGGAGTATGATGCAGGCTGCTCACCCTGAGCGACGGACTTAATTTCGTCTCAAAATAGCGCAACAGAGAAATTACAATTGTCAACGTACCGTACAGGTTTATTCGCCCAAGGTAGCCAATGATTCAGGATGGTTCACCGTAGATCATGGTCCACTTCATGCTTCCCCTTCGCCCTCATCACAGTTGCGTTGAGCAGTCCGACACGCCGGTCAAGGACGCGCAGTTTTCGCGCGCCGATAGGGAATCCTTGACAGGCGCGCCGGACCGGTCTATGACCATAGAGGGGCGAACGGGAAAACGCCCGCGCAAATGCTTCGGCGTCCGATACGCTGACGCGCTGTGCGGCCGATGTTCGTTTAGAAGGGAGTACAGAGACCCTGCTGAAAACGATAGGAAAGGCCGAGCGAAGCGAGGCAGGAGCAGAACGATTTCTCCGCGGGCGTTGCCGGTTGCTTTCGCTGTGCGACGAAAAACGCGTGCTGCTGCGCGCGGGCAAGCTTGGAAAAATGGAACACCTGTCACGAGCGCATACCGGGATTCTTCCACCGAGCGGAGGGGATTGTCGAGGAAAAAAGAAGTGTGTTTCTTATCGCAAGAATACGTCACGTAGGCAGAGACTTAATAGGCGGGGTTCCCCGATCTCGTCGGGGTCAGGCTTCTGTCTGCGTAGCCAAGCGCGGAAGTGGCCGTTCAGGATGTACGGGTCGATGTGAAGCTGCAACGGTCTTGGGCGTGGCAGCGTCGCCAATCCCTGGAAGTCACCGATGCGGCGATAACGTGTGAGGGATTTGGAGAATACCGCGAGGTTGTCCTCTGCATCGCAGTACCGCGTTTCGCCGCAGAGCTGACCCAACTCGTCGATGGAAAAATAGAAATCTTTTTAACGAGTTGCTCCGGAGTCGGAATGAGTGTGTATGATGTTGATTGGCACGTGCTTAGAAGTAGGCTTAGTGGGGCGTTTGTTGTAATT
Organism: Bryobacterales bacterium; assembly: GCA_963738345.1. GTDB lineage: Bacteria > Acidobacteriota > Terriglobia > Bryobacterales > Bryobacteraceae > Bog-159. Next base: position 2,749,804 of record CAVTWI010000002.1, read on the forward strand.
GTACAGCAAGAGCGGCACGCTGTCGCCATCACTTCATCGGCAAGCCGGAAGAGGTCGCAGTTGACCCGTACAACGCGTCCCAGGCGGTCGTTGAGGACACTGTGGTCCGCGTAAGAGTTCTAGTTTTTGGTCCTGCCTGTGCAGGCCGTCGCCATCCAGCTTCCAGCGCACCGGCTCCTGCGACCCCACCAGTTCCACACGGGCGATCTTGCGCCGTTCCAGGCCGCGCGCGGGCGCCAGCGCGGCAATGCGCGTCTCGCCCCGATTCCATCCCATCGCGAAAGCGTAGAGTGCGTTGCCCTTCGTCGTAAACCGGATGTCCGCGCCGGTCAGGTCGACGCGCTTGCTCTCGTTAAAATGTTCCGGCGTACCGTTCATTCCCTCGCCCGGCTTGCTCTTGCGAATACCGGGCCCTTCGCCGAATATCTTCCACGGCCGCGTGCCATAGATCGCCTCGGAGTTCACTTTCATCCACGCAGTGATAGCGGCCAGAATCTTGAGCTCCCGATCGTCGGGCATGCCGCTCGACGGTAGCGGGATGTTCAGCAACAGATTGCCGTTGCGGCTCACAATATCCACCAGCAGATCGATCACGGTCTTCGGCTGCTTGTAGACCGCCTCGCGGCTGTAATGCCAGTCGCCGATGCAGGTATCCGTCTGGAACGGCCGCGCTTCAATTTCATCCACCACGCCGCGCTCCACATCCAGTACGCAGGTGCCGTTGACGCACTCGCTGCGCCGCTTGCCGGTGTAAACCACGTCCACCTTCCCGTGATGCCAGCGCATGCTCTGGTTGTAATAATGCGCCACCAGGTTGCGGCCCCAGCGGCCAAAGGGAATGCCGCCGTCTTCATAATAGAGGTCAGGCTGGTGCTGGTCGATCAGATCCTGCGCCCGCAAGAACCACTCGCGCTTCCACGCCTCGGGCTCGTTACCCTGCTCGGCCCAAGCTTCCCGCGCCGGCGCGTGCGGTGGAAAGTAAAGATCGCGATTGGCCGGATCGTTCCCGTCGTAGGGCACCCCCGCGTACGGTCCCTGCTTGTCCGCGCCCTTGTTGGTTTCCCACCAGTTGTAGCTGCCCCACACATGCTCGCTCACGCCAAAGCGTAGCCCTTCCGCGCGTGCCGCCGCGCCCCACTCCCCGACGATATCGCGTTTGGGCCCCATCCTGACCGAATTCCACCGCCGTCCGCGCGAGTTCCACAGATCGAAGTTGTCACAGTGGACGCCCATGCTGACGAAGTACTTCGCCCCCGCCTCGCGATAGAGACGCGCCAGTGCCTTCGGGTCGAAGCGTTCCGCCTTCCACAGCGGGATGGTGTCCTTGTAGCCGAACTTCGAAGGGTGGCCGTAAGTCTTCAGATGATACTCATACTGGTGGCTGCCCTGCATGTACATATTGCGCGCGTACCAGTCGCCTACGCCAATCGCCGACGTCGGTCCCCAATGTGCCCACAGGCCGAACTTGGCGTCGCGAAACCATTCCGGGCAAGCATACTTGTCGAGCGAATGATCGTCAGCGTGGAAGGGCCCCGGCCGAATGTGGATCCCGTCGTCGCGCCCGGCGCGCGCAACGCTTGTAAACATCGCCGCGCCGCCAAACTTGAGCGCGTCTCTGCGGGTCCTGTGGGTAGGAGCCATACGCAGATTATAGTCGGACCAAAGCCAACAAGTACTGCCTGGGGCTATGGCTATGGACAATCGGTCCGCAAATGACGTAACTTGACAGTATTGCCATTCTTTAGCGTTGTTGATCAATCTCTGCACCTCAGGACAAATTCCGATGAATCGTAATTCCGCTTTCTCCTTAACTCTTTCGCTGGTCTGTGTGGCCCTATGTGGCGCGCCCGTTGCGGCGTTCGCCCAGGAGGAAGCAGCCGTCACGCTCACCCAAATCAGCTCTGACCCGTTCACCATCGGCCCAGGCCAGCACGCCACCGAAGTAGAGCCGCATGTGCTAGCGAATGGCCTCACGCTGGTCTCCGCGTTCCAGACCGGGCGTATCGCCCCCGGCGGCGGCACCGCGATCGGTTGGGCTACTTCGACCGACGGCGGGGCTACCTGGACGCACGGCTTCCTGCCAGGCCTCACCAGCGGGAACGGCGGTGGGCCATACAGCGCGGCCAGCGACGCTGCCGTGGCGTACGATTCCAAGCATGGCGTCTGGATGATCTCTTCGCTACCCATCGCCAGCAGCGGCGAAGCCCCCGCGGTCGTCGTCAACCGCTCCACAGACGGTGGCTTAACCTGGGGCGATCCGGTTAACGTGACGCCGAACGTCCCCAGTTCCGACAAGAACTGGATCGTCTGTGACACCCACACCGCCAGCCCGTACTACGGCAACTGCTACATGGAGTGGGATAATCCCGCGCAGGGCGACAGACTTTTGATGAGCACCTCGAGCGATGGCGGCATAACCTGGGGCCCTGCGACCGCCACGGCGAACAACGCTACGGGGCTCGGCGGGCAGCCGCTAGTTCAGCCCAACGGTACGGTCGTGGTTCCGTACGAAGGCTCGGCCATGGAATCGTTCAGTTCCACCAATGGAGGCGCAAGCTGGAGCGCACCGGTCAAGATCTCTAACATTCAGGCCCATACCGACGCCGGTGGCCTCCGCAGCGGCCCGCTTCCTTCAGCCGCGATCGACGGCGCAGGCAACGTCTGGGTGCTCTGGGAAGATTGCCGCTTCCGCACTAAATGCTCCACCAACGATCTGGTTTACAGCACCTCGGCCAACGGCGTAACCTGGTCGGCGGTGACGCGCGTGCCCATAGACGCCACCACCAGCACGGTCGATCATTTCATCCCCGGCATCGGCATCGATCCGGAAACCTCGGGCGCTTCGGCCCACGTCGCCATCACGTACTACTTCTACACCAACACCAAATGCACCCAAGCAACCTGTGTGCTCAAAGTGGGTTTCATTTCGTCGCTCAACGGGGGAACCACTTGGAATACTGCGCGGACGCTCTCCGGCCCCATGCAACTCGGATGGCTCCCCAACTCGCAGAACGGCCTGATGGTGGGCGACTACATCGCGACCGCCTTTACCAACGGCGTGCCGCATGGCATATTCGCAATCGCGGCGGCGAAATCGGGCAGCACCTTCAACGAAGCGATGTACACCGCGCAGAGTTTGACACTGGCCGAGAACGGGCCGCAGGTCTCTTCAGCCGGCGACAAGCCGCTGCATCATTTATCCGATCCGATTGAGCGGGAACAGCCTGAAAAAGGCGTAGTGCCGCCGTCGAAGAGGGCAAAGAAGAGCGCGAAATAATCACGAATGAACTCGAAGCTCGTTGTTGTAGTTTCGCTTTCCATCGTCCTTCTGTCTTCGGCCTGTAACCGGCATGCGGGGCTTCCCGATGCCGGTTCGCCGGCATATCGGGAACTCTGTTCGGCTTTCTATCTCGGCGTGGCGGCACTACAGTCCGGCGAAGATGTGAACGCGCGAAAAGGTCTCACGCGCGCCACCGAGATCGCCCCCGGAGAGCCTGCAAGCTGGGTCGATCTGGGCCTGCTGCAGGCCCGCCAACAGGATTTCGACCTGGCTTACCAAACCTTCGAGAAGGCCCGCGGCCTCGCGCCGGACAACAGCCGGATCGAGGGCTTACTCGGCCTCGTCGAAGCGAAGCGGGGCAAGATTACCGAAGCGGTCGCGCATTACCAGAAGGCGGTTGCGCTCGACAGTTCGAATCTGCGGGCCATGTATTCCTGGGCACAGGAAACCGAGCGCCAACAATCCGCCACTAGCGACGCGGACGCGGAAAAGCTGCTGGGTCAGATCCTGAAACTCCGGCCCGGCAACGAAACTATCCTGCTCGACATCGCCCATCTGGCTGCCAAGCGGAACAACGCATCCAGTTTGAAGAGCGCAGTCGCCAGCTTGGGACGCGACACCGCGCAATGGCCCGAGCCTGCCCAACAGCAGTTCGCCCGTTTGCAACAGGCTGCCACGGCAGCCGATTTCCGCGCCGCCGGCATCCAGGTCCAGTTTTTGCGCAATACGCTGATCCGGGTGGCCAGTTACCGGCGGAGTTTAGATGAAGTGAAGGCGCCCGCCACCACCATCGGGGAGCCATTCCTCACATTTCTGAAGCTGCCGTCGCCTACCGCCGAGCCGGCTGTGCCCGATATGCAACTTCACTTCGAAGAGCAGCCTCTCACTGCGGTCTCCGCGACGAATATCGCCTGGATCGGATCGCTGCCCTTCGATGGAGAAGGCGGTGCGCGTCTACTCTGGGCGGATGCCGCGGCCGTACACATCGAAGGCGGCGCAACCCTGCCGTTACCCAACGCGCGCGGCCGGTCTACCCCCCCCACCCTTGGCCGGAACGCCATTCTCGGCGCCGACTTGGACTATGACTTCAAAACTGACTTAGTCTTCGCCACGCCCGGCGGAGTCAGGCTCTTCCGCCAGGATACGCCGCAGCATTTCGTCGACGTCACTGCCAAAGCCAAGCTGCCCGCTGAAATCGTGAACGGGTCTTACACAGGCGCGTGGGCCTTCGACTTCGACCTGGATGGCGACTTGGATATCGTGCTAGGTGTGCCCCACGGTGAACCCATCGTTTTGCGGAATAATGGCGACGGCACCTTCACCGCCGTGCGGCCGTTTGAAGGCGTCGATGGCGTGACCGGCTTCACCTATGGCGACGTCTTTGGCAGCGGTGTGCCCGATGTCGCCCTACTCGACGGCAGCGGGAACCTACAAGTCTTCAAGAACGAGCGCCAAGGCTTCTACCGTCGGCGCGACGTCCCGGCCGCACTGGCTGACCACAATCTGGCAATCGCCGCGGGCGATCTCAACGGCGACGGACTCATCGATTTCGTTCTGTTGCGGAGTGACCTGACCATCGTTCGCCTGTCAGCCAAGGCCTCCGGCGCCGCATGGGATTTCGCAAAGATCGCCACCGCCAAGCCGGCCAACGGCTCCGGCGCGGCGAGTCTGCTAGTGGCGGATTTGGATAACAATGGCAGTCTCGACATCGTCGCAGCCGGCCAGATCTTCCTCGGCGATGGAAAAGGCTTCGCGCCCCTCGCCGGCAAACTAAATTCCGATTGTTGGGCGCTGGCGGATCTGAATAACCATGGCCGCCTGGATGGAATCGGGCTCGCCAGCAACGGGAGCGCTGTGCGCCTCGCGAACCTGGGCGCGAAGAATTATAACTGGCAGGTGATTCGCACCCGCGCAGCCACGGCCAATGGCGATCAACGCATCAATCCGTTTGGTATAGGCGGCGAGATAGAGATTCGGTCCGACCTGCTGACTCAGAAACAGATTATCAATTCGCCCATTTTGCATTTCGGGCTAGGCGAACACACGGGGGTCGAATTCGCCCGCATCGTATGGCCGAACGGCCTGATCCAAACGGAATTCAACCTGAAAGCGGACCAGTCCGTATTGGCCCAGCAACGCCTGAAAGGCTCCTGTCCATTTCTCTTTGCGTGGGATGGACACGCCATGCGGTTCTTAAAGGATGTCGCTCCGATGTCTGCACCGCTCGGGGCGCACCTCAACGCCAAGTCACTGGAACCGATCCAACAGACGCAGCAATGGTTCAAAATCGACGGCGATCAACTTGTCCCGCGAGATGGCTATTACGACCTCCGGCTAACCGACGAATACTGGGAAACTTACTACATCGATTACTACTCGCTGCTGGTTGTCGACCATCCGCAAGGCTCTAACATCTACGTGGATGAACGGGTAGCCGATCCGCCCGCCCCCCTAAAAATGTATGTCACCGCCGCCCCCCGAGCATTCGCCAGCGCGACAGACGATCGCGGCCGCGACGTGAGCGGCATGGTTCAGAAAGTCGACGCCACCTACCTGAATACTTTTGGCGTCGGCCAGTATCAAGGGCTCACGCGCGACCACTGGGTGGAACTGGAATTACCCGACGATGCGCCGCGTACCGGACCGCTCTATCTGATCGGCGATGGATTCCTGCATCCGTGGGACGACACTATCACCATGGCGCGCACCCAGGGCAGCGGTCCCGCGCCACAAGATTTGAGCATCGAAGTTCCCGACCGCGACGGGCACTGGCACACTGCGAAAAATCACCTCGGTATTCCGGCCGGCCGCCTCAAGACCGTAGTGTTCGATTTGACCGGAATCTTCGCCGCCGGTGCGCCGCGAAAGCTTCGTTTGCGCACCACCATGGAAGTGTATTGGGACAGGCTGGCGTGGGCCGCGGGTCTGCCGGCCGTCCAACCCAAAACACAGCGCGCGGCTCTGTCCGAAGCCGAACTTCGCTACCGTGGCTTTTCACTGGTCACCCAGGACAGCCCGTCATCGCCCGAGTTGGCGCACTACCAGACCATCGTGGGCACCGCCCAGCAATGGCGCAATCTGGAAGGCTACTACACGCGCTATGGCGCCGTCCGCGAGCTTCTGGAAAAAATCGACGACCGCATCGTGATCGTCAACTCGGGCGACGAGTTGCGCATGCGTTTCGCTGCCGCGCCTCCGCCCCCCCCCGGTTGGACGCGAGACTATGTGTTCATCGGCGACGGATGGATGAAAGAAGGCGATTATAACTTTCAATTCTCCAGCACGGTCCTACCGCTGCCCTATCACGCCATGAAAGACTACACCGCCCCCCCCACGTCCCTCGAGCACGACAAAGCCTATCTCGCACACCCGTCCGACTGGCAGGACTATCACACCCGCTTCGTGACGCCGGAAGCATTTGCGCGCGCGCTGTGGCGCCCCTAATTGATTTTAATTATTGTGTCCCGGTGCCCGCGTCGGTTAGTTTAGATGAACGGCCAGAATCGCTTAGGGGGGACCATTGCACATACCTACGGAACCGATCGGGAGCATACCGCGCCCGCCTGAACTGATTGCTGCGCGCGAAGGCCTGCAGCACGGCAGCCTCTCCGCCAGCGAATATGCGCGCATTGAAGACCGCGCCCTACGCGACACGATTCGCCTGTTCGAAGAATCCGGCTCGCCGGTGATTTCGGATGGCGAACAGACCAAGTCCAGCTTTGTAACTTATGCGCTCGAAGGTATCGCCAACCTGGCGCCGGATGGCGTGGTTATTCCGTTTGAAGACGGGCACACGCGCCAGTTGCCGCGTCTCACTTCCGGACCGTTCCACTACGGTAAACACGCGTCGGCTTATCTGGCTGCAGCCCGGCACCTGACCACATTACCGGTGAAGCAAGCAGTGATCTCCGCGTCGGCTCTGAGCCTGCTCTATCCGGCCGCTGAGATTCCGGGTTATCCGCGCGAGGCCTTTCTTTCGGACCTGGTGCGCGAAGCCGTTGCCGATATCCGCGGCTGCCTGGAACAGGGCGCCGCCGCAGTGCAAATCGATTTCACGGAGGGGCGCCTGTCTCTCAAGCTGGATCCGTCCGGCGGCCTGTTGCACAGTTTCATCGCCCTGAACAATCAGGTGCTCGATCACTTTTCGCCGGAGGAGCGCCAGCGCATCGGCGTTCATACCTGCCCGGGCGGCGACCGGGACGCCACCCACAGCGCTGCCGTGGATTATGCCGGATTGCTGCCGGCGCTGTTCCAATTACACGCGGGCCGCTTCTACGTGCAGTTGGCGAGTGAGCCCGATCCTGAGCGCATCTTGGGCCTGATCGCGGAGCACTCGCAAGCCGAGCAGACAGTCTTCGTGGGCGTGACCGATCCAATTAACCCGGTGATCGAGACGCCTGCGCAGGTGCGGGACCGGGTGCTGCGGGCGCTGAAACACCTGCCGGCAGCGCGGCTAGGCACCACCGACGATTGTGGCTTCGCGCCGTTTGCGGACGATCGTTCCACGCCGCGCGAGACAGCTTTCGCTAAGATCCGGGCGCGGGTGGAAGGCACCCAATTAGCCGCCCAGGAATTAGACTAGGCCGCCCGTTTGCCAACGTACGATGACAGTATGCAGCCCGGCCCCCCCCACAGCCACGATGTCACCGTGATCGGCGGCGGCTTGGCGGGCATGGCCGCTTCCCTGCACCTCGCAAAAGCCGGTCTCCAGGTCGTATGCATAGAACCGGAGACTGGAGTCCGGCAGCCTGTAGGCGAGTCACTAGATTGGTCCTCCCCCGCCCTGTTGGGCGCATTGGGCCTGCCCATGGAAGATCTGATCCATGCCTCCATCGCCACTTACAAACGCGGCGTGACCATGCAGTTACGAGACGGCGAAGTCCAGGTGTTTCGACCGCCGCCGTGGGTGGGCGAACCGCCGTTTCACATCGTCTTGCACACCATTCACGTGGATCGCGTGCGCTTAGACCAGGAACTTCAATCGCTAGTCGTGGCGAGTGGAGTCACCATGGTCCGCGAGAAAGCTGTACGTGTGCAAAAGACCGGGAGACGGATCATCTCGGTCCAAACGGCATCGGGCGCTCAGTTTGCCTCGCCCTGGTTCATCGACGCTTCGGGTTCGTTTACCAGCCTTCTGGCGCGCGATTTCAATCTCCCCGCCGTTGCCTATGGCCCCCGCAAAGTCTGCCTGTGGTCTTATTTCACAGCTCCCCAGGCTCACGAAGGCACCACAATTTATATGGACCCCGTGCGTGGGGCCTATCAGGATTGGATTTGGGAAATCCCCATAGCCGCGGAAACGCTGAGCGTCGGATATGTCACCACAGGTGAAGCCGTAAAGAAATGGCGGGACCAGGGCCTGACCGTCGAGGACATTCTCAAACGCAAACTGGCACGCTTTCCAAGGCTCGCAGCCTTGTCACAGACGGACGCCGGTACTGCCCCCAAAGTGACTTCCTTCAGTTGCCGGACCTTCAAGGGAGTTACCGGACCTAACTGGATTATTGCCGGTGAGGCCGCGTCCATGCACGATCCCATCACTTCGAACGGAGTGACTTCGGCTCTGCGCCACGCGCAGGAAGCGGCGGCCCTGCTCGTCGCCGCACAAGGCAAATCGGCGTTGCCATTCATAGCTAGAAAGACGTACAGCGCGCGCGTCTTGCAGATGGGCAGATTCTTTAATAGCGGCATCGAAGCACTGGTGTACGATTGGCCCGTCAGAGACCGCCTGGGCATTAAGCGAGCCGCGGTAATTTACACCGACGCCGCGTGGAGCATGAACGCCGTGTACTCCCGCTTGCGGCCGCGCGGCATCCTGTCAACGGCGGTTTTCGGCCTCGCCTTAAACGTCTTACGGGCAGGCGCCTGGCTGCTTTACCGGCTATCTCGCGACTAATTAAGTTAGATTATTGACAACCTCCGGGCGTTCCGGTTAGAGTTGCCCTATCCGCATCAGGGATGCTTGCGCTATGTTGACCACGTCGTCATTAGCACCGGAGCTTGCCGAGTTGGACCGCCAATTCCAAGCGGCCGAGTGGGATGCCCTCGAACTAGTGAACGGCTTAAATGAGTCCCAATTTAACTGGAGTTCTAGCCCGCACAACTGGTCGATTGCGGAATGCCTGGTCCATCTGAATATGGTCGGCGAGCGCTGTGTGTCGCTGATCGAAACAGCCTTGGCGGGCGCGCGCCCGCAGAACCGCCCGGGCTACGCCCCCCTTGTGTCTAGCCGCCTCGGTAGGTGGATCCTCGCCCATACCGAACCGCCCGCGAAACACAAATACAGCGCGCCGCGTGCATTCACGCCGGCACCCGGCCAACCTATCGCGGCGGTGCTACCCGCCTTCCGTCATTTGCAGGAGCAATTAGGCCGGCAACTGCATCAAGCAAGCGGCTTGGACCTGGCCCGCATCAAAGTGCCTGCGCCAGAAATGCGATTCCTTCGATTCAATATCCAAGTCACCTTCGCCTGGATCGCCGCCCACCAGCGACGGCACCTGTGGCAAGCTTGGCAAGTGCGAAATCACGCCTCATTTCCCGCCGTTCATTGATACAGCCTTGCCCACCACTTTCCGCAACGGCCCTTCCAATAGCTTCCGCGTGAACCCAAAAGGCCCAGGCGCAATCACGAGCCGCTCAGACAGGACCGGCCGCCCTAAGGCGTCATCGTGAAAACGGTCCCGTAATTCAAAGCTCCAAAAAACTCGCTGGTCCCATACAGCAGGCCATCATGCATGACCACAATTGACGAATCCGGATCCTGTCCGCTGTTCCCCCAGTCGTACAAAATCGACTCGGTCCATGTGCCACTTCCCGCCGGCGGCGCGAGTTTGAAAACCGTGCCGCAGCCCAGATAGCAAGCCGTGGATCCGCCGTTGTAAGTGGTTCCGTAAAGATTGCCCTTCTGGTCAAGAGTCATCGTCGACGCTGGAGTCGCGCCGTCCGTGCCGCTCGTGAATTTGTGGATCACCTTGTAAGTCCACGCGCCGCCCGGTTGCGCCGGAGGGATCAACGCAAAAGCCGTGCCGGACGCATTAGCCACGCCGCTGTATGAACCGGTTCCGTAGATCACGCCGTTCGGCCCAATCACCAGCCCCCCGATGGGATAACCGCCGTCGTTGCTCGATCCGGTAAAAGTGTGAAGAATCGTCTCAGTCCAGGCGCCACCGGCAACCATAGGTGGAGATAACTCGAACACCGTCCCATAATTCGAACTTCCGCCTTTGTAAGTGGTGCCGTATACATTGCCGTTACCGTCCAGCACAATATCCAGATTGGGATTGACTCCATCGCCGGTAGCCGCCGGGAAGCTATGCATAATCGTCTTCGCCCAAGCCCCACCCGACTGGTTCAACTCCCAGACCGTACCGCAACCCACTTCGTGGCATGTACCCGCGGGAGGCCCACCGCTGGGCGTCGTACCAAACAACGCCCCATTTGCCCCGACCTTAACATTCCCGGGGCCTTCACCGTCCTCCCCCCCCGTAAAATCGTACAGCGTCTGCTTATTCCAAAGGCCCCCGCCACTTGCCGGAGTCAGTTGAAAAATGGTTCCGCATCCGTGATAGCAGAGGTTCAAACCACCCACATAAGTCGAGCTATAAATCGCGTCGCCGGGACCAAACACAATATCGTTTGGTTGCCGGCCATCCATGACTCCGGTGAAGTGATAAAGAATCTCCTCCGTCCAGCTTCCAGTGCCGCTCGGCGGAGTGAGTTTGAACACAGTGCCTAACTTGGCGACGCCTCCCACGGCCGTCGTCCCATAAATCGCTCCACTGGAATCGAAGATCACCGGCGCAAGCGGATAGGCGCCCTCGCCATTACTATCCGTGAACGACCAAATGATTGTCGGAGTATGTGTCTGCGCCGCGAGCGAAAGAGCAACCAAAGAAAGAGTGAGCAATCTGGAGATTTGCTTAAGATGCATAGTCACCAAGACTCCCAGGGTACCGTAGAATCCCAGCGAGGGGAACACTTCCACTGTGATGTTTACACCTGGAGCTACTCTGGTCGAACAATTCAAAGCAGGCATTAAGGATGGTCGAGGTATAATCATCGAGGTCCGCGGAACGCCGCTCTACAACGGCGAAACCGCCCGTAAACTTGCCCCGCCCACTCGCTCCGCCCGCACAATAAACCGCTCCGGCGCCGAACCGATAAAATAGAACGGATAACAAGTCACGAGAGTGAGTACTTCGCCCGTCCCCGGAGCCAGCACTCCCACATCGGACGGTCGCACCACCTTGCTCGATACCACCCGATAAGTGTACGCGCCACCCAAAGTAGTCAGCGCGATCATATCGTTGCGCCGGATGTTCCGCAGCGGCCGGAAAAACGTATCCCGGTGTCCCGCGATCCCCACATTGCCCGCCTCGCCAGGCAAAGCCGTACCCGCAATATGGCCCGCCGCGCGCCTTAAGGTACTCTCGCCCGTCCCCTCCATCACCATCACGGAAACGCCCAGCCGCTCAATGTCCATCCGCCCGATCAGCCCGTCAGCCGCTAAAGCCGCCCTCGGAACCGACCGCTGTAACATTCGCGTCAACCGGCGATTCTCGCGATTCTGGTAGATAGAAGCATCGGCCAGAATGAACCCGCAGTAACACAGCAGTCCAACGCCGCAGCCCATCAGTATCCACTGCGCCAACCACAGTCTCTGCCCCGGCACTCTCGCACGTACCATAACTCTCATGGCGCGCCCGCAATATAACCGGTCCGTGCGCGTACCACGAGTTTGCCGCGTCCAGCAGCCTTCGCTTCTACCCTGATCGCGCGATAGGCGCCCGGCGCGACAGCTTCGCTAGGCACATATCCAATCGTGTATTGATGGCGAATGTCGCGCGCGATCCCTTCGCAAACCGCCACCACCTCGTTCCGCTCGCCCGGGAAGAATGCCTCGCCACCGCTTTCCCGTGCCAGGCGTCGCAGCACACCCGGATTTCCGTCGCGGTCATCCGGATCAAACACCCCGATGGTATATAACATGGCGTTCGATTCCCGCGCCTGATGTAACACCTCGGCCAACTTTTTGACACTGGCGTTGTCGCCCCCATCACTAATCGCGATTAGCACCCTTTGGTCGCCACTGCCAGTCCGCAGCCGATCCATCGCCTCACTGAGCGCGTCGTAAAGTGCCGTCATTCCCTCGGCGGGCGTCATGGCGATCGCGCGTCCCAGTTCATCCGCACGATTGCTGAAGCTCACCGCTGCCGGCAGTCCCTGCGTCACCTTCTCGTTGAAGTTGACCACGAACATCTGGTCTTGCGGATTGCTCGATCTTACGAACGACCGGGTGGCCGCGGTCACCTCGCCGAGTTTTCGCCGCATGCTGCCGCTGTGGTCGACCACCAGCCCCACTGTAACCGGCAGATCCTCGTGCCGAAACAAGCGGATAGCCTGCGGCACGCCGTTTTCGTAAACCTGAAAGTCAGTCTCGTGCAGGTCCGAGGCAAACCCGCCGCTGTGGTCCCGAACAGTCGCGTGCAGCACCACCAGGTTTACATCTACAGAGATGCGGTAAGCCGGCGGATCCTGCGGTGTAGCGCCCGCGAGGCTCGTGAACAGCACCAGCGGCAGAATCCGAAAGGCCCACCCCCCGCCCTGCCGGACCGGCTTCCAGTGGATCATTCTCCAGCCTCCTCAGGATGCCAGAATCCGGCGATATTCCGGCAGCCACATGGTGTCCTGCACTTGCTGCACGATATCGTCGAGCTTGACCCGAGCCAAACCTTCCGCGTCTGCCGCTTCGGCGACTGCCACTGCCACGGTACTCGACGAACTGCGCAGGTCGTCCAGATGTGGCAACAGCGGTGCACCGGGTTGGCGCACAGTCACCAGGCTCGACACCGCGCTAGCCGCCGCCACGAACATGCCCTCGCTAATCCTGCTGGCCCGCGCCACAATCGTGCCCAGCACGAGGCCCGGATACAGCATGGCATTATTCAATTGCGCCACCACGAAGGTCACACCCTTATACGTCACCGGTGCGAACGGAGTGCCTGTGGCGATAAGCGCACGGCCTTCGGTCCAGGCCAGCAATTCTGCCGGATTGGCCGCCGTCAGCACCTGCGGATGACCGAGCGAGAAGATAATCGGCCGCTCGGTATGCGCAGCCATCTCCCGCACGATGGACTCCGTGAGACGGCCGCCCATTGGGGACGCGTCAATGATCATGGTTGGCTTAACCCGATGCACTACCTCAGCCAAGCCTATGCCATTGCCGTCATCGCGCTTCCAAGTCTGGCTTTCGTCGGCCGGGCGGGCGTAAGCCACTTGGTGTTCTTCCAAATCCATGCCGGAAACCAGCAGGCCTTGCTGGTCCACACACCAGAAGCGTAGCGCGGCGCCTTCGGGGGAGAGCCCTTCGCGCACCATGGCAGCGCTCATCTGGTCGGCCACGCCAATCCCCGCGGAGCCAGTCCCGCAGATGACCACGCGCTGGCTGCGCAGCGGTGTCCCACAGACCCGCACCGCCGAGATCGCCGCGGCCAGCGCAATTGCGCCGGTGCCTTGCATACCATCGTTGAACACGCAGAGCCGGTCACGATACTTCTTCATGATCCGCCGGCTATTCCCGGGCGCAAAGTCCTCCCACTGCAGCAAGGCATTCGGAAATAGCTTGGTGGCCGCCTTTACGTACGCATCAATAAACGCGTCGTAGCGTTCCCCGCGCACGCGTGCATGGCGGTTCCCAATGTACATTGGATCGTTCAGCAGGCTTTCCCGGTTAGTGCCCACATCCAGCATCACTGGGATCGTGCGCGCTGGATCGATGCCGCCGGCTGCCGTGTAAATCGCCAGTTTCCCGATGGACACCTCAATGCCGCCCACCCCCCAGTCGCCGATTCCCAAAACATCCTCGGCATCCGTCGCCAAAATCAGGTCGATGCCGTCGGCTCCGGCGCCCAGATTGGCTAACGCTTCCTCGATCGCGTCCACATGGTCGATCGAGAGATAAACGCCGCGCGGGCGGCGGCATTCATGGTGATACTGTTCCATCGCGATCCCCACGGTCAGATCGTTCACTATGGGAATCATTTCGCGCAGATGTTCCGAGAACAGCCGGTAGAACAGCACTTCGTTGCGGTCGTGCAAGGCCGTCAGGTAAACGTTCTTACTGAGTGCGTCCGCAAGTTTCCCATATTGCACGTAAGCACATTTCACCTGCGCCGCCAGAGTACTGATGTCTGCGGGCAGGAGTCCTGTGAGACCCAGCGTTTTCCGCTCTAGTGCCGTGAACGCTGTCCCTTTATTCAAAAGCGGCGAATTGAGGACGGCCAGTCCTCGCGCCTTTGTCTGGTGACAACCATCCTCCGTACGACGGGGTTTGGTCATCGGGGCCAGTAACGGGATCACGGTCTTTCGCATGGTGCTCCTGTATTGGATATTTCAGGCGGCGCGATTTGAGTCGGCGCGCCGCGTAATCGAACGACAATCATTACCTAACGCGTTGCGAGACGCCACGTACCGCAAATCCCGCGCCTAAGGCCATCAATCCGAACATTAAAATCAACGGCATGCTGCTGCCCGTGGCAGGAAGCGCCTTCGCCATCGCTACCGGAGCCTCTGCCGCGGCGGTTTCGGCCGGCGGAGGCGTCACCACTTCGGCTAATTGCACTTCTTCACCGGTCGGTTTGGCAGCCATAATCGGCGCCTGCTTCAACGCGACAACCACCGGTTCGTCCGCTGACTTAATTGGCTCGGTCACTTCCAGCGGGATATCCACCGACGTGAATAGCACCGCCAGATTAGTGTCCTTGGCTAATGCCAGAGCTTTGGACTTCGGATAAACGAATTCCTCGCCCCAATTGCGGCCAGGATAGAACCAGGCTCGTAGCGCTTCGGGCTGGCCCGCCGGTCTTTCACGGAAGGTCATCACGGTCTTGTCGGTGGCCTGTAAACGATAGTTCGGAATCGCCAGTACCGTCGCATAAATAATGGTTTCGTCTTTATTGAAGATCTGTACGATGTGCCGATCCGATTGCGAATCGAGAATCTTGAACACATACGTGCCGGCGGGCAAAATACCCCAGCCCTTCAGATGTACGCCCGGAATCTCTACCGGAGCACTAAACGTAATTTCGGTTTTGCGGTTCCAGTCGTCTGCCTGGGCGCTCGGAATCAGCATCGCGCCTATCAGCGCCGTAAGACATCCCGTCATTGTTGCTTTGAACAGCTTCATTTTTTACTCTTCCTTTGCTTCGGATCGGCATGCGCGGATCTCGATGGGCCTGTGCCGCGTTCTTCAACAAAGCACTCCATTGGCCGTACCTCCAGCCCCGCATTTTTTCATGGCTTTCCACGCCTTTCCGCCGCAAATGCGCTGCGCGGCCCTCCCACCCCACCGATTGCCCGCTGATCGTATGACCGCGGACGGTCAAGCCTGACCCTAAGCGGTCATTGCGCAATGGTTTCACTCATCCTCTCGAAGCCCATCGTGTGGACAACTATGGCTAAGGCGGCATTCGTCGCACTGGACTCCTGCATGCCCTAAAGGTCGGCTGGAGAACCTATGAGAAGCGTACAAGCTGGACGAGGCGCCGCCGGTGCACTGCTGCTATTCGGGCTCTCGATCGCCATACCCTCGGGCGGCTCTGCCCAGACAATCGAGCCTGTGCCCACCCCCCTCGACTGGCAAGGCAAACTCGCCTTCCACGCCCAAAGCACCTACGAACCCCTGGCCCTCGCAGGTTTCGCCGCATACGCCGGATTCCTGCAAGAGATCAACTCGCCCACGGAATGGGGACAAGGCGCCGGAGCCTACGGCAAACGCTTTGGTTCCACGCTCGCATGGTCGGGGATTCACAGCACGCTCGCTTTTGGCCTGGATACCGCGCTACACCAGGATCCCCGCTACTTTCGTTCCCTTCGCACCGGGTTCTGGCGACGGTCTGCCCATGCCTTGCGAGGAACCATCCTTACCCGAACCGATTCCGGCAGCGAAACGGTCTCCACCTGGCGCATCGGCAGCGCATACGGAGCGGCATTCCTTTCCAATACCTGGTATCCGGCGCGCCTCGATACCGTGCGCTACGGCTTTGAAACAGGTTCGGCGTCACTGGCATTCGGCTTCGCCGGCAACCTGGCTGCGGAGTTTTGGCCCGATGTGAAGAGAAAGGTGTTTCGCGGAAAATGAAACGCCCGCCTGCGGCTCGCCTGCCTTTCCCCCTGCTTGCCGTAGCCGTGCTATGCGCGGCGCCTGTCGCCTGCCCCTATTCCGTGCTCACCCACGAAGCCATTATCGATTCCACTTGGGACCGCTCCATCCAGCCACTGCTCCTGAAGCGCTTTCCCCTCGCCACGGCTGACCAATTCTCCGAAGCGCACGGCTACGCTTACGGCGGAAGCATCATTCAAGACTTGGGCTATTATCCTTTCGGCAGCAAACTCTTTAGCGACCTTACGCACTATGTCCGCAGCGGCGACTTCATCGCCAGCATGATTCGCGAGTCCCAGGATCTCGACGAATACGCCTTC
This sequence comes from Bryobacterales bacterium, assembly GCA_963738345.1. Classification (GTDB taxonomy): domain Bacteria; phylum Acidobacteriota; class Terriglobia; order Bryobacterales; family Bryobacteraceae; genus Bog-159. The sequence continues at coordinate 2,766,563 of CAVTWI010000002.1, forward strand.
GCCCTCGGCGCCCTCGCCCACTATGCAGCCGATAATGACGGCCACCGTATGGCCACCAATCTATCGGTGCCCTTACTCTACCCTGCCCTGCGCGTGAAGTTTGGCAAGTCCGTCACCTACGCCGACGATCCTTTCTCCCATACCAAAACCGAATTTGGTTTCGACGTCTTCCAGGCCTCCAAAAGCCGCTACGCATCCGATGCCTACAAAGCCTTCATCGGTTTTCAGGTCGCCAAGCCCGTGCTTGAGCGCGCCTTTCAGGATACCTACGGCCTGCGCATGGAACAGGTATTCCTTAACGTCGACCTGGCCATCGGATCCTACCGCCGCGCTGTCGGTACGGTACTGCCCGCGCTGACCAAAGTCGCCTGGCAAATCAAAAGTCAGGAAATCCGAAAAGACGCTCCCGGCATCACCCGCAAAAAGTTCCTCTACAACCTGTCTCGCTCCAGCTACGAAAAGAACTGGGGCGCCACCTATCAGCGGCCGAGTATAAAGTCGCGCATACTGGCCGGAATCTTTCGCATCGTGCCCCGCGCCGGACCCTTTAAAGCGCTCGCCTTCAAAAGACTGACACCCGAAACCGAAAGGCTCTATATGGCCGGCTTCAACGCGTCGGTGGACCGCTATCGCGAACTGTTGTCTGCCGTCGCCAACGGCCGCCTCAGTCTCCCGAACGATAATTTCGACGTCGGCGCGGCCACCAAAGCCGGCGAATACAAACTGGCCGACCACGCCTACGCCAAACTGGTCCATAAACTGGATAACCGTCCAACAGAAGTACCGCCGGGCCTGCGCATCAATATCCTGGCCTTCTATCAAGATCTCAGCCTTCCCATCGCCACCAAGAGTAACCCCGCCGACTGGGCACGCCTGCAGGAAGAGTTGCAGCGCCTCGCCACGGCTAACGCCGCACCGAATACCCAATGATCCGCCAATCGCTCCTGTTAATTGCCGCTGGCGCCCTCGTCTCCCCCTTAATGCCGGGATCGGCCGCGCTGTCGTGCGACGAGATTCTGTCCAAAATAGAAACGGAAAACATCCGGCGTCATCTGCTGTTGAATGACTACTCGGGCACGCGGCAATACACACTACAGAATTCGCGCTTTGGCCAGGAAGCTTCCGTAGCGCTCCTCATGAATTACAGCCACTCCGAGGGAGAGCGCTATACCGTTTTAAAGCGCTCCGGATCCGGCAAACTGAATGGCATCATCGATAAAGTGCTGGCCTCGGAGGCCGGCGCCAGTTCGCCGCTCGAGTTGGCGCGCCACGATATCACCTCGGCAAATTACCGTGTGCGGTTGCTCCGGAACGAGGTTACCGCCGGTCGCGACTGCTATGTGCTCGACTTGTCTCCCCGCCTCAAGAGCCGCTTCCTGATCGCCGGGAAGGCCTGGGTCGACACCGGCAGTTACGCGGTCGTGCGCATCGAAGGACAGTTCGCGTCCAGCCTTTCCGTATTGGTAGGCGCGCCGCGCATTAGCGAAGAATTCGCCGAAGTGGGCGGCTTCTGGATGCCCGCCCACGTGCGGTCTGTGAGTTCCAGCGTCCTGCTGGGTCCCACCGAACTGGATATTCTGTACTCGGACTATCGGCTTCCCAGTCATTGATTCACACGGATTCGCGCGTTACACCAAAATAAAGGAGAACCATGAATACAAGCACTAAAGATCAACTCGCCGGAAAACTTCACGACGTCGTCGGCCAAGCAAAGGAGGCCGCCGGACAGGCGGTCGGTAATCCCGACCTTGAGGCGGAAGGCCAAGCCGAGAGCCTGGACGGGAAAGTCCAGAATAAGATCGGCCAGATTAAAAAAGTATTCGAGAAATAAGGAGCCCGAAATGCTATTACTCATCATCCTTTTGATTCTGATCTTCGGCGGTGGCGGTGGCTACTATGGCCACCGGCGTTGGGGCATGGGCGGCGGCGCGGGCATTGGGCTCGGTACGATATTGTTGATCATCCTCGTCGTATATATGCTCGGCATGTTTCATTAAAGATCGCTAAAGATCATAGATGCCCGGTAAAGTCCCGGAACAGCAGCCTAATGCGCGTGTTAACATGTGATCTGGCTGCTGTTCCCGGCTTCCAACTGCTTACGCGATACGGTCCGGAATTTACCGGCCTCGTCCGTATGCCGTTTTCGGTTGCCCAGACCGACGGCGGGAAGGCCTAAAACGCGATGTGTTCCCCCGGTACCAAATCACCAGCCACAGGTTGGTTGGCAGATAACGGACCAAGAGAACTGGAACTCCTCTTCCGGGCGATTGTCTATCACCCGTCTGCACCCATCCTGATCGCCGACGATCGCGGCAGATCGAGCGATGCCAGTGTCGGTGTCGGAAAACTCCTAGGCGTGCCCCGCGAGAAAATCGTCGGACGCCCGGTCGCCGACTTCGCCCTGCCTGACTCCAGGCCCGAACTTTCACAGCTTTGGAAAGCCCTTCAGGAACAGGGTGAGCAGGAAGGCATCCTCCATCTGGTCGATGCCGAGTCCCGGCCGCGAGCGCTCGTATATACCGCTAAGAGTAATGTGTTGCCCGTGCGCCACGTTCTGGCCCTGCACGACAAAACGGCCTCCGCCGGCACGGACTCTGTCTCCTCTGTCTCCACCGACGACATTCCCGCCTGGGTCCGGGATTATGCGCTCTATCTCCTGGACGTCGATGGCAACGTGGCCGCCTGGTACTCTGGCGCCGAGCGCATCTATGGCTATCCGTCGGCCTTGGCGCTCGGAGAACCCATATCATTCCTCTATCCCCCCGAAGATCATCCTGAAATCAAATTGCCCGCCGAACTCACCCGCGCCGCCGCCGAGGGTCACGCCGGGGCTGAGGGTTGGCAAGTCCGCCAGGGCGGATCGAAATTCTGGGCCAACGCCATCACCATGGCGCTCAAAGATGAACAGGGAGAATTGCAGGGTTTTGCGCGCGTCGTGCGCGACTTTACCGATCGCCACGAGCGTGACGAAAAATTGAAACGAAGCCGTGACCGCGCCCGGCCGGTTCCACTCCAGTCCACCATCGCCGGCGTCGTCTCCGGCGAATTCGACCGCGTTCCCGAAGTGAACGATGCGTTTCTGGACCTGGTCGGCTACCACCGCGACGATGTCCTGTCCGGACGATTGAACTGGCCCGACCTTACGCCGCCGGAGTACGTCCCTCTCGACGAATTGGCGCATGAAGAGGGTTTGCGCTTCGGAGCCTGTACCCCTTTCGAAAAAGAGCTAATTCGCAAAGATGGCACTCGCATTCCGGTCCTGGTAGCTACGGCCGTCTTGAAACTTTCCCCCTTCCGCTGGATTACCTTCGTCCAGGACCTCCGGCAACGGGATCGCGCCGAAAGCGTCGACGAGCATGAGATCAATCCCACCGAGGACTTCGGCGAGATCGTGGGCACTAGCGCGGCCCTGCGGCGCGTTCAGCGTCAGGTCGAAGTCGTAGCCCCTACTGATGCAAACGTCTTGATTCTGGGTGAAACCGGCACCGGCAAGGAACTGGTGGCGCGCGCCATCCATCGTATCAGCCCCCGCCGGAATCTGCCCTTCATCACCCTGAATTGCGCCGCCATTCCCACCGGACTTCTCGAAAGCGAACTGTTCGGTTACGAACGAGGCGCCTTTACCGGAGCGTTACAACAGAAAATCGGACGTTTCGAAATGGCCCACCGCGGCACCCTGTTTCTGGACGAGGTGGGCGATATCCCGCTCGACCTGCAGCCCAAGTTGCTGCGCGCCCTCCAGGAAAAAGCCTTCGAACGGCTCGGCGGCACTAAGACCATCCCCATCGACGTGCGCCTGGTGGCGGCTACCAACCGCAACCTCACCCAGATGATGGGCGACAAACTCTTCCGCAGCGATCTGTATTACCGCTTGAAAGTCTTCCCCATTACTACCCCGCCCCTGCGCGATCACCAGGAAGACATCCCCATCCTGGTCCGGCACTTCACTAAGAAATATGCCGAGAAAATGGCCCGGCAAATCGACAAGATCCCCGCGGACACGATGCGCGCCTTATGTAGCTGGCATTGGCCGGGGAACGTGCGCGAACTGGAAAACTTCATTGAACGGTCGGTCATTCTCTCGAGCGGCACTACCCTGCGCGCCCCGCTCGATGAAATCCGTGCGGATGCCGAACAAGCTATTATCGGTGGCACCTTAGAAGACGTCGAGCGCGACCATATCATTCGCGTGCTCCGCGATAGTAACGGCGTAATCACTACCGCCGCCACACGCCTCGGAATACCCCGCACCACTCTCAACGCCATGATGACCAAACTGGGCATCTCCCGCCGCGACCTTTGAAACCCTTTAAAAATGACGATATAAGGTCAAACGACCAAAGGCGGTCAGTGTCGCAGCGCCGCCCCAGCCACCCTTAGAACGCCTCACCCGGGTCGCAAACTTCGCCCCTCCGCATTAGAATCCTTCGTAAAACTCGTCTTCCGGGGCCCTCGGTCCTGGGTCGGTACTAAGCCGGGCGAAGCTCGTACTAAGTCATTTGGGTCAATCCAAAACCCGATTCCACCCGTGCGCCATCTGATTCATGCGCATCGGGTTGCGCCTTCAGCCTGGACTTACAATTCCTGAAACCAGACCTGCACGAACTTATAAATGCCTCGTCAGTTTTCGCCTAATCCGCGCCTATTTTTACCGCAATCTTATAAAGTGTATGAATTACGACTAATATAACCTTAGATAACTCTGGCACCTACCATGCAGCTTAACCGGCATGAAAAACACTCGGACTTACCGTCTATTCTGTCTGGCTGCCGCAGCGGGATCCCTGTTGCTCCCGCTGCAGGCCTTTGCCGCAACGCCTCTGCTCGGTTCCGCGGAGACCTTTGCGGTCCTCGCCGGCGCCGCCGTCACTAATACAGGTACGACCCAAATTAAAGGTAACTTGGGCGTAAGTCCAGGAACCGCCATCACCGGCTTTCCCCCCGGGCTCATGCTCGTCGGCACCATCCACTCCGCCGACGCCGTGGCCGCGCAGGCCCAGGCCGATCTCACGACCGCTTATAACACCCTCGCCGGCTTCCCCTGTGTAAGCCAGTTAACCGGCACCGACCTGGGCGGCCTTACCCTCACCTCAGGCGTCTATTGTTTCGCGACCACCGCCCAATTAACCGGCACGCTCGTGCTTGATTTCCAGGGTGTCCCGGGCCATTTCGTCTTCCAGATCGGCAGCGCTCTCACGACCGCCAGCAGTTCCACCGTTATCATCAAGAATTGCGTTTCCAATTGCGCCGTCGAATGGCAAGTCGGCAGTTCCGCGACACTCGGCACGGACACTGTATTTCACGGGAATATCGTCGCCCTTACCAGCATTACCCTGAATCATGGCGCCAAGATTATCTGCGGCCGCGCCTTGGCGCTTAATGGTGCGGTTACCATGGACACGAACACAGTGTACTTCATGGGTACCTTGACCCCGCCTGGTGCGGCTATGGTCTCGGGCGGCGGCCAGATTCTCGTCCCCACTCCTGACTCGCACACCCCTGGCGACACCGGCCTCGGCACCGCGGCCTTCTCCTTCATTCCCGACCCCAAGGGCAATGGCACCATCCTCGACTATATGAATTACGTCAGCGGCATACATGTCTACGGCTTAGTGTCCAGCATGGATGTAATCGCCGCCAATCCGGATGGTTCGCCGCAGGCCATTAGTTTCCTGGGCGCCTGCCACGCCAATCTTCCGGCGTGCTCCTTCTCTGGCACCGTGCAAGGGCCTACGCCCGCATCAACCGTTTCTAACGGAACGCCTGAATTCGGCATCGCCATCACCGGCGCGGTGGTCGAGGAGCGTTCGCAGCGCCCCCTCAGTTCTGGCAAAGTCCTGCTCCAATAAGTTGCCAGGTTTCTTTGTTCCTTGGGGCGGGCTGAAAGGCCCGCTCCGTTTCTTTCCTTCCCCCTCCGAACGGTCTGTCTGCTAAAGAAAGCCTCCGTTCCTTCCGATAGACGTATTGGCAAGGGAACCTCGCCCGAGGTTCGGTCGCCCCAGCTTATGCGCGTCTATCCAAACCGCCAGGGATTCCGCGAGGCGGGTTCCATGCTCCTCATGTGCCTGCTGGCGGGTGGCGGCAACTGGCTCAGCACCCGCCTCTCTCTAGCTGTCGGAACCGACTCTTGCATCTGGCTTGCTAACGGCATCGTGGCCGCCTTCGTCCTTACCGGCCCGAAACGCCGGAAGATCCCATTGTTCGCCGCCGGGCACCTGGCCATTCTCGCCGTGGATCTTATGCTCGGAACTCCTCTCCGATGGGCTTTGTGGTTTGGCGTCTCCAACTCGGTGGAAGTTCTGATCATCGTCTTACCGCTTCGTCATTTCTCTAGCCGGTCGGAGGTCGCCACCCGGTCAACCATGGGGAAGATTGCCTTATTTGGCATTTTCCTGGGTCCCCTGATCAGTGGTATGATGACGGCGCCCGCAGTCAGAATCATCGAGGGCAGGCCGCTGCTCGAGGCCGCCCGCATTTGGTTCCTGGCGGACGCCCTGGGGTGCGCCGCCACCCTACCAGCGCTCCTGTTCCTGCTGACGCACGAAAAAAGAAAGGCCTCGGCGGCTGGCTTTCCGCTCGCCAACGTCGCCTGGGCTCTCTTCCTTCTGACCGTGGCGCTGGCCGTATTCTGGCAAACCCGATACCCCCTTCTCTTTCTGTTATTCCCTCCCCTGGTCGCCGCGCCGTTCCGGTTCAAACTGGCCGGCGCGATCTATGGCACTTCCATCGTCGTAGTGCTGGCAGCGGCTTTTACGGCGGAGGCACGCGGACCCTTGGCGGTGTTTCCCCTGGCCACGGCGCCGGAACGCGTCCTCATGTTCCAGATCTTCGGCCTCGTTACCTTCGCCTCGTGCGTTCCGCTTGGGTTTGCCCTGGAAGAGCGATTCCGCCTGGAACGGGACCTGAAGCAAGCCAATCGAAAACTCAGCGATCTGGCTCTGCTTGACTCCCTGACCGGCCTTCAAAACCGGCGTGGTTTCGACGCCACACTGGCATCCGAATGGGCGGCCGCGTGCGCCCGCGGCGATGATCTCTCCCTGGTATATCTAGACATCGATTACTTTAAACGATTCAATGACAGCTACGGTCACCCGGCGGGCGACGACTGCTTGCGATGGGTGGCGAGCGCGCTGGTTAGAGCCGTCCGCACGGCCGCTGATTACGTAGCGCGCTATGGCGGGGAAGAATTTGTCATCCTTCTGCCTGCTACCTCCGCTACCGCGGCGCGAATCATCGCGGACCGGGCTGCCTGTACGATTCAAGCTTTGGCAATTCCCCACCAGGTGAGTCCCTTCGGCGTGGTTACGGCGAGCTTCGGCATCGCCACCGTCCACCCACGCGATGGTGGAAGCTCCAGCGAACTCATTCGCCTGGCCGACGCCGCCCTCTATGCCGCTAAACGAGGCGGCCGAGGCCGCATTGAAACCCATTCCGAACCGCACCCCGTCGCGAAGCTCAGTTATACGCGTGAATCAATTCCACGCTGACGCCGCCGATCGCATCGGTCCCCATATACCCGTATTGCCCCGAATTCTTCTTCCCTACATCTCCCCACGCGCCCGATTGCACCACCCCGTAACCCAGCGCCTTATACCGCGCGAACGCCGCCGTCAGATCGTCCACCGGCCATCCTAAATGATGCACACCTTCACCGTGCGCCTTCAGGAAATCGGCATAACAGTTGGCCGGCGATTGCGGCGGAATAATCCACTCGAACGTCGGCTGAGTATATCGATGCCAGCCCACCTCGAACGGCAGTAACAGCGGCATACCGTGGTAACGCGAATCCTCGCGCGGGCTCGCATGCCCCATCCCCATCGCTGGGAATCCGAGCTTCTCCCAATAATCGGAAACCGGTTTCCCATCGCGAATCACCAAGGCAATGTGCGAGATCACCGCAGGCGCTCCCGCCGGCGCCGCCCCGCCCGGCCAGTGTACCAACCCCATCACATACTTGCCTTGCGGCTCCGTATCGAAAAACGTGAAGATCGCCGTGCCGCGATCCGTATCCAGGCGCATCCGCTGCAACACCTGCACGCCCGCCGCCCGCAACCGGTCGACTTCGCTGGCCATCTCGCCCGGACTGTCCACCTCATAAGCAATGGAAAAGATCCCGTCGCCATGCGCCGAAAGAAACGCGTTGAACGCGCTGCTTCCGCCCTCTGGCGCCATCATATCCACAGCCAGCGCTCCTAAATGGCCCCAGGCCAGGTGGACTTGTCCCCCGCCCGGATTCCCTCGATACTCGCCCTTGAATGCAATCTTGCCGAAGTCGTGTACATCCGCCAGGCCCAGGCTCGACCAGCCCCGCAAAGGCCCATCCACGGAATTCACCAGCCAAACCACGTGGCTCGTGTGTTTATAAAAATCCGGCACCGCGCCCGCCCCCAGCGAGGCAACCGAAATCAGCAGTGCAGCCAGCCGAATGATTCGCATTTGAGAGAGTAATTGTAGCGCCGTTCGCCCCGCGCTAATTGCGCACCAACACGCCCACCGCCGCCGTCCAAGTCATCTTCTTTTCCGCCAGCATCCCAATCACTTGTCCCGGATAAGTCAGGCTATGCTCAAACGTCTTAGTACAAGATTGAATCAGCCGTACCGCCTGCGCCACGTCAAAGCCCTCCCGATGCAAACTTTAAACCGAGCCGCGCGCGTAAGCAAGCGTCCTCATCGCCGTGCGCCGCCCGCTAATTGCGCACCAACACGCCCACCGCCGCCGTCGAAGTCATCTTCTTTTCCGCCAGCATCCCCATCACTTGTCCCGGATAAGTCAGGCTATGCTCAAACGTCTTAGTACACGATCGAATCAACCGTACCGCCTGCGCCACCTCAAAGCCCTCCCGATGCAAACTTTAAACTGAGCCGCGCGCGTAAGCAAGCGTCCTCATCGCCGTGCGCCGCCTGCTAATTGCGCACCAACAGGCCCACCGCCGCCGTCGAAGTCATCTTCTTTTCCGCCAGCATCCCCATCACTTGTCCCGGATAAGTCAAGCTATGCTCAAACGTCTTAGTACAAGATTGAATCAGCCGTACCGCATGCGCCACCTCAAAGCCCTCCCGATGCAAACTTTAAACCGAGCCGCGCGCGTAAGCAAGCGTCCTCATCGCCGTTCGCCCCGCGCTAATTGCGCACCAACACGCCCACCGCCGCCGTCGAAGTCATCTTCTTTTCCGCCAGCATCCCCATCACCTGTCCCGGATAAGTCAAGCTATGCTCAAACGTCTTAGTACAAGATTGAATCAGCCGTACCGCATGCGCCACCTCAAAAGCCTCCCCGTGCAACCCCATCATGCCGGTCATCACCGCCTGGGTCACCGCGAAGTAAGCCGCCATCAGCATGTACTGCGCACAGATCGGCGACGGCATGCCCTCGTGCAACAGCCTCCGGTTGCTATCCGGAATCCCAAACGGAAACAAAGTCCGGTGCGCATAGTTCACCATATAATGCTCCATCAAGTGCCCGTGCGCAGCCATAAATGGCACGTAATAGCTGGACCCAGCCGCGGCGTACCGGCCCGCGATCTCCTCCATGGTCGATTGCGCCGTCCATTGAATGCCGTTCATGAAGTCCCTGTAATACCCCAGGAAGGTACGGGGCGTAGCGTCCGACTTGATGCGCTCCAGAATCAGCTCAACCACTACCTCAAGCTGTAGCGCGGGTTGCGCCGGACACTTGGCGACAGCCGCCTCCAGCCCGCCGTGCTCAAGCTTCAAAACAAAATCCGCAATCGCCTCCATCGAATCGGCGCGCCACCCGCTCCGCGCAATCTCGTCCAGCCTGTCGCACAGACAGCCCAGCGCCAGCAACCGCTTCCACATCGGATACGCGCGATTCTGCAGCAGCGCCATCACCTGCCGGCGAACCGCCCGAAACGCGCGATAAGGTTCCCGCGATCCGCGCAGGCTCGACACATCTAGCGACGGATAGTTAGCCGGCCGGATCGCCCCCTCCCCGTCAGCCTCTTCTCGGAACTCGATCGGCTCCGGATTCATCAACACCATCCGCGCCGCTTCCGGACAAGCCAGGTCGAGCGAACGCTGCAATACATCCTCCACCCGATTGGTCACTCGCGGATAACTGGCACAAGTGTTCGACAGCCAGTCTTCGCCCATTTGCTGCTGAATCGTACACAGTCCTTCGCCAAGAAAAGGGCAAGTCACTCCGCCGCTCAGTTCGATCTTGGCGTAATCGTCGTCACTGGTCGCCTTCTCGTTAATCGTAACCAGGCTCCGCAATGCAGGCCCCAGCACGGGCGCAGAGCAGCCTTGGTACTTACTGTAAGTCGTCTTATCCACGTGTACCCGCCAGCCTGAGCAACAAGTCTCTTCGCAATCCGAACCGATACAGTGGAACTCCTCGAAATAGCGTGGCTGCAGCAGTTTCCCCTCGAACATGGGTAGAGCATAACACTCGTGTTACCGGCTGCGGGGCATGCTATCCTGATTCGAAATGAACGGCCCTGCCGCCCAACCCCTCGTCGTCGGGGCAATCCTGGCCGGCGTACTCGCGCTCGCCGCGCTTCTGATCTGGGTGTACAGCCGTCGCGCCGCACTCTGGCCCGCCAAGTCCAAAGATCACGGCATTACCGTCGGCGCCGCCAAGGTCTACGACAATCGCTCGCTCTCCCTCATGCTCGAGCAACTCCGTGAACAGTTGCGCACCCTCCGTACCATCGATTCCCCCAAGGTCACCGACAGCATCGGTACCCGCCAGAGCGAAGAAACCCGCCAAACATCCATCACCGTCGCGGTCGGTAAAACTGCCGACGCCAAACCCGCTGCCGATACCCCCCCGAAGGATCAACCCGCCCCGAACATCAGCGAACGCGCCCTCGATCTGCTGGCCGATCAGGTGAATCTCTCTTACGACATCTTCAACCTGCAACTAATGCTCGAACGCGCCATATCCGACCGCATCATGACCGACGCCAAGCGCAACCCCCGCGTGCAGGCCGTGGTCGGATTTCCCATCTCCATCGACCCCCGCATGTTCGCCGCCGGGTGCGCCGCCATCGTAGAGGTAGAACTGTCCGGCGTCGACGAACCCGCCGCAGGGCCCGGTCAAGCAATCGCGAACCACCCCTCGCTGTCCCTCATCGCCTTGTTCCCCCAGGAGGAAACCCGCAACGCCTCCATGATCACCAGCCGCCGTGCCAGCATCGGCGCCTCCGCCGAAACCTCCGGCGTACCCATCACCGGCACATTGCAAAGCGGCCGTGCCTCGAACGCCCTGCGCCGCGAGAGCGATACCGTGGCCCTCGTACGCCCTTCCCCCGATCCCAACAGCGTGCGCTTCGCGTGGGAATTCCGGCCCACCTCCGACTCTCCATCCGTCTCCCCCGGCGTGCGCCAGATGCTCGCCGTAATCTCCATCAACGAGCCCGATGTCGCCGCCGGTAAAGACTATGTCGAACTGAAAGTGTCCGTTCGTTCCTACTGGCGGAACTTTCACCTCGGTAGCCAGACCCTGTCCAATGGGAGCGGATGGCGTACTCTATTAACCAAAGGTCCCACCGGTGTCGGCTGGGCAGCCCAGCCCAATATCCGTGCGCTCTTGACCGACGCCATCGTCAGCGGCCTGGCGCCCGCCGAATACAACGACATCCAGTGGTACCGCGTCGGCGAAGAGACCGCCGTCGTCATCGTCACCGGCAAGAATTTCTTCAGCGGAACCAGCGTAGTTATGGGCGGCCAGACCCTCGACCGTCCCGAAACCGGCTTAGTCATCAAATCGGAAAAGTCCCTCCAACTGACCGCACCCGTCTCCGCTCTGACCCACGAAGCCGTTCTGAACGCCCGCTATGGCCCATCCATCGAACTCAAGATGGACGCCCGGCACTTACCCCTCTTCCGCCTCTGGAAATTGGAGATTACACCGCTTTCGGCCGGCCAACTCTATGTGCGGCTCACCCTCGCGGCGGTGAAAAATGCGCCATTCTCCATCAACGACATCAAGCAACTCCCCAGCCCCGTACTAGACATCAACGGCCGCTTCGCCACCGCCACCCTTGAGGTCTACCAGGACGATTACCAGATCCCCAAGAACCAGTTCTATGTCAGCGCCGCCGTCGAAGAAGAGTTAGTCAAGAGCGCCAGCGGAGCGTCCTGCCGCCTGACATTTCCCTTCCTCGGTAAAGACTGGTCGCTCCACTACCAGATGTACGATATCCGCGCCGCCCTCTGGGCCGCCCGTACGGTCGACGGCGAAAAGACCAAGATCCGTTTCGGCGGCGGTCTATTCATCTGGTCCGGCCCCTGGTCCGTCTTCCTCGACGAAAAGTATACGCAGAGCGAGAACGGACCCCTGCGCGTAGTGGCGCCCGATCTCATGGAACTGGAGTTGCCCACTGCGGTTGCATCGCGGTTCGACCGCGCCTTCCTGGCCGGCGTCTGGGGAAGCCAGATGATCATGATCCCTTCCGCCGGTGCCCCCGCCACGCCTCCCCAATCGGCGAATAACGCCGCCACCGGCACTCTATAATAGAGCCAGTGAGTAAGTTCTTCGTCCAAAACTTCGGCTGCCGGGCTACCCAGGCCGATGGCGCCGCGCTCGAAACTCTGCTTTCCGCAAAAGGCCTGGAAGCATCCGCCGAGCGCAGTCATGCCGATCTCGTGGTCCTCAACACCTGTACCGTCACCCAGACTGCGGACGACGATGTACGCCAGACCGTCCGCCGCGTCCATCGCGAAAATCCCGCCGCCCGCATTCTCGTCACCGGATGCTATGCCCAGCGCGCCCCCGAGGAATTGGCCGCTCTGCCCGGCGTCGAATGGGTGGTCGGTAATTCCCACAAAACCCACATCGCCGAGCTCGTCACCGCCGCCCCTTATCACGGCAATATCCTGGTCGGCGATATCTTCGCCCAGCATGACTTCCTCTCCGCCCCCGTCGAAGATTCCGCTGGCGATCGCACCCGCCCTAACCTGAAAATTCAGGATGGCTGCAACAATCGCTGCTCTTTCTGTATCATCCCCTTCGTACGCGGCCGCAGCCGTAGCGCGCCCGCCGGCGATGTCGTCGAACAGGTCCGCGGCTTAAGCCGGCGCTATCGCGAAGTGGTGCTCAGCGGTATCAACCTCGGCCGCTGGGGACGCGAACCCGGTAGCACCATGCGCCTCGTCGGCCTGCTCCGGCGCCTCCTCGACGAGACCCCCGTCGAACGCCTGCGCCTCAGTTCCGTCGAGCCCATGGATTTTTCAGACGACTTGCTCGGCCTCATGGCCCAATCCCCGCGCATAGCCAAACACGTCCACGCCCCGCTGCAATCCGGCTGCGATCGCATCCTCCGCCGCATGCATCGTAAGTACCGGCCGCACCACTATGCCGACCGCATCGACAAAGCCCGCCGCTTCATGCCCGATTGCGCCGTGGGAGCCGATGTGATGGTTGGATTTCCCGGCGAGACCGCCGAGGATTTCGAAGAGAGCCGCCAGTTTATCGCCAGCCTGCCCTTTACTTACCTGCACGTCTTCACTTACTCGGAAAGGCCCGGCACCCCTGCCGCCGAAATGCCTGGGCAAGTCCCCATGCCGCTCCGCAAAGAGCGCAATCGCGTCTTACGGGAACTGGCGGCACATAAGAACCTGGCCTTCCGCCAAAGTATGGTAGGCCGCACCCTTTCCGTCGTAACCCTCGGCGAAACCGGCACGGCATTAAGTGGGAATTATTTGAAGGTCCAGTTAGGCGCGCCCGTCGAGCCCAATCTTCTCCTCGATGCGCGCGTCACAGGTGTTACAGAAGCGGGCCTGCGCGGCGCACTGACCACCGCCGGCCCGCTTCCCAGTCCCGCTACTCTCCTAGCAGTTCTTTAACTACCCGATCCGTGCCGTATAACTTCCGCAGCGCCTCCGTCATGCCGCCCGTATGCACCGCCACCGCCCGGTTGGCCGTCCCGTCATAAACGAAATCGCCCACCAGCGATTCGATATTGCCATCGAAGATCAACCCCACAATCTCCGCATTTCTGTTGATCACCGGCGATCCCGAGTTACCCCCGATAATATCGTTGGTTGTCACGAAATCGAGGGGCGTCGAAAGATCCAGCTTGTCCCGGCCTTCCTTGTATCGCGACGGCAGATAGAACGGTCCTTCGAAACCAAAGCTTGTAGCCCGGTCCCACAACCCGTAGAAAGTCGTCTTCGGAGGCGCTTCCGTCCCATTCATCGGATAGCCTTTCACCTGCCCGTACGACAACCGCAAAGTAAACGTCGCGTCCGGATAGGTGCCCTTGCCGTAAGCCGCAAAGCGCGCCTTGCCCAGCTTTTCCCCGGCTTCCTGCTCCACGCTCTGCACATTTTCTTCCTGCCACTTGATGAATTCCCTGCGCATCGGATCGAGTTTCCGCTGCAGCACGATCATCGGATCCGTCGACGCGTCTACCGCCGCCTGCCCGCCTTCCACCAACTGCTTGCGGTAAGCCGGATCGCCCATCTTGGTTCCGTTTACCAGTTCCGCGGCTGCTTCCTTCGGCGTGCGGCCGTTTAGCACGACCTTCAAAAACGGATCGTCGGGCCCGAGTTCCGCCAAGTCCGCCTCTAAAGCCCCTGTCATCCGCGCAATCTCCATCGCCGGATAAACCGGCGCACGCGAAAACAGACGCTGCCGCAGCGATTCCAACTGCGCTTCGTGGAAGCCAGCCAGCCGTTCCCCGTCCGGCTTCTTCACCTCTGCCACGTAATCGACAATGGTCGCCGCGGTGTTGGCGAATTGCGAATCCGTGCTATGGAAAAACTGCCACTTAATCCGCGGTTCCATCTTCCGCATGGCTTCCGCAAGACTATCCCACGCGCCACCGTAAGCCTTCGCCCACTCCGGGTTCGCAATCACCTTGGCCTTGAAGTCGGCCTCGTCCTTGCGCTTCTTTTCCATCACGTTCTTGTCCAGCAGTCCTTCGTAGCGGCCCGTCAGCGCCTTTACGCTATTCTGTAGCCCGAAGATGTTCGAAGCCACTTGCCGCTCCTGCTCGGTCCCCTGCGCTCCGTATTTCTGCAGGACCTCAATGCGGTGCTTCAACAGCTTGATCACGGCGGGTTCCACGTAATCGCGTTCAAACTCCAACTGCGCCACCGTGTCCAATCGCTGCGTGCTGCCTGGATGCCCTGGCACGAACACCAACTCACTGTCGGCCGCGCCCTTCGGGTTCCACTTCAGATAGTCCTTCGTCTCGATCGGCTTGCCATTTTCGTATACCCGAAACAGCGCCATATCCAGGTCGTACCGCGGATACGTAAAGTTGTCCGGATCGCCGCCAAAGAAGGCCGCCTGATCCTCCGGCGCGAATACCAAGCGCACATCCGTATACTTCTTATAGCGATATAGCCAGTATTCCCCGCCCTGGTACAACGTCACCACGTCCGAACGCAGGCCGGTCTTCTGCAAGCTCTCGCGCTCAATCTCCGCGATCGCAGCTTTGCGTTTGGCGAACTCCTCCTCCGGCGTCTTCGCGCCCTTCAGCGCCGCCAGAACCGCCGGCGTTACGTTCTCCATCGACATCAGTACATTTACTTCCAGGTCCGGCGACTTCATTTCCTCCTCCGGCGTAGCCGCGTAAAACCCGTTCTTTACGAAATCGTGTTCCGCGGTCGAATTCTTTTGCAGTTGGCCGCGCGCCACGTGGTGATTGGTCAACAGCAGACCGTGTTCGCTCACGAACGAACCCGAGCCGCCATCATTCAACCGCACACAGGAAAGACGCACATGGTCCAGCCATTGCTGCGTCGGCGTGAAGTGGTACTTTTCTTCCAATTGCTTGGAAGGTGGATTATCGAAGGTCCACATGCCCTCATCCGCGGATAAGGGTAGGCAAAAGGCGATCAGCCCGCATGACGCGAGCGCCGCCAAAGTACGGCGAAGTTTGGGTGTATACATGAAGAAAAAACTCCAGATCTGAGCTTAATCCCTCATTATACGGCTGAACGAGCTAAACGATAGTTTCAGATATCCGACTCTTATAGGTGTTACAATCGCGCCCGGAGGCCAAACGTGGAAATCGAGAGCATGTTCCTGCGCAACCTGCTGGGTAAGCGCGTCCGGATCGTGGCCGTAAACGAAGAAGACCTGCCGCCATTAACCTTGCGCGAAGTCTCCAGCCTGGGGATCGTCGCTGAGGACTCTATGGGCGCCCATTTCTATCCTTGGACCGAAATCGTCGAAATCAGCGCCGCCAAAAATGGCGTCGTCGATTGGGCGCCCCAGGCTTAGCCAGTTCACCCTACGGGTTCGACCGGTGCGCCCCTAAGTCGAAACGCCGTACGATTTCCTTGTACTGTGGATCGTCCCGCACGCAATTCAACTCCGCGTCAGTCCGTAGTGCGACCATCTCCGGCTCCATCCGCCGCAGTGCGGTTTCCAGATAGCCCAGCGTCTCCTCCTTACGGCCCAGAGATCCGCACGTTAGAGCCAGCGCGTACGCCGGCAATTCGTCCTTTGCGTATAGTTGCCGTTCCACATCCAACATACCTTCGAACATCCCCTGCGCACCACCCGCCGCCAAACCCTTTTCGCCGGCCTCCACAATCGCCAACCCATGGCTTTCCTGGGTCAGCGCGGCAACCTGGCGCAATTCGGCCAGAAACTCCGGATAGTCTTTGGTTTCGTTGTACAGCACCGCCAGGTAAACATGGCTGCTTGAAAAGCCAGGTTCCTGCGCCTCGATCTGTTTCAGCAGCGCCAGCGACTCGTGGAAGCGCCCCAGGTGCAGCAGCAGCAGTCCCTTATCGGCCAGTATCGCCTGCGAGCCGGGGTCCAACTTGCGCGCCGTCTCGATCTCCTGCAGCGCCTCGGGCAGGCGGTGCATGCTCATCAGAAAATTGGCCCGCCAGTGGTGCGCTAGAACATAGTTTGGATTGAGTTCGATCGCCCGCCGGAACTCTCGATCCGCCAACACCGCATCCCAGTTCCAATAGAACGATACAAATGCCAGCGAATTATGCGCTTCCGCCGAGCGCTCGTCCAACTGCACGGCCTTGCGCGCCGCCTCCAACGCCCGCGGATACGCTTCATCGGCCGGCATGGCCGAAAACTCGCGTAACAGGTTGTAACAATCCGCCAGCCCTACGTACGACGGCGCATAGTTCGGATCCCGCACAATAGCCTGCGCAAAATAATCGACTGCCTTGCGCAAGCTGTCCGGCGTCCGCCGGTTCCAGTAGAACCGGCCTTGCAAATACAAATCCTCTGCCCCGTCGTTGGCCGCCCGCAATCCCTGGCCGGACGCGTGCGGCCTGGTGAACCGCACCAGGATGCCGGCCCCACAGACCAGCAACACGGACACTGCTAGCCACCAGCCCCAGTGCACCTTCCCGGAGCGTGGCAAAACCGTCGGAACAGCCGGGATCTGAAGATCGGCCGGCGGCGCAGTCTCCGGCATGGCAACCGGAGCGTCGCCATCAGATTCTCTGGCCCCGTTCGAGACGGCCGTCTGGTCCGGACCACCCGCATCCAACCAATGGCTCAGTTCGGCCGTGTACGCCGATACCCTGCCCCGTCCGCTACCCGGCATGCGATGGACCGGCAGCCCTCGCTCCGTTTCCCAGCGCTTTACCGTCCGCTCGCCGCAATCCAGGAACGCGGCGATTTCTTTCCAGGAATCCAGCCGGCGGTTGGCCTCTGGGCGGCGATCGATAGGCTGCGGGTAACGATTTGATCCCATAGGCCTCGAATGGCCCGTCGTGGCACGTTATGGCACTTTGGCAGAGAGGCCAATCGCCTCATTATAAACGATGAAGCCAGCGGACCCCGACAATATCCGTACTGTTATGACTACGGCGGACGCCGGCCAGGAGGCCCTATCTATGACATCATTCGGCAACATAACTCGCGCCGCCGCAATCATCGCCGCGCTATTACCCGCTGGGACCCCGTGCCTGCGCGCCGCCAGTACTGCGCCCGGCCCGCTCACCCGCAGCCGCATCGACACATCCTATGGCAAGCTGCCCTTGCAGTTCGAAGCCAATCAGGGGCAACAGCCCAGCCCCGTGAAATTCCTATCCCGAGGCCAAGACTATACCGTCTTTCTCACCCCGGACAGCGCCGTGCTGTCTTTGCGCAAGGTGCGCCGGCAGGTGCGTATCGACAAGCCCGGCTCCCCCGTTCTTGAGCCGGAGCTCGAAGCATCCGCCGACTTCCGCCTCAGGCTGGAAGGCAGCAACCCCGCCGTCCAGTTGACCGGCGCCGAGCCTCTGCCCGGAGCCGTCAATTACTTCAACGGCAAGGATCGATCCCAATGGCGCACCAACGTAGCTGTTTACTCCAAAGTACGGTACCGGCAGGTTTATCCCGGCATCGACCTGGTATTCTATGGCAACCAGCGGCAGCTTGAATACGATTTCGTGCTCGCCCCGGGATCTATGCCGGATGCCATTCGGCTCTCAGTAGACGGCGCCAGCCGCACCTCGGTCGATCCGGCCACCGGAGATCTGGTCCTCGAAGCCGCCGGCGAACAAGTCCGTTTCCATAAGCCCCTGGTCTATCAGCCCGAAACTGCTGAAAGCCCCCGCCAGGAAGTGGCCGGACGCTTTGTAGTCAACGAAAACCAAGTCACCTTCGCCGTCGCCCCTTATGACCACGCCCGCGCTCTGGTGGTCGATCCCGTCCTGGCCTACTCTACCTTCCTGGGCGGATCGAGCGAAGACCTCGCCGTGGCCGTAGCGCTCGACAAATCCGGCAACGCTTACATCGCCGGACGCACCTGCTCCACGAATTTCCCCACCACCCCCAGCTCCTACAGGCCCACGCAACCCGGCCATGGACCCAACACTTCGTGTAATGGCGCCCTAGCCAACAGCGCCACGGACGTCTTCGTAGCCAAGCTGAATGCCGCCGGTACAGCCTTGGTCTACTCCACCTACATCGGCGGCAGCTATTACGATTCTCCCGCCGGCATCGCGGTCGACGCCGCCGGCGAAGTCTACCTCGCGGGTCAGACCGAATCCGACGACTTTCCCGTCACCAACGCCTCGGTTTGTGCTCCGCAGGGCTATAACTCCAACCCCACACCCGGCCAGTGTACCGCCGCCATTCGCCCGAGCTGCGGCGACCCCACCACTGGCGGCAGCATCAGCGGCTTCATCACCAAACTGAATGCCGCCGGTTCGGCCTTGGTCTGGTCGACTTTCATCGGCGGCACCGGCGGAGACTATATCACCGCCATGGCGCTCGATAGCAGCAATGACGTATACGTCGCCGCCACCACCAGTTCGGAACCGGGCTTTGACCTCAACTGTCCCAGCATTCAAACGAACTATCCCTGGCCCACCACACCAGGGGCCTATGAGACCGCCGATCCCCCCAAGGGCTGGCAAACACCCACCCACTCCGCCTTCGCCAAGATGAGCGCGGATGGATCCACGCTGCTATACTCCACCCTCTTCGGAGCCCCCGCCGGCAGCACCGGAAGCAGCGCCTTTTTCACTTCCATCGCCGTGGATAGCACCGGCAAAGCTTATCTCGGCGGATCCGCCAATGTCCCTAACCTCCCCGCCACCCCCGGCGCCTATCAGGGCATCTGCGCCGCCTGCCTGAACAACGGCAATTACGACGGCTTTGTGGCGTCTTTCAATCCCAGCCAGAGTGGCCCGGCTTCCCTCGCATTCTTTACCTATCTGGGCGGCAATGGGATCAGCCCCGGCGGATCCGGCTGCAATCCCCCGGACGCTGTATATGCCATCGCCCTTGATCGCACCGACGACATTTACGTGACTGGATCGGCATGCTCCGCCGACTTTCCCACCACCGCCGGCGCCTATCAGAAGACCGACCCCAAACCTGGTTCACCGGGTTGCAATACCTCTAACGCTTTCCTTGCGAGGCTCAATTCCACCGGTTCCACGCTCGAACATTCGACTTACTTGAACGGCACCGATTGCTATGGCCAGACCCTCGGGAACGGCATCAGCGTCGATTCCACCGGTAACGCCTATATCACCGGATCCACCACCGACCCCACCTTTCCCGTCGTGAATCCGGTGCAAACATTCGGTCCCACCGGCGGTGCCTTCGTTGCCGAGTTCAACAAGAACGCTACCCAACTGCTCTTTGCGACGGATTTGGGCTGCTGCGGCGATACCGGCAACGCGGTTCACGCCGACAACTATGGAAACCTATACGCCGTCGGCCTGACTAATGGCGTCGGCCTTCCCACCACCCCAGGCGCCGTGCAGACCGTCTACGGCGGCGATTTCGACGACGCCTTCGTCACCCGCATCGCGCTCACCCAGGCTGACCTCGCCCTGACCAATTCCGCGCCTACGACAATTCTCAGCGGAACCCACTTGACCTATACCATCTCGGTCACGAATCACGGCCCGAATACCGCGGATCAGATCACTTTGACCGATAGCGTCCCCCGGGGCAGCACCTTCGTCAGCGCCGCTACCAGCACCGGATCGTGCAAAACACCGGCCGTCGGAGCTACCAGCGGCAAGATCACCTGCACCGTACCGTCGCTCGCCAATGCCGCCAGCTTCGCCGTCAGCATGGTCGTTAACGTTACCTACAAGTCGGGCAAAACGCTCACCGACACCGCCGCCGTCAGTTCGTTAGTCTTCGACGCCAACCCCTCCAACAACACCGCCACAGCCAATACCACGGTCAATTAACAATGCCTTTACAAAACTGACCGAGCCATGGACGTAAGAAAGTGGGGCTTTCCAGATCTAATCGCCTTAGATCCACGGTAGTCCCACTTACACCAAAACTGTACTTCAGTCCTATAGTGATATCCCCTTCGAAAACGCTATAATAACTGCGGCTGTGGAACCACTTACTCCAGATAACTGCCCTGGCCAGATCCTGGTCGCCGATGATAGCTCTCTATTCCGGAATATGCTCCATAAGATGCTCACCGGATGGGGCCACGACGTCATCACCGCCACCGACGGCCTCCAAGCCTGGAATATTCTCCACAACGACAACGGTCCCCGCCTCGCCCTGCTCGATTGGATGATGCCCGGCATGGAAGGCGCCCAGGTCTGCCGCCAGGTCCGCGACCAGATCCACGACCGCTATATCTACTTAATGCTCCTGAGCGTCCGCTCCGATCATGCCGATGTCGTCAAAGGCATGGAATCCGGCGCCGACGATTACATCGTCAAACCCTTTCAAATCGATGAACTGCGCGCTCGCCTGCGCGCCGGACGCCGCGTGCTGGCCCTCCAGCAGCAATTGGTCGAAGCCCGCGAGGCCCTCCGCGAACAAGCCACCCGCGATGGCCTCACCGGCCTCTGGAACCGCACCGCCATCTTCGACATCCTCCAGAACGAACTCGCCCGTGCCGCCCGTAGCGGCGAACCCCTCATCGTCCTCATGGCTGACCTCGATGGCTTCAAACCCGTCAATGACCAGTTCGGCCATATGGCCGGCGATGTGGTCCTCCGCCAAGCCGCCACCCGTATGCGCGCCGCCGTTCGCCGCTATGATTCCGTCGGCCGCTATGGCGGCGAAGAGTTCCTTATGGTCCTTCCCGGCTGCGAATTGCCCATGGGCGTAGCGCTCGCGGAGCGCATTCGCGATGCCATCGCCGCCCAGTCCTTCCACGTCGGCAACGAGTATATCCGCTTAACCTGCAGTCTGGGCGCAGCTTGCGCCACCCCACCCGCCGTGCCGGCAGCCGACGACCTCGTCCGCGAAGCCGACGCCGCCCTCTATCGCGCCAAAAACTACGGACGCAACCGCGTCGAAGCCGCCACCGCCTAACCGCGCGCCTTCCTACCGCATCGCCTTCTGCGCCATCCGGCTCCACTTCGCAATCACCCGCCGCCGGTACCGCGGCGCCGTATTTACCGCCTCCGCCGTCCGCGCATACATCGCCCGCGCCTCATCCGTCCGCTTCAGCCCATCCAGCGCCTGCCCCAGATAATAAAGCCCCTCCGGATCGTACGGCCGCCGCCCAATATATTCCTCCAGAAAACGCCGCGCATCTTCGTACTGCCCCGCCGCCAGATACACCGCCCCCGTCTCCCGCAGAATCTCGTTCTGGCTGTGCCTGTCGTCCGCATCCATCACCGTCTGGAAATAGACCAGCGCGTCCTTCAACCGCCCTTGCTCGCGCGCCATCCGGCCCAACTGAAAGTACGCATCGGTTTCCCCCACATCAATCGCCACCGCCCTCTTGAACCGCTCCGTCGCCTCCGTATACTGCCGCCGCTGCTGATAGATCAACCCAAGCTGATACTGCGCGTCGCCATCGTGCGGATTAAGTGCCGCAGTATTCAACAACCGGCGGAAATTCTGACGGCTCCGCAACCCCGCCCCCAAATTCCCAATCTCGCCGCCCAAATAGTAATACGCATAGAAAAGGAAGAACGGAGATGCCAGCCATCCCAACACAAACCGCAGCGGTCCCCACAGAAAAACCGCCGCCAGCATCGGAATCCACGACAGGCACACCACCACCACCGCCACGCCGTTCTCCATACCGAAAACCGTACGCACCGCAAAGAACATCAGCACCAGGAAGTATAGATGTGCCACCGCCATCAGCACCAGGAACACGGGCATTGGGAGCACCGGCGCGGCCAGAGCCAGTGGCAGGTTCGCCGCCGCCCAAGCCACCCCCGTACACGTCAGCAGCGGCGCATAGTCCCGCCGGAACACGCTGCCCATGCCGCCTCCCAACCGTCCAACCAACCCGCTCAGCAGCAGCACGCCCGGCACATAAGCCAGCGCCAGCGCCAGCAGTGGCATATAGAAACTGATCCGCAACCCGGACTTGTAGAATAACGAAACGGCTAGCACCGCCACGCTCGCGAAAAGTAGGCTCCCCTGATCCAAGGTCGCGCTCATCGCCGCCGAAGGCCGCCCGTATACCCGCAGTAACAGCTTAATATTCTCGATCAACTAGAGCAGCATACCAATTGCAACGGGCCGCCTGCGGAAGTGCGATAATTTCAGGAATCATGAAGTGGATTCCCTCAATCGCACTCAAGCTTTATCCGCTAGCCGTGGCATTGTTAGCTTTGGCCGGCGCAGGGCATGCCGCCACCTGGACCCTACTTACTAACCAGCCCTCCGTCCAGGTGTATCAGTTACGCCTGCTGACCGACGGCACAATAATGGCCCAATCGGGCGATGAACAAAGCTGGCTACGCTTCACTCCCGATGCCACCGGCAGCTATATCAATGGCGCCTGGACCGCCCTCGCCGCCATGCCCACCAAACGCTTTTCATTCGCCAGCGAGGTTTTGCAAAACGGTCAGGTCGTGGTGATAGGTGGCGAGAACTACGGACCCTCGCGCGACTATGTCTGGACGGCTACCGGTGAGACTTACGATCCCGTCGCCAATACCTGGTCGCCCATCGCTACCTTTCCACCCCAAGCTTGTTTCAATGTCACCTATAACGTTACCGGAAACACCACCGCTGCCTCGCCCACCATTACGGATCTGCCCACCACCGTTACGCCCACGTTTCTTCCCGGTTGGACCGTCACCGGAACCCCGATCGCCGGTAGCTCCACAGTCACCAGTGTGGATTCCGATAGCCAGGTCACCATCTCGAACAACGCGACCGCCACGCAGGCTGGGGCCGCGCTGGCATTTACCGGAACGCCCTCGTCCTGCTACGGCGATGTACCCAGCATGCTGCTGTCTAACGGCCAAATTCTCACGGGCAGCCTGGTCGGTCCCGGCAGTTACTTATATACGATCGCAACCAATACCTGGGCGTTCGCTGCCAACAAAATCTACAACGATTCGAGCGACGAAGAAGGCTGGACGCGCCTTGCCGATGGCCGGGTCCTGACGTATGACATTGGCCAGAGCCTGCACACAGGGCAGAGCTATGCCGAGGTTTACGACCCGGTAACAAACTCCTGGGCAAGCATCAGTCCCGCGGACGGCACCGCCGGTGGCACCTTCCCCATACTGGTCAATCCCGCCGACGATGAACTGGGTCCGTCTCTGCGCCTCCTCGACGGTCGCATTTTCCTCACCGGATCGAGCGGCCATACCGCGCTGTACGATCCCACTACCAATACGTGGGCGGCCGGTCCCGACATCAAAGGCAAGTTGAGCGGACACGCCGTACTATTCGGCAGCGATGATGCACCTGGCGCGATTCTGCCGAATGGACATGTGATCTTCGCGGCTGACTCCGGCCCCTCGCCAATGATATCGAATGGACGTACGAAAAGCGGCCAGCCCATCATCACGGGCCTGACCTCCACCGCCACCATCCAAGTCGGCTGGTCGGTGACCCAAACCAGTGGAACCAGCGTGATCCCGAACGGCGCCTATGTAGTGAGCGTCGATTCGCCCACGCAAGTACATATCTCGCAGAACGCCACCGGCACGGCCACCGGCATCGGCCTACAGTTCGGCGGCGCCTATAGCCCGCCTACCCAGCTTTTCGATTTCAATCCAGCGGCGAATACCATAGGCCCCGTTTCGCCAGCCCTCAACGACGCCAATCTCACCCGGGACAATTCCTACAACACCAGCATGCTGATGCTACCCAATGGTCAGTTACTCTTCTCGGATGGGTTAGGCCAGGTATGGATTTACACGCCAAATGGAAAGGCCGCTGCAACTTATCAACCCCGCGTCAAGAAGGTCGTATACACTGGCGGCGGCGTCTTTACGCTAACGGGTACGCAGTTGAACGGACAATCGGCCGGAGCCGCCTATGGCGACGACGCAGAGATGGATGAGAACTATCCCATCGTGAGCCTGGTTAACTCCAGCGGCAACACCTATTACTGCCGCACCACCAATTGGAGTTCCGTGGGAGTAGCTACAGGAACCACGCCCGAGACCACCAACTTCACACTCAATCCGGCAGTAACTCCCGGCGCTTACACGCTCTATCTTAGTGGCGCCGGAATTACCTCACCCGGCTTCCCCATAACGATCACCCAGGGAGAAGTAAACGGCCAATAATGAGGATCGAACCGGCCAGCGGCCTGATCTCGGAAACCTATCCCTCCGGACGCATCATAACCACTGCGTTCGACGCACAAAACCGTCCCGACGCGGTCAGCGCCCCAACCACGACCTACGCCGGGTCCGTCACCTACGCCTCCAGCGACGCCGTCTCCCAAATCCAATACGGCTCCGCCGGCGCGCCAATAGCCACCGAAACCACCGCCTTCGACTGGGGCTCCACCACCCTCCGGGAACAGCCCACCAGCATCACCATTACCGCCGGCGGCATCACTCCCCTTACCCTGAACTACTGGTATTGCGCTAAACCAACGACCTCCTGCACCACCAACAATGGAAACGTACAGGCCGCCGGCATCGTCACGCCCTCCGCCTACGGAAACCTCAACCTCACCCAAACCTTCGCCTACGACAAAGCCAACCGCCTCGCTAGCGCCTCGGAATCCGGCGGCGTCAGCGAGTGGACCCAAACCTACGGCTGGACCGCCGCCAACGGACCCCATGGCGTCACCGAAGCCGCCGACGCCTACGGCAATCACTGGGTCAGCGCCGGCACCACCCTCTCCTCATTTACCCCTACCGCCTCCACTAACTTCTCCAACAACCGGCTGATCATCCAGAACAGCAGTTACGACAGCGCCGGCAACCAAAAGGCTATCGGCGGCATCGGAGGCGTACCCTCCTACACTTTTAATTACGACGCCGAAAACCGCCTGAGCAGCGCGACGCTCGGCGGAACCACCAACTATTACTACGATGGCAATGGCCGGCGTGTAATGAAATCATCGGCCAGCGCGACGACGGTATATGTATACGATGCGGCCGGAGAGGTTGCCGCCGAATACTCGACCAGCGCCCCTCCCGAAGTCGGTACCTCGTACCTGATGGCGGACACTTTGGGCAGCACCAGGCTGGCCCTGAACGCACTCGGGAACGTCTTGGGATACCACGACTATCTGCCCTTCGGCGAAGAAATCCCGGCGCTGACTGGAGGCCGTAGCCCGTCGTATTACGGGAACTCCGATGCCGTCACCCACAAGTTCACCGGCAAGGAGCGCGACTCGGAACTGGCCGGCTCCGCCATGCTAGGGTTGGATTACTTCGAGAAGCGCTACTTTAGTTCAGCGCAGGGACGTTTCACCAGCTCGGACCCTCTCATCGCGTTCAATCTCAAAAAGGATGAGTTCCAGGAGTATCTTACCGATCCCCAGCACTGGAATAAATACGCCTACGGCCTAGGTAATCCGTTGAAGTTTGTTGATCCTACCGGCCTTACAGAGACGGTCTACTATTGGACGGGTAACCTGACCGATGCGCAGAAACAGTACTTCCAAGACCATAAGCAGGAGATATTGAACGCGATTACCGCGAAGCTCAATCAAGCTGGCATCAAAGACGTGGTTTTCAAAGAGGGGAACACTCTGTCCACCGCTCAGGTGAACTCGATTTTGGGTAGCCAGCCGCAAGGCGTTGCGTTCCTCAACTTCGCCAATAAGTCCTATGGCGGCTACGCTCCGCCGCCAGGAGTGTTCGGCGGTGAGAACGGCATGCGGGCAGCAGTCTACATGGGCCAGTTGCAAGAGGGCAACCCAAGCCCGAGCGAACTAGCATTTCGGGTTAGCGAAGTCAGTAGCCACGGGGTCGGCCACACGATGGGACTCTACTCCCATGATGCCGGTCTGCAGGTGCTCAACTGGATCTATAACATGTTTAGCCACGATTTGATGAACGAGGGGCAAAACATGCCGAAATCGTCCAGCCCGGAAAAGTTCGACATGACGATTCCGCAGAATCAAAAGGCTCGCGACCAGATCAATAAGCTACCGGAGTACCGACCAAAACAATAAGGGGCAAGACGATGAAGCTCGGGGTAATCATTTACAGGATCATTTACGTGCTGTCTTTGGTTGTCATCCTCACCGCCGTTGTGCAGCAGCTGCGTCTGGCCGGGGCCGAAAGGGTCTCTGTGATGGTCCCGGCTTGCATGCTCGTGGGTGCCCTGGCCGCCGTCGTTGTCGCAGCACTCGCCTTTCGTCGATTTACCCCATCAATGCTGTGGATTCTTACAGTTCTGTTGGCGGTAGCCTTCACTTGGTATGGATGGTACGACCCAAACGGCCCATTCCTCCAGCATGAGATCCACACGTTCGATCCGGTAAGCGCCGCCGCCGAATCGAGTCGCTTGAAGACGCAGGCTTGGGTTGTTCACTCGATGCTGCTTCTTTGGTTCGTTTCGCTTCCTATGGTGCGACGGATTCCGGCCAACCGAGCCCAGCACCCACAGCAATAATGTCAAAGTTGGAGGGATTTATGAGACGGCGCGCCGCGCGATCTGACGCGGGTATTATTGGCCAGCGGAGGTCAAATGCCTGATGACTAGTTTCGCAATAATTATTCGAAATTCGTGCGCACACGTGGTAGCCGCGCACGCCCAGAACCCGCGGGCCGTAAATAAGTGGGCCATGAGCCCCCGCAAGGTGACAGAACCCGAAACATACTCAAATTCGAAGAAAACCACTAACATGCGACTCAACTTACTAAACCTCGCAATCCTCCTCTCCGCGGCAAGCACCCTGCCCGCCCAACAAGCCTACTTGAGCAAAGAATACATCCGCCTCGGACCCCGCACCATCGCCGTCGAAAATTACATCTCCGTCACCGACGGCAAAGGCGCCGCCGACGTAAACAGCGTCCCCAGTTGCTGCGTGGTCGCCGCCGCCGACTTCAATGGCGACGGCATCGGCGACCTGGTCTGGCAGAATCCCTCCACCGGCGCAGCCAACATCTGGCTGATGGGCGGCACTAACGGCACCACCATCGTCTCTTCCGTCGCCGTCTCCGCCGGCAATAGCTGGCGCATCGTGGCCGCGGCGGATTTCGACGGCGATAGCCATCCCGATCTCGTCTGGCAGGACCCGGTCTCAGGCAGCGCCCAAATCTGGTACATGAACGGCACCACCTACCAAGCAGCGGGTAGCATCCCCAGCAGTAATGGCAACACCTGGCGCATCAAGGCTGCCGCCGACTTCAATCGCGACCGCGCCGCCGACCTGGTCTGGGAAGATCCTGCCGCGGGCAGCGCCCAAATCTGGTATATGGGCGGCGGCCGGGTCCCAACAATTCTAAGCGCCGCCAGCGTCTCCGGGAACACGTCCTGGCGCATCGTGACTTCCGCCGATTTCAACCAGGACGGCATACCCGATCTCGTGTGGCAACTTCCCTCCACGGGAGCGGTGCAAATTACGTTTATGGGTGGATCGAACGGCGCCGCCACCCTCAGCACTACCCAAGTGATCGCCAGCAATACCTGGTATGTCGTGGCTGCCGCCGACTTCAATAGCGACGGCATCCCCGACCTGGTCTGGCAGCAGCCCAGCGCTGCCACCGTCCAATACTGGTATATGACACTCCATTGAGCATAAATGCAGGATCGCGGTCACCGCCCCGGCAAAATATTTCCATCCCATCCCTGCCATCACTTAGCCGCATACCCCCCGCCCATTCCGGAAATCACATGCTCTACTCAAATCGGATAGAGGGCTCTAACCCCCATTCCACAACGGAGCAAATATATGTTAATTTCCGAGAAACAGCATCAAGCGAATAAGCAGAATGCCCAGCAGTCCTGCGGCCCGAAGACAGAGGCCGGCCGCGAAGCCATCCGCTTCAACGCCCTTACCTTTGGCTTGCGCACCCGCGCCACCATCCTACCCACCGAAAACGCCGCAGCCTACTCCCAGCTTTGGGACGAACTCTTCACCGACTGGAATCCCCGCAACCGCACCGAAACGTGCTGCTTCGAAACGCTCGTCGTAATCCAGTGGCTGCTCATCCGCAACTCCAACTCCGAAACCCGGATCTACATGGAAATCCCGTTCAACGAACGCCGCTTCTCCATGCTCGCCGAAGTCGATAAACAGCGCACCAAACTCGAAAAAGAGTTCCGCATCGCCGTCGACTACCTGCAGAAGTTACAAAAGCAGCGTTCCGCGCAGCCGCAACCCGCATCCCCTGCCGAACCTTTGAAGGAAGTGCTTAACAACCAGGTGAAACAGCATCCCGGTTTCGACATGTCCGAACCCGTGGAACACCCGCTCTACTGCGCGCCCGACCCAACCGACACCCGCTAAACTTTTCCCGCACTGAGATCTTTGACAACCCAGCGCCCGGCAACGAAGGGTGCGCCAGTATTGTGTCTGTTCCCGCCTCAAGACCCGCATCCCCAACGCCGAAACGGTTTCCCCCCCACGATAATGCTCCTCGAATGTGAATCGAAGGCTAATCCCCGTCCCCTGCCCCCCGACCCCCGGCCCCGGCGAGCCAAGCGAGCTCCCACATCTGTATCCCGCTCAACCATTTAGGCTTTGTTCGTACCGCGCCTCTTCCACTACTTCGTCCGTCGTAATCTCGAAGTGCGCCAGCCGCGCATTCCCGAACGACGTCGTAATCGCCACATCAATCGCGTCCAATCCCGTCGCCATCAGGATCCGGCCCACCCGCGGCACGTTATTCCGCGCGTCAAACGCCCACCACCGCCCCCCCAGGTAGACTTCGAACCACGCGCTGAAGTCCATCGGCGTGCCCGTCGGCGGAATGCAAATGTCTCCCAAATACCCAGTCGCATACCGCGCCGGTATGTTCAACGACCGGCAAAACGTGATCGCCAGATGTTGGAAGTCGCGGCACACGCCCGTTCGGTCCCTATATACATCGAGCGCCGTCTTGGTCGAATTCGCGAAGTGATACCCGAAGGTCACGTTCTGATGCACCCAATCGCACACCGCCTGTACCCGCTGCCATCCCGGCGGGATGCCTCCAAATAGATTGGCCGCCGTGTTCGACAGCAAATCCACCTCGCAGTAGCGGCTGCTCAACAGATACCGCAGCGTCTCCGGCGGTAACTCCGCCACCGGTATCTCCTGCGCCGTATAGTCGTGCGCATCCACTTCGCCCGAGTCTTCGATCAGCGTCGAGTTCCACAACCGGATCAGCCCCGGCGGAGCCGTGAACCGCGTGCAGATATTCCCGAAGCCGTCCAGATACTGCTCCTGCGGTACCTCCGGCTCGATCCGTAGCTTATCCGGTTCCAGCAGATCCCCCGCCCGCGACGGGTGTACGTGCAGCAGCGCCACCACCGGCACCGAAACCGGCACGTCAAATTGTATGTCGTATCCAAGGCGAATCCGCATGTATTCTCCCCCATCCGAGCCGCGCGCGTCAGCAAGCGTCCCTCCGGTCCTACCAGTGTACCGAAACCACTCGCATTGCCACGGCGAAAATCCGTACACTTCCCCGCACTTTTCCCCCGCCCGCACACGCGCCCGAATGGTCGCGCTATACTCGTGCTGTAGCATCCGTCTCCGGTCCTATTCCCCGTTGAACGGTTTCCGGTAAGACCCCTTCGCGGAAGTTAAAGACCACTCGTGCTATATGTCCATGCCTGCACAATCCGCTGACCGTCCAATGCCGGCCCCGTTCTCCGACTACGAGATCGATGCCGCCTATGACGAAATGTTCCGCGCCAAGGGACGCCCCCGCTCTCAGTACAAACATCTCTATACCCAACTCCTCAACCTTCCCTCCGAAGAACTCCAGCGCAGCAAGAAGGAAGCCGACCTTTCCTTCTTCAATCAGGGCATTACCTTCACCGTCTACGGACGCGCCGAAGGTACCGAACAGATCTTCCCCCACGATCTGCTGCCCCGCATCATCACCAACTCCGAATGGTCCGTCATCGAGCGCGGCCTCACTCAGCGCATCACCGCCCTCAACCTCTTCCTCGCCGATATCTACCACGAACGCCGCATCATCAAAGATCGCATTATCCCCGGCGAACTCATATATACCTGCAAACACTTCCGCCGCCAGATGAACGGCGTCAAAGTTCCCCACAACGTCTACGTCAGCGTAGTCGGTACAGACCTCATCCGCCTGCCCGACGGCCGCTTCGTGGTCCTTGAAGACAACCTGCGCGTACCGAGCGGCGTCTCCTACATGCTCACCAGCCGCAAGGTCATGAAACAGATCTTCCCCGCCCTGTTTCGCAAATGCGGCGTCCGCCCCATCGAACAATACAGCCAGGCCCTGTTCTCGACACTCCGCTCCCTGGCCCCCGAAGGCCGCTCCACCATCGTCCTGCTCACCCCCGGTATCTATAACTCGGCTTACTTCGAACACGCCTTCCTCGCCCGCCAGATGGGTATCGAATTAGTCGAAGGCCGCGACCTCGTGGTCCACGACAACAAGGTCTACATGCGGACCACCTCCGGACTCCAGCGCGTCGACGTGATCTACCGCCGCGTCGATGACGATTTCGTCGATCCCCTCGCCTTTCGCGCCGATTCCGCCCTCGGCGTCGCCGGACTCTTCAACGCCTACCGCGCCGGCAACGTAGTCCTCGCCAACGCCCTAGGCACCGGTGTGGCCGACGATAAAGCCATCTACTCTTACGTTCCTAAAATCATCCGCTACTATCTCGGCGAAGACCCCATCGTCGATAATGTCGAAACTTTCATGATGACTGACCCCGCTCAGCGCGATCACGTCTGCGAGAACCTCGACAAATACGTAGTCAAAGCCGTTGGTGAGTCCGGCGGTTACGGCATGCTGATCGGCCCCCACAGCAGCCGCCAGCAACAAGCCGAATTCCGCGATCGCATCCTGGCCGATCCTCGTAACTACATCGCCCAGCCCACCCTCACCCTTTCCACCGCCCCCTGCTTCATGAACGGCCGCGTCGAACCCCGCCACGTCGATCTCCGCCCCTACGTTTTGTTCGGCGAAAAAGTCACCATCGTCCCAGGCGGCCTCACCCGCGTCGCTCTGCGTAAAGGCTCCCTGGTCGTCAATTCCTCGCAAGGTGGAGGCTCGAAAGACACATGGGTACTTCAAAATTGAAAAGAGAGGTCATCGCATGCTTTCCCGCGTAGCCGACAGCCTCTACTGGATGAGCCGCTACTTCGAGCGCGCCGAACACTGCGCCCGCGTCCTCGAGGCCAATTACAACTTGATGCTTAATCCCTCCAAGCTCTCCACCGAAGAGCGCTGGCACCGCATCATCGCCTCCCTCGGCATCGCCCCCACCGCCGAAGTGGTCGATCCGCAAATGGCCATGATCCAGCTCACCAGCGATCCCGACCATGAGTCTTCCATCGTTTCCTGCATCTCCGAATGCCGCGAAAACGCCGGCCAGGTCCGCGAACAAATCAGCTCCGAAATGTGGGAGCGTCTCAACCGCCTCTATCACCAGGTAACCCAAACCAACAATCGCCTCGAGACGGATGCCGACCCCCTCCGCCTCGTCGCCGCCGTCCGCGAAGGCGCTTATCAGTTCCAGGGCGTTACCGCCGCCACCATGAATCACGGCGAAGGCTGGCACTTCATCCAACTCGGCAAGTATATGGAGCGTTCCTGCGCCTTGCCCGTCCTGCTGGACGCTTATTTCTCCACCGCCAACCAGGCAGACGACCTCGATTGGGTCGGGCTGCTCTCCAGTTGTGCCGCCTTCGAGTCTTATTGCAAGGTTTACACCGCCGATTTGAAACCCGATTGCATGGCCGAGTTCCTGTTGCTCAATCCCGAGTTTCCTTACTCCGTCCGCTACGCCGTCGATCGCATGAATGCCGCCCTCGCCGCCATCTCTCACACTTCTTTGAAGCGCTCCACCGGCCCCATCGAACGTATCGCCGGACGGCTGCGCGCTTTCCTTGCCTACGCCCAGATAGGCGACATCATGTCCGCCGGCTTGCACCGCTACCTCGACAACGTCGTCGAACAGTGCAAAGGCCTGCATACCGCGGTTCATTCCGCGTACATCGATTACCCGATCCAATCGGCTCTCGAGGCATAAATGTTCTACGCGATTCGCCATTTCACCCGTTTTCGCTATAGCCGGCCCGTCTGGCAAAGCGCCATGGAGTTGCGCATGCAACCCCGCAGCGAAAACAACCAGCGCTGCTTTACCTTCCAACTCTCGGTTAGCCCACACTCGCGCATATTCTCCTACCAGGATCACGTCGGCAACTTCGTCCACCACTTCGATGTCCCCGGCCAGCATCGCCAACTCACCATCACCGCCGACGCCCTGGTCGACGTCGAAACGCCCGCGCCCCTTCCCAACTCCCTCGGCCCCGGCGCGTGGGACGAACTCGATGACATGATCGAGCAGGATGACTACTGGGACATGCTCATGCCCAGCCGTTTCGCCCGCACCTCGCCGGAACTCGAAGCCCTCGCCCGCGAATTCGGCGCCGATCGCCGCAATGGCCGCGAGCCTCTCGAACTCCTGACTACCCTGAAGCGCCAGCTTTATAACCACTTCGCCTACGTCAAACGCAGCACTCACGTCAATACGCCCATCGAAGAAGCCATCGCCGCGCGCCAGGGCGTCTGCCAGGATTTCGCCCACATCATGATCGCCATCGTGCGTAACCTGCGCATCCCCTGCCGGTATGTCAGCGGTTACCTGCATCGCGATCCCGACTCCGAAGACCGCTCCGACGAAGGCGCCACCCACGCCTGGGTCGAAGCCCTCATCCCCCGCGTCGGCTGGGTCGGCTTCGATCCCACCAATAACCTGATTGTCGGCGGCCGCCACATCCGCACCGCCATCGGCCGCGATTATGGCGACGTCTCCCCCACCGTCGGCACCATGAAGGGTTCCGCCGATACCGAACTGCAAGTTCGGGTTCGCGTGACTCCCTCCGACGCCGTGCTGCCTCCCGACAAAGAATTTGCGGCCGACGAAGAGTGGTCCCGTTTCCTTGAAAACGATCAACAGCAGCAGGAAAAATTACACCAGCAGCAACAGCATCAGGGGCAATACAAGCGGCATCAACAACAGTAGCCGCCCCCGCCGTCGAACAACCTTAAACGCATGGCCATTCATGTCGCGCTTCACCATCTGACCCGCTACCGGTATGACCGGCGCGTCAACCTCGGACCGCAAGTCGTAAGGCTGCGCCCCGCTCCCCACTGCCGTACGCCCATTCTTTCCTACTCGCTCAAAGTCCTGCCCAAGAACCACTTCCTCAACTGGCAGCAGGATCCCCAAGCCAACTATCTCGCGCGCCTGGTCTTCCCCGACCCCACCACCGAGATGTCCGTCGAGGTCGATCTGGTCGCCGAAATGGCGGTCTACAATCCGTTCGATTTCTTCCTCGAACCGTACGCCGAAACTTACCCTTTCCTGTACGACGAGGCCGCTGCCCGCGAACTCCGCCCCTTCCTCGAAATCGAACCCGCCGGACCCCTGCTCACCGGCCTGCTCGCTCAAGTCCCGCGCGGCGGCGCCCGCACTATCGATTTCCTGGTCGGCCTCAATCAACTGGTTCAAAGCAAGGTCGGCTACGTCATCCGCATGGAGCCTGGCATCCAAACCTGCGAAGACACGCTCTCCCTTGGCACCGGTTCCTGCCGCGATTCCGCCTGGCTGCTGGTCCAACTCATGCGCCACCTCGGACTCGCCGCCCGCTTCGTCTCCGGCTATCTCATCCAACTTGTGGCCGACGTCAAACCTCTCGAAGGTCCCTCGGGTCCCACGTCCGATTTCACTGACCTCCACGCCTGGACCGAAGTCTACCTTCCCGGCGCCGGATGGATCGGCTTCGATCCCACCTCCGGCCTGCTCGCCGGTGAAGGCCACATTCCGCTGGCCTGCACACCCGACGCGTCCTGCGCGGCCCCCATCTCCGGCGTACTCGATCCCTGCAACACCGAGTTCAGCCACGAGATGTCCGTTCAGCGCATCTACGAAACGCCGCGCGTCACCAAGCCCTATACCGCCGAACAGTGGAAAGCCATCGAGAAACTCGGCCACCGGGTCGATGCCGACCTTCGCGCCGGAGACGTCCGCCTGACCATGGGCGGCGAGCCTACCTTTGTCTCGCTCGACGATGCCGATGGCGCTGAGTGGACCACCGCCGCGCTCGGCCCCATGAAACGCCAGCGCGCCATCGAACTGTTGGGCCGCCTCCGTCAGCGCTTCGCTCCCGGCGGCCTGCTGCATTTCGGACAGGGTAAATGGTATCCCGGCGAGCCCCTGCCCCGCTGGGCCTTCGCCTGTCACTGGCGCAAAGATGGCGTTCCCGTCTGGGAGGACGTCAACCTCATCGCGGAAGACGCCAAAAATTATCACTACACCGCCGAACATGCCCGGCAGTTCCTTCAGGCCCTCACCCGCCGCCTGCAGGTGGCCGAGTCATTCACCATCACGGCCTATGAGGACGTCTTCTACTACCTCTGGAAAGAACGTAAACTCCCGGTAAACGTCGACCCGCTCGATTCCAAAGTTACCGATCCCGTCGAGCGTGCCCGCCTCTCCCGCCTCTTCGAACAAGGCCTCGACCAACCCGTAGGTTACGTCCTCCCCCTACGCCGCATCCCCACCCGATCTGGCGCGGCCCGTTGGACCAGCCAGCCCTGGTTCCTCGCTTCCGAAAAGATGTTCCTGGTTCCCGGCGACTCCTCCATGGGCTACCGCCTCCCTCTCGAATCCTTGCCCTGGACCAAGCCCGAAGACGTCCTCTATTCCTACGATGTCGATCCATTTGCCAAACGCGATCGACTCCCTTCCCGCCCCGAACGCCGCCGCGACTTGTTCGATGCTCCCCCCGCTGCCGACGAACCCGTGCCTGCCGCTGATCGCGCCCAACCGCCCGCCAAAGGCGAGTCCGCCGCCTGGATCTCCCGCCCCGCCCTCTGTATCGAACCGCGCGATGGCAAGCTGTTCGTCTTCATGCCGCCCGTCGAGTATCTCGCCGATTACCTCGACTTCGTCGCTGCCATCGAAGATACCGCCGCCCATCTCAAAATGCCGGTCATGCTGGAAGGCTATGCCCCCCCCCACGATCCGCGCATCTCCGTGCTGAAAGTCACGCCCGATCCCGGCGTCATTGAAGTCAACGTCCAACCCGCCTACTCCTGGGACGAACTCACCACCAACATCACCGCGCTCTACGATCTCGCGCGTCAGAGCCGCCTGGGCACCGAGAAGTTCATGCTCGATGGCCAACACACCGGCACCGGCGGCGGCAACCACGTGGTCATCGGCGGCCCCACTCCCGAAGACAGTCCCTTCCTGCGCCGTCCTGATCTTCTGCGCAGCCTGATCGGCTACTGGCATAATCACCCGTCGCTCTCATACCTGCTCTCGGGCTTATTCATCGGCCCCACCAGCCAGCACCCCCGCGTCGATGAAGCCCGTACCGATTCCATCTACGAACTGGAAATCGCCTTCAACCAGATTCCCGACAAGGATTCTCCCGGCGCGCCCATGTGGCTGGCTGATCGCGTCTTCCGCCATCTGTTGACCGACCTCGCCGGCAACACCCATCGCGCCGAATTCTGTATCGATAAGCTGTACTCCCCCGATGCCGCCGGAGCCCGCCTTGGCCTGCTCGAACTGCGCGCCTTCGAAATGCCGCCCCACGCGCAAATGAGCCTCACTCAACAGTTGCTGGTGCGCGCCCTTACCGCAGTCTTTTGGGAAACGCCTTACCGCCGTAAGCTCGAATGGTGGGGCACTATGCTGCACGACCGCTTCATGCTCCCCCATTTCGTACGCCTCGATTGGGACGGCGTCATGGCCGACCTGCGCGATGCCGGCTATGACTTCCGCGACGAATGGTTTGACCCGCACTTCGAGTTTCGCTTCCCGCAGATCGGCGCCATCTCGAAGTTGGGCATGCATCTAGAACTCCGCCACGCCCTCGAACCCTGGCACGTGCTCGGCGAAGAAGCCTCCGGCAGCGGCACCATCCGTAACGTCGATTCCTCCGTCGAACGCCTGCAAGTCAAGATGACCGGCATGACCGCCGATCGATACGTGGTCGCCTGCAACGGCCGCCGCGTGCCGCTCCAGCCAACCGGAGCCATCGGCGAGTTTGTGGCCGGCGTGCGCTACCGCGCATGGCAACCGCCTTCCTGCTTGCACCCCAATATCCCGGTCCACTCCCCGCTGGTTTTCGATATTATCGATACCTGGGCGGGGCGTTCCGTGGGAGGCTGTACTTACCACGTGACCCATCCCGGCGGACGCGCCAACGAACAGTTTCCGGTCAACGCCCAGGAGGCCGAAAGCCGCCGCTTGGCCCGCTTTCGCGACACCGGCCACACCCCCGGCCTCATGGCGGCGCCGCCCGAAGAACACAACCCCGGCTTCCCCTTGACTCTGGACTTACGCCGGCCGTCCGCTTAGTTCGACTTACTCACTAAGTCGCGCACCGCAATTCGATTCCGCATGATTAACTGCCGTACCTGCGCCGGCGTTAACCGCGCCATCCGCCGCACGCCTGCCCGCTTCCGCAGTATCCGCGGCGTCAACCGCAGCGCGGCCCAATCGGCCCGCAGAATAGCCCAGGCCAGCCGCAACTTATTTGCCAGCCCTGGAAACCGCACCATCTCGCCCTCGTCAGCCGCGGCCGCCATCACTCCGCTGGCCAACCTCACTGCAAAGTAGTAAGGATTCAAAATCAGCAGGCTCCACGGGAATAACTTAGCCGCCAGCAGCACCCGGTTCCTTTCGATAAGGTAGATCCGCCGCGTCGATCCCGCGTCCAGGCTCCCCCCCCGGTGATGCCGTACCACCGCCCCCGGCGCATACATACACCGCCATCCCGAGATCCGCCCGCGCAGCCCCAGTTCCGCATCGTCGCCGAACATGAAGAAGTCTTCGTCGAACCCGCCGATCTCGTCCAGCATCGCCTTGCGGTACATCGCCGCGCACCC
The DNA here is from genome assembly GCA_963738345.1 of Bryobacterales bacterium. Classification (GTDB taxonomy): domain Bacteria; phylum Acidobacteriota; class Terriglobia; order Bryobacterales; family Bryobacteraceae; genus Bog-159. The sequence goes on from CAVTWI010000002.1 coordinate 2,804,169, forward strand.
GTCCGGCCACAGGCACTCTTCCACGCTGTCGTATTGTCCGGCATCCAATTCCCCCGTGCCACGCCCGCGATTCTGGCCGTCCGGATAAATCAGGTGCCCCACTTTATCGATGCGTTGCGGATTCTCCCAGACCAGCACCTTCGCCGCGGCCATCCCAATATCCGGCGCGCTATCGAAGGCCTTCCGCAGTTTTGCCAGGAACTCCGGTTCCGCTTCCGCATCGTTGTTTAGCAGTGCGATGAACCGCCCGCGCGCCGCCGCGAAGGCTTGGTTATTGGCCGCGCAGAAGCCGCGATTGTCGGTATTGGCAATCACCCGCACGCCGAATTCGTCGCGCGCCATTTCGGCCGACCCGTCGCTCGATCCGTTGTCTACCACGATGACTTCGAAATCGGCGCCGCGCTGTGCGGCTAGCGATGTCAAACAAGCGCGCAAATATTCGCGCCGGTTCCAGTTGACCACCGCCACCGAGATATCGGGCGGCACGGCTAGCGCGTCGATGCGGTGGCTACCGGCGCCAGCGGGTTAACCAGATGGTGCTCCGCGTAATACCCCGGCCGCACCCGCTCCACGATCTGCGCCGTGGGCCGGTCCAGCACGCCGAAGTAAGGCTGCGGATTCAATCCGATCCAGAAAGCCCAGCCGATCAGCGGTGCGAACACTGCAATCTCCCGCCACGATAGATCGCGCAGTTTCAAATTCTTCTCCGAGACCTCACCCAGCATGGTCCGCTGGAAGAGCCAGATCAGATACGCCGCGCCCAGAGCAATCCCCACGGCACCCCAGAACGCCCAGTTAAAGGACATCTGGTAAGCGCCTTGTAGAATGCTGATCTCGCCGATGAAGCCGTTTAGCGCCGGCATGCCCAGCGAACTGAGCGACGCGATAAGGAACACGATGGTGAAGATCGGCATCACCTTCATCAGCCCGCCGTATTCCGAAATCTCGCGCGTGTGCCGCCGTTCATACACGATGCCCACAATCAGGAAGAGCATGCCAGTCGAGATTCCGTGGTTCACCTGCTGGATCACCGAACCCGAAATACCCGCCGGGTTCAACGCGAAGATCCCTAGCGTACAGAAACCCAAGTGGCTCACCGACGAATAAGCCACCAACTTCTTCCAGTCCTTCTGCATCAGGCAGGCCAGCGCGCCGTAAACAATGCCGATGATCGAAAGCACCGCCATGATGTTCACGATGGTCGGGCTCTTGGCCGAATCCGGCAGCAGCGGCAGCGAGAACCGCAGAAATCCGTACGTGCCCATCTTCAACAGCACCGCCGCCAGAATCACTGACCCAGCGGTAGGCGCCTCGGTATGCGCATCTGGTAGCCAAGTATGGAACGGGAACATCGGAACCTTCACCGCGAAGCCCACGAAGAACGCCCAGAAAACCCACCATTGCACCGAACCGGATAGGCTGGTGCGCATCAAATCGGCCAAGTCGAACGAGTAAGTCTGGAACTGCGCGTGGTGCAGAGTGTACAAAGTCAGAATGCCCAGGAACATCAGCACCGAGCCGATCAGAGTATAAATGATGAACTTGATCGCCGCATAAGCCCGCCGCTGCCCGCCCCATATAGCGATGATGAAGTACATGGGGATTAGGGTGGTCTCCCAGAACACGAAGAACAACAGCATGTCGAGCAACATGAACACGCCCAGCATGGCCGTTTGCAGCAGCAGGAAGAAGCAGTAATATTCCTTCAGCCGCGTCTCGATCGCGTTCCAACTCGACAGGATCGCGATGAAGCCCATCACCGTGGTCAGCATCACCAGCAGCATGCCCAAGCCGTCAACGCCCAAATGGTAAGAGGCGCCGATGCTCGGAATCCAACTCGCCTGCTCCTCAAAAGCCCATTGCTTAGTGCGGTCGAACTGAAAGACCAATGGCAGCGACACCAGGAATCCGATGAACGCGGCGATGTTGGCCCACAGCTTAATCAGGCGCGGATTAGACGATGGCAGGCACAGCAGCACCAACAGACCTGCCACGGGCGTGAACAGGACGATCGAGAGAATGTGGTCCATATAGCGGATTCGAGAGCTTATATTACCACCGGGAAGAATCCCCTGCAGGTCCCGCCCGCTGCTCCGCTACTTCGTAGTCGTCAGGTTGTGCTCGATGGCGAATTTCACCAACCCTACCAGGTCGTGAATATTCAGCTTGCGCATCAGGCTCGCGCGATAGGTATCCACCGTCTTGGGGCTGATGTCCAACAGATTGGCGATCTCTTTAGCGCGCAATCCGTTCACCAGGTGAAAGAAAACATCCCGCTCGCGCCGGCTCAAATGCGATAGCGGATCGTCCTCCTGCGCATCGCGGTGACGATGGCAACAAACCCGCCACCCGCAGCAGCGGCGATACGTACACCCCGCCATCGCGAATATAGTTGATGGCATCGGTTAGATGCCGCGGCGGACCGTCCTTCAGCAAGTACCCGTCGGCGCCTACCTTCAAGGCTTCGCGAATAGCGCTTTCCTCCCGGCTGATGGTCAGAATGATGCACCGCGTCGGCAGCTCGAATTCACGGAGCTTGCGCACTACCTGGACGCCCGTCAACTTGGGCATATTCAGGTCCAGCAGTGCGAAGTCCGGCTTCAAGGAGCGAATAGTCTCGAGTGCCGCCAAGCCGTCGGCGCATTGCGCCAGCACCTGCATGTCGCGTGCCTGGCAAACCAGCATCGGGCCTTCGCGAATGATGGATTGGTCTTCCGCGATCACGACCGTCGTTTGTTTGGGATTATTCATTAGTCACCGGAATGGAAATAGCCAAAGTGGCGCCTTCTGGAGTGCTTTCTGCTTGCAGCTCGCCGCCGAGTTCGCGGGCCAGGTCGCGCATCGAACGCAAGCCAATACCTGCCGAAGCCGCGGGATGTTCAGGGTCGCTCGGTGGATGCGAAAGCCCGATCCATCGTCCGTTAATTTCAGCTCAATGCGGTCTCCCGCTTCGCGCAAGAACATGCTGCACGTGGCGCGCGTCCGCATGATGAATGGCGTTTGAAATACCCTCTTGCGCCACCAGATAAATCGCCCGCCGCATCTCTGGCTGCGGTTCGCGCGAAAGCGCGTCGAGGCACAAAGTGCCATCAAATTTCTCGGAGATTCCCGGATGCTTCCCAGAGATTGCGCAGTGCATCCACCAACGATAGCGATTGCCAGGCGGCACATACAACCGCCGCGAAATGCCGCGCACCTGGTCCAAAGCCGTGGCCGCTAGCGATGAGATTCGGTCGAGGCTTTCGCGTACGCGCGGCGTTGGATCGGTTAATGCAGCTTCCAACAGGCTCGCATGTACGTGGATTCCAGCTAATGCCTGGCCCACCCCCGTGTGTAGTTCGCGGCCCAGCCTCTGGCGCTCCGCTTCCATGCGAATCGGCTAGGATGTTTCCATAGGCTTTCGGTGTGCCGCGTAGCGCGCGCATGCAGATCGCGATCTGCATCGAGCAGCCGGAAGTAATTGCGTGAGACGCGTGTTGCATGCGAAGCTAAACGTTGCAGGCTCGTCTGTCACCGGCAGTCGGGGCATCGCGCCATTTGCTGTAGACGGCGTACACCATCACTGGGTCGTTCTGAAGAACCCGAGGCCAATTTAGTGGATCCTTCCAATTGTTGAGCAAAGCTTATAAGGATTAGTCTTATCCAGCATCCCAAGTAAGATGCGCCACCGCAATCCCATCATGTACTTAGTACCTCAGTGAGATTCTTAGTACTTGCTCATGCAAATTCAGCCGCGATTTAATGTAAGAGTGTCCTTCAGCTTATGTTCTTTCAGCGATTGGCTGTGGTAATCGGAGGATTCGCCGCGGGCACGCTGGTCCGCCGCTGGCAGTCGGACTCGGCCGTGGCTCCGCAACGCTCGCTCGACCGGCTCTCGCGAGAATGGAAAGCGCAGGCGCGCGCGCACGATTACCGGCTCAGACAACTGGAAGCCCGCACCGAAGAACATGAAACCAAGCTGAAAGAAATTCCATCCACGGCCCAAATTGTTTCCGCGATGGACGACCTTCTTTCGAAAGCCGTGTCCGGATTGGAAGGCCGCCTCACCGCCCAGGCGCGCTCCATTGAGACGTTGCAGTTGACCGTCTCCCAGACCGACGAATTGCTCGAGCGCGTGCTCGAGTCTCTTGACACTCTGCGTGACGCCCCTCCTGCGGCGTAGCGCGCCGCCCACCATTTCCGACCACTCGATATAATCAGTACGGTAAGAGGAGATTCTATGGCAACGTATGCACATCCTGAAACCCTCGTCAGTACGGATTGGGTGGCCGCCCATGCCACCGACCCGAACGTCCGCGTCGTTGAAGTCGACGTAGATACCAAGGCCTACGATGAAGGCCACGTCCCCGGCGCAATTGCCTGGTCCTGGCACTCGCAACTCTGCGACACCGTTCGCCGCGACATCCTGTCCAAGGAAGCGTTCGAAGATTTGATGTCGGCATCCGGCATCGCCCCCGAATCGACGCTGGTGATCTACGGCGACAACAACAACTGGTTCGCCGCCTGGGCGTTTTGGCAGGCCAAGATCTACGGGCATACCGACGTCCGCTTAATGAACGGCGGCCGTAAAAAGTGGTTGGCCGAGGGACGCGAACTGGCTATGGGTACGCCGCCCGTCGACCCCAAGTCCTATCGGGCGAAGGAAGCGGACTTGACGCTGCGCTCGTTTCTGCCGCAGGTGCAAGCGGCTGTCTCGACGCGCGGCGCCGCGCTGGTGGACGTGCGCAGTCCCCAGGAGTATAGCGGTGAAATCCTGGCGCCTCCCGGCTTGCCCGAAACCTGCCAGCGTGGTGGACATATTCCCACCGCGCGCAGTATTCCCTGGGGCAAAGCCTGCAACGATGACGGCACCTTCCGTTCAGCCGACGAACTCAGCCAGATCTATGCCGCCGAAGGCATCGACGGGTCCCGGCCCGTGATCACCTATTGCCGCATCGGCGAGCGGTCCAGCCATAGCTGGTTTGTGCTGAAGTACCTGCTGGGCTTCGACCACATCACCAATTACGATGGGTCCTGGACCGAGTGGGGTAACCTGGTGGGCGCGCCGGTCGAAAAAGGTGCAGCGGCTGCCGCGGCCCGGAACTGAGTCGCGTTTGGTCTAACGCTTTCGCAGCCACAAATAGCAGTGGTTGCCGATTACCCCGGCCCGCGAGGGCTTCAAGAATAGCAGGTCGAGATAGCGGAGCGGAAACAACAACCACCCAAGGACTCCGTGGACCAGAAGACGCCATAGCCGTGAAGGAAATAACAGCTTCACATATTCCATGACGAACACTAGCACTGTTGCCGTAGGACCGGTGCGCCATCCCTCGGCCACCACTTCCAGATCATCCCCGGCCAACTCTTTCAGGCCGTCGAGGGTGAACCGCCGGTAGTCGCGCGGGTATTCATGAAAGGGATGGCAAAATGGCGTGACTAAGTGCACATAGCCGCCCCGCGCTAGTACGCGGGTCATCTCCTGCATAACTTTCTCCGGCCGCTTGACATGCTCCAGGACCGCGTCGCATTCGATGCATTGAAACACCTGCGCGCGAAAGGCTAATTGCTCCGCATCGGCGGCTACATTTACTCCGGGAAATGCGAACAGGTCGACGTTGATGTAACCTTCCGGCTTCACGCCGGCCCCGCCCACATAGAGGTTCCAGCGGCCTAGTGGAAAGTGCAGAGGTTCGCTAGGGTTCCGCATAAGAGGCTCGGGCGGCTGGATTGCACAGTAGATCCTCTGGCGCCAGCCATGCTGCTCCCTGCGCGCGTACTCTTCCTGCCAGGAACCGCTCATCTACCGGGCTTCTTCACGCCATCTTGATCTCTGCGGCGGCGTGCAGGCCCAGGGCCTCGATCTCCTGTTCGCGGATGCGGAACTTCTGTACTTTACCGGTAACCGTCATGGGGAAAGCATCTACAAATCGCATGTATTGCGGGATCTTGAAGTGCGCGATCTGGCCCCGGCAGTAATCGCGCACTTCGTCTTCGGTCATGGATTCGCCCGCTTTCAGCTTAATCCAGGCCAGCACCGCTTCGCCCAAGCGCGCATCGGGCATGCCCACCACATAAACGTCCGCGATCTTGGGATGCTGGTGCAGAAACTCTTCAATCTCCCGCGGGTAGATGTTCTCGCCGCCGCGAATGATCATCTCTTTCAACCGTCCGGCAATGTGAAAATAGCCATCCTCGCGCATCACCGCCAAGTCGCCGGTGCGCAGCCAACCGTCCGCATCGATGGCCCGCGCGGTGGCTTCCGGTTCCTGGTCATAGCCCTTCATCACCAGATAGCCGCGGGTGCATAACTCGCCCCGTTCACCGGCTTCGAGGACCTCGTCGTTCCACGGCGCCACGATTTTCACTTCCGTTTCGGGAAGCACCCGCCCAATGGTCGCCACGCGGTGCTCCAGGCTGTCGTCCGCGGACGACATGGTAATTCCCGGAGACGTCTCCGTCTGGCCGTACGCCACCGTCATGCCACCGCAGTGCATCTCGGAGCAAACCCGCTTCATCACTTCCACCGGGCACGGCGCGCCCGCCATGATTCCGCTGCGCAGCGTGCTCATATCGTACTTGCGGAAGTCCGGATGGTCCAGTTCGGCGATGAACATGGTCGGCACGCCATAGATCAGCGTGCAGCGTTCGGCCGCGATCGCCCGTAGGGTGGCCAGCGGATCGAATTGCGCGGCCGGCATCACCAGCGGGATGCCATACACCACCGCCAGTAGCGAACTCATGACGCAGCCGAAACAATGGTAGAGCGGCACGGGCGAACAGAGCCGGTCCGTTCCGGTTACGTGCATCTCACGCCCCACCACATAGGCATTGTTCACCAGATTGCGGTGGGTCAGCAGCACGCCTTTTGGCGATCCGGTGGTGCCGGAGGTGTATTGGATGTTGACGACGTCTTCGGGCGTTTGCGGAATCGCGGGCAGATCTACGCCGTGAGCCAACATGCCTTGCCAGTCGTCCGTGCCCAGCAGGATTATGTTCCGCAACGCCAGGTCTTGACCTTTGGCCGCGTCATTCAGGATCTCCAGATAGCCGACCCGTGCATCCCGCTCGTGCAGAAAGATCGCCTTCATGCCCGACTTGCGCAACACGTAGCGGAGTTCGTGCGCGCGGTAGGCGGGGTTGACGTTCACCAGCACCGCGCCGGTGAGCGCCGTGGCGATTTGCAGGTAGACCCACTCGACGCAGTTACACGCCCACATACCGACGCGGTCGCCGGGCCGGATGCCCAACCCCCAAAGCCCGCGCGCGGTGCGTTCGGCGTTCTCCTGCAGTTCCTGGTATGAGAGGCGCAGGCCCTGGTGCCGCGATACCAGCGCGTCGCCCATCGGGTTGCGTGCCACGGAATCGGCAAGCACCTGACCGATGGTCTTCTCGAGAAGCGGCAAGACGGGGCCGCGCACGTAGCTTTTCACGAGGAAGATTATACCTCGGGAGAGCGGCGCTACTTCGGCTCGGCTACGTTCTTACCGAGGTGAAACGCGGGCCCGACGGAGAAGCGCACGGTATTCCGCGAGTTCAAAAGATCCGAGAAGAGGTGATCGCGCACGAAGTCGGCTTGCAGCCTTACGCCGAAATGCCGGAATAAATTAATGTCGGCGCCCCCGCCAAATCCGTAGAAGTATGTCCAATCCGTCTTCGTGCCGGAGGGTGCGAGTTGAGCTACCAGCCCCTTGCTGATCAAATCGACCGGATGTGGAACGGCGGCTTCGTGGATTGCTCCTAAATCGGGATGAAAAAACAGGGTGAAGGCGCGAAAATGCCGGTAGTTCAGTTGGGGGCCGGCAGCGTAAGTCTGCGATCGCGATCTCAACGGCACGGTCGGCTCATAACCGGCGGGTATTAGCCCTCCAGTCTTGAGCGGGGCCAGTTGGGCACCGATTTCCTGTTGTAGCGAGGGTTTCAACATGTCGACGTTGAGCGTGGTATTGCCGGCGCCGGCGCTGAAATCGAAACCCAGCGAATACCATCGCGCGGGGTTGATCCCAATTTGAGTATGGAAACCGGATTCGCCCAGATTAATGATGGGGCTGCGGAGATACATGTATCCCGTATATACGTCGTAGCGACCGATATAATCTTCCTGGCCCAATGCGATTGACGCCATCAGAAGGGGGAATGCGACGCAAATTGCGAACTTGTGTGGGATTTTCATCGTGACTCTCGTGCCAAAGGCATTAAGAGTCTTATATCCTAATTTGAATAAAAAAGATAGGGCCGGGCGGACTAGCCGATAACGCGATGTTCCAGGGCGCGCCGCAAAGTCGCCGTGAGTTGAGCGGGCTCGTAGGGCTTTTTGAGGAATCCGGCCAGACCTTTACCGGCGAAACGTCCGGCCACTTCCTGCTCCCCATAACCGCTCGAAAGAATAATCGGAAGTCCGGCGTGGATGCGCAACAATTCGGCCGCGGCCTCCTCGCCATTCATCACCGGCATGGTAAGGTCCAGCAAAACGGCGATGACGTCGCCCGCGTGGCGCCGGAAGACGCGGATGGCGTCGCCCCCGTCGCGCGCGGTCAACACGGTGAACCCGGAGTTTTCCAAAATCGCGCGCGCCAGATTGCGCATACCCGATTCGTCATCCACCACCAGGATGGTGCCGCGCCCCTGCCAGGTCCGATTGGCGACCGGTTGTTGAGCGGGCGTTTCCTCCATGCGATCGGTAGCGGGGAATAGCAGTCTGAAAGTGGACCCGGCACCGGGTTGGCTGGTTACTTTGAGCGCACCATGGTGCGCGCGGACGATGCCGATCACCGCCGCCAAACCCAGTCCCCGCCCCGTAAACTTGGTGGTAAAAAATGGATCGAATATCTTCGCCTGCGTTTCCGGGCTCATACCGCAACCGGTGTCGGCGACCTCCAGGTACACATAGCTGCCGACCGCTAGGCGATCGTCGAAATAGGTGCCCGATAGATAATCCCGATCAGCATCCATCACACCCGCGGAGACGCGGATTACTCCTCCTTTTTCGCCGATCGATTCGGCGGCATTGGTTATCAGGTTCATGGCTACCTGGCGGATTTGGGCGGGGTCGGCCTCAATGGCCGGCAGCGCGGCAGGCAGGTTGAATTCAATCGCGATTTTCTTAGAGATCACGGTTTGCAGCAGGTTGGCCGTTTCTTCCGCAACCTTCGACAAGCTGACCGCCTGCAGGGTGAAACGGCCTTTGCCCGAATAGGCCAGCATCTGGCTGGTCAGTTCCGCCGCACGACTGGTGGCGGTCTCAATCTCGGAAAGGTTCTCCACCGCCGGCGACCCCGGCGGCAAGTCCAAAAGCGCGATGCGGGCATTGCCCAAAATGATGGTCAAAAGATTGTTGAAATCGTGCGCTAGCCCACCGGCTAAAATGCCGAGGCTTTGCAGGCGTTGGGCATGCTGCACCTGGGCCTCGAGCTTGCGTGTTTCCTCTTCCACCCGCTTGCGCTCACTGATATCCGCCACGGTGCCGATGCAGCCCGTAACATCGCCCCCCGTGCTTCGTTCGGCGGCAAAGTGGGTGAGCGCCCAAACCGTGGAGCCGTCCTTCCGTACGATGCGGTGTTCCAGGGAGCCAGGTCCGCCACCGGCCACCACTTTGCGCCAAGCCGTCGCCAGACGCAATTGGTCTTCCGGTTCAAAAATACGGCTCCAGGTGCCTTCCCGGGCTTCTTCCGGCGTCATACCGGAGATCTCGCAGGCCCGCTCATTCAGATAGAGGCATCGGCCCGCCGCATCCGTACGAAAGATGCCGACAGGCGCCAGATCGGTGAGCATCTGGTAGAGTTGTTCGGATTCACGCAGGGCTTCGTTCGCCTGCTGGAGTTCGGCCGTGCGTTCGGCGACACGGCGCGCTAATTCGTCGCGCGCGACGCGCAGCGCCTCCCGGTCGCGCCGGGCCTCGGTAACGTCAAGGCACGAGCCAATATGTCCGGCGAACTGCCCGTCAGAACTGAATCGAGGCGTCCCGGTGTCCAAGATCCAGCGGTATTCCCCATCGGCGCGGCGCATGCGGTATTCCGCCTGGAAGCCTTCCCGCCGGGCGAGCGCGGCAGTAAAATCCGCCTTACCCCTGGCGCGATCCTCTGGATGAAAGCCCTCCGCCCAACCATCGCCCAGTTCCTGTTCCAACGGGCGGCCCGAAAAATCAAGCCAGGCTTTATTCAGAAATACGCAGCGGCCTTCGGTGTCGGACATCCAGATGAATACTGGCGCCGTATCGGCCAGGGTGCGAAACCGCCTTTCACTTTCTTTGAGCGCCTCGTCTGCGCGCACCCGCTCGGTGATGTCTTGCGCGTTTCCCAACACGCGCGCTGGCGTGCCCGGTTCCTCATAAAGGATATTGCGGTACAGCCAGATGCGTTCGCTGCCGTCGCGCGCCACCAGCCGCATCAATCCTGAATCGCTGCGGTTTGTACGGATGCGATCGAGATAGCCATCGAAGAGGTGGCGGAACGGTGGGGCAATGAAGCGCCTCATGTTCACGCCCACACCTTCTTCCGGCCGGAAACCGAGGGATTGTGCGGCTGCTGGATTGACGGTGAGCACCACGCCTTCCAAGTCGTGCACGCACATCAGGCCCAGGCTGTCTTCAAACAACACCTTGTAGAGCCGCTGGTCTTGGTGGAGTTCCGCGATGGTACGGCGCGCGTCCGCCAGTTCGCCCGTCAGTTGCGCGTGTTCGGCTCCCTCTTGTGTCATGGTAGCGGTGCAGTGTGCCGATCGCTAAAACAAAAATCAGGGAAAATAGAAGTGCTTTTCCTTACAATTCCATTGAATTATCTAGCCTATCGCAAATACGGGCATACGGCAAGATGGACCACGCCGTGACTGGATGCATCCCAATGCGGCACGGTCCGTATCCTGCTACCCTACTTCTCGATACGCACGATTCCCATGACCCGAACAAAGATTTATCCGGAAGTCCGAGCGCTACTTGAATCCATTGAAGACGAGGGTGGCCCTCCCATTGAGACGTTCACGCCTACGGAGGCGCGCCAAGCCGCGATCGAAGCGTTGAAAGCGGTGGCAGGACAACCGGAAGAGATCGCGAGCGTGGAAGACACAACAGTGCCCGGACCGCAGCATGCCGTAACCATTCGAATTTACACGCCCGAAGGCGGGAGCGCAAGACCTTGCATTGTCTACTTCCATGGCGGGGGCTGGGTGCTCTGTGATCTGGATACGCACGACGTGGTTTGCCGGGCGCTGGCCCGCCGCGCCGGAGCCGTGGTGGTGGCGGTGGATTACGGTCTTTCGCCGGAGCATCGTTTCCCAACCGCGGTAAATGACTCGTACGCCGCGGTGCAGTGGGTGGCCGCGCACTCCGCGGGCCTGGGAGTCGATCCGTACCGAATTGCGGTCTGCGGCGATAGCGCCGGCGGGAACTTGTCCGCGGTAATGTGTCTGAAATCGCGCGATGAAGGCGGCCCGCCGCTGGCATTGCAAGTGCTCGTCTATCCCGTGACAAATCTGGTCTCCTTCGATACGTCTTCTTATCGGGAATTCGCAGAGGGATACTATCTCACATTGGCCGAAATGGAATGGTTTCGCGGGCATTACCTCGCCGACCGCGAAGATGCCAAGAATCCGTATGCGTCGCCGCTATTGGCGGCGGACTTGCGGGGATTACCTCCAGCATTGGTTATCACGGCGGAGTGCGATCCGCTGCGGGATGAAGGTGAGGCTTACGCACGCCGCTTGGCCGAGGCTGGCGTGGAGGTAACTGCGACGAGATACGGTGGGATGATTCATCCGTTCTTTTCGCTTGGAGGAGTGTTGCCCGCGGGGCGGCGAGCGATTGAACAAGTAGCCGCAGCCGTACGAGATCTCGGCGTATAATAACTGGTTCGCCGCAAAAGAAAGCGGGTCTTTCGACACGATGACGCTAGCCACAGTCATGCCGCCGGCCGAAATGCTGATCCGCCAGAGCCCACACTGCGCATGGCTCTTGAACCGCGACCAGACCTTTCATGCCGCATTCGGGGACGCGGCGCGGGTGTTCGGAAGGCCCGACCACGAATTAGCCGGGGTTTGCTTCACCGACCTGTTAGACCCCGAAATACGCCCGCCCTGGATCCGGCAATTGGAACGTGTCTTCCAAGGGGAATCGGTGCGCGCCTCCTGCCGCTTGGCTGGGGGCACGTTTTCTGTCACCATGTTCCCCGTACAGGCGCCAGGAAAGGGTGTCGTCTTCGCCGGGTGCATGGCCCACGAGGAACGGGAAAGAGGGGCACTGCTTCGGACGCTCGAGTCGCTTGAAAGCGAGCGGGCGCGCCTGGGCCAGATTCTGCACGATCACGTGGGGCAAAATCTGAGCGCCGTCGGCTTGCAACTGGACCTGCTGCGGATGGACTTGGCGGAGAATTCAGTGCCTGCTCCGACGCGCGTGGACCAGATACAGGAAATGCTCGAAACCCTCATCGGATTGGTACGCGACGTCAACCGCGATTTGGACGTGGCTCCCGCCGATAGAATCGGGTTGCGGGCGGCGCTCGATGCGCTGGCGGGGCGCTTGCGCGGGAGTTTCAAGGGTAACGTACGCGTGTTCGCAGATGCTACGGCGCCCCCACCTCCGCCGAAGATTGCGGCGGCTCTTTACCGTATCGCGCAGGAGGCGGCCGGGAGTGCGGCGCGCCGGGAGGGTTGCTCCGCCATCGAGATACTGGTAAAGTCGTTGCGAAGTGGAACGGCATTGGAAGTTCGAGATAACGCAGCTACCGGTGACGGCGCGGGTAGTCCGTTCGAATCCGGAGCGCTCGATTTATTAGTGATGCAGCATTTTGCGGAGGCGGCTGGCATAGAACTGCAAATCGAAAGCGTGCCGGAGAAAGGCACGATGGTCCGGGCGTTGTGCCGGTCGGCCGGGAACTGAGGCGCTATGGCATACGACATCCTGCTGGTGGACGATCACAAGTTGATGCGCGATGGCCTGCGCGCCATTCTGGAGCGGAACACCGAATTCCGCGTGATAGGCGAGGCCGAAACCGGCACGGAGGCGGTGCAATTCTGCAAGCGAATCCGTCCCGACTTAGTGGTCATGGATATTGGCCTGCCCGGCTTGAACGGGATTGAGGCCACCATCGAGATTATGCGCCATTCGCCGCAAACGCGCGTGGTGATTCTGTCGATCTACGACGACGAGAATTCGGTGGTGAGCGCGCTCCGCTCGGGCGCCCGCGCCTTTGTTTTGAAGCGGGCTTCGTCGGCCGACCTGATAGATGCTCTGCGCACTGTAGCGCGCGGTGGCTCGTACCTGAGTTCCCAGGTTTCCGACAGCCTGCTGACGCGAATCCAAAGCGGCAACCTGCGCACAGCCATTAGCCAGACTCCCTTGGATACGCTATCCCCGCGAGAGTTACAGGTGCTGCGCCTGGTGGCGGAAGGCAAGACCAGCAAGGACATCGCCGTGCTGCTGGATCTGGGACTGCAAACCGTCCGCGGTTATCGCAAGATGCTGATGAAAAAACTGGGCGTCAACAACGTGGCGGGTGTCACGCAGATGGCGTTGGCGGCGGGCGTGATGCACTGGAACAAGCCGAATGCAAACTCCGTGGGGTGACCTTCCCGTCCGTGACGCGCACGTACATTTTTTCTCGCCCGCCTTCTTTGCCTCGCTGGCGGGACAAAGCGGCAAGTTGCCGCGCGAAGCGCAAGAGATCGGCCGCACTTTAAATTGGCAGATTCCCTTTTCGTGCGAAGACCTGGCGGCGGCCTGGGTTACAGAACTCAATAAGCACGGCTTGGAGGGGGCGGCCCTGATCGCTAGCATTCCGGGCGATGAGGAGTCGGTTGCGGTAGCAGTGCGCGCGCATCCCGACCGATTCTGGGGGTTCTTCATGGCGAATCCCACAGCGCCGGATGGTATCGAGCGCGTGCAGCGTGCGTTGGCCGCAGGCGCCATGCAGGGCGTCTGCCTGTTTCCCGCCATGCATCGCTACCCGATTGGGGACGCGCGGCTGAAGCCCGTGTTCGAAGCCGCCGGCGCGCATCCGGGCACCGTGGTGTTCGTGCACTGCGGTGTCCTCACAGTGGGCGTGCGGGGGAAGTTAGGCTTGCCCTCGCTCTTCGATATGCACTATTCCAATCCCATCGAGATGCACGCCGTGGCCCTGGAGTTCCCCCGCGTGAACTTTATCGTTCCGCACTTTGGCGCAGGCTATTTTCGCGAGGCGCTGATGCTTTGCGATTTGTGTCCGAACGTTTATCTGGATACTTCGAGCAGCAACAGTTGGATGCGTTACCAGCCGGAGGGCGTCGATCTGAAAGCGGTGTTTAAAAAGGCGCTAGAGGTAGCTGGACCGCAGCGCCTGTTGTTCGGCTCGGACTCTTCGTTCTTTCCGCGCGGATGGAACGCGGAGATTTTCCGAGCGCAGGTGGAAGTATTGCGACAACTGGAAATTCCCGCCGAGCAGGCAACGGCCATACTGGGCGGGAATCTGCAACGCCTACTGGCGCGGTAAGGCCTACGCCAAGTCGAATTTTTCCTGGTGCAGCAGCGGATCGCTCTTCACCAGCACCGTCCGCCCCAGAATCTCTTCGATCTCCTGCAGGTACGAATTCTGGTTCGACTTCAGCACCTTGGCGACTTCCGGGTTGACGCGCAGCATCACGCTGTCGTCGCCTTCCACCGCACGTACGATTTTTTGCGCTTCCACCAGGATTTCGCCGATCACGGTTTGCGCGCTCTTCACATAACCCGAGCCTTCGCAATAGGGGCACGGTATGCACAGGGTCCGCTCCAGGCTTTGCTTCACGCGCTTGCGGGTGATCGCCACCAGGCCGAAATCGTTGAACTGCAGAATCTTGTAAGGGGCACGGTCGGCGCGCATGGCCTCTTCGAGCACCTGCATCACCTTCTGCCGGTTCTTGCGCTCATCCATGTCGATGAAATCGACCACGATGATGCCGCCCAAATCGCGCAGCCGGATCTGCCGCACGATCTCCTTGATGGCGTCGGTATTGGTCTTGACGATGGTATCTTCCAGGCGATTCGACTTGCCCACATACTTGCCGGTATTCACATCGATGGCCACCAGCGCCTCGGTCTGGTTGATGACGATATGGCCGCCGGTCTTCAGCCACACTTTCGGCCGCAGCGCTTTTTCCAGTTCCGCGGTGATGCCGTACTCATCGAAGATCGGCGTGGAGCGCGTATATAGCTTGACGCGGGTCACCAGCGAGGGCTGGAAGCGCTGCACGAAACCGCAGCACGTTCTCGTAAACTTCTTCGTTATCCACCCACACGCTCTTGAACGTCGATGTCAGCTGGTCGCGCAGAATGCGCTCCACCACGTCCAGATCATGATGGATCAGCGCGGGCGCCGGGCGCTTCTCCGCCTTCTGGCGCATATCCAGCCAGAGGTTGTAGAGGAACAGCATGTCGGCGCGGAGTTCTTCTTCGGTGCGGCCGTCGCCCGCGGTGCGGACGATGTAGCCGCCCGGGATGCCTGTGCGGTTTGCCTGCAAACGCGCTTCAGCCGCAGCCGTTCGTCATCGGAAGGAATCTTGCGCGAGACGCCGATATGATCGACAGTCGGCATGTACACCAGGAAACGCCCCGGCAGCGCGATGTGTGAAGTGATGCGCGCGCCCTTCTGGCCCAGGGGCTCCTTGGCGATCTGTACGATGATTTCCTGCCCTTCGCGCAACAGGTCGCTGATGGACGGAGTAGCGGGCCGTTCTGCACGAACCGGTTCCGGACGCGGGCGCAGGGCCTGGGCGCGGGTATCGGCCGGGGACGGAATTCCGGACGGCGCGCCGGCGCGCGGCTCACTGCCTGACCCTGCCGCTGGGGCATCGCGGGTCGCCAGTTTCGGGACGTCCTCGGCGGCGCATGCGGCGCGACAGCCGATGCGGATATCGTCCGCCTTGCTCGCGAAGTGTGGCGGTCAAGCTCGTCGGGATGCGGGCCGGCTCGGGACCTAACGGATCTTCGTCAAGCGGGGCGGGGTCGCCGTGCGCGGCGGATTCGCCATTTTCGGCGGCTTCGGCCGGCGCACTCGCATTCAAACTCGGGGCCGGTCTCGGCTTCGGTCGTTTCTTTCGGCTTCGGTCTCTGTCGCTGCGACCGGCTCGGCGTTTTCGGCGAACTCGATCACCTCTGTGACTTCGGTAGACTCGAAGGCTTCGACCGGCTCGGTGATTTCGGAAGTAGGCGGCTCCTCGGCGGTTTCCGCGATAGGCGCAACTTCTACCGGGGCGGCGGCAGCAACGGGTTCGAATTCCAGGGCTTCCGCTACTGAGGCTCCGCGGCCGATTTCGAAGGCCGCCGGAGCTTCTTTCTGCTGCGGCTTCGGCTTCAACCGGCGCTGAGTTTCCGGCTCCGCTTCCGGTTCGGGTTGGACTTCCAGGCGCTGAGGCTTTCGCCCTGATACTTGGCCAGCGACTCGCCCGGCAGCACCATGATATCCTCTGCCTCAGCTTCCACCGCTCCGGCTGAGATTCGGACTCGGCCTGGCTCCTCGGGTGACGAGGGCCGCGGACGCGGGCGCACTATGCTGTCCCGGCGAGAAGTACTTCGATTCCGGCAACCCGCGCCCCTTCGGACGACGGCGGCGTCCGCGCCGTCCTCCCCTGCGCATGTCGCGATCGTCATTGCGGCGCGCAAACTGTTCCGGCGCCGACAAAGGCGCAGCCGACATGGCGGTGCCGTAGCTGCAGCCACCGGCGCCGCCTCGGCAGCAACCTCAGCCACAGGCGTCCGCGGGCTTCGGTAGTCGCCCGTGCCACCGGAGCCAGCGAGGCAGAGCCATCGGCGCCTTATCCATCTTAAAGACCTTTTCTTCAACGCTGGTTACGATCTTGTCGTACTCGTCGTTGTCTTCGAAGAAATCGGAAACATACAGGAAGGCATCGCGATCCGAGACCTATATCCACGAAAGCCGACTGCATCCCGGGAAGCACGCGCGTAACCCGGCCCTTATGGATACTGCCCGCCAGTGAATATTCTTTTTCGCGCTGATAATAAACTTCGACAACCTGATCGTCTTCGAGGACCGCCACCCGAGTTTCATGGCGATTCGCCGAAACAATTAACTCTTTTGACATCGCATTCTCCTCCGCTGGGAACCGGCGCGGACCGGTACGGGAGGAAGGCGGCTACCCCTGCGTGGGTCTCAAGCGGCGCCCTGCGGACCGGGCATCGAGCGCCATGGAACATGTAAGAAGCTCACGCTGGCCGGGGCGCAACTTCCAGTTCGCCCTCGCGGCCGGGGAACCGACTCCTCGTCGCCGAAAGACCAAACTTTGCGGTCATGGCCCGGCGCCGGAGGGTGCGCATACGGCGCGTTTGCCCTCCGGGAGTCTCAAACGGCTCCCAACAAAATCTCTTATTTTTGGCCGCCGGCACACAGGCCGGCGGCGAATTAATTTACAAATCTTCTGAGCCGGACATTATTGACCAGCCCCAACATCAGGAAATTCGACAACACACTCGATCCGCCGGCGCTCATCAGGGGCAGCGGAATTCCAGTGACAGGCATCCGGCCCACCACCATCCCTACGTTCACCAGCACATGAAACAACAGTAAAGCGGCGACACCCATGCAGATATACATGCCGGCCTTATCGGAGGCCGTTTGAGCGTTCTGCACGATCTGCATGATCAGAACAAAATACAACGCCAATACGACAATGACGCCGACGAATCCATGCTCCTCAGCGAAGGCCGAGAAGATGAAATCGGTATGCGGGACGGGAAGGAACCGAAGCTGCGTCTGGGAGCCTTTCGTTACTCCTTTACCCCACATACCACCGGCGCCAACTGCAATCTTGGATTGGATCAACTGGTACCCGTTGCCGCGCGGATCGCGGTCGGGATCCAAAAAGCTGACCAATCGGGCTTTCTGATAATCCTTTAAAACGGTCAAGCCCACCGGCAGCACCAACAGAACCACTACACCGATGGCGATCAAATACTTGCGGCGCATGCCGGCCAGAAACATCCCCACGATCAAGACCGGCACATAAGTTAATGCCGTTCCCAGGTCCGGCTGCTTCATCACCAGAGCCATGGGCACCAGAACCAGCCCCGCGATTTTAGCCATATCGCGGCCTTCCAAATCTTCGGTTTTTAATTCCGTTAGGAAGCGGGCTACTAACAATATTATCACCAGTTTTACGAATTCCGACACCTGTAAATGGAAGCCGCCCGCCACCGGAATCCAGCGCCGCGAACCGAAAGCCTGCTTGCCGATCAACAGCACGCCGAGCAGAGCCAGCACTGATAAGCCGTACATCGAGGAAAACGTGGTTCATCAATGGTGTGATAATCCACCGCGACGGTCAGCCACATCAGTAACGAGCCGGCGGCTATGTAAATGATTTGCTTCCACCAGGCATCCTGCCAGACCGTTCCGCGCGTGGCGCTATAAATCTGCAGAACCCCCACGCCGCAGATGACCAGAGAGATGAACAAGGAGAGTCCAATCGAGATCGCGGGGGCGAAGGTAGCGGGTCATGATTTGGGGGGCGGACGCCAGAGGTCTCATCCTCGCCATCGTCCGAACTGAAGTAAGCAGGCTTCGATCATCGGCGATTCCGGCACTGGCGGCGTGAGGACGCGGCGGCGACAGGAGACCAAAGCGCAACAACCGCCCGATTTTGCTTACGCCGTCACTATTTCGTCCATTGGAGCGCTCGGCGGCCAGCCGGACCTTCTTGTCGAAATACGCCTTCATCACATCGCGCGCAACGGGCGCTGCGAACTGCCCGTGCCCGCCGTGTTCGTATAACGCCACCACCACGATTTCCGGCGCGTCGCGCGGAGCGAAGCCGACGAACCAGGCATTATCTTCAAACTGCTTGCCGGTTTTGCCCTTCAAAAAATCGTTGGAGGCGAGTTGTGCGGTGCCGGTTTTGCCGCAAACGTCGAGACCCGGTAATTGAGCGCGCACTCCGGTACCGCCGGGTTCGTTCACCACGCCCCAAGTTCCGTAGATCACTTTGGATACGTTATCCTCCGCCAGCGGCCAACTGTGCTCGGTATATTTTCCGCCCTTTACGACGTGGGGTTGATGCCACAGACCGCGGTTGATGAGCCAACTATAGGCGCGCGCCATTTGCAGCGGAGTGACGGTGAGCGCGCCTTGGCCGATGGCCACCGAAATGGTTTCGCCGGCATACCATTTTTCGCGGAAGTTGCGGATCTTCCAAGCCGTGGAAGGCACCACGCCTTCGGCTTCGTGGGGCAGATCAATGCCGGTTTTCTGGCCAAGCCCCGCCTGATTGGCATAAAACGCGATTTTATCGATGCCGGTGCGGTCGCCGACGTTATAGAAGTAAACGTCGCAGGATTGCTGGATGCCTCGATGCAGGGCGACGGCGCCGTGACCCGGCTTCCACCAACATTTATGGTAGTGCCCGTAAAACGACGCGCCGCCCGAACAGTGTACAGTGTACTGATCGTCGATGGCGCCAGATTCCAGTCCAGCAATCGCCACGATGGGCTTGAACGTGGACCCGGGCGCATCCTGCGCTTGAATGGCGCGATTCAACAACGGATGGTCGGGGTTGTCGGCAATCTCGCGCCAGTCGGACGACTTGATGCGTACTGCGAACTTATTCGGATCGAAGGTGGGCCGGCTGACCATCGCCAAAACCTCGCCGGTCCGCGGGTCCATCGCGACCACCGCTCCGTTCTTGCCTTCCATGGCCAATTCGGCGACGGCCTGCAGATCCAGGTCGAGGGTGAGTTGGAGATCCTTGCCGGGGATGGCTTCCTTATTGGCCAGCACTTCGCGGGTTTTGCCCCGGTTATCAACCACTACCTGGCGCTCGCCATCCACGCCCATCAGCGTATCGTTGTACTGGCGTTCGATACCGAATTTGCCGATCACATCGCCCTGGCTATATTTCGCGAAATCGGGAGTATCCAGTTCCTGCTCACTGACTTCACCGGTGTACCCGATGACGTGCGCGGCAAATCCATTTTGCGGATAGAGGCGGCGCTGGGCGTGGATCAGTTCCATCTCAGGGAAGAAATCGCGGTGCGATTCGACGAACGACAACTCGGCAGGCGTCAGTTCCTCTTTGATAATGATGGGATCGTACTTGGGGCGCGAGGTATAGCGGCGGACGCGTGCGGCAAGGTCGTCGTAATCGAGTTTCAAACCGTCGGCGATAGTATGCAGGTGATCGGGATTCAGATTCTCGCGGGTCAGGATCAAGCTGTAGGAGGAGTGATTATCCACGATCACGCGGCCGTCGCGATCGAGGATCTTGCCGCGGGGGGCGGGGATGGGCAGGGCTTTAATCCGGTTTCGTTCGGCTTGTTCGTTGTAGAGTTGCGGGTTCTGCACCTGCAGGTTCCAGAAACCGGTAATCAGGAACAAGAAAATGGCTACGCCCGCATATTGGAAGACGGCGATTTTCCCAGCCGCGAATTTGACGTCCTCGCGGCGGGTCTGGCGGGCAGGCAGTTTTGCCTGATGGTCGAGTTCCGGACCGGTTACTGGGGGGTTCACAGGGGTTGGTTACAAATCCTTTCCCCAGTTTATCAGTACGGGGCCCACTTCCGAAGGCTATACGCCTTGCACAGTCGCGCGACGCTCCAACTTGCCCCATCCGACTACGCGCCCGCGTACGGCGTAGATCAGCGACTTCGCTACCACGAAGTACATCAATTCGCGATAGTAGATGCGCTGGAAGAAGAGCAAGGTCAAATCCCAGGGCTTCTCGCCTTCCAGCCAGTAAGCCAGCAGTCCGGTGAGTAATTCAAGGACGAAGAAGGCCAGATAGAACACCAGCACGATTTGCCAGTTGCCGGCAAATAGCGCCACGATCATGGCGAGTTCGGCAAAGGGCGATAGCGCCGAGAGCAAGACTTGAAATATCCAGATACTTGGCAGCGCCACAAAACCTAGCGATCCGTATTTGGGAACAAACAGCGCGTCCCGATGCTTCCAGGCGGCCTGCAGCGTGCCAAACGCCCAGCGAAAGCGCTGCTTGGCAAGGCCGCGCGTATCCTCGGGCGCCTCGGTGAACGCCACCGCTTCCTCTTCATAGCGGATCTTGTAGCCAGCCCGGCGAATTTTCAGCGTCAGGTCGGTATCTTCCGCAAGGGTATCTTCGCCGAATCCACCCATCTGAAGGATTAAATCCTTGCGCCATGCCCCCACCGCCCCCGGCACCACGGTGATGGCATTCAGCAGGTCGAGCGCGCGGCGGTCCAGGTTGAAACCGTAAATGTACTCGATGGATTGGAAACGCGTGATCCAGCGATTCCGGTTGCCCACGCGCGCATTTCCCGATACCGCGCCCACCTTGGCATCCGCGAAATGCCGCACCAGCTTTGCGATAGTGCCCGGGCGGAAAATGGTGTCGGCATCCAGCGCGATTAAGATATCGTGCCGGGAGTGGGCGATGGCGTTGTTCAACGCGGACGATTTGCCGCCGTTGGGCTGCGCCAGAATCCGGATGTTCAGCCGGTCGCCGAAATTGCGGCGAAGTACGTCCAAAGTATCGTCTTTGGACCCGTCGTCGACAATTACCAGTTCGACATCGTGGTAACCATTGCGCAGAATCGACTCGACTGTGCGGACGATCACTTTGTCCTCGTTGTAGGCGGCCATGATCACGGTCACGGGGGGATGGAAATTGGCATCATACACGGCGTGCCTGGCGCGCCATTTTTGCGCCAGAGCCAGCGATCCGAAAAAGAGCGAACGCGCCAGCGTAAGGTAAATGGCCCATAGAAACAGCACGCCGATGATCTTCTTAAACGCGCCCTGCGAGTCGAACGCTCCGCCCTCAATGCGCGCCCACCGCATCTCCACGCCCGACGGCGCCGGCATCAGTTGTGCGCGGGTCTGGCCGAGCAATTCGCTCAGCGGGACGAATCGATATCCCTGCTTCTGCAGGTCATCGAGAATGCGCGGAAGCGCGGCCACCGTGGCGGAGCGGTCGCCCCCCGCGTCATGCAACAGGATCACGTGGCCGGGATCGTCCGGTGACTGCAGTTCGCTGCCGATCTCCGATACGATTTCATCCGCCGAAACGCCTTTCACCCAATCGCGCGGGTCAATGCGTTCGCCCACCGTGACGTAACCGGCCTTTTGCGCGCGCAATACCGGCAGGATTTCCTCGGGGGTCTGCGGCTGGCTATCCGCGTTATAGGGCGGCCGGAAAAGTACGGTCGAAACCCCCAGCGCATTTTCGATGATACGCTGCGTGGTGCCGAGTTCCAGGGCAGCGCGTTCTTCCGAAACCAGCGCGATATTGGGATGCGTATAAGTATGGTTGCCGATGTCGTGCCCTTCCGCATATTCGCGCTTCACGAGGCCAATGTTCTGATCGGCATTGGCGCCGATGATGAAAAAGGTAGCGCGCACCTTGTGGCTGCGCAGGATATCCAGGATCTCGGGCGTGTATCGTGGATCGGGCCCGTCGTCGAAGGTCAGGCAGAGTACCTTGCCGGCCGGCCCTTTGGGCTGTCCGCCGCCGCTCGATTCGATCACGTAATACGACGGCATCTGGCCGTACTGTTCGGCATAATGCCCATCGGCATCGCGCCACACCTTGCGTGCACCGTCGTGGGGCGTTTGTACGATGCGCAGCACGTCGCCATCACCGTAGTTGTTCACCGATTTTTCGGCTGTCAATGAGGAGAGTTGTTTGGGGTCGTAATTCGCACCGGGCCACGCGCTGGGCTGCAGCACGCTCCATAAATCCGGATCTTCGGCGCCCAACCGCCACAAAGCTACACCGCGGAAGCCCCCGGCAGCCACGCCGCGCGTTTGGTTCAACGCGGTGACCGCATCCAGGAACCAAACTTCGTGCTGTTTCCCTCCAGCCTGGTAGCGCTGCACCGGATTGGCCATGGCGGCGTCCCATGCAATACCGGTCTTGGTGGAAACCGCTTGCGCCATCACTTCGCCGAACTTGATTTCCGCCGAACCCGTGCCGCCGATGGTCCAGTCATACCCATAGTTGCCCATCCCGATCACCAGCTTTTCGGGAGGCGCCACTTGCCCCAACCGGTCGATCTGCTTCTGGAACCATGCCTGCGAAGCGATGGGGCCGGGCTCGCCGGATTGATAGTGTTCGTCATAAACCATCGGCACCAGATAGTCGTTCACTTGGGCAAGCTGGGCGATATCGTATGCCGGATCGTCGATGGGAACACTTTCGGTGAGCAACAATCCCGCGGTCTGTAGCTTGGCGCGGAGTTGCCGGAGGAAGGCCAGGAAGGGCGCACGGTCGGCCGGAGCGAGTTCCTCGAAATCGATGTTGACGCCGGCGAACTTGTGCTCGGTCAGGTTGTTATAGATGTTCTCAACCAGATCGTTGCGGGCGTCGTTATTATGCAGAATCTTGTGCACATCGCCGGGCTGCCATCCGTCGCGGTAATTGGTAACCAGCGCGATGATCGGCAGCTTGGCCTGCGCGGCGATGGCGATGACAGTGGGATCGCTTTGGTCGTCAAGATCGCCTTGCGCGTTGCGGAGGATTAGCCACTCCGGAACCAGGTGCGTGAGATTCGCAAGATGAATACGCAAGGAAACCATGCTGGCCGGGTCCCAGTTCACATAGAATCCGAAGACGATGGGGCTGTTGGTGGCGACGCGCGCGGCGGTCCTCGGATGCATCACCGGCGAGGCGGAACGCACGTATTTGATATTACGCGCGGCCTTGCGCAGTTTGAACGGGATGTTGCGCACCGGCCGGTCGCCGCGAATGATGGCCGGAACTTCGCCCAAGTCGGGAATGTGTTCGACCGGCGGCAATCCTAACGCCGGGATCTGGGGGTTGATCGCCATGCTCAACACGAGCAGCACCAGCAGAATGCCCAGAAAGATGGCGCCGGTCTGCAGGCTGCGGCGGAAGCGCAGCCAGCGCTTGCCAGTAGGGTCATGAAAGACGAAGGAGCGATGGGTGTCTGGCACGATAGGTGGGTGACTCTCAGTCTATTGTAGAATCCCCGCAAACGTTCCTGCCCGAGATCGGCGAGAATTGGAATAGATCGCCGGGAAAGTGGATCTTTCGGTGAGGGGACGTTCAAAATGCGAACACTGTTGCTCTGTCTGGGCTTTGCCGCGATACTTTTCGCCCGCGGTGCGCCAGGCGCTAAAGATGAGATGACCAAACCCCGTCAGCCAGTGCTGGTGGAACTCTTCACATCGGAGGGCTGCTCCAGTTGCCCGCCCGCGGATGCGCTGCTCGAGAAGCTTGATTATGACCAACCGGTGGCCGACGCCCAAATCATCGTACTCAGCGAGCACGTCGACTACTGGAACCATCTCGGCTGGAAGGATCCCTACTCCTCGGCCGCATTCAGCGCGCGGCAGGTGGCGTATGCCCGGCGCTTCGGCCTTGACGGACCCTATACGCCGCAGATGGTGGTGGATGGCACGGCAGAGTTCAATGGTAGCGACGCGCGCCGTGCGGTGGAGGCCATCCGGCAGTCCGTCGCAGCCGGTGCCAAAACCGCAATTCGGATAAAGCTCGATGCAGCAGGCGACGGTGCGGCGATAGAGGCAGGTCCACTGCCTGCGGGGACCGCGCATCAGGCGAATGTGTACTTGGCGTACGCCAGGGAGACCGGCACTTCCGACGTGCTGCGCGGCGAGAATAGCGGACGCCGGCTGCGACACGTATCCATCGTTACTGAAATCCAACAAATTGGAACCGTTTCCCCCAACGCGGCATTCAGCAGGCAGGTGCGGCTTCACGCCATCGATGGCTCCGCCGGATTTCGTTTGGTTGCCTTCGTGCAAGAACCCGGTAGCGGACGGGTGTTAGGTTCCACGCTGTTCACCATTTCAAAAGGAGTGAAGTAATGTTTGAGTTCGAAAATCGAGTGATCCTGGTAACCGGCGCCAAGGGCGGGCTGGGGTCCGCCGTTACCCGCGGATTTCTGGCAGCCGGCGCCAAGGTGTTGGGATCGTCTAAGACCATACAAGATTCGGATTTTTCGAATCCGCGCTTCGCCGCCATCCCGGCCGATCTGACCGTTGCCGAGTCGGCCGGCTACCTGGTGAACGGCGTTATCCGGCAGTTCGGAAAGATCGACGCGCTGGTGCACGTGATGGGTGGATTCGCGGGCGGCATGGCGATCCCCGAGACTACCGACGAGACTTGGGATTCGATGATGAACCTGAATTTGCGCGCAGCGTTCAATATTCTGCGCGCCGTGATTCCGCAGATGCGGCAGGCCGGAAGCGGCCGGATCGTGGCCATCGCCAGCCGCCAGGCCGTCGAACCCGCGGCTTATCTCAGCGCTTATAACACCTCGAAAGCCGCGCTGGTCGCGCTCATCCGCACCGCCGCGCTTGAGAACGAAGACGCCGGCATCACCGCCAATACCATCCTGCCCGGCACCATGAATACTGAGGGCAACCGCAAAGCCAACCCCGACGCAGACCCTGCCAAATGGGTCCAGACCGAAAACGTTGCCAGCGTCGCCACTTTCCTGGTTTCCGATGCGGGCGCCGAGATTACCGGCGCGGCCATCCCTGTTTACGGACACAGCATCTAATCGCATCGTATCCATGGACCAGCGCGAGTGGTTGCAGACGAATGGGCTAGGAGGCTACGCATCGTCAACGGTGGCGGGTCTGAACACGCGACGCTATCACGGCCTACTGATGGCCGCCACCAAACCGCCGGTGGGTCGCGTGCTGCTGTTGTCGAAACTCGAGGAGACTGTGGTGGTGGAAGGCCGGCGCTACGATTTGGGGACCAACCAGTATCCCGGCGTCATCCATCCCGAAGGCTATCTGCTGCTGAAGGATTTCCGGCAGGCGCCGTTTCCCGTTTTTGTGTACGAGGTGGAAGGGCTGCGGATCGAGAAATCCGTCTTCATGGTGCAGGGCGAAAATACCACGGTGATCGAATACCGGCTGCAGGCTTCGGGCGCCATGCCCGCGTCGTGCGCTTTGGAACTGCGTCCGCTGATCGCATTTCGCGATTATCACAGCCTTACGCACGAGAACGCGGCGCTCGATCCGCGCGTCGAAAGCGATGCCGGATGGGTGAAGGTCGCGCCGTATGCTGGAATGCCTGCACTCTATTTGAATCATTCGGGCGCGGAGGTTCAGGCGGCCGGATTCTGGTTTCGCAATTTCGAATACGCGCGCGAACGGGAGCGCGGGCTCGATTTCACCGAAGACCTCTTCAATCCCATGGTGCTGGTTTTCGATTTACAGCGCAGCCCGGTAGCCACGATTGTGGCGTCGACCGAAAAGCAGACGGCCGCTGTAGCCGCGCCGCAGGCATCGCGCCAGAACGTTTTGGAGCGCGCCGCTCACCAGTTCCGCGTGCAACGCGGCAACGAAACCAGCGTAATCGCCGGGTACCACTGGTTCAGTGATTGGGGGCGCGACACCATGATCTCGCTGCCCGGCCTCACTTTGGCGACGGGCCGGTCCGACGCCGCCAGAAGTATCCTGCGGACGTTCGCCGCGTCGGTCGACCAGGGCATGCTCCCCAACCGTTTTCCCGACGCGGGCGAAGCGCCGGAGTACAACACGGTAGACGCGACGCTGTGGTTCTTTGAAGCCGTGCGGGCATACGCGGCCAATACACAGGACTACAAATTTGTTCGCGCGAACCTATATGCCGTGCTAGCCGACATCATATCCTGGCACGAACGCGGTACGCGCTACGGCATCCATGTCGACAGCGACGGTCTTGTGCATGCCGGAGAACCAGGCGTGGCTCTCACTTGGATGGATGCCAAAGTCGGCGACCACGTGATCACGCCGCGAACAGGCAAGCCGGTCGAGATCCAGGCACTCTGGTACAACGCCCTGCGCGTGATGCAGGATCTGGCGCGGCGCTTCGGTTACGCTTCGAATGCCGACCACTATCGCGATCTTTCGTTGCGCGCGCGCGCCGCCTTCGCGCCGCTGTTCTGGAATGATGCGGCACGGTGCCTCTACGACGTGGTCAACGGCGAAACCCGCGATGCCTCCATACGTCCCAACCAGATCATCGCCGTCAGCATCTTTCACCAAATGCTACCGCCCGATAAAGCCAAAGCGGTCGTCGATGCGGTGGAGCAGCACCTACTGACTCCCTACGGCCTGCGGACGCTAGCCCCTAGCGACCCTCAGTATCGAGGCCGCTACGAAGGCAATCCTTATAGCCGCGACAGCGCTTATCATCAGGGTACGGTCTGGCCCTGGCTGATCGGTCCGTTTATTTCCGCTTACCTTTATGTGAATGCCCACGCTACGCAAGCCCGCGAACAGGCCGGGCGGTGGCTCCAGGAGTTACTTCGTTACGCCGGGGATGAAGGGTTAGGCCAGCTACCCGAACTCTTCGATGGTGACGCGCCGCATCGTGCCGGAGGCTGTATCGCACAAGCCTGGAGCGTCGCCGAGTTATTGCGGGTGATGAAGGAAAGCGGGCTGGAATAAATCCGGCGTCGCGCGTCTTCTATAATCAACAATATGCTGGTAAAAAGAGGCGCTGAAATCGCTTACTCGGAAGTCACACCGAAGGAAACATATGTGAACCGGCGGCAGTTTCTGGCCGCTATACCGATGGCAGGCGCGGCTCTTTTCACGAAGCAGGCCTCGGCCGCAGCCAAACTCGCCGCTATTAAAGGCCCGTTTAGCACCGATGAAAAGCCCACGCCCTTCATCGACGTCTCCACTTACAACAACTATTACGAATTTGGCACCGGCAAAGACGAACCCGCCCAAAAAGCCGGCAAGCTGCAGACATCGCCGTGGAGCATTTCGGTAGAGGGCGCGGTGGCCAAACCTAAAGTCTTCGACCTGGAGGCCGTCATGAAGATGGCGCCGCTCGAAGAACGCATCTATCGCCATCGCTGTGTGGAGGCCTGGTCCATCGTGGTTCCCTGGATCGGCTTTTCGCTCAACACGCTAATCAAAGCCGTCGAGCCCACTGCCAAGGCCAAGTTCGTAGCTTTTCAAAGTCTCTACGATCCCAAGCAGATGCCAGCCGGGCGCTACGCCGGTATCCCTTTCCCTTATGTCGAAGGACTGCGCATCGACGAAGCCATGCATCCGCTGGCGCTGCTGTGCTTCGGCATGTACGGCCAAGTGCTGCCCAATCAGGATGGCGCGCCGGTGCGCCTGGTGGTGCCGTGGAAGTATGGATTCAAAAGCATCAAGTCCATCGTGAAGATTAAGTTCGTAGAGAAAGAGCCGCCCACCACCTGGAATTTGGCCAACGCGCGCGAGTACGGATTTTATTCCAACGTGAACCCCAGCGTCGACCATCCCCGCTGGAGCCAGTCATCCGAACGCCGGTTAGGCGAATTCGGCAAGCGCAAAACCCTCATGTTTAACGGTTACGGTGACCAGGTAGCCAGCCTTTACACCGGCATGGACCTGCGGAAGAATTACTGAGCGGCGCATGAACATCAAGAGACTGCTCACGCGACCGTGGATGAAGATTCCGGTCTTTGTTCTGTGCCTGGTCCCCGTCCTCTTATTGGGCTGGAAAGCGCTGCACCAGGACTTAGGCGCGAACCCTGTGGAGTTCATCACGCACGCCACGGGTGACTGGACGCTGCGCTTTCTGGCCATCACCTTGGCTGTCTCGCCTCTGCGGCGCTTACTCAAGCTTCCCGAACTGATCCGCTACCGGCGCATGCTGGGTCTGTTCGCTTTCTTCTACGGGTGCCTGCACTTCACCACTTACTTGTGGCTCGATAAGTTCTTCGATTTCGACGAAATCTATAAAGACGTTTTCAAGCGGCCCTTTATCACCGCCGGCTTTGTGGCCTTCATTGCAATGGCGCCGCTGGCGATCACGTCAACGGCCGGGTGGATTCGCCGCTTGGGTGGGAAGCGCTGGCAAATGCTGCACCGGCTGATCTATCTGAGCGCGATCGCCGGCGTGATCCATTACCTGTGGCTGGTGAAGTCCGATGTGCGCAAGCCGCTGTTCTACGGGGCGATTGTGGCGCTACTTTTGGCGGAGCGCGCCATCGCGGCTTTCCGCAAGGCTAATCCATCTGGCCGACCCGCGACAAACTCACCGGTCCGCCAGTCCGCGAAATCCGAATCCCTAACTTCTTGATCCGCGATTGCAGTGTGGATCGTTTCATTTCGAGCAATGCCGCGGCGCCGCCTGGGCCTGCGATGGTCCAGTTGGCCTGCTCCAAAGCGGCCAGAATCTGCTGCCGCTCGGTTCCATCCAGGAGTGAGCGCATGTTGCGGTTCGGACTTAGCGGAACGTGCCGGTGGTGCGCCGTGCTACGGGCCGCCCGCAGTTCCTCGCTGGCAACTTTCAGCACTGGCCCCCTGGTTAGAATAGTAGCCCGTTCAATCACGTTCTGCAACTCGCGAACATTGCCGGGCCACGGATATTTCACCAGCAAGCTCATGGTCTCCGGCGTCACGGTATCGATGCTCTTCCCCAGTTGCCGGCTGTAGTGCTGCACAAAATGCCGAACCAACAGCGGGACATCTTCAGGCCGCTCGCGCAGAGCGGGCACGCGAACCGGAAATACATTCAGCCGGTAATACAGATCCGACCGAAATTTATTCTCACCCACCAGGGCTTCCAAATCCCGATTGGTAGCGGCGATCAACCGTGCGTCCGTACGTAGTGTGCGGCTGGATCCCAGCCGTTCGAATTCGCGCTCCTGCAGTACCCGCAACAGTTTCGGCTGCAATTCCAAGGGCACTTCGCCGATTTCGTCCAGGAACATGGTGCCGTGATGCGCCAACTCAAACCGGCCGACGCGTTGTGAAATTGCGCCGGTAAAGGCGCCGCGTTCATGGCCGAACAATTCGCTTTCGAGCAAGCCTGTCGGAATCGCGGCACAATTCAGTTTGACGAAGGCGCTGGCGCGGCGGGCGCTCAGGTTATGCAAGGCGCGCGCAATTAACTCTTTGCCCGTGCCCGTCTCCCCATAGATCAGCACCGTGGAATCGGTGGGGGCGACGGTTTCAACCTGCTCCAAAACGCGCCGTAAAGCTCGGCTGCGGCCCACGATTTCTTCGAAATTCAATTCGGTGCGAATCTCGTCTTCCAGGTACAACTTCTCTTGCGCCAGCTTGTCCTTTAATTCCGTAACCTGGCCAAACATGACCGCGTTCTCGATGGCGATGGCTACCTGGTGTGCAATCTGATTCAGAAACAGCAGGTCCTCAGCGACAAAAGCGCCTTCTCGCCGCGCCGCTAGCGAGAGCACGCCGACGATGCCGTTGCGGCCTTTCAACGGTATGTGTGCCATCGACTGAAGTCCGAACTCCGGTGGAATCGCCTCGCGTTCCAACTCCTCGCGAGAGAGGATACTGGCCTCGCCGCTACGTAGCGCCTTCACCGCGCTGGCCTTTTCCTCGACGACCTCGCCCTCCTCATCGAGCGATCCGGTATATCCCGGAAAATCGAAAGCGTAATGGCGCAGTTTGCCATCGTCCGCGCCAGGCAGCATGATGGCGACCCCATCGCACTGCATAACCCGCCGGATGCTCGCCGAAATCTCGCCCATCACCTCGCGCAGATCCAGGTTCGAAACCACGCGATTGGTCAGGTCGAGCAACAATTGCAGGCGCTCCTGCATCTGCTGCGAGGCGCGAAAGTTGATCGCATCGTCCATAGCCAACGCGATCTGGCTTGCCACGAGGTTGAAGAAGCGGATCTCTTCGGAAGAATAGGCGTAACGCCGCATGCTCGCCATCACCAAGCTTCCCAGGCGACGGTGCGCGGTGGTCAAGGGGAGAGCGCAGACGGATTGCAGTCCGGCCTGCTGCATGATCTTGGTCGAAGCGGGAAAACGCGTTTCGCCGTCTAGCGTACCCAGAACCACAGGCTCCTGGTGTTCGTAGACCCAAGCCGCAATGGTTCCCTCTTTGCGGATCTCCGCGGGACACTGGTCCCGCTTCAAGCATTCCTTGCCCAGATGAAACGCTACTTTGTTGGCCGACTCGTCGTACTGCGCGATCGCGTCGAAGTGGGCGACCCGGCCCAACTCCTGTACGAATACGCCAAACAAATCGCAAGGGTCGTTGCGGTTTCGGATCGACGTGGCGATGCGAATTAAAGACTCATACCGCTCAGCCGTGGATTCGTCTATTTCCGCTGTTGCAATCGCCGAGGTAGCCATGTCCGCCCGAACTTTTTAGATGCGATCCCCCGCGCCGGAGATTCGCCCGGGAAATGTGTGTTGTAATGGCAACATTAACGGCCATTTTTGCTTATGACTGCCATCAGATTCCTCACCGTTTTTGTAGGTTCAGTCTCACTTGCCCTGTGTCAGGGGCCGTCCGTGATCGTCGACGGAGGCAATGGTAAGACCGTCACGTTGACCGCCGCCGATCTTGCGAAACTGCCGCAACAGACGATTGACGCGAGCGAACACGGCAACCATGCCAAGTTTGCCGGCGTGCTGTTATCGGACGTTCTGGCGAAGGTCGAAGCACCCGCGGGCGAAAAGCTGCGCGGTAAATCCCTGGCTCAGTATCTACTGGTCGAAGCCGCTGACGGTTACCGCGCCGTTTTCGCGCTGGCGGAATTCGACGCCGGCTTCACTGACCGCAAGGTCTACCTGGTGACCGAACGCGACGGCAAGCCGCTCAACGAAAAGGAAGGCCCTTTTCGAATCGTCTATCCCGACGAAAAAAGGCCCGCCCGCTGGGTGCGGCAGGTGACCGCCCTCAGAATCAAGCAGGCCAATTAAAACCGGCGCCGGCGCGACCCAATGCCTGCCCCGCGCGATTAAACTGGTATTTTCAGACTTTTTCCGCCACTGAGGCGTCTTTCCACATGGAGCCGGAGCATTGATTTTTCGGGCGGTCGAGGATGCCGACCTGATTCGTAAGGCATGCCGGGGAGATGTTGAGGCCTATAACCTGCTCATTTCCCGATGGGAGAGGCGCGTCTACAATTACCTCTTGCGTATCGTCGCCAACCGCGAAGATGCTCTGGACCTGAGTCAGGACGTTTTCTTGAAGGCTTACCAGAATCTTCGCAAACTCGACGATCCGGCGCGGTTCGCCCCTTGGCTGTACCGCATCGCCCATAACGAGGCGTATTCGCTTTTCCGCAAGCGGCGGCCCGAAGGCGAGACCGAGGAACTGCAGCCGGAAACCCTGGAAGGCGCCGCCACGTTGGGCGGCAATGCGGTTTTCCCCGTCGAATTGACACTGGCGGTTTCCAGTGCGCTGCATAAGCTGACCGCCGACCAGCGCGAGACCGTGGTTCTGAAAATCTATCAGGGCTTCAAATTCGAAGAGATTGCCGAGATCGTGGCCGCCCCGGTTTCCACCGTGAAATCCCGGCTGTACACGGCGTTGGATCTGCTAAAAGCCGAACTGGCTCCCGTAAAAGCAAGAGGTGCACAATGAGTTGCCCGCCATTCGATTTGCGCGATTACTATTTCAAGGACCTCGCCGAAAACGAGCGCCGCCTGACGGAAGTACATGTCAAGACCTGCGCCCATTGCCGCGAAGAACTCGACCGCTTGCGCGGCACCGAGACGGCGTTGTTGGCGCTGCCCGACGAAGAGATCCCCCAGCGAATCGGCTTTGTTTCCGATCCCATCTTTCAGCCCTCCGCGTTCCGACGCGGTTGGGCGGCTTTTTGGGGTTCCGCCGCACGCCTGGGCTTTGCTTCGGCCGCCATGCTCTCAGCCGCCCTGCTGGTGTTTTCGCTTACCCGTCCCGTTCCGCAAGCCAGCGCGCCGGCTCCCGCAATTGCTCGCGCGGCCATGCATGCGGCAATGAATACGGATGCGGTGAATGAGGCGGTGGCAAAAGCGGTAGCCGCTAGCGAAGCGCGCCAAGCCCTGCAGACGCGCGAATTGCTCGCCGAGTCCGACCGTCGCCATGAACTCGAAACGCAAGACTTGAAAGTGCGCTTCGAACAATACATCGAAATCGAGCGGAAACGCCGGAACACGTCCATCCTGGCCAGCAACGAAATTCCGATTTCGACTGAGGGCGCCCGATGAACGGACTCGCGATCCTGCTGGCATTCTTCTTTGCGGGGCAGGACGCTCCGGCGGCGCACGCGCGCGTTACTCGCACGGCGCTTGCCAGCGTGGAGAAGAGCTTCGATGGCGGCCTTGCCACGGCCTACACGCCCGACGCTTTCGATCTGCTCGGAAACACCCGCGGTGTTTATCTGGAAGGTTACGGCGCGGTTTTCAGTACCGAATTAAACCTGATCGTCAGCCCTAACCTGAGTCCGTTTCACCAGTCGTTTACCAAGATCGAAACCGCCCGCATACACGATCGCAAAGTCCAGCGCCTGCCCTTGCTGAAACAGAAGATGCGCGAAATGTTGCTGGCCTCCGCCGCGTCGCTCGAGAACTTGCCGCCTACGGAGCGCGTCGTGTTTGCGGTGTCGCTGTTTCACTATGCGTGGGAAGATTATAGCGGCCTGCCCTCCCAGATCGTGATGCAAGGGGAGCGCCAGAAACTGCTCTCGAACGCAACGCGGGATACCGCCATCCGCACGGTGGAGTTTTAATTGGCAACGGTACAACTTCCCGAACCCCTGCCCCCGTCCTCCGGCCCAGGCACTATGCGCTTGGGCGAAATGCTGATTGCCCGCCGCCAGATTGAGCCGGAAGATCTCGAACGCGCGCTCGAATTGCAAAGGGAGCGCGGCGACAAGCTGGGCAAAATCCTGGTGGACATGGGCTTCATCGCCGCACGCGATGTGCTGGCGGCGCTTTCGGAACAAATGGCGGTGCCGCTGGTAACGCTGGACGCGCCCCCGCCGGTGGCCCCCGAACTGGAAGGCCTCTCGGCGCGCTTCATGCGCCAGTGCCGCTTCGTCCCACTTGCCATACAGGATTCCACCCTCACCCTGGCGATGGCCGACCCGCTGGATTTCGATACCATCGCGGCGGTACGCGCCTTCACCGGCCTGAAGATCGACACAGCGCTGGCCGCCGAACAGGAAGTCCTCGACGCCATCGATAAGCATTACGGCGAATCGGCCCAGCAGTCTTTCGATGCCGAACTCGGCGCCGCGCAGGCCAACGAAGACCTCGAGCACCTGCGCGATATGGCCAGCGAGGCGCCCGTCATCCGCCTGGTCAACGCTATGATCGGCCAAGCTATCGAGCGCCGCGCCAGTGATATTCACATTGAGCCCTTCGAGAAAGAATTCCGCGTCCGCTTTCGCGTGGATGGCGTGCTCTTTAACCAGGAGGCGCCGCCACGCGAATTGAAGTCGGCGATTATCTCGCGCCTGAAGCTGATGGCCAAGCTCAACATCGCCGAGCGCCGCCTGCCCCAGGACGGCCGCATCAAGATCAAAATCCTCGGCCGCGAAGTGGACTTGCGCGTCTCCACCCTGCCCACACTATATGGCGAGAGCGTAGTGATGCGTTTGCTGGATCGCTCCGCCGGAGACTTCTATGACCTCCGCCGGCTGGGCTTCGACGACTTCATGCTGTCGCGCATGGAGCATTTCACTTCCCTGCCCCACGGTATTTTCCTGGTTACCGGTCCCACCGGCAGCGGCAAATCGACCACCCTATATTCGGCGCTGAAGCGCATCAATATTCCCGACAAGAAGATCATCACCATCGAAGACCCGGTCGAATACCAGATGGATGGCATCAACCAGATCCATGTGAATCCGCAGATCGGGTTGACATTTGCGGCCGGGTTGCGCCACATCGTACGCCAGGATCCGGACGTCATCATGGTGGGCGAAATTCGCGATCGCGAGACTGCCGATATTTCCATTCGGGCGGCGCTCACCGGCCACCTGGTCTTTTCCACCCTGCACACCAACGATGCGCCCAGCGCGATTACCCGGCTCACCGACATGGGCGTGGAAAATTATTTGGTCACATCCTCGCTGGTAGCGGTTCTGGCGCAGCGCCTGGTGCGATTGCTCTGTGCCGATTGCAAGATCCCAGCGGGCACCGCCATTTCGCCTGAGGGCGAGCGCTTGGAAACCTGGCGCGGCGCGGGGTGCGAGAAGTGCGGCGGATCCGGCTATACCGGCCGCATGGGCATCTTCGAAATGATGGAACTGAACGACGAACTGCGGCAGCGGATCATGAAGAACGAAGATGCCGCCGCGCTCACCCAGGCCGCCCGCCGCTACGGCATGCGCAATCTTCGCGAAGATGGCTGGCGCAAGATCCGCATGGGCGCAACAACAGTGGCCGAAGTGATGCGCGTGACGCAGGAATTCTGATGGCCACCACTTTTTTCTTTCGCGCCGTGGCCGCCGACGGCAAACTGCGTACCGGACGCCTTACCGGCGAGACCGACAAATACGTTGCCCGCGAACTGCGTAAACAAGGTCTGACTCCGGTTTACGTGGGCATTGCCGACAAGAAGTCCTACGAACTGAAACTGCCCGCCTTCGCCAGCGGCCGCCGCAAAGACGTCCTGTTTTTTACCCAGGAACTGTCCACCCTGCTGAACGCCGGAGTGCCGCTCGACCGGGCCCTGGCGATCACCGCGGAATTGACCGAGAGGCCGGGCTTCCGCGTCATCGTCCTCGACGTGTTGCGCGTGCTCAAAGGCGGCAAACCGCTGGCCGATAGTCTGGCCACACACGGCGACTACTTCTCTGACTTGTTCGTCAACATGGTGCGGGCCGGTGAGGCATCCGGTGCCCTGGGCGTAGTGTTCGAACGGCTTTCGGAATTCGAGCGATCGCGGGACGAGTTGCGCAATTACATCATCTCGTCGATGATATACCCCGCGCTGCTGTGCCTCGTCGGCTTGACCTCCGTGGTCATCCTGCTGACCTTCGTGGTGCCGCGCTTTGCGGCGCTCTTCGAGGATTCGCACATGCAAATGCCCCTGCCCACGCAGGTGATGTTGCAGGTCAGCAACGTAGTCAAAACCTGGTGGTGGGTGGCCGCCCTGGTGATCGCCGCTTTTGTAACCGCCGCGCGCCTCTACATCGGCACCAGTAAAGGGCGCCTGGCTTGGGACCAATGGCGGTTGAAGCTTCCGCTGTTGGGCGATGCTCTACGCAAGGCGGAAACTTCCCGCTTCGCGCGCGCCATGGCCACCCTGATCGGCAACACCGTGCCGCTGGTGCAGGCAATCGGAATCTCCAGCGCCATTCTGAACAATCGCTACATTGCCCGGGGTCTCGAAGCCGTTTCGCAGGGCGTTAAACGCGGCGAAGGAATTGCCTCGCCCATCACCAAGGTTGGAGTTTTTCCGCCGTTGGTGGGGCACCTCTTGACGGTCGGCGAAGAAACCGGCAGACTGGATTCGATGTTCACTCGGATGGCGGACATCTACGAAGAAGATACGCGTGCGGCCATCAAACGCTTCACCGCGGTCTTCGAGCCGATCGTCATCCTGGTAATGGGCGTGATCGTCGGCGGATTTATCCTGAGTATTCTGGTGGCGATCAGCAGCATCAACGACGTGGCCATATGAAGATACAAAATCGACGAAGAAAGACGCAAGCGGGCGTGACGCTCATCGAGATGATGGTGGTGGTGATCATCATCGCTCTGTTCGCCGTGCTGGTGGGTCCCAACCTGTTCAAGCAGACCGATAAGGCGCGCGTGACCGCGGCCATGGTGGCGATCAACACTTTCGAGGGTGCGCTGGTTCAGTTTCACGCCGACAATGGCACGTTTCCCACGCAAGAGCAGGGTCTCGAAGCGTTGCGGCCCTATTTGAAGAAATTCGATCCGTTGGATCCGTGGAAACATCCGTACATTTACAAGTATCCCGGCGAGCATGGCGAAGAGCCCGACGTGATGAGCTATGGAGCCGACGGCCAACCCGGCGGCGAGGGCACCAATGCCGATATCGGCAATTGGAAATAAGGTGCGCGGCGCCCGCGGCGTCACGCTAATGGAGATGATGGTGGTGCTGGTCATCATCACCCTGATCGTGGGTGTCTCGGTCCCCAGCACTTTAGCCGGTATGGAAACCCTGCGGCTTTCGGCGGCCACGCGCTCCGTATCTGCTTTCATCAACGCTGCCGCCAACCGTGCCGAGCGCCACCAGCAGGCTATGGAACTCTCCATCTCCGTGAAGGAAAACTCGGTCGCCATGCTTTCGGCGGACGGCGCCTATAGCAAGAAGCTAAACCTGCCGCAGGGGATTGTGGTGACCGCGGTGTTTCCGGCGCTCGAAGTTCCCACGGACGAGACGCGCCAATTCCTGCTGCAACCCGGCGCCAGTTCGCCGCGCATCGGCCTCGAGATCGGCAACCACCGCGGAGGGCGCCGCATCGTCCGCTTGAACCCCGTTACGGGCGTGACTGAAATCGAAAAGCCGCAACAGCCATGAAAACGCGCGGCTTCACCCTGCTCGAAATGTTGGTGGCCACCATGATCATGGGTATCGCCGTGATTGGCTTGATGGCCGAAATCACCGCGTCCATGCGGAATGCATCGCGCGTGACCAATCGCGACCGGGCCGCGCTACTGGCACGTTCCAGGATGGATGAGCTTCTGCTCGACCCGCAATTCCCTGTGAATACGCCGGTCGAGGGCCCCCTGGATCGCTCCCTAACGGGCGGAGTCGAAGGCGGATGGCGTGCGCAATTGACGCATTTCGAGATGCCGCCGAATCCCGCGCCGGGGCAGCGCTGCCTCGACCGCATGTCGCTCGAGATCTGGTGGATGGCGAACGGCGAGCGGCGGACCTTCGCGCTGGCGGGTTACCGGCCACGCATCCTGCGCCCCGAGGATCTGCAATGAGCCGCAGGCGCACTGGGCAAAACGGCATTACGTTGATGGAAGTGGTCATCGCCGTAAGCCTGCTCAGCATGTTGTCGGTGGGGATGCTGGCTACCATCCGCATGGGCTTCGACGCCTTGCATAAAACCAACTCGCGGCTGATGGAGAATCGCCGCGTGGCCGGTGCACAACGCTTACTCGAACAGGAACTGGGCGGTTTCATGCCCGTTAAGACGGGTTGCTCCGGAGCGCCGGACGCCGCGCCCGCTCCGTTTGCATTCTTCGAAGGCGAGCCGCAGAGCATGCGCCTCGTCTCCACGTACTCGCTGCAAGAAGCTTGGCGCGGGCAACCGCGGGTGCTGGAATTGCAAGTCATCCCAGGGGAGGAAGGCCACGGCGTACGGCTCATCGTCAACGAGATCCCCTATACCGGACCGGCCAGCGCGGGACAGTTTTGTTTGGGCATGGGGCCGAGTCCGGTGTCGGGACTGTTGTTGCCGCAATACGGACCGATCCAGACTTCGCCACAGTCTTTTGTCCTGGCCGATAAATTAGCCTTCTGCCGTTTCTCGTACCTCGAACGGGCCAAGCCGCCGGACTTCGATGCGTGGCATATTCAGTGGGCGCTGCGGGGTTGGCCGGCTGGTATCCGCGTCGAAATGGCCCCGCTCGAAGATAATCCGGCACGCCTGCGTCCGCTCAGCATCACCACCGCGATACCCGTTAATCGTATGCCGGACATGGTCTATGCGGATTACTAGCGCTCCGTCCAAAGCGACGCGAGGCACCGCCCTGCTGGCCGTACTGTGGCTATCGGCGGCATTGGCGACCATCGCGATCTCGCTCGCTGACACAGTGCGCGGCGAAGCCGACCGGAGCGCCACCGCAGTCGACGGACTGCGCAGCCAGGACTTGGCCACAGGCGGCTTGCACCGCGCCATCCTCTACATGGATTGGGGCCGTTCGCAACCCTACAACCCACTGTATAAACCGCCTGTGCCCTATTACGTTTTCGACTTTCCGGAAGGACGGGCGGTAGTCGATATCATCCCGGAAACTGCCAAATTCAACATCAACACCACGCCGCCCGAGGATCTTTTCCGCTTGCTGGTTAACCTGGGCGTGGAGCCCGGACGCGCACAGGAAATTGCGGCAGCCATCGCGGAATGGCGCGCGCCGCCGCCCGAGCTTGAGAGCGCCTTCGATGGGTTCTATGCTTCGCTGCATCCGCCCTACATCGCGCCACATGCGCGTTTTCAGGAAATTGAGGAACTCTTATCAGTGAAAGGCGTGACGCCGGATCTTTTTTATGGCGCTTGGCAAGCCGCCCCCCAAGGCGCCGGACAGCACCTGATTCGACGCACCGGGCTCAGCGAATGCGTATCGGTCTTCGGCGCAACGGCTCAATTTGATGCGAACTTCGCCGCGCCCGAAGTGCTCGCCACGTTGGGGATCCCGCCGGAGGGGGTGGCGGCGATCGTTCAACAGCGGCGCATACAGCCCTTTCAGAAGCAGGAAGATCTGCTGCCTTTTTCGCAGATCGCCGGGCCCAACTTTTACCACCTGCGCATTGGCGGCTTCACCACCTTCACACTGCGCTCCACGGCCCGCATCCGGCTCGGAAACGGGACGCTTTCCGATATGACCCGCACGGTTGCCGCGCTGGTTAAATTCGCGCCCACCAACTACGACGCCTATCACATCCTCCGCTGGTACGACACCGTCCTCCCTTAGAAAACTTGCGCGAATCCTAGGTATCCTGGCCTCTTTGGTTGTATACTAGTCCAAATTCGTGACGGGGAACACAAAACCCCGTCTATTTGGAGGAGGAACCAAAAACATGCCAGGCCGATTGCGTTTCACGTACATTTTGCCGTTGATGATGAGCGCCGTTCTGCTGCCCAGTATCGTGCGGGCTGACGTGACCGGTTCGATTCTGGGAGTGGTACGAGACAAGTCAAACGCCGTGGTGGTGGGCGCGACCGTGGTGGCCACCAACACCCAGACCAATTTCAGCAAGACGGCCGCGACCGGGCCGGACGGCACCTACCGCATTCTGGCGCTTCCCGCCGGTCCGTATAAAGTGGTTGCCGAGGCCGCCGGATTCCAAACCTACACCGCCACTGACATCGATCTGAAGGTGAACGACCAGTTGCGCGTGGATGTGGCGCTCGAAGTCGGCAGCGTGCAAAACCAGGTCTCCGTCGAAGCATTGGCGGTACAGGTACAGACCGAGAGTACGCAACTCGGCGACGTTATCGAATCCAAGAAGATGCTGGCGCTGCCGCTGAACGGGCGCAGCTATATCGATCTGCTGGGACTTCAGGCTGGCGTGGCGCCGGCGAGCGCGGGCACTATTGGCGGCGACCGCCCGGTGTCGGGCATGCTGTCGGCGGGCAACGTTTCGGTCAACGGCCAGCGTGAAACAGCCAACGCCTTCCTGGTAAACGGCGGCGACGTCAGTGAAGGCCGCAACTTGGGCGCGGGGTTGATTCCGAACCTGGATTCGATCGAGGAATTCCGCCTGATCACCAACAGCTTCGACGCCGAATACGGCAAGTTCAGCGGCGCGGTAATGAACGCCATCACCAAGTCCGGCACCAACGGATTGCATGGCGATGCCTTCGAGTTTCTGCGCAATGACACTCTCGACGCCCGTAACTTCTTCGTGGCCACTAAGTCTGAATTACGGCAGAACCAGTTCGGCTACGCTGTGGGCGGCCCGTTTCTAAAGAACCGGATCTTCTGGTTCACCGACTATCAGGGCACACGCCAGATAGCGGGCGCGGAAACCGGCGTAGTACAGTTGCCAACTCTGGCCGAGCGCCAGGGCATTTTCGACCCGGCCGCCCTAAGCGGTACGGTGGATGGCAACTATTGGGCCCAGGTTCTTTCGCAACGCTTGGGCTACGGCGTGACCAACGGCGAGGTATACAGTTTCCCCGGCTGTACCATGACATCGGACTGCGTTTTCCCCGGCGGCACCATTCCGCAGCGCGCCTTCTCGAAGCCAGCTATCGGAACCATGCCCTATATCCCGATCGGCAACATTGATCCGAACACCGGCCTTTACTCCGACAATAGCCAGAAGAACCGGATTCAGGACGATAAGACCGGACAGCGCGTGGACTTCATCAATCAGAAGACCGGCAACTGGTCCTGGTATTATCACTTCGACGATTCCACGGTCACGAATGCGCTGCCCGCCGCCAGCGTATCGGGCTTCCCCTCGCTGACTCCCTCGCGCGCGCAGGAGATCGTGATGAGCGATACCAAGACGCTCGGACCCAGCGCGGTGAACGAGGCGCGCGTGAGCTTCTTCCGCACATCGGTCACTAAAGACAAGCCCAAAGGCAGTTTCGCTAACCTGTCAGACTTGGGTTTCATCACCGGCGTGGGCACGCTGGGCATTAATCCTTCCGGACCCGCGGGCTTCCCGCAGTACGTGCCGCAACTCTATTTCAACAACTTCGCGATCGGCGAACCTACTCTGACTACGGGCCAGCCGAACAACACCTGGCAACTGTCGGACAACCTGTCGAAGGTCTATGGCAAGCACTCACTCAAGTTCGGCGGTGAGTTTCGCTATCTGCAAATCAACGAGCGCAACGTGTGCGCTCCGAACGGCGACTTCACTTTCGATGGCAGCGTTACCGGCGTGGATTTCGCCGACTATCTGCTAGGCGCGACCGCGGTCGGCGGATACAACCAGTGCAGCCAGCAGTTCCTGGACTCGCGCACCCGCTACGGCGGCGCCTATGTGCAGGACTCCTGGAAAGTGCGGCCCAATCTGACATTGAACTTGGGCTTCCGTTGGGAAGTCAGCATGCCGTGGTACGACACACAGGGTAAGATCGAGACGATCGTACCCGGCGAACAGTCCACCCAGTTCCCGACCGCACCCGTCGGCTGGGTCGTTCCGGGCGATCCCGGAGTCCCGCGCACTCTGGCGCCCACGCACTTCGACAATGCCGCACCGCGCATCGGCTTGGCTTACTCGCCGGGCTTCACAGACGGTGTGTTGGGTAAGATCTTCGGCGGTCCAGGTAAGTCGAGCATCCGGTCGTCCTATGGCATTTATTACACGTCCATCGAGGACCTAAACCTGTTCTACGAAGTGGGCGATGCTCCCTTCGGACTGTATTGGGTGAGCCCATCCAGCGTGCTCTTCGAGGAACCGTTCCGCACACGCAATGACGGATCATCGGAGGGTGAGCGTTTTCCGTTCACCTTCCCGACCCCGGGCAGCCCGGCCAATAAGACTCTCGACTATTCGGTGTATCTGCCGATTTCGTACTCGCCCGGCTATGACATCCACAACCGGATGCCTTACGCCGAACACTATAACTTCTCGATACAGCGCGAGCTATCCAATAACACCGTACTGACTCTGGCCTACGTCGGCACGCAAGGCCACAAGCTGATTTCCCAGACGGAAGCTAACCCCGGCAACGTGGCTTTGTGCAACCAACTCACAGCGGAGGGCGCGATGGACCTGACTACTTCGAGCCCAGGTTGCGGCCCTTACGGCGAGCAAGACACTTACCAGCTACCAAACGGCTCGCTGGTTTACGGAACCCGGACCACGCTGGGGCCCGCGTTCGGCTACGGCAATACCCGCACGCGCAACAGCGCCAACTCCAACTACAACGCCTTCCAGGCGACTGTGGAGCGCAAAGCCTCGGACGTGACCTTCCTAGCGGCTTATACCTACTCGAAGGCTATTGACGATGCGTCGACGTTCGGCGACCTGATGAACTTCACCAACTATGCACTGAGCCGTAGTTTGTCGTCATTCGATGTCACGCATAACTTCGTGGTTAGTTACAACTGGTCGATTCCCTTTGACCGCGCATTCCGCGGGCTGCCCAAACGTCTGACACAGGGTTGGAATGTGACCGGCATTACCCGGTTGTCAACCGGATTCCCGATCCGCATCAGCCAGAGCCAAGGTGACTTGTCGCTGGTCGGTAGCGCATCCACCGACGAGCCCAATCTAATAGGGCCCGTAGTCACCCAGAATGCGCATAACCCCGGGCCGAATGGGGCGAACACGTACTTCCTGCCGGGCGCGTTCACCTCCGATACGCTGGGCCAATTTGGGACGGCTGGCCGCCAGTTCTTTCATGGCCCCGGCATCGTGAACACGGACTTTGGCATGTCGAAGCGAATCCCGATCACCGAATCGATGGCGATCGATCTACGCGGCGAGTTCTTCAACATCTTCAACCATACCCAATTCAACAATCCGGACGGTAACTTCAGCAGCAGTCTGTTCGGTGTAGTCACCAGTGCGCGCGCGCCGCGCATCGGGCAAGTGAGTGCTAAGTTTGTCTGGTAGTGTGGATCGCTACTTATCTCGTGCTCCTTCTGGCCGCTCCTGGCGGCCAGGTGGAGCAATACCGGCAGGCATTGGCGCGCGACCCGGCCAATGCGGAGGCACATTACAACCTGGCCCTGGCGCTGAAATATAAAGGCGACGCAAAAGAGGCTACTCAGGAATTTCAGGCGGCCCTGGCTCTGAAACCGAAGTGGGCCGACGCGCATTACGGATTGGGCGCAGCCTGGTACGAGCTTCACGATCAGGCCGCTGCCCTGAAGGAATTGCGTGCGGCTGTAGCTCTCGATCCGCGGAATGCGGGGGCGCTCCGTTACCTGGCGCGCATTGCCCTGGAACAGAACAATGCGTCTGAAGCGGTTGACCAATTGCGGCGCGCCATAGCCGCCAAGCCATCCGCCGAATTGCATTTCGAACTGGGACTGGCGGAGGGGCAGTTGGGCGATCTGACGGCGGCTGCGGCTGAGTTTCGAAGCGCCGTCAAACTGAATCCCAAGTACGCCATCGCTTACGACCGATTGGGCGTGACGCTGCGCCGGCAGGACGATCATGCAGGTGCGGTGGCCGCATTTCGCAAGGCCATTGAAGCGGCCCCACAGGATGCCGAAGCAGAATACGATTTGGGCCTGGAATTGAAATCGTCGGGTGATCTGGCAGGCGCTACCGCCGCGTTTCGGCGTGCCATCGAATTGAAGCCTGACTTCGAGAAGGCTCGCTATAACTTGGGAATCGCGATGCGCGCGCAGGGCCAAACCAGCGCGGCGCAAAAGGAACTGAGCGAGATGAAAGCGCTGCACGAACAGCGCACACGCCTGGCGGAATCGAAGAGCCTGATCCTGCGCGGGGTGGAAGCCCTGAAGCAACAGAAACTCGAAGAGGCGCAACGCTTTTTCCAACAATCGATCGATGCCAGCCCCGAACTGCCGGTCGGATATTATTACCTGGGCGTGACCCTGAGCCGCGGCGGCAATAGCGAGCGGGCTCTGGCCGCTTATCGAAAGGCGCTCGAGATCAAGCCCGACTATGCACAGGCCCACTCCAGCGTGGGCTTGGTATATTGGCGCGCGGGCCAGCGCGAGCAGGCTCTGGACGAGTTCCGGCAAGCGGTTATGACGGACCCCGACTTGGCCGAAGCGCACTACAACCTGGGGCTGGCGCTGTCACAATTGGGGCACGCGGACGAGGCGGAGCGCGAGTTCGGCGAAGCCATTGCAATTGACCCCGCGTACAACGATGCCCGCATCCAACTGGGTCTGCTGCTGAGCCGCCGCAACGATACGGCGGGTGCAGCGAACGTGTTTCGCGACCTGCTGCGGCGCGATCCCGAAGCGGCAGAGATCCATAACAATCTGGGACTGGTGCTGATGCAGGCGGGCGACCGCGGCGCGCAGGCCGAGTTTCGCGAAGCGCTGCGGCTGAAACCGCGTTACGCCGAAGCACACTACAATCTTGCGATCGCGTTGCATCGCGAAGGCCAGGACGCGGAGGCGCGCGCGGAACTGGATAAGGCTTACGAGATCGCGCCCGAACTGAGGAAAGCAAACCAATGACACTATTCGATCGCCGCCACTTCGGCAAGTTAGTAACTGCCGCGCCATTGCTGGCGTATATCTCACTACGGGAGGCAGCGGGTAAGACCGCCACGGAAAACATCTA
Organism: Bryobacterales bacterium; assembly: GCA_963738345.1. Taxonomy (GTDB): domain Bacteria; phylum Acidobacteriota; class Terriglobia; order Bryobacterales; family Bryobacteraceae; genus Bog-159. The sequence goes on from CAVTWI010000002.1 coordinate 2,848,694, forward strand.
CGCGCGCATCGGCGTGCGGCCGTTCATCAACGGCCGCGGGACCTGGACCTACCTGAGCGGCTCGCTGGAACTGCCCGAAGTACGCGCCGCGAAACAGGCTGCCTCCTTGCATTTCGTGGACATCATGGAACTGCAGCACGCGGTCAGCCGCCGCCTGGCCGAGTTGTCGGGAGCGGAGGCAGGTATGATCACCTCGGGCGCTGCGGGAGCCATGGCCGGCGCCACCGCGGCGTGCATTGCGGGAAGCGATCCGGCCAAGATCTGGCAGCTTCCCGACACCACTGGCCTGAAGCACGAAGTGATAATGCACGGCGGGCGGAGCGCATTCGACAGCGCCATTCGCCTGGCCGGCGGCAAACTCGTACTGGCGCGCGAGGAAAGCGATGTGCGCGCGGCCATCGGCCCGAACACGGCGATGATCTACACAACCGCGTTGGGCGCCAGCCTGGAAAAAGTTATCGCCATCGCCAAGGAGACCAAAGTCCCGCTGCTGCTCGACGATGCCGCGGGCATTCCTCCGCTCGACAATCTGAAACTGTACGCCAAGATGGGCGTGGACCTATATTGTTTCAGCGGCGGCAAGGGTCTTTGCGCGCCGCAATGCTCCGGCCTGCTACTGGGCCGCAAAGACCTGGTGGAAGCGGCCATGCACAATAGCAGCCCATGGGAAGGCGCTGTTTGCCGCGCGATGAAGGTTGGCAAAGAAGAGATTATGGGGTGCCTCGCGGCGGTGGAAGCTTGGGGCAAGATGGACCTAAACGCCTTAAACCGCCAATGGAACGAACGCGCGGTGCGCATCCAGAAACTGGTGGATACTGTGCCGGGGGTGAAGACCGAGATCCAGATTCCGGAAGACGGCAACCGCTACCCGACCTTGCGAGTCAGTTGGGACGAGGATGCCTGGGGATTCACGGTTGCGGACTGTGACAAAAAGTTGCGCGCCGGCGATCCGCGGATCGAGGTGCTGACGTCAAGCAATCCCAGCTTGGTGCCGGCGGTACGGGAGGGGTATGAAGATCCCAAGGCGCCCAGGGGTCACGATCATATAGAGGTCGTTTCGATGACGCTGCAACCGGCCGAGGAACTGGTCGTTGGGAAACGGCTGCGCGACATCTTGAATGGAGCGCGGAAGGGATGAACGCCGGCATGTAACCTGGCTGTACAGTTATGTGAATGATTGTAGGTCAGTTAGAAAATGTTACACGCCGAAATTGGGTTCGTTCGGTTTATCTGTACCGGTTGAAAGCGACAAGTTTTCAAAGAACGTTGATAGGGTGGCGCGGATCTTCGGGGAAGCGCGCCATCCTAACTCGACATCATGGTAGCACCGGCGCCAGCGGCCTCCCCAGCGGCAAGAGGGGCAAGTCATTGACACGAGTATAGTTGACTAAATTTCTCGATCGGAACTGCTCCTACTTAAGAGCGATGATGGAGATTTGCTCCAGGTCGGGGTAGGAGCCTTGGTCATCCGGCTTGCGCTCGGCGGGCGCGATCTGCTGCACCGTAGTACGGGCCGGATAAGGCGTTTTAAAATATTTGGCGTAGATCTTGTTCATGGCCTGGAAATCGGCGATGTCATCTAAGTAGACATTGGACACCACCACTTGGCTGAAATCCATACCGGCCTCTTCCAAATTATCGAGTAGGTTGCGCATGGATTGGCGCACCTGATGCTCAACCGTGGCGGCATAAACGCCCGAATTCGGGCCGGGGATAAAAGCGCTCTTCGCCGAACAATATAGCGTGTCGCCGGCAAACACGCAGGGGCTGGCGGTCGGACTGGGCGGCATGTTCTTGGGACGAATGGCGCGGCGGCGGGAGAGATCGCGCACGGCCACCCCGGTATATTCGATCTGCGCGCCTTCCGGCAGGCTAGTGACTTCGATGGTGGCGCGCGCGGGAGTGTTACCGAACTCAAAGCGGCTGGCGTACAACTTATTCATCACGCGCGAGGGAATTTCGCGGGTGAGGTAAGGGTTGACGAAAACCATATGACCGAGGCTCAGGCCGGCGGCCTGCAGTACGGCCTTCACGCCATCAAGCGCGGCGTCCACCTGCGCAGCGGGATCCTGCGGCACGGCCCCCGAATGCAAATCGCGTCCCCGCATGGCGGAAACAAAGAGGCGGTCGTGGGTCAGCATGCCCGGCGATACAGGCTCCCGCGGATCATAGCCCGGGACGGCAACAGGTTTCCTAGCAGCCAGATCGCGTATAGCGACGGCGTTCATCTCGACGGGCGTGCCGGGCAGTTTTGCGACGCCCAGGGTCGCGCGCGCAGGCGGCGCTGCCGGAAAGTATTGGGCGTAGATGGCATTCATCTGGTCGAACTTCTGCATGTCTTCCAGGTAAACCTGCGCATAGACGACGTGCTGCATAGTCAGTCCGGCAGCCTCGACGACCGCCTTCACGTTATCGAGCATTTGCTTCACCTGGTCCGCGTAGGTCTCGGGAAGCGAGCCATCGGGGCGGCGCGCGCCTTGGCCGGATACGTAGAGATAGTCACCTGTGGAAACACCTGGAGAATACGGCCCGACGGGTGGCGCGCCGGATTTAGGGGCGATGGCGCGGACATCGGCGGCGAAAGACATGACCGGGAAGACCATCAGAAGCAGGAGCGGCAACAGGCTCGGAATTTGGCGCATACAGGGAGTTATAGCACGGGTTAGCCGGTGGGGTGGGCGCCCTAGCGGTGGACCTTGCCTACCCGCGCAGGACTCGCGCCGCTAAACGACGATCCACCGTGTGACTGGCCGTGGCACACCAAGTTACAAGTATTCTTGGCCCGGCTATAACTAATCGGAGTCACTCCGTTGGGCGCGACAACATTGGCATCGAAATTAACCATACGTTCGCCGCTAACTGTTGGCGAGAAGCTGCCCATGCCGTGCGCAGTATGACAGACCGAGCAGGAGAAGCCCGCATTGATGTGCTGGGCATGGCCGGTAAAGCTGGTGTTAGCAAGCACCAGTTTCAGATCGTGGCACTTACCGCATAATGCGTAAGGCCCGGCGCCGGTGAGGTCCGGATTGGGAAACGGATTCACAATCGGAAGACCGGGCCGCGGCGCCTGGCTGGCTTCGTAGCGGCGCTCCAGTATGTGTGTGAATTTGGAACCGTGCGGTCCGTTGGGGCCGGCGCCCCCGAACTCGCGATTATCGTCGCTGTTATGGCAATCGGTGCAGAGAATGCGCATCCCCATGGCGCGGCCTTGCGTAATTCCATCAAGGTTCAACATGTTCGGGCGCAAACTGGGCTGCGACAGGCTGCTGCTGCGATCGTGAGTGACTGGATGGCTTGACGAAGCGGTGCTGGCGAATTGTGGAACGATGTTGAGTGGGTCGCCGGCTGAGACAGTCCATACCGGCAGATAGCCGAAGATACGGCTGGCTGTCTTACCCGTGCTCGCGCCGTGGCAGCGCAGACAGTTCTCGAATTGATTAACCGCCTCGGGCTTCACCGCGCTGGTGCCATCGGCCGCGCTAATGCCCGCCACGTTATTTTGCGAAGCGCGAATCAACGGCGCGGCAGTGAAGGCGGTCACCCGGCTGGACGAGTGCGGATTGTGGCAGTCGACGCAAGTGGCATGCCGGTTCTGATTCAGCAGCACAGGCTCGCCGGCCGTATGCAGGTTGTTACTGGCGGGATAGGGATGGCCGGTCTTGGCAAATTCCGTGGCGATGTTGGGGATGGCCGGAGAAATGTTCGAGCCGCCGCCATGGCATAACAGACAGTCCTGCTCATTGGGAGCGCGCAACAATCCGGCGGCGGCGGGTGCGTTGTGTACCTGGTGGCAGGAGCCGCAAGCGTTCTGGGCCACCGTGCCGTAACTGCCCACCGATGCTGCACCGGACGTTCGCGCGGTGTTAGGGGCGATGGCGTGAGCGCTAATATCCCATTGGGCCAGCCGGTTGCCGGAACCCGTGGTGATGCGCTTGGGATCGTGACAAGCAAGACAAAGCTGTCCGGCGGAGCTATCGCGCACCAGGAAGTTCTGCGAGATCCGATCAGTGCCCTGCACGTGCGGATTGTGGCACGTGTTGCACTCTATGTTGCCTTTCACCAGCTTGACTAAAGGGTCCGCGGTCTTACCCGATGCCGCCAGCGACTTCACCAACTCAGGATCGTCTTTCAGGGGGAGCATCAGACTATTAGGATGCGAACTCTGCAAGCTGGGGCCAAAGATGTCGGCCGTCTTCATCTTCCCGGACATTGGGATCCGGCCGTAAGCCTGGGTCTGCCCGGGAGCGACGGTGCCATCATGACAACTCAAGCACAGCAGGCTACTGCTACTTTGCGCGAGTTGGGCTTGACCGGTCTCTTTGTAAGTGGAACTGGTGTAAGTGGCGTAGGTCTGTTTGGATAGCTTTTGGTTCCAGAGCGGGGTATCGCCGCCCACACCATTGTGCGGCGCATGGCAGTAGAGGCACGATCCGGGCAGGCGTCCGGTGACGGGCGATCCGCTGCCGCCGGAGAGATCGTGTACGCCGATAACGTCACGATGCTGTGCCGGCAGCAGCAACGCGCTAAGCAATAGGGCGGCGCAGAGTCTCATTGGGCGCTCCCGCCCCCGCCGAAGTAATGAAATACCTGGACTCGCTGGTTCCGCGAATCAACCACCAGGATGCGGCCCGAGGAATCTACGGAAAGTCCCGCGGGTAAGTCGAAATCGCCGATGCCGGCCGATTTGCCGAAGTAATAAAGCAAGCGACCCTCGCGGTCGAATACTTGCACAATGTTATGGAAAGCGTCACCTAGATAGAAGTGACCTTCGGAATCGATCCCCAGTCCCTTAGCGCGGTATATGCTGGCGATCCCGTCGCCGGCGCCGCCGAAGGAATATAGGAAGCCGCCCGATAGGTCAAAGACCTGGACGCGAAAGTTCATGGCATCGACGACCGCCAGTTGCGCTCCCTGCAGCCGCAGTTCAGTCGGAAAGTTGAACTCTCCCGGGGCGTGTCCCAATTTGCCGATGGTGCGCAAGACGCGGCCTTGCATGTCGAGTACGAAGACCTGGTTGCGCCAGGTGTCGCTGACGTAGATACGCTCTGCGGCAGAGTCGACGGCGATGCCGGTGGGCCGTTTGAAGATGCCTTCCCCGCCCTTCAATGCCCCGATCACACGCTCGAATTTTCCGGCCGCACTGAAAACGAAAACCTTGCCCGCTTCGGCGTCCGTCACATAAATATTGTCCTGTTGATCGACGGCTACGCCTTGCGGCGCGAGCAGCGGATGGTCGCCATCGGCATGCGATACGAATTTGTATTTCTGTTGGACAAAGTCGAAGACGTGCACCCCGTAAGCACCGGGATCCGTCACGATCACACGTCCCCGCGAATCCTCGGCCACGCCGTAGGGCCGCACCATGCTCCGGTATTCAGGCTCGCCTAGGGCGGCGTCCTTCAGCTTGGTAAAGAAACCACGCTTGGCTCTAACTTCCCGTTCGGAGTTGAAGGAGCGTTCGAAGGTCAGGCGGCGGCCGCCGTCCATCAGCAGTTCGGGAGCATCCACCGAGGCTGGCTTGGGAATGGAACGCCCAGCGGACGATATGGGTATCAGGGCGAGCAAGGCCCAGGCCACCCGGCGGACGCGAATTGAGCCGGGGCTTAGAAGAAGCTGAACCATCGTGTTAGACCGAAATAGAAAGACCCTAGCATGGTAGGGGGAAACCCAGAAGCGCTGAAACTCTGCGTCAACCGGGCATAGCCGGCCTGGAAATAAGTCTTTCTGACGATATATAAGATCCTGGCAGTTACTTGGGACGTGTTGTTATTGGAGCTGGAAGCGTCGTTTTGAGTGTTACTGGTAGCTTCGGAGTACGCTACAGACAGCGAGAGACCGCGCACTGGCGTGGCGCCCAAACCGAAAGAATAGGCCTTGCCGCCATAGAGCACGACGGCGGCAGGAGTCAGAATCGGCAGCGGAATCGGAGTTGCCACTAAGCCTGTTCCGGTGAGTATAGCGTTGCCGCTAGACTTCGAGTACGCCGCGGTGCCCGTGATCCAACGATAGAACAGCGATGTCGAATACGCCTGGCTGAAACTGGTGGTGCCCGATTGCCCCGCCAAACCAGACTTAGTGCCGCTCACCACATTGCTCCACATGGATTTTCGCCCGAACCGGCGGCTGGCATTGCCCGAATAGCCGAAAGTATTAGTGAGGTAGGACGCCAGCAGGGTTTGCTGATCCTGCGCGTAGTTGGCCAGTCCCGATAAGGACCAACGCCGGACCTCGCGGCTGTAGTTGAGCGAACCGATCACGCCGATGTGCGTCTCGTCGCTGGGGCTGATGGTGCTGCGCACGGCGCCGGCGGTGGCATTCAGCATCCCGCCCCATAGGATATTGGCGTAAGTTGCAGTTCCCGTGAAAGAATTGTCGGTTAGGGCCGTACCGGCAAAGCGCTGCTCCTGATACTGCTCGGTACCGTTAAACGAGGTGTGCCAGGCGGGCACCGAATAGGAAGCGAAGGCACTGAGGGCCAAGGCGTGCGACGATTCGAGCGGCAGCCCCTCCCCGGCGATTCCGCCAGCGGCCGCGATGGATTGATAAAGTTCGCCGATCAGGTTGTCGAGATATTGTGCATTAGCGCCAAATGAAAGTCGCTCGATGGGATTGAAGATCAGCCCCGAATAAGCCGTATCCAGAGTGCCGTTGTAACTGCCTAGCGTGCTATTGTAATCGAGGTCGGAACGGGTCGCGCCGGCCGAAAACGTTCCGTGGAAGGGCAGCCGATGGCCCAAGCCGAAAGAGTAGGAATTTGTATCTGAATCGGATGTTTCCAGTTCCGCACCGGAATAGAGTTGCGGCAACTCCGATTTCACCGCTGAATAATGATAGCTCCCGTTCAAGTTGAAGCCTAGCAATGAATAACTGGAATTCAGCACAAGCGAGTGGAAATCGTTGCGGCTGTTGGTGTCGGCGCCGTAAATGGAATAATCGCTGCCGCCCATCTGATAACTAAACGACAGACTGGGAAGCTTCGCCACATGCTCGCCCCATCCGACACTAAAGACATCCGAATTGCCGTGACTCGTGAAGTTGGCGACGCCCGGAATGCCGAAATTGCCTTCTCCATTGAATGTCTTGTTATAAGAGATCGATCCTGGAAAGTTACTGCCGCCGAATATCGACGTCGTGGCGTTAACCCCGCTGCTATCGGTAATGGATTGGAAGTCGGAATTCGTGCGGGATTGATTATAGAAAGGCTGGATGTTAAAGGAAAGCAGGTTGGGATTGTAATAGGCGCCAGTCAGGGTAGCGGCGCCGCCAGCCGTAACTCCATGATCGGATGCGGTGAGGTTTCCATAATCTGCCGTATACCCGGCCGAGAGCGAACCGCTGAGGTCGGTAGTCAGGTCGCCCGTATGCAATTGCGCATATGCGCACGGCCCTATCAGCCCAAACAGACAGATCGCGGCTATCGATATTCTCCCCACCAAAGCTTTCCCCTGGCTTCGCCGCGTAACCGTCAGAGCTCCTCTATTTTGGCTTTGCTACGCAGCCGCCTGCCTAGCGCCGACCGAAATTGTTCCGTCTTGGTTTTCTCCAACTCTTTGCGCAGCGAGTCGCGCGCGTCTTCAAATTTCTTCACACCGGCGGCGGTGTGGCCGTTCATGCGTACGATGGTGAACGTCTGATCCACCTGGATAATTCCGCTGATTTCGCCTGGCCGCAGTGTCAACAGCACCTTCACGATTTCGGGCGGCAGTTTGGAGCGGTCCACCAGCTTGTGGTCGCCCATCACCACGCGGTAATCGTCTTCCGATATGCTTTCCGCAAGCAAACCGAATTGTTCGTAAGTTTTCGTTGCCTGTGCCTGTTTCAGGGCTCTGGCTGCGCGCTTGCGGGCCTCGTCCATCTGCGCCGCGGATGCCTTGGCCGGGGGAATCATGGAAATAGTCTGGACCGAAAATGATTCCGGAATACGGAAAGCGGCGGGGTTCTTGTCGTAATAAACTTTGGCTTCCGCCATGGAAACGGCAGCCTTGTCGGACACTTCGATTTTCATGAGCCGGTCGATAAGCAGCGAACGACGGATCCGTGCACGCGCCATCTCCTCGGAACCGTTTACTTCCGCCTTCAAGAACTGGCGGTAGGCTTCCTGACTGGCGAACTCTTTGCGGAAATCGGTCCAGGCGCGGTCTATTTGCGCGGGCGGTAGGCTAATCTTTTGGCGCAACGCTTCCTGATAAACAAGTTCGTCGAAGACGATCATCTGCAGGGCGCCTTTGCGGATATTGGGTTCCAGGGCTTTGGGAAACTGGCCGCCATGCTGCGCGGCATAAGGAAAGATAGCCAGCATCTCCCGGTGAAGATCACGATCGGTGAGAATGGTTCCGTTCACCCGCGCCACAGGGCGGGCCGGCGCCGTTACGGCAGGCGAAACGTTAGGCGCACCGGCCTGTGCGGACAGTGCGGAGGCCAGCAAAACGGAGACCGTGAAGTAGGTTTTCATAATTTCCGAGAGTGGGGGGGGTTGCCCCCCCCATGAGACCCTCGCCTTTCTACAGATGGGTGATACCGGTGGTCGTAACGGTCATGAGGCCGTGCATTTCGTTCGACTCTCCCCCGTGGCAGGTACGGCAGAACTGCGCAGCCGCGTTGCTCCCGCTGGTGTTGTTGGGAGTGTACGGGCCCCGCATGAAGAACGAGGTGTTCCAGTTCTGGTTGGTGGCGGAACCCAGCATTTTGCCTGACCAGATGGTTTCGCTATGTTGATCGTGGCAAGTTGTGCAGGTAACCGTCGGGACGTTGTTCACTACCGCCAACGACACGGGAAAACCGTAGTTGGTGTTGGCGAAAACGCTGCTGGCCGGACCGGTCATTTGAACGATTCCGGTCGAGGAAATGGTGCAATCCCAGTTGTAAGTACCACCGCAACCGAAAGTCGCGGAGGGGCCGACCGGGTGGTCGTTGTTGTATTGGCCGGCGGTGGAACCGTCGTTGCCGAGCAGGGTGGGAGCGTTTCCGCCAACCACCGGCAGGGGCTCAACGGTTTGGCCCTTCATCATGCCAGGCCTCGCCAGGTTGCCGTCGTGGCAGCTCAAGCAAGCGATAATCGCGAAGTTCGGGTCGTGTGCACTGCTAAAGCCGGTGATGGAAGAGGGGAGGGTAACGCTATACCCACCCGCATCGCCGAATGCGATCGTCTTCCCATACAGAGGAGTCAGGTTCTGTCCCCAGAGAGCCAGCGTACCGGTGCCGGGGTCGGTGGTATTACCAACACCGTTTCCACCGTTGGCGCCGCTGTGCGGAGCGTGGCAGGCAACGCAGCCACGGCCGTAAACATTGTGCGCTCCAAGGACGTCGGTTTGTGCCATGGCGGTCATCGAAACAAGAGCGATGATGAGCACCAAAAGCGCGAGTCTATTCATCAAAAAGGCCTCCTAAGCCTGTCTTACAACTGCAATGCGGACGCGGGTTTTGCCCATTCATCCGTTTGGCTCCGCATAGAGCCAAATACCTATCGCGGCCCACTGGCCGCCTTGCCCCGCCACCGGTGTCTTGCGGATACCTTCCGCCTCGGCGTCAGTCACATACTGAAACGCCTGCACTCTGCCGGGAAACTGCTCCGAAACAATCACGCGGTTCTTTTGGTCGATAGCAATGCCGTAGGCCGCTTGAAACTGTCCCGGATACGGACCTTGCTCGCCGAAATAGATCAGCAGCCGCCCTTCGCGATCGAAAACCTGCACGCGGCTCTGAACTTCATCCACCACCCAGATATGTCCATCTCCATCGACGGCAATACCTTTCGGCCGCGCGAAGCGCCCGGGTCCGTCGCCCGGTTTGGCCAAATTCACTGATGAAGCTTCCTTCCGCATCGAAGATCTCTACGCGATTGTTCAGCGTGTCCGTGACATACAGATTGCCGTCGGCTATCCACGGCCACATTCGTCGGAACGAAAAAGTTGCCCGGATCGGTGAGGGTGTGCTTCTTGCCCGTCGTGCCGATGGTGCGCAGCAGTTTATAATTGTCGGCGTCGAACACGATAACTTGGTCTTTCCCGTGTCCACCACATAAAGGAAGCGGTTCTCGCGGTCGATGGCTAGCCCGCCCGGATCGGCCAGGACCGCCCGCCACCACGAGGCTTCCTGCTCGATGTTTGCGCATTAAACACCAGCACGTGGCGGAATTTCGAATCGGATACGAAGAGCCGGTCGTTATCGTCCATCGCCAGGCCATTAATCAGGCCAAAACGGGCCTCCGTTCCGTTGCGGATCAACTGGGCTTCCTTGGTAGTGGGATCGATGATGAAGACTGCCCCCACCGCCTGATCGGCCGCGTAAATCAGGCCCTTCGAATCCGCCGCCACGCCATAAACACGGATGAACTGCAGCGGAATCTTGACGTTCTTCTCGGTCTGCGATTGCGCGCCGGCTAGGACGTCCTTCCAATTCTTTTTCTGATTCTTAGGCTTCTCGAGGATGGCGGGATCGTATTTCTCGCCGGTATACATGCCAAGGTAGCGAATCCGCGCAAGCTCGGGAGGCTGCGGCCACACCAGGTTGCTGGTATCGATGTTGATGCGCGCTGGCGCGGTAGGTTCGGCTTTGGCGTTCTTGGACTTTTTCTGCGCAGTTGCCGGCAGGCACATAAGGGCAATCGCCACGATGCCGGCAATGTTGCGAATGCGCGGACGCATATTAATTTGCCCCCGCTTTGGTCGCTTTCAGATCGAGGCCATTGACGTGACAAGTCCTGCAGAAACTCATATTGTTGCTCTGGTCTTTCACCAGCAGTCCTGGCTTGGCCGATGCATGCGGCTGGTGACAGCTCGCGCAACTGATCGGCGTAATCACTTTGGATGTGGCCGGATCTACTACGTCCTGCACCGGATGGCGCGTGGTGGGGTGGCCGAAGCCGTACTTCAACGGCAGTGTGGGGACCTTGGCGAAGTAATTCTCCGGCAGCTTCACTTTACCGTCGAAGATGGCTACCAGATGCTCTTTCTCCAACTTCGCGGGCGAAGCTTCGGGACCATGGCATTCCAGGCACAACTGGTTCTCGCTCTTGGTCCGCAGCAGTTTGGCGTTGTCGCCCCCGTGCGGCTCATGGCAGGTCGCGCAACCCTGCTCGAAAGCGGGCTGGTGCAAGTGTCCCTTTTTCTGTAGTTCGGCCTGCTCGCTGTGGCATGTCAGGCAAGCATTCACCGGATCGGGACGAATGAAGCCCGGGGTGCGGCCGGCGTGCGGGCTATGGCAATCGGTGCAATCGCCTTGGGCTCCGGGGTGCTGCACCTTGGCCGTTTGAATCTTCTTGGCCTGTTCGTCGTGGCAGGTGACGCAAAGTTCCTTCACGCTGGGCGCCGTCAGCACCACCTTGCCGTCTTTGGCCGGCTGGTGGCAGGTATCGCAAGCCTTCGCCTCAAAGGGGCTATGCTGAAATGCGCGCATCAACTTGGGAGCATTCGACTGGTGCGGGTCGTGGCAAGTCAGGCAATCCGCCTTTTCGATCGGCTGGCCTTGGTGCGCTTTTACGATCTGCGCGTCCTTGGGGTCGTGGCATTCGGTGCAGAGCGCCGGACTGGCCTTGGTCAAGTGATAGCGGAATTCGGCGTCGGCCGACGGGCCGGTTTTGTGGGTGACGTGGCAGGTTTCGCAGCCCCCGTCCAGCGCCGCGTGACGGCTGCCGGCGGCCGGCACGTTTAGCCCCTGTGTATGGCACTGCAGGCAGAGATTGGTATCTTTGGTGGCGCCGTCGGTCGCCTTTAGCAGTTGGTTCTTGACCGCGGAAGTGTGGGGATCATGGCACTTAAGGCAGTCGCGCACCGCGGGTGCGTGTACGTGGCCTTTAATCTGGCTGGCATCCATGCCCGCGTGGCATTGCAGGCAAAGCTTCACCGGCGTTACCGCGGTCAGCTTAATTCGGGTAACGTCTTTGGTCACCCGCAGTTCGTGGCAACTCAGGCATCCTGTGGCAATTGCCGAGTGCACGGCCTTGCCTTTAGTCTTGTCTTCGTGGCAGGTAATGCACTTGGCGGCGTCGGTATTCGGCTCCAGCGGAACGGGGTGCGTTTTTCCTTGAGAGGAAATGGCCGTTAGAAGCACTAGGAGAAAACAGGTTACTCCTTGTAGGGCGGTGGTGCTGGCAAGCGCCAGGGCGTAGCGGGAGCCCATCGCCCACGTAGCTTGCGATTTCGTCCCGGACTGCCGTCGACCCAGACCCATAAACCCCTCTCCGGCAGCCGCCTTCCGAGGCGACGCTGGAGCAGCAAGAAAGATGTAGACCGGGGTTGATGCACTTCATAGGCCAGAGGAGGTAGACAGCGGACCACATCTGTATTGCGTTCTTACGCCCGATTCCCGCTCGCTGACCATGAGGTCGTCATCTGCCATATAGTATTGGGGTTCCGAAGATTGCAGGAAAATACAACAGGCTATCTATACGGCTTAGCGGTCGGACCCATAGCCGTTGCGAACCGCTGTGGTAAAGCGCAACCAGTGGTGAATTTGAGGGATATCACCCATCTCACTCGGGGGATTGAGCCCACCTTAGTGAGTACCAAGCGTCCCATGACCCAGGTGTTTACCAAGGTTATCGCCGCTGCCGGTAGCAGAAAATATAGTCGGTAATCACCGGCTCTTCAGTCATCGGGATCTCCGTCGTCCCCGCGAGTTCGATCCCGCAAGCCGCACAATCCGCCAACTTGTCGTTCGAAAGCAAATACCCACCGCTCTTCAGCATGCTGGCGATATTGTTCCTGGCCAGCGACTGCTCGAACGCGCCGTAATACAAGAAGATGTTCGTGCCGATAATCAAATCGAACCGCTCGGCGGCCGGCAGTGGCATTGCCTGGTACACGATATTCATGTCGATAGGCTCCACGCGCGACACAATGTCACCCCGAATCCGTACGGCGCGAGTCTCGATATTGGCCGCCGCGGCAGGCACCGCAATAGGCTCCGCAGCATCGCCGATGGCGGATCCCAACTTGTGCCAATACTCGGTGAACCTGGCACGGAATTCAGCGCTCCACCGCCCGCCCGAAAACCACGGCAATTGCACGGTATAAGGACGCCCTGCCGCCGCACTCTTGTGGATCCGGTCCAGGTGCGCGTTTACCAGCGAACTAATGTCCATCGTGCGCAGGTCGATGGTCCGTGAATCCGCCAGGCCCAGCCGCACCAGCGAATCGAGCACCGCGAACGGCTGTACGCTTTGCGGCGGATAAAAATCCACGCCCTCCTGTTTGTTCACAAAGTCCAAGCCCGGTCCCACGATGGCCACCCGGCGCACGCTCCCTGGCTTAAGCAGACCCTTCGCCGCCATGTTCCGGAGTTGAAGATCCAGATCGTAATCCGGCCACAGATTACTATCGAGCGAGATGCCGCGGTCCTGAAACATTTGTGAACGATTGCGTTTCGCCTCCTCTTTCGCCCGCAGAAACTCCTGGTGCATGCGCGCCATATTCTTGAGCAGATATTTTTGCGCCGCCGCGCGATCGACAGCCGTTTGCAACCGGTAGCCCTTCCGCACCAGAAACGCGCGCATTTCAAGAAAGCCCGGGTTGGTTCCCGGCGCCGCCAGAGCCCTTACTAAATCCCGCGCGCGATGCTCGGCGAAGGAATTCACCAGGGTGCTCTCGCCGAAACGAGCGAAGTATTCGTCGTCAATGCGGTATTCGGTAGTGAACGTGACGCCGAAGCGCAACAGGTTCGTTAGGGTATCTTCCTCCCCAGCCTCCAACCGCTGGCGGACCGAAGTGTCGGCGGATTTCAGCCACCGGTCCCAACGAACAGCGTCCAGTGGGCCCGTGCGAAGTCCCGCGGGCAATGACGCCGGCATGGCCCCCAAGATCGGCTGGGCGGCTTCGAAGGTCATGAATTGCGGCCGGGAATCCTGCGCTGCGGCGAAACCCAAAAAAGTCAGAGCGGTAGCGCAGAGCGCGGCGGCGCGAGTGTGATCGAAAAACATTTTGGTGGAGGCACGTGCACATCTCGTGCCAAAAGGATTCCTGGGGCGGGACTCAGTTATGCGGGCGCAAACTTGGGGATACGGGTGATTGCGCCCGCCAGGTGTAACGGAGTTATCTATACAGACGCGATACCCCGCCAAATGGTTAGCACGAAAATGTGAATTCCGTCACAAGTGCGAAGCCGTAAAATAAAATTCTGGTCCCCTCGCGCTCATGACCCAATCGTATCTCGGCTTTCGCCTCATCCTCGTGGCGCTGCTCATCGCGCTCAACGGCTTCTTCGCAGCTTCAGAAGTAGCGTTGCTATCGGTTCGCGGATCGCGCCTGCGCCAACTTGCCGAAGAAGGGCAGACGGGCGCACAGGCGGCCTTGAACCTCCTCGCCAATCCCGCTCGTCTTCTTTCTGTAACTCAGGTCGGCGTCACCCTCAGCAGCCTGGGTCTCGGCTGGGCCGGCGAAGAGACTGTCTTCCGCATGATCCAATCGGCCTTCCATCCCGATTGGGGCGCCTTAGCCGGCAGCATTATTCACGGCGTCAGCCTGCTGCTGGCTTTCCTGGCGATCAGCTACCTGCACGTGGTCATCGGCGAGGTGGTGCCCAAGAACCTGGCCATCTCGACGGCCGACCGCATGGCCGTGACCGTCGCCCCCGTACTCCTGATCTTCTATCGCATCTCCTTCGCCTTCGTCCTAGTGATCGAGAAATCAAGCGGCGCCATCACCAATATGATGCGCGTCAGCGGACATCACCGTTCCGGTGGCCACTCAGCCGAAGAACTGAAGTTGATCGTCACTTCCAGCCGCGGCCTGGGCTATCTGCCCGAGTCGCAGGAAGACATGATCCATCGGGTGCTCGACCTCAGCGAATTGACCGTACGCGAGATCATGGTGGCGCGTAACGATATCGTTTCAGTATCGGCGGACGCCACCCTAGACCAGGTGCTGCACGCCATGATCGAGCATCAGCATTCGCGCCTGCCGGTCTACGAAGAGAAACCCGAACAGATCATCGGTCTGCTGCACTATAAGGATCTGCTGCCGGTCTGGGAAGAGCGCCGCGACGCCATCCGCACCGGCCGCCCCAGCCGTCCGTTTCGCATCCGGCGTCTGCTGCGCAAGCACCTCGTAGTCCCCGAAACCAAACCGGTCGGGCTGATGCTCGCCGATTTCCAGCAGGGCCGTTCCCATATGGCTATGGTGGTGGACGAGTTCGGCACCATCGCCGGCATGATCACCGTGGAAGACGTTCTGGAACAAATAGTCGGGCCCATTCAAGACGAATACGACGAACAAGCACAGGCCCAAACTGGACCCACGGCCCAAGCCACCGAAGTGGAACTCGATGGCGCCACCCGCATCCGCGATCTCGAAACCGAGTATGGCATCGATATTCCAGCCGACGCCGGCTTCGAAACGCTGGCCGGATTCCTGCTCTACCGTCTCGGGTATATCCCGCACTCGGGCGAACACGTGGA
The DNA here is from genome assembly GCA_963738345.1 of Bryobacterales bacterium. Taxonomy (GTDB): domain Bacteria; phylum Acidobacteriota; class Terriglobia; order Bryobacterales; family Bryobacteraceae; genus Bog-159. The sequence goes on from CAVTWI010000002.1 coordinate 2,864,085, forward strand.
TTTTGGCGCGCGGCGCTATACCGTTCTCGAGATGGAACGCAATCGTATCGCTAAAGTACGCGTGGAGCGAATCACACAGCCACCTGCGACACCAGCAGGTTAGAATGCCTACAGGCCCCCATGCTAGGCATTGATTCGCGCGCCGCACGCTACACCTGGACCGCAGCACTTGTATTGCTCCTGCTCTGTCTGGTCTATATGATGCGCTCCACGTTGTTCGTCTTCATCGTGGCGCTGCTGTTCGGATACCTTCTCTCGCCCTTGGTCGACGTGATCGACCGCCTGCTCCCCGGCAAGCGAACCCGCACGCCCGCATTGGCCATCGCTTACGTCATCTTCATCGCCGCCCTGGTAATTGGCGCCGTCCAGATCGGTTCCCGCGCCGTCGAACAGGCCGATTCCCTGGCCAAGTCGATGCCCGCCAAACTAGCCGAATTCCAGAAGCCCAACGCTTCCCTGCCCTCCGCAATCAATTCGTTTAAGGCGCAGATCGTGCAGAAGGCCGAGGAGCAACTCAGCAAAAGCTCCAGCGATATTATCGCCTCGCTGCCGCGCGCCGGGGCCAAGATTCTAAGCGTGGCCAGCGATCTCATCTATCTGGTGATCATTCCGATCCTCGGCTTCTTCTTCCTCAAAGACGGCCGCGAAATGCGCATGCACTTTCTCGAGATGATTGACAATCCGCACATCCGCGAGTTGATCGACGATCTGCTGGCCGACGTGGATCTGCTGCTGGCGCATTATATGCGCGCGATCCTGACTTTGTCGCTAGCCACCTTTACCTCGTTTTCGATCTTCTTCACCATCCTGGGCGTACCGTATAGCATCCTGCTGGCGGCGCTGGCCGGAACCCTGGAATTCGTTCCCATGATCGGCCCACTATCGGCCGCGGTGGTCATCGTCATCGTGACAGGGGTAAGTGGCGGACCAGTGCTCGGAGCCTTGATTTTCCTGGGCGTTTACCGCATTTTTCAAGATTACGTATTGTCCCCGTTCTTGATGCGCGCGGGCATGGAACTGCATCCTCTGCTGGTACTCTTCGGTGTATTCGCCGGAGCCGAACTCGCCGGCGTTCCGGGCGCCTTTCTATCGGTCCCGGCGCTGGCCCTGGTGCGCATCGTGTACCGGCGCATCCGCCAGGTCCGCGTCAGCGCGTCCCTGCTGCACACCGTGCCCGTCGAACACGCATGAAGCTTGCCGCTGGATTCGTCCTGCTGGCCTGCCCCGCGCTGGCTCATGTGATGAGTATGAGTTCGGGCGATCTGGTCATCCACGGAACTCTGGCGCATTATGAGTTGCGGCTACCTCTTTATGAAGTGCCGCACGTCGCCAACCCCACGCAGTCCCTGTTCGCGCATATCGTCTTCTCGAACGGCGGCGGGCCGGCGCGGCTCTCCAATGCTGCGTGCCACGAGGAAGCGGCCACCAACTCCTATGTCTGCGCGGGCGACTATTCCTTTGCCAAGCCGGTGGATGCGCTTGAAGTCGAATGCACCTTTCCCGCCGTGACCGTACCCAACCACGTTCACTTGCTCCGCGTCCAAAATGGGGACAAGCACGACCAAGCCTTATTCGATATCTCGTTTCCACGTGCCACCCTGCGCTTTCGTCCCCCTACCCTACTCGAAACCGCGGTTTCGCAAGCCGCCGGAGGAGCCGCACGCGGATTGGGTGGCGCCGCGCAAATCCTCTTTCTCGCCAGCCTGGTATTAGCCGCACGATCGCGCCGCGAATTGATGTTACTCGCTAGCATGTTTCTAATAGGACAACTAGCCGCTGCACTGATCGTTCCACTTACGCGGTGGGATCCACCCGCCCGATTTATAGAAGCCGCGGCCGGCTTAACCGTGGCATATCTAGCCGTTGAAATATTGGTCTTACCCAAGGCTGGAATGCGCTGGCTGATCGTAGCCGTGTTAGGTGCTTTCCACGGACTTTACTTCGCTCTATTCCTGCGCACCACAAGTTATAAAGCAGCGTATGTATTGAGTGGCGCGGCACTTGCCGAATTAGCTTTAATTGCGCTCTTGGCCCTTGCGTTCTCCATTGTAGGGCGGCGGCTGCAGGCACTTAAGCCCGTGCCCGTATGTGCCTCCCTCCTCCTGCTAACCGGTATGGCCTGGTTCTTCCTACGCCTGAAAAATTAACCGGCGCAACTTCCTACCCTCCAAGGGCGTTTATATAGGTACAGTGTTCAACAAACTCCTTCCCGTCGCGTTTCTGTGCTGCGGTATCGCCGGTTACGGCGCGAAGAGTAGCATCTCGAACAATCAAAAGGCGGAGCATGCGCTCAGCCGGCTAACTTTCGGCGCGCGCCCTGGCGATATCCAGCACGTCGAGTCGTTGGGAGTCAAGAAGTGGATCGACCTGCAACTGCACCCCGAGCGCATTCCCCAGAATCCCATCCTTGCCGAAAAACTGCGTCCGCTCGATACCATCGGCATGAGCACCGCCCAAATGCTGCGCGATTACCCCTCGCCGGCTGAAGTGAAAGCCATGGTGGCCGGCAACCTCCCTTTCCCTGAAGATCCCGACAAACGCATGATGGTGAACCGTCTGGCGGAACGCCTTAAAGGAAAGAAGGACTCTGACCCCGCCCCCGAGGCTGCCAAACTCGCCGACCTGCTACCCGCGGAGCAACTACGCGTGATGCGCACCGGCACGCCGCAGCAGAAACTCGATCTCTTCAAAACCTTTTCGCGCGACCGCCAGGATCAACTTCTCGAAAGCATGGGGCAAGGCATGCGTATGCAGCTATTCGCCGCTGCGCCGCCGGACCTACGCCGCCGCATCCAAAGCGCCAACGGTCCGCAGGCTATGGTGGCCTCAGACCTTGTCACAGCCAAACTGCTGCGCGCCGTATACAGCGATCGCCAACTCGAAGAAGTGCTGGCGGACTTCTGGTTTAATCACTTCAACGTATTCATCGAGAAAGGCGCGGACCGCTATCTGGTAACGGCGTATGAGCGGGATGCCATCCGGCCGCATGTTCTGGGCAAGTTCGAAGACTTATTGCGTGCCACCGCTCAGAGTCCCGCGATGTTATTCTTCCTCGATAACTGGGAGTCAGTAGGTGCGCAATCCGCGGCGGGTAAACGCCGGCAGCGTGGGCTGAACGAGAACTATGGCCGCGAACTGCTGGAACTGCATACCCTTGGTGTGGATGGAGGGTATAGCCAGAAAGATGTCACCGAAGTGGCTCGCTGCTTTACCGGCTGGACCATCCGGCAGCCCCAGCGCGTCGCCGAATTCGAATTCAACGCCAAGATGCACGACGATGGCGAGAAGACCGTGTTGGGAGTGCGCATCCCGGCCGGCGGCGGGATCGAGGATGGCTACAAGGTGCTGCACCTACTCGCGCATCATCCCGCCACGGCGCATTTCATTTCGCGTCAACTGGCCGTCCGCTTCGTCGCCGACGATCCTCCCGCGACCTTGGTAAACCGCATGGCCGCCACGTTTCTCAAAAAGGATGGCGATTTGCGCGCGGTCCTCAAGACCATGTTCGATTCGCCCGAATTCTGGCAGCGCGGCGCTTGGCGCGCCAAGATGAAGTCCCCGTTTGAGATGGTAGTGAGTTCCCTACGCGCGCTCAACGCCGACGTGGATTATACCTTTGCTCTGAATAACCAACTCAACCAACTGGGCGAACCCCTGTACCGCAAGGCCGAACCCACGGGTTACTCCAATGCCGGCCAGGAGTGGCTCAACTCAGCCGGCCTGCTGGCGCGCATGAACTTCAGCGTGGCACTCGTAAACAATAAGATACCCGGCGTCACGGTTACGAATAGTCAGTCGTCGGAAGGAGTCACTCTTGGCTCCCCTGACTTTCAGCGGAAATGAAATCAGGTAAACCTATGACCACTCGCAGGCTCTTTCTTCGTAACTCGGCGCTGGCGATGGTGGGCGCGGGGGCCGTGCCCCTGTGGCTCGAGCGCGCCTTATACGCAGCGGACGCTCCCGCCCCCCGCAAGAAAATCCTGGTTGCCATATTCCAACGCGGCGCCGCCGATGGCTTAAACATCGTGGTGCCACACGCCGAAAAGCGATACTACGAAATGCGCCCCACCATCGCGGTGCCGCGGCCCTCCCAGAACCCCGATCAGCGCGCGGATTCAGCCATCGATCTGGATGGCTTCTTCGGCCTGCATCCCTCCCTTGCGCCCCTGAAATCCATTTGGGACGACGGCCATCTGGCCATTGTGCACGCCGCCGGTTCCCCCGATCCCACCCGCTCTCACTTTGACGCGCAGGATTTTATGGAAGCCGGCACTCCCGGTCTAAAAGCCACCGCCGATGGATGGATGAACCGCGCCCTCCCGCGCAATGAACCCGCTCCCATATCGCCAGTCCGTGCCGTGGCCATGGGCGCTGTCCTGCCGCGCGCCATGCGTGGACCGAATGCCGCCATGGCTGTACACAATCTGAGTGACTTTCAGGTGCGCAATGCGGATGCGTCCGCCGCTTTTCAGGCGCTCTATACCGATAGCCGCGACCCCGCCCTGCATGCCGCCGGACGCGAAACCTTTGAGGCTGTATCGCTCCTGCAATCCATTCAGAAGCGACCCTACCAACCCGCCGCCGGCGCCACTTATCCCAAAGGCCGCTTCGGCGATTGCCTCCGGCAGATCGCGCAATTGATCAAAGCCGACGTGGGCCTGGAAATGGCCTTCGCCGACGTAGGCGGCTGGGATCATCACGTGAACGAAGTGGGTGCGCGCGCCTCGCAAGGGCAATTGGCCGCACGGCTTTCCGATTTCGGCCAGACCCTGGCTGCTTTCTGGACCGATCTTGGCGACCGCCGGAGCGACGTCGCCGTAGTCACCATGTCGGAATTCGGACGTACCGCTCGCGAGAACGGCGATCGCGGCACCGACCACGGCCACGCCAACTGTATGTTCGTGATGGGCGGCGACGTTCGCGGCGGTAAGGTGTACGGTAAGTGGCCCGGGCTCGCACAGGAGCAGTTATACGAAGCCCGCGATCTGGCTCTCACTACTGACTTCCGCGATGTGCTCGGTGAGTTAGTCAGTGGACAGTTAGGCAATCGCGACCTGAGCCGTGTATTTCCAGGTTACACGGGTAAGTCGCGTGGACTCCTGCGAACCGCCTGACTCAGTGGTGCGCGGGCACCGGCAGATACCGCTCTACTTTGGGGTTGGCTCGATTCCATTGCGGCGCAGCGGCACTGTCCGCTAATAGTTCCGTAGCCAGTGCAATCATACGGTCTACCTTGGCCAGATTTGAGTAATCGATTTTCTGCCACGTATCCCGCACCGTGTGATAATCCGGAAACTCAAGCGCCACTGCGACAGTGTGGGCCGGGATGCCCCGTTCCGCAAACGTCTGGTTATCGCTCCGGTCGAAATAGTCGTCGCCGTTCGGCGTGGCATACACCTTTACACCGGTCTGTTCGCCCGCCCGCTGCAATGTTTGCGAAACGCTGGAATAATCGAAGCCCGTGAGAGTCGCATTCGAAAGCTCAGGGCCGGTATTCGAATCGGTTCGACCCAGTTGCTCCAGGTTCAAATCCGCCACCGTCTTAGCCAGTGGGTATAGCGGATGCGCCGTGTAATAGTGCGATCCCAGGTTGCCCTCCTCTTCCCCGAAAAACGTCATGAATAGGATGCTGCGCTTTGGATGCGCAGGAGCGGCAGCCAAAGCTTGCGCGATCTCGATCACCGAAGCCGTTCCGCTGCCATCGTCGTTGGCGCCAGGGAACACTTGGCCCGTACCGTCGCGGCCCAGATGATCGTAGTGCGCCGTCAGCAGCACGTATTGCTTGCTCAATACCGGGTCCGAACCGCGCAGCAGTCCTGCGACATTGCACACGGTCACGGCTGTGGCCGTGGCGGCCGGGACCGTGATCGAGATGGTTACCCCGGCGTCGCCAGCCTTGCCGGCATGCAGGAATTTACTGGCCTCCGCATCGCGCAGAATAATCCGCGGAATATCGCTCGCCGCTTCGATCAAGTGCGGCAATGCCGCATCGCTCTCGCCTGCCAGTTCGAGAAATGCGACGGGATTGAGCGGAGCTAAGTGGACCGGCGCAACGCCCGCCACTTCCACCACGCTTCCCTTTAGCGAGGAAGGTAACGCGGCGCCCTTCGCAATCCGAGATAAGGGCGCTAACGACAGTTTCAAGGGCTGCGTGGCCACCACCGCGATTTTGTCGCCGGCTACCGTAACCGCGCGCGCCCCCCGCTGCAAGCGCATTTGGATGCCTGCGGGCGTAGGTGTAATGCGCAACATTTTGGCCGTTTGAAAATACCCGTCACCCGCCGGTTGCAACCCCGCCCTGCGAAACTGCGCCGCAATATACTGCGCCGCCATGTCCAAACCATGAGAAGGCGTATCGCGCCCTTCCAGTTCATCCGAAGCCAGAAACGACACATCGCGGCGCAGCGCATCTTCGGAAATCGCAGGCAGCGGCCGCGATTGTGTCAACCCGCCAACCGCTAAAAGAAAGAAAACCCATAACCTCACGAGACTTGTTTGCACTTGTTTCTTAATTATAAGCTGTAAATTCTAAAGTCCCGCCCGCAATTCCATTGACTCAACTGACCGCGCCACGTATGCTCAACTTGAGCACCTGGAGGAGACATATGAAGAATAGTTACAAACTTGTTTTGGCATTGCTGATGGCGGTAGCCGGATATGCACAAGATACCGCCACTAATAGTTACACACAGACTAACCTCGTTTCAGATATTCCCGGCATGGGAACGTTTACCGACGCGCACCTGGTCAATCCGTGGGGACTCTCGCGTAGCGCCGGATCATACTGGTGGGTGTCTGACACCGGTACCGGAGTCTCTACCCTTTATTCCGGCACGGGCGCCATCCAGTCACTCGTGGTAACCGTACCCCCGGCCAGCGGCACCGGCGCCGGATCCCCAACCGGCACCGTAGCAGTCGGCTCGAAATTCATCTTTGTCACATTAGACGGCACCATCTCGCAGTGGACCTCCGGCACCAAGGCGGTAATCAAAGTGAACAACTCCTCGAGCGGCGCGGTCTATACCGGCTGCACCTTGGCCAAGAATGGATCCACCCAGGAAATCTATGTAGCCAACGCTGCGGGTGGCATAGAGGCCTACACCACGACTCTGAGCCGCATCACCCTGCCCCCGGGAGCCTTCACCGATCCGGCAGTTCCGGCAGGATACACGCCCTACGGCATCCAAACCGTGGGCTCGAAAATCTACGTCACATTCTCCGCCGCGCCAGGAGCGGGAGGCTACGTCGACGTATTCAATCCGGCGGGCACGCTGCTTCTGAGCTTCGCTCAGGGCTCGTTCAACCAACCCTGGGGAATTGCCATGGCGCCCGCGGGTTTCGGCAAGTTTGCCAACGCCGTCCTGGTGGGTAACGTCGGCAGCGGCCTGATCGGCGCCTACAATGCAACCAACGGAAAATTCCTGGGGTTCCTACAAAACGCATCGAAACACAACATCGCCATTCCCGGCTTGTGGGCACTCTACTTCGGCGCCGGCAACACCTTCTCCGGACCGGCAAGTTCCCTCTACTTCGCGGCGGGAATCGACAACTACCTACATGGACTCTTTGGCACCCTTACCGCCAATTAGATCCTAACCAATCGGCGGGCGAAACAGATGTTACAAGCCAAACCATTGACTCTGTACTTCGCCCGCCTTATACTTCTCAACTGAAGAACGGAGGAACAAATTGAAGAACATAATGATGCTGAGCACCGCCACGATTGCGACCACGATTGCAACATTGACATTCTGCGCGGGCGCCCAAGCCCAAACCGGCTATACGGTTTCGAACATAGTCACCAACACCCAAGACCCACACCTGGTGAATCCGTGGGGTATCTCGCGCGCCGCCAGTAAGAGTGTCGCCGAAAATGAATGGTGGGTGTCCGACCAGGTCACCGGACTCACCACTCTGTATGACGCCAACGGCACCATCGTTGGACTCACCGTTGTCATTCCCCCCGCCAGCGGGACCGGCCCGGGAAGTCCTACCGGGACCGCCGCCAGCAACATCAGCAAGAGCAACGTCAATTTCGCCTACGCCACCCTTGACGGCACCATCGCTTACTGGGATTCGCAAACGCCCCCGGTAAAGGCCGGCAAATCCTGCGCGCAATGTCACACCACCACCGCAGTCACCATGGTGAATAACGCGTCCAAAGGGGCGTCATACCAGGGCCTGACCATCGCCAAGAACGCCACCAGCGGCGCCCAGACCTACTACGCGGCCAACGCCAACGGTGGCATCGAAGCTTATGACGCGACGTCCTTCGCGCCAGTCACCCTGCCTCCCGGGGCTTTCACCGACGCTAAGGTTCCCAAGACTTACTCGCCGGCGGGCATCCAGGCTGTCGGATCCAAAATCTACGTCACCTACAATGCCATCGCTGGCGGCGGTACGGGTTTCGTGGACGCCTATAATACCAACGGCAAACTCCTGCTCCGGCTGCAAAACGGATGGTTCAATCAACCCTGGGGAGTGGCTCTTGCGCCCGCGAATTTCGGCACCCTCAGCGGCGCAGTCCTGGTGGGTAATACCGGCAGCGGCTGGATCGGCGCCTATAACGCCACTTCCGGCTCATTCATCGGTTTCATGCAAACCAGCGCGGGCCAGGATGTCACCTTGCCGGGTCTGTGGGGCATTGAATTCGGCAATGGCAGCACCGAGTCGGGTCCTACGAACGTGCTCTATTTCGCCGCGGGCGGAGCCAACTTGACTACCGGCGTATTTGGCGCTATTGTCGCGAATTGAGGATAACTGGCATTCTCGGCGCGCCTGCCCCCAAAACGTCACTTTGGATTTTTGCTTCGGCATGCTTACAATAGCAATAGGGGGTACTAGATTCCACGCCTTATGGATTCGGACGCGCCGCTGAATGCCAGACTGCAGCACATCCTGCATACCATCGTACGCACCTACATCGAGACCGGCGAGCCTGTGGGCTCCCATACCATTGCGCAGCGCCGCAACAACAGCTTAAGCGCGGCGTCGATTCGCAATGTGATGGCCAGCCTGGCCGAAGCCGGCTATCTTTCCCAGCCGCATACTTCCGCCGGGCGCATACCCACCGAACGCGCCTTCCGCGATTACGTGCAGTCCCTGAACGCGGGGCGCATGCCCTCGGCCGATGCCGCGCGCCTCCGCATCGAACTCATGGAAGCACCCACCGCCGCAGCCCAGGTCGAGCGCTGCTGCCATATCCTCAGCGAACTCACCAGTAATGTAGGGATTAGCGCCGCCCTACCCCCCGCCGTCCGCGAACTGGACCAGATCGAACTCGTGCCCCTGGGCGACCGCCGGATCCTGGTGATCCTGGTCACCCGTGATCGGGCCGTCCACAACCGCGTCGTGATCTTGGACGAAATGGTCTCGCCCGACGAACTGGCTAACATCCGCAACTACGTCAATCAGAATTTCAGCGGTTGGCGCCTGGAAGATGCCCGCCGCGAACTGCTGCAGCGCATCGCAGAAGAACGCGCCATCTACGACGCCGTGCTGCGCAAACTGACGCTGCTCTACCGCAAAGGCCTGCTGGATGTCGACGTCGCGCCCGTGGTGCATATGGAGGGCGTGTCCAATCTGCTGGGCCTCGACTTGCACTTCACGCGCGAAAAAATGCGCGACCTGCTGCGCGCCCTCGAAGAGAAAGAAAAGCTGGTCGAACTGCTGAACCGGGTTTTGGAAGATCCCAACGGGTTGCTCGAAGTGCGTGTCGGCCTGGAAGAAACCCATCCGGCCATGAAAGAACTGGCCATCATTGGGATCTCTTTCCAAATGCCCAGCGGCATTTGGGCGAAAATCGCGGTACTCGGTCCCATGCGTATGCGCTACGAAAAAGTAATGGGGGCGGTACTGCAAACCCGGCGGGCTCTCGCCAGTATGCAGTATTAAGGTGGGCTGAAGCGCACAGCCGGTTTTGCTAATCTAAAAGAAGTGGCAGACGATAACCAGGAACAGAATTCGGCGGGTGTCGAGGAGAATCCCGACGCTTTGATTGCGGCCTTGACCGCCGAACGCGATCAACTTGTGAGTGAAAAGGCCGAACTAAAGGACCGCCTGCTTCGCACGCTTGCGGAATTTGATAACTTCCGCCGGCGCGCCGAACGCGACCGTTCAGAGTATGTTCAGTTCGCGGCTGTGGAGATGGTGCGCGATCTCATCCCCATTGTGGATGATTTCCAGCGCGCCATGAAGGTGGAAACAGCCGATAAGAAATACGCGAAGGGGATCGAACTGATCTATCAACGGCTCTTTGAGACTTTGAAGAAAGCCGGCCTGGAGCCCATTGAGGCCGCCGGAAAGCCTTTCGATCCGAATGTGCATCAGGCAGTCGATAGCGTCCAGACCGACGAATGGCCCGACCAAACAGTCATCGAAGAATATCAGAGTGGCTATAATTTCAAAGGAAAGCTGTTGCGGCCGGCGATGGTCAAAGTCGCAGTAAACTCTTAACGGTTTCCGTAATTTCCCGTGGCGAAAAGAGACTATTACGAAATCCTCGGCATCGGCCGGGACGCGGACGACGGCCAGGTGAAATCGGCCTACCGCAAGATGGCTTTGCAGCACCATCCGGACCGCAATCCCGACAATCCCAACGCCGAAGATCGCTTCAAAGAAGCGGCGGAAGCCTACAGCGTACTCAGCGATGCCCAAAAGCGCGCCGCTTATGATCGCTACGGCCACGCCGGCCTGCAAAACACCGCATCCCAGGGCTTCGACCCCAACGCGTTTTCCGACTTCAGCGATATTCTGGGCGATTTCTTCGGCTTCGGAGACCTGTTTGGCGGTGGCGGCGGACGGAACCGGCGCAACCGCGCCCAACGCGGCGAAGACCTGCGTTACGACCTTGAAATCAGTTTTGAAGACGCCGTCTTCGGCATGACCGCCGAAATCCAGGCGCCCCGCATGGAGGCTTGCGACCGCTGCCGCGCCACCGGAGCCGAACCCGGTAGCGGGTCCACCACCTGCCCCACTTGTAACGGCAAAGGCCAGATCCTGTACCAGCAGAGTTTCCTATCGGTACGGCGCACTTGCCATACCTGTGGCGGCAACGGCCAGATCGTACGCAACCCCTGCCGCCAGTGCCACGGGCAAGGCTATCGCCAGGTGGTGCGGAAGCTCAAAGTCAATATTCCCCCCGGGGTGGACGATGGCAATCGCCTGCGCCTCTCGCAGGAAGGCCAACCCGGCGCTAACGGCGGCCCTGCCGGCGACCTTTACGTCGTGCTCAAAGTGAAAGAGCACGCCTTCTTCGAACGCCAGGGCGACGATCTGCATTGCACCATACCCATCAACGTAGGCCAAGCCGCCCTAGGAGCGGAAATCGAAGTCCCCACCATGGAAGAACCCCATCACCTGAAGGTTCCGGAAGGCACCCAGAATGGCGCTCAGTTCCGCTTGCGGCATCTCGGTGTCCCCTCAGTGAACGGTGGCGGCCGCGGCGATATCTACGTCCATATCGACGTCCAGATCCCCTCCAAACTCAGCCGCGAACAGCGCAAACTCTTCGAGCAGTTGCGCGATACGCTGCCGGTAGAAAACCAGCCCGCCGAAAAGAGTCTTCTGGGAAAAGTCAAAGACTACTTCATGTAGACCTGGGTCAACCCAGTTCGCCCTCAGCACTGATCGGTTTCTTGTGCTTCGGTTTCAAGCGCTCGGCCTTGGGCAGAATGGGCTTGGTAGCCGGAACCGTCCCTACCCTCTCGCGGGCCAGTTTGCGCACTTCCTTTTTCAGATCGAACTTCTCCTTCTTACGCGCCAAGGCTGCCCCCTTTCCGCTTTGAGTATAGCGCGGCGGCTGAAACATTTCCGCTCAATTGTGTTCCGCCGCAAAAGTACTAGGCCGCATCCAACGATGCCGGGCCTGCAAACGCCCGCACTACAATGGGTCCCAACGATTCATCGCTATAAATCCACACAACGTGCAATCTCGTACTGTTGTTAGCGCCTGTTTTGTGATGTACCATTGTCTTCTATCCGCTGGGGAGCGAACTGAGTATGCCGAAGATCAAAGCCAACGATATTGACTTGCATTACATCACCGTGGGCACCGGGCCCGACGTGGTAATGCTGCATGGCTTCCTCGGCAACCTGGCCGTCTGGCACCTCTACATGGCTCCTATCCTCCGCCGTGAATATCGCGTCACTACCTACGATCTCCGCGGGCATGGCTACAGCCAGGTAACGCCCACTGGATATACAGCCGCCGACATGGTCGAGGACCTTCGCTGCTTTCTGGATGCCATGGGCATTGAGCGCGCCACCCTGGTAGGCCACAGTTTTGGCGCCGATGTAGCCATGTATTTCAGCCTCAAGTATCCGGAACGCGTCGCCAAACTCGTGGCGCTCGAACCCGGCCTCGCCGCCCTGGTCCACCTGCGTAACGACAAAGACTGGATCGGCTGGTCCGCCTGGGTATCGAAACTGGAGGAACTGGGCATCAAAGTTCCCGAAGACAAGCGCAACGATGCCGAATTCCTATTGCAACTCAGCCTCGAAACGCCGAAGTTCTACGGCCCCGCCCGCGGCCTGCCGCGCAACCGCGAGCCCCTCCTCCACCTGATCAAAAACACTACACTGCTGAAGGATTATGAAGTGGTCGGCGACATGACCCTAGACGCCGTGCGCACCATCGAGACCCCCACCCTGCTGGTTTATGGCAATGACTCCCACTTCATCAGCTCTTACGACTTCCTGCATACAGCGCTTCCCAACTGTAAGCCCGTATTGCTGCCCGGTGGCGAACATTTCGGACCTCTGGAACAGCCCGAACTTCTCACCGGTCACATCCAGCAATTCCTACGGGGTCCCGCACCCGTAGGCAGTCTGCCGCCCCTAGGCGATGTCGGCCAGGCCGCCAACCTGCTGGCCGACTGTTAACCGGCAGGAGCCTTCGCGCTTTCCGCGATTTCCTCGACCAGCATCGCCGCCCTCTGGGGCCCGCCACAACACGCCAGCGCCGCGCCCATCCGGATGGCTCGCTCCCGAAACGAATTCTCGCGTATCACCCGCATCACCGCTGCCTGCATCCGCGCCGGTGTGGGACGCCACGGCGCAATCCGTATTCCCGTACCCGTTTCGTCCACCCGCCAGGCCATCTCCGCCTGATCCCATATGGATGGCAACACCACCGTGGGTATACCCGCCCGCAGCGCCGCCAGTACGGATTCGGAATTGCCATTCGTCACCAGTACGTCCGCCATGGGCAGAACGTCGCTCAGCGGCGCGTGCGGCTTCAGCATGACGTTAGCCGCCAGCGGCCCCAGACCGAGTTTGTCTATATCGCGGCCGTCGCCGGCCAACAAAATCACAGTCAATGGAAGCCCCGCCAACCCGCTCGCTGCCATCCGCAGCACTTTCGGTTCGTGCGTATACAGCGCGCCTTCATCCACCACCACCACGGGTTGATGATGCGGCACTTCTCCCAGCCACCCCGGCGCAGCCTGACCTGCCTGCTTATCCCACAAACAAGGACCCACATACCGCACCGCCCCCGGAAGGTCGCTCCGGTTCTTATCGAACTCCGGTGCGCTGGGCACCAGGTAAAGCGGCAGCGTCCCCGTATACTGGTTCACGCTCATCTTGAGCGGCGCGAGTCCAAACTGCCTGCGTAGCGCATTCGCTCGTCGGCGCGTGCGAGCCGTAACCAGGCCCGCCACCACCGTTGCCACCCGGGCGAACAGTTCCATCAGGCGTCCGCGCCTGCTCGCCAGCGCAATGCCCTGAATAGGGCCTTCGCGACCCGGCAGAATACACTGCGCCACGTGCGAAAGCGCGATCACCGGAATGCCCATCCTATCCCGCAAAATCAGGATCGGCCCCCACATGGCGATATCGCAAACCAGGGCGTCCGGCTTCCACGCCGCCAGAACACCCTCCAGATCGCGCACCTGCGCGGGCACCGTCTCCACCAGAAAATTGGGCCACAACCGGCGCATCTGCGACGGCCGCTTCCGACCCGCAATCAGATCGTCAACCGTCTGCGCAACTCTCGCCCAATCCACTTCCTGAAATGGAAAACACCGGAAGCCTTCCCGCTCTAAAATAGGCAACGCCGCGCCGCCCGTATAAAACGCGATCTCGTGCCCGCGGGAACGCGCCTCCAGCGCCAGCGCAATGAAAGGATGCAGATGCGTCGGATAAGGCCAGACCGTAAAAAGAAGCCGCGCCATACGATTCGGCGCCGCTTATTTCAGAATGTAAATGGCGGCCTTGGCGAAATCGAGCAGGCGTTCTTCAATAGACTGGAACCCCGCCTTGCGGAACAGCGCCTTCCACGTCTCCGCATCCACCGGCTTCTGCTGCGTCAGATCGTGATACAGGAAGTAGTAGACCGAAATACCGGGATGCTTGCGTAGTTCCTCCGCTGGCGGACGCACGGCTTCAAACGCGATCAGCGGCGCACCCGGGAACAGACGGCGGAAGTTCTTCAGGAAATTGATCAGTACATCTTCCCCGAAGTACAGCAATTCGTGCAGCACAAAAAACACCGTCGCCACGTCGATCGCCGGCAGCCCCGCTTGGTCGATCTTCGAAATATCGAGCGCCAGCAGATTCACGCGCTGCTGCAAGCCCATCTCCGCCAGTACCCGGTTGCCTTCCTCCACGGCCGCCGGAGCCAGATCGATCCCGTAGCATTGCACTTCGGAATTCAAACCGCACAGCATCCGCAGGAAAGTGCCATCGCCGCATCCCAAATCGAGCACGCGCTTGTAGCCATTCGCCATGATGATGTCGTTCACCATTGGGAAAAACAGCAGATTCTCCATCTCCCCGCTGCCCCGCGCCACAAAATCCGACCGCCGGTAGAAGTCCTTGCCGTAAACCTGCTCTTTGCGCAGCAGCGGCTCCAATGAGTGAAACACTTCGCTGTAGCCGTAACAGACTTCCAACCAGCCGCGCATCACTTCCACCACGTTGCGGCCCTTCTCGGAAAGCGCGTATCCGCCCGCGGCACGATCGAACATGCCCAGGCAATAGAAAGATTCGCAAAGGGGCTGCAGCACTGCCAGCTCCATATTGTTCCGCGCGGCGAATTCATCGATATCCACGCTGGCGTTCTTTTGCATCTCGTCGATGAGCCCGACATTCATCAACGCGTGCATAGTCGTGGTTTCGAGATACCCGCGGATCATTTCGTCCCACCCCGTGCGGTACGTCTTTTGCAGACGCAGCATATAGGGCAGTCCGAAGCGGTGAACGGTTTTGGCTAATTCTAACAATGGGGTTTCCTCCGATGACGATGCAGCCAGTATAACAGGTATTTAGGCCTGAAATAGCCGGATTCTCGGAGGACGTACCATTACCCGCACCCAGCGCGAGGTCCTGTTTACTCCTGTCGCAGCACTACATTCGGATCCAGGCGAGAAGCCCGCCGCGCGGGAGCATACGCCCCCAGCGCCGCACCCCCCGCCAGCGCCAGCGTAACCAGCGCCACGAACGGTATATTGAACCCGGGCACCCCCACAGCCGCCGTCACCGCGCGGCTCGCCAGGAAACAAAGCACCAGCCCGATCGCGACACCCGCCGCCACCAGCACCATGCCCTGCTTCATCACCATCCCCAGCACGCCCGATCGCCCCGCCCCAATCGCCATGCGGATTCCAATTTCCCGCGACCGCAAACTCACCGAATAGGACATCAGCCCGTATAGCCCCACCATCGCCAGCACCAGGCCCAGCACCCCCATACCCCCGATGGCCTGCGTCAGTATGCCCAGCGTCTTGGTGGCGCGCTGATCGAAAACTTCCTCCATGGTCCGCACCCCGTACATCGGCTGTCCCGCATCAATCGAGCGCACCACATCGCGCAACGGCGCCGCCATGGCGCTCGATGGACCCGCCGTCTCCAACATAATCGTCAAAGCCTGCAGCGGATTCTGCGCGAGCGGCCGGTAAAGATACTCCACCGGCGGTTCCACCAGGAAGAAGTACTTGCTCTGGCGCGCCACCCCCACGATCTCCAGCATCAGGTCTTTATCCCCCTTCAGCCGCAGCCGCTTGCCCACCGCGCTCTGGTTGGGATAATACTTATGCGCGAATAGCTCGTTGATAATGGCCACCGGACGCGAATCTGCCTTGTCCGTCTCCTCGAACCCGCGCCCCTCGATAATCGGTACATTCAGCGTATCGAAGTATGCCTCGCTCACCGTATTCGAAATGACGCTGACAGCTTCCGTCCCAGGCGGCAGTTTCACGCCCTCCGGCACCAGGCGGGCAGTGTCGCCACCCGGCAGCATCGGTGTGGCTTGCGCCAGCGCGGCGGCCTTCACCCCGGTTACGTTCTTCGCTCGCTCCAGCAATTGCTTATAGAACCCCTTGGCCTGCTCGGGCGTATATCGCGCCAGCGCTGGATTGAAACTGGCCATTAGCAAATGGCTGGTCCGGAACCCGGCCGGCCGCGAAATAGCAATCGAAGCCCCCCGGTAAGCCTGCGTGGCAAACACCAGCAGCAGCAACGCGCCCGCCACCTGCGCTACCACCAGCGTATTCCTTCCCAACAAACGCCGCCGTTTCCCATCGTCCGACTTGCCCGATTTCAACGCCGGTACCAGGTCCGGATGCGTGCTCTGCAATGCCGGCGCCAGCCCAAATACCAAAGCGCTCGCCACCGACGCGATAATCGTGAACAGCAGCACTCGCGGATCCAGCCGCACATCGATCACGATCGGTATATCCGCCGGTATCCTGATCTGCCCGAACAGGTCCGCTCCCGCCTTCGCCACCAACAACCCCAACGCCCCGCCCAGCACCGCGATCACCAGGCTTTCCGTCAACAGTTGCCGCACCAGGCGGCTGCGTCCGGCCCCGATCGCCAACCGCACCGCAATCTCGCGTGCCCGGCCCCGCGCCCGGCTCAACAAAATGTTCGCCACGTTCGCGCACGCGATCAGCAACACCACCGTCGCCATTGCCAAAAGGAAAAACACCAGCGCCGCGTCGGTCGGGCTTTGCTTCAACCGCGAGATCACCTCGCTATCGGCCACCAGGGAACAACTGCGATTCGTTTCCGGATATTGTTGCGCCAGTTGTTGCGAGATCACCCGCGCCTCGGCCGCCGCCTGCGCCACGCTAACGCCCGGTTTCAGTCTTCCGTATACCGTCAGCCCCCGGTTGTCGCGCTTCTCGGGCACGTTCTGTAGATCGCCCTGCAGACGCGCCGCCATGGCTCGCGGTACGAACAGTGCGGATCGCACTACCGCATTCGAACCCGTGAACGCCTGCGGCGCCACCCCCACCACCGTGAAGGCCACATTGTTCAGGAAAATCGTTCGCCCCACCACGCCCGGATCGCCATTGAAATCCGTGTGCCACAGTTCGTTGCCCAAAATCACCACCGCGTCACGCCCCGGCGCTTGGTCTTCGTCCGGCCGGAACGCCCGCCCCAACACCAGCGGCACTTCCAGCACATTGAAGAAATCGCCGTTCACCACTTCGCCGAATTTCATCCGCGGCAGCGCGCTCTTTTCGGTAGTGAATCCAAACTGAGAATATTCCGAAGCCGCCAGCCCCGTATACGACTTGCTGCGGTCGCGCAGATCTTTGAAGTCCGGATACGATACCCCGGAATACTGCGAGATGCCGCCGATCGATTCGCCCTTCAACTGCGACTGGATCACCATTAGTTCAGAGGCGTGCGGCACCGGCAGCGGCCGCAACAGCAGCGCATCCGCCAGGCTGAACATAGCCGAATTCGCGCCAATTCCCAGCGCCAGCGAAATGATCGCCACCAGCGCGAACCCGGGGCTCTTCCGCAGATTGCGTAACGCGTACCGAAGGTCGTTGAGCATATGCCGAGCTATGCACGCGCTTAACCGCACCACGCGCCTCGTAACTGCAAGTAAATACACAGGCGCCCAAGCTGGGCCGTTCGCTTCTGGGACGCAAATGTCCTGAATCGCTCTAACCTCAACGCATTAGCATTGAAAATAATGATGTTACCGTTTCCCGCCCTTGCAACAAACCGCGAACCTACACATCCAATCTGGTATGAAAGCTACCGGGATCAAAATGCTTGGGACTATGGCGATGGCAGCCGCCGTCTATGCTGGCAGCGCCTTTGCCGCAGTAAAGAACTTCCAGCAGGTGGAAACGTCCATCTATCGCGGTGCTCAACCGGACGAAGAAGGCTTCCGCGAACTGGCCAAACTCGGCGTCCACACCGTAGTGGACCTCCGCGGTTCCGGCGGCCGGTCTTCGAAAGAAGCCGCCATCGTTCAGGGCCTAGGCATGCAGTACGTAAACGTTCCGCTGGATGGCTTCCGCGCGCCCACGCCCGAACAGGTATCGAAGCTGCTAGGCCTCCTCGAAAACCACGACGGCGGCCCCGTCTTCGTACACTGCCGGCGCGGCGCTGATCGCACCGGAACGATTCTCGCTATCTACCGCATCGAGCACGACCACTGGGACAACCAAAAGGCCCTAGCTGAAGCCAAGACCATGAAAATGGCATCCGCCGAGCGGGCGATGCGCAACTTGGTTCTGAACTATAAGCCCGTCGAAGTGGCCGCCGCACAGTTAAGCGTTACCACAGTCAACTCCGCCGTGCCGACAGCATCTGAAGCCGGTCTGCCGTAATGATCGAGATATATCCAACCCAATCTTTGTTCGCCCCGATGAAGGCAGTCACCAGCGGGCTGATATTAATGGGCGTCGCGGGATGAACTCGAAAGAGAACCACGCCGGATCGCTCCATAGGAACCCGCCGCTGAACCGCGATCTGCCAGAAGTCCCTATCTAGCGTCAGTACGATGCGTTGCTTCTAATTGGGCCAACTCCAAAAGAGCTGCGTCCGCCCATCCGGCGCAAGCCAGCCGTGCCCAGAGTACGTCGTGGCCGCTGAGGCGAAGCACTTCAACAATTGACTTCGGAAAATTTTCATCCGCCAGCAGCCGCATTTACGCCGGTATCGGATACGCTTTATATTCGTGGGCCAAGTAGCTGGCGTACCACAGGCAGGCGAGAACATCCTCGCGAGCTAGTCCAGGATACTCAGCGAGGATCTGACCCTCGGATTGACCGGCTGCGAGCAATTCTAGAACGAACTCAACAGCCAGGCGCGTACCCCGGATCACTGGTTTGCCGGCCAGGATCCCGGTATCCACAACGATGCGCTCCGCAAGCGGCATAAGGACACTTAACCTCGTCAAGCCATTTTACCTCTATAGCTTAGCGCCAACAAGCGCAATTCCCGCAATCCCCGCGAATCCCAGTTCCAATCTCGCAATGCCTCTATCTTATTGAAACTAATATAAAATCGCCCCTCCCCCCCGAAAACTGTGCCCACTCGCGTGCTACTCTCATCGTCGAGTATGGAATACAACACCGCTTCCCCCCTTTCCACCGTCCAGCAGTCCGTCGCTAACGCCCTCGCCGCCGGTGCCTCCATTTCCGATGCCGCGGAAGCCTACGGTGTCAACCGCGTCACGGTCTACCGCTGGATGAAAAATCTCCCACAGTTCGCCGCGGCGCTCCATCAAGGCCGCGCCGATTTCGTGCTGAGCCGCCGCGACGACCTCCACTACCTCAGCAACCGCGCCATTGAAACCCTCATCGCCATCATCGATAATCCCCGGGCATCCCCCAGCGTCCTGCTGAAAGCGTCCATGTTCATCTTGCAACGTCCGCAGGTCCCCAAGACCGGTTGGACCATGCCCGAACCTGCCCCTAACCCCGATGGCGAGGTGCTCGTCGACTCGGCCGTTATCGAGAGCCATTACGCGAACCTGCCGGGCGTCTATGGTATTGAGCGGGAAGAGGATACCCCCGCGCCGCCTCAGCCGGAAGCCGCTCCCGACCCCCCCGCCGCCGCGCCGCCCGCCGAAACCCCGTGCAACAATATGCAACACAAATCCTCGGTTTTGGCTGATGTTGCACCCGCTCCAAAAATCCCGCCTCAAGCGTCCACCGTTAGCCGGCAAGCCCTCGACGAAATAGCTAAAATTCAGGCCGAGTGCAATGCCAGGCTGGAAGAATTCCGCCAACAAAGGATCGAAGCCAGGGAAACCGCACGAAGAAACGCAGCAAAGCGGTTTACCTGACGACCAACGTGCGCACCGCCGTCACCAATACAGAAACCGTCTTGCCGAATGCAACACGAAAGCCAAAAACGCGCCTTCTTATCGGCGTACTCGGCGTTCATCGGCGGCCAGTAGTCTTGGTCTTCCCAGGTGTGAACCGAAACGTGAGCCGTCCATCGAAAGCCAATGCAACAATATGCAACACGAATCCTGGGTTTTCAATGTTGCACCGCTCCTGTGCCCTCGCCTTACCGAATGCAACACACAAGCCAAAAACGCGCCTTCTTATCGGCGCACTCGGCGTTCATCGGCGGCCAGTAGTCTTGGTCTTCCCAGGTGTGAACGGAAGCGTAAGTAGTCCATCGAAACCCAATGCAACAAGATGCAACACGAATCCTGGGTTTTCGATGTTGCACCGCTTCGGCGCCGTCACCACCTACAGAAACGCCCTCGCCTTACCGAATGCAACACACAAGCCAAAAAACGCGCCTTCTTATCGGCGCCCTCGGCGTTCATCGGCGGCCAGTAGTCTTGGTCTTCCCAGGTGTGAACCGAAACGTAAGCAGTCCATCGAAACCCAATGCAACAATATGCAACACGAATCCTGGATTTTCGATGTTGCACCGCTCCGGCGCCGTCACCACCTACAGAAACGCCATCGTCTTAACACCCGAAATATCGAACCGCTTCCGGCACCGCAAATTCTTACACGCCACCTTATCGTCCAGCAACACCATATAGCTTTGCGACTTCGCGAAACGCGCCCGGTCCCGCTCGTCGCCCCCCGGCGGCAAACGGTCTTTCTTCTTGCGCACCATCCATCGCAAATCGTATGTCTCCGCCGTCCTGCAAAACGGACAGTTCAACGACATCGGCTTGGTCGTCGGCGATTCAGTGTAGTAAGCCTTCTCGTCCATTAGCGTTGGTCCATTGGAATCCACTTCATGCCATCGGGATTGCCCTTGTATTCCGCCCTGGGCCGGATCAGGCGATTGTTCTTATATTGCTCCAGCGTATGCGCCGTCCAACCCGACATACGGCTCACCGCGAATACCGGCGTGAACAGGTCCACCGGAATGCCCAGCGCATAGTAGGTCGACGCCGAGTAGAAGTCCACGTTGGCGATCAGGCCCTTCTCTGCCTTCACGGTCTGCTCCATGGCCTTGCGACAGGTGGAACAGTTTCTCCTGCCCGGTGCGCCGGCCGAATTCTTCCGATAGCACCCGCAAGTGCGTGGCGCGCGGATCTTCGGCGCGATACACGCGATGGCCGAACCCGGGGATCTTCACCTTGCGCGCCAGCGTGCTCTTCACCCGGTCGATGGCCGCTTCCTCGCTCGAAAGCTGCAGCAGAATCTTGATCACGTCCTGGTTGGCGCCGCCATGCAGCGGGCCCTTCAGCGCGCCGATGGCCGAGGTGATCGACGAATAAATATCCGAAAGCGTCGCGGCGGTCACGCGCGCCGCGAAAGTGGAAGCGTTCAGTTCGTGGTCGGCATGCAGCGTCAGGGCCACGTCGAAAGCATGCTCCATTACGTCGTCGGGCCGCTTGCCGGTCAGCGTATACAAGAAATTTTCGGCGAAAGCTCATGGACGGATCGCCGCTGAAATCACATGCAGACCCTTGCGCAGCCGGTCGAACGTGGTCACGATGGTGGAGGTCTGCGCCATCAGCCGCATGCGCCTTGCGCTTGTTGGCGTCCGGCGTCATGTCCGGCGTCTCCGGATCGTAGATCCCCAGCATGGAAACCGCCGTACGCAGCACGTCCATCGGGACTCGCTTGGGGCACGGACTTCAGGAAGTCCACCACCTCGGTGGGGATTCCGCGGTTGGCGGCCAGGTCTTTCTTTAAGCTGGTCCAGTTCCGCCTGCTTCGGCAGCCATCCATTCCACAACAGGAAGATGACTTCCTCAAAGGTGGCATGCTCGGCTAAGCGTGTGGATGTTGTATCCGCGGTAGCTCAGGACACCCGCGTATCCGTCGATGTAACAGATCTCGGACTCGCCGGCGACTACGCCTTCCAAACCCGCTACTGTTGTGCCCATTCTGTTCCAGTCCCTTGTTTCATTATGATGCCTACTGCCCCGCCGGGCAGCCCGGCAGAGGCGAAAAGCCGATGGTCAGGTCGTCGCGCTGCACCCAAAGCTTGTCTTCCTGCTCTTGTTCCTTGTGGAATCGACAGTGACGATCACACCCGAACCGCAGGAGCGTGTCTTCGTGATGTGGAAGGACTTGGGGTCCGCATGTTCGCTCTGCGGTCCCCAGTCCTTCATGAACTCGGTAAATGGATAATCGCGGCAGGGATTCGCGGCGGTGCAGCCCCACAGGCCGTAAGCCGCCTGATAATCCTGGCGCCGGCCAGCAGGTCGAAGAAGCGATTGACCTGCCGCTCCTGGCGGTAATTCTTGAAAATGAGGAACAACACGCCCGCGGCGATGATCACCACGACGGCGGTTAGCACCACCCGCTTGATCAGCTTCTCGCGCCGTTCTTCGCCGGCTCCGTAATGATCGAGATAGCCAGCCATGGCGGGCTCCTATTTTGCCGGATACGCCTTATCGTAGGCGGCTGATGGCATCGGCGGTCAGATCCAGCGCGGGCTTGAAGAACAAGCGTGCTCTGCTCGTCCACCACCACGTCGAGCCCCTTTTCTTCCGCCAATTTCTTCACGACTTCCCTCATCTTGCGTGCCGCTCGATCCCCAGGATGTCGTTGCGCTCGGCGGTAACATCGGCCTGCAGATCGTCGTTCAAGCGCTGCAGTTCGCGCTGCTTGCGTTGGCCCTGGGCATTCAGGTCGGCTTCGGCGGCAGGAGTCAACTTGCCGGCGTTGGTCTGCAACTGTTGTTGGATGCCGGCCATCTCCCGCTGCAGTTTCTCCATTTCCTGCTGGCGAGGCTTGTACTTGGCCTCCATTGCCGCCGAAGCCTTCTTAATCTCGGCGCATCCCAGCACCGCCCGCTGCAGGCTGATAATCCCAACTTTGGTCTGGCTGAAGCCGGTTTTAGAAAGCGAAACAAGGGCGAGGCAGGCCATCGCCAGCCGCAACCCAATCCTTACTGACATGCGAAAGGAACTCCTTTTGAAGTGTGTGAAGCATTAAGGTTACCACAACCGCTATCCCCCAGCGCTCCGCCTCACATCCAATACTGCCACTGATCGAACAGCAGCACATAGCCCGCCAACAAACCGTTAGTGACCGCGTGCGCCAGCATACAATCCGCCAGGCTGTGCGTGCGCACGCACCACCAGTTGTACGCTACGCCGGCTGCCAAACCCACTTCCCAATAAGGTCCGTGCTCCGCCGCGAAAAGCACCGCCACCGCCCAGAACGAAAACGCCGTGTACTTCCCCAACGGCACCTTTTCAAAATCGGGCCGGATCACCCATCGCATCAACCATCCGCGCCAGAACAGTTCTTCGATTATGGGAACCAGCACCGTGCTTTCGACCACCCGCACCACCATGAAAAACGCATTGGACTTAAGGCTTGCCGGCAGCGTGCTCCGCGCCACGCCCATCAGGCCGTTGTGGAAAGGCCAAGCCTCCCGGTACCCATGCCACAAAAGGTCCGGCGCGATCCATACCGCCAGCACCCCCGCCCCCAGCAGGATAGATCCCACCGCAAACGCCGGGCGCCATGAAACCACTCGCCGCGAAAATACCGCCACCACCGCGGCTACCACCAAAAAGCGCGTGGGCGCCAGCCACCCAGCGGGAAAGGGCAGCCAGCGCAAAGCGATGAAGACAGCGAACGGCGCCACATACGGCACCGCCGCTAACGCCGACGGCTGTTGTTTCAATCCCAGTACCGCTCGCCTTCCGCCAGGTTGGCCTTCACCACATCCGCATTCAACTCCACCCCCACGCCCGGCTTCCGCGATACCGCGATGTGCCCTTGCGCCACCAGCGGACCGTCGTGTACGATCACATCGTCCAGCCAGTTCCGCCGCCCCACCGCCGTTTCGCAAACTACAAAATCGCGCACCGCCGCCGCCCACTGCACGGTTGCCATGGTGCCTAGCGCGCTCCCCGAATGATGCGCCGCCACCGGCAACCCGTACAACTCCGCTAGTCCCGCTACCTTCTTCGACTCCAGCAACCCGCCGGCGTTCCGAACATCCACCTGCACCACATCGCAACCCTGGTTCAAAATGAAGTCCTTGTAGCCTTGCCGCCGCGCCAGATTCTCACCCGTACTAATCGGAACCTTCGACGTCTGTTCCAGACGAGCCCAACTCGCCGCGTAATCGGGCTGCATGGGATCTTCCAGCCATAGCGGTTTCACCGGTTCCAGGATCTCGGCAAGTTGCGTCGCCGAGCGCAAATCGTATCCGCCCTCGCAATGCACAATCAGATCGTGGTCCCATCCGATAGCGTCGCGGCAGTACTCGAAGGCTTGCCGCATCTCCCGCAGTTCGCGCGAAGTGAGCACCCGGTTCGAAGGGTCGCGCGCCACATCCAACTTGGCCGCCACATGCGGCGGCGTTACCCGGAACGCCGTCCATCCCGCCGGATCGCTTTTCATCTTATCCGCCCACTCGTTGCAACTCGTGCGATCCAGCATGTTCGTCGGACCCTCGTCGCGATACACGCGCACTCGCTCGCGGTAATGCCCGCCCAACAAAGTCGCCGTGGGCTGATTCAGTAACTTGCCGGCCAAGTCCCACAATGCAATCTCGATCGCGCTGACCGCGCGCAGCAGCATGTTGGCCGACCCATTCACTCGCGCGCCCAAGCCGTTATACAAAGTCTCGATTTCAAGGGGATCCTTCCCCAGGAAATAAGGCCGCAACTCCAGCACGCCCGCCTTGATGCCCACACCGGGGCTGCCGTACCCCTCGCCGATTCCGTACACGCCCGCATCGGTAATTACTTTGACATAGGTATAGGTGCGCGGACCTTGCAGTACCATCGCCCGGATGTCGGTGATCGTGGCGCGGCCCCGCTCCGCCGCCGCCCGCGCGGCAAAGCCTGTGGCGCCAGCCCCCATCGAAAGTGCGCCCAAGAACCGCCGCCGCGAAAGAGGAAACATTAATGTCGCATTCTAGCAAACGCCGCAACAAAACCTATGTACACGGGTTTCCAAATTAAGCGAAGGTTGTCGCGCCGTCAACGAAACGGTCGGCCATCATTGCGAAATCCCGGCCGTGTGAGCGCGCCGTGCAGTACTCGGAGGCGGTACGCTCCACTCGGGGATTTTTACTCGACCCGCTAAAGCCTTCATTCCGATCCATGACCGTGAGCGAGTGGTTGTGCGGCGTCACGATCTGACGCAGCACACGATAAAGCCCTCATTCCGAGCCATGACCGCGAGGGAATGGTTGTGCGGCGTCACGATCTGATAGCTGTCATCTTCACTGACGCAGCACACGATAAAGCCTTCATTCCGAGCCATGACCGTGAGGGAATGGTTGTGCGGCGTCACGATCTGATAGCTGTCATCTTCACTGACTGTCATCTCCACTGACGCAGCACACTAGCGCGTCACGGAGTTGATACCATGTTTCCCAGGTCAAGTGAGATACTTATGTCCACCACCCCACTAGTCAGCGTGAATCGCCCCCTCTGCTTCGTGCTGATGCCCTTCGGAATCAAACCCGGGTTCGGCGGCGCTTCCATCAACTTCGATTCGGTTTACGAAAAATTAATCGCGCCCGCCATTGATGAAGCCGGCTTCGACGCCATCCGTGCCGACGAAGAAGTGGTCGGGGGCATCATCCATAAGCCCATGTTCGAACGGCTGATCCTATGCCCGTTCGCGGTCGCCGACCTGACCCTGGCGAACGCCAACGTCTTCTATGAACTGGGCGTCCGCCATGCGTTCCGCCCATTCAGTACCGTGCCTATCTTCGCCGATGCTGGACGCCTACCGTTCGACGTAAGCCTTATCCGCGCGATGCCCTATCAATTAACCAAACAGGGACGCCCCGCGAACGTTCCGGCCAACAAAGAAGGTCTGGTGAAACTCCTGCGCGCCGCCCGGGATTCCAACGTCGACAGCCCGATTTTCCAACTGGTCGAAGGCCTGCCAAAACCGCAAATCGATCACTTGAGAACTGACGTATTCCGCAAACAAGTCGAATACTCAGCCGAACTCAAGCGCCAACTCGCGGCCGCCCGCAAACAGGGAGTGGCCGCGGTAGAAGCAGTGGCCGCAAGCCTTGGCAAAATAGAAGACGTAGAGTCCGGCGTAGTGATCGACCTGTTTCTGTCCTATCGCGCGGTGAAAGGCTGGAACCAAATGGTCGCGCTCGCCGCGCAAATGCCACTGCCCTTGCGCCAGACAGTGATGGTGCAAGAGCAACTGGGTCTGGCGCTAAATCGCGTAGGCGATTCGGATCGCGCCGAGCAGATCCTGAAAGACGTCCTAAGCAGTCACGGTCCCAGCAGCGAAACCTACGGACTGCTCGGCCGTGTGTACAAAGACCGCTGGACCGCTGCATCGAAGGCCCACGATCCGGCCGCCCCCGCCCTACTCGATAAAGCCATAGCCGCCTACCAGATGGGTTTCGAGGCAGACTGGCGCGACGCCTATCCCGGTATCAACGCCGTCACCCTCATGGAAATCCGGCAGCCCCCGTCACCGGACGGTTACCGTCTGAAGCCCGTGGTCCGGTACGCTGTCGAACGCAAGATCGCCGCCGGCGACCCCGACTATTGGGACTACGCTACCCTCCTCGAAATCGCCGTCCTCGAGATGGATGAAGCAGGCGCGCGGCAAGCACTAGCCCAAGCCTTGGCCTGCTTGCGCGAACCCTGGGAAGCGGAAACCACTCTTGGAAACCTGCGCCTCATCGGTTCCGCCAGAGAAGCAAGGGGATCGCAGCCCGCATGGATGGCGGGCATCGAGCACGCCCTGAAAGACAAGGCCGGATCTTAGTTGCCCCAGTTGCCCCGCTGACTATAAAGCCCGTCCAGCGTTCTCGCTAAATCGATATCCAAGCGTGAAATGCGGAGGCCGATGTCCCAAGTCGTCAGGTACACAGTTACCGTCCTCCACTGATTCTCCCAACGCGGATGGTGTGCCGCTTTGTTAATCGGCTCGACTGCTCTGTGCATGAATTCGATGGCCGAACCGAATGACTTGAACACGAACACCTTTCTCAGTTCTTGCCTCGATTTCGGATAGTCACCGGGGATGAGACTTTCAACTGGTTCCCAAGCGGGAAGCGCCTTCAACTCCGTATAGAGTTCCTCTTCGGTGAGCGGCGGGATCGTGACTTCGGGCTGCGGAAGCACCACCCGCTTTTCCGCTTCCCTGAAGTTGTATTTGTCCACCAGCACACGCACCAGTTCGTTTAGGTCCGCCTCCCAATGCTCGTCACGCAGCGTGTATGCCTGGCATTCGGAAAGAGCCCTTAACTCGTCGGGCAGCCCTCCCTTATCGGGCATGCTAGGCAAAGGCGCCAGCAAGATTGGAATCACGGGCTTCCCCGCCTGCAGCGCCGTAAGCAATTCGTTTCGCACCCAGTCGTCCGCCTGGTCCAGCCGCCTCCTGCCATATTCGTCGGCCGCGCGCAGCCAGCCTGGGCCAATGAGCGCGAGGACTAGCTGATGAACGCCAGCGGTGCCATCCCTGCATTATCATGCCGAAGCTCACGTCGATCAAGCACGCTGTTGTGATATGATCCTCTCCCAGTGCCCTCCAAGAGTAATTCCCGATCCTTGGCCGTGCTGTTCGCCATAAACGTTCTGAACTTCTACGATCGCCAGGTGTTGGGCGCCCTACTCGAGCCCATCCGCAAGGAATTCCATCTTTCGGATACACAACTCGGCGCGCTCGGCACCTTGCCTATCGTGCTCTATGCCTGGTAGGCTTGCCACTCGGCCGGCTCGCCGATTCAGGTAGCCGCAAACGTCTGCTGGCAGTGGGAGTCGCGGTTTGGGCATCTCTCACGGGCTTGGAGGTATAGTGCAGAGCTACGCCATGCTGATGGTTTCGCGCCTGGGAGTCTTCGTGGGCGAAGCCTCCTGCGCGCCGGCCGCCACCAGTTGGATCGGCGACCTGTTTCCCGCGGAACAACGCTCCCGCGCGCTGGCGGTGTTCATGCTGGGCGTGCCCATCGGCGGCGCACTCAGCTATGCCATCAGCGGACCTGCCGCACAAGCCTGGGGCTGGCGCGCCGCATTGGTGATCGCGGCCCTACCGGCCGCGTTGCTCATTCCGGCGCTCGTTGGCCTGAAGAACCCGCCCGCGGCGCCAGCGAAAAGCTCCCCCATTCGGCCACGTGCGCCCCCTCCAACTGGTACATCCTGCGCATCCCCACCATGTGGTGGATCATCGCCTCCGGTGCGCTGGTCAATTTCAATCTCTACGCCCTGGCTACCTTCTTCCCCGCCTTCCTCACGCGCTATCATGGCCTCTCCGTCGGCCAGGCCGGTCTATGGGCGGGCTTAGGATACGGTGCGGCGGGCATCGCCGGAGGATTGATTGCCGGCGCCTGGGGCGATCGCGTACTCCGCATTCGGAAAGAAGGGCGCATGCTCTCTGCCGCCGCGGCCGCGCTGGTGGCCGCGCCTCTGGCCCTGCTCGGCATCCTGCCAGCCCGCCGGCGCCGCGGCCGCATCCATCGCGCTGATCATGACCGCTTACGGCTTCCTGAGCATGTATTACGGCTTGGTCTATGCAGCGATTCAGGACATCGTCCCGCCCGCCGTGCGCGCCACCGCCATGGCGATTTATTTTCTGGCCATGTATCTGTGCGGCGCTTCGTTCGGACCGCTGATCACTGGACGTCTAAGCGATTATCTGGCCCGCACCGCAGCGCAGGCGGCTGGATCAGCCGTGGTCGGTGAAGGCTATCGCGCCATCGGACTGCATCAGGCCATGTACGTCATTCCGGTGATATCCGCCGCCCTAGCCTTGGCGCTGTACGCGGGTTCACGAACCATCGCCGCCGATATGTCCCGTCGCGATGACGTCCAAGCCCGCGCCGTATTACAATCCGCCCAATGAAACTGCTCGTCTTTTCCGATATCCACGGCGACCTTGCGGCGCTTTCGCGCCTGATGGACACCGAAGCGGATTACTACGTCGCGGCAGGTGATCTGGTGAACTTCGGCCGCGGCCTGGATCGCTGCGGAGAGGTCCTTGCGCGCCGTGCCGGCCAAGTCTACGTTATGCCCGGCAACCACGAAACCGCGGAGCAGATCGCGGGTCTCTGCCGCGATTTCGGGCTTCACGATTTTCACGGGCAGCAAGCCCATTGGGGCCGCTACCAAGTGGCGGGCTTGGGATATTCGAACCCCACGCCCTTCAATACCCCCGGCGAATATACCGAAGGTCAGCTCGCCCAAAAGCTGGAACCTTTCGCGGGACTCGCTCCTCTGGTTCTGATCTGCCATTGCCCTCCACAGGGCACTCCCCTCGACCAGATCCGCCCCGGGCTGCATGCCGGTTCTACGGCCGTGCGCGATTTTCTGCTGCGGGAACAGCCCGATCATTTCTTCTGCGGACACATCCACGAAGCCGCCGGCGCGCGCACTGTCATGGGTCGCACGCAGGCCATGAACGTCGGAAAAAAGGGCTACCTGCTGGAACTCGCGTGACCGTTAATCGAGGAATAAATCCCGCCGCAGCGGTTGGCCCGGCGACATCGCATATCGCGAAAAATCGGTCTCGCCCGCCGCTGCCAAAACCTCTTCGTCGATAAAGAAATTACCAGTGGTTGTGCGGCTATCCCGCGTCAGGATCTGCCACGCTGCGTCGGCCACGATCTCCGGCGTGCGGCCGCGCTCCGCCTCCGCGCCCGGAATCACTTGCAACGCCACGGTGGCGATAATCGTTCGCGGCCATAGCGCATTCACGGCGATGCCCTTCGCTCGAAACTCCTCCGCCATCCCGAGCACGCACATGCTCATGCCGTACTTCGCCATGGTGTAAGCCACGCATGGCGCGAACCACTTCGGCCGCATGTCGAGCGGCGGCGACAATGTCAGAATGTGCGGGTTCGCGGCTTTAGCCAAATGCGGCAGGCAAGCTTGCGAGCAAAGGAAAGTACCGCGCAGATTCACCCCCAGCATCAGATCGAACCGCTTCATGGTGGTCTGCAGCGTGCCCGTCAAGCTGATCGCGCTGGCGTTATTGACCAGAATGTCGATGCCGCCGAAATGCGCGACCGCCTTTTCGACAGCGCCGTATACCTGGTCTTCAAAGCGGATATCGACGGCCAGGGGAAGAGCGTGGCCTCCCGCCGCTTCGATCTCGGCCGCCGCGCTATGAATGGTTCCCGGTAGCTTGGGGTGCGGCGTATCGGTCTTGGCCGCAATCACGATATTTGCGCCATCGCGCGCAGCGCGTAACGCAATCGCCAAGCCGATGCCGCGGCTGGCGCCCGAAATGAAAATGGTCTTTCCCGCTAGTGTGGGCATGCCGGATTATTATAGCCGAAGCATGCCCTCCGCAACGGATTACTGCGCCGTGGTCTTGTAAGTCGCAAATAGCAGCGTTTGAGGATTCCAAACCACTACTTTCAGTTTGTCTCCCGATTTAATGTGACACTTACCCTTGGTATTCGGCACATCGGCTACCAATTGAATTCGTGTGGTGTCCCATTCGCTGATCGAAACATCGCAACCGGCCCCCGCATAGCCCGCATACCAGTTCTGGGTAACGTCCTCCAACCCCACGTACTTTGAAGTCCCGGTGAATGGCGCACCCTCCGGGAACACGCCAAAACCGGCCCCCACGATAGTGATGGGCGGATTGTTTTGCGCCACGAAGCCTGTGCAGCCGGGCGCGGAACATTGCGTCACCACCGAACTGATCGAGGGGATCGGTCCGGGGAAAACGCCGCAGTTCGGGCGGACGCCCGGTTCGCCCAGCGGGTAAGCGCCGCAAGCGCTCAATCCCACCAGCGGAGAAGTTGTCTTCGGCAGGCTCGACGCAACCGGATAGTCAACTACCGGCGTGTAGTCGCCGAGCAGACTCCCGATGGGCGTATCGACCGACGTGCGGTACGGAACATAATTCGCCGCACAGTTGAACGAACTACCGGGAATGATGTGCCGCAAAGCCAGCAAACTAAACTGGTCGTAACCCTGAAACTTGGTAAGGTCCAGATAGGTATAGCCATTCGCCGGCGTTACCCATGACGGAACAGTCGCGCCCGTTCCCACAATCAGCGTGGCATAGCCATTCGAATCCCGAGTGAATGCGGTATCCGCCAAACTGGTCAGGGTGCTGCCGCCGCCGCCCACGAATGAAAGGCTCATGTATCGCATCTGCTCTTCGCCCGACCGTGAGCACCCGTTCGTGCATGGCGTTGGCGGAATACTAGGCACACGCACGCGGATTCGCATGACTTCTGAAGACGACGCTAAAGTTGATGCGAGATTATACGGAACGGGCGCTACTACATAAGCGGCGTCCGGATTCGTAAGCGGAATATAATCCGGCTCACGCGACCAGCGCAGGCTGTCCGACGGATCGGTGCGGGCATTGCACAACTTTGGCAAATAATCCGTCTCGTAAGTGTGGTGCCCTTCAAACTGGTTGTGGTCCAGCCAGTTCTGGCCGCCTGCATTCGTGGTGGAGAGAATCTGCAAGGTGTTCATGGCGTAGTCCGCCGGGTAGGCGCAACCGGATGCCACGTCGCGCACGATAATGTGCGGATTGTCGTTGTAGTCGTTGGAGCTGGCATTCACGTAGGCGCGCACCATGATCACCCCCGCTGTATTCGGATTGGTGTGCTGGGGAGTGTCCACATCGTGATTGATCATGCTGGGATACTGCGCGAAGTAGCTGGGATCCGAATTCCAATCCATCCCCGGATGGCGCTGTGTGGCGTCCAAGCCATTGACCGTCACGTTGTACCCGTTCATTTCGCAACCGGTTTCCTGCTTTCCCGGTGTGCCGCCGAAACTGACCGGCACCGCGTACTGTTGCCCGCTCACATAGGGCACTCCCGGCAGATAGGGGTTTACGTACTGGGACGTCAGGGGCACGATGTTCGTATCTCGAATCGAGCCCGAGAGAGCCGAATGGGCGTCGTTTAGCGACACCGAAAAGTAGCGGGCGTTCGGAAAGTTGCCCAGCAGAATGATTTGATAACGCGGGTCTACCTTGAAGAACATCTGGTAGTACGTGGCGTTGGTATCGCCATACTCGACGCTTCCATATCCCGTTCCCAACCGGATGGTATAGCAGGTGTTGTTGAAATTGCTAAAAAAATCACCTGTCGGGAATTCATTGCCACCGAAAGACGTTGGAAGATTCGCACAACTCGTGGCAAATGCCACGTGCGCCGATAGGCTGATTCCAGCGAAGATCGCAACCGTGCGGATAGCCCGGATTACATGCATTAATTGAGTTTCCCTCCGTCCGGGCTAGTGTACCAGAGTTAACATTGGCAATCTATAAATTCCGCCAGGAAAATTTGATTGTCGCAGTACCGGCTGAACCAGGGGATTCGAAAGTACTAAGAGTACGGAAGTTAATATATTATATAAGTGCTTTATTTTTAGTAAAATAGCACGGTTTTTCGAAGTCACTATTGAACCGCATCCGGACGCCAAAAATAAAGTTCGCGGATTAGCAATCTGAGGCCTAATGGATGATTTCGCACGTTCCATTTTCCTCCCTTTGCGGGTAACCCTAGGGGTATGCTGAAACTGCTATTCTGAACACCGGCGGCCCCCAGATCCATGACCAAAGAAGTGCCCCCGGTTCAGCTACAGCCGGAAACCCTGCAAGCCTTCGCAGCCTACGTCGGCGATGCCGAAGACACTATGGCGCAGACCCTCTCCGGAGCCGAATTCCTGTGGTCCGGCTGCGACGAGAAAAGAGCAAAGCGCGTCCGCCAGGGGAAGATCGTCGCTGAACTCTGGCAGGGCAAAGGACCCGGCAAACTGCCCTCCGGCTTAGTGCATGATTGGATCGCCGCCGCCTTCCTCCCGGGCGCATCCATCGCCGGAACCCTGGCCGTCATTCAAGACTATGACCACCACCAGAATATCTACCGGCCCGAAGTCGTAGCCTCAAAGCTTATCTCGCGAAATGGAAATGACTTCGAGATTTACTTGAGGGTCCTGAAGAAGAAAGTGCTCACCGTGGTGCTCGATACCGACCATTCCGTGCACTACTTCCAAGCCGGCCCTACGCGCTGGGGATGCCGCTCATTCACTACCCGCACTGCCGAAGTGGATGGCGCCGGAACACCCCAAGAGAAAGTCCATCCTCCCGACACCGGCTACGGCTTCCTGTGGCGCCTGAACACCTATTGGCGGTTCGAAGAGCGCGACGGCGGCACCCACGCCGAATGCCGGGCCATTTCCTTAACGCGCGACATTCCCACCGGCCTCGGCTGGATCATCGAACCCATCGTCCGCAGCCTGCCCAAGGAAACCCTGGTTCACACCCTGAAGGCTACCCGCGACGCGGTCCGCCCGGCCCGATAGATCAGAACGCCTAAACCATTCGCCACCAGCACCACCGCACAAATTTTGGCCGCATACTCCACGCGGCTGGTGACATCCACAATCGGATAAACCGCGATGGCCAGTGAAACCACGCTGGACACCAATCCCGCCAGCGCCGCCACTTTCACCCAAGCCGGCAGTGCCGCCCGCAGCGCCGCCCGCCCCACCAGCGGCAAAGCGAACAGGCCCACATAAGCCAGTGCGTAGTGCGCGATGGAGGCATTGGCCAACAACTGGCTGGCTTCCTGCTCCCGCACACCCAGCATGCTCAGCAGGATCAGCGCCATCACCAGCGCCGCCACAAACAGAATCGAGTTCACCGGCGTTCCGCGCCGCGGATCCAGCCGCGCGAACCATTCGGGCGTCAGATGGTCCCATCCCGCCGTCATCGGCAGTCGCGTCAGGCCGGTGAAGATCAGGCTGGCCGCCGCGATAGCGCGCGCCAGCACCAGTCCGATCGCAAATGGCGCCGCCCATGCCGCCCGCGCCCGTGTTGCCCAGCGCCGCCCGCATGGTCTGCGGAATCGGTCCGATCACGTTGATCGGCTGCCCGCCCACGAAGGCCAGCACCGAACTGGTGCCCAGGATGAACATCAGGCAGATCACCGGCGCCGAGATCATCACCGATTGTCCGATCGTGCGCGCCGCGCTGCGGCACTCGCCCGCCAGGATCGCGACATACTCGAAGCCGCTCAGCGCCCCCACTGTCATCTGCCCAAATACCGCCAGGCTGAACCAATCAGGCTTGGCGGCGCCCACGCCACCTCGTAATGCGCCGCCGGCCGCACCGGAGCCCAAAGCGGCAGAGTCAGCAGGATCGCATAAGCAAGCAGGATCAGCACGCTGCCGACGTTATGCAGCCACTTGCTGACGTCCAGTCCGCGCACGGCCGCCAACGCGATGGCCGCCATCACCGTGCCGGTAAGCAGCAGCGTGCCCAGCTTGCTGGCGGGCAGCCACGCCGCCGAAGGGCCGATCATGTAAGCCAGATCCGTCGGCACCACGAAGATGATCGCGCCCGCTACGATCAGCCGCGTACACCCACAGATTCCACGCCGTCAGGAAACCGGCCATTTCGCCGAACCCCAGCTTGGCCCATTGATACAGGCCACCCTCCAGCGGCATCAAGCGATTCAGCCAGATCACCACCGCCGCCAGCGGCAGGTAGAACAGCATGATCGCGCCCACCCAGAAGGCCACATGCGCGCGGCCCAACTTGGCCGCGATACCCACCCACGACGAACCCACCACGCACAGCACCTGCGCCAGCACCAGGTCCGTCAGGCCCAGTTGCTTGCGCAAACCGGCTTGTTGTTCGGGAGCCTGCGGGCTGCCGGTCACGTAAGAACCAGCCGCCGGAAGATGTCTGCAATCGCCGACTCGGGCGACTGGCACATGCCGCTGTGCACCGGGGATACCTGGATCACCGTGCTGCGCGGCGCCACCAGCCATTGGAAGCGCTCTCGGCGCGAGAGGCTGGCGATGGGGCCGGCGTCCTGATCGCCCGCCGAAATCCGAGGAAAGGCTTCCAGGTGCCGGCGGATCAGGTCCAAATCGATTTCCGGCCACAGGGCTCGCAACCGCGCCTCATCCAGATGCACGCGGCAATCGAGGAACGCGCTCTCCGTGCACTGCAGCACCACGCCGGCATTGACGAATTCCTCGCGTTCCACCGACGGAACGATGCGTAAGACGGCATAGTCATACGATTGCATGGCGCGCACGGATGGCCTCCTCGACGAATAACGGCGGGGCGTTCAGACGAGTTGTGAAATATTCCAGATAGCCCGCCCGCTTGGCCTCCGGCGTCTCCGCGCCAGGTTCGGGCAGCAGCCACGCATCGGGAACACTGGCCAGCGCCTCCGAAAATACATCGCCATTCAGGCGTGCCCGCAATTTGGAATCGACTTCCCCGATGCAATCCGCACGCGGCAGAAGAACGTGATCGCGGATTGCCGGGAAGCGCGATTGCGCGCTGGCCGCTGGATCCTTCCAGTCATGATGAAAATAGAGCGCCGCGCCGTGATCGATGAAATACAGCGATTTGTGCCAGCGCAACAGATTCGGATTGCGGGCGGTTCGGTCCACGTTAGTAACGAACGCGTCGAACCAAACGGCTGTGGATGCTAGTTCGGACGCTGCCCGATCGCCCGCCGCCGGATCGAACATCACCGAGCCGGGCAAGAAATCCATTCCCAGATTCACTCCCACGCTGGCGCCCAGCAGCGCGCGGATCTCGGCATCGGGCTCGTTGCGCCCCAGTCCGGCGTCCACGT
This sequence comes from Bryobacterales bacterium, assembly GCA_963738345.1. Classification (GTDB taxonomy): domain Bacteria; phylum Acidobacteriota; class Terriglobia; order Bryobacterales; family Bryobacteraceae; genus Bog-159. The sequence continues at coordinate 2,899,803 of CAVTWI010000002.1, forward strand.
CCACCAGCACCAGTTCCGGAACATTCAAGCCCAGCGCGCGCCCAATCGCCCCTGCCACGATCTCCGCCACCAACGCCAGCCGCCCTTGCCCCGCGCCCGTGAATTTCAAAACATACAACCCTAGATCGTCCGCTTCAACCAGCGCTGGTAGCGACCCGCCTTCACGCAGCGGTGTCACGTAGCGGGTGGCTTGCACAGTGCGCAGCATGGATCTCCAGATTGTAACCCGGCATGCGTTAACCTAACTCTATGACCATTGCGATTACTGGCGCTTCCGGCTTCATCGGGCGCCGCCTGCTGAAGGCGCTCTCCGCCGGCGATCACAAGCTCCGCGTTTTGAGCCGCCACGCCGGCACCAACTTGCCGCCCGGCGTGCAACTCTTCGTTTGGGATCCCATGAAAGGTCAGCCGTCGGAAGAAAGCCTGGACGGTGTCAACGCCGTAATCCATCTCGCCGGCGAGCCCATCGCCCAACGCTGGAACGATGAATCCAAGCAGAAGATCCGCGAAAGCCGCACCACAGGGACGCGTAACCTGGTACAAGCCCTTTCTACCGTCCGCCAGCGTCCCGCGACGCTCATCTGCGGATCGGCCATCGGTTACTACGGGTCGCGCGCCGACGAAGTGCTTACCGAGGCATCCGCACCGGGAAGCGGCTTTATGGCGGATGTCTGCATCGCTTGGGAGAAGGAAGCTACCTTGGCCGAATCGCTCGGCATTCGCTTGGTGAAGTTGCGCACCGGCGTAGTGCTGGGCGCCAATGGCGGCGCGCTCGCCAAGATGATGCCGCCGTTCAAAGCCGGCATGGGCGGAAAGCTCGGGCATGGCGATCAGTGGATGTCCTGGATCCACCTCGACGATCTGGTAGGCATCATCCAATTCGCTTTGGACAATCCGCTGCAGGGGCCCGTGAATGGGACTTCGCCCAACCCGGTAACCAATGCCGATTTCACCAAAGCGCTGGGCCATGCCGTCTCCCGCCCCGCCGTGGTTCCCATGCCCGCCTTCACGCTGAAGCTCATGTTCGGAGAGATGGCCGATGTGATGTTGTCGAGCCAGCGCGTGATGCCGCGCGTAGCGGAAACTGCCGGCTATCAGTTCCGCTATCCCGAATTGGATTCTGCGCTTGCCAATGTGGTAGCTTCCTAGGGACAATGGCTATGAGTGAGGATCAGTACTTTTCCGGAGTGGAGTCCAAGATGCTCTTGGACAAATCAGTCGCGCGCATCTGAATTGGAGTAACCTAAGCTTATGAGTGAAATAGGACAATCCAGCCCTGAAACCGGACGCTACCGTTGTGCAGTTTGTGGCGCCGAAATTCGTGTAAAGGTTGGGGAAACCTTCCCCTCATGCCTCAGCAACGACCACAGCCCCCGCTGGGTCCTCTGTGAAGAACGTACCTTGGCAATGGCCGGCGCAAGCCGGTAAGAATTCTGCACTCACTCGTGCCGGAGTGCTTCGAGCGGTTCCACTGCGGCCGCACGCCTCGCGGGAATGACCGCTGCCACAATTCCGGTTGCCAGCAGGATCGCAACCGTCCCAATAAAAGCGCTTGGGTCACTTGGCGGGACCCCGACAAGAAGTGACCCGCTGATCCTCGCTGCGGCAAGGGACAGCGGCAACCCCACCAGCAGCCCCAACCCGATCAGCAGCAAGCCATTCCGCAACATCATCCACTGAATCCGGCCCCGCCCGGCCCCCAGTGCGATTCGCAGTCCGATTTCGGCCGTGCGGCGGCTCACGGCGTAGGCCGTGACTCCGTATATTCCAATTGCCGCCAGCAGTAATGCCAGAGCGCCGAAGAAGCCGCTCAATGCGGCGATCATCCGCTGCACGAAGATGGAATCGTCCACCCGCTCGCTAAGTGTACGAGGCTCTACCAGCGCCACCTCCGCATCGACTTTGCGGATTGTGCTGCGGATCGCCGTTAGGGCCGCGGCGGGAGGCAACTGCCACCGCACCATCATAGTCGGATCGAAGCTCACCTCACCGTCGCGAAACGGCACATAGACCGTGGCCTTCGCGGGCGCCGTCAACCCGTCGTGCAAAATGTCGCGCACCAGTCCGACGATATACGTGGGCTCGGCGCCCTCCGGTTTCGAATCGTCAAAACTGAGCACCCGCCCCACCGGATCCGGAACTCCGGGCAGGTATTCGCGCACGAACGCTTCATTGACCACGGCTATTTTACGCGTAGCGCGCAGATCGCCCGCCTCGAATTCCCTGCCCCGCAACGGACGAATCCCGATCGTGGCGAAGTACGCTGCACCCACCCCCTGCTCCGATACCTGGTCGCCTTCCTTGGCCGTCCGCGCCGACCCTGGGACGCGAATCCCCGTGCTCCATGAGCCGCCCCGAAACGGACCGGGCACTCCGTAGCTGGTCGAAGTCACGCCGGGCACTTCCGCCAAGCTTGCCAGCAGACGCTCCCTGTGTTTCTGTTTATCGACATCTTTCCACGCGCGCGGATAGTCCAACGAAAACGTGATCACGTTCTGCGCCGCGAATCCCGGACGGATGGCCCGCAGATTCGACAAGCTACGCGCAAACAACCCGGCCGCCACTACCAGCACCACGGAAAAAGCTACTTGCACGACCACCAGGGCTTTGCGGAATCCGCCGCGTCCGCCCGCCCCAGGCCGTTGCGCGCCACCGTCTTTCAACGCCGCGGCCGGATCCAGCGAGGTCGCGCGCAATGCCGGTGCCAACCCAAACAGGATGGCCGCCAGAATCGATATGCCGAGCGTGAAACCGAGCACTGCCCCATCCAGCGAAACATCGAAGGATTCGCCTAAGCCGGGCGGCAGGAACCACAGCATGTACCGCTCGCCCCAGACCGCAAACGCCAAGCCCAGACCGCAACCCAGCAGTGCCAGGATCAGGCTTTCCATCAGCCATTGCCGTACCAGGCGCCAGCGCGTCGCGCCCAGGGACAAACGCATCGCCATTTCACGGCGCCGTGCCGCGCCACGGGCAATTAACAGGTTCGCCACGTTCGCACAGGCGATCAAAAGCACCAGCGCCACAGTTCCCATCAGGATGGTCAGAGGCTTGCCGAATGCATCGCGCAGCATGGATATGCCTACGCCTCCGGGACGCACCTCGATCTTTTGCTCGAGCGCCCACTTGCCGAACGCGCTCTCGCGCTGCCCGCCATAAACGCTCATCAGATACTGCTGCATGATGGTGTTCGCGGCCGCCTGCAACCAGCCCACGGGCAGATCCGCGCGCTTTCGCCCCATGATCCAGATCCAGTGGTTGCCCGCCTGCATGATCGGTCCGCGCGACATCATCGCCGGCACCCACACATCGGCCTGCGTCTCCACCGAGACGCCATGGAACCCCGCCGGGGCCACGCCGATCACTGTCAGAGGTTGCTCATCCACCGTTAAGACGCGCCCCAGCACACCGGGGTCGAAACCCAAGCGGGTGCGCCAGAAATCGTAACTCAACACCACCAGCGGATGCCCTTGCGGAATACGGTTGTCGCCATCGGAGAAAAGTCGGCCGATGGCCGGCCGCACTCCGAGCACTTCGAAATAATTGCCCGTCACATACTCGCGCTCCACATACTCGACCGATGTCGCGTGGCCCGCCTCGAAGCGCACTTTGTCCGTCGAGCTACGCGCAAACACGCCGGCAAACAGGTCCGTATGCTTGCGGAACTCCAGGTACAGCGGATATGCCGCGTAGCCTTTTCCCCACCCGCCGGTGCGATAGAGCGATACCAGTTCGGCGGGCTTGTCTACCGGCAGCAGGCGCAGCATCAGCGTGTTGATGAACGAGAAGATGGCGGTGTTCGCGCCTATGCCCAACGCCAACGATAGCACTGCGGCTGCCGTGAACGCGGGATTCCGCCGCAAGCCGCGCAGCCCGTACAGCGCATCTTTGGCCGCTATCTCCATCCAGGGAATGCCCCGCCGGTCGCGGTAGGCATCTTTCATCTGTTCCAGGCCGCCGAATTCGCGGCGTGCCGCGGCGCGCGCGGCGTCCGGCCGCATACCCTGTTGTCGCAATTCCGCGGCGCGCATCTCCAGATGCGTTTCCACTTCCTCATTCAACTCGCGGTCACGGCGCCGCTTCGAGAATACGGCGGTCAAACGCGTCCATAAAGTGCGCATGAAAACTCCTTACTCCGGCACTTTCAAAAACCGGTCCATCAATGCCACGGTGCGCTCCCAATCGTCGGTCTCGCGGGCAATTTGTTTTCTGCCGGCTCGCGTCAATTCGTAGAACTTCGCGCGCCGGTTCTTGTCCGAAGCGCCCCAACTTGACGAGATCCAGCCGCGCTGCTCCAGTCTTAGCAGTGCCGGGTATAGCGTGCCCTGGTTCAGATCCAGCATGCCGGCGGAGATTTGTTCGATCCGCTTGGCTAGTCCGAATCCGTGCTGCGGACCCATGGTTTCGAGCGTGCGCAGCACCATCAGGTCCAGGGTGCCCTGCAAAACATCGGCTTTGGCGTTTCGTGTAGACATCCAAAAGGAACGTAGCGCTTCTCATGTAGAATGTCAAGAGGAAGCCGCGCCGCTTGCCAAATGCGCGCGTTCGCGCCATATTAAATCCGGATGGCCCCAATGATGGATCTCGCTCTGCTCCGCTCTCCGGTTGACTTCCTGAAACATATGCTCGGGGCGCTGCCCCACGAGCAGGCACTTCGCGACTACCAGTCCTGGTGGGAAGCCGAAGGACAGCACATCTCCGGCGCCACCGACCGCGCCGGTACGCCGTGGCTGCGGATGTTCGACCGCCAGGGAAATCGCGTCGACGAAATTCTCTTCGCGCCGGAATACTGGCGCGAATTGCGCCAGGGGTACAAAGCGGGCGTGGTCTGGCGCGCCTTCGAGGACGAGTCCCTTTCCGCCAGCGCCCTGCTCGATTACATTACCTGCTACTACGACCCCGGCCTCACCTGTCCCTATGTCATTTCGCTTGCCACCGCCGTAGCGCTCGACCAGCATGGCAGCGAGGAACTGAAGGCGCGCTTCCTGCCCCAGTTGCTGCGGCGCGACGATACCGTTTGGCAAGGCGCTACCTGGATGACCGAAATCAAAGGCGGCTCCGACCTGGGCGCCAATGTCGAGACCGTGGCACGTCTGCAAGACGGCCGCTGGCTGCTGACCGGCGACAAGTACTTCGCCAGCAATGCCGGCGCCGACCTTGCCGTAGTTGCCGCGCGTCCCCAAGGCGCGCCCGCCGGTGTGCGTGGACTGGCGCTCTTCCTGCTGCCCAAACGGCGCGAGGATGGTCAGCTCAACTACACGGTCCGGCGCTTGAAAGATAAAGTGGCTACGCGTTCCGTGCCCACCGGCGAGATCGAGTTGCGCGATAGCGAAGCTTGGCTGTTGGGCTCCGCGGAGCGCGGCGTGCATCTGATCCTCGAAGTGTTGAACCTGTCGCGCGCCACTAACGCACTGGGGAGCATGGCTATCGCCCAGCGCGCCCTAGCCGAATCCGCCGCTTTTGCCGGACACCGCATCGCCTTCGGCAAGCCGGTGTTGGACCAACCCCTGATGCGCAAGCAGTTCGACGCGCACATGGGAACATTGCAGGACGGCTTTGCGCTGGCTTGGGAAAGCATCCTGCTGCTGAACGATGTCTGGCGCCAGCGCCCGCCATATTCTGACCGTTATCAGCTTTTCCGCCTGGTCGCGCATCTGGCGAAATACTGGACCTCCGACGTCGCGCCGCAGATCGCGCGCTGGGCTATGGAGGTGCACGGCGCGCTAGGCGTGCTGGCCGAATTCCCGGTGGAGCGCTGGTTCCGCGAGGCCATGGTCCTGACCATTTGGGAAGGCACCTGCCATCGCCAGATTCTCGACGGCCTGGAGGTGATGGAGCGAAAACGCGCGCATGCCTTCCTATTCGAGCATCTGCGCGAAAGCGCCGACCCATCAGATCTGGCCGCTATGCGACGCCGCATCGACGTGCACCTGGAACTGCCACAGCAATTGCGCGAGGCCCATGCCGAGGAGATGTTCCGTGAGTTGGCTATGTTTACAGCGCGAACCGTGCGTCTAACGCGCGGCTTTGAGTTCCAACCGGCGCTGCTTCATCCAGCGTAGGCGGCTCTGCTGTTCCTGGTAAAGCGTGCCCCAACCCGCCCAGTAATAGCCCGCCACAAAAAGCAGCAGGAAAGGAATCGAGAAGAAGTTATAGGTGTCGATCGCAAAGACGATCATGGCCACAAAGTAAGTCCCGATCAGCGATTTCGATATATGGAAGCCAGCCGCTGCGCCGACGGTATTTCTTATGCTCCAGATTCATGGGCCGGTCGCCGATCGCAAACTTGGGGGTACGCACAAAACCGGTGGTCACTCCGAAGATAGCTTCCAGTACAGCGCGCGTGTTGATTACGGTCAGCGCCACGCCGACGGCCATCAGCACCGGCAGCAGTAGAATCGACCGCTTCCAGTTCTTGGGATACAACTCACGCTGCGCCACTACATAGAATGCCGAGATGGACCAGAACGCAGCCATGATCAGCGGCAGATCGATGAATACCATCTGCCACACGCCCATGTAAAAACGCACGATCATCACCGGCAGCATCAGCGCCGAAACCACCATCATCAGCGGATACGAAATGTTGGGCGTCAGGTGCATGAAGGCTTCGACCTTCACCCGCATCGGCAAATTGGCGCGCAAGATCATGGGCAGCAGTTTCTTGGCGCACTGCGTCAAGCCCTTTGGCCCAGCGCGATTGCTGCACCTGGAATCCGTGCATTTCCACAGGCAACTCCGACGGGCATTCGAGACCGGGCATGTAAACGAAGCGCCAGCCCTTCAACTGCGCACGGTAGCTGAGGTCGGAGTCTTCGGTAAGAGTGTCGTGCTGCCAGCCGCCCGCGTCGTCGATCATTGCGCGCCGCAAGATGCCGGCAGTTCCGTTGAAATTGAAAAAGTAGCCGGCGCGCGAACGGGCTCCATGTTCCAGGATAAAGTGCCCGTCCAGCAGCATAGCTTCCACTTCCGTCAGAAAGCTGTAATCGCGATTCAGATAGCTCCAGCGGGTCTGCACCACGCCGATCTTGGGGTCGGCAAAATGGTGGATGGTGCGGGTCAGGAAATCGGTGGGCGGAATGAAATCGGCATCGAAAATAGCGACGAACTCGCCCGTTGCTGTCTTCAGACCTTCCTGCAGCGCGCCAGCTTTGAAACCGTGCCGGTTATCGCGATGATGGTATTCGATCGGAAAGCCCAGGGTGCGGTAGCGTTCGACCAGGGCTTCGGCAAAGCCGGCCGTATCGTCGGTCGAATCGTCCAGCACCTGGATCTGTAACAGTTCCCGGGGATACTCAATCTTGGTCACTTCGTCAATCAGGCGCTCAATCACGTAACGTTCATTGAAAACCGGAAGTTGAATAGTTACGGGCGGCAAATGCTCGAAGCGCTTCGGCGGCTCGCCGGTCGCCTTCTTGCGGTGCTTGAAATACGTGTGGATAATTTCGTAGCGATGGACGCCGTACACAGACAACAGGGTAAGGATTGCGAAGTAGGGGATCAGAATCGCCCAGTCGAACCAACCCAATTGGTGAACACCGCTGAAGGTGTCGTCAAACAGGCTGCGCACTATTCGGGAGGTGGCCGAATTAGCGGCCAGAAAGGCAACAGGAAGCAGGTTGGCTACCATAAGGCGATTGACATCAATATGTTAACAAATCCGTTCAAGCGAAACATTTCGATTTCTTAATCGTTTGGAATTTGATCTCCGATTCCGCATCGAACTTGCGGTAACCCCGGAAAACGCGTTTCGTTTCGCACAAACGACTTTGCATGCCGCAGTTGCAGCGTCGAGCGGAGCGGCAGCAGATAGTCTTCCTGCCGATCTTCACTATGCCGTAATCGAGAGAAAAGGCGGGCGATTGTAGGCCAAAATCCTTAGGCAGCCCGATCCCCTGGATGGTCAGCCGTCTCACCATCCCGGTTTCCTCTTCAATGAAAACCCGTCCGGTATAGCCCACCGGTTCGCGTTTGCCGCCCCAATGCAGCACGAAGTTCGATTTGGCCTTGGCCACTTCCACATCAAATACCTGGCAGAGCACACCCATTGCCATGGAGCGCCCCGACCATTTGTAGACCGCGGCAACATCTGGATCAAACAAGCCGCGCAGCATCGACCCAAATTCGTTGCGCGAGTGAATGCCCTCGTGCGTCTTCGTCGAGTCGTCCGCTTTGATGCCATTGACCTCAATGGTCCGATAGCGCTCTTTGCCGTCCTCGTACATCAAGTCATCCTTGAAGGAGTCGGCCTCTTTTAATTGATCCGGCGACTTTACCGACGCTGTAAACCGGTGCGTTTCCTGCAGTACAGCGGAAATTCGGCAGATGGTCGAGGTATCCCAAGGCGTTCTTGGCAGCCTCTTCCCATAGGCGCTTCTGTTCGTCGTCGCGCATTTTCAAGCCGCTCGAATCCACCGTAGCCGGTTCAATTTCCGGCAGCACGACGTCACCGTTGTCGGCCTCGTCCTGGGGAGCTTGGGTGGTCTTCGGACCCATCGCCACCTGCACTGGCTGCGACGTTGACGTCCCCGTGACCTCGGAACGAGATTACCCGCTTGATGACCGTCTTTCCTTGGCGGATCGATATTACACCCTGGTAATCGCCCGGAGGAAATTTCGCACCCTTCATATTCACCAGATACGGAAATTCTTTCGCCTGGCCGCCGGACATGGTATCGGCGCGGCCACCGATCTTGCTGGAAGCGCCTTCCCGCGCCTCGCTGGCCAGTCCGCTCTTGAACTGCAGTGGCAGACGCGCCACCACGTGCCCTTCGTGCATGATCTCCATGCTCAAATCGAGCGGCGCGCCGTGGATATCGGGATACAGCCGCAGATAAACCTGCAGGTCCATGGGCTCTTCGGCGCGGAAGACCGGATCGAGTACAGGCGACAACGCCTCGCCCTCATAACTTAATACCTGGTCGGCTTCGAATTTGTCGGCGGATCCTTTAAACGGGCGGACTACCAAGGCATCGGTCGCCACCAAGCCGGGTGCATTGCGACTGGTGCGCAACGGAGTGCGGACTACGCCGGAAGTGCCAGCAACCAAATCCTCAACCTTGGCTTCGAGCGTAAATGGACCCTGGCCCGGCAGGCTCACGCTGCGCATGAAGAACATACTGCCCTCGCGCCGCACCTCCAACTTACGCACCGGTCCGCGAACGAAAACGTCTTTGCGTCCAGTCCAGATAGGAGCGCCCTTGGCGTTCAGTACGGTAGCCGTCAGCCGCGCACGACCCTGGTAGGTCCCCGCATTGTCGTCCGTATCGAATTTCAGCGCATTCAAGGGAGACTCGACCGTCACCATGCCCTGCAGCGGCGCGTTCGCGTCATTGGCTTCGAACGATCGCTCGGATGATCCCGCGCCTTGCGATGCAGTGCCGCCTGAGGAGATCAGCGCCGCGCTCACGCCAAAATCCGCTTCGTGATCCACCATGCTGCTGCCGACATAGCCGCTGCCCGACGTACGCGTAAAACGGATGTGCACCGGAATCTCGAACTTGGGTATGGAACCGGGCGCCGGCGCGGAGGCCGGGGCGCTCTCCGCAGCAGTCTCGGCCACGGCCTTCACGGGCACTGTATCGGCCGGTTCTCCGGGAGCCACCATGGCGATATCGGGCTCCAGCGCCTTGGCTTGTCTAATCCAAGCGCCGCCGGTCTTGACCGCAACAGCCTCCAAGGCTGCATTGGGCAGCGCCTTTCCGCTTTCGGCTATATCCAGGATCAGAATTCGTACGCCCTTACTTTGGCACACCTCGGCCAAACGCTCCAGCGCACGTTCGCCTTCACTCGAAAATGGCGGGCTATTCAAGGCAGCGACAACGATACGAACGCCCGGATTCAGCGCAGCGGCCTGCGCGGCAGCGTCGAGCGTAATCAAAAAGGACGGCGGATCGGCCTCCCGCGCGGCGACGGCGGCATCGTTGAACGCTTGTTCCAATTCCTTCGCGGTCACGGCCGTAGTGAAGCGCTTAGCATCGGCACTTCCCGCGCGCCGAATCTCCACCACGCTACCCGCGGTTTGCAGCCATCGACGGGAAGTCGATGCCGCGGCGCGTGCGGATTGCCGCGCAGCCTCCTGGGAACTGGGTCCAAACACAAAGGTAAGAATGCCCTGTTCGGCGGAAGCGATGGAAACGGAAAGCGTTATAGCAATAAGGAAGGCAAGGACTAAAGCACGAGCGGTGGTAACCATCGAATTCATTATGCTCCTAACGGCGGCGCAGCGGAAGCGTCCAGGTTAGCGCAACTGTTGGCGGCGTAACTGAAACCAGGCGCCTACAAACGCGATTAGAGCGCCCGCGGTGAGGTATAACGCTCCGCGAAATTCCGGCGGCCCCGCAAAGTAATAGTGGCTCAGGAAAAATCCGCGAATCATCATGACCAGAACGGCCAGACTCCACAGAAAAAACAGGGGACGCCATTTGCCCCAGATCGCCAGGATCACCGACGACAGCCCGATGAGCGCGCCACCTAGCAACCAGTAGGTGAGCGATGTCCCGGACCACGGCAGCATTTCAAGCTGCAAGGGCTGGCCGCTTGATAAGGCTATCAGCGAAATGCCCAGCAGGAAAAGGGTCAACAAGCCGTGAAAGAGATAACTGAAAACGCGCATAAGAGCCTTCAGGGCAGCCACGCGGCGACCTCCGGTAATTTGAAGAACAGGTTATTGTAGCAGTGGAAGGTACACTGCGGCGGGTTATGGCACGATGTCTGAGTGGGGCATTATCCGTTCACTTTGTTCAATGCGGTGACCGTTTTGGTGATGGCCGCAGCGCTTTCCATCGTATGGCTGCATTTCAGGCGCGCGTTCGCGGCAAACTGGCCGTTGGTTGCTTTCGCCCTGATACTTGGCTATAGCTTCGGATTTTCGGGCGGCCTCAATCCTTATTGGGTGCTCTTGGGGACGGCTTGCGCCGTGGCGATCCGGCTGCGGTTTTACCCGCAGATAGTCTGGTACATCGAAGCGGTGACCCTGGGTTATATCGTCTGCCGGTCTGTCGACCTGCTGCTGATGCTTTAAGGATGCAGCTTTTCGTGCCGCGCCAGCATGTCGACGAATTGCGTGATCCGCCGCGCGCGCGTCTCGGGTTTCTTAGCGGTTTGGATACGCCATAGTACGGCATAACGATTGGCGCGGTCCAGAATCGCGAAAAACGCCTTGGCCTTGGCGTTGTGATCGAGCGCCGCCTGTAAATCGCCGGGGATCGTCGCGCCGGCCGGCGAATCGTAGGCGGCCTCCCACCGGCCATCTTTCTTGGCCTGTTCCACCTGGGCAAGTCCCGCAGGCTGCATCTTTCCGGACTTAATCAGCGCGTCGACTTTGGCCCGATTCACCTTTGACCAGATACTCTTGGCACGGCGCGGCGTGAACCGCTGCAGCCAAGCCTGCTCGCTCTCCGGTTTCTTCTGCGCATCGATCCAGCCATAGCAGAGCGCCGTCTCCAGCGCTTCCGCATAGGATACCGATGCCACCGCGGAACCCTTCTTCGCCAACCGCAGCCAGACCCCCGCCGACGAATCGTGGTGCTCCGCCAGCCAAACTTCCCAGGACGCTTGGTCCGGAAAGAGACGAATCTCCGCGACCGCGCCGCTCACGGACGTGTGACGGGCATGCCCGCCTGCTGCCATGCCTTCCAGCCTCCATCAAGCGAAATCGCCGCAGTGTAGCCCATCTTCTGCAAGTTATCCGCAACCAGCGCGGAGCGGAATCCGCCCCCACAATAGAGCACCATGCGCGTGGACTTATCGGGCACTTTGGCCTCGATATCGCGTTCGATGATTCCCTTCCCCAGATGTACGGCGCCCGCAGCGTGCCCGGCGGCCCACTCGTTGTCCTCGCGCACATCCACCAGGATGTGCGGTTCGCCGGCAGCCAGCAGCTTGCGGTAGCCGTCGATATCGATTTCCGTCACGCGCGATTTCGCGTCGTTGACAATCGCCAGGAACCCTTCGCTATGAACCATACTTATTCCACCCTTCGGATCTGCGCGCCTACACGGGCCAGTTTCGCCTCGATTTTCTCATAGCCGCGGTCGATATGGTACACCCGGTCGATCACGGTTTCGCCCCGCGCCGCCAGGGCCGCCAACACCAGCGAGGCGCTAGCCCGCAGGTCCGAAGCAATCACCCCCGCTCCCGTAAGTTCCGACGGTCCCGCCACGATGGCCTGCCGCCCCTCCAGACGAATATTCGCCCCCATCCGCGCGATCTCCTGCGCGTGCATGAAGCGGTTTTCGAAAATAGTCTCGACCACGATAGCGATACCCTGCGCCTGGGTCATCAAGGCTAGATATTGCGCCTGCAAGTCGGTCGCGAAACCTGGATACTCTTCCGTAGTCACATCCACCGAACGTAACCGCTTGGTGGCCGCGATCTGTACGCTGGTGGCGTCGGTCTGCGTGATTTCCGCGCCGGCCTGCAGCAGTTTCGCCACCAACGCCCCGACATGTTCCGGCACGCAGTCCGTAATGGTCAGGTCGCCCGCGGTAATGGCCCCCGCAATCAAAAACGTTCCCGCCTCGATGCGATCGGCGATGATAGTATGGTCCGCGCCGTGCAACTTCTCGACGCCGCGAATATGTATCGTGGACGTGCCCGCCCCTTCGATCTGCGCACCCATCTTTGTCAGCAGCGCGCATAGGTCGGTCACTTCGGGCTCGCGCGCGGCATTGCGCAGCATGGTTTCGCCGCGCGCCAGCACCGCGGCCATGATCAAATCTTCCGTGCCGGTCACCGTGATGCGGTCGAAATGGATGGTCGCCCCGCGCAGGCCTTCCGGCGCCTCCGCCTCGATATAGCCGTGCGATTGTTGAATGCGCGCGCCCAATTGCTCCAGACCATGCAGGTGCAGATTGATCGGCCGTGCCCCGATGGCGCATCCGCCCGGAAGGGACACGCGCGCACGACCCGTCCGCGCGACTAGCGGTCCCAGCACAAGGCTCGAGGCGCGCATGGTCTTCACCAGTTCATACGGGGCTTCCGACGAAACGATGCGCGGCGTTTGCAGCCGGACCGTCTCGCCATCCACTTCCACCTGGCTGCCGATATCCACCAGCAGGCGCTGCATGGTGCGGATATCGCGCACCCGCGGAATACGCCGCAATGTTACCGCTTCGTCCGTCAGTAGCGCAGCCGCCAGGGCCGGCAGCGCAGAGTTCTTCGACCCGCTGATGGAAACTTCGCCCTGTAAGCGAGGGCCGCCTTTAATTACGAATTTATCCATAAATTGAATGGAGCCTTTTGTCTGATTTCATTTGCCTGGCGTCGCGGTCTTCGCCTTTTCGATAGCGGCGCGCACGTTGTCGTTAGCCGCCCGCAAGAGAGCCCCGGCGTCATCGTAACTGACCCCCGCGGCTTGCGCCACAATGCGCGTCGCGCGGTCGCGCAGTTTGCTGTTCTTCGGTTGTACGTTCACCATCAGGTTTCCGTACACATATCCCAACCTGATAAACGTTGCCGTCGTCAGCATATTCAAGACCAGTTTGGTCGCCGTACCCGCTTTCATGCGCGTCGACCCGGCCAATACTTCCGGACCCGTCAGCACCGTGATGGGTATTTGCACGGCGCTTGCCAATTCCGAATCGGGGCTGCAACTGATGCCCGCCGTCACCGCGCCCATGCCTCGCGCCTCGGCGATTGCGCCCAACACGTACGGCGTACGGCCGCTGGCTGCGATCCCTACCAGCACATCCCGCGCCGTAAAGCCTCGTTCCCGCAGATCGCGCGCGCCCGTGGCCGGATCGTCTTCCGTGGCTTCGGTGGGCCGCGATAACGCCGCTTCTCCGCCCGCCATAATGCCCTGCACCATTTCGGGGGAAGCGTTGAAGGTGGGCGGACATTCCGCCGCATCCAGCACGCCCAAACGTCCGCTGGTGCCCGCGCCAATGTAGAACAAGCGGCCGCCGTTCTGGATCGCCGCCACAATCGCATCTACCGCCCGCGCAATGTCCGGTATAGCTCGCGCCACCGCATCGGCCACCAGGCGATCCTCGCCGTTAATGATTTCGAGAATGCGGGTAGTTGGCTGCGCGTCGATATCCCGCGAAGCAGGGTTGACCTGTTCGGTCAGCAATTTCGCAAGCTGCATCTCGCTCATTGATCAAGCGGCGATTAAGCGACGCCGGCCTTTCGCATCACGGTAGTGGATGTCTCGAGCGCCAGGCGGGCGGCGGCCTCCGGAGTCATCTCCTTAAGCCCGCGTCCGAAAACTTCGACGCTCAGCGCGTCCTGATAGCCGATTTCGTGCAGCGCCATCAGGAAGGCGTTCAATGCAATCACGCCTTCGCCGGGCATCAGGCGCTGATCGTCGCGGATCTGGTCGGGCGGCAGTTTCGGCGCATCGTTGAAATGCACGTGCACGATGCCGTCTTTTCCCGCCTTGATAATGTCCTCCGTGGTCGCGCCCGCGTGGTGCCAGTGCCACACGTCTAAAAGTAGACCCACATTCGAACCGCATTCGCGGGCGAACGCCAGCATCTCGGGCATCTTCCAAATAAATTCGTTGGGCTCCATCTTGCGCAGGTGCAACGGGCCCAGGAATTCCAAGCCCAGGCGCACGTGCGACCGCGCCAGCACGTCGGCAGCGGCGCGAAAGCGTTTCAAATACAGGGCGCGCAATTCGGCTTTCGGGGTTTTACTCGAAGGCATGATCCAGGTGATCATGCGCGGGCATTCCATCGCCGCGGCGAAGGACGCCTGGTCGCCCAGCCTCTCCATGTCTTTGCGGAAGGCGGCGTCGTCCTTTCGGAATTCCACCGGAAAATTGACCACCGCCGGTTTGATCTTCAGATCCTGCAACAGATTGCTGGTGGCGGGCAGTCCGGCTTTCATGGCGGCGGAGAGGTCTACATCCACGCCGGGAAAACCGACCTTCGCGGCCAACCGCGCGAACTCGGGCCAGGGGACGCGGCCCGATGTGATGGTTGGATTCAGAGAAAGGTACACGCTTTATTGTGGGGGCGATGAGGTCCGCTTGGCAAGCGAAGAAAAGGGCGCGAAACCGTAGCCTCGCGCCCGCCTGATCCGTTAAGCCTACGCCTTCGTCAGGATGCGGCGCACCAGTTCGGTATTCTCGCTTACTTCGTCTTTGAACCGCGGATACATGCCGACGATCACCGCGTCCATCGGTTTGATGCCGTTAAGCGCATACCGGAAGGCCGCTTCCACCTGCTCCGTCGATCCGCTCATGCGGCCCGCGCCAAACAGTTTGAACGCCAGGCAGGGCTTCTTGGTCTGCCGGATCATGTGCAGCATGCGTTCCGGATCCTTTTCCATGAACGTCTCGCCGATGGGCGCTTCGCCAAACTCCGCGCGCGCCTCTTCAGGCGTTCGCGACACGCGGTAAAGGCAGCACTGGTAATAATCGACGTCCCAGCCTTCGCCTTCCGCCGTATCCACCACCGCCGGATTATGCGTCGACAAGCCCACCATCACGCCGGTATCGCGCACCGCTTTCAGGAAGTCTTTGATCTTGCCCTTCTCGCCGTTGCGGAAACGCTCGTCGGTGCGATTGCCGTGATGCCCAATGCCCAGCGGCCCGAGTTTGGCCACTTCCGGCAGCAATTTCGGATCCTTCATCAGCGCGAAATCGGCCAGCAGGATCAGTTGCATCTTGCCGCCTTCGGCGCGATAGCGTTTGAAATCCTCCATCGGCTGGTCGTTGTAATGGATTTGCCAGGTTTTGATGCCGTGCCGCTCGCAGGCGTGCAGCACTTCCATCTTGCGCTCCTGTGTATACCACTCGCGCATCGACAGGTCCGTCGTGTGGTTGAAGTGCGAATAGCCATACAGCGGGTTGGAGCCGATGATCAGGCGGCTGATATCGTGCTTACCGAACTTGACGGTTGGCAGCGTCGGCGGCGCGGCGGACTGGGCTGCGGCTTTACCGGCAGCCGGCGCCAGCGCGCCCAGGGTAGCAGCCAGTTGCAGGAAGGAACGGCGGGAATTGGACTCCATATAGGTCTTTCAGGCCTTATTCTATTGTGCGGTCGTCCCGAAAGCAAGCCCTCGCGCTTGTATTGTCAAAGCGACGTACAACCGTCCTTTCTGAACCCTCTTTTTGCCCGCTCGGGGCAAGATGCCAGCGGTTGCGAAGGCGCAGCTAACCGTAACGATCCTAAACCTTCATTTCATCACTGCTTCCTTTGAGCAGTCCCAGTGCTTTGAGACGAATGGTGACGGCGGTGCGTGAGACAGCGAAGGCTTCCATCAGGGCGTTTGTAAGTTCATAGTATAGGAGTCTATTGACGGGTTGTTGATCTAGATAGATGAGGCCGAAGCCCTTGTTTTGGAGTCCTAACTGGGACGCGACGTCAAAGGTCTTGCGCAAGAACGCATCCGAAGGCAAGAGAATGTATGACGCAAAGGAGTTCGCCTGCCATTCCAGTCGCCGAATATCGTCCTCATCAAGATAGCTGGCCTGACCTTGTTCGAGATCATTACTCTCCACCGTCTCCGCACGGAGGTAGGCGCCGTGGCCGAGCAGTAAATGGCCCAACTCGTGTGCGAGCGTAAACCGTGAACGATGACGCTCCTTTGAATCGGCAAAGATCACGATCGCTGGCGGTGAAAAAGTAATCCTGCCGAGAATCCCGTTGTGGCGCTCATTGTCGGATGGTCTCACTTCGAGCGTTACGGTTAAAGCAACCTCTTTTTGCTGCCACTCGCAGATCTTTCCGAGATCGACGGCTCCTTCGCGGTAGCCGATCAGCGCGTGGGTTTCAAGGCTACGCCTTTTAATCTCATCAAGCCCGATAAAGGGCACGACAGGTCCTTCCAACCGCGCCGGAGCAATCGCTGCGAGCATATTCGAATCAAGATCATCGCCGCAAAGCGCCATCAAGAAATCGTGCGCCGAGTACGTGAAGAGCGCCCCAGCCTTGCAGTACCAGTCAAATCGGCGGCTATGATAGTCATGCTCCGTGAGCCCGATAAAGATCTCGCCATCTCTGGAGAGCGCACGGGACATTGGCATGCTCGATGGCGAACGATGCAATTCCCACTTCCAATCCGCTGTCGGAAAGATCCTGACTAACCCGATGCCTTTCGCTTCGGCGAATTCCACCGCGCTACGTTGATAAGCTTGCGTCGTCACCATTACGGCTTTGCCCTTGGCCGGTGCCACCTGCTGCACTTTTGCAAAAAATTCTTCGACCTCACTCACAGCAACACGGCGCCCGTAGTCTTTACACTCGAACAACCAAATTAGTGATGGTTTATTGTGGCCAGGCAGGCAGCATTCAATCGCAACATCGAAGATGATGTCTGCACGACGATCGCGCGAGTAATACCCTTTGTGATGCAGGATCTTACAACAGTCCGGCCTACCGAGGAAACGACCGGCGGCAATCTCTTCGCGGAAATAGGCATGCACGCGTTGCTCAAGCGCGAGGCCGGGTTGCATTTTAGGCGCTGAGGCATCGGACAAAGTCACATCAACCACTCTATCAAGCCGATAAACCCTAGCATAACTACCGCAGGAATTGCGGACCCGCACGCGCGGTTTACAATCTTTCTATGCGATGCGCCTGGATGTTTGCCGCTTGCGCCATGGCGCTAGCCGGGGCCGACTTGAAGATCGACCACGTCACCGCCGCCGGATCGAACCTGAAAGAATTGCAGGCGCGCCTGGCCGCCATCGGCATCCCCTCCGTATATGGCGGTGCCCACAGCAATGGCGCCACCGAGATGGCGCTGGTCAGCTTTGCCGATGGCTCCTATCTGGAATTGATGGCGCCGCAACCCAATGCGGGACCCGATACCTTGGCACGCCAACCGTGGACCAAGTTCATGCAAGGCGATGCCGGGCCCTGCGCCTTCGCCGTGCGCGCAAAGGATATGGCCGCCGAAGTCCAAAGGCTGCGCGCAGCCGGAATCGAGGTCGGCGACCCAGTGCGCAATGGACGCCAGCGCCCCGATGGCGTCCGCTTGGAGTGGGAAACAGCGCCGGTCGGGCCGGAACCCAGCGGCACGTTCTTTCCCTTCCTCATCCACGATTTCACTCCGCGTGAGCAGCGCGCCTTTCCGCAGGGCAAGCCGTCGAACAAAGACTTCGCCGGGGTGGGCAAAGTGGTGATCGCGGTGCGCAACCTGGATGCCGCTGTTAAACGATATTCGCAGGCGTGGGGTACGCCTCCGGCCATCAAACAAGTGGATGCCGGTTTCGGCGCCCATCTGGCCCTGCTGGGTGGCATGCCCGTGATCTTGGCCCAGCCATTAACGGCAGATTCATGGCTCGCGCAGCGCATAGCGCGCTTTGGCGAATCGCCTTGCGCCTTAATTCTCGATCAACGCCACGGTCGTTATAATGCTGCCACCGCCGCCCGCTGGTTCGGCGTGAAGACCTCCTGGTTCGATTCCCAGAAATTAGGTTGGCGGTTGGGGTTTGAATCCATCGAGCGGTGATGGAACGGAGTCGCGGCCCAGCGCCATCCTGAGCCGCGCACCATTACCCCGCATTAGCTGTTATTGCCGTTCTGGCGATTCTGCATGCGCTGTTGACGCATCTGTTGGAAACGCGCCGGCAATTGATCGGCCTTGGCTTTTTGCTCCGGCGTCAGCGAGCTATACAGCCGGGCGAACGCTTCGTTGCGCATCGCAGAGATCTGCCCCTTCAGGCTGGCCTCCTGCGCGCTCAGTTGATCGATCTTAGCGGTATCGTTGGCACGTACGGCATCGAACATCGCCGCCCGCACCTGATGCAACTGCTGGCGGATCGGTTTGGCATTCTGCCGCGCGGCCTGCAATTGCGCCTTGGCCTGCTCCGCCTGAGCCGGGCTCAGGTTCAGGTAACTGGCCAGCTTTGCCCCCCGATTATGTTGCCTGACGGCCGCCGGCGAAGCCTGTTGGGTGCCCACTTCCTGCGCCGCGAGCAACATTCCGCCCGCTACCGCCGCGCCTGCTGCGAATCGTAACCAATTCTTTTTCATGGTGTTTCTTTTCTCCTCTGACCCTAGCTTATGAGACTTCTGTAAAGCCCGTATGTAGAGTGTGTAAGAGATTGTAAACACCAGGCCCGATCAATTCTTCGCCAGAATATCCTTGATCCGCACCCAGGCTTCCTTGCGCGCCTTGGCATTCGCCTCGCTGGCATCCGGCGCTTCGCCCGCCCGCATGAACCCGTGGCCCGCGCCTTCGTACGTAACGATGTCGTATTTCTTGCCCAAAGCCTTCATCTTCTCCACCGTGTCCGGTACCGTGGCGCCGATGCGCGCGTCGTTGCCCGCATAGAAACCGTACACCGGAGCCTTGATGCGGCTCATGGCGTCTTTCTCCGGTGGCGGACCGTAGAATACCAACGCCGCCGCGATATCCTGCCGGTTCGTTGCGAAGCGAAACGTCTGTCCGCCCCCCCAACAGAACCCCGCCACGAAAAGCTTCTGTGTGGCGGCCGGTATCTTCAAGCCATAATCGGCTACCGCATTCAGGTCCGCGGTAATTTGGTCCGGACTCAGATGTCCGATAGCCTGCATCACCTCGTTCGGCGCAAACCCCTTGGTGCCTTTGCCCCCCGGCGCCATGCCCGAAAGCAAGTCGGGCGCGACCGCGATGTATCCGGCCGCGGCGAATTCATCCGCCACTTCTTGGACCCAATCCGACATCCCGAATATTTCGTGGATCACCAGCACTACCGGCGTTTTGTCCTTCGATTCCGGATACGCCACGTAGGTTTCGACGGAGCGGCCATCGTGCTTCACGGTGACCCATTCGCGATGGCGCGGAGACTTCTCCAAACGTGCCACCGCCCAATCCTGAGCGCAGAGAGACGATACGGCCAGCAAGGCCCCTAGAGTGAGTCGAATCATTCCTCTGTTATAGCATCCGAGCCGCGCGCGCCAGCAAGCGTCCCTGCGCTGCGCTACCTTAGTACCACCTTCATGAAACAGATCAAGAAGACCAAGCGCCCCGCAGTGCTGACGGTGAAGAAGAAGCCGGCACCCATCGACGCCGAGGAAGGTATCCGTCAAGGTTTGGAGGACGCAAGACAAGGAAAGATGCGGCCGGCGAGAGAATTTTTCGCAGAGTTTGAAGCCGCAAACGGCATACCAGGTTAGCCACCCTAATGGCGTCGTGCCACCCCGGCCCGGACGTTGTAAACTAGGGACACTATGTCGAACCTTTTGAGAGCTGTTCTGTCCGGAGCGACCGTTACCTTCGCGGCCGCCCTTCTGATGGCTGGAGGCGGCGCCATCCTACACCCCGAGATGAAAGTGGAAACTGGCACCTATGACGCACCCGCCGCTACCCTGGGTCATACGTCGGACCAACCCTGGTCTGCCACCACCATCGCGGCCGGCGTCGATAAGAAACCGGAAGCGGGTAAGGAAGTCACCCTGGTAGGCGAGTTAGTCGATATCTCCTGCTACCTGCAACTCGGTAAGCATGGCGAGAAACATCGCCCGTGTGGCCAAAAATGCGCCCAGAGCGGCCAACCCGTAGGCCTGCTCACAAAGTCCGGCGACTTGTACATGCTGATGCCCGAAGAGCACGATCCCCGTCGCGATGGCGGAGTTGATATCCGCACCGCGGGTGCCGAACACATGGGACACATCATCAAAGTGATCGGTACCGAAGCCAAGGTAGACGGCTATCACGGTGTCTACGTGGCAGGCCTAACCAAGTAGCGCCCGGAAGTGCATGTGAGCCGCCTTTGGATCTGCCTTCTCTCGCTCCCTCTCGTTGCGGGAACGGTTCCTAATCGGTATATCGTCGAACTTACCGGGGAATCCGCGGCTCACTTCATTTCCCGCACAGTGCCCGCCGGGCAGCGGCAGGCCGCGCTCTTGAGTGCTCCTGGACTACAGGCACGCGCGCGTGTCCGCCGCGAGCAAGCCTTGCTTCGCGCTCGCCTGCAACGCCGTGGAACCCGCATCGTGGGCGCTTTGGACACGCTGTCGAATCGCCTGTTCGTGCAGATGACCGCCGCCCAAGCGGCGCGCCTGCAAAATGAGCCCGGCGTTTTGCGCGTACTACCCGAGCGCACCTACCAACTCACCCTCGACCATGCCCTGCCCCTGCACAAAGTCCCCCAAGCCTGGAGCCTCGGCGGTGCCTATCCGCAGGGCCAGGGCGCCCGCGTCGGCATGATCGACACCGGTATCGAGGTTACTCATCCCGGTTTCAAAGATACTGGATTCCAAGCGCCATCCGGCTTTCCCAAGGCCGGCGCCTCGAGCGACCTCGCTTATACCAATCAGAAAATCATCGTGGCACGCAGCTATGTCAAACAGTGCCTGGCGGCCGATCCCGATGTCTCGGCGCAAGATGATGTCGGCCACGGAACCGGCACCGCTATGACTGCCGCCGGCGTTCAAAACACCGGCCCACTAGCTACCATCACCGGCGTGGCGCCACTCGCGTTCCTGGGCAATTACAAAGTCTTCGGCTCTCCCGGCGTCAACGATGGAACCAATAGCTGCGCTATCGGTATGGCGGTGGAAGATGCCGTCAACGATGGTATGGATGTGGTCAACCTCAGCCTGGGCGGCCTTCCCGCCCCACGCGTCGAAGTAGATTCCGAAGTCCAGTTGATTGAGTCCGCGATATCCGTGGGAGTCATCGTCGTAATCGCCGGTGGCAATGCGGGACCCGATCCCAATACCATCGGGTCTCCCGGCACGGCGCCATCGGCCATCACCCTGGGCGCTATGAACAACGACCGCTATTTCGCCGCGCCCTTCACCGTGGGCGCTAACGCACCTTATCCCGCCATTCCCGGATTCGAAACGCTGCCCACCACTCCGATTACCGCGCCCCTGGTGGATATCTCCACCACTCTCGATACTACCGGCTTGGCCTGTGCGCCCCTGCCCGCGAACAGTCTGAAAGGCGATATCGCGCTTATCCTGCGCGGCACCTGTACTTTTGAAATCAAGCTGAACTATGCCCAACAGGCCGGGGCCGTAGCCGCCCTCATCTACACTTACGCATCCAGTCCCGACGCCATCACCATGAGTGTAGGCACCGCCACCCTTCCCGCCGAGATGGTCGACAACGCCGATGGCTTAGCCATCAAGAAACTGGTAGCATCCCCGGCGCCGGCGACTATGTCGTTCGCGCAATCCGCCTTCTCCACCGACCCCAATGTAATCGCGGCGTTCTCGTCGCTCGGCCCCAACGTGGACCTCGCCATCAAGCCCGAACTGCTTGCCGTGGGAGAAAACTTCTACACCGCTGGGCAGACCACCGATGCCGCGGGTGAGCTTTATAACGCCGCGGGCTACGTCATCTCGCAGGGCACCAGTTATTCCACGCCCCTGGTAACCGGCGCGGCCGCCGCGCTTAAAGCCGCGCGCCCAGGTTTGACGCCGCTCGAATATAAGTCACTGCTGGTGAATAGTGCCGCGCCCGCGTTCACAGGCCAGGCACAGCCCGTGCAAAGTTCGGGCGCCGGAGTGCTCGACCTGAACGCCGCTGTGTTTGCCACGCTTGCCGCCAATCCGTCAACAGTAAGCTTCGGCGTCGGCCCCGGCGCCGCCCCGTTCCTCACCACTGTGCGATTGTCCAACCTCGGCTATCTAAACGACACCTTCCAAGTGTCCGTAGCGCCAGCCGCAGGTAGCCCCGCGCCAGTGCCTGCTACCACCACCGTACAACTCAACGCCGGTACATACTTCGATCTTTCGTTCACCATGACGGTCTCCGGTCTGCTGCCCGGCCACTATGAAGGATTCATCGAAATTCAGGGGTCGCACTCCGCCACCGTTACCCGCATTCCTTACTGGTACGGTGTAGCCTCGTCCACGCCTGCGTACATCAACGTTCTGTATGCTGTGTCCCAAGCCAATGCCGGAGCTGAATCCGACAACGCTATTTTATTTCGCGTCACCGACGCTTCCGGCATCGTCCCGACAGGCGTCACGCCCACAGTAACCGTAACCTCCGGCACGGGCAGCGTGCTGTCCGTGAACTCGCAGGACGCCTACTATCCCGGCGTATGGAGCGCCAACGTCCGCATGGGAGCAGCCGCCGGCAGCAGTAACGTCTTCCAAATCCAGGCCGGGTCCCTCACCCAGTCGGTTACCATTCTTTCCCACTAAACGCGCCACCGCACTTGCCCCACCCCGCGATTAGCCTATAATTGTCCTGTGGGAGCGAACGAAGTTAAAAAGAAATTGCAAGATGAAATCACCTTGCTCGAGTATGAACTGCGCAACGAATTGCCCCGGGAGATCCTGAAGGCCCGCCTGCATGGCGACCTTAGCGAAAATGCCGAGTATCACGCTGCGAAGGACCGCCAGGGCTTCGTGAATGCGCGCTTGAACCAGTTGAAACATCGGCTGGCTGAGATGAGCATGGTGGATTTCACCAAGATTCCGCACGGCAAAGTCGGCCTGGGTTCCACCGTCGTGGTTCTGGATACCACGAAAGACGAAGAAATCACCTACTTCCTGGTGACCACCGAGGAAGCCGACGCCGCCAACGGCAAGGTCTCCACAAGTTCCCCCATCGGCCGCGCCTTGTTAGGCAAAGAACCCGGAGATACCGTCCGTGTCCAATTGCCGGGCGGTTCGCGGGAGATGGAAATTCTGAAACTGACCACCATCCACGAGGCTGTGGAGTAAGCCATGACTTACACGCGCGCGATTGGTATTGTCTTTGGCGCCGCCATTGACCGTATTGTCCGTTGGCTTGCCCTGTCCCGTATCCACCCCAACGTGCTCACGTTCCTGGGCCTGGTAATCAACATAGTGGCCGCATATCTGTTTGCCGCCGGCAACTTTCGTTGGGCCGGAGTGGTAGTAGTAGGAGCCGGGCTATTCGATATGGTGGACGGCCGCGTGGCCCGCCAAACCAATCGCGTCACCCGCTTCGGCGGCTTCTTTGACTCCGTACTGGACCGCTATTCCGACCTCGCCCTGTTGATGGGACTGTTGGTCTATTACGCGTCCATCAACCGCTTCTTCTATGTCGTCCTGACTGCCATCGTCATGACCGGATCCGTGATGGTGAGTTACACCCGCGCCCGTTCGGAGAACACGATTCCCAAGTGTAAGGTGGGTTTCTTGGAGCGCCCCGAACGCGTCGTACTGTTGATTATCGGCGCTCTGTTCGACCGCATGGCTCCCGTCCTCTGGGTAATCGCAGTCTTATCCAACCTGACCGTGATTCATCGCATGACCTTCACCTGGCAGGAAACGAAACGGCTGGAAGAAGCTCAAACTACGGTCCACATGCGGGTAAATACGGCAAGCTAAGAGTCGCCCGTCAGTTTTCAAGAATCACGTGCGCCATGCCCAGTTCCGACGTATGTGTGAGCGACAGAGCCACTGACTTCACCCCTAGCGCCTCGGCAAAACGCGCCGCTTGACCGTGAAAGCGAAGTGTAGGCTTTCCGGACGGTAGATTAGCGACTTCAAAATCCTGCCAGCGTACGCCCCTGCGCCAACCTGTACCGATCGCTTTCATGCCCGCTTCCTTGGC
Source organism: Bryobacterales bacterium (assembly GCA_963738345.1). Lineage (GTDB taxonomy): Bacteria > Acidobacteriota > Terriglobia > Bryobacterales > Bryobacteraceae > Bog-159. Next base: position 2,924,226 of record CAVTWI010000002.1, read on the forward strand.
TGCAAACCGCGCCGCGAAGCGTTCGTACTTATTGGCCTTGCGCTCTACATACGCGATTTCCGCGGGAGTATAAATCCGGTCGATGAAGCGCGCTCCGTAGCGCTCGATCGCCGCCCGTATCCGCGGCACTTCCGCCAGATCTACTCCCGTGCCTACGATCACTTCCGCTCCTTAGCGCCATGGGGCAGGCTCTATCCACCTGCCTCTCTGGCGTCACTGACTCCCCCTATTTCAGGCCTTACTCGCGGCCACTTTCTTCCGATGCTCGGCCCAACGCTTCTTCTGCGCGGCAGCGATGCGCTTGCGCGCGGCGGCGCTCAGCACACGCTTCTTAGGCTCGCCTTCGCTCTTAGCTACCGCCGCAGTTCCCGTTGACTTGCTTCCGCCTAGTTGCGCTTGAATCTCTTTTATCTTTGCTGTGATGCGCTCTTTCTCAAGTTCATAGCCTATGAGCGCCATTTGCAGAGTTGTGTGATCTGATGATGTTGTTGTCGCTTTGCCTCTTGGCATTGGTTTCTCCCTCGGACACTATATCATAAGTTGTTACGAAAACCATTACTCCATGGGTATAATATTCTGTCGAAACCAATTGAATCGTAGTCAGAGCAAACCAAATTAGGTAGATTCACTCATGCGAGTCGTAATCCAACGGGTAAAAGAGGCGCGCGTCGAAGTCCAAGGACAAGTAACAGGAGCTATTGGACCCGGTCTGCTAGTCCTGCTTGGAATCGCAACATCCGATTCCGCTGAAGATGTGGAGTACCTCGTGAGAAAAGTACTACAACTCAGGATCTTCCCCGATGACAAGGGCAAGATGAATCGAAGTGTCCTCGATTCAGGTGGTAGTCTCCTGATAGTCTCGCAGTTTACCCTTTACGGAGATTGCAGCAGAGGCCGCCGCCCCAGTTTTGACTTAGCCGCCAGCCCCGACAAAGCCGCCAGCCTCTATGATTACTTCGTAAAGGTCGCCCGCGAATCATCCATACACGTCGAAACTGGCGTATTCCAGGCCTCCATGCAGGTCCACCTGGTGAATGACGGCCCAGTGACTCTTATTTGCGACTCACCCATTGCCGTTGAGGACTGCCCCTTCTAGCGCGCCAGATACTTCTCGTACAGCCGGTGGTGTTTGTTTTCTAAATCCACCAGACTGCCCTTAATGTACACTTGCTTGATCTGCGTACGCGTCTCCAGCGGATCGCCGTCCGTCACAATCAAATCCGCCCACTTGCCTTTCTCTATCGATCCAAGTTCGTCCCCCACACCCCAAATCTGTGCCGGGTACAGCGTCACTGCCTTCAACGCTTCCTCCCGAGGTAATCCGAACCCAACCGCCGCCGCCGCTTCAAATGGCAGATTGCGGGGATTATCCTGGTCGCCCGGCCCGAAACTTGCAAATGCGAATGAAACCCCACCCTTCCATAACTCACCCGGGATCGTAAATGGCTTGTCATACGGATCGTCTTCTTCATCCGGCAAACGTAACGTCGGCTCCAGGATCACCGGGATGTTATGCGCTTTCAACTCAGCGGCTACTTTCCACGCCTCCGTGCCCCGCTCCAGGATCATCCGCACTTTCTGCTTATCCGCGAAAGCCATCGCTTCCTTGATCGCCTTCTCTTTCTCCGCCCGGATCAACATCGGTACCCTGCCGTCTAAGACCGGCAGCATAGCCTCCAACCGCAAATCCGTCTTGAAATCCGCACCCACCGCTGCTTTGGCTTGCCGGTAACGTCGCGCCGATTCCATGAAGTCGTTTAACTCGCGAATATGCTGCTCATACCTCTTCTTTGCATCGCTATACGCCGACCCGCGTTCCGCATCGCCCCCCCCAAACCGGCCGGACGGCATCTGAATGTGTGGGAATTCCAGACGCATGGCTGCGGACGGCAGGATGCACATATCATCCATAGTCCAGCCGCTCAAATGCATCAACACACTTTGTCCCGCGATAATTCCTCCGCCCGGACTCGTAATCACGCTGGTGATGCCATTCGCGCGAGTCACTGGTATATGTTCGCTAGCCGGATTCACCGCGCTGGCCGCCCGTAACTGCGGCTTGAACAACCCGATATCTGCGATATCGTTCATTTCCCGGACGGCTCCGATTTCCGACAGTCCAATTTCGCTGGCCGAATCAATCATCCCCGGATAGATGTGCAGGCCCTTCAACTCCACCACCCGCGTACCCTTGGGAGCCGTTATATGTGCGCCTGCCTCAACAATCCGGCCGTCCCGAATCAACACCGCGCCGTCTGCTATGTCCGGGCCGGACACTGTATGTACCGTCGCGCCCCGTAAGAGTACACTGTCCGCCGAAGCCGCCCGCAGAGATACTACCGTCAGTAGGACAGTCACTAGCGCCGTATTCTTCATTGCGCACCTCCCGGATCTTCGCCCTTCTTATCCTCGCCTGAATCCGGCTTCTTACGGTCTTTCTTCTCCTGCGCCTTCCCCTTATCGATCAAAGCTTTCTTGCGCGCCTCCTTTGCCGGACGTTCTTCCAAATCCTTTTCCCGGTCAAAATACAACTCTCCGTCGATAAACACTTTCTCCACCTTGGCGTAATTGGATAGCGGATGTTTGTCGAAAATAGTCAGGTCCGCATCCTTGCCCGGCTCGATCGATCCCACCCGCCCTTCAATGCCCAGTTGCTTTGCCGGATTAATAGTCACTAGCGACAACGCCTCAGTCTCGCTCAGTCCGCCGTATTTCATGGCCTTGGCGGCTTCCGTATTCAAGTGGCGCATCAATTCGGCGGAATCCGAGTTCAACGAAACCAGCACGCCCTTCCGCACCATAATCGCCGCGTTATACGGAATCGCATCATATGCTTCCGCTTTATACGCCCACCAGTCGCTGAAAGTTGACGCACCCACGCCGTGTGCGGCGATCTCCCGAGCTACCTTATAACCTTCCAACACATGTTGCAGTGTCCGTACCTTAAACCCGAAATCGTCGGACACTCGCAACAGCATCAGAATCTCATCCGCGCGGTAACAATGCGCATGCACATAGCGCTTACCTTCCAATACTTCCACTAGCGGCTCTAGTTTCAAGTCGCGCCGCGGTGGGATCGCCTGCTCGTGCCGGTCTAACTTCGCCTGGTAATCGCGCCATTCCTTCTGGTAAGCCTGTGCCTGTGTGAATGCCTCGCGAATCACGTCTTCCACGCCCATCCGGCTGGCGGGATACCGTAGCCCTGGCGACGCGCCGAAGCCTCCCCCGGCGATCCCGACCGCTTCACATTCTCTCCCAGTGCGAACTTGATGCCCGGCATGGCGCCTTCGAACTTCAGACCTTCGGCGTCCTTGCCCCATCGCATCTTCATCACCTGGCACTTACCGCCGATCGGATTGGCGCTCCCGTGCAACACATTAGCCGTAGTCACACCGCCCGCCAGCGCGCGATAAATATCCGGATCGTCCGGATTGATGACGTCCTCAATCCCTACCATCGACGACACCGCCACCGCGCCTTCGTTGATACTATCGGCCGCGATGTGCGAGTGGCAGTCAATGATACCGGGCATCACATACTGCCCGCCCGCGTCCACCACCCGCGCGCCGTCCGGTACCAACACCTTCTCGCCGGCTTCCACAATCTTGCCGTCCCGAATCAAAATCGACCCTTGAAACGTCCCCTTGGTCACCGTGAGGATGGTCGCGTTCCGGATCACCGTGGTCTGCGCCGCCACCAGCGGCAGCGCCGTCAGTAACAACCATGCGTAGCGCGTCATTCCACACCTCCCGTCGGCCGTGTGCCCCGCTCGCCCGGCGGAGCGGACTCCGCGACAGGTTCGTACTGCGCGCCGTCAATGTAAATGTATTGGATCTTGGCTTTGTCGTCGAACAAACTGCCCTTCACCACCACCAGATTGGCAATCTTGCCCGGCTCGATCGACCCCACCCGGTCGGCCACTCCGTAGATCTCTGCCGCGCTCAGTGTAAGCGCCCGTACCGCGCCCGCTTCGCTCAACCCCGCGTCTACCGCGCGCTTCAAAGCCTTCCGCACATCCTTGGCCGCCGTTCCACCCGAGTAGAACGCAAACTTGGCGCCCGCCTTTTCAAACGCCGCCGGAGTAGACGGTGCGAGATCCCGTAATTCTAATGTGCGCAGAGTTTCCTCCTGGTCCGGATCCGCGTCCTTCGACTTCTCCGGCCACTTCAAACTCACCAGAATCGGCACGCCCGCCTTAGCCACGCGGTCCGCGACCTTGTAACCTTCGTGGCCTCCGTACAACACCGCCGGGCGTTTTAACTCCGCAGAAAAGTGGATCATGCGGTCCAGTTGCTTCGCATTATCCGCCGGCAACAACATCCGCGGCGATTCCAGCAAGCCTTCCACGGCACGATCGTAATTCGGCCGCTTCTGGCCCACTGGATGACTGCTGTAAGCCGCCATCTGTAGCTTGTAGTGATCCGCATCGAGCGAGACCTGCCGGATATAAGCGATTACGCCCATCAACGACCCCGGATACGTCCCGAAACCGTGCGAACTCAGAGTGACGTACTGGCCTACCGGCGACGTAACCACCATGCGGCCCTGCTTCTCTCCGGAAAGGTTCAGAAACGCGCCTTCGCCCGCAAAAATTCCCGTCGCTGGGAATGCCGCCACCGACGTGAAACCCGCACTCCGCGCTTCCTCGATCCGTTTGTCCGCCGGATTCAATAGGTCTGCCGCCCGTACCCACGTCGTAGTAAAAGGCCGGAATTCCGGACCTTGCTCCAGCGGCACCGGCAGATCCTGTCCGCTAGGTCGTGCCGCCGGCGCGGCCTCCGCTCGCGGTGTGGCAGTCTGCCCGGTCGGCTCCGTCAGTCCGACCGTGCTCAGCGCATCGATCATCCCCGGATAGATCGTGTCACCCTGTGCATCGATCACCCACGCGTCTTTCGGTAGGTCGATATTCTCGCCCACCGCCTCAATAAGCCCGTTGCGCAGCAGTACCGTTCCCTTCTCCAACAAAGGGCCATTAACGGTTACCACGCGCGCGCCGCGAAGCGCAATCGGGCCGGGCGCTTGGGCATAGGTTAAAGATGCCGCGGCCAGCAGCACCATAATCAGGTTTTTCATGGCTAAAGAGGGATAAACAGGAATGATAGTACATTTGGAGCGGAAACGGTATTTTTGCTTGCAACAACCGTGCACAGTGAGGCAAGCTAACTGAGTGCTCGCCCATGCAGTTCAACTGGTGAAAGATCACCTTTGCCGAGTTCGGGGACGCCGCATCAATCAATGACGAATGCCGTCCCCTTTAAAGTTAAATCCTCCGCCTACCCCTCGTAAGGCGCGAATTCCTTGTCACGCGCGTCCGATCCCGCATTGTTATCATCCAACTGAATCTTTGGCCCGGAGTTAACAGCGCGGCTCATACGTGTCAGCGAGACGGCCGTCGAACGCGAATTGGATAGTTTTGACTCCGCTTTTAGGCCCTGCGGCTTAACTGGCGCCGCGGCTTTCCGGGCAGGCGGCGCTTGCAGTGTATGATCGCTGTCGACCTTGAAGAAGCCAATTGCGGATTGCAGTACTTCAGCCTGGCTCGATAATTCCACAGCCGTTGAGGCCATCTCTTCGGATGCGGATGCATTCTGCTGGATCACCTGATCGAGCTGCTGGATAGCTTGGTTCACCTGCGCGGCCCCAGTGCTCTGCTCTACGCTCGCCGCAGCGATCTCCCGCACCAATTCCGCCGTTCTCTGAATGTCCGGCACTAGCTTCGCCAGTAATTGCCCCGCTTCGTCGGCCGTTCTCACCCCGTCGGTGGTGAGACGGCTGATTTCCGCCGCCGCGGTTTGGCTACGCTCCGCCAGTTTGCGGACTTCCGAGGCAACCACCGCGAAGCCTTTTCCGTGCTCGCCCGCACGCGCCGCTTCCACCGCTGCGTTTAAGGCCAATAGGTCTGTTTTGCGGGCGATTTCTTCAATGATGTTGATCTTCTCGGCCACCTCTTTCATGGCCTGTACGGTTCGCGCCACGGCCGCTCCGCTGGTTTTGCCGTCCTGCGCCGCCTTGGACGCCATCTTGTCCGTCTGCCTGGCATTATCGGCATTCTGCTGGATACTCGACGCCATCTCTTCCATCGAGGAGGTGCTCTCCTCAGCCGCGGAGGCCTGTTCGGTCGCGCCCTGCGAGAGCTGTTGCGCCGTGGAACTCATCTCCTCACTACCGCTCGAAACGTTGGCCGCGGCAGCCGCGATTCCTGAAGCTGTCTGGCGCAGGTTATCGATCATGCCATTGATCGCTACCGTCATCTGACCGAGTTCGTCCTTTGAGGTTACCTCCGCCTTCTTACGCAGGTCGCCTTGCGCAACCGTGGCGACAACACTATTGGCAGCCGCCAAGGGCCGGGTTATGCTTCGCACCACAAAGAGCGAGATAAATATGGCAATCGCCAGGGCCGCGGCTATGCCCACTAAAACTCCCGTTTGCGCGCTGGCCACTGAACCTTGAATAGCTTCCCCCGTCTGGTCGGCACTCGCTTTATTAAAGTTCACGATATTTGCCGCAGCTTCCGCGTATTTCTTTAACTGCGGTCCTACCTGCTTCCTGACCAATTCAAGCGCCTGGCGGTTTCCCTCCGCAGTCCCGGCGCGGCTGTTGGTCAACATTTCGTCCATGGATCCCCAGAATGCCGCCCGCGTCGACTTGAACGCTTCGTGCAGTTCTCTCCCCCTGGCGGTAGAGATCAGCTTTTCATATTCGGCAACCACGCCGCTGTTGGTTGAGCGGATCGCCTGAAGGTCCGCATCGAGCGCGGCCTTTTCCTGCTTGTCCGAGGCTGCGGCGTGCCGTACCGCCAGACTGTAGGTGAGCTCGACATTCTTTTCAATTTGCCCGACAAGGTAAACCTTCGGCAGGGACCGCACCGCAACCTCCCTGGCATCCTTCTCAATGGTGCCCAATTTCGTATAGGCGTAAAGCCCTAAAGCGGTGGCAACAATGATTACAGCTGCAAATCCGGCGGCGATTCGCGTGCCGATCTTCCAATTCTTCATGATTTTCTTCCTTTGGCTACATTCCCATTCGCGAGCGCCGCCATGTGCGCGCGCCGCCCCTTCGCATCCCACAGACCACATATCGGCGGGAAAGCGGGAGGCAATAGGGCGACGTTCCTCGTCCCTAGCTATACTGAAGTCTGTCCCGATGCGTAAAACATTCTACGGCTGGTGGGTAACGCTGGCGTCGTTCCTCACCTTCGGCATCGCCGTCGGCTTGCCGTACTACAACATGCCGTTTTTCTATGACTACTTCCAGCGTGAATTCCACTGGACCAAAGGCCAAATCACTTTCGGCTTTCCCCTCGCGGCCCTGCTCACCCTCTGGATCGGCCCCGTCCTGGTGCCGCGCTTCAGTCCCCGCAAACTCATCCTTCTCGGAACCACCCTCACCTGCGCCGCCTTCATCGGCTTCGGTACCATGCATGGCTCGCTCACGGTCTACTACGCCATGTGGTTCCTCTACACCATGGGCTACATCCTATCCGGACCCATCCCTCACCAACTGATCATCTCCCACTGGTTCCGGCGGAATCGCGGCAAAGCTATGGGCCTCGTATATGTGGGCGTCGGTCTCATCGGATTCCTCGGTTCCTACCTGGTCAAGCCCCTGACCGAAAGCTACAACTTTCACACCGCCTTGTTAATCTGGGGCGCGCTCATGTTCCTGGCTTGGCCCCTCGCCATCTTCGTCATTCGCGACCGCGCTTCCGACAAAGGCCTCTTTCCCGATGGCGACCCCCTCCCGCCGGCGGATACACAAACCGCATCGCTGAGCTTTGGCTACCTGCTGCGCCAGTATCCGTTCTGGCTGCTCCTCGTCGGTAGCTTCTGTTCCATCGGCGCCATCGGTGCGGTTAACTTCCATATGAAGTTCGTATTCCTCGATCAGGGCTTCACCGATCGTACCCACGAAGGTATCGCGCTCCTCAACTCCACCTGGCGCATCGCTTCCATGACCATCCTCGCTACCAGTATTTTTGGGCGCCTCGCGATCGGCGGCTTGGCTGACCGGTTCTCGAAGAAGTGGGTGATGACCGTTACTTACTTCCTGGTCGCCGCGACCATCCCCATGCTGCTCACCGTCAATCCCTCGCGCTCGCCCATCGCCTTCGCCGTACTATTCGGCTTCGGCATGGGCGCCGACTATATGCTGATCCCCTTGATGGCCGCCGAACAGTTCGGCGTCAACACCCTGGCCCGTGCCATGGCCATCATCCTGCCCGTCAACACCATCGGCCAGACCTGGTTTCCCTATTTCGTTTCCGTTTTGCGCGAACACTTCGGCAGCTATGCCATTGCCCTGGGCGCCGTGTTCGCTGTCTCCGTCATCGGAGCCCTGGCCATCCTGCTTCTGCCGCGCCACCAGCCACAAGATGAGACACTTCGTTTACAAAACTCTGGACGAATTGCAGCGCGCGGCTGATCATACCGGCGCCACTCACGTCCGCTTCGTTGCCGACCCCGCCGAGGTGCGTCGTATCCTCGCGCGGACTGTGCGCGTTGGCGCGCTCACCGTGGGCAACTCCATCGCTATCCAACCCATGGAAGGCTGCGACGGCACCCTCGACGGCGACCCCGGCGAACTGACGTGGCGCCGCTACGAACGCTTCGCGCGCGGTGGAGCTAAACTAATTTGGTTCGAAGCCACCGCCGTACGCGAAGATGGCCGTGCCAACACGCGCCAGCTTTGGATCACACCCCGCAACGTCGCCCACTTTGCACGCCTGCTCGCCTCCATCCGCGAACTCCACCGCCAGGAGTATGGCAGCGCGGACGACCTCCTCGTTCCCATCCAACTCACTCACTCCGGCCGTTACAGCGTGCCGCGGCGCATCATCGCCAGTCACAATCCCTACATCGATCAAAAGACCGCCACGCCCGCCGATTATCCGGTTATTACCGATAGCGAATTGGAACACTTGGAAGACGACTACGTCACCGCAGCCGGCTTGGCCCTCGACGCGGGATTCGAGTCCGTCGACATCAAAGCCGTACACGGCTACCTGATTAGCGAATTGCTAGGCGCCAAGACCCGCCCCGGCCGTTATGGTGGTCCGCTCGAAAACCGCCTGCGCTTTATCCAAAATGTAATCGGCAAGCTGAAAGCGAAGTTCGGCGCTCGCCTCCTCATCGCCATTCGCATGAACGCCTTCGACGGCGTGCCCTTTGGGTTTGACATCCAAACGCCCTATCCTTACGGCTGGGGAGTCAACCCCGCCAACCCTGACTGTGAAGATCTGGATGAGGTGAAACGGGCCATCGCGTCATTCCGCGAATGGGGCGTCGAATTGCTAAACATATCCCTGGGATCGCCCTACTACAATCCCCACATCGGCCGGCCCTTCGAGAAGCCCGACGAGGGAAACTACGAGCAACCCGAACATCCCCTAATCGGTGTGGATCGTCACTTCCGGATTACGAGCGAGTTACAACGCACTTACCCTGAAATGCCGATAGTAGGAACAGGCTATAGCTGGTTGCAGAAGTATGCGGTCAATGCGGGCGCTTATAACGTCGCTGCAGGCCACGCTCAATTCCTGGGCGTGGGACGAGGCGCATTAGCTTATCCGGATTTCGCGCGCGATGCCTTGGAAAAAGGGGAGCTCGACGAACGCCGCTGTTGCAAAACCTTGACTTACTGTACGTATTTGATGCGGCAGAAATTTCCAACGGGCTGCCCGCCCTTCGACAAAGAAGGTTACGGACAGATCATGAAACTCGCCCGGCAAACCGAGCCGCGCGCGTAAGCAAGCGTCCTGCCCCTAAGCAAGCGTCCCGCTACGCGCTACGCGCCAACTGCTGCGGACGCTCCCAGCGCTGCTTCCAGGCCATCCACGCAAAACCCGCCACATGAAATACTTCCTTCATATTCAGCGGCTTCGCTAGCACGTTATAAGCGCCCAAATTCAGCGCCTCGGACCATAACCGGTCGTCCGCCGTACGCGATGTGACTATTAACAGGGGCGGGTTCTCCATCAGATTGAACCGATGCAAAACCTCCTGCCACGTGCCGTCCGGTAATTCACTCTCGCAGATCGCCACCGGCGTGACATTGTCCCGCAGAAACGCAAACGCTTCACCCTGCGAGCGTGCGTCATGTTGTTGCCAGTTGGAATGTTGCAGTATGTCGCCCAAAGCTCGATGATCTTCCTCAAACGGACTAATCAACAAGACCTTAACGACTTTCTGGGAAACGGATTGCGTATCTTCGCGGGTCATGGCCCAAATCTCCTTGGCTGAACACCGACGTCGAGGCGGCTTAAGTGGGAACAAATAAATACTAGCATATTCGCGCGCTTTTTTCCTGAAATTCTGGAATAATCCGCCGAATACGGTACTACTTCAGGCCCTCCCCGAGCCGCCCCCTCACCAAGCGTCCCAACACCCGGATAAATCCCGGCGAATCGTTCAATCCGGCCACCATGCTATACCGCGCAATCCCTAATTCCACTGCCTGCGCGCGATGCTCTATGTCGATTTCGTGTAGAGTCTCTACGTGATCGGATACAAACGAAATCGGAATCACCAGCACGGCCCGGCTGCCCTCCGCCGCTAATCGTTTGATGGTGGCATGCATCGAAGGTTGCAGCCATTTCGATGCGCCGACTTTACTTTGATAACAAAGATACCGCCGCCCCGCCCATCGCCCGCGGCTCCAAACCAAGTCGACCGTGCGCTCGATCTGTCTCTGGTAAGGATCGCCCTTCTCAACCACCGCCACCGGTAGGCTATGTGCGCTGAATACCATATCCACTTCGCCCGGATTCTCAAACTCCGCCAGTGACTTTTGTATCGATTCGACTAACGCATCGATATATCCCGAATCTTCGTGGAATTCCGTCACCGCCTCCACCCGCGGATTCCACCCGTTGGGCTGAAACCGCCGTTTCCATTCGTTCAAACTGCTGCCCGTCGTCGTCTTGGAGTATTGCGGATATAGCGGCAGTAATACCACCTCCTCCGGCGCGTGCCCTTCCAACTCGCGGATCGCCTCATCCGTGAACGGATGCCAGTAGCGCATTGCCACCACCACCCGCGCATCCAGATCCGTCCGTAACTCCGCTTCGAGCGCCCGTGCCTGCCGCTCGGTAAAATCGAGGATCGGTGACCGTCCCCCGATCTCCGCGTAATGCTGCCGCACATGCCGCGCCCGCGTCGACGAAATCAACCGCGCCAGCGGTAGCCGCGCGATCCGCGCGAATGGGAAATCGATAATGTCCGGATCGCTGAATAAGTTGTAAAGAAACGGTTCAATGGCCTCCAGCGAATCCGGCCCGCCGAGTTGAAACAACACCACCCCGATTTTGCGCATCCCGATTCTGCTGAGTGTATCCCAACTTGCCCTCTACCAGTTATGCCCCCCCAGCCTCATCTAAACTAGAAGCATGCCTTTCTTTCGCCTGATGCTTCTCGCCGGCGTCGGGCTATCCCTCTTTGCCCAGTCGCCTTGCGACAAGACCCCGGCTTTTACCCCCTGCGAATTCACCTTCGATCTGAATCCCCAGGAAGCCGCCGCCCACCCCAACCCCTATGCCGACGTCACTCTCTCGGCTGAATTCCGCTCCCCGCATTTCCACACTTTTAAACTCCCCGCTTTCTGGGACGGTGGCCAGCGCCTCGTCATCCGCTTCACCCCCACCGAAGCCGGCGAATGGCTCTGGCGCGTCAGCAGCAACGTCCAGCGCTGGGAAGGGCAAAATGGTTCCTTCACCTCCGCCGAATCCGACGCCCCCGGCTTTATCCGCGCCGCCAACGTCCACCACTGGGCCTATACCGCCGGCCTCGGCCATCAACCCCACCTCTGGATGGGCGATACCCTTTACCCCTTCGCCACCCTCGACCAAACACTCTTTCAACGCATCATCGACACCCGCGCCACTCAGAAGTTCAACCATATTCGCGGACTTGTCCTCGGCCCCCCCGGCCAGGCCGCCAAAGTCTTCCCTTCCCCTGACAAGCCCACCGTCGAATACTTCCAGCAACTCGACCAGCGCATCCGCTACATGAACCAGAAGGGTATCGTCGCCGACCTCGTCCTCGCCGGCCCCCAAAACGAACTCACGCGCCTGTTCCCGTCCTGGCAGCAGCGCCAGCGCTACATTAATTACGTCATCGGCCGCTACTCCGGCATGAATGTCACCTGGCAAGGCGTCCAGTCGTTTGAAACCTACGATACCGGCCGCCCCCTGATAAAGGAAATCGGCACTCTGCTCAAGCAGAACGACCCCTACCAGCACCCCCGCACCAGCGGCAACCTGGCCACCTCCGGCCCCCTCCTCGACGACGGCTGGATGGATTTCGTCGCCCACCACACCGGTGAAGATCAGGTCTGCGCCGTCGAACACCAACTCTTCCCCACCCCCTTCGTCAATCTGAAATTCGCCGGCGAAGATAGCGGCGCTGGAAAGTCGCAGCCGGGTGACGCCGATAGCACCGCCTTCCGCCACCATCTCTGGAATGCCGTCATGGATGGCGATTATCCGACTTACTTTAATACCGGCACTGCCGGAGCCGGCAACATTCCGGTCGATCCGCAGTATCTCGACGCGCCCGGCGCCAAAGCCATGACCGCCTGGTTCAATCTCTTCTCCGCCAGCCGCCACTGGGAACTCGAGCCCTTCTTCGACGTGGATAACGGCCGCGCCGTAGCCGTCGCCGAAGCCAACCAGGGCGGCGATGAAATCTCGGCTGTCGAATATATCGTTTATGTCGAAAAACCCGGCCCCGTCGAATTACGCATCGAGAGCCACACCTACGATGTCACTTGGATCAATCCCATCGATGGCGATCAACTCCGCGAAAAGAAGACTTATCACGGCGACCACTTCATCGGCTCCCCCCCCGATAGCTCTCACGATTGGGTTCTGCGCGTCTCACGCGAAGGCCACAAAGAAGGCATGCTCAAATCCTATAAGTTCGAATCGCGCCGCATCGACATGCAGGTAGTCGAGCAGAACCTGCAGAAGGTGCCCTTCGAGATCGCCGAGCCTACCGGCACCTCCATCTCCGAGTCCAAACCGCCCGCCTTCGCCGTCAAATTCAAGAAGGAAACCCGCGCTACCCGCAACGTAATGTTCCTGTGGACCGCCGAAGCCACCGTCGATGGCGAAGGCTACCGCGTCATCGGCACCGGCGAGAAAGGCACGCTGGCCTTCCCCCCCCACACCGCCATAAATTATCCCGCGGTGATGGACCTGCGCCTCTACGGCATGAACGCCAACGGCAAAGTCTATAGCGTGGATAAGACTTACCAGCTTGAAAAGTGAACGAACTTATCCTGGCTGTAGACACGACGCATGAATTCGGAAGCCTGGCGCTGTTGCGCGGCCGGGATCCCATCGACGAAGTGTTGCTGCATTCGCCCGAAGGTTTCGGCCAGATTCTCTTTGGCCGTATCGCCGATCTGCTGGCCCGCCACGCCGCCCGCATCGCGGACGTGGACTGCTTCGCGGCCTCCTCCGGCCCCGGATCCTTCACCGGCGTACGCATCGGCCTCGCTTGCATCAAAGGCCTGGCCGAAGCTACCGGCAAGCCCGCCATTGCCATATCGAACCTTGCGGCAATGGCCACCTTCGGCCAGTCCCCTCTGCGCGCCGTGGTGATGGATGCGCGCCGCGGCGAAGTCTACGGCGCAGTTTACGATGCCTCCGGCGCCGCCGTCCTCCCTGAAACCGTGGCCCCGTTCACCGCCTGGCTCGATACCCTGCCGCCCCCCCCCATCGAGTTCGTCTCGACCGACTTCGTTCCCTTCGCCCCTGCTCTGGCCGCCACCCGCTTCGCCGCCGCAACCGTTACAATCGCCCCGCGCGCCCTCGCCGCTGCTGTCGGACGCCTCGCTTGCGACCACCTGCGCGCCGGCGAAATCATCGACCCCGCCGGCATCGACGCCAACTATGTCCGCCGCTCCGATGCGGAATTATTCTGGAAAGAATACTGATGCCGCCACCCTTGGAACTCCGATGGCTCGACTGGGCCCGCCGCCTCCAGGCCCTCGCCCAAAGCGGACTCGCCTACCAGCCCCACCAATACGATCTCGAACGCTATGAAGCCGTGCGCGAAACCGCCGCCGAAATCATGGCCGCCGCCTCCACCGCCCCCATCGCCTCCATCCGCGATCTCTTCGCCACCCAACAAGGCTACGCCACTCCAAAGGTGGACCTGCGCGCCGCCGTCTTCCGCGACGATCGCATCCTGCTGGTCCAGGAGCGCGAAGACGGCTGCTGGACCCTTCCCGGCGGATGGGCCGACGTGAACGAGTCCCCCGCCGAGGGAGTCGTGCGTGAAGTGCGCGAAGAATCCGGCTACCAGACGCGCGCCCTAAAACTGCTGGCGGTCTACGATCGCAACCGCCACGGCCACCCGCCGATCCCCTTCCACGCTTACAAGCTCTTCTTCCTTTGCGAGTCGATCGGAGGCGCGCCCGAGGTGAGCAACGAAACGTCAGGCGTCGATTGGTTTGCCGAAGACCACCTGCCGCCCCTCTCCACCACGCGCGTAACCGCCGCCCAAATCCACCGCTCCTTCGAACACTTCCGGCATCCTGACTGGCCCACTGACTTCGACTAAGTAGCCCTACCCTTGACGCCGCCCTCTCGACATACGTCTCGTCGACTAGCCGCGGGTGCCACCTATACCTACTCCGATTATCCAGAAACCCGCTAGGTTGCACTCTGCCGGATGCGCCACCGACGGCACCAACATCGCTTCAATCCCGTTTTCCCAGGCGCGCAGCCCGATATCCCGTGCCATCTCCCGCGCGGCCGTTTCTTTGGAAAGCGAAGTGTATAGCGCGCCGAAGTAGCCCCGTATGTTGTAGCGCGCGCCATGCAGGAAGGCCCCCCGCATTGACACTAAATTGGCAGCGTATTGGAAAGGGCAGATGCGGTATACGATGCCGGAGAATTCGATTGCCGGTACGCTTCGGAAGTAAGCCCTCAGGTCCGGCATTAAGCCGGGATGCCCCAACCCATGCGGCCAATTGTCTCGGCCACGCGGTCAAGGCCGCCATCTTCCTCCATCAACTCCACAGGCGCCCGATCTTCCAACGCCGGAACCGCATGGGTGAGCCAATATACTGCGTCGGCCTCCGTAAACATGGCGGTCAGTTCCCGCCAAATTCGATGGAGTTTCTCTTCGCGCTGCGCTTCGAGAGGCCGCGGTGCCTTGCCCGCCCCGCGCCGCCGCTCAACGGTTCGCTGATGCACGCCCAGAATTCGCGCCACCACAGCCACGCCCAAAGCTTCTTCAATCGTAAGGTCCCGAGGACGGGGGAGAGTGGCCATACATTCCATCCTACCACTCTGGACGGCGATTGTCGCGACAGATGCCGTCCCCGCATCACCGCATCACGAAATCCCACTCCGCCGACCCGCGCGCCACCACCGCCGCCACATCCCGCTCCAACAGATACCGCCCCTTCACCAAATCCTCCGCCGCCCCCCGCACCTTATCCAAATAAGCCTGCTTGCTCGTATACCGTTCCTCCACCGACAATCGTGGATCCCCCCCCCTCTCCCGTTCCGCCTTACTCCGCGCAAATGGAATGAACGACCCAACCATGCTATACAACTCGTCCGGCGCGCCAATCGCCGCCGACCGCAAATTCCATCCCGTATAAGTCGCCAGCGGCACCGCCGTCGCCGGCATCCGGATTCCCGCCGTCTCGTTCCCGTCCGCATCCACCTGCGGCACTCGCATCCCAAACGCGCTCCCCACCTTCGGCGGCTCGATCGTCACAATTCCCGCACTGCGAAATTCCTCGCCGTAATTCACATGCCATGCCTGCTGGATGCGCGTGGGAAACGCCACCCCCGGGACCTTTGGAAACGCCACCGCACTCAACTTCGTCAGCGTGCCGTCCGCGATCTTCGGATACCGCGACGCCGGCGGTTCCGCCCCGTCCTTCACCCAACCGTCCAGCGCCACCAGCAGCGCCCGCAGCGTCCACCGGTAGTTGTTCGGATTCGCCAGGTTCTGCGCCTCCCCGCGCTCCGGAGGAAATGCGCTCGGCCCATGCTGGCACCCCTCCAGAAAGTAAATCCGCGTGCCCGGCGCCAAAGCCGCGTCCGCGCTGCCATCGAGCGTCGTGTGAATCAGCGACGCCGCCCGCCCGTAATATTCGTACGACGTGTTCGTATAGAAAATCTTCGGCGTCGTCCCTTCCACGCCCGCATGCGTCAGCAACCCGTCCGTAATGCCCGTCTCCGGATCGGTCTCCGCCAGATCCGTGAAAGGAAAAATATCCGTCGGATAAAACGTATTCAAAAACGGATGACCGTCCCGCGACGGCTGCGCAAAGCGGTAATTGAAACTTCCCCGCCCCGCCCCCGCCACATGCGCCATCATGCCGTCGAACACCCGCCGCCCTTTCTCGTCCGCATTGAATCCGTAATAAACGAAGGTGCGTAGGAACCGTCCACTCTGCGAAATGCCGTACCCGTACGCCCGCTTGATAAACCCGTGATGATCGCCCAAAACCGTATCGCCGGGAATCCCGTATTTGAAAAACGAGATCAGGTCGCGCACCGCCGCCGGACCCAATCCCACCACCGGCGGATCCTTCGCCCGGTACACTAGTTCGTAAATTTTCCCAGGCTCGAAACCTGCCGGCATCGCAATATGCGTCCCGCCCTCGATATGCCACGCATCCCGCGCCACCGGCGTTCGCGCGCTCTCCGCATGCTCCCGCACCGTAAGCGTCGGCGCCGGATCGTCCGGATTCGCCACCGCATAAGCCAGTTGCGCGCGGTCTCCCAGCGATGCCCGCGTTGCCTTGTGGTCCAACGTGATCTCCGACCGCACCACGCCCGTAATACCCTGCGCCGCCGGACCGTAGAAGCGCAGCGCGGCCGGCCCCGGCGGCACATCAAACTCCCACCCCAGCCAGACCAGCGTGTAACCCTGCTCCAACAAAAATCCATCGCCGAAATCGGACGCGTTGCGCGGATCGTTGGCCCCCCCCAGATCGAACGTGCCCAGCATCGCCTTCCCCCCCCGGTTCGAAACCTCGAACAACACCGCATGGTTGCCGTGCTTCGGGTCCCGCGGCTTCAGGCAATAGAAATCGGCCGAAAACTCCACCAGCCCGTTCTCGTCCCGCGGAGCCTTGCCGATGTCCACCACGATCTGGTTCGCCGGCAGCGTCGGATCCACTGCAAAAAAAGCCCGGCCCGCAATCCGTTCGTACGGACCGCTCGCGCCGAATGCCTTGCCCTCCAGAACGTCACTGCGCTCGGATACCTCAATGCGCAGCAGCGCCGCCGGCAGCAACGCCGGAACCAATAACGACAGAACCCAAACGCGTTTGAACATTCCTTCAGTGTAGGACAGGTGAATATGAATCACCCGAAGAGGGGAGTGCAGCCCGGCAATGGCACGATTCACGCCAAGGCAACGAATTCGTCCACCGACATCCCCGCCGCGCGTATCAACGCCCGCAGGGTTCCCGGAGCCAACTCTCGATGTTGGGGTACTGGAAAACTCGCACCGCCCGCTCCCCCGAGACGGCCGGCAAAGCTGACATCTACGCAGGAACCTCAATTTCCCGGACTTCAATTGTTAGAGGCATGCCATGAGCCGCGCGTGTTTCGAGACACCCGGCAATGGCCTCGAATGTTGTCAAGGGCCTCGGCCTCCGTGCGTCCTTGGGAGATGCACCCAGGAATAGACGGGCACTCCGCCACAAACACACCGCTCTCGTCGGGCTCCAGCGTCACGAGCAGCTTCATACTTGAATTCTACTGCACCTTGCTCCAGACAATCGAGTCCCGGATGACAGCGGCGCCCTCGCTGCGGTCTCCGCCGCCCGATCCCCCGCCCCAATCCTCTCCTCCACGCGCTAACGTATTAGATCGCCATGCCACGCATCCACCTGCTTCCCCTTCTGATCCTTCCCGCCCTCGCCGTGCCGCTCGCCGCCGCCGGCATCCCCGCCGCCAAACCCGAAGACGCCGGCATGTCCACCGACCGCCTCCGCCGCATTCACGAAGCCATCGAGCGCCATGTCGATGCCGGCGAAATCTCCGGCGCCGTCACCATCGTCGCCCGCCGCGGACGCCTCGTCCACTTCGAAGCCCACGGCCTCATGGATATCGAGTCCAAGCGCCCCATGCAGAAAGACGCCATCTTCCGCATTGCCTCCATGTCCAAGCCCATCACCGGCGTCGCCGTCATGATGATGCTCGAACAAGGCAAACTCCGCCTCAATGATCCCGTCTCGAAATTCCTCCCCGAATTCAAAAACTCCAAAGTCGCCGTACCCCGCGGTTCCGCCGGCGATTTCCACCTCGTCCCCGCCGACCGCGACCTCACCATCCGCGACCTCCTCACCCACACCAACGGCCTCATGACCGGCGGCCTCGGATCCAAGTCCGGCCCCCCGCGCATGGTCGAGGGCGAAACTCTCGCCTCCTACATCCCCCGCCTCGCCGCCGCCCCCCTCGACTTCCAACCCGGCAGCCAGTGGGCCTACAGCGGCTACGCCGGCCCCGACACCCTCTCCCGCATCGTCGAAATCCTCTCCGGCCAGCCCTACGACGAATTCCTCCGTACCCGCATCTTCCAACCCCTCGGCATGCACGATACTTTCTTCTATCCGCCCGACGACCGCCGCCCCCGCATGACCACCCTCTACTCCAAAAGCCCCAACGGCCTCCAAAAAGCCCCCAATCAGGACGGCTTCTCCCTCAAGTCTTACTTCTCCGGTGGCGGCGGCCTCATGTCGACCGCCGAGGATTACCTCCAATTCGCCCAAATGCTGCTCAACGGCGGCGAACTGCAACGGCCAGCGCCTCCTCAGCCCCCGTACCGTCGATCTGATGGCCTCCAATCAAGTCGGCGAAATGTTCAACGGGAAACTCGGCCGCCCCGCCCACGGCATGGGCTACGGCCTTCTGGTCGGCATCGTCGAAGATAACGTCGCCGCCGGCCTGCGCGTCTCGAACGGCAGCTTCGGTTGGGACGGAGCCTACGGCACGCAAACCTGGATCGATCCGCGTGAAAAAATGGTCACCATCGTCATGATCCAAACCCAGGTTACTTCGGTCCAGCGCGACTTCGAAAACGCCGTCATGCAAGCCATCGTCGAGTAACTTCCCCGTACTCTCGTAACATCCCACCCCCGCCCGATAAGTGGGATACTTGGTCTTAGGTTCCGACATCAAAGCCCAGGAGGTTTGACGATGTTCCGCAATCGGTTCCTCTCCGCCTGTATTCTCGCCGCCGCGCCGCTCAGCCTGGCAGCCCAAAGCTTCATCCTCAGCCCGCAATCCAGCGCCGGAATTCCCACCGGCCCTGTAACCGGCCTCGCCACCCTCAGCGCCGCGCGCGATGCCCAATCCAATCTCTACGTCCTTGCCGGCGGCCTCACCAACAGTTGCGCCGGGTCCCCCCCCATTTGCTTCCCCGGCCCCGCCTCCGTCCTGGTCAAGTTGAATCCCCAAACCGCGGCGCCCATCTTTCAAGAAACCTTGCCCACCCCCGCCACCGCCATGGCCGTCGACCCCGCCGGCAATATCTACCTCGCCACAGGTAACATCATCCAAAAATTGTCCGCCGACGCCCGTCAGATCCTCTATAGCAAAACCATCGGCGGGCCCACCCTCACCTTCCAAGCCCTCGCCCTCGATGCCTCCGGCCGCCTCTATCTTTCGGGCGGCGTCGGCGCCGGCGACCTCCCCGCCACTACCGGTTCCTTCCTCTCCGCCCCGCCCCCCGGCGCCTACGCCTTCGCCATGCGCCTCACACCCTCCGCCGCCATCGACTACGCCACCTATCTCGGCGACGCTCCCCAAAACCCCTACGCCCTCGCCGTCGATCAGTCCGGCGCCGCCTTCGTCGCCTGGACCTCCAATTCCACCAGCTTCGCCTCCACCCCCCCCGCCCAGCCCAATGGCGCGTCGTTTCTCGTCCGTCTCTCCCCCGATGGCTCCAAGCTGCTCTATGCCACCAGCCCCTCCCCCGGAATTATTTTTCATCTCGCCGCCGATCCCGCCGGCCACGCCACCGTCGCCCTCCAATCCGCCTACGGCGCCGGCATCACCGTCGCCGCCTACAACCCCGATGGCTCCCCCGCGTTTGCCCGTAACCTCCCCGGCGCGCTGGCTGCGGGCCTCGCCGCCGATGCCGCCGGCAACGTCTATCTTTCCGATACCCTGCTCCCCGCCAGCGCCAACTATCCCGTGAAAAACAGCCTCGCCGCCTGTAACTCCGCCCAAAGCGCCTTAACCATCTTCGATAACAACGGCAACTTACTCCAGTCCACTTACTTGTCTGCCGCGCCCTATCCTGCCGGCCTCCTGATCTCCCCCCCCTCCGGCCTCGATCTGTTTTCCAACGGACCCCAGAATAATGCGCTCACCGTAATTCACTTCGCCCCCACCCCCGGCGCCCCCACCGTCCCCCTCGCCTGCGTCGGCAATGCCGCCAGTTACGCGCCCGCCATCTCCCCCGGCGAAATCGTCAGCCTGTTCGGCAACGGCCTGGGACCCGCCACCGGAACCCAATCGCAGCTCACCGCTTCCGGCGCCTTTCCCCGCCAACTCTCCGGCGTCACCGTAACCTTTAACGGCATCGAGGCTCCCCTGCTCTACGCCCAGGACGGCCAAATCAACGCCATCGCCCCTTGGGCCTTACAGCCCGGAGCCCAGGCCACTATCTGCGTCACCTACCAAAGCGCGCTCCCTTGCTTCACCACCACCGTCTCCCAGGCCCAACCCGGAGTCTTCATGCTCGACCCCGATCACGCTCTGGCGTTGAATCAAAATGGAACGCTCAACGGCCCCAACAACCCAGCCAAAGTCGGTGACGTCGTCTCCATCTTCGCCACCGGCCTCGGCCTCATCAGCCCCCAGCCCGCCGATGGCGCTCTCGCTCAAAAACCGCTCCCCGCTGACCTGCTGCCGGTGACCATGGCCGCCGTCTCCCCCTCCAGCCCCGGAGCCCTTGTTCCTCTTACCGTGAATTACGCCGGACCCGCTCCCGGTGAAGTCGCCGGTTTCAGCCAGATCAATTTCACCGTCACCGCCGCCGCCGGCGGACCCGGCTCGACTTATCTCGTTGTTGGTCCATCCGGATCCGCCGTGCTAAGTAATCCGTTCTTTGTCTACGTCGCACAGTAACCCGTTGCCAACGCTGCAGCGCAGCGATAGATCGACCAGCGTATCTACTAGCGGGTTCGTTCGCGGCCGGTCGAGCGACGAGAACTTACAACCGCGATAGTATTTCGCGCTGATTCCATTTAGCAGTTGACATATAGTTCCCTTGCGTATAAGATCACAAGTCTCTGGGATCCTGACCAATTAACAATACTGAAACAACCTGAGGGGGAACGCATGGAAGAACAAAAAGGCAAGATCAAGCGGCGAGAGTTCTTAGCGGGTCTCGGGGCTGCAGCTACTGTCGGCTCCGCCATCAGCCACCTCGGCTCTGAAGGGAAAGCAGCGACCGTCCCTCCGGCGACAGTTGCGTCGCCCGACCCGCCCAGCGCCATGGTGCCCGTCAACTGGGCCGGCACTCCCCAGCCGCCCGACAACCCGGATAGCATTCCCGTCCTTCAGAATCCCAATATTCTCGTGATCATGGTCGACCAGATGCGCCAGCCACTCTGGCTCGACACCGCGCACCAGGCGAACTATACGCAGAATTTTATCCCGAACATCTGGGGAATCCATCAGAGCGCCGTTTCCTTTGACCAGTATTACGTTAACGCTACCGCTTGCACGCCGTTGGTGATTTGCAGACAGCGATGGGAGGGTACAATACCACGTCGCCCTACACCGGGGGCACGGGCATCATCGGGAACGAGTTCAACGCGCCCCTGGTCGGCACCGCCACCGATGGCGTCACCGCGCTAAATTGCATCCTGCTGGAAGTCGCGCGACCGCAGTATTTTACTTCCCTCGGGCAGACCGGATGCACCGCGCCCACGTGTCCGTAGAATCATAGTGTCGGGAAAGGTATGCTCATATGAAACTGCTCATCACCACCGCCCTTGCCCTTCTTGCCGCCGCGCCCGCCGCAATTGCGCAGACCACCTACACTCTCACCACCTTCACCGTACCGGGTGCAACTTACACCAATGTGGTTGATATCAACGAGAGGGGCGACGTGAGCGGCTACTATGGCATTCCTAATGGCCTCTCTCAGGGCTTCCTGCGAAATGCTTCCGGAGAGATTATCACAATTTCCTTTCCGGGACAGAGCGACACGATAGCGTATGGCTTAAATAACCTTGGTGTGATTGCCGGCACCTACTCGACAGGCACCAGCGGCGGCGGTATGCTCTATTACAATGGCGCTTACAAGAGCATAGTTATAGGGGACAGGTCTACCGCCGTTAACGACATTAACGACTCTGGGTATTACGCCGGTAGTTATGGTCGCGCGAACGCGTCGGGGTATATTGCTTCGCCCAGTGGCCAAATTACTATTCTTAATTATCCGGGCGCCCTCTCTACCGGCGTGAACTGGATTAAGGACAACGGCGCGGCAATCGGGACCTATCAGGACACTTTCGGCGTGTACCACACATTTGCCTGGAGCGCCCAATCCGGCTACAAAGCCCTCTCCATACCTGGCCTACCGGGCGCCACAATCGGTGACGTCAACGCTGCTGGCGTCATGGTGGGTGCTTACTTTAACGGCGTAACTGACCGCGGCTTCGTCTGCCACAACGGTAGGTTGCAGATCATATTGCCGCCGGGGGCTAACGACAGTACGGTTCAGGCGATTAATAACAAGGGTCAACTGGTGGGATCGTACACAACGGTGGGCGTACCAGGCAACGTGGCCTTCATCGCCACACCAGTGGAGCCTTCCGAGGTAACAACCGCCCGTTAACCCATGCCGATTCTGGTCAACGGCGAACTCATAGGCAAGGAACTAATCCGCGAGGAATCCCAGCGCGTCGGACAAGCCCCCGACTGGCTCACCGTGCCCGAGAGCCTCGAGAAACGCATACGTCTGCAACAGGTAGCTGAGGAATACGCCATCGATCGCGTTCTCTTGCGGCAAGCCGCGGAAAAAGACACCCGTCCGGTGGATCCCGAAATCCTGGAGGCCGAGGTCCAGCGTCTCCGCGATGCAAATGGCTGCCGCGTCGTTTTTGACGACGCTCCCTTACGCCGCCAGATCGAGCAGGACTTGCGCCTACGCCGCGCCATGCATGACCTGTTAGGTTCCGTGCCCCCTCCATCCGAAGAGGATATCCTCCGCTTCTACAAGACGGAACGCAAGAACTTCCTCCGTCCTGAAACCGTCCACGCCGCGCACATCGTGAAGCACGTCGATGAAACCCATCCGGAGGAAGAGGCCCGCGCCGGGATCGAGGCTGCGCTCTCCGAACTCCGCAATGGCGAGCCCTTCGCCGAAGTCGCGGAGCGTCACTCGGATTGCAAAGGCAACGGCGGCGACCTGGGTGCTTTCCCGCGCGGCAAGATGGTTCCCGAGTTCGAGGACGTGGTGTTTGCCTTTCAGCCGGGCCAACGAAGCTCCATCTTCCGTACCCCTTTCGGATTCCACATCGCCGAGGTACGGTCCCGGACCCCGCCCGGGGTGGCTGATTTGGCCGCCGTGCGCGGTAAGATCGAACAATTCCTGGCAGCCACGAACCAAGCCAACGCCCTCCGGCGAGCAACGGCAGCGTTGCGTGCCAAGGCGGACGTCCGCCGGATCTCGGCGCGCGCCGCGCAAGAAATCGACTCCTCAGGGGTCGTCGGCTGATGTCCCTCCCTCCCCCCCCATGCTGCGTGCCCGCGCGAACCCGCCTTTTTCAGTTGGTTGAATCACGCCGCTCCTCCGCTCAACGCCCACGGGCCACCCAGGGCTCCACCGTCGACATGGCTCTGCTCGATGGCGGTGCATTCCTCATGGGCAGTGAGTCCCCCGACGCCTTCGCCACCGACGGCGAAGGTCCCGTGCGGCGCGTCATTCTGGATCCCTTCTACATATCGAAGTACGCGGTGACCAACGAACAGTTCGCTGAGTTTGTTCGGCGCGCCGGATATGTCACCGGGGCGCAACGGTTTGGTTGGTCGTTTGTTTTCCGCAACCACCTTCCCGAAGAACAACGTCTCACTGCCGCGGCAGCCACGCCATGGTGGGTCCGTGCCCCCGGCGCCGACTGGTCCCACCCGGATGGCTCCGGCAGCTCTGTTGCCCAGCGTCCGCATCATCCCGTCGTTCAGGTCTCCTGGAACGATGCCCAGGCATATTGCGATTGGGCCGGCGTTCGCCTGCCAACCGAAGCCGAATGGGAATATAGCGCCCGGGGCGGGCTCGAACAAAAGACCTTCCCTTGGGGAGACGATCTCCTTCCGGCCGGGCGTCACCAGTGCAATATCTGGCAGGGATCGTTTCCCGACATCGATCTCGCGGAAGACGGCTTTTCATCGCCCGCGCCGGTTTCTAGCTTCGAACCCAACGGGTATGGCCTCTATAACTCCGTGGGCAACGCCTGGGAATGGTGCGCCGACTGGTTCCACGCCAACTGGCGCCAAACCGCGACACCGGTAAACCCGCTCGGTCCCGCGAGCGGCGCGGCGCGTGTAATGAAAGGCGGTTCCTATCTGTGCCACGCCTCGTTTTGCTTCCGCTATCGCACCGCCGCCCGTACCTCGAATAGTCCCGAAAGTGCCACCGGAAACATCGGCTTCCGCGTCGTCAGAGACTCTTGGTAACTCCGCGCCCCCCTACTCCCCGCGCAGCGCCGTCATCGGATCGATCCGCGCCGCCCGCCGCGCCGGTATCCAGCACGCCACCGCCGCCACCCCCAGCAGAATCGCCGCCGCCATCCCAAACGTCACCGGATCCGTCGGCGCCGTCCCATACAGCAAGCTCGCCAGCAGGTGCGTCACCGCCAGCGCCCCGCACACCCCCACCGCAATCCCCGCCCCCGCCGGCGTCAAGCCCTGCCGCAAAACGAGCGCTACCACATTCCCGTAACGCGCCCCCAACGCCATCCGCACTCCAATTTCATTCGCGCGCTGCGCCACAAAATAGTGCATCAAGCCATATATCCCGACCGCCGACAAAAGCAGCGCCACCAGGGAAAACAGCCCGATCAACGAAGTTTGAAAACGCCGCTCCGCTGTCTGCTCCCCCAGTTGCCGCTCCACCGTAGTCACTTCGAACTTAGCCACGCCCTTGTCCATCCCTTGGATCTCGTTGCGCACCGCGGCCGTCAAAGCCTGTGGATCGGCCGACGTGCGCACAATCACGTCCAGCATATCGTCCGTCTCCTGCGCCATCGGCCGGAAGACCTGTGGCGCCACCTGCTTCTCGAGTCCCTGCCGGTGCATGTCGCCAACCACCCCAACCACCGTAATCCAGGCGTTCGATCCCACCCCAGGGAAACGGAAGCGCTTGCCCACCGCATCTTCGTCCGGCCAGTACGCTCGCGCCATAGCCTCGTTCACAATCGCCACCGCGGGCGATCCGCTTCCATCTCCATCCGAAAACAACCGGCCCCGCTTCAACGGAATCCCCGCAGTCTCGAATACCGGACCCTCTACCGCATCCTCACAAGGCCCCGGTTGCTGCGGCGCGCGCCCTTCAATCTCCACCGCGTTCTCCGGATCCGACCGTAAAAACCCGCTGATGGCCCCCGCCGATCGCACCCCCGGCAACGACTCGACCCGCTCGATCGCCTCCTTAAAATAAGCCACGTATTGCGCCGCCGTCCGTCCCACGTGCAGGTCGATCCGCATCACCAGCAATTTCTCCGGCCGGAAGCCCGGCGCCACCCTGCTCAGTCGCACAAAGCTTTCCACCATCAGCCCCGCGCCCGCCAACAGGATCAGGGCAATGGCGAATTCTCCAATCACCAGCAGATTGCGCACTCCCCGATCCGCTACCGTGCTCCATTGCCTGCTTCCGGACCGCATCGTGCCGTCCCGCATCGCCGGCCACAAGCCACTGACAATGGCCGCAAGAATGGATAGCGACAAAGTGAACATCAGCACTTGTGGGTCGATGCGAGCCTCGCCCAACCGGGGAATCTCGCGCGGCCCAAAAGCGATCAGTGCCCGCAACAGTGCTCCCCCCAGCGCCAGCCCCAGCGCCCCCCCCACGGCCGACAGCACCAGGCTCTCCGTCAGCAGTTGCGCGGCAAGTTGTCCCCTGCCCGCCCCCAAAGCTCTGCGCAGAGAGAACTCCCGCCCGCGCGCCGATCCCCGCGCCAGCAGCAGATTCGCAACATTCATGCACGCAATCAGCAGCATCAGAAACACCGCGCCGAAAAGCACGAACAGTGGTCGTTGCACCCGCCCTGTCGTCTGCGCTTCGAGCGGTACCACGCCGATGTCCGGCAGATTCTTGCTCTCTGGATACTCCCGCGCCAGTTGCTGCGCAATCGCGCTCATCTCCGCCTGCGCCTGTGCCGGAGTCGCGCCCGGCCGGATCCGCCCCAGCGCATACCAGTTCGATGACGAGCGCGGGCCCGTACGGTCGCGCGTCGCCCAGTATGGATGCGCCGTTACCGGTTCCCACACCTGCGTATCGGCGAAGGGATATTGAAAGGACGCCGGCATCACCCCGATAATCCGCGCCTTCCGCTTGTCCATCACCAGGTCGGATCCAAGCACCTGCCCCGCGCCTCCGAACCGGCGCTGCCACAGGCCATAGCTCAGCACCACCACCGATTCGCCCCGCCGCTCCTCCTCGGCCGTGAATGCCCGCCCTAGCATCGGCGCAACTCCCAACATCGGAAAGAAGTTCGATGTCACGCGCGCGGATCGCATTCGCTCCGGTGGGCCGTCCTTGTTTCCCAGCAGAAATGTTTGCCCGATAAAGAACGTCATGTCCTCGAACGTGTGGCTGCGCTTTTTCCAGTCCGCAAAATTCAGCAGGGACACGCGGCCTTCCTCAACGCCGTGTGCCGCATCTCGCGACCACAGCATCATCAGCCTGCCGGGATCCCGATACGGCAGCGGCCGCAAAAGCACAGCGTGAACCACGCTGAAGATCGCCGTGTTCGCCCCGATTCCCAGGGCCAGCGTCAGCACGACGACGGCGCTAAATCCGGGCCGCCGCCAAAACAGCCGCAAAGCATGACGCAGGTCGCGCGTGAATTGATCCCACACCCGCCACCGGCCATTCTGATAGAAGGCTTCCTCGACCGCCGTGACATTGCCGAACGCCCGCCGCGCCGCGGCCTCCGCATCTTCGCGCGCCCTGCCCCTTTCCTGAACCTGGTCGGCCTCGTGCGCCACGTGCGACTCGATCTCCGCGGCGAGGTCCATCAACGAACGTTTGCGGCGCCAGAACATCGCCTAACCCTCCGCCTCACCGTGAGCCAGAATTCGCGCCACCGCATTCGCCACCCGCCGCCACTGGTCTGTCTTTTGGGTGAGTTGTTTCCGTCCCTTGGCCGTCAAGGTATAGAAGCGCGCCTTCCGGTTGTTCTCGGAAACACCCCACTCCGCCTTGACCCATTCCTTGTTTTCCAGCCGTTGCAGCGCCAGATACAACGACCCATGATCCACCAGAAATACGTCGTCGGATTGCTGCTGGATCGAACGGGCGATACCCTGCCCATGGCGCGATCCCAGCACCAACGTTCGCAAAATCAATAAATCCAGCGTGCCCTGTAACAAGGCCGCTCGCTCTTTGTCTTCTCTTTGGGGAGGCATCCGACATGAGTATGCATCATCTTGGGTCGGATGTCAACAAGTGAAAATAACGACCACGCGATTTCCCGGATGCCGCGCTATGCTGAGACAAGACCAATTATGAGCAGCGCCGCAACTCCCTCGTATCTGGAGATCATCGATTCCATCCGGCGCAGGCAACTCGGTAACATGCTCTGGAGAATGCGACTGGTTCCCTTGTCGCTGCCATTACTTCTGGCTCTTAATCTGTGTCAGGCCCAGAGCCCAAGCTGTGATTCCTTCGCGGCAATACCAAAGATGGCTGAATCGAAATCGAAGCAGTCGCTCGTGAACTGGAAGAACAAAGCAGGTGACAGCTACATCTCCCGGCTCGTCTTCGCATTCCGACTTTTCGAACTGGAACCAAAAGAACGATTAACTGCATCGATGCTCCTCTCGATGATCCCACCCACCAAGGACGAAGAGACCCTTTGGTACACATTGGATGGCTTGCTTTGCGAGGAAGAGTCTATGAAGGATGTCGAAAAGGTCGCGGAGTTGCATGCTCGAATGCCCCACGATTTAGCCCGAGCAGTTCTGCTCGTTCCCGAAAGACTGCGGGAATACGTCTCCTATGCCAAAGAATCCGTCCAAGATCCCCATAGCGACTATGCATTTCAAATGCGATCAGTGTGTCGTACGAAACATCAAGCGTTTCTTGGCGCCGTCGACAGTCTTACCACTGCTGACAGGCAGTGGTTCGTAAGGAAGATTTTCGATCCAAATGAGTGCCGGGCAATTGCCGTGCCCGAAGCTGAATAGCAGTTCAAGAGTCACGAACAGATCGCGTGGTCCTGACTACACTGCCCCGGGCATAAGCCACCGTCCACACCTTTTAGTCCTGGTCTCGCTTTGAATCAAGATCTGCAATGAAAGCCATGAAGCCCAGCCAAACGAAGGTCAGCACCCATGCGACTGGCTCCGGGAGCGAATTACGTGTTTCCACACCAATCCACAGCGGCACGCCAAAAAGCACAATGAGAAAAATCGCGATCCTGACTCTATTCACAGCATTTCCTTCCAGGCCGTAGGTTACCCGCCCGGAGCTGGCCCAGTTTGAAGTTTCGGCATTGATCTCCAGATTCAGGACATATTCCGTGGGAATATGATCGGCAGCATATCAGGATTGGACAGGTGGCGCAACCGTCCAAGACGCAGGGAAGGAAGCAAATCCAGCCGGGCATCAGTCCCGGGCGGGCTTTCGGAAAAGCTCTCCGCGAGCTCCGCAAAACAAGCGGAATCTTGCAGGAGCAATTTGCCCTCCACGGCTGCTTTGACCGAACCTACATCAGCCTGCACGAACGGGGCATCAGCAGCCCCACTCTGGAGAGCGGAGGCCTTTGCTGGCCCACTCGATTGGCGAGGCCGTGTGATTCAGTCGCCAATGCGGATCTTGGCAGTTTCATTCCTGGACGCTGCGCTATCCTGAGATGTGGCCGATAATGGACAACACCGCAATTCATTCGTATCTGAGATAATCGACTTCATTGCCGTCGGCACCACACCGCAAGCCGTGGTCGATTACCACCCCTCGGCCGAAGCGCAACAGCGCGTTAGCGAACTGATTGCGCGCGCGAAGGAAGACGATCTGTCGCCCGACGAGAAGACGGAACTCCATCACTTCATGGATCTGGAGCACATCCTCCGGATGGCCAAAGTGCGCGCCCGCCAGGTGCTGATCCGCGGCTCGTGACATAGACTACGCGCGGCGCGCACGCCCCAAAACCAGTATGCCGAACCTTACAAGCATTAAAGTCTCCCTCACCCCAGAGCTAGAGAAGTTCGTTCAATCCCGTGTAGCCTCCGGCTTCTATCAAACCGCGAGCGAAGTGGTCCACGAAGGCCTCCGCCTGCTCGAAGAACGCGAACGGGCCCAGGAGGCCACCCTGTCAGACCTCCGCGCCAAGATCCAGCGCGGCAGCGACCAGGCCGATCGGGGCGAACTACTGGACGGAGATGCCGTATTTGAGCAGATCCGACAATTAAGGGCCTACCGCCGCGCCCGCAGGTAAATGAGCCACTGGACTGTGTCCTCACGCCGGAGGCGTAGGGAATTTCTTCGGATCTGGGAACGTGTGAGTTTTCATGAGTTTTAGCATCGGCTTACGCCCAACTATGCGGTGCGATAAGCAGAGACTCTTAGGATAGGCCATCAGATACTACAGACCTAGCCAACGAAGGACCGTTCGTGGCCAGTTTACCTTTGTCTGGGTTGCTATCGCAAGCAATACCTACATGGATCATCGCAGTCGTGGGTAAGACCGTCTATCTGGTCGTTCCCCAAACATCTACTTCACAGTTAACCAATCAAATAGATCCTCGGAGATGCTGACCGAAGAGAGCGAAAGCGTGCCTTTTGTAACTAAGACGCTGAGCCATTCGTCCGCCATCTGCTCCCGTCGCTTCATCGGCAAGTCCTGCAACAGCAGGTCGTTGATGAAGAATTGACGAAGGGCATCATCCCCTTGAATTGGCTGCTGTTGCTGAACGGCTCCATGGCTCCCAGCGAGGCCTCCGGAAGGGAAGCCGTAAAACAGAACACGGTAAACAGTGCCAGCGCCAGAAACATTATGATCCGATACGACGTCCAGTGAACCTTGTCTCATCTGCTGCGTACCTCCTCCAACGATTGTACCTAGCTTGTTTACTCAGCACGACATCGTCGCGGACCCCGTCACCAAAGACGGACTTCGTGGATGGGTATGACGAACGTTCCCGGCATGGTAAAGCCGGACTCGAGTCACTGCCCCGACAAATTAATTTAATCTAGCAGTTACAATCACTTGGCCGCCAACTCCCGCCCCAAGCCATAAACCCCATGCTCTACTCAAATCGGATAGCGGGCTCTAACCCGTCATCCCACTAAGGAGCAATATATGTTGGTATCTGACAAACAGCATGAAGCGAATAAGCAGAATGCCCAGAAGTCCTGCGGCCCGAAGACTCCTGAAGGCCGCGAAGCCATCCGCTTCAACGCCCTCACCTTCGGCCTGCGCACCCGCGCCACCATCCTACCCACCGAAAACGCTGCAGCCTACTCCCAGCTTTGGGACGAACTGTTCACCGACTGGAATCCGCGCACCCGCACCGAAACGTGCTGCTTCGAAACCCTCGTCGTCATCCAGTGGCTGCTCATCCGCAACGCGAATTCCGAAACCCGCATCTACATGGAAATCCCGTTCAGCGAACGCCGCTTCGCCATGCTCGCCGAAGTCGATAAACAGCGCACTAAACTCGAAAAAGAGTTTCGCATCGCCGTCGACTACCTGCAGAAGTTACAAAAACAGCGTTCCGCGCAACCGCAACCCGCATCCCCTGCCGAACCCCTGCAGGAGGTGCTCAACAACCAAGTGAAACCGCATCCCGGTTTCGTCATGTCGGAACCCGTCGACCAGCCGCCCATGTTCTGCGCGCCCGACTCTACCAACACGCGCTAAACTTTTCCCGCACCGAGATCTTTGACAACTCCGCGCCCGTCAACAACGGGTGCGCCACACCTGTCTCCAAACCCTCCCCCCCCAGCCAAACTCACCCCGAAAACCGCAATTTCCCGGCCCCGAACCACCATCCCCCCCCCACCCGAAGGCTAATCGAAGACTAATCCCCGGCCCCCGGCCCCAGCCCCCCGGCCCCGGCGAGCAAAGCGAGCCCCCCGTCTACCTTTGTTTCCATCTCCTTGGGCTTCGTTCGTAACACACAAAGCCCCCCTGCCGGGTTAAGATGGTGAAGCACCCCAAACGACCCCGCTATGCAACAATTCGACATCATCGTCATCGGTTCCGGCCCCGCCGGACAACGCGCGGCCATTCAGGGCGCCAAATCGGGCAAACGCGTCGCCCTCGTCGAAAGACGCGAAGTCGTCGGCGGCACCTGCATCAATTCCGGCACCATCCCCAGTAAGACCATGCGAGAGGCCGTCCTCCACCTCTCCGGCTTCAACTACCAGGGCATCTACGGCGTCAGCTATCGCGTCAAGGAAAAGATCAGCATGGCGGACCTCGGTTTCCGCATCCAACACGTCATCAAAACCGAAACCGATATCACCCAGGCCCAACTCTCCCGCAACGGCATCGAAGTCATCTACGGCACCGCCCAGTTCATCGATCCCACCCACATCCGCGTCGAAAGCAGTCGCGGCGTTTCCGATTACGAAGCCACCACCATCATCATCGGGACCGGCACCAAACCCTCCGTCTCCCCCAAGGTCCCCTTAAACGGACGAACCATCATCAACAGCGATCAGATCCTGCAGATGGTCGACATTCCCAAAATCCTGATCGTAGTCGGCGGCGGTGTCATCGGCGTCGAGTATACCTGTATGTTCGCCGCTCTCGGCGTGCGCGTCATCCTCGTCGAAAAACGGCCGCGCCTGCTTGAGTTTGCCGACGCCGAAATCATCGAAGCACTCTCCTACCACCTGCGCGACCACCGCGTCACCATGCGCCTCAATGAGGAAGTCGAAAGCGTGGAAGACACACCCACCGGCGTAGTCGCCAATCTCATGAGTAAGAAGAAAATCTCGGGCGACACGCTGCTCTACGCCGTCGGCCGCCAAGGCAATGTCGAAGACCTTAACCTGCCCGCCGCCGGCCTCGAAGCCGATGCCCGTGGACGCATTCCGGTCGACGCCAACTACCGCACCAAACAGCCCAACATCTTCGCCGTCGGCGATGTCATCGGCTTTCCCAGCCTCGCCTCGGTTTCGATGGAGCAGGGCCGCATCGCCGCTGCCACCGCCTTCGGCATTCCCGTGCACTCCAATCCCGCCACTTACCCCTACGGCATCTACACCATCCCCGAGATATCCTTCATCGGCAAAACGGAAGAGCAGTTGACCGAGGAAGACGCGCCCTATGAAGTCGGCGTGGCCTACTATCGCGAAATCGCCCGCGGCCAGATCCGCGGCGATACCACCGGCCGCCTCAAGCTCATCTTCCATCGCGAAACCAAGGAAATATTGGGCGTGCACATCATCGGCGAAGGCGCCTCCGAGTTACTGCACATCGGCCAGGCTGTCATGATCCTGAAAGGTACCGTCGAGTACTTCGTCGATACCGTATTCAACTATCCGACGCTTGCTGAATGTTACAAGGCCGCCGCGTTCAACGGCCTGAATAAGCTGACGCGACTTTAGTGGAGATATAACATGGGCCAAACAATCGGCGTCCTCGCGACCAGGCAAGTCGCGGTAGGTGTAGTAGAAGATAACGCGCTCGCCGGTCCGATAACCACTTATCCCGACGGAGCCGAAAATCCCGACGCCCTCCGTACCTTAACTGGAGATGAGATAGCCGAACTGATCGGCCGCCAGGTCTTGCTCGCCGCGCGCGATCGCCAGATCGACTGCGTCGGCGTTGGCTTCCCCGGCGTCATCCGCAACGGCATCGTCGAGGAATCGCCCAACCTGCAACAGATCAAAGGCTTCGCCTTCTCTACCGCCTTGTGCGGCGTCTTCTCGCGCGAGGGCTTGCGCGCTTCTGTCCAAATCTCCAATGATGCCGATGCTATCGCCGCCGGAGTCGCCGCCACCAAAGGCCACCTCGAAAAGCTCATCCGCATCTGGTACCTCGGCGACGGCATCGGCTTCGGCCGCTATCCCCAGGCCGAAGGCGTCTGGGAAGGCGGACACATGGTCGTGTCACTCGACCCTAAGGAGCACTACTGCGGTTGCGGCGGTGTCGGTCACCTGGAAGGCATCATGGGCCACCGCGCCATGCGCCTGCGCTTCCTCGATATGGAGCCTGAGGAAGTCTTCGCCGCCGCCCGTGAGGGTGATGTCCGCTGCGGTACGTTCGTCAAACGCTGGCACCGCGCCCTCGCCGCCGCCTCCGCCAGCAGCATCCATCTCGATGGCCCCGGAAAGTTCTTCATCATGGGCCCCAATGCCCAGTATGTCGAACTCAGTCTGGTCGCCCAGTATATCCACGAGATGGTCAAGATGACTCCGCTGCAAGGCAGCCTCTTCGAGATCATCACCAGCAGCACCGATCTCGCCATTGTCGGCGCCGCCGTCAATGCCCGCCGCGCCATAGCCGCAAACACGGTAACCATTTCCCCTTCAGATACGCCAAAATAGGTAACGAGGGGCCCCTCCGGGTAGTGTGTACCGATCCAATCAGCGATGCGTGTCGTCACTGCAGTTCTATTTATGTGCCTGATCGCGGCTCTTTCCGGTAACGCCGCTAAGGCCGCGGTCTTCGAGGAATTGTCCGCGCAAGCGGCCGATGCCCGCCGCGCCAATCGCATCCCGGAAGCCATCGAACTCTACCACCAAGCCGTCCAACTGCAGCCTTCATGGCTCGAAGGTTGGTGGTTTCTCGGCACTCTTTCCTATGCTTCATTCCAGTACGCCGGTGGCGAGGCCGCCTTCACCGAATTCGTCAAACTGGATAACCAACGCCCCCTCGCCTGGTCCCTCCTCGGCTTGTGTGAGTTTGAAACCGGCAAGTACGATCTCGCGCTCGACCATCTCCGCCAAGGCTTGGCCCCCGGTAAAGACCTGCCTCCCGAAGTGGAAGCCGGCGTCCGCTTTCATTACGGCCTGCTGTTGTCGCGTGCCGGACTCTTCACCGTCGGAAAGCGCCAACTCGAACGCTATGCCCGCGGCGGCGCCCACGAACCTATGCTCATCGCCGCCCTTGGCCTCAACGCCCTCCACGATCCCTCGCTGCCCAGCGACGTGCCCGCCAGCCGCAACGATGTCGTCATGCAGGCCGGCGCCGCCACCCGCGCCTGGATTTTGGGCGATCTGGAGAAAGCCGAATCCGGCTTCCAACAGTTAGCCCGCCAACATCCCGATCAGCCCGGCGTGCACTACTTATACGGAACTTACTTGAGCTACTCACGCCCCGAAGAAGCCATGCCCGAACTGCGCCGCGAGTTGCAATTGAATCCCGCCAACGTTGACGTGGCCGCCACTCTGGCCCTGCTGCTGCTTCATGCGGACGACGTTTCCGCCGCCTTGCCCCTCGCCAAGAAAGCTGCCGCCGACCGTGCCTCCGATCCGCTTGCCGAGTACGCCTACGGCGCAGTGCTCCTGCAAATGGGCGATCTCCGCCCCGCCATCGCCCGCCTCGAAGCCGCCCAGAATCTCGATCCCGAAGCCCTCGAATACCACATGGCTCTTGCCGGTGCCTACGCCCGCGCGGGCCGCCACGGCGATTCCCGCCATCAACGCCAGATCTCTCTTGCCCTCGCCGGAGCCAAGCCATGAGCCGCCACCTGTTCCTGCTGCTCCTCCCGCTCGCCTGCGCCCAATCCGCGCCGCTGCCCCCCGCCAAAGTCACCTGCGCCACCTGTCACCGCACTGAAGCCCAGACGCAACCCGCAACTCCAATGGGCATCGGCCTCGAATTGCCCGAAACCCAGGCCGCGCTCGTCGCTCATCCCAAGCTCACGTTTGACGCCAACGGTTATCACTACGAAGTCGTGCGCAAAGACGGCATCAGTACCTATACCGTCAGTGACCAGTCGGGCTCCCTCACCCTTCCCATTCGCTATGCCTTCGGAGTCCATAACCTTACTTTCGCTCTCGAATACCAGGGCAAATTCTACGAGAGCCTGGTCACCTACTACGACAACATCGGCGGCTTGGGCATTACTATTGGCGATGACCGCATCCATCCCACGAATCTCACTGAAGCTATGGGCCGCCTCACCCCGAATGAAGAGATCACTGCCTGCTTCAACTGTCATGGCACCGGCGGTGTCACCCAAGGGAAATTGACGCTGGAGTCTTTACGTCCCGGCCTCACCTGCGAGCACTGTCACACCGGGGCCGAAACCCACATGCAGGCTATCGCCGCGGGCAAAACAGCTCCTACCCCTCGCAAGCTAGGTGACATGGCTGCCGAAGAGATGTCCACCTATTGCGGTCAGTGCCACCGCACCTGGGAGTCAGTGGTCGGCATGCGCATCTTCGGCCAGAAGAACGTACGCTTTCAGCCCTACCGCCTGGCCAACAGCCAGTGTTTCCTGGGCGACGATAAGCGCATCCGTTGCACCGCCTGCCACAATCCGCACGAAGATTTGGTCAGGACCGAGGCAAGTTACGATAAAGCTTGCCTCGCCTGTCACACCGTCACCCAAAAAGCCTGTCCGGTTGCCACTAAGAATTGCGCGAGTTGTCACATGCCCAAAGTCACTGCGCCCGGCAGCCCGACAGTCTTCACCGATCACAACATCCGTGTGGTCCATGCCGGCGATCCCTACCCGCAGTGAGCGGGATTACCAACCCATATTGCGCATCTTCTCCTGTATATCGGCGCTGAGTTGTTCCATCCGCGCCGGCTTGCGCGTCAGCGGCGATGGGATCACCGCCGCCAAGCGCGCCGACTCGTCCCTGTTCAGCCGCGCCGCCGGAATCCCATAATACTGGCTGGCCGCCGCCTCCGCGCCATAAACTCCCGGTCCCCACTCGATCACGTTCAGATACAGTTCCAACACCCGTTGCTTACCGAGAATGAAATCGGCAACCGGCGTCAAAGTAAACTCCACCGCTTTGCGAATCACCGACCGGCTGGTGCTCAGAAACAGGTTCTTCACCAGTTGCTGCGTGATGGTCGATGCTCCCCGCCCTAACTTGCCGCGGTCCAGATCGCGGTCCACCACCTTGCGCGTCTCCGTCCAGTCAATGCCATGGTGCTGGAAGAATCGTTCATCTTCGGACGCCAGCACCGCGTGCTGTAGCTCTTTCGAGATGCGGCTCAGCGGCACGAAAGCGTACCGCTTGTGATACGCGCGATGGTGAGCCATCGCTTCCACGCGCCGTTCCATCTGCACCATTGTGGTTGGCGGATCGATCCACTTCAGCCCCACCATCGCCATCCCGCACAGCGCATAGAAACCGGCCACCAACGCCGACATCCAAAACAGAATCCGGCGCCACAGTCCGCGCCCGGGTCTGACTTTGCCCCTGCTGACCTTCTTACTCACGGCTTAGTCTGTAGACCTTCCCAGGTTCTGTCTGCAGTTTCATGATCCGGCCGCTATGCCACGGACTCACCACCCTCAGTTCCCCGCCCTTCTCACTGTGAATCTCAACCGACGAAACCTGCTTGCCGTCCCACGCCGCGCTCACCAGAAACGCTCCTCGCGCCCGCAGATCGCGGAATCGCGCTGGACCCAGATTAGTCGTATTCGGAAACAGCCGAAGCACTCCCGAGTAGCTCTGCAACATGCATTCGTTCAGCACCGCGGGCAGCGCCAGGTTCTCCGTCCAAATCCCCATCCGCATCATGAAATCGAAGTTGGTGGTCTCCGTATACCGCCCGCCCGTCTGCCTGACGCGATCCTGCACGATGCCGTTCGGCACTTGGCAGTAGCGCACTTCGTCTTTGAACCACGCCAGATCGAGCATCGCCAGACGCGCCCGGATCAGTGGCTGATAAACGATGTCGTTGCCGCCTTCCAACCGGATTCCAGCCGCCGTCCGGCGCGCGATCTCCAACTCGCCGGCATTGCTCTCCAAACCTACCTGATCCCCCGGGAACACCGGCGCCAGCGTCACCGGGATGTTATAGATCCAACCGACAGGCGCATTGCGCACGTCGATCCACACCTCGCCTTGCGGCCCCACAGCCTTCGGATACGCTGCCAGACTGTCGCGCAACGCCGACCACCGCACGCGCTCTTCCGCATCCACGCCCAGTTTGCCGGACGCTTCCACCACCGCGCCTAACAGGAACCGCGCCAGAGCCAGATCCATGATGCAATCCTGATTCAGCCGCTGGCCCGCCGTGAACCCCCAGTTCTCCGGTGATACCGTCGGATTCAGGTGCGCACGGCCGTCATCGCCCCGCTTGGCATACGCCGCGATGAATTGCGCCGCCTCTTTTAACGGTCGGTACACCCGCCGCAGCACCGCATCGTCCAGCGTGTATAGATAGTGCCACCACAGGCTCTGCACCGTCCACGGAGTCTCGCAGATCTCGTATGCCCAAGGCGGCGTCGGATACGGCACCGCCTGGCTCGGCGCCGGATACGCCGAGTGCGGGAAGTAAGCGCCCTGCAGCCCGAACTGCTGCTTGGCGGTAGCTTCCGCCATAGGCAGTAAGTTCTCCACAATTTCCACGTAGGGCAGGTGCTGATCCACGTGATTGCTCGAAAACACGCCCCAGAACACCTGTTGCGTGTTGTAGTTCATGTGGTAGTCGCCATGCCAGGCCGTTCCGATACGCCCGCTGGTCCAGTTGCCCCACAAGCCCGGCGCAACTTTCCCTTCCCGCAAACAACAGCCCAGCCAGTATTGGTTGTGATACCACAACCGTTCGAGTTCTACATCCTCGAAAGCCACCGCCGACCGCGACCAATACTCTTTCCAGAATGTTTCCGAACCTCGTTGGATCTCGCGCGCCGTCCGTTTGCCCATCTCCCGTACCACACGCGCCGCTTCTGCTGCCGGTCCCGCGTGATCGCGCGGCGTGTACAGCGCCACCTCCAAACGCAGCGCTTGCGCCCGGTCGCTATGGAACATGGCCGCGTGATCTTGCCTTTCCTCGCGCTTCCACTCACCCTGCACCACGCCATGCAGCGCGAAACTGCGGTCATCAGGTGATGCCGGCGGGTCGACCACTTCATGCGTCGGCGCCGTCGCCGGAAAGCGCTGCATACACGTAAACTCGCCCACCCCGCCGCTCGTCACTGGCTCCGGGAGCTTGGCCTGTGCATCGATATTCGGATAGTACGCCACTGCGGAAAATGGCGCCGGCTCGTCCGACCACAAACAAATATGGCCTGCCGCCGTATTCACGAAGCAGAACAGATGTACGGTCTTGCCGCCAAGCGCCAGTTCCAGCGAAAACAACCCGTTCGACGGATCCAATTCCTGCCGCACCACACGCATGCCAGGCACATCCCAGTGCACCCACACGCTGCCGCACGGCCATGGACGCGGCCAGCTTTTCTGGTACGACGATCCCGTCTGCGCGGCATAAGCACGCAACGCCGGGTCGGAGTCTTCCAGATAGATTGCCTCCGGCTTCCCCTGCCGTATGGCTTCGTCGCTGGCTTTGTCCCACAACTTCAAGACTTCAGCGAACGGCCGCACATACTGCATGTGATCGTCGCTCACCCGGATGTCCCACGAGTCGGATTTCCCGATGTGCAATCCGAGCGCATCCGGCCGCACTGTCACGCACACCCCGATATCGCCGTTGCCCAGCAGCAAGCCTTCGAAGAAATCGGGCGTAGGCAGCGTGCGTACGATCCTGTGGCGCCTGGCGATTTGGAATCCGTCAAGCGCCGCCTGGCGATCCGCCGCCAGCGCCGCAGCGGGCAGGCACGCGGCGCCCGCAATAAAGTTCCTCCGGGTGGTGGCCATCAGTCGATTACCAGCGCAGCTTCAAATCGGCTTCGAACTTCTCATCGGATCGCATCAACTCTTCCCAGGTAATAGTGCGGTTCCGATAAGCCGCGTTGCGGCCCAAAATCGCCGTCAGATTGCTCTCCACCGCCTGCTCCGCATTGTTCAACAACTTCCCTGTCTGGATGCTATCGACAAATGCCTTCACATTGTTGATAGCGCCTTGCCGGAAGGTATCGTCTTTTTCCGAACCCATCCAAGCCTTGTCGCCAGTGATGCGCACCAAGCCGCCGTAGTGCGAGTCCACCGAGCCGTTGATGCCGAAGCAGCGCACGCACAGATCGCTGAAGCTGTTGGTCAATTGGTTGGAACTGAAGTCTACCTGCACGCCGTTGGGATATTGGAAAGTCACCAGGAAATGATCGTAGGCGTCGCCCGTATTGAACTTCGTCCCGCTCCAATCCGTCCGTCCGCCAGTGCCGTGGGCCGCCACCGGATGCCCTTGCAGAAACCAGTTCGCCACGTCGATCACGTGGATATTTTGTTCGACGATGATATCTCCGCCCAGCACGCGGTCCATATAGAAATTCATCATCCGCGCCTGCCCTGGATCCATTCCCGGCTTCGATTTGTCGGGCGCGGGACGTCCCGCATAATAGAACACCTGCGCGAACACCGGCTTACCGATATCTCCGCGATGCACGCGCGCCGCGGCCTCCTGAAATACGGGCTGCGAACGCGTCTGGAAATCCACCAGGAAACTGCGCCTGCCCTGCGCGCGTTTGCCGCTCTCGAGGATGCTGCGGCATCCCGGCACATCCACCGCGACTGGCTTGGCGACATACACATGTTTGCCTGCGTCCACCGCGGCACGCACCTGCTCCGGATGG
Source organism: Bryobacterales bacterium (assembly GCA_963738345.1). Classification (GTDB taxonomy): domain Bacteria; phylum Acidobacteriota; class Terriglobia; order Bryobacterales; family Bryobacteraceae; genus Bog-159. The sequence goes on from CAVTWI010000002.1 coordinate 2,964,061, forward strand.
AAATAGGGCGGCGTTTCCACGATCACTGCGTCCACCTTCGAATCGATGAGTTGTCGATAAGCATCGGGCCCGTAGTAAGTGCGTGCGGCATCCACCTTGAAGCTGGCTTGCGTGGAATCTAGCCGCTCACGGATAACATCGGCGAGGGCTACAATGTGCGCTCCGGCAAACTCCGGAAAGAAAGCGCCGATCCAATTGCCGCGGCCGCCACATCCGATCAGCCCCAATTCAACGGCGGAATTGGCCTGCGTTCCGAATACGGTTTGCGGCTTCAGCAACAGCAGGCCGGCGGCTGCGGTCTTAACGAAATCGCGGCGCGGCGATTGCGCGGAATCTGGTTGCATGGGAATGCCTCCACGCGGTAGTTTAGCGCATGGCAATCCGGGCAACCTACGAAGCTTGCTTGCCGGCGCGCGCAATGGCCTCGGAGATGGCTTGGCGCGCTTCGTCCGGTCCGGCCCATCGCAGACCCTTCACCCACTTGCCTTTTTCCAGATCCTTATAGTGTTGGAAAAAGTGGGCAATCTGCTCGCAAAGGATCTCGGGAAAATCTTTGTACGAGACGACCTTCGAATAGAACGGATACAACGAGTCCACCGGCACTGCCAGGATTTTCTCGTCGAGCCCGTTCTCGTCCTCCATCAGCAGCACGCCGACGGGCCGCGACCGGATGATCGCACCCGGAATCACCGGCGATTGCCCCACGACCATAGCGTCGCAAGGGTCGCCATCCGCCGACAGCGTATGCGGAATGAATCCATAATTGCCGGGATAGATCATGGAGGTGTGCAAAAACCGGTCCACGAACATGGCCCCCGATGCCTTGTCCATCTCGTATTTGACCGGATAGCCGCCTTGCGGGATTTCAATAATGACGTTAATGTCTTCTGGCGGATTCCGCCCGATGATGATTTTGGTGATGTCCATGAGTGCGTCTTTCTAGCGTAAGCTACGCGTCGAGTCCGCCGCAAACATGGAACTTCGTCTTGTCAAGCCTCGATAGAAATGTCCCCATCCTTACCTCGATAGAAGTGTCCCTATTTCGTTGGTCGCGCAGCGGCAGTAGGCGGTTGAAGGGGTGCAGGCGCAAGGGAGCGGCCCATATCTTTGCCGGCTAAATGGTGCCGCCCGATCTGGCGATCGCAGCGATGATGCTGGTGACCTTGATCGCGGGCGCCCCCCCAGGGGCTGGCTTATATGATGCTGCTCGGTGCACTTCGCGCGCGCCGGGCGGCTACGGCTTAGCCGGCGTAACGTCGGTCACGGGCAGATCCCAATGCGCCAGCAGAATCTCGAAGCGGCGCTGCTCCTCGCGCTTATAAGTGTCCTGGTCCGGCCATAGCTGATGAATCAAGCGCTCTTCGTCGGGATTGGCCGTGGTCGCGAGCGCGGAGTTCTTGAACCGGATGGTGACGCGATAATCCCAGCGCGCATCTTCCGTCATGTGGTTGGCGGGTTGCTCGATCTTTACCGAAGTCATACGCCCGCTCTCCACGATCTTCCGCAACAGAGGATAGTGGTTCTTCAGGAACAGTTGTAGAAACTCTTGCTGATGCCCCCATTGCACTTTGTAATAATATTCCACCGCGTAGGGTTGGTCGGGCGCGCCTTGCGACGGGGCGCCCTGCGCAAACACCGCTTGCGCCGCGATCGATAGCGCCAGCGCCAACAATATCTTCTTCATGCATCCTCCGTTTCGAGACCTGAATTTTAGCAGAATGCGGCGCGCCGCATTGCATTTCCGCATGCCCCTCGGATAAGCTGAGAGCCGTGCGAACCCTTTATTTTTGCCTTCTTGCCGCCTGCTGCATAGCTCCGCAGGCGTCGGCCCAGCAGGCCCATGCTGCGGGTGTAAATCAAACCATCGTCGCTCATATCCCCGAGCGGATGAAGCACTTCATCGACGACCAGACTGTGGCAGGCGCCGTCACATTGGTGGCCCACGGCAATGACATCGTGGAATTCGATGCACTGGGTATGTCGAACATCGAAGACCGCCGGGCCATGCAAAAGGACTCCATCTTTCAGATTATGTCGATGACCAAGCCAGTCACCGCCATCGGCATTATGATGCTCGCCGAGGAAGGCAAACTGGCATTGCGCGATGCGGTAGAGGAATACTTACCGGAATTTCGCAACCAACGAGTGACTACGAATGTAGGTCCGGATGCTTCCCGCCTCGGCATACCCGACCATCCCGTTACCATTCGCGATCTGCTGACGCACACCGCCGGCATTCAGGATTTCCCGCCCGCCGCAATTCACGACTATCCGCAATTGATGAACGTACCGCTTGCCGAAGTGGTCCGCCAACTGGCTATGCAGCCGCTTCTGTTTCAGCCCGGCACCAAATGGAGTTACAGTAGCCCGGGCATCGAGATTTTGGGCCGGATCATCGAAGTCTGCTCCGGACAGAAGTATGAGGACTTCATCGCATCCCGCATCCTGCAGCCGTTGGGGATGAAGGATTCATTCTTCTTCCCGCCCGCCGATAAGATCGCGCGCATCGCCATGGTGTATGTGCAGCGCGATGGCAAACTGGTGCGCGCACCCAAAACCATTCTCGCGGGCGATCCGGCCAGGTATCGCAGCGGCGCAGTCTTCTCCGCGCCTGGATGGGGCTTGTATTCGACCGCCGAAGACCTGCTGCATCTTTACCGCATGATGCTGAACGGCGGTGTGTACGATGGCCGCCGCTATCTGTCGCCGTTCTCCGTCCACCTGATGACCGAGCCCCACACCACCGGCATTAACCCCGTCGGTTGGATGCGCGGCGCCGATTATGGGCTGGCTTGGGAGGTGGTTACGGATCCGCTGGGCGAGTTGGCCGGACATACAAAAGGAACCTACGGCCACGGCGGAGCGTTCGGCACGCAAGGCTGGATCGATCCCACCAACGAACTGATTTCCATCATGCTGATCCAGAGGGCCGACGGCGGCAGCGACAGCATGCGCAACGCCTTTCTGAATATGGCCGAATCGGCCGTTGGCAAGTAGACTAGTAAGGCGAAGTCTTGCCGGCAGGCGCCCAGTCGTGGCCGTCAAACTGAATCAGGAATAATTGTTTGATAGGTTGGTAATCCGTGGGACTGGTAGTCACACGAATGCCGGGGCGAAGCATGCCCAGTTCCACGTCAAGGCTGGCGGCCTGTTTCATTACGTTCGCGCGACTCAAATCATGGCCGCACTTCTTCAGCACCTCGACGGTCGCTTCCGCCACTTCATAGCCGTAAACATAGTTGGCGTCGCGCAGGTCAGCGTCGGGATTGTATTTCTTCATCCAGGCAAGAAAAGCCTCGACCGCCGGATCCTGTTGCGACCGTTCCCGAAGCCACGACTTCGACCGCGCATTGCTGATGACTCCTGCGGCCTTCTTCAGTCCCGCCGGTTCGAGAAACGCAGCCACCGAAAGAGACGCATTCGGAATGAATTGCAAAGGATGCCAATCGAGATCGTAGGCTTGGCGAATGGCGCGCGCCGCAAGCCTTCCCACAGCCAGGTTCAGGAACACGTCTGCGCCCGAACTCTTCAGCTCCGCCACGCGGGCGTCCACTCCGGCGGGGTCGGCATAGTCGAAAGCGGACGCCTTCAAAATCATGGTCCGCGCCTTTTCTCCAAGGCCCTCGCGGATGCCGGAAAGCCACTCGTCGCCCGATGGATCGCGCGCATACAGAATCGCGATCTTAGCGCCGGGCTTGTTGCGCAAAATGTATTTGGCATAGGCCATGCCTTCCGCGCGCCGGGTGGGCTGAAAGCCCATGGTCCACGGGAAATGCGCGGGATCGTCAAACTGCGATTCGGTTGCCGCAACGAATAGCTGCGGAACTTTCTGATCGTTCATGTAGGCGCGGATCGCCAGATTGGCAGCGCTGCCCCAGATTCCGCTGGTGAGTAGCACCTGCTCCTGTCCCACCAACTGATGCGCCTGGGTTACGGCGCGGGCCGTATCGGAGCCGGAATCGAGACTGATGAACTTGACCTTCTGCCCGTTGATTCCGCCCTGGTCGTTGATCATCTCGAAATAAGCAGCCTCGGCGCGGCCACTGGCTCCGTATTCCGCAAACGCTCCGGTATACGGCATGATATTGCCGATCTTGATCTCGGCTGCCGGCAATGGAAGCCTCACCAGCAGCAGGAACGCAATTGCCGTCTTGCTTCCGCCAAGTCTCATCGCGCCGCACTCTCAAGCTGGCGCTCCAGTCCGTCCAGCTTGTCGTTCAACTCGGTGAGCGCCGCCTGTTCAGTGATCAGCGCATTGTTCAGCTCGCTCTCTCGCGCGCGCAATTGCTGATCCGGCCCGTTTCCCGCGATCATCTTCAAGCCCGACCGCATATCCTCCAATTGCGAACGGCGGGACGCATCGGACTCGGCCGAAATATCCTGCTCAATCTTGGCCAGCCGTTCATTAGCGGAATTCTGGCGCGCAGTCTCCGTGGCGATTTGCTTGCGCACTTCGTCCAACTGCTGTTGCACGCGCGACACGCGCTGTTCCTGAAACTGCGCGCGCTGCAGCAGCAGTTGCATGCGCGGTCCCAGCGAGATGGATTTCTCCACCATCAGGCGCAATTGCCGCACCTCGGCCAGAAGCGCCTGCATGGTGGCAGCGTCGGAGCCGGAGCCTTGGGCCGCGGCAATGCCGGTGCAGCCCGCGGCCAGCGCCCACGCGGCTATGATTCTGAAAGTCTTGTACATGGTAGTTTCCTATTGGCCAGTATAAAAGGCCGGCGCGCCTTACAAAACTACGCGCTCGTCGCCTTCCCGCCGTGTGACTCTTTCGCGATCCAGATATTCCAGCAGTGGGATCGCATACTTGCGCGAAATTCCGGTCCAGTCCTTGAAGGTGCCGACGTTGAAACGCTCGGTCTTATGAGCGGCTAGCATGGTGCGCAGTCTCCCGACAGCAGCGCAATGGAAGACCAGATCGTCGCTCACGCGCACCAGCCGCTTTTCCCGCAGCAGTATTTGCAATAGCGAGCGCGCGCGCGCGGCTTCCACTCCCGATTTCGCCAGCACCTCCGGAAGCGCCGGCACTTCCAGGCCGGACTGCTCAAAAGCAGTTTCGATAGCCGCGCGGGCCTGCTCTTCGTCCTGCTTCAAAACCACTTTGTGACTGGCTAGCCGCACGTTCTCGCCTTCGACCATGAGCAGTTTTTCCTGCGCCAATATGGCATCCACGAGGAAGGCGGGCGACTCGGGCAGTTCCCGGCCGCGCAGATCCTGTTTGGCGATCCCTGGCAGCAGCGGGTTCTTTTGATGAAATTCGCGCACCGCACGCAACAGTTTTTCGCGCATCGATTGGAACCAGGCGCGATCTCCAGAACCAGGCTTGCGGCTGAGTGAAGTACAGCAGCGGTCCGGCGGGATTTGCGGCTGGTATGGCCGCAATCTGGCGTTCCGTCAAACCGGTGCGCGCCACTAGTTCCGCCACACCCAGGCCGTACTTCGATTCGCGCACCAGCAGCGCAATGCGTTCCCCAACCGGCGCATCCGCAAGCGTCGTCAAACGCTCCGCGAGGCGGTCGCCTTTCCGATACCTTCTCGCGCCCGTGTCGATCACCACTCCGCCGCCGATGGTCACTACAGGCGAAAACATGCGGATGATGAAGCGATCGCCCGGCAACAGCAGCGCCGGTTCCCGCAGCACGATGCGCGCCCAAGTTCGCTGACCCGGTTGCAGCGACGCCGCGCCATCCAGCAGGCGCACCTGCGCTTCGATCTCCGCGGTACCCGCATGGAAATGGACAGGCGCACGATGCTTCAACGGCTTTGCCGACGGCAGCAGATCGAGCGAACAATCCACTTGCGTAACGGCGCGGAAAATCCCCGGCGGCGCCAGCACCATGCCGCGCTCCAGTTCGCCAGGTTCGATATCCGCCAGATTCAAGGCGGTGCGCTGTCCCGCCAAGGCCTGGCCCGAGGATGCGCCATAAACTTGCACGCCGCGTACGCGCAGCCGGCGCCCTGCCGGATACAGTTCCACTTCCTGTTCCTTATTCACCGCGCCAGAAATCAGAGTTCCGGTGACCACTGTGCCGAAGCCCTTCACGGTGAAGGCACGGTCCAGCGGCAAGCGAAAATGACCGGCCGCACTTTTCTCCGCTACCGTGGCGGCGCACCGCTGTAGCTCATTGCGCAGATCCGGCAGTCCTGCGCCAGTGACCGAACTCACCGCCACGATCGGCGCGCCCTCGAGGAACGAACCGGCGACAAACTCTTCCACTTCCAGTCGGACCAACTCCAGAATATCCGGGTCCACGGCGTCCGCCTTGGTCAATGCGATGACACCCTGCCGAATTCCCAGCAGCCGGCAGATATCGAAGTGCTCGCGGGTCTGCGGCTTGATAGATTCGTCGGCCGCGATGACGAACAACACCAGATCGATGCCGCCAACACCTGCCAACATGTTCTTGATGAAGCGCTCGTGGCCGGGCACGTCCACAAAGCCCAACCGCAGTTCCGGCGTCAATTGCAGGTGTGCAAAACCAATGTCGATGGTGATGCCGCGGCGCTTCTCTTCCTCTAGGCGGTCGGCGTCGATGCCGGTGAGGGCCTTTACCAGTGCGGTCTTGCCGTGGTCGATGTGGCCGGCCGTGCCGACGATGATGTTCTTCATCCGATGAAGTTCATCGTACTACCGGTCGGGCGGTTCACAACGAGCGCTCGTTAAGCGGGCAATTCCGAGGCAGGCGGGAAGCCGTGCTGTTCGCGCCCCACATCACCATCGTATTTCTTGGTGGTCTTAAATAGTTCCCAACGGCCGTCGGACGCATCGGGCCGGCATCGATCGCGCAACTGCTGCATATGCTCGGCCTTGAGCGCCTCGAAGCCGCGCGCGATCTCGAGGTTCTGCTCGAGCACGCCCATGGATTCCATGCCGCTGATGGTGGTCGCGACCGGGAGGGTCATCGCGTAGGAAAGCGCCTCAGCGGCCGTGACTGCACCGTGCCGCACCATCTCGCCGCTACCGCCCATACTCTTCATCCCCAACGGAGCGATGCCGCGCCGTACGAGTTCCGGCAGCACTTGTTTTTCGAAACTGCGGAAGTTGGCATCGAAGCAATTGAGCGGCATCTGCACGGTATCGAAAGGAAACTCGTGCGACAGCATTTTCAAGTGAATGGCCGGGTCTTTGTGGCCGGTGAAACCGACGAAGCGAACCTTGCCATCCTTCTTAGCCTGTACCAGCGCCTCGGCCGCGCCGTTGGGGCGGAAGATCAGATCCGGATCGTTGTCATAAATCACCTCGTGGATCTGCCAGACATCCAGGTGGTCCGTCTGCAAACGAGTGAGAGACTGTTCCAGCATCTTCATGGCCGTCTGCTTGTCGCGCCCGTGCGTGCAGACTTTCGTCATCAGTACGGCACGGTCGCGTTTTCCCTTTAACGCCGTGCCCAGCCACTCCTCGCTGCGTCCGTCATGATAGTCCCAGGCGTTATCGAAGAAGTTGATGCCCGCATCCAGGGCGGCCGCAACGATACGGCAGGCTTCGTCGCGATCTTCCGCGGAACCCAAGTGATAACCGCCCAGGCCGATGATAGATACCTGAAGACCCGTGCGGCCAAGAGGTCTTTGGGGAATCTCTCCACCGGTGCGGGCCTGCCCGGCCAGAACGGACGAGGCCGTGATTCCGGCTGCCGATACTCCTAAGAATTTACGACGGCTGGGTTGGTGGATCATCATTTTACTGATTCAGTTTGGGATATGCGTGGCCCGTGTTTTTGGCCGATCCGAACATCTCTTTCACTTCCACTTGTTGCATGTCCAATGGAAAACTATGGCTGAGCCGCGCTTCAGGATTATCGAATTTGAGCGACAGTTTATACAGTTCGAATCGGCCATCGGCGGCGAGGTCTTTTACTGAGTCGCGTATCTTCTGCATTTCGGCTGGCTGCATAGGTTGAAACGCCTGCGCCACCCGCAGGTTCTGCTTCAGAATTTCGGGTTTCTCCATGCCGGTTATCGTAGTAGTGACCGGCAAGCTCATGGCATAGCGCAGCGCATCTTCCGCCGAAATGGCGCCTTTCTTGACCGCGTCACCATGGCCTTGTAGCGGCTTCATTCCCAGCGCCGCGATTCCCCGCCGATTCAACTCCGGCAGCACTTGGCGTTCAAAACTACGGAACTGTCCGTCAAAAGCGTTGAGCGGCATTTGCACCGCATCGAATGGAAATCCGGTGGCCAGCATCTTCAAATGCAAACTGGGATCCTTGTGGCCCGTGAAGCCCACGAACCTGACCTTGCCTTGTTTCTTGGCTTGGTCCAGAGCCTCCGCGGCGCCCCCCGGCCGGATAAACAGGTCAGGATCGTTTTCGAACGAGACGCCGTGAATTTGCCACAGGTCCAGGTGATCCGTTTGAAGTCGCCGCAGTGACTCCTCCAACATCTGCATCGCCAGGTTCTTATCCCGGCCATGGGTGCAGACTTTGGTCATCAGGAAAGCTTTGTCCCGGATGCCTTTGAGCCCCTTCCCCATCCATTCTTCTGATTTGCCGCGATGGTATTCCCAGCAGTTATCGAAGAAGGTGATCCCACCATCTACGGCTTCGCGGACGAGTTGAACGGCCGTACCTTCATCTTCGGCGTCGCCTAAGTGGTGGCCGCCGAAACCGAGGGCGGAGACCTTCGCATCGTGGCGACCGAACGGGCGCAGGGGAATATCAGGCATTACCCTTTTACGCTAGCGAGCTAAAGCCGGTCGCGTCTGTGCGCTTGCGTGCTATGTCGCGTTCCGTCCGTACGCTGTATGACATTACAGTTGATCGCGGCCGACCCAGCGATAACGCCATAGAGTCCACAACGCTTCCCAGCCATCCCTGGTGCGGATTTTCTTGCCCTCGCCTATCCCGCGGGCGTTGTAGCGCACGGGCACTTCCACGATGTGATAACCCAAACGCCGCGCCTTGGCAGTTACTTCGGGACAGAATTCGAAGCGCCGGCACCGTAGATTCATGCGCCGCAGGACGCCGATCCGAAATGCTTTGTATGCGGTAGCTTCATCGGTCAACTGCGCGTTATAAAGTAGGTTCGCCGCGACTGTCAGAATGCGGTTGGCGACCCGATTAAGCACCGCCATGGGGGGGGCCTGCCCCAGAAATCGCGAACCGTACACGATATCCGCGCGTCCGCTGACGATCGGTTCGAGAATCCGTGCATAATCGTCGGGATCGTATTCCAGATCTCCATCCTGGATCAGCACTACATCGCCTGTAGCCAATTCAATACCCGCGCGAATGGCCGACCCCTTGCCCGCATGACGAATGGTGTGCAACTCCGGCCCCAACTGCTGCGCTGTGCCATCGGTCGAACCATCGTCGATCACCAGAATCTCTTTCGTGCAGCCTTCCGGCAATGGGGCTCGCCGCACGCGCTCCAACACTTCGTCGAAAGTGCGGAACTCGTTGTACACGGGGATGATGATGGAGACCGTCATGGTTTACGCAACACCGCGAAAAGCGACTGGCCGAACGGAGGCGGCGCTTTGGCTTCCAGGCGCGATAGCCAGGGCACAATCCATTTGTCGAAGATGCGGATCTGCGCGGCGGACTGAGCCTCGCGCCGCAGCACGCGGGCGTTAAGCCACCAACCGAAGAAGCCCGCCGCATTCACGTATTGGAGCTTTTCCATGCGGAGGCCCGCGCGATCTGCGAGCCTCATTACGGCCGACCGACTGTATCTGCGGTAGTGGCACAGATTGCGGTCGATGGGGCCATAGAGCGACTGAAAGGCAGGCACCAGGAGCACGATCACCCCACCGGGCACCAGGACGTCTGCCATTGCTTTTACTGCGCGTGCATCGTCCTGAATGTGCTCCAACACATTCAGGCACACGCACGAATCGGGCCGCCATTGTGCCAGTCCGGCGAACGCCGCACTAGCCGGTTGGCAGACCATAGCTTCCAAGTTGGGCCGGCCGGCAAACCGTTCACGCCATCGCGCTACGCAGCCAGCGTCCACATCCAGGGCGACTACGGCTTCTCGGTCCAATAGGTTGCCCGTGAAATTGCCGATACCGCAGCCCACCTCAATCACGCGCCGGCCCAGTTCCGGCAACACCAGGCGGCTCTGCCAAGCGAAATACTTCACCGCATGCGCCATGCGTTCCTGATCTGTTATGGTGTAGTTCGTCGTCGCGTGCACAGCCTTTTATTCTAAGAGACCGCATGTTTCAGCCGCATCCGGCTCAGTTCTTGCCACTCACTAATCCGCTCGGTTTCGGTATCGGCGACCTCATCCTACTGGCGCTGGCTGCGCTGCTGGTGGCCTGCGCGCTGGCATGGCGTCCGTGGCTCGAACCTTATGCCGCCCGACTCGCGAACCATCCCGTATGGTGCGCGCTGCTGATTGCGGCACTGCCGGTGGCACTGCGCCTGGCGCTTCTTCCGCGCCATCCGGCGCCTGTGCCCGATATCTATGACGAGTTCAGCCACCTGTTAGTTGCCGATACGCTACGCCATTTCCGCTTGGCGAACCCCGCCCACGCGCTGCACCAGTTCTTCGAAACATTCTTCGTTCTGCAGGAGCCCACTTACAGCTCAATCTATCCCATAGGACAGGGACTGGTGCTGGCGATCGGTTGGACACTTTTCGGTAGCCCGTGGGCCGGAGTGATTCTGGCGACGTCCGCTCTCTGCGGTTTGTGCTACTGGATGCTGCGCGCCTGGACCACTGCCGGATGGGCGCTGGCTGGCGGCGTACTGGCTGTCCTGGAATTCGGCCCGCTGAATCAGTGGATGAACAGCTACTGGGGGGGAGCAGCTCCGGCCGCCGCCGGGTGCCTGGTGTTTGGCGCTCTCCCCAGGCTGCGGCGAAGCGGAAGCCGGCGCGACGCAGCCCTACTCGGCGCGGGTCTTGCGGTTCACTTACTGACTCGTCCGTACGAATCGATCTTCCTGTTACTCTGCGTCGTACTCTATCTTGTGCCGGGCTGGCGGACACTCACCAAGCCACTACTGATCACGATGCTGGTGGTCTTACCGGCCATCGGCGTAACGCTGATCCAGAATAAACAGGTCACTGGCAGTTGGACCACGCTGCCTTACGCCCTGAGCCAGTATCAGTACGGCGTGCCCGCCGCTCTTACTTTCGAACCCAATGCCACGCCCCACCGCGAGTTGACCCGCGAGCAGGATTTAGACTACAAGATGCAGCTTTCGTTTCGAGGCGAACGGGCCGAGACGTTGTCCAGCTACCTGCTGCGCCTGGTTTACCGCATCCGCTATTACCGTTTTTTCTACATGCCGCCGCTGTATGTCGCTTTGCCTTTCTTCTTCTTCGCCTTGCGGGATCGCCGGTTAATATGGGCAATGATCTGGCCGCTGATCCTGGCGTTGGGTGTTAACTTCTTTCCCGCATTTCAGTATCACTACATGGCCGCCGTGACTTGTATCTTCGTACTGATCGCAATCACGGGATTGCAGCAATTGAACCGATTCAGTTCCCTGGCCGCGCGCGTGTTGATGGTGATCTGCATCGCCCACTTTTCCCTGGAATACGGCCTGCAGTTAGGCAGCAGCGACCCGTGGTCGCTGGCCTTGCGCAACCCGGAACGGCGCGTCGCGATCGACAAACAACTGGCTCAAGCGCCGGGCAAGCAACTCGTCCTGGTGCGCTACTGGCCGCGTCATATCTTCCAGGATGAGTGGGTCTACAATGCGGCCGATATCGATGCGTCCCGCGTAGTATGGGCGCGCGACCTGGGCATGGAGGAAGACCAGAAGCTTATCCAGCACTATCCGGGACGTACCGTGTGGCTATTAGAGCCGGACGCGCGCCCGCCGCGTTTGACGCTCACAACTCCTCCCCAAACATCGAACGGCCCGCTAGCGTCGCCTGGAATGCAAACGCCGCCATGAGCGCTACACTCAGCAGGGCGAACATGGATGCGCCGGCGTACCAAGCCGAAAAGTCGGCCGTGAGCGGAAACATCAGCATTAGAACATAGACGAACGAAGAAGCGATTAAGGCGACCAGGCCGAACTGCAGCATTGCATAGATCAGAAGTCCGGTTTCAATGGCGGTGAAGACTGCCGACAAGGCCCGCGCTTCCGTGGCCGCGAGGGTATTCAATAAGATATAAAGCAGCACAAACGCACACGCCGCCAGCCAGTCCCGGCGCAGTACCACGCGTAAAACAAAAATTAGAACGAACCAGACCAAGGTCTGCACGACACAATTCGGAATCAAGGTTAGAAATGTAGAGATCGTGTGAGTGACACCCAACAACGACTCCAGTTGGACCTGACTGCCAGGTGTTGTACCGGCATTCGCAAGTACAAGTTGATGGAACTTCGCCACCAGTGCCGACCCCGTTCCAAGAGTCAAACCCAGCAGCACATCGCGGCCTACTAGTGGGTCACGGACGCCACCCGCCAGCAGTCTGTTCCAGGCGATCATGCTGTGCGGCCAGCGGCGCCGGGCGATAGGTTCCACTGCCATGTACAAGACCCACACCGCGGCGGCCAGCAAAAGTGCGTAACTTAATGCTCCGAAGAACAGAACCAGTTCTCCCAAAGCGGCCACATGCGAGCCGCCGAAAACCCAGATGAGCATGTACACCGAGGCGGTAAAACCGGCCAAGCGCATGGCGCCGCGCCGGTCGCCCCGCCCGCGCCGGGTGTTATAACGCGCGAGTAACGCTGACGCCAGCACCAATAGTGAGCTGATGACCACGGCGGTGAAGGCGAAGGTCCGCATGTTCGTATTGAACATGAAAGTCTGCATACGTTCCGGGCGCGTCCACGGTCCTACGATCTGGAAGTAAATGGGCTTGCCGCGCCAGGCGGCGGCCTCCACGCGGATTTGGTTTCGCATGCCATTCGAGAGCGCGCCAGTCCATGCGGCGCGTGTATCGCTCACGCCCAGCGGAGTCCACTGCGGCGTGGCTGGGGAGAACTGCGCGATATAGAGGCCGGCCGCATCGAACAACCGTTTCCAATCGGGCGGCGCGACATCGTCGGCGGAGCGATCCACCTGCGGCGGCAAAGCATCGAATTCCATCAAGCGGCCTTGCGGATCGAGCACCACGGAAACCATGCCGGAAATGATGGGCGGCGGATCGCCGGGATCCACCGTGCCCACGCCGAACGCTTCGGGCTGTAAGGGACGCGGACTTTGGCGATACCAAAACACGATGGCGGGCGGCTGCATGCCGCCTAATCGCCTTTCCCATCGGGCCGGCGATTTGTCGGTCTTCTTGACATACTGCATATAGTCGTGGTCATATGCAAAACCGTGCGCGACATCCACGGGCTTAGCAGTATAGCCCAATGCGCGCGCCAGGTCGCGGCTCTTTTCGAGCAGAACCTCGGGGGCATGATCCATGTCGACGCGGCCGATCAATTGCACGCGCGGCGCAATTAACATAATCCCCGCCAGCCCCGCCAGAGTCGCCAAAAGACAGACGAGCCCCAACCGACCGGACGGATGCCCACCGCGTCACCGGCCGCCGCCACCAGATCGGGCGAAGGCGTTTCGCCGGCGGCAAGTGCGGCAGCTAATGGATCGCCTCCGGGCAAGGCGGCCGCGACGGCCAGTGCGGTGGCCGGGCGTTGCCGCGGATCGGCTGCCAGGCAGCGTTGAATTACGCGCTCCACCGCCGGATCGACATCTTTGACCACGGTGGTCAGGCTGGCGGGCGTCCCATGTTGCTGCAGCCGGATCATCTCGGCCAGCGTTCCCGCTTCGAAGGGCCGCTTGCCCGTGAACATTTCGTAGAGCACCAGGCCCAGCGAGTAAATATCGCTGCGTGCCGTGACTTCAGTGCCGGCCAATTGTTCCGGCGCCATGTAGGCCGGTGTGCCTTCACGCGCCTGGGCCTCGCGCAATTCGCCCGTAACCGCAGCCAGACCGAAGTCTGTGATGAACACCTGGCCTTGGCTATCGACCATGATGTTCGACGGTTTCAAATCGCGATGCAGCACGCCTTTATCGTGCGCTGCGGCAAGGCCGGCACAGATTCGCCGGGCGAACTCCAGGGCTTTGTCGGACGGCAGGCGCCCGATCCGCCGCAGCAGCGAGCCCAAGTCTTCGCCGTCGATATACTCCATCGAAAGATACGGCTGGCCGTCGACTTCACCCAGATCGTATACGCGGCACACATTGGGATGCGACACTTGGCGGGCAATGCGCACTTCGTTGTGAAAACGCGCCAGCATACCGGCGTCGCGCGCCATACTCTCGGGCAGGAACTTCAGCGCGACGGGTTGATCGAGCGTCAGATCGTTGGCGCGATAAACCTCGCCCATGCCGCCTTTGCCAAGCAGGCCGATGATCTGGTAGCGTCCACTCACCAGTGAACCCGCCACAAAGCGACCGTCGCTCGACGAGACGCGTGCTGGAACCGCGCCCGCACGGGTTTGCCCTCCACCGGAGACCGGCGTAGAGGATCCCGGCATCACCGCGGTTTCGGAATTGTCCGCGACAGGCTTGCCGCAGGCCAGACAGAACCGGCTGCTATCGGGAATTTGGGACGCACAGGATATGCAGCGGGTCATCGTGGATATCTGTTACTGTAGCAGGGCCAAAACCCGTGCGGCGCATGTGACAATAAGCTGTTCATGATCGAACAATTGCGTAGCGGCGTCTCGGCCGCGAATGCGCGCGTGTGTCTCTTCGATTTCGACGGCACGATCTCGCTCATTCGGTCCAACTGGATGGACATGATGGTTCCCATGATGGTCGAGATTCTGCTGGACCTACACACCGGCGAATCGGCGGTGGAGTTACGCAAGGTGGTTGAGGATTTCGTGTGGCGCCTAACTGGCAAGCAGACCATGTACCAGATGATCGCCTTGGCCGACGCCATCACCGCGCGTGGGGGCACGCCGAAAGAACCGCTCGAATATAAGAAAATGTATCTGGACCGCCTGCACGCGCGCATTCATGGGCGTTTAGAGGAACTGCGGCGCCGGCATGTCTCGCCCGATAATTACCTGGTGCCGGGCGCCCGCGCGCTGATCGAGGCGCTGCGGGATCGCGGGTTGGTTCTTTATCTGGCTAGCGGAACCGATCAGCCTTACATGCGTGAGGAAGCCGAACTGCTGGATGTGGCTCGTTATTTCGAGGGGCGCGTTTACGGGGCGCTCGACGATTACAAAAGCTTCTCGAAGAAGATTTTGATCGAGCGGCTGATCGCGGCTTCGGAGTTTACCGGTCCGCAGTTCCTGGGTTTCGGCGATGGGTATGTGGAAATAGAGAATGTAAAGGAAGTAGGCGGCGTAGCGGTAGGGGTGGCCACCGCGGAGCCGGAATGTCTTACGGTGGACGAATGGAAGCGCCAACGCCTGGCGGGCGTGGGCGCGGATTTCATCATCCCGAACTTTTTGTACCGTGACGAATTGCTTACCGCGTTATTTCCCAATGGAAAGTAAATATCAAATTTTCGATCGCTCACGCCTATTGGTGAAACCACTGGCCGAGCGTGTGAGCGATCTGCAAAGCGAGCACTGGCTGGCGCTCAATGAGATCGCCACGCCGTACACGCATGCCGATCTGCCGGAAGTGGCCGCCCGGATCGTGAAGGCCCGCGCGCACGGCTCCGCACGGATTCTGATGATGGGGGCGCACGTGTTGCGCGCCGGCGTGAGCCGCCAGATTATAGATTTGGTGGAGCGCGGGTTTATCGATCACATTGCCATGAACGGGGCGGGCGTGATCCACGATTATGAACTGGCGCGCATCGGGGCCACCACGGAAAGCGTGGCGCGCTACATCCGCACCGGCGAGTTCGGGTTGTGGCGCGAAACCGGCGAGTTGAACGATTGGGTAAGGGAGGCGGCGGACACCGGGCTGGGCCTCGGCGAAAACGCGGGACGGCGCATCGAACAGAGCGAGTATCCGCATCGTGGTCTGAGCGTGCTGGCAGCGGGATGGCGCTGCGGGGTGCCCGTGACCGTGCACGTCGGCATCGGGTACGACATTTTGCACGAGCATCCCAACTGCGATGGCGCGGCTTTCGGGGCGGCCAGCTATCGTGATTTTCTGATCTTCGCGCGCAGCATCGAGCGGCTTGACGGCGGTGTGCTGCTGAGCTTTGGTTCGGCCATCATGGCACCCGAGGTCTATTTGAAGGCGCTGGCGATGTCCCGTAATGTGGCGCATCAGGAGGGTCGGACGATTCGCGATTTTGCGACCGCGGTTTTCGACCTTGCCCCGATTCAGGGCGATTTCCATCACGAGCTTTCGAAATCCGACGCCGGTTATTATTTCCGGCCGCACAAAACCTTGCTGGTGCGAACGGTGGCTGACGGCGGCGCCAGTTTCTACTTTTGCGGCGACCATCGCGCCACATTTCCCGCGTTGCGCCGCGCCATTTTGGAGCAGGCATGACGGTCGCGGAAATCCTGGCACAATTTCCGAAGCTGTCCGCGCTGGTGGTGGGCGACATCTGTCTGGACCGCTGGTGTACTTATGATCCCAGCGCCTCTGAGCCGTCGCGCGAAACCAGTATTCCGCGAATCGGTGTAGTTCGTACGGAAGTGACGCCGGGCGCGGGTGGCACCGTGGCCAACAATCTCGCCGCGTTGGGCGCCGGGCCGGGTGGCCGTGCTGGGGGCCATTGGCGACGATGGCTTCGGTGAAGAACTGTCGCGTGCATTGGCTGCGCGCGGTATCTCGTCGGACCTGTGCGTACGCACATCCGCGATGCAGACCTTCACCTACACCAAAGTGATCAATGCGCTAACCGGTTTGGAAGACCAGCCGCGGCTGGATTTCATTAATACTGCGCCATTAGCGGCGGCGGTCGAACGACAGGTGCTCGACAATCTGCAGATGGCTGTGGAATCGTTCGACGTCATCCTGGTCGCGGATCAGGCGGAGACCAGCCAGGGCGGGGTGGTCACACCCGCCGTGCGGGAACTGCTGGCGGAACTCGCGCCGCAATATCCGGAGCGCATTTTCTTCGCGGATTCGCGCGCCAGAATTCATCTGTTCCGTAACGTTCTGGTGAAGCCCAATTTGCAGGAGGCGGAGTGCGCATGCCGCGCGCTGTTTGGGCGAGTAGACTTCCCCGCCCTCTTGCGTCACACCCAAGCGCCACGCATGTTCGTCACGCGTGGCGGCGGATGGCGTGCTGGTTGTCGACCAAACCGGCGAGACTTGGGTACGCGCCCAGCCCGAAGCGAATCCCGTGGATATCTGCGGCGCGGGAGACAGCTTTTCGGCGGGTGCGTCGCTGGCTCTGCGGGCTACCGGATCGGCCATAGAGGCGGCGCAATTCGGCAACCTGGTGGCATCCATCACGATCATGAAAAAGGGGACCGGTACGGCCGCGCCCGAGGAGGTTATGGCAGCGCATGCCCAGCAAACGAACGCTGGCGATTGACGTCGGCGGCACAAAGTTTTCGATGGCGTTGTTCGATGGCGACCGCATGGTGCGGCGCGAATCCCACCGCACAGACGCCGAAGGCGGCCGCGACTGGATGCTCGATCGGATCTCTGCTATCGCGCGCGACTGGCACCGCGAAACGCCCGCGGACCAATGCGGCATCGGCTTCGGCGGCCCAGTCATCTATGCCGAGCAGCGGGTCGCCCTATCCACGCACGTGGGAGGTTGGCGCGACTTCCACCTTACGGACTGGGTGCGCGACTTGCTCGGCATCCCCGCGATTATGGACAACGATGCCAACGTGGGCGCTCTGGGCGAAGCGCAGTACGGCGCGGGGCGCGGCTGTTCACCGCTCTTCTATATGACCCTTTCGACAGGCATCGGGGGCGGCATTTACGACCACGGGCGTATTTGGCGCGGCGCGGATTCGTATGGCGGAGAGATCGGCCATCTGACTATACGGCCGGACGGTCCCGAGTGCCTTTGCGGCTGGCGCGGCTGTTTTGAACGCATGTGTTGCGGACTGTGGCTGGCTCGCGATTACGGCAAGACGGCGGAAGAACTGATGCAGGATCCTGCCTTCGTTAACCGCTACGTGGTGGATCTGGCGCTGGGGCTGAAGGCTTGCATCATGCTATTGAATCCGGCGCGCATCGTAATTGGGGGGGGGATCGCCAAGGCGGGGGATAAACTGTTCGGTCCCCTGCGCGCGGAACTGCGCCGCCAGATTACGGATTGGTCGGGCGCCCGTATCGACGTGGTTCCGGCAGCGCTGGGAGATGACAGCGTGTTGTGGGGCGCATTGGCACTGGCGAACGACTCCGCGGCGACTACTGGCACGACGGAAACTTAAACGACACCAGCCGGGTGGCCCAATTCACGTTTGCTGTGCCGGCCATGTATTCGTTGGTGTACCACATGGTGCAATCATCGGTGGGGTCGACGCTCACGCTGCTGTAATCACCCCAGCGGCCGCCTCCGGTTTGCGATCCGCTGCCGCTAAACAGGGTGACTTCGGTCTCCATCATGTTCCGTGGATCGGTGGGAACCCGCCCGGTCAGCCGAATCGAGGGATACATGGTGGAACTGGAAACGCTGTAGCCCAGCGCCATGTCTCCGAAGCCATCCTGCGCGATACTGCCCATGAAGCGGTAGGTGGCGTCGGGTGCATAGGTACCCTGTTGAAAGACCACCGGCGTGCCTGCCGGATTCCGTAGCTCATACCAACGCACACCTAGCGTGCGGGTACCGCCGGAGACGGCCACCACCGAGTGCGTCACAACCAGGGATTCATATGGCGGGTTGGCATTTGCGAAGTTGCGGTAGGCGAGGCGGTGCATCAGATCGCTGCCATTGGCATCCAGCAACTGGCTGGTGCCCAACTGGGGAACGGAAACCACTCCGTCGGCCGGCGCGGAGACATAAGGCGCCACGGCAATGGTGACCGGACCTGTGAATGTCGAGTTTGCCGGCGCGGCGAAGTCTACGTGAAAGCGGTACATGTTCAGTGAATTGGAGCGCGCCTGGCCTTGAATGAGCATGTAATTCGGAGACCCTGGTGGAGGGGCGTTGGGGCCATCCAGGTCGGAGGGGATCATGCCGAATATGTGCGCATTGTTCAATTGGAAACATTGCATCGTGGCGGTCTGTCCGGCGAGCATACTTTTGCGGTCGAGCGCGCACGCCTCAGGACCGATATATGTCGTGCTGTTGGGTACCGTGTACTGCGTGAAGTAGTAAGCATCGGGCCAGAGGCCAAACTTCTGGCCGGTCAGATTGCCTTCGTCGGGCAAAGAGAATGCATACCGGTTGAACGTGCCAGTCGCGTCGCTGGTAGTCGAGACGGCCACGCAGGTGAGGTACGGATTGGCCAGAGTCACGATCTTGATGACCCACCGCTGGGCGAGTTTATCGTACAAGACCACCGGATCAGCCACCAGAGCTTTCGTCGGTGAGCATGCAGAATTGAAACCGGTCCAGAGCGAGGTAATCGGAACGGAACCCAGTATGACTGCGCCAGTCGTTTTATCGAAGACGGCCAAACCTAGATTCACGGTTTCGACCACTTGCGTCGCGCCTACTGCGGCGTTCGGATCGGGGGGAGCGAACAGAAGCTTAAATGCTCCCTGCGGACCGCTAAAGCCGCTCCCCAATCCAAGAATATTCAGGCCCAGGGTGGCTACGAACTTCGGGCCCGCGGTCCTTTGTAACACTGGATCGTCCGCGAGGGGAACTGCTACGGTGACGCGCCCGGGGATGTCTTCGTCCGGTTCGGTCTCGCCAGTCATTTTGCCGGCGTGAGACGAGGTGGCGAGGGTTCGCAAAGCCGGTGATACGTCGTGCTTAATCTCACGAATGACTCGTACCTGTTCAGCCATTACGGGCAAAATGCGGGTCAGTAGAAGCGAAAAAAGTAAGACTCTCCCCACCGCTTGAGGCAGTTTCATATTTTTTGTTTGGTACAACCTGAGATCTTGTATAGCTATCTTAACAGGGGCAGATAAGCCGGCACACTTTTGCGATACTCCTCGAACTGCGCGCCGAAACGGGCTCGCAATAAGCCTTCTTCGGCATGGATGCGAATTTCGGTTCCCGCGATGTAGAGAACGATGCCCAGCAACAGCATGGGCCATCGCGCGAACATCAGACCATTAGCCAGCATCATTAGAAACAGCGACGCGTACACCGGGTGCCGGACGACCGCGTACGGCCCACTGCGGATCAATTCGTGGTCGGCGTATAATCCAGCCAGAATCCGAAGTTGTTTGCCGAGGTGGCGGACGGCGAGCCATCCGAACAGAGTTCCAGCGGGCGCCAACACCATCGCTGGGACGATGCGCGCCGGTCCGGGCAACGGAGTATTTGGCAGCCAGCACGACGCGCAGAAAATGCCCAGGGTTTCGAGCGCCAGCCCCCAATCACCCACATGCGCCATCACTTCAGACTCTCGTTTGGGGCCCGCGAAGCGCTTGCGCAGAAATGGGTACAACCACAGAACCCACATCGCGAATAACTCGAGAGCCCCAATGCCGAAGAGTGTCATCGTGCCGGTTGGCCGCCGAGTTTGATGGTGTGTCCGGACTTCGCAGACTCGCGCGCCGCCACTAGGATCTCGGTAACGATCATGTTGTTCTCAAGCGACGAGAGCCCCTCCGGTTTCAATTTGCCGCGCACTACAGCGGTTAAATATGACAAGGAATCGCGTTCGTCGGGGGGCAAAGGGTCCAGCGTGCGGGCTTCTTCCTGGCCGCCGGGTAAGCGCACGCGCAGCGCATCGCCGCCTGTGGCAATGGCGTATCCGCGCTCGCCATAAACTTCGAAATCCTTGCGCGAGAACGGCCAGTTCCAGGACCCTTGGATAATCCCTTGGGCTTGTGGATATTCGACCAACACGGTGGCTTCATCATCGACGTGAGGATAGATGCGGGGCTTGTCGGTCTGGGTGATGGCGGTTACGGCGACGGGATGCTGGTTGTTCATCATCCAGGTCATCAGGTTCGCGCCATAGCAGCCAAAATCGAAGAGCGCGCCCGCGCCGTTTTTCACGGGATCGGCTAGCCAGCCCAGAAACTCGGGGCCTACATTGATTTCCTTAGGTCCCTGATGGCCGTCCATAGCGACCATTTTTCGAATCGCGCCGGCCGCCTGCTGTTCTTTAATCAACCGCCACATGGCTGCATGGCTTGGATACCAGGTGGTTTCGTAATTCACGATCACCTGGATGCCGCCTTGACGCGCGGCACGCTCGATGGCATGCGCGTCCGCCGTGAACACGGCCAGGGGCTTCTCCATCATCACGTGGATGTGGCGCCGCGCGCAAGCCTCGACGATGATGGCATGGTCGAACGTGCTGGTGAACGATGCTACTGCTTCGGGCTTCACCCGGTCAAGCATGGTGCCCAAATCCGTAAAGAAGATGGAATCCGCCAGGTTAAAGCGTTGGGCATAGTGTTTCTGGAGCGCGGTATCGGGATCGAAGATACCCGCGATCTGGATGTCGGGCCGTTTGGCGGCAGCTCGCAGAAAGCCGTCCACGTGCCCGTGGACCAATCCCGCGATGCAAAGGCGCAACGGTTGTTGGGCGGCAGCCATCAAGGGCAGAAGGCCGCCCACCAGGGTCAACTTGAGAAGGATATACATTCTGTAATGCATGATAACCCCGTGCTGCTAGGGAGTTGTGTAGGTCAGATCGACCTCGCAGCCCTGCCCGCCGCAGAGGTTCGGACCGCCATTCACCGATATGGCTTTGATGTGGTATCCGTCGCCATGGCCGAACTCCCGTTCGTCCGCATTGGCCGTGGCTTTCCATGTATTGAACGGGATTTTGTGATTGGTGAGGTGCACTCCTTGTTTACCTGACAGGGAGCCGACGACGACGTAGCCGGGGCCGTAGGTTATTCTGATGGACCATGATTTCGCGGGGTTGATGCCGCACATGCTATCGCCCTTGCAAACGTCGGCGCCTGCGCTGGTGGCTTTCACGCCGCTCACGACTCCAGCCGCATTCACATTCTTGACCTCACCCGAGCTGACCTTCCAATTGGCGCCGGCGTCGAGCCCTTGGGCCCAGAGCAGCAGCGAACCGCCGTCTTTGATCGTTATCTTGGTGTCGCCGGATGCCCGTAACATGCAGGCAGCGCCGTTAAACAGGATGATCGAGATGGGGAGAAGCTTTCTTAGTTTGAGCATGATCATGTGTGGTTTTCCGTCTTGGTCAGTTGGGTCCAGGCGCCGATGGATTGATGCGCAGCAGTTCCGCGTACATTCGCCGGATGATGGGGCGATTCAAGTAAGATCGAAAGTCTTCAGCGGGCCATGACGATTTCAGTTCGGCCAGCGCCGCTGCGGCTTGGACGGCGATAATCGGGTCTGCGCCGCCGGAGCGCATCAGCAGTAAACCCGAACGCCATAGAGATTCCGGTTTCTTGGCCGATTCGAAAAAGGTCCGAGCGCCGGTGCCGTATCCCATGGCAGCGGCACGTTCGCCCGCGGCGATGGCTGCTTCGGCTGACGCCAGCATGGCATCCGCCACCGAGGCGGGGTTGGCGGCGGCGTGTGCCATCTCCAACGCCTTGCGACAGGCGGCCATGCCCTGGGCTCCCGAACCGGATCGGGCCAAGGCCAATCCCAGCACCAGACCGGCGCCGCGTCGCGTTTCCAGATCGCTGGCGTCCGCGCTCTTGAGCAGGGCTTCGGCTTTGGCGCGAGCCTCGCTGAAACGTTCCTGCAAAAGAATGATTTGGAGCGCGCTGACGGGGTTCGCTTCCGCCGCCTGCGGCGACACCGCGATTTCTTTGTGGCCGAGTCGCGCATGCATCAAAGCCACATTGGCTTCGTTATTCGCCACGCCGGATGCATTGCCGATTTCCTGAAAAATACGGCGGGCGTCTTCGAACATGCGCAGTGCCTGGGGCCAGCGGTCCTGGAATTCTTCAAGAGATGCCAGCCCCTCCTGCGCCAGCGCCAGCGGCTGCGAAGGTCCGGCGGGCTGCATTGTCGACAAAGTCTCTGAGAACGCGCGGCGGGCGCCATCATAATCGCCCTTATCGCGCGAGGCACGGCCAAGCAGGATCAAGGCAATGGCGGCTTCGTTGCGAAAGCTCCCCTGGCGATAATAGGCGAGCGCGGATTGCACGTCGCGCCATCCTTCAGCGGCGTTCCCCGTTTGGATGCGGATGCTGCCAAGGTTGACTAGGGCACGCGCCTCGGAACGCTTCTCGCGATTGCGTCGGGCGATGTCGAGAGCCTCCTGAATGGTGCGGGTGGCGTCCGCAGTGTTGCCTTTGATAAAAAGCGCGTTGCCAAGATCGATCAAACCACGGGAGACAAGGTTCTCGATACCGGCGGCGCGCGCGATGGCGATGGCGCGGTTGGCGTCGTCCAAAGCTTCGGCCGGGTGTCCGCCATCCAAATGGGAGTTGCTGGAGAGGAGCAAGAGCTTGACCTGTTGTTGATCGTTCCCGGTGACGGTAGCGGCGGAGAGAGCTTTAGCAATCAATTCGCGTGCTTGCGCGGGGGTCGGGGCGAATCGCGCGCGGATGTAGAGACACTCGGTAACGCCCTCTACGCTGGACGCGGTTTGAAACAGGTTTTCCGCGCGGTCGAGCGAGCGCCCGGATTCTTCGCGCGCCCCGGTTCGGGCTTGTAGCGCGCCCAAACGCAGCCACGCCGCGGCATTCTGGGGGTCCACGCGAACCGCTTCGGAGTACGTGGCCATGGCCTTCTGCGTATCCTGATTGCGTTCGTACGCACGACCGAGATCGAGCAGCGCACTCCCCCGATCCTCCGGCTCCACAAGCTTGCAGACCTGCTGGAACTTTTCCACCGCTGCCTGGAACTCACCGGTGACGGTGTGGCGGATGCCGTCGAGGTGGAGACCCTCTACCTCCGGTAGAGACGTGCGCGACGCCATGGTCTTCAGCAGTTCGTCCTTGGCGCGTTCGAGGTATTCGAGTTCATACCACGCCTCGGCCAGATAAGCATGCGCCATGGCGTAAGAGGGATCGATATCGACGGCGCGGGCTAGCGCTTTGCCAGCCCGATGGTAGCCGCCATAATGCAGAGCGGCCACGCCTTCCCGATACCAGGGTAGGGCTGCGGCCGCGGGTTCGCGATGCCGGGTCGAATACCAGCGCCATGTCCAGCCGCCTCCGGCCACAAAAACCACTCCGCCAGCCAGGGCCGCGACAACGCGCCGCCGTGACGGGTGTCTCACCGGAGAATGCAAGTCTGCCGACAACTCTTCGGCGGACGCGTAACGCTGCCGGCGATCTTTGGCCAGCAGCTTAAGGACGATTCGGTCGAGATACGCAGGGGTGCCCGGATTCAGGCGCGACGGTGGGGGCGGTTCCAAGGTGAGCAACCGGGCCAGAGTGGCGGTAAGGTTGTCGGCCGCAAATGGCGACTTTGCCGCGAGGCATTCATAAAGGACCACGCCGAGCGAAAACAGATCGGACCGGGCATCGAGCATTTCGCCGGATGCCTGCTCGGGCGACATATAAAGCGGAGTGCCGGAGAAGCCTTCCAGTGTCTGGGTGGCCGCGGCAACGGTGCTCTCGCTCTCACCGGGCTGGGCCGGCGTACGGGCAATTCCGAAGTCGAGCACCTTTACGTCGCCGGTGGCGGTGATCTGAATATTGCCTGGCTTGATGTCGCGATGGATGATACCGCGGCGATGGGCTTCGGCGAGCGCGGACGCGACCCCGGCCGCTACCTTTAAGGTCTCTTCGACGGACAGACGGCGGTCACTCAGGATTTGCCGCAAACTGGCGCCCGATACCAGTTCCATGGCGATAAAAGGATCGCCGCCGGCATTCTCCACGAACTCGTAAATATGCGCGATGTTGGGATGAGCCAGCGAGGAGGCGGCGCGCGCTTCTTTTAGGAGATTGTTCCGGAGTCTCTCGTCGTCACGCCCGCTCGAACAGAATTTCAATGCTACGCGCCGTCCGAGAGTCAGATCCTCAGCTTCGTACACCACACCCATCCCCCCCTCGCCAAGCTTGGAGAGTATCCGGTAATGGGTGACAGTTGTGCCGAGCATTGACGGAGAGGGCGACGACATGAATGTGGCCGGAACTCCCATTATGTATCAAGCAGCGGGAATCTAGTGGACATCTTCACTGACAGAAGGGTTAGTAATAGGATTGGGTGCGAAACCACGCAGTATAGGGGCGCGGGTCGGTTCGATGATCAAGAGAGGGAGTCAGTCGTAAAGGATTCATATGGATAACTCATCGAATCGGCCGTTCGCTGTGGTGACCGGCGCGTCCAGCGGGATCGGGCTGGAACTCGCACGGGAATTCGCGCGGAACGGCTTCGACTTGTTAGTGACCGCCGAGGACGGCGGCATTTCAGACGCGGCGCAGAATATAGCGACGCAAGGCTGCACCATACAAACGGTGCAGACCGATTTGGCGGACTATCAGGGCGTCGAGAAACTGTATGCGCAAATGCTGGCCATAGGGCGACCGTTGGACGCAATTGCCATTAATGCCGGCGTGGGGGTGGGCGGCGATTTCGCTCATACCGATCTGGAGGCCGAACTGAAGCTGATCGAATTGAACGTGACCTCGTCGGTACACCTTGCCAAGCGCGTGGTGCCGGATATGGTGGCGCGCCGGCAGGGTAAGATTCTGTTTACGTCATCGATCGCGGCTACTATGCCTGGACCGTTCGAGGCGGTTTATGCCGCTTCAAAGGCGTTTCTATTGTCGTTTTCCGAGGCGCTCCGCGACGAGTTGAAGGACACCGGAGTCACGGTGACGGCGCTGATGCCCGGCCCCACGGAGACGAACTTTTTCCATCGCGCAGGGATGGACGATACAAAGGTGGGCGCCGGTAAGAAGGACAATGCCGCCGAAGTGGCGCACCAGGGGTTCGAGGCGCTGATGGCGGGCAAAGACAAGGTCGTCGCCGGTTCATTCAAGAACAAGCTTCAAGCGACATTAGGGGACATGCTTCCCGACGCCACCAAGGCGAAGATCCACCGGAGCATGGCAGAGCCGCACTCCGCCGACAAATAGGCGGCTCAGGATTTCGCTGTTCGCGGGGAGCCTTCGGTTACTACTAACACCTGGTTAGCCGGGACGCCGGAAAGCTTGTCGAGATGGCCGCTGGGCCAATGGATTTCAAGGTCGGCCTTTCGGGCGGCGCCTAATCCGAAGTGTACGCGCAAGTCGCTTTGCGAGACATATCCGCCACCACTACGCACTTCATCCATCAGGCGGCGTCCGCCGGTGGGGATGCAATAGATGCGCGCGCCGATACCGGACCGGTTCGACTTCACTCCGATGGTCTTCACCTTTAGCCAGTTGTTTTTAAGCTGGCTGTCGCAGCGCAGCAATTGCGGGGTATCGTTCACGCAATTGATGAGCACGTCGAGATCGCCGTCGTTATCGAAATCGCCGAAGGCGCAACCGCGCGCGGAGGCCGGTTGTAGTATACCGGGTCCGGCATCCTGCGATACGTCCGCGAATCGCCCGTTGCCCAGATTATGGTAGAGCACCTTGCGCTCTTTGTACCCTTGCTCGTCATTGGGTTGGCCCACTTCCGGATACACGTGGCCGTTCACAGCCAGGATGTCGGGCCAGCCATCGTTGTCGAAATCGAAGAACCCCACACCCCACCCCATGAAGCGCGTGTTGCGGCCCAGCCCCGCTTGAAAGGTGGTGTCTTCGAAGTAGTTGTCGCCCATGTTGTGGTACAGGCTTGAGGTATCGCCGGCGAAATTGGTTTTGACGATGTCCAGCCGGCCGTCGCCATCGTAGTCAGCCACCGACACACCCATGCCCGCTTGCGGTTTCCCGTCGGGACTGTAGGCCACGCCCGCTTCAATGGCGATCTCAGAGAAGGTGCCATCGTGGTTATTCCTATAGAGCGCGGCCGAAGTGGAATCGTTAGCCACGTATATGTCGGGCCAGCCGTCGTTGTCGAAGTCGGAAACAGCGACTCCCAGACCGTAGGTCCCGCGTGTTTTAAGAATTCCGGCTTTTTCGCTGACATCGGCGAAGGTACCGTCGCCGCGGTTGTGGAAGAGCAGATTTTTGCCGCCTTGCAGGCCAGGAGGCCCGCAGGCCACAGTCAAACCCTTAAAAAGGCAAGGGCCGGATTCGGGTAGGGGCGCGGTCTTCGGATCGAAGTCGATATAGTTGGCGACAAACAGGTCGAGCAGGCCGTCCTTGTCGTAGTCCAGGAAGGCGCATCCTGTATTCCAGCGATGTTGTCCGTTGCCCGGGTTGGTGGTGACGCCGGCTTTTGGGGCGACGTCGGTAAACTTGCCGTTGCCCTCGTTGCGCCACAGCGCGCAATCGCCCCAATAGCTGACGAACAGGTCGTCGTGGCCATCGTTGTTATAGTCGCCGACGCAACAGCCTTGGCCCCAACCGGTGCGCGCGATGCCAGCTTTGATAGTAATGTCGGTGAAGGTGCCGTCGCGGTTGTTTTTGTAGAGCCGGCATACGGGCGCGTCAGCGGCTTTCCAGTCGGGTTCAAAGCGTGTCCCATTCACCAGGAAGATGTCCAGCCAGCCATCGTTATCGTAATCGAAGAAGGCACAGCCGCAGCCGGTGGTTTCCATCAGGAACTTATTCTTGTGCTCTCCTCCGAAGACGGTTTTGGCATTAAGCCCAGCTTCACGCGCCACATCTACAAAGCGAACGCCGAGGGGCAAACCTGAAACCAATTGATCGAATGTGAAAATGGGGAGGGCCGCGCATAGAGACCGGATGAACTGACGGCGATGCGGCGGGGTATGAAGCATTGATTCACGCAGAACACATTATGACATCTCCTTGTAGCTCGCTCAAGGTTCAAACTCAAATGTGAAAAACGGAATTTCGTAAAGTCGTTCGGCACCGTACTTAACGTACAAAATGCCACACTGTAACAATTAACGGCCTAGCGTAACGTCTCGGCAAATTATTGAATATAAGCCACTTAATCCATTTAACCGTAACAAACCCCTTTGCCACTTGTCCTGGGCGCTAGCAAAGATCTATTATTCTTTCACCGTTAGTCGAAGCAGGCGCGGGTCGCAGTACCGAATTAGGTTAGTTTTGTATTCCGTACGTAGGATTTTTCAACAAACGCACAAGGGGGAGAAGGATAAATGCTCAGTCGGCACAAATTGGCTTTGTTCGCCATATGCGCGGCTTTGGTAGTTTTCAATTTTACCGCCACGCTAAACGCACAGCAGGTTTTTGGTAGTGTTTTTGGTAACGTGACGGATGCGTCCGGAGCGCCGGTGAGTGGCGCAAAAGTGACAATCACCGACACTAATAAAGGTACCTCATCGGTGGTGAATACCAATGAGTCGGGAAACTATACAAAAGGCCAACTGATCGCGGGAACGTATACGATTAGCGTTGAAGTGCCTGGATTTCAGAAAGCGGTTTCCGACGCGATCAACGTACAAGTCGACGCGGCGGCCCGTTTCGATGTGGCTTTGAAAGTCGGTAATGTGACGCAGGAAGTGGAGGTCACCGCCGCTGCGCCCCTGTTGCAATCGGATCGCGCCGACGTTGCTCAAACTTTCACATCGCAACAGATTGAGGAACTGCCCAGCATCGGGCGCAATGCACAAGCGATGGAACTGCTGAACCCCGGCACCGTACGTTTGGGTTGGGCGCACGCCTCCGACGAAAATCCGCAGGGCAGCGTTCAAATGGAAGTGAACGGACAGTTGTTTAGCGCCATGGGTTATGAACTCGACGGCACAACCAACCAGGATCCAATCCTTGGAATCATCGTAGTCAACCCGACCTTCGATTCCTTAGCAGAATTGAAGCAGGCCAACCAGAACTTCGATGCGGAATTTGAATACGTGGGCGGCGGTGTAGCGACGTATTCCACCAAGTCGGGCTCCAACCAGTTGCACGGCGACGCATTTGAATTCTTGCAATCGAACACGCCCGGGTTCACAACCAACGCGCGCAATCCCTTTACGGATGCCGATCCGACCTATCATCAGAATTTGTTTGGCGGATCAATCGGTGGGCGGGTGATCAAAGACAAGTTGTTCTTCTTCGGCGATGCCGAGTTAAACCGGCAGGCGCAGGGTGGTTCAGTGCTAACCACGGTTCCGACGGCTTCCGAAAGGACCGGCGATTTGAGCGATTTTCTGGCTGCCAGCAGCAACTATCAGATTTACGATCCTAGTTCCGGAAATGCCGACGGCACTGGCCGCGTTCCCTTCGCGGGCAATAAGATTCCCCAGAGCCGCTTGAGCCCTCAGGCATTGGCGATCATCAACTATTTCCCTCTGCCGAACTCGACGGTGGCTTCGACTCCCTACCAAAACAATTACAGCGCTAGCGGTTCCGTGGCGATTACCAAGAACCAGTGGAATACGCGTTGGGACTATTACCTGAATCCATAAGAACACCATCTTCGGCCGGTATAGTTATGCGGCATTCACCGAGCAGGCTCCCGGAGCGTTCGGTTTGGAAGCGGGCGGCCCCACCATCGGCAACTACGCCGGTGACTCGGATGCATTGAATCAGAGTTTGGCGATTGGCTGGACCAGTACTATCAGCCCAACGCTAGTCAACGAATTCCGCCTCGGCTACATGCGGTATCACGTCTTTGACGTACCCAACGGGTACGGAACGGATCCGGCCACTCAAGCAGGAATTCCCGGCTTAAACCTGGACAAAACCTACACTTCGGGCATGCCGTACTTCGATATTCAGAATCCGGCGGGAGTTAATGAACAACTCGGATATGCGCTGGGTGTTAACCAGTGCAATTGCCCGCTGACGCAGAGCGAGCGGCAGATCCAGTTCATCGACAACGTGAACAAGACCCACGGCAACCACAGCTTCAAATTCGGCGCGGATCTTCGGTATGCCTTAAACCTTCGGGTACCGAGCGACAGCCACCGCGCGGGCGAGTTGTACTTCAACAACAGCTACACCAGCGTTGTTACACCTGACGGCCAGATCGGCGGTTTCGGGTTTGGCGACGTTCCTATTGGGTGGTGTTTCGAGCTTCGACCGCTACGTCAGCACCAGCACCGATGCCGAAGAACGGCAGAAGCGCTTTTTCTGGTATGGCCAGGATGAATGGCGTGTCAGTCCCAAACTGACCGTTACTCTTGGGCTGCGCTGGGAAATGGTTTTCCCGGAAACGGTGAACGCGGCGGGTAATGGCGCCACGCTCGACATCAACAATGGCCTAATGTACGTATTTGGCGTAGGCGGTGTTTCTTCCCACGGCATTCAGAGCATGAACTGGCACAACCTGGCTCCCCGGGCCGGTATTGCGTATCAGATCGATCAAAAGACCGTTGTCCGCGCCGGATATGGCTGGGCGTATAACCTGGGCACGTTCGGATCGACCTTCGGCCACAACGTCACGCAGAATCCTCCGGTGCTGACCTATCAGCAACCCAGCACCCCGGGCGGCGTGAATTTCCTGCCGGTCTTCACGCTGGCGCAAGGTCCGCCTTCGCCGCCGACAATCGCAGTCGGCTCGAATGGCACCTTCCCGCTTCCCGACGGTATCAATCCGAAATTCCGGCCGGACACCATGACGTTGCCGACCAACTATCTGTACAACGCGACGATCGAGCGCCAAGTATCTAACAAGGTAGCCGTTTCGGCAGGGTACGTAGGCAATTCCAGCCGGCACTCGTTCTTCGGCACGGGTCAAAGTATCGATCTCAACACGACCGAGTACTTCCCCGCACTGCAGCAAGCCGGCCAAACCAGCGCGACGAACTTCGATAAACCTTACTACAACCTGTACGGTTGGACGCAGGGCCTGTCGTATTACTGCAACTGCTCCACGGAGCAGTATAATTCGCTGCAGACCACCGTTAAAGTGAACGCTCTATCGGGTTGGACCGTCCAGGGCAACTATACCTACCAGCGCCAGTACGGCGATGGATGGGGTCCCTACAACTCCACCTATTACTTCCTGTACGACCGGTCCGCAGGCAAGGGCTATGACGACTTGCTGCCACGCAACCAACTCACGATTGCTCAAAACTACGACATCCCGTTCGGACGGGGCAGAAAGTATGGCTCCAATATCAACCGGGGCGTGGATGCGGCGTTCGGCGGCTGGACCATCAGCGGTATCACCACTTTCTATAGCGGCCTTCCGCTGAATCCGACGCTCGAAAACTACGGCGGCAGCGACACAGGTGCAACGGTGCAGCCTTGGGCGGGCCCGAACAATCGCCCGATGGTCGGAACGGGGAGCTTGTATCCGTCAACCCAGAATCGCAATCAGTGGATCAACGGCTGTCCGAATCAGGTGTGCACCAGCGGGCCTTACTTATTCCCAGCGTCGTATACGTTTGGTAATTTCCCGATCGGCACCATGTTCGGTCCGCATTTCATCAATCAGGACTTCACGCTGGCGAAGAACTTCCGCATCACTGAACGGGTCACGTTCGGGCTGCGCATGGATTCGACCAACTTCTTCAACCACACCAACCTGAACACGCCCAACACAGACGTGCAGAG
Source organism: Bryobacterales bacterium (assembly GCA_963738345.1). Lineage (GTDB taxonomy): Bacteria > Acidobacteriota > Terriglobia > Bryobacterales > Bryobacteraceae > Bog-159. The sequence continues at coordinate 2,995,360 of CAVTWI010000002.1, forward strand.
CCCGACAGTGGGCCAGATCACCAGCATTGCCTTTGGCGGCAATAACGGTGTGGGCATGCGCAGACTGCAGTTCTCGGGTAATATCCGTTTCTAACGGCGGCGAACGTAAACCGCTCGCACTGCGCGGGCGGTCTTGGCCGGCGGGGCACAGGCTCTGCCGGCCTTTTGTGTTTTGGGATAATAATTGCGATGCCTCGCCTGTTTTTTCTGTTGGTATTTTTCGCGTGCGCGGCACAGCCTGAGTCCGTCACTTTTTATAAGCACATCGCGCCCATCATGTATCAGGCGTGCGCACCTTGCCACCGCCCGGGGGAACCGGGACCGTTCCCGCTACTCACTTATGCGGATGTGAGCAAACGGGGCGCGCAGATTGCCTCAGTGGTGAAGCGGCGCTACATGCCGCCGTGGCTTCCGGAGGCGGGGCACGGAGAGTTTCAGGATGAGAGGCGGCTTACCGACGGGCAGATCCAGATGATCGAGGAGTGGGTGCGGCAAGGGACTCCCGCCGGGATGCGGGCCGATGCCCCGCCCGTCCCTCAATTCGTCCCTGGCTGGCAAATTGGGAAACCGGATTTGGTTATTGAAGCGGCTTCCCCCTACCGGCTACCCGCTAGCGGGCCCGACCAATATTGGAATTTCGTACTGCCTCTAAACGTGCCGGGAACCCGTTGGGTGAAGGCGATCGAGATTCGTCCTGGCAACGTGCGCGCCGTGCACCATGCCAATGTTCTGATTGACCGTAGCCGCTCCGCCCGAGCACAGGAAAAAACGAGGGGCGCCGGATTCGCCGGGATGGACCTGAGCATCGAATCGGATACCTTCGATCCCGATAGCCATTTTCTTTTCTGGAAACCGGGCGGCACGCCGTGGGTTGAGCCGGAGGGTATGGCTTGGCGCGCAGACGCGGAGGCGGACCTGGTCTTGAATGTCCACATGCAGCCCACCGGCAAGGAAGAAACGGTGCAGCCGTCCATCGGATTGTATTTCACCGACCAGCCTGCCACAAAGTACCCTATGCTGGTCCAACTCGAACATGATGGCGTATTAGATATACCGCCGGGCGACGCTGATTTCAAGGTCAGCGACGACTTTGTAGTGCCCATGGATATGGATCTGCTTGCGGTTTATCCGCACGCGCATTATCTGGGCCGGCTTTTGGAGAGCTATGCGACGCTACCTTCTGGATCGCGCCAGTGGCTGATCAGCATCCCGGATTGGGACCCCAACTGGCAGTCGGTTTATCGCTATCGCGAGCCCGTCTTCCTGCCCAAGGGAACAGTGGTTTCAATGCGCTACCACTACGATAATTCGGCGGCGAATCCGCGCAATCCGAATCAGCCTCCGCGGCGCGTGCGGGGGGGGAATCAGGCGACCGACGAGATGGCGCACTTGTGGTTGCAGGTGTTGCCGCGTGGCGGGCAGGACCGCCGGATGGAAGTGCAGGAAGCCATCATGCGGCACCGGCTTGAGAAGTACCCGGGAGATTTCACGTCTCAGTTCAATTTAGGCGCATTGATGCTGGCTCGCGGTGACACGAGCGCCGCCTTGCCGTATTTGCGGGGCGCAGTGGCTGCGCGGGCCGATCGTCCGGTGGCCTTGAATACGCTGGGTGCGGCGCTGCTGTCAACGGGAAGTGTGAATGAAGCGGCAGAGTTTTTTGAGCGGGCATTGCGGGTGAATCCAAGTTATACGAATGCGCGCTACAACCTGGCGAACGCCATGGCCGAACAGGAGCGCTGGGAACAGGCAGCGGCGGAGTTTCGCAAATTACTGCGCGAGATTCCGGACGACGCCGGTGCGCGTGAGCATTTGGGCGAGGTATTGCGGCTGTGGGGCGACCAAGATGCGAAAGCGGGCAAACTGGAGGCTGCCGCAGCGGAACTTCGCGAGTCACTCAGTTTTCGAGCGGACGATGCGGTGTTGCACAGCGACCTGGGTACGGTTTTGGCGCGCCTCGGGCGTATGCAGGAAGCCGTTCCCGAATTCGAAACCGCTCTGCGTCTCGATCCAAATCTGGATACTGCCAAGCGCAATCTACAGGTGGCGCGCGCGCATCTTGGGGGAGCCGAGCGCCAATGATGATCGGCGTGTTGCTATTTTTGCAGGTCAGCGCTTATCAGTCTGGAATGCAGGCCTACAGCGAACGGCGGTTTTCCGATGCTGTCCCGTTTTTCGAGAAAGCAGCGGCCGGTGGTCCCCAAGCGTTGGTGGCGCAGTACATGTTGGGGAACGCATGTTTGCAGACGCATCAGGACGAGAAAGCCGTGCGGGCGTTCGCCACTCTCTTTCAAGTGGCGCCGGATTCTGCTGCAGCGCATGTATTGACGGCGGGCATGATGCTGCGGGCCGGGATAAATGTGGCAGCGGCAACGGAGGCGGCCCGCGCATTGGAAAGCGATGCACATATTCCGGAGGCTCACTACCTGTTGGCGGGAGCGGCGCTATCCGCGGGCGATAGCGAGAAAGCGCTTACAGAATTGCGGAAGGAGATCGCGGCAAATCCAAGTTTCGCGCCGGCTTATTACCGGTCAGGCGACGCCTACGAGCGGCGCGAGGCTTGGGCCGAAGCGATAGCCGCGCTGCAACGATCGATATGGTTGAATCCGAATCATAGCGGTCCCTATGCCTTGATCGGCAGGGCATATTTGAAACAAGGCGACCAGGAAGACGCGGCAGGCGCTCTGCGGCACGCGCTCGAAATGGATCCGCAGGACCAAAGTATTCGATCGTTGCTCGATCAGATCTCAGGGCCTCTCGCGAAGCTGGCGGTGGCGCCCCCCGCGACATCAGCCCCAGAGCCGCACACCGTGGCTCCGGCAACTGACCCCACCTACTTACGCGGACTCGCCAGTTATCGTAAGCGCGATTACATGACCGCGGCCAAGGAACTGAAAGTAGCGTTGGCAGGACTCGCCGCCGATAGTACTGAACATCGCGAGGCGCTGCAAATGATCGGACGCAGCGAGTATCTGGCGGGACATATCGCAGAGGCGATTCCGTGGCTTGAGAAGGCGGCGGCTGCGGGAGTGCAAAGCAACGAACTGTTCTTCGTCATGGGAAACAGTTATCTGCAGACGCACCAGATTGACAAGGCCAGGGCAGCGTTTGCTGCGTTATATGCCGTGGCTCCGGATTCCGGAGCAGCCCGGCTCTTCACCGCGCACATGCTTATGCGGCTGGAGTTCGAAGACGAGGCGGAGAAGGAATTGGAAGCCACCCTGGCGCGCGAGCCCAACCTTCCGCAGGCGCACTTCATGCTCGGCGAGATTGCCATTTACCGGGCGCAATTGGACCGGGCGGTAACCGAATTATCGCGCGAAATCGCCATTAACCCCGGTTTCTCGATGGCCTATTACCGGCTTGGCGACGCTTATTCACGCCGCGAAGATTGGGACCATGCCGTCCCCCCCTTGCAGCGCGCCGTCTGGCTGGATCCCACCTATAGCGGCCCTTACATCTTATTAGGCAAAACATATCAGAAGAAGGGTGATTTGGCGGAGGCGGAACGGATGCTTCGCCGCGCCCTAGTGATGGATCCGAAGAACGCGTCGGCACATTACCTGTTGGGCCGGACCCTCATTCAGGCCGGCAAAACCGAAGAGGGGAAGAAAGTACTGCAGCGCTGGGAAGAGTTGCGGAAGGAATCGAGCCAATAGCCAGCCTAACCTCCCCGCCCCCCGAACGTCACACAGGCTGGGGGAATCATGCGCACCGCTTTCCAGGACTGCCTCTTCGCGCTGCGGCAATTGCGAAAGAGCCCGGGCTTCGCGCTTACCGCCATTTTGTCGCTCGCGTTGGGCATTGGGGCCACCACCGCGGTATTCAGCGTCGTTTACGGCGTGTTGATGAATCCCTATCCCTATAAGGATTCCGAGCGCATGGTGCACTTGGTCTTGAGAGATAAGGCAGGGAATAAGCGCTGGCCTTCGTTGAACCGTGCCCAATTGCACCAACTGGCGCAGGCGCACTGCATGGAAAGCGTGGCTGCCGAAGATGGGTGGAACCTGACCACTACCGATAGCGATCTTCCAGAAGATGTGGCCGCGGTTTATTTTACGGGCAATGCGACGACGCACTTTGGCGTTCCCGCGGAACTGGGCCGCGGGTTGATTCCATCGGATGCGCCGGAGGGGGAGGATCCGCAACCCGTGGTGGTGCTGAGCCACAAGTTCTGGGAGCGCCATTATGGCGCCCGTCCCGACATAGTCGGCCGGACGCTGCAACTGGTTCACAAAAGCTATACGATTGTCGGAGTGATGCCGGCACGCTTCACTTGGGGCGATGGCGATGTTTACCTTCCGTTGAAACTGACGCAAGATCCTAAGGTTGCGTATTCGCCACGTCTGCGGCTGAAACAGGGTGTGAGCTACGCCGCCGCGAATTCCGAGCTACAATCTCTGCTCCAACAGTTTGCGAAGGACACGCCGTCCCACTTCCCGACCAGTTTTCACGTTGCTCTGCAAGGGCTGAACGATCAATTTGAAGAGCGGCTGGGCCCCACGCTGTTCCTGCTATTCGGAGCGGTGGGACTGCTGTTGATCATAGGATGCGCCAACGTTTCGATTCTGCTGCTGGCTCGCGGTACGGCCCGCCGTCACGAGTTAGCGGTACGCGCAGCCATGGGCGCCGGACGGTCACGCATCGTGCGTCAACTCTTGACGGAGTCGCTGGGACTCTCGCTGGCCGGCGCGTTACTGGGCGTGCTCCTGGCTTATCAGACCGTGGGCCTGATCGTGAAATGGCTGCCTGAGGATTCTTTTCCGCACGAGGCCGCGATCAGCCTGAACCTTCCCGTACTGCTGTTCAGCGTAGCGCTGGCTTTAGCCACCGGGATCCTATTTGGACTGTCGCCGGCTATGCACCTGTCGCAACCGGACCTGGCGGGGATTATGCAAGCCAGTACGCGCCGGATGACGTCTGGCGTTCGCGGAAAACGAATGCACGGCATGCTGGTGGGGGCGCAGGTCGCGCTCACGCTGCTGCTGCTGAGTAGCGCGGGTGGCACGCTCCGTGGATTCATGCGGCTGATGCATACCAGCCTGGGCTACGATCCGCACAACAGCATGTCGGTGGGCATTCCGGTGCATGACAACACTTATATGACCTGGACGGCACGTGCGCAGTTCTTTGAGCAACTGCGGCAGCGTGTGGCCGCCATGCCAGAAGTGGTTTCCGCGGGCATATCCACCAACGCCACGCCCCCGAGCAACGGCTGGAACACGCATTTCGAGATTCTGGGAAAACCGGTACCGGAAGAGAAAGAGCTGCGCACCAATTTCGTCAGCCCCGAATACTTCGCGGTACTGCACATTCCGCTGGTCCAAGGCCGTATGTTCGACACAGCCGAAACCATGCGGGGGGCGCGCCTGGCAGTTATCAATCAAACCATGGCCCATCAATATTGGGGGCTAGGCGAAGCCATCGGACAGCAGGTTCGTGTTCCCCAGTTGAAAGGGGAGTTGCCGTACGCTCCGGCAGCGCCGGACAGCGACCAGTGGCTCCAGATCGTCGGTATTGTGGCGGATGCGCGCGACGACGGATTACGCGAGGCCGTGAAGCCCGCCATCTACGTGCCTTACACCATGCGAATGCCCATGTATACGCAGATCCTGGTGCGTACGCGCGTGGAACCGCTTACAATACTGCGGCAGGTACGCGCCGAAGTACATGCGGTCGATCCGGATCAGCAGGTGATGGGACAAGTGCGGAACCTGGAGCAATGGATCAGTACCCAGCCGGAGTGGGCGCAGGAACGGCTGGTGGCCACACTTTTCAGCGGCTTCGCGATCCTGGCGCTGGCCCTGTCGGTATTGGGGCTGTATAGCGTAGTGTCGTATATCGTGGCGCAGCGCACCAACGAATTCGGTATCCGGATGGCGCTGGGCGCAGGTCGTACGCATGTGCTGCGTTTGGTCTTTGCTTCGACTTCGCTCAGTGTGGGGGGGGGGCTACTGGCGGGCGTGATACTAAGCCTCGCACTAAAGAGCGTACTGGCGCGATGGGCGGAAGGTAGTTCCCTGGATGCCATGATTGTGATGGGCGTAGTGGCAGTGCTCACAGGGGCGGCTACGGTTGCCTGTGTGCTGCCCGCATATCGGGCGTCGTCAATCGACCCAGTGACCGCGTTGCGCTATGAGTAGTCGGCAAGCCTAATCGTGCGCCGCCGTGGACGGCCAGCGGTCCAATGCCGTCTTGGCGTCGGGATAGCGAACTTGTGCATATTGCAGTGCAGTCCTGGCCTCGTCGTTCCAATACCCCTCGTCGACCAGAATGGTGCCGAGGACATAGTTCGCTTTGAAAGAGAACTTGTGAAGCTTCACCGCGCGGCGGGCTACCGTCTCAGCCTCCGCGTAGCGCTTCTTACCGCTGAGCAGAGTAGCCAGGTTGCTGAAGGCGAGGATGTGTTCGGGGTAATCTTGGGTTAAACGCAATAACACTTCCTCGGCCTCGCCCGTCTTACCGGCGGCATCCAGTTCGAGCGCCAGATTATTCCACGCCTGATAGTAAAGCGGATCGAGTGCAACCGCTTGCCGGTATTGCGCGATCGCATCGTCATGCGCCTTCTTATGGGCCAGGCATTCGGCCTTCTCAGCGGCCCTGCGCGCTGCCGGGAGCGGTACATGGACAGGTACAGGGTGGGCGTTTATGGTTGGGTCGTCCGCTTCTTCAAAGCTTAATGAGCGTGAGGTGGACTCGGACTTCGGGGGCGAGTGTCCGATTTCACTGGCGCTGGTCAAGTCGCGCGATTTCCAAGCTGGTATGCCCGCGTTCTGTGCGAACCCATGCGCTACAAGCAGCACACTCGCCGAAATGCCAACTAATGAACGGCACATCCCTCAGACCCCTACTGCTATTTTACAGCGTCCTTCTTTTGCAGCATCCGGCCGAGTTCGTCTTCTTTCACCTTTTTCACTTGTTCGCCGCGGGCAAAAGCTTGCTTGCTGCCTTCCATATCGCCCTTCTGCCTGAGGAGTTGTCCCAGAGTATTGTAGGGTCCCGGATCGCCGGGATCCAACCGGATGGCTTCGCGCAATGCAGTTTCGGCCCCTTCGCGATCCCCTTTCTGTTTCAGGGCGGTGCCCAGCATGAAATAGGCCAAGCTATAATCCGGGCGCAGGGCAATGGCCGCACGCATCTGGTTCGCCGCTTCGTCGAAAGCGCCGGTTTGCCAGTGGGCGATGCCCAGGGTGTAGTGGGCTTCCGCCAGGTTGGGATCCAGATCCAGGGCCCGCTGCAGTTCGGTTTTGGCGGCCTCGATTTCGTCCTTGTTCTTCAGCGCTACGCCTAGATCGTAATGCGCTCCGGCAAGGTCCGGGTCGCGACGGGTGGCTTCGCGCAATTGTTCCACGGCCTGGTCCAAATCGCCCTTCTGAATATAGGCGAAGCCCAGGTTGACGCGCGCCATGTTGTAGGACGGGTCCGCTTCCAGAATTTTTAAGAAATGCACAATGCCCTCGTCGGGACGGCGGGTCTTTACCAACATCGTCCCCAGATTATTGCGCGCATCCGGATCGGCAGGATTTAGATCCACCGCGTGTTGATAAGCGTCGACGGCCGCCGCTAAATCATTTGTATTTTGCAGCACCATCCCCAGGGTGTTCCACGCTTCCGGATGGGTCGCATCGACGGCCACGGCCGCCTTCAAATGGGGGAGTGCAGCGGCGTCGTCCCCCTGGGATTTTAAGGCTTCGCCGAGCCGGTATTGATATTCGAAATTTCCGGGGTCGAGGGCGGCTGCACTCTGCAGATGCGGAATTCCGAGCGCTGCGTTTTGATCCAGAAAGTATGCCGCGCCCAAATGGTACTGGGCGGGCGCGTACTTGGGATCGAGATCGATGGCATGTTGAAGGCTCCGAATTGCCTCCTCCCGTCGATTCAAAACGGCGAGCAGGAAGCCAACCTGATCTTGCAGGTGAGCGGATGTGGGATCTAGCGCGGTGGCCTGTTGATACACCGCGAGGGCTCCGGCGGCGTCGCCTTTGGCCTTCAGCGCCGCGCCTTGGGCCTCGAGATCGTGCACGGAATCGGCGGCGTGGAGAAAAACACATACCGCCAGGAGTACAAACAGAAATCGCACTTTGGTCCATTATACTGGACGAGGGAAGCATCGCACGAAATGTTACTTGACTCCGCGCAGCGGTTTTGCATAGACTTAGCGGTGTTGTTAATCGCGCGTTAAATGAGGGATACCGGAGCCACCATCGTTGAGCGAGAGGCGCTGCACTCGCAAATCGAAAAACTGAACCGCAGCGTGATCCTGCACGGGTCGGAGTCGCTTTGCAAACTCCTGAAGTATTTGGGCGAGCATTCGCTGGACTCACCGGGAACATCCCTGAAGGAGTATCAAATCGCCACGGAGGTCTTCGGCAGGCCCGCCGATTTCGATTCCCGAGTGGACTCGACCGTGCGCGTACAGACGGGACGGCTGCGATCGAAGCTGGCTGAATACTACAGCGGTGAGGGGGCGGCGGACCGGTTGGTGATCGAGATTCCGAAAGGCGCCTACTCGCTCACGTACCACATGCGGGCACCAATTGAGCCGCCCGCTCCGGCACCCCCGCCACCGCCGCCAGTGCCTTTGGTGGTTCCCGCGGCCCCGCTGCGGTCGTACCCGCTTTCATGGTTTTTCTTGTCTGTGGTCATCGGCGCGGCTGTGGTCGTGGTGATCGCAATCGCGGTAATCCGATACCTAGCGCCGCAGCAGGCAGCCAATAGTGACCTGCCCTTACCGGCGGTAAAGACTTTTTGGAGTGCAATCGCCAGCGGCCCGGAGCCACCATTGGTGGTTTATAGCAATGCGGAATTTGTGGGCAGGCCTGAGACGGGCTTGCGATACTTCAATCCAGCGCTGGATGCGGGAAAACCGATTTTGGACCATTACACCGGCGTAGGCGAAGTGATGGCGGTACACGATCTGGACAGGGTTTTTACGAGCCTGAAACGGGAGATTCACATCAAGCGCGGCAGGCTGCTGACGTGGGACGACGCTAAGACGAGCGACCTGATTTTCCTTGGTTCGCCATCGGAAAACCTTTCGCTAAGAGAACTTCCCGGGACACAGGATTTCGTATTCATACGGAAGCCGGACAATCCGCGAAAAGGCGATCTGATGATTTCCAATTTGCATCCCGCCGGATCCGAACAGACCAACTACCTAAGCGCCGAAGCGCCTTTGAACGAAGATTATGCCTTGGTTGCGCTGACGGCAGGGCTGAATGCCAGCCGGCGCGTGCTCATCCTGGCGGGCATCACTACGCTCGGTACCCAAGCGGCAGTCGAATTTGTCTGCCGGGCACAGCGCTTGGACGAATTGGTCACAAAGATTGGTCCGGCAGCGCGCCGGCGGCTACCGCCATTTGAAGCTTTGTTGCGAGTGAAGGTCAGTGGCGGGGTACCGGTGCAATCGGAACTGATCAGCCTGCATGTGCACGCGCGCGGCACGGAAAACCCAAATTAGGGAAGGCTGATGCGGATGCGCATGGCTCCAATGTTTTGGTCGGCGGCGCCGTAGTATCCAGTGAGGTCGAGGTTATCTCCGGGCCGAGAGGTGACGCCTTCGAGGAAAATCACGTTCGGCACGATACCCACACGCTCCCACGGCAGGGTGGGCAGGATGAACGGCTTTTGACTCCGGGCCAGGACGCGGGTGGGATCGTTCTTGTCGAATAAGATCCAGCCTGGCCCGTAAATCAGTTTGTCGTTGGCCCCGTTGTAGAGCAGGAGGATACCGGCTTTGGTCACCAGAGGGGCGGGCCCCGGCTCCATCACGCGATCGTCGAAGGCACCGGGAATGCGGTTTAGCACCGGAAGCGGAGTGGCATCGGACCAATGCAGGAGGTCAGCCGAACTGGCCAATCCCATGTAGTCGCGATCCTTGCCGTCGGCATCGTGGCATGTGCCCAGATAATACATCCACCATTTGCCATTGATGCGCTCGGGCACGATTGCGCCGGATTTGGTCCATCCGGTGATCCATGCCCCGTGGTATGCGGGCAGGATGACACCGCGGCGCTCCCAGTGCCGTAGGTCACGGGAGGTAGCGAGGCAGAGTTGCGCATCGTGGCGATTGTAGCCGGTGTAGGTCATGTAGTAAGTGCCATCGAGAGCCAGCACGCGGGGATCCTCCACGCCACCGTCGGTTTCGTATGGCGCCAAGGGCTCCAGCACTGGTGACGGATCGATTTTGAAGTGCAGGCCGTCGGCGGAATCCGCATACCCGATGCGCGAAGTGCCGTGCGCGTCAGTAGCCCGGAATAGCAAAACGGTTTGGGCGCCGACAGTGATTGCGGCGGGGTTGAAGGCTCCGGAAGCCATCCAAGGAAATGCTCCCGGTTTGAGCACAGGCTGATCGCTCAGGCGATCGGCTCGTATGGTTACGGCGGGTACGGCGGCCAACATCGCGGCCAGCAGACCACTCAAAAAGATTCCGATATTCATGGCTTGAAGTAATATACTGTTTTCGTGCGACAGCGTAAAGCCTATTACCTTCCCTCCGTTCTCGTCGTCCTGCTGATGAGTGCGGCGGCCCAGACAGTCGTCAAGAAGCAGCCCGAGCCGATTCAGGATTACATCCGCAAGATGTGGGGAGTCTTGACGCGGTCAAATCGCAACTTGGCGGCGGCAGCTGTCGATCCCAAGTTCAAGCCGCTGCCCGATGGGCGCTGGCCGGTTTATATTCCAGCCAACGAGGATACGAGAAGTTGGAGCGCGACCTTACGGCGCGGCTATGGCGCCAGCAGATTTCGCCAAGTTGGAGATCCGCAGATTGCCCGCGAATGCCGCGGACATTAAGGATCAGGGATTGCTTTACCTACCGCGGCCCTATGTGGTGCCGGGCGGGCGGTTCAATGAAATGTACGGCTGGGACAGTTACTTCATTCAACTTGGGTTATTGCGTGACAGTGAGGTGGAGTTGGCTCGGGACATGGCCGACAACTTCCTGTACGAGATCCGAAACTATGGCAAGATTCTGAACGCCAACCGCACTTACTATCTGACGCGATCGCAACCACCGTTCCTGACGCAGATGCTTTTGGGCGTTTACGAGCGCGACTAAGGACCGTAAGTGGCTGGCAGACGCCATGCCGGCGGTGGAATCGTACTACCAATTCTGGACGAGTGACCCCCATCTGACTGCCTGACACGGGCTTGTCGCGCTACTACGACTTGGGCGACGGTCCGGCGCCGGAATCGGTCTCCGCCGAGCGCGATGCGCAGGGACTGACTCATTATGACCGCGTGAAGGAATACTACCGCACACAGAAGGTTGCCGATTACGAGGTGAGCGAATTCTACGACCGCAAGAGGAACTATACTGACGGACCTCTTCTACAAAGGCGACCGATCGATGCGCGAGTCCGGATTCGACCCATCCAACCGGTTCGGTCCTTTCAGCGTGGATATCATCCATTACGATCCGGTTTGCCTGAATTCGCTGCTGTATCTGATGGAGCAACAGACGGCGGAGCTTTTCGACATCTTGGATAAAGAAGCCGAGGGCTCGGCTTGGCGCATAGCGGGCAATCAAGCGTGCCGCGGCCATCAACAGACTCATGTGGGACGCTGGCGATGGCCTTTATTACGATTACAACTTCGCGCATAAGACCGTGCGGCACTATCCATTTCTGACCACGTTTTACCCGCTGTGGGCCGGTATCGCCAGCAAGGAGCAGGCCGCGGCGGTGCGGAAAAACCTGGCGAAATTCGAGCGTAAGGGAGGCTTGGCTACCAGCACCTTCGAGAGCGGCAATCAATGGGACCTGCCCTTCGGTTGGGCTCCCCTGGAGATGATCGCGGTGGAGGGCTTGCGCCGTTACGGTTACAACGAGGATGCCGACCGTATTTCAGAAGAGTTTTTGTCACTGGTTAAAGACGAATATCGGAAAGTCGGTTTCATCGTGGAAAAATACGATGTGGTCCGTCGTGGAACGGATAGTAGCAGTATTCGCTACGGCTATCAGTCGAACCAGCAGGGTTTTGGATGGACGAACGCAGTGTATACGCGTTTGCTCGATGCCTTACCGGCTGGGAAGAGGTGACGCGGGCAGACGGTGCGCGGCTGAATTCTCGCGGATTGTGATGATGCGGTCGGCCTGCACATTGGGAAACCATTCCAGATTACCGTTAGGCCAGCGGATTTCCAGATCGGCGGTAGTGGCGGCGCCCAGGCCGAAATGCAGGCGTCGATCGTTTGCCGAATAGAAGCTTGACTGGCTGAGGACCTCTTGTGCCTGGATCTTCCCGTCATAGCGCGCGGTCACTCTGGCCCCAATCGCGCTGCGATTCGAAGTCACTCCTTCCAACTTGACTTTGATCCAGTGACCGCCGCCGGTGACATCATTGCGAAGTAGAGAGGGCGGCTCATTCAGATTTATGATTACCACGTCGATATCGCCGTCATTGTCAAAGTCACCGAAGGCGCAGCCGCGACTGGCGTGGGGTGCCGCGATAGCGGGTCCCCCCTGATCCAACAACTCCTCGAAATGGCCGTCACCTAGACTACGGAAGATCACGCGCGGCGTCTTAAATGGATATCCGGATAATTTCGATTCCACTTCGGGGTACACACTGCCCGTGACAAAAAACAGGTCGGGGTTACCATCGTTGTCAAGATCCACGATGCCCGCACCCCAGCCAATGAAACGCGTCTCGACGGCCAGCCCTGCAGCAATCGTGGTGTCTTCGAAATTTCCCTTCCCGTCGTTTCGGTAAAGTATGTTGGTGTCATCGGCGAAGTGCGTTTTGAAGATATCCAAATTGCCATCCAAGTTATAATCGCCGACCGCTACTCCCATACCGGCCTGTTCCATGCCGTCTTCGTTCAGGGCGGCACCGGTTTCCAAACCGACGCCGGTGAAGGTATTGTTGTGATTGTTGCGAAACAAGAGGCTGGGGGTGGAATCGCAAGCTACGTATATATCGGGCCAACCGTCGTTATCGAAGTCTGCCGCTACTGCCGTCATGGCGTAGCCTTTGTGTTTTGACACGCCGGAAGCTTCACTCACGTCCGTAAAGGTACCGTCGCCATTGTTGTGGTAGAGCGAAAGGCGCCCCTGCGGCAACCCGCGCGGGCCGCAGTTTACAGGGATGCCTTTCCAGTTACAGTTGCCGTTTGCGCCCGGTTTGGGTACGGCCGCGAAGTCAAATTCCAAGTAGTTGGCGACGAAGAGATCGAGGCGACCGTCGCGGTCGTAGTCTAGAAACGTACAGCCTGAACCCCATGGCGTGCCCGGCTGTTGCAAGCCAGCCTTGACGGTTACATCGGTGAAAGTACCATCGCCATTATTATGGTAAAGAACGTTCTGACCCCAGTAAGTGATGAATAGGTCGTCATAACCGTCGTTATCGTAATCGCCAACGCACACCGCCGAGGCCCAGCCGGAGCGCTTCAATCCAGCTTGTTCTGTCACATCGGTAAACGTGCCGTTGCGATTATTTTTATACAGGCGGTTGTGGGCGCCTGCGGGCGGATGGTCGATCCGGGTACCGCTCAAAATGAAAATGTCGAGCCAGCCGTCGTTGTCGTAATCGATGAAAGCGACGCCGCACCCAACGGTTTCCAGTATGTAGTCCTTGTGCAATGGGCCGCCGTAAATCGTTGGCGCGCGCAGACCCGCCTGTTCAGCCACGTCGGTGAACCTCGAGTGCCAGGGCAATCCGGACGGTTTCCCTCGGGGCGCCGGTTTTACACCGCGGGTCGATACGCCCTGTCCCCACATTTCCAGGGCGTGGGCCGCTAGCAGGCCCAAGCAGGCGCGGCGAGTTAACCGTCTACTCATAGGTAGATTTTGACGCGGTACTGGCTAAAATAGCCAGCCCGTTTTCAACAAACCCCTTTCAAACCGTGCGTGCGGTTTTCCCGCACACGGCTTAACGATGATCTTACTGATGCGGCTTGCGCCGGGTATCGCACGGTTCCGCGCAATCGATACAGACCCATTCCGTGAAACTGTTCGGCGGTCCAGAGAACCCGCCGCGTCGCTCGCTGCCCGCCCCGCCGATGCAGCCAGCGGACCAGACGCTCGTAGACGAAGCTGTCCATCTTCAGGAACTCCCGTGCCGTTGTTCCGGTCCGAAAGTAGTTTCCCCAGCCGCGAATCACGGGGTTCAGTTTGGCGATGATCTGCTTCACATCTTCCCCGCTCGCACGCCTTCCGGTGATCTCGCGCACCCGGTCACGGAGTCGCTTCGTCGCCTTTGGTGACGGCCAGCGGTGCATGTAATATGCCCGCGGATTCCGCAGAATACTTCGCTTCTTGCGGATCGTGCACCCTAGAAAAACGAAACTTCCCTTCCCGCGCCGTAGATCCACCATCCGCGTCTTCTCCGGATGCAGCACCAGACCCAGCTTGCTCATCACAAACTGGATTTGTCGAAGCGCCTCCTTCGCCTTCGATTCCGTCGCAGCCATCACCACGAAATCGTCGGCATATCGAATCAGTTTCCCGAGCGACCCACACTTGGCCGCCCACAACCGATCCAACAGGTGCAGGTAGATGTTCGCCAGCAACGGCGAGATCACTCCGCCTTGCGGGGTTCCCGCAAGCGTTTCCCTCACTGTTCCGTCTTCCATCACCCCGGCCCTCAACCACTGCCGGATCAACTTCAGTACCCTTCGATCCGAGATTCGCTCCCCTACCAGCACCATCAGCTTTTCCTGATCGATGCTGTCAAAGTAGCCCTTGATGTCTGCATCGACTACGAAGTCATGCCCTTGGTTCCCCGCTACGCGGATTGCTTCCAGAGCCTCCGTCGCGCTCTTCTTCGGCCGGAATCCGAAGCTGCTTGCCTCGAAATCCGCCTCGAAGATCGGCTCGATCATGATCTTCGCCGCCATCTGCACCACCCGGTCCCGTACCGTCGGTATCCCCAGTGGCCGCTGCTTTCCGTCAGCTTTCGGTATGTATTGCCGCCTCACCGGTGAGGGGCGATATTCGCCTGCCCGGAGATCAGCCTGTATCCCTTCGAGAAATTGGGCCACGCCCTTCTCCTCGATGGATCGCAGCGTGGCTTGGTCCACGCCTGCTGCCCCTCCGTTACTGCGCACTCGCCTCCATGCTTCCCACAGGACGTCACTCCTGTAGATCCGGTCGTACAGCGCATGAAAACGCCGCGTCTTACTCTGCTTGGCACACATCCATAGCTTGCGTTGGAGTTCTCGCACTTTATCTACTACCGGGTTGTTTTCCGTTTCCGGCATGCCCTCGCGCTTACCTCTACACAAGCCCGATCAAAGCAGGGTCCCTTCCCTCCAGCGCGTTGTCTTGCGCGCCTTCATCGGTGTCGGGTCGGAGGTGGCGCGCTTGCGCGCTGGCCACCGTCCGCCGCTCAAACTGTACGTGCAGTTTTCCCGCATACAGCTTTCACGAAGACTCACTCTTCCGGGATGCAATCGAAGAGATCAACTGAATCAAGTTCACCAGCCCGTACTCGCCGTACAACTTGGTTTCCGGCAACTGTCGCCAGCCACCGTTCCGCCAACGCTTGCATTGATGCGACCGAATGCGCCGCACAATCCAGCCGTCGAGTCGGTGGAAGAGCTTTCGAACGTGGGCTCGCTTGTAGTGATGTCCCCACCCCCGCAACACCGGGTTCAGTTCCTCTATCAACTCCTTGGTCTTTAGCGGCACGCGCCGCCTGGTAAGCGCGCGCACCTGATCCATGAAATGCCGGATCGATTTCTCCCGAGGGATAGCATACAGTTCCCCCGACTGAGCACCACTGCGGATCTTGCCCGGTGGCAACTGAAGTTGCTTCCCGCGTTTGACCTTGTACCCAAGAAACTCGAACCCTTGCCGGACGTGCACGATCCGCGTCTTTTGCGGATGCAGTTGCACGCCCAACTCGTTCAGAATCCGAAGCGCCGCGGCCACTGCCGCTCGCGCTTCTGCTGCCGATTCGCAGGTCGCTACCCAGTCGTCGGCGTACCTCGTTAGCTGATATCCCTTGCGCCGCATCTCCCGATCGAACGGCGTCAGAAGTATATTACTGAGCAAGGGTGAAACTACCCCGCCTTGCGGAGTCCCGCGCTCAGTTGGAAACAGCCGCCCTTTGCCATAACTTCCCGCCTTGAGCATCGCCTCGATCAGACGCAACACCCGGCCGTCAGATATTCTCTGGGACACGAGCGATAGAAGTTTGGCGTGTTCCACCGACCCGAAAAAGTCCTTCAAATCGGCGTCCACGATCCACTCCCGACCGCCCTGGATCTCCTTCCAAACTTTGCGCATGGCGTCCTTCGTCGATCGCCCTCGCCGATATCCGAAGTTGGCTTCATCGAACACTGGCTCAAAGATCGGTTCCAGCCGATTGAGCAACGCCTGCTGGCACACCCGGTCATAAATCGTCGGGATTCCCAACGTGCGAAGCTCGCCCGGCTTTCCCGCCTTCGGGATCTGCACCTGCCGCACCGGTTGAGGCCGGTAGATATCGTCCTTCAGTTCCCGATGCAATCGATCCAACTGCTGATCGAGTTGCCCGTCGAATCCGTCCAGACTCTGCCCGTCCACGCCTCCACTGCCCCGGTTGGCCTTTACCATCTCCCAGGCCATCTCCAAATTCTTCCGCTGATACACCTTGTCAATTAATGAATGGATCTTCCTTGCACCCGTCGGGTTGATCCAGTCCACCAGTCTCCTCGGACGAGAATGTACGGGTATTTCACTCATGGAACTGATCCTCCTCCCCGCCCTTGCTCATCTGGTTTTCTCTCTCTTCCCAACCGCCTTCGCCGGCTGCCTTTCCCGGCCCACTTCCGCCGCCGGTTGCCCGGTCACGCGGCTTTCACCGCGCTTGTGGTACTACACAGCCGTCCGTCTACTGGCAGAGCGTCGCTCGCCACTTCGCTCTCGCTTATAGGTCTGCTTACTCCGGTGCCACCCGCAGACTCTGCCAGTCCTCCTGAGGTCACGCGCTATTCTTCCGTACCGTGCCATCCGCAAACACCTTGGTGCGGTGGGTGAATGAGAACGCCTTCGCCTTCATAGTGCAGGCTCGACCTTGCCCCACCTTTGGCCGACCGGTTCATCTTCGGGGTGGCCCCCATCGATTACAGCCCGGTACTTCTCCTCATGCCCTTCAGATTCCACCTCGCAGTGGACACCCTGCCCTCCGGGAACTGCAAGCGGTGGCTCCAGGTCCGCCTTGGCTGTGTCCAGCTTTCGCCTTCGTGCCCGTTTAGGCTTCTCCATACCTGCCTCTCTCCCGGCCCGCGAGGCATTACCCCCGCGTTCGGATATGGCGCTCCTCATCCGAGCGCCAGAGGGACTTCAACCCTCCTGATCAACGCGCTGCTCAGCGCACACTACGAACCCCTCGGACTCCCTCCCGGCTCCTCGCGATTTCGGCCGTCCGGCTTTATACGCTCGGTCTTCGCCTGACTGGGCTGCCAGGTAGGGTCTCTCCTGTTCCGCGCTCTTCTCTGGAAACGTGCCACCGCCCCTTACCCCGGAAAGGTCCAGCAGTCCTTCCGGTCCAGACTGCTGTCTGTTGCCTTCGCCATGACATGACTGGCTCGGCCCTTTCAAACACCTTTCGGCTGATACTATGACGTGGCTGCAGCGTTCACTTGATATTGCGGCCCGCTTCCTTGCTCTCCACGAAATGGACTTTTGACGCCCCGCTGTGGCCGGTGACATCTCTGCCGTCGGCTGGGGCCTGCTACCGGGCGCTCCGGCGCTTACCCGGGCAAGACTTGCACCTGCTAGAAGAACGCGTCTTTCAGGACGCACCATGCCACAAGTATACTGATGACTATGCACGTTCTACTGCGGCCCATGGCTTTCTTGTTTGCCCTAAGTTGCTTCGCGGGCGATCTGCAGCTTTCCCGTCCGGTACGCGGGTGGGAGTTTCTGGATGCAACGGGCGCGCATGCCGGGCTATTGGGCGCAGAGGATGGCACGCTGGAAGCCTACGTCTACCCCTTGAAGATCTTCGGAGATCTGAAACTGCGGTTCATCGCGGGCGGCCAGGTAATACCCGGCGAGAGCATTGCACGCCGCATTACGGCACGTGCCGGGTCATACACCATCACCTACACGGGCGACGATTTTCAGGTCGACGAGACGCTGGTTGTTCCCCCGGATGAGCCTGGCGCCGTCATTCTGCTGGCCGTTCGCGCTCAAAATCCGTTGCGAATCGATGTGCAATTCAAGCGCGATTTCCAACTGATGTGGCCGGCATCCATCGGCACGGGCTATGCCGAGTGGAACGGCCGTGCGAAGAGTTTTCAGTTTGGGGCGGACGGTTATCCGTACGCCGCGGTCTTCGGGTCGCCGGACGCTGCGCTCGTTTCGCAAGAGTACGCCACGAATTATTCGGCCGCGGCACAAGCCGTATTCACGCTAGGCGAAATGAAGGGGCGCGCGCAACGCGTTCTGGCGGTCGCCGCGTCGATGAAATCACCCGCCGAAGCGCGGAATGTTTACGACAGGCTGATTGCCAAAAGCGCTCACTTGGCGGAGGAAGCCGACCGGCACTATAGCAACTACCTGGCAAACACCCTTGAGCTGCAACTGCCGGAGACCGATTTGCAACAAGCCTACGATTGGTCACGCATCAGCGTGGTGAAGGGTCTCGTCGATAATCCTTTTTTGGGGCGCGGATTGGTAGCGGGTTACGGGCCTTCGAAGGGCGCATACCGTCCAGGGTTCGCTTGGTTTTTCGGGCGCGATTCGTTCTGGACGTCTCTCGCGCTCACTTCTGCCGGCGACTTCGCGAACGCGCGCGCCGCGATCCAGTTCATCGCGAAGTTTCAGCGCGACGACGGCAAGATTCCCCACGAAATCTCGCAATCGGCGAGCCTTGTCGACTGGTTCAAACAATTCCCCTATGGCTTCGCTTCAGCGGATGCCACACCACTCTACGCCATCGCCACAGCCGACTACGTGGGTGCCAGTGGAGATGTGGATTTCGCACGGGAACAGGCGCCGCGATTGTGGAAAGCGCTGGCATTTATGCAGTCCACGCTGGATGATGCCGGGTTCCCACGAAATCTGAATGTCGGGCACGGATGGGTGGAAGGCGGCCCTTTGCTGCCGATTCGCGTGGAGTTTTATCAGGCGGCGTGTTACGTGCAAGCACTGCGGTCGCTGGCGACGCTGGCACGCGCTCTCAATGACGGAGAACGCGCGGCGAAACTGGAAGCGGAATTCACCAGCAAGCGGCAGGAACTGGAGAAGCGTTTCTGGCTCCCGGCCAACCGGTACGCTTTCGCGCTCGGCACCGACGGGCAACCGGTGGATCAACCCAGCGTGTTGGCTACGGTGCCTATGTGGTTCGGCCTGCTGGACCGGGAACATGCACAGCAGATGATCGTAGATCTCGCACATGAGCAGTTCGCGACCGATTGGGGCACGCGCATCATTTCGTCGCGGAGTCCGCTGTACGATCCTTCCGGGTATCATTTCGGCTCTGTTTGGCCGCTCTTCACCGGGTGGGCGTCGGTTGGCGAGTATCGAAATCACGCGGCAGAGCCAGCCTTGGCGAACTTGCACGCCAACGCCTGGTTAGCGCTCGATGGAGCGGGCGGCAACACCACGGAGGTTTTGTCAGGGGACTCATACTCGCCGCTATCCACGGCCTCACCCCACCAGATCTGGTCGGCAGCCATGGTGGTTTCGCCGCTGGTCCGCGGATTATTGGGCCTCGAGGTTGACGCCCTGACGCGGAAGATCGTTTTTGCGCCGCACCTGCCGGCCAACTGGCAAACGACTGGTGTGCATGGCGTGAGGTTGCCGGGCACGCAGGTGAATCTGGATCTTCGCCGGGATGCCGGCATGCTGCAGTTGGCGGTTACGAACACGGGCGGCGGCCCGTTGGCATTGGAGTTTGCACCAGCGTACCCGCTGTGGGCGCATGTAAACGGCGCCACGTTCAACGGCCAGCCCATAACTTGGAAGACGGATTCGGAGCGCATCGACTGGCATCCACGATTCGATCTGACAGCGCCCCTCGGCGCTAGCACCCTGGTGATCCAGCACGGCGGTATGTTTGGCTACGCCCTTCCGTCTGCACGTCCGCAACTTGCCAGTCGCAGCGAGAACCTGAAAGTCGTTTCCGAGCAGTGGAGCGAGGCCGGGCGGAAACTTACGCTCACAGTTTCGGGCCGTCCATCGCACGACTATCTGTTGGGTCTGGTGAATGCGGATTTGCTGGCGCGGGTGGATGGTGGTACCAGGGCGGGGACATCGGGTTTAACCGTGCATTTCCCAGCCAGTTCCAGCGATGATTACGTGGACCAACCGATCACGTTTATCTTGCGGTGATTTCCATGCGGGACGGCATTGCGGTAGAATTCTGAGATCTAATGACTAACCTGCTGGCTCGAAAGCCGCTAAAACTCCTCCTTGAGGAAGCCCGTGAGACGGGCGAGCATAGTCTAAAACGGACTCTAGGCGTCTTCCAACTGACAGCCCTCGGGGTAGGTGCGGTCATCGGCGCCGGCATCTTCGTCATGGCGGGGTTGGGAGCCCACTACGCCGGACCAGGACTGATGCTGTCCTTCGTGCTGTCGGGATTGGGGTGCGCCTTCGCGGGGTTGTGCTACGCGGAATTTGCAGCCATGATTCCGCTGGCCGGGAGCGCGTACACTTACGCGTATGCGACCCTGGGGGAAATCTTCGCCTGGATTATTGGGTGGGATCTGACTCTCGAATACGCGATGGGGGCCAGTACGGTGTCTTCCGGATGGTCCAACCATTTCATTGAATTGCTCGACATCTTTCACATCAAAATGCCGTTGTGGTTGGCCTACGATCACTGGACGGGACTTCGCACGGCGCAAGCTGCCATTGCCCGCCAGATGGCACAGGCATCCGACGCGTCCCTTGTGCCCGGCACTCAAGCTTTCCTCGAAAAGGTATCGGCTATCACCGCGGCGGCCTCGCCCGAACTGATGCAGAGGGCGCACGATTTACTGAATGCGCCAACGCTATTTGGGGTTGAGATTGGATTTAACCTGCCCGCCTTCATGATCGCCCTGGTGATTACGGCGATCCTTGCAATTGGTATTCAAGAGAGTGCGCGGTTCAATGCGGTGATTGTGACCATCAAGGTCGCCGTGGTTCTTTTCGTTATCGGACTCGGCGTCACCTACATCAACAAGGTTAACTGGGGTAGCGATTGGCACAGCTTTGCGCCGTACGGTTTCTCCGGCATCGGAGCCGGAGCGGCATACATCTTTTTCGCGTATATCGGATTCGACGCGGTATCGACCACGGCGCAGGAGGCTAAGAACCCCCAGCGCGACTTACCGATAGGCATCATTGCTTCGTTGCTGATCTGCACCGTTTTGTATATCGCGGTGGCGGCCGTGCTGACCGGGATGGTGCCGTGGCGCGAGATCAATATCGAGGCGCCGGTGGCGCGCGCATTTCTGGACCGCGGACTGACCGGTGCGTCGCATGTGATTACGCTGGGTGCGCTAGCCGGATTGACCAGTGTGATGCTGGTAATGCTGCTGGGACAGACTCGTGTTCTCTACTCCATGGCGAACGATGGATTGCTGCCCAAACGCTTCTTTGCGGAGATCCATCCAAAGTTTCGGACTCCGTGGAAGAACACAATTTTGGTCGGCCTGCTAGCTGCGGTTGTGGGCAGCGTAACGCCCATCGACGATATTGGGAAGATGGTCAACATCGGAACCCTTTTGGCGTTCGTAATCGTATGCGTCGCGGTGGTGGTGCTGCGCTATACGGATCCAGCTCAGTCGCGGCCCTTCCGGACGCCGTGGGTGCCGTTCGTGCCGATACTCGGGGTGCTATTCAACGGCTACATGATGTATAAGCTCGGCTGGCTCAACTGGGCGCGACTGATCGTTTGGCTGGCAATTGGATTGGTCGTCTACTTCGGCTATGGCCAGAAACACAGCCGGGTGCAGGCAGCCCTGAAATCGCTCCCTTAGAACTGCGTTTGCTATACTAATGCGAGATTTCTTTCGCAAAGGGGGATCCCCATGTTTGGGACAGAGCGCGGGTTCGCGAGTATCGTTTTGTGCGCGGCCGTGAGCTATGTCTCGCTGGTAAGGATCTGGGCTCAATCGGACCCGGACGGTGATCGGAAGGCGTACTCCGAGAGAATCAGCCAAACCTACAATTTCCGCTTTGGTAGCGAAAAGCCGTCCGCCCCGGGCAATGCCGCGGTCGAGGGCCACGGCTTCATTCCACCGGAAGTCTTTCTGCCGGCCTCGTATTGCGGACGCTGCCACCAGGAAGCATACAGCCAGTGGCGACAAGCGTTGCACTCCAACTCGTTCCGCACACCGTTTTACCGGACCAGCGTCAACATCCTGTCTCGAATAAAAGGCATCGAGTTCACCCGGCATTGCGACAGCTGCCACAATCCAATCGGCGTCCTGGCTGGGGCTTTAACTCAGAACTCGCAAGTAGACCGCAGTTTCGATCAGGACGGACTCACCTGCACCACGTGTCACTCCATCCAACAAATCCCCACCACTAATGGAAATGGCGGTTTCGTAATGGGAGTGCCTTCGGCGATAGTGGATGAAGACGGTAACCGGATTCCCGGAATGGTGCCCGACGAGGAAATCAAGAATCACCCCGACCGCCATTCCCGCGCGGTGATGAAGCAGTTTTACCGCACATCGGAGTTTTGCTCGGCATGCCACAAAGCGAATTTGCCCGATGGGCTGAACGATTACAAATTCATCCGCGCGTTCACGGCTTACGATGAGTGGCAGAACTCGAAGTTTTCACAGCGGAATCCGCTGACATTCTATTCGACCGGATTTACAACTTGCCAGGATTGCCACATGACCCGAGCGCCACTGAAACTCGAGGATGCCGGCGCGAAGCACGGTAACTTTGCGTCCCACCGTTGGCCGGCGGGCAACACCGCTGTTCCGTTCTACTACGGATTTGACGAACAGCTTCAGAAGACGGTAGAGTTCCTGAAATCCGGCATGTATCTGAACGTCGATTTGTTTGGAATCAAGAAGAGCGATGGCGCCGTCATTGCACCACTCGGATCCATGCCATTCCAGGTGGCGCCAAATGAAACGCTGCAGGTGATGGTGGTGATTCAGAACAAGAATATTGGTCACTCACTCGTGCCGGAAGTCCGCGATTTATATGAACCTTGGGTTGAGTTTGTAGTGCAGGACGCAGCGGGCAAGGATATCTATCACAGTGGCTTCCTAAAGCCCGATGGTTCGCTCGACGAACGGGCACACAGTTTTACGAACCGGCCCGTCAACATCGACGGCGAGTTTGTCGATAACCACAAAGTCTGGACCATTCATTCGGTTGCCTACGACAACACGATCCAGTCCGGCCGTTCGGCGCTGGTCCGTTATGAATTTCAAGTTCCTCCTTCCGCAAAGGGGCCCTTGACGGTTACGGCGCGCGTCAACTACCGGCACTTGCGCCAAGGCTATCTCAATAATGTGCTGGGACCTGACCACCCGGCCTATCCAGTAGTGGAACTGGCCTCGCGCACACGCACGCTGAACATCGGCGCCAATCCGGCCGTATTACCGGACGCCAAAGACAACGCAGATTGGATGCGCTGGAACAACTTGGGGATTGCGTATCTGGACGAACTGCAGTATGCCGACGCGATGCAAGCGTTCGAGCAAGTAGTAAAGCTACGGCCGGACTATGCTGACGGGCACATAAATGTCGGCCTGACATATATCGAATGGGAAAAATACTCCGAAGCGAGGAGCCATCTGGAAAGGGCGCTGGTGCTTAACCCCAACAATGCGCGCGCGCTCTATTACCTGGGTCTAGTGGAAAGGCGCGAAGGACACTACGACGAAGAAGTGGCCGATCTGCAAAGAGTAGTGATTCAGTATCCGCTGGCCCGGGATCCGAGGCGCGAGTTGGGAATCGCGTACTACCAAAGGCATGAATACGATGAAGCCAGGGAGCAATTCGAAGCTTTACAAAAGATCGATCCCGACGACCTGGCCGCGCACTATAATCTCGCCGTTCTATATCGCCGCATGGGGATGAAGGACAAGGCGGCTGAGCAGGCTGCCGTATTCGCCACCAAGCAAGTGGATCCCGGCGCGCCCACTTATTCGCTCGATTTTCTGCGAAAACATCCAGAGATCTCAACGGAGAGCGTACCTTGGCATATGCATACCGACGCGCCCCCGGCTTCACCCGTCTCCACCGGAGGACAATTCTGATGGACGCATCACGACGCCGCTTTATGCGTTCCCTAAGCCGGTCCGCCGTGGTGTTGCCGTTCGCCGATATATTGGCGATGGCGCAGAAGTTGCCCGGGCCTATCGAACGAAGTTATGACGCGAAGCCCAAACCGGCTGCGGCTGGGCCTAAGTCACCGATCGAGGGGACGCCGCTGGGAGTGAGCTTCGTCGACGTGGTGAAGGAATCGGGTCTGGCAGTAAAGACCATCTATGGCGGCGAAGGCAAGAACAAATACCTGCTGGAGACTACGGGCTGTGGTCTGGCATTCTACGACTACGACAACGATGGCTGGCTGGACATCTTCCTGGTTAACGGCTGGCGGCTGGAAGGCTTTCCGGATGGGAAGGAACCGCGGTGCCACCTGTTCAAGAACAATCGTGACGGCACTTTTACTGATGTTACGAAAGGTTCGGGGCTCGAACATCGCACTGGCTGGGGACAGGCCTGCTGTGTGGGTGACTATAACAATGATGGTTACGACGATCTCTTCGTAACTTATTACGGGCAAAATGTGCTCTACAGGAATCATGGCGACGGCACATTTACCGATGTGACTCGGGAGGCAGGCCTGACCCAGGCTGGCCCGAAAATACGATGGAATACCGGCTGCACCTTTGTGGACTACGACAAGGATGGCCATCTTGATCTCTTTGTCGCGAACTATGTGGACTTCGACTTGAAGACCGCTCCGCCGCCGGAAGCGGGCCCATGCACGTATAAAGGACTGCTGGTGGCTTGCGGCCCCCCGGGGCTACGCGGCGGCAAGAACATCCTGTACCATAACAACGGCAATGGCACCTTCACGGATGTCAGCGAAAAGGCTGGTATGTGGAAGACCCAGGGTACATATGGCCTGAGCGTGGCTGCGTCGGACCTGGATAACGATGGCTGGCCTGACATCTATGTGGCCAACGATTCCAGCACGGCAACCCTCTATCAGAACCAGAAAGACGGCACGTTTAAGGATATTGCCATAGAATCCGGCGCCGCGCTGTCGCCGGAAGGTAAGCCCCAGGCGGGCATGGGTGTCTCTATTGGTGACTATAACCGTGACGGGAATCTGGACGTGGTCAAGACGAATTTCGCGGGCGATACCGATTCGCTCTATACAAATATTGGCGACGCTAATTTCGAAGACCGGACGTATCCAAGCGGTTTAGGTGTGAATACGCGCCTGCTGGGATGGGGCGTGGGCTTCTTCGACATGGATAATGACGGGTGGCTCGACATACTGATGTCGAACGGACACGTGTACCCGGAGGTGGACAAGTCCAACGCCGATCTGAAGTACGCCGAGCATAAATATCTCTATCGCAACCTACAGAATGGCCGCTTCGAGGAAGTGACCGACAAAGGGGGCCCCGGGATCCTGGAAGATGCACCGGCGCGCGGCTGCGCATTCGGAGACTGGGATAACGACGGCGATATTGATGTCGCCGTGAACTGTGTTAATGCGATTCCTCAGCTTCTGCGGTGTGACTCCTCGTTGAAACGGAATTGGATCAAAATCAAACTTTCGGGCGTGAAGTCCAATCGGAGTGGTATTGGCAGCCGGGTGACAGTAATCGCTAAGACTAAGCCTGATGCCCCGAAACCGCTGGCTCAGATGGACGAGTTGCGCAGTGGCGGTAGCTATTTCTCGCAGAACGATATGCGTATGCATTTCGGCCTGGATCAGGCTACCAAGGTGGATGTGGTCGAGATCAAGTGGCTGAGCGGGCAGGTCGATCAACTGAAGGATTTGGATGTGAACCGCCTCTACGTCGTCGAGGAAGGCGGCAAGATACTGAGCAGTGAAGTTTTGAAACCCGCCAAAAGGAGAGCATGAGCGCATGCGGGCGTGGATCATGGTGCTGGCGGTGCCGGCTGTTTTGGGCGCTGCCGAGAACTGTCCGTGGCTCAACGCGGCATCCGCGGGCGGCGTACTGGGCGGAGAAGTCACCACGTCCACTATGACGCGCGGGAAGGCTGGCGAAGACGGAAGTTGCAGTTTCATCCGGAAGGATGGCGACAAGGTGCGCGAACTGAGTATCGAAGTGGTGACGATGCAATCGGCGACTGCGGATTTTTCAGCCTACAAGGCGCGATGCCATTCCGCGGCCTCCCCCGTTAACGCTATCGGCAACGAAGCGTTCTCTTGCACGGACGGGACGGCGGAACTGGTAGTTGGCCGCGTGCGAGATAAAGCGTTTGTGGTGCGGATGAATAGTCACTCCGCGTCCACCCCTGCGTTGCGGGATAAAACCCGTAACATTGCGGAACAAGTCGCCGGAATTCTATTCTGACAGCATCGCTTTACCTGCTATCCTGATCCACGTGCCCCGACATTTTCTGATCGATACCGATACCGCATCCGACGATGCTGTCGCTCTCATCATGGCCTTGCGGGCGCCCGGCGTGGACGTTCGAGCGATCACAATAGTGGCCGGTAACGTTCCCGTAGCGCAGGCTACGCGCAATGCGCTGTACACCGCCGAATTATGCGGATCGAACGTGCCGGTCTATCCGGGGGCAGACAAACCGTTACTGCGCGAATATATGCACGCTGAGTGGTTCCACGGCAAAGACGGCTTGGGCGACCACGAATATCCGGCTCCCCGGCGAGCCCCAGAGCCGACCCACGCGGTTGAGGCTATCATTGAAACCATTAGTGACAATCCCGGGATCACCCTGGTCACGCTGGGTCCGCTGACGAATATCGCGCTGGCCGTCTGCCGTGCGCCGGAAATCATCGCGAATGTCGGCCGGGCTGTAGTGATGGGAGGCGCACCATGTTGCGAAGGCAACGTCACACCCGCCGCCGAATACAACATCTGGGTGGATCCTGACGCGGCCCGTATCGTGGCCCGCTCCGGCCTCCCCATCGAGCTAGTAGGGTGGCATCTATGCCGCGGCCCGGCCGCGCTGAATCCTAGCGACGTGGAGCAGGTTCTGAACATGGGGACACCGTTGGCCCACTTCGCCGTTGAATGCAACAGCACCGCGATGGCGGCTTATCGAGTGCAAACCGGCGAGATCGGCATGTCGCTACCCGACCCTGTGGCGATGTCGATCGCACTGGATCCTTCGATCTGCACCTCGGCAGGCGATCATTTTCTGGAGGTCGAGACCGGCAGCGAACTTACCCGCGGAATGACTGTCGTGGATCGACTAAATATCGCCGGCAACCACCGCAATCGTGCAATCTGGAAACAGGCTCTGGACGGCGGCAAGAAAGCGCGAATCTGTTGGACAATCGACGTCCCTCGCTGGAAACAGGCGCTATTCTCTGCCCTCCGCGGATAGGGCCAAGGTGACAGTAGTCTCGCCGCTCACGCCTGTCATTTCCTGCAGCTCGTGCAGTAGCTGGGGCTCCAGATTCTGCGGATCGAAATCCACGACGCAAGCTGCGATTTCAGCTTCACTCGCACCGTCGAAGCACAATTCGCACACGCCCAGGTCGCCCGATTCGGAGACAACGGGAGGACCAAAGGTACGACAGGTCATGGGCCGTGCTGCGTACAAATCGCAAGTTCCTGTTTCGGGATCGAGAACGGGACACGGTTCGTCACCAGAGGCGAGCGCCGCGGCATAGTTGGCCTGATGCACGCGTTGGCGCACACGCCAGGCCCTGGCAGGTTCACGCAGAGCGAGTTCGGCCAACCCCTGGCGCAGCCTTACCGCATCGAGTTGAGTGATGTCGAATTCGCCCAGACAACATTGCGAGCAGCCCGGACGGCACAGCAGCCACGACCCGCTTTTGCTGGCCGCCGAAGCCAAAGCGGCGTCCACAATTTGGATGAGTTGATGGTCGGTCGCCATGGCCTAACTTTGAGTATGGGGGAGGGATCACGACTCTTGCAAGTTCGCATTGTTCGTGCGCGCCGCGAACTTAGCCAGATACGATTCGGCAGCGAGGTTTTCCAGCGAACGGTCTTCTTCATAGCGATATTCCGCTAGTCGCCTGTCTCGCAGTTTCTCGACAAGTTTGACGCGGCGTTGCGCTTTCTGGATTGCGAAACGTTGCGCCTGAACAACCCGCTCGCGCTCGATGAGCTCCTGTTCGAGCGTAGCCGCTTCAGCTTTCACTCGCGACCGGTAAGAGTCAAGATAGGCGAGGTCACTTGCTCGGATGGCCGTACTGAATGTCACTGCGCGCTCCGCAGAGACGCGTTCGTCTTGCAACCGGACAATGCGTTCATGTACCAGGTTCAGGTTAGCCAGATACGATGCCAGGCGGTTTTCCTCAAGGCGAAGCTGCGTCCGGTACCACTCCAGCACCCGGTCCAGGCGAAAATGAAATGCCGGCATGTGGCGCTAGAGCCTTTCCGCGATCGAGCGCATTCGCAAAAGCGTCTCGGGCAAGGCTGACGCGGTGGCGCTTTGCTGCAAGAAGGCATTAATTTCGGGCCGTATCCGGACCGATGCGTCGAGCCGCGGATTGCTGCCACTTACATAGGCGCCGAGTTCGATCAAGTCTTTCGACTCATCGTACACAGCGAGGGCTTCGCGAATCTTCTTCGCAGCGGCTAAGTCAGGCGACTCGGATAGTTGCGTCGTTAGGCGGCTTAGCGAATGCATTACGTCGATGGCGGGATAGTGCCCGGCAGCCGCCATGCGGCGCGATAGGATGATGTGTCCGTCCAGAATAGACCGCACCGCATCGCTGATAGGCTCATTAAAATCGTCGCCTTCCACGAGTACGGTAAAGAGTCCGGTGATGGAGCCTTTCTGAAAGTTGCCCGCCCGTTCCAGTATTCGCGGTAGAAGGTTGAAGACCGAAGGCGTATAACCCTTCTGGCTGGGCGGTTCACCGGCTGCGAGGCCGATCTCCCGTTGCGCCATGGCGAGCCGTGTCACGGAATCCATGATCAACAGAACATTCGCGCCTTGGTCGCGGAAGTATTCGGCGATAGCCAGTGCCACGAAGCAGGCTCGTACGCGTAACGGCGCGGGCCGGTCGGACGTGGAACACACGACGATAGAACGTTTAGCGCCCTCGGGCCCGAGATCGTGTTCGAGAAAGGCTCGGACTTCCCGGTTGCGCTCGCCGATTAGGGCAATTACGGTTAGGTCAGCGGAATTATGCCGGGCCATAGAGCCGAGCAGCGTACTCTTGCCCACCCCACTGCCGCCGAAAATTCCCATCCGTTGTCCCTTGCCGCATGGGATCAAGCTGTCGATTGCACGAACGCCGGTGACAATTTGCTCCGTGATATGTTCACGGTCAAGAGGACTTCCGGGCGAACGATGTAACCGGTATGAGTCGGCCCGTCGAATGGGCGGCTTGCGATCTATGGGATGGCCAAACCCATCCAGCACGCGTCCAATCAAGTCAGGACCTACAGTCACTTGCGCGTCGTCTGCGCGTGCGATCACTTGGTCGTGCAATTGGATTCCGTCGATCTCTTCGAGCGGCATGGACAGCACATGGCCATCCCGGAAGCCGACTACCTGCGTGCGCACGCGGCGGCCGGTAGCGGTGAGCACTTCACAACAATCGCCAATAGCCACCGCAGGCCCGCGTGATGCCACCAACAATCCCACGAGTTCAACAACTTCGCCGGTCCACGGTAGAAGCTCTGCATTGCGTACGTTCGAGATGTACGAGCTGAAGTCCGTCGCGCATCCTGGAATCACTTACGCGCCTCCAATTGGTCGGTCAGCCCGCACTCGATTTCACGCAGTTGCGTTTCTACTGACGCGTCTAACGCCCCGCGCCCGATTTCAAACACCGCACCACCTTTTTGCTGGGAAGCGTCGTGAATCACCTCGATTGCCTGGCTGCGTCCCATCTCATCGAGACAACTCCGCACGATCTTGGCTTGGTCTGGATGCACGCGCACCCGATAAACTTCTTGCGCTTGCAGTTTTTCGAGAGCCGCCTTAATGAGTGCTCCAAGAGCTGAGGTGTCGACGGTCAGCTCACGATGCAGCACTCGCCGGGCTATTTCCACCGCCAGCCGGACCGTATCGACCTCGGCACGATGGATGGTATCCGCGCGCAACGCAGCCAATTCGGAGATGGTGGCCGCCATTTGTTCGATGGTGGCTCGCACCTCGGCATCCATGCTCTTCCTGGCTGCCGAATCGCCCGCCCGCATGCCCGCCTCATAGGCCTCGCGCACCTTTTTTTCAATCTGGGCCGGCACTTCGTTCAATTTGGCTCGGAGTTGAGCTAGCTCGTCAAAGTCAGGCGCGCTTTGCGGAGGAGGCTCCTGCACGGGCCGCGCGGACCCTCGCCATACCACAGGCCTGACATCCGCCTCAGGCTCCTTCAGCAGCCTAGACAACATATTCGTCGCCACCACCCTGGCTCACGTAAAGAACGCCTTCCTGCTGTAACTGCCGCACCACCGCCACTAACTGCTGCTGGGCCGATTCCACGTCACGTATGCGGACAGGCCCCAGGGCGTCCATATCTTCATCGAGCATTTCCGCGGCGCGCTGCGACATGCACTGTTTGAAGTGGTCACGCACTTTGCCGAACGTTCCCTTCAAGGCCGTGGTTAATATCTTGCGATCGATACGTGCGATCAACTTAGTCATGCCTTCTTTGTTGATATTCAAAACATCGTCGAACACAAACATCATGTCGCGAACCGATGCCGCCACGTTCTGATCTTCTTCGTCCACTTTGGCCAGAATGGTTTCAACCAACGCAGGATCTACTTTGTTAAGGAGACTTGCCAGTGTCTTGATACCGTCAGATCGTTTAACCTGCTTGAGGTTCTTCAGCTTACTGCCGATAGCTTCCGCAATACGCCTGAAGACTTCGGGCGAAATACGGTCTAGTAAGGCCATCCGCAAGGCGACTTGCGGCTGGACCGGCGGCGGAAGTGCAGACATCACGGCACCGGCTTGAACGATCGGCAAGTTAGATAGGATCAAGGCGATGACCTGGGGATGCTCGTCCCTGATGAAAGCAGCCAACTGTTGGGGATCGGTATCGTGGAGGATTTCCAGTTCCGCGGGACCATCAATGAGAGCCGGGAGCGGCGATTGCAGGATCTTCTGCGCGGGCTCGGCGCCCAATGCCTGCTCCACAAGCCGCCGTGCGCATTCGAATCCGCCTTTCGCGAAAAACTGACTGTTCGCCGCGATAGACTCAAACTCTCGGAACACGCTGAGCATGTGGTCTGGCGGCACGGAAGGAAGGTTTGAAATCTCGCGGGTGATCTGGCGAATCTCATCCGGGTCCAAATGCCGCAGCACGTCGGCTCCAATCTGGTCACCCACGCCCATCAGGAACATGGCGGCTTTCCGAGCGCCTGGCATGGGCGCTGACATCTCGCTTGTTTCAGGCATTCGATACTCCGGATTTAGCCGTCTCGTTCTGCAGCAACCACATGCGTAGGGCGTTGGCGGTGACGGCCGGTTCGCGCTTGGCTAGATCGCGGATACGCTTAGCCAGTTCCTGACTGTCCTCTTCGGATGAGACCAAGCCTTCCCGCGCCGCCAGTTGTTCCGCGGTCGCCAAAGCGGTACTAGGGTTAGGCAACTGATGCAGATCCATGGAACTTTCTAGCTCCTCGGGGTGGCTAACTGTGGCTACGAAATTCTTACGACGCTTTGCCCTCAGCAGGACACGCGATCCAACGAGCAGAATGGCGAACACCGCGGCCGCCGCTGACAGATAGCCGCGGTAGTGGTTGACCCACTTTAGCCACGCGGGATCGCTCGAAGGTGGAGGCGTGGGCGACGGCATAACCGGCGGCTCCGCATTTTGGCTGGATTCGAATGGCAGTGTCTCTACTACTAACTGATCGCCCCGCTCGACGCTGAATCCGGTGACCCCGGCCACCAATTCTTTGATGGTCTTCAGTGTTTCTGGCGCGGGAGGGACCAGCAAGCGGTGTCTTTGTGCTCCGTTGCCTTCCCAGCGCACTACTTGGTCAACCAGTACCGCCAGCGACATGCGCCTGACTACACCTTGCGGAATGCGTGTATGCCGGACGAGGCGACTGGTTTGATAGGCTATGTTCTCTGTTCGGCGCGACACTCCACCTGTGCCGGCTTTCGGGGTGGATGGATTCGGCAGATTCGAAGAGGTTCCCGGAATCCCTGACGAACCGCCGCGATCCGAGACATCTTCAGACTTCTGGGAACTGACCATCACTGAATGCGTCGGGTCCAACGTCTCTTCTTGCTGCTCGCCACTAGTCACGTCACAATCGACCGACGCACCCGCGCGATAGGCGTTCGGACCGAGAAGGGGATCCAGAGTTTCAGAAATCTTAGCGACCAGGTTGCGCTCGATTTGGGCACGCATTTCAAGCAACTCACCCGGAGCCTGGGCCCCATCTACCGTAGCAGTCCTGGCCCTGCGGGTCAAAAGCGTACCATTCATGTCCACTACCGAAATGGCATCCGGCGCAAGTCCCTCGACCGCGCTCGCCACCATGTTGGTTACGGCAACTACGTTTTGTGGGGATAGATGCGCTCCCGGGTGCAACTTCACCATCACGCTGGCTTTGGACGGTTGTTGTTGGTCCAGAAATACTGACTCTTTGGGCAGGGTCAGATGCACGCGCGCCTGCTCCACTTCGGCTAAAGCCATGACAGACCGCTCTAGTTCGCCCTCCAGTGCGCGCTTATAGTTAATGTGCTCTACGAAGTCCGTGGTCCCGAAGTTCGTCTTGTCAAATAGCTCAAATCCGATGCGCCCGGTCTTCGGTAATCCCGCGGCGGCCAAGGCTAAGCGTGACTCCGCGAGTTTTTCCGAGGGCACGCGGACCGCTCCGCCGCTATCCGCCAACCGGTACTCGACGCCGCTTTCCTTGAGTTTCTGTACAACCGCGGCGGCATCTTCAGGCGCCATACCCGTGTATAAAGCGCTAAAACCGCTCTCATGTTTCCAGCGCACCAACGAGGCTATTAGGATGCCGGCTACCAGTGCAGCAGTGACGATACTGATGCGCTGTTTAACTGAAAGTCCGGCAATGAGTTTCTTTATCTGGTCCATGGGTGTCCCGGGGTGATTTACTGAGGCGCCGTCAGATCTGCATCTTCATGACTTCCTGGTAGGCATCCACTACTTTGTTACGAACCTGCATGCCGAGTTCGAAGGCTAACGAAGCCTTTTGCGTGGCCAGCACCGCCGTGTGCAACTCTTCATTCTCGCCGTTGATAAACTTTTGTACGGCGTTGGAGGCGTCGGTGTTTAAAGTCTCCAGCTTGTCGATGCTTGCCCGAAAGGATCTTCTGAAATTCACCAGACTGGTCGGTTGACCGGCCGGGCGAGACCGGGTCCGGCATGGGGATAGGTGCGATATTCGAGATGGGCGCGGTCACTGCAATTGCTCCTATTTCAAGAGATCGATGGACTTCTGGATCATGTCTTTCACCGCGGACATAGCCGCCACATTGGCTTGGTAGCTGCGATTCGCTCCCACCAGATCCACCATGTCTTCCGCGGGATTCACTTTGGGCAAGGCTACGTAGCCTTGCGCGTCGGCATCGGGATGTCCAGGCATGTAGCGTTGCTCGGGCGCACTGCTATCCACGGAGATGCCGGTGACCTTCACGCCTATCAGGGCATCGCCGTTTAGTTGTGACTCCAATTCGGAGCCGAACGATGCGGGAACCTGGTCACTGGAGAAGATGGCATCTTTGCGGCGATAGGGCCCTCCCTCCGGCGTTCGCGTCGTTTCCGAATTCGCGATGTTTTCGACCAAAAGAGCCGCGCGAGTGCGTTGCGCGGCCATTCCGGAAGCACTAACCGAGAGTACGGAGAAGAGATCCATTAACTAGCTCCTTTGATGGCTTCACGCACTTGCTGGATCTGAGAGTGCATCAAGTTCGCGGCTACGTTGAAGCGCAAGGCATTTTCAGCGAGGAGGCGGGCTTCGCGGTCCAGGTCCACGTTGTTGCCGTCGTTCCTCACCGCCAACCCGGAAACCGGAACCGCAACAGGTGAACCACCTTCGGATGCCGCGTGCAGGCTAGCCTGGAAATCAACGTCCTGGGTTTTGTAGCCGGGTGTGTCCGCGTTGGCGATATTGGATGCCACCAGCTTCTGCCGAAGACTGACGACATTCATATACTGCTCGAGGTGATCACTCAGACTGTCAATCACGATGTCAGTCAGGAAGCAACTGCCGTTCCATTCTTCATTTCCTTCGATACTGCGTAATTCAGGCGGATTTAAAGGTGGATTGCGGCGTAAACGCCGTCAGAGGGGTGACGTGTCAGCGGTTTGACGCAAACGGATGGCAATCGCTAGATGTCGCACCGGAGGTGGCTGCCGCAGCTATAGCTGTTGCTCTTGAAGCGAGTCGCTTGCCGGAGCCGCCGTAATTCCGCAGCGCGAGAGGCGCGCGCCATGCAGGTCATGAGCCGTGCCCATTCCAACATTTCTTCGAGCCGCGCGAAGATGAGACGTGCGCCGGCTCCATCCGGGTGAATTGCCCGCCAATCCTCCACAGCTTGCGCGCCAAGTTGGCTGGCTATGGCCTGAATATCGGCGTAGCGGTGGCATAACACCGCGCGGCGCATATCCTTCTCGAGTTGTAGAAAGCGGTCGGACATCTGAATTAGCTACTTGAGGAACTGGGGTACTGCGCCTGGAATAATTCCGTGTAATATGTCTTCTGCGCCTCGAGGTTGGCGATAGTTGCGTCCGCCTGGGAGAGTTCCGCCGTCATGTTCGTAGTAAGGTCGTTGACCCGGACCTCCTCATTCGAAATCAACGTATTTTCATTGGTGACTTCGGTCTGGAGGGAATTGAACTCACTCTGGATCTGACCCGTCGTGGGGTCCTCTACGGCAGTCATCGACGTAGAGGCAGCCTGTAGAAATCCGCCAGTCGTGGTCCCCCCCAGAAACTGTTGGATCGCGCTAATGTTCTGGGTGTTAAAGACTGTCGAGTCGAACGACATTTGTCCGTTTGAATCGAGGGTGAGTCCCAGGCTTGCCAGCGAACTGACGGCGCCCGTTCCTCCGCTGTAGTTGACCAAACCATTCAGGGCGTTGTCGAGCGTATAGATAAGACTCTGTCCGGCCAATGGACCGGCGTTTTGGCCGATTTGCTGATCGAGTGAACTCGTTGCCGAATTATAGGCACTGGCGAAGTTCGCTAGCGCGCTCGACAACGCGCTATAGTCCGCGCCAACCGTTATAGTGACCGGAGAAGTACTGGCATCCAGGAGATTAGCGGTAAGCCCGGGCGCGATGGTGATCTGATTGGAAGTGCTGTTAACCTGCGCGCTACCGTCAACGGAATACTCTGCATCGATTCCAGTTGTCAGGGTGTCCAGTAGGTTATTTGTTCCATCGTTAAGCTGAATGCTGGTATTCCCAACGTTCGAGCTGGTCACGGCCAGACGATAGTCCGGGTTCGTCGTACCGCCCACGTTCACGATGGTCGCCTGGACTCCGGCCCCAGCACCGTTGATTGCGGTAGCCAGATCGTTCAAGGTGTTGCCGGAAGGAGATATGGTAAACGCCGTACCGTTAACTGTGAGAGTAAAAGAAGAAGCCGAACTGATGTTGCCCGAGCCCGGATCCGTCACTGTAGTAAGTCCCGCTGAACTGAGAGTGCTGGTAGACGTTCCGACTTGGATGACCTGCAGCGTGTAAGTTCCGGCGAGTGCTGCCGAGGTCGCGGTCGCCGAAGCGACCGACGGATCGTTCACGTTGGCCGAGAGAGTGCCGGTAACCGCGGAATTGATGCTTGTGAGAGAACTCTGGACGCTTCCAAAGACAGATTGCAGGCCGCTGAGCGCCTGCTGCTGAGCCTGCATGGTCGAAACATCCGATTGCATCAGTTGAACGGGCAGCGACGCAATCTGGATAGCTCGGTTTAGTGCAGTCTGCAGATCGCTAGCATAGCTGCTCTGGGCGTTAAAGCTAGGCGCAAGCGAACCGGATACTGATGACATATAGAATTACCCTGCAGGAAGAGGGCCGAACTTCACGCTCAGTCCGGCCCGCGATCCGTCTAAACGAAGCTTATTGCAACAGCTTCAGGATGGCCTGAGGAGAGGAGTTCGCCTGCGCCATGGCGGCGACGGACGCTTGCTCCAGCACCTGGGCTTTGGTGAGGTTGGCGGCTTCAGTGGCCACGTTGGCATCGCGAATATCGGATTCCGCCGAGGACACGTTGGTGATCTGCGAGTTAGCGAGGTCAATCGCGTACTGCAACTTGTTCTCGCCAGCTCCGACGCTGGCTTGTACTTTGCCGAGTGCCGTCAGGGCGTTCTGAATCGAGGTGACCGCAGCTAGCGCGTTGCCGGTGGTACTGGCGGTAGCGCTGGGTCCGGTGACAGTCTGGGCACCGGTCGCGGTGAAGGTGCCACCCGCGGCGGTCGTGGATGCCTGGAAGCTATTGCTGCTCTGGAAAGAGATGCCCGTGCCCGCGGTGTTCGCCACTGCGAAAATACCGAGTGACGATGTTTGCGCGTTGATTTCCGCGATGGCGGAGTTCAGTGTATCGGCAGCCGAAAGAGTCACATTCGCCGTGCCTTGCCCGTTCTGGAAGGTCAACGTCTCCGCCGCTCCCGTATAGGTGGTTGCGCCAGCCAGGTTGTACACGCCGGTGTTGGTCGCGCTGCTGGTAGCCGTTGCCACAGCCGATCCGGCCGAAGCCGTACCAGTGGTAACGGTAAACGGCGTGCCGCCGCCGAACTGAATCTGACCGTCAGAGCCAACTTGGGCGCTAATGCCGTAGGCTGACAACTGGCTGTTTAGTGAACTGACCACTTGGTCTTCCGTCAGACCGGCCGCACCGCCCGTTACCGTCGCCGTAGCTGTGGTCGCCGCGTTGTTGCTGATCAAATTGAAACTGAAGGTCTGGCTTCCGCTGCCGGCCAGGAAGGTTGCGCCCGGTGCATCCAAACGCACCGTATTTCCGGTCAACTCCGTGCCGCCTGCGGCCACGCTGGTGTTGGTCAGGCCGAGCGCGGTAGAGTCTACCGCATTCTGGTTCCCGCTCAGATCCACCTCAACCTGGGAATTCGTCAGGCTGTTTCCGCCGCCGATGAAGATTTGGTTTTGAGTATTGAACGTCCCGCCGGTGTTGAGGCCGATGGTGGACGCCTGTTGTGAAATCTCACCAACGAGCTGCTGATATTCCACGTTAATGTTGTTGCGGTCGCCGGTGAAGGTAGTCGTGGCCGATTCGGTGGCCAGCGTCTGCAGGCGATCCAACATGGTGCTGATATTGTTCAAGCCGCCGTCGATGATCTGAAGAGTGCTGACGCCGTTGTTGGCATTCTGCACGCCCTGGGTAAGCTGGGAAACCTGATCGCGATACTGATTGGCTACTGCCAAACCGGCCGGGTCATCGCCGGAATTGTTAATACGATATCCAGAGGTTAACGCCTCGATTGTCTGTGTCTGGAACGTGTTATTCGTATTCAGGTTGTTCTGGGCAACCATCGAAGCGTAGT
The DNA here is from genome assembly GCA_963738345.1 of Bryobacterales bacterium. GTDB lineage: Bacteria > Acidobacteriota > Terriglobia > Bryobacterales > Bryobacteraceae > Bog-159. Next base: position 3,032,903 of record CAVTWI010000002.1, read on the forward strand.
TCGTTTGAAACGTGATCATTTTAAGTTAACATCCTGTGAGATACATTCCCGAACGTCCTGTACGGGTCCGGGTTCTCCTGGTTAAGGATGCCCGGAAGTATCATCTCTCACAAGCCATATCGGGCCGGCGGCCGCTAATTCTAATGAAAACTGGGCGAGTAATAAGAAATGTTGTCAAGATAAACCTAAGTTATTTCGCGGGCTCCGCCTGATCCTGTATATCGTCAAGAACTTGACACTCGACCGCAGGCATCGGTGAGACGGGGTTCAGGGGTAGGGACTGTAATAGCGCGCTGATGGCGCCGACGTCTAGGCATCGCGCGGCAATCTGGTTCTCGTCGCCGGTAATCTGTATCTCCCGCCGGACGATAGGCATCGATGCCGGGGCGCTGATGCCAAGCTTCACACGAGTGCCAGTAACTTGCAGCACTTGAATCTCTATCTCGCCGCCCACTAGAAAACTCTCGCCGGCGCGCCGCCGCATTACGAGCATGGGACGAGTTCCTCTTGCGGCGCTAGCGGATGCCTGTGCGAATAACCGGACTGTGTTTGGATGGCCTGTATTCCAAGGCGTTCGCGAAGATTGACTACCACAGGCGCCAAGAGATTAACGGTAGCAGGCTCCCGATTACCCTTGGAACAGACAATTACCGCACACAAGATGTCTTCGCCGATTGCCGGCGGCCGGTCCGCATCCCATTTCAGTTGCGCCAATGCCTCTTCATCCAAAGACAATTGATAATGTTTGTCGACCACGAGGACGGGCAACATGACGAAACAGAGATCGGGGGTAGCGGTACTCTGCATAAACATCAATGGATGGCTGTCGGGCCGGTCCACGAAAACGAATGCCCGCTCATGCTCGAACCCTGGTAGACCCGACGGGAACTGGAACAGAGATGACTCGGAATAGCCGATTTCCTGAAACCACTTGGTGCGAATGCTGGGCATAGAGTGGCCGTAAGGCAATTCGCATTCCAAAGTTCGCCTGAGGTGAGCCTATCTATTTTCGGACGTGTGCGGCTGGAACTGGCGGTTCAACTGAGAGCGGGGCCTTCATAGCAACCTGCATCGCGAGAATCACGATGTCGACCCTCCGGTTGTGGGTTCGCCCTTCCGCCGTATCGTTGGAATCCACAGGCGCTGTGTCGGCGTAACCGGCCACGGCCAGTCGCTGTTGGGGGACATTGCAGCGGCTCGAAAAGAGCTCCAGCATCGCGATACCGCGGGCGGCAGAGAGTTCCCAATTGCTCCGGAATCTTGCAGTATGAATCGGAACGGAGTCCGTGTGTCCCTCCAGCCTTACGGAGTTCGGCAGCTTTCTTAGTGTTCCGCCGATCTTATCAAGACTTTCATACGTCTTGGGGTCGATGGTGTCGCCTCCGGACGGAAAGAACGCCGTTTGCCTAAGACTCACGACCAATCCGCGCGGCTCCAGATGAACTTCAATCTCGCCATGTTGTATTTCTGCTTCCAGAGCTTTGGTAAGGTACTGCATGGACGGCACCAGTTCGGCCGGGCCCCCGGTGTCTTCCTGCTTTTTTATGGGCTCCGATCCGCCAGGACCTTTCATCATGGCGTTGCCCTTGCCCTTGTCGTCGATGGTGCCGCCCAGTATCTCATGGACGGCCGCGGAGACGCCGCCTTTGTCCAACGCTGTCTTGACTGATTCGGAAACCTGCTGGGCTTTCGCTTTGTCCGTTTGCGACGAAGCGAACATCACTACGAAGAAAGCAAAAAGCAGGGTGATGAAGTCGGCATACGACACCAGCCAGCGCTCGTGGTTTGGGTGTTCGGGATGAGATTTTTTGCGTGCCATGCTAACCTTCCGCGGTGGCCGGGGCGCCTGCTACCCGGCCTCTTGCTTTCGCGGGGGCCTTGGCGGTTCCCTGCGGAATATAAGGCTCCAGCTTGGTGCTAATTAGCTTCGGATTCAGTCCCTCGACAATGGACAAAACGCCATCCAGTATCAGTTCCTTACGCCTTACTTCGTCTTTTACACGAGCCCGCAGTTTGCTAGCGGCCGGCAGAAAGAAAAGGTTGGCGCATCCGACTCCGTATACAGTGGCGACAAAAGCAACCGCAATGCCCCTGCCCACTTCGTCGATATTCGCCAGGTTTTTCATTACCTGTATCAATCCCAGAACGGCTCCAATAATCCCGATCGTAGGTGCGTAACCGCCGGCCGCTTCGAATACCCTCGCCTCGGCGTCGCCGTCCTGTTCGAGAAGGGTGATTTCGAGTTCCATGATCGTTCTGATCTGACTGAGATCGATGCCATCCACCGCCAAGTTCAGGGCTTTGCGCAGGAAGGGGTCCGCAATGTTACTAGCCTGCTGTTCCAGCGAGACGATACCCTGCTTGCGCGCCTGCGCCGCATATCCGATGATGTCCTCGATGGTTCCGGCGAGCGGCGGGGTTCCGTCGAAGAACACGCCCATCAGCTTTTTCACGGCACGCAGCAGTACCGGTAGCGGCGTCGTGACCATCACCGCTCCAATCGTGCCGCCCAAAACAATGATCGCGGCGGTTATCTGGGCAACATCCTTAACCTTGCCGCCCTCCATCATCAAGCCGGCCAAGATGCCGCCGAGAGCCAACAGGATTCCGCCCAGAGTAGCGATGTCGGGCCTCGAACCTCCCGACTTAGACGATTTATCTTTGGCCATATGGCTGGCCTTCGCCCGCGCTCCTGCAGTGCTGCCTGGCAGCGGCAGCCTCTTCGCCGTCGAGCGCGGCCGGCGCCAGGATGCCACGGCGATAACTTAGAACGCGTCGTATGATCTCGTCTGTCGACTCTCTAACCATGAATTTCTGGCCGGTTGTCAAACTAATGACGGTGTCCGGAGTGATCTCGATATGCTCAATCAACTCGGCGTTCAGGACCAACGGAGTATGGTTTAGCCGAGTGACGTAGATCATCGATATCTCTCTAGGCTCACATCGGGTGTAGGGAGGAGGAATTCGAGCGAATCGAGGGCGCTTTCATACAAACATAGCTTAGAATTCTGCCCAAACCTGCCGACATGAATTATGGAATGAAACGAATTGACCAACCCGAGCAAGTGGATTCCATCGAATTGGCTGGGGCTTTGCTCCGCGCCTGGGTAAAGGGCGACCGCCCCGCGTTCCAGGTCGAGTTGGATCGCAGCAGCAGGATCGCGCCCGATCTGCTGGATACCGGCGAGAGTGAGCGTCTGCAGATGTTAAATGCAATCGCTATGAGGATCAAGTGCTGCGCCGATCCCTTTGCGTGGCGAAGTGCCGACCCCGGAATCGATGTTTGCGTCAATCTGCTTTCACATCTGTCGCGTACACAGGCACCGGCCCCTGTTAGTCGCGGAAGTTGGTCCGTGGTTCGATCGGCAAGACGATCTGCAGCGCTTGGCACTGGCCATTCGAGATCAGTTCAGCGCGAAACTTTGATACTCCATTAATCACGCAGTCAACCGAGCACTTGGCAGGAGGTCCGAGCGTCAGCACTTGGCCCGGCTCTAATGCCAGAAGGTCACCCATCCGCAAACTCGCTCCCCCCAGAATGGCTTCGACTCGCAGTGTCGCGGTTCGCATGGCCGCCAAAAGCAGTGGTCTAGCTGTCGTATGGGACTGAACAGGAGCCGCGTTAGCCTCCTTCGCTGCCAGGCGCACGAGCAGCGCCGGTAACGCTAGCCGGATGGGTTCCTGGACTCCCGCAAACGTAAAGAGGGCAGTAATCACAACCGCACTTCCCTCTAAAACCGGTGATGTCTCAGGTTCCATTGGCGTGCCGCAATCGAAGGTGACGCCTTGAGCCGACCAGGCTGCTTTCAATTCCGCGACCATTCCCTCGAAGCATTCGCGCAGTATATGACGTTCAATGCCTGTGATGCTTCTCCCCGGCCGCTGCGCATTTTCCGGAGCGCCGATCAGGACGTTCAACAAACCGTGGACAAATCCCGGGCTAAGCTCCAGGATCGCATCGCCGCCGGGTGTCGCGATTAGGGGAATCATACAAGCGTCCGGCTCGCTGGCGCTCACGAATTCCGCAAATGGAGCCTGTTCGATCGTGCCTTGTTCGGCGCTGACCGGTATTTCCAACGCGGTGCCCAGCCGCCGCTCCATGGCATGCAGAAACTTGCGGTGAATCGTGTCGACGAAAGCAATTTGATGCACCGGCAGCGCACCGGGCACACATACTGCATATGGATTCGTCCCGGCAATTCCCGGATCTGCGAGAGCTTGCTCGAATTGACTATTCATGGACTCTTCCACTTGTCTAACCGATGTAACTAAACAGATTCTTCTGCTGCAGAAGCGTCGATTCGGCGGACAGGGAGGCTTGGTTTTGAATCTGCAATTGGCTCAACTCTACCGCGACGGACGGCACATCGGCGTCGCGCAATTGGCTTAGGTTCGAGGATTCTTGCGTCTGAAACTGTTGCGCAACGGTGGTGGCGGTCGAGATGCTGTTTTCCGCCTGCCCATAGAACGATAGCTGATCGTTTAGATACTGGTCCGCCGATTGGAGGCCGACCACCGCCTGTGCGATATCTGGCTGACTATTGCTCTGGAGAGCAGTGGCCAAGGCGTTCACAGCGGCAAAGACATTTCCGGCCGTCGGATTGCCGTTAGCGTCCTTTGCATCAAAAATCTGCTGCGCCGTTAAAGAAACAGAAATCGACGTACCGTTGACATCGACGACCACCTGCGTAGCAGGAGCCGATACAAGTTGCTTGACTCCCTCGGGCTGGGTTGGGTCAATCTGATAGGCAGGCTGCGTGTCGAGATCACCGCTGAATAGGTAGCGCCCGTTGACGTTGGTGTTGCTAATGCCAACCAATGTTTGAAGAACGCCGGACACTTGCTGCGCCAGATTGGCCCGTTCGTCCGCGGAAGCTGTGGTACTTGCGCCCTGGCTTCCCATCGAGGCCGCGCTCTCCAAAGCCTGAATGGCTGTCTGCAGCGCGGAGTCAGCCGTCCCCAAGTCAGACGAGACGCTTTTTAAATTCGCTTGGATCTGTTGGTTTTGCGAGATATCGCCTTGTAGTTGTAGAATTTCCGAGACTTCGCCCGGCGCGTCGGACGCCTGTTGCACGCGCAAACCCGACGTAACTTCCAACTGCGCCTCTTGCATTTGCAATTGCGTGGTATTGAGGCTTGCCAGAAACGCCTGGTTCGATCCGCTGATGTTTGGAAACATATATTATCTCTACGCCGGCACGATAAGGTTCATCAAGTCTTTGCCTAAGTTATCCAAAACGGTCAGAACCTGCGCCACGGCCTGATAGGCTTGCTGAAACTGCAAGACGGCCGAAGCTTCTTTGTCGAGTGAGACACCGGAAACCTGGCCGCGCAAGGTCGTAGCTTGGGCGACGATTTGTTGTTGGGTCTGCTGGTTCGCCGTCGCGGTCTGGTTTTCTTGCCCGGCGTTAGCGGCAATCTGGCCAAAGAACTGGATGAAACTCATTCCCTGGATGGTTCCCTGCCCTCCCGTCGCATTCTCGAGCGCCGCAAGGGCGTTGGCGTTTCCATTGGCATTGCCGGAAGCATCTACGGGCGCCAACTGGTCCGGCGTAATCGCCGAATTCAACGCCAAGGTTCCCGCGGCCGTCGCTGGATTGGAGCTATCGTATGTAAATAGCGCGGTGCCATTTGCCGAGCCCGGCGTAGACGAAACCGTGCCGGACTCCAGAATCTGGTTCACGGTATCCGCCAATCCCTGGGCCGCCTGGTTTAGCGTGCCCTGTTGCTGCGAGTCCCCTAGTATGCCCGCAATCACACGGTTTCGTGTATCTAAAAGGCCGCCTAGCTGTCCGCTCGTGATCTGCGAAGTTACATCGTTTCCCTGCGAGTCGAGTATCTGGTCGGTTGGCAGCGCCTGCCCGTAGACGGGAGCCGGCTTGGTAGCCACGGACACATTCGAAGTGAGGGCGTACTGCTGACTACCGACTACCAAGGGCGTGCCGCCAGATAGCAATACCGACACCGTACCGTCGCTTTGAGTCACCGTGCTGAAACCCGTGAGTTGGGACAGATTATCCAGCGCGCTGTACAATTGCGCTTCCTCTCCTGGGTCTGGCTGCGAGGATTGCAGACGCTGCACGTTATATTGCTGAATTTGGGCGCCAATCGTATTAATCTGCTGCACGGTTGAGCTGACTTCGCCGTCGATCTGACCAGCCGTGCTCGTGAGCGAATTGGAGAGCCCGTTGAAAGCCTGGGCGACGCTGTTCGCAGCCGCTAATACGTTTTGCCTGGCCGTTGTGTCGCTGGGAGTCGTGCTCCACGCGGAAAAGCTTTGAAAGAGAGCGCTGAGAGAAGCCGAAACGCCGCTGGTTCCTGTTACATCGAAGAGGCTTTGAATCGTGCTGGTATTCTGCGCCTGGGCGGTGTAGAGACCTAGAGCCTGTGTCTGACTTTGCACGGCCTCCTCCGCATAGGTATCCCGCGAGTTATCGAGCCCCCCCGACATTAAACCGCCCATTAGCCCGCCAGTCACATCCATGGGCATAGCTTCCAGATTGAGTTGCTGGCTCGCGTATCCTGGCGTCGACGCATTATCAATGTTGTTTTGGATGACGCCTAACGCCTGCTGCAAAACATTCAGCGCATTGCCCGCCGCGGACATGGACGCGTTAATTCCGGACATCGACTTTAGCCTGTAACTCCGTGAGCCGCCGGACTGTCCTCGCTGACGGTCTGGCCCGACGCATCGTATGCAGGCAGCGCAAGTCCCTTGCGTAGTGCCATACCGCGGCGAAACGCGGAGCAGGCGTCGACCAGCCGGATCATGCTGGATATGTCGTGGCGTAGATTTTCGATCGCGGGCTGGAATCCTTCATTCATACTCGGATCTCCCTCTCGCAGCAAATCGATGGCCGTTCTTAGCGCCTCGACCGACCTTTCCAACAGCTTCCGGGATTTTTCCACTCGGTGATGGTCTGCCGCGTTCCACTGCTCTAACGCTTGCCGTACGCTCTCGCCGGCATGCTCAATATATTGGGCCGCATCGTCTGGCATCACTGTATCTCACTCGACCCCGCGGCGAGCGCCTGGGAAACCATGGCGCGACTGATCTGGGCTGAATCGATGTGGTATTGGCCGCTCTGATAGAGCGCCGTCAGTTGTTTGACGCGCCCGGCTTGTTGTGAGTCCTGTGCGGAACTCGCTGCTGCCACGCTTTGCGACAGGGACGAAATATCCACGCTGTCGCCTGCACGGCTCTGGGATCCGTTGGCATATTGGCTGGATGAACTTGCCGGACGTGAAACCTCGTCTGCACGGGCAGCGGGCGCAGTGGCGCCCGTCAAACTGTCATTGTGGATGCTTATGCTCATGAATTCAATCCGCCGATCAATATAAGGTTACAAACGCGCTCGAATAAAATCCTAATCAGCCGCTAATATCTTAGCCTGAAGGCGCCCCTGGCCACCACAGCTACCTACTGTTATCCATTGTCAATTTGGTTAACCAAGGATATTGATAACCATATTGATTAGATAACAGGGAGTAGTGCCCGACCGATTTTTCTAATACTATAAGTACTCAATGACGCCACCGAGAGTCTTGCATTTCGAGAGCCAGCAGGTTAATGCGGAGTTTCAACTGGACCAGGTCCTTCTAGATTTCCAATTGCTTCAGGCTCCGTCGCTGGACAGCCTGAGGACCGCTAGCCTCGAAAACATCGACTGCGTGCTTTTCACTGGCAGCATGCCCTCCCCCGAAGCCGTGGCCGCCCTGGGCCTCATCCACGCACTCGACGCTCAAATGCCGGTGGTCTTTTGGGATCCTGAGATGCGCGCCACAGAGGCCGTCCGTCTGATTCGCGCTGGAGCTCATCACTGTATCGGTTACCGTGACTCCCAGACAGTTCTACAGGACTCACTCTCGAATGCCGTCGAGTCCCGCCGGCAGGCCCTCAGAGCACGATCGCATGCATCCGCCCCGCGCGAAGCTTGGCGGGAGTTTCTGGTCGGAGAGAGCCGCGCCATGGAAATGGTGGTAGAAGCGGTTCGCCTGATCGGTCCGCGCCGCTGTACAGTTCTTATTACCGGCGAAACCGGAACAGGCAAGGAAATGGTCGCGCGGGCCCTGCACATGGCTAGCCCTCGTGCCAATCAACCTATGGTGTCGGTTAATTGCAGCGCGCTTCCGGAGAACCTGTTGGAAGCCGAGCTCTTTGGACACGTCAAAGGCGCCTTTACGGGCGCTGTTAACGCGCGCGTGGGTCGTTTCGAACAAGCCAACCGCGGCACCTTATTCCTGGATGAGATTGGCGATATGCCCGTCGAGCTACAGGCCAAGCTCCTGCGCGTGCTGCAGGATCGCGAGATTCAACGGCTAGGAAGCTCCGAAACAATCCGTGTCGACGTGCGCGTCCTGGCTGCCACGAACGTAAACCTGGCCGAGCGCGTCCGGCAAGGCAAGTTCCGCGAGGACTTGTATTACCGTTTGAATGTAGTGCCGCTCGAAGTCCCGGTTCTACGCAAGCGCGAGAGCGACATCCCCCTCTTAGTTGACCATTTCGTAAAGAAGATCTGTCAGTTCGAGGGAATCCCCCTGAAGCGCGTCATGCCCGAAGCAGTACTTCGCCTCCGCGCCGGCGCTTGGCCCGGAAACGTCCGGCAATTGGAAAACGCCGTCGAAATGGCCGTGGCCATGAGCGGCGACCGCGAATGCCTTTATGCCGGTGACTTTGGCTTATCCAAGCCGGCCAGTCTCGAATTAGTGCAAAGCCGGGTGCACGCCGATCCCATGGAAGCGCCAGATTGGACGGATTTTGCAACCGCGGTTAGTCACTTCGAGCGGAGTATGCTGCAGAAGGCGCTTTCGAAGACCGCCGGCAATCGTACGGCCGCGGCCGAACTCTTGGGGATGAAGCGCACCACCTTGATTATGAAGTTGCGAAGCTTCGAGAACGCCGGGGCGCTACGCGCAAGTTAACGCGCTGCGCTCGACTAAGAATTCAAATACTCATGTACCTTTAACATGAGTTCGATCTCGTTGCGAGGCGATTGCAGAGCAGCCGAGATTGTCGCCACGGACTCGCCTCGCCGGTGCATGCGCAATGCCTGCGCGCGTTTGGTAAGCGTCAATCCCTCAGCCGGTGCGGACATGGAACGCTCCGGTTCCGCGGCTTCGCGTCGCATTTGTTCCACAGTGCTGGAGAGCAGCGCCACATTCTGATCCAACGATTCCTGTGACTGTGCCATCTGCCGCCGTTCCATTCGCATCCGGATGCTGGTCGCGAAGCAAAGCCCCATGCACGATAGAAATCCGAAGACCACCACGCAGTATTGAGTCACAGGACTCAAGATCCAATCCAGTGTCATGACTGCCCCCCCGTGGCCACCGCCGCAACTGGAGGGGTCGGCAGTATCTGCGAGGGGGGGTTGGCGATTTCCAATATACGCACGCCGTAGTGTCCGCGCACGGTCACCGCCTCACCCCGCGCAACAACTCGGTCGTTCACTAGTATTTCAACCGGCTCGTCTACCCCGCGATCAAACTCAACAATCGACCCGGTATCCAGGCGCAACACATCATCCAGCGTCATCTGCTTGCGGCCGAAGCGTAGGGTCACTGGCAATTCGATGTCTAGTAAGATGTCCAACGCAGAGCCGCCGGCTCCCCCGTTAGCTTTGAAACTTGCGGCTCGATTCACACTCTCGTTCATGATTTTCCCCGGGGATTCGACAGCCAGACTCTTTCCAGATGACTTCTCAGCCTCAATACTGCCTGCACCCGTAACTGATGGATTCGCGAAAGATGCAGACCCATCACTTCGGCGATTTCACGCAGGTTCAATTCCTCGTAATAATACAATGTGAGTACCGTCCGCTCTGTCTTTGGTATGCGGTCGATCGCCCGCGCCAGGACGCGCTCCAGTTCGGAGCGTTCCACGATATGAGAGGGCCGGTTTTCTTCGTCGTCGGATATGAAGTTCAGAAGGTCTACGCCGTTACCGTCGCCCGGCACGAATTCCAAACGTTCAAGTTCAGCGGATTGAACTTCCGAAAGCCACTTCTGGTATTCCGCCGGAGCGATCGCCAGTTCCGCCGCAATCTCCTCTTCCAATGGCTCCCGCCCCAGCCTTTGCTTAGCGCGATGAATTGCCTCGCCGATCAACCTGGATTTCTTTCTGGTTTCGCGCGGAGCCCAGTCCATTTCCCGCAGGCTGTCCATGATGGCGCCCCGGATGCGCCGCTCCGCATACGTGTTGAGCTGAACATTGAAGTCGGGGTCGAAGTTATCAATCGCGCCGATCAGGCCGACCACACCGGCAGATATCAAGTCATCCACCGCCACGTAGCTTGGTAGCCGGTCGTGAATACGCTTGGCGATCAGGCGCACTTGAGGCAGATGCTGCAGCACCAGCTCTTCGCGCCGCGAAGCGATGTCATCGTCGATAATCGGCTGTGGACCGTACGAACTGCTTGCCATGTCAACGGGTTAGGCTACTGCCTGTAGGTTTTCTGGCAATTGTCGTACCAATGATTCAGTCACGCGCTCTTTAGTTGCTACTTCGATATCCTCAGGAATTAGTTGTCCAAGTCCGAAGTACGAAAGCGGCATCTGCTGCTGAACCGCCTCAGAATACAAGGCGGCCAATGAATCCGCCTCGTCAAGTCTGGTAAACAATAGCTTGGAAGGTCCATACGCGCGGTGACGCTCGACTAACTTCCGCAACACCGCCGGCTGCGTTGACGCTGTCAGAACTAAATGGGTGTCAATGTCTTGACGGCAGCTTAAAAAGGCGGCCAGATCTCCCCCTAGCTCTTGCTGTAGAACCTTGCCGTACCCTGGGGCGTCGATCAGCACCAGATCGTATGATGAGTTCCCGTCAATCGCTTGCGCTAAAGCACTGACGCTCTCCACCGCCTGAAAAGACACTCCCAAAATAGATGCAAATGTGCGGAGCTGTTCCGACCCACCGATGCGCTGTGTGTCGGCCGAGATCAGCCGCGTAGAGCGCCCCGCGCGCAACCCCTCCACCACCGCAAGCTTTACAAGAGTAGTGGTCTTTCCGGATCCCGGGGGACCCACCAAAGCCGTCACTCTTCCTAGCCCCGGGCACACCTTCAGACGGCCGGCCAGCGCGGTCGCGGCAGACGAGGCCAGATTTCCCGTATTCCAGCGTGACGCCACACTGGATGGCGACATCTGCACCACTGGGCCTCGATTGGGGCTTAGCCGCACAGCCTGGTCGATCTCGCGAGCCATCTCATGTGGCAGTCCTGCCTCGACGAGCGCCTCTTCTACCCGTGAGTGAGGCTCCGGCTTTTCTTCTGCGTCATTGGTCGGCCCAACCCCCAGCACGACTTCGCATAGCCCCAAATGGCGCGCCTCCGGAGGCGCCTCCCTCGCATTTACTAGGAGGGCATCGGGTCCGAGTTCCGCGTGCCCTTGCTCCAGCGCTTCCTTTACGGTGGCCGCAAAGAAAGACTTCACGTGCAAGTGTTTGGCATTGCCGACAAGAGGCATTTATTGAATCACTCCTAGAGAGACAATCTTGACTTCAGTTGGAATTTCGTTGTGTGAAATGAAATAGAGATTTCGAATGGTGGGTTCCACCATTTGTCTTAGGAAATAACGGGAGCCCGAGCCAGAAATGGCCGCTACCGGGGCCTCGGGATTCCCGACCTTCTTACCGATCCGTTGCAAAAAATCCCGGATCGCCGGCGGCGCTAATGTGAGATGGCTAGTCTGTTCCCCGTGTTGTATGGCCGCTTCGATAATCTGCTCCATAGCCGGATCCAGTAAGTAGGCCGAAAGATCCCCTGCAGCATTCAGGAAAGGTTTTACTACCGTGCGGCGCAGTGCTTGGCGCAGGTACTCGGTAAGTAGAACCGTATTCCTGGTGGTGGCGCCGGCCTCTCCAAGCGCCTCCAGAATTGTCACCGAATCGCGGATTGCGATACGCTCTCTCAGGAGATTTTGGAGCACTCTTTGCACCGTGGAAAGGGGCAATAGCTTGGGCACCAAGTCCTCCACGACCTTGGGACACTCCACTGCGGCCCGATCCAGGTACCGTTTTGCATCTTGCCGCGAAAATAGTTCGTGCGCATAGCGCCGCACGAGTTCCGCCAGATGAGTTCCCAGTACGCTGACCGGATCCACTACAGTAAAGGCGCGGCGGCGGGCGGCATCGGCTTGTTCGGCCGGCACCCACCAACCGGTCATCCCGAAAGCCGGTTCCTTGGTTTGCTTGCCGCCGGGCGCCGGTTCCACCTTGCCCACTGGAATCGCCAGTTCGCATCCAGGTGGCAACTCGTAGCGCCCGATCTCCGACCCCTTCAGCAAGATCACATATTCGTTCGCCTTAAGCGTTACGTTGTCTACCACACGTACCGGCCCCAGCACGATGCCGATTTCTTTGGCCAACTGACGGCGAATGCCTCCGATTCGTTTGATCAAAGGGGATTCCTGCCCCCCGCTCACGAACTTCACCAACCCAAGTCCCATTTCGATCGCCAGCGGTTCCACGCGCAGCAGAGTTTCTAAGTTATCCTTGGCAGCAGGTTTTGCCAGGGCCTCAGCCTTTTCCGAAACCGCTTGCCGCTTCTTCATCCGCCACGCTACCGCGCCCAGCCCGCCACCCATAATCAGGAAGGGCGCGCCAGGCAGTCCAGGAAATAGAGCCAGAATTACCAAGACCCCACTGGCCAGCATAAGTGGGCTGGGACTGCCGAAGACCTGGCTCGCAAAATCGGTGGCCAGCCGGTCATCTGAACTGGCTCGCGTGACTATAAGTCCGCCGGAGATGGAAATCATTAACGCCGGTATAACAGTCACCAGCCCATCGCCGATCGTCAGTACCGTGTACGTTTCCAGTGCGTGCCGAAGATCCATGCCATGTTGCAGCACGCCGATCAAAAATCCGGCCACAATGTTGATAGCCGTGATCAGGATCGCCGCGACGGCATCGCGCTGGGTGAACCTCGAGGCGCCGTCCATGGCTCCGAAGAATTCCGCTTCTTTGGCCAAGTCCTTACGGCGTTTGCGTGCCTCCGCCTCCTGAATCAACCCCGAACTTAAATCGGAATCGATGGACATTTGCTTGCCCGGCAAAGCATCCAAAGTGAACCTTGCCGTCACCTCGGAGATGCGGACCGCGCCATGATTGATCACTACGTACTGGATCGCGATCAGGACCAGGAAGATCACCGCCCCGATGACATAATTACCGCCCACCACAAAGTTCCCAAAGGCCTGGATTACGTCTCCTGCGGCACTGGTTCCCGTGTTGCCGTTCATCAGAATCAACCGGGTCGACGAAATGTTTAACGCCAGCCGGAACAGTGTCAACAAAAGTAAGGTCGTGGGAAAAACGCTGAACTCCACTGGCTTACGAATGTAGAGAGCCACCATCATGACCGTGACTGATGTCATGATGTCGACGACCAGCAGAATGTCGAGCAAGAATGGAGGAACAGGCGTTATCAGCGCCAGGACAATTCCCAGCACCGCGACCGGTACACCCAGTTCTTTCCAGTCGACTGCGGTCTTCCAATTAAACGGTTTCGGCGGTGTCGCCGCAATTGCCCTAGCCGGTGTCAAAATTCGGACGCTCCCATGGTGGTTGTCGTAGCTTTATGCAGGCCGCCTGCCATTCATCAGCTTGAAGATATAGGCCAGTACCTCTGCCACCGCTCTGTAGAATTCCGCGGGTATCTCCTGACCAACGTCAACCGATTTATACAGCGCCTGTGCCAGTGGCGGATTCTCGATCAGGGGCACTTGATTATCAATGGCCTTCTGGCGGATGCGCAGTGCCAGGTAGTTCTTCCCTTTCGCAACTACCTTAGGAGCCCCCGGTGTGTGCATGGAGTAGCTCAGCGCAATCGCATAGTGCGTCGGATTCACGATCACGGCCGTAGCCTTTGGCACCTCGTGCATCATGCGGCGCCGGGCCATATCTCGCCGCAACCGCCGTAGGCGTTGCTTGATTACAGGATTACCTTCGATCTCCTTGAACTCATCACGGATGTCCTGCTTGCTCATCTTGAGTTCCTGCTCGTAGCGCTGTTTCTGCCGGATGAGATCAACCGCGCCGAATACGACGAACAGCATCGACGCTTTCCACAACAAACTTTGAATTGAACTGGCCACCAATAAAGCGCTGGAGGCTATACTCCGCAACGGCAAGAGGAAGAACGTATCGAAGTTGTCTCGCACCAAAGCGTACAACACGAAACCGAAGACGGGAATCATCACCACCGCCTGTAGCAACGACGCCAGGTTCTGCTTGGGCAATTGCTTCACCTTGTTCATTGGGTTCAGACGGCCCAGGTTCGGTGTCAGCCCTTTTAAGCTGACGCCCATACGTGTGACTATCAGTTGCATCCCCACGGTGATCAGCAGCATAACTGCGCCCAGGCTTAACAGTGGCGTCATGGCTCGTTTCAGCAGGCGTAGCGCGAATTGGATAACATCTGCCGCCGGCAGGTTCGGTGACATTGAGTGCCGCAGGAGGTCGGCCATTACGTTTCGGATGTCGAGTATCCACGCCACGCCGAAACTCCGGAGCATGGCGACGAAAGCAAGGAACTGCAGGGCGCTGACAAAAACCCGAGCCGAAGGAAAGCGGCCCTCCTCGCGGGCTTTCTTCATGCGCCGCTGTGTGGGTTTCTCTGTCCGCTGATCTTTGCTGTCTGCCATCGCCTTTCAATCAGCGCGCAATCAGCCCGCGTGCAGCGGCGAACGTGCTAACTGCAGTTAGCCGGAACAGGGTGGGATACATCATCACCAGCGATCCCAACAGGCCAAGGGCCACCACCATCTTCACTGGAAAGGAGATATGGAGCAGTTGCAGTTGACTGTTCACACGGCCCAGCAGGGCCAGGGAAATGTCGAGCATCACCAGGATGGCGATCATGGGCATGGCAAGCCGCAAACCGGTTGAGAACATCGTCGAACCGATTAGTAGCATTTGCTCGGCGGCTCCCCGGGCCAACGTGAAAGACCCCGCGGGATGCACCTCCAAGCTACGGGCCAGGATTCTTAGTACTTCATGATCCATTCCCATGGCAAAGAACAACAGCCCGGCAGACACCTGAGATAGAACTACCAACACCGTCGAGTCGGCCTGAGTGTTAGGGTCGACCGTTGACGCGAACGCATAGCCGGCCTGTAACCCCATGACTTGCGCGCCGACGCCAAACGCCTCCATCACGAACGCCACGGCCAAGCCGGTGCCAACGCCCAAGGCCGCCTCCAGAATGATCCAGGCAACGAATGACTCGATAGAAGGAATGCCTGATACTACTGGCCAGTGCGAATACAGAGCGATGGTAATGCCGATTGACAGAATCACCCGCGCCGGCGCGAGGCTGCTCGATATACCCGGAATCGGGACGAACACGAAGACTCCGGAAACCCGCACCAATGTCAGCAAGAACGCCACGAAAACCGGGACGGAGAAGGTCAACTCACCGTGCATAACGGCTGAAGTTGCTCAGAATCGCAACAGTATAGGCCGTCATTTTTTGCGCGATCCAGGGCAACGCCACAACGAATGTCACCAGGAAAGCGACCAGGCGCGGAATGGCATTGAAAGCTGTATCTTGTATCGAAGTCAGGATCTGAATCAAACTGATCAGGATTCCGACGACAAAGCCTACGACTAGCAAAGGTGCAGCCAGCCAAAATGCCGTCATCACGGCCTGGCGGATAATCTGTATTACGAACTCCGGTGTCATGTATAAAAACCTTTCATCAGCGATCCGATTACCAGATTCCAACCGTCGGCCAACACAAACAGCAGAATCTTAAATGGAGCGGAAATCATAACCGGCGGTAACTGCACCATACCGATCGACAGCGTAACGGATGCCACTACCAAGTCGATAATGAGAAACGGTAAAAACAACACAGCGCCGATTTGAAAACCTGCTTTGAGTTCGGAAAGAATATATGCGGGAATCAGAATACGCAGTTCCAGTTCGGATGAATTATGCGGCGCAGGCACATGTGAGATTTCAAGAAACAGCTTGACGTCCTTCTCGCGCACAAAGCGCACCAGAAAGGCCTTCAGCGGTTTCGCTCCAGCATCGAAGGCCTGCGCCGTCGTGAGTTGGTCCTTTTGCAGAGGTTCCCAACCCTGGTGGTAGATATCACTGGCCACAGGCGACACAACCAACATAGTGAGGAAGAGGGCGATTCCAACCAGTACCTGGTTCGATGGGGTGGTCTGCGTTCCGAGAGCCTGACGCAGAAAGTGCAGGACGATGGCAATCCTAAGAAAAGGAGAGACCGCCATGAGCAACGCCGGCAAGAGCGTCAGCATCGTCATCATGATGACGATCTGCATCGGGACGCTCATGGAAGCCGCGTTCTTCCCCATATTTACGCCCAGCAAGGCTGCTGGACCGTCCGCCCCAAAGGTCAAGCCCGGTAGGGCCAAAAGGATCGATAGGGCTCTGGCTGAGCGCCCCATCAGTGGCTCACCATATCTTCCTGAACCGGCGGCTCCAATCCGCCCGTGTTCAGGAGTGAGCACCCGCCCGGGGATAACGCGACTAAAAGTATCCGATCGCCAACTTTCACCATATGTAACGAATGTTGCGGCGTAAGCCGGAGTTGCTCGATGGATCGCATCTGCCGGTTGACAGTCCGGCCAAAGCCTTTCACTTTGAACCTAGCCATGCCTTGCGCCCGCAGCCAGTAGAGTGCACCTCCTAGTAACCCAAGCACCACCAATACCGCCAGAACCTCTTGTATTGGTTCCATGCTTAGCTCTTACCGCCTAGCCTCACCATGCGTATGGCGTGATGACTGTTCACGATATCCAACTCGCCAGATCCGATGTAAGCGTCCCCGGCAAAGATATCTACACTCGCCCCGGCGGGGTGTGACGTGGCAATCAGGCTTCCAGGTGCCAGGGAAAGCAACTGGCTGACACGGAGTATCGGTCCGGCCAAAGTCGCCTTAACCTCAAAGGGCAGATCGAGCCATCGCGCGACTTCCGAGGTTTCCATTAAACTATCCTTGGATCAGGCTCAATGTGTCCTGTATCATGGTGTCACCGGTTGTGATAATGCGCCCGGCCGCCTGATAACTCCGCTCGTAGGTAAGAAGGTTAGTGAACTCGGCAGCCATATCCGAGGTCGACCCCTCGAGCGATCCGCCCAGTACCTGCCCTCGCCCTCCGCTGTTGGCCGCGCCGACTACCACCGGTGCCGTAGTTGCCGCAGCCTGCAGGTTATTCTCACCCACGGAAATCAGTGTGTTGGGATTCTCAATCCCCGCCACCGCCAATTGCCCGATGGTCACCTGGCGTCCATTGGAATAGCTCGCCACCAGCAATCCGCCGTTTTGCAGCGTGACATTGTTCACTTGTCCCGGCGCCGTGCCATCCTGCGTTACACCCTCAAGGGAAGAGGTTTCCGATAGCTGGGTTATATTCGAATTTCCATCCGCATCGAAAAGATTCCATTTGACACTCATATCCGCCGCGCCATCCGCCAGACCGGTAATAGCAATCGTCTGTGGCCCGGCACTCGCTGCTGGACTTGTAAGATTGCCGTTACCGTCAAACGTCAGGTTGCCGGTGGCTAGAGTCGATTTTCCCCCCGAACTGAGGTCCGAGGACGGCACAGTTACCGTATATGACCAGGCATTGGTCCCGGTATTGGTGAAGTTGATATCGACCGTGTGGCTAGCGCCCAGCGAGTCATACACCTGAACGGGAGCCGAGTAGGTTGCGCCTGGCGTTGAGTTTCCAGTGGCATCCAGGTTGACGTTGACACTCATCGTGGTGGTAGCTGAGCCAGGAATCAGTGTCCCCGTCGGTACTGTCAGATTACTAAGCGGCCCACTGGGGTTCACTACGCCGTTGTTTGCCATCCATCCTTGCACCGCCGCTCCGGATGCCGTGATCAGGTTCCCGGAGGAATCCACCTGAAAGCTTCCGTCACGCGTATAGAGCGATTGGCCATTCTGATCCTTCACCATGAAGAACCCATTCCCCTGAATGGCCGCGTCGGTGGGTCCGTTCGTGGTCGTGATTCCGCCCTGAACGTAATTGGTGTTGGTCTGGATGGGACCAACTCCCATTCCCACCTGGGCCGGATTCAATGCCCCCCCCAGCGTTGCAGACATCAGATCGGAAAACTCCACTTGGGCAGCCTTGAATCCCGGCGTGTTCAGGTTTGCCAGGTTGTTGCCGCAAACGTCAATGGCGTTGGAGTTCGCCGTGAGTGAAGAGAGTGCCGATGAAAATCCTGGAAACATGATTTGTTCTCCTTAAGGCTGCGTTGTATTCGTTTGTCCCGTCGACGTGTTCGCCGCCGCCTGGGCCGCGTAAGACTCGATATCGGTTCTGATCGCAATGGTCTGCTCGAGTTGGCTGAATTGCGCCAATTCCGAAACGAATTGGGTACTGTCTGTCGGATTGAGTGGATCCTGATTCTGCATCTGCGAGACCAACAACTGCAGAAAGACCTGCTCACTGGCGCCAGAAGAGGCGTCCAGCCCTCCGGTGGAAGAAGAATTCGAATTTGTGCCGGACGAACTGCCGAGTCCATTAACGGGTGATGCCATGTTGTTCTCCTGGATAAAGTGTTCCGCCGGTGAGACTGGAATCCAGTTCCTCCGTCCAGCGTGGCCGGTTCTGTCTATTTCGCTGTTCCTGATTGCCGTCTTGCTGGCCGCCCCCAGAGTTCGATTGCCCATCGCCCTGACGGGAGTGGTTTGAAGAATTCTGGCTTTCTGCCGTTGGACCGGTGGCCGGAGCGGCTTGCACTGGGTGCCAACTGTCGGCACGGAATCCACTGCCCTGCAGCTTACCCACAAGGTCGGTTAGCCCCTCTTGTAGACCGTGCGCCAGTTCGGAATCATCGGTTCGAACCGCCATGCGCAATTCGCCGGCCTGTTGTACCAGGCGAACCACAACCTTTTCATCGCCGGGCCGGCTAACCTGCATCAGAATGTTATTCAATTGCTTGGGCGTCTGCGGTGGATCCTCTGCTCGAATCGCTCGTAACTCAGTGGTCTGCGATGGTCCCGCCGCCGGCTTTACTCCCACGATCAACTCTGCTTGTCCGGTATGCCCGACTGCTGTGACAGCACTTTGAGTCTGCATTAACGTTTGCGGTAGAGGCGCCGTATCTTCTGAGTCCGGCTCACTATCCTGCTTGACCGCTGCAATTCCTGCATTCGACCCTTGCTGTTGTCCCCCCCCTGCAGCATTCGCCAGTTGCATTCGCATCATAAATGCCGTGTTTTGAGGGTCGCTTACCGACGGCGGCATTGGTGGCGGTATGCTCGGCTGAGCCGGGGTTGCTGTGACATCGGCCCCCCCCCGGCCGGGTGTCCCATCAGCCGGCTCTGCCTCAGCTTGGGGGCCATTCGGATCCAAACTGAAACTGAGAGGCAGCGCAGACGCATTTGGAGCCGCCAAAGCTGTGGCCGGTGTGGCCAGTTGGTCGCCGTTATCTGTCTTTTGCGGCTTTACAGGATTAGTTGGCCGCCGCTGCCCGCCCCGGTCGAAGAGTCCATTACGCGGGCCGGTCGGGTCAGGCAAAGATGACGATCTTTCAAGCTCCTGCGAAAATGTGTTGCCGCTGCCCGCGGGTAGACGCGGCGAGGAGCTATCGGAGGGAAAGCATGCGGAAGAGCTAGTCACCGAACCCGTGGTCACGGCTGCGACAAATGCAGATTGACCGCCAAGCTCGACAATCAATCCTCTCAACCGGATAGAACCGCAGCCGGCGGTGTTGGGACTTTGACTGTCAAGCCGTACCCGTCAAGGAATTGACGAGTGACACATCTTCTTAATCGGTCATATCGGCACAGTCTTTGCGTTTTCTAGTTAAAGATGTCACGGCGCCGCGTGGCCTTCGGCTTGCATATCCGAACCGCGTCATCCATGGATCCTTTAGCTATCGCCGCCACCAGCGGCCTCCGGTCACGCATGCAGTCGCTTGACCTGCTGGCCAATAATCTTGCAAACACCGCAACTAGTGGTTACAAGCGCGACCAGGAATTCTATGGTCTCTTCACTGCTGACCAGGCGTCCAGTGGAAACGACGATCCTAACTCGACCATGCCCGTCATCCAGCGCCAGTGGACCGATTTCACCCAGGGCAATCTCCAAGTAACCGGCAACGCCATGGACGTGGCCTTGAACGGCAATGGGTTTTTGGTAGTAAGAGGACCAAACGGTCCTTTATATACACGCAACGGCAATCTGCAGGTGCTTGCCACCGGTGAACTGGCTGTAGCTGGAAAGTATCCACTGCTGTCACAGGCGGGCAATACCATCCATGTGACATCAGGCAAGCCGATTGAAATCTCTACCGATGGCAGCGTGCAGCAGAATGGAAATACCCTCGGACAGCTCAAAGTTGTCAGCGTGCCTTCGACCGCCGCGCTGCGGAAAATGGGTGACGCCTGTTTTCAAAACAGTGACCCTAAAAACATTCCCGTAGCCGCAGCAGGGGTGGAAGTGCAACAGGGCAAAATCGAGGAATCTAATGTTCCCGTTGCGGAAGCCGCCATGCGCCTGGTGGGCGTGATGCGTCAGTTTGAAATGCTGCAAAAAGCCATCGGCATCAGTACCGAGATGGATACCAAGACCATTCAGGAGGTGGCGCGCGTCGGATGACTTGCATCTCTACGCAACCCTCACTATGCACAAACGATTCAGGAGTGAACCATGATCCGAGCTCTTTACACTGCCGCCAGCGGCATGGATGCCCAGCAGACCAACGTTGATAACATCGCCAACAACCTGGCCAACGCCAATACCGCTGGTTTCAAGACGCGCCGCGCGCAGTTCCAGGATCTGCTGTATCAAAGCATGGTCCAACCCGGCACCGCAGCCAGCCAACAGACTACCACGCCCACCGGTTTACAACTGGGACTGGGGACCCGCGCCGCCTCTAATGAAATCATTTTCACCCAAGGCAACTTCGCGCAGACCGGCAATCCCCTCGATCTAGTGATCCAGGGCAATGGCTTCTTCCAGATCCGTCTCGCATCCACCGGACAATTGGCTTATACTCGCGATGGCGAGTTCCAACTGGACAAGAACGGCAACGTTGTCACCGCCAATGGCGATACCTTGGAACCGCAGATCACCCTTCCGGCCGCCGCGCAGTCAGTCACCATCGCATCCGACGGCACTGTTAGCTATGTCTTATCGGGTCAGACAGCCGCGCAGAAGGCGGGCCAAATTCAACTCGCGGGTTTCCAGAATCCCGCCGGCATGAATAGCCTCGGCAAGAATCTGTATCAGCCCACCGAGGCGTCCGGTGATCCAACGGTCGCCAACCCCGGCGGTCAGGAGGGGTTGGGCACTCTGCAGCAAGGATACACCGAGCAATCCAATGTCAGTATCGTTGAAGAGTTCATTAACCTGATCACCGCCCAACGCGCCTACGAAGCGAACTCTAAGGTCGTCAAGGCCGCCGACGAAATGTATCAACAGGTGAATAACATACGGCAATGAGTAGATTGTCACTCGTTCTTGTATTCGGAATCACGACTCAAGTGGGGGCCCAGACGCCGGCATGCGCGCCGCTACAGGACGACCGCATCCTGGCCAAAGACCTAGCGGCAGTCATTCCCCAGTTCCAGCAGATCCCGTCTGAAACGCAGCTCGCCAATACCCCGCCCCCCGGATCGCAACATATCTTCCACCAACCCGAACTGCAGTCATTAGCGCAGCGTTATTCGCTCCAGTTCGACGTGAACGCCGCCGTCTGTTTCGAACGCGCGATGCAACCCCTGGATCGTAAAGCTGTCGTGGATGCCATGAAAGCCGCCTTGCAAATCCCGGACGCCCACATCGAACTCGCCGAAACGAGCCTCTATCCGGTGCCCGTGGGCAAGATCGAGTTTGTATTGGGGAAACTGGGAAACCCTGCTTCGGCCGACCAGAAGGCGCCCGTATTATGGCGCGGAGATGTTCTGTACGGAGACGGGCACCGTTTCGCTATATGGGCGCGGGTCCGCATCCTGGCACATAGCGATCAAATCACCGCCATCGAAAATCTTAAACCCGGACGCGTGATCGACGCGTCTCAGTTGCGAGTTACGTCCATCGAGGGCTTCCCGCTTATGCAAAGCGAGCGGCTTACGATTGACCAAGTCGCGGGAATGACTCCGCTTCGGCCCATCCCAGCAGGGAGTGTGCTTCGCCCAGACCTGCTCTCCATCCCTAATGATGTCAGCCGCGGCGACCTGATCGAAATCGAAGTGCGCAGCGGGGCCGCACGCTTGTTGCTGACCGCACGCGCGGAATCCGGCGGCCATGGGGGTGACACCATCTCGGTCCGGAATTTGGAAAGTAACAAGATCTTCGCAGCGCAGGTAGCCGGCAAAGGAAAGGCCGTGGTACGCGCGGATTCGGTCAGGGACGAATAGCCTATGTGTTCTAAAACATGCTGGATGGCCGCCATCGCGGTCGCCTTCGCTTTGCCTTTGCATGGCGAGAAGAAGACTAAGAAGCCCACCGAACCCAGCCCCCTCGATCAGTATTTGCAGGAGGCTCTAAAAGAGCCCCCGGCGCCGGCGAGGCCTGCACCGGGTTCCTTATGGTCGCCTTCGTCGCGGCTGACCGATCTGGGCAGCGATGTCCGCGCGGCACAAGTTGATGACTTGGTCACCATCCTGGTAAATGAAAACGCATCGGCAGTGGCCACCGGAGCCACTAAGACCTCCCGCGCTTCTTCCGCGCAGAGTTCGGTGGCGTCTCTCTTCGGCGTAAAGAGCGCCGCCGGAGCGCTTTCGAACCTTTTGAACGCCAACACGGCAACCGCTTTGGATGGCCAGGGCACCACCAGTCGTGTGACCACTTTGAATGACACCTTGAGCGCGCGTGTGACCCACGTACTTCCCAACGGCTACTTAGTTGTTGAAGGAACCAAGAACCTGGTGGTGAATTCCGAGCACCAGACCGTCAGAGTCAGAGGCGTCATTCGGCCCACTGACTTGAGTCCCGGTAACTTCATCAGTTCCAGCCAGATTGCCCAGGTTGAAATCAAAATCGACGGTAAAGGCGTGGTCAATGACTCGGTCAGGCGTCCCAATATTATCTATCGAATCCTGCTTGGGCTACTGCCGTTTTGAGATCCCCCATGAAAAGCGCAATTGTCACCTACCTCTTCTGTGGCTTGCTGGCCTTACCGTCGGCGGATGCCGCCACCCGTCTGAAAGAGCTTGTATCCCTGGAAGGTGTGCGTGACAACCAACTCATGGGCTATGGGCTGATCGTAGGCTTGGCTGGAACCGGTGACCGCCAGCAAACTCTATTCCCCGCACAGAGCCTGACTAACCTGCTCGAGCGCATGGGACTCACTGTATCTTCCACTTCAATCCAGGTGAAGAACACCGCAGCCGTAATGGTGACCGCTACGCTCCCGCCGTTTTCCGAGCCGGGTGCGAGGATTGACGCCACCATCGCCGCCATGGGCGATGCACCCAGCCTGCAAGGCGGCGTGCTCTTGATGACGGGCCTCAAAGGTCCTGACGGGCAGGTTTACGCTGTTGCCCAGGGCGCCACGGTACTCGGCGGATTTGTGGCGGGCGGAGGCGCCAACGTCCGCGTGGTGAACCATCCCACCGTCGCGCGCATTCCGAACGGCGCCATCGTCGAACGGGCCGCGCCGTCTCGCAATTTGGTCGATCCGCTGCGCCTGCAATTGCGGCGTGCCGATTTCACCACCGCCGCGCGCGTCGTCGACGCCCTGAACAAGCGCTTCGGCGCGGTTGCGCAAGCCGAGAATTCCGCCCTTATCCGCGTCAAGCTGCCCGCGGATTACCGCCAGAACTCCACCGGCTTTGTGGCGGCCCTGGAACAATTGACGGTCGAAACCGACCGCGCGGCGCAGATCGTGGTCAACGAACGAACCGGAACGATCATCATGGGCAAGGATGTGCAAATCTCCCCCGTCGCCATGATGCAAGGCAGCCTCACCGTCGAGATTCAGACTACATTCACCGCCAGCCGACCAGGTCCCCTCAGTTCCGGCACTACCCAAGTCGTTCCCAATACCACCGTTGACGCTCGCCAGGAACAGGCCCGCAATGTGTTGCTTAAAGACGGTGCTACGGTCGAAGAGTTGGTCCGCGCACTTACCGCCATTGGTTCCTCCGCGCGGGACATCATCTCGATTCTACAGAATCTGAAGGATGCCGGGGCATTAGACGCGGAACTTAAGGTCATCTAACATGTCACTCACTGACGCTATCAGCAGCGCCACCGGATCGCCACTCATGGCCGCTCGCCCCAAAGACGATCCTGCCAAAATTAAGCACGCCGCCACGCAGTTTGAATCCCTGTTAATCGGTCAGTTGCTTAAGGGGATGCACGATGCCGAGGGCGGCTGGCTTGGAACGGGCAGTGATGAATCCGCGTCTTCCGCCATGGAGTACGGACAGGAAGTGTTCGCGCAAGCCCTCGCTGCAAATGGAGGTTTGGGGCTCGCCTCACTGGTCTCAAAGGGTTTACAGGAGCCGTCCAAAGCAGCCGCGCAACCTGCCCGGAAGCTCTAACTAAGCGGTCCAGCTATGGTCTGCGTAAACCGTGTTCACATCCGGCAGAAAGCGGCCACTGCTTACTTCGGGAATGTCCTCGTCGCGCGCCACGGCAGATTCACTCGCTTGCGTCCCTGCAGGATTGCGGGCGATCTCTTGCCAAGCTCCTCCGAGTGTCTGAAGCAGCGATTCCACTTCCGCCAGCGGACCGTCTTCCTGTTTAAGGTTCGCAGTAAGCAATCGGGTCCGCATATGACGATAGAGGGCCGCCAGGTTGTGGCTGATCGCTCCACCTGCCTCTCTGTCGAGAGACCCTTCCAATTCCCCAAGAATACCGATAGTCCGGGAAATCGCTTTGGAGCGCCCAGCGATGTCGCCCGCGTTCAAAGCGCGCCGAGCCTCGCCCACGAATCGGATCGCGTGTTCGTACAGGATCTGAATCAACTCGAGCGGGTCCGCAGACAAAATCCGGTTCTCCAGGTACTGTTCGGGCATCGTTTCTATGCGTCCTTTGCTTTCATCTCTGCTTGCAGTTCACTAACCAAACGCACCACTGACTCCGGTGGAATTTGGTCGACGATTTCACCTGTCTGGCGTTCTAATATCTGGATCACCAGTTTGCCCGTCTTCGTGTCCCGGTTGTATTTAAGTTCCCGATCCTGCCCCAGCCACTCCGTTTTGTTCAACCACATTACGGCCGCTACGACCTGCCGATCATTCTGTTGCGAATCCTGCGAGGTCGTCTGCGATGAGACTGGCGCGTTCATATCGACCCGGCTGGCTGGCCCAATTTCCATGGCAGCGCTCCATTCCGATAGTTATGCGCGGGAAGTGCCCGCAAACTCTCACCTACCCACATCGGTCGTGAAATTGCTCTTTTCGAGACATTATTATGAACATGAAACTGGCCACTCCAACACTTATAAGCCTGTCGATCCTCTCGCTCGGAGCGCCCTCGCGCGCTCAATCTCCCGACGTCATAGCTAAGCAACTGGAATCCATAGCCAGGCAGCGCGTATCCGTACAGAAACAACTGGGCCAAACTTCCGACGGCTTCTTCGTCCTCCCACCACCAGCCCACACCACGACTTTGTCGCTCGCCCCGTCCCCGCCGGAATGCGATCCGCTGTCTGACAGCGAGGTGCGCGACCTGGCCGGCAAGGCCGCCTCTCGCGAGGGCCTCGATGCCGAACTGGTCCTGAACGTCATGCGGCAAGAATCCGGTTTCCGGCCTTGTGCGGTCTCGCCGAAGGGGGCCATGGGGCTCATGCAACTCATGCCCTCTACGGCCGAACAACTCGGTGTCCGGAATTCGTTCGACCCGGTGGAAAACGTGGGTGCCGGTGCCCGATTTCTCAATCAGTTGTTGACCCGCTACAACGGCGACATTTTCAAAGCCGTCAGCGCCTATAACGCGGGGCCAGCCCGTGTCGATGCGGCCGACGGAATTCCGCAAATTCCAGAGACGCTCGACTATCTGAATCACGTGCTCTACCCCAGCTTCCCAGAAAAACAATAGAAGGAAAACCGCCTCCGGCCGGCCGATAAGTCTTATGTGACGGCCCTATTTGAAGAGGCGGAACAGATACTGAACACCGCCGTACACTCCGAGAGAAACGGCGGCGATGTGGCCATAGTGATCGATCGCCAAGGCGGCCTGCGCGTACTGAATGCCGATGGCTGGAACGGGGCCGCCCTCACCGCTGAGTTCGGGGGATCGTCTGTGTTCAAAATACGGAAAAGCGCAAATTCCACCGCAGTTGAAGCCTGGCAGGGATTTGATCATTGCATTATTGAGCGCCGCGCCGAGGACTCCTCCCGCGCCCGACTGCCCCTTATGCCGGAAATCTGTCACCCAATCAGATTACAGACATCTCCCGCGCTCATCGCGGACTCAAATGCGCACGATTCTGCCGTTTGAAACACATACCGGTCCATCCGTACCGACGTCCCGCGTGCATCCGTTCTAACTACCGTTCCGTGCATCACCAGGATCACTGGGCACACGCCCTGCGCCAGTAGAGGCCACTTCATGTATAGTTCCAAACTGGCGCCATTCGGCGGAGGACACTCGCTACGAAACAGTACGCCGCCACTGCCCATATCCACGATCTGTCCCGCGCCATGGCTGATGTCGCAGTGGCCGTTGCATGCGAATCGTACCGGCTGCTCAAATCGGTAGCGGGAATCTATCCGGCGTTCCAATCGGCGCATGGATTGCTCTGACATTTTTATCCTGGGCCGATTATGAATCATTCCGATTCGCAGGGACAGTCCTTCGCGTACCGGCGCTGTGCTATCAGTACCCGGGATCGAGGCTTTGACTGCATTAGTTGCCGAATATATTAACTAAGGTAGTCATTGTCAGGATAACTATCCTATGGCACTCTGTTAACAAGCGTTAGCTGGGTGAAACCCGGAGGCGCACTATCCGAGGCGGCCTCCTTAAAGGATTCGTTTTCGGCACATTATTGAATTAGTCGCACAAGGAGAACACATATGAGCACAATCGCAAACGTCAATAGCCTTTCCACCGAGGCTTACCTAACTCCGGGCGTTGCTTCGAAACCCTCGCCAACGTCCACAACATCCACTAACGAAGGAGTACCGGTCGATCAGGTAGACCTGACTCACTCGGGCGATCCCTCCCTACGTTTAACTGGCGAAACCGGCCGGATCGCCCTCAACGCCCAAGCCGGTAACCTCACCAGCGACCAAGCCACTCAACTGTATCAACAGGTTTCTTCTATTCAGTCTCAGATCGCCGCGGATAAACAGGGTGGTGGATCGGTCTCATCGCAAGATCAGGAATCCATCCGGCAGGCCGAGTCTCAGTTGAGCGCCAGTATCTATTCGGATGCGCACGCCGGCGCCGCCCCACCCTCCACGCCTCCCGCGCATGATGCCGCTGACCAACGCGCCACTCTCCAGGCTGGGCGAATTACGGCCAATGAACAGAATGGTAACATCACCAGCACACAAGCCCAGCAACTGTCGCAGCAGCAAGCCCAAATTGATCAACAGATCGCGTCTGACAAACAAGCCAATGGCGGATCGCTGACCAAAGCCCAGGCGCAGCAAATTAACCAATTGCAGGATCAAGCCAATAAGCAGATTTACCAGGACGTTCACAATACCAGCCCCGCAGCGCAATAGCTATCCCCCCTTCTCATCCGGCTACGCTGCATTTGTGCAGACGTAGCCGGAAGACTACTGCCCGTTCCCGTCCTTTTGAATCGATCCCCCCAATTAACTAACGTCGGTATGCACGCTATCTCTATGTAACCTATCCTAATGTTGTCTAAAGCGCCATACTAAGGGGACAGTTCGACACTTCCAGGCATGCTCGCATCCCTCAACAATTCCGTCAACGGCGCGTATCACCCGCCATTATCGGCCATGCCGGGATCGGATCCCGACGCAAGCGTGGCGGCGGAACTCACCCGGCGGATTATTGACAGCTCACCCGACGGCGTTAGCGTACTTGATGCCGACGGCCATCTGCTTTACCTCAGCCCCGGCGGCATTAAACTGCTGGAACTTGATCGCAGCACTCCCATCTCCCAATTAACCTGGGTATCTTTCTGGGACGGGCTGGATAATCAAAAAGCCCGCACCGCCTTGCGTGACGCGTCCTCTGGAAAGACGGGTGCCTATCAGGGCGCCTTCCGTGGACCCTCCGGCGCGCCCAGACTTTGGGACGTCGTCATTAGCCCCATTATGTGCGCCACCGGCGAAGTGGAACGGCTGGTGTGTGTGTTCCGTGATATCACCGAGCGCAGGCTTCTCGAAAGTCAGTTGGCTCAAGCCCAAAAGCTGGAATCCATCGGACAACTCGCTGCCGGGATCGCGCACGAAATCAACACCCCCATCCAGTACGTCGGAGACAATGCCAGGTTCCTCGAAGAAGCTTTTCAGGATCTCTTACGAATGACGCCAGCGCCAGGCGCCGCTAGCGCCGCGGCCGTCGATAACGTGGACGTCGAATATCTACGCGAAGAGATACCCAAAGCCATCGAACAGCTATTGGAGGGTGTGGAACATGTGGCCCGTATCGTACGTGCCATGAAAGAGTTCTCGCATCCGGGCGCGGTCGACAAGACCCTGGTGGACATCAATCATGCCATCGAGAGCACCGCTCTGGTTTCCAGGAATGAGTGGAAATACGTGGCGGACCTAACCGTGGATCTCGATCCCAACTTGCCGCGCGTCGCCTGCATCCCTGGAGAGTTTAACCAAGTCATGCTTAACTTGATCGTCAACAGTGCACAGGCTATTGCCGAGGCATCCGGTTCCGTCGGCGGGAAAGGCGCCATCCGCATCACCACGCGCCGGATCGGCAAATGGGCACAGATCGACATTAGTGACACGGGCCCCGGCATTCCGCCAGAGATACATGGCAAGGTCTTCGATCCATTCTTCACCACTAAACCGGTAGGTAAAGGGACCGGTCAAGGTCTAGCCATCGCACATTCCGTAATCGTGCAGAAGCATCAGGGCACCATCACCTTTGAGTCTTCCCCCATGTCGGGAACAACCTTCCAGATTCGATTGCCCTTGGCCGCGGAGAGCGAAACAGTATGAAGCGGGTACTCTTTGTGGATGACGAACCCAGAGTCCTCGACGCTCTCAAGCGCATGCTTTATCCGCTTCGCGGTGAGTGGCGCATGTCTTTCGTATCGAGCGGCCGCGAAGCCCTGGACCTCCTGGCTAAGTCCGACTTTGATGTCCTGGTCACCGACTTGCGCATGCCCGAGATCAGTGGGCTGGAGTTACTCGCCAAGGTTGCCGCGTTGCACCCGCAAGTCGTGCGCATGGTCCTATCGGGAACCGCTGATCAGGAAATCGTAGTCCGGTCGGCCACATTGGCCCATCAATACTTGGTCAAACCATGCGATGCGGTCACGCTGCGCGCTACGGTCGGACGCGCCTTTAGCTTGCGAGTCATGTTGGAAGACCCCGCCTTGAAGCAATTGATCTCGGGCTTGCACAGCATTCCAAGCGTACCCGCGGTGTACTTGGAACTAATGGAGGTCTTACAGTCTCTCGACGTCTCACCCAAGGCCGTCGCCGCGGTAATCAGCCACGACATCGGCATGACCGCTAAGGTGCTCCAGTTAGTGAATTCGTCGCTGTTCGGCATCCACCGCCAAATCACCGATCCGGTGGACGCTGTAATCTACTTAGGCTCTGAAATGGTCAGGCAGTTAGTTCTGGTGGCCTCCGCCTTCAGCGCCTTCCATTCCAGAGGCGCGCGCCGTTTTTCTATCGAACGTCTTCAGGCGCATAGCCTGCAGGTTGGCGGCTTGGCACGCAACATTGCGCTGTCCCTCGAATTGCCTGAAGCGGCCGTCGATTGTGCCTTCGTGGGCGGCCTTCTGCACGATGTCGGAAAGCTGCTTCTCGCCTGCAATTACCCGGAAAAGTACGACGAAGCTATGCGGTACGCCAGGGAGGCTCGCATTTTGCAGCGTATGGCGGAAGTACAGACATTTGGAACCACCCACGCCGAGGTCGGCGCCTACCTGCTGTGGCTTTGGGCGCTTCCCGACCCTATCACTGAGGTTGTTTTACGCCATCATGAATTCCCGGCCGACCCTGCAGGCGTAGCCAGTCCCGCGGTAGCGGTTCACGTCGCCGATGCACTCGTGAATGACAGTTTGGAGCTGGATGCCGTGGCGTGTCTGACGCAGGTCGGCTTGGGGGACAAACTGGCCGGCTGGCGGCAATTGTGCGAGGATGCCAAGCGGGGAAAGGAGGACCATGTCGAACCGCATCCTGTTGGTGGACGACGAGATCAACCTGCTGCAAGCCCTGGAGCGCCGCTTCCGCAAGCAATTTAGTATTCAGGTGGCGGCGAGCCCAGAACGCGGGCTTGAAACCCTCATTTCAGATAGCCCCTTCGCGGTCGTGGTCTCCGACTTACGCATGCCCGCGATGAACGGCATCGAATTTCTGGCCCGTGTGAGTAAGATCTCTCCTGATACCGTCCGGGTCATGCTCACCGGTCAGGCGGAC
This sequence comes from Bryobacterales bacterium, assembly GCA_963738345.1. Classification (GTDB taxonomy): domain Bacteria; phylum Acidobacteriota; class Terriglobia; order Bryobacterales; family Bryobacteraceae; genus Bog-159. The sequence continues at coordinate 3,063,383 of CAVTWI010000002.1, forward strand.
CTACCCGATGCCATTGCCGCGGTCGACCAGGGGCATGTATTTCGATTCCTCACCAAGCCGTGCCCTACGGATCTTCTGGTGCGTACCCTTGAGGCGGCCCTCGCGCAGTATAGGCTGGTGACTGCCGAAAAAGAGTTACTGCAAAAGACTCTCCACGGAGTTGTGGCCGTCTTAAGCCAGGTTCTCAGTTTGGTGAACCCTCCTGCTTTTGGACGCGCCAACCGCATCACGCGCTATGTGCGCCACATGGCCGCCAAACTCAGCCTTCCGGATCTCTGGCAATTCGAACTGGCGGCCATGCTGTCTCAAATTGGCTGTGTATCGGTTCCGCCCGAGGTGATGGACAAATACTGTGCGGCAGAGCCGCTGAGTCCGCGGGAAGAGAAATTGCTGTCGTCGCAAAACGCCTTGGGCTACCAGTTACTCGCCAAAATCCCACGCCTGGAAGCTGTGGCCGCTATGATCGCGAGCCAGAATATGCCTTGGCATGAAATGAACGGCGCGGATCCTGTGGCGAAGGGCGCACACCTCTTGAAAGTTGCGGCCGATTTCGACGAATTGCTCGTGCGCGGCGCGAGCGCCGAGTCGGCACTCGAGCTGATGCATGCCAACCATGACTACAACCCGGCTTTGCTGGCAGCCTTGGAAGAAGTGCAAGTGGAAGCTGTACAAAACGAATCGCGCATGGTCGACATAGCTCACCTGCGCACCGGAATGATTATCAAAGTAGACGTGCGTAGCCGGAACGGTCTCTTACTCCTGGCTCATGGACAAGAAGTCACTCAGCCCGCTATCGAAAGTCTCAAAAGTTTCGCTTGGACTACCGGGGTCGTGGAACCGATCAGCGTGATCGTTCCCTATGCTGCCCCACGAGAGCCCGTTCCCGTCGCTGCGGTAAGTGCCGGCGCAAGTGCTTAATCACAGGGTGCAACCAGCATCCTGCGCACTGCTGCAAAGATCCGCTCCACGGCAGACCGCCGGTAAGCCCACTGTTCCTCCGGCGCTGGTGGATTGACCACCATTGTGGCATTAGCCTCAAAGAGCAGTACGTCTCCGCCCGGGCTCAGGCCGAAGTCGATCCCCCCGTAATCCAGGCCCAGCGTGGCCTGAACTTGGGCCAGCGCCTCTAGCGCCCGTGATCTCAGCACTTCCGTCATATTCTCCAGGAATTCGGCGTCCTCGGCGCGATGCTCCGGCCGATCCGCCATTTCGGCCGTGAAATAGTGGATCTTCCAATGGCTTGAAATCGCTATGTGCAGCGGATAGAGTTGCCCGCCAATCATCATCACACGGTACTTTCGCACCTTCCCATCCGCGCCCCGGGCATCCAGGAATTCGATCACCGTCAATTCATTTCCCGGCAAAGAATCCACCGCCCCTGCCAGCGCTTCCGCACTATCCACGCGCACAAAATGACGTCCGGTGTGAAAACCTGGGGTCCGCACCAGCAGTGGAAAACGAAAGCCGTGCCGCGCCACCGTCGCAGCCCCATCCTGGCCTGCTAGAAGTTCGCGCGGCAGCGTAACGGTCCGCGGCACTTTCAGACCCGCGATGTTCCTCAACCGCGCATGGTCGGCACGCCCCGTCGCCATCACTGCTGCGGGCGAATTGATCACCCGTGCAGCCGTCAAAGCGATCAGCCGCTGCGCGGCGGTTAGCGCCGGAGCTGCCAGGTCGACATCGCCGATCGTATTGAAAACTACCCTATGCGGAGGAAGCGGCACCGTGGCGTCATAGTATTCCGGAGCCACCACATAGGTTTGAAACACCCTATCGTCCAATAGGTAGCGCGTGGGAATGTTGCCCCCCGATGACGAAACCAGAAGTACGAGGGGCACCGGAGGACCATCGCCCCGATACGGCAGAGCTACAATCGGCCGGTCACCAAAGGCCTTCCGGCGATGGCGTGCCGCGCCTTCACTATCGCCCAATTCGGCTAACACATAGGCCAGCCCTCGATGCGCCTCCGTATGCTCCGGGTCGCCCCGAAGCGCCGTTTCGAAGTGTTCGCGTGCATCCTGAAACTCTCCGCACTCGAACAACACATTGCCCAGATTGGCGTGGCTCAATGGGTCGCCGGGATGCTTCGCAACAGCTTGCCCGTAGGCGGTTCGCGCAGCCGTTCGATAACCGCTCGCATGTAACAGCGTGCCCAGATTGTTTAACGCCAGGCGATGCGCGGGCGCAAGCCCAAGCAATTCGATGTAAGCGTCGCGGGCCTCCGCGGTGCGGCCAGACTCCGCGAGCACACACGCGCGTTCGAATCGGAAGCCGATATTCCCGGGATCGCTAGCCAGTCGGACACCCAGATCACGCAAGGCTTCCTCCCGCGCCAGTTGCGGCGGCCACGAACCGCCCGCCTCAGGATCTGGCACATAGCTCTGAGCGGCGCTCGTTTTCAGTGCCCGCCCGAGCTCGAGCGTTTTTTCGAGTAACCTGCCAATCTCCAGCGTACCGGTCCTATGGTTCACAATCGCCGCGCGAATCGCCAGGCATCCGTTGATTACGGTCGTCGAAGGCGCAGACACACCTGACTCTTGCAGTTCAATTGCAATCCGTTGATTCACCCGCGACGCATCCTCGGCTCTATACCGAAAACATACAACGTTTAGCTCCACCGGAGCCAGCAGTTCCAACTCGGGCGTTGCGGTAATGCGCTGTGCCAAATATCGGGCCACTTCGCACGTATGCGAGATCGCCGCACCCAGCGCCTGCGTGCCGAACACCTTTATCGTGAACCATGTCTTCAACGCCCGAAAACCGCGCGAAAGATCGGGCCCATAATCGCAAGGCCATGGCGCCCCTGCCGCCAGCCCGCGCAATTCCCTTCTCAAATACGGAGCCGATGTCGCAAAGGTCTGCCGGTGCAGCACCCCATCGCGGACCAGTATGAATCCTGCGTCATACGGCACCTGTCCCCACTTGTGAAAATCGAAGGCCAGCGAATCCGCCTTCTCAATCCCGCGAAGCCGCGGCGCAAGGTCCGGCGCCAGAATCGCCAGGGCCCCAAAAGCCCCGTCAACGTGGAACCAAAGCCGTTCGCGTTGGCAAATTGCCGCCACCGCTTCCAGATCGTCGATGGCGCCGGTGTCCACCGTGCCGGCCGTACCCACCACCAGAAATGGCGTGAAACCTGCCCGCCGGTCCGCGGCGATGGCGTCCGCTAGCGCCGCTACATCGATCCGATGCCGTGCATCCACCGCGATCGGCCGCAGCGCATCGGCCCCGATTCCCGCCATATCGAGGGCTTTCCCGATGCATCCGTGGGCGTCGGCCGACGCATACGCAGTCAGCTTCTTGGCGCTGGCTCCGACACCCGCGCATCGGACCTCAAACCCCAGTTCCGTATCCCGCGCGATCAAAACCCCGATCAGATTGGCCATCGACGTTCCCGTGACAAACAGGCCGGTCGCGCTTTCTGGAAAACCAAACAGCGTCTGCATCCACCTTACAATCTGCCGCTCCACCTCAATCGGTGCGTGGTCGCGGCCACCCAGATTGGCGTTTAACCCCGCCGCCAGCATCTCCGCCAGTATGCCGACGGGCGTCCCCCCGCCGTGCACCCAGCCCATGAAGCCCGGATGTACATTTCCCGCCGCAAACGGCAGAATATCGCGCAGGAACTCCTGATAGACCGCACCCAGTTCCGCCGGCGCCTCCGGAACATCGCCATGGAAATGGGCGCGCACCTCGTCGGGAAGCGGTTGCCAGACAGGCCGATCGCGGATGTTCTCAACGTAATCGAGAATATCGTCCAACATACGATGGGCTTGGGCACGAAAGGACGGCCAGTCGGCGGGATCGAGCGTTGCGTCTTTGGAATGCTGTGTCGTTAATACTAATTATGCACGAGGATGTTGACCGGGACCTCTATGCCGCATCCAGGATCAGAATCTCTACGCGCCGGTTCGAGGCCCGCCCATCCTCGGTATCGTTGGGCGCCTTCGGCTTGTAGGGGCCATAGCTGGCAATCGAAAGCCGCGACTCCTGAATCCCGTAACTGCTGCTCAGCAACTCCAGAATGCGCTGGCTGCGCGCCATCGATAAGTCCCAATTGCTGCGAAACCGCCGATTGTGGATCGGCACCGGGTCCGCATGCCCGATCACCCGCACGTCGTTGGGAATCTCGCGCAGCACATCCGCGATGTGTGCCAGAGTGGGCATGGCCCCCGCGCTCACCGCGTCTTCACCCGAAGAAAATAAGATCACCTGTGGAATGCTGATCACCAGTCCGCGGGCTTCCAGTTTCGGTTCCAGACCCATCTCGCGTAACTTGTCCGCGGCGCGAACCAGTTCAGTCCGCGGCGGCGTGGCTTCCGCCTTGGCTGCAGGTGGGGGAATCGGCTTCGCCTTGGGAAGTTCCAGACTCTTGGCGGCGGCCACCAGGAAAAAAATCAGCAGGATGGTCAGCACATCCACATAACTAACCATCCAGCGGTCGCGCTGGTGTGGCACACTCGCTGTATACCTGGGAGTCATATCTGTCCGGCTTCGGGCGCTGATTCGATGTTGGGAACTCCCCGCTCAATCTCCGGTGCGTTAGTCAGAAACGACTGCAGCCGTTGGCGGACCAACCGCGGATGCATGCGATCAAACAAACACAGCGTTCCCTCGGTCATCAACTCCTGCATGTCGAAGGTTTCCGCCGCACGCGCCCTTATCCGGTGCGCCGCAGGCAGCAGCGCCAGATTCGCCAGCGCCAAGCCGTAGATCGTGGAAGTAAACGCGGCACCCACGCCATAAGCAATTCCGGACAAACTCGAAAACTGCCGTAACACGTCAATCAGCCCGACTACCGTACCCAACACGCCCATAGTTGGCGTGAAACCTCCTGCCGTTTCGAGTACCTTGGCAGCCGCCTCGCTCTGCCTCTCCGACAGTCGAATCTTGTTCTCCAGCGCCGATTGCAGTTCCGCCCGCGTCTCCGTATCCATCGCGAGCAAGAGTGCTTCCTGCAGGAACCCGTGGCTCACTTGGTCGATCCCCGGTTCGAGCGCCAGCACACCATTCACCCGGGCAATCTTCGCATAAGCCACCATTTCTTCGATCAGTTCTTCGCGGCTGGGTGACGAAGCATGCGAGAACAGAGCGCCTAAGCGCCGCAATGCCAGCCCCAGCGCCTCACGCGGCGTCGTAATCAGCATCACGCCCAACGTTCCACCAACCACAATCAGCGCGCCCGCCGGCTGAAAGAAATAGCGCGCGCTCACGCCGGTGATCGCGATGCCTGCTATCAAGGCGATCGAGGCGATCGCAATCCCGGCAAGTATACCGAAATCTAAACCGCCCCGGACCTTATATCCAACTACTGCGCTCGACATCATTGCCTTCAGCGAATGCAGATTACGGGCCGTGCGCTGTTTCCAATATTTTCAGGCGGATAGATCGGGTAGTGGTGTGTTGGCGTTTTGACAACCAAGGATAGTCGTCAAGTTTTTGACAGCGGAAGGCGGGCGGAAATAAAAAATGGTTCCAAGTGATCCGAAATTCCGCGAAACCCGACGCCGGCATGCACGGCTCAGAGCTTTGCAGCCGGACGACCCGGCGATAACTCCCCGGCTTCCCGTTGCCCCTTTTGGGAGCCACGGATCAACACCTCGGAGGTCGCTCGCGTCTCTTCCGGCTGGAACTTGCATCTCGCAGCCGCCTTTCGCCCGGTGAAGAGTTCCCCGGCCTGCTGCTTCGATGCCTTGCCGAACTTTCGCCGAGTCCGTTCGGCTTACGACTCCCCCGCTCTCTCCGGTTAGCCCCGGTTCGGGCGAGTATCTACACCGCAAACCCGTTTCTCGGCTCCAGTTCCGCGATCTCGATCGTCTCCCGATTCCTCACTCCCCTTCAGGGCTTTTTGCGCCCCTCGGGATCAACGTGCTGAACCGGCCGACGATCGAGAGGCTCACCTCCCGGATGCGTCCGATTACCCTTCGCTCCCCGCCGCCTCGCTCTTATTGGAATAGTTTCGACTGCGGATCACCGTTCCAGGCTCGCTTCGCTTCCGTTCGGCTCGCTGTTACCTCGAACCTCTTGGAACCAAGTGCTATGTTGACTCCAAATCGCGTTACAGTCAAATGAATTTTGCGCGCCGAAGGACCAGTTTTCCTCAAGATTATCAATGCGTGTTTTGTTACAGTTGCGAGACAGTGCCGTTGAATTCGCTGTGCATAAAACAAGGCTGTTTCAGATTGTTTCCGGACCTTAACGCGGCGCATGCAAAAGCACGTTTATGTCGCTTGAGTTCTGATTGACCACCACCAAATCCGTGAGACCGTCCTTGTTCAGGTTCGCGCTACGAATCACCACCGGCCCGCTCCCCGCTCCATAAAGAGCCTCTGGAGCGAATGTCAGGTTTCCCTGATTCACCAGAACCGTAACGCTATCCCCCAGCACGTTCACCGATGCGATATCCAGGCGTCCATCTCCATTAAAGTCTGCGATCACCACATCATTCGGAGACTCGTCAGCCCCAAGAGCGATCGGCGCACGGAACGTCAGATCGCCGTTCCCGGGGATCACAAAGACAGCCAGCGAAACCACCGAACCGCCCGCTCCCCCCGCGAGTACGATATCCAGATTACCGTCGCCGTCGACATCTGCGGCCGCTAAACCCGCCCCGGTGGTGCTGCCGGTCGCGACGATCACGCCTGCGCCGAACGTACCGTCCCCACGCCCGGGAAAGATTGTCACGGATCCGTAGTAACCGCTAACCGCTACGTCGATATTCCCATCGTGGTTGAAGTCACCTACAGCCAAACCCGCTGGTACATCCGAAACAGTCAACGTCTGCGGACCCGGCCTGTAAGTGCCATCGCCGTTGCCAAGCAGGAAAGTGACCGTGCCCGAAATCCAAACCGCACCAACCAGATCGGGGATGCCGTCATGATTGAAATCGGCCGTCGCGAAGCAGGGTGACGCCGTCTGTTGGACCGCGTTGAAAGTGCAGTCACCGTAGAATGATGGATACTGTGCGCCCGCGCGGAACGTACCGTCACCGTTCCCCAAATAGATCCAGGTGCCGTTTAGGCTCGAAATCGCCAAATCGGTTTTTCCGTCCTTATTCAGATCCGCCGCAATCAATGCACCCGGTTGCTGCGCCGGTAAACTCGCTCCCTTGGTGAAACGGCCATTATCCTCGCCGAGGAAAATGTTCACCGCGTTATCGCCCGCCGCCGCTACCGCCAGGTCGACTTCACCGTCACCGTTCCAATCGGCCGCGACCACGTCTTTTGGATCATTACCCGGGGCAAAGCCCAGCGGACGGCTTATCGACACCGGCGTCCCCAGCAGAACAGACATGTTCAGTCCTGCGCTGTTAGCCACCAGCAGGTCGGAAAAGTCGTCATGGTTCAGATCCGCGCTGGCCACCTGCCACGGGAAGGCTCCCGAGTGGAAATGTTGGGCAGCCTGGAAAGTGCCGTCTCCGTTACCCAACAGAATCGCCCCTGGAGTTGCCAGGTCCATCTTGCCATCGTGATTGAAATCGCCTGCCGCAATGCCTTCGAAAGTACAGCTTTGAAAAGGAGAGCACCCCGCGGGATATGCGGCGTAAGGTCCAAACACACCGTCGCCTTGGTTCAACAGCACCAGCGCCGTGTCCGAATTCCGGTCCGCCACCGCTATATCCAGCAGACCATCGCCGTTGAAATCCGCCAAAACCGCTTGAAACGACGTCGTGCCAACAGAATAATCGCGCCGCTGGAACGAGCCATCTCCGTTTCCTAACAGGACAATTGCCGTCTGAGCGCCAAAGTCCGTAACAACCAGATCCGGTTTGCCGTCACCATTCAGATTACCGGCAGTGATCGCTGTGACAAACTGAGCCGGATAAGTGAACACCCCGGCACCGAAGGTACCATCGCCGTGTCCCAACAAGAACGTAATTTCAGAAGTTTGCGCCAGCGCTAAATCCATCTTGCCATCGCCGTTGAAATCACCTGCAGCAAGGTAGCAGTCGATGCACCCGCCAATCACTTGAGCAGGCTGAAACGTGCCGTCTCCATTGCCCAGCGCAACCGTTACCTGAGTTCCGTTGGTCAGGATCGTAGTCGCAATATCAAGCTTGCCATCGTTATTGAAGTCGGCCACCGCGATCGCCCAGATTGCCGTTCTTGTTATTGTTCTTGGCGCGGCAAAGGTTCCGTCGCCTCTGCCCAGTAACACTTGTAACCCGCCAGCCGTTCCAACGATTGCATCAGGAATATGATCGTTGTTCACGTCGGCGATAGCCAGCACTTCGGGAGTCCCGGCTAGAAGGTAGTCGCGGTAATCCAGGAACTTGGCGGACGAAGCCAAGGCCACTGACTGGATCGCTAGACAGAGTACTGCGCTCAAGAGAATTCGCATAAGTCTCCTCCTAGGTTATGGCTTATCCGCCGGCGTCATACGTACGTTGACCGCTTCCGGCTTCAAGTAAAGATCCAGCTTGGTCTCGACGTACACCCGGTCGCCCGGCTTGATCTTGTCTCGTTTAGTCTTCTGCGCTCCGTCAAAGTAATGCGTCTTGTGAGTGAGGGAGATATCCAGATCGTCCTGGTCCGGGCGCGTGAGTCTCAGGTTCGTTGACGTGATTTCATGCACCGTACCAGTGAAACTCGCCAGCGGCTCATCGACTTGTTGCGCGGTTGCCGGCAGGCAGGCGGCGCATAGCAGTAAGATCAGCGTTTTCATCCGATCCCATCATATCGCTTACTCTGTTACGCTAACGCCTTGGACACGTCAGCCTATCTCGAACGCATCGGCTACGCGGGCGCATTAAGCATCTCGCCCGAAACCTTGCGTGCCTTGCACCTCGCCCACATGTACACCGTGCCGTTCGAGAATCTGGACATCCTTTTGGGCCGTGAACTCTCGCTTGTGGAATCCGACTTGTTCGACAAAATCGTCACCCGCGGGCGCGGCGGATTCTGCTACGAGTTGAACGGCCTGCTCTGCGGGCTCTTGCGCGAACTCGGTTTCCAGGTAACCATGCTATCTGCCGGGGTAGCTCGCGCAAAGGGGGGCTTTGGCCCCGAGTTCGACCATCTGGCGTTGTGTGTACAACTCGACCACCCCTGGCTGGTGGACGTCGGCTTCGGTAATGGCTTTCGTTTGCCCGTCCGGCTCGACGATCCCGCCGATCAGGTGCAGGGCACCTCATCCTATCTCGTCATTGTGGATGGCGACTATCGCGTGCTGCTGCGTCGCGAAGAAGGTGGCGACTGGACTCCGCAATATCGCTTCTCACTTGCGCCGCACGCGCTGCCCGAGTTCACTGAGCGCTGCGTATTTCACCAGACCTCGCCTGAATCTACCTTCACCCAGGGGCGAATCTGCACCCTGGCGCTACCCGCCGGTAGAATCACAGTGGTCGGCATGCGATTCATCGAAGTAACACCTGCGGGACGAACCGAACGCGACCTTTCGGACGCCCTGGAATATTCGGCTGTACTGCGCGAGCGATTCGGAGTGGTAGAATAGCCGTTCAAAGGGAGGGCTCGGTGTCGACCTTGATTCAACACCAGTTCGATAGCAACGTGGTCACGACGTCGGTCGACTACGTCTTCAACTGGGCGCGCAAATCCGCCTTATGGCCGCTGACCTTCGGGCTCGCGTGCTGCGCTATCGAAATGATCGCCTCCAGCACTTCCCGCTTCGATATAGCCCGCTTCGGCGCCGAAGTTTTCCGTCCCAGTCCGCGCCAGTCCGATCTGATGATCGTAGCCGGCACGGTTACTTTCAAGATGGCTCCCGTATTGAAGCGCATCTGGGACCAGATGCCCGACCCGAAATGGTGCATCTCGATGGGTGCCTGCTCCAGCGTTGGCGGGCCCTTCAATACCTACGCCGTATTGCAGGGCGTAGATAAAATCGTCCCGGTGGATGTCTACGTTACCGGGTGCCCACCCCGCCCCGAGAATCTGTTTTACGCGTTGCTCAAGTTGCAGGACAAGATCGACCAGATGACCACGTTGGTGAAACGGCCCACGGAAATCCGGCTCGACGAATCCATGCTGGCGGAGTTCAAAGAGCAGGTAATGATTTCTCAGATTCAGAAACCCGCGTAGTGTTTTACAAGGATCCACAGAACATTTACCGGGTTCGCCCCCTCGAACGGCTTACATGGCTTGAGCACGGGTTTGGAACGCGGCATTCCTTACCGCCCGCGGCTGCCACGGTCCATCAGATCCATTCGGACATCTGCGTAGTCGCGCATGGCGCGACGGGCGTGCTGGGTGACGCCGACGCCATTCTCGAAAACACTCCCGGGCACTGCGTCGCCGTGAAGACCGCCGACTGCATCCCGGTTCTATTGACAGACGAAGAGCATCGGGCTGTGGCGGCGGTACATGCCGGATGGCGGGGAACGGTGAGCCGGATTGTGGAGCATGCTCTGCGCAAGATGCACCAGGAGTTTGGATCCAACCCTGCCGCAATGCATGCCGCGATCGGGCCGGGCATCGGAAAATGCTGTTACGAAGTCGGCGCTGAGGTGGCCGCGCATTTCGGCGAAACGGGTCCCTGCCACATCGATCTGGTCGACGCCAACCGCCGCCAATTGTTGGAAGCCGGCGTCTCCCCTTCGCGCATCTACGCCGCCAATCTATGCACCCGATGTGGCGTCGAGGATTTCCATTCTTATCGCCGCGACAAGGAACATTCCGGCCGCATGCTGTCTTTCATTGGCGTGAAGTGAACCCGCCCTACGAAACGCCCACTGCTGCCGGCGCGTATACTACTGCAATGCGCGCTGTATTATTCCTGGCACTGGCAAGTTCGCTGGCCGCAGCGCCCGACGCGCGCGAAATCGTTCGCCGGTCAGTCCAATTGATGGACCGTAACTTAACCGTCGCGCGCAATTACACTTTCCTTGAACGATCCGAAACGCGTGAACTCGATTCCGACGGACACGTCAAGACGCGCAAGATCCTGGCATACGATGTGACCATGCTCGAAGGCTCGCCCTATCGCCGCCTGGTAGGCAAGGACGATCACGGATTGTCTCCCGAAGAGGAGCGGATCGAACAGAAGAAACTGGACGACAGTATCGCGCTAGCGCCAGAAAGAAACGCCCGCCGAGCACGCCAGGCGTATTGCGGATTGGGAAAAGAGACGGCAGCGCGAACGAGAACCGATGGATGAAGTGCCGGACGCTTTCGACTTCAGGATCACCGGCGAGCAGCCCATCGACGGCCGCGACGCCTGGATCATCGAGGGCACCCGCGGCCCGGCTATCGTGCCCGTACCACGCTGGCCAAATTGTTTTCCAAGTTTCGCGGAAAGCTCTGGATCGACAAAGCCGATTATCAATGGGTGAAAACCGAAGCCGAAGTCACCGGCGATATCTCGTGGGGCCTGTTTATCGCGCGGCTGAGCAAGGGGCGCGGCTCGATATCCAGATGACCCGCGTAAACGACGAAGTGTGGCTGCCCAAGCATATTGAGGCCAAGGCTTCGGCGCGACTGGCGCTGGTAAAGAAATATCGCATCGAATCGGACACCACCTTTTCGAACTACCGCAAAGTTTCAAGTGGAATCGCGCGTGGTGGCCGTTATGCCCCAGCCTTGAAAACCGGCGGCGCGAGCACTGTGCGCTGAGCCAGCCGTTCTAAATTCTCGGGATCGTGCGATGGCAAATAGACCAAGCGTTCCGACTGCGCAAGCGCCAGGATGTTCGCACCAGTCTCCAACGCCTGCGTCATATTCGGGCTCACGCCGTCCACCTTGCCTGCGCGCAATAGTGCCTCGTTATAAGTCGTATCACCTGCCAGAAACAATGACGGCTCGCCGCGAACCAGTACCGACACATGCCCGGGAGTGTGCCCCGGCGTAGGAATTGCGATCACGTCGCCGCGGCTGGTCAGCGGCATACTCTGCCTGAAAGGTCCCACCCTTTCGTCACCGAAACGAATGAAGTCCGGCTTCCACCATGCCGGCCAGTTTCTGCGCAAGTAACCCAGCACCAATCCGAACGGCCCTCTAGCAGTGTTGTATTCCGGCTGACTGACCCAGATCTTACTTTTCTCGAAGTATCCGAGACTGCCCGCGTGATCCGTATGCAAATGGGTCAACACAACCTGGGTTACATCGGCCGGTTGCACGCCGAGTCCCTTGAGCTGCGGGCCGACTTCCTGTTCCGGCTCGATCCGAAATTGCGTCGCCAACCGGAAAAAAGGATGCCAGGCCGGGAAATAGCCGGGCGCTGTGGCGCGTGCCACTTCCCCCGTATCCACCACGATCACGCCTTCTTCGTGCTCGATGGCCCAAGCGAAAATCGGCAGCCAGCCGGACCAGTCACTATCGAAGAGGATGTGCGCCGTGCGCGCCAGACCTTTGCCCCGTGATTCCATCTGCGCGCATTTAATCCGCACGGAGCCGGTCTGGATTGGATGGACGCGTAGCACACCCGATTGTACCCCGCGCCCATCCGTGCGCCATCATCTGTCTATGGGGTCGTGTTCAGCAGAATGTCCACGCCGTCCGGCCGCGCCACCGCTACGTCCGGCTTGCCATCGCCATTGAAATCGGCCACAGCCACCACCGAAGGTAGGTAAGTCGGATACGTCGGTCCAGGACCGAACGTGCCGTCGCCCTTGCCTGTTGCAAAGGTAAGAACATTAGTATTCAAGCCGGTGCTCACCAAGTCCTGGAATCCATCTCCATTAAAATCTCCGGCGCCTAGCAGGGTCGGATCTTGCGGTGCCGAACTCGACACGGGCTTGTTGAATTTTCCGCCGCCGGCATTGAGGTCCACCTGCAGCAAATTGGCTGAGCCAAATGAGACATCCGGAAGCCCGTCGTTGTTGAAGTCGGCGACGGCCAAGCCGCTTGGATAGGGCGGTCCGCAAATGCAATCGAGCAATGCCAGCGAACCATCGCCCTTGCCCCCCAGCACGCTCAGGCCACTGCCGTAGAAATACTCGCCCACTACATCCAGCTTGCCGTCGCTGTTCACATCGGTCAAAGCGAGTTGAGTAATGCCCGCAAACCCGTTATTGATGTAATACACGATGGGCGGCTGAAATGTGCCGTCTCCGTTCGATAGCAATGTCGATACCGTCGCGGTCTGTACCGATGCCACTACAATGTCCGGAATGCCGTCATTGTTCATATCGCCGGTCGCTACCGATTGCGTTTGAATTCCCACTTGGTGGCTTTGCGGCAGTTGGAAAGTCCCGTCGCCATTGCCGAAGAGTACCGACACCGTGCCTGACCCAAAATCGGCGGTCACGATATCCATTTTCCCGTCGCGGTTAAAGTCGCCCAAAGCCACAGACCGCGGCGTCCCACCAGTCGGAAACACGGCCGCCGGGGCAAATCGCCCCTTCCCTTGACCCAACAGGACGGACACATTGTTAGTGGTAGCATTCGAGGTAACCAGGTCGACCAAGCCATCGCCATTCACGTCGCCGGCCACAATCCACGATGCACCGCTGGCACCGCTTCCGAGCGAAAGAGGCTTGTTCCCGAAAGTGCCATCGCCGTGGCCCAGCAAAACGGAAACGGTGTTGCCAACTATGTTGGCGCTAACCAGATCGAGGGCTTTGCCCTCATTAATATGGGCCGCGATCACCCAGTAAGGGGCTGAACCCACTGGGATTGCGGCGCCGGAAGTGAAAGTCCCGTCACCTTTCCCGATGTAAATCTGAACCAATCCCGCAGTCGAACTCAGCGGCGCGGCTAAATCCATCAACCCGTCACCATTCCAATCGCCAATCGCAATCCGGTCCGCTGCATCCGAGCCAAATTGCGGCAATACATTGAACTTGCCGTCCCCCGTTCCTAACAAGACCGCGATCCCATTGACTCCGGTGGTCACAATATCGGGATGGCTATCGCCATTAAGATCGCCTACTGAAACTGGTCCGTTTAGTTTTTGCACGGGATAGGATTCGGGCGACGAGAAAGTCCCGTTTCCTTCGGCCAAAAGCACGGCGACCGCATCGCTTCCGGCTACTACGAGATCCAGTCGCTTGTCCCCGTTGAAGTCCGCAGCAGCCAAACCCAACGCACTCGATGTCGCGGTCACGGCCTTTCCTACCCGAAAACTGCCGTCTCCATTGCCATAGAGTACATGGACGGTTCCCGCAATGGCGTCTGTCGTGGCCAGGTCGGCCTTGCCGTCCCGATTGAAATCTCCGGTCACCACGAAATAAGCTCTCAACCCCGTAGGTTGCGTCGGCGCTAAGGTGAAGGTGCCATCTCCCTTGCCCAAGAGTACCGTCAACTGACTGGTTTGGCCCACCGCCAGATCCAAATGACCGTCGCCGTTAAAATCCGCTGTCACGATGCTCCACGGTTGGTTCCCGCCGGTCTGATAGACGACCGGGCTCGCAAACTGCCCCGCGCCTGTACCTAGCAGGATGCTCACGGATGATAGATCGGATACCGCGAGATCCGTGACGCCGTCGCCGTTGAAGTCGGCCGCCACGACCGCAATGGGGGATCTCCCCGCAGCAAAATCCCGCTGTGGCAAATTAAAGCGCATGCTTCCGCCGAACAGTGCAGTCATCAAAAAAACACCACCTGATAGGACGCGGCCTAGCCGCTTGGTCACAGTGCGCGTAAGGATGTTCATCCAAGCCAGGGTATCAAGAGACAACTACAAAAGACCCCAAACTCGACTGGAAGGGGTACCATGATCTCCACGCATTACGGGAAATCACCCGAAGCCTGTAACCTTGTATCGTGGTTCCAATGGCAGAAGAATGGTTTCGAGGCGGATACACCGTCAGCACGGACCCCGCACGCTTGGATCTCCGCATGATTCATGCGTACCTTAGCGAATCATCGTACTGGGCCAAGAGCCGCTCATTCGAAACGGTTCGCCGTTCGATTGAAAACTCGCTACCGTTTGGCATGTATCGCGATTCGGTGCAAATTGGCTTTGCGCGCGTGGTTACCGACTACGCCACTTTCGCCTGGCTGGCGGATGTGTTCATACTTCCCGAATTCCGCGGGCACGGCCTCGGTAAATGGATGATCGGCGTAGTGGTGGCACATCCCCACTTGCAAGGACTGCGCCGCTGGGTACTGGCGACCAAGGACGCGCACGGTCTCTACGCATCCTACGGATTCACTCCGCTTCAGTCACCAGAGCGGTTCATGGAACGTTTTGCGGGCTAACAGCCGGCGCTTATAGAAGTTTATCCGGAGTGATCGGTAAATCGCGGACGCGCTTGCCTGTCGCATGATAAACCGCGTTGGCCACCGCTGCGGCCGCCCCCGTGATCCCGATCTCGCCAATGCCTTTCGCTCCGATCGGGCTGACGTTCCAGTCCGGGTCATCGATCCACAAAACATCGATCTTTCCTACGTCCGCGTTCGTGGGCACGTGATACTCCGCCAGATTATTGTTCACAATCCGTCCCAACCGCTCATCGTATGCGTCATGTTCATAGAGCGCGAAGCTGATGCCCCACACCATGCCGCCAATGAACTGGCTTCGGCCCGTCTTGGCATTGAGGATCTTGCCGGCGCCGAACGCGCCCACCATCCGCGAGACCTGAATCTGTCCCAATTCGGCGTCCACGCGCACTTCTGCAAATTGTGCGCCGAACGAGTACATCGAGAATCTCTTCGTCTCGTCACCGGCCTTGGTGGAAGCGGTGGCTTCGATGTACGGCTGTCCCGTGCGGCCTGCCAGATCCGCAATGGTCAGACTGGCGCCGGATCCTTTTACCGAGATCTTTCCCTGGGCAATGATCAAGTCTGCGGCTTTTGCACCGGCTGGGGAGAACTTCGGATCGGCCGCGACCAGTGCGAATAGCTTCTGCCGCAGCGCGCGTGCGGCGGCCTGTACGGCCGACCCCGTGGTAGCCGCTGTTTGCGATCCCCCGGAGACAGGCGTCTCCGGATACCGCGTATCGCCCAGCCGGAAGTCGCACTGCCGAAACCGGAACGCCCAATTCATCCGCGGCAATCTGGGTCATGATGGTGTAGGTGCCGCCGCCCAAATCCTGCGAACCCGCCTCCACCAGTACGGTGCCATCCGCCTGCAGTCGCGCGAGCGCCGACGCCGGACTGCGCCGCGCCGGATAAACAGACGTCGCCATTCCCCATCCGACCAGGCATGCCCGTCCCGCATCGATCCGGTCTGCTGCTTCCGGCTGGACCACCCAAATCGCTCGGCGCCCTGCCGGTAGCATTCCCGCAAAACCTTCCCCGACCACGGACGATTTTTATCCTCGTCGCGCTCTGCATAGTTCTTAAGGCGCAACTCCAGCGGATCCATATTCAGCTTATACGCCATTTCGTCCATCGCCACTTCCAGCGCAAAGGTTCCGGGCGCTTCTCCCGGAGCGCGCGTGTACGAAGGCGTTCCAATATCCGAGCGCACCAGACGCTGCACGGTGGAGTTATTGGGGACCGAATAGAGCATCCGCGTCGGTAGCGTGGCGGTCTCGGTGAACTCATCGAAAGTGGATGTATGCGAAATCGTTTCGTTGCGCAGCGCCGCCAGCCGCCCGTCGGACGCCGCACCGGCCGATATAGTCTGCCGCGTTGCCGAGCGGCACCCCACCGGTCCAAACATCTGCGGCCGCCGCACCACCAATTTCACGGGCCGTTTCACCTGACGCGCGGCCATGGCGCAAATCATCGTGTGCGACCAGCATGGCCCTTTGCTACCGAAGCCGCCTCCGATAAAGAGCGACACCACCCGCACGTTTTCCGGCGAGAGGCCTAAGAGCGTGGCTACCCGCTTGCGATCGCCAAAGATACCCTGCGAAGTATCGTAGAGGGTCAGCTTGTCGGGCCCGTCCCAAACCGCGACGGTGGCATGCGGCTCCATCGGTGAGTGGGTCTGAAAAGGGGTCGAATAGGTCTCCTCTATGTGCGTCGCAGCGTCTTTCAACGCCCCCGCCACATCACCGCGGCTGCTTTCGCCCGAGTCGCCCGCCCCACCCACTTTCTTTGGCGTATAAGCATTCGGAAGGCCTTCATCCATTGCCACCGAGGGCTTTTCGGCAGCGTACCGGACTCTCACCAGCCGCGCCGCCTCGAACGCCGCTTCAAAAGTTTCCGCCACCGCTACCGCAATTGGCTGGTTGCTATACAGCACCCGGTCGTCCTGCAATAACTGCAGGGCGCGGTCCGCAGGCTCGCCAGGCGTCACCACCGTCGGATCCTTAGCCAGCCTGAGCTTGTCACGATGCGTGAGCACGGCCAGCACGCCCGGCTCGCGCTCGGCCGCTTGCGTATCGATCGAAACAATCCGGCCCTTGGCGATGCCGCTGGTCACCAGTACCGCGTGCGCCAGATGGGGAGCCTTAAAATCCGCCGAGTAGGTCGCTGTCCCCGTAACTTTAAGTGGACCGTCGACGCGGTCCAAAGGTTGGCCAATCGCTGGAGGCATCCTGTTCCCTTCTTTGACGACTTTCTCTTACGACTGCGCCGACGCTACCGACAGCGCACGCACGATACTGCGCCGCGCCAATTCCACCTTGAATGCGTTATAGCGGTGCGGCACGGCCCCCCGCAGCAGCATTTCGGCGGCCTGGCGGAAGGCGGCGTCGTTCGCCTCGCGACCGGTCAAGACCTGCTCGGCTTCAGGCACTCTCCATGGCTTCGGAGCCACTCCACCCAATGCGATACGCGCCGCGCGAATGCGATTGCCATCCACACTGAGGATGGCGGCCACCGACACTAGCGCAAACGCATAGGAATTCCGATCGCGAACTTTTAGATAATGCGAACGCTCGCCAATGGGCGCCGGCAAATCCACCGCGGTAATCAGTTCATCGGATTTCAGCGCCGTCTCGATATGCGGAGTCTCGCCTGGCAGCCGGTGAAAGTCTGCCATCTCAATCGACCGCTCGCCTCCCGCACCCTTCACCTGAACGACCGCATCCAGTGCGGCTAGCGCCACCGCCATATCGCTCGGATGCGTGGCGATGCAGCGGTCGCTCCCGCCCAGAATGGCGTGGATCCGGTTGTAGCCAGTCAAAGCCGCGCAGCCCGATCCTGGCACCCGTTTGTTGCATTCGTCATAACTCGGATCGTAGAAGTAGAAGCACCTGGTCCGCTGCAACAGGTTGCCGCCGACCGTCGCCATGTTGCGAATCTGTTGGGATGCCCCGGCCATCAACGCTTGAGTGAGTACCGGATATCGCTGCCGGATCAGCGGATGTGCGGCCACTGTGGAATTGCGTGCCAGTGCACCGATGCGCACGCCGCCGTTATGCTCGTCGATGCCTGCCAGCGGTATGCGCGTCACGTCAATCAATCCGGCGGGATGCTCGACGCCCATTTTCATCAGGTCGACCAGATTGGTGCCCCCCCCAGATATTTGCCATCGCGTTGCGCTCGGATGGTAACCAGAGCTTCGTCAATCGATCCAGCTCGCTTATATGCAAATGTGTTCATGATGCGCCGCCCTGTTCCACCGCTTGGATCGCCGCCACAATGTTGGGGTACGCTCCGCAGCGGCAGATATTGCCCGACATGCGCTCCCGGATTTCAGGCTCGGTCAGCGTGATGCCGCCGCCAGCCGACAGATTCTGAGTCACTGCGCTGGGCATGCCTTGGCGCGCCTCCTTCATCATGGCCACTGCCGAACAAATCTGGCCCGGAGTGCAAAAGCCGCATTGAAAACCGTCATGGTCCAGAAACGCCGCTTGCATGGGATGCAATCCTCCGCCCTCGGATAAGCCCTCAATCGTCGTGACCTTCGCGCCGTCATAGGCCACCGCCAGCGAAAGACACGAAAGCACTCGTTCACCGTCGGCGATTACCGTGCAGGCACCGCATTGCCCGTGATCGCAGCCTTTCTTGGTCCCGCTCATTTGCAAGTGTTCGCGCAGAAGGTCCAGCAGCGTGGTGCGCGGCTCCAATTGCAACTGATGAGCCGTATTGTTGATGGTGAGCGAGCACGGTTCGAGGCCAACCAGGGCCGGCTTCGCCTGCCCCTCCGGAGGCCCAATTGCGATGGTCGAGGCCATCGCTGCCGCCCCGATGAATGTGCGCCGGGTAACGTCGTCCATAACCTCACTTATGTCATGCCGGCCCTAACTGTCGCTGCACGGAAGAGGACAATCCGGCGTTCTCCCGTACACTTTCTCACGGCTTCCTTCGCATAAAATGGGCTGAGAGAGGCTCTCTATGAGAATTGCGGACGATGTGACCAAGCTGATCGGCAATACGCCGCTAGTAAGAATCCGGCGGTTGACCGAAGGCGCTGCGGGTGAAGTGGTTGCCAAGTTGGAGTTCTATAATCCCGCTCACAGCGTGAAGGACCGGATCGGCGTTTCAATGATAGACGCCGCCGAGAAGGCCGGCCTGATTGGTCCCGATACCATCATTCTGGAACCCACCAGCGGCAACACCGGGATCGCCTTGGCAATGGTTTGCGCTGCCCGCGGTTACCGCTGCGCGTTTACGATGCCCGAGACGATGAGCAAAGAGCGCCGCATGTTGTTGCGCGCTTATGGGGCGGAACTGATCCTGACACCGGGCCCCGATGGTATGACCGGCGCCATCCGCAAGGCCGAGGAGCTAGCTGCCGCGGACAAACGATACTTCGTCCCGCAACAGTTTCGCAATCCTGCGAATCCCGAGATTCATCGTAAGACCACCGCCGAAGAAATCTGGCGCGATACAGACGGCCGCGCCGATATCCTGGTCGCCGGTGTGGGCACCGGAGGCACCATTACCGGCGTCGGCGAAGTGCTGAAAGCCCGCAAGCCTTCGTTCCGTTGCGTGGCAGTGGAACCGGATGCGTCACCAGTGCTGTCGGGAGGAACCAAGGGTCCTCACCCCATCCAGGGCATCGGCGCGGGCTTTGTTCCCGAGATTTTGAACCGCGACGTCTACGACGAAGTCGTGCGGGTGAAGAATGACGATGCCTTCGATACGGCCCGGCGCGCGGCGCGCGTAGAAGGACTTCTGGTCGGCATCTCTTCGGGCGCTGCACTATGGGCGGCAACTCAGGTAGCGCGGCGCGGCGAGAGCGCCGGGAAGTTGATCGTGGTGATCATACCTTCGTTCGGCGAGCGGTATCTAAGCACGGCGCTGTTTGCGGGACTGGCCGACTAGGACTGCGGTTCAGGCCACTCGATCGGCCTGGATTTCGGATGCCAGGGCGGCGATGTCATCTTCCATGGGCCGATCGCGATCCAGGAAGGCCGCGACTTTTCGTACCGCGTCATATACTTTGCGGCTGCCCCGGCCTAACTTGTCCGGCCCTCCGCGCAGATCGACCGCCTGCGTCGCCGCAAGCAGCACCATGGCAGTGGCGTTGCGCAGACACTCAATAGCCTCCGCCGCCGTCACGGCCGAGTGCATCCCCAGGCTTACCAAGTCCTGGTTATACTGCTCCGTCGGCAGCGAATGAATCGAACTGGGACCGGCCATCTGCCGGATGGCGCAAGTCAGGCTGGTGATGCTCAATTGCATGCCCTTGAAGCCGGAATTGATGCCCGGTTCCGGCACAAGGTTGGCCGGCAGCCCCAGGTTGAACTTATCGTCGACTAATACGGCGAAGAGTGCATTGGCCCAATTGGCCTCGATTGCAAAATCCAGTTTGAAGGTGTCGAGAAGGCGGGCGATGTGTCCGCCGTAAAAATTGCCGGCTCGGTACAATTCCCCGGTTTCGGGATCGATCAGGGGATTGTCGTTCGCCGAATTGATCTCGCGCTCCACTACGGCGCGCGCGGCATCGAGCGCTTCCCAGGCCGGCCCGAGCCCCTGCGGCACGCAGCGCAACGAATAGCATCGCTGAATGTACGATTCGGTCACGTAGCCGCTGCCTTCCAACAGATTGAGTACATGCGCTGCTACGGCAATTTGTCCCGGATGACCTTTGCTTTCGTGAATCCACGGACGGTAGGGCTCGGTAGGCGCCTCCAGCGCCTCGATGGCTAGCGCCACCGCGCCCAGCAGCGAACGCAGAATCCGTCCGGCATCCATCCAGATCAGCGCCGCAAAGGCGGTCATGCCGGTGGTGCCGTTGATCAAGGCCAGCCCTTCCTTTGGTGCAAAGCGGATGGGCTCGAGGCCGACCGCTTGCAGCGCCTCCGCGGAAGGCATGCGCCTGCCCTGAAAGTCGACCTGTCCCATGCCCATCAGCGTGCGCGCTATGTAAGCGGACGGCATCAGATCGCCGCTGGCGCCCACCGAACCGTAACGCGGCACCACCGGTACGATGCCCCGGTTCAGCAGTTCCTCCAGCGCCGAAACCAGTTCCCAGCGCACTCCCGACGAACCCCGCGAGAACGTCGCCAGCCTCAACAGCATCGCCGCGCGCACCACGTCGTGCGCTAGCGGCGCGCCCGTGCCGCACGACAGGTGATTCATCAAATTGTGTTGGAAACGCTCGGTCTGTTCCGCATCAAGCTGGAATTTGATGTTCCCGCCCACGCCCGTGTTGACGCCGTAAATCCGGTCGCCCGCAGCCAAGCGCTCCTCCAGCCGCACACGGCCCTTCGCGATCCGCGCCTTCGCGGCTGCGCCGAATTCAACATGCGCCTCGCGGCGGGCGACTTCTTCCACATCTTCGATAGAGATCGGGCGCAAGCCCAGAACCAGACTGTTTGGCATGATTTATATTCGACGGCAGCGTTGATTATTCGATTGTAAAACTCTGGCGGGCCTCACAGGTTTGATTCCCCACTCCGTCATGGGCCGTCAGGAGCAGAGTGTATTCCCCGGGACGCGTGTCCGCCTTGGTCGCCAGGCTGAAAATCGCCGGCACGTAGCGCTTGGGATAGAACGATTGGCTGCGGTCCGAACCCGCCTGCGGCTGCGTGTAGATCACTTTCCCGCTGGGAGCCAGCACCGCCACGTCGTAGCTGACGTCGATGGCGTTGCCTTCGCCGAACTTGTAGCCGATGACATCGAAGCGCGCCCACACCGCATCGCCCCGCCGGTAAGCCGCTTTCGCCAGCGACTCACGATCCTCCTCGCCGCGATAAAAGTGAATGTTCCGGATCACCAGCGCATCACTCGGATCCACGCGGCGGCCGCGCACTTCGAAGGGCACTTCTTTGGTGGCCGTCGCCTTGCCCACCACATCCGTTACCGAGATGACGAGCTTGTATGTGCCCGAGTCGCCTAACGGAGGAATCACGATTTCGTGCCGGACGGTGGGCTTCCAGTTCTTGTCTTCCGGCGCCAGCGTCTCTTCGATATCGGCCGCGATGGGCTCCATGATCCGCACTCCATGGGGATCGAAGGCGTCCAGTTTATAGCTCAGATTGACGCGGTCTCCCGATGAAGCCGTATAGCCTTCCACCTGAAAGCTGAAGAACATGGTTTCGCCGGGATCGTGGACAAAACTGCTCGGCACCGAAGCCCCTCCGTCACGATCGGAGACGATCGGCCGCACAATGGCAAGGGGCACAGCGGCCCCCCAAGCGCAATAGGCCAGCGCGGCCGGTAGAAGGACGCGGAGAATCTTTCGACACACTCGCAGCATACTTCTATTGTTGCGCCGTTACTGCTGCGACGGAATATCGGGCGCATCCGAGGCGAAGTTTAACGGAAGATCGATATCGCGGGTCTTCTGACTGTTCTCGTCGCTCACCCGCAGAAGATAGTGCTTCGGCGGCGCGTCGAAAACGATGTAGCCTTGCAGATTATCGGCCGGCTTAATACGCCGCAGAAAGCCCAGCCACTGGGTCACGCCGTCGCCGTTCGAGAGTTCCGTATAGGTCTGCCCGGAATCATCTACGAGCGTCATGGTGGGCACCATGACTTCAGTGGAACCTCCATTGACTACGCTGAGACGAACGAGAAAAAAGCGGTCTTTTGGCACGCGGGCGTTGGCGCCTTCTCCGAGTTGTGCCTTCCATTGATCCTCAAAAACGTTGTACGTTAAGGATCCCGCGGCAACGCGTTCTCCCATGCGATGGGAGCGCGCCTCGGGTGCTACCGGCGGGGCGCAAGCGGTGAGGGTTGCGAGAACGGCCAAAGCAGTGCCCGCCAAGTATGAATGCAAAGTGTGCATAGAGGAATCTTGCGCTGTGGAGCAAGGGCCTGTCAAGGAGCGGGACCCGAGCCCACACTTCCAGAGGAAGGTCAATTACGCGGGTGTTCCTTCAACATCTTCTCGAACTTACGTTTCTGATCGTCGTTCAAGATGTTGAAAATACGAGCCTTACCGTCCGATAGGACGGTCTGATAGTACTTCGCGAAGTCGTCCAGGATGCTCGACATCTGGGCTGCTTGTTCAGGGGTCAGGTCCAGTTGTTTCGTGACACTCTTGAGGTATTCGGCTTTGGAACTGTTGTCCCAAAAGGCGTGCGGGTGAAGCCTCTCGTGCGCCCCGAGGTTCATGGCGACGGCGCCGGCTACCGCGCCACATAGGAAGACTAGCAACAGTATTCCGACACCAGCGAACTTGGGAGATTCCCAGAATTGAAGTGGAACTGGCTTGGCGGCCAAATTATGGTTCATAATTGGTCAGCGTCACCAACATTTGATCCGCGTTCGGCGAACCGGCGCCATCAGCCATTACGGCTTCCGGAGTGGTCGGATTGGGGGCATAAGCCTCTTCGCGCGACACAAGCACGGTGCCCAACACCGCCAACGTCAGCAAAGACGCCAACACCACGCGTCGCCCGAAAGCGAAATCGCCAAAATAGCTCCAGAACGAAGCTGCTGGCCGTTCCGCTACGGTTAGCATCACCTGCGCGACAAAACTGGGAGGCGGCGCTACGACCTCGAGAGATTTCAAAGGGTCAAGTAGACCGACCGTGTCCCGAAGTTCGTCGACTTCCAACCGGCACTCGCCACATGCCTGTAGATGGGCTTGAAAGCGGTCGAGAGCCGAAGGCGGCAGTTCACCGCTCAAGTACTCTTCAAGATCATCAATGATTACCGCGTGCATAGCCTTCTTCCCTTACAATACCAACTGTACTTCCCCTCGCGAGTCTTTTCCTGCCGCCCGCTTCAAAGGAACCAACTATTATCGCTTACCGCCAGTGTCTTGGACCAACATTTCTTAACTGGTCAACTGGCCACCAAGCCGGGCGCCCGATCCAAACGCTGCGCGGCCTTCACTAACTTTCTGACGCGCACGGAACAGTTTCACCTTGATGGTGTTTTCGTTCATTCCGGTCATGCTCGCCAACTCTTCCACCGAGTGGCCCTCAACTTCTTTTAACATCAACAACATACGCTCTTCTTCCGATACCCGGCTCAGGAGCTTGCTCACATAATCGCGGCGCGCGAGGTTCACATCCGCCGAGGGTTGGCGATCAATTGCCGGATCTGCATTTTCCACGCGGCGCACTTCATCTTCGCTCATGTCGCTCTCGTAAACCAGCTTGCGCACCTTTTTCTTACGCAAGTAGTCGAAACATTCGTTCACTGTGATTTTGTAGATCCAGGTGATCAGCGAACTACGGAAGTCGAAATTCCGAATGGATAAGTAAACTTTTGCAAACACCTGCTGGGCAATGTCTTCGACGTCATTGCGTTGACGCACGATACCGTGAATAATGGAAAACACCTTTGACTGGTACTTCTCAACGATTTCGCGGAATGCCGCCTCCTCGCCTGACTGCGCGCGGCGAACCAATGCGCCTTCCTGGGTGTTCAGGTAGTCCACTCTCGTTTTTGTCGCAATCCCGGTACCGAAGGCGGGGAGTGGTAGCGCGCCGACCAGTGTTCCCATACACCGTTTCCGACGCGGACTACCCATCCGCGGTTTCAACTTCCCACCCCAAAAATAGCAGATTCTCGCAACTTAGGCGCTTGCGGCATCATCCATTTAGCTAGCGGTCCCGTTTTCGCTCGGTTATAATGGCTGGCATAGCGGGACAAGTTCTCTAAGGAGAGATGGAATATCTATGGTTCAATTGACGGAAAAAGCGGTCGGCAAAGTGCAGTGAGATTCTCGATTCGCAAGAGCCCAAGCCGGCCGGACTGCGCATCGCGGTGGTGGGCGGGGGATGCTCGGGCTTCAGCTATTCGATGGCCTTCGAGAACCAACCCAACATGCTCGACAAAACCTACACCTTTAGCGATCTGAAGGTCTTCGTGGACCAGGCCAGCCTGTTGTATCTGGACGGCGCCGAAGTCGACTACGTCGAGACGCTGGAAGGTTCGGGTTTCAAATTCAGCAATCCGCAAGTGAAGTCAACCTGCGGCTGCGGCAGTTCGTTCAGCGTTTAAAGCGCATTTGCGTTAAACCAGCGCGGAGAGCTTCTCCACCACGTTCCGAAGCGCTTCGGAATTCGTGCTGAGTTCCTTTCCTGCGGCGGCGTTTTCCTCCGCGCTGGCAGCGGTCCTCTGTGTCACTTGGTCGATCTCGCCCAAAGCGCGCGAGATGTGTTCGATTCCCCGCGCTTGCTCGAGGCCTCCGGAATTTACCTGGCCGATGAGTCCCTTCACCTCTGTCGCGCTTTCCGTAATTGCCCGAACCGCAGTGGCTACCCGATCCAGCTTGGCGCTGCCTTCCCGCGAACGCGTAATCGACTCTTCGATTAAGGCGCCGGTATCCCTGGCCGCCTGGCTACAGCGCTGCGACAGATTGCGGACCTCATCGGCGACCATCGCGAAGCCCAAACCGGCCTCGCCCGCGCGCGCCGCTTCCACAGCCGCATTTAGAGCCAATATGTTCGTTTGAAACGCGATTTCGTCGATGACTTTGATAATCTGCGAGATCTTCCCGCTGGATATGTTGATCTCATGCATGGAGCCGATCATCTCGCCCAAGCTCTCGTTAGCCTGTTCCACTTGCTGCGCCACCGTGGTAGTTACGGCGCAAGCCGTCTGGCAGTGCCCGGCATTGCTGCGTGTGGTCGAGCTGACTTCCTCCGTCGAGGCGGCCGTCTCTTGCAGCGAACTGGCTTGCTCACTGGCGCCTTGAGCGAGCGAGAGGCTGCTATCGGCAAGTTGACTCGCCGCGCTCGAGACTTCCCGGCTCATGACCGCCATCTCGCCTGCAAATTCCCGTAAAAGCCGGTTGACACCCCGGACGACCCACTGCACCCCGGCACCTGCTACCAGGCAAAGCGCAATCAGAATATACGCAACCATGCGGCTACTCGAAATCCGGGCGTGCGCCTCCTGGCTGGAGGCCGACAACTGCTGCTGTTGCCGTTTCGCCAGTTCGTTGGCCGCCTTATCGACGGAATCCACCAACGGATAGATCCGGTCGAGCATCACTTCGTGTGCGGCGGTATAGTCCCGCCCCGAGGTCAATTCCAAATATTTCATGTAGAGTGCCCGCCACTCGACGATCCCGGCCTCCACCGTGTGCACGGCTTGCCGTCCCTGCTCGCTGGCCACCATCGGACGCAACTGCGCCACCTGCGCACTCAAGCCGGCGGCGGTCTTTTCAAACTTCGCCTTTTGGCTATCCACAGTGTCCAGGGTATGGCAGGTTATACAAGGGGTTTCCGCCGTGCCACGCCGGTTGTCAATGCGCCCGATCAGCGTGTTCACCTGCGAAATCTCGAGCTTCGCCGCGTCCGCGCGCATTTCCTGGAAGCCGGCCTGCAAATCTCCTACTAGCACGAGCTTTTTCGAAGTGATATTGGTAGCCTCATCCAGGGCCGCGCCCAACTGACCAATCGCCCTGAGTGAGGAGTATCCAAGCCCGGCGACGAACAGCAGCACAATCGCAAACGCCAACAAAAGTCTAACGCTGATTTTCTGAGGCACAAATCGACTCCTGCCTCCATGATCGGCGCGCTACCCGCAATACTTGAGGGTTCGGCTCAAACCTTTTCCGGTAACGGGAGTGTGAGTTCGATTTCCAAGACCGTGCCGGGCTTGCAAACAAAGCCCAGGTCATTGAAGGGAAATGGGTTAACTCGGATGGCGGAGGCGGGGAGGGACGGGAATCCGGCGGCTGAGAGGGAGTCATCGGACGCGCAACGGCTTTTTGGCGCTTAGGATTCGCTTTTGGGAGGATTTTCAAGTGTGGGGAAGAGGAAAATCTGGTCTGGGGGTTGGGGAAAGAGACAATACGGGCGCACCCTTCGTTGACGGGCGCGGAGTTGTCAAAGATCTAAGTGCGGGGAACAGTTAGCGGGTGTCAGTGGTGCCGGGCGCGCAGAAGACGGGATGGCCGACGGGTTCGGACATGACGAAACCGGGGTGCGGTGTCACCTGGTTGTTGCGCACGGGTTGCAGGGGTTCGGCAGGCGCCGCTTGCGGCTGCGCGGAACGCTGTTTTTGTAACTTCTGCAGGTAGTCGACGGCGATGCGAAACTCTTTTTCGAGTTTAGTGCGCTGTTTATCGACTTCGGCGAGCATGGCGAAGCGGCGTTCGCTGAACGGGATTTCCATGTAGATGCGGGTTTCGGAATTCGCGTTGCGGATGAGCAGCCACTGGATGACGACGAGGGTTTCGAAGCAGCACGTTTCGGTGCGGGTGCGCGGATTCCAGTCGGTGAACAGTTCGTCCCAAAGCTGGGAGTAGGCTGCAGCGTTTTCGGTGGGTAGGATGGTGGCGCGGGTGCGCAGGCCGAAGGTGAGGGCGTTGAAGCGGATGGCTTCGCGGCCTTCAGGAGTCTTCGGGCCGCAGGACTTCTGGGCATTCTGCTTATTCGCTTCATGCTGTTTGTCAGATACCAACATATATTGCTCCTTAGTGGGATGACGGGTTAGAGCCCGCTATCCGATTTGAGTAGAGCATGCGGCTTCCGGATTGGGCGGGGGGTATGCGGCTAAGTGATGGTAAGGATGGGATCGACGTATTTTTGCCGGCGTGTGAACGTCTCGCGGGGGAATACGATTTCCCTCAACCTTTGAGGTGAAGCCATACGCCAGAAGATCGAGAACCTGCAGTGGGAATTCGCCCAGCGACTGCAGGCCCGTGGCCAGACGGTATTCATCGAATGGGGCGCTTGGCACGGGCGGAGCGCTACACAATGCGCGTTGGGGCGCGCGCGCTTGGGGCTGCTGTCGAGTTACACTTTACGGCCGCTGCGGATGATGTCCTTTTCGATCGGATCGCACGCCGGCGTACGGAAAATCCGCCGAATTCACAGGCGCAACTGCTAATCCTGTCGCAGTGCCGCTAGCGGATCGATTCGGGACGCTCGTCTTGCCGGCACGTATCCAGCGAGAATCGCGGCGCTTAGAAGGACGGCACCGGCCGACGCCAGGGTTATCGGATCATTGGGCCGGGTCCCGAACAGAAACGATTTGACCAGCCGGGACACGATCAATGCAGCAGGCACGCTGATCGCGAGCCCCACCGCGGCCAGCAGTAGAACGCGCCGCAGAACCATCCATACCACGGCGCCGCGTTGGGCGCCCAGCGCCATACGGATGCCGATCTCGCCGACCTGCCGCGCGACGGTGTAGGACATAGTCCCGTAGAGTCCCACACATGCGGTCAGGAGAGCGAGCACCGCGAAACCCGTGCATAGCTTCGCGAAGGTGACTTCCCGGCTGATGGTCCTATCGATTTCCGCAGCTTGAGTGGCCACGTTGGTGACGGGTATGCGTGAATCCGCCTCTCGCACGATCTCATGCACACTCTGGGCATACCTTAGCGGATTACCCGCAGTGCGCAGCGCGTAGGTCACCCGGTCTGGAGAAAACTGGCTCACTGCTACGAACACGGTCATGGCACGCTCCTCTTCATTTTTCAGACCACCGTAGCGCAGGTTGGCCGACACGCCGACGATTTCGAGGCTACGCGCTTCATCGGGGAGCGTGATGCTGCGGCCGACCGGATTCTGATTCCCGAAGTAAGTTCGCGCCAGCCGCTCGCTGATCATCGCCACCGGCAGGGAGCCGTGTTGATCGCGGTCGTCAATCTCGCGTCCGGCCAGGATTGGTATCTGCATGGTGGTGAGGAAGTGCGGTCCGGCGGCCAGAGCGCGCGCGCCTTCGATGGTAACCGCGCCGATCTTCATGGGCCCCTTGACCGCTTGTCCGGCGCGGGCAGCGTTGATGATCGAAGATTGGGAAAACGTCGCGCTACTCACGCCGGGTATCGATTCGAAGCGCTTGCGCAGATTCGCGTAAAAGGTCGTGATCTCGGGGTCGTGATGTCCGGCCTGGCGCGCATTCAGGGAGAACAGAAGGATGTTCTCGCGAGCGTATCCCAATTGAACTGAGTGCAGGTTGTTGAGTGTCCTGACAAACAGACCGGCGGCGACCAAGATCAGAAAAGAGAGAGCGATTTGGGCGACCACTAGAACCTGCTGGGCGCGGTGGCGCGGTCCGCTTCCGCGGCCATTTTTGAGCGCGGGCATGACGTCTGGACGCGTGGACTGGATCGCGGGAGCGAGGCCAAATAACAGGCCACAAACGACTGAGAGAGCCGCCGTCATAGCCAGCACCTTCCAGTTCAATGCCGCGTGCAGGGTAAAGTTCTCCTGGCCCCTGGAGAACAGGAGTGTCAGCGAGCGAACGCCCCAAGTCGCGAATAAGACTCCGCCTAGTCCACCGAGCGAGGCCAGCATGACACTCTCGGTGAGCAACTGCCGCACGACGCGGAACCGTCCCGCTCCGAGGCTGAGCCGGACAGCGATTTCGCGGCGTCGCGCGGCGGCCCTTGCCAGCAGCAGACTGGCGATGTTCGCGCACGCGATTGCCAGGATCAATCCGACCATCGTCAGCAGCACGTACAAAGGCTTGGAATACTGGCGGCGCAAACTGCCCAGCCCGGCGGCGCCGGGATTCAGCATCAGAGCCGGCAGGTTAGCGCGCTCACCGTCGGTGGTGGCGGTGGCGGCCACCCATTGGTGGAAACGAGGAGCCAATGCTGCCTGCGCCTGGGCCATGCTCAAGCCGGGACGCAGGCGGCCCATCATTTCGATCCAGTAGAAGTTTCCATCGCCATACATGCGATGGGCTCGGGCACCGTCCACAAGCAGATTCGTGTGTAGCGGAAGGTAGAGCTCGGGCGCTGCAGCCGGATCGACTCCGAAGAATTCCGGCGGTGCGACGCCAATCACCGTGAAGGGAATGTTATCCACGAGGACTGGTTGTCCGACCGCGCTCGCCGCTCCCCCAAAGCGCTGCTGGCTAGCCGCAAAGCTGATGACCGCGACCGGCGGTGCGCCTGGACGGTCGTCATCGGAGTCGATCAGACGTCCCGCGGCCGGCGGCACTGCCAAGCCGCGAAAATACTCGCCGCTGACGTACTCGGTGCCAGCACTTGCGGCCTGACCGCGGACGGCGAGGTTATGGCTTAGTCCGTTGAAGTATCCGAAGAGCGTGGAAAACACGGGATTTTCGTCGCGCAGCGTATCGAATGCGCCGTAGGGGAACATGCCGCTGACCATGGCGCCTTTATCGCCCGGCCACGCCATACCCTGTACGCCATGCATAACGTGGACCCATTCCTTGTTGGCGTTCTCGGGCGGACGGCTATGCCAATTCAAGACCACCAGTGACTCGGGATCGGCAACGGGCAGCGAGCGCAAGAGAATCGACTCCATGAAGCTATAGATTGTGGTGTTGGCGCCGATGCCAAGGGCCAGCGACAAGACCGCCAGGGCGCTGAATGCCTTGTTGGCAATCATGGTGCGACAACCGTAGCGGACATCCTGGCCGAGTTCCGACCAAAAGCGCTGCAGCCAAATTTCCCGTGACTCTTCGTGCTTCAGGCCGACGTTTCCGAAGCGGCAGCGCGCTTCAGCCCGCGCACAATCGGGCGTCATGCCGTCCGCTTGCAGTTGCGAAGCCTTCTCCGCGAGGTGGAGTTCCATTTCCTCGCGCAGCGCGTCATTGCGGCGGGCGCTCTCCATCCAATACTTAAGGCGTCGTGTCCACATGTGTCTCACTCCGCCTCCATCACGCGGGCGATTGCCGACGTGAGTCTCGAGTACTTCCGGGTTTCGACGACCAACTGTTTGCGGCCGGCCGCCGTGATCTTGTAGATTCTCGCCCGGCGATTATTCGAAGTTACGCCCCAGACACCGTCGATCCAACCGTTTAGTTCCAATCGCTGGAGAGCGGGATACAACGAGCCCTCCTCGACGAGGAGTTCATTGCCGGACGATTGTTGAATGAACTGGACGATGCCGTATCCGTGGAGGTCGCGCCGGGACAGGGTCCGCAGGATCAACAGGTCCAGGGAACCGGGTAATGAATCGTTCTTTTTCGCCTTACGCCCCATACCAAGAATTCTTAGCTTACGCCGAAGAGATGAGCGCGTCAAGGGCGGACATGATCGTCGCCAGGCAGGCGGTGGCGCTAGGATCTGGTAGTAGACTATAAGACGACCCGTGAATAATGCGGGGGAGGGTCCGCATGGCTGCGACTGTAAAAAGCGAAAAACCAAGAACGTTACATGAGGCGTTCACCGCTACTTTGTTGAAGAGTGATAAGAAGGGCGGTTGGACTTACGTTATCTGGCCAGAGTCCGTAACTTTTTTCGGGACTCGTGGCCTGGTGAAGGTTCGAGGCCGAATTGACGGTCATCCTTTCCAAAGCTCGTTTATGGCTATGGGGGACGGGACGCACAAGCTACCGGTTAAAGCTGACATTCGCCAAACGATCCGGAAAAACGTTGGGGACACGGTTAGGGTGCTCCTGGAAGAACGGATCTAAGACAGGAGCCGTAGGCCGAGTGGACGCGGCGGCTGAGGCCTTTGAGGTTGGATGCGAAAGCGCCCCATCTGGAACCCGCGCAGCAGGCGGTTATCGGCGTGCATGCCGTGGTGCGTTGGACCGTTACGCACCTGTTGCTGCGCCGGAGGAGCGGTACCGGTTTGGCGTTGCCGGAACCTGGTACGATGCGACGATTCGGAGCGGTCCAGCCGGGTATGGCAGCGTGACTTTTTCCAACGCCTGACGGCCCCGCTGCGCAGGTCCCCCGGCAAATGACTGGTTTGCGCTTATCGGGTCGATCGGCAAGGAGAGCGGGACGACTTTCGCTATTGGCGCGGGATGCGAGAGGGAAGTGGCATGCGACGGTGTGCTCTATTGCTTTGCGAACGACCTTTCGGGGTTTTACTTTAGTAACTCAGGCTGGGTGAAGGTAACAGTTACGCGCGTCAGGTAGTCTTCCGAAACGTCTGCCGCGTCTAGCCGACACGCGATCGCAGTCCCACGATGATCTCGCCCGATTTGCCAGTGCTGAAGCGTACAGCAGGGTCGGCCCTTAGAAAGTCGGCGGCCTGCTCCTCTGAAATCGCAGCCTCCCCCGCAATCCGGCGCAAAGTCCGCCAGTCGTACTTGTGATGCTGCAAAGCCTCAGTCATGCGTCGACGGATGTCTCGGTCGTGATCCAGTTCGCGGAGGAACTTTTCGGAAGGCATCTGCCGCGCCGTGACTGGACCGGTGAGCTCGGCAGCCAGATCGCCGAACTGACGGTGAGGCACATCGCAGTCGAGAACATGGGCGATTCTCGTATAGAGCCGCTGCAGCCCTTCAGCCTCGCCCATGGCGATGCCCTGTTTCAAAGATAGCGGCATCCGCAAATCGTGGGGAAGTAGGCCTGAATGGCAGATCGGGATTAAGGGAATATCTCGCATCCAGGCAGCGCCTGCCTCAAAATTGATCCAGGGGCGGAGTATCGAATCGGGACTGCACAGGATAACGAAGACAGCGCAATCCCGTAGGGCTTTCTCGATCGAACGTAGCCATTCTTCTCCAGCAGCGATGCTATCCGTATCGGACGAAACGAAGACATCCAAGAGACCGAGGAAATCACGAGTCAGAGCGATCTTTATGCGATCGGCGACCGCGCACTCCTCGGAGATGTGACTAATGAACAGCCGTTTCTTCATCGATCAGCGGAAGCGTATCACATTTCCGCACGCGAGAATCGCCGCCTCAGAGCCCTGCGGCGAATTGAGGGGCCTAGCGGCTGGATCCTAGATTCTCATACCACTTCAAATTGGCGGTGGAAGAGCCGATGCAGGCGATGTCGGGACGGCCGTCACCGTTGAGGTCGGCGATGGCGCAGGCTGCGGCGGGCATGGTGGGGTCGAGAATCAGCTTTTTCCATGTGGAGCCGTGAGGACCCTGCGCGTAGTACACGTTGACGCCTTTGCCGCGGTAGCCGACGATGATTTCGTCGGCGCCATCGTGATTCAGGTCGGCGGTCAGGATAGTGTGGCCGTCGGCGATGGAAGTGTCGATGACGTGGCGCTGCCATGGGCCGGGGACTTCGTGTCCGCCTTCCTGATAGACGGCGACTTCGTTACCGTGCCAGGGTTCTATGGTGGCGAGGAAGCGGCGCGATCCCAAATGGCCGACGGCGATGTCGCTCGAGCCGGACTTGGGCCAGGGCGACGGGTCGCCACCGGATATTTCGGTGCGGGTCCACTTCCCACCCGCTGTGAGTTTGTAGCGATGAATGCCGGTGAAGCCGGCGGTCAGGATTTGGTCGCGGCCGTCTGCGTCCCAATCCACAATATAGATGCCGTGGACCACGCCTTCGTCCTGGCCGGAGATGACTTCGCGCTTCCAATCACCGGGGCGATAGAAGACCAGCGGAGTGTGGGCGCGATCCTCGGGATGGTCGACGGTGGCGGCGGTGAGTGGCTGGCTGATGACGACTTTGTTGCGGCTGCCATCGATATCGGCCCAGCGGAGACGGTGGGAGGTGGGCAGGCGGTCGATTTCGCGGATGGTCCAGGGGAGGCGCGGGTCGCCATTGTGGTGGAGCACGGAGACGATGCCGGCGCTGTTTTTGGCATTCATGGAAAAGCCGGAGGCGAGGACGATTTCGGGGATGCCATCGCCATCGAAATCCCATGCGGCTAGGTTGATCATGCCGGAGAGGTTGGCGGCAATGACATGGCGCTGCCATCCTGGATTTTCGAACCAGACGAGTTCGGTCATGCCGCTGGCGAGCGCGATCAAATCGATTTTACCGTCGTGGTTCACGTCGGCAGCGACTACCTGATATCCGCCGGTTAGTCCCGTGGCGACGGTGTGTTCGGCGAAGCGGGCGGGCGGGGCGGCGGAGAGGGCGCCGCAGATCAGGAGGCAGGCGAGGGGACGCACGAAACAAGTATAGGGTACTGGGGCGGGGGCCGGTTCAGCCTGCAAACGGCTGCTGCAGAGACGGACTCTGCGGGGTGAGGAGTTCGGCTCCAGAGGCGGTGATATGCATGTCATCCTCGAGGCGGACGCCGAACTCGCCGCGAATATAAATGCCGGGCTCATCGCTAAACGTCATGCCAGCGGCCAGGGGGAGGGTGTTGCCTTTTACGAGGTAAGGCCACTCATGGCCATCCATACCGATGCCGTGGCCCACGCGATGCGTGAAGTAGCGATAGCCGGGACCATAGCCTGCGTCGGTAATCACTTTGCGTGCGGCGGCATCCACTGCTTCGCAGGGCACGCCGGGGCGGGCGGCCGCCAGTGCGGCACTCTGCGCGCGATGCACGATTTCGAAAACCTGATTCATTTTACCGGTGGGTTTGCCGAGGACGAACGTGCGGCTGATATCGGACTGGTAGCCTTCGACGGTACATCCGTCGTCGATCAGGACCAGGGAACCTTCGCGAATGATTTGCGGCAAGCGCGATCCATGGGGCAATGCGGCATACTCGCCCACCTGTACGCTGGCATAGCCGGGGAATCCAAGGGCTTGATAGGCGGCGCCGATTAAGCCGCTGAAATCCTGCGCGGACATGCCGTCGGTCAGCGACTTCCAGGCGGCTTGGTAGGCTTGGAGAGTGACGTTGGAAGCCAGGCGCATGAGCGCCATCTCGGCATCGCTCTTGATCATGCGGCAACCGGATGTCACGGGCGTGGCGCTCGAGATCGTGGCAGTAGGGGCCGCTTTGGCCAGTTGGTCGGCAAAAACAAACGGCGTGGTTTCTTCGATACCGATGCGGCCGGTGAGCAGGCCGGCTTCTTTCAAACCGGCGGCGGCAAGGGCATACGGGCTCTCGTCCTCCTGCCAGGTGTAGACGTGCGCGGCAGTGACGGGTCCGGCGGCGATCTGCTCGCGGGCGCGATCCTCTTCGAAGCCGGGACAAACGAAGAAGGCGTCGCCGCGCGCGGGGATGATCATCATGAAGAGGCGTTCGCTGTTCCCCCAACGCGCGCCGCTGAAGTAATGGAGGGACGTGCCGCCGGCCAGACAGATCGCGGCGATCTTATTTTCGATCATCAACTGTTGTGCGCGATCGATGCGCGCGCGGCGTTCGGCGGTGGTGATGGGCTTCGCTTCGGCGCGGCGGCTTTTCAGTTGGGCAATGGCCGGACTGGCCGGCTTCGCCTGAAGAGCGGCGGGGGCCAAGCCCGCTGCAAGAAGGAAAGAGCGGCGTGTCGCCATTCAGGTAGTTTAGCGCGTGAGGTAGCATACACTGAAAAAGATGGCAGCAAGGGTTCGGCCTTGGGATTGCCGTGGGGGATGGGTTCATGATCACTTTTCGGGTTGGGGTTGCGTTACTGGCACTGGGCGTGGCGCGGCAAGCTTCGGGCTACGCGGTAATCACTCACGAAGCCATCATTGATGCGGCCTGGAAGAATATTACGCCGATCTTATTGCAGCGCTTCCCCGCGGCCACGGCCGACGATCTGAAGAAGGCGCACGCCTACGCCTATGGCGGCTGCATTATTCAGGACATGGGGTATTATCCGTTCGGAAGTAAATATTTCAGTGACCTGGTGCATTATGTGCGTAGCGGCGATTTCGTGGCGGCGTTGCTACGGGAGTCGCAGGATCTGGACGAGTTTGCTTTTGCGCTGGGGGCGCTGGCGCATTACGCGGCCGACAACAAGGGCCATCCGATCGCGGTGAACCGGGCGGTGGCGATTGAATATCCGAAACTCCGGGCCGAGTTTGGCAACGAGGTGACGTATGCCGATGACACGGCGGCGCATTTGAAGACGGAATTCGGTTTCGACGTGGCGCAGGTGGCGCTGGGCAATTACGCGGCGCAGGACTATCACGAATTCATCGGGTTCCAGGTTTCGAAGGAACTGTTGGAACGCGCCTTCATGGATACTTACAGCCTGGAGTTGAAGAAGCAATTCGTCAGCTTGGACCTGGCGCTGGGCACGTATCGCAGAACTGTGAGTACGTTGATTCCGGAGGCCAGCAAAGTTGCCTGGTCGCTGAAGAAGAAGGAAATCGTACAGGCGCATCCGGGCATCACCAAGCGGAAATTTCTGTACAACCTTAAGACTTCCAGCTATGAGAAAGAATGGGGGCGAGAGTATCAAAAGCCTGGTTTAGGCGCGCGCTTTCTGGCGTTCCTGTTCCGCATCATCCCCAAAGTCGGCCCTTTTCAGTCAGTGAACTTCAAAGCGCCGACGGCCCAGACCGAAACATTATTTATGCAGAGCTTTAACGGGACACTGGACCTTTACCGTAGTCTATTGGAGCAGGAGGGGAAGGGACATTTAACCGCGCCGAATACGGATTTCGACACGGGGCGTCCGACGCAGGAAGGCGAGTATTCGCTGGCTGACCAAACCTACGCGAAACTCTTGCGTGGTCTGGCCAAAAATGACTATGCGGGTGTGACACCGGAACTGCGGGCTAACATACTTACTTTTTATAGCAGCCCTAAAGCGGCGATTCAGAGGTCGAGAAGAGAGAAGAAGCCGGATCCCAAAGAAGAAGCAGAGACGCTGACAGCGCTGAATGGATTGAAGGCGCTGCAGCTTCCGGCAGCGAACGCGTCACCCGCCACCAGCAAATAAGAGGGCTTATACAAGCCCTGCGCGAGTGATTGTTGGGGGTTTCAGAGGGTTTTAGCGGGATATGTAGTGCGTAGTTTTTAGTGGCGGGGATGAAGCGGGGAATCAATCGCTCTGCGCTGGGCTTGTACTTTCTTAGTCACGCTTTCTTTACAGCAATCGACGCACCAAACCTTTCACGCTCGTGTTAGTGAGGTTCCATACACTCGCGAGAGTTGTCTAGGGCGGTACGCGAACGGGGGAGAATGGTTTGGACTACACTCAAGGAATTGGCCTATCGCGTCCGCTTACTCACACTAGGGGTGTACGTTTGTCTGTCGCTCACACCGATCCTCGCATGGGGCGACGTGTCTCCGGTCATCGACCCTGACAAGACTACGCCCGAAGCGCTCAAGAACCTGAGCCTCGAAGAACTATCGCAGATCGAAGTTACTACGCCTTCGAAAGAGCCGGTGAGAGCGTTCCGTACCGCGGCGGCGATCTATGTGATTACCGGCGAAGACATCCGGCGCTCAGGCGCCACATGCATTCCCGAGGCGCTGCGGCTGGCGCCCGGCGTTGAAGTGGCGCGCATCGACTCCAACAGCTGGTCAATCGGCATTCGCGGCTTCGGAAGCAATTTGTCCCGGTCGGTGCTGGTGCTGATCGACGGCCGCACCGTATACACGCCGCTGTTCGATGGCACCTACTGGGAAGTGCAGGACACCATGATGGAAGACATCGACCGGATCGAGGTGATTCGCGGACCAGGCGGTACGATCTGGGGCCCGAACGCGGTGAACGGTGTCATCAACGTGATCACCAAGAACACCAAAGACACTCAAGGCGCCCTGGTATCGGCGGGCGGCGGCAGTTTCGAGCAAGGCTTTCTGGAGGCCCGTTATGGCGGCGGCAACGGGACCAATCTGAATTACCGGGTGTACGGCAAGGGATTCACGCGCGGACCCGAATACCATCCGGACGGGAATAATTTCGACGACTGGCGGTCGACGCAGGCCGGGTTCCGCCTGGACTGGGAAAAAGACAAGCGTGACACCCTCACCTTTCAGGGCGATATCTACGACGAAAAGGCCGGCGAGAGTGTGCAGGCGACCAGCTACACGCCGCCTTACTCGCAGACGATCGTGAATGCCAACGCGCTGCTATCGGGCGAGAACCTGATGGCGCGGTGGGACCGAGTGGTGAGCGACCACAACGATATCCACGTGCAGGCTTACTGGGACCGCACCGATCGCGACGGGCGCCAACTTCGCGGAGGTTCGCAATACCTTCGATATCGATTTCCTGCAGAAGGTGGCGCTGCCATACAGGCAGCAACTCTCCTGGGGACTGGGGGCGCGCGTCGATCCGATCGACGACACGGTAGTGGTGTCGGGTCTGCAATTTCTTCCGTTGAAACGGACGGACTATCTACTCACAGGCTTCCTGCAGGATAACATTGGCCTGGTTAAAGACCGGCTCTCGCTGACGCTCGGCACCAAACTGCTGCGCACCAATTATACGGGCTTCGGTCCGCAACCGAGCGTGCGGCTGTTGTGGACTCCGAGCGACCGGCAAACCGTGTGGGCGGCTTTTACACATGCGTTGCGCACGCCTTCGGATTCCGAGGAAGACTTCTATCTGTTAGGGTACGCGCCGTCACTTTCGAGCGGCAACTTGCAGGGGTTCGCGCGGTTCAATCCTAATCGACAGTTCGCACCGGAGCAACTGAACGGAACGGAACTGGGATACCGGCGTCTGCTCGGCGCGCAACTTTATATTGATATCGCCAGCTTTTATAATCACTATCACGATCTGTTCAGCGAAGACATTGTGGGGGCGCCCTTTGTGGAGAGCGATCCGGCGCCGACACATATTCTGCTTCCGGCGCAATTCGCCAATGGACTGCAAGCGAATACGAAGGGCTTGGAGATTGCGCCGGAATGGCGGCCGCGGCCGTTCTGGCGGCTGCGCGGTTCGTACTCCTATCTGCACATGGACGTATACCGGGCGCCTGACAAGAGAAACGTGGAGAGCCCGGCCAGCATTTCGGGCGCGAGTCCGCAACATCAGGTATCGGTACAGTCGGCATTCGATCTTACTAAGAAATTGCAGTTAGACCTGTCTTATCGCTATATCAGCGAGCTGCCGGCGCTGGGCGTGCCGTCTTACTCGACCGGAGATGTTCGTTTGGGTTGGCGGTTCTCGCCGGAAGTCGAGCTATCGCTAGTAGGGCAGAACCTCTTTCAGGCTTGGCACGAGGAAGACGGTTTCATCGGCATCAGAAGAAGCGTGTACGCCAGACTGACATGGAGCAGGTAATCCGTAACGGCTTGCCGCCCTCGAAGCATGCGGCCGTCAGGCTGAACGGCCGTCCCATAGTCGCACTGTGCCTTTTGCTGCTGTGCGGGGCGGTGCGCCTGGGCGGCGAGAGCGCCGCGGACGAAACCCTCGAATACCAGGTAAAAGCCGTTTTTCTGTTGAATTTCACCAAATTTGTAGAGTGGCCGGCGACGGCGTTCCCTGCCCCAAGATCCCCCGTGGAGATCTGTATTCTAGGCGACGATCCGTTTGGGGGGGTACTCGATCAGGTGCTGGCCGGCGAGACGGTAAACGGACGAAGGGTAATCGCGCAGCGGATCAAGCAGGTGCCCGCGCCGAAGACGTGCGACGTTCTGTATGCCGGGAGGCCGGACAAGGAGATTTTGAGATATCTGGCGGGGGCGGGACCGGGAGTGCTGACGGTAGGGGAAGGCGCGGCTTTTCTGCGGGGAGGCGGCATGATCGCATTCGTCCTGGAAAACCGCCGGGTGCGATTCGCGATCAATCAGGCCGCGGCCGAGGGTGCCGGGCTCAAGCTGAGTTCCAAGTTGTTGAACGTAGCAAAATCCGTAGAAAAGTAGAAGCAGACAGGGATGCTCAACTTCCGCGACATACCGATCAAGCAGAAGCTGATGATCATTGTCATGGTGACCACTACGGCCGCCTTGCTGCTTGCCGGCTTCGGTATCATTGCCGCGGACTCTCTGTTGTTCCGCCAGTATTTGAAGCGGGATCTGGCTTCGGTGGCGCGGATTATCGGCGATAACAGCACGGCAGCATTGTCGTTCAACGATCCGCAGGCGGCTACGGAGACGCTGGCGGCTTTGCACGCACGTTCGCACGTAGTGGACGCGTGTATTTATGAGAGCGATGGAACGGTCTTCGCGAAATATGCGCGGGCTAACGCGACGCAGGCGGCGTGTGCCCGGCCCGCTGTTGAGGAGGAATTGCATTTTGGCAGCGGCGGACTGACGGTTTCACATCCTATCGTTTTGAGCGGCAGGCGCATCGGAACGCTGGTCTTGCTGTATGACTTGAGCGAGATCGCGGAACGCATGCGAATCTACGGCGCCACGGTGTTGGGCGTGCTTCTGTTATCGAGCCTACTGGCTCTGCTGTTGTCCTCGGGCTTGCGCGCGATCATCGCGGACCCGATTTCGCAACTGGTACGCGCCACTACGTCGGTTTCGCAAACCAGCGACTATAGCATCCGCGCGCAGAAGGTATCGGGCGACGAACTCGGCGTCCTGGTGGACCGTTTTAACGAGATGCTGGCGGGCATTCAGTCGCGCGATCGAAACCTGAGGACGGCGCTGGGCGAACGCGAAGAGGCGCTGCGCGATGCCGAGGGGGCGCGGGAGCGGTTCCGTTTCATGGCGGAATCCATGCCGCAAAAAATCTTCACCGCCACGCCCGACGGCGAGATCGATTACTACAACCAGCAATGGCTGGAGTTTAGCGGGCTCACATACGATCAGCTTCGGGCTTGGGGGTGGACGCAACTGGTGCATCCCGACGACCTGGAGGAGACCGTACGCGGCTGGCGGCATTCGGTAAAGACCGGCGAACCGCTACACTCGCAACAAAGGCTGCGCGGCGCGGACGGGAGTTACTGCTGGCATTTGAGCCGGGCCCGCGCCATGCGCGATGCCAGCGGGAATATTTCCATGTGGATCGGCTCGAACACCGATATCCACGAACAGAAAGAAACAGAACAAGAGCTACGGCGTGCGAATGACGATCTGCAGCAGTTCGCTTACTCCGCCAGCCACGACCTACAAGAGCCTATCCGCAACGTGGCCGTATATAGCGAAATCATCGCGAAGCGCTATTCTAATCAGTTAGACGAGGATGGCAGACAATTTCTTGGCTTCCTGACCGAAGGCGGACGCCGCCTGGCAACACTTATCAACGACTTACTGGCTTATACGCGGGCCGGCGTGGTGGATAGCGAGACGACCGCGGTGGATTCCGCAGCAGTCCTACAGCACGTGCTCTCCAATTTGGCGGAGGCCGTCCGCGAAAGCCAGGCGACAGTGGTTTACGGCGAGTTACCCCAACTGGTTATAGGCGAAACTCATTTACAGCAGGTCTTTCAAAACTTAATTACTAACGCCATTAAATATCGAAGAGATTCCCCGCCTGAAATTCAGATCTCCGCGTCCCGCCAAGGCAGGACGTGGCAATTTTCGGTGCGGGACAACGGTATCGGTATCGATCCTCAATACAAGGAGAAAATCTTTGGCGTTTTCAAACGACTCCATCGCGACCAGAAATATAGCGGCACCGGCATTGGACTGGCTATTTGCCAGCGGGTGGTTGAACGCTATGGTGGACGAATCTGGGTCGAATCCAAACCCGGCGAAGGATCGACCTTCTACTTCACCGTCCCCGAACACGCCGGAAGAGCGCGCTCGGCGGCCTCTAAATCTACTCCTGGCTGAGGATAATTTGCCTGATGCGCTGTTAGTGCGCGAAGCCATCAAGGCGGAAAATCTGCCGGTGGAAGTGTACATCGCGGCTGACGGCGAACGTGCGATCGACATGATCGCGAAGGCGGAACGCGATCCGGATGCGGTGTGCCCGGACGTTTTGTTATTGGACCTGAACCTTCCCCGCATTGACGGTTTCGACGTACTGCGCAGAATACGAGCGAGCGATAAGTTCAAGAATTTGCCGGTGCTGGTGGTCACATCGTCCGACTCTCCAGTCGACCGCGGTGAGGCGGCGCGCTTGGGCGCCCGCTATTTTCGCAAGCCGGTAAGCTACGAC
Organism: Bryobacterales bacterium; assembly: GCA_963738345.1. Taxonomy (GTDB): domain Bacteria; phylum Acidobacteriota; class Terriglobia; order Bryobacterales; family Bryobacteraceae; genus Bog-159. The sequence goes on from CAVTWI010000002.1 coordinate 3,104,953, forward strand.
GAATACCTAAAGGTAGGCGCGTTCCTGCGCCAGTTTCTGCGCGACAGCGGCTTGTTGTAGGAGCGAGGCGGGAGTTAGCCAGCCAGTAAGCCGGAGCGCTGCAGCAGGGCGTCCGGATCGGGATCGCGTCCCATGAATTTGCGATACAACTCGGCCGGATCTTCACTATCGCCGCGCGACAGGATGACATCGCGAAACTCGGCGCCCACTTCGGGACTGAAGATACCCTGAGTGCGGAAGCGGGTGAAGGCGTCGGCATCCAACACTTCGGCCCACTTATACGAATAGTAGCCCGCGCCGTAACCCACGGGACTGGAGAACAGGTGAGTGAAAGCGGCCACCATGGCGTGGTCCGGCGGCAGCGGCGCAGGCGAATACTGCTGCAGGATTCCTCTGGCGTACTCGACGGCACCGCCATCCCGAGCGGGGTCGTAGTCGATGTGCAGCGCCAGATCCACAAGGCCGAAGCCGAGTTGGCGCATCTGGGTGTTGGCGCTGCGGAAATTGCGGGCGCGCACCATTTTTTCCAGCAGGTCGGCGGGGATGGGCTCGCCGGTCTGGTAGTGGCGCGCGAAGAGATCCAGCGGTTCGCGCTCCCACGTCCAGTTTTCCATGATCTGGGAAGGCAGTTCCACGAAATCCCAGGCCACGCTGGTGCCGGCCAGGCTGCGGACCTCTACGCGGCTGAGCAAATGATGCAGCAGGTGGCCGAACTCGTGAAAAATAGTGGAGACTTCGTAGTGCGTAAGCAGGGCGGGGCGGTCCGCCAGAGGGGGCGTGAGGTTGCCGCAGATTAAGCCCAGGTGCGGCCGGAAGCCGTTGGGCATGCGGGTAGCCGGTCATCAACGCGTCCATCCAGGCGCCGCCGCGTTTATTCTCGCGCGGATACCAGTCGGCGTAAAAGCCGCCGATGAAACTGCCGTCGCGATCGTAGACGGCGTAGTAGCGCACTTGCGGATCCCATACGGGAACGCCGGTTTCTTCAGCCACGCGGATGCCGTATAAACGACGCACGGTTTCGAAGAGCCCATCCACTACGCGCTCCAGCGGGAAATAGGGGCGCAGTTCTTCTTCATCGAAATCGTAAAGCTGCGGCGCGCTGTTTCTCCGCATAATAGGCAACGTCCCAGGGTTGGAGTTCGGGGGCGTCCGGACCCTCGAGAGTGCGGCGGAATGCCAACAGGTCGAGATTTTCGCGGGCGAATTGGGCCTCCGTTTTGGCTTTCAGATCTGTCAGGAATTTTTCGGCGCGCTCGCCGGTGTGGGCCATGCGGTCATGCAGCACCAGGTCCGCGAAGTTGCGGAAGCCCAGCAGTTCGGCTTTGGCGCGGCGCAGTTCCAAAATGCGGCTCAGCAGTTGGCGATTGTCATGCTCGCCCCGACTGGCACGGACGGCGTAGGCGCGGTACATTTTCTGGCGGACTGCGGCGTCGTCCAGGTACATCATCACGGGCGTGTAGCTGGGGGCCTGCAAGGTGAAACGCCAACCGGCGATGCCTTTTTGCTCGGCGCTGGCACGGGCTGCGGCAAGGGCGGACGGCGGCAATCCGGCCAGATCCGTTTCGTCGGCGATGACCAGTTCGAATGCGTTGGTGGCATCCAGGACATTCTGAGAAAATTTCGTGGTGACCGTGGAGAGTTCGATATCGATAGCTTCCAGGCGCGCTTTGCCGGTTGGATCCAGATCCGCGCCGTGCCGCCGGAACGAGTCGATAGTCTTGGTGAGGAAACGGCGGCGCGTTCCTCCCAAAGCGCCTGCATCCGGAGTGGCGGCGAATGCTTTGATGGCGCGCCACAGCCCGGCATGCAACGGAATACCGGAATAAAACGCGCTGACCTCGGGCTGCACGGCGTTGTAGACTTCGCGCAATTCCGGGTAGGTAGCTACGGATTCCAGGTGGCGCACGACGGACATGGATTCGTCGAGCGGTTCGGTGATAAAGTCGAGGGCCGACAAGGTGTTGTCGAACGTGCGGGGCTGCGGATCGGCGGCCAAGGCGTCGATGCGTTCACGGGCGTCACGCAGCAACACGGCGATCGCGGGCTGTACATGTTCGGCGCGAATCTGGTCGAAAGGTACTCGAAAAGACAGGTTTAGAAGGGGATTTGGATTGGCGTTTTCTAACATTTCCACCTAGAGGTTAGCAGGAGTTGATCGGTGTTTGGGGTGCGCGATGTGGCATAATCTACAGTGCAGCAGCACATGATGGATTCAGTAAAAAATGGCGCGAGGGCATCGGCGGAAGGGGAACGCCAGAGCCTTTATGCGCTAGTGATCTACCTGCCCGAACCTTTGCGCGGATTCCTCGATCGTTTGCGTTTGGATATGGTGCCGGGCTGCAATCCGCATGCGCACGTGAGCGTGCTACCGCCGCGCCCGCTGCCGGCGGAACCGGATGGCGCTATTGAAGAAGCCCGCGCGATACTCGCCGGCTTCGCCCCTTTTGATGTGGAACTCGGCGGGATTGAAAAGTTCGAGGCCACCAACGTGATCTACATCAGTGTAGAGGCCGGCGCCGACCAATTGCGGCAGATGCATCGCCAGTTGAGTGGCGGCAAGCTATCTTTCGACGAGCCTTTCGCCTATCACCCGCATGTGACCCTGGCACAGGAATTCGGCGCGGAGATGGTGGAACCCTTGATGCAAAAAGCCGCCCGCAGTTGGAGCGACTTTGGGGGTCCACGCCATTTCCGGGCGAAAAGTGCGGTCTTCGTACGCAATGTGCGCGGCAATTATTGGGTGGACTTGGCCGAGGGCGCCCTGCGCGGCGCGCCCGTGGCTCCAGGATCCCAAAGTTAGATGCCGGCTACCGAAGATCCGCGCGTTTACCTGGCCGCCGAGCGCACTTTCCTGGCTTGGATCCGTACCGGTCTGTCGTTGATGGGCTTTGGTTTCGTAGTGGCACGCTTCGGATTATTTCTGCGGGAAATGGAGTTCAGCACACATCCGCTGAGCCTGCATTCGGCGCGGTTCACGCTGTGGGTGGGCACGGCGCTGATTATGATCGGCGTTGTGGTGAACGTATTCTCCGCGATGCAGCACATCCGTTTTGTGAATGCGGTGAAGAGCGGCGCGCCGATTGTCGAACGCCCCGTTACCCTGGCGGTGGCCATTGCACTGATACTGGCGGTCACCGGGTTGGCGATGACAGTCTACCTGGTGTTCGTACGGTGACTCGGCGGGGACTGTTAGCTTCGCTAACTCCCGCGTTGTTCGCAAGGCAGACGCGGGCCAAGCGCATCGTGCTGGTGAGCGGAGACGACGAGTATCGCTCCGAAGAAGGTCTGCCGCAATTGGCGCGTATTCTATCGAAGCGCCACGGGTTCGCATGCACGGTTTTGTATTCGATCGATCCGGCTGATGGGACTATTAAGCCGGACCTGCATACTAACATCCCGGGTCTCGAAGCGCTGGATTCCGCGGACCTGATGGTGATGCTGCTGCGGTTCCGCGATCTGCCCGACGCGCAGATGAAACACGTGGTGGACTACGTGGAATCCGGGCGCCCGATCGTCGCGATGCGCACGGCCACGCATGCCTTCGATCTGAAGAGCAGCGCCACGTATCGGCGCTATACCTGGAACAGCAAGGAATGGGACGGCGGATTCGGCCGCCAGGTATTAGGCGAAACGTGGATCAATCACCACGGGGCGCATGGCAAGCAGAGCACGCGCGGCATCTTCGCCGATGGCGCGGCGGCACATCCCATCATGCGCGGCATTCGCGATGGCGCGATCTGGGGCCCGACCGATGTTTACGAAGTGCGCCTGCCGCTGCCCGGAGACAGCCGCACCCTGGTGCTCGGCCAAGTGCTCGATGGGATGCATCCGGACGATCCACCGGCGGCGGGAAAGCTTAACGATCCGATGCTGCCGGTGGCTTGGGTGAAGAGCTACAAGGGCGCGCGTATTTTCACGACTACCATGGGGGCATCGCAGGACCTGCTGAACGAGGGCTTGCGCCGCATGATGGTGAATGCGTGTTATTGGGCGCTGGGTATGGAGGCGCGTATCCCGGCGCGGTCGAATGTCGACGTGGTGGGGGAATACCAGCCGTCGCCGTTTGGTTTTGATGGTTATCGCAGAGGCACCCGGCCACAGCCGCTTTAGCGGCCTAGGGAAGCGGTGGGAATGACCCCTCCCTCACAGGAGGGGCTCTGTATCAGGCCCGCGCGGGTTAGCAGGCCGATGTTTGCCCAGCGGCGCTTTGAGTTACAGTGGTGGGGAATTGCGAATCCCCATCCTACTTCTCATGGCGTTAACCACCCTCGCGGCGGCCGAACCCCGCACGATGCGTCTCGATTGTTTCCACGGCGGCACTTCCACGGAAGAGCACATGTCACTCGACGCCGTGGTGCTCGAAGGGCCTTGGCCGGGACGTCTCGACCGGCCCATTGACGACACCAACCTGGGCAAGTATTACTTTGAAGTGCTGGACCGCAAGACCAATCGGGTGCTCTATTCGCGCGGCTTCGCCAGCATCTTCGGTGAATGGCAAGAGACGCAGGAGGCGGGCGAGGTGCGCCGCCAGTTCCACGAATCTCTGCGCTTCCCCGCCCCGGCCGCAGCGGTACAAGTGGTCGTGAAACGGCGCGACCGCCAGAACGCATTCCGCGAACTTTGGTCGGTAGTTGTCGATCCGGCCGATCCGGCTATCGATCGCTCCGGACCGCCGGCGAATGTGAAAGTCTGGGCGGTCATGCAGAATGGCGAACCGCGCGACAAAGTCGATCTGCTGTTGATGGGCGACGGCTACACGGCGGCCGAGATGGATAAGTGGCACAAAGACGCGCGGCGCATGTCGGAGATGTTGTTCGCCGCCTCGCCCTTTAAGGAGCGGCGCAGTGATTTCAACGTTTGGGCGGTAGACACTCCGGCTGAAGAGACAGGCGTCTCGCGGCCTTCCGACCAGGTCTACCGGCGGTCGCCATTGCGCGCCACGTACGATGCATTCGGCTCGGAGCGCTACGTTCTGACCTTCGACAATAAGCGACTGCGCGAAGCGGCGTCGGCGGCGCCTTACGAATTTATCGAGATCATCGTGAACGACCGAAAGTACGGCGGGGGAGGCATCTTCAACCTATACGCCACAGTGTCGGCCGACAACGCCTTCACTCCGTATGTGTTCGTGCACGAGTTCGGGCATCATTTCGCCGGACTGGCGGACGAGTATTACACGTCGGACGTATCCTATGAAGCGGCCACCGCGCGGCCCGAGCCTTGGGAGCCCAATGCCACCGCCGATCCGCATGCGGCCAAGTGGAGCGGGTTGATTGCCACCGGTACCCCTCTGCCCACGCCCTGGGCCAAGGAGCAGTTCGAAACGCTGGAGAAGGATATTCAGGCGCGCCGCCGCAAGATTCGCGCGGAGCACCGCCCCGAAGACGAAATGGAGGCGCTGTTCCGCGAAGAGCGCGAAAAGGTAACGGCGCTGCTGGCCTCGGGGCCGTTCGGGCACGCCGTGGGAGCCTTCGAAGGCGCCATGTACGAAGGCCGCGGCTACTACCGTCCGCAGGCCGATTGCATCATGTTCACGCGCGACGAAGTTGGTTTTTGCGCGGTTTGCCGGCGAGCCATCGAGCGCATCATCGATCTTTACTCGCGTCCGGCGCCTCGATAGCCTTAGCTCCACCGCGTGCCGGATTTCACTCGCCCATTACTTTCACGATCACGCGTTTGGCGCGCTGTCCATCGAACTCCGCGTAATAAACCTGCTGCCACGGTCCGAAGTCCAGCTTGCCTTTGGTGACCGGCACGATCACCTGGTGATGCACTAGGAGGCTTTTCAGGTGCGAGTCGCCGTTATCCTCGCCGGTGGCATGATGCTGGTAGTCCTTGCGGAAGGGAGCCAGATATTCGAGCCACTGATCGATATCCTCCAGCAAGCCATCTTCGGCGTCGTTTACCCAGACTCCGGCCGTGATATGCATGGCCGACACCAGGATCATGCCTTCCTGGATGCCGCTCTTGTGCAGGGCGGTCTCCACCTGTGACGTGATATTTATATATTCCCTATGTTTGGTAGTGCGAAAGGTTAAATATTCAGTGTGAAATAGCATATCCGGATCTTAACTCTGATAGCATTCGTGTGATGGATCCCGCTGCGGGCCGCATACTGATCGGGACGAGGATCTGACGGTCACCAGGAGTGCCTAGGCTGAATGCGTCAAGCCCGCAGCGTCATCTTGGTCCCAACAACGGAGAGAGCATGGAGTACATCGCATATCTACATAAGGAGCGCAAATCCGATTTCGGGGTGAGCTTTCCGGATTTTCCGGGCTGTGTGACGGCAGGGAAGACGCTTGAAGAGGCGCGTCGAATGGCTGCCGAAGCTTTGGCCTTGCACATCAAGGGTATGGCGGAGGATGGTGAAGCCATTCCTGCGCCCTCCACGATTGACGATTTGGCGGAAGATCCTACCATCAAGGATGCGTCGATCTCGAGAAGACCGTGCGCGTCAACATTACCGCGCGGGAGAGCCAGATCGAAGCCATAGACCGGATGGACGCGTCAGTTTGATCCCGGCCTGTTTCTCTATGCTCTTCAAGCTTCCAAGCGGCATTTCAGGCTTGCCCACCCGTAGACACGCACCCACAGACGCGCAGGATCATGCCCTGTTGGATGCCGCTCTTATGCAAGGCCCCTATGTTTAGTAGTACGAAAGGTCAAATATTCGGTGTGAAATAGCATATCCGGATCTTAACTCTGATAGCATTCGTGTGATGGATCCCGCTGCGGGCCGCATACTGATCGTGGATGACGATGCTGCCTTGCTCAAAGTGATGGATGCGTATCTTTCGCGGCTGGGTTACAGCGTGGTGGCCTGCCGCAGCGGGGCGGAGGCTTGGGCATTGGTGGAGGCCGACCCGGCGGCGTATGTGGGCGCCCTGCTGGACCTGAACATGCCCGGCATGCGCGGCGACGAACTGGCGCGGCGCATCCTCGGTTGCAGCGCGTCGATCCGCCTGGTGGTGGTCAGCGGGTATCCGTCGGCGCTAAGCGGGATGGAATCGTGGGCCAACGAGCGCGTGATCTTCCTCGCAAAACCCTTCGCCCCCAGGGAACTAGCCGCGGCCCTGGCCAGGGACTAGCGCGCCGGGCGCCTCATTGACCGCCGGCATAGAACTTCCAGTTCGAAGTGAAGGTTGAAGCCAGAGGCTGCTGGGTCAAACTAGCCCGCACCATCTCCACCGGAATGGCGTTCATCTTTAGAATTGCGTCGTGGAACTGGCGGTCAGTCATCTTCCCCGCCCCAACCATTTCTTTGTGCAGGGCGCGGAATTGCAGGGCTCCCAGCATATAGGCCACCTGATACAGCGGGCCGTAATAGCCGGACTCGAAGGAACGGCGTACCTCGCCGGCCGCATTTTCGCGCTCGAACCCGACGCGGTCGACCAGGAAATCCACGCACTCCTGCGCGCTCATTTTGCCCAGGTGAAAGTTCAGCGAGAAGATGATGCGGGCGCAGCGGTGCATGCGCCAGAACAGGGCGCCGATGCGGTCCTCGGGGGTCTTCGTGAAGCCCTGGTTCCAGAGCAGCATTTCCCAATGCAGTGCCCAGCCCTCCACTGAAAAGGGGGTTTCAAAGGAATCCCGATAGCCGCGGTAGCGTTCGGTCATGAACTCTTGCAGAAAGTGCCCGGGGATCACTTCATGGAAGGCGGTGGCGCGCGCGAAGTGCTTGTTATTTCCGCGCATGCCCATCAACTTCTGCTCTTCGGTCATGCTGTCGACCGGGTATGAAACGGTGAGGACCTCGCCGCCCAAGAAGAACGGATTGATGCGCTGCCGCTCGGGCGACATCATCTCCATGCGCCAGGTTTGCGCGGCCAGCGGCGGAACGGTCACCAACTCGTGCTTTTGGACGTAATCGATGGCTTCTTCCACCAGTCCCAGGATGAATGACGGCTGCTGGCCGGGCCCCACGTAGTCGGTCTTCACGTGCTCCAGCGCCTTTTTCCAATCGTCCCCGTAGCCCAGGTCGCGGGAGGCGCGCAGCATTTCCGCATCGCACCAGGCAAACTCGCTCTTGGCGATCTCGACGATTTCCTCCGGCGTATACGGAATCATTTCGTAGGCCAGTTCGCTGACCAGCATGTCGCGCCCGACGGCATCGCCCACAATGGTGTCGCGGTCGCCGGGCTTGATGCCCGCCAGTTTCTCGCGGATCAGGCCCGCGCACTTTTCCATGGCCGCGGACGTCTTCTGGTAAGGCTGCGCCACCCACCAGGTGAACAGCGGGTCGTAGCCGTTATAGAATTCGAACCAGCCTTTCAGCAGGTCGCGCAGATGTTCGACCGTGCGGGCGGCGCGGAAGGCGACCGTCTTGCGCACTTCGATGCCACCATGGGCAGGCTCGTTGATGCGCTTCGAGAGATCGTCCATTTGCTTCGAGATCTGTTCCATGGCGGCGGCCGCCGCGGACGGGTCCAGCGGATCCACGCGCTGGCGAGCCTCTTTCAGTTCGACGATGGCCGGCGCGAAGGGCAGCAGTTCGGCGATTTCGGCCGTCCGTTTGCGGTTCAGGTCAAGCTGGCGGATCTCGTGTTCCAGCTTATTGCGGAAGAGGATGTAGTCGATGCGGCCTTCCTGCGGCAGTTTGTCGAACGGAACGGTTTGCAGGGCGGCCTGCCAAGCCTCGTAAAACTGGCGCATGACCCGTTCGGTGGTGGGCGACTGCGCCACGTCATAGAAGCGCCTGAGGCTGCGCATATCGTTGGCGTAGCGCTCCACCAGCGGACCCAGATCGGCCGGCGCGGGGCCCAGGATCTCGCGCGCGTTGGGCGCCTGGTAAGGCGTGGTCGCGGGGCGGCGGGCGGCTGCCTGTGCGGACAGATGCGCGGGTAGCAGGACGGACGCGCAGAGCAGGAGTGCGGTGGTTGCGGGAGCTTGGATCTTCACAGGCTCCCGTTATAACGCATCGCGCGGAAAGTTTCTAGTGGAGCCGGGCCTCGCCTACCGGACGATGTGCGGCTTGCTGGTATCGGTGACACCCACCATTGCGTCCAGCTTCGCGTGCAGCCGCACGTAGGACTCGCGCAGGCTTTCGTAGTCGCCGGCCAGGGGCTCGCCGGCCGCCGCACTCTGCGCTTCAGCGATGGTAAAGGTATGCTGCACTTGCCGGATGGCCACCAGCAGCATCTTAATTTCGTTGTCGTCCAAGGGCACCAGGTTACTCGCCACAATCACCTCTTCGATCTATAGGTCTATCATAAATGTAAGCGATGCCTTCACCCCTCCTGCCGTTGTTCCTGCTGGCGGCAGCGGCTCCCACGTTCACCCACGATGTGGCGCCGATTCTTTACCGGCATTGCGCCACGTGCCATCATCCGGGGGAAGTGGCGCCCTTTTCGCTGCTCACTTACCAGGATGCCGCCAAGCGCGCTAAGCTGATCGCCACGGTTACCGCTAGCCGGTATATGCCGCCATGGCAGCCGGAGCCGGGCTATGGACACTTTCAGGGGGAGCGGCGGCTGAGCAGCGCCGACATCGCCACGCTGCAGCACTGGGCCGCGGCGGGTGCACCGCGAGGCGACCCCGCGCAACTGCCGACCGCGCCGCATTTTCCGCAAGGCTGGCAACTGGGCACGCCGGATATGACTATCCAAATGCCCAAGCCGTTCTCGATCGCCGCCGATGGCCCCGATCAATACATGTGCTTCGACATTCCCTTGCACCTTGCCGCGGACAAGTACGTGCGAGCCATGGAATTCCGGCCCGGGGCCCGTGCGGTGGTCCATCACGCGCTGTTTCTTTTGGACTCCGGACACATCGGCCGGCAAAAGGGCGAAGCTTATTCGTGCTTCGGGACGCCGGGATTTCTGCCCAGCGGCGCATTGGGCGGATGGACCCCCGGGATGCAGCCGGCCCGCATGCCCGAGGGTTTGCAACTGGTGATGCGCAAAGGATCGGACCTGGTGATGCAGATCCACTACCACCCCACCGGCAAACCAGAGACGGACCAGTCCACGTTGGGCCTGTATTTCACCGACAAGCCTCCTGTGAAATGGGTTGCCGATGTGGCGCTGGGCTCGCACCAGATCGATATTCCGGCGGGCGAGCGCGCCTACAAGGTTAGGGACCACTTCACCCTGCCGGTGGATGTGGAAGCGGTGGGCATCATTCCGCACGCCCATTACATCTGCAAGGAGATGAAGGGGTGGGCCATCCTGCCGGACGGCAGTAAGCGCTGGCTCATCTGGATCCGCGATTGGAATTTCAACTGGCAGGATCAATTCCGCTACGCCACGCCTGTGAAGCTGCCGGCCGATACCGATGTGCGGATGGAATTCACTTACGATAATTCCGACGACAACCCGCGCAATCCCAACCATCCGGCGCGGCGCGTAGTTTGGGGCCCGGATACTACCGACGAGATGGCCGGCCTGCATTTACAGGTAGTGCCGGAAGACATGGACGACTGGCGCGAATTAGGCCAGGCGCTGTGGGGGAAATTCATGCGCAGCGTGGGGGGGGGCATCTACCGGACGCCGCCGCCCACGCAATGAAACGGTTAGAATCCGGAGGCAGTGTCGAGGCGGAAAGACCGGTAAGCGGTATCGCCAAACTGAATGGAATACGCGCTGATACCGACGTAGCCGGAGGGGAAATATTCGAACGAGCGGGTGGGATCGGGGACGTTCTGTCCGCCTGCCACACCGGCCTGCCACCAGTAGTTTCCGTTATCCAGAATCTGCGAAGTGCCGTAAGCGCTCGAGTAAAACGGGAAAACGATATTGGTGTGGATGTCCGCGGTCATGGCCTTTTCATCGATGGTCAGAATCTGTCCGCGGCTGTCGGCCGTGGGATCGGTGGCATGCCGCGTATTGCCGTTGTCAAAAAGAGTAATGAGTTTAGGCACATCGGTAGCCTGCACTTCGACATCGTGCTGATGGCTAAACCAAGGCGAGGGAACATTGGGAGTGTTGATCATGGTGAAGTCGCCCTCGTTGCCTAGCGTCCATACCAGGTGACCATCGCCCGTTCCATTTTCATAGGCGATTTTGATCGCCCAATCCTGGCTGCGCAGGGACATGATCAAATTGCCGTCGGTGGAATCATACGCCAGTGAATTGCCGTGCAGCCAGTCATTGGCTTGGCTGGCCAGGGTGACCGGGCAGCAACCGCCGGTGTCAACCTGCGCGCAGGGTTGGCAGGTCTCGCCCAGAACCGCGGGACGGCTGACGGGCAGCCAGTCGAACGCATTCCAGGTCCAAACGATATTCCAGTTGGTATCCAGCACCAGCACTTCATCGCCCATGATATCCACCGGATTCTGCGGCGTACCGCCCTGGACGTTGGTATAGAGCGCCTCGTTGTGGGCGATCACGGCGGTGTAGCCGTTGGGCAGGCGCAGGGCTTCGTGGTTGAAGTCGATGATGGATTGCTGGCCCAGGTTGGCAAGTTGGGCGTTGGCCGAGGCTTGGGTTATGGAATGGAGGGTGGTGCCGGCCAGATTGATCTCACTGACCGAGTAATCGCTGAAGTTATTGTTGCTGATCAACAGCAGCGTGCCGCCGGGAACCGCGCGGGTCATGAACAGATGCCCGCCATTGCAATACGACCAACTGGGCGTGCCCTGCAGGTTGGTCAATGCAATACACTGTTTGGCTTGCGGGGTGGAGAAAAAGCTGGTCATGATCAAGCCCTCTCCGGTATCCGCGTGTTTGTTGGGCTGAAGCGTAACCTTGGGCGCCGGTACCTTGCAACGCACTTGCGCTTCGGCTTGCATGCCGCAACACGCGGCAAGCACAATTAGGGCAAACGATGTCTTCGATTGGTTCAATTTCCGCTCCTCCGAGGTCCCCACCTTGCTCCAGGCAGTGTTCCAGGCCAGTATACCAGCCACGGGAGACTGCGTCATCTGGTGGTAGTCCTAGAGCTAACGGAAGCGAGTGGTTCGATTACATGGGAGACGCGACGGTGATTTTGGCAGTTGCCTGGACCATGGTCTGGGGATTCCAGACGTCGACCGTGACGGCGTCACCGGGGTTCAGCGGGCATGCACCGGCATGGGTGACATTGGCCACCAACTGAATGCGGCCGGTATCCCACGAACTCATCGAGATTGTGCAGGTGCTTCCGGTATAGCCGGCGGTCCAGTTCTGAGTGGTGTCGGTGATGCGCAGATAATTCGATGTACCGGAGAATGGTACGCCATTCGGGAAACTGCCGAAGCCGGCCCCCAGGATGGTGATGGGCGGATTATTCTGGGCGACAAAACGGCTGCAGCCGGATTGATGGCATTCCGTAACCACGGAATTTATGGCCACGGGCGGCGCGGGATTGACCCCACAGGCCGGGCGGATGCCGGGTTGTCCGGCCGGAAATACGTTACAGACGCCGGGCCCTACCAAGGCAGTGGCGACTGGGGGAAGATTCGCGGCTACCGGATAATCGGCCACCGGCATATAGTCGCCCATCAGGCTCCCAGTGGGAGTTTCCGCTGACATGCGATAGGGAACAAACTGGCCGGCGCAGGTAAAGTCCGCGGCGGGAATGATGTGCCGCACCGCAGCCAGGCTCAGGCTTTGATATTTCGGCAATTGCGTGAGATCGAGGAATGTATAGCCATTGGCCGGAGTCACCCACGAAGGGATGGTGGCGCCAGTGCCTACGATCAGAGTGGCGTAGCCGTTGGCGTCTTTAGTGAAGGCACTGTCGGCAATACTAGCCAGCACTGAGCCGTCCGATTCCTGGAACGACAGACTCATGTACCGCATTTGTTCCTTACCCGAGATAGAACAGCCGTTGGTACAGGGGGTCGGCGGGGTGGTGGGTATGCGGACCCGAAAGCGCAATACTTCTCCGGCCGCTGCCAGCGTGTCAGGCAGACCGTCGGGCAAGGTAGCCACTATATACGATGCATTGGGATTGGTGGCCGGCACATACTCCGGTTGCCGGCTCCAACGAAGTGTGGCCGGCGGCGCAGGATCGGCGTTACAGGATTTCGGCAGATAGCTGGTCTCGTATGTGTGATGGCCGTAATACTGAGTCTGATCGAGCCACGGGCTACCGACGGCCGATGAGTTAGTGACAATCTGCAGCGTATTGAGAGCGTAAGCGGCCGGATAGGCGCATCCGGTAACTACATCGCGCACGATGATATGGGGATTCGTATCGTAACTTCCCTGGGTGTCATTCAGATAGGCCCGCACCATGACGACGCCGGCGGTATTCGGTTGCGAATGCGCGACATTATCCACGACGTGGTTGACCATGCCGGGAAACTGTTGGAAGAAGTCAGGATCGCTATTCCAGTCCATACCGGGGTGGCGCTGCGTGGCATCCAGAGCGTTGACGGCAACGTTATAACCGTTGGTCATGCAGCCGGTTTGTGGTGCAGTGCGCGCTCCGCCCAGGTAGATAGGAACCGCGAACTGCTGGCCTGCGGCGTAAGGGACTCCCGGCAGGTAAGGATTGACATACTGAGACGTCAGCGGCACGATGTTGGCGTCCACAATTGACTGAGCCACAGCCGAGTGTTCGTCATTAATGGCGATGGAATAATATCGCGCATTCGGATAAGTCCCCAGCAGGATCAATTCATAGCGGGGATCGGCCTTGAAATATAGAGTGTAGTATTGGGCGTTCAGGTCGCCATATTCACTCGATCCATTACCGCTGGCCAGGGAGATGGTATAGCAGGGGTTGTTGAAATTGGAAAAGAAATCGCCTTGGGGAAACGGATTGCCCCCGAAGGATGTCGGAAGTCCCGAACAATCCATAGCCGAGGCGGCGACCGCGAGTATGCACAGTCCCAGCAGGATGTGACAGACTCTGGCGGTACGAGCCCCCCTTGCCAGTGTCTGGAATACGTGCGAATCCATCATGGTCTTCTCCCTTTGAGTAATTAAACGATAAGTAGATGATACACGAATAAGCGGATCTTTGAATACTGAATATCGACAATTTTTCGATCTGCACTGATTGAGTTACAACCCTTAAGGCGGTGACTGCAATAATACAATTACATTTGTCCCTGTTAAATTGGTTGGTGCCATGGACGTTTTCGTCGCGCGCCAGCCCGTTTTCGACCGTCACCGCCATCTTTACGCTTCCCGGCTTATCTACTGTTCGGTGACTAGCCGCAGCGGCGTAGACGACACGGATGCGGCCAGCGCAGCCATCCAAGTGCTGGCAAATACGCTGCTGGCAATTGGCATCGAGAATCTGGTGTGCGGCAAGAAGGCTTTACTTACCTTTGACCGCAGCCTGCTGCTGGGCGGGCTACAATCCGTTCTTCCGTCCGAAATTCTGACTGTTGATTTGGCCTCTTCGGTGGATCCGGATGCCGAGGTGTTGTCTGCCTGCGAGACATTGCGCGCGCAGGGCTACGGCCTGATGGTGGATAACCCTGGCGCCGATATCCGCCGCGATGCGCTGGTCCGCATGGCGCACATTTTCAAAGTCGACCTGCCAGCGACTCCGCGAGCGGAGCAACAGCAACTTCTGCACACCTACAAACCGCTCGGCGTGTCGATGCTAGCTACCGGCGTTGAGACTCGGGAAGAGTTCGACTGGGCGCTGAGCGCGGGTTACGACTATTTCGAAGGCTATTTCTTCGCGCGGCCCGACCCCGTGCGCGGCCACCGCATTCCCGCCGCGAAACTGACTTGTCTGCGGTTGCTGGCGGAAGTGCAGAGGATTGAGTCGGACTTTGAGTTACTGCACACCTTGATTTCACGCGATGTGTGGCTCTCTTATAGTCTGCTGCTCTATGTGAACTCGGCGCTCTTTTCGCACACCACGGAAATTCGCACCATCCAGCATGCCATGACCGTATTGGGTGAAGAGGGCGTCCGCCACTGGGCGGTACTCGCCGCGCTGCCGGTAATGGCCAAGGATAAGCCCGGCGAACTGGTCACCCTATCGCTCGTCCGGGCGCGCTTCTGCGAGCGGATTGCGGATTTGGCACAAGTCTCCCCCCCAACCTCGGCTTCTTATTGGGACTCTTTTCGCTGCTCGATGGACTGACTGACGTACCCATTGCCGAAGCGCTCGCCAAAGTGCACGCCGCTCCGGCCATTACCGCAGCGTTGACCGGGACGGCAGCGCCGGGCGATCCGCATCTCACCGTCTACCAGATGGCATGCCGTTACGAAGTGGGTGATTGGGAAGCCGTGGTGGCTTTGGGTACTGCATTAGCCTTGCCGCCCACGCAGATCACCGAGATCTACGCCGACTCCGTCTTTTGGGCCCAACAAGCGCTGCATGCCACGTTTCGAAAAATCAACACGCGCCGCCACGTGCGCCAGGCGGCCACGGGCGAACTGCGCTTGTTGTGGGAAGATCGCGCGGAAGTGGAAGGCGTGATCATGGCGAAGCTTATGAATGCATCGGCGCAAGGACTGCAGCTATTGGTATCGGAGAAGATGCCGGTGCCGTCGCATGTCAGATGTCACGATCCGAAGTTAGGCATCTCGGGCCGGGGACGGGTGCGCTATTGCAACTACACGAAAGGGAAGTATCTGATCGGGGTGGAATTCCGGGGCGGCACAGGTTGGCGCGGTCCGGCCGGTATGCGCACTCCAGTCTAACCTGCCCGCCACGTTTTTCACCACATTTGTCACTCGCCTGTCACTCGGCGCGCCAGGGCTGTCACAGCTCAATGCTATCTTTCGATAACAGCCGACATGGAAAGTCGATTGTTTACAGCATCCTGATTGAGTTGGATCGTTTGGCACACTTCTTGCTTTTGTAAGGGCAGCCGCCCTACTGAAACTCGGAGGCAATTGCGGCGAGAATTACGAAACCAAGAAATAAGGAGTAACTATACGATGACCAACCTTCTGCGCAACCTATGGAATGACGATCAAGGCCAGGACCTGATCGAATACACGCTGCTCATGGCTTTCGTGGCCCTGGCTTCCGCTGCTCTGTTTATCAGTTCGGGCACCAGCGTCAGCAAGATCTGGAGCACCACCAACAGTCAATTGAGCGCTGCGGCTACCACGGCGGCGAGCTAACTCTTAACCCGGAGCGCCGGACCAAAACCGGCGCTCCCCAACCCATCCAAAAGACCTCTTAGTGCGGCCCCGCAATACGCCACGTATTCGGTCCACTCAACACCGCGCTGCCGGCAAAGGTAGTGCCTTGATCGCCAGTGTAAAAGAACACCTGGGACGCGCCGCTTGCCGGATCCTGGAACACCACGTCCGGGTGATTGCCTTCCTCGAACCCTGCTATAGAGACTACGCTCCAAGGATTCGCTGTCAGATCTGCCGCGCTCAGAACCTGACTGCCCTCTTGTCCCGGCGTGGTCCCACCCATAAACCAGACTTGCACCGTACCGCTAACCGGATCCTGCCAAACTACATCGGGGAATCCGTTGCCGTCAAAATCTCCCGTCCCGACGATATGCCATGCGTTGCCGTTTTCTACATTGGCCGCGCCGAGCAAAGTTACGCCCTGCGCCCCCCCCAGGTACCAAATCTGGGCCGCGCCACTCACCGGATCTTGCCATAGCAGGTCAGGATGGCCATCCTGATTAAAGTCCGCAGCGGAGACCACGTGCCATGGATTCGCACTGGTGATGTTCGCTGCCGACAGAATAGTGGTGCCGCCGACGCCTCCCATCAGCCAGACTTGCACGCCACCGTGGACCGGATCCTGCCAAACCAGGTCGGGCGTTCCATTCCCATCGAAATCGGCTATCGCCACGATCCGCCAGGTGTTAGCCGCAGTCAGACTCGCGGCCGACAGCACCGTGACCCCTTGCGTCCCGCCCAGATACCAGATCTGCGCCGCACCATTGGCGGGATTTTGCCAGATCACGTCCGGATGGCCGTCCTGATTGAAGTCACTGTAGACCACTGCCGTAAAGTTAGCGGTCTGGCTGGCGTTCAAGTTATCGAAGGTCTGGCTGCGCGGCGTGAATATGTAACCTGCCGCCGGGGGCGTTACCGTGTAATTACCGGTCGTCACGGTGAAGCTATAGTTTCCGGAACCATCCGTAGTGGTGGTGGCGCTCTCGGTTCCGGTGAGCGTCATCAATACGCCGCTCAGTCCATTGCCGTAGAGAGTGACTTGGCCCGAAATGGTGTATTGCACGATGATCAGGGTGGCGCTAAAATTGGCCACCTGATTCGTGCTGATGTTCAGGAATGTGGCACTGGGCGGATTGAAAGTGTATCCGCTCAAAGAAGGCGTAACGGTATAATTGCCGCCTGCCGGCACCGTGAAGGTGTAGTTCCCGGACGAATCCGTGGTGACCGGAGTCTGTTGCCAGCTTGGAGTCATGGTCACTCCGGGAAGTCCGTTACCGTTCAGTGTTACCTGACCCGAAATCGTCACCGTGGCGACCATCTGGGTAGCGACGAAGTTGGCCGTCTGATCGCTGCTAAGGTTGTTAAACGTCGCCGCCGGTGGAGTGAAACTGAAACCGTTCAGCGACGGAGTGACCGTGTACGACCCGCCCGCCTGCACTGCAAAACTGTAGTTACCGTTGCTATCCGTCGAGGTCACACTGCTCAGCGATCCGCTGAGGGTCAGAGTCACTCCGCCTAGCCCGCTGGAATTAAAAGTAACTTGACCGGATAAATTGAAGCTGGCCGGCTGCAGCAGGAAAGTAGTGCCCGAGTTCGCGGTACCGCCGCAGCAGGTATTGCCATATAACGTCCCACTGCTGCTGGCCGCCAGTCCGGCGATCGGCCATCCGCCATCGGTCAGGCCGGTGAAACTATACAGTACGCTTTCGGTCCAAGGTCCCGCGGATGCCGGTGGTGTGAGCGAGAAAATCACGCCCGTGCCAGAGAGGCCCCCATACTCAGTGACGCCATAGAGTACGCCGCCCACGCCCAGCGCCACGTTAGCCGTGGGAATGCTGCCATCGGAAAGGCCCGTAAAACTGTAAAGCACCGCTTGGGTCCATGCGCCGCCCGGAGTACCTGGAGGCGTCAACGAGTACACCGTACCGCGGCCCGAAGTCCCCCCCCCTGAGTAGTGCCGTACAGATTTCCCGCGCTATCTAGAGTCACACCCGCCAGCGGCCAGGCTCCATCGGTCAGGCCCGTGAAGGTATAAAGCAACGTCTTCGTCCATGCTCCACCGGGCGATACGGGCGGGGTGAGCGAAAAGACCGTACCCACGTTCCAGGTTCCGCCGTAGTCTGTGGTGCCGTACAATACGCCGCCTGTACCCAGCGTCAAACTCGCATAAGGGGCATCGCCATCGTCGTAGCCTGCGAATACGTAGACCAGGTCCTCGGTCCACGTGCCACCGGGCGAGGCCGGAGGCGTCAACGAAAAGACCGTACCCGCGCCATACCCGCCGAACGTAGGATTGCCGCCCTCGGTAGTGGTTCCGTATAGCACGCCGCCGTTGCCGATCACCACGCCGCCATAGGGGGCCGCGCCATCCGTATCGCCCGCGAAGCTATAAAGAACGCTCTCGGTCCAGTTGCCGCCCAGCGTAGCCGGAGGAGTCAGCGCGAAGACCGTTCCAGAATCCGAAGCGCCGCCCGAACTGGTGGTCCCATACAGCACGCCGCCCGCGCCGATCGCGAGGGGCGTGTAATAAGGAATCGCTCCGTCAGAGCCGCCTAGAAAACTGTAGAGAACGCGCTCCGCCCATTGGCCGCCCGGAGATGACGGCGGCGTCAGGGAAAATACCGTGCCCAGGTTCGCCGTTCCACCGTAAGTGGTGGTACCGTAAATCACCCCACTGCTGCCCACCACCAATCCGCCGTAAGGATTGGCGCCGTCACTGATGGCGCCGGTGAACTTATGGATTCTGGTTACCGTGGGGGGGGAGGCCTGAACAGGCGTAGGCGCTACGAAGACCGGCAGCGCGCACATCAGCGCTCCGCAGATCGGGAGGGCACGAAAGAAGGTCAATGGCTTTAAAACCTCAGAGCTTCGAAGGACGAAGCCAATTCAAGTAACATGCGGGGCTATTCTACTAGTACGCCGTCGCCCGAAAAGTCTCACAACTGCCCCAAGCGTTTTCCGAAAGCTCCCCGACAAGCGTTACACTGCTTACTTTGAACGGGAAAACAAGCTATGAAACTCAATTATATCCCCCGGGTGGCCTGGTTACTGCTTACATTGCCCGTATTTGCTACAACACCGGTACTACCCGTGCGCGGCCTGCACATCATGGCCCCCAAGCCTGACGAGATCGATCTGGCCGTCCGCTTCATCCGCGAGGCCCTGCCGAAAGAGGGCGTGAACACCCTGGTGGTGGAGTTCGACTACCACTATCAGTTCACGCGCCGCCCCGAAATAGCCGACCCTGACGCGTTATCTAAAGATGATGTGAAGAAGTTAGTGGCAGCCTGCCACGATGCGGGCGTCCGCCTGATTCCGCAGATCAACTTACTCGGGCACCAGTCCTGGGCCGGTACCACTTTTGGACTTCTGCGCGCCCACCCCGAACTCGACGAGACTCCCGGCCAGTACCCGGGGAACGCCGGAATCTATTGCCGCAGCTATTGTCCCCTGCATCCCCAACTCCACCCGATCCTATTTGACCTGATCGACGAACTGGCTGAAGTGACCGAAGCGCGCGACTTTCACGTGGGCATGGACGAGATATTTCTGCTCGGCGAGGACGGCTGCGAACGCTGCCGCGGCAAGAACAAAGCCGAACTGCTGGCCGGCGAAGTGAAGGCCATGCACGACCACCTGGCGCAATCCGGCCGCACCATGTGGATGTGGGGCGACCGCTTCCTCGACGGCGTCACCACCGGTATGGGCAAGTGGGAAGCCAGCGCTAACGGGACCCAGGATGCCATCCGCATGGTGCCCAAGGATATCGTGATGTGCGACTGGCACTACGAACGGGTGCTGCCGTCGGTGACTTATTTCGCCATGCAAGGGTTCCCGGTGCTGGCGTGCCCGTGGCGCAAGACCAACGTGGCGCTGGGACAACTCGCCATGGTGCGCGATACGCGCGCGCACGCCACGCCGGAGATCGCCGGGCGTATGCAAGGCATGCTGCACACCACCTGGACGTCGTTCGGAGCCTTCGCCAAAGCTTACTTCGGTGAACGCAGCGGCGACAGCGAAGTGCACGAAGCCGTGCAGACTTTCCAGGCACTCTTCGAAGAAATACGCGCCGCGCAATAGACCTAGAACATCAACTTGAGCCCGAATTGGATCTGTCGCGATGTAGTGGCCGTAGTAGTAATCAATCCCGCCGAAGGGCTGACCGCACCGCTCGAAAACACGATAGCGTTGGGTGTCCCCAGGTTGGTGTGGTTCAGAATATTGAAGAACTCGGCCCGGAATTGCAGACGCACACGTTCGGTTGCGGCAATGCCTTTCACCAGCGATAGGTCCATCTCCGCCAGACCCGGCCCGGTGTAAGTGCCTCGGCCCAGGTTTCCATAAGTACCAAACGCCGGCAGCACGAACGCCGCGGGATTGAACCACTGGTTCGGATTTCCCGTTACCACCGGACCGGTGAATGCCGCGTTCACAGAAGGCCGGTCGGGGTTGCGTGTATCACCATCGCCCGAACGGTTGGACCCAATCTGCGGGGTGAACGGAAAGCCGCTCAATAACGTGGTAATCCCGTCGAACTGCCAGCCTCCGATCAGTTTGTCCGAAAGCCCGCCATCGGTCAGCCAGCGCCCGCCGCGCCCGAATGGCAAGCTGTAGATCCACGAGATGCTGCCCTGGTTGGTGGCATTCAGCGCCGACGGCCCCCAGTCCCGCGATAGGTCGTTGCGGTCCAAAATCATTTGGGCTTGGTTATTCCCCTGCGCGCCGGTCAGCGCCGAGTTCATATCCAGGTTCTTCGACCAAGTGTAATTGGCGCGGAATTCCAAGCCCCGTGTCAGACGCCGACTAACATCCAGTTGTAGGGCGTTGTAACTGCTGTTGCCTTCCGTGTACCAGAAGAATCCGGCACCTAAATACGGATTCGGCCGCGTCGTCACCGGGATGTATTGCGTCCCCTGGGGCACCGTGCTGGTGAGCGTACCCGGCGTACCGCCCGCCTTACAACCGCCGGCACTGGCACAAATCTGCGCCGGAATCGTATTAGGGTCCAGGCTCAGAAAGCCGTGGTAGCCGAACGAACCCACGTAAGCCATGCGCAGCACCGTGTCGCGGTCGAGTTGCCGTTCCACCGTGAAACGCCACTCCTGCACAGTCGGCGTCTTCGCATTGGGCTGAATCCCCTGCGGGGCGTAGGTGGTGCAGGGCGCCGGCACGCCCGGCCCACAAGATACCGGCGGAGTGACATTCGGAAAAATCGGCAGAATCGAAGGCAGCGACACATTAGAAAACGAAAGTGCGCCGTTGTAAGGCGGTACCGAATTCAGCAGAAAACTTAGATCGTCGATCAGCGAGTAGTAAGTGCCGAAACCGGCCCGCACCACCGTGTGCCCGTTGCCGCGAACGTCCCACGCCAGCGCCACGCGCGGTCCAAAAAGGCGCGTCGCATTGTTTTGGGTGAATGCCGAACTGCCGATCACCGGCGCAGTTTCGAGCACTCCGTTAGAGCCCGCCACATAATTCGCCGCGCGACCGGCCACTTCGTTCCACCCGGTCGTGAACTCATGGCGGATGCCCGCCTGCAGAGTCAGATTCGGCCGCAGCTTAATAGTGTCCTCGAAGTACCATGCGCCAAACAGACTGCGCCATCCCAGTTCGCTGGGCGTCGGGACTACCTGGAAGCTGCTGACTTTGCCTTGTAACAATGTCGTCAAACTAGTAAACGTGGCCTGACCCAACTGCCGCGAGGCGGTGTCTTCGTTATCTTGCAAACGTTGGAACCACACGCCCGCGCTGATCTGGTGGATGCCTTTGGTAATCTGCACGCCGTCCGTGACAGTGAACAGATTGCGCCGGTTCCACACACCCGCGGCGTTATTGGGTCCAGCGGAGGTGATGGAGCCCAGGCCCGTGGTGGTCACACCGCCGCCGATCACGATGCCGCCCGGCCCCAGTCCGCTGACAAACGAATCGCTCGCGGGGAATGCCGCCAGCAGTGACGAATCGAGACTAAATCCCGCGCGCGAAAATCCGGCGGTCAAGATATTCAGAAATCGCGGCGAGAAGACATGCGTCTCTTGCACGCTGGCTACCTGCGAGCGCAGCGTCTCATAAGACGCGAAGAGCGGATCGGCCAGCGGGATCAAGCTGTTCCCATCGTCGATGGTATAGACGCCAGCCAGCCAGTCGCGCGGCCCCAGCGTATAGTCGGCGCGCGCTGTACCGAAATCCTCGCGGATCGATTGCCGGGGATTATTGTAGGAAAGCGCCGTCCCCGTCGCCAACCCGCCCACCAATCTCTCTGGCCCGTTTGGCGCCGGCCAGAAGGATAAATAAGGAAGCATCGCCGCGTTCAGACCACTGACTTTGGTGTAGACACCCGAAGCGTTCGGCAGCAATCCCAGTCGCGCCTGCGCATCGGGCACCACCGCGATATTGCTCACCGCCAGCGCCTGCCGGAAGCCTTCGTAGTTCCCGAACAGGAACAGTTTATTCTTCCGCAGCGGCCCTCCCAGCGCGCCGCCAAACTGGTTGCGGCGAAACGGCGGCACCGTGGCCCGATCGAAGAAATTGCGCGCATCGAAGGCGCTGTTGCGCACGAATTCGAACAGCGCTCCGTGCAACATATTAGTGCCCGATTGCGTCGCTACATTCACTTGCGCTCCGGCGCGCTTACCATACTCCGCGCCATAAGTATCCGTCATGACGTTGAACTCGCGGATGGCATCGATCCCTAACAACTCGCCGCTGACGCCGCCCGGAGTTACCGCCAACTGGCTGGCGCCCGTGTATTCCATCCCGTTCAACAGAAAAAGGTTTTCCGAAGTGCGCCGCCCGTCCACCGAAAACGTATTGCCGTTGCTGGTGCTCGTGTTGGCGCTCTTCATGGCGCTGTAGTTGATCGATCCAGGGTTCAGCGTAATCAGGTTATCGAAGCTGCGCCCGTTCAAGGGCAGGTCTTTCACTTCCCGCTCGCCCACCAGTCCGGCCAGCGATGCCGTGGTCGTGTTCACCACCGCCGTCTGCTCGGCGACAGTCACCTCTTGGGCCAGGTCGCCCACTTCCAGCCGCAGGTTTACGACCGCTTCCTGCCCCACGCGCAGTACAATGCCCGTGCGCAGCACTGTCTTGAATCCGCTTTTTTCGGCCTTCACTTCCTGCGGACCAAGCGGCAGCGAGAGCACCGCATAGGCGCCATCCGCATTGGTGACGGTAGTGCGCGACGCGCCGGTTTCCACGCTACGCACAGTCACCGTGGCCGCCCCCATGGGGCTCCCCGAAGCATCCTCCACCCTTCCCGTAATCGAGGCAGACACCTGTCCCCACATCGTCACAGCACCCAAAAGAAGCGCGAGCCCAAGGCGGGCCACCGGCGTTTGCATCATTCCATCCTCGCACGAGCCGGTTAATTGGCGGTCAACAGACGCTTGTAAATCTTCCAAAGCCGCGCATAGTCGAGATCTAACATCACCCGCACCGGCGTGGCATTGGGAGCCATCTTGCGATCGAGCGGAATAGTGGCGCCGTAATTCTTGCCGAAGCGCGCGTCGATATCCAGCCACGACGTTTCCGATTTCGTGACGAAGCCGGTATCCAGCAGCCACGCTGCGGCAAGTTCGTCCCACAGAAAAGCGCTTGCCTGTGGATTCTTCAGAAAGCCCGGATAGCGCTCGCCATAGTCTTCCTTGTAGCGTGCCGTGATCGGCGTATTCACCGACACGATTTCGTCGAAGCCCGCCTTCTTCAGTACCGCCCGATTGCAAATGTCCAGCGGAAACATTACCTTCTCTGGGATTCGCGAACGCATCACGGCCTGCGCCGCTTCCGGATCGAACCAGAAGTTGAACTCGGCCGCTGCCGATGCGTTGCCTGGCACGTGTACATTGCCCCCCATAAAGACGATGCTCTTTATCTTCGTTTCCAGATCCGGATGAAGCCGCAGCAGCAGGGCCACGTTGGTCATCGGTCCTAACGCCAGAATGGTGATCTGTCCAGGATTCCGCGCGATGGTTTGCGCCAGTGCTTCAATCGCCGATGGCTGGCCCGCCGGCGTAATGCGCGCCGGATTTGCGAAGGCGCCAGCAAACTCGAGCGGCGCTTCCAGTTTGGACATCTCGGCCGTGTGGATCAGCGGCATCTGCGCGCCCACATACGGCTTGATTTCCGAGTGGCCCAGCAGGCCAAGAATCTCTGTCAAATATCCAGCGCTCTCCGCAGCCCAAACGTTGCCGGATACGGCCGTCACCGCGCTCACTTGTACTTTGCCGGGACTGCGCAGCACCATCACCAGGGCCGCGCCATCGTCGCCAAAGAAACCGCAGTCTGTATCGAAAACAATCTTCTCGGGAGGGGGCGCCGCCACGGCGAGAAGAAGAAAAGGCCAAAGAGTCATAGTGACATTATCAACCGCGCCACCCCCATGCGAAAATCCTGATATACCATTAGTTTTCCGAAACCGCAGGGAGGAAACATGCCCGAAAATTCCGCGTCGAACGCAAGTACCCGCCGCTCCTGGATGAAAGGCGCCACGGCATTGATGGGAGGCGCCGCCGCCGCGCAAGCCGCCCAGCCCAAAGAACACTCCAAGGCCGCCGACACCCAGTCTGATCGCACGGCTGATCGAATGGTAGTGAGCGACGCCAAGAACATCGTCGAAACCACCGCCGGCAAAGTGCGGGGCTGCGATCGTGAAGGCATTCATATCTTCAAGGGCATCCCTTACGCCGCCTCCACCGCCGGCAAAAATCGCTTCATGCCGCCCCTGAAACCGGAGCCGTGGCCCGGCGTTCGTAGCGCCCTGTACTTCGGCAAAGTCTGCCCGTCGTTCGCGCGCACGGGATGGAACAGCGACGAGAACGCTTTCATGTTCCGGTGGGACGACGGCCAACCCAGCGAAGATTGCCTGCGCGCCAACATCTGGACGCCCGGCATCAAAGATAATCGCAAACGGCCGGTGATGGTCTGGCTGCACGGCGGCGGTTTCTCTGCGGGATCCGGACAGGAGTTGCTTTCCTACGACGGAGAAAACCTGGCGCGCCGGGGCGATGTGGTTGTGGTTTCGTTGAACCACCGCCTGAATACTTTCGGCTTCTTAAACCTCGCGGCGTTCGGCAGCCAGTATGCCCAATCCGGAAACGTAGGCATGCTGGACCTGGTCGCAGCCCTCGAATGGGTGCGCGATAACATCGCCGGTTTCGGCGGCGATCCCGGCCGTGTCATGATTTTCGGACAGTCCGGGGGGGGCGGCAAAGTCAGCACCCTTATGGCGATGCCGTCCGCCAAAGGCCTGTTCCATCGCGCCGGTATCCAAAGCGGGTCGATGCTAAGGGTTGGGGAAGCGGACGACTCCGCGAAACTCGCCGCCGCAGTGCTCGCCGAGCTTTCCATTTCGACCAGCGACGCAGCCAAAATCCAAGACGTCCCCGTGGACCGTTTATTGGGCGCAGCCCAGGCAGCCCAGCGCAAACTGACGCCCCCGGGACCGCCCGGACCGCCCGATTTCCGCCGCATGGCCCGCGCCATGGGCTGGGGTCCCTATGTGGATGGCAGCATCCTTCCCACCCAGACTTTCGATCCGCACGCCCCCGAACTTTCCGCGGATGTGCCCATGCTCGTGGGCACCGTGCTGAACGAGTTTGTGAACGGTATCGATCATCCCGACGCGTTTTCGATGACCGCGGAGCAACTCTCGGCGCGCGTCGCGGAACGCTACCAGGATAAGTCCGCCGCCATTGTGGACGCCTTCCGCGAAGCTCACCCCAAGGCGCGGCCCTTCGAACTCTATTCGTTGATCATGGCGTCTCCGGTTCGCGAAAACGCCGTGAAACAGGCTCGCCTGAAAGCCGCCCAAGGCAAAGCCCCCGCGTATCTTTATTGGTTCACCTGGCAGACGCCGGTGCTCGACGGCCGCCCCATGGCCTTCCATTGCGCTGAACTGAGTTTCTGCTTCGACAATACCGATCGCTGCGAAGCGATGACCGGTGGTGGTCCGCGCGCCCGCGCTTTGGCGGCCAAAATGAGCGATGCCTGGCTTGCCTTCGCGCGCAAGGGCGACCCCAATCACCCCGGCCTTCCCAAATGGCCTGCCCTGGATGCCGAGAGCATTCAGACCATGATGTTCGACGACCGTTGCGAATTGAAGAACGATCCCGATGGCGCCGCGCGCCGTCTGCTGGCATCCGCTTAAGCCGGAGCGCGCAACCGATCAGTGGTGCGCCGCGGCCACCGCCGGCTTATCCAACTTTTCCTCTTCGTCGCTGCCCGGCTTCACCAGGTAGTGCACGATCACCGAGACCCGCCGGTTCGATGCATCCTCGGGCTCCAGCGGTTTGCGTAGCCGCTGGTCCGCGTAGCCGCGCACCTGCGTCACCTGTCGCGGACCCAGGCCGTTCTGCTGCATTACGCGACGCGCCGCGTTGGCCCGGTCGGCCGAGAGTTCCCAGTTGCCGTAATCGCCGCTGGTGGCAAATGGCTTGGCATCCGTGTGCCCTTCGATCGAAAGCGTATTCGGCAACTTGCCCAGTTCCGCCGCCAGCATCGCCATAATTTCTTTGGCCTCGGCATTCGGTTCGGTCCCGCCGCTGGGGAAAAACGCGCCCTTGTCCGTCTCCATCAACTCGATGCGCAGCCCTTCAGCGGTGATGGTCATCTCGATCTGGTGCTTCAGCTTTTCGGCGATATTCGTCTTACGGATGGTTTGCTGCAGCTCTTCCTTGATCTTGTTCATGTTTTCTTTGGTCACAAAGAAGTTCTCGCCGGAGCCGTTCTGCGCGCTGCCCACCTTCTTCGAAGTGCCCGTCGGATCTTTGAAATAACCGCCGATCGCGACCTGAATCTGCTTGCTGCTGTTCAGCAGCCAGAGCACGATGAACAGCGCCATCATCGCCGTGACGAAGTCCGCGTAGGCAACCTTCCACGCGCCGCCGTGGCTGCCGGCGTGCGCCACTTTACGCTTTACGATAATGATGGGACGAGGCTGCGCCATGGGAATGCCGGGTTACGCAGCCGCGCTGGCCGCCGCCGCGCCGCCCTTGTTACGGCACAGTTGCTCGAGCTCTTGAAATGACGGCCGCACGCGCCCCGGCACCGCGCGCCGCCCTACCTCAACCGCCAGGATAGGCGCCACGCCCTTGATGAATGCCATGATGCAAACGCGCAGCACGTAGTAGTAAGCGTGCTCCTCGTCGGCCGCTTTCGCCATGCTGCTGGCGATTGGTCCGAACAGCCCGTAGCACAACAGAATGCCCAGAAACGTGCCCACCAGCGCCGATGCCACCTTGTGCCCGATCTCCTCCGGCGGCCCGCCCAGCGATCCCATGGTGATCACCACCCCCAGCACCGCCGCCACAATTCCCAAGCCTGGCAATGAATCCGCCATGGTGCTCAGCGCCGCTACCGGTTGGCTGGCATCGTGATGGTGGACGTCCATATCCAGTTCCATCATCTGGTCGATATCGAACGGGTCGACCGCACCGGCCGAGGCCGTCCGCATGGTATCGCAAATGAAATTGGCTACATGGTGGTCTTTCATGATCTGGGGATAGGCGCCGAAGACTTTACTCTTGTCCGGTTCGTCCAGGTCTGCGTCGATCGCCGCCAGGCCGTTGCGGCGCGCCAGGTTGAATAAATCGTAGAGCATCTTCAGGGAATCGAGGTAGCGCTGGCTGGTGAAGGGCGAGCCTTTGAATACGCCCGCGACCCCCGCCAGTATGGCTTTCAGAACATGCGGCGGATTGGCCACCAACACTGTACCCACCGCCGCGCCGAAGATAATCACCAGTTCGGCCGGCTGCATCAATACCAGCAGGTTACCCTTCTCCATCAGGTAGCCGGCGACGATCGCCCCAAAAACTACCACGATTCCGATAATCGAAAACATAGTTCCTTTCGCGCGCTCTCTTCCTTAAGCTACGGCGGCGCAGTGTTGGCGCAGCCGCAAATTGTCTTCAAGCGCCGCCTCCGCGCGGCCCACCAGTTTCGCCGGCGAGTCGCCCGGTTCCACCATCGCGCCGCCCGCGGAAAGCGTAATGGGAAGCCGGTCGCCCCACCAGGGCACGCCTTCCAAACCTGCCAGGCGCTTCATCATCTCCGCCGCGCGCAAGAGCGTAGGCGCCGTGCAGCCTGTCACCACCGCCACGAATCGCTCGCCCGGCCAGCGGCCAAGCATATCGTTTGGTCCCAATGCCGCGGCCAAGGTTTGCGCGGTGGCGGCCAGCACCGCATTTGCGGCGTAAGGTCCGGCACCGTGGCGCAAACGGTCGAGCCCATCGATCGCCATGCTCACTACCCCGAAAGGCGCCGCCGAGTTGGCGTAATTCTCGATGTATTCCTGCAGGCGCTCGAGCGTTGCGCGATGGTCGGGCAGGCCCGTCAGATCGTCTACCGAATTATTCGGGCTCGCCTTGCGCGGCGCATCCACGCAATGCATTGCGCGCCGCTCGAAACAAGCCGACGCGCCAACAATGGACCCGTGCTCGTTCCGGATGGGAACCGCGCGCACCCTCACCGGCACGCGATGCCCGCGCTTATGCCGCAGAAAAAGGTCGGCCTCCGCAGGATGCCCGTCGTGCATTGCCTTTTCAAGCGGACACGCCACGCCGCACAAACACGCCTCGTCCTCGTCGCAATGGAGCAGCAGTTCTTCTTCCCACAAGCGCCCCATCACTTCGTGCCGTAGATATCCGCTCAGTGCCTCGGCGGCGGTGTTCCATAGCGTGGTCCGGCGATCGCGATCCACACAGTACACTGCCGCGGGCAAATCTTCCAGAACGGATCTAAACGTTTCCGGACTTATTTGTTCCGCCATCATGGGGCCAAATGGGCATATCGGCGTGCCTCCGGCCCTTTTCTAGCGGGAGAAATCGGGCCTGGCCCGATTCCCTGAATCCTCGAGATTTTTATAATAATCTCAATAACATGGATGGGCCGCTTTGCGTGCTGGCCGACGCCCCCCGGCAATATCAGGCTTTACTCGAAGTGTCGCAGTCGGTGGCCTCCCACCGCGATTTGAACGCGCTCTTTCGCGACCTCGTAGCGCGCCTGCCGCGCGTGCTCAGTTTCGATTCGCTTTGGTTAGTGCTCCACGATCCGGCCCGCAACCGCATGCGCCTGCACCTGCTCGAAGGGCCCGCCCGCATTGCCTCCGCCGCCGACTTCTGGCCCGTCGAACGTCCCATGGAGGAGTCCCCCAGCGCCCTCGTATGGAGCACCCAGGAACCTCTGCTGGTTTTCGACCTCACCCGCGACGCCCGCTATTCCGATGCCTTTCAACTGTTGCTCGATAACGGCGTGCGTTCCTGCTGCATCCTTCCGTTGACCACGGCACACCGTCGCCTGGGCGCGGTGGGCTTTGGCTATAACCACCCGCACGACTATTCCGAAGCCGACATCGAATTCCTGAAACAAGTAGCCTGCCAGATCGCCGTGGCCGTCGACAACACCCTCACCCACCGCGAGTCCTGCGGCTTGCAGGCTGCGCTTGCCGAGGAGCGCGATCGCCTCCGCCTTCTGCTCGATCTGAACAATACCCTCGCGCCCAATCTCGATCTGCGCGAATTGCTGCGCGCCGTATCCTCCAACGTGCGCCGCGTGATGCGCTGCGATTACACCAGCGTGATCCTGCCGGAGCCCGATGGCGAACACCTGCGCATCTATGCGCGCGATTTCTCCGAAGTGCCCGCGCCCATGGAGGAAGAACTAGTGGTCCCGCGCGTCGGCACGCCCGCGGGCATCGTGCTTGCAACCGGCAAGGCCCTGGTGCTCGAAGCCGAGGAACTCGCGCGCTTCGATCCCAGAATTAATCCCACGCTCGCCCTGGGCCTGAAATCCGCCTGCTTCCTGCCGTTGATCGCACGCGAGCGCCTGCTTGGCACGCTGAACGTTGCCCGCTATCCGGAGCGTGCCTTCACCCAGGACGACGTCGATTTTCTACGCCAAGTGGCCAGCCAGGTGGCCCTCGCCGCCGACAACGCGCTTAACTATTATCAGGTAGCGCAATCCCGCCGGCGCTTGGCCGAAGAACGCGTCTACCTGAATGAGGAGATCCGCAGCGAACAGAACTTCGAGGACATCGTCGGCTCGAGCGCGGCTTTGAAAAATGTTCTGAAGCAAGTCGCCATCGTGGCGCCTACCGATTCCACTGTCCTGATCCTGGGCGAGACCGGCACCGGTAAAGAACTCATCGCGCGCGCCATCCACAACCTCAGCGCGCGCCGCGATCATACCTTCGTGAAATTGAATTGCGCGGCCATTCCCCTCGGATTGCTCGAAAGCGAATTGTTCGGCCACGAGAAAGGTGCATTCACCGGCGCCATCGCGCGCAAGACCGGGCGCTTCGAACTGGCCCACCAGGGCACCCTGTTCCTCGATGAGATCGGCGACATTCCGCCCGAGTTACAGCCCAAATTGCTGCGCGTCCTGCAGGAGCAGGAGTTCGAGCGCCTGGGTAGCACGCAAACTATTAAAGTAAACGTCCGCATGGTGGCGGCCACCAGCCGCGATCTGCCCGTTATGGTTGAACAGCGCGAATTCCGCGGCGATCTCTATTACCGGCTGAATATTTTCCCGCTGGTGGTCCCCCCCTGCGCGAACGCAGTGACGACGTCCCGCTGCTGGTGGATTATTTCGTCGAGCGCTTCGGCGAGCGCCTGGGCCGCAAGGTTAGCCGCGTGGACCGCCAGACGATGGAACTGCTACAGCGCTATCACTGGCCAGGAAACATCCGCGAGTTACAGAATGTGATCGAGCGCAGCGTCATCCTGGCCCAGGGCGGCACCCTGCATATCGACCCCGGTGTCTTCGAGGGAGGCGAACGCCGCAAAGCCGTGGCCGAAGGCGGCGTCCTCCGGCAGAACGAAAAAGAGTCCATCGAGGCAGCCCTGGCAGCCACCAAAGGACGCGTGGCCGGCGCTAGTGGTGCGGCGGCACGGCTCGGCTTGCCCGCCTCCACCCTCGAATCCAAGATCCGCGCGCTCAAAATCAATAAGTTCAAATTCCGCGCGTGAGGTCAGCCCCACTAAAACCAGCGCGGCGGACGCTTCTCTTGAAACGCCCGTACCCCTTCCTGAAAGTCGGCGCTCTTGAACACTTCGTTGCGCATGCTCCGCGCCAGTTCGCCGGCTTCTTCCCAAGTCTTGCCGCGCGCGTCCCGTACGAAGGCCAACCCGCTATGGATCGCCGTGGGGCTCGATGCGGCAATGCCCGTGGCGATTTCGAGAGCGCGCGCCATCACCCCCCCCACGCCCACCACCTGGTGCACCAAGCCATACTGATGCGCTTCGTCCGCTCCCACAATCCTGCCGGTCAGCGCCAGTTCCGTCGCGCGCCGCTGGCCCAGCGTCGCCACTATCGTCCGGAAAATGACGAACGGCCATAGCCCGATCTTGATCTCCGTCAGCCCGAAGGTGGCATCCTCCGCCGCGATCACGATATGGCAATTCGCCGCCAATCCCGTCCCGCCCGCCAGCGCCGCACCGTGTACCGCTGCGATCAGCGGCTTCGTCAGCCGGATGCCTGCCGAGAAAATCTGCTCGTGTACTGCGTTGATTTCAGCACCTCCGGGCCCGATCACTTCGTGCAGGTCCATGCCCGCGCAGAACGATTTGCCATTGCCGCTTAGCAAGATCGCGCCCACGCTCGCGTCGTTCTCCGCTTCGTCAAAAGCCGCGCCCAGCGCCGTGCACATCTCCATGTTCAGCGCGTTGCGCCGCTCCGGACGATTCAACGCCAGGTGCAGCACGCGCCCTTCGCGCTTAATCTGTAAGCTCTCGCTCATCGATTTCAATCTCCATCCCCAGCAGAGCCGCGCCCAGTGTCTTCCCCTGCGCGTCGGTACGCAATGAAACCGTACCGCCCCCCCCCAGGGCGTGATGCATCAGCAGATTGAGCGCCCCCAGGTTCGGCAATTCGAAGCGCTCCACCGCGCCTTCCACCACGTCGCCGAAAAAAGCCTTCACCCGCTCCGGCGTCACCTCCCGCAGCAGGATGGGATAGTAGCGCGCTTCCCACGCGATCACCCCGATATTTGAAATGTCGCCCTTGTCGCCCGAACGCGTATGCGCGATGCGTGCCAGCGCCGCCTTCATTCCACCACCTCCACCCGCGTTTGGATCTCTTCGCGCGGGATCAGCGCCGGCCAGTACGCCACGATCTGGCGCACCTCCGGCCGCCCTTCCCCATAGCCCGTGCCGCCCGGAGGCCCGGTCAGCACCAGGGGAATCATCTCGCGCGTGAACCGGTCGACTGCCCGCTTGTCCTGGCCGCGCACGCCGATGCGCAGTTGCACCTCGGGCGGATCCCCTGCCGGGCGCGCCGCGGAGCCATGGCAAGCGTTCACGCCAAAATATTCCGTGTGGATTTCTTCGAATTGCAGCCCCAGTTGCTCCAACCGGTCGCGCGTGATGCGGTCGGCCACCTGCGCCTTCTCCAGCGCGTCCGGCCAACTGTATACCAACGTTCCCGAAGCCTTCCAGCCCGCATGATAGCTGACCGACGCCTTCAGCATGGCGGGCCGCGCCGCCCCGCGCACGCCGCTTCCGTGGACCCGATCCGGCCCTGTATCTTCCAAATGCAGCGAAGTGAAATCGGCCACGCAGTCCGGCGTCATATACCGGCGCGGATCGCCGATCTCGTAAAGCAACTGTTCCTTGATGCCATGTGTGTCGATGCGCCCCCCGGTGCGAGGGTGCTTGGTGACCGCGAACGATCCGTCCGCCTCCGCCTCCACGATTGGGTAGCCGATGTTCGCTAAATCCGGGATGTTGCGCCAATCCACTTGGCAGTTGCCTCCCGAGCATTGTGCGCCGCACTCGATAATGTGCCCGGCTACGATCCCCGCGGCGAGTTTATCGTACTCATCGGGACCCCAGCCGAAGCGGTCGATCATCGGCGCCAGCACCAGCGCGGCATCGGCGCACCGCCCTGTGATCACCACATCCGCGCCAGTGGCCAGCGCTTCCGCCAGCGGAAATGCCCCAATATATGCGTTCGCGCTGAGGATGTGCTCCCGAATCGTCGCGATCGGCTCGCCCGTATCGATGTTCAGCATCGGGTAACCCTTCGACAGGAATTCGTCGATGCGCGAAAGCACGTCGTCGCCGAGCACCACCGCCACCTTCAGCCCCGGCGCCGCCTTCAAAACTGCACGCGCGCAAGCGATGGGGTTCACGCCCCCCGCATTCGCCAGCACCTTAATATGGCGATCGCGCAACCGGTCCGCAATCCGGCCGATCAGGGGGGGGAAGTCGCGTGCATAGCCCAGCGAAGAGTCCTTCTGCCGCTGCTTCTGCAGAATCGACATCGTCACTTCCGCCAGATAATCGAGCGTGAGATAGTCTATGGGCCCGTCGTCGACCAGGCGCACCGGCGCTTCCAGCCAGTCGCCCCAAAAGCCTTGACCATTAGCAATTCGTATCATAAGCGCTCATACCGTCTCCAGGATCAGGGGTACCGCGCGCGGGCGGTGCAGCGTAACTTCGAGCGCCTGAGTCAGTACCTGTCGCGTTACCAGTGGGTCGATCACCGCATCGCAATGCCCCCGCGCGGCTGCATACCGCGCGTCCAGCCAGTTTTCGTAATCCGTTTTCGTCTTCTCGATGGCCGCCTGCAATTGCTTCGGCAGAGGCTCGCCCGATGCTTTGTACTTTTCGAGTTCCACGGAAAACAGCGCCTGCACCGCCGAGTCGCCTTCCATCACCCCGATGCGCGCCGTGGGCCAGCTAAACGTGAAATTTGGTTCAAAGCCCTGCCCGGCCATGGCGTAGTAACCCGCGCCGCTCGCGTGATTCAGCGTCAGGATAATCTTCGGCACCGACGTGCACGACATCGCCTCAACCATATCGGCGCCCGCCCGGATGATGCCTTCGCGCTCGGCCTCCGGTCCCACCATGAATCCGGAAACATCCTGCAGGTAGATGAGCGGATAACCCAGGCGCTCATTCAGTTCAACGAAATAAGCCACCTTCCGCGCCGATTCCGTATAGACGATGCCGCCAATCCGCGGCCGCCCTTCCGACCGCAGAAACCCGCGCCGGTTGGCGATAATGGCCACCGGATGCCCGGCCAGGCGCGCATTGGCGCACAGCATCTCCGGCGCGTATTCCGGCTGGAATTCCGTATAATCACCTGCGTCGAAAATGCGGAAAATCACTTCCTCGATGTCATACGGCAGGCGGTGATTCTCGGGCAGCACGCTGTAAATGTCGTCGATCGACTTTGCGGGATCCGGCCCGCTCGAACGCGCGGGGGGGGGCGGCAGGTCCCGGAAGCGCTGCCGGATGCGCGCCAGGCACTCTGCATCGTCTTTAGCCATATAATGCGCCACACCGCTGACACTGGTATGCATCTGCGCGCCGCCGATGGATTCCGAGTCAACCACTTGCCCGGTCGCCCCCTTCACCAGGTTTGGACCGCCCAGCCCCATGAAACTGGTTCCCTGCACCATGATGATGTAATCGCTGAGCGCCGGAAGGTAGGCCCCCCCCGCAATGCAGGCCCCCATCACCGCCGCAATCTGCGGCACACGCAGTTTCCGCCGCATCAGCGAATTGTAGTAAAAAATGCGTCCGCCGCCGTACTGGCCGGGGAAAATGCGGTCCTGATAAGGCAGGTTCACGCCCGCGGAATCTACCAGGTAGACGATGGGCACGCGGTTGCGCATCGCGATCTCTTGCGCCCGCAGGCCTTTCGTCACCGTCTCGGGCCACCACGAACCAGCCTTCACCGTCGCATCGCCCGCGATAATAACCGCATCGCGACCCTCGATTTTGGCGAGCCCCGTGACGGAGCCAAGCCCCGGTGCTTCGCCATCGTACTGGTCGTGCGAAAGCAGCAGTCCGATTTCGAGGAACGTGGTGCCGGGGTCGATCAGCGCCGCTATGCGCTCGCGCGCAGTCATCTTACCCGCCTTGTGCTGGCGGTCGATCTTGGCCGGACCACCGCCCGCGCGCAGGCGTTCTTCAAGCTTCTTAAGTTGCTCCACCATGTGGCGCATGTGCGCCATGCGGGCTACCCGGTTCGCCGGAGATGCGGGATCGGAAATTGTGCTCACGTTATGTGATCGTAGCGCGAAATCGTCGCGCAAAAACGTCGCGCTGAGGCGGCTACTCTCCCGTGTACAATCGGAGTAACCAGGACCGCTCAGCGGACACCTGGCTCAGTCACTCGGAGGGACCGCATATGCGCACTGCCAGCGCCGTTTTGTTATTTATCGCACTATTCTGCTGTCTGTCTATAACGTCGCTAACAGGACAGACCTGCATCAGCTTTGAAGGGCCGCTCCTGACCACCCCCCACACCCCCACCAGCAGGACCGCGCTGTTACTGCAGCCAGACGGTTCCTATACCGCCGCCACCATCTCCACTGCCCCGCCGTACTCCCTCCTCACCCTCACTCCCGATTTTCAAAACTATATCGGAGGCTGCAGTACACCGCCCACGACTACCGGGACGCTACCCACCATTACCGTCGACCCCACCCCCGGCGCGGCCTCGCAAATCATTGCCTGGGGTTATTTCGTCGATGGCTCGCCTATACCCGGCGCCGCCTCCACCGGCTCTCCGTCGCCCCAACCTTTTGTGAGCGTTGGACTCATGAATTCCGGCACCGGCAGCCTCAAGACCTATCCGCTGCCCGGCGGCGCGTCTACCGTTTCGACGGCGGATTTCAACGGCGATGGCCATGCCGATCTCGCCGTCGTCTACTCCGGAACGTCCTCTAACGGTGTGGCCATCCTCCTCGGCAACGGGGACGGCACCTTTCAAAGTCCCGTCAGTTATCCGACCGGAGCAAACGCTATCTCTGCCGCCATTGCCGACCTGAATGGCGATGGTAAGCTCGATATCGCCGTCACTGGAGAAGGCCCCGGAAGTGTCACGATCCTGCTCGGCAAGGGCGACGGCACGTTTACCACTGGCGCCACCGTCACCTCGGGACTCACCCAAGTTCCCGACGCCATCATCGCCGCCGATTTTAACGGTGACGGCAAAATGGATCTCGCCCTGTCGAATGCCACCGGCACAGTTTCGATCCTGCTCGGCAATGGCGATGGCACCTTCAAATCGCCCACCACCTTTCCGGCCGGGTCCTACTGTACTTATCTCGCCGCCGCCGATTTCAACAAAGATGGCAAGCTCGATCTGGTAGTTACCAATTCCGGTTCCGGCCTGGTCTCCGTCTTAATGGGCAATGGCGACGGCACTTTCGGCGCGCCCATCGCATACAGCACCACATCAGACCCCACCTCGGTTGTAATTACCGATTTCAATCACGATGGCAATCTCGACATAGTGACCGGCACCGGCACGCCCGGTATCATCACCGGCAATTTCGGATCCGGCGAAATCGCCGTCTTGCTGGGCAATGGCGACGGCACTTTCCGTGGAGGACCTTTGTATAGCACTCCTAGTCCGCTCTATTCCATCGCAACCGCCGACCTCAACGGCGATGGCAAACCGGACTTGGTCACCGCTAATGACTCGGCCAATAGCCTGAGCATCTTACTCAATAAAGGAAGTGGCACCTTTTCGGGACCCACCACTTACGCCCTTACCCAAACCAGCGGCAGTCCAGTGAAACCCAGGTTCGTCGCCCTGGCCGATCTAAACGGTGATTCCAAAATCGACCTGGCCCTAGCCAACTCCTCCGGTAGCGTATCCGTTTCCCTAGGCAATGGCGACGGGACCTTTCAAGCGCCGATTTACAACACCACGGGCAGTAACTCCGTGATGGTGGCTGTCGCCGATCTCAACGCCGATAATAAACCTGACTTAGTCGTCGCCAACCAAGGTGACGTTCTCACCGGCGGCAGCAATACCGGCAACGTGTCCGTATTGCTATCGAGCGGCGGCGGTGCGTTCCAACCAGCCGCTAACATCACCGCCGGCACCGCGCCCATCTTCGTAGCTCTGCAGGATTTGAACGCCGACGGCAAAACAGACTTAGTAGTGCTGGATAACGGGGTACCGCAAGGCTTCGCCTCAGCTAATCCCGGCGGCGTCTTGATTTTTAAAGGAAATGGCGACGGCACCTTTCAACAGCCGCTGAGCTATGCCGCGGCAGTGAACCCCACAGCCATGGCCGTGGGCGATCTGAATGGCGATGGCAAACCCGACTTAGTCGTCGGCACTACCGATGCCAACTTCAACTTCCTGATTGACGTGTTCATAGGCAATGGCGACGGCACTTTCAAGAATCCCGTCTCTTACCCGGGCCAATTCGGCATGACTTCCATCGCTATCGCCGACATGAACGCCGACGGCAAGCCTGACCTGGTCGTGGCCAGTTGTTGCGGTGATACCGAAATGGTCTACTTACTGGGCAATGGTGACGGCACCTTCCAGTCACAAGTACCTTTCAACGGCGGACCCTCGCCTTACTCCATCGC
This sequence comes from Bryobacterales bacterium, assembly GCA_963738345.1. Taxonomy (GTDB): domain Bacteria; phylum Acidobacteriota; class Terriglobia; order Bryobacterales; family Bryobacteraceae; genus Bog-159. Next base: position 3,142,277 of record CAVTWI010000002.1, read on the forward strand.
CGTAGCTGACTACAACGGCGACGGCAAACCCGACTTAGCCATCGGCGATCAAGGAAGTGCCTCTGGGAACGGCCAACTCGGCTATGTCACCGTACTGCTGAATACCACCCAGTCATCGGCCTTCTCCGTAAAGTCCGCAACCGCCGGACAGGTGGAACCCTTCGCGGCCGAGTCCATCGTCGCGGCCTACGGCGCTAATCTGTCAGTCGGCACAACGGAGGCCACCTCGCCCCTGGGCACTACTCTCGATGGAACCACCGTCACTGTCACTGACTCGGCCGGAGTGTCCCGTGCTGCTTTGTTGTTCTACGTTTCTTCCACCCAGGTGAACTACGAGATTCCCTTGGGTACGGCGCCCGGAACGGCCACTGTAACCATCACCAACAAGAATGGGACTGTTCAGACCGCCACTATCCAGATAGGTACGGTGTCCCCTGGGTTGTTCGAATTGAATGCCAACGGATTAGTGGCCGCCTGGGTATTGCCCATCGTCTCGGGAGCGCAGCAACCTTTGCAGCCTATCTACCAAGTTTCGGGAGGACAAGTGGTCGGCGCACCCTTGAACGTGACCGCTGCTAATACCCAGTATTATTTGGAGATGTACGGCACCGGCATTCGCAATGCCAAGAATGTGACGGTAACTGTAGGTGGCGTAAGCGTACCCGTTCTATATGCCGGCAGCGCCCCGGGCTATGCGGGCGAGGATCGAGGGTATAAATTAGATTGTGTAAACGGCCATCGGATAGCGCAAACTAGGAGAACCGATGGCAATAGACCTGAAACTGATCGACGAACTGCTGGTCAACTACAAGAAACCAGAAGACATTATTGGCGAGAACGGACTTCTGAAGCAACTGACGAAAGCCGTTTTGGAACGCGCGCTCCAGGCCGAACTGACAGAACACGTCGGCTATGAGAAGCACGATCCGGCCGGGAACCACAGTGGCAATTCGCGGAACGGTACAACCAAGAAGAACCTGAAAGGGGACTTCGGGGAGATCGAACTGGAAACGCCGCGCGACCGGAACGGGAGCTTCGAGCCGAAGATCGTAGCCAAAGGGCAGACCCGGTTCACGGGCTTCGATGACAAGATTATCTCGATGTACTCGCGCGGGATGACGACGCGGGAGATCGAGGGTCACCTGAAGGAGATATACGGGATCGAGGTTTCGCCGACGCTGATTTCCAATGTGACGGAAGCGGTGATGGACGAAGTGAAGGCCTGGCAAAGCCGGCCGCTGGAGGAAGTGTATCCGATCGTGTACATGGACGCGTTGCGGGTAAAGGTGCGGGATGGGGGACATGTCCAGAACAAGGCGATCCACGTGGTGATGGGAGTGAACATGGAAGGGCGTAAGGAGATCCTCGGGTTATGGACGGCGCAAAACGAAGGGGCCAAGCAGTGGCTGCAGGTGATGACGGAGATCCAGGGCCGAGGGGTGAAGGACATCTTCATCGCTTGCGTGGACGGATTGAAAGGGTTTCCAGAGGCGATAGAAGCGACATTTCCGAATGCGGAAGTGCAACTGTGCATCGTGCACATGTTGCGGGCGTCGTTGGCGTACGTCAGTTGGAAGCAACGAAAGGCGGTGGCCAGCGACCTACGACAGGTGTATCAGTCGGCCACGGCGATGGAAGCGGAACTGCACCTGGATGCATTGGCAAAGAAATGGGATGGAGTGTGTCCGATGGTCAGTCAGACCTGGCGGCGCAACTGGGAGCGAATCACGCCATTTTTCGCTTATCCGGCAGAGATCCGGAAAGTGATCTACACGACCAACGCGATTGAGTCACTGAATATGTCACTCCGGAAAATTATCAAGATGCGAGGCTCGTTTCCCAACGATGAAGCCGCTTTCAAGTTGTTGTATCTGGCGTTACGGAACGCGTCGAAAAAGTGGAGCATGCCGGTACAGAACTGGCGGGAAGCTCTAAACCGGTTCAGTATTCAGTGGCCAGAACGGATGCCGGCGGTGAACGCTTAATAAAGCGGGGGGGGGACAAAACGCGTAGGAGGGGGGGCAAAACCCGAGGATGGCGATAGCGGAGCTGTGGCCGTCGAACGATCAAAGAAAGCAATTTATAAAAATCAAGAAAAACAAAACCAAGAATTCTTAAGTGTGGGTTGTGGAAAAGTGGAAATCCAAAAGCAGGATTCCCACTTTCCCACAACCCCGAGCGCCTGCGGCAGCAAGGAAAAAACTTCAAAAAAAATGGCGCGAATCCGAACCGTTTACACAAACCACTTGACACCGCCCGAGGATCAGGTGAACATAGGACCCCTGCCGCAGTCACTCGCGGGTAAAGGCAGCGTCAACATCATACTGAATGCCGACGGCCAAGCCGCGAATACAGTAACTGTCACTATCCAGTGATAAGACGGCCACCTACCGCGCGTCGACGACCCTCACCGCCGCCATCAGCGGATCTTGAAGAGCGATCGGCGGTTGTAACCGGACAATCTACACGTCGCGGATCGATTTCTCGTAGGCGGTTTTGACATGCTCCGCTATTTGCCCGACGGTGTGGCCGCGCCGCTCACCGGCAATGACCACGCTGGAATCAAGCATCAATCCCAAGTCGGTGGATTCCACGGCTTGCGGTTGCGCACAATCTCGTCCACATCGGCCGCAAAGTCAGGATCGAGCACCGGAGCTTGGCCGGTTTCATGTTCGTGTTCTTCCGCCAGACACATGCACTCGGAAATCGTGCGCCGAACCGGGTTGGCCGCGCGGATCGCGGCGAGCGGTTGCGCATCGCGCTCGATAATGACTTCGGCGCCGGCCTCCCCTGCCATCACCGCCCGCCAGAACCGCATTAATATCCGCACTCTCCAGCACCGCCTTCGCCGCCCCGTGCTTCGCCACCGTAATCATCGCCCGACCCAGCGCCTCCGTCGAAGTCACGTACTTCGGAAACGCCGCCCGCAGCAGCGGCAGCAGTGGACTCATCAACGCATACGGCACTCTATACAGCGCCGTCCGCGACCGGATCCCGTGCATCGGCACAATCATCCCCGGCCGGAACATATAAGCCGCCTTGAACGGCATCCGCAACAAGGCGTTCTCGGTCTGCCCCTTCACCCGCGCCCACATCACCCGCCCACGCTCTGACCTATCCGTCCCCATCCCCGACACAAACTCGAACGTCAACGCCCGGTTCAAACGTGCCAGCACCTCAGCCGCCGCCAGAGTCAGATCGTAGGTCACTCGCCGGTAATCCGCCTCTTTCATCCCCGCCGACGAAACGCCCAGGCAGAAGAAGCAAACATCCAAGCCCGCCAAATCCTTCTCGATCCCGCGTAATCCATCAAATCCCGATGCACGATCTCGCGCAACTTGGCGTGCCGCTGACCCGAAGCGCTGCGCCCCACCGCCACCACGCTCTCCACCTCCGGGTCAATCAAACACTCGCGCAAAACCCCTTGCCCGACCATCCCTGTGGCGCCGAACAGCACCGCCCTCACCGTTCCAACCGCTCCGCGATCTCCGTATTCTCCAACTCGCGAGCCCAACCCGCCGGCGTCTTCTGCATCTGCGTGTCGACCATCGTGGGGTCCGCGCCCCGCGCCAGTAACTCCTCCACCACCTCGCGCCGCCCGATGTACGCCGCGTAGTGCAGCGCGGTCTGCCCGCAATAAGGCGTGGCGTTCACACTCACTCCGCCATCGAGCAGCGCCCGCACCGTCGACAATCGCCCGTGCATCGCCGCCACGATCAGCGCCACCTCCCGCGCGTCCGCATCCCGCGCCACTGGAAACGAGAATCGCCCCGCCCGATCGTCGCTGCGCCGCACCACCGTCCCCATCCCGACTTCACCAGCCAGCATCCGGCGCACCACATCCGTACGTCCCAAACCCGCCGCGTAAATCAAATTATCCACGCGCGCGCCCCGCAGCACCAACCGTTCCGCCGCCTCGCGATATCCGAATAACAGCGCACATCCCAGCGGCGTGCCATCGCCGGACAGGCCGTCCACCCGCGCGCCGTAGTCCACCAGCACGTCCACCAGATCCGCCTGCACGCCTGCCAGATACGGGTGCACGCTGGTCACCGCCAATGCCAGGGTAGTGTAGTGGTCGCCATAAACCGCGGCGGTAGCATCCACCTCGGCCCCCGCCTCCAGCAGCATGCGCGCGATGGCCGGCGCATTCTTCGGCGACCGCTGTACCTCCACGCCATTTGCCCCGCAATAGTGCAGCAGCGTGGCCCCGTGCGCAAATGGCGCGCGTTCGTGAACCAGCCCCGCGTGCGCCGCAAACAGCGCCTCCAACCCAACCTCATCACCGCCGGCGATCGCTTCCACCGCCTGCAAAAACGCTGTACTCATATCACCTACTGCGCCGGTTCCTCAATCGCCAGTATCTGGTCCGCCGCCACATTGTGCAGCACCTGGTGAATACGGCTGGGCCACTTGATGTCGATCTCCTTCACGGTCTTCGCCCCCCCCAGCCCGAAGTGTACGCGCGAGTCGCTGGCGGAGGCATACCCCACCGCCGTGGTCACTTCGTTATATTGCTTCGCGCCGTCTTCCCCCGTAATCCGGATCTGCGCCCCCAGCGCCATGCGATTGCTCTTCCTCCCCGTCAGCTTCAGCAGAATCCAGTGATTCCCGTTCTTCGAAATATTGTGGAAGTACTTCACTTTCCCGTTCAACACAGAGACCACCGCATCCATCCGCCCATCGTTATCGATATCGCCGAACGCCACGCCGCGATGCGCCGCCGCCTTCTGAAAATCCGCGCCCGCCCCGCCGCTCACATCCTCGAAACTTCCCGTTCCCCATGTTGCGGAACACCGCGTTCGGCTCCTCATAAGTGCGGTGCGAAAACTGCGCCACGTTATCCAGCACGTTGCCGCGCGCCACAAACAGGTCCTTCCACCCGTCATTATCGAAATCGAAAATCCCGTTTCCCCAGCCCGACATGTCCCGCGTCCCCAACAAATGCATCTGAAAGGTACGCTCCCAGAACTGCCCGTCGCCCCGATTCTGAAACAGCGGAAACGATTCGTTCTCCACCGCTGTATGCCAGATGTCCGGACGCCCGTCATTGTCCACATCCTTGAAATCCGCGCCCATGCCCGAAATCGCGCTCCCGCTCTGCGTATACGCCACGCCCGATTCCAGCGCCACTTCCTCGAATTTCTTCCCTCCCAGATTGTGGAACAGAAAGTTCGGACGGTTGTCGTTGGCCACGAAAATATCCATGAACCCGTCCCCGTCGTAGTCCGCGATCACCGCCCCCATGCCCTTCCCCGCGTACTTGGCGATCCCCGTCTCCACCGATACATCCGTAAACGTTCCATCGCCGTTATTGCGATACAAGCGTGTTCGGCAGGTTCGCGTAATTGTTCGGATGGCAATACGCCCGCAGACTCCGGCTTCGGGCCGCAGACCGGATCTTTGTTCACCTCCCACTTGCAGTAGTTGGAGACGAACAAGTCCGGCAGCCCGTCGTTGTTGTAGTCTACCCAGGCCGCCGAGACCGACCACATCTTCTTGCCGTCGACATCCCGCCGCCCACGCCCGCCTCGTCCGTGACGTCGGTGAAGGTGCCGTTGCCATTGTTGCGGAAAAGCTGGTTCTTCCCCGTATTCACCACGTAGATATCGGGCCAGCCCATCGTTGTCGTAATCGCCGATCGCCACGCCCATCCCGTAGCCTTCGCCCGCCACGCCCGGCCTTCTCCGTCACATCCGTAAACGTGCCGTCGTGGTTGTTGTGGTACAGCCGGTTCCAGTATTTCGGACCTTCCTTCTTCAGCGATGGAATGGCCGCCCCGTTCACCAGGTAAACGTCCAGGTAGCCATCGTTGTCATAATCGAACAGGGCTACGCCCGCCACCATCGTCTCGGGCTGATTCTTGTTCGGGGTTGGCGAGCTATCGGAAACGAAACGTCAGTCCCGATCGTTCCGCGATTTCTTCGAAAACGATGGGGCCCGCCGCGGACCCGGCCAGCAGCGCACCGGCTCCGATTACAATAGGGATGAAAGCTTTCACGTCTCGGAATTCTCAGTCTATCATGCGGCGTACTCTGGCCCTCCTCATCCTCGCCTTTCTCTGTCTATCCGCCCAATCACCCAAGCGCCCCACCTTCACAGACGTCGCCCCGCGCTCCAAAATCACCTACGTCAGCAACAATAGCCCCGATAGCCGCAAGTATTTTCCCAAGCCCATGTGCGGCGGCGTGGCCATCTTCGACTTCGATAACGACGGCCGCATGGACCTATTCTTCACCAACGGCGCACAACTTCCCGAACTAAAAAAGACTAATCCCTCCTACTACAACTGCCTGCTCAAGCAGCGCGCCGACGGCACCTTCGAAGACTACACCGCCAAAGCTGGACTCGCCGGCGCCAACCTCGATTTCAACTTCGGCGTGGCGGCCGGCGATTATGATAACGACGGCTACCCCGATCTGTTCATCTGCAGCGCCGGCAAGAATGTGCTCTACCACAACAACGGGAACGGCACCTTCACCGACGTTACCGCTGCCTCGGGCATCGGGGGCAAACCCGCCGACACCTTGAGCGTGGCCGGCGCCTGGTTCGATTACGATAACGATGGCCTGCTCGATCTCATCGTTTCCAACTACACCTTCTGGAAGCCCGAAACCGACCTGCACTGCACCATGGAGGACAGGGAATATTATTGCGACCCGCGCCGCTACAAAAGCGTCCCCCCCCGCCTCTATCACAATCTCGGCCACGGCAAGTTCGAAGATGTTACCGAAAAATCCGGCCTCGCCAAATCGCCCGGCAAAGGCATGGGCATCTCCATCGCCGACTTCAATAACGACGGCTACCAGGACATCTTCATCGCCAACGATACCGAGCCCAATTCACTCTTCATCAACCAGCACAACGGCACGTTTGAGGAAAAAGGGCTCGAACTCGGTGTCGCCTATAACGACAGCGCCCATACCGGATCGTCCATGGGTTCCGACGCCAATGACTACGATAACGATGGCAACGTCGATATCTTCTATAACAATCTGATGGGGCAGGTCTGGCAGTTACTCCGCAATCGGGGCAACATGTTTACTTTTCCTTATGCTTCGAAGATCCAGACCCTCAGCCTTCCGTTTTCCGGTTGGAGCAACGGCTTCATCGACTATAACAATGACGGTTGGAAAGACATCTACTCCGCCAATGGCGACGTGGACCAGGTCAACGAAAAATCGCCCCAGCACGACACCATGTTTGAAAATGTTGGCGGCAAGACCTTCATTGACGTCTCTGCCGAGATGGGCAAGGACTTTCTGCACAAGGGCTACCAGCGCGGCTCTGCCTTTGGAGATCTGAATAATGATGGCGCCATGGATATCGTGGTCACCTCGCTCAACGAAACCCCGCGCATCCTGATGAACTCCGGCGACACTGGCAACCACTGGCTCATGCTCAGTCTCACCGGTCACAAGAGCGCCCGCGACGCCATCGGCGCCAAAGTGAAACTGACTACTGCCTCCGGCCGCGTCCTCTACAACCACCTAGCCGTCAGTGTCGGCTTCATGTCGTCGAGTGACAAGCGCATCCACTTCGGTCTGGCCGGCGAAACCAAAATCGCCTCCATCGAAATTCGCTGGCCCAGCGGCGCGCAGCAAGTGCTCAAAGACATCGCCGCCGATCAGGTCCTGAAAATCGACGAACCCCGCTAAGAGTGTGTCCCCGCAATCCGAACCGCGCGCGCAAGCAAGCGTCCCGAACCTCGCTCAGTAAACACGAGTGTCGCAAACGGCAATCCGAGCCCCGCCCGTCAGGGTGGGGTTTTCCATCGCACTGGAACGCGCCTGCCTTTCGAACTCTACGTCAGCAAGCGTCCCTAACCTCATCAAGCAAATTGGGGTGCCGGTCGAGCACCATCAGGAGTTTCACCAGCGCGAGCGGCGGCTTAGTCTTGCCGTTCTCATAACGTGAAAACGCATTGGTCCCGCCACCGAAGATCGCGGCCGCCTCCCGCTGGTCAAGTGCAAGTTTCTTGCGCACGCGCGCAATGAACTCGGGATCCACTATGGAAGCGTTCACCTCCTTGTTAAACTCCAGCATCGCCGCACTGACTCGCTTCGATTCTGCCGCGCCGAGAACGCTCTCCCCGCAGGCCGGACAAAACTCGCCACGTACGGCCGGAATCGTCGTCATTTCGCCGTTGTAGGTATATGAGATGTCGCGCGTGTCTCGCACTAGGTTCCGCTGGCCGCACGATGGGCATTTCATCGGCATTGCTCTCTTCTTAATTCCTTGAATGACACCATCAGCACGTCGTCCAAGACCGTGCACGCTGATCGGCGTGTGTCGTCATACTCTTGTAGAAGTTCCTCGACCTGAGCGCCGCGATAACTCCAATAACCTCCTCGAAGCCAAAGTGTTACGTTCGCCTTATCGAGTGACAGATCTCCCAAAATCAATCACCCCTCTAAATTCAATCACTTGCCCGCTCCGTCCCCCGCCTTCCCTCAACTCGCATGCTCTATTAGAACTGGAAACGGGCTCCAACCCGCCATCCCACTAGGAAATATATGTTGATATCGGAAAAGCAACACGCCGCAAATATCGAGAACGCGCAAAAGTCCTGCGGCCCGAAAACTCCCGAAGGTCGCGCCGCCATCCGCTTTAACGCCCTCACTTTCGGCCTCCGCACCCGCGCCATCATCATCGAAGGCGAAAATGCCGCGGCCTACTCCCAACTCTGGGACGATCTCGAAGCCGATTGGAAGCCCGAAGGGCGCACCGAAACCTGCTACCTCGAAACCATGGTGATCTCGCAGTGGCTGCTCATCCGCGCCGCCCACAGCGAAGCTAAAATCCTCGACCGCATCGCCTTCGGCCCCGAACAGTTCATCATGTTGGGCTATGTCATCAAACTCCGCACCCAATTGGAGCGGTCCTTCCGCACCGCCGTCCATGACCTGCAGCAGTTACAGAAGCAGCGTCCCTCCCGGCCACAGCCACAGCCCATGGAGCCGGTTATTGATTCGCGCGTCAACTTCCAGCGGGTTCCCCCCGCCGCCAAACCGCCCGTTCCGCCCCCCGCATACGCCAGGTCTGAGGCCGCTGCCTCCGGTCCGGTGTCCTGCGCGCCCACCGGCACCGATAGTCGTTAGTAAGTGGTAGTGCGATCTTTGACAACTTAGTGCCAGCCCACAACGGGTGCGCCACAACTGCGCCTTCACGCCCGCCAAAAACCTCCCAAAACCGCCAAATTCGGCCATCCCCCCCGCAAACCGTATCGCCCCCCCCCGCATCCCCCTCGCCTCCCTCAACCCTCGCAACCCGCGCTCCAACTTCCCCTTTGCATCCAACATCCTGGGCTTCGTTTGTACCGGATCCACCCCTAAAATCGGGCATCCGAATAGGGCCGCGGCTCGACCTTTTCCCCGTCCGGTTCCACCACCCACACCCGCCGGTCCTTATAATACTCGATCAACTCCCGATTCCTAGCCTCCCCCATATCTCGCGCCCACACAATCCGCGACCCGTCGATGTCCGCGTGGTTGTAGACCCAGTCGTCCAGCGTGTCGTGGTCCGGCGCATAGCGCACGATCACCAGGTGCCGCCCGGCTTCGCCCTCCAACCGGTGGATCACTCCCAGCCGGTGCGCCGTGAATTCCTTGTGCGGATACTCGTCCCCCGTCTCCCGCCAGTCATGCACCGCCGCCCCTCCGAAGAACAACACCGCGAATACCGCCAGCGCCGCCGCCCCCCATTTCACCCGCGCGTATTGCACGCCCAAAAGCACCAGCAGCAGCACCAATGCAGTCGCCGGCGCAAAGTAGTGCGCGTTCGGATACCGCTCGAGCAGCAACCCCGCCGTGACCGCCCCCCCCATCCCCAACGCCATCCAGACCTTCCGTCCCCGCCGCAGCCAGACCGCCACCACCAACGCCGCGGCCGAGACCGTCGTCAGGTAGAAGTACCACAGCATGCGTACGAAGAATACCGGCACAATCGCCGGCCACGACCGCGCCCTCTCGTAAAACGAGACTTCGTAGATCGTCCAAAACCGCCGCAGCACATCGTGATGGTAGACCGGCGGATGCCCCAGCGGCATCATCCAGAACACCGGCGCGATCCCATAAGTCCGCTGGTTCAACGCATACGGCATCAGCAGCGCATGCCCTGTCACACGGTAGTTGTAATAGAGCATCGCCGCCAGGCCGCAGCCCGCAATCGCCGACGCCGGACCCGCCACCCGCCAATGCAACAGCTCCCCCAACGGATGCCCCGCCCGCCGCCGCCACACCAGCAATGCCACCGCCGCGGCCGCCACCGTAATCGCGCCCTCATACGGACGGCTGTTCGCCAGCGTCACCATGCCCAACGCCGCCAGCGCCGCCGTTCCAGCGGTAGGCCGCCGCGCCAACCGGGGCACTGCCCCCACCACCAGCGCGCCTGCCGCCGCTGCCACCGCCCCCCCCCAATACGAATTCACCCAGTATCCCGCCACGCCCCACTGAGCTACCGCCATCAATCCACCCAACAGCGCATAACGCGGCGGCAGCCATCCCTGCAGCATCCAGCAAAGCGCCGCGCAAATCGCCCCGCAGCTCAACCAAATCCCGTACCATGGATGCCCGAACAGCTTCCAACCCAGCGCCATCACGAGCGACTGCGCCGGCGGATACTTACTCGCGTAAGTGGGCTGCGAATTCTCCTGAAACGGTTCGAAGTGAACCCACATCGGATGCGGCGGATTGGTCACTCGCCCCAAACAAAACGTCTCCGCCCCCAGCCAGTAAGCGAATTCATCCTGTACCGTAGGCTCCGGAATCGGCCGCACCGGCAACAGCGCCAGCCGGATCGCCAAAGCCAACACCCCGATTCCCAAACACAACCACCAGCCACCAGTCACCAACCACCAACCACGGCGAACGAAGTGAGCCCTCACAGCTTTTCCCGCCCCGAGAGCTTAAGAAGCGGCCACGCCAGCAAAATCCCAAGGCACAACAACCAGCCACCAGTCACCGGCCACCAGCCACGGCGGACGAAGTGAGCCAGCGCCAGGCACAACCACCAACCACCAGCCACCATCCACCAACCACGGCGAACGAAGTGAGCCCTCACACCTTCACTCCGCAACTCCACATCAAATACCCCAGCGCCTGCCTCACATAATTCCACTGATATCCCAAGCTGTCCCTCGCCCGCTCCGGCCGCGGCGATCCGTATGCCGTCAATCCCCGCCCCTCCAGCATCTTCTTCACCCGGTAGATATGGTATCCGTCACTCACCACAATGGCCGATTGCATGCCCATCCGCTTCATGATCTCCGCCGCCAGCGCCGTCGACGCCACCGTACTGCTGCCCTCCCGCTCCACCACCACAGCCTCCGGATTCACACCCTGGCTGGTCAGATAGTCGCGCCCCACACCGCCCTCGGTGAACACTGGATCCCCCCCGCCCCGCCTGTGGTCATGATCTTCGGCGCTAAGCCCTTGCGGTACAATTCCAGCGCATGGTCCAGCCGCGCCTTCAGCACCGGCGACGGCCGCCCGCGGTATTCTGCCGCGCCCAATACCACGATCACGTCCGCCGGCTGCGCTTCGTCCACCGCTGCCTGCCGCTCTACCCGGATCGCGATCCAGGCGGTGGAAAGCATCACTACCGAGAACGCCGCCACCACCACATTCCATACGGTACGTTTCATCTGCGCTATTCTGATCCCAGACACATTGTAAGATGCCTAAGCCCGAGACAATATCCAGCGCCGCCAATCCCTTGCTCAAAGATGTCCGCCGTGCCATCGCCCGCGGCGGTCTCACCCAGGAAGGTTACCTGGTAGCCGAGACCTTTCACTTACTCGAAGAAGCCCTGCGCAGCGGTTGCGCCGTCAAGGTAGTCTTGTGCTCTGAGTCGGTGCAGTCCGCCGTCGAGAGCCACGTCAAGCGCCTTACCGGCCTGCGCGTCGCTGTGGTTTCCGACCAGCTTTTTCCCTTCATATCCGGCACTGAAGCCAGCCAGGGCGTCATCGCCCTCATCGAGCCCCCCATCTGGAACCTGCCGCAATTGTTTCGCGGCCGCAGTCTGGTAGTCGTTCTCGATGGCTTGCAGGACCCCGGCAATGCGGGCACCATCGCACGCGCCGCCGAAGCCTTCGGCGCCAGCGGACTCATGTTCCTCAAAGGCACCGTCAGCCCCTTCAATCCCAAAGCCCTGCGCGCCGCTGCCGGATCCCTTTTCCGCGTGCCCTTCGCTTCCGGTCTCGATTCCGCCCTCGCCCGCGCCGCCCTCCAGCAGAATAAATTGGATGTCTACGCCGGTGTGCCCGCCAATTCCCAGCACCCCTCGAAGCCCTTGGGCGAAGTGGATTTCACCCGCCGTTGCGCCATCGTCATTGGCAACGAAGCCCGCGGCGTCAGCCCCCAGTTGCGCGCCAACGCCATCGATATTTCCATACCTACTTCCGGCGTCGAATCCCTCAACGCCGCGCTGGCCGCCGGCATCCTGCTCTATGAGGCCCGGCGCCAGAGGTCGCTTGCCCCTTGAGCCTGTTCGATACATCCCCGCCGGCCGAGCCCGAAATCGTCGATAAGAAGCGTCCCCTCGCCGACCGCATGCGCCCGCTCACCCTCGACGAGTTTGCCGGGCAGGATCATGTACTCGGCCCCGGCAAGCCACTCCGCCGCCAAATCGAGCACGACGAACTCAGTTCCGTAATCCTTTGGGGACCGCCCGGTGTCGGCAAGACCAGTCTCGCCCGCCTCATCGCGCGCCTCACCCGCTGCGAGTTCATTCCCTTCAGCGCCGTGCTCAGCGGCATCAAAGAGATTAAAGCGGTCATGGTGGATGCCGAGCGCCTGCGCCGCATGGGCCGCCGCACCATCGTATTCATTGACGAAATCCACCGCTTCAACAAAGCGCAGCAGGATGCCTTCCTGCCTTATGTCGAGAAGGGCGATATCGTTTTAATCGGCGCTACCACCGAGAATCCGTCTTTCGAAGTGATCGCGGCACTGCTCTCCCGCTCGCGGGTCTACGCCCTGCGCGCTCTTACCGCCGAAGAGATCGTCGGGCTTTTGCAGCGCGCCCTGGCCGACCGCGAACGCGGACTCGGCGAACTCGAAATCGTCGATGCGCCACCTAACCTCCTCGAGCAGATCGCCATCTATGCCGGCGGTGACGCCCGCTCCGCCTACAATACGCTTGAGGCTGCCGTCGCCGCCTCCCCGCCCCACGAACTTTCCCCCGCTGCCGTGCAGGACGCCATCCAGCGCAAGGTTCTGCTCTACGATAAGTCCGGCGAAGAGCATTACAACCTGATTTCGGCGCTTCACAAATCCGTGCGGTCAAGCGATGCCGATGCCGCCCTTTACTGGCTCGCGCGCATGCTCGAGGCCGGCGAGGACCGCCTCTACATCGCCCGCCGCCTCATGCGTATGGCCATCGAAGACATCGGCCTCGCCGATCCGCGCGCCCTCGAACAGGCCGTCGCCGCCAAAGAAGCCGTCCACTTCCTGGGAATCGGCGAAGGCGACTTGGCCCTCGCCCAAGTCGCCATTTACCTTTCCGTAGCGCCGAAGTCCGACGCTTCCTACCGCGCCCTTGGAGCGGTTCAGGCCGATGTTCAAGCCACCATGGCCGAACCCGTTCCCATGAATTTGCGCAACGCGCCCACCGCAGCCATGAAGCAATGGGGATACGGCGAAGGATACCAGCACGCCCACAAATTCGAGGAAGCGATTACCGGCATGGAGTGCCTTCCGCCTTCCCTAGCCGGCAAACGTTATTACCACCCCACCGATCGCGGCATGGAAAAGCGCATCGGCGAGCGCCTCGAAGAAGTACGCAAAGCCCGCGAAGCCGCGCATCAGAGTGCAGACGGTTTGGACAAAGATCCGCCACTGTGAAGCCGCGACTGGCGCGTAAACCGGGCGGAACCGGTACCCGCCGCCTGTGCCCGCCGCGTCACAATAGAATTGTGAAGTTTATATCCCTTTTTCTTTTTACCGCCGCCCTCCTCAGCGCCGACACGCCGCGCGTGGGCAATATCGAATTCTACGGATTGCATAAGCTATCCGACCAGAAACTGTTGCACGCCCTGCACTTGAAAGCCGGCGATCCGCTGCCCCCATCCAAAGGCGATCTGGAAGATGAATTGGAAAAGATTCCCGGCGTAGTCTTGGCCCACGTCGAAGCCGCTTGCTGTGACGACGGCCAGACTACCTTATTCATTGGCGTCGAGGAAAAAGGGGCGCCGCACCTGGCCTTTCGCAGCCCGCCCTCGGGCGATGCCGTTCTGCCAGACGATGTCGTGGCTCTCTACCATCAGTTCCTCGAAGGCGTGCGCGACGCCGCGCGCAACGGCAGCACCGCCGAAGATCTCACCAGCGGCCACCCCTTGGCTGCCGATCCCGGCGTCCGCCTGCTGCAATTCCAGTTCGCCGATTTCGCCGCCGCCCACCTCGACCTGGTGCGCGATGTGCTCCGCAATTCCGACGACGAAGAACAGCGCGCCATCGCCGCCACCATCATCGGGTATGCTCCGGATAAGAGACAGGTGGTCGACGACCTGGAAAATGCCATGCAGGATCCCGACGAAGATGTCCGTTCCAACGCCGTGCGTGCGCTGAACGCCATCGCCGTACTCGCCCACCTGGAACCCCAGCGCAAAATCCAGGTGTCGCCTACCTGGTTCGTAGAAATGCTGAACTCCATCGTGCTTAGCGACCGTACCCGCGCCGCCAATGCCCTGGTCACCCTCACGGAACAGAACGCCGCTGCCCTCGGCCAGATTCGCGAACGTGCCCTCGATTCCGTCGTCGAAATGGCGCAGTGGAAGAACCTGCGCTACGCCCTGCCGTCATTTATTCTGGTCGGCCGCCTCGCCGGTATGAACGAAGCCGAAATTCAAAAAGCCTGGTCGAGCGGCGGCCGCCAACAGGTTATCGCCATCGCCGAAGGCTCGAAACCGAAGAAAAAACCGGGCATGGGACCCTCCAATAAGATCGAATAACTCTCTTGCAGCATCCTGCACCCGGCTTGTGCTATGCTATATTCCGTAACCAAAACGAGATAAAGAGAAGACAAGGAGCAACCACTCGAGCATGGCACTGGCGACGGAAGTAAAGCGGCAAGTAATCACTGGAAATCAGCGAGGTAAAGCTGATACTGGATCGCCAGAGGTTCAAATCGCCCTGTTGAGTGAGCGCATCACGCAGCTTACGGAGCATTTTAAGACCCACCAAAAGGACCATTCATCGCGAAAGGGACTTTTGACTATGGTCGCCAAGCGGCGGCGGATGCTGAGATATCTTCGGGACACCAGTCCGGAACGCTACAAGTCGCTTCTGCTAAAGCTCGGCATTCGCCGCTAGCCAGGTCCCCCGTCGGGGGCCTCCTCGTCCTGTCAACTCCAGTCTCATTCGGCCGGTCATGCGACCGGTCAGACTATGTCATGGCGCCCGCTGTCGGGTAGCCGGGGCTTGGAGAATTAGAAATGTCACACACAGTTGAAATCGATCTGGGAGGCCGCCAGATTACCCTCGAAACGGGCAGAATGGCCAAACAGGCAAATGGCGCAGTCGTCGTACGTTGCGGCGATTCCGTGGTGCTGGTCACCGCCTGTATGTCTGAAGAACCGAAGCCGAATGCCGGCTTCTTTCCCCTCACGGTGGATTATCGCGAGTATACCTATGCCGCTGGAAAAATTCCGGGCGGCTTCATCAAACGCGAGGGACGTCCCTCCGAAAAAGAAATCCTTACCAGCCGGTTGATCGACCGGCCCGTTCGTCCCCTGTTCCCCGAAGGCTTCTTAAACGAAACCCAGATCATCGCTATGGTGCTCTCGGCCGACCCCGAGCAGGATCCCAATTCACTCGCAGTAGTCGGCGCGGGCGCCGCGCTGGCTATCTCCGATATTCCCTTCCATCACGTGCTGGGCGGAGTGCGCGTCGGCATGGTGAAGGGTGAATACGTCGCCAACCCCACCTATACCGAAGGCCGTGAGTCTAAGCTAAACATCATCGTGGCCGCCACCGAAAGTGGCATCGTCATGGTGGAAGCGGGCGCTCAACAAGCCTCTGAACAGGAAGTCATCGGCGCTATCGACTTCGGCCACACCTGCTGCAAGAAGATCGCCGCCGCCATTCACGAACTGGTCGCCAAGGTCGGCAAACCGAAGCGCGTCTTCGAGACTAAGACGCTCGATGCGGCCCTCTCCGCGCAGATCTCGACCCAAGCCCGCGAAGCCTTGATCGACGCCTTGAATACCGAAAAGTATCCTAAGCTCGAAAGCTACGCCAAAGTCGCGGAAGTGAAGAAGAAGGTTCTGGAAGGTCTGACCGACGAACAGAAGGACGAAGGCAAGAAGGTTTTCGAAGCCCTCAAAGAGCGGGTCTTCCGCGATGAGATGCTCAAGAACCACCGCCGTCCCGATGGCCGCGCCTTCGATAAAATCCGCCAGATCACCATTGAAAGCAGCGTTCTGCCTCGCACTCACGGTTCCGCCCTCTTCACCCGCGGCGAAACCCAGGCGCTGGTCACCCTTACCCTGGGTACCAAGGACGATGCCCAACGCATCGAACTGCTGGAGCCCGGCGAAGCCTCCAAGCGCTTCATGTTGCACTACAATTTCCCGCCCTTCAGCGTGGGCGAAGTCGGCTTCATGCGCGGCCCCGGCCGCCGCGAAATCGGCCACGGCGCACTGGCCGAGCGCGCCCTGCTGCCGCTCATTCCGTCTGAAACGGTGTTCCCCTACACCCTCCGTGTGGTCAGCGACATCATGGAATCGAATGGTTCGAGTTCCATGGCCACCGTTTGCGGCGCTTCGCTCGCTCTCATGGATGCCGGCGTTCCGATGGCTGCGCACGTAGGCGGCGTAGCGATGGGTCTGGTGAAGGAAGGCGACGATTACGCCGTCCTCTCCGATATCGCCGGTGCCGAAGATCATTACGGCGACATGGATTTCAAAGTCGCCGGCACGCGTGACGGCATCACCGCCCTGCAGATGGATATCAAGGTGCCTAACGTCACCGCCACCATCATGCACGAGGCGTTGGAGCAGGCCCGCCACGGCCGCCTCCATATCATCGAAAAAATGGAGGAGGCCATCCGTCAGCCGCGTACCAACATGTCCCAGTACGCGCCACGGATTTACACCATCCATATTCCGACCGATAAAATCAGAGACGTCATTGGACCAGGTGGCAAGGTGATCCGTGGGATCATCGAACAAACCGGTGTGAAGATCGACGTGGACGACGACGGTACGGTGCATGTTTCCTCCGCCGACGAAGCGGCAGCGAACAAGGCCCTGCAGATCATCGGCGATATCACCGCCGTAGCCGAAGTGGGCAAAACCTATTTGGGCAAGGTCGTACGGCTGGTCGATTTCGGCGCCTTCGTCGAAATCTTCCCGGGTACCGACGGCCTGCTGCACATCAGCGAGATTGCCGAAAATCGCGTACGTGAAGTGCGCGACGAGTTGAAGGAAGGCGACCAGATTCTGGTCAAAGTCCTGGCCCTCGAAGGCAATAAAATCAAGCTCAGCCGCAAGGCCGTGCTGCGCGAACAGCGCGAGAAACTCGCCAAGACCACCGTCACAAAGTAGTTACCGAGCGGATCAGAACCCTGACCGTGAGGGAGGGGTTAGCAGGGCGGCGTTATGCGCCGCCCAAGCCTCATCTTGTGCGAATTAAGAATCCCATGCAGGCGGGAACCTCTTAGAAGAATTCTGCTAGATCAAATTCGTAGGGCGGCGTAACGCTGTCTTCGGAAAAGGACTCACCGGCCCTGTATTCTACCGACTGAATTCTGCGGTCCACAAGTGCGAATCGTAGGATCGCCTTGCGTTTCGGATACACTACCCACACAGCATTGCTCCCGCCGCGAAGATACTGATCGATTTTGATGTCAAGTTCCTCGGCACTATTGCCCGGAGACGCGACTTCAATGGCCACCAGAGGCGCACCAGGAATGTACTCGTCGGCGGCGGCCTCCTTCAACTTCCAGTCCTCAACCACAGCCACGTCGGGCTGCCGCACCACATCGGGTGTCAGCAGAAATCCCGCTTCCTGGAATATGGTGAAACCCCTTCCCTGAAGCGCCAGGACTAGCCGGTCGTAGATCCGTTTGGCTGTCAGCGTATGGGCGTATTTAGGGGGCGGGATGTTAATTACCCGGCCGCGATCAAACTCCTCCTTACCCTGTTGATCAGGCAGGGCCGAGAAACGGTCCATGGTCATTGACATGTCCCTTCAATGGTACAAACCTCGGCACCAGCCGAATCGATGTCGCCTTCACTACCGCCGTAACCTGATCCCCTTCCCCCAAGCGCATCTCCTCCCCGGCCTGCCGCGTGACCATCGCAGTCAAACGGAACCCGCAGTCCAGCACCACCCGCTCCACGGCCCCTTCCGGCATCACCGACACGATGCGCGCCGCCAGATGATTGCGCGCGCTCGAAGGGCTGCCGGGCGCGTTCCGCTCGATGGTCACGCTCTCCGCCCGTATACAGGCGAACAATTCCACGCTCGCCCCAGCCGTATCCACTGCCACAAGGCGCGTATTCTCGGCAATCTCTACCGTCACCAGGCCGCCCTCCCGCGACACCACGCGCGCCGGACAAACGGTCTCTACTCCCACCGCCTCCGCCACGTCCGCATCGGCCGGAAAGTCGAAGACGCTCTCCACCGTTCCCGCTTGCCGTAACCGTCCGTCGATCATGATGGCGATGGAATCGCCCAGTGCCAGCGCCTCGTTGCGATCATGCGTCACCACCACTGCCGGCACTTGCACGCCCGCCAGCAGTTGCCGCAGATCCGCGCGCAGGCGCAGACGCGTGGGCGCGTCCAATGCCGAAAGCGGTTCGTCGAGCAGCAGCAAACGGGGCTGCGCCGCCAGCGCACGCGCCAAAGCTACGCGCTGCAACTGGCCGCCCGAAAGCTGATGCGGATAGGATCCCGCCTGCCCGCTCAATTCGAAGCGCGACAACAGCCCTTCGATCTCCCAGCCGTGCGCGCCGTAGGCAACATTGGCACGCACGGTAAGGTGCGGGAAGATGGCATAGTCTTGCGAAAGATAGCCCACGCGCCGGCGCTGTGGCGATAGGTTTACGCCTCCCCCCCGTCATACCAGACCGCATCGCCGCAGCGGATGGATCCGCCATCCGGCCGGTCCAAGCCCGCGATCAAGCGCAGCACCGTAGTCTTGCCCGCGCCCGATGGCCCAAATAGCACCGTCACCGCAGGGGCGTTCAACGGCAGGCTCAACCTAGCCGCAATTCGCGGTCCGCCCGCGTGCTTCTTGTGCACATCGATGCTCAGGCTGCCGCTCAGGTCACTGTCCATTAGGAAGCCACACCGCCCCAGCCTTCCGCCGCAATCCATAAGTAACCGCCAGCACCAAAAAGGAGATGCCCAGCAGCAATAGGGAAGTGTGCATCGCGGCGCTGTACTCAAGCGATTGCACGTCGTCGAAGATCGAAATGGAAACCGTGCGCGTGATGCCCGCCAGGTTCCCGCCCACCATCAGCACCACACCGAACTCGCCCAGCGTGTGCGCGAAACTTAGGATCATTCCGGTAACAATACCAGGCACCGAGAGCGGAATGATCACCCGGAAAAACGTGGCCGCGCGCGACACGCCCAGACACCAGGAAGCCTCGATCAACTTGCGGTCCACCGAAGCAAAGCCGGACGCGAACGGCTGCACGGAGAACGGCAAGCTATAAAGCACCGAAGCTACCAGCAAGCCTTGGAACGAGAACGGCAGCATGCCGCCGGTGAGTGAAGCGTAGAGCCGGCCCACGGGGCTATGCGGCCCAATGGCCAGCAGGATATAGAATCCCAGTACCGTGGGCGGCAGCACCAGCGGCAGCGCCACCACCGCTTCCACGAGGAACTTCCATCGCAGCGGCGAGTAAGTAAGCGAGTAGGCGGTAGGCAAGCCAATGGCGAGCAGGATGAGCGTCGTCCAAAACGACAAACGCAAACTCAGCCAGAGGGCTTGCCACTCCATCTATTCTCCCGAGAATCCATAACGCTTCAGAATAGCGCGACCCTCGGGGGATAGCAGAAAGGCACGGAAAGCTTGGGCATCGGCGGCGTTCTTGGCCGACTTCATGATGGCCCCGCCCTGTTGAATGCGGGGATACCGGTCGCGCGGCACTTCCCAGTAATGGCCCTGCCCGGCCGCGCCCGGGGCGATCGCCAGCGAGAGCGCCACAATGCCCACCTCCGCCGCGCCGCTCTGCGCCATTTGAAAAGTCTGCGAGATGTTCTCGCCCATCACTAGTTTGTCCTTCACTGCATCGTAGATTCCCGCGGATCGCAAGGCTGCTTCCGCGGCTCTTCCGTAAGGCGCATGCGCCGGATTGGCGATGGCGATGTGGTGGACGGAAGGCTGCCGCAGGGCATCCATCTTCAGGCTTTCGATATTCACCCCCGACGCATTCCCAGTCCACAGCACGATGCGCCCGTCGGCGTAAGTGAACTCGCTTCCCTGCAGAATCAAGCCCTGTTCCGCCAGTTTGTGCGGGTACTGCACATCCGCCGACAGGTACAGATCAAAAGGCGCGCCGTTCACCAACTGCTCGTAAAACATGCCGGACGAGCCATAGGTTGGTTCGACCTCCACACCAGGATGCTGCTGCCGGAAGGCTTTCACGACATCATCGAGGGCAAACCGCAGATCGGCCGCTGCGGCAATTCGCACAGGCGTGTGCGGCGGAGCACCGTTTGCAGCGAGCAGAGCCGTAAAAATCAGAGCGATGCGAGCGAGAGACATTGTCTCTTATAAATAACACGTTGGCTGTGCTACTGTTTGAGCTTCTTCTGCTTCTCGAGGTCTTCGGTCTTTCTGATATCCGCGGCTTTCGCGAACGCCTCCGAAGCGTCCATTGCATCGCCTTTCCGCCGCAGCAGTAAGCCCAAATTATTCCAAGCGGCAGCATTCAACGGATCGAGCGCCACGGACTCCCGCAAGGCCCCGATGGCGCCCTCCGCGTCTCCCTTCTGCTGCAGAGTCGTGCCTAGGATGAACCATGCTTCGTTATACCCCGGCCGCTGCGCGACCGCGGCGCGCAACTGCTCGATGGCTTTATCCTGCAGTCCGGCATCGATGTACGTCAATCCCAGGCTGTAGTGCGCTTCGGCCAGCGCTGGGTCGAGAGCCACCGCGCGTTCCAGTTCCGCACGGGCATGCGGTAGATCGTCGCTCTGCTTGTAAGCAATTCCCAAATCGTAATGCGCGCCGGCATCGTCGGGATGATCGCGCAGCATTGCAGACAGGTGTTCGATGGCGGCTTTAAAGTCGCCCGCCGCGATGTACGCGTAGCCTAAGTTCACCTGCACGTGGAAATTGGCGGGATCGTGTTGTAAGATCGCCCGAAACTCCCGCAAGCCCGCCGCCGGATCGCCCGACTTCACCAACGCATTGCCGTAACCGTTGCGCACCAAGTCATTCTTGGGGTCGAGTCGCAACGCCCGCCGGTAAGCATCCCGCGCCTCCTTGTAACGGTTGAGTTGCTGGTAGGAGTCGCCCAAGGTGGACCACACTTCGACATTGTTCGGGAGGAGTTTGCCGGCCCGGACTAACTCGGGCACACCTTCGCGATAATGCGCGGTGTTCGCATAGGCCGCACCCAGGCGAAAATGGTATTCGCCCTGACCGGGCGCCAGTGCCACGGCTTTTTGCAATGCCGCCACAGCCGGATCGGTGCGTTGCGTCAACCAAAGCGCAACGCCCAGGTGATACCACGCCTGAGCCAGCGCTGGATTCAGTTCCGTGGCGCGTTGAAAGTGGAGGATGGCTTCGGCGGATCGATTGGTGGCCGCCAGTAGAAAGCCGATTTCATCCTGGTAGGCTGCTGATTTAGGCGCCAGTTGCCCCAACTTTTCATACACCACGAGCGCGCCCGCCGCATCGCGCGCTGCCAAACGTTCGCGAGCGGATGCCTCGAGTTGCTGTACGGTGGCGGCCGGTTGCGCAACTAGCGCCGCGCTAAGACAGAACAGGGCTATCGCTCGCACATCGATAATCTACCAAGGATTCGGCGGCGTGGCGGGTTGCGTCGCCGGTAATAACTCGATGGACGATTCATTGCTCACCCGGTCAGCCTCTCCGACAGAGTGCAATTCGCACTGCACCACTGGCTGGCTTCCGTCAACAAAGAACTCAGTGTAGGTTTGCGGACACTGTGGGGTCGCCAGTTCGAACGACTCCGAACAGAGACGCGCGCTCACCACGCCCGACGGAATCGGAAACTCCTTGGCATCGCGGTAGCCGCGATATTGCAGTGCGCGTTTCATGAATTCGGTCCAGATGGGCAATGCCGATTTAGCGCCTTCGAGGTTTAAAGGACGCGAGTCGTCGAATCCCACCCAAACCACGCACAGCAACTGCGACGTGAACCCGGCAAACCAGCCATCGCGCGAAGTGCCGGTCTTACCCGCCGCTGGAACGCGGAAACCTCGCGCACGCGCAGCTGCCCCCGTACCGCTGCGCAGCACCTCTTCCATCATATTTACCATCAGGTAGGCAATTCTGGGATCGAGCGCCTGACGCGCCTCGGGCGAGTGGCGGTAAAGAATATCTCCCTGTCTCGACCTCACCATTCCCACCATGGTCGGCTTTACGTACATGCCGCCGTTGGCGAATACGGTGTACGCGCCGGCAATCTCCAGCGGCGTCACATCGTATGCTCCCAATGCGACGGCTGGCGTCGCTTTAATGTCCTCGTTCATGCCGGCGCGATGCGCCATATCCACGACCGCGCCGTATCCGGTCATCTCCGCCACCTTCACAGCGGCCACGTTCAGCGAATGCGCCAATGCTTGCCTGAACGTCACCGTACCCATGAACTCTTTCTCGAAATTGGCAGGCGCATACGGGCGATTGTCGAACTGGAAGGTGGTGGGTTCGTCGACTACCGTAGTCGCCGGCGTCAGGATCTGCGATCCGCCCTGGATCGCTGTGTTCAGCGCGGCGGCGTATACAAAAGGCTTGAATGACGAGCCAGGTTGACGCTCGGCGGTCACGTGGTTCAATTGGCTGGATGCATAGTCGCGTCCGCCCACCAGCGCTTTAATCTCGCCGGTATGCGGATCGAGGGCAATTAAGGCTACCTGCGGCTGTCCGGGGGGGAGCGGATCGTGGTGCTTGCTGCGGCGCAGTTGTTCGTCCACACTCTGCATGCCGATGCGAACCGCTTCCACCGCGGCGCGCTGCAGGTCCGTGTCCAGCGTGGTGTAGACATAGTTGCTTTGCGGATCGTGCTCGCCTAACCGGCTCTGCAAGTCGTCGTTGACCAGATCCAGAAAGTATTGTGAGTTCACGGATTCCATGTCCCCGGGCTCTACATGTACCGGCGCTTCGGAAGCAGCCTGGAACTGCGGGACCGTCAGGAATCCGTTCTCGCGCATTAAATACAAAACCAGGTTGCGGCGTTCGCGCACGCGATCGGGAAAACGGAAGGGATTGTAGTAGCTGGGCCGCTGCACCATGCCGGCCAGCATGGCGGCCTCGGGCACGCTCAACTGCGAGATGTCTTTGGCGAAGTAGGCGCGGGCCGCCTCGCCGAATCCGTTGATACTGAAGGTTCCACGCCGGCCCATGTACACTTGGTTGGAATAGTATTCGAAGATCTGCTCCTTCGTCAGCTTGTGTTCCAGATGCATCGTAATGAGCAGTTCTTCGGCTTTACGCTTCCAATTCTTGTCCGGATCGAGCCATAGCCCGCGCGCCAACTGCATGCTAAGAGTCGAAGCGCCCTGCTCCTTGCGTCCGTCCTTAACATCCACGTAGGCGGCCTTTAGAATGCGAAAGAGGTCGAACCCGCCGTGGGAGAAGAAGTGCTTATCTTCGACCGAAACCACGGCGTGGACCAATGCCGGCGGGATTTCGTTGAATCGTACCAGACGCCGCTTCTCGCGATTGCGATCCGAAAGATTGGTGATCAGTTGCGCGGGTAATTGGTATTGAGGCCGCGGCGTAGTGTCGTCCAACGAAACAATACGGGTGACTTTGCCGCCCGCAAAGTGAATGGTGGCGGGTTCCTCCTCAGCTTCCGATTCGCGGCCGGGATATATGGAGACGGCTCCGGGCCGTTCTTCAAACCATCCAACTGGATTTGCTCGCGACGCGCTGAAGCCGTTCTCGCGTAAATAGCTAACAGCGGCGCTTAACGTCAACGGATCGCCCACCGAAATTATCCGGGGCCCCGCGAAGATATTTAACGTCCCGGCGAATACTCCACCACGCAGCTTTTGATCGGTGAGACGGGCGAACTTCATGTAGTAGCCGAGGAACACGCCCAGAGGAATCAGCACGGCGATTCCGCAGCCAATTAGCATGCGCCGAGCCTTATCGGACAGGTTTAATGCTGGGAACTTCTTATGAAACGACGGCGGCTGCTGCTCATCCGGCGAGGCACCGGCTTCAGAGTTTAGTGTATCGGTATCAATGGCGTCAGACACGCGGTCGCCCTCCAGGTATGTTTCCAACCGCACGCTACGTGCCACGCAGGGATGTACTCTTTAGTCCCGATTGCGCTCAATGTGGAAGGGACCTCCAAATGCTCTAGTGAGACCGAGCGGCCACACACAGGCCGAACGACTTTTTCGGTTTTGAAAGGACAAAAGACGATGTTCATGGCACTGTTCGCGATTTTGATCGTTTTGTGGTTGCTGGGGTTTGTGGCCTTTCACGTGGCCGGCGGCCTGATCCACTTGCTTCTGATTTTCGCGGTAATTTCACTGGTACTGCACTTCGTACGCGGAACTAGCGCTGCCTAAATGCAACTTCTACCGTTGGTATTTGCCGTGGCCCTCGTACAGGCCACGGCTGCGGTCAGTTTCGATCCCAACCTGATTAACAGCGCGGAAAAGACTACCGACTTACGCGCTCCGGCTAAGGGCGCGTTAGTGGTGCGGGCGCAAATCCTTCTGGATCGCGCCCATTTTTCGTGCGGTGAAATTGATGGCGATTTTGGAACGAACCTGCAGAAGACAGTCTCGGCGTTTCAAAGCGCC
Source organism: Bryobacterales bacterium (assembly GCA_963738345.1). GTDB lineage: Bacteria > Acidobacteriota > Terriglobia > Bryobacterales > Bryobacteraceae > Bog-159. Next base: position 3,167,242 of record CAVTWI010000002.1, read on the forward strand.
CGTAGTCTTGCGGTAAATGGTGTTGTGGGCGCGGAAACTTGGTCCGCACTCAATCAAGATCAGGCTCCGGCGCTGGTCAGTTATACCATCGCACCTGAAGATGTTGCCGGTCCGTTCGTAAAGCTTCCCTCGGATATGATGGAGCAGGCCAAGCTTCCCGCTCTAGGCTATGAGTCGCCGCTCGAAGGTTTGGCGGAAAAGTTCCACTCCAGCCAGGCCCTGTTAAAATCCCTCAATCCCAAGGCCACTTTTGACAAAGAGGGTCAGTCGATTCTGGTACCCAACGTCACCAGCACTCCTCCGGGCCCAGCGGCTTCGGTGGTGGTATCGAAATCCGACACGTCCGTGACCGCACTCGACGCATCCGGCAAGATTCTGGCCTATTACGTAGCCACCATCGGCAGCGAGCATGATCCACTACCTATCGGAACTTGGAAGATTAACGGCGTGGCCCATAATCCGACGTTTCACTACGACCCGAAATTGTTTTGGAACGCCAAAGCTGACGATCAGAAGGCAGCCATTCCTCCCGGACCGCGCAATCCCGTGGGACCGGTGTGGATCGATCTTTCCAAGGATCATTACGGCATCCATGGCACTCCAGCCCCTGGTAAGGTCGGGCATGCCGAGTCGCACGGCTGCATACGGCTCACGAATTGGGACGCGATCGAACTGTCTCAAATGGTCAAGCCTGGAACGCCGGCGCTCTTAAAGGAATAGACGCATGCGCGACAGGCCGGTGTTAGTGTTCTTCGCAGGGTTTGCCTGCGGGCTGCTCTTTCTCGCGTTCTTCGTGCGACGTCCTGCCCCGCTGCCCGCCAGCGTCCCAGCCTCTTCCGCAAACTCTAAATTGGTTCAAGGGGCGACACCTCGAGCCAACGGTACATCGGATGCATCGGGTCCCCACGGACTTATCATTCCAGTTACCGGAGTCGCTGCAGCGGACCTGCGCGATAACTTCGACGACAAGCGTACGGACCATAAGCATGAGGCGCTCGACATTATGGCTGCGCGCGGCACGCCGGTTATCGCCGCCGTCGAAGGGAGCGTTGCGAAACTGTTTCTGAGTAAGCCCGGCGGTTTGACGGTCTATCAATTCGACAATTCTCGTACTAACTGTTATTACTATGCTCACCTCGATAGTTATGCACCCGGCCTGAAGGAAGGTATGCTTCTGCACAAAGGTGACGTACTGGGTTATGTGGGGAGTACGGGTAATGCTTCGGCGGAAGCGCCACACCTTCATTTCGCCATCTTTGTCCTTGGACCCGAAAAGCATTGGTGGGAGGGCACGCCCATTAATCCCTATCCCCTGCTGGGCGGAGCGCCAGAACGGCTTAAATAGGCCCATTATTCCTTCATCTGGCAGATTAACTGCACAAGGCCAGATAGCATTCCAAAATGGAGGGAATGAAATGAAACGTACAAAGACTTTCATGCTTACCTTAGTGACGGCAGCGGCTTTATCTTCGACACCAACAATTTTCGCTCAGGAGCACCACGACGACGCCCAAAAAGCTGCGCGTTCCGACAATGATCGCGCCCGCGATTACCACTTTAAGCAGGAAGACGCGCCCAAATTGCGGCAACACTATAAGAACGTGGAACGAGTCGATGTCACGCACCGGACCGCGCTAGTGGCGGACGGTCATTTGACGGGCGACTGGCACCGGCGAATTCGCCCGGTTCCCGCTGCTGTCGTACGCGAATTAGCGCCACCGCCTCCAGGGTATGTGTTTGGCTACCTTGACGGTTATTGCGTGGTCTACGACCCCACCACGCTCTTAATCGCCGACGTTATCGACCTGGCAAATTTGGGACACTAACCGTGTAAGATTGGCCCGTGAACGGGCGCCTTGCGCCACTTCAACTACCAACCGTCAGTTAGAATCTCGGCTAGGCAGCGCCCAATCGAGCCGCTAGGGGTTTCTACATCCAAATAAGTCGCGAGAGTGGGTGCGATATCATTTACCGCAATTTCCTGATCGTAACGTCCGGGTTTGATCCCGGGTCCCATAAATATCACCGGCACATGCGCGTCATAGCTGAAGGTGGCGCTGTGTGTGGTGCCCTTCGCGCCGTAAATCCAATAAGGTTCCAGTAAGACATACATATCGGGACCGCGCGACGGATAAAATCCGTTCATAACCCGGCGGCCCACCTCAATATCGACCTCGCCTCGCAATAACATCTCGCGAGTATAAGCGCGAAATACATGGGGAACGGCGCGTGCCGCATCCGCCGCGGTACGCTCCACTTCGCTTTCGTCGAGTTTCTTTTGACGGATCAGATCGCTATTGAAATAGAACGCCACGTCGGTCGGGCTCAGCAGCCACTGCCCTGACCCGTATTTGGATACCAGTGCATCCTCCACAGCCTTGCGCACCACCCCGGCGGACATGCGACCACCCGGCATGTGCCGTGCGGCATTCACTTCCGGAACCGGCGAGACGCCATGGTCCGCAGTCATGACCACCAGCACATTGGCCATCCCGACGGTGGAATCCAGGTAGGCGAAAAATTTGCCGAAGACGCGATCGGTCTGGATCGACATTTCCTTCACTTCCGGCGAGTCCGGCCCTTGCCCGTGGCCTACATAATCGTTCGCCGAAAAGCTAATCGCCAACAGGTCAGTGACATTCCGTTGTCCCAACTTCTCCGACTTGATAGCCAGTTCCGCGAAGCTCTCTTCCAGTTCGTTGCCGTAGGGGCTGCCTTCGAGCGCGGCATAGACCGACGTATCGCCGGGCAGAGTATGATCCAACCAATGTGCGCCGTGATATTTGTCCGCCGGCCGGGAACTGTTATAGGCCGCCACCCAGGAAGGCAGTTCCGCGAAATAGAAAGTACTGCTCACGAAGTTGCCGGAGCGGGGATCGAACCAGTAGGCTCCGTCGGCCATATGCCCGCCAGGCAGAATGGCGCTGCGATCCTTCAGCGAGATAGCGATCACTTTGCTGGCGCCGCGCGCGATCTTCAACTCGTCGCCGACGGTGCTGACCAGCATGCGGTTGGGGGACGCTCCCGCACCGGTGGCGCCAACCATCTTAAAGGAATCGTCACTCACGCTGGTGACTGTTTTCCCGGTTTCGCGTTCGTACCATTCATTGCCGATGATGCCGCTCATCGAAGGAGTGGCTCCCGAAAGGAAAGTGCTGTGGCCCACGGCGGTCACGGTGGGGTAGTGCTGGTAGCGGGCGTTCGTGAAGACCGCGCCCTTGGTGAGCAGGCGCTCGAGGCCGGAATGGTAGTTGCTCCGAAAGCGGGTGAGATAGTCGTAGCGGAACTGGTCCACGGCGATCGCCACAACCAGTTTGGGCTGAGGGGCGGCCGTGGCGCGAAGAGCTGACAGGGCAATGAGTACGGCAGCCGTTCGGGCGGCCCGGTAGTTGAACATGATTCTTTCATCATACGTGCCTGCGCGCCGTTCGAACGGGGCGCCTTTACCGCTGTTAAACTGAAGCTCAACAAGCTATGGACGCAAACGAAATCGTCCTTGCCAGCCAGGAGTATCTATATCCGGCTGTCTTTCACTACTACCGCGAGCCGCTCGTCGTAGCGCGCGCCAAGAACCAGTTCGTATACGACGCCGATGGTCGCGCCTATCTGGATTTCTTCGGCGGTATTCTCACCGTCAGCGTGGGCCATTGCAATGACCGTGTGAACACTGCGGTTCATCGCCAGGTGGACACCTTGCAGCACGTGTCAACCGTTTTCGCGACCGAACCGCAAGCCGCTCTGGCCGCCAAGATCGCCTCGCTCACGCCCGGCGGCCGCCTCACGAAATCCTTCTTCACCAATAGCGGTACGGAGGCCAACGAAACCGCCATCCTGACAGCCCGCTGTTACACCGGCAGCAGCGAAATCATTGCCCTGCGCCATTCTTATCATGGACGGTCGGCGATGACTATGGCGCTTACAGGCCAAGGGTCGTGGCGGGTGGGCGGCGCGGTTCAGCCGGGCATCGTCCACGCGCATAACGCATATTGTTACCGCTGCCCCTTCGGGCTCACCTACCCCTCGTGCGATGTCCGTTGCGCGCGCGATGTGCAGGACGTGATCCGCACCACCACCTCCGGCCGCGTGGCAGGCTTCATCGCCGAACCGATACAGGGCGTGGGCGGCTTCATCACGCCACCGAAAGAATACTTCGCTATCGTGGCCGATATCGTGCGGCAATCCGGCGGCATTTTTATCAGCGACGAAGTGCAAACCGCGTGGGGACGGACCGGCAACAAGTGGTTCGGCATCGAGCACTATGACGTGGTTCCCGATGTAATCACCAGCGCCAAGGGCTTGGGCAACGGGTTTCCGATCGGAGTGACGGTGGCCACGCCAGAGGTCGCTGCCGGAGTCACCGGACTCACGATCTCGACATTTGGCGGCAACCCGGTCGCAACCGCGGCGGCCAAAGCCGTGCTGGATTTGATCGAAGAGGATAACTTGCTCGCCAATACCGCCGAGACCGGCGCCTACCTGAGAGCAAAGCTGGAAGAACTGCGCGACAAGCACGCTATTATTGGGGACGTACGGGGAATGGGACTGATGCAGGCGCTCGAACTGGTGGAAGACCGCCAGACCAAAACGCCCGCCGCGCGCGCCACATCCGAACTTATGGAAGCCGCGCGGCGCAATGGATTGCTGATTGGTAAAGGCGGCACGTACGGCAATTGCATTCGGATTTCGCCGCCCATGAATATCACGAAATCGGATGTGGACGAGTTTGCGCGACTGCTGGACCGGTCGCTGGAGGAGTGCGCCTATGGGTCAGGAAGCTAAGTGCGAGGTTCGTTTCGAAGGCAAAGTATCGGAGGGCAAAGCCCTGCTGGAAACTGACGATCTGATTTTCCGCGGCGAATTCCGCCTTGCGATTCCACTTAAAAGTATTAAGGCGGTGGAAGCCGTGGATGGGGTGTTGCGCATAATGTCGCCCTTGGGCACGGCAACCTTCACCCTGGGAGCGCAGGCGGAAAAGTGGGCTTACAAGATCCTGAATCCGCGCACGCTGGCCGATAAACTGGATGTGAAGCCAGACATGCGGGTGTCCCTGCTGGGCGTTCCCGACGCGCTCGAAGGCCGATGCAGCGACGTGACGACAGGCAAGGCAGCCAACAATTCCGACCTGATATTCTTTGGCGCGGAACAGGATAAAGACTTGGCCAAACTGGCCGCGCTACGGAAGTCGATCAAGCCCGGTGGGGCGATTTGGGTGGTCTATCCAAAAGGCAAGCAGGAGATCACGGAAGCGGGGGTATTAACCGCGGGTCGCGCGGCCGGCTTTGTGGATGTGAAGGTGGCCCGGTTCTCCGACACCCACACAGCCTTGAAATTCGTCATCCCGGCAGCTCAGCGCGCGAAAAAGTGACAGCTTTCTGTTATCTTCTCCTGTGAGAGGGCAGAGTCTCCATGGCGAGCCATACCAATATCGATTCCGTTCTGACTGAAACCCGCGTTTTCGAACCTTCCAATGAATTTCGCGCGCACGCGCACATCCGCAGTCTTGCCGATTACGAGCGCATCTATCGCGAGGCTGAACAAAATCCCGCCGAGTTTTGGGGACGCATTGCCACCGAGTTGCACTGGTTCAAACCGTGGGACCAGGTGCTCGACTGGGATTGCCCTTGGGCCAAATGGTTCTCCGGCGGCCAACTCAATCTGTCGTACAACTGCCTCGACCGCCACGTGGCCACCTGGCGGAGAAACAAAGCTGCGCTGATCTGGGAAGGCGAACCGGGCGAAGTACAGACCCTCACCTATCAGCAATTACTCACGGAAGTTTGCAAGTTCGCCAATGTCCTGAAATCGCTCGGCGTGCAGAAGGGTGACCGGGTGGCGATCTACATGGGTATGTGCCCCGCCCTTCCCATCGCCATGCTGGCATGCGCGCGAATCGGCGCACCGCACACCATTATCTTCGGAGGCTTTTCGTCCAATGCGCTAGTCGACCGCATCAACGATTCGCAAGCGTCATTAGTCATCACACAGGATGGCTCGTACCGGCGCGGCGCGGAAGTGAAGTTGAAGCCCGCCGTGGACGAGGCCGTGCTCTCCTGCCCGTCGGTCCGCGGCGTCGTGGTGTTCCGGCGCACGGGAACGCCGCAGACTATGCTGGCCGGCCGCGACTATTGGTGGCACGAGTTGATGGCTAAGGCTTCGGATGAATGCCCCGCCGAACCGCTCGACGCTGAGCATCCCTTGTATCTGTTGTACACATCGGGCACCACCGGAAAACCTAAAGGTATTCTGCACACTACCGGCGGCTATTCGGTGGGCACCTACATCACCACGAAATGGGTGTTCGATCTGAAGGACGAGGACATCTACTGGTGCACGGCCGACATCGGCTGGGTGACGGGGCACAGTTACATCGTCTACGGTCCGCTGCAGAACGGCGCCACCAGCCTGATGTACGAAGGCGCTCCCAACTTTCCCGAGCCAGACCGCTTCTGGAGCATCATCGACCGCCACAAGGTGAATATCTTCTATACCGCGCCCACCGCCATCCGCGCCTTCATGCGCTTCGGCAATGAGTGGCCGGCTAAGCACGCCATGAAGAGCCTGCGCCTGCTGGGGACGGTTGGCGAGCCTATCAATCCGGAAGCCTGGATGTGGTATCGCGAGCACATCGGTCACGACCGATGCCCGATCGTGGACACCTGGTGGCAGACGGAAACCGGCATGATCATGATCGCTCCACTGCCCGGCGCGACGCCCACCAAACCGGGATCCGCAACGCGGCCGTTCCCCGGCGTGGTGGCCGATGTCGTTACGCGCGAGGGCGAACCCGTGCCGCCGGGCGGCGGCGGATTCCTGGTGCTGAAAGCAGCCTTGGCCCGCCATGCTGCGCAACATCTACGGCGATCCGAAGCGTTATCAGGATCAGTATTGGTCGCAACTGCCGGGCATGTACTTCACCGGCGACGGCGCGCGCAAAGATGCCGACGGCTACTTCTGGATCATGGGCCGCATCGACGACGTGATCAACGTCTCCGGCCATCGCCTCAGCACCATGGAGGTGGAGTCGGCGTTGGTCGCGCATCCCAAGGTGGCGGAAGCGGCAGTGGTCGGCGCGTCTGGATGATCTGAAGGGACAGGCCATCGCCGCCTTCGTCACTCTGAAAGCCGGGAACCCGCCCAGCCACGAGTTGAAAGAAGAACTGCGGCAGTGGGTGGCGAAGGAGATTGGATCGCTGGCCAAGCCGGACGACGTCCGCTTCAGCGATGCGCTGCCTAAGACGCGCAGCGGGAAAATCATGCGGCGCCTGCTGAAAGAGATCGCTGCCGGAGGCGAGGTGAAGGGCGACACGACCACGCTTGAAGATCTTTCGGTGTTGGCAAAATTGAGCGCGAACGACGACTAGAATGGTGACCTTCCACCGGTCGCTCTATTTTCGCGTGATCGCCGGAATCGTCCTCGGCGTGCTGTTGGGCTTCTTCTATCCGCATGCCGGCGAAGCGATGAAGCCGCTGGGCGATGGATTCATCAAGCTGATCCGTATGATGATCGCGCCGATCATCTTCTTCACCGTGGTCGTGGGGATCGCCGGGATCGGCGACATGAAGAAGCTGGGTCGCGTGGGCTTGAAGTCGCTGCTCTACTTCGAAGTGCTGACGACCATTGCCCTGCTGATCGGGCTGGTAGTGGTGAAGATCGTACAACCCGGCGCCGGCATGAACGTGAATCCCGCGACGCTCGACGCCAAGGCCGTCGCGCAATACGCCGCGCAAGGCAAGGAACTGCATGCGGTCGATTTCCTGCTGAACATCATCCCCACTACCGTTACGAACGCTTTTACGCAGGGCGATATCTTGCAGGTGCTGCTGGTGGCGATCTTGTTCGGACTGGCGCTGGCAGCCATTCCGCGCAACCGGCCCATCGTGGAGGCGTGCGACAAGATCGCGCATTGGTTGTTCGCGGTGGTTGCCATTATCATGCAAGCTGCGCCGCTGGGCGCTTTCGGCGCTATGGCATTCACTATCGGGAAATACGGTCTGCACACGCTACTGCCGTTGATGAAGTTATTGGCCTGCGTCTATCTGACCAGTTTCCTGTTCGTGTTCATCGTGCTAGGCGCCATCGCCTATATGCACGGCTTCAGCCTGTGGAAGTTCATCAAGTACATCAAGGAAGAGTTGCTGATCGTCCTCAGCACTTCGTCGTCGGAATCGGTGCTACCGCGGATGATGGTGAAGTTGGAGGAACTGGGCTGCGGCAAATCTGTCGTGGGCCTGGTGATTCCGTCGGGCTATTCGTTCAATCTGGATGGCACCTCGATTTATCTGACCATCGCGGCGCTGTTCGTGGCGCAGGCGACGAACGTACATTTGACGGGCGGCCAGGAAGCCGCGCTGTTAGTGTTGCTGATGCTGAGTTCGAAGGGCGCGGCCGCGGTTACCGGCGGTGGATTCATCACTCTGGCCGCCACGCTGTCTGCCATCGGAACCGTGCCGGTGGCGGGCCTGACGCTGCTGCTGGGCGTGGACCGCTTTATGTCGGAAATGCGCGCACTGACCAATCTGGTGGGCAACGGTGTGGCCACTATCGTTGTAGCCAAGTGGGAAAACGAATTCGATGCCGAGCGTGCACGGCGCGTGCTGGACGGAGAACCGGTGATTCCACTTACTGAAATTCCCGAGCCGGCTTAGAGTCTGGCGCACAGACTATGAGACGATGTGGGCATGGACCTCAGCCGACGAGCGTTCACCCTGGGTGGCGCAACCCTGGGAGCAGCCATGCAATTACCGGCACGACCGCCGAACGCCACGCCCTCCATCTGCCTTTTCTCCAAAGCGCTATCGACGCTGCATTACTCGGAAATCGGCGGGGTGATCCGTGATCTTGGATTTGACGGTTGCGATCTGACGGTGCGTCCGGGCGGCCATGTGGAGCCTGCGCTCTCGGCAGCCGATTTGTATCGCGCGGTGGAGGCTATACGCGGCGAAGGCGTCGAGATTCCTATGATCACTACGGCTTTCGTCTCGGCCTCCGATCCCACCATTGGCAATGTGCTGGCGTTGTGTGGGCGCGACCGCATGAAGGTGCCTTACTTCAAGCTGGGTTATTGGAACTACCGGCCGGCCGATAGCATTGATGCGCGCATTGCCGAGGTCAGGCGCGAGGTTAGCGGACTGGCTTTGCTGGCACGCGCCTATGGGATGGTGGCGGGGTTCCACAACCATTCCGGCAACTATGTGGGCGAAGCCGTGTGGGACGCGCGCGCCGTCATCGACGGTTTAGATGCTAACTGGATCGGCTATTATTTCGACCCCTGCCATGCCACTGCGGAAGGCGGCGAGGCCGGCTGGAACGTCGCGATGCGCATGGCGCTGCCTCGTATCAAAATGGTCGCGCTGAAGGATTTTTATTGGGAGAAGGCCAACGGCAAGTGGACCATGCATATGTGTCCCATGGGACAAGGTATGGTCAAATGGACGGCGGTTTTCGCTATGCTTGCCGCCGCTCGCTTCGCCGGACCTTTGTCACTGCACATCGAATACGAACCGGCCGATACTAATGCTATTTCGCGCGATCTGGCTTTCGTGAAGAAGCAGGTTGCGGCCGCTTACCCGAGTTCCTGATTGTTAGGACCTCGCCATTTCGCCTTCCACGTAGGCAAGCCGGCGCGCCAGGAAGTCTTGCTCCATGCGGTTAGCCGCAAGCGCCAACGCCTTTCGATACGCCTCGGCCGATTCGTCCAGCCGTTTCATGCGCCACAGCAGGTCGGCGCGCGCCGCGTGGTAGAGGTAATAATTATCCAACGCCGCGGAGGCCCCCAGGCTATCGATGCGCCGCAGCCCTTCCGGCAGGCCAGCGCTCAGGGCGACAGCCACCGCGTGGTTTAGCGCGATGACCGGTGTGGGTTGGAGCGCCACCAGGTGTTCGTACAGTTCGGCGATTTGCTCCCAATCGGTTTCCGCCGGCGTCGCGGCCTGCGCGTGTAACGCGGCGATGCCCGCCTGCAAGCGGTAAGGTCCCGGTGGGCCGGCGCGAAATACTCGCTCGACAATCTGCAGTCCCTCGGCGATTTTGCCCCGATCCCAAAGCGAGCGGTCCTGCTCCTCCAGGGTAACGAGACGGCCGTCGCGCACCCGTGCCTCGCGCCGCGAATCGTGCAACAGCATCAACGCCAGCAGGCCCAAATTCTCGGGCTGGCCGGGAAGCAACTCCGTCAGCACGCGGCCCAGCCGTATGGCTTCCATACACAAATCCCCGCGAACCAAGCGGTCTCCCGCAGTGGCAGTATAGCCTTCATTGAAAATCAGATAGATCACAGCCTGTACTGGCGCCAGACGCTCCGGCAGATCTTTGGCCGGCGGCACTTCGTATGGAATGCCGGCGTCCTGGATCTTGTGTTTCGCCCTAACCAGCCGCTGCGCCAAAGTCGGCTCCGGAAGCAGGAAGGCTCGGGCGATTTTCGGGTGTACTCAATCCTCCGAGCGTACGCAGGGTCAGTGCGATCTGGCTCTCGCGATTCAAGGCCGGATGGCAACAGGTGAAGATCAAGCGCAGCCGGTCGTCGGGTAGGTGCATCAGGCTGTCCTCGTCTTCCGGATCGCCGGAGGTGCCGGCCCTTTCCGTTTCGTATTGCAGAACCGGCTGCTTTTCCCGCCACACGCGTTCCCGGCGGAGACGGTCGATCAGGCGGCGATGGGCGGTGGACGTGATCCACGCTGCGGGATTGTCCGGAATGCCTTTGGCCGGCCAGGAGACCAGTGCCACGGCAAAAGCCTCCTGCATGGCCTCCTCGGCCGCATCGAAGGAACGGGATATGCGGATAAGGCTTGCGACAATCCGGCCCGATTCCTGACGGAAGACGGATTCCACAGCGACGTTCGGATCCATCTGCGGCGCCGCCCTTAAGACCGCGGCAGGTCGGCGACGGGCCGGATCTCAATACCTCCGGGCGCTCCCTTACAACTGGTGGGAATCCGCTTGGCCCACTCGATGGCTTCGTCTAAATCGGCGCATTCAAGAATGTAGAAGCCGGCGAGTTGCTCCTTGGTTTCGGCGAAGGGACCGTCCAGGGTGATCGGCTTGCCATCCTCCATCCGAACTGTGGTGGCGGTGGCTGAGGGCTTGAGGCCCTCCACGGCAAGCAGGATATTCTTCTCGGCCGTTTCCTGCATCACCGCGCGATGGTCCCTTCAATCGCTCGATTTCGTCGGGCGGAGGCCCCCCGGGGACCTCCTTCGAATACATCAGGAACATATAGCGCATGTCTCGGCTCCTTTTTATAGATTATGCAATCAGTTCGTGGGAAAGTGCGGATCGGCTTTCACTTCCAGTATTTGTTTGGTGTGGCGTTCGGTGTGGGCCGCGATTGCCAATACCCATTCGTAGCCGTCGAGTGGTCCGAGCGCGGGATGATTCAGGACGTGACCGCGCAGGTCGGCCGTCGATTCGAGGAAGCGTGCGGTTTCGCGGCGGCTGGCGAGAAAACGATCGAGCAACTCCTGGGGTGTCCAGCGTCCCGTAGGCACGATCATTTCGGGAGCATGGGCCTTGGTGGAACGGTCGGGCACTTTTGCCAGGATCGCCGCATCAGTCGCGTGGACGTCGGCGCCCGGTTTTCCGGCTGGCGATTGCAGAATCTGGGCGCTGATATTGCTGACAAACAGACCTTCCAGCACGGCCAGATGCTCCACGATTTCAGCCACCGACCAACGGTCCGGCGCTGGCTTAAACTTCCACTGGGCTTCCGATAGGCCCTTCACTGCGGCGGACACGCCATCGCGGGTTTCGCCCAGGTAAGTAAGAGCTTTCTCCTTCTCAGCCGGCGTAATATCTTGCGCGGCAGCGATGGTCGTAAAGGTAAATGCCAAGGCCATGGCGGGATAAAGCTTCGTAAAGTCGCGTTTCATAGGATGCTCCTTTGTTTTTAAGATCTCCGATATAACGACGAAGAAGGACTGGCCGAATCGACAGCGTGACGAAAATATTTTACGGGCGCGACGGCCCGGTGCCGCAGTTGATCGCATGGTACAACGGCATTATGCCCACCTATCGAGTGGAAACTCCGCCGGCTGCATACGACGTGGTGGTGGAGCGCGGAGTGCTTGGCCGCGCGGCACATTTCGTGCCGCCGAAAGCCGGAAAAGTCTTTGTGGTGTCCACTGAAGATGTGTGGCGCCACCAATGTGCGGGCCTGGAAGCCGGCCTGAGTTCGCTGCCCCACGAAGTGCTTTTCCTGCCCGGTGGCGAAGATCAGAAGCGCCTGGAACCGGTGGAACGGCTCGCCGAAGAGATGGTGCGGCATGGCGCCGACCGCACCAGTATAGTGGTGGCATTTGGCGGCGGCATCGTCACGGACATGGCCGGGTTTCTGGCCGCCATCTTCATGCGCGGCATTCCAGTGGTACAGATTCCGACTACCCTGCTTGCGCAGGTGGACGCTTCGATCGGCGGCAAAACCGGGGTGAACTTAGCCATCGGCAAGAATCTGATCGGCAGCTTTCACCAACCTCTGGCGGTGTTGATCGATCCGAGCGTGCTGACCACTCTGCCCGATCGCGAATATCGCGCGGGTTTGTACGAAATCATCAAGGCGGGCATCATATGCAGCGACTCTCTCTTCCGATTTCTGGTGGAAAATAGGGATGCGGTACTGGCTCGCCAAACGGCGGCGGTGGACCGCATTATCGCCGAGTCAGTCGATATCAAAGCGCGGGTAGTTTCCGCCGACGAGCGCGAGGGCGGCTTGCGCCGCATCTTGAATCTGGGCCACACTTTCGGACACGCGCTCGAAGCCGAAACCAAGTACGTCCGCTTTCTGCATGGCGAAGCCGTGGCATTTGGGATGCGCGCCGCCGTATATCTTGCCCAGATGACCGGACACGTATCAGCCGAAGATGCCGTGGATATTTTGGAAGCGATCCGGCTGTACGGCCCGATTCCCTCGCTGGCGGGCATTCCGCCGGAGCGCCTGCTGGCCCGCTTGGTCAGCGACAAGAAAACTATCCAGGGGAAAGTCCATTTCGTGCTGCCGGTGCGAATTGGAGAAGCGACGGTAGTTTCAGGCATTGCCGATGACTTGGTCTTGGCTTCGCTGCAGGCCGCGCTGGCATGAAGGGTACCACGCCGGAGGGTGCGCGCAGCGAGCAGGAAGCAGCGGCATGGGTACGCGCCATGTTCGGCCGCGTAGCGCACCGCTACGATCTTGCCAATCACTTGCTGTCGTTCAATATCGACCGCTACTGGCGCTCCCATACGGTAGCCCGGGTTGGTGAAGTGCTGGCGCGTCCCGGGGCGCGCGTGCTCGATATCTGTTGCGGAACCGGCGACTTGGTGCGCGCTATGCAGAGGGGCCGTTCGAACGGCGCGGCGGGCACGACCGTAATGGGATCGGATTTTTGCCACCCCATGCTGGTCGCCGCACAGCCCAAACTGGGCGGCAATCCATTGTTCGAAGCCGATGCGCTGAACCTGCCGCTGCTGGACACTTCGCTCGACCTGATCACGGTTGCCTTCGGCTTCCGTAACCTGGCGAATTACGATGCAGGCCTGCGCGAGATGCGGCGCGTACTGCGGCCCGGGGGCATGGCTGCTATTCTCGAATTCTCGCAGCCACCGAACCGGCTGTTCGGCGCGCTTTATACCTTCTATTCGCGCCGGATACTGCCAGTGATCGGAGGCGCTCTGTCCGGATCGCGCGACGCCTACACATATTTGCCGGAATCCGTACGCAAGTTTCCCGCGCCCGACGAGTTGGCTCAAATGATGCGTGCAGCGGGCTTCGCAGCCGTAGAGTTCGAACGCCTGACCGGCGGTATCGTAGCCTTGCACATAGGCCGCGCCGCTTCGTGACTTACTCGCAACGCTTCGCCGTGAGTAGCTCTTTCTGTTCGTCCAGGAGCCAGCATCCGGCGGTTGTAGCGTTGGCGACCTCTGTACCGTTCCAGTTCAGCTTGACGGGAAGCCATGCTGCGGGCAGCGTGACTTTCATCTGCGAAATGGCGCGGCTGACCACTTCCACCTCTTGCAAATCCGGCAGATATTGCGCCCGGACGCGCGCGGTTACCGGCTCGGCGCGCGGTGCTAACTCAATCTTGGTCTCAAGGCGAACATGTTCCTTGCCGCGGTGGACCATCACCACCACCGGCTTCTCTTCCATGGTCTGGTAAAGGATCTGTGCGTATTCGGCGGCGTTCTTCAGTTCCTTGCCGCCGAGCTCCACGATGCGGTCGTTAACCTTGAGCGGCCCCGCGTATTTATCGGGTAGGGACATCACGCCCACGCCCGGCCCTTCGTCGTTCGAGTTGTATCCGAAGGGGCCAATACCCAACACCGCGCCCGAACCCAAAGGCTGCACGCGCGTGGAATCGAGCACATCGTTAGCTTCGGCAGGATCGAACTTAGTGACTTCGATCCAATAGCAGTGAGCGAACAGAGGGCTGCCAGTCTCGCAATCGGCCGTGGTGGGGAAGGCGTCGCGCTGATGTGTGCCGAGCCAATCGAAAATATCCGCGGGCTTGGCCTTGACTAACTCGCGCCATTCCAGATTGAAACCGGCTGATTGAAGGGTTTTGCCCAGGGGCGCTTCGTCCTTCGCGGAAAACAGCCACAGCACCGGGAGATTGGTGGTGTTAGCGGCGAAGAGGCGATTGGTGTCCATAGCCGCGCGCGGGCTTCCACCTGCAGCAACCGCGGCCGCCCAAAGATCCGGCAGGCGCGCCGCCGTATAGAACAAGGTGGAGACAGCCCCCCCCTGCGCCGCCAGGTAGACGCGGTCAGGATCCACATGCAGCCGCTTCTCAGTGTCTTCCACCTCCGCAGCCACGGCCTTCAGGCGCTGGTCGGCGCTTTTGCCGCTATCGCTGGCGGGTTGCAGAAACTGCCATCCGCGCTGCTGGCACTCTGCCTGCCAGATTTTCGCGTCGCCGCCCAGCAGAACCAGCAGCGGCGATTTGGAAACCTGCGCAATTCCGGGGCGGGCGAGGAACAGCACGGCGAGCAGCGGCAGGCAGGCACGTCCCAGCATGTTAATGCACCAGCCGCGAGTGGATTCGCTTTGCAATTTTCTCAATCTCTTCCGTCTTCTTCAGGCTGGACATGGACAGCACGTGACGATCGTTCTTTTCCAACTCTTCCTTCAGTTGGCCCGCCAACTCGATGAGCTGTGCAGCGTCTTTCAGGTCCTTCTGGTGGTCCTCCTTCAGGATTTCCTCTTGCTGCGACTTGCCATTCGGAAGCTTCCCCGTCTCCGGCTTCGGGGGGATGCGATAGGCCGGATAGTCCTGCGGCGCTCCGAATGACGTCGGGGCCAATGCCAATCCTGCCACCACGGCCAACTGCGATAGGAATCTCATAGTCACCCTAAGCGCTACCGGTCTCTATACGAGTAGCTGGTTTCTAAACTTGTAAATTTAACGCCATCCAGTTCGACGTATGGATAGACAAAATAGTTCAATGGGGCACCTTGCTGTTTGGGCGTGAGAACGACGTCGCGGCCCTTGCTCATTTCCACGCGATTCTCGTCGTGCGCGCCGAAGAAGTATTCGCGTTTATCCGGATTCTTGGCAGCCTCGGAAGCGTCCACCGGCACCCAACCAATGCCTTTCGCGTAGAACTCGGCCCAGCAGTGGTAGCCGGCGATCTTCCCCGCCCCGCGGTCGGCGGGCAAAGGAAAGCCAATCGCAAAGCGCGCGGGAATGCCGACGGCACGCGCGTAGCCGATGAAGATAGCGTGAAAGTCGGTACAATTGCCGCGGCGCGCATCGCACGCGTAATAGATGTCGCCATTTCCCCAGCCCTTGCCGCTCTTGTCGTACTTCACAGTGGCGACCACATGATTGTAGATCCCGCGCGCCATTTCTAGATCGGTCTTGGCGCCGGCTTTATCCACCACCTCGCGCGCCCAGCGGCGGATGGTATCGTCCAGCGGCACCAAGCGGTCAGGCTGCAGATAGCGCTCGAGGCCGGGGGGATCAGGCACCGGGTTAGAGGAGGTTAGCGCGAGTGATTGGATGTGTTCCTTGCGAACCGCGTCGAAACGCATGGTGACCGCGATGGACGGTTCGGTGGGATTCAACACGCGGATATGCAGGAAGCGGTTAGAATCTGTGCCGGTCTCAAACTGCCACTGGTAGGCGGTCTCTACGCGCAGGTTATCGATTCGCTGGAATTCATCAGCATGGGGCACCGGCAGCCAGATATCGACTGTGCGCGTCCCCGTGGGGACATCCTTTACAATGGCGGCGTATTCGAAGCTGAACGAACGTTCGCGCGGGGTGGGCGCAGTGGCTGCCAGACCGAGTGCGCAAAACAAGGGAAGAGCGAGGAGAGTGCGCATTGCTAGATTTTAGCGCGGGACATGAAAACAATCGTCGCGATGGCGGCGGAAACGCCAGCGCAGTACAATGAGTGGAAGCTTTAGCCGCCGCTCCTTGTGCCCCGGCAGCCGCGGTTTGATCTCAGAACCTTTGGAGAAACTAATGAGACGCCCGCGCGTAGCCCAGTCGCTGTGTTTATTTTTGGCATTCGCTGCCACATTACTTGGCGCACCCAAGATCGAACTCGCGCACCCTCCGTTGAGTTTCGAGGCCAACCACGGCCAGACCGACGCGAGCGTCAAGTTCCTCGCCCACGGCGACGGATACGCGCTGTTCCTGACAGCGGACACCGCCGTATTCCGCATCCACTCTGCCGCTGCCGTCAGCATGAGACTCGCGGGCGCTAACCCCGCCGCGCAAGTCTCCGGCGACGCCAAACTTCCGGGCACGGTGAACTACTTTCTCGGCAACGACCCCGCGCATTGGACCACCGGCGCCAGCACCTTCGGCAAGGTTCGGTACCAACAGGTTTATCCAGGCATCGATCTCGTTTTTTACGGCACCGCCAGCAACACGGCCCACCAACTGGAATACGATTTTGTGGTGGCCCCGGGAGCCGATCCAACACGCATTGCGCTCGAATTCACCGGTGCCGAGGCGAAGCTGACGCCCGATGGGAGCCTGTCCCTCACCCTCGATGGCACGCCGCTTACCTTCGCCCGGCCCACCGTCTATCAGACAATCGCCGGCCGGCAGCGGACGGTGGCGTGTGACTTCCGCCTCACCGGAAACCGGGCGCAATTCGTCTTGGGCAATTATGACCACGCCCTCCCGCTAGTCATCGATCCTGTGCTGACCTATCTCACTTACCTGGGTGGCAGTAATATGGACCAAGTTGGTTTCACCTCTTATGGCGGCAATCCCACGCAGGGCGTGGCGGTCGATTCATCGGGTAATGTATACGTAACCGGCTACACACAATCCACCGATTTTCCGGTGGCTAACGCGATCCAGGCCACAAATACTTCGAACGGGAACACCGGTTTCGTGACCAAGTTGAACGCGGCCGGCTCAGAGATGATCTACTCCACTTACATTGGCGGCAGCGTCTTCGGAGACGCTACCGGGACGCTGCCCTACGCCATCGCCGTCGATAGCGCCGGCAATGCCTATATCACTGGATTTACCAATTCACCCAAATTTCCGGCTACCGCGGGAGCCTACCAGACGGTTTGCGGAGTCCTCGGCACGAACGGATTGAGCAACTGCCCGGCAGCCCAGAGCGCCTTCGTGACCAAATTCAGTCCCACCGGCAGCTTGGTGTACTCCACTTTTCTGGGACACAGCAATGAAATCGGGATGTCCATCGCCGTTGATGCAAATGGCCAAGCCTATGTCGCGGGCGATAGTGTCGACCAATGCGGCTCCAGCAATACAATTGCCTGCTTCCCTACCACACCCAACGCCATCCTGCCAGGGTCCACCTTTAATGTCGCCGTTAACACCAGTAACTTTAATCAGGGCTCAGGCTTCGTCTCAGTATTGGATGCGGCCGGCGCCAATTTGTTGTACTCCAGTTTAATCGGCGGTACCGGCGATCAGTCGAAGGGCAACGGTCACCCCACCTATGCCACCGGTGTGGCAGTGGATCCTTCCGGATTTTTCTATCTCGCGGGAACCACCGGAAGCAATCAACTGCCGGTAACCCCGGGCGCATTTCAAACGACTTATTACGGCAATGACACTCCGGGCTTCTCAACAGCCACGCGCGGGTACGTCGCCAAATTCAATCCGGTTAGTTCCGGCGCCGCTTTGTTCTACCTTACCTACCTCGGGGGAACCGACCCGACCCAGAACGCCTATGCGGACTACGTTTCCGGCATTGCAGTAGACGCGGCCGGGAATGCGTATATCAGCGGCAACGCCTCTTACGATTTCCCGGCTACGGCCGGGTCCGCGAACTCCACTCCCTGCCCGTCCGACAGCGATTGCTTAAACCGTGGATTTCTGGCTAAGCTCAATCCCGCCGGAAGCGCGCTCGTATGGGCCACGTTTGTGGGCAACGAAGCCCGCCCGGACCTGAGCGCCACCGACACCATCAGTCCCCCGCAACTCGATGCCCATGGCAACGTATATGTCGGCGGGCAGGCAGGAACCGGCCTCGAATATCCACTAGTGAACCCGTTGCAACCTCAGAGTGAGTTCGGCGGCGTGTACGCGACCATGTTCGATGCCACCGGCAGCACCATTCTGTTTTCGACTGTCATCTACAATCCTGCGCAAAATAGCGGCATATTCAACAGCGGCGTAGCCGTCGATTCATCGGCCAATCTGTACGTAGCCGGTTACACCTCAACGACGGGTCTCCCCACCACGGCCGGCGCGTTCCAGCCCACCGTGAAGGGCAGTACCGACGCCTTCATCGCCAAGATCCAAACGACCGCGCCGTTGCCGGCGATCTCACCGAACGGCGTAGTAAGCGGCGCTAGTTTTCAGGCCGGCATCGTGCCCAATTCCTGGGTCACAATTTATGGCACAAATCTTTCGACCGTTACCGATTTCTGGACGGTCGACAATGGCCAGTTGCCGACGCAGTTGGACGGTGTGTCGGTATCGATCGGCGGTCAGCCCGCCTACGTCGAGTTTGTCAGTGCCGGCCAGATCAACGTGCTCGCGCCCAATATCGCCGCGGGCCCCGTGCAGGTGACCGTAACCAACAGCATGGGTACGAGTCAGTCAGCCTCGGCAACTGCGGCAGTTGACGGACCCGCCTTTTTCCTTTGGGATTATACCTACGCGGTTGCGACTTACACTGACTATACGTATGCCGCGAAGAACGGCGCTATCGGCGGTGTTGCCACGGTACCGGCCGCTCCGGGCGACGTGCTGATCCTGTGGGGTACTGGGTTCGGTCCCACCAATCCTGCCGCCACACCGGGCCAGGAAGTGCCTCCTTCCGCGCTATATTCGACCGCCAACCCAGTCACGGTGAGCATCGGAGGTATCGGCGCCATCGTATACGGCTCAGTCCTGTCGCCCGGGTTCGCGGGACTTTACCAGATTGCCATACAAGTTCCAACCTCGGCTCCGAACGGCGACTTGCCAATCATCGCCACCGTAAACGGAGTATCGTCGCCTGCAACGACCTTACTAACGGTCCAGCAGTAGCGCCGTTAGGCAACCATCATGATCAGACGCGATGTGACTCGAAGAACCATGCTGCAAGCCGCGGGCCTGGGGGCTCTGGCTTCCGCGGCACCGCCCGGCTTGGGCGCATCACCGGCCGCTGGCGCCGGCAGTCCGAAGATCTGCCTGGAACTTTCCGGACGGCTGCAGGCTGCGGGAGAGGATGACGCCGGCATGCGGCGGGTGAAGCAGTTGGGTGTGGATCATGTGGCCATGGGCGGCCCGGCCATGCCGTGGAAAGAAGCCGACCTGCGCACGCGCATGGAACGGCTAAAAGTAGGCGGCCTGACGCTCGGCAACATGATGATCGGCGGGTTTCCCAATGCCATCTATGGCAAGCCGGGACGCGACGAAGAGATCGACAAATTGCAGCAATCCATTCGCGCCGCGGGCAAAGCCGGTCTGCCAGTGATCGAATACAACTTCTACGCCCATAGGTTGGTTGAGGGCTACTACGAGGAAATTGGGCGCGCCGGCGCGGGTCTCACTGCCTTCGACTACGACCGGGTGAAGGACTTGCCACCGCTGCCGGCCGAGGGTACGCATAGCCTGGACGAGATGTGGCAGAACGTTGCTTATTTTCTGAAAGCTGTGGTGCCGGTTGCTGCGGAATCGGGCGTGCGGCTGGCGCTGCATCCCAACGATCCCCCGGCGCCGCTGAGCCGCGGGTCGGGGCAAATTATGGGCACGGTGGAGGGTTGGAAACGGCTGGTGGACATCGTGCCCAGTCCGCATAACGGCATCACCTTCGATTGCGGAGTGACCCGTGAGATGGGCCAAGATCCTGTCGAAACTTGCCGCTATTTCGGATCGCGCGACTGCATCAACCACGTGCACTTTCGCAATGTTCGCGTGCGGAAACCTTACGAGAGTTATACGGAAGTATTTATCGACGAAGGCCAGATCGATATGTTCGCGGTGATGAAGGAACTGGTACGCCAAAACTATCCACGGCTGGTTTACCCCGAGCACCCGCGCGCCCTCGATGCGGACCGCGAACGGCCGGACTTCCATCCGTACTATCCGGGCGGCGGCGCGTATGTCGGGTATGCCTATAACGTCGGTTACGCGCGGGCCATGTTGCAGGCTTCGCAATCGGCGCTCGGCCGGCTATAGCGCGGCTGCGTTGATGAAACGATCTTCGCGCATGAGAGGCGCAGCGGCGCTCACGGCGTATTCGGCGGCCAATTCGACGTCTCTCGCGAATCCCCGATCGAAGAGTTCCTTGCCCGATGAGCAGCGCGCCAGCGCGTCGTGCAGATTGTGCCGGAAACGGTCGAATACCGCAATGGCCGCTTCGGCTTCAGGCGATAGACGGCCGGGTAACGCAGCCAGCAGGGCTCCGGCGCCGATGAGGTCTTCGACGGCCGGGCGAAGCGCGCCATCGCTCCATTGCTCGCCTGCTGGGATTACGGCGATGCGCGATCCAAGTAGGCGCGCGGCCGCCGCCACTGCCAGGCAGTTTCGCAAACACGCCGTAAAGGTAGCGGCACTGCCCGAGACGGTGCAGAGCGTAGCGCCATTGGGTGAAGGTAAGACAAGCCCGGCACCCGGGGCGATCGTTTGCAATGAGGCGGGCGACAGCGAGTAACTCGAGGCCGACCGCGCCTGAGCTAGCAGCGCCGCCTTCGATTTGGCAAACTCCGCAGCGGAAGCATCCCGCCAGCGATACGGGAACACGGACGCCCCCCGGGCCACGGCAATATCAACCGCGGTTGAAAACGACAAAACATCGACAACGATAACAACTTCGCTGACTGGCGCGAGGGATTGCAGGCCCGGCAAACCCCATTCGCAGCGAAGGTCGTATTCGGCTTGATCGAAGATCACAGGGCCACGTCGAATGAAAGAGCGTCTATCATGCTATCGAGGTCGGTTTGGGCGTGCTCTTTCTTGGACTCGAGATCCTCGATCTCTTTCCGGAGAGTTTCCAAACTGCTTTCCTCGGTGTTGAGCATCTGCACGTAGCGCTGCAGCAGGGCCTTCTCCTCCGGACTGCCTTTGAGCGCCTTCATGTTCTCGCGCAGGCGCTGCTGATCGTCGAAGATCTTGTCTTTTTGCTCGTCGCGCGCGGTTTTCTGCTCTTTCAGGTTCTCGATCACGTCCTTCTGCGCCACCACCTTGCGTAACGCCTCTTCGACGTTCTTGTCGATCGACCGCTGTTGCACGAAGGTAGCGATCAGCGGGCCCCCCATGTCCGAAACTTTATAAGTGGTGGCTATTGGGCGCGCCTCTTCAACGATCAGGGCCGCCGACTGTTTAGCACCTACTTCGAGGCGAAAACGCATCCATGCCGCGGTGGTTTCGGTGGGTTGCACCGCGCTTCGCAACTGATAGCCAGAGCGCACGGGGTGCTCCACAATGACCGTACGTGGAGAGTTGTCTTCATTCCGGAAAGTATAAGTCTTGGTCTCCCTCATCTCACTTTCTTGAGTCATCATGCCGCGGTGGATCCGCACTCGTGTTACGCGTTGTTGATCGCTGCCTTGTTTCGAACTCACTTGTAACGCCAGGTCCGAAGCATACGACACCAATCTTTTCTCGCCCGCGCGGATAGGGTCCATGATCCCTTCGCCGGCGAACGTCTCTTCTTCAAGCACGCTAAAACTGCCACCATCCAAGGTCAGGCCGCTGGAGTTGGTGAGCCACAATGCGCGCTGCGGACGCGCGAGGCCAGCTTGCTCGTTCCATATGGATACCTTTTCGGCGCCTATGGGGGACTGCACCACAGGCACCAGGGCGGAGCGGTTCTTCTGAATAGTGATAGGTTCCTTGAGCTTGTATTCGAAGAGGTCGCCGAGTTCCTGTCCGTTGGCAGCCGCCTCGGAGTTGGCGCGGACCGCGTAGGTGCCTCCGCCGAAACCGCCTCCCATCCCCGGACCTCGTCCAGTGCTTTTGCTGCGCCCCCCCAGCGATGCACCGCTGCCTAGAGACCGGCCGCCGCTGACAGACGCAATCGCCGATGAATTCGCCGTGGCCATGCTGCTACCCGTGGCAGACACCTCCACGGTTTCCGCCGTCGCCCCAACCTGAAGTTGTACATTCTGTCGTGCGGACTTCGCGGCGGAGGTAGCCACACCGGCGATACCGGCCTTTTGGAAACCCGGCGACTGAACCTCCAGTCGGATCGCGCCTTCCGGCAGCGACTGCAGTTCGTACGTTCCCGCGGAATTGGTGGTGGTTTGCCCCACTAGGGCCGAGTTAGCATCGAAGGCTTTCACCCCGGCCCCGGCCACCACCGCACCACTCGGATCGGTGACCGTTCCGGTCAGGCGCGCTCCACCCGGAATCAGCGTGGACTCGTAGGTTTGAGGCGTCGCCGAAACTGTGTCCGGCATCGCGACCACGGGCCGTTGCACATAATATGGCTGCGAGAGATTTTGAATGAACGACTGCGGCGCGCCAGCCACCAGCGATAGGTCCACATTCTCCCAATCTTGCCCGACGGTGTTATCCACAATGGCCCAGCCTTGCAGCAGGGGCTTGGCGGCGTTCTTGGAATTCAATACGATGCGGTAAGTAGTCTTCCAGACCGGCGTTTCGCTGATGTAACTGACGAACAAGTCGCGGTCGCCAGAGCCCGCTGTCGAGATGACCATCTTACGAGTGTCCGGCTCGCGTGCGGATGAGACCAGGTCGAGGAAGCGCTCGACTTTGCCGGCAAGGCTCTTGTCCAGGAGCCTAACGGAGAATGCGGGAGAGATCTCGGTGGTGTGTAAGTCGCCGTTATCGGTGATCAAGGAGAGATAGTCGATCTCGAGCGTGGTGCCACCCGATATTCTGGTCTTGCGTTCGACGCTCAACAGCCGCCCGGTGATCACGGTAGAACCGTTGCGAACCTCCAGGCGCGCTCCTCGTAACGCTCCCAGGAATTCGGAAAGCGAACTCTTCTCGTCGGTCGGGATGCGCAGGTCGCCCAGTTGGCGCTCGACGGGCGCCGCCGAACCGTAAGCCACGCCTGCGATCCGTCCGCCGTTTAGATCGAGCACGGTCAGTGACTTCAAGACATCATTCAGTTGTCCCGAAGTAAATGACACGGTGACATCCTGATTTCCGCGAACGCGGCCCAAGTGCTCGAAGTAGCCCACGCCGTTCTTATAAAGGACGACGCGCTTAATGGGCAGGTTGGCGGCAGGATCGGCCGGCCGCTCCTGCGGCGCAAGATACAACGGCAGTAATAGGGCAAAACAAAAAGACAGTACGCCGGGACGCATGATGGATCTCCTTGCGTACCGGATGATAGCACGCCCCCGCGGCTAAGCGGATAACTTGTCCAAGTCCGCTGGCGCGCCGCAACGGAAGCCGTGCAGTGTCGGATCGATAGAGCGTAGCAAGCCGGTGAGTACACCTCCGGCGCCCACTTCGATGCAACGCTGGACGCCTTGCGAGGCAAGATAGCGGATCGAGTCGGCCCAGCGCACCGGGTTCGGCACCTGTTCGTAAAGCCCTTCGCGGGCTGCCGCGCCGCTATGCACTTCGCGCGCCTGCCAGTTGTTCACCAATGGGCAAATCAAGTCGGCAAACTCGGTTGCATACAAATCGGCAGACAGGCGTTCCTGGGCCGGCTTCATGAGTACACAGTGAAACGGCGCACTCACCTGCAGCAGGACCGCCCGCCGAGCGCCCGCGGCTTTGGCGAGTTCAACTGCCCGGTTGACGGCCCCCGCATGTCCGGCGATCACCACCTGATCTGGCGCATTGAGGTTTGCCGCGCTTACCACTTCCCCTTGCGCGGCCTGTTGCAGCACGCCATCGAGGGCACCCTCTGGCAAGCGAAGCAGTGCGGCCATGGCGCCTACCCCGGCCGGGACAGCTTCCTGCATATACTGGCCGCGCTTGCGCACCAATCGGAGGGCATCGGCGAATTTCAGGCTGCCCGCAGCCACTAGTGCCGAGTATTCTCCGAGGCTATGTCCCGCCACGTAATCGGGCGTGAAGCCTCGCTCGGCTAACACACGATAGGCGGCAGTCGAGACCGCCAGCAGCGCGGGTTGGGTATTCTCTGTCAGCTTGAGCGCATCGTCGGGCCCTTCGAAACATAGCGTCGAAAGGGAGAATCCCACGGCTTCGTCGGCCTCTGCGAAGACCCCCCGGGCCACGGCATACTGATCGGCAAGGCCTTTGCCCATGCCTGCAAATTGCGATCCCTGTCCGGGAAAGAAGAAAGCTGTTTTCGGTGTCAAAAGCGATTATAACCGGGCTTCAGAAGGCAAACCGCAGTTGTACGTCGATCTTGCGATTGTAGGTGCTGGGAGAACCAAAGGGTCCAAAACCAGCCAGGCTACGATACTCGCCGAAGTAGGGCGAACTCAGGTCGCCATCGGGTGTCGCGTAGTTGGGATGGTTCAACGCGTTTCGCGCGTTCAAGCTCAGGGTCAGGTTATATTTGCGGCCCGTCACAGCGCCGAACGCGCCGGGAGGGGGACCGCCCCCGGGAGGGCCACCGCCGCCCGGTCCACCGCGTGGGCCGCCTCCGCCACCGCCGGGGGGGGGACCCATTTGTCCTTGGGCGGGCCCGGACTCGCCCGATCCGCCGAACGACCAGGTTCGCGCCAACCTTAAGCCCAGGTTGATAGTGCCTGGACCGCGCGCGGAGTTTCGGCCGATAGTAGCCGCTCCGGCAGCAGGCTCCAGGTTGAAGCAGCCTAATCCCGCAGCATAGCGCAGGCTGCCACCGCTGCAGGTGGCCGCAGTTAAACCAGCCATCAGTTCCGGGCGCTCGCTGGCAAATCCGTCGCCATTCGAATCGAGGCCCGTAGTGATGTCATAAGGTGCCCCGCTTTGGACCATGAAGAATGGGCTGATGCTGAATTTCAACGGTAGCGGCAGGCTGCTCCCCAGCAGCAGGCGATGGCGAATATCCGAGTAAGACGAGGGTCCCCACTCCGCCCTCAAGTCGTACGGATTGGCGGGCGAGCCTTCGTTATCGTCTTTTCCGTATGACAGCCCGTAGAAGCCGAACAGAAATATCTTGCCCCAATTCACGTTGGGACTGACCAGCAGCATATTCGACCGGCTGAAGCCCACCGTCTCAGTGAGCAGGCGCATACTGGAATCGCCATACGGATAAACTCCGTTGACCGGCGCGTTGATATTCACGGACCGTTCCAAGTGCACGCCGCGATTCCCGATGTAGGTGGCATTCAGGCGAACATGTTGATTGATCTGGCGGTCGACGCCGACAGTCGCCTGATAAGTTCGAGGCGCCTGAATACCGCTGTAAAGAAGTTGCAATTGCTGTGGCTGCTGGCTGCCTGTGAGAGAAGCTAGCGTGGGCACGTAGGGAAAGAAGTCGGGATCCTGAATCAGATAAGACTGCTGGGTAATGCCGTTATAGCGAAAGGCATTCAGTGAGTCGTTAATCCCGATGCGGTCATAGAAAACACCCACACCCGCGCGAAGCACGGTCTTAGCCGTCTTACTGGCACTCCCGCCGATACCCCAGGCGACTGCCAGGCGCGGCGCGAAGTCACCATGATCACCGATGTTGGTCTGCGCTTCGTAGCGTAAACCGTAGCTAAGGGTCAGGTTGGGACGCATGCGCCAGTCATCGTTGACGAACAGGCCGACGTCGAGTTGATTTAGTGCCGTAGTGGCCGTGCCCACGTTCAGGCTGAACTGCGAGGCGCCACCGCCAAGCGCACGGATCGCCGCGGCCGACAGCCCTTCCTGTTGGAAAAGCAGCGTACGCCTGTAAACTTCCAACGCAGAAAGCTGCTCGGTGGTGCCGGCGATGGCCTGATTATTGGCATCCAACTCAGGGCCAAAGCCGCCAAAGAAAGTGAAGGTGCCTCCGAAGTTATTGAGAGATGTATCGCGCAGGAGTGATTCCCGTACGCGGCCGCCCCACTTGAGCGTGTGAGTTCCCTTGGTGTAAGTGGACGTGTTATTCAACTCCCAACTGTTGGTGAGGGTGGCGGAGTCACCGATTTGCGGACCGCCGGAGGTGAACGCGCCGGATACCATCAAAGCGGGAGTGTTGTTATCGGCAACATCATTGAGCGCGGCGCGCATATATTGGAATCGCGTTTCGTTCAAAGCCCGGGGGCTTAATACGGCGGTCTCGGTGACCTGTACGGTATTCTCCGAGGACGTCTGGTTGTAGGCTTGATCCGCCAGGCTGAAGCTACCTGCACCCTGTTTGTCATTTTCCACGCGCGTATTCTGATATCGCACGGTCAGGGTGTTGCTGGCGTTGATGGTGTAGTCGATGCGCGGCGTGAGGGTCGTGCGGTATTGCGGCGTGAGAATCGCCTGATTGATGTTGAGTGGGTCCAGATTCGAATCGAGGGTGGTCGCCAGGATAAAGGCGTTCTCATCGATGGTACGGTGCTCGCCATCGAAACCAAATGACGCCTTGTTTTTGAATAACGGACCGCTGATGCTCAGGCCGTAGAACTGCTGCTGATAGGGCGGCCGCTTGGCCTGCTCGAGCAACGGGCTCCGCGAATTCAAGGCTTCCTTGTTGTACTGCATGAAGGCCTGGCCGCGAATCTTGTCACTGCCGGGCTTGGTGAAAATCTGAATACGTCCGAAACCCGGACGGTCGTATTCCGGTGAAAACGGATTAGAGTTGATGCGCACTTCCCGGATGGAAGACTTCGGGGGCAGATTGCCGCCGGTGAATCCGTCGATGTAGATCTGCGCTCCGTCCGGTCCTCCCCCTGGTCCGGCCAAGGCTTGCAGTTGCTGGGACAACTCATCTGGGTCGTCGGACAATGCCGCGAGTTCCTTTTCCTTCAGGACGAGGGCGTCGCCGTTATCGGCGGTGTCAGCGCTCACCGCGTTGGCTTCAGCCTCCACGTTCACCACCTGATTTTCCGCGGCAATGACTAACTGCATATCGAGCACTGTGGGCTTTACGATTTCCACATCCTTGCTCTCCACCAAAGTGAATCCTTTGGCGATAAACCGAACCGTGTATTTTCCTGGTTTCACGTCGTCAATGGTGTATTTGCCGGATGCGTCTGTAGTGGAGCGGAGGTTAGTCCCGCTACCGCGCACTTGCACAACAGCCCCTGGAACGGACGCGCCGGAGGGATCGGTGACTACTCCGCGCAGGCTCGCCGCGGTTTGCGCCCAAACATTGATCGACAGACACACTACGAGGGCGGACAACGCCCACACTGGTTTCATGATTGCTCCCAGTTTCAGTATTGGCCAAAAACGGCGCGTTGAATCTTAAGTTTTGTAAAAGGCGCAAAACCCGGCGCGGATCTGAGTTACAACTGAACTAGTGAGACCCGTACTACTGGTGGACGACGATACGGACCTGTGCGCGCTGATGGCCGATTTCTTTTCGCAAAACGGTTTTGCAATCGAGGCGGCGCACGATGGTTCGCGCGGCCTGGCACGGGCGCTCGAAGGTCAGCACGAGTTGGTCATCCTCGATGTGATGCTACCTGTGCTGGACGGGTTTGAAGTTCTGAAACAACTGCGTCGGCGCAGTTCCGTGCCTGTCATCATGCTAACCGCGCGCACCGCCCAGACGGACCGCATCGCGGGTCTGAACGCCGGCGCCGACGATTACCTGCCCAAGCCGTTCGGCCCCGAAGAGTTGCTGGCGCGCATGCGGGCGGTACTGCGGCGCGCGGGGCAAGGGCCGACACCGCCCGATATTGTGGAGGCCGGCGGTGTACGGGTGAATCCGCAAACTCGCGAAGTATGGGTGGACGGCGAACCGATCGAACTGACGGCCATCGAGTATGACATCCTCGACTTTCTGGTTCGCTCGAGCGGGCGCGTAGTTTCACGCAACGAACTCGCGGCAGTTCTATACCAGCGCGAATCTACTCCCTACGAACGCTCACTCGACGTCCATATCAGCCACCTGCGGAAGAAACTGGAATGTAGCGAGCGCGTCCAGATTCGCACGGTGCGCGGGGTCGGTTACCTTTTCGCGGCCTCGCCGGAGGCCGAATGAGAACCGTCTTTGCCAAGATCCTACTGTGGTCCTTCGGGACGCTGGTGGTCTCGTTGGGTGCTTATTTGTTCATCTCGACAGGAATGGCCCGGCGTATATCCGGCAAGGGCGGACCCTTCGAAAGAACCATAGCGTTTCAGGTGGACGAAGCTGAATCGACTTATCAGAACGGCGGTCCTGTGGTGCTGGCCGCTTACCTGCGTAAACTTCAAACCTACTTCGGTCCCGAACATTTCTTCACGGACGCGCATGGTAAGGACCTAGTAGATGGCTCCGACCGTTCTGCCTTATTAGCGGCCGCGCGCGGCCAGTTGAACGTTGCACATCCGCTGGGCGACCGGTTTGTATTCGTTGCGGCTTCGCAGGACCGGCTCTATAGGCTTATTGCGACGGGGCGTCCGCCGTTCACTCGCTGGAGCTTTCTGCCTTACTATGGACTGATTTTACTAGTGGTGGTGCTACTCTGCTGGATGCTGGCGGTCAACATCGCATCGCCGTTGCGCGAGTTGGCGCATACCGTCGAACGCTTCGGCCGCGGCGATTTATCGGCGCGTGTGGGCTCGAGCCGGCGCGACGAAATTGGCGATGTCGGGCGGGCATTCGATCAAATGGCGGACCGTATCGAAACACTGCTCAACGCCGAAAGGCGGTTACTGCAGGATATCTCGCACGAACTGCGGTCGCCTCTGGCACGACTAAGTTTCGCCGCGGAATTGACCAAGACCGCCGAGGACCGGCATGCCGCGGCTGGACGCATTACGAAAGAGATCGACCGGCTAACGAACTTAGTTGGGTCGCTGGTTGAAGTCACCCGCGTGGAGGGTGACCCAGCCTCGCGCCGGGTAGAGCATCTGGACTTGGAGCAACTTGTAGAGGACTTGGTCGAGGGCGCGCGCATGGAGGCCGATGCGCATGGCTGCCGGTTCCAAGTGGACTCGGACGGCCCGCTGCCGGTTCGCGGCGACCGTGAACTGCTGCGGCGCGCTATCGAAAACGTGCTCCGCAACGCGGTTCGCTATGCCCCCAATGGCTCTGTGGTGGACGTGAAGCTGGCCGCTACGGACGGAAAAGCAACGCTGGCAGTGCGCGATTACGGCCCGGGCGTACCGGACGATATGCTGCCCCGAATCTTTCAACCTTTCTTTCGCGTCGACGGATCGCGAGACAGCCAGACCGGAGGTATCGGGCTGGGGCTGGCGATTGCCCATCGGGCGATAGGCGCGCATCACGGTAATATCTCTGCGGAGAACGCCGGACCGGGCCTGCGCGTCAAAATAGAGATTCCAGTAAACCTTTCTTAGCGCAACTTGGTATTTCGGATACACTACTCTTTTCTGGAGGTTTCCGAATGTTTGCGAAGTGGGCCGCCCTGGCCGTTCTGATGGTTCCCGTTTTGCCCGCGCAGCAGAATCCGATGGCCGGTGCGCCCTCGGGATTGCGGTGCGAATACATGACCGATCCGGTGGGGATTGATGTAATCCAGCCGCGCTTCTCGTGGGTTCTGGAGCACGGTGCGCGCGGGGAAAAGCAGACCGCCTACCAGGTGCTGGTCAGCCTGAAACCGGATGTGACGGCGGGCGAACAGTGGGATAGCGGCAAAGTCGCCAGCGGACAATCGATGCAGGTCGCTTACGCGGGAAGGGCGCTGACGAGCGGCCAAACCTATTACTGGAAGGTCCGCTACTTCGATAGTACGGGACAAGCGAGCGCGTACAGCCCGGCAGGCCGTTTTGAAACTGGACTACTGGACAGCGGCGATTGGAAGGGCAAGTGGATCGGTGGCGCCAATCAGATTCGCCGCGAGTTTACGCTGCCTGCCCGCGTGGTGCGCGCTCGTGCGTATGTGGCCGGCGTTGGCTATTACGAACTGCGCGTCAACGGGCACAAGGTCGGCGATCATGTACTAGACCCGGCTTGGACAACCTACGATAAGCGCGTTCTATATACGGTTTACGACATTACCGATCGTCTGCGGCCGGGCGCGAACGCCGTGGGCGTGATGTTGGGCGAAGGATGGTTCAAAGCACGGGCGCTGCGCATGCAGATCCATGCGGAGTTGGAAGGCGGCAAAACGCTGGATACCGCTACGGACGGAACATGGAAGACTGTGGCTGGGCCGATTCAAGCAGACAGCGTTTACAACGGCGAAGTGTACGACGCGCGCCTGGAAACTCCAGGGTGGGATCGCCCCGGTTTCGACGATGCGTTATGGAAGCCGGCGCAACTTATCGACGGACCCAAAGGTGCGCTGTCGGCGCAGATGATGCCACCCATCCGAGTGACGGATACTATTGTGCCGGTGAAGATGACGATGCCACGCGCGGGGGTCTACATCTACGATCTAGGGCAGAACATTGCCGGGGTAGTGGAACTGCGGGTACGCGGTGCGCGCGGGACGCGGGTACAACTGCGGCATGCGGAACTGCTGTACGACGACGGTACGCTCAACGTGGAAAACTTGCGTGCGGCCAAAGCTACCGACGTTTATACGCTGCGCGGCGATGGCGGCACGGAAGTCTACCAGCCGCGGTTCACGTACCATGGTTTCCGTTATGTGGAACTAACCGGTTACCCGGGCGCGGCAAAATTCGATACGATCCGCGCCAAAGTTGTGCATTCCGATGTGCGGCCCACGGGCGGGTTCACCAGTTCGAAGCAGATCCTGAATCAGATTCAGCGCAACATTGTGTGGGGTATTCAGGATAATCTGCACAGCGTTCCCACTGACTGCAACCAGCGCGACGAGCGCCAGGGCTGGATGGCCGATGCACATTTGTACGCCGAAACGGCCATGTTGAACTTCGATATGGCGGCATTTTATACCAACTTTCTGCGGGACATCCACGACGTACAGGCCGCGGATGGCACCATTACCGACACCGTGCCGCACCGGTTTGGCAGCCGTCCGGCCGATCCGGCATGGGGCATCGCCTATCCGCTGCTGACCTGGTATATGTACGAGTATTACGGCGACCGGCGGATCATTGAGCAGCACTTCGCTGGCGTGAAGGCCTGGGCCGATTACTTACGCAGCCGCAGCCATGATGGCATCCTGGACTACAGCTACTACGGTGATTGGGTACCGATAGAGAAGACCCCAGGGGACCTGGTTTCGACTTTCTGCTATTACTGGACAGCCGACCTGGTGGCTCACATGGCCGAGGTACTTGGCAAACAGGGCGACGCGGAGGCTTACCGCAAGCTGGCTGGGGAGATTAAGGACGCGTTCAATGCGAAGTTCCTCAACGCGTCGACGGGTGTGTACGGAACGGGGACGCAGACGGCGCAGATCCTGCCGCTGTTCCTGAACATGGCGCCCGATGGACGGCGGGGCGGCGTATTCGGCGCTCTACGCGACGACCTGGTTTATACGCGCAACACGCACCTGACTACCGGAATCCTGGGAACCAAGTACTTATTCCCATTGCTGACTAAGACAGGTAACTCCGACTTGGCTTACGAACTGGCCACGCAGACCACTTACCCGAGCTGGGGCTACATGGTGGAAAATGGCGCGACAACGCTTTGGGAACTCTGGCAGAACAAGACCGGGCCGTCGATGAACTCGCACAATCATCCTATGTTTGGCAGCGTGGGTGCGTACTTTTATAATGCGCTGGCTGGGATCAATCCGGATGAGGCGAAGCCGGGCTTCGAACGGGTGGTGATCGCTCCGCAAGTGGCGCGAGATTTGAAATGGGCGTCCGGTTCGATTGATACGATCCGAGGCACGGTGGCGTCTTCGTGGAGCCGGTCGGACGACGGCTTCAAGCTGGATGTCACGATCCCGGTCGGCAGCCAGGCGGAAGTACGGATCCCCGAACTGGGCATGGGGCCGGTGTCGCTTTCTGAAGGTGGACAGGCGATCTGGAAGGCTGGTGCGTATGTCAGCGGTCCGGTGGGAATTGGCGCGGTGAAGGAGAGCGACGGGGCTTTGGTGGTGGAGATAGGGTCCGGAAGCTACTCGTTCGCGTTAGTGCGGGACTAAGAGGCGAGCACGTTGGCGCGGCGACTGGCAGAATAAAAGAATCTTGAAAACGTACCGGGCAGTTCTGGCGTTAGCCATCGCCTCCATAGGCTGGGCGAAAACCTGGCCCGTCGACGGCATCGTGATCGCCGTCGACCCGACTGCCGGCACCATGCTGGTGTCGCATCGCCCGATTGAACATTACATGGGCGCCATGGCGATGCCTTTCCGCGCGGAGAACGCGGGTCAACTGGAAGGCCTTTATCCCGGTGTGCGCGTCCGCTTCGATCTGACGGTTTCGCGGCGTGGGTCGGTAGCCCGCAACA
The DNA here is from genome assembly GCA_963738345.1 of Bryobacterales bacterium. Classification (GTDB taxonomy): domain Bacteria; phylum Acidobacteriota; class Terriglobia; order Bryobacterales; family Bryobacteraceae; genus Bog-159. The sequence goes on from CAVTWI010000002.1 coordinate 3,199,913, forward strand.
TTCGCAAAACCGGAGAGCCGGACGCTATCGTGCCATCACCGAAGGAAGCCATTGCGATCGGCAATCCCGTCCCCGATTTTTCGCTGACCAGCGAAAAGGGAACGCGCGTCCGCCTCTCCGATTTCCGTGGCAAGGTGGTAGCCATCAACTTTCTCTATACGCGCTGCCCCTTGCCGGACGTCTGCCCGCGCCTCGCCGCCAATTTCGCCGCTCTTCAGCGGCGCTTCGCCAATCGCATGGGCGCGGATCTGGTCTTTCTTTCGGTAACCGTAGACCCAGACTTCGATACGCCCGAGGTCCTCGCGCAATATGCCAAACGGTGGGGCGCGAAGAGTCCGGGATGGACCTTTCTAACCGGCGATGCCGCCCCGATAGCAGCCGCGCTCGGTGAGCTCTACTGGACGGACGAGGGGTCAATCGGTCATAATTCGACTACCTCTATTGTGGACCGCAGCGGCCGTCTCGCGGCATCCGTGGCCGGTTCCACGTGGCGGATCGACCAGCTCGAACAGTTGTTGCAGCACGAATTGGAGAAGCCGTAATGAAGCTTGCGCTTGCCACCTCTATCGCCATCGCCATCGCATCCCTCACTGCCGCGGACTTGCCGAAACGGAGCGATAATTGCGCGCCGCCGCCCAGCGCCCTGGCTCCCACTTTGCCGGCAAAACTGTTGCCCGGGATGGGTACGGTGCATCTTGCTATAACTACGTCCAGCGCGGACGCCCAGGCATTCTTCGATCAGGGTCTAGCGCAGATGCATTCTTTCTGGGCGCGTGAGGCCGAGCGCTCATTCCTACAAGCCGCCGCGCTTGATCCCAGGGCGCCCATGCCGCAATGGGGCATCGCCATGGTGGCAGCCGGAGACTGGCGGCCGCGCTTTCAAATTGACCTCAATACACAAATTCAAGGTAAACAAGTACCGCCTTCTCTGATCCGCGCGCAGGCCGCTGCGCAAAAGGCACTCGAACTTAGCCACACCACCGGCACCAACCTCGAAAAGCTGTACGTGGCCGCCATCGCAGCCCGCCGGAATCCCGACGAGAAGGGCGATCCCGAGGAGGCATTCGTCCAGGGACTGCGCGCGCTGCTCGCAAAATATCCGGATGAGGTGGAAGCGCAACTCGATCTCGCGCTCATGATCATGCGGGGCTTCTCCGCAAAGGACAAAAAACCGCTGGCGCCGGGCACCACCGAGGCAGTCGCCATCCTGCGAAGCCTGCTGGTAAAAGCACCCGAGCACCCTGGGGTTCACCACTACGTGATCCACGGATTTGAAGGTTCCAGCTTCGCGAAAGAGGCGTGGCCAAGCTGCGAGAAGTACGTCCAACTGGTCCCCAACATTCCGCACGCTTTGCACATGCCCGGCCATATCTACTCGCAAACGGGCCGCTGGCAAGATGCTGCGAAGTCTTTCAACGACGCAGCCATCAATGAGCGCATGTGGATGAAGCTCGATACGTTTTATGGCAACGGGCATCATGGCCATAACGTGCATTATCTGGCTACGGCTTATTCGTTCGAAGGCCGTTACGATGATGCTGTAGAAGCCGCACGCGAGTTACTTGGCTACAAAGAAAATCCGGGCCAAGTGTCTCAAGCGGACCTGTTCACAGGTGCTTATGCGCAGGGTTGGTTCGGCATGCTGCGCACCCAGGTCCAGTTTCAAAAGTGGGATGCTCTTCTTGACGACTCCATTCTTCCGGTGCTGAACCGCCCGCGCCAACAGGCTTGGCGGCATTGGGCGCGAGCCTTAGCCTATGCGCATCGGAACAATATAGCCGCCGCAACGGAAGAGTCGCGGCAGTTCGAAGTATCGATGGCCGAATTTCGCAGTAAGGTCAAACGCCCCGAGCCGCCTGAATTGCAGGTGGCGCGGCGCGAACTCGCGGGCCAACTGGCGCTGGCCCAGGGTCAACTCGGCCGAGGCCTGAAACTGCTCGATTCCGCATCGAAGGCAGAACGGAAGTTGACATATACGGAGCCGCCGTTTTACCCGCGGCCGGTTGCCGAAGCTCTGGGACAGGAGGCGCTAAAGAACGACAAAATTGACATGGCGGAAAAGGCCTTCCGCATCGCGCTCAACCAATATCCCGGCGATTCTCATGCTCAGAACGGCCTGAAGGCGGCGCTACAGACCGACCGTACGATGATGGCCGCGAGATGATGGGTAGACACAAGGCGCGCCTCCTGGCGATTACGCTGGTGTGGTCGCTCGCCGCTCTGGCGCAAGACGTTCCGCAAAGCGGCAGACGTTATACCCGCTTGGCCATCCGCAATGCCATGGTGATCGATGGCAACGGCACGCCCGCCGCCGGTCCACAGGACATCATCATCGAGAATCGCCGGATTGTCGCCGTGGTGCCGACTGACCCGGGTGCTCTACACGCGGGTGCGCGCCGCATGGCCGCCGAGGTCGAAATTGACGGGCGTGGAAAGTACGTTCTTCCCGGGCTGATCAACGTGCACGCGCATATCCAGGATACACGCGACGGCAAACCGCAGCCCCTCGAATACGAGTTCAAGACGTGGCTTGCCTGCGGCATCACTACGGTTCGAGATGTCGGCAGCGACCTAACGAAGGCCTTAGCCCTGCGAGCCAAAAGCGCCGCGGGGGAGATTGCCGCGCCGCGCATCTTTGTCTACCCGATGTTCGGCCGGGCGAATGGAGCTATCGTCGCCGCCAATCCGACCAATGCGGCGGAAGCCCGCGACGCCGTGCGCCAGGTTAAACAAATGGGCGCGGATGGCATCAAGATAATACAAGTTCGCCGCGACGTGATGTCAGCAGTAGAGGACGAAGCCCACAAATTGGACCTTCCCATTGCCCACCATGCGGGCGTCGAGGAAGTCACCGCCTGGGACGACATCCGCTTGGGCACGCGCTCGATCGAACACTGGTATGGCATCCCCGACGCCGCCATTCCCGATGGCGTGCAGAATTTCCCGGCGAATTATAACTACAACGACGAGACCGATCGCTTCCGTTATGCAGGTCGCTTGTGGCGCGAGGCCGATCCCACGAAATTGCGGGAGGTGCTGGCCGCCATGGTGAAGGCCGGCGTCGCCTGGGTGCCCACCTTCGATATTTACGAAGCCAGCCGCGACTTGCAGCGCGCGCAGAATCAGCCCTGGTTCCGCGATTATCTTTACCCCGCGCTTGCCGACTACTTTCGGCCCAACCCAAAGAATCACGGCTCATACTTTCTGCATTGGACCTCCACCGACGAGGCCTTCTGGAAAGAGAATTACAGGCTCTGGATGGCGGCCGTGCGAGACTTTGAACGCCTGGGAGGCCTTGTAGGTGCGGGGGATGATGCCGGGTTCATCTACCAAGTGTACGGCTTCGGTTTGATCCGCGAATTGGAATTGCACGAAGAAGCCGGCTTCCATCCGCTTAAAGTCATCCAACATGCCACGGGAAATAACGCCCGAATCTTAGGTATGGAAGGCCAGATAGGCGGAGTACGAGCCGGCTACCTGGCGGATTTGATCGTCGTGAACGGCAATCCACTCGAAGACATTAAGGTGTTGTATCCGTCTACGGATGGCGCGGGAGTCGAATGGACCATCAAAGACGGCATCGCCTACCACGCGCCATCGCTCGCAGCCGAGGTTCGCGAGTTAGTGAAAAATTCTCGCGAATCCCCACGCTAAGTGGTCACAGAATTTGCGAATGCGTAACTGACCCCAGCGGCGCGTTCCAAACGCTGCTGCTCAGTAGCTCGCACCTGTTCCGCGGCGCGTTTGCCGGCCAGGAACGCATGATCCGAGTTGTAGTATTCCCACTCGCTATAGCGTCCGGCGAGGATTATATTCCGCTCCGCCAGCCACTCGCGAATCATCTTCACCGCTTCGCTGCGGCCGTGATCGTATACCACATATGCGTAGGGCATATCGCATTGAATCGCGGTAACGACGGGATCTTCCGCGGTAAAGAGACCTACGCGGCGGCAATCGTCAACACACCGTTGCACTAACTCGTCACCATCGCACGGTAACGGTTTGTGCGGCGAGTAAGTGATTTCGCAAGTGAGACCAAACCCTCCCGGAGCATTGCAGAATGGGCTGGCATTTCCCTGCACGAAAATACGATGGAACACGGTATCTTCCGGATAATAGATCCAGTGTTTTTCGGTCAGATTCTCGCGACCAATGCCCAGATGGACGCACCGCACGGAAACGTGCCGCAGTTCAGCGGATGCCCGACGGATGGCGGCGGGCGCTTCGCGTCCCAATTGGCGGATCAGAACGGGAAGGGGCATCGTACTGATCAAGTGATCGTAGCGTACCGTGGACCCGTCTTCGAGCGTAATCGTGTGGCGGGAGGGCGACACTTTTACGGTGGCAGTATTCAATCGCAGGTCGCCTTTCAGATGGGGTACCCAGGCATTCATTAATTCCTGGAAGCCACCTCGCAGAGGGTAACCGAAGCGCGCGTTGGGGCCCATGGGCTTAGGCGCGGGAGATAGCGCACCTTCCACCATCTCAGATAGATCCGGCAGAGGCACGCGGCCGCCCAACCACGACGTTTCCATCTCGTTTAATGGCACAGCCCACAGCTTACGGTTGTAGGGGATGGCAAAGTGTTTGGCGATGCCGGCGCCCCAAACCTTATAAATGAATTCTTCAAAGTTGGCCGGTTCCGCCGTTGAAGGGGTGGCCGCCAGCTTCGGCATCAGGGGTGCCGAAGACTCCAGGATGCCGTCCGCACAGCAATCTTTAACGTCGCCCTCGCATGCACCGTTGGTTGCGTGACCATTTGTGGCGTGACCGTTAGTCGTGTGTCCGTTTGTTCCCCGGCTGTTGGCCGGAGGCTTCAGCGAGCCATAGCGAGCTTCAATAGCGCCAACAATGCATTCCTTAATGACTTCGGCAGGCAATCCGTAAAGCGAACCCTGAAACGGGTATCGTGTAAACACATTCTTGCTATAGATCCAAGCTTCGCGATCCTGCCAGTGCACATTGTCACCCAGCAGCATCCGGTAAAGCTGGTGAACGTAGGGATCGCCGGAGAACATGATGTGGCCGGCGTAATCAAAGGTAAAACCCTCGGATTCAATCGAGCGGCACCAGCCGCCTACGCGGTCGTTCTTCTCGATCAGCAGTGCATCTTTGCCGAGATGGTAAGCCGCGCTGAGCCCGGTGGGTCCGGCGCCGATGATGGCGGTATGCGCTTTCTGGCGAGCTGGACGCTTGGGCGCCTTCCGCTCGATAACGGCCGCGATCAACTGCTCCATACTTTCGACCGTCGCCGCCCACGAAGTTTCCGCCAAAACGGTCTGCATGCGCGCCTGCCGCGCTTCCCGTTCATCGGATCCGGCATTCAGCGCCTGCTCACAACCCGAAATAAACTCAGCCGGCGTGCCGCCCAGGTAGACAATGTCGCCATACGGTTCAGCCACGTCGGTTATAGGAGTGCTTACAATCGGTTTTCCCGCGGCCATATACTCAAGGGTCTTAGTCGGGCTGATATACTTGGTCGACTGGTTTCGCGCAAACGGCATCAGGCAGATGTCCCAGCCTTTCAAATAGGCGGGTAACTGGGCATACGGCCGCTGTCCGAAGTAGCGGATATTAGGTTTGCTGGGCAGCGTTGCGGGGTCGATTTTGACCACCGGACCGACCATGGCGATCTGCCACTCCGGATGCGCAGAGGCGACCGCGTCCAGAAGTTGCAGGTCCATCCGTTCGTCGATTACTCCGTAATAACCAAGTCGTGGGTGCGACATGTCCGCTTGGTCCGCAGGCTCTTCGAGCGAACTGGCGGAACCGAAATGTTGCAGATCGACGCTGCTCGGAAAGCAATGAACCTGCGGATGACGGTCCTTCTTAGCTCGGTACAGGCTGCGCCCACCGGTGAATACTAAGTCCGCCTTGGCCAGCAACTCTTTTTCGCGTACAGCCAATTCCGGCGGCGCGTTTAAGAACGCGGACAGTTCATCCATGCAGTCATAAACAACCGCCAAGGGCTTAAGATCCTCTGCCGCGGGCAACGCCAGAGGTGTATAGAACCAGAGAATGTAGTCACCCACGCCTTCGGCTTGCAGTAACTGAGGCACCATTTGCCGGAGCAGCGGCAATTGTTGCGCATGAAATCCAGCCGCCTCACAGTTGGTTTGCAAGCGGCACACGGTAACGTTCGCTTCGGGTTCGTGAACTTGCCATTCGGGCGCTAAACTCTTGCTCGCAACCGGTTCCTCAATGAACAGGATGCGGTGCGATTTCGCCAGACGCGAGAGCAAGTGCTGCGGCCTTTGATAGACAAAGTCCCATCGTAAATGCGAGAAGACAATTATTGCGGTATTCCCGTACATGATTCCTCGAGCCTGATTTTGGATTTAGAAATGTGAGGCGCGCGGGGCGCGCTTGTTTCGAACGTTATCTATGCAGTTGATGGTCCACTGGGGACCGAATCACAGTGGTTGAGGGCGGAAGCTACGGGCCGGTGATTGCCTGAGCTTGCTCGAAAGCATCCGCATATACGGTATTCAATATCCGGCGGTATTCGCCGCTTTCCATCAGCTCTATATCCCACAGGCCGCAGTTGTGCCAGTGGTCTCTGTCTTCCCAATCGAAACGGTCAAGGATGGGATACAAGCACGCCCCTCCGACAAGAACTCCCGCGTCTATCGCCAAACGGATTTCGGAAGCGACTTCACTCAGCCACGGCGCCCGGCCGATGCCATAGTGGCTGGTTTCGGCAATAAAGAACGGGCGTTGGTAGCGGCTGCTCACTTCCGCGAGCAGGAGATGCAACAGCATCCAACGTGGGTCATTGGAGCCCGCGTCCCAATGCAGCTTACGGCCGCTGGGCATCTCCCATTCGTTGGCGGCATAGAAGTTCACGCCTAGGATGTCCAGGTATTGCTCCGCGCCTCCCAACTCCGGTTCGGTGTGGCCCGCGAGCATGTCCCAGGCTTCGAACTGACTGTTGCGTTGAGCCAGAGCGGGACCGGTGTTCCACGGCTCGGCGAGCGGTGCAACCGTGTGGATCAAAGGTTCGGGGGATATGATCCGCGCCCGCGGGTCCACCGCGCGAATGGTGTCGATGGCCGCGATAGCCGCCCGTACTACCTGGCGTTTCAGATCCATATCGCGGCCATGGGCGTACGGAAAAATCAAACCGCGCGCCGCCGCCCAACTGAAGAATGATATCTCATTCACCGGCGAGTAAAAGGGAATCTCGTCGCTGTGATCCCGGTAGACACGCGCCGCTGCGCCCGCGAAGAGCGCAAAACGTTCAATAAACTCTGGGGAAAAGATATCGAGATCATCGGGCCAGCCGTAGTGAAACAGATCCCAGATCACCTGGATTTCTTCCTTTCTGGCGGCCTCAAGCATGGGAATCCATGACGACCAGTCGTAGCCGTCGCCTTGGTCGATCAAGTGCCAGCGCAATCCATCCCGCGCGGCTAGAATTCCTGTCTCACGCAATCGCCGGTAGTCTGCCGCGCAATATTTGTCGTGCTGCAAGGCGGCGATCATATCCAGCCGCGTCCCGAAGGAATTCCGATGCGTGGAACACTCAAAGCCCCCCAACCAGAACGACTGGAACAAACGCTTACTTGGGGTCATGAGTGGTGTGGTGGTCTTCAGGTGGGATCACGTATTGTGTCCTTTGCCGGTCCATCAACCGTTCGCGCCATTCCCATTCCAAATGGAAATCTCTTAGAGTCTGCGGCCCGCGGGTAGCCAGCGCGGTGGATTCCAACGGGATCTTGGGGGTACGGTCGGCAAACAAGAGACCGTTGGCTTCCTGATAGGTATCCGCAAACTGGGTGTAGCAGAAACCCGCCAGCACGGGGAGCGACCGTACCGTGCGCAAAAGATTTAAATATCGGTTGCCGAAATCTTCCGCCGATTGGGCTCGGGAATATCCCCAGGTGTTCGACGCCGATGGCGAGTAAGCGATACCGCCGAATTCGGTGATCATGATGGGCTGATCGTGCTTCTGTTCGTCAAGCGCCAGCAGGCGTCCCCCGGGCCGCTCGCGTTTGAAAAGCTGGGGAATATCGCCAAGTCCGTAACGCGCCGCGATGCGCTCGGGCCGATCATCGTAATCGTGTATCCCTATAATATCGGTTGCGACACTCTCCCACCCGTCATTCCCAATGACCGGCCGCGTCGGATCGAGCGTCTTGGTCATGTGATACAGAGCCTGCACGTAGTGCCGCTGCGTGGGGCTACTCGGCAGATCCGGCACGCCCCAGGATTCGTTGAACGGCACCCACGCCACGATGCAGGGGTGGTTGTAGTCGCGTAGAATCACTTCGCTCCACTCCCGCGTCAACCGGTTCACGGAGGTGCGGGCGAAGCGATAGGCGCTAGGCATTTCTTCCCAGACCAGCAGGCCCAACCGGTCGGCCCAGTAGAGGTATCGCGCACACTCGATTTTTTGATGTTTGCGCACGCCGTTGAAGCCCATAGCTTTGGCTAGCTCCACATCGCGACGCAGGGCATTATCGTCGGGTGCGGTCAGTCCGCTTTCCGGCCAGTAGCCCTGATCGAGAACCATGCGCAATTGGTAGGGCCGGTTGTTCAATACGAACTTCTCGCCCTGCACGCCGATCTGGCGCAAGGCGGTGTAGCTTTCTACGGAATCGAGCAGTTCCCCAGCGGCGGTTTCCAGGCGCAGCTTAGCCTGGATCAGGGTCGGAGTAGACGGGCTCCAGGTGAGTTCATTGCGGTAATCGTCAATGCCAGGGTCCGAGAGAGCGATGCGGCGGTGTACTTCACCGGCGATTACCGTGTACGAGTCGTCCGCTAGGAGTTTACCGGCTCCGTAAAGCTGTACATTGCAGCGAAGTCCCTCCAATTGCTGCCCGTCGATCCACGCCTCGAAACCAATCTCCCAGCGCTCCAGGTTGGGAGTCCATCGTAACGCAATCGATGTACGTGGGCGGCACGCGCTCCAGCCAAACGGTCTGCCAGATGCCGCTGGTTCGCGGATACCAGATGGAGTGGGGATTCAGTTGCCAGTCCTGCTTGCCTCGTGGTTTAGATAGATCGGCTGGATCATCCTCTGCGCAGACGACCACTGTTTGCGGCCCGTCCGTCGTGAGCAGTTCAGTTATGTCCGCGGTAAAGGGCGTGTAGCCACCTTCATGGGTGATGGCGCTTTGGCCGTTCACCCAGACCTTGGCAGAGTAATCTACGGCTTCGAAGTGGATCAGCAGGCGATCGCCCGCCAACAAGCGTGGCGCTTCAAATTCCCGCCTGTACCAACAGGCTTGGAAGAAGTTGGTGTTAGCGATGCCGCTGGCGGCCGTTTCGGGAGAAAACGGCACGGTGATGGCGGCCTCCCAAGTGGGCTCATCGGGAGATTTCCAGGAACCGTTTCCGTCAATTGAAAAGCCCCAGATGCCATTCAAAGATACCCATTCCGGTCTTTCCAATTGAGGACGAGGATATATATGGTCCATTAGTGATGAAACGCACGGTTAGATTTGATACTAGAAGAGCGTCAGTGACTCGCCCGCACTTAAACTGCCAGTTCCCTCTCCACTTTTATTAAGGATTTGTAACGCAACGAACAGAGGCTCGACGGACTCCCGCGTTATGCTGGGAGCTGTTGAGGTGCCCATGAAAACTCCTGTCGAATACATGACTTCAGCGGTAACGACGGACTTACTTAGTGAGTTAGGGCGGGCTACAACCGTGTATCACGAGGCCTCGCCCGACCGTGTGGAGAGCGCCCGCGAAGAGTACGAAGACGCGCTTCGGAAATTCTACGCTCAAAGCCGCCCGTAGCATTTTCCGCCTTTACACCGTCGTCCTATGCATCCCAACCCACAGGTATCGGCTGCGTAGACGCACGACATCCTTGATTACGGATGGAAGCTCTACGATCAAGTTAGTAGCGCAGCAGCGGCTGCGCGCATTCCGTTGCACTGGCCGCGCACGTGGGTGGCTGCCGCAACACCAAAGATCTTACGACCGCAGGTGGATTTACCCCGACAATTATGTGGGCCATGGCCAACAGAAGTTCCCGCGTTGACGAATGTGTCCGCCCTGAAGTTGACTTACGCGGACACCGGCTAAGAGTATTGCCCGCGGAAGTCATGCGCGCCTCGACGGCGATATCGCGTTGCCGGCCCTGCTCTCTCGGTGTTCAATTGGGTAGCGCCGGGGGTTGCGCAGAACTTGCCGCGGCGAGTCTGGAAGCAGGTGAAACTGCCTGTTCCGTCGAACGGCAGCGGCTCGGATAGACCGGCGCCACGTTGCCTTGCTGGATACAAGACCCTGGTTTGGCCCAGACCGCCGCAAACAACCGTCCGAATAAGTTGGAGGGCCCTTGCTGATTGGTGCGATGAACCATCCCAGACACCCGATTCTCGAAGAAATCGAATGGATGGCTGAGATGGGTCTGGATTTCTTGGACCTACCCTAGAGCCTCCCGAGGCCGCCTCCTGGAAAGTGGATGCGCCTGCGGTCCGAGACGCCTTGCGGAAACATAAACTGCCGGTAGTGGGACACACCGCCTTTTACCAACCCCTGGGCAGCGCTATCGAGGAATATCGGGCATGCCAACCTGCACGTGCCTCACAACACTACAGGTGAGATTCTGGCGGTTTGCAGCCCCCGGCTACGCCACGTACACCTGCACGACAATAAAGGCGGATTCGAGGATTTACACTTGCCGCTGGGCACCGGCAAACCCTCGACGTCCGCGCGGCAATTCGCGCATTGAAACAATGCGGCTACAACGGCACCATTACTCTCGAGGTGTCAGTCCCGATCGCCATTACCTGGCTTATAGCCGCGATCTACTGCGGCGCATCTGGGACGAATCGTGAACTGCGCAACTGGCGGGGTTACTCATGCAACATCTGCCGGGTCACCGCGCCCCGCGCCAAAGAGAAACGTCCCAACTCATGGTTGCCTCGTCGATCCACAACCTTGATTTCTCCTCCTTCCGCTGAAGCTACGATCACTTCGGCTCGTCCGCCATTTGCCGACAAAACCAACCCGATGGTGTCTCCCTCCGGTTCGAAACAAATTCGATTCTGAAGTTCCTCCGGGACCAACACCGTTTTCCAACTCGTACTGACCGGCGAAGTAGTGTATAAAGTTTGGCCATCGCGCACCGCCAGAAGCGTCAGCGGGGCACCGTGATACGGGATCCGCGCAGCCGCTGCCCAATCCCAACCGGAAGGCAACACCGGGTTCACTTCCAGCCGCGCCGCATGCGGAGAAATTCCCAAAAAGCTTTCCAGGCTGGACCAAATGAAGATTCCCGGAACGAACGAACTGAGCGGCATCCCCCTCTGCTTTAGATCGTCGCCGTTGAAATATTCTGGAAATTGGCCCGGCACCAAGTTGTATTTGCCTGAGTCCGGCAACTCCGTCAGCAGGGCGCCGGATTTGAGAGCTTTCAGGGCAAGGTCCGGTTGGCGACGTATAGCCGCGGCGCGCGCAATCCACAGACCCAGATTGGGCCACACGCCACCCAATAATCCGTAGTTGGCTGGATCGGCTCGCGGCTGATATTCTTTCTCCCGGGAACTGATGCTGCGGAATCCACCCGCACCTCCCGGCAGCGTCACGAAAAAACGGTCTGTGAACAAGTTATCGAGAATGGCCTGCGAAGTGGATTGATCGGCAAGCCCATAGAGAACGGGATACACTTCGTCGGCCGTATCCTGCTGGACGATCTGTCCGGCGGGGTTGATGTTCAGGTAATACGGCGCGTCAGTCCTCCCGGCCGGCCGAAGATACTGGTTGATGGCTTGGCGCAGATCCTCCGCGGAAGCCTTGAAACGAGCCTCGTTGCCGGCATCGCCAGCCGCTCCCGCCATCTCCGACACGGCAAGGAGTGCCTCATACGCCTCGCTGTTCACTTCCGTCACCGCGCCGGAGAGGTTGTAATCCGCGATGGCGTTGCGCCAGCCGAATAGGCCGCGCACGAATTTCTCTGTCGACGTACACCATACCAAGCCGTAGTGATTGTTTTCGCCAGCGTAGCGCTGTGCTTCGATAAACTCCGCTGAGCGAACCAGCGACGGATACACCCGCAGCAAGAAGCCCCGGTCTCCCGTCAGGCTGTAATAGTGTCGCGCGGCCAGCAATAACAGGGGGGTGTTGTCATTGATATTCATGCCGTAGTCATCGCTGAAAATCGGATCGCGGGAAGCTTCCATGTACTCGGTAAACTTGCCGCTGGGTTCGAGGCCGTGCGCGAACCATAGCGCCAACAACTTGCTGGACCATGCCTGGGCGTAGTAACTGCTGCCCATCAGATACCACATCGAGTCGCGGCCTACTACGATATCGGAGGGTGGATTGTTGGTAAAGGCCTCCCCCCCCGGTATTCCGACTGCAAACGCAACTGCGTGATTTTGCCCCAGGCATTGGCACGGTTGATCACCCCATCCGGAGTGATCAGTTGGGCTGTCTGAAGGTAACGGCCGATAGCCTGCTCCGATTCATTCAGCAGGTGCCGCACGCGGAACAGATGCAAAGCGCGGCTGGGAGCGTCCGGCATATTGGCGTCGAAGGCCGCGTTCAACAGCATATTGGCGGCGTGCTCCTGGTTCCCCGGTGAATAAAGAAAACTCAGAGCGAACGCTTCCGGGCCCGTCCAGTCATAATCCGTGGTCAATTCGGTAGACTCTTTTTTGGACTTGCTGGTTAAAGCCGCTGCTTGCGACGTCCCCCACAGGATGGCTGTTCCGCCGTCGTCATACCGAATGAGGGCGTACTTCCAACCCTTGAAATCAGAGGTCTCGACAGTCGCGCCCGCCGGCAGCAGAAGCCGCGACCGCACCCGCACGGATGAACCGCCATTTTCGCGTTCCAACAAATAGTGGCCGGCTCGGGCATAGCCGATTTCGAAGGGCAGAAAGAACTTCTTGGATATATTGCCATCGCCCACTCGGAACAAGGTCTGCTGATACGCCGGGTAGAAACTGGTGTGCATGGGCGTTGCGGAGTTAGCCCCGTCCGACATCTCAAGCGTCCACCCCAAGGCGTAATACCGCTGATTGGTGGACTCACGAAAACCGCGCCGCACGGTCGATGGGTAATCGGCGACATTGGTTTCGCGGTCCAGCGTAACGTACGTATTCAAGTTGCCGAGCGATTGGCCGCTCCCCAGGCTCTCGACGGGCCGGTCATAGAAGATCGCGCCCGCGGCCGACGAAAACGGCAGCCAGCATAAGACGCAGAATTTAGTAATTGATCGCATAAGTCAATCGACTCCAGCGCCCGGATCCACAAAGAACCAGAGCAGGCAAATGCAAAACATCATCAAGGCCGCGAAATCAATCGCCGTAATCCAACCATACCTATCAGCCAGCGCGGGTGTCAGTACCGGCGAAAGCGCGCCGCCCAGGTTGGTCGCCGTATTTAGCACGCCGGCTACGGCTCCGGCATGGTGTTCGGAGAGGTCATTAGGCATGGCCCAACTGGTCACTGCCGCCACCCCGTTGCATCCGGCGGCCAGAGCCAGCAACGCAATAGCCCCATAAGCATTCTCAACGCGGGCGCCAATGGTGAGCAGAATCGCCGATCCCAGGGCTGCTGCAAAAACAGGTACGCGGCGGCCCCAGGGATGCCCCAGGCGGACGAGCATCCGGTCCGAGATCCATCCCCCCAGAGGCGCCGCGACTAGAATGGCGAGGAAGGGCGTGGTGGACCAGTAACTCCCCGAGATCACCGCCAGCTTTCTCACATTTACCAGATACAGAAAGAACCACGTATAGAAAATATATGTCACGTAGCCCAGCATGAAATTACTGACCAAGAGGGCGTAAAGACTCGACCCGCGAAACATTTTTCGCCATGGCGGCCTGCCCGGATCGCCACCTCTGCGGTTGTGACCGATCAGGGCAAGTTCGACCGCATTGACGCCGGGATGCGCCTCCGGTCCTTCGGTCGACTGAAAATGCCACAACACCGCGACTGCCAGACCCAGCGCTCCGCAGATCACGAAGCAGGGCCGCCATCCGAAGCGCACCATCACCCACGCAATCAGGGGAGGCGTGACCGTACCTCCCAAACCTACCGCAATCAGAAACAGGCTGTTGCCGCGAGCGCGCTCACTCACGGCCATCCAGCGGCCGATCATTTTGTTGACATTGGGTAGCGCCGGCGCTTCACCGACTCCGATCAGAAAGCGCACGATCCAGAAACAGCCCACAATGCCCATTCCCGTCCACCTCAGGTTCGGTGCGCCAGCGGTGGAAGCCGTAAATACAGACCACCAGACGATAGCGGCAAGCAGCACCCGGCGCGCGCCGAACCGGTCACCGAGCCGGCCACCCGGAGCCTGAAACAATGCGTATTCCAAGACAAACGCGCTTAACAGACTGCCGATCTGAACGTTGGAGAGTGAAAACTCGCGCTGAATATATTTGGCCGCGACGTTCATATTGAAGCGGTCCACAAACGTCAGGGTGACGACCAGCAGCAACAGGCCCGCGATTCTCCAACGCACGGCGGTAGGCTGCGGAGAGTCGCTCATCGTGGCGCGGGCCGGCAAGGAGATTCCGCTCAAGGACGGATGCCCGCGACCTTCATGTGAATACGGTAGACACTAGGCCTGGCGGTGATGTAGAGCGTATCTGCAGCCTCGTTGGGCGCCAGCGCCGCCGGACTGGAAGCTGTTGCGTATTTACCCCATGCGCAATTGTGCGGAATCTCCGGCAACGTAATTGTTCCAATCAATTCCCCTGCGAGCGTATAGATCCGGATGCCCCCCGGCGATGAGAGGTACAGATTCCCTTTTGCATCCACCTTCATCCCGTCGGGAAGACCGTCACGCGTGTCGCTAGTCACGTCAGCGAAAACGGTGCCCGGGCCAAGCGTACCGTCGGGCTTTACCGGATAACGCATCCAGATCTTGCGCGCCGGATCTGAGTTAGCCACATACAGGGTCTTCTCATCAGGTGAAAAAGCCAGCCCGTTGGGACGCGAGAGTTCAGCGGTAAGCAATTGCAGGTGAGACCCGTCAAGCCTGTAAAGACCGTTCACCCGTAACTCCTTCGCCGGATCGTCGTCCTGCTTTAGAAGCCCATAGGGCGGGTCGGAAAAGTAAATGGCGCCGTCTGACTTTACGATGACGTCGTTAGGGCTATTCAATCGTTTGCCTTGGTAGCGATCCGCCAGAATCGTTAGCGAGCCGTCCGGCTCAAGGCGGGTAACCCTGCGATTGCCGTGCTCGCAAATGATCAGCCGGCCCTGCTTATCGATGGTAAGCCCGTTGGAGCCAATCACCGCTCCAGCAGGCGGCGTATCCGTGCCGTCATACCCGCTCGGTTTGCGGAAGACGGATTCGCCCGCGGCGGGCGTCCATTTGTAAATCGTGTTGCGGGGAATGTCACTGAAGAGCAGGTATCCCTCGGGCCGGTAAATGGGCCCTTCGGTGATCGCATGGCCGCCGGCGATCTTCTCGACCGGCGTCGAAACATCCACCAGGGCGTCAAGTTCGGGCTTGAGCCGCTCGATCTTTCCGATCCGGGCTCGGCTATCCGGCGCGGGATGGGAGCAACTTCCGCATAGCAGTATCGCTAAAGCGAGGACGCAACTTGGGGCCAATCGGCGCGGCATAGCACCACCCTATATGAAATATGTTCAGTTATACTGCCATGCAACTGAACCAACCTCAGGATAGCCTAACGCAGTTCGCCTAAACGGTCAAGAAGAAGTTCTCCGATTTCTTCTGCGGCCTCAACTCTCCCGCAAGAAACGCATTTGCGGCAACAATTCGCCGCGCGATTTCTGCTCCAGCAGTTCCTGGTAATGCAGCAAGCCGGCTAGATCGCGCCCTTGCCGCACTTGCGCCTCAATACCGCGTTCCACTTCGCGCAGGAGTTCGGCACCTTCCAATGCTGATTCAAGCCGCGCAGCCGGCACCACTACGATGCCGTCCGCGTCGCCGATTACCCAATCCTCGGGACACACCACCGCTCCGGCGCATTGGATGGGAATTCCAGTTTCCCCGCGGTACTCCGCGCCACCCGCGTTGGGCACCGCGGCACGCGCAAACACGGGTAAGGAATCTCTGGCGATTTCGGCGGAATCCCGTATGGCACCGTCGATTACCACGCCGGCCAAGCCTTTCAACCGCGCACAGATGGTGGTAATACCGCCCCACAGAGCCGTATTCAATTCCCCCCGGCCGTCGATCACCAAAACATAACTGGCAGGACACTCCGATAGCGCTTTTCCAACCATCAGAATATCCGCGGTGTGGACGCGCAACGTGTAAGCCGGCCCGCGCATGCGCTGGTTCGCCGACCAGCAACGCATATCGTGATACATAGCGCCGCCCTTACCCAAAGCATCTGACAGAAGTGCGGGACGCACGCCGTCGATACGTTGCAAAATGCGCGCTAACGGGGGATCTTGCGTGGTCACATTATCACCTGTGCTGGATTAATAGCCTGATATTTGCCCTTGTTCGCGGTGATCTCAAATGCCTGCGGCACTGACTCGATGCCCTGTAAAACATGCGTGATGGCGGGGAGCAGGCGAACGCGGCCCGAAGACACCAACTGGACCGTATGTTGTAAGTGTCCCAGTGTGCTGATGTCGGGAAAGAGATAGCGAAGGCTTCGCTCGCGCAAAAGATCAATGTCCAGTGCGAGCGGATGTCCGAACCAGGAGACACCCACGATTTTGCCTCCCGAACGTACCGCATCCACCGCCTGCATTACGGTCTTCTGGCCCGCCAGCCCCTGTTTGGGACTGCCCCCCGCGCATTCGAATACGACATCCGTGCCATTGCCGCCGGTCAGTTCGCGGATCACCTCTACCGGATCGCATTCACGCGCGTTCAAAGCGTAGTCCGCACCCAGTTCCCGCGAAATACGGCAGGATTCCTCACGCACATCCACCGTGATCACAAGACCCGCGCCGCTATTGCGCACGATCTGGAGGCACTCGAGGCCCATGCTTCCCTGGCCGAAGATGGCGACTACGTCCCCCATCCCCAACTGCGCCGTTTCCACCGAAGCGACGCTATCGCTTAAGGACTGCAGGCAGGCGGCTTCGCTGTCCGAAATATTGTCCGGCACCTTCACCAGGGCGATCTCAGGGAGCACCGCGAACTCCGCGAAACATCCGGGTAACTGGAATCCGATGATTGGACCTTTCCGGCAGAGGTAGTTTTGCCCGTTCATACACATCGGGCAGGCTTGGCAGGGAAGTTTGGCGCGCGCCGCCACCCGGTCGCCAACCTGGAAACGAGTGACATTCTTTCCTGTCGCAACGATCCGCGCACAGAATTCGTGGCCGAATAGCTGCACAGGGGCTTCGGTTTCCAGCCGTTTCTTGATCTTCTCGTAAGCCAGGGTAGGAATGCCAAATGCCAGTTGCGCTTCGGTTACGCTGGGTTGCACGCACAGCACCTGGGCGATCACCTGTCCTTCGTTGCACTCGGGTGCGGGCACGTCGTCCAGACGTAGATCGTTAAAACCGTAAAATCGCCAGGCTTTCATGCAGTCCTCTCACTGGGCGCTCCCCATCGCCTCGGTCATAGATGAGCGCGGTTCATGATACAATCATACTTCTGAACTACATTCATTGTCGACAGTTAGTTGCATCATTAGCCGCCTTTGGGTAAGTTCAATAATCTCGATAGTAGATGCAGACCCATTTAGGTTTTCTGCGATACTAGACCTTCTATTGAGGCCATGCCAATTATGTCCGAGGAACTCCGCCGTCCGCTCCTGATATACATTCAAGGCACCCTGCCTTCCATGAATCCCACGGAGCGGCTTATCGCTAATCACATACTGGAGGATCCGGAGCGCGTGCTCACATCGTCGATAGCCGATATGCGCGACGGCTCGGGAGCCAGCGTCGGATCCATCGTAGGCTTCTGCCGGAGCCTGGGCTCCAAGGGTTTTGCGGATTTCAAGATTGCTTTGGCGCGCGAATTGGCGCAGAGCGGATTCTCAGGCTTCACTCCGGCACAAGATGGTGGTTTGGCCAACGAGGGAAGCGTCTTCGACAAGGTCTTCCAGTTTCACGCGCAATGCCTGATGGATACTCTGCAGATTAACAGCCAGGAAACCATGCGGCAGGTGGCCCATGCCCTGGAACGCGCCCGGCGCATCGAGTGCTTCGCGATCGGGATCTCTTACCCTATCGCCTACCTGGCATCCTGTAAGTTCCGCCTGATTGGCTTACCCGCTTCGACGCAATTCGATTCGCACATGCAACTGATTGCGGCTACCCAGCTAAGAAAGGGCGACATCGCATTCGGAATTTCCTGCTCGGGATCGACCAGTGAAACTGTGCGCTGCCTGGAAGTGGCCCGGTCCAGGGGCGCGCGTACGATCTGCCTGACTAACTCGGTAAAATCGCCCATCGCCGAGGTGGCCGACTTGGCCCTTTTTGCCACACCCAGCGAGATTAAATACTTTCAAGCTCCGCTGGCATCCCGCATTACGCAACTCGCCATCGTGGACGCGTTGTTCGTTTCACTCGCCCAGAAAAACAAGGATCGCACCGCCGTCCAATTGCAGAGTGCGGGCGAAGAGTTGTTGAAGAAGCGCATTACTTAAAAAGCGAGGCGGCCGGAAAGGGGAACCGGCCGCCTCAAGGGTTCAAAAGATAAACTTCAAGGCCATCTGAATTTGCCGCGATGGGCCGGCATTCAGAATCTCTCCGAATGTACCCGTCCCAACCGATGCGGAAGGGTTCAAGAAGTTCGGATGGTTTAACGAATTGAACCATTCCGAACGGAACTCAAGGCGTTTGGTCTCGCTCATCACGAACGATTTGAACGCCGATAGGTCCAGGTCCACAATGCCAGGTCCGGTCAGAATATTGGCGCCCGCGTTCCCAAAGGGTATGTACACCCCTCCGTGGACCGGGTCCGGAACTGCCGCCGGTAGCGGGAAACAACTGGTGTCGAACCATTCCGTAACGGTGTGGCCGCCCGGGGGCGTTTCCCCATTGCAGACGCGGTTGGGACGGCCGGCGCCGCCGGATATGGTAAATGGCAATCCGCTCTGCACAGTGCTTACCGCCCCTAATTGCCAACCGCCCACAATGCTATTGAGAACGCCATGGGCGTCAGAAATTAATGGCTTATTGTGACCGAACGGCAATTCATACAAAAGACTGCTCACCCAACGATTTCTGACGTCCACACCTGCTAGGCCACGGTCGGCGTCAAGGTCCCTGGCGTTCTGGTGGCCTGTGTCGCCGTAGTTGCTGCCCGGGTTTTCGATGGCTTTGGAGAAAGTGTAGTCGGTAAGAAGCGTAAAGCCTTTCGAGAAACGCTTCTTTAGTGAGATCTGCAGCCCTTCATAATTACCGACCCCACGCTGCTCAACGTATGTGAAGTCGGTCAGGTTTGGATCGGCGGTATAGTAGGGCCGGCGAACCTGCACGTTGCCGGTTCCCGGGTACGGCTGATTCAGATTGAACTGATCCTGTAAGTGAATGGAGTTGTTACCCACATAATTCACTTCGACCAGCACCGACTGAGTCAACTGATGCTGAACCCCGAAGGTCCACTGTTGTGAATATGCCGTGTGATTCTCGGGGAAACGGCCGTTGAAGGCGCCGGAGGGATTGTCAATTGGAATCAAACCGTTCGAAGGCGGAAGGCCCTGGTCCAGCGTCCGCACGATCTGTTGCGGCTCGGGCGTGTTGGTAAAGTTCGACCCACCTACGAACGGCGGATTCAGGGTCATCTGCTGCCCGGCTTGGGATTCCGGGAAAAAGAAGATACCGTAGGACGATCGAATTACGGTCTTGTCTCCGAGACGGTAGGCAAAGCCGAAGCGCGGGGCGAAGTTGTGCCAGTTAGTCGAAACCAAGGCTCGTGTCGAGAGTCCGGGATAGCTTCCGCCGCCATTTGGAAGCACTAACTTACCCGTTATCGGATCGATGTTGCTTTGCCGGTTATAGACTTCGGTTTGGGGCGTGAAGAGATCGTAGCGCAAGCCGTAGTTTAAGGTCAGCCGCGGCGAGATTTTCCAGGTGTCCTGAAAATACGCGGAGAGTTCGGTGGAACGGATGCCCGCCAGGCCGGAAGTGGTCACGATACTGCCCGAAGTCGGAATCCCCAGCAGGAAATCCGCGAACGCATTCCCGGTATTATCCGGGTTGTTAGGGTCGGCCGTGAAGTTGGGGCCGAAGCTGAAGGATCCCGCAGGGGGCCCCAGTATCTGTGTAAAGTTGCGTTGGATGCGTTTGGCATCCACACCCGCCTTATAAGTATGCGAGCCGCGGATGAAAGTAACGTTATCCAGCCACTGATAAACGTTTTCGAGCTCAATTAGCGGGAAGTACGCGGTATCGCCGAGGGTACTGAAGCCGCTGATACCGATCTGCGGGAAACCGGAATTGTCCGACGTGATGTTCACATTCGGAATCCCCAACTGGCTGGCATAGCTCTGCCCGTATCCGAGTTGGACGGCATCGCTGCCGGCGCGCACATAGGCCACGCGAAACTCGTTAATGGTGGATGGGTTGAAATTGTGGATTTCCTGGATGCCCAGGCTGCGCGCGGGATTGGAAACTTTGCCGGTGAGCAAACCTGCGCCGGCTGTGGTGAGCGCGCCGCCGATGGCCTCCGAGTACTGCGGCAGGTCACTAAAGGCTCCAGGCAACACCGTGTGCGAATTGCCCAGGCTGAAGCGTCCAGCTAATTGATCTTTCTCGCCGAAGTACTGATCGATCTTGACGTCGAAGGAATCCTGGTTGTTGCTGCGGGAAGCACCGCTATAGAAGAACTGTTCGCCGTTCGATAGGGCGGCTCCGCCACCAGCGGGGAAAAACTTGAGGACGTTCAAGGCTGCTGGATTGAAGTCCGAGGCCGGAATCATGTTGTCGGGGAACGGTTGGCGCGTGTTGGTTGCTGCGTTGTACGTTCCTGGATCGAAAATCTGGCGATCGGTGCCCGCAAAGTTACCCGTGCGGATGTTGCCGTCGGGCACCGTCGCTACGAAACTCTGGCCTTGGCGCTGCCGAAAGCCTTGATAATCCGCGAAGAAGAATGTATGGTTCTTCACGATCGGCCCCCCCACGGAGCCGCCGAATTGGTTTTGCACGAAATTCGGCAGGCGCCGGCCGGTAGTGTAATCGAAGAAGTTGCGCGCGTCCAAGTCCGAATTGCGCAAAAATTCGAAAGCATTGCCATGAAACGCGTTTGTTCCGGACTTCAAGGTGACGTTCACTACGCCGCCGCCGCGTCCGATCTCCGGCAGGAAGTTAGCCGTTTCGACCACAAACTCCTGTACCGCTTCGAGTGGAGGTAGGATGGCGCTCAGGCCTTGATTGATCTGGTTGTTATAGACACCGTCCAGGATAAAGGTGTTGTTCGACTGGCGTTGTCCATTGACCGAAAGGCCCTGCTGCGCCCGGGCATTGTCCGGAATGCTGGTGTTGTTAGCGTTTTGCGTGGGGATTGCCGCGGTGACACCCGCATTCAGATAGGCCAGTTGATAAATGGATCGGCCATTCAGCGGAAGTTCCGACACTTCCCGGCGGGTAATCACATTATCGACCGTAGACGATTCACTTTCGAGTAGCGGCGCCAACGCTTGCACCTCAACCTGCTGATTAACCTCACCGACAGAAAGAACCATATCGGCCGCGACGCGTTCATTCACATGAAGCTCGATGCCCGCACGCTCGGTGGTTTTGAATCCGCTGGCGCTGGCGCGGATCGTGTAAATTCCGGGTATGAGGTTGGGCACCACGTATTCACCGCTCTGGTTGGTGACCGAGTTTTCCGCAACGCCGGTGTTGGCGTTAGTTACCGCGACCACTGCGGAGGCCACGACGGCTCCCGAGGGATCGCGAACCGTTCCGCTGATGGTGGCACGCTCGACCTGCGCCATCAGGGGCGAAGCGCAGATAATAAGTAACGATGTGATAAAGGGTCTCGAGGCCCTCGTTGGTCTAGACATGGACGCTCCTCTTTTGAATCCTGCGAACCCCCCATTCCCGGCTGAACAAGATTCACACAATGAGATATACTGTTGAACACAACTCACTCTTAGATAATCCAGGACGACCACCAATGTCAAGCTCTTATTTCAAAAGAATGAAAATTAGGCTTTCGCGGCGTGGGTGGATCTCTATCATACGGAGTCCCCTGACGCCTCTGTCAACCACTTGCGCGACCCTGCTGTTTCTTTCCGTGGCGAGCGCCTGCGCGAGTCTTTGCGCGCCAGGGCCCGACGAGTCTGCCGGCTACACAAAGGCGCTCGAGTGGATGAAAGAAGGACGTACAGCCGAAGCCCTGCCGTTGCTGGAAGCGGCGCGGGCGCGACAGCCTGATGATGCCGACGTACTTTATAATCTCTCCCGCTGCTATTTCTCGCTGAATCGCGCCGAAGAAGGGATTCGCGCCGCCGAGGAATTGGCACAACGGCACCGCAGCGACCCCGCCATCCTATTGGCATCGGGCTCGCTCTTACTGGACAACGGCGCGCCGGAGAGGGCCGCCAGGCAGTTTACCGCTGCCGAAACACTTGCTCCAGGGAATCCGCTAGCACTGAACCTTCTGGCGAAAGCCCAAGTGGCAAGCGGCGATCCCACCGGTGCGGCGGAATCCCTTATGCGTCTACTGTCGAGCTTGCGCCGCAGTTCAAATCCGCAAACGCGTGCGATACTCGCCAGTGCGTCGGAAACAGCCGGCGCGCTACTTGCCGCGAGTCCGTCCTCATTGCCGCTGGGCATGCTGATGGCGGAGTTGGACCTGATAACGGACCACCCCAAGGAAGCCTGGGACGCCTTGCAGCCGTTTGCGCCGCTCGGCCCGCGCGATCCGGATTATTACAAGCTGACAGCCCTGGCCTGCGCCCGCACGCAACGTCTGGACCAGGCAGAGGCGGCCGCCCACCACGCGCTGGACCTCGATCCCTCCCGGCAGGATCTGCTGCTCAACCTGGCCGGCATCTATCAGATGAAGCGCAACAATCCGGCTGCCATCGCCTTATTGCAAGACGCCGTTCGCAAGGGATCGGTCTCGCCGGAAATCTATTTTGCACTAGCGCTCAGCCAATTCAATGCCGGCAGCTTCCCGGAAGCCATTCGTCTTTGCAACCGGGCCTTGGCGCTCGATCCTAATTTTGACCGCGCCGCCTTGCTGAAGGGTCGCGCTTACCAACGGTCTGCGAAGCCAAGAGAAGCCATTGAATCGCTGGGGCAAGCCCTGAAACTAAATCCGGCCTGCGAATTCTGCCGCTACGAACTGGCGACCGTATTGATTGCCGAGAACCGTCTGACGCAGGCTGAGCCGCTGCTGCGCCAAGTGGTCGCCGCCACGCCGTCTAATGCCGCGGCACAATACGAGTTGGGTAAGTTGCTCGATGCGCGTGGCGATTCCGCGGATGCGCTGAAGGCTCTCGAAGCAGCCGTAGCGGCGGACCCCGATCAGGACCAAGCCTTCTATCTGCTCAGCCGCATCTACCGCCGCCAAGGCGATAAAATCAACGCCGACCGCGCCCTGGCTGCGGTACGGGAGATTAAGCAGCGCCGGCTGCGCGCGGCGCAGGAACATATGGCCCAGCCGGAAAAAACGGTGGACACCTTGACTGTGCCCCAGCTTTGATGGTAGTTCAGTATAGTGCACTTGTAACTGAATTCTGTTCATAGAGGAAAGGGACCATGAAGAATCCGCTTCCACGCAGGGAATTCCTCCAGATGGGCGGCGCCGCGCTGAGTCTAACCTGGGGCGGCATGAAGCTCCATGCCGGACCCGCCATCGAAGGTGCGCCCTCCGTCACTCCCAACGAATTTGTATACGGCTCGGCTTTCTATCGCCCGCCCAATCCGCCGCGCGAAATGCGCCGCGACATGTTGAAAGCGATTGCCCAACAATACAAATTCAACATCATCCGTATCTACCCTGGATGGGATTTCTACAATCCTGGCCCCGGCAAGTTCGTCTTCGACGACGTCGACGAAGTGATGAGCTATTGCGACGAATTCGGCATTCGTGTGCTCCTGGGCGCGGTCCTCGAAAGCGCGCCGTGGTGGCTGGAGCAGGCCCATCCGGAGTGCCGCTATGTAGATGCCAAGGGCCAGGGCAGCCACCTGGCCGGCAGTTCCAACAACATGACCGGCGGTTGGCCGGGACTCTGCTGGGACTGGCAGCCGATACGTGACGCGGCCGCCGATTATCTGCGTGCGCTGGCCAAATTCGGTTCCTCGCACCGCTCGCTGCATGCTTACGATTGCTGGAACGAACCGCATATCGAGCCGGCGTGGGAGCGCAACATCTGGGCCCAGCCCCAGGAGCACATTTTTTGCTATTGCGACCGCACCATCGCCGTATTTCACGATTGGCTAAAACAGCGGTACGGCACTCTCGATAAACTCAATGAAGCCTGGACGCGGCGCTATCCCAACTGGGAATCCATCGACCCTCCGCGCGCCATGGGCACTTACGCCGATTGGGTTGACTGGCGGCGTTTCATCATCGAGCGCGATACCAACGAACTGAAGTTCCGCGTCCAGAATCTGCGTTCCGTGGATAAGCGCACGGTGCTCGAAGATCACGCCGCGCACCATCCGCCGCTCGACGCCATCGCCATCGGTGGCATCAATTCCTGGCGGCTTGCCGAACAAGTCGAATTATGGGGACTGTCGCTTTTTCCGCGCTGGTTCAGCTTTTCCGTGCACGAGGGCGCGGGCAAACTGGATGTCACTCGGTCCTGCGCTAACGGAAAACCGTGGTGGATGACCGAACTGCAGGGCGGCCACGGCAACAAAGGATTATGGCATAGCCACCGCATGCGGCCCCAGGATATCCGCCTCTGGAACTGGATGGCCGTGGCTTACGGAGCGCAGGGCATCATCTACTGGACTTACCACGCGGAAGCCACCGGCGGCGAATCCACCGGCTTCGGCCTGGTCACACGCGACGGCCAGCCGACCGAACGGGTGATCGAGGCGGCGCGGAATAAACGCCTGATCCAGGAGCATTTCGACATCATCAGGAATTATCATCCGCATCCCGATGTGGCCATCCTGAGCGACCCCGATTCGGCAATCTTGACCTTCGCGGCAAACGGTACCGAAGATCCGTCCACGAACTCGTTTAAAGGCTATTACCGCGCGCTGTATAACCTCGATCTGCTGGTTGATTTCCTGGAACCGGCGCAGCTCGCCACAGCCGCGAAATACAAAGTGATCATCGCCCCGTGGCATTTGGTGGGCAAGGCCGAGACCTGCGAAGCCCTCCGGAAACTGGTGGAAGGTGGATGCACACTGATCATTGAAACGGGCACCGGACTTTTCGACGAACGATTCTACTCCAACATGGTGGTGCCGCCGCACGGTCTGGCCGACGCTTTTGGCTACCGCGAGGGAGAGAGCTATTACATCCCAGGCGACGATGATCAGACTACCATTACCTCCGCCTTCGCGGCGCGCAATCGTCCGGTGGACGTGGCCCCATCGGATCGCATTTACGAAAATCCCGAGCTGGATTTCTCAGCGCCAATCGCCATTCGCGTGAAGGGTAACTTCTACGTCACACCCATTACCGTCACTTCCGCAAAGGTGATCGCGACCTGTGGCGGCGAATCCGTGGCGGCCATGAAAGATCTCGGCTCCGGGCGCGTCTATTACATCGGAACCAATCTGGGCGCTAGTATCGCGGCTGGCGATGATCGCGGCATTGAACTGTTACGCGCCATCATCTGGCCATTGGCCCGACCGCAAGTTACCGGTGGACGCCTGCGTACCCGACTGGTGCGCACCGGCAGCGGTCCAGCCCTGCTGATCGCCCTCAATGACACAGTGGAAGCGCAAACATCTCGCGTAATGCTCCCGGCGCCATACACCCGCGCCACCGACATCCACGCGCAAAAAGCGGAGCCGGTGAATGCGGGCGCCATGGACCTGTCCGTCCCTCATCAGGACGTCCGCGTCTTCCTGCTGGAATAAACCGCTACCGGAAGCGGAGCCGGATCTTCGCGCCGGCACCGCCCACGGTGCTCTTCACCCATAGCGTGGATCCATCCCACGCATATTGATCCTGGGCCAGCGCTTTGCCGTCAAGGGTGACGCTGGCCAATTCTTTTGCAGCGCCCTCCAACTCGAAGACCGGATTGATCACCCGCGTCACGGGCTTTACGTCGATTTCGATGGTGGCCGAATCTGGTGCCAACCGAATCGCACGGCGCTCCTGTGAGTACGACGGAAAGGCCAAGTGCGCGCCTTGTACTTCGATGGATGGCGGATTGGAGAAACTGCCGGCCCAATCGAGCAGCACATCGTCGGGCGCATCCGTCTTGGCGATCAGCCACGCCCACTTCTGAATGGTCATGTCCCGCGCCCGTCCCAACGTGTCGAGCATCTGGTACTGGCTGACCGAAAGCGGCTTCGGACGGTTTCCCATGCCCCACGTCAATAGACTGTTGTGCCCCGGGTTCGAATAGATGCGATCATCGATGGCATACCCGGTCGACTTACCGCGTCCCAGCGGCCAGTGGCTGCCCCAGTAAGCGGGCGTGACCATCAGGCCATTGTCGAAAAACGGTTGGTAAGCAATCGGCGTGGTGGGATCGCGCGGGTTGAAATAGATGGCCGCTGTGGGATCGTCTTTCGCATCGTAAATTCGATAGAGCATCGGCAATTGGCGCGGGTTGGTCACTTTGAAGGGCGACTGGCCGGCGGCCACATCCTTTTCCGGGCGGAATGGAAAAGTGATGGTGCGCTTCTCGCCATCGAGAAAAAGCACGTCCGCCATATGCGACGGCAACACGTCAAAGGGAAATGCCGACTGTGGCGTCAGCACAATGAACTCCGTCAATTCATAATCGGCGCCCGGCGCGCTGGTCAGGGTCAACGTGCGGGTGCCGAAGCCATCGGGATAGAAGTAGTAATCTTCAGTGGCCTGATCGCCCCACACCTTGTACATGAAGTCCGTTGATTGATAGGTCCAGCGCACATGAATCCGGCTGGCCGTGGATTCCATGATCCGCACGCGCCCGTAGCGCAGTTCCTTGTCCATTAATGGCTCCACGGAATCGACAAAGCCGTCAGGCGGCGGAGTTGTCTCGGCCCATTCGTAACACAGCCCCGTGTTATGTAGACCGGCCCAGAACGGTATGTAGCTCGATCCGCGCCAGAAAACATACCGTGAACCATTTGGCAGGAAGACTACGACGTCGTTGAACTTGGGGTCCCAGGCTGTGTCGTAGCTGATCGAAGAAAGCGCGCCGGTCTGCACATCCTTCACCGAGATGGGCGCGTCATAGCGTAGCTTGGTTTCTACCGCGCCGAACGCGGGCCAGTGCGGCGGCTGGGCCACCAGCATGGTCCGAATCTCTTTTTTCCAAAGTTCCTGGCTGCCGTTCACAATGGACAGGTGCAGCACGGTGCGGTCGCCGCCCGCGGAAGGAAACGGCAATGTCAGTTTGGCGGTGGCGCGTTCGTCTTTGGCCAAAGCGAGAACCGCCTCGACAGGCTTTTCTTGGCCGTACCAGGCGTGCACGCGCGCAGCGGCCGCTGCATCCTTATGGCTGATGGCCGCCACTTCAATCATCGTCTTCTGGCCACCTGCCAGCAGTAGCCAGTCGTGCGGCACCAGAATAGTGCCCAGGTCTACGGGATTGATGGGATGGTCCGGCTGCGCCACGGCATCTGCTTCAAAGGGAGCTTCCGGCACTGCCTGGCGCTTCAGTTCATCGGTCTTGCCATCGAAGCGGCAGCGCGCGAATAGAGCAACTTCGTCGGGAAAAGTCCGGAACTCGGCGCTATCGGCGAAGGGCGCTTTGCCCCGCATCAAGTTTAGGATGTGCCTTTCCGTCTCGCGGCCGTCGCGATACCCGGCCAGCGTGTACTCCCGTAGCGGCGAGCGTTCCGCCTGCAGCGCCACGTGCACGGCTAGAGGCCGGCCCACGCGATCGAGGCCGAAAGGCGCTCTCCACAAATGCCCCGGATCCACTTGGATGGTGGCCGTCACCTTCTCTTCGCAGCCGTCCGGTTGCTGCGCCAATAGCGGAGCCGCAGCGAGCAACAGGGCACATCGAGCTATGAACATTGTTCACTCCAATCCCACAAATAATGAATTCTGGCCCTCGCGGCATCGATTGTCAAGAGGTATTGACGGATTACGCGGATTGATTTATGCTCAGTAAAGATCTATCGTATCTGAATTTTGTTCATTGAGGGCCTTGCATGCCGGAAGCCGACCAGACGTCAGAACTGAAGCAATTCTTTCCCGAAGAGCCCCAACGTACGGAGCCTTTTTTCCTGCGCGGCGCGAAATCCCTCGATTGGGGCATGCAGAACCGCCTGGCGCATATTTTTAATCCAGCCAGTGGCCGAACGGTCATGCTGGCCGTGGATCACGGCTACTTCCAGGGACCCACCACCGGCTTGGAACGGGTGGACTTGAATATCGTTCCTCTACTGCCTTTCGCCGACACCCTGATGGTCACCCGCGGCATTCTCCGCTCCTTGATTCCATCGGCGTTTTCCGGGGGCGTAGTGTTGCGGTCGAGTGGCGGACCCAGCATCTTGAAAGAACTTTCCAATGAAGAGATCGCCGTGGATATCGAAGACGTGCTGCGCCTGAACGTCTCCGCCATGGCCGTGCAAGTCTTCATCGGCGGCGAGTATGAAACTCGCAGTATTCACAATCTTACCCGCCTGGTGGATATGGGCAACCGTTACGGCGTGCCCACCCTGGCCGTCACCGCGGTCGGCCGCGAACTGGTTCGTGACGCGCGGTATATGCGCCTGGCCTGCCGCATCTGCGCCGAACTCGGCGCCACGTATGTGAAAACCTACTACGTCCCGGAAGGCTTCGATACCGTCACGGCTTCGTGCCCCGTGCCCATCGTGATCGCGGGTGGCAAGAAACTCCCCGAACTGGAAGCTCTCCAGATGGCTTCGAACGCGGTCAACGATGGCGCTCTGGGGGTCGATATGGGCCGCAACATCTTCCAGGCCGAATCGCCCGCCGCCATGATTCAGGCCGTGCGCAAGGTGGTGCATGAGGGTGAAAAACCAAGGGATGCCCACGATTTTTACTTGAACGAAAAAGATCGGATGGCGGAACTGAGGACCGTTTAACGCATGCCCGACATCTCCTCCCTACGCCAGTTTCTGCCGGCCCTCAGCGTCGGAATGCTTGCGGCTGATTTGGGAGCGCTGCAGCGCGAGACGGTCCGCCTGGAACGCGCCGGCGTGAAGATGCTGCATTTTGACGTAATGGACGGCTGTTTCACGCCGCAGTTCACTTTTGGCGCGCCGGTAGTGGGGGCGGTCAAGACCACCGCGTGGAAAGACGTTCATTTGATGATTGCAAACCCGCTTGAGAAACTCGACGCTTTCGTGGCGGCAGGCGCGGACCTGATCACGGTCCATCTGGAATCCTGTACTCACATCCACCGCGTACTCCAGCGTCTGGGCGCGCAGGGTGAACGGCCCGTGGCGCGCGGCCTTGCGCTCAATCCAGGCACCGCCATCGAAACCGTGGAGCCGTTGCTCGATGAGGTCGATTACATATTATTGCTGGCGGTAAATCCTGGCTGGGGCGGTCAAAAACTGATTCCCTCCATCAGCCGGCGTGTGGCCGCCGTCCAAAACCTGATTCAGCAGAGCGGCCGCGACATCCTGCTGGGCGTGGATGGCGGCTTGGACCGTTCTAATGTTGGGCGCGTGGCGGCGCTGGGCGTCGATGTGATGGCTAGCGGGAGCGCAGCTTTCGCCGGCGACTTGGAGGCCAACGTCGCCTTAATGCAGCGCGAAATATCCGAGGCCAAGATGGCAAGAGTATGATGAACCGTTGGTCGCGCCAGGATGCCGGAGCTTTCGTCGAGCGCTATGGGCCCCAATGGGGAGCCGATTTGGCATTGCGAGCCTACTCGGCGCGCCTCCTGGGCGCTGACAAGGAATTAGTTCTGGCAGGTGGAGGAAATGCCTCGCTCAAGGGCATCCACACCAATGTATTCGGCAAGCCCGTGGATGCGGTCTTTGTAAAAGCGTCCGGTTTCGATCTGGCCGCGATGGAACCTGCGGGATTTTCCGGGCTCTACCTCGAACCGTTGCGTGAACTGCGCTCCGTCGAGCATTTGGACGAGCGCGCGATGCTGAACCAGTTGCGCGCTCACTTGATCGATTTTGAATCGCCGACGCCTTCGGTGGAAACGCTGGTGCATGCGTTCCTGCCCGCAAAGTATATCGACCACACGCATGCAAACGCCATTTTGGCGCTCACCAACCAGCCGCATGGCGAAGAAATGCTGCGCGAGATTTATGGCGATCGTATTCTGATCCTGCCGTATGCGCGGCCTGGATTCGCGCTCGCGCGCGCGGTGGCCGATCTCTATGAAAGCCGTTCCGGCGCGACGGCCATGATTTGGATGCAGCACGGTGTAGCTACGTGGGGAGAGACAGCCTGCTCCGCCTATTCCACCATGATCGATGTGGTGAATATGGCGGAGCAGTACCTGGCGCGGAGAACCGGCAAAGCGGTTTTCCTGCCCGGGCCCGATTCCAGCGTGATTGCCTCCCGCGTGCAACAGGTTGCGCCCGTTCTGCGCGGACTGCTGGCGCGCAAGCATGCCGGAGCCGAGGCTGAACCGCACGGCATCATCGTCCAGCCATTAACCGATCCGGAAATAGCCGGCCTTATCGGCTCACCGCACGCTCGCGATTGGTTTGTATCGCCTGCCATCACCACGGATCATCTGGTGCGGACCAAACCGCTTCCCATGTGGATCGATGCGCCCGCGTACGATGACGAAGTTCGGCTGCGCGGGCAATTGGACGAATCTCTGCAGTCCTACGCGGCGGGCTACCGGCAGTACGTCGCACGCCATGCCGCCGGCGCGGTGCCGTCTTACGACCCGTGGCCGCGCGTCATCCTGATGCCGGGCTTAGGCGCCCTGTGCGCCGCGCTGGACTTAAACACCGCCGGCACAGTGCGTGAAATTACGGCGGTGACCTTGCGGACTAAAGCTCTGATCGGCCAAACCAGCAGTTATCAGTCGATCAGCGAAGCGGACCTGTTTCATATGGAGTACGATGCTTTCCAGCGCGCCAAGATGGAGCGGGAGCCGCAACTTCCTTTAACCGGGCGCGTCGCTATGGTCACTGGCGCGGCCGGCGCCATCGGCATGGGCATATGCGAAAGCCTGCTCGCGGAAGGGTGCGCGGTAGCACTGGCCGATCTGCCGGGAGAAACCCTGCAGCGCGTACTGCACGACCTTCAAGGCAGCTATGGCGAGCGCGTGCAAGCGGTGGCCTTCGACGTGACCGACCCCGCACAAGTTTCCCGCGGCTTCGCGGATGTAATCGCATGCTGGGGCGGTTTGGATATTCTGGTGATCAATGCCGGCATCGCGCTGGTCTGCGAACTTACGTCGCTTGAACTCGAACAATTCCGCCGCCTCGAACGCGTCAATGTGGAAGGCACCCTCAATCTTCTGGCGGAGGCGGGCCGGCATTTTCGCAAACAGGCTTGCGGCGGCGACATGATTCTGATCTCGACCAAGAACGTCTTCGCGCCCGGTGCCAAATTCGGTGCCTACAGCGCCACTAAGGCTGCGGCGCATCAACTCGCACGTATCGCCAGCCTGGAAATGGCCGAGATTGGCGTACGCGTCAACATGATCGCGCCCGATGCGGTGTTCTCGCACGGCGAGCGGCGCTCCGGTTTATGGGCCACCGTCGGTCCGGATCGCGCCAAGGCTCGCGGTCTCGATGAGCAAGGCCTGGAAGAATACTACCGCAATCGCAATCTGCTTAAGGCGCGCATTACCGCCACCCATGTCGGCAACGCCGTCCGCTATTTCGCCACCCGCCAGACGCCCACTACCGGCGCCACGATTCCGGTGGACGGCGGACTGCCCGAAGCTACGCCCCGCTAGACTCTACGCCACGATCGAATTCACCACCGTGCCCTCCACATCGGTTAGGCGGAACTGGCGGCCCTGGAATTTGTAGGTCAGTTTCTGATGGTCGATTCCCAGCAAGTACAATATGGTGGCCTGCAGGTCGTGTATGTGGACGCCGCCCTCCACCACATTGAAGCCGTAGTCGTCGGAACTGCCGTAAACAAAGCCGCGCTTCACCCCGCCGCCAGCCATCCACAGCGAGAAGACCCGCCCATGATGATCGCGACCGTAGTTATCGGGCTTGGGCGATCCTTGCGCGTAAGGAGTGCGGCCGAATTCTCCGCCCCAGATGACCAGCGTATCGTCCAACATCCCGCGCTGTTTCAGATCCATGACCAGGCCCGCCGCCGGTTGATCGGTATCTCGCGCCAGGGCCGGCATCTTTTCCGGCAAGTGATCGTGGTGGTCCCAGCCGCGATGGTAAAGCTGAATGAAACGCACGTTCCGCTCCGCCAGGCGGCGCGCCAGCAGGCAATTCGCGGCAAACGTTCCCGGCTTGCGCGCATCCTGGCCGTAAAGATCGTAGACGTGGTCCGGTTCGTGCGATGTATCCACCAGATCAGGCACGCTGCTTTGCATCCGAAAAGCCATCTCGTATTGCGCGATGCGAGTCTCGATTTCCGGATCGCCTACGCGATCGTAAAGCTGGCGGTTCAGCGCGGCCAAGCCATCCAGCAGCGTGCGCCGCCGGTCGCGCGTCATACCGGGCGGATCCGAAAGATGCAGCACCGGATCGCCGCCGCTGCGGAACTGCACGCCTTGGTAGCGGCTGGGCAGAAAACCCGCGCCCCACAATCGCGCCAGCAAGCCCTGATCCGCCATGCCATTGCTCGGCACTGAATTCAAAACCACGAAGCACGGCAGGTTTTCGTTCTCGCTTCCCAATCCGTAGTCGACCCACGAACCCATACACGGCCGCCCCGGTAACTGGCTCCCGGTCTGCATGAAGGTGATGGCCGGGTCATGATTGATGGCCTCGGTATGCATACCGCGCATCAGGCAAATCTCGTCCGCGATCCCGCCCGTATGCGGCAGCAATTCACTAAGCCATGTGCCGCTCTGCCCGTATTGCTTGAACCCATACATGGTCGGTACCACCGGGAAGCGGTCCTGCTGCGCAACCATTCCAGTCACTCGCTGGCCGCCGAAAACCGACGCCGGAATATCTTGGTCGAAACGGCCCTTCATAGCCGGCTTGTAATCCAGCAAGTCCAGGTGCGACGGTCCGCCGGCCTGGAAAAGGAAAATCACGCGCTTGGCCCTGGGCTTAAAATTAGGAAACTCGCGCGTCGCGGCTACCGCGGCACCGCCCAGCAGGCCGTGCAATGCCGCTGCCCCCAAGCCGTAGCCGGCGCGCGCCAACATCTCCCGGCGCGTCATATAGGAAGAACACTTGCCACATTCCATCTGGGTTTCCCGCTTTCAACTCTTGGTAATCACTTCGTCCATATTCAAAATCATGTTGACCACCGCGGTATACGCCGCCAGTTCACCCGCTGCGATCGAAGGGTCTGATGGCGAAGCCCCCAACCGCAGCAGCGCTTTGGCGCCGGCGGCATCGGCCTTATAATCGGTCAGCATTTTATCCAGCGTTTGCCGCAGTATGGCCAGTTCCTTCACATCGGGATCGCGGCCCGTGGCTACCCGGAAAGCGAAATTCAGCCGCTCCTGGGGACTGGCGCCCCCTTCCCGCATCGAACGCTCCGCCAGCTTACGCGCCGCCTCCACGAAGATCGGATCGTTCAACAGCGTCAGCGCCTGCAGCGGCGTGTTGGTGATGGACCTTCGCACCGTGCACACCTCGCGGTCGGGCGCATCGAAAACAGTCATCGTGGGATGCGGCACTGTGCGTTTCCAGAACGTGTATAAGCTGCGCCTGTAAAGGTCGTCGCCGGTGCTTTCCACATAACGGGTGCCGGGATAATTGGCCGCCACCACGATTCCCTTATACAGATCTTTCGTCTGGTACGGAAAAACGCTGGGACCTCCCAGGCGATTCTTCAGCAGCCCCGCCATTTCGAGAGCCTGGTCGCGAATGATCTCCGCCGGCAGACGGAAGCGCGGTCCGCGTGCCAGCAAACGATTCTCCGGATCGCGCGCCACCAGTTCCGGAGCGGCCGCGGAATCCTGACGGTAGGTTGACGATAGGACCATACGCTTCATTAGCGCCTTCACATTCCAGCCCGAGTCCACGAATTCACGCGCCAGCCAGTCGAGCAGTTCCGGATGGCTGGGCCACTCCCCTTGCATCCCGAAATTGTCGCTGGTCTTTACCAGCCCCGCGCCGAATAACTGCTGCCAAAAACGGTTGACCACTACCCGCGACGTCAGCGGATGGTCCGGTTTAGTCAACCATAGTGCCAGCCCCAAACGGTTCTTGGGCGCTCCCGCCGGCCACTCTCCGAGTAATTGCTCCGGAACCCCCGGCTCCACTTTATCGCCGTATGTATTGTAGGAGCCGCGCTGCAGAATGTGCGTCTCGCGCGGTGTGGGTAGCTCTTGCATCACCATCACGGTCGGCAGGCTCCGCTGCAGTTCCAGCCACTCGGAGCGAACCCGTTCCAACTTCTGCATCTCTGCCGCCAAGGTCGCGTCGTGCTGTTTTGCCAGTGCCTCGCGCAACCAGCCCTCTTCCGTGGCTGAGGCTTGGCGGCTGTGCTCGCGCGACTCGGCATAGCGCAGCCCATACTGTCTGAAAAGAGCTTGAATTCCGCCAGGCGCCAGCGCTTCGGTCCGAAACTCGATCTCGTCCATCGCGCCGCCGTAGCGTGGCGAGTGGGGGCCGTTGTCCCATCCCAAGCGGAATCTGGTGGGCGATGGCGAGTCGTCCTTGGCCTCCGGCAGCGATAGATCGTCTTCGATTACCCGCACCGGCAATTCACGCCCGTCACAGAAAATGCGTGCCCACGCGGCGTGCACGCGCGCGGTATCATTGCCGCCCACACCCTCGTAAACGATGGTCACATGGCGCCATTGCCCCGAAATTAACTGTGCACCCTGCGATTGCACTTCTATCGAGTAAGCCGGAAAGCGGTCAGCCATGCGCAACTCTACTTCGCCGTTGACCAACCGCACTTCGACGCCCTTGCCGTAAAAGACCGATGCCGGATTAGGTGAGTAATCCATCGACGAAAGCACGGCCACGTCGCGATCCGCCGGCCCGGAATTCAGCCACAGGCTTACCGTAAAGGGCGCCCTCCGGGAGATCGGCACACCCTTGCCGGGAGTTTCCGGCTTCGGCATCGATTCGCCAGTCACGCAGGCATGCCCCGCCACGCCCGGCGCCAGCCGGACCTTTTCCGTGGCGTGATCCTGAAGTTCGTCCACCGACTCGCAATCGATTCGTAAGGCCGCGCCGCCGGTCGTCGATGCGTGCGTCGCCAACTGCCGCAACTGTTCCGCCGCACCATTCCGCCAGTGCCACTTCTGCTCCCGCTTGCGGACGTCCGCTTCGAGCCCCGCGATCTCGCGCGCCAGTTCGTCCAGACGTTGCTTTTGTTCCGCTGTCGGTGCGGGAAGGATGGGGACCGCATTGGCTACCCGGCCGTCTTCCCCCTGCTCCGCGATGCTATTGAAAAAGGCGAAGAATCGATAATGATCGCGCTGCGTGACGGGGTCGAACTTGTGATCGTGACAGTGCGCGCATTCCAGCGTCAATCCGATCCAGGCCATTCCCAAAGTTCGAACCCTATCCGTTACGTACTCCACGCGATACTCTTCGTCGATGATGCCGCCCTCCGAATTGATCACGTGATTGCGCCCAAACCCAGTGGCGATGCGATCCTCGATAGTGGCATTGGGCAGCAGGTCGCCGGCCAGTTGTTTGGTCAGGAACTGATCATACGGCAGGTTCTGGTTGAAGCTTTGAATCACCCAATCGCGCCAGCGCCACATATCGCGCGCGGCGTCGTTGTTGAACCCGTGCGTATCTGCGTAGCGGGCTACGTCCAGCCAGTCGATGGCCATCCGCTCGCCGTAGCGCGGCGAAGCTAATAGCCGGTCCACAACGTCCACATAAGCGGACTCGCCCCGCTGCTTCACGCCCGCTGCGAACCCTGCGTATTCTTGCAGCGTGGGCGGTATCCCGGCTAAGTCAAGATACACGCGGCGCAGCCACGCAGCGGGAGCGGCGGCCGGGCTTGGATGTAGGCCTTCCGCGGTCAAGCGCTGCAACATAAAGGCGTCGATCGGCTGCTTCACCCATGGATCGCCCGTTTGCGGAACTAACGGCCGCTGCGGCGGAACAAAGGCCCAATGCTTGTTGTAGCGCCCCCCCTCGGCTATCCAGCGTTTGAGCGTCGCAATTTGCTCGCTGGTCAGCTTTCGGTTGGAGTAAGCCGGCGGCATGCGGCGCGATGGCTCCGCGGTGATGCGCTGGTACATCAGGCTCTGGTCGGGTTTGCCCGGCACTACCGCGGAGTGCCCGTGACGGTCGGCTGTGGCGCCCTCCGGCACATCCAGGCGCAGGCCCACCATACGTTTCTTGGGGTCCTGGCCGTGGCAGTAAAAACAATTTTCGGAGAGGATCGGCCGCACGTCGCGGTCGTAATTGAGCGGCGTCTGATCCTGCGCCGCTGCGCCCACTGAGATGCCGAGTGCCGCTGCGGCAAAGCCCAACCAATGCCGGTGAATCACACGCTGCATATAGCGTACCTAGTCTACAAAACTGCTCAATCGCTACTGTACGGCCTCGACTTCGGGCGCCCGTGCAATGCGCGGATCCCGGAACAGATCCTGGTCGTCTGTGCTGCGGGTGGAAAACTCGGAAACAATCGCGCCTTCCGGTCCCGCCTGGAACCAGTGCGGCGTATCTGGCATCAGCGTATATTGATCGCCGGGCTTCAATGTCACCTCGTGCGCCATCCGGTAATGGGCTTCCGAACCGCCCGGTGGATGGCAGGCGGGGTTGGGCGTGCTTTCCCCAGGAATGTATAGATAGACTGTACCCCAGCGGCAGCGGAACGTCTCCTCTTTTCCGGGCACGCCGTTCACCGTGGGGTGCCAGTGTTCCGGGCAGGTCTGGTTCGGAAACATGATGATCTCCTTTGCGCAACACCGGTCTGTGTTCACATAGGTGATAATCTCGAGTCCCGTTTTTTCCAGCTCGCCGAGACCGAAGTCCGCCACCTCCAGCCGTGTATATTCATCTGGCGTGATCACCATGCCTGCCTGTCGTAGCATCGCCGCGGCGCGTGCCACGGCCTCGTTATACTGCCGGTTTGAAATCATCGGAAACCCTCCCTGC
Organism: Bryobacterales bacterium; assembly: GCA_963738345.1. Taxonomy (GTDB): domain Bacteria; phylum Acidobacteriota; class Terriglobia; order Bryobacterales; family Bryobacteraceae; genus Bog-159. The sequence goes on from CAVTWI010000002.1 coordinate 3,236,990, forward strand.
CGATCCGCAGATCTGCATTAGTTCTTCGACTTTGTTCCGCACCGCCTCGCGGCCCGCCGTCATAATATCTTCTTCGCCACCCATCCCCAAATACCGGTGGGGATCCGACGGAGGCGCGTAGCCCTCCAGTTTCTCGCGGATAACTTTCAAGTAAGCCTGCTTCAGAACTGTACCGAAATTAATCTTCGCAATCCCCAACGCCACGATCTCTCGCAGACTTTCAGGACTCAGACTGGTGCCTCCGTGCGCCACTAACGGGATCGCGACCTTCTCCCGGATGCGCTTAAGTGTCTCCAAATCGGGCGATGCTTGTCCCTTCGTCATCACATGCACATTGCCGATGGATACGCCCAGCGCATCCACACCTGTGGCCGTTACAAACGCCGCCGCCGCTTGCGGATCCGTGCGCTCGCCGTGGGTATGATGGTTGCCGTTGCCCGCCGGCAGGGTCCCGATCTGCGCCTCTACCCACACGCCTTTGGGATGGGCTAGCGCCACCGTCTCCTTCACCACCCCTTCATATTCGTCCACCGTCAGACCTTCGTTCTCCGGCATCACCGCATTAAATCCCAGCCGGATGGCCTCGGCGATCTGGTCAAGCGTGGTGGATTCATTCAGCAACAACGCGGCTGGAACCGTGGCGGATTCGAGCGCCATCCGCATCCCTGCATACCATTCCAGTTCCTCCGGATGCGTGCGCCCGGGATGCTGCAGAAAGCCCCCGTTAAAACCTACAATTAACGGCGACCTCACCCGCTCGGCTGCGGCCACCACAGCTTGCGCCGATTCCAGGTTCCAGGATTCGCAATAAGGTACACCGTAGGAACCGCTATCAGCTTCTCGCAAAATATCGTGCAAAGAGGAAAGGGGCATTATTGTTCCATCCGGACGTGCATGGTTTCGAGAAAGCTCACGGCTTCGTCGAAGCGGAAGACGCCTGCCGAGCATCCCAGCGCGCGTGTGCAGGACGCGCCTACCGCGGCCGCCAGCGATAGCGTTCGATCCAGATCCCAATGTTCCAGCAGACCCGTAATCAGGCCAGCGGTGAAGGCGTCGCCCGCGCCCGATTCGTCCATGGTCTCCATCTGGAACGGCGGCGTCGAGATAACGCGGTTCCCGCGCCGGGCGATCGATCCCCGCGCGCCGCAAGTGATGATACACGTGCATTCCGGGTTCAATGCGGAGAAGTAATCCACTTGCTGCCGCGCATCCGCACGGCCCGTTAGCCGTGCCGCTTCGTCCTGGTTGGGCAGGAAATAATCGGTGTATGCCAGTGCCGGGGCCACTTGTTCCATGCTGAAGGTCGATGCAGACGGCATAACCACGTCCAGCACAGTGGTCAGGTTGCGTCTCTTCGCCTCCTGAAATAAACTCGTGAGCTGATCCACCGCGAACGATGGCATAGCCAGGTACCCCCCCACATAGAGAACCCGCGTGTCGTCCAACAGCGAATAATCGATATCGTGCAGGGTGAAGCCGGCATTCGCGCCGATACAATGCAGATACCGCCGGTCTTCTCCTTCGACGGTGAAGATCACCGTACCCGAGGTCGATTCCTTAGCGTCCCGGCGGACGTGCTCCGTATGAATCCCGTGGCGGCGCAGGTCGGAGATTACGAAATCTCCAAACATGTCCGTGCCGACCTTACCGGCGATGGCTACGCTACGGTCCAGTATCCGCAAAGCCACGGCAACGTTGGCGGCGCATCCGCCCACGCTGGTGACGAAACTGGCTGTCGTGGTGAGTTCGCCCTCGCGAGGAAGTTGGGGAACCGGGCTGGCGAATACATCGGCGACCAGAATACCAACACATGCCACATCCATATTTGAGCCCTCACACCACACTGTTTACCGCGGCCAGAATCCTGTCAACCGATGGAATATAGTAGTTCTCCATCACCGGCGCGAAGGGCACCGGTGTATCGGGCGCGGCCACCCGGCGAATCGGAGCTTCCAGGCTGCCAATGCACGACTCGGCCACGCGCGCCGCTACTTCGGCTCCCCAGCCGCCCGTAAGATTATCCTCTTCGACAATCACCAACCGCCCGGTCTTGCGTACCGACCCGAAAATAGTTTCCTCATCCAGCGGCACCAGCGTGCGCACGTCGATCACCTCCGCGTCGATGCCCTTGGCCTCCAACGCGCGGGCCGCCTGCAGCGACCGGTGCACCATCAACAGGTTGGCCACGATAGTCACCTGGCTACCCTCCCGCGCGATTTTCGCCTGGCCCAGCGGGATCAGGTATTCCTCTGCCGGCACATGCACTACAAGTTCCATGCCTCCCGCTTCTTTGCGCGAGCCCTTGCTGCCGTACAACAATTTGTGTTCGAAAAAGATCACCGGATTAGGATCGCGTATGGCGCTCTTCAACAGCCCTTTTCCATCGTAAGGATTGGAAGGGCAGGCTACCTTCAGCCCCGGCACGTGCATCAGGAAAGCTTCGAGCGATTGCCCGTGCTGCGCTCCACGCGTGGTCGCCCCCACTGGCGCACGGAAGACCATCGGCACATTCAGCCGCCCTCCCGACATGTACCGCATCTTGGCGGCTTGATTGGCCAGTTGGTCCATCGCCAGAAAAAGGAAATCGCCATACTGCACGTCTGCCACAGGCACCAGTCCACCCAAGGCCGCGCCCGCCGCCACGCCTGCGATGGCCGCTTCGGATATGGGTGTATCGAGCACGCGATCGTGGCCGAATTCCTGCTCCAGCCCGAGCGTTACGGTAAATGCCCCGCCAAATCCTCCCGGCACACCGATATCCTCGCCCAACAGAATCACGCGCGAGTCCCGCCGCATTTCCTCGCGCAAAGCTTCGCGTAGCGCTTCCACCATGGTCAACCGGCGTTCGGTCTGCTGTTCGCTGACAATGCTATGCGGCGTAGACATCGTTTAAACAATCCTCCGGACGGGGGCTGGGACTGGCTTCCGCAAATGCCACAGCGGCATCCAGTTCTTTCTCCACGGACGCTTTCATTTCCGCCACTGCCTCAGGCGATAGAATCTCCGATTCAATCAAGAAGGCTTCGTAGCGCACCAGCGGATCGCGTACCTTCCAATAGGCCACTTCGTCTTTACCGCGATAGTGCCCCGGATCGCTGCGGGAATGCCCTGCGAACCGGTAAGTCTCCAACTCCAAAAAGGTCGGTCCCGCACCGTTGCGCGCATAATCTCCAGCCTCGCGCATGGCGGAATAGACTGCTTCAACGTCGTTTCCATCAATGGTCTTGCCAGGGATGCCATACGCCGCCGCGCGATCGCTCAGCCGCGCCACGCGCGTAACTTTCTCGATGGCGGTGGACGCTCCGTACTTGTTGTTCTCGCAGATGAACACCACCGGCAAATCCCAGATCGCCGAAATGTTGACCGCCTCGTGGAATGATCCAATGTTGGTGGCGCCGTCGCCAAAGAAACAGCCTACGATGCCGCCCGTTTCCCGGTATTTAAAAGCCAGCGCGTATCCGGCCGCCAGCGGAATGCCTCCACCCACAATCGCGATGGCCGGCAGCATCCCGGAATCCGCGTCGCCCACATGCATCGAACCGCCCTTGCCGCTGCAGCAGCCATCCACCTTGGCGAATAACTCGGCCATCAGGCGATTCACCGGGACCCCGCGCGCAACCGCGTGCTCGTGCGGCCGGTGCGTGCTGGTGATCATATCCCCTTGCCGCAGAGCTGTGCACACGCCCACTGCGGAAGCTTCCTGCCCCTGCGCCTGGTGGATCGTCCCCGGCATGCGCCCCTGTAGGAATAAGTAATACACGCGGTCTTCAAACATACGGCACAACAGCATGCTGCGGAACATGGCTACGCGCTGCTCGTCCTGCAGATCCTCGGCTTTGGCAATCGTGGTTCCCGTCATAACGCGTTCAAATGAAACTGCAACCTTTCCAGAAAACGCGCCGCGGCGATTCCATCGACCACTCGATGATCCGCCGAGAGCGTTACCGTAGCAATCCGACCCACCGCCACCGCGCCTTCCCGTACTACCGGCGCCGCGCGCACCGCGCCGATCGCCAGCACGGAAGTGCATCCCGGCGGGATGATGGCGGCGAACTCCTTTACGCCGTGCATGCCCAGGTTCGAGACCGCCAACAATGGCGAAGCCGGCACGGAACTGGCGCCATTCGCAGCGTGCGCCGCCAGGAATTCCTCCCACGAATGCGCCACCGGATCGGCCACCGGCCGCAGCAGCAGCGCCGAATCCTGAGCAGCCACCACCAGGACGTCTGCTTTCCCGTGCTGTTCAAACAACCCGTCCCGATAAGCCGTATTCAGTCGCGGTACATCGCTCAGCGCACGCGCCGCACACCATACGAAGACGTCGTTGAACGATGCGTGGGCGTCGTGCTGCCGGTTCCAATCGTCTCGCCATCCCGACGCCGCATCCAAATCCAAATCGCGCGTTGCGTAAAAATGAGGGATATCGCGCTTGCTATTGGTCACGGTTGCGGCCATGGCGGCCCGGGCGCGCTCGGGAGCGGCTTTCGGCGCGGCTGCGCCGTTTGCGGCGCGCTGCACGTCCGCTCGTGTAATCAGCCCGCTGGGACCGGTGCCCTCCACCTGGGACAGGTCGACACCTAAAACCTTTGCCAGCGCCCGCGCTGCTGGAACGGCATTTTTCCCGCGCTCGGCCTTCGCCGGCGGGGGGGGGACAAGATCGGCGGCTTTCTCTTCTCGCGCCGCACCTTTCTCTTCACCCGGCGCGGCGAACTCTTCATCCGGCGTATCGGTGAGAATCGCGACCGGGGTAAGCGCGCTGGCCATGGATCCCTCTTCCGCCAACGTTTTCCTCAGAAATCCGCTGGCGAACGCCTCCACCTCCATATCCACTTTGTCAGTCTCGACCGCCACAATCGGCTCGCCGCGCGAAATATGCTCGCCCGGCTTCTTTAGCCATTGGACAATCTTCGCTTCACTGGTTGTCTGTCCGAGATCGGGAAGTATGATGTTGTACTGCATGTCGCTAGTGTTCGATCCTGCCTGCCCAGCCAATCACAAAAATCGCCGTAATGAGAAGACCCACGCCCGTCAGCATCAACCGGCGCGGAAGAACTGCGGCGCGCCGCCACTCTCCCGTTGCGAATCCCCAAATGTTTGCGGAGGAAATGCTGGCGGATAAAAAGATCGGCCAGCCCAGCACCGGCCCCCACTGACCCAAGCGCGCGGCGCCGATGCCATAAACTTCGACGCTGCCGAACCAGCAAACCGCCATGATGCCGGCCAGCAACCAGTAGCGGCCCAGCCCATCGGCGGTGAACAGGTGCCAAGTCCCATTCCTGGTCAGGAGCCAGCCGCAATATATCGTGGTGGTCAAAAAACCGGCGGCCAGCAGCGGTAGCCAAACCGCATCCGCTCTATGCAGGGCCGATACGCCCGCACGGGCGGCCTGTGCCGCCAGAGGAGCCCCTTCCACCATCCCGATATTGACCATCGATCCGCCCAGCCCTGCGCCTACGCATAAAAGAATGCCGGTACGGGAACTGCCCTTCTGCACCGCGCCAGCAGCGTCTTTCAAACGTCCCGCTTGGGCGCACACGGCCACGCCGCACAAGATAATAAGGATGCCGGCGATCACCGCTTGCCATCCAGACGCGGCATTGCCCGCCGATTGCAGGAACCACAAGGGCACCAGCGAACCCGCGCCCGCCGCCAGACCCATTACGATGGTGAACCCCAGTGCCACGCCCGCGCGCCGGATTCCGAGCCCGAACAAAACCTGGCTCGCGCCCCAAGCCGCGCCGCATGCGCCTACGCGGGCCACTACGCCCGAGTCGCCTGTCTGTAAAACTCGCCCAGCGCCGGTAGGTTACTCACCGCTAAAATCGCTGGGAAAAATAGCAGGCCGATCAATGACCATGCCAGCCACGTATTCTCCCAAGCCCACTCCCGCGTCCACTTCATGGGCACTGCAAAGCTGCCGTTCATCGCGCCTGCCACCAGCACCATCGCAAACCCGGAAAGCATCAGACTGTTCATCGGCCTCCGGGACGGCCCCCTTCCCGCGGCGCGCCGCGGAAGTGAAACTTAAACGTGCGGATCTCGAACGGCTTCAGGTCAAACGCGAAAGAATCTCCTGACGCGGCTACAGCGGCGCCCGTGTCTTCGATCAGGTTGCACTCGTGCGCATCGCTGACCGGAACGTGAAAACTAACACGCACGCCTGCCGACACCGTCCCACCGGCCTCGTACACGCGCAAGACTACCGCGCCGTCGCGGCCCGGCTTCAGCGCCGCCGTCACCACCGAATCGCCGGTGACATCCAGTAGGCCCCAGCGATTGGGCAGCGTCCCGCGGTGCGGCGCCGCCGCGTGCGCGATCAACGGATTATTAAACTCCAGCCCCGCCCGCCAGACTTTCGCGGTCCGCCAGTCGCCCGCATGCGGCAACAGCGCGTAATCCAACTTGTATTCACGGCCAATTCCCAACGCCGTGTCCGAGCCCACGCCAGGTTCCAATCCGCCGATAAAACCGTAGGAAAGCAGCCGTGTCGAGCGCATGAGCGATAGCATCATGGCCCCTCCGGATACATTGTTTCCTGGCAAACCGCGGTTGATCAGCGCCAGTCCCTTCGAGCCATCGCCCCAGTCGCCCCAATTCTGCGCCGGAAATTCACGGCTCTCGGGCCGCACGATGGCGCCGAACGGAATCTCTTCGGTTGCCGTGCCCTGCGCGATGGACGTCGGAAACACCACGCGATAGCGCACGAACTCTTCCTGATTCGCCAGTTCCGTCCGCACATCAATGCGCTGCAGTCCCTCGTACATGCGCACCCGCGTCGCGAAATGATTCTTGCCGAAGGGATGCCCAATGCGAAATTCCGAGAAGACCGGTCCCGCATCGATAGATCCGTTGCCGCCCACAAAATCGTTGCTCCACTGCGTATAGCCTGGACGCGGCGCCGGGATCTCTTTCTTCATTGCCGTGAAACGACCGCCATTCAAGGTGCCATAGAGTTCCCAGAAGTCCCCGCCATCATGCTCGCGCGCCACCACATTGCCGGGTTTGGCGAGCACTTCCCACCCCGTCTCTTTCAGAACCAGGCTACTCATCTCGCCCGTCCACAAGTTGAACGATGCGCGGTAAAACTGGTTCTCCATCACCGCGCTGTCTTCGCGGGTGGTGTTGTGATTCGCGGCCGCACGCGGGCTTGCCGAGCCGGTGGCATTCGGCACCGCGTGATATACGGCGTATCCCATGGCCGGCACGCCGCTCGCGATGAAAGCGATGTGGGCCTGGCGGATAGTGCTGTCCTCGTTGCGCAGCGAACTCATGATCTGCACCGGCACCGCTTTGCCCGCTGGATCGCGTAACGCGAATCCCAGCACTCCCGGATCGGTAAATGAAACGTCGGCTTCAACCACGTCTGTGCGCGGCCAGCCCAGCGTATTAAATACAGCGATCGGCGTTCCCTCGCCGGACGTATCGGCTTTCGCGGTAATGGCGTCCAGACTTCCCCGTACCAGATCCTCCGCCATCTTACGAGCCTGATGGTAACGCTGCATCGAATCGTCGTAAACCTTGTCGACCATCACGCCCGAGGAAAGATCGTGGGCTTGATTGAAGAGTACCGGTTCCCATGCCGCTTCAATCTTTTCGCGCGCCGAAGCCTCCCCCAAGGTGCCCGCGATCACATTCAATTTCTCCGCGGTGGTGAGCAGCCGCTCCATATCCCGCATAGCCTGCTTCACTTCGATGCGGGTGCTGTAGATCCCCTGAAATACCGGATTCATTTCGCCCGAGATCACCGGTTCGTCCGTGCGTTTTGCCACTGCGGCTTCAAAAGCCACGGGAACCGCCAGACGAAGTTTGAACGGCGCTTGCGCGGACTGATTGAACTTCGCCGTCATCAGCGGCAGCGCCTCTTCCGGTTCAGATACATCCGCGCCAGCCAGCAGCACACGCTCGTGGCCCCGCGAGAATGGCGTCAGCGATGCGAATTGTCCTTCCACAAACCCCGCGAACGCTGATGCGATGGACGGGACTTCGTACATCGCCCCATAACCGATGGGAAGCCAGAACGCCGGGATTTCAGTGCCGTCGATGCCCTTCCACAGAAACTCACTGGGCGTTTCGATGCCCGGCACGCCGCGCTGAAACCAGTAGGATTTCATGCCCGCCAGCCTCAGAATTTGCGGCATTTGCGCATTGTGCCCGAAGGTGTCGAGTGCCCATCCGGTGGTGACGTCGTAACCGAGCGCATCACGGAAATAGGATTTGCCCAGCAAGTACTGCCGCACGATCGACTCGCCCGACGGGACATTGTTATCGTGCATGGTGTCCGTTCCGCCTGCGATCTGCAGGCGTCCCTGCGCCAGGAACTCACGGAACGCCGGCACTTCCGCCGGATATCGTTCCAGGAAAGGCCGCACATAACACATTTGATCTAACACAAACCGGTAATCCGGGTACTTCTTCAGGAGGTAAAGCGCCTTGAGTATATTCGGCAGCCCCATCTCCAGATACTCCTCCCGGGTCTTGAAAACAGCGCCTTCCCAATGGGTATGGGGGACGATGTAGACCTGGTCGGGGCTATCTGCGGCAACCGCCGTGCCCGGAGGTGAAAAGGCAATGAGCACTGCCAGAAGGGCCATCGTACGCGGATGCCGGCCCGGTCCGGGCTTTCCGGACGGTGACTGAAATTCGTTCATCATGGATAGGCTTCTAATGAACTGCCATCAAAAAGAAGATAGCTCAGACAGAACGGCAAGTCAACAATTTCGTTTCTGGTAATTGAATCGCGCTGGGCGAAAGGAACGACTTAGATGGAGGCGTCTCTTAGGTCGACCTTTATTTCGTCGCCTTGGGGACGAATGGCCACGTCCCGAAAATCCCGAATGAGAGGACGATGTTTCAATTGGTTGGCTGGCACTGTGGTCAAAATCCCAACCACCTGCATGCCCGCATTAATTCCGGCTTCGATGCCCGGGCGCGTATCTTCAAAAACCAGGCAATCCGCCGGCGCTACGTTCAATTGCTCGGCGGCATGCAAGAAGCCTTCCGGGTCCGGCTTACCCTTCCGGATCTCATCAACCGGCACCATAACCATCGGAACAGGGAAGCCGGCCGCGGCGACGCGCGCCTCCGCAAGCGTCCTCCAAGCGGAAGTCACAATAGCCCAGGGATGTTTATCCAGCGCAGACACAACTTCTAGTGCGCCGGGTACCGCCAGTATGCCGCCTAGCTCTGACTCCTCATAACGTGCCATCTCTTCCAAATCCCCGGCAGGATCATGACCGGGCAAGAAGTGATGCATAGTTGCAATCGTTGGACGTCCGTGTGAGAACGCGAGTACGTCCTCGATTGGAATCCCATGCCGTTTCGCCCACCATCCCCATGCGCGTTCTACCACGGAAGTAGAATCAACCAGCGTACCGTCCATATCGAACAATACTGCCTTGCAGGTCAAAGTTAACGGAACGGGAATAATAGTCCTCCAAAACCCTACTGAATACATTGTACGCATGGCTGATGGCTCGTAGACGGAATTACGTCCATTTCGCATAATGAAAAAATGAATCTCCAAAGAGTCCTGTTGTTGATGTCGCTATTCGCGCCTGCTGCCGCCGCGCAATCGGTGGTGCTCTCCGCGGACGCGCGACAGACGGCAGCCTTAATCGGTATAAGGGAGTTGCTCGACCAATTGGAATCGAACCGCACCCAAACCGTCACTACTGAAAGCACGATCCGCAAACTGACATTACGACAACAGATCAGCGAAGCGATTCTCGAAACGGGTCTGGATGTAGATGCGGCCGTGTCGTCGATCCAACGCGAGGAGGCCCAACTGCAGGTAACCAGGGATTATTTGTCCTCCCAGCGCGACAAGATGGTCGGATTAACCACGGCGGCCGCCACGATTAGCGGCAGCGGTATCGGCATCGCCGGTAGCGCCATGCAATTCAGCGACAGGACGGCTTACGCGGGCGACGGAATCAGCGTTGGTTCGGGCGTAATTTCCACGGTTTTGTCGCTTCTGAGTATGCGGCTGCAGCGCGGCGGCAAAGCGCCGGTCGAGATTGCGCCAAACATGCTGGCAAGGCCATTCGGACGTCCTTCGGAACGCGTGAGCGCTTGGCCGGATGACGTTTGGGCCTATCTCAACTCCGCCCCTGCTGACGGCGTCCGCCACCAAACGCGAATGGAATCGCTAATCGAGGAGTGGACCAGGCAGGGCCGCATCAGTTCCCAGGCATCGCCCGCCACCGAACGGAAAGTCGATTTTCTGACAAGCAGTTTTTCGGAGCGGCGCCGCCTGAGTTTAACCGATCTCTCCGATCGCGCTTCCATGTTGGAAGACCTGCGAGCCCAAGTCGCCCTCATGAAGCGCGATCTGGCGGAACTTGCGCGCTACTTGCGCGGGACCGGTTGGTGAAGCGTGCTTCGACATGCATCAGGCGTGCGGGCGCGTAACGCGATATCATCTTCAGGATCGATCGTCAAAACTCAATCAGGAGATCTCATATGGCTGGGAAGAACCCAAAGTTTATCTGGTACGAATTAATGACCGACGGCACGAAGGCCGCCGAGACTTTTTACCAAAATGTAATCGGCTGGAAGACGACGGATTCGGGGATGACCGACCGGTCGTACACCATCATCAACGCCGGGGAAACGCCGATTGGCGGAATCCTGAGCACTCCGCCGCAAGCGGCTGGCATGCCGCCGAATTGGAGTGGATATATCGGCGTCGAAGATGTCGACCACTACGTCGAGCGGGTGAAGCAAGCCGGCGGCGCGATAGTCTATGGACCGGAGGACATTCCGGGAGTCGGCCGCTTTGCGGTGGTTTCGGATCCAGGCGGCGCGATGTTCGTTTTGTTTCGCGGTTCGAGCGAAATGCCGCCCACGAAGCCGGAACCCCATGCGCCCGGTCAGATTGGATGGCACGAGTTATACGCGGCAGACGGCGAGAGGGCTTGGGAGTTTTATTCCCACTTGTTTGGCTGGAAGAAATTGGACGCCATGGATATGGGTCCTATGGGCAAATATCAACTCTTCGCTACGGAAGAGGCAATGGACGGCGGCATGATGACCAAGCCGCCCCAAATCCCGCATCCATTCTGGCTGTTCTATTTCAATGTGGACGGCGTAGATGCGGCGGGCGAACGGGTGAAGGCGAATGGCGGCAAGGTCCTGATGGGACCGACCGAAGTGCCCGGCGGCACATGGATTCTGCAATGTTCCGATCCACAGGGCGCCCACTTCGCGGTGATGTCACCGAAGCGCTAGCTGGCCGCCGGGGTCTTGGGAAACGGTAGGCAGCGCCGCACGTGCTCTTTATCACATTATGATACGATCAGTCGGAACCAACAAAGAAGATAGCAATGCAAAAGGCGACGACGTTTTTCTTGGTGCTTGTGCCCCTGGTGTCATCCGCGGCTCCAAGACCCGTATCCGATGGATCTCGATACGGCAGCATTCCTTTATATTTTGAAAAGAACACGGGCCAGGCAGACCCCGGCACACTGTATACGGCGCATTCCGCCGGAATTTCATTTGCATTGCAACAGAACGGCGCGGCGCTGACTTTCGCTGGTCCCGCTGACGCGGCGAGAATTCACCTTGAATTCTTGAAAACGAACCGGCAAGTGATCATCAGCCCGGAAGATCCGCTGGGGGGGCACACCAACTACTACCTTAACGACGACCCAAGCCGATGGGTTGCGGGCGTTCCCCAATTCGGCCGGGTGCGCTATGGCGATGTCTATCCTGGAATCGATTTAGTGTGGCACGCCAGGGGGCAGCAACTGGAATACGACTTCGATTTGCAACCCGGCGCGGACCCGGCACGGATTCGTCTGCGGTTCGCGGGCGCCGATGCGGTCCACATTGATAAGAACGGTGATCTGATTCTACGGGCGAAAGGCGCCGAAGTGCGCCAAGCCCCCCCCGCCGTCTGGCAGGAGCGCAATGGCAAGCGAATCCGCGTGGATGCGGGCTATTTCCTCCTTGCTAGCCATGATGTTGGCGTAAGGCTCACGAAATACAACCATTCGCTGCCGCTGACGATTGACCCGGTGCTGAGTTATGCCACATATGTTGGTGGCAGCGGGTCAAACAGTATCAACGCACTCGCGGTCGATTCGAATGGAGAGGCGTACATTGTCGGGTCAACGGACACTATGGACTTTCCCGGTGTGCCTCCTTCGACACCGGCGAACACTAGCGGGTTCTTTGTCGCAAAGCTGAACGCTGCAGGCACCGGCTTGGTCTATTTGTCGTACCTCGGCGCCGGCAACAACTTCTACTATGGTTCTGTGAATTTGAACGCCATTGCTGTGGATCAGGCGGGCAACGCCTATATCGGTGGGATGTCCACGTCGGGCGCGCTGCCTGTGACCGCGGGTGCTTACCAGACCACGACGAATTCTTCCAGCGGCTACATCGCCAAGCTCGACGCTACCGGCAAACTGGTGTTCGGAACCTATTTAGGCGGTACAAATGGCGCGTCCGTTCTGTCTCTTGCACTGGGAACCGGCGGAAACATATATGTGACCGGCGCGACGGCGTCGACGGATTTCCCGACCACACCCGGCGCGTATCAAACTACCATTTCTACGACGCAGAATTCATATGGCCACGCTTTCATGACGATCCTTAAGGCAACGGGCAGTTCCCTGGTCTACTCGACTTACCTTGGCGGCGCAGACACGGATCAGGGAAATGCAATTGCCGTGGATGCGGGCGGCAACGTATTTGTCGCCGGACAAACTAACTCGCCCAATTTTCCGGTCTCATCTGGGGTAGTGCAGTCTCTACTCAAAGGGTCGCAGAATGGGTTCGTCACCAAGTTTGGAACAGCCGGGAACCTCATCTATTCCACGTTTCTTGGCGGAAGCGAATCGGATTCGATATCGGCTATCGGCATTGACAGTTCGGGGGATGCCTTCGTTGGGGGCGCGACAACGTCTTCGGATTTTCCCACTACCCCTGGAGCGTTCAGCCCAAGCGGGCCGGCAGGCTCCTTCGCTACCAAGCTGAATGCATCGGCATCGGCGTTTCTCTACTCGACCCTGCTCGCTTCAGCTAGCTCCGGCAGTTATGGATCCACTATGGTCGGCGGGGTCGTACCTGCGCCGGACGGGTCGCTCTACATAGGTGGATTGACAAGCCTTTTGACTTTCCCAACGACTCCGGGCGCGCTGGTGGTACCCCCGTCACAAGGTCTTGGTAACGGTGGTGCGCCCTATCTGATGCAGCTCAGTGCTGATGGAAGCACTCTCGTTTATTCGACGCTTGTATCGGGAACTTCGGACCAAAACTATGCAGGATATGACACTCAAGCGGTGCCCGTCATTGCATTGGACACCGCGGGCAACGCCTACATAGCGGGTTCCACCGTTCAATTTGACATGCCCACGACGCCAGGGTCATACGAACAAAGCAAACTAACGCCGGCGAACTATTCGGAGCCGACCGGCTTTGCGGCGAAGGTCGACATGCCCTCGCCGGTGAAATGCAGCATCTCCATTTCCTCGACCGGCATTGAACTGCCGGGCACTGGCGGAACCGGATCCTTTAATGTGACCGTGCCCACCGGCTGTCCTTGGGAAGCTGTACCGTCCAATTGGATCACGCTCACCTCGCCAAATCGGAGCACCACCTCTGGTGCTCTCTCGTTTTCGGTGGGTGTGAATAACAACACGTCATCGAGCCAGACGGGAACAATCCAATTCGGGTCCGCGACGTACACCGTGTTGCAAGATGCCGGGAACTGTGCCACTCCAGTATTCAACCCCACATCGCTCGAGTTCGCCAGTGCGGGAGGTCTTCGAAACATCGGCGTGACGCTGCCCTCCCCCTGTTCTCTCAAGGCGGTGTCTTCAGACGGATGGATTCAGATTAACTCGGGCAGCGGTGCGTACGGTTCCGGCACCGTCGGCATCTTCGTAGCGCCCAATGATTTCGCGCAACGATCGGGATTCGTCACGATTGCCAGCCAAACTGTGCCCGTAACTGAGGACGCAGGCGTCTGCGCCGCGAGTGTCACGCCCACGTCATCGGCGCTGCCGGCCGCCGGCGGCACGGGAACGCTTCAGATCAGTACAAGCGTTCCTTCGTGCCAGTGGGGTGTATACGGGGTGCCAGGTTGGATACAGGTCAACTCAACCTCGCTAAGCGGGGAGGGCAATGCCAACCTGGGATACGCTGTGGCGCCTAACATCACATCGTTATCGCGTAGCGCGACTATCAGCATTGCGGGGCAGACGGTTACTGTCAGCCAGTCGGCAGGTCCTTTCGGCAACATCCCGGGCTACTATCAGGCTTCTCAGTTTGCGGGAACTGGCCAGTACAACTACAATGGCGGGCTGGGCGATGGCGGGCCCGCGACCTCTGCGAATCTCTACTTTCCCCAAGGCCTCGCCTGGTCGAACGGAAATCTCTATATCGCCGATGAGTCCAACGGGCGCGTCCGGGTTGTGACGCCGGATGGGCTGATCAATACCTTCGCCGGCGGCGGGACCGCCGCAAGCGGCCTCGCCACGAGTGTGAATCTCGGCTATCCTAGAGATCTCGCGTTTGGACCTGACGGAAGCCTGTATCTTACCGATGATACATACAACGGGCTCACTTGGAAGGTTGCCAACGGCACCGCCAATGTGATCGCAGGAAACGACACCAATGGCTCTGGTGACCTACTGGACTATCCAAGCGGCACGGCTGTCGACTCTTCCAGCAATATTTTTATCTCGGATCAAAACAACAACCGTATTCGAGAGCTAAGCAATGGCAAGATCTCGACCGTGTCAGGCACCGGCACCTGCAGTTTCGGCGGCGACAATGGTCCGGCATCCTCTGCCTTAATATGCAGTCCGTCGGGCCTCGCCTACGATTCGGGCTATGGCTTGGTATTGGCGGACTCGGGGAATCACCGCCTGCGCGCGTTTGTCCCGGGAGGAACGATTACGACGTTTGCCGGCGGCGGATCCGGGACCACGCCGGCTACCGGCACTTATGTAGCGGCGACATCGGTAAGTCTGAGTTCTCCTAATAACCTTACTCTTGATCCGATCATCAATAACCTGTACCTTACGGATGGAGTCGACGTCTGGAGATTGATCACATGGAACAATGGCAATCTCACTACCCCTTTGATGACGAAAATAACAGGCGGCAGCAGCGGTATTGCTCTCGGGAGCGCGGGTGGCGTGGCAGCCGATACGGCGGGCAACGTCTACGTATCCGATAGCTATGTTGTTTGGAAATTGACGCCCGGCTATTCATGTTCCCCGAATGGGACAAGCGGCACGTTGACGCTGACACCTTCCGCAGGTGCGACCGGCATTGTGCTCAGTCCCATCCTGACGTGGACGACAGTCACTGGCGCAACGTCCTATAACGTAAACTTCGGCACCTCAAACCCGCCGCCCAACGCCGGCGCGGCAACTTGCACGAGCTATAGTCCACCAAGCCTGAACCCGAATACCACGTACTATTGGCAAGTGGTTCCACAAGGTGCCGGGTCGCCATCAGCCGTGCAATCGTTCACCACGGAGGCAGCGGAAGTAGGCGCTCTGACGCTGACACTCAATGCGACTGGCATGGGGACGGTGACTGCGAGCCCATCGTCACCCGATGGCACGTATTATCCGGGCACTCAAATTTGCTTGACGGCGACTCCGAACTCCGGCTGGGTATTCAGTTCCTGGAGCGGCGCGGCGTTAAATGGGTCCGGATGCTTCGCGATTACTGGCAATACCGCCGTAACCGCGGTGTTCACCGCTACAAGTTCCTTGATAACTCCCGCGCCTGGAGCGACTCTTTCCGGCAGTTTGGTGGACTTCTCCTGGAATGCCGAGATAGGCGCCACAGAGTATCAATTATCCGTTGGCACCACGGCGGGAGGCACGAATATTTTCGCAGGCACTACGGCTGGGACATCCCAAAGTGTCAGTTCTATTCCGTGCACCGAAACCGGCGTAACCATCTACGTGCAGCTAGCTGCCGAAGTGAACGGCAGCTTCCAGACGCCGACTAGCTACACCTATCAGTGCGTGCTCGGGTTGCAGGACTTTAACCACAACGGGCACCCCGACATAATTTGGCAGGATATGACCTCCGGATTGGCGCAGATCTGGTATCTCGACGGATCGCAGGGGGTCACCCTTACTGGTGCTGCGAACCTGACGATAGCCAATCCTTGGCGCATCGTGGCAGTGGCGGACTTCAATGGCGATGGTAGCCCGGATGTCTTGTGGCAAGACCCGGTAAGCGGTTCCTTGCAAGTCTGGTACATGGGCGGACCCGGCGGTAATGTGTTCATGGGAGCTCTCAATATTGCCGGTCCCAATCCGTGGCGCGTGTCATCGGTGGCCGACTTCAACGGGGATGGGCATCCGGATTTGTTGTGGCAGAGTCCTGAATCTGGCCTGGCGCAGATCTGGTATATGGGAGGTCCGCAAGGGAACACCCTCCTTTCAGCGGTGAATTTGACACTGACCAATCCATGGCGCATCGCCGGTACGGCGGACTTTAACGGCGACGGGCATGCTGACATTCTGTGGCAAGATCCAGTGAGCGGTGGGACCCAAATATGGTACATGGGGGGATCGCAAGGCAGCCAATTCCTGAGCGCGGTGAACATCACCGGAGCGAACCCCTGGCGTGTAGTAGCTATCGCCGACTTCAATCTGGATGGCCACCCCGACTTAGTTTGGGAGGATCCGATTTCCGGCTCAAGCCAGGTATGGTTCATGACCGGAGCGCAAGGGACCACAGTTCAGGCGACTACCTCATTGAGTGGCGCGAATCCGTGGCGCATTGTCGGACCGAACTAAAGCGTGCGCCTCTCGCTACGCGGTCTGTAGTGGCTTTTGAAATTCCAGAGGAATTTGGTCGGGCCGCCTGGATTTGAACTCGGGACCTCTTGCACCCCAAGCAGGAAACGGCCTTCAGCGGCTTCAAGAGGTTGCCGTAATTTCAACGGCTTACATTAAGTCGTGGCATCTACTTCCGGTCCTAGGCTATCGTCTGGACAACGGCGCCGCGGCAACGGCGGAATTGGCCGTATGCCGAGTTTCTCGCGCTACCTGATCCAGGCTCTTGTGTGCGAATTCCCGCAGGGTAATTTCGCGGATGCCTTTCCCAACTCTTCGCGTGACATGTGCTTCTCCACCAGGTCGATGAGGCCAATGGTGACTCGAACACCAGACCCCTGCCGTGTCAGGTCGTCGCGCGAACGCGTTCGCTCGGCGTGATTTCCTGGCGCTCTATCGCAGTGCTTCTGGCACGCCTTCTCTCCTCACGGTTACTCTCGGCTCATCCAAGGGTGCGTGCCCTAAGAATTATGTCGGAGACTTGAGGGGGTTGGCGAGCAGAACGCGCAGTGTATGTCAGGAGCGCGGGTTGATTGGTGAACGAAACGAATCACTCCCTTGTTCCGTGAAACGAGGATTAAATAATATGCCGCTTGCGACTTTGAAAAACCGCTGGCCGGGTGCCACCCGAATCGCAACCTTGTGTCTGGGAGCCATTTCATTTTTTGTGCTCGGTGCGCGGGCCCAGACCGTGTATGACGCAGTCACGCAGTTCAATAACACCGGTGTTCAAAACGCCGGAGGAGCCTGGACTTATGGCACCGAAACAAGCCTGAACGGTCCTTTCAGCTTGATGCCGAATCTTGCAAAGAATCAGCCCTGTACAGGCACCTGTTCCCCGGGCGGCCAAACCTATAGCGATTACTACTACAGTTCGCCGACCGGCGGCGCGGGCGTTACCGCCAATACTTCAGCGAGCCCGCGGACGATTACTTTCGCCGGTCCAATTCCCATCGTTTGGCCCAACGACGTCCTGCTGGTGGGCCCAGCGGGCCTGAACCACGGTGGCCCGATCTTAACGGTGATTCGATGGACGGCCCCCCAATCCGGTACCTACAATATTTCCGGATTCTTTCTGAATCTGGAGCAGTCCAACACGTACGAATATGTATCCATCAACGGCACGACCGTTTTTTCCAATACCTCTACTTTTAACGGGCGGGAGGAGACCGGAGGCGGAATCCAGGTCTCCGGTTCGGGCCTGACTAACGTGAGCATAGGCCTGGGCGGCACGGTGGATTTCATCGTCGCGACCGCTTCGGGGACCAACGATTACAATGACGCACTCGGCTTGTCGGCCACCATCGCCGCCGTTTCACCGGCACTCACTTTCGACGCTGTGCAGGGTTTCAACATGAGCGGCGTCCAGCCCCAGTCCGGCAACGCGTGGACATACGGCACCGAAACCACGCTCAACGGAACGCTCTCATTGTACCCACCAGGGGACTTCGCTCACGAGACCTGCAATGGCGTATCCTGCACGCCGAACGGCGCCACCTCGCAGCTTTACTATTACCAAAGCGCGAATGTTGGCCCGGCCGTCAACCTGAACACTTCCGGTGGCACGATTACCTATCCCGCTTCACCGCCCCTGGTCTGGCCCGATAACGTTCTGCTCACCGGACCCGGCGCAGGCTCAAACCCGCAGTACGCGGTAGTACGCTGGACGGCGCCGGTAGCCGGCGTGTATTACATCAATGGCTATTGGCAAGACCAGCAGCAAGCAAAAGGAGGCCTGCACGTCTCTGTTAATAATGGCTCGCAGGAGACGGACGGCTTCTTTAACGGATCGTCTGCGCTGCAAGGTCAGGTACCCTTCTCGTTGAGCGCCGTTACCATGAGCGCTGGGGAGACGGTGGATTTCATCTGTGACAACGGCAATACCGGAACCAACGGCAACGATGCGGTTGGGTTGTCCGCGACAATTCTTCAGTATCCAAACAGCCTGACCGCCTCAGGCACGCCGCAGACGGCCGTCGTTGGCTCGGCGTTTCCTGCTCCGCTTACCGTTCTGGTAACCGGCCCCGCCGGCGCGCCCCTTAGCGGTGCGTTAGTCAAGTTCACGGCTCCGTCGTCTGGCGCCACTGCTTCCTTGTCGGAGACTAGCGTCGTAACCGGACCTGATGGGACCGCTACCGTGACGGCAACTGCTAACGGAAGAGGCGGAGCCTATAACGTCACTGCCACCCAAGGTACTGTATCAGTCGATTTCGCTCTCGTCAACGTAGCGTTGCAGGCATTGACCCTCTCGCCAACGCTAGTGACGGGCGGCAATTCGACCCGTGCCAATACCGTGACGCTCACCGCGGCCGCGCCGGCAAATGGCGCGTTGATCACGCTCACCAGCGGTAACCCTGGGATTGCCATTGTACCCGGGTCCGTCACCGTCGCGGCCGGAGCAACTGTATCGACGCCTTTCTCCATTGCCACCACGGGCGTATCCGTGAATTCGCGCGTAACCATAAAGGCAAGCGACGGCATCAATACGCAGAGCGCCACGCTCACAGTGCGTCCCGCCGCAATTGCCAGTGTCAAACTATCGCACGTCTCTGTCGTGGGTGGAAATCCCGTGCAGGACAACCAGGTGACACTCACTGGCGCTGCACCCCAAGGTGGCTCAGTGGTCACATTAACCAGCAGCAATCCGGTTGTGGCAGCCGTGCCTGCATCGGTCGAAGTACCAGCGGGAGGAACCAGTTCGCCCGCATTCACAATCACGACTACGCCAGTCGCGGCGGACACTCAGGTCACCATATCTGCAACATATCTGGGTGTAACCAAAACCGCCACTCTGACCGTAACGGCGGCCCAGCTTTCGGCGGTCTCTCTGAATCCCGCAAGTGTAACCGGGGGTAAGCCTACAACCAACAACACGGTGCGCTTGAGCGGAGCAGCGCCGGCCGGTGGAACGGTGGTGACACTCACCAGTGCCAATCCAGCCGTTGCCACGGTACCGCCTACTGTAACAGTACAGGCGGGGGCCAGATCCGCTGCCTTCACAGTCACGACGACGGCGGTTAGCACCGACACAGTCGTCGCAATTACGGGCACACTTGCCGGGGTCAGTAAATCGGCGAATCTGACCGTTGTGCCATAAACGGATTGGGAGAGGGAGAAGCCGCGTGGCTTCTCCTCCCCCGTCAGTGCGCAAAGTGCGGCCACATACCCTCAGTGGCGTGCGCCAGGAGTCTCCAGGCCGGCGGCTGGCAAATGGCCGGTCTTGATCAGATATTGAATCTGGCGAAGGTGCTTCTCGTAGATCGCCCGCGCTCGCGAGGGCTTCTGCCCGGCCGGTGTCGGCGGCAAGAGTGCCCCGAAGCGCTGGATCGACTCCAGCGCCCGCGGTCCGTCCAGTGAATTTTCGTAAGCTTGCGCCAGGTAAAAAACGGCGATCGGGCTCTTGCCGTGTGACAGTTGATCGGCGCGCTGGGCATAGCGCACGGCTCGTGGATAGTCGGCCAGGGATGGAATTGGCGGTTCCATGTGGGCGTAGGCAGCTTCATTCAGGTTCTGCGGCAAAGCGTCAGGGCGATCGGCAACTTCATCCAGATAAGCGACGCCCGCCTTTGCGTAGCGTGTGGCCTCAGCTAACTGTCCACTATCTGCCAACAGCTTTGCCATTTTTTGCTGGGTTTCCGCGCGAATCACCCGGTAGGAGGTCTTCGACGGATCGACGGAGATCATGCGATCCAGGATTTCAACTGTTACGCGGTAATCCGCGATGGCATCCTGCAGGTGTCCGGCATTGACATTGACATATCCGCGGCTCCGGTACAGATTCATACGGCGATATGCCGAAGTTGCATTGTTCGGATCCGCGGCTGCCACTCGATCCAGAACCTGCTGTGCGGATTTGAGAATCGTCAGCGCCTCGCTGTATTTTGTCAGTTCACCGTAGGCCGCCCCGATCATAGTCTCGGCTTTTCCTTCAACTCCCTGATTATCGGCTGCATCCCGCGCCCCTGGGGACAGGCGCCTGAGGCAGTCTAGACTTTTTTGATAGGTGGCGATAGCCTCTTTGAAGTTCGCCGTGTTGTATTCGGTCAGCCCTTTGGACTGGTACACATACGCGAGCGCCTCTAGCGCTCCGGCATCGGACGGAGACAGCCCTAAAGCTGCGTTTAAATGCGTGATTGCCTTATCCGCCGTAGCGAGGACGTTTTCCTTAGCCGCCGCTTCGCTAAGTCCTCCACCCCTTCCGCCCAACACGTCCATCATGGCGCCGTAGGCTCGCCCGGCCTCCACCTGCCTGGACGCGTCGCTAGGAGATGACGCTGCCAGCCGGTCAAACATGGCGGTAGCCTGTTTCGTGGCGACTACCGCCTGGTCAGACTGACCGTTCATGTTTAAGACCTTCCCAAGGTTTAAGTTGGCGCGAGCGAGATCCTGCTGGACACGCGGGTCCGCGGGCGTGGCTTGTATCAGCGGTCCGAGCAATGCCAGGGCTTTCCGGTCGCTGTCCATGGCCCGTTTGGCATTGCCTAGGCTTTCGCCGTAGCCGTAGGGCGATTCCAAGATTCCGCCGAGCCTTAGATATCCTTCGGCCAGTTCCAAATTCAAGGCTCGATCCGCGCTTCTCGCAGCCCCCAAACGATCGAGGTAAAGGAGCGCTTGGCTCGCCAAATCGGCGCGCACAGGGAGTGACCCCTGCAATGCCTGCACCGAGTCGTAGAGTGGAAAAAGAAGATAGTTGGCCAGCTTGCGAGCGTCCGAGAAGCGTTGCTCCGCCAGCGCCCGTTGGCGTTCCGCGACGCGCGCCTGCCAGAGTGTTGCAGCCATGCCCGTAATCAGCGATAACAATACCAAGGCTGCGGCTGATACACTTGCCCTGTGCCGGCCCACAAACTTGCCGGCTACATACAGCCGGGTGGAGGCCATGGCCGAGACGGGCAATCCTTCCAGATGCCGGCCGATGTCTTCCGAGAGCTGTTCCACCGAGCCGTAACGCTGGCCTGGCTTCTTGGCCAGCGCCTTCAATACGATGCTGTCCAAATCTCCGCGCAGCGCGGTCCGATCGCTTTCGGCCACCTGGCGGCTCGGACGCGGTGGGTCGGCAGTGACCACCGCTGCCATCAACTCGGCGGGTGTGGCCGCATCAGAATACGGTCCCTTCCCGGCCAGTAGCTCATAGAGAATCACACCCAACGAGTAGACGTCGCTGGCCACCGCGCAGGGTAAACCCTGCAGTTGTTCGGGGCTCGCGAACTGCGGGGTCATCATCAACCCTGCCACGGTGGTGGCGTTTTCACGCGAACCGCTGTCCGTGCTCAATATTTTGGCGATTCCGAAATCCAACAGCTTCGGTTCACCATTGGCATCCACCAGAATGTTCGATGGCTTTAGATCGCGGTGGACCACCAGATGCTGATGGGCGAAATGGACCGCGCCGCAGACCTTGCGGAACAGCACGAGACGCGCCCGGATCGAAAGCCCCTGCTCACCGCAATACCGATCCAGCCGCACGCCTTCGACATATTCCATTGCCAGATAAGGTTGCCCGTCCGGCGAGACGCCGCCATCCAGCAAGCGAGCGATGTTGGGATGCTCGAGCACGGCCAGGATCTGGCGCTCCTGGCGAAAACGCCCGGCCATTAGCGCGACGGCGGCGGGAGTGCCGTGGATCAGTTTGATTGCCGCACTTTGCTCGAAGTCTTCGTACCGCCGGCCCAGGTAGACGGTTCCCATGCCGCCTTCCCCGATTTTGCGTACGATCTCGAATGCGCCGAAGCGAACCGTCGCCGTGGACGGGTCCGGCAGCTTGCTCAACCGGCACTGTTCCTCGTATCCACTGAGGATCTCGTGAACGTCGCGCTCAAGTTGGGCATCGCCGCCGCAGGACGCCCGGACCAAATCCGCACGGCGCTCGATGGAGACGGTGAGCGCCCGATGAAAAATCTCTTCTACCAGAGCCCAGTAGGGCTGCCCAAGGTCAGGCACTATCAATGTCCTCCGATGTTGCCGCGCCGCTCGAGTATTCGGAACTTCTCGGAACAGCTACCCGGAGGACCGGCAATCCCCGTGGCCAGGGGGAACGGGTTTGCGGAATGCAGACGCTTGGCCGTTTTCCATTCCCAGACCTGCGGAATGTCATCGTGCTTCGCGGAGATACAATGACATTATCACACTCCTTCAAAGAAGGCTTGGCGAGCGGCACGTTCATTCGTAATCCGTTTAGTGCTATGGGCGAAGAGGCGGAGATTACACAGATGCTACGCGATTGGAGGGACGGCAGGCCCGGCGCCTTCGAGCAGCTAATGCCCGTAGTTTACTCGGATCTCAGACGGATTGCCTCCGGCTATCTGCGTCATGACCGGCCCGGCCACACGCTGCAGGCCACGGGATTGGTTCACGAGTTGTACCTTCGGTTGTGCCGCCAACGAAAAGCGGATTGGTCCGACCGCACACACTTCTACACATTTGCCGCCAAAGTGATGCGCATGATATTGTCCGACCATGCCCGTCGTCACCTCGCGGATAAACGCGGCGGCCCTTCCAAGCGCGTGCCTTTGAGCGAAGAGATGGCGTGGGTGGATGTGGGCAGCCCGCAAATGCTCGATTTCGATCGGGCGCTGACCGGTTTGGAAGCCATGCACGAGCGCAAAGCCCGGGCGGTGGAGCTTTGTCACCTGCTGGGCTGCACTACCAAAGAAGCCGCCGACATTCTGGGCATCTCGTTGGCCACCGCGGAACGCGACTTGAAATTCGCTCGCGGTTGGCTGTACCGCCAGTTGTACCCGGCGCCCGCTTCCGACATTCAGGCCTGAAGTTGAATCGAACAGCCGTCGACCGCATAGCTGGCATTCGTCCGGGAACGTCGCCCGGTGCTTCGAACACGGCCGTACCGAAATCCACGTGCCGCACTGGGACGGTATAGAACAGCAGCCTGGTTTCGTGCATGGGGGCGTTGTCGGGATGTGCCCGTTTTCCAGAGGCTGGTCGGCCCTGCTGGAAACACGCCATGAGTACCGTTGAGTTGGCAGCCGTCTGTCCTCCCCGGTCGTGATTCTGGTGAATGGCGTCCCCCGGTATGCCAATGCCCTGGCCGCGCGGACGGTGCCGAAAATTGGTGTAAGGTAAAGGGAGTTTTTGGTCGGGCCGCCGAGATTTGAACTCGGGACCTCTTGCACCCCAAGCAAGCGCGCTAGCCAGGCTGCGCTACGGCCCGAAGAGACTATTGTACGCCAAACCACCTGGCTGGCGCTCGGTTTCTGCGTCTACAATAGACCTATGCTTTTGCGATCGGCGATTTGGGCAATTCTTATGTTGGCGGGGACCGCCGCCGGCTTGGCTGATACTCTCACTTTGCGTAACGGCCAAGTGATCCAAGGAACGTATTTAGGCGGCACCGCCCGCACGGTGCGCATGCAAGTGGAAGACACGGTGAAGACGTACGACGTCACCGAGATCGCCAAGATTGAATTCACCGCTCCCGCGGCGGCGCAGGCGCAACACCGTCCCGCGCGGCCCGCAAAGATATGAAGACCGCTGTCGCGCTATTGGTCGCCGTTATGCCTCTGCTTGCCCAGAAAACAATTGTCGAAGGCCTGCCGGAAAGCCCGGTACGGGTGGTCATCTACGAAGACTTGCAATGCCCGGATTGCGCGGTCTTCCGGCACATGATGGACGAACAATTGTTGCCGCGGTACGCGGCCAAGGTGGCATTCGTTCATCGGGATTTTCCGCTCGCGAAACATGCGTGGGCGCGGCGGGCGGCCATAGCGGCGCGCTTCTTCACGGATCGCAAACCTGAACTGGGTTTGGAATACCGTCGTTATGTAATGGCCAACCAGCCGCAGATCGACGACGGCAATTTCAATGCACGGCTGGCGGAATTCGCCAAGCAACACGGCATCGAACCGGAGGCCGCCACCGCAGCACTGGCGAACCCGCACTACGCTGAACTGGTGGAACAGGATTTCCAGGATGGCGTCTCGCGCGGCGTGGTGCACACTCCGACGGTGTTTGTGAACGGCAAACCGTACATCGAAACCATTCCCTTCGACGACATTGCGAAAGGTATTAACGAGGCCCTTGCCCAAACCCGTTAGCATCGTCACCGGCGCCAGCCGGGGAATCGGCCGTGCTATCGCCACGGAACTGTCGCGCACGCACCAGGTGATTGGCACCTACAAGAGCGATCGTGCGTCGGCAGACAGCTTGGCTTCGGAGACCGGCGCGGACATCGTACAGTGCGATGTTTCATCCGCCGTGGGTCGTGCCGCGCTGATCCGCTACGCGCGCGAGCGATACGAAAGTCTCGACCTGCTGGTGAACAATGCAGGGATTGCGCCGCGCCAGCGCCGCGATGTGCTCGAAGCATCCGAAGAAAGCTTCGACGAACTGATGGCGACGAACTTGAAAGGACCGCATTTTCTGACGGCCCTGGCAGCGACGTGGATGTTGGAGCGCGGCGCGGGACGCATCGTGTTTATCACCTCCATCTCTGCGTATGCGGCTTCCGTGAATCGGGCCGAATATTGCATTTCGAAGGCTGGATTGAGCATGTCCGCCGCTATCTATGCGCAGAGGCTGGCGGCGCACGGTATTCAAGTATTCGAAGTCAGACCTGGAATTATTCGCACCGATATGACGGCAGCGGTGGAGCAGGTTTATACGACACGCATCGCCTCAGGACTGCTGCCTCAACCGCGCATGGGAACCGGGGCAGACGTGGCGCGCGCGGTGCGTGCAATCGCGGACGGCTGCCTGGACTACTCGACAGGGCAAGTCATCGACGTGGACGGCGGGTTTCATTTGCGAAGCTTGTAACTCCGCGGTTAAATCCGGCATCATATACTGAGCGAATTGAATCGAATCTGAATCACATGAGTTTTCTCGACAATCTCGAAAGCAATCTGAAGAATATGGAGTCGCGCGAAGAGCGCGGCGAACAAAACGTGCGTGAAGCAAAGTCTCGCGATTCCGAACGGGCGCGCACGCAGGCGTCGGCAGCCTTTGCGGAGCAACTCAAGAAAGGGCCTTACGCGGCGGAACTGCTGAAACAGGCCACCCGGTTGGGGCACGCGATGCGCACCAAAG
Organism: Bryobacterales bacterium; assembly: GCA_963738345.1. Lineage (GTDB taxonomy): Bacteria > Acidobacteriota > Terriglobia > Bryobacterales > Bryobacteraceae > Bog-159. Next base: position 3,262,846 of record CAVTWI010000002.1, read on the forward strand.
TTCACTTGGCGTGGATCGGCACGACTCTACGCCTGGAAGCGCGCGGAGCGAAGCTTGAACTCAGGCCTACGCCACAGGGCGTGATAGCCGCATTTCTCGAGAACAATGTGGAAGTGCGCAGCGTGCCCGTAGATTTGGACGGCAAGCCCGAAAGCCTGGCGCGCGACTGGCTGGCTTCCCTGCCCCCGGTGCCCACTGCGCCGGCGGATCTCGAACTGGAATAATCGTCACAGATTGGCGTCGCCTTCGAGGCTGCGCCAAAGATACCAGGAAGCCACCGTACAGTAAGGGTGCCAGCTTTTGGCTAAGGCTTCGATCTCGGCGGGCTTAGGCAATTCCGGTAAAGCGTAAGCTTTGCGAATGGCCGCGCGGATTCCCAGGTCACCGGTGGGAAGCACGTTGGTGCGCCGCAACGCGAACATCAGAAACATGTGCGCGGTCCAAACACCAACACCTTTCACTTGAGTCAGGCGCTCGATTACTGCGGCATCGTCAAGCGCAGGAAGCGCGGCGAAATCCACGGTGCCGGCCCGGGTATGCCGTGCTAAGTCGCGAATATAGATCGTCTTCTGTTTCGAAAGACCCAGTGCGCGCATCTTGGCGGGACGCAGGGCCAGGACATTTTCCGGCGTCAGGATGCCACCGGGAACCGCGGCGAGAAGGCGGCCGAAGATGACTTTGGCCACGCGTCCGCTGAGTTGCTGGTAGACGATGGAGCGCACCAGCGTTTCAAAGCCCGGGTCGCGAAACTGCATACGGTAGGCGCCTACGCGCTGGATGATCCCGCCAATTACCGGGTCGGCGGCTTGCAGATGACGAATGGCTTTGCGCATTATTGTAACAGGGCTGGCTGCAGCCACGTCCGTCATTGTAACCCTATATGGCCTTGACCAATGCCGCGCTCCAACGCGTTATCGTATCCCTGATTCTGCTTACGCCCTCGGCGTTGCCCCAGCAGAAGCCCGCTGAAGAGGAGGCCGCGCCCCCTCCGATTTCGGTGAACGTTTCGCTGGTGAACATCCTGGCGTCGGTGCACGACAAGCATGGCGGGTTAATCGGCAATCTCAACAAAGACGACTTCACGGTGGTCGAAGACGGCAAGCCGCAAACCATCAAATACTTCACACGTGAAACCGATCTACCGCTGACCATCGGGCTGCTGATCGACGTAAGCGCCAGCCAGAAGAACCTGCTGGATATCGAGAAGCGGGCCGCGCACCAATTCTTCTCGCAGGTGCTGCGCAAGAAGGACGAGGCGTTTCTGATCAGCTTCGGAGAAGAGTCGGAGCTGCTGCAGGACTACACGAATTCGCCCAAACTGTTGCAGTCGGGGCTGTCACAATTGCAAATCAATTCGGGCGCGTCGGCGGCTCGGGCCGGGTCCGGTTCCCACCATCAGCCAACCCCGCGGCACGGTGCTGTACGATGCGGTGTACCTGGCGGCGCATGAAAAGCTGCGAGCCGAAGTGGGGCGCAAGGTGATCGTGCTGATCACCGATGGCATGGACCAGGGCAGCAAGCTGAAGATCGAGGAAGCCATTGAAGCCGCGCAAAAGTCCGACGCGGTAATCTACAGCATCGACTACGCGGATCCGAGCGCGTACGGCATGTTCTCATTCGGCGTGAGCGATTCGGCGCTGCAGAAGATGTCCGGTGAAACCGGCGGCCGCGTCTTCAAAGTGGACCGCCACCGCACGCTGGACGATGTGTTCAAGGAATTGCAGGATGAGATGCGCAGCCAGTATGCCATCGCCTACACATCGAGCAATCCAGAGCAGGACGGTTCCTTCCGCAAACTGGTAGTAAAAGTTGCCGACAAAAACATGAAGGTGCAGGTGCGCAAAGGCTACTACGCAATTAAGCCGGAGCGGAGTTGAGCAGCTTTTCGCGGGCCTCGAAGTAGAGGCGGAGAGCGCCTTCGAGCGGGGGCATGGGAGCGAGGCCGAGGCTTTCCATCTTGCCGTTGGACAGAGCCGAAAACTTTGGGCGATGCGCGGCGGTGCGGTATTCGCGCTCATTGGTGGCGTGCAATTCCACGGGCTCGCCGGGCTGCGTGACGGCGAAAATTGCCTGCGCGTAGTGATACCAGGATGTGGGCGTGCCGCCGCCGATGTGAATAATGCCGGTTTCACCGCGCTCGACCAAGTCGATGGTGCGGGATGCCAGCAGCGGCGCATAGGTGGGGGATGCTACGTGATCTTCCACCACGCGGATAGGCTGGCCGGAGCGGGCCAGGCGCAACATCACTTCCACAAAATTACCGCGGGCGGTACGCAATCCGCCCGGCCCGAACACACCCGAGGTGCGTACGATCAAGGGGGCGCCGAGGTAGGCTTGGGCGTAAAGTTCACCAGCCAGTTTGGAGACACCGTAGGCGCCTAGCGGATGGGTCGGGTCTTTTTCCGTATAAGGGCGGCCGGCGGTGCCATCGAAAACATAATCGGTCGAGAAGTGGATGAAGTGGGCATCGAGTTGGCGGCAGGCTAGGGCCAGATTCCGCACCGCCAAGGCATTCACCAGGAAGGCCGCTTGCGGTTCGCTTTCGGCCACGTCGACCTGGTTATAGGCGGCAGCGTTGAAGACGAACTCGGGGTCCCAGGGGGTGAGGATATTCTCCACTTGGCGGGGGTCGGTAATGTCGAGTTGGCTGCGGTCCCAACCGATGGTCTCGAAACCGCGCTGGGTCAGTTCCCGGACCAATTCCAAACCGAGTTGGCCGCCGCTTCCAATTACCGCCGCTTTTCGTGCCATAGGAATTATGAGGATAGCATGCGGGGACTGGGGCTCGGCCCAGTTGACCGGCTTGGGCAAATTTGTGCATGTTTGTGCGCTTGGTTTGCTCTTAGCACAGAAAAGGAAATTCTGGCAATCAAAGCCAATTCTTAGGACGCAGACTGCATCCTATTGAAATGTATGGATTTGTATCGCGCATTTTGCCTACATTTGCGCCGGGTCCACCATTAATGACTCCACCCGATTTGGACGTAGAATGAAAGACACCGTACCGGTTTGGGAGGTCCATGCTGCCAACTATTCTCGCTGTTTTCTTCGAATTCTCGAGCGCCCCGTTTGCGATGTCCGTTGCTGGCCTTGCACTGCTCCTGATCGGTCTAGTGGCCGCCAGGAACGACATCATACGGGGTCGCGGCATCGACAAAGTGGTGGCCCTCGGCCCCTTGTGTTTCGCCATCCCGTTGGCAGTCTTCGGCGCGGAACACCTTTCCGGCGCCATCCCGCCACAGGCAGTGCCAGAGTTCATGCCGTGGCGTTTGTTCTGGATCTATTTCGTGGGCGTGGCGTTAATAGCCGCGGCGCTGAGTATCGCGACGAAGATTCAGGTGCGCTGGTCGGGCCTGTTGGTCGGAATCATGATGTTCCTTTTCGTGGCGATGTTGCATCTTCCCGGGTCCATCCGCACTGGCGGCAGATTTGCATGGACGGTCGTGATCCGGGAACTGTCGTTCGGCGGCGGTGCGTGGGTTTTGGCGGGAACGGCGATGGGCGGGAAGGGGGGAGAACAACGCAAGATTCTCATCACCGTGGGGCGCATATGTATCGCGATCGCGGCGATTTTCTTTGGCATTCAACATTTCCTGCATCCGCTGGGACTTCCCGGAGTTCCGCTGCAGAAAGAGATGCCCACGTGGATTCCCGCGCGCGCGCTCGTCGACTATTTGACGGGCGCATTTCTCATCGTGGGCGGGGGCTGCTTTCTGGTGGGGTGGAAAACGCGCGTGGCCGCCACGTATCTCGGCGCATGGGTTGTGTTCCTGGTGGTAGTGATTTACGGGCCCGTTATGATTGGGGCGCTGGCTGATCCGAGTAGCGCGGTGAAAGTCGAAGGGCTCAATTACTTCGCCGATACGCTTTTGTTTGGCGCGGTGATCCTTTCGCTGGCCTATGCGCCCGGCTTGCCGGATCGCAGCGATATGATTTAAGAAGAGGGAGCACAAGGATCACCATGAAACCAAAGAATACGATCTGCATCTGGTACGACAAAGACGCGGAGGAGGCGGCACACTTCTACGCCGCGACGTTCCCCGATAGTACAGTTACCGCTATTCACAAGGCTCCCGGTGACTATCCTGGCGGCAAGAAAGGCGATGTGCTGACGGTCGAGTTCACCGTGCTGGGAATTCCTTGTCTCGGTTTGAACGGCGGACCGGCGTTCAAGCACAGCGAGGCATTTTCCTTCCAGGTCGCGACGGACAATCAGGAAGAGACGGACCGTTATTGGGACGCGATCATCAACAATGGCGGCTCGGAAAGCCAGTGTGGTTGGTGCAAGGACCGCTGGGGACTCTCCTGGCAGATCACCCCGCGCGCATTGACCGATGCGCTGGCGGCCGGCGGCGACGAGGCAAAACGCACTTTCGGGGCGATGATGACGATGAAGAAGATCGATGTCGCGGCCATCGAAGCGGCGCGGCGAGGATGACGATTAAACGTCGGTCAGAGGCGGGCAAAGAGCGAGCGCAGTTTCCCCATTAAAGATCGCTCGGGCTTTACCTCGATGATCTCCCCCATAAAAGCGAGCCGTAGAGGCGCCTTTACCGAAACAGTTTCGGATGCTCTGCAGGTAAGTTCCTGCCGGAAGGACGCGAAGCCCGGAGAGGCGACCTGTAAGGAATAAACCCCGGGAGCAATTTTCCCGCTAAACTCGCCTTGATCGTTGGACGCGCCGTTATTTATCGCTTCGGCACCGTCAGGCTTCTCGATCTTCACGGTCGCGCTGGGGATCGTGGCCCCAGTGGGATCTAGCACGCGCACCTTCACTTCACAGGTTTGTGCGGCAGCGGCTGAGGCTACCGCTGAAGCTCCGAGAACCGAAATCTGGACGAACCGTTCCACTGCGGTTCGCTCTTTGGCGAATATTTGGTTGCCGCGCTCATCGTAATGAATCCGGCCGCATATATTGCCAGCCTGTTTATGGAACAAGTCCGCTGCCTGGCGGCGAGTGAGCACCGACAGATCGTGAACGAAACGATTGCAGACAGTGCAAAAACGGGAGCGGTCGCCGCCGCCCATAGCACCCCAACTCTCACTGCACGGATTAGCGATCGCTATTTTCGTTATGCGCCGGAAGGAGAGCATACCAGCCATTATGTCGGAAAATGGCTCAACCGGCTGAACCGGTATCGCCGTTCAAGCCGAACAGCAAGTGCGATGAATACAACGCCGAAGATGATGCCAGCTATCGCAATGGGCCGAAATATTTCCTTATTCAAGTCCTTGCTCAGCAACCGGTCTTTTGTCGCGAACCATTCGCAGATGACGATTACGTCTCCTGAAGGCACGGGTTGCTGCGCTGTCCGCGAAATGTCGACCCGAAGTTCATCTCCAGGCGCGGCCCGGAAACGCAAGCTACTGCCGTTGCATCTCGCTTCATAGCCGTAGGGTGGAATGGAGTTTTCAGTTTGGATCGGCTTTCCGTTCCGGTAAACTTTGATTTCCATCTTCAAATCTAGAAGACAGTAAGCAACCTGTCGACCCGGCGCGACTGCGGAAATAATGTACTCCGGCGTTCCCCATTGCCGCCGGATTCGCCGCCATTGAGCCGTGTCGGGAATCACAACCTTCATTGAGGTGGTCGCTGGTCTTCCGCCCGAATCCAACGGAACGGCTGCGAACGGCGTTAAGGCTGTCACCACTTCAGCGGAATTCAGGTCAAGGAGTGTATAAATGAGCAAGGCCGCGCCAGAAGCACAGACCAGGATTCCACAGACCGCAGCCGCAAGCCAAACGACGCGGCTTCCTGGTTTCCTGGGGATGCAGTTTGACTCGCCATCCATCTATTCAGCATAAATCAGACAGCGGCGTCCAAAATGCCGCAGCTAACGGGAAAACCCTCAGTCCACCCGCACCGGCGCGCGCGGTATACTGCGCGAAGATGCTCTCCAAGACATTTTCCTTTGCTTCCGTTTTTCTGCTGGGCTTGGCGCAAGCCGCCGCCGGGCAGTCCGCATATGTGCGGGTGAGCCAGGTTGGTTACGAAGCAGGCAGCCGCTGTCTCGCACGTATCTGCGATCGGCCATCGAAGCGGCGCGGCGAGGATGACGATTAAACGTCGGTCAGAGGCGGGCAAAGAGCGCAGTTTCCCCATTAAAGATCGCTCGGGCTTTACCTCGATAATCCCCCCATAAAAGCGAACCGTACAGGCGCCTCTGCCGAAACCGTTTCCAACGCTTGCCCTTCGGCTACCGCGCTCCTCACAATGGATGAGGCCGCATAGCTTGCCAGCATCGTTACTGAACACGTCCGTCGTCATGCCGCGTGTGAGCACGGACAAACCAGAATTAAAGGTTTAGCGATGCGCGCCGATAGCTAGAGTGAGGCGACAGCGCGGATGCGTACCATCGCGACACGGATTTGGTTGGTAGTGGGGCTCTGCCTGGGAGTCGGCGGGATTGCCATCGCAGCACTAATCCACGGATTGGGTAGCACCAGCGATAGTTACGAAGCCACACTTCACGACTTGCAACTGCGGACCCGGCAGCAGGACGCGGCACGAGTGATGCAGGTCACATTTAAGAAGGAAGTTCAAGAGTGGAAAGACACTCTGCTACGGGGTGGGGACCCCAACGATTTGGCCAAGTATTCCGGCCAATTCCGCACGGCAGCAGCCAAAACCGCCGCTATGGCGGCCGATTTGGAGACGGCGCTCACGGACCCCGAGGCGCGGCGTGTGGCGGGGGAATTTCAGACCGCACACCAAGCCATGGGCGTGAAATACGAATCAGCTTTGCGGGTTTTCGAACAGAGTAAAGGAGTCGATGCACACGGGGTAGACAAATTAGTGAAGGGCCAGGACCGGGCGCCCACGGATTTGATCGACAATCTGGTCAACATCCTGGTGAAACGCGCCAACGCCGTGGTGGCTTCTGAGAAGGAAGTGGTGGCGGCGAGAATTCGGACTGTAACGATGGCGGTCCTGATTGCATTCGGTATTATCGGAATAATTGCGAGCTTTACGATCCAGCGAATTTCGCGATCGCTTCGCGGAGCAGTGGCGGAGTTAAACGAAACAGCCAGCCAATTGGAGGGTGCAGCGTCGCAAATCTCCACGTCCAGCCAGTCCCTGGCGGAGGGCGCTTCTGAGCAAGCCGCTTCGCTCGAAGAAACTTCAGCCTCGACCGAACAGATCAATTCCATGGCGCGCCGGAACAGCGAAAACACTCGCTTGGCGGCGGGCCTGGTATCGCAATCGCAGCAGAAGTTCGTAGCTACCAATCAGGAGCTCGATCAAATGGTGGAAGCTATGGGCGAGATCAAAACGCATAGCGACAAAATTTCGAAGATTATTAAGGTGATCGACGACATCGCCTTTCAGACTAATATTTTGGCGCTGAACGCGGCGGTGGAAGCCGCGCGCGCGGGCGAAGCGGGCTTAGGCTTCGCCGTAGTAGCCGACGAAGTCCGGAACCTGGCGCAACGGTGCGCCCAAGCAGCCCGGGAGACGGCGCCCTTAATCGAAGAGTCCATTACCAAATCAAACGGCGGAAAGTCCAAGTTAGATCTAGTAGCAGCGGCGATCCGTGCCATTACCGCTGAGGTGGGCAATGCGAAGACTTTGGTGGACGGCGTAAGCGTGGGCAGCGACGAGCAAACGCAAGCCATCGAACAGATTGGCAAAGCTCTTACGCAAATGGATCAGGTGACTCAGACCACCGCAGCTAACGCCGAAGAAGGCGCAGCGTCGGCGGCCGAGCTGCATGGGCAGTCCGAAGCGCTCAAGAATGTTGTGGAACACCTGGCAGCCATGGTGGGCGCCTAAGATCCCGCCGGATCGGCTACGGGAAGATCCTCAGTCGCGGGAAAACCCTCAGTCCACCCGCACCGGCGCGCGCGGTATACTGCGCGAAGATGCTCTCCAAGACATTTTCCTTTGCTTCCGTTTTTCTGCTGGGCTTGGCGCAAGCCGCCGCCGGGCAGTCCGCATATGTGCGGGTGAGCCAGGTTGGTTACGAAGCAGGCAGCCCGCCGTTTCGCGCTTATCTGATGTCCTCGGCCGCGGAGACGGGCGCCACCTTCAAGGTATTGAATTCGGCCGGACAGACTGTGTTTTCGGGTCCAATCGGCGCCTTCTTGGGGTTGTGGAGCAATAGTCCGTCACTGGCGTACGCGGTGCATGCGCTCGATTTCACCGTCCCGACCGGGGACGGCTATACCATCTCGGTGACAGGACCGGCCGCGGCGGTATCGCCGGCATTTCCCGTGGCGGATCCGGCTACCCTCTACTCCGGCCTGTTGCTGAATACCAAGTTCTTCTACGAAACCGAACGGGACGGCCCAAACTATATCCCAAACGCGCTGCGCAACGCCCCGGGACACCTGAACGACGCCACGGCCAGTGTTTATCAGACACCGCCCTTGGATAGCGACGACTTCATTGCAACCTCGGGAACCGCGCTGACGCCAACCGGCGCAGTGGTAGACGCGACCGGCGGCTGGTGGGACGCGGGCGATTACATGAAGTACGTCGAAACCATGAGCTATACGGTGGCGCTGCAGGAAATCGGCGTCCGCGATTTCCCCAACCAGATGGGCGCTTATGCCCCGCTGAACCCACCCGCGCCCCCTAACGCGATCTCGTACGCCGGCAACGCGACCGGCGCGCCGGCGGCGGCGAACTTCGAACCGGAAGCGCGCTTCGGCATCGAATTCTTGATGAAGATGTGGGACGACAGCAGCAAGACGCTCTACTATCAGGTGGGCAACAGCCAGAGCTGGGTAAACTTTCCCAACCTGCTGAGCGATTACGATATCTGGCGGCTTCCGCAGGCTGACGATAACTGGCCGGGCTGCTCTAGTTCGGCACAGTACATCTGCAACCGGCCGGTGTTTATCGCCGCTCCCGCGGGATCGCCGATCAGCCCGAACCTCGCGGGCCGCCTCGCGGCATCGTTTGCCACTTGCTATCAACTGGAACGTACGTCCCATCCCGGTTTTGCCAACCAGTGTCTGAAAGACGCGGAAGACATCTTCGCGCTGGCGGACACCTCGCTCCCGGATCCGGCTGGCGCGGTATACGGTGGCTCGTGCACGTCCGGATGCCTGCTGACGATCATTCCGTTTGACGGCTATCCGGAAACTGTTTGGGACGATGACATGGAGTTAGGTGCGACGGAGATTTACTTTGCGCTGGCATCGGCAGGCGGAAAATTGCCGCCAGGAATGCCGGTGACCGATCCCATGACTTACCTGTCACAAGCCGCGCAATTCGCTAGTAACTACATTGCCAAGATCTATACGCCGGGCTACGCCGACACACTGAATCTTTACGACGTCAGCGGATTGGCGCACTTCGAACTGTTCCGCGCCTTGCAGATGGCCGGGAATCCAGCGGGGCTCGCGGTGAACCAACAGGGCATCCGCGCCCAATTGTTGAAGCAGGTGACGGATGTGGTGAATCGCGCAGGGAACGATGCCTGGGGATTTGGCGATTCGTGGAATGGCGACACTACGTCGCACGGCGCCGGCATCTCGGTGATGGCTCGCGAAGCCTACTACCTAACCGGCAATGCCCTCTTCGACACTTACTCACGCCGGTGGCTGGCGAATATCATGGGCGCTAATCCGTGGGGATCGTCGTTCATTGTGGGCGACGGTTCGACCACGTTTCCGAACTGCATCCAGCATCAGGTTGCCAATCTGGTGGGCGCGCTCGATGGCACGTCGGGCGGAGTGCCGGTGCTGTGGGGCGCGGCTACGGAAGGGCCCTCGTATGCCGGCACGGCGGGCACGCTGGACGGAATGATCCTCTGCCCCGCCGATGGCCTGAATCCGTTCCAGATATTCAATGGTAACGACGGTGCCTATAATTCTTCGCAGAAGGCGGTGTATCGGGACAATGTGCAATCCTACACCACCACCGAACCAGCCATCGATTTGACGTCGACTTCCTTCTTGATGTGGTCGTGGCGCATGACCAGCCATCCGGCGCAGTAGCACAGCGGCGATCCGCTAGGACTGGCGGATGCCGCTCCACTCGGGCAGAAGGTCGAAGCGCGTCTTCACGCTCTCGACGGTTTCTCCGATTTGCCGCACGGAACGCAGCAGATCTTCGACATTGCCAGCGGCCAGTTTCAGGTACTCGATGCGGTGTGGATCGATGCCCATAATGCGGCAGCACGTGGCATCCACCGCGGCCAGATTGGCGCCCGCCACCACCACTCCCGCCGGTTTCGGCGTGCCTTGAATCGGGCCATTGCCTTCCATACCGACGATTCCATCGACGATGGCAAAATGGCGGGGCAATGCGCGATAAAGATCTGCGACGCATTCGGGGATTCCCGCCCAGTGGAGGATGTTCTTCGGCCATCCGTAGATACCGCCCGAAACCGTTCCAAACAGGTTTTTCATGCTGAGCGTGGCGCCCACCCAATGGTGCGTTTTCATCTTAGGCAGGGAAATCAGCAGGTCGCAGGAGACGGCAGACTGCGCCAGATAAACGGACTTTAGGCGGGAGTGGGGATGCGCAAGATGGACTTCCGCTACCCGGTCCAGATTCAGGTCGGTGAAGATGTCTTCGAATCCGGGGATGGTGTCGAAGTAGCCGGCCGCTTCGGCCATATCGAGAGTATTGCGGCGATGGCCGGGGCCTTCGCCGATCAGGACGTCGGCGCCTAATTCACGAAAAGCTTCAAGGGCCGCATGCACCAAGACGGGATTCGTATTGATGGGGCTGCCGGGCTCGAACTCGACCAGATTGGGTTTTAACAGGACTCGTTTGCCGCGCACGTTCAGGCGATGCCCTGCGAGGGTGCGGCGCAGTTCGCCGTACACCGCCTGGCCGTAATCCGGTTGCCGTAGGACGGAGACCCGGTTTTCGCTGCGTCCTTCCGGCCGAGCACCGCAGCCAGCGAGAGCCAGGCCAGCGGCTGGCGCAACCAGGAATTCGCGTCGAGTCAAGAAGGCCATTTGGACGGCTCCAGGAAGGGGTTTCGACCCTTAACCGCGTTTGCCGCCAGCAGCGCCAGGGCAGCGTTCTGAACGGTTCGGGGGCGGCGGGTTGGTGGTGGACAGTCGGGTGGAAGGCACTGATGGGCGAGCAAGCCGAGGCGCAGCCAGCTTTCGGCTTCCGATGCCCGGCATCCGTTCAATTGCAGCCGGGCGTATTGGCAGGCATTGCGGATGAGGGGCGTGTCTTTGCCGGCCAGAGCCAGTAGGGCTACGCCAGTGGTTTCGGGGTAAGAGCGGGCATCGTAATCCAGAGCTTTTGCGGCACCATGGTTCCAGCCGCCATCGCTACAAGCGTGGGTTAACAGATAGGACGTACCCATTTCGAGGCGGGCACGGATGGCGGTTGATTCGGAAGATCGTGGGACGTTGCGTAGCGCGAGCATGGACAAAGCAGTAGGGGTGACCCAAGCGCTGGTGCCCGGAAACCAGGGCCAGCCGGGATCGGTTTGTCGATCGCCAGTTACCAAGTGCTGCAAGCGGACCAAGGCGCTGGTCTCTTCGCCGGACTGCCGCAGAATCCAGTCAACGCCGCGGCGATAGGCAGCGTCGCCCAGAGCACCCGGCCCCAGTAATACAGCGACCGCTGTGACCCAGGTACTCCGCGGCACTTCCGGTTGTGACGGCCAACCACCGTCGGGGCGTTGGGCGGCACGCAACCAGCGCAGGCCTGTCTGGACCGGTTTGGCAGCCGATCCTTCCGCTAAAAGAGCGATTAGCGCGTAGGCCGTAGGCTCAGTCCAGCATGGGCCGCCCCGGTGGTAGGGCCAGCCACCCTCCGGGTTTTGCGATTCGAGCAGGGAATCCATGGGCATCGCGCCGCTCACGCGGGTACTGCCGGCGATAAACGGCGCTTCGCCTTTTTCCCCAAACGCCCCTTCTTGGAAAACGCCAACACCTAGCTCGCCGCGGAACTCAATTGCGAGTTGGTCTTCGACCAGATCTGGTTAATGCTGGTTCCGGCGGATGAAAATAGTGCAGCCGACGCCAAGGCCACAAAGGCCAGCATCAGTGTATATTCGATAAGATCCTGACCTTGCTCGTCGGACCATAAATTCATAAAAAACGATTTCATTGCAGTTGGCTCCTTTGCCTTCTCTTAGAATCCGGGATGGCCCACTCGGCACACCACCGATCACTTCCTGATATGCACGGGCACGGCCACGCCAAATCAGCAATAAGCGACTTCTTTTCAATGGATTAGAAGGATCACGTGCAACCCGACTGTAAGGAAATGAGAAGAGTGTTTCAAACCTATGCAGTGCGGAGGGGTGGATTGAAGCCAGCCCACACTATACTGAACTTAAGTGCCGCGACAAATTCTGATATCGGCCGGTGAAGCGTCGGGAGATCTCTATGCCGCTCTATTAGCCGCCGAACTTCGCCGCGTGTTGCCCGACGCGGAATTCTTTGGCTGCACCGGCCCGCGCATGCGTGCCGAAGGCGTCGAAACCATCGTAGATTCCGCAAGCCTGGCGGTGGTCGGGCTGGTCGAAGTGGTATCCCACATCCCCCGAATTTACGGTGAGTATCGCAAACTGCAAGCGGAGGCACGACGGCGAAAGCCCGATCTCGCCATCCTGACGGACGCGCCAGACTTCCACTTGCGCTTGGCGCGCAAGCTTCACGCCCAGGGAATCCCCGTATTTTACCTGGTGGCCCCGCAAGTCTGGGCGTGGCGCAAGGGCCGCTTGCCGGGCATGCGCCGCAGTATCCGCCACCTATTCTGTATCTTTCCGTTCGAGGAGGAATTTTTCCGCAATCACGGCATGCCGGCGACCTACATCGGCCATCCCCTGGCGGAACTGGTAAAGCCCCGGCTGACGCGCGCGGAATTTTTTCGGAAACACAGACTTCCCGCGGGCCGTCCATTAGTTTCGGTGTTGCCTGGAAGCCGGCGGGGGGAATCCGCCCGGCATTTGCCGCCTCTGCTGGATGCCGTGGGTCGTCTTTACCGCGAGCAAGCGGCCACCTTCATACTTCCGGCGTCGGCGACGACCGGGGTGGATTTTTTCCGGGAACGGATCGCTGGGGCTCCCATACAAGTGATTGACGGGGAAAGTTGGGACGCCATGGCGCATTCCGATCTGGCGCTGGCTGCCAGCGGCACGGTAACGGTGGAAGCGGCTTTGCTCGGCACCCCGATGGTCACGTTTTATAAAGTGACTGGGGCAAGCTGGCTAATGGGCCGATTGTTGGTACGAGTACCTTTTTATTCGATGGTAAACCTGATCGCGGGCCGCGCAGTAGTGCCCGAATTAATGCAATCGAATTTTACCGGCGAAAAGCTGGCCGCCGAAGCGCACCGCCTGCTGCATGACGAAGCAGCGCGTGCGCAAATGCGCGCCGGCCTGGCCGAAGTTGCCGCTCGCCTGCACCCCCAAACGGGTCCCATGGCGCGCGCCTCCGCAGTAATCGAAAACCTCATGGACCGCACGGAAGGACAACCCGCACATGTTTCTTAGCCTCAGTATCGGCCGCTCAGCCGTTATCCTCACATCCCTCGCCCTGCTGCCTTGGGCCTCCTTTGCGCAGAACGGGCAGACGCAGTCCACCCAAAGCACGCAGGAGCGCCGCGCCCGCATCCGCGTGGACCACTACAATATCGACGCCGAGATCCAGCCGGCCACACAGGCGCTCATCGCCACCGCCGAAGTGAACTTCGTGCCGCTCGACAACAACACCAGTGCGGCCGCCTTCGAACTGAATAATGCGCTGACCGTCTCGAAAGTGGTGGACGGCAAGGGCGCGGCGGTCAACGATAGCCGCAACCAGCAGGATTTCACCGTCCGCCTGACATTCGACCAGCCGCTGGCAAAAGGCCAGCCGTCCACGCTAACGTTTACTTACGAAGGGCGCCTGGGAGGCAACGAAGATTCGCCCGTGTACGGCATCAAGTTCGCCGCGATTCATCCGGACTACGCATACCTGCTGTATCCGGCGCGCTGGTTCCCGGTCATCGGTTACACGACCGACCGCTTCTCGGCGGATATGCACATCACGGTTCCCAGCGGCTATCAGGTTTTAGGCAGCGGCATCGATACGCACCAGGCGGCGGGCGACAAGATGGTCTACAGCTTCCACTTCGAGCACCCGTCGTTTCCGGGCAGCATCGCCATCGTGAAGGATCCGGGCGCCAAGGTGACGTCGGAAGGCGTGACCAGTACCCTCTATTTTCGCGGGGAAGAGAAAAGCATGACGCAGCAGTACGGCGAAACCATCGGCCAGATGATGTCGTACTTCACCGGCGATTTCGGCCTCCCGCCAAACGCGAATCTGGCGGTGGTCGAGACCGAAACCGGAGCGCCCAACGGGTATGCTGCGCCCGGTATGATCTTCCTGAATCCGCAGGCCATCGGCAATCAGGTAGGGGCGAAACTGCTGGCCAATCAGGTGTCGCGGCAATGGTGGGAAGAGCTGGTTTCGCCCATCACCCGCAATCACATGTGGCTGACCAACGGCTTGGCGGCCTACTCGGAAATGCTGTGGACCGAGCACACCGCCGGCCCCGGCGCAGTGGAATCGCAATTCCGGGAAGATGCCGTGGAAGCGCTCACGGTGGACAACGTTCCGGTGATTCAATCCGCGCGCCTGGAGGACTATTCGCCGGAGCTGTGGGCCCTGACCGGCAGCAAAGGCGCGGCGGTTTTGCACATGCTGCGCTACGTGATCGGCGACAGGCATTCATCAAGACTTTCAAGGAATTCGCTGCGCGCTATGCCTGGAAATCCGCATCCACCGAGGATTTCCAGAAGGTCGCGCAGGATGTTTCGAGGCAGGATCTGGGTTACTTCTTCATCCAGTGGATCGAATCGAGCGGCGCGCCGGAATTCAAGCTGGAGTACACGGTCTTCCGCACGCAAAAAGGCTTCCGCGTGATGGGCAAGATTTCGCAGGATCTGGACACCTTCCGCATGCCGGTGGACCTGAAGATCGAGACCGAGGGCAATCCGGAAGAGAAGCGCGTGGAAGTGGTGGGAACGTCCTCGGAGTTCACGGTGGATACGTTCGGCAAGCCGAAGAACGTAGTGATCGATCCCGACAGCCGCGTGCTGCGCTTCAGCAACCAGGTGCGGGTGGCGGTGGCGATCCGGCGCGGCGAGCAGTTCGTGGAAGTGAGCGAATTCGCGGATGCGCTGAAGGAATACCAGAAGGCGCTGGAGACCAATCGCAACAGTTCGCTGGCGCATTATCGCATTGGCGAGGTGTTCTTCCTGCAGAACAACTATCAGTCGGCGGCCAACGAGTTCCGCGAAGCGTTAAACGGCGATCTGGAGCCGAAGTGGACGGAAGTCTGGTCGCATATCCACTTGGGGAAGATCTTCGACATCACCGGCCAGCGCGATCGCGCGGTGAACGAATACAACCTTGCCATGCGGACCAAGGACAATACCCAGAACGCGCAGGAAGAAGCGGCTAAGTATTTGAAGAAGCCTTACGAGCGGGTCAAGAGTCCGGAAGCGGACCAATAGCCTGGGCGCGGCTGTTCCGGATTGTTTTTGCTAAGCAAAGAAATACCTTCGCGGTGACCAATGGTGCGCGTGGCAATTTGACTGGAGAAAGCTATTCATTGGCTGTCGACTCCTTTAGCACTGGTCGATAATCGTACCCGGGCCGACATGCTGGCGACCGGCGAGGGCGTCGAAGCTGTCGAGCGGATCTTGACTCGTATCGAACATAATATTCCTTCCTGATGGCCGTCGCGACGGTTCGCCGCGTGTTCCGCGTATGCAGAGCAGGTTACGGCATTGACACCAGCTTCAGATACGGTACGCTGAATGTTAGAGGGCGCCAATGGCAACGCAGAACAACGTTCACGTGTCCGACGAACTGGCGGAGGAAGCCTTGCGCAAAGGTCAGCGGGACTGGCAGGACCTTTTGTCCTACGGCCGTCGGACTGGCCGCGAGTCCGGCTATACAGGAGCCGAGGTCCCGGAAATCGTCAAAAGGCGGCGCAAAATTAACGCGGCCCAGAAGCGCTGAGTGCTCCGCGTTACTCTTGAGACCAATATCTACCTGTCCGCTCTGGAATTTGGCGGTGTTGGGGCCCGCCTTCTGGGCATGGCACGCACCGGGATGATCGGTCTCGACGTTCAAAGAAGACCCGGACGACAGCCGCATCCTGGAGTGATCGAGACAGAGGCTGAATCGAATTAATGGAATCTCTATTCAACGACGGAAATCAGCTCCAGCCCCACTTACAGCCCTGGTGGCGAGGGCGTTCCTGGCGCTTTTGGCTCACAGTCTTATCGCCTCTATTGGTGATGGGTGGCTGCGGTTTGTTTTGGATGAGAGCCAAAGAAATGGCCACGCGTGCCGAGCGCGAGGCTGCGACATTTCACCAGCGGCTCGAAACTGGGCAATACGGCGTCATCTATGATGCAGCCGATCCCGTCTTCAGATCCCGCGTCAGCCGTAGCGATTCAGCCAAGTACTTCGGCGCGGTGCACGACAAAATGGGAGCATGTAAGACGCCGTCCGCAGCGCTTAGTTTCTTTACTAATGCGAGCACCTCCGGTACGACCACACGGCTCCGCTATCGATTGCAATGCGCCAGCGGATCCCTGGAAGAAACCCTGGTGTTCGTGGCCGGCGATACGCCGCGGCTTGTTGGGTACCACGCGAACAGCGAGGCGTTTCTTACAAAATGAAACGGGCGCACCGTGTGGCGCGCCCGTTTGATCTGCTCGAAATTTAAAACGATCAGAAAGTGATGCGGCCGACTAACTGAATGTTGCGCGGCTGGGTCACAGTTCCGTTCCACGTTCCGAAACTGGCACTCGAGGGATCGTTGTTAAACGGTATGCAATCCCCGAAAGCCTGTCCGTCACAAGTGAAGTAGTGCAGGTTGAACGCATTGAACGCCTCGGCGCGAACTTCGAAGCCGAGCCTCTCCTTAATCGCAAACTTCCGCGAAAGCGAGAGATTCACGTCCCGATACGGCGACCCGCGCACGCTGCTGACGCGCGGCCCGGTACCCAGATAGAAGCCGTTGAAGGCCGACGCCGGCGTAAAAGCCGACGCGTTAAACGCGGGCTTATTCACGTCGAACCCACTCCACGACTGGGCCAGCACCTGTCCGGTAATCGCCGGAATGCAGGCTGCCTGGAACTGGCCCGGCAGGCCGCACACGGCCGAATCGCGGAAATAGAACGGCGTACCGGAAGTGAACTTCATAGTGGTGGCGAGCGTCCATCCACCGAGTACGTGACCCATCACGCCATCGTTATTCATGAACTGTTTACCCTTGCCGAACGGCACGTCGTAAACCGCCATGACGGATACCTGGTTGGGTACGTCGTCGGTGGAAAGCGCCATATTGCGACTGCCTTGGTAGGGATTGATTACCGCGCCGATTCCGCCGTAACCTGCCGAGTTGCCTTGCGTGGTTGAGGCAGCGTCGGTTGTCAGCCGCGAGTAAGTGTAGTTGGCTTCCATATACAAGCCGTTCGAGAGATTGCGTCCATACTTGGCCTGGAACGAATTGTAGTGCGAAGTGCCCTCGTTTTCATTCTCTCCGAAGAGCGCGCCGCAGTATTGGGGGAAAGGCATCAAAGCTTGCGCCACGGTTGGGGAACAACTCCCGTTGAGTAACTGCTGGGCCCATCCTGCGTACGGCTGGCTGACGCCATACAGCGATTGCGTGGTCGGCGTAAACACGGCATTCAGTTGACTGCCCATCGAGAGCAGCGACGGATTCAGCACGTTGAGCGGTTGCAGCGCGGAAGGCAAGTGCGTACCCTTGCTGGCTACGTACGCCACGCTGGCGAAACCCTTCTGGCCGAACTTATGTTCGATGGTCAGGTTCCACTGCTGGGTGTTGCTGAGGTGGTTGGCGTACTCCGGCCGGTAGTTGGGTCCGTTCAATCCATTGTCGGCGGTCAGGCTGATATTTTCCGACTTGCTGTAAGCGGGGAAGCCGCTATCCAGATAGAAGGCCGGCGAATAGCCGTTCAACGAACTGTTGAAAGCCACGCTGGGGTTGAAACCATCGAGGGACATACCGCCGCCCCATCCAGGATAGAAGGCCTGCGTATAGAAGAGACCATAGCCCGCGCGAACGACGGTCTTATCGCTGACCGCGTAGGCTACCCCCAAGCGTGGGGCGAATGCGCCGTTCCACTCATGCTCCGGATAGCGTACGCCCGCGCTGGCAGCTCCCCAGTTGTTTCCCGAATAGACCACGCTGCCGGGCAGATTTCCCGCGCCCGGGTTGGCCTCGAATGAGAAGAACGACATGTAGTTGTTGCTTTCCCATGTCGGCGAGAACTTATCCCAGCGCAAGCCGTAATTCAACGTCAGCTTGGGATTGATCTTCCACGTGTCGCCCACGTGCAGGGAATAAGCATGCTGTTCAGCGCCGTATTTATTGATATTGAGCACGTTCAGATTGCCATAGTTGACCGCACCGATCAGGAAACTGGCTACCGGGTTCCCGCTATCGATATTCGGGATGCCGGTCTCGCCGGGACTGAAGTCCACAGTTCCCGACTGATTATTGTTTTGGCGGAACACCTGCTGCAAGTGGCGATACTCGCCACCGAACTTGATGGTATGCGCGCCGCGCACCAGGGTGATCAACTCGTTGGCGATGTGGCTGGGCCGGGTGGTCTTGTTCAGGGCGCCGATGCCCGCGGTGTTCCCATAGCTCGCCCAACTGGCGCCGTTGCCGCTGAAGTTGGCTTGCGGCGAAGCGTTGTAGCCGGCTGCGTTGGGAATCTGCGGCAGGTCGGCCGGATTCTGGGCCGGTACCGATCCATAGCCCTCGTTACGATTTAGATAGCCATAAGCGAAATGGCTGAGCAGCGTGGGGCTGAAGATATGGTCCCAATTGAAGCGGTTCACCCAGGCGTCTTCCGGATTCGCGGGGTTGGCGCTGCAGAGTTGCACCGGCAACTGGCACTGCGCGATCGGCTGCGTAACCTGGCGCCAGATGGTGAAGAAGAAGTGGTCCTTCTCTCCCCAGTAGTGGTCGATCCTGAAGAGATACTCGTTCAGGTTCGAGAGGATGCCATCGGAAACGGGGGGGGCCAGATAGTTGTTAATGTAACCCGAGTTGGTGGGCGCGGGTAGATACTTCATCCACTGCAACGCCAGTTGGCTCTGTTCCGAAGCCGGAATCATATTTCCCGGATAGGGCGTTTTGGTGACCACGCCGTTCACGATTTGCTCTGTCTTCGGATCGTAGATCGGGGTGGGCCAATCGGAGAAGTTGCCGGTACGGTCTTGCAGCGATGGAATCGATAAGAGCGCACGGCTGGCGCCGCCGAGAGATCGCAAAAACTCGGTGTCGTTGAAGAAATAGGTTTTGTGCTTGGGACCCCAGACGAACGGCAGGAATTTCAGCTTAATCGGAAGACCGCCGGAAAAACCGTACTCGTTCTCGTTATCCTTGGGGCGCTGATCGCCCGGTCCGCGATTATTCGTAAACTGCAGGGCGTTGAAGTCGCGGTTGCGCAGGTATTCAAAGGCGCTGGCATGAATCTGATCGGTGCCGCTCTTGGTGGTGACGATCATTTCGCCGCCGGTGGTGGTGCCGTATTCCGGCTCATAGCTGGAAGTAAGCAGGCGAACCTCTTGCACCATGTCGGGCGTTTGGGCAAAGTCGAAAAAGGAGACGATGCCGCTTTGCGACATGGTGCCTTCCTGCATGCTGACGCCGTCCATCACAGCTTCATCGCCCATCTTCAAACCGCCGTTGATCCTGGCGTTGAAGGCTTGTACGCTGGTGCCCGTATTCACGCCGGGCAGAAACGCGGCGAACTGTAGCGCGTTGCGCGGAGTGCCGGCGGATACCAGCAGGGGCAAATCGTTAATGATTTGGGGTGCGACGCCTTCCTGTTTGGCGCCGCTATCGAAATTCAACTGGGCCACGTCGGCCGAGACTTCCACCTTGGTGGACGCATCGCCGACCTCCATTTGCGCATCCGCGCGCACGGTCTGGTCGACTGCGATTTCGATGCCGGTTTTTACGTAAGTTTTGAAGCCTTTCGCATCCACGGTCAGTTCATAGGTTCCCGGAGGGTTGCTGGGAAACGAGAATCGGCCCTCGGAATCCGTGGTGGAAGTTTGGGGAATGTTCCTGGCAAGGGAACGAAGAGTCACGGCCGCCTGAGGTATCGCGGCCCCGGTTTTGTCGGTAACCTGACCGCTCAGGCCTCCATTTTGACTTTGGCCCCAAGCCGTGGCGGTACAGAGCAACAACGCGGCGATGAGCAGCCCATATGCGCTACGTGGCATAAAACAAATCTCCCGTTTTTGGTCCCTATTGGGACGATTAAGAAGCCATTTCGCCCTTCCCCGAAGACAACCAGAGGGCTTATGTAAGCGTTTTCACCACTTTAGATATGTGGTAGATATTATGCTTAAGCGCAGTCAAAGTCAAGGCCCGGCTAGTACAATTTTGCTAGTGGGGTTGAATTAACACAAACGCGCCCTAAATTACTTTCGCAGCTTGTATTCGGCGAAGGCCGCCTCCGCTTCTTGGGCAAGACCGTGCCGCCGGCAAAGGAGTCCGAGGGAGTAGAACGCTTCCACTATCACTGGATCGCGAGTGGTGGCGGCGCGATACTCCGCGATAGCCTCCTGGTCGCGGCTCTCGGCCTCCAAGGTTCGGCCGAGGTGATAGTGGGCCATGGGAAAGCCGGGATCGTAACGCAACGACTCGCGCAGTGCGGCTTCCGCTTCTTTCAATTGCTGCTGCCGCAACAGAAACGCGCCCAGGTTGTGAGGAGGCCAGCAGGAGGGCGCAGACAATTTGCGATTCAGATCGACGGCCTTCAGAAAAGCCGCGTGCGCTTCTTCGGTTTGATCCATCATATCGAGCGCCAGGCCCAGGCTGTCGTAAGCGCGCGCGGACGACGGATCGAGGACAATAACCCGCCGCAGTTTGGCCACGGCCTCCGTGTAAAGGCGCTGGTCGTAATCGATCCGGGCAAGCCAGTATAGATACAGGGGCCGGTCTGGATGCGCGTCGTTCAGCCGCGTTAGTTGCATCCGCGCCGCTGGCGCATCGCCAAGGTTGACCAGCGCCATGGCCCAGGTGAAACGGTCAGGATCGTCCAGGGTGGCCTGCGTTTCCGCGCGGCGGAAAGCTTGCGCGGCGCGTTCCATGTGCCCGTCCAGGAATTCCACCGCGCCTTCCAGGGCTGCGCTGCCCGCACTGGTTTGCCGTCCCAGCACGGCTTCCATGCGCGCGTAATCTTTAGCCGCCAGCGCCTTCAGCAGTTCTTCGCGAGTATCGGGGGGCAGGCTGCTGCTGCGAATGCGATCCTGCAGCGTGGCGCCGGTCTGCGCGTATAGCGCCAGCCCGAAGAGACTCGCCAGGATCGGCAATAGCGGCTTCAATACGGTTTCACCTCAATCGTCCGCAACAACAGTTCGCGGCGGCGCGAGCGTTCGGCATCGAGCGTCCGCAGATGGGCAGCCTGCGCTTCGACGCCGGGATCATGCGTCAGTTGCAGAATTGTCAGCAAGGCGGAGTTCGCCTGGAAATCGTCCGGATCGAGGGCTAGGGCACGGTCCACCGCCGTGCGCGCCGCGGGCAACTGTTCCTTACCGATGTATACGCGCGCCAGTTCAGTGTAGGCTTCCGCGTAGGTGGGCGCCAGTTTAACGGCGCGTTGCAGATAGCCCATCGCCTGATCGTAGTTCTCCTCCATGCGCGCCACCCGCCCGAGATAATAGGACGCGCCGGCTTCGGTTTTAGGGTTCGCGGCGATCGGGGTCATCTCCGCGCGGCATTTTTCATAATCCAGGGAGGCAAAATAAGCGGCGCCTAAGGCGAGGTGTCCGGTAGGATCTTCCGGCCGCGCAGCCAGGTACTTCACGAAGTACGGAATCGCCTCCGTACCGCTGCCGCCACTGAGCAGGATCCCACCCATGGCGTAGTTGTATTCCGCGTTCCCTGGATCCAGCGCCAAAGCTTTGTCGAGCGAGCGCCGCGCCTCCACGGGCAAAGCCAACTCGACGGCTACCAGGCCGAAGAGAAAGTGGACGCGTGCATCGTTCGGCGCGAGGTCGCGGGCGTGTCCCAGGTACGTGAGGCAGCCCTCCAGGTCGTGCGAGAGGTGGGCAATTCGGGCTAGTTCCATCAAGTGGCGGGGATTGTCAGGTTCCGCCGCCGCCACGCGCTCCAAAGTCCGCCGCGCGTCGGGCAGGCGGCCCGATCGCTCATAAGCCATGGCAAGGCGTCCGAGACCATCCCCGGAAGTTTTTCCGCGGGCATCCAGAGCTTCTAGGAGGGTGATAATAACGTTGTCGCTGCGGGCGGATTCGAGCACCGGAAAAATGGCATCCGCGTCGGCCTCGGAAAAATCCGGCGCTTTCGCCAGGTTGGCCGCCGCGTGCAGTGCTTCCGCAGAGCGGTGCAGACCTGCCAGATCTCCGCAGCGCAATGCTATTACAACGGGGCGCGATGCCTCATCCGCCGGCAGCTTTTCCAACTGGCGCAGCGAATCTTCAAACTTGCCTTGCCACTCGTAGACCGTGGCGAGCGAGGTTCTAGCCTCGATATCGGCTGGCTGCGCATGCACCACGCGCTGCCACGCATCCGCCGCACACGCCATCGCCGAGGGTTCCGGGCCGCTCTGTATCTGGCAGGTGCGCGCCAAATTCTGCCATGCCGGAGTAAGCCCGGGCGCAAGCCGTACCGCTCGTTCAAAATCCGCGCGCGCGGCCGCCATCTCGGAACGCTGGGCATGCATGACGCCCCGCAGGTTAAATAGCCCGGCCTCCTTCGGATAGTGCGCCAGAGCCTCCGCCAGCATGTGCGCGGCGCCAGATGCATCGCCGCTCTCCATGGAGGATTGAATGGCTTCGATAGTCCGTTCCAAGTCGTTCGTTTGACCCTGAAACGTCGCGCAAAAAAATAGGCCGGCGAGTGCGGCACCTCGCATCGGCCTTATTGTAGCGCAGCGTCTATGCGGACTTTACCAGTTCCACTTCTATCGAAATCTCCACCTCGTCACCAATCACCACTCCGCCGGTCTCGAGAACCGAATTATAGGTCAGGCCAAAGTCCTTACGGCTGATCTTGGCCGTTGCTTCAGCACCCCGCCGGGTCAACCCCCAAGGATCAATGATTTCCGGTGTCGGACCGGTCACGTACAGCACTTCTTCGTGGGTGACCCCATGAATCGTCAAATCGCCGGTCACCTTGTAACCCTGCGGACCATCCGCCTCGATCTTTTTGGATTGGAACTTCATGGTGGGAAAAGTGGCAGCATCGAAGAAGTCGGCGCTCTTCAAATGCTTGTCCCGATCAGGTTCGCGGGTGTTAATGGAATTGACATCGATCTCGGCGGTGACGCTGGATGCCGCCAGATTGGACGAGTTGGCAACGACGGTGCCGCTGACCTTCGTAAACTCGCCGCGCACATTGGCGATCATCAGATGGCGCACCTTGAAATGCGCGCTCGAGTGAGTGGCGTCGATGTTGTACGTGGCGGCGGTGGGCGTCGCGGAAGTGGAACTCATAGGAATCTCCTCTCCCCTAAGATGCTCGCCCTTCGCCGCGCGATTCTCCCGGCGGACGGCGTATTTTGCCAGCCGTCGCCCCGGGATTGTGTCGTTTCTAACGCATCCGCGCGGCTTCGTCTTTCATCACCTGGGAATTATGCCAGGCCTGCTGCGCCAGCGGTCCCTGAATGGCGGCGGCTTCCTTGCTGAACTGGGCGGCCTCCAAAACCTGCGATTTTTTCAAAGTCATCTTGCCGAGTTGATAGTTAGCCAGACCCAGATAGAACAGCGCCGTCGCCTTGCGGGCATCGTTCGCCGCCACCAGGGGAAGCGCCGCGCGCAGGTCCTTATCGGCGTCAAAATACGCCGACTTTTCGGCCTCTGCGACACCGGCGATCCAATAGGCGCTCGCCAGTTCCGCTCCTCGTTTGCGCTCCCATTCGGCGGCTGACATGCCCTCCGGCCGCGAACGTTTATTCAACGCGGCGGCCAGGCGTTTGGCATATCCCAGGGCCCGGTCGTTTTGCTTGCGCGAATATACCGTCTCGGCCAGAACGGCAAGGGAATCGTCATTGTCGGGAAAATGTTCGATGGCTTTTTCGGCGACGGCGGGAATCCGGGCGGCGCCGCCAGTCTGCTGCAACGCACGGAAGTACAAGCCGTAGGCATCCGCCAGGTATTTGCTTTTGGGGTTTTGCTGTTCGAGAGCGGCCAGTAAGTCCACGGTGGCCGCGGGCGGCGTCCCAACCGCAGTCGCGTAAAGGGCGTATTCGGTATACGTCTCGATGCTGCGCGCGTAAGTCACGCGTTCCTGCCACGCTTCTTTCTCGTCATCGTTGCCAGGGGCGGGCACTGCGGCCGCTTCGCGCGCCAGCGCGCACGTTTCCGCCGCCAGGATCTTCACCTGTACGGCATCTTTCCCCGCTGTGGCCTCTTTAAGTCTTTGGTAGGCGGTGTCCAGATTGCCGGTGGTAATCACCGCCGGCGCGAATAGAACCGCGAAGCTCACCACCGTTAACGTCGGAGCTAACATGGGAACCTCCTTTGGGTTGCAATTCGATTATAGACCCGCGCGTCTTAAAATACTTACTGAGTTGCCGGATAACGAACCACCGTGAAATTGCGCAGTGTCACCGTATCGGTGGTGGTAGCGGACATCTGCCCCTGAAAGGCCAGCACCAGGGGAAAGGACAGTAAGTCGTAAGCGTTCAATACCGCGGCGGACAGTCCCAATACGGTGCCCCAAGTCTGCACCGATACCTGGCACGCCGATGCCCCCGCCCCCGCTTCCGCCCATCCCGAGATCAGCGCGTCACTCACCGCGCCGCCGCGCTTCACAACGACCGTATTTCCCCAATTCACTCCGAACGTATATCCCGTAAGCGAGCCCTCATGGGAATAGTCGAAGGCAATCTTGACGCGGTCGCCCGGCAGTAACGTGCCCGCTGGAATGGTGCACGTAGCCAGGTTGGAGAGAGTTGTCGACGAAGTCGCCGCACCCGTTCCCGCGCACAGAATCTGCGGCGAAACAGGACCCTGCGGCAGACCGGTGGGAGTGACCCGGTAAGAGGCCAGCAGAGTGTCGCCGGACTGCGGCGTAGCCCCCCCATGAACTGGACGGTATTACCCGCCAGGGTATAGTCGAGCCCCACCTTTTGCAGTACTCCGTTGCGGTACAGTGCCACGCTCGAAACGGGTATGGGAACGGCGCTCAGTGTGAACGACCCGTTCAGGCCGTTTACAATCCCGGCAGGCACTTCCGCATCAGTGAAGTTCGGACCGCTTGACCCAGGCGCCGCAGTGCCGCACGGGCCTGAAGAACCGTCCACATGTACGCAATCCGAAACATTGCCGGATATGCCTTCGAGAGCGCCCGTGGAATCGATGATCGCCACGCGTCCAGGCGCGTAGGCCGCGCCTTCCATCGGCCGCGCTTCCAGATCCGCCAGTAAGCCGATTACGCCAGACTCCGGAATCGGAGTGTCCCCTGTGATCAGCGGCGATGCGCCCGGGCCCGAAGACATCAGTACCGCCTGTACGCGCAAAGGCTTTGTGCTGGGCGGCACCGACCATGTCTCCGTAAATTGGTCGTTGCCATTGCTGGTAAAGGTGACCGTATAGTAACCTGCCGGTGTAGCATTCGTAGTCGGTACAAGCTGCACCAACAGATTGCCGGCCGTGATGTTCACTGTCACCGACTGTGTGGCGATCTGCGAAGTATCGCCGGCCACGAAAGGCGTCCACTGAATCACGGCGAAACCGCTGTAAGGAGTGCCGTCCGCATTGTAGACCACGTCTTGTATAGTCGTCAGCACCGGGCCGGCCATTAGCGGCATTCCCAGACACAGAGCCATCCCGACAGTTACTAGTTTTCGAACAGACATTTTCATCCTTATTCAAAAAAAACCGGGCCCATGAGGGGCCCGGGGGAGTATGTTGATATCACCAAACAAACAACTCTAACAACTTCAGTGTAACTGCCCGTTCCAAGCTGAAACCGCGACGCAACGCAGGACCTGGACGCTAAGTCGCACTTAGCGTTGACCTTACTTAAATCAAGGTGTATTTTCCTGGCGTGTGATCCGCGCTAAGTTAGCAATATTTAGGGGTTGGACCCGGAAGTCGTAAAAATACCCGGGCCCATGAAGAGCCCGGGTTTATCAAAAAGGAGACTATATGTTTAACCCCATTGTAAACTCCGGCCCCCAAATGTCACCCCCCCCAAACCACGGCGCGGCGCTCCAAGTTATACTCAACGCTGGCCTTGCGCTAGCCGCGGGCAAATTTCTCGACATGTGACTGGAGGATTATGAGCAACTCAAACCGGCGGACGTTCATACGCGGAGGAGCACTGGCGGCGACCGCGGCCGGCGCTGCCAAGGCGCAAACCGGACCGCAAAAAAAGGTCTATTACAGAGGCGAGAAACCCAAGACCACACCCCTTTTCAGCAGCGCGGTTTCCTACGGTAATCTGCTGTTCATCTCCGGCATCGGTGCGCATTTCCAGGGCGACATCAAGTCCCACACCGCGCATGTGCTGGACGAAATCCAGAAGACCCTCGAAAATGCCGGATCTTCGATGGAGAAGGTGCTGAAGTGTAGCGTCTTTCTCAACGACATTAAAGATTGGAAGGCCATGAACGAAGTCTTTCAGGGACGTTTCGGCGAGAATCCGCCGGTGCGAACCACCGTCGCCGCGGCGGGCGGCATCCCCGGCGATTCGCTGGTCGAAATGGACGTCATCGCTTACATCTAGCGTCCCAGCCATGCTGCCATATCGCCTCGTTTACCACGAGGGCTACGATCTGAGGCTGGGAGACCACGTGTTCCCATCCCGAAAATTCCGGTACATTCATGACCGCCTGATTCAAGACCGCTTTGCCACCGAGGCGGATTTCGTCCGGCCGGAACCTGCCGCCGACGCCGACATCCTGGCGGTTCATGAACCGGGATGGGTCGATCGCCTCAAGGCCGGCACCCTCAGCTACCAGGAAATCATGCAACTGGAAGTTCCCTACAGCCGGGAGTTGGTGGAGGCCTACTGGCTCGCGGCCGGGGGCAGCATGCTGGCCGCCCGCCTGGCGCTTCAACACGGAATTGGCTTCAACCTCGGCGGCGGGTTCCATCACGCTTTTGCCGGCCACGGCGAAGGCTTCTGCGCCATTAACGATATCGCCGTGGCCATTCGCAACGCGCAGCGGGGTGGGGGGGGCAGCCGCCCATCGAGCGCGCCATGGTGGTCGATTGCGACGTACACCACGGCAACGGTACCGCCGGCATCTTCGCCAATGATGCCTCGGTTTTCACCCTCTCCATCCACCAGTTCAATAACTACCCCACCGAGAAGCCGCCCTCCAGCCTGGACATCCATTTACCGGACGGCATCGGCGATGAAGAGTATCTACACCGCCTAGGCAACGGATATCGCACCGCCTTGAGCCTCTTTCATCCCCAACTGCTGGTGTACGTAGCGGGCGCCGATCCTTACTGCGAAGACCAGTTGGGCGGCCTGTCGCTCAGTTTCGAAGGACTGCGCGAACGCGACCGCCTGGTCATCTGGACCGCGCTGCATAGCCACATCCCCGTTGCCATCGTCCTGGCCGGCGGCTACGCCATGAATGTGCAAGATACTGTCACCATCCACTCCAATACCGCCCACGTGGCCAAGGAAGTCTTAGACAAGACAGGCTGGCGGTAGACACCACGCCGGCCGTCAAGCGGATTCGATGAAAGCCAGCAGGTCCGCGTTGAATTGTTCCCGATGCGTAGCCGTGAGCCCGTGCGGCGCGCCCGGATATATCTTCAGCGTGGCGTTCTTCACGATCTTCGAAGCAATCAGCGCGGCCGCCCCGATCGGCACGATCTGGTCGTCATCCCCGTGGATAAACAGCGTCGGCACATCGAACTTCTTCAGATCCTCCGTGAAATCCGTTTCGGAAAAAGCTTTGATGCAATCGAACGCGCCTTTCAGTCCCACTTGCATACTCTGCAGCCAAAACTGATCGCGCTGGCCTTGCGAGACTTTGGATCCCGCCCGGTTGGCCCCATAGAACGGCGCGCTCAAATCTTTGTAGAATTGCGAACGATCGTTAGCCACGCCCGCGCGAATGTCATCGAACACCGTCATCGGCGAACCGCCGGGATTGCCTGCAGTCTTCAGCATTAAAGGAGGGACCGCCCCCACCAGCAGCGCTTTCGACACTCGCTTCGAGCCGTGCCGCCCCAGGTACCGCGCCACTTCGCCGCCGCCGGTCGAGTGTCCCACATGCACCGCGCCCTTCAAATCCAGCGCCTCCGTCAGCGCCGCTAGATCGTCCGCGTACGTGTCCATTTCGTTGCCCTCCCACGGTTGGCTGGAGCGGCCATGCCCGCGGCGATCGTGCGCGATGGCGCGGTAGCCCTTCGAGGCCACGAACATCAACTGCTCGTCCCAGGCGTCCGCGCTCAAAGGCCAGCCGTGGCTAAACACCACCGGCTTTCCCTTGCCCCAATCTTTATAGAAAATCTGTGTGCCGTCTTTGGTTGTGATCATGCCCATAGAGCCTTGGATTCTGCCAGGCATTTCGAAGATGCGCGAAACGGCGCCCCCGCCCCTCGTTATAATCTTTCGTTGCGACGAAAACTTCTGACTACAGCGTACTGGACCGTCCCCTCCATTCTCTGCCTGATGCTCTACTGGCCTGGTCTGATGGCCTGGTTCCAGCAGGACGACTTCGTATGGCTGAACCTCATCAACCAGGTCCACGATTGGCGCTCCCTCGTTGACACCGTCATCCACCCGACCGTCCAAGGAACCTGGCGTCCGCTGAGCGAACGCGTCTTCTTCCTCACCTTCGGCGCCCTCTTCGGGAGCGACGCCCTGCCCTACCGTATCTGGGTGTTTCTGACCATGTTCGCGAACCTGGTGCTGCTCCAGTCCCTCACCTCCCGCCTCACCGGTTGGCGCGCGGCCGGCTTCTGGGCTGCCATATTCTGGCTGGTCAACAGCAAACTGGCCACCGTCATGTCGTGGACCTGCGAATATATTCTGGTCGCTTGCGGCTTCTTCCTGCTGCTGGCCCTGAACTTCTTCGTGCGCTATGTCGAGACCGGCAATCGGCGTTACTACCGCTGGACCTGGGCCGCCTTCCTCACCGGCTTTCTGGCCATGGAAACCAATATCGTGTTTCCGGCGCTGGCTGCCACCTACGCGCTGCTGTGCGCGCGCCGCTACTTCCGCCGCACGCTGCCTTTCTTCGGGGCATCGGCGGGGTATGGAATCCTGCACTTTTGGCTCGCGCCGAACCAAGGCACTACACCCTACACCATGCATTTCGACGCTGCCATTCCCGCCACCCTGTGGTCCTATTGGCGCCGCTCGTTTGAACCCGTCGGCCTGCGCCACCTGTCTCCATTCCCCGCCGCGGTCAGTGCCATTCTCATGGTGGCTTGCACGGGAGCCTTAGTGGCTTTCGTCATCGTTCAGGCGCGCCGCAGGCAATGGCTGGCCCTGGTTTTGTTTGCCTGGTTTTTCATCACCCTCGGACCCGTGCTACCGCTACGGGACCACATCACGGATTACTATTTGACGCTGCCCCTCATGTGCCTGGGAATGTTGGGGGGGTACGCGTTGCTATGGTGCTGGCAAAGCGCCGCCAATCGGAAGTCAACGTTCGCCGTGCTCTGGAAGGTCGTGAGCGCCTTACTCGCCGCCGCTTTCATCGTGCAACACGCGCCGGTAAGCTGGCAGATCGCGGAGTGGTATCGCGCTCGGGGGGCGGCGCAACAGGCCCTCGTCATGGGTGTGGCGCGCGCCTATGAACTGCATCCCGGCAAAGTCATCCTGCTCGACAACGTCGGCGACGACTTGTTCTGGGGCGCCATCGCCCAACGCCCGTTCCTCTTCCTCCGCATCCCCCACGTGTACCTGACGCCGGGATCGGAGAACGCCATCACCCCGCATCCCGACCTGGACGATGTAGCGAAGTTCGTTCTGCCTGCCGACGAAACCCGCGACGGTCTTAATCGGGACCAGATCGTGGTGTATCGCGTTTCCGATGGGCCTCTCCGGAACATTACGCATCAGTATCTTCCGCCGGCGGGATCGGCAGCCTCCGGCCCTCTGCGAATCGAGATGAGCGATCCCTTGGTCAGTGCCCGCCTGGGCGCTGGCTGGTATCCGTTTGAATCGGGATTTCGTTGGATGGGCCGCGTCGCCAGCGTCCGCATGCCCGGTCCGCGCTCCGCGGGGCAGCGCTTGTACCTCTCGGCGATTTGTCCCACCGCGCAGTTGAAACAAGGCCCGCTGGAGATGACGGTCTCTGTGGACGGCGTACACCTGCCACCCGTTCAGTTCACGAAAGGCAATGTGGAGAGCACTTTTGATTTTGCGCTTCCGCCCACCACGCTAGGAAAAGCGGACATTGATGTGACAGTAGAATTGAGCCGGACAGCGCATGTGGGAGCCGACCAGCGCGACTTGGGATTGGCCTTCGAGCAATTCGAAATCAAATAGCTTTAAGGCGCCTACGCACCTAATGCAAGACCGGCTCGTCCTTCTCCACTTTGCCGTCGCGGATGTGGATCACGCGATGCGCGTGCAGAGCGATGTCGTGCTCGTGGGTCACCAGCACGATGGTATTGCCCTGCTGGTGCAGGCGCTCGAACAGCGCCATGATTTCGTTGCCGGTAGCGGTGTCCAGGTTGCCGGTGGGCTCGTCGGCCAGCAGAATCGACGGATCGTTCACCAGCGCGCGGGCTACCGCGACGCGCTGCCGCTGGCCGCCCGATAGCTCGTTGGGCTTGTGCATCATGCGCGCTTCCAGATCCACCTGGCGCAGCGCGGCTTTGGCCCGCTCGATGCGCTTGTCCGACGGCAGTGCCGCTATAGATCAGCGGCAGTTCCACATTGTGCAGCGACGTGGCGCGCGGCAGCAGATTGAAGGTCTGGAAAACGAAGCCGATCTCTTTGTTGCGGATGCGCGCCAGTTCGTCGTCGGTCATGTCGCTGACCAGACCGGCCATTGATGTAATACTGCCCCTTGGTGGGCGTATCCAGGCATCCGATCAGGTTCATCAGCGTGGATTTGCCCGAGCCCGACGGGCCCATGATGGCGACATATTCGCCGCGCTTGATGACGATATCCACGCCGGAGACCGCGTGGATCTCCTGGTCGCCCATGATGTACGTCTTCCACAGGTCGTAACGTGCGGATGACGATGCCGTCGCGCTTCAGTTGCTCGCCGCGCTCGATCAGCCTCTTTCTCTGCGACTGCTTGTGCCATGGTTAGGGCTCGCTCTCTCGCTCTGTCTACCGGATACGACGCCTACGCCTTCTGCGGCATGGGCGACTTATTATCCACTTTCACCTGCGCTTCGTTGCGCAACGTGCGGATCACCTGGTAGCTGCCGGTGACGATCTTCGTCGCCCTCTTTCAGACCGCTCAGCACCTCGATATCGGTGGCGCCGGTGATGCCGGTCTCCACTTTGCGGAACTCGGCCTTGCCGCCGGCGATCACGAACACGCCCTGGACTTCTTCTTTGCGGGCCTTCTCCTCGGCCGGGGATCAGCTTCACCGCGGTCACCGACGCCGTGACCGGTCTTGGGGCTTCACTTCCAGGTCGCCCTTCTGCCGGATGGTCAGCGCCTGAATCGGAATGGTCAGCGCATTCTTGCCGCGTGGCGGTGGTGATCTTGGCCGTGCAGGACAGGCCGGGACGGATTTCCTCGGGCGGATCGTCCATGGCGACCACTACTTTGAAATCCTTGGCTTCCTGGCTGGAAACGGCGCTCTGCGAAGCGGCCACGCCGGTGGAGCGCAGGATGGCGGTGTTGCCGATTTCGATCACGTGGCCTTTGAAAGTCTTGTTGGGAATGGCGTCGATGGTGATGTCGGCCATCTGATCGAGCGCCACGTTCACGATGTCGGTTTCGTCCACTTTGACTTCGGCGGTGATCAGCGACATATCGGCGATGGTCATGATGTTGCTGCCGGCCAGATTGGTTTGCGCCGGGCACCACGGTTTCACCCACGCGCACGGGAAGGTTGGTCACCACGCCGTCAATCGGCGCGTAGGAATCGTACTTGTGCAGCATGTCGGAATACTGCGCCAGCACGGCCTTAGCCTGGGCGATGCGGCGCTGCGTCGCCGCCAGTTGCGCCGCGGTCTGCTCGCGGGACGAACGGGCCTGCGCCAGACGCGTCTGCTGTTCGTTCAATGCGGCGGCCGCGGCGTCGTAGGTCGCCTTCTTCGCGTCGAAATCCTGCTTGGCCAGCAAGCTGCGCTTTGAATAACTCCTTGGCGCGATCGAAGTCCAATTTGGCATGGTCCAGATCGGCTTGGGAATGGTCGATCATGGCCTGCTGGGTGCGGAGGTTTTCGTCCGCCACCTTCAGGCCGGCCTCGGCCGCATTGGAATCCGCTTCGGCGGAACTTACCTGCGCCTGTTTGCGAAGCGACCTGGGCTTCGGGCTGGATGTTTTCGATGCGCGCGACCAATTGGCCCTTGCTGCACGTGATCGCCTTCCTTGACCAGGATCTTCGTGAGCATGCCGAGCGCGTTAGCGCCTATATTAATGTAATTCTTGGGTTTAATCTCGCCCGATGCAGTCACCAGACTGGTGAGATCCTGGCGGACGACTTTTCCGGTCTGAACCGCCACCACGCCGCGTTTACTGAGGACCGTGCTGGCATAAACTCCAATACCCAAGGCAAGCACAACCAGGACAATCAGGATGGTTTTCCATTTGCTCTTCACGAATGCGGACTCCTAGTTTGCCGACGATAATTAGACGCAATTCTTAACGGGAGAGTTCAATAAACATATTAGCACCCGATAAGATGAGCTACGGCCTTCGGGCAACACCGTAGCTGGCCAACTTGCTGGAATTGTGGAAGGGTGGGGAAGGGAGCCTTGGCGCGCTGCCGAGGCCCCCAGGGAGAACGAAACTACCCGCCGATTTGGCGGAACAGCCAGAACAGGAAACCCGCCAGGAGAATCGACGCGGGCAGAGTTAACACCCACGCCATCGCCAGGTTGCGGACCGTTCCCCATTGCAACCCCGAGCGATTGGCTGCCATGGTTCCGGCTACACCCGACGATAGTACGTGTGTGGTACTGACTGGCATACCGAACCAGTCCGCCGCGCCGATCGTAACCATGGCGGTTATTTCCGCCGCGGCGCCTTGCGCGTAGGTCAGGTGGTCCTTGCCGATCTTCGAACCTACCGTCACTACAATGCGCTTCCAGCCCACCATAGTGCCGAGGCCCAGCGCCATGGCCACCGCCACTTTCACCCACAGTGGGATGAACTTGGTGGCGTTATCGATATTTTTCTTGTAGTTCGCCAGCACCGCCACGTCAGCCGCCGCGAAAACCGGCTTGCCCGACTTCTGCATCAACCGCAGCGCTTCGCTCACCACGTACATGTCGTTGCGGAAGTTGGGCGTCTTGTCCGCCGGTACATGCCTGAGTTCTTTGTAAAGCGCCATCTGGTTGCCGATGTCATTGACCAGCGTCCGCAGCGCCAGCATGGTGTTGGGGTTGAACTGGCGGGTGCGGATGTACGCCGTCACATCGTCGCGCGCATCGCCGATCACCGCGTTGGGCGAAACATAATGGGACAACGCGTCCGCCGCCTGCGTCGAAACCGTCACAAATTCCTGCGATTGCCGCGCCGTCACGGCATGATTCAATGCATACGCGGTGGGCACCGTGCCGATCAGGATCAGCATGATCAGCCCCATGCCCTTTTGCCCGTCATTCGAGCCATGCGCGAAGCTCACCCCCGTGCAGGTCAGCACCAGCAGTGCGCGAATCCATAGCGGCGGCGGTGCGTCGCCTTCGGGCGCCTGATACAACCGCTTGTCTGGGATCACTAACTTCATGATCAACAACAACAACGCTGCGCATACAAACCCGACCACCGGCGAAATCAGCAGCGTTTTGCCGATGTTCGTTGCCTGCGCCCAATCCACGCCGCTGGTGCCGGTCTTTACCGACATCAACTGGTTGGCGATGCCGACGCCGATAATCGAGCCGATCAGCGTGTGCGAACTGGAGGACGGCAGCCCGAAATACCAGGTGCCCAGATTCCAGATGATGGCCGCCACCAATAGGGCAAACACCATGGCGAAACCCGCTCCGCTGCCCACTTGCAAAATCAGTTCCACCGGCAGTAGCGAGATAATGCCAAACGCCACCGCGCCGGTCGAAACCACTACACCCAAAAAGTTCCACAGACCGGACCATGCCACCGCGATATGCGGCTCCATCGAATGCGTGTAAATGACGGTTGCCACGGCGTTGGCCGTATCGTGGA
Source organism: Bryobacterales bacterium (assembly GCA_963738345.1). Lineage (GTDB taxonomy): Bacteria > Acidobacteriota > Terriglobia > Bryobacterales > Bryobacteraceae > Bog-159. The sequence continues at coordinate 3,297,068 of CAVTWI010000002.1, forward strand.
ATCCGTTTACAAACTCGAATCCCAAGGCGGTCAGCAGGGCCACGCCTAAAAGAAGATATTCAAATGTGGTTGCGGTGCGTACGCCCGAAAGGTCCGAAAGAAGATTAATGGCAGCGTACGATATGCCAGAGAGCAGGATCACGCCAAAAACCAGCATGCCCGCTTTACTGGGGGACTTCTCTAATTTGGACTGAACGGCTACGGTTGCCGCAGTCGCCATAAGGCCTCCTCAAACGTAAGACTGGAACGAATTCGCAGGATACAACACCGCGCACCGCTTTAGATTACAGGAAGGTTACACTTGGGTTAAGGACCGCCACAACGGGTCAATTCACCCAAGGACCACGGTCGGAACCGTGCTTGCGCATGTATACCTGGAATTTTTTCTTGGCGCGCTGCAACTTATAGTTCCGGTACCAGGCGCGCACCTGGTACAGATCCAAATTCGGGAATCGCACCTTCAGATAGAGCAAACCGAAAATCATGCCACCCAAGTGTGCGACGTTGCTCACGCCGCTATTCACGTTCAGCGACCCGAGCAGTGCGATGGCCGCGTAAATCATGACGAAAAACTTCGCTTGGATGGGAAATACGAACAAGAACAATATGATGGTTTCCGGGTATAAAACACCGAAAGCCAGCAGTACTCCGAAGATCGCCCCCGATGCCCCAATGGTGCTGGTGTACCAGTTACCCAGCAGCGCATTCACCGTAACGTCGCACAACCCCGCCCCAATCCCGCACAGGAAATAGTATTTGAGGAACTTACGCGTCCCCCAGTCCCGTTCCAAGGTGGCGCCGAACATCCACAGGATTAGCATGTTGACCAGCAGATGCCACACCCCGCCATGCAGGAACAGGTAGGTGAACAACTGCCAGATCGCAAAATGGAAAACCACCGCGCGCGGCACCAGCGCGAACAGATTGAATATTTCGCCCAAACTGGTCGGGCGCAACAACACGCTAAGAACGAAAACCGCGGTGTTACTAATCAGCAGCCATTTAACGCCATTGGGAAAATTGCTGGACGAAAAGAGGGAGTTTAATCTGTACCTGGTGCTGTGGCGCATCTAGGAACCTAAGAGTCAGGATAGCATTCGGCAGGCGCGCGGTTCTGCACTATTGTCCCATCCGCCCATATCGATTTAGAAAGTGGGAACCCGTCTGCAACACGCCGGCAAACGCGAACCAAACCTGCCAGTGTGAAAAGATGCCCTGCCGGATGGCAAAGTCCTGCGTCCAGTGTGGATCTTCCGCCAAGCGCCAGATGCCCAGCGCCGCCGCCATCACCGCTGCCGGCGTCAGGAACGACGCGAACGCCATCGCTACACGGCGGTTCTTGCGCACCTTGCGCTCCACCTTCGGACCTCTTCCAAAGCGGATGCGAACCACCATCTTGCATACCACTCTATCAGCAATTGCGTTAAATTAGACACTTCGGAAAGAGGCAATCATGATTCATAGACTGAAGGCTGCGGTTTTCGGCACGGGCTTCGTCGGCCGCGTGCATTTGGAAGGCATTCGACGCTTGGGCTTCGTCCAGGTTTACGCCATCGGCGAGAGCCAGAAGGAAAAAGCGCGCAAACTCGGCGAGGAATTCCACGTCGAAAAGACGGCCAGCGATTATCACCAGATTCTGGACGATCCCGAAGTGGATGTGGTCCACGTATGCACGCCGAACGCGCTGCATTTCCCAATGGTTACCGACGCGCTTAACGCCGGTAAACACGTGATTTGCGAAAAGCCGCTGTCCACCTCCGTGGACAACGCCAAGAAATTAGTGGCTCTCGCAAAAGAGAAGAATCTCCGCAATAGCACCTTCCACAACCTACGCTTTTATCCCATGGTGCAGCAGATGCGCCGTATGCGCGAGGCCGGTGAACTCGGCGAAATCCTGGTCGTCCAAGGGACCTATTCCCAGGATTGGCTGCTCTACGATACCGACTGGAACTGGCGTATCGATTCCAAAGCCAACGGACCCTCGCGCTGCATGGCCGACATCGGTTCCCACTGGTGCGATATGGCAGAACACGTAACCGGCCAGCGCATCACCTCGGTTTGCGCCGATATGCAGACCTTCCATAAAACCCGCAAACGGCCCAAGAAATCCATCGAAACTTTCGCCGGCAAAACCCTGAATCCGGAAGACTACGACGAAGTGCCCATCGATACCGAAGACTTCGGAGCCGTCGTATTCCGCATGGGCGATCGCACCCGCGGCGCTTTCACCGCCAGCCAATTGAACGCCGGCCGCAAGAACCGCCTGAACCTGGAAATCTACGGCAGCAAAGCTTCCGTCTCCTGGGACCAGGAACGTCCCGACGAATTGTGGATCGGCCATCGCAATTCGCCCAACGAAATTATCATCAAGGATCCTTCGTTGATGCTGCCCGCCGCCCGTCCTTATGCCGATCTCCCCGGCGGCCACAGCGAAGGTTACGACGATACCTTCAAACAGTTGTTCCGCCGCTTCTATCATTCCGTCGAAGATGCCGCCGCGCCCGTCGAATACCCACAATTCACCGATGGCTTACGGCAGTTGCAGATTCTGGATGCCGAGTTGGCCAGTTCCGCCACGCGGGCTTGGGTCGACGTGCCCCCAGTGGCCTAAATAACGCGGGGGGGCGCTGGGCGCATTGCGGCCGAAGGCCCCCTTCGTTTTTCCTTGAAGCCTGGCCCCTCGAGCAGGCGTCGTACCGATGCTAGAGTCCGACAGTGTCAAGTCCAACGTACCCCCCCACTCAACCGGCGCTCCAACCGGAGCCAGGCAAAGCCGTAGTCTTCGCGATCAAATACGACCGGTCCCGGAACGAACTCGGTAAACCACCGTCAGGGTCGGCTTGGACGGCGCATAGGTCGACGGCAACCGCCGCCCTTCCTATCTGGCAATCGCGCCCATTTACAATCGCCCCATTGCTACCCGCGCTCGCCCCGCTCAATGCCGAACCTGGCCAGATTTATTACTTCCGCGCCCGCGTGGTGGAGCACCATCTCTCGTTCTGGACCCTCGACCTTGAACCCGTCAACAACGACCAAGGCCGCTTGCTCGTGGAAACCTCACCGCGCAGCGAGTACCCCCTCAAGAAATAACGGGCGGCCAAAAACATTTAGAACGTTTTACCCTCGCCAGTCGTTATAACCAACAGAATGCCCCTGGCAATGGCCGCCGGCCGTCTCACGGCCCGGACCGACGCCGACCTGATACAGGCGTCCAAACGCGGAGATCTGTCTGCCTTCGAGGAGATCTACGCCTCCCATGCCGGCCGCATGAAAAGTATTGCGTTTCATATGCTTGCAGATCGCGCCGACGCCGAAGATGCCGTACAGGAAGCCTTCCTGAAAATATACAAGGCTGCCGGCGCGATCCAGTTCGATTCCGGCCTGGCCCCTTGGATCTACCGCATCTTGTTGAATTGCTGCTACGATACCGGCCGAAAACGCCAGCGTCACGCTGAATCGCCACTGCCCGCCGATCCGCCTGCCATTCCCAATAACGTTCCCCTCCAAATCGCGATCCGCCACGCCCTCGCCCGCATCCATCCGCAATTCCGCATGGTCTTCTGGCTGTTCGAAGTGGAAGGGTTCCGCCATTCCGAAGTCGCCGCCATCCTTGAAATCCCCGAAGGCACTTCGAAGAAATGGCTCTTCGAAGCCAAACGCGAGCTCAAGCGATTGCTCACGGAGAACCGCGCATGACCTTCCACTGCAAAGATCTGGAGCGCGCCCTCGCCGTCCCCGAACTGCTGCCCGACGCGCGCGAACATGCCAAAACCTGCGACTCCTGCCGCCGCGAACTCTGGATCTGGACCGAAATGTCCGCCGTCGCCCCCGGCTTGCGCGAAGATTGGGACACTCCCGACCTGTGGCCCAAAATCCGCCAGACCTTGGCCGTCGAACAGAAAGCCGCCAAATCCCGCGCGTTGAATTGGCGCGATTGGCGCATCCTCGCCGGAATGGCCGCCGTCCTGGCCCTGGCCGTTTCACTCGGAATTTTCGCTTACACCCGCCGCGCACCTGCGGCAGCCCCCCCCAGGACAGCGACTTCCTGACCGAGCAAACCTTGAAAGAAGTAGAGTCGGCCGAGGCCGCCTACCGTTCTTCTATCGATAAACTTACCCGCCTCGCCCAGCCCCGCCTGACCGCGTCGGAAAACCCGGTAGTCATCGCCGCCCGCGAGAAGCTCATGGTCATCGATTCCGAAATCGATAGCGTCCGCGCCACCGTCAGTCACAACCGCTTTAACGCCCAGCTACAAACGGAACTGGCGGCGTTGTACCGCGATAAACAAGATACTTTGAAGGAGATTCTGCAGCATGCGCAATAATTTTGTATTCGGCCTGGCGCTCTTGTTGCCGGCCACGCGTTCGCGCGCGACGAAGTCTCGCGTACCTTCGACAAGACCGTCACCCTGCCCGCCGGCCAAAACGTGCGCGTCGAGCATCGCATGGGCAACGTGACCCTGCGCACCCACGCATCCCGCGATGTCGCCGTACACGCCTCCATCCGCGTCTCCGCCTCCAATGACTCCGAAGCCAAACGCGTCGCCGACCAGATCCGCATTGAGGTCGCTCCCTCCGGATCCTCCCTCATCATTCGCACCGAATATCCCAAAGAGGAGCACGGCAACTTCTTCGGCTTTCACAATCTCTCCTATACCGTGAACCTCGAAATTGCTATGCCCGATACGGCTCCGCTCGAGTTGCGCAATAGTTTCGGCGCGGTTTCCATCGAAGACTTGAAAGCCAATGGCGATATCGTGAACGCCCACGGTAAACTGACCTTCCGCAATGGCCGCGGCACCCAGCGCCTCGAGAATCAGTTCGCCGCCGTTGAAGTTACCGGCAATGCCGGCGACGTGGATATCCGCAACGCCAACGGTAGCGTGGATGTTTCTGAAGTGACCGGCATGGTCAACGTAAAGAACCGCTTTGCCAATGTCACCGTCACCAACCCTGGCCACGGCGGGACCATCGTGAACGGCAACGGCTCGGTCCAGGTAACCGGCGCGGGCGGCGACGTGCACATCACCAATTCGTTCGGCAAAGTGACTGTCACTGGCGTCAAAGGCAACCTGACCGTCGGCAACGGCAACGGCGAAGTGGAGGCCAACGGCATCACCGGATCCGCCGAACTCAATACCAGTTTCGCCACCGTGCGCTTCGGCGATATCGGCAAAATTCTCTCCGTACACGCCCAGAATTCCGCCGTCATCGGCCGCAAGGTCGGCGAGTCCGCCACTATCGAAAACTCCTTCGGTAAAGTCGACGTCAGCGAAGTGCACAAGGGCCTGCGCGTCATCGGAGGCAATAGCGCCATCACGGTCACCGACGTGGGCGCCGAAGCCTCCCTCAAAACCAGCTTCGGCCTCATCACTGCCGAGCGCATCGGCGGACTGCTCACGGTGGAAGATTCAAACGGCGCGGTGAAAGCCTCTGCCATCCGTAACAACGCCAACGTCAAGACCAGCTTCGGCGCTGTGATGCTCGATGGCGTGGCTGGCTCGGTCGACGTTGAAAACCAGAATGGCGGCGTGGAAGTTTCGTTGCAAGGGCAAGCCTGCCGCGCCGTAGGTATCCATACGAGTTTCTCCTCCGTGCGCATACGCGTTCCCAATAACGCCAGCTACGCCGTAGCCGCCAAAACGTCCTTCGGTAAAATCCATTCGGATTTCCCCATGACCGTCTCGGGCGATGTAAGTGCCGACTCGCTGAACGGCACCATCGGCGGCGGTGGCTGCCCCATGCGCCTCACCAATAACAACGGCAGCATCGATATACTGAAACTGTAGGAGGCAGCCGCCATGAGCAACGGTCGCGAGGAACGCCAGGAACGCGAAGCCCGCATCCAACAGGAAAAACGGGAAGACCGCGAGGATCGCATTGACCGCGATCCAGTCGATGAATGGGAACCTGAACGCGTGGATTCCTAAGTTATCCTAATTGACACAAGACTCGCGCTTGACCTACAATTCATCGGCGGTCCGATACACTAATCAATCCGGATCGACCCGCCAGGAGAAACACCCAGATGTCTTTACGCATTAACGACGAAGCACCGAATTTTACCGCTCAAACAACACAAGGCGAGATCGACTTTCACAAGTGGATCGGCGATAGCTGGGCCATCCTCTTTTCGCACCCCAAAGACTTCACGCCCGTTTGCACCACTGAACTCGGCTATATGGCGAAACTGGAACCTGACTTTGCCGCCCGTAACTGTAAGGTCATCGGCTTGAGTGTCGACCCGGTCAGCAGTCATGGTAAGTGGGCCTCCGATATCGAAGAGACTCAAGGTCACGCTGTAACTTATCCCATGATCGGCGACCCTACCCTCAGCATCGCCAAACTCTATAACATGCTGCCGGCCGATGCGGGCGACACCTCCGAGGGCCGCACCGCCGCCACCAACGCCACCGTGCGCACTGTCTTCATCATCGGCCCCGACAAGAAGATCAAGTTGATGCTGGCCTATCCCATGACCACCGGCCGCAACTTCGACGAGATCCTTCGTGTACTCGATTCCATGCAGCTAACCGCCAAACATAAAGTAGCCACGCCGGTGAATTGGAAGAAGGGCGAAGACGTCATCATCGTTCCCGCCGTGTCCGACGCCGAAGCGAAGGATAAATATCCAGCCGGCTGGAAAACAGTGAAGCCTTACCTCCGCATCGTCGCCGAACCCAAGTAACCACCCGCGGCCCCCGGCCGTTATTGCTTCGCGGAGCCTCCAATCGCATCCAACTCCGCGACCATACCCGCCGGAAGCCGCAGTGAAGCCGCTGCCAGATTCTCCCGTAAATGCCGGCGTGACGACGTTCCCGGAATCAACACCATGTTCGGCGACCGCTGCATCAGCCACGCCAGCGCCACCTGCATGGGCGTCACCTGTAAACTCGCCGCCGCAGCGTCCAGTTCCGAAGATTGCAGCGGCGTAAAACCGCCTAGCGGGAAGAACGGCACATACGCAATACCCAACTCCGCCAAGTCTTCGATAAACCCGTCATCGCCGCGATTCGCCACGTTGTAAAAATTCTGCACGCAGACGATCTCCGTAATCGTCCGCGCCTCTTCCAACTGGCCCGCACTAACATTGCTGACGCCCAGATGACGAATCAGGCCCGCCTGCTTAAGTTCGGCCAGCACCGTCAGCGGTTCTTCGATCGATCCTTCCGTCGGCGCCATCATTCCCCCCACCCGCAGATTCACCACGTCCAGCACATCCAATCCTAAATTGCGCAGATTATCGTGCACCGCGTCGGTCAGTTCCTGCCGCGACCGGGCATGCGGCCACGATCTGTCCGCCTCGCGCCGCGCGCCCACCTTGGTCACGATCACCAAACCATCCGGAAACGGGTGCAGCGCCTGCTTAATAATCTGATTGGTCACGTGCGGGCCATAAAAATCGCTCGTGTCAATATGATTCACACCCGCCTCGACCGCCTCCCGCAAAACCGCGATCGCCTCATCCACATCCCGCGGCGGTCCCCACACCCCCGGACCTGCCAGTTGCATCGCCCCGTATCCCATCCGGTTGAAAGTCATCGAAGTACCGGGAAACGTAAACGTGCCCCCCAAGTTCATCTGCGTCGTCATGCTGTTGCTCCTTGAAATTCGTGCCTACAATGGTTAGATGCTGGCTTAGATAAAGGAAGCTTCAGTTTAGGAGTTCGCATTTGCCCCCGCAAGCCCCAGCCTTATTAGGAACCGCGCCCGACATCGTCGCAGACATCAATCGCACTGGGAAGACGAGTCGCCGCTTTGAACTCAGCGGTAAGGTTCCGACGATGGCGGACATGAAAATAAGAAAAGCATCTTCTTGTAATCCCATCGCCGTGGTTTGGTCGAGTACGCAGACGTCGGCCTGGGCATTATCGCGCCACTCAATCCGCTAAGGCGGCATCTGCTTGTCGCGCGGGAAATCGTCGGGCCTGAAACCACACTCCGCCAGAACGCTTTCCATGGGAATGCCTTTGCCGTCGCGTTGCGCAAGCCAAGCCTGCCCCGTGATGCAAACGGCGGCAGTCTTCCTCGGTCACTGGTTCATTGTCGGGCGTAACATTGTTTAACACTTTGTTCATCCCCCCGTCACCCGCCGAAATAGCTCGGCCGGTCCAAATCGGCGATCAGACCCGGCTGCGTCGTGCGCCACCCCAATAACTCCCGCGTCCGCGCGCTCGACGCCCGGTTGTCGATCGCTGCGAATCGCGCAAACCAGCCAAAATGATCGGCGGCCTCCTCCGCGGATTTGCTTACCACCGGAACGTTTAACCGCTTGCCAATCACGGTAGCGATCTCACGGAATGGCACCCCTTCCTCCGCCACCGCGTGATACCTCGAGCCCGCCGTGCCCTTCTCCAGCACCAACCTATATACCGGCGCAGCGTCCAACCTATGTACCGCCGGCCACGTGTTCAGCCCGTCGCCCACATAGGCCGAAACGCCTTTCTCCCGCGCCAGATTAATCAGGATCGGAACAAAGCCATGGTCGCCATCGCCATGTACCGAAGGTGGCAGCCGGACCACCGCCGCGCGCAATCCCTGCGGCGCCATCCCCAGCGCGGCCTGCTCGGAAACGCGGGGCATCGCGGCATCGCTCGGCGCCACAGTTTCCTCCGTCGCCAGTTTACCCGGCGAGAGAAAGCCGGTCCCCGACGTCACGATCAACATCCGCTCTGGGCCCGCCAGCACTGCGCCCATCGCCTCAATGGCTCGCTGATCGATCTCGCAGCTCTCCCTGAATTTTGAAAAGTCATGGATAAACCCGGTATGAATCACGCCATCCGCCATGGCCGCTCCACGCCGCAAGCCTTCCAGATCTCCCAGTTCACCTCGATGCACCTCGGCGCCCGCAGCCTTCAGCGCCGCAGCCCCCGCATCCGATCGCGCCAGCCCCAGCACCTGGTGGCCCGTTTGCATAAGATCCTGCACAACTGCTGTACCAACAAATCCGGTAGCACCGGTGACAAATACTCGCATGACTCAAACATACGGGATACACGAAATACAATCTATGCTATAAAGTCCGTATTACCTTCGCGATCGTCCGAACGCCCGAAATCACCCACCACGCATATGGACCCACTTTCCGATGTTCTCGCGCTCCTGAAACCCCGCAGCTACATGTGCGGCGGCTTTGATGTCGGCGGCGAATGGTCCATCCAGTTCCCCCGCCACGAAGGCATTAAATGTTACGCCGTGGTTTCCGGCCAATGCTGGCTGGCCGTGGACGGTGTTCCAGATGCGGTGCGCCTAAAAGCCGGCGATGGATTCCTGCTACCACGCGGGCTCCCCTTCCGCCTTACCAGCGACCTGTCCCTCACACCGGTCGACGCCATCAAGATCTTTGCGCCCTCCCGTAATGGCGGCTTCTCCACTTACAATGGCGGCGGCGATTACGCGGGTGTCGGCGGACACTTCACCTTCTCCGGCCCGCATGCCGGCATTCTGTTAGGCGTGCTTCCCCCCATCGTGCACCTCCGTAAAGAATCAGACAAGGCCGCCCTGCGCTGGTCTCTTGAACGCATGATGCAGGAACTGCGCGAACGCCAACCCGGCGGCTATCTGATCGCCGAACATCTCGCTCATATGATGCTGGTGCAAGCTCTCCGCCTCCACATGGCCGAAGGCTTACGCGGCGGCGTGGGATGGCTCTTCGCACTGGCCGATAAACAAATGGGCGCCGCCATTACCGCCATGCACGACGACCCGGCCCATCGCTGGACTCTGCAGGAACTCGCTGAACGCGCCGGTATGTCACGCTCCACCTTTGCCCTCAAATTCAAAGAGACTGTGGGCAAGTCGCCGATGGATTACCTCGCGCGGTGGCGCATGCTGCTCGCCGCCGACAAGTTGGCGAATTCGAGCGATCCGGTTTCCGCCATCTCCCTCGCGCTCGGCTACGAATCCGAAAGCGCTTTCAGCACCGCCTTCAAGAGAGTCATGGGTTGTTCGCCGCGCCAATACAGCCGCGCCCGCGACCCGCACGCCGTACTCCTCGAACGCGCCGCCAGCTAACCGGCCTTATACTGCTCCTCGCTCACGTGTTCCATCCAGTCCACCACCTTGCCGTCCAGTTTTTCCTGTATAGCGATGTGGACCATGGCCGTGGTCGGTGTCGCTCCGTGCCAGTGCTTTTCACCCGGCGCGAACCACACCACATCGCCTGGGCGAATCTCCTCGATGGCCCCCCCCCAGCGTTGCGCCCATCCGCATCCGGCCGTCACGATCAACGTCTGGCCCAACGGATGTGTGTGCCACGCCGTGCGCGCGCCGGGCTCGAAAGTCACGCTGGCGCCTTGCACCAATGCCGGATCGGGCGCTTGAAACAACGGGTCCACCCTTACCGTGCCCGTGAACCAATCGGCGGGTCCCTTGCCCGAAGGCCGCGAACCCGCTCTTTGAATATCCATTGTGTTATCTCCCTCGTTCAACGGCCGGTCATCTGTTCCAACCGTTCGGGATAGCGCGCCCCTTGCACCGTGATCTTCGCCGCGGCCGCCTCGATATCCTGCAAATCGCCCGCCGTCAGTTCCACCGCCAGTGCGCCGATATTCTCATCCAGGCGATGCAGTTTAGTGGTTCCCGGAATCGGCACGATCCACGGCTTCTGCGCCAGCAGCCATGCCAGCGCGATCTGCGCCGGTGTCGCCTTCTTCCTTTCCCCGATCTTGCCCAACAGGTCGATCAGCGCCTGATTCGCCTTCAACGCATCCGGCGTGAAGCGGGGCAGCGTGCTGCGAAAATCCGTGCTGTCGAACGTCGCGTTCCCGTCGATCTTGCCCGTCAGGAATCCCTTGCCCAGCGGACTATACGGCACCAGCCCGATGCCCAGTTCCTCCAGCGTAGGGATCACTTCCTTCTCCGGCGTCCGCGTCCACAGCGAGTATTCGCTCTGCAGCGCCGTCACCGGTTGCACCGCGTGCGCCCGCCGGATCGTCTGCACGCCCGCCTCGGACAGTCCGAAATGCTTCACCTTGCCTTCTTGAATCAAATCCTTCACCGTGCCCGCGACATCTTCAATCGGCACGTTCGGATCCACCCGGTGCTGATAGAGCAAGTCAATCACGCTCACCTGCAGCCGTTTGAGCGAACCTTCCACCGCGCGCCGGATCTGCTCCGGCCGGCTGTTCAACCCCGGCGCGCCCTTCATCCCCCGCGGATCGAAATCGGGGTTGAGGTCGAATCCGAATTTGGTGGCGATCGTCACCTGCCCGCGAAACGGCGCTAAAGCTTCCCCTACCAGTTCTTCATTCGTGTACGGACCATAAACCTCCGCCGTATCGAAGAAGGTAACGCCGCGGTCGACCGCCGCCCGCAGCAAAGTGGTCATCTCCTGCTTGTCCTTCGGCGGACCATAGGAAAAACTCATTCCCATGCAACCCAGCCCCAGAGCCGTCACCTCCAGGCTGCTCTTACCAAGTTTGCGCTTCTGCATATTTGTCTGATTGCCTCTTATTTCAAGCTACCCGCAAAGAGCTGCAAAGCGCTTTCCCAATCCTGCCTGTTCTTTGCCTGATCCTGTCCCGCAATCGGCTTTTGTACGTGCGCTATCATCAAATCATTCCGAGGCTCTTACACATGCCCATCCATCCCGAAAATCCGAATCGCACCATCACGAATCAACGCGCGGCCCTGGCGCGCATCATCGCCGCCCACGCCCCGTCGATCGGAGCGAATCCTACCGCCATACCAAGCCTGTCCCTCTATCGCCGCACCGCCCCGAGCGCCTGCTACCGCGCCACCTGCGAACCCAGCTTCACCGTATACGCCCAAGGCCGCAAAATCATCAATCTCGGAGGCACCGAATACGTCTGCGGCCCATCTTCGTTTCTGCTCTCCTCCATCGATGTTCCCGTCCAAAGCCAGATCATCGAAGCCTCGGAAAAAGTGCCCCTCCTCACCCTGCACCTCCGCCTGGACATGCCCACCGTGCGTGAGATCCTGACCCGTGAAGATCTGCCGGAACCCGTCGGCCCTTCCCGCGCGCGTGGACTAGCTGTCGGCGAAACCACCAGCGGATTGTTAAGCGCCTGCACCCGCCTGCTCGAACTCCTCGAAACTCCCCAGGACGTCCCCTTCCTAAGCCCGCTGATTCAGCGTGAAATCGTCTACCGTATTCTCGGAACGCCGCAAGCCGATCGCCTCCGCGCCATCGCCACTACCGGCGATCTCAGCCACAGAACCGCCCGCGCCATCGCCTGGCTGAAAGCCAACTACACCAAACCGCTGCGCATGGAAGAACTCGCGGCCGTCGCCCGCATGGGCGTCTCCACCCTCCACCATCAATTCCGCGCACTAACGTCCCTCAGCCCCTTGCAATACCAGAAACAACTTCGGCTGCAGACTGCCCGCGAGCGCATGCTGATCGACGGAATCGACGCGTCGAGTGTTGCCTACGAAGTCGGCTACGAGAGCGTCAGCCAATTCAGCCGCGAATACAGCCGTCTCTTTGGCCAGCCCCCACGCCGCGACATCCAGGCCCTGCGCGATGCTAAAGATGCCAAAGCAGCCGCCAGCCAAGCCGCGTGATGCCCAGGTAATATGTTAGCTGTGGCACTGCGAGGTTCAAGGAATCGGTACGGGAACGAATAGCCACGTAGTATTGGTGACGGCATCACCGGAGAGTTCCCCACCAAACAGCACCAATCCGCCGGTCAAGGCATCGAAATCCATAGAAGTACCCCAAAGCCCGGTCGGTTGCGTGCTTCGCAGTTGCTTCCAGGTATTACCATCCCAGGCCCAGGTGTCGTTCAGACCCTCGGGCGGACCGGACGTACCCCCGAACACGATAACTTTACCGCTGCCTGCGTCGTATGCCATGCTCTGCCCAGTTCGCGGTGAAGGGCTAATTGCGGGAAATTGCTGGGTCCAGTTACTGCCATCCCATGTCCAAGTGTCGCCGTAATAAATCCTGCAGCAATCTCCGCCGCCGTTATTGCCGCCAAATAGAACCACGTTTTTGGTTGTTGCATCGTATGCGATCGATGCCCCGCGCGGAGACGGGCTCGACCGCGGGAACTTCTGAGTCCAGGTCTTCGCTCGTCCGTTCCATACCCAGGTATCTCCGAATGGAGGCGCTCCGTAATCGCCGGTACTACTGGCGAAACCGCCAAACAGCACGACAGTCTGTGAAATCGGGTCATACGCCATCGAATCGATAGCCGTACGAGCGGGCGGAGACGCCGGCGGAAACTGTTGTGTCCAGTTAACTCCATCCCAAGTCCAGGTATCTCCGAAAACGATTCCATTCGGATCCGTACCGCCGAATAGCACCACGGTGCCGGTCGTAGGATCATAAGCCATTCCCGCGGCACCCCGTGGACTGGGCGAATCGACCGGCGAAAGTTGCGTCCACGCCCCGCGCCACACCCAGGTGTCGCCGTACATCACGCCCGGAAGGCGGGCATTGTCACCGCCAAACACCAAAGTGTTGTTGGATGCGGCATCGTATGTGAGCGCTACATCAGCACGCGCCGACGGGGCCGGCGATAGCGTTGGCGCGACCCAGTTCAACTGGTAGTCCGTTAGCTGGACTACCGCGAAAAGTGTGCCACGATTATCCGAATAACAGCCAGGTATGGGCCCGCCATTGCATGAGTCAATATAACCGAGGTAGAGATGTGTGGCCGACGACGGCACGCGAAAAGATTGCACGCTCCCGATGCCGGTGTTCGTCAAGCCATCGCCGATAAAAAAGACTTGCCCGATCAAAGGGCTTAGAGCTTTGAAGTCGGTCTGGGTTCCACCTTCAGAAGCATCATTGACATAAAACCGCAATGCAGGGGGCGGCGAGCCTGGAAGAGTGTCTTCTAAGAACACGCCTGCCAGGGCGCCTTCAAAGTCCGTCAGATGGGATCCAGAGAATGGACCGCCTGGGTCGTTGATGTTTTGCCCGCCTGGTTGAAAGCAGCCCGTCAATGTGCCGTCGGCGCCAAATTCCGGCACACTCGGGCTACACGACCACGCTCCGCCGACGCTCGGAAAAGTCATGATCCGCCCCGCTGCCGCCGGGAAGCTGAAAACAAGCGGGGCAATCCCATCGCTGCCGTCGTCGTATCCTCCGGCGCGAAAGAGATCCATCTTCGCGCTCACGAACAGTGTCACCGGATTCTGGGCCTGGAGCGAACCAGTGAGCGCCAAACTGACCTGAAGCATAATCGCCCAAGAGGCAATCCTGTTAGTCATCGCGAGATCCTTTCACCTGCTTATAGTATGCGTCGGGCCTATCGCCAGTTTATATCGACTGCAACCCGCCGCTGTACCTATTCCCAAACTGGCGCGTTCTGCAAGTACATTGGCGCGTTCTGCTAGTGAACCCCGCCGCCCCCGCCGATACACTGAAAGAGCAAACAGAAATCTGCAAATAGAAAGCTGGAGACAAAATGGTCGACACCGAAGTAACACCCACTAAGCAAAGCTCTCATTCTCATTCATTCCCTGCGAAAGCCTTCGCAGCCAACAACGCCACCTCGGGTCTTGGACCCTTCACCCTGCAACGTCGCGCCCCCCGCCCCCAAGACGTGCAGATTGAAATCCTATACTGCGGCGTCTGCCACTCCGATCTGCATCAGGTACGCGACGAGTGGCACGCCATCATGCCCACCGTTTACCCATGCGTTCCGGGCCACGAAATCGTCGGCCGTGTCGTCAAGGTGGGTAGCGCCGTCACCAAATTTAAGGAAGGCGACATCGCCGGCGTCGGCTGCATGGTCGATTCCTGCCGCATCTGCCCCAGTTGCCTCGACGGCGAAGAGCAGTATTGCGAAAATTTCATGACCCTCACCTACAACGCGGAGGATAAGATCCTCGGCGGCGTCACCTACGGTGGCTATTCCGATAGCATCGTGGTCGACGAAGCCTACGTCCTGCGCGTCCCCCAGGGTCTCGATCCCGCCGGCGCCGCGCCGCTTCTCTGCGCCGGTATCACCACTTATTCGCCCCTGCGCCATTGGAACGTCGGCCCCGGACAGCAGGTCGGCATCGTCGGCCTCGGCGGCTTGGGCCACATGGGTCTGAAATTCGCCAAAGCCTTCGGCGCGCATGTCACCCTGTTCACCACATCGCCAAATAAAACTGCCGACGCCCTCCGCCTCGGCGCCGACGAAGTCGTCCTCTCTACCGATAGCGCCGCCATGCAAAAGCATGCCGGTAAATTCCACTTCATCCTCGACGCCGTCTCCGCCGATCATGATCTGAACGCCTATCTCCAACTGCTGACCCTCGACGGCGCCATGACCCTGGTCGGTGCGCCCTCGAAGCCGGCCGCCGTGGCTTCCTTCAACCTCATCATGAAACGCCGCAGTTTGGCCGGATCCGCCATCGGTGGCATCCGCGAAACCCAGGAGATGCTCGATTTCTGCGGCGAAAAAGGCATCACCTCCGACATCGAACTCATCAATGTCCGCCAAATTAACGAGGCCTACGAACGCCTGCTCAAGAGCAACGTGAAATACCGCTTCGTCATCGATATGGCTACCCTTCGCTAAACTGAAAGCTGCCCAGCATGACCAATCGCTTCCGGCTCTCAAGCACCATCGCGCGGCGGCTGGAGGAACTTCAAATTCCTCCCGTCGCCGTCCTGCGCCGCGCCGGACTCCCGATGGCATTATTCGATCAGACCAAAATCTGGCTCACCACCGGAGAGTTGTTCGCCCTCCACGAAGCCATCCGTGAGATCAGTGGCGACCCCGCCATCGGCCTCAAACTCGGCAGCGAAGAACGCATCGAGCGTTATGACCCTATCGCCATCGCCGCCCTCTATACCCGCTCCTTCCGCGACGCCCTCCATCGCATGGCGCGATACAAACGCCTCACCTGCCCCGAAGAGATCCGCATCGTCGAGCACAGCCAGGATTGCGCCATCCAATTTGTCTGGCTGCTGGCCGGCGAGCCCGAGCCCGCCAACTTGATCGATCTGTGTTTCGCCTGGGTGGTCGCCATCGGCCGCCGCGGCATCGGCCAGCGCCTGACGCCCAAGCGCGTGGAATTCCAGCGCCCCGAATCCAACCGGCATCTCTACGAGGATCACTTCGCCTGCGAAGTGAAATTCAACGCCCGCCACAACATGCTGCTTTTTCGCGCCGAAGACCTGGCCAAGCCGTTCCTCACTCATAATCAGGACCTGCTCGAAATGGTGGCCCCGCAACTGGAAGCCGAACTCACCCAACAACTCGCCAACAAGTCCCTGCAAGAGCAAGTGAAAGGAGTTCTGAAGAAATTCCTCGCCGGTCAGAAGCCCCGCTTGGAAGATGTTGCCATCGAGTTGCGCGTCAGCACCCGCACGCTGCAACGCCGCCTGCTGTCCGACCGCATCACCTTTCAAAGCCTCGTCGAAGAAGCCCGCCGCGAACTCGCCCACCACTACCTGCTGCAACCCTCGCTCGAACTCAACGAGACCGCCTATCTGCTGGGCTATGAGGATCCCAACTCCTTCTTCCGCGCCTTCGACCGCTGGGAAGGCACGTCCCCAGGCGAATGGCGCTCCGCCCGCTCCGCGTGTGCCTCCTAAGCGATCCCGCCGCACGCCACGCCGCAGTCATCGAGGCGTTCACCCAGAGCTTAGCGGATGCCGGGAGATCTCGCCGTAGCCTGAAGCCGGACAAGTCGCTCCCGGCGGTGCTACGAAACAATCCCATTCAACGAGCGCGCCTCGCCATGCTGGCCGAAGTCGATAAACAGCGCACCAACTTCGAAAAAGAGTTCCCCATCCACCGCATGCTACCGAAGCGAGTCTTCCACCTCGCGCAGCCAGTCCGGCCGCTTCAGCACTTCCCGCGGCTTGCTGCCATCCGGCGGCCCGATGATCCCGTCCCGCTGCATCATATCCAGAATCCGCGCCGCTCGCCCGTATCCCAAGCCGCAACCGCCGCTGCAAAGTCGATGTCGAAGCCTTGCCCATCTCCAGCACCACCCGCACCGCTTCTTCGTACATCGGATCCTGCCCGCCCGGCGCCTCTTCCGCCTCCGGTTCCGCATCGTCCGCTCGGCGGCGCCACCAGGAACGATTGATCGTATTCCGGCGTGGCCTGCTCCTTCCAGAAATCCACCACGCGGTTGATCTCCGTCTCCGTCACGAACGCGCCGTGCACGCGCATCAGCCGCGACGAGCCCGGCGGCAGGAACAGCATGTCGCCCTTGCCCAGCAGATGCTCCGCGCCCATCACGTCCAGCACGGTCCGCGAATCCACCCGCGTCGCCACCCGGAAACTGATGCGCGACGGGAAGTTCGCCTTGATCAGTCCCGTGATCACGTCCACGCTCGGCCGCTGCGTCGCCAGCACCAGGTGCATGCCCACCGCGCGCGCCATCTGCGCCAGCCGCGTCACCGACTCTTCCACGTTGCGGCCTTCCAGCATCATCAGGTCCGCCAACTCATCGATCAGGATCAGGATGTAAGGCAGCGGCCGCAAGTTCCTCCGCCGTCGGCTCGTCCTCCTCGAACAGGCTGCGCGGCTCTTCCTGCATTCTTGCGAATCTTCTTGTTGAACTGATCGATGTTCGCGCACCCCGAATTCGGCCAGCAGGCGCAGCCGCCGCTCCATCTCGAGCACCGCATTGCGCAGCGCATTCGTCGCCTTCTTGGCATCCGTGATCACCGGCGTCAGCAGGTGCGGAATGCCCTCGTACATCCCCAGTTCCACCCGCTTCGGGTCCACCATGATCATGCGCACTTCATCCGGCGTCGACTTGTACAGGATCGACATGATCATCGAGTTGATCATCACGCTCTTGCCCGATCCGGTCGAACCCGCGATCAGCAGGTGCGGCATGGATTCCAGCGCCGCCACCTTAATGCGCCCGTTGATGTCCTTGCCCATCGAGATCGTCAGACCGCGATTGCGCTTGCACGAACTCGTCCGACTCCAGCATCTGCCGCAGAGCGATCACTTCGCGCTTGGTGTTCGGCACCTCGATGCCCACCGTCGGCTTGCCCGGAATGCGCTCGATCAGGATCGATTCGGCCTGCAGCCCCAGGCACAGATCTTCGGTCAGCGTCGTGATGCGGCTGTACTTGATGCCGGCCTCCGGCTTGAATTCGAAGGTCGTCACCACCGGCCCCGGGTTGATCTGCACCACCGAGCCCAGCACGTTGAACTCTTCGAACTTCGCTTTGATCGCGTACCGCGATGTCTTTCAGTTCCTGCTCGTCGTACGGACTGCGGCCCTGCCCTTCATGCAGCAAATCGGTGGGCGGCAGGCGATACGAAAGCGGACCCGCCGGATGCGGCGCCGCCACCGGAGCGGGTATCTCCCAAGGCGGCGATTCCTGCTGCTGTGGCGCCGCTGTCTCCTCGAGTGCGCAAATAGGGATATCCGAATGGCCCGCGGGAGCCTCTTCCGCTTCCACCGGCGTCGCCGCGGCTTCCAACGGCGCCGCGCCGCCAACGGTCTCCGTGCGCGGTGCCCTGCGCCGTGTCGTCGTCTGCGTCGCCGTAGCCGCTTCGGCCTTCCGTTTCGCCGCTCGCTGTTCGGCCTTTAGCTTGGCCTTCTCCTGGCTGCGCCGCAGCCGCTCGTCACGCCACAAACGGAACGCATCCCCGAACATCCTCAGGATTCGCAGCGGCCGCGCGAACCACACCGCCAGTATCGAAACGGTGAAGGTCGAGACCAGGTATACCGAAACAACCAGTGTGGTGATCGTCAGTAAAATAGCGCCGGTGGGATTCAGCGCATGCATCAGGTAGTGCGCCAGCATCATTCCCAGCAGGCCGCCGATCGAGATGGCTCCGCCGAACAGTTTCAGCCGCGGCATGAAGGAGACCGCCGCCGTCAGGCTCAACAGCAGCAGCAGCGTTCCGCATAGCTTGATCGCCCCGGCTTCCACTTCCTCCGAGCGCACCCATTTCCAGGCCAGCCCAAAGAGTAGAATCGGGAAGACGAACGAGCCGATGCCGAAGCTTTGCAGCAACAGGTCGGCGAACCACGCTCCCGGATAACCGATCAGGTTGTGCGGATGCGTGGCCGCCGCTGTATTCAGCGACGGGTCGAGGACGTGGTACGACGCCAGGCTGAGCAGCAATACCAAGCCCAGCGATAGGAGCAACAGTCCTACCAGTTCATTGACGCGTTTTTGCGAAGTCGGAGATAAAAGCTTCATCCCGCTGGCCGGCGGAAGAAAGCCAGAGCAAGCACTATTATGCCAAAAATAATCCGGTAAAACACGAAGAACCACAAGCTGCGCCGCCGCAGATAACGAAGGAATACCGCGATCACGATCAATCCGGTCATCGCGCTCACCGCGATCCCCACCGCCAGGCCCGTATGGCTGAGCGCCACCCCGCCCGCCGCTGCCGTATCCAGGCCCTTGTGCTTGATCATGTCGTAGACCGCTTTGGCCGCCGCCGCTGCGATCGCCGGCGTCGAAAGCAGAAACGAATAGCGCGCCGCCGCTTCCCGATTAATATTGCGGAACAAGCCCGCCGTAATCGTAATGCCGCTGCGCGAAACGCCGGGCATCACCGCCAGCGCCTGCGCCACCCCGATGGTTCCGGCGTCCAGCGCGTTCACGCCCGAAATGTCGCGCGTCTTCCGGCCCATCCATTCCGCGATTCCCATCACGATCCCGATCCCCACCATCATGCTGCCGATCACCATGGGATTGCGCCAAGCGCCTTCCGCCTGCTTGTTGAACAGCAACCCGGCAATCCCCACCGGAATCGTGCCGATCACCAGCAGCCACAGCAGACCCGTATTGCGCTCCAGTTGGTCGTCGCGTCCCCACCGTAAACCGAACCCTTGCGCGATTATTTGCACCCAATCGCGCGCGAAGTATATCGCTACCGCCAGTAGTGTGCCGATATGGAGAGCGATGTCGAATGTGAGGCTCTCAGTCTGCCAGCCCAACAGCCACGAAGTCAGGTACAGGTGGGCCGTGCTGCTAATGGGCAGGAATTCGGTCAGGCCTTGCACGATGGCCAAAATAATTACTTGATAGATAGGCATGTTAGGGCAAAATGGAATGGTACCTTGTTTTATGCCGAATACCAAAATAGTCGCCACGCTGGGCCCCGCCAGCGATTCTCCGGAAACCATCCGCCAGTTGCTGCTGGCCGGCGTCGATGTGTTCCGTTTGAACGCTTCCCACAGCACCCAGGCCGAGCATGGCGCGCGTATTGCGGCCATTCGCCAGGTCACCGCCGAAGTGGGCCGTCCCGCGGCTATTCTGCTTGACCTGCAAGGTCCCAAAATCCGGCTCGGCAGTTTTGCCGGCGGCGGCTGTACTCTCGAGACCGGTTCGACTTTTACCATCACCGCCGAACAGGTCATGGGCGATTGCCAGCGCGCCTCGACAACCTATCCGAACCTCGCGTCGGACTTGAAGCCCGGCGATCGCGTGCTCCTCGCCGATGGCGTCATCGAACTTCGCGTACTCGAAGCCAGTGGTTCTTCCATTCGCACCGAAGTTGTATCCGGCGGCCCCATTAGCGATCACAAAGGCATCAACCTGCCTGGTGTCGCGGTGAGTTTGCCTTCCGTCACAGAAAAAGATCTCTCCGACCTGCGCTTCGGCTTAGGGCACGGCATCGACATGGTGGCGCTCTCTTTCGTGCGCACCGCATCCGATGTCCACGGCCTGCGCGAGTGGTTGCGCAGCATGCATACCGGCTTTGTGCCGGTGGTGGCCAAGATCGAAAAGCCGCAAGCCTGGGAAAACATCGACGCTATCCTCGAAGAAGCTGACGGCGTCATGGTGGCCCGCGGCGATCTTGGCGTCGAACTGGCCCTCGAAACCGTCCCCCGCATTCAAAAATCCACCATCCAGCGCGCCCGCAATCACGGCAAGTTCGTCATCACCGCCACGCAGATGCTTGAGTCGATGATCGAGAATGCCACACCCACGCGCGCCGAAGTCAGCGATGTGGCCAACGCCATCTACGACGGCACCGATGCTGTTATGCTCTCGGCCGAAACCTCGGTCGGCAAATATCCCGTCGAAGCCGTAAAATTCATGACCCGCATCGCCACCGAGACGGAAAATGCCATCCGCGCCCGCGGCTTCCAACAGTTGCAGGCCGGCCTGAATCCCACGTATGCGGAGATCCTGGCGGATGCCGCCTACCACGCGGCCCGCGGCGCGCATGTCTCCGCCATCGTGGTCTTCACCGCCACCGGATCGAGCGCCCGCCTGGTTTCGCGATACCGCCCGCCCGTGTGCATTTACGCTATGACGCCGCTCGAGCAAGTGGGCCGTCAATTAATGGTCAACTACGGCGTGAAGCCCGTAGAAGCGCCTGACGTTGCCTCGACCGACGAAATGCTGGCGCAAATGGACCACATCCTCACTGAACGCGGCTACCTGAAAGCCGGCGATTCCGTGGTCTTCCTCGCCGGACAGCCCGTCGGCCGTCCCGGCACCACCAACCTGATGAAACTTCACCGCATCGGCGACGCTTAATCATCGCCCTACAATCCCGTCTTGCGTTTTCGGAATTCGGCGCTGTACAATACCCATAGGTGATCTATGCCTAGAACCGAAATGCCTTCGGGAGCGCTCGTCCTGCTCATTCTTCGCGTCCTGCGATCCGGCGCGCTCCACGGTTATGCCATCGCCCAACGCATTCATCTGCTCTCTTCCGAAGTCCTGCGCGTGGAAGAGGGATCGCTCTATCCCGCCCTTCAAAAAATCCTGCTCAAAGGCTGGGTGACCGCCGAATGGGGTATCTCCGAGACCAATCGCAAGGTCCGCTTCTACCGCCTCACGCCCGCCGGACGCAAACAACTGCAAGCCGAACTCTCCGAGTATGACCGCGTGAACGAAGCTATCCAGTCCATCATCCGCACCGCTTGAGAACTGCCATGAACCAACTCCTGCGCCGCATCAGCTATCTTTTGCACCGCCGCCAATTCGATCGCGAACTGGCCGGCGACCTCGACTTTCATCGCGAGATGGCCCAGCGCTCGGGCGTCCCATTGGGCAATGCGCTGCAACTTCGCGAACAGGCCCGCGATGCCTGGGGTTGGACGTGGATCGACCGTTTGTCCCAGGACCTGCGCTACGCCGCGCGCATGCTGCGCAAATCGCCGGGCTTTACCGTCGCCGCCATTCTCATGCTGGCCATCGGCATCGGAGTCAATGTCGCAGTCTTCGGTTTCTTCGACATGCTGGTGCTGCGGCCGCTCGACATCCGCGAACCGGCCACCCTGTTGCGCTTTCACCGCCGCGCGCCCCAAAGCTACGCCTTCGCTTTGCCCTATCCCGAGATGGATTTCTTCCGCGAACACTCCAGCACTCTCTCCGCCGTGCTGGCTATGAATGTCACCAAACTCGCGGTGGAAGGCGAAGATAAGCAGGTCAGCGCCAACTTCGTCACCGCCAATTTCTTCACCGACCTTGGTGCCTCGCCGAAGATCGGGCGACTGCTCGACCCCTTGCGCGATGCCGCGCCGGACGCGGACCCTGTTGTAGTGCTCGACCAGGGTTTCTGGCAGCGCCACTTCGGTGCGGACCCCTCCATCATCGGCCACACCATCCGGCTAAACGGCAAGACAGCCACTGTCGTAGGCGTGGTTCGCAGTGAATTCAGCGGTCTTACGCTCAACGAATCCGCTTTGTGGGCGCCCCTCACCCAGCAGCCTTATTTCGCCGCCGGCAGCCATCTTTTGACGGATTACGCCGATAGCAGCGGCGTACGCATGTGGGGACGCTTGCGGCCCGGTGTTACGCCTGCCGCGGCCGAGCAGGAATTGCGCTCACTGGCCGTCGAATTGCACAAACAACATCCCAACGAAATCTGGGAGAACGAGGGACTTCCCAGCGACCCGGCCGGCTTTGCCGAGAGCATGATGATCGGCAATCGCAGCGGCACGGGTTCGGAGAGCAAGTCCGAACTCTACCCTATTGCAGCCATGGTAGCCAGCTTAGGCCTACTGATCCTGGCCGTGGCGTGCGCCAATCTGGGCAGCCTGCTGCTGGCGCGCGGCGTGGCGCGGGAGCGCGAAATCGCTATCCGCGTGGCCGTTGGCGCGGGCAAGAGCCGCCTCATCCGCCAACTGTTTACCGAGAGCCTGTTGCTGGCTCTCTTGGGATCGTTAGCCGGCGTGGCAGTGGGCTACGCAGTTCTACGCGGCTTGATGACCGCCACCGAAAGCCCAGCATGGCTCGACCCCCTGCCCGATTGGCGGGTTATCGTTTTTGCTTTGGGCGCCGGCTTCGCTTCCGCCATCTTCTTCGGACTGACACCGGCTTTGCAGGCCGCCCGCCAGCGCCATCGCGCCACTATTGCGCGCCAGGTTTTGGTCGGCGCGCAGGTGGCCGCCAGTTGCGTATTGCTGATCGTGGCCGGTCTCCTTAGCCGTGCGCTCGATCACGCTATGTCGAGCGATCCGGGTTTTGAATACCAGCGAGTGATCTCGATCGATCCGGGCCTGGCTTTACACGGCTATACTCCAGCACGCGCGCAGACCTATCTGGATACGTTGCAGACCCGCCTTCGCGCGCTGCCCGGGGTCGAATCCGTAGCGCTGGCGCAGAGTCCTCCTCTCGGGCGCCGCACCGAAATCGCCGGCTTACAAATCGATGGACGCGCCATCCGCGTTCAGATCAATCGCGTCGATCCGCAGTTCTTTCAAACCATGAGAGTCCCGTTGCTGCGCGGCCGCAACCTGGCCCATGGCGATCGTGGTGTAGTCATCATCAGCCAATCGCTGGCCCGCACCGCTTTTCCCGGCCAAGATCCACTAGGCAAGAAGTTTACCATGGGCGAAGACTATACCATCGTAGGCATCGCCGGCACCGCACGTTTGGTCAAACTGGAAGACTCGGATTCTGTCGAAATCTATCTCCCGCTGGCACCGGACGATCTGCCCTCCACCTTCGTTCTGGTGAAAACTATTGGCGCGCCGGAAGGCATGGCGCGGACCGTCGCGACCACCGTCAAAGCCGTCGACCCCACCGCGTTTCCCGAGGTTCAATTGATGAAGACCGGCTTCCGCCAAAAATTGCGTGGCGCCCAGACGAGCGCGCTGGTGGTGAGTGTGCTGGGTTCCCTGGCCGACCTGCTCGCCTGTCTCGGCATCGTGGGCGTGGTGGCCTATGCGGTCTCGCAACGGACTAAAGAGATCGGCATTCGTATGGCGTTGGGCGCGAGGCCCACGCACATCCTGGTCATTGTATTGCGCCAATTTTCGCGACCGCTGGCGGCCGGACTGCTCGTGGGCGTGGCAGGCGCAGCGGCACTTTCCGGATTGCTGCGCGGAGAACTCTACGGCATCAGCAATCTGGATCCCCTGGCTTACCTGGGGGCCGTTGCAGTCTTCGCGCTCACAGTTGCGATCGCGGCGCTGTGGCCCGCCCGCCGTGCTCTGCGGGTTGACCCGATGCTATCCCTACGGCACGAGTAAGCCGATTACGCGTTCACCGTTCCATCACCGCTAGCCGGACTCTCCGGATACCAGGTTCCCGCGAATAACTGATCCTGCTGGCTCACTTCGCAGCGCTGCACGTGATCGTAATCGTGGAAGCTATGGGGCTTGCCGGGCTCGCCCCAATCGCCGCCCCAGATCATGCCGTTGGCCGCGCATAGCGGCGCAAGGAACGACCAGTCGCCATCCCAGGAGGCCTTGCCATCTATGATTTTGCAGAAATCGGCAGCCAATCCGTAGTGATGAACTCCGACGTTTTGCAGTTGCGATAATTTCTCCGCGAACAGTTGCTGTTGCCGCTCCTGGCTGCGATAAGTCTCGGTCACCTGGAGCGTGATGCCCTTCTCGGCGGCCCCGGCGATGATCGCCTGCACCGCGGCGCGCGTGGCCGGCTCCAACAGTTCGAGGTCGCGCACCGACGTAGTGGCGCGGAAGCGCGGATCGTTCTGAATCACTTCATTGTAGAAACTCATGCGGTCTTACCTCCCCCTCGAGGTCCTATAAATAGTGAGCTTCAACCGCCTACCGTTTCATAAGGCAGCAGAATCTCGACGCGGTAACGGTGATCCCCGCTTTCAGCGGCCATGTCGGCGCGATCGCCGTAGCGCGCCAACAGACGGCGCTTCACGATCTGCAGTCCCAGCCCATTGCGGCGCGCGGTGGAGCCCTCCGGATCGAAGGGATTCTCCACGCTGATATGCATCGCGTTCTCCACCCGCCACGCCTCTACGCGGATGGTGCCGCCCTCCACCAGGCTGGCAATGCCATGCTTCACCGCGTTCTCGACCAGCGGTTGCAATAGCAGCGGCGGCACCAGGCCAGCTTCGCATCCTGGGCCGATCTGCTGCTCCACCTGCAAGCGCCCGCCGAAGCGCACCTGCTCCACGCCTAGGTAGTTATGCGCCAGGGCCAATTCCTCGCTTAAAGGCACCGACTCGCGCTCGCCCACTTTCAGACTACTACGAAGGAAATCCGACAGCCGCACGCACATCTCGCGCGCCCGCGCCGCGTCGATCCCCGCCAGCGCGCTGATGGAGTTCAGGCTATTGAACAGAAAATGCGGATTGATTTGCGCCTTCAACGCCTTCAGTTCGGCATCGCGGGCCGCGACCAGAGCCTGCATCTCACGGTCCAAGGCTTCCTTCGATTCCTCGACCGACGCCATCGCGTAATGCATGCCGGCGGAGAGCAGATACAGCAGGACGCCCATGCCGAACAGCAGAGGCGCATGCGGGCGAAAAAGCTGATCCACCGAAT
Organism: Bryobacterales bacterium; assembly: GCA_963738345.1. Lineage (GTDB taxonomy): Bacteria > Acidobacteriota > Terriglobia > Bryobacterales > Bryobacteraceae > Bog-159. The sequence goes on from CAVTWI010000002.1 coordinate 3,322,684, forward strand.
GGAAGCGGTCAAAGCGGGAAAGCAGTACCGCGGTCCCGCGCGCGATGGCGAGCAACAGGATACTGCCGGCCACCGCCGCTCCAAAGTTGGTGGAGATAATGCGCGCTACCGCGCTTGACCGCAGCGGCGTCATGCGCACCACATACCAAGGCGACAGACATACGAAGGCGTAGACTATGCACGCCGGTACCACGATCGCCGCGCTGGTGCCCCAGCCCAAGGTGCCGGAGGCTTCCAGCACATAAACCAGCAGGGCTGCCAGTGGCACCCAACCCGCCAGGTAGACAGCCAGCGCGGCGCCCGAAACAAGGAGCGGATGCATCCCGGAGCCTTAATTCTTGATGCCCAGTCCCCCGAAAATGGTGGAACCGCGCACGGTCAACCGCTTAGGATTGGGCACCAGACGGGGATCGGGCTGATGGGTCTTGTCTTCGTGACCGCCGAAGATTCCCGCCACGTGCACGTCGACCAGCCAGGTTTCGGGAACCCGGATTTCGAACCCGCCAAAGATGGCGTTGACGCTGACCACGGCTTCGTCGACGGTCATAGTGGCGTTACGAAGATCCAAGCCACCGCCGCCAAACACGGCCACCAGGTCCGCACCCTTGAAGTCTCCGGTCACCTTACGGTTGCTGCCGCCGAACACGGAGAACATATTGCAGTTTCCGGGAGTCGCCGGCCGGTTCCAAGGTCCGGAGGCGATGCCGGGGGTGCCTTTACCTTCGAGCGCGCCCCACAGCATCATGAAGCCGAAGACGATGATCGCCACCGGCCAGAGGTCCCAAATGCTGCGGTTATTCAGGAACGGCAGGTGGATCTTATTGGCCAGCAGCACCACGCCGACGAGCATGATGATGGCGCCGCCGGACCGCCCGGAGGCCTCGCTGGAATCGACCAGTTTGGCCAGTCCGATAGCGATGAGGATCACGGGCCAATAGCCCCAGACCCAATCCACCTGGACGCCAAAATTATCCAGCAGAAAGAGCACGCCCACGGCGACAATGGCGAATCCGAAAATCAGCCCGGCACTGACCGTACCGCTGGCCGGTTCCGGTGAAACTCGCCAAACCCTGCGATTGTACTTATCCATATGCGCTCTCCCTGATAGCAGATTAACCGGCGCCGGCCCGTAAGTCCTGTGTTTTTCGGCAAAAACACGCGTACAACCGGTAAATGGCGAACTGCTGGGGCGACGGGCGGATGCTCTCCCCCCCGGTTTAAAGTTCCAGGCGGATTCAGTCGATAACGAAGGGTGATTTCGATTAAGAAATTCATAGACCGGCCGGAGGACGAATTGTTTCAGGCCAGCTTGAATTCTTACCTCGCGGTGTTGAACGCCATCGGGGATAGCGGCGTACAGGCCTGCCCTCCCATGGGTTCGAAGTTACGGCAGAATCTGCAGGACCTCCAAACGGCATTAGCCAAGAACGCCACGCCGGCGCAATTCCAGGAAACCGGACAAAGGGCGGAAACGGAAATTGCACAGTTTGGCGCGGCGGCGGCGGGCTATTTCAAACAGCGGGCTGGCGAAGCCAAGGAACTCATGCTGATTCTGGCGCGAACAGCGGAAGTCACAGGCGAACGCGACCAACGATATAGCGGCCAATTCCATGAATTCACGAACCGGTTGAAATCCATGGCAGATCTGGACGATCTGCGGATGATCCGCGATTCCCTGGTCAAGAGCGCTATCGATCTGCGAACCTGCGCGGAGGCGATGGCCGAAGAGAGCCAGAGGTCGGTGGCCCGGTTGCGCGCGGACGTCACGGTATACCAGACGCGCCTTGACGATGCCGAAAAGCTAGCTGGCCAAGACCCCCTTACGGGCCTCGATAATCGCCGGCGCGTGGAATCCGCAATTGAATTCCGTATCGCCCAGATGAAGCCGTTCTCGGTTTTGATTCTCGACCTGAATGCTTTTAAGCACTTGAACGACACATGCGGGCATCAGGCGGCCGACGATCTGCTGCGGCAGTTTAGCGCAGAACTAAAGGCCGGATGCCGGGCCGGCGATGTGGTGGGCAGGCTAGGCGGGGACGAATTCATCGTGATTCTGGACGCTGGCCTGGAAGAAGCTAACGCCCGGGTAGACCGCATCTCGCGCTGGGTTTTCGGAGAATACACCATTCGAGTCGGGGAGTCTGCCCGGAAGGTCGCGCTGAGCGCCGCGATCGGCGCTGCGGAATGGCGCGCGGGTGACACGCTACGGACGTTGCTCGACCGTGCCGATGCGGCTATGTATCAGGAAAAGCGCTCGACGGCGCGTTGAGCCAGGGGCCGGGTTGGGCGGGATTGTGCATCATTGGGCACCGCGGTGCATGCCGCCGAGAAAAATACAAACAAAGCCAATTCGTGGCTAAGTATTCTGTTTTCAAAGAGCTGTACGTTGTTTCGTTGGTCCGCTTCGTGCACCTCCCCGGTGAGGCCGTCCGAGTCATCGGGGGCAACGCGGCCGAGCTAGTTGCTGGCGCCCAGTTGGGCGGGATTGTGCATCATTGGGCACCGCAGTGCATGCCGCCGAGAAAAATACAAACAAAGCCAATTCGTGGCTAAGTATTCTGTTTTCAAAGAGCTGAGCGCTATTTTGGCGTTCGGGCACTGCGGTGGACGGCGCGGGGAAGATGCGGACAAGGCTTAAAGCTTCAGAGCATCGTTTCCGTCAGGTAGGAGACCGTGGCACATCCCGCGGGATCCGAACACGCGAGCAAAAAACCAAAAAGGGCGAAAGGACGCTTGCTCACGCGCGCGGCTCTGATGCGTCAAACCTCCCGAGCCAAGTCTATCACCCGAATTACGAGATCGGGCTGCCTCAAACTGAGAACGGCATTGTTTTCAGCGTTGAAAGGGCCGGCCAAATCTGTCACTTGAACCGGTAAGTGTAGGAGGCCGTCACGTACGAGGGGACATAGACTCCGACGACACGTTCCACAGCGTCGGTCTCGCCGGGTAGCGCCAGCACTTCGGTGGTCTGTCCGGTATATCCGCTGGCGATCATGAAATTGATCCCGGCGGACATCTGGCCGTTGTGAAACCGGCGCAGCAGCGCGCCGCGAAACTCCCGCACCGGGACACTTACAAAGCCGTCGCCTAACGGCTTGCGTCCCACTTCCTCGTATTCGGCGCGGGCTTGCAGGTGGAAGGGCAGGCGGTCGAGAGTCCCCAGGAAGTCGACAATGGTGCGCGGCGCCTCGGGTACGGGCGTGCCATCGGAAAGATCGCGCGCATCGGCCTTCGATACGGATGGCCTGCAGGAAGCGCGCCGCGGAAATGCCGCCGGGCGGAGGCGGTCACATAGCGATTGCGGCTGGGGCCTTCGTAATACTGCAATCCGGTATCGGGATCGATCTTGGCCAGCGACTGCTCCTGGGTCACGCGGCCGAGAGTCACGCGGAAATCGGTTCCCAAGACAGTCTTTGGGCGTCACCAGTTGCCAGGCATGCGCGCGGCTGACCGGCGTCCCCGGCGGCACCCGGCGCCGATGCGCGGATCGTTGGTGAAAAACGTCTGGCCGAAGCTCATCGACAGAGTGGGCAGCCGTATCTTTTCCGGCGGCAGCAGGCTGAGGGTAGCTTTGGGCGAGTTCACGCCGGACCCGCTTGATCGGAACGAATTGGCGGGGATCAGGAGATCCGTATTGTCCACGCCGATTTCGTCGCGCCGCCATCCGGCGTAGTAGTGAAGCCAAGGGCAGCGGGCTGCCGTCGGCCGCCAAGTGGAAGGGGCCAGTCGCCGATGGTGATGTTATTGGCAGTTACCTTCTCGAACGGGCCATACACCGCTGGATCGGTCGAGAGGTAATGGTCGAGATCGTCGCGGCGGGGCGCGTCGCGGTTGTAATCGGCGCCGGCCAAAATAGTGAGCGACTCGCTGACTTTGCGGATGTAGAGTGGCTTCGCCGCCGGCGACGGTGCGAAACTCGCTTTGGCGGATCAGGCCGTCGCCGAAGTCGGAATAGAGCGCCAGGTTGTAAGTGCGGAAGAAGCTGGAAAGCTGCAATTCGCTTGCCGGCGCGAAACACGCCAGACGTCGTTCAGCGCGAGTTCGGCGGTATGGGTCTGGTCTTTCTGGCGGGGATCGATGGTGTCGTGTAGGCCGGGCACGCCAATGGGCACCGAGCCCAGGAACGATCGGAATGGCCGAAGTATCCCGCGCCGAACAGAGTCAGGCGATGGCGCCCATATTAAAGACGCGGAAGCCGTTGAGCTTGTATTGCTGGCGATGTTCGAGGCGGTCGAGAAAGCCATTGCCGTAGGCTGCTTCGATGGCGATCCAGCCCGCGTATCGCGGATCGGCGGGCTCCAGCCGGCGGTGAGATCGACATCGCGATAGTCGCCGGTGAGCGTGACGAAAAGGCTTCAGGCGATCGTGGAATCCGTAGATAGCGGCGAGATCCACGGAGTGATTGCCTTCGCGCACGTTGAATGCGCCGCCATCGGTCTGCACGGCTCTCGATGATGGCGGGAATGATGGCATTGGGATCGGAGTAGCCGTTGCCGTGGGCGTTGGCCGATAGATTGTTGGGCGCGAGGTAATCGCCGATTTGGAAATACTGCGCGATGGGTTCGCCGTGATCGCCGGCCACGCCTGGCGCGAAATATTGCGGCGCTTTGATGCCGCCGGAGGCCGTTTCGACGGGAATGCCGGGGATGGATACGGGCGCGCCGGGCCGTCCGGGATTGGCGTCGAGCGTTTCATCGCGGATGGTGATGCGCTGCGCGGGGTCGGGAAACAGGACGCCGACTTCCTGTACGTCGGCAGTCACGTTGAGGGTCTGGACCTGGGAGGCTAGCTCCAAACGCAGGTCTAGCTGGAGGTCGTCATGCACTTGGATTGTTTGGCTGAGGTCGGCGAACCCGGGATGGCGCGCTTCGATGGAATAAGTGCCGGGGGCGATTCCGGTGAAAGAGAAGCGACCCTGGGTGTCGCTGCGGGTTTCGCGCGCCTCGCCGGCGGACGGACTTAGGCGGACGTGGGCTTGGTCAACCGCCTTGCCTTGCGGGTCGCTGAGTTGGCCGGAAACTATAGCCGCCACACCCATTGCCGGGAAGAGAAATGCGCAAGCAAAGAGTGGGCGGGCGAGGAGCATGGCACCGTAGCAAGAATGGGATATTGGTAATACTAGCAGCCTGTGTTACCGTTTTCAAGTACGTAATACGGCTGCTTTTTGGATTACTTCTATGAGCGATCTTTGTCGAATTGGCGTGGCCCTGAGCGACGATCTTCTGGCGAAGTTCGACAAACTGATCGGGCAGCGCGGATACACTAACCGGTCGGAAGCATTCCGCGATTTGATCCGCAACGAACTGGTTCAGGAGACGTGGAAATCGTCCGATGCGGAAGTCTTCGGCACGGTCACGCTGGTTTACGATCACCATGCGCGGTTGCTTTCCGAAAAGCTTACGGAGTTGCAGCATCAATATCATGCGGCGGTGATTTCCACGCTGCACGTGCATCTGGATCATGACAATTGCCTGGAAGTGATCCTGGTGAAGGGGAAAGCCGAGCCTGGTGCAGAAACTGTCGAATGCACTGATTGCGACAAAGGGCGTGAAGCACGGGCGTTTCACGGTCACCACTTCGGGACATCATCTGCCGTAGTTATCGCAGGGCCTGGGCGAGGTCCGCGATTAGGTCTTCGGTATGTTCAAGGCCTACGGAAATGCGCAGCAGATTGCGGGGCGTGCGGGTGCCAGGCCCTTCGACTGACGCGCGATGTTCGATCAGGCTATGGGTGCCGCCGAGACTGGTGGCGCGGGTAAAGATTTGGGTAGCGGCCGCGACGGGCATGGCCTGGTGCTCTCCACCGCGCAATTGCAGGGATAGCATGGCGCCGAATCCGGACATCTGGCGGGCGGCGACGGCATGGCCCGGATGACTCGCAAGGCCCGGGTAATGGACGGCTTCGACTGCGGATTGGGATTCTAGAAAGGCGGCAATCCGGGCGGCGCTTTCGACTTGCGTGCGGATACGGCAGGGCAGGGTTTCGACGCCGCGGCGGATCATCCAGCAATCGAAGGGCGAGGGTGCGGCGCCGCCGAACTGCTGCGATTTGCGGGCGCGTTCGAACAAGTAATTTTGGAATTTGGTGATGAGCGCTCCGCCGGTTACATCGCTGTGGCCGCCGATGTACTTGGTGGTGGAGTGCACCACCATGTCGATGCCCCAGTCGAGGGGGCGTTGTAGCACGGGGGTGGCGAAGGTGCCGTCGCAGACGCTGATGGCGTTGGCGCGGCGCGCGATCGCGGCTATGCCGGCGAGGTCTGTGACTTTTAGTAAAGGGTTCGACGGCGTCTCGACCCATACCAGACGGGTGTTGGGACGCACGGCGGCATGCACGGCATTGAGATCGGTGAGATCCACATAAGAGACTTCGAGATGCCACTTGCCGAAGACTTCGCCGACCACTTTGCGGAGCCCGTAATAAACGTCGTCGGGGGCGATGATATGGTCGCCCGGTTCGAGACCTTGGATGGCGGCGGTGAAGGCGGCCATGCCGGATGGAAAGGCGAGAGCTTCGGTACCGCCTTCGAGGGCGGCCAGGCATTCTTCAAGGTCGCGACGGTTGGGGTTGGCTTCGCGCGAATAACTGAAGCCGAGGGGATACTGGCCGTCCGGCGCCCTTTCGAAGGTGGTGGAGAGGTAGATGGGGGGGGCGACTGCGCCGGTGGCTGGATCGGCGCGATGCCCGGCGTGGACAGCTAGGGTTTCGATATGCATACTGATAATCCTGCCAAATTGGGTACTGCAGCGCCTAGATGCTGTCGAGATCCACATTGCCGCCGGAGAGGATTATTCCGACCTTGTTGACTCCGGCGGGCAGTGGTCCATGCATCAAGGCGGCCGCGCCGACTGCGCCGCTCGGTTCCACCAGGATCTTCAGGCGCGCGAGCAGGAATTTCATGGCGGCGCGAATCTGGTCGTCGGTGACTACCAGGATCTGCTCGACGAGTGCCTGGATAATCGGGAAGGTGAGTTCGCCGGGTTGGGGGGCGCGCAGACCGTCGGCAATGGTCTGCGGCATGGGGACGGAGCGGCGCTCGCCGGCCTGCAGGGAGAGGAACGTGTCGTTGCCGTCGGCCGGTTCGACGCCGAACATGCGGATGGCTGGGTGCATTTCCTTGGCGATGGTGGCGCAACCGGATAGCAACCCGCCGCCGCCGACGGGAGTGATGAGGGCATCGAGGTCGGGCACGTCTTCGAGGAGTTCGAGCGCGGCGGTTCCCTGCCCTTGAATGATCATGGGGTGATCGAAGGGGGGGGCCAGGGTGGCGCCGGTCTCGTCGAGGAGGCGGGTGGCGATGGCTTCGCGGCTTTCATGGTGGCGGTCGTAGAGCACGATGCGGGCACCGTGGGCGCGGGCGGTTTCGAGCTTGGAGCGGGGCGCATCGGCGGGCATGACGATGGTCGCGGCAGTGCCGGCGTGGCGGGCGGCGATGGCTACGGCGATGGCGTGATTTCCGGAGGAGAAGGCCACGATGCCGCGGGCGAGTTGGCCGGGGGAGAGGGACAGGATCAGATTGGAAGCGCCGCGGATTTTAAAAGCGCCGCCAGTTTGCAGGTTCTCGCATTTGAAGAAGACGCGGGCGCCGGCGGCTTCGTCGAATTCAGTGGAGGTGAGTATTGGGGTGCGCTTGGCCAGCGGTTGGATGCGGACTGCGGCTGCGCGAATTCCATCGGGAGTTATAGAGGACACGGTTCGATTGTATCGCTGAACTATTACGCGGGCCGGATTCGTTTAGGGCGGGGACGCGGCTTGCGATGGGAAACGCCGGTTTCGATGGCTACCAGGGTACGCGCCAGGGAACGCGTTTGGCGGGTGCGTTCTAGTAACTGCAGGATTCGGCGAACTTCGGCGCGCAATTGGCGTTCGAGCAAAGGACTGCTTTGATGTAGCTTCATGAAACTCTCCCCTCGACGAAACAAGAAACCGCTTGCTTACGCGCGCGGCTCGGATCGGACGCGCGGCTCGGATTGGACGCGTGCTCACGCGCGCGGCTCTGATTACGCGCGCGGCTCGGATTAAACCGAAGGACGCTTGCTTACGCGCGCGGCTCGGATTGCGCGCGCGGCTCGGATTGGACGCTTGCTGGCGCGCGCGGCTCGGATCGGACGCGCGGCTCGGATCGGACGCTTGCTTACGCGCGCGCGAATCTGGTCGTCGGTCACTACCAGGATCTGCTCGACGAGTGCCTGGATGATCGGGAAGGTGAGTTCGCCGGGTTGGGGGGCGCGCAGACCGTCGGCGATGGTCTGCGGCATGGGGACGGAGCGGCGTTCGCCGGCCTGCAGGGAGAGGAACGTGTCGTTGCCGTCGGCCGGTTCGACGCCGAACATGCGGATGGCGGGGTGCATTTTTTTGGCGATGGTGGCGCAACCGGATAGCAACCCGCCGCCGCCGACGGGAGTGATGAGGGCATCGAGGTCCGGCACGTCTTCGAGGAGTTCGAGCGCGGCGGTTCCCTGGCCTTGAATGATCATGGGGTGATCGAAGGGGGGGGCCAGGGTGGCGCCGGTTTCGTCGAGGAGGCGGGTGGCGATGGCTTCGCGGCTTTCATGGTGGCGGTCGTAGAGCACGATGCGGGCACCGTGGGCGCGGGCGGTTTCGAGCTTGGAGCGGGGCGCATCGGCGGGCATGACGATGGTCGCGGCGGCGCCGGCGTGGCGGGCGGCGATGGCTACGGCGATGGCGTGATTTCCGGAGGAGAAGGCCACGATGCCGCGGGCGAGTTGGCCGGGGGAGAGGGACAGGATCAGATTCGAAGCGCCGCGGATTTTAAAAGCGCCGCCAGTTTGCAGGTTCTCGCATTTGAAGAAGACGCGGGCGCCGGCGGCTTCGTCGAATTCAGTGGAGGTGAGTATTGGGGTGCGCTTGGCCAGCGGTTGGATGCGGACTGCGGCTGCGCGAATTCCATCGGGAGTTATAGAGGACACGGTTCGATTGTATCGCTGAACTATTACGCGGGCCGGATTCGTTTAGGGCGGGGACGCGGCTTGCGATGGGAAACGCCGGTTTCGATGGCTACCAGGGTGCGCGCCAGGGAACGCGTTTGGCGGGTGCGTTCTAGTAACTGCAGGATTCGGCGAACTTCGGCGCGCAATTGGCGTTCGAGCAAAGGACTGCTTTGATGTAGCTTCATGAAACTCTCCCCTCGACGAAACAAGAAACCGCTTGCTTACGCGCGCGGCTCGGATTGCGCGCTTGCTGGCGCGCGCGGCTCGGATCGGACGCTTGCTTACGCGCGCGGCTCGGATTACGCGCGCGGCTCGGATTAAACCGAAGGACGCTTGCTTACGCGCGCGGCTCGGATGATAGGTAGTGAGTTACAGCGAAGGAACGTTTCGCGTAAAGCGGGGAATTTACGAATTTGTGGACCGGGTTTACTCCTGAGGCTCCTGAGACTCTTCGTCGAGGCCGCAGCCGATGGTGCTCAGGTATTCATCGGAGGTATAGAGCGAAAAAACAAAGGATGCCGGTGCTAACGGGGTAAATCGCGTCAAGCCCTGGTAGCAGGTGAAGAGGCTATCCGCATAGGCGTAGTACTCCTCCAGGAATTCGGCGGAAAGTACGCCGTAGCCCGGAGGTTCGGGGAAGACGGCGTTGATGCCGATGGCGCGGGAGACGATGCGGCGATAGTCGAATACGCCCCAGGCTTCAAAACGCGTAGCCACTGCCGGCGGGGTTTGGTTCACTACGAGATCGGCGAAGCTTTGGGCACGGATGCCGGCGGCTGCCAGGGTTTCGTCGCGGCCGATGAAATCCATACACTGGGCGATCCAACGCATGACGTCCTTGCCGACCAGCGAAAGCATGCGGAACTCCATGTATCGCGCACGCAGCAAGGGTTCCTTTTCGAGATTAGGTTCGCCGATGCCGTTCAGGAGCATCGAGAGCTTGATGCTGCCGAAGGCGGAGGAGGCATCCAGGCCGCGGTCGAAGGGATGCAGGATTAAGGGTGGCAACTCCCACAACCGGCCGTGCCACAAGGTTTCAGGCGATTGACTCATTTCTATATAGGATATCGACAGACAAGGCGAAAAGGATTAGTGGTGGGCGGCGGAGGACGCTTGCTTACGCGCGCGGCTCGGATGGGATCACACCAAGCAGACGGAGCGCTTTGCGGGCGGTGGTACTGAGCGGCAAGGAAGCGAGACTGCGGATGGGAATCCATGCGAGGGGCGGGGTGACGCGGTTGCCCGGTTTCCAGCGTGCCGAACGGACCGTGACCAGGTAATGATGATGGGTGATGGTGTGGCGGAAGGTGCCGATCTCGACCGGGTCCACGATTGCCGCGCGGTCAAGGTCGGACGCGGAGGGCAATTCCCAGAAACTGGCGAGACGCCGCGAGTCGCCCGCACGCTGCCATAACAGCAAGCGGCCCCGCTGTTGGACGACGGCCAGATCGAGGGTCAGCTTGACGGGCGCGGTCTTGCGTAGTTTCACAGGCAACTGCCGTTCAGTGCCTTGCAGGCGGGCGGCGCACATTTGCGCTAACGGACATACGCCGCAACGCGGGGCACGGGGCACGCAAACCGTCGCGCCCAATTCCATCATGGCTTGGTTGAAGGCACCGGCACGCCGGGGATCGAGCCATTGTTGGGCCACCTGGCGGAAGCGCGCGCGAGTACGGCCGGAGCCGATGTCCGCTGAATCGTTGGTGAGGCGCGCGATGACCCGCATGACGTTGCCATCGAGCACGGCATGCGGCAGATCGAAGGCGATGCTGGCAATGGCCGCGGCGGTATAGTCGCCCACGCCGGGCAGGGCTAGAATGCGGTCGAAGTCTTGGGGGAAACGGGCACCCACCAGGGCCGCCGCCTTATGCAAATTGCGCGCGCGCGAATAGTAGCCGAGGCCGGCCCACGCCGTCAGGACGTCTTCTTGCGGCACCGCAGCCAGGGCGGCAGCGGTGGGAAACTGCGCGAGAAAGCGATGGTAATAAGGGATGACCGCCTCGGCGCGGGTCTGTTGCAGCATGATTTCCGAAACCCAGATGCGGTAAGGATCGCGGGTGCCGCGCCAGGGCAGGTCGCGATGCTGGGCGTCGTACCAACGCAGGAGGCGAGCGGCCAAGGTCATTCGAGGGTTTGAATCCACTCGGCGATTACTTTGACTTGATCGGGCGGCAGATCGAGCACTTCATACTCGGGATTCAAGGGCTCGAGGCGGATCCACTCGTGGTGCCATTCCTCTTCGCTTGTCTGCCGTGAGTAGCTGGTATATTTCTTGACCGTATAGCGGTCGTGTACGCCGATCAGTTCGGCCAGCACGATCTTGCCTTTGCGCGATCCGACCACGGGGCCGCGAAAGATATTCAGACTGCCGTCCGGAATGCGCGGTTCCATGGAGTGACCGACTACGTGCACCACGAACATGCCCTCGGTGAGACGGAGGCGCTCGGGTGCGCGCACCCATTCTTCCTCGGAGACGTCTTCATCGGCGCCGAACTTACCGGCCGCGGCGCGCAAGGTGTAGAGGGGCAGATGGGTGTGGAAGCGATCGACCGCCAGTTTCTCTACGTGCCGTTCGAAGATGCGGTCGGCCACGCGGGAGAAGGAATCGACATCCACGGCCTGGCGTTCGGAAACGCGGAGGACGTGCGACAGGGAATCTTCCCAGGACTCGAGCAGGCGGCGGGCGCCTAGTTCGGCGATTTTGTCTTCCAGATCGTTCTGTAGGGCTGCCAGGTAGGCGGCGTCTTCGGGTTCGGCCAGATCGTCCCAGTGGGTGCGGACGCGGAAGGCATGGCGCGTCGATTCGGGATCGGCGTCGACCAGCAGCACGCCGACGTCATGCACCGGCTGTCCTGGTAAGGCGAGTTGCAGGAGGACATACTGACCTTCACTGCGCCCGCGAATCGGAACCACCGCTGCCATATTTGGACCTGACGTCTAATGACCTTATTGTCTAATGACCTTATCGGCCGGAAAAGAACAAAGGCGTGCGCGCGGTTTAGGGCGCGAACGGATAATACCCTTTACGGAAACGCACCTTAGCTTGGGGCAAATCGGGAACAGTGATCTTGATGTTACGGAATACCTTAGTATTGGCCGGACCGGTATCGGGCACGTAGCGCAGGATATACTGCGTAGTCACTTCTCCGGCTATGGCCGCGATGGCGTGAAAGATTCCGGCCGACACTTCGGAGGCGTAAGCGCCCATGCCCACGATCAACGCATAATTGCCATCGTCGGAGGGATGCGACAGGTAGCCATCGACATCGGAATATAAATCGTTGAGCGGATATACCAGGCGGCCGCCGGTCTCGCTGGTGAGGCGCTGCAGGTTGGCATCGCCTTCGCTGGTGAAGCCGAAGGAGACGGTGCTCATGCCGTAGACCGTCACCATATTGCGCTGGGCGATTTCGATGACTTCATCCAGGCTTTTCTTGCTGGCATTATCGTGCCCGTCGCCGATGACGATGAGGATGCGCCGCGGATCGTAGGGCTCGCCTTCGACCAACTGACGCCGCATGCAGGCCATGTAGATGGCATCGTAGAGGGAGGATCCCCCCCCCGGCTTCATCTTGGTCAGCCGTTCGACGATTTTATCGGACTGGCTGGTGGTGTTGACTTGCAATTCGGGTTCGTTAGCGTAGGAGATCAAGTAGCCGCTGTATTTTTTGTCGCCGGGCAAGAGGTTGAGCACCAGTTCGATGGCGGCATCCTGAAAGTTTTTCCAGTGGACGCGGGTGTTGTTGCTCATGTCGAGCAGGAAGCCGACTACGACTGGCTGGTTGCGGTCGCGACTGAAGAATTCGATGCGCTGTTCCTTGCCCTGGTCGAAGATTTTGAAGTCTTTGGCTTCGAGGTTCGAGACGAAGCGGCCCTTATCGTCGGTGACGGTTACGGGGACGATCACTTCGTTTACCTGCACCTTAATAGGCTTGGTTGGTTTGTCGGATTGAGCCAGCGCGAGCGAGACAAGGGCCAGCGCTAAAGGAATGCGTGCCAGCATGAATATTACCGTTCGATTACCGTTGATCTTCATTCTAGCAGGACGATCTTCGAAAGCGCGGGGCGGTTAGGGGACAGGCTTATAGAGCCAGAGAGCGCCGACCTTTTCGTAGGGCGGGGTGCGGCGCCACCAAGGTTTGAAATTGATTCCGAGCGTATTCGCTATGGTTGGGCTGATGACGTTCCATCCGGTGCCGGGGGAATAGGCATCGATCAGTTTGATGGGTGGGAGCCCGTACAAGCGGCGGACGGCATCTTCGGTGGGTAGGGGCAAGGTCAGGGGTTCGATTAGTAGGACGGAGATCTGCTGGACTCCCAACTGTTTTAAGCGCAGGCCCAGGCGTTTGGTATCCTGGCCCCAATCGAGGTTGGAATCCACCAGAATCGTGGAGGGATCGCGCCCGGCCAGTTCGTTGAAGTACGACAGATAATCTGGATGGCAGAGGACTCCTACGGCGAGGAGCCATAGAGCCAGGGCTGCGGCGGCAAGTTTGACGGGACGGTGGCGGGCGCGGATGAGGCGGTCGAGACCCACGGCGGCGAGGACGGAGAGTCCGATGTATATGGGCAGAATGTGGCGTACGCCGATGTCGAGGTTCCCGGCCATGGCTGGAAGGAGCACGCCCAGAGAGAAGGCCAGGGGAAGAGCGGTTCGGGTGGAGAAGTGGCGGAGGCTGGCGTAGATCCCGGCGGCAAGTAGTGCCAGGAACGCGAGCGGGGTCTTCACTGCCAGAGCCACGGGGAAGTAATACCACCAACCCTTCAGTCCGAATTGGCCTAAGAGGAAGGCGGGGTGGCCTCTGAGATTATGCGCTTGGGCTACCAGCAGGCCATCGAAGAACTCGGGCGCGGGCAGGCTGATTTTCCAGGCCGGGACGGGGCCGTACGAGAACCAGTATCCGGCCCAGACTACCAGCGCCGCGATCAGCCCGGCGAAGGCGAGAGTGGGGGCGCGTTGCCGGGCGAGAGACGCCAAGTTTCTGATTGCGGGGCGTTCCGCCAGCACGTAGGAGAGCAGTGCCAGTAGGGCTGCGGCAGGTAGGTAGAGCAGGGCGGTGAACTTCGAGAGCACGGCGAGCGCCGTGGTAAATCCGAGAAGGGCGGCGAACGGCCAGGTGGGCGACTCGGTCCAGACTATCAGCGAGAGGAAGGCGGCGCCCAGGCATCCGGTCAGGGCCATATCGGTACAGGCAATGCCGGCGTGGGCCAATACGGGCGGTAGCAGGGTGAATAGCGTCACTGCCAGCAGAGCTACGCCGGACGCGAACTGACGGCGGGTCCAGAGATAAACGGTCGCGCAGGCCAGCCAGAAGAAGGGCAGGATTCCGAGGCGCATGAGTGCCAGAGTGCGCGCCGGATGAGGCGATTTAAGGATGACGTCCCGGCCTTCGAGGTTATAGTTCTCCTCACCGAGCGGCCGGATTCCGGTGAGATAAGGCGGCAGGGCCATGGCGGCGCGAGCCAGGGGAGGCTGCTCGGTCAAGTAGCGGTAGACATGCTTGCCCAGATATTCGAGGCCGCAGGCGAAGTGGCCGGGTTCGTCAATGGTGAAACTGAATACTGTGTAGGTACTGGCGATGCGTATGGACGCCACGGCCACCAGCGCGCATGCCAGCAGTGCAGGATGCGCGCGCATGGGAGTTAACGCTGTACGCGTCCGGAACCGCCGCCCTTCAACAACTGCCGCACTTCTTCCACGGTAAAGCGGTTGAAGTCACCCGGGATGGAGTGTTTGAGGCAGCTTGCCGCCACGGCGAATTCGAGCGCCTCGCGGGGGCCCTCCAGTGTTTGCAGACCGTAGATCAAGCCACCGGCGAAGGAGTCACCACCGCCCACGCGGTCGACGATATGGGTGATTTCGTAGTGGCTGCTCACCAGGAATTCCTTGCGATCGTTAAGGCAGGCCGACCAGCCGTTATGCGATGCGCTACGCGATTCGCGCAGGGTGACGGCGATCAGGCGGAGGTTGGGGAACTGGTCCAGAACTTTGCCGGTGAGGGCGGCGTAATGGTCCGTATTGAGCGTGCCGGAGTGGACGTCGACCGGCGCCGAGATACCCAGCGCCATCTGGCAATCTTCTTCGTTGGCGACGACCACGTCGACGGACTTCACCAGTTCGGGCATGACTTCGCTCGAGGTCTTGCCCCACTTCCACAGATTCTTGCGGTAGTTCAGGTCGCAGGATACAGTGAGGCCTTTGGCGTGGGCGGCGCGCACGGCCTCGAAGGATAGATCGGCCGCGGAAGCGCTGATGGCGGGAGTGATTCCGGTGATGTGAAACCAGCCGGCGCCATCGAAGGCTTTGTCCCAATCGATATCGCCGGGCTTGGCAAGGGCGACCGAACTATAGTCGCGGTCGTAAACCACTTTCGAGGGCCGCTGATTGGCGCCGGTCTCGACATAGTAGACCGGCATGCGTCCGCCGGTTCTGACGATTTGGGAGGTATCCACACCGAAGCGCCGGAGTTCACCCACTACGGCATCGGCAATCGGATTCTTCGCGGGTAGCAAGGTCACATAGCGTGACGGCAGGCCGAAGGTAGAGACGGCCACGGCCACGTTGGCCTCGCCGCCGCCGAAGGTCGCCACGAACTGGGGCGACTGCATGAAGCGTTCGAATCCGGGGGGCGCGAGGCGCAGCATGATCTCGCCAAAAGCAACTGTAGTCTTAGTCATGAGTTTTGAGAATTATTCCTTTACCGCGACGACGTCCACGGCGAATCCGGCATCCATAGAGGGCAGACCCTGGAAGGGCAGCATGGTGCCGGCGGGGGGACGCGCGCCATTGTAGAACTCGCCGCGAATCTTACGCACTTGTTCGGAGATGCGGGGCGAGAGGGGATACATGCTGGTGAAGGCTACTTCACGCAGCGAGCCGCCCTCCTGGGATAGCGATTTTTGCAGGCGTTCGAAGGCCAGGCGGGCATCGGCGTCTTGGAATCCGAAGGCTTCCTGGCTGCCGGTGAGGATCACGCGGGGCGCGCCGATCAGGGCGACTTGGGAAAGCTGGGGCGATTGCGCGAGTCCTTCGGGATTCAGCATATGGATGGCGGTGCCGGTGTTCCAACGCAGGCGGGCGACGGCTTCGCACTCGGCCACGGCATGCGCGGGCGAGCGCTGTACCTGGACGAAATTCAGAGCGGCGCTGGGGTAGGCGGTTTCGACGAGGCGCCGGACTTCGGAATACTGGCTGAGAGAACTCAGGAAGCAACTGACGCGGGCAACATCGGCGGGTTCCGAACCGGCGGCTTTTACGGCGGTGGCGACGCGGGCCATGGATTGTTCCACCAGCGGCAATACGGGATCGAGCGCACCGGCGGCCGTGGCGCCTTGCCCGGAAATATAAACCAGGCCGTATTCGCTGACCGGCTTGCGCGCCGTTTCGGTGGCTTCGAAGGATACTTGCGCGCCTTCGAGCGGCAAGACGCCCACTTGAACGACGCTGAGGACAGGGATGGGCTGATGATGTTCGGCGAAGGTTTCACTGACCAGTTCACGCACGCGGCGGAGATCGCCGCTACCGGCTACAAAGGCGCGCAATTTGACCACGGTTGCGCCGTTGGTCGAGTGCAACAGCCATTTCAGCGCGTCGCGGGTTTGCTGGGAGAGCAGGCCTTTGGCCGAGAGGGGGGTGACTTGAAATACCAGGCGGCGGGTTTCGGCGGTAAGCGCGCTAGGGGGGTCTTTAGGAAGTTGCAGGACCTGCGTCTCTTCCTCTTTCTTCTTCTTACCCCAGGACGAGAGCGTTACCGCCAGCACGCCCACGAGCGCCAGCAGCGAGATCCTTCGCATGGAAACGATGATTGTATCAGACGCGCGATAAAATCCATGTGACAGCTTCGGCGAAGTGGGTGAAGGGGGGCACGGAGGCTACACCTGCGTTGGTCCCGGCAAGCGCATCGGCTGGGCGATCGCCGATCATAAAACAATGCTCCGGGGATACGCCGAACTCCTGGAGGGCGCGGCGCAGCATGCCCGGCGCGGGCTTGCGGCAATCGCAGGCGTCGGCCGCGGAGTGGGGGCAATAATAGATGCGGGAAATGGTTGCGCCGAAGGGCGTCAGCAAGCGGAACATGGCGGCGTTCACGGCGATGAAATCGCGCGTCGAGAAGTAGCCCAGCGCGATGCCCTGTTGGTTGGTCACGATGACCAGGCGGTAACCGGCTTGCTGCAAAGCCGCGAGGCCTTCTCCTACGCCGGGGAGCAGTTCCACGTCATGTGGATCGCTGAGGTAAGGGACGTCTTTGAGCAGGGTGCCATCGCGGTCGAGGAATACGATGCCCTTGTACGCGGTGGGTTCCGGGGACTCCGGCAGTGCGGTGCGCTCGGCAGAGGCTACGCGTCCGATGATCTGGCTGGAGCTGACGAGGTGGTTGACGGGGATCATCACCACCTTTCCGCCGTAGGCCTTGACTGCTTGCGCGGAACGCAGCGGGCGTCCGGAATAGTCGCCGCCTTTGATGTAGAAGTCGGGCTTCCAGCGCTCCAGTTGCGAGAGGGGCCGTACATCGTCGAGCAGAGTTACGGCATCGACGGATGCGAGGGCGGCGACCACGGCGGTACGTTCGATTTCAGGGCAGATGGGGCGGTGGGGATGCTTGTATTGGCGGATGGACCAATCGGAATTGACGGCTACCAGGAGGGCGTCGCAGAGTTCACGGGCGCGGGCGAGGTAATCGGTATGGCCGGCGTGCAGTATGTCGAAGGCACCGCAGGTATATCCGATGGAGCGGCCGTTCTGGCGAAGTGCGGCGATCCATCCGTCGACCTGATCATTGGTAAGGATTTTGGTCGTCATGTGGTGCGGGGCATGGCGGCGAGGGCTGCGGCGAGTTGTTCGCGCGAAATGGCGGCGGTGCCCGATTCGCCTACGGCCAGGCCAGCGGCGAGGTTCGACAACCATACGGCGTCGGGCAGTGGCGCACCCGCCGCAAGCGCCACGGCAAGGGTGGCTAGCGCGGTGTCGCCGGCGCCGGTGACATCGTAGACCTGGCGGGCGAAGCTGGGAAAGTTTGCGGCGGGGGAATCGGAGCGCAGCAAAGTCATGCCGTCCTTTCCTTCCGTCACGACGATGGCTGAGACACCTGCCACGGCTAATAAGTGGCGGCCGGCGACTATTGTCTCTTCGTGATTGCGGGCGGGGAGTCCGGTGAGTACCGCCAGTTCACTGCGATTGGGTTTTAGTACCGTGGCGCCGCGATAGCGCTCGAAGCCGGCGCCTTTGGGATCCACTACGACCGGCTTTCCGCGGCGTGCGGCGGCAGCGATGATGCCCTTCACCATGGCGGCAGTGGCGAAGCCTTTGGCGTAGTCCGAGATCAACACGGCATCCATTTGGGGCATGCGGCGGGCGGCCCGGGCAACCACCTCGGCGCATAGAGCGGCGGGCAAGGGCGAAGTATCTTCCTCGTCGATGCGGATCATTTGTTGATCGTGGGCCACGATCCGCAATTTCAAGGTAGTGGGGCGGCTGGCAGCCGTGGAAATCTGGGCACAGTCGATGCCGCGTTTAGAGAGCATGCTGCGCAATTCCCGGCCGGCGGGGTCATCCCCCGTAACGCCGAAGAGAGTCACGCGGGCGCCCAGGGCGGCGACGTTGCAAGCGGTATTGGCGGCGCCGCCGGGGACTCCGAACGAGCCGACTTTGCGGACGATGGGGACGGGGGCTTCAGGCGAAATCCGATCCACTTCGCCGCGCCAGTAGCGATCGAGCATGAGATCGCCGGCGACGAGCACGCGCCGTCCGGCAAATGCCGCGAGGGCGTGCGCGATGCTGGAGGCGGGTTTCACTTTAAGGTGCGGAATCCAGGTTCCGCGCCAGCATAGCATATGTCGTTTTTCGAGATCCGGCGGGTGGGTGAGTCAGCTAGCACATATTTCGGCGAGCGGCTTAGATCGGCTTACGGAAAAGGTGTGAAAAAGTACGACAGTACTGCGAAAAATCGTACAAAGTACTGGACGATATGTGCTATATCATTCCTATGCGTACTCTCCTGGTAGCACTACTCCTGGTTATTGCCCTGCCGGCGTACGGTTCCATCATCATTTTCTCTAGTGGCGTAACCGTACTGCCAACGGCCCCGCCGTCCCTCATGGCAGGCCAGTTGTTGAGCGACACGACCATTTACGGATTCTCGGAAGAGACTGGCGTAGTGTTGTCAGCACCGGTGCATTCAGCGATCACTTCGCCGGGCACCTGGATCTGCTGTTCGGGTCTTCCCTCGGGGAACATCGGGGAAGGCGTAACGGTGAACAGCTATCTGCTGCGCGCGTCTCCGGAAACCGATGTGGATGGTTTTCTAGGCCGCGATTTCCAGGGGTCGATCACGTTCAGCCCCGGGGAAAAGATCATCGGTATTATCGTTGGTTATCAGAACATCGCTAACACGGATGGCATGCTGGGCGCGCCGGGCACGGTGTATCCGCCGATCAGCTACAATCTGGGCGGGCTGGAGACTGGCGACGAAGTGGTGTTGAGCGGCAACCGGCAGACGGTGTATGTGAACTTCCACGTATCGGAGGGGAACATGGACATGATCCGGATCCTGACGCAGACGCCAGAACCTGCGGATTTCGTGCTGCTCGGTTCGGGTTTGGTCGCGCTGGCTTTCTTCCGGCGGCGATTGGGCTTCGGTGCTCGTAGCTGATCCGCTGCATGAGGCTGACGCAGTGCATCGGACTGCTGGCTACCGGCCTTGCCGTGGCACAGCAGGCTGCCGCGCAGGAGAACCCGGTCGTCCTTTATAAGGGGCTGGGGACCTGGCATCATGCGATCCGGACAACCAGTCCGGAGGCGCAACGTTTCTTCGATCAGGGCTTGGCGTTGACCTACGGGTTTAACCGCTACGAAGCCTTGCGCTCCTTCCGCAAAGCATCCCAACTCGATCCGCAGGCAGCCATGCCCTATTGGGGAATGGCTATGGCGCAGGGACCCTACATCAACATGGAGGGCGACGCCGAATACAACATGAAAGCGTCCTGTGCGGCGGTGGATGCGGGGTTGAAACTGACCGGCGTTCCCGAGCGCGAACTGGCGTGGCTACAGGCAGCGGGGAAGCGATGCCCGGACTTCCAACAGCCCGAGGCGTACATTGCCGCGATGCGCGACCTGGCCGCGCGGTGGCCCGACGATCTGGATGCGCAGACTTTTTACGCCGAGAGCCTGCTGATCCCCACGCGCTGGCATTGGTATTTGGCGGACGGCAAACCCGCGGCCGGAGTGGATGAGGCGGAACGCACGCTCGAAGGAGTGATGCGGCGATGGCCGGAGCATCCGGGCGCGAATCATCTGTATGTACATGCCGTGGAATCGTCACAAGATCCCGAAAGGGCCATTGCCAGCGCGCAACGTTTGATGGGGATTATGCCGGCGGCGGGCCATATGGTCCACATGCCGGGGCATATCTGGCTGGTGCTGGGCGATTACGAGATGGCGGCGTCATTGAACGAACGCGCCGTGGCGGTGGACCGGGAATACCTGGACCAATCGAAGACCACTAGCGGATACGGCGCATATTACGTCCACAACATCCATTTTGTGGCGTATGCACGGTGGATGCAGGGGCGGAAGGCCGATGGGTTGCGGGCGGCCGCGGAGATGGCCAAGGCCATCGCTCCGATGACCGAGAGCATGCCCGATATGGCGGATTCTTTCAACGCGGTCACTATTTTCGGACACGTTCGCTTTCAGGATTGGGATGGGATATTGAAAATCCCACAGCCTAAGGAACAACTGCATGCCAGTGTGGCGACCTGGCACTATGCGCGGGCGCTGGCGTTTGCGGGGCGCGGCGATCGGGAGGGAGCGGGGCGAGAGCAGGCGGCGCTGGAGGCGATTCGGAAAGCGCTAACGCCCGATTCGCCGTGGGGCTATAACAAAGCGACGGATATCCTTACGATTGCTTCTGCGGTGGTCAACGCGCGACTGGCTTCTACGCCTGCAGAGGCCGTACCGCACTGGCAGCGAGCGGTAGCGGTGCAGGATACCTTGAATTACGACGAACCGCCGGACTGGTATTATCCGATGCGCGAATCGCTGGGCGCGGCGCTGTTGTTATCTGGCAAGGCGGGCGAGGCAGAAGCGGTATTCCGCGAAGGCGTGAAGCGGTCGCCGCGCAACGGACGGATGCTATTCGGACTAATGGAGTCGTTGCGGGCGCAGGGCAAACAGCAGGACGCGGAGTCGGTGAAGCGCGAATTCGATGCGGCGTGGGCCAAGGCCGATATTACGCTCCGCATCGAAGATCTGTAGGGGTCAACGATTTCGCTTTTGTCTTCGTTTTTTTTCCACGGGATGAGTGCGGGGAACGGGCGCCACACTGTCGCTATATACGAAATCCTGTTGCATTGTGTAACATTTCGTGGCGGCGTCGACGGTTTCAGTGGGGATGGGCGGCTTTGATTCGGCCGTCGGGGCGTCCTGGAGCTGCAAGATAAACGTAGCGGCTTTCAGCGTGATGGAGGGCGGTGTGTCGGGATTGTCGAGAAGGGCCGCCAGCGTTTCCATGGCTCGATTATTGAGGTTGGACAGCGGGTCTTGGGTGGCGAGGGCGAATTGGGTGCGTGCCTGGTGGACGGCCTCGGAGAACTGCGGATTGGTTTTCATCCAGCGGTAAACAGTCACGCGATCGACGTGATTCGCCTGGGCGGCGCTAGTCAGCGTTTCCCCGGCGGCGACAGCCTTGACGATGCATTGTTGAACCGCGGTCAGTTCCATACTCGACAATGAGAATAGCACGGCGGCGTGCAGGTGCAAGGCAAGCGTCTGCTAGTACGGCCGTGATTTCAGCGAGATACGAAAGTTTCTAGATTGGAACTGGGCGGGCATAAACACAAAGGAACCCACTCCCTTACGGTCGGGGCTCGGCAAGGACACAAGTCCGGGATTGGCAAAGACACGAGGAAGTGGCGGTCTACCCGAACATACCGGCTAAGCCGCTTGACACCAGCACCCAAATGAGCCAAGGCGCGACCACTAGGATCACGGCTTTGGAGAACGGTATCTTGCGCGCGGCTACCGAGATGCCGACGGCCAGCAGCAGGATCATCCAGATTGTGAAGAGGTCGAAGGATTTAGCAAAGGTGTAGAGGAACTTGCCGGTATTGGGGGGCGGCTCAAGGAAGGCGGCGAGGTTGAAGGCCAGCGGATTCTGAAGGTTGAAATCGTCCGGATTCTTCAGGAACATCACCACGATGGCCAGGATACTGGAGATCAAGCCAGGCAGCATGGCCCAGGAACTGATGGCGAAGGTCTGCTTGAATTTCAAGGATGCGCCGCCGATTTTGCTCATCAGCAGGACGACGCCGCCGACAATCAGCGCCATCAGCGGAATACCGATGATGCTGAAAACATATCCGCCGATGGGGCCGAACTTGATTTGCATCTGGATGGCGGCCTCGCGCTGCTGCGGGTCCATGTTCTGCATCCGGGTATTGGTATCGGCGAGTTGACGGAAATAGTGCTCCCAGCCGATCTTCGTGCTGTAGGTATAGGTGAATGCAAGAGCGGCGATGGCCAACAAGACGACCGGCACGATCCACGACGGCCGGGCGGCAATATCGGCGAATGCTTTCTTAGGATCCAGGAAAACACCGGTGATGCGCCCCATGGTGCCGAGCGGCGCTGGGGAGTTGTCGGAAGTGGGTTCAGGCGTCATAGAAATCGGAGTCCGAGGGGGGATTATAACACCTTCAATTCCTTAATGCACCTTTAATTCTTCAATGCATCTTTAATGCGATCGCTGAGCATATCGACGAAGCGTCCGGGCACGAAGCCATTCATGCGGCTGGAAACTTCGCCGTGGCGATCGAGCACGATGGTGGTGGGCATGGAGGTAATGGCCAGCACGCGTGACAGGCCGTCTTCAAAATACACTTGCTGGGACCAGTGGTTTTCCTTGAGGAAAGGCGCGACGACATCGCGCTCTTCGTCGGTATCGATGGACAGGAAGACCACGTCGGGCGAATCGTGGAAGCGTTGCTTGACCTCTTCGTACAGCGGATGCTGCATGCGGCAAGGACCGCACCAGGTGGCCCAGAAGTCGAAGACCACGACTTTACCTTTGAGCGAGGCGATGGCTAGTTTGCCGCCATCCAGGCCGGATATGGTGAACTCTTCGACGTTGCCGGCCTGGGCGTTGGGATCGTTCTGGCGCAGACGCAAGCGGCGGGCCGCAAGGACTCCGGAGGTGCGGTCGTAGGCTTCGAGAATCAGATCGCCGAGGCCCTTTTCCGAACCGTAGACTTTGCGGTAGATATCGCCCAACTGGGCGCGATCCTTGGCGCGGTCGGCATCGGTATTGCGGGTGTCGGGGATGGAGAAGGCGTCGGCTAAGGGCGCGAGGGCATCTTGGTTCTTGCCGGCGGCAGCCAACCAGCGGCCGAGTTCGCGGGCGGATTCGGCGGAAGGATAGGTATCATAGCCGCGGCGGGCGAGGGCGATGGCCTCGTCAATCTTGCCGAGGTTACCGGTGGCGCGCGCCTGATACGACAATACGCGGCCCAAGCCTTTGTCCACTTCTTCGTGCCACTGCGCTTCGCTCAAGTGTCCGGGGGGGGACTGGCTGCGGGTGAGGCGGAGTTGTTCCTCATAATGGCGGGCATACTTCAGGGCGCGCTCGGAGGCGCCGGGGGCCGAGGACTGGGACAGGGCGCGAACAACTTTATCTAAAACCTGAACGTCGTCCGGTTCGCGCGCCAGAACGCGCTCGCCGTATTCGATAATGCGCTTGTCGTCCTTAGTTTCGATGGCCGCCTTGACCAGGGCGCGCTCGATTTCATTGCGGCGGGAGGAATTGGGATACTTGGCCAAATGCTTTTCGAGCGCGCGGGTGAAATCGACCGGACTGTTCCCGGCTTCGGAGACCGCCTGGCTTAACTGCTGCTCCTCTTCCGCCGAGGGATTGGGGGCCGGGGGCTTGGTGGCTGGAGGATTGGGCGCGTTTTGCGCCCAGGCCAAAACAGCGGTCAGGAAGATCGTACAGAGAAATTTCATTTGGGGGCTGGGGCGCGGAATGCGTCGGCGAGATTGGCCGCGCGCAAGCGTGCCTGGTGCATATAGACTTCGTTCTTGGCGATGCGGTCGAGCAAGGGCAGGTATTGGGGAGCGTCTACCACGCGTTTATGATCGTAGGCGGACTCGAGCAGGAGCAACGCTTTCATGACACCCAAGCGGTCGTACTTGGCGGAGATTTCAAGCGTAGTGTAGAGTTGTTCGGATTCGCTAATGCGCTCGAAGGCATCGGCCAGAGCTTGCGCGGAAGGGTCCTCGGAGAAGTTGAACTTGACCTCGTTCTTCGTAGCGCCGTCGGTAAAGCGGAGGGTTTTGGTGCCCATGAAGGCGACTTTCAGGGGCGACTCGAGAGGGTGGTCGAAGTTGCCGAGTTTGGCGGCCAGATCGAATAAAGCGGTGGTATCGGGTTCGCTGAGCTGGAAGTGGATGGGGTTATCGTCTTTCTCGTCTTCGCGGTAATCACCGGCGCCGGTGCGATCCACATTGATGGCCACGTACGCCGGGGAACTGCCCGGAAAGGATTTCGAGAAATAGAGATGGGGCGTGCCGGCCGCAGGGGCAGCGAAAAGCGAAGCGCACCACAGCAGTGTGAAACACCATTTCATTTTGAAATCACACCAACCAATCTTGTGGGGCGGGCGAGCGGCAGGGAAAGGCGGGCGCTGGTGGTAGCACGGGTGGCATGGCAGATGGCGACGGCCAGGGCGTCACTGGCATCTTCCGATTCGATCATGGATTCCAACCCCAGAAGAGACTGCACCATCAACTGCACCTGCCGCTTGTCGGCCTGCCCATAACCGACCACGCTGGTCTTGACCTCCAAAGGAGAATACTCGCCCAGTTCGATCCCGGCTTCGGCGATAGCCAATAGCGCGACCCCTCGCACGTGCGCCAATTTCAGGGCGGTCCTGACATTGGCGGCGTAGAATACCTGCTCCACCGCGGCGGCGACCGGCGCATGCAGCCGGATCACCTCGCGCAACCCGCGGGCGATTACCTGCAGGCGCGCCTCAAACGGATCTTTGACCCTGGTGACGATGACGCCGGAGGCGATCAGCTTGTGGCCGCCGCCATCGCGACTCAATGACGCCGTAGCCGGTCCGCTGCGTACCGCAATCGATCCCCAGCACCAGCACGTTATTGGGCCATCGCCTCCAACTCCTTCTCGTCGATATCGAAGTTGGAATACACGTTCTGCACGTCGTCCTGCTCTTCGAGCGCTTCGCTCAGCCGCAGCATGGCGCCCGCGTTCTTGCCCTTCGAGGCGTACCAGGTTCTTGGGCAGCATGGCAACTTCGGCCTGCTCGGCGGTGAGCTTAGCTTTCTCAAGGGCTGCTACGACGGCCTCATGGGCTTCGGGAGGCGAAACTACTTCCCACTGATCGCCATCGTCGCGCAGATCGTCGGCGCCGGCATCGAGCACGATGTTCATGAGCTGTTCTTCGCTGGCTTCTTCGCGCGGGACGTAGAAGTGGCTCTTGCGCTCGAACATCCAGGCGACGCTGCCCTGCTCGCCGAGGTTGCCGCCGTTCTTCGAAAAGCAATGGCGGATTTCGCTGACGGTCCGGTTGCGGTTGTCGGTAGCGACTTTGACCAGCACGGCGGCGCCGCCGGGGCCGTAGCCTTCGAACATGACTTCGTCGATCTGGCCGCCCTCCAGTTCGCCGGTGCCGCGCATGATGGCCTTCTTGATGTTGTCGGCAGGCATGCTGACGGCTTTGGCCGCCAGGATGGCGGTGCGCAGGCGCGGATTGGCGTCGGGATCGCCGCCGCTGCGGGCGGCGATCATAATTTCTTTAATGATGCGCGTGAATGTTTTTCCGCGCTTGGCGTCCAGTGCAGCTTTTTTGTGCTTGATGGTCGCCCACTTTGAATGACCTGACATGGCAAAACCTCTTCGTGGGGCCCGGCCGGCGGGGCCGGGGAGCTAGCTTGTTATGAATTCGACATTTGAAGCATAACAGAATGAACGGAGTGCCGACAACCGGGGATGCCGGCAGCGCCGATAAAAGCACGGACTAAAGGAAACTGGACCAGCGATAATCGCGGGCGGGAACCTCATCGCTGAGGGCTTTTTTGACGGCCAGTTCGGCGATGGCGTTGACCACCCACTCGAAGTTCTCGGGGCCGACGGAATGGATGTCGGCATCGGGCGCGGGGTTCAGGAAGTCGATGGCATAGGGGATGCCATCTTCGACGGCGAATTCGACGGTGTTCATGTCGTAGCCGAGGGCGCGGCATAGCTTGAGGGCATCGCCGACGACGCGCGCGTACATGGCTGGTTCGATGGGCGGCGCATCCTTGACGTAGCGGTTGGCGTGCGGCTGTTTGGGATCGTAGCGCATGACCCAGACCTTCTCCTGGCCGATGACGTAGCAGCGGAAGTAGTCGGTGAAATCGACGGCTTTCTGCAGGGTCATGCAGAGGTCGCCGGTTTGGTCGTAGGCAGCGAAAAGTTCGGCGGGGTTATCAACTTTATAGACGTTTTTCCAGCCGCCGCCGGAGTGGGGTTTGAGGAAGGCGGGGAAGCCGATGTAACCGAAGATCTCGTCCCAATTCAGGGGATAGAGGAGGTTACGCATGGAGCGGTCGGTGGTGGATGGGGGATGCTGCTTATGAGGCAGGAGTACGGTGCGGGGGACGGCGACGCCGATGCGGTCGGCGAGGGCGTAGTTGAAGAATTTATCGTCGGCGCTCCACCAGAAGGGGTTGTTGATGACGATGGTGCCGCCGAGGACGGCGTTTTTGAGGTAGGCGCGATAGAAGGGGATGTCCTGGGAGATGCGGTCGACGATGACGCGGTAGCCGCTGGGCTGGTTCATACCGACGCCGCCGACGAGGAGGCTTTCGGCGCGCACGCCGGATACGTTGAAGGAGTTGATGCGGTCCACCAGGGCGGGGGGGAAGGTGGACTCCATACCGTAGAGAATTCCGATTTTTCGCATTGGGTTCTATTGAGTTTATCAAAGCAGCGGGGGGGTGGAGGAGGTGCATGGGCAGGGGTGCAATAGCTTTCTGTGGGGGGAGCGCCATTGACATTTCGGTTCACGCCGGCCGAGGGCGTTTGCCGGTTGGAGTGTGCCGGGCTAGGGCAAAACCGCGGAGGGGGCTGCCGGTAGAAAGCCTGGTCTTCAGAGCGAGTTCGCTGCCGCTATTGCACTGTGAAGACCGCTTGGGTGGTATTGCTGCCTCCGGGCGTAGCGATGGTGATGGGACCGGTGGTGGCGCCGGCGGGAACGGTGGCCCATACGTAATTGGGACCGCTGTTCGAGACATCCACGGCGGGTACGCCATTGAACGTGACGGTGGCCGAGAGCAGGTTTCGCCCCCAGATCCGGACGCGCGTGCCTGCGGGCCCGGCTTGCGGTCCAAACTGCTGGGCCCATGGCTGCGGTAAAGGCATGCCCACATCCAGTGCAAAAACGTCTCCACCGCCGTACTTTCCCTGTCCTTGCGCCGTACCGTAGATAATGCCGTCGGTGCCCAAAGTCAACTGGCAGGAGCATTGGCCGTCGCGAGTGGCGATCATAGTGTAAAGTTCCGTGTAAATGCCGGACTTGGTTAAGCGAAACAGCTTGCTGCCGGCGCCCAGGGTCGAGCCATAGAAGTTACCGTCGCTGCCTTCGATGAGCGCGGTTGGCTGGTAGTTGACCCCGGCTGGGAACGTGTAGAGTAGGGTATACTGGCCGTCCAGGCTAAGTTTGTAGAAGGTGGCTTTCGAATTGCCAAACGCACTTGTGGTCACGCCGTACAGGTTCCCGTCGTCGGCCTGAAGCAGCGGAACGTAAAGTGGAGGTCCGCCAAACGCGCCGGCGGAAGAACTCCAGAGCTTGGTGAATACCCCAGCGGGCGTAACCCTGTACACATAGCCGGACCCATCCAACTGGATGGATACGCCATAGTAGTTCCCGTCGCTGGCGTAGAGAAGCGTGTGAGGAAGAAACTCGGGACGGAAAGGCGTAGATGGTGGTGGCGTTTCCTTCCAGATCGGACTTTGCTACCAACCAGGATGAAGTGGCCGATATGGTGCCCGCGACACCGAGGAGAGTGCCATCAGGCAGATTCTGCAAGGCCTCGAAACCTACGGTTTGCGCCGAGTAGATCTGCTTGCTATTGGCCGCCGCGCTAACGGAGAAGGCATTGATTGTCGTCGGAGAACTCACGGCCGCGTAAAATCTTTGGTTAGACGCACTTACGAGGAAAGCCATACCGTTATGGTTAGCGCCAAATGTCGCCAGATTGGTCTTCGTTCCTTGGGTGGTAATCGAGAACGCCGTTTGGGTACTCGACCCTCCCATCGAGTAGAACGTGCCGGGCGACCCTTCGGTTATACCGACCGGCTGTTGCAGACTGTCATTCATCGGTGAAACAACCCGGAATGTTACTTGGCCGGTGAATGCGGTAATGGAGGTAGCGAAGAATAAGCCGACTAAGGCCGATAGGGGATAAAAATGTGTTAATAGGCGATTCTTGTTACTCATCTTAATAACTCCGAATAGTAGCGGCGTAGTAGGTGCGTGCCGCTAGCTCTTTGCCGCGAAATGCAATACGGCGTTGATCTGTTCGCGCGTGACGGAGAACTCGTCCATGACTTCTTCCACGGTCAAGCCAGCTTCCAAATTCTCGAACACCGTTGCAACAGGCATCCGGGTATTCTTAAATACCCACGCTCCGCTAACCTTGCCGGGAATGCTTTCCACGGCGGGACACTGGGACCAATCAAGAGTTGTCATGTTCGTACCCTCCTTTCATCGTAGCGTTTTAGGGTGTTGGGGATCAATGGGACGGAATCTAGCCGCCGGAATGTCTTTCGAACGGGCGCTGGCCAGTCTGGACATAAAAAAGCCGCGCCCCCTCTGTCAGGGAGCGCGGCGATTTGAAGCAAGTTAGTTAGTTAGTTGGCGGATGGACTTAGTAGTCCATCTCGGGACCGCCGTGACCGCCGGGGCCGCCGGCCGGGGCCGACTTCTTCTCGGGGATCTCGGCCACCATGGCTTCGGTGGTCAGCATGAGGGAAGCGATCGACGCGGCGTTCTGCAGGGCCGTGCGAGTCACCTTAGTAGGGTCGATGACGCCGGAGACAACCAAGTCTTCGTACTTATCGGTCTGCGCGTTGAAGCCGAAGTTGGGGTTGGAATTCTCGCGGATCTTCTCCACCACGATGGCGCCCTCGGTGCCCGAGTTCACCACGATCTGGCGGAGGGGCTCCTGGCAGGCGCGGCGCACGATATCGACGCCGATCTGCTCGTCGCCTTCGGCCTTGAGACCGTCGAGCGACTTGGAGGCGCGCAGCAGAGCTACGCCGCCGCCGGGAACGATACCTTCCTCAACGGCCGCGCGGGTGGCATGCAGCGCATCTTCCACACGAGCCTTCTTTTCCTTCATCTCGGTCTCGGTGGCTGCACCGACCTTGATGACGGCGACGCCGCCGGCGAGTTTGGCCAGGCGTTCCTGCAGCTTCTCGCGGTCGTAGTCGGAAGTGGTTTCGTCGATCTGGCTGCGGAGCTGTTTGATGCGGCCTTCGATGGACTTCTGGCTGCCGTTGCCGTCAACGATAGTGGTGTTGTCCTTGTCCACGGTTACGCGCTTGGCGCGGCCGAGGTCTTCGAGGCGGACGCCTTCCAGTTTGATACCGGTTTCTTCCATGATGGACTTGCCGCCGGTGAGGATGGCGATATCGTCCAACATGGCTTTGCGACGATCGCCGAAGCCGGGCGCTTTGACCGCGCAGGCGTTCAGGGTGCCGCGGAGTTTGTTGACCACGAGGGTGGCGAGGGCTTCGCCTTCGACTTCTTCAGCGATGATCAGCAGGGGCTTGCCGGAGCGAGCGATCTGCTCGAGCAGGGGCAGCAGGTCCTTCATGTTGCTGATCTTCTTCTCGTGGATGAGGATATAGGGATCCTCGAGCACGCATTCCATGCGGTCGGGATCGGAGACGAAGTAGGGGGAGAGATAGCCGCGGTCGAACTGCATGCCGTCGACGGTGGTCAGTTCGGTGACCATGGTCTTGGATTCTTCGACCGTGATGACGCCATCCTTGCCGACCTTCTTCATAGCGTCGGCGATGATGTTGCCGATGGTGGAATCGCTGTTGGCGGAAATGGTGCCGACCTGGGCGATCATGTCGCCGGAGACGGGCTTGCGAGAGCTTCTTCACTTCTTCGACGGCGGCGGTGACGGCCTTGTCGATGCCGCGCTTCAGGGCCATCGGGTTGGCGCCCGCGGCAACGGCCTTCACGCCTTCGCGGAAGATGGACTGCGCCAGGATGGTGGCGGTGGTGGTGCCGTCGCCGGCCACATCGGAGGTCTTGGAAGCCACTTCGCGCACCATTTGGGCGCCCATGTTTTCGAGCGGATCCTTCAGCTCGATTTCCTTGGCCACGGTGACACCGTCTTTGGTGATGTTGGGGCCGCCGAACTTCTTCTCGAGGACGACGTTGCGGCCCTTGGGGCCGAGGGTTACTTTCACCGCGTCGGCCAACTGGTTGACGCCGCGCAAGATCGCTTGACGGGAATTTTCTGCGTATACAATCTGTTTCGCCATTGATTCTCTACTCCTTAGGAAGCCTTCTTGGCGGCACTATGGGCTGACTTTCCAAAATGCCGAGGACTTCGTCCTCGCGCATGATCAAGAACTCATCGCCATCCAGCTTGATGTCGCTGCCGGAGTACTTGCCGAAGAGGATGCGATTGCCAACTTCGACGTCGAGCGGCACAAGTTTGCCGTCTTCGAGGCGCTTGCCTTTGCCGACGGCGACAACTTCGCCTTCCTGCGGCTTTTCTTTTGCGGAATCGGGGATGTAAAGGCCACCCTGCATGGTTTCCTTCTCCTCGATCCGTTTGACCACGATGCGGTCATAAAGCGGACGAATCTTCATTACGGTACAACCT
Source organism: Bryobacterales bacterium (assembly GCA_963738345.1). GTDB lineage: Bacteria > Acidobacteriota > Terriglobia > Bryobacterales > Bryobacteraceae > Bog-159. Next base: position 3,353,540 of record CAVTWI010000002.1, read on the forward strand.
CCATGTTTCGGTTTGTGTTTTCGGGGTCTGTCGGAATCCGGGTAACGGAATCCGAAGTCCATTATTAGCACACTCGGGGGTGAGTGACAAGATCTGACTGTAAGTAGTTGAAATGATTACGTAATTTTGTGCTTGACGCGAATTGGTGTTCAGGGGATATGCGGGGCGGTATCCTCTAAGGATGCCGCTGGTCGATACCATTGTACGCCTACTTGCCCGATCGCCGATAGCGGAGCAATGCGTGAATTTCCGGCGGCTGCCGGCGTTTCGGGCGGAGCACTTTCCGGATTCAGGGCCGAAGCCGTGGTTGGACGGCGGCGATTGGGCGGATCGGATTGCGGGGCTGCCGGAGGAGGACGCGGCGCTTTGCCGTCAGTGGGCGGAAGAAGGGTATGTGGTGTTGCCGAGGCTGATTCCCGAGGGGCTGCTGGATGCCGCTTGGCAGGCCTACGAGCAGGCGGTGCAGCGCGGGGCAATCAAACTGCCTCCGGAGCCCGCGGGGGACGCAGACCGGTTGCCGGGACGGTTTTTGAATCCGCATAAGAAGGTGGGGGCGTTTTGCAGAGTGGCGAAGTATCCGGCATTGATGAGATGGATGGGGCGGCTATTGGGGCGTCCGGCGAAGTTACTGCAGACTATCGCCTCGCATAAGGGCAGCCAGCAGGCGGCGCATTCCGATTCGATCCACATGACCACGTATCCGTTGGGGTATCTGGCGGCAGCGTGGATCGCGTTTGAGGATATAGGTGCGGAGTGCGGTCCGCTGGAATATTATCCGGGGAGCCACCGGCTGCCGTATGTTTTCAGCCACGACTTAGGGATTTCGCTCGAGGATATGCGGAGCGGGGGGTACGGATCCTATCGGGAGCGCTATGAACCGCACGTACAGCGGCTGATTGCGGAGCACGGGCTGCGGCCGCGGTACTTTGAGGCGCGCAAGGGGGACGTGCTGATGTGGCATGCCAATTTGCTGCATGGCGGATCGCAGCGGCGGGACTTGCGATTGACGCGGAAGGCGGTGGTGGCACACTACTTCGCGCGGGGCGCGTTCGTTTATCACGATTTGTCGGCGGCGCCGTCGCGGCAGCAGTATTTCGGCGGATGCATGGTGCGGTAGTGGGGGGGGGGGACGCATCGAAGACGGTATCAGCGCTAGGGATGCGCGCGGCGACTCCAAACGATGCCGTCCGCGCCGCAGACCAAGAGTGGATGCGGGCATTTTCGGCACGTGACTTGGTCAAGACATCGGCGATGTGCGCGAAGGACGCATCGGTCTTGTCACCGAACGCCCCATTGCCACCGGGAAGGAAGCCGCCGGTAAGTTGTTTGGCGCGTTCTATTGCTTTCCGGACATTAACATTCCGTGGCATGTGGGAAGCGCCGTGGCCGCTCGCGATCAACGGCAAGTTGAATGTTAAGCTCGATATCTTCAATTCCGATCTAGCGCCGGTGGGAGCGGGTTGACCTTGAGATAATTCGCCAGCGGCTTCCAATAGCGGATCGGCCAGCCCTCGTTTAGGTGTCCGAAATCGGCTTCCGCGATGCCGGTTTGGTTGAAAACCAAGTGTGTACCCGGAGGTTGCGGCATGAGTTCAAAGGATACCAACGAATAATAACCCGGCTTCCACGAGGCTTCACGCCAGGCCTGGACGATCCGCCGGTCGGGAACTAATTCAATGTTGCGGCCTTCAATCAGGCCGCCAAACATCGTGATCGCGCCGCCAGCCTGCGCCTGGATCGTGGCGGCGTGGCCGGTGAATGCGCTGAATTGTTTCGAGTCGAGCAGCACTTGGTAGATGATATGCGGGTCCGCTTTAAAATCCACTTCCTGGTGAATTGTGGTCTGGGACTTTTCTGCCTGGGCTTGTAGCGGCGTGACCCTGGCGCAACCCAACAGAAGTACCGCATTGCGGCGAGTTATCGGCATGGATTAAATTAGATCACAAGCGGGTTGTCGCCGCGAGAGTGTGCTCCGTCAGTGAAAATGGCAGTTATCACAGCGTGGCGCCGCACAACCATTCCCTCACGGTCATGGCTCGGAGTGAAGGCATCAGAGGTCAACGGGGCAACCTATTCACATCGAAATTTCGGACGCAGATCTCTAGCGCCTATTGCTTGACTATCAGTTTGTCCACCGTGAGTTCGCCGATGCTGAGTTTATCAATCCGGCCTTGTCGAATGGTGACGCGCCCAATCGCGATTACACCGATGGCCATGGCGCCCACCGCGGTTGCTCCGATGGCGAAGCCAATGACTGCCAAACCGGCGAGGGCGGAGGAGTCGTGTGATTTTTGAAATAGTCTCAGGGTTCTCATGATCGCGATTGTAGCGATTACTGGCCGAGACTAGTATACGCAATCGCTATTATTGCTGGTAGGCTGTCTTTCATGGCAAAAACACCAATTTCGGCGCATCCAGACAAGCTTCTGCTCTATGAAAAGCTGGTGGCCACGAACCCGAAAGTGGAGAGAAAAGGAGCGACTGTTCCATATACTTCGGTGAACGGCAATATGTTCAGTTACCTTAGCAAGGAGGGTAAGCTGGCGTTGCGGCTTCCGGAAGGCGAACGCGAGTTATTTCTAAAAAAGCACAAGGCCAAGCTGTGCGAGGCTTATGGCATCGTGCAAAAAGAATATGTTGAAGTGCCCGACACGCTCTTATCGAAGACATCGGAACTCAAGAAATACTTCGATGCAAGCTATGTTTACGCGAGCGCGCTAAAGCCCAAAGCGACTAGCAAGAAGAAGGGCTAAAAGCGCTGGTTACATCCAGGCGCGGAACCACTCGCAGAACTCGTTTAGCGCCGCCTCGGTTTCGGGGGCCAGTGGCACGGGGACGGCGCCGGTCTTCATACCGCGTACGGTTAGCGCAGCTTTGATCGCCACAGGTGTGGGAAAGCGGTCCAGGTGTTCGAGGAATTGGTGCAGGCGCGCGTCTAGCCCGGCAATTTCAGCAGCATCTCCGTGGGCGATGGCCCGGTCAAGGCCGAGCAGCAATTCCGGCACGGCGCAGGCCACCCCGCTGACGATACCGTCGGCGTCGCCCTGGCGGGCGCGGGTAAAGATGCCGTCGTGCCCAACCAGCAGCGTAAATGGATGCTCGTGCTTGAAGCGGCTGAGGGTTTCAAAGTTTTCCCAGCTACCGCTCGAATCTTTGATGCCGGCAAAGAGGCCTGTCGCTAGCAACTCTATGGCGGTCTCGGGTGCGATCTCGCTGGTAAACGCGGGGATGTTATAGAGATAAATCGGCGCGCTGCGGTTCATTTCCGCCGCGAAACGCATGTAGAATTGGCGGATCTCGGGCTGGCGGTAGCGGAAGAAGTAAGGCGGCATCAGCAGCAGTCCGGCCGCTCCCGCCGCAGTGGCCTCCCGCCCCAACGCCAGCGCCCCATCAAGAGTGGAATCCGAAACGCCCGCGAGCACGGGTACGCGGCTGCGCTTTACCGCGAGATAGACCAGGCGCGCGCGGTCGTCGGCATGCAGGTTTACGAATTCGCCCGTGGAGCCCAACAGCGCAATTCCCTGCACTCCGGCGCCGCATAGAAAGTCGATCAAATCCAGAGTGGCGGCGATATCGGGCTCGTCGCCCCGCTTGCCGTGAGGCGTTACTGCCGCCGCGATGACTCCGGACAAGATCTGCATTATTTCACCAAAGGCGTAATTACGATGCTACGAAATTCGACGGGGCCGTGGTCGCCTTGCAGCATGATGGGCCCGGGATCGCCCTCGGCCGGATCGCAGGCGATGGCAGTTAGTCCGTCAATGATGCCCTGGGTTACGGTCTTACCATTGAGGGTGACGACCACGTGGCGGCCTACCAGGCGGATATCGTAGGTCTGCCATTCGCCAGCCGGCTTAGTGACGTTTTCAGTGGGAATGATGCGGCTGTAAAGGGCTGCATTCGAATGGCGATCGAGGGGACGTCCGTCGTCTTGCAGGATTTGGACTTCGTAACGCCCGCGCAGCCCGATACCGCTGTTGCTATGTTCTGGGGTGCGATATTCCACGTGCAGTTTAAAATTCCAGAAGGAAACGTTGCTGACCAAGTCAGTGGCTTTGCCGTTGCCTCTCAAAATGCCGCCATCCACGGACCAACCCGGAGACGCGTCGGCGATCAGGCCGTGCCAGTTCGAGATATCCTGGCGGTTGAAGAGATCGACGGGCTGGAGTTCGCGCCAGGATCCGTCATCGGCGTCGTCGATGCGGGGGGCTCGCGCGCCGGTCCATTCGAGCTTGGTATCGCCGGAGACGAAGGTGCCCTGAAGTTTGCCGTCGACCCAGTGGGCACGATATTCCTGATGCACGTCGTGGTTGTCGTAAGAGAAGCGCAGTTCGCTGTCCTCAATCGCAATGTGCGGAATGTCGTTAAGGTCGCCACCGGGAAAGCCAACGAATTTCCCCTTTATATTGGGGGTGCCGGCGCCTTCTACTTGAAGCCACCAGGCGCGTCCGCGCGGCGCGGGCTTAACGGTGATGTCCCAGCGGCCGTTGAAGTCGGAAGCGGCCGGCCACGCAGCCGATGCGAATAGAGCCAGAAAGGCCAAGTTACGAATCATAGTTGCCTGCGGATTAATCTATCATATGCGCGTTTAGGGCTTAGGCGTTTGAGGACCGCTGCGCGTCATATTCACGAATAGGCGATATGTATCGACTACTGCTTGCCGCTCTGTGTGGCTGCGTCGCGCACGCTGCCGTCATTCGCGGGATAGTGCTCGACAGGAATACCGGCCGTCCGTTGGCGCGTTCGCTAGTGACGCTACGGCCCGTCGAAGGAACTGGAGGAGCAACGCAGTCTACCCGCGCCGGCCGCACCGGGCAGTTCACCTTCTCAGTAAACGCCGGCATGTACCTGCTGCGCGCCACGCGGTTGGGATTTGCGCCGTTCCAATATGGGCAGCGGGATTGGAAGTCGGCGGGCAAACCTATGTCGGTCGAACAGAATGGCTCGCTATTTCTGGATATCCGCCTAAGGCGATTCGCCGCGATTTCCGGGACCGTCCTCGACGAAAACGAAATCGGCATTCCCGACCATAAAGTGGTGGCCTACCCGGCGGTCCAACCGCTGCGCATCGCGGCTACCGCGACTACGGACGATCGGGGCATCTATCGCATACACGGATTGGAACCCGGCACTTACTATGTGCGAAGCGCCTCGAAACAATTGGAAGATTTGTCCGGGTTGCTGCCCACTTTTCACAAAGAAACGATGGCAGTGGATCAGGCCATGACGGTGGATGTAGACCTGGATGCCCAGGCTGACGATATCGATATTCGGCCCTTGCCGGGAAAGCTATTTCGCGTCTTTGGGAACGTAAGCCCGCAGGTTCCGGTGACACTGAGTCTGATCTCGGATGTGGGTCGCACACAGGTGAAGACGGCGGGGTCGTTCGCTTTCGAGCAACTGGCGCCAGGCACCTACGAACTGGTCGCGGACGCCGATGAGCCTAATGGCCGGGGCAAGATGGGGACTTATCAGGAAATCTCGATAGATCAAGACAAAGAGTTATCCGTGCATGTCACTTCCTGGCGGCCGACGGAATTCCGGGTGCAGGATGAAAAGGGGAATCGCATAGATGTGGACAAGGTCAAGATCACCGCGCGCCGGAAGGACTTGGATGGCGGCGGACGCGCGGAAGTGCTCAAGGTGGTCAACGACCATGCGGCACTGGGGCCGGGGCGCTGGGAGATATCGGTGGTTCCACCGGTAACCTACTATCCGCTGCAAGTTGGCGCTAACTTCGGTGGCAGCGAATCGGCCGGCGGGCGCGCCGACGGCTGGAACGAGGTATATGTGCGCGGGTTTGATTCGATCATGATCAAGCTATCGTCGCATCCGGCTTCAATACACGGGTTAGTCAACGGGCCTGGTCACGATCCCGCGCCGGGTGCGCCGGTTTATCTGGAGGCGTTCGACAAAGATACGCGGCGGCGGGTGTCGGAGTTGCGCACGGTCCGGACCGATGTGCGCGGGCAGTATCATTTCAACGGGCTGGCGCCGGGGTTATATCGGATCCTAAGCACGTTTGAATACGAGCACCCGGATTCGGAAAGCATGGAGGCGGCGGGGGCGCGTTCATTGACATTGCAGGAGAGTACGGATACGGCTCAAGACTTGGATTTGTACACTCCATAGGGCCGCGCGGGCAATCACCTTTGGTACTCTTTGACTTCGTCTTCGAGCCATTTACGCAATTGCGATGGGGATTCGCCCTCCTTGGTGGGGGGGGTAATCGCGAGACCTTGCTGGGCCGCTTCCACGGCTTTTGCGAAATTTTGGTTTAGCGCGTAGGCTTCCGCCAGGTACCCCAGCGCCGCCGGATTCTGACCCTTGGCTAGGTCATTGGCGCGCAGGGCGAAGCGCAAAGCGGCCGGGTAGTCGCGCAAGGATTTTACGCCGGTTTCCGCGGCGTTCTTTACGGCCTCGATCAACTGCTGCGGCGTGGCGTCAGGGCTATCTCCGATGCGCCTGAAAAACGCAGCGCTGGCTTCAGCATAGGGACGGGCTTCGGCTTCACGCTTGGCCTCCACCAGAAGATTGGCTACGCGACCCTGCATCTCCGCGCGCAGCAACGGATACATGGCATTGGCGGTATCCCGCGCGACGATCCAATCCAGAACCGCGAGGGCCTTGCGCAGGTTCTCGAGCGATTCGGCCGGATGGCCCGCGTAGCCGTGAATCAGGCCCAGCGAGCGATACGCATCGAATCGGCGATAGGCGGCGCCCGTGTTTTCCGGATCGGCCGCCGCCAGCGCGTCCAAAACCGGAACGGCTTGCTCCACGCTGGCTAGGCCTGCATTGAGGTCATTGAGTTGTCCCTGATCCCAACCGACATGCACCAGCATCATGGCCCGCATTTGCCGCACATCCACGGTCTGCTGTTCGCTTTCAGGCAGGCGTGCCAGCAGGTTCAGCGCAGTGCTGTAGTCCTGAATGCCCTGGCTGGGATTGGGCGTGGAATTGATGCGGCCGATGGATTCATAACAAGCAGCCAGCAGCTTAATGGTGGCCGGGTCGGCTGCGTCGATGCGCAGTGCAGTTTCAAATTCGGTTACCGCCTTGCGCAGATATGATAGAGGCGCCTCGGCGTTGAAGGTAATGTAGCCGCTCTTTTCGCTGAGCAGTTTTCCAAAGGAATACCAGGCGGTGCCGGCATCCCGCCATGCGCGGGCGTCGTGTGGATGCGCCGCCGCGATCTGCTCGAAAGCTTCCGCGGCTTTACGCAGCCCTGCAAAGCCCTGGTCATACTGGCCGGCCATGGTCAGGGCACCGCCCAGTTGTTCCTGAACGGCGGCAAGCGTGCGGCGGGCCGCCAGGCTGGTGGGTCGTTCCTTCACCAGGGGCTCAATAATCGCCAGTGCTTTGCGATCGCTGGCAATGGCCTGGGCGGTGTCGCCGAGACGGTCACCGGAACCCGGATGAATACCGAATACGGTGCCCAGTTTCAAATAACCTTCAGCCAGTTCCTGGCGTAGCGCGGGGTCGTTGTTTTTGGTGGCAGCCAGGCGGTCGAGGTATTGGAGCGCGCGGCGGGCCATGTCCGCCTGCATCGGCAGCGTACCCGGAACGGTGCGCACAGAGTCGTACAGATCGAAGAGCAGGTAGTTCGCCAACTTGCGGGCGTCGTTGAAGCGCTGCTCGGCGTTGTCTCGTTCGCGTTGGGCCACGCGCGCCTGCCACAGCGTACCGGCCAATCCGGCGGCGAGCGAAAGCAGCAGCACAGCGGACGCTGCGACGGCCACGCGATTACGGCGCACGAACTTACGCGCCACGTAAACGCGGCTGCGCGCCACGGCAGCCACCGGCAAGCCCTCCAGATAGCGCTCGATATCGTCCGCGAACTGGGCGGCGGAACCGTAGCGATCCTCGGGATGGCGGGCCAGCGCTTTTATCGTGATGCTATCCAGGTCGCGATCCACGCCGGGCGGGGGGGGATCGGCTGCCGTCACGGCCTGCATCAGTCCCGCCGGACCCAACTTCGACGCTTCAAAGGGCCGGTGACCGCTCAGCAACTCATAGAGCACAACTCCCAGCGAGTAAACATCGCTTGCTACGGTAGCCGGTTCTCCCCGCAGGATTTCCGGACTGGTATACATTGGCGTGAGAAAGACGCTGTTGGTGGCGGTTTGTTCGAGCGAGGCCTCGCTATCCAGCACCTTGGCGATTCCGAAATCCAGTAATTTGGGTTCGCCCTCGGCGGTTACCAGGATGTTGCCCGGCTTCAGATCGCGATGAACAACCAGATATTGATGCGCCGAATTCACTGCCGCGCACACCTTGATCATCAGTTCCAGACGGGTACGAACCGGCAGGTTCCCGCTGTCACAATAACGGTCCAGGCGGACGCCTTCGACGTATTCCATCACCAGGTATGGCTCGCCTTGGGGACTCATGCCGCCGTCCAAAAGACGGGCGATATTGGGGTGCTCCAGGCGGGCCAGCAACTGGCGTTCGCGGCGAAACCGCTTCAATGAATCGGGCGCCGCGAGATACGGTGAGAGGATTTTGAGGGCGGCTTGCTGTTCGTGTTCGCCATCGGCGCGTTGGGCCAGCCATACTTCACCCATACCTCCGCGGCCCAGAAGGCGAACTGTCTGCCATGCTCCGAAACGCCGGCTGGTTGCGGCGGATCGGGCTTCCCGCTGAGCGGTGCGCTCTTCGTCGTAAGCTCGGACCAGGCGCTCCACTTCGCCGCGGAGTTCCGCGTTGCCATTGCAGCGCGCGTCGAGCACGGTACGGCGCGCGTCGTCATCCAGCAGGCAGACTGCGTCGAAGATATCTTCCAGGTCTCGCCAGGATCCGGTCATACGGGCGCGGAGTGCAGCCTATCGTATAACCAGGTGCGCGCGAAACGCAAATGCCGTTCGATGGTAGCATCGGACACCCCGCTTAGTGCGCAGATTTCGGGAACTGTGCACCCCATCACGTAACGCAATTCCACCAGCCGCACCTTTTCGGCATCCAGTTGCTCCAGATCGTTTAAGGCGCGGTCCAGGTCGAGCATCTCCTGGCCGCGCGCGTCGATCCAGCTTAAGTCGTCGGAAAGCGGCACGCGCTGCTGGCTGCCCTCCCGCTTTTGGGCGATGCGGAAGCGCGCCTGGTCGATCAGGATTCGTCGCAGTTCGCCGGCCACCACCGAAAAGAAATGGTTGCGGTTCTGCCAGTCCATGTGTTGCAACTTGCGCAGGCGGAGGTACGCCTCGTTGACCAGGGCGGCGGGTTCGGTGGCGGCGCGCTCGTGCGCCACAAAGCCGGAGGCGATGGCGAGCATGCGCTGGTAGGCCCAGCTCATCACCAAATCGTAGGAGCGGGAATCGCCTGCCTGCCACTGGCGCAGCAGGCTCGTGATATCGGTGAGATCGCTCGGTTCCCCCACACCTCATATTCTGTCGCAGTGGGACGGGGCGCCGCAAGAACCGTTCGGGTTAGTGGTACTGTGGTGCGCCTACTTGGGGGTTTGGGGGGGTGCTGCTTCGAGGAAATCGAAATCGCAACCGCGATTCGCCTGCGTCACATGCTCCAGGAAAAGGCGTCCGTATCCGCGCGTGTAATGCGGCGGAGAGGGCCGGAATGCGCTCAGGCGCTGGGCGATTTCCGCGGCAGGAACCAGCAGATCGATGCGCCGGCCATCTACATCCAGGGCGATTTCGTCGCCCGTGCGCACCGCGGCCAGCGGCCCGCCGATGGCCGATTCGGGCGCCACATGCAGCACTACCGTACCGAAACTGGTGCCGCTCATGCGGGCATCGCTGATTCGGACCATGTCGGTGACGCCCCGGTCCAGCATCACGCGCGGCAAGGGGATATGACCCCATTCGGGCATGCCGGGCGCGCCCTTGGGCCCGCAACTGCGCATCACCAGGACGGTAGACGGCGTCCACGGGCATATCGGGCAAATCGATCTGGGCGACGCATTTGTTCGTGGTTTTCGAAGACGTACGCTTTGCCGCGATGCTGCAGCAATTGTGGCGAAGCGGCGGTCTGCTTGATCACGGCGCCATCTGGCGCCAGGTTGCCGTAAAGCACCGCGGTGCCGCCCTCGGGATGCAGGGGGTCGGCGGCCGTGCGGATCACTTCGCGGCGGAAACATTCGGCCCGCTCCACGTTCTCGCGCACGGTCTTGCCGGTTACTGTAAGCGCGTTTCCGTCAAGCAGGTGCAGGATCTCCTTCATTAGCACGGGAAGGCCGCCCGCTTGGAAGAAATCCTCCATCAGATATTCGCCCGAAGGCTTGATGTTGGCGATATACGGTGTACGCCGCGAGATGCGATCGAATTCGTCAAGCGGCAGTCGGATGCCCAGGCGGCCGGCGATGGCGATCAGGTGGATGACCGCGTTGGTCGACCCGCCGAGCGCCATATCCACCGTAATCGCGTTTTCGAAGGCTGCGCGGGTCATGATGCGCGAGGGCCGCAAGTCTTCCGCGCACCATTTCGACGATGCGGCCGCCGCTCAGTTCGGCCATGGCCAAGCCGCCGCGAATCCGGCGCGGGGATGCTGGCGCAACCGGGCAGCGTCATGCCCAGCGCTTCGGCCAGGCTGGTCATGGTGGAGGCGGTGCCCATCACCGTGCAATGGCCGGCGCTGCGCGCGATGCAGCCTTCGATTTCGCACCATTCTTCTTCGGTCAACCGGCCGGTGCGGAATAGATCGAACAGCTTCCGGCCGTCCGTGCCGGAGCCCAAGCCGCTGGTCGCGCCACTGTCCCGCGAGCATGGGACCGCCGGGCACCATGATGGCGGGAATATCGGCGCTGGCCGCGCCCATCAGTTGCGCGGGCGTGGTCTTATCGCAGCCGCACAGCAGCACCACGCCATCGAGAGGATTGGCGCGGATGGATTCTTCCACGTCCATCGCCATCAGGTTGCGAAACAGCATGGTGGTGGGCCGCATGAACATCTCGCCCAGCGAGATGGTGGGGAACTCCAGCGGAAATCCGCCGGCGGCCCACACCCCGCGTTTCACGGCCTCGGCGACCGTGCGCAGGTGGGCGTTGCAGTTGTTCAGTTCGCTCCACGAATTGCAAATGCCGATCACTGGCTTATCTCTGAAACACGTCCGCGGTGAAGCCTTCCGACGCGCAGCCAGGCGCGGCGCGCGAACCCGTAGTAAGCCGGGATCGGCAAACCATTCCTGGCTGCGCAGTTTCTTATCCTTCGTCGCCGAAAGTTCCATAAGCGGTTACCGCCGCAACAGACTGGCTTCTAGCGCCAGCTTTTCGGGATCGAGGTCGGTCCGGTTACACAAGATGACAATGGTAAGGTTTTCGGCGGTGAAGCGTTCGATCACCGTGCGGAAACCCTGCGTGCTGCCTGTATGCCACATGCGTGCCCGGCCCTGGTAGGAGTCGAGAAACCACCCGAAACCATAAGAGACGGGTTGACCGGGGTGCAGGTTATCGTCGTCCGGTTCGGCGGGCCAACGCGCTTGTGTTCCATCGTTCAGTTTCACCGGAGTCAGCGCGGGACGCATTTCGGCCTCGGTCAGCAGGGTGTGGCGGGCCAGCGCGCGGTCCCACTTGGCAAGATCTTCAAGGTTGGAATAGATGCCGCCGTCGCCTTGAGTCGCCGAAGTCGAACTTTGGTCCGTTTCGACGAAAGCTGAGCCTTCTTTGGTGTGGCCATAGGCTCGATCGGGAACCGTATTCTTCCCCTTGCTGTACACCAGCGTGTGGTTCATCCCCAGCGGCCGAAAGATGCGGTCGTGTAGAAATTCGCCGAAGGGCCGCCCGGAGACTTTCGCTACGATCAGGCCGAGCACTACGTATCCGGAGTTACTGTAAGCCCAACTCGTGCCCGGCAGGAACTTCCCACTGGTTTGTTGCCGCAGCAAGGTCAGGACTTCCTCATCCTGGATCTGATGCGTGGCGCTCCAGGTATTGCCGGTCATCAATGCTTCGTAATCTGGGAGGCCCGAGGTATGTGTAAGCAGGTTACGGATGGTGATGGATTTTCCGTAGGCTGGAAAGTCTGGAAAAATCTCGGTGAGATGCTGGTCATACTGCAATTTGCCGTCGTGCACGAGCAACATGATGGCGGCCGCCGTGAATTGTTTGGTGAAGGATGCCAAGCGGAAGTTCGTTTTCGGATTGATGCCAGCGCCATAGCCGCGTTCGAAAACTGTCTGACCGTTCTGGCATACCAGTACCGCCAAGCCGGGCGATCCGGGACCGGCAAGCGGAGCAAAGAGCGAATCCCAATCCGCGGGGCCTGCCGCGATGGCGCGCGCCGCAAGGGCCAGTAGCACAACCCACCTCATAGACCGGCGACCAGTTTTGCCAGCAGCGCGGTTCGCTCCGCGATACTGTCGATCAGGATGCTCTCGTTCACCGCATGCGCGCCTTCTCCCACCGCGCCGAGACCATCCAGCGTGGGGATGCCCAGCGCCGCCGTGAAATTGCCGTCCGACCCGCCGCCGACCATCGACTCGTCCAGTTCCACGTCCATCTCGCGCGCCAGCGTCTGCGCCTTTCGGAAAAGCTGGACAATAGCGGGCGAGCGCTCAAGCGGGGGACGGTTCACGCCGCCCTTGATTTCGATACGTGCAGCGCTTGTCGAACGGGCGTAGCGCGCGGAACTTGCGGTCAAGCGCGGCCGCATCCTTCATCCGCACGATGCGCATATCCACATCGACTTTGGCTTCCGCCGCCACTACGTTCACCCGCGTGCCGCCAGAAATGACGCCAGGGTTAACCGTGATGCCGCGCGGCAAATCGGTAAAGCCCGCGATCTTTTCGATCTGCCGCGCTAGTTCCAGAATGGCGCTGGCGCCCGCCGCTAAAATCCAGACCGGAGTGGGTGGCTTTGCCCCGCACGGTCACGGTGTAATCGCCGATGCCCTTGCGCGCGGTCTTCAGCTTGCCTTCCAAGCCACTGGCCGGTTCCAGAACCAGAACAGCCTTACTGCGCTTGGCGTTTTTCTCCGTAAGCGCGCGCGACGAGTCACTGCCCACCTCTTCGTCGGAGTTGATCTGCATGACCACTTTGTGCGGCACGGGCACTTCCAGATCGCGTAGGATGCGCATCGCGTAAATAAATAGTGCGATGCCAGCCTTCATATCGAGCACCCCGGGTCCCCACAGGCGGCCGTTTTTCTGGCGGAAAGGCATAGTGGCCAGGGTGCCGACCGGCCACACGGTGTCGGAGTGGCCGAGCGCCAGAATCTGACCCTGCTTCCTTGCCGTCCAGATCGAACTCGCAGACCACATGGCGTCCGAAGCGTCCACCGGCAACGGTCTTGACGCGGGCGAAAGAAGGCGCGACATCCCCCAACAGATCCACGAAGCGGTTCACGGCCGCCGGATCGTCGCTGGGCGATTCGCATTCCACCATTTCCCGGATCAGCGCCACAATCTGTTTCTGCCGGGAGCGGGCTTCAAAGAGGATAGAATCCACGGCTGTTATAATAGCGACTTCCATGCCCGTTTTGGATATCAACGAAATCCGCGACATACTGCCACACCGCTATCCCATGCTGCTCGTCGATCGAATTATCGAGTTAGAGGCAGAGCGGATTGTGGGCATAAAGTGTGTCACCCAGAATGAACCCTTCTTCCAGGGCCACTTTCCCGACTATCCGGTGATGCCGGGCGTGCTCATCGTGGAAGCGCTGGCGCAGACCGCCGGCGTGCTGGTGCTGAAGCAAGTGGAGGACCGGCACCGCAAACTGGTGCTGCTGGCTTCCATCACCAGCGCGAAGTTCCGACGGCCCGTGGTGCCTGGCGACACGCTGCGCCTCGAGATGAAGATCGTCAAGCGCAAGGCCAGCGTGGCCGTAATGATCGGCACCGCCACCGTGGACGGCCTGGTGGTTGCCGAAGCCGAGATGATGTGCAAGCTGGCCGACAAGGCAGAAGCGGAAGCGCTTTCCTGATCGATGCCGGTTCATCCCACCGCGATCGTTGATCCCCAGGCGCGCATCGCCGAGACGGCCGACATCGGGCCGTATTCGATTTTAAGCGGCGAAGTCGAAATCGGCGCCGGCACGCGCCTGATGGCGCACGTATACATGGAAGGCCCGTTGCGCGTGGGCGAAGATAACGTCTTTTTTCCGTATAGCACCGTGGGCGTGGCGTCGCAGGATCTGAAATACCACGGCGAGCGCGCCGAGACGCGCATCGGTAATCGCAATAAGATTCGCGAATTTGTCACCATCCATCGCGGCACCGAAGGCGGCGGCGCGGTGACCAGCATTGGCGACGACAACCTGCTGATGGCGTATGCGCACGTGGCGCACGACGCGCATGTGGGCAGTCACGTGGTGATGGCTAACGCGGTCACCTTGGGCGGCCACGTGACGGTCGGCGACTGGGCTGTGATCGGCGCGTCTACCGGCGTGCACCAGTTCTGCCGGATCGGCAGGCACGCTATCATCGGCGGCTATAGCGTGGTGACGCAGGACGTCATGCCGTTTTCGAATACCGTGAGCGAGCGCGAGAACAAAGTATTCGGTGCGAACCGGATCGGGCTGGAGCGCCGCGGCTTCGAACGTGCCACCATTGAAAAGCTCCAGACTGCTATGCGTCTGCTGACCCGCGCAGGTCTGAACACGTCGCAGGCCGTGGAGCGGATTCGGGCGGAGATCCCCGCGTGCCCGGAAGTGGAAGAGTTGTTGGCCTTTGTGGCGGAATCGCAAAGGGGAGTCATTAAGTAAGGCGGCCAGGGGCCTGCTGCACAAGGATGAAATACGGTCTTATTGCCGGCAACGGCCGGTTTCCGCTTCTGGCTCTGGAGAATGCGCGCCGGTTGGGTCATGAAGTCGTGGTACTGGCCATTCAGGAAGAGGCATCTCCCGAGGTCGAACGGCTTGCTGCCAAATGCTATTGGCTTTCGCTGGGACAACTGAGCCGCCTGATCGACATCCTCAAAGAAGAAGGCATCCACGAAGTGATCATGGCGGGGCAGGTGAAGCACGCCAAGATTTTTTCATCCATCCGGCCGGATTGGCGGCTGATCAAACTGCTGGCATCCCTACCTTCGAAGAATACCGACGGACTGATCGGCGGTGTGGTGAGGATACTGGCGGACGAGGGCATCCAATTGCGCGATTCCACCATCGTTCCTGAAGCCGCTGTTGGCCGATCGGGGAGCCATGACCCGCCGCAAACCGGATGCGCGCGAAGAGGCAGATATTGAATACGGCCGTAAAGTTGCCGGGGCGCTGGCAGGCTTCGACGTGGGCCAAAGCGTCGCCATTTGCGATCGCGCCTGCGTGGCGCTCGAAGCCATGGAAGGAACCGACGCGCTGTTACGCCGGGCTGCTGGTTTGGTGAACGGACGACCGTTGACCCTGGTGAAAGTATCGAACCGGCGGCGCCATTTGCTCTTCGACGTGCCGGTGGCCGGGCTCGACACTATCGCCGTGATGCGCGAAACAGGAGCAACCGTAATGGCAGTGGATGCGGGGCGAACCTTATTGCTGGATCGCGAAGAGATGCTGGCGAGGGCAGACGAAGCCGGGATCGCCGTGATTGGGCAGGCACCGGATGCATAAAATCGCCGTGGTCGGCGCCGGACAGTTCGGACAGAACCATTGCCGCGTGGTCCGCGAATCCACTCGCGCGGAACTGGTCGCCGTGGTGGACACCGATCCGGCCCGCGGAACACTTACCGACTATCGCGATCTTGCCGGCAAAGCGGATGCCGCGATTGTGGCCACTCCCACCTCCGTACATGCGGAAATCGGCTGCTGGCTGCTGGAGCACGGCATCGACGTGTTGGTGGAAAAGCCCATCGCCCCGGATCTGGAATCTGCCGACCGCCTGATCGGGGCCGCCGCGCAATACCAGCGGATCCTGCAGGTGGGCCATCTGGAGCGGTTTAATCCCGCGGTTGTGGCACTCGAAGGACGCGTCACGCTGCCGCTGTTTTTCGAGATCCACCGGTTGAGTATATTCAGCCCGCGCAGCCTGGACGTGGACGTAATTCTCGATTTAATGATCCACGACATCGATATCGTACTCAGCCTTACACGCGCCGAACCGGAAGAAATCCGCGGCGCCGGCGTTTCCATTCTGTCGCCCAAAGTCGACATCGCCAATGTGCGTATGCAGTTTCCGAACGGTTGTGTGGCTAATCTGACTGCCAGCCGCGTTTCCACTGAGCGAGTGCGTAAGTTGCGCCTGTTTCAACCGCAACAATATATATCGCTCGATTACGCACGTAAAGAATTGCTTATATTTTCGGTGGGAGAAGGCCAAAAAGTGGCATTTGAACCGGTGATAGTCGGCAAGTCAGAACCCTTGCAGTTACAGTTCAACGCCTTTCTGGACAGCATCGAAACACGAAAATCTCCGAAAACTTCGGGGCTCGCGGCGCGTCAAACATTAAGGATAGCTTTGGCTATTCTTGATAAGATTAAAGAACACTCGGAGATAGTTTCTAAGTCATTGGCAAGCGGATGGAAGCTCTAGTTCATTCCTCGGTGGAAGACCCGGCGGAATTACATCTGCTTACCGATTGGGGGCAGGACCGTGCGCGTGTGGGCCGCGCGGGAGTGCTTTCGATCGCTGCGCACGTGGCCGCCGTCCTCGCGCTGATCCTGATTCCGCATAGCTTAGCGCCGACGCCGCGCCGCGTGGAACAGCAGATCACACCGTTGATCGAGCCGCCTACCGAACTCACGCAGAAAGCGCCCAACAAGGGGCCGATCGCCAAGGAAGTGACTGTAGAAGGCCTGCAGCCGCGCCCGCGCGTCGAGATGCCGAACCGTCCGCCTTCGACCACGCGCCCCGCCGCCCGGATGCCAAGCCCGCCGCAACCTCCGCCCGCCGCGATACCGGAGCCGCCCCAGATGCAGGCTGGCAATCGCGAAGTGCAACCGCCGCGAGGGTTGCCGGTAGGGCCGCCGACTAACCAACCGGTACCACCGCAGATCCAGGAGCAGGAGAAACCCAAGTTGGCGTTCGAAACCCCTACCGCGCCCCCGCCCTCCGGTGGCATCGGCACGGTGACGCGTCCGGATACTTCGGTGGCGGGTGCGATCCGGGAGTTGACCCACAGCGGCACACCCGGCGGCCTGACAGTGGGAGACGAGATCAGCGACGGGGGCTCGGGTGGCATTGGGGGTGGGCTAAACCTGCCACCATCGGCTGGCAGGCAGGCCAGTTCGCTTGAATTGCTCAGCGACACCAAAGGGGTCGATTTCCGGCCCTATCTATTACAGGTGCTGCAGTCCGTACGGCGAAATTGGTTCGCGGTTTATCCGGAAAGCGCACGCATGGGGTTGCGCGGCAAAGTTGAGGCGGAGTTTATGATCGCCAAAGACGGCAGCGTGCCGAAACTGGTGATCGTGCAGCATTCCATCCCGGCTCTTGAGCGGGCAGCGGTCGCCGGGATCGACGCATCCCATCCGTTTCCGCCATTCCCCCCAGGGTTTTCGGGGGAGCGGATCGTGCTGAAATTGACGTTCAGTTACAACATGCCTAGGAAGTAGCGCTCGCCGCACTGGCCGTCTCTTCTGTCGAGGAATCCGTTACGCGCAACTGCGCGGAGCGCAATTCGCGGCGCAGGATCTTTCCCACTGGTGACTTCGGCAATTCACTCCGAAACTCGACGATTTTAGGGACCTTGTAGCTGGTCAAACTCTTGCGGCAGGACGCCACCACCTGGTCCGCTGTAAGGTTCGGATTGCTGGATACCACGAAGGCTTTGACGATTTCTCCAGAGATGATATCCGGTATGCCGATGACCCCGCATTCGATGACTCCGGGAACCCCGGCGATTACGTTTTCGACCTCATTCGGATATACGTTGAAGCCGGAAACCAGAATCATGTCCTTCTTGCGATCGGTAATCCGCAGGTATCCATTCGCGTCCATTACGCCGATATCACCTGTGCGCAACCATCCACCGGGGGCGAATGCAGCCGCCGTCTCGCTCGGCATTTGCCAGTAACCCGCCATCACCTGTGGACCCCTAACGCAAATCTCTCCATTTGTGCCTAGAGGTAGTTCGCGGCCCTCCTCGTCCATGATGGCGATTTCCGTGGAAGGCAGAGGCAAACCGACGGAAGGCGTAAATTCCAGATCCAAAGGGTTACACGTAACGAACGGCGACGTCTCCGTGAGGCCATAACCCTGCAACAGCGGCCGGTGAGTGACCGTCTGCCAGCGCTCGGCTACGGATTGGTGTACGGCGGCGCCCCCGCCCAAAGCGAATTTCACGCGGCTGAAATCCAGCGACTCGAATCCCGGCGTATTCAGCAATCCGTTAAATAACGTATTAACGCCGGTGGTGACTGTCCATGGCACCCGGCTCAATTCCTTAAGAAAGGCCGGCATGTCCTTAGGATTTGTAATCAGAAGATTCAATCCGCCCAGTTTTAGGAAAAGCAAGCAGTTGGTCGTTAGCGAAAACACGTGGTACATGGGCAAGGCGGTCACGACTAGTTCGGTACCTTCTTCGAGGATGCCTCGAGACCACGCGCGCGCCTGCAACATGTTCGCCACCAGTCCCCCATGCGTAAGCATTGCGCCTTTGACCACGCCGGTTGTTCCGCCGGTATATTGCAGGAAGGCGATATCCGCGTGCGACAAAGCGGGTTCGGACAGCGAACTTCGGGAACCGCGTTCCAGCGCGTCCCGGAATTCAATGGCGCCGCCGATGTGCCACTCGGGCACCATCTTCTTCACATGCTTCAGGGCGAAATTGACCATCAGGCGGCGATGCGGCGCCAGCAGGTCGCCAACTTGCGTGGTCACCACATACTGCACGGCAGTGTTGTGCAGAATACTTTCCAGAACGTGGGCGAAGTTCTCAAGGATGACAATTACCTCCGCGCCGGAGTCTTTTAATTGGTGCTCCAGTTCGCGGCCGGTATACAGCGGGTTCACGTTCACCACAATCATTCCCGCGCGCAGCACGCCAAACAACGCCACCGGGTACTGCAGAAGATTGGGCATCATCAGTGCGACGCGCGTCCCCTTCGGCAGACCCAGGCTCTGTAGCCAGGCGGCGAAGTGGCGGCTCAGACGGTCGAGTTCGGCGTAGGTGATGGTAGTGCCCAGGTTACGGAAGGCCGGAAGATCGCGGAATTTGCGGCAACTCTGCGCGAGCACATCGTTAAGGGACTGATACTCGTTGAGGTCGATCTCGGCCGGCACTCCTGGACGGTAACTCTTCAGCCAGATCTTTTCCATTCGCTTAGCTCCTTCGAGCGGAGAAGCGGCGGGACGTTCGGCTGCCTTCGTGCATGCCATCGCGGGCTTTCCCCGAGAGACCCTTCGGAGGCCGCGCGTGGATTGCGCCATCCCGACTGCTTTTTGGACGCCGCTCTCACGAATGTCGGTGAAACAATAATTACAGGTCCTATTATAGTCAAATGGCGGACGAGTGGCGCGGCTAGGTGGCGGCTTCCAATACGGCATACCAGAGAAATTCGACTAATTTATAAAGCGATGCCTCTGCGATCCGCTCGTTATTGGAGTGGGCTTCCCCTGGATCGCCCGCTTCTACGACCGGTCCGAACCCATAAGCCTGGACCCCCTTCCCCCTCAATTGCGCCATGTCGGTGGCGCCCGTCAACATGGAAGGCAGGGTGATGGCTTGGGGAAACATGCGCCGCTGCGCATGTTCGAGCGCGCGAAACATGGCGGTGTCGGTACGCGATGGCGCGGTTGCCGGCCGGTCAGCTTTGCGCGGCTCGATTTCGATATTCGGATCGGCAATCACCGCGCGCATTTCGTCGTAAAGGCGCGCCATATCTTCGTCGGGCAGCGCCCGAATATCGATATACGCTTCGGCCTCCGACGGAATCACGTTGAAAGCGAAGCCCGCTTTCAGCATAGTCGGGGCAAGCGTGGTGTGCAGCATGGCGCTGTGCGCCGGTTCGTAGCGCTCGAAATAACGGTCAATATCGGCGGCGCGCGCCGGGTCGGTGATGTGCCGGTAGCGGTCGGCGTCGTCTACGGAACTGATGGTGGCAAGGCGCTCAAAGTAGGCGCGCGTGGTTTCGTTGAGCCGCATGGCGGGATGCCAGTCGCCCAGTTTGGCAACAGCTTGCGCCAGGCGCAGCACGGCATTGTTCGCCGAAGGGCGCGAACCGTGGCCGGAGGGTCCGCGCGCAATTAATCGCACGCCGCGCGGCACTTTCTCCGCGGTAGTGATGGCCTCGTAACGGACTTGCCCGCCTTGCGCGACCGCGGAACCGCCTTCGGCCAGCGCAAACTCGGCGGCGATCTCGTCCCAGTGATGGTTCACCAAAAAATCGATACCCACGCCCGGCGTGCCTTCTTCGCCCGCTTCAGCGACGAAGATCACATCGCGTTTCAGAGCGACATGTTGGCGCTGCAAGAGCAGCATTACCATGAGTCCGGCGGTGACGATTTCCTTGTCGTCCACCGCACCGCGTCCGTAAATGTAGCCATCGCGCCGAACCGCGGCAAAGGGATCGAGAGTCCACTTGCTGCGTTGCGCGGGTACCACGTCGGTGTGCGCAAGAATGGCGATCGGACGCGCGGAACCATTGCCCTTGATTCGGGCGACGAGGTTGGCGCGGGCAGGATCGAGGGCCAACAATTGGGTAGAGATGCCTTCGCGTTCGAGTACCGCGGCCAGGTATTTGGCCGCTTCAGTTTCGTTGCCGGGCGGGTTGCTGGTATTGATGCGGAGGAGCGCAGTGAAGTGCCGAAGAGTCTCCGTGTTCACGCGGTGCCGGTGAGTCGGGTTGACTTCGGCGGCGGCGGAGACCGCGCCCCAGAGACACAACAGACAAGCCAGCAGACCCGTCAAACTATAGCGGTATATTGCCATGTTTCTTGCGAGGCGTAGTGTCCACCTTATTCTCCAGCATGCGGAAGGCGCGGATCACGCGCGGACGGGTTTCGCGCGGTTCAATGACGTCGTCGATGAATCCGCGTTCGGCGGCGATAAACGGATTGGCGAAGCGTTCGCGGAACTCTTCCGTCTTCTGCGCGCGCATGGCGTCGCGATCGGTGGCCGCCGAAAGTTCGCGCCGGTATACGATATTCACCGCGCCCTCCGGCCCCATCACCGCGATTTCGGCACTGGGCCATGCCAGGTTTACGTCCGTACGAATGTGCTTCGATCCCATCACGCAGTAAGCGCCACCATAAGCTTTGCGGGTGATCACGGTGACCTTGGGTACGGTAGCCTCCGCATACGCGAACAGCAGTTTCGCGCCGTGCCGGATAATGCCGCCGAACTCCTGTTCGGTGCCGGGCAGAAATCCGGGCACGTCCTCGAAGGTGAGTATCGGGATATTGAAGGCGTCGCAAAAGCGAACGAAGCGCGCGCCCTTCACCGACGAGTTGATATCCAGGCAACCGGCTAAATAGGCGGGTTGGTTGGCGACGATCCCTACAGAGCGGCCGTCCAAGTGCGCAAATCCGACCACGATGTTGCGGGCGAAGTGCTCGTGCACTTCGAAGAACTCACCATCGTCAACGATGCGATGGATAGCGTCTTTAATATCGTAGGGTTGGTTGGATTCAGGCGGCACCAGGGTATCGAGCGACGAGTCCATGCGATCTGCGGAGTCCGTAGTGGGGCGGCGCGGTGGGTCGTCGCGATTGTTCTGCGGCAGGTAGGTAAGCAGTTCGCGAATCATGCGCAGGCATTCGCTGTCATCGGGCGCGATGAAATGCCCCACGCCGCTAACGGAATTATGCGTCATCGACCCGCCCAGGCGCTCCTTAGTGACGTCCTCGTGAGTGACTGTCTTGATCACGTCAGGACCAGTGACGAACATGTAACTGGTGTGGTCGACCATAAAGACGAAATCGGTGATGGCCGGCGAATAGACGGCGCCACCCGCGCACGGCCCCATGATCGCGGAGATTTGCGGCACCACTCCGCTGGCCAGCGTATTGCGCAGGAAGATGTCGGCGTAGCCGCCCAGCGACAGTACGCCTTCCTGGATGCGGGCGCCTCCGGAATCATTGAGCCCGATCAGTGGCGCGCCGTTCTTCATCGCGTGATCCATGATTTTGCAGATCTTCTGTGCGTTGGTTTCCGAAAGGGAACCGCCGAAAACCGTGAAGTCCTGCGCGAACACATAGACCACGCGTCCATTGATGTACCCGTATCCTGTGATGAAGCCATCGCCGGGGATGATCTGTTCATCCATGCCAAAATCGCGGCCCCGGTGCGTGACCAGTTTGTCGAGTTCCTCAAAGGTGCCTTCGTCAAGCAGCAGTTCGATGCGCTCGCGGGCGGAGAGTTTGCCTTCCTTGTGCTGGCGGTCGCGGCGTTCGGGGCCTCCGCCCTGTTCTGCGGCGGCGTGGCGGCGGCGGAGTTCCTGGAGCTTATCCATGTTTATTGATTGTATCGGTGACAGAGCAGCCGGATTACACCCGGTTGATCAGGCTGGCTACGTAGCCGGCGCCAAAGCCGTTATCGATATTGACCACGGCCACATTGCTGGCGCAGCTTGTCAGCATCCCGAGCAGTGCGGCCAATCCATGAAAGCTCGCGCCGTAGCCGATGCTGGTGGGCACCGCGATCACCGGGCAGGAAACCATGCCGCCGACCGCGCTGGGCAGCGCGCCTTCCATGCCGGCGCAGACCACCACCACGCGCGCTTCGGTCAGCCGCGCTGCGTGGCTCATCAGCCGATGGATGCCGGCCACGCCGACGTCGTGGATCGCGTCCACTTCGTTGCCCATCACTTCGGCGGTAACCGCGCTTCTTCGGCCACCGGGATGTCGCTGGTGCCGGCGCAGACCACCGCGATTTTGCCCTTGCCGCGCACGGTCTTGTCGCGCCAGAAGCGAATGGCGCCGGAAAGCGGAAAGTATTCGGCGGATTCGAAACGCGCTTGAACACGTGCGGCGGTATCGCGGCTCGGCGCGGGTGATCAGCACGTTGCGCGAATTTTCGAGCAGGCAGGCCGCAATGGCGATAACCTGCTCCGGCGATTTGCCCTTACCGAAGATCACTTCGGGCATGCCGTGGCGCAGGGCGCGGTGGTGGTCTACTTTGGCGAAGCCCAGGTCTTCGAAAGGCATGTGGCGCAGGCGATGCATGGCGCTATCCACATCCACCGCGCCTTCGCGCACTTGCTCGAACAACTGCCGGAGCTGCTCCTCGTCCATAGGGCCAGAATAACAGCCTGGGACGAGGGCCGCTGTTTACGGTTCCGATCGGAACATCAGATCAGAAAATAAACTTCAAGCCGAGTTGCAGAATGCGCGGATTGTGCGCGCCAGCCGGACGCAGGAAATTATTGTTGTCATAGCAACTCGCGATCGCCGGCGGAGAAATTCGCGCCAAAACAACTGGTCCCGCCATTCACGCCGTTCCACTGAGTGTGGTTGAAAACATTGAAGCCCTCCGCGCGGAACTCCACAGCGCGCGCTTCTGTGAAGGCGAAATGCTTGAACAGGCCCATATCGAAGTTGGTGCGCTGCGGATTGTTCAGGGAATTGCGTCCCGCCGTGCCGAAGCTCAGACCCTGCGGCGCGGCGAAAGCCGCGGGATTAAACAGCAGGGGTCCGACCACGCCGGCCGGGCTAGTCGAAAGGGTCGGCACCACATTAGGATTGCCGACCTGATCGAGATACGATCCGATTCCAGTGCCATTGCCGACACCGGCATTGTACAGTCCGTCCACAACGCTGAAGGGAGTGCCGGTCTGGAAAGTCGTGAGGCCGGAAATCTGCCATCCGCCGAAAACGGTGTGAGTCCAACCGTGGCCGGTGAAGACGGGCAGATCGTAAACGTAGCCCAATATTCAGTAGCTGCCGCTGGTCGAAATTCGAACTGGCGCGCGTCAGGCCCAGGTTGTAGGCGTTCACGAAGTTGCCGTCGTACCGGTCGGACGAATTGTCCAGAGAGTGACTCCAGGTGTACGCCAGATCGAGGCTCAGACGTCCGATGTGACGATGCCCCGAAACCTGCAGTGCGTTGTAAATCGAGTTCGCCTGCGGTTCGAGCGAGGTGATCGAACCGTAACCGGGATAGGGGCGGTAAGGATCCGGATCGCCGCCGCACGCCACATCGAACTGATTGCCGGCCGCTCCCGTGGGAGCGACGCCATTGACCGTGCCGCTGTTGCAATCATTCGCGGTCATGGCCTGGCCCGCCGGATAGGGATTCTGCGATGCGCTGATGGGGAAGAGCTGATTGATGTCGCGCTGCAGCGAGAGGTGCGTGCCCTTGCTACCCACGTAAGCAACCGTCATCACGGTCTCGCGCATGAGTTCATGTTGGATATTGAAATTCCACTGTTGCATGTAAGGCCAGATAGCCTGCGTGGGAATGGATGTCACGCCCAACGGGAAGACTACCCCGCCACCGCCGATGTTGGTGTAGCCGGAGATGTTGTACTGCGTCGAATTCAGGACGTAAGGCGCGCTGCCTTCGAGCGACTCGGTGTTGCCTTCATTGCCGTTGGTGTGCTCGTAGAATATGCCGTAGCCGCCACGAATCGAAGTCTTGCCGTCTCCGAAAGGATCGAAAGCGAAGCCGATGCGTGGCGCCGGATTGAACAGATGGTCCTTCATGCAACCGGCAGGAACGCCATTCACGCCGCACTGCACCAGTCCGGTATAGGGATTCCCGCTGTTGGGGATGATGGCGCCCGCCTGTCCGGTAACCGATCCGTCCGCGTCGATCTGTGGCGCTGCGGAAGCCTGATAAGCCGAAGGCTCGAAGTTGTAGGCCTGGTGATATTTTTCGTGATAAGTGCCGAACAGGCTCACGCGCAAGCCCAGGTTCAAGGTCAAACGCTTGGAGACATGCCAATCGTCCTGGAAGTACGGTTCGACGATTTTGTACCGGTTGTAATACTTCACCTTCTGATTAGTCTGATTGAAACTGGCGATCTGGCCGGTAAGGAAATCAGCAAAAGCGTTCCCGGTTGAGATGGCCGTATCGGTATTGTCGAATCCAAGGATCCCCTGAATATATGGGCTATTGAATTCATTCTTCTCCGCCGCTACCAAATAAGCTCCGAAGAAGAGGTTGTGACCGCCGATGATCCTGGTCAACTGGTCCTTATAGGTATAAGTGGGATTAGCGTTGTTCCACGGGAAGTAGCCGGTGTCGAGTGAGAATCCCCCCGTGTCATAGCCGATGCCGCCGGAAACACCCACGGACGGCATCAGTCCGCCGAATCCGTTGTTATAGAGACCAGTCACGGTCATGTCGGACGGGCGCGCCACCGGTCCCACCGCGTTCAGAAAAATATGGTCGGTGGTATAGCTGAAAGTGAACTCGTTCAGCAAGGTGGGTGAGATATTGGCGGTAAGGTTGGCCACCAGGCTCACGCCGGGTCCCACGAAGTTGGTTTGGACCGTCGGGAAGGATGCGCCATTGCCCCAAGTGGGGGTAGGCTGCGTCTGACTCCAGGAATCATGAATAAAGCGGAAGAAGAAGCGCAGCTTATCGTTGAAGTTCTCATCGAAGCGGAACAGTTCCTCGCGCCAATGAGTGGGCAAAGCGGGCGAAGCGTTGTAATAGTTATTGGGCTGATTCGGTAACGGTACCAGCGTCAGCAAGTCCTTTGCGTTTTGATCGACCGGAACCGTGTTGTTCGGATAGTACGATCCAGTTGCGGGGTTTACCGGACAATCGGGAAAGTTCGTGGTATCGACCATCGACGCACCTGAGGGGCAAACATCCGCAAAGTTACCGGCGCGCTCCGCAGCCGAGGGTACCTGTTGGTTGAACGTCCCGCCGGGGACGATCTCACGGCGCCATTCCTCGGAGTAGAAGAAAAAGGTCTTCTCTTTTTTCGTGTTGTATACCTTCGGAATGAACACCGGACCGCCGATCGTGAAGCCGAAATCGTTCTTCTTATACTCGGGCACCGAGGACTCGAAGAAGTTCCGCGCGTTGAAATCGTCGTTACGCACGAACTCGAAAAGATCCCCATGGAAGTCCTTCGTGCCGGACTTCGTCACCGTTTCAATAGTGCCCGATCCGTTGCGGCCATACTGCGCACCGTAGTTCGAAGTGAGCACTTTAACTTCGGCGATAGCGTCCACATTGGGATATACGTTGAGCGTACCGTTGCTGCCGTTATCCATGTTGTCGCCGCCATCGATCTCCCAATTGTTGTACTCGGTACGGCCACCGTTCACGCTCATCGCCACGCTGCCGGCGATACCGACCGTGCCCTCGTCCTGTCCAGTCTGGTTGCTGACGCCGGGAACCAGCGTCACCAGTTGCGTAAAATTACGGCCGTTGAGAACGATCTGGCTGATCTCTTTTCCGGTTACTACGCCGGATAGTTCCGCGGACTGGGTTTCTACCTGTGCCACGCCGGTGCCCTGAACGCTGATCTCGCTGGTAACCTGGCCGATCTCCAGGCTCGCGTCCACGCGCGCTTTTTGGCCGACGCGCAGGATGATGCCGTTGGCATCGAATGCCTTGAATCCGTTCGCTACAATTTTCAGGTTAAAGGTCGCCGCAGGCAGTCCTGGTACCAGGTAATCGCCGTCAGCGTTGGTGGTGGATTTCAGGCTGACGCCCGTACCCACGTTTACTACTGTGACTTCGGCGCCCGGAAGCACGGCGCCCGTGGCATCCCGCACAGTTCCCGTAATGGAACCGGCGTTCTGGCCATAGAGCGAAACTGTGGCACACATGCATACCACGATCAGAAACGCTATCGTTACACGAAGGTGCATTCGACTTCCTCCCTTGTTAAACCGCTAGAATCGAATTGCTTGCGAGTTTTGAACATTCTAATCCTAATCGCACGTGGGTGCAAGGCTCAGAAAGCTCCGGCCACGCTACAATCGAAATGAAGTATGCCGTCTCCCGAAAAGATTCGCTGGGCCAAACTCCGCATCGCGATGGTGGCGGTCTCCGCCGTTTCGGTGATGACGGTGCTGGTCTATCTGTTGAGCGGCGGAACCTGGCTGAAGCCCAAGGTCGAACTGACTACCCACATTCCCGACGCCACGGGCGTGGAGGCCGATGCCGACGTCCAACTGAACGGCGTCAAGGTCGGCAAGGTTAAGTCGGTTCAACTCTCACCGTCGAAAGATCCCAACCGTGTCGTCGAAGTCAGGATGGAGGTCGAGGATGTTTACCTACCCTACATCCCCGACGACTCCATCACCAGCGTCGATAGCGCCAATATGCTGGGCGATAAATATATCGACATCACCATGGGAAGAAGTCCGCGGCATGTCCAAGCCGGGGCCGAGTTGCGCTTCCCGCCGCCGTCCAGCATGATGCAGAACATCGATATGCGGCAGTTCGACGAGCAGTTGCGCACTATCGATCATCTTCTGCAGGACATCCAGGCGGGCAAAGGTCCGTTCGGGCAGTTCATCGTCAGCGACACGCTATACCGGCAATTCCTCGATGGCGTCGCGGACATCGAAAAGCAAATGCACGCGGCCACCGGCGTACAAACCGAGTTGGGCCAAGCCCTGTACCACGCCACGATGTACGACCAGCTTACGGCATCGTTCAAACAATTGGACGACCGGCTAGCCCAGTTCCAGGCTAATCCGCTGCTGCGGAACACCACTCAATACGACCAGATTCGCGATCAATTGGCGCAAGTGCGCAACACCCTAGCCGACATGAACGCGGGTAAAGGCGCGGCGGGACAAATGATTTCGAGCGATGCGCAATACGTGGCGTGGAACAAAATGCTCAACGCGTGGATCGAAAACCTGGATTCCCTCGCGTCCGGCCAAGGCGCTGTTGGTCAACTGCTATCCAACGCCCAAACCTACGAATCTCTCAACGGGAAGATGCATGAGCTGCAAACGACCATGAAAGAGTTTCGCGAAGACCCTCGCAAGTTTCTCCGGATCAAAGTATTCTGAGGCGCGCCAAGGCTTTCTCCAGGGCCTCGCAATTGGGTAGGCTGCCTTGCGCCAGGCGCTGATTGCCGCCGCCTCTACCTCCCGCTTCCGCAAGCGCCGCCTTAAGCAATTTGCCCGCATCCAAGCCGCTGTCCGGGGATACGGCCAGAAGTAGCGTCGCAGGCTCCCCGTCGATGGCCGCCGTAAATACCGCCTTCGGTTGCGATGTAAAACTCTGCGCCACGGCGCGCAAATCCTCCCGGCTACCCCCGGTCAGGCGCTGCAGCACCCGGCGTATGCCGCTCTCGTCCGGTTCAGCCGCGGAGTACAGTTCCCTGCCCCGATACTGGGCGAGTTCGCTCTCCAGTTTCCGGCGGGATTTTTCCGCCTCGCGCGCCGCCTCAAGCTGCGCAGCCACGATGCCCGGAGCTTCGTCCAGCGATCCCGAAACCAATTGACCGATCCGCGACAACGCCTCGAAATCGGCGTGCGCGCGTCGAATAGCCCGCCCGCCACAGACAAATTCCACGCGCACGGTGTTGCGAATCTTCTCCAGTTTGCGGAGCAGGACCGGACCGATCTCGCCCGTGCGGCCGACGTGTGTACCGCCGCAGGCGCTGCTGTCCAACCCTTCAATGCTGACAATCCGGAGCGTGCCCTCGCGCGCAACCGCCTTGCGCAAATCGGTTGCCTGGGCGGCCTCCGTGAACGACACCGAGAGCGGACGATTCTCGAAGACCGCCTCATTAGCCCGCCGCTCGGCTTCCAGAAGCCGCGCCGGATCGAGTGCCGGCGTGTCCAGATCGATCGTGGAACTATCCTGGCCCAGGTGGAAGCTGACCGTGGCGATCCCGAAGCGCTCGACGAAAACCGCCGAGAGCAGATGCTGGCCGCTGTGCTGCTGCATGTGGTCGAAGCGGCGTTCCCAGTCCACCCTGCATTCCACTTCACCTTCTGTCTCCCTCAACGGTTGCCCCAGCACATGGGCGATGCGATCGCCTTCATCCTCCACGTTCTCGACCGGCACGCCGCCGATCGAGCCAAGATCGAACGGCTGCCCACCCGATGTGGGATAAAAAGCCGTGCGGTCCAGGTAAATACGGAGTCCGTCGGCCGAGCGTTCGGTCACCTGCGCACGGAATTCGCGCGCGTAAGAATCGGTGTAGTAGAGTCTTTCGGTCACGTTTCCAGCTTACCGTGAGCAGACCGGTGTTATACTTCCGCAATGTCCATGCGCTCGTTGATTCTGATTCTCACCCTCGCAACCGCACTGCCGGCGCAGCGAACCCTGATTCGCGCCGGCCACGTGCTCAACGTGCGCACCGGCCAGGAACCGGCCGATCAGACCATCGTCGTAGACCGGCGACAAGATCGCCGCCATCTCGCCGACCGCCGCCACCTCCGCCGAACCCGGCGACCGCGAGATCGATCTGCGCTCCATGACCGTGCTACCCGGACTGATCGACGTCCACACGCACCTCACTTTCGCCAACGATTTCGACCCTTACGACGCGCTTCTCCACCGATGCGGTGCGCGAGGCGCTCAACGGCGTGCGCTTCGCCAAAATCACGCTGGAGGCCGGCTTCACCAGTCCGTGCGCAACGTGGGCGCGGCGGGCTATTCCGATGTCGCGCTGCGCGACTACATCAACGCCGGTTACATTCCCGGGTCCGCACATGCAGGTGAGCGGGCCGCCGCTCAGCATTACCGGCGGTCACTGCGACAACAACTTCCTGCCCGCCGAATACCACGCCACCGCGGAAGGCGTGGCCGACGGCATCGCGGCCGTCCAGCAGCGCGTCCGGCAGAACATCAAGTACGGCGCGGATCTGATCAAAGTTTGCGCCACGGGCGGCGTGCTGTCGAAAGGCGACGATCCGCAGGCCAGCCAGTACAGTCTCGACGAATTGAAAGGCGCTGGTGGCCGACGCACACCGCCTGGGCCGCAAGGTGGCGGCGCACGCGCACGGCGCGGAGGGCATCCTGTTCGCGACCGATGCGGGAGTCGATTCGATCGAGCACGGCACTTACATCGACGCCGACGACATCGCCGCCATGAAACAGCACGGCACGTGGCTGGTGCCCACGCTCTACCTGATCGATTGGATGCGCGAGAACGGCCACTTGCCGGCCATGTTCCAGAAGAAGATGATCGACGTCAGCGCCGTCGTGTTGCAGAATCAGAAAAAGGCCGTCGCGGCAGGGGTGAAGGTGGCGCTGGGCACGGATGCCGCCGTCTATCCGCACGGGCTGAACGCGCACGAAGTGGAAGTCTACGTGACCAAGCTGGGCATGACGCCGCTGGCCGCCGCTGCAAACCGGCACGATCAACGCCGCCGAACTGATGGGATGGTCCGACCGCGCCGGCGCCTGGAGCCCGGCAAATGGGCGGACATGATTGCCGTCAATGGCGACCCGTTGGCCGATGTGCGCACCCTGCAGCAAGTCCGCTTCGTGATGAAATCCGGTAAGGTTTACAAGCAGTAGCCGGCGCTCACCGGTAGATCGGCCAACCGCGCGCAATCGCCACCTGTTCCAAACGCTGGAACGAACTCGGCTCATCATCGGGCCGCTCGCGCACCAGTCCTCCGCCGGGGTTGATGCTACTGGCGCAAATTTTCTGCGGCGTTACCGGCTTGGGTTGTGGCAAAGCGGGCGCGGCCTTGGCTGTATTCTTAAAATTGATCACCGAAAGCAGGTTGCCCACATCGTTGGACGTCTCGCGGGCGGCCAGCGGCTGGACGTTGAACACCGATTCGATCATCTTCAGCACCGAGGTGTGATCGTATACCGCATGGTTCACCACCGGATTCGAGGGCGTACCCACGGTCCATGGCGAGGCCACAATGCAAGGTACCCGGCAGCCCAGTAGTGCCTTGCCGTCCACCAGGTCCGTGTCCGTATTGTTCGGCGCGAGCGCGCGCGGCGGCGGCACGTGCTCGTAGAATCCTCCCCACTCGTCGTGGTTCAACACCAGGACGGTATTGCTCCAGGAAGGACTGGTGGCCACGGCGTTGTAGACCTGTCCCATAAACGAATCGCCGTTACGGATATCGGAGTGCGGATGGTTGTCGTTGGCCGTGTTCAGCACCAGGGTTAACGAGGGATCCACAAACGACACGGCTGGTAGCGTGCCGTTGGCGCAATCTGAGAGGAAGTCCGAGAATGAGTTTGCATATAGCAGCGCGTCGAGGGGAAAGAGCGTCAGGAACGGCACGTTGCCGTAATAATATTTGCTGCTGACCCCAGCCTGCTTGCAGTGATCGAAAATCGTCGGATAGGAACACAGATCCACGCTGTCATCCAGCCTGTCAGTCTGACCGCAGAGTTGAAAGATGCGGTTCGGGAACGTCGGCCCCAGCATGGAGGGGAAATACATATCGCAGGTGGTGAAATGCCGCGCGAACTGCGGGAAAAAATGGTTGGCGGATTCCTGATAATAGCCGATGGCATAGGTGTCGGCGGCAGTGGTCTTCATGAAGCCGTCCATCAGGCCGTTGTCCACCTCGACGCGCGCGCCGTCGTAGCTGTGGTCGGGATCGTTGTACCCGCAGCCCGTCCAATCCGGCGCCAGGTCGTGGGTCGGATGGCTGATGCCGTTTACATCAAGGTACGTCAAGCCGGATTGCTTGCCGTTGGCATTGGGCAGCCAGCCCAGAAAGTGGTCGAAGCTGCGGTTTTCCATCATCACGACTATGATGTGTTTGATTTGTGAAGTGGCCGCCCGCAGTACGTCGGGGCTGATTGCGGCGCCCGCAGCCAAACTGCCGGTAGTCTTCAGGAATGTCCTGCGATCCATGTAAAATACTCCTCTGATGTGATGCTATGGGGAGTAGTATACGACAGAAATGTGAAAGCTATGTGACGGCGGCTGGATCGGTGTTGACCAATGTCTAGGCCAACGTCTAAACCAGTACCGTAAAGGCCGCTTCGGTCCGGGTCACCGGCCTGTAAAGCGTATCGCGCTCCACCGGATCGCGCCCGGCTTTGCGGATCAGTTGCAGCAGCTCGCCGCGGCGCAAACCTTGGCTGGTGGTCGCGCCGGCGTCATGGTAGATCTTTTCTTCCACCACCGTGCCGTCGATATCGTCGGCGCCAAAGCGCAATGCAATTTGCGCGATGCGCGGCGTCATCATGATCCAATACGCCTTGATGTGCGGGATGTTATCGAGCATCAGTCGCGCCACCGCGATGTTCTTGATGTCGTTGAACCCGGTGGTCTTGGGTATATGCTGCAGCGGCGTGTTATCCGGATGGAACGCCAGCGGAATAAACGTGACGAAGCCCTGGGTGTCGTCCTGTAGTTCGCGCAACTTCACCAGGTGGTCGGCGCGGTCTTCGGCATTCTCAATGTGCCCATAAAGCATGGTGCAATTGGAATGCAGCCCTAATGAGTGCGCCATGCGGGCGGTCTCGATCCACTGTTCGCCGGTAATTTTGTGGTCGCAAATGATGCGCCGTACCCGGTCGCAGAAGATCTCCGCGCCACCGCCCGGCAGCGAATCCATACCGGCATCCCGCAACCGTTCCAGCACCTCGCGTACGCTGATCTTCCCGCGCTGCGCGAAGTATCCCACCTCCACCATGGTGAAGGCTTTCAGGTGCACCTGCGGGAACCGTTGCTTCAGGCCTCGCAGCATCTCGCAATACCAATCCAGCGTCAGCTCCGGATGCAGGCCGCCCACGATGTGGAACTCCGTGACGGCTTCGCTCCAGCCTTCGCCCGCGCGATGCCATACTTCTTCGAGCGACATGGTGTAGGCTTTCGGATCTTTGGCGCGCTTTCCGAATGCGCACAACCGGCAACTGGCCACGCACACATCCGTTGGATTGATGTGGCGGTTCACATTGAAGTAGGTCGTGGACCCGTGCATCCGCTCGCGCACCAGGTTGGCCATGTATCCCACCGCGAGAATATCCGAAGTGCGGTAAAGCGTCACGCCGTCGTCGTACGACAGACGTTGGCCCGCCTCCACTTTTTCCAGAATTGGCTTCAGGCGCGGGTCGTCAATTACGATTTCCATAGAACATCGGCAGCCCAGAATACAAAGAATAACATGCTCACATAGCCATTCATGGTGAAGAAGGCCGCATCCACGCGCGAGAGATCCGTGGCTTTCACCAGGCTGTGCTCGTAGATCAGCAGCGCGGTTACGGCGGCCACACCGGCCAAACTCAGAGCCCCCAACCCAAGGCTGTACACCAAGGCCAGCAGGCACGCCACCATCAGCACGTGCAGCAGGCGCGCCACGCGCAAAGCACCGGCAATACCCAACCTCCGCGGCAGGCTAAACAGACCCTCCACGGAATCGAATTCGAAATCCTGGCACGCGTAGATTACATCGAAGCCAGCGGTCCAAAAGGTCACCGCGGCCGTCAGCCACAGGATGCGTGGATCGAGCGACCCCGTAATGGCGATCCAGGCTGCGGCCGGGGCAATTCCCAGCGCGAAGCCCAACACCAGATGCGAGAACGAGGTAAAACGCTTGGTGAAGGAATAGAAAAATACCACGGCCAGAGCCACCGGCGCAAGACGGAAGCACAGGCTGTTCAATTCGCCCGCGGCGAAAACGAACGCCAAAGCTGAAACCGCCACGAAGCCCCAGGTGAAGCCCCGCGATAGAATTCCGGCCGGCAGGTGACGCATGCGGGTGCGCGGATTGCGCGCGTCGATGCCTTCATCGATCAGACGGTTGAAGGCCATGGCGGCGGACCGTGCTCCGATCATGGCGACCACAATCCAGCCGATCTTTGCCCACGCTGCGCCCGCAGCTAAGCCGGACTGGCGTATCGCCAACAGCGCTCCAGTCAGCGCAAACGGCATGGCAAAGACGGAATGCTCGAACTTGATCATCTCTAGCGTGAGCCGGATACGTTTCCACATAGTTTCACGGGAGTGTGCAACAGCGTTACCATTTTATCGCATGCGTTCTTTATCGCCCTGTTTGATGGCACTGATACTGTTGGCCCTGGTAGGCTCGGGTTGCGGGCAGTCCGACGGCACCGAGGCGGTGGCCACCCGTCCGGTAACACTACCCAGTGGACAGGTCATTCGCGCCGAGGAGGTCATGAGCGCCGCCGACATGCAAAAGGGGATGATGTTTCGCGATTCCCTGGCGCGCGGGCACGGAATGCTGTTCATCCATAACACCCCGGGACTCTATAAGTATTGGATGTATCAGGTGAAAATTCCACTCGACATTATTTGGATGGACACCAGCCACCGTATCGTAGAAATTGCCGCCGATACCCCGCCGTGCTCGACGAAAGCCAGCCTATGTCCCAATTATGGAGGCAACCAGACCGCGCAGTTCGTATTGGAACTGGGCGGCGGTGAGGCACGCCGTTTAGGCCTGACGGCGGGACAGACTCTGGTTTTTTAAGCCCCGCCGGCTTTCGGTGCCGGCTTCCATTTTTCCAGGAACGCCCGCACTTCTTGCGGCCCGATCTTCACCGTGGATTCGAATTCACCACCTTTTTGGGCGAACACTACTTTTCCGTCCGGCTCCAAAACTGCGAGACAGGGCACGCCCTTATCCAACGCCACGCCAAAATGCGCCGCGAGTTTCTGATTGTCCTTGCCTTCGTCGCCGATACTGATGTGCACCACGACATAATTGGCGTTCACCAGCGGAGCAAATTCGCTGGAGCGAAAGGTCGCATCGAGGACGTGACAGTCGTAGCACCAGTTCGCTCCGAAAACCAAAATGACGCGTTTGTGTTCCTTGGCCGCTCGGCTCAAGGCTTCTGTCACTTCCGCCTGCGCCTGGCTCGGATCGGAATACAAGCTGGTGTTGGGTGCCTCGGGCTGGGGCAGGCGCCTTATCGCATTCGGGGAAAAAGCGGTGCGCCGGGAGGCGACCATATGCCAGCCATCCGGTTGCTCGGCCCAAATCTGCAACATCGATGCTACCTGGGGTCCATCCGGCTTGTTGACCTCCACTCGCAACAGGAGCCGCTTTTGTCCCTGGGTCTCGACTACCTGCAGGACCTTGGGATTGAACCCGGTCGCACCGGCCGATTTCAGCCCGCCCCAAAACCGCCATTCTTCGTCCAGGTTGTCGAGTTTGTTCTTGCCTACTTGCGCGACGGCAGGTGGGTGAGTGCTGTAAGACCGCGCGATCGCGGTGACGTCTCCTGCTACCACTGCGGCCTTCCAAGCTTGGAAGGGTGCGAAGGACCCCGGGTCTGCTGCGTAAACAGAGGAGGCGAGTGCCCCCCAGGAGCACAAAACCACGAAGACGTATAGCGATTTCTTGTCGGTTCGCATCCACTCCAATATCTCACCAAGTGAGTTAGAGGGTGGCTGAGGCTTCGAATCTTCGAACTTTCTCTTGAAGGCCAAGAACAGTGGCACGATGCTCGGTCAGATCGATGAAGCAGCCAATGTAACCGGCCCATTTGCCATCGGCAAGAATCCTCGGCATACCGCGCGCTTCCATCCAGCGATACTCTCCGTCATGCCGTCGCATGGGGAACTCGAGCGTAAGCGGCGCCCGGGCTTGAAGAGCCTCCCAATAAAGATCCACTACGCGCTCCCGGTAGTCCGGGTGGAATGTCTCGGAAAACCCATCGCCTAGCTCGTCGTCTAAATCGCGCCCGGTGAAATCCAGCCAAGCCTTGTTCACGAATGAGCTACCCCCATCGACCCCGCTATATATCATCATGATGGGCGCCGCGTTAGCGAGACTACGAAAACGGCTCTCGGCCTCCACTAGCCGCCACTCGGCCTCACGGGCCTGACTAGCCAACAGGCGCAGTTCCATTTTGCCGGCCAGCACGCTGGCCAACTCCTCCAGGTTTTCGTGGTCCCGCTGCGAGAATTCAGGGCGCGGCTGCAAGTCTGCGATCACCAGTAAGCCAAGGTCCAATCCGTCGCTGGACCGCAGCGGCGCCGCTGCCGCAAATCGAAGTTCCCCACTATCGAAACCCGCAACGATCTCACCGGATGGGTCCGGCCAGACTCTCGGTTTGACGATCGATTCGGCCAAGGGATAGGTTCTGAGGCTTTCCCAGTGCTCACTCCCGGATCCGATCCGTGTCACGACTTCCAGATTCTGCCCCAATAGCGCCATGTAGGCATACGGGACGTGGAACAGGTGCTCCACTAACTTCGTCAGGCGGAGCAGGTCGGCTTGCTCGGGTTCATCAAGGACGCTCGCCTGCCGTCCACAGCATTCGGGTGGGTCTGATATTGATGACATACTTGCTGCTCTATATATCGGGCTTTCGGTGCGCGAACCTTAGACCGCCGTAATGGAAACGCCCTCTTCCGCCGATGGAGAAGTAGGTCTTGTGATATCTATTAAAAGGTTTCTCTCGACGAATCCCGGCGATCACGGCATGCTGCACGTGCTGCATTTGCTGGTCGACGGAATCGGGCAGCACACCATTGCCGGCGACCCAGCCGATATTGCCCGGTTTCGCCAAAGCGTTAAGGAAGTCTCCGATGCCTTGGTGGCGGGGATCGCACCCGAGGATCTGCTGGTGCGCGCAGGAGCACTTCTGCAAGGGCTTGGCGATCATAATCGCCGCGCCCTCCGCCGCCAGCAACTGCAGGATGCCGAACTGCAGAGTATGGTGAAAATGCTCGCCTACACGGTTGGGGTGGTCTCGGCCGTGGGCAATACAAATGTTGATCGCCTGGGCGAAATCGAGAAGCAGGTTGCGGTCGTCAAGGAACTCGATGACATACGCAGTATCAAAGCGAAACTTTCGGATTGCCTCGCCGATATTCGAAAAGAAGCGCAGCGTCAACGGCAGGAAATCGGAGAGACCATTCAACAGCTCAACCACGGGCTGAGCCAGGCATTGAAACGTTCGGCCAACGGGTTCGGAGAATCACCGGATCCGCTCACCGCGCTGCCTGGCCGGAGTGAAGCGGAAGCCGCCTTCGCGGAAGCGGGGAGCGCCGAGTCCCAAGCTTACGCGGCTGTAATGGTTCTCGACCGACTGCAAGTACTAAACCAGCGATTCGGAAGAGAAGTTGGCGACGAAATCCTGGTTTCCTTCGTCCAGTTCATTAAGAAACAGCTCTCCAGCGGAGATACTCTATTCCGCTGGGGCGGCCCTGCCTTTGTGGCGCTATTACCACGCACGGCCAGCCTCGATCGCGTCCGAAGCGAACTGGGCCGCATCATGGAAACCAAATTAGAACACACCATCGAAACAGCCTCCCGGAGCGTGTTGGTTCCCGTAGCGGCGCGTTGGACGCTATTCCCAATGATGGCCGCGCCCCGCCTTATTTATCAAAAAATCGACGCTTTCATCACCATTCCCACGCAACGGGAATAGCCCCAGACGGAACACATGGCCCCCGTTCTGCGTATCTTAGGACGAGAGGGCAAACCAATGTTCTGCACAAGATGTGGCGTCGAAATCGATGAAAAGGTGCGCTATTGTTCCTCCTGCGGCCACCCCACCAAACTGGCGGAAGCCGCCGGTAATCCCTACGCCTCCCCGAGGTTGGCGCTCGACACGGAACATAAGAAAATCGCCGGCGTGTGCGCGGGTTTTGCCCGCTATCTGGGGGTGGACGCCCTATTGATCCGCATCGTGTGGCTTGCCCTGGTGCTCGGCGCCGGATTTGGCTGCGCCGCTTACCTTATCGCCTGGATCCTTATGCCCAAAGATGAACCTCGTGCGGTGTCGGCCAACCATTACGCCGGACAGAACGGATAACCCTTTCAGGCCGCCACTTCTACGTAGTCAACCGTGGCGCGCGGTTCCGGAATGGGTTCGCCGATCTCACGCATGATCTCGAAGTGAGCAATCAAGGCCTCGCCCAAGTTCCGGCGCGTCTCTTCCTCTGTGTCGCCAACTGCCGCGCAACCGGGGACATCCGGCGAGAACGCCGAATAGCCCGTGCCGGTTGGTTCGATAATCACTGGATAACGCTTCGGAGTCATCTCAGACCTGCCTTCTTTAGTATACTTTGCAACGTGCCCGGCGCCAGTTCTTTGCCTCCATTACCCGGCACTGTGATCAGTTGGGGGTGTTCCGGATGTTTGAAATGCCTGTGGCTGCCCTTTGAGCGAATTTCAGTCCACCCGAGTTGTTCAAGCGCGCGGATCAGTTCGCGCACCTTCATCGGCATGGCCGATTGTATCATTCGCCTGCTCGCAGGCCCCCAACCCGGCTAGCTCGCAGACTTGCCCCGGCTCAAACCCAGCGCCCGAATCCTTTTATGAAGATTGGTCCGCTCCATACCCAACGCCCGCGCGGCGCCGGATACGTTCCAGTTGGATTCTTCAAGTGCCCGCATAATATGGTCGCGCTCGGCTGACTCCCGCGCTTCGTGCACACTCGATCGCGGCGCTGGATCGCGTTGTACGCGAATCTCCACTGGCACCGCTTCGCGGGACAGCCGTTCGCCAGCCGTCAGGATCGCCATCCGTTCAATGGCATTGCGTAACTCCCGCGCATTGCCGGGCCACGGATAGCTTTCAAGCAGCGGATACACCGAATCGTCCAGCTTCTTTTGCTTGAAATTGTTCCGGGCACAGAAATCGTCAAGGAAGTATTCCGCAAGCAACTTAATGTCCTGCGGCCGCTCCCGCAGCGACGGCACCCGAATGGGCACTACGCTCAGGCGATAGTAGAGATCCTCACGGAATTTGGACTGCAAAACCATGGCGCTCAAATCGCGATTGGTCGCCGAGATCACCCGCACCGCCACGCGAATGGTCTGCTCGCCGCCCACCCTGTGGAACTCACCCTCCTGCAGCACGCGCAGCAGTTTGGCTTGCGATGCGCCATGCAGATCGCCCACTTCGTCCAGAAAAATAGTGCCGCTATCGGCCAACTCGAATTTCCCGCGGCGCGCCCCGGTGGCCCCGGTAAAAGCACCTTTTTCGTGGCCGAACAATTCGCTTTCAATCAACTCGGTGGGGATCGCGGCGCAATTCACCTTAACGAAAGGCCCGGCGGCGAATGGACTGTTTTGGTGGATGTGGGCCGCCAGCAATTCCTTGCCCGTGCCGGATTCGCCGATCAGAAGTACGCGCGCGTCCGAGCGGGCTGCCATGCTGGCCTGTTCTACAGCCCGCTGAAACGCGGGACTCGACCCGATCATCTTGGGGCTGATCCCCACCAGTTCGCGCAGCCGTTCATTTTCGGCGCGCAGGCTGGAATGCTCCAGAGCATTCTTCACGGCCAGCAACACTTTATCGCGGCTCAGCGGCTTTTCTAGAAAATCGAAGGCACCCGCACGCGTAGCCTCCACGGCGTCGGCGATGGTGCCATGGCCGGAGATCATCACGGCGGGTGCGGGATTACCGTTCTGCCGCACCGAGCGCAGCAGGTCGATACCGCTGCCATCCGGCAATCGCACGTCGAACAAAAACGCGTCGGCGCGTTCGGCATCGGGATGCGCGCGAAACTCCCGGATCGACCGGCACACGGCGATGCCATAACCCTCCCGCTCCAGAATCATGCGCAGCGAACGGCCGATATTCTCTTCATCATCCACGATCAGGATGCGCTTGGTTGCCATTAGACGCTATGGGCAGGAGCACGCGGAAAGCGGCGCCGCCCAATTCTCCTTTCACCAGCACAATATCGCCGCCCGTCAGCAGGGCGCCTTTACGGGATATGGAAAGCCCCAGTCCCATGCCGCCCTTCTTAAACGAAATCGAGGGCTGAAACAAAGATTGCTTAATCTGTTCGCTCAGGCCGGGACCGGAGTCGTGTACTTCCACCAGCGCGTTGCCGTTCGTCAGGGACGTTACGCCCAGAATGCGGCCACCTTCCCCGGCAGCCTCCGCGGCATTTTCCAGCAGATTAGTCAGAATACCTTTCACCAGATCCTGATCGGCCAGCGCGGTAGGATGATCCGCATCCAGCCGCAGGTCGTACGACAATTCCGGATGGCCGCTTTTCAGGAAAGCGACGCGCTCTTCAAGAATGGCGTTCAGATCCAGGGCCACCGGCGTTACGGGCGGCTCAGAAGCAAATTGCGAGAAAGACCGGACGCGCCGTTCCAGGCTCTCGACTTCCTCCACCACAATCTGGGTGGCCTGCTCCATGAAGGCCGGGTCTGGATCGCCGTAACGAGCCAGCATCTCCTCCACCGTCAGGCGGATCGGGGTGAGGGAGTTCTTCACCTCGTGCGCCATTTTGCGCGCCAGGGTCTGCCAGCTTGCCAGTTGAGTCAGATATACAAGGCGTTCGGTGGAGCGCTGCAACCGTTCAGCCATGTCGTTGAAAGCGCGCATGGCGCGGCCGATTTCATCGTCGCGCCGCACCTCCACGCGCGTGGCGACATCCCCTGCCGCCAGTTGCGAAAGCCCTGCGGTAAGTTGCTGGATGGGACGGCTGATGCGATGCGCCAGGTAAACCAGTAGCGCCAGCGAAGCGATCCAAACCAGCGCCGCCAACAGCACGTAGGTATAGGTGAAACCGCGCAAGAGATCGCGCGACTGGCGCTTCTCGACGATTTCCCGCGCCGCCCGGATTTCGCGGGAAAGCTCATCCAAATGCACGCCGCCCAAACTAGTGGACCACTGCCACACTTCGTCGCCGCGACGCGCCAGGTAATCGATGCGGTCGCCATCCTGCCCCGATCTCAGGAAGCGCTCGGTATCGCCGCTATCGAAAAAAGTCTTCACCACCGCGGGCCATTGCGGCTGCAGGGCCACGGCATAGCGATGGGGCGGCACGCGGCCGGCCAGCGCATCCGCCTGCAAGGCATCGCAGGCGCGTTGGTACAGCTCTTTGCCGGTCTTTTGCAAAGAACGCGACAGGCGATCCAGTTCGCCCGTGGATGAGTAGCTAAGGCTGCGATCGAGCAGCGAGGTAGTAATCCAAAGAGTGGCGGCCAGGGGCACCAGGGTGGCGGCCAGAAAGATGCCGATCAGCCTGTTGCGTAGCCGGTTCACAGCGTCCGTGCGGCGCGGCCCACGAGTCGCTTCAAGTCGCCCAGCCGCATAGGCCCGGCGTCCGCGGTCCACTGTGGCTGTTGGTCGCGCGGCCTGCGGCTGAAGATCTCGATCAGCCGGGTAAGGTTCAGTCCGGCTTCCCCGATCACTGCGGCTTCGTCCTTGGGCTCCGCTGCCCGCAGTTCGAAGCGCAACCAGAAGGGACGGTCCTGGGGCAATCCCGAGGCACTCACCGCCACGTTGTCCAGGCACCAAGCCTCCGCCGCCGCCGCCGACAAGTGCGAAACGGTGCGCTGCCCTTCCCCGAGCTTCGTGACTGAGAATTTCTCTTCCCACAGATCG
Organism: Bryobacterales bacterium; assembly: GCA_963738345.1. GTDB lineage: Bacteria > Acidobacteriota > Terriglobia > Bryobacterales > Bryobacteraceae > Bog-159. The sequence continues at coordinate 3,394,488 of CAVTWI010000002.1, forward strand.
TAGCTGAATATGAAGCGCTCCGGAGTGCGGCGCAAGCTGGTCGTGAAATTGTCCGTGGTGAGTGTTAACTGAGTCAGAAACACCACCGCCGAGCCATCGCGCAGCCGGTCGAGCGGCTTGCCGGTCAGAAAATGCAGTTGGGGCGCGGCCACATGCAGATCGTCGCCATCCCAGGTGACGCTCAGACGTTCCGATGCGCTGAGGCAAGACGCAGATAGAGCCACACCGGCCAGAAGCCAGCGCCTGCGGCTGATCGTTACCGCCACCTTACGGTTGCGGTTCGGTAACTCCTTTTGCCTCAAAGTCGCGTTTGCTCACGCCTTCAATAGTTCATGCCCACCATGAAAACCGGTTCGATGTGTCCTTCCTTAATCGGGAAGGCCAAAGCCGCGTACATGCCGTTTTGCCGTACGCCTATTCCGATCGAATGCCGCAATACGGCGGTCTCGCCCTGATCCCATATTGCGCCACTATCGTAGAAAACGTCGAGTAGCCGGTACCGGTACTCCAAAGAGTTGTGCACCACGCGGTTGCCGCCCAGCGGATCCAGGTCAAATCGATTCCAGCCGCGTAGCATGGTGCTGTTGCCCAGCATAAAGCGTTCAAACAATGGCGCGCGGCCGGTAATCGCGCCAACGGTCAGGTCGTCCAGCATTTGGTTGCGGCCCCAGGAGTAGACGTATTGCACGTCCCCCTGGTGGCGGGCATACACAAAATCGCTGCCCAACATATTGGTGGCCGCCCGCAGGCTGTAGCCTGCGTCCCATTCCTGCTGGTTGGCGCCGGAGCCTTCCACGCGGCGATGATAGCGCAGAGTAGTCACCATCGCATTAGCGGACTCCGTTCGCGCGGCCGCAAACTCAGGTTGAAATCGTTCAAAGCTGGTGCCCAGGGTCAGATTCATGATCCCGGGCGAGCCCTTCAACAGCACAAAAGTGACCAGCGGTTCGATATTCTGGCGTGAACTGTAGATGCCAGAGGTATCAACGGCCGGCCCTGGCTGATTCAGGGCGTTGGTCGTGGCGGGGTTCCACTGATCCCGATAGCTTTCGAAATCCAGGCGGAACCGCAGACGGTCGGTCCCCAGGCGATTGTCCTGGTAGCGGGCCCTGATGCCGGAGTAGCGTTCCGCCAGATTATCGCCATCGCTGACCACACCAAACGTCAAAGCCTGCGCGCCTACCGAGGCGGTGCCTTCCACCAAGCCGCTGATTCCGCCATCGCTACGATATACCAGCTTGGGAATCGACGCCTCAAACTTCGCCGGAGTGCCCCGGACGTCGAACACCACCTTTACATGTTCAGGGGTCTGGCCGCGCAGCAGGTGATGCGTTACCGCACGTACGTGGAGTTCGCGCCGGATGCGGGTGGCCAGATCGTCGAGTGCCGCGGGATTCAATTTGGAACCGACCAGGCGCTTCAGTTCGCCGCGCAAACCCGTACTGATGCCTGCGGGACTGTCGCCGGCGAGTTCCACGCTCTCCACCGTGTAGCGTGTGTTGACGTTGATGTCCTGTTCCGGGGTCCCCGCCAGGAGGAGGCTGCTCCAAACGATCGAGGCGAGCCAGACGAATCTCATGGGCGGGTGCAATGCAGGTGATCGGCCAAAAGGAAGTTGTTCCAAGAGAACAACTTATATGAATGCAGACTGTGACTGTGCTTCACAGGTGTGGGAAGAGCAGTTGTGGGGACCGTCTTAAAAATAAGGGGACCCGTTCTTATAAAGCTTTGGCCAGTTCGGCGCCAAAAGCGGTTTTTGGAGCTGCATCCTTGCCGCGCCGCGGCTTGCGCACGCCATTGCGCTGCTGCTGCGGTGCTTGTTGGGGACGTTCCATTGCCGGTTTCCCGGTTTCTTTACCCTTGGAAGGCTGTGCCGGATTGGCTCGCAACAGCCGGTCTTCCAGAGGCGCCCGATCGAAACGGCGGATGATCGCCTGCATCTCGTCGGCGGTAGGTGCTTCGACGAAAGCGAAGCCCTTGGATTCTTGTGTTTCGTGATTGCGGATAACTTTAACCGAATCCGCGACCAGATTTTCGGCGGTCAGCCACGCTTTAATATCATCGGCAGTGACCCACGTGGGCAGGTTGCCTAAAAATACAGTGAAATTCATTCAGTGATTCGTTTACTCCGTTGGTTGGATTGGTGGCACTTCAAGGAAAGGATTCCGCTCAGCCACTTAGATAGTATCAGACCGGGGTGGTAGAGCGCAAACCGATTTGCGCCCCGGAAATACCTTAACGAAATAGGGTATGCCTCCGAACGGGCCGCACGGGCGTCATTTCCAGGCATCCAGCACCACGTGGTTCCGGTTCGTCACGCCGATCCGCCGCAAATATCGATCGCCGAATCCCACATAACGATAGCTTGCTTGCGCGCCGAAGTAGCGGTAGATCAGGCGCATGCCTCGGGTAAACGGCAGATTTTCGATAGTTGCGTGCGCGAAACCGGCAGCCGCCCATAACTGCCGCAGCGAGGTCGCCGTAAACGGACGGATGTGCGTATAGTCCGCGTAGAACGCCACCATGTCCGCGGGAGTCGGAACTATGATGGTGCACCGGCCTCCCGGCTTCAGCACGCGGCGAAACTCGGCTGCGGCGCGCTCGGGGTCGGGCAGGTGCTCTAGCAGCCAGCAACAGAATACGCCTTCAAAATAATTATCTGGAAACGGAATCGCATCGGCGCGTCCCAGGCTGATCTGTAGATTTTGCGCCGTGTAGTGCTCTACCAGGTCGGGCGCATTGTCGATCGCGACAATATCCCCTGGGTTCTGGCGCGTGAACCAGCAACGCCCCGGGCCCACGTCCGCAACCGGCCGCTTCCCTTGAAATCTGGATTCGTACCAGAAACGGCCCCAGATCATTTCGATCTCGCCGACGGTGCCCTCGCCCGTCGAAAGGATGTATTGCCCGTAGGGCGTTGCAGTGGCCCCGGGCGTCGTAGAATGTATTGAATGGCTGAAAGTACCGACGAGTTTTACCGGATTCAAAAGTTACCTCCGTATGTTTTTGCGGTGATTAACGAAATGCGCGCCAAGGCGCGCGCCGCCCAACAGGACGTGATCGACCTGGGCATGGGCAATCCCGATGGCGCCACGCCGCGGGTGGTGGTCAGCAAGATGGTGGAAGCCGCACGCAACGCGCGCAACCACCGCTATTCGGCTTCGCGCGGCATTCCGCGGCTGCGCGAAGAAATCGTTCGCCGCTATAAGAACAATTACGGCGTGGAACTCGATTCCGAGACCGAAGCCATTGTCACCATCGGCGCCAAGGACGCGCTTGCGCACCTGCTGTTCGCCGTCGTGGGACCGGGCGACGTGGTGGTTTCGCCTAATCCGGCTTATCCCATCCATCAGTACGGCGTAATCATGGCCGAAGGGCAGGCGTGCCTGCTGCCCATTCCCAGCCCGGCAGAGTTTCTGAACCGGCTGCACGACCTGTACCGCACGTCCCCCAAACCGCCGAAACTGCTGCTGATTTCGTTTCCGCACAACCCCACTACCACCTGCGTGGACCTGGATTTTTTCCGCGAGATCGTCGCCTTGGCAGTGCGCCACGGCACCCTGGTGGTCCACGATTTCGCTTACGCCGACCTGGGTTTCGACGGTTACACGCCGCCCAGCATCCTGCAGGTAGAGGGCGCCAAGGAAGTGGCTGTCGAGATTTTCTCGATGTCCAAGAGTTACAACATGGCTGGCTGGCGGGTGGGCTACTGCCTCGGCAACCGGCGCATGATCGGCGCCTTGGCGCGGATCAAAAGCTATTTGGACTACGGCGTCTTCCAGCCCATACAGATCGCGTCGATCATCGCCCTGCGGGAGTGCGAGGACGAGCCGCGCAAGATCTGTGCAATCTATCAAAAGCGGCGCGATATTCTGGTTAACGGCCTGCAGCGGGCGGGTTGGCCCGTGGAAAAGCCGCGCGGGTCGATGTTTGTATGGGCTCCTGTTCCGGAACGCTACCGGGCCGCTGGATCCCTCGAATTTGCCAAGCTTCTGATGGCGGAGGCATTGGTGGCGGTATCGCCTGGGATCGGTTTCGGACCGCTGGGCGAGGGCTTCGTGCGCTTCGCATTGGTGGAAAATGAGCATCGGATTCGTCAGGCCACCCGGTCGATCGGCAAGTTCCTCAAAGGTTGAAGATACTTGTTGGTTGCCCGCGGGAGGGAAATTCTCACGAAATAGAGACCAGCCCTCGCCGTGTTCGTTTTCACCTTGGCGCTCGCAATGCCACGGAATCGGTATGGTGGTTCGTCGTAATAAACAGGACAATTTTTGTGGCTGCAAAGGGAAAGATCAAGCGTCTAAAGCCGTCTCCAGGGCCTAAGCTGAAAACGCCGCGCAATGGGTGCGCTCTGGCGGCCTTTGGCGCCTCTGCCGGAGGCCTGGAAGCCTTTACCGAGTTGCTGCGGCACCTTCCGGCTGGAACCGGAATGGCTTTCGTCCTCGTGCAACATCTGGATCCCAAGCACGATAGCTATCTCACAGAGTTGCTCGCCAAATCCACGGACATGCCCGTTTTGCAGGTTAGGAACGGCACGCGCGTGGAACCGAATCACGTATATGTAATACCACCCAACGCCAGCATGACCATAGCCGGAGGAGTCCTGCATTTGGAAGCGCGCAAGCTGCATCCGATGCCAATCGATTTATTCTTCAGTTCACTGGCTGAGGACTTGGGCAGCAATGCGATTGGCTCGATCCTTTCGGGAACGGCGTCGGACGGCACGTTGGGGCTGAAGGCGATCAAGGCGGCCGGCGGCATCACGTTCGCCCAAGACGAGCAGAGCGCCCGCTACGACGGAATGCCACGCAGCGCAGTGTTGAGCGGCTGCGTCGATTTCGTGCTGCCCCCGGAAGGGATTGCCGCCGAGTTAGTACGGTTGAGCCGCCACCCCTATGTGATTCCGTCGGACGCGGAAGACGAGGAATCGCGCGGGGGCGAGCCATCGTTCGACGCGATTTTCACCCTGTTACGGAATGCTACCGGCGTGGACTTTGTACACTACAAGCACGCCACCGTAAAGCGGCGGATCCTGCGCAGGATGGCGTTGCAGCGGCTGGAGGACGTCCGAAAATATACCGAATTCGTACAGCACAATCCCGGCGAGTTGCGCTTGCTTTTCGAGGATATCCTGATCAACGTAACCGGATTCTTTCGCGAAGCGGCCACTTACGAAGCGCTCCGGAAGCAGGTATTCCCAGCCATATTCCAGGATCGCGCCAGCGACGATCCCGTCCGCATCTGGGTGCCCGGCTGCGCCACCGGTGAAGAAGCCTACTCGACCACCATATGCCTGCTCGAGTACATGCGGGAAAACAGTCTGGATATGGGCGTCCAGGTTTTCGGTACGGACATCAACGAAGCCAATCTGGATAAAGCGCGGGCCGGCATGTACCTGGAGAGCATCGCCGCGGACGTATCCGCGGAGCGCTTGCGCCGGTTCTTCGTAAAGGTCAACGGGCATTACCAGATCAGCCGGCCGGTGCGGGATCTGTGCGTGTTCGCTAAACAGAATCTAGCCAAAGATCCGCCGTATTCCAAGCTGGATGTGATCGTCTGCCGCAACGTTCTGATTTATCTTGGTCCGGCCTTGCAAGCCAGGGCCTTGCGATTTTTTCATTACGGGCTCAAGCCGGGCGGTTTTTTGGTGCTGGGCATGTCCGAAAGCGCGGGCTCGGGAGAGGAACTATTCCAGCAGGTAGGCGTGAAGGAGCGCATTTACGCCAAGAAAATCGCGCCTGCCGGGCTTACGCTCGATCTAGGCACGTTTGAAGAGCCGCGTAAAGGCTCCCACAAGAACCGCAGCGAGGAATGGATCGCCGGTCCCGAATTGCCGCGCAAAGTGGACCAGATCATTCTGGCCCGGCACTCTCCGCCCGGCGTGGTGGTAACCGAGGATTTGAAGGTACTTCACTTCCGCGGACACACAGCGCCTTATCTCGAGCATGTTTCGGGACAGCCGAGCATGAACCTGCTGCAAATGATGCGGCGGGGTGTTGGCCTCGAAATTCGAAAGCTGGTACAGAAAGTAAAGCAGACGGGTACTTCAGTGAACAGCCAACCCCTGCGCTTGAGCCTGGACGAAACGGCCGCGCCGGTAAAGGTTTCGGTCACGCCTATCAAGGCCGTGGCCGGCGAAGAAATGGCCTACCTTCTGATGTTCGACGAAGAGGCTGAAGCAAAAACGGAGGCCCCCAAACCCCTAAAGTCGCGAGCCGGGATTTCGGGACCGAAGAAGCGCCTCAAGGAAATCGAAGAAGAGTTGCTGGCGACCCGGGAATACCTGCAGTCCATTATTGAGGAGCAGGAAATTGCCGGCGAGGAATTGAAGTCGGCGCACGAAGAAGTACAGTCAGCCAACGAGGAGTTGCAGAGCACCAATGAAGAACTACTGACTTCCAAGGAAGAACTGCAATCCACCAACGAAGAACTGAACACGCTGAATGAGGAGATGCAGGGCCGCAACGCGGAGTTGACCCAAAGCAACAACGACCTGAACAATCTGTTGAGCAGCGTCAACATTCCGATCGTGATGCTGGGCAACGATCTGCGAATCCGCCGCTCCACGCCACAAGCCGAGAAAGTGCTGAGCCTGCTGCCCACCGATACGGGCCGGAAGATCACCGACTTCAGAATCAAGTTGGATGTACCGAACCTGGAAGATCTGTTCCTCGAAGTCATCGACAACCTGCAGACCAAAGAGCGCGAGGTGCAGGACCATGAGGGCCGCACCTATCTGATGACCATCCGGCCCTACCGGACAGATGACAACAAGATCGACGGCGCGGTGATGACTCTGTGGGACGTGACGGATCGGAAGCAGGCCGCGGAGGTCCGCTACCGCAGATTGTTCGAAGCGGCGCCGGACAGCATATTGATCGTCGAAGCCCATACGGGCGAGATTCTGGACGTCAACCCGTTCCTAGCCAAATTGACGGGATTCCCGCGCCGGGAATTGTTGGGACGGCGTTTATGGGAGACGCCCATGTTCCGCGATACGGAGCCGGTGCCGTTGCAGCGCCTGCAGGAAGGCGAGTCGATTCAGCGCACGCTAACGCTGACCAGTAAGAGCGGAAACCCTCTGCCGGCGGATATCTTCGCGAGTTGCTACCGGGAAGGCAGCGGCGAGGTGGTGCAATTCAATATCCGCGACGTGCGGGCTCGCCAGAAGGCGGAGGAGGACCAGCGCCGCAACGAAGAGCAACGGCGCGAAGCGGAGAAGATGGAGGCCATCGGCCGGTTGGCGGGCGGCGTGGCGCACGACTTTAATAATCTGTTGACTGCCATTCTGGGCTACTGCGACCTGCTAAAGCGCCAGGTGGGCGATGAGGGAACGCTTCAAAGCGATCTGGACGCCATCCGCGCCGCCGCCGAACGCGCGGTTCATCTGACCCGCCAGTTGTTGACCTTCAGCCGCAAGCAGGTATTACAGCCCAAGGTCTTGAACCTGGGCGCGGTAGTGTCCGATATGCAGCGCATGTTGGCGGTGATGATTACCGAGCGGATCGAATTGATATTGAAAACCAGTCCGGATCTTGGCGTAATCCGCGCGGACCCGGGCCAGATGGAACAGGTGGTGACCAACCTGGTTTTGAATGCCCGGGACGCGATGCCGCTGGGCGGCCACATCACAATTGAAACTGCCAATGCGACCGTGGATGCGGCATTCGCGCGAACGCACCCGGCCGCGACACCAGGGAAATACGTCATGCTTTCGGTGACCGATACGGGAACTGGAATGGACGAGAAGACTCAATCGCACCTCTTCGAACCGTTCTTCACTACCAAACCGAAAGGTTCGGGCACCGGCTTGGGCTTAGCTACGATGCACGGCATCGTGAAGCAAAGCGGGGGTTTTATTCGGACTGAGAGCGAATTGGGCAAAGGCAGCTCTTTCCGGATTTATTTTCCGCGCAGCGAAGGGGTATCCGCTCCAGCCGAGGGAGCTAAGGAGTCGCAGGTTGCGCCTCGCGGTACAGAGACCATTTTGTTGGTGGAAGACGAACCCATGGTGCGGCGCCTGGCGCGCAGCATTTTGGAGGAAGCCGGATACCGCGTGTTGGAAGCGGGCGACGGCTACCAGGCGCAGCGCGTGGCACGAAAGGAAAAGCGCATCCACCTTCTGCTGAGTGACGTAGTGATGCCTCGCTTAGGAGGTCCGGAAGCGGCTGCCAGGCTGACGCGGCAGAGGCGCGATTTGAAAGTGCTGTTCATGTCCGGCTACACGGAAGAGGCTATTCCGGAGCAGACTGGCCTGAGCCCGGGTTTTGCTTTCCTGCAGAAGCCTTTTTCTCCTGTGGCGCTGGCCGCCAAAGTGCGCGAAGTCCTGGATGGCGATCCACCGGCGGTGCCGGAGCCTTCCAATGGGTCCGAGTCCTAGTGGGCGACTTTTTCCCACTGGCCGTTGGCCGCCGAGCGGAGCACCGCGTCGGTAACGTAATCGGTGGCCATACCCTCGCGGAACGTCGGGCTGGGGGCCTTCCCTTCTCCAAGACCCGTCAGAAAATCGGCGGCCTGATGTACGAAGGTGTGTTCGTAACCGATCTGCAAACCGGGCACCCACCAATTCTTCATATAGGGATGGTCGCCATCTGTGATGTGAATGGAGCGCCAGCCGCGCAGGCGGCCTTCATCGCCGTGATCGAAGAACTCCAGACGATGCAGATCGTGCAGGTCCCAAAAGATTGACGCTTTCTCGCCGTTGATTTCCAGGGTATAGAGGGCTTTATGTCCACGGGCGTACCGGGTGGCTTCGAAGGTGGCTAGCGAGCCGTTTTGGAAGCGTGCCAGGAACGCGCTGGCGTCGTCGATGCCGACCTTTTCCACGCGGCCGGTGAGGTTGTGAGGGCGCTCTTTGACGAAAGTCTCGGTCATGGCCGTCACCTGATTGATGGAGCCATTCAGCCACATTGCCGTATCGATGCAGTGAGCCAGCAGGTCGCCGGTGACTCCGCTGCCGGCCACGTTCACGTCCAGGCGCCAGAGGCCCGCGCCGCCCTGCGGAAGGTCCGCCGAGATGGTCCAATCCTGAAGAAACTTGGCACGGTAGTGGAAGATCTTGCCTAGGCGCCCTTCGTCGATCAAGTGCTTGGCCAGCGTAACCGCGGGCACGCGGCGGTAGTTGTACCAAACCATGTTGGGGACGCCGGCCTTTTCGACGGCCGTCACCATGCGCTCCGATTCTGTGGCATTGCGGCCGAGCGGCTTCTCGCAGAGCACCATCTTACCGGCTTGGGCCGCGGCGATGGCGATTTCGGCGTGGGTATCGTTGGGGCTGGCGATATCGATCAGATCGATATCAGGGCGTTCGACCAGCACGCGCCAATCGGTCTCGGTGGTGCCGTAGCCCCACTGTTCGGCAAAGGCGGCAACCTTGGCGGCGTCGCGCGCGCAAACGGCTTGCAACACAGGCTGGTACGGCACATCGAAGAACTGGTTTACGCGGGCAAAGGCGTTCGAGTGAGTGCGGCCCATGAAGCCGTAGCCGACCAGGCCGATGCGCAGGGGCTTGCGGCTCATCGCGCGGCCTCCGCAACTTCGGGAGCCTCTTCGACCCAGCCATGCGCCGCGCGCACCGCCAGCATGGCCGCCAGGATATCGTTCCAAGTGTGCTGTTCCATCATCACCGCATTGGGGAACATGCAGCCGTCCCAGCAGATGTGGCGGATCGAGCGGGTCAGTTCGCCGTTGGCATCGCGCAGCCAGTGGCCGGAGTCGCGCACGATGTCCAACTTGCCGTGGTCGTCGCCAGGCAGGCAGTGGTGGCCGGTCTTATCATGCGACCCGGTTCCGTGTACGGTAGCGTCGTTCTGGGCCACATGGAAGTCTATGGTCCACGGACGTAGCGCATCGGTCAGTTCAACTAGGGCGGCCTGGAATCGCGGCGTCTGATCCCATTCGAAATCGTCGGGCAGGATGCGGTCTTCGGGCGCGTTGTAGCCGAGGGTAAAAAGCAGGGTGTGGGCCATATCGGCCTGAAAGCCGAGTGTGGCCGGTTGGTTCACGAGTTCCAGTAGTTGGACCATGCGCCGCCAGCTATGCATGCCACCCCAACAGATTTCGCCTTCGGCGGCCAAGCGCTCACCGAACCCCTCGGCCACCGCGCACGCCTCGCGAAAAGTCTGCGCAATCAATCGTGTGTTGCCGTCGGGATCCTTCGCCCATTCCGCGGGACTGGCGGCAGAGTCGATGCGCACGATGCCGTGAGGGCGCACGCCCAACTCGCGGAGTTTGTGGGCGATCCGGCAGGCCTTGCGGACTTGGGTGACAAATGCCTGGCGCTCTGCTGCGCTACCCATGGCGGAGCCACCGCCAGTCGGCGGCCATACGGGGGCGACCACGGAACCTACTTCCAGATCGAGGGCGCTGATCTTGTCGGCCAGGCGCGACAGGTCGTCGTCCGATGCATCGATCGAGACATGCGGATCGAAAAGAAAGAGGTCGACGCCATCGAAGCGCGCGGTGTCATCGCCCGGCACACGGGCGGCGGCCGTCAAGGCCAGCATGGTGTCGAGGCTGATGGGCGGTTCGGAATCCGGACCTTTGCCCACCAGACCGGGCCACATGGCATTATGGACGCGGGGGTAAACGTTCATGATGCGCCATGTTAGCACGCGAGAGACGTAATCAGACGACAGCTAATTGATGGTCGGCGCAAGCCAAATTCAGGCAGCTATATAACTCACCGATCAGGCCGGGACCGTGCTTGGCTAAGAAGGGCAGGATGGAGTACAGGCGCTCTTGCAAATGGCGCTCGGGGAAGACCAGGTGCGAAAGAAAATCCGCGTCGCGGGCTACGCGAGCGTCGCGCGCCATGGTCTCGCGGCCGATCTTACGTTCCATCTTGGCTAACTGGTAGAGCATCTTTTGGCGGCTCTTGCCCAATGCAGCGGCCAGGCTGGCATCGAAACCCACGAGGTCGCGATCGAGGCGGTCAAGCGACTGCTCGACGGACGTCTTGGTTTGCGAAAGCGTGCCGGTGAGGGCGGGCGGAATCAGGCGGGCCGCGATGCGGTCACGAACCACATCCTCGCCATGGGCGCAATCGTCCAGGGTGAGTCCGTAGCGGGTCATCAGCTTCTGGCTGCGTTCGTCGATGAGCGTAAACCCCGCGCGATGCAGGGCGGCGGGCATGCGGCCCAAAGTGGCGCGGTAGATGACTTCCGATTGCGCCAGGTAGGCGAGTTCCGCGGGACCGCCGATATAGGCGATGGTCGGCAGCATGGAATCCTGCACCACGGGCCGCAACAACGCGTTGGGGGAAAGGTCGGCGGCGCGGTCCATAAGTTCTTCGGTCGAAAACCGGCGGCCGTTTTGCAGATAGTCGCGCCCGAAACGGCGCAGTGTGTAGCGGCGTCCGTTTTCGAGCAGGAAGAAGAAAGAGGTTTGATCTTCTACGTGGACCTGCGCATGATAGCCCGCGGCCTCGAGTTCGCGGTTGCGCTGCAGTACGGCGGCGGTTAGATCAGGCGCGATCGAAAGCGCGGAGCGAAGGGCAGGGGCAGCCAGTCGGCGGATGGCGGGCGACATCGGGTCGATGTGCAGCATGCCGTAGTCCGCCAGCAGTCGCTTCAGTAGCAGGCTGAAGGCCTCGCCCATAGTGCGGCCGGGTTGGTAGGTCTCTTCGACCATCGTGGAGACTTCGTCACCGAAAGGCAGGCCGGCCAATGCGGCGCGCAACTCTGCAACCGGCGGGGCGCTCAGGACGTACTGGCCCACCGGTTGGCTGGTCGAGGGCGAATGAGACTTCTCCAGTTTGATGGGGTGGTGGGCTTCGTCGAAGACCCAGCAGTGGTTGACCTCGGCGAAGTCATGATCTTCAGTGGCCAGCCAGAAAACCGGAACGGCGGGAATGCCCTGATCCACCAAGTGGCGCGCCAATTTGACGGCGGTCAGAGCCTTGTAAATTGTGTAGGCCGGACCGGAAAAAAGACCCACCTGCTGTCCGGTGACTACCGCGGCCGTACCTTCCTGGGCCAACAAATCGAGCGTGGGGGAATCGCCATTTTGCTGGCGCAGCGCCGCCACCAAAGCGGCGCGACGGTCGGGCGCCAGCTTGATTTCACCGGCGATTGTCTCAAAAACGCCGGGATCGGAGGGGATGTGCGGATAGAAGGCGCGGACGCGGTCGGGATGGTAGGTAAAGTCCGCAAAGAGTTTACTGGTGTGCGGCAATTCCGTGTAGCGGACGCAGGTACAGTGCATGGCCGAAGCTAAGAGATGATTTGACGCACAATAAGGATGCTACCCGGCGGGCAGAATCTTGGTGATGTCATTGTAGAGCACGAAGGCCACAAGCATCATGATGAATACGAAGCCGACTTTAAACACGGCTTCTTTCACGGACATGCTCATATCGCGGCGCATGACCATCTCGATCACGAGCATGACCACGCCACCGCCATCCAGAATGGGCAGGGGCATCAGGTTGATGACGGCCAGGTTCAGGCTGACCATGGACATCAGCATGATAAATGCCGAGGGGCCCTGTTTGGCGGCCTGACCGGACATTTGCGCGATGCCCACCGGTCCGGTGAGCGACTTGGCGGAAATGCGGCGCTCGACGATGCCCTCGAGGAAGCGGAAGATGAGGCCGGCGCTGCGGAAGTTTTCCTGGGTCGATTCGCGCACGGCATCGGGAAGCGAAAGACGCGAGGTCACGATATTCAATTTCGGTTCGACGAAGGCGCCGATCACCCAGCGTGGCTGACCATCGGCCGTGCTCCAAACGGGCTGCACGGTAACCTGCATGTCTTTGTGATTGCGCTGAAACGCAATATCGACGGGCTTGCCGCCGCTGCCACGGATGATCTCGTGAAAACGAACGGTGGCGTGGATGGGATGGCCGGCGGCACTCAAAATCAAGTCGCCCTGTTGCAATCCGACCTTCTGCGCCGGCATTCCAGCGGTAACAGGTCCAAGCTGCACTTCCCCTTTTTCGGACCAACCGGCAGAGCCGACGCCGGAGCGTTCGTCAAGGGTAGGAGTGACGGCAGTATCGAATTCCTTGCCGGCGCGCAGGATGGTTAACTGCATGGGGCGCGAGGCGCTTTCGACTTCTTTCAGAATGACGTCGTCCCAAGTGGGATTGCGCTGGCTGCCAAGTTTGACAATGCGGTCGCCTTCCTGGATGCCGGCCTTGGCCGCGGGTGTGTTGGGCGCCACGGCGCCGATCACGGCGCCACTATCGGCATCCACCACTTTCTGATACTTCACCATGTACAGGCCGGTGAGCAGACCGATAGCCAGCACGACGTTCATGAGCGGTCCGGCGATCACGATGATGAGCCGCTGCCAGCGAGGCTTAGCCATAAAGCCGCGGGGATCGTTGGAGGTTTCGTCGCCGGGAAGTTCGCCGGCCATTTTCACGAAACCGCCCAGGAAAAACACGGCCGATACGCGGTAATCGGTTTCGCCGCGGCGGAAGCCAAACAGGCGGGGGCCGAAGCCGAAGCTGAAGGTTTCCACGTGGACATCGAAGAAGCGCGCTGCCCAGAAGTGTCCCAACTCGTGGATGAGAATCATCACGCCGATGAGGATGAGGAACCAGAAGGCGCTTTGAAGGAATGCCATACGATTTAAGCCCTTGCCGGAACCGGTTGCGCGGCGGCCGAATAGCGGGCCGTCAGTGTACGCGCCATGGAACGCGATTCCTTGTCAATCTCGAGAATGTCGCCCACCGAGCGGGGCTGCCGGCTAGCCATCCGGCTGAGGGTTTCTTCTACCACGGCGGCTATGCCGGGAAATCCAATTTCACCCTGTAGGAAAGCTTCGACGGCGATTTCGTCCGCCGCGTTGAGGGTACAGGTAGCGGAACCGCCGGCCTGCTGGCACTCGTAGGCCAGTTTCAGGAGCGGAAAGCGGTCGAGATCCGGAGGAGCGAAATCCCAGTGACGCGCCTGCGTCCAATCGATTTTGGGTACGGGGGCCTGCCACCGTTCGGGCCAGGTTAGCGCGTATTGAATCGGCATGCGCATATCGGTCGCCGAGACCTGAGCAAGAACGCTGCCATCGGAATACTCAATCATGGCATGTACGGTGGATTGTGGGTGAATCACCACGTCCACCTGGCTAGGGGCGAATCCGAAGAGCCAGCAAGCCTCGATGACTTCGAAACCTTTGTTCATTAAAGTCGCGCAGTCGATGGTAATGCGCTTACCCATCTTCCAGGTTGGATGATTGAGGGCTTGGGCGGGAGTCACCGATTCCACAGCGACCTTGGAGAAGGTGCGGAAGGGGCCGCCGGACGCGGTGAGGATGAGTTTGGCAACCTGGTCGCGGTTGCCGGCGCGGAGGCACTGATGCACGCCATTATGTTCGCTATCGATGGGCAGCAATTCGGCGCCACTTTCCTTGACGGCATCCATGACCAGGCGACCGCCCGAGACCAGAACCTCTTTGTTTGCCAAGCCCACGCGTTTTCCCAGGCGAATGGCCTCGTAGGTGGCTTCCAAGCCCGCCACGCCGACGATTGCCGAAACTACCATATCGACCGTTGGGGCGGTAGCCGCCTGCACTAACGCGGCCGGACCGAAAGACAGCTCTGGCCATTTAGGACGCGGCAAACCGGATTCGGATAGGGCGGCGGCCAGGCTGCTGACGCCATCGGCGCTGGCCAGGATGGCGACGTCGGGCTGGAACTCGATGATTTGTTGGAGAATGGCGGCGACGTTCTGTCCGGCGGCTAAGGCATGGACGCGGTAGAGACCCGGATTGTGGCGGACTACGTCCAGGGTGCTGACGCCGATGGATCCGGTGGATCCGAGCAGGGTGAGGCTTTTCATTTCAAGCAGTTGCGCGGCTGTTGCCCATCATAGCATGGGAAGGACGCGAGGCGCGATTGGGCAGTTTTGTGCATGGATTGTGCATCGATAGACAGTATTGAATATATTGGCGCAAACAAAGCCAATTTATGCAAAGTGAAAAGAATTCGCCCGGGTTGTGAAAATCGGTTGCGCCAGGATGGAAGATCCCACCTTTAGGGTAACATGGCATTCCAAACGCTTTTGTGACAGTTTTGCCGCCGTCGCTAGCTATGCCAATTGGCGCCGATCCGGTCGCAAGGTTATCGGGCTCAATATCCAACGCATCGCATGGCCTCATCAGCCGTGTTTCCAAGTCCAGTCATCACCCACCAATTCACATTTTGAGCCGAATAAGGAAGAGGAGCGTGCCTTGGTCGCGGAGGGTTCTGAATCGAATTCCCGTTGCTTGCGGATTACGGTTGGATAGTCCGACAAATCCCGGTCGCGCTTTGTGAACGACAGGCAGAGCTGCGAGCTCGCCTTCAGTGTCTCCTTCGCGGACATCCAGCGGATCGTAACGCCGCCCATCTCTGAGCGGCGCATAGACTGCTTTGTTTTATCTGGTGCGGAGAGGGGGACTTGAACCCCCACGAGATTGCTCCCGCTAGCACCTCAAGCTAGTGCGTCTGCCAATTCCGCCACCTCCGCAGGGGGCTACTTCTTCGGTAGGACCGGGACGGGCTTACCGGGTGTTGTGGGAAGCTGTAGCGGGACCGATTTCCCGTTGGGGAAATTCATAGTGGGTCCCTTTGCCGGGGCCGCGGGTTTCGCCGGGGTTTTGGCGGCCGCGGGCGAGGACGAATCCAAGACCGTTTTGGCGCCCGAGGAGGCGCGGCCGGCCAGAATCGAAAGCGACAGCGACGTGATCATGAAAACGATGGCTGACGCCGTAGTGGCTTTTGAAAGCAGAGTGGCCGAGCCACGGGGGCCGAATGCCGTCTGCGAACCCATGCCGCCGAAGGCTCCCGCCAAATCGGCGGCTTTCCCGCTTTGTAGCAACACCACAATAATCAGGAAAATACAAACTATTACGTGAACAACTGTTAGAAGGATCAACATCGCGCCCTTATAGTATACGACGTAAGAAGGCTGCCGTGCTACACGGCCCGGGCTTTGCGCACGGGGCGGCCGATTTCGGATCGGGCGGGCTTCTTCAAGCCTTGCGCGAGGCGCCGCACCTGATCGCTGACGCACACCAGAAACATTGGCTGGCGGGCATTCTTGAGCAGGTCGACGATGCGGTCGGGGGCTTCCTCAAGATAGATAGATTTGCCATCGGTGAGCAGGTGGGTTTCGGATTCGCTCTTGAGCGCATCGCTGAGGCGCTTGCCCATATCCTTTTGGAGGAAGCGGAGGACGCGCCGGATTTTCTGGAGCGAAAAACCTTTGCGGCGGAGTTCGGCGATGACCGAGACTTCGAGTACTTCCTGAGCCAGATAGACGCGCTTATGGCCATCCTGGCGCGGGGAGACGACGCTACGCTCGTCCCACCACTGCAACTGGCGCAGGCTGACGCCACAAATGCGGGCCACGTCGGTGCTGGTGTATTGGTCGCTGCCGGGCAGAGCAGCAGGCCGGAGTTTTTTTGTTTTGAACATTTCGCCCCGCTTTCGGTTTAGAAAAATAGCCGCCATTCTGGATTGTACTTTAGTGGCGGGTAGTGTCAATAGGAGATTTCAGATCTTTTGCGGGGGGCGGCAGGCGGTTCACTCCGTTGTGGTAACATAAGGGTTTCCCAACCTGAGGTTTTCGTGGCTAGAATCACCCGTAAAGAGTTGAAGACTGATAACTTTGCGCTCGAAGTCGGGCACACAGTCGATTTTTTTGAAGAGCACCGGACCGAGATCGTCCGATACGGAGCGGCGGCGCTGGCGGTAGCAGCGCTCGTGGTTCTTTTTATAATGTACCGGGGTCATGAACAGACCGTGCGGCAGGAGGCGCTGGCGAAAGCCATCGCGGTGCAGGAGGCGCCCGTAGGACAAGGTCAGCCGGGCGCGCCGATCACCTTCGCGACGCAAGATGCGAAAGACAAAGAAGCCATCAAAGTATTCAGCGAACTGGCATCCAAATATTCGGGAACGGATGAAGGATACATCGCGGAATATTATCTGGGCTGCATCGCAGCGGACCAAGGCAAGCTGGGCGAAGCGGACAAGCGCTATAGCTCGGTAGCGGACGGCGCGAACAAGAAGTACGCTTCGCTGGCGAAGTTGTCGCTGGGCCAACTTTACTTCTCGGAAGGCAAGCCGGCGGACGGCGAGAAGATGCTGCGCGGGCTGATGGACAATCCCACGGTATTCGTATCTAAGGACCAGGCGGCCATGGTGCTGGCGAGAATGCTGGGACCGACCAAGCCCGCCGAGGCACGGAAGTTGCTGGATCCGCTGCGCGGGAAACCGGGCGCGGTGAGCCAGGCAGCTATCCAGGCGTACGGCGAACTACCGCCGCAGTAAAGCGGCGCGCCATGCTCGGGCCTCTCCGTTTTCCGGTGGAACGCAGCCAAGGGCGGCGTTACCCGGAACCGGCGCATCCGTACCGCAACGCCTTTCAACGCGACCGCGACCGCATCGTGCATGCGCGCGCCTTCCGCAGGCTGGAAGCGAAGACGCAGGTCTTCACGCCGGGGCTGTGCGACCATTTCCGAAACCGCCTGACACACACCATTGAAGTAGCGCAGATCGCGCGGACGGCGGCGGCGGTGCTGGCGCTGGACGAAGACCTGACGGAGGCGCTGGCGCTGGCGCACGACATCGGGCATCCACCGTTTTCACATGCGGGCGAGGAAGCGCTGGACGAGCTGATGAAGCTTTTCGGCGCGCGGTTCGATCACAACTTGCATGCGGTGCGGATTGTGGAGAGCTTCGAGCAGCGCTATGCGCGCTTTCCGGGACTGAACTTGTCGTTCGAAGTGCGCGAGGGCATCGCGAAACATTCGCGGGATTTCGGGCCGGGCGAGAGCGCGGAACTGGACGAATATCTGCCGGGGTTGCGGCCGCCGCTGGAGGCGCAACTGATCGACCTGGCAGACGAGATCGCGTACAACACGGCGGACCTGGACGATGCGGTTTCGGCGGGACTGTTGGCGCCGGAGCAGGTGGCGGCCGAGGTTCCTTATTACGCGGAACTGCACGAGGCGGCGGAGACGCAGTTTCCGGGGGCGACGGATGGCGAGCGGTTCCACGAGGCTTTGCGGTGCTTGATCGACGCGTTGGTTTCGGGACTGGTGGACGGGACGGTGCGGCGGGCTACCGAGGCCGGTGTGCAGAATGTGGACGAGGTGCGGCGGTACCCCGAGCGACTGGTTGGTTTCACACCCGAAACAGAAACTGGCAATCGCGATTTGAAGCGATTCCTGCACAAGCATGTGTATACGGCCCCGATCTTGATGGTGGAGCGGGACCGGGCGGCGGCCAGTATCGCGGAGTTGTTCCAGTTCTTCGTTGCGCATCCGGAGCGGCTGCCGGAATCGCACAGCGCGCTGATTCCGGGGGAACCGGCTTATCGCGTGGTGTGCGACTATATCGCCGGGATGACGGACGTCTTCTTCCAGCGCACTTACGCGCAGATACTGGGCGACTAACCTACTTCACTGCCAGAGTGACTCCAGACTGGGCGGGGACGCCCGCTATGGTTACGGCTAAGGGTACGGCGGGTCCCGGAGTTACGGACGACGGCACCTTCACGGTGATCTGGGTTAGGCCGGAAATCAAGTAAGGCGCGGCTCCGGCATAAGGTATATCCGTACAGGCGACGCCACCCATGGTGACAGTGACGGAGTTGGCGGGCAGCAGCGGGTAGGGCGGCGTGACCAGCAGGCCATCCAGACTGGCGGGAGTCGTGACACCGGCGCCGGTCAAATAGATATCCACATACGCTTCACGGGGCACGGGATTGGCGGCAGTGTTGACGGTATAGTCACTGTTGTTCAAGATGGCGCCAGGGCCGGTGCCGGAAGCGTTGTAAGTGAACAAGCCGGGGGCGGCGGCGACGACGGGCAGCGAGACCGGCGCGGAGAGGGCTCCCAGATATTCCACTTGCAGAGATGTGGTGGACTTACCGGCAACGGAATAAGGCACGACGGCATTCACTTGTCCAGCCGAGGCAAAGGTGAGCGGGGCGGGCACGCCATCGAACAGCACATGCACTCCGGCAAGGGCATTCGACACCAAGACAGGGTTTGTCAGTTGGAGACTGGCGCCGGCGGCGGGACCGATGGCGGTTCCGAAGAGCGCCACGATCTCACCGGGAGCTACGGGACCGGCGGTGAAACTGGCTCCATTGGCTACGCCGGCGGCGGGCAAGGTGGGCTGGGCATTCGAGAGACGCAAGAGGGCGGCGCCATAACCGGGAAGAGTGACTTGCATCTGGGCGGCGGGAGTGAGCGACTGAGGTACGGGTCCGCTGATGGGAGTGGAAGCATCGAGAGTGACCAGCGAGGCGGAGGTGAAGCTACCCAAGGCGGAAAGGTCGATCGCGAAGGTACGGGGAGTGCCGGCGCCGTTGTTATCAAAATTGATGGGCTGGGCGGGGGGGGCTTCGGGGGCCAGGGCGAAGTTAGACATAAGGACGACGACGGAGCCATCGGGATTGCGGGCCGCGAGGGTTTGCGTATCGAAGGGGAAGGGACTGCCGGCCCAGGCTTTACCGGGCGTGCAACAGCCGCTGGTGGTGGTTTGCAGAATATCCTGGCCGGGGGAGGGGAGCCAGTGAGAGAGATAGTAATCGACCCAGTAACTGAAGAAGCGGTTACCGGAGGCATCGACTTCGCCGTATTGAGCGTCGGTACCGAAGCCCCAATGATAGAGGGCTTGCGCGCCGGCTTCGCCTAGCTGTTGGAATATGAGAGACCGCCAGGCGGCGAAGAAGGGGCTGGTGCCGCGGGTATCGAGTACGAACTTCAGGGGCGCGTTGCAATTGCTGATGCCGTTGCCCTGGTCGTAATCGGCATTCACGTTGTTCTCCGTGATCCAGACAGGGACGCCCGCGAGCGCGGGGTTGGCCTTCATTTCGGTATACATGGTCTGGACCTGGCCGGCGAAACCGGGAATGGTGGAGAAGAGAGTCTGGTCGTAATCACGCTGGTTACAGGTGGAATAGAAGTGCTTGGCGACGACGTCGACGTGGGCAGTGACTCCGGCGACGAAGATAGGCAGGTAAGTGTCAGGTCCAGCGGCGAGTTCGACGGCGACGAACTTGATATTAGGGTCAGCCTGGGCCATGGCGGGAACGGTGGCGTTATACAGGTCAGTATATTGTTGAGCAGTGACGCCGTTGATATCGGGCTCATTGAAGATACCCCACCAAGTGACCGGGTAGGGATTGGGACTCTGATAGTGCTTGCCGGAGTCAGTGAAGCCGCCGGTATTGTAATAGCGGACTAAGTTGGCGCTCATCTGGGCGAAATCGGCGGCGCTGGAAGGTAGGATCTGACCGTTGGCATTCGAGAGATAGGCGGGAGCGGTACCGATTTGAAATTCGGGACTGTGATCGCCGGCGCCCTGGACGGGCGGGAACATGGTATCGAGGACGGTGAAATCCCAAGTGCCGGGGGCGGTAAGGGGGATGCCGGTGGCGACGACCTGCATGCGGGTGTGGAAGGGATCGAGGGCGCTGAGTTCGGCGGGGGCGTTGGGGGCGCCGGTGAAGACCTGATAGCTCCAGTCGGCGGCCTGGAAGGAAGTGGACATAGCTTCCTGGAGGCGGCCATTGACGCCGAGGGTGGTGTCAGTCTTGTTACTGACCTGGACATTGACCGTAGTTTGGGCGGTGATGGCCGCGGCGGACAGAAGGATTACGGGTAAGACGCGGGTTAAAAGGACGGACGAGGTCATAATTAAGGCTCCATGGGGGAATGTAGCAGGGTGCGAGGTGGATGAAAAGGGCATGGCTGGGCGCGCGATCAAAGCCGAGGTTGGTGAATCGAAAGCGGATAGAAAACGGCTGAGCGCTATGGGGGGGGGTGAGTGCGGCGGGGGGACGCGGAAATAAGGCAGGGAGAGGGCGAGGCGCGGGTGAAAATGTGTTTTTGGGGTTGTTTGGGGGGGGGAGAAGGGAAAAACAGAGACAGCTATGGCGCACGCGTTGGAGGCGCGCGCTGGGTTGTCAAAGATCGAAGTACAAAAAAGTGCTAGCGGCTATCGGGGGTACCGGGCGCGCAGGAGACGGGTTGCGCAGCAGCGGCGGCCTCTGTGCGGGCATAGGCAGGCGGCGGGACGGGCGTGGGCGCAGCGTGGGGAACCATAACGTCGCCTAGGCGGGAGGGGATGACGGGTTGCGCGGGTTGCGCCGTGGGCCGGGATTGCCGGTTCTTTTGGAGATCCTGGAGGTCACGCACGGCGGTGCGGTAGGAGCGTTCGAGTTGGGCGCGTAGCTTCGAGACCTGGAGGAGCATGGAGAGTTGTTCGGCGCCGAAGGCGATGCGTTCATAGATTTGGGCTTCGCTATTGGCGGCGCGGATGAGCATCCACTGGGAGGTGACGATGGTTTCGAGTTCGCACATTTCGGTGCGATCCTGGGGCTGCCAATTGGACTCCATTTCGTCCCAAAGCTGGGAGTACGCGGCGGCGTTTTCGCCGGGGATGATGGTGGCGCGGGTGCGGAGTCCGAAGGTGAGGGCGTTGAAGCGGATGGCGGCCTTGCCCGCCTCGGATTTGGGGCCGGAACTGTGTTGGGCGTTTTGTTGATTGGCGCGATGTTGTTTATCTGATATAAGCATTTGGTCTTTTTCCTTTGATTTGGTATTTTGCGGTGTCGCGGTCTTGTTTAGGTCTTGTTTAGGTTTTGTTTGTTTCTTGGAGAGTTGAGGTGGGTCCCCTTCTCTGACTTCAATAGAGCATGCGGGTGGGCGGGAGGCCGGGGGCCAAGGGATCGGAAAGGTTTGTAAGTGGTTGGATTGGGGGAGATTGGGATTATTTTGCTGGTTTGTGACTGAATTGGGGCTCTTGGTCAGGAATGTGGGGATAACCTGCCGGTTTCTCAGGCGTTTAGTTGGAGGCGCGGTTAGGCAAATTCGCTGCGACGCGGAGAAAATAAGGGCGGTGAGTCCTGCAATTGACGGCTGGCGCAACTCTAGACTGTTTAGCGTTGCGGATCATTGATTGGCGCGCGGGGCGCTTTTGGATCTCGGAGGGTTTCGAAATGCAGGTTCGCTGCGAGAAGCGCCGCGTTTTGGCCACAACGCCCTTTGGGTTGTGTGCTTCACGGGGGATCCTCACTTTGAAGCATACCGACGTCATCCTCGGGTCCAGCTAGTGTAGTGCGTCAAACAGATTGAACAATATTCAAGGATCTGCGGGCGCGCTTCACTTTTTCCGAGATGTCGCTCGCCTTGGCGGTCCAGATGAATGGTTTGGGATTCTCGTTGTGCCGGTCGATGTAGTCTCCAATCGCCATGATTAACTCTTCGACATCATGGAAAACGCCGCGCCGTAGTCGGTTCTGGTCAGGGCGCGGAAGAATCGCTCCACCATGTTCAACCACGACGAACTGGTCGGCGTGAAGTGTACGTGAAAGCGCGGATGGCGTCTCAGCCACCGCTGTACCTTGGCGTGCTTGTGCGTGGCGTAGTTGTCGGCGATCAGGTGCAGAGCCTTCCCGGCCGGAGTGACCTTGTCAATCACCCGTAGGAACTGGAGCCATTCCTGGTGGCGATGACGATCATCGCACATGCTGATCACCGTGCCGTTGGCTACGTTCAGCGCCGCAAACAGGGTGGCGGTTCCATTGCGCTTGTAGTCGTGAGTCATGGTTCCCGCGCGACCCGTCTTCAGCGGGAGGCCGGGTTGGGAGCGGTCGAGTGCTTGGATCTGACTCTTCTCGTCGACACACATCACGATCGCGTGCTCGGGCGGATTCAGATAGAGCCCCACGATGTCTTCCAGTTTCTCGGTGAAACGCTTGTCCTTGCTGATCTTGAAGCCCTCCAGAAGATGCGGCTTCAGCCCATGGGCGTGCCAGATGCGGCGCACCGTTGCCTCGCTGATACCCATTTCGGCGGCCATTGTCCGGGTGCTCCAATGGGTCGCATGGGACGGTTTGGATTGCGTCGTCTTACGAACCACCTCCGCCTTCAGTCGCGCCGCGATGGCCGGCTTGCGTCCTGGTCGCGGCGCATCTTTGGTCAACCCGTCTAGGCCCAAGCTCAAAAACCGCTTGCGCCATCGAGCGGCCTTTTGGTTCGTCATCCGCAATGCGGCGGCGATTTCCAGGTCGGTCCGGCCAGCTGCAGCCAACAGCACAACCTTGGCGCGTTCCACCTGTCGGGCAGGAAGCGAGCGAGAACCGGCCCACTGTTTCAAGGTCTCCTGTTGGGAAGCATTCAGCACGACTGGCGGGGCGATGCGCATCTCGGCGTCTCCTCATTATAGAGACGCCAGCATAACGATATTAGTTACTATTTATGACGCACTACACTAACTGTGCATGCCGGCTAAGTGAAGCAAGGGCGGACTTGGGCGCGATCACCGGTAGAGCTTGTCGGAAACGTGGGAAGATGGGCTGCATGGAACTAAAGGTTCTTGGGCCTGGCGAGCCGCCAGACGATTTTGCCGATAATCTTAAGACACTCCTGTCAGCGCAGCCTCCAGTTTGGGACGCCCTCGCGAGATGGTTCCTGTCGACGGACTCCTTCGACGTCGACGACGCGGTATCCTCCCCTGCCGTTATTTCGGGTCCGATGGCGCCGGCCCAATTCACGAATTGTGTCGACGTTATACGATATCTTCTCGAATCCTGGCGCGAGACGGGTAAACAGTTGAGCGACCTTCAGCAAGACCTTCTTATCTTAGGCCTAGGTGCGGCCGAAGTGGACCAATTGGGTACATTGTTGAAACGCCTAGAACCAATCAAGGACCGTGTCTACGCGAGCTTTATGCGATTTGAGCACGAGAATGCGATACTCCCTACGCTTGAGGACATCGACGTTGTCTGCGACATCCGGCCTGTTTTTGAAGACTACGTTTATCCCCTCCGCGAAAACCGGGCGGTTGACTACACGAAGCTATTAGGTTTCAGCTACATGGTGCTGATGGAGTTGCTCACCGAGGACATTGAAGGCAAAACACGCAAAATAGCATTTCAGATGTCAGAAAATACCCTGGCCGATTTTCAGATCGCGCTGAAACGAGCCAGCGAACAACTCGATATACTGAAGGCGAGGACCCGTGATCTCCAGACTTCGCAGCGCTAGCACAATCAAAACTCGGGCGTCAGCTCGTTTGGCTAAGGCTGGCATGTATTCACGGCCGCGGAGACGAGATCGTGGCAAAGGCCGCCACGGAACACGCTTGGATCTTAACGGGAAAAGCAAGCCGGCCAAGCCAAGATCCTTTGGTTCTGAGCCTAGCCCGGAAGTTTGCGAGGTCGAACAACGTCTTCAAATGCTCTCGCCGGATGAAGTCCTTATTCGATACCACGATCTGATCGATCAGCGCATTGCTGGGCATCTTGGCCCGATGCAAGCGTTTGAACTCAGTCGCGTGGAATCCCGACTTGACGCGGAAGACGAAGACGAACTCTGCCTGCTGGCTGAATTCCAGGAAGAGAGGCAACGTACGCACAACGAACTGGTCACCAGGATTGAGGAACTGCTGACGCGCCTTAAAGGGGCAGCCTAATCTCGTGTCTCATTTCTTGCGAGGGGAGTCACCGCCGACGTTTGACCGATACGAATATTATCGTCCTTTCTTGCGGCGCGACTTTCGTTTCGTGTGTGCGTACTGTGAGCGGCCCGAAACTTCCTTGGGCGGCGAGGAGTTCTTCGAAGTGGACCATTTCCGGCCATTGAAATGGTTTCCCGAGCTGAGGTTCTACTACCCCAACCTCTACTACGCGTGCGGCAAGTGCAATCGATATAAGGGCAGCACGTGGCCATCGGAGAGCCCAAACGACCAGGGCTTTAGGTTTGCGGATCCTTGCGAAGAGGATATGTATGTCCGGCACCTAGAGGAGCGGCAAGATGGCACACTGCGGGTGCAGACCAATACCGGGAGGTACACTTGTGATCACATCCGGCTGAATAGGCCGGCCCTTCTGGAGTGGCGCCGCGCGAGACGCACAATTGCAGCAGATTTGCCAATATTGCAGTTACTTAAGGAACACTTAAGGTCAGCGTTGCAAACTGCGCCAGAACCCGGTCTGCATGAGGACTTGGTCCAGCAAATTGCGGCACTGGACTCAATGATCGAGCAGTCCCGCCGTTGGTCCTGATAAGATCTGAGGCCGTGTGCACCTTGCATACTTCGCCTCGTTATGTGAATATGAATTCAGGTTCTGTTATGAATTCACGTTTGGTGGTTGCAGGGCTGGCGATATGGGCCGGCGGGACGATTGTGATGCGGTTGGTTGGGCAGAGGCTGTTCCAGCCGGGGCATGTGGCAGGGATGGCGGTTCTTTTTCTAATCAGCTTTCCGGCTATGGCTTGGGTGGTGCGCGGACTCTGCCGGCGCGCGCGCCTTGTTCGCGAGGAGTGGCTGCAGGGGGCCGTATCGGTGGCGCTGCCGACGCTGCTGCTCGATCCATTTTCGAGCGCGTTTTTTTCGACGGTGTTTCCGAACATCGCACCGGAGATGGCGGGGGTGTTCGGGGGATGGATTCTGTGGTGTTGCGCCGGGGCGCTGTCGGGCGCGATTGTGGCGCGACCGAGGAAGGCATGAGGGAGAGGCCGCGACTGCTGCGCGGCGAGGATCTGCCGGGGGAGCCTTTGCAGGCGCGAAGCCTGGAGAAGCGCAAACGGCTGAAGGCGGCGGGGGTGGCGCTATTCGGAGAGCGAGGGTTCGAGGGCACGTCCGTAGAGGCGATTGCGGGGCGGGCACAACTGGCGGTGGGGGGATTCTATCAGCACTTTCGGTCCAAGCGGCAGCTTTTGTTGGTCCTGATGGACGAGTTACTGGAAGGGCTGACGACGGTTGAGCTGAAGCCGGGGGCGATGAAGGATCCGCGGGCGGGACTGCGGGGATTGTTGGCGCGCGCCTTTTCCAAAGATCTCAGTTACCTAGGCGCTTACAGGGCCTGGCAGGAGGCGGTGCTTTCCGATGCGGACCTGGCGCGGAAGCAGGAGGAGATCCACGGGTGGACTACGGGACGAGTGACGCTGCTGTTTGAACATTTGGGGCAGTTACCGGGGGCGCGGCAGGGAGTCGACACGAGCGGACTGGCGCAGGCGATGGACACCTTTTTCTGGACTTTGCTGGCGAAGGCGGGACGGATACCGAAGGGTCAACTTAACCAGCAGTTGGAGGCGGCGACGCATTTGATCTATCATGCGTTGTTTACGGATCCGCCCGCGCGGAAGAGGGTGGGGGCACGATGAAATCGGAATTGCTGCGATTCAACGGGGCGGTGGAGCGGGACCCGGCCATTGAGGTGTGGTTAAAGGAGCATACGGGTGAATTGGGGGGGATGGCGCGCGAGTGGTTCGAGGTGATGCGGGGGTGCGGGGACGAGGTGCGGGAGCTTTTGCATGACGGGTGTCCGGTGGCATGTTTGGGAGATGTGCCGTTCGGGTACGTGAATGTATTCACGGCACACATGAATGTGGGGTTCTTTCAGGGGGCGGGGCTGGCGGATCCGGCGCGGTTGCTGCAGGGGACGGGGAGGTTTATGCGGCATGTGAAGTTACGGCCGGG
The DNA here is from genome assembly GCA_963738345.1 of Bryobacterales bacterium. Taxonomy (GTDB): domain Bacteria; phylum Acidobacteriota; class Terriglobia; order Bryobacterales; family Bryobacteraceae; genus Bog-159. The sequence continues at coordinate 3,420,916 of CAVTWI010000002.1, forward strand.
AACGGAGACGGATAGGGCGGCGATCAGGAAGCTGATCGAGACGGCGTACGCGGATATAAAGGCGCGGGTCGAAAACGGCTAGCCGATTGGGACGGGGTAGACTCAAGTATGACTGATGCGACGCGTCGTTTTTCGCGGAGAGACCTATTAGTAACTGGTGCAGGGATCTGCGGTTCCGTATTGTTGCGGGCGGCCGCGGCGGATGAGCTTGATCCGAACGTGGCGAAAGTTCTGGGGAAGACGACCGGGATCGACATGCACAACCATGTGTATCCGGCCGGGTCCGAACCGCACCCGCATTTTGGGCCACCGCGGGGCAAACAGGAGCAGCCTCCACAGCAGCGACAGGAGCCGCCAGCGGGTCCGGAGCTTTTTCTGGGCGAGGAACTGAAGCGGTCGGGGCTGGCGGCGGTTTGCGCGAGTTACGTGCTCGATTTTGCGCAGAATGATAAGCCGGGCGATGCGCGGAAGAATCTGCTGGGATGGTTCGATTTGGTGGATACCGCGTTGGAGAAGGGGCACATGCGGCGCGCGCTGAACGCGAAGGATCTGCAATCGGCACACGCTTCGGGGAAGCCGACGATTGTGCAGTCGGTGGAAGGCGCGATGTTCATCGAGGGAAAGCTGGATCGCGTGGGGGAAGTATACAAGCGCGGCCTGCGACATTTGCAACTACTGCATATGCGCGATGACTTAGTGGCGCCGCTGGGCGATCTGAATACGGATCCGCCGCATCTGGGCGGCCTCACGGCATTTGGGGCGGAGGTGGTGAAGGAGTGCAACCGGCTGGGGATCCTGGTAGACATGGCGCATGCGAGCCACGAGACGGTGCTGGGGGCGCTGAAGGTGTCGACGCAACCGATCGTCATTTCGCATACGAGCCTGGATACGTATCTGGGCAAGAACGCCAAGATGGCGGAGATGATGAAGCCGCGACTGATCAGCAAGGAGCACGCCAAGGTGGTGGCGGATGCGGGCGGAATCGTCGGGGTTTGGACGCATATGGCGGAATCGCTGGCGGACTTTGTGGGGAGCATCAAGGCGATGGTGGATGCGATTGGAATCGACCACGTGGGAATTGGTACGGATACGGATCTGCTGGCGTCGCGCGCGGGGGGGGAACGAATCGGGCGTATCCGGACCTGACGCATGGGTTTTTCCCGGGCGTGGTGGCGGAGATGCTGCGGCAGGGCTTCAGCGGCGGGGAGGTTGTAAAAGTTGGCGGGGGGAATTACTGCCGCGTGTTTGGTCAAGTTACGGCGGGGCATTCGGGAAGTTGACGCGGGCCCAGTACTGTAAGTGGCGAAAATATTCGCTGGATCGCGCGAGTAAGTGTACCTTAGTGGGATCGGGGTGCATTTTGTGAAACGGATCATTGACGCGTGTCTTATCCTTTACGTGGCGGCACCGGCGGTTCTATTTGGACAGAGCTTCAACACTTTGGTCAAGTTCGATTATGCGGACGGAGCCAACCCCAAAGCGGGGATGATTGCTGGAACCGACGGCAACTTATACGGGACCACCTTCAATGGCGGGGCGCAGCAGTACGGGACGGTCTTTAAGATTAACCCGGAGGGCGCGCTCACGACGGTGTACAGCTTCTGCTCACTAAGCGGATGTTTAGACGGCGCCGGGCCTTCGGCGAGCCTGGTCGAAGCCGCGAATGGGGACTTTTACGGGACGACTGCGTACGGCGGCGCGAACTGTGCGGACACTCCGTTTTATGGATGCGGGACGATTTTCAAGATCACTTCGAGCGGGATCCTCACGACCCTTTACGATTTCTGCTCCCAAAGCCAATGTAGCGACGGCAGTGCTTCCAATTCGCAGGGTGGATTAGTGCAGGCCGCCAACGGAGACTTGTACGGAACAACTGACAGTGGGGGGGCTAACGGGACAGGGACAGTGTACAAGATCACGCCAAGCGGCACTTTCACCACGCTATACAACTTCTGCTCGAAACCCGGATGTGCGGACGGCGCAGCCCCCGACTCAGGACTGATACAGGCCGCCGATGGGTATCTATATGGGACAACGGCGGGGGGCGGCGCCGCATCTTATGGGACGGTTTTTAAGATCACTCCGAATGGCTTGCTGACTACGCTTTATAGCTTCTGTTCCGAGAGCGGATGCGTGGATGGCGAAGCGCCGGCGGCTAGCCTGGTGCAGGGCGCGGATGGGGACTTCTATGGGACCACGCAGTTTGGTGGAGCGGTCTGTATACGTAACGGCTCGGGCTGCGGGACTGTCTTCAAAATCACCCCGCGTGGAAAGCTGACCACGCTGTACCGTTTCTGCGCCAGTGGCGAGTGCGGCGGTGGCTTAGGTCCCACAGCGGCGATGATCGCGGGCACGGACGGTAACCTGTACGGAACCACGAGCGGGGACCGCTATAATGCGGGCACGGTCTTCAAAATCACGCCAACGGGTGCACTGACGACCTTATATAAGTTCTGTTCCGAGAGCCTGTGCTTGGACGGGTACCAACCCCAGGCGCTGGTCCAAGGTGCGAGTGGGGCATTGTACGGGACCACGTATTATGGCGGGGACAGGGATGCGGGAACGGTCTTCCGCTTGTTACCCTAGGCGCGCGCCGAGAACTGCGACGGGCCCGCGCCGCCAGAAACATTCGGCGTGTGCGAAGCCGGCCTGGGCCATGGTCAACAGTTCCTCGCGGACCGAGAAATAGGTATCTTCGGCGGCCCAATCGTCCAGATTGCGGTAACCCTGATCGAGAGTGAAACCCTGAGTAGACATGAAGGCGGCCCACTGGTCGCGCAGGGAGGGCCAGAAGGGGCCGGCGGCGGCGTCATTATTCAAGAAGGCGCCGCCCGGGCCTCGCGGATGAGGCGGTAGACTTTGGCCTTTTCTTCCAGGGTGGAAATGTGGTGAAGGGCGAAAGCGGCGAGGACGGCGTGCACGGGCGGCAAAGGATCGGCGAAGGAAGCGAGACTGAGTTCGACGCGGCCGGCAAAGGGGGCGAGGCGAGATTGAGCCACGGCGAGCATGTCGGGATCGATGTCGCGCACCAATACGGACACTTGCGGGAAGCGGTGCAGGATGGCTTCGGCAAGGGATCCGGTACCGCCGCCGAGGTCGACGATGCGGGCGTCCGGCGGAAGTTGGGCGGCGGCGAGAAGGTCAAGTTGCACTTCGCGGCTTTCATCGTAGTGCGGGATGTAGGTGCGGATGATGCGGTCGTAGGCGGCGGTATCGAGGCGCAGATGCGAGGATACGGAGTGTTCGCTTTGCATCGGCTAGCGTGCCTCGGATCGCACTACTGTGACAGGTCCCAACAAGCCTGACGGCAAGAGTGGAGAAGTTGCCTTATACGGCGTGACATCGGTAAACGTGATCTTTGTGGCGCCCGGCTGTTGATCTCCGATGAGCCGGTTCACCCATGCATTCACAACTGTTATTTGGATTTCGTTATTTCCGGGTTTCAGTGCGGAAGTCACATCGAGGCGGTAGGGGGCGTGCCATGCTTCGCCCACCGCTTTACCGTTCACCGTGACCACTGCGAGGTTCTTCACATCGCCGAGGTCGAGCGAGAGACGGGTTCCCTTTGCGAAGCACTCAGGCGCGGCCTGGAAGGTATTGGTATAAGTTGCGATTCCCGAGAAGTACTTCACACCAGGGTCCGTGTTTTGAGACCAGTCTGAAAGCTGATTTAGGGTGGCGGAAGCGGGGGCACCTCGACCGGACTCGAAGGCGACCACCCAGTTCCCCGTGACAGTCGCAAGGCTGGTCTCACGGGCCGCGATTATTGAGTGAGCAGTTGCCGCGGCGCGTATATCGAACACCACGAATACGGTTCCCCAGGGCTCGAGGCGAAGAGGCACAGTGGTGCGGCCGCCTGTGATTTTGAACGAAACGGGCTCCGCGGCGCCTGTCTCAGCGTGCCACAGTTCGGGTTGCTTTCCGGCTACGCGAAACGTTGCGTCGAGTGAGACTGGCTGGTCGCTGCGGTTATCGACGAAATAGATGTCACCGGCAGTCAGTTTGCGATGCACAAACTCAATCGCTAAATTAGCGTCGTGCCGGGCGTAGTCAAAGTCAGGTTTCAGATTCAGGGCAGACACAACGTTGCTCGCCTTTTGTCCAGCATACACAGTTCCCTTCCCCACGCGATGCACGCCCGAGCCATCGCCAAACAGATCCGATGAAAGTTTCACGAACTCAGCTTGATCATCGGCTTCGCTGGGATCATCGGTGGGCTTCGGACCGCCTATCACTGCCCCATCCGCCACCAGTTTGTGAATGGCGCGAAGCACGGGTAGTGACATGTGGCGGCTGTTCGAATCGAGCGCGAGCAGTTTGTATTGCATGCCGCCTTTGGTGACGATTTGTCCGTTCGTGACGCGCAGTTCATGGATGAGAGCATCGGCGTTGACGTAATCAAACGCATAGCCCGCGGGCACATCTGGCGCCTTTCCGCCGAACAACGCCGTGAGGTTGGAATCCTCACCGTAGAAATAGATTACGTCGGCGCCGAAGCGGCCTTGCTGCAGAAGGTAGCTCGAGCGCGCGAGGTAATCGATCCAGGGACGGGCTTGTTCGGCCCAGGTCTCGTTACGGTTAAACCATTGCCCGAAAGGGCCAAGCGTGAGTCCGGGAAGCTTGCCTGTTAGCGGCTGATGAGTCGACTCATGGATTACAAAACGATTGACTCCGTTCAGCAGTTCCGCGTCGGCAGTGGGTTTCAGCGTGGCCGGCGACCAGGCCCACGCCGCGACTCCGGAAGCAGTCATAGATTCCGCCGCTACCAGATTCTGCCCGTAGATGTGGGCGACGGAGGCCGATTCACGAATGTCGGCGTTGGCGGTGTACTGTATCTTGTTCACGCCGGGGAGTTGGGTCCACATGGCGCTCATCGGCACTTCGTTGAACTTTTTCACCTCCATGCCATCGGCCACGAATGCGCGGCCGCCCTCGTGAGATTCTCCGTAATGCCCCATTCCACGTTCATGTAAGGTGGCTTCTAACTGGCCGTAGTGCTCGTTGGCGATGAGGTCGGCGATGGTCTTTCGGAGATCCCAAAGAAAACGATCGCTGGCTTCGCCGCTTTCCACGACGCGTCCGGTCAACACAGGCAGCCACGGCTTGGGGTCGTATCCACGGAGCGTTTTGAATTGCGCGAGCATGTTGTCGGTCCAGTTCTGGGAACCGGCCTCCCAACTGTCGTTAATCACATAACGTATGCCGCGCTTGCCCATCCAGCCGGCGCCGACGGCGTCTTTGTAGCTGTCGAGGTACTTCTCAAAGTAGTCCTTTACGAACCGCCGATCAAGCTTATCCACTTCAAGGCCGGTCGCCTCAGGTGTGGCAGGGTGGTTCGTGATTCCGAGCAGAGAATAGCCGATGCGTAGGACCATCCAGCGACCCTCTGTCGGTGTCCAGTCCAGTGTGCCGTCGGGCCGCATCTTTGCGGTCAAATCGATTACTTCGGATTTCCTGATGGCATTTGAGGCGTCGACGGGCGGAGTCGGGTATTGATACAAGTTGCTCTCGGGCACAAACGCGGCCTTTTCTTCGAAGCGGTTGACGCGCGCATCGGAATGCAGAACCAATTCTGCGATCCTGTACGCCTTCGCCGCTTTGGAAGGATCGATACCGAAGGAATCGGGCGTTGACCCTTCGGCCCAGAAAGGTATGGGCGGGGCTGGTGTGGGGGTGAACGTGACCCGGAAGTATTTTGCCTTGACTGGCGCGAAGGAGGCAGTATGTTCGGGCATTTCGCCACCGGGCAAACTGGCGACCTTGCGGAAGTTCCGGCCGTCTTCGCTGGCCTCCAGCGTTTTTTGGGGAGCCCCGACGCCGGTGAGGGCAGCTTCCAGTTCTCCAGGATCCCGGGTGACATAAGTGACTGCGCGAATGGTACGCGCGGACGGGTATTCAAACTGGATCCAAGACACAGATCCAGGTTCGGGGACGGGTAGGTTCGTGGATTTGGTCAGATCACCATCACTAAGCATGGCGCTATTCAACTCGCCACCGCTGGTGGTGATTTTCGCCGGCACTGAGTCGCTTGCGTCCCCCGCGGGTACGCGGAATGCGACCACGGCCGCATCCGCATAGAATTGCGGAGTGTGATCCGCCGTGCCGGCCCCCGACGCTATGTTCTGAAAAGGGCCCGTGACGGTAGGCGGCGATGATAGTTTGCCCGCGAACGGTTTCCCGCCCTCGACCAGAGTTTCACTCCAGACGTATTTCTTCATTCCTTGCGACGGTGGTACCCAAGGGCCGCCCGACTCGCTCCAACCCGGAGAGCCGGCAATGGCCATCTCCATTCCGAACTGGTCGCCGATGCTGATCGCGTACTTGAATGCGTCCTTCCACTCCGGCGTCATATATACAAGCCGCTTTTCCACTACCTGCGGGGTGGAGAGGGCCGCGTCGAAGTTCTGGAAGCCGGCGATCCCAATGCGATGCATCCACTCGAGGTCGAGTTTGATGCCTTCCCGGGTGATGTTGCCATTCATCCAGTGCCACCAAACCAGCGGGCGCGCTGCGTTGGGGGGATTTTGAAAACCCTTCTTCAGCGCGTCATTAGTAATTTGGCCCATCGCGATACCGGCGAGGGAAAGAATGCCGAGAGCGGCAGGGAGAACGGTGCTCGCTTTACTCATAAGATTTTCTGCGCGCAGTCCGGTGCCACTGAATTTCGGCTCGTGGACGACGCACGCGCGAATTCGGAGGAGTCGCCAGCTCAGTGTAACGTACATCTCTGGGGGTGATTGAAAAACGGTCAAGTTTTGGTAGACTGGCATAGACGCGCGCAGGGCGCGTCCTGTCCGCGGAAAGGGCCGCGCCCACCTGATTTTGGAGAGTCATTCCGAGTTGACCCTCTTTCGCCTGTCATGCGGACCAGGCATACGAAGGAGGCAGTCATGAATCTTGATCAACAGAAGAAGCAGGCGCGTGAATTGTTGCGGGCGATTCGTGCCGGAAACGAAGAAGCGCTTGCGCGTTTGCGGCGGCATCACGGCGGCTGGGTTGCGGCGGACGATGCCGGCATCCGGCAATTGGCGGCTTTGCACGACGCACAGTTGGTGATCGCGCGCGAACAAGGGTTCGCCAGTTGGCCGAAGTTGAAAGCCTATGCCGAGCCGTCGCCGCGGTCCGGGCACACGCGTTTGTTCGTAGCGGACGTGGCATGGATCGAGGCGCGGGTCGAGGGCTTGCTACGTACGCGGCTATCGGCCGGTCCGGCGGCGCTCGAACAGATTCGCGAATGGCATCCGGGCTTTGCGAATTCGACGCACGAAGAAATTCTCCAGGCACCGTTCAGCGAGGAAGACGCACGGCTGGTGTATGCGCGGGAGCACGGGTTCGAGGGTTGGGACGATTTGGTCAGCCGGGTGGCGCTGCTGGCATCGAGAGACGGCCGAGACCCTGGCGAGCCTTTCATGGCGGCGTTTGGCGCGTTGGAATGCGGGGATGTGGAGGTTTTTGAGGCGTTATTGCGAGCGAATCCAAGGTTGGCGACGGAACGCGGGACCAACGGCAATACGCTGCTGAATCTGGCTGTCAGTTTGGCAGGCAAACCTGGGTGGAGAGGCGGTTTGTCGGCGATTGAGGCGCTGCTGGCGGCGGGTGCCGACGTGAATGATGCGAACGATCGCGGGTCTACGCCGCTGCATCAAGCGGCTTATGGCAACCAAGTGGAAGTTGCGGGTTTGCTGCTCGAGAGCGGCGCGGCGGTGGATGCCGAGGCGCACGGGGCGGGAGGCACTCCGCTGATCACGGCGCTGTTCTGGGGACATCGCGAGATGGCGGATTTACTGGCACGCTACGGGGTGGCTCCCCACAACCTGCGCGCGGCGGCGGGGCTGGGCAATTCCGAACTGGTGGAAGCTTGTTTTAACGGCGAAGGCGGGCTGACAGCGGAGGCTGGGGCGGCGCGCGGATTCTACCGGCCGCACAGCGGGTTCCCGGACTGGCAGCCGTCGACGAAAGCGCAAGAGGTACTGGACGAGGCGTTGGTGTGGGCATGCAAGAGCAATCGCGTGGGCGTGCTGGAACGGTTGGTGCGCGGCGGGGCGCGGCTGGATGCCGACCCTTATCGGGGCACTCCGCTGATTTGGGCTGCGGCACGCAACCGCATGGATGCGGCCGCATGGTTGTTGAGTCGTAGGGCCAACGTGAACCAGAAGGCGACGTTCGGCGGGTTGACGCATGGCCAGGGTATAACGGCGCTGCATATTGCCGCGCAAAATGGACATCTGGCGATGGTGAAGTTACTGGTGGAAGGCGGGGCCGACCTGTCGATCGAGGATGATCTTTACAATGCCACGGCTGAGGGTGGCGCGCAGTATTTTGGGCGGACCGAGGTGCGCGACTACCTGCATTCGCTGGGGGCGTAAACCAGCGGCTCGATCAACGGCGGTGCCGTCCCATGCGGACCAGCCCGCACGCTTGGACCATACCGGTTCGGGGTGCGCGAACCAAAGGGTGCCGCTGCCGATGAGCCGCTTTCCTTAATAACCGTGGGCGGCGAGTCAACGACACGGTCACGGTCTGGCGGCGCGGCGCGTTTTGGACGACGCGCCGATGCCCCAGATGATGCCAAATGTCCATTGGATACACTGGTGCCGGCCAAGCCGGCTTCCACCACATGGCAAAGCCGCCGCACAGAAAGTCAGCGCGAAGCGGCACTAGGGTCGATCGCTAACATGGAGTGTCCGGTCCAATGTTACTTGAAACGGAGTGAGTGTGACTATTGCTGCGATTTCGATGTGCTTATGACTTGGCGGCGGAAGGGCCGCACGCCGGGTGTCACTCGCGGTGAGCCTACAAACGGCTATCAAATTCCTGTCCGCCGGGCTGTGACCGGTTTGGCGAATGCAGGACATCGTTTATCATTCGAACCAGTTTTTCGGGCACGAATGGCTTCTGAATGTAAGCCCATCCGTAGTTAAGGACCAGAAGGTTTCCATTCGCTCCGCCAGACATCAACATCACGGGTAACTCGGGCCTGGCTTTCTTCAATATTTCGCCCAAGTCCGGGCCGGACATGCCCGGCATCTCTACGTCGGATAGGAGAAGATCGATGGTCTGGTCATCCGCTTCGGCCAAAACCAGGGCATCGCGCGCGTTTTCCGCCGACAGGACGTTAAAGTTAGCACTCTTGAGTATCGCCACCACGATTTGAAGAACTATCGGATTATCATCCACAACCAGGATGGTCTCGAGGGTTGAATTGTGCGGATTCTCCATGGCTGCGGCTTCCTTCCATACTGGCCTACGTATAGCTAGAGGCATTTGAGCAGCCTTACATATATTTTAATGAGATTTAATGACACTTAACGACATTTCAGATATTTCTTACCAGTTTATGATCGCCATAACGACACTGTTTCGACCAAATACGGTCATAGGGGTCATAGGGTCGATGCGCAAGCTGTTGAATTTGCCAGCACTCTTTTGTTGTAGACTTGATCCTAGTCTTTTACGCACGAGGAGGATGTGAAGGTGAAAGCAATCGGGATTCTAGGCATGGTTGTGACTCTGGCGGGCGGGCTGTCGGCGACGCAATACACTTATAGTGACTCGGGTGGGGCTGTGACACAGACCAGTATCCTAACGATAACAGGCGCGGCGTGGGCAAATCCGGCCGGCACGATCTCGATGAGTTGTCCTCTGACTGAGACTACGCCACAGTATCCCTATTATTCGGAGTGGACGTGTGTGGGCGGGAGCCTGTCGGCGCAGTCGCGCGACGGTAAGACCAAAATACAAGGGTCATTCACTTCGGGCGTATTTACGCTGGACCGGAGCAGTTTGAGCGGGGGCACCTTTACATACGCGTTGTTCGCCAATTTTGCCGGGTCGCAGTCGATCAACGGAAAGTCTACCGCGGTGATAGGAGCGGTGACTGAAACGCTGGCGCCGCTGAGCGGCTATCTGGGAACGGGGACGATCCAAAGCGGACTGATCGATGTGAGCCAGCAGCACGAGCCGATCTACATCGCGGACACAGGTAACAATCGGGTGGTCGTATCGGCGGACGCACTGGGTTCTAACTGGACGAGCCTGGGCAAGGCAGGGTCGGGCGCGAAGCAGTTCTCGCAGCCATGGGGCATCGCACTGGACTCGGCGGGAAAAATCTATGTTTCCGACAGCGGGAATTGCCGCGTTGTGCGGGTGGACAATATATCGGGCGCGAACTGGACATCGTTCGGCGGGTGTGGTTCGGGCGCGGGCGAGTTTTCGAATCCGCAAGGCTTGTGGGTAGATGCGAACGGGAAGATCTATGTGGCCGACACCGGGAACAACCGCATTGTGCGCATGGACGATATGAGCGGGACGAACTTTTTGGCGCTGGGGACGCTGGGCAATGGCGCCAACCAGTTCCATTCGCCGGCCGCAGTGACCACCGACGCCGCGGGGAACATCTACGTGGCCGACAACGTGAATGCGCGGGTGGCGGAGTTTGCCGATATGACCGGCGCGAATTGGGCGGTGCTGCAGTTTCCGGTAGGCTACCTGACACCGGATGGGGTGGCGGTGGATGCGACGAATCGGATCTACGTAACAGATTCGCTGCAGAGCCAGGTGGTACGGACCGACAACATTACTGGGGCGGACGAGGTTTTCCTGAACGCCAATGGGGCGACCTCGATCGGGATGTTCCGCAATCCTTCGGGCATTTTCGTAGATCCGGACGACGCCATTTATCTGGCCGATACGGGCGACAACCGCGTGCTGCGCTTTTTCGATATGAGTTATAGCTATGAGGAGGAACTGGGGACGCTGGGAAGCGGTGTCCACAACCTGAACCAACCGCACGGCATCGCAGTGATGCCGGTGACGAAATCGGTGGCAGTGGCGGCGGTGAATCCGCCCAGCCTGGCTTTTCCGACGCAGGTGGTGGGTAGCGAAGGTCCGGCGGAGAGCGCGGTGCTGACCAATATCGGGAGCAAGGCATTCGAGATCACGAGCGTGACTTCGTCGCTGGCGGACTTTGCGCAAACAAATAATTGTCCGACGTCGCTTGCCGGGGGGCAATCGTGCACCGCAACGATCGACTTTCAACCCTCCAGCGGCGGGGTGCGCAAGGGGTCGGTGGCATTCACCTTGGCAGGAGCGCCGTCGAAGTCAGTCACACTGAGCGGGAGCGGCGCGCTGGTGGCGCTGTCGATGAAGGTGCTGATTATGTTCGAAGGCCAGCCGGGGATGGTTACGGTGAGCAACCCGTTGCAGACGCCGACCACCCTGAAGTCAATCAAGGTGGCAGGATCGGCCTTTTCACAGACCAATAACTGCGGGACGATCGCACCGGGTGGGAGTTGCCAGATCACGGTGCACTTCCTTTACACCGGGCTTCCGGTGACGGGGACGCTGACGGTAACGGATAGCTCGGGGACGCCGCAGTACGTTTCACTGACGGGAGAGTAGGCGTTGTTATGTTCCTGTACCCGTCATCGCTACGCTCTGAGGGCTAGCGCCACCGTCGTCGTTGAATTGAAGCGTAGCAGTTCGGGTGCCTGTGACGGTCGGCTTAAATTCGACGCTCACCTGGCAAGTCGCACCGGCACCCAGACTGGCTCCGCAGGTATTGTCCGAAATCAGGTAATCGGTTGGGTCGGTTCCGACGATCAAGATGCCGCTGCCGTTGAAATTCACCGTAACAGTTCCATCGTTCGTCACAGTGACGGTTTTGGCCTTACTGGTGGTTCCGACTCGGTGATTGCCAAAATTCAGCCGAGAGACGGACAAGCTGATGTCGGTGGCGGATCCCGTAAGGTTCACTCTCTGCGGGCTGATGGGCGCACTATCAACAAACGTCACCTTTCCGGTCCTGGTGCCCGTGGCAGTGGGAGTAAAAGTAACGCTCGCCGTGCAGGTCTCTCCGGCTGCCAATTGTGCTGGGGGGAGCGGGCATGTATTGGTCTGAGTAAAATCGCCGGCTGTGGTAACTTTCTTGACGGTCACAGGTAGGGGAAACGAGTTTGTGGCGGTTACAGTCTTGGCGGGACTCTGGGTGCCGATGGTTTGGCGGGAGAACTTCAGGCTCGGCGGCGCGAAGGTCAAGCCCTTGCAAACCCCTGCCGTACCCGCGTTGTAGATTGCCTGTATCTGGGATTGGGACAGGGCTAGGTTGTAAGCCTGGACCTCGTCGATGACGCCGTTCCAAGTTCGGTAGTATCCAAGCGGCATGTAAATCGGGTCGGTGGCGCCAATTTCCCAATCGCTGGAAGTGTAGGAGACGGTCTTAGATTCAGAGAAGGCTCCTTCGGGTTTGCCATTTACGAAGAGCCTGAAAGTGCTTCCATCATACGTTGCCGCAACGAAGTAATAACTACCAGCCTGGAAAGTGTCCGGTGACGATATGATCTCCGATGTGCTGCCGAAGATGAAAAGGAACTGCCCACTGATCGCGCTCCACGACAAAGCCACAGAGTCGTCTACGTCATCAATGTTCTTTTCGACGATGATACTGCCGTAGGTATCGTTGTTGGGGCCGGGACCGGCAGGCATAACCCATGCAAGCCATGTAAAGGTCTGACTGGCGAGGCCGGTAGCGTCGGGGATCTGGATATAGCCGTGCGTCCCGAACGTAAATCCGTTCCCCACTTCGCCGGGGGCAAAAGTGACGGCTTGAACAGTCACGGGATTGTTACCGCCAATGATGTCATTCTCGTTGGTGTCGCCTGTCCACCAGCTAACCAGCCCAGGCGGTGCAGGGGTGCAGGATTGTGGCTGTGCGGTCGAGCAGCAGGAGATGAACAATAGAACTAGAAGAACTTGTAGTCGGTGTGTCGCCATGCACCCTCGCCGCCCACCGATTGGCCGTGCGCGCCTCTCCATTGCGGAGGTACCGGGGTGGGCGTCCCGGTTAGGCGAAATAATATCAAAATAGTCGTCATTCCCGCAACGGCTGCTATATTCAGATGCAGGACTCCACAATTTATGATTCGTTTTGCGGTTCTGCTGCTAGTGGCGGGCGCGGGGATGGCTGCCCCGCCCGCTGCCCGGAATTTGCCCAAACTGAAAGTCAGCGACAATCACCGCTTCCTGGTGGACGGAACGGGCAAACCTTTCTTCTATCTGGCGGACACCGCATGGGAGATTTTTCACCGTCTGACACGGGAGGAAGCGGTGCAGTATCTGGATATCCGGGCGCGGCAGGGTTTCACGGCGATTCAGGCGGTAGCGCTGGCGGAGCACGACGGACTGCGGGTGCCGAATGCATACGGCGCGCTGCCTTTCGTGGACTACGACCCGAGCCGTCCGGCTGTGACGCCTGGGTCTAATCCGGCGCACGCTGGCGAATACGACTATTGGGACCATGTCGATTACGTCGTGGACCAGGCCAATCGCCGCGGCATCTATGTGGCATTGCTGCCGGCGTGGGGCGGTTGGGTTACGGACCATGCGGGCGATCGGGACGACCGGGTGATCACGATGCAGAACGCCCAAAACTTCGGCGAATTCCTGGGGAAGCGGTACGGAAAGAAAGGCATCATCTGGGTGCTGGGGGGGGACCGGACGCCCAGCGGTTACGAGGAGGTTTGGCGCACGCTGGCGCGGGGCATCGCGATAGGGGCGACAGGCAAGGAAGATTATGGGGCGGTGCTGATGACGTTTCATCCGCGGGGCGCGGAGACGTCGAGCACGTGGTTTCATAACGACCCATGGCTGGCTTTCAATATGCAGCAGAACGGCCATAACACGGCCGCACTGCGGGAGGTGTGGCGCAGGATCGGCGACGACTACAAGCGCACGCCGGTGAAGCCGGTGATCGACGGCGAACCGATTTACGAGGACCATCCGATCAATTTCAACGCCAAGGCAAATGGATATTCGCTTGATGCGCATGTACGGCAGGCGATTTATTACGATCTGTTCGCGGGGGCGTGCGGCCACACCTACGGCAATCACGCTGTCTGGCAGATGTATTCGCCGAAATATGAGCCAATCAACGGACCGCTGATGTATTGGACCGATGCGGTGCTGCGGCCGGGCGGGTACGAAGTGGGGTATGCGCGGCGGTTGATGGAATCGCGGCCGGTGTTGGCGCGGGTGCCGGATCAATCAATGATTGTGGACGAATTGACTGGTGCCGACCGGATCGCGGCCACGCGCGGCGATGATTATCTATTTATATATAGCGGGCAAGGGCGGCGGTTCAGCTTGAGGCTGGGACGCATCTCGGGCGTTAAGCTGGGCGGCTTTTGGTTCAACCCACGGAGTGGTACGGCGCTCCCGATCGAACCGGTGGAGAACCAGGGCACGCGGGAGTTTGTGCCGCCCAGCGAGGGATGGTCGAGCGACTGGATTCTGATGCTGGACGACACCTCGAAGGGGTATGGCGCGCCGGCTTCGAAGTAATGGCGCCGTCAGGCTGACTTCTTTTGCTGGGCTTTCTTTTGGCGGCGAGGCAGGCGATGCTTGTCTTTCTTAACCAGTTTGGGGACTTTCGTGGACTTCGTGTTTGGCTTGGCTTCGTCCGCGACGCCCACCAGTGAGGCGACTTTACCGGCAACGGAGCCGATGGCCTTGGCGGCGGTGACTAATACACTGCTTTCAGCTTCTGGAGGGGCGACGGGTTTCTTAGGCATTTTGTTAAAGACTCTCACTATTATAGGCAGATGTTTGAAGATATAGTTACCGAGCGGCTGATACTGCGTGACCTGCGGGCCGGGGACGCGGAGTTCCTGGTGCAGTACCGAGCGGCCCCCGAGGTGGCCCGGTATCAATCGTGGCAGCCGGAGTCGGTAGCGAAGTTGCTAGTGTTCTTCGAGGAATTGCGTGGCGCGGACCCCGACGCCGCGCGGGGCTGGTATCAGATCGCCATCGGGCTGCGCCCCGGCGGCGAGCTGATCGGCGATTGTGGCATCCACACTTTCGAGGACCGCCGTCTGGCGGAAATCGGAATCACGGTGGCGCCCCGATTTCAACGACGCGGCTATGCGTCCGAAGCGCTGAGAGCACTGATGGGCTACTTGTTTGGGACTCTGGGGAAGCATCGTGTGTCGGCTTCGGTGGATCCCCGCAATGCGGAGTCGATGAGGCTCATGCAACGGGTGGGCTTCCGGCAGGAAGGCCGGCTGATTGAGAGCCAGTGGTGTCGTGGGGAATGGGCGGATGAGGTGACCTTCGCCATGCTCGCGCGCGAGTGGGAGTTGCGGCAGAGATCCTGATACGATCAACTCGTGCTCACGAAAATCGCTTTCTTGTTGCTGATGTTATGCGCCGCGACGGTGGTTTCGGTCAGGCTGCGGGCGCAGGGAACACCACCTTATAAAGACGCATCGCGGGGCGTTGAAGACCGCGTCAAGGATCTGCTGGCGCGCATGACGGCGGAGGAAAAGGCGGCCATGCTGGCGGGATCCGGATGGATGGAGAGCCAGCCGAATGCGCGGCTGGGGATTCCGACGATCAAGATGGCGGATGGTCCGCTGGGTGTGCGCAACTGGCGGGGGGCATCGGCAGTGACCAATGCAGCGTCAACGGTGCAGGTGACATCGACGGCGTTTCCGTCCGGCATCGGGATGGCGTCCAGTTGGAACCCGGAACTGGTGGCGCGCGGCGCGCGTGTGGTGGCGCAAGAGGTGATGGCGATGGGGCGCGATATGATTCTGGGGCCGACGGTAAACATCAACCGCATTCCGCTGTGGGGCCGCAACTTCGAGGGGTACGGGGAAGATCCGTACCTGGCGGCGCGCATGGGCGTGGCGTACATCAAGGCAGTGCAGGCGGAAGGGGTGATTCCGTCTGTAAAACATTTCGCGGCTAATAACGAGGAGTACGAGCGGCACCGGATCGACGAAACCATCGACGAACGGACGCTGCACGAGATCTACTTTCCGGCTTTTAAGGCGGCGGTTCAGGAAGCGGGCGTGTGGGCAGTGATGTCGGCATACAACAAGGTGAACGGGTTGTGGTGCGCGGAGAATCCATACCTGCTGACGGACACGCTGCGCAAGCGCTGGGGGTTTCGCGGTTTCGTGATTTCCGATTGGGGAAGCACGTATAGCACGGCGGCTACGATTGCCGCGGGCATGGACTTGGAAATGCCAGGTGGAGAAGCCATGCGGCGATGGGCTGATAAGCCGGAGACCAAGCGTGACGGCAACGGCTCGGGCTGGCTCACGGCGGACAAAGTGATAGCGGAGGTAGCGGCAGGCCGGTTGGCGCAGCAGGCGGTGGACGAGGCGGTGCGGCGGATCCTGCGGGTGATGTTCACGGCCGGCCTGTTCGACCACACGCACGAGGCGGGCGGTGAGGTGGATAGCGCGGAGCAGCGGCAGGTGGCGCGGGAAGCAGCCAACCAGAGCATCGTGCTGTTGAAGAATGCTGGGGGGGTGCTGCCGTTGAGCGCGGAGCGGATGCGCAAAATCGCAGTGATTGGGCCGAATGCGGCGGTGGCGCGTACGGGCGGTGGCGGCAGTTCGCTGGTGCGTCCGAAATATGCGGTTACGGCGCTCGATGGAATTCGGGAAGCGGCGGGACCGCGGGCAGACGTAGTGCATGCGTTAGGCGCGCTGATGGAAGGCGAGGAGGCGACCGGCAAGACGCCGGGGGAGATGCGCGAGGAAGCGGCGGCGGTGGCCCGGCATTCCGATGTGGCGCTGGTGGTAGTGGGCTACGCGCCGAAACTGGAAGGCGAGGGATTCGACCGCAAATCCATGGATCTTCCGGCTGGGCAGGACGAGTTGATCGAGGCGATCGCGGCCGCCAACAAGAGCACCGTGGTGGTGGTGATGGCGGGCGGGCCGGTGACCATGACGCGGTGGATCGATAAGGTAGCGGGCGTAGTTTATGCGTGGTATGGCGGGCAGGAGGCGGGGCACGCGATTGGGGACGTGCTGTTTGGACTGGTGAACCCGTCGGGCAAATTGCCAGTGACTTTTCCCAAGGCTCTACAGGATTCTCCGGCTTATGGCCACTATCCAGGCGAGAACCTGCACGTGGAATACGCGGAGGGGATTTATGTGGGTTATCGCGGATTCGACAAACATAATGTGGAGCCGCTGTTTCCTTTCGGGTACGGACTGTCGTACACCACATTCGAATACAGCGGATTGAGAGTATCGGCGGGCAAGGTCGCGGCGGGTAAGACGGTGGAGGTGACGGTGAGCGTACGCAACAGCGGGAAGCGCGCCGGCGCTGAAGTGGTCGAGTTATATCTGCAACCTCCGGCCGCGCCGGTGGACCGTCCGGTAAAGGAGTTGAAGGGATTCGGAAAGGTGACTCTACAGCCGGGCGAAAGCAAGACGGTTTCGTTCACGCTGGACCGGGCAGCGATGTCTTATTACGACACCGGGACGCACGATTGGGTAGCAGAGCCGGGGACTTTCGCGGTGCTGGTGGGCGCATCCTCACGAGATATACGGGCACGCGGGGTATTTGAGTTGGTAAGGTAACAATCGTTGCGAGATGTCCGGCGGAAACGGGCGCATAATTGAGTAAATGCCAGGAGGCGCTATGGGTAGCCGAGGGAGCGGATGCGCGGGGTGGATACTGGCCGCGGCGGTAGCGGCTTACGGACAGAGTCCGGGGCAATCGGTCATCAATAAGAGTGCGGAACGGGTGGTATTCTTCACCGGAAGTGTGATGCTGGACGATGGCTCGCCGCCGGCGGACGCGGTGCGCATTGAGCGGGTCTGCGCGGGCGTGGCCACCTTCGAAGCCTGGACCGACGAAAAGGGGCACTTCGGGTTCAAGGTATCGCCGGGGGGGGAGGATTCGGCGTCGGGCGATGCCAGCCTGGGAGCATCGCAGCGCGGGGAGATGAACAAGGCGATCAACGCCAGTTCCACACAGTATTCGCGCCCCATCACCAGCACGCTGAAAGGGTGCGAACTACGGGCCGTACTTTCCGGCTTCCGTTCGGAGAGCGTGGCCATTTCGCTGAAGAGCACCATGGACGATGCGCGGGTGGGAACGATTCTGCTGCATCCGCTGTCGCGCGCGAGTTCGCTGGTGATCAGCGCCACCACGCTGCTGGCTCCTGCGAATGCACGCAAGGCCTACGAGAGAGGCTTGGAGGCGGCGCGCGCAGGGAAAGAGGAAGCGGCGGCGGGAGAATTCGGGAAGGCGGTGAAGATTTATCCCAAGTTCGCCGTGGCCTGGTATCAACTGGGACTGGTACGCGAGCACGGCGACGATCTGGCGGGCGCGATCGAGGCTTGGAAGGAAGCACTGAAGAGCGATACGCGGTATGTGAAGCCGATCGAAAGCCTGACGGTGACGGCGGACAGCTTGGGCAATTGGGCGGAATCGGAGAAATATTCTCGGCTATGGATACAACTCGATCCGGAAGATTTTCCGGGCGCGTACTTGTTCAGCGCGGTGGCCAATGCCCGGTTGCATAAACCCGAAGAGGCGGAACATGCCGCGCGCGAAGGGTTGCGACTGGATAAAGACCAGAAGATTCCGCGCATGACTTATGTGCTGGGGTTGATTCTGATGGATAAGAAGGAATATGCGGAATCGGCGCAGTGCTTCCGCAAATACCTGGAACTGGCTCCGAATGCCAGCGACGCGGGCCTGGTTCGGCAGCAATTGCCCAAGCTGGAAGAATTGGCGGGCACGGCGAAGGCTAAGTAAGGCTACTTCACGGCCAGCCGGAAATCCACGGTGACGATTAAGGCATCGGGCGTCACCTCGATGCGGGGCACGCTGAAATCGAGCACTTCCTGCTTGTAAACGGCTTGGGGAGCGGTTTGTTCCAGCAGGCGCTTGGCCTGGTCCGCGACACGATATTCGAATTGTTTGCGCAGGCTGTCACCTAGGGCCGCACAGACGCGCCTGACGTAATAGCCGGTAGCGTTTGATTCCACTTTGACGTCTTTCAGCGCAATCGACTGATTGTGATAGTAAGGCGCGGCGGTGATGACTACGTCGAAGGAATCGCCCACGCCGATGCAGCGGCCGAAGACGCCGACCGCGGAGCGTCCGGTGAAATGCGCTTTCAAACTGAGACGGCCGTTGACGCCGCGCAGTTCGGGGTGCTCAAGGTAGGCAAAGCTGCACTTGGCGGCGGGGGTTCCGCGCACATAGCGGCGGCCTTCCTGGGTGAAGACTTCCTGCGCCAGAATCTTCTGTATGGCGGTGTAATGAATCTCGAGGTCCGCGGCGCGCGCGGCGGCGAGGCAGAAGAACAGGAGGGCTAACGCTCGTAAGGGCAACGGGCTGATTATAACTTCAGGCGCGTAAGCGGCCCGCTAGATTATCCACTCATAGGCCGTGCCGAATCCCATTCCGGCCTGCGAGGTGACTCCGAAAAGCACGTCGCCGCGACCGAATACTACACCGCCCGATGGGGTGGCGCCGTCGGCCAAGCCGGTGAAGCTGTAGATGACGGATTCGGTCCACGATCCGCCCGGTTGCGAGGGGGGGGCCAGTTTGAAGATGGTGCCCACGTCGGCGGGGCCGCCGAATTGCGTGGTCCCCACCAGAACGCCTCTTTCGTATAGGAGCGCGAGTGGAGTGCGGCCGTCGCCGTTATGCGGTCCCGTGAAATTGTATAAGTCGGTTTCAGTCCACGCGCCACCGGGGGACGCAGGCGGAGTCAGTTCGAACACTCCGCCGCATTCGCCGTAACATGGCGCGGCGGTGACGGTACCTTCAAAGGTGGTGCCATAGAGCGCGCCGTTGGCGCCGGGGACGAGCAGGCCGTTGGGGCTGAAGATTGCGGGACTCTGGCCGGGGAAGTTGTGGAGGATGGTCTCGGTCCAGGCGGTGCTGCCGGCAGACGGCGGTGATAGTTCAAAAACGGTGCCGCCGTTGGACGCGCCGCCGCCCTCCGTGGTGCCGTAAAGTGCGCCGTTGATGGCGATCACGCCATTGGGCTCGACTCCGTCGCCGTTACCGTGAAAACTGTGCAGCACGGTTTCGGTCCACGCCCCACCCGGGGAGGAAGGCGGTCTCAGACTGAATACGGTGCCTCCCGTTCCGGCAGGCCCCAACTGACCGCCGGTCGAGCCGTAAAGGACCCCGTGGGCGCCAAATACCAGCTTAGAAAGACGGAGGAAACCGTCGCCCTTCTGAACGCCGAATTCATGCAGAACGGTCTCGGTCCATGCGCCGCCCGGGGTTGAGGGGGGGGTGAGCGAGAAAGCGGTCCCGCATCCTAACTGACAGGGACCCGCGCCGCCATTGGACGTCGTGCCGTAGAGGACGCCGTTACTATCGCGGATGAGTCCGGCGGTGGGATTGCGGCCATCGCCGTTCTGCCCGGTGAAGCTGTATAGCACGGTCTCGGTCCAGGGGGCGCCAGGGGTTGACGGCGGGGTCAGTTGGAAGACGGTGCCGTACTGGTTAGTGCCGCCCACATCGGTGGTTCCGTAGAGCACGCCGCCGGGGCCCATGAGGAGGGTGCACTGCGGTCCTGCGCCATCGCCGTTTTGGCTGGTGAAGGTATAGATGGGATTTAGTGATTGGGCGGCGATGTAATGGGGGAGGAATAGCAAGGTGGAGGATAAGACAGCGGCCTTTAGGTGCATGGCTGCGATTCTACGCTTTTGCGTGAGGCGTTGCAACGGATGGCGCGGAGATGTCAACGGCGTTCACGGCAACGGCCACGGCGCGGTCGAAACCCGTCCGCTTCGAAACTCTTACTGCTTCGAGGCCAAGCCATGCGGCCCACGCGGCGAGTTCCACGGCGAGCGCCTGGGCCACGGTGACGGAATCTGCGCCGGGTTCGAGGTAAGCGGAGAGCACGCACAGATGGCGCGCGGCGCGATCGGCTTTCAGATCCACGCGCGCCACCAACCGGTCGCCCAGCAGGAAGGGCAGGACATAGTAACCCCAGCGGCGCCGCGGCTGCGGTACGAAGATCTCCAGGCGATATTCGAATTGAAACAGGCGCTGGGTGCGCGGACGATACCAGACCACGGGATCGAACAGCGAGAGCAGGCTGGCGGCATTGATGGCGGGCGGCAGGCGCGCCTGCCGATGCAGGTATGCGGGGGTGGTCCACCCTTCCACTTTCACGGGGCGCAGGTCGCCGGCCTCCACTAGTTCGGCTAAGCGCGGAAGCGCCTCACTTACCGGCATGCGGTAGTAATCAGCCAAGTCCGCAGCGGCGGCAACACCCAGAGCGCGGGCGGAGAGCCGCAACAATTCACGCTGCGATTCTTCGCGGCCGACAATGCGGGCGTAATGCTGGGGCGGCAGGATACGCTCGGAAAGATCATAGGAGCGGGCGAAGTTGGGAAGGCGCGCGGCGATGGCCAAGCGTCCATGGCCGAAGTGCAATTCGAGCGTGGCCCTGGGGACGGAATCGAACCAGGCGCCGGGAATGGGGCGGGTAGCTACGCCGGTCTGCGCCAGGTCGGCGGCGAGCAAGGGGCCGCGGGTGCGCACTTCGTCGAGGACCCAATCGAGGTAGCCCGGCGTTTCATCGATGATGTTTTCGACTCCCCAGGGGCGGGCACGATGCACCTCCATGCGGTGGCGAAGCAGCGGCCAGGTTTCCACGGGGACGATGGAGGCTTCGTGCGCCCACTGCTCGGTGAACTGGCGGCGCTTGTAGATAAGGTCGTCAAGTTGCTCGCGGCGATAGGGGCCCAAGCGCGAGAAAGGAACCTGATAGTGAGCAGGGGCCACCACGTTGACGTAGTCAATCTGCAGCAAGCCGAGTTGACGGATGACGCGTGCGAGATCGCGTGGGCCGGCGGAACGCGAGAGGCGCGGACGGTCGAAGCCCTGGGCCGCTAGGGCGATGCGGCGGGCTTCGCCAATCGACAGATCCGCCAAGGGACCTTTGCGCACCGATCAATTCTATCAATGCCTGTTGATCAATGCAGATTGATCAATGCATGGCAGCGGCGATGATCAGGCAGATGCCGATGGCTGCCGCGCCGGCGAAGATCGCCACGGCCACATTGCGATGCTCCACCAGTTCGCGCCACAGATTCAGCGGGGTCACCTTCAGCAGGATAGCGACCGCAAGGGCAAAGACAGCTATGCCCAGCGACGCGAAGATCACGGCATTGACCAGCGGATGCTCGGTCAGCATGCGGCCGCCGGGACACCCTTGGCGTCGAGCCACTGGCGCCACAGATCCATGCCCGCGCCGGTGGTGCACGAGACTTCCAGGATTGCAGCATCCGGCTGGATGCGGTGGATGTATTCGCGCGCCAGTTCCATCCTGAACGGGCACGTAAGGCAGCAGGTCGATTTTACTGAGCACCACCAGGTCGGCGCGGTTGAAGGTGGCCGGATACTTCAGGGGCTTGTCTTCACCCTCGGTCACGCTTAGGAGCGACGACGCGCGCTTCTTCGCCAAGATCGTAACTGGTGGGGCAGACCAAGTTGCCGACGTTCTCGATCAGCAGCAGATCGATGTCTTCGGGCCGCCATTCGGAGAGGGCGCTGGTGACCATGCGGGCGTCCAGATGGCAGGCGCCGCCGGTGGTGATCTGGCGGACGGGGAAGCCGTAGCGCGCGAGGCGCTGGGCATCGTTATCGGTTTGGATATCGCCGGTGAGCACGGCCACGCGCCGGCCGGGCTCGAAGGACGGCTAGGGTGCGCTCCAGCAGCATGGTTTTGCCGGAACCGGGCGAACTGATCAGGTTCACGCACCAGGTTCCATGGCGCAGCGAAAACCTCGGCGCAGATCCGGCGGCGAGGCGGTCGTTTTCATTCAGGACTTTGCGTTCGAGGGGCACGCGAGTCATGTTTCTTCGATCTCCATGTAGGCGAATTCCAGTTCCTTGCCGCTGGCGATTTCGGTATCCGGCGGAGCCGCATTGGGGGCACTCGGTGCGATAGTCTTGGACGGCGAAATCGTGGGCGCAATGGCGGCAGCGGTTGCGCCAGGGGAGGTGCTCGATTTGTAAGGCGAGGGGGGCGAGGTCGGTATCCTGTACCAGAGCGTCGAAGCAGAAGCGGAGCGATTCGGAATCGACGCCGGAGAGTTCGCCGATTTTCACGCCTACGGCGAGGACGTGGGCGTGGTGGCGTTCGGATTCGGCGCGGACGGCTTCTAACATCGATCCGGCGATGCTCATTTCGTGCATGGTGAGGCGCTTCTCCGATGATAGCGTGGGGGGAGGCGGGCGCGGCTGGGTGGGCTGGAGGCGTTGTGTGTTTTGCGCAGGCGGCGGGGGCGCGCCGCAACCACAGAAAGGCCTCCGCCCGTGGGACGGCCGCAAGCTCCGGTGCTCGGTCAGCGCGTTAAGGAACTGCGGAGGCTTTCCCGATGTGTTTGCCAACTTCGAACTCTCGTCTGCGGGCATGGTGCAGGATTTTGGAAGAGCCACAGAGGCGACGAATTCTTCGGAGAGTTGCGAGCGGCTACTTCACAGTTCGGCATTATGAGATACTCATAGGCCTTAGGTTAGGCGCATAAGGTGGCTGCTCGCGCCGATGCGAGAACGGGGGAATAAGCGATGAACATTCTGTTGTGGGTCCTGCAGATCCTCGCCGCGCTCGTGTATGGAGCGTCGGGTGTGATGAAAGTCTTCATGTTCGACAAAATAAGCGGGGAGGATCCGTCCTTTGGCGCGTTGCCGCGGCAGGCATGGACGGCGCTCGGCATCCTCGAACTCGTCTGCGTGGTGGGGCTGACCGTACCCGCCGCCATCCACTGGCAGCCGGCGCTTACGGGGGTGGCCGCCGCGGTCCTGGCGATCGAGAGCCTGGTGTTCATCTGGGTGCACACCAAGTACCCCGGGATCGCGCCAGTAATCTTAAGCGCCGTGCTGGGCCTGCTTATGGCATTTACTGCGTACGGCCGCCTGGTCCTTAAGCCGATTTTGTGAGTTAGGCGGCCAACGCGATTGAGCCGCAATTGTTCTAAAGCGAGAAAAACAAAACGAATACATACGGCGCAAGCGGTTTAGTTCGTATAGCTTTTTCACGTATAATCGACCAATGCGCATTCGTTTGTTTGCCTATTTTGCTTGCATTTCCGCTTTTGTGACGGTTGCCGGATGCACGCGGAAGGTCGCGCCGGTCCCGTCGTCTGAGGCCGTGATGTGGAGCGAAAACGGCTGGTCGGCGGCGGAGAGGGCCGAGTTCCACCATCTGCCGGAGGGCAGCGAACTGATGCCCTACGCGTTGCTGCACAACGTGGTGAGCGTAAAGACGGGCAAGCCGTTCTTAGAAAATATGGAGCGGTTCGGGTTCATTCCGGACGCGGCCAGTGCGACGAATCCGCGCGGGCTGCCGGTTGGTTTGACGACGGTTCACTCGCGGGACAAAAGCCATGCCGGGCTGGAAATTGTTGGATTTAATTGTGCGGCCTGCCATGTGGGCGAAGTCACGCATCAGGGAAAGAGGCTGCTGATCGATGGGGCTCCGTCGCTGGTGAATTTACAGGGTTATCAAGTGGAATTCAAGGACTCGCTGGATGCGGCACTGCGAGATCCGGTGAAAGCGGCGGCGCTCGGGATCGCGGTGCTGCGGGACACCCCGGAGGCCGGGGCGACACCGGCGGCTGACGCGTCGAGTTACGCGTCCGATCCGGCGGTGAAAGCCGCGGCAGAGGTGGCACCGGCGCGGACGGCGGACACGAGTTTTCACAGCGTGCCGTCGGAAACCGCGGACCATACAGCAGGTGGGACGGCGCTACAGGGCGACACATTCGCCGCGCGGTGGCATCGGGCGCTGGCGCTGGCGAAGGCCAGACTCGCGTTTTTGAAAAACGGCCGGCTGCTGACGGATGGCACGGAACCGGGTCCGGGACGGATTGACGCCTTTGGCGCGGCGCGCAATTTACTGTTCCCGAAGGATGCGGTACGGATGCAATCGCCGGTCAGTTTTCCGTTCATTTGGGACGTGCCGGACACGACGCAGCAACGCTCGGGCGCCGATGCGGTTTGGATCCACTACGACGGCAACACGAATTCGATTCTGGAGCGGAACATCGGACAGGCGCTGGGAATGGGTGCGGTATTCGATCCGAAGACTTACGAATCAACTTTGCGGATCGGCAATTTGCACCGGTTGGAAGTGCTGACGCATAAGTTGCAGGCGCCGAAATGGCCGGTGGATTTACTGGGACCCATCGACCAGGCGAAAGCGGCGGCGGGGGCTAAGGTCTTTAACGAGACCTGCCGTGATTGCCATCAGAACCGGTTGTATGCGCTGACTGACGTAGGGACGGATCCGCTGCGAGCCAACAGTTTTGGGCGGGTGATCACGGGGGGGGTGCCGTTTCCAGATGCGGTGAAACCGATTCTGGACGGGTTGAAGGCGCGGGCTTTCGCGGACGACGGAATTTCGGCGGCCGATCAGGCGAGCATGGACGCTAATCCGGTGATCTGGCGGGCGCCGGGGCAGTATCTGGCGCGGCCGTTGACGGGGGTGTGGGCGACGGCGCCGTATTTGCATAACGGATCGGTGCCGACGTTGTGGCATTTGCTGCATCCGGCGCAGAGGCCGGTAAGTTTCGTGGTGGGGAATCGGGAGTACGATGCGGCGAAGGTGGGATATGCCACGGACGGTAGCGGGTGGACGTTCGACACGACGCAGGCGGGGAACAGCAATATCGGGCATGCGGGCGATCGATATGGAACGAATTTGAGTGAGGATCGGAAGGCGGCGTTGTTGGAGTATTTGAAGACGATGTAGGGCGGCGCTTGGCGCTATTTCACGGTGATTTCGCCTAGGCCAATGGCCTTCGTCGTTTGCCCTACGCCGAAGACTTGATTGAGTCCAGGCGAAGCGTTCGCCGGGATCGTGATCGTCAGAGTGCTGGTGCCTCGGCCGCCCGCTGTCGCCGTACCGAGTAACTGGCGGGGGTTGTTCCAATAAAGGTCAACCGTTTCCCCGGCACCGAACCCAAGGCCGTATGCCACGGTTGTGCCGCCGGGCGGCGCCGATGCAGGGCTCATGGCGAGGGCAGGCGTTACAGAGAGGGTCGCCACTCCGAGTTTGTGACTGCTCACCCCTACGGCGTACACGTCCATGGGACCGTAAGGCTGCTGCGGTTCTTGGGCCACGGCCGAGAAGGAACCGTTGGCATCAGTCGTGGCCGTGCCGAGTAGCGGGGGCGCGCCGATGTGACCGCCGTAGAGTTCGATGGACTCGGTAGGCGCAAATCCACTGCCCGTTAGAGTGACTTTGGTTCCGGGCGACCCGGTGGCTTGACTGAGACTCAGGGATGCGGCGGGCCAGACCTGCAGTGTGAAGGATCCGTAGTAATCCGGCTCATTTCCAGGTGAGAAGACAAAGGCTTGGCACACGTCGCCGGGCGGGGTCGCAGGGGAGTTCCAATCGTAGCCGGCAAGCACGACGACGATGCCGCCGGAACTGTATGCGGCGCTGCCGGAACCCGCAACGGGGGCGCCTTGCAGCGTTAACGTGGAGCGTAAGTTTGGTAGAAAGTATGCGGTGTTGGTCGGGCCGAATACCGAGATGCCTGGGATAGAATTGTTGCCGTCGAAAAACAGGTTCAGGCCGTTGAAACCGGTTATGAGACCGGGACCGGGCTGGCCGAAGATGTACAACTTGTAGGTGTTGCCCGCTTCCAGTTGTAATGCGATACCAGCTTGGGCGTCGGCGGGACCGTTGACGGGCGAGGTGGCATCGGGAGACAGTGCCAGCCACAGGTTGTAATAGGAGTCGCCACCAAAGGTATTCCATAACAAGCCTCCGTAGGCAGCGCCTGTGGAATTGGCGGAGAATTGAATTGCTCCGGTCAGCGTGGTCTGCGGATACGCCGAGAGAGGCAGCATCAGCAATACCATGAGTCTTAGAGTTGGCTTCATAACTGACTAGTGATCGACTTTACTCCCGTTAGATGCAGGGCGTCAAGGCCGATCGCGGCGTCGCTGGTGTTCGATTTGGGACAGCGTTTTTCGATTGGGGACAAAACTGGGAGTTGAATGGTTGAGGGGGGCATGCGCCGATGCGCCGGGCCGCTTCGTCGCGAGTGGGGTAGACGGCCATCGGCGTGCAGATAAGGCGGCCCGAGGGGGTGTCTGTGTTCAAGCGAATTCTTGTAATCCTGCCGGCGATTTGGCTGGCGACGGGCGTGATGGGTGCGGCGGATAGTCCGTTCATCGGCGAGTGGAAGCTCGACTCGTCGAAGAGCAGAATGCCCGATGAGATGAAGGTTCAAAATAAGGGCGGGAACCGGTATGCGTTCGATTTTGGCGGGGGGGCCGAGGAGATCGTAGTAGATGGGACCGATCAACCGGGCAACGGCGGGACTCTGCTGTCAGTGAAGCCTGAGGCACCCGACACTTGGATCGTCGAGCGCAAGAAAGATGGACGTTTGATGCTGAAGGCGACGTGGAAGCTTTCAAAGGACGGCAAGACGCTGACGGATTATTACAGGGAGTTTGAGTCCGACGGTTCGACGGTCAGCATGGATTACGTGTACGAGTGCACGGGCGAAGCATCGGGCTTCGCGGCGGACTGGCAGAGCGTTAAGGAGACGATAAACTCGCCCTTCTTGCTGGAGGTGAAGGCGTTTGAGATCGACGGGCTTTCTTTCATCAGGCAATCGGGGAAAGAGACGAAGAACGTGAAATTTGACGGGAAGGAATATCCGCACGAGGGGCCGAACGCTCGTCGTGGCGCTTCATCGTCGGCCCGGCGGGTAGACGAGCGCAGGCTGGTGATCACGGACAAGGCCGACGGCAAGGTGACGGACACCGAGGAGGTTGAGCTCTCAGCCGATCTGAAGACGTTGACGATCACGGTGCATGTGACGGGCAGCGACAAGCCGATTGTGATGGCGTTCGACCGGAAGTAGTTGGACAAATACGTGAATCGGCATGGCGACACTGTGAGCCGCGGTCTTCGTTATTGATCCTGCGGTTCGAATTACGGAAGCCGAACTCGTCCGCGATATTCACGCCGTGCTGGCAAAGGTTGAGGAGGGAGTTGAGGTAATCGTGGAGCGGGAGCATCGCGCCGTGGCTGTTATTAAGACGCCGACGGGGCCGGGCCGGAAAACCAGCGAGTGCATCGCTATGGCGAGTACCTCAATACGGTTTTCGCGGCGATCCCTAGTGAACCGTTTACAGGGAAATGGCTCAGCTTGCGGCGAAAGTTGATGCCGCGCGGCTGGAGCCTCGGTAGCACGATGCCGCCCTTCATTTCGGCTATGCGGCCGGCTCCCAGAACCTGCGACACTTCCAGATGACTCTGACGCGTGCCGAGAACCGGGGCCGCGCCAGCCGTTATGATGATGTACATGCTCAATCACCAACCGGGTGCGGCCGTCATGAAAGATCCGCTGACGTGGTTGTACCCTCCTATCGAGCCCTACAATACGGGACGCCTGCAGGTGTCGCCGGTTCACGAGATTTACTTTGAGGAAAGCGGCAACCCGGCGGGCAAGCCGGTGGTTTTCCTGCACGGGGGGCCGGGCGGCGGCTCGGATCCGAAGCAGCGGCGTTTCTTCCACCCTGGCAAGTATCGCATCGTAAATTTCGATCAGCGCGGCTGCGGCAAGAGCACGCCTTACGCATCGCTCGAAGCCAATACGACTTGGGATCTGGTCGCCGATATCGAGAAGCTACGGGGGCACCTCGGCATTCAGCGGTGGCAGGTGTTCGGCGGGTCGTGGGGGTCCACACTGGCACTGGCTTACGCGCAGACGCATCCCGAGCGCGCGACCGAACTGGTCTTACGCGGCATCTTTTTAATACGCAAACAGGAAATCGATTGGTTCTATCAGCGGGGCGCTTCGATTTTATATCCGGACGCGTGGGAGCCTTATCTGGCGCACATTCCGGAAGGCGAACGCGGCGATTTGCTTTCTGCTTACCACCGGCGGCTGACGAGCGACGATCCGGCGGTGCGACTGGCGGCGGCGAAGATCTGGAGCGGGTGGAGGGGGCCACGTCGAAATTGTTGCCCGACGCGGACTTTACCAGCCATTACGAGGAGGACGAATTCGCTTTGGCGTTCGCGCGGATTGAGTCGCACTACTTCGTGAACAAAGCGTTCATGGAGACGGACGACCAGTTGTTGGTGAATGCCGAGCGCATCCGGCATATTCCCGGAGTGATCGTGCAGGGCCGTTATGATGTGGTGTGTCCGATGGAGAGCGCCTGGGCACTGCACCGGGCGTGGCCGGAGGCTGACCTCATTATCACTCCGGATAGCGGGCACAGTGCGTTCGAAGCGCCTAATAGCCGCGCGCTGGTGGCGGCGACGGATCGGTTCGCGTAGAGATCATTCGACGGGCGTGCCGTAAGGCGTCAGCACTCTCACGCCTTCGGTATTTTCTTGGCGGGCGATGCGCCATCCGGCGGGCGACTGTTGTAGGAAATACATCTGGGCTTCGTTGCGGTCACTGTAAACATACTCGACGCGTAAGCGGACCTCCCCTTCGGCAACGGTCTGAGGCTCCTGGATGGCGACGCCCTTCACCGAACCGTTAAAGCGGCGAATATAGTCGGCCAGGGATGCATCGCCTTTCTCTTTCACGATCTGGCGGAGCGAGCTTTCCATCGGGCCGGTGAAGCATGCCAAGTATGTGCCGACATCACCGTCGCGGGCCGCATCCATCATGGCGTAGACGGTATCCTGCGGCGTCTTTGGCGCGCTGGAGCGAAGGATTGCGGGAGGGCGCCAGGCACCGCGTTTGGCGGCAACCAGGGTGAGGGCGCCGGCCAAGACTCAGTACGGTGGCGATTTGCGCCTTACGTTCGCGGGTCATGGATTCTTCCTCGCATTCTGCGGGTCTTGCCTTGCGTATAATGGTCAAGTCGAAATTGCCGTTCTTGTCGACGATGAGTTTTTTGATTTTGGGCAGGACCTGTTCCATGGTTTCCAGATAGAGGCGGCGTCCATTGACTGCCGAGGCGCGCGCGTATTCGCTGGCGACCAGGTCGAAGCGGGCGGCGTCGCCTTTGGCTTCGTCGATCTTGCTTTGCTTGTAGGCTTGGGAGGCTTCGGTCATCTGCTGGGCTTCGCCACGCGCACGGGGGACGAGATCGTTTTCGTAGCCGAGGGCTTCGTTGTAAATACGAGCGCCATCGGCGCGGGCGCTGGCCACATCGCGGAATGCGTCAGCGGCCTCTGGGGGGGGCGTCACGCTCTCGATATTGACGCTGGCTATGCGAACGCCCAGGCGGTAGCGATCGATCACGTTCTGGGCCGCGGCGCGCACTTGCTCCTGAATCGCGGTCTTGCCGGTGGTGAGGATGGCGTCCACGGGATTTTGGCCGATGCGGCGGGCGAGTTCGGTTTCGACGGCTGCGCCGACGCTGCGGGCTACATCCTGTGCACCGAACAGATAGTCGGATGGAGTGCCGACGGAGTACTGCACGACGGCGCGCAGATTAATAATGTTCTGATCGCCGGTGAGGAATTGCGAGGCCAGCGGCTGGGTGCGGCCGAGAACGCTATCGGGAAGATCGCCGCCTACGACCAGGCGCTGGCGCTGCTGGACTTTCAGTTTAGTGACGCGATCGATGGGCCACGGCAGGGCGATGTGGATGCCTGGAAAGACGCGGGGCTCGACCACTTGCCCAAAGCGCGTTACGACGGCTTGTTGGTCGGCCGGCACAATGTAGACGCCGCTGACGAGCCACAAGCCCGCGAGAGCCAAGGCGATGCGGCGAAGGGGAGGGCGGCTGCCCGGTTCCCTGGCGGGTGGGTGCGGATGTTCGTGGTGATGGTGTTCATGGGTATGGGGGTGGTGATGCCCATGCTGTGATCGTGGTGATCGTGATGATCGTGGTGGTGCGGTTCTACCGCGGGAGCGGTACTCATTGCGCGCCGCCTTCGCCTTTCATGAGCACTTTCAGCAGCTCGGAATCGGAACTGAGAATTGCAGTGGTCTTGTCGTCGAGGATTTTCTTATACGATTCCAGCGTGCGGACTAGTTTGTAGAATTTCGGATTCCGGGAATAGGCTTCGCTATAGATGCGGGTGGAAGCGGCATCGCCCTCGCCGCGAGTTTTTTCCGCGTCTTTGTAGGCGGCGGAGAGGATCTCATCGCGCTGACGGTCGGCATCGGCACGGATGCGCAGCGCCTGCTCTTCGCCCTCGGCACGATACTGGCGAGCGATGCGCTCGCGTTCGGCACGCATGCGGGCGTACACGCTCTGCTTGTTCTGTTCGGGAAGATTGATGCCGCTTGATGCGCACATCGACGATGTCGATGCCGTACTGAGACAAGGCCGAACTGCCGGTAGCAGCGGTCAACTGGTCGAGGAAGGCTTCCGACTGGGTACCACCGGCGTTGGCGGCGACGATGGAATCGAGGTCGTGGGTGCCAAGGACGGCCGACAAGTCCGGACCATACGATGTCGTGTAAACGCATCTCGGCGGAGATCGGGTCGCCCACGGTTTCGACGAAACGCTTGGGATCGCGAATGCGCCAAGCGACATAGCTTTCGATGACCAGATTCTTCTTGTCGCGGGTGAGGAATTCGCTGGGCCGCGGATCGTAAATGCGCAGGCGGCGGTCAAAGTAAGTGACGCTTTGAAAGAACCATTTAGCATTCAGGCCGGCGCCGGTAATGGTGCGGACGGGTCTGCCGAATTGGGTGATGAGCGCGAATTCGGTTTCGCGAACGGAGAACAATGTGAGCCAGACGAACAGAAGGAGAGCAACCGCCACGACCAACAGATATAGTGCGTTTTTTTAAGATGCATGATTTCCGTCTTCTTACTGTCCCAATCCCAAGGTTCCGGGGGGCGCGACCTCCACGCCATCTTCGAGCAGTAGGAGATGGCGGCGTCCAGAGGACGAATCCAGAATTAGTTTTTTCTTGCCCGGCAGGACCTGGTCCATGGTTTCCAGATAAAGGCGGAAGCGGTGGATGGCGGGCGCGGTATTGAAGGCTGCCTCGGTGAGATCGAAAGCGGGCGCCGTCGCCATCCGCGCGCTGGGTGCGGCTGATTTTATAGCCTTGCGCGGATTGCAGGCGGGCCTGGGCGTTGCCGCGGGCCAAGCGCCACTTGCTCATTGCGATAACCCTCGGCTTCATTGATCGAGGCGGTTCTTTTCTTCGTAGGCGGCGGAGACTTCGCGGAACGCGTCGACCACTTCGAGCGAAGGATGGACATCGAGCAACTTGACGCGGATGACTGTTGCGCCCGCGCCATAGCGATCGAGCTTTGTTCTGCAGCGCCGCCATGACGCGGCTTTCGATGGACTGCCGGCCGGTAGTTAGGACGTCGTCGAGCGGGGCGGCGGAGACGGTGGTTTGCAGAGCCGATTCGGCGGCGGTACGGACGGTAGTTTCAGCGTCGAGTTGCTGGAATAGGAAATCGTCAGGGCGGTCCATCTGGTAGTGGACGACGGCGTTCACTTCGATCATGTTCTGGTCGCCGGTGAGCATGAGAGCCTCTTCGGGCTTGCGGAGGAAACGGCCGGAGCGATGCTGCACGTTCCACTCGTAGGCGGCAGGTTCGGCATCCAGACTGGCGCCGTTGGAACGGAAACCGACCTCCACCACGCGCACGTTACGGCTGCGGACACGGGTGAGGCGTTCGATGGGCCAGGGGAGTTTGTAGTGCAGGCCGGACTGGCGATAGGGAAGGATCTTGCGGCCGAAGCGCTCGACCACGCCGGTTTCATTGGGCCCCAGTGAGTAAAAGCCGCTCAAGATCAGCAGGGCAGCGGCAGCGGCCAGGACGGGGCGGGTAAGTTGGCGGCGGTGGGCGACGGCGCGATCGAACCAGTGCTTAGGATCGAGATCGTGCGACAGGTGGTGGAGTCGATGCGAGAGTTGGTGCAGGCGGGCGGCCGGGATCCAGGCGAACAGGCCGCTACGGCGCTCGACGCGCAGCAGGCGCAGGGAATTCAAGACTACTAATAAAGATGCGATCTGGTGGGTGACGGCCGCGCCGATGGGTCCCAGTTTGCCGGTGGCGGCAGCGGTGATGGCGACGGCATTCACGATGCCCGCGAAGATGATGATATTTTGCCAAGCCGTGCGGAGGGCGCGGCGGCTCACTTCGAAAAGCTGGGGCAGCGCTTCCAGGGAGTGACCTAGGAAGACCACGCCTGCGGCTTCAGCGGTGATATCGTTGGCGCCACCGACGGCGATGCCGACATCCGCGGCGGCTAGTGCGGGAGCGTCGTTCAGTCCGTCGCCCACCATGGCAACGTGGTGACCATGGGCGGTGGCATGGCGGATGCGTTCCAGCTTATCTTCGGGCAGCAGCCCGGCGGCGACGTCGCGGAGGCCGGCCTCGCGGGCAATGGCTTCGGCCGCGCGCTGGCGATCGCCGGTGAGCATGGTGAGACGCGAAATCTCAAGGTGCTCGAGTTCATGGACGGCGCGGCGGGCGCCTTCGCGGAGGCGATCGCGAAGTAGGAGGCTGCCGGCCAGCACTCCGTTTTCGGCGATCAGGACCGCGGTGGCTCCGTAGCGATCGGCTTCTTCGAGTAGCGGTTCGAGGCCGGTGACATGGTGGTCGGCCAGGAATGCCGCGTTTCCGGCGATGATGGTGCGGCCTCCGGCGCGGGCGGTGGCGCCACGGCCGGGCACGATATTCGACTCGTCAGGGGGGGGGATGGGCAGGGCGCGATGCCGGGCTTCGTCCAGGATGGCGCGCGCCAGGACGTGCTCGGAACCGTACTCGGCAGTGGCTGCCAGTGACAGGACTTCGGACTCGGTGCGCCCGACGGCAGTGACTTTCACTACTCCGAAGCGGCCTTCGGTGATGGTGCCGGTCTTATCGAAGAAGACTGTGTCGATTTTGGCAGCCGCTTGTAGGACGGTACCGCCGCGCACCAGAATACCGCGCCGGGCCAGACCTCCTATGGCGGCGACCATGGCCGCGGGAGTGGCGAGGATTAGGGCACAGGGGCAGGCGACGATCAAGACAGAGACGGTGCGCAGCCAATCGCGGGTGAAGTAGAAAGTGAGCCCAGCGACCAGCATCAGAGCGGGTAGGAAGTAGCGGGCAAAACGATCGGCGAGGCGTTCTACGGGGGCGCGCTTTTCGCGAGCGTGCTCGACGAGTTTAATTACGCGGGCGAGAGTGGTTTCCGATCCGGCGCGAGTTACGGTGATGCGCAGGGGGCCGAGACCGTTGAGCGTTCCAGAGAATACGGGGTCGCCGGCGCTCTTATCGCGCGGGAGCGGTTCGCCGGTGATGGTGCTTTCGTCGATGCTGGAGGTGCCGTGAAAGATTACGCCATCGGCGGCGACACGCTCGCCGGGCCGGACCAACACGACGTCCCCGGGCACCAACTGGGCGGCGTCTACTTCAGCCTCGACACCGTCCCGAAGGACGCGCGCGTGGCGCGGCAGTTGTTCCACGAAGCGTTGAATGGCGGCGTGAGTACGGCCCGCCGCGTAGCCTTCCAGCGCTTCGCCGATCAGCATGATGAACATGGCTTCGGCGGCGGCGAGAAACTGGCCAGAGGCGAGAGCCGCGATTACCGCCACGCAAATGGCAAGATCAGCCGAAATCTTGCGTTGTAGCAAACCGGAGATAGCGGTGAAGAAGGTACGGTATCCGGCGATTAGAGTGAGTATGGCGGCGGTGTCTATGCCTGCGATGGTGGTGAAAGCGCCGGTTACATTGAGTAATAGAAGGATGCCGATGAAGGCGGCGAAGCCGAACTGTTGGATCAGTTGCTTGCGTACATCGTATACCGGTTCCTTAGGTAAATGAACGTGCATAAGTTATCTCTTTTGGATCCATACGGGCGAACTCCAGGCGAGGTTGCCATCCTCCTGCTCGACGCGGACGTAATAGCGGTTCTCGCCCGGCACGGGGTGCGGGTCCATGTAAGTGAACTGCGAGTGGCGTTCGCCGGTGGGGGTGACCTCGTAGGCGTACGACTCGTTGTGAATGACGGCGATGCGCCGGATGGGCCCGGTACCGACGGCGTTGACGCGAAGCACATACTGGCTGGTGGCGGGGATTTCGTCGCCTTGCAGATACTCACGACCGCCAGCCTCGACGCGGAAATCTAGAATGATGTTGTCAGTGGCGCCGTAGGAATGGCGCTTGCGCATGGCGTCGACAAGGTCCTGACGGCCGGTGCCGGTAGCCAGGATGCAGGAGTAGGAAATGTGAGTAGAGCAATGGTCAGATGCGGCTTCGAAGCCGATGCGATAGCCCTTGGCCAGTGCATTCCAAATGAAACCCGCGGGGCGGTAGCCACTACGCTGGGTGTATAGCTTTTCGGCGGTGGGAGCTTTCGGTCCACCTTCATGCTCGTAGGCGTCGCGATGACCCTGGTACACTTCGACCAACGGTTCGAGCGTGTTGTCATGATCCTGCCAGTCGGTGCCTTGATCCGTGGCGGTGGTGTGACGAAAAGCCAGCCCGTCATATTGGCGCAAGTACGGAAGCACGCGGGTAGCGGAGCGGATGGTGCCCGGTTTGTCGGGTCCCGTTTGCTCGGCAGGATCGATAGGCAAGATGGGAATATCGCGCTTGGTGAAAACGATATTGCGGTGTCCGTTGGGGTAAACGACGCTGCGTTCGTAGGCGTAAAGAGTAGTCAAGCGGTGAGTGACTTGAAAGACATCGCAGGACTTTTGTGTCTTCCACCAGTTGTAAGATGTGCCGCCACCCTGATGATCGGTGACGGTGGAAAAGTCCAGACTGGCGGCGTCGAGAGCATAGCGGTAGAAATCCCATAGCGAGCCATCACCTACGCCGTCGGTGGAGAGGGATGTGTGACGATGTAAGTCGCCGCGCAAGACGCGATATTCAGTGCCCGCTACTTGCATGCGGTAATCGCGGATGGAGCGCACGTCGGCGGGCTCGGCGGGATGCGTAGGCGCGGATAGTTCGGGGCGTTCCACGAAGGGCTTAAAGCGGATTTCCCCAGAGGGGGGGGCCTCGGGGACAGTGGCCGCGTACACGGTTTGGCGGCCCGGCTTGGCGGTCTGAAAGTCGCGATTGTCGCCGGACCAAGCGGCCCAGAGTTGGCCATCGGGCGTGGCGGCGAGGGCTACGCGAGCGTCGTTTGCGCCGGTAGATTGGGGCAGGGTCTGGCTACGATGCCATCCTGTGCCGTCAAGGGTGAAGACGGCGTCTTCCCATACGCCATTGGCGCCCCAAACCTCGATCACACTGTTTGACTTAGTCAGTTGCAAAGCGGCGAGTGCGACTTTGCCGTCCGGAGTTACGGTGATCTGCGGGTTCTGCAAGAAGCGCGGGAGTGACAGGGGAAAGGCATCGCCAAGGGGCGCTTCGGGTTCTTCGATGCGGTCACCGGTGATCCGGAGTACGCGTACTTTGCGGGATTGATATAGCGGGTTCCCAGCGGTCTTGACTAGAAAGCCGTAGTCCTTGCCCCAGTTGGCTTCCGCTTCATCGAAGGCCATCCACAGGTGCCCAGCTTTGTCACAGGCGAGTGCAGCATGGGCCTCCATGCGGGGCGAGTGAGTGACCGATCGGATTGGCGAAGCTTGGCCTTCGGAGAACGAGCGCAAGAACACGTCGTAATTGCCGCGATCATAGCTATCCCATGCGATCCAGACCGTACCGTTGGCGTCGGCGGCGATGGCGGGTTCCCAATCGTTGGCAGGGGACTCGCTGACCCGCCGTTCGGGCTGCCATTGTCCGCCGTGAAATGTCTTGGTGTAGATGTCGGACTGGCCATCGCGAAAAGCTTGCCAAGCGAGCCAGAGATCGCCCTGGCTATCGGTGGCTACGCGGGGGTTGATGTCGGAACCAGGGGCGCTGGTCACGCGCTCGACATTGCTCCATGCGCCGGCGGAGTTGCGGCGTTCGTAGAGATCCCAGTTGCCGTCAACCTGCGCCGCCCAAATTACGTGCAGGACACCTGCGCCATCGTATCCGGCCGTGGGCCGCAGCACGTCACGGGTCTCGGACTGTTCCACGATTTCTGGGGGGTTCCATTGATGGCCATTCCACTCGCGAGTGACTATGCGGTCGCGCTCGCCCATGAATTCCTGCCATGCGACGGCAACGCGCCCGGAGGGTCCGGCGGCGACGGCGGGGAAGTCCGCTTCGTTCGCGGTGCTGGCGCTAAAGGGATAAGCGGCGGATTCGACTTCGATGTTTCCGTTGTCGAAAGTCAGTTGCTTGCGGGCGGCCAGATCGCCTAGCGAGAAGGTGAAATTCCCTGCCCCCAATACGTGAAAGCGGGCCGCCATACTGCCTGATACGACCGCATATATGCCGTTAGGAAACACAGCGCGGGGCCCTGGAAGAACGGGGCTTAGATCGACTTGTTGAACATTGGGCGTCCAGGCGCGGGTGGAGAAAGAGAATTCAGCGGCGCCACTGTCGGAGGCCGTAATCTGGTCTTCATTCTGAAAGTGGTAGCCCGCCAGCGACAGCACTTTGGCGTCTTCGGACACCGGTTCGATCCACCCGCGCCAGATACGGGTGGCCGAGTCAGTGACGCCGTAGCGAATCAGGATTTGTTGAGCCGAGGCGTTCCACGGGTGGCCGGTTTCGGCTGGCGATTGTGCCCGCAGGCGCGTACCGAAGCGGGCGGCGAAAAAGCCTAGAGCCGCTACGGCCAGTATGACGATCGCTTTGCGCACTATTTTCCCGTGTAAGTGATCCACATGGGGGAAGCCCACACTAACTCGCCGTTATCTTGCTCGCCCCGCACATAGTAGTAGCTGGTTTTGCCCTTGGATGGCGCGTTGTCACGCCAGGAGAATTCGACGTTTCCAGCGTGCGGTTCGGCGGAGTAGACATATTCGTTGTCTTTCACGATCACGACCTTAGAGATCGGGTTCTGGGCCGAGAGCCTCACATGTAGGCTAGGAGGTTCGGCGGTGGAAAAGACGTCGCCCATCATGTACGGACCGCAGCGCACGTCGGCCACGATCTGCTCGGTCGATGCGTAGACGTGGCGCTTGCGGAGAGCGTCCACAATGGCCTCGCGGGTGTCACCCGACACCAGCACGTTGGCGTAACTCTGGTGGGTGGAGATGTGATCCGAACTGGCCTGGAAGCCGAGTTTATAACCCTTCTCCAGGGCCAGATTGACGAAACCCTTGGGACGCCATCCGCCGATGGAATCGGTGGCGGAATTGGAGCGCGGCGCATCCGGCATCTCGTAGTTCTGGCGCATGCCCTGATAGATTTCGACGACTGGTTCGGCATCGGGATCGTTGTCGCGCCAGTCGGTACCCATGTCGGTGGCGCTGGTATGAGAGGCGGTCACGCCGCCGAACTTCTTCAGATATTCGTAGAACAGCAGCGTATCGGGCGCATGGCCTGTGGAGTTTTCATCGACCTTAGGAAGGCGCGGCAAGGGCCGCACGCCGCGCTGTGCGAAGACCACGTTGCGGTGCCCTTCGGGATACGAAACGCTGCGCTCGTAGTTGAAAAGGGGAGCGAACTTGCCGGGGGTGTAAAAGACGTCGGTCAATTTCTGGGTGGTCCACCAAGTGTATTCGCGTCCACCGCCGTTGTCATGATCGCAGCAGCCCACCCAATCGAGCGACGCGGCATCGAGGATGTAGCGCCATTGGTCGATCAAGGTGCCATCCAGGCCGCCATCCATGGAAATCTCGCTGTGGCGATGGAACTCGCCGCGCACGATCTGGAGCGGCTGTCCCTTGGAATCGATGCGATAGCTGCGCACAGCGTTAGTTCCGGCGCGTTCCGATTCTGATTCGACAACGAGGGCCGGGGCCGGGGGCGGCCCGATCGACTTAGCGGGCACCTGGCCCGCGGCGGCAGGCAACTTGATCACGCTGGCGTATAGATCGTTGTTGTATGGGTCAGGGATTGCGGAACCGAGCAATTGTCCAAGGCTCCAGCCCTTCTTCAACATGTATTGCACTTCGCGGCGCGAGTCTGAAGAGTTGATGACTATCAGTTCGCCGCCTGCTTTCGAGATCAATGCGGGCCGGTTATCGAGCACATTGTCACTGCGGAAGATATAAGTAGGACCGGTCCAGGCTTTGCCGTCGTAACTAATTACAAACTCGGACCAAGAGGTGCCGAGGGGCGTCCATACCTGGGGGTGCATGCTGCGATAGGCCAACCAGAGCCTACCGGAAGCGTCCACCGTGAGCCGGGGCAAAGTATTGCGCGGATTGTTTTCGGGCCAGGGATGCGCGTTCGATGGACGGCGCGTGAACAACTCAGAATCGGATCGCTCCCAACCCTTGACATTGACTTGACGACCACCGCCATCCTCGCGGATATCGGACAAACCCTGCAGTGCGACGTCGGGATTGACGGCGGGTTGCAGCAGGCGGCCCGACCGATCGAGCCCTACCATGCGGATGCCGCGCGACAGATAGACGGGAACGCCCGAACTGCGGTGCGCTCCGAAATCCTTGCCCCAGTTGTCGGATCCGGTTTCGTAGGCGATCCACAAGCGGCCCTCGCCATCGTATGCGATGGAAGGATACGCTTCATAGAGGGGCGTGGCGGCCACCGGAATCTCAGCGCCCCACTGGCCCGGTGCGGTCGCGGTACGCGCATAGATGTCATAGCTACCGTTGCGGTAGGAATCCCACGCGACCGATACACGGCCGGAGGAATCCGCCGCGATGGCCGGATTCCATTCATTGCCTTTCGAGTTCGAGACGGCCTCGGGCGCAGAGAAGCCGTTGCCCTGTTGGGTTGCGGCAAAGATGACGCCGCGGCCGTCGCGCCAACCCTGCCAGGCGACCCAAACGCGACCGCCGGAATCAGTCGTAGCCGCGGGAAAAACATCTGAGCCGGGTGAGTTGGTAATGCGCACGGTGGCGCCCGGCGTACCATTGTCGATCACGCGAGCCCATAGGTCGAAGTTGTTGGCTTGGTTGGCAGACCAGAAGACCCACGGCTTGCCGGAGCCATCCACAGCGATAGCCGGCCGGTATAGGTCGCCGCCGGGGGGGGTAATGGCAATCGGCTCACTCCAACGATTCCCCGAGAAGCGCTTGACCAGGATCTGGTCACCCTCGGCTTTGGCTACCAATGGCGACAAGTCCGTGGGCTTCTCTTTATAGGGAGCGCGCAATTGATCATGATCGGGACGATGTTTGAACTCAACGTAAGCAACCCAAATGTCACCATTGGCCGTTGCCGCCGCCGGATAATCCTGCTCGTCGGGCGAGTCGGTCAGGCGCGACGAAGGGGGGATCCGGTCAACGGCGACGTTGCCGTCGAGAGCGTAGTGGAACTTACCGTAAGGCAGGTCGGCCAGTTTGAAGGTGAACGGTCCAAGCGGAGTTGTGACCTGGATCTTGCTGTCCTCGCCTTCACCGCTGAGCCATAAGATGACACCGTTGGGCCCCACGGGCGGGGTTTGCCGCTGTACCAAGTGGAGGAATGACAGCACAGGCGCGGTGGAGAGCTTCCACGATCCGTCACTGGCAATTTCGTCGTCTTTACCAAACCGCCAAGGGTCAACCTTGGTGATACGGCCGCCGTCAATAGTGGCGGACCCATCCCATTTCTTGCCGGCCCGATCCATCAGGCCGAGTAAGACACGGACACCCATGTCCGCTCGAATGGGAAGCGCCGCAGCGAACAGCGTGGCCGCAAGCGCGGTGGAATTGAATAGTATACGTGAAGTCGACATGCCGGTTCCTTATTTGCCCGAGTAAGTAATCCACATTGGCGATACCCATACGATCTCGCCGTTATCCTGCTCGCCACGCACGTAGTAGTAACTGGTCTTTCCCTTAGACGGTGAATTGTCCCGCCAGGAAAACTCCACTTTGTCGGTACCGGGTTGGGTGGAGTACACATACTCGTTGTCTTTCACCACTACGACTTTTGCGAACTTAGCAGTGCCTTCCAGTTTGACGTGGAGGTTGGGGGCCTCCGCGGTGGTAAACACATCGCCCATCAGGTTGGGCCCGCTCCGCACGTCGGCAAGGATGTTGTCGGTTGACCCATAGACATGACGCTTCTCAAAAGCATCCAGCACGGATTCGCGCGTCAGATCCTTAGCCAGCAGATTGCAGTAACTCATGTGGGTGGAAATGTGGTCCGAACTGGCCTGAAAACCCAATTTGTAGCCCTTGGCGAGAGCCAGGTTCACGAAGCCTTTGGGACGCCAATTGCCAATGGAATCCTTCTCGGAGTTGGCGCGCGGGCCGTCGGGTATTTCGTAGTTCTGGCGATCGCCCTGGTAGATTTCGACCACGGGTTCGGCCACCGGATCGTTGTCGCGCCAGTCCGTACCCATCGCGGTAGCGCTGGTATGCGAGGCGCCGATGCCATGGAAATATTTCAAATACGCGTAGAGGTTTAACGTGTCGGGCGCGTGACCGGTGAACTGTTCGGTGGTGATGGGCATGCGCGGCAGGGTGCGAACGCCGCGTTGCGCGAAGATTACGTTGCGATGCCCTTCGGGATAATTGACGCTCCGTTCATAGCTGAACATCGGGACGAACTTACCCGGAGAATAGAAGATATCGGTCAGTTTCTGACTAATCCACCAGGAGTACTCGCGTCCTGCGCCGTTGTCATGATCGCAGCATCCCACCCAATCGAGGGCGCCGGCGTCGAGGACGTAGCGGTATTGATCGAGGATCGTGCCGTCGCCACCGCCGTCCATAGAGATTTCACTGTGACGGTGGAATTCACCGCGGACAATTTTCAATTCCGACTGACTGCCTTCTTTATAACCGCGAAGCCTGCTGACGAGGCCGAGGTCGGTTTTATCTGCCACTTCCGGCCCAGCTTGTTCGATGGGTCTGGCCTCTTTGAGCGCAGCCGGCTGCGCGGCGGGGCCGAGATCGATTTCGTTGGCGTATAGGTCGTTATTATACGGATCGCTTTTGGAGGTCGCAGTGATGCCCAGTGGAGAACTGACATTCTCACCAAGATAGAATTGACGGCGATTGTCGGAGGATCCGAGCACTAAGAGTTGGCCCGGCTTGGTGGAAACCAATGCTGGACGATTGTCTAATATGTTATCGGTGTGATTCAGATAGATCGGCTGGCTCCAGGACTTGCCGTCGAAGGAGACCAGGTGTTCGGTCCAGACGGTGCCGAGGATGCTCCACCAGATGGGATGGGCGCTGCGAAAGGCCAGCCAGATGCGGCCGGAGGCATCCACCGTAAGGCGGGGCAGGGTGTTGCGGGCATTCTGCATGTTACGGGCGGCACGGTCGGCCTCGCGCGTCTGCGCGTTCTTCGGATCGGGATCGAGTTTCTCGAAGTCCTTCTGCACGCCGGCTTTGTCCAGATGAATATTGGCGAACCCGGGGAGGACTGCGCTCAGGTCACCGGCAGTTTCGACGGCACGCCCATCGGATTCGAAGCCCCGCAGGCGGATGGCGCGGCCCTGATAGACGGCCACACCGCTGGTGGCATAGGCGCCGAAGTCTTTGCCCCAGCCCTTACCCCCCTCTTCGTAGGCCACCCACAAGCGGCCCTCGCCATCATACGCGACCGACGGATACGCTTCGTAGCGCGCGGAGGCGGCGACGGGGGTTTCGGCACCCCAGTTTCCCGCTGCCGCGGTGCGGAAGTAGACGTCGTAATTCTGATTCCGATAAGAATCCCACGCCACCGTCACGCGGCCTGTTTTGTCGGCGGCGATAGCGGGATTCCACTCGTTACCTTCGGAGTTGGACACTGCCGTAGAGGCGCTGAACTTATTGCCGCTCTGGGAGGCGGCGAAGATCGACGCACGCCCGCTGCGCCAACCTTGCCATGCTACCCAGACGTTGCCAGCGGAGTCAGTGGTGGCGACGGGGTCGATATCCGACCCGGGATCGCTCGAGATCTGGACCTTGGCGCCAGGAACGCCGTTCGAGATCACACGTCCAAAAATTTCGAAGTTCGCTTGCGATCCGGCGGGGCGGACGTTCTGTGCCCAGAAGACCCAGGGCCTTCCCTGCCCGTCAATGGCGATGGCCGAGCGATACAAATCTCCGCCGGCGGGAGTAACGGCAATGGGAGCGCCCCACGCGCCACCAGTATATTGGCGGGCGAAGATCTGATCGCCACCGGTCGGACTTTTCCAACGCGAGAAATCTTTGGGAGCGGTGTCGAGTGCGGCGCGCAGGGCATTGTGGTCGGGGTTGTGATGAAACTGGACGTAAGCCATCCATACTTCGCCGTTCTTGCCTACGGCGGCTGAGGGATAATCCTCTTCCTCGGAGGTTTTAGTGAGCTGAGTACTTGCGGGGACGCGGTCGACGACTACGCGGCCGTCCAACTTCGAAACGGTCTTGGCGTAGGCCACTTCGTCCAAGGCGATGTTGAAGTCACCCTGCGCGGTGGTCAGTTTCAGTTCCGCGCCGGATCCCGATCCGGATAGGTTTACGATGATCCCGTTGGCGACAATGCTGCTGACGCCTTGCGCGGAGATCTGGGTGCCGCCACCAAACAGGCGGATGGGATGCGTATTCAAGTGCCAAGTGTTTCCCACCAGCGCATCAGTGCCCTCGAAGCGCCACGGCTCGATGGAAGCAATCTGCGCACCCTGCGCGGAGATGGTCCCATCCCAGCGGATAGGGCCTTTATCGTTCACTCCGAAGAGAATGCGTACGCTGATTTGGGCTTGGGCGGCGGTGGCAGCAATCAGGACTGCTCCGAGGGTGGCGCAGGCTTTACCGATGATTGTTTCACGCATGTTAGTTTCCGGTTACCTCGACGTTGTAAACTACAAAACCTTACGCAGCGCGTTCG
The DNA here is from genome assembly GCA_963738345.1 of Bryobacterales bacterium. GTDB lineage: Bacteria > Acidobacteriota > Terriglobia > Bryobacterales > Bryobacteraceae > Bog-159. The sequence goes on from CAVTWI010000002.1 coordinate 3,464,348, forward strand.
ATGACTTTGGGAGTGTCAGTGCGGACGACGGGTCCATCGGCAGCCAGTTCGCTGCCGGGAACATTTGATTTGACGATGGGCCAGAGCAACTGCGCATACCATTCGTCCTTTTGGTAATGCGAGATGCCATAGGAACTCGGGTAACGCCGGGAGATGTGAGCGGTACCGAAGAGCATGTCCCACAGGAAAAACATATTGCCGAAATTGCCCTTGTAGAAGCCCACGCCGTCGTCCGTAGTGTCAGCGTGGTGCGCGTGATGGGTAGCGGGCGTGGAGACCAGGCGTTCCAGGACCCAAGCCAGCGGATGGAGCACTCTATGTTGGTAGGGAGGACGATCCCACGGGATGCTGGAGTGGGCCAGCGTAGTGATGATGCTCTTCAAGGCCAGCGCGAAAATGGATGGCGCACCGAGCCCCAGATATACCAGCGCGGCGGTTAGGTAGGTCTGGGAGAAGAAGACGGTATAGAACAAATTTTGGCGGCTGGACATAGCCATACCCATGTAAGAAGCCGAGTGATGGGTACGATGGAACCGCCACAGCCAAGGTATTTCGTGATGCAAGCGGTGGTACCAATATTGAGTGAGGTCATCGGCGACACAGATGATGAGGAAACCCCAGATAAACGGCACCCAGGCAAAGCTGTTTCTCATGCCCGGCAGAACCAGGGGCAGTAGTTTCAAGGTGGCATAAGCGGTAAGGGGCTTCACCACCAAGTGGGGTAGCGCGAAGGAGGCGATATCCAGCAGCCGTTCGTTCTTGTTCCAGCGGTTCTCATAGAGGCCCAGAGAGAATTCGACCACACCTAACAACAGAACGAAGAGACTGAGGCCGTAGGCGTTGAACGAGTTCAACGCTGTTTCGAGCGACGCGCCGACATGCTGCGGCGAGGCCCCGATGGGCTGTTGGCCCTTTATATAAAGGGCCAGGAACATCAGAAAAACAGGGAGCACATAAATGAGAAGGCTCAACAGCGCATTGCGAACGATACGGTTTCGCGTTTTAGCTTCCAGTTTCATGAGGTCTTCCTATTTCGATTGCCCGGCGCGAACGGACTTCGCACGAGTGGCTAAGGCCGTTTGGGAAAGCTGGAGTGCGCCAAGCAGCAGAGTCAGCGGTACGAGCGTAATGACCAGGCCCACGACGACTTTTTTCCCAAGGAGTGACAAATCGGAGAAGCGCATAGACGGCGTTATCCAGCCTTTTCATTGAAACTGCCACCAGTGATGGGCCAGCCCGAAGCGATGTACTGCTCGAGCTTGGCGTGAAGTTCCTTCACCACGGACGGATTGTCGTCCGCCACAGTCTTCAGTTCTTCGGGATCGTTCTTCCGGTTATAGAGCTGAGGCTTGTACTGGCCTACATATTTTTCACGATTCCAGATGGCCGAGTAATTCCATTCGGGCGTGCGTACGGCGGCGATATAACCGTAGGCCTGCACGACGTGATCGCGCGTGTTGGCTTGTTCGCCAGTGACGAAAGGCCAGAGATCTTTGCCGGTGACGCGCGAAGGCGGTTTCAGGTTCAGCCGCCCAAGAATAGTGGGTGCGATGTCCGGTATCTGAACGAAGCCAGGCACGCGTTTGCCGGCGAACTGATTTCCGGGCACCTTCATTAGAAGTGGGATATGGGTGACCTGCTTGCGGAGCCTTTCGGGACCTTTGACAAACTGCCCCTGCTCGCCGAGCAAAGCGCCGTGATCGGACATAAAGATCACTACGGAGTTTTCGAGCAAACCCAAATCGGCTACGGTGTTCAGGATCTTGCCATACCAATGATCGACATTGGACGCTTCGCCCGCATAATTCGCACGCAAGCGTTCGATTCCTTCGGGCGGTACATGAGCGCTGCTATAGGGCGGTTCGGGCCAGGCGTGAGGGCCTGGCTGCCTCATGTACTTCTCCAGGAACTCACGCGGGGGATCCCAAGGCTCATGCGGATCGAAGGCTTCGACGTGCAGGAAGAACGGACCTTCATGGTGGTTCTCCTTCAGCCAAGTGATCGCTTTGCGGGAGGTTTGCTCCACGATGGAATCGCCATCCTGCAGCCACCGTTTCCTATTGGCAGTGTACTGATTCAGGAAGGTACGGAAGTCCTGACCCTTGCCGAATTGAGCGTTCAGTTCGGGCTGGCTCAGATAGTCAGCCGGATAGAGATCTAGAAAGTCGGGTTGTTTGCGGGGCGCCTGGCCGTAGAAATCCACTTCCTGTCCACGAACCCAATCGAAGTGTCCGTAGCCTTTATGAAAATTGCGGCCGGGCCTTTGCAGGTGGGGAAGGTCGGCGATCAGCGCAGTGACGTAGCCTGCTTCAGTCAGGACCTCACTCAGAGTGACATCTTCGTTATAGAGTTGATGCCAGCCGGGCAACTGGACTGGCTCAGGCTGCTGATAGTAGTAAGTGGGAACAATCCGCCGACCGGTGTATAGTTGCCGTCGGATCGGAATAGTTGGCATGCCCTCCGGGTAAGCGTCTTCGAAGATAGCAGCCTGTTGGGCGAAGCGATTCAGATTGGGGCAGTCGACCCACTGGCTGCCGTAGGCCGCAAGGTTATCCGCGCGGAAGGTATCGGAAACCAGAAGGATAACATTCAGATTGTTTCCTTGCTGTTGGGGGGGGCGCTCCCAATGGGAACCCCCCGTAGTTCCGGCTTGCGGAGCAGCAACGGCTCCGCCCGGAATGCCCGCCAAGCCGGCTAGGGCGCCCGCACCCTTCAAGAGACTACGTCTCGTAGTGTTGCTCATGTTTGTCTCGCTCTTAGAAGGTCAGATGGAGGCCAAGCTGTAGCTGCCGTTCCGGTGTGACGACAGTGGTGATGACACCGGTAGTGGCCACGCCGACCTTATTGTTCGGCAGCCCAAACTGCGGCGTATTAAAGAGATTGAAGGCCTGCGCGGTGAACTCAAGGTTGTAACGCTCTTTGAAGGTGGCGGAGCGCAGTAATCCGAGGTCGTTGTTGAAGGTGTTGGGTCCGCGCAGAATATTGCGACCAGCATTGCCGTAAGTGTAGGCCGCCGGGGCCACGAAGGCTGAGCTATTGAACCAATCGCTGGGGCCCTGGTTCGCGGGATACAGCGCGGCCCCAGGTACTACGTTGGGGTGCGCGGTGGTCCCGGTATTGGTTGGGTCGAAACTCAGAATCGGAGTGAAGGGCAGCCCGGTCTGGTAGGAAGAAACTCCCGAAAGCTGCCATCCGCCGAGGATCGCACGTCCCACGCCCGGTTTGTTCAGCAAGGCCTTGCCGCGCCCGAAGGGCAATTCGTAAATGTAGCTCAAGGACAGGCGCTGCCTTACGTCAAAATTCGAATTGCCGTAGTTCGAAGTCCAATTGAAGGGATTCTGGGGTGCGTAGTCCAGGGAGTCGGAAACCTGCCCACCGTAATCGAACGAGTGGCTCCAGGTATACGCGCCGAGGAAGCTGAAGCCGCTGCGGAAGCGGCGTTCGACCTGCGCGATCATGGAATTGTAATTGGAGCGATCGAGCGGCAGATAGGCATTGATAGCGCTGTACAGAGGGAAGGGCCGCCGGGGACCGATGGCGCCGGGACCCGGTTGCGGCTGGTTGTAGTTAGGATCGACGTACAGATCGTGCGATGCGGACCCGACGTAGCCGAGTTGGGCGGTAAAACCACCACCTAGCTGCCGCTGGAGGTTGAAATTCCATTCATAAGTGTAGGGCAACGGCATGGAGATGGGCCACGAATTCACATTCGAGTTCGCAACGTTGTTCGGATTGCTGAGCAATCCGGCGGGAAGACCTTCATCCAGGGTGATCAGGGTGTGGATTTGATCTCCGGTAGCGATGGAGCGCAGGAAGTAGGGCGGATTATTGGTCGGCCGCGAAGAGATACCGAGGTTCTCGTCCGTGCGGCCGTAGAACAGACCGAAACCGCTGCGGATGACGGTTTTGGGAGTCAGTTGGTAAGCGAGACCAACGCGCGGGGCAAAGCCCTTGGTATCGGGAGTTGCGAAGGAGTTACGGAATCCGTACTGGCTGGCCTCCGCGGCGGTCACGAGTTGGCCGTAGGCCGGACCAGGCTGCAGAATGAAATCGGAATAGTGATTGGACGTTTCATACCAGGGCATTGCCAGTTCGTAGCGAAGGCCCAGGTTCAGGGTCAATTTGGGAGATACTTTCCAGTCGTCCTGTATATAGCCTTCGTAGGTGTGCTGGCGGCTTTCATTTTCGGGACGCGTGGAGACTTGGTAATCGTTAACATCGCCCAGTAGGAAGTCCGCGAACGCGGAGCCGGTTCCGGCGCGGCTTTGCGGATTCTGTGTATACACACCAGTGAAGTCGAAAACCGGGCGGGCTTGCAACGTCACGTGGGCGTATAGGGTGACCTGCTCGAAATCAATTCCGAACTTCAGGGTATGACGCCCTTTCACCCACGAGAGGTTATCGAGGAATTGGATGTTCCGGCCTTGCTTATCGAGCGGCAAGTTGCCGGATCCGGTAGTTGCCAGCGGCAACGTGCCAGGTCCCGTGGTGCCCAGGGTATTGATCCCGCTGATGGTAAAGGTGGGCAGGCCGTGAATCTCCGGGTAGTCCGGCGCCCCTTGGATTCCGTATTGGGAATCCAGATTGGTACCGCCAACCTGCTGTACTTCGCGCGTCTCCATATAGCCCATACGCGCTTCGTTGATTAAGTTGTTGCGGAAGATGTGGGTTTCGCTGGCGGCCACCGAGTGGGACTCGGTCCAGACGTCACTGGGCAAACTAGTGGGCGGGGGTAGTGGCGCCGGGAGAACGCTGCTCACGTCCTGCTTGGAGTAACGGACAAAGAAGGTGTCTTTCTCGTTGAAGCGGTGATCGCCGCGGATGTTTCCCTGCTGGACGCCCAATCGCTCCGTCTGATCGGAGAGAAAGTTAGAAGCGCCGGTTAGATTCGGGAGCGGATAGAGCGACAGTAGATTAGCGGCCACGGGGTCCCATGCCGTCGAAGGGATTTTGTTCCCGGGGAACGGGGTGCGCACGTATCCGGAGCCGTTGGGGTTCGGGATAGTCGATGCAGGATCGTATACCGGTGTGCCGAAGATTCCCTGGCGCTGCTTCAGGGTGGGCACGGTAGCTAATTGCGGCGCTATTTCCACCGACTGCTGTTCCTGCCAACTGGCAAAGAAGAACGTACGGTCTTTGATGATGGGTCCGCCAAAGGTAGCCCCAAACTGATTCTGGTTGTAGTTCGGCTTCTGACCGGCGACTTGGAAATAAGGTTTTGCGTCGAAGAACGAGTTGCGCAGATATTCCCAGAGGCTGGCATGAAACTGATTGGTGCCGGATTTCAGAGTGACGTTGACTACGGCGCCGGCGGCTTGTCCGAACTCAGCCGAGAACGTGCTGGTCTGCACTTTGAATTCCTGTACGCCGTCGATGACAGGTTCGATCGATTGCGCGGCCGAGCCATCGAATCCCACGATTTTGTTCTTATTGTCGATGCCGTCGAGGAGATACGTGTTCTGGATTTCGCGCGCGCCGTTGGCTATGAATGTATCGCGCTCAGCGCCGCGGCGTGACGGTGATGTGCCGGCGCCCAAGGTGGCGAGTTGGATGTAGTTACGTCCATTTAGGGGCAGGTTCTCCATGGTTTCCTGTTCGACTACCTGGCCCATGGAGGAGTCTTCGGTCTGCATTAGGGGTGCGCCGCCCTCGACTGTGACGACAGTGGTGGTTTGGCCAGGGTTTAGGCTGAAGTCGATGTTGAGACGATCCTGAACGCGGAGGTCGAGATCGGTTTTGGTTTCGGTAGCGAAGCCGGCCGCCGAAGCGGAGACGCTGTATTTTCCGATGTGCAGAGAGGGCGCGGAATAGAATCCGGCGCCGTTAGTGAGCAGCATGGAAACCGTTCCAGTGTCGGTTTGGGTGATCTTGACACTAGCGGACGCGACAACGGCTCCGCTGGAGTCTTTGACCGTCCCGGAGATGGCGCCTGTGTCAAGCTGTCCGTAGAGAGCGGGTGTAGCGGCGAGCAGCAGGCTAGCCAGGATGTATCTGTAGCGCATGGGTTTTGGTTAGATCCTCTAGTCTATAAGATTAGTAGTTTTTTATCCTACTCGCAGGATGCTTTTAGTGTAAAGACCCACTCGTATGTGGTGGCTAAATAAATGAAGATAACGTTAGTCTTGTGTGTCAACGACACCAAGAAGACACACAAAGTATAGTATTTCGCTTGACTATTGGCTATTGCGTGTTTTATTCTGGAAATTCAACAAATGCGGATTTTGTTTCGATGGACGCTGTCTCTTTCCGTGGCGATGTCTGTGGCGCTTGCGGCAGAAGAGCGCAGAATTTCCGGCAGCGTTTTGACCGGGGACAAGGAGGCCGTTTCGGGAGCGGTCGTCAGCGTTCTTCAGCCGCAGTCGGGATGGACGCGCGCAGTACTCTCGAATGCGCAGGGCCAGTTCTTTCTGCGGCTATCCCCCGGTGTTTATTTACTCGAGGCAAATAAACCGGGATATAAGCGGGTCCAGCGTAATGCGGTTGTCTCGGAAGGCAGTGACGCCTTGGCGATCGATCTGCGCTTGACCACGGATCCGGCTCCGCAGTCGATTGCCTTCCGAGCGGTCTGCACCCCGGATCAAGCGGACGGAAATGTCGAGCCTTTAGTGAACTGCACTACACGACTTCTGCTGCCGGTAATGTTCCCCCCAGTCCTGCCGTGAGAGAAGTCTCAGCGGTCTCTCGAACTTCGTGATACTCTGTCGTTCGGGGGATGCCACTGCCGCGGCTCCTGATAGTCTGGCTTCTTGCTTTGTCTGTCGCGCCGGCTTGGGCTGAGCGCGTGCAGGTGGGAGTCTATCTGGACTTCGAGCAATCACCGTCTTTGATAGCCGCGGATGCTATGCGCGCGGAGGCCACGGGAGACCTGAGGCAACTGGGGTTCGAAATTGTCTGGCGCCTGGTCAGTGAAAACCGCGGCACGGAGGCGTTCGAGAATTTAGTCGTCGTCAGAATGTCCGGCATGTGCGCTTGCGGGGGGTTCCTGCAACAGACTCGTGAAATTTTGATTCTGGGTTCGACTGCGGTCACTGACGGACGGGTGCTTCCCTATAGCCAAGTCCGCTGCGACGATCTGCGCCGGGTGTTGCCGAATGTGGAGTTCTCATCCGACCGCCCCCACGCAAACGCCGCGCTTGGGAGGGCCATGGGCCGGGTACTTGCCCACGAACTCTACCATGTTCTGAAGGGAACGACGCATCACGCGGCGACAGGAATCGCAAAGGCCGTGCAAAGTACTGACGACCTCACGTCTGACGAATTCTCGTTCGAATTGCTCGAACCGCTAACCGCGCACGGCGCGCTTGTGCGGTAGGGTCTCCCGTTTTCGTCCCTCCCTAGAGAAGTCCATTACTCCGATTGTCTAATAGTACAATTTCTCTTCGCAATTTAAATTGCCGTATTATCAAATATTTATATAGTATCGTATGCCTACCTTATTTATCGAGTAGCTTGACAGAGACAATCGGCATGTCCTAAACTCGTTCCAATTGCAATCCTAATTGGAGCGTTTGATGCAAGCATGCATGGTTGACACACCCATCGAGATGGGGCCGCAGGAAACGGACAGTGTGCCTAAAACTCTTTCTCAGGCACTGGCATTTTATAGCCACCCTTACGTAGCAACGATGACTCTGGCGCGGGCGCGGTGGGGCGAGGCGGTAGAGTGCCTGCATTGCCATTCGCGGATGAAGCATTTTTACATCTCGACGCGGCGGATCTGGAAATGCCGGTCATGCCGGAAACAGTTTTCCCCGAAGGCGGGGACTATTTTCGAAGACTCGCCTATTGGGTTGGATCGATGGCTTGCCGCGTTATGGATCGTGGCAAATAGCGAAAGGCGCGTAGGTTCCTACAAGCTACATCGATTTTTGGGAGTGACGCAGACTACCGCTCAGTTCATGCTGCGCCGTATCTATGTGGCAATGGCGGCCCGGAAAACGGAGAACGCGGAAAACGGTCGTTCCAGTTTGGCAACAGGTTCACCGTTATGACCGGCCCTCCGACGGAAGATCCGGAAGAGCAGAATTCGGCGGAATACGACCGGTTCCTGCGTCTGTTGACGGAGGTCGCGGCGGTGCCCAAGGTAGAGGTCTATTCGCTTGACCCCACGCTAAGTCCGAAACGGAAGACCGCGCCTAAGGAATCCGAGTCGGACGACAAAACCGGCTAGCGTAACGGGATCTTCCAGATCTGCGATTTCACCGGCGCGATTTCTTTCTTGCGCTTCCCATCTTCCCCGTAAGCGTCCCAACCTGTGTTTGCGAGGAAGTAGAAGGTATCGCCGACGAGCGTGCCGTGGCTCGGCTCACCCAGGCCCGGCGTATTGCTTTCCAATATTTCCTGAGTCTGCAGATTGTCACCGAAGCGTACCAGGCGCTCGGGGGCAACACCGTTCTGGACCGCCAAGAATGAATCCCGGTAACGATAGAAGCCGTCGATGCCACAGAGGACGATACCACGTGCGGGCGCAAGCCAGCGGACGGCTCGCGTTTGCAAATCCATCGCAGCGATGCCGCGGATATAGTCGGGAATATACAGGGTACGTTCATCGAGAGAGAGTGCCGGCGTTTGCGGCGAACGGAACTCACCCACGCTATCCAGACGTTCCAGAACCGAGGCGCCGGCTTTCAAACGGAACACGGCACCGTGAGAGCCTTCGGAAACGTAAAGATCTCCAGAGCGGCTGATGGTCATATCGCCGAGCAAACCCTTCACGGGTGAATCGACGCGTTTGACAGCCGCACCTGAATCCAGATTGAAGGCGATGACCGCAGTCTTTTCGTTGTCTGCGGGGTCGCACTGCCGGCAATTGGCGATCCAGCCAGTTGCGGCCCACAGAATACGACGATCGGGATCGACGCGCAATGCCATCACCGGCCAGTCGGATTTCGCGAAAAGCTTGCCGTCCGCCGTGACGATTTTGCACATGGTTACGCTTGCGATGAAGAAGCGGTGCGTCTTCGGATCGTAGGCAATATCCTCCGGAAGCATGTCGTCCTCCGGAAGATCGGAGACTTTAGTTGCGTGGGCGATGGGTTTCCGATTGCGTTCGACTTGGCGCAGGACCGCAGCGAAGGGCACGGAGCCACGCAGGGAGGCAAAATCCTGGTCGCCTGTGAAGTCATAGACCAGACCAGCGTTCGCCAAGCCTTCCAATTCGGTAATGGCCGCCTCCGCGTGCCCCAGATGAGCCTCGACCGCTGCCAGGTTGTATAGAAGGCGTGCGTTACCCGGTAGCAAGGGCTGCAATTTCAGTAGACTCTGGCGGAGTTTGGCGTAATCCTTGGATTTTGCCGCGGCGCCTGCCTCGCGGTTCAGGACGATCCACTGAGGATCGGAGGCCGCCGACGCCATTGCTAAAGCGGCGGCCGCGCAAACGAAACCGCAATTTAGGTGCGTCACCAAGCATAGGACGTGCTGGAGGGCGACTTGTTTGCCGGGGCGAAGGCCGATGTTATTCTGGAAGCGTCTTGAGCGCCAGGCCACGAGTATTCTTGCTTTCACCAGCGAATGTGAGCGGCGTGCGGGGACGGCAGTTGATGCAGCCCGCCGCCAATTTCGAGTTGGCCGTACGCCTGCGCCACGAAGGCTTGCCGCTTGGAGATGCCTTCGCATTTATCAGTGGTCTATATTTTCGCGGAAAACTGGCCTACGCGCGATCATTCGCATCCCCTCCCCAGGGCGCTCCAGGGGCACTCGTCATAACTTCCGGACATGGGCTCCTGCCGCCGGAAACGATCATCTCGATCGACGACCTACAGCACATGGCATCCATTCCGATCGATGCCGGCGACCCGCGTTACCGGGAACCTCTTCAAGATGCTTGCCGCCAGTTGGATCGTAGTGCCGGGCCGGACTGCGAGTTCATCCTGCTGGGCAGCGTTGCCACGCCTAAATACATCGAACCAATATTCGAGGTTTTCGGCGACCGGCTTCTCTTCCCGGAAGAGTTTGTGGGGCGCGGCGACATGAGCCGCGGGGGCTTGATGTTGCGCTGTGTGAGTGCCCGGACAGAACTCACCTGCGGCCCCTTGGGCGGCGCCACGCGCCATGGAAAACGGCCTTCGACTCTGCCAAAAAACGCAGGGACTGGCGGGCGGGTTCCGGCGTAAGTCATCGTACAGTGGCGCGGGACCTGCCCTGATGGTGCGCAGCAGAACAAGTACAATTGGAAGGTATGTCGATCCGAATGCCCCGGTCGTAGCGCTTTGACCAGTGACGGAAACGCCTGAAATTCGCGAGAAACCGGCAGGATTATTCCGGCGTTTTTTCGCGTGTCTTGGGCCCGGGTTGATCACTGGGGCGGCGGACGACGACCCATCGGGGATTTCAACCTATTCCGTGACGGGAGCGGCATTCGGCTATTCCCTGCTCTGGACCGCCCTGATCTCCTTTCCCTTAATGGCTGCGGTGCAACTGATGTGCGCGCGCCTCGGCATGGTTACGGGCCGCGGCTTGGCCGGAGGCATTCGCCGCAGATATTCGACCTATGTTCTCTGGCCCGCCTGTCTCATCCTGATTGTTGCCAACGTCTTTAACATCGGCGCCGATTTGGGCGGCATGGCCGATGCGATGCAAATGGTCAGTGGCGTCAATCGATATATATGGACGCCGTTCTTCGCAATACTGATCACGGCGCTATTAATGTGGACTTCCTACACATCGATTGCGAAAATCTTCAAGTGGCTGACGCTGGTTCTCTTTGCTTACGTGATTACAGCATTCCTGGCAAGGCCGGACTGGGCCGCAGTTTTGCGCGGAGCGCTGGTGCCGCACCTGGAGTGGTCGCGATCGTACATGGCTGTGTTGGTCGGAATTTTAGGGACCACGATTTCTCCATATCTATTCTTCTGGCAAGCAGCGCAGGAAGTGGAAGAGGACGTGAAACGCGGCAAGACCACAGTGGCACAGCGGCGAGGATCCACAAACGAGGAACTCAACGTGGCGACGATGGACGTGGTCAGCGGCATGTTTGTCTCTAACCTGGTAATGTTCTTCATTATCCTAACCACCGCCGCAACGCTACACTCGCACGGCATGAAAGACATTGAAACGGCCAAGCAGGCGTCGGAAGCGTTGCGGCCGCTGGCGGGCCGGTCCGCCTATTTGTTATTCACGTTGGGTTTGATTGGAACCGGAATGCTCGGAGTGCCCGTACTGGCTGGATCGTGCGCGTACGCGATTGCCGAGGCCGCTTCCTGGAAAGGGGCGTCGCTCAGCAAAACGCCGCTGCGTGCACCGCAGTTTTACTTCGTGATCGCGGGCGCCATGGTGGTGGGCCTGGCATTGAATTTCGCAAAGCTCAACGCAGTGAAAATGCTTTTTTGGTCCGCGGTGCTGAACGGTGTGCTGGCTCCTCCATTAGTCATCTTAGTGGTCCTGTTGACGAGTGACCGGAAGGTAATGGGTAAGCGGGTGAATTCGCGCGGGGCCACGGTGCTCGGGTGGATCTGTGCGGCGGTGATGACAGCCGCGGCGATCGCGCTGTTCGTCACATAATCTGCACATGGTTCAGGATCTTTTGGACGGCCGTTTTCTTAGCGTCGAGTTCACGGTTATGGCGCCGGCCATACACGAAGTCACCTATAAACCATCCCATCGCCGAACCCGCTACGACATCACCGGGGAAGTGCTGACGCGCGCTCACTCGCGCTGCAACGACGGCTGTGGCAAATGTGTAGGCCAAAATCGGAACGATCAGGGGGTGAGGATATTGGTGAGCCACAATGGACGCCATGGCCCAGGTGTTAATCGCATGGCCCGAAGGAAAACCGGAACTCCAGCGGCTCGGGCCAGCCTCAAAATGTCCGTTGCCGTCGCCTTGGTACGGGCGTGCACGGTCGGTCGCCAGTTTCACCGCTTCCACCACGATGTTGCTGTCGATTAGAGCTTCAAAACAAAGCAATCCGGTTTCGCGAAAGCGATCATCGTGCGTGCCCGTGCCCACTAGGTAGAAGCCCGCACTGATCGGAATTAGAGAATACGCCGAGCCAAATCGTGAGATCCAAGTACCGACGGAGACTTGACTCGAAGAGTTGGGCAGATCCTTGGCAGTCAGATGGTCGGTGGCGATGAGCGCACCTGTGCTAGCGCCTAAAATTACCCACCACTTCACGTCGCTTTTCGCGGTGTGAACCGGGCTGGTCCAAATGGCCGTCTGGTCTTGCAGAATGTACTTGGGCATCCGCACGAACGGATGAAAGACTCCAGTCTCGTTCCAGAAATCTTTCTGTTTGATCGCTGGCGAGCCGGGCTTCACTTCGATAGTAGAGTCTTGTGCATCCTGATTAGCTGCGTCACCCTGCTGGCCCCAGAGGGGAAAGGCAAGAAGAAGTAATATAGGCAGCTTCGTGGTGGCGGGCATCGGGAGCCTCAAAGCACGCCGGCGTCCTTTGTGGGTCGCGGCTCATGCGAAAACGGTGAGTGAACTCACATTGCGAGTGGCATGTGTATTGCTCAGTGCAGCAGCATGACAGACTTAGGCAGGCCGAGGGTGCAGATAAGGACTGTAGCATCGGCGTGGATGTTATTCGCTGCGGTCGGGTGCATGGCCCAGACGCAGAATTCCGCCGACCGGATGGAACCTACCGCCGAAGCTATCGGAGTTCCAGATGGACCGGGGACGTATGTGCCTATGACGGCCAGCGAGCGGCGCCATCAGTATTTGAGGGACTTATACGATCCGCTTCCGTTCTTAAGTACAGCAGTCGGCGCGGGGATCGGGCAATGGCGCGATAGTCCGAAGGAATGGGGCCAAGGGGCGCAAGGCTTTAGTCTTCGCTTTGTCAGCGGCTACGGCGAAATCGTGGTACGCGAGACTCTGATCTATGGTGTCTCGAGCGCATTGCATGAAGACAATCGTTACTTCCGTTCGCATCGTACGGGGTTTGGCCCCCGGCTGCGCTACGCCGTGGAGAGTAGTTTTCTAACACGGCATGAGGACGGATTTCGCGGAGTTTCCATCTCGAAGATGGGAGGCTTCGCCGGCGCGTCTTTGATCTCGCGGCTCTGGCAACCGCCCAGCACCGGTAGCGGAGTGGACGCTTTGAATAACTTCGGGCTCGCGATCGCGGTATCCGTGGGATTTAACGTTGCCCGCGAGTTCTTACCTGATTTATTACACGCGAAGTGATTGGGAGAGTCCATTTTGAAAACTTTTCGGATCCGCGATCTGTTGCGGCCGCACTCGAAATCCCTATTTTTTGGATTCTTGGCGGTGTTAGGTGAAGGTACGGCGGACCTGCTACAACCTTGGCCGTTGAAGGTTGTTTTCGACGACGTCTTGAAGTCAAAGTCTTTGCACGGGCCGGGGTGGCTGAACCACTTTATTCTGGCTACGGTGGGTTCAGACAACCTGGCAGTCCTACGCTTCGCGGCGCTGGCTGCCTTGGCGATCGCCGTTGTGGGGGCGCTCTGTTCCTACGCTGAGAATTATCTGACCGCCAGTATCGGCCAGTGGGTGATGCACGACCTGAGGCGGACTCTTTATTCTCACGTGCAAAAGCTATCGCTCTCATACCACGATCACAAGCAGACGGGCGACCTGATCAGCCGGGTCACCAGCGACATTTCGGCAATCCAGAGTTTTATCGCCTCCGGATTGTTGAGCGCCATCGTCGATTGCATTACCTTGTTCGGGATGGTAGGCGTGATGTTCTACCTCAACTGGCGTTTCACGCTAATCGCTCTCTCAGTGGCGCCGTTGCTTTTCGTGGTGGTCTATAGCTTTACCCGGCGGATCAAGAAAGCCGCACGTGACGTGCGTAAGAAGGAGGGCGAGATTGTTTCGACGATCCAGGAGGTACTGACTTCCATTCGGGTGGTGAAGGCCTTCGCGCGGGAGGACTACGAGCAGCAACGCCTGGAGGAAGAGAGCCTGGAAAGCGTGGAGATTGCGCTGAAGGCACGGGGCCTGAAGGCAAAACTGTCTCCTATTGTTGAAATCATGGTCGCCGTGGGCACCAGTATGGTCCTGTGGTTCGGGGCCAAGATGGTGCTGAACGGAAGTCTGACAGCCGGTTCGTTGATCGTATTTGTTTTCTATCTCGGCAAGATGTATAAGCCGATGCAAGACCTGTCGAAGATGACGGATTCCTACTCGAAGGCGGCAGTCGGTTACGAACGCATACGCGAGGTGCTGGAGACGAGCCATGAACTGAAGGAAATGCCCGGCGCGCGGCCGGCGCCTAGATTTCGCGGACTTATCGAATTTGAAAACGTATCGTTTCATTACGAGCCGGACCGTCCTATTCTAAAAGACATTAGTTTCCGCATTGAGCCAGGCCAGTCTGCCGCTCTCGTGGGGCCTACGGGCGCGGGTAAAAGCACGATCATCAGCCTGATTCCGCGCTTCTACGACCCCGTTTCCGGCACAGTCAAGATTGACGGAACCGATATCCGCCGGTACCAGCAAAAGTCGGTACGCGAGCAAATCAGCTTCGTGTTACAAGAGACCGCGTTGTTTCATGGACCGGTCTGGTATAACATCGCATACGGCAAACCGGGCGCCAGCCGGAGCGAGATTTTAGAGGCGGCGAAGTTAGCTAATGCGGATGAATTCATCGATAAGATGCCCAATGGCTATGACACACTGGTAGGCGAGCGGGGAGTGACACTATCGGGCGGCCAGCGCCAGAGAATTGCCATCGCACGCGCGGTCATTCGCGACAGCCCTATTCTGATCCTGGATGAGCCCAGTTCGGGTCTGGATGCCGGTTCGGAAAAGTTGGTTTTTGAAGCCCTCGACCGGTTAATGGAAGGGAAGACTTCCATCGTGATCGCCCACCGCCTTGCCACCATACAGCGTGCAGATATAATATTCGTAGTCGATGACGGCATCATCATTGAGCGCGGCAAGCACGACGAACTGTTGTCCTCGGGCGGCTTGTACGCAAGACTGTACGAACTACAGTTCAATCCGGAGCAGCAGCTCACAGGCCTGTAAGCCCGGTGACGCGCCAAGCGACCTCGTCGGTAGAGGGCTTATCGAGGTAGCGGCTCAATAACCCCTGTTTCGGTTAGCACGAAACAAACTTCAGCAGCTATCGCCGCCCGGACGAGCAGCGGATGTCCACTTACTACACCAAGCTTTCGGACTTCACGTCTTGATAGATAGCACGCTCAACCGAAGCGCACCGGAAATGTGGTCGAGAGCGCTGACTGCGGTAAGCTACTTTCATACGGTGAACTAGCTTCTGCTCTTACACTCCCGTAGGCACTTTCAAGGCAGTTCGTGGTGCGCGAACAGAATGCAACCAAGCCAACGAAACGTCGAACACTCTTAAACAGGCGAACATATTCTTGCCTCCCTGTTCCGGAGAAAGGGACATCCAGGCGGCCAAACCTACAGGTCTGTAAGCATGGTGATGCGCCGGGCCACCACCGCGGCAAAAGCATCTGCCTCGCGTGGCGAATATCCTGCCGCCCGGAAGGCATCGTGAATCTGCGCAGGCGATAGGGTCGCCAGCAGTTTACCCATCCATTTGGCATCTTCGCGAGGGATGTTCCTGCCGATCCACTCCAGGCGTATGCGACTGATGAATTCTTTTGGGTTGAAGATATAGATAAACGCCGGCCGCCCGGGGACGGTAAAGTCGACTGTGGTAGGAGTAGTCTTCCGTATGAATCTGGAGTGACTGTATTGGTCCAGGTTGCTCTTCCCCTGGCCGAAAGGCGCGCGCCCGGTAGCACCGAAGGTGGCGCCCAGATCGCTCACCATGTAGATGTCCTTGTCGCCATCGCTGTAGATGTGGTTGTTTTGATCCTTCAGATCCCAATTGTTCATCACCGCCATCAGAACTCTAAGACCGTTCAGTTCGCGGGTTCCTGTGAACGGGTCCTGCCGCCACTTCCAGTCGCCGGTGTCTTTCTCTTTATCCCCATGCCTTTTCAGGCGAACATTATGTACAAGCCCGTTGGGGCCAACTTGACTCTGACCCCGGTGCAAGTGAGCGGGCATACCGCTGACCTGCAAATCTTGCACAAAGTACTCGTCATCTGTGTAATAGCCCACAGCCCAAGCGATGCGGCTGGCGGCAGTTTCCGGCTTCGCCTCTATGCCCATCTTCACTTTCCACTTCAGCCCCGCGGCATCGCGCACCACAAACTTTGGATTGGTGCCGGCCATATCCTCTTCTACGAAGGTGAACGGGGCCCTCGGCTGGTGTTCTTCGCCGCCCGGGCCGTAAAACAGGTTCCGTGAGGCGATGTCAGCCGGATTTTGCCAAAGGACGGCTCGTTTCCCGTCGGGCCCTTGAGCCGGCAGCGCGCACACAAACAATGCAGCAACCAAAAATGTATTAGCTTTCACATTTAAACGCACGAATCACTCCTCGCGATAAACGGCCCGCGACCTGCATACTCCTAGCAGGATCGATGCCAGAGTCAAGATTCGACATAGAGGAGGAACGCTACAGGTGAGATTGCTCGTGCAGCCAGGCGACGGGATTACGCCGTTGATTAAGGGTATTGCCGCCGCGAAGAGCAGCGTCCAGATCGTCATTTTTCGATGCGACCGCAAGGAGATCGAGAGAGCGCTGGCGGCGGCCGTGGGCCGTGGCGTAGCCGTGCACGCGTTGATCGCGCATACGAACCGTGCCGGCGAGGAGAATCTCCGTAGGCTTGAGCTACGCCTGTTGGAAGCGGGCGTAACGGTGGGCAGGACCGCCGACGACCTGGTCCGCTACCATAGCAAGCTGATGATCATCGACCGGCGGGAATTGTATCTACTGGCTTTCAATTTCACCTACATGGATATTGAACGCAGCCGCAGCTTTGCCGTGATTACGGAAGATCGTTCCTTAGTGCGGGAAGCCGTTAAGCTCTTTGAGGCCGATACTTCGCGCCAAGCTTATGAATCTTCGTCTAACGAGTTTGTGGTTAGCCCGATCAACGCCCGAAAGCGGCTCTCCGCATTCATCACGGGTGCGAAAAAGACCTTGAGTATTTACGATCCAAACGTGGCCGACGCGGCCATGATCAAACTGCTACAGGAGCGGGCGAAGGCGGGCGTTTCGGTGCGAATTATTGGACGTCTGACGCCGAAGCTGCCAGGGCTGCTGGTTCACAAACTGGCCGATATGCGGCTGCATACACGCACAATCATCCGTGATAATCAGAGCGCCTTCGTGGGAAGCCAGAGCCTGCGCACGCTGGAATTGGATGCACGGCGCGAAGTCGGCATCATCTTCCGCAATGCTCAGGCGGTGAGCAAGCTTACCCGCACGTTTGAAGAGGACTGGGCTCATGCGGAAGAGCGTGGACAACAGGGCGAGGCGGAAATGGCGCCGGCCGCGAAGGTTGCCAAGAAAGTAGCCAAGGCAATCACTAAGGATTTACCCCCACTGGGAGCTGTGTTGAATGGGGCCGTGAAGGAAGTCTCCGGCGGTAATATTGAAGTGGAAGTGAACCCCGAAGAAGTGGAACGTATCGTAAAAGAGGTGGTAAAAGAAGCGGTGAGGGACGCCGTGCAAGGCGCCCTGGAGGAAGTAATCGAACAGAACAGCGAGGCTGAGGGATGATACCGGCGATTTTGCTTTTGCTCCTCTTTGGCCCGCTTCCGCAGAGCGCGCAGGCGCAGGCTAAGGGGAACACGGACTCTCCAATCGCGCAGGAGTTTGCCAAGCGCGTGGCTGGGTATGTCGACCTGCACAACAGTGTCAAGTCAGAGATTCACAAGTTGAAACCCACGAAGTCGGCGGAAGCCATCAATATTCACGAGCACAAGTTTTCTCGGGCACTGAGGCATGCCCGCCGCGGCGTCCGGCAGGGAAATATTTTTAGTGTTGACATCGCGACTGAATTTCGCAGGCTGATCGCAACAGCGATGCAGGGCGCCGGCGCCACACGTATCTCGAAGAGCCTGAAGCATGCCGAGCCGGTCCATTTGCCCGCTCTCCGGGTTAACTCGATCTACCCCGAGGGCGTGCCCCTGCAATCCACACCTCCGTCGCTATTGCTGAACCTGCCGAAATTGCCTTCGGAATTGGAGTACAGGCTAGTAGGCACAAACTTGGTCTTGCGGGATGTGGAAGCGAATCTGATTGTCGATCTGATGCCGAACGCTATTCAAACACAGCCATGAGATTCTCTATCGCGATCGTTTTAGTAGCAGGTCTACAGGCCGCCACCTGTCCGGAACTGAAACTGCCATTGGCCCAGAATTCCGTGCGTTTTGCGGTGATCGGGGATAGCGGCACGGGGGAGCCAGCACAATACGAAACAGCCGCGGAGATGACGGCGTGCCGCCAGCCGTTTCCGTTCGACTTTGTCCTGATGCTCGGCGACAATATATACGGCGGCAAGAGCGCCGACGATTTCAAACGAAAGTTTGAGGATCCCTACCGGGCGTTGTTGGACGGCGGCGTGAAGTTTTATGCTTCATTGGGCAACCATGACGATTCGAACGAGCGGCTCTACAAGCCGTTCAATATGGATGGAAAGCGCTACTACAGTTTCAAGCGAGCGAATGCGGAGTTCTTCGCCCTAGATAGCAACTATATGGACCCGGCCCAGTTGGATTGGCTGACCAAGCAGCTTGACAACTCGCAGGCGAAGTGGAAAATCTGCTTTTTCCATCATCCGTTATATTCGAACGCCAGGACACACGGGCCCGATGTAGATTTGCGAGCGCAGTTGGAGCCCATCTTCCAGCAACATGGCGTGTGCCTGGTGTTATCCGGACACGAGCACGTGTACGAAAGAATTGCCCCGCAAAAGGGCATTTACTACTTCGTCCTGGGGAACTCCGGCCAGCTTCGCATGCACGACCTGCGGAAGGCGCCTGAGATTTCGAAGGGTCTGGATACGAATCAAACGTTCGCAATCATGGAAATCGCCGGTGACGCGTTGACGTTTCAGACGATCTCGCGTACCGGCGAAACGGTAGACTCAGGTTCTTTGTCGTGTACGCCGCAAAAGTAAACTAGGCTTCCAACAGTCGTTGCTGCCGAGCCTGGACGCAACGCCGTAGTTCGTCGGAATGCGGCAATGCACCTAATAGGATGAATCCGCCGAAGACCAGAACTTGGTATTCCCATGCAATGGACGGATGCCGCAGGCGGAACCGGTAGTCGGGCCGTTGTGAGCCCCGCCCGATCAGAGCCAAAGCTTGCTCCCAATGGATAGCGATGGCGACCGAGGCTACGCAGAAGGGTATCATCTCCAGAAAGCTATGGGTGTGTTGCCTGGCCGGACCGATCAAGCGCTTCGGGGACGTGTAGACCACATCGCAAATTGCAGTCAGTTCGTGCAAGACGGCGGCGGACACCAGCATCGCTAACACGCCTGCATTGACTTCGAGGAATAGTGCGCCCATGACGGCGGGGCCCGCTTCGATCATCATGACCGTATGCAACAGGCTCTCCGAAAGGCCGCTAGTGGTTTCGATCTTCGTGCGGCGGTGCCAGACATAATCAAGGAAGCCAGCCGCAAGCCAGACCGGCAGCACGACATAGCCGATGAATCGACGCATCGCCTGATCGCTGCCATCCGGCGCCGTCACCTGCGGCCTTTTAATGGGGCCCAGAGTTCGAACAACAGGCCGCCGGGACAGCCACATCTTGAAACCAAAGCCGAGGAGAGCCAGCAGGAGTCGTCTCTTCATAGCCACGCGCCGCTGCACGAAGGAAGCCATTGCGATTGCGCGTACCCCCGGAAATTGGCAACATTTTAGTATATAATCGCCCAATGCTTTGGACACCCTTGCAAACGGGGCTCGCCAGCGTTCTGCTCCTCTGTTCAACTGGCTCGGCCTTTCAGGATCTTGGTGAATCCGGCCCCATTGCGCCAATACGGGTCCGAACCCCGGCGCTCCCGGTGCCGATTAGCGATCACGCCAATACCATCAGCGTCGATTCTTCTTTGGTCCTGATTCCCGCGCATGTGACCAATTATGCTGGTGCGATCGTCGCCGGCTTGGCCAAAGAGGATTTCCAAATCACTGAAGACGACGTTCCGCAGAATATCACGCATTTTTCCCTAGATGACGCACCCGCATCCATCGGTTTAATCTACGATTGCAGCGGCAGCATGCGCGAAAAAATGCATCGCTCCGCCGTTGCGGCTGAGGCTTTTTTCCGGACGGCAAATCCGGAGGATGAATTTTTCCTTGTGAAAGTAGGTGATCGGGCGAAACTTGCTATGCCCTTCTCCAACCAGGCGGACGACATTCTGGGCTTGATCGATCGGACTAAGCCCTTCGGACGCACAGCCTTGTTGGATGGTCTTCAGGTGGCAATGACACAGATGAAAAGAGCGCGCAATTCTCGCAAGGCGCTCGTCATACTTTCCGATGGCGGGGACAATCAAAGTCGGCGCAACATCCGCCAGATCAAAGCTGGACTAATCGAGTCGGACGTGCAAGTTTACGCCATGGGCCTATTCGAAGCCGAAGGAAAGAAGCAGACTGCGGAGGAAAGGCGGGGCCCTGAACTGCTTGGAGATCTTACCACGCAGACTGGAGGACGACTCTATCCCGTCACCGATTTAGGGGATTTACCGACAATTAATGCGCGAATCAGCCACGATGTTCGCACGCAGTATCTGCTCGGATTTACGCCGCGAACTGAAAATCGTGACGGCAAGTATCATCGTGTAAAAGTAACAGTGACATCGCCTGGATTACGCACCTACTATAGGCCGGGATACTACGCTACGAAGTAGAAGTATAAGTCGGGGCGGGGCAAGAATTCCCCCGCCCCGACTTCAATAATCTACCAGCGGAAGCCAAAAGTCACAGGCATGTAATCAGTGTGGTAATAGTTGCCGAAAATGCGGTTGTAACGTGCCTCGGCGAAGAATTTGCCGTGCCATTTAGAACCGAAGGCGATTCCGATTCCGCCATCAATGCCCGGCTTATTGGTTGAGGACGACGCCAGCACCTGCGTGGTAGGCACCGCTACCGGATAGAATCCGAAGAACGGATCGAACCCGGTGAACACGGCCGTTGACGGCTGGGTGAAATCTTGCTGCCGATGATACAGTCCACCGCCACCGGTAACGTAGAGATCGAAATGCGACTTAGGTGTCAAATGCACGATTGGGTCTAGGGTGGCGGAAAACACGTGCAAGCCGCCGCCAGGAACGCCGATGTTTTGAAGTGTCGTGCTATTAATACCGAACGAGTTGTAGTTGACGTCGATCATTGCGCCGATGTACGAGTTGAAGTTATATCCGGCACCGGCGCCGACATTCCATCCATAGTCAACGTGACGTCCGGTGTTGCCAAGCGGCGTGGTGAATCCACCGCCGACATCGAATGCGAAATGCGAAGTTTCCTGCGCGCTCGACACGCCCAGGGCGGTAAGGCCGAAGCACAACGTTAGGACAAGTTTGTTCATTGTTAAGTGGTCTCCCAATAAAAGTGAAGCTGAGCCTTGTGGTAGGCTAACCCCTGCACAGTTATTGGCACGATGGTTGCCTTTGTTAGAGGCTCAACATCGTTACTTGGAGTTGTGTCCCATCGCTCGAAAGAGGGCTTCCAATGCAGTTTTCTGTAACGCCCAAGCCGTGGCTAAACTACCTATGAGGGTTGCGGAAATAATTATGGTATCCATCGCACTTCGATAACTTGCAATTGTAGGCCCAACTGTGCCGGGCGCGTTAGGCGCAAAAAACAATGGGCGCGCTGCCGAAACCGGCAAACGCGCCCACTCAGTCGAAGTTGGAATGTGACTGGAGAACCGGCGAAAAGCCGGCTAATAGTGTAGCCCGCCGAGCATGTAGAAAATCAGAACGATCAGAAGGATGGTGCCTAACCCGATGCCCATGCCCCCGCCGTAGCCCCAGCGGCCGTAGCCGTAGTATCCTCCACCGCCCCCGAAAATCAGGACAAGTAGAATGATCAATAACAACATATTTCAGTCCTCCTGTTCGTTTATGGTTCGTGCCAAGCCGGCGGGCTATTGCCCTGCGACTTTCTCGACTTGACCGACCTTCTTCTGGATCTTTCCGGCAATCTTTTCGTCCAACCCTTCGCCTTCGAGTTCGGGGTCGTTCACCGCGTGACCGATTTTTTCCTTCACTGCGCCCTTCACTTCATGCGCTTTGCCTTTGGCTTCATCCTTGGTACTGTTTTTCATGGAATTTCTCCTTTGAGCAACGACAACGCCGGTTAATAAGCACGTTCGCGTCCACACTTTGGGACAAGCGACGAGCGATGGGTAGGGAAGCGTACTAATGACAGCGCGGGACTACTACCTCTTTGGCAAAGTGAAGTAGAAGGTGGCGCCTCGCCCCAGTTCCGACTCCACCCACATGCGACCGTCATGCCGGCTCGCGATTTTCCGGCAGATCGCCAAACCCATACCGCTACCGGAATTGCGATCCCGAGGCTGAAGGCATTTGAAGATTCCGAAGACCTTCTCGGAGTACTGAGGCTCAATGCCGATACCGTTATCCCTTACCGCGACACGCCATTCGCCATCGCTCTCTTCGGCGGAGACATGAATCATAGGAGTAGCCTCTGTTCGATATTTGATGGAATTCACCATCAAATTTTGAAACAGTCGCGTCAACTGGACTGGATCGCCTGTAACCGCCGGCAAAGGTCCGCGCGTGATCACGGCACCGCTGGCTTCGATCAACGACCGGATATTACGAATCGCATCATCCAGAATCGCATCGCAACTGATAGTGGTAAAGAAATCGGCCCCACGGCTCTCTACCCGCGAGAAGTCCAACAGATCGCGGATGAGAGTTTCCATCCGGCCGGCACCCTCCACGATGAACTCAATAAACTGGTCGGCGTCACCCACCAGTTGCCCCTGGTAAGTTTTTGCCAGCAGTTGCGCATAAATTGATACGGTACGCAGCGGTTCTTGCAGGTCGTGGCTGGCGACATAGGCGAATTGTTGCAATTCTTCGTTCGAACGCAACAGAGCCTCGGTACGATCCAAAACCCGCTGCTCCAGATTCGTATTCAGTTGGCGAATCTGTTCTTCGATCCGTTTGCGCTCGCTGATGTCGCGTATGGCGCTGGTGATAACCATGCCATCCGCCGTCTGCAAGGGACTGAACGTGATTTCGACCGGAAAAGGCGCACGTCCTTCGGGAAAAGCGCGCAGTTCCACGCCACGATCATTCGGCCCTATTTCCGCCGAACCGCCCTCATTCCAACCCGGATAAAAAGGATGCTTCCAGCCGGGCACTAATGCGCCGATGTTCCTGGAAAGCAACTGCTCCCGGGGGCAATTGAAAAGTATTTCCGTGCGCGAATTCACCATGATGATTTCGCCGTCATCGCGGCACATCACCATGGCATCGGGAGCGGCCTCAAGGAATGCACGGAATCTGGATTCGGCCTTCTGCAGGATCTCGGACTGTATCTTCAGTTCATCGGCTTGCTTTTGCAACCGCGCGTTACTACGGCTGAGTTCCACGAATACGGCAACTTTGGAACGTAATACTTCGGGCACGATAGGTTTGAACAAAAAATCGACCGCACCCAGATCGTAGCCTCTAAAGAGATGCTCTTCGTTCCGGTATCCGGTCAAAAACAGAATGGGGATTTGGCGCGAACGGGGCCGGCTGCGAATCAACTCCGCGGTTTCGAACCCGTCCATATCGGGCATCCTTACATCCAGCAAGATCGCGGCAAAATCATTTGTGAGGATGTGCCGCAGCGCCTCGCGGCCGGAGTTAGCCAGAACCAGTTCTTCGCCCAAACCGCTGAGAGCGGCCTCTAACGAGACGAGATTCTCCGGCGTGTCGTCGACCAGCAGGATCTTGGTACGCGGCTCGACCGTAGGATCCGTTGCGGTTTGGGCCCCGGCTGTGGACATGGATTGATTCATCCCGCGACCATGGCGGCAGGGAGCGAATCTTGTGCGCGTCCCAGCCAGACGCGCAATACCGAGAACAGTTGGTCGAGATCCACAGGCTTAGTGATGTAGTCAGACGCGCCGGCCTCAATACATTTAGCCCGGTCCCCCTTCATGGCTTTGGCCGTAACCGCTATAATCGGGATCCATCGGAATTCCGCGATTTGCCGGATCGCCCGCATCGTTTCATAGCCGTCCATCTCGGGCATCATGATGTCCATGAGTACCCCGTCAATTGCCGGAGTAGTGAGTAACATCTCGATACCCGTCCGTCCGTTCTCGGCGTGAACCACTTGTAAGCCGTGTTGCTCCAATACCGTGGATAGCGCGAAAATGTTTCGCACGTCATCATCGACCACGAGGACTTTCTTGCCTGCTAACGTCGAGCCCGCACGGCGCATAGCGCTCAGGATCTCTCGTTGATTGTCGACCAGGTCCGGTTCCGCCCTATGCAGCAGCAACACCGTTTCTTCAAGCAGACGCTCCGGCGAGTCAGCATATCGCACGATGCTTTGTCTCGCTAACCGGCGCATCGCGCTCTCCAACTCCGCGCCAGGATTAGGCGGTCCGCAAATGACGATAGGCGGCGTAACCGCCCCATCCGCCTGAATCTCTTCCACCACTTGCAGAGCCGGGATCCCGGCGACTCGAAGATCTATTGCTACGCCATCAAAGTACTGTGCGTGTATCGCCGCCAGTGCTTCCCCGCCCGAAGCGACCGAAGTAATTTCGACATCCATGCCCCCCAGGATCTCCCCCCACTGCGTACGGCGGTTGTCATCACTTGCGACAACCAGCAACCGCCTCACGCGACGCTCAAGAGAACTGTGTATCGTATTGAATGCGATGTTCAAGTTATCTTTGGTAACAGACTTTTCCAGATAAGTCATCGCGCCCAAGGCCAAGCCCCGGCGCCGGTTCTCATCGCCGGTTATTACATGGACAGGTATGTGCCGCGTCGACGGATCGTGCTTCAGGCGATCGAGGATTGTCCATCCAGCCATATCGGGCAGGGAGATGTCGAGTGTGATCGCACCAGGGACGAATTCGTGCGCGAGAGATAGGGCCGTCGCGCCTCGCAAGGCCACCAGCGCGCGGATGCCATGATCGTGCGCCAAGTCCACCAGGATTCGTGCAAAGGTAACATCGTCTTCGACGATCAGCAGCACAGGATCGCCCGGGCGAATCAAATGCCGGTCATCATCGAGTTCGATATCATGCACGACCGTTGGCGGATTAGCCGACGGAGTGGGCAGAATGATATCCAAACGCTGGGCATCGGATGCGCCGTTAGCCTCACCGATCAAGACGGGCGCCTTCTCCGAGATCCTTTGGGTCTCGCCCTTCACCGTTGTGACTTGGGCGACATAGGTCTGCGGTAAATACAGCGTGAAGGTACTGCCGACGCCCGGCACGCTTTGCAGCCGAATTTCGCCGCCTAACAGTCGTGTAAGTTCGCGACTGATAGAGAGGCCTAGACCGGTGCCACCGTATTTGCGACTGGTGGTTCCGTCGGCCTGCTGGAAGGCCTCAAAGATGATCCGCTGCTTCTCCTGAGGAATACCGATTCCGGTATCGGTCACCGAGAATGCGATCACCGATTTTACGCGATTGAGGATGACGTGGTTGGGGCTCCAGCCGGATGCGGCACGTTCGACGTGCAACCGTACGGTTCCGTGTTCAGTAAACTTCAAGGCATTGGAGAGCAGGTTCTTTAATACCTGCTGCAGACGCTTGGCATCGGTGATGATAGTCTCGCCCGGAAGGCTCTCACCTAAATCGATCGAGAATTCCAAGCCCTTGCCATCGGCCACATGCCGGAAGGTCCGCGAGCAGAAGTCACGTACTTCGCTGAAGCGCACACTGCCCACTTCCACGTCCATCTTGCCCGATTCAATCTTGCTCAAATCCAGAATGTCGTTGATCAGCGCCAGCAGGTCGGTACCCGAGGAGTGAATAGTCTCCGCATACTTCACCTGTTTCGAAGTCAGTGTACTCTCCGTGTTTTCCGCCAACATCTGCGCCAGAATCAAGAGATTGTTTAGCGGGGTGCGGAGCTCGTGGCTCATGTTCGCCAGAAACTCGCTCTTGTATTTTGAGGTGAGTGACAACTGCTCGGCTTTTTCTTCCAGGGCAGCCTTTGCTTGCTCTACTTCGCGATTCTTGGTTTCGACTTCGTTCTTCTGCTCGGCCAGCAAACTGGCCTTTTCTTCCAGTTCCGCGTTGGTCTTCTGAAGCTGCTCAGCCAGTGCCTGGCTCTTTTTGAGCAGTTGCTCTGTACGCATGGTCGCCGCGATAGTATTCAGCACGATGCCGATACTTTGGGTCAACTGATCCAGAAACGCCAGATTTACATCCGTGAAGTGGCGGAAAGACGCCAATTCGATCACGGCACGCGTCTCACCCTCGAACAAGACCGGCAATACCACGATGCTCAGTGGCGTGCCCCCCCCCAGGCTGGAGGTGATCTTGACATAATCCCCCGGGACATCCGTCACTAGAATACGCCGCTTCTCCAGAGCGCATTGGCCTACCAATCCGTCCCCCATCCGGAATTGAGACGGCAACGAACCTCCGTTTTGCGACGCATAAGCCGCCAGTAGCTTCAGTGACTCTTCTTCTTCGGCAGAGTCGGCAATATAGAAGGTGCCGTGTTGCGCGCCGACCAGAGGAGTCAATTCCGACAACAGCAGTTTCGAAACCGTAAGTAGGTCGCGCTGTCCCTGCAGCATACCTGTAAACTTGGCGATGTTTGTCTTCAGCCAGTCCTGGTCGGTATTCTTGCGGGTGGTCTCCGCCAGGTTCACAATCATTTCATTGATGTTGTCTTTCAGTGCTGCCACTTCACCCAAGGCTTCTACCGCAATAGACCGTGTCAGATCGCCTTTGGTTACAGCCGTCGCCACGTCCGCGATGGCGCGCACTTGAGTAGTCAGGTTGGCTGCAAGCTGGTTGACGTTATCTGTAAGATCGCGCCAGATGCCGGCGGCGCCGGGCACCAGTGCCTGGCCGCCGAGTTTCCCCTCAATACCCACCTCGCGGGCTACGTT
This sequence comes from Bryobacterales bacterium, assembly GCA_963738345.1. Classification (GTDB taxonomy): domain Bacteria; phylum Acidobacteriota; class Terriglobia; order Bryobacterales; family Bryobacteraceae; genus Bog-159. Next base: position 3,491,217 of record CAVTWI010000002.1, read on the forward strand.
GCTTACCTGATCGGCGAAGACGGCCAAGGTATCGATCATCTCGTTAATGGTATCGGCCAGTTCCGCGATCTCGCCTTTGGTTTCGAGAACTAGTTTGCGCTTCAGATTTCCGTTGGCGACATCCGTCACCACTTTGGCGATACCACGCACCTGGGTGGTGAGGTTGGCAGCCATGGAATTCACGTTATCTGTGAGATCCTTCCATGTACCGGCCACCCCACGCACCTCGGCTTGTCCTCCGAGCTTGCCTTCCGTGCCCACTTCGCGCGCTACGCGAGTGACTTCGGAAGCAAAACTATTGAGCTGATCGACCATGGTGTTGATAGTGCTTTTCAGCTCGAAAATCTCGCCCTGCACGTCTACCGTAATCTTGCGGGACAGGTCGCCATTGGCCACCGCAGTGGTTACTTGTGCAATATTGCGGACCTGCGCGGTCAGGTTTCCGGCCATGGAATTCACGCTATCGGTGAGATCCTTCCACGTGCCAGCCACGCCGCGAACTTCAGCTTGGCCGCCCAGCTTACCTTCGGTACCCACTTCGCGCGCTACACGGGTGACTTCCGCGGCGAATGAACTGAGCTGGTCAACCATGGTATTGACGGTATTCTTCACTTCCAGGATTTCGCCGCGCACATCTACCGTAATCTTGCGCGACAGGTCGCCTTTGGCCACAGCCGTAGTAACTTCAGCGATGTTACGGACCTGAGTGGTCAGGTTGGCCGCCATCGAATTCACACTATCGGTTAAATCCTTCCAGGTACCGGCGACACCTTTAACATCAGCCTGACCGCCCAACTTGCCTTCGGTACCCACCTCGCGCGCCACGCGGGTCACTTCGGAGGCAAACGAGCTAAGTTGATCCACCATGATGTTGATGGTGTTCTTTAGCTCCAGAATTTCACCACGGGCGTCCACAGTGATCTTGGTGGTTAAATCGCCCTTGGCGACTGCCGTCGTCACACCAGCAATGTTACGCACCTGATTGGTAAGATTGCTGGCCATCGAATTGACGGAATCCGTCAAATCCTTCCAGGTGCCCGCGACGCCACGCACATCCGCCTGGCCTCCCAGTTTGCCTTCGGTACCCACTTCGCGCGCCACACGCGTTACTTCACCGGCGAAGGCGTTCAACTGATCCACCATGGTGTTGATAGTGTTTTTCAGTTCCAGAATCTCGCCGCGTACATCCACTGTGATTTTGCTGCGAAGGTCGCCCCTGGCCACCGCGGTAGTTACTTCCGCAATATTGCGAACCTGAGCGGTAAGGTTGCCGGCCATTGAATTAACAGAATCAGTCAAATCTTTCCAAGTGCCACCTACCCCCTTCACGTCGGCTTGGCCACCAAGTTTCCCTTCGGTACCCACCTCGCGCGCCACACGAGTGACTTCACCGGCGAAAGCATTCAGCTGATCCACCATGGTGTTGATGGTGTTCTTCAGCTCCAGAATTTCGCCCAGCACATCCACTGTGATCTTACGGCTTAAGTCACCGCGAGCCACGGCAGTAGTTACTTCCGCGATGTTACGCACTTGGGCGGTCAAATTTCCCGCCATGGAATTCACGGAGTCTGTCAGATCTTTCCAGGTACCCGCGACGCCGCGCACATCGGCTTGCCCGCCTAACTTGCCTTCCGTACCCACTTCGCGCGCCACGCGAGTCACTTCCGAGGCGAAGCTACTGAGCTGGTCCACCATCGTATTGATGGTGTTCTTCAATTCCAGAATCTCGCCCCGCACGTCTACCGTAATTTTGCGGCTTAAATCGCCGCGAGCTACGGCGGTAGTGACCTCGGCAATGTTACGGACCTGGTTAGTCAGGTTACTGGCCATGGAGTTGACCGAATCGGTCAAATCCTTCCACGTGCCGGCCACCCCGCGCACATCCGCCTGTCCGCCCAATTTGCCTTCCGTACCTACTTCGCGCGCCACGCGCGTGACTTCGCCCGCGAATGCATTGAGCTGGTCCACCATGGTATTGATGGTGTTCTTCAGCTCCAAGATTTCGCCGCGCACATCTACCGTAATCTTGCGCGACAAATCGCCATTGGCAACGGCCGTGGTCACTTCCGCGATGTTACGAACCTGGGCCGTTAAGTTCCCGGCCATGGAGTTGACACTGTCCGTGAGATCCTTCCAAACGCCACCGACACCCTTCACTTCCGCCTGACCGCCAAGCGCACCTTCGGTACCCACCTCGCGCGCCACGCGGGTTACTTCAGACGCAAAGGCATTCAACTGGTCCACCATGGTGTTGATGGTGTTCTTCAACTCCAGGATTTCGCCTTGCACATCCACGGTGATCTTGCGAGACAGGTCGCCGTTGGCTACGGCTGTAGTCACTTCGGCGATGTTACGAACCTGAGCAGTCAGGTTGCCGGCCATGGAGTTCACGCTATCGGTCAAATCCTTCCAAACGCCGCCCACGCCCTTCACTTGCGCCTGGCCGCCCAGTTTGCCTTCCGTACCGACTTCGCGCGCCACGCGAGTGACTTCCGAACCAAAGCTATTCAACTGATCCACCATGGTGTTAATGGTGTTTTTCAGCTCCAGAATTTCGCCGCGCGCGTCCACCGTAATCTTGGTCGAGAGATCGCCCTTTGCCACGGCCGTAGTCACACCTGCAATGTTGCGCACCTGATTGGTCAGGTTACCTGCCATTGAGTTCACGCTCTCAGTCAGGTCTTTCCATGTACCCGCTACACCCTTCACTTCCGCCTGCCCGCCCAACTTCCCATCGGTACCCACCTCGCGCGCCACGCGAGTCACTTCCGAAGCGAACGACCCGAGCTGATCCACCATGGTGTTGATGGTGTTCTTCAGTTCCAGAATTTCGCCGCGTACCGCCACCGTGATCTTGCGCGACAAGTCACCATTCGCCACTGCTGTCGTTACTTCCGCAATGTTACGCACCTGACCGGTCAAATTCCCGGCCATCGAATTCACGCTATCGGTTAAATCTTTCCAAGTTCCCGCAACCCCGCGCACATCCGCCTGGCCACCCAGAATTCCTTCAGTACCTACCTCACGGGCCACACGGGTCACTTCCGAAGCAAACGCGTTCAACTGGTCCACCATCGTATTGATGGTGTTCTTCAGTTCCAAAATCTCGCCGCGAACATCTACCGTAATCTTGCGCGATAAATCGCCATTTGCCACCGCCGTAGTTACTTCCGCAATGTTGCGAACCTGGGCCGTCAGGTTGCCGGCCATTGAATTCACGCTATCGGTAAGATCTTTCCAAACGCCGGCTACACCCTTCACTTCCGCCTGACCGCCTAACTCGCCTTCCGTACCCACTTCGCGCGCCACGCGAGTCACTTCCGAAGCAAACGAACCCAACTGATCCACCATGGTGTTGATGGTGTTCTTCAGTTCCAGAATTTCGCCCTGCACATCCACGGTGATCTTACGAGACAGATCTCCGTTTGCCACCGCCGTAGTCACTTCGGCGATATTGCGGACCTGCGCCGTAAGATTACCGGCCATCGAATTAACGTTGTCCGTAAGATCCTGCCAGACGCCGCCCACGCCCTTCACCACCGCCTGGCCGCCAAGTTTACCCTCGGTGCCGACTTCGCGAGCGACGCGCGTTACCTCGGAAGCGAAGGAGTTCAACTGCGCCACCATGGTATTCACGACGCGCGCGGTATGTAAGAACTCGCCCTTCAGCGACCGTCCATCAACCTCCAGCGCCATGGTCTGCGACAAATCGCCCTTGGCCACCGAACCGATTACACGGGCCACCTCGGTAGACGGCTGTACCAGATCTCCGATCAGCCCATTGACCGAATCGAGGCAGTCCGCCCAACCACCGAAGGCCGATCCCAGACTGGCTCGCTGGGTAATCTTGCCTTCCTTACCTACGGCGCGGCTGATCCGCGAGAACTCGCCCGCCATTCGATCGCTGAGTTTGAAGATGTCATTCAACGTATCGGCAATCTTCCCCGCCACGCCGGTCTGGTCCACCGGCAGGCGAACCGAGAAATCGCCGTCTTTAAAGGCAATCAAGGTTTTCAGAAGCGCGCTGGCATCCAGCTCAGTAGCCAATTCAGTCGGCATTGAGAATTCCTTTTGGCTCAGGAGCGGCCATCATTGATGAAGATGTGGATGCGGCGGCTTGGTTGTTCGGCGCCGACGCACCCTGTTCCAGCAAATCTTTGAAAATTGCGCCCAAAGCAAGAAACTGTTCCAGGCTGGAGGGTTTGCGCAGGTAGCGGGTGGCGCCCAGTTGGTTGGCCAGCAACCGGTCGCGCGGCGAATCCGAGGACGTAAGCACCACCACTGGAAGGTGGTCCAAAGTGCCGACGGCGCGAACGCGCTGCAGAATTTCGATACCGTCGTGCAGCGGCAGATTCAGGTCGAGGATCATCAAGCCAAAGCGCTCAACCTGCCCTTCGGCGCCAATAATCTTCAAGACCGCTCGACCGTCCGAGGCCACTTGAACCGCACAGCCGACACCATGTTCACGCAGTGCTTCTCGAATTAGGTAGACATCCGCGGGGTTATCTTCCGCTAGCAGGATATCGCGCAAATCGCCCTCCCGGGTTAGTTGAAATCGAGAACCGGCACGAACCACGCAAGAATCGACGGCAGGTGCAAATTCTGCGCTACCCACAGAGCAATCTTGAACCGTTCCTGGCGTGCGGCCCGACTTTCAACGCCCAAAATGTTTTAGTCTAAACCGCCGGTGCAAGTTTTCAACCAAACTGGATGGTCACGCACACCCGCAAAAGTTGCTGTCCGCAAGCTAAGAAACCGTTCGAAGCTGTAAGTTTCTTTACTTTGGTTGGCGGGGACGAAGATTGCCGGCTCCGGTTTGGAAACTCGCCTGCTTTAAAACGTGCCGATGCACACCGATCCGGCGCTTCGGGTACTGATAGTCGATGACGACCGCATCGACCGAGCTCTCTGCAAACGCTGCTTGCAGGAATCCATCTGGGAGTTTGAGTTTGCTGAAGCGGAATCCGTGAGCAGCGGCATCGCCACCGCCCAATCCTGGCGTCCAGACTGCATTCTGCTCGATTTCAACATGCCCGATGGCGATGGTCTAGACGTTCTAGAACATCTGAAGCTACCAACCGGTTCCCCTTGCGCAGTAGTGATGCTGACAGCTTATGGCGGCGAAGAATTGGCCGTAAAAGCGATGAAAGCCGGCGCGACCGACTATCTTCCCAAAGGCCGCATTTCCAACGATATTCTGCCGCGGACCGTTGTGCATGCCATCCAAGCCTTCCGGATGCACCAACAAATCGAAGAGCAGCGATCGGCGCTGTCCACCAGTCAGCGGCGTTATCAGGAACTGCTGGAAGCCATGCCGCAAATGGTCTGGACAGCAAACGCTGACGGGCGAATTGAATACGTAAATCGCCGCTGGGTCGACTATACCGGCTTGGATGCCGCACAGGCAGCCCTTGCAGGTTGGGACTACGTGCTGTACCCCGAAGATCGCCAGCCTACGTGGGATGCCTGGAAAAAGGCTACCGCGGAGGGTTCGGTCCTCGAAATTGAACACCGCTTGAGGCGCGCCTCGGATAACGATTACCGCTGGCATCTGGTGCGCGCCGTGCCCATGCGTTCCGCTACGGGCGAAATCACCAGTTGGCTGGGCACGTGTACCGAAATCGAGGATCAGAAGCGAGCAGGCGATGCCGCCCACGAAGAGCAAAAAGTAATGGGCATTGGCCGGTTGGCGGGAGGCGTGGCGCACGACTTTAACAACCTGCTGGTGTGCATTTTGGGTGAGGCTAGTTGCGCCATGGAACGGTTACCGGCTTCGCACCCTGCCCAAGAGATGTTGCAGGGGGTGCTGCAAGCCGGAGAACGGCTGGCCGAACTGACGCGCCGGATGCTGGCGTATGCAGGTAAGGCCACGGTGTGCGTCGAACCGACGGACATCGATCAACTAGTTCTCGATGCTTGCGAAAGCATTCGCCGCTCGATTCCGAGGAACATTCACATCGAAATTCGCGGGGGAATAGACTTGCCTCCAGCCAAAACGGATTCCACACACTTGCGCCAAGCGATCGTCGATCTCATTATGAATGCCGTCGAGGCTATTGGCCATGAAACTCCAGGCCGCATCTCGGTGAGCACCAAAACTGTCGAGATCGAGTCCCAACCAGGGGGAGCGCCATCAGGCCCTGCGCTGCCCTCCGGCCCATACATCGCGCTTGAGGTCCGTGACACCGGTTGCGGCATGGACGAAGAAACGCGCGCCAAGATGTTCGATCCCTTCTTTACCACCAAGTTTATGGGCCGCGGGCTTGGACTCGCTGCGGTCCAAGGTTTCGTGCGTAGCAGCGGCGGGAGTGTGCAGGTCGAGAGCAAGCCCGGCCAGGGAACCGCCTTCCGCATCTTCCTGCCGGTTGCAACGGAAGCGCTTTCTCAAGGCGTGGCTGGTTAATGCTGCCCCCTCGAGCGTCGTCGAACGGTGATTGCTTTGTGCGCCTGACTTCCGATTCCCTGCACGATCTCACGGGCCCCGTCAACCAGATCCGTACCATCGCCGAGCTATTGTTTAAAAACTACGGCGACAAACTGGATCAGGATGCTGAGACGCTCTTCGGTTTTGTTCAAGAAGCGGCTGGACGCTTGCAAAGCCTAACCTCCGGTCTTCGCACGTATCTGCGCGTGCTCGGCACACCCGCTCCATGCTCTTCTTGCGACGCTGACTCACTGCTCGAAGGTGCGGCGGCATCGTTGCGACCAGAGATCGAGGTCACTGGGACCATTCTTACTTCCGATTCGCTTCCGTCCATATTCTGCCGGCCCGATCAGATTCAATACACTTTCGCCAGCCTGATTGAAAATGCCATTAAATTCCGACGTGAAGTACCGCCCCGCGTTCACGTTTCTGCATCGATCGAATCAAACGTGGTGGTTTTCTCGGTGCGGGATAACGGCGTGGGGATCGATCCGCGATACACTCAACGGATCTTCGGGCTTTTCAAGCGGATTGAGAGCGCAGCTGGCAAAACAGGTGGCCCTGGCGTCGGTTTAGCGATCGCCAGGCAAATTGTCGAGCAGCATGACGGGCGGATTTGGGTGGAGTCCACGGTAGGCGAGGGCTCCACCTTTTTCTTCAACCTGCCTCAACCAGCCTGAGCGCTACTTCGTTCCCGCGGCTTGCGCGGTTTGCTTCGCCATACGCAAATGTTCCTTCAGGGTTGGCAGCGTTTTGGATGCGAAGTTTTTAAGGCCGCTGTCGGCCCCGCTGTTCGCCTCCTTTTGGAACTCCGATATGTCTTCCTCGTGATCCTTCACCATCGCACTCATATAGGCTTTATCAAATGCGCTGCCGGACAAACCCGATAAGCGCGACATCAGCGCCTGATCCTTGCTGCTGGGCTTCGACGGCAATGAGATGTTCTCTTGCGCCGCAAGCGATTTGAGTTCATCGTTGGCTTTTGAATGATCGTCGACCATTTTCTGGCCGAAGTCTTTCACTTGCTGGTTGGTCGTTTTGCTCACGGCCAGTTGCCCGAGTTGCACCTCAGCCATCCCGCCGGCAGCTGCCTTCGTGGCGAAAGTTTGGTCAGACCTGGCTATGCCGGCTGCCGCTAGCCCCGCCGCCGATCCTGCGATTATCAGTGCAAATGTTGCAAATCTCTTCATTACGTCTCCTTAAGGGCTCCGTGGCCCTCGTTCTCAACCGCATGCGTGGGTCCAGCGGTCTCCCACCACTGTGTAAAAGGGAACTATCGACACGCCTGGTTCGTATCCTCTTTTAAGGCACGCATATGGCAACCTCGCGCAAGAAACGTTCATTGAAATGGCTTTTCCTCCTGATTCCTGTGTTAGGCGGGGCGGCGGTCTTCACCATGAAGGCTATTGGCAGAAGTTCGCCTAAGATCGATCCCGAAAAACTGGTGAAGGCGGAGCGTATCGACTTGGCACGGTCCGTGGTAGCCACCGGCAAGATCGAACCGGAAACCAAAGTGGAGATTAAATCGAAGGCCAGCGGCATCATACAGAATCTGCCTGTAAACGTCGGCGATATCGTGCATAAAGGTCAGGTCATCTGCAAACTCGACGAGAACAATGTGTTGCCCCAGGTGCGCCAGTTCCAGGCCGCCTTGGCCTTAGCCGAAGCGAACCTAAAGAGCACGCAAGCCGATTACGAACGTTATAAAGTCGATGCGGCCGGACCCGACGTGCCGTTCCTGAAGCGCGATATGGACCGCGCACGCGGTCTGTATAAGGAGAACCTGCTGGCCCGCAACTTGGTGGATGACGCGGAAAAGAACTACGACATGGCCGTAAACCGGCAGAAATCCGCCACCGTAAACCTGGGAGTCGCCGAAGCCGCCATTGCCAAGGCGAAAGCGTCGATTGAGCAGGCCCGCGCCGCACTGGCGCAGTCCGAAGAAGATCTGCACAACACCACCATCTTTTCGCCCATCGATGGCGTGGTGCTCTCGCGCGACCGCGAGGTCGGCGACGCCGTCAGCTCCATCCTCACCATGGGTTCCGGCGCCACCCTCATCATGACCCTGGGTGACCTATCGCAAGTCTATGTAAAAGGCAAAGTCGACGAGAGCGACGTGGGCAAAATCTATCTTGGGCAGCCCGCGCGGATCACCGTCGAGTCATTCAAGGACGAAAAGTTCAATGGGAAGGTCACCAAGATCTCGCCCATGGGCGTGGAAAAAGACAACGTCACCACCTTCGAAGTGCGCGTTTCCATCTCGAACGAGTCACGCAAGCTGCGCGCCGAGATGACCGCTAACGCCGAGGTAATTCTGGAAGAGCGCAAAGGCGTGGTTGCCGTGCCTGAAGGCGCGATCCTCTATAACAAGGACAAATCCACCTCGGTTGAAATTCCCGATTCCACCAGTGAGACGGGCAAGCGCAAGATCTCGGTTACCGCCGGCATCAGCAATGGCTCCAAAACACAGATCGCCAAAGGGCTGAACGCCGGTCAGCAGGTCATCCTGCAATAGCCGGCGAAAACATTGGTGCCGCGATGGGTTACTTAAAGGAACTCTTATCCGAAGTCGCGTCCGGCCTGCTGCGTAATAAACTCCGCAGCTTCCTCACCATGGCGGGGATCGCGTGGGGCGTCGCTTCGATCGTGCTGATCGTAGCCATGGGGGATGGCTTCAAGCTGGGCCAGCGCAATAACACCAAGCAGCTTGGTGAGAACATCGTGCTGCTCTTTCCCGGCCGGACGGAAAAGCAGGTAGGCGGGCAGCGCGCGGGGCGGCGGATTCGCTTCAATTACGATGACATCGCCGACATAAGGACGGAGTGCTACCTGGTGAGCCGTGTGATCGGCGAACTACAAAACGGCGCCAAAGTGGCCAGTAGCTTCAATAGCGGCTCCTTCACGGTGAACGGTGTGGAACCCTTATATTCACGGATCCGCACGATACCGATCGCGCGCGGGCGATTTCTTATCGACGCAGATGAAACCGCCTCGGAGCGAGTGGCGGTCCTGGGCGACAATGTACGCAAGCAACTATTTGGCGATCGCCCGGTGGCGCCGGGCGCGCAGATCTTCCTGAACGGGCTTCCGTTCCGCATCGTCGGGCTGATGCCGTCCAAGAACCAGAACAGCAGTTACAACGGTTTGGATGGCGACAAAATCTACGTGCCCTACTCCACCATGGTGCGCGATATGCCGCCCAAAGACGACAATTTCCATCCGGGCATAGTGAATGACATTATCTATGTGCCATCATCGCTCACCGAATGGAAAGCCGCGCGGCAGCAAGTGCTGCGAGTGCTGGGGCGCAACCATCAGTTCGAACCCGATGACAAAGGCGCCGTTCACGTCTGGGATACCGTAGAGAGCGCCGAAATGGTGGATCAAATCTTCGTCTCGATGACCGCGTTCCTGGGCGCTATCGCGGTAATCACCCTGACCTTGGGCGGCGTGGGAGTGCTGAACATCATGCTGGTTTCGGTTACCGAACGCACTCGTGAAATCGGCTTGCGCAAGGCCATCGGCGCCACACGCCGCGGCATCATGATGGACTTCTTGGCCGAAGGCGTGATCCTTGCCGGACTCAGCGGTTTACTGGGATTTCTGGCCGCCTACGGCCTGGCCTCGATCGTGAATTCGCTGCCGCTGCAGTCAGACATGTTCGGCGGCCTGCCGGTGAAAGCCGCGACCACCGCATGGTCCTTCGGCGCGTTGGCTGTAGTGGCCATTGGCTCGGCTCTGTTCCCTGCCTGGCGCGCAGCATCCCTCACTCCCGTGGAGGCCTTGCGCTATGAACGCTAGCTCACTCTTCTCCGAGGCCGGTGCGGCGCTGAAGTTCAATCGTCAGCGCAGCATACTCACCACCATCAGCCTTGCCTGGGGCGTGGCCTGTTTCGTCATCCTCTATTCCTACGGCGATGGCTTTCACTTCGCCTTGCGCAAAGCCTTTATGGCGGTGGGCCAGGATCTAATCCTGATGTTCAACGGCCAAACCTCGACCCAAGCCGGAGGCGAACGCGCCGGACGCAGAATCCGGATGGAGCGGTCGGATGTTGATGCGATTCGCGACGCCGTGCCGCTGGCTGCCGCGATTTCGCCCGAAGTCATGATCCACGGGGCCACCGTGGTCCGCGGCTATCGTACGCAATCGATCGCCGTGCGCGCCGTCTATCCCGTCTACCAGCGCATCCGCAACCAAACGCTCTCCACTGGCCGGTGGATCGGTCCCGAAGACGAGGCCCAGAAGCAACGCGTGGCCGTAATGGGCGGTGAGGCGGCCAAGAAAATGTTCGGCGAGATCCCCCCCGACGGCGAAGACATCACCATCAATGGGCTGCACTTCACCGTGATCGGCGTCCTTAAAACGAAGACGCAAATCTCCAACTATAACGAGCCGGATAACGAATGCATTTTCATACCCTACGACACAGGTTCGTTGCTGCGCGATATCAAGTATCCCGACTACATCGTTTGGATGCCCATCAATCCGGTGTTTCGCGCGGAAGCGGTGAAGCAGGTGCGCGAAACGCTGGCGCGGGTGCACAATTTCTCGCCGAACGATGAGCGCGCCGTCCAGATTCTGGTTTTCAACGAGTTCCTGCGCATCGTGGACACCATGGGAATGGCCCTCCAAATCCTGCTGGGATTTGTTGGTACGCTGACTCTGGCTATCGGCGGTATCGGCTTGGCCAATATCATGCTGGTCTCGGTCACGCAGCGCACCCGCGAAATCGGCATGTTGAAGTCGATTGGCGCCACCCGCCGTTCGATCCTGCTGCAATTCCTGCTGGAGGCTATGGCGATTGTGACCGTGGGCGGAGTGTTGGGCGTGGCCTGCGGCTATGTCGTAACCGCCACACTACAGACCTTGCCGCTGTTGGGCCCGCTGTTCAAAGACACCAGCGGTACGGGCGACATCCATTTACAGATTTCACAATTCGCAGTAATCACTTCCACGTTGATGTTGGAATGCGTGGGGCTTGTCGCCGGACTGCTGCCGGCCATTAAAGCGGCGCGTCTAAGTCCGATGGAAGCTTTGCGGTATGAGTAGCGGCTAAGGCGGGAAAACCGTAACAAGCCGCCGGTGACACCGGTGATCCGCGAAACATCGCAATCGGCGCCAACCGGCGGCTCACTTCTCTAAAACTTATACAACCTTCACGAAAATGATGACCAGGGTGTAGAGCGCTAGTGACTCGATCAGCACCAGGCTCAACAGCAGGGCGAAGCGGATGGCCGGCGCCGCGGCTGGATTCCGTCCCATGCCTTCCGCGGCAGCGGCAGCGGCTTTCGCCTGCGCCAAGCCACAGAGTCCGGAAGCGATAGCCATCGCGAAACCGGAGGTGATCGCCACCCAATTTACGCCGGCCGAAGCCGCCGCGCCGCCCGTTGTTTGGGCGAAAATCGGGCTGGCGAGCGCCATCAGCACCAACGCCAGTAACATTAACTTTGTCTTCATTGTGTTGCTCCTTCGATTAGAAATCGCCCCCAGGAGGTGGTTCCCGTCATCCTCGTGCAGCCGGTCTCACACTGAAGGGGCGGCATAAAGCCGTTGATTAATGCTCGTGCGATACTGCTCCGGATACGTACATCATCGTCAAGAGCATAAAGATATAAGCCTGCAACAGCGAAACGAAAACGTGCAGACCCATGAAAACCGCGGGGACCACCAGGTAAGTAAGACTCAAAAATACCAGCGTCACCTGCTCGCCCGCATACATATTGGCGTATAGACGGACGGTGAGCGACAGCGGCCTGGCCATGTGGCTGATTAGTTCGATGGGCACCATTAGCGGAGCGAGGAAAGGCATCGGTCCGGCAAAATGCGCCAGGTATCTCCCGAAACCCTGTTCGCGAAAGCCCATCAGGTTGTAGTAGCAAAACACCGCTATCGCGCAACCGGCAGGCACGGACGGCTCGATGGTGGGCGATTCCAACCCCGGGATGATGCCAATGAGGTTGGCAAATAGTATGAACAGGAAAAGAGTTCCAAAGAAAGGCAGATACTTGGATCCACCGTGGCCCACGGCGTCTTCCGACTCGGTGTGTATGAAATCGTTGATGATCTCAAAGGCGTGCTGCATTTTGCCCGGACGGTCCACCGAAAGGCGGGGGCGCAAGATGGCAAACAGCACAATGATGACGACCGCCACCAGAATTTCCATCACCATGAAGTTGGCGAATGGACGGGACGAGGTGGGCAGGTGCAGCAGTTTCAGGATCGCATTGCCCACGTCGGGCAGGTTGTCGTTGAATACCTTGGCTAGCCAGATTTCTTCATGACGCTGCATAGATTAATTGGAAGACAATTTCCACGATGACGGCTGCCACCGGAACAAACAATCCAATCAAGGCGGCCGGCAAGCTCAAAGAAGTAAAGTTCACTATAACATAGGCGCCCGCGCCGAGCAGTACGTAGCGCAGGCCGATCAGGATCGCGAATTTCGGGCTGGGCCGGGCCGACAAAACCGCACCCAGTGCATCCACCACCCGTTTCAGCCAGCGGAAATTCAAGTACGATGCCGCCGCCCCCAGCAGGTACGCCAGCGCCCATCTCCACCCTCGTAGAACCAGGCAGACCAGGCATCCCGCCGCGGCCAGCGCCACCGTCCCGCGCATGATGCGGCACATGGCCGACTCGAACAGCGGATCCTCGTCAGGCATCGCTATTCATCGTTGCGCGTATCCCGCATCAACTGCCGAATGAGCTGCACAAATCCAGCAGCGATGCCCAAAATCAGAAATGGGATGTAAAGGAAGTGGGTGTGAAAGGCGCGGTCCAGCAGATATCCGATTACGTAGCCTACAACTGTCGCCGCGGGCAGCATGACGGCCAGGGAGGTGTACTCCCCGACCAGGATCATGAAGTTGCGTTTCACTCAGTTCATGTTCATGCCGCACATGCCGGGATTGCTGCACCGCCCGCTCGGACACACCGGCGCGTCGGATTGTTTCGGACCGGCCGCGTGCGCGGCAAATGTGGAGAACTCCTGATTCAAGTGCTTTTGCCCGCACGACGGGCACTCGATTCCGTCCCCGCCCGAAGTGGTGCGTACCAGCTTTTCAAATTTCGTTCCGCAATCCTGGCATTTGTATTCGTAGATAGGCATAAGATCTAGCTAAATATTAGCATGTCACCGGATCCCGATCAGTGAATCGTACGGGTCTTCCGATTCATATAATCCATCAACAAATACTGACCCAGCGTATACGGCGTGGTGAAGTACGCCTTTCCTCTGCAAATCTCCGTTACCTTCTGCACGAAGTTAACCAGCCCGTAGTCGCTCGCCAGCATGAACGTATTGATCAAGATCCCCTGTTTCTTGCAGCGGTTCACTTCCTCCAGGGTCTTGCTGATCACCAGCGGGTCGAGCCCAAACGCGTTCTTATAAACGCGCCCGTCTTCGAGAGTCAGACAACTTGGCTTGCCGTCGGTGATCATCACGATCTGCCGCATGTCCTTGCGTTCCTGCGCGAGCAAGCGTTGCGCCAGGATCAAGCCGTCGCGCGTGTTCGTATAATACGGCCCCACCTGAACCCGCGCCAGTTGGCTGATAGCGAGTTCTTCGGCCGTATCGTGAAACAACACGCACCGCAAACTGTCCCCCGGATACTGCGTCCGGATCAAATGGGCCAGCGCCAGCGCGACTTTCTTGGCCGGAGTGAAACGGTCCTCGCCGTAGAGGATCATGCTGTGGCTGCAATCGAGCATCAGCACTGTGGCGCAGGAACTTTGGTATTCGCACTGATGCACGTGCAGGTCGCTATACTCCAGGTCCAGCGGGACTTTTGCGCCTTCGCGCCGGATCGCCGAAAATAATGTTTCGCTGATATCCAGGTTGAGCGTATCGCCGAATTCGTATTGCTTGGTGGAACCGGAAGCTTCGATACCGGTGGCCAGATCGCGCGTATCGTGCCGGCCAAAACTCGATTTGCCCAGCGAACCGAGCAGATCCTTCAGTGTCTTGAAGCCGAGGAAGTCGAGCGACTTGTCCGTAACTTCAAAGCGCACCTTACTGTCCGGACCAGTCCCTGCCCCGCCCCCGCCCACTTGTTCACTAGGCTGCTCGATGGTGATCTGCCCTTCGTCGATCATCTTCTGCACCAGGTTATCGAGCAACTTCTGCATTTGCTCCGGTGTCAGGCCTTGCAGGCGTTCCATCATCTCCCGCAAGCTATCGTTGTCGAACAGTTCGCCCTGTTCGAGCGCCTGCTGGATGGCGTTCTTCAGGTCCTCCAGCGTGCGCTCGTTCCATTCGCCGTAGGGAGAATACTGCGTGTTGAAACCGCTCTGCAGCAGGAAGTCCGATAGCGCCTGCAAAAGATCTTCGGCGCCGATACCGAAGTCTTCACCCGTATATTTCGAGTATTTGATTTTCATTTGGAAGAGGCCGCCATGAAGCCACCCTCCATCAGTTGTACTGCCGGCGCATGTTCGGACGCTGCGGCCCGGGCCCTTCTTCGCGCGATTGGCCTTCCCGCTTCCGCTCCCCGGCCCCGAACTCCCGTTCTTCATTGCGGCTGATGCGGCGATGCGCGTACAGGCCTTCCAGCACGAACTCCGCGGCCGAAACCCGTACCGCATCCGGTTCGTTTGCCGAGAGTTTCAAAGCCTTCAGCTTTTCCATCAGTCCCTGGATCGAACCCAAAGTCTGCACCATTGCCGCCGAATTCTGGCTCTCGTCGAGTTTCAATGAGCCGCCCAAATCGAACCACTGGACAATCTGCGAGACGTTGGCCCCTTCGAAGTATTTATCGTAGACTTTGCCCACAGCCACGCGGATCAACTCGCGCGCCACGGCGTCTCCGCCTTTTAACTCGCCTTCGTACTCCAATTCCATCTTGCCGGTGATCGACGGCAGCGCGGAGTAAATATCCAATACCCGCGGCACCGCCAACTGTTCCTTGGCTTTCAAGGCGCGGCGCTCGGCATTCGAAACCACGTTTTCCAAAACCGAGATCGGCAAACGCTGTGACACTCCAGACCGTTTGTCTACGCGCTTGTCTTCGCGCGCCAGAAACACCAACTGCTCCACAATTTCTTTGATGTATACCGGCACACGCGTTTCGAGCGGAGCATCGTTGAACGACGGCCGCTTCAGCCACGCTTCCTGCTCCGTAATAGCCATGCCCTGGTCAAGGGTCACTGGATAATGCGTGCGAATCTCGCTGCCTATACGATCTTTCAGCGGCGTAATAATCTTGCCGCGTGCCGTGTAATCTTCAGGATTCGCCGTGAACACCAACATCAGGTCGAGCGGCAGGCGCACCGGATAGCCTTTAATCTGTACGTCGCCTTCCTGCATGATGTTGAACAACCCCACCTGGATCTTGCCCGCCAAGTCCGGCAGTTCGTTAATTGCAAAGATGCCACGGTTGGCCCGTGGCAAGAGTCCGTAGTGGACGGTCAGTTCGTCGGAGATATCTTGCCCCCGGCGCGCCGCCTTAATCGGATCGATGTCCCCGATCATATCCGCAATCGTTACATCGGGAGTCGCTAACTTCTCCACATAACGATGCTCCGCGTCAAGGTACGCGATGGGCGTTTCTTCGCCTTCTTCCTGAATCAGATTGCGGCAGCGCCGGCAGATCGGCCGGTAAGGATTGTCGTGAATCTCACAACCTTCGATGTAAGGCGACACATCGTCGAGCAGTGTCGTCAGCATGCGAATCAAGCGTGTTTTGGCCTGCCCGCGCGAGTCCCAGCAGTATGAAATTATGTCGCGATAGAATGGCGTTCACTACTTGCGGCACTACGCTATCCTCATAGCCCACGATGCCCGGAAACAGCGGATTTGGGCATTGCAGCTTGCGGATCAGGTTAGTGCGGAGTTCGTCTTTCACCGAGCGCGCGCCAATACGATCTTCGGAGAAGGCACTATTGCGAAGAGCACCGAGAGTACGGGGCAAATCCCAGGTGGCTTTAGTCAACCTCTAACCCCCCTTTGCCCGATTGTACCAGAGGCTTCGCTACTCGGCTTGAAATTCGAAGACGTCGGTATTGGTGCGCACCACCAAACGCCCTTGGTTCGACGATTTCTCCGAACCAAAGAACACCGCGCCATCGGTCGATTCGCCGGGGGCCAGCTTGGTTTGCACCAGCGCGATGGCCGAGGCCGCCGCGGCAGCTTTCAGCTTGGTGGAATTCACCTCCGCCAGCGCCGCCTGCCGCCGCGATTCGTAAGCATTGGCCACCCGCATGTGCGGAATACCGTAAAGCGCGGTTTCGTATGCCGATACCAGCTTAATCACGTCGCTGCGCCCGCCCTTGTCCTTCAGCATCTGCACCACGTCGCGCGCGGGCCATGCGTGGACCTCGGAACCGTCGTCTTTCTTATACGAAAAATCTTCGGGGCGAATGGTGTAAGGTCCGGCCGATCCGTTGGATACCGCCACTTGAAGAATGCTTAGTTCTCGTACGTGACCCGGAAGACGAGCCACCATTACAGTTACGCCGCCCTTCGTAATCGTTTGATACTTCAGGCCATTAGATTCAAACTCAATGACCTGGCCCGTCATGCTCAGGCACACTCCCAACAGCACGGCGGCGGCGCGAGAAAGACCCCACTCCATGCAACTATATTACGATAAGGTAGCTTATGACCACCGAACAATCGCCGGCCACGCCCGATGCGGGGATACGGCCCAGCCGCTACGGTTTGGGTGAACACGGCATTCGCAATATCAATATCGCTTACTGGAACCTCGGCACCGCGCAACTGTTAGAGCACGCGGTCCGGCGCCGCGAAGGGCTCTTTGCCACGGGCGGTTCCTACGTGGTGCGCACCGGACAGTTCACCGGCCGCTCACCCCGCGATAAGTTTATCGTGCGCGACGAGACCACCGAGAACAACGTCCAATGGGGACCCGTGAACCAGCCCATGACCCCGGCCGCCTTCGACCGGCTGTATTCGAAAATGCTGGCTTACTGGCAGGGGCAAGACCTCTTCGTGCAAGACTGCTTCGCGGGCGCCGACCCGCGCTACACACTGCCCATCCGCGTCATCACCCAGTTTGCATGGCATGCCGTCTTCGCCCGGCAGTTGTTCGTGCGGCCCGACCCGCTACGCACCCAGGACCACGTCCCTGAGTTCACCATCTTCTTCGCGCCACGTCTGCAGGCCACGCCCGCTGAGGATGAGACCAATTCCGATACCTGCATCGTGGTGAACTTCACCAAGAAAGTCGTGCTGATCTGCGGCACCAGCTACGCGGGTGAAATGAAGAAGTCGGTATTCACCATCCTGAATTACCTGCTACCCGAGCGCGGCATCATGCCGATGCACTGCTCCTGCAACGTCGGCAACGGCGGCGGCGTCGCGGTATTCTTCGGATTGTCGGGCACCGGCAAGACTACCCTATCCGCCGATCCGCAGCGCCGCTTGATCGGCGACGATGAGCATGGCTGGAGCGATCACGGCGTATTTAATTTCGAGGGTGGGTGCTACGCGAAGTGCATTCGCCTCTCGCGCGAAAATGAGCCGCGAGATCTGGAACGCAATCCGCTTCGGAACCGTGCTCGAAAATGTAGCGATCGACGCCGAAACCCGGCTTCTCGATTTCGATTCCGCCGCCTTCACGGAAAATACTCGCGCCGCCTATCCGTTGAAGTACATCGATCACGCCGTACTGCCCAGCGTGGCCGATCATCCCAGCAACATCATCCTGCTTACTGCCGACGCGTTCGGCGTACTGCCGCCCATCGCGCGGCTCACGCCCGAGCAGACCATGTACCATTTCCTGAGCGGATATACCGCCAAAGTCGCCGGTACCGAACGGGGATTAGGCAGCGAAGCCTGCGGCCACCTTTAGCGCGTGTTTCGGCGCGCCATTCCTGCCCCGTCCGGCAGCCGAATATGCCGCCATGCTGGGCGACAGAATGCGCCGGCACAAAGTGAATTGCTGGCTGCTGAATACCGGTTGGGTGGGTGGACCTTACGGCATCGGCGAACGCATGCGCCTGCCCTACACGCGCGCCATGCTGACCGCCGCGCTCGAGGGTCAACTCGACGATGTGCCGATGGAGCCCCACGCGTTCTTCAAGGTGATGGTGCCCAAAGCCTGTCCGCATGTACCGCCAGACTTCCTCGATCCCCGCGGCATGTGGGGCGATAAAGCCGCTTACGATCGCGCTGCGCTCGATTTAAGCGCCCGGTTCAGCAAGAACTTCGAGAAGTTTGCAAACGTGAATCCCGAGGTTCTGGAGGCCGGACCCGTGGTCCTGGCTCGGGCGTAAATCACTTAGGCCCGCTTTACTTCACTCATCAGCGCTTGCAGGTTACCATCGGCGTCGCGGAAGAAGGCCATCCATAGGTCATGATCGGGCATCGCCGCAATCATATGCGGCGGCCCTTCGAAATTCACGCCACGGCCCTGCAGCGTTTCCGCGACGCCGTGTATATCCGCGACTTTGAAATAAAAGATCGATCCCGGATGGTCGAACTCCGGCTTTTCCGGCAGCGACAGCATCAGGCGGATGCCTCCGCACTCGAAAAATGCCAAGCCCGGGCCCGCCTGGAATAGGAAGCGCAGACCCAGACTATCGCGATAGAACGCGATGGCTCTTCCCATGTCGTGCACATTGATTGTTGCCTGGCCAATCGTAGCCGAAGATAGATCCAGATCCGCCATCAGTTTGTCCTCAAAGTTTCATTCCGGTCCAGACAGCCTCATATAGTCGCCGCTTCGCATCCATGGGCTTATCGGGCTGAAATCCCACAAACGAGAAGCTTCCGTCACCGCCGTAACCAGTGGTAATGTCCAAGCCGCGCGCGCCACTATCTCCGGCTTCGAAGTAATGGATATTATCGCGCGTGGACGAGAGCGTACTGATACGCCGCTGCGAAATAATCTGGCTCCGCGTTTCCCGCATGAGGAAAGGCGTTTTGACACCCGCATCGAAGGCCGGCGCCTTCCCTTGAATTTCGAAATGCCGCAGGCGCGCCTCGCCTTCCACGCCTACGGTGCACACGCTGGCTTGCGGATGGCAATGCGCGGGCAGGATGGCATGCGGCGCCATCCGCCATTGGATGACCGCGAATGGCACGCCGCGATAGCTGGGACCAAACTCCACTTTCGGTTCGAGGCCGCCATACGCTCCAAGTTTGGTGGCGGGCGCGGATTGCAAGCGCACAGCCCATGTGGCGATGCGATGCAGATAAGCATCCTGGCCCATCTCGGAAGTATCGCGCGCGAATTCGGCCGCGTCGGCCGGGCACTGCCGCACAAAATCGTCCCACTCAAGTGGGGGGGACAGAGTTGCAGCGCCAGCCGTTTGGGCGGGACGCAGCATTGCCGCGGCTATGGCGAGAGGCGCCCAGAACATCGCGCGCCGTTCCACCGTTACGCCCGGCGCCAGTTCGTTGCTTTCGGGAATCCAGGTCATGCCGACCAGATTACGCGACCGCGGCGGACGATACTTCTTCAATCCTGCTATTTTGAGGACCGCGAAAGGCGCGCGGCGAAGCGCCGTAGCGTTTGCGGAACAACCAACTGAACGATCCCGGACTTTCGAATCCCACCGCGAAACAAATGGCGGTGACACTGTCGCCAGTATGCGCCAACAGGCGCCGCGCAGCCTCCAGGCGGGTGGTTTGCAAGAACTGCATCGGCGTCTCGCCGAAGGCCAATTTGAACGTGCGCTGAAAATGGAAGGGCGACAGTCCAGCCACCCTGGCCGCGGCGGATACGCTGAGCGGTTGGTCGTAGCAGGAAACCAAGAAGTCGCGCCCGCGGTAGAGGCGGCGATAGAGTTCCAAGCGGGTACCGGCGCGCAGGCCGGGAAAACTCTCGGCTTCTTCACGGACCTGCCCGCGCAACCCAGCCAACGCGTGGGCCAGCGAGTACATGCGGTCTTCAAGCCACGGTCCGAGACCCGCGGTTCGCGCAAACCGGCCTGCAAACTGGCAAGCGCATAGCCCACGGTTCCGGTCTTGGGATATAGCCGCTCGCAAAAATCGAGCGGCTCCGCAGCGCTATCTGGACAATCCAATTGCCGTTCCGCGGTCTGCCCCGCCGACGCCACCGCCTGCTCCAAAAAGCCTCGTTGGAAGAACGGGCACAGCGTTTCCGTCAGACTGTCGCCATGGCCTTCGAACCGCAGCGAGTAACGCTGCCCGTCGTTCAGCATGAGGTACGAATCGGGCGTAAGAAGATAATTACCCTGCGGGGTTTCATACCGCGCCGCGCCCCGCACCACGGACTTCAGTGACAAGGTCGTGCGGTAACCCTTGACCTCGTAGTGCGTACCCCTGCCGTTCAAAACGGCGGAGCAGTGAGGTAGTTCCCCACCGCGTGGATTCAGGCGAAAGCGGAAGTCGGCGCGATCAGCCATGCAAGGTATTGTCGCATAGCGGACCGCGCCCGAAAACGTAAAAGGCTACTACAGCTTTACCGTCACCGTCTTAATTTCGGTGTATTGCTGCAGTCCGTATTCACCGAGTTCTCGGCCCATGCCCGACTGCTTAAACCCGCCGAAGGGCGCACCGGCGTCGAACACATCGTAGCAGTTCACCCATACGGTTCCTGCGCGAACGCTGTTAGCGATAGCATGCGCCTTGCCGATATCGCGCGTCCACACCGCTGCCGCCAAGCCATATACCGTCCGATTGGCTCGCTCAATCACTTCGGACATATCTTTGAACCGGATGATGCTCATGACCGGACCAAAAATCTCCTCCTCCGCGATCCGCATATTGTCTTGCACATCCGCGAAGACGGTCGGCTCGACGAAATAACCGCGATCGCCCCACGCCCCCCACCACAAAGCAGCGACGCGCCCTCGCGCTTGCCTGCGTCGATATAGCCGAGCACCTTATCGAATTGAGCCTGATCCACCTGCGGACCTTGCTCCGTGGACGCTTCAAACGGGTCGCCCACTTTTCGCGACTTCGCGCGCGCGCTACGCTCTTCTCCACGAATTCGTCATAGCATTTGTCTTCGACAAACAGCCGCGATCCGGCGCAGCAGCACTGTCCCTGATTGAAGAACAGCGCGAAGTGCGATCCTTCAATGGCCTGATCCATGTCTGCGTCGGCGAATACAATGTTGGGACTCTTGCCGCCCAATTCAAGCGTGACCCGCTTCAAATTGGATTTCGCCGCCGCCTCCATGATCAGATGCCCCACTTCGGTGGAACCGGTGAAGGCCACCTTGTCGACATCCATATGGTTGGCGATGGCCGCGCCCGCCGTCGGGCCGTAACCCGGAAGCAGATTCACTACGCCCTCCGGAAAGCCGGCTTCCACAATCAATTCGCCGACGCGCAAGCGCCGTAAGCGGCGTCTGTTCGGCCGGCTTCATCACCACCGTGTTTCCGGTGGCCAGCGCCGGCGCCAGCTTCCACGCCTGCATCAGCATCGGAAAATTCCAAGGAATGATCTGCCCCACCACGCCCACCGGCTCGTGCCGCGTATAGCAGAAGTAATCCGCCGTCAATCGGGATGGTCTTGCCCTGTACCTTGTCCGCCCAGCCGGCGTAATAGCGATAGCAGGCGATGGTCAGCCGCGACGGTCCGCGGCCTTCGCGACACCGATACGGCTTGCCGTTATCCAGCGATTCCAGATCGCGCCAGTTCGTCGGCATGCTTTTCGATCAGATCGGCCAAATGATTCAGCAGCCGGCCGCGTTCCGAGGCGGCCATCTTGCGCCACGGGCCACGTTCAAAGGCCGCGCGGGCGGCTTTCACCGCCTTATCGACGTCGGCGGCATCGGCTTCCGCGACCTGGCAGATTTCCTCCCCGGTGGACGGATTAACGGTTGCGAAGGTTTTGCCGGATTCGCTTGCGATCCAGCGGTTATTGATAAGGAGCTTCGTCGCCGAGATCGCGACTTGGCTTTCCTGGGGCGGTGACATGAGTGTTGCCATACGACGACTCCTCTATGAGTGTTCTTGGCTTACCCTGTACGGTAAGTTATTTTTAGACGATACCACGTCGGTATTAACTGACTCGGAGGTTTACATGTCTCGAAAAGGCGGGATTCTAAGATCGGCAGCCGGCGCGCTCTTCCTGTGCGCTTCCGTCGCGATGGCGGCCGAATTCCCCAACCCGGCGGTCGACAACAAGGCCGAGGGCAGTTCGCTTAAAGGAAAACAAAAGGCAGTGCTGGCAGGCGGATGCTTCTGGTGTGTGGAGGCCGTGTTCCAACAAATAGAGGGCGTGGACAAAGTCGTCTCAGGCTACTCCGGCGGAGACGCCGCATCGGCCCATTACGAAATCGTGAGCACCGGGAAGACCGGACACGCCGAATCAGTCGAAGTGACCTACGACCCGCGGAAGATATCTTATGGCCAAGTGTTAAAAGTCTTCTTCAGCGTGGCACACAACCCAACTGAACTGAACCACCAGGGGAATGACTACGGCACGCAATACCGGTCGGCCATTTTCTATGCCGACGCGGAACAGAAGAAAATCGCGGAAGCGTATATCGCGCAATTGAACCAGGCCGGCGTTTTTCATGCTCCGATCGTGACCCAAGTAGTGCCATTGAAGTCGTTTTACCCGGCCGAGGAGCATCATCAGAATTTCTGCCGGCGCAATCCGCACAATCCTTACGTGATGAGCGTGGCCATGCCCAAAGTCGAAAAAGTCAAAAAGGAAGTTCCCGAGTTGGCCAAGCAGAAGTAACATGTCTGAATCGCTCAGCCTGCCCGACAACGGTACGAAGGAAGAAGTCTACCGGGCGATTCTGCCGCAAATCGAATCGGTCATCGCAGGCACGGACGATCTAATCGCCAATCTAGCCAACGTAGCCGCCATCCTCAAACAGGCTTTTAACTTTCACTGGGTCGGATTTTATCGAACCACGGGACCGGCTATGCTGACGCTGGGTCCGTTCCAGGGTCCCCTCGCTTGCGTTTCCATCCCTTTCGACCGGGGCGTCTGCGGCGCCGCGGCGCGCACGCAACAAACGATTGTGGTGGCCGACGTCGATGCCTTTCCCGGGCACATCGCCTGCAGCAGCCTGTCTAAATCCGAAATCGTGGTGCCCTTGGTACGTGGCGGAACCACCCGCCTGCTTCTGGATGTCGATAGCGACAAACCGGCCCACTTCGACGCCACCGATCAATCCTGCCTCGAACAGATCGTCCGCTTGATCGCCAAGCAGCACTGGCCCCTCTGACAGCGCCATTCATACGGCGCAGCGCCCGCTTCTGCTAGCTTGGTGTTTCGATGATTTCTTTCTCCAACATCAATAAGCAATACGGCAAGCAACTCGTTTTCGTCGACGCTTCGTTTCAGTTGAATCCCGGCGAGAAGGTTGGGCTAGTAGGCCCGAATGGCTCAGGCAAGACCACTCTTTTCCGCATGGTGATGCGCGAGGAGTCGCCCGACGAAGGCGAAGTTTCGGTTCCCAAAAAACTGACCATCGGCTACTTCCGGCAGGACGTGGAAGAGATGAAGGGCCGCCCCGTACTGGACGAAGCCATTGCCGGCAGCGGCCGCGTGGGCGATCTGCACCACGAACTGGAAGACCTGCACCACGCCATGAACGATCCCGAACGCGCCGGCGACATGGACAAAATCCTGGAACGCTTCGGCGAAGTGCAGGAAGAATACGAACACCTGGGCGGCTATAGTCTGGAAGCGCAGGCGCGCGAGGTGCTGCACGGCCTTGGCTTCGAAGACGACCAGATCGATGGCGACGCCGGTGCGCTCTCCGGCGGTTGGAAAATGCGCGTGGCGCTGGCGCGCGTGCTGCTGGGCCGGCCCGACGTCCTGCTGATGGACGAACCCACCAACCACCTGGATATCGAATCCATCATCTGGCTGGAGCAGTTTTTGAAATCGTTCCCCGGCGCCATTCTGATGACCTCGCACGACCGCGAATTCATGAATCGTATCGTGTCCAAAATCGCCGAAATCGATGCGGGCGAAATCATCTCGTACTCCGGCAATTATGATTTCTACGAGCGCGAACGCGCCATTCGCGAGACCAATCAGCAGGCGGCCTTCGCACGGCAGCAGTCCATGCTGGCGAAGGAGCAGCGCTTCATCGACCGCTTCAAAACCCACGCGGCTAAAGCGGCGCAGGTGCAAAGCCGCATTAAGGCCCTGGACAAAATCGAAAAGATCGAGTTGCCCAAGAAGCGGCAGGTGGTGAAGTTCGAGTTTCGCGTACCGCCGCGCTCGGGCGATCAGGTCGCGGTCATCGAGGATCTTCGCAAGAGCTACGGGCCGCGGGTGATTTATGACGGCTTCAGCTTGACCATCCGGCGCGGCGAGCGTTGGGCCGTCATGGGCCGCAACGGCGCGGGCAAGACCACGCTGCTAAAAATGATCGCGGGCGCCAGCGAACCAGATGCCGGCAGCGTGCGCCTGGGCGCCAGCCTGAATATGGGCTACTTCGCCCAGCAGTCGCTCGACGTGCTCGATCCGGAGCTATCCATTATGGAACAATTGCAGCAGGATTTTCCGCAGGATGGTATCGGCTCGCTACGCTCCCTCGCGGGCGCGTTTCAATTCTCGGGGGACGACGTCGATAAGCGCATCCGGGCTCTTTCGGGCGGCGAAAAATCGCGCTTGGCGATGGCCCGCATGCTCTATAATCCGCCGAATTTTCTGGTGCTCGACGAGCCCACCAATCACCTGGACGTCGCGACCAAAGAGATGCTGGTGGATGCGCTGAAAAACTTCGAAGGCACCATGATCTTCGTTTCGCACGACCGCATGTTTCTGCGCGGATTAGGGTCGCGCGTGCTGGAGCTCGGTGGCGAGAGCGGTAAGGATCGCCATCCCCACGTGTATCCCGGGTCGTACGTAGAATACGTGCAGGCGATCGGCTACGAAGCGCCCGGCATCTATTCGTAAGGGCGTCGTAAGCGTACTTAATTCGTGATATCGCTGGTGCGGCTTTCCTCGCGGATCGGCATGTAGAGTTCGTACCACTTCTTCTGCGCGGGGCTGTCCGCATACTTCTTCAGCGCATCTTCGCTGGCGAATTCCATCACGATGACGTGGTTATAGCCTTCCGGCAACTGCTTCTTGATGGGCTTGGTCCAAACCCGAAGGATGCCGGGATATTCGGCCGGCAGAGCCTCGGCGGCCTTAATGGCTTTGTCGATCTGCGCGGGCGTGGCGTCGGCCTTCCACTTCACCGAAATCACGTGGATCACCGTGTTCGGCTTGCTGTCCGCAGCCCACAAACCGCCCGCCAACAAGAGTAAACGCGGCGCACGCGGCCAAAAATCTTCTTGTCATCGTTTTCTCCCAAGTCAATATAACACCCGCACGCCGGGGTGGCGGAGTAAGCAATTCCGGTGATACTAGACTTTGGATTTCAAAATGAAAACAATCATCGAACCATTCCGCATCAAGAGCGTGGAACCACTGCGCCACACCACCCGCGAAGAGCGCGAGCGCCTGCTCGCCACCGCCGGCTACAACCTCTTCCTGATCGAAGCCAAAGATATTCTGATCGACTTGCTGACCGATTCCGGCACCAGCGCCATGTCCACCGGGCAGTGGGCTGCACTGATGCGCGGCGACGAATCGTATGCGGGCAGCGAGAGCTTTTTCCGCATGAAGCGGGTGGTGGACGACCTGACCGGTTTCCGCCACATGATCCCGACACACCAGGGACGCGCGGCGGAGCGGATCCTCTTCACGGTGATGTGCCGGCCCGGCCACGTGGTGCCCAGCAACACGCATTTCGATACCACGCGCGCCAACATCGAATTCACCGGCGCGCGCGCAGTGGACCTGCCCGATTCCCGAAGCGGCCGACACGCAGGCGCGCTCGATTTCAAAGGCAATATGGACGTGGCGGCGCTGGAGGCGCTGATCGAGGAAACGGGCGCGGAGCATATTCCGCTGGTGATGCTGACGGTCACCAACAATTCCGGCGGCGGCCAGCCCGTGTCCATGGCCAATATCGAAGCGGTGCGGCGCGTCACCACGGCAATACCGGATTCCGTTTTATCTGGACGCCTGCCGCTTCGCCGAGAACGCCTGGTTCATCCGCCAGCGGGAGCCGGGTTATGCGGACTGGACGCCCGAAACAAATCGCGCAGAAGATGTTTTCGCTGGCCGATGGCTGCACCTTCTCCGCAAAGAAGGACGCCTTCGCCAATATCGGTGGATTCCTCTCGACCAACGACAGACCGTCTGGCTGTGCAGGAAACCAACCTGCTAATCCTCACCGAAGGATTCCCCACTTACGGTGGCTTGGCCGGACGCGACCTGGAAGCCATCGCCGTGGGCCTGCAGGAAGTGCTTGATCCGGCATATTTGAATTACCGCATCATCTCCACAGGCTACTTGGGCAGGCACATCGCCGATTGCGGCGTCCCGATTGTGGAGCCTCCCGGAGGCCATGCCATCTACATCGATGCCGCCCGCATGTTGCCTCACATTCCGCGCGCGCAGTTTCCGGGCCAGGCCCTCGCGGTCGAGTTATACCGGCACGCGGGCATTCGCGCCGTCGAGATCGGATCGGTCATGTTCGGAGAATCCGCGCGGCACGAGTTACTGCGCCTCGCTATTCCGCGCCGCGTGTATACGCAGAGCCACATCGATTACGTGGTGGAAGCTATCCTCGAAGTGAACGCGCACAAGGAGCAAATCCGCGGTCTCGAGATCGTGGAAGAGCCGCCCTTCTTGCGCCACTTCAGCGCTCGCTTCCGGCCATTGGTCGATCAGGACACTGCCGCTCCAGCCGAGGCTACTGCGACGCGATCGTGAAGGCACTGCGAACCTTAAAAGTTAAAGCCGCGCCGTGTGCTTCAAAGGAAACTTCTTGCGCCCCGCGCCCAAATAGAGTAAAAACAGAAGATATAGATATTGTTTTCGGGGCGCCGGGTGACCCTGTGGAACGGCTGTGCAAGAATTCGCAAGATTATCCCCCGCATCGTCCCCCCGTCTGATTCTGAACGACTTGTGAGCACCGGCCCCAGCGGCCCAAATGCCATGTTTTATACAGAGGGTAAGCGGATCAAAACACAGCGGGAAGAAAGTCAGTGCGAGGAGCGGCGCGCACCTGTAACCTGAAGAATCCGCCATGTCTGCGACTTCCATAGCCCTCGATAAGGGCCTACCCAGTAACGTCGACGCCGAGCGCTTCGTGCTCGGGTCCATCATGCTCAACGACAGCCTTTATATACAGGCTGCCGGCGAACTTCAGCCCGACGATTTCAGCCTGGAAAAGCATCGCCGCATCTTCTCCCGCATGGGCGAGTTGGCCGAGCGCGGCGAGCGCATCGACCGCGTCACCGTAGCCAACGAATTGATGCGGTTCAACGAACTGGAATCCTGCGACGGCCTCAGCTACCTGGTTTCCCTCGACGATGGTCTGCCCCAGACCATGAACATCGACGGCTATATCCGCATAGTCAAGGATAAAGCCGTCCTTCGCCGAATCATCTTCGCCTCGCAGCACCTGATGAACCGCTGCCTGATGGGCGAAGAGGAGCCTGACGAAATCCTCTCGGGCGCCGAGGAAACCCTGCTGAAGTTGGGCGAAGCGCGGGTCAAGAACGGCTTGGTCAGCCCCCGCCAGGTGATCGAGGAATACCAGGGTGGTCTGAACGCGTTCCTCGATCCCAGCAAGCGCGTCAAAGGCATCAGCACTGGCTTCACCAAGCTCGACGAAAAAACCAGCGGCCTGCACGCGGGCGAACTGTTCATCCTCGCCGCTCGCCCCTCCATGGGCAAGACCGCCCTGGCGTTGAACATCGCCCAGCACGTGGCCACCAAAGTGAAGCGGACCGTAGCCGTGTTCTCGCTCGAAATGTCGAAGGAGTCGCTGCTCACTCGTATGTTGTGCGCCACCGCGCGCGTGGATAGCCAGAAATTCCGCGCGGGGTATCTGAGCGCCGACGAGCGCAAGCGCCTGCAGGCGGCGGCTTCGAGCCTGGTCGAAGCGCCCCTCTTTATCGACGACACCGCCGGCATCCACTTGATGGATATTCACGCCAAGTTGCGCCGCACCAAGGCGGAACACGGCCTCGGCCTGGTGATTGTAGACTATCTGCAGTTGATGTCCGGCCGCGGACGCTTCGAGAACCGCAACCAGGAAATCAGCACCATTTCGCGCGGCATGAAACTGCTGGCCAAAGATCTGAACGTGCCCATGATCGTGCTCTCGCAGCTTAGCCGCGCACCCGAAACGCGGCAGGGCGACCACCGTCCCATGCTCAGCGATCTGCGCGAGTCGGGTTCCATCGAGCAGGATGCCGATCTGGTGGGCTTTATCTTTCGCGAAGAAGTTTACCGGCCGCAGGATGAGAGTCTGCGCGGTCAGGCCGAACTGATTCTCGCTAAACAGCGCAACGGCCCCGTAGGCAAGGTGGATCTGGTCTTCCTGCACGAATTGACCAAATTCGAAAACCGCGCCGCGGACTTGGGCGACGCCGAAGAGTAGCCGCGTTTCCGCTAAACCTTACCGCTTGGCCCAATAACGATTACGGGCTTGTATCGTCAATCCCTTTTGGTGCGTGGTCAGTTGAATCTTGCGGAATTCTGAAATACTCACCGGCTGGTCCGACTCATAGCCAATGTTGTACTGGCTCCGCAATTCCTCTTGCAGTTGCGCGAAAATAGCATCCAGGCTCTGTTTCTTCGACACTTCAAAGAACCCCCCCCCGGTCTCGCGCGCCATGCGCATCAAAACATTGCGCCCGTCGGCTCCGCCGCTGAATATTCCGTAATAACCTTCATCCGAAAAGAGAATGGAATAGATCAGCGTGTCCGCCTTTTGAGCGGCTTCAATGGTATCCGCAATGCTGGTTTCGCTGCCCGTATCCACGCCGTCCGATAGCACGATCAGCGCCTTCCGTCCTGTCTGGCCCCGCATAATATCCTGCGTGGCTTTAAACATCGCATCGTAGAGCATCGTGCCGCCGCCGGTTTGGCTGCGCAGATCGTTCATGCTGGGTACGTCCACCCGCTGCAGCGCATCGCTCAGTTTCAAGAACGACGAAGTAAGTTCCTGTCGCAGAATGGGCGACAGGTCGAACTGCATGATGAATACCTGGTCTTTCTTCTCGCGCAAAACCTGTTCCAGGAAACTGTACGACGCAATGCGCTCCTGTTCCATCACGCGCTTCTGGCTCAAGCTGGTGTCGATCATCAGCCCCAACGTCAGCGGCAAATCGCTCTCGCGCGAGAAGTATTTGATAATCTGCGGCCGCCCATTTTCAAGCAAAGAAAAATCGTCTTTCCCCAGATCCCGCACGAAAGCGCCGCGCTTATTCCGGACCGTAGCCAGAACGCTGACCACTTTTACTTCCGCTTTGAACGTCGGCTGTTCATCCTGGGCCGCGACTCGCGGCGACTGTACCGTAAGCAGCGCCGTCAGCAGCGCCAACCCCAGCAACCGTTTCATCGCATCCTCCATGGCTCGGGGCCATTCGCCAAATCCGGCATGCGTTCGAAGAGCTTCGGATTGAATTTCGCCTCGAACTCGTAATCCACGTCCCACACCGATTCCCGTACCCCGTCCACCTGTGTGACCCGTGCCGGCATCTGTATACCGTCGTAATCCCGGTAGTGTTGCAGCCGGTAGTCATACCGCGTGCCGTGCTTTTCCCCACGATCCGCTTGCGACAAGATCCGCTCCGGCAACCCCGCCTTATCGAGAAACACTTTGTAAGTGTGGCCGGACGCTACCACCGTGAGGGCGTTGTGCCGGACCTCCTCAGGCCGCGGCGCCAACCAGGCCGTCTCCAACAAAAACACAATCTGGTTTAGGATCAGCCGCTCGCGTTCTTGGAGTGAAAGATGGCGCGAGCTACGCGGAATCCCCGTGGCGTCGGCTGCCGCACGATCATGGTTCGCGTCCACCACCAGCGCGCGTTGCGTGCCGCCCACGCCTGCACCATCAAATTCAAAATAACGATCCGGAAAGACACACAGCCAATTTGTAGCAGTACCGGCAAAATTCACCTGCGCCGGCCTCATAAAAATCGCCAGCGAATGCACGCCGCGCAGCCTTTCGTGGCCGCCTTTGGCCTTGATGGTCTGTTCCCAAACTTCGATCGGATCAGTGCCATCCGCGCCGCGCGCCAGGCTGACACCTGCCATCACGGCCGCAATCGAAAGCCAGCGGTTCATCATCAGAAATTGTATTGCAGCCGGACGCTCGCGCCGCGCGGCGGTGCAATAGCCGTACCCGAAAACAATCCCGCGAAGTTAATTACGTTCAAGCGATTCGTCAGGTTCTCCACCACTAACTGCAGACGCACGGTGCGCCTTTCGCGCTTCCACAAATCCGCGCCCGCGCTGGCATCCATCGTAAAATTAGGACGCACCCTGCCGGCATCGAAATTTACCCGGTCAATGATCCCCTGCCCGTATTGCGAGACCAGCGCCCCTAGGTCCACGTCTCCGTCAATATCCACGGGCAGTCCGCTGCCGTAAGTCGAAACCATCGCCAGCCAGATTCGCGGCGTCACCTGGTAGCGCACTCGCGCGCGTGCAGTATTGCGCTGGTCCTGCGAGATCGGAAATGCGCCCGTGACCCCAAGCACGCCCACAGCGTTGTCACCCAGGAACAGTCCGCCGGCCACGGGCAACTGGGCGATGCCGATCATATTGGAATAACTAACAAAACCGGAAAACTTGCCCCAGTGCGGCACCGCCAGTTTCACGTCTGTGCCGCGGATCTGGGCGCTCTGAAACGCAATCGGAAAGCTGATGCCGGTATTCAAAAAGACGTCGTCATCGGCATAGTTCGCGAACGTCCGGCGGTAGAAACTGGCATCCAACCGGGCCTTCCCGAAGACCGTCTTGCTGAATCCTGCCTCCAGATAATTCCCCGTCGAAGGCCGCACCGGAATGCGCAACAGCAGCGGATCGACCGAATCCACTTGCGGGGAACTGGCCAGCAGCAAGTTCTCCATCGCGGGCGTGATGAACACGCGATCGTACGACGCACGCAGCACCAGGCCCGCTTTGGGCCAATACCACGCCGCACCCAGACGCGGGCTCACCGCGTGGTCATTCACCACCAGCGAGTAATGATCCACGCGCAACCCGGCACTTAGCGTCAGGTTCCCCAGCCGGATCGTGTCTTGCGCGAAGCCCGCCTGCTCCCGATCCAGGCGATGGTCGAAAAAGCGAAAGTCCGCCGGCGTGCCCGGATCGAAATACGATGGATCGGTGATCGGCATACTGCAACGCTTCCGTCACCGGCGCATAATAACCATCGGCGCCGAACTTCAACTCGTGCCGCCCCAGATGTTCGGACAGCGTGGCGTTCACATATCCGCGCCGAAACCCGCGCTGCTGAAACGCAATAATGGGCGTCGACAGCGCATTCGACCACAAGTTCGCCGACAAATCCTCCACCGCCGCCCGCACACTCAGCAGCAACCGCGCCGAAAACTCGTGCGTCCATGCCGCCTGGCCCAGGTCTTCCCTGCTGGTGCGATCCTGCCGCTGGCCCGCCGCCTGCTGCAGATTCTCGTTTGGCACCTCAAACGCCGCCTGCTTTCGATGCACGGACAAATGCACCCGGTCCGAATCCGAAAGATCCTGGTCGTACACCGCCGTCGCGCCGTCCAGCGTGCCCGCATTGGTATAGTTGCCTTGAAACCGGCGGATCCAAATAATGATTGGTGTGCTCACCCTCGCGCTCAGCGTGAACGCGCTGCGCTTCCATCCATACACCACCGCTGCCGATCCCGTGGCTTCGCCGAAACTGCCCCCCCCGCTTCCGCCGACCCGTGCAATCCAGGCAGGTTATCGCGGCTGGTCGTAACTTCAACCACCCCCCCCAGCTTGCGGCCATACTCCGCAGGGTAGTCGCCGGTTAGTATGCTCATGGATTCCACTTCGCTGGCTTCCAGGTCTGGTGCGAATCCCGGTGAGCGATTCTCGTCCATGGGCACGCCATCCACCACGAACAACGTTTGATTTTCAGAGCCGCGCGGATGCAGCACGGCGTTCGCTTCGAATATCCAGCCCGGCTGCATGTTCACCAAATCCATCAGTCCGCGGCCTGGAATAGCAGACTGCTGCTCGTGGATCTGCTGTGCGCCCACGGCATAATTCACGCCCGTGCTGTGCGGATCGATCAACGTGGCCGCGTCGGTAACCACTACCTCCGTCGCCGCCACCGCCACATCCAGTTCCAGCCGCACTTCCCGCGGCACCGCCGAGCGAATCTCCACCAGTGAAGACGACGGCGTGAACCCGGCGTGCTCCACAGTCAGCCGGTACATGCCAAAAGGCAAATGCTGGAAGTTGTAATGGCCCGCATCGTCGCTCTTGAAATTCGCGGCGAGTCTGCGTCGAGGCACTAACCAGCGTCCCCGAAGAAGGCAGTGCCAAGCCCGATCGGGTCCGTGATAGTCAGCCGGAGCTCGCCATTCTCCACCTGCCCCAGCAACACCCCACCAGCCAGCAAAGTAACGCGATGCGCATCCTGTTCTTCCAAAGTTAGCAGAGTTAACAGGGCCGCGCCCAGACGCGATACCCTGTAGAATTACGTGAACGAGACAGACGAAGCGCAGCCTCAGGAGAATCCCACCACACAGCCCGCCACGGACGCCGGCACAGTCCGTTTCGCCGTCATCATTCCCGCCTATCGGCCCGAACCGGAAATGCTCCGTCTGATCGCCGCCCTTTCGGAAAAATCCATCCCCGCAATCGTTGTAATAGATGATGGCAGCGGCCCCCACTACGCCGAGATCTTTCGCGGCGCCGCGGAGTTTGAGAAGGTGCGTCTCGTACGCCACGCGGTCAACCTGGGCAAAGGCGCGGCGCTGAAATCGGGCATCAACTATGCGCTCTGCGCCTTTCCCGGCTTACAGGGAGTGATCACCGCCGACGCCGACGGACAACATCATCCAGACGATATCGAACAGGTGGCTGATCGTCTGGCCCTTGAGCCCGACCGCGTAATCCTCGGCACCCGAACCTTCAGTAGCGGCGTTCCCCTGCGCAGCCGCGTGGGAAACATCGTCACCCGGACCGTCATGGGCGCATTGGTCGGCCAGCACGTCTCCGATACCCAGACAGGTTTGCGCGGCATCCCCGCCACGCTGCTGCCGCACCTGATGCGCCTGGAAGCCAATGGCTACGATTTCGAACTCGACATGCTGATTGCCGTGCGGACCCAAGCCGTCCGCATCAGCGAAGTCCCCATCCGTACCATCTACGAGCCCGGCAACCGCACCTCCCATTTCAATCCGCTCGTGGATTCCATGAAGATCTACTTTGTGCTGCTGCGCTTCAGTTCTGTTTCGCTGATGACCGCCGCGCTCGATACGCTGGTCTTCTATCTGGCTTACCGGCGCCTCGGCAACCTCGCCGCGTCTCAAGCGCTCGGGCAGACTGCTGGCGGTAGCGTTCAACTACTCCATGGTCCGGCGCGCGGTCTTCTTTTCCAAGTTGGATCATGCGGCCGTTCTGCCCAAATACCTGTTGCTGGTTTGTTTCAGCGGTACGGCTTCTTATGCCGGCATCCAGTTCCTGAACTCGCGGTTTCATATTCAGCCGCTGCCTGCCAAGCTGCTGGTCGAAACTCTCCTGTTCTTTGCGAACTTCGCCATTCAGCGCGATTTCATCTTCGGCAAGAGTCCCGCAAAATCCCTGCCGAAGCCAGCCAAACCTGCATGGATCGACACCATCCCGCGCTGGATTCCATACACCGTCCTAGCCACGCTGTCCGCCATTTTACTCGGCGTTGTGCTCTACGGCCTTCGCGGCATCGGCCTCAGAAACTCCGGCTGGACCCTCCTGGGCCGCCATCGCCTGATCCACTACACCTGGATGTTTGGCGCAGCCAGCCTGGCAATCCTATCCTTCATCCCTTGGGCGTTTCCGGCAATCGTTACGGTGCTCATCCTTATCGCCACCGCCGCCGCTATCGGGCCGGCAGCCCCGCTCGCCACCGCCGCCTTTCTCCTGGCATCCTGCGCATTAGGCACGAAACTCTTGCAAGGTCGCGACGATTCATCCGCGGAAATGCAACTGTCCGGCACACTCCTCGGCATGGGAGTCTACATATTCCTGATGACTTTCCTGGCCCGCCTGCCCCTGAATTATCCGGCGGTTTACGCGGCCATGCTGGCAATCCCCCTCCTGCTAGATCTCCGCGCCACGTGGCGCCGCCTCGCATCCTGGGGCCGGGCGCTTACCATCCGGCAAAAGCGCCCCTGGCAACAAGGTGCGGCGTTCGCCCTGCTCGTCTTCATATTAGGGATTCACTGGATGATCGTGCCGCAGCCTGAGTCCAGCGCCGATGGCTTGGCCATGCACCTGGCCATTCCCGTAAACATCTCGCTGCACCATGCCCTCACTTACCGGCCCGATCGTATTCTCTGGTCCGTCATGCCCATGGGCGCCGACTGGTGCTATTCATTCGTCTACCTGCTGGGTGGTGAGTACGCCGCGCGCCTGTTGAACTTCGCCATGCTGCTGCTGGTCGAAGCCCTGCTCTATAAAATCGTCCGCCGCTGGATTACGCCGACCCTTGCCTTCGTCGTATTGGCGCTGTTTGCCAGCACTTCAATGGTCCAGCTAGTCACCGGATCCATGTTCGTCGAGAACTTCCAGGCGGCCATGGTGCTCGGTGCTCTGGTAGCGATCTGGCGCTTCGCCGACCGCGGAGAGACACGCTACCTGTTGGCCGCGTCATTCATCGCGGGCACCGCTCTTGCGATAAAACTGGGCTCACTGGCCTACCTGATCGTGATCCTGCCCTTCGCCCTCCTCGAGATCCGTCGGCACTGGACCCGGCTCGCCAAACGGCCCGCGCTGGCCTCCTGGGTGGCACTTCTCCTGCTGCTAACCGCGGCGCTGCCCACATACGTCATCGCTTGGAAAATGACCGGCAACCCAATCTTCCCCTTCATGAACCAGAAGTTTCCCTCCCCGGTTCTGGGCCACGACGTAAGTATCAACGACGACCGCTTTACCCAATCCCTGACCGCGCACACCCCGTTCGACCTCACCTTCCATACCGACCGTTATTTCGAAGGCCGCGCCGGATCCCTCGGTTTTCAATACCTGCTCCTGGTCCCTCTGGGTCTAGCCGCGGCGCTATTCATCCGGCGCCGTCCTGCCGGGGCAGCCGCGGCCATATCCTTGGCAGGCGCCCTAATCGTCCTGAAGTTACTTCCCAACGCGCGCTATCTTTACCCATCGCTGGCGCTTCTGCTGGCGCCGCTGGCCGCGCTGTGGGGCTGGCTGGCCCCCGGCCCATTACGGCGTGCGCTCATCTCGGGAGCCGTGCTCTGCGTGCTCCTGAACACCTGGTTTCTGCCCGCGTCCAACTACTATCACGGCGATTTCTATGAACGCTCCCCGCTATCCCCGGGCATGCGCCAGGCATATATGCACAAAAGCACACCCGTGCGCGAGATTGGCCAGTATATGAATCGGGAACATCCCGGCGCGCCCGTGTTCCTGGCCGAGGGTAGCGAACTCGCCGCGTTCAACGCCGAGGTTTACGTGAACGGCTGGCACCAGTACGGCGTGTTCTCCCGCCTGAAACATACCCGCACCTCCCAGGAAGTACATGACATCTTGAATCACTGGAACGTGCATTACGTGGTCGCGCCGAAGCCCGGTTACGGAGTCCTCGTGAATCCCCGAACCCTGCAAGACCTCATCGCCCAGTGCGGCACTCCGGAATTCCAGACCACGGATTTCTACCTCGCACGGTTGGATGACGGCTGCCGCCAGCCAGCGAAGCGCACTCCCTTGGTAGCCCAACCCGGCATCTACGACGACTTCGACCCTGCGCTGGTCTTCGACGGTCCGTGGATTCAGGATTCCCGCTTCAACGAGCCTTACAAACATACCGTGACTTATGCCGACGTGCCGACATCCACCGTCACCTTCGCGTTCCAGGGCGGCCTGCTTAGCTACGTCTACACCAAAACCGGTAACCGCGGCATGGCCGACGTCGCCATAGACGGCATACACAAGGCCACCCTCGATCTCTATGCCCCCAAGACCCGCTGGCAGGAACGCACCATATTTAAGTTGGATCGCGGCACTCACACCGCGGTCGTCACCGTCCTCCCGGATAAAAATCCGAAATCCTCAGGACACTGGATCGATGTGGATTCCTTTGAGGTGCAATGAACGGCAGTGACAGGCTGGACCGAACCTTAGCCATAGCCGCCGGAGCAGCACTGTTCGCATGGTTCCTGTTCGTAGTCCGCGGCGGACTGTCGTCCTGGTTCGACGCCGACGACCTGATGAACATCACCTATTATTGGGTCCGTCCATGGTCTGCCTTGCTGAAAGCCAATGTTGAATTCTGGTCCAGCTATTACCGCCCGGGGGGGGGCCTGTTTTACCGGACCATCTACGATCTGTGGGGTTTTCATCCCCTGCCGTTTCGCATCGCCGTGTTTGCCCTGCTCGCCGTGAACTTCGCTCTAACGCTGTTGGTCCTATGGCAGCTTACGCGCTCCCGGTGGGGCACGCTGGCGGCCGCTTTCGTTCTAATAAACCCAGCCTGTTCCTCCGCATATTTCGATACCGGATCCATCTACGACGTGCTGGCCTTCACCTTCTTCTGGGGAGCGTTCGCCCTATATGTGCACACGCGCCGCAGTAAAGGTCACTCGTCTACCGAACACGGACCGCCACTTACCGCGCCCCGACTGTCACATATCCCCCCCCACCATCGCTTCCCAAACCCCAACCTTCGCCTGCCGAACTCCAACCTTCGCCTTCCGAACTCCAACCGTCGCTTTCCGAGCCCCGACCGTCAGGGAGTGGGTCATCCTCAGGCCTCCTCGTAGTGATCTTATCCCTGTTCGTTGCAGCCCTAAACAGCAAAGAAATAGCCGTCTCCCTGCCACTGGCGATCGCCTTCTACGAACTGCTATGGCATCCCCCGGCCGGTTGGAACCTTCGTGACTTGTTCCGTTGGACTTGGCACGAAGGCAGGTTCGCGGCCATCGCGGCATGTTTCGATGCCGCCTATATCCTCGGTAAGCGCTTCGGGCCGGATTCGCTTTGGCGCGTAGACGCATACCAGCCGCATGTTTCTTTCGCGGCTTACTTCCACGCATTGGCCGCCTATCTAGCCGAACAAAGCTATAAGGAAAGAATTATTTCGAACCCGCAGATCGCGGCCTTGCTGTTCATCATGCTGATTCTTGCCCTCATCGCCAGAAGCCGCCCCATGCTATGGGCTTGGGCGTTCATCTTGGTAGGCGTCTTACCTCTGGCCTTCATTCCCATCCGCGGAGGCTTCGCCTATATCGTGCCGCTAATCGGCTGGGGCGTATATGGCGCGGCATTGGTCCAGGTCCTGATCGAAAAACTGCCGAGCCGGCCCGTATGGCTGCGTACCGTCCTTCCTGCCCTGTTGCTGATCATACTCGGCGTGAAGATGGGCCGCTGGCAGCGCAAGTGGATTGAGATGCACGCGCGTGCTTCCCACGAAATCACGAGCCGCTTCCAAGGCTACATTGGCGAGATCCGCGCCTTGCTTCCATCCCCCCGCAAAGGCGCGCACATCCTGCTGCTCACCGACGCGGATGGCCACGCCGACTGGGACGTGAATTTCCTGATGCGCCTGTCGTATGGAGACAAAGCCATGGAAGTCGATCGCATGGCCCATTGGCGCGAGCACCACATCACAGTAGACCCCAACGGGTACGACTATGTCCTCGATTGGGTGGATCACCACTTCGTGCTGGTCAGCAAGCCTGTTCTACAACATTGATGAGACGGATCTGAGGGGGGTCGTCTGCGGTTCATAATGGACGTATGCGCCAAGTTCTCATCTATCGCGGGGAAGATGGCTTTTGGATCGCCGAGTGCCCCAGTTTGCCTGGCTGCATCACCCAAGGCGATACGCAGGATGCCGCACTAGCCAACATGAAGGAAGCCGTCCAGGCGTACATGGGCGCCCTGGAAGTCGACAACTTGCCGGTCCCTGACGAACATTTCGACGCTCGTCTCGTAACCGTGTGAGCCACCTTCCAGTTATATCCGGAAGGGACTGTGTGCGAGCCCTGGAGAATGCGGGCTTCCACCTTGTCCGTCAAGTCGGAAGCCACCTTGTCTTGCGCCGCGATGACCCATTCTGCCAGGTAGTCGTGCCGGAGCACCGTACGCTGGACCGCGGCACCCTGCGGTCCATTATTCGTTCGGCGCGCCTGGCTCTTCATCGTGGCTACGTATTCACCACTTTTACGATACGAGAATCGTGAAACACTTCCGGTCGGGGGAAATAGTTGCGATGATTATTCGACGGCTTCATTTTCGCCGCGGCCGGTTCCATAGCACCCGCCCTCATTTCAGTTCGCTGGCGTTTGAGTGGCTGTCACGCAGGAACCGAAGGACGGTGCAAGAGTGCGGGCGTATGAAAGCGTATGAAAGAAGGTTTCATGACGAGAGCATGGCAACACAGCAAAAAATGGGCTATCCAATGGTTGGAGGCGAGTGGAGCGAAGGCCCTACTGCGGTGGGTGTTCGTGTTGGCGTTGACGGTACCACCAGCGGCGGCACAGACCTACACGGTACTGCACAATTTCACAGGGGGGGCGGACGGGAAATACCCAGAGGCAGGTGTGATTTCAGATGCGGCAGGCAATCTGTACGGAACTGCATACCAGGGCGGCGCGTCCAATCGCGGTGTCGTTTTCAAGATTGATGCGACCGGCACTGAGACCGTTTTATACAGTTTCACGGGCAGTCCCGACGGCGCTTGGCCTTATGCGGTTCTAGTCCGAGACTCGCAAGGCAATCTCTACGGCACTACCGCTAAGGGTGGCGTAACGGAACAGGCTTGCCCTAACGGATGTGGGGTTGTGTTCAAGTTGGATGTTACCGGCACGGAGACGGTGCTAAATAGGTTCAGCGGCAGGAACGGGGCACATCCGTACGAAGGCCTGATCGTCGACCCGGCGGGTAACCTGTTCGGAACTTCGTTGGAGGGCGGCATCGGCCCACTGGGAGTATGCGATATTTACTTTCGTGGCTGCGGAGTAGCGTTCATGATGGATTCCGCAGGCAAGGAAACGGTATTGCACCCATTTACGGGAGGCAACGACGGTGGCCAACCACAATCAGGTCTGGTTCAAGACTCAGCAGGTAATCTCTACGGCACTACTTCCCTCGGCGGCGCATCGAACGCCGGCGTCGTCTATAAGCTGGATAATTCTGGCAAGGAAACGGTGTTGTACAACTTCACCGGCGGAGCGGACGGGGCGACTCCAATGGGAACCCTCGGCTTGGATTCGACGGGTAATCTGTACGGCACGACCTATAGTGGCGGTGCCGGAGCATGTTCGTCGTCAGGCTGCGGAGTAGTCTTTAGGCTAGATACTACCGGCAAGGAAACGGTATTGTACAGCTTCACCGGAGGAGCAGATGGGGCACTGCCAGCTAGCGGTGTCATTCTTGACTCTGCAGGCAGTCTTTACGGTACAACCTACCTCGGTGGCCACACGTCCGACGGAATTTGTGCACCTTCCGGGTGCGGCGTGTTGTTTAAGTTAGATATGACCGGAAGGCAGACGATATTGCACACCTTCACAAACACCGACGGGCGGTACCCCAAAGGTCTGATCCAGGACCAGGCGGGCAACCTCTACGGCACGGCCACGAGCGGCGGAACATCGAATTTCGGTGTGGTATTCAAGCTCAAACCGTGACCCTGTTTTTCGATGTTGATGCGGCGGACTGGGCTCCTACCGTCGACCGCGATCCACATAGCATACGGCATACGCCTCTTCCGCTGACGCCACTTCCGCATCAGTCATTCGCGCAAACTCGCCCGCGCGCGCCCGCCTGGAGAGGCGACCGCCGTTCTGATGAAGAAAGCGGAACAACAGATCGATGGTGCGGTCCGGCATATCCACAATCGCTTCTATGCGGGCGCGAAACTGGTCATACCTTTCCAGAAATTCGGTTTCGCGCGGAAGGTCCTCCTCAATCGTCTGCTTGACGCAGGCATACAGGAACTCGGCATGCGGTGTAGCATCGAAGAATCGGTAGAAGTCGCCCGTGTCGTTTAGAACGTTGACGTTGCTTTCAGACGTTGGTTCCCAGTCGATCACCGGTAGCAGACGTCGCGAATAATCCTCGAGAACGGCACGGTACTCGTCCATTCGCGCCAATATCGCGGCCGAAACCGGAAACACCACACCGGCAGGGTTGAAGCCCCGTTGTGCCAGCACATGATGCATCAGGTAACGATGCATACGGCCGTTGCCATCCACAAATGGGTGGGCATAAACAAAACCAAAGGCGAGTGCTGCGGCTGCAATCACGGCGTCCAGGTTCAACCCGCCTTCACGATCAAAAGCGGCCATACCTTCTATCAGCGACCGGAGGTCGTCCGGGCGGGCGCTGATATGGTCCGGAATCGGAAGGCGGGTCTCCCGATCGTGTTCGCCCACGAATCCACCCTCTTCTCGAAGACCTAGTTTCACAAACCGCGCATCGCCGATAACGATGGCTTGCAGCCTCAGCAGTTCATCCAGTTCAATGGAATGCCTACCCGCTTCGCCGATGGCTCGGCCCCATCGCTGAATGCGGTCCTGCGGCGGGCGCTCTCCTTCGATCGCATAGCTGGATTTGGAATCCTTCCGCAAAAGAAAGGCTGCGGTCCTGGCAAGAATATCCTTCGGTACGTTCGCAACCACTTCCCGTGCGCGTTGGACGAGATCCAGAGATGTGTAGTCCTCTAGCGCCCTGGTCCGGAAAACCAATGGGCAAAAGTCCGGCGTGCCCGGCAAGTTATTGGGCACCCGATGGCGGAGCGAATTTTGACCAGGCACCGCCCATTGCTGCTCTACATCGACAACTGGTTCGTAAGCAACCTTCTCGGCGTCGGAGATGTCGAGCCCGCGTCCGAGAAGCCATTCATAGAGAAACCAGATACGCCGGGAATAACTCCCGGTCGGTTTCGCGCGCACCGTGGCTTCGATGTCAGCGGCAGGAACGGCAGCAAACACTCGCTTCAGGATGGCTAGATCAAGGCCCTCGTATTTAAGGGCGAAGGTAAGGTGCCCTTCGAGGTCAGGGATGGAGCGTGGCGAGGTGTCAGGATGCGCCATCCACCCTCGTTTCTCGTACGATGATGTTCGCCCGTAGCAGAAAGTGTTCTGGGCAATGGCACCCGCAAGCCATTCCGAAAAATCGTTACGGGTTCCGAAAAATGCCGTTGAATCGCCATCGGATTCGAAAACCTATTTCGCTCTGTGAATTATCTTCTCTTTAAGACAATATTATGAAAACTAAAGGAAGAACCGTCAGTTAAACGCGCCGGTTGTGAGCATAGTTCCGCGCGAGCAATTTACCTAACTTACTACCATTCAATAACTTGGTAACCAACCCGTCCAATTCGCGCTGCTTCCCATGTTAGTATGATCCCGAGTTAGGCTGTCGCACTTCCCGCAAGGATCGGCGGCATCCTCTCAATGCTCTTTGAAAAAACTCTCCGGCTTGCCAGAAAATCCGATTTGGCTGGACACAGTTTCTACCGAACGAACCCAATTTTAACGTGTAACATATAGCAACTGCCTTCGAATCAGATACATATCTGTACAGGTAGGTTACACGGAAGCCCGTCTTGACGGGATTGTAATTCACCGCCACGGTCACCGTATTCATTCCCTGTGTGCTTCCAGCGGTGATGGTTACCGGAACGGCTGTCCCTGGAGTAACCCCCGCCGGAACCTGCGCATTGATCTGCACCACCCCGGCTACCAAACCCGGCGCCGCACCTTGATAGATCACCGTGGCCGCCACGCCGCCGATCGTCACCGAAATCGGCGCAGCCGAAAGCGGCAGGTTCGTGGCAGGAATCAATATGCCGTCCTCCACGGGGGTACTGAACACGCCGGTGCCCGTAGCGTAGATCGAGATCCAGGAACCACGTGCCGCCGGCCGCGAAGCTGAGTTTACCGAGAAATCCTGATTCAGAACGGCTCCCTGCCCTGCCGCGCTGGTCGAGAAAATCGCCGGTGCCGCCGCGCTTACCGGTAGGGTTGCCGAATACGCCACTCCGCCGGCCTGCGACACCTTCATCAGGGTCGTGGATTTGCCCGCGATCCCGAACGGAGCCACCACGTTGATCTGTCCCGCCGAAGCGTATAACAGGGGCGCCGGTGCGTCGTCGAAAGTGACCGTTAGCCCGCCTAGCGATGTCGCAACTTTTCCGGAGGCGTCCAGTTTCAATCCGGCGGGCGTGGCCGGACCGATGCTGTTGCCATAAATGGCGATCAACTCGCCCGGCGCGATCTCCGAACTTTCGAAACTCGCCGCGCTTACCACTGAGGTCACTCCGGGTACCGGCAGCAGCCCATAAGCCACTACCTGCTTGGAATCGGTAGGGACATATACCTTGCCATTGGCTACCGTAGGATTGGCAAACTTCGTGAAGTTGCCTAGCGTATCGCGCGTGCCTTGCATGTCGCTATTCCACAACTCCTGGGCCACGTTCAGTGCGTTGAAGGCGTGCAACGTTCCGGCACCCGGCATGGCGCCACCGGCGAAAGTGGTGGCCCAGAAGATGCCGCTTTCCGGTACCGCGGCGTTCGACGAAACCGACATTCCGCTGAACGGGAGCGCATTCTGTGCCGCGGTGTTGGAGGCCAAAGCGGTGGTATTGAAGATGCCGTTTTGCATTCGAAATTCCCGCAACACCCGGTCGTCGCCCCAGATGTAAAGGATGGGACCATCCGGCCGGTTCCACAGCGCCGAATTGAAAATGGCGAACTGCGCGTTCGGTACCGCCTGGAAAAACTGCAGGGCATCGGTGTCAAGCGGTTGATGGCCCATGTCGGTGCGGTCGATCAGCGCCACCAGTCCGGATTTGCCCCCGGCGACCAGATAGTTTGTTCCCGGCACCAGCACGGGCCCGTTGGATCCGAAGTCCATATCTTCGTCGGTCCAGGAAGCGAACTCCGCGGGGGTGAACCAATCGGTCACGTTCAGACCTGGCGTCAAGCGCAGCACCGTCTCTCCCCAGGAAACTACCCCATCGTAGTTGCCATTCCCCGTCGAACAATAGACGCTGCCATCGGAGTCGGCCGCCAACCCACGGCCCCCTTGCCAGATGGCCGAACCCGCCGTGGACGGCGTCGTATTGAAGACCGCGGTCTGCTGCGGCAGGTCCGCGGCATTGTAGGCAATGATCCAGCCATGCCACGGTACATAGTCGCCATGCGAACCGAACGCAACGTAGACATTGTGATTGGCGAGCAGCAAGCCGGGCCGCTGGATGTGGCCGGCAGGCTGGAAT
This sequence comes from Bryobacterales bacterium, assembly GCA_963738345.1. Lineage (GTDB taxonomy): Bacteria > Acidobacteriota > Terriglobia > Bryobacterales > Bryobacteraceae > Bog-159. Next base: position 3,534,812 of record CAVTWI010000002.1, read on the forward strand.
GGAAGCGCTCCATTAACGGCGTCCCCAGTCCCCCCCCAGCCCGTACCCGCCACGGTCGCCTGAATCTGTACAGGCCCGTGCAACTCTTCGGAGCCCGCCGCCAGATCCAGAGCGTGCAGATAGAATGCCGGAACTCCCGCGGTCATGGTCTCCGCCACTACGTAGATCACACTGCGGCCGCGATCGATAACGGGCGTGCCCAGAATGCCGATCTCGTGCAAGATGTCGGTGTAGGCGGATGCTCCCGCAATGTTGAACGAGGTCGGATCCACCGCCCCCCCCAGGTTCACCTGCCAAAGGGGCGCCGTTCCACTCGCCGCATCCGCATCGAAGGCATACACGCTGTTATGCATGGTCGCCACATACAGCACGTTGAGTGTCTTTCCCGCTACCACCAAGCCGTGAACGTATAACGGCTGCGCGTAAACCTGCCCGTCCACCGGATAGGTATAGAGCTTGCCGAACTGCGTGGGATTGACATTGTTGGTGTTCAATAGCCCCTCGGACAGGGTCGCGTTGGTACGGTTGTTGTCGTAATTCGCCGTAAGAACGTCCACCTGTGCCTGAAGGGGGGTAAATACGGTTAGGGCCAAAAGCAGTTTTGCAGGGTGCATGATATGTGTCGAATTTGTTAACGACGCTCGCGCAACCCATTAGGATACACACACACCGGTAGGAATTTCCCGGACTCGACCAAGATATACTGCCCAATATGAGCGATACTGCCAACGGCATTGTTTCAGTTGCAAGCGGCCACAGTGTGGACACCACTATAGATAAGCTACGCGCCGTCCTGCAGGGCCTCGGCGTGAAGATTTTCACAATTGTGGATCATAGCGGCGAAGCGGCCAACGCGGGGCTGCGCATGCGCAACACTAAGCTGGTCATCTTCGGGAACCCCAAAGCCGGCACCCCCCTGATGCTGGCCGCTCCTACCTCCGCGCTGGATCTTCCGCTGAAGATCCTGGTCTGGGAAGATGCCGACGCTAAGGTCTGGCTCACCTACAACAGCGCGGAGTACCTGATCGGGCGGCACCACCTGCCGGCGGAACTCGCGGCGAACATCGCAGGCATTGCGACAATCGCCGCGAAGGCCGCGGCGTAGCGGATTACCAGCCTACGGGTTTACCCTTATTCTGTTGATCCAACCAGGCTTGCAGCGGCGCGAAATAGTCGCGAATGGCGGTGGCATCCATCCGCGATTCACCCGTCACTTTCGCCAAGGCTTCGGGCCAGGGCCGGCTCAACCCCATCTCCAGCATTTCGTTAAAACGCCGGCCGGCTTCCTTGTTCCCGTAGATCGAACAGCGATTCAACGGCTCTGTGCAACCGGCGATGCGAGCCAAAGACCGGTGAAACTGGAACTGCAAAATATCGGCCAGGAAGTACCGCATATATGGCGTATTCGAGGCCACGTGATACTTCGCCGCCGGATCGAAATCGTCTTCCGTCCGGCCCACCGGTGGTGCGACGCCTTGGTACTTGCGACGCAATTCCCACCACGTCTGATTATATTTTTCCGGCGGGATCTCGCCGGAAAAGACTTTCCAGCGCCACTGGTCAATCACCAACCCAAAAGGCAGGAAGGCCACCTTCTCGAGCGCCTTGCGCAATAGAAGGCCGATGTCCTTAGATGCGTCGGGAGCCTTGTCCAGCAGGCCGAGTTTTACCAGATAGGCGGGCGTGACGGAGAGCGCCATGGTATCGCCGACCGCTTCGTGAAAACCGTCATTCGCCGAGTCCCGGAACAGGAACGGCTGTTTGTCATAGGCCCTCTGGTAGAAGTTATGGCCCAGTTCGTGGTGGATAGTGAGGAAGTCCTCGGCGGTGATGTCAATGCACATCTTCAACCGCAGGTCTTCCACGAAATCGATGTCCCAGGCGCTGGCGTGGCACACCACGTCGCGGTCCCGCGGCTTAATGAATTGGGAGCGTTCCCAAAACGTCTCCGGCAGCGGCGCAAAGCCAAGGGACGTGAAAAAGCCCTCGCCGTAGCGGACCATTTGCTTGTAGTCGGTTTTGCGCTCTTTCAGGATAGCCGTCAAGTCAAAGCCCGGATCCGCGTCCTTCGGCGCGGCGATCGGATAAATATTGTCCCAGGTCTGCGCCCACATATTGCCCAAAAGATGCGCCGGGATGGGGCCGTCTGCCGGCACCACGTCCGCGCCATACTGTTCGCGCAACTTCGTCCGGATATAGGCGTGCAGCGAAAGATAGAGCGGCCGCACCTGCTCCCAAAGCCGATCCAACTCCTTGGCGAAATCGTCTGGGGGCATATCGTACTTCGCCCGCCACATGGCCCCGTCATCCGCGAAGCCAAGTTCACGCGCGCCCTTGTTGGCCAACGCTACGTAGCGCACGAATTCCGGACGGATAGGCCGCGCGATAGCATGCCACCCGCGCCAGGCATCCAGCAATTCCGCAGGATTGCGGCTGTTGGCCATGATGCGCGAGAGGTCTTCCAGATCGAGGCATTCGCTCTTTCCCGACGGGCAGTATTTGCCCTTGCCGTAGGTGCCTTCCATGGCCGCGGCGATGCGCGTCAGTTCCTCGCTCTCTTTCGGATCGGCCGGCGTAGCCAGGGTCAGGGACAGCTTCAAAAGCTTGATTTTCCGCGCTACATCGGCCGGCAATTTCAGCGAATCGAAGCGCGTCGATTGCTTCGCCAGCGCTACGGTGGCGTTGATCAGGCGCTCGTCAGCCTTGGCTGCCAGCGATTCTGTATCGTCGGTAATGTAGGTCGACTTCACCCAGTCGGCGCGACTGTCCTCCACCGATAACGCCAGCAGGCGTGCCTCGGCTTCTTCGATGAACTTCCGGGCTTCGCCAACAGTCGGAGGCGGCGCCGCGCAGAGGGCGGTCGCCACAATTAGGACAGACAAGAGTTTCATATGCCGTGCACCATTGTAAACTGACTGCATGTCAATGAAAACGGTTCTATCCATTGCGGCGCTGATTGGCGCTTCCCTGGCGCTGTCCCCGGCGCGGGCCCAGCAGTCCGGCCGCGTCTTCGAATTGCGCACGTATACTTGCAATGAAGGCAAACTGCCTGACCTCTTGGCGCGCTTCCGCAACCACACCACCAAGATCTTCGAGAAGCACGGGATCACCAATATCGCGTACTGGGTGCCGCAGGATGCGCCTCTTCACGACAACACCCTCATCTATGTCGTCGCGCACGCCAGCCGCGAAGCCGCCAAAAAGAACTGGGAGGAATTCGGCAAAGATCCCGAATGGCAGAAGGTACAAAAGGAGTCCGAAGCCAACGGCAAGATCGTTAACAAAGTCGTCTCGGTGTTCATGGATCCGACCGACTTCTCGCCCATGAAGTAGGGCTCTAGCTTACTTAGCGTCTTGCTCGGCCTTTAACTTCTGGACGATGCCACGTTCCCGGTCGCCGTCGGCCTTGCGTTTCAGGCGGTAATAAACCTGCGCGAGCGACACGTGCGCTTCGAGGAACTGCGGGGACTGCTTCACTACCTTCTCCAGCGTGGCGCAGGCGCGATCTGTATCCCCGGCGGCAAGGTCGGTCGCGCCTACCTGGTAAAGTGCGCCGGGGTCGCCGGGACGCACGCGCAGGGCGCGCGCCAAGAGTTCCCGCGCATGGTCGTAATCGCCATCCTGTTTCATCAACACGGCCAGGCGCAAGTTGGATTCGAAGTCATTGGGATTCTGGGCCAATTCCTTTTCGAACGCGGTGCGGGCGGCGGCCATATCTCCGCTCGCCATTTGGGCCTGTCCGAGATAGGAGTAAAGATCCGGAAGGTGCGGATCCAGTTCGACGGCTTTGGTGAGGTCGGCAATCGCGGCCGGATATTCGAGCGCCTCGAGTTTGGCCATGCCCAGCAGCAACCGGGCTTCCGCCGAATCGCCATTGCGCAGGATCCGATCCACAATCTTCTGACCCCGTTCGATTTGCTTGTCGCGTAGCAGCGCGGTGCCCAGCATGTAGGCAATTGCCAGGTCGCTCTGGTCTGGCTTATCGAGCGGCGTGAGCAAAGCGATCACTTTGGCGTTCTCGCCCTGCCGCAGCCAGCAATCCGCCAGCACCAGAACCACCTGCGGGTTTGCCGGCTGTACCGCATGCAGGCCCTCCAACTCGCGCGCGGCATCGGATATTTGGCCTAACTTGTAGTAGGCCAGCGCAAGGTTGAGCCAGATACGCGGATCTTTTGGTCCGTGCTTCAGCGCGGCCTGATATTCGACAATGGCTTCCGAATAGCGGCCCGTGCTCGACAGCGCGGCCCCCAAGTTCGACCGAATATCCGGCGAATCCGGACGCACCTTCAAGTACGCGCGATATTCGCGTATAGCACCCTCCGTGTCGCCCGACTGGTGCAGGGTTATGGCACGCCGCAGGATCTGGTCAGGCGGGTCCTGGGCGCGTCCCAGACACGGAAGCATCAGGCAGAATAAAACGAGGAAGAGGCGCGCCATTCGAGCCCATGGTAATCGGTATCTGGAAACGGAGTAAAGCGGGCGCCATTGGGTGAAAGGGGTGAGTGCGCCCGCTTATCGTAACGGGGATTTGGCAAAAAGACGACCTGTACCAGGTCCGGGTTACACCGGATCACCTCATTTTCAGAAAATTTATTACAGATCGGGCGAGATACAATCGGGGGAATGAGGCTCTTTAGCGCATGGGCACTGGCGGCCCTTTGGCCCGTGTCCGTGGCGGCACAAGTTGAAGAGCCTGCGCCGCCGCCCGTGGAAAATCAGCCGCTCCGCAATACGGGTAAACCGATGATTCTCAGTTATCTATGTGCCGACGAAGAGATCCGATCGGCGGGGCTAAGTTGCACCGCGGAAGACCCTTGCCCGGTCTTTCTTGAGCTTGCCTCGGTCGAAGCGGTAGGCAATCGGATTTTCGCGGCGGGTAATATTCACTCCTCTTCGACCACGCTCTATTCGGTATTGCTTTCGAGCGACGACGAAGGTAGAACATGGCACGAGCCGCATCCGCGGATACGGCTGGCAGGCCTTGACCGCATCCAATTCCTCGATTTCGAGAACGGCTGGGTGGGCGGCGAGATTCAGAATCCGCTGCCACGCGATCCGTTCCTGCTCTCGACCAGCGATGGTGGCAAGACCTGGCATTCCCTCCCCATTTTCGGCGAGTCTCAATTCGGTTCGGTCCAGCACTTCTGGTTTAGTTCGCGAACCAACGGCAAACTGGCGATCGATCGGGGACGCACTGGAACCTCCGGCCGCTACGAGTTGTATGAGACATCTAATGGCGGCGACAGTTGGATGCTGCGCCAGACCAGCGAGCGCATCATCGAGCCGGTACGCGCTGGGACGGGCAATGCGGACTGGCGCTTGCGCGCGGACGCAGCCAGCAAATCATACCGAATCGAACATCGCTCGGGCGGGGCTTGGCGCACCGTGGCAGCCTTCTCCGTAGCAATCGGCGCATGTAAGCCACCGGAGGTCCCGCCACCACCGCCTGAGCCGCAGGGCTCACGGTAGGTCCGTCAGGCAGGCTCGCGTAGTTTATCCAGGAAATGAAACAAGGTGACGCCAACGACGGCGTTCAGCAGTCCCAGCAGCAGGGTAAGCTGCACATCAAAGGCGATCTGGCGGCCAAGCAAGCCCCTCGCCAGCACCCAATAGAGGAACTGATGGAAGAAGTAGAAAAAGAAGGTCAGCAATAAGCGGATGACGGAATGTTCCACGTCGATACGCATCCCTACCGACGCCGCGAAATAGCCCACCAGCGTCTTGACGATGCCATACATGCCCAGGGGCTGCTTGATCGACAAGGAATCCTGCGCCAAGCCTATCAGGACGCCGATGAACATTCCGCCAAGCTGGCTGCGCCGCATCAGGGCAAAGTAGATGGTCACGAGCAACGGAAGTTCCAGGTAGCCCAGGAAACCGAGGAAGCGCGGAACGTAAACCTGGAAGAGAATCGCGGCCAGGGGCACGAATAGCAATACTCGAGCCCGGAACCGCGAAACCTGTTCACGTTGGCTGCCCGCCAGGTAGCGATCGCCGTATTCCGTCATTGGTCGTGGGGCGGCGGCGGGGCAGTAGGATCCGGCGCGGGAACACGGCGGCGCGGCGGCGCGGCGACTCCTGTTTTCGTTGTTTCAGTCTGATTCGGGGCGGCCGGGGTTATGGCCGGCTTTGCAGCCACATCGCCGGCGGGTGCCGGAGGCGGTTGCGCCCCGCCCGCAGGGATTTTCAGGTTAAAGTCGGGCGGCTTCGTGCCGGGGCCCCCTTCCCCAAATTTATGATTCTCAGCGGCGCCTATCTGCTTGTATTTCTGGATCAGCTTGTCGGCATCCGTACCCGCAGGTCCCGCAGGCACCGCCGTGGGCTCTCCCGCCGCAGGTGGAGGCGCGGTCCCCAGATACACGGGCGCATTCGCCGGCGCGACTTCGGGAATGGCTTGGTGAACGCCTTCCAACACAATGAGTACGGCTTCCAATCCCCGCTGCAACCCGCTCGGTTCCACCAGCACTTCCTGATAAGGCGAACTGGGACGGACTACACGCACTACGCCCACGGGAAAACCTTTGGGGAAAACGCGATCATCCCCCGAGGTATAGATCATTTCACCGACTTCGATCTTCTCTTCGCTAGGCACATAATCTATCTTGCAGGTGGACTGGCCTTGTCCCTTTAGCGTTCCGACCACCAGGTTCTTTTGCGAAACTACCCCAGCGGCAAATTCGGGGTCGGTCACCAACATCACCTCCGACGCCGTGGGATAAGCCGCAATCACCTTGCCCACGATGCCATCCGGTGTGACCACCGCCATGCCCCGTTCGACACCGGCGCCCGATCCGCGATCCAAAAAAACTACCCTGGAGGCGGCGCCCGCTCCTGCGGCGATCACGCGCGCGGCAAGAGTTGTGGACTGGGTATGCTGCTGGAAGGCGATCAACGCCTTGGCGCGATCAGCCGTCGAGATTTCGCCTTTCAGAAACTGATTTTCCATTTTCAGGCGGTCGAGTTCCGCCTGCATACGGCGATTATCTTCGCGCGCATCGTGCATCATGATGTAGTTGCTGAAGAACCCTGTGGTGCCGCCGCGCACTGTCTCAAGCACCCTAGCCAGCGGCGTGATGGCGGTCACCGACCAGACCCGCACCATCCGCACGTCACGATCGTTGCGCACCTGTACCGCAATCAACACCAACTGCGCGAAAATGACCAGCAGCAGGATGGTGATATTGCGGTAGCGAGTGAGGAGCGTTTCCATTCTAAAGCTATCGCCGCGCCGGCTCTGACGATGCCAGCCACGGCAGATAGCCTCCCTAGTCGATCGATATCTTCCTCAGCAAACGGAAATCGCTGAGCATTCTACCGGTCCCGAGCACGACGGAGGCCAGCGGGTCGTCGGCGATGGATACCGGCAGTCCAGTCTCCTCCCGAATGCGCTTATCGAGATTCTTCAACAATCCGCCGCCCCCGGTGAGCACGATGCCGCGGTCGCTAATATCGGCGCTCAGTTCGGGCGGGGTACGCTCCAACGCCACGCGAATGGCATTGACGATGGTGGCCACGCACTCACCCAACGACTCGCGGATTTCGCTATCGTCGATGGTCAACGTCTTGGGTACGCCCTCGATCAGGTTGCGTCCCTTAATCTCCATGGTTAGCGGCTTATCCAGCGGATAGGCGGAGCCGATTTCCATCTTGATAGCCTCGGCCGTACGTTCGCCGATCAGCAGGTTGTATTTGCGCTTGAGGTACTGCATGATGGCGTCGTCCATCTCGTTGCCGGCTACCCGGACCGATCGAGAATAGACGATGCCAGATAGAGAAATTACAGCGACGTCGGTGGTGCCTCCGCCGATATCGACGACCATGTTGCCGGAAGGTTCGGTGATCGGCAGACCCGCGCCGATGGCTGCCACCATGGCCTGTTCCACAAGATGCACTTCGCTGGCCTTGGCGCGGTAAGCAGAGTCCATAACGGCGCGTTTTTCAACTTGCGTGATCTCGCTGGGTACGCCAATTACAATGCGTGGATGCACCAGTACCTTGCGGCCGTGCGCTTTCTGAATGAAATAATTCAGCATGCGCTCGGTCACTTTGAAATCGGCGATGACACCGTCTTTCATGGGCTTGATGGCCACGATATTGCCTGGAGTGCGGCCCAGCATCTCCTTGGCTTCTTTGCCGACCGCTTCCACTTCGCCGGTGTTCTTGTTGAGCGCAACGATGGAGGGTTCGTTGACCACGATGCCTTTGCCCTTGGCGAACACGAGCGTGTTCGCGGTGCCCAAGTCAATGGCAAGGTCGGATGAGAATAGACTGAAAAGAGAGCGTAGATTCATTAAAGGATGTTCGGTATTAGGTAGAAGGACATAGGCTCAATGCCGCTAGGCGAGCCTACTAAATGCTAGCATATTTTGTGCCCTCCGAACGCTTACTGACGCGCCGCGCATGGCTGGCTGGAACCGCCGCTTTGGCGGGTTGTGCCCCGCGCAGGAGCCGCGGATTCCCCGGTTATGCCTTTGTCGCCAACGCGGGTGCGCGCAGCGTAGCGGTGGTGGATCTGACTTCATTTACTTTGGCCAAGCAGATCGGCCTCGATGCCGCGCCGGGGGATGTGCTGTCGAATCTCTTGCGGCCCTCGGTCTATGTTCTCATGCCCGAAAATGGCATGGTATGCGACGTCGACGCAACCAAACTGACCGTGGTGCGCAAGACGCGATTGGGAGGTTCGGCGCTCGCCATGCGACTGGCGGCCGACGGGAAATCCCTATGGGTCTTGCAGCCACGTGCGTTAGTGCGCTTGGCCGGGGGTCGACTGCGACCCGCCCAGACCATTCCGCTGCCGGGCGCCGCAAGCGATTTCGACATTAGCAGTGACGGTCGGGCCGCGGTAGGCTTCGCCCAGGAGCGCCGTCTGGCTGTAATACGGCTCGACACCGGGAAGATCGAGCACTTGGTGGAAGCCGGCTCCGAACTTACCCAAATACGGTTCCGAGGCGACGGAAAACAGGTATTAGCGGGCAGCCGGGCGGATCGCAGCCTGACCATTTTCGATGCCGATAGCGGGCGTACGACCGTTCGTCTGCCGTTGCCGGTAGAGCCCGCCAACTGCTGCTTTAATTCCGACGGCGGCCAGATGTTTCTGACCGGTCCGGGCATGGACGCCGTAGTGATCGTCTTTCCCTACCAGACTGAAGTCGGCGAGACTATACTCGCGGGCCGCATGCCCGATGGTCTGGCCGTAAGCGCCACGCCGCAATATTTATTCGTGACGAATCCCGAATCGGGAAGCGTGACGGTGCTGGATGTCGACACGCGCAAACTGGTCGGGGTGGTCAACGTGGGGCAGCAACCGCGGCACATTGTAGTAACGCCAGACAATCGCTACGCCCTGGTTCTCAACTGGCAATCGGGGAACATGGGAGTCATCCGGATCGCGGCATTCACCGAGCGGCGCCACCGGACGGATCCGGCACCATTGTTCACGATGGTGCCGGTGGGCGCGCAACCAGTGGCTGCGGCCGTGGTCGAGATGGGGTAGATCGCTTACTTCTTCTTGCCCTGCGCCGCAACGGCTTCCATAGCCGCCTTTACCTTCTCGGGATCTCCCAAATAGTAATTGCGCAGAGGCTTCAACTCGTCGTCGAGTTCATAGACCAGTGGCATTCCGGTGGGAATATTCAACCCTACGATGGCCTCTTCCGAGACGTTGTCGAGATATTTCACCAGCGCGCGCAAACTATTGCCGTGCGCCGCGATCAGCACCCGTTTGCCGTCGCGCACAGCCGGCGCGATCGTCGAATGCCAGTAGGGCAGGAACCGAGCCACGGTATCTTTCAGACATTCGGTGAGCGGCAGTTCCGCCGGGGTCAGGTCTTTGTAGCGTGGATCGTGACCCGGATAGCGCGGGTCGTCCGGTGTGAGCGACGGGCGGCGGGACGTCATAGCTGCGCCGCCAGATCTTGACCTGGTCTTCGCCGAACTTCGCCGCGGTCTCCGATTTGTTCAGCCCCTGCAGCGCGCCGTAGTGGCGCTCGTTCAAGCGCCACGAACGGTGCACCGGAATCCACATCAAGTCCAGTTCGTCGAGCGTCATCCACAGCGTGCGGATAGCGCGCTTGAGCACCGATGTATAGGCCACGTCGAAAGCGTAGCTACCTTCCTTCAGCGTCACTCCCGCTTCGTGCGCTTCCTGGCGGCCTTTCTCGGAAAGGTCCACATCGGTCCAGCCGGTGAACCGGTTTTCCTTGTTCCAATCGCTTTCGCCGTGACGGAGCAATACGAGTTTAAGCATGAATTCTCCTGACGGCTCCTAGCGGCGGAAAGCCTTGCGGCCGGCGAATTGGGCCGCGGCTGCCCAAGCGCTCTTCGATGCGCAGCAACTGGTTGTACTTGGCGATGCGGTCCGTGCGGCTGGCCGAGCCGGTCTTGATCTGGCCCGCGTTGGTGGCCACCACCAGGTCCGCGATGAACGGATCTTCCGTCTCGCCCGAGCGGTGCGAAACCACCGCCGTGTAGTTCGCGACCGAGGCCATGTGCATGGCTCTCCAGCGTTTCGGTCACCGTGCCGATCTGGTTCAGCTTGATCAGAATTGAATTGGCGATGCCGCGCTCGATGCCGCGCTTGAAAATCTCCGGATTGGTGACGAAGATATCGTCGCCGACCAGTTGAATCTTGCCGCCCAACGTATCGGTCAGCGCTTTCCAGCCATCCCAATCCTCCTCCGACATACCGTCTTCAATCGAAATGATGGCCGGATATTGGCGCACCCAATCGGCCCAGAACTCCACCATCTGCTCGGAAGTCCGCTGGCTCTTGTCGGATTTCTTGAAGACGTACTTGCCGTCCTGGATAAAACTCGCTGGAAGCCGGATCGAGGCAAATGCCGATCTGCTCGCCCGGCTTGTAACCGGCCTGGGTGATGCCTTCGAGCAGCACTTCGAGCGCCTCGACGTTGGACTTCAGGTTGGGCGCGAAGCCGCCTTCGTCGCCGACTGCCGTCGAGTAGCCGCGCTTCTTCAGCACCTTCTTCAGCGTGTGAAACACTTCCACGCCCATGCGGAGCGCTTCGGAAAACTTCTCCGCGCCAAAGGGCGCGATCATGAATTCCTGCACATCCACCGAATTGTCGGCGTGCGCGCCGCCATTAAGCACGTTCATCATGGGAACGGGCAGCAGTCGCGCGCCGGCGCCGCCCAGATAGCGATACAGCGGCGTATGCTGGGCGGCCGCCGCGGCGCGCGCTGCCGCCATGGAAACGGCCAGAATGGCGTTGGCGCCCAGGCGGCCCTTGTTCGGCGTGCCGTCCAGCTCGATCATCAGCCGGTCGATGTCCGCCTGCTCGGCTGGCATCCTTTCCATGCAGCGCCTGGGCGATCTCGCCATTGATGTGGCCGACACGGCATTCTGCGTGCCCTTGCCGAGGTAACGCGACTTGTCGCCATCGCGCAGTTCCACGGCTTCGTGTTCTCCGGTGGAGGCGCCGGAGGGCACAGCCGCCCTGCCCATGCTGCCGTTAGCCAGATAAACATCCGCTTCCACGGTAGGGTTGCCGCGGGAATCCAGGATTTCACGGCCTGTTACTCGAACGATGGTGGTCATAGAGGTTGAAATTATAAGGTAGCAGACGACTCGCTTTGGCGCGCGCCGTAGTGTGGCAGAATGGGCAATACAGGTAAAGAAATGCTCAATACCGCACGGCGCTTCGGCGCGATTCCGATGGCGGCATTTTTCGTGGCCGGTGGCGCCTTTGCCGCCAAGCCAACCGGTACCCCGGGGGTAACCTTTTCGAAAGAGGTGGCACCGGTTTTGCAGAAACATTGCCAAACCTGCCATCGTCCCGGCGAGGCTGCGCCGTTCTCGCTGCTTAGCTATCAGCAGGCGCGACCGTGGGCCAAAGCGATGAAAGAGGCCGTGTTATTAAAGAAAATGCCGCCGTGGTCCGCCGACCCGCACTTCGGGAAGTTTTCAAACGACCGGTCGCTGTCGCAGGCTGATATCGATACGTTGGTTACGTGGGCGGACGCTGGCGCGCCGGAAGGCGATGTGCGCGACTTGCCGCCGCAACCGGCCTACGTCGAAGGATGGTCCATACCAAAGCCCGACGTAGTATTCCAGTTTCCGCGCGCGTTTGCGATTCCGGCGACGGGCACGATCGAATACGAAAAAGTTATCATTCCCTCGGGATTCGCCGAAGACAAATGGGTGCAATTCGCAGAGGCCCGGCCCGACGACCGCGCCCACGTACACCACATGATCCTGTTTGTGCGGGAACCAGGCTCGCATTGGCTCCGCGGCCAGCCTGCCGGCGTATTTTTCGTAGCACCCAAAGTCACCGATGACGCCACCGATACCAGCGCGCTTCCCAGCGATTTCCTGGTCGGTTACGCCCCAGGCCAACCGCCCGAGATCCTGGAGCCCGGTAAGGGCAAGTTAGTGAAAGCCGGTTCCGATTTTGTCCTCGAAATCCACTACACCACCAACGGTAAGGCGGGCAGCGATCAGAGCAAATTCGGCTTGGTGTTTGCGAAGGAAAAGCCTGCCACCCGCGTGCTCACTCTGTCGGCGACCAATGGGAAGTTCAAGATTCCGCCGGGCGATCCGAACTACCGCGTGGATGCCGATTTCGCAGTGGGCGCCGATGTGAAACTAGCCAGCCTGCATCCGCACATGCACGGACGCGGCAAGGATTTCGAATATCGGGTCGTGTATCCCACCGGCGAGACGCAAACCTTGTTGCGCGTGCCCCGCTACGATTGGCACTGGCAACTTTGGTACAACCTGGCATCGCCGATCGTGTTGCCGAAAGGGACACGCATCGAATGCACGGCACACTTCGATAATTCGCCGAACAATCCGGACAATGCGGATCCCAAGAAGGAAGTCACTTGGGGAGATCAAAGTTGGGACGAAATGATGGTGGGCTTTTTCAATCTGGAGTTCCCCTCGAATATGCCCGTAAAAGACGTGTTTGGGCCCAAGGTGGCCAGCAATTGACGGCACGTGTTGCCATACTGATCCTGGCGGTGTTGACCGCTATCGGTGGCAGCGCCCAGACCCCGGCGCCACAAACCCGGAAAAAGTTGTTAGCGATCGGCGAAGAGAAGGGTTATCGCCATGAAGCCGTTTCGCACGCCCTCGCGACCATTGAGCGACTGGGCCGCGAGAACGGTCTGTGGGACACCACCATTCGCACCGATACCGAAGTCCTCACCAAGAAAAAGCTGGAATACAACGCGCCGAATCTGAATAACTTCGATGCCGTGTTGTTCTATACGGGCGGAAATTTGGAAATGGATGCTCAGCAGAAATCCGACTTCCTCTCGTTCATTCACGACGATGGGAAAGGGTTCATCGGGATCCACAGTGCCACTATCACGTTCACAAACTGGCCCGAATATGGCGAGATGATTGGCGGATATTTCGACGAGCATCCTTGGGGCACTTTCAACGCGCCGGTAATCGTGGAAGACCCCGCGTTTCCCGGGATGAGCCAGTGGGGACCGTCGTTCGTGTTGCGCGACGAGATCTACCAGATGCGGAATTATTCGCGCGAGAAACTGCGGGTGTTGATGCGCCTCGATCCCGATAAGCTTGACTTGAAAAACAAGAACGTCCATCGCACCGATCGCGACTTCGCAGTGGCGTGGGCCAAGATGTATGGGCAAGGCCGCGTGTTTTATTCCACGCTGGGGCATCCGGTCGAGAATTGGGATCGTCCGGATCTGCAGAAAATGTACGTGGAAGCCATCAAATGGGCGATGAAACTTCAGGATGCGGATGTTACGCCGCGGCCCTTGGTACAGAAGCCATGACGCGGCGAACATTTGCGGGCCTGGCAACGGGCGCGGCCGTGGCTGCGGGTCGTAGCTTGAGGGCAGCTAACCGCCTGAACATCGGCATTGGCACTTACAGTTATCACGGCCTTTCTCTCGAAGCCATGATCGTCCAGTTACAAGCGCTGGGTATTCAGGAAATCGAGATGTCGCGCGGCGAGTTCATGCTGCTGTCACATCCGAATGAAGACCGCTTCCGTAGCGCACGGGCGTTGTTCGACAAGGGTGGGATTCGTTGTGTCTCCTATTATGCCGCGACTATTCACGATGAGCACGAACTCGATCTTGCGCTGAGCTTTGCCAAGATCTTGGGCGCGCGCAATATCACCGGCGATGCCACCGGGGGGGCCATGCTGAAGCGCATTGACCAGCAGTGCACCCAGGCAGGACTTACCTTTGGCATCCACAATCATTTCTTCCCCACTAAGTTCGCCTACGAGAGCCCCGAGGATGTGCTGCGCGCCTTGGCCGGTCTTTCGAAGACCGTCGGCGCAACCGTGGATGTGGGCCAGTTCGCCTCTTGCGGCTACGACACCGTGGACGCCGTGCGCAAGTTGGGACCGTATCTGAAACTGGTACACCTGAAAGACATCGCCGCACCGCATGCGGAGGACAATGTATTGATCGGGCGCGGCATTGCTAAGATTCCGCAGGTAATGGCGGAACTGCACAAGCTGAACTTCACGGGATTAGTGGCCATCGAATATGAGAAAGAAGGTCCAGTCGAAGAGGATATGCGGCAGGAGGTGGAATATGCGCGTAAATTGGCTTGAACTACTCTTCGCCACCGCGATGGTGGCATACGGCGCGGATTCTCATCCGATACTCCCCATCGGCTCGTCCGCGCCGGATTTTTCATTGCCGGGAGTGGATGGCAAGACTCACCAGCTTGCCGACTACGCTGCCAGCCCAGTGTTGGCCATTGTCTTCACGTGCAATCACTGCCCTATCGCACAGCTTTACGAGCAACGCATCCAGCAACTGTACGACGACTATAGCGGCAAAGGCGTGGCCGTGGTAGCGATCCAACCGAACGCGCCCGAAGCGCTCCGTATTGACGAACTCGATTCCGCGGACATGAGTGACACGCTGGCTGAAATGCAAGTCCGGGTGGCCTACAAACATCTGACTTATCCGTATTTGTATGACGGCGCCACTCAGTCCGTAGCGCGCGCTTATGGTCCCCAAGCCACGCCGCACATATTCATTTTCGATCGCGACCGGCGGCTTCGTTACGAAGGGCGCGTGGACAACAGCTACCGCATGGAAATGGTAAAGACGCAGGATGCACGGAATGCGATCAATGCCCTGCTGGCGGGCAAGGCTCCGGAGGTCACCCATACGGGCGTTTTCGGCTGCTCCACCAAGTGGAAAGAGAAGGAAGCCGAGCGGTTAGCGGCCATGCGCAAACTGGAAGAGCAGCCCGTTAATCTCGAAGCCGCCTCGGTCGAAGATATGGCTAAACTGCGCGCGAACGCCGCCAAGAAACTGACCCTGGTCAGCTTTTGGGACACGCGCTGCGGTTCCTGCATCAACCAGTTCGCGGGCATTGAAACCACTTACCGTATGTATAGCCCGCGCGGATTAGAACTGGTAACAGTAGCGGCGGACTCTTCCGAACATCGCGACGCTGTCCAGCAGATACTGCAAAAGCAGCATGCCACCAGC
Organism: Bryobacterales bacterium; assembly: GCA_963738345.1. Lineage (GTDB taxonomy): Bacteria > Acidobacteriota > Terriglobia > Bryobacterales > Bryobacteraceae > Bog-159. The sequence continues at coordinate 3,550,268 of CAVTWI010000002.1, forward strand.
CGCAATCTTTTGTCCTCCGCCGGTTTCGAGAAGGACTGGGGACTTGCGCCGGGCGCTTCCCTGCCGTATACCGTCTTGATGACGCCCGACGGCAAGATCGTTTACCACAAGGCCGGCCTAGTGGACATGTTGGAACTGCGTCGCACCATCCTGGCACACTTCGATTGGGAATACGAAGGCTTTCACCAGTATTGGACGAACTGACATCTCCGCAAAACGGACCGCTGGATAACCAAAGAGGACTGGAGTCCTTCGCACGGGCCATGGATAATCGAGATAGACGCTGTGCCGCAAGAACTCAACGCATCTCCAGCCCCAATTCCAAATACCTTTCCGATCCCGGCTGTCGGTATCTTCCTGGGCCTGCAGATATTGGATGTCCTGACAACCATGATCGGCCTGCATTTGGGCGCGCGTGAAGGCAGCACCTTTATCGGTCACTTACTGCAAACCGGACCGCTCAGCGGGCTCATCATTTCGAAGATACTAGCGGCGGGACTGGCAGCCTTTGCGGTGTTTCTGAATCGCAAACGGATGCTGATTTTCTTGAATATCTGGTTCGGCGCGGTGGTTGCCTGGAACCTCCTGGCAATTGTCGTGCAAGCTTCCTAGTGCTCGCCGTATTTCAATTCCCCGGCCTCAATGCGCGCTCCCAAACGGTTCTCTTTCGGTGGTAGCGGGCAGGTTGCGTAGGGCGTAAACGCGCACGGCGGATTGTACGCTTTGTTGAAATCGAGTACCACTTCGCCGTCCTTCCCCAACTCCGCATCGAGAAAACGGCCGCTGCCGTAAGTCTCTTTGCCGGACGTTAAGTCACGGAAAATGAATGACAATTCGCCGGGCGATTCCTGTACGGGGGTTAGCCGCAGTTTTTGGCCGTGTAACTGAAACTCCACATATCCGGGGCTGGGAGTATCCTCAACCTGTCCGAGCACATTCAGGATAGGGATTTTTTTGGCGTCCGGCACCAAGCGGGTGGCAATCCGATACTCCGGTTTCACCGGGAAGTAATGCAAGCCCGTGAAGTCCTTACGCAACTGGCTGTTGTTATCCTTCAGCCGGATGCCGTACTTATCGCCGCGCTTAATAACCAACATACTCACGGCGCCCCGGGTCACCACGTCCGGCTTACCCGAAGTATCCGGCTGTAGCTCCCGCTTTCGCCCGTCCATGTACAAGGTCACTTTTCCCTTGTCCAACTGGAAAGTGGCGCCTTCCACCGCCGCGAAGCTATTGGCCCCATCGTGCAGCCAGAGCAGCCCCGTAACGGTCAACCAACCGCCATCGGCCTTGAGGGACGCCTCACGCTGCCGGCGCCATCCTTCAATCTGCGCGCGATAGGCATCGGAAGCCGCCCACAACCCTGCGCACAGCGCCACCAGCGCCGCGCACACGCTGCAGTAACGGTTAAGCATCGTTCCCTCCTTCGAGCGCCTGCTCGAGAAGTACCGCGAACTCTTCGCTCTTGCGGTCCACGCGATCTTTTAGCTGGTTAAGACTCTGCTCGAGATTATTGAGCCGGTCGGCCAAGTGCATACATGCCAGCACCGCAATTCGCGTGGAATCGGCGTTGGGAGATTTACCCGCGATCGACAGCATCAGATCGTCCACACTACGCGCCAAGTCCTCCACTTCGCGTGGATCTCCGGCGGTGAGCAGCGTATAAGACTGGCTCAGGATGGTAACGCGTACCGGACGTTTTTCTGGCGTGCTGGCGGCCACGGCTTTAGCCGGCGCTGAGTTGGTCGATCTGCCCCAATAGCTTCTCGATGCGGCTGCGCACCTGTTTGCGTTCCGAGTGCAGGGTCTTCAGTTCATCGGCCAGGCGGGCGGACTCCGCACGCGCCTCAGAGGCTTCCTGCAGGGCCGCATCTTTCTCCTGCCGGAGCCGCGTCACAACTTGAACCGCCTGTTGGATACGCTGCTCCAGCGCTTGTAGCGAATCGGTTTCCTGCTCGAGGGGAAGTGTCACGCCGCAGGCTCCAGGGCCGCCTTGGCCTTCTCGATCAGCAAAGTGAACGCGGCTGCGTCGCCCGCGGCAACTTCCGCCAGAACTTTGCGGTCCAGCTCAATGCCCGCGGCTTTCAACCCGTGCATGAACTTGCTGTAGGAAATACCGGCTGCCCGGCAACCGGCGTTGATGCGCACAATCCACAGCGAACGAAATTCGCGCTTCTTGTTCTTGCGGCCGACGTAGGCGTATTTGAGGGCCTTCTCGACGGCTTCCTGCGCCGCTCGATTCAGCTTGCTTTTGGTGAGGAAAAATCCTTTCGCGCGATCTAGTGTTTTCCGGCGCGAATCTCTGCGGTTGGTTCCACGTTTAACTCTGGGCACGTTTTCTCCTTATTGAATGGTTCTCTTTGCGGTGGATCGGGCACGTGCCACGCGCTCCGGCCACACGCGGTGGTTTCCCCTAATAGGGGATCATACGCTTCAGCACGGCTTGGTCGGCGGGGTCCGCCAACACGCTCTTGCGAAGCTTTCTCTTCAGTTTGCGCGTCTTCGAGGTCAAGATATGACGGGAGAAAGCATGGTGGCGTACCACCTTGCCGGTCCCGGTCTTCTTGAACCGCTTGGACGCACCTTTGTGAGTCTTCAGCTTGGGCATAGATGTTCCTGGATCGTTACGAACCTGAATCTTTCAAATTATAGCAGGTGTTGGCGGTTGCCCGCTATTGCACCTTCCGGCCGTGCCGGCCGTGGCCGGGTCACCATTTCTAATGGCTCGTATTCGTCAAAACGGCCACCGCGTCCACCTGACCATTATTATTCACTACCGCCAAGTCAGGCTTGCCGTCCCGATTGAAATCTGCCACCGCCACAAAGACGGGCGCGTTTCCGGCAAGAAAACCGACCGGAGCAGCGAAGGTACCGTCGCCATTCCCCGGATAGATAGAAACGCCCGCCAGGCCCGCCTGTGCGATATCCGTCTTGCCGTCGCCGTCGAAATCACCCACGGCCGCCTGTCCGCCGCCCGGTAACACAGGGGCCAGATGGAAGGTTCCATCGCCATTACCAAGCAGAATATTACCCTGCACCACGAGGTCCCGGACTCCATCGCCATTAAAGTCGCCGACCGTCATCGGAGTGCCCCCGTTAGTCAAATTCACTAGGGTCGAGAGCGCGCTCCCGAATGTCCCATCCCCGTTGCCGGGCAACACCGCTACCACGGACCCCACCGCCACCGCGACGTCCAGGTTCCCATCCCCGTCAAAATCCGCGATTGCCAGGTAGGTGGGCGTTTCGCCATTTAAATACGTGACCTGCGGCTGAAACGTGCCATCGCCATTGCCCAGCAGGATGGACACACTGCCGCTGCCTCCGTTAACAGCCGCATTCGCCACGGCCAGATCCGGCTTTCCGTCGCCATTGAAATCGCCGACCGCCACCGATTGGGGCGCACTTCCAGCCGCGTAGCTCAGGGCCGCTTGGAATGTCCCATTGCCGTTTCCCAACAATATAGAAACGGAATGTGAATTGAAGTTGGCCACCACCAGATCCATCTTGCCGTCGCCGTTGAAATCCCCCTTGGCAATGGATACCGGAGTCTTTTGTACGGCATAGTTCACACGGCTCGCGAACGTGCCATTGCCGTTGTTCATTAGGATGGAAACGGTATTGGAGTTCCCGTCGGTCACCGCCAGATCCAGGTTCTTGTCACCGTTGAAGTCTGCCACCACGGCTGCGTTGGGCGCTGCCTGTACGGGATAAGTGGCAGGTTGCGCGAACGTCCCCGTGGCTGTCGCCAGGATAATTGTTTCCGCATAGGCGCCCACCGCCAGATCGAGTTTGTGGTCGCCATTGAAATCCGCAATGGCCAGCGAAAAGCCGCCGGGCAGATAGGTAACCGCAGGTTGGAACGTACCATCGCCATTGCCGGTGAGGATCGCCGTGACATCGGACTGATCGCTCACCACGGCCAGATCTATTTTGCCGTCGCCGTTCAAGTCCGCCGCCGCTACATATTGCGGCAGCGCCGGCATACCGTAGATCGCGCCCGCCTTAAACGTTCCGGCGCCATTATTCAGCAGAATGGAAAGCGTACTTGAGGTCGTGTTGACGACCGCCAGATCCGCCTTCCCGTCTCCATTGAAATCGCCCAGCGCCACCGACTCCGGATTCACCTCCACCGGATACGTTTGCGCCGCCTGGAATGTGCCGTCACCGTTTCCGAACAAAATTGAAATTGTATTGGAAAGGTAATTCGTTACCGCCAGATCCTGATTGCCATCGCGGTTAAAGTCGCCCACAACTTCCGCGCTGGGCCCAGTGCCCACCTGGTAATACAGCGCGGGCTGGAACGTCCCGTCACCGTTGCCCAGCAGGATGGAAACGCTGTGTGCGCCGTTGCCGCCGTTCGTGACAGCCAAGTCAGGTTTTCCATCTTTGTTGAAGTCACCTACCGCGACAAAAGAAGGATGAAAACCCGTGTTATAGGTCTGCGGCGTTTGAAAAGTGCCATCGCCTTTACCCAAAAGGATGGTGACCACGCCCACCCCGCCCGCCACGGCAAGATCCGGATTCCCGTCATGATCGAAATCGCCAACGGCTAAAATCGGCGTAAGAGTACCAGGCAGGGCTCCCGCCGGCAGATTCTGGAAGGTCCCGTCGCCATTGCCTAAAAGGATTTGGTAGCCGTTGTTCAGGGAGATTGCCAAATCCCGTTTTCCGTCGTTATTGAAGTCGGCTATGACGGTCGAGTGTATGCCGTTGGCACTGAAGCCATATGTTTTGGGAGCGTTGAAATTTACCGGCAGCGCCAGCCCAGGCACCGCCAGGAGTAACATCGCGATAGGTTTGATCTGCATGTTCCCTCCTCGCTAACTATAGTTAGTGTGCCGTCCCCCTGCCCCCTTGTCAAACCCTTCTAGTACCGGAATCCGCCCGGCAGTGCGCCTCGAAATGTACGATCAGCCACAGGCGAGATAATTATATTTCCAGATGCTATACTCCTGTTTCGTGGATAAACACCCGTGAGGAACGATAAATGCCGGAAAATATTGCGCCTCCTGACGCGGAACGTGCCGCTTACCTGGAATCTTTAGTTGGTCAAGCGCGCACCGCCGCCGCTGCCTTCTCCAGATTCACTCAATCCCAAGTAGACGCCATCGTCAAGCCCATGGTTCTCGCAGGCCTCGCCCAGGCCCACCACCTGGCCCGGCTAGCCTTCGAAGAAACCCGCCTCGGCGTGCTCGAAGACAAGGTCATCAAGAACATGGTGGCCACCGAGTTCGTCTATAACTACATCAAAGACAAGCGGACTGTGGGCGCGATCAATGAATTTCCTGACCGCGGCATCACCGAAGTGGCCGAACCCATCGGCGTCATCTTTTCCCTCACCCCCATCACCAACCCCACCTCTACGGTTCTCTTCAAATGCATTATGGCAATCAAGACCCGCAATGCGCTGGTCTTCAGTCCACATCCGAATGCCTGGCGCTGCTGTGCCGAAGCCATGCGGATCATGTACGAAGCGGCCGTCAAGAATGGCGCGCCCGAAGGCGTCTTTACCTGCATTGAAACTCCCACTCTCTCTGACAATGCCTTCCTGATGCACCACAAAGACGTGGCCCTGATCGACGCCACTGGCGGCCGCGGTGTGGTGCGTGCTGCGTACAGTTCCGGCAAACCGGCGTTGGGCGTGGGACCCGGCAACACTCCCGTCTACCTGGAAAGAACGGCGGACCTGGACATGGCGGTGGTGGATATCATCACCTCAAAAACTTTTGACAATGGCACCATCTGCGCCTCCGAACAGACCGTGGTGATCGACGACGAGATCTACGACCTGGCCCTGCAGAAGTTTGCCGAACTCGGCGCGCACATTTGCAATGAGGCGGAAACCAAACTGCTTGGCTGTACTGTCGTGGATCCGGCCACCGGCCACATGCAGCCCATGGCCGTCGGCCAGAAGGCTGTCGATATCGCGCGCACCATCGGCCTGCGCGTCGCGCCTCATACCAAGCTTCTCATTGCCCCCATCGCAGGCGTGGGCCGCGAACACCCTCTATCGGTTGAAAAGCTATTCCCCGTGCTGGCCGTATGCCGCGCCCAGTCCACAGCCCAGGCCCTCGACCTGTGCGTGGCCGTCAACCGGGCCGGCGGACTCGGCCACACAGCCGTCATCTTCTCCCATAACGACGACATTGTCCGACAGTTTAGCGAAGTCATCAACGCGGGGCGCATCATCGTCAACGCGCCCGGCGCCATCGGAGCTCTGGGCGGAGTCTACAACGATTTGGTACCCACGTTCTCCTTCGGCTGCGGCACCGGCGGCGGCAACAGCACGATGGATAACGTCAACATTTATCACTACCTCAACATCAAACGCGTGGCCCGGAGGACACCAGCGCACATGTGGTTCCGCGTCCCTAATCAGATTTACTTCAATCGAAATGCCGTCGAAAACCTGCGCGATTTCGCCTCGCGATCCACGCTGATCGTGACCAATCCCGCCCTGGAACAAATGGGGCATGCCGATATCGTACGCCGCGCGCTGCCCGCCGCCACGCGCGTCCGCGTGCTCGCCATCCCGGATGCCGAGCCCGAATTCAAAGTGGTAATGCAAGGCGTTGAAACGCTCAATGCCTATACAGTGGACCAGATCGTCGCCCTGGGAGGCGGCTCCGTCATCGATGCCGCCAAAATCATGAAGCTCAAGTACGAGACGCCCGATGCCGATCTCGAAGAACTGGCCGCGCCCTTCCTCGACATTCGCAAGCGCGTGGTCCGGTTCCCCACGGAGCGAACCAACCACCTTCGTCTGATCGCCATCTCCACCACCAGCGGCACCGGCAGCGAAGTTACGCCATTCGCCGTCATGACCGACAAAGAGCACGGACGCAAAGTCACCTTGGCGGACTATTCGCTCAGCCCCGATGTGGCTATAGTTGATCCGCAATTCGTAATGACCATGCCGAAAGGCCTGACCGCCGATACAGGCATTGATTGTCTCACCCACGCATTGGAAGCCGGCGTTTCAATACACGCGTCGCCCTACACCGATTCCAATGCTATGCAAGCTATCCGCATGGTCTTCAAATACCTGCCCATCGCCTATGAACAGCCCGGCAATGAAGAGGCTCGCACCATGATGCACAACGCCGCCTGCATCGCTGCCTTGGCCTTTTCCAATGCTTCGGTCGGTGTGAACCATGCGCTGGCCCACGCTTTCGGAGCCCGCTTCGGTGTGGCGCACGGCCGGGCGAATGCCTTGATGCTGCCCCACGTCATCGCTTACAACGCGTCGGTTCCCACCAAGTTCATGCCTTCGCCCAACCAGCGCGCGTATGTCGCGCACAAGAAGTACGCTCTCATCGCGGACCTGTTGGGTCTTGGCGGAAATACCGTGGAAGAGAAAGTGCAAAACCTGATCGCCGCGATCCGGCAGTTGCTCGATCAGTTGAGCTTCCCCCGTTCCATCGCCGCGCTCGGCATTTCAAAAAAGCAGTTCGAGCGCGCCATGCCCGACCTGGCCCGCCTGGCTTTTGACGATCCGTCCTGGCGCTCTAACCCGCGCATGCCGCTGATCGATGAACTGGTAGGCCTGTTCTGGGCGGCCTTCGAGTAGCTTACTTCAGCCCGGCCGAAGCCAACATCTCCAGAAACTGGCGCTTCGTGCGCATGTCGATGGCCTCCGCCACCAACTTCCCCTGCGCGTCGAAAACGAAGCTCTTCGGAATCCCTTCGACGCGAAATAATTCATTGACTTTGCGGCCCGGGTCCAGCAGAATCGGATAACTCACGGGGTGCTCGGCAAGGTATGGCTGCACCTTCCCGATTTCCTCATCGGAGATCGCCAGAATCACCAGCCCTTTAGCTTCGAACCGCTTGTACAATCCGTCCAGATCGGGCATTTCCTTGCGGCATGGCGGACACCAGGTGGCCCAGAAATTTACCAGCACCACCTTCCCGCTCAGACCTTTCAGAGTCCAACTTTTCCCCTTCAGATCCGTCAGCGTAAAGTCCGCGCTCTGCCGCGCCTTATCGTCCGCTTCCAGTTTGGCCATAGCCGCCGCCAGGCGTGGATCGTCCATCGAGACCTTCACATGTTCGTACCGTACCAATTGGGCCAGCGTCCCGAATCCGTCGTCTTTACCCGCCGGTCGATCACGTAGCGTTTGCGCCAAGGTGGTCGCGACTTCCTGCAAGGTCTCGGCCCCGGGATCGCCCTCCGTCACCAGGTTCGCGAGCGATTGGGCCAGCATGGCCTGATGCTCACCGGGCGGCAGTTCGCGTATCTGCACCGCCAGCCGTTTTTCCAGGATGACTCGCTCTGCATCCGGCAACGAGCGCAGCTTACGCATTTGCTCGATCACCGGCTTTTCCTGCTCGCTCCAGACGATCTTGGGCTGCTGCGCCTTCATGGCAAACGCCGCCGCAAGCAATCCAAGCATTAGCCCGATCCGTGGATTTCGCATGCCGCTACGGTATCATATTCAATGCTTGGGAGGGCGGAATTCACCCCCTTCCGGGACTTAGCCGGGTTGGCGCAGATCTGCTAAACTACAGGTTCGCCGTTGAAAACGCGTTTAAAACATAGATGTTGCTTCCTAGGGAATTCATCGCCTATCTCTCCCGTGAATTGGTGAAGAAACTGACGCCTGCTTCGATTGAGACCAACAATCCGCAGGCGGTTTCGGAGATTATCGCCAACATCATCACCGAAGAACTGTCCGTCGAAGACCGCCTGAACGACGAGGTTCGCGAGATCCTGCAGCAGTACAACGAATACATGCGCCGCGAGGGCGTCAGCTACCAGGAGATGTTCCGCAAGGTGAAGAATGCCATGATCGCGGAACGTAAGGTCATCCGCGCGTCTGGCCGCGACACCCACGATGCCATGAAACTCTCGCGCGACAAGGTCAACGACATGTCGCACAAGATCATCGTGGCCCTCCGCAAGACCCGCGAGTTGCGCATGAAGAAGGACCCTAATGACGTCCGGCTCGACATCGTCCGCGATGTTACCGAGGTCCTGACCGCCGAAGAAAAGGTCGACCGCATGGCGCGCGACAAAATCCGCACGCAAAAGCGCGAGATCCCCGAAGGCAGCGAAGAGTGGGACCTGCTCCATCGCCGCTACTATTCTGAAGAGCTGAAGAAACTCGGGATCGATATTTCCCGCTAGTATGCTGCCGGTCCACCCATGACACCCTCTTTGGTAGTCGTCGGCAGCCTGAACATGGACTTCGTAGTTACCGTGGAGCGCCTGCCGGTAGCCGGCGAAACCGTCCTGGGCCGTGATTTCCAGATGATCCCGGGCGGTAAAGGCGCAAATCAGGCATGCGCCGCCGGAAAGCTGGGCTCTGGTTCGGTCGCCGTGCGCATGGTGGGGCGCGTGGGCTACGACGTCTTCGCGGACCATCTGAAAGCTAGCTTGGCCGCCGCTGGCGTGGACGTGGGCGCGGTGAACGCCACAAAGTCGCAGCCCACCGGCGTAGCTCTCATCTGGGTCGACAAGCAAGGTCAGAATTCCATCGTGGTTGCCTCGGGCGCCAACTTCGCGCTGGCTGCCGCGGATGTGGAGGCCATGCGCCAGGTTTTCCGCGGCGCGAGCCTGGCGCTATTCCAATTGGAAACGCCTCTCGATACCGTAGTGGCCGCTTTGGCGCTGGCCCGCGCAGAAGGCCTGCGCACTATGCTCGATCCCGCACCGGCGCAACCGCTGCCTTCCGACCTGCTCGCGCAGGTGGACATCCTGACGCCCAATGAAAACGAAGCCCTGATGCTGCTGGGCCGTCCCCCGGCGCGCGTTTCCGAAACCGAAGCGCCGGAACTGGCTGAGGCTTTGCGAAAGCTAGGACCCCGCCATGTGGTCTTGAAGTTGGGTGATCGCGGATCGTACTATTGCGGCGATGCCGGCTCGTTTCAAACCGCCGCATTCCCGGTGGAAGTGCGGGATACCACCGCCGCCGGCGATACATTCAATGCCGCGCTGGCCGTCGCTTTGGCGGAAGGACAACCTGTGCCGCAAGCCATCCGGTTTGCCAACGCTGCGGCCGCGATTTCCGTAACTCGCTTGGGTGCTCAGGCATCCGCGCCCACACGCTCCGAAGTCGACCGGTTCCTGATAGAAGCGTAGCTTTACCTGGAACTCTCAGTACGTTTAGTTCTTGCGCCGGTTCTGGTTTGGTCGCAGCATTTCTGCTTACCGATCAGTCCGGCGCTTATGGCGCCCGGAATCGAGCTATCGCAAAAGAGCGTGTGTTAAGCATCGCTGAGATGCCCAAAGGCCCGAAGTAGTAGCAGATCTCGGCGGCCAGTGACAATCTTCAAAAATAAAAGTAACCCAATCAATCGAGTAACTTGACCGCCCTAATACCCGTCCTCCCGCGCACTCCTGTGCTCCCCTGAAATTGGGTAGCGGGCTCCAACCCGCCATTCCCAAAAGGACGAATATGTTGATATCGGAAAAGCAACACGCCGCAAATAAAGAAAACGCCCAGAAGTCTTGCGGCCCGAAAACACAGGAAGGTCGCGAGGCCATCCGCTTCAACGCCCTCACCTTCGGCTTGCGCACGCGCACCATCATCCTACCCACCGAAAACGCCGCAGCCTACTCCCAGCTTTGGGACGAACTGTGCGCCGATTTTAATCCCCGCACCCGCCTCGAAATGTGCTGCTTCGAAACCATCGTCATCGCGCAATGGCACCTCATCCGCAACGCCAACTCCGAAAACCAGATCTACCAGGAAGTTCCCTTCGGCGAACGGCGCTTCGCCATGCTCGCCGAAGTCGATAAACAGCGCACCAAATTCGAAAAAGAATTCCGCGCCGGCGTCGACTACCTCCAAAAGCTACAAAAGCAGCGCCCCGCGAAGCCGGAAGCGGAAGCCCAGGCGCAGCCCGCCACTCCTGTCGAACCCATCGAAGCCGTGCGCAACGCGGACCTGAAACCGCATCCCGGCTTCGTCATGTCCGAACCCGTCGGTCATCCCGTCTTCTGTGCGCCAGACCCCGACACCCGCTAACCTTTTCCCGCGCCGAGATCTTTGACAACCTCGCGCCCGGCAACGAAGGGTGCGCCACAACTGTCTCTCTACCCACCCGCAAACCCGATCCCCCCCCCACAAAACCGGCATTCCCGATCCCGAAACCGAGCCGCCCCCCACAAAAACGCGGATCGAAGGCTAATTTAAGGTTAATCGAAGGCTAATCCCCGCCCCGACCCCTGCCCCCCGACCCCGGCGATCAAAGCGAGCCCCCTCCTTTCACCGACTTAGGCTTTGTTCGTCCGCTTCCTGGTAACTGACTCCCAATGAAAACGAAGCCTTGATGCTGCACGGCCGTCCCCCGGCGCGCGTTTCCGAAACCGAAGCGCCGGAACTGGCTGAGGCTCTGCGAAAGCTAGGACCCCACAATGTGGTCTTGAAGCTGGGTGATCGCGGATCGTACGACAGCGGCGATGCCGGCTCGTTTCAAACCGCGGCATTCCCCGTGGAAGTGCGGGACACCACCGCCGCCGGCGACACCTTCAATGCGGCGCTCGCCGTCGCTTTGGCGGAAGGACAACCAGTGCCGTAAGCCATCCGGTTCGCCAACGCTGCGGCCGCGATTTCCGTAACTCGCTTGGGTGCTCAGGCATCCGCGCCCACACGCTCCGAAGTCGACCGATTCCTCGCGGGCATGAAGTAAATCCGAGGAATTCATCCTCAACTCCCAGTACGTTTAGACCTTGACTCTAGCGGGCGCGCGCAAGATACTGGCTTCGTTCGCACTCCGATTCCACAGAGGGGTTTCAAAACGATGACAAGAATACGCACGCTTTTCTATTTGGCTTTACCGCTGGCGCTATGCGTAAGCGGGCAGGCCCTAAGGGCGCAGGCCGACGATCCCACGGTGCAAGGTCAACTCCATTTCGCCAAACTGGGACCCATTTCCGCGGGCGTCTCGCCGGACGCTTCGCCCACTGTATTTACCGCACTCCTGAACATAGCCGCCAATCCTCCCACCGACGGATCCGGCAACCCGTATTGGCCCTGCTACACGGGTGGCAGCGATACAGACTGTTCCAAGATTCCAGCGGGAGCTATCGTGGTCGGCGAGCCGTTAGTCGCGGCCGTCGTGCCCCACACTTGCAAAACTTGCGCCCAGATCTATTGGGTGGTCGAAACCGCGGCCAATGCCAAGGGCGGTGCGGTTAGCGTCGATCTCACAGTTACGCAAGGTTCCACCACAATATTTTCCTATTCGGGAAGTACCGGCCAGACACTGGCACCCAGTGAAATCCTGGCCGTGTGGTACACCGGTGTGACTTTCAAGAAGGCCGTGGCGGGCCAGGCTACGATCACCGTTACCAACACAGTGGGTACAGCCAAGACCAAGGGCACCACATCCGTCATACTCCAATAGCCATGGCGGTCACCAGTCGAGCATGAATATTTTCGCCTTACCCTGCAACATCGGGGCAGTATGTCGCGGTATCTTCCTATCGCTTCCACGTTAAGCTCGGATGTGAAAGAACAGACTGCCCCAACCATCCGCCGGCTCCCAGCGCTCGTAACAGAGTTGGATCACCTTGCGATCCTCTCTCTGGCCGCCGGCAAAGACTTCAATGACGAATTAACATTCATACTGAACCACGCGGAGACGGCCCTCAATCTAGTCGGCCCGAATCATCCAGCAAGGGAAAGCCTTGTCGAGTTAACCCATGCGTCCATGCGCTGCGCCGAAACAGCCCGCTGCCTGTTAGTCTTGGCGGGGCGTGCGCGCCATACGCTGCCTCGCAAACCACGCTTCAGTTAGAGTAGAGTCATGCTGATCCTGGGAATTGAGAGCTCCTGCGACGAAACCGCCGCAGCCGTGGTCGAAGATGGAGCCTCGATTCTATCGTCCGTGGTGGCCTCTCAGTTGGAAACCCATGGGCGCTATGGAGGCGTAGTCCCCGAACTAGCTTCGCGCGAACATTTGCGGGCCATCGTGCCCGTTACTCGTGAAGCGCTGGCCCGCGCGCACGTCACACTACCAGATCTCTCGGCCATCGCGGTCACCGCCGGACCCGGCCTGGTGGGCTCGCTCCTGGTCGGCATCACCTATGCCAAAGCTCTCGCGTTTGCCGCCAATATTCCGTTGATCGGCGTCAATCACATTGAAGGACACATTCACTCGGTGGTGCTCGAATCCGCCCGCGATGGGCGCGAGGTCGAATACCCCGCGTTGGCGCTCGTAGTCAGTGGAGGACACACGCACCTGTTTCATGTCCGCCCAGGATTCTCTTACGCCTTGCTCGGAAAGACTCGCGATGATGCGGCGGGCGAAGCGTTTGACAAAGTGGGTAAACTCCTCGGATTCGGCTATCCAGGAGGCCCTGTAGTCGATAGTCTGGCCCCCTTCGGCAATCCGCGAGCAGTGCGTTTCACTCTTGCCCGCATGAAGGGCAACACACTCGATTTCAGTTTCAGCGGCCTCAAGACAGCCGTGCTCCGCTGGGTCGAGAGCCACGACCTAACCGCGGAGATCCAAACGCGCCGCGACCTCCAGCGTACCATCGCCCATCCTTCGACGGAACAGTGGTTGTCCGTCACTCCGCAATCGACTCGCGACTTGCTGGCGTCTTTCCAACGCACCGTGATCGAGGAACTCCTGCGCCGCGCCGCCGCCGCCGCAGAAAACATTGGCGCCCGTACCCTGATCATTTCTGGGGGAGTAGCCTGCAATTCCGGCTTGCGCGATGCCGCGCGGGACGCACGGCTTCCCTATCCTGTCCTCTTTCCGTCACCGGGCCTTTCGACAGACAATGCAGCCATGATCGCGGCTGCAGCCTTCCCACGGCTAACCCGAAAACAGTTCGACGATCTTACTCTCCCCGCGCGCGCTAACCTGGCTTTAGCTTCGTTTGGTTAGTAGGCCCCTGAGCAGGCACGAATAACCCGAATCATGCGATCATAGGGATTACCGGAGGGTCTTTGCGCCGCGTTTTCCTATTATTAGTTGTCGTTGCATTGGTGTCTTTGGCAGGCTCCACTCCCAGCGCTCTCATTGTCCTCAATCCGCTTAACTGGCAACCGGGGCACCTCCCGGATGGCTGGCAAGTGAAAATCAATCGCGGCGCGCCCAAAATTGCCACCATTCGTGAAGGCAATGCCATTTACCTGGACCTGAAAAGTCACGATTCTTCCTACGGCCTTGAGCGGGAAGTGGATATCGATCCCAACCAATCGCCCTATCTCACCTGGAAATGGAATGTAAAACAACTTCCGGTGGGTGGCGATTTCCGCCGTAGCAAAACCGACGATCAGGCCGCTCAAGTCTTGGTCGCTTTCTCCGATAAACACGTCTTAAGCTACATCTGGGACACCACCGCGCCGGCGGGAATCATGGAGAGCGCCAGTTCGATTCCCCTAGTGCACATCTTCGCCGTGGTCTGCCGCTCCGGCGCTTCGGATCTGAATCGCTGGCTAACCGAGAATCGCAACCTTGCCGGCGATTACGTGAAGGCGTATGGACGCCCCGCGCCGCGCGTAAAGGGAATTCGTTTGCAGATTAATACCCAGCACACCGGAACTTCCGCCGAAAGCTGCTTCGCCGAGGTGGCGTTTCGCAGTGCTCCTCAATCATGATCCTGGTGACCGGGGGAACCGGTTTCATCGGCAGCCATTTGGTGGAGCGCTTAGTATCCCAGGGCCGGCAGGTACGTTGCCTCGTTCGCCGGACCCTCGCTTTTCCATCCCAGGTGGATCTTGCCTATGGCGACCTTACAACCAGCGACGGGCTCACCGAAGCCCTGCGCGATGTTGACTCCGTTATCCATCTGGCGGGTATCACCAAAGCCCGCACACGGTCGGATTACCAGCGCGGCAATGCGCTCGCTACTACCAACCTGTTGCGCGCTGCCAGTCAAGCCGGAACGATCAAGAGATTCGTGCATGTCAGCAGCCTGGCTGCCGCTGGGCCTAGCACCGCGGCCCGTGCGATTGACCGAACTCGATCCGCCCCGTCCCGTCTCCGCAATACGGCCGGTCCAAACTTGCGGGGGAGCAGGCCGTGCGGCAATCGCCTCTCGCCGAAAAAGCCATCATCGTACGCCCGCCCGTGGTCTACGGCCCGCGCGATGCCGACGTGTTCCAGATGATCCGTACCATCGCTCGCGGCTGGATGACCCAAGTCGGCAGGCTCCCGCGGCTTTTCAGCCATATTTATGTGGGAGACTTGGTGGATGGCTTAATCGCTGCAGCGATTACCCCGCGTCCGGCATTAAGCCGGATGGTCGTACCTTCTATCTCGCACACCCGACTCCGGTCTCCTGGGAGGAATTCGGCAATGTGGCCGCGCGCTTGATGGGCCGAAATTGCGTACCGTCGACGATACCGGAAAAGGCCGCATACGTCCTGGGTCTGGGCGCCGACTGCTGGACCCGCATCAAGCCGCAAGCCACGCATTCTGTCGCGCGACAAAGTCGGGAAGCCTGTTGTGCCGGTTGGGTATGCGATCCCGCGCGCGCTCGTCGCGACCTTGGTTTCTGTGCTCTCACTGGCCTCGAAGCCGGCCTTCGCGTGACTCTCAACTGGTACGGGAGGCGCGTTGGCTCAGTTTCTAGCTCCCGAACCGACGCATGACGCTTCTCCCTCCTGGTCCTTCTGGCCGGTGGATAAGGTCATTCTTCCCTATTACATCGCTGCCACGCTCGCCATCCTCTGGTTCTGGAACAGGCTACCCGAACCTGCCTGGCTCCTGGCCTGGCATGTTGCCGCGATTGCCTTGGCCCTATTCGCCATCCGCTCTTCCGGTCGTGCCAGTTGGATATTCCGCCATTGGTATCCGCTGCCCTACGTGGCTTGGTGCTATCGGGAGATGGCGGTCCTCATGCCGCGTCTTCGCGGTTGGGAGGCGGATGCCGAATTGGCGCATCTCGATTACCGCTTCTGGGGCGCACACCCTGCCGTTTGGCTGGAGCGGATTAGCACGCCAATCCTCACGGAATACTTACAGATTGTTTATACCCTGTTCGTGCCCGCCGTGTCTGTTGATCGCATTTCTACTGTGGCGGCGGGCACGCTACGCCGATTTCCGCTACTATGCATTTCTGATCGCCCTCGGCTTTCTGGTGTCCTACGTCGGCTATGTGCTGGTGCCTGCGCGCGGCCCGCGCTTTTTCCTGCGCAACCTCCAAACCATCGATCTGCGGGGCTCTGGGTCACCCGCGTCCTGCAGTTAACCCTCGACAAACTGGAATCCAAGGCCTGGGATTGTTTTCCCAGCGGCCATACGGAGTTGACCATCCTGGCATGCTGGGGTAGCCGCCTTATCTCCAACGGCTATTTTGGATCTACTTCGCCTATACCTTGTCCATCATTTCTGCTACAGTTTATCTTCGATACCATTACACCATCGACCTGCTGGCCGGGGCCGCCGTGGCCGGTCTTCTGGTGCTGTTCGCACCGCCGTTATACCGAATCTTAGGAAAAGGGGCCGCATAGTTGGGAGACGTAGAAATCGTCGCGGTTCAGGACAAGCGAATCTTTGGAACAGTTTGTGGACCTTCCGTACCGGCTGTACCGCAACCACCCCTACTGGGTGCCGCCACTACGCATGGCCCAAAAGGAGTTGCTGAACACCAAGAAGCATCCGTTTTACGCGCATGCCGAATTGCAGTGCTTCCTGGCGCGCCGGAACGGTGAGGTTTGCGGCCGCGTAGCTGCCATCGTGGATCGCAAGCACAACGAGTTTCACAAGGAAAATGCCGGCTTCTTCGGTTTCTTCGAATCGACAGACGACGTGGAAGTGGCGCGGGCGCGTGCTGCGAAGCCGCCCGCAAATGGCTGCTGGAACGCGGCGCGAAGGTAATTCGCGGCCCCGTGAATCCGTCCATGAATTATGAGTGCGGCATGCTGGTGGAGGGCTTCGATTCCAGCCCGAACGTGATGATGCCCTACAATTCGCCCAGCTATCCGCGCATGCTCGAGGCGGTGGGCCTGCGCAAGTGTAAGGATCTGCTCGCCTATTGGTCCACTCCCAGCGAAGTGAATGGCGCTAAAGTGGAACGCGTCGCGCGCCGCTCGGCCGGAACTCAGGGCGTGGACATCCGCACCCTGAACATGAAGCAGTTCGACGAAGAAGTTCAAGAGCTCTGGAAACTGTACAATGCCACTTGGGCCGACAATTGGGGATTCGTTCCCATGACCCGCGAAGAGTTCCTGCACGAAGCCGCCGAAATGAAGCAGATCCTGAAGCCGGAACTGGTGCTGATCGGCGAAGTGGAAGGGCGCCCGGTGGGTTTTGCCCTGGCGTTACCCAATATCAATCTGGCCCTAAAACACGCCGGGGGAAAATTGTTCCCACTTGGACTCTTCAAAATCCTGTATCATCAACGATTGATCAAAGAATTGCGTGTGGTCGCCCTCGGCGTGATCGAGGAGTACCGAACCGTCGGCGTCGCCGCCGGATTTTACGCCGCCCTGATCCGCAACGCCCGCGAGTTGGGCTTTGGACTCAGCGAGATGTCCTGGATATTGGAAGATAATATTCTAATGAACCGGTCCCTGAAGACCATGGGCGCCAAAAAGTACAAAACGTACCGAATCTACGAATGGAACTGAGAACGATGCGCAGCTCTTCGACTACCGTCACCAGAGCCGGAAGAACGGGGCAGCCACACCCGCTCCACCGATCTCTTCGACAAGTGCCGGAATTTCACGCGTCCGGGCGACCTGCAGGCCGCCGGATTGTACATGTATTTCGAAGTCTTCAGCGAGCGCGAAGGCTGCGGGCCCGGTGAGGTCCGCATGGGCAACCGCAAGGTGCTGATGTTCGGCTCCAACGACTACCTGGACCTGATCACGCACCCTAAGGTGAAAGAAGCCGCCATGAAGGCTGTCCGAAAGTATGGCAGCGGATGCAGCGGCTCGCGCCTGCTCAACGGCACCCTGGATGTGCACGTCAAGCTGGAAGCGGAGTTGGCGGCATTCGTCCACAAGGAAGCGGCCATCATCTTCGGCACCGGCTTCCAGGCCAACTACGCTTCGCTCGCCGCCCTGGCCGAAAAAGGCGATGCCCTGCTCTGCGATCACAACCTGCACGCCAGCTTGGTGGAAGGCGCGCTGCGCTCCACCGCCCGCACCGTGCGTTTCCGCCATAACGATCTCGATCACCTGGAACGCTGCCTCGAGAACTGCCCTCCGGAGGAACGCATTCTGATCGTCTCCGAAGGCGTATTCAGCATGGAAGGCGATATCGCCGACCTGCGCGGCATCGTGGAGTTGGCCAAGCCGTACGGCGCGCGCATCTACGTCGACGAAGCCCACGGCATCGGCGTGCTTGGGCCGACCGGCGCCGGCGCGGCCGAGCACCTGGGCGTGCTCGACGATATCGATATCATCATGGGGACGTTCAGCAAATCGCTGGCCTCGGTCGGCGGTTTCGTGGCGTCCAGCAAAGAGGTGATCGATTATCTGAAGCACACCTGCGCGGCCTTTCGTCTTTTCGGCCAGCCTGCCTCCCGCCTCGGTAGCCGCCGTCGGCGCGGCGCTGGAAGTGATGCGCAAGGAGCCCGAGCGCCAGCAACGGCTGCTGCACATCGCCGGCCGCTTGCGCCATGAACTGCGCCTGTGCGGCTTCCCGGTGCTCGATGGCGAGACCGCTATCGTGCCGGTCGTGGTCGAGAACGAAATCGACCTGTGCCGCCTCTGCAAGGCGCTGCTGGAAGAGGGCATCTATATCAACCCGGTGCTGCGTCCCGCGGCCGCGCAGAATCTGTTGCGCATTTCCTGTACCGCCGCCCACACCGAACGCCAGGTGGAGCGCCTGGTGGATACGATAGATCGCGTAGCCAAACGCCTCGAAATCGAGTTCTAGCCTCGCCAAGGCCATAAGACATCGCGCCAAGCGGCGCCTGGCTGGATAGATTCCACGCGGTCGATCAAGTCCGAGTGGCCGTATTCCCGCTTCACTTCCCGCAAGTAAGCGTCATTGCCGGCGAACTCGCGCGGCGTTCGGCCCAAACGTTTGGCCGCGAACCATTGCGCATCCCGATGCAGCGGATCCACAATCTGGCCGTTCTGCACGATCATCGAGTCATACTGAACGCTGGCTGCCGCGAATGCCTCTACGGCGGGTTGCGATACAGGGTCACCACTCCCAAAGAAGCGGAATCGCCCGTCCGCCAGCCCTAGACCGCAGGCGATCAGATAGAATCGCAAAGCTTTGAACTTCCAGCTCACCGCGCCCACGCGCGAAGGCCACTCGCCAAATTGCCGGTGGAAGCAAAGCAGCGAGAAGAACAGGTTCTCAAAACTATCCCGTCCGAATCGCTCCAGCAGCACGGCGCTTGGTTCGCTCAACAATCCGGCGTCACGCGCGAACGCCTCCATTCCTTCCGCTTCGGAGTTCGAGACTTCGTCGGCGAGGTGGGGCCGCGACCGGCCGCCACTCAATACCAGCGCTTGGTAACCCTCTTCAGTAAAGATCCGGAAGGCATCCCGCACATGTTCTTCGTATAGCCGGTCCTCGTTCTGATGCCCTCCGTGCCAGCGCCCGTCCTGATAGATGGCATGCCCTGCCAGCATCAAGAGTCCACCGTTCATTCGACAGTCACGCTCTTGGCGAGGTTGCGGGGCTGGTCCACGTCACAACCGCGCCGCACCGCGATGTGATACGCCAGAAGCTGCAATGGAACGATTTCGAGAATAGGCGCCAACAGATCGTTGGCTGCGGGGATCTCGATCACATGGTCCGCGGTCTTGCGCGCGTCTTCGTCGCCTTCCGTGGAAATCGCCACCACAGTCCCTTCGCGCGCCTTCACCTCCTGGATATTGGAGAGCGTCTTCTCATAGAGCACACGGCTCGCGTTGCTCGAAGGATCGCGGGTGGCCAGCACCACCACCGGCAGATTCTCGTCGATCAAAGCGTTGGGCCCGTGCTTCATTTCGCCGGCCGGATAGCCTTCCGCATGAATGTACGAAATTTCCTTCAGCTTAAGCGCCCCTTCGAGAGCGATGGGGAAATGCACGCCGCGCCCCAGGAAGAGAAAATCGCCAGCGCGGAACAGTTTACGCGCCAATTCTTCGTAGACCGCATCATGCGACAAAACCGTCTCCAGCTTTCCGGGAAGGCGGATGAGTTCGTTGACCAGCGCGCAGGAGGCCGCGGAATCCAGTTCCCCTCGAGCCTGCCCCAAATACATCGCCAGGATGAAGAGCGCCGTCAGTTGGCAGGTGAACGCCTTGGTGGAGGCCACCCCAATCTCCGGTCCCGCATGCGTCAGGATCGAACCCGCCGCTTCCCGCGTGATCATGGAGCCGATCACGTTGCAGATCGCTAAGGTCTTCGATCCCTTTTGCTTGGCTTCGCGCTGTGCCGCCAGAGTGTCCGCAGTTTCGCCTGATTGCGAGATCACTACGGTCAATGTGCCAGCATCCACTAGGGGATCGCGATAGCGGAATTCGCTACCGTAGTCCACTTCCACTGGCATGCGGGCCAGTTTTTCGATCATGAATTTGCCACACAGCGCCGCGTGCCAACTAGTGCCGCACGCGATGATCTTCACCTGGCGGAATTCACGGAACTCGGCCGGCGTGATATCCATTTCGTCGAGGAAGATTTGTCCGGTTTCATGGCTTACGCGTCCCAGCGTGGTGTCGCGCACTGCCCGCGGCTGCTCGTAAATCTCCTTGAGCATGAAATGCTTGTAACCGCCCTTTTCCGCCATGATCGGGTCCCACAGTATGTGGGACACTTGCCGCGTCACGGGGCGGCCATCAAAATCGCTCAGTTGGACGCCGTCGGGTGTGAGCACCGCCATGTCGCCATCGGCTAAGAAGAACATGTCGCGGGTATGATGCAGGATGGCGGGAACGTCGGACGCGACGTAGTACTCGCCGTCGCCTAAACCAATCACCACAGGAGGGCCCAAACGCGCCGCCACGATCTTGTTTGGATCGGTGCGCGCGATGGCGGCCAGTGCGAACACCCCGGTGAGTTCCTTTACCGTCGCACGCACCGCTTCTTCCAGGTTCCCTTTGAAATGCTTTTCGATGAGGTGCGCAATGATTTCGGTATCGGTCTGCGTTTTGAAGTGATGCCCTTCGGCCTGCAACTGCTGCTTCAGCGCCAGGTAGTTCTCGACGATGCCATTATGCACCACCACGATATCGCCCGTGCAATCGCGGTGCGGATGGGCATTCTCTTCAGTGGGCCGCCCGTGCGTGGCCCAGCGTGTGTGGCCGATGCCATACGAGCCGTCCACCGGGTTCAGCCTGATAGCTTCTTCAAGGTTGCGTAGTTTACCCGAAGCGCGGCGTACCGCTAGTTGATCGTCGGCGCAATATACGGCCAAGCCAGCCGAATCGTAACCGCGGTACTCTAGGCGCTTAAGGCCTTCCAGAATGATGGGGACCGCTTTGCGGTTTCCGATATAGCCGACAATGCCACACATAAGACTTCATTATACGGGTGGCTGGCCGGCTAACCGGGGGCGATTGTCTAGCTGTTGCCCGTATACATCACATGAACGTAGGTGCCCAAGCGCGTATTGTAGGCGAGATACCATCCCGGATGGTCGGGATCGTCATAGATCACGATCTGGTCGCTGTCCCATAGCCAGCCATCGACGAAGCCGATGTCATAGGGCGCGACGCTGAAATAGAAGCCGCCGAACCAAAACCGGCTAGGACCGCCCCCTGCCAGCCGCCAAACATGGCTGCGGCCGATTCCGCCGGTGAAATGACCGTGTTCCCAGGGATGGTCGAGGTGATAGTTGGCATCGTTTTTGCCCGAATCGTGCCCTACCCACTGCCCGTTAGTATGGACATGGGGTGCCTCGGGATGCCCCGACCGGTCCGCCGGCATGGCGTGCGCCGCCGGGGGTGCCGCATGCTCGTCCCTGCCAGGTGCGGCGTGCTCCTCCCTGCTGGGAGCGGCGTGCGGAGCGGCCTTCGCCGGCGGAGGTCCATGCTTAGGAACATAGCCGCCTCCGACTTCGGGCTTTCCGCCTCCGCCGTGCTTTTGGTCGCCGCGCTGGGCGAAACCGGGTAGAGCCAGTATCAACGCTAGTGTGCACAATCCGATTTGTAGTTTCACAGGATCCTTTCTAAAGCTCTTTACAAGTATACTGAACGGATCAATCGCGATAGGCCAGGAAAATGGCGATACGGTCCCAGCGGTCTCCTGCCCAGACGCCGGGGCCGATTGTGTAGCCGCGCCTGCGCAACAGTTCCTCGGGACTGACCGGCTGTTTCCACGACTTATAGTTGTATCCCACCCACACACGATCGCCCGTAATCTGTCCCACGCTCTCGACGTTCACCAGGTTCCAGCTCTGATGGTAGTGGGACTCCAGGTAATAGGTCATTGGAAAGGCCAGATAGGGGTCCAGGAATTCTACCGTCGCTTTACTTGAACCGGGCGCTTCCTTGGAATTCAGAGCCACTAACTGGCCGGTCAAAACATCCATGTTGTTTCGCAATTCCGGAAACCGAGTAACGCGATAGATGCCGAATGTGCCCCATAGCGCGGCGATCAATATCACCACTAGCCGCAGCCATTTGGGGCGCAGCGCCACCAGACCGGTTGCCAACAGCGCGATAAACGGAACCGCGGAAACAATCAAGTGACGGTTGCCCCAGATGGAGTTGCGTAGCACGTTGCTCAACACATAGGCGGTCACTGGCGGAAGGAAGGCTACAAGCGCGGCGAAACGTAGCCTGCTGATTTCAAGACGGTCCCGCGCGGCACTAAATACGCGCCAGAGGCCGGCCGTCATCGCTCCGAACAGAAAGAACACCATGGCGGACGCTACCGGGATGGGCCACAGCGGACCAATGCAACCGACGTAATACCACCAAACATCGCCGATCTTAGGATGCCTGATCCAGCCCAGATTAGGCGCCAGCCCCCCTTTGGCGATAGCCTCCTCGGTGGCGGCATGGGCCCACGGCGCAAATAGCAGAGCAATCACCGCGGTGCCCAGCAGAAACGGCTTCAGTTTCTGCCGGTCCATCCACAACAAATGAAGCCCTTCAATACCGATGACCAGCCAACCGAAATACTGTGTGTAGACCAGCAACAGGTTAATGGCGGTCAGTGCGATCACCCGCCTTTGTGTGGCGCCCTCAAGCAAAACGTTGTACAACGCAATCGACGCCAGACTGAGCACAAAGAATAGCGCGTACATCCGCACATAGCGGGCGTGAAAAACCTGATCGTTGTTAATGGCCAACAGAGCCAGCGCGATCAGTCGCGCCGGAGCAGTCAGCCGCAATTGGCCAAAGATGACCCACGCCAGCGGCAGCGCAAGAACCGATAGCAGGAAGGGCAAGAGACGCAGCCAGACCAAGGATTCGCCGCCAATCTTCACCCAGCCCCATAACAATAAGTAAGAAAGCGGCGGATGCACTACGTCCGCCTGCACCGACTGCAGCAGATGTCCCAGTTGATATCGCGCGCAGAGCAAGCTGAAGATTTCGTCCGAGTCCAGGCAGAAGGATGTAAGATTCCAAAGCCGGATGACGATGAAGCCTGCCGCCAGCAGGCACGCTGCTCCCAGTTCCCAACGCGGGCGTGCCCCGGCAGGCGATGTCTGAGAGGCCGGCGCGGCTATCGTGGCCATGTGGCCTCCGAAACCGTGTGGGCGGGCCAATAGCGGCGCAAGCAGCGCTTGACGCGCGTGGGGAGATTGAGCCTGGCGAGTCCATACATCAGCGCGATCAACAATACGCTCGCCGCGGCGCAGGACGCAATTGGCAAGCGCTCATGGGCAAACCAGAACCAGCGCCCATAGACCAGTTCTACATGCACCCAGTAAATCAACAGCGAATTGGTCCCCAGAAGCCGGATCAGGCCCGGTTTATCCAACTGCTGATCGGCCGTCCAAACAAAGCCGGCGGCTGCTAGAACCAGAACAATACCCGTCCGGATAAAGATCAATCCAGGGCTATTGAGCCAGAAGTCAGAATTCGGATAGATCGAAAACGGCAGGTTGGAAAAGTAATGTGCTGTGACGATTGCCGCCAAGCCGAGGCAAGCCGCCCACTGCATGACGCGGTCGCGCGCCGGACCTGTCGAACGCAACACCGCTCCGAAGCTCACGCCGAAAGCGGTGTAGGCCGCATCCGGGAAGAAACTGAAGTACGCCTTATTCGGCACGATGTAATTGCGCACGAGCCAAGGAACACCGGCCCAGTCTAGCGTCGAAATCACCGGCGCCAATCCGGCGATGGCAAGGCCTGCGACTGCGCACCACGTAATTCTTTTGCGCGGCGGCAGCAGTGCCACGGGCGAGTGTACCAACACGCCCAAAGCCATGCAATTCAAAATGTCCACACGGACAATTTCGGTCCACGGGTTGCCCCAGGCAAACAACCACAACTGGAACCGGAATGCGAAAGCTATGGCGGCCAGAAAGGCGGCGCGCCACAAAGCAGACTTCAATCGTGCACCGGGCAGCAAACCCTGGCTATCGGCCCGATCCAGCCGGAAGGCCAGCGTGACGCCGACCAGGAAAAGGAAAATGGGCGCCGGCATGCCGCCAATGAATTGCGACAGGACGTAAACCGGATGATCGTGCAGATCGGCTCGCGCGAAAGAATTGAACAGGTGGCCCTGCAACATGATCAGTACCCCAAGGCCCCTGAGCCAGTCCAGCGCGAGCACTCGATCCGTGGAATGCATCCCTCAGCAATCGTCTCACTGCCGGGGTATAGTTTTCAAGGTCCGTACGAGATCGGGCGTTATAATAGCAAATAGCATGTCTGTAGGATCTCCACCGCTCGGTTCGTCGCAAAAGCGCTTCCACCGCCTGCGCGACCGCATTGAGGTATTTCTCTCGGGCCGGGCGCCTGACGACCCGCTGTATCTCAGCAACCGGTCCTGGAAGCAGAAGGTCCGAATTGCCGCTCTCATTGCAGTACCGGTCCTGCTCGTTGGCACTATGGTGACCATCGGCGCCACAGATGTGTTCCGGTTTCGCCGAGCCGATCCCTACGACCATCCGTCCGCCGAGGTCCCCGCTGCGAGTACCGCTCCAAAGCGCTTGCCCGACCCGGTATTGAATTCGGCCGAGTTGGAAGTGGTAAATATCAAGATCGCCAAAGATGCGCGTGCCCCGGTCGTGACGGGAGTGGTGCGGAATAATAGCAATCAGAAAGTGGCCTCCGCCGAGGTCAGCTACTATCTGGCCGATACCCAGGGAAGCCTGGTCGGCACCGATACCGCGGAGGTTGCCGCACTGGCCGCCCACAGTAGCGTATCTTTCCGCATGCCATTGAAGATCGCTAAAGCCGAGTATGTGATCGTGCGCGAAGTTCGACCCAACTGACGCCCATCCCGCCATGGAGCGACTCCCCTTTCAAGCTACGCTGGCGGCCGCATCTTACGAGCACATCCGAGTCTTGCCGGTCTCCATTCTGTTGGACAACGTCCGCAGCATGTACAATGTGGGCGCATTCTTTCGCACCGCGGATGCCGCTGGTATCGAGAAACTATATCTGGGGGGCATCACCAGTTATCCGCCGAAGAAAGCCATCACCAAAACCGCCTTGGGTGCGGAAGAGCGCGCGCCCTGGGAACATGCCTGGGACCCGCTGCCCTGGCTCGACACCCTGCGCGCGCGCGGCTACGAGATTGCCGCGATCGAGACCAGCGTCCATGCGGTCGACCTGTTTGATTGGAGGCCGCGCTTCCCGGTCTGCCTGGTGTTCGGCCACGAGGTGGAAGGAATTGGGCCGGAGATCGCCGAACGGTGCGATACTCACGTACGCATCCCGATGCTAGGGCTGAAACACTCGTTGAACGTCGCTACGGCCGGCGGCGTGGCGATTTACGAACTGCTGCGGAAGTACAGGGAGTTGCAGCGGTAGCGTATCATAACGTCTTCCCATCGTGAGAATGGCGGCCCAATACATCCAGCCCGAACTTAGGCGCTGACCTTGTGCCGCTAATCTTCACCGGGATATCTGCCCCTCCGCCTTTGCCGCGGAAGAACGGAGACACCACTCGCAGGGCCAGCGATGCCCACCGCGAAGCGACCATTTTGGAAAGCGACGCCTCGGTGAGCACGTGACCGCGAAAGTCAAACACTTGGCCATCGAGCGTATAGACGCCCGCGAGATTCACTTGGGCGCCGGGCAAAGTGTAGCTAAGCTGGTGGAATTCGAGAGCTCCGGCTTGTAAGGAAAAATCTCCGGTCATGCGCGAATTTACGTCGGGCGCGCCCGGTCTGGCTTGCTCCGGTTCGCCCTGCGCGCGCAAACTTAGCATGTCGACTTTGTCCTGCACTTCCGGATTGGTAAAGTGTATGGCGCGAAGTGCGAATCGACCTCGTATACCGAGCTTTTGCACCACCCTCTCTTTGCCATTCCGGATATGTAGTTTGGCCTTGGCGCCGATAACCGCAGTCAGGACGGGTGGCCGGGTCTGCACCGTGAGTTCTAGAAAATCCTGCAAATGTCCCGCTGGCACATCCACATCCAAATCGATCACATGGCCCTTGCCTTTGATATCTATCACCGAACCCTGCGCCGTGAAATTCGAATTGCGCAGGGTCGCCTCCACCGGCTGCAAGTAAGTGTCGCCGGTAATGCCGTCCACAATCGCGTGGAACTTCGTATGCAAGGGCACGGGGCGATTGGCAGTGTCCAGCGAAAAGTCCGGCGTATCGGTGGTGCCATCCACCGTGATGCGGTCCAGTTTCCCTTGAAATTCACCCGTGGACGATAAGATGCCACCCAATCCCCTGATCGTATTCAGGTCGGCGTGTTGAAACGTATAATGCCCGGTCACGGCGCTATCGCCTGGACTGTCGATTAGCCAGGGTCCAAATGTCCCCGTGGCTTCGATGTCACCCCGCGGGACGGCGTTAGTGAGCGTGGCCTGGTAGCGCCAGGGTTCGCGCGGGCCGACATTGTGCAATTCGATGTGCTGGAGTTCGAAAATCTTGGGCCCCTTGTCCGGATTAGAATTGTCCACCACCAGGCGGGAGTGATCGCAGACAATTTCGTCCACCAGGATTTCCATTTTGTCGTGGTTCTTCGTGGCCGTCGTGGCACTTGCTTGCGACCGCATCTCGGCTGGAGGAATATTGATTTCAAGGCCGTCAATCGCTACCGCACCTACGTGCGTAGGCTTGAAAATCACGCCCACCCACGGCGCGTGAAAATCGAAATGCTTCACCGCGATTAGTGGCTGCCCCCCGCTCTGGGCGGCCTGTTCTTCCGGGGGATAGATGCGCAGCCCGCCACCCGTAACTTCGAACCCGTGCCAGGCGGTGACACTTACGCTATCCAGGTCTACACGGCCATGGAAGGAAGCTCGTAGAGTCTCTATAATGCGGTTTTTCAACAAAGGTTCCGCACGATGAGCCAGGATCAGGCCGGCCGCGACGACCGCGACAACGAGCACTAGCAAACTCGCGCCGAGCCACTTGAGTAGGATGTTTCTGGATTTTCGCTTTTCGGGGCTGGAGTTTTGTGTGAGAAATCGCATCGGGACTCCGCAAGCTTAGCAAACGGAGCCCCAATGTTCAGATTCTAACGATAGGAGCGCCCTATTGGAGAGCGGTAGTGAACACGATGTCCACCCAATAATTACTCGAATTCGAGGAGCTCGTGGGGAAGGCCATGTTGTTCGCATAGGAGCCGTTCGGCCCGTATTGGCCGTTCGGTGGCGCGTACAGCATCTGGCTAGTCACCCCCAGCGTGGCAAAATACTGGGCATCATCGGCGTAGCGTCCCTTGGGAGCCCAGTACGAAATGATGTAGACGGTGTTCGCAGTCAGCGCCACGGGCGCCGAAAAATTCGCTTGCTGCCAACCCGAAGCCGTTTCATTGGTGAAGGTCACTGCGGTAAGCAAGGTGCCTGTCGAGGTCCACAAGTGGCCGATGTGCTGTCCAAGGTTCTTGGTGCCCTTGTAGAAGAGCAGCCCGGTGGCGTAGCCCGGGATCGAGGGCATGAATCTCACGCCCAATTCGGCCGCCTGAGTGGACCCGGTTTCCGGAGTCTTGGGAACCGAGCCGGGGGAGAAAAGTGAAACTGGCGGAAGGGTCCCGATGACCGCGGCCGTATGGAAGATCGCATCAACCCAGTAATTGGTGGCGCTAGCGCCCGTCGTGGGGAATCCGGTGGCGCCTGTCTTGTAGACGCCGTTGGGCGCATTGATGGCGTCGGCCGGAGCCTGAAGCGGCAGGCTTGTAACGGCTGTGGTGAACGCGCCATTATCCGCGGCGTTTCGACCCTGGGGAGCGTGATAGGAGATGATGTAAGTGGTGTTAGCAAGCACGGCTATCGGAGACGGGAAGTACGCCGTTTGCCAACCCGTAGGCGTTTCAGCGGAAAAGTTCACCTGCGCCAAGTGAGTGCCGTTGGCGGCCCACAGATTGCCCACATGCGTGCCCAGGTTGTTCGCTGATTTGAAGAATCGAACACCAGTAATGTAACCAGGGATCGTCGTCGTAAACGTCATCCCCACTTCGATGCCCTGCTTGCTCGTAGTGGCTGGATTCAACGGCTGCGCAGTTGATGGAAATAGCGTGCACGGACAGATGATCAACGTGAACGGTTCGGTTTGCGGGATATTGCTTAAGTTCGCCGTGACAAGTACGGCCTGCGTCGATCCGTTGACAGGAGGCTCGCTGGTGGCCGTGGCGATGAAGGTGCCCGAGGAAGATCCTGCCAGGACGGTGACGGAGGTAGGCACCGTGAGCGCCGGGTTATTTGCCGAGAGCGCCACATTGGAGCCGCCCGCAGGTGCCGGAAGCGAAAGGGCGACCGTGCAGGTGGATGTTGCTCCGGCGTAGAGGATTGTCGGACTGCACGATAAGGAAGAAACCAGGATCGGAGCGATCAAGGTTAAGCCCGCACTCTGCGAAGAGCCGTTCAGCGTTGCCGTGACCGTCGCCGATTGGGTCGTCGTAATGGTCCCGACGGTGGCCGTGAAACTAGCCGAGGTTGCATTGGACGCGACTGTGACCGAGGCGGGCACACTAAGCGCCCCATTATTGCTCGACATGCCAACGCTGCTTCCGCCCACGGGTGCCGCCTGACTCAAAGTGACTATACAATTCGCCGAAGATCCCGAGTTGACGCTAGTCGGATTGCAGGAAAGCGCCGAAACCAAAGTCGGCGCGACCAGGGTCAAACCCGCACTCTGCGAAGATCCGCTCAGCGTTGCCGTAACCGTCGCCGATTGCGTCGTCGTAATGGTCCCGACGGTCGCCGTGAAGCTAGCCGAGGTCGCATTGGACCCGACTGTGACCGAAGCCGGCACGGTGAGTGCCGCATTATTGCTCGAAATCCCGACAACGCTTCCGCCCGTCGGAGCCGCCTGACTTAAAGTGACCGTACAATTCGCCGAGGATCCCGAGTTGACACTAATCGGATTGCAGGAAAGCGCCGAAACCAAAGTCGGCGCAACCAGGGTCAAACCCGCACTCTGCGAAGATCCGTTCAGCGTTGCGGTGGCCGTCGCCGATTGCATCGTCGTAATGGTCCCGACGGTCGCCGTGAAGCTAGCCGAGTTCGCGTTGGCCGCGACTGTGACCGAGGCGGGCACACTAAGGGCCCCATTATTGCTCGAAATGCCAACGCTGCTTCCGCCCACGGGTGCCGCCTGACTCAACGTGACGATACAATTCGCCGAAGATCCCGAGTTGACGCTAGTCGGATTGCAGGAAAGAGCCGACACCAAAGTCGGCGCGACCAGGGTCAAACCCGCACTCTGCGAAGATCCGCTCAGCGTTGCCGTAACCGTCGCCGATTGCGTCGTCGTAATGGTCCCGACGGTCGCCGTGAAGCTAGCCGAGGTCGCATTGGACGCGACTGTGACCGAAGCCGGCACGGTGAGTGCCGCATTATTGCTCGAAATCCCGACGACGCTTCCGCCCACGGGTGCCGCCTGACTCAAAGTGACCGTACAATTCGCCGAGGATCCCGAGTTGACACTAATCGGATTGCAGGAAAGCGCCGAAACCAAAGTCGGCGCGACCAGGGTCAAACCCGCACTCTGCGAAGATCCGCTCAGCGTTGCCGTGACCGTCGCCGCTTGGGTCGTCGTAATGGTCCCGACGGTCGCCGTGAAGCTAGCCGAGACCGCATTGGCCGCGACCGTCACCGAAGCCGGCACGGTAAGTGCTGCATTATTGCTCGAAATCCCGACGACGCTTCCGCCCGTCGGAGCCGCCTGACTCAAAGTGACCGTACAATTCGACGAGGAACCCGAGTTGACGCTGATCGGATTGCAGGAAAGCGCCGAAACCAAAGTCGGCGCAACCAAATTCAACGTCGTGCTTTGCAGCGATCCATTCAGACTAGCGTTCACCGTCGCGCTCTGGTTCGACGTCAACGCCCCTGCAGTAACCACAAAGTTCGCCGAACTGGCGCCCGCCAGTACGGTCGCCGACGGAGGCAGCGCAAGCAACGGATTATTACCGGACAGAGCGACAGTGGCATTCGAAGTAACAATTTGATTCAAAGTAATTGTGCAGGTAGCGGACGCTCCAGAACTTAGAGTGCTTGGGCTGCACGATAAATATGTGAGGCTGATCGGCAAAATTGTATTAATCGTCCCGCCGTTAGCTGTTATAGGCAGAACCGTCCCATCTGGCATTGCCCCCAGCGCATTCGCAATCCCGATAGGCGCCACCGTAGCGCCCGGAGAAATGGTGGCAGTGACCTGCACGATTGTATTGTTATGAATGATATTAGCGTTCAGGCTTGTCGGACTGATTCCAGTCAAGAAACATGTGTATGCGCCTGGGGTCGAAGTACATGATAATTGCTTACCGTCGCCTACCGCGCCCGTAGCGATGTTGGCGCCGAAACTTACAATCTGAGCCGGCGAATATGTAAAGATCCATTGCAATGCAGCCGGCTCATATCCAGAGTTCGATACTAACGATAGGTTCAAAACGGCCGTTCCGCCAGGAGAAACCGCCGCAGATGATAAGGAGAGGATATCGTTCTGCGAGAAGGCAGGCGAGCAAAACAAACAGGCAAGAATCAAAACCAAATATTCAGATTTTAGGAGCTTCATATCTTTGAATAAATCGTTGTGATTCCAAGAAATCATCATCAGTGAAGTAAGTTAGTATTAAACTCTTTTTACCTTAGTATTCTGATTGTTTACTTTTAGTATCCTGATTGGTAAACGGAATTGCTCTCACTGGCGTAAACGCGGACCCGCCCCCCGCAAGTGCCCTGTCGTCTAACAGGCTCTAGCGGAAGGCGTGGCGTAGCAATAAATTGGCAATGCCGCCGGGGAATGCGGCTTGGAAATGCGACGGAAATATCGAAACGGGAGATTGAACCTGCGGGATTTTAGGACAGCATGCGCTCGCCGGACTCCTCGCGCATCCATAACAACGCGAGTTCAGTCCGACTGGTAACGTTCAGCTTGCGAAAGATATGGTAGAGGTACTCCTTGACGGTGCCCTCGCTCAAGCATAGACTGAATGCAATCTCTTTATTGGCCTTCGCCTGTGCAATCAACGAAACGATCTGTTGTTCCCGAAACGAGAGACTGCGCCGCGGTTTAAGACCGTTCAGACTCTTGGGCTTTCGGCAGTCAGTGCACGTGTATTCCTTGCCACTGGTGTTAAAGCCGCTACCGCAACGGGCACAGCTTCGAGGGACGGGTATACTACTCGAGGCCACCGTCAAACTCACTTCTCTCATGACTACTGGTTGCAAAACGGCGGGCGAATTCTCCCGTTAATTGGCTCAGTTACGACACATTTCCCCCCGCAAACAAGAATTACCCTTACTCTACCGTCAGGGCCAGCACGGAATAGGCCGTCGCCGCATCGTTCATGAAACGCCCCGTCCCGGACGACGGATCCCGCCGATTCACCAGGGAGTAACCCGGCCACAAACCCGCCGTCGGATCCTGATTGCGCAGCAACCACGACATTCCCCGCTGCAAGCTGGCGTTCTCCCGGTTCATTCCCGACTGCCGCAGAACGAAAATAACCAGCCCAGTGGCGTACCCGTCGCTCTTCCCTTCCCAAGGTGTGTCATTCGAACGGATCCAAAGGTTCACTAACGAGCGAGCGCCCAACCCCCTCCACGTCCAGCCCATGGAAGATAGTCCCCAGCCACCATCGGTTTCCTGCTTGCCTAAAACAGCCTGAATAATTGATATCTTTTCGCCGGCCTCCAGCAATTCCGGCCATCGGCGCGACGCCCAAACTGCAACCAGTTGATGAATGAGCGGTTGGCGATGTCCCTGGATACGGATGAAATCGCGCAGCCTTTTCACCGCATCCCGAACCCCAGGTTCCTCCCGATAACTCTCCGGCGCCAACCCCACCGCCACGGCCGCCAGACACGCGCCATAGTATGCGGAATCGGCGGCTTCAAAGGGCTCATTCCCAAAATCGAGCCAGGGCCAGCCCCCTTTCGCCTCACCATTCCGATTCTGTAGAGCCCACATATGGCCGAAGGCCGACCGCGTGCCGGCGCTCGATGCGCCCTTTGCGTGATCGGCATTGGCCAGCACCAGGGCGTTGAGAACTGACTCCGTGCCGCGTGACTGAAGCGTCTTTCCCGGTCCGCTCGCTTCGGTATAGAAAGGCGTGTCGTCCTTCCATCGCCTGACCCGCTCAGTTACATTCTCCAGGAGCCGGCGCTCGTTTGGGGTAGGGGCCGTTTCGGCCAGCGTGGCGCGCAGGGCTGGACGAGCCAGGGCGTACGGAACCGCTGTATGGCAGGAAATGCAGAAGGTACCGTGGTCGCGTGCGGCTGGCGGCCAAGCCATCCACCAGCTTTCCCGGTCATCCAGATACTTGGCGGCCGTCTTAGGATTCCACGCAGGTTGCCCGGCGTGCCCTAGGCCCGCAGCCAGGAATAGGCTTGCAACGCCTACCCACAATCCGATCGTTTTCGCCCGCGTCCGCTCCATCGGAATCATCCATCCGGAGCTATCAGTATACTGCGGCCCCCAGCCGAATCCTTACGACGCCGGCAGTTACTGTACCGCCGTAGTGAAAACCACGTCCACCCAGTAGTTGCTGGAACTCGCCGAACCCGCCGGGAAGCCGTTACTGGTTCCGTACGATCCATTGGCCCGGTACTGTCCGTCTGGCGGAGCGTAAAGCGTCTGGTTGGTCATATCCGAAGTGGCAAAGTACCCGGCATCGTCGGCATAATGCCCTTGCGGGGACCAGTAAGAAACTACGTAGACCGTATTGGCCTCGACTGCGATCGGCGATGCGAAGTTCGCCTGCTGCCAGCCCGACGGCGATTCGTTAGTGAATACTACGGACGCAAGCCGGTGGCCGGCCGCATCCCAAAGGCTGCCGCTATGGGTGCCCAGGTTTGACGGGCTCTTATAGAACCGCAGTCCGGTCACATAGCCGGGAACATCCGAAATGAATGTAAGTCCCAGTTGCGCAGGCTCAGAAGTAGGCACCCCTGCCTGTCGCGGCGCGGCCGACGGCGACCAGAGTGACACCGGATCGCTCGTCCCGATAATCGGAGATGTATTGAATACCGGGTCAACCCAGAAGTTCGTGGCTGCCGCGGGAGTCGCGGGGAACGCGCCGGATCCGTATTGATAGACTCCATTGGGTTCGTTTTGGCTGTCAGCCAACACTACCAGCGGCGGGCTGCTCAGTGCTCCGGTGAACGACCCGTTATCGGCCGCGTGGTGCCCAGTTGGCGCACTGTAGGAGATTACATATTCCGTATGGGCCTTAACCGCGACCGGAGCGGCGAAATAAGCCACTTGCCAGCCTGACTTGGTCTCAGCCGCAAAGGTCACGGAGGCCAGTAACTGACCCGCGGCTGACCACAAGTTCCCCACATGCGTTCCCGTATTCTTGGGAGCCTTGAAGAAGCGAACGCCAGTCACGAAACCGGCCTCATCTGGCATGAATCGCATGCCAAGCTCCACAGGCTGCACGCTCGCCGCACCCGCGCCCGCCGCATCAGGCTCAAGCGGAGCCGCGGACGCGGACCAGATGGAGCACGGGCAAACCGTAACGGAGAGCGATGTCGATCTGGTTGCGCCGTTCAGTGTGACCGTTACCACTACCGTCGACTGTCCGCCCGCGGCATCGTCGGATACCACAACCGGAAACGTAGCCGAAGTCGATGAACCCACGATATTCACTGAAGTGGGCACCGTCAAAGCTGGCCCGTCTGCCGAAATTGACAAAGTCACGCCCTCTTCGGGCGCCGGGCTGGAGAGCGACACGTTGCATGTGCTGCCCGAACCCCTGGTCAGGCTCGACCGATCGCAAGTGAGAAAAGCTGGAAGCGCCGGGCCCAGGCTGATGGTGGCGGTGGTGGAACTGTTGAACCCGCCGGCATTCAATGTAGCCGTGATCACGGCAGACTGGTTCTTGGTAATGGTGCGTGCCAATGCTGTGAACGTTCCCGACGTCCCTTGTGCCGGCACCAATACGGCTACCGGGACACTCAATAGGGAATTGTTCGAGCTCAAGTGTACCGTTTGTTGGTTACTCACCTTGCGGTTCAATTTCACTGTGCACGTACTCGAAGTTCCCGAAGTCAGCGACATAGGGTTGCAGGTCAAAACGGAAACTGCCGCGGAAGCCGCGGTGATCAAAGTGGCAGTTTGCGAAGCTCCATTTAGCGTCGCCGTAATCGTCACACTCGAAGTGGTGGTGAGGGCGCCGGTTGTTGCCGTGAACGTAGCCGACGAAGCCGATGCGGGCACCGTAACGTTGGCCGGGGTCGTGAGCGTGGCACTATTGTCTGAAAGCGTGACCACTGTTCCGCCCGACGATGCGGCTTGGTTCAGCGTCACCGTGCAGGTGCTGGTGGCCGACGGCCCGATCGTGCCCGGATTACAAGCCAGCGTAGATACCAGGATCGCTGGCGTTAACGTGATAGAGGTGGTCTGTGTACTACCGTTCAAGCTGGCGGTAATGGTGACCGTCTGGTTCGTCGTAACGGTTCCCGCCGTGGCATTGAAAGATACCGAGGTTGCACCCGAAGCAACCGGCACCGACGATGGCACAGTGAGCAGCCCGCTGTTGTCGGATAGATTGACCGTGGCCGCCGCCAGCGCGGGCTGGTTGAATGTTAGTGTGCAACTGGTCGACGCACTCGAGACGATAGTTCCCGGGCTGCAATAAAGTGATGTGACCAGCAATGGCGCCGTGACACTCACCGCCACGCTTTTGGATGCGCCGTTCAGGATGGCCGTGATATTGACCCACTGCGTGGAGGAAACCGTGCCGGCGGTCGCAGTGAAGTTCGCAGTCGTGCTGTTCGCCTGCACAGTTACCGAGGTCGGAACTGGGAGGGCCGAGCTATTGCTCGACAGTCCCACCACGCTGCCGCCGGCTGGGGCTGGCTGGTTGAGCGTAACGCTGCAGTTAGTGCTCGCCCCAGAGCCCACGGTTGTGGGATTACACATCAGGTTCGAAACGACCGCCGGATCGACCAAAGTCAATATCGTGGTTTGCAGAGTACCATTTAGAGCGGCGGTGACCGTCGCACTTTGGTTCGACGGAAGCTGTCCCGCGGTAACGATGAAATTGGCGGAATTGGTTCCCGCTGGAATGGTTACCGTACTTGGGACGGTAAGCAGAGCATTATTATCGCTTAGAGCAACGACCGTAGCCGTTGAGGCAAGTTGATTTGAAGTTACGGTGCATGTGGAGGACGCGCCAGAAGTTATCGTCGATGGATTGCAGCTTAGGTAAGCCAGAGTTAACGGAGTGCTGATACTTCCCCCACTCCCGGAGGTCGAAATTGCAGCGCCCGGTACGGACGTCCCCAGGGCATTAAGAACGTTAACAACCACGGGATTGTGGGCGGGGGCCGAAGATAGCGTGACGGTCAATACCGCTACTACGCCATTCTGAATGATGTTTGCATTCAGTCCGCCGGGCGTCAGGCCGGTTAAGAAACACATATAAGCCCCGCCCGTTCCGGCACAGGAGATCGCTTTGTTCGCGGCCGCGGCGGCCGGACCGGCGCTCGCGGAGATGGCCGTGATGTCGGCCGGCGAGTAGGAGAAGGTCCACTGGGTCGCGGCTGGCTCGCTCCCTGGCTGTGAGGTGAGCGTCAGGTTCAGTGACACCGTGCCGCCAGGACTAGCGGTGCCCGACGAAAGAACCAGAGAGTCCGTCTGGGCCCAGGCTATGACACTCAGCATGAAAAATGCGGCAAGAGCAGTGGCACGCCTCGTAATAGTCAACCACATCGTGGCTGTATGATAACTTCTTCCAGATACTACCTCAACGTTGAGTTTAGATAGATTTAGTTAGCGTCCTAAAGTTGAGTACGGCTACTGCCGGACATATTAACGTTAACCTGCAACGATAACCCTTCGAATTTTAGCTTAGACGCCTGACGAGATACTGCTAAAGCTAAAGAACCATACTAACTATAGATAACACTTGCCGCCATTGTCTCAGCCAGTTGGTTCAAGACAACGGTGGCCCGGCCCGCGCTGCTCGGGCACGATGTCGCGGGGTTGACGCAGGGCTAACTCGGTACGGTTGGTTACTCCCAGCTTCCTGAAGATACGGTGAAGATACTCCTTCACAGTTCCTTCCGCAAGACACAACTCATAGGCGATTTCTTTATTAGCTTTAGCCTCGCGGATCAATGCCACTATCTGCTGCTCTCTAAATGAGAGTTCGGCATGTCGGGCCGGCTCAGGGATCGCAGTTGCCGGCTTGCGGCAAGATGAACAGCTATATTCGCGGCCAAACGCTCGAAAGTGTGTACCACATCGGGCGCAGCTTCGGGTAGGAACTTGCGGTAAGACAGATATATTGTATTTCATCATAAAAGTAAATAGTCCGTTATAAGTTTGTGACAGTCCTGTTCCGGCTAACTTCAGCGGAAAGATACACGAGCACCGGCTGTCAGTAACCCGGCTTAAGCTAATCTGTTAAGGGAAACACCTAGCAAGTAGGGTGCCAAGCTTGGGAAAGTCAGATTCCCCCCGAGCGTTTGCGGAGGAATTCAACACTTCGCGAAGCCATGGTCCGCGTTTAACAACTGTTATCAATCGGCAACCATCCACCACTGCTATGGGGTGTACCCGCATTCGAGGTAGAGCCTGTGCATATTTGAGGGTGGGGCAAAAATAGCGAAATTCCGCAGATATCTAACCCGAAAGTGTAAGAAGTTCACATCGAGTACCTACTACACGTAAAGCCTTCCGTTTCGCAACTCCACTTCTCTCGGCTCCCTGCGCATTCCGGCTACAGGCGCGGGGGAGAACTGTGGCTGATCTACCACACCGCAGATTATATAAATTGTTGATAATAAATGCAATTTGTACGTGGCGCTCCGCTTGCTTATAAGAACATCAGCTTATGGATAGCGCAATAAACACTGTACATCTTCCGGAGATCCCTTTTGCGTTTTGAGACCACCATTCAACGGCCCGTTGCGGCCTCCGGTATCGGCCTGCACAGTGGCGTCAACGTTTCCATTCGCATCCTTCCTGCCCCAGTTTCGACGGGCATTGTTTTCCTGCGGACCGACCTGGATCGGTTTCCCATCGCCGCCAGTTGGAGGCATGTCGCCCGCGTCAGCTATGCCACCAGCCTGATGCGCCAGGGCGTGCTGATCTCTACTACTGAGCACCTGCTCAGTGTGTTTTACAGCATGGGAATCGATAACGCGTACGTCGAAATCGACAACCTCGAGGTTCCTATTCTGGACGGAAGCGGTCAACCTTTCGTGCGCCTGATTCGTGAGGCGGGCATTCGTCTCTACCGGCGCAAACGCAGGTATCTGTGCATCCGCCGTCCCATTTCGGTGGAAGAGCATGGTAAGCGCATCACGATCTTGCCCGCATCAAGTTTTTGCCTGACTTGCGAAACCGATTACGGTCACCCAATGGCGGGAAAGCGTTCGCTCGAGATGGAAGTGACGCCGGAGCGCTACGCCGAAGAGATCGCCCCGGCGCGCACTTTCGGCTTTGCTCAAGAACTCGACCAGATGCGCAACATGGGTCTGATTCGCGGCGCATCCCTCGAAAATGCCGTCTGCTTTACCGGCGATGGTGTCATGAACCCCGAAGGCTTGCGCTTCGCCGATGAGTGCTGCCGTCACAAAGCCCTCGATTTGATCGGCGATTTGGCGCTGCTCGGCAAACCTCTACTCGGGCACGTGATCGCCGAACGCGCCGGGCACGCCATGCATACCGCGCTGGTGGCGCGCATTATGTCCGACCCTTCGATTTACGAAATCCTCACCTTCGATCAACTGGCCAGCCGCGTCGCCCAAGCCCTCGTTTCTTAATCAGCGCGACGGCGATCACACGCCGAGAATCGCCCGTATCTTAGTGAAACAAAGCGCAAACGCCTCGCGCGCCAGTCTCGCCCCATAAGCCCCCGTGCTAGAGTCGCGGCAGGTAGCGGTAAAGGCGCTTCACTTATGGCTAATATGGCTAAAATTTTGTCGATCCGTGGCGGCGGTATTCGCGGTATCATCCCGTGCTGCTGTCTTATGCAATTGGAATCGCAGATGGGTGGTGTCACTCGCGAGCACATTGATTTCTGTGCCGGAACCTCAACCGGCGCACTCCTCACCGCGGCAGTAGCGGCTGGCATCCCGGCTAGCGATCTATTGAAAATCTATACGGAACAGTCCGCCCGGATCTTCACGCCCTCAGGCTTAGCGGCCAAGGCCAAACGCATGGCGCGCGGCTTCATGTATGATCCACACCATCTCCGCGACGTATTGGCAGATGTCTTCGGCGCTGCCGCATCCTGGTCAGTCAACGATGCGCCCCTTCGCGTGATGATCTCGGCCACTGCTACTAACGGGCACAATTGGTTTTTTGTGAAAGATAATCCGCTGAACAGTCGCACCACCGGCACAGTTAAGCTCATCGATGCCGCGGTTGCCTCCGCATGCGCGCCAACTTATTTCGACCATTGGCGCATCGATGGCGTCATGGGACAGACGACTTACTTCTTCGACGGCGGCGTCGGTGGCACTGCCAATCCCGTTTATCAGGCTTGCGTGGAGGCCTTCGAGTTCGATACCTTCACCCCTGCCGGCACGCGCGTAGTGGCTCTCGGCACTGGTTACTTCCCTGCCCCTGCGAATCCTCCGAGCGGCCTTTTGCAGACCATCGGCTGGACCACCGGCACTCTGGTCGATACCTCCGAGGACTGGGTGAGCCAAGCCGTGTGCCGCCACTGGCCCGGCGTCCTGCGCGACTTTAATCCGAGGCTGCCATCTGCCATCGACGAGGCGGATCTCTCGGCCATCCCTGACCTGGTCGCCATCGGTCAAACCATGGCCGCCACCCTCGATTGGAAACAAATCCTGTCCTAACGAGTCGAGGTTAGTAAGGCACTAAAATGGTTACGGAGGTAGTTCATGTTCCCCGTATCCAAGATCCTCCTTCCCATCGATTTTTCCGAGCGCTCCCAACAATCCGTTCCTTTTGCTATTTCCATCGCGGAACGTTTTCAGTCTGAGATCATTCTGCTGCATGTGCTGCCGCCCTATCGCGAATTCGGCGCCATCGAACTGGCCAACGCCATGACCGAGATCCTTGCCGATCGCCGTCAGGCGGCCGAGCAGCGCATTGCGGCTTTCTTGCGCCGGGAACTCACCCCGTTTCGCGTGCGGCGCTTGTTGCTGGAGGGCGATCCAGCCACCGAAATCGTGGCGTGTGCGGCGCGTGAGCAAGCCGGAATCATCGCTATGCCCACGCATGGCTATGGTCCTTTTCGCCGCATGCTGCTGGGTTCTGTCACTGCGAAAGTGCTGCACGATGCCGATTGCCCTATCTGGACTACCGCGCATGCCGAAGTACCGCCGTCTGCCCACCTAAAGCGTATCCTGTGCGCAATCGAGATCGGCCCGTCCGGCGAGCGCGCCCTGAAATGGTCCGCGCAAATGGCCGCTGAATTCGGCGCGCAACTGACCTTGGTGCACTCCTTAGCCGAACTCGATCCGCGGACCGAGGGATATCATCTCTCGCCGGAGTGGCGCAAATTCCTCGCCGATAACGCGGAGGCCGGAATCGCCGCGCTGCAGGAAACCGCCGGAACGCACGCCGACGTACTCTTGACTATGGGCCCTGCTGCCGACATGATCTGCGAAGAAGCCCGCAAACTGGAAGCTGGATTACTGGTGATCGGCCGCGGCGACAACACCGTGCTTGGCCGCCTCACGAGTCATGCCTATTCCATCATCCGGCAATCCCCTTGTCCCGTTGTCAGCGTATAGTGTCGAAGCGTACCTGACCCTGTCTTGATTTAACGTGCAATCAGGATCTCAACTGTGGTACATATAGGTTTGCAGGATCGGCTGGTCTCCTGACCAGGCCGGTGCTGAGCGTTCGGTCCTTTCCACAGACTCCCTCCGATAACCCGCGTCAATAACGGCAGCCTGAACTGCCGCAACCTTTGACCAGGCGATCGATCGGTAGTACGCGACAAACTGGGCGCTCCCTGGCTGAGTTTGCTTTAGAGATTATTTCCCCCTGCGTTTTTTGGAGTAACCACTTCCCCATGGACAGCGATCGAAAGTACAGACAACCGGGTTATAGGGACTCGGATCGCTCGGATTTCAAGGACCGCCGCGCCGATGAACGGCCCCGTCCTCCAGGTCCGAAACCGCCGCTAGACATCACCGGACCGCGCCTCCCGCGCCTGGTCCAACCGGTCACTGCGGCGCGCTGTTTCAACTGCTCCACGCAGTTGCCCAGCGGTATCGCCTGGAACGGAAACTGTCCGAAATGCAATACTGCCTTGCATTGTTGCAAGCAATGCACACACTTCGAGCCATCCACACGCTTCCAGTGCATGAAGCCTATTCCCGTGCGCATTCCTTTTAAGGACAAAGCCAACGAATGTACACTGTTTTCGCCGCGTGTCACCGTCGCGCGCGATGGCAGCGCCGCCGCGCCCCCTCCCAGTCCTGTGATGGACGCTCCCACTTCTCCCGATGCCGCCCGCAGCGCCTTTGACCGCTTATTTAAGAAGTAGCGCCCATCAAGGTGTCCGCTCCGAGTGTGCCGCCGTAGTCTTCAAATGCCGGTGAAAGCCCAGATCGTCTCCACTGAGTAACTTCGTCGCGAAAATAATCTGCCCCGTGTGGCCTGAGAAATGTTCAACCACGTGATAGATAGCTTCGAGTACGGTTACATCGTAACTCTGCACCACCAGGTGTTCACCTAAACGCGCGGGTGGAAGCGTGTCGATGACGGCGGCGGCCTCTTCGATCACTCCGCGCAGATGTTCCGCAAGTTCGGCGGGAGTTTGCCCGCCGCGCGCGGCGAACTCCTCGCTTCGTTGGCGGATATCCGGGCGGCCGCCCACCCCTGCCACGATCCACTGCCGGACATTGCCTGCCAGATGCAGCACCAGATTCCCAACGGCATTCTCGGTCTCCGCTCCGCGCATCCAAACCTGATCCGCGGTAAGACGCCCTAAGCAATCCTGAACGCGGCCACTGGCTTGCCGAAGTTTGCGTGCCGAGTAATCCAGAAAAACGCGCTCCTCATTCATCGCGCAGCACCTCCAATGGCTTTTGTCCCAGGATACGGTAACTCGCCAACCACCCCGCCGCCACTGCAACAACCGCTGTCAATCCGATGGAAAGCAAATCCGCCGCCGGATCGAAGTGGAACTCTGACTTCAATAAACGCTTAACTACCACCGCCGTGAAACCCGTTGCCAGCGCGCTGCCCAGCAGACCCGCCGCCGCACCCAGCACCAAAAACTCCATCGAGAAGATTCCCGCCACGCGCCGCCTGGTCGCTCCTAGGGTTTTGAGAATCACGACTTCGCGTACTCTTCCAAACCGCGTGCCAGCCACGCTCGACGCAAGAATGATAGCGCCCGCCACAATCGTAACCGCCGAAACAAATCGCACCACCAGCGCGATCTGATCCACCACTTGCTGCACGATCTCCAATACATCTGCCATGTTGATCACAGTAATGGTCGGCATTTTCTCGTAGACCGCGCGTTGTAACGCGGCCACCTCGCGCGGCTTCACCCGCACGCTGCCGTAGTAGATGGCCGGAAGACCGTCCAAGCTTCCTGGACTGAAAATGAATTCGAAGCGCGAGGTCATGCGCACCGAATCGGTTCGTTGTACGCAAGCCAGATTGGAGTGCAGCGTGCGCCCCCACGCGGTCCATTCGAGGGCCATGCCGGGCTTCAAGTGCAGGATGCGAGCCGCTTCTTCCGACGCGCACACTTGCGCCACCGCGGGATGCTCGGGCCACCATGCCCCGCTCACAATCTCCGTCTCGTGTGGACGCGCCGGCGCCGTGGTTACCGAACGCGTGCGCAGAAACCGGCGTCCGAAATCCTGCAGCCCCAATTTTTCTACAGCCACGCCATTCACCGAAGTCAGCCGCACGGCCACCGACGATAGAATCTCAGGCGCAGTTTCAATCCCCTTCTGCCGTTTCAAAAGATCCGTCAAGGCTGTCCGCTGCGGGCCGGGAATATCCAGCATGAAAACGTTGGGCATGCCTGGCGGAGCGTTCTGCATCATCTCGCCCAGCACCGCGTGTTGCACCAGGTAGACCGTCAACGTAAACATTACGCCTGTACCTAACGTCACCAACACCGTTTGCGCATGATTTCCGGGACGGTACAAATTGGCAATGCCCTGCCGCAACGCCGCCGGCAGACCGCGTCCCGGACCGCGCATCAGCAGCCGTAAGCCGCGCAACAACAGCCATGCGATTCCGGCGATGACCATCAGGCTCAACAGCAGACCGCCGGCGAAGTATGCGCCAATGCGCAGCGAATCGCGTAGCGTGGTCCCGGCCAGCCAAGCGGCCATCAAGCCAATACCCGCCAGGATCGCCGCAGCCGTGGCCACGGCCTCACGCGACCTACTCCAGCGCTTCAACCAATCCGGCCGCGCTTCGGTCATCTCGCGCCGGAAGATCACCGCCGGACGGATTTCGCGAATGCCCAACAGCGTCGGCAACGTAAACAGCAGAGTCGTCAGAATGCCGATCGCCAGGCCTTGCACCGCCGGAACCAGATCGAGACCCATGTGCGGGGGCACCGGAAAATAGCGGCCGATCAACACCGGGAACGCGCGCTGCACCAGCGTGCCGAACGCGATGCCCGCTATTCCGCCCGCCAGCCCCAGCGCCAGCGTCTGCACCAGATAAATACGAAGCACTTGGCCCGATCGCGCGCCCAGGCACTTCAGCAC
Source organism: Bryobacterales bacterium (assembly GCA_963738345.1). Taxonomy (GTDB): domain Bacteria; phylum Acidobacteriota; class Terriglobia; order Bryobacterales; family Bryobacteraceae; genus Bog-159. Next base: position 3,593,339 of record CAVTWI010000002.1, read on the forward strand.
CGCGATGGTGTCCATCTTCTGTTGCAAGTGCGCGTGCATCGCCGTGGCCACGCCCAGCGCTCCCACAATCAACGCGATCAGGCTGATCAAACTTAGAAACGTGGTGGAGCGTTCCAAGCCGCGCGTAATGATCGGATGTGTTTCGCGATAGTCCGCAATTAGTCCTTCGGGAAAAGCACTCTTCAGAATGTTGCGTACCTGTTGCACGTCAGGACCGCCCGCCGGCAGTTTAAACAGATAGCGTTGTGCGGCGCGGCTGCCTAAACTGATCAAGCCGGTACGGTTCAGTCCCTCGCGGCTGATCATCACGCGCGGCCCTACGTTCAAGCTGCCCGTGAGGCGATCTGGTTCCGACACCAGCCGTGCCACGATCGCAAACTCCTGTCCGCCAATCCGCAAGGCTCCGCCCACGTGCGTCTTCAGGCGGAACAACAGATCGTCCGAAACCGCCACGGCATGGCTGTCGAGTACTTTGCTTAACGGCGCAGGCGGCGCCAGTTTCACCTCGCCATAGAAAGGATAGGCAGCCGGATCGATGGCTTTTACCGATACCAGCATGGGCTCCGGCACTTCCGCCGTGTTCGCCATGGTGAGGGTTTCGGTGACAGCCGTATCGCGCACGCCGCGCTTTTCCAGCCCGGCAATGTCCGCGGCCTGCCGCGCGTCGGGTTGAGCAAACACGCGCAACGACAGATCGCCTGCCATCAGAGTGCGCGCCTGACTAACCAGCAGATGGTGGAAGGCGCGGCTGAATGAGCGCACGCCGGTGAGCGCACCCACTCCCACGGCCACTGCCAGGATCACGAATAGGAATTTGGCAGGCGCCGAGCGGATGTCACGCCATGCCATCTTGAACGTGGCTGCGTTCGTCATACGATGCGGCCATCTCGCAGCACGACCCGGCGATCCGCGTTGGACGCCAACTCCTGATCATGCGTAACCAGCACCAGGGTGGTGCCTTCCTGCCGGTTGAGAGCCAGCAATAAATCGAGCACCAGGCGGCCGTTCTCCGAGTCCAAACTGCCGGTCGGCTCATCCGCCAGCAGGATCGGGGGGCGCACCATAAACGCGCGCGCCAACGCTACCCGCTGCTGTTCGCCGCCGGATAACTGTACCGGGTAATGATCGCGGCGGGCCGCCAAGCCCACCCGGTCCAGAAGTTCGCGCGCCCGGTCCGCGCCATCGCCGTTACCGATTCCGGTAAGCTCCATCGGCAGCAGCACGTTCTCTTCAGCGGTCAGAGTCGGGATCAGGTTGTACGACTGGAAGACGAACCCGATCTTGCGGCCCCGCACCAGCGCCAGTTGGTCTTCCTTCAGGCCGGTGATCTCCTGTCCGTCGAGCATGATGCTGCCCGCAGTGGGCGTATCGAGGCCTGCCAGAAGGCCGAGGAGCGTGCTCTTGCCGCTACCCGACGGTCCCATAATTGCTGCAAATTGGCCGCGCGGGATCTCCAGATCGATACCTTTCAGGATGTCTACGCGATGCGTTCCGGTATCAATTGTCTTGGTAAGGCCGTGAGCCTGAATCATGCTGGAACCATAAGAGGAGGGCTACCTTGTATTATGGCATTCAGATGCGTCTCGCCGGTCCGTTCTTAGGTTTGGTGGCGTCTTTACTGGTACTGTCTGCGTGCGGCAGTGCTCCACCGTCCGCGCCCGAGGCCACGCCCGCCGCCGCGCGCGAAACCGCGCCTCCCTCGCAAACTGCCGCAGCAGATCCGCGTCCAGTGATCGTGGCCTTCGGCGACAGCCTCACCGCCGGATTCGGCGCCGACACCGGAAAAAGCTATCCCGATTTCCTGCAGCAAGAATTGGATCGCCTCGGTCTACATTATCGAGTAGCCAACGCCGGGATCAGCGGGGAGACCACCACCGACGCATTGGAGCGCCTGCCGTCGGTTACTGCGCTAAGGCCGGTAGTCGTGATCGTTGAATTCGGAGGCAATGACGGCCTGCGCGGCCTGCCGGTCGCCACCACGCGTTCGAACCTCGACCGGATCGTCGTGACCTTAAAAGATTCCGGCACCGAGGTGCTGCTCGCCGGTATGACCCTACCACCCAATTACGGCCCCGATTACATCGCCACATTCCAAAACGTCTACCGCGACCTAGCAGCCAAGTACAAAGTCCCGTTGATCCCTTTCCTGCTGGATGGCGTAGCGGGCACTAACCGCATGCAGCGCGACGGCCTTCATCCAACGGCCGAGGGCAACAGGTTGGTCGCCCTCAATGTGATGCGTTACCTGCAACCCGTATTACGTAAGTAAGACGGGAGGGGCAAGACTTCGCGCTAACTTTGGTATGTATCATCGTACTCTCTCCGAACTAGTATTCTTAATTCATGACGGATGGTACGGGGATTCCCGTAGGCGCGGGTGTGCCACCGGAAATTGCCCAAGCAACGCTGCAAAAGCTGCTGTCCAGTCCGCAATTCTCTAGTTCCCGGCGCCTAAGTGCTTTTTTGCATTTTGTAACTTCGAAAGTCATTGCGCGGGATACCGCCCGGATCGACGAACGCCTCATCGCCACGGAAGTCTATGGCCGCCCTCCGGGCTACGATCCTCGTGTGGATTCCATTGTCCGCGTCGAGGCTAATCGCCTACGCGCCAAACTCCACGACTATTACGAAGCGGACGGGCGCGGCGATGCATGGCGGATTCGATTACCCGCTGAAACTTACGTTCCGACCTTCGAACCCGCAGCCCAATCCGCCATTTCCCAAATTCCGCCGGTCGCGGCCACCCGGCGAACACCCTTGGCTTGGGCTCTAGCCTTTGCGCTGGTCGCCGTAACTACCATGGCGGCCCTGGTTCCCTTTGGGTGGCGTAGCAGCGACCGCCCAAGTTCCATCGCCGTCCTGCCGTTCGCCAATATGGGCGGTCTCGCTGACAAAGAATACATCAGCGACGGCATCACCGAACAGATCACCAGCCAGCTAGGCCGCTCCGGGAAGTTGCAAGTTGCCGCCCGGCGGTCTGCGCAGCGCTTGAAAGACAAAGGCAACGACGTCCGCGGCATCGGCCGGCAACTGAATGTCGATCTGGTCCTGGAAGGCGCCGTAAGCTTCGCGGGCGATACCATTGGCATTTCGACCAAGCTTTACGACGCACGCCGCGGCCGCGCCATCTGGTCAAGCGAGTTCACCCGTCCCGCATCTGAAGTAGTAGCCTTGCGGGATGCCGTTTCCGCCGCCCTTGCCGAAGCCCTGCGACTAGGCGGCACAGGCTCCAGTCGAGCCGCCACGGGCTCTACCAACGATCCCGCCGCGCTGGACGCCTACCTGCAAGCCCGCTACTTATTCAATAGCCGCAAGCCCGAGAATCTTTGGAAGAGTGTTCATCTTTATGATGACGCGCTGAAGAAGGATCCGAACTTCGCGCTGGCCTATGCCGGACTCGCTGAAGACTACGTGGTCCTGGCGTCCAACGAAGATCAGGGCATGTCACAAATGGCCACCTTAGCCCGCCAGGCGGTGGGACGCGCGCTGGCCATCGATCCCAAACTACCCGAAGCGCTTTTGACCAAAGCCGCCACGCAAGAGGACCGTGACTTTGCTGTGCTGGAGCGCGATTACCGCGCCGCACTCGCCGCCAATCCGAGTAACGCCAATGCGCATCACTGGTGGGGCCTCAATCTATTAGCCGTGGGACGGTACGCCGAAGCCGAAGCCGAAATCCGGCAAGCCCTGTTGCTCGATCCGTTATCGCTGCATATCGGCGCTAACATCGGGGCAGTTTATTACTGTAGCCGCCGCTATCAGGATACCGTCGACCAGGAGCGCCGTATCCTGGAACTCGATCCACACTTGGCGCAGGCGAAGTCACTGCTCGCGCGCGGTTACGAAGGACTGGGACAGTATGCGCAGGCGCAGGAAATACTGGAGAGCTTTCCACGGATCGAAAACAGCGCAGGATTATTAGCCGACTTAGGGCATGTATATGCGGTCTCGGGTAAAGTTGACCGCGCGCGGCATGTGATGGAGCAGCTTACCGCGTTAGCCAAGACGCGGCACGTCTCGCCCCATCACATGGCATTTATCCAGACCGGACTCGGCAATAAAAGCGAAGCACTAGCCCTGCTCGAAATGAGTTACGAGCAACACGATGCGCCGCTTGCATTCCTCCGGGTAGACCCACGTTGGGATCCCTTGCGCGGCGATCCACGCTTCCGCCAATTGGTGCACGCGCTCAGCCTCGATAAGTAGTTATCCGGACACGCGTTCGCGCACATTGAACTCCAGTTTCCATCGCCGCCCGTCCCGCGCCGCGCACCACAATTGCAGCATGCCCGTCTCCGTCACTACCGTCTCAAACGAGACCGGCACCACATCGGCGGCACTCTGTTCGGCCGGCAGGTTCACTTCCATGGGCGCCAGTTCCTGCAGGTCGTCGCCGAAATCTTCAATCAAATCGCCGGGCTGGTCGTTCTTGCGTACCGCGGAAGTAAAGAAGCGGAACTCCGCAGGCTCCCCCACCACTAATCCAAACTCCCGGTTGGGAATCCGCAGATCGGTACCTTCTTCCATGCCGAACGGCACCACCGTGAGTGCCTTCAAGGGCGCCGCGAAACCTGGAATGGATGGCATGGCGCTTTCGATCGCGACATAGTAAGTGCGCGGCACGCCGCCCCGTATGCGCACGCCCCGTCCGCTGCGCGCCAAACCATAATAAGCCGCGCCGCGCGAAACGGCATGCATCAGATCTTCACCGCTCAGCGGCTTCACGGGCGGCAAGCCCTCTTCCGCCAGCCAAGCATCCAGCACGCTTAGAATGCGTTCACGGATCAGACTGGCATTCAGCACACCGCCATTAAACAGGATGTGGGTGGGGCAAGCCAGTCCACTCGGACCGCGCCGTACGCCGCCATGTTCCGCGCTAGACGCCTGTTGCCGCAGGAAGCGCGCCAGGTGGCGAGTCATAGCGGCATCCGCAGCATAGGGCAAACCGATCTCCTGCAGACCGGCGCGGCGCTGGCGTGCGGGCATATCCTGGCTCGAAACGGCAGGCAGAAAACCGTCGCTCAGCAGGCGGTCGAGATCGGCACGCTGCAGTTTCGCCTTGATCGATCCGCCCACCAGTCCGGTGCCTTTGCCCAAAATAGTCACCGGCGCTTCGTCCTTCTTGTTTGCCGGATCCAGCAGCTTTTCCTTCGCGGTCCGGCAGTTGTTCCACAGCGCCTGAAGCTGGAAATTGTCGATCTTAGTGCCCTGTTGCGCCAGTTGATCGGCTACCAAACGCGCCAGTGCCAGGTCGATATTATCGCCTCCCAGCAGGATGTGTTCGCCCACGGCCACGCGCTCGAGGGTCAGTTCGCCGGACTGCTCCGTTACCGCGATCAGCGTGAAATCGGTGGTGCCGCCGCCGATATCCACCACCAGGATCAGGTCGCCCACAGCCACGCGCTCGCGCCAATCGGGATGGCGTTCGATCCAAGCGTAGAAGGCCGCTTGCGGCTCTTCGAGCAGCGTGATGTTCCGGTAGCCGGCCTGTTCGGCAGCCTTCAGAGTCAGATCGCGCGCCACCGCGTCGAAGGAAGCGGGCACGGTTACCAGGAGATGCTGTTCGGCGAATGGAGCGTCCGGCATCTTCGAATCCCACGCCTGGCGCAGATGTTCCAGATAGCGGCGGCTGGCTTCCACGGGCGAAACTTTGGGAACGCCTTCGGGCGCGCGGTACGGCAGCAGGGGAGCGGTGCGGTCCACGCCGCCATGCGACAGCCACGATTTGGCCGAGGAAACCAGACGCCCGGCATTTTCGACGCCGCGTTTCTGCGCCAGGCGGCCGACGACTGTGTCGGGCTGCGGATCCCAAGGCAGAGCCGTGGATCCGGCTGGAAAATCGGTGGCGCCGGGAATATACAGGAACGATGGCAGCAAGTCTTCGTCGCGCACTTCGGACGGATTCACCAGTTGGGGAATGCCCAGCATTGCACTTTCGGCAGGGCGAACGGGTCGGCGTCCGGCTGGTTCTCCACGTAGGAGAGCGCGGAATTGGTGGTGCCCAGGTCGATGCCGATAACGTAGCGGGGTTGCATGCTGATGGAAGTGGCGGACTATTCAATTTCGATTTCAGCGGGCGCGATGATGGTCGCGTCCTGTTTCGGATTTAGTGCGGGCAAGTCCACTTTAGCGGCGCGCCAGCCTTTGTGCCGTAGCGTTCCGCCGTCCGGTTTGGTGGCGGGCACGTTGCCGATGAACTTCACCGCGGCCGGGTCGGCCGTGGCGGGCCGGGTGTAAGCGCCCTCGACGCCATCGATCACCGGTTGCAGGCTCAGATAGCGGGCCAGGGAATCGCGCGCCTGGTCATGAAGGCTGCGCACGGCGGCGCCGATCTGGTCGTCTTCGTAAGCGGCGATGTCTTCCATCAGGAAGTCGAGCAGGCGCGAATCGCGCTGTAGGATGGCGAGCAGTTGCAGCGCATACGCGGGGTTCGGGGGCGCGGGAGCGGCTTTGGGCGCAGCGGCCGGTTTGGGGGGCGCGGCGGGCTTGAGTTCCGGCGGCAGCGGATTGCCGAACAGGATGGCGAAGAAGGCTTTAAAGGCTAAGAGAATACGGCTCAAGTGTTGTGCTCCAAGTACTTAGGATAACATTGGGCCGACTCAGAACATGCGTCCCCAGGGGGCTCGTCGCGCGTATGTAGTTAGACATGCTGAAACTGTTCTTGCTCCTAGCCGCTGCCGCCGCTGCCGCGTCCGATCCCCAAATTGAGGTCTACAAAACCGCCGGCACCGCCAAGCTGACCGCGCACGTATTTCGGCCCAGCGGCCGCAATACGCGCAAGCGGCCCGCAGTGGTGCTCTTCCACGGCGGCGGCTGGGTAGCGGGCTCGCCGGAATGGGTTTACGAGGCCGCGCGCCGCTATGCCAGCCACGGAGCGGTAGCTATCGCAGCCGACTACCGGCTATCGGACCACGCGACCGTCACACCGCTCGACGCCATGACGGATGCCCGCGACATCATCCGCTGGATGCGCGGGCATGCCGCGGAACTGGGCATCGATCCCGACCGGATCGCGGCCTATGGGGTTTCCGCCGGTGGACACTTGGCGGCATCCCTCGCCGCCTTCGACGATGCCGCAAGCGGCCAGCCCAGTGCGGTCCCCAACGCTCTGGTCCTGATCTCCCCTGCCGTCGCCGTCGCACAGGACGGTTGGTTTCAGAAATTGCTGATGGGGCGTGCCACAGCCTCCGCAGCCTCTCCGGGCGAACATGTAGGACACGACGTGCCGCCAGTCGCTATATTCGTCGGCGCGGCCGATACCTTGACGCCGCTGGCTGGGACCCAGCGTTACTGCGAACGTGTTCAGGCCGCGGGCGGCACGTGCGAACTTCACGTCTATCCAGGCGTCGGCCACCTGTTTACGCGCAGGCTCGATCATCAGGAAGACGACTTCGATCCGGACCCGAAAGCGGTCGCGGATGCCCAGAAAGAGGGGGACTTGTTTCTGGAGAAAAGAGGTTTTCTCAGCGCTTCACGATAGCAGCGCCACGCGCAGCTTATCGAGTTGGCGGCGCGCGATCTCCGCCCAGTTGCTGGAGCTATCGATCTTCAGATACGCCTTCCAATGATGCACGGCCCGGAGCACGTCGCCGCGCCGTTCGCAGAGCAGCGCCAGATTGAAGTGGGCATCGCCATAGCGCGGATTGATGCGCAACGCGGCTTCGTAACAATGATGGGCCTGGGTAAGGTCGCCGCGCTCGTCATACAGATTGCCCAGGTTGAAGTGCGCCAGCGGATAGTTGGGATCGGCCGATAATGCCCGCGTGTAATAATCTTCCGCTTCCTTAAACTGCCGCAGCCGGTAGCGGATGGTGCCCAGATTTACCAGAGCGCCTGCGGCATGCGGGTTGCACTCCACCGCCTGTAGATAGGCCTCCACGGCGTCTTCCACGGGCGCGCCCGTCTCTTCCAGATACAGACCTTTTTGGAACCACGCTTCGGAGTCGCGTTCGCGCGGAGGCGGAGGCGGTTGGGGCGGCAGCGATTGGACGTTGCCCAGTTCTGCGGTATCGAAATCGAAGAGGATCTGGCCGGTGATCGCCTCCATGTTTTGCCCGGCCACACGCACGGCAATGTTGCGACCGTCGGAGAAGATTTTCAATTCAGCCAAGGGATCGCGAACTTCCGAGAGGCGCTGTTTCAGGCAATCGAGCGCCCGGCCGATTTTGCGCAAGGGGATGCGGCGGGCACGCAGTTCGCCGATGGTGCGCAAGGCGATGAGGTCCCGAAAAGAATACGAGTCAGCCGCGTTGACGACGCCCAGGCGTTCCCAGGTTTGCAACTGCCGCCCGGACAAATGGAGCATCCTCAAGACGTCGGCGCGCTGATATTCATGCTTCGGCGCGATGGCAGGCACTGAGCCGATTATACCAGACCCTCCGGCGCGGGCCGTACAACGTAATTTTGCGCAATTTCTTCAAACTGCTGTACCTGTTGGGTCTGCCACGGCTCATCGCGACCCAGTTCCCGCGCCATCAAAGCGGCCACCCTCGGCGCCATCCGTATGGCCGCCTTTGCGTTCAGGAAAAGCGTCCGCGTGCGGCGCGCCAGCACATCTTCCACAGTGCAGGCCATTTCGTAACGCGCGGCCCAGACCACTTCCGCGCCGTTATAGGGAAGCTTGGAATCGAGCGGTTCGGCCAGCGAGGCGTCCGCCCGCATCAGTTCCTGGATGGCCGGCGCATCCGATCCGTACACCCGCAGTGGGCCGAAGCTTGTCGCATCCGGGTGGAAACCATGCAGCTTCAGATTCGCGGTAGTGCAAGGTTGCTCGGGCAGGCGCGCCAGCATGGCAGCCTGATTGACGCAATCCTCCGCCATGTGGCGATAGGTGGTCCACTTGCCGCCACAGATGGTGAGCAGGCCGGATTTTTCGATGTGAATGGTATGGTCGCGCGACAATGCCGCAGTGCCGCCACTGCCCGATTTCACCAGCGGGCGGATACCGGCGAAAACGCTCAGGATATCGTCGCGGGTGGGTTTGCGCGCCAAGTAGAGCGCGGCGGTCGAGAGGATGAAGTCAATCTCCTGCTCCAGGGCAACAGGTTCGATCGAAGCGCCGTCGACTGGAGTATCGGTGGTGCCGATCAAGGTATGGCCGTGCCAGGGAATCGCGAACATCACCCGGCCGTCACTGGTATGTGGCACCATAATGGCGCTATCGCCCGGCAGGAACGATTGTTCAAAAACCAGGTGGATGCCTTGGCTGGGAGCGATCATCGGCGTGGCGTTGGCATCCGCTTGGCGCCGCAAATCATCGGTGAACGGCCCTGTGGCGTTGATAACGACTTCAGCATCGGCATAGAACTCTTCGCCGCTTTCCATATCGCGCGCCTTTACGCCGTTGATGAAGCCGTCGCCGTCTTGGGTCAGCCCGGTGACCCGAACGTAGTTCAGCAGGGTGGCCCCTAATTCGGCGGCCGTGGCGACCATATTGATGAGCAGGCGCGAGTCGTCGAACTGGCCGTCGAAGTAGACCACGCCTCCGCGCAACCCTTCGGTTTTGATGGTTGGCAGGCGTTCGAGAGTTTCCTCTTTGGAGAGAATCCGCGAGGCGCCAAAGCCGTATTTGCCGGCTAACAGGTTGTATACTTTGAGCCCGATCCCGTAAAACGGGGCCTCCCACCAGTCGTAATTAGGCACCACAAAAGCGCGGTCATGGACCAAGTGCGGCGCATTGGCCAGCAGGAGGCCGCGCTCCCGAAGCGCCTCCATGACCAATGAAATGTTGCCTTGTTCCAGATAGCGAACGCCGCCGTGAACCAGTTTGGTGCTTCGGCTGGAGGTACCTTTCCCGAAGTCATGTTGTTCCAGCAGGAGCACGCTGTAGCCGCGCGCTGCGGCGTCGACGGCCACACCGGCGCCGGTTGCGCCGCCACCCACCACGACCATATCCCAGCGTCCGGAGTGGGCGCGCAGGCGGCGATACATGTCGGAACGGTCCATCACACTAATGGTAGCGTGGGGCCGGAGGGGTACGGAAATCGACGAATCGCGGCAACGTTCCGAGCTACCAACTGGATGCTGGGTTAACAGGGGAGCGGGTGTGACGCTGGATGGCAGCGTTCTTCCAATGTCTTGGTAAGGTCTGATTTGGATGTCTCGCCCGAAGCCACGGAGAGCACCAGATCGACCAACTCATCTTCGCTGAAGTCGAGTTCCCAATCGTTGATCAGCAGGAACGTGATGGCGGCATTCGCCCCGGTCCGCTTGTTGCCGTCCACGAACGCATGGTTCTGGCAGATGTGGAAGAGGTAGGCCGCAGCCATGGATGGAATAGTCTCGTGCAAGAACTCACCGGCGAGAGTTGCCATGGGCGTAGCGACCGCCGATTCAAGACCAGCGGGGTCGCGAACGCCATCCGACCCACCGTACAACTCGATTTGCTGCGCGTGGATTTCGAGGACCTCATCCAGCAGCAGGAATAGCGGCTCCATGTCCGGCGATTACTCAGCCAGTTTTTTGAACGCCTTGCTGTAACGCTTGTGCGCGGTGCGCTGCGCCGCCTCGAACTTCTGGCGTCGAACGGACTGTTCGGCGGGCGCGACGATGAGCCGGTGCCCATCTGTGCTGAGATCGAGCGGCGTTTCGGTATCGATCTTCAGGAGGTCGAGAATCGGCTTGTCGATCACTAGCGCCAGACTGTTTCCGTGCTTCGCGAGCTTCTTGACCATGTTTCCCTTCCATTTATTGTACCAACCTACGTTAATACGTTTTGTACGGACCGCGAAAATGACCCTCAGTGGTTTCATGCACCAAATGCGTCTGGCACACGGCCGAATCTGCGGCATAATGTACCAATACCAAGTGGAGGGAATATGATCAACAATCGACAGGCACTATGCGCGCGGCTGGCAGTGGCGGCCGTAACTGTTTCCTTTTTCGTGGCAGCGCCGGTGCGCGCCCAGCAACGGCAGACGCTGGGGACCGCGATCGCCGCGCCGGCAGGGTCGCAAATCACTGGACGGCTTCCCGGTGCGCAACCTCTGCGGCTGGCCTTGACGCTCTCTCTCCGCAATGAGGCGCAGCTTGATACGTTGCTGAACCAACTTAGCGATCCGGCCAGTCCTAACTATCATCAATTCCTGTCGGTGGAAGAGTTCACTGCGCAATTCGGCCCGACCGCGGATGACTACGCGAAGGTCATCGCGTTCGTGCAATCCTACGGCTTGACCGTTACCAACACGGCGCCGAACCGCTTGGTTCTGGATGTCAGCGGCGCAGCGGCGAACGTCGAACAGGCATTTCAAGTGACCCTGCACACTTACCGGCAGCCATCCGGCAACGGGCCTTACTATGCACCTGATGTGGAACCATCCGTGCCAGCCGGCTTGCCGGTGCAAGGCATCGGAGGATTGAATAATTTCGCGCCGCCGCGCCCGATGCTGAAGTTCGCGCCAGCGGGCGAAGTGCATCCCAACACGACCGGATCGGGCCCTGGCGGACAATTCCTGGGTAGCGACATGCGGGCCGCGTATGCTCCGGGAGTGACTCTGGCGGGCGCAGGACAAGCGGTGGGACTCTTCGAGTTCGCGCCCTACAACATGATCGACGTTACCAACTACTTCAAGAACATCAACCAGCCCTTGAACGTGCCGATCGTCAACGTGCTGCTGGACGGAATCAGCGGCGTGTGCGGGGCGGGCTGCGACGATGGCGAGCAGGTGATCGACATTCAGCAGGCGGTTTCGATGGCGCCGGGGCTGTCAGCGGTTATTGTTTACATCGGCAGCAACGATGTGGATATCCTCAACCGCATGGCGACCGACAATATCGCCAAAGAGCTGAGCTGTTCGTGGGGATGGCTGCCCGCCGATCCTAAGTCGGACGATCCTATCTTCCGCGAGTTCACCGCGCAGGGCCAGAACATGTTCGTGGCTTCGGGTGACGGCGGCGCTTATACTCCGCCAAGCTGCACCAGCAACTGCAACATCATGTATTATCCGGCGGACGATCCGTATATTACGTCCACCGGCGGTACGGACCTGACCACCAATGGCGCGGGCGGCGCGTGGCAATCCGAGCAGGCTTGGGTCGGCAGCGGCGGCGGAATCAGCACCAACGGTTTTGCGATTCCCAGTTACCAGGTGCCGGTTATCAATTCGACCAACCACGGTTCAACCACCTTGCGCAACATTCCCGATATCGCCGCCGAAGCCAACACCGACAATTACTATTGCGCGAACGGATCGTGCCAGGGCGGCGTGGGCGGCACCAGTTTGGCGGCGCCTCGTTGGGCTGCGTTTCTGTCACTGGCCGGCGAGCAGGCCAACGGGCCGGCGATTGGCTTCTTCAACCCGACGGTTTATAAGTTGGGACAGGGATCGAACTATGCGGCGGCGCTGCACGATATCACGGTGGGCAATAATTTCAATCCCGACAGCCCACACCTGTTTTCGGCCGTGACCGGATTCGACTTGGTAACTGGTTGGGGGTCGCCGGCCGGACAGTTTCTGCTGAATGCGCTGGGACCGGTCTACAAGGGCCCGAACTTTGCTTTGACCGCCGTGCCGTCGACTATTGATGTCACTCCCGGCGATACCGGCACCAGCACCATCACGCTGCATTCACTGAACGGCTTCGCGGGGACGGTGAAACTGACGGCAACGGTTCTGGGGAGTCCGGCGGGTGTGACTGCCAGTTTGAATCCAATGTCGGTGAGCGGATCGGGCACTTCGGTTTTGAGTGTGGCGACCAGCGGGACAACGCCAGGCGGTAGCTTTATCGTGGTGGTGACGGGAACTGCCGGCGGACTGACTCAGACCGCCTATGTCACCGTCGCATTGCCCGGCTTCTCACTAACCGCTCCGGCGAACCTGTTTGTGAATCAGGGCGGGTCCGCGAGCGGCACGATTACGGTGAACGGCGTGAACGGATTTAGCGGTGGAGTCACATTCTCGGTGACCGGATTGCCCAAGGGCGTGCAAGCGACTTTCAATCCGCCAAGCAGCACGGGCACCACAAAACTGATCGTTTCGGCTACTGCCAAGGCCACCCTCGGGTTCGCTACGGTGACCGTCAGCGGCGTGTCGGGCAACCTCACGCAAACGGTTGCGGTCACGCTGGCGGTGAGCGGTGCTACGGGAACCGGCGGTGCGGGGACGCCCGTGAATATGTCGGCCGCTTACAATTTGAACGGCATTTATTCCGACGGCAAGACCTACACGACCGGCGGAATCGATGGCGACGGCTACTCGTATTCGGCCAAATTACTGACGCCGTCGCGGGTACCGAACGGCATCCAGTTCAACTTCGGTCCAGCCAATCAATTGGACGCGGTGAGCGGCACGGGGCAGCTGATCGCACTGCCTGCCGGCCAGTTCGCGCACTTGCGCCTGCTGGCCACCGGCGTTAACGGATCGCAGGAAGCGCAGGTGATCACGGTGACTTATACGGATGGTTCGTCATCGCAATTCACGCAGAGTTTCAGCGACTGGTATGTGCCCGGCAATTTCCCCGGCGAAGGCGAGGCCGTCGCGATGGCATACCGGAATTCGAGCAACGGGACGCAGGATGATCGGACGTTCAATCTGTATGGGTATAACTTCAGCCTGAACAATGCGAAGACAGTGCAGAGCTTCACGCTGCCAGTCAATGTGAATCTGGTGGTGCTGGCGGCGACGCTCAGCCAATAGATGACGAGAACCCGACTCGCTGCGGCCGCGGCTTTGTGTACCATTGCCATCGCTGGGACCGCAGCTCAGGATCGCCCTACGGCGTTGTGCGCCTACGATGGCTTCAACGCCGATCCTAAACTGGCCGAGGTGACAAAGGCCGCCGCAACCGGGTACTTCGGCTGTTCAACGGCGAAGGAATGTCTGCCCGCTAAACTCAGGCACGGCGACGCGGTATTGGTCTACCGGGTGGATGGTGATTGGACTTGCGGCTATCTGACTGAACGAGGTGGCGCGGGACCCGGTTGGGTGCGATCGCAGAATATCCGTGCGGTGGCGGCCGATCCCAACCCGCCACTGGCTGCATGGACCGGAACGTGGAAAGGCGGAGAAGACCGCGTCACGATCCGGCTTTCGAAAACGCCTGGCGCACTGGAGTTGGAGGGCGCCGCCGCCTGGCACGGTGTTGGCAGCGTGGTGCACACGGGCGATATCGAGGGCGAGGCCACGCCGCGCGGAAACCACCTGCACTATGCCGATAGCGACAGTGCCGAGGCGTGCAGCATTGACCTGACGCTCTCCGGCAAGTTCATCATCGCCAGCGATAACAACCATTGCGGCGGAATGAATGTGCGATTCGAAGGCATTTGGAAGCGCTCCGGCAATTAGATTATCATCGGGCTTACCGATATGAACGCAAACCCCATGCTGGGCGTGTTCCTTCACTGGCTGGGAGGGCTCTCCTCCGCCAGTTTCTATTTGGGCTATCGCGGCGTGAAGCTGTGGGCTTGGGAGACTTACTGGTTAGCCGGCGGAGTCTTCAGTTGGATCATCGTGCCATGGATACTGGCGCTGACCATGACCAACGATCTGTTCGCAGTGCTGCACGAGGCTCCCGGCAGCAGCCTGTTCTGGGCGTTCGCGTTCGGCGTATTGTGGGGCACCGGCGGGCTCACCTTCGGCTTGACCATGCGCTACCTGGGGCTCTCGCTGGGTATGGCGGTGGCGCTCGGATACACGGCTGCATTTGGGACGCTGCTGCCGCCGATCTTCCGCGGCGTGTTTGCCACGCAAGTGCTGGGCACGCATTCGGGGATGGTGATTCTGGTGGGAGTGGCGATCTGCATCACCGGTATTGCGTTTGCCGGCGCAGCGGGAATTTCGAAGGAGCGCGAGTTGTCGGAGGAACAGAAGCGCGCGGCGATCCAGGAATTCAGCTTGAAGCGTGGATTGCTGGTGGCGACGTTCTGCGGCATCATGAGTTCCTGCTTCGCGTATGGCCTGGCTGCCGGCGATCCGATCAAGCAGATTACGTTGCGGCACGGCACGCCCGTGCTGTGGCAAGGCCTACCGGTGCTGGTGGTGGTGCTGGTGGGCGGCTTCGCGACCAATTTCGTGTGGTGCGTGATTCTGAATATCCGCAACCGCACCGGCTATCAATACTTCAGTTCGAAGGTGCGCGGTGAGCGGGCGCCCATGCTGGCCAACTATTGCTTCTGCGCGCTGGCGGGGACCACCTGGTACATGCAGTTCTTCTTCTACACCATGGGCGAGACCCAGATGGGCGCGTTCAAGTTTTCAAGCTGGACGCTGCACATGGCCAGCATCATCATCTTCAGCACGCTGTGGGGAATCGCGCTGAAGGAGTGGAAAGGCGTCGGCACGCGCACGCGCTGGCTGGTGGCCATGAGCTTGTTCGTGCTGGTGGCATCCACGGTGATCGTGGGGTACGGGAACTATCTCGGGCTCTCCGAAAAATAGCTACAATTCCCAGCCCTTGCGATACTCGCGGACCAGGTATTTATTGGCTTCCGGCACGTTCGTAACTTTCATGGCCGCGGCATCGTATTCGATGCGCCGTCCGGCACGCAGCGAGACTGCCGCCAGATTGAACGATTCCGAAATGGCTCCGGCATGGCTAAAGTCGGCCGAAGAAGGCTGCTTACCGCGGCAGGCGGCGGCAAATTCCGCGCCTTGCATGTTGTCCCGGGGACGCGGTTGGAAGGGCGGTTTGGGACCCTGATATTCGCGCATCTTCTTTTCGGGGATCAGGTGCGGATCTTCGATGAGGAAGCCCGCCAGGATTTTGCCCTTATCGCCGACGAACATCATGCCCTCGGGGTCGAGTTCCCTATTGTCGGCTTCCAATTCCTCGGGCGTGGGCGGGCGCATGCCGCCGTCATACCAGAACAAGTCGATGGGGCCGCGGCCTTCGCCCGCCGCAAACTTGAAGCGAACCGTGGAGGCGAGCGGATAAGAATAATCGTTGCGGATCTTGCGGCTCACGTGATCGCTAACGGCACAAGCGCCGCTGCCGTGCGTTTCGACGCTGGTGGGGATGCCGAGTTTCAACGTGCGGAAGACAACCCACAAGCTGTAGTGGCCCATATCGGCGATGGAACCGCCGCCGAAATCATACCAGCCGCGGAAGACGTTATGAGTGTAGTTGGGATGATAAGGCCGGTCGACCGCGGGACCGAGCCACAGGTCCCAATCGAAACCTGCAGGGACTGGCGGTTGATCGGCGGGCAGGGTCAGGTACTGCGGCCACACGGGACGGTTTGACCAGTTGTGGACCTCGCGCAATTTTCCGATAGCGCCATCGTTGATCCACGACATGACCAAGTCCATCGATCCATGCGAATCCCACGGGATGAAGTGGGTGGCGACTTTGGTGGTACGGGCGGTCTCGATCACCTGGCGCGCTTCATATACGCGGTTGGCGATGGGCTTGTGCATCATGACATGCTTGCCCTTCTTCATGGCCGCGATGGAGATGGTGGCGTGCAGATGGTCGGGGGTCATAATCTTGACCGCGTCCAGACCTTTCTGTTTCTCCAGCATTTCGCGGAAATCGGCATACGATGCGCAGCCTTTGTAGCTTCCGGATGGACTCTTGCCGGCGTAATACGTTTCCACAATCTCGCGGCCCACTTCGCGGCCACCGGGAATGCCGTCGTCGCCCTCGCGCCAAGTCGGTTTATCGAGCAACTTGCGAATGCCGTTGCGGATGCCGTTCTTCGACCAATCGATGTAATCGTTGCTGTCTTTGTTGGGGTCGCAGACGGCGACCACCTGGATATCGGGGCTGGGCAGCAGGTCCAACATTTCCCGAATTCCCTGGGTGCCCAAGCCGATGTAGGCCAAGGTCACTTTATCGCTGGGGGCCACGAATTGCGGCCCGCCCAGAACGTGGCGGGGAAGAATAGTGAAAGCGGCGGCCGTGCCGGCGGCCTTTTCCAGAAAACTGCGGCGGTCCATCTTTTGATGCCTCCCGAGGGTCAGAACCACTTATGCGAAAACACGAACCAGATCAACACCGCGCTGCCGGCGACCAGCACCGCGCCGATCGCGGCTTTTACCGGCGGACGCAAGAGCCACGCTACCACGCCTTCCGGTTCATCGCGGAATGGCTTTAGATAGCGGCGCTGCAGGCTAGTGGGCAGATTCTTGATGGCGCGGGCGATCTCTTCCCTGCCCCGGCGGTCGGCAATCAGGATGGTCGCCGAATTCAGGCCGTTGGTGGATTTCAGAAGCTTACGGCGCAAAGGCGCGGGCACTTCCTTTACGGACCGGTAGACGGCGTCGGTCTCGCCGGCGGAGATCAGGATAGTGGAACTTTTCATCACGCCCGATTTGGCGGCATGACCTGCGCCGCAATGGGGACAAGTGAGGCTATCCTCGGTCTGGAACTTTTTTCCACATTGCCGGCAAGTCATCTTATCCCACCATAACCTTGGGGCGTTTATCGCGGGAAGCCTGGCGATCGCCCAAATTGTCGAGCACTACTTGAATGAAGCCCAGCGCGGCTTTAGAGAGGGCTTTGTCCTTGCGATAGATCAGGCCCAAGCGGCGGATCATCGGTTCCGGAGCCAGCGAGATGGCACGCAACTTGCCGGCGCCTACTTCTTCGCGGCAATTGGAAACGGCCAGGAACGAAACGCCAAGGCCGGCCATGACGAAACGCTTCATCATCTCGCTCGAATCGAGTTCCATAGAGATGTGCAGGTCGTCTTCCACCAGTTCGAACCAGGCGTTGAGGCGGGCGCGGGTAGTCCCGGATTTCGGAAGCAGCAACTGGTAGGGAAGCAAGTCGGCGGCATGCACGAATTTACGGTCGGCCAGCGGATGGCGCGCGGGCACGATGAGGCGGATTTCGTCTTTGTAGATATCCACGACTTGGAGGCGCTTTTCGTCGACCGGAAGTTGCGTCAGTCCGAAATCGGCCACGTTTTCGAGAACACCTTCCACCACGCGGGAGCCATAGGAACGGTCGACTTGCAATTGCACGGCGGGGAACAGGTTCTTGTATTCGGAGAAGACTTGGGGCAATACGTAGATGCAGGTGGCTTCGTTGGCGGCGATGACCAGTTCGCCGCGAGGATTGCGTTCGAGTTCGTTGATGGCGTCCTGAGCCTGGCGGCGCTGATCGAGCATTTGAGCGGCATAGTCGGCGAAGATGCGGCCGGCGGTGGTGAGCGAAATACGGCTGCCGAAGCGCTCGAAGAGGGCGGTGTTGAGTTCCTGTTCGAGTTGGCGGACTTGGGCGCTGATGGCCGGTTGGGTACGGTAACAGGTCTGGGCGGCTTTCGAGAAGCTTTTCAGCCTCACGATTTCGAGGAATGTGTGCAGTTGGTCAAAGTCCATGCGCTACGCCACCCCTACGTTCCGCCACCCCGGCGCACCCGCACCGCCAAAACAAAACTGAATGGGAGGGATAGAAATTATCAATTTCCCTCTTCACAGGCATTGTTGGTATGTATTGTAACAGAAGGCTCCGGGTGGTGCGGTTACGAGAGAATGTGGGAATGCCTTAGGCCGCAGCCGTCTCAAGCAGACGGTTTTACCGCACCATAAACCCGGCGTAAGACTGCCCTCCAGGTGTAGCAGAACTGTCACGGGATGATGCACGCAACGTCGCGTGCGGCATCCTGATCCTACCTCTTAGTCACGCATTCACTTATTTATCACTTATTCACTCAGCATGGGGCCTTCGCCGCGCGAGAGCGCCGCCAGGATAATCTCGCGGCGTTTATAGGCGGTGGAGACGGACGATTCGAGCGCCATGTAATAGATGCCGATGCCGAGCGCGCCGGCGAGGGCCAGGAGGATGTAGAAGACGGTCTGGCTGTCGAAAGCGTAGCGCGCCAGATAGGCCAGGCCGACGGGCAGCAAGGCGATGGGGTAGAGAAGGAATACGGCACCTTGGGCGCGTCCAGCGGCGCCACCGGCAGCGACTCTTTGGGCGCTCATGGGTCGCGGATAATTGACCGAGCTGAGGTTGCCTACTGCCAGCAGATAGAAGGCTGAGATGGAAGTGACCAGGATGGCTTCGGCAATTTGTCCTGCGGAGATATCGAGGCGCAGGACGGCGCAAGCGGCGGAGACGGCGGCTATCTCGAGCAGGATAAAGATGGCGGCGGCGATGTTCTTGGCGGCCAGGGCGCGGGAGATGGCGACGGGCGCCACGAAATAGAGTTGAGCCGCGGAGCGGTCGAAGCCGAAGGAATTTCCGTACGTTACTTGAGCAAGCAGGAAGAGCGCATACAAACTGACGATAGCCAGGAAGTTGCCGGATAGCGGCGAGTGGATGGAATTGCCGCGGAGAACGGCGGGCAGCCAGAGAATGAGTCCGAAGGAGAAGCCCATGACAAAGATGAGACGGAAGCGCGGCGTGCGGACCAGGGAGCGTAGTTCCTTCTCGACCATAGCCGCGAGGGGATCGGGCAAAAGCAGCGAGGGTAAAGTGTAGAGGCGTCCGGCGAAAGGATTCCGGCTGGCGGCCACGGTTGAGCCAGCGGTAGATCCGGCGGCCTCGAAATCGTAGCGTAGGCTGCGGAAGAACTGCCAGCGTCCGAAGAGATAGGCGGCCAGAGTCCAGGCGGCGAGCGCGGCAGCGGCTGGGAGCATTGCAGGGGAGGGACCGAGCATCAGGCGGGCGGCCGCGCCCCAAGGCCAGAACAGATTGGCGGCGGTAGGAAAGAGATGTTCGACGCGGTGCCCGCCGATTCCGGTCGAGATCAGCAAGCGAGGCAGCACGCCGACCAGCATCATGAGCAGGGCGAGAACTTCGCGGATACCTTTGCGGCTGAGCAGGCGTTCGATTAGGTTGCGCAGACCGGCGGCCAGCATCAGGTTGCAGGCCACGAAGAGAAGCATGGCGAGCGGCACGCGGCCGAGCGCGCTGAGTCCTCCGAACTGCGGATTGCGCAATAGGCCGATCGAGGTTCCGGTGAGCAGGAGCAGCAGTTCGGAGCAGGTGGTGATGCGCAGAAGGAGTTCGACCAGAAACAGGGACTGGCGGGGAACCGGGTAGATCAACAGCTTGCGCAGGTCGAGCGATGCGCCCGTCGCGCCGGAAGCCAGCGGCGCTAATTGCCAGTAGGCGAACACGGCCAGCAGTCCGACCGGCAGCCAGGTTATGGCGTACGGGGTGAGTTGGCGGGCTGCGGCGAGTTCCTCGGCGACGGCGGCTAGAAGGGTCCAGAAGCCATACCAGAGCACCGCGATGGCGATGGAGAACACGGCGCCGCGCTGGGATGCCAGGCGGAAGAGGCGCATGCTGAGCCATTGCGCGCGGAGGATGGCGCGGATCATTTGAGCCACTCGAGTTCGTGGAACTCGTGCCCTGCGCCCACTACGCGCACGAAGACGTCTTCGAGCGATTCCGCTCCGCTGCGCAACTCATCCATCGAACCTTCGCGGACGATCTTGCCTTTATCGATAATGGCGATGCGGTCGCAGAGGCGCTCCACGACTTCGAGCACGTGAGAGGTGAGGAAGATCGTTGCGCCGCGGCGGACTTGATCGAGGAGGATGTCTTTCATCAGGCGGGCGCCTACGGCATCGACTCCCTCGAAGGGCTCGTCCATCAGAAACAGGTCGGGATGATGGATGAGGGAAGCGGCCATGGCGAGGCGTTTGCGCATGCCTTTCGAATACTCGGCGATGAGCTTGCGCTTTTCGGCCAGTTCGAAGAGGTCGAGGAGTGACTGGGCGCGTTCGATGGCAACGGGGCGCAAGAGGCCGTACATGCGGCCGACGAATTCCAGGAACTCGGGGCCGGTAAGGCGGTCGAACAGGAGAGACTCGTCGGGCACGAGGCCGATGCGCTGTTTGATTTCGAGTTCGCTGCCGGGCAGGGGCATGCCCAGGAGTTCGATGGATCCGGAAGTGGGCGGGATGAGCCCGGTGAGCATGCGGATGGTGGTGGACTTGCCTGCGCCATTGGGGCCGAGGAATCCGAAGAAGCAGCCGCGGGGCACGATGAGGTCGACGCCATCGACCGCGGCCTTATCGCCGTAAAGCTTGCGGAGATTGTGAACGGCGATGGCAGGTGTGTCTGACATGCGTTCGTTAGTTTAGACGAAGAGGCCGGTGATGGCGACGATCAATCCGGCGATACCGGCAATAATGCCCACGATGGGGAAAAGCATTTTTCGCGAGATGAAATAGAGGGAGCTGAGGACCAGGGCGATTTCGAGCAGACCTTCGCCTAAGTCGTAATGCAAGGCGCGGCGCTCGGCGGCTTCGGAGGCTTCCTTTTGGGCGTTCGCTTTTTCCTGCAGGTCTTTGGATTGGTCGGCGTATTTTTTCCGGTCTTTGGCGAACTGGGCCAGCGCTTCGCTCGCGCCGGCGTTGTGGGGACCGAGGGTAGCGATCAACTTGTCGGCGACTTCGAGGTTATGGAACTTCAGGCGGCTGGCTTGATAATACTGCCACTGGTCGTTGGAGTCGGTTTTCTTGATGATGGCTTCGGTATGGGTGCGATGGGAAGCGATGGTCACAACGGCTAAGAAGACGGCTAAGAGCGCGGCCATGATGCCGACGCGTTTACCCATGGGATCGTTTTCGTTGCCTTCGTGGTGGATTTCAAGTTCTGCCATTGTGTGTAGGTTCCTTTAGGACGCTTGCTTACGCGCGCGGCTCGGTTCACGATTGGATTGGTACTTCAGTTAAGAGTTCGCCTTTTTCGAGATGGCGCACGTTAGTGGCGAAGCGCGCGGCGTGCGGATCGTGCGTGACCATTACCACTGTTTTGCCGTATTCCTTATTCAACTTCGACAGCATGGTGAGCACGTCATCTGCCGAAGCGGCGTCCAGGTTGCCGGTGGGCTCGTCGGCCAGGATGAGCGCGGGATCGGTGACAATGGCGCGAGCGATGGCGACGCGCTGCTCCTGTCCACCGGAGAGTTGGCGCGGATAGTGGCCGAGGCGATCGCCTAGTCCAACTAGTTTGAGCGCGGTGGCGGCGTGTTCCAGGCGCTCGGCCTTTTTCAGATTGGTGAGCTTGAGGGGTAGCTCGACATTTTCGAGGGCGGTGAGGACCGGGATGAGATTGAACTGCTGGAAGATGAAGCCGACGTGTTCGTTGCGCCAGTGGGCGATCTGGCGGTCGCTCAACTCGCGCAGGTTGTGACCGAGCACGCGGATCTCGCCACCGGTAGCTTTATCCATGGCGGCGATGAGATGGAGGAGGGTGGACTTGCCGGAGCCGGAGGGGCCCATGAGAGCGACGAACTCGCCCTTGTGGATTTGGATATCGATGTTCTTGAGCGCTATGACGTGGAACTCGTCACGGATGAATTCTTTAGATAAGTTGCGGGTTTCGATGATGACTTCGCTCATGGGAATCAGACCTTTTGGCGTACGCGATCGCCGTCCTTGAGAGTGGCCGGCGGGTTGACGATCAGATCTTCACCGCCGATGAGGCCTTGTTCGATGCGCACGCCTTGGCTATTGGTGGAACCGGTTTTGATGGGGCGGGTGACGGCGCGCCCGTCGAGGATGACGAAGACTTTGTTATCGCGGATGGCGGAGGCGGGCACTACCACGATGGGCTGAGAGGGCGTGGCGACGGCGTTCTTTTCGTCAGAGAGGAAGGCTACGCTGGCGTTCATTTCGGGGCGCAGATAATCGTCGGGATGGGTGACCTTGACCTTCACTTGCACGGTGGCTTTCTGACGATTAGCCTCGGGGGAAACCTCACGGATGAAGCCATCGTACTTGCGGTCGGGGAAGGCATCGGTGGTGATGGTGCCATTCTGGCGCATGTGCAATTTGGCGAAATCGTTCTGGTTGATGTCGAGTTCGACTTCGAGATCGTTGAGGTCGGCGAGGGAGACGACATAGCCTTTGGCGCCGCGATCGCCGACGAAACTGGTGGTGACGAACTCGCCGATTTCGACGGCGCGTTCGAGGATGGTGCCGGTGACGGGCGAGCGGATGATGGTGTTGGCCAGGTTGGTTTCGGCGTAAGCGACGGTGCCACGGGCCTGCTCAACCTGTCCGCGCATGGCATCGATCTGTTCCTGGCGGGGGCCGATTTTGACGAGGTCGTAGGCCTTCTGGAGCGAGTTCACTTTGGCGACAGCGGAATCGTAGCGGGCCTGAGCGTCGTCGAGATTCTGTTGGGACATGACTTGCTGGGAAACCAGCTTGCGGGTGCGTTCGAGGCTGACGCGGGCGTTTTCCAGATCGGCTTTCGAGGAAGTTAAGTTGGCCATGGACTGGGCGATCTCTTCAGGACGCGAGCCGTGTTCGAGTTCGGCGAGATGGGCTTGGAGGTTGGCAAGGTTGCCTTTGGCCTGGTCAAGTTGGGCGCGGTATTCGTCGTCTTCGAGGCGTACGAGGGTCTGGCCTTCCTTGACGCGATCGCCTTTATCGACGCCGATCCACTTCACTTTGCCGATGACTTTGGCGGCGAGTTCGATCTTATGGGCGGCGACGATGTAGCCGGTGGCGTTCAGAATTACGCCGGCTGTGGCGTGGCCGGAATCGAGGGCTTTGACGCGTTGGACTTCAACTTCGGTAGAGGCGTTGAGGCGGCTGTAGGCGAAGCGTCCGGCGCCGAGGAGGAGGAAGAGGATGACGCCGGCAATGATCCAACGGGTGGCCCATTTGGATGGCTCGGCGGGGCTTTTCTTGCCGCGGTCGATTTGGAGGGATTTCAGTTCTGCATCCATATAAAACCGGTGGCTGGTGGTTGGTGGCTGGTGGCTGGTGGTTGTGTCATTATACTTCTCGCAGAGCTACCAGGATTTCCTTGCGGGCGGCCATGCGGGCTGGGAAGAGGCCTCCGAAGGCGCCCAGGAGTGCGGCGAAGAGGATTCCGGCCAGCATAATTTGGGGCGTCACGCGGAAGGAAAAGGCCAGTTCGCTAAAGGTGGTGCTACCGATGCCGGTAGTGACGCCATTGAGGGGGAAGACCAGCAGGCAGCCGAGGACGCCACCGAGTCCGGCGAGCAGTACGGATTCAAGGAAGAAGCTGAGCAGGATGCTGCCTTGAGAGAAGCCCAGGACGCGCAGGGTGCCGATCTCGCGGGAGCGGCGGGCGACGGCCGCATACATGGTGTTCATTGCGGCGAAACTGCTGCCGATGGCCATGATGATGGAGACGAAGATACCCAGGTATTCGATGGGCGCGGCCGAGACTGTCTGCAAGGCGTAGTATTCCTTTTCGGAGACGGCGTTCATATTGAGGCGCTGATCGTCATTGATGCTGTTCAGGAGCGCGGCCGCTGCACCGGAATCGGTAGCGCGTACGAGGGCTGAACTGAGAACATCGACGCGCTGGAGGTCGGCACTGATCTGGTTGAGGTCGGCAAAGATCTCGCTATTTTGGGCGGACTGTCCGCCATCCATGACGCCGACGACATCCCAATCGCCGCGGCCGAAAGTGAGGCGTTTGCCGAGGGCGGCGCCGGGGTAGCGTTTCGCAATCGACTTACCGACGACGACTTCGCGCTTGCCGGTTTCGAACCAGCGTCCTTCGGAGATTTTGAGGGTGGGGCGCATTTCGATGCCGATGGGGGAGAGTCCACGAAGGGTGACGTTGTTGCCTTCGGGCGAATCGACGCTGGGGAGATTGATGACGGTAACGACTTCGAGGGAGGCCATGGGGTCGCCATTGCGGGCGCGGGCGATGCCGGCTTTGAACTTCAGATCCTGGAACTGGCCGCGGGTGAAGTTAGAGACCAGTTCGGACTCGGAGCCTTTGCGCATGACCAGAATTTGCAGGGGGTCGCCGCTGGAGGAGAGCGTGGCGCGGAGTCCGCTGAGGAGTGCCATCATGGCGAGCAGTACGGCCACGGTGAGGGCGATGCCGAGGGCAGTCATCAGCGTAGTGGTTTTGCGAACCACGAGATTGCGGAGATTGTAAGAGACGGGGATGGCCATGGGAATCTCAGTCGGTACTGCGGAGTGCCTCCACGATATTGGTGCGGGAAGCGTTCCACGCCGGGATGAAGGAACTGATCAAGCCGATGCCGAGGGCGACACCGATACAGACAGACGCCACCGATGGGTCAAAGCGCTGGATGGGGGGGAGGAACATTCCGGCGGGACTCTTCTGGACACCGCTGGTGAGAAAGGTGGAGAGGAGGAAGCCGATGGCTCCTCCGGCGATAGAGATGGCGCAGGCCTCGCCGAGGATGATGAACAGAATGTTGCCGCCGGTGAAGCCGAGGGTCTTGAGGACGCCGACTTCGCGGACACGTTCGCGAACGGACATGGCCATGGTGTTACCGGAAACGAGGAGGATAGTGAACATGACGGCGGCGCAGATGCTGACCAGGAACATCTTCACGTTGCCGAGCATGGAGACGAAGCTGAGCATGAAGGCTTGCTCGGTTTCGGAGCGGGTCTGGACGGGCGAGTTATGGAATCCATCGTCGACCGTCTGGGCGATGCGGGGCACGACGCCGGCGTTATCGCACAGGATGATGAAGGTACCGACCTGTCCTTTGCGGGCTTCGGGTAGGCCTTCGCGCACGTAGGCCCAATCGAAGTAGAGCATCTCACTTTTGCGGGGACTATCGAAGATGCCGCGCACGGTGAGTTCGAGATTGCCGGGGTAGATATCGCCCACGATGGTGATGCGATCGCCGACGTGGAAGTTGAATTTATTGGCGAGATCGCGGCCGATGACGGTGCCGGTGCGGTCGTGGAGGAAGGCCTGCTTCTGGTCCTCGGGGATCTTGAGTTCGCTATAGATGTTGAAGAGCTTTTCGGGCTCGATACCGAAGCGGGCGAAGAAGTTCTTGGGGTCGCGGGCATCCTTATATACGCCGTTGAACCATTGGGAGGTCATGGTCATTTTGACGCCGGGGATCTGTTGGATGCGCTGCTGGTAGTAGAGGGGGATGGGAAGGGTCAGCGAGACGCGGTTGCGGGTGACGAGGCGGAGGGCCTGGTCGGGGGTGGCATCGCTGAGGTAGAGGGCGTGATAGACGGCGATGAGAACGCCGAGGAGGCACATGGAGACGCCGATGCTGACGATGGTGAGCGTCGTACGGCGGCGGTTGCGCCAGCAATTCTTGACGATCAGCGGCAGGTATCGGAACATATGGGTCTTCCTATTCTAAGCTAAGAGGGGCATGGGTGACATCCGGGTGGACGAAGCTTTAGACGAACGTTTCATGATGGCGGCGCTGGCGCTGGCGCGGGAGGCGGAGGCGGCGGGCGAGGTGCCGGTGGGCGCGGTGGTGGTAGTGGGGGGCGAGGTGGTGGGGCAGGGGCGGAACTCGGCGATCGGGCGGAGCGATCCGACGGCGCATGCGGAGGTGGTGGCGCTACGGGAGGCGGGGGCGGCGATGGGGAACTACAGGCTGGGGGGGGCGACCGTCTACGCGACGCTGGAACCGTGCGCGATGTGCGCGGGGGCATTGGTGGCGGCGCGGGTTGCGCGACTGGTGTTCGGGACGCGGGATTTACGGTTTGGGGGGGTGCGGAGCAAGTTCCGGATCGCGGATTCGGAGTTGCTGAACCATCGGGTAGAAATTGTGGAGGGGATGATGGCGGTAGAGTGCGTGGAGATGCTGCAGGGATTCTTTGCCGGGAAGCGGACGAACAAAGCCTAAGGCGATGAAAGGAGGGGGCTCGCTTTGCTCGCCGGGGCCGGGGGCCAGGGGTCGGGGGTCGGGGATTAGCCTTCGATTGACCTTTTGGCGGCGGGGGTGGCGGTTTTGGGATCGGAAATGCCGGTTTTGTGGGGGGGGATCGGGTTTGCGATTGGGTAGAGAGACAGTTGTGGCGCACCCTTCGTTGCCGGGCGCGGAGTTGTCAAAGATCTCAGTGCGGGGACAGGTTAGCGGGTGTCGGGGTCTGGCGCACAGAAGACGGGGTGGCCGACGGGTTCGGACATGACGAAGCCGGGATGCGGTTTCAGGTCCGCGTTGCGCACGGCTTCGATGGGTTGGACAGGAGTGGTTTGCGCTTGGGCTTCCGCTTCCGGCTTCGCGGGGCGCTGCTTTTGTAGCTTTTGGAGGTAGTCGACGCCGGCGCGGAATTCTTTTTCGAATTTGGTGCGCTGTTTATCGACTTCGGCGAGCATGGCGAAGCGCCGTTCGCCGAAGGGGACTTCCTGGTAGATCTGGTTTTCGGAGTTGGCGTTGCGGATGAGGTGCCATTGCGCGATGACGATGGTCTCGAAGCAGCACATTTCGAGGCGGGTGCGGGGATTAAAATCGGCGCACAGTTCGTCCCAAAGCTGGGAGTAGGCTGCGGCGTTTTCGGTGGGTAGGATGATGGTGCGCGTGCGCAAGCCGAAGGTGAGGGCGTTGAAGCGGATGGCCTCGCGGCCTTCCTGTGTCTTCGGGCCGCAAGACTTCTGGGCGTTTTCTTTATTTGCGGCGTGTTGCTTTTCCGATATCAACATATTCGTCCTTTTGGGAATGGCGGGTTGGAGCCCGCTACCCAATTTCAGGGGAGCACAGGAGTGGAAGGGAGGATGGGTACCAAGGCGG
This sequence comes from Bryobacterales bacterium, assembly GCA_963738345.1. Taxonomy (GTDB): domain Bacteria; phylum Acidobacteriota; class Terriglobia; order Bryobacterales; family Bryobacteraceae; genus Bog-159. The sequence continues at coordinate 3,620,697 of CAVTWI010000002.1, forward strand.
TCAAGCTACTCGATTGATTGAGTTACTTTTATTTTTGAAGGTTGTCACTCGGGCTGGGTAGATTCGGCCCGACCACGCCGGGGCCGTTTACGATACGCTCTTGAGTGCACCTATGCGCATCGCGGAGAATGTTGAGAAATTGAATGCGATAGTGGCTGCAGATCGCAGCCATCTGTCAGATGAGTCGAGGTCCCTTATCGAGCAGCTATGCCGGCATTTTCTTGACGATCCTGCGCAAGTTGATCCAAGTGTACTGAGCCTGAGCCGGGACACGCGAAGTGTATTGTTGCAATACGGCGGCCTGTGCGCCGTGGAAGCCATTCGGGAGAATTCAAGGGATCGGCTGACGGGTGGTCTCACTGCGCTGGTGATCGAGAATGGAACACTGGATATTAGAGACACGGTGAGAGCCTTGGCGAAGTTCTTTCACAGCGCGTCACTATTGGGGGTGGATACTGCGGAACTGTTTGACCAGTTCGCACGCAGGTGCCGGAGCGAGACACTGGGGCATCGCTTTCGGGAATTCTCGGTTCCTGCCTGGACGCGGTCGGCTAGTCTATGCAACTTTGGCTTGCGGGCGTTCGGAAATGGGAAGAGCTTCAGTTATGGAGAAGACCGGAACTTGAGTAAATCGCTGGGGATGTATGTGGCCGCGCCGGGATTGAGTTTCTCGCAAAGGTCAGATTTATCGTAATGCTGTTTCGTCAGGAAAGGCGGCGGTGAGGGTTGTGGATAGGGTACCGCCGATTCGGGCATTCCGACTACGACGGTCTCCTCGTCTTCGTGAATGAGAAGGGGCACAGAGGGCCGAGTTTGGATCGCGGACCGGCGATAAAGGTCCTACTCTCGAATTCTTCGACAGAAACAATCGAGTAGCGAGCGAGACTCGCGCTGGCGCGGGGCGATGATCCCATTCCCGGCTTTGGCAGGACTGGTTCGAAAGGGCGTTTGAAGGCGCGGTACAGAATATTCGCATCAGAGTGGTACGACGGCAGGCGGCGTTGGTGTGGCCGGCGTGGATGAAAGAGGCTCGTGGGAGTTCCCGGCTGATCCCAAGGCGCTGCTAGCTCCCGCAACGTTGGTTCACTATCGCTTGGCGGGCGGAAGGCCCGGAGGGCAGGTCACTGTCCGATAAGCCGGTCTATTGTCCACGAACCCGGAACGCGCCGCGCAATGTCCGAGTCGGCGATGGAGACGTCCCGGGGGGGCCGAAGCACTTCGGTGGTTAGGGCCCACCCTGCTATCATTGGACTAATGTTGACGCGCTACATCCGTGAGGATGAAGAGAGCCCGGTTCAAGGCGCTCGACGACGGCACATACTTTGGCGAGATTCCCGGACTGGCCGGCGTCTGGGCTAATGAGGCTACCGTCAACGCCTGCCGTGAGGTGCTCCAAGAAGTTCTCGAAGAATGGTTGATTCTTAAGAGCCGCGACAACGATCCTATCCCCCGCCTCGGCCGAGTCGGTCTATCGCTCAAGGCCGCGTGATCGATGGCCAAGCCGATCTCCCGCAAAGAACTCCAAATCCGCATAAAGGCGGAAGCATTGACTGGTCTAATTGAAAGAGGCCTGCGTCAAGCCGGTATCAGGGCCAGCGATTGGGATAAGGCCTGACGCTCCTCCGCCCGGTAAGCCTGATCGGCATCACTTGCTACAGAGCAGGCCGTAAATCGCAGCCTGTCGCCGGAAATGCGTAAGTTTCTTGGGGACCGTCTTAGTTCATAGCGCCAACAGATCGTTCTACGCGGCGACACTCTTAGTGTCGTCTGGCGGTGGAATTTGTAGGGAACCCAACGTTCGTCGAAGTGGTCTGTCCCCATGGCACTTCGGCGATGGCGGCCGCTCGGACACAGGCGGTGCTTGGATTACTCCCCGCAAGTCGCTTGGAACCTGTAGGATTGCACCCCTGGATGGCGGCGCAGGGTTGATCAATGCGCGGCCTGACGCCTCGAAGATTCAACAGCAAAATGGACGCGGCAACGCGGGAGTTGGAGTGCCACCGGGCTGCTGAACGTCGCGAATATTGCCGGCTGCCGCAGAAAGACAGCGAACCGGCCGCACGGCGGTTCCGACGATCCGAACAATCTGGCGCTGGCATGTTCACTGCTGCAATCTGCATAACGGCCCGAACCTAACTGGGATCGACGTTTTCAACGGTCCGCGCATCGAAGGCATTAGCGCGCCCGGGCGCGCCACTGTCCGCGTCTTGGCGATGAACGATGCCCGGCACCTCGAAGTCAATCGCGATTTGGCTACGCGCGGCGCCCTGGCGGCTTAGCCAATTGGCAGCGTTACTACGTTACTGATCGTACTCTTCAGGGACCCGTCGCCCCCAAACCAGCAGCCACTCGTATCGACGTAGAGACTCGTGTTGCCTGATGGAATCGACGAGGGTACCTGAATGTTTAACTGATACAATCCCACCGAGCCTGGGGTAATTCCGGCGTACGATATGTTGCTGTAGATGGCGTTGCCGCTGGCCGGCGTGCCGCCAATCCAAGCTTGCAGAATCAGGCATGAAGAGCTGGCGGCAGCGGCCGCAGGTGCCGGCACTCCGTCGGCGACTGAGCCGTCAACCGTTCCCAAACCCGTCACATAAACAACAATGACCTCTCCTGGCTTGGCGGGATTCCCGGATGTGACCAATGAGTAATCCGCATGCTGAATCGCAGCAGTGCCACTCGCAGGATTGGTGCAGGGATCCGACGGGCGTTTGTATGGAGAGCAGTTACTGCACGAATTGCGGCACCGTATTCGGGATATCCATCGCGGGCAGATGACAGGGGTGGACGGTGCGCTGGGAAAGGCGCGAGATGGTGACGCGTTTGCCGGTACGCCCATCTCACTAGTTCACGGTGAAGGGCTGGGTGGTCGTGTAACTTCCGTTTGGGGTGGTGACTGTGATCGGGCCGGTGGTCGCACCAGGGGGCACGTCGACCCAAATGCCCTGCGAAGAAGGCACACTAAAAGACGCTGCTGGCGTGCCGTTGAAACTCACAACGGTGGCTCCCAAAAGATTTCGTCCCCAGAGGAGAACCTGCTGTCCAGCAGTTCCGGCCTGCGGAGCGAATAAGGGCACGGAGGGCTGCGGCTTCGGCAATGCGAGATCCAGGACGAAGAAGGTACCGTCGTCGTTTTGATAGTAAGATATGCCATAGATCCTACCGTCGGTGCCCTGAAGTAATTTGCACGGGCAAACCGGGGAACCGCCCGCATTGAATACACTGACAATTTCGAAGTTTCCGTTAGACGGGTCCACGCGGAAGATGTTGCTATAAGCGTTGTATTGGCCGTGAGTGTACATTCCAATCGCCGTGCCGTAGAGCATGCCATCGCTTGCTTCGATCAAGTTTTCCGGATTGCCGAAGTTCTCGTTCGTGAACGAGTAGACGGTCCGCAGGTTGCCATCGAGCGTAGCCTCGAAAATACTGCCGACACCTGCCGTGCCGCCGTTCGGCAAAGTGCCATAGAATTTTCCGTTGCCGGCCTGCACTAAGTCGATTCCATAGCTGGCGCCGTAGGGTGGCGATATCGAGGGGATGACCCAAGAAAACTCGCCTGCCGTGGACAAACGGAAGATGCCCACATTGACGAACTCGCCGATCATGGAAAGACCGTAGAAGAAGTCGCCCCTGGCACCGAGGAATGTCAGATAAGGCGCGCCCTCGCTGGCCGAGAAAGTGTGAAGGAACGTGGGATTGCCCTGATAGTCGAGCTGCGCAAATCGCGCGGAGCCATACTTCCCCATGACAGCGTAGAGGTGGTTGTTTGGATGTTGGACCGGCACTTCGGCTCCGCCCACAGTAGAGGGGTTGTAGGGATATGCCGTGAAAGCGCCGTTCGGCGCCACAGAGAAGAGTTCCGAGAAGGCCGGCGAGTCGCCCGGTTCCTCGGCGCTGCCGTAAACCTGGCCGTTCAACGCTGGTGCGAAGCCCTCAGCGCCTAAGCCGCCCCCTAGCTCGGGGAAGGTGTATATGCCCTGGTATGTGCCGGTGCTAGTGATTGAGAAAATCTGCGCGCCATTGGCAACGATACCCATAAAACTGCCTGGGCGAACTTCGACGAAAAACGTGGGCGTCGAATCGATGTCAGGTCCGATGAACGTGAACAGCACTTGAGGCTTTGTATTCGCAATTTGGCCGAAAGCGCCCGATCCCAGGATCATCGTGAGAACTCCGGTTGCCCAGATCGCTCGTTTAGTCTTCATAGGGTACGCCTTCCTTATACAGATTGTCGTTTATGTTATCAGATGAGGCCGTCTTGAAGCGCCGAGTGCGAGCAAACTTTAAAATAGCGGTACCGTTACTATCTTAACTTTGGCTAATTATTGCGAGTTCTGTGAAACCTGTGTCCCCCCGTGCAATAATGCCTACGCCTTGGCGTCAGTGGACGCATAGCTTGAGGGCGCCAAGGTCACTTAACGACCTACTTTAGGTTATAGAATAGTGTCAAGCCCGGAGGATCAAACGAAATGAATTTACGTTTTCGCATTCTATTCCTATGCGCAACCACTTTGCCGCTGACGGCGCAGACCTTTACGGTGCTGACTAGCTTCAACGGAGTGGATGGCGCCCGCCCTGATTTCGAGTCGCTGGTACAGGGCCTGGACGGAAATCTGTACGGGACTACCACCCAGGGCGGTGCACACGACGTGGGCACAATATTCAAAATCACGAGCGGCGGGGCAGTAACTGGGTCCATTCAAGATCGGCGTTAGTTCGTTACTTACACCACGATTTGAAGTCGAGGTGTTTGTCTGCCTAAGTTGCCGCCACCTGGAGTTCTTTATGCCGGGTAGTGAGGACTTCGAGGCTAGACCCGAGGGGCACGTCAAATTTCTTCTGGCTGTTCCTCGGGAATCGCGAGGTGCGCATACTCGTGCGACGCCGCCGTCGCTTACAACGTGGTCGCTAACCTATCACTGGACGGGCTTTTTGGGGGGCGGTTGCGGCCCGACCTCCGCCAGTACGCTTTTGACCGCCTTGCGAACCGCCTCGGGTTGGTCGATTTGGATAAAGTGGCCGGAATTCGAAACGACTTGATTGTGTCCGCGCGTCGAGAGCTCAGCGTAGGCGCGATGCCCGGACGAGAGAGCCCGGAAAAATAGTGCGGCATCCTCACGCACGCCGGCAGACACCTGCGGCGACATGGGGTGGCTTCCGGAGGTCAGGACGATTAGCGGCATGTCACCATAGCGACGCTGGGGATTGACCACTTCGCGGGCGCTAACGGAGACATTTTCAATCGCCGAAGCCTGCGTCAACAGCCTTGCGGGATCGGCATTGAGTTGAGCGAGGGTCTCCGCCAAAGCCGGAGCGGAGCGTAGGAGAGACGGCGCCGTACACTCATCATATGCTGGCGTGCCGTGTTTCAGAGCACCGCTGCGGAGGTCGGCGGCGCACTGGCGCAACCGCATAGCTTCGGCCCTCGGCGCTCCGCTGGCGAATGCAGCAAACTTCGGTGCGACACGTTCCCGAACAGTGTCCTGATCGGGAATGGCGGGGTCGACCAAGACCATTCCGACCACGTCCTTACGGTGTTGATCGGCGAAATGTATGGCGGCGTAGGCCCCCGCCGAGTGGGCCACCATGACGTAGGAGTCGTCGAGGTTTGCTGCCTTCAACGCTTTTTCGAGATCTTCGGTTTGGTGAACGGAGTCCTGAGGTTCGGGGCTCGGACTGCTGAAGCCGAGTCCAGCGGGGTCCCAGGCACAAACGCGGGTCCGGCCGGAAAGTTGGGCTTGGATTCGATACCACACCCAGGACCAGCCTCCCAATCCGGGAGTCAGGACGACAGTTGGCGATCCGTGCCCGAGGCAGACGAGATTGATCGTGCGTCCTTCGGCAATGGGGACCAGCAACTGGGGCTTGAGGTAAGGCGTAACTTGGCCGGGGTCAGTGGCGCGAGACGCTGCGGGCTGCGCGGAAGCCGGCGCGAGCGAAAGGATGGTGAAGAAAGTCAAGCTCAGGCTCGCCCCTCGCCTGACTGAGTTTAAGATGAAGGTAACACTCCAGAGACTCGACATTTGATACGGTTCCTAAAGGTTTTCGTCAGCGTCTCACAACTGCGTCTCCTTGATGATCTCCGTAGGGCTCCTGATCTATTCGCGCCGACATATCATTTCGCCGGCGGAGCCCAGCGAAAGACCGTACCGCAATAGCCACACAAACCACCTTCCAATGTCGTACCGAAGAGAACCCCGTCACTATTGATGGCCAATCCGCTTGGCTGGATGCCGGCTACGGCGCTGTTGAAGTTGTAAATGGTCTGTGCGGTCCAGGGGTCCCCCGGCGTCTTCGGCGGCCGCAGCGCAAACAGTGCGTAGGGACTGGTGCCGTAGAGCACGCCATTGCCGCCCATTACCAGGTTGGTCTCCGGCACCGCGACCCAGGGGCCGCCGCACGACACACCTAGCTCGCAGATCACCGTTTCCTGCCACGCGTTACCGCCAGCGGAGGACGGCGCCAATTGAAATACCGTGCCGCAACCTTCATAAGTTGAGCAGAGACCGCCACCGCCCGCGTAGGTGCTGCCGTAGAGCATTCCGTCAGGCCCGAAGATGACACCGCCCAATGGGCTGATGCCACCGGTCTGGTTAAAGCTGAGAAGTTCTGTTTCCGTCCAGCCACCGCCCGGCAGTTTCGGCGGAATCAGTCCAAAGACCATGCCATATCCGGACCGGCCGCCGAGGGGTGTCGCGCCGTAAAGAACTCCGCCGCTTCCGATTATCAATCCATTGTCGGCGGGGTATGCCTGCGGGCTGGTGAAACTAGCGAAGGCAAAACTATGGATAGTAGATTCTGTCCAAGATTCACCGGTCCCGGAGGGCGGCATTAACTCATACACAACCCCATACCCGGAAGAGCCACCGAGGGTGCTGAAGCCGTAGAGCTCGCCGTTCGCGCCGAGTGCCAGGCTACCCGCGGGCTGCGCGCCATCGCCATTCTGGCCGGTGAAGGCATGCACAATTCGCTCCGTCCAACTGGCTCCGGGGGTCTGTGGCGGGGTCAGTTCGAAGACCGTACCGCAGCCCCAACTGCCGCAACCGATGCCTCCATAAAGCGTCGTACCGAAGAGTCTTCCTCCAGCTCCGATTACTACCCCGCCGTAGGGAGACCATCCGTCGCCATCCTGTCCGGCAAAGCGGTAGAGGACCGTTTCCGTCCAAATCCCACCGGGAGTGGAGGGCGGGGTCAATTCGAATACGGTCCCACAGCCGGTGGGAACATCTTCGACGTTGCAGGGACCGGAACCGCCGCCTGCAGTAGTCCCGTAGAGCACTCCGGTCTTGCCTATTGCGAGTACTCCGTTCGGCTCGGCACCGTCGGCGTTTTGGCCGGTGAAACTATATAGCGCGCTGAAGCCGGTCTGGGCGGCGCAAAGCGGCACGAGCAATAAGGCGAGGAGGGTGAATCGGGAACATATCTGCCATGGATTCATTTCGCAAGCATATCTCTTTTTCTCGTACTCGGTTTGTATAGTTATCTTTGAGCGACAGTTCGGCGCTGTTTCCATTTGATGCATCCGTTCCTGTCACTGTGAGCTTCCAGAGTCCATCAACTCCGGCAAGGTGCGTCAGTTCCATACGCGGCCCCATCGCATTCTGTGCGGAAACTTTGGCTGGAAAATACGGCCAATCGATCGTCGGCGACAAATACGGAATGGAATTGAACCAGGCTCTTATTCTCACTCTCGAGTTCTGCGTCGGAATAGTTCGGCTGATTTAGAAAGGTGGGCCAACACCACCACCAGAGCAGCTTGGTTGGCGGATCGTAAAACATCAAGACGTGTACCTGTGCGGGTCGGCGATCCGGATCAACAAGCCGAACCAAAGCGGAGTGGAACTCAATGGTAGTGGGCTTTATTGTTGCGGAGGGCAGGCACCGCGACCGGAGGATCGGACCTCACAAGACTCACATGCGTGTCCCGGCCATGCGGCTTAGCGCACTCTTCCGGGTTCGCAAGGTCGTAGTTGTCATCCACCAAAGCCCCGCAGATTCCGTTGTTTCCCTGCAACGTGAAGCTCCAACAACGTCCCGCAGGCGCTTCGGAGCGCAAGGGGGTGGGTGGAAGGCGCCAGTTTCCCAAGGCGATCCAGTGTGCGTTGGGTGTCCACCACCGGGTCCCAACCAACTCGGCGGCCTCGCGCAGAGGAGCTAGGTCTTCAATGCCGACCTCAATTACTTCGGGGCCGCCGGCGCGGAGGGCGCGCGCGACCCGGCGGTGAGTAACAGGGTTCATTTCGACAACCATATCACTTAGCCGATGGGAGGCGCACCTGGAGGCTTATCAGGGAATTGCTGCGAGCTAGAATGCGCATATATGCGTGGAGCACGTTCGTCGAGGCCAGTTAGAACAGGATGCGGCACTTTTGTTTGGATGGCCCTGCTGGCATCAGCGTGTGCTTTCGGCGAATTAGGGGACGGGTGGGGCAATCTCACGAAGGTTAGACACGATCGGGGATATACGGTCTTGACGCGGGATGGCGCGTGTATCAGTGGGTCATTGACTGAGTTGGATGATGCGGGTCTTAGGATCGATACTGTTCTCACCGACGGGCGGGGTATTCGGCAAGGAGGGGTGGTTTCCACTAAGGTTAGGCGCTCCGATGTATTGCGGGCGTCTGACAATTCCATTCTGACATCTCACGACAGCGTTTACAGCGGACGAAGCTCTTGGGCAGACGTGAGAGACGCGCGCCCGGATAACAAGGCGGAATGGCTTAAGATCGTGCGGAACGATGGTCGCGAGCGGCGGTGCAATCGTCCCGAGGTCTTGGATGACCGCATCCGATGTGGTACAAGCACGGTGGCGAAGGCTGCGATCAGCCGGGTGTATTACGTCCGCCTTAAACCGGCGAGCGACAAGCAAATGTATCTGAGTCGCGAAGCAATGGTGTGGCTCGATGCGCGCACTTGGTTCAACTATGCGCTGCAGGGCCGGATTGAGGTGCTACTGTATGTATCGTCCGGGCAAGTGGAGAATAGTGTGGTTTCATGCAAGTCGTGGCTGCTGCCTGTATCCAATCGCTAGTTTTGGGATGTGGATGTATACTGGTACGAAATCTGGCGAACTGGAGGACGCGTGCGGAAAGCTCACTATATCTTCTGGACTGCTTCGATAGCTGTCTTACTGCTGGCCCCGTTAGAAGGCGCGCAACATGCCTATCTACCGCTCTGTTGCAACGTGCCGTCGGCGGTTTCTATCATCGACCGGGCAACACACAGCGTTACTGCGACGCCGCTCGCCGGAGTAGGCGCAAGCTACGTCGCGCTGACGCCTGACGGAACGACCGCTTATGTTACTAACGAGACCGACCAGACCATTACGATTTTAGACACTGCCAGTGGATCTCAAAAGGGGGTCATTTCGCTGGCGCCGTACCAAGCGAGCCCCTATGGCGCGGTGGTTAGTCCGGATGGCACCCGGCTGTATGTGACTGCGGTGGAGATCCCGGGCGCCGCCTACCTTATCGGCATTGACACGCGTAACAACTCAATTTTATTTGACACCGCCGTTCCCGGGGCTTGGAATAACGGGCTACCGTGTCGCATGCCGCCGCCTCTGATTTCGCCAGATGGCCGTACCGTTTATTTTGCCGGATACGACTTGGCGCTGTTCGACACGGCAACCGAGACAGTTATTGCCAACATCCCATTTGGTGAGAGTTACTCGACACTTGGCTTTACTATCACACAGGATGGCGCCTATGCCATGGTGACTTACAATCGATATATTTCAGGCCTTGGAGAATTCGTCCTCATAGACCTACAACAGCAGAAGGTAGTGAAGCAAATTGCATATGGCCAGGGCGAGTTCATTGGTCCAGTGGTCACCTCGCCGGATGGAACGACGGCGTACTACATCTCAAACCAGACGAGCGGCGAGTCGATGGATATTGAGGTGTTCGACGTGGCCAGCCGCCGAGTGACGAAGACGCTGTCTGCGGGCACCGGCGGCGGCGTGGCGCTGGCGATCACGCCGGATGGGTCCGAGTTGGAAATCGGCAACGAGGCTAATGCCATGGTAGTGTCGTTAAACGTGGCCAGCGGGGCGGTAACGGCGCGCACAGGCACGCCCGGCCAGTTAGTAACAATTACTGTGTCACAAGATGGAACGCGGATTTACGTTCCGGATTATGGCTCCTCTGTGGTGGGGATCATCGATCCGCGGACTGGGCAAGTCACTGGCGAAATCCCGGCGGGCTGGATCTACAGCGTGTTCGATAGCAACTCCACACTGGCCATGAGCGCAAGCGGGAAGCGGGCGGTGGTGCTGGGCACGACCAACCTGTCGGTGATCGACGTTGTCGAGAAGAAACTGGCGGGGGTTCAGCCATTATATGGCAAACCGCTGAGTGTATCCCTGTCACCGGACGGGGACCGGGCGTATGTCACGATCGGCAACAATCACGGAACCGCTCCCGAATTGGTTGCGGTCGCCACAACACCCACAAAACTAGCGGGCATGCTGACGCTGACTGCGGCCGACGAGCCTTCGGGATCGGCGGTGTCGGCTGATGGATCGACGCTTTATCTTAGCGAGCAATACTGTCCGACCGCGGATAGCTGCGAGCCACGGCTACTCGAAATCGACACAACCAGTCTCACGGTCACTGGCCAAATCTCGTTGGGTACGACGGTATTCAATCCAGGCCAAGTGGTGCTTTCGAGCAGTGGGTCCACGGCGTACGTGAGTGAGGTGAGTGACTCGAATTCCAGCGGAGTCGGTGTGGTGAACCTGACGAAGAGAACGCTGACTGAGAATATTGGAGTGCAGTATGGCTATACCTGGATCGCACTGGCTCCCAATCAGCGGTATCTTTATCAAGCGGCCGAATCCGACTACTTTCTCTATTTTGTGGATTTAGCAAAGCAGCAGGTCACACCCGTGCCCGACTCCGTGAACCTGTATTGGGAGTACCCATCAGGTGTGGCGGTAAGTTTGGACGGCAAGCTGTTGTATCTGGCTAGCGAGACGGAATCATATATCGCGGTGTTTTCGATTGGTCCGTCGGGACTGCCGGAATATACGGGCACGATCAATCTGCCCTCGGGGACTCGTGGAGTGGTCTTCTCGCCGTTCTGAGGCGCGCGTGGCCGCTCGCTACCGAGATGCCACCAGGCGGCGAATTCTCCATCCGAGGTAGACTAACGGCGCATACAGGATGCTCATGGCTGTGAGTGCAACGGCTGTGAAGAGCAGCAGTGCTACCGGCAGGGCCGCCAGGATCTCGCACCGCTCGCCCGAAGGTGCCGCGAGAATGCCCCGAATCCAGCCGATTGGCCAGTAGCCGATTGGGACGGGCCGGAAGTCGCTACCGAATATTGGAACGCTGCCGATGGCAAAGACGATGACCGTGTACCACGGTTTCTCCGGAGTGAGGCATCCACCGATGACCGGCAGGGCAACTAAGCCCGGCAGCAGGAAGTGTGCGCGGAAGCGGCCAAATCCGTGTTCCCATAACAGGGCGCTGGCGATGCCGCAGAGCAAGACACCCCAGAGATCCCAATGTGCGGCACGTCGGACTGCACGAGGGAGTTTAATGCGCACACTCAAGAGACGAACTCAGGCGCGCCACCGTGTAGTAGATGTTTTAGACTACGGGTCACTCACCGAAGATTTCGCTGGTCAGATCTTCCTGTTTCTTGGGGCGCTGCTCGTCCCAGGCACCAATCACCAGGGAAGCTGCGGCCAGGGTGAAGGCGGCGATGGCCACACCGTCGAGGCCGCGCCGCCATAGGATTGCGCCGCCGGTGATGGCCGCGCGGATCAGCCAGCCATACAGGCTGCGCGGATTCTGTCCGCGCCGCACGCGCACGATCGACCGCCCGAGGAAGTGCGCAAAGAAGATGCAGAACAGGCCCAGCACGATACGCAGAAAATCCAATGGTATGGGCATGCTCTCAATTTGGCTCAAGTTTCGCTCGTTTGCAAGCGGCTGTTTGCAAGCTCGCGCGCGGCTTGCCACAATGGCGTCATGACCCTGATGCAGCAGATCCGCGCTTTCCCCGTGGCTCGCCAGACCGTGGCCATGTGGTGGCTCGGGCAGAACGGATTCATCTTCAAGACGCCGGAAGGCACGCTACTGTCGACGGACCTTTACCTGACCAACTCCTGCCATGAGTGCGGAACGGATCCGGCGATCAATTGCGATCGCCAAGTGCCGGTGCTGATCGCGCCGGAAGAGTTGGACGTGGATCTATACTGCTGTACGCACAACCATCAGGACCACACCGATCCGGCCACCATCGAACGCCTGCGGCATAAAGACACCACGCAGTTCATCGGCCCGCATCCCACGTGTGCCGTGTACGAGGCGCAAGGGATCGAGACTGGACGTATTGTCCCGGCATGGCCTTCGTGCCGGTTGGAGTTTCGCGACATCGTGATCCACGGGACCTTCGCCCTGCCTACGGATACCAGCGACCTGAACCACATGGGCTTTGTGTTCCAGTTCGGCAAAGGCCCGCGCGTCTATATGACCGGCGACACAGACTACACCGATCTGCTGGCGGCGGCCGGGCAGCACAATCCCGACGTGATGATTACGTGCATCAACGGGGGCTTTAACAATCTGTCTCACTACGAGGCCGCGCAACTGGCCGCGCAGATCAAGCCGAAGGCGGCCATCCCGTGCCACTACGATATGTTTCCGGATAACTCGGTCGATCCGGGGCAGTTTCGCGCCTCACTCGCCTTGCGCGCTCCGGACGTGCGATACCAACGCCTGGACCACGGCCAGCCATTCGTGTTCGGGCTGTAACTCGCGCATTAACCTTAGTTACTAAGTGACCCATTGGGTTGGGCGTGTTAGTATGGCGCGAGGATTAAGAGAACTCGCACCGGCCCACCATGCAGCCTATTGGCGTCAACGTAAATGTCAACTTCCTGGCGTGCCTGGTTTTGTTTCTGGCCAGCCGTCCGAAGCGTCGTGAAATCTTCGCGGCGGCAGTGCTGGGCGCCACGCTGGGCGTATACCTCGGCTTGCAGGGCAGCGTGTTGCAGAAGATTCTGCAGGCGTTGTCTTATTGCGGCGCGGGGGCGTTGCCGACGGTGTGGATGATGCCGTTGCTGAGCCGACGGTCGGACCTGAAGCTGTTAGTGAAGCTGCTGTTCCCGCCGGCATTCGGTATTGTGACTTCCTTGTTCTTGAACCTGGGGTCGCACGGCGTCACTTACGACCGGTTTCTGTACGCGTTCGATGGCAGCCTGGGGTTCCAGCCGTCGTTCTGGGCAGGGCGCATGGTCTCGGAAGCACCTTGGATTTCGCAGTTCACGCGCGCGTTGTATGAGGCGCTGCCGCTGTTCTTAGTTACCGCCTACCTGATTGAGGAGCGGCGCGGTGCGGCCCACGCGCGCCGATTGTTCCTGTTCATTTTGGTGGTCGGACTTTCGGGAGCGGCGTGTTTCTTCCTGTTCCCCGCGGTGGGCGCTTACTGGATCTTCGCTAAAACGTTCCCTTTCCACGCCCCGGCCGTTTCGACGCTGCCGCTGATTCCCACGCTGATCAGCACTCCGGTACCGCGCAATTGCATGCCTTCGCTACATACCTCTTGGGCGCTGATCGTGATTTGGGCTGCCGGCCGCTGCACTCTTCCATGGCGGCTGACGCTGCGCGGATTGCTGGCCGTTATGCTGCTGCAGACACTGGTTTTTCATTACCTTGCGGATATGGTTGTGGCGGTGCCGTTTACCCTCTCTGTCTACGCCATCTTACAAACGGATGTGCCTTGGTCAGCGCCGCAACGCCGGGGAGCTTTGGGATTTGGAGTGATTACGGTGGCAGCCTGGCTGGTGGCGCTTCGTTGGGGAATACCGGTGTTTGAAGTGTCGCCGCTGGTACCGTGGGGCGCGGCGGTGTTGACGGTGGGGGCAGGATGGTGGCTATGGCGCGGGCTCGACCGGGCGGCCGCCCCTACTGTGGAACAGACCGTTGCGATGCCCGATCAAGCTGCGTTGGTAGCCGCGCTACCGCACCAGTAAGAAGTTGGACGATACGGCCAGGATCGCGGCGACCAGCGCCATGTCGACTAACACGCGGATCCAGGGGATACGCTTCAAGAGCTGAATCACCTGCCGCTTGGTTACCGGCCGTACATCGTTTGGATCGTATGCCGACGCATATCCGGCTGTGCTTCCGTGAGTCATGATGCTTATCCTCCACCCAGAATGGGGGCAACCCGCAATCCGGTATTGTGCAATTTCGTTCCAGCCTGTAGGGGCGCCACGCAGATGCGCGGATTGCCCGGCTGGCAAAGGTCAATGTTATACATCGGCAGATCCTGGGGCTTCACTATATAGCCGCCAGTCTGCATTTCCCAACTCTCGGCGTAATCCGACACCACGAAGGGATTGTCATGGTACGCGCGCACGCGGAACTGCGCGGTCGAGGGTTCGTAATTGGCATAGCTGAAGCAGCGGCCCACACAGATGCGGTCGACCAGGTGTGCCAGCGGATTGACGCGGCTCTCCGGATCGGCCAGCGCGCTGACCACTCTTTGACCGGGGGGCAACTGCTCGACCAGCGCTTCCATCTGGGTCTCGACGCGGTTCAGCCCCCGCTCATCCGCGTAGGACAGCCCGAAGAACACCACGGCGATGGCGGCCATGGCGGCTACAAGGGGCTTGGGCAGCCGTATCGAAGCTACCAGAGAACAGAACAGAACCGCACCCGCCAGCGACATCCGCTCGGCGACGAAGTCGAGGCCGGACCGGAAGCCGGGCAGCAGCACGCCGCCGGGCAGCAGGACCAACGCCGCGGCGCTGATCGCGCACAATTGGAAGCGGACGTCCAGGATCACGCGGCCCGCGCCTCGCTTATCGAGCACCAAGCGGAAGCAGATGGCCCACGCCGCCAGCACGAACACTGCCAGCACGATGTAGTGCCGGCCGTAGATCCAGAACTGATCCACGCCGGTCATGGACATGAATTGATCGGCGCCGCGCCGCGTGGGGAATAAAGCACCTAACAGGAAACCGACCGCGGCTAAGGCTGCCAGCGCGCCGATGACCAACCACGGTTTGCGCCGCGCCGGGACTCTACGCGCCACCTGCGCGTAAACCAGGAGTCCCACCGCCCAGGCTACCGGGAGAGGATGCGCTACGTAGGCGACTGCAAACATGAGTATGGCGGCCGCAGTTGCCGGTGCAGGACTGCGCCGCGACACTAATGCCAGCGCGCCGAAGCACAGCCCCAGTGAGACATAGAAGTTGAACAGGCCCATGTGGAAGACCCAGCCATAAGCCAGCATCGCCAGACAGGGCGCCAGTTGCCAGGGAGCCTGCCGGCGCCGCGACCAGGTCCACACAAAGGCGAACGCGCCCCAAAAGAATATCAGTACGGCCACCGAAACCGAGATGCGCTGCGCCGCCGCCGCGCCGAATGCCGGCATCAAGCGGCTCAACGCTAAGTCGAACAGCACGTTATTGGTCTGCTTCGCGAGGGTCAAGCCGGGCGCTTGCCCGCGTTCGATCAATTGCGCGAGCCATGCGTTATAGAGGTGGCTTGACAGATCGCCCGCCTGGATGCGGGGCTGCCAGAAACAGGGCACCAGCAACAGCATGGAACACAGGAATACCAGGCTGATTCGGCCGGCACGGTGCTGGTAAAAGGCTGTCACGCGCGATTCCTCCGCAGCTCTCGCAGTTCCATTATGAGGTCGAAGGGTGTTTCAACGGAATCGAGCCTTTCACCTATTTGCTGGATGTTTTTCTCCTCAATTCCTTCTAAGCCCCCCGCCAGCATCAGGTATCCGATGCGCGCCGGTTCGATGCGCATAATCCGGCAACAAGTGGCATCCACTGCCACGGGATCGTGACCCGAAACAATCACGCCGGCCGCTTTGGGCTTACCCTGGATGGGGCCGTTGCCATCCATGCCCACGATGCCGTCGACGATGGCGAAGTGGCGCGGAAACAGAGAGTGAAGATCCGCAATGCTCTGGTGAATGCCGGCCCAGTGCAGGACGTTCTTGGGCCAGCCGTAGACCCCGCCGGGCACGATGCCGAACAGGTTCTTCATTGACAAAGTGGCGCCCGCCCAATGGTGCGTTTTCATCTTGGGCATGGAGACCAGCAGATCGCTTCCCATCACCGTATGCGGCAGATAGAGCGAGCTCAAACGAGAAACCGGGCTGGGCAGTTGGATCTGCGAGACTTCGTCGAGGTTCAGATCGGTGAACAGATCTTCAAAGTCCGGGATGGTGTTGAAGTAGCCCGCGGCGTCCGCCAAGTCGAGCGTACCCCGGCGATGTCCGGGCCCTTCGGCAATGGATACTGTAGCGCCGGCCGCGCGGAACGCTTCGAGCGTGGCGTGCACCAACATCGGGTGTGTATTGATGGTGCTTTCGGGCTCGAACTCGACCAGATTGGGTTTCAATACCACACGGCGTCCGCGCACGGTGAGGCGATGTTCGGCGAGGACGCGCCGCATGGTGGCATAGAGATCGTGCGAATAGGTGGCTGCACGGGTCACATTGACCAGCGAGCGGGCGCGGGATACTGGCGCGGGATGGCTACATCCGGTGAGCCCGACCGCAGCGGCCGATCCAACTAGAAAGTCGCGCCGGGTCATGCCACTGCCTCCCGCTGCGGCTGCCATAACGGAAGCGTCGCGGCGACAATGGATCCCAGCAGCGCCAGAATCGCGATACGGGTGACGTCCGCCGCCGGATGCCCTGCCAGCACGGCCAGCGCGGATGCGGGCGCCAGCAGCCAAGCCATCGCGGCCATGCCCCAGCCGTGCGCATCCGGCAGCACGATCAGAAGGGCGGGCAGCAGTAGGACGCAGTCTTGCAGATAGGCGTGGCGGCTTACTAGCAATCCGCCGATCAGGGTGGCAGCCATGCCGACGCGGAAGTCTGCCCGGCGGATCACGGTCAGTACCGCGGCGCCCACTAATAAGGTGGCTCCGATTTCCCAGGCATCGGCGTGGGGCCAGTTTGACATCAAGCCGTGCAGGTTGGGCATGATCGCGGAATTGGCATGGGCCACAGCCTCTTCTTGCGCGAGCGTGGCGGCATATTGGCTCGGCCAGTTCCAGCCGGCTAGCGCGAACGAGACCGCCAGCAGCGCCGCGGCGCCCGTGGCGAAGCCTCGCCATAAGCGATGCTGCCAGAGCAGTAGCGGCAGAAACAGAAACAGGTGGAACTTGGCGGCGCACAGTGCCAGCAATAGACCTGATAGGAATGGCCGCTTTTCGTGCAGACGCAAAGCCAGGGCAATCCAAAGGAGAATTAGTAGCAGGTCCTGGCCGTTGCTCCACGCCGCCCACAGCCCGCCCGACCAGCAACAGGCTAGCGCGGCGGTTTGGCGGTCAGGCCATAGCCAGACGAATGCGGCGACTGCGGCCGCTGCGATGGCGGCCCACAGCGGCCACGCCACGCTATAAGGCAGTTGGGCGAGCGGCCAGAAGGCCAGGGAGAGGAACGGAAGGCGCGTATCCAGCAGATCCGGATTGGTGCGCCCGACGATGGCGCGCTCGTGCGCCTGAAATACGGGTGCGTCGTAGATCTGGCTGTGCAGCGCCAGTTCGCCTGAAACGTAGGAGACCTGAAAGTCGTTATCGCCGCGCCTGATGTGGTCGAGGCCGGGCAGGCAGAATACTACCCCCATCACCGCAATACCCGCGGCACTGCCCGCTATAGCCTGCCATCGCCCGATCATAAGGTTACTCGAGAAACACGTTATAGCCCTGCTCCGCCGTTGCCGCCAGGTAAGCAAGAGCGGCGTCGGGCACGGTACGCGGCGGCATGGAAGAGGCGGGAGCAGCGGCGGGATTTTGTTGATGAGCCAGCAAGCCGAGCCGTAGCCAAGCGGCACCAACGGCCGACCGCTGCTCCGCCAGGAACCCTTGCGCCAACCGGAAACTGGGTTCCAGTTTGACGGCATCGGTACCCGCCAGAGCCAATAGCGCCTGACCGGTGGTCTCGGGATACGAATCCGAGTTGTATCCCAAAGATCGCGCCGAACCGTGATTCCAACCGCCATCGGCGCAGCGGCGCGAAAGCAAAAAACGCTGGGCTTGATCGATGCGCTCGCGCAGGTCCGTGGTAGGTTGCCGCCAGTAACACTTCTTCAAGGCCAGAATGCCGATACAAGTCGGCGTAACCCATGCAGCGGTGCCTGGAAACCAGGGCCAACCGCTCTGGTCGGGACCGCTGGGCAGTTTGCCGTCGCGGACAAAACTGCTCAGATTGAAGATGGGTGACGTTTCCATTCCGGTTTCGCTAATCAGCCAATCCACGCCGCGCGCATATCTTTCCGTCCCAACCGTCTCCGGGGGCAGGAGCGCGACCAGCGACGTAACCCAGGTACTTTGATTCACCGAACGGCGCGGTTTCCATCCGCCGTCGGACCGTTGCGCGGAACCCAGCCACTGCCGGGTTTCGTCGCTGCGCGGAGCGGGCGTGCGAGCGGCCCTATGCGCCAGAAGGGCATAGACCGTCGGCTCCGTCCACGAACCGCCTTTGTGATAAGGCCATCCGCCGTCCGGGTTTTGTGCCACCCGTAATGTTTCCAAAGCGGCGCTATCGATTTCCAAAACGCTTTTCCTTCCGAATCGGTCCGCATGACTCGTCCGGCATAGATAAATGGGGCGCGGGGGCGCTACGGGTAAGCACCGCCCGCGCCAAAATGCCTGCGAGCCAGCAAAATAAAACAAGACCTACAACTACCGCATGACTTTGCGGCGCCGGCGGCGCTGCAAGAGCAGCAACAGTACCACGCCTGCAGCAACCCAGATTACGACCTGCATAATCGTGCCATTCATGATGTTGTCTCCTTTCTTTTAAAGTGACTCTTGCTCCAAAACTCGTCCAAAACTTTTCCGCTTTGCGCTTCGGCTTATCCGGCGCTCTTCATCAGCGGGATCAGATACTTCACAACTCCGAGTACGGCCGGACCGGCGCAAACCAGCATCATGGCCGGCAGAATAAAGAAGAAGATGGGAAACACCAACTTCACGCCCACCTTGGCCGCACGTTCCTCCGCTTCCTGGCGGCGGCGAATGCGCAAGTGATCGGAATGTTGACGCAGCGATTCCGCCACGCTGGTTCCGAACCGGTCATTCTGAATCAGGATGGCCGTCAATTTACGCAATTCCGGTTCGCCGGCGCGCTCACCGAGGTTCTTCAACGCATCCGAGCGGCGTTTTCCGGCGCGAATTTCAAGATTTACCAGGCTGAATTCTTCGGTCAGTTCCTTATGCGCGTTGCGCAATTCAGTGGCGACGTATTGGATGGCTTGATCCAAACCCAAGCCGGCCTCCACCGCGATCACCATCAAGTCCAAAGCGTCGGGCAGGGCCAGGCGCAGGATCTCGAGGCGCTTCTTGATCTTTTTTTCCAGGATGAAGTTGGGCAGGATGAATCCGCCCAGGGCCATCGCCAGCGGAAAGATAATATGCATCGACGGGCTGTCGCTCAAGGAGTTGCGGCACAACAGGCCGAACAGGCCCATCAGCAGCGTGCTCATTAAGCGGATGCCGTAGTAGATTTTGACGGCGTTGTCGGACCGGAAGCCTCCATGGGTCAGCATTTGCCGGGTCATGGAGCTTTCATCCGAGGAGACCGGCATCAATTCGCCGACCTTCTGGATCAACTTGAACTCGCGCGGCTTGCGCGCTTCCCCGTCTTCCGCCAATCCGGCAGTGGGCGCTTCGATTACGGGTTCGCCAAGCCGTTCATAGACCTGGCCCGGGCGCGCGTAGCGCTGATATCCGAAAGCGGCGATGGCCACCATCAGTATCATGAAAAACGCGATGACAATAAATATGGGCATCGTTATACCTTGATCTTGATGATGCGGCGGATGAAGTAATTACCCAGTAGCACAGAGATTGCCGCCGCCAACATCATGTACTTACCATCCGGATCTTTGGCCATGCCCTGCAGGTAACCGGGCGCCACTGCCAACAATGCCAAGCCCGTCAGGATCGGCAATATCGTCAGGATTCCGGCGGTCATGCGGCCATGCGCGCTGGCTGCTTTCACCGAGCCCTTCAACTGGAAGCGCTCACGGATGACGTGGGACAGGCGCCCAGGATTTCGTTTAAGTTACCGCCCGTCTGCCGCTGAAGCATGATGGTGGAGGTGAAGAAGCGGAAATCGAGCAGCGGCACCCGCGTGGTCAAATTGTTCAATGCCGTTTCAAGCGGCGCGCCGAGGTTGATTTCGTTGAACACCGTGCGCAACTCGGCCGACAAAGGTTCCGGCACATGTTCGCCGACCATCGAGAGGCTGATCATAAAGGCATGGCCGGCGCGCACGGAGCGCGCTATGAAATCGAGAGCCTCCGGGAACTGCTCTTCCAGAGTGGCCAGACGCTTGCGCCGTTTTACACGCAGATAAACATAGGGCAGACACGCCGTAGCTCCGGCCAGGGTGAGGCAACTCAGAACCTCATTCAGCACGAACGGAAACTTCAACCCAAACAGAAAGCCGGGTACCGCCGCAGCTACGGTGGCCATGAACAGAGTCGAAGGCGTCCAGGTGAGGCCCGCTTGTTTAATCGAGCTTTGCAGGTGCTCCGCGATGTTCAGCGACTTCAACATCTTGGCGAAGCCTTTGACCTCGGGGGCGACGTCTTTCAGAATCTTAGTAACCGGCATCGGGCGGGTGCCCGCTACCGTTTGGAGCATATCCTTGACGACCTTCTGACGATGTTGTTGGCGAAAGAGAAAACCGAATACCACGATCGCCATGATGATCGCGAAGACCAGAAGGAATATGCCCGCCATCAGGAGTGTCATAGTTAGTTAATCTCCACCACGGTTTGGAACAGCGAGGTTGGCAAACTAATACCGCAAGCCTTGATTCGTTCATAGGCGCGCGGCCGGATGCCCGTGGCGCGGAAGCGTCCGGTTACGCGCCCGTCTTCGGCGACGCCCGTTTTCTCGAACAGGAAGATGTCCTGCAAGGTGATGGTGTCCACTTCCATGCCGGTAACTTCGGTCATGTGAGTGACACGGCGGGTGCCGTCGCTGAAACGCGATACCTGGATCACCAGGTCCAGTGCGGCCGAAATCTGTTGGCGAATGGCGCGTACGCCCATGTTAGAGTTGCCCATGCCGACCATCACTTCCAGGCGCGACATACCGTCGCGAGGATTGTTGGAGTGGATGGTGGTCAGCGAGCCATCGTGACCGGTGTTCATGGCCTGTAACATATCGAGCGCTTCCTCGCCGCGAACCTCGCCGACGATGATACGGTCGGGACGCATACGGAGGGCGTTGATGACTAAGTCGCGGATCTTGATGGCGCCCTGGCCTTCTACGTTGGCGGGCCTGGTTTCCATACGGGCCACGTGCGTTTGCTGCAAGCGCAACTCGGCCGCGTCTTCGATGGTTACAATGCGCTCGTCTTCGGGAATGTAACTGGAGAGCACGTTCAACAGGGTGGTTTTACCGGCGCCGGTACCGCCGCAGATCAGGATATTCATGCGCGAGCGCACGGCGGCCCGCATCAATTCCAGCATGCCCTCAGTCAGGGTCAGGCGGCTGACCAGATCTTTGCCATGCATCAGGCTCTTGCCGAAACGGCGGATGGAGAGCAGCGGGCCATCTACAGCAACCGGCGGAATGGCGGCGTTGACGCGCGATCCGTCCGGAAGGCGGGCATCCACCAGGGGCGACGATTCGTCCACGCGCCGGCCGACGCGCGATACGATTTTCTCGATGATGCGCAACAGGTGCGCGTTGTCTTTGAATTCTACCGGCGTGCGAAACAGTTTGCCGTTGCGCTCGATGTAGACCAGGCGCGGGGTGGTGACCAGGATATCCGAGATGGTCGGGTCTTGCAGCAATGGCTCCAGTGGGCCCAGTCCGAAGACTTCGTCCAGCACCTCTTCCACTACCCGCTCTTTTTCAAGAAGGCTGAGCGGGGTCTTCTCTTCTTCAAGTAAGCGGGCCACGGCGCTGCGGACTTCGGTGCGCACGCGTTCGCCACCGAGGGTCGCCAGAGCTTCCAGGTTGATGCGATCGAGCAGCTTGCGGTGGATGGCGAATTTGAGCTCCTGATGCTCCAGCGCCGCGCGGTCCTGAGTAAACAGCCGGCTGACCCAACCCGCTTCTTTTTCACCGGTCTTCGAAAGCGATCCGTTTAACGTTGTAGCCATTTAATCTCCCTTACCACCGAAGAAACTGAACTTCTTCTTCGTTGGCGCCTCATCCAAACCCGCCATGCGCAGGGCCAGATCGCGTATCTGTTTCCCCAGGAAACTTCGCTCGGGCAACAATTTGCCGAGCGAGTAACATTCGTGTAACTCCGGATAGCTGCTGGGTAGCACGGCGTACACAGGCAATCCCAGAATCTTCTCGATCTCGCCGGGCGCCAGTTCGGAACGCTTGGGCACACGGTTCAAGATCAGTTTCAACCGGTCCTTGCCATAGCCGGCGTCCATCAGGATTTGCAACACCTGTTTGGCCTGGTGCAGCGCCGGAACTTCCAGCGTGCTGACTAAGTAAGCCTCGTCCATCTCCTCCAGGGCGGCTACTCCCACCCGCGTCAAGCTTCGCCCCAAATCGATCAGGGTGAAGTCATAGCATGATCGTAGAAAGCTGAAAAGTTGTCGTAACTGCTCCTGCCGCGGATAGGTCTTGTCCGCGGTGGCGGCCGGCGCGGCGATAATTTCGACGTTGGGAATGCCATTCGATACCAAGGCTTTCCAATAGCTCACATCCATGCGGTGCAGATTGTTGACCGCATCCAGAATCGAGTATCCCGGTTTGGCTTTGGTAAGAAAGCCGATGAGCCCGGCATCCAGATCCAGATCCGCCAACAGCACTTTCTGCCCCTGGCGTCCCAACTCCACGGCCAGGTGGCAGACCACCGTGGTAGCGCCGCAACCTCCTTTGGAGGAGAAGAACCCGATCGTCTTTCCGCCCCAGCGGAGTCCGCTGTGACGCCGCCCGGCATCGCTCGAGCGGCGCTCCAGGGCTCCGCGCAATGCGCCTTCGAGCGGCGGGTAAATATATTCGTTTACCCCGGCGCGCATGGCGCTCAGGATGTATCCGGGTCGGCGTGCGTATTGAGAGCCACGATGGTGGCCTCCGGCGCCTTGGACCGGACCATGGGAACCAGGTCGCTCAAGGGCTCTTTCGCTAACGCAACATCCAGTAACACGACCTCGGGCCGCAACCGTTCCAGCCGCTCCAGGAAGGTGCCGATGGTGGACATATCCTGGTGCTCGATTACCGGGCGTAATGGCAAGTTCGGCAAGCAGGCCTGGACTTCATCCCAGAGCTGCTTGGTTTCGATTGCCAGTCCTAGCGTCAGCGAATACATGGATCTATTGCACCCGTGCCTGTTCCCGCACGGTGCCGGTCGCGGTGGTTGCAGCGCCGGCCGCGGGGGCTGCCGGCGCTGCCCGTATTGGCCGCGCCACCCGCCGGATTCATCATCAAGGGAAGCAACAGCGTGGGCTGTCCGCTGCCGGCGACGGGTCCCTGCTCCTTCTTCTGCATTTCCTGCAACTCTTCGAGCGGGATGGTTTCGCGCAGCGGTTTCACTGGCACTGGGCCGGTTACATCGAGGCCCGGGTTGCGCGGCGATTCCTTCAGGGTGTCCTTCATGAATGGCTTCGACCATCGGCACTTCCGGCATGGCTTGTCCCGACGGGGATGGGCCGCACCAGTTCCGGCGTCACCATGATCAGCAGCTCCGAGTTGTTCTTCGTGAGCACCTGACTTTGGAACAGCTTGCCAAGCAAGGGAATATTTCCGATGCCGGGAATCTTGTCGAGGGTTTCGTTGAAGCGGTTATCCAGCAATCCGGCGATGGCGAAAGCTCTGTCCGCTCTCCAACTCGATTTCAGTTTGCACTTTGCGCGTCGCGATGGCCGGGAATGGTGAAGCCGCTGCAGCACTACGCCGTTGCTGTAATCGAGCGAGCTGACTTCCGGCGCTACCTGCAAGGCGGATGGTGCCGCGCGGCGTGATGGTGGGCAGGAAGTTCAGCGGACGCCGAATTCGCGGAACTGGATGGTGACCGCGCCGACGTTCGATCCGCCCTGCACTACGGGGACGGGGAATTCGCCGCCGGCAGATGAAGCTGGCGGCTTTACCGTTCATGGCCATGACGTTGGGCTCGGCCAGAATCTGCAACAGATTCTTGGCTTCGAGCGCCTCGATGGTCGCGCCCAGGTTTAGGTCCGGGCGGAAGAAGAAAAGGTTCAAAGCGTTGGTTAAGGTGGCGGTGCGGAGAAGTTCCGCCGCCCGCTGCCGAGATTACGGCCGGGGTAAACTGCTGTGTGGTCACGCCGCCGATCGTATTCGTCGCGCCAAGGCTGAACAGGTTGAAGCCCAAGTTGCGAACTGGCGCTGCGGTCGACGTCGGCGAAACGCACTTTCAAAGAATCTGCGGCTCTTCGACCGGGGTCAGCACGTTCAAGAGGTTGACGACTTTGGTGCCCAGCGGAGCTGCCATGGCTGCGGCCCGCTCGGCGCTGGCTACGTCCTTGGCGGTGCCGTGTACGAATACGCTTTCGCCCTCGACGTATACGCTGACGTCCTGGCCAGGAAGCTCACGCGCCAGTGCGCCTCGAATGTTATCGAGCCGGCTGTTGCTGGCCCGTACGGTGAGGTCGAACAACAGCCGCGGTCCGCCCTGCTGCCAGATGATCAGGGAGGTTTCGCCCGGCGTCTTGCCATTGATCAGCACCTCGCGGGGATTTACCGCCACAGCTTCGGCGAGTTCGCCATTGGCCAGCGAGATGCGCTGGATATTCATGGCATTGTCAAGCACTAGCGACTTGCCGACGGTCACCACCAGCGATGTGTTCTGGGCTTGCAGCTCGACTGCATATAATATGTTGGATCGGCCGGTGAGTGCCATGAACGCGACGAGCGCGGTGGCACCGGCGGCCAGATGTTTAAGCGTGCGTTCGCGTGACATGTTACTTGACCTCCGTGGTATCGAATTTCGTTTCGGTCTTCTTGTTCCCGTTGATCACTTCCATGACGAAGGGCTGCGGCACCGCGGGGGCGGCCTTCACTTCTGCGGGCGGCGGCGCGGGCTTGGGAGCCGTGCTGCACATAAACCTTCGCCGGATCGGCGCGCTTCTTGCGGACCGCTGATGGCGAACAGTTCAACCACGGCCGTGCCCGGCGTCTTGGCTACCTGGGTGTCCAGCGGATTGCGCAGCACCAGTTGGATCGTGGTCTGGTTGCTGGCCAGGCTGAGCATTTCGGCCTGTTCCGGGGTCACCAGCAGGTTCACCACGCCGACGCCCAGCGGCTTGCCTTCGTTATCTTTCTTGAATTCCTGTCCGGCCGACAGCACTTCGATGTTCTGCAGCAGCGTGCGGGTCTGGCTACCTTGCGTCGAACTGTTGGCGCCGGGCGGGATTGCCGGAGATCAGGACATCCACGCGCATGCCGGGAACCACGAATCCGGCTACGCCGACGACATCGTTCACGCGCACCGCTACGGCGCGCATGCCGGAGGGGATCATGGCGGCTAAGCCGCCGCCCGCGCCTTTGGGCGCCAGACGGTTTTCGACAATCGGCTCGCCTTCATAAATGGTGGTGGTGACGCCGCGCCCGATGATGTCTTCGCGTTTCTGCACGGCATTGGTGGGCAGGGCGCCGGCCCAGGGCGCGTCTTTCACGTCCGAGTCTTTGATAATTACGCCCAGTTCGAGGTTCTTCGACGGCCACCAGCACTTTGGCCGCAACGGGCGCTGCCTGGGCGCTGCTGTGGCTTACTGTCAGCCTGTACAGCAGCAGGCTGGCGCAGCCGGCCACTACAAATGCGAAGACCAATACCGAGATGAATCGTTGGTTCATTTGATGCCTCAATTCTTGTTGAAACCGCTAATCTTTAACAGCTACAACTGCCTTTCGGCCGCGCCAGGAGCGCCCCGGTACGGACGCTCCCGGACGCGGAAATTATTAGCTGGCTGCGGTGGTCGCCGCGGCGGACAGCTGGACGTTGGTGGTGCTCCAGATCTTGCTGACGCTGGTGCCCGAGCTGATAAAAAGGGCGGCCGAAGCCAGGGCCACAAAGGCCATGAGCAGCGTATACTCGATAAGGTCCTGGCCTTGATCGTCATTCCACAGGTTGCGCAATAACATCGTCATTTCGTTGTTCTTCTCCTAAGTTTTGGTTTTGGTGATCGTCCGATCACTGGTTTGGGTATTCGTGATCTTGCGATCACGATCTTTCCCGTCGCGAATAGCGGCGGAAAACTGGGGCCGTCCGCGCGGGCTCCCGTGCGGAATACAATGGCATCGCCGTCGTCGTATCACAACGCTGCCACCGGCTGGATTCCTTGAGTGCGCCGGCTAGCGCTGCATCCGTGGGCAGCAGAACAGTGTCCACACCGTACTCATTCAGATGCTGCTGCCAGTTATATTTCACATGTCACGATATCCAGATACTTTTCACGAAACTTGCGAGCCGTAGAAATCGCTGCGGCCATCGATAAATACCGGCTCTTGGGGTACAGGTTATAGATCACAAAATCGCCCCACTGGTCGGAGGTGAAAATCCGGCTCTGGCCGGCTGCGTCGCCCAGACTGGCCAGCGCTTTTGCGGGGAATTCTTTGCCGTCGAAAGGGCGCGGAAATTCTGCGGCGGCGCGGGGGCATAGAGGATCGCCGTTATCAGCGCCACGGCCGCGATACTGACTAGGTGCGTACGCCACTCGCCTTCCATACTGCCGATCGGACTCGCCCATGCTCTTCAGCCGCATCCGCCAAACCCCGCAGCCACTCGGAGACCGGCGCAGTCTTCGAGAGACCGGAACCATTCCGTCACAGCCAAGGCGAGCACCGGCGCGGCCACGATTCCGAAGATCGGAATATTGCGCGAGGCGATCAAGCCCGACGTGCGCAAAAAGACCAGCAGCAGACACTCCGTAAATCGTTTGCGGCGCAGATGCCAGAAGAAAGCGCCGCCGCCCAGCAGCAATTCGATTTCAAGATAGCGCGCGGCCGGATTCTGGAAATTGATGGGCATCATTTCCTGAATGTGCTCGCGCTGGAACGAGTCCGTCAGGTAATCCCAGATGTGTACGTGCAAGTGATATGTATAAGGTCCGATCAGGCTGCAGGCCAGGCAGGCGAAGCCACAAGCAGCATAGGGCGCCATGCGCTTTAAGGAAGCCGCGAAAGCGCCGGGTTCTCCGCCGAACAGGCCGCCGGCTAGTTCACCCGCGCCATACAAGCCGATCAATACGATGCCGATGAACCATCCGCCGTGCAGGTTGGTCCACAAGACGGTCAGCAACGGAAGCAGCCACAACAGGCGCGCGTTGCCATCCTCGCGCGCGCGCTCCAACATGGTATAGAAGACTACCGTGAACAACAGCGTGAACAGGTGCGGCCGCGCCAGAAAATGGATCGACGAACTGGCCACCGCCAGGAACGTCAGCGCCATGGCGACCAACGGATTTCCGCATTTGCGGAAGGCCAGCCGGAATACCAGGGCGGAAGTTAGCGAGATCACCAGGGCGCTGGCCACCACTACCGCCGCCATCCCCCAATGCTGATGCAGCCAGGCGAAGACCACGTCCCACAGCCACTCCCAGGCGAACCAGGTCTGGCCCGTTCTTGGTGAACGAGAACATATCTTTGTCGGGCACGCGGCCGTGGCTCATGATCCACTCGCCGGTGCGCACGTGCCAGCCTGTATCGCCATCGCCCAGCAGGGTCCGCGCGCCTTGCATGCCGGCGAAGATAAAGATCAGCGGCATGAGGAACGCGAAGTCCGCCATCGAGGGCAGGATGCGCAGCACCGGGTTGGTTTTTGTTGTCGTTCATTGGCTCGCTTTAGAACACCCGGCTGCCGCGGCCGTTATAAGTGAGCCGGTTCGCGCTGCGCGGCTAACCCCTTGGGCCACGCGAAAATCCATGGCGTGAATTCGCAGTCCCACCCAGGTAAACGCTGGCGTCCGGCTCCGCATGCACCCGCGCTACGGTGGTCTGGCAGCGGATGCAGCGCCGCTCGAAGCCTTCCTGCTCGGGCAATTCCACTTCAACAATCAGCATTTCGCCGACGTTGGGCAGACGGGCGCCGGGGTCTTCCCACCGCAACAACATGCCATCGCGGCTGATGTTCTCGGTAAGCATCGCGCTCGGTTCCCCGCCCTCGAGCCAAACCACGTGGCAGACCAGCCGCACCGCGACACGGGTGCTGCTGCGCCGATTCATCCTGGAAATGCTTTCCGGGTACACGAAGCGACTTTAGACCTCCGGAGCGCCGTGGCGCAATACCGTAAATAGGAGATAACTATCTGCTTGCCGAAGTTAATTGTCTGTGGTTGTCCTAAGAAAGCGGCGTTCGCGAGCCTATCCGCGCTATATGGTCCGGCATAAATTAACTATCGATAGGGTGCGGATCGTTATTTTGTGCAACTTATTCTAATTCCTGACGTATGCGAACTGGGCGGGATACGCCCCGGAACCCTTGTTAATAGGCCCGTTAGGGGCGCGGGCGGGCGGCATGGCCGGTGCGTGAAAAAAATCTCAACTTTTTTTCACGAATTCAATTGACAACCGCAGGCTATCTAACGCAACAATTCATATTCAGGTGCCCCTGACGAAGGGGACGCCTCCGCCGGGCCGTACCGGCGGGATTTTCAAGGAGAAGGGCCGCAGAGGCCGAAGAGGCGGTATGACACGGGTCTACTTATATAGCGATCAACCCATCCTGGCGAAGGGTTTGGAGGCGGTACTGATAGCCACCGGACGTTTCCAATTAGAGAGTTCGTACTCCGGAATACCGGAATTGGTGGAGCGGCTGCAAACCGAGGCGCCCGATATCCTGCTGCTGGACGTGACGCCGGAAGTCACGTTCGGCGTACTCAGCGACATCAAGCGAGTAGTCCAGGAATCGAAGCTGGTGCTATGGGTGAACGTGATCTCCACCGAGCTGGCGTTTCAGGCCATGGGCCTGGGCGTGCGCGGCATCCTGCGCAAGACCTTGCCCGCCGATCTGCAGGTGAAATGTCTGCAGAAGGTTCACGAAGGCGAGTTGTGGTTCGAAAAGGCGCTGACCGACAGCTTCCTGGCCGCCAAGCGAGTGGTGTTGAGCCAGCGCGAAGGACAGCTGATCACCCTGCTCTCGCACGGCCTGAAGAACAAGGAGATCGCATCCACCCTGCAGATTTCCGAAGGTACCGTGAAGGTATATCTGTCGCGCCTGTTCCAGAAGGTGGGCGTAAAGGACCGCTTCGAGTTGGCGCTATTCGGACTGAAAAATCTGACCGCCGGACATGCCCAGCCCTCGGAGAAGCCCAGCCGGCTGAACAACGCGCCGATTCCGCAATTTGCGGTCGCTGGTGCTGGAGCGGCCGGTAGACCGGCCCGCCGCTCCGCCGCCCGCGGCCGCATTCCCCGCAGTGCGCCGTACTTATCGTCCCGGCGAATACTGAGGCGGCCGCGGTTGAGACCGCACGCAATCAGACGGTGACAGGCGGCACCAGCGTTTTCAGGAACTCGTGCGCCACCCGGAAGCCGCGCTTATACTGCTCCGTGAAATTCCGCTCCACGTACGGCGGATAATAGAATTCGTCCTCGTTCTCGATGTTCATGGCCCCGCTGTATCCGGCCTCCGCCAGCACCGAGAAAAAGCCCTTCCAATCCATCGAGCCGTAACCGGGCACGCGGAAGCGCCACCAGTCGGCATGATTCACCGGCTGGATTCCGCCGCGCCGCAACACATGCCAAAGGATTTCGGTGTCTTTCAGATGCACGTCGTAGATTTTGTCCGCGAAATCGCGCGCCGCCTGCACCGGATCCATGAACTGCCAGATCAGGTGCGAGGGATCGAACTGCAACCCCACATGCGGGCTATTATTAAAGGCTTTGAACAGCGCCTCCCAGCCGACCGGGCCGGTGGCGATATTCGGCCCGCCCGCGTAAGGCTCCCACAGCATGCGGACTTTATATTTTTCGCATAGCGGGAAATATTTCTCCGTGTAGACGCGGACGATCTCGTCCACCTGTTCGGCTAAGGGGCGGCCTTTGATGGTGCCGGATTGGCCGCCGATATTGGGAATCCCCATCTTGCCGCAGAGTTCGATGCATTTGGCGGCGTAATCGTTCTGTTTGGCGCGGCGCGCGGGGTCGGGATCGATATGGTTGCCATCCACCGCGAGCGAGGAAACATAGATTCCGGCCTGTTGGATCTTATCTTTAATGGCGGCGATAGCGGAATCGTCGAGCTGGGTCGGGGTTCAGCCGCAATTGCATGCTGGTGAAACCCTCGGATTTCACGAAATCCAGGTTGGCATCGGAATAATCGCACAGAACGCCCAGTTTAGGGTTCCATGACTGTTTGCGGGAGCGCTGGGCCTGCGCGGCGGCGGCGGCCGGCAGAGCGGCCAGGAGAGTACGTCGGGTAATCGTCACGAAGATGACGATATAGCAGTGCGTCCGTTGATGCAAGCGCGGTCTTGGGAGGGGGGCGGCCCTAATCCCCTTTGGCGTTTCCGCCGATACCCAAAGCAGGAAACGTTATGCCGCATCCACTTGTCCGACCCAAAGCACCATGGGCACTGGCCCTATTGCCTCCCTTCCCGGCCATCGCCCAGCGCGTGCTCGCCATCGTAGGCCACGAGAACATGGCCATACAGCAGCTTGGCGATCTCGTTAAAATGGATCCGTCTTTCTCCGCGGAGCTGCTTCGCTTCGCCAACTCAGCGCTGTTCGGCGTCCGTCGGGAGGTCAAGAGCGTCTCGCAGGCCATCGTCATCCTGGGGATCGACCGGGTTAAGACCATGGCGACCCTGGTTGCCGTGAACCGCATGATCCGTTCGTCCATCCGCCTGGAATCGCTAAAGAAAGTGTGGGTCCACAGCCTGGTCACTGCGATCATTGCCGAAGAGGCCGCGCGGGTCACCGGTTTGGCCATAGATACGGCATACACTGCCGGAATGCTGCACAATCTGGGTACGTTGGGGCTGATGTCCGCCTACCCGGAGGAATACTCGCGCATGCTGGACGTGACCATCGATTTTGGATTTGATTTGCTTCAGACGGAGCGCGATCTATTCGATATCGACCATTGCCTGGCGGGATGCTACCTGGCGCAGAGCTGGGATTTCCCTGACGAACTCAGCGCTGCCATCGCGGTACACCACGAAGATCCTGTACATAACGAAGCCAGCCTGGACAATATCGTCAAGGTCAGTTGGCGCCTGAGTGACGTGCTCGGTTACGTAGCGTTTTCGCCCGAAAAGGCGTGGACATACGAAGAGCTCATTGCTTATCTGCCCAATTCGGCGTCTTTTGCACGCGGCAAGTCTCTCGAGGAGTTCAAGGCTACCGTGGCGGAGCGCTTGACCGCTGCTCCCATATAAGGTTTGCTCGGTTAGAGCCCGGGCGGCCTGCGCTTATGCCAGTCTGACCGGTTTTGAAATTCCTTTCCAACCGCGAGGAGAGTATTCTCCGAGAACGGCAGGCCGGCGAACTGCATGGCGACGGGCAGACTTCCGGCGAATCCACAGGGCAGAGACAGAGCCGGCATACCTGCCAGATTGCCAGCCGGGATCATGGCCGTGCAGCCGGCGTCCTTGGGACGAGCGCGATCCGAATGGTGATCCAACGGTTCGTCTATTTTGGGCGCAGGCGCCAGGCGGCTGGGAGTGACCAGCAGGTCCAGATCGCTGAACAATTCAAAGATGGCGCCTCGGGCCATGCGCCGGATCCGCATTGCTTTCAAATACATACCGGCAGGAATTTCAAGCGCCGCTTTGAGCCCGGCGATCTGTTTTTGATCGGCTAGCTGGTCCACTTTCCCACTCGTAATCAACCCTTCGAATACGGATGCCGCATCTACGGAGATGATGGCGCTAATGGCGGGACCATACGGAAAGTCAGGAAGCTTTGTCTCCACCATGGTCGCGCCCAGGCTGCGAACTGTTTCGAGCGCCTGCTGGAAAGCCGGTCGCGCCGCTTCGTCCGGCCACTCATTAAAATCCACGGGAGCATAGCCGATGCGCAACTCATTGATCTTGCGCGCATATTGGGGCGTGTAATAGAAACTCTTCCCGGCCGATCCAGGATCATGCCGGTCGGCGCCGGCAATGGCTTCCAGAACCAATCCACAATCTTCGGCGGAGCGGCAGAACGGTCCTAACTTGTCGAGGGTCCAGGACAGTGGCATGGCGCCGTAGCGGCTCACCAAGCCATAGGTCGGGCGCAGGGCCGTCACACCACAAAATGCAGCGGGGGTGAGGATGGACCCGGAAGTTTCCGACCCGATGGCAAAAGGTGCCAGTCCCGCGGCGACGGCAATCGCCGATCCGCTTGACGATCCACCCGACCAGCGGCTTTGGTCCCACGGATTCCGGCCGGGCCCGCTAACGGAGGCCGACGCATAGCGATAACCGGGTCCTCCGGCCAACTCCACCATGGACAGCTTGCCCAGCAGCGGCGAGCCCGCACCCAACAGTTTCTGGACGACGGTGGCATCGTAATCGAAAATCTGCGCGGCATAGGGTCGCGCGCCCCAAGCGGTGATCTGTCCGGCCACACTGAGAAGATCCTTGGCGCCGTAGGGAACGCCCTGCAGCGGGCTGCGCAACCGGCCGCGCTTAATCTCAGCGTCCACTGCCTTAGCTTGTTTAATGGCTCGTTCCGTCAGAGGCAGGGCCAAAGCGTTATAACGTGGGCCGAGGGTTTCTAGGCGCTTGCCAAACGCGCGCGTGAGTTCGACCGAACTCACTTCCTTGGCGCGCAGCATACGGCTTAACTCCGCGATGCCGGCGAAAAAGATGTCGTTGCCCAGTTCCGCCATGACGCTCACACCGTAAAATGGAAAGCCGGCTCCATCGTGATGGGGACGTCCACCTTGGCCAGCGCTTCGGCAGTCTGCCGGTTGGCATCGCGCGCGCTCTGCAGTTCGCCGGCCGCATCCGCAGGCGCCGAAGCGGGCGGTGTCTGAGCCGCGGCTACGGTGGCCAACACCGCGCCAGCCAATTGCCGGCGGGAAAGGCGCAACGGGGATGCATCCTGTTTCTTCATGACGTACAACTCAGGGCTTCGAGCGCAGCCTTCTCCATCACGGACCGTGGCGCCTGCTCGCCGGTCCAGGTTTCGAATTGCCGGACGGCCTGCTCGACGAACATTTGCAGGCCGCGGATGACGGTCTTACCCTGCTCGTTCGCGCGACGCGATCAACTCGGTCTCCAGAGGATTGTAGACCATATCGAAGACCACGTCCGCCGGAATGCGGCCGTTGAAAAAGCATTCGTTCACATGCGGAAACATGCCCAAGCGGCGTGGCATGCACTATGCGCGTCGAAATAGCGGTCCGCAAGCTGGTCGATCAGGAGAGGTTCAGCGCCGCAGATCTTCGACAATGACCGCACGCGGTCGGCATTGCGGCCCACCAGCGCGATGCGCGCGCCGGCATCGGAGAGGGCGCAAGCCGCACTGCGCGCCGCGCCGCCATTTCCCACAATCAGCACCGATGCATTGTGCAAGCGCATCTGATGCGCCAGGGGCACGGTGACGCCGGGCGCATCGGTGTTGACGCCGCGCCATTTGCCGGCCTTGCGCCACACCGTATTCACGGCGCCGATACGGCGCGCCAGCGGGATCCACGATATCCAGATAGCGCAGGATTTTCTGCTTGTGCGGAATGGTGACGCTGAAGCCGGCCACCGGCAGCCGCTCGGCCAGGGTGAAGAAATCGCGCATCTGCGCGGGCGGCACCAGAAACGGCAGATAGACCGCCTCCATGCGCCGGTATTGGAAGGCGCGATTGTGCACCGCCGGAGAAATGGAATGGCGCACCGGATCGGCGACTACGCCGTAGATCTTGCTTGAGCGCGACAGTTTGTCCACGCGATAGACATGCCGCAACTGCCGCGCGCAAACCTGTCCGGCGGCGGTGCCCTGGGTGGTCGTGGGCGCGGCGTAGGTGTACATGCCGCCAAAGGCCGCCGAAAGCACGCGGCTGGGAAAGCCGAGTTCGCCCATGGCCAGCACGATCAAGGGCGTGCGCGGGTGGGCCTTGGCGAGCGTCAGCACGCGCCCGAAATCAGACGGTTTGCGCGCGGTGGTCACGATTTTATAGCCGTC
This sequence comes from Bryobacterales bacterium, assembly GCA_963738345.1. Lineage (GTDB taxonomy): Bacteria > Acidobacteriota > Terriglobia > Bryobacterales > Bryobacteraceae > Bog-159. The sequence continues at coordinate 3,654,731 of CAVTWI010000002.1, forward strand.
CGCCGGGATGCGCGTCATGCGGTTGAGCAGGGTATCGAGCTGCGGAGTGGCTTCGTAGTTGTGATACGAGACGATCAGCCGCGCGCGTCCGCGGAAGAGACTCAGCCTGGCGGAAGCGGCTTCGGCGCTTTCGATTTCCACATCCACGGCCTGTGCGCCGGCCGTGATCGCTGCAGTCGAGAACACGGAATTCTTCTTCGATGCTGCCGTTGAATTTGCCGTGGTTCTGGTGGCGGCGGCAGGTGGCCAGCACGATGCAATCGGGATACTGTTCCAGGAAGCCGTGGATGGCTTCCGCGCCGCGCTCAGGATATTCCAGATAGTCCAGGCGGAACTCCAGAAACGACTCGCCCGCTTCGGCTTCGCGCCGGGCGTGCTCCAATAAGCGGTCCAAATCCGGAAAACCCAGCGCGATGCAGATGCGTGGGAGGGGCCTGGTCTGCGCCATTTGGGAGTTTCCAGCATAGCACGGGATAGGGAGGCCGTCGGGCCGATTCCGAGATCCGTCGATATGCAGGGCAAGGCTAGTTCAGAAACCTCTTGACGTCTGGAAACAGCAGCGCTTTGATGGCTGGTTTTTCTAGATCGGCTTTGGTCACCACCGTCGCGCTAAGGTCGATCACTTTCGGCGGATTGCCGCCCTTTAGCTTATCCACTAGGGTTTTCACGGCGTCGTATCCCATGCGGAACGGATCTTGCGCGACGAGTGCATCGATGGACCCATCTTTCAGATCCTGCACCAGATCGTCGCTGGCATCGAATGCCACCAGCTTGATTTTGCCGGCGAGTCCGCGCGATTTCAGCGCCAAGGCAGCGCCTACCGAACTGGGCTCCGACGATGCGAACATGCCGTCGAGGTCCGGTTGGGCGGTGAGAAAGTTTTCCGCTACCGCCATTCCTTTGGCGCGGTCAGACATGGAGAACTGCCGGGCCACGATATGCATGCCGGGAAACTCCTTCTGTAGAACGTCTTCGAAGCCGGCCTCCCGGTCGAGGGTCGACTTACTGCCGGGGGCGTTCATGAGCATTGCCACCTTGCCCTTGCCGTTCAAGAGTGAAGCCAGTTTGCGCGCGGCTAATTGTCCGCCCTGGAAATTATTGGTGGCGATGTAAGTCATATAGTTGGTCGAATCCACGCCGGAATCGAAGACGGTCACAGGGATGTGTGCGGCGGCGGCGCGATCGAGCGAAGCGTTGAGCGTAGTGCGATCCTGCGCCGCAACCACCAAGCCATCCACCTGGCGGGCGATCATGGAATCCACGATTTGAACCTGGCGCGCGTAGTCGGTTTCGGAAGATGGTCCGTTCCAAACCACGTCCACATTCAGGTCCTTGCCGGCTGCGGCGGCGCCCGCATGCACCGTAACCCAAAACAGGTGCGCAGTCGCTTTAGGCACCACGGCGATGGTCTTGCGCTGGTTGCCGTGACAGGCGGCCAGGAGGAGGGTTGCCAGCACGAGAAATGCCGCGGAACGGGCTACTCGGCCCGGCTGTATTGTGATAAGTCTTTGCCGATCGATCGAGGTCATCTTGCTCCATGCACTGCTGAGTTCACTCACAAGGTGCTCATTACGCCGCGCACCATCCGCCATCGATGACCACGTCGGTCCCGGTGACGAAGCCTGCATCGGGCGAACAGAGGTACACCGCCAACTGGCCAACCTCCTCGACGCGACCCCAACGGCCGAGCGGGATCTTAGCAACGAACTGGGCGTTCAGTTCCGCATTCTGGATCAACGGGGTGTTCATCTCCGTGGCGAAAGGGCCGGGGCTGATGGCGTTTACGGTAATGCCGTCGGGCGCCAACTCCAAAGCTAGCGCACGGGTGAGCCCGAGTAGGGCGCTCTTGCTGGCGGAATAAGCGGAGCGGCCCGGCATCGACACGTGCGCCATGATGGAGGCCAGGTTGATGATGCGCCCGTAGCCCGTCCCTTTCATGTGCGGCACGAAGGCACGGCACATCAGGAACGTGCTGGTGAGGCTGGTATCGACAACGCTCCGCCACTCGTCCAGCGTAAATTCGGTGAGTTGCTTGCGGATGTTGATGCCGGCATTGTTTACCAGGATGTGGACCTTTCCGAACGCGGCGGCGATCTCTTTTTCGATGCGCAGCACCTGCTCTTCGCTGGTGACATCGGCCTGGAAGATCTGGGCGCCCGCGCCGGTCTTCCATACTTCTTCGGCAGTCTTCTGCAAGGCGTCGCGGTCGCGCGCCACCAGCGCGATGCTGCCGCCTTCACCGGCAAACGCCAAGGCCATGGCCTTCCCGAGCCCACGGCTTGCACCAGTGATGACCGCAGTCTTCCCCGTCAGTTTGCCGCTCAAGGCGTGTGCCCTCCCGCGGTATTGTGCGAGGCGGCCAGGATCTCATCCGCCACGGTTTGCGGACTATCCACATTTCGAATCGTAAGGCGACTGGCCTCGCCCGCGGTTTCGATAGCCAGGTCGCCGACCCCGAACATGCGCTGCATCATGGATTGATCGACGCGCGCATCCTGCACTTTCGGCAAAGAGATATTACGGGTGGTCTTGCCCAACGCGCCAACCTCATAGCGAAGCCTGTCGCCCGCGATGGTCGCCTTGGTAAACTGCCGGGCTACGTGGCGGCGGATGGGCCAGATCAATAATAGGGCGGGTATGGCTAAGACCCAGGGGCGGCTGCGCCATTCATTTTCAGGCGGAATCAGGGTGAAATAGAGGATCGCACAGCCTACGATCAGCAGCACCACTACCGCGTATCCGAGCTTGATAAACTTCAAGGTCGGCCGGATCACCGCGTCTTCCATGCATTGCCTCCCGAACGCGCTATTGTATCAGCCCCTGACTATCCGAACGGCGGGCCGGTGTTATACTGAGGAAACTTCGGCTTGCGGCACTCGCAAGTCTTCCCCGGGAATGGGAAAAATCCGAAGGTTCGCTCCACGTTCTGAGCGCATGGTTGGGAGCGATCCCAAGAATGTCACTCGAAGAGGAGATCGGCATGACCGGTGAGATCGTTACGAAACAAGAGGAACGCAACCCCCTAAATAGGGCTTTCTCGCGGCGCGGCTTCCACAAATTCGCTTCTCTGCTGGCGGCAGGCGCGGCCTTACCTTTTTACAACGAGCGGGCACTCGCACAGCTTTCCATGGTGCGAAACCTGCCTCCCGACGCGGTTAAAATTAACGCCAACGAAAACCCCATGGGTCCCTGTACGGAGGCGGCGGAAGCCATTCACGCCATTGTGCAAAAGGGCGGACGGTATCTGTACGAAGAGACTTATGCCATGGCCAGCACCATGGCCGAGCAGGAAGGCGTCAAGTTTTCGTGGGATCCGGAGGCGAGCTACGTGCAGGCTTTCGCGGGATCGAGCGATCCGCTGCATCGCGCGGTGCTGGCCTTCTGCAGCAAAGACAAACCATTCGTGGTGGGCGACCCGGGCTATGAGGCGGGTGCGCGCGCCGCGCAGTGCATCGGCGCTTCGGTGGTGAAAGTACCGCTGGTGAAAGGCAGCGCGGCGCATGACGTGAAAGCCCTGGCGGCAGCGCACGCGACACCGGGCGTGATCTACGTTTGCAATCCGAACAACCCGACCGGCACGGTGACTTCGAAAGAAGATATCGAGTGGCTGGTGGCCAATAAACCCGCCGGATCGGTGATTTTGCTGGACGAGGCTTACATCCACTTATCGAAATCGGCGGTGATGAGTTCGTATCTGGTGGCGGCCGATAAAGACGTGATCATCCTGCGAACATTTTCCAAGCTTTATGGAATGGCGGGATTGCGGGCCGGCGCAGCGATTGCGCGGCCGGATCTGCTGAAGAAAATGAACGTCTACACAGCGGGCGCGTTGCCGGTAACGGCCATGGTGGGCGCGAACGCCAGCTTGAAATCGAAGACCGTGATTCCGGAGCGGCGGGCCACGATTGCGGCGATCCGCGCGGAAACGTTCGAGTTTTTGGATAAGCACAACATCGAGTTCCTGCCATCGGAAGCCAACATGTTCATGATGAACGTGAAGCGGCCGGGCAAGGATTTCTACCAGGACATGGCCAAACACAAGGTCTACATCGGGCGGGTCTGGCCGGTGTGGCCCACTTGGGTACGCGTCACTGTAGGCACGCGCGAGGAGATGGCGAAGTTCCGCGAGGCGTGCGTACAGTGTTACGCCTCCTGAAGCTGCCTGGTGTTTCGGGGGGCTATTCGTGGCGAGCCTTCGCGGGCGATCTCTCCGGCGGACTGATCGCCGCGCTCATTGCCCTGCCCTACGGTTTAGCGCTGGCGTCCATGATGGGGCTGCCGCCGATGCTGGGCATCGTCACTTCGGTTGTCACTGCGCCGGTCACCGCATTGCTGGGGCGCAATCCGGTGCTGATTGGTGGAACGGCCAGCGCAACGGTTCCGTTCATCGCGCTGGCGGTTGCGCAGCAAGGCGTGGGAGGCGCGGCCCAGGTATGCCTGGTGGCGTCCGTGTTCATGATGGCCTTCTGTGTACTGCAACTGGGGCAGTACATACTGAAGGTTCCGCAGGCGGTAGTCACGGGGTTCTCGTGCGGCATCGGCGCCATGATGGTGCTCACCCAACTGGCGGCGATGTTAGGTGTGCAAGTGGCACTAGACCGCACGTCGAGTAACCTGCTGTATCAGTCCGCTGTGGTGATCGGCCATGCGGCCAGTGCGCGGCCCGGCACTATGGCGATCAGTGTGGCAGTGATCGCCGTCTCTCTGCTGGCGGCACGCGTGCATGCCCGCGTGCCCGGTCCACTGCTCGGCATTCTGGCCGGTATGGGGATTGCAACTATCTTCGGGATCAAGCAGGGCTTGGTGGGAAGCATCGATTTTCGCCTACCCGCGTTCGCCAGTTTCGCGTGGCGGCCCGCGGATGTCTGGACCGTCTTGCCCTCGGGTTTAGGGCTGGCCTTTGTCTCGTCAGTCAATATCCTGTTGACGTCGCGCGTGGTGGATCACTTTCGGGGCAGGCACCGGCCGTTGAAACGCGCCGACGCCGACCGCGAACTGGGCGCGTATGGGATTGCAAATATTGCGGCGGCCATGTTCGGCGCGCCGATGAGCGTGGGCATCCCTGCGCGCAGTCTGGCAAGCGTCCGCTGTGGTGCGACCACGCGTCTCTCGAATATCGCGCATGCGGCCATTTTGCTGGCGATGGTGGGGTTGGGTGGCGGCTTGATCGCGCGCGTACCGGTGGCGGCGCTGGCGGCGGTAACTGCGTGGGTAGGAATCGGGCTCCTGGAATGGAGCACCTGGAAGCGTCTGCCGCGCATGCGGCGATTGGACGCGGCGGCGTTTCTGGCAACGGCGGCGGGGGTTCTGACCATGAATGCCGTGGCGGCGGTGGCGCTGGGATGCTCGTTATATGGAGTGCACTATCTGTGGCGCTTGCGGCCGTGGGCGGATGCTGCGGAAGGGCAGAGTGTCACAGCGGCGAGTCCGGTTGAACCCGCGCTGTGACACTCATGAAACAGTAGTGCAGCGAAACTACGAGCGATGCTTACCGGCAGCGGCAAGTGCCGCTCTCGCCCCAGTCAGGCCCGGATCGGTCTGAATGGCTTGGGTAAGTTCGGTCTTGGCGCCAGCTTGGTCATCGAGTCCGAGGTCGCCCAGACCAATCACGTAATGCGCCAGGGCTTTCTGAGAACGCGAATCCTTGGGGGCAGCAAGCGCCTGCTTCCCTGCTGTCACCAAGCCTTGGAAGACGGCCTTGGCGTCATCGGTTTTACCGAGTTCGCGCAAGGCGAGCCCCTGGTAATAAGACTGCGCTTCGCGAGCCAAGTCAAAATCCGCCGGTGAGTGGCGGCGATGCAATGGTGTGGAGGCTGCTGCGCGCTGCCACGCATCTTTGGCTTTCTGGCGATCAGCGAGACCTTCGTAGGCCATTCCGGTCCAATAGGCGGCTTCGGCGTTATGCAATCCAGCGGCGCCGGCAGCGCCTAGTGGCAGATTATCGGGCACGGCCAAGGCTGCCTGGAAGTCGGCCAAGGCTTGATCGTACTTCTTGGCATCCAGGCTTTGCCGTCCGCGCAGGATGTGCGCCACGGTCCAGTGCTCGTCAACATTGAGGTTGACGCCTTCCGCCACGGCGAAGCGGCGTCCGGTCATCATGCGGATAGCATCGTCATACTGTCCCAATGCCACCTTGACGGCGATGGCGCGATTCTGTGCGTCGTCCCGCCCGGCGGTTAGTTCAGCGTTTTTGGCGAACATCGATTCACGCTTCGCGAGCGGTGCTCCGGCCTGCTCATAAAGTTCGTCAAGCTCGGTAAGGTGCAGCGCGTATTGCCGCTGGCACGCCACAGCCTTTTCCAGTTCCGCGATAGCCTTGTTCAAATCGACGCCGGACTTCTGGTGCATGTAAGCCGTCGCCAGGTTGCGATGCACGATGGCGAACGACGGGTCCACTTCTTCGGAAGTCAGCCACATTCTGACGGCCTCTTCCGGCTGCCAGTCATACAACACATTGCCCAGATAGTAGGGCGCGCGCGCATCGCCGGGGTTGGCCTTCACGGCCTGACGCAGCACCACGATGGCTTCGTTCTGGAACGGAAACACGTAGTCGGGCGGCATGGCCTTGGCCGACTGGTAATACTCCGCGGCCTTGTCGGGCTGTCCCAGTTTCGCCGCGAAATACGCCAGATAGTAGTAAGCCATAGGATGAATCTTCGACTTATCGGGCGCCGCGGCCGTCATTTGCAGCAGAACATCAGCGCCATCCTGCCATAGGCCGGCATCCATATACTCCGCGGCGGTTTCCTGCGCGGTAGCGGGATGCTGGTTCATGGTTGCGGCGACCGTCTTGGCCGCTTCCGGATCGTGCGATGCCAGCCAGGTTTCGGCTTGGCTGCGTACGTCGAGCGGGTCGGCACTGTGCGCGGCGGAGGCGAGTAACTGCAGCGCTTCGCCGGAATGTCCGGTGTGGCGCAGCAGGGCAGCCTTCAAATTCACGCGCGCGAATATTCAGCGCGTTGGATTGGAGAGAGCGATTGGCGAAATCGAGTGCGGCGGTCAGGTCGCCCCGCGGGTGGTCGCGATCTCGGCGAGTCCGTAATAGCCCGCGCCTTTCCAGGCTTGGCTCCATACGGCTTTGTATAAATATGTGTAGGCTTCGTCGAGCTTGCCTTCCGCCTTCAGCGTCGCGCCCAGATAGTAAATGGCTTCTGCGTCTTTCGGGGTGGTGTAGCGGTCGGTGAGGCGCGCAATGGCTGTGCGTAGCGACTTCTCGGCATCGGCATAGCGGGCCTGCTTATAGGCGGTGATACCCATAACGGTATTCACGCGGGCGTCGCTCGGGATCGCGCCGCAGGGCTTCCTGCCAGTAGAGCAATGGATCGACCGTAGGCGAATGGAATTGTTGCGCGCGCAGGCCGGTGAGGTATAACTCTTCGACAGTCTTTATCTCGGCGGGCGGCGGGGGGGGAGTTACTGGCTTCGGAGTGGCCTCCGGCGTCAGACGAATCGGACTATAAGAGACCAGTTCTTTACCGCCGTCCGAGATCGACGCTACAATGTCATGCTCGTCGATGCCGGCCGGGATGGCAACTTGCTTGGTATAGGGTTTGCCAGGGTTAATGGCGATGGTTTCCTGCAGCAGCACTTTCGCGTCTGCCCGCACCGTTACTTGCGCGGCCGTATGTGCTGATGTCGTGTAGAACCCGACCTTAGCTTGACCGTTTTGAACATCGAGATTAACGGCAGCATCCAGATTGGCTTTCTTCACGCCGCCGATATCGCGGAACGGATACCACTGCATGGCGAACGACCGGGTTTCATAGGGCTGCAGCCAGCTATAGTCCGGCTGATTGTCGGAGTAAGCCCCGACCATCATTTCAAGATACGCGCCGTCAGCGTCCGTGAGGGTCTTATCCCAGGTGCGGCCAAACGGGACCATTGCCCCAGGTGAAGAACTTCTTGCCGGGAATGATATTGTGGTCGGCAATGCTCATGGTGCCGGCCTCTTTGCCGTGGTCGTAGCCCGCGAAGAAGTCGTCCTGATAATTCCAGGCGAAAACGGAATTCGCTTCGATGTGATTCTTGTACCAGCTAATATCAACGCCCTTGGTAAAGTCGGCGCCCGAGAACTTACTGTGTGAGATAGGCCATGCGGTGAATTGATTCTTGGTGTGGTAAGTGCCGAACTGGGTGCTGGGCGGGAAAATCACCTGGTAGTTCTCATTGGCATGCACCGCTACGTTGGTGAAGCAGAGCATGGTATTTACGTCCGGCACACGATTCACGATGCGCACGGAAGCTTCCAGATACGCTTTGCCCGGACGGAGGGTATAACCTACCGCCCAGCGCATGCGCTGCCGCACTTCCAATTCACCAACCCAAACGGTCTTGCTGCCGTCGGCATTTTCTTCCACTTTATACTGCACGGGAATAAACGTGCTGGCGCGGTGATGATGGGGAATGTTCCATTCCACGCCACCGGAGATCCAGGCGCCAATCAAACCGATCAGGGCCGGCTTGATCACATGCTGGCGGTAAATGAAATTGTAGTTGTTAGTCTTATCGAGGCCTTCGAAGATACGGCCTCCGACTTCGGGCAGGATGCCGATGCGGATGTACTCATTTTCCAGGTAGACCATGGTGTAGGTTTTGTCTACCTTCTGTCCGGTCAGCGAGTCATACATGGGGTACGGATAGACCGGCCCCTGCGCTCCCTGTGAATCGCGCCCGAAGAAGAACATCGGGTTGGGTTCGGGCGGCCCAGCCAGATAAGTGGGAATTACGGTCTGCGTCTCCCAAACCTTTACGGGCGTACCTTCGGCGCCCGAGGCCAGAGACGAACCGATCAACAACGCCGCGGTTAGTAGAACAAGCGGCAGCGATCTAATACATTTAAGTAACATGACTATGTTCCGTTTAAAACCATTTAATACTTCGTTCCACTATTGAGAGTTTTGGGGGCGCGGCCCATGCCGCCAAACTCGACGGGCGCTTCGGACAACGCTTCGTCAAGAGCCGCTTGCAACACCGCGTTATGCGGTTCGCGCCGGAGGGCCTCGCGTAATTCTGCGAGCCCTTGCTTCCAGTCTCCCAGCCTGAGCAGCGCCACGGCGAAATTCACGCGAATGCCGACGTGGTCCGGAAGCAGTTCCAAGGCCGCCTTATACTTTTGCATGGCGCCACGCAGGTCACCCGTTTTCTGCAGATCCGCACCCTGGTTATTGAGGTGAATTCCGGCCAGCAGGTTTTGATCGTCTGTATCCTTGTCGCGCAAAAGTTGGGTCAGTTTTTGCTTCACCAGGTCGGCCGCGGCGGTCTGGCCGTCCTCGCGTAAGGCCCGCTGCAGGGCGTATAGAGTGCTCTGATTCTTGGGGTCGAGACGCGCCGCTTCCCGCAGGTGCTCGACGGCCAGATGCGCCTTACCATCGTCGAAGTACTGCAAGCCCAAGCGCGTCTGAGCAACGGGATCGTCCTGCGCCAACTTTACCGCGTGTTCGAACGCTGCCAAAGCGCCGGTATTATCCAGCAGCGTTTTGCGCGCATCGCCGAGATCCGACCAAGCTTCCGCGAAATCGGGACGGAGCGCCACAGCCGCTTCGAGGTGAGTCACTGCCTGGTGAACTTCGTTTTCGCCACTGTAGACTTTGGCGCGCAGGTAATGGGGGTAAGCCGCATCCGGCGTCCGCCCGAGCAGATCGAGAGCGCGATCGAGATGGCGGCCAGCCTCTTCGAATTCTTCGGCATCGAGCAGGACCAGGCCGAGGTTCTGCTGGGCCGGGGCCAAGTTCGGATCCAGAGCTACGGCTCTCTCAAATGGACCGCGCGCGGTTTTCCCGTCACCCGATGCGTTGAAGGCTTCGCCCAGCGCATTTTGCGCTTCTGCCGAGCCCGGCCGCAGTTTGACCGCTTCGGTTAATTGGGCGATGGATCCAGCACTGTCTCCTTCTTCCTGCAGGATACTGCCGAGCAGCAGGCGGGCATCCGCATTCGCCGGATTGGCCTTCACGATTTCGTAGAGCAGACGGATGGCTTGAGGGCGATCGCCCTTGGCCACCAGCGCCCAGGCCTGCTCGACCGGATTCGATTGCGCCAGCAGCGTTACAACGAAGGCTAGCGCAACACACATCGGCAGACCGGCCGCGCAAGTCATTTCTTGAACCTCTCGGTGCGCGTGATCCCGGAGCCTTCGGTCACGTGGACTAACTGGTCAGCAGCGACACCGTTTAGCTTCTCACTCCGGCCCAGCGGCCAGCGGATTTCCAGATCGACCTTGGAAATCGGACCCAGACCGAAGTGCAAGCGCGAGTCGTTGCTGGATAAATAAGACGACTGGCTAAGTACTTCCTGTGCCTGCATCTTGCCACCGTAATGCGCTGTAACTCGCCCCCCGACCGCGCCCCGATTCGATTTCACGCCATGAAGCTTTACCTTGATCCAATGACTATCGCCGGTAACGTCATTGCGCAATAGCGAAGGGGGCTCGTTGTGATTGATGATCAGGATATCGAGATCGCCATCGTTATCGAAATCGCCCATGGCGCAGCCCCGGCTCGAATGCAGTGCCTCCACACCGGGACCGGCTTGTCCGAGTAACTCTTCGAAACGCCCGTTACCCAAGTTACGAAAGATCACGCGCGGCGTATTGTAGTTATCGCGGACTTCGGGATAGATTCCGCCGGTGACACAAAAGATATCGGGGTTTCCGTCGTTATCCAAGTCGGCGGCCAAGGCGCCCCATGTGACATAGCGGGTTTCGACCGCCAGCCCGGCAGGCATAGTCATATCCCGGAAATCGCCTTTGCCGTTGTTATAGTAAAGGCCCGAGGTGTCGGCGGAGTAATGAGTCTTGAAGATATCGAGATTGCCGTCGAGTTTGAAATCGGCGATACCCAGACCCATGCCGGCCTGCTCCATGCCATCGTCGCTTAGCGCGACGCCTCTCTCGAGGCCTTGCTCCGTAAAAGTTCCGTCATGGTTATTGCGAAAGAAGAGGCTGGGTGTAGAATCGCAAGCCACATAGATGTCGGGCCATCCATCATTATCGAAGTCCGCGGATACGGCGGTCAGACCGTAGCCGCCCTCCACCTTACCGATTCCGGATGCCGCGGTGACGTCAGTAAAAGTGCCGTCGCCGTTATTGTGATACAGGCTGTGATGGCCATAGCGCAATCCGCGAGGACCGCAAAAGATGCCGCCTGGATTGCAACTGGTGGAGACACCGGCGCGGGGCACAGTCTCCATATCGAACGCCAGATAGTTAGCGACGAACAGATCGAGGCGTCCGTCGCGATCGTAATCGAGCCACGTGCAGCCGGAACCAAATCGCGGCTTTGTATTCCACAGACCCGCCTCGCGAGTGACGTCGGTAAAAGTGCCGTTCCCATTGTTACGGTACAGCACATTCTGGTCCCAACCGGTGATGAACAGGTCGTCGAAGCCGTCGTTGTTGTAGTCGCCCACCGCCACGCCGTATTGGTACCCGGTGCGAAACAGTCCAGCCTTGGTAGTGACATCGCTGAAGGTGCCGTCGCGATTATTCTTGTAGAGACGCTGCGACGCGTTGGCTGGTGGATCGCCGAACCGGGAACCGGTTAAGAGCAGAATATCGAGCCAGCCATCGTTGTCATAGTCCAGGAAGGCGGCGCCACAGCTCATGGCCTCGATCACGTAGTCGGCGCGGCGAGGATGTCCGCATACCACGATCTCGTGCAAGCCCGCCTGTTGCGCTACGTCGGTAAAGGTTGCATGAAACGGAAGTCCCGACGGTTTGCCGCGAGGTACGGCTCTCACCCCGCGGGAAGCCATACCGGATTGCGCTTGACTAAAAAGGCGGCTGGCCGGCAAAGTCAGAAGGGCTAGAACGCTTCGCCGGGAAAGAGACATCATGCCCACAATATAGTTTAGAATTGGGCCCGAAGATAGAATCCAACAAAAAAATAGCGGCGGGGAAGAGCCCCGCCGCTGGCTGTAGTAGGGGTCTGGCCTAGAATATTATCTTTAGACCTAACTCAACTTGGCGACCGCTTTGGTTGCCATAGGTGCCCCCTTGTGCACCAAACGTACCGCCCGGAGCGCCTTGATACAGCGTCTGGCCGAACGTCGAGTCAGTAACACCAGTGTCCGGATCGCCGCGGTTCAAACGGTTGGTGGCATTGTAAGCCGCCATCTTAAGTTCCGCGTGGAATCTTTCGGTGATGTTGAAGGCCTTGGTCAGGTTGCCGTCGAGCACCCAGAATTTCGGACCGGTGAGGCAGTCATACTGCAATGGATTGGTCCGAAGGACGTAAGTGTTGGCGGGTATGGGCGAGAACACCGAAGTGTTAAACCAGTGCTGCGGCGTGGGATCCGAGATGCACGGGTTGCCCGTAACGATGTAGTTGCCGAACTGCGGGAAGTCGCCGGTCATGAATGTCCAGATACCGGCTACTTTCCATCCACCCACTAGTGCGTCAGCCGCACGGGGGATGGTGTTGAGGAAAGGCTTGCCGCGGCCGATCGGCAGTTCCCACGTACCGGCCAGGTTCAGGCGGTTGCGGGGTTGGTTGCTGGGCTGCCAAGTCAATTGGTTGGCATACCATTCCTGATCATTGAATACGCTGCCATTCAAGAAGCCGTTAGTCTGGGCTTTCTCGTTGATATAGACGTAAGTGGCGATGAAGTTATAGCCTTTGCTGAACTGCTTCTGCGCTTTCAGTTCGACTGACTGATAACGTTCCGCGGCTCCGAGCACGCCGAGCTCATACAAGCCGCCGTACTGCGGATAGGGTACCAGCAGCGAGCCTAAGGAAACCGTCTGCTGGTTGTAGAGCGGACCAGGCATAACGGTTTGGTTCAGGTAGTGATAGAAAGGATTCGCCACCTGAGTGTTCAGTTGGTTTTGATATTGCACGGCCAGCGCCGGGTTCATCTGGTTCAGCGCTTTGGTGTATTGTTGGTTGCCGATATTCAGGAAGTAGGTACCCGAGACCACGATCTGGCCGGGCAACTGCCGCTGAATATTAACGTTGAAACGATCGTTGCGCGCCTTCTGCTGGTTGGGATCGTACCACAGCAGCGATTGGCCGCCACGTCCTAGATTCCCGCCCGCCGCTGTACCGAGAATCGGCAACAACGGATTGGTGCTGGACGGATAAGGATTGGAAATCGTTTCCTGCGGCACGCCCGCGTGCGGCGAGAGCGTGTTCTGGTAGCCTGTTACTCCGAGGAAGGGAGGTTCCAGGAAGCCGACTGTTTCGTACCCGGAAACGGGCGCGAGCGCGATATTCATTTCATAAGGAATCAGGTAACGCGCATAGCCGAAACGGAAGGCCGTCTTGTCGTTAATGCGATAAGCCAAGCCAATGCGAGGCTGCAAGGCCAACTTCTGGGGATTGAACTGGCCCGGATGGCTGGCGCTGGTGAAAGCCCACTCGCCGTTCCAGTGATAGAAGTTGTTGCCCACGATGCTGGTGGCGGCCGCCGGCATATCAGGCGGATTGGCTTGCATCTCGGGAGTTACCGCGTTCAAATTCAACCCCTGCGAGAAGTCATGCAGCGGATCGTAAATGGACGTTTCGTACTCATCGCGAAGTCCCAGGTTTAAGGTGATCCTGGAGCTGACTTTCCAGTCGTCCTGGATGTAGCCGCCGTAGAACTTCACGTGCGGATTGGGAGCGGGTCCACCGATCATCTGGGATTGACCGTCTAATGCGCCCAGAAGGAAGGTGGCGAACTGATCGCCATAGAGCCCGGTATCCGGGTTGTTAAAGGTGTTGGCCGTCAGAGCGGTGTTGAAATAGAAGTTCGAGGTGCTCGACACGTAGCTGAGACCATAGCTTTCGCGCTGTTCAAAGCCGGCCTTCAGATAGTGAGAGCCTCTCTGTTGCGCGATCTTTACGGTAGAGGCTTCGCCTTTGGGCGTCTGGTTCCAGTAGAATCCGCCGCCGCCAAAGCCTTGTCCACCGATGTTCATGTCCGGGAAGTAAACCGGCGCGCCGACGGATGCCTTCTGATACGAAGAATACCAGTCGTTGTTCGGCCAGATCGATCCCCAGCCGCTCGCGCCCAGCGGAGTGGAAATATAAGCGTCCGTGAGAGCATGCCAGTCGCCATGGAATTCGAGTAAGGTGCGTGCGTTGATGGTCCAGATGGCATCGCCGCCCGCGTTCCAGGCAGCTCGTGAAGTGCCCGTGGGCACATACAACTCGGAGTTGTTAGGCGTGGGGTTGCCAGCCAAGTCGCTGGTATTATAGTGAGCCATGCGACCGAAGATCTTCCATTTGTCGCTGATGTTGAAGTCTACGCGATCCGAGAGGTTGTAGTATCCGTACTTCTCGATAAAGCCCTTGCTGAAGTTGTTGACGCCGGTGATGTTCAAACCGGGATTGTTGGGCGCCCAGAACTGCTTCATGAGGTTCGCGGAGAGCGCATCGAAGCGCGTTGCAGGGATTTTGTTGCCCGGGAAAGGAGTGATCGATACCGATCCATCGGCATTCAAAATCGAGGTCCAGGGATCGTAAATGGTGCGGATGGTGGCTTGGCCGGTGGTCTGGTTCAGGGCGTACGATTGCGAGAAATCGCCTGTTGCTTCGAGGGCGGTCGGAACGGTGCGTACGTAACTGTTGGGATAGCCGACTTGCCAGTCTTCGATTGAGAAGAAGTTGAACAGCTTGTTCTTCTTGATGGGATTGCCGAGAGTGCCTCCGTACATGTTCTGGCGCTGGGAGTTCTGGCTGAACGTGGTACGGTCGGCTTCGGCGCTGAGCCAGGGATAACGGCCCAGATAGAAAGCGCTGCCGTGGAATTCGTTGGTGCCGGCTTTGGTGGTCATGGTGATCATGCCGCCTGCGCTATGGCCGGACTCGGCGTCCGTGCTGTTGGTGGAGACGATGACTTCCTGCACCGCGTCGGTGTTGGGAGGAGTCGAATTCTTTTGTCCCATGCCGATCGGCATGCCGTCTACTTCGAGGTCATTCTTCAGGTTGGTGCCGCCGCCGAGGTCGACGCTGTTCGCAGACCAGGAATGGTAGGGCATCATTTCGCCGCGTGTATTGACCGCCGAGGGAGCGATCAACGTCATCTTAAAAGGATTACGGTCGAAACGCGGAATTTCTTCCGCCATCTTCGAATCGATGGTCAAGTCCCGGTTGCTGGAGTTGAACTCCACGGCCGCCGGAGCTTCGTTAATGGTGATGGTTTCCTGCACAGCCCCCGGCTTCAGAACGGCGTTGATGCTAACGTCGCCAAGGGTTTGAACAACAATATTCTCTTGCACGTAGCGGCCGAAGCCAGCGGCTTCGATCGTTACAGTATATGTGCCGGGATCAACCAAATCGAACAGATACAGTCCGGTTTCGCTAGTCTGCTTTACTACCCGGACTCCGGTTTTAACGTTTAAGAGCGTTACCGAAGATCCCGCAATCACGGCTTTGCTTTCATCCGTAACCAGGCCCTCGATGCGCCCTCGATAATCCTGTGCGACGCCACTTGCGGCGAAGATCAGGAGCAATGCAATCGCCCACATCCAGGTGGGAGAAAATCTACTCTTCATATGACCCCTTTCCGGCTCAACTCAGAACCGTTTTAAACAAACGGGAAATTCCCGAACCCCAAATCAGGACCACGGACGACGCCATGGGTCCTGCCAAAGCTTATCCAATTCCACACGGAGTACTGCTGTTCCGCATCGACTGGAGGTTCCACCCCACCCCACTTAATGCAAAAATACTAGCCTTGCCCGAGTACGAAGCCACGGCGCGACTCCGCGACGCACTCCGTACCTGCTAAGTTTCAATCTGAGTACAAAATATAGTGGACGTCATAGTCTGAAACAAGGAAACTTCTAGTGTTTTCTCTCCACGTTCACGTGAATTCACGTTAACGGCACATTGAAATCAACAGGTTGTGTCTGTATCGTGCGTGGGTGTGGATTTTGTGAACGCCCGGTGCTATGTTGATCCTTCGGGACAAACGGGCCTGTTAAACATGGAGAGTGGCCTTGAGAGAACTTTTGAACCAGCACTCCGAGCACGTTACATCCCTTGAAGAGGATGAACGATGGGCTTTAGTTCAGCGCGTGGCCTCCAGCCGCCACCTGATTAAGGCGCCTCAGCTCCGCGAAATACTGCTGTATATTTCC
Organism: Bryobacterales bacterium; assembly: GCA_963738345.1. Taxonomy (GTDB): domain Bacteria; phylum Acidobacteriota; class Terriglobia; order Bryobacterales; family Bryobacteraceae; genus Bog-159. The sequence continues at coordinate 3,670,791 of CAVTWI010000002.1, forward strand.
CGCCGTGTGCTCGCAGAAAATGCAACATCTATTAGTGAGCTTGAGATTGGGTGCAAAGTTCTCGGGCGAAGGATGGACTTCAGCCCTAACGAGGACAATATCGTTCGAGTACAGATCCGGCACCTGCGTAAGAAGCTGGAAGAGTATTTCAGTTCGGAAGGCATTGAAGAACCTCTGATCGTCACGATTCCCAAGGGCGGCTACCTGCCGCATTTCGATCTTCGTCCAGAGCCGGTGCAAGCGGAAGAGATCTCGGTAGTTGCGACGGAAGTACAAGCTAGTCCAGCCGTTGTTTCCATCCCTTCGAGCCCGCAAATCACGATTGCTCCGGCCGCAAAACGTTGGCCTTGGACAACGGCGATTATTGCCGTCGTGGTGGCTGCGCTTGTGGTGGGGGTGCTCTGGTGGCGGCACCGGTCTACTTCCCGGCCCGCAGTAGCGGCGGCGGAAACCGTGGCCGTTCACGATGATCCGCTGTGGTCCCGAATTTTCGCGCCGCACCGCGAGACCAGCATCGTGGTTGCGGACACCAACCTGGTGATGATCCAGGATATTCTCGATGTGGATATTCCGCTGAGCAAGTATCTGGATGGCGGCTATCCGGATAAGCTGATCGGCAGCGTTTCGAGCCATGAATTGCAAGCGGCGTTGCGGACCATTGCAGGCCGGCAATACACCAGTTTGGGCGACGCGATTTTGGCCGCCAAGTTCATGGATCTGAGCCATCGCTTCGCCGCGCAGACCAACCTGCGATACTCCCGTTATGTAAGTGTCAGGGAGTTCAAAGAGGGGAACTTCGTCCTGATCGGCAGCCGCCGGGGAATCCCCTGGGAACAACTCTTCGAATCGGAGTTGAACTTTAATATCGAAGAAGATCGCGCCACCCACCAATACCACTTGCGGAACAAATCGCCGCTGCCCGGCGAGCGTCCGGTGTACGGGGTATCGAGCGGTGGCCGGGCCAACGAGGATACGTATGCCGATATCGCGCTGCTACCGAATCTGGCAGGAACGGGATACGTTCTGATGCTTTCGGGAATCGATATGGCGGCGACCGAAGCGGCGGGTGAACTGGTGACGAATCCCGACTTTGGTCCCGAGCTTACGAGGCTTCTGAATTCGCGCGGCAGCCAGCCGCCGGCATCCTATATTGAAATTCTGCTGGAAGCCAAAGCTACGGCCGGGACCGGCGGAGGCGCCAAGATTATCGCCTACCGTTTGATCGAAGGTCCTCGCCCAGCGGTTTAGGGCCGACCGTTATTTCGAGGACATCGGGATCATCGGCTTCGGTGGCGGTGATGGGACCGCTACAAACTCCCGCATCCACCAAAGCTTTGGCCAGAGCAGTGGCAAACTGGCGGCGGTTCATTCCCACTTCCAATGCGATACCAGGCTGGGGCGGTCCGAAGACCAGAGCGGGCGCCATGTTAACCGCAAGTCCGGAGCCTTCGAGCGCGGCTTTGATATCACCGGCAAATGTGTTGATTTCGGGATCGCCTGGATGCAGGATAATCTGTACGTGCTGTCCTCGAAATGCGGTTAGCGCACGTTCCACGGTCTGGCGTTGTGGCAGGCTGATGTGCCGGCCTGCCAAGCGCTCTTCCAATTGCAAACGTGCCGCGCGTTCTTTCTCCACCGCCAGTTGCAGGGCCAGGTTTTCCCTGCGCAACTGCTCACGATGAACCTTGGCGTGCTCTTGTTCCTTATAGGCGAGTGCGGCTTGGGCCTGCGCCCGGGCCGCGCCGGCATGCGCGTTTGCCACGGCTTCGGCGGAGGTGCTCTGGATCCTCTTTAGTTCATCGTTCTTGGCGGAGGTGACCCGGCCGGCAAAAATGGCCAGCAGGAAACTAGTGGCGGCCGCCAGGCAAAGGAATACGACATATGCCAGGGTCGACCAATTCAGGCCCCTTTCAAGGAAGTGGACGTTCGAGAGATCCGGCAAAGCAATTATAGGATGGCAGCCGCGCGTTAACTTTGGCAATTCCCAGCGGTACCCGCAGACCTATGAAAGGCTGCGTAGTACTCGCGTGTTAGCGGATCTCTAGGAAACCAAACCGGAGCGGCGCGGGGGATTGGTTCGATAGCGTCAGGTCCAAGCGCGGGGCACCGATGAAGGCGGCGGGCAGTTGGATGGCAAACTCCGTCGAATCGGTGTTTCGCTGAGCGACGACTGCGGGCTGGTCCACGCCGTTCACGCTGACGGCGAGGCGGACGCCGCGGAAGACATTGATGTACAGGCGGTCGGCCCGGCTGCGGGGTCCGGCGATACGGGCTGCGCCGGTGGTGCGCAACAAGCGGAATCCGCCAGCGGGAGCGTCCCAGCCTGCGCCGATGTATGGGTCGAAGGCACTGTCGCCCAGGTTGATGAAGCGCGGCATTTCGGGCTGCCCGGACGACTCGGCTGCGGCTCGGTAGCCCGACGTGATGTTACGCAGGACAGTGCCATCGAACTGGTAGACCACGGCGCGTCCATCGCGCAACGCCGGGAGGGCCAGCGCTGGCGGCAATGTGTACTTCATGGCCAGATTGGGCGGGGCCTGAATGCGGGATTCGGAGCCAGGGGCGAGGTAAACGTGCGGAATCTCCATGGCCCGGAAGGGCGCATCGGCGATGCCGGACCAGAAGAGGTCCGAATCGATGCCGTCAAGCAGGATCATTTTGGAGGGCTGCCCGTCGTGTATTTCGGCTACGCCGAGGAGCAAGTCTGCTACGCGCGCGCCGCGGTCGTGGTGCCAACGCGCTATTGACCACGCGGCCGGCAGTGACACGGCCAGATAGAGCGCGACGCATGAGGACGCGGCGGTTTTCCAGATCCAGGAAGAACGCCAGGCGTAAGCCAGCGCGGCGCCACCCGCGAGGGCCAGACCGATCACGGGAACCGCGAGGTAGTAATCCATAGTGTGTTCGCTGAGCGGCAGGTAGGGGCCGAGGACTATGACAAACCACGCGAGACCAAAGAGGGGAACCCAGTGGCGCGCGCGGATGCTCCATAGCAGCAACGCCAGGAGCGCGGCTGTCAGGATGGCGGCAATGGGGCGGGACGGTCCGAGCGCCCACATCCAATAAGTCGCCAGCGTGGAGAACGCCTGATCGGGATGGAGCGCGTACACGCCAGTATGGGGAATGGGGGCAACGCGGAAATGCACCCAGACGAACAGGGCGGAGACCGCGAACATGGGTAGGACCTTCTTCAAGTAAGTTCGCGCGAAGAGGAGCGCGTAGACGGCCGCGAGGGCGGGATAGACGACGTTGGTTTCGAGCGCGCCCAAGCCCAGGATGAAGGCGGCCCAATGTCCAACGGCATCGCGGGTGCGGCCGCCATCGATATAACGGAGGAAGAACCAGAGCGCCAGCAGAAGGAAGAAGCCGCTGAGGATCTGGTTATAGATAGACGTCCAGCACATGGCGGGCGCCAGGCCCGTGTTCACGATCCAGAGGATTTGCGCCCAGAATGCAGCGGCGGGCGATCCGGTGAGGCGGCGGGCGAGGCTGCCTAGCAGGATCAGGCTGGCGATTTGCGTTAAGAAAGCCCAGATGCGAAAGGGCAGCGGATCCACACCGAAGAGGGAGGAAAGGACGAGGAAATAGGCATTCTCTCCGAGGGGGCGAAGGTTGCCGTGCGCTTTGGGGGCGAAGAGGGCGGGGCCGAGGTCAGCCAGCGAATGCACATCGTGCCGCAGGTTCAGCCAACCGAAATCGTCCTGATAGAACCAATTGGTGAGGCCCGGCCAATAGAGTGCGATTAAGAGAATGATCGGCAAAACGCGCCAGTAATACCGGCGCAGAGGAAGCATACACCTGATGCTAACCTACCGCTGCCGGTTTGGGCACGTCGCGTAGGCGGCGGATCGGTGAGAAGACCAGCCAGAGCGTAGAGAGCAGGAAACCCGCTGCACCGGCGAACATGGCGCCGCGCAGTCCGACCCATTCGGCCACGGCGCCGCCGAGCAACGCACCAAGCGGCAGGACACCGCGGAACATCAGATGGGCGGCGGAGTTCACGCGGCCTAACAAGTGGCTGGGGGCGACAGCCTGACGCAAGGTCAAGACGTTGATGTTATAGATCGACCAAGCCATGTCGCCCAATTGAGCGATTGCCAGAAAGACGGCGCACAACGCGACGGATCCGTGGGCGAGTGGCGGGAGCAGACCCGCAACGCCGATCAGCAGGGCTGATCCGATGATGGTGGTACCAAAGCCGAAGCGCTGCACCAAGCGCTCCGCCGCGAGCGCGCCGAAGAGTTCACTGAAGCCCCCGACCGAAATGATGGCGCCCAGCAACACGGCGCCGATCTTGAGTTCGCGCACGGCAAACAGGATATACAGGCTGCCTCCGAAGCCGAGGCAGAGGGCGGCGGTGGCGCTCCGTACCAATAGGGTCCGCAGAATCGGATCGTGCCAGGAGACGCGCAGACCTTCCATAATCTCACGGCCCATGTGCGGTGCTGCAACGGAGACAGGCGGCGGCTCCGGCTTACGAATGAGCAGAAGCGACAGCGCCGATCCCAGGAACGAGATCGCATCGAATAGGATGGCGATAGGCGCGGTGAGTGCCTGGATGAGTACCCCAGTAAGTCCCGGCCCGACGACGCCCGCTACCGATTCCGAAAGAGCCATTTTACTGTTGCCTTCCAGGATGTTTTCGGCACTTACTAAAGACGGTAAGTAGGCTTGATAACTGACGTCAAAGAAGACGGTTAGAACGGCAGTCAGTGCCGTCACCACATACAGGTGACCCATGGTCAGGCGGCCGAACGCCACAGCCATCGGTACGGTGCCCAGGATTGCGGCGCGGCCGAGATCGGTCCAAATCAAAATGGGACGGCGGCGCAGGCGGTCGGCCCAGGCGCCGGCGAAGAGTCCGAACACCAGGATCGATCCGGCGCCCGCGCCATTCAGGAACCCCATCTGTAGTGGCGAGGCTTTCAACAGCAGGGCCGCGGTCATGGGGATGCCGACGAGCGTGATCCACGAGCCTATTTGCGAGACCGCTTGGCCGGCCCACAGTTTCAGGAAATCGGGCTCGCGCCAAAGACCTCGCCGCGGCATGTCAGGGCTTGTCGAACTTGATGACCGAATCGGCGCCGAAGCGCTTGTATTGGGTGTAGCGAATGGTCATGCGGACGCGCAGCAGGCCGGTGCTGAACGGCAAGGTATCGTCGGCATAAGTCGCCACCGGAAAGCGGTGGGATCCGTCGACGACCTGGCGAACGGTGGTGAACCGCGGAAACAGATTCTCGGATTTACGGTTTAGCATCTGGGGCACGGCTTGGCCTTCGAGACGCACGATGGAGAAGTCTCTCTTATCGGCCCAGAGCATGCCATCGAAGAGGCGCTGGCCTTGCAGGATCTGGCGCGGACGCACTTGCAGGACCCAACAATCCACGCCATCCATGTCTTCGTCGCCGCGGAATTTGGTCTCGTAATTCCAGAGTTGATCCTCGGTCATAACGAAGGGTTGGATACCGCGGATATCCTGGAAATCTTCGTCGGTCAACTTCAGCCGCTTCAAGGTGAGGAGCGGCTTGCCGATGACGGTCTCAGTGCGTGCATGATCGGGCGAGAAGGTGACATCGCGCTCTTCGCGATACTCGCCGGTTTGCGCGCCACGGTCGTCGAGTTCGGCAAACAGGACGGTCTGGCGGTAAGTATATTCGTTACGGGCGGCCTGGGTCTCGCTTTCGCGATGGGCGATGCGGCGGGCCAGGTCCGGGGGCGGATCCTGCGCGCGCGCGGCGGGCGCCACGCACCCCAATGTTAGAATGAGCCCGATGACCCAATCGCTCGGCGGCTTCCGGGCGGCTCTGCTGGCCGGCTGGACCGCGCTGAGCGCCGCGGGCTTGCTATATGCTCGTTCAAAAGGCATTCCTGCGTGGGTGGCGGTTCCGGTTTTGGCCGCGTTCCTAGTTGAATATCCATTCTATCTGGTCCCCGCATTCGCCGAAGTGCGCGAGCGTTTCGCGGAAGGACTGCCGTGGTTTCTGGTAGCTTCGTTCATCGCGCCTTATGCAATTTACGCTTCGAACACCGGGCAGTTCCGGTGGTGGGCGCTGATCCAACTGGCGGCGTTGGCTACCGTGCTGGGGCTTTGGTACAAGATCCTGCCGGCCGCTCCGCTGGCGGATGGCGCGTTCGTGGCACTGGTGGCGGCGGTGGTGCTGCGCGGCTATTTCAATCCTATTTATACTTCGCCGGCGGCGGGTTTGCGTTTGGAAATTCTGGGGCATGTAGGACTGACGCGGGTCTGCGCGATGGTGATGCTGGTAGAGCGGCGCGTGCCCAATGTGGGCTACGGATTCATTCCGAGTTGGGCGGAGTGGAAGATCGGGATCAAGCACTTTTTCTATTTCCTGATCGCGGCCATCCCGCTGGCTTGGGCCACGCGACTGGTGCGGTTGGGACCGGGCATGCCCATTTGGAAGATCGCGGCCACTTTCGTGGGGATCTTATGGGTGGTGGCGCTGTCGGAGGAGTTCTTTTTTCGCGGGCTGTTGCAGCCGTGGCTCTCGGAGTGGACCGGCAGCAAGGCAGCGGGGCTGGCGGCGGCTTCGGTGGCATTTGGCGCGGTGCATTTGGGATTCCGCCGATTTCCAAACTGGAAGTTCGCACTCGCGGCGGCGGTGGCCGGATGGTTCTACGGGCGGGCTTACCGGCAGGCGCAGAGTATTCGGGCGAGCATGGTGACGCATGCGCTGGTGGTGGCGCTGTGGCGGGCTTTGTTCGCATAGCTGACTGTTGTGCAAGATTGGGCAGGATTGGGCAAGGTTGTGCATCGGGTGTTGCTCTTTGGAAAAACGTTCGAACAAAGCCGATTTCTTGTAAGTTGATTATGGTCTGGGGATTAGCTGGGAAATCGCAGGATGTCTCAGTCTGAGGCGGGATGGCGGACGGCTGCTTGGGTATCGGTATCATCGTTGGACGTCTTTGTGCATGGTTGTGCACTATTGGGCTTGCGTTGTTCTTTTAGAATGTGAGTTACCTAGCCAGCGTTGGCTCAGTTTTTGACAGGTGGTGTTACATTTTGTTACATACGCGGGTGTGGTTAGCACATTGATTTGGGTCGCGCCGGCTGATGGCGTTGTTTAGGTTGGAGACTGCCGGGCGGCGGAAGGGTGACTGCCGCCGATTCTCGCCGATGAACGCCGATAAGAAAACGCTTTGCATCCACCATTACTGTACACCCTCGAGTGAGAGGAAGAGTGTTTCGGCGGCGGAGGGGCGATGCGTAAGGCGTTTAGTTGCCGGAGGCTGCACGGAGCACGTGGATAAATTGCGGGTTGTGACCGGTGTTCGCGATTGCAGCAGGAAACTCCCAGCCATCGCCGCCAAGCACGACTTTGGTAAGTTTGGTAACCCTTAGAATGGCAGGAGATTGATCAGCGCTATGCGCTCAAGTTTGGACTCGTCATTGAGGCTTCTGATCATATTTGGCGCCGAAACAGTGACCACGGTATTTGGCCAAGGCAGCAAAGTAATTGACGTAAACGAGCCGAGGCCTCTCTGGAGGGCACTTGACAATTTGGAGCTCATCGTCGGCCGTACGATTCATTATGAGGATCCGCCTTATGCCAACATGGCGGACTGCCAAGACTCCGCCAGTCCGGAACAACGCGCCGCTCAACCGCCCGGCTGGAAGCTGATCGTGCCGAGAGGCGGACATGTTACCGCAACAATTCCACTTCCAACTGGCGGAATCGCCAGCGAGAACGATGTCGTACTCAGTGTGAACGTATTGCTCGCTAACTACAGGGAGCAGAAACTACCGGGTGATTTCAAAGTCGAGCAAGCCAACGGTGTCGTCTATGTCACGCCAACGAAGGTGCTCGGCGCCAACGGTGTTGTACAAACGGTCACTTCGCCATTAATGACGCCTGTAACGATTCCAAATGCTCAGAGAACGTTTGCAGACACTACACAGACAATTCTCGATGCAGTTCGGAAGGCAACTGGATTTCGTATCGTGACTGGAAAGTTTCCTTATTGGCCCGTCCAAACGGTCAGCTTTGGGGCAGACAAAGAGCCTGCCAGGGATGCGCCTACCGATGCCTTATTTTTGCACGACGGATTCCGCGAGGATATCGTTGTTGCCGTTCAGTAGCACGCGGCGGGGGCGCTTGGCCAGCGTGATCTTCAATGCGTCGCTGGTGGACGATCCCATCATGGGTACGGTGCCTAGGCGGGCGAGGTGACCGTCGTAGTCCAGGTAAATCGGGACGCGCATGCGGAAAGAGGCGCCGACATCCTGCTGGGAGACCTTAAGGGTCAGCAGCGTCTTGCCGCCTTCGGCTTCGCCTAGCGTATATTCGAGCCGATAGCTGGGCACTTCGGTGCCATAGACCCACTCCTGGAAAAACCAGTCCATGTTACCGGCGCCATCCAGGCTCATGTCGGGGCGCATGTGCTTTTCAACCATGTGTTGAAAGTCTTCAGTGGAAGCGCTCTTGCCGCTGTAAGTGGTCATGAAGTCGTGCATCATATCGATGAAAGGTTTGTCACCGGTTTGGCGGTCCTGCATGAGATAGCGCAACATGTGGAGCACGAAGGCGCCCTTCGAGTAAGTGATGCGGCGGTCGGCGTCATTGGCCTTGAAGGAGTCCAGTCGCTCGCCCATCCATAGTGGTCCGACATCGTTGGCACGGTTGCCGAACTCGTTCTTTTCGAGGAGCGCGCGGCGCTCGCTTTCCCAGAATTTCTGGCAGTCGTCGCCCTTGGGCAGAGTATTTTCGAGGAACAGCCCCGCGGAGAAATCCGCGAAACCTTCGGACAGCCAGCGGTCATGATAAGATGCCCAACCGACGGAATCGCCCCACCACTGGTGGGCCACTTCGTGGGCGGTCACCACGTTGATAAATTCCTTGGAGAAGCGGAAGGTATTCTGGCCCAACAACTGCCAGCGTTGGGTGGGATCGAGAAAGGCACTGATGGGTAAGTAAACCAGGGTGGGCCACGACTGTCCAAAAAAGAAGGCCGGTTGCTGGGTCACCGCGAGGCGTCCATAGGTATTCGGTCCGTACCATTGGGTGTATATGCGGACGGAGTTTTGCGCATCGGTCAAAACTTGCTGGGCCATGGCAGAGGGAGTGAGCACCATGCCGCGGCCGTCTGAATCGTCCCCCATCTGGTGGAGGCCTACGCTCGATGGCTGATTCACACTCTTCAACCAATCGGGCGGTTCGGTGGTGGCATAGGCTTCGAGAGAGAGCTTGCTTACGTCGTCGATACGGTCCTTTTTCTTGAAGTCGCCGTAATTGAATCCGGCGACGGGCAGCGGCTGGTCCGACTTCCATTCGGAGATCAGTTCGTCGCCCTCGCGCTTTTCGCTGACCAGTTTGCCGACACCGACGAGGGTGAGGCGCTTGGGCGAGTGGAAGGTGATGTCGTAAGTCGCGCGGTCGCGGAAGGCGGAGACGGCGGGGTACCAATTTTCACGCGCGCCTACGGAGTAGTTGCCGCCGCCTTCCTTGAAGACCACTTTGTTGCCTTCGTAATCGAGGGTGGCGGTGTAGACATGATCTTTGACGGTAGCTTGCGGCAGGATGATTGAGAGTTCGGCATCCTGCTTGATGCCTTCCTGGATGAAACCGGCGGGCGCGCCATCGACGGTGGCGGCGGATACGCGGAGGTTGGGCAGCAGGCTGAAGGCGATCACGCGGTCGCCATCGCGCAAGGCTTTGAAGCGGATGGCGGCTTTAGCGGCGAGGCGGTCGTTCTTGCCGACGTGCACATCCATGGTGTAGTTTTGGGGGGCGATGCTACGCCTTTCTTCGCTGGAAGAATTAGCGTGGGCTTGAATTTCGGCAATGCTGTGGGCCATATACCAGATGCCGTCCTGGGTTTCGCCGGAGTCGACATTGATGAGCGCAACTTCGTCAGGACCCATGCCGGGGACGGCGCCTTGGGGGCGCACCAGAAAGCGCAGATGGGGATGCTTGTGGGCGTGCATGAGGGCGATGAAGGATCCGGCGGGCGCGGGATTGTATAAGTCAGCGAGGATTTCCGCATCGAGGTTGGGGATCTGCTGTCCGAACATTAGGGCCTCGGTTGTGGTGCGAGGGGTTTCGGTGCGGGCGCGCAACTGGGAGTGGAACTTCTGAAATTCAGCTTCGTTTTTGGGCGAGACGGGACCGGACTTAGCTTGACTACGGATTTCGGCGGGAGTGCCGTCGGTGAAGTACAGGAGGGCGGCGTCGAAGTCTTCGTCGACTTCGGGGGCGCCAGTGGTGAAGCGCAGGCGAGCGCTTTCGGAGGCCACGGCGGGCTTGAGGTGGAAGTGTCCCTGGCCGGTGAAGACGGCGACAGCGGGGCGGTTGAGGACGGGCGCCTGGAAACTAAGTTCGCCCGATTTAAAGGTGATGGTCCCAGCATCGCGCTGGAGGACAATATTTTCGGCGGTGAACGATTCGGCGAGTTTGCCGTCGCGCAGGGCACGATAGTTCGCATCGGAGTTCTGCGCGAGCAGACAAACCGGTGCGAATAACATCGCAAGGCAGGTGCGCATGGAGAGATTAACGTAGCACCAGGAGGGCGACATCCGGGGGGAGTATGGCCGGTGAGGGTGGAGAGTAAGTTACCAGCGGCGGACAGGTCCGACGTCCACATGGACGAAGTTGGAATCACGATAGTAACCGACTCCCCCGCGTTGCAGGCGCAGGGCGGCATCCCGCACGGCGGCGGTGGCAATTCCCGGCAATCGAATGTCGATGGCTTCTGCCTGCATGTGGAGACTATGACGAGCGACACCTGTGTTAGGGCCGCGAGTGCGCAGGAACTCGTTGCTCCATGGAGTGCGGTAGCCGCACACCACATCGATCTCGCCGCCAGAATCTTTCAAGGACGCAGTGAGGTCATAGAGAAGGTCAAACAGGTGGGGATTAAAGTGATGCACTTCGCTGGTGCGATGGTCGCGGAGATAGTGATCGAGTTTAGCCAGAGAGTCCGGCAGGTAGTGGTCACCGCGCCGGTAAATGATATCGAGCCGTTCATTGGTGTGGGTGTGATAGAGGCGAAGCCGGTATTCACGCGGAGCGAAGGTGGCGGATCCGAATGATTGGCCCAGCGGGGCGGCAAGCAACAAGACAATCGGCCACAAAATGGCCCTGCGGGTTCCCGATGTCATGTATTCCTATTGTAACATTCATTGCGGCGGATGACTTTCGGCGCGGGCCCGCAGTTGTTGCGAGGCCTGGAACCAGTCCTCGTCAGGCGACCCATCCGGACAGCCCCGGGCTTGCCAAAGCGTATGAGCTAGCGCGGCGATGTCGTGGTGTCCAAACATCACGATACCGTGTTCATTCACAGTGTTCTGGTGGGCCTGGCCGGTATGTTCGTGAGCCTGTTGGGAATGCTCAAGAGCACGCCTGGATAGCTCCTGTCCGGTCTGGTGGTCTTGCTTCTCATGTGCTTCGGCGGCGCTGCGATGCACGTGGGCGGCGATATCGTGCAACTCCGCGGCTCGTTGATGGTTCTCGTAGTGCGATCCGTTGTTGTAACGTGTAGACATTTTAGAGGCTCTCAATCTCCCCTGACTTATTATGGTTTTCTTTTGCGAGTCTGTACGCTCGATCTGAGTACTCTAACGCGCGTTCCGAATGCCAAGCTGCTGCCTGGAAGTTTCCTTTTTCATTGTGTTCCGCGGCCGTGCGATGGGCCTGCGCCGCGAGTTGATGCTGTTCGGCGGCAACCCGGTGCGACTGATGCATGATCTTTCCTCCCATGGGACGCTTAGGCTACGGTCACCTCAAGTGCACGATGCGGACCAATCGTCCGCAAGCGGGAATGTGCGTGATTTTGGCGGCTGGCCGCTGCGGCCGCCACCCGCTTTGACCAAACATGGTCACGTGACTTTATATGGTCAGGTGACGTTACGTGTTTGAGTGACACGTTGTTAGTAGACAGACGCCAGAGCGGCCCGCAAACCATCTCTGGTTTTCGGCCCTTGGAATGCACCTGATCAAAGTATGGAACAAGCGCGCAATTGCAGACCGATGTTGAACAGGAATTGCGTTGGGAATCTAGCGTTCATGCGGAAAATATTAGCGTATCGGTAAAAGGCGGTGCGATTGAACTCGATGGTCATGTTGAGAGCCTTTACGGGAAGTTGGGCGCCGAGGGGGCTGTCATGCGCGTTTCCAATGCATGAGGCAGTCGCCCGCGAGATCAAGCTTGGAATGCCTTCTTCCGCAACTCGAACCGATGAAGACATCGCACGCGCTGCGATGAACCATGTGAACTGGAACTACTCGGTTCCTAGCACTGTAAACGAAATCGAAAATGCATTGAGGCGCACCGCGGAAAATGGTGCCAAACACGTTACCGTCGAGACGGCCGAGGGTAAAATGACGCTGCGCGGTTACGTGCACTCATGGGCCCAGCGCGAACAAGCCGAGAATGCCGCTTGGGCGGCACCGGGTGTCACTCGCGCAGAAGATCTCATTACTGTCAGCTAGCCGCGTGTGGAAGGAATCAAGTTATGAAAAAGACGAACACAGTGGTAGCTATTTACGAGACGCATTTACAAGCAGAGGAGGCCGTCAAGGAGCTCCAAAGATCTGGTTGTGACATGAAGAAACTGTCGATCGTGGGCAAGGATTATCAAACCGACGAGCATGTCGTTGGATACTATAACGCCGGCGACCGCATGAAGTATTGGGGCACGCGGGGCGCATTTTGGGGTGGTCTGTGGGGGATGTTGTTTGGAGCGGCTTTCTTTGCGATACCGGGTATCGGGCCGATCCTGGTAGCCGGCCCGTTGGTGGCCTGGATCGTCGGCGCTCTGGAAGGCGCGGTGGTGGTCGGGGGATTGAGCGCACTGGGGGCGGGCTTGTACAGTATCGGCATACCCAAAGACAGCGTCGTGAAATACGAGGCGGCGCTTAAGGCCGACAAGTTTCTAGTCTTAGCACATGGCACTGCGGACGAGGTGGCTAGGGCTAACGACATTTTGTTGCGCACGCACCCGATGGAGGTGGCCTCGCACGCGGGGGAACACGAGGAAGCTCTGGTAGGCGCCATATAGAACGAGGTGCAAAAGCCAGTCGCGAGCGCGTTGCCATGCGCCACGTGTCCGGCTAATGGCCGCCCGGACTTTGTGAGGACGGTAAAGGATTAGCCATGAAAACCAGTACAGTTAAAGCGCAACCACTTCATCAGAAACCAGACGCCATTGACGCTAAGGACTTAGCCGCAACAACCAACACCCTGACTCCCGAACTGCTCCACAAGATGGATGCCTACTGGCGCGCCGCCAATTACCTGTCGGTCGGCCAGATTTATCTCTACGACAACCCCTTGCTGAAGGAGCCGCTGAAACTGTCTCACGTGAAGCCGCTGGTGGTCGGGCATTGGGGCACCACGCCGGGCCAGAACTTCATCTACGTTCATTTGAACCGGGTGATCAAGAAGTATGACCTGGATATGTTCTATATCGCCGGTCCCGGTCACGGCGGTCCGGCGATTGTCGGCAACGTTTACCTCGAAGGCACCTGGAGCGAGGTTTATCCAAATGTCACCCAGGACGAAGCCGGGCTGAAGAAGCTGTTCATGCAGTTCTCCTTCCCAGGCGGGATTTCGAGCCACGTAGCGCCGACCACGCCCGGATCGATTCACGAAGGCGGCGAACTGGGCTATTCGCTCAGCCATGCTTTCGGGGCGGCGTTCGATAATCCCGATCTGATCGTGGCCTGCGTGGTCGGCGATGGCGAAGCGGAAACCGGGCCTTTGGCGACGGCATGGCAATCCAACAAATTCCTCAATCCCGATTACCGACGGCGCCGTGCTGCCGATCCTGCACCTCAATGGCTACAAGATCAGCAATCCGACCGTGCTGGCCCGCATCGAGCATGAGGAACTGGAGCAGTTCTTCCGGGGCTGCGGCTGGACGCCTTACTTCGTGGAAGGCGACGATCCGGAAACGATGCACCAGCTCATGGCCGCCACGTTGGAAACGGCGATCGAGGACATCCGGCGAAATCCAAAGCAACGCGCGGAACAACGGCGACGCTACGCGGCCGCGCTGGCCCATGATCGTGCTGAGGTCGCCCAAAGGCTGGACCGGACCGAAGGTGGTCGACGGCCTGCAAATCGAAGGCACATTTCGCGCGCACCAGGTGCCGCTTCTGGTGGATTCCGAGCATCCCGATCATGTGCAGCAACTGGAAAGCTGGATGAAAAGCTACAAGGCCGAAGAGCTATTCGATGCGAACGGCCGGCTGATGCCGGAGTTGGCCGACCTGGCGCCGAAGGGCGACCGGCGTATGGGCGCCAATCCGCACGCCAACGGGGGCATTCTGCTGCGCGATCTGCGCATGCCGGATTTCCACGTCCATGCGGTGGATGTGCCATCGCCCGGCGCCGTGGACGGCCAGGACACGCTGGTGCTGGGCAAGTTCCTGCGCGACGTGACCAAGCTGAATCTGGATCAGCGGAACTTCCGTATCTTCGGCCCGGATGAGACACTCTCGAATCTGCTGGGCGCGGTTTTTGAAGTTACCAACCGCCAGTGGGACGCCAGGGAAGTGAAGAACGACGAATTCCTGGCGCCCTCCGGGCGCGTGCTGGATTCGATGCTGAGCGAGCACCAGTGCGAAGGTTGGCTGGAAGGATACTTGCTGACCGGACGGCACGGGTTGTTCAATAGCTATGAAGCGTTCATCCGCATCGTCGACTCGATGTTCAGCCAGCACGCCAAGTGGCTGAAGGTGACCTCGGAATTGCCGTGGCGGCGGAAGATCGCGTCGTTGAACTATCTGCTGGCATCGCACGTATGGCAGCAGGATCACAACGGCTTCACGCATCAGGATCCGGGCTTCCTGGATCACGTGATCAACAAGAAGGCCGACATCGTCCGGGTTTACCTGCCGCCCGACGCTAATTGTCTGCTGTCGGTCTTCGATCACTGCCTGCGCAGCCGCCATTACGTCAACGTGGTGGTGGCGGGCAAACATGCGCTTCCGCAATGGCTGACCATGGACGCCGCGGTGGTGCATTGCACGGAAGGAATCGGCATCTGGCAATGGGCCAGCAACGACCAGGACGCCGCCGAACCGGACGTGGTGATGGCCTGTTGCGGCGACACGCCCACGCTCGAGATTCTGGCGGCCGTTTCCATTCTTCGCGAGCATCTTCCCGACCTGAAGATCCGGGTGATCAACGTCGTCGATTTGATGAAGCTGCAGTCCGAGCAGCGAGCACCCGCACGGCTTGAGCGACACAGATTACGATTCGCTCTTCACCAAAGACAAGCACATCATCTTTCGCTTTCCATGGATACCCTTGGTTGGTCCACCGGCTGACCTATCGCCGCACCAATCGCAACTTGCATGTCCGGGGATACAAGGAAGAGGGCACCATCACCACGGCCTTCGACATGCGCGTGCAGAACGACCTGGACCGCTTCCACCTGGTGCAGGACGTGATCGACCGGGTGCCGCATTTGGGATCCAAAGGCGCCTACCTGAAACAAACGATGCAAGACAAGCTGATCGAGCATAAGCGATATATCGATAAGCATGGGGAGGATCTGCCGGAGATTCGCAACTGGAAATGGAATCCAGGCGAACCGCAGAAGGCGTGAGCGGGAGCAACTAAAGGAATACACAATGTCAATTCAACTCAATGAAGAAAACGGTGGCAAGCTTTTGGTCGTTCACGTCGGCGGAAAACTGGCGGCGGCGGATTACGCGCACTTTGTGCCGGAATTCGAGCGGCTGGTCAGCCAGCATGGAAAGCTGAACGTGCTGTTTGAAATGGCCGGCTTCCACGGCTGGGAAGGCGGCGCGCTGTGGGAGGACATAAAGTTCGACATGAAGCACTTCGCCGACATTGACCGGCTCGCGATGGTCGGCGAAACCAAGTGGCAGCACGGCATGGCGTTGTTCTGCAAGCCGTTCACGAAAGCCACGATCCGGTACTTCGACCACGCGCAGGCTGATGAGGCCCGGAAGTGGTTGGGCGAGGGAAATGAACCCGGATAACTGCGGTCATGGTGACGCGGGCGTTTCGAATCCCGGCGCCGTAGTCGCGGTACGAGGCAGCGTCGTGGACATTCGGTTCGAACACAACCTGCCGCCGATCTATTCGCTGCTGCACGCGAAGGAGGGCAAAGTCGCCATCGAGGTGTTGGCTCAACTCGACGCGCATAGCGTACGTGGAATCGCGCTGACTCCCACCGAAGGCCTGGTCCGCGGCAGCCCCGTGGAAGATACGGGCGGTCCGTTGAAGGCGCCGGTTGGCAAGGGAACGCTGTCGCGCATGTTCGACGTTTTCGGGAACGCCATCGACCGCCAACCGGCGCCGGCGGACGTCCAGTGGCGCAGCAGTGCATCGCGACCCGCCGCGCGCTGGCGCGGCGCTCCACCAAATCCGAGATCTTCGAGACCGGGATCAAAGTCATCGATGTGCTGGTGCCGCTCGAGCGCGGCGGCAAATCGGGCCTATTCGGCGGAGCGGGCGTGGGCAAGACCGTATTGCTCACCGAAATGATCCACAACATGATCGAGCACCAGAAGGGCGTCAGCATCTTTTGCGGGATCGGCGAACGATGCCGCGAGGGCGAGGAACTCTACCGCGGCATGCAGGCGGCGGGCGTGCTTCCGAACATGGTGATGGTGTACGGGCAGATGAATGAACCGCCGGGCAGCCGGTTCCGCGTGGGCCTGGCGGCGCTGACCATGGCGGAATATTTCCGCGACGACGAGCATCGCGACGTGCTGCTGCTGGTCGACAATATTTTCCGCTTTATCCAGGCAGGCATGGAGGTGTCCGGCTTGATGGGGCAAATGCCGTCGCGGCTAGGTTATCAGCCTACCATGGGCACCGAGCTCTCGGGATTGGAGGAGCGCATCGCCAACACCGATACCGGCGCCATCACCTCGATTCAGGCGGTGTATGTGCCGGCGGACGACTTGACCGATCCGGCGGCGGTGCACACTTTTTCGCATCTTTCCACTTCCATCGTGCTTTCGCGCAAGCGCGCCAGCGAAGGACTTTACCCGGCTATCGATTTGCTGCAATCCAACTCTAAAATGGCCACGCCCGGCATCGTCGGCGAACGGCATTATCTGCTGGCGCAGGAGATCCGGCGGACGCTGGCGCAGTACGAAGACCTCAAGGATATCATCGCCATGCTGGGCCTGGAGCAACTGGCGCCGGAGGACCGCAAAGTGGTCGCGCGCGCCCGGCGGCTGGAGCGATTCCTCACGCAGCCGTTTTTCGCCACCGAGCAATTCAGCGGAATCAAGGGGAAGATCGTCAGCCTCAAGGACTCGCTCGATGGCTGCGAACGAATCCTGCGCGATGAATTCAAAGACTACCCGGAGAGCGCACTTTACATGATCGGCGCGATTGGCGAGGCGAAGAAAAGAACGGAGGTCGAACATGCCGCAGCCGGCGCGCATGCATCTTAAGATTCTCCTTCCGTTCGGAATCTTCGCCGATAAAGCCGGCGTCTCGCGCATCGTGGCGGAGACGCGGGAGGGATCGTTCGGACTGCTGCCCCACCGGCGCGACTGCGTGGCGGCGCTCGCGCCCGGCATTCTGACGTATGAGATCGAGGCGGATGGCGAGGTTTATGCCGCGGTAGACGAAGGGGTATTGGTTAAGACCGGCCTGGAGGTGCTGATTTCGGTGCGCAACGCGATCGGCGGAACGGACCTGGGCCAACTGCATGCGGCGGTGGAGAAAGAATTCCTGAATCTGGACGGACGCGAGCGGAACGTCCGCTCGGTGACGGCGAAAATGGAGACCGATTTCATCAGCCGCTTGGCGGAGTTTCAACATGGGTGAAGAATCGCTCAGCCAGGTGGTCGGCGCGAAGGCGGCTCGCAAGCTTAAGGCGCGGCGCAACCCTGCGCAAGGCGTCTGGTTTGGTTTGGGCATGATGGGGCTGGTCGGCTGGTCGGTGGTGGTTCCGACACTACTTGGCGCGGCGCTCGGTATCTGGCTGGACCGCCGCCAGCCAGGGCGCCTTTCCTGGACGCTCACCCTGTTGATCCTTGGCCTGGTCATCGGTTGCCTGAATGCCTGGCACTGGGTGAGCAAGGAAGACCAGGAGATGCGGGAGGAACAAGAGAATGACGATGACTGAGACGCTGAGCCTAGCGCTCGCTTTGTTGGGCGGCCTGATGCTGGGGGCGATATTTTTCGGCGGCCTATGGTGGACGGTTCGCAAGGGTGTCTCGGCAAGCCAGCCGGCGCTTCTTGTTCTTCACCAGCTTGATGCTGCGAACGACTATTGTCCTGGCGGGTTTCTATTTTGCCGGACGCGGCATTGGAAACGGCTGCTCGTGTGTCTGGTTGGATTTGTCGCCGCGCGCCTTATGGTGACGCGTTTCACCCGTCCGGTGAAAGAGCCAGGTCATTTGACACAGGCGGGCAGCCATGCATCTTAGCCCCGATCAGATCGTCTTCTGGCAGCACGGGGTGGTCAAGCTGAACGCCACCATCGTGTTCACTTGGGCATTGATGCTGGTGCTGGCCGGCGGTTCAAAACTGATCACGCGCAAACTTTCCGATCGGGCAGGAACGTTCCCGCTGGCAGGACCTTCTGGAAATTATCGTCACGGGGATTCAGAAACAGATCGAAGAGGTAGGGCTGAGCCAGCCGCGGAAATGTCTTGGCTTTCTAGGAACACTGTTCCTGTTTGTCGCCTTCGCCAGCTTCTGCACTGTCATTCCCGGCTACCAACCGCCGACCGCTTCGCTCTCGACTACCGCGGCGCTGGCGCTTGTGCGTATTTGTGGCCGTGCCATTCTTCGGCATCGAGGAGCAGGGGGTGCGCGATTACCTCAAGTCCTATGCCAAGCCGACGGTGATCATGCTGCCATTCAACATCATCAGCGAGCTGTCGCGCACACTGGCCCTGGCGATCCGTCTGTTCGGCAATATGATGAGCGGAGCGATGATTGTCGGCATCTTAATGACCATTACGCCCTTTCTCTTCCCCATCGTCATGACGGTGCTGGGTCTGCTCACCGGCATGGTACAGGCCTACATTTTTAGCATCCTGGCGACGGTTTACATCGCGGCCGGCACGCGCGTGCGGAAACCCCAGCCCAGCGTGAAGCTAACTAGCAAGAAAAGGAGAATATCGTGGATAGCATGACGATTATCGCGGTGGCATCCATTGTCATCGCCGGCATTACCACCGGTTTCGGGACTATGGGGCCCGCGCTGGCGGAAGGGACGAGCGGTGGCGACGGCGCTTAGTTCGCTGGCGCAGCAGCCCGATGCCTCCGCGACCATCACCCGAACCTTGTTCGTGGGTCTGGCGATGATCGAATCCACGGCCATCTATTGCTTCGTGGTCTCGATGATCCTGATCTTCGCCAACCCATTCTGGAACCACGTCATCGCGGAAGCCGCGAAGAAGTAACGTATGTTAGCCGATTGGTTCACCATCGTTGCGCAGGCGCTCAACTTTCTGATCCTGGTGTGGTTGATGAAGCGGTTCCTTTACAAGCCCGTCCTCAACGCCGATCGACGAGCGGGAGAAGCGCATCGCCACGGAACTGGCGAACGCCGCCGCGAAAAAAGCGGAGGCCGAAAAGGAACACGACGAATTCCAACGCAAGAACACGGAGTTCGACCAGCAGCGCGCCGCGCTGATGGCTAAAGCGACCGCCGAGGCGCAGGCTGAACGGGAGCGGCATCCTCGATGAAGCACGGAAGGCCGCTTTGGATTTGAGTTCAAAACGGGAGGAAGCACTGCGTACCGAGGAACTGGCCTTGCACCAAGCCATCCGGCGCCGGACGCAGCAGGAAGTATTCGCAATCACACGGCGGGCGCTGACGGATCTCGCGACAGTGAGCCTGGAGGAACGTCTGGGCGAAGTGTTCACCCGGCGGTTGCGAGAGATGAACGGGGCGTCGAGGCAAGTCCTCGCGCAGGCCATTAAGACTGCCCCCGATCCGGCGGTGGTGCGCAGCGCGTTCGCCCTGCCCGCGGAGCAGCGCGCCGCCATTCAAAATGCGCTCAACGAAACCTTCTCGGCTGAAGTTCGCGTCAGGTTCGAGACGGCGCCGGACTTGGTCAGCGGCATTGAATTAGCCGCGAATGGACAAAAGGTGGGCTGGAGCATCGCCGATTATCTGGAGTCGCTCGCCACGGGCGTCGACCAACTTCTCAAGGACAAGCATGCAAACTGACAGCCTGCAGAATGACTTCGACGACGCTTTTGGCGGAATCAGCCAGGTGCGGGAGGCGTTTAGACCGGCGCTGCAGCCGCGGGAAGTGGGCGCTATTACGAGCGTGGCCACCGGCATCGCCAAGGTGTCGGGACTGCCCGGCGTAGGCTTCGATGAACTGGTGAGATTTCCGGGCGATGTGCTGGGCATAGCGTTCAACGTGGATGCGGACGAAATCGGCGTGGTCCTGCTCGGCGACTACACACGTTTGCACGCGGGAGACGAAGTCCAGCGCACGGGCCGGGTGATGGACGTGGGCGTGGGAGATGCGTTGCTGGGACGGGTGATTGACCCGCTGGGGCGGCCCGTGGATAGCCGTGGTCCCGTGGTGACTGTCAAACGTCTGCCCATCGAGCGCCCTGCCCCTGCGATTATGGACCGCGCGCCCGTTACGGTTCCTCTGCAGACCGGCGTGATGGTGATCGACGCGCTCATTCCGGTGGGACGCGGCCAGCGCGAGTTGATTCTCGGCGACCGCCAGACTGGCAAGACCGCTATTGCCACCGATACGATCTTCAACCAGCGCGACCGGAATGTGCTGTGCGTCTATTGTGCCATCGGCCAGCGCGCCTCCGCCGTGGCGAAGACCGTGGCGAATTTGCGCGACCGAGGCGCGATGGATTACACCGTTGTCGTGGTGAGCGAGGGCAACGATCCGCCGGGCCTGGCTTACATCGCTCCATACGCCGCCACCAGCATCGCGGAGTCTTTTATGGAGGCGGGGCGGGATGTGCTGATCGTGTACGATGACCTGGTGCAACACGCGCGGTCATACCGTGAACTCTCGCTGTTGCTACGCCGTCCGCCCGGCCGTGAAGCCTTTCCCGGCGACATTTTTTATATCCACTCGCGGCTACTCGAACGCGCCACGCATCTGAGTAAGGAACTGGGCGGCGGATCGCTCACTGCGCTACCCATCATTGAAACCGAGGCACAGGACATTTCCGCCTACATTCCCACTAACTTAATTTCGATTACGGATGGGCAGATCTATCTCTCCCCGTCGCTTTTCGAATTGGGTGTACTGCCTGCGGTGGACGTGGGAAAATCCGTCTCGCGCGTGGGCGGCCAAGCGCAACTGGCGGCCTACCGCGCCGTAGCCGGTGACCTAAAGCTATCCTACGCGCAGTTTGAAGAGCTCGAAACATTTTCGCGGTTCGGCGCGCGCCTGGATGCGGACACGCGCAAGACTATCGAACACGGACGGCGGATTCGCGCCTGCCTGAAACAGCCGGAGTTCTCGCCGGTCGCGGTGCCCGCGCAGATCGCCGTGCTACTGGCGTTGACGGTGGGCCTTTTCGACGCCGTGCCGCTGGACCACATGACGGAAGCCGAACAGGCCCTGCGCGAAGCCGCGGCGAACATCCCGGCGGGGGTACGCGGGCGGTTAGATACCGCCGCAAAACTAAGCGACGCGGATCGCAAGGCCATACTGGACATCGCGAGCCAATCGCTTGCCCGTTTTCAACCTAAGCCCGAACCTGTGAAGAAGTCATGAGTGGTACGACGGCGAGCCTGCGGCGAAAGATCGGCGGGGCGAGCGATTTGGAATCGGTAGTGCGCACCATGAAGGCCGTCGCAGCATCGAGCATAGGACAATATGAGAAATCAGTGAGCGCTCTGGACGATTACTATCGCGCGGTGGAATTGGGGTTGGGCGCATGCTTCCGGGAGAGCGGGCCCCTGCCGGAAATAGCAGGACGGAAAGCACATGCCGGTACGGATTCCATCGGCGCCGTGGTGTTTGGATCCGATCAGGGACTGGTGGGCCAGTTTAATGAAGTAATAGCCGATTATGCGATTCACACACTGTCCGCCCTCCCCGGCAAACCCAAGGTCTGGGCGGTGGGCGAACGGGTTCACGAACGCCTGGCGGATGCGGGCATGGCGCCCATCGGAATTTTCGCGGTGCCAAATTCCGTTAAGGCCATCACTCCGTTGGTTGGACAGATTCAAGTGGAGAGCGAAGCGCACCGGGCGAAACACGACTATGCGAGTCTCTACGTTTTCCATAACCGCCCGCAATCCGCGGCGCTCTACGAACCTGTGAGCCAGCGCCTGTTGCCGCTCGACGGGCAATGGCAGGAACGTCTGGCCAAAGTCCGCTGGCCGCCGGGAAATCTTCCCGAAATCATGTGTGGGGGCGCGACCACGATGCGGGCGCTCATCCGCGAGTATCTTTTTATCTCGTTGTTTCGGGCATGCGCCGAATCCCTGGCGAGCGAGAATGCCAGCCGCCTGGCTGCCATGCAACGCGCCGAAAAGAACATCGACGAATTGCTGGAAGATCTGAACCGGACATTTCATCGCTTGCGTCAAAGTGGCATTGACGAGGAACTGTTCGACGTTATCTCCGGCTTCGAGGCTTTGACAGCGAAAGGATCAAGATGAGAATCAATTCCAAAGATTTCCAGGTGCGGCCCGATGTGAAGGTCAAGCTCGCTGATTGGCCGACAAGAGTGAAACCGGTTTGCAAGTCGAAGAAGGACTATCGAAAACTGCTGGAAGAAAACGTTGCGGAGTTGAGCGCGCTGCAGCGCCTGCACTATGCCTCCAACCGCTATGCGCTGCTGCTGATATTTCAGGGGATGGACGCCGCCGGCAAGGACGGCGCCATCCGGCACGTCATGTCCGGAGTAAATCCGCAGGGCTGTCAGGTTACCAGTTTCAAACAACCGAGCGCCGAGGAACTGGAGCATGATTTCCTTTGGCGCACGACTTGCCGGCTTCCCGAACGCGGAAGGATCGGCATCTTCAATCGTTCCTATTACGAGGAAGTGCTGGTGGTACGCGTGCATCCCGAGATTCTCCG
The DNA here is from genome assembly GCA_963738345.1 of Bryobacterales bacterium. GTDB lineage: Bacteria > Acidobacteriota > Terriglobia > Bryobacterales > Bryobacteraceae > Bog-159. Next base: position 3,693,785 of record CAVTWI010000002.1, read on the forward strand.
CAGCCAGGGGCTTTCGGAAGAATTACGAGACGAGAAAAGCATCTGGCAAGAGCGCTATCGTTCCATCGTAGACCTGGAAAGCCACTTACATCGCAACGGCACGCGCACCATCAAAATATTTCTGCACCTTTCGAAGAACGAACAAAAGAAGCGATTTCTAGAACGTATCGACGAGCCGGAAAAGAACTGGAAATTCAGCCTGGCGGACATTCACGAGAGGAAATACTGGAAGGATTATATGGAGGCCTATGAGGCTTGTCTGGATGCCACCAGCACACACCACGCACCGTGGTACGTCGTTCCGGCCGACGACAAGGAGAATGCGCGGTTGATTATTTCCGAGATCGTTGTGGACGCGTTCAAGGAACTGAAGTTGGCGTATCCTAAAACGACGCTGAAACGGAAGGAAGAATTGAAATCCATCCGTAAACTGCTGGAGAAGTAAGATGGCCGCGCAATTGTTGCGAGGCCTGGACGAGTCTGTAAGCCCGAACCGAGAATTCCAGCGGCTACCGTGGCACAATCCTCCCGCATTGACCAAACAAGGTCACCTGACTTTATATGGTCAGATATCTTCCGTGTTGCGTGGCACGCTGTTGGTATCCAGACAGACCTGGGGCTTCATTTTCTTGGATCGGATCTAAGCCGGCAGCCCGCGTTAGATGCTTGGTTTTCGGCCCTTGGAGTGCACCTCTTCAAGACATGAAGAACGATGAGCAATTGAAGGCAGATGTTGAACAGGAATTACGTTGGGAGCCAAGTATTCATGCCGAAAACATAGGCGTTTCGGTGAAGGACGGTGTCGTTGAACTGGATGGTCACGTTGACAGTTTGTACGAGAAGTGGGGCGCCGAGCGTGCTGCCATGCGCGTTTCCAATGCCAAGGCAATCGCCAGCGAGATCAAGGTTGACCTGCCGTCTTCCGCAACTCGAACCGATGAAGACATCGCACGCGCTGCGATGAACCATCTGGATTGGAACTACTCGGTTCCTAACACCGTGACCGTGCAGGTAACAGCGGGGTCGGTAACGCTAAAAGGCACGACGGAGTGGCAGTATCAGAAGGAGGAGGCGGAGAGAGCGCTGCGTTCCCTGGCTGGCGTGAAGGGGATTTGTAATGAGATCACGGTCACACCGAAAGCCAACGCTATCGATGTAAAGGCCGAAATCGAAAATGCATTGAGGCGCACCGCGGAAACCGATGCCAAACACATCACCGTCGAGACGGCCGAGGGTAAAGTGACGCTTCGCGGTTACGTGCGCAACTGGGCCCAGCGCGAGCAAGCCGAGAATGCCGCTTGGGCGGCGCCGGGCGTCACTGGCGTAGAAGATCTAATTACCATCAGCTAACCGCTGTGGAAGAAAGGAATCAACTAATGTCAAAAACGAACTCAGTAGTAGCTATTTACGAGACGCATTTGCAAGCAGAGGATGCCGTGAAGGAGTTGCAAAGATCCGGCTGTGACATGAAGAAGCTGTCGATCGTGGGCAAGGATTATCACACCGACGAGAATGTCGTTGGGTACTATAACGCCGGCGACCGCATGAAGTACTGGGGCACGCGAGGCGCATTTTGGGGCGGTCTCTGGGGGACGCTGTTTGGAGCGGCTTTCTTCGCCATCCCCGGTATTGGGCCTCTTCTGGTGGCCGGCCCCTTGGTTGCCTGGATTATCGGGGGACTGGAGGGTGCGGTAGTGGTGGGCGGTTTGAGCGCACTTGGCGCCGGCTTGTACAGTATCGGCATCCCCAAAGACAGTGTCGTGAAATACGAGGCCGCGCTCAAGGCTGACAAGTTTCTGGTCTTGGCGCATGGCACGCAAGATGAGGTGACTAAGGCCAGCGAGATTTTGGAGCGCACGCATGCAACGGAGATTGCATCGCACGCCACGGAACACGAAAAAGCTGTGGTGGGCGCCAGGTAGCCGTTCGAATGGAGGCCGGGAAAATGTTGACGAACACGAAAGATTTGAAGGGCTTGACGATTCACGCAACGGACGGCGAGATGGGAAACGTGGATCAACTGTATTTCGACGATAAAACATGGGCCATCCGGTATCTGACTGTAGATACCGGCGGGTGGTTGGGCGGCCGACAAGTTTTGATCTCTCCGATTTCGGTGACCCGTGCGGATCTGAAGGGCCGGCGATTGGATGTCTCGCTGACGAGGAAGCAGGTGGAGAACAGTCCGAACATCGATACACACCAGCCCATATCCAGACAGTACGAGGCGCAATACTACGGATATTATGGGTATCCCTATTATTGGGAAGGTCCAAATCTTTGGGGCCCGGCATATTTCCCGGCCGGTCTGTCGGTGTCCTCTGCCAGGGAAGCGCTGGCGGAGAAGATCGGGAAAGACCTGACGGACTCGCATTTGCGCTGCACCGAAGCCGTCACGGGCTACAACATTGAAGCTGCCGATGGAGAAATCGGACACGTGGGCGGGTTCGTGATGGATAACGACGCGTGGGCTATACGCTACATGGAGGTGGCCACTCGGAACTGGTGGCCGGGCAAGAAGGTACTGGTTTCGCCTGCGTGGATTGAGCGGGTGAGTTGGGCGGATTCAAAGGTATATGTCGGCCTAACCCGGGACGCCATCCAGAATGGTCCGGAGTATATTGAAAGCGAGCCCATCACGCGAGAGTATGAAAACCGGCTGTACTTTCACTATGGGCGGCCGCCGTACTGGCTGCACGATGCCGAGCACGTGGCTTCGCTTTCGATGAGCCGCGTTTGAGCGATGAGAAATGGGCGCACGTGAAACCCACCGAAGAACTACACCAGTTGGTCCAGAGCCTTTGGCTGGATGAGATTGCGCGAGACTTAGTAAGCAGCGGTACGTTGAAGCGCTATATTCGTGACTTATCGGTCACCGGACTGACTTCAAGCCCGATTATGTTCGACCATGAAACCGGCGATAACAGCGCTTACCAAGAAGCGTTGCGGGGAAAGCGGCAACCGGCGCAGACCACTGACAAGTTGTTCTTTGAGCTTGCGCTGGAAGATCTGGGTAAGGCTGCCGACTTATTCCGGCCCATTTACGACGCCACCAACGGAGCGGACGGCTGGGTGTCGCTGGAGGTATCGCCGCTGCTGGCAGAGGATCCGGTGAAGACTCTGGCGGCCGCGAAACTGTGTTTTGCGGGAGCGGGCCGGCCTAACCTGTTCATTAAGATTCCGGGAACTGCGCGAGGCCTGATGGCGATGGAAGAGGCCATCTACGCGGGGATCCCCGTGAACGTGACTTTGCTATTTTCGCGGGACCAGTATATGAAAGCCGCCAGCACTTATATGCGGGCGATTGACAGACGCATCAAAGCCGGACTCAATCCGGTGGTACGTTCGGTCGCTTCCATATTCATCAGCGGTTGGGATAAGGCGGCGGTGGGGAGCGAGCCTGACGGATTGAAGGAATGCCTGGGCACGGCGGTGGCGATGCAATCCTATAAGTCGCACTGCGATCTGCTGATTTCACCGCAATGGATGCGGCTGGCGGCGCGAGGCGCGGCGGTCCAACGGCTCCTGTGGTCGAGCACCGGGACGAAGGATCCAAGTGTTTCGGATGTGGTCTACATCAATGGGCTGGCGGCTCCTCTGACGGTCAACAGCATGCCGGAAGCTACGCTGTTGGCATTCGCGGATCACGGGAGCGTGGGTACGCCTCTTCCGCCCGGCGGTGGGGACTGTGAAGTGGTGCTGGAGCGTTTCGCCCGCGGGGGCCTGGATACGGCGAAGTTGGCCGGGCAACTGCAGCGCGAAGGTGTGGAAGGGTTTGCCAAATCCTGGAAAGAATTGCTGTTGCGGATCGAAACGAAAACGCCGGTTATGCATGGTTGAAGTTGGGCTTACGGAGGTTGATCGCGCCAGTGTTTGGCGCAGAAGATCACTTCGTCTTATTGATCAAGACTACGACACCTTCGGAGGCGTCGGGGACAACTATATCGGGCAGCCCCAACAAGGACGGCTGGCCGTGTAGGTTCTGCGCGAGCACGCTTGCGGGGCTGGGCCCAGCGCCGATATATAGCGGAGACTCAAAGCCTCCGCCGCCCTTGCCGAAACAGATGGCAATATCGCCGCCGGTCAGGAGCAAGTCTGGGATACCGTCTCCATTTACATCTGCCACCGAGAATACATCCGAGATGTTGCCCAGCGAGCTGACAGTTTCTTTATAGGTGAGGTTTCCATGGCCGTCACCAAGATATATATATACGCCTCCAAAACCGTTTTCTCCGATGGCTGCGTCCAACTTGCCATCCCCATTCAGATCGGCGAACACGACCTGCCCTGGTGAATAGTTATCGATCACACTCTGCGTAAATCCGCCATGCTGATTGTTGATCAAGACATAGAAGTAATTGTCAAACAGGTTCGTGAGGACAATGTCAGAATACCCGTCGCCATTCAAATCGCCAGCCGCAATATTGGTGAAGTAGGATTGCGGATTCGGCACAAATGGTGAGGGGGGTTGAAATGTACCGTCGCCATTTCCGAGGGCCAGGAGATTTCCGGCCACGGCGAAATCCAGCTTGCCATCGCCGTTAAAATCGCCGAGGGCCAAGGCCACGCTCCAAAAAGTAGTCCCGGAAATTATGGTCGAGCTTTTCAGGGTAAACGTGCCATCGCCGTTGCCGAGATACGCCATGACCGTTCCACCGGCACCTCCGGGGCCCTGGACCGAGACGAGGAGATCCGCGGTACCATCCCCGTTCAGATCCCCGGTCAGCACAGAGTACGTTGAAGTCAGTAGGATCGAAGGTCCGATAGTATAAGGCGCGTTAGCCTTTCCGGTTCCGAGGAAAACAGTTATCCCCTGCGAGGTACACACGGCCAAGTCCGGCTTGCCGTCTCCGTTATAATCCGCTGCCACGCCACATACGGCGCCGCCCGGAACCGGCGTTAGTAGTCCGTCCTGGTAGTGGCCTTCGCCCGTATTAAGCAAAACCGACACCGCTTCGCCGCCGGTCACGATGTCGGTCCGGCCGTTCGACGTAAGGGCGGCAAGCGCGGGGCCGGTTCTACTATCGGCAATAGCGTAAACCGGATAGTAAACAGGCAGATCGAACGTGCCATGACCCTTGCCGAATGCGATTTCGACGGAACCGTTCACCAAATCCGGAACGCCATCGCCGTTAACATCCCCGATGGTAACGCCCGTTCCACCCGGGAGATAGACGAAGGTGGGTCCGTAGAAACCGCCCTTACCATTTCCAAAATATAGATTCACATAGCTCGACCCATCCACCGCCACGATGTCCGGATGGCCGTCGGAATTGAGATCGCCGGCAGCAATGTACGTCGGTTGTGCGGCCGTGGTAAAGAGCTCCGGGGGCTGGAAAGTAGCGTTGCCATTACCCAGCAGAACGGCGAAGCCGGTGTTTGTGGTGAGAACCAAGTCGAGTTTGCCATCTCCGTTAAAATCAGCGGCAGCGATTCGGCCGGCACTGTCCAGTGACCCTGTGAGAGGCGTTAACACTCCGACGTTGAAGATGCCGCCACCTTTGCCGGTAAACAGCCAGACACCGCCGTTGCCCTCGGCTTCGACATCCGGGATGCCATCTCCGTTGAAGTCCCCAACTACCGCGCCGCCTAGCCAAGTCTCCGTTCCAGCCTGATATTCGACTTCAGTTTGAAAGGTGCCGTCGCCATTTCCATAGCAGACCGCAATTCCATACGAATAGTTGGCGAACTGTCCGGAGAGCACCAGGTCCACCTTGCCGTCGCCATTCAGATCCGTTGGTACAACTGCGGATATATTCGGAATGCTACACCCTGGCAGGGGGCCCTGACGGAAGGTGCCGTTACCATTTCCGAACCAGACATTGCTATCGCTTACAAAATCGGGGATTCCATCGCCATTCATGTCGGCGACGGCAAGGGCTGTTGTAGACGCAGGATAATCTCGCCTTGCGAGGAACTTAGGCGCGGCAGCGCTGGACACACCGGCACTACCCAACCAGCAAGTAAGAGACATGACCAAGATCGCCGTCTGTCGCATTTCGCGGACTCCCCGTACGAGGATGGTAGGCAGATGGCGGTTAGATTGTCAAGGTCGTCTGTCAGTTGTCAGTCTGTTGCCCTGCCCGCGGAAAAGTGACATACTGCGGTGAGCATGGAGATACCTATGCGGTTCGATCGAGCGCTGGCACTGTTATCCGGTGTGGTTTTGCTGGCGGCCGGCCAAGGCGCGGCGCAACAGCTTACCTTTGATGCGCCAAAGCTCTTCCCTTCTCCGAGTTCCGCCGAATCCGTCGCCGTTGGCGATTTCAATGGTGATGGAAACCTGGATATGGCGGTTGCCGACGTCCACAATGTAGTCTCTATCCTGTTGGGAACGGGGCACGGCGAATTCTATCAGTCGAATTACTACACGCTTTATGGCGACCCGGTCGCAATCGTGGTTCGGGACTTTAACGCAGACGGAAAGCTGGACGTGGCCGTTGTCTGTTACACAGAGAACGGAGGCACTGTCTCGATCCTGCTAGGCAATGGCGATGGGACGTTACAGGCGCCCATCACTTATAACGCTGGGTCTGGGGCGGGATCACTGGTGGCCGCCGATTTCAACCTGGACGGCAAACCGGACCTTGTTGTCATGAATTCGAATACGATTTCGCTCCTGCTGGGCAATGGCGATGGCACATTTCGGCCCGCGGTCGACGTACCCGTGGGTACGGGACCGATCGGGGCAGTGGCCGGAGACTTCAATGGCGACGGTAAGGCGGATCTGGCGGTCGCTAACAACGGCTCGGCGAATGTTTCCATTCTGTTGGGCTACGGGGATGGAACCTTCCGGCCCGCGGTTAATTATGATGTGGGCGCCGGCGCTGAATACGTGGTCACCGCGGACTTCACGAGTGACGGGAAACCAGACCTGGTCGTAAGCAGCCAAGGCCTGTACCCCACTTACATCAGTTCTGTCGCGATTCTCGCGGGCGATGGCGATGGAACCTTCCAGCCGGCGGTAACTTTGGCTATCCCGGCCGGAAACTTGATCGTAGAAGACTTCAATCGCGACGGTAAAGCCGACCTAGCAATCACTACCACCAACGCAGTTTCGATCGTGTTCGGCAACGGCGACGGAACATTCCAACCTCTTTCCAACTATCCTGTGTCATACGGACCAATCGGCCTCGCAGTGGGAGACTTCAATGGCGATCACAGGCTGGATCTGGCAGTCGGCTGCGATTATGGCATCACGGTGTTACGCGGGGACGGCCGCGGTGGATTCCTGGAGCCCGCCACCTATGCTGTCGGCGCCGCGCCCAGTTCGGTAGTCGTCGCTGACTTCAACGGCGACGGAAAGCTGGATATGGCCGTGGCTAACGCCGCGTCCGGCACGATCTCCATTCTGCTTGGTAATGGCGACGGTACATTCCGTGCGGCCGGAAGTTTCGGCGCGGACAGCCCAGGGGCACTGGTCGTGGCGGACTTCAACGGTGATGGCAGCCTCGATTTGGCCGTGGCTAACTCCGGTTCGTCCAGCGTGCAGGTCTTCCCAGGAAACGGCGACGGCACGTTTCAGAATCCGGTTAAGACGCAAATCGGTACCGCTCCGGGCGCAATGGCCGCAGCTGACTTCAATGGCGATGGGCATATGGATCTGGCAATTATCAACCGCGGCTACGAGGGGACGACCATCACCATTCTGCTGGGCAAGGGGAACGGCGCATTTCATCCACCGAGCTACTATCTGGCGGGAGCGAGTCCCCCGCGCGGGGTGGCGGTGGGCGATTTCAATGGGGACGGTAGACCGGACCTGGCGGTGACCGCAGGCGAAGATGTCTCTATTTTGCTTGGCGATGGCTCTGGCGCGTTCCAGCCTGCAGTCGGGTACGTGATCGGAGTAGGGGCGGATGGGGTTGCTGTTGCCGATGTCAACGGCGACGGTAAGCAGGACGTACTCGTAACCTGTGTCGGGTCGAACATAGTGGCAACTCTATTAGGCGATGGTGCTGGCAATTTCCAGCAGTTGGGCACTTATCCGGCAGGAACCAATCCAGCGTCAATTGCCGTAGCTGATTTCAACGGAGACGGCAGGTTGGACGTGGTGGTGGCCGATTACTCAGCTAACAGCGTGGCCATTCTGCACGGCAACGGTGATGGAACTTTCCGTGGGCCGGAGGGTTTCGTCGCGGGGAGCGCGCCGAATTGGGTAGTCACCGGAGACTTCAACGGCGACGGTAAGCCCGACTTGGCGGTGACCAGCAATTCCGGTAACGTGGTTACCGTGCTGATTAACCATACCCAATAGCGCGATCATGGATCTCGCCGGGCAACTGGAGAGCGAGGGCTTAAAATCGTAGTTCATGCCCGACGAAAAACTGGTTGACCACCCCATATACCATCTGCTGCCCACGGAAATCCCGGGGGTGGATACGCTGGCCCAACTTGCGCTAGACATGCACTGGTCGTGGAACCATGCGACCGACCAGGTGTGGCGGCAACTCGATCCCGAACTATGGGAGCTTACGCATAACCCATGGGTGGTGCTGCAGTCGGTTTCGCGGGACCGGATCGAGCGCACCCTGGCCGATTCCGAGTTCCGTAATTGCATTGACGGCCTGGTGGATGCCGCCCGGCAAGCCGCGGATGCGCCCGCATGGTTTCAGCGCAATCATCCGGGATCGCCACTCACCTGCGCGGCATATTTCAGCATGGAATTTATGCTGAGCGAAGCTCTGCCGATTTATTCGGGCGGGCTGGGCAATGTGGCGGGGGATCAACTGAAGGCCGCGAGCGATTTGGGCGTGCCGGTGGCGGGCGTAGGGCTACTCTATCAGCAAGGCTATTTTCGCCAGGTGATCGATAAGGACGGCGGGCAGCAGGCGCTCTATCCGTACAACGATCCGGGGCAATTGCCGATCACGCCATTACGGCAACCGAACGGGGAGTGGCTGCGGCTCGAAATCGCGCTGCCGGGATACTCGGTGTGGCTGCGGGCCTGGCAGGCGAAGGTGGGCCGGGTGAAGCTATACCTGCTGGACAGCAACGACGCAGCCAATTATCCGGCGCATCGGGGGATTACCAGTGAGTTGTATGGGGGGGGCCGGAGTTACGCCTGAAGCAGGAAATGCTTTTGGGGATCGGCGGCTGGAGACTGTTGCGCGCCATCGGGCTCACACCGGAGATCTGTCACCTGAACGAAGGGCATGCGGCTTTCGCGGTATTGGAACGCGCGCGCGATTTCATGGAAGCGACTGGACAACCGTTCGACGTGGCAATGGCGGCGACCCGGGCGGGCAATCTGTTCACGACCCACACGGCCGTGGCCGCCGGATTTGACCGTTTTACGCCGGGACTGATCGACCAATACCTGCGCGAGTATGCCGAGAAGAAACTCCGCATCGGGTTGCAGGATTTGATGGCGCTGGGCCGGCAGAATCCGCTGGATTCATCGGAGCCGTTTAATATGGCCTATCTGGCGATCCGCGGGAGCGGGGCGGTTAACGGGGTGAGCCGACTACACGGAAAGGTCAGCCGGCGTCTTTTCCTGCCGCTGTTCCCGCGGTGGCCGGAGGAGGAGATACCGGTCGGGCATGTGACGAATGGCGTACACATGCCGACGTGGGACTCGGCTCCGGCGGACGGTCTCTGGACAGAGAGCTGTGGGAAAGACCGCTGGCTGGGAACGGCTGGAACTCTGGGCCCAGACGTTCAGCAGGTTTCCGACGAGAGGCTTTGGCAATTTCGGACCGAGGCCAGTAAGTCGCTGGTGGAATATGCGCGCGAACGATTGTCGCGGAGCCTGATGGCGGAAGGCGCGCCGGCCGAGGAGGCGGAGAAGGTTAAACATCTATTCGATCCCAACGCCTTGACGCTGGGTTTTGCACGCCGCTTCGCGACTTACAAGAGGCCGAACTTACTGCTGCACGATCAGGGACGGCTGCGACGCATATTGACCAATTCGGAGCGGCCGGTGCAACTGATTATCGCGGGCAAGGCGCATCCGGCGGATCAGGCGGGGCAGGATCTGATACGGGAATGGATTCAGTTCATACGCCAGCCGGAGACACGTCCGCATGCGATTTTTCTGAGTGACTATGACATGCTGCTGACCGAGAACCTGGTGCAAGGCGTGGACGTGTGGATCAACACGCCGCGCCGCCCCTGGGAGGCGAGCGGAACGAGCGGCATGAAAGTGTTGGTGAATGGCGGCCTGAACCTGTCGGAGTTAGACGGGTGGTGGGCGGAAGCGTATACGCCGGAAGTTGGGTGGGCCTTGGGGGACGGGCGGGAGCATGGCGACGATCCGGCATGGGATGCCGTCGAGGCCGAAGCGCTTTACGATCTTCTCGAAGGGCAAGTGATCCCCGAATTTTACGCGCGCGACGGGCGGGGGATACCGACGGCTTGGCTGGCGCGGATGCGGAAGAGCATGGGGAATTTGACGCCGCAGTTTTCGGCGGACAGGGCGGTACGGGAGTATACGGACCAACATTACGTGCCCGGGGCCGACCTTTTCCGGCGGCGGACGGCCAACAATGGTGCGTTGGGCAGGGCAGTGGTCGAGGCGCGGCAGGCGATTGAGAAGGCTTGGCCCGCATTGCGCTTCGGTGCAGTGAAGGTGGATCGCGACGGAGATCAACACAGGTTTGAGGTTGTGCTGTATCTGAATGGCTTGGGCCCGGATACGGTGCGGGTAGAGCTTTATGCGGATGGCGTTAATGGTGACGGCCCGATCCGGCAGGAGATGGAATGCGTGGGCCAAGTGGCGGGCGAGCCGGGAGGGTACGTTTATCGCGCAAGCGTGTCCGCAACGCGGCCCGTTAATGACTATACGGCACGAGTGACACCGCGGTACGCAGGCATTGCGGCGCCATTAGAAGACGGACGAATCCTGTGGCAGCGATGATGTTGCATGGCGCGCTTTATACTTTAGAAGAAGCACCGAATCTATGGCCACATTAATCGACGCAATCAACGTAAAGAAAAAGACCTTGTTTGAACTGGACGACGTTCCCTACGCCTGCCTGGACGCAGAAGTGAACACGCCCACTGCGCGCGGCGGCCAGACGCTGGTGCGCCTGAAGATGCGCAACCTGCTTACCAATGCCGTCTTTGAAAAGACTTTCAAGGCGGGTGACCGGTTCCGCGAGCCGGACCTCATGTTGGTGGACGCCTCCTATCTGTATAGCGACGGCGACGGTTCCCACTTCCTGGACCAGCAGAGCTTTGAAACGTACTCGCTTGCGGGTGATGTAGTCGGCGATGCTTTGGATTTTCTGGTGGAGGGCGCCCTGCTCGAATTGCTGAAGTTCAACGGGAACCCGATCGGGCTCAAGTTGCCGCCGTCTGTCGAACTGAAAGTTAAGTCCACGGAGCCTGGTGTTCGAGGGGACACCTCAAGCGGCAGCGTCACAAAAGCGGCCACGCTGGAAACCGGCCTGGAAATTCGCGTACCGCTCTTTATTAAGGAAGGCGAAAAGGTTACGGTATCGACGGAGAGCCGGAGTTTTGGCGGCCGCGCCTGATATGCGCGTTTAGCAAGGGTTCCCGAGCGCCTTTTGCAAGAGCTGTCCGGGGTTGTAACATGGGGAAGCCATGGCCAAGACTTCCGTTCCGGACATTTGCTGGTATTTTGCGCCGCTTATAGTCCTCGCCCTGGCCATTCCCCGCGCGCACGGCGCGCCCCAAGGAAGCGCCACCTGCGCGAATCCAGGTGTATACATTTTCGTGGGTGGGACCGGCGGTTTTGACGGCCTCCAATTCGGCGGCCAGTTCAGCGAACTCCTTCAAACCGGCCACGTGGGCCTATATCAGCATGCCACCGCCGTGGCGGCAGCCGAACAGACACCGGGCGTTATGCAGAGCATCGAGAGCTTGTTCGCCGGAACGGGATCGGGCCAAGCCGAACTCGGACAGGTGGGATGGAACTATTTCACGCTTCCGCCGAGCTACGGTTACTACCAGGCTGTCTTCGTACAAAATGGCCTGCACCCCACGGAAGCCAACGTGGACACACCATCCGATAGCGCCGCGCCCGGACAACTGGAGGAGGATCTGGAAGCTTGGCGGGAATACGTAAACGCGGCCAGGAGCGTAGGCATCGAAACGGTCGCTCCGATCGTGGGCCCGAACGGTGCGAATGAACCAAAGCTGGGAGATCGGGTCTTTGCCACCAACCCCTACTACGCGCTGGAGCGCGGCGAGTCCCTTTATGGCCAAGCGATCGCGTTCGATGTTCCGCCCAACTTCTTTTTGACTGGTGGCAGCGGCCCCGGCTACCAGAAGTTCATTATCCAGGCCATCCAATGGGGCCATGAAAACCATTTGCGCACTACCGTGTTGCTTTCTCCTTATCCTTGGCCCACCAACGGCGCGGGCCTGCCGGACACGTTCCGCGAATTCACCGATAACACCTTCAGCCAGGATACGCAGACGTTCGTCCGGGAGCTCGCGCGCTACTCCGCTATCCCTTCCGAATGGTCCGTCGACAATTACGAGGACCCGTACGCTCACGATACGCCTGCGGTAGCGCCGGAGACCGTGGCGAACACTACGACGGCGGTTGGACTTTGGCTGGCCGCAAACGCACCGTTTTATGTTCGCGGGCCGGACAACCAGGGTGTAGTCTGCGCACCTCCAGCTTCATCTATGCATCTGATACCGCAGTTCGAGTTCACAGGCCGCTTGCAGCCTGCGGTATCCGACGGATGGCATGGATGGTAGCGGATCCCGCAAGCTTCATACCAGCCACTGCACGGCTTGTGGCGGGTGCGGTTGCCTCCTGCCTGGAGAGTCAGGACAAGAGCCTGGAACTGGGCGAGCTCCTGCTGCTTGGGGTAATCGTTCTGACGATTTTTATCCTTCCCTTCGGCATTCGTCGGCGGCTGTGCGGGGCGGCGTCGAGACTGTGCCGCCTTTACGCGCGGCATAAGGGCGCGGCCATCGTTGTATTGGGACTGCTTCCTGCAGCCGCGAGAATCGCGATACTTCCAGCGATCTCAATTCCGATCCCCGTCGTCCCCGACGAATTCAGCCATCTGTTGCTCGCAGACACCATTGGCGCCGGACGGATCGCGAATCCACCGCACCCGCTGGCGCCACACTTCGAGGCGACATATGTTTTGCAGCACCCAAGTTATGCATCCGTCTACCCACCCGCGCACGGAATCCTCATGGGGTTGGCAGAACTTGCCGGATTGCATCCCTGGTTCGGCGTTCTGGCCGAAGTCAGTCTGATGACCATGGCCATGGCCTGGATGCTGGACGCGTGGTTCTCTCCGCGGTGGGTGTTATTGGGAACGTTGATTGCCGTGGTGCGGCTCGGCGTGTGGATGACCTGCTATTGGGGAGGCTCCCTGGCGGCGATAGGCGGAGCGTTGGTAGTAGGTTCACTCAAGCGAATCTGGGACGGGCGAGGTGGGCGCCAAGGCCTGATCCTGGGACTAATCCTGGGGCTGGGCATGGCTATCTTGCTGAACACGAGACCGTACGAAGGATCTCTCTCAGGTCTGTTCGCGGGCGGCGTGCTCGCCATGCTGATGTTCCGGCGAGCATCGTTTTCGCGCCGAATGATTTTCAGGACGGTTCTGATTCCGCTGGCGGGCTGCCTGGCCGCGAATGCCATGTGGATGGCCTACTATAACTGGAAAGTGACAGGCGATCCATTGATGATGCCCTATGTCGCCGATCAACGCGCCTCCGGTGTTCCTCAGTCACTAATTTTCAATCCGCCTCAACCGGCTCCGCCGAAATTGGCGTGCTTCAAAGACTTAATGGACAACTACAAATGGGAACTGGAAGTATATAGGTCGGCGCGAGACCCCCGCAAGATTTGGGAAACGGCCCGCGCCAAGCTGGCGACGTTTTGGCATTTTTACTTACACCCTCTGTTGTTACTGCCTCTTTTGGCTCTACCCTGGACGTGGCGCGACAGCCGGATGCGAGTGGTGTTGCTTGCGGGGCTTTTTGTCTCATTCGGAATCGCACTCTATCCTTTCTATTTCGCGCACTACTCGGCTCCGATCGCCGGCGTCTTGATGGTACTGCTGGTGCAGGGATTCCGCCATATTTCGGTGCTGACACGCAAAAGGCCCGGGGGAGGCATGGCGATCGCACCGGTGATGGCGATCGCGCTAAGCGGCATCAGCTTTTTGCTGATTGTGATGGCGTTAGTGTTTCATGACGCCTTTCAGATCCGACAACGCTCTCTCTACCCGGCCGCAGACCTGGCGCGGGATCAGATCGAGAGGCGCCTCTGCGCGACACGCGACAAACATCTGGTGCTGGTGCGCTACGGTCCGCAGCACGTCTTCCATCAAGGCATGACCTACAACCACGCCGATATCGACCGGTCGATGGTTGTTTGGGCGCGCGCACTGGATGCGGCGAGCAATACGAGGCTGCTGAGTTATTACTCAGGGAGGACCGTTTGGTTGTACGAACCCGATGAGACGCCTCCGCGCATCGGCCCGTGGCTTGGCGCCTCCGTGGAGCCGGGGAGTTCGCGAGACGTTGGGCTACTACGTCAACCTTGAGCGCTATATGACGACGGGGGGAGGACCGACGCTGAGGTGGCTCAGATCGCCGATACCGATGGCTATTCTCGTCACCGCTTTAGCCTTCGCCTGGCAGGCACTGACAGTTCACTACAACTACAACGGTAACTGGACCGCTTTGTTCGGCAGCGGCGCCCTATTTCCAGCCCCGCCCGAGGCGCTTGCCGGCGAGCACATTTATCGATTCCCGCATTCGCTGGGATACGACGGCCAAATTTACCACGTGATGGCGCACGATCCGTTCATGGTTCGTGGTTTCTTTCGAGCGATCGATTCACCGCGGTACCGTTATCGCCGCATCCTGGTCCCGGCGCTGGCCTGGGCGGCCGCGTGGGGGCAGGACCGCTTCATCGACCGGGCGTACTTTGCGGAGATGCTGTCCTGGATCTTTCTAGGAGCGCTGTGGGTCGCGGCTCTGGCCCGGCTTTGCGGAAGATCCGCAACATGGACACTGCTGCTATTGGCGGTGCCGGCAGTGGTGGTCTCGTTGGATCGCATGACGGTAGACGCGGCGCTCATCGCCCTTATAGCGGGAGTTGTGTATTACGCCCGGAAAGAGACATGGGCTGTGGTGTTTTGGCTTTGTGTGCTGGCTGGACTAGTGCGCGAAACCGGTTTGCTGGTCCCGGCAGGAATGGTCGCGTGGTTTCTGATGCGACGCCGCTTTCAGTGGGCAATCCGGATGACAGTATCAGTTATACCAACACTGCTGTGGTGGCTCAACGTCCAGTTACGCACGCCGGCGGAGAGCGAGCATCACTTGTCTCTTATTCCATTTGGCGGCCTCATCACCCGGCTCGCGTCCCCGTACCCGTATAGGTTCGGCGGCGGGATCGACGCCATCGCCACGTCTCTTGATTATTTGGCGTTGATTGGAGTCACACTGAGCTTGCTGTACTGTGTGTGGAACGTCCGCCGGCTAATCGAGTATCCAGGTGGGTGGATGGCCTTCGGTTTCGCCGTATTGGTAGTTCTGATGTCGTCGCAGGATGTTTGGGGAGATGCATTCAGTTTCGCACGCGTCTTTTCACCCTTGCTCTTTTTGACAGCACTGGACTGTCTGTACGGGCGCTCCTTGAAGGGCGCCATTCCGATTCTGATGACAGCGCCGCGCATCTGGATGCAGCTTGGCTTTCAGGTGCTCGGAGTGTGGCGCGGAATCTGGCCGCACTAAGGCGTTGGCCCTGACACCGGATTTGGCGCTTCCATACGTCCGGGCTCGGCCAGTAATATGACGCCGTTGCCCAGCGATCCAGCCACGGACAGGGGCACATGCAAGGATATCAGCTCATCTACCAACCAGCCAAAGGACGCCGGTGGATAACCCACGATCAGGAACTTCTGGCGGGAGTTGATCACGCCGGCCAAAGTTTTCACCTGGAGTGAGGCGAGGGTCTGCATGCCAATCAATGCCCGATCCGTCGTATCGGAGCCAAGCCGGCGGAGCGCAATCCTCGGCTCGGCCACATAGAACAGACGACTCCTAATATCCGGGGGGGACTGATGCGAGAGTTCGAAGAAGAGGAGCGGGTCGGCAACTGCGATCGGCAGGCCCCGCGGCAAATCGTGCTCGATCGCGCGAATCACACCGCTCCGGTCGTAGGCCATAACGCCTACTGGCAAGGCGCGCATCAAGAAAGCACAGGAAAATAGCGCGGCCAGGACGACCGCCGGTCCTTGACGCGCCTGAAAAATGTTTGCCAGGGTCCACACTACGAGGAAGCTCAGGCCTATCACAGCCGGGAGTGCATAGCGGTTCGTGTAGGCGCCGGTCGCCAATTTCCCCAACGCGATAGCCAGTGGAAGGACGCCCAACATTCCAAGCGCCGCGACTACTTCCGAAGCGGGAAAGGCCGATCGCGTGGGGTTATCCGGCGAAGCCAGCAGTGTCTTCCTGGCGGTGAATAGCGCCCACAATCCCGCAACACCTATAAGTGCCAACAGAGCAGGATTCACAACGACACTCAGGAACTCAACCAGCGAACCGATCCGGGGTTTCGACCAAAAGGCTCCACTATAAGAGCGCGCGCCGCGGACCAGAGGCAGATATAGAAGCAAGGGTGACGCCGCGGCCGCGAGTGCCAGCCACACCGGCCCGTTCAGGCGCCTGTTGGCCCACGCGCGGTAAGCTTCCGCGGCGGCAATGGGCACAAACAGCAGGACGCTGTAATAATGAACTGAGATAGCAAGACCTAGGGCCAGAGCAAGTCCCGCGGCCCACCATAGGTTGCCAGGGCCTTCGGCACGCTGCCAGCACAGTAGCGCGGCGGCAGCGAAACCCACGACGAGCCCATAGGGCCGAGCCTCATAAGCATACAAATACGCGTTGGACACTATAAGTACGAGCGCTGCGATGAGGCCGTAGACAGCAGGCAGACGCCTTGAGACAAAGGCACACAGACAAACAGCGGCAAGCCAGAACCCGGCCATCGCGGGAAGGCGCAGTCCGATCAGATTGGCGCCCGCCACTTGCGCGGCCTTATGACTGAGCCAGTAGAAGAGTGGTGGGTTTTGGTCCACCCCAGTCAGTAAGGTAGACCAAATTCGCGGAAACGTATTCAATGCGCCGATATAGTATGTGAAAAGCTCATCGTTCCAGAATTGCTTCCGGGACGCGAGCGTGATTGTCACAGGCCAGTATATGGCGGAGAGCCAGGGAATCAACCACCATAGCGAAACGGGCTTGTTAAGCAAATCCTGAGCGGCGGCAAGGCCGGTTCTCGCGCTATTTGGCATATGGGCCACGGTGGATCTCAGCGACCGGCGTCGAGATTGTGGGCCGCCACTGCGCGGACCAGCGATCTGCGTTCGAGGCGTCGATATCCGAAGCGAGTCTCGCGCGCCAGGCGCGCCAGGACCCGCCAATACCCGCCTCCCACTTTTGCCAGACGGAAGGATGACACGCCCATACCGGGCGCTCGATTGATCCAAGAGATGGGCACTTCCTTTATGGAGAAATCCATGAGCAGGGGCTGAAGTCCGGTTTCGGCGTTGACGGCGAAGTGTGGTTCGGAAAGTCTAAGTACCTCGATCACGTCGCGCTTGATTAACTTGAGATTGTTGGTGAGATCGCGGAACTGACGGCGAAATGCGAAGCGAGCAAGCGCGTGGAAGCCGCGGTTAGCGAGGATCTTCTGAAACGGATAGTTCAAGAGCACGCTGTGGCGCGAGAAGCGGCTGCCTACCACGACATCGTAGCCCTGCGCCGCAGCGTCAAACAGGTCGCGCAACTCGGGGAGAAGGTGTATGAAGTCGCAATCCATCGACAGGATATACCTGCCGCTGGCGGCGTTGTAGCCGCTGGTAAGCGCGCGGCCCACGCCGCTCGGCGGCCTGCGGAATACTCCGTGCACGATCGGGTTTTCGATAGTGAGAGAGCGTATGACTTCGGCTGTCCGGTCCGTGCTGTTGTCGTCTACCAGGATGATTTCATGGAGATACTCCGCATAGAGCGCCAGCAGCCTCGAAACCAGCGGCTGTAGATTCATTTCTTCGTTCAGGCACGGAATCACGACGGATACCGAGGAGCGAAGACTCTCGTGCTGGAATAGCGACCGGGCGGGCGCTGAACCCGTCCCGCCGGGCTTCTGAGCAAAGATCAGGATCGAGCCTGCGAGCGTGCGGACGAAGGGAGTGTTCTCAAGCAGGATGGAAAAATTACGTAATACCTGGGCCATTCGGCGGCTCAGCGGGGAGTAGGCGAAATCGTTGAAGATTGCCAGGTTGCGGATGAGTCCAATCTCGGAGAGAAGCGCATACAATTGCGGCCTATCTAGAAGCATGCGCGGGTCCTTGCGTCCCAGCAGGTTTCTGAAAAAGCGGCGGAGCTTCAAAACCGGATTCCACGGATTGGTCTCAAACAGAACAACCTGGCCGCCCGGTTTAAGCAGATTCCAGATATTTCGGAGGACCTCCGGGCACGTTCGTTCGTCAAGCACGCCGATACCGGTGATCAGATCAAACGAGCGGCCTTCCAATTCACCCGGCAGATCGGTGAGGCAGAGCCGCTCCGTGAGAGGGTGGTCATTTACGATGCCTTCCGCCGGCTGGAAGGTAGCCGCAGTGATGGGATTCTCGCCGCGCGTGACATGGTGGAGTTGCGCGGTGAACAGCCCGCATCCGGCTCCGAGTTCGAGGATGGTTTGGCCGGGCAGCAAGTGAACTAAGTGGCGAAAGGATTGTGCCCGCCAGAGCAGGCGATCCTGAGGAATGGGATCCTGGTGCAGAATGTACCAATCGCGGTAATTCTCGCAATCTGCTAAGGCCGCTACTATGGAATTCGCCGTCTCTTTCATCTGGAGGTCTTCAACTGCGCAACTTAGTTTCGAGATTCAGGCGGAAGCGTGTTGATCCAGGCCGCAAGACACCAACTGAGCGGCAAGACGATATCCAGCGTGGATCGATGCATAAGCCCCGAGAACGAAAACTCTCATACTGCATTCAGTATAAGGTTTGGCGATAGGTTTCAACCAAGCCGCATCGCGTTGCGTCCTTTATTGAAACAGCTTATGACAGTTTAGCGGTCACGAACTCGATCTGATCACTGCGCCGGTGGCCGCACGCGAACGGCTCGGCGGCGCGCCGTGGCCGAACTGGATCGGCTACAAAGCCGGCTGTTCTAATATGACGACCGACTCGATGGGCGCATAAATTGCGGCACTTACGATCGGAAAGCTGACGACATTCGCGAACAATAGGATTATTTGCGCTGTCGGGAAGGCGAGGCGCTGGCAATGCCGTTTTTGAGCCGGGCCGTCGATCTAATCGCCTCACGGCGAAGGCCGCCGATTCGTTCCTTGAGCACGGTCGGTTCTGGATGGGACAACCTGGAAGCGTGGAGGGTTGCAGATGCCGTTCCGGGAACCGTTTTCGCAATCAAGGCTTTCGAACCCCGAAAGCCACACAAAAGGCGGCCGTTGAAATGGCGAGGAAGTCAGTCAACATTGGTATCTGGCGAGCCACCGTGTATGCCTTTCGAACTTTTATTGCCGGATTGCCGCCGGACAGCCCTGCTTTCGAACTAGGTAATCTCCAAAATCTAAAGCCTGTTCTACCCGCGATCCAAGACGATCCCGCCGGGTACCCTCACGGGATGCATTCCGAACTCTGCTGCCCATCCATCCGGAAGGCCTTGATGGAAACTCGCAATCGAGCAGGGTCATCGTGGGACGGCCACTCAAAATCTGTCTCCAAGGTCCGTAAGGGTCCACAGAAGGTGGTGGCGCGCAGATCACCTTGGCACCGAATTCCGGTTTCGCGCCAAAGCCCTTTTGCGCGGCAAAAGAGCACGATCACGGACTAAGCTAACTATGCCTGGATGGAACAAAGGACAGAGCGGAACCCTCACGGCCTTCCCAAACGAGGACAGGCGTTTACCGATGACGAGTTAGCCGAACCGGCCTGGAAGGCTGCTCGCGAGGGGGCTCCTTGGGCTTGTCGAACAACCCTTCAATCATAATAATCCCTCTAAGGAAAATAGCCATGATAAGACCGCCGACTCCAGCCGACTCTCTCCCGATGAACTGCACCAACTCCAAGTCCTCTTGGCCCGAGCCATCGATCGAACTAGCACGATTGAGAGCGGAGAGGGTTGTGAGAGCCGTATAACAACCTCGAATAAGGGTTAGCGAGGCACTGTGAAAGACCGTGGACCTTCCCCTCGCCGGTGCATCCGCCACATCGTCTCGAACGCCGATTCCAGGTGATGCGTGAATCGCCGGCTGTCGAACAGGGCGGTGGTCAGCCGGTTTGCCTGCAACTTTTGGCGAATCTCACGCAAGCGATTCGCATCTAACGCAAGGCCTAAAGCCAGGGACTCATAGTCCGCCAGCGAGTGAGTGACCAACTCCGGCAGTCCGACTGCTTTCAGCAGGCTGGCCGCCACACGGCCCGGGAAAGCCCGTCCAGCGTACGTAACCACCGGACATCCTCCCCACAAGGCATCGCTTGCGAGGGTATGGGCGTTGTAAGGCGCCGTGTCGAGAAACAAGTCGGCGATAGTGAACCGGGCCAAATGTTCGGGATTGGGCAGCGTGGCCGCGAACACCAACCGCCCGCCTCCGCCCGCGAGTCTCGACTCCGCCTCGCGTTGCAGATTCGATTTCGCCGCCGGGCCCGGTTCCAGCAGCCACAAAACGCTCCCGGGAATGGCTGCGAGAAGCCGCATCCAAATGTCGAATATCGGCGCAGTGAGCTTGTAGGCGGAGCTAAAGCAACAGAACACGAAGGCGTCATCCGGTAGCCCGAATTCCGGCCGCGACGGCAAGCGCGGCGCGATGGGCCGCCGGCGGTCGTTCACCTGGTAACACTCGGGAAGGTGCACGAGTCGTTCCGCGAAGTCAGACTGCTCCGCGGCCGGTACGACTACTGGGTCCACCAATATATAATCCACCGCGGCGCTCCCCATCGTTCCTGGATAGCCGAGATAGCTGACCTGAATCGGCGCGGGCCGGAGAGCGAGTATTTGCGGACGTGCATCGGTGGTGTAGCCTTTCAAGTCGACCAGGATGTCCACTCCATCCGACTTAATCCTGGCGGCCGATTCAGCGTGCGAACAATCGCACAGATCCACGAAGCGGTCGAAAGATTCCCTTAAGTTCCGGCGCGCTGCACTCCCATCGTCCGGGCCGTAGGAATAACCGATCACCCGAAATCGCGCCCGATCGTGCAATTGGAATAGCTCCGCGATCAAATGCGCGGTGGCGTGTTCCTGAAAGTCGGCGGACAGGTAGCCGACGGTGATGCGGTCTTCGCTTCTGCCCTCCGCAGTCCATGTGCTGGTAGCGCCCAGGTGTTCAGACGTCCAACGCGTGGCACATAGCAATTGCTGGTGGGGTGTAGTATCGAGGCTCAGAAATATGAACGGATTGATAGCCGCCCGTCCGGATTCGACAATTCGGACCAACGCCGTAGTCAGATCGTCCAGCCGGCTCCAATCGCAAATCTCTTTTAGCTGGTGAGCCAAAAGGGCAATCGCCGGAGCGAACTCCGGATCGATAGCCACCGCGGTACGGAGGGCCGCCACCGCCTCTTCGGGCCTGCCCAGCCTTCGCAACGCGCTACCCAGGTTCCGGAACGGCTCTGCGTAGGCTGGACGCAGACTAGCCGCGGTGCGATAGCACGCGACCGCTTCTTCGAGCGAGCCGCTCATCTGCAGCAAATTCCCCAGGTTGTTATGCGCCTCGGCGAACCCCGGCTGTTCTGCGATCGCGCGGCGGTAGCTGGCGGCGGCTTCACCGAGCGACCCCTGCTGCGTCAGTAAATTGCCCAGGTCGTTCCAGACCACAGCGGAATGCGGATCCGATCGGACGGCGCGGCGAAGAAACTCCATGGCCTCGCCTTGATGGCCTTTCCGGAGCGCGATCATTCCCATCAAACACAGCGCCCGTGGCTGGTCAGGCAACGACTGCAGGATCTTGGCGCAGATTCCGGCGGCATTGGCCAAGTCGCCGGCCTGAGCCAATTCCTGCGCAAAAGTCAGAGCTTCCTGGAGGGCGAGTTGTGGCACTGAGTTGTTCCGGCGGGCACCCCAATACAAATCCCAGCCCGGCTATCCATTATCACTGCGGCTTGTAGTGGATTGGGTGCGGGTGGCTCCCCGCCGCCGGTACGAAGTACACGGCAGGTTGTCCCAATCGATCGGAAAGGACGTAGAGGGAAGCACCGGCCAGACCTCCGGAGTTAAGGAGAAAGACGGAAGCGTCGCCAAACCGATCCAGAGTCATGGGGGTAAAGTCGAGGGAGAGACTCGACAAAGGGGTGCGTGCCGCTACGTCGTAAACGCCTAGCGTGCGATTCCCGGTGTTCGCCACATAAAGGCGCGTGCCATCGGAAGAAAGCTGCAAAGCCACGGGCGATGAGATGCCGGCGTCCGCGGCGAACACCGCCGGCGCGGGCTGAGTGGCATAGTTTCGCACCCGCCAGATTTGGCCAGCCTGGCTATCTGCGAAATAGAGATCGGACCCCGCCAGAACGAGGGCCTGTGGACTCGTTACGGAGGCCATCAGTTGCGGTCCTGTTCGGGCGGTCATCGAATAGATACCGCCGGCAGTGGGGGAAGCCATGGCCAGGATCAGATGTTGCCCGTCAAAACCGATCGCCGTAATCTTGCCTGCTAAACCCGAAAGATCAATCGGAGCACCGGCGGGAACGGCAGACAGCAAATTGAAGAGTTGTGCCTGTCTGGTCGTGGAAGAATACGCTGCTGCCGAATGGGTGGGACCCCAAGCGAACAAGTCGGCGGGAATGGCACCAGTCACCTGGATGGCGGCCAGGCTCGCGGTTCCCAGTCCCTGGTATAGACTCATCCGGCCATTCTGGACGGCCAAAGCGGCCGAGCCGTCCGGTGACACAGACGCGCGATCCACTCCGGAAACCAGCGGCGCGCCTAGATACGCAGCGCCGGGAAACCCCATCATCGGCCGGATCGCACGGGTCTGGGCATCAAATACGTAGCCCGTCATCGGCCCGCGCAGCAGGGTGTTATCCGCCCAGCCCGCAATCGAGCCCGCACATAGAATCAGAATGAGCCGTTTGAATTTCATGCTAGGCCTCAGAATTTAGCCGTCACGCCGGAGGACGCGCCTTGGGTATTTTTTAAAACCACGGTGACCGATTGCAGAGTGGAGATGCTGCCGGTGTTCACATTGAATGTCTGTGTATAGACAAACTCGCTGCCAACCAATAAAGAGGCGTCCGACGCATAGTAGGTCTGGAAGGTGGGCGCCGCACTGGTGAGGGAAAACGTGCTGGTCTGGAGCTGACTGCCGGTTGTTGGCGTAAAGGTGAAGTCCGCTTCGGTAATCTCCCGATCGTTCGAGAAGCCGGTCACCACAATGCTAAAACCGGACGATCCCGGCTGAATCGAAACGTCGGTAATAGTGGGCGCTTGTGCCGACACGACCGCGTTGATGGGTGGGTTGTTGGATAGAGATACGCCCGTCCCTGCCACGCTAACGTCGACCACGCTGAACATCAGGGAACCGGAAACCGTGCCGGTTTGCAAGGATTCGGAGACGCTGGTTTGGGATGCCGGGATCGTGAAATTCACAGAGCAAGTGCCGCTGGTACAGATACCTCCGAGCAGGGCGATGGTTGGATCGGACGGCAGCGACTGGCCGGGCGTGAACTGCAGGTTCAGGGTGCCGGACACGTCCACTGGGGAAGGCTGTCCGATAGAGACCTTAAAGGATATTTGTTGGCCGGATGAAATGGTCCCTGGAAGTCCGTCGAGGCTGAAAACCAGGGCTGGGTCAACAGTGAAACCGAGTGGGCCGCTGACGCCAGCCGGAGTACTCACGGAGATCGATGTTCCACCCAACGCGGCGCCGGCGGCGATAGTCAATGTAGCGTCGATTTGCGTGGAACTGACCACCACGATGCTGCCAGCCGTCACGCCGGAATTGGCGATGATAAGAGCGGCTCCGGAAACGAAGTTAGTGCCGGTCAGGGTAACTGAAAAGCTGGCACCCTGAGGTGCTTCGTCGACACTGATGGCAGTGAGAGTCGGCGCGGCCGGATTCACGGTGAAAGTCACCGGCGCGCTCGTTACACCTGCTAGCGTCACAGTGACGTTAGCAGGCCCGGCGGCGGCGGTTGGAGAGATATTGAATGTGGCCGTGATCTGAGTAGAGCTGACCACCACTATGTTAGCCGGCGTAACCCCGGAGTTATTGACCAGAACCTGGGCTCCGGCGGCGAAGCCCGATCCCGCCAGGGTAATGGCGACGCTGGCGCCTTGCACCCCGGCGGGGGGGGTGATCGAGGTGAGCTTCAGGGGCGCCAGTATGGTAAAGACGACGGACCCACTGGTGCCGCCCGGCATCGTTACAGCGACATTGACGGCGCCTGGAGCGGCATCCGCCCCAATCGTAAAGGTGGCCGTAATCTGCGTCGCGCTGACGATCACTACGTTACTGACGCTCACACTGGAACTGCCTGCGGTAACTTGGTCGCCTGCTGCAAAGCCTGTCCCGGTAAGGGTTATCGGAACACTGGCGCCGGGTGCGCCACTGGCGGGGGCAATAGATGTGAGGGTGAGCTGGGTGGCAGAATTGACAGTGAACGTCACCGCCGCGCTGGTGGCGCCGCCGGAAATCACGGTGATGCCGACCGGCCCAGGTTGCGCGGACGCGGAGATCTTCAGCGTGGCAGTGATTTGCGTGGAACTGGAAACGATGACACTGCCTGGTGTCACACCGGAACTATTTGTGGCGATTACGGCGCCGGGGGCAAACCCGGTTCCGGTTAGCGTGATCGCGACGGTGGATCCCTGCACGCCCGCGCTAGGACTGATGGACGTTAGTGTCAGCGGCGCGAGCACAGTGAACGGCTGTGGTCCGCTGGAGCCGCCAGGCGTGATGACTGCAACATAGACCACACCAGGAGCCGCATTAGGCCCAACCGTGAAAGTGGCCGTTATCTGAGTCGTATCAACCACCACGACTCGGCTGGCAGTCACACCGGGACCGCCAATGGCAATCTCGTCACCTGCCGCAAAGCCTGTGCCAGTGAGAGTCACGGGGACAGTGGCCCCTTGTGCCCCATAGGCGGGGCTGATGGATTGAAGGGTTAGCTGGCCCGACGGTGAGACTATGAACACCACCGAATCGCTGGTGACGCCTCCCACAATCACACTGACATTGATTGGCCCTGGAAACGCTGTCGGTGAAATCTTCAAAGACGCAGTCAGTTGGGAGCTATTAATCACCGTAGTGCTGCCGGCAACCACACCACTACTGCTGGTCACCACCTGCGCGCCCGCGGCGAAACCCGAGCCATTCAGAACGATGGGCACGGTTGCGCCTTGGGCGCCCGAGGCTGGGCTGATTGAGGTTAGCCGCAATGATGTAATCGTGAAAATCACGGGGGAACTGGTGGCGCCGCTGGGAGTGGACACCGTAATGTTCACGGGGCCAACCAAGGCATTGGCGGCAATGTTCAAGGTTGCCGAAATTCGAGTCGAACTTAGCACTGCCGTATTGCTCACCGTCACACTGCTTGAACCTGCGGCAACGATCGCGCCGGTAGCAAAGTTACTGCCCGTCAACGTGACTTGCACGATGGTTCCCGATGCGCCGGTGGCTGGGGTAATCAGAGTGAGTACTGGGGGAGGGGGCAGAACGGTGAACACCGCGGGTAGCGTGGTGCCTTGTGGCGTGGTCGCAACAACGTTGGCCGCGCCTAGAGTGGCGTCCGCGGCGATGGTAAAGGCCGCTGTGATTTGGGTCGCACTGGCCACCACGACATTGCTGACGGTCACGCCGGAATTACTGATCGAGATACTGGCCCCTGGAGCAAAATTAGTACCTACGATAGACACTGGCACGCTAGTGCCTTGGGTCCCGGAAGACGGCTTGATGGAAGTGATGGTGGGCAGCGGGGCCGGATTCACGGTCAGCGCGAACGCGGCGCTGGCTGTTGCGCCACTGGCGTCTGACACCTTCAAGGTAAAGCTCGCAGCGCCACTCGTGACGGGCGTACCGGAGATCAAGCAGCCACTCCCCTGGCTATTGATGCAAGTCGCTTGGCTCAACGAAAGCCCTGCCGGAAGCGTGCCGGCGGTCAGCATCCAAGAGTATGGTGCGGTTCCGCCGCTGAGCGAAACGGTTTGCGAATAGGCGGTTCCTACGGTACCCGATGGCAAAGGCGACTTAGTTGTAATCAGCAGCGCGGGATCGATCGTGAAGACAATCGGACCGGCCGTGCCGCCAGCGGTACTCAGCGTCACGTTTACCGGACCCGGTGTGGCGGACGGGGGGATCGTGAGGGTGACGGTCAACTGGCCGGATCCTACGACCACTAGATTGCTGACTGTAACTCCGCCCGTGACGTTTACTGTAGTCCCTCCTGAAACAAAGTTGGAGCCATTCAAGGTGGCGCTGATGACGGTGCCAACCGTTCCAGAACTAGGGCTGATGGAAGTGATAGTGGGCGGCGGCGGCAATACCGTAAATGTCACCGTGGGCGGCGGTTGACTGGTACCGCCTGCCGTGGAGACGGCAACGGCGGCCTGACCGAGGGCGGCGTTCGCAGCGATATTGAAAGTCGCGGTAATTTGCGTTGCGCTAACCAGAGTCAGGTTGGAGACCGACACACCAGGATTGGCTACGGATACGGTGGCGCCTCCAAACACGCCCCCAGTGGTGCGCGCGGCGATGTGAAAGCCATTGATCGTGCTGGGATTCATGCTCCCCGTCTGCAATGCCGCCGCGTAGTCGCTCAGCTCCGCGGAGACATTGAAGACGGAGAGCGAATTACCTCCCTGAAACGTGCTTCCGTACGCCAGGCCCAGAGCTGGGTTAATCAGATTCGTAACCACGGGATTCAAACCGGCAATCGGCGTGATGTTATCGGCCGCTACGCCGTTGACCGTCCAATAATACTGGAGTCCGGTGTAGGATCCGGGAGAAGTCAAGGGCACGTTCGCTAGAAACACTTGCCACAATCCGCTGGGGTTGGAGGCTAAAGGCCCGCTATTGACCGATTGGAAGTTGAAATCGACCCACTGCGAATTCGTGTCTGTGGGGTCGGGATACACGGTGGATGTTACCGAAACAAGGCCGTTGTCGACCAAGGTCGGGGTCTGCGTGAATGGTACGAGCTGGGTGTAGTCGTCAAAAAAATTCGTGCCGGTAATGGTGGGTCCGGTAATGAAATTCGTGCCTGTCAACGTGACTGGAACAATGGCGCCCTGGACGCCGCTCGCCGGACTGATCGATGTCAGGCTTGGCGCGGAAGGCAGCGGTGGAGTAATGGTGAAGGTAACCGGCGAACTGGCTCCCGCAATTGTAGCCACCGTGACGTTCGACGGACCGATAGCCGCGTTAGCAGCGATAGTGAAAATAGCAGTCGCTTGCGTAGAGCTGACGACCTTGACGTTTGAGACTGTAATGCCACTGGGAACATGCACCGTAGTGGCCTTGACAACGAAGCCAGAGCCGGTAAGTGTCACCGGTACAGTCTGGCCTTGGGCGCCGCTCGCGGGATTGATCGAGATCAAAGTCGGAGGCGGCAGAAGGCGTCCGATGGCGCCGCCGTTAGGTCCGATCTGAGTGAACCACAGAGCACCGTCCGGCCCGGTGGCAATCGACCCGGGGGCGCCCACATCGGCGGTCGGGATAGGGTATTCGGTAATCGCACCGGCCATGGAGATCCGTCCAATGCGGCTGGTGGCCGATTCCGTAAACCACATTGCGCCATCTGGTCCGGCCGTGATTCCAGCCGGGCTGCTGCCCGCTGTCGGGGTGGGGTACTCGGTGAATAAGCCGGTGGTTGTGATCCGTCCGATGGCGCCATTGGCGTCGGCGTACCAGAGCGCGCCATCCGGGCCTGCTGCGATGGCGATCGGTACCGCCGGTACGGGGAATTCGGTAACCACCCCGGCTGTGCTAATTCGGCCAATGTATCCCACTTTTTCCGTAAACCAAAGCGCACCGTCCGACCCGCTTGCGATCGAGTAGATCCCGTCCGAATTGCCATGTGTGGGGACCGGATAGGTTGTGACCGCGCCCTCGGTGGTTATCCGCCCGATGAAGTTGAGGAAGGCATCCGTAAACCACAGCGCGCCGTCCGGCCCGGTGACGATGCCATAGATGTTGAAAGAATTCGGAACGAGATACCCGGTAACGGCGCCGGCTGTGGTGATCCGGCCGACATCCACCCCTTGCCCAAACCAGAGAGCGCCGTCCGGCCCCGGCGCGATTCCATTGGGCCCCGCACATTCACAAGTTAGAACCGGGTACTCGGTCGTAGCCCCCAAGGTAGTGATCCGCCCCGCCTGGTTCGGGAACGGCATGGAGGTTTGCTCGGTGAACCAAAGTGCGCCGTCCGGTCCCGCGGTGATGCCGCCAAAACGCGTGGTGAGCGGGAAGGGAAACTGGACGATATCATCGGCATCGATAGTGACACTAAACGGAGCGGATGCGGTGGACTGGCTGGTATCGGTTACTGTCACTGTGAAACTGGCGAGACCGCTCGCGGTAGGCGTACCCGTGATCTGGCCGGAGACAGGACCTAAGGTCAACCCGGCCGGCAAGGAACCGGCGCTCACCGACCAGGTGTATGGCGGAGCGCCACCGGTGGCTGACAGAGTTTGCGCATAGCTCACCCCCACGAAACCGTTCGGCAGTGGCGATTGCGTAAAGATACTGAGCGGCGGGCTCTGCGGCACAATCTCGCTTCGAATGACGCTGTTCGGTCCATCGTCGGTGAACCAAAGGGCTCCGTCCGGGCCTGTGGTGATGCCAAAGGGATTGCCGGGACCCGCCGGTATCGGATATTCGGTCACCGCTCCTGCCGTCGAAATGCGCGCGATATTGTTGCCTTGGCGTTCCGTAAACCACAATGCGCCGTCCGGCCCGGACGTGATACCCCAGGGCGCCGCGCCGGATGTGGGAACCGAGTAGCCGGTGATCACGCCTGCGGTGGTGATTCGCCCGATCGCGTTTCCGGCCTGCATGGTGAACCAAAGCGCCCCATCGGGCCCAGCGGTAATGCCCCAGGGTGAAGATGCCGCAGTTGGAACGGCGAACTCGGAGATGACACCCGCGGTCGTGATGCGGCCGATTTTGTTGCCAGAGCTTTCCGTAAACCAGAGCGCGCCATCGGCGCCGGCTGCGATGGACACCGGGAGGCTGGCTGCTGTCGGGATTGGGTATTCGGTGATGGTCCCCGCGGTAGTGATCCTGCCGATCTGGTTTCCAGTCCGCTCCACAAACCACAGAGCATCGTCCGGTCCGGGCGTGATACCCCAAGGTGTAGCACTGGGAGTTGGAATCGGATATTCGGTAATTGCGCCGAAGGTCGTGATCCGTCCAATCTTGTCACTGTTACTTTCGGTGAACCAAAGTGCGCCATCCGGCCCGTTGGTAATGCAATAAGCCTTGCTGTAAGTCGTAGGTATTGGATATTCGGTTACCACTCCGGCAGTCGTCAGGCGCCCGATGTTATTGGCAAACCCGGCGGCCTCGGTAAACCATAAGGCGCCGTCGGGTCCATTTGTGATGCAACCGGGAAGGCTGTTGGAAGTGGGTACAGAATATTCCGTAAAACTGAGATACTGAGCCCAAGAGGTTGCCGAAAGGGCTAAGAGCAATAACGTCAACCACAGACTTCTTGCGCAGATGGACCTTCTATAACCGTTCAGCATCAGCAAATGTCCTGTCGAATGTTGCGGCAAAGCTAATTCTCCGATTAACAACTCAGTGGGGCGCTACAACGGTTGAAGAGCCGGGCGATAAGGATGTGGCGGTGGTGCTGGAGCCGCCGTGCGTGGCAGCATACACACCGCCGCCCGCGGCCGCGGCGCCGGCCACCGCCAACACGATGATGATTTTCGTGGAAAGAGCCATCCCGCCGGCCGCCCCTGCGATTGCCGCAGCATTCAATTGGGAAATCACTGCGGTCGCCGTTACAGTACCGGCGGACGCCGTCACCTGGATTTTGTACTTCCCTGAAAGGTTGTTCGCTTTGATGCCCCTTGCGGCGGCCTGCCCGTTGGCGTCGGTTGTGACCGTCAGCAACCTGGATCCATTGGCGAAGGTGCCGCCGGCTCCATTACCCGGCAAAAGAAAACTTACCGCAGCTCCCGCCACTGGTTTGTGGTTCTGGTCTTCGACGCGAACGATCGGTTCTCGCACCACGCGCTGGCGCAAATTGTTCACAGCGCCCTCGCCATCTACGATCACGATGTTGAGCTCAGTGGGAGAATCGGCTTGTGCCGCTCGTGTCGTCTGTACCGGTACTGCCAAAACGGCACAGAGCATGACACTCGTAATGGGCCAGCCCGTAGAGTTTCTCAATCGAATGCTCTCCCTCTTGTTACCTGTAGGTTCTGTTTCGACGCTTGATGTAGCCTATCACATGCAACATCTTTTGTCTCTACCAGGTGTACTCCCACCACCGGCTTCGGATAATAGGTCATCGGTTCGCCTGCCTTCTCATCGTTGTCAGAACTCTGGGGATGGCCGCAACAGACCCATAGTGTATACTCCAGAGAGGAAAGGGGCGGCGACTTATGCATATGCGCGCTGAATTGTTGATGGCCGTGGCGCTGGGATGCGCTTGGCAGGCGTGGGGACAGGACAATACTACAACGCCTGCGGAGAAACCCAGTGCGAAGGAGATGTTCCTAAACCCGCGCCAAATGGCTTATGGCGCGCAGGATGAAGCACCCGCTGCCAAGCCCAAGGTCAAGCAGAACGTAAATCGTAACGTCAGACCTGCCAAACCGAAACCAGCCGAAGTGGTGACTGGGGACAAAAACGAAACCGCGCAGCCCGCGGTTGTGGCCGTACCGGGGAAGGTCTCGTCCGTGCAGCAGTCCGATGATCCTCCGGCGCAAATCATTCGGGCCGCCTATTCGAACGTCCCGCTGGGTTTGCGTTACAGAGTGCAGAAGAAGACCAGCGATCGAACCAAGGACGTGGCCGCCGACACGGAATTTCACTCGGGGGATCGCATCCAGCTCACTCTGGAAGTCAACGATACAGGCTACCTCTATATCATCAGCCAGGGAACCAGTGGCACGTGGACGGCGATGTTTCCCTCGCCGGAAATCGAGGACGGGGACAATCGTGTCCAGAGAGGGCGCGTTTACACCGTGCCTCCGCGGCACGTATTCACTTTCAGCGGCAAGCCGGGAGTGGAGAGGTTGTTCGTCATCTTCTCGCGCCAGCCCGTGCAGGAAATCGACAGTTTGATCTATTCCTTGAAAGATGGCCGGCGAACTCCTGCCGCGGCGTCCGGCGAGCAACGTCCGGCCGCGGGATCGCTGATGGCCGATGCGCGCTTCGAAGACAAGCAGATCGCCCAGTTACGCGCTACGTATTCACGCGATTTGATTATCGAGAAAGGGGATCAGGAGCCTGCCCCCCAGGAGGCCAATCCGCCGCAGGAAAAGCAGGTTGACAACTCAGTCTACGTGGTCAATCCCAACGGCAGCGCCGATTCCCGCGTGGTTGCGGATATTCCCCTGATTCATAAATAGGCTGACCATGCGAATCTGGATGGCACTCTTATTGGCACTGTCCGCAGTGCCCGGCGGATCCCAAACAAAGCCTCCGTCCCCGCCCGGGCATCGCATGGAGATCACCGTGCAGCGCTTGGAAAAAGGCGTCTGGAAGCTGGTCGATCCGGGGCTGGTTTTTGCGCGGAACGACCGTGTACGCTTCCGCTATCGCGCGAACTTTTCCGGGTACTTATACGTGACCAACCGGAGCACCTCCGGCAGTTACGTGCAGTTGTTTCCCAGGGAGGAAACCGGGCAGGACAACCGGATCACCGCCGGCAAGGAATATTCTGTCCCCGCCACTGATGCGATCTTTCGGATTGCCGGGCCCGCGGGACACGAGCTGATCTACTGGCTGGCGAGTCCCGTGGAACTGACTAAAGACGCCGGCAAACTGGGGCTTGGAACGGCGCCCTTGCCACCCGTATCGAAAGTGCGGCCCGAGGACCTGAGTCCCCGCTGCGACGATGCTATCTTCCGTGCCCGCGGTGAGTGCGTGGACGCCTCCGCCGGCACCCAGGCGATCGTGGAAGGCGAGAAATTGCCGGACGCCTTTGCCAGCGCCAACGCCGCGACTCCCCGCGATCTCCTCTTCCTGCGGCGGGAGAAGACTACCGTAGTGGCCTCCCCGGTGCCGCTGACTGGGCCTATCGTGTACGAGTTCCGCTTGGCACACCAATGACCGATATGGGTTTGAGACATCTAAGTCTTTGTTTCGTCTTGCTTGCGCCGCTGGGCGCGCAGCAGCCGCCGCCCCAGCATCGCGACTTGACAATCGAAAAGGATCTACCCGTAGCGCCGGCCCCCCCACCTCGGTGAACATCCCGCGCAGCTATGCCTTGGTAGTGGGAATCGCCACCTATCAAAACCTGGGCGCCGCACACAATCTGTTGTTCTCCGAGCGCGATGCGCAAAGCATCTTCGATGTTTTGATCAGTCCCGAAGGCGGCAATTTTCATCGCGAAAACGTACATCTTCTGATCGGAGCCCAAGGCCACGCTGGCCAACCTGCGGCATGAGATGGAGGAATGGCTGCCCTCGCAGGCAAAAGATGGCGACCGCGTTCTGATCTATTTCGCGGGGCACGGTTACGTCTTCGGAGGGCACGGCTACCTGGCGCCTTACGACATCGATCACGCGCAAGGTCGCGCAGACCGGTTATCCGATGGACGATCTGGGCGCGGCCATCGGCGGAAAGATTCGGGCCAAAGACAAGATCCTGCTGACGGATTCCTGCCACAGCGGCGCCATTCGTCCGGAAGACTTGCAGGATGTCAATCACACCCTCATCCACTTGGACAAGTCGCTATTCTCGCTGACTGCCAGCCGCGACCGGGAGGTTTCCTACGAAAGCGCGGCGTGGGGCGGCGGACATGGCGTCTTCACTTACTACGTGGTGCGGGGTCTGGAAGGGGAGGCGGACGAGAACGGCGATGGCATCGTGACCGCCGACGAACTTCAGGACTACGTGTACCGCAATGTGCGGCAGGCCACCAGCGAGGCCCCCAGGGACAGCAGAACCCGACCATCGGACAAGGCAGCTTCGATCCCCGCATGCTGCTGGCTTACGTCCCCAGCCGGGCCAAGCCCGGCGTTCCATTTGCGGCCAAAGAGGGCACTTTCATCGTTGAGTCGAATATGGATGGAGTGGAAGTGTTTCTGGACGGAAAGTCGGTCGGCATAGTGAGTAAAGGCAAAGTGCTTACGCTGCCCGGCTTGGCCGCTGGGGCTCACACCGTTAAAGGCGTGAAGATGGGCTACGAACCCGACGGCCCGCGCGAAGAATCCGTTTATCCGGGCCGCGACACCACCGTCAGCATCAAAATCATGATCGCGCGGCACCGCAGCCGTGCGGCAGCCGATCGCTAGACAAGGGCTTGGTGCTCTACAAGAAAGGCTACGAGCAGAACTATAAGAGCGCCGTCGTGGAGTTCCAGAAGGCGCTGGATGCGGATCCCAATTACAGTCAGGCGGCGCTGTACCTGGCCCGCGCTTATAACGCTTTGTTCGACGAACAGAATGCGGAGAAGTATTTTCGCAAGGCCATCGAAATCGATCCGGACTATCTGGAGGCGCATGCCAGCTTTGGCGGAATGCTGCTGGATACCGGAAATACCGATGAGGCCATCCGGCAGTTCGAGACCGTAATCCGCCGCGAGCCCAACAATACTTTGGCACTGACCAACCTGGCGCAAGCCTACCGCATGAAGGAGTTGTATCCGGATTCAATCGAATCCGCGCGCAAGGCCGTCAGCCTGGGACCGGAATTAGCCGAACCGCATCTCTGGATGGCCGATAGCTTGCGGCAGAGCGGCCAGTTTGAGGCCTCCCTGCCGGAATACGACAGCTATCTCCGGCTGAGTAACTTCGACAGCAAGCTGGCGGGCCAGTTGAATTACTATGTGCTGGGCTTTCTGGTGGGGATGGGTAAGAAGAAGCGGGCCGCCCAACAAGACATTTGGAAAGATCTGCGCAGCCTGGCCTATTACGGCATGTGCGATAGCGAGGGAAAACTGAAGCATTTCGACCGCGCCATCGCGGACTGCCAGAAATCCCTGACGTATGATCCACATGACGCCTACGCGCATTACAGTCTGGCGCTGGCCTTCGCCAACTTGGGCAAGCGCACGCGCGATTGCGGGATGCTGGCGGCCGCGCTGCCCCACTTCCGCTCGATGCTGGAGATCGATCCCGACCTGCAGGAAGCCGCTTTCGCGCGCCAGAACGTCCAGGCCATCGAAAAGTATCTGCCGCAGTGCCCCTAGTTTCGTGTCGCTATATCCCGCACGCAACGGAAGCCGATCTTGGAGTCCTTCCAGCGCGCAGGAACCGCGCTGTCCTCCCAGATTCCGCCATACAGAAAATCCCCGGAACTCGTTTTGGCGGCAAGCGGTTCGTTGAAAGATTCGCCGCGAATCTCGTACCACGACTCTTGCGGTCCGGGCGGCGGATTGAGGCGCGCGGCAAAATACTTTATCGTATCGCCGGAATGGGCACGACGGTTTCCTCGACCAACTCCCAAACATTACCCACCATATTCAACGCCCCATAGGGACTGGCGCCTTGCTGAAAGCCGTCTGCCAGCATGACCTCGTGTTTGGCTACGGTGCCGTTATCGCGGACATTGGCCAATTCCGTATTCCGCTGGTCGCCCCATGGAAAGAGCCGCCCCTGATCGCCGCGCGCCGCCTTTTCCCATTCCCGCGCCGAGGGTAAACGCTTCTGGGCCCAACGGGCAAATTCACGCGCATCCGCAATGGTTACGTTGACCACCGGATTGCCGGGTTGATCCACTGGAAAATTCGGCGGCAGCTGGTGGCTGGCCTGTTTGCAGAATGTCGCATAGGCGCTGTTCGTAACCTCCGTCTTGTCGATGTAGAAGGCTGGCGAAGTGGCGGCCGTTTTTTCTTTCCCGAATAGAAACGGGCCGGCCGGCACCAGCACCATATCGCCGGTGGGTGTGCTCAAGCTGAGCGGCAGTGCGGCCGATGTGGGTTGCGGCGCAGGACTATGACCCGGCGCGAGCAGTAACTTCACTAGCACGGCGGCCGCCACCAGGAGCGCCAGGCCGAGCACCACGGCGATCCATAATTTCGATTTGGGCTTCGGAACCGCGGGTGTAGGCGCCACGGTTTCCGGGGAGGGCGCGGGGGGACTGGCCGGGGCTGCCGCGCCGCTCAATATCCGCTCGATTTCCGATGCCACGGCCTCGAAGTTGGGGGGCCTTTGCGCGATATCCTTTGCCGTGCAACGCGCGATCAGATCGGAAACCGCGGGCGGAACGCTTTCTCTGATGGGCTGCAGGTCCAGCGGTTCATTCAGAATAGAGTAAAAGATACGCTCCACGGTATCGCCCGCCACCGGCCTGACACCCGCCAAAAGCTCGAAGAATAAGACTCCGAAGGCGTATATATCCACCCCCGGTCCGATGTTCTTCCCCAGCACCTGTTCGGGCGCCATGTAGTACGGCGTGCCCATTACGTATCCGGTGCGCGTCATGGAGAGGCCTTGGGCCTTCGCGATGCCGAAGTCCATGAGCTTCACCACGCCGCTCGACGTAAGGTGGATGTTCTCGGGCTTGATGTCGCGATGAACGATATCCAGTGTGTGGATATATCCCAGGGCGCGCGCGACTTGCAGGGCGATCCGCAACTTCGCGGAGAGGTCGCCGAGGTTTCCGTCTCGAATGGCATGGCGGAGATCGACGCCCCGCAGATACTCCATAACCATGAACGGGCGCTGCCGGTCGTCTTCTCCAAAGTCGTAAATGCTCAGCACGTTGTCGTGCTGAATGTTGCCGGCCAGACGAGCTTCCTGGAGGAAACGCGCTTTGGCATCCGCATCCGCGCATCCCGCTTCGGTAAGAATCTTGACCGCTACCGTACGGCCGATGACGGTGTCGCGGGCGCGATAGACCTCGGACATCCCGCCGCCCAGATACTCTTCGAGCTCGTATTTTCCTATTTGAGAGGGAAGTTGCAGGGCCAGTGGAGATCTCCTTACGTGAGGGTACCATAGCCGCTTTTTGTAGAATAGCGATGTCTGTGGCGTGGGAGCGCGAACTATTTGCCGAGAATCGTAATTGCCGTGGGAACTGATGCTGTTCGAAGGTCGATCGAGATTTTGGCCGCGGAAATCGGCCGATCGCAGACCGGCGAACCGATCGCCGGAGCTCAATGGAAAGGCGACCGCATGCTGTTGTCTTTAGATCAGGATTTCGCTCGATTCGTCTCGGGAACTATACTCTACAAGCAGGATCGCGAGAGCTTTTTCCTAGCCGAAAGAACCCCGCCGGAAGAATCTCCAAAGCGCCCTCCCTGGCTCCGCGGACTGTCGGCCTACGAGACGCCGTTCTTTCTGAGACTCGCGCGAGAACTCGTAGAGTTTCGACCGGAGACGGTCACCGCTTGCGATTTTCTGGCACGCTTTGGACATTTCTACGCCGGCCATCGTTCCAAAATCGAAGAGTCGACGCGCGCGTTGAGGACTATTGTAGAGGGACTGCTGGCTGTTCAACGGTGGCCCGCCATCTTCGAGCCGCTAATGGATGCGATGGGAGAGCCGGCGTTTGCGAGTCTGCCGAAGGGACTGGCGGTGGGGGATCTGGGCGCGTTCCTGGGTACGCTTCTGATGGGCGCGCAGTCGGGACAACTCACGCTGGTTCGAGTTCCCGAGGTTTTGCGGGCTATGCGCGAACCGCCTGCGCCACGACTTGATGAATGCCGGCGTATTCCACACTGCTGGAGAATGGTGGAGAAACTCGAACCGGCGGCGGAGTCTGCGGCCCGCCTGATCGAGGAGATGCGAAGGGCGCTGTAGTTGGAATTACATCCAGGGTCCGCGCAACGGCGCCAACGGCTGCGCGATCGACTGAAAGCGGAGGAGCCGCACGCTATCGTGATTCTTGATGGAGACCAGCGGCATG
The DNA here is from genome assembly GCA_963738345.1 of Bryobacterales bacterium. Lineage (GTDB taxonomy): Bacteria > Acidobacteriota > Terriglobia > Bryobacterales > Bryobacteraceae > Bog-159. The sequence continues at coordinate 3,730,722 of CAVTWI010000002.1, forward strand.
CAGCCTTGCTCCAGAATCGATTCCGCATCCGTCTCGGTCATGAGCACCTCCGCACACGGCTTGAGCTGCGGCTCCCCGTCCGATTCGTACGTATGCAGAGGCAGTCCTGAAATCGTGTGCGTTCCGGGCCGCAAATCCCACCCCTCGCTAAGGAACGACTGACCCACCAGGTACGCGCAGGCGATGGCCGGATTTCCCCATAGATATTGACGATGCTCGGGTGTGCCCGGCATCTCCTCGAATGGAAAACTTTCGACCGTACTGGTCTTCTCGCCATAGGGAAGTCTAAGCAGGAAGCGCGGCATCGCCAGTCCGACGGAGGTGGCCGCGGGTGAGCTCCGCAGCGTCTGCCATAGCCGCCCGGCTTCCGGCGAATCCGCGTCGCTGGGATCGGCCTCCGCGACAAAGACCGTACCCGCGGCATGCATGAGTCCGGCCAGACTCATCAGCATCCGGATATCGCTTTCGGTCTGCGCGAATGTATAGGTGCCCGCTACCAAAGCCCACGGCTCATCGCCTGCGGTTCCTCCGGCCTCATCAACCAGCAGGCTGCGCAGTTCGTGCAGTTTGCCCGCCAGATCTGCCTTGGCAAGATCCAGAACATAAACCTTCAACTGCGGCCCCGTCTCAAGGCCACGCACCAGCCAGTCGACTGCCCGCCAAGCCGACTCGAGAGCCTGGAAACTCGAATGGTGCAGCAGCGCGCGCATCAGTTGACCGGCCTCAGCGTGCTGCGCTGCCGGCTGTGGATCCTCGCGCGGCACGGTATGCGGCGCGACCGCCCGGTTCACAAACTCCTGCAAGGCGTCGCGCCGGCGCGGCGGTTGTGCCTCGGTTGTCTCGAGCACACTCTCCAGCAGGCTGCCACCCGAAATCGCCTGAACGTCCGGCGGCTCTGCAGCGGGGGCTGGAGCCACGGCGGGAGTGGCGGTCGTACCAGGCAGATGCCGGGCCGCGCGAAACTTCTCAAAAACGTCCTGCCGGTAGATGCGGTCGGGATGAAAGTCTTCGAGTTCCCGAAACTGCAGCAAGAGTCCGCGCCCGCGCGAGCCCAACTCCAACTCGGGGCGCATGCGGGCGAGTATCTGGTCCAGGTTGTCGCGATCGATCAAATAGGGCTTTAGCCGTTCAGCCGCCGGCGCTCCGCGACTAGCTCGCCCGCTGAAATCCCCCAACAGCAGAATACGGAACGCCCTGTCGGTGCTTGGCGCAGGCCGCCGCGGCTGGGATTCGGCGTCCACATCGAGAGTAACCGAAGCAAAAGATGATTTGGGCATTTGGATTACGGCTTAGCCACCTCAGACACACAAGCCAGACGGGAAAAGAAGCCCTTCTGGAACACTGGCGGTGCGTTCGGCATCTCCAGTTCCAAGCGCACGGTGAGCGGCTTTCCGTTGGGCAGCAGGGAGGGATTGCCGGCTTTGCCGGTGCGGATGATCCAGTCGTAGAACACCGCGTTACCCCCCGCCGGCGCGCTTTTGTCGGCTTCGCCGAACAGCCGGAAGATCGCCCAGATCCCGGCGTTGTCGCTGAAACTGGCGCCCTCCGCCGTGTAAGTTCCCTTAGCTCCATGCACCCCGCCGGGCTGCCATGTGAACTGCTTGGCGGCGGGAGAGCCGCCGCTGTAATCCAGCTTCTGTCCATCGATCTCCAGGCCGAGTCTCTGGATCCCTTCCGTCGGCACCGGCTTCAGCGAATAGCTGAAATGCGGATCTCCGCCGGCATATAGAAAATCCGAGAATGCGGCGGCTTGCGTGAAGAATTCCACGAAGCGCGAGTTCAGCGTGACGCCCCCCCCCGACACCGGTACGTACTGGTTGCCTTGTTTCGCCAGGAACTTTTTCAGATTGTCGTCATAAAATTTCCATAGCGCTCCGTCGGGTTTCTTGAGAATGGAGTTTACGTCGTCCACCGAGGCATCTTGCTTGCTCGCCGGGTTGAACGGGTACTTGCTCAGGACCTTGCCGAATTGCGAGCAGAGTCCCTTGCCACCGGCATTTAATTCCCCGGGACCAAGTCCGCGCAGCTTAGCCTCCACGTCGATGATCGGCGCCAGCAATAAATTCTGCACCAGCATCTCCGGATCCGGATTGAAGTTTTGCGCGGCGAGTTGATTAGTCGCATTGCGCGCTTCCCGCGCGTCACTGAGAGCCTGATTTGCCAAGGCATCGTTGCCCGCCGGCGAGTTAGCAACCGCATCCACGGAGGTCTGCAGTTTGATCAGCGCGCCCACGTAGTCTTTGTTTTGGGGCCCGGTGTAACGGTCAGTCCCGGGCGGTTCTACATACTGCACCGGCTGCAGCGCCTTCGCGATATCGGCATCGTCCCAGGGAATGTTCTGCGAAGCCAGTGCCAGCAATGCTAACAACGGCGATTGCCCCCCGGAGAGCATACTCAGCTTGGCGGATGCGTCCTTAATATCCCGGTATCTGACCAAGCTGGCGCTTTTCAGGTAGGTACGCCACTCTTTGATGAAGTCCCCTTTATAACGGCTCAACAGCGGCTTGATCATTTCCTTGGGATCCGAATTCACGGTGCCCTGCTCTCCCAGCACCCACAGCTCACCGTGAACGTAACGGCCGGGATTCTGGATGGCATCGATCATGAACTTCCATCCCTCTTTCGTGAAGGGACCGGCCACGTCGTAATTATCCACCAGGTATTCTTTCGAACCGGCAATCTGACGATTGAAGTTGATTGTGACCTTTGGCGCGCCGGCCTTCATCGTCTGATACACGCGATCCAGGTCACCGAACTGTCTTAGATAGTTGCGCGCCTTGGTGATTGCGGTTTGGTCGTTCTGTTTGGAAAACGGGTTATCAGCCTTGAGTTCGTCGCTGTAAAAATCAAACTGTTTTTGCGCCAGTTGCAGGCGTTCCGCATCCACGCCGGTGTTAGCGCTCCAGGTTCTCATGAGCACGGGCGATAGAAACTCGCGCGTACTTTTATCGTGGTTCGAGGTGGTGATGAGGTAGGCTTTGAGCGCATCGTAGGCTTGGTCGTAGCCCGGCGTCGCCGGCGGCGCTGGGGCTGCGGGTAGACCACCCAGGAAATTTGCCAGGCTATTCTGCGTCTGGCCGAAAAGGAGGGCCTTGAAGCGGTCGAAGTACAGCCGGCGCACGTCCGGGTATAGATCGTTGCCTATATACAGCCCCCAGCGATAGCGCAGCGGCGCCCCATCGCGGTTGTAGACCGTCAACGTTTCGAGAGATTGTCGCAGCGTTTCCAGGCGGCGAAGCGAATCAATGGGTGCCAGGCTACCCGCCGCGGGCGCTACGGTAGTTCCCTGAAGGGCGTCGCGGACTTGTCCTTCCAAACCGCGATTTAAAAAAAACGAGACGGTGAATGCGATGCAGAGAGCCAGACAGAGAACCGCGGCGGAGATGAGCAGGATGCGCCGCCGGAGATCCGCCTTGGAACTCGAACCGCTGGCTCCCATGGCGACCCGGTCCGCCAGCATTACGTGGTTGAAAAAATGCGGGAGAAAGACCCATTGCGCGACCTTGCGCGATACCGACACGCGCTGGGGCGACGCCGCGGCCGTGCCCGGCGGGCCGCCCGCCGGCATGCGAAACATGGCCGTAGCTTCACGCGCATCCCCGCCCTGCGTTTGCGGCGCACGAGCGGTGGCCGCCGGCGCCGATTCCTGCACGATCACCGGCCGCACACCGGAGAAATAGAATCCGCGTAAAAACGGGCCAACCGTCAACTGGCTTGGCCGGCAGAGATCCACCAAAAATTGCACCATCGACCCGCGCAGCTTTTTGAATTCCCGCGGAAACTCGTATGCGCCCGGCAGCTTGGCCGCATCGTTCTCGCGCGCCAATAACTCGGGGCGGGCATCCGCCAGCGCCCTGAAGATTCCATCGAAAACCGTCCCCAGGCGCGCGGCCTGCTCCTCCGCCCACACTCCCGAAACCGTTCCGGGCATGGGAAGCGCCGCGCCCAGCGGCTGCGCGGCTTCTTCGTTGCTCAGGTTCCGGACGAAATCGGCGAAAAATGGAAGCCGGTCCGCCTTCGTGAAAAGCACATAAACGGGCAATTGGATGCCGAACGACTGGGCGATCTCCCCGAGCCTGGCCCGCAAGGTCCGGGCAGCCGTGGCCATGGCTTGTCCCCCCGCCGTAATGCGCTCGATTTCAACACAGACCAGCGCGGCCCGTGGCGCCTGCCCTACCGCGCCCGCCGCCTTCAGTTGACGCGGCTGAAGACTCTTCGCCAGGTGAGTCCGGCCCTGGCTGTCTTCGAGCAGTTTGCCTCCCGCTTCCACGAAGACGGTCTGGTGCGAGTACCATAGGTTGGCGCTACGGGTGGAAGCGATATTGCCATCCTGATAGACCTGCCCCGCCAGCAGTTCAGGCTCCAGGCCGGAATGCACCATGGTGCTGGTCTTCGCGCCAGCCGCTTCTCCCAGAACCAGGATTACGGGCAGATTACCGATCCGCGAGCCCTTGGCAAGTTGTGCGGCCGCCAACTTCTTTTCGGCGTCGCGTATCAGGACCGAAATTTCTTCGCCGCCCGAGGGCGCTTCTTCGTTGTCTGCCGCGGCGCTCTGTTCTTTCTTGTATTTGTCCCAGAAATACCAGATCACGATCGCGGCGGCTACCGAGCCGATCAGCCACAGCGAGCCGCGCAAGATCCACAGTTTGGCGCCCTGGAGTCCTAACAAATTTCCCGTGAAAAATGTAAGTAGGAAGTATGCGAGTAAAGTTGGCGCGACGATCAGAATAACCTTGCGCATCGTTTAGTTCTCCCGGTAGGACAAGTCTCGAGTTTGGGTAGGCATACTATGAAATAACCGTCTGGAGACTGGAAGCCCCGGACCCGAGCACTAACTTGTACGTCACAAATATCAGTACGGCCAGAATGAGACACGCCAACGCACCATACAGCAGACGCCGCGCCCAGGGATCCTTCGCAATTTGAATTTGCTCGGCGGGCGGTTTCCATCCCGGCGCCAAGCCCGCGAAGTCCCCTCGTATGCGTCTGATCTTGCGGGCCGTGGCGTCCATGATGGACTGCAACTCTCCGCGGTTGCCAAGACTATAGCGGCCGCTGTAGCCTAGCAGCAGACAGAGATAATGTACTTCCAGCAAGTCGGCGAGATCTTCGGAATCGTTGCGGCCCAGAAGTTCCTGCAAATTCTGAAAAAATACTTCGCCGGCCATATGCGTTCCGAACAGCTCTTCCTGCAATGGCTGGCGCGGCCAGTTGGCGAATAAAGGGCTCTGCAGGTTGAGAATGGTCTCATCCAGGAAGCCGATCACGGCCAGGGTTCCCTTACGAATATCATCGGTGGAGTAGCCGGCCTTGTTATGGGCATCCTGCGCGGCATTCTTCACGGCTTCGCGAATGTGATGGCGGAACGAATCCGAATCGGACACCGCCTGGCGGTTGGACCGCAGGCGCACCACGGCGGTAAACAGCTCCTGAAAGATTAAGGCCATGTTTTCCGGCCGGGAAGGCGCCTGTGGCGCGCTAGTTGTTTGTGGCATGGGGACGATTCCTCAGTTGTCTAAGACGGCCATCAGTTCCACGTCCGGATCCGGCAATTCACCGGGAATATAGATTCCGACGCGGCGGGTCTGCACGATGTGGTCCCAAAAAGGGCCGGTGCGATTGATGCTGAAGTATTGCATTTCTAATTTAGTGCGTATGGCGGACGGGGGTACCGGCTGATGAGTTAATGTCAGTCCGGCAATAGCACGCTTTACCAGTTCGGTAACAAACTTCGCGGAACAGACTTTGACCAGTTGCGGAGTCCGGGTGATCACTTCGGCTTCACCCAGGTTGGAACGGATACCCAGGAACCAGCGCGCGCGCCCCAGGCAGCGGGTATCACTCACCTCGCCTTCAAAGGCATAGTCGCTTACCTTTTCCAACGGAATGGCCACGCAGTTCGTAGGCACTGTAATTTCCAGGTGCCGGCGAATGTGGCGGTCCAGGGCATCGAAGGATTCGCTGAGGTTGTCGTGATCGTAGAGCGGGAGCGTACGCGGATGCGAGTCCAGCGCGAAGGTGCATAAAGCGCCGCCTAGCCGCGAAAGTTCTACATGCAACTCCTCCGGATGGCCGCGCTTCGATATCCAGAGATGGCGCAGCGGCGCCAGCGCGGCGTTGACGGCATGCTGCAGCCAGAAATGGGCGATGTCGCGCGGAGAAAATTCGCCTTGCGTGGACGGCGCGCCCTCGATCGAAGAACTCTTCTCTTCCAGAATCCCGACCAAACGGCCTAGCAGCAGCATCAGCCGTTCGCTCGCGCCAAGTTGCAGGCAGGGCGGGATGAAGTCGGGATCGAAGACAATGTGTCCCGCGCCGTCGCGCATCATGCGAGCCACCGGCAGCGTGACCAGTTCATCCGCGGGTTCCAGATCGAGCAGCAATCGGATGTTCTTGCGTCCCATCTGCACGGGCCGTTCGTCCGCGCCGGTGGTTTCGTCGCGTAAGATTCGAGTCTCAGCCAAAAACCTTCCCTGTCCCGCGCCGCCGGGTAGCACCGTGTTCAGTCCCTGTGGCTTACGTGCCGGTACGGCCAGCAACGCAATAAGACGGTCCCGCGTTGGAGGAAATACTTCGGCGATGGGACGGGGCGCCGGCAGAGCGTCGCATTCCGGCATTAGAAACGGCATACCGTCCGGAAAAATACCCCGCGCGTGTACCAGGGCGAGCGTTCCATTTCTCAGCGCCTCTTCATCGAGACCGCAGCCCAGCAAACCGTACGGCCTCGACCAGAGCGACGAGACGGCAAATTTGATCGAGTCTTCGAAGTAGCGGCTTTGAGCTTGAAAGTGCTGCGGCCCAAGATACATGCCTTCGGACCACACCACTTTGGAGAGAAACGTCATATGCGGGCGACCAGTCTCGATTACTTTACCATAAGCGGAAGTTCATACCGGCAGAGTTGAACTTTCCCGGGGCGAGTGACATTATGGGGCTCAGACTATGATTTTCCACGACAAGTACGAACTGCTGGCACTGCACGGTGGCGATCGGGAGATCGCCCTGCCGGGAAGGGAGTTATCATCGGGCCGCGCGGTGCTCGTACACTTGCTCTCGGACGGGTACACTCCTGAGAACCTGGCAGTATTAGCAACCATAGATCAACTTTCTGCCGAATATCGAGAGCGTGTTTTGGACAAAGGCGATCACGATGGTATTCCCTACGTGGTCACCGAGGTCTTGCCGGCGAAACGGAATTTGCGGGAGTGGCTGGCCGAAGCAAAGTCGGCACCCAGGCCGCCTTCGAACCCCGGACGAAGCGGCGTCTGGAGAATTCCGCCCGAATCTGGGGCAGTTAAAGAGGATGCTCTTCCGGTATCCGAGGCGGGAGAATTCACGCGGTTTTTCCAGGCAATGAAGGAGCCCGAGCCAGTCCGCAGTGCGCCTCCGAAGCCGGATGACCTGCCGACCATGGCAATGCCGGCACCCATGCTAGCGCCACGGTTAGAACAACTGGAGCCCGCACAGTTGGCCTCTGCGAGCGGCATCGAAGCAGCGATACCAGCGGTCGCGGCGCCCGCCCCTGTCCGGGATGTAGAACCAGAGGTTGGAGAATTCACCCGCATGCTCCGTTCGGCTGCGCCGCCCGCGCCCGCGACGCCGCCAACCGCGACCCCAGCAGTCCCTGAACCCGAAGCTGGAGAATTCACCCGCATGCTCCGCTCGGCCGCCCCGCCCGCGCCGTCCGCGCCTGTGACTCCCCCTGCCACAACCCCAGCCGCCCCTGTCGAACCGGAGGCTGGAGAATTCACCCGCATGCTCCGCGCAGCCACGCCGGCGGCTCAAGCTGCCGCACCGGCGGCGAATGAACCCGGACCCAGCCTCGAACCCCCTGTAGCGCCCGCACCCGCCGCACCACCGGTGGTGACGCCTTCCCCGGCAAAGCCCGTGACGCAACCAGGCCAATTTACGCGCATTCTGGTTTCTCCGTCGGCGCCGCCGGTCGTCTTACCGAACAGTCGCGTGCAGCCGCCAGCCGCGGACGCTAAGCCCCCGGCGCCCGATCAAGCGCAGCCCGGCGAGTTCACGCGCATGTTCCAGGCCCCAACGCCCGCTGCGCCCACGGCTAAGACGCCGCCGGCCGCACCTTCACCGTCCCCGTCCGCAGCCGCCCCCGGCGAGTTCACGCGCATGATGCAGTCTCCCTTGGCGCCGGAGCCGTTGCCTTCCCAGCCGCCGGCTCCTCCTGCGAAATCCGCGAGCGAGTTTACGCGCATGATGCAGGCAGGGCAGTTGACCGACGCTCCCGCGTTCCCGAAGCCCTCGGCCGCGCCTCCCGCCAGCCCCTCGCTTCGAATACCCGGCGAGTTCACACGCATGTTTGCTGCCGAAGCACAGCCGTCCGAGAGCCTCGTGGCGCCGGTTGCCCCGCAGGCGCCCTTGCCACAAGGCGGAATGGCTACCGGCGCGTTTTCGAGAAGAGCCGCGTCACCGCCGCCCTCCGTACCTTCGGGCCCCAGCGAGTTCACTCAGATGTTCAAAGCTCCGCCGCCCGCCGCCGCACCGGCACCCGCGCCGAAGGCAACGCCGCCGGCCCCAAAAGCGGAAAAATCGCCGCTAACCCTGATTTTGGTTCTTGCAGGACTACTTTTGTTGGTCGTGATTGTGATTGTCGTCTTCGCGCTGGCTCGCTAGCGGACTAGCCGGCCTGCGCTAGTACGATGACTAATTCCATTTGTGGATTTGGAAAATCTCCCGGTACATAGGCAGCCAAATTACGGGCACGCACCACGGCTTCCCACACGCCGCCGCTCTGGCTCAACCCGAAGTAGTGATAATTCATTTTGATTGGAATTGCGGCCGGGGGAGTCAGGACGTGAGTCAGTACGACGCCCGGCAGGGCTCTTTGCAGTAAGTGTTCCACGGCATCCGCGGAGCAAATCTTGACCAACTGAGGAGCTCTGCCGACCAAGTCTGCCTGGCTCATGTCCGCGCTGATAGCCAGATACATGCGGGTCTGGTGAAAGTACTTGTCATTATCGATGGAGGTCGCGTAAATAGAAGGCTGCACCAGCTTCAAGGGCAACGAGACACAGTTACTGGGAACTACCGTATCGAGCAATAGCCGCAGTTTTTCATCCAGTTCGGTGAAGCAGGCGCCCAAATTGTTGTGATCGTAAGGCGGCAAGTCGCGCGGATGAATCTTCACCGAAAAGGTGGTTAGGGAGCCGGCCAGCGCCAGCATCGCCGAGTACAGGCCTTCCGGATGTCCTTTGCGCGTTTCGAATAGATGGCGGAAGACCGGCAGTGCCGCGTTGACCGTATAAAGAAGCCAAAAACGAGAAATGTCGGCGGAGGTAAAGTCGGCCAGACTCTGGTTTTTCTGCCGGCGACTCGCTGCCAGTTCGCTGCTCTTCGCCGAAAGGATCTCCACCAGCCGGCGGGCGATCGAAACCAGGTAGTCGCTCGCCTCAAAATCCAGCAGCGGTGGCACCACCCGCGCGTCCAATTGGAAAAGGCCGGCAGCGCTCTTGCGGATCCTCGCCACGCGCAAGGTGGAACTGCCCTCGCGGTTTTCGGCGTCTGCTACAAGCCGGAGGTTCTTACGGGCTACCATCACGGGCTTTTCCGACTGCCCCGTGTTTTCGTCGCGGATCATCTCCACCTCGGCGCGGTAACGAGTCTCCGCGTCGCGCCGCGCGCTGGCCACATTGAATCCGCGCTCCCGGTAGCTGGGAACTGCGAGATACACATCGACACTCTCTACATCGGCTTCGAAGTGATCGCCGAGTGGCTTTGCGGGTGGCGCCGGATCTGATCCTGGAATCTCGAACAGCAACCCATCGGGAAAGATGCCGTTAGCTTCAGTAATTACCAGATTGCCGGCTGCCAGGGCGGCTTGGTCGATGCGCAGATGGCGGAAGCCCCATGGCCGGAACTCCAGCGCTTGCAGTTCGAACTGCAGGGTTTCCTCGAGGAATCGGTCCTGACTTTGCAGGTGTTGGGGGCTCAGGAACGTCCCCTTCGTCCAAACTATTGGTTCCAGCCGCCGCATCGCAGTTCAAGGTAGCAGAATCGGGCGGGACGCGCAAAGTCGAAGCGTGGGCTTACCACCGGGATCGGCATGCGACGGAATTTTGAACTGTTAATACCTACTTGACGAACGCGCTCAGAAAGAGTACTTTAGCAGAGCCGAATCATTTTTGGATTGGAGGGCGAATGGCAAGAGAAAGCACACAACACAAGCTTGACCGGGTGCGCTCACCCCGTGTACAGATCACTTACGACGTCGAAATCGGTGGCGCGATAGAACTGAAAGAACTCCCCTTTGTTGTAGGAGTACTGGGTGACCTGACCGGCCAACCTGAGCAACCCCTGGCAAAGTTGAAAGATCGAAAATTTGTGGAAGTGAATCCAGACAACTTCGATAGTGTTCTGGAAGGCATGAAACCGCATCTGTCTTTCGCCGTGGAGAACAAGCTCAGCGAGGAGCCCGAGGCAGCCAACTTGAAGGTTGACCTGCACTTCAAGAGCATGGATGATTTCGAGCCGGAAAACGTGGCTCGTCAAGTCAAACCCCTCAAGGAGTTGCTCGACTTGCGCACCAGGCTGGCCGATCTGCGGGGAAGCCTGCAGGGGAACGACAAGCTCGAAGAATTGCTTCTCGAGGCCGTAGGCAATACCGAAAAGCTTCAGAAGATCAAGGGCGAGATGGACAAGGGGGAAGCCAATGCCTGACAGTCAGAACGCAACTGCGCCTGCCACGATTAGCGAGCAGGTATTGGAAAAAGGCCTGTTGGATCAAATCGTCGAGGAAGGACGTTTCGGCGTCGAGCCGGCTTCCAAAGAGCGCGGCAAGAACCTCATCAAGGAATTCGTCGCGCAAGTCCTCGATGGCTCCATGACGATTGCACGAGATGCTGAGATGATGATCAATGCGCGCATCGCGCAGATCGATCATCTGGTCTCCCTGCAGTTGAACGAGGTCATGCATAACGCATCCTTCCAAAAACTCGAAGGAACCTGGCGCGGCATCAAGTACCTGATGGACCAGAGCGAAACCGGTACCATGCTGAAAATCAAGGTTCTGAATGTCAGTAAGAAAGAACTACTGAAGGACCTGCAGCGCGCGCCGGAATTCGACCAGAGCGCGCTCTTCAAAAAAGTCTACGAGGAAGAGTACGGCGTCTTTGGCGGAGCGCCCTTCGGTGCCTTGGTGGGCGATTACGAGTTCGGCAAACACCCCGAAGACATCGAGTTATTGGAGAAAATCTCCAACGTAGCCGCCGCCGCCCACGCTCCATTCGCCACCGCCGCGGCGCCCGATCTGTTCAACATGCAGAGCTATACCTCGCTCGACGCGCCGCGCGATTTAGCCAAGATCTTCGACACCACGGAATATGCCAAGTGGAAAAGTTTTCGTCAATCCGAGGACTCCCGCTACGTGGCCATGTGCCTGCCCCGTACCTTGGGCCGCCTGCCTTACGGCAAGGACACCAAGCCGGTCGAAGCCTTCAACTACGAAGAACATGTGGATGGCAGCGACCATTCCAAATATCTGTGGATGAATGCCGCGTTTGCTTTAGTCACCCGTATGACCAACTCGTTTTCGCAGTACGGCATGTGCGTGGCCATGCGCGGCGTAGAAGGCGGCGGCTTGGTGACGGGTCTCCCGGTACACAACTTCTACACGGACGAAGGCGACGTGGCGATGAAGTGCCCAACCGAGGTTCCCATCACCGATCGCCGGGAAAAAGAACTGGCGGATTTGGGTTTCGTCCCGCTGGTCCACTGCAAAGGCACCGACTACGCGGCGTTTTTCAGCGTGCAGACCGCGCAGAAGCCTAAGCTCTACGACACGGACTCTGCCAACGCCAACGCGCGCCTATCTGCGCAGTTGCCCTACATCATGGCCGTCTCCCGTTTCGCTCATTACCTGAAGGCGATGATGCGCGACAAGATCGGTAGTTTCATGTCCCGGACCGACGCCGAGATCTTCCTGAATAAGTGGATTACCGGCTACGTGGTCCCCGATGATACGGCGTCCCCGGCTATGAAGGCCCGCTGTCCGTTACGGGATGCGCGCATCGACGTTTCCGAAGTCGCTGGAAAACCCGGCGTTTATCGTGCCGTCGCGTTCCTCAAGCCGCACTTCCAACTCGACGAATTGACCGTTTCCCTGCGGCTGGTTGCCGATTTGCCGGCGCCCGCAAAATAAGAGCCGCGTCGCGGCGGCATTAGCAAATTCCAATAAGGTAATGAACAAGAAACTGGAGGATCACCAAAATGGCAGTTAACGCATATCTGTACGTCGATGGTGTAACCGGGCCCAGCACCAGCAAGACGGGTTTCATCGACATTCTCTCGTTTAGTTGGGGTGTCAGCCAACACTCGACTTACGGTGCGGGGGCATCGGGAAAGGAGGCGAAGGCGGGGAGAGCGGACTTCACGAACCTGAGCATCATGAAGGTCCTGGACGCGACCTCGCCCCTCCTCTTTAACTTTTGCTCATCCGGCACCGTTATTGCGAAGGTTTACATTCTCTATGACAAGCCCGTTGGGAAAGACTCCACGGTGCAGGGCGACTACTTCCGGATCTTCCTGGCGGACGCGCTGATCACTTCCTTGCAGTTGTCCGGCAGCAGTGAAAACCCCACTGAGTCGGTATCGTTCGCCTTCCAGTCCGTCGAGATAGCTTATAAAGCAGAGCAAGACGACGGTACTCTGGCGGCCGCCGTACCAAAGGGATACAATCTCGAAACCTTGGCTGCCAATTGGGCCGCACCGGATAAGTTCTAGTCGCCGCGTTTTCATGACAGCTAAACAACTGCTGGATGCCGGGAAAGTCCACGACGCGGAGGTCGCCTTGGCGGCGCACCTTCGCGATCGGCCTACCGACGTCGCGCAACGCATATTTTTGTTTGAACTCCTCTGCTTCTCCGGGCAGTATGACCGTGCGGAGAAGCAGTTGGCGGTTCTTTCCCAAGGCGGCAAGGAGGCGGAGTTGGGCGCCGTCCTTTATTACTCTGTGCTCCACGCCGAAAAAACCCGGCACGATGTATTCCGCAAAGAAGAATATCCTGGTGTGCCTGCGGCCCCATCCCCATCAGGCAAGATCAACGGCAAACCTTTCCAATCGATCCGGGATGCCGATCCAACTATCGGAACTCGCCTGGAAGTCTATGCGGCCGGAGCATATCTGTGGATCCCTTTCCAGCATATCGCCTCATTGCACATGGAACCGCCACGGCGATTACGCGATACTTTGTGGGCCCCCGCCTTCGTGCTTACCGGACCTTCTTTTCAAGGCACGGATATAGGCGAAGTATTGATTCCCGCCGTCTATCCCTTCTCGTGGAAGTCGGAAGATCAGGCGATTTGGCTGGGGCGAGCCACTGAATGGGCCGGTGACGATAAGGGCCAGGAGTTTCCAGTAGGCCAGAAAATGTTTATCGTGGACAACGAGGAAGTGCCCCTCCTTGAAATCCGGTCGCTGGAGTTCGCTTCCGATGCCTCTGCGTGAAGATATATTAAACCCGATTCCGGGCGACAATCCTAGCGGCAAGGACCTGCGCTACTCTCCCGTTTACGACAAGATTAAGGAAGCGCGCCGCGAGGATGACGACCTCAACCAAGGCGCTTGGCAGCATGAACGCAAGGTTGCCGATCATGTGGTTTTGATCAAGCTTGTGCAGGAAGTCATCGCCACTCAGTCGAAGGATCTGCAGTTAGCCGCTTGGCTCACCGAATCTCTCGTCAAAACCAAAGGCTTCACCGGGCTGAATGACGGCTTGGCTCTCTGCCACGGTCTGGTCGAAAAGTTCTGGGACACCGTCTATCCGGCCATGGAGGAGGACGACCTCGAACTGCGCGCCATGCCCCTCGACTGGATCGGCTCCCGGATGGAAGCGCCACTCAAGGGCGTCGCGCTGTGCCAGGATGGTTACAATTTCTTCCAATACAAGGCTTCGCGGAGCGTTCTGGCCGAAGATCAGGCCAAGACCAAAGAGCAGAAAGCGGAACGCGACAAAGCCCTTAAAGAAGGAAAACTCGCGCCTGAAGTTTTCGACCGTTCCTTCGGCATCACACCCAAGGCCTTCTATGCGGAGGGCGAGAAGACTCTGGACGTCTGCCTTGCAACTCTAAAGGCGCTCGACGATCTCTGCGCCGATAAATTCGCGGACGCGGCGCCTTCGTTCGGCAAACTCAAGAGTGGCCTGGATGATATTCGGCATGTGATGCACGGATTCCTGCAGAAGAAGCGCGAGTTTGAGCCCGATCCGGTGGAGGAAGTTGCGGCGCCGGTAGAGGAGGTCGCCTCCGAGACCGTCGAGGGCGCGCCTGCCGCCACTACCGGCGGTGCCGCTACCGATCTGACCTTCGCCTTTAAAACGAGCGCCGAGCCGTCCGACCGCGCGGCTGCCATCGCTAGTGTGGCCGCGGCGGCCCAGTTCCTCCGCAAGCGCGAACCTTTGAGCCCGGCGCCTTATCTGATGCTCCGCGGACTGCGCTGGGGCGAACTCCGGGCCTCTTCCGACCCTGGCGTGTTGGAAGCGCCGCCCACCGAGCTTCGCCGCCAGATCAGGAGCCTTGCGCTGAATAACCGCTGGCCGGAGTTGCTGGAGCTCGCCGAAACCGTGATGGCCTTGCCGTGCGGACGAGCATGGCTCGATCTACAGCGCTTCGTGGTAGAGGCCTGTGTGGCGTTGGGCAGCGACTACAATGCCATTGCCATTGCCATGCGTTCGGAATTGCGTACATTGCTGCGCGACCTTCCGGAACTGATGGAAGCGATGCTAACGGACGAGACTCCTACCGCCAACCCGGAGACTCAAACCTGGCTGCGCGAACTGATCGCCGAGCCAGCCGATGCCAGCCCTCGCGCCGCCGTACCCAGCCTGCCGGTAATGGATGGTTTCCAGGCGCCCGGTTGGCAAAAGAAGTTTATCGATCCGCACTCTCTGGCGACTGAGGCCATGCGCAAGGGCCAGCCGCAAAAAGCATTCGAAATCCTGCACAAGGAAATTGAGCGCCAGCGTAGCGGGCGCGGCCGCTTTCAGCGAAAGCTGCAACTCGCGCAGTTCTGCATGGGCGCCGGCAAGGATAGCATCGCCCAACTCCTGCTCGACGAGATCGCCGCCGCCGTGGAGACTCATAAACTGGAAGAATGGGAGGATCGCGAAATGGTGGCGGGCGTGCTCGCTTTCCTGTTGCAGATCCAGCAAGAAGATTCAAGGCGACGCCAAAGCCAAGCAAGCCATCTTCGAACGCATCTGCCGTCTGGATCCGGTACAGGCGTTTTCGGTCTAAACCATGGCCCGCTACGCCGATGAATACAACGCAGCCGTTACGTTGTCGGTGCTCGACCGGCTTATCGACCATGAGCCGGACATTTCTGGCGAGGCTATACCCACCCGCACGCAATCCGTGCGGCAATTGAAGGACGGTCTCCGCCGCGACCTGGAATGGCTGCTCAATACGCGGCGCATCGCGGTGCCGCCCGACGGAATCATTGAAGGAAGTCAACCGTTCGCTTTATCTATACGGTCTGCCGGACTTCACTGCACTATGCCCTAAACTCGCCCAAGGACCAGGCCAAGCTGGTGCGATTCCTGCACAGCACCGTCAAATTGTTCGAGCCCCGCCTGGCAAACGTCAAGATCGTTCCGCTGGAGGGACCTGGCGGCAAGACCCGCACCCTGCGCTTCCGCATCGATGGCTTGCTGATCATGGATCCGGCGCCCGAGCACGTCTCCTTCGATACCGTGCTGGAATTGACCAGCGGTCAATACGAGGTCGAGAATGCGGGATGATCTGCTGCTGTACTACGAGCGCGAGCTGACCTACATGCGCCAACTGGGCGCGCAGTTCGCCGAAAAATATCCCAAGATCGCCTCCCGCCTGGTGATGGAGCCGACCAAGTGCGACGATCCGCACGTGGAGCGCCTGCTCGAAGCATTCGCCTTTCTGGCGGCGCGCGTACATCTCAAGATCGACGACGAATTCCCCGAGATCACCGAGGCCCTGCTGGGCATCGTCTATCCGCACTTCATCCGGCCCCTTCCCTCCATGTCGATCGCGCAGTTTCACCTCGATCCGCAGAAGGGAAAATTATCCACGGGCTGTGCTATTCCCCGGGAAACGCTGCTGTACTCTCGGCCGGTGGACGGAGTTCCGTGCAAGTTCCGCACCTGCTATGACACTACCCTTTGGCCCATTGCCGTCACCGCCGCGGCCTGGATGACACCCGATCGTCTAAAGCCGCCTTTGCGGGCAGCCGACGCATCCGGAGCGTTGCGCATCGAGTTGACCTGCAATGCCGCCGACATGGAGTTCGCCAAGCTCGAGTTGGACCAGCTTCGGTTTTTTCTGGATGGCGAGAGCGCGCTGGTCCACACCATTTACGAAATTTTGTGCTGCAATTTGTTGCAGGTGGTGGTGCGCGATACCACGCCCGGCTCTCGCGCGCCGGCCGTGACTCTGCCCGCTTCAGCGCTTGCGGCCCGTCGGGTTCGAAGAGGACGAGGGCATGCTCCCTTACCCGCGGCGCTCGTTCATCGGTTACCGGCTGTTGCAGGAGTATTTTACTTTTGTCGGATAAGTTTTTCTTTGTTGACCTCAACGGTCTGCGGCAGGCCTGCGCGTGCGGGCTTCAAACGGAGCATGGAATTGATCTTCCTGTTCTCGCGCTTTGAAGGCGAGGAACGCCGCCAGCGTCTCGAGACCGGCATTTCGCCGGCCACTTTCCGCCTGGGCTGCAGTCCGGTCGTGAATCTGTTCCCGCAGACGGCTGAGCCTATCCTTCTCGACCAGCAGAAGTACGAGTATCCGATCGTTCCCGATGCCCGCCGCCCGCTCGCCATGGAAGTTTTCTCGGTGGACCAGGTTGCCAGCCTGAAAGCGCAGCAACAAGAGATCGTCGAGTATCAGCCGTTTTATTCGTTCCGCCATTCCACCCAACGGGACCGGCAGCAGACCTTCTGGGTCGGAAATCGCCGTCCGTCCTTGCGTCCGAATGACGAGGGCACGGAAATGGACCTGGCGTTGGTGGATCTGTCGTTCCAGCCCACGCGCCCGGCTACCGACGCGCTGACCATTCGCACCACCTGCACCAATCGCGATTTGCCTTCTCGGCTGCCGTTCGGAAATGAAGCTGGAGATTTTGAGATGGAAACCGGCGCGCCCATCAAGCGCATCGTGGCTCTGCGGAAACCAACGTCGCCAATCCGGCCTCCCCTCGGCAAGGCGATGCAGTGGCGTCTGATTTCCCATCTCTCGCTCAACTACCTGTCACTGGTTTCGGAAGGCCGCGAAGCACTTCAGGAGGTCTTGAGACTGTATGATTTCGCGTCTTCTGCCTACTCCAGCAAGACCGTCGAAGGAATCGCCGGGCTGAAAAGCAAGCGGCAGTTTTCGCGCGTGGTCTCCGAAGACGGTGTCGCCTTCGCGCGCGGCACGCGTGTGGAACTGGAGTTGGATGAAGAACAGTTCGTGGGCGGCGGCGTCTACCTGTTCGCCAGCGTGATCGAATCGTTTCTGGCGCTGTATTCATCCTTGAACAGCTTCAGCCAGTTGTCCGTGCGCGTCCAACAGAGAAAGGAGGTCTTGCGCGAATGGCCACCCCGAGCCGGTCGCAGGATCTTGATGTAGGCCGCTCCTTTCTCGGCGAAGAGTTGCGCGAGCATCCGGGCTGGTTTAACTTTTTTCAGGCCGTCCGGCTGATGCACCGCATGCTTCCGGATCGCGAGCCGGTAGGTCATTTCGCGCCTCCCCAGCGCGAGGTGCTGCGCTTCTCCGCCAATAACCTGCTGGCTTTCCCCCCCAGCCAGATTCAGACCCTGGATTGGCCGGAGGATGGCCCGGCACTCATGAAGGTTAACTTCATGGGCCTTACCGGACCCATGGGCGTGCTGCCGTATAGTTACACGGAATTGATCCGGGATCGTGACCGCCTCAAAGACTTTTCGACCGAGGAGTTCTTCGACCTTTTCAATCACCGGATGATCTCCCTGTTCTACCAGGCCTGGGAAAAATACCGTTTCTTCGTCACCTACGAGCGCGACCGGCAGGATCGGCTATCGCGTTACCTGATGAGTTTCGTCGGCCTGGGCACGGAGGGGCTGCAACTCCGCCAGGCCGTGCCGGACGAATCGATTTTGTTCTACTCCGGGCTCCTCTCCATGCAACCCCGTTCGGCGACCGCCCTGCAACAGGTGCTGGCCGATTACTTCGACGTACCGGTGGAGATCGAACAGTTCGTTGGCGCGTGGCGGGCCTTGGATCCTTCCAACCAGTGCCGTATGGAAGGGGGCGTGGCATACTCCGATCAGCTCGGTATGGGGGCCGTCGCTGGTGACGAGATCTGGGAAAGGCAAACCCGGGCGCGCATCTGCCTCGGACCGCTCTCCGTGCGTCAATACCGCTCTTTCTTGCCCTCAGGCGATGCCTGGGAGCCGCTCCGCGCGCTCACCAGGTTCTTTGCCGGCGGAGAGATTGAGTTCGAAGTGCAGTTGGTTCTGAAGCGCGAGGATGTGCCGCCTTGCGAATTGCGGCCGGACGGCGAAACGGCGCCGCTTCTCGGCTGGTTCAGTTGGATCAAGTCCGGACCCGCCTTCGGGCGCGATCCGGGCGATACGGTTTTGTTGCTAAATTAACGCGGCGGGCAGCCGGATCTGCTCCACAAAGGAATAACATGGCAGTCAATCTTCGAGCTTTAATCGGAAAGTTAAACGACACCACGCGCAACGCGCTCGAGGCCGCCGCCGGCCTGTGCCTCTCCCGTACGCACTACGACGTGGAGGTGGAACATTACCTTATGAAGCTCCTCGATTCGTCGAGCGGCGACCTGGCGGCCATTCTGAAGCACTTCGAGGTGGATAAGTCGCGCCTGGCCGCGGAGCTCACCCGCAGTCTGGACAAGTTGAAGTCCGGCAATGCGCGCAATCCGGCGCTCAGCCCTACCCTGCGGGATATGCTCAGCGAAGCCTGGACGCTGGGCTCCATCGACTTCGGTGCGGGCCAGATCCGCTCCGGCTTTACGATTCTGGCACTAGCTGTTGACGAAGACCTGTCGCGCATGATGCGCGATGTCAGCCGCGAATTCCAGAAGATCAACGTCGAAAGTTTACGCAAAGATTTTCAGCAAATCACCGCCACCTCCGACGAAGAGGCTGCCGCTGCCGCTCCCGCGGCGTCCGATGCCGGCGGTGCTCCCCGGCCCATGGGTGGCAAGACACCCAACCTCGACCAGTACACCATCAACCTCACTGGGAATGCGCGTGCCGGAAAAATCGACCCAGTGCTGGCGCGCGATTTCGAAATCAGACAAGTCGTCGACATTCTGACCCGGCGCCGCCAGAATAACCCCATCCTGGTGGGCGAGGCCGGTGTCGGTAAGACCGCGGTAGTTGAAGGCTTCGCCATCCGTATCGTGCAGGGCGATGTTCCTCCCGTGCTGAAAAACGTCGAAGTGCGGACGCTCGATCTGGCGCTCCTGCAAGCCGGCGCCGGCGTCAAGGGCGAGTTTGAGAATCGCCTGAAGAGCCTGATTGCCGAAGTGAAGAATTCGCCTACGCCCATTATTCTGTTCATCGACGAGGCCCACACGATGATCGGCGCCGGTGGCCAAGCCGGGCAGAACGATGCCGCCAACCTCCTGAAGCCGGCATTGGCGCGCGGCGAACTGCGGACCATCGCGGCTACGACCTGGTCCGAATATAAGAAATATTTCGAGAAGGATCCGGCCCTGGCGCGACGCTTCCAGTTAGTGAAAGTGGAAGAACCCACCGAGACCGCCTGCCAGTTGATGTTGCGGGGCGTGGTGCCGGCATTAGAGAAGCATCACAGCGTGCGTATTCTGGACGAAGGGCTGGCCGCGGCCGTAAAGCTCTCTCATCGTTACCTGCCCGATCGCCAGTTGCCGGATAAAGCCGTAAGCGTGCTGGATACTACCTGCGCGCGGCTATCGCTCGGCCAAAATGCCACGCCCGGGCCCATCGAGGACGCTATCCGCACACTCGATGACCTGGAGGTTCAGGAACGCATCCTGCAGCGTGAAGCATCCGTCGGCGCGGATCACTCCGACCGGTTGGCCACCATCGAAAAACAAAAAACCGATACCCGCGCCAACCTCGAAGGCCTGCGCGCGCGCTGGGAGACCGAGCGCGCTTTGGTCGCACGAATTCGCGAAATCCGCGCGCAACTCGAAGCTGGTGGTCCGGTGGCTCTGGCCGCCGCCGCAACCGCCCCGGCGATAGAGCCTGGCGCCCCCTCCTCGGCGCCTGCCGCTCCCGCGTATGATGGCGTTGCCCTGCGCGCCGAATTGGACCAGCTAAACTCGCAACTGGACTCCATCCAGGGTGAGAGCCCGCTGATGCGCGTCTGCGTCGACGCACAACTGGTCGGCGAAGTCATCTCCGGCTGGACAGGCATTCCCGTCGGGAAGATGCTGAAAGACGAGATCGCCACCGTACTGCAATTGGAATCCCACTTGGGTTCCCGGGTCATCGGCCAGTCGCACGCCCTGGAAGCTATCAGCCAGCGCATTCGCACCGCCCGCGCGGGACTCGACGATCCCATCAAACCCGTCGGGACGTTCCTCCTGGTTGGACCCAGCGGCGTCGGGAAGACCGAGACCGCCCTGGCACTGTCCGATCTCCTCTTCGGCGGCGAGCACAATCTTATCACCATCAACATGTCGGAGTTCCAGGAGGCCCATACGGTTTCCACACTGAAAGGGTCCCCTCCCGGCTACGTGGGGTACGGAGAAGGTGGCGTGTTGACTGAAGCCGTGCGCCGCCGGCCTTACGCCGTGGTGCTCCTGGATGAAGTGGAAAAAGCCCATCCCGATGTTCTGGAGTTGTTCTTCCAGGTATTCGATAAAGGCGTGATGGAGGATGGGGAAGGCCGCCAGATCGACTTCAAGAATACCATCATCATTCTCACCTCAAACGCCGGCACCGACACCCTCATGAAGTTGTGCGCCGATCCGGAAACAATGCCCGGCTCGCTCGGACTGGTGAATGCCTTAAAACCGGAATTGAACAAAATCTTCAAGCCCGCGTTTTTGGGACGCCTCGTCGTCATCCCCTATTTCCCGATCCGGGATGAGAACCTGAAAAAAATCGTAGTGCTGAAGCTCGCCAAGATTCAGCGCCGCTTGAAAGAGACTCATCACATCGATCTGACTTACGATCCTGCTATGATCGACGAAGTGGCGAGCCGTTGCACCGAAGTGGAAAGCGGCGCTCGTAACGTGGACAATATTCTGACGAATACGCTGCTTCCCGATATCTCCCGTCAGTTGCTCGGACGCATCGCGGAAGGTTTACGACCCGAATCGATCCACGTCGCCATTGGCGAAGATTCCTCCTTCGTATACTCGTAGGAGCGGAGACTGTTTGTCACCATCTCAAATTGACCGGCCATATCGTGTAAAAACCCCGCTCGGTGACGACGCCCTGCTGCTCGACAGTTTTCAGGGCGTCGAGGCCGTCTCCGACCCGTTCCGTTTTCTTTTGCGGGTGCTTTCGCCCGACCCCAACGTGGACATGCAGGGCCTGTTGACCAAGCCGGTCGTGCTGACGTTTCCACTGGAAGAAGACAAAGAGCGCCACATCCACGGCAACATCTGCCGCGTGAAACTGCTGGGAGCCGGCGAGGATGGGATGGCCGCCTATGAACTCGAAGTGGTTCCCTGGTTCTGGTTTCTTAACCTCTTTACCGACTGCCACATCTTCCAGAACAAGAGCGTACCGGACATCGTTTGCGAAGTTTTTAAGAATCGCGGTTACAACGACTACTTGTCGAAATTAACCGGCACGTATCCGCCGCGGGAGTATTGCGTGCAGTACCGCGAGACCGATTTCAACTTCGTCTCCCGCCTGCTCGAGCAGGAAGGCATTTGCTATTTTTTTGCGCAGAGCCAGGACAAGCACACCATGATCCTGGCCGACGACAACTCGTCGTTTGCCGATTTTAGCGAACCTTCGACCGTCAATTACCAATTTGCCACAGGCGGACGCCAGGATAGCAATACGGTAAACAGCCTCGAAGCCGAGTACTGCCTGCAGCCCGGAACCGCTACCCACACGGACTACGACTTCACCAAGCCCAACTCCAGTCTCTATACGACACTTCTCAGCTCGCAGAAAGGCGAAGTCTACGACTATCCTGGAAAGTTCACCACCAAGGACGATGGCGACCGTTACGCCCGTATACGCCTGGAAGAGTTCGAAGTCGGTATCTCCAAAGTACGCGGCGAGAGTAACTGTATGGAGTTTGCCAGCGGCTATAAGTTCACCCTCGATGGCTACTATCGTGACGACTCCAATGTGGCTTACACGCTGTTGTCCGTAGAACATCAGGGGCGCAACGCCAGCTACCGGTCCGGCGAAATGGTGAGTCCGTTCGAATATAAGAACCGTTTTGAAGCGATTCCCAATACCGTGCCGTTCCGGCCCTCCCGCCGCGCTAATAAGCCGGTGATTGATGGAACCCAGACCGCCGTCGTGGTAGGGAAATCCGGTGAGGAGATTTGGACCGATCAGTACGGACGGGTAATCGTGCAATTCTTCTGGGACCGGGTCGGCGTCAGCGATGAGAAAAGCTCCTGTTGGATCCGCGTCTCTCAAGGCTGGGCCGGCAAACAATGGGGCTTCATCTGCATCCCCCGCATCGGCCAGGAGGTGGTCGTCAGTTTTCTCGAAGGCGATCCGGATCGGCCCCTCATTACGGGTTCGGTTTATAACGGGGTGGAGATGCCGCCTTACGGTTTGCCGGACACGCAGAACCAAAGCACTTGGAAATCCATGAGCACCAAAGGCGGCGGCGGATTCAATGAGCTGCGTTTCGATGACACCAAAGGTAGCGAGCAGATCTTTGTCCATGGCGAGAAAGACATGGACATGCGGATCAAAAACGATCGCCGCGAGTGGATCGGGCAGGACCGCCATCTCTTCGTAACGCGCGACAAACTGGAAAAGACCGGGCGGGACAGTCACCTCGATCTGGCCCGCGATCAAATCGAGAAGATCGGCCGCGACCATCATATGGCGATCACGGGCAAGGAGGCCATCGCCGTCACCGGTTCGCATTCCCTCAGTGTGACTGGCGACGTGATCGAAGAATTCAAAGCGAACCATAGCAGCCAGGTGTCTCAGAACCTGTATCTCAAGGCTGCTCAGGTGGTGATCGAGGGTCAGTCCGGCATCACTCTTAAAGTTGGCGGCAACTTTATTACGATCAACTCGGGGTCCATCGCTATCAAAGGTTCGATAGTGCTGATTAACAGCGGCGGAGCGGCGCTCTCCGGCAGCCCGGGCTCGCTGGTATCTCCGCTCTCGCCTACTGCGGCGGCCGAAGCGGCCGACGCCACTCCAGGCGCCGTCACGACAGTAACACCCGGTACGCCGGGGAAACCCGCAAGCATGCCCCTCGACCAGATTTCGCCGGCGGCGCCCAGCAAGAAATCAGCCGCCTCGGATGCACCAACCCACGATCCGGCTTCTCCGGAAAATCAAAGCAAGACTAGTTTTATCGAGATCAAGTTGGCGGGCCAGGACGGCAGCCCGGTCGCCGGCGAACCCTACCAGGTGACTCTCGCCGACGGCACGACCGTCGCGGACGGAACGCTGGACGCCAACGGCTTTGCGCGCGTCGATAACATCGATCCGGGTTCCTGTAAGGTCACCTTTCCACAACGCGACAAAACCACCCTAAAACCATCATGATGAAGGACACTGCGCCAATTGCCGACTAAAGTAATCGCCGCCAGTGGTGACACTCTTTGTACGTTGGCCATGGCCGCCGGTTTCCTTAACTGCCAGCCCTTGCGGGACTACGGCGCCAACAGCGCCCTGCTCGCCCGGCCATTAAAACCCGGCGATGTTGTGGTCATACCCGATCCCGATCCCACGGTAGCGCCCAAGCCCACCGACGCCACCCACACGTTTGTCGCTTTAAACTCCCCGCCGGCTTCCATTCGATTTGTTCACGGCTCTCCCGATAAGACCGTGGCCAACGACGATACGCTGTCCAGTTTGAATGTCAGTAATTATATTCCTACTAAGGGTGGCGCCGGAGGTACGCAAGCATTTCCCTCCGGCTTCGGCTTTAATGCCGTGGGTGATGCGGATCTGGATGCCTTTAAGGTGGAAGTGACCGACCCGCAAGGCGGAGGTACGGCGCACGTCGTTTTGGAAGCCCTCAAGCCCGTATACCAGCAGGATCCCGCAACGCTTGTATTGACGGCCGTGGACTTTGTTCCCTTCACCGGCGCCGAGTATTCCCGGCGCAAGTTGGAATTGGATTGCCAGCATGCGGACGCGACTCGCTACCGGTCCGCCTATCTGCGCCTGGTGGTGGATGACGACGCCGGCTCACCGGATCAGTCTGCTCTGCCGGCCCAAACCTTGCTGGTCACCGATATGGCGGATGGTTTGGGTACCGGTGGCCCGGATGACAATGACAGCGTAGAGATCCTGGATCAACAGGTCAGGGCGTCTTACACGATTACCGGCTGTCCGGCCGCCCCCCCCAATCAGTGCGCGGTCACGGCCCAGGTGCCCATCGGGACGGATCGGAAGCGCATTCGCATGGTCATTCATGTTTTTCGCGCTAACGTGGGCGACGGTTCCATGGGCCTTGGCGGCATCACCGAACAAATGGTTCGCAAGCGGGCTTTACGTTGGTTCCGGCGGGTCTACGCGCAAGCTGGCATGGCGCCGATGCTGGTCGGTCCGCAAGTCGAATTTCTGGATCCCCCGGAAGACAATATGCTGGTTCTGAGTAACGAGAGCGGCAATATGACTTTCGGAGAATCTACCCTGTCCTTCACGCTCTCCACCGCCACGCCTCCGCCACCCGGCAGCCCGCCGGATCCGGCCGTCATTATTCCGCTCGATTCGCTCCTAAGCCCCACCGATGTCGGCGAGTTGGTCCAAAACGCCTTGCCGGCCGGATTTCAAGCCCAGGTATTCACCAATCCTACAACGTTCGCTGGTGCGGACGGTTCCTGCGATGTGCTCATCACCCGCACCGATGGAACCCGGGTTTCCATTCAGAATGAGACCACCAACGATGCTCTCCTTACGGTCACCGTCGCGCGCGTGAATCTTGGCGCCGTCGCTGTGCTTACCGGGAATGCCACGCGGGATAACAACTTGATGATTGCCTGCACGCCTGAACAGCGCCGTGTGGTGCGTTCCTCGCCGGGCACCGGCACGCGCCTGGATTTCTACGTGGTGGGTGACCTCACCGGACCCACCGTGACCCCGGGTGTGCAGCCGCCTAGTTGCGCCCGCGGAATCGCCATGCTGATAGGCCGGGATTTGGCCGCGCCATTCACGTCCGCGGCGCCGATCCAATGGGGTGCCCTCATGACTGCGCTGGCCATGGACGGCAGCGATAATAATCCGTTTTCGTTTCCCCATGAGGCCGGCCACGTCATGCTCGATACCTTCCATGCCCACGCCGGGGATCCTTTGGAACCATCCCAGCTCATGCGCAACGGCACGTCCGCGACCAATGCCGCGAACGGCAGCAAACGCCTTTGCGACAGCCCCGCATTGTGCGCCTACGACGGCTTTGATCCCGCCCAGCCCGTCCCGGGAGCCTCCACCGTTTTGCCCATGATCAATGCCGTTCAAAGACTGCGTGACAAGGGTTCGGAAGTGCAGGAGTCCTGGTAATGGCTTACATTCCAATAACCGGCGTGCGGTATGGGCGCAAGCAGGCCCGGGAGGTGCTGCAAACTTTTCTGTTCGGTGCACGCTACGGTGGCATCCGGGTTCCCCGCGGCGTTCCACCGGATGTAGTTTCAGAGTTCGTCGAGCAGCGCGTCCAGCCCGATTCCCCGCCCGACGCTTACTCAAAGGTAGCGGCACTGCTCCGCTTTTATGAACGGCCCGACGCACTCCCGAGCCTCAGGCGAGCCCTAACGGGAAAGGCCGAAAGCCTGGATGATGTGTTGCGCTCGGCTTTTGTGATTCAGTCCATTGGCGATCTGGGCACACCTGACGAGGCAGCCCAAGCCGCGGCATATCTCGATCGCATATTGCTGCCCCAGTCCTTGGCGGTAAATGCGTTTTCAGTGCTCTTTGAGGCCCTCATCGCCCTGGCGCCGGCCGGTTCCCCGCGTGCCCTGGTCGAGCGCCTCGCCGGTTCGGTCGATCAAGCCGCCCGTGGACAGCGGACCGAACGGGGCGTTCAAGACTACCAGCGAATCGCCTCCATCCAGCGGAACGATCAGCCCAGATACCAGAATCGATGGGTTGCTAAAAACCGTCTGTCCCGGCAGCCGCCCGCCGAGCGCCGTGCGGAGTTGGTGAAGATCTATCTCCGCGAATCGCCTTATAGCGATCCTCAAATGGAAGAATGGGCTGCGCGGATGCTGCGTGCCGAAGCCATTCAGGGCGACCCAATGTCGGTTTACGCCGCCTTCGGTAGTGCGCTGGAAGCGGTAGACGCTAAAAAGATCGGAGCCCCAAAGGCCGCATTTGAAATTGTACGCGCGGCGCAGGCCATCTTATACCTGCAGGGCAAACTTTCCCCTCGTCAAGAAGATTTGTTCGAAGCGGCCGGCAAAGGCGCTATGAACTTCCTCTGGGACGATCTGCCCCAGCCGCCGCGATGATTCCGCCTAGGGGACCATCACGGTAGTTTCGCCGGCTGTTTCAAAAGTGATCACGCCCGCCCAAATACACATCAATTTGGATGTGTTGTCCAGCGTGGGCATGTTCCCTAACATGACGGTGGGCGCACCTGGAACCCACGGCGCCGGCGTGTTCGGTATGCACGGCATGGGAGTCAATACCCCCAAGGCAGCAGCGGTCGCCGAGGCAACCGTGGGGTTTGCCATTGACGAGCACATGCCGAAGGGCATTATATTCATCAACGGGATATGGTCCATGATGTTCGCGTCCGGCACCTGATTGGTGAACGTCGTGTTCTTTGGCGTCACTACCAGCGAACTCGGCGCATTGCCGAAAGTACACATCATCGACGCTCCCATACAAACCTGCATTGCCATCTCGGAGCACCTCCGGCCATATGGCCGCGTGTGATTTTACCGGAATCCCAGCTACACTAACATAGCGCTAAAGCGAACCACTGGACTCATCCGGCTCGGAATCTCGCTATCATTGTTACAAATCCACGAATTATGAACCTCCAGGTCGGGGACACCATCGGCGACTACGAAATTCTCGGACTACTGGGCGCCGGTGGTATGGGGCGGGTGTTCCGCGTGCGAAATCTCGTCTCCGACCGCATCGATGCCATGAAAATCGTTCTTCCCGGCCTGGCAACCGACGCCGGAATCGGAGAGCGATTCTTGCGCGAAATCAAAGTGCACGCCAGCCTGGTTCATCCCAATATCGCCGGCCTGCACACCGCCTTGCGCCAGCAGGATTCTTATCTCATGATCATGGAGTTCGTGGCTGGCCGCAGCCTCGACGAAGCCCTGCGCGACGGTCCGCTCGAACCTGCTGCCGGCGTGCACGTGATCCAACAGGTGCTCGCCGCGCTTTCCTACGCGCATAGCCATGGCGTGGTCCATCGCGATATCAAGCCAGCCAACATCATTGTGCAGCCCGACGGCGTGGTGAAGGTCACCGACTTCGGGATCGCCCGCTCCAGCGTCACCCCGCAGCTTACCGCCACCGGATTGATCCTCGGCTCCCTCTATTACATGGCTCCGGAGCAGATCAAAGCGCTGCCGGCGGACGAACGCTCGGACCTGTATTCCGTCGGTGTGACCCTGTACGAGATGCTCACGGGGCGGCGGCCGTTTGAAGGCGCCAACGAATACGAAATCATGCGTGCTCACCTGGAGACCGTGCCGGTGAATCCCGAACTACTCGCTCCACACATTGCCCCCCGTATTTCTCAGGCGATTCTGCGTGCGCTGGCCAAGGATCCCGCGCAGCGTTTTCAAAACGCACAGGAGTTTCGTGCCACCCTTGGCTACGCACAGGGCGCTGCCTCTGAGATGCCCGCGACCCAATGGATGCCTCCGCCCAAGCCGGCCGCCGTACCCGACGACGTAGCCGCCATTCAGGCAAAGCTCATGCCGTTCCTCGGCCCCATAACCCCTCGCCTGGTTGCTAAGGCCGTATCGCGCACCACATCCAGGGGCATGCTGGTGCAGGAACTGGCAAACCATATCCCCGACCTGCGGGATCGGGAGCGCTTCCTTAAAGCCTGTGCATCCCCCGTTGGCGGCACATCTCCCTCGGGCCCCTCGCCCGATACATCCCGGTCAATGGAGAAACCCGTCGCCCTAAACTGGGACCGGGAGTATCTGGACAAAGTAAAAGCGCTGCTCGCGAGCCACATCGGTCCGGTGGCGGGAGTGCTGGTGGACCGCACCTGCAAGAAGGTAGCCACGCGCGAACAACTCTATCAGGCCCTCGGAGCCCACATCCCATCGGAAAAAGACAGAGCCAAGTTCCTGCAATCCGTGCCGCGTTGAGCCCTCCGACCGCACGCTACTCCGGCTCGATCATCCCCAACGCAGTCACCAGGCTGCGCCTGAGCCGGTTGAATGAGGCTGCCAGTAGCGAAATCTCGTCGTTGCCCCCGGCCGGCAGTTCCGGACAATCGTCCACCTTGCCCAGGCTCATACGGTCGGCAGCCGTCGCAAGTTGCCGGATAGGCCGAATCACCGCCAGGAATAGCACTGCGTTTAAAAGCGCAAGAGTAATCAGGAATACGCTGGCCAGCGATACCATGAGACTCCGGAAGCCCTCCTTGGCAAGCTTTAATGGGACAGCCATCGGAACGGAGACGATCTGTGCGCCCACGATTTCGTTCGCCTTCCATCCGAAACCGTGATCTTTGCCGTAATGCCGGATCATGGCCGCTGGGGCTATCTTGGGCACGTCATGACACGTCAGGCATGGCGGATCCGCGGAGATCGGGCGCGCCAGAAACATCACCGGGCCCGTCGGCGTATCGCGTTCGCTCAGAATCTCTTGCCGGCCCGTATGGTTGCGGAACGTGTTGATGACATCGGCCTCCCAGTCAACTGCGCGGTCCCGCAGATTGGTGGGGTTCAGAGTCGCCTCTTTGTAGGAATAGTCGGGATACTGCGATTGCACGTATCCGAAAGTCTCGGTCGCCGCGAAAGCCGGTACTGTCTGCGCTAGGAAGCTGACCTGATGCGCTTGCCCGGTCTCCAGTAACGGTTTGATTTGCGTGGTCGTATATTTCCGCGCGGCCATGGCGGCTTCCATCATTAGCCGCGCTTGTTGCGAGACTTGCGCGCGCGCGCTTCGCTGCAGGAACTCGTTAGCGAAGTATCCCGACACCCCAAGTCCGACGCTGAATACCAACAGGAATATCAGGTTGAATTTCCAAAGTAGTTTCACAATGCCTCGTTCTGTCGATGTTACGTTAAATTCGCACTCCCGCGGAAAGCGCGGTATTCCACGCTCAGGCGGTTGTGCCGCATCTCTGGCCTTGTATATGTCCGGTGCAAGGTGCTGTTCAAAAACACCAGGCCATCGCCTAATTCCAGGGCCGGCGCCCAGAAGTCCTGCGGCGGAAACCGCCGGCGGAATGCCGAATCCTCTAGTTCCGTGAAATGTAGAAGCCCTTCTTGACCATGCCGGACGAACTCCAGGCCAGGGCTGTCAAAACCGCACGGGTTCAGCGGAATCCAGCAGGTCACCAACCTCGTCATCGGGATGGCGGGCCCGGGGTCCGGAGGGAAACTGACTCCCAGCGCTCCATCCTGATGCCAGTCTTGCGAATGGTATTGGAGATCCGGGACCTGGCACGGGCTAAATTTCTTGCGGACCCATGACTGCTCCATACCGCAAGTCCAATTGCCTCCTAGAGCTTGCAGGAACAATTCATGGACACCGGGAGCGGATAGCGGCTTTACTAATTCCTCCACGTCCTCGCAACCAAAATCCGTCAGGGCCGAGAGAAGCACGGAATGAGAAAAGCGGTTAAACCCGTAATGTCCCGGTACCGCGCTCTGCATTCTGACCGCCTCAAAACAGCGCACCGCCGCTTCTTTGAGGCGGGTCAAGCAATCCTTCGGAAATACATCCCGCAACAGAGTGACGCCGTATTCCCCTAGCTCGCTTGCCGATCCCTGTGCCTCCCGGGATTTCATGACTCGGGAAAACTTGCGAAATTGCCCGCCCGCAGCCGGCTCATCTCGTCCTGTGTGATATCTCCCCATGCCGCATAATATCCAGAGGTGTCCCAGATGATCTTGTAAGGGGCTACCAGAAGCAGCCTGGAAGTGTTCCTACGCCATGCCATGACCTTTATATCGTCATAATTGTCGACACAGGTCTCCAACACTCTCAGTGCCCAGGACAAGTGCTCCGTTCCCGGATTATAGTGGCCGCTCTTGGCCGTAATGAAGAGTATCTTCCCATTACGCGCCCACATTTCACCGCCGCACATCACATTCGCGCCCGCCAGAAACGACGAGTGGTGAACCATGCCCTTTACGTGGTTCCCCACGTAGAGTTTCCCTCCCTCGCTGATCACCCAGATGCCGAAGCCCTTGCCCGAGAAAACCGTAGACATGTCGGCGGTGCTGAGCGGAACCTCCGTCGGACCATTCCTGAAAGTCGCTGTACCGCCGCTAAAATACACCCTGTGATTTTTCCTCTGGGCTTTGTCCAGGTACGCCACCCCCTTCATGAAGGCTTTCACCATCGACGGCTTGACCGTGTGATCTTTCGCCGGGTTGCCGCCCCTTACCAGTCCATGTCCCGAAATCAGCATCGTGCGATCCCAGTCGCCCATCCCATCCAGCCATTGGTAAAAACGGACGCCTTGTGCATCTTCCGGGTGTTTCTGCGCGTATACTTTAAAGCATTCTTCCAGCAGATCGCCCATTCGATGCTTCGGGTCGGCGCGTTCGCGCTCGTAGGCCGGCCGAAGTTGGCGAGACTCGGGCCTCTCAAAACTAGCAATATATTGTTTCCAATCCGCGGAACCGGGGGGTGACCCGGCGAGCGCGTCCATCGCGTCCTCTACGTCGCTTCCATCATCGTCGTAAGCATCGTCGAAGTCGCCAATGCCATCGCTGAATTCCAAGGGGTCCGCGTCGCGGAAGGACACACAATAGGTTGCCATATTCGCCAGTCCTTTCTTTAAGCTTTAAGCCGAACTATCCGGCGTGGTAGCACTTATCTGATTCGATCCCGGCGCTATTGGCTGCCGGAGCAGTATCAAGTCTATCACGGGATGCCAACTTTTTCCGGCTGCTGATCTTCCAATGCAAGATGATCATGAAAGTGTACCCATTACTCCCTGTTATCTAGCCGCGGGAGACATTTGCGAAATCTTCGAAGTGGATTGGAGTGGGTAGCTTGTCCCCGTTGTAGCGACCCTGAACTTCCTGTTGCGTCTGCGGTGGCCTCCACCCCGCCCCGAGGCCACTAAATAGCCGGACGCGCCCATATCGTCAGTGCTTTATTATCTTTTTGTTCGTCTGTTTTCGCGTGCGAACGGGAATATCCAGGCCTGGGTGTGAATTTGGGTTACAATGCGATTCCTCGTTGCCCACTTTGCAGTCGGCGGCTCGCGACTACCTCGCCGCGGGGCTGCGCGAAATCGTGCTTCCGCCCGTCACACTGAATTGGTTGCAGGAGGAACTGATGGCTAACGACGTGAGCGAGCGTGCCGCACGCGAACAGGCTCAACGTCGCGCTGTTGCCGAACTGGATCGACTGCAAAGTCGGCTAGATGTCCTCTATGACGACCGACTCGATGGGCGCATCGATGCCGCCACGTACGATCGGAGAGCTGGCGAGATTGGCCGCCAACAGGATCATTTGCGCTGCCGCGAAGACGAGTCTCCGGAAATGCCGTCCATCAGCCAAGCCGTAGATCTAATCGCGATCACCGCGAAAGCCGCCGATTATTCCTTGAGCAAGCGGGGGGTGAGCAACGCAAATTACTACGTTTGATTCTGGATGGGGCAACCTGGAAGCGTGGAGAGTTGCAGATGTCGTTCCGGGAACCGTTTTCGCAATTAAGACTTTTGAACCAGAAAAGTCACACAAAAGACCGCCGCTTAAATGGCGAGGAAGGCAATTTTGAAATCTGGCGGAGAGGCAGGGATTCGAACCCTGGGAGCCCGTAAAGGCTCAACGGTTTTCGAGACCGCCGCATTCGACCACTCTGCCACCTCTCCGAAACTCCAATATAGCAAACCTGGTGTTCGGGTTAATCTCTCCGGGCATGGACGCCGGCGGTCATGACGAGGCACAGGCGCGACCGGGTGCTGCCGGTGCTGGAACGCGATGGCGCCTAAGGAGGCGCTCCGCGGCAGAGGAGATCGAGGCACTCTGCAACCTTGATGAACCAGCCGGAACTTGATCGCATCAAGTGGGCGGCGAAGTTGGGGGCATCGATATCGCGAGTTCAAGCTTATACTAGACCCACATCAGTCCGCTTTCGAAAATCGTACGACACGTTCCACACCGACGACGCCTGGTGTCGGAACTGCCGAGCAAATTCGACGCGCGCATAAGCGGATTCAAGGCATTGATCGAGAAGACTCAAACTGCGAGCATCGCGGTACGTCCCAAGGCTTTGTATCGACGGGTGTGGGGTCGTTTCAGGCGTGGCACAGAGGGAGAACTTCGGTGGATTGGTTCGATTTTGAAAGCGGCGCGCTTGGCTGACGGGTCCATTCTGACGGAATCGCAATTCGCGAATATAGGGTGGACAGTATGATCGCAAGATCGATTGCTATCTCGTTTTGCATACACACGATTACCAGGTCCGCACATGGCCTCGCCAACGCTCAAAATGTACGAATCACTTGCGATAATAAACCGATGCGCCTTCAAGATTATGCGCCCAAGCCCACACACCTGAAGTGGCTTCTCGATTCGGATCCGGCCATCCGCTGGCAAGTTATGCGGGACCTTACCGGCGAGACTCCCGAGAGAATCGCGGCCGAACGCGCTCGCATTGCTACCGAAGGTTGGGGAGCACAGATTCTCGCGCTGCAATCTCCCGCCGGCAATTGGGGCGACGGCCCGCCCGGCTGGCGAGACGATATGCGGCCGGCGGACCGTATCCATCTGATCACGCTATACACGCTGACCGCCCTGAAGGATCTGGGGCTCGACCCGGCCAGCAAGCAGGCGCGTAAAATGATCGACCGCGTTGAACGGCGGGTGGTGTTTAAGCGGCTCGACAACCGTCCGTTCCTGCACGGCGAAACGGAACCGTGCATCAATGGCAGGATCCTGGGTCTGGGGGCGTATTTCAAAGAGCCGCACGATGTGCTGGCCGATCGCTTGCTCAGCGAGCAACTGCCGGATGGCGGCTGGAACTGCGACGCACCGCCCAGCCGGCGCTCTTCTTTCCATTCGACGATCTGCGTGCTCGAAGGACTGCTCGACTACGAACGGGCCGGGCGCAAATCGGCGGCACTCACCAAGGCTCGGAAGCGAGGCGAGAAGTATCTGCTCGACCGGCATATGTTCCGATCGCTTCGAACCGGTGAAGTCATCCAGAAGAACTGGCTGCGCTTCTCGTACCCGGCGTTTTGGCACTACGACGTTTTACGCGGGCTCGATTATTTGCGGGACGCGGGAATCAAGCCCGACCCGCGCGTTACAGAAGGCATCGAAACGGTAATTGCGCGGCGGCACCAGAACGGGCGCTGGCCGCTCAACCTTCTGCATCCCGAATATATTCCAGTGCGGATGGAGACGGAAGCCGGCAGGGCCAGCCGATGGAATTCATTGCGCGCTTTGCGGGTCCTGCGGTGGTACGGCGATTCGTTAATGCTCCATTGAGAGGCGGAAGGCAGCCATTTCCTGGCCATTGCGAACCAATAGGACGTCGCCCGCCACCACCGGATGGTTCCAGGTTTTGCCTTCGAGGGCCGGGAAGCGCGCGAGTTCCGTGAATTGCGTGGGGGCGGCCTGCACCAAAGCCAGTTCACCTTCTTCGGAGAGGACCAGCAGCACATCCTGATCCGACAACAGGACCAACTGGCCGTTGCCGTAGCGCCCACCCTTCCACACGCGCTTGCCGTCTTTGAGGTCGATGCAAGAGAGGATGCTGCCGTCGAAGCCGTAGGCGTAGCCGTTGTGCACTACGAAATCGTTGAAGTAGGGCTTCAGGCCTTTCGAAGTCCAGCGCTCGGTGGCAGTCCAGCCGGACGTTTCGTGGGCGATCGCCAGGCGGCGGATCCCGCTGCTGTCGCTTACACCGATCAGGACGTCGCCATCGCCCGTTAGCGCAGGCTGCACGATGGGGTAGCCGGGCCAAGCGTGCTCCCACAACAGCTTGCCATCATCGAGCGCCACGCTGGCCGCGCCGGTTTCGCTCAACAGCAGCACCTGCCGGACGCCGTCGGAGGTATAGAGATGTGGCGAACTATAGCTAACGCCGCGAGCCGGCCCGACCCATCGCTTGGCGCCGGTTTGCCGGTCGTACGCGATAAGCTGTCCGGCGGTGGCGGCGATGACCAAGTCACCGACGACCAGTGGGGAACTGGCAAAGCCCCACTGCGGCGTCTTCATGCCGGTATCAGCGGCCGCATTGTGCGACCAGATAACGGCTCCGGAAGTGGTATTGAGCGCATTCACAATCCCGGTAGCGCCGAAGGTGTAGACGCGGCCGTCGCTGAGGCTGGGCGTGGCGCGCGGACCGGGTCCGCCATTCGATTCCCAGAAGCGGGCGGGGTCGCTATGCGTCCATACGGGCTGGCCGGTCGAGAGATTGTAGCAAGCCACTACTTCGTCCGGGCCGCGCTGCTCTTGCGTGTAGATCAGTCCATCTCGCACGGCGAAGGATGACCATCCGGGTCCCACGGGGTGGCGCCATAGCGCGACGGGGGGGGAGGCTTTCCAATCGGTCTGGATCTTGACGCCAGGCACTACATCGTCGCGGTGGGGTCCGCGAAAGCCGGACCAGTCACCGGCGATCTTCGCTTGTGGGGGGGCTTGCGCGGGCGCAGTCGGAGGTACTGCCTCCTTTGCGCCTGGGGTAACCCGCGCTTCTTCGGGGACGGGCGCGGGCGCGGCGGGTTGGCTGGGCAGCGAGGCCGGCACTATAGCGGCAGCCGGGGGCGATTTGCGCGCTTGCTCTACCAGAAGTTCCTCGGGCGTCTTGGTCCAGCGCCAGTGCAGGTCATTATGGAAGCTGGCAGTGAAGCCTCCGGTACGGGCCATGGTCCACATGGCGCATGCCAGCAGGATGGTTGCGGCCATGGACAAGCGGCGCGTGCGATCGGGAAGGCGGCGAGTGGCTACGGCCCACGCAACGAAGGCCACGCTTAGAGGTGGGATCGCCAGGAAATAGAACAGCATTCCCATCGCGCCGGTAGCTATGGATACATCGACGAAGCGCTTGGTCACGGCGAGCGCTGCCACCGCCAAGGCGAGCGCACCCAAACGTTCCACCCAGGCTGCCCGGCTAAAGAACAGCCACCACAACAACACCGCCAGACCGCCAGCCGGTCCCGCGAGTATGCTGATGAGCATGGTATCGGGGAACAGCGCGAGCACAACGTACCGAAGCAACAACTGGATGATGACGATGACTACGCCGGGCCAAAGGCGGAGGGGTTTCCGGGCCACGATTTCCATGGTTGATCTTCCTATCAGTCCGGCGCTACCGCCGGAACAACTAGTGTAGTCATCGGAGTCATACGAAGTCTTGCGGTTATTCGTTCCAAGAAACGCGCCTATCGCAGCAGCGGATGTTGGGAAAGAACAACTTCCATCCCGAGCACGGCTTCGCGGCCCGGCATGGCGACGCCGCGGATCTCCTGGTACGACGTATTAGTCAGGTTGGAGGCGCGCACAAATGGATGAACGGTACCGCGGGACCTGCCGACGTAAACATCCCAAAGCGCGTAGGGATTCGTATCGCGGCGGTTCAGAACGCCGACCCGGGTGCGTGCGATCAGGCCGCCCGGCAGGCCGCACTGCCACGCCACCACGGCGGAGTTCGACGGATAGTTGAACAGATACTTGGTATAGCCGATGGGGATGGTGTCCTGCACCCCGAGCAGCCAGTTGTAAAGAACGTCTATGGTCTGGTTCCGAACCGGCGTAAATCGCAGGGAAGTTTCGACACCGGTGAATCTTAGATTATCGATGTTCAAAGCCTGCCATGGGCCGGTGGGCGAG
This sequence comes from Bryobacterales bacterium, assembly GCA_963738345.1. GTDB lineage: Bacteria > Acidobacteriota > Terriglobia > Bryobacterales > Bryobacteraceae > Bog-159. The sequence goes on from CAVTWI010000002.1 coordinate 3,766,796, forward strand.
GTGCCGTAATAATCGATATCGTTGTGTTCACGCCGCTGAAAGAGGGTGACGGCCGCGCGCAGGCGGCGGGTAGGATTCCAATCGAGACCGCCTTCGTAGCTCCAGGCGCTTTCCGGCAGCAGGTTCGGATTGCCATGGTTCACCGGATCGTTGTAATAAAGATCGGTGTAGGTGGGCACGCGAAAGGCACGGCTGGCGGACGCGCGGAATTTCAAGGTGGACGAGAGCCACGCGCCGCCGGCAATGGTCGGGCAGAGGACGCCGCTGAAATTGCGGTACACCTCTTCGCGCGCGGCGATCGACAGAGAGAAGCGGTGTAGCGCGCGGAAGTCGATAGCGGTGTAGGCGGCGCCGCGGCTCCGGCTGTGAAATCCTAAATTGTTGCTGGCGATGGATTCGTGGAGGGCTTCGACGCCATAGAACAGCCGGGTGTGGGCGGCCAAGGTTTCGGTGCGGCGAACGGCCAGTTGCTCGCTTTCGTCGGCGTGGTGGTTGGTGTAGATGGAAGGATTGTCGCGAAACAAAACGAAGAGATCGCTGTGCCGGCGGTAGGCGAAACTGGCGGTAGTCTTCTTGCCGAGCGCCTGCTGAAAGCCCGCCCACCAGGTTTTGGTATCTTCCCACGAAGGATAATCGCCATAGAATCCCGCGGCGCCGAAGGGATGATCCATATAGGCAAAGGTGAGGTCGCTCGAACCCCAACCGGTAAGCAGGTGCGTGCTGGAGGCGAGTTGGAGATTACGGTAGTCGCGATCGGGCATGAAGCCCGAGGAGAAGTCGCGCGCAAAGGAAAGCTGTTCGTCGAGCTTGCCGATGCTGTCGGAAAGCGAGACGCTTTGCTGGTTGATGCCATCGTTCCCGATGGCCGTGCGCAGCCGCAGTTCCAGATTTTCGCGGGGGGCGGTAATGACGTTGACCACGCCGCCCAAGGCGTCCGATCCGTACATGGCCGATCCCGAACCGCGGAGCACTTCGATGCGTTCGACGGCATCCAGCGGAACCGGGATATCCATATCGTGATGGCCGGACTGCACATCGTTGAGGCGCTGTCCGTTCAGCAGGATGAGGGTCTGCTCATAACCCGCGCCACGGATGGAGATATCGGTTTGGACACCGTTGGGAGCGCGTTCCTGCATATCGAGGGAGGGATCCATGCGCAGCAGGTCGATGGCGGAGTTTAGAAGAAGTTGCTGGTCGCGAGCGGGCAGTTGGGATACGGAACGGTCGATTTCGTCAATGGAGACGGGCTCGTAAGTTCCGGTGACCACCAGGGTGTCGTGGCGGGTTATTACCGGCGTGGGGGGGGTGCCTGGGCTGGGATCGGGCGGTTGCTGGGCCCAGGTCCATGAAGAGGAAAGGAAGGCAAGGAAGAAGAAGCGGTATTTGGACTGCAAAGATCATTATATGTGGCGGCACGGTACGCGCCGGATGGTTGGTGCGCGCTGGTGGGTAGTGCATACTATGCAGCTCTGCAGGGCCTTCCCCGACGGCGAGACCGCTTTCCGCTAACCCCACATATCGGGAGGAAGTTCAGCGGGTGCGCTTGACCTTATGCGAGACAGTGGGACGGATTAACCGTTTAGCGAAGCCGTCCAATCCCGGCCAAACGACTGCAATACCCACGATCATCACACCAACTACGACGACGCCTGTCGCATAGACCGGCTGACCGGATCGGCCCGCCCACATGAAGTGCCCCTGCCTCGATGCCCAAAAGCCAAGGAGGACGAGGTGAGCACCGATCACGCCAATCAGAAGCCTAGGCAAAAGGCCTAAAGGCACCTCAATCGGCTTTGTTTTTGGTTTGCGGCCACTAGGGTGGAACGACACGTTGCCCTCCCATGATGTTAACGCTGGCGCTGGGTCACTGTACGAGAAGCCCACGCTTCGTCAAGTGGCAATTGTAGCTCACTTGTGGTTTGCCCTAACCAGCAGTAGACTCCAGGACGTAACCAGTGCAGATCCTTTTCGCCCTATTGCTCGCAGGTGGCCACCGCGTCGCTACGGGCTTTCCCGGCCCACCGCTCCGCCTTCGGGGCTCATTGCCACGACGGATCAGGTAGATTCCAATGAGCCGTAATCATATTCGCGGCTCCGCCCGCTGCGCAATGCCGACCATTGATTTCACTTTAGACTTCGTCCCCCAGGATGCGCCACATGCTTCCGTTGACCCGTTAATACCCGACCTGGGCGTCGCGATCCAACAGCTTGGGCTGAAGCTGCACCAGACAAAGGGCCAGGTCGATCTTCTGGTCATCGACCATATAGATAAAGCGCCCACACCGAACTAGCCGAAGTGCCCGGCGCTCGTGCCGCAGAGGACTCCGAGTTCGTTTAGACGTTGCTGATGTATTCTCGAAGTACGTTTCCGCGGCTTTCAGCGGCGGAACGGGTTGTGGACAAAATACGTGCATCGTGGAAAGTTGCGGGGCGTTCCCAATCGGTCATCGAACGCTAATGCCACGGAGGTTTTCGGTCATCCGGTGAGGCGATCGTATTCCGTGTGGGTTCCGATCCAGAACCAAAGCACGCCGTTCTGCACCTCGACGGCCAGCGCACGGTGGCGGCACGGTGCGCGCCGGATGATTGGTGCGCGCTGGTGGGTAGAACGGGTAAATGCTGTTTTGCGCGGTCGGTAGTGATAGCATAATCCCACGGCCCGGAGGTCGATTCGGAGGTAAACACTTTATGCAAACCAGACAAACTGGCGCGCGTTTGTTCGTCGCCTGCGTGCTCGCAATGACTGGGCTGCCCCAAGCACAAGCGGCGACCGAAACGGTGATCTATTCTTTCGCACAGTTCCCGCAGGGAGCCAATCCATACTCGCCACTGACTCTCGATACTGAAGGCAACATATACGGGACGACGTATACGGGTGGACAGCAAAATGCCGGCGTAGTCTTCAAGCTGTCGCCATCCGGGCAGGAAACGGTGCTGCATAGCTTCACGGGCGGATCTGACGGTGGGAATCCTTACGCCGGGGTAATTTTGGGCGCCAATGGCGGTCTTTACGGGACCACGTATTTAGGAGGTGCGGCCAACGCGGGCGTGGTCTACGCCGTGAGCCAGTCGGGCCAGTTCCAGGTGCTGTACAGCTTTACGGGTGGCGCAGACGGGGGCAATCCCTATGCCGGTTTAGCTTCCGATTCCGCGGGAAACTTGTATGGCACAACCGTGAATGGCGGTTCTGCGAATGCTGGAGCAGTCTATAAGGTTACGCCATCCGGACAGGAAACAGTGTTCTATAGCTTCGCGGGCAGAACTGACGGAAAGAACCCGTATGGCACGTTGATTTTCGATCCGGCAGGCGATCTGTACGGAACTACAAGGCGGGTGGAAACCTGAAGTCCGGCGTAGTTTTCAAACTAAGCTCGTCGGGGCAAGAAACCGTGCTGTACACGTTTGGTAGCACGCACGACGGCGCGGATGGTCCAATCGCTGGCGTGACGCGCGATTCTTCAGGAAACCTTTATGGGACCGCATCGAAAGTAGTGTACAAGATTGATGCCGCCGGGCAATATTCCAAGCTGGGCTTTTTGGGGTGCCCAACGGGAGGAGAGTCTTCGGCCGGTGTGGTATTGGATGCGGCTGGCAATATTACGGGACGACGAATACTCAGGAGCCAGGTTGCGGGCCTCCTAACGGCGCCGTCTTTAAGCTGGATACTGCCGGACGGTTCACGGTCCTATTCCCGTTTCCGGGCGCATCCAGCCCGGAGAATACGATGATCGGGACGAACGGTGCTGTGGTGCTCGGCGCAGACGGGGACCTGTACGGGACCACGCAATATGCCGGCGTTTCCGGGCTCGTTTACAGGCTGACTATCGCGGGCCAAGAGTCGGCTTTGTATGGTTTCCCCGGCGCCGCCGCCGGCACGCATCCCTTTGGAGGAGTGATCGCAGGCTCTGCAGGTAACTTCTATGGCACGGCAGGCGGGGGCTCCGAAAACCAAGGTGTGCTCTATGAATTGAGTGCCGCCGGCAAGCCCAAGGTGCTATACACTTTTGCTGATGGCGTCGGCACCGGTTTAGCTCGCGACGCTAAGGGCAACCTGTATGGAACTGCCGGTAACAAGGCAACCACGAATGGCGAAGTGTTTAAGGTCGATACCGCGGGAACTTATACTGTCGTATACAGTTTCACTGGCGGATCTGACGGTACTGGATCCTCCGGCGTAGTCTTGGGACCCGGCGGTAACTTGTACGGGTCGAGTGCGATCGGAGCGAGCGGTAACGGGTTGGTATTTAGGCTCACGACGGCAGGTGTCTTCACGATACTACACACTTTCAGCGGCGGTGACGGCAGCCAGCCGAATGGCGGGATCGTATTCGATGCTACAGGTAACTTGTATGGGACCACCAATGAAGGGGGCGGCGGGGCTGGGGTTATTTATAAGATAAGTACGGCCGGAGACTTCTCGGTTCTTTACACCTTCCCTGGGGGCGCGGACGGCGGGAATCCACAGGCAGGTGTTACTGTTGATGGCGCAGGGAATCTCTACGGAACGGCTGTCAATTACGGAGTTACTAGCCAAGGCGACAATGCGGAGGGTGTCGTGTTCGAACTCAATGCGGCTGGCCAATACAGCGTGCTGTACGCGTTCACCGGAGGAGCAGACGGGGGATCGCCATCCTCGGCGGTCGTGCGTGACTCGGCGGGCAATCTTTATGGGACCACCGAGGCGGGCGGGCTGCCAGGTTGCGGCGTCTCAGGTTGTGGCGTCGTTTATGAGGTGAGTTCCTCTGGACAAGAGACCGTTCTGCACAGCTTCACGGGAGGAGCCGACGGTGCCAGCCCGCAGGGCGCAGGACTGAGTTTAGCTATCAACGGAAATCTTGTTGGCACCACTCCCTGGGGCGGGAAAGGCGGTTCTGCGGCTTCGGAATTTTCTGGCGCGGGAACAGTTTTCGAGATTGTCCTGCAGTAGTTGAAACGTGCAAGTTGTCCCGCAGAGTGCCCGCGGAGCGCCATAACCCGTGCCACGAATGGAGATATCGGTTTGGACACCGTTGGGAGCGCTCCTGCACATTGGTCAGGGATCCTGTCGGCGATTCGATCTACCTGACCGACTTTGGGAATATCGTTTCACCTACTCATTGCTGTAGAATACCGGGGGAGGATTCTTGCGAATGGGCAAACTAGCACGATACTTTAGCGCGGCCGTATTACTTGCTTCAGGCAGCGTCTCTGGACAGACAAACAAAAGCGCAACCGTTTTCGTTCCAGGGAACACCCTGGGCGGGTTTGGAAACCCTTCGGTCGCTGGCAATCAGCCCTACGTAACAGGGATTGTGGCTACTGGGCCGGGAATCATCGTCGTCACTTATCTCAGCGGGACGGTGACCGACTGCTGTCCGGATTTCACCACCGGGCCGGACGGCATTTCATTTGACTTTGGGACGACGCAAGCCCCACTTCAGGAAGCTCGGGGCATTGCAGGGGGAACAGTTGGCGCGACTGATGCCTTGATCGGCATATTTGTTCCGAAGTCCAGAGTCGAAAGGTCAGGATTCACGCCGGTGGATGGCACAAAGGACCTTGTGCGTATCGGGCTCCTGCCCTCGGCGCTTTTCTTTATCGGTACCGGAAGGACCTTCACGGTACCCGAAGCCGGTACGCTTTTCTTAGGCATCAATGACGATAATGGAGATACTAATGGCGGCGGGTATAGCGTTTCGGTTACATTCACGTCGGTGCACTGAGATGTTTCAGAGCTAGGCCTGCGCTGCCAAAGCTGGGCCGATAAAGAAAAGAGCGGTGAGCAACAGCGCGGCGAATCGAAGGACTCCTGCAACGACAGCAGGAGAGGCATAACCGCAGAGTACGAGGCCATTGTTCACGCAAAAGGAGACGTTCCGGAACAGCGTCGCGACTATCAGCGATGTCCAGCGCCAGTCAACTGGCATCGACGGATCGTCCGGTTCAGGGTCGGAAAAGCGCAATTCGCAGCGTTCGCATTCTCTAGCAAACCGTACAGCCAAGTCCGAATCGTACCATCAATAAGTGCCTAGAATTTCAGTTAGACTGCGTTTCATCCAACTTGCAGAACCCCATCCGTTCTTCAAGTGCGGTTGTGCCAGAATCGTGGGCGTCTGTTCCCATGGGCCACGGCAAGGACGACAATCTTCAGGTCGTCAGCTCGAAAAACGATGTATAAAGGAAATCGACGAAAAACGGCGCGGCGGAGGTCAGCATCGAAAACCTGAAAGCTGTTAGGCGAATTGGCGATGAGATCAATAACGCGTTCCAACTCATCTAGGAACCGAACTGCGGCACGAACGCTTCGCTCAGCGTACCAAGCCGCAGCGTCGTCGGCGTCCTGCTGCGCTGCCGGATGGAAGCTGACGGACCGTTGCATCAGCCGTTCAATCTAGTGCGGAGTTGACGACGAACCTCGTCCCAAGCAATCGTTTGAATGGCACCCGAATCGAGGTCCCGGACTCGCCGCGCGATCTCGCTTCTCCAGGCCTCTTCGGCGTCTTCATCGACCTCCGAGTCAAGGCTGTTAATGAGAGAGTCGGCGAGTGCAGCCCTAGCCGCCGCGGGCAGTTTCAAAGCGTGTGTCAACAATTCCGACGCGTCCTCAGCCATCTCCCCATTTTACCCTGTGCGGCGACACGGCTGCGGGTTCAACTGGCGATGACGGGTATTCCGGTAACTGGTGTTCCAGTCCCCCCGAGTGACGCATTCTATGCCGCCTGGCGGGGCCTAACGATGCGCTCGATGGTCCGGCCTATCTTCCTCTGGGCCATGCGCAAGTCGTAGAACGCCTGCAAATTCAGCCAGAACTCCGGTGTGGTACCAAAGTACTGCGCCAATCGCAAGGCGGTGTCAGCGGTCACGCCGCGGCGGCCAAGGACGATTTCGTTCAGACGCGCTGCGCCGACCCCAAGCTCCTTAGCTAGAGCGTTGACGCTCATGCCTAGCGGGATGAGAAACTCTCCTTTGAGTGTCTCGCCGGGATGTGGTGGCTTCATCGTCATACGGTTGGTCTCCTTCTAATGGTAGTCGACGATTTCGACGTTATCAGCTTTTCCGTCGTGCCATTCGAAGCAGATCCTATAGCGGTCGTTGATCCGGATACTGTGGTGGCCGGCGCGTTCGTCCCGAAACGCCTCAAGTTGCAGGCCGGGACTCTTTATGTCATGCAGCGCCGATGCAGAGTGCTGGATGGCGAGTTTCCGATTGGGCGCTTCGGCGACGGCTTCCAACTTACGGGACCGGATACCGTGGGAGATCTTCTCGGTTTCTGAATGCATAAAGTTTACGATCACGCCTTTATCGTATATCGGCTATCGATAAATCGCAAAACGTGTTCGGTGCGGGTGAGCTGGACCTGTATTCGGGTCGATAGACGGGCCTAGCGGGAACTTGCCTGCACCTGAATGGCAATAGGATTTTTGGTACAATCCTCCGGCGTGGACCGAAAGCCTTGCGAGCACTTAGACGCCAACGCAGTGGGAGCAAAAATCACTCATGGTAGGTGGCAAGGCGGCGCGGGGTGCGTGGAAGTTTTTGGCATAGACAAGCCACGGTCAGTCTAGCCAAAGGATAGGAGCCTATCATTATTTGTCCAAGCCCACCTCAATGCGGAAGATCGTGCCAATCCCGTAAACACCACCGTTGAAGGTTGTCCCGTAAAGGGCGCCATTGCTCGCCTGAATCAGCCCTGCGTACGGTTTCTTGCCATCCAGGCATCCACTCTGCGAGCAGAAGTTATAGATGGTCGTAAGCTCGCCGTCGGCGGTCATCTTGAAGATCGTACCGCCCGCGTGGGCGCCACCGGCGGGTGTCGTACCGTAAAACTCACCGTCAGTCGCCTGCAGCAACCTTCCGGTCGGACCTCCGCCGTCCAGGCATCCGCTTTGGGCGCAGAAGGCGTAGAGTGTCGTCAGCACCCCATCCGTGGTGATCTTGAAAACCGTTCCGCCACTATATGCGCCGCCATAGACGGTCGTACCGTACAGCGAGGCATCGGCGCCTTGGATCAGTGCGGCCTTCGGATAGCCACCATCTGTGCACCCGCTCTGCGCGCAAAAACTGTACAGCCTCGCGAATATGCCGTCCGGCGTGACCCGAAACACGGTGCCTTCGCCACGATCCCCGCCCGACTGAGTGGTTCCGTAAAAATTTCCGTCGGATGCCTGCAACAGTCCTGCGAAGGGTGCACTTCCATCCGGGCAGCCTGATTGCGCGCAGAAGCTATGCAGAGTGATTAACTCGCCGGCGAGCGTCACTCCGAAAACTGTACCTTTGCCTGCGGTTCCGCCTGCCGTGGTGGTACCGTATAGGGTTCCATGGGCGCCCAATATCAGGCCTCCCTGCGGATCTTTGCCGTCCGTACAATCGTTCAGCGAGCAGAAGCCGTAGATAGCCGAAGCCGTTCCGCTCGAAGTCATCGCGTACACCGCTCCGCCGCCACAACACCCGCTGGATTTGGTAGTTCCGTAGAATTCTCCGGAAGAGGAGCCCAAAAGCCCACCGTATGGAATCACTCCGGCGTCCGCGGAGCAGTTCTGGCAAAAGGTGTAGAGCTCTGTGAACGCGGCGCCGTAAGGGCTTATTCGGAACGCCGAGCCTCCACCCCAAGTTCCGCCAAAGGTGGTGGTCCCATAGAGGTTCCCATCCGACCCTTGAACCACACCCGCGTATGGGCCGCCCCCGTCGCGAGCTCCGCTGAAATTATGCAGTGTGGTCAGCGTCTGCGCGAGCATGCCAAAGCTCGTGACGCCCATCCCTGCTATAACTGCGCACACCTTGATACCACTTAGTCGACCCATCCTTACACCTCCGCAGGTCAAATTCGAAACCAGCCTGCCTCCTATCTTACTTTGATATACTTCCGGGATGGCAGATTTTGCGGTGTCTCCGAGTCGCGCTTCCGCTATGGCGGCCGATACGGAAGCCCCGCGCCACACGCTGGTGGTCCGCATTACGCATTGGATCACCACGTTGTGCTTCTTCGCCTTGTTAGTTACCGGAATTGAAATTGTCATTTCGCATCCGCGCTTTTATTGGGGTGAAGCGGGCAACGTGCTCACGCCTTCGCTGTTCGTTCTGCCGATTCCGGCTTCTCGCGCCACCGTCCCGACCGGCTATGGTTACGTGCTGCCGGATCAAAACGGCTGGAGCCGCTATCTCCACTTTCAAGCTGCATGGGCGGTGGTGCTGACCGGTTTATGGTACGGGATTTATGGGATCGTCACCGGCCACTTCCGGAAGAATTTGCTTCCCGCCGGGCAGGATCGGTCGTGGCGGGCGGTCTACCGCTCCGTCTCGAACCACTTGAGCCTGCGGCGGCCCGATGCGGGCGAGGCTTGGTCATACAACCTGCTCCAACGGCTCTCTTACCTTTTGGTCATTTTCGTATTGTTTCCCCTGGTGATCTGGACTGGCCTGGCGATGTCGCCCGCGATCGCATCGGCATTTCCGTTCACGGTCACGGCGTTTGGCGGCCAGCAATCCGCGCGCACCATACATTTTTTTGTTTCCATTGCGCTTACACTCTTTCTGCTGGTACACGTGGCAATGATCGTCTTCGCCGGATTCGGAAATCGTATGCGGGCCATGCTGACTGGACGCCTGCCGGAACATGCGGAACATAAGGAGCACCTGTGAACAAACTCTCGCGCCGGCAATGGATCACTACGGGCCTTGCGGCAACCGCGGGCGCATCCGGCTTAGCCGTGGGCGCCAAACTGGCGAGCCATTATGGTTTGATCCCTCCCGACCACGGCAGTATCTACGGCCCAGGCGAAACCTTGACTTACGCTGCGCACCGATTGCTCACGCGCACTTCAATGGCCCGCGAGTTCCCCCGCAGCGAGATTTCCAAAAAGCCTTTCGTAAACGGCCCCCCGTTTCAAGGAGCGGATTTCAAGAAGTTGCAGGCTGGAGCGTTCGTGGATTGGCGGCTCACGGTAGACGGTCTGGTTGACCGGCCCGCCGCGTTCTCGCTCGACCAACTCAAGAGCTATACCTCGAAAAGCCAGATCACCCATCTGGCCTGTGAAGAGGGCTGGTCTTACATCGCCGAGTGGACGGGCGTACCGTTATCTCACGTATTGGAAAATGTGGGGATACGGCCGCAAGCGAAGTACGTGGTGTACTTCTCAATGGAACCGGGCTGGTGGGATAGCATCGATATGGCCGACGCCCTGCATCCCCAGACGCTGGTGGCATACGGCCTGAATGGCGGCGTTCTACCCGTGGGCAACGGAGGTCCGCTGCGATTGCGGATCCCCCGTCAACTCGGGTATAAGAGCGTCAAGTATATCGCCCGCTTGACCGTTACCGACGATTTGAAACGCTTCGGCAAGGGTCTGGGTTCGGCATCGCCGGAGGGCGGATACGCCTGGTACGCGGGCATTTGATGGCTTACGGCGTCACTTTGAAAAGCACGCCGGAACCTGCAGTGCCGCCGGCCAGAGTGGTGCCGTAGACAGCGCCTGTGGAATCGCGGAACAGAATTGCATTGGGACTGCCGCCATCGGCGCCGCCGGTGAAGGTGTGCAATACCGTTTCGTCGCCGCTGGGATCCACCCTGTAAAGGACGCCATGATTGGCGGAGCCGAAGGTTGCGGTTGTACCGTACAGATTGCCGGCTGCATCGCGGATGACGCCGGTAGTGGGAATGCCGCCGTCCGATCCACCCAAGAAAGCGTAGAGCACGGTCTCGTTGCCGGCGGGATCCACTTTGTAGACGACCCCGCATCCGCTGCCACAAATGCGCGAGGGAATGCCGCCGTAGTAAGCAGTCCCATACAAATTGCCCGCCGCATCGCGAATTAGAGCCGATCGAGGGCCGCCGCCATCCGCACCGCCGGTAAAGCTGTAGAGCACCGTCTGGTGGCCGGTGATGTCGAGTTTATAGACCACCCCCTGCGGCGATCCGATGCCGCCATTGCCGTCCGCGGTGCCGTAGAGGTTACCGGCCGAATCGCGAATCACGCCGCCGTAAGGCTGATAACCGTCGCCAAATCCGGTAAAGGAATAAAGGACGGTTTCGTGGCCGGTGGGATCGACTTTAAAAACCACGCCGGCGCCGAAAGTGCCCCCCAATACCGCGGTACCATAGACATTACCGGCCGGATCGAGGACCACGCCCGCGTACGGATAGCCTCCGTCCAATCCATCCATGAAGCTGTAGAGGACCGTTTCCTGGCCGGTCGTGTCGATTTTGTATACCGTGCCGTAACCGGCGCCGCCATTTACCGTGGTGCCGTAAAGATTGCCAGCGGCATCCCGCGTGACGGGCGCGGTGGGATACGCCGCGTCGGTGCCGCCCGAAAAGTTGTACAAAACGGTCTGGTGACCGGAAGCGTCCGTCTTGAAGACGATTCCCTGGTTGGAAGTGCCGCCATTTTGCGTGGTGCCATATAAGTTGCCGGCGGCATCGCCGATGACGCCTGCCGCGGGTAGCGCTCCGTCGAGGGCGCCGCGAAAGGCATACAGCACAGTTTCCTGCCCGGTTGAACTGACTTCATACACGGTGCCTACGCTGCCTGGACCGCCCTTGTTCGTGGTCCCGTAGACATTGCCACTTGGATCGAGGATCAGTGCGCTAATGGCGTCGGCGCCATCCACGCCGCCGGTGAAAGCGTAGAGCGTAGTTTCCTGACCTGACGGACTGAGTTTATATACGATACCGGCCATGGCGGGATACGTGCCGCCGGTCGCTCCGTATAGATTACCCGCCGCGTCCAGAACCACGCCCGCCGAGGGATAACCCTGCGCGGCAACGGGGAAACTGTACAGCGTCGTGAACTGTCCGGCGGCGCTCATTTTGTAGACCACGCCGGCGTTGGTTTTGCCGCCGCCCTGACTGGTAGTGCCGTACAGGTTACCCGCGGAATCGAGAACCGGAGAGGATATCGGCGCGCGGCCGTCCTTAGCGCCCGTGAATGTATGCAACACCGTTTCTACCCCGGTCGCATCCAGTTTGAAGAGAATGCCGCAATTGTTCGCGCCGCCTTTAGCGGTGGCGCCGTAGAGATTGCCCGCCGAATCGCGGACCAGCGGGCCCTCCGCATCTTCACCGTCCGGATTACCGGAAAAGGAATGCAATACGGTTTCGTTGCCGGCGGGATCGAGCCTGTAAACCACACCCAGTTTGAACGCACCGCCGCCTGCGGCAATACCGTACAGATTGCCCGCAGCGTCAAGAGTGACGCCCTGGGGAGCACTGCCGTCCGCGCCGCCGGTGAAGCTATGCAAGACGGTCAGGTTGCCGCCCGAATCGAGTTTGAAAACAACGCCTGCAGCCGACGCGCCTCCGTAAGCCGTCGTTCCGTATAAGTTTCCGGCAGAATCCCGGATCAGGGTAGCATTGGGATTGCCGCCATCCGCGCCGCCCGTGAAATTGTGCAGCACAGTCTGATGGCCTGAAGCATCCAGTTTGAATACGACGCCGTAATTGAAAAGGCCGCCAGTGAAAGCCGTTCCGTACAGGTTACCGGCGGAATCGCGAATGAGACCCGCGGAGGGAGATGCGCCGGTCGAGCGCGTGCCGAAGTTGTGCAGCAATTTTTCGATGGGCGGGGCGGCTGGCGCCGGCAAACATAGGGCAGCCGTCGCCAAAACGAAACAAAAGAAACGGGGCATTCCGAACGATGACGAAATGGTGGTAATCATTTAGAAACTCCTCAACCTATCATGCGAAAAATGGCCCGCGGATTTTTCATTTAATCGTCAAAAGTCACGCTGGGCGATAGTGTATACTAGCCTGGAACCGCAATCCGGGCTATGCAACATCCTTCCGACCCGTCTCCTGAAACTGTTACACAACTGCTGATTGAATGGAAAAATGGAAATCAGGCGGCGCTCGATTTAGTGGTGCCGTTGGTTTACCGGGAATTGCGGCGCTTGGCCGACCATTACCTGCGGGACGAGCAGGCGGCGCTGACCATGCAGCCTACCGCCCTGGTCCACGAAGCCTACCTGCGGCTGGTGGCGCAAAACCTGCCGGACTGGCAAAGCCGGGCGCATTTCTTCGGGGTGGCGGCGCGCCTGATGCGCCAGATCCTGGTGGACCACGCGCGGCGGCGTGGTTCGGCGAAAAGAGGCATGGGTGCGGGAACCGTCTCGCTAGAGGAAGCCGTCAGTTTTTCGCCGGCGCGAGGGCGCGATATCGAACAACTGGATGACGCCCTGACTGCACTTGCGGCGTTCGACGGGCGCAAGGCGGAGATTATCGAATTACGTTACTTCGGCGGGTTCGGACTAGAGGAAATCGGCCAGTCACTCAGCATCTCGGCCGCCACGGTTAGCCGCGAGCAGCGCGTCGCGGAAGCTTGGCTCCATCGCGAAATTGCGCGCGGTGCCGGCCTGGCTGGATAGCGCGGCTAAAGCTCTCCGCGACGGGCGCTCTGTGCCATGTGTTCGGCCGCGCGATAGGCCAAGGCCTGGATAGTGGCAGTGGGTTGTTGACGCGCCGCGGTAACCAGGCTGCTGCCATCCACCAGGAAGAGATTGCGTACGTCGTGAGCGCGATTCCAGCGGTCGACCACGCTCCATTTAGGGTCGTCCCCCATGCGGCAACTGCCCATCAGGTGGCGGGAGTAGGTGGTGTCGGTACTGCCCGGGTCGAGCCAGATTTTCTGGCATCCGGCGGCGGCGAGGATCTCTTTCTGCCGCTCAACGAGGAAGTCGACCGTCTTCAAATCATCGGGATGGTTGCGGAAGGTCACGCGAATAGCCGGCAATCCCCACGCATCCTTCACTTCGTCGTCAAGCGAGATGCTGTTGGTTTCGACAGCGAGGCAGGAAGAGTGCGCGAGCACGCCGGTAACATGCGTGTAATACTCGCTCAGTTTTTTCTTCCACTGCGGACCCCAGGCCGGCTCGCCGGGCGGCAGCCCGGTTAACGCGAATCCGGCTGGATAATAGTCCATGCGCGAATCGAGTCCGCCACCGCCGTAGAATCCGCGCTTATGATCGGCGGCGTAAAAGTCGTGAAGCACGCGCGTCGCAACGAGGCTTTTGTAGTCGTTCACGGGGTGGTCGCACAGTCCGAGCACCAGGCCTCCGGCGTCAAACATCAGATACTTGCCGACGTTACCGTGGCTGTTGGCCAAGCCTTGCGGAAACAGGTTGGATTTCGATTGCAGCAACAAACGCGGTGTTTCCGCCCCGTTGGCGCAGACTACCACGGCTTTCGCGCGTTGGAAAATCTCGCGGCGATTCTGGTCGAAGTAGACGGCGCCGGTGACGCGCCCGTCCTTTCCCACTTCGATCTGGCGCACATAGCTATTCGGGCGCAGGTCGCAGCGGCCGGTCTTCACCGCTGCCGGAATCAGCGCCGCCAGGGTGCTCGACTTGGCATTCATCTCGCAGCCGAAGCTCTCGCAGAAGCCGCAATGGGTGCAAGCGCCGCGTCCCCGATAAGGCTGCGAAAGCACCGCAACAGGCGCCGGAAACGTGTGCAGGCCAAGCTTTCGGGCACCGCGCTCGAACAGCACGCCGGAGGATTTCACGGGCATGGGCGGCAGGGGATACGAGGTCGTACGCGCGGCGTCAAATGGGTTCGAGCCGCCTGAGCCGGAGATGCCGAGTTCCTGCTCGGCCTTGGCGTAGTAGGGTTCGAGGTCCGCGTAGGTGATGGGCCAATCGCGTAGATCGGCGCCGGGCACAGCCCCGAATACGGACCGTTCCCGGAAATCGTCGATGTGGAATCGCCAATAGTTCCCCGTGAAATGTACGGAGCCGCCGCCGACCATGCGTCCGTATTCGACAGCCGGCCGCAACTGGGCGCGTTCGCCGGGCGCGGTGCGAAAAGTATTCGGCTGCAGTTGGTGATTGTTGATCAGTTCGCTGCGGAATGCCACACTGACTTCGTCGTGCCGGAAGTCGGCCGCTTTGCGCCAGGGACCTTGCTCCAGCACCACCACGCGGAATCCGGCCGTAGACAGTTCCTTGGCCATGACGCCGCCCGCGGCCCCGGCTCCAATCACCAGAAAGTCGACCGCATCGGAGGGGTCATACATCATTGGCATATTATTGGGCCGCGACCTCGCCGTCATAAAATCCGAAGGGCGGCTCGAAATGCATGGCCGGATCGCGCCCCAGCAATTTCCAACCGAATTGCGGATTGCCGAAGTAAGCCAGAACGGTATGGGTTCGAAGCTTCTCGAAGAACTCGGTCTTCTCAATGGACTGCAGCAACGCCGTGCGGTTGGCGCTCGAGAGTTCGGAGAATTTCGTGGCGGGCGGGAACATGCGGCGGGTGCGAGAGGCGACGTCTGCCAAGCCTTGGCGATAGATCGTAAGCTGATTGCGATCGTAGCCTTCGAGCGCCGCATCGATGAAAGCCACGGTGCCGGCTTCTTCCGCTCCCGGCGTATCCGTTTTCGGCAGAATGGTGTTGCTCAGGGCGACAATTTCCGCGGCTTCGGCGGCGCTCAATACGGATAGGGCCGGCGTGGCGCAGGCCGCGCGGACCGCCAGCAACTCAGACCAACATACGGAGGCCAGCATCCATTCCCTGCGGCTGATCGGCATTGGGTAAGTATAAACCAGGCGGGTGACGGTTACTTCGCGACGCGCGATTTCAAACTTACTTTAACTGGCGTGTTGAGCGGCAGAACCACATTCGCGCCGCGCGCGATAAACGTCGAATACACGCTAAAGGCGGCGCCGCTGATGGCGATCGTGGAGGCCACCGCGCGCGGTCCTATCTGCGCCAGCAAAGTGCCAACCAGACCCAGTCCTACAGCCCCGGATTCGGCGCGCCCGCCGATATCATAATCGGGCACGCCCTGCGCATTGTAGTCCTGATGAAACGACAGTCCGGCCACGGCCACCGCGATGGCCGGAAAAATGAACCGCGTTTTAGGACTGACGGCCCGCGCGGCGCCCTCGGAATCGAGCGCCAGGTGAGCATTGAAGTCCGCCTGCACGCCCTCCACGTAGCCTTGGATTCCCCGCGCGGCGCGTTCCGGATTCTGGATTTGGCGGAATACAAAGAGCACCCTGCCATTGCGGTGCAGGAAGCGCGCGGGCTTCACTTCGACGATATCGCCGGTCAGTCGCGTGCCCTCCGGAATCAGCAGGCTGTGGTCGGCCGCGAACAGGGGCCGCGTAACCACAGCTTCCACCGTGGCCCCGCGTTTGGCAGTTGCGGAACTGACGGGCGTGATCAGCCGGGCATTTACTTCCGGGGCGTCGGATGCGCCGGGCGCCGGAAACTCGATTCCGGCGAAAGCAGGAACAGGCGGCAACCCTGCGAGAGGCTGCGCCAAAACCGAACTGAATAGCGTCCCCGCCGTCCAGGCCTGACGGTGATAGGGCAGCATGCCGGTTAAGGCGGATTTGAGGCGGCTCAGTTTTCCCGGCTCTTTGAAGGCCAGAAAGGCGGCGCGCTCCGTATCGAATCGATCGCGCTCGTTTTGGACCACCGCGTTGCTCGTGCCCTTTTGTGGCTTGTTCACGCGCATGGTGTGCGCGGTTCCGCGCGAAAGGGCGGTGTTCAAGGGAAGACGGGAACCGCCAGGCAGCACTAGCGTGTCGAACTGAGCTTGCACATCGCGCGGCGGAGTAAAATTCCCAGAAAGGATCGCGCGAACGCGCCGCATCTTGGGCACGCCGCCGATGTGGGCGATGTGCCCCTCAACCACGCTGCCGGCCGGCACCACCATGCGGTCGAAAACGAAAACCGGTTCCACCAGCTTGCCTTCGATGGCATCGCCTGCATGCCGGATGCGGACTCGCTGCTCCAAGGCCACGCGCAAGGGAACGCCGGCGGAAACAACTGGCGCTTCCTGCGCCATCGAAGACACACCCATCGCTATCAATAAAATGCACGCACGCATCAGCGGGCCTCCGAGTCCGCAGTATAACCCGTGGCCTCGGCGCATGCCGCTCTTATTTGCTGCCGGCCGGCACGATTCCCGGGGCCTGAGACTTCTGGTAGCGCTCCGGCAACTGCTCGCGGTTCTGGCGGAGATCAAGCCCGGTGGGCGCGGCCGGATAGGGTTTGTCTCCCATGATCCCTTTCCAGAGGATGCGGTTGTAATCATCATCAACTCGATCGGCATCCGAAAATCCATGCCCTTGGTCACCTGTCCCCAAGAGGGGGCGGCGTGCCATTGGGTGGGACACGGCACCAGACCGGCGGGTTCGGGAAGAGGCAGCAG
The DNA here is from genome assembly GCA_963738345.1 of Bryobacterales bacterium. Taxonomy (GTDB): domain Bacteria; phylum Acidobacteriota; class Terriglobia; order Bryobacterales; family Bryobacteraceae; genus Bog-159. The sequence continues at coordinate 3,783,928 of CAVTWI010000002.1, forward strand.
ACTGATATCGGACGCATACAGACATGCCGATGGCGTGGCCGTGAAACTCCACTTAGCAGGCGTGGTATTGAAGACGTCCGCCATGGGGTGCGCCAGGGCATCGTTCAGATTCAGCATGGGGGGATAGTGCAGCGCCTGATAAGTCAGTGGCGTCACTTAACGATCAGTAACAGATATTGATACCTTTTACTGATTAAAAAAACAACTGAGCGGTATGGATTCAGAACGATTGTGCCGGTGAGCGAAGGGAAGTCTCAGTCAAAGATCGGGAGCTCAATCTTCAAACCGGCAGTTGCAGGCGTGCAACGCACCCGATACGGTCGGTGCGATTTTCGAGCACCAGGGTTCCGCCATGCCCTTCCGCAATTTGGCGGCTCAGCACCAGGCCGATGCCCGATCCGCCCGGTTTGGTGGTGAAGAACGGTACGAACAAATTGGCGGTGTTGGAAATACCGGGGCCTTCATCATCAATGTCGATTTCGACGTGAGTCGCGTTTCGCGTCCAGCCGATTTGGACTCCGCCGCCCGTGATCAACGAAGCGTCTGTCGCATTACGCAACAGGTTAATGAGTACTTGCTCCAGTTGGTCGGGATCGCCCTGAATAAAAATATCCGGCCCGGGGTTGACCGCCACCTGGATGCGCGTCTCGAGCGAGACTACGCGCTCGACCCAAGGGCGGATCTCCATTAATTGCAATTGCGGCCGAGGCAGCTTGGCCAGCCGGGCATAGGCGCCGATGAAACGGCTGAGCGCCTCGGAACGGGTGGATATTACGGTGAGCCCGCGCCGCATGTCGTCTTCCCAATCGGCGGGCAGGGGACGCCGCGCCAGCAGGCTGCCCAAACTTCCAGCAATCGACTTAATGGGCGTCAGTGAGTTATTCAATTCGTGCCCCAGCACGCGTACCAGGCGCTGCCATGCTTGTAATTCCTGCTGGCGCAAGGGCAGTGTAAGATCCGCCATCACCAGCAACTGCAGGGGCAGGCCATGCTCGCGCACTGTGCTGCGCCGGATACCCCAACGTCCCGCCGCGCCCGGAAAAGTCATCTGAAAGGTCTGCTGCGGCTCGCCTTCGAGACAGCTTTCCAATTGCAATTCCGCCGCGCTCGAGCCGAGGATCCGCTCGGCGGGGGCGGCCAGCAGACGCTCACCGGCACGGTTCACCAAGCGCAGCGTCCGTTCGTGATCGAATGCAAAAACGGCAACGTCAATTTCCGACATTACCGTGCGCAGAAGCGTAGTGGCTTCGAGCGCGCCCAAGCGCTGTTCGCGCAACGTGCCGCCCAGTGAATTTACCTCGCGCATGACTTCGCCCAGGGCATCGTCGAACGCGCCGGCGCGCCCGCGTACCGAAAAATCGCCTTCGCGCAGGGCCGACAACAGGTTGGAGATGGTCTGCAGCGGGAACACTACCCGATCGCGCACGGCCATGGCGAAGCCCATCCACAGGCCCACGATCAAAACCGTGAGAGTCCACTGGGTTTTGGCCTGCGGCGTGGGGTCGCGCAGCCATAACATAATGAGCGCCACCAGCGAACCGGGCAGGCCCGCCATAATGGCCATGATCACGATACGGCCTTCGTATTTCATGCGCCGGGGCCGGCGGTTTCTGGAAGGTGTCATAGGAGGCCGCTGCGCCTCAGAGCCCGTAGCGCTGCAGGCGCCGGTATAAAGCGCTCCGGCTGAGGCCCAGCGCATTGGCGGCGTGGCTGACGTTGCCGTTGAAGCGCTGGAGGGCTTTTTTGATGAGCAAGCCTTCTACCTCTTCGAGGCTCATGTCTTCCAGGCGTGGCGACCCATCGCGGGAAGCCCGCAGACCCAAATCGTTGGCCTTAACGCACGGGCTCTGGGTCATGAGTACGGCGCGTTCGATGGCGTGATCCAGTTCCCGGATATTGCCTGGCCAAGGATGCGCCAATAACGCCTTCATGGCGGCGTCCTCGAAGCCGCTGAGGCTCTTGCGATAATGCTCGGCATGCTGGCGCAGGAAATGCGCGGCCAGCAAGGGGATATCCTCGCGGCGTTCGCGCAACGGGGGCAGACGGATTTCGATAGTATTCAGGCGAAACAGCAGATCTTGGCGAAAGCGGCCCCCATTCACCTCCACGTTCAGGTCCGAATTGGTAGCCGATAATACACGCACATCGACTTGCCGCGTTTTCGACGAGCCCACGCGCTCGAATTCGCCGGTTTCGAGCACGCGCAGCAATTTGGCCTGCAGATTTGCCGATATGTTGGCGATTTCGTCGAGGAACAGCGTGCCACCCTCGGCCATCTCGAAGCGGCCCACGCGGTCGGCTTTGGCGTCGGTAAAGGCGCCCTTTACGTGTCCAAATAATTCACTTTCGAAGACACCTTCGGAGAGACCGCCGGTATTTACCGTTAGCATGGGCTTCTGCGCACGGAGCGAAACTGAGTGGAGGGATTGCGCCACCAGTCCCTTGCCTGTCCCGTTCTCGCCGGTGATCAGGACGTTGGCGTCGGAAGGGCCCACGCGCGAGATCATGTCCAAAACCGGTTGCATGGCGCCCGATTGCGCGATCAGGCTAGGGAACTGCTCGGCGCGCAAGATGCGGTTCTCGGCCTCGAGAATCTGCCCTTTGCGCAGGGCGCGCCCCAGTTCGATTTGGGTTCCCAAGATGGCGGAAAGACGCGCATTGTCCCAGGGTTTTTGGATGAAGTCGCGGGCTCCGCGGCGCATCGCTTCCACCGCAAGATCCACACTGCCCCATGCGGTCATCACGATTACGGGCAAAGAACTGTCGAGGGATTGCAGGCGGTTGAGAAGGTCGAGACCCTCCTGGCCTGAGGTAGTGTCCCGTGTGTAATTCAGGTCCATCACTACCGCATCGAAATCGCGCGACTCGACGGCTTCCAAAATGCCTGCCGGTGAGTTCACGGCTTCGGCCTGATAGCCCTCTCCCTTAATCAGGAAGCGGAGGGCTTCCAGCACGTCAGGCTGGTCGTCGGCGATCAGGATTCGCGGAACATACGCATCGTTCAGTCTCATGGAGCGGTTAACAACATTGTCGCATTTCAGCGGCAATTGCTCTACCACTCCTAAGCCATTGAGAAGAGCGGAGATACTTGGTCCACGGTGTCCGCTTATGGGACGGGCTTGTTCATCGGTGGAACGTCTGATCGGCGGTGGCATCCACCGAAGTTTGGCGAACCACAATAAAACCCGTCTCTACATGGTCGGCGTGCATCCAGTTCCAAACCACTCTGACGACGCCCGAACCTTCCGGATGACGAAAGACCGCGTTTGAGCCGAGGGGCAGTATGCCGTAATGATGGCTAGCCCGAAAACCAGACACGCTAATGTCCATCAGTTCCAGTTCGAGCGCATCGGCCGATTCATTTTCGAACTTGAGGTAGACCGTCCCCGATACTTCCCGCCGTGGTTCCCGCCGCCGATCGGCCGGGTTCACCGGATTTGACCCCGAATGCGTAGTCGTCTGCACAGTTATACATCGGCCAAGCGCGCCTGCGCCATTAGGGTCGGACTATTTCTTCTCCATCCAACTCATCCAATATTCTTTCCACTCGACGCTTTCCCCGGCCGGTAGCACATCGATCGGATTCAAACCATCCAGCATCACTGCGCTCTCGTCGGTAAACGCCTTCTTGCCCTGATTGGCCAGAGCTTTGGGATGCGGACCGTGGTGGATGCCGCGCGGATGCAGGGTGGCCATCCCCGCCTTGATATTATCGCGGCTGAAGAAATCGCCATCGTGGTAAAAGATGAATTCGTCGTAGTCCGTATTGCGGTGGAAAAACGGCACCTTCAGGGCGTCGGCATCCTGCTCGAGCGGCCGCGGCAGGAAACTGCAGATCACCGCGCCATCGGTAACAAATGTGGTGTGGGCGCTGGGCGGCAGGTGGGCACGATGGCTCATAATCGGGCGGATGTCGCGCATGTTGATTTTCCAGACCGCCAGATCTCCTTTCCAGCCCACTACGTCCATGGGATTAAACGGATAGAAGACTTTGGAAATTTCGTCGTCAACCTTGATGCGGATTTCCCATTCGCGCTGGTCGTCGCTGCTCTCGTCGAGAATTGGCGCAGGCTCCGGCGTCGTGATGGTGGCCGGATCGTAAAGCGCGTGCTGCCCCAACAACCCTTTATCCGGCTGATCGAACTCGCTGCGGGATTGCACGATCAGGAAGAAGTTGTCGGCGCCGTCGGGAACAATCCGATACGTAACGGCTCGCGGGACAACAATGTAATCGCCCCGCTCGAAGCGCATCGGTCCGAAATCGGTCTCGATAGTTCCCTCGCCGCGGTGTACGAAGATCAGTTCATCGCCATCCGCGTTGCGATAGTAGAACGGCATGGGTGCCGCGCGCCGCGAGACGTACACCTTTACGTCGCGATTACCCAGGAATGCGACGGGCAGGCCTTGCGGATCATTCAGATCGGGCGGTTCGAGGCGGTTCAAGTCGAAGCAATGGGGCCGTAGCTTGCCCTCGAAGCGCACCCAACCTGTGGGCGGATGAGCATGGTATAAATGTGCGCTCTTGCCGTAAAAGCCCTTACGGCCGTGCTCTTCTTCGTAGGTCCCTTCGGGTAGCCCGACGTGGGCTTGCGAGGCGACTTTGCCCTTCTTCAGCGGATACATGAACCCTCCTGCTATTCAGCATAACCGGGGCCCGGTGACCGGTGCTCAGCGGCAGTGGGCGCTAGCCAGAATGGTGCACAGGTTCCAGGCGATCAGGCCCGCGTACCAATAGGTAATCCAGCGAATCAAATGATGTTTGTGGAGGGTGATACAGGCCCCAGCCAGGACTAGGGCGGCGGCCTTCGAGAGCAGCAAAGCCACGATGGGCCCGAACTGCAGCAGCGCGCGGATGAATGGACTGGCCTCCGCCAAGCCCAGCCTGAATCCGATCAGCGTGGTGAAAAAATCGAGGACCTGGAGATACAAAAACATCTGCGTATAGAGCATTCTGCCGCCGTTAGTTTGGTCTCGCCCTGCCGGGGAAGTTGTACGTTCCCTAAGCTGAATTATAAAAGCGATCCACCGAACTTTTCGGGGGAATGCCGGTAATGCCCGTACTAAGCAAGGACTAGGCGGGCGACCAAACGCGGGCCATTACCAGAAACGCCACTACACCCAAGCAAATTCTGACCGCACCCGGCAGCCGAAGCGCTTTGGAACTACCGACATCCAGTTGTTCCCGCGTCAGGTGCGGAGCGCGCCACTTCATCAATTCGCCGACCATAAATCCCAAGTTGAATAAGGTCTGTCGCACGCGGCCCTTCACCAGCATCAGAATTAAGGCCAGCACGCCCCCCAACAAAGCAGTAAGCATGAAGATGCCGAGGAAGTCCGAAAACCCTACCATGGCGCCGATTGCCGCCAGAAGTTTCACATCGCCTGCCCCGGTCATGTGCAACATATACATTACCAGGTTAATTGCGAAGGCCAGCGCGAAGCCTTTGGTTGCCAGCCAAACACCTTCGAGGGGCGCGGGATAGGCCACCAAAGCATTCAAAACGAAACCCATCAGCAGCGTGCTGACGGTTAACCAATTAGGGATCCGGCGCGTTCGCAGGTCCGTCACCGTAGCCACGAGGACGGCCAACACCAGTACGAATTCGATGCCCACCGCGGGGCGGCTGAATTGAATCACAGGCACTAGTATACAGATCGGCTGAAACCGGGATAACGATAACGGAAGTTAACCACTGGCAACCGAAATGCTCGTTTTTGGGCCGCATGCGAGCACTCATAGCCTTATTAATATTCAACGCTGCCGTCACGGCTCAATCGACGTCCACCGTCCCGGCGCCCCCGGCACCTTCTAATATCACTCTTCCCGCGACCCAGGCGTCGCCGACGGCAACCTTTACAGCGGTGACCCCGCAATACAACTTCTCTTACGCGCCTGACCCGAACCAGCCCCTGCTGCCCACCGCCGGCATGTACAACTTCTACAATCCAATTCAGGTATCGCCGCAAACTCCCGGGTGGCTCACGGGCGAATACGATATTGGGGGACTGGTCGACACCTTTTACAATGCGCCCTATTTCACTACCGGCGGTACGCTGGCCGGTAGCTGTTCCTGGAACGAACCCTACGACGCACCGCCCTATTGGTATTACGACGGAGGCGCCACGACGGGCAACGAATACGAAATACTCACCGGTTCGATCCTGCGCAGCGAAGCCGCCATCGGCTCGGTCTACCAATCCGCCACCCAGCAGGTGATCGGGTCAGGCATACCTATGTCCGGCTTCGCCGCGATGGCCCGCTGGAATCCGCATGTGTATACTTCCCCGCCCTATCTGATCGGCGCCATTTACTTCGCCACGGACTCCTGTTACTCGGGCGACACCGAGTATGGGTTCGCGCACTATAACTACTACAATCCACCGGTAAACCAGTTCTATTTTTATAACTACAGTAACTGCTCCGCGCCGTCCGGCCAGCCCGGCAGTTACGCCTGCTACCTGACGCCGGAACTGACTCAGCCCCAGCCACAATGTTCGGCGGCCGTGAATCTGCCCACCCTGGCGGCTAATTCAAAAGGTACGGATTGGTATCTCTGGTATGCCTACATCAATCAGGATCCAGCGCCGCCCGCCGGAGATGGACACTGGGTATTCAAGGCCGGCCTGCTTGACCCCTATACGGGTGGCTCGGCGTGGAGTTGCACGGGCGATCCGTTGAATTCGCCCACATTTCCCACGGCCACCTGTCCGCAGCTTGGATCGGTCGACTATACGTGCGACACGCCATTTCCCACGCAGCAGTTGCATGGTGCGCTAGGCAGTGTTACGGCGGGCATCACTAATGGATCGAATACGCCGCCTACCGGGCGCGCCAATCCGATGCTGCAGATGAAGCAACTGTATACGACGAAGCCGTAACAGAGCCACGCGCGTCAGCAAGTGTCCTCTTTATGCGCTCGGCCGCCTACTCGACGCTGAACGATCTCGGCGAAGTGGCGGTTCCATTCGGCGTAGTCACCACCACTGGGCCACTGGTAGCGCCGGGCGGCACGGCCGCCGAAACGTATTCGCTTGAGATATTGCGGAAATTACTTGCCGGTATTCCGTTGAAGGTAACGGCAGTCGTGCCCAGCAGGTTCTTTCCCCAGATGGTAACCGCGGTCCCCACCGGCCCGCTGGCGGGAACCAGCGCGCGCACGCCCGGCAGCGGCTTCGGCAGCCCCAGATCCCATATCCATGCAGTGCCCAGCCCGACCGGTCCGCCGTTCATGGACGTGCCATAGAAACGGCCGTCGCTTCCTTGCGTAAGCCAGCAGGGACACGACCCGATGGCACCCGCCTCAAGCACCTGGAGCCGTTCGTAGCTTCCTGCCGTCGTGATCCGATACAACGTGTTGAGGGCGGGTCCGAACGCGTTGCCATTAGTCACCCCATACAGGTTGCCGTCGCTAGCCTCCGTGAGGAACGTCGGCGCGCCGGTCCGGGTCTCACTATACTGATGCAGCACCTTGTAGGTTCCGTCTAGCGAGACTTCAAAGATGGAGCCCGCCCGGTTAGCGCCCCCGAACGCAGCGGTACCATACAGCTTCCCGTTGGTCGCCTGTAAAAGGCTTTCCTGATAGGTCCCGGGGGCTTCATCGAGGCCGCCCCCGTAAGGGTAGCTTGCCAGGATCTTGAAATCGCCCTGTGGTGTTACCCGATAAACCATGGCGCCATCGCTGCCCGGCGGGCTACAGGTGCTCACGGCGGAGATGCCATAGAAGTTCCCGTCGGAGGCCAGAATCGCCTGTACGTAAGGATCGCCCTCCTGGGGAGTGAAATTGTGCAGGACGGTTGTGGCGCCGCCTTGCGCCACCTTTACAAATGCGTTGTAGGATCCGCAAAGAGCGTGCTCGGTACCGTAGAGGGGACCTTCCGGGGTCGAGATCGCCAGCAGCGGAACGTAGGTGAGGGTTTGGGGGTAGGTCCGAAGGTTCCCTGCCACTGTGAAGCTGAAGTTGACCTGCGGGGTCTGTTGTTCCCCATAGATCCTACCGTCTACCGCCTGAACCAGCGTCTGTACGGGACCCGCGTTGGCCGGGAACGTGTATATCGAGGTGAGTGCGCCCTGGCTGGTCAGTTGGAAGACTCGGCCACCTGGCGCGCCCGCTATGGCGATGCCTTCAAAGACTCCCGGTGATACTTCGACCAGCCATCCGGGCTGGTTGTAACCTTGGCTGAAGTCATTGAGTAGGGTGATCGTTCCGGCGTTCGCTGCCAGCGCTTGGCCCGTGATCGCACCGGCCGCGCAGAAAAGGGTAATCATCGCTAAGGCCGGCGAAAGTGCCGGTCTGTATGTCGTGCGTAAGCGTGTCATAATCCTCTCCGTCGTCTCAAACCACCTTACCCGGGCCGCTTCGGAACCGCAAATGCTATGGTGGATTCAGACTCATGGGACACGACCTCCGCTTTGCCCTCCGCACTCTGGCTCGCAGCCCCCTGTTCACCGCCGTCGCCGTCTTGTCCCTGGCCTTAGGCATAGGCGCCAACACTTCTATTTTCTCTCTGCTGGACCAAGTGCTCTACCGCTCGCTGCCCGTGCGGGACCCGCAATCCCTGGTCATCCTTCACGTTGACGAACACAGCCCGGGCATGTCTTCGTCGGACAATAACGAAAGCGTTTTTTCCTACCCCATGTATCGCGACTTTCGCGACGCACACTCCACTTTCAGCGGCGTGGTAGCCCGCGCCGGCATGCCCGTAAGCGTCTCCTGGAACGGGCAGACCGAACGCGCCCGCGCCGAAATGGTTTCCGGCAATTTCTTCCGCGTATTAGGAGTCTCCGCCGCCATCGGCCGTACCTTAACGCCGGATGACGATGGCGCTCCCGGCGCGCATCCCGTGGTGATGTTGAGCCACGATTACTGGGTGCGGCGATTCGCCGGCGAACCTGGCGTGCTCAACGTCAAAGTGGCCATTAACGGCCACCCTATGGTGGTGGTCGGCGTGGCCCCCGCCGGATTCCGTGGCGTGCTTTCGGGCGGCGATCCCGAAGTTTTCGTGCCCATCGCCATGAAGCGCGAAGTCACCCCCACTTGGGATGGCCTCAGCGATCGCCGCGCCCGCTGGCTCAATATTCTGGCGCGCATTCAACCGGGAGTTTCGCCCGAGCGCGCCCAAGCCGCCATACAGACGGTTTACCGGCCGGCGCTCCAATCCGAAATCCAGCAATATCCGGTGCGCAGCAAACGCGCCGAACAGCTCATCCTCGGACAGAAGCTGGAACTCGAACCCGCCGCGCAAGGCATCAACCAGTTGCGGCAGCAGTGGGAAAAGCCGCTGGTCGCTCTGATGGCGCTGGTCGGGCTGGTCCTGCTGATCGCATGCGCCAACGTCGCCAACCTGCTGCTGGCGCGCGCCACCGCACGGCGACGCGAGATCGCCATCCGCCTGGCCCTGGGCGCCGGACGCCTTTCCCTGCTTCGCCAGCTTTTGATCGAGAGCCTGGTCATCTCCTTTGCGGGCGGCCTGCTGGGCCTGCTGGTCTCGGTTTGGACCACCAGCGCTCTACTGCACGTGCTGCCGGCCGATGCCACCGGCGGATGGATCGCCGCCACGCTCGATAGCCGCATGCTCGTCTTTACCTTGGCGCTTTCCACCTTTACCGGCTTGATCTTCGGCATCGCTCCCGCGCTGCAGGCCAGCGGGGCTGAAGTCGCCTCGTCGCTGCGTGAACAGCGGGCCGCGCTGGCGTCTCCCGGATCCGCGCGCTTTCGCCGCGTTCTGGTAGTGGCGCAACTCGCGCTCTCTCTGCTGCTGCTGGTGGGCGCGGGATTGTTCGCCAGCAGCCTGTTCAACCTGCTGCGCGTCGACCCCGGATTTCGCGCCGAACGCCTGCTCACGTTCGCCATCGATCCTTCTTTAAGTGGATACACCAAAGAACGCGGCTTTGCCCTCTTCCACGACTTACAGGAGCGCATCGTGCGCCTGCCCGGCGTGGCGGCCGCAGGCGCCGCCAGCCCTGGACCTTTGACCGGAGATAACCGCGGCAGTAACGTGACCGTGGAAGGCTACCAGGCGCGCGAGGACGAAGACATGAACGTCTCGCGGCACTCGGTAGCTCCGGGATATTTTCGCGCGCTGGGCACTCCCGTGGTTCGTGGACGCGAAGTAGCCGAGCATGACCTGAACTCGCCGAACAAGGTCGTCGTCGTAAACGAGGCTTTCGTACGGCGATTCCTCGGCGCCCGCAATCCTCTGGGCCGCCATATGATGTTCGGCGCCAGCAACCATGCCCTGCCTGACCGCGAGATCGTCGGCGTGGTGCGCGACTTCAAACACAATAGCCTGCGCGAGGTTCCCAAGCCGGCCGTCTTCTCCCCCTACACCAACGATGACGAATTGGGCCGCCTGGAGTTCTATGTGCGTGGTCAAGGCGATACCACCACCTTAGGCGCAGAGGTCCGCCGCCTCGTTCAGCAGATGGATGCCGGATTGCCCGTTTTCGATATGCAGCCCGTGGAGATCCAGGTGGCCGAATCCGTGCAGCTCGATCGCCTGATTGCCATCCTGTCGTGCGCCTTCGGCCTGCTGGCCACCGTGCTAGCCGGCATTGGGTTATACGGCGTAGTGGCTTATACGGTCGCGCGCCGCACCGCGGAGATCGGCATCCGCGTCGCATTGGGCGCGGTGCCGCGCGATGTGTTGTGGTTGGTGATGAAAGATGTCGGAGCCCTGGTAATCTTTGGCTTGGCCATCGGGCTGCCTTTGGCGCTGGCGTTGGGGCGCCTGGTGGAATCGCAGTTGTTCGGCCTCAAGGCCGCCGATCCGGCGATCTACGCCGGCGCGTGTCTGGCTTTGGTGCTGGTGGCCGCCCTATCGGGATGGATTCCTAGCAGCCGCGCCGCCCGTGTCGATCCTATCGAAGCGTTGCGCCACGAATAGGGCGCTGCAGCTCACGCCTGAAGCATAAAGTAAAACGTGGCCCCCTGCCCCGCCGCGGATTCTACCCAGATCCGCCCTCCATACCGCTCTACCACGCGCTGGCAGATCGCCAATCCAATTCCGGTACCCGGAATGCCGCGCCCGTGCAGCCGCTTGAACACCCCGAAAATCTGCGCGTGGTACTGCGGGTCGATCCCAATGCCGTTATCCGACACCGCCAGGCGCCATCCGCCATCCATCGCTTCCGCCGAGACGTGGATCTGCGGCGCCCGCTCGCCCCGATATTTAATGGCGTTCCCAATCAAATTCTGGAACACCTGCAGGAAACGCGCCGCGCTCCCGCGGACCATCGGAAGGTCGTCGCTGGTCACCACTGCTTGGCTCTCGTCGATAGCCGTCCTCAGGTTTTCGACCGCCTCCCGAAAGACCGGATTTAAATCGACGCGCTCCGGCGGCTCGGGCCCGTCCTCGTCGACCTGCGTATATGCCAGCAAATCCGCCAGCAAATCCCGCATGCGGTCCGTCCCCTCTTTAATGAAGTTGACGAACAGCGCCGCATCGCCGTCTAATTCCCCGCGAAACCCGCGCAACAAAAGCTGCGAGTAACTGGCGATCATGCGCAGTGGCTCCTGCAAATCGTGGCTGGCCGCATACGCAAACTGCCTCAGGTCCTCATTAGCCCGCAACAGTGCCTGTTGCGTTCGTTTGTATTCGGTGATGTCGACGAACGCCCCGACGCATCCGCGCACATTCCTGGCCACGTCGAACAAAGGCGCGGCATTGCCCACCGTATGGATGCGCCGTCCGTCAGGCAGCCTGAATTCGATTTCGGCTGCCACGGATCGCCGTAGCTCCACCGCGCGCTGCAGCGGCAATTCCTCAGGACGATAAGGCGTTCCGTCCGGCTTGAACTGGCTCAGCGTTGCCGCCACCGCGTCCGGGTCGTCGCTGCTGGCCGAAACGTTCGCGCCGCGAGCCACTCCTACCAGTTCGTTAGCGGCGCGATTGCCGGTAATCACGCTGCAATTGGAATCGCGCGAGATCCAGATGAACGCGGGCGTCGCATCCAAAAAGGCTTCCAGTTCCTCGGCGCGAAATCGAATCTGTTCCTCGGCCCGCTTCTGATCGTCAATATCGGTCGAAGTGCCCAGCCATTTCACCACCTCGCCGTTTTCGTTGCGAACCGGCAGGGACCGCACCAGGTACCATCGCAAACTATTGTCTGCCTGGCACGGGAAGCGGCATTCGAAACTGAAAGGCGTGATGTTCTGAAGCCCTTCGCTCCACGCGCTCCGCATGGTCTGCACATCTTCCCCGGGCATGTTCTTTTCGAACTCGCCGGCACGCGTTTGCTCCAGATCGCAGCCGGTCAATTCGGTCCAGCGAGCGTTTACATAATCGAGTACACCCGCCGGGTCCGCCGTCCAAACCACTTGCGGCATGTTCTCCGCAAGCTGTCGAAAGCGCGCTTCGCTTTCACGAATGGCTTGCTCCGCATGCTTACGCTCGCTCACATCGCGAAAGACCAGTACTACTCCCTTCACCGTGCCTTCTTCATCGCGAATCGGCGCGGCGCTGTCATCAATGGAAAGCTGCCGTCCATCGCGCGCGGTGAGCTTGGTATGGTTCGCCAACCCCACCACGCGGCCCTCCCGTAAAGCCCGGTGTGCCGGATTTTCGACCGTCGCGCCCGTCTCCTCGTTGTTGATCAGGAACATCTCATCGAGCGGTTTGCCGGCGGCATCTTCCTGCTTCCAGCCCGTCAGTCCCTGCGCCGTCGCGTTCAAAAATGTCACCCGCCCCAGTGCGTCCGTCGCGATCACGCCATCGCCGATGCTTCGTAAGGTGGTCTGCAGCCAGTCCCGCGACTCATTCGCCTCACGCTCCGCCTGCCTGAGCCTGCGGATCAGGTTTTGCCGGCGGCGCGTGCCAGTTTGAATCGTGGCCGTGGCCAACACCAGCAGCACAAAGAGGCCGCCGCTGCCAAACGTTGCGATCAATTCCAACCGGTTCGCGCTGGCCCGCGCCTGCTCGGAGTATTCCAGTACCCGCTTTTCCGAGCCGTCTTGAATCTCCGCGCAAAGGCTCCGGATCTGGTCCATCAAATTCTTTCCCCGATCCGTGCGCACCACCGTCAGGGCCGCATCCAAATCGCGCGCCTGCCGCAAGTCGATGGTCTGCTGCAGTTCCGCCAGTTTGGCCTCGACCAGGGGCTGCAATCTGGCTATGCGCTGCGTCTGGTGGGGCCGCGTTACCGCTGTCTTACGCAGAGATTCCAGAAGCTTGGGGATGTCCGCCGCCGCGCGCTTGTAAGGCTCCAGATAGCGGCTCTCGCCGGTGAGAAGAAAACCGCGCTGCCCTGTTTCCGCGTCCTTAAGCGACGACGTGAGCGCGTTGGTCTGATGTACGATTTGCTGCGAAACCTGCACATGGTCCGTCTGGTTTGACAGAGCCGTCCAGGCGCGATACGAGAGAAAAGCGATCAGCACGACTACCGCGAGCGCCACCACCAAGGCAATTCCATCCCAGGATTGCAAACTCGCCCGCGTGTCTTTGTCTTCCATCCAATTCTCCCGGATAAGCGTCCTCCATAATGGATTGTACCCGACTCCCGGCGTTCACCCCGCCATGGCCGGTCACACGCCGGGGGAAAATCGTTATCGTTAGCACTGTCAGTAGCCTACAGCCAATTTCCGATTTTCCGGTCGCCGGTTTCCCGCCCCCCTACTGCTAACTTGTAATCGGAAGAGCGAGTCGCCCGCCCCCCAAACCCAAGATCAAGGTCTCAATTTAAGGAAGTCGTAGAAGTTCATGAAATACATAACTCCGCAACAACAGTTGGATTCCCGGAGGGACGTTCATCCCTCTCAACGGCAACACCATGTTACGCCGATCACCGCCCAATTATACGTAGTTACCGTGGTCAGCAACCCCATGCGGTATTACGCGCGCTACAAACTCTATCAGACTTTCTCCAAAATGGTGGAAGACGCCGGCGGAATCCTCTACACCGTGGAACTAGCCCTCCGCGACCGCCATTTTGAAATTACCGATCCTTCCAACCCGCGCCATATCCAACTCCGCTCGCCCGCTGTTCTTTGGCACAAGGAAAACCTCATCAATATCGGGATCTCGCGCCTTCCCGCCGACGCCGAATACGTCGCCTGGATCGATGCCGACGTCCAGTTTGCCCGCCCCGACTGGGTGCAGGAAACCCTGCATCAACTGCAAATCTACAAAGTCGTCCAAATGTGGAGCCACAGCATCGACTACGGCCCCGAACACCAGCCCATCGCGCAATGCGGCAGCCTGTTCGCGTCATATCTTAAAGATCGCCGCGTCCTCCAACCCATCGTGCGCAAGCCCAACGCCCAAAACGGCCCGGCCGCGGACCCCGGCGCGTACCCCTTTAAAGGGCTCATGCACACCGGCTACGCCTGGGCGGCGCGCCGTTCCGCGTTAAGCGATCTCGGCGGACTGGGTGACATCGGCATCCTAGGCTCCGGCGACCGTCACATGGCTTACGCGTTGCTCGGCCAAGTGGAGAAGATCCTTCCCCGTGGGCATCAGCAAATCCTACATCGATTACTGGACCCGCTGGCAGGAGCGCGCCGAAACCTACATCCAACGCAAAGTGGGCGTAGTTAACGGCGCCGTCAATCACTATTGGCACGGCTCCAAACAGCACCGCCGCTATCAGGACCGCTGGAAAATCCTGGTGCGGCACCGGCTATGACCCGCAACTGGATCTCAAATACGACATACAAGGCGTCCTCCAATTCACCGATCGCAACATCTGCCTGCGCGACGATGTCATCCAGTATTTCAACGTGCGCAACGAAGACTCCGTTGATCTATAGAGGGGACAGCTATTAAGACACCGCCGCAACGCTGTTATCATGAAGACACATGTCCCAACCCCTTCCCACAGTAGTAATCGTGGGCCGGCCTAATGTCGGAAAATCGACCCTCTTTAACCGCATTACCGGCCAGCGCCGAGCCATCGTCGGCGACGAACCCGGCATTACCCGCGACCGTCTGCATGGCGTTACCGATTACCATGGCCGCCGCTTCGAACTGATCGATACCGGCGGCATCGTGGTGGACGATGCCGAATACATTCCCAGCCAGATCCTGAAGCAGGCCCGTTTCGCCCTCGACACCGCCACCCAGATCATTTTCCTGGTGGATGGCCGCGCCGAAATCACCGGCCCCGATCGCGATCTCGCCCGCATGCTGCTGCGCCTCGGCAAACCCATCTCGCTTGCCGTGAACAAAGCCGATACCGGCGCGCGCGAGGACCTGGCTCACGATTTTTACTCACTCGGTATCAAAGACATATTCCCCGTTTCCTCCGAACACGGCATCGGCGTCGACGCCCTGGTCGAGCATGTCACGGCGAACTTCCCCAAGACTTCCCGGACGCCCCCGTCGAAGACGTCCGCCATCCCATCAAAGTAGCCATCATCGGCCGCCCCAACGTAGGCAAGTCCACGCTGCTGAACGCCCTCACCGGCGAGGACCGCGCCATTGTCTCCCCCATCGCCGGCACCACCCGCGATTCGGTGGACGAGACGGTGGTCCACGAAGACACCAGCTACACATTCGTCGACACCGCGGGCATCCGCCGCAAAGGCAAGACCAAACTGATGGCGGAAAAACTCAGTGTGGTCATGGCCCGCCGCAATATCCGCATGGCCGATGTCGTTCTGGTTCTGATGGACGCCTCCGAAGGCGTGCTCGGCCTCGACGCGACTATCGCAGGCTATGCCCACGAAGGCGGTTCCGGCGTAATCCTCTGCGTGAATAAGTGGGACCTGATTACCGACAAGAAGAAAAAGGATTTCGAACAGGACGTTCGCGACGAACTGAAATTCCTCGAATACGCCCCCGTGCTTTTCCTCTCCGCCAAGACCGGATCGGGCGTCGACAAGATCTTTACGTTGATCCGCGAAGTCTACGAATCCGCCACCAAGCGCATCACCACCGGCGAACTGAACCGCTTCGTCGAGCATCTACACTTCGAAGAACGCAAGATTTATTACATCACCCAGGCTTCGGTCCGCCCCCCCACTTTCGTGCTGTTCACCAATCGCGTCACCCCGCTGCACTTTTCCGACGAGCGCTACCTGGTGAACCAGATCCGCAAACACTTCGGCTTCCGCGGTACGCCCATTTTGCTGAAGACCAAAGGCAAGAAAGAGCGCTGACGGTTTCCCTTGACACGCTTTGCCAATCGTGCAACTAATGGTATTTTAACTATTTCAGTGTTTAGACTCCAATTCACTTCTTGGCTGATTAAGCCCCGAGCAGAAGAATGCGGCGCGCTGCCGGTTGCGACTAACCAGACGTTTCTCCTCAACGGCCAGCATCTTCCGTGGTTACGTACCCGACGCAGAGGCCAATCGATCCCGGTCGGCAGTGGCGCGGCCCCGCCACCGATCTGGAGAACCTTCTAATGCCCAGTCGTTTTGTTATTTGCCTAATCTCAGCGCTAGCCGGGATCAGTTTGAGCGCCCAACAGCGGTTCCCAGAACCGCACGGAAGCACGAGTCCTCCGCCTGGGGAATGGACTCTGTCTCCAATAGTCGCGGTAGGAGAGGTTACTAACATCCGCAGTTTCGGCGAACAGATCGTCGACCGCATTCTAAATCCCATACTATTTGAGGTTCACGAGCTCCACTGGTGCCAAGGTGAGTTCCAAGTTGTAGCCGAGCTCAAGGGAAGCTTGCACGGCACACCGAGGACCCTTCTGTGGGCGCAGCCATGGCCGCCGACCTGTGAACTATACGAGAGCAATCCGGAAATGGTGGCTAGTCGATACGAAACGCGGGCTTGGTTTCTACGCGAGGAGGGGAATTATTTGAGACCGCTTTACGACTACGGTACCCGGCATTTCGTGGGTTTGTGCGCCAGGTGGGAAGAGTTCGCCCCGCTTCCCGCGCGGCGGCGCTTCGGTAAAATGTTGCTCACGCCGGCAGCTAACTGTGCCGACTCCGACGAATACGCTACATATTTCCTCCAAACAGCCGGCGATCTGGCGTGCGAGGCGCTTGGGCGGACAGAGTGTGTCAAGCAGATCAAGTCTTTGGCTCGCGCGAATCCCGAGTTGCACACGGCTGCATGCACATATTTACTAGGGCAGCAGAAGGCAACGTGTGAGTAGACCCGGTGCTGTCGCGGATACAATGTGGTGAACGATTGAGCGGATTTCAGCCATTCGACTCTTATTTCCTATGCTGCGAACTGCACCGGCCGCGCTTCTCGCCATCTTCCTAATAACAGCGGAATCAACGAGCGCAGCGGAACCAATGAACGTGTGCGGCGTGTTGAGCCGCCTGACAGAGGTTAACGGCAAGAAGGTCACAATTCAGGGCACTTGGTCGCGCGCCGACAGCGGTCAGGAACTACAAGCCGAAGCGCCGTGCGCGCGGCCTACAGTCGTGGATGGATGGCAATTCTGGGATACCATCAAGCTTGTACCTGGCGAAACTATGGACAGGTTCGCACTTGCGGGGATCTATGCCAAGTTCAGACGCATCCTGCGCGCCCACCCCGAGGGTATCAAGGTAATCGCGACCTTTTCCGGCAGACTGGAGACGCGCGGCCACTTTGATGTGCGTACCTTCCCATCCGGCGAACAACACCCCATCGCATTCGACGACTCTGTGGCGCTGATGCGCTTTACCCATGTATCCGGCATACATGGAATACCGTGGCGAACGGAGGAAGCCGAGGCTCAGGCGGATCGCCAGAGACGGCCATGCCCAACTCGTGTATCATAAGGCTGACTTAGTAATGGCGGCGGTCACCGGCCTTGCGGCTGAGTTGGCCTTGGTAGCGCTCAACTTCAAAGCCCAAGGCGATATCGCGCGCCACCCTTGGCTACAACTCTCGCAAAAGCCCGGAGCAGATATTGCCGAACTCCTCTTTCGTTACTCCAGACACGGATATCTCCCAGCGATCGCTTGCGCGATTTTGATCCAGGCAGTTATATTCGCGGCGCTGTTCCTCACCGCGATCTATATCTATCGCCTGTGGATGGTGAGACGCGTACTCACCAGCCCCTGGATGATTGTGGTTTTCCTCGCGGTCGGCTGGGGCCCGATATTCATCGCTGAGTTCGTGCGAGATGTGCGTCCCGACCTCAACGCCACCTACAGTCCCCAGGGATTCGCGATGTCCTGGATCATGATAACTTTTTGGTCCTCGCTGTTAGCCGCTGCTTTGACCGTCGGCCATATCGTCCGCCTAATCGTTGTCGCCATCCGCCGATCTCCGCAATATCCAGCCGGGCCCACCCGTTCCTAACCATGCTGAACCGCCTACGCTCGCTTCTCTTTGTCGCCATCGCTGATTTGGGGTAACGAAGCACTCTCCAAGTTTCGGCCAGGATCTCGTTGAACATGACGAGGACGCGAGCGCTAAGAGCCAGCGCCGGGCAGGTCCTGCGCTGTCCATGAAAACCCCGACCAGGATGGTCGAATCCAGGATGATCTTCACTCGTGCGTGCGATACCCGGGGCGACTGCTTCGCATCGCCTCGGTAAAGATGTCCTCGGCTTCGTCGGCCGAGATGGGCACGAGGTTTAGGTCAACTTCGGCGAATAGCCGCTGGAGTTCGGCGGCTGCCCTCTGTGCCGGTGATAAGTGTTTTGCTTGATGGACCATGCGCTTTCCATTATCGCGCGATTTGGCGGCGGCTCTTGCGCAACTTCGCTGAATCAAGGCCAGCGGACACTATCAGGCGGAGTATTGTGGCATTGGTTCGAATCCGTAACGCCCGACGAGACCTGCGCACAAGCGTTTTCTGTAGCGGTCCGCAGCGCCTCTTCGCGCGTACTGGCTGCCGCCGTCCGGCATGCCTGCGTCCCCCGAAAAGTAATGCAGACTTCGCAGCGAATCCGGTTCTGACCCACGCTCATGGTCGAATAAACCACGAAGCCGGCCACAATCAAGACGAAGAGTATGCCCAGCCAAACGCTCTTCTTCACGCGAAGAAATTGCCCATTTGGCGGAACTTGTCGTACCGCTGATCCACGAGCTGTTGCGGACCCAGTTTGGAAAGACCCGCCAGCGCCTCGACCAGACTGTCGTTCAACGACCGCGCCGCCGCGTCGACGTCTTCATGTGCGCCTCCAACAGGCTCGCCCACAATGCCGTCGATTAAACCAAGCTTCAGCAGTTCGTCGGCCGTCAACTTCAGCGCCGCCGCCGCCAGTTCGGCCTTCGTCGAATCACGCCAGATAATCGCCGCGCAGCTTTCGGGCGAAATCACGCTATAGATGGCGTTCTCCAGCATTAGCACGCGATTGCCTACGCCCAAAGCCAGCGCCCCGCCGCTGCCGCCTTCGCCGATCACCACCGAAATCACGGGCACCGTCAGCCGCGCCATCTCGCGCAAATTGCGGGCCACCGCCTCGGCCTGCCCGCGCTCCTCGGCGTCGATCCCGGGATACGCCCCGGGCGTGTCCATCAGTGTCACAATCGGCCGGTTGAACTTCGAAGCCATCTGCATGATCCGCAGCGCCTTGCGATAGCCTTCCGGTTTGGGCATGCCGAAGTTGCGATAAAGCTTTTGCTTGGTATCGCGTCCCTTCTGCTCGCCCACCACCATCACGGGACGGCCGCCGAGAAACGCACCGCCGCAAACGATGGCTGCATCGTCTCCGAACAGACGGTCGCCGTGCATTTCTCGAAAATCCGTAAAGATGCGCTCAATATAATCGAGCGCGTGGGGACGCTTTGGATGTCGCGCCAACTGCACGCGGCGCCAGGCGTCCGCCCGGTCTTGCTCAGATGCCGGCATATGAAGGGGTCCTGGAAAACCAGTGGGTTCTGGAGACACTTCCCAATCATATTAGCAGACGCGGCGCGCCGAAGTTTGCCTTAAGCGCTCCGAGGAATGGCCATGAGCAGAAAGCGCCTCCCGGTTCGGCCTTATTCGCACCGAGTCGTCGTCATTTAGGCGCCGGATCCCCGGTTTTGGATATCGAGCGCGCAAGGTCAAAACCGATCACGCTGACCGCTTGCGAATAATCCTCTCGACACTGGACCAGGCGAGCAACGCTCAGGATATGAACCAGCCAGCCTTTCGGTTGCATCCGCTCAAGGGGAACCGCAAAAATGTCTGGGCGGTGACAGTAAAAGCCAACTGGCGGCTGACGTTCCGATTTCAGGATGGCGACGCCTACGACGTTGATTTGGAAGACTACCATTAGGAGTGACGATGCCGATGAAAAACCCCGTTCACCCCGGCGAACTCGCCAAGGCGAACCTTGCGGAACTGAGCCTCAGTGTGGCTGAGGCGGCGAAAACGATGCACATTACCCGCCAGCAACTTCACAATGTGTTGCAAGGTAGAAGCGCCGTCACGCCGAATATGGCACTGCGCTTTGAAAGAGCCTTCGGCGGCAGTGCTGATATGTGGCTGCGGATGCAAGCCGCATACGATCTGGCACAGGCACGCAAGAACCAGCCCAAAATGGACATCCCACGCCTGATCGCCCGCCCGTCGCTTTAAACTCCGAGTCGTCAACAAGACCCGGTACTGGCCCCCCCACCCTTGCCTGCGGCAGTACTGTCAGGCATTCTTCCGCTTGACGCCGGCAGCCCAACTCGCACAGACAGCCATTTACAGGGTACCCACAGCCAACTCGCCTAACATCGTAACCAAGGTTACGAGCATTTGACGGTCCAAACCCCACCTGGATTTTTGGAAACCTAGTACCCTGCTCCCGCCAATCTATGGACACTCCAAAAACGGAATGCTAAGGTTAGAGCAATTAGCAATTGCGCAAGAGCGGCATTCGAAACGCTCCCGCTAAACAACCATCGCATCCGTTCCGAAGCGTGGGGCTCATCCCCGAATTCGGGATACCGATTTCACAAGCAAGGCTATGCTGTCTAACTTCGAAGTTAGACGGGTGCTCGTACTATCTATACACTTAGGGAGAATTTACAAATGACGAAACTAATCAACACGCTGGCTACCACACTGACCCTAACGGCACTGTGTTCTTTCGCTGTACCCGCGCTCACGGCGGCTACCGCCCCCATCATTACTTACACTGCATCCGGTACCTTCGCTACCCCCGCCACCAGCGGGAGCGACACTTTGAGACTTGCCGGCGAGCCCTTCAGTGTCAGTATTGCGGTGAGTTCCGCGACTACGCCTTATAAAACCGGCAAGAACTATGCCGCCTACAACAAACTGAAACTGACTGGCACAGTTCATTCCGGCCTGCTGGGCACATCCCCCATTAACATTGCTAGCGGCCAATCCACCATCATCCAGGCAATCAATCCCGGTGTCGATGACCTCTTCACCTTAGAGGCGCCCATCACCGTAGTCGGCATCAGCATCACCCTGAAGGCCCAGATCGCCATGCCCCTGGGCACGATCACGAAGCCGTTGCTCACGCCCTTCGCCAAGGCCATCGCGCTCGCTCCCGGCAACGCTACCATGACGTACTCGGATGGCACTGCCAGCACCGTCCTCGGCATCCAAACCGGTAGCCTGACCGCCACCATCCCGGCGGCCGCCGCCGTCATTCCGGCCGTAACACTGCACACCGGTGGCGCACAGGTCCTCACTCTGAATAACGATGGAACCACCTCCGCGCGCTCCGTCTCCGCCGCCCCCGTCAACGTCGGTTTCTCGACTGACTCCGTAGCGCTGAAGTTCTACGCCGCCGGTGTCAGCGGTGCTTCCGAAGTGCACGTCCTCATCGGCGGAGTTGAAGTGCCGGTAGTTTACGCCGCCGCTTCCGGATATTTCCCCGGCCTCGATGAAGTGGTAGTGAAAACTCCCTGGACCCTCGCCGGACGCGGCGCCACCGACGTGACTCTCACGGCCGATGGTCAAACCGCCGAACCGGTCCGCATCCAGATTCAATAACCATCCTGAGCGCCAGTCGCCGGCCGTCTTACCCGACCGGTTGTTCCACTTCGTCCGGCTCTTCCAGCGGCACGGCGAACTGGCGCTCAATCTTCTCCCGGTATACTGGCCCCGAGTTATACGCGCAAAACGGATAGATCTTTCCATTGGGCGCCGCATAGTGAATCACACACCGTTTCACGCGCTCCACATCGTAGTTATACGAATCCATGAAGTGCATGCCCGCCACCATCAGCGTCCGGTAAGTGAAACCCTGCTTCTCTAACTTGCCACGGCCGTACCGTTTATCGGTCATCCCCTGCAGCGTCTGCAGAAACTTCTGAAACGTGAGTCCCTCCGGCGCTTTCTCCGCATGAAAGAACTTACGCAGAATGTTCCAACTCTCGAACTTAGAGAACAGCTTCACCTTCCGTGTTTCCGTTTTCCGCGCCAATGTATCCATGGCCTGCAGCATCGGCCCAACATCCACGAATCGCGTCACCGGTACTGCCTTCCGGTTCTGATCCACAAACAAATACGTCCCGATCGAGCAGTGCGGATGGCACGTCAGCGTGGTGGTCTGTTCCCCCCGCATGGCGCTGAGCAATTTCGAAAACGGCGACACACAAGCCAGCGGAAACCAATCTTCCAGCGGATCGCATATGCCGGTCTGCTCGCCAACCGCGTGCGCGAAATCCGACAAGGTGAACCGCTTCGCTTCCAAATCCCGCCGCGCAATGCGCCCAGTGAACGCCACCGGCTGAAAACTGATGCCGCTGGTGCATTCGATATTCTCGATCGCCAGGCGGATGATATCGCCGATCTGGTGGTCGTTCAACCCCTTCACAATAGTGGGCACAAAGACGATCTTCAAATTCGCCTTGCGCACATTCTCGATCGCCTGCAACTTCTGCTCCCAAAGCGACCGGCCGCGCGTGCGCCGGTAAATGTCGTCGCACACCCCGTCGAATTGCAGGTACAGCGTATGCAGACCCGCTTCCTTGGCCTGCAGCGCGAACTCCAGATCGGTAAATTTGATCCCGTTGGTGGCCACTTGCAGATGCGAAAAGCCCATCTCGCGCGCCATCCGCAGCACATCGAAAAATCGCGGATAAATGGTCGGCTCGCCGCCCGAGAATTGCACGATCCGTCCCGCCACCGGTTGCTCATCGCGCAACGATTGCAGCATGCCGCGGATCTGCTCGAAGCCCGGTTCGTATACATACCCCGCTGCATTGGCGTTCGCGAAACACACCGGACACGTCAGGTTGCACCGGTTGGTCAAGTCGATATTCGCCAAACCCGTATGGCTGGTGTGCAGGTTGCACAGGCCGCAATCGTCCGGACACCGCGTGGCTGTCGACACCGGCGGATTCGTCAGTCCCCGGCTATCGCCAAACGTCCACTCTTCCATCTTCAAGTACAGCCGCACGTCCGAAAATACGATATCGCGGAACTCGCCATGCTCCGGACACTGCTTCTGCATGATCACCCGGCCGCCTTCCTCGAAAATCTCCGCCTGCACCAGTTGCGTGCATTCCGGGCACAACGATTGCGTGGTCTTGGGCAAGCCCTTTTGCAGGGGTTCGATCCGCGAACCTGAATAAGTAGTTTCAGGTTGTATTACCTTAAACGCCGCCATACGGATATTGTAAAGAAGGTCCGGGAAATCGCCGAACCGCCCTCGCCAGACTGCCGATTTCGGAGGTCGTACGGCGAATCGAGGCCCGCGAACGGTAACCCATCCGCGGTTCACCTTACCGTCGTGATCCGCGTGAAACCCTCACCCCCCCCCGGTGCCGTCAACTTCTCCGCCATCCGCGCCAGTACATCATCCGGCACCACGCGCTCCCGCCCGCGATTCCTCTCCCGGCAAACCTCCAGCGACACGTCGAAAAACACCGCCTCAACGTCGCACCCGTACCATTCCCCAATCTGGATGTACGGCCGCCGCTCCGCCGCCGTCAGATGCGTCGCATCCACGTAGGAAACCGCGCGTCCGATCCCCAAGCGATGCCGCAACAGATACCGCATGGTCAGAAACACCCGCGCATGGATGGTCTGGTCCGTGGCATCGTCCGCCAGCACCTGCCGGATCCAGTCCGATGAGATTCCCACCAGCCCCTGCCGCGCCAGCCACGTCGACTTGCCCGACCCCGGTAAGCCCACCAGCACTACGATCTTTTGCCGCCCGTCCGCCAATCCCCACCAATATCGCATGAAGTACTCCGAAATGCTGTATCGTTATCGTGGATCGATCGTAAACGCGGTAACGTGGAACATTAAGGTAGACCTATGCGCAAAGTCCGTTGGGGCGTCCTCGGTGTCGCCCACATCGCCGTCAAAAAAGTGATCCCCGCCATGCAATTGGGCGAGTACTGCGAGATCGCTGCCATTGCCTCCCGCGACCTTGCCAAGGCCCAGGCTGCCGCCCGTGAACTCGGCATTCCCAAGGCCTACGGCTCTTACGAAGAACTCCTCGCCGACCCCGAAATCGAGGCCGTCTACAACCCGCTTCCCAATCACCTGCACGTGCCCTGGTCCGTCCGCTGTGCCGAGGCCGGAAAGCACGTCCTTTGCGAGAAGCCGATCGCCCTCGACGCCGCCGAAGCCCGCGAACTTTTGAAAGTCCAAGCCGGCACCGGCGTCAAAATTGGCGAGGCTTTCATGGTCCGCACCCACCCCCAATGGCTTCGCGCCCGCCAGCTCGTTCGCGACGGCCGCATCGGCGACCTCCGCGCCTCCATGGGTTTCTTCAGCTATTTCAATCGCGACGCCGCCAACATCCGCAACGTACGCGAATGGGGCGGGGGCGGACTCTTCGATATCGGCTGCTATCCCATCAACACTACCCGCTTCGTCTTCGGCGAAGAACCCCGCCGCGTGATGGGCCTGCTCGAACGCGATCCCGACATGCACATCGATCGCCTCGGCTCCGCCATCCTCGACTTCCCCTCCGGTCAGGCCGTCTTCACCTGCTCCACCCAACTCGTCGCCTACCAGCGCATGCAATTCTTCGGCACCCGCGGCCGCATCGAAATCGAGATCCCTTTCAACGCCCCCCCGGACCGCCCCTGCCGCCTCTTCGTCGACGATGGTTCCGATCTTTTCGGCGCCGGCATTCAGACCGAAACCTTCCCCGTCTGCGATCAATACACCATCCAGGGCGACCTATTCTCCCGCGCCATCCGTGGCGAGGGCGAAGTGCCTGTGCCCATTCAGGACGCCGTCCGCAATATGGCCGTTATCGATGCCCTCTTCCGGTCAGCCGAATCCAACCAATGGGAAACGCCATAGCATTTATAAAAGGAAACCAACATGAAACAACTCATCTGCCTCGCAACTGTAGCCTTGCTCTCTGCCGTCCTGACCCAGGCCCAGGACACCAAGCCCGCCGCGGCCCCCCCCACCCCTCCAGCGGCTATGCAGGCCGCTATGCGCGTGGTCTCCCCGGAAGTTTCCGCCGATGGCCACATCACCTTCCGCATCATGGCTCCGAACGCCAAGACCATCGGACTGCGGGCCTACGACATCACCAGCCTTCCCCACGACGGCCCCACATTCACCAAGGACGATAACGGCGTCTGGTCAACCACCGTCGGCCCCATCGACCCCGGCGCTTACCGCTACACCTTCGCCGTTGACGGCGTCCCCACCATGGACCCCCGCAACCCTGACGTCAGCGAATCCAACACCAACGACTGGAGCATGGTCTACGTACCCGGCGCGACTTTCATGGATACCACCCGCGTCCCGCACGGCGCCGTCGCATCGATCACCTATTACTCCACTGCTCTCGCGCGCTTCCGCCGCATGCACATTTACACCCCCCCCGGCTACGAACTAGGCGCCGGCAAATTCCCCATCTTCTACCTGCTGCACGGCTCGGGCGATTGCGACGATTCCTGGACCTCCGTCGGCCGCGCCGGCTTCATCCTCGATAACCTGATCGCCGCCAAGAAGGCGCAGCCCATGATCGTCGTCATGCCCGCCGGACATACCACCACCGCCCCCCCGGTCCCTGGAGCCGCGCGCCCCACCCGCGACGAATTCGCCGACGATTTCATGACCGACGTCGTCCCCTATGTCCAGCAGCACTACCGCACCCTCACCGATCGCGGCCACACCGCCATCGCCGGACTATCCATGGGCGGCGGGCAAACCCTCAACATCGCCATGTCTCACCTGGATAAGTTCGGCTACATCGGCGTATTCAGCGCCGGCGTCTTCTCCTTCGGACGCCCCAGCAACCCCGCAGCCCCGTCGCCCGCCGTCGAATGGGAACAGCAGCGCGCGCCGATGCTGGATGACGCCAGCCTGAAGCCCGGCCTGAAACTGTTATGGTTCGGCACCGGCACCGAAGACCGCCTCATCACTACCACCAAGACCACCATGGACATGCTGAAGAAGCACGGCTTCACGCCCTTCTTCCGCGAAAGCCCTGGCGGCCACACCTGGATCAACTGGCGCAACTACCTGGCCGAATTCGCCCCCCAGCTTTTTCAATAAGTGGGGTGCTGACTGTGCCGGACCAATCAGTCTTCAAGCCGAAGGCGTTTTTCTGGATAATTGGCTCGCCCGGAGTCGTGGCGGGCTCACTGATGCTCTGGCTCGCCTGGCGTACTCGCAAACAGCTAAAAAGTGAAGAGGGTCCACACTAACAGCACTGAGAACTAATCGCACCTTACCCCGGCGGTTCTGGAATCGATAGCCTTCGGCAAATCTTCCGCGCCAGCAGATTGGATATCTAGGAGTGCCGCGGGACTGCTTCCGCGTGACCTGTCTGTGGATTTTCCCAGAGCGTATGCTCTTTCCCCTCACGACGCAAGACACAGCCACAGCGGCGAAGATGCCGCAAAAGACCTTCTCGTTTCATCCAACGATCACGGGTTCTTGCTTGGCCTCGGGGGGCAATGCTCGCAGCGTTTCCTCTCGCCTGTGTTCAAGAATGAGAGAGATTGCCTCACGCAGGTTCGCGAGACACTCTTCCCGCGTTCGTCCTTGGCCATTCGCGCCCGGCACTTCGGCGCAGTACGCCACAAACCAAGGGCCGTCCTGCTCGACGATTGCAGTGAATTCATTTCGCATATATACAGTTTACCTTGCCGATCAAAATCTCGATTCGGATACAATCCCTCACCCGAAATCGTAAGCGACGTCACCAAACTCCGTCACGTAACCTTTTCTCCCTTGCACAGTATAAAGAGAGTGGGACAATTCTTCCTTCACCCGTTACAAGTTTCCGAGCGCGCAGCAGATAGGAGGCGGCACCAATGTTAATGGACCTACGCGAAGCTCTCCGGCAGCTTCGCAAAACCCCGGGAGTCACCACCACCGCTGTCCTCACCCTGACCCTCGGCATCGGAGCCACTACCGCTATCTTTACCCTCGTCCACCAAGTCATGCTGAAGTCGCTGCCCGTGACCAAGCCAGACGAATTATGGCGAATTGGCGACAAAGTCCGCTGCTGCAATTGGGGCGGCTACACCCAGGGCGATGACGGCGACTTTTCGCTGTTCTCCTGGGAGGCGTACAAAAACTTTCGCGCCCAAACGCCGGAGTTCGTCGACCTGGCTGCCCTGCAAGCCGGCAATGCGGCGCTCGGTGTGCGCAAAGCCGGATCGCCCGCCGCTGCGGATACCCGCAATGGCGAGTACGTTTCGGGCAATTTCTTCCGTACTCTCGGCATCCAACCCTGGATCGGCCGGATGATGGTCGATGCCGATGACCAGGAGGGCGCCCCGCCCGTGGCCGTCATGAGTTATCGCATCTGGCATGACAAGTACAGCGCCGACCCCTCCGTCTTGGGCGCATCCTACCAGATCAATGGCCACCCCTTCACCGTGATCGGCGTCGCGCCGCCCGGATTCTATGGCGCCAAGCTTTCGGGATGGGGCATGCCGGATTTCTGGCTGCCCTTGACCGCGGAACTGGTGATCGACGGCGACACCGCACGCTTAAAACGGCCCAACGGCAACTTCCTCGACCTGCTCGGCAGGGTCCGTCCGGGCGTGAACCCGAAATCGCTCGAAGCCAAACTGAAAGTGGAATTCCATTCCTGGCTAGCCAGCCACGTGCCCGATATGGAGCCTGGCGAAAAACAACTCTGGGGCCAGCAGACCCTGCACTTAATCCCTGGCGGCGCGGGCGTCGCAGCCATGCGCGATCAATATGAGCAGGGGCTGAAACTGCTGCTCATTGCCGCCGGATGCGTCCTCCTGGTGGCTTGCGCGAATCTTGCAAATCTGATGCTGGCGCGCGGCTTGAAAAATCGCGCGCAAATGTCCATAAGGGTCGCGCTGGGTGCGTCGCGAACGCGCCTGGTGCGCAAGGTGCTTGTGGAGGCGTTGCTGCTGGCGCTGGCGGGCGGCATGTTCGGCATCGGAGTCGCCTATGCCGGAACCCGTCTGATGCTGCGCCTCGCCTTCCAGACCGGTGGTCCCAATAACTACGTTCCCGTTGACGCCGCGCCCTCTTGGCCGGTGCTGCTCTTTGCCCTGGTCATATCGGTACTCACCGGCGTATTCTTCGGGATCGCTCCCGCCTGGATGACCTCCCGTACAGACCCTGCGGAAGCCTTGCGCGGCGCGGGGCGTTCCATTGGCTCCGGGCGCTCGTGGGCGCAAAAGGTATTGGTTGTCGCCCAGATCGCAGTGTCCATCGTTTTACTCTCTGCCGCCGCCCTGCTGGGCCGTAGCCTGCGCAACCTCGAGCATCAGAATTTTGGATTTGAAACCAAGGACCGGTATATCGCATGGATCAATCCCATGCTCAGTAATTACAAACCCGAGCAACTGGACACCTTGTTTCGCCAGATAGACGACAGCTTGCTCCAGATTCCTGGTGTGCGCATGGTGGCGCCCGCGCTCTATGCACCTATGACCGGCGATAGCTGGAACGATGGGATCCGCATCGAGGGCCGCCCGGAACCGGGCGCCAAGGAAGATACCGGCGCGGGGTGGGCGCGGGTTACGCCCAGTTTCTTCGACACCATCGGCGCAAAGATCATGTTGGGCCGGCCGTTTAGCGAACACGACACCTCCGCCGGCCGCAAGGTCGCCGTGGTCAACCAGGCTTTTGCCAAACGATTCTTCAAGGGCCAGAACCCCGTCGGCCAGCACTTCGGCCCCGACAAGATCAAGTATTCCGGAACCTATGAGATCGTCGGCGTTTCGAATGACATCCGCTACATGACTTGGGGCTACAAAGACCCCGTCAGACCTATGTTCTGGGTGCCCGAAGCGCAAACCGTGGAGTATGACGATCCGGCCTTCAGAAGCGGCGAGATCTGGTCCCACTATCTGTACAACATTGTCCTCTGGGCTCCAGGCACCCCCCCCGGGATGGAGGAACGCGTGCGCAAGGCTCTCGCCAGCGTCGATCCGTCCCTCGTGCTCTACGGCGTCGACCCCTACCCTAAGGTGGTGAGCGCGGATTTCCAGCAGGAAAACATGATCGCCACCCTGACCACGCTCTTTAGCGTGCTGGGACTGGTGCTGGCCGGCGTAGGGCTTTATGGCGTGCTGGCCTACACGGTCGAGCGGCGGACCGGCGAAATCGGCGTGCGCATGGCCTTGGGCGCGAACCGCATGCGGGTGATAGCCATGGTGCTCGCCGGCGCATTCCGGCAGGTTGGCGTCGGTCTCGCAGTGGGCCTACCGGCCGCCATCGGAGCCGGCAAATTGATGAGCGGCCAACTATTCGGCGTCGAGCCCTGGGACCCGGCTATGCTCGTGTTCGCTACTTTGCTGCTAGGCGTTGCCGCCCTGCTCGCCTCGGTGATTCCGGCTTGGCGCGCGGCCAGCGTTGAACCCATGGTGGCGCTCCGCACCGAGTAACGCGGACCTACAGAAGCTCGTCCAGCGTGATAGGCAACTCCCGCACGCGCTTGCCGGTACGGTGCATGCTCATCGGGAATGTTCAGGAAATGGATTTCCATATTCGGGATGTCCAGGTTGACGGGAACGTGATACTCCGCCAGAGACGAGTTCCCCTTCTTCGCACAGCGTTCGCACAGTATCGTTCGAGCACGGTCTTCACCGCATCCCATAGCCGTCAATGCTCAAGCTTGAAGACCACTCCGCCGCCCAGTTGACCGCAACCCCCAGCAGTTCCGTAAAGATTACCGGCAGTATCACTGACCAATCCGCCGTATGGGCCACAGCCGTCAGTGCCCCCCGTGAATGTATGTAGCACGGATTCATCACCAGCAGGGCTGATCTTGTAGACCACGCCGCTCCCCGAGCCACCCAAATAAGTCGTGCCATACAGGTTACCGGCGGTATCACGGATTACTCCCGCGAGCGGTTCCCAGCCATCAGCGCCGCCTGTAAAGGAGTAAACCACAGTCTCGGTCCCGTCGGGAGCCAGTTTGTACACGACACCCGCATTGGCAGGTCCGCCCAAACTGGTAGTTCCGTAAAGATTGCCTGACGCATCCAGAGTCACACCCGCAGCCGGGCTCGCCCCATCCGCGCCTCCCGCGAAAGAATGTAAGACAGTAACGTTACCAGCGGTGTCAAGTTTGAACACTACGCCAGCGCCCAAGTCGCCGCTGTCCGCGGCAGTCCCATATAGATTCCCTTGCGCATCCCGAACTAACCCTGCCATCGGCTCTATGCCATACGCGCCGCCAAAACTCATTAACACCGTCTCGCTGCCTCCGGGGGTTATCTTGTAGACCGCGCCCAAATTCGAGGCGCCGCCGGAGTAAGTAGTGCCGTAGATATTTCCGGTCGGGTCAAGGATGACACCGGCACGTGGCTGCGCTGCATCGGGCTTTCCTCGAAATCGATACATAATCTTCAGTTGCCCACTTGCACTGATTCGGTAGACTGCACCATTGCCGCAGCATAGACTGATTCCCCCGGCGTTGCCGCTCAGGGAGCCATAGAGATTGCCTTTCGAGTCACTCACCAAACCGCCCGCCGGGTATCCGCTGTCCGTACCTCCTGTAAAGGAGTGCAGAATGGTTTCCTGCCCGGTGGAATTCAACTTGTAGGCGATTCCAACGTTTGCGATTCCGCCATACGCAGTCGCGCCGTAAATGTTACCTGAGGAGTCGCGAGTCAGATTACCGATTGGGACTGCGCCATCAGTACTGCCAACAAAGCTATACAACACAGTCTCATCACCGCTCGGGTCCAGTTTGTAAACGACGCCGAGATTCGCGGGACCGCCCCCAAGTGTGGTTCCGTAGAGATTGCCCACCGAATCCAAAATAGGATTGGCCATCGGCTGGCCTCCATCGAGCTTACCGGAGAAGGTATACAAGACAGTTAGCTGGCCCGTCGGAGTAAGTTTGTAGATCGCGCCGGACAGCGAGCCAGGGGATCCCTCGTTGAGATAGAGATTGCCTGCTGAATCCAGGGCCACACCGGAAGAGCCGCTCGGCGCTTCGATGGCGGCCAAGACCGTTTCATTGCCGTTCGGATCGATCTTGTAAACCCCGCCGAACCCACCAAGGCCGAAGGTGGTTCGGCCATAGAGATTGCCTGCCGGGTCAAGAACCACTCCCGCTTGGGGACGGGAGCCGTCGTACAGGTTCTCTCCAAAATAATAAATCACGGTTTCATGGCCCGTCTTATCGAGCTTGTAGACTACACCGCCCGTCGCGGAGCCGCCGTAATAAGTCGTTCCGTAAAGGTTACCCGCCGAATCACTGGCGAGGCTGGATTCCGGATTCGCGCCATCCGCGCCACCTGTAAAACTATAGAAAACCGTCTCATTGCCGGAAGGGTCAATTTTATACACAGCGCCCCAGCCGGACGCCCCGCCGTAAGCTGTCGTGCCGTATAGATTGCCGGCTGAATCGCGGATCACACCCGCATCAGGAAGACTGCCATCCGCCCCCGCAAAACTATGCAGGATTGTTTTGTGCCCGCTTGGACTCAACTTGTACACGGTGCCTTGGTTCGCAGTTCCACCCCGCCCTGTAGTTCCGTAAAGATTCCCGGACGGGTCTTCAATGAGCGCCCCGACCGGACCGATACCATCGGTCCCGCCCTTGAAGCTATAGAGCACTGTCGCTGCCCCGCCCGGTGTGAGCGTGAAGATCACGCCCTGGTTTGCAGTACCTCCGGCGATGGTCGTCCCATAGAGGTTGCCGTTGTTATCGCGTACCAACGGCGCGAGAGGCTCGGCGCCAACCGGAGGGGCTTTGAAGTTGTGCAGCACGACTTCTGTCGTTTGCGCCTGTGCGATGCCAACAGTAGCAAGCATTGAAAGAAGCCGTAACTGGCGCCAGGCTGGGGTAGAGGGCATGAATAATCGGAGTATAACACCTTGTTATGCCGCTCTTGGACCGTGTTAGCCGCGAGCTACATAGTGTTTGCTTCTGCCTCTCCCAGCCATCCCCCGCGAAAACCCGCCCGGCGAAGTCCTTCAACGATCGGAGGGCATTTGCGGACCGTTTTCCAAATCAGCCCGGAGGCGTGGTTTTCGATCATAAGAATGATCGGCCCCTGATTCAAGCCGAAGATCCACGGAGATACCCAGCCGTTCGGATTTCTGTTTTTTTCCGGATAGGTCGGATTGAAACTAGCGTCGAAACCGTAAGGACTACGCTGTTTCAAATCCAGGCGCTCGATAGCGTGACGGAGCGTCTCCACCACAATCTCGGGCGCGAAGGGAAGCGAAGCGGCGACCGCCCAAGGCGAGATCGTACCGTCATCCGGGCCCAGAGGAGCGCCGCGCGCAAGTATCCGAAAAACTCTCTCGTGGCGCCGTCCAAACTGAGCATGGCCGGGCCAGGTCCGTCGCTGGCCGTGAGTCCCCAGCCGTTCTTCGAGTAGTGGGCAAATCCGTGCGGATTTTCGATTCCGTATTGCCGCTGAACGTAGGTGGCGCGGCGGCTGTTCTCAAAATAGTCGATGCCCATCCTCCGGTTCATCTCATCCTTGATCCCACGACAGTCCAGCCACATCTGGGAGAGTTGATGGATGAAAAGCGGCCCGGCATAGAAGTGCGCCCGGCCGTAGAATTCCTTCCATTCAAACGTCGACGTCCATTCGCGATAACCGTCCGCGCTGATCGGAAAAGTTGGGGAGCCCAGAGCCAGGATGTACAAAATATGGGCTTCGCTGTACCCTTGGTCCCACCGGTAGGGAAGGAAGCCGGACTCGGGGTTCCAGCCGTGAGTCATGGTCGCCTTCCCATTCAGCGCCCAGTTCCAATCGACACGTCTATATAGGCTGTCAGCCAGTTTGCGAATTTCGGTTTCTTCGGCATCGCCCCGATCGAAGTAAGTCGCCGCAGTAAGAACGCCTGCGATCAGAATGGCAGTGTCGATGGTCGACAATTCGCATTGCCACGCCCGGCGTCCGGTCTCCATATGGATGAAATGATAGTAGAACCCCTTGTAACCCGTGGCATCCGGTTCCTGTACCTTGCGGGCTCGCATGAAAAAATCTCAAAACCTTCAGGGTTCGTTGGACGGCTTCGGTCCGCGAAATCAGGTTTCGTTCAACGCCGACGACGTAAGCGCTGAGTCCCAAACCAACAGCCGCGATGCTGGCGGGAGAGGCAGCCTCAGTCTTATCGGCGATCAAGCCGGTTCGATCGTTCCACTGATCCAGAAAATATTTGAAATTGACGCGCCGAAGTTCCGCGAGCATCTCCGCATCGCTTCCCGCGGGGCGCCACATGGGCCATCCTTCATCGCTGATCTCCTGAGTCATAAGCGTACGCTGCTAAGCGAATTCGATGGTAATCGCCGTTACGCTTTGCGGCGGCAGCGACACCTGGAATTCGAGACTGTCCTGCTCACGGGTCCATGGCTGGACGTTCCTGCCGCAAAGCGGAAGCCTGCGAGAGTTGCGCCACCTGCAGCGCGCTCAGGTATTCCGGCTCGCCCATCGCGTGCCAGAGAGCGCGTGGGTTAGCATGATCTTCGTCGATGCGTTCGACCCATGCAACCTTGGGCGCGGGTGCGCCCAAGAGGCGCAAATGCGCAAGTTCAGTTTGAATCGGGTGCCGGGGCATCGCCAGGTTCGTGATCAGAATAGTGGCCGATTTCTCCTTGCCAGACCACCCATACGTCGATGGTGGGATGACTTCCCTGTACCTCCAGAGAGTTCGCTGCCCAAGCCGTGCAATAACTGGAATGCTCGATAAATCGGTTTGGCGATCCCGTGGATGTTCAGCAGCCCGAATCCGCCCTGAAAAGGAACAGAGGGAAAGTAGTTTTCCGAAAAGATGTCGCTGAATGTCCAATAGCTGTAGCCCTGCACGAGCCCCTGCGCCTCCATGACGATTTTGGTGGCGAAGGCTGCGGCGAAGGGCTCGTCATGCATTGGATCTCTCGGATTCGAAGAGATATTCCACTCCGTGTAATAGAGCGGCAGGTCACCCGCCTGCTTGGCGCACCGCGCTGGCTTGCGCTTTCATCACCCCCCTCGGAGCATGCTCAAGCTGCGTCACGGTATCCGCGCCCGGCTTTCCGAAAGCGTCGGTCGGATAATGATGCGTGCTGATGAAATCGACGGGAACGGAATTCGTGCGACAGAACGCGAGAAACTCCGGAATCCACTGATTGTCCGCGGTCGCCGGGCCTCCGACCTTCATAGAGGAGTCCACGCCTTTAATCGCCGCGGCCGTACAACGGTAAAGCCGGAAGTACCCATCCTGGCCGCCGGTCCAGAAGGCTTCCAGATTCGGTTCGTTCCAGACCTCGAAAAACCACGTGCGCACCTCCGCTGCTCCGTACCGTGCGACCCAGTGCGCCACCAGCTTTTGAATCAGCGTTGCCCATTGATCGTAATCCTTGGGCGGCGTAACATTACCCCGATAACTGAAAACGGTCGTCGAACCTGAAGCCAGCGTCTCCGGCATGAAAGAAAGCTCGACAAATGGCTTCATTCCGATCGAGAGAAGAAAATCGACAATCTGGTCGGCGTTGAAAAACAGATAGAGCAGCTGGTTTTCTTCACAGAGCAGCGTTCCCATCTCGTCGGAAAGGATGGCGTGAAAACGCACATACTGGAAGCCTAGCTCCTGGTGACAGCGCAGCATCTGCGCCTGCCAATCCGCGCGCAGCGCAAGAGGCGCGTGGCCGCTTCCTACGGTGTGTTCCCAAAAGTGCGGAAAAGGCTTGCGGATTTGGCGGAAATCGCAATCAAAAACGGGCACAGGCGTCACTGAAGCCGCTGAGTCATTCTGCCCGTTCAAAATTCGCCCTCGCATGTACTGCACTGAGTATCCGCAGAACTCGCCGGCCGCGCTCAAGCTTCCGAGTGTGCCACTGTGAAGAAGTGTCCCAGAGGAAAGTGCCAACCAAGCGAGGGAAGCCCAGCCGGGCCGCCAAGTCACATTCCCCGGCGCAATCGATACGCCTTCACTGGCCGCTTTACCTTTTCGAAGGCGCCGAACTCGCGCTTTTCATGATCTCGGCCTGCGTTTTCTCGGTGCTCCTTTTCGATCCGTCTTCCGCGGTTCAGAAGGAAGTTCCCGGACCAGGTTTTGCGCCGTCTGCTGATGGGAATTTCCATGGGCGTGACTGCGGTCCTGATCATTCGCTCCTCGATGGGCAAACGCTCCGGCGCGCACTTCAATCCCGCCATCACTTTGACCTATCTTCGCCTCGGCAAAATCGCTCCGCCGGATGCCTTATTCTATGTGCTCTCTCAGTTCGTCGGCGGCGTTTTGGGGGTCGGAGTGTCGGCCCTGTTCCTGGGACAAGCACTTGCCGCCCCGTCGGTCATGTACGCCGAAACCGTTCCCGGCAAATATGGAACTGCGGCAGCGTTCGCCGCGGAGGTCTTCATGGCGGCGCTCCTGATGGCGGTCGTACTCTGGACCTCCAACCGGCCGGCCCTCGCTTCACGCACGAGTTACTTCGTCGGGATTCTCATCACGTTCTACGTCCTCCTGTTTGCGCCGGTCTCAGGATTCAGTATCAATCCCGCTCGCACTACAGCGTCGGCGGTTTTCGCCGGCGTGTGGACCGCCATCTGGCTCTATTTCACCGCGCCGGTATTGGGTATGCTTTTCGCGGCTGAAGTATATCTCCGCTCACAAGGCCGCGATCGAATTCTCTGCGCGAAACTGCATCCGGATCCTGCGTACGACTGTCCGTTCCTCTGTCATTACCCGGGCCATCACCCGGCCGCGGTGAGTAAGCAGATTACCTAAAGCGTTCCTTCAAGATATGATCCGCTACCCGTATCGCATTCGCGATCACCGTAAGCGATGGATTCACCGCGGATGCTGAAACGAAGAATGACGCATCTACAACGTACAGATTGTCCAGGTCGTGCGCCTTGCAATTCGTGTCGAGGACGCTCGAGAGTGGATCCCTGCCCATCCGGCATGTGCCATTCTGATGACCAACGCCTTCGATTGGAATTCGCTTCTTGAAGTAAGCGTGCAGCGGCACAGATGTCGCCGCATGGCCCGCCTTCTTCAATACGTCCACCCAGCGGTCCTTCAAGCGGTCGAACGACTCGACATTGTTGGGTGTATACGAAAGTTGAATACGCATCGGCGCCGCCATGCTCACGGGTTCAGCCTCGTTCGGCGCGCCTGTATCGCTGGAGGGGTGCGCTCCCGGCAGCCCCGGCTGCTGCCCGTCGACGCTTAGAGGCGTGGTGTTGTGAATCGTCACCCGGTTCTCCTGCGCCGGAAGATCCTCGGTAGTCAGCCACCACGGCACCGCGTGTTGCTTCATGGTCTCCAGCACAAATCCGGGTGTCAGGGGCGGCGCATCGCCCTTCATCATCTCGTGATGGAAGCTGCCCACCGGCTGCACCTGCCCCAATGGAAACGGGTAGGCGGCGTCGGAATCCTTCAGGTAGAATTCGTTCGTCCCCCAGGTTTTTGTGTAGGAGTCCTCGTTTCTCTGCGTAGAGATCGCCAGCAGCGCGTCCGCCTGGTGATACATAAAGTTCCGGCCCACCTGGTCGGACCGGTTCGCCAGGCCCGTCGGATGCTTGTCGTTTGCCGAAGCCAGAAGAATCACAGCCGAATTGATGGCGCCCGCACAGACGCAGAAGAGATCGGCCGAATAAGTAACTGTCTTGCCCTGCGTGGAAGGCGGCGTGTGAGTCACCAGCAGGCTCGGTACAGCCCCATGCAGTTCTCCCGGGCCGGAGTGAATTACTTCCACTTCCGTCACCGCCGTCCCCGTTGCATTCGTGAGCAGCCGCGTCACCCTGGAATTAGTCATCAAGGTGACGTTAGGCAGGTTCATGATCTCGCGGATGCAGTTGATATCGGCGTCGGACTTAGCGTGGAGTAAACACGGATAGCCGTCGCATGTGTCGCAGCGTACGCACTTCGATGCCAGCAGGTCCGCCTCGTTGCGCTTCAGCCCGAGCGGAATCGGGAAGGTCCGGATCGCCCAGCTTTCTAACATCGTCTTCGATCGGCTTGCATGCGCGGCTCGTTGGGAAGAGCCGGATAGGGATAGGGCTTGGAATGAAACGGTTCAGTCGGATCGAACGAGCTTCCGTAGCCGCCGGGCACCTGAGGTGCACTGCCTAGATCGCCATGAACATGGAACAGCTCCTCGGCGAGCGTGTAATACGGTTCCATCTCAGCGTAAGTAATGGGCCACTCTGGCGAGATACCGCCCTTGTGATGAATGATCCCGAAATCCTCCGCCCGCATGCGGAACAACGCAGCCCCATAAACCTTGGTCTGCCCTCCGACGAAATAAGCCTGCTGCGGATGCAAATCTCTTCCTTCCTTATCCTGCCAGGTCTCTTTCGTGTGGTAGCGATTGTCGAGAAAGACAGCGGAAGTATCCCAGTTAAGCTTCTCTTGCGGAAGAAACGGGCCTCGTTCCAAAATCAAAAGCTTCTTCCCCGCCCGGGCCAGTTGCAGGGCGAGTGTGCCGCCACCGGCGCCCGTACCGATGATGATTACGTCATAGCGTTCCTGAGGCATCAAGTTAGTAGCTCCCTGACTGGCGTAACATCCCGCCATCGATAAAGAAGGTTGATCCCGTAACATACCCTGCTTCATCCGATGCCAGATAGACTGCCAAACCCGCGATCTCCTCAGGCGTGCCCCATCGGTTCAGTGGAATCTCGCCCATCAGCAGCTTTTCGATCTCGGGTTTCGCTTCGATGTCCGCATCGATGGGCGTGTACACCGCGCCAGGGCCAATGTTGTTCACCGTAATCTTATCCTTCGCAAGTTCTACGGCGATGGTTCTGGTCAGCATTCTCAGGCCGCCCTTACTGGCGCAATAGGCCGCATTCGTTGGCATAGGAAGATCTTCATGGACCGACGAAATGTTGATGATCCGCCCGCCCTGTCCCTGCTGGATCATCTGGCGGGCGCACGCTTGCGACATGAGGAAGGGTCCGATTAAGTTGACCGCCAGAATCTTCTGCAAGTCTTCCAGCGGATACTCAACAAACGCCGATTTCTTTTCGATCCCGGCGTTGTTAATCACAATGTCGATCCTGCCGAACGCCTTTACCGCGCTTTCTATCAGGTTCTGTACTTGACCCGGGTTGGAAACATCCGCCGCCACCGCAATCGTTTTTCCCCCGAAGCTCTTGATCTCCTCTTCTGTCCGGTTCGGGGTTTCCGGGCTGCCCACATAGTCGACAACCACGGACGCGCCTTCGTGCGCAAATCGAACCGCAAGGGCATGGCCGATTCCCGTGGCGGCGCCGGTGATAATCGCAACTTTGTTTTCTAGTCGCATTTGACCATTATCGGTGATAGTAGGCGGCCGTGAGCCGGCGGAGTTCGGACGCGCTACTAGCCCCCCCAAAGAATCGTAAAATCTGACTAGAGTAGTCAGAAGGAGTCAAAATATGAGCAAAACGCGAGGACCCGCACAGCCGGTCATCACGCCGGAGTGGCAGTTACAGGATGCCAAGGCACGGTTCAGCGAGTTGTTTCGCCTGGCGCGCGAACAGGGTCCGGAGCGAGTGACCAAGCACGGAAGGGAAGCTGTGGTAGTCATTCCGGCAGAGGAATAAGCACGCATCACCGCCCCCCGTCGTCCTGGCAGCATTGCCCAGTTCTTCGCCGCCCCTCCCCTTCGTGAATCCGGCATTGCACTCCGCCGTGTGCGTGATTTTGGCCGCGCGGTTGACCTGTGAACGGATTTCTGCTCGACACCAATATCATTTCCGAACTCGTGAAACCGGAGCCAAACGCGAACGTCGTCCGCTGGATCGAGGAAACAGACGAGTCCATTCTATTTCTGAGCGTCCTAACCATAGGAGAAATCCGAAATGGCATCCAGCGGCTCGCCCCGCATAGGCGGAGACGCCGGTTGGAATCCTGGCTGAACATTGGCTTACGAGCTCGGTTTCGGAACCGCATCCTGCCGGTGGACGAGTCTGTCGCCGAGCGGTGGGGTGCGTTCTCCGCCGTCGCGGAGGCGAGGGGCCAATCCGTCCCGGTCATCGACGGCCTACTTGCAGCCACCGCTGTGCATCACGACCTCATGCTCGTCGCCAGAAACGTACAGGATGTCGCCGGAATCGCCGTGCTAACTTTGAACCCCTGGTTGTAAGACCCCCTCCATCCAGGTCGTGCGCCGGGTTGCCCTTCTGTTCCACTCACAACGCGGTCGCGACCACGATAGGCTGATAGAATCCGCTCTCACTCGGGAACATCCAGCGAATATTTGTGAATCCGCGCGACGCTAGAATCGCCGTGATCTCTTCCCGCAAAGTCGCTCGATATGCCGACGCCCCGTGGAAGTTCACCCATCCATCCGATGTTTCCCGCGTAATATACATATGAAAAACGTATTCCCGCTCGCTCTGCCAATCCCAAATCTGAAACACGATGCGGCGCTTGCCTTCATCTGAATAGAAGGCCGGCCCCTGCACCACGGCAGGCTGCGCTAAGGTCGCGTCATAATCTCGGATGCTCGCCAGGAACGTCCCGCCAACCCGCAGTTTTGCACGGATCTGCTCTGCCGCCTTTGTAAGGTCAGCTTCGCTGAGCAAGTGCGGCAGCGCGTTGTCCATGCAAATAACAGCATCAAAATCACTGGCTGGCACTGCGTCGAGACTTCGCATGTCGGCCACGTAAAACGGGATGTATAACTTTCGCGCCACCGCTTCTGCACGCGCGCGTTCGACCGCGCCCGCGCTCACATCCGTCCCCGTGACACGGAACCCCACGTTCGCCAGCCCGAGTGCTTGCGTCCCAATGCCACACGCGCAATCTAACACCGTCGCGCCGGCCATGCCACACTCGCGGTCGAGAATTGACCCGATGGCAGACGCTTGCCGCTTCATCGACACCTCCCAGTCTTCGAATAGGAGGTGGTAATTGCTCGCAAAATCGTCGTAAAACGTGCGCACGCCAGCTAACACACAAAACCTAGTTATTGCGTCCGGACTCCTTCTTCAAGGTATCCAACAAATCCGGTGCCACCCATTTTCCCGCCTTCAGCGCCTTGCCGGCCACTGCCCAACTCTCGTCGTAACGCCGGCTCTCGGCGTAAAGTCCCACCAGCGGATTGTACGGATCGCACGAACACCCGTCCGCCGAAGCACCGGCATCCACGGATTTCTCATAATCCGCGATCGCTGCCGCAATCTGCTTCTCCCTCTGGTGGTACCCGCCGCGTACGCAGTAGGCCTCCGCCAAGCGCATCTTACCGAGTGGATTCAGCGCCATTTCATGCGCGTAATCGTTGATGGCCTGGTCAAGTTCGCCCGCCGACTCATGGGTCAGGCCGAGCATGTCCCACGACTCGTAGTGTCTGCTGTCCTGCTCAATCGCCTTCTGAAAATCGGCGGCCGCCGGGGCAAACCACGCCTTGCGTGCGGCATCCGTACCCACCGGCGCGCCGTTCACCACCGTCTCCAGAACGGCTCGATCGTAATAGGCTTGCCCGCGATTGTGATAGGCTTGGGTACTCGTCGGATCGAGAGCTATGGCCCGTTCGTGATCCTTGATCGCCAGGCCGAACAAGCGCTCATATTCCTCAGTGGACACCAGCTTAAATGCCCGGCTATAGCGCGCCTTCTCCGAATAAGCGCTGCCTCGCTCGCTATATGCCGCCGCGCGGTGCGTGTCATCTCGCGCGCTCTCGATAGCCCGCGTGGAACTACTGATGTCGCGTTCGTAACGTTCCATCGGCGAGCACCCCGCGCACAAAATCAAGATGAATACGCACAACGGTCTGGCTATATTCGACACTGTCTCGCGCCCATGCCCCGGCTTTCCCACGACAGCAGACATTTTAACGGACTACCACCAGCGTTTCTTTGCTCTCTTTAGTTACGCCTGTCCCATGGGTCCGGTCACATCCGTTATCGCCACCTTTCTGATGCGGGTGATGCTAATTAATTCATCATGAGCATCAGAACCACCCTTTCTCTGGATGACGATGTGGTGGCGCGCGTTAAACGGGAGAGCCTGTCCAGGAGCGCTTCGTTCCGGCACACCCTCAACGATTTGCTGCGAGCGGCAGTGTTGGGTATTGACTACAAGCCCCGCCGTCGTGAGCTCACAATTCAACCCACCCACATGGGGTACAAACCGGAGCTAAACTACGACAACATCGAGACGCTCCTGGAGTACGGCGAGGGCGACCGCCACCGATGATCATCATCGACGCCAACCGGCCTGCCCTGGGTAACATTGTGGGCACTTATTCGCATCAGCGCTAAGTCCAGAATATGGGCGAATCCGAGATCCGCCAAGGAAGCATTTGCAATCGTTGACGAATGGCTGCGGCAACTCGGCGTCGTTCCATTAAAGCGACCCTGAACCCGCTCGAGACTTAGCGCTGCCCCTATCCCCCCTTCGCTCAAGTCGTGGTTGGAAACTGCTCCTTCATCCACGCCTCCCACCACACCTCGTCGCGCCCCGCCACCGCGGCGCCCTGCTCCCCGTATAGATAAAAGGTGATCGAGGCCATCACCTGCGACCCCATGCCACAAGTGTTCAACATCGCGAATCCCGGCGCGGGTGCCTCCAGCCGCATCAACTTGAATGCGTGGTCCGAGTCTTTCAACATTTCCACCGTGCCCGTCAGCGGCGCGCTGCTCAGGGACTTCCAAACCGGCTCTTCCGGACCCGGTACAATGCTCATCACGTTGAAATACGAGCACCGTTGTCCCCGGAATTGCGAGAGGTACAGTGCCAGAATTTTGAAAAACGCCGGCCAGCCGGATTCGATGCTCTCCAGTTGGTTATCCCAGTCGTCCGTACTCGCAAACAGACTGTGGACCACCCGCACCACGCACTTTCCTCCCGCACGCGCCTCCACAGTCCATTCCGTCGCCATAGGCGGAGCATCCGGCCCCATGCCCCCACTCTCTGCCGCAAACTTCCGCGGTGGATCCCACGCCGTGATCTTCGCCACGGAGTCCATCCCCGGCCCGAAGTGCGATGTCGTAGTTCCCGCGCTCGCATCCACCTCCGTCGGCACGAACCACGACGATATCCCTGGCCCCGTAGCAATCGCCTCCCAAACCTCTTCCGGTGTCCCCGGCACCTCCACTTCAACCGCAATCGACCTTCGTCCCGACTCTTCTTTTTTCACGCTCATAATCGCTCCTTAAACCTATCCCTTCCCCGGCAACGGATGCGCCGCCACAACCAAGCGATGCGCCCGGCCCCCCGGTGCCGATTCATCGTGGTACCGTGCCGCCAAACCAGCCACCGTACCCGCCAACTCCCTGCTAAACGCGGCCCGATCCGCCGCCGACCGAAACCGGATCACCGTATCTATCGACAGTGTCGGCAACCGCTTCTCGAGTTCCTCGGAGCGCCCCAGCAGCGCTTTCACCTCGCGCACAATCCTTGCCGCGAGCGCGATCAGATAGCTCGCCGACAACCGGTCCAGACACCGGCCCGGGTCCGCCGCCACAGCCCCCATCGCGGCAGGCGACACGATGTACGATGACGCCGTCGCCACCATCAGCCTCTCGGTCAGGCCGCCCCAAGTACGCTGTTCCGCTACCCGGACCAACTGATGCTCCTCGAGCGTCCGCAAATGATAGTTAATCTTTTGCCGTGCAATCCCTAACCGGCCCGCAAGTGTGGCCGCCGACACCGGCTCCGACATCTCCGAGAGCAGCCGAGACCGCGCAGGATTGAGCGCCACCACTGCGGCCGCCGGATCGTCGATCACTTCAACAGCAAGCATTCTGGCCCATTACACCATTGACAACTTTATTTGTCAATGCCGGGCACACGATTTCTAAATCTATATCTCCCCGCACCTCAACGCCATTGCACTCACGCACCCCACCTTCCCCGCCCCAACATGGTGCACTGAAGCCGAGCCAGACCTATGCCGACTCGCTATACCCTACCCAGCGCGCGGCGACACGATTTTCAATTGGCTTCGAAATCTTGCCCAGTTTTGCCCAATCCGCCAGGGTATGTATCAAAATGCAACACGAATAGCGGCAATCCGTCGAACGCATGAAGACCTGCGATAACGTGCGCGCGCGTGCGGCAGAAACTCTCTACACCTGGAAGTACCAATTCGAGGTCCGCCCTGAGCCCCGGCACGCAAATTCGGGGATTAGCTTGGGATTGCGGCCGCCATGGCGCTCTTCCAGTTCCGCACGGAGAAGCGGTCTGCGTCCCGTGAGGCGTAATCTTTTTGAGATCGGTAATTTGGACGTATCAGACTCCGACCACCGAGTTATAGCCGCCCGGCTGGCCCCGGTGTCGTGTGGCGATGAAGAGGCGGTAATCTGTTCTTCGGTGCTTCGGATCAAACAAGCGAGGAGGGCCGGTGACGGCTGTTCCTAATGTCACCACTAACCGCTCGCACCGCAAATGCATCTGAGCAAATGTCTGGCGAGACCTCCGGAACTGCGTACAATTCCCGCTCCTTGGATTCCGAATTCCGAAAGTAGAATGACTTTATCGAGCCGTCCGCTGCCCAAGTCTAACTTGCAAAGCATTCCGCCTCGCCATGGGTGTCCTCGGCCGACACAAAAACGACGAAGCGCCCGTTAGGTGCCGCCGCAAACCGTTCCACGGGGACATTAGGAACAGCAGCCGTCACCGGCCCTTCTCGCTTGTTTGATCCGAAGCACCGAAGAACAGCTTACCGCCTCTTCATCGCCACACGGTGGTCAGCCCCCCCTGCTAAGCGGGACCGAGCAAGTCCCACCGGTT
This sequence comes from Bryobacterales bacterium, assembly GCA_963738345.1. GTDB lineage: Bacteria > Acidobacteriota > Terriglobia > Bryobacterales > Bryobacteraceae > Bog-159. The sequence continues at coordinate 3,827,761 of CAVTWI010000002.1, forward strand.
CCCTTCCAGATCCAGGAACACGGCAACCTTGCCGTACAACTCGCTGCGAGGCGCCGAGACGAAGCGGACACCCGCAGCCATCATCCGCTCATAGGACCTATCGAAATCATCAACGCGCAAGAAGAATCCCACACGACCGGCGAACTGCTGCCCAACCGCACTTGCCTGCCGCTCGCCATCCGCACGGGCCAGCAGAATGCCTGTCTTAGCTCCCACCGGTCTGACCACAACCCATCGCTTCGGGCGCCCATCATTGGTAAGCGATGGCGTGTCTTCCACCAACTCAAACTGCAGCACGTCCACGCAGAATCGAATCGCCGGATCGTACTCCTGCACAATCAGCGCCACAAGTTTGGCCGCGTGAAGCTTATTTGATCACGGGCACCCCGGGCTGGAGGAATTTGTAGATCACGCTGCCGACATCCGGAAATTGGTATGCTATCCAGGCAAACACGGGAAACACTCCTAAGGAGATAATGCGGAAGTAAAAATCCCAACCGAGCTCGTTTGGCTTGGTATCCGTAATCCGGCTCAGAATGGGATTGCGGTGCATCTGCGCATACACCAAAATAATCCCAGCCCCCAGGAAGGCCAGGAAGCTCGTGAACAGCCAATCCACTTCTTGACGAGGCTGAAATGGGTAAGCATTCCAGGCCATAAGCGCTAAAACAAATGAGGTGGAAATGAATATCATCAGGTAACGCATGTTCACCAGAACGGCCCGGATGAGCGACAGATAACGAATAGCAACGAATTCCTCCGCCACCAGAATCTGCGCAGGCTCCGCCGAGGCCGGTCCAACTCGCAGCTCCATCGGAATGTACGGGTGCTCCAGCTCTCCTAACGAGCGCCGCGCCTTTACGGGCAGTTCGTCGTACGCTTCGCTTTCGACTAGTCCGACACGTTTGTCTTTCCAGTAGGGAATCAAGACAGCCGAAAGGAGTCTTTGGCTGAAGGCGGCGAGATCCTTCTCGATTCTCGTCATGAAATCATAATCGTGCTCATCTGGCTTGCCCGGCCCCGCAGAATCACTCGCACGGAGGCGGCGGAGTTGGCTCACTTTTTCGAGAAGGCCTCGGTTGGCCGCGTCGAGCTCGCCCCATGCGCCATCGGGCAGGCTACCCTTCAGATCCTGCTGGTGCAGCATCTGACGTATAGATTCTAGAGATCGGGCCATATCGCGCCACTGGTCGTGCAACCCCCCGGACCGGAGCATCGCCTTCCATCCACCGTTTACCGTCAATCGGCTAAACGCGAAACGGATTGGCTGGCTCTCGAGCCGTTCCAGTAGTCCTTCCCGTAGGGATCCCCAAATCAGGATTACACGCAGCCACCCCGTCAGGGCCATGACTGTAAGCGGGAAGAACAGACCGGCAACCAGAAACTCATAGGTGCTGGATCGGGTCCCGTTCCACAGAAAGTGATCAAAGCTGCGGATCGGTAGGAAGACTGCGAATCCTACTGCCAGTCCGGCATAAATTAGAATCAGGATCAGATCGATCGCGATGCCATGACGAAATCTCCAAAATCGGCGCACCAGCTCGCGGGTGATCAACGGAACAGTAATGTTTTGGTATAGGCAACTAGCCCGCCGGCCCTTGAAATTGTCCAGTTCATCGTCCGAGACGAACAACCGGTTGTCGGCATCATCTGCGAGCTTCGCTGGAAGCCACGGTCTCCCGTTCTTGGAAAAGCGGAGACGCGAGGTCTGGTAGAATGCCCACAGATACCAACTGAACAATAGCAATACCACCGGCCCAACGGGCGAGACGCCGCTACCGGGGTTGATAGAGCGGTAACTGAAAGATAATCCGATAAGATACAGACTCTCTCCCGACCTTGTTCCGTAAGCCGATTGGTTGATCAGGCAAATGTGACGCCAAAGAAGGCAGATGACAAGCATGCCGGTTCCAGTGAGAATGCTGAACAAAAGATGGACATTCCCACGGGCGGCAAGGCACAAACGTCGGAGTCTGTGCTTGCCTGGTGGAGGAGCGCCCTCCCATGTCTTTACGACAGTTGTCACCACCGCCAGTGAGCCAATTGCTAAGGCCACAAGGCCGGCATATCTACTGGGGGCGTTCACTTTGACCATGCCGGAAAGTGAAAGCACCGGGAAGGCGACAACAAAAGCCATCGAGGATAGCGCGGCTGTGGCTACATGGATGTACAAGGACCGCCTGGCGGGCTGGTCGTTGTTTCGAACGGCAAGATCGCGAGTAAAAGGCGACCAGTAATCAGCCCCGATCAACATCAAGGTGTGCCAAAAGCAAAGCAGACAGACTGCGGAGCAAAGAGCAACCCATAGCCTGGAAGGATAATTAATAGTCTCGCTTTCGGCCAGTCTGAATACTCCACTGCCGCACGCTTCCTTGCGCGATGTTCCCGCATCAATGGTGGGAAGAATCCCTTCTTGATCGCTGGCACATACGCTGAGAACCCCAAGCGGGTAATAGCCGTCGCTTCCGAGCGCTGTTGCCCAAAGAACGGGTTGTTGAACATCCTTCGGTTGCAGTGGATTGTAATTCTGTAAAACGGGCTGTTCAACGTCAATCCCAAGCGGAACGCCGTCGCCAACACTCAATTCGGCGGTAGCCTGCTTGTCGTTTCGCACGTAGCCCACCTTCACTCGCCCCTTCTTGATGGCGCTCCTATCCACAAAGGCAATCACATCACCAGCCTTAAGTCCCGCCCTTTCCCCTGGGCCGCCGCGAACCACCGTCGTCTTTCGCGCTCGGATGCTCCACAACGTATAGCTCACCGCGTTGTAATAAGCCAGACTCGAAGAACTCGAATATGCGCGCGCCTGCCCAAACCCAATCAACGGGTATGGCGTAACCGTGATGGAACCGATGAATGGCACATTATCGACTTCCCGCACCATAAGCAGGTCTCCCCCGAAGAAGACCAGCCGGGCATCGGGGCACGCCCTATGGAGAAATTGCGCCAGGAAGAGCTGGTCCAGGGGGTTCGACGCAGCGATCGAAATGAATTGGGCGTGGGATCGGTGGAGTTGGCGGGCGATTGCCATTAGTTGCGCCTCCTGGGAAAGGGGCGTATGCTCGCGTGAAAACTGCGGCACGCTGTCCTGAGCGCTTGAATCCTTTAAGGAAAGGTGCAGGTAAGGGCTGGGTGTTGATCTGAGAGAACCCTCGCTAGCAAACTGATCGGTACTGACCTGGGCGTTGCGAAGTAGCGAAATCTCTCTAGGAAAGCGGATCACCGGCAAATCGTCCTGCTTGCGATGACCCGCGACCGAAATTGAGGTATTGCTTCCATACGCGGTATTGTCCTCGATGAGCGACACAAACCGGGCCAGGTTATATCCCGAAGCTGGCAGTAGATGGTTAAACAAAACGTCAACGCTATAGGCCCGGTCGTTGTCGAAAGTCAGGTACAAGCTTCTTGACGCCTTCGCAGAACCGGTAGCCGGCGAACGAAGGGCTGAGGTCGCTCCGGTCACGTCGAACCCAGCGGCGGCCAATTTCAGCTTGGGATCACTGCGCGCCGCTGCAATGCCGGCCTGTAGCGGCGCCACGGACCCAGAGAATAGCGGACCGATAATGGCCACGTGCCCGTCCCCCCCCGTGGCGAATTGCTTTCCCGGCCCATTCAGCAGCGCGGCTATCTCCGATTCGTATGTCAACGCCGTTCGAAACTGAAACCCGTCAATACCGTGTGTCGGCGACTCTGCCACTAGAAAGAGGTAGATGACTTTATAAAAGGCCATCCCAGAGCGATCGGAGGGTGCGTTGCGGTCTGTCGACTTGAGAATGATCAGCCCCGGCTGGCGCTCCCGCGCAGCATCGTGACCTACCTCCCAATCCTCATGAGTATCGGCTGGCCTCAGAGATCCAACCCGATTCTTCCAAGGCATCCAGTAGTAACTGCTCACGTACTGGTTATCCGCGGCTGCTTGAAGAAGCGCATCTACCGTGCGATCGAAGGTCAGCGCCAAGTGCGTGTGAACCGGGTCGGGCACGGTGGCGATAATCGCTGTGACGTTGGGGCCGCTTGCCGGGAAGCCCCATCGCTTTGACGGTTCGTTGCTGCAACCCAGCTCCTTATTATTTGAATCATCGAGATTTATGTGCAGGTCATTTCCGCTGCCCCTTGCCTCCACCCGGACGTCTCGCTTTTTCGCTGGACGCACTTCAGGCTGTCTTACCGGCGCCCAATAGTTGCAAGATGCGATCCAAGGACCTTCATCAGCGTCCACTGTCGTGGCGGAACTCGCCGAGCTTATCTCGCCCTTTGACAAGCCGGTTTGCTGAGGAGCAACGGGTCCACCAGGCCTAAGCAGAAACCCTGCCGCAATTACCGCGCTAATTGCGAAACCTTGCTCCTTCTTCATCCACGCTCCGGCGCAGCCGGACACACCCACGGCCGCTTCTCTATCCAATATCAATAGCGTGAAGGCCGCCAAAAAAGGGACGTGGATCCCGCCGGCAACCCACCGCATTACCAATAAGCCCACATGCGAGAAGCGCACTTGCGGCCCCTCAGTGCAATCGGAGTTATTGCGATGTTATGTAGTGACGTAAGTCGGAAAAACGTTTCATGGAGACGAGGAACAGGACGCGCCACCTCCGACCCCTCCCAAGGCAGATTGCTGGCGGTACTTCGTGGAACTTTGGCTAGGCTTGCAGACGCTATTCGCCAATTTGTCGCGAGCGGCACCGAAGCGCATCCACCCGTGCCACGCCTGCGAGTTGAGTTCCTGGAGTCTAACCGGCATCCGAACCGTCAGACCCGGCGTCTTGGCGTCCATTTTACGCTCCAATCGCGTTAGCGCAATCCTTTGGTACAGGGAGGCTGTTTGAAAGTGGGACCAAGCAAGTCCCACCGGTTCCCTTCCAGATCCAGGAACACGGCAACCTTGCCGTACAACTCGCTGCGAGGTGCTGACACAAAGCGGGCGCCGGCAGCCATCATCCGCCCATAAGACGCGTCGAAATCGTCAACGCGCAGGAAGAATCCCACCCGGCCCGCGGACTGATGCCCGACCGCACCTGCCTGCCGCTCGCCATCGGCACGGGCCAGCAGAATGCCAGTCGCGGCGCCCACCGGCCTGACCACAACCCACCGCTTCGGGCGCCCATCGTTGGTTAATGACGGCGTGTCTTCCACCAACTCGAACCGCAGCACATCCACGAAGAATCGAATCGCCTGATCGTACTCCTGCACAATCATCGCCACAAGTTCGAGGTTAGCCATAGAAATTAGTCTACGCCCGCAAGTCCGGGCCGCTCAGCAGCCACCAAAGCGATAGCCCGATACCAGACCTAAAAGCACCCCTCGCGCTATATTCAAATTGCGGAGCCCAAGCCGGCCCGGAAATTGAATGACAAATATCTTCGTTGAACCCAATGCACTCGCCGCGGCGACATCCCTTCTGCTCCGGCTGGGCGCGACTGAGGTCTTCGTCTTCGGATCTGCTACAAAAAGCGGCTTGCGCCCGGGCTCGGATATAGACATGGCCGTCCGCGGCCTGCCGGCATCAGTTTACTTCTCCGCGATCAGCAAGGCCACGGACCTCCTCGGTAGACCGGTTGATCTGGTGGATCTGGACGATCCTACGCCGATCGTTCGGTATCTTCTTGGCAGCGGGGAGCTGATTCGTGTCTCTTGAGATTGCGGCTAAGATTCGAGTGGGTCTCGACGGACTCGCAATCGTGCGTCAACAATTCGAGCCCTTACTTGTACTCCCACGAGATGGTCCGGTCGGCGTCATTGAAACTTCGGCCGCGTCCGCCATGTTGCATTCCTTTACACCGAGATCGAAAAAGTCCTGAAGCTCATCGGCCGCGAGTATGACGGACGGTTGCCGTCTTCGGAGTCATGGCACAGAGATCGGCTCCTGCAGGTGTCTCAAGCGACCGCTGAACGTCCAGCAGTGATTTCAAGCGGCTTGGTCGAAGTCCTAAAGGATTTTCTGGCATTCCGGCACCTTTTTCGAGGGGCCTCAATCGCCCTCATGCGGTGGGATAGCTGTATCCGCTGGTTGCGAAGGTCGAAAGACGCAAAACGGGAACTCGAAGCATTCGCCGATTTCGTCGGGCAAGAGGCCGAAAGGACCTGACCTCTGCTAGGCCAAGCTCTTCGCTGACATACCCTAGGATCTGGCATGCCGCTGCCGCCAGAATCAGTAATCACACACCGAGCATTCCCGCCTTTCCACTGAAAACAAACTCCCAGCGCCAAGCCGCGCACCTAACCCCGTACCCCGCCATGCTATCCTCAGACCGGAAGCGAAGCTGGCATCACCCGGACTCCCCTCCAAGTTCTTTGAAAATCGAATAACCCGCTGCCCTACGCACAGCCCAGGAGCTTTCTTATCGGCGCACTCGGCGTTCATCGGCGGCCTTCCGGCCTTGCTTTTTCTGCACCCCGGCGGACTCCCGTGGGATGACCCCATAAGCCGGTATGAACGGAAATGCTGTGCAACCCAAATCAATCGACGCAACCAAATGCAACACGAAACACCAAAAACCGTTGCAACGTATCATCGCCGCGCGCAAACTCTTGCGCACATTTTGCCCAATCCCGCACAAACTCCCCTGCCAATCGAATAACCCGCTGCCCCAACGCATAGCCAAGACGCTTTCTTATCGGCGTGAATCGGCGTTCATCGGCGGCCTTCCGGCCTTGCTTTTCTGCGCCCCGGCGGCCTTCCGGCCTTGCTTTTCTGCGCCCTGGCAGACGCCCGTAGGATGACGCCGTAAAGCCGGCGTGAACTGAAATGCTGTGCATCATCGCCGCTCGCCGCACCCCAAATTCCGGCCAACCCCAGCCAATCCCATAAATACAAACCGCTTACCCCGCGATAAAACAAATTGGCTTTGTTCGCAAAAACTCTTACCCCCTCGCGGCCACCTGCACAATCCTGCCCAATCCTGCACATTTTGCCCAATCCCGCACAAACCTGCCCAACCGCCCCCAACCCGCCTTCCCTAACCGCTCCGTGCCTGCTAGGATATCTCTTAAACCTTATGCGACTACGCGTACTGGGAATCGTGCTGGCCGGTGGAAAGGGTACCAGGCTGTACCCGCTGACCAAAGAACGTGCCAAACCCGCTGTCCCCTTCGGCGGCAAATATCGCATCATCGATTTCGTCCTGAGCAACTTCATCAACTCGGGCATCTACTCCGTCTATGTGCTGACTCAGTTTAAAAGCCAGTCGCTGCTGCAGCACCTCAGCGAAGGCTGGCAGTTCGGCGGCCTCCTCAAAACCCAGTTCATCATCCCCGTCCCTGCCCAAATGCGCTCCGCCGGCGAAACCTGGTATCAGGGCACCGCCGACGCCATCTACCAGAACATCAACCTCGTCGAACAGGCCGACCCCCACGTCGTCGCCATCTTCGGCGGCGATCACATCTATCGCATGAATATCGATAGCATGATCGAGTTCCACGAACAGAAAAGCGCTTCCGTCACCGTCGCCGCCATCCCCGTGGACAAGAAGTACGCCTCCGAATTCGGCGTCATCGAAGCCGCCCCCGACGGCCGCATCATCGCCTTCCATGAAAAACGCGCCGACGCCCCCACCATCCCCGGCGATCCCGACCGCGTCTACGCCTCCATGGGCAACTACGTCTTCTCCACCCGCACCCTCCTCCGCGAACTCTACGAGGACGCCACCAACGACGGCAGTTCCCACGATTTCGGTCACGACATCCTGCCCAAACTGGCCGGCAATGCCGAGATGTTTGCCTACGATTTCCAGAGCAACCGCATCCCCGGCGAGCCCGCCGATAGCTCCGCCTACTGGCGCGACGTCGGTACCATCGACGCCTACTACGACGCCAATATGGACCTGCGCACCGTCAAGCCCGCCCTCAACCTATATAACCGGAAGTGGCCGCTGCGCACTGCCAGCTACCCTGAACCGCCCGCTAAGTTCACCTTCGACGATCAGAACCGCCGCGGCGAGGCAATCGACTCCATCTGCTCTGGAGGCTGCATATTATCGGGCGGTGCCGTGAAGAATTCCGTGCTGTTCCGCGGCGTCAAGGTCCACGCCGGAGCGCAAGTGGAAGACTGCCTCATCCTGGATAACTGCGACATCGGCCGGCGTGCACGCGTCCGCCGCGCCATTCTCGATAAGAACGTGCGCGTCCCCGCCGACGCCTGCATCGGTTACGATCTGGAGCACGACCGCCGTTATCACCACGTCACCGAATCCGGCATCGTGGTGGTAGAGGGCAACCGCTCCCAGGTAGAAGTCTCAACGCTGGTGGTCTAGCCCCCCCCAGCCCCCCCACCTGCCATGGAACATCAGGTTCTCGACTGGATCTCGCGCTATGGCTATCCAGCCATCTTTTGCCTCCTGATGCTGGGCATCGTCGGCTTGCCCGTACCCGACGAAACCCTGCTCACTTTCACCGGGTACCTCATCTTCTCCCATCACTTCCAACTGATCCCCGCCTTCGCCACCGTACTGATCGGAACCATCTGCGGCATCACCCTCAGTTACTTCCTCGGTCGCACTTTTGGACTGGCGCTCATCCACCGCTTCGGTAAGTATATCCATCTCACCGAAGAGCGCCTCGCCAAAGCCCATGCCTTCTTTGAACGCGTCGGACACTGGAGCCTTACTTTCGGATACTTCGTCCCCGGCGTTCGCCACCTCACCGCCTATGCCGCCGGTGTATCTTCGGTCGAGCCCCACATCTTCGCCCTCTTCGCCTACCTCGGAGCCTTTCTGTGGGCCGCGACTTTTGTCTCGCTGGGTTACTTCCTAGGCGATCGCTGGGAAGTCGTCTCCGCTCAAATACACCATCACATCCTGATCGCCTCTTTGGTCTTGGGCGGACTCATTCTGCTGTATCTGGTCTGGCGGAAACTGGCGGCCAAACAAACGTAACCGCCATACCCGTCGCAATCACCACCACGCAGCCGATCACGTTGTACCAAAGAAACGAAATCCCGGTGAACAGGAACGCCGTAAAAATCGCCGCTTCCCCCGCGATCATCCCTACGAACGCGCCCGTCCCGCTCACCCGCTTGAAAAAGAACGCCAGCACAAACACACCCAACAGCGATCCATAGAACAGCGAGCCGACGATATTCACCGCTTCGATCAGCGATCCCAAATGCTTGCCCAGCCCCGCGAATGCCACCGCATAAGCGCCCCAGAACGCGGTCGCAATCCGCGACGCATTCAGGTAATGGTGGTCGGACGCATTCTTGCGGAAGTGGCGCCGGTAGATATCGACCACCGACACCGTTGCCAGCGAATTGATCTCGCCGGAACTCGACGACATAGTCGCCGCCAGTATCACCGCAATAACTAGACCTACAATCCCAGTCGGCAGATACTTAGTCACGAAAGACAGAAAGATATAGTTGGTGTCGCGGAAGTCCTTCTCCCCACCGGTGGCTTCCACCAGGCTCGCGCTCTGCTTCCGCGCCGCATCCACATCCTGCTGTGCATGCCGGTATCCTTCTACCGCTTGATACTCGCGCGCGCGTATCGTGCTGGTGCCGCGCTCCACCATCGCCAGCGCCTGCGCTTTGCGCCGCGCGAACGCATCCTGGTAGCGGGCCGCGATCGGCGCGTAGCTGCGCCCGCAACTCCGGCTGCTGGATGCGGTTGTATTCGATCCGCTGAAACACCATCGGCGCCGGTTCGAAAATGTAGAACACGAACACCATGGCCCCGATGAACAGAATGAAGAACTGCATCGGGATCTTGGCCATGGCCGTGAACAGCAGGCTCAGCTTGCTTTGCGCGATGGACTTGCCCGTCAGATACCGCTGCACCTGCGACTGGTCGCATCCGAAAGTAAGACAGCGCCAGGAACATCCCGCCGATCAGCCCGCTCCACAAGTTGTAGCGGTCGTTCCAATCGAAGTGCAGATTCACCGCGTTCAGTTTGCCCGCCGATCCCGCCAGGTGCATGGCGTCCAGAAACAGAAACCTGGCGCGGCAGCAGCACGAAGATCATCACCAGCGCCACCACCAGCCCGAACAGGATGACGATCATCTGCTGTACATCGGTCCAGGTCACCGTGCGGATGCCGCCGGTAACCGTATAGATCACCACCGTGATGCCGATGATCAGCGTGGTCAGCCGGTCGGGCCAGCCGAAAATCACGGACAACACGATTGCCGGCGCGTAAAACGTCAGCCCCACCGAAAGCCCGCGCTGCATCAGAAAGATCACGCTGGCCAGCGCGCGCGTCTTGGCGTCGAAGCGGTTCTCCAGATATTCGTAAGCGGTGTAAACTTTGGCCCGATGGAAAATCGGAACCGCCGTGGCCGACAGCACCACCATCGCCAGCGGCATGCCGAAGTACAACTGCACGAACCGCATGCCATCTACGTAGGATTGGCCCGTAGTCGAAATGAAAGTGATGGCGCTGGCCTGCGTCGCCATGATCGACAACGCCATGGCATACCACGGCATGCTCTTGCCGGCCAGCAGATAGCGATCCACGGTGTTGCTGCCGCGGCCGCGATACAAACCGTAGGCAATGATGGACGCCAGCGATCCGACCAGAACCACCCAATCGAGAGGTCTCATGAAAAGGCGCGCGTGAAAACGTAACAGGCTGCGATCACAGTGTGATATAGATAATGACCGCCGTGTAGACGCGCGCGCCAGTCGCCCAGAAACGGCGGCGGCTCATCCGGCATCTCGTGCGGATCGGCAGGCATAGGTGGAGTGTAGCATGCGCCCTAGCCCACCAATTCTCCGCGCAGCACCGTCACCGCCTGCCCGCCCAGGAACACGCGGTCGCCGCTGCACCGCACCCGCACTACGCCGCCCCGTGCCGACGCCTGGTACGCCACGAACTCCGTCTTGCCCAGTCGCTTGCTCCAATACGGACCCAGGCACGTATGCGCCGAACCCGTCACCGGATCTTCATCCACGCCCGCGCCCGGAGCGAAGAACCGCGAAATGAAATCGTATTCCGGCGTGTCCGACCGCGCCGTAACGATCACGCCGCGGACCGGCAGTTTGCGCAGCACACCATGGTCCGGCTGAGCGCCTCGCACCGCCGCCGCCGACTCCACTTCCACCAGATAGTCGAACTGGTTGCGCCCGACATACTTCAGCGTCAGCCCCAGCGCCGCCGCAAGTTCCGCGGGCGGTTCGGCGGCCTCCTCCATCTTGGCCGGAAAATCCATCTCGATCCAATCGCCGCGTTGGTCCGCCAGCAGCAACCCGCTGCGCGTATGGAAGCGCGCCTGCGCACCCGCCGCTAAATGCCCCTGCTTCCCATAACACGTGCGCGCTGGCCAGCGTGGCGTGGCCGCATAAATCCACTTCCACTGCCGGCGTGAACCAGCGCAGATTGTAACCATCATCCTGCGGCACCAGATACGCCGTCTCGGAAAGGTTCATCTCGCGCGCTACGTTGCGCATCCATTGCTCGTCCGGCGCCTCGCGCAGCATACACACCGCTGCCGGATTTCCCGCGAACGGATTGCTCGTAAACGCATCCACTTGAGTAATTGCGATGCCCATATTGCTTAGTGTACCCGCACCCGCGTCATAATCGAATCATGATCGATTCCCCATCCGTCGCCGCTTTAGTTCACGCCTTCGACCCCGGCGCCGATGGCGAAGCCGCCAAGAGTAAGGAACTCGTTCTGGCCCTGCTGGCCCGCTCTCCGCAGCCTTTTTCCCGCCGTCAATTTAACCCTGGGCACATTACGTGCACCGGCCTGGTGCTCAGTCCCAATCGCGACAGCGTGCTTCTTGTCCTACACCGTCGTCTGCAACGTTGGCTTCTTCCCGGCGGCCACGTCGAACTCGAAGATCCCCAGATCGGCGACGCCGGACGCCGCGAAGTCGTCGAAGAAACCGGCGCCATCCTCCGCGACGACACCGCTCCGCCCCTTGTCGGCGTGGACGTTCACGGCATCCCCCCCCGCCGCGATGAGCCCTTCCACTTGCACCACGACCTCATGTTCCAATTTCAGGCGGTCTCCGAATCGTTCCATACATCGGAGGAAGTTCGCGATGTCGCCTGGTGCCCGGTCGATGACTTCGACCACTACCAACTTCCCGGCAGCATCCGCCGCGCCTATGCGCGAGCCATCCACCAGGCCGGCACCTAGCCCATTTACTGGTTTCCCCCGCCCCACGCACCGTGCGAAACTAAGCTCAAGTGCCTCCCGAACCGAGTAAACGTCCTGCCTCCGAACGACTGCGCGCCTTACTGCCCGATATCATGGAGTTGGTGCGGCCGCGCCGCGGCTTGTTACTGCTCGGCATGGTCCTCATGGCCATCAACCGCGTATCCGGCCTGGTGCTGCCCGCCTCGACCAAATACCTGGTCGACGACATCATCGGCAAGCGGCATTACGACTTGCTAAAGATCCTGATATTGGTAGTTGTCGGCGCCACGCTGATACAAGGCGTTACTTCCTTCGCCCTCACGCAACTGCTTTCGAAAGCAGCTCAGCGCCTGATCGCCGAACTGCGCCGCAAAGTGCAAATGCACGTCGGACGCCTGCCGATCGCTTACTACGACGAAAACAAAAGCGGCATGCTGGTCTCGCGCATCATGAGCGACGTGGAAGGCGTACGCAACCTCATAGGCACCGGTTTGGTCGAATTTGTCGGCGGCTTGCTGACCGCCGTGCTCGCGCTGGTGGTCTTACTGCGGCTCAGCCCCTCGATGACCGGCGTCGCCCTCGGCGCGGTAGTAGCCTTCGGCTTGGCCCTGCGCAAAGCCTTCGGCGTCATGCGGCCCATCTTCCGCGAACGCGGCAAGATCAACGCCGAAGTCACCGGACGCCTTACCGAATCGCTGGGTGGCGTACGCGTGGTCAAAGGCTATCACGCGGAACAATCCGAGGCCGCCGTATTCTCCGACGGCGTGCAGCGCCTGCTCGACAACGTGATGAAGAGCCTCACCTCCACCTCGTTCATGAGCCTGGGCGCCACCCTGATGATGGGCATTCTGGGCGCCACGGTCATGTATCTTGGCGCGCGCCAGATGATCGCCCACACACTGACACTGGGCCAGTTCTTCACCTTCACCATGTTTCTGGCTTTCCTGATTGGACCGGTCTTCCAGATCGTTGGTATCGGCACCCAGATCAGCGAAGCGCTGGCCGGACTCGAACGCACCCGCGAAGTGTTGCGCGAACGTCCAGAGGACGAAGACCCGCGCCGCACAGTCACTATCGGCCGCATCAATGGCGAAGTAGATTTCGACCATGTTACGTTTTCCTACGACGAAGGCAAGACCGTCTTGCACGACGTGTCGTTCCGCTCCGCGCCCGACACCGTAACCGCTCTTGTCGGTCCCTCCGGTTCCGGCAAGTCCACCATCATCGGACTCATTGCCGCGTTCTACACGCCGGGCGAAGGCTCTGTCTACGTGGACGGCATCGATCTCTCCACCATCCGCCTGGATTCCTATCGCACCCAACTTGGCGTCGTCTTGCAGGATACTTTTTTGTTCGACGGCAGCATTCGCGAGAACGTAGCTTTCTCCCGTCCCGGCGCCACCGAAGCGCAGATTCACGAAGCTTGCCGCATCGCGCGCGTGGACGAATTTGCCGAAGGTTTTGAGAAGGGCTACGACACCATCGTCGGCGAACGCGGCGTCAAACTGTCGGGCGGGCAGCGGCAGCGCGTCTTCGATCGCCCGCGCCATTCTGGCGGATCCCGCGATCCTGATCCTCGACGAAGCCACCTCCAGCCTCGATTCCGAATCGGAAGCATTAATTCAGGAAGGTCTCTCTTACTTGATGAAGGGCCGCACCACGTTCGTAATCGCGCACCGCCTCTCGACCATCCGCCGCGCCGATCAGATTCTGGTGGTGGAAGCCGGACGCATCGTCGAGCGCGGGCAGCATGAATCGCTGTACGCCTTGCACGGCCGTTACTACGATCTGTACACTCGCCAGCACGGGGTGCAGACCAACTTGTTTCTGGCTCCCGGAGAAGGCCAGGGCAACGCGGCCCCCGCCGGTGAACCGGAGAAAGACGGCGCACCGGCCGCTGCCGGAAATCCGCTGTCGAACGCCGTCCGCCTGATCCGCGGTTAATTACTCTTTAGGAAATTTGGGCCAGGTCCGCTGCCACTGCTTGCGCTTCTGATAACCGCGCGCCAGTTCCAGGTAGACTCCCAGGTCGCGATCGAGATCCGACTGCGTGCCATCGAAATAGAAGTTGCGTATCGGAATGCCGCCCAGGTCGCGGCTTAATTTCGGATAGATGGCTTCGCAGACGATGCCGTTCATGCAAGTGAACGGGCTGATGTCGATGATGCCATCGGCGCCCTTACGCGCCAGATACACCACTTTCCCCACGTTCAACACCATCTCGCCGAAGGCGCCCTCGCGCGGCAGATAAGGCCGCGCGCATTCCAGGATTTCGTAGATGTCGGGCTCTTCGTAGCCGACAAAATCATCGCGGAAAGGCGCCAGCAGCACGTGCTCGTCGCGCTTCTGCACGCGGTTGCGCACCCAGGCTTCCAGCGCTTCCGACGTCCACAAGCGGCCGTTGAGCTTCAGTTTGCGGAAGTGCTCCGAGTTGGTGTACCAGACCCATTCGACGATGTCCGAGAGCCAGGCTTCCGCGCGGTATTCTTCCAACCGGCGGATCAGGTTTTCGTTCGAAAAGGTGTTGAGCCGGCAGAAAATCTCGCCCACGATTCCGATCAACGGAGTGGATCGGTCGCGCCTGCCGGGGATAGCGCGGAAGCGGTCGCGCGCCCGCAGCAACGCGGCGCGGATCGCGGCCAGTTGCACCGTCGGCTTCACCGGGGTAGTCTCGACGGTGCGGCATACATCAGCCAGGCAGGATTCGTAGACCCGTTCCGCGCGGCCGGTTTCCAACTCGTGCGGGCGGTATTGCAAAAGTAGTTTTTGCAGAATATCGGCGGCCAGCAGCGCGCGCCATCCGGTGCGCATGAATGGACCAGCCATCTCGCCTAAGCCGCCATACCCGTTGTTGCTCGATGGCGCCAGCACTTCCGTATCGCTATAGCCGTTGGCGTTCAGCACGTGGCGCAGATAAGGCGAGTATTGTCCGAAGCGGCAGGGCCCCTGCGCCGTGGGCATGAAGAACACCGTGCGCGCCGGGTCCGCGCCTTTCCCGATCCCTGGCTCCAACACTTTCATGAAGTCGCCGACGGTGACTTTGGCGGGGTAACATTCATCGCCCGAGGTATAGCGCGCGCCCAGTTCCCGCGTGCGATGGTCAGAGGGAGGGGTGGGTTCGGCATCCAGGCCCACCGCGCGGAAAGCGGCGGCGAAGGCTTGGGCGCTGCCGTACGCCATGGGCGGAATGTGGATCTTCTTGCCGCTTAGTGTAGGCTCGCCGCCATCGCTTGCGATGGGGCAAGTTCCGGCGCAGGTTTGTAACATCGCAGAATCCCCTTGCTATCGAGATACGCTTCGCAGCGCGTCATATATCCGGCATCGTTGCCGTGTCCGTCGAATTGCAGCACCAGCAGCGGCGCGCCGGCGGCATCACGCGCAAAGTGTTTGATGTAGGAATCCGGACCGCACTTGAAGTTCGACAGATAGATCACGTGCAGGTTGGCGCGCGAGCCCGCCAGCCGCGCGGCTTCCAGAATCTTGCGGCCAGATGCCCAGTACATATTCTCGTGCAAACCCGTCATCGGTTCCCGGCCGGTTACCAGGAAGTCGAGCGGAATTACATTCGCCCCGTAGCGGTGGCGAAGTTTGCGCGGAATGTCGCAATTGATGCCACGATCGTAAATGTTATAGCCGCGCCCCGCCAGCACTAATCCGGGTTCGCCCGATTGTTCCAACACATCCAGTGCGCGCCGGCCCAGTTCCAGCAACCGCGCCTGAAACTCGCGCTGCGTTGCGTAAGCTGCCTCCACCGCGCGATCGCTGGCGCGCCGCCCGATTCCCAACGGCTTCATACACTCGGCCATGGCGCTCTTCACCTGCGCCGGACCCAACTGGAAGTGCAGCGTGGGCACCAGCAGTTTCTCCCGGTACTGTTCCATGCCGGGAGCCACGCGCAGGATGTAGGGCAACGTCTGGTTCCAGGGGCAATAATGCGCGGGGCAGGAGTTCGATTCGTCCGCCTCCGCGTCGGCAATGTTGGGAACCAGAATGTGTTCCACGCCCAACTCGGCCAGCGCGCGTACGTGCCCATGGGCTACTTGGATGGGATAGCATGGCTGCGCTACCGCCATCTCCACGCCCGCCGCGGCGATGCGCGGATCGGTGGCCGGCGAGAGCACCGTCTGCATACCAAGTTCCGCGAAATATCGCTGCCAGAACGGATAGCGGTCGAACGTCGACATGGCGCGCGGAAGGCCCACCCGTACCGCATTCGCCGCCGGCTTGGGAGCAGCCGCAGCCAAGTCTTCGACGATCTTCTCGCGGCAGGAGAATAAGTCGTCAATCACCGGTTGCCGTCCCGTGGCGGAAGGCTTGCGGAACTTATCGGAACACTTATCGCCCCAGTAGCTCTTATGCCCCTCGATCGTAAATTCCTTGATGTCGCACAGGTTCGGACAGGCGCGGCAAACGAAATCGCGCGAAGTAAGCGCCAGGCGGTCCAAATGATATCCGCGGAAACGGCTGGGGGCGTTCGTGGCCGCGTGCCATTGGCGGGCGATCAACGCCATACCGATCGCGCCCATCACTCCGTTGTATGGCGGTACCGTGATGCGCTTACCCAAGAGTCCGGCAAACGCTGCCGCAACAGCATCGTTATACGCGGTGCCGCCCTGAAAGTAAATAACATTGCCGATGTGGCGGCCGCGCACCACGCGGTTCAGATAGTTCAGCGCGATGGAATACGCCAGGCCCGCGACCAGGTTCGGCACTGGTTCGCCCTTATGCAGCCAACCGGTAACGTCGCGCTCCATGAATACCGTGCAGCGCTCGCCCAGGCGCGTCGGCCACGGAGCACCCAACGCCAGGCTGGCAAACTCACCTTTTATGGAGATGCCCAACTTCTCGGCCTGCTCTTCCAGGAACGATCCGGTGCCCGCCGCGCAGGCTTCATTCATGGCGAAATCAACCACTACGCCGTGTTCGATGGAAATGAATTTGGAGTCCTGGCCGCCGATTTCGAAGATCGTATCTACCGGTTCGCCACCGATGGTGTGGCTCACGTGGTGCGCGCCGGTCTTATGCGCGGTGATTTCGTCATTCACTACATCGGCTCCCGCGAATTCGGCGATCAGTTCGCGGCCCGATCCGGTGGTGCCCACACCACGGATTTCGAGACGCTTGCCCCACAGCCCGTCAAGTTCGGTAAAACCCTGCTGCACCGCTTCAATGGGCCGGCCGGCAGTGCGCAGATAGATATCGTGAATCACCGCGCCGGTCTCATCGATTGCCACCACGTTAGTCGATACCGACCCCACGTCAATACCCAGATATGCCGGAATGGGACCGTCGCCGGGGGGGGGAACGTAGGCGCCAACACGGTCGCGCAAAAGCACCACGTTTTGCATCGATAACGGCGTAGTGTCTTCGGTGCGCTCTTCGCCTTCATGCTGGTTCAAACGATGAATGTCGCGCAGAGATCGCTTGCGCGGCTCTTCGGCCTCCAACATGGCCGCGCCAATCGCGCCGCACCAGGCGTAGTGCGGGGGCACGAACAACTGGCTCTCGGAAAGGGCGAAGGCTTCCCGTAGCGCGCCCGTTACGCCTGCGTTCTGGGATACTGCGCCGACCAGTGCCACCGGTGCTTCCACCGGACGGCCCTTCACCACGCTGCTCTTGAAATTGCGGGCCACCGCATCACAGAGGCCGCGCAAAATCTCGGCGGGCGCGTGCCCTTTTTGCTGCGCGTGGATCATATCGCTCTTGGCGAATACGGAGCAACGGCCGGCAATGCGCGCGGCGCACCCGGCATGGGCCACCAGATCGCCCACCTCTTCCACTGCGTACCGCATGCGCAAAGCCTGCTGGTCGAGGAACGATCCGGTGCCCGCGGCGCATTCTCCGCTGCGGTCGTAATCCAGAATGCTTTGGTTTTCGAGGCGGATGTATTTAGAACTCTCGCCGCCGATTTCGAAAACAGTGCGGACGTTTGGATGGAATTCCGCAACCATGCGGGCAACAGCTTTGAACTCATTCTCAAAGTAAAGCCCCAGAATCTTGGCGATGGTGCGGCTGCCCGAACCGGTCACGCGGATGCCTTCCACGCGATCTTCCGGCACCACATCGTAGAATTCCTGCAACAGGTCGTAAGTGGACTGAATGGGGCTGCCCGCAATGCGCCGGTATTCCGATAGCACCAGGGGCGGTTCGGCTGCGGCCATGCGGAAGACGGGTGCTGCGGCGCACAATGTTTCCAGGATGGCGCGGTCCCCGGGGCGGCCGAGAGCCGCCAACTTCAGGCTGATGGAGCCAATGTCCAGACCTATATTAATACCCATGGTTGTGCCCGATATCTCATGATAGGGGACCCCGGGCGCTTTTCAATTATTTAAGGTCTGAATAGCTTGTTTTTAGGGTTTATGGCGCCGTATCCAGCGCCGAACGGTACAGGCTTTCAAACTGGCGGAGTTCGGCGGCATTCAGATCGGACACCGCCCACCATGCCATTCCCGCCTGGTTCCAATGCAGGACGTGATAACCGTTTGCCGAGCGTTCGCTGGATGGCCCGCCATCTGCCCCGGCGGACGACGAGGGCCAGGTGAACAGATTGATGGTGTGTTTCCGCCGTTCGAAGACCAGCGCCGCAACGGTTCGATGCCCGGCGTAATCGACGCGCCCGCCGATCAGGGGGAAGCCTTGCGCGGCCAGGTCGCGGACGTCCGGCGAGAAGTCCAATTTGCCGTTGAACCAGGGCTTCACGGTGTGCTGGTCGGAGGAGGGCACGTCCAGCAGATGGGTTCCGATCAGCGAGCGGACGTGGCTCGACAGAATATCAGCCGCCACCGGATCGGCCGCGGACCGCGACCGCAAGAGCGTCACATTCCATGCAGCGGAGACAGCCAACAGGATGCCGGCGGCCACGGCCAGCCATCGCCAAGCCGTGGCGGACTCGCGTCCCGCCTGCCGTAAACCCAAGCGCACGCGATCCTCAAAACCGGGGGGGGCGCCATAATATGGCGCGTGGGCGCGGATGCCGTCGCGGAGTTCCGCAAGCCTTGCATAGGCCGCACCACAAGCGGAGCACGCCGCCAGATGCTCCGCCACCTGGGCCTTCTCGCCCGCGTCCAATTCGCCATCGACGTACGCTTCCATCAGGCTGGTAGCACCGGCGCAGGTCATTTGGAATTCTCCTTCATACGTGCCGCCACACAATCCTGCAAGCGCTGGCGGGCGCGTGACAACCGCGACATCACCGTGCCGATGGGCGCGCCCGCGGCTTCGGCGATGTCGCGATATGACATCTCTTCCAGTTCACGCATCACCACGATTTCGCGGAACTCGGCGGGCAGCGATTCCATACAATCGCGCAGGTGCGTGAACTTCGACCGTTCCACCAAATCGTTTTCGACCGTCGCTGTTTCCGTGGCGCGGCCATGTATCGATTCGTCAAAAGATACCTGGCTCAGGGCGCGTCCCTTGCGCCGCCAGGTTAGCGCGGTATTGCGGACCACCGCCAGCAGCCACGGCCGGGCCTCGCCCCCGCGGAAGCCATCGAAAAAGCGAAAGGCGCGCAGATAGGCCTCCTGCACGATGTCTTGCGCGTCGTCCGGGTTGCCGCTCAGCCAGCGTGCCAGGTTATGGGCCGCGTCCAAATGCGGAAGCATCAGTGCCTCGAAGAGTGCCAGTTTCGGCGCGGAATCCATTCTGTCGTTATATGGTACACCGCACAAC
Source organism: Bryobacterales bacterium (assembly GCA_963738345.1). Lineage (GTDB taxonomy): Bacteria > Acidobacteriota > Terriglobia > Bryobacterales > Bryobacteraceae > Bog-159. The sequence goes on from CAVTWI010000002.1 coordinate 3,847,506, forward strand.
CTTGCATCGATGGGCCATCTCTAGCGGGTTGCGCGTGCCAGCGCCGTCAGCCGCCGCCGTTCCATCCGCGTCCATTGATAGATGCGCTCCAACTCAACCGGCGACGGCCGTGAACCGGGATGCAGAAACGTGTAGCGGGGCGGTGGCATTATGTGGTTGCGCGCCACGGCGCCCATGGCCGCCAGGAGTTCATGCTGCTTTTCGGAGTCGTACTGCTGCCAGCGCGATAGGTTCATGTGGCTGCGGCCTTGGTGTACATCGTTCTCGATCAGCCAGGACACCGGCGCAACGTAACTGTACCACGGCCATTCCGTGCGCTCCGAGTGACAATTCTGGCAGGACTTCTCCAGGGTGTGGAGAACGGCCGCGTCCGCCTCGGCGCCAGCCAGCAGGGGACCTGCGGAGCGCGCCTTCATGCTTCCGAACGGATGGACGAATACCGATGCCAAGGCGATTGCGCCCGCGAAGACCGTCACCGCTCTCAATATCATGTTGCGCTTCATACTCGCTAATACTCCGGCATCGCAAATTTTATTCCGGTGACCGGGAATAATTCGGGCCGCCCGCTAGTAGAGACAAATAGCAACACGCAAACTCAATCGAAAGAGGGACCATATGTCCAAATTCATTCTTCACGATCACAACAACGACGGCATCGATCGCAGGGGATTTCTGGAGTGCATGGCTTGGGCCGGCACCGGCGTAGTCTGGACCATCGGCGGCGGCGTTCTCACCTCGCGCGCCTTCGGTAAGCCGGCCCACACCGCGGAGGCCAAGGGCGAGATGACCTTTGTACAGATTAGCGACAGCCACATCGGCTTCAACAAGCCGGCCAATCCGGACGTCGTCGGTACGCTCCAAGCCACGGTAGAAAAGATCAATGCCCTGCCCCGGGCGCCCGAGTTCATCATTCACACAGGCGACTTGAGCCACATGTCGAAAGCGTCGGAATTCGATACCCTCGACCAGGTATTGAAGTCGGCGAAGACGAGCCAGGTCTTCTACGTGCCCGGCGAGCACGACACTTCCGTCGACGATGGCAAACAGTATTTGGGGCGCTACGGAAAAGGCACCAAAGGCACCGGCTGGTATAGTTTCGACCAGAAAGGAGTACATTTCGTCGGCCTAGTAAATGTCGTCGGGATGGAGCACTTGGGAAAGCTCGGCCCAGAGCAATTGGAATGGCTCGAGGGCGATTTGAAGGCCCGGCCAAGCAGCACACCGATCGTAGTCTTCGCGCACATTCCGTTGTGGGCCGTATATCCGGAATGGGGCTGGGGGACCGAAGATAGCGCTCAGGCACTCGGCTATTTGAAGCGCTTCGGATCGGTGACGGTCTTGAACGGACACATCCACCAAGTGATGCAGAAGGTGGAAGGCAACGTTACTTTCCACTCGGCGATGTCCACGGCGTTTCCGCAACCGGCGCCAGGGAGCGCACCGGCGGCAGGCCCGATGAAGGTTCCCGCGGAACGCCTGCGCAGCGTTTTGGGCATCACCAACGTGCAATATGTCGCGCGCAAACACAGTCTGGCGGTGGTTGATTCGCCGCTGGCGATGGGGACGTAAACCGCATGAAGCGCCTGTTATTCCTTTTAACGACGGCTTACGCTGTTCTCGTCGTAACGGCCCGCACCGAGACCGGCCCGGCCGGGAAGGATCTCTTTGAAAAACGTTGCGCGGGCTGCCATTCGCTCGATCACGACAAAGAGGGTCCAAGGCTGGGCGGTGTTTACGGCAGGGCGGCGGGCACCGTCGCTTCGTTCCAATACTCGGACGGGCTGAAGAGTTCCCGGATCATCTGGGATGCCACTTCGCTCGACCGGTGGCTGGCAGGTCCCGACAAAGTGGTGCCCGAGACAGACATGGCTTTCCATCTGGATAACCCCGGCGAGCGGAGCGCCATCATCGCCTATTTGAAACAAATCCACTAAGTTACACTCGATCTATGCGTGCACCGCTTCTGATAGGTCTGATGATCTCTCTGCCGGCATTCGGCGAATACGCGGAGATACACGGCATCAAAATGTACTACGAGGTCCATGGCGAAGGCCGGCCAGTGGTCCTGCTGCATGGCGGGACTTCGACCATACAGACGTCGTTCACCGAACAGGTGCCAGTGCTGGCCCGTAACCATCGCGTGATTGCGATCGAGCAGATGGGGCACGGCCACACGGGTGACGTGGCGGGGCGCGAACTCTCGTACGAAGGTATGACGGAGGATACCGCAGCGCTGCTGGTCAAGTTGGGCGTGCAGAATGCGGACGTGGTTGGCTGGAGCGATGGCGGCCAACTGGCGCTGCGACTGGCCTTCACGCATCCGGAACTAGTGCGGCGCGTTGTGGCATCGGGCGTGGGGTTGGGCGCGGACACTCCGCAGATGCAAGCGGCGATGCGGACGCTGTCACCCGACCACTGGTCTGCCGACGTGCGCGAAGAATATGCGCGTGTCTCGCCCGACGGCACCGCGCACTGGCCGGTATTCTTCGACAAGGTTCGTCTGATGTGGGCGAAGCCGAGTTGGGGAATATCAGAGGATGGCTTGCGGAAGATCAAAGCGCAGGTGATGATCGTGGCCGGTGACCGGGATTTTCTGCGGGTCGAAGAGACCGTGCGAATCTATCGGATGATTCCCGGCGCAAGGCTTGCCATTCTGCCGAACACCGATCATTTTACGTTTCAGAAGCGGGCGGGCTGGATGAATGCCATACTGCTGGACTTCCTGGACGGAAATTGAGCGAACCTATCCCCTGCGGCGTGGTTCGCGTTTCCCTAAACCTTCGGCAATCATCGCGGTAACGAGCGTATTCAGACTGACGCCTTCCGCTTTCGCTCGTTCAGTCAGGCGGGCGTGCAGGCTCTTTGGAACCCGCTGCCTCCACTGTCCGCTGGCACTCGATATCGAATCGGGTGGAGGTGCCGCTTTCCCGAACTCCTTGAGGGTGAGCAAGTATGCGTTCCGGGCGTCTTGTCCGTTGCGAATCGCTTCTTCGGGAGTCTCGCCATCGGAGATACAACCCGGGAGATCTGGATACTCAATTAAGTAACCGCCCCCCTCTTACCGGGCAAGAGGACGAATGGTAAAAGGATATTCTCGGGTTCGGGATGTATGCGTCATTCGGCGCCCTCCGACTTGTCGATCAATGCGATGAACCTCTTGATGTACACGGGCTTGATTGGGCGCGCGGCAGGAACTGTCAGCATCCCGAAGGCCCCATGGATGAAGACGACGTGACTCGATCCGGGCTGTCGATGCTCAATTGAATAATGCGCCATCAGATGTGGTACCACGAGTCAAGGGAGCGCCGGAGATTCGGGTAGTAGCACCGCGCCCCTTTGCACGATCTCCTGATCCTTATACTGCAACTGATACAGCTTCCAATAAATGCCGCGCAGCGCGAGTAACTGCTGGTGCGTACCGGATTCGCGCAGCCGACCTTTGTGCATTACGAGGATGCGGTCGGCGCGCTGGATAGTGGAGAGGCGGTGCGCGATCACGATCGACGTGCGGCCTTCCACAATGCGGCTCAACGCTTCACGTACACGGAACTCGGTTTCGGTATCAACACTCGAAGTGGCTTCGTCGAGAATCAGGAAGCGCGGGTTGTGGGCCAGCGCACGGGCGAAGCTAATCAGTTGCTTCTGGCCTGTCGACAGTCCGCTGCCTCTCTCGCGGATGGAATGATCGAAACCGTCGGGCAACGACTCAATAAAGTCGAGCAGATTCACCTGTTCGGCGGCGTCCTTCACAGTCTCGCGGCTGATCCCCGGGGTTCCGAGCCGGATATTTTCTTCGAGCGTCCCGGTAAACAGATAGGGATCCTGCAGGACCACGCCGAACTGGCGGCGCAAGCTCCCGCGGATCGAGATCGCGCACGATCACGTGCCGCCCGACGCGTATGGCGCCCTTCTGCACGTCGTAGAAGCGCAGCAGCAGGCTGATCAGCGTGGTCTTGCCCGCGCCGGTGTGGCCCACCACCGCGATCGTTTCGCCCGGCTCAATGGTAAAGCTGACGTCGCGCAGGACCCAATCGTCATCCTTGTAAGCGAACCAAACGCCGTCGAACTCGATGCGCGCCGAGGAGGGCGGCGGCTGTGGATGCACCGGCGGCAGGATTGCGGCCTGGGTATCCAGCAGCTTGAAAATACGCTCGGCCGAGGCCATGGCGCCTTGCAGGATGTTGTACTTTTCGCTGAGATCCTGAATGGGGCGGAAGAAGCGCAGGCCGTATTGCAGGAATGCCACCACCACGCCCAGCGTCAGAGCGCCGCGCTGAATGCGGAATCCGCCATAGGCCAGGATGCCGGCCAGCGCCAGCATGGACAGGAATTCCACGACCGGATAGAACCAGCCGTAGGCCAGGATCGCATCCTTATAAGCATCCATATGCTCGCGATTGACGCCGTCGAACTCTTCGCGGCTCTTCGCTTCGCGATTGAAAAGCTGAAGCACCACGATGCCGGTGACATGCTCCTGCAGATAGGCGTTAATGCTGGCGATGGCGATACGAATGCGGCGGTAGCTTTGGGTGACGCTGCGGCGGAAGATGGCGGTCACCAAAATCACCAATGGCATCACGGCCAGCATCAGGACCCGTCAGGCCCGGGCTGAGTTTGAACATGATGGCGACGATGAAGCCCAACACCAGCACGTCGCCCAAAATGGTGACCAGGCCGGAGGCAAACAGATCGTTCAGCACATCCACGTCGGTGGTGACACGGGTCACTAAGCGGCCCACCGGGTTGCGATCGAAGAAGGCCAGGTCAGCCCCTGCAGGTGCGCCATCAGTTGCTTGCGCAGATCGAACATGGCAAGCTGCCCGGTGTACTGCATCAGGTAGACCTGGGAGAACTCGAATATAAAGGTTCCTACCAGAACGCCCAGATACAGCATGTCCGACGGTGGCTAAACCGTGCCAGGGATCGGCCGGGAGGTACGGGTCGATGGGGCTAGGAACGCGTGTGGGGCTAGGCGCCAGGTAGCGGTCCACCGCAATTTTGGTGAGCAGCGGACCAAGCACCTGCAGCACGGACTGCAGCAATAGGAATACGAGAGAAAGCCCCACGTAGCCCCGGTAGGGGCGCATGTAGCCGAGCAACCGGCGCATTAGCCGGGAATCGTATGCCTTGCCGAGTACCTCTTCTTCCACTGATTGTTAGTTTAGCCCGGCGGCGTTAATGCGGATTGGAGTGTCCGGCTGGGCCGCTGCTTGCAAAGGCTGAACGGGAGCATGGAAACCCATAACGTAATGCTGCATGGCAACTTCAATCCCGGCCATACCGAAGGATTTCGCTTCCTGCAGAGCTTTGTCGTTGCTCCATCCGTCATGCTGGATGCGATAGCAGGCGATGATGGTGCCGGTGCGATCGGCGCCGCGGCGGCAATGTACAAATACTGGATCGGGCGAATCGTTCAGTAATGCCAAAAGCTTGGTGACCTTGTCAGCGGGCGGAGCGCCCAGTCCCGCGAGCGGAATGCTGATATAGCGCATGCCCGCCGCCTCGACTTCGTGCTGCTCTTTGACGGAAGAGTCGCGCAGGTCGATCACGGTTTTTACGCCGAGCTTTGCGAGGCTATCCCAGCCCTCGTGGCGAGGTTGTGCGCCACGATAAACATGCTCGTTGACCTGATGAAAATTAGGAATTCCGGGGGCGCTTACATCAGTGGCCCATACAGGAAGGGAAAAGGCGGCAAAACCGATTACAACAAGACGGTTGATTTGCATTCATGCCCTCTGGATCTGGTCTTAGTTTACCATGTAGAACTGGGGAGGAATGAAGGGGGGGAAACGAGGAGGGACAAAACTGGAGGGCCGCGTAGGTTTTGGAAAACCCAGCCGCTACGCGGCGTTCCCAGTCAACGGAAAACGAAGTTAGCCCTTGGTGGCGTCGGTCTTGGTGGTATCTTTCTTCGTCTTCTTCTTGGCTTTCTTCTTCTCAGTGGTCTTGGTGGTGTCGGTGGTGGAATTCTGGGCGAACATAGCGAAAGAACCCAGCGCGATCGACAGGCCCAGCATCAGGGTCATCAATTTCTTCATTACGGTGTCTCCTTTTAATTCGACGATTCTGCCTCGTCTGCAAAGTATCATAAACTGCGGCAGATGAAGCCGGCTCTTAAGGTGTTATTAAAATCACTTCATTTCGGGAGTCCGATGTCCGCTAAAACCGGGAAACTGAGCAAGCTCCACTATATTTTTCAATCACTTACCGAAATACCGGACGTAATCTTAAAAATGCCGCATGTTGGCGGGCGGCGGCAGCGGGATTAGCCGCAAGTTGCGGCTTGCGCGGCCTTTGTGCATTTGACAAGCCTTCCCTGGCCTATTTAGAATGATGGTTTAACACGCTCATCCATCTGGTTGTTGCGCGTCCTTCAATGACAACCGTGTTTGTCTTGCCGGGAATCAAACTATGATCAAAGTTCAGGGCTTGACCAAGCGATACGCCCGCACTGTCGCCGTCGACAATATTTCCTTCGAGGTGGAGAAGGGCCAAATCGTCGGCTTTCTCGGGCCTAACGGCGCCGGCAAGACCACCACCATGCGCGTCCTGACCTGCTTCCTGCCGCCCACGTCGGGCACCGCGACCGTGGCCGGATTCGACGTCCTGGAGAATCCCCACGAGGTCAAGAAACACATCGGCTATCTGCCGGAAACGCCGCCGCTTTATCCGGAAATGGAGGTTGCCGAATACCTCGACTTTCGTGGGCCGGTTGAAGGGTATCTCGCAGCGCGGATATTGCGCGCCGCGTGAGCGAAGTGACCGAGCGTTGCGCCGTCGGCGATGTGCGCAATAAGCTGATCGGCAAACTTTCCAAAGGCTACCGCCAGCGCGTGGGATTGGCGCAGGCCATCATCCACAACCCCGACGTGCTGATCCTCGACGAACCCACCTCCGGCCTCGACCCCAAACAGATCATCGAAACGCGCGATTTGATCAAACACCTGGCCGGCGACCACACCATTATTTTGAGCACGCACATCCTTTCGGAGGTCGAACACTCGTGTGATCGCGTGGTCATTATTAATCAGGGCAAACTGGTGGCAACGGACTCGGTCGAGAACCTGACCAACCGGCTGCGCGGCGCCGAGGCGGTTGCCTTGGAAATCGCATCGTCGAACGGACCGCTGGATGCCGGCGGCGGTGCAGCAGCGTTTGGAACAGGTGGCCGGCGTCAGCCGGGTGCTGCCGCGCGAAGCCAGGGACGGCCGCCTGCGCTTTGAAGTGGAGAGTCTGCAAGGCCGGCAGATTCGCGCCGACCTGGCGCGCGCCGTAGTCAATGCCGGCTGGAATCTGAACGAACTGCGTTCGGTCGGGCTGAGCCTGGAAGACATCTTCCTGCAACTGACCGGAGGCGAGAAAAAGCATGTGGAAGCCGCCCCGGAGCCAGAAGCGCCTAACGCCTAAAGCGCGAAAAAGGATAATCATGAAGAACGTTTGGATTATCTGCCAGAAAGAACTGAAGAGTTACTTCGCATCGCCCATCGCCTATCTATTGATGGCGTTCTTCGCGTTGATTTTCGGATTCGGTTTCTTTACCGCCACGCGCGACTTCGTGCGCTTCGGTTTCATGGCCCAAATGCAGGGCCGTAACACGCCCATGAACGTGAACGAGCAGGTCATCCGGCCGCTGCTGGGATTCGCCAGCACAGTGGCGCTCTTTCTGATTCCCATGATCACCATGCGGCTCTTCGCCGAAGAGAAGAAGACCGGCACCATCGAGTTGCTGATGACTTCGCCGGTGTGCGACTGGGAAATCATCCTGGGCAAGTGGCTGGGCGCGCTGTTGCTTTACATCTGCGTGCTGGCCATGTCCGCGATCAATATCGCCATGCTGTTCGCATTCGGCAAGCCCGATTGGAAACCGATCCTGATCGGCTACCTTGGCTTGATCCTGCAAGGCGGCACGCTGCTGGCCATCGGCGCGTTCATCTCCACCACTACGAAGAACCAGATTATCGCGGGCGGCGTCACTTTCTTCGTATGCCTGCTGCTGTGGCTGCTGAGCTGGTTTACGGCTTTCGATAGCACCGGTTACGGCCCGGTGGTGAATTACTTGTCCATCGTCACGCACTTTGAAGGATTTGCTAAAGGGGTACTCGACTCGAAGGACGTAATCTTCTACCTCTCCATGATCTTCTTCTCACTGTTCATCACGTCCCGTTCCATGGAGTCGCTGCGCTGGAGAGCATAAATGAAAGCAGACTGGATTAAAGCAAGACAGACGAAGTACGGCGCCTACGTCACGGTCTACATCCTGGTGGTCATTGCCGTGCTGGGCGTGGCTAACTTCCTGGCCAACCGCTACGACAAATCTTACGACTCCACGGCGAACAAGCAGTTCAGCCTTTCCGATCAGACAGTGAAAGCAGTGAAGGGGCTGAAGAAGGATGTGACAGTATCTTACTTCGGTGAGACCACCAACTTTCCGCAGGCGCGCGATCTGCTGGGCCGCTATGCCAGCCTGTCTCCGAAGTTCAAAGTCGATTACGTCGATCCGGTAAAGAAGCCGCAGTTGGCGCGCGCTGCCGGGGTCAGGCAGGAAGGCACCATCGTCGTAAACACGGCGAACCCGCAAGGAAGATGCCAAGAGCCTGACGGAAGAAGAGATTACCGGCGCGCTGATCCGCTCGGTGAAAGGCGGCGAACGCAATGCCTGCTTCCTCACCGGCAGCGGCGAGCACGGCATCGACGATATCGGCGGGAGGCGGTTTCTCCACGCTGAAAGAAGCGCTGGAGCACAACAACTACAAGGCGCGCGCCATCAACCTGGGGCAATCGGGTACGCCCGCCACGCCGGGTGCGGCGCCGGTGATCGGGCAGGTGCAGCAGGCCAAGGTGGAGATTCCGAGCGACTGCACCGTGCTGGTTTCGGGCGGTCCCAAACTGGCGTATTCCGCGGCGGAAGCGGCGGCCATCAAGACTTACGTGGAAAACGGCGGCAGCGTGCTGTTCATGCTGGATACGCCGGTGCGCATCGGCCCGCAGGAGGGCGCGGAGAATCCGGACGTTGTGAAGATGCTCGGCGATTGGGGCGTCAACATGGATAACGATCTGGCTCTCGATACCAGCGGCATCGGTCAGATCTTCGGCCTCGGACCGGAAGTCGCCATGGTGACCAACTACGAGTCACAACCGATCGTGCGGGATTTCAAAGAAGGCGTTCCTACCGCCATTCCTCTTTCGCGCACGTTGAAGATCGGCGGGAATCCTAAGGTTACTGTGGATAAGTTGATGTCCACCACCGACAACAGCTTCGCCGTAACCAGTGCGACAGGGCCCCATCGATCCGAAGAAGGGCGTCAAGGGTCCACTGGTATTGGCGGCTGCCGGCACTTACAACACCGGAAAGCCGGGCGCATCGGGGCGGTTTGTGGTTTTTGGGTCGTCGCAATGGGCGGTGAATAACTTCCTCGGTTCGCGGCAGATCGCCAATCGCGACCTGGCTCTGAACACCTTCAACTGGCTCACGTCCGACGAAGACCTCATTTCCATTCGTCCCAAAGAGCCTGAAGACCGGCGCCTCGATATCAGCGGCAACCGTATGAACCTGATCTTCTGGTGGAGCGTGGTGCTGCTGCCGCTCACCGTAGTCGGCGCGGGCCTGATGGTCTGGTTCCGCAGGAGATAGCCGATGAAGCCACGCGGATTGATTGCGGCGGTAATCGTGCTGGCTGCTCTGGGCGGCGCGCTTTATTGGTCCAACAAGAAACAGAAGGCCGACGCCGCTAAGCCCGGCACGGACACGGCTGCCACCACCAAGATTCTCTCGATTCCCGAGGACCAGATCCAGGAAATCAAGCTGCTGAGAACCGGCGGTACGCCGACGGTGCTGCGCAAGGGTAGCGACGGCAAGTGGATCATCACCGAGCCGAAGGCAGAGCGCGCGGATCAGGATACGGTAAAAACGCTGGTGACTTCGCTGGCCACTCTGAACGCAGACAAGGTGGTGGAGGACAAAGCCACGGACCTCTCGGCGTACGGTTTGAATACTCCTACGCTCGATGTTACTGTAACCACCAAAGACGGTAAATCGAAGGACTTCCTGCTGGGCGACGATACGCCCACAGGCGGCGGCGCTTATGCCAAACTGGCCGCCGACCCGCATGTCTACACCATGGCGAGTTTCGTAAAGACCGGCATCGACAAGACACCCAACGACCTGCGCGACAAGCGTCTGCTGACCTTCGACCAGGAAAAACTCACGCGCGTGGATGTGCAGCCTGCCGGTGGCGCAGCCATCGAATTCGGAAAGAACAATCAGAACGACTGGCAGATTCTGAAACCTAAGCCGATGCGCGCGGATGGCTCGCAGGTGGAAGAACTGATCCGGAAGTTGAAAGACGCCAAGATGGATGCCACGGTATCCGACGAAGACGCCAAGAAGGCCGCGGCCGCTTTTGCCACGGGAACGCGGGTGGCGACGGCAACGGTAGCCGATGCAGCCGGTACGCAAACCTTGGAGGTCCGCAAGGATAAAGACAAGAACTACTACGCCAAGAGCAGCGCGGTGGAAGGCGTTTACAAAGTCGCGGCGGATCTGGGCGACAGCCTGGACAAGAAGGTGGACGATTTCCGCAACAAGAAGCTGTTCGATTTCGGATGGACGGATCCCAACAAAGTGGATGTGGGAAAGGCCAGTTTCGAAAAGAGCGGCGACAAGTGGATGAGCGGTGGCAAGCAGATGGATGCGCCCTCGGTGCAAAGCGTGGTGGATAAACTGCGCGATCTGGCAGCGACCAAGTTCCTCGACGCCGGCGGGGGGGGCACACCCGTGTTGGATATCGCGGTAAGCTCGAACAATGGGAAACGGGTGGAGAAGGTTTCCATCACCAAGCAGGGCGACACATATTTCGCGAAGCGTGAGAACGAGCCGAGCATCTATGAATTAGACGGAAAAGCGGTGGAAGACCTGCAAAAAGCAGCCAACGAGGTCAAGCCATTCCAACCGCCTAAGAAGAAGTAGGGAGATGGGCCTGCCGGCCTTTCTCGAACGAGCCACCGCGTGAATGGCCTTCTAACCGACCTCTACGAATTGACCATGGCCGCCGGATATTTCGCGGCGGGCAAGGCCCATCAGAAGGCCACCTTTGAATTGACGGTCCGGCGTTTGCCTGCGCACCGCAATTACGTGATTGCCGCGGGTCTGCCGCAGGCCATCGATTACCTTCTCAACCTCAGCTTCAGCGCCGACGAGATCGCCTATTTGCGCGGCCTTCCCGGCTTCGCCAATTCCCCGCCGGAGTTCTTCGACTACCTGCGCGACTTCCGCTTCACCGGTGACGTGTTCGCGGTTCCGGAAGGCACCCTGCTGTTCGCGGGGGAGCCGATGATGACGGTGCGCGCGCCGATTATCGAAGCGCAGATTCCGGAGACTTACCTGCTGTCGGCACTCACTTTTCAGACCCTGGTGGCCAGTAAGGCATCGCGCATGGTGCAGGCTGCGGAGGGGCGCTCGGTAGTGGAGTTCGGCACACGCCGCGCCCATACCCCCGATGCAGGCGTGCTGGGCGGACGCGCCGCTTACCTGGGCGGTTGCGTGGGCACCAGCAATACGCTGTCTGGATTCCGCTACGGTGTGCCGGTGTTTGGCACCGCGGCGCACTCGTGGGTGCTGTCGTTTTGCGGCGAGAACGAGGCATTCCGCAAGCTGCAACAATTGCTGGGGCCGGGCACGGTGCAACTGGTCGACACCTACAATCCCATTGAAGGCCTGAAAAGAGTGGCAGCACTGGGGCCGCCGCTGTGGGGCATTCGGTTGGATAGTGGCGACTTCCATACTCTTTCGCGCGAAGCGCGCGGCATCCTGGATCGGGCCGGCCTACAGGACGCCAAGATCATGCTGAGCGGCGACCTGGACGAATACGCCATTCGCGATCTGGTCACTACCGGCGCGCCCGTCGATTCGTTCGGCGTGGGCACGCAGTTAGCTACCTCAGCCGATGCTCCGGCCATGGGGGCCATCTATAAACTGGTGGAACTGGACGTAGGGTGCGGCATCAAACGCTTTACCGCCAAGCTAAGCGAAGACAAGAGCACTCTGCCTGGCGCCAAGCAACTGTTCCGCTTTGAAGGCCACGACATTCTGGCGCGGTCGGGCGAGTGCAGCAATGGGCAGGCCATGTTGCGCCCGGTCTTGCTCGGCGGCAAACTGGTGGAGCCCTTACCCGACTTGAACACGGCCCGTGCGCGCGCCGCAGCATCCCTAGCTAAACTGCCCGCGGAGTGGCATAGCCTGGATCCGGCCGATCCGTGGCCCGTGAGATACAGTAAAGACTTGACCGCCCTGATTGAGCGGACCCGGGGTAACGTTGGATGAAGACGGTGTTCGTGGATGTAGACACTCAGATCGATTTCATGTTCCCCGCCGGGGCGTTATATGTCCGCGGCGCGGAGCGGTTACTGCCGGCCATCGCGCGATTGAATCAGTTCGCTGTGGCGCAGGGTGTGCCGTTGATCTCGACGACCGACGCGCATAGCGAGAACGATCCGGAATTTGCGCAATGGCCGCCGCACTGTGTGGCGGGCACGACGGGCCAGTTGAAGCCGGCCGAAACATTGGTTGCTGAACGCGTGACTTTGGGCTCGCAGGCTGGAGCGGAGATCGAGATGGCGCCGCAAGTGATCGTCGAGAAGCAGGTGCTCGATGTGTTCAGCAACCCGAACTTCCCCGCCCTGCTGAAAAAGTTGGGTGCGGATCGTTACGTGGTGTACGGGGTGGCTACTGACTACTGCGTACGCTGCGCGGTCACAGGACTGCTGGCGACCGGCAAACTGGTAGCGCTGGTGACCGATGCCATCGCCGGGGTGAATCGCGAAGCAGGCGAACGCGCGATCGCGGAATTTACGGCAGCGGGCGGATCGCTTACGACCGTGTCCGAAGTGATCGCTACTTCTTCGGCGGGTTGATCATGATGTGGGCGCCCGCCGTGCCCGGATACATGAGCCACGGCGCGCTGTCACTGGCCTTGGTCGAAAGTCCCGTGGATTCGGGCGTCGCGAACGGCAAGTAAATGACCCAGCGCAGATACGGATTCGTGACTTGGTTTGCGGCGGCGTCGAATCCCGAACCGGTCAGCACATAGAGCGTGCGCGGTTCGCGCGGCAGCGCGAGTTTCCCATCGGCCACTTCTTTCCAACGGATTTCATTGCGCTTTGTGCCGGTCACTTTTTGCGCCGCTAACTCGCGGCCGCGCGCCATGTAGGGCTCCAGATCCTTGTGATAGCAGGCCACGCTGAAGGTGGTCTTGGCGGGGTCGCTGGCGAGGCAGATCAGTTCGTTCTTGCCTTCGCGGAGAGTGGCCAATTCACCCTGCGCGTTATAACCGAGCACTGCGGCGCCGGCGCGAAGATCCGCGGGGGCGGCCAGCACGGCTGACGCAATCTGGCTCTCGGTGGATGGTACGGCGGCTGCGGCGGCGCTTGCCAGGATCGATATCGAAACGATGATTGGAACGATGGTTTTCATTGTGCTGCTCCGGCGACCCACGCCAAACCATCTGGCTGCGGGCCGGCATCGATGCGGCCGGTGATGGTCAAAGTTTTCAGGTCGACCACCGCCACGTAGTCGTCCGGGGTGCAGGCCACGAAGACGCGCGAGCCATCGGGATCCATTTGCATGCCGGCGGCGCCATGGCCCAGCGGCACGCGCTTCACTTCACGGCGCGTCACGGCATCGATCACCACCAAGTCGGGGCCACCTAGGGTCGAGACCATTACGCGCTTACCGTCCGGCGTGAACTTCAGGCGATTGGCGCCTTTGACGTTGACATTAAGGGTCGCGATGACTTTCTTGGCATTGGCGTCCACCACGGATACGGTGCCGTCCTGCGAGTTACCGACCCAGATCTCGCCGCCGCCGGGCGCTACGTCGAAACCCTCGGAGCCATGTCCTACGGGGATTACGGTCTGGGTCCACTGCGCCGTGGGCGGAGGTGGCGGCGGGCCGCCTGGCGGTGGTCCGCCCGGGCCGCGCGCGGCGCTCTTATCGAAAATGCTGAGTGTGGCGGAACTGACGTTGGTAGTGATGATGCGTCCCTGGTCTTCTGAGACGAACACCATGTGGGTGCGGTCCTGGCCGCTGCCCATGATCCAATCCACCTGGCTGGTGGCCGGATCGTAGCGGCCGAAAACCTTGTTGGCCTCCGCAGTGAAATATAGTTTGCCGCCGGTATAGTAGAGCCCGTGGGGACCATGCAGCACTCCGAGATCGATGGTGCGTACAGTCTTGCGGGCGATCAGGTCAACCACCGTGATGGTATTGAAAGCGCCAAATCCGTAGTTTGAAATGTAAGCCAGTTTGCCATCGGAGGCGGCTTCCACTTCGTGCGGGTCGGGCCCGGACGGCATGCGCGCCAATACCTGCAAATTGGCAGGATCGACGATGGCGAGAGTATGGTCGCGTTTGGACAGCACCAGCAATTGGCCGTGCGACTGGGCGAACAGCGTGCCGGCGATGGCGAATAGCGAGAGCGAGGCAATGACTGATTTCATAGGTTCCTTTAGTGCAGCGCAACTGAGCCACGGACGGAATCGAGTAGCTTGGCTGGATCGTAGCCCACGCCGTCTTTGAACACCATTCTAACTTTGTGGATATCCTCGCCGTCGATTATTACAAGGTCAGCTTGCTTACCGGCAGACACGGTGCCGATGCGATCCAATTGACCCAGGAACTTCGCACCATTGGCGGAGGAGATGCGGATGGCTTCCGGAAAACTGAATCCGGCTTCGACGAGCAGGTCGATGTTACGCTGATCGGCTAATCCGGCGAGCGCTCCGCCGTTACCGGTGGGGTCCGCGCCTGACATCAGCAGGCCGCCGGCCTTCACGAAGGCACGTTCGAATTCCTGCTCCTTCTTCAGCATGGGCAGAAACGATCCGGCTGGCGAGCGGGCGCGGGAGCCCAGGTAGCTCACCTGCGCTTCGGGAGTCAGCGCGTCCATGAAGTGCGAGTCGAGAGGCGGACGGCTGCCGTCGAACGCTTCGAAAACGGCCAGCGTTGAAGTAATGGCGACGTTGTGCTGCACCAGGTCGGCGATCATATCGCGGACGGGCGCGCTATCGAGATCGAGTTTGGCAAGTTCGCCGCGTGTGGCTCCTTGCGGCGGGCAGACGTCGGGCTCTTTGCCGGGATGAAATTCAGTATCTACTAACAGGCCATGTTCCAGGTTATCGATGCCGATGGCGGCGGCTTCGCGGAATCCGATGGAGCAGAGGTGGCCGGTAACTTTGATGCCGTGGCGGTGGGCGGCATCCACCGCGGCCTTCAGTTCGGCGCGGGTGATGTTCATGTAGGCTTTGAACGAGGTGGCGCCTTCGGAGATCCAATATTCAACAGTACTGGCGGCGTCGGCTGCTCCTGTGAGTTCGTGCATCTGGACGGCGAAACTGCCCGCGCCTTCGAGATAGGGACCGGTGATGTCGAGTTTGGGCCCGGGCATTTTTCCGGTATCGACCAGGCGCTTGATGTTGAGATCGGTGTAAGGCTCCAGACTGCCACCGGTGCGGGCGGTGGTCACACCGCTCGCGAGATACAGGCGCGGGAAGCTGAAGGCTTGTTCGTTGTAAGTAGGGATGCCAGCGCCCGAGGGATAGAACAAGTGCTCGTGCATGCCAACAAGTCCTGGAATTACGGTGGCGCCGGTGAGGTCGATGGCTTGCGCGCCAGTGGGGGCGGGAGTGCCGGCGAAAGGACCGACGGCTGCGATGCGACCGTGGTCGATGATGACAGTTTGATCGTCACGCGCAGGAGCGCCAGTGCCGTCGATGACGCGAACATGTTGCAGTGCGACTACGGGCGCGTCCACCGAGATGAAGGGCTTAAGCCCTGGAGTGAAACGGCTTTGGGCAAGGAGGGAAACGGCCAGCAGTGAGCCGGCCGCGAGCTTGAATTTCACTCACCGATTATCATACGGGCAGGCGCTGAAATCAAATGCGAGCGATGCGCCATGCGTGCACGTCAAGCGATCGGGCAAATTGCAGTAAGTGGGGGGGGGCGGGCATTTCGATACCTAACCAATCGCCCAAGGTATTGGTTTGGATTTCGGCGGCGGCCGGCTGCAGGGGCCAAGGTTGATGATCGATCTCACCGCGATACAAGTGACCGGCGGGGTCGGCGGAATAAAGACAGTAGCGGTCGGTCAGCCACGAATCGAGCGAGCCAGCGGCTGAGCTATGCACGGGACCGATGGGGCGATAGCTGGCGCTGAATGCAGCTTGCGGCGCGCGGCGGTGGGTCCGGATGGCGGAGTATTCGACGCCATCGCCCGTGTTTCGAATGTCGAAGCGGGCATCAAAGTAGGGTAAGTGGAAGAACCGCCGGGCGACCCTGACGGCGAGTTTCTGGCCAGCATCGAGGCTAAAGAACCAGACACCCGCTTTGCCGCCGGCGTTGACATAAGTGCGAAGGTTGAGTTCGGGAAATGCGTGCAGCCCGGGTATGGCAGGTACGCGGCGGGGAGTCACTTGTTCCATGCGGAACGGCACGGCGCCGACGTAGGCGCGGCCCTCAAATAAATCGAGGTCCAAGCCCGGTGGGATAAGGCAGCGCAAACTCGCGGGGTCCACCGCCCAGTGGGCAAACAACAGGTCGCACCAGCGCATGCGCATCGCCCACGATTGGTGAGGCGCGGGCCATGGGCGATGCGCGGTAGTCAAGCGGCGGCCCGGTTCAGCAAGGCTTCCACCTTGGCGTCGAGATCGCGCGCTACTTTCATAGCTTCCGCGCTTTCATAGGGAGCTAGAAAGCTGGCCATGCGGTCATAGGATAGATGCACGCCATCGGCGCGCTCGTCGATCAGGATAGTCACCGGCGCGTAGGATGCGACGTCCGGAACATGCTTGAGCATTTCCTTCATGATCAAGGGATTGCCCATAATCAGGCGCAGGCTGCGTCGCGCCGCGGAACCTTGCGCTTTGCGCAGGTAAGAGCCCATGTCCAGACGGAGGAACTCCATCAGACCGGCCGGGCCGATGGCTTTAGCGACTGCTGCTTCGAGTTCCGCGGCCGTGGTCGCGGCTCCGATTTGCTGACCGAACTGACGCATGTCGGGATGACCGATCTCTTTATCTATCGCAGCGACAACTTTGTCGAACGGCTCGGAAGATATGACACTGACTCGTTCGATGCCGATTTGTTTGGTCTGAGTGGTGCTCATAATTGATTCCGAGTTACATGGCGGCGATCACCGCGTCGGTGAACTCGTGGGTACCGGCGCGGCCACCGACGTCGCCAGTCAAGTGTTTGCCATCAGCGTATACCTTTTCGACGGCCGACTGCAGCGTGCGCGCGGCATCGCGTTCCTCGATATGCGCCAGCATCAGGGCGGCGGATTGCATCAACGCAGTCGGATT
This sequence comes from Bryobacterales bacterium, assembly GCA_963738345.1. Lineage (GTDB taxonomy): Bacteria > Acidobacteriota > Terriglobia > Bryobacterales > Bryobacteraceae > Bog-159. The sequence goes on from CAVTWI010000002.1 coordinate 3,864,858, forward strand.
GGCCAAGCCCTTACCGGCGATATCCGGCGCGGTGCCGTGGACGGCTTCGAAGATGGCGTGACGCTCGCCGATGTTTGCGCCGGGAACGATTCCAAGTCCACCAACCAGGCCCGCGGTGAGGTCGGAAATGATATCGCCGTAAAGGTTCGGCAGCACCAGCACGTCGAACGTTTCGGGGCGCATGACGAGTTGCATGCAGGCGTTATCGACGATGAGTTCGGTGTATTGGATTTCGGCGAAATCGCTCGCGACGGTGCGGCAGCATTTCAGGAAGAGGCCATCGCTCATCTTCATGATGTTGGCCTTGTGGATGGCGGTGACTTTGTGGCGGCCCTCGCGGCGCGCCCATTCGAAGGCCGCGCGGGCGATCTTGGTGGAAGCCGTTTTGGTGATGATCTTGAGACTCTCGACGACCCCGGGAACTACTTCGTGTTCGATGCCGGAGTATAGGTCTTCGGTGTTCTCGCGGAAGATGGCGAGGTCTAGCGCGAGATCGCTAAAGCGCGTTTTCAGGCCGGGCAGCATGCGCACGGGGCGGAAATTGACGTACAGTCCGAGTTTCTTGCGCATCGCCACGTTGATGCTGGCGTGACCGCCACCGATGGGGGTAGCGGTGGGGCCTTTCAGACCGACGCGGGTGCACTCGAGCGAGGCAAAGACATCGTCGGGAAGCAACTGGCCGAGGTCTTCAAGCGCCTTGGCGCCGGCCTCCACGCGTTCCCATTCGATATCCACACCGGTGGCTGCGACGGCCCTTACGGTGGCTTCGGCAACTTCCGGTCCGATTCCGTCCCCTGGTATCAGGGTGATTAAACGCGCCATGCCGTTATTATAACGGTGCGCCTGCATCGACTATCGGGCCGATGCCCATTCAAGGGATATATTGGAAGGCAACTCCGCCGGTAGTGTCGCCGGAGGGACCGCCCCAGAGCGTGGTGCCGTAGAGATTGCCGGCGGAGTCGATGGCCAGTCCATTCGACGGATAAGCGCCATCCAAGCCGGCGAGAAAGCTATAGAGTACGGTTTCTTTCCACGAGCCATCGGGCATGGGTGAGAGTTCGAAGATGGTGCCTGGATTATCCGTGCCGCCTCCCACGCTGGTGCCGTAGAGATTGCCGTGAGTGTCAAAAATAAGGCCGTTGGGATTCTCGCCATCCTGGGCAGTGACACCGAGGAAGGTGTGCAGAATTGTCTCGGTCCACGCGCCGGACTGACTGGGAGACAGCCGGAAAGCGGTGCCACAGTTGGCGGAGCCTCCAGCGTCAGTCGTGCCGTATAAGTTGCCACTCTGGTCAAAGGTAAGGGGCGCCATGGGACTAGCTCCATCCGCGCCACCTTTGAAGTTATAGAGAATGTGCTCGACGGGGGCGCTACTGGCGGCCGCGGCGATCATGAATACAGTGCCCTTGTTATATGCTCCGCCTTGTTCGGTGACTCCGTATAGGTTGCCGAAGTCATCTAAGGTAGGGGTGGCATAGAGAGACGCGCCGTCTGGCTTTCCCGCGAAGCTATGCAGGATGGTATGTTGCCAGACATTACTGGGGCCGGGAGTTAGCCGATAGATGGTTCCGAACGTCGAGGCGCCGCCTCCGAGAGTTGCGCCATAGACGTTACCCGCTGCATCGACGACGACTCCGGCATAGGCAACTTCACCATCGGCTGGGCCGGTGAAGCGATAGAGTACGGTCTCGGTCCAAGCACCTGCCGAGGGGCTCAACATAAAGACAGTGCCGCAACCGCGTCCACAGGCAGTGCCGCCTCCGTTGGCGGTGGTGCCGTAGAGATTGCCGGCGCGGTCCCAAACGAGAGTAGCGTGCGGATTGGCGCCATCCTGATGACCCTTGAAGCTATAGAGTATGGTCTCATGCCAAGCGCCGGAGGAGTCGGTGGAGAGTTCGAAGACGATGCCGAAGCCGTAGCGGCCGCCAGACTCAGCGGCGCCATAGAGGTTGCCAGCCGCGTCAAGCGTAAGGCCAGCATAGAGATCGCTTCCGCCGCGCGCGCCGTTCGAGCCGAATGAGTGCAGCACCTTGGGCGTGTCCGCAGCAATAGCCACGGCTCCGGCCGAAAGAGCCGCGAGAGCTAGGGTCAGTATTTGAAGTCGCATCAGTAAGTCCCCTCTCTTGCATTGTAAGTGGCCGGGGAAACCGGCACAGCAGGTCAACATGTAAAATCAGTGCATGATCCCCGATTGGTATGCTGAGCGGCGGCGTATGGTGGACCGGCAGTTACGCAGGCGCGGCATCCGCGATCCGCGTGTGCTGCAGGCGTTGCTGACCATTCCACGAGAGGAGTTCGTGCCGGCTGAAGCGCGGATCCGGAGTTATGAGGACGCGCCGCAGCAGATCGGGCATGGCCAGACGATTTCGCAGCCGTACATGACCGCTTTCATGGCGGAGTTGCTGGAACTAACCGGGACGGAGACGGTGCTGGACGTAGGCGCTGGTTCCGGCTACCACGCGGCGGTCTTGGGTCAACTGGCAGCGCGGGTGATTTCGGTCGAGTTGATTCCGGCGCTGGCTCGATTGGCGGAAGAGAACCTGCGGCGGACGGGGCTAGGCGGCAACGTGACGGTGGTGTGCGGCGATGGATCGCAGGGTTGGCCGGACGGTGCGCCTTATGGGGGCATCTCGGTGGCGGCGGCCGCGCCGGAGATCCCGGAGGCTCTGCTGGGGCAACTGGGCGATCCGGGGAGGTTGGTGATCCCGGTAGGCGACCGGGGAAACCAGGAGTTGCACGTAGTGGAGAGGCGGGGCGCGGCACGGTTCGACAGGGTCGCCACTTTGTGCCGTTTCGTGCCGTTGCGTGGGGATGCGGGATGGCGGTAAAGGTCTAGGCGGGATTGTGCACGGTTGTGCTTCGTCGGGCGGCGAGGGCGGCGGCAGGGGCTCTTGTGACAAACAAAGCCAATTGTTGAAATAATGGGTATTAGTCGTTTAGTTTGTGTTAGTTGGCCGGTCCGTCTGGGTAGTTGTTTGTGCTGTTTTGTGCACCATGACTGGAATCCGCCCAGTGTTACTAATCAACAGAGCCAATCGAAAAATTGGGGTCAGGAGCCACCTCAATTTGGGCAAAATTGGGCAACTTTGCGGATTGTTACGCCGGGTATGCTAGAGGGGCGGGCTATTCGGTTTTCAAAGAACTTGAAGGCAAGTTTGGTCATGCCAATTCGCTTTCCGGTTTGAGGATAGCATGGCGGGGTGCGGGGTTAAGGCGACGGTTTGGCCGGGGCAGTTTGTTTTCAGTGGGAAGGAAGGAATCCTCGGCTGGTGACTGCGGATTGTTATTCCTTCCAGAGTTCCGCGGCTAACGGCAATCCGTTGAGTTCCGCGCGCGCTTCGCGCCAAAAGCGGTAGTGCTCTCCGAGTATGGTTACGAAGCGATCGCTGTGGGTAGGCTCAATGAGGTGAACCATCTCGTGAACGATGACGTATTCCAGGAGATCCTTCGGCTTCCTGACGAGTTCCGTATTCAGGCGAATATTCCCGGCCTTGTGATTACAGCTTCCCCATTTGGTCTTCATGCGCTGCAGGAAATACGCCGCAACTTTGACTTTTAGCTTCCGCTCCCAAGTCCGGATGAGGGGCGGCACAACCTGGTGCAAAAGCGACTTATGCCATTCGTGCAGCACTTCGGCGCGCTTCTGGGCGTCGCTGCCGGGGCGCACGGTAAGAGTAATGCGCTTGTGGTCGAGCGACACGGACGGCTTGGCTTCGAGGTAGACGACAGTGAGCAGGTGCTGCCTGCCCCAGAGGTAATGACTTTCCCGTTCTACAAGTGTGCGCGGGGTTTCACGTTCTTGGCCCCGGAATTTCGATTGTTGGTTACGGATCCAGGCGAGCTTTGAGATGGCGTAAGCGCGGACAACTTCCAGGCGCGTCCCGCTGGGCGCCACCAAGGTCACCCTACCGCCGGGGGGGTGTACGGAGAGGTGAACATTCTTGATGGCCTTCCGGGTTACCAGAATGGAGATCTCGCCGAGATGGATGGTTTCCTTCATAGATAGCCGCATAGATAGCCGCATCAGTAGCCGGGCTGGTTCTTGACGATATCAAAAATGGCCTGGGTGGCTTGCCGGTCGCGAGACATGACGGGATAGAGAGCATTCAGCACCTGCTTCTCGCGGATCTCGTCGCCCTTCCATCCCGCCGGCGCTTTCTCACGCATGGCCAAGTCGAGTTCGAGCGCCAGTTTTGCTTTTTCGTCCTCGTCCGTGGGGCATTGGAAGGTTGTGGCGGAAATGCTGCCTAGGTTGTTGAAGAGTACGATGGCCCCGGGGTGTCCATTGAGCGATGCGGGATGTCCGCCGCCCTTCTTCCGCACGAGGCGCGTGGCGAGTTCCTCCGCCTTCAACAGAAATGCCTCATAAGTTATCGTATTGGAGCGGCTTTGCCGGATCAGGTCATCCAGCAGCTTCGACATTTCGGCGTAGAAGCGCGGATCGCTGAGTTGATTGCGGACAATGGTTTTGCGGATGTTATTAATGATCGCCTCGGCGACGGAGTTCCGCGATAGCTTTGCCTTGGCGTTCAGGGTCCTGGCGATGGCGTCGTTTATTCCGGTTTCCACGATGAGTTCCACAAGCGACAACGAACTCATCAGGTTTCCGAGATTCTTCACGGGATCCGCCTGGATATAGGTATTGAGGAGGTGGCGCATGTCCGCCTCGAAAGGCTTGATATCCAGTTCTTCGCCCGAATGTTTCTTGATGGCGGCGCGGGTATCGCTGTAGAATTCCACTTCGGCCTGTAAGATTGCAACTTCGGCATTCGAGTAGCCCGCTTCGGTGAGGTTTGCGGCGAGTTCCGCGTAGGCACGCACCAATACAGACACCGCTTTGTAGAAGGAGACGCGCAACGGCTCCGTGTCGCTAAGGGCGTTGGGGTCACTGGCGTCGCCGCAGAAGTAGCGAAGATATTGCTCCAGTTCGTGCGGCGGCGGGACCGGATCGCAAAGATAGCGGAGCGCTTCACGGGCAGCCTCCAGCCTTTTCTTCCCCTCAACCCGCCAGTCTTTCAGTTCGACGTTATTGTCGGCGCCGGAGCCCTGGTCGATGTCTAATTCGTCGGAGCTGTACACCGCGATAGCCTCCTGCACATCCGCGAATAGCTCTTTGAAATCGACAATGTGCCCGTAGTCCTTGTCGACGCCATCGAGCCGGTTGGTCCGGCAGATGGCTTGGAACAAGTTGTGCTCGTACAACTCATTATCGAGATAAATGTAGGTGCAGGAGGGCGCGTCGAAACCGGTGAGCAGCTTGCTGACCACTATCAGGAGCTTGAGGTTGGCGGGCTCATCGATGAACTGCCGCTTGGCTTCCTCTTCGTAGGCTTTGGTAGTCTGACCATGCTTTAGAACGTGCCGGGTGTAGGTGTCGAATTTGTAGCGCTCATCGCTACCAACCGGCTCGCGGGAGATGGCGTTATGGTTCGGCTCGTAGGATGTGACGATCCCGCAATACCTGCCGAAGATGGTGTTCTGAAACAGGCGGAAGTAGTGGCACGCGTCATAGATGCTGGCGGCAACCAGAATCGCGGTGCCCCGGTCTTGGTTCAGGCGCGGTTGCAGGTCGAAGTCCTCGATGATACTGGCCATGATGCGCTGCTTGCGCTCGCCCGAGCTCGTCAACTCCTCCATAGTCGCCCAGCGTGCCCGCAGGGCGGCGCGCTGGAAGTTGTTCAGGCCCTTGGTTTTCCGTTGAAACCACGCGTCGATCGCCGCTGGCGAAGTGAGCCGCTGCGGCACTTCCCGGGCCTCGTATTTTAGGTCGAGGATCACTTTGTCTACAACAGCTTCATGAAATTTGTACGTGTGGATATACGTGCCGAAGATTTCGCGGGTCCTCAGCTTGTCCTTGTCCTTACGCAGCAGAGGCGTGCCGGTGAAGCCGATGAAGATCGCGTTTTCGAGCCAGCGCTTCATCTGCTTGTTCATATTGCCGCCTTGGGTGCGGTGGCATTCATCCACGAACACGTAGAAGCGGCCATGGATAGGCGGCGGCGGACCATCCAGGTCCGCGGGATTGAACTTATGGATCAGCGCGCAGAGCAGCCGGGGCATAGGGGCGCCAATCTTGGCCACGAATTCAGCCCGCGATGTGACTCGCGGGGGCGGGGAGTCCTCGCCGATCACGCGGGCGTTCCTCATTACGCCCTCAATCTGTTTATCCAACTCGTCGCGGTCCGTGACCACCAGGATGCGCGCCTGCGGATCGTGTTCCAGCAGCCACTTGGCGAGCAGCACCATGAGGATGCTCTTGCCGCTGCCCTGGGTATGCCAAATTACGCCGCCCTCCTGGCGCCGTATGCGTTCCTGGGCGGCCTTCACGCCGGCGTACTGATGCGGCCGAGGGACTTTCTTTCTGCCGCCATCGAAGATGATGAAGTTGCGGATGAGGTCGAGCAGGCGGTGCTTGTCGCACATCTCGGCGAGGGGACCATCGAGAAGTGCGCCGGGCGCTAGCGGGTCCGTGTGGGCCGGTTTCCATTCGACGAAAAACTCTTCCTTCGTTGTGACCGTGCCATACCGAAACCCTTGGGAATCGCTGCCTGCGAATACGAGTTGCACGGTGGCGAAAAAAGCCTTGTTGAAAATCTCTTCCTGATTGGTGATGAGCTGGCGAACGCCGTCCGCTACTTCGATGGAGCTGCGCTTCAGTTCGATGACGGCGATGGCGATGCCGTTCAGGTAAAGGACCAAGTCCGGCCGGCGCTCGAATCCGCCGCGCAAGGTCACTTCCTCGGCTAAGGCGAAATCGTTGTCGGCCCAGTGAGTCCATTCGACGAGGTGCACGGTTTCATGTGGCTGCCCGGCAGCGATTACGACATCCACGCCGTAACGCAGTAGTTGGTAGGTTCGCAGATTGGCCTGATAAAGCGTAACGGCGGTAGTGTCGGCAGCGGCAAGGAGTTTTTGCAAGGCGGCCGAGATGTGCACGTCCGAATACCCGCGTTTTTTCAGGTTAGCCCTGAGCAGTTCCTCGTCGATGCAGCGGTTGTTCACACGCCTGCTCCAATCGCCCAGGTAGCGGTAACCGAGACAGTCGAGCCGGGAGCTGTCGGTGAACAGGGAGATGACACGGTTGTGCGTGCGGCGTTCGGAGCGAGGCTGTTCAGGCATGGGCCTCCTGGGGGGGGACGAGACGGATTCTGCCGGTTAGGAGTTCCTGCATCATGGCCTGCTTTAGGGCACGGGTTTTGGCGAGGCGCTGTTCCATCGCGGCGAGTTCCGCGTCCATGTCTGTCAGTACGGTTGCAATGGCGGTTTGTTCGGCGATTGTCGGGAGAGGCATGGTCAATTTTGGAATATTCCCTTTACTGATTCCGGAGACTTTCGTTCCAACGGCATAGAATAGGAATTGCGTCCGGATGGCATCGGTTTGAAAACAGTAGCGCCGATACTCGCACGCGAGGTCTCCTGTCTTACTCTTGGCGACGATGGTGTGCAATCCGGAGATGAAGGGAATATTGTCCCTGTTTACGACCACTATGTGTTTGCTCGTTCCTTCATCATCCTCCGAGGCGTCAACGAATACCACGTCTCCGTCCTTTAGCATTGACTTTGAAGGCACTCGCTTCAAAGGAATGTCGAGCTTAGGAATATTCTGATAATCGGCCTGCGTATCCACGAATGTCCTGGATGCCCCGTGTATGTCTCCGTAGTGCAGGTAGCAGTGACCGTTGGCGGAAAGCTGGTCGCGTGAAGCTGAATATCCGCCGCTGAAATCGAATAAGTCGCCAAGCCTTTTAATCTCCCACTCGCCGCTGAAGCCGGGCAGGCGTGTCTTGCCTGTGAGCAGTTGCTGCATGGCTGCCTGTTTGAGGTCGCGCTTCTTGGCGATTAGCCCTTCCTGCGCACCCAGAAGTGCGTCCACATCACTCAACGCAGCTGCAATCGCTCGCTGCTCCTCCTCGCTCTTAGGCCACGCGAGAAGAAGGCGCTGGAACCTCGAGGTGCCAAGGTGTGCAATGGATGTCGTTTGCAGCGCAACGCGCGCGAACACGCCAGATTGTTGGCTGTATCTGAAGAGATGCGACGCGAAAGTCCCGCAGACCCCAGCCTTTGCTCGAAAACGAATAAGCTGGTTTTGGATCGCACACGGCTGTGGATACTCTTCCTGATATCTCGCGCACCTTCCGACCAATTCGAGACTCTGTCCTTCGTTCAGCAGCACATCGCCCTGTTGCAAGCGAAACTGCGCGAACTGGTCATCGGTCATCGGCATCGTAAGTATGTCATCGATATCGATCCTTCCGTCAAAGACATTCTTGGTGCGCAGGTATGGGCGTTGCTTTCCTGGACCGTTTGCTGCCAAGGCCTTTCCAGTCACGACCTTGCCCTTGCATCCTACGGGACAAACCGTCCAGTCCTCAGGGATTACACCGACCTCTGTCAGCCTGTAACCGGGCTTTACTTCCATACGGCACCCATCCGTTTGAGATGTTCGTCCACGCGACTTGCAAGGGCGGCTACTTCATCAGTGAGCTTAGGCAACGGGGTGGCGTAACGTTCGGCGAGCTGGCGGAGCCGTCCAGTGAGAGTCTGTGAGACGCGGTCGAGTTCGCCCTGCACCGCAGCGGCGACGGTCGGCGAGCCACTTGTCGTCCACCACAAGCGTCTTGATCTCGTCTTCCGTAAGCTTGGGATATTTGGCGTCGACCTTAGCCTCCAGTTCTTCCTGTGCGGCTCTAAGCCGGACTTTGGCGTCCACCTGCTGGTCGAGCAGCGCAACGTATTCTTCGAGAGCTTGGCGCTCGTCGGCGAAGTCCGGGTCCTTGCCGATCTCCTTGAGCCGGGACTTCACGCGCTTTGGCGGTGATCTTCTGTTTCTCGCCCTCGCCCTCGATGACTTCCGCAAGCAGCCCTTCCTCGCCGCTTTGTTCTTCGCGCTTTTCGTCGAGTTGCTGATCGATCGCCGCAAGTTCGGCTTCGATGGCGGCGATGGCATCCCGCTCGGCAGCAAAGTAGCGGTCGATGAGTAGTGCGGCCGGGATCAGGTCGGACTTGAAACGGCGCTTGCCTCTTTTGAAGTCGTGCGTTTCGGGCCATACGAGTTTGTTCTCCTTGTTCCTCACCTGAAGGATCTCGCGAGGCTGCGCGCCTGCCTTCCACCCCTCGGCGGCGATGAGGTAGCAATCGTCCTGCATGGTCTCGGCCCAATAGTCCATCAGGTGCTGATAGAGATCGTAGGCGTCGAGAAGCGGCGCGGCCTTGAACGTGGCGAGCAAATGCTCGGCGATGGTTTCGATGAGCTGTTTGGGATGACCGTCCTTTGGCGAATCCTTTTGAGCGCGGGATATTCGCCTTCTTCCACTTGGCGAATAGCGCTGTGGCGGAACTCTGGAAAGCGGTGAATTCCGGCGTGACCGAAGATGGCCGACTTCACCTCGGCGACGGGGACCCGCAGGCTGGCAGTAGCCAGGGCGGCCGGCATTTTCAAATAGAGCGCTGCGCACGCCTGGCAAGGATCTTCCAGTAACGCTTTCAATCTGACCGGGTCATCGATATCGCGCACGGGGATGCCGCCGCGCAGATGGCCGTCGATATCCTGCAAGTCCTCGGGCTCGGTGCTGTCGATGTAGCGCGGCAGGTTCAGGTTGTAATCGTTCTTCGGGTCGGCGATTTCGTCGACCGGCACCATGCGGGCGTAGCGCGGGTCGCTTTCGTCCTGACGGGTGAAGGTATCGACGATGCGGTGGATGTCCTGCTCGCGGAGGCGGTTCTTCGGGCCATCCTTGCATGAAGCCCTTGGAGGCATCGATCATGAAAATGCCTTTGCGGGCGGTGGCGTTTTCCTTGTCGAGCACGAGGATGCAGGCCGGGATGCCGGTGCCATAAAAGAGATTCGCAGGGCAGGCCGATGATGGCCTTGAGATAGCCGGAACGGACGAGTTGCTGGCGGATCACCGCCTCGGCATTGCCCCGGAAGAGAACGCCATGCGGGAGAATGCAGGCGGCCTTGCCGGTCCTTCGCATGGAGCGGACGATGTGCAGGAGATAGGCGTAGTCGCCCTGCTTTCGGGGCGGCACGCCCCAGGTGAAGCGTTGAAAGCGGTCCTGGGCGGGGGTGAAGCCGGTGGACCAGGTCTTGTCGGAGAAGGGAGGATTGGCGACGACGTAGTCGTAGGTGCGGAGATTTTCGCCGTCCTTGAACTTGGGATCGAAGAGGGTGTTTCCGGGAAGGATGTTGGCGGTGGGGAAATCGTGGAGGATGGTATTCATGCGGGCGAGACCGGCGGTGGTCACGTCCTTCTCCTGCCCTTCGAGGGTGATGTGTTTGCCCGCCTCGGCGGCAACCTTGAGCAGCAAGCGAGCCGGAACCGCAGGTGGGGTCGTACGCGGTAGTGTTGGCTTGGCTGTTTGCCGGGGAGATGCCGATTACCTTGGCCATGATTCGGCTAACCTCGGCCGGCGTGTAGAACTGGCCTTTGCTCTTGCCGCTCTCGGTGGCGAAGTGGCGCATGAGGTATTCGTAGGCGTCGCCGAGGATGTCGTCATGCTCGGCGCGGTTCTTGGAGAAGTCGAGCTCCGGCTTCTGGAAGATGGCGATGAGGTTGGAGAGTTTTTCTACGCGGGCGGCGCCGTCGCCGAGTTTGTTCGGGTCGTTGAAATCCGGGAAATCGGTACGGGCCAAGTGGCGGGAATTGGCGTTGACCAGGGGCTGCGATCACCTGCGTGTTGATCTTGCCGCCGATGTCGGCGGCGCCTTTCAGTGCGACCATGTCCTTAAAGCTGGCGCCCTTGGGAATGTTGATTGGCGGGGAGAAATCGTCGGAATCGCCGTATTTATCGGAGATGTATTTGATGAACAGCATGAAGAGGACGTAGTCTTTGTATTGACTGGCGTCCATGCCGCCGCGCAATTCATCGCAGGAGGCCCAGAGGGAGGAATAAAGGTCGGATTTTTTGATTGCCATGAGCGGGACGAAATCCTTGTACTGGAGGGCGGACGGAGAGTGGGGGTGAACAACACGCACTTGTCCGTCTGCTCCATAATGAACCCTCAATCATCTCAGATAGTGTGCTTGATGTGCGAGACGGGGAAGTCTCACGGCTCAAGGGATTCCTGCGGCACCATCTGATTCCGGAGATGGCTCGCTCGCTGTTATCAAATTGGAGCCACGCTGGCGATGTCAATAAGGCCACTTTACATAAGGCGTACTTACAGTTGCCGGTGGGCGGGGTTGGACGAGGACGCTTGCTTACGCGCGCGGCTCGGATGGTTAGCGGGCGTTAGTCGCCTGAGCTTTCTAGGACTGGCGCCTGAAGGGGAACTGGAAGGTTGGGTTCGGTTCCTCTCCAGTTGGTGAAGGCCTGGTGGACGACGTGGGCGACCGCCCGGCGATTTTCCGCTATTAGCTTTAGCCATCCCCAGGCTCCCTTTTGCGGGAAGTAAATACCGCGGAAAAACATGCGTGCGATCAGATGGCTGATTTTGTACGGGGCCGGTTCACGGGCGATGGACTCAAGGGAGGCACGCGTGGCGGCGGGGCTGTAGGAATTTTGCCAGGCGTAGCGCACTTCTTCCTGCACCTGGTCCACGCTCATATTCAGGGGCGTGTGGGCCATGTGGAATGGCGCGAAGTCGAGCCAGTGTTTGGGACGCGTGAGGCGACCTTCCTTTTCAAGGCGGGTGTAGAGGGGGGTGGCGGGGAACGGGGTGATCTGGCCGAAGACCGGCAAGACTGGCGGCCACTCGCGAATCTGTTTCAGGGTACGTTCCGCGACTCCGGTTTTGTCATTATCCAAGCCGAAGATGAAACTTGTGATGGCATAGATGTGACGACTGGCGAGACGCTCCAGGACGGCCGCGTATTCGGAAGGCTTGTTGAAACTCTTATTGACGCTGGCGAGATTGGCGGGGTCTAGGGACTCCATGCCGATGAAGATCCAGCGGCCGCCGGATTCGGCGATGAGATCTACCAGTTCCTGGTCGCGCAGGAGATTCGCGCTGATCTGGCCGACCCAGGAGACTTGGGCGTTGGCGGCGATGATGTCGCGCAATAGAGACTTGGTGCGCTTGCCGTTGATGGCGAAGTTATCATCGACAAAGAAGACGGCGATCTGGCCTTTGGTCTTGTGGGCGCGCGCTTTCAGGAGCAGCAACTCATCGACAATACTTTTGTTGGAGCGGAAGCGGATGGAATCGCCGAAGAAACCGGTGACGGTGCAGAACTCGCAGCCGTACGGGCAGCCCCGGCCGGACTCGATGGGGATGATGTGGAAGGTCTCCCACTCGGCGTGATAGTGGGCCATGATGGGGCGTACGAAACCGGGGATGCGGTTGAATTGTTCGATGTCGAGAGTGTCCCAGGGAATCTTCGGATAGCTTTGGAGGTCGGGTTTATGTTCCTGGCCGAAGGCATCGATGGGGACATAGCGTTCCTTGAGTTGGCCGCGGGCGGCATCGGCTACGATTTTGGGCCAGGTTTCATCGGCTTCGCCGAGGGCGATGGCATCGGCGTGACGCGGGCCTCCGTCGCGGCCGAGGGCTTCTTCGGGACACTCGGTAACGTGTGGACCACCCATGACGACCTTCACGCCGGCGGCACGGATAGCGTCGGCCACGCGGTAGGCTTTGGCGATCATGCGAGTCATGGCGCCGATGCCGACGAGGCCGATGTTGTTGGCGAGGACGAAGCGTACGATCTCTTCGTCAGTCATAGGTTGGGTATTGCCGTCGATCAGCAACACGTCGTGTCCAGAGGGGGTGAGGGACTGGAGGAGGAACATCCAAAGGTGTGGCATGAAATTCGCAGTCACACCGTTATCGGGGTTATATAAAAGGATTCGCATTTAAGAGACTGATTTCCGATCCGCCTGAGGGCACGCGGATTTGTACTTATCTCTAACCAGATAACAGGCGGCAGCGGCTCTGTCTGGTCAGTATTGCTCACCGGCGCGGGGATAATGCGGTCAAGATAGCTCAGTGACACGCACGGCCGTGATATTACGGATATTTAGTCGTGAAGGACTATGCTCAAGAGCGAGCTGTGTACCTCGATGCCGCCGTTGTACTTGATGAAGCCAAGCTTACGGAATCTATTCATGAAGAAGCTGACGCGCGAGCGCGTGGTGCCGACCAGGCCGGCGAGGGTTTCCTGACTGATGTCGGGGATAGTCGCGAGCGGATCGCCCTCTTTGCCAAAATTAGCTAGCAGGAGCAGGATGCGAGCGAGGCGCTTTTCGCTGGAATTGAATAGTTGATCGACTAAGTCTTCCTCGATTCGAATATTGCGGCTAAGGACATAGGCGAGGATGAGTTGGGAGAACTGATTGTCCTCGCGCAGAAGGCGGGCCATGGCGGGTTTGGCCAGACGGACGATGGAACACTCGGTGATGGCAGCAGCGGTGGCCACGCGGATGGGGTGGGCGCCGACCAGGCAGCTTTCGCCAACCAAGTCACCGGGGGTGAGGATAGCGATGACCGCCTCTTTGTTCTGTTTCGAGAGGACGGTGAGTTTGACTCTACCTTTTTGTATGGAGAATACGGCGTCGGCGGGGTCGCCTTGGGAGAAAAGGATTTGGCCCTTGCGGTAATGGACGGTAGTGCCTTCCCGTGAAAGTAAAGCTAAGAGGGCCTCGGCATCGGAACTCGGTTTCATGAGAAAGACCAATCGAATCTTCGCCTATATTAACACTTTTGGGTTATGGGGAGGTGCAAGAATTGACCTTGAATTTGAGGTTTCAGCGGGAGGCGTTGCCGCCGTTGGTCGCCTTGGAATTTTGAGGCGGTTGGTTCAATTTGGGGTTGGATTCAATATCCGGTTTACATGGTCTGGATCGCGCGCGATGAGCTTTAGATACGCCTGGGTGGGCTGATCCGGTTGGGCCCGACCCTGTTCCAAGTCCCTTAGCGTACCAATGGCAATGTGATACCGGGCAGCAAACTCTTCTTGCGTGAGTTCCAAGGCCCGGCGGATGATTTTCGCTTGCGGGGTTCGTTTCAGCCGGTTGAGGTCGGTTTGGGTGAGCGGTTGGGCGTCGCGATCGGCGCGGGCGGCCCGCTCAATTGCTTCGACAGACATGGAGCGGGGAGGGCTAGGCATTTTCTTGGAAGTAGTTGTGTTGCTCATTTTGCGTTGCTCGCCGGGCAGAGATAATGCGAATGCGTTCCTGTTAGAGGTTCCGTGTAGGCAACAAATTGGCGGAAAACACTTGCTGCGCGCGCGCCACCCCTCCCTCACGGGAGGGGCTCTGATTGCAATTTTGGATCAATTGGATGGAGGAGCGGTTTCGGGCGTGGTGCTAGCGGCAGACCTTGCCGTCGGTGATGAGGTCGAGGAACCAGAACTTTTCGACGCGCGCGAGGTCGATCTCATCGGGGCAACGGAGGATGAAGCGCTTGACTTGGTCGCGAGAGATCCACCAGGAATCGCCACCTTGATCGGCTTGGCGTCCGGTGCCACGGCGGGACGCGGCGAGGAGATCGCGACGGATCCAGGTAAGTACCTTGTGAGTGTCGATGCCGAAGGCAAGAGCCAGCGAAGTAGCGGAGTAACCGTCCAAGTTACTTTTGATTCTGAGGCGGGTCGCCTTGACGGCAATGGCGGCGCGGGAACGGTGGAAGCCGGCGTCGCCTAGCTTGCGCTGAATTCCAGCGTAAGTCAAATAGCCATACTTAGTCAGAATCTGTTCCTCATGGAGACACCAAGGTTGTTCCTTGATTCTGACCAAGCCTAACTCGGCGGCGCGCTTTGAGACGGCGTAGGCAGGCCACCCGAGTTTGGCGCTGACGGTTTTGATGGCGCGGCGGTCACCTTGGCGCTGCTGCCGGTAGGAGTCTGCGATCAGCGCGTCGATGGCTGCGGTGGGCCGATACTTCTTCCTGCCCGAGGGCCGCCCGGCGGCGATCGGAAGCGGTTCGCGGCTCGGATATGGATTAGGGAGCGCCGACACAATATTCCGCGAGGCCCTCTACTGGCGTTCTACGACGAGCACGTTGAAGGTGCCATCTTTGGGCCGCATGCGCGCTCGTTGGCCGGCGGCGGCCGCGGGCAGGGGTTCCATCTCGGCCGCCGACAGGAAGAGTTGCTTGGTCTGGGGATCGATGGTCATGGTCTTCGCGCTCTTCTGGGTTTGAATGTCGCCAACCGATTCGTACTGATCGGGGGTCTTCTGCCGGATCACCGAAACGGTGCCATCCCAATTGGAGGCGAAGACCAGTTTGTTGTCGGGATCGAAAGCGACGGCATCGACGCGTTCGCCGATGGGCAGAGTTGCCAGCACTTTTCCGTTGGATGCATCCATGACTGCCAGGACTTTGCTGCGGCATCCGATGAAGAGGCGCGCGTGGGCGGCATCTATGGCGAGGCCGGTGGGCGTTTTGCATCCGGTGATGGGGTATTTGTGTTTGACGGTTAGCGCGTGGGCGTCGAAGGCGACGACGGTGGCTTGCTCTTCGAGGTTTACGAATCCGTTCCCTTTGCCATCGAGGACCAGCGCTTCGGCGCCACCGCCGAGGGGAATTTTTCCGACGACGACTTGCTTGGCGGGATCGATGGCGGTGATCTCGGCGGCGTCGCCGTGACATACGAGGACGCGCTTTTCGCGCGAATCATATAGGACAAAGTCGGGATCCTTGTCGACGGCGATCTTCTTGATGGTGGCGAAAGAATCGGTATCGAAGACGGAGACGGTGGCGTTACCGCCGTTGGTGGCAAAGCCGCGATGGAGTTCGGGAACTATGGCGATGCCGTGGACTCCGGGCGTGTCCTGGACGCTGCCAAGCAGTTTGCCGGAAGCGGCGTCGAGAACATCGACGGTGGTGCCGTGGGAAACGTAGAGGCGTTTGGCGGAAGCATCGAAGACGATGTAGTCGAAGCCGCCGTTGCCGGGTACGGGGAATTTTTTGGTGACTTTGAAGCCGGGAGCGTCCGGCGCGGCGGGTAGAGACGCCAGGGTCATGGTGAGGGCGAGCCACAAGGGAGTTAGTCGCATAATTAGCCTCGGTAGGATCAGGGTAAGGCGGCGATCTGAAAAACGTCTGAAATTTTGGGCGGCGGCGACCAACAGAGCTACGGCTACGACGGATGGAAAGTTCTTAGATGTCAAACGGCACGTATAGGCCATTCTTAACGAACCTTGGAGGTGCGCTGTGGCGATGGTAGTTGGACAATAAGAATATGTCCAGGCCTCAGCGACTTCAGGCGAAACACATTAAGGCGCTTCTTGAGCCAGAGGAGGTTCGGGCGCTGCTTTCGCGTCTGTGCAAAGAGTATGGCTTCTGTCTTTCGCTGTTGGAGATCGAAAAACTGGCCTTGGCGCCGCCCACAGACATTGACGAGTTCACCGCAGCCGCTCTCCTTGCCGAAGGTTACGGCTTCACCAAATCCGACTCCCTTTGCAGAGATGCGAGGGAACTAGTCGCGCGGGCCTTCATCGACCACCTGGCCAAGAAGCCAGCTTAAGGCCGTATCGCGGCGCATCGCACCCGGGCTGCCGCAAGCAACCTAAGACCTCAGAACGTCCCGGGACGGGCCTTGCTGAAGCGCTTGATGCTAGGCTTAATGCGTCATGCGCATCAGAAGCACTGTTACTCTGGATGACGATGTGGTGGCGCGCGTTAAATGGGAGAGCGTGGCCAGGGGAGCTTCATTCCGGGATACCCTCAATGATCTACTGCGCGCGGCACTGTTGAGTATCGACCGCAAGCCGCGGCGTCGTGCGCTCGAGATTCTACCCACCCACATGGGGCATAAGCCAGGGGTGAACTATGACAGTATTGAGTCGCTCCTGGAGTACGGCGAGGGCGATCGCCACCGATGACCATCACCGACGCTAACCTGCTGCTGCGCCTATAAAGCCGATGCGCCCCAGCAGACGGCGTCCGCAAAGTGGCTAAAGGAACGGCTCGAGACCTAACACGGCGCTGGCTGGTCACTCCGGTATCTGTCACTGGGCCGAACCTTCCTCTGATCCGGGACGATGGTTCCGTGAATCTGCGCGGCCGGATTCCTTGCGCTATCATTGCGCTATCATCGCGCTATCATTGCGGATGCATGGGACTCTTCTACGTTGGGTGCCGGGTTATCAATCCGGCAACATCCAAGTCGACGGTGGTGCGGCGACTGATGGTCGACACGGGTGCTGAGTCCACGTGGATTGACGGGGCGGTGGTGGAGGCGATCGATATCGAGCCGCGCAAGAAGGATCTCCAATTTCAGTTAGCGAATCGGCAGATCGTTACGCGCTCGGTCGGCTATGCCGTGCTTAGGGTAGATAAGGCAGAGACTGTGGACGAAGTTGTCTTCGCCCAACGGGGCGATCTCCAGTTGCTCGGCGCACGCGCGTTGGAAGGATTGAACCTGCAAGTGGATTCGCGCCGGAAGCGGCTAGTGGCCGCCGGT
Organism: Bryobacterales bacterium; assembly: GCA_963738345.1. GTDB lineage: Bacteria > Acidobacteriota > Terriglobia > Bryobacterales > Bryobacteraceae > Bog-159. Next base: position 3,882,206 of record CAVTWI010000002.1, read on the forward strand.
CCGATCGTCAGTGCTGCCGCCGTGCCTCCGCGATTCGGACAGTTGGTGCAAGTCCCTGCGGAAGCTCCAAAGTATGCTGGGAAGCCCCGTGCAAAAAGGCCGAAGAAGCCTCGGGTTGCCAGATCCAAAGCACGATAAATGGCGCTTGGGCGCCTGAGAACTGCGTGGGCGTGCCCCAGCATTCCTCCGAAGCGTGCGATCGAAGAATCATCAGTCGGCGCGACCCCGGACGCCGCGACCTCCAGTTCCAAGGATCCATAGTCTGAAGACTTATTCATGTGACAAGCGCCACCTTACTTTCATCCGGTTGCCCGGCGATGGCGTCTTTGATTGCGTCGACAGTCATGAATGGCCCCGTAAAACGCGCATTGTTCGGACATTGCCGCAGCGAGGTCGAGCCATTGGAGCCCGGGTTTCGGTATGCTGGGTCAATGGAGTTGATCTTCGAGATTCGCGATGCGGAGGAGGGTGGCTTCCACGCCCGTGCGTTGGGTCACGGCATTTTCACCCAAGGTGAAACCTGGGATGAACTCCGCAATAATGTGCTGGAAGCGGTCTCACTTCATTTCGATGATGCGACATCACGTCCTCGACTGGTCCAGATGCACTATGTGAAGGATGAGTTGATACCGTTGGAAGCCGCATGAAATTGCCGCGCGGCGTCTCAGCCGAGCGGCTGATCAAGGTACTGGAAGGCTTCGGATACGTGGTGGTCCGCCAAAAAGGGAGCCACGCCAGGCTGCGGCACCACGGACCTCCGACCCACACGATTACAGTCCCGCTGCACAACTCCCTCAAGATCGGCACTCTTCACGGAATTCTTACGGAAGTCGCGCTCATGCGCTCCGATACAGTCGACTCGCTCGTAGAACGGCTCTGAACAGCGACGGAAGGGCGAACGCACCACACCTTCAGAGCGATTTGAGGCAAATTTTCAGGCGCGCAACTGATCGAAGCGCTGCTTAAGGAAGGCGAGGATTTCGCCGGGGGTGGTGGCGCCGTCCAGGGGGAGGATCAGGACGCCGGCGGGGGTGAATTGCGCGCCGCGGGTCTGGCCGACCAGGTTCATCAGGCGCAGCCGGTTCGATGTGGGTTTCGGGGTGGAACTTGACGTTGAGCTGGGTGTGGCGGCGGTCGATGGCTTCGATGCCCAATTGCTCAGCGGTGGTTTTCAGGCCGGAGTATTCGAGCAGGTTGCGCACGGCTTCGGGGACGGCGCCGTAGCGGTCTTCGAGTTCCTTTTCGACGCGTTCGCGATCGGCGGGGGTGCCGGCATTGGCGATCTGCCGGTAGGCGCGCAGGCGCTGGTTGTCGTCGGAGATGTAGTCGGCGGGAATGCGGATATCGAGGCCCAGGTTCAGGCTGGAGTGGATCTCGACGGGCACTTCTTCGCCTTTCAATTCGCGGACGGTTTCTTCGAGCAGACGAACATACATATCGAAGCCGACGGCGTTGATATGGCCGTGCTGCTCGCCGCCGAGCAGGTTGCCGGCGCCGCGCAGTTCCAGGTCGAGCGCGGCGATTTTGAAACCTGCGCCAAGATCGCTAAATTCCTTGAGTGCCGCGAGGCGTTTGCGGGCGATTTCGCTGAGTTCGGTATCCGGTGGGATCAGCAGATAGGCGTAAGCGCGGCGGTTGGAGCGGCCTACGCGGCCGCGGAGTTGATAGAGTTCGGCGAGGCCATAACGTTCGGCGTTTTCGATGATGATGGTGTTGGCGAGAGGAATATCGAGGCCGTTTTCTACAATTGTCGTGCATACGAAGATATCGTATTCATGGCGCATGAACTTGAGCATGGTTTGCTCGAGTTCGGTTTCGCCGATCTGGCCGTGGCCGACGCCGATGCGGGCGCTAGGTACGAGTTCCTGGATGAAAGCGGCGCGAGCCCAGATGGAATCGACGCGGTTATGCAGGAAATAGACTTGGCCGCCGCGGCCTAGTTCGAGTTCGAGTGCGGACTTGATCAGATCCGGGCTGGAAGTGGGCGACGGTGGTCTGGATGGAGAGCCGATCTTTGGGCGGAGTTTCGATGACAGACATATCACGAAGGCCCAACAACGACATGTGTAGTGTTCGAGGGATCGGGGTGGCGCTCATGCTAATCACGTCCACGCTTTGTTTGATCTGCTTCAGGCGTTCTTTATGCTTCACTCCGAAGCGCTGTTCTTCGTCGACCAGGACCAGGCCTAGATCCTTAAATACAACATCTTTCGACAGAAGGCGGTGAGTGCCGACGACCAGGTCGACTTTGCCTTCGGCCAAATCGGCGAGGACCACTTTGATCTCTTTCGGCAGTGCGGAAGCGGCTGAGCATTTCGATGCGGACGGGGAAGGGCTGAAAGCGGCGCTTGAAGGTTTCGAAGTGTTGAAACGCGAGCACCGTGGTTGGGCGCCAGAACGGCCACTTGCTTGCCGTCTCCCATGGCTTTGAAGGCGGCGCGCATCACCACTTCGGTCTTGCCGTAGCCCACATCGCCGCACAGCAGGCGGTCCATGGGGTGCGGGCTTTCCATGTCGCGCTTGATGTCTTTGATGGCGGTGAGCTGGTCGCGCGTCTCGGTGAATTCGAAGGCATCTTCGAACTCGCGCTGCCAGTTGCTGTCGTGCGAGAAGGCGAAGCCTTCGGCCATTTTGCGACTGGCGTAGAGCTTCAGCAGCTCGTCGGCCATGTCGCGCATTTTGGCTTTGACGCGCGTCTTGGTGCGGGTCCAGGTGGCGCCGCCCATGCGGTCGAGCGCGGGGGCGGATTCGCCGGCGCCGCGGAAGCGCTGCACCAGGTCCATGCGCGTCAGCGGCACGTAAAGTTTGGCGCCGCCGGCGTATTCGAGCAGCATGTAATCGCCCTTGAGCTTCGCCGTGGTCGATCTCGACGCAGGCCCAGGAAATGGGCGACGCCGTGCTCGGCAGTGCACGACGTAGTCGCCGGGCTTCAGGTCGATCAGGTCGGGCGAGAAGGTGGCCAGCGCGGACTTGCCGGCCGGCGCGCGCGCCACCAATTCGGAGGTATCGAACAAGTCTTCGCTGCCGAAGATGGCGAGGCCGGCATCGCGGAAGACTACGCCGCGCCGCACCGCGCCGCGGATCAGATAGATGGAGGCAACGTTGCCGGCCATATAGGCGCGGCCGGCGAGGTATTCGGGCGTGGAATCAGACTGTTCCAGGCCAAGTTGGTAGGGGACGCCGTACTCGTTGAAGATATCGGCGACGCGCTCGACTGCGCCGGTGGATTCGGCGAAGAATGCCACGCGCGAGCCGGATTCGGCGAGGTTGCGCGCCTCGGCAATGGCTACGGGCATGTTGCCGTGAAAGGCCAGCGGCGGGCCGGGTGGGAATATAGAACGTTCCGCCGGTGGCGGGTCCGGACGATCGACTTCCAGTTCTTCGAGCCGGATGTGAGGGCAACCGGCGGCCTGGGACTGAAGATCGTCCCAGCGGAAGAAAACGCGGGCCGGATCGTAGGCAGGCGACGGGGGCGTTTGTTCGAGGCGTTTCCAGAGGCGGTCCGCGGCGCCGGTGACTTGAGCGGGTTCGTCCCAAAGGATCAGGGGACGGTCGAGGAGGGAGAATACGGAGTGGGCGCGCGGGGCGGACCATGGGCACCAGCAGTTCCCAGCCGGGAAAGGTTTCGCCGGGCGGGGGAAGCTCACGCGCGGCAACGCCGGATGCTTGGAGCAACTCGCCGAGTTCGGCCAGCAGGGCGCGCGATTTCTGGTACTCCGTCAAGGGTAGCAGTAGAGTATCTTCGACCTTGGTCATGGATCGCTGCGACTCCACTTCGAATCGGCGGATGGACTCGATGAGGTCGCCGAAGAGGTCTACGCGGACCGGTTTAGCGGCTTCCGGCGAGAAAACGTCCAGAATGCCGCCCCGCACGGAATATTCGCCGACCATCTCCACCGGCTCGCGGCGTTCATAGCCTACGCTTTCGAGGTGGGCTACTACATCCTGCAGCGGCACTTCGTCGTTCACGCGTAGGTTAAGGGCAAGCTGGCGGTAGAAATCGCCCGATTCGATCCGCAGCAGGGCCGAAGCTACGGGCATAACGGTGATCGGGACACGGCGGGTGGCTAAACGCCAAAGTCCGATGGCACGTTGCTCGCAGATTTCGGCGTGGGGCGACATGCCTTGCAGGGGTAGAACGTCAAGGGCGGGAAGGAGTTGAGGGGCGGCGGCTTCGCGGGCGCCGATCAGGAGCGAGTAGAAAGTCTCGATGGCCTCAAACAGCTCTTCGGCGCGTTTGTTGCCGTCTACTACAATTGCAAGAGGACGCTCGGTCATCTGCCACAGCAGTACGGAGTAGATGGCTTTGGCAGTGGTGGTGAGGCCGGAAAGGGCGAGGTCGCCGCCGGTGGGCAGGCGACGGAGCAAATCCTGAAAGGCCGGATGGCGGCCGAGGTTCAGGAACAGGTCGCGTATGGCGGGTTGGATCAAGGTCACTTCGAGTGTATCAAAGCGGGGGGGAGAGTCCGGCGCGGTGGGTCAATTTGACTCAGGCGGGGCAGCAGCGGAGGACGTCTGGCGGGCCAGTGCCGCATGGCAAGGGTAATGGCTGTACGATGTGGGGAAGGCGGTATTTGGTAGGGCGATTGCTTTACTGGTGCCGGTTTTAACGAGAACAGTATGCTTACTAGATCATTACGCTACGCAAACATAATATTGTGGGCCTGCGCCAGCACGGCGTTTGGGCAAGCCATTGTCAGCACGGTGGCCGGCGGCGGTTTCATCAGCAACGCACCGGCACTTCAGACTTATTTAAACGCTCCGCAAGGAGTGGTGGTGGACAGTTCGGGTAACCTGTATATCTCAGACCTGAGTCACATCCTGCGGGTTGACCATGCCACGGGAATATTGACGGCGGTGGCTGGCGCGGGGCCGACAGTTTATAACATGACGGACGGGCCGGCGCTGTCACTGCGCATCGCGCCCACGAGCATGGCGATTACCAGCAGCGGCAACATACTGTTTCTGGATGGCGGGACGTTGCGGCAACTGACCGTGGCGCAGGCGACGGTTAAGACGCTGGCGGGGCAGTATGGAAAGAACGGATCGACTGGGGATGGCGGTCCGGCGACGGCCGCGCTTTTGAACGAACCGCAGCAGGTTTGTGTGGACCCGGCGGGGAACATATTCATTGTCGAGCAGGCCGGCTACGTGCGGCGGATCGACGCGAGGACCGGGGTGATTACGACGATCGCGGGGACGGGCGGCACTGTTTTTAGCGGTGACGGCGGACCGGCCACGGCCGCTACACTGATCCAACCGACGGGCATTGCGGCGGACGCGAGCGGCAACATCTACATCGCCGATACGGGGGATGTGCGGATCCGCAAGATCACGGTGGCGACGGGCGTAATCACGACCATCGCAGGCACGGGACATGTGGCGGAGGGCGGGGACGGAGGCAGCGCGACGAAAGCTTCGTTTGCGCAACTCGGCAAACTGGCTACGGACAGCACGGGCAATCTGTTCCTCACGGACGGCGACCGGGTCCGGCGCATTGCGACGAGCGGCACGATATCCACGGTGGCAGGCAATGGCGGGGCGGGGCTTTCGGGCGACGGCGGCTTGGCCACGCTGGCGATGCTCAATGATCCGACAGGATTGGCGCTTGACGGCGCGGGGAACCTCTACATCGCGGATACGGGTAACGGGCGGATCCGGTTGGTGACGGCATCGAGCGGAGTGATTTCGACGGTGGCGGGCACATCGCTCAATGGAGACGGCGGTCTGGCGGCGGGCGCGGTGCTGAGTAATCCGCAGGCAGTAGCGATCGATTCATCGGGGAACCTGTTTATCGCGGTAACCAACGCCGTACGCAAGGTGGCGGCGGGGACCGGGATTATTACGACTTACGCGGGAGGCGGGACCAGCACGCAGGATGGGGTAAGTGCGCTGACGGCTAAACTGGCTCCACTGAGCCTGGTGTTCGATAGCGCGGGCAATCTGGTGGTTGGTGAAGCAGGGTTGATTCGCAAGATCGATACGGGCGGGGTGATCACTACGATCGCGGGTACGGGCGCCACGGGTTTCGCTGGAGACGGCGGGGCAGCGACGGCGGCTAAAGTCGGTTACGTTTCAGCGCTGGCGGTAGACTCATCGGGTGGAATCGTTTTCGTCGACTCGGGGAACAAGCGAGTGCGGCGGATCGATACGGCAACAGGTTTGATCAACACGGTTGCTGGAAATGGCGGCGACTTCAGCCTGTCGGGCCAGGTAGCCACTAACACAGGCATCGGTAACGTCGCCGGATTGGCGATAGATGGCAGCGGCAACCTGTATATTGGCGGTCTGCAAACCTACTTCTTACTGAAGATTGCGCCGAGCGGCGCGGTCGCGGTGGAGGGCGGCGTGGGCGGTTGCGGGTATATTGGGGACGGTGGCAAGGCGACACTCGCGGGAATATGCCAGCCCACGACGATGGCGGTTGACGCTAGCGGCAATGTCTATGTGGGTGACTCCACGTGTTACTGCGTGCGCCGCATTGCGACGGATGGGATCATCCAGACGGTGATTGGAAACGGGACTGCCGGATATACTGGCGACGGCGGCGTGGCCACGGCGGCAGAGTTGCGCTCCGTATCCGCAATCGCGATCACGGGGACGACGCTGTACGTGGCGGACGGGTCCGCGGGAGTGGTGCGGGCAGTGACTCCGGACACTCCGCCGGCGTTACCAGGCGTGCCTAGCTTCTCGTCGCTGGTGAGTTCGGCGAGTTTTCAATCGGGTCCGATAGCGCCAGGCGAACTGATTTCGTTTTACGGGCACTATCTGGGACCTGCGTCACCCAACACATGGTCGCTCGGAGCGGACGGCAAGCTGACTATTCCGAATGCCGGTGTCCAGGTGTTTTTTGACGATGTACCGGCGCCGCTGGTTTATATATCGGCGGGCCAGGTAAATGCCGTGGCGCCTTACTCGGTGGCCAATGGATTTTCGACGATTAAGGTGCAGACGGCGGGCGGCACGGTTTCGGATACCAGCGTTGGGGCGACGGCTACCGCGCCGGGAATCTTCCCCAGCGCGATCGTGAATGAGGATGGCACGGTGAATGGTCCCTCTAATCCGGCGCCGGCGGGATCTTATGTGGAGATGTACGGCACGGGACTTGGGCAGACTAGTCCGGCCGGCGTGGATGCGACGATTACGCCTGTAACTAACTATCCTACACAAGTTACTCCGGTGGCAGTTACCATGAGCACGAATCCATTATTCGGCACGCGGTTATCGATGAACGTTTTCTATTACGGGCCAGCGCCGGGTTTGGCTGCGGGTGTTTCACAGATCAACGCTTTCGTTCCGGCGGATGCGCAATCGGGGGAGAATTTCCTGCAGATTTCGGCGGGGCAGGGAGTGAGTCCGGCGATTGCGTTTTATGTGAAGTAGAGAGGATCGGGGGGGCTGATGGTTTTGTCCGTCAGCCTGCGGCCGCTCCTTTCGCCTGAGCCTTCTTCAGGACAAAGACGATCGGCACGCATAGCGCGCATACAACCGATAAGTCGCGGAAGACATCCACATAGGACCAGAGTTGGGCTTGGCCGTTGAGCGTTCTCTGGGCAATTGCCATGGCTCGCAAAGAGGCTTTTGCCGGACCGGCATGCATACTCATCAGTCTGGTCAGGTGCGACAGTTGCTGCCTCAGTGCCAGATTCGATCCGGATAGCAAGTGCACCATTTCGTTACGGTGAGTCTGCAGATGGCGCAGCGATATGGTGTTCGCCGCGGCGATACCGATGCTTCCGCCCAGATTGCGTAACAGGTTGAACAATCCGCTGGCATTGCCAAGTTCTTTCTGGGGAAGTGTGCCCAGCGCAATGCCGGAAAGGGGCACGAACACAAACGGAAACGCGAATCCTGTAATCACGATGGGCCAGAACAGCGAAGTGGGCGCGATGCTGAGATTGATCGTGCCTGTCCACAAGTTCGCCGCGCACAACACCGTAAACCCGAACGCCAACAACATTCGGCTATCGACCTTGCCCACCAAGCGTCCGGCGATCAGGGCCGCCGCAAACGAGCCCAACCCGCGCGGACTTACTGCCAGTCCCGCAGCAGTTGCGCTATATCCCAATAACGTTTGGTAGAAGAGCGGCAGCACGCTAGTGATGCTGTAGACGCCCACGCCGAAAAGAAAAATCAACAAACATCCGATACCAAAATTGCGATTGGCCAGCACGCGTAGATTCAGCAACGGCTTCTGGTGGGTCAGTTCGCGGGCGAGGAAAAGCGCCAGCGCCACGATAAAGAAGAAGAGCGCCCAACGGATTAAGGGGCTGCCAAACCAGTCTTCCTCTTGCCCCTTGTCGCACATGAATTGCATTGCGCCGGACCAGATGGCCAGCAGGCCCAAACCGATCTTGTCCAGGCTGCCGGGATGCGCGTCCTTAATATAGGGCGGATCTTCCAGAAATTTATGTTGCAGAATGAGCGCCAGGATTCCAACGGGTATGTTGACGTAGAAAGCCCAACGCCAGGAGACGGCATCGGTCAGATAGCCGCCCAGAGTGGGCCCGATTACGGGCGCCACCACTACGCCCATGGCGAAGAGTCCCATGGCTAAGCCTTGCTTCTCCGGTGGGAAGCTCTCCATCAGGATGGCTTGCGAAAGAGGCTGGAGTCCCCCCCCAGCCGCGCCCTGTATGGCGCGCGCAATCAGGATAAAGGCCAGGCTTCCGGCAATGCCGCAGAGGAACGAGGCGATGGTAAAGATGAGTACGGAGAACATCAGATAGCGCTTTCTCCCAAAGCGCAGGGAGAACCAGGTACTCGAGGGGAGGAAGACGGCGTTGGCTACCAGATAGCTGGTGAGGACCCAGGTGGCTTCGTCCGAAGTGGCGGAGACGCTGCCTGCAATGTATGGCACGGCAACCGCGGCGATACTGGTATCCATCACTTCCATGAAGGTAGCCAGCATCACCGCAACGGCAATCAACCAGGGGTTGCTTTGGGGCTTCCAAACGCCCGCGTTACCGCTCATTTAACCCACACCTTGGGTTCCACGGACATGCCCGGGCGCAGTCTTTCAAAGCCTTTCTGGCCGTTCTTGAAGCGGATACGCACGGGCAAACGTTGCACGACTTTCACGTAATTGCCGGTGGCATTCTCGGGCGGCAGCAAACTATACTGCGCGCCGGTGGCTCCCGGGAGGTTCTTCACGTAGCCGTCGAAGTTTTGGTCGATGGCGTCCACGTGAATGGTGACCGATTGGCCGGGATGCATATTCTGTATCTGGGTCTCTTTAAAATTGGCGGTCACCCAGAGGTCGTCGGTGCCGGTGATCGCTAACAGTTCCTGACCGGGGCTGATCTGCTGGCCGACTTCCACCGTCTTATCGCCGACAATGCCGGTAGCCGGCGAGAGGATCTTGCAGTAGCTGAGATTCAAGCGTGCCTGCACAACTTGGGCCTTGGCGGCTTCCACACTCGCCTGCCGCGACGCCACCGTGGCATGCTGTACGGCGACTTGCCGGGGCTGATTCGACTGCGCTTCCTGATAGCGCGCCTGCGCTTCGGCTAGCGATGCTTCCCTCTGTTCCGCGGCTTTTTCGGCGGCATCGGCGGCGGCGCGGCGCGAAGACACCAGCGCCTGTTGCGCGCGGGCTTGCGTGACGCGTTGATCGTACTGCTCGCGCGACACTTCCTGTTTATCCGCCAGATCGCGATAGCGGCGTTCTTCGGTTTCCGCATTCTCGGCATTGGCTTCGGCCTGCCGCAGATCAGCCAGCGCTGACTGATGATTCTGCCGCGCGGCTTGCAATGCGGCGTTGGCATTCGCCACCTCCTGGCGGGCCGTCGCCACGTTGGTGGCTTCGGAGGTTTGGGTGATGGGAACGTTGGGCGCTTGCGCCTCTAGCGCGGCTTGGGCCTGCGCGAGATTGGCTTCGGCCTGCGCCACCGCGGTTTCGTAATCGCGCGGGTCAAGATCGATTAGAGTTTGGTTGGGCACCACGCCGCGCGTGTTTTCCACGTACACGCCCACGACCGTACCAGCTACCCTGCTGCTGAGTTGATGGATGTGTCCTTCGATTTCAGCGTCGTCGGTATTCACGTAACTCTGCAGGTAGTTCCAGACGAAATACCCTGCCACAATCAGCACTAGCAGACCGACAAGTATGAGGATGAAAGCGATGGGATGGGTTTGTACCCAGGCTGAAGCGCGTTGGCGTAGTGGCGGCTTGGGCTGCTCCTCTTCGTCCTTCTTGTCGTCTTTTTTATCGTCTTTTTTATCGTCCTTCTTGTCGTCTCCGCCTTCGTCCTTCTTACCGCCATCGCCGTTCTTGGATTTCTTGCTCTCGTCGAGCAGGCGCTGGTATTCTTCGCGGAGCTGTTCCATTTCGCTGCGCAAACGCACATGGTCGATGGCCAGGCTCCGGATGGTGTAATCCTGATCGATGGGCTCGGGCATAGTTACTTTCCAATAAGGAACTGCCGGATGGCGCGCTCGCTATCGCCGATTCCGCGGGCCAGTGAAATCTTCGCCAAGTTGTGATCGAATACGGCGCTGACATAATCGTTATGCGCCTGCACCACCGATTGCTGCGCCTGCACGACCTCGATGGTGTCGGCGATGCCGTCGCGAAACCGGTCGCGCGCCTGCTTCAGGGTATCCTCGGCAAGATCGACATTGCTGCGCGCCACTTTCACCTGGTCATCCGCCGCGATGAGATCGATAAAAGACTGGCGCACGTCCTGATCGATGCGGCCGCGAATATCTTCCACTTCCGCTTGGCGTTGATGCAACACCGCTTCGGCCTGCTCCACGTCGCCGCGCACGCGGCCACCCTGATAGAGCGGAACGGTCAGGGATCCGACCACTTCGAAAACGCCGTGCGCGGATGCCGTGGGACGCAGTCCTGAGGCGCCATAGTCGGCCATCAGAGTGAGATTCGGCAAACGCTCGGCGCGCGCGGCTTTTACGGCCTCTTCGGCGGCGCGCACGCCGGACTGCGCCGCTTGCAGATCCGACCGGTTGCGGTATGCCAAGGCAAGCGCGTCGGACTGCACGGGGTCTGTCAGAGGGGCATAGGGGAAATCGTCGGCGATGCTGAACTCTTGCCCCAGCGGCAAGCCGACCAAGCGGGCCAGCGCCAACTTCTGGCGATCGCGGTCAGCCACCAGGGAGCGCAAACGCTGCTGGTCGATCTGCAATTGCACCTGCGTGCGGGTGGTATCGATACGCGCGTTCAAGCCGTCGCGCAAGCGATCGACCGCCTGTTTATAGATCGCTTGGGAACTTTCAACCTGTGCGGTCGCAGCCGCGATACGGGCATTTGTGGCGATGATCTGGAGGTAGGAACCGGCCACCGCCAGCACCACCAGATCGCGCGCGTCCTTTGCGGCGAGGCTGGCCGACTTAACGTTCTCGGTAGCGCTACGCAAATTCCCCAGACGTACCAGATCGAACACCGCTTGGTTGAGCCGCGCGGCGCGTGCATCGAAGAAGTTGAATGGTCCCACCACCGATGGAATTCCAGCAACTTCCACGCCCAGGGTGCGGAGGTTTAACTGCTCGACGGTCTCCGTGACCACCGAACTGACTTGCGGCAGCAGCGCGCTGCGGGCGGTGCGGCGTTGGCCCTGGGCCAGCAGTACGGCTTGTCCCTCAGTAACCGCACCCAGGTTGTGACGCAAAGCTTGCTGGATAGCGTAGTCTAATTTCAAAGGCAGAACGGTGCCGGTGTTGTCGCCGGTGGGCACGCTGCCGGTGTAGGCTCCTTGCACGCTGACGGATCCGCGAATGGTGACGGCGCTATCGGCATCGCTGCTCGTGGCGGTGGATTCCGTTATGCCTACTGTGCCCGGCTGAGCCTGGCGGTCCGATAGCGGCAACTGCCGCGCGGCAGTGGTGGCGCTGGCGGTGCCCGCCGGAGGACCAGACTGCGCACTCGACCGTGCGCACCACAGGAATGTAATCGACAGAACTAAATGAGACAGGCGTCTGGTGTGCGCAATCATTCGGCTTCAGCTTCCGGCGCCCACAGAACAGCAGTTTTTTTGCCACGGGTTTTACAATTACATTTGGGCCTGTGGTAGATTCGTGAAGACCCCACCATGCAAGCCATCATCGAAGCCCGCAAAGTCGAAAAATCCTACGGCTCCGAAGGCGATGGTTTTATACAAGTCATCGCGCCCCTGGATCTGTCCATTTTTCCCGGTGAAATTCTGGCGGTATTGGGGCCATCAGGTAGCGGTAAATCAACGCTTTTGCGCATCTTGACGGGGCTGGCGAAACCTTCAGCCGGCGACGTCATTCATCACGGACACGCGCTCGGCGGACCCTGCGAGAATGTTTCAATTGTGTTTCAAAGTTTCGCGCTTTTCCCGTGGTTGACGGTGCTCGAAAACGTGGCCGCGCCGCTGAAGGCGCGCGGGGTGGAGGCGGCCGAACGCACCGAACGTAGCGTGAAGATTCTCGATACGGTAGGGCTCGACGGTTTTGAAAATGCGTATCCCAAAGAACTCTCCGGAGGGATGAAGCAGCGCGTGGGATTCGCGCGCGCGCTGGTGGTGGAGCCCGAAGTCCTCTTCATGGACGAGCCTTTCTCGGCGCTCGACGTGTTAACCGCGGAAAACCTGCGCGGTGAACTTCTGGAGCTTTGGCAGAGCCACAAGATGCCCACGCGCGCGGTCTTCGTGGTCACCCACAATATTGAAGAAGCGGTGCTGCTGGCCGACCGCATCATTGTGCTGGGAAAGAATCCCGCCACCATCCGGACTGACTTTCGCGTGGGACTGGCGCGTCCGCGCGAGCGCAAGGATGGCCGCTTCACCGAACTGGTCGACTACATTTACCGCGTTCTGACTCGGCCGGATTTGGCGCCCACCCTGCAACCCGCGCCCGCATTAGCTGCCGCGGCGTCGCGTTCCAAGCCGAAATACCAGATGCTGCCGCATGCGCGCCGCGGCGCGGTAGCCGGCCTGCTCGAAATGCTGGCCGACCATAACGGGCGCGACGATATGTATCGCTTAGCGGCCGCGCTCTCGTTCGAAATCGACGATTTGCTGCCGGTGGTGGATGCGGCTGAACTGCTGCGCTTTGTCAAAGTCGAAGAAGGTGACGTCGAGATCACGCCGGCAGGGCGGGCCTTTGCGGAGGCCGACATCCTGCGCCGCAAGGAGCTTTTCCGTACCTCGGCGCTCGATAACATCGCGCTGATTCGCGAGATCACCCGCTCGCTCGAAGCGCGCGCCGATCATACTTTGCCCGACGGCGTCTTTGAAGATCTGCTCGATGAACATTTCAGCGAAGACGAAGCCAAGGCACAACTTGAAACCGCGATCGACTGGGGCCGTTATGCGGAACTGTTCGATCACGATTCGGACACGCACCAATTCTTTCTTCCGGAAGAGGCGCCGGCCGGTTCGCCCGAGGCGGCCTCGCGTTGACCCTGCGGCCGGTATTGTCCCGTGCGGTCATCGGGGAGCGCACTTGGTCGATCCTCCTCGACTTGGTAGTCTTCGCCGCGGTGCTTGCCGGCATTCAGGGATTGTTCGTGATCACGCGCTATTGGTTCGGCGCGATGACGCCGGCGGCGGAGATTTCCCGCTCGCCCCGCGCGCTGCCGCTCTACGCGTTTTATTCCGTGGTGCGGATTGCGCTGGCCTATGTGTTGAGCCTGGTGTTCGCGCTGGTTTACGGGTACGTTGCAGCATACAACGAGCGGGCCGAAGCGCTGATGGTGGCCATCCTCGATATTCTGCAATCCATCCCGGTGCTCAGTTTCCTGCCGGGCGTGATGCTGGCGATGGTGGCGCTATTCCCTACGCGTCAACTGGGCGTGGAATTCGGAGCGATCCTTTTAATCTTCACCGGCCAGGTATGGAACATGGCGTTCAGTTTTTATGCCTCGCTGAAATCGATCCCGCGTGAGTTGCGTGAAGCCGCGCGCATCTATGGCTTCGGCAAATGGCAGCGGTTCGTGGAACTGGAACTACCGTACGGCGCCATCGGACTCGTGTGGAATTCAATGGTATCGGTAGCGGGCGGCTGGTTCTTCCTGATGGCCTGCGAAATGTTCGTTTTGGGCAAACGCGATTTCCGTCTACCCGGGCTGGGCTCTTACTTACAAACCGCGGCCAGCGCCGGGGACACCGTCTCGATTTTTTGGGGCTTGGGAACCATGGTTGGAGTGATCCTGTTGATCGATCAACTGGTATGGCGGCCGGCTATCGCATGGTCGGATAAGTTCAAGTTCGAGCAGGTGGAAAGCGGCGCACAACCGCGGTCGGCAGTGCTGAATCTGTTGCGCCGGTCGAGCCTGCTGGAGCGCGTTCGCCTGGCGGTCTTCGCGCCTTTGTCGGAACGCATCAGCCTGCGTACCGCGCGCCATTCCGACGCAGTGGAAACACCGGCAGCGCCAGCGGAATGGAAAATGGTGGCGTCCATGATTGTGGGCGCGCTGGTCGGCGGCGCCATCCTATACGCCCTTTACGGGGCGGCCATGACTCTGAAGACCTTGACCGCGCCGGAACTAGTCTCGACACTAGCGGGCGCGGCAGCGACTTTTGGCCGCGTGATTGTCTCGCTGCTGATTGCCGCCGCTTGGACCATTCCGGCCGGGGTGGCCATCGGCTTCAATCCGAAACTGGCTCGCTTTGCGCAGCCCTTCGCGCAATTGGCGGCATCGGTGCCGGCTACCGCGCTCTTCCCCGTGCTTCTGCTGGCGTTGATTCGCATGGGCGGCGGATTGGGCATCGGCTCGATTCTGCTGATGCTGCTGGGCACCCAGTGGTACGTACTGTTCAACGTGATCGCGGGCGCCATGGCGATTCCCACGGACCTGCGTGAAGTGGCCGACGTCTTCCGCTTTCCGCGCTGGGCGCGCTGGCGCACGGTAATTCTGCCCGGCATCTTCCCTTACCTGATCACCGGCATGGTGACGGCGTCGGGCGGCGCGTGGAATGCCAGCATCGTAGCCGAGTACTTCCACTTTAAAGGGCAAACGCTGCAGACCGTGGGATTGGGCGCGCAAATCAGTTCGGCGACGGATTCCGGCAACTTCGCGTTGCTGCTGCTCTCGACCATCGTGATGGCGACGCTGGTGGTGTGCGTGAACCGTTCCGTGTGGCGGCCGCTATACCGGTTGGCCCAAACCCGTTTCAAGCTGGAAGGGTAGCGCCGCGCATCGCCGCGCAATTATTTCGCTTTGGCTTTGGTGCGCGCAGGCGCGGCTTCGGCGGAGGCGGCAGGCTTGCGCGCAGGCTGGCTCAACATGCGCTTCACGGACCGCGTCAATTGGCCGACTTCGCCGGCACTCTTCACGATCACCACGTCGGCGCCGGTGGATTGCTCTGTGAGTCCCAGGGGTTCTACGAATCCGGAGAGCAGAATAATACGGGTAGAGCCTTGCAGGCTGCGAATTTGCTTGATCAACTCGATGCCATCCATGCGCGGCATCTTGTAATCGGTCACAACCACGTCGAAGTTCTGCTTGGAAAAAAGCTCCAAAGCTTCTTCTCCATTGGTGGCGGTCGAAACTCTATAACCAAGCTCCTGGAGCAGCGATTTGCGCGCGATCAGACCCTGGCGGTTATCGTCGACCAGCAGGATTTCGGGAGTCTTTGCGGGGGGCGGGGCGGGAACGTGTCTCATGCTAACCGAGGTCACGTTAACAGACCCGTAACGTAAGTGTCAACCGATTTGCATCAGCTTGTAAAGATGCGAGATTCAGTGCTTGACAACGGCGCGCGCTATTCCACTTCGCGCGGCGCGGTGTAGCCATTCTTCGCCACGATTTGGTATTTGATGGGCTTACCCTTTTCGTCTACAACGCGCAACGGTTCGTTGGTCGCAGGATTCACCAGCTCCACTTTAATCTTGCGAAATTTTCCGTCGCGCGCTTTGTTGGAGGGTTCATAGCCGATGGAGTACTGATTGCGCAGGGACTCTGTTATCCCCTGGAAGATCGACGGAAACTCGCCGTAGAAGCGCGGGAAAAAAGCTTGGCCCCCGGTTTCCTTGGCGAAGGTGGTCATCTGGTTGTCGGCCTGCAACATGCCGATCCCGTCCGCGCGCGGGTTCATAATGCGCAACGCCTGCATCAGGCCGATTGCGTACACAGGGACGGCGCCATCCTGAATAATCTTGCGCGCTTTGTCGTAGGTCAATTTGCTGAAAGTATCCACGCCCGAAGAAAGCAGCACGATGGCTTTGCGTCCTTCGATCTTGGACATGCGCTCCTCGGTATCGGCCAGCGCGTCGAACAGGTTGGCCTCCGCAAAACCCGGTATGCGGAGGCGCTGCAGGGCTTCGTATGTCTGACGTTTGTCGGTCGTAAAATCGGAGAGGATATCTTCTTTGAAATCGTAGGCGATCACCGCCACATAATCTTCCGGCTTCAGCGTCTGGGCAAATCCGTAAGCGGCCGTCAGGGTTTGGTACCAGGTCTGACTGCCGTACCATTGGAACTTGGCGCTGAATTCGATCAGCATGCACACCGTCATGGGCGCCGTGCTTTTGCCGAACGATTTGATTTGCTGGGGGACATTGTCTTCGAGGACACGGAAACTGCCGCGCGGAATATTGGGAATAAAGTGGCCGTTCTTGTCGAGGACGGCGACGTCCACGTTGACCACGCTGACATCGCTCTTGAAACTGGGCACATTCTCGGGAATATCCGGCTGAGCCTTCTTACTGAGTTTGGAGGGGATGGGGGCCTGTTCCGGCTCGCTGGTGGATTTGCGCGGCTTCGCCACGGTCTGGTCGACGTCTTTCGAAGGGCCGGCCTGGTCCTGGGCGAACGCCGCACCGGCCAATACCAGCAATAACGGGATCTTGTTCCACAATTTCAGCGACATAGACATAGAAATTCCCCAGCTAACTATAGCAGACAAGACGCAAAGGGGAAGGGTTTGGTTTCGTGGGGCGGAAGCTCACGCTTGATGATTGCGCTCTTCGAGGCGCGTAAGACGCGTACCGAAACTGGCCAAAGTCTTCTCCATCGCTGCCAGACGCCCTTCGAGCGCAGTCATGCGGGTGTTTATCGTACCGGCCAGCGCCATGAACATAATGCCATTGCAGACAATGGGAATGCCGATGACTAGGTAAAGTTGGACGTTGTCCATCCTTTTACGAGTGTACGCTAAACGCCCCAGAGGTCGCCATCAGTGGCACCCGCCATTACGGGTTCCGGCTGGCCGGACGGCGCGGGTGGGCCGAAGTACTTCACTAATCCGTTAGGGCCACTTCTGAGCGCCGTGAAGAATACGGACAATGTGGATGACGTCGCCGGTAATTTCGTAGACGACGATATACGATAGCGGAGAAAGCACGAGTTCGCGGGTGCCGGATCTCCGCCCGGTCCGGCCACGGTAAGAAAACTTGAGCAGAGTAGCCGGAGCATCATAAATCTTGCGCACAAATTCGGCGGCACGCCCCGGCGCATTCTCAAATAAATAGTTGGCGATGTGTTCCAGGTCGTTCGCAGCTTCGTCCGACCAGCGGAGTTGCATCACCCGCGAGACTGTTTTTCAGCCAGCAGTTTTTCAATTCGCGTCCCGACTTGCTCGTGGGTGAGCACTCTGCCCTGCTCTATCTGTGCCAAACCCTTGTCGACTTCGCGAATGAACCACTCATCGTAGTCAACCAGTCGCTCTATCGCCTCACGTGCAAGCGCCTCAGTCTCACGGCCCTGCTGTTCGGCAAGATGAGCCAGTCTGGCTTCCAGGTCGGGTTGGAGATTTACTTCCATGGCCCAAGGGTACGTAAAGCGGGGCATTGTGTCAAGCGTGTGGGCTATACGCCCCAGAGGTCGCCATCAGAGGCACCCGCCATCACAGGTTCCGGCTGGCCGGACGGCGCGGGCGTGGAATCGAATGCCGGCAGCAGCCAGTGGCGATAATTTGCCAAGCGGTTGCGGGTGGCCTCCATATATAGGAAGCGGAGTTCGGCGGCCACCGGTCCGATAGCGCCGGAGCCAACCGGGCGGTGGTCCACTTTGGTCACGGGGGCCACTTCGACGGCCGTGCCGGTGAAAAAGATTTCGTCGGCCAGATAGAGTTCGCTGCGGTCCACCGGACGCTCGACCACATCGAGGTGCAGTTCGTTGCGGGCGATTTCCATGACGCAATTGCGGGTGATGCCTTCGAGAATGTTCTCGGTGCCGGCGGGGGTGATCAGCTTCCCGTTGCGAACCAGGAAGATGTTGCAGGTTGCACCTTCGGCCACGTGGCCGGCTTCGGTCAGGAAGATGGCTTCGTCGAAACCATTGCGGCGGGCTTCATCACCGGCGAGAGCGCTGTTCACGTACGCTCCGCAAATTTTGGCGCGACCGGGAATGGCGGTGTCTTCCACGCGGCGCCAGGAGGAGACGCCGGCGTGCAGGCCGTTGCGGCTATCCAGATAATCGCCGAAGGGCACCGCGATTACGGAGAACGCATCGCGATCATCCGGATTCACACCAATACGCTCAGCCGATTTATAGGCCAAGGGCCGAATGTAGACGTGCGAGTTGAAGCGGTTACGGCGGATTAACTCGACCGCGATGCCGCAGAGTTCCGAGGCGTCAGGCGCAACGCCGATCCGCAGGATGCTGGAGTTCGCTTTCCAACGGCGAAAATGTTCCAGCGGCCGCAGCAGGAAAAGCTGCTCCTGGTGCTCGTCCCAATAACCACGAATGCCGTCGAACACACCGGTGCCATAGTGCAGCGCATGGGTCAGGATGCTGACGCGCGCATCGCGCAGCGGCACGTACTGATTATCGAAGTACACAATGACGTTGGACTGATCTTCAGTTTTCATGGCAGATTTCCTTTCGGGCTTCTTCGCGGCCACGTGCCAAAGCGGCCAGGTCGATTTGCATCCAGCGGGGACTCTTCACGTACTTGTGCAACGCCGTGGTAACCTGCTCCTCGGAGAGCATATTGGTGGCTTCGAGCAGCGCGCCGAGCATCACAATATTGGCGGCTTTGGCGGCGCCCAGTTCGTCACCGATAGTGCTGAAGGGCAGCGCGATGACCCGGACATCGTCGCGTGCGCAATCGCTGGGGATGGCCGCGCCGTTGTAGATGACCCATCCGCCCGGCTGCACCGTGCCGATGAATTTGCGCAGGGAAGGCTCGTTCATCGCCAGCAAAACGTTGGGAACCGATACCAGCGGCGAATCGATGGGACGGGTGGAAAGGCGTACGTGGCAATTGGAAGTGCCGGAGCGCATCTCCGGGCCGTACGAAGGCAGCCAGGATACTTCGAGACCGGAGGTCAGGCCGGCTTGCGCCAGGATTTCGCCCAGCAGCAGGACGCCTTGTCCCCCGAAACCGGCGATCTTGAGACGCGCATCCGTGGTGGCCCGCGCCTCGACCGGCGTGGCCGGCAACGGTTGGCCTTTCATCGCAGGCGCCGGCGCGTCGGTCAACCCCAACAGCGCGGGGATTTCGGACAGTGCCGGTGGGGGGGGGGAAGCGGGACGGACCGGCGATTCTTTGGTACGGTCGCGGAAGATGCCCAGGGGGAATGTTTTGGGCATCTCCTCGAGTACCCGCCGTTGCGCATCCAATGGGTCCAGTTTCCAGATGGTTGGGCAGGGCGAGAGCACTTCCACCATCGAGAAGCCGATGCCGCGCACCTGGTTTTCAATGGCGCGGCGGATGGCGCGGCCGGTGTTCATAACCTGCTTGTTATTGCCCAGCGCCACGCGCTCGATGTACACCGGCGCTTCGAGCGAAGACAGCAATTCGCTCACGTGCATGGGGAAGCCTTCGTTCCACTGGTTGCGGCCGAATGGCGACGTGGTGCTCTTTTCGCCGAGCGGTGTAGTGGGCGCCATTTGTCCGCCGGTCATGCCGTAAATAGCGTTGTTGACGAAGATCACGGTGATCGGCTCGCCGCGATTGGCGGCATGCACGATTTCGGCGCAGCCAATGGCTGCCAGATCGCCATCGCCCTGATAGTCGAGCACGATGGATTGCGGGCAACTGCGCTTCACCGCGGTAGCCACGGCCGGCGCGCGCCCGTGCGCGACTTGCACATTGCCGACGTCGAAATAATAATAGGCGAAGACCGAGCAGCCCACGGGACTCACCAATATGGTGCGGTCCTGAATACCCAACTCGTCGATGGCGCGAGCGATCAGCTTGTGAACCACCCCGTGCCCGCAACCCGGGCAATAGTGGGTCTGGTGCTGCAATTCGCTCTTACGTTCAAAAATCGGATAGAAAGACTTGGCCTTCTCGTGCGTGATCGCATAATCCACTACGCTAGACATGAACAAGGTCCTCCTCGTGGGTATAGTCGGTAGGAACCTGGCAAGTGATGGTTTCGAGGTACTGTAGAATCTCTTCGGCGGAGGGTACGTTGCCTCCTGAGCGGCCGTAGAATTCGACGGGCCGGCGCCCTTCGAGCGACAGCCGTACATCTTCCACCAGTTGCCCGGTACTCAGTTCGACTACCAGGAACTTAGTAGCGGAACGGCTCAGTTCCCGCAGGCGCTGGCCCGGGAAAGGATAAAGCGAGATGGGCCGCAGCAGACCGAGCGACATACCGCGCGCGCGGCCTTGTTCGACCACCTGTTTCAAAATCCGCGATACGATGCCGTAGCCTACCAAAACAATCTCGGCATCTTCCGTGCGCCAGTCTTCGTACTGTACCGCTTCGCGTTCGGCCCGCTTGTACTTGGCTTCCAACTTCATAATGTGGGCTTCCAGTTTGTCGGGTTCAAGGAAGATGGAACTGACCAGGTTGCGCCGGGTTTCGGCATTGCCGGCCACTGCCCAGTCCGGACGCGCGGGCGGCACGACGGGCGCCGGAAATTCCACAGGCTCCATCATCTGCCCGATATAGCCATCCGCCAGCACAAAGACCGGATTGCGGTAGCGGTCCGCCAGATCGAAGGCTTCGATGGTGAGGTCGGCCATTTCCTGCACGGAATTCGGCGCCAGCACCAGCGTCCGATAGCAGCCGTGCCCCCCCCCTTCACTACCTGATGGTAATCGCCCTGCTCCGGTGCAATGTTGCCCAACCCCGGGCCACCGCGCATGATGTCGGCTACCACGCAAGGAAGTTCGGCGCCGGCGATGTAGCTGATGCCCTCCTGCATGAGGCTGATTCCCGGACCGCTGGAGGCGGACATGGCGCGCACGCCCGTGGCAGCAGCGCCGTACAGCATGTTGACCGCGGCCACTTCACTCTCGGCTTGCAGGAAAACGCCGCCGGCTTGCGGCATATAAAGCGCCGCGGCTTCGGCGATTTCGCTGGCGGGGGTGATCGGGTAGCCGTAAAAGGCGCGGCATCCGGCCAAGATGGCGCCTTTTACAATGGCGTCGTTCCCCTTGGTCATTTCTTTCTGAGTTCTGGGCATCGTTTTTGGCATGATGGGCTCCTCTCTTTAAGCCGCTAATGCCGTGACCCGCAGCACCGTGATGGCGCCAGGCTCCGGACACACAAAGAAGCAGATACCGCATCCCGTGCAGCCCACACCCGTATATAAAGCGGCGTGATAGCCGTACCGGTTCAAAGGGTCCGCCAGCAGCAGAACCTTGGGCGGGCAGGCTTCCACGCACAACCCGCACCCTTTGCACTCTTCGGAATTCAGCTCGACCTTGCCGCGGTCGGGTTTGTTGGCGTTTGTCATGCCACCTCCAGGGCAGGCTCGAGGCCCGCCACACGCTGCACGTAATGGGCGCGCTCCGCGTAATCGTAGAGTTCGCCGCGAAACTTGGGCTCGGCGATCGCAATCAGGGCTTCCGTACGCTGGCGCAAGTTCTTGCCCCACAAGAATGCGACGCCGTGTTCGGTCACCACATAGTGCACTTCGGCGCGCCCCGTAACCACGCCCGCACCCGGATCGAGCACCGGCACGATGCGCGAGACTTTGCCGTTACAGGCAGTGGAAGGAAGCGCGATGATGGGCTTGCCGCCTTTCGAGCGCGCCGCGCCGCGGATGAAATCGAGTTGTCCGCCGAAACCGCTATAAGGCGTGGTCCCGATGGAATCGGCGCAGACTTGCCCGGTCAGATCCACCTGAATGGCGGAGTTGATCGCCACCATGCGGTCGTTCTGGGCGATTACAAAAGGATCGTTCACATATTGCGTCGGGTGAAATTCAAAGCCTGGGTTATTGTGGATGAAATCGAAGATGCGCTTGGTGCCCAGTACAAATCCCGCCACTGCCTTGCCGCGATGCAGCGTCTTGCGGTCACCGTTAATTACGCCGGCTTCGATCAGCGGCACCACACCATCCGGACACATCTCGCTGTGGATGCCCAGATCTTTACGGTCGTACAGGCATTCGAGCACCGCATTGGGAATACCGCCGATGCCCAGTTGCAGGGTGGCTCCATCCGGAATCAGTCCGGCCACGTGGCGGGCGATGCGATGCTGCACTTCGGTCGAGGGAACGGTGGGCATCTCAAGCAGCGGGCGGGAAGTCTCCACGATCGCCGCGACCTTGCTCACGTGAATGAACGAATCGCCCAGTGTACGCGGCATCTGGTCGTTCACCTCGGCGATCACGTGGCGCGCGCACAGAGCAGCGCTCAGGGTGCAATCGATACTGGTGCCCAGGCTTAGATATCCGTGTTCGTCGGGCGGCGAAGTCTGGATGAACGCCACGTCCAAGGGCATTTCGCCCGACCAGAAGAGCTTCTCGATCTCGCTGAGATAAATCGGCACATAGTCGGCGCGCCCTGCGGCTACCGCGGGGCGAACGTTCTGGCCCAGAAAGAGTCCATTGTGGCGGAAGTGGCCGGCATATTCTGGAAGGGTGTAGTCGGCCCGGCCCAAGGTCAACATATGCACGATTTCGACGTCGTGCAATTCCGGGGCGCGGCCCAGCAGGGCGAGGATCAGGGGTTCGGGAGTGCCGTTGCCTTCCGCGACCCAGATACGGTCTCCGGAGCGGACAGACTCGACCGCGCGCTCCGCGCTGACTATTTTGTGGCGATACGGAGAGGGCGGTTTCACGTATACCCCACCTCCAAGTGGGTCTACTTGATTATATGACAGATTAAGGGACCTGTAAATATTAAATTGGAGGCCGCGGCGGCCCATTGTGCTACCCTATCCAAGACCGGGAGCGGACAATCGGGAACCTGGTTAACGATCGTAACTAGACATGCGAGTACAAAATGGACTTTTGCGCCGACCCCTGCTTTGGTTCGTGTGCGCATTCGTTGCGCCGGTGTGCGCCCAACCTACAGAAGTTGTTTTGCGAAGTTTCGGGAATCCGCCCAACGGCTACAACCCCAGCACTCTATTAACACGCGACTCCGCAGGTAATCTGTACGGTGTAACGAGTGGCGGCGGAAGCTCAAACTGGGGTGTGGTTTACAAGGTGACTCCTGGCGGCCGTCAGACAGTGTTATACAACTTTACTGGTGGCATCGACGGCAACGGTCCAAACTCTCAGTTGGTCCTCGACTCCGCGGGCAATCTTTACGGCACAACGGGCACGGGAGGCACGTACGGCAGCGGTGTTATTTTTAAAATCGATACAGGCGGCCACGAAACCGTGGTGTACAGCTTCCACGGCTCATCCCTTGACGGAGGGAGCCCGGTTGGCGTCATCCGCGACTCTGCCGGCAATTTCTATGGAGCCACGTTTGGCGGGGGTGCGGCTAATCTCGGGGTAGTCTTCCACCTCTATCCAAGCGGTAATTTGAAGGTTCTGCACTCATTCACGGGCGGCACCGATGGCGCATCGCCTTACGCTGGCGTGGTCCGCGACGGGGCGGGTAACCTGTACGGTACAACCACCTACGCCGGCAGTACCAACCATGGCGTGATATACAAGGTGACCCCAGCCGGCAAAGAGACGATCCTTTACACCTTTTCGGGCGGAGCCGATGGAGCCAATCCCTTGGGCGTAATCCTCGATTCGGCCGGCAATCTTTACGGGGCGGCAGTCAACGGTGGTGCTTACGACTTTGGCGTCGTGTATAAGTTGGATACAGCCGGTCATCTAACGTCCTTGCATGCCTTTACAGGCGGAACGGACGGCGGCGATCCGCAAGGTGTGGTACTAGACTCTTCAGGTAATCTCTACGGTACGACCCAGCTCAGCAGGCCGATGCCGGACGAACTTACAGCCGGGGTCGTCTTTAAGCTGGATACGAGCGGGCAAGAGACGGTTTTATACCAGTTCACAGGTGGCGAGGACGGAGGACGTCCTTATGCCGGAGTCATCCGGGACACGGCCGGTGACCTTTACGGAACCACGTTCGACGGTGGCACGGCAAATTTCGGCGTAGTCTACCGGGTCGACCCTGCGGGAAATGAGAGCGTGCTCTACTCGTTCGTCTCCGATCCCAATGGACAGGGTCCACAATCAGGCTTGGTTCGTGACTCCGCCGGTAACTTCTACGGCACAACGCAGGCAGGCGGTACGGGGAACGCCGGGATTGTCTATAAAGTTGACAGCTCTGGCCATGAGACTGTGCTCTACAACTTTACGGGCGGCGCCGACGGCGCCTCGCCCATCGCCGGCGTGGTGCGAGACTCGTCCGGCAATCTGTATGGCACCACATGCTTCGGCGGCAACAATACACAAAATGCGGGCGCAGGTGTGGTGTACAAGGTTGATTCGAGCGGACATGAAACGGTGCTTTATACGTTCTCAGGCGGTGCAGATGGAGGAGATCCGCAAGGTGGCGTGATCCGCGATGCCCAGGGGAATCTCTATGGAACTACTGGTCTCGGCGGTACGTCAGGCTTCGGTTCTGGCGTAGTCTACAAATTGGATCCTGCCGGACATCAGACGGTCTTGTATACGTTCACCGGGGGCACGGATGGGGGGACTCCAACGTCGGGCGTTGTCCGTGATTCAGCGGGCAACCTCTATGGGACAACTGTCAATGGAGGTTCAGGCTCGGGTGTTGTCTTTAAGCTTGATCCGAGCGGCCATGAAACAGTGCTCCACGCATTCAGCGGCTTGGCGGGCGACGGACTACCTTTCGCGGGTGTGGTGCTGGATGCGGCGGGCAATCTCTATGGCACCACGGACTTCGGCGGAGGCAGCACAGGGGGTTGCGGCACAGTCTATAAAATAGACCCGTCGGGAAACGAAACGGTGCTGCATAGTTTCACATGCTTCGATGATGGCGCCTATCCATACGCTGGCGTAGTACTCGACGCCGCCGGTGATTTATACGGCACGACGGAGTATGGGAATCTTTCCGACCAGAATCAAGCCGGACTGGTATACAAAATCGACACCGCTGGCCAGGAAACAGTTCTATACACTTTTTCCGGCGGCGTTGATGGCGGGCGTCCCGTGGCGCCAGTGATGCTTGATTCAAAAGGCAACCTCTTTGGGACAGCCTCTCAGGGGGGTAAGTACGGCGGCGGCGTTCTGTTCAAGATCACGAACGCGGTGACTAATCGCTAACGGTCTGCGCCCTGACGCGGGCACCCGCCAAGTGCAGTGCCCGCCTACCCGTCCCTGCTATAATCGAATTTCCCCTATTCTTCAGGAGATTACGTAACATGTTTGATCTGTTCCGCAGCCGAGATAAAGTCGTGCGCATCATGCTCGGCGGATTGCTTCTTGTGGTCGCATTGTCAATGTTGACCTACCTGGTGCCCAGCTACAACATGGGCGGCGGAGGCGTTTCCGACCAGGTGGTCGCCCAAATTGGCAAAGACACCATCACCGTTCCCGAAGTGCAGCAGATTGTGCAGATGAATATGCGCGGCCGCCAGATGCCCGCCGAACTGATGCCGCACTATATTCCCCAGTTCATCAACTCCATGGTTACCGAACGCGCGCTGGCTTTTGAAGCCAAGCGCCTGGGTTTCAAGGTTTCGGACGAGGACTTGGCCGCCGGCATCCGGCAGACCATTCCGCAACTCTTTCCGGATGGCAAGTTCGCCGGCAAGGAAGCCTACACCCAGATGCTGGCGCAGCAGAACATGACCATCCCCCAGTTTGAAGACGATATGGCGCGCCAGTTGCTGGTAACCAAAATGCGCAACGTGGCCCTCGAAGGCACCATCGTCACCCCGCAGGAAATCGAACAGGAATACAAACAGCGCAACGACAAGGTCAAGATCCAATACGTCAAGATCGACGGCGACAAACTGCGCTCCGAAGTCCAGGTGACGCCAGAGGAATTGCACAAATATTACGACGCCAACAAGGCGTCCTACCAGGTTCCCGAAAAGCGCAGCTTCGGCATCATGATCATCGACCAGGCCAAGATTGAGCAGAACATACAGCCCACCGACGCCGACCTGTTGCGCGTATATAACGACAATAAGGATGCTTACCGCGTGCCGGAGCGCGTGAACGTACGACACATCCTGCTGAAGACCAACGACAAAGACCCCAAGTCCGACGCCACCGTGAAAGCCAAGGCTACCGACCTGGTGAAGCAACTCCGCGCGGGCGCCAATTTCGCGGACATGGCCAAGAAGAATTCGGAAGATCCGGGTTCGGCCGCCAAGGGTGGCGAATACGATGGCGTGGTTCGCGGCCAGATGGTGCCGGAGTTCGAGAAGGCGGCCTTCTCGCTCAAGATCGGCGAGATCAGCGATCCGGTTAAGACCACTTACGGTTATCACATTCTGAAGGTCCTGCAACACGACCAAGCCCAACTCAAGCCCTTCAACGACGTGAAGGCGCAACTCGCGGTGGAGTACAAGAAGCAGCGGGTGAACGACATGATGCAGCAGACTTCGGACAAAGTGCAAGCCGCGCTCACCAAAGATCCGCAGCATCCGGAAAAAGTGGCCGCCGACTTTGGCGCGCAGTATGTGAAGGCCGACAACGTAGGTCCCGGCGACCCGCTGCCCGAGATCGGTGTGAACAAGGAATTCGACGAATCCATCATCGCGCTCAAGAAGGGCGACGTGTCGCAACCGGTGGTGCTCACAGGCAACACCAAGATCGCCATGGCGGTGTGCACCGACAGCATTCCGGCGCACCCCTCGTCATTCGAAGATGTGCAGGCCAAAGTTCGCGACGCCCTGATAAAGGATAAATTGAACAAACTGGTGGAACAAAAGGCCACCCAGTTGGCCGAGAAGGCCCGCAGCAATGGCAACGATCTGGCGGCCGCCGCCAAATCCATGGGCCTGGAGGCCAAGACTTCGGACGCCGTGGATCATGCAGGCGCTATCGAGGGTCTGGGCTCCGCCGGCATGTTCCCCGAAGCCTTCACCAAGCCTGTTGGCACCATCATCGGACCCAACGGCATCTCGACCGATACCCGGGTGGTCTGCAAAGTGGCTGAGAAAATCCCTGCCGACATGGCGGGCTTAGCCGCTCAGCGGGTTTCCATCCGCGACCAGATCAAAGGCCAAAAGGGCCAGGCCCGCAACGCTTTCTTCGAAGACGGCGTGCGCGATGCCCTCACCAAAGAAGGTAAAATCAAAATCCATCAGGATGTGATCGACCGGTTGCTGGCCAGCTACCACAGCTAACGGCTGACCCGGATGATCCATTCCCTGCTGGATTTCCTACACTCGCTCACCGACCCGGAGCGATCTGATTCAACTGCTGAGCACCTTGCTTACCGGGTGGCTGGGCTATGCCGTGCTGTTCGGCCTGGTGTTTGCCGAGACCGGAATGCTGGTTGGTTTCTTCCTGCCGGGCGATTCGCTGCTATTCACCGTAGGAGTAGTCTGCGGCGCGGGGCACCTGGATATCGCGCTGGTGAACGTGCTGCTGATTTCCGCCGCGCATGCTGGGCGATGCTGCCGGATATATGCTCGGCCGGAGCACCGGACCGCACATCTTCAATCGCCCCGATTCCCTGATCTTCCGCCGCGAACACTTGCAGCGCACCCACGAATTCTACGAGAAGCACGGCGGCCGGACCATGATTTACGCCCACTTCATCCCCATCATCCGGACTTTTGCCGCGTTCGTCGCGGGCGTGGGCCGCATGAACCTGGCGCGCTTCCTCTCGTACGATATCTTCGGCGTAACCGGCTGGGTCGTGATGATGACGATGCTAGGCTACACGCTGGGTAACGTAGGCTTTGTACGCCACAACTTCGAGAAGTTCATTTTAGGGATTATCGCGGTATCGCTGTTGCCCGCCGCTTTTGAAGTACTGAAGGCGCGGCGGCGGGGTGCAGCCGCCACCGCCAAATAACCAGCCTTACTGCGCCAGCGCTTCGACCGGCACCAGCATCGGTTGCTTATGCTTGCAATCCGCATTGGGACACTGCAGCACGGGCCCAGCCTTCAGCCACTTCTCCACCATAGTAAGGACCGCCGCACTCGGGACACTTCTCCTGCACTGGCTTGCCCCACGTCACGAAGTTGCAATCCGGCCAGCGGTTGCAGCCGTAGAACGTCTTGCCGCGCTTGGAGCGGCGCTCCACCACTTCGCCCTCGTTGCACTCCGGACACTTCATGCCGATGGTTTTCTGCTTCACGTGCTTGCAAGTCGGGATAATTGCTGCAAGCGGTGAATTCGCCGAAGCGGCCGGTCTTCAGCACCATGTTGCTGCCGCAAACCGGGCACTTCTCTTCGAGCTGAACATCCGGCTTCTTCTGCGTGCCGCCGATCTGCTTGGTAGTCTTGCAGTCGGGGTAACCGGTGCAGGCGAAGAACGTGCCGAAGCGGCCCTTCTTCAGCACCATGGGACGTCCGCAGTTTTCGCAATACTCGCCCTCGCCCTGCTCGCTCAAGTTTGCTACATCCAAGTCCGGCAAGTCGACAGTCAATTCTCGCGTATAAGTGCAGAAACCTTCTTTGCGCTGCCAGGACAAGGCGGGCCCGTCGGCGTATCTCGCAGTTCCAGTTCATAGAACTCGTCCATCTGCGGATAGCGCGCCTGAATCTTGGCCAGGCGCGATTCGATATGCTCGCGGTCCTTCGCCCGCCGGCGGTGACCTTGCGCTTCGTGATGCTCTTCAAGAGAGGTTTTGGTGCTCTTAGGTAGGTCGGCGCGCCCGATGACAGACGAGTTTGCCATTTGCGTCCAGCTGGAAGGTGCCACTTGCGGAAAACGCTCCTGAATCTTGCGCAGACCGGTTTCGTATTTCATGTGCGGGCCCGCTGCTGGCGTAACGCAATATCCTTCTGCAGCTTTTCCAGATCGGCTTCGGCGCTCCGCGAAGGGAAGTCCGGATAACCGGTGCAAGCCAGGAAGCTGCCGTGCTTGCCCCACTTGATCACCAGGGGCTTGCCGCACTTCTCGCAGGTCAAGTCGGTGGGCTTCTCCATCCGCTTGATGTCGGTCATGTGCTCTTCGGCGTGCTTCAGATCTTTGTCGAATTTCTCGTAAAAATCGCCGATGGCGGCCCGCCACGCGATCTTGCCGGTTTCGATTTCGTCGAGCTCCTCCTCCATGCGCGCGGTGTACTTCACGTCGAAGATATCGTCGAAATTCTCGAGCAGCAGGCCGGTCACCACCTTGCCGAGCTCGGTAGGAGTAAAATCGTCCGCCTTCCTTGGTCACGTACTCGCGCTCTTGGATCGTGGAAAGGATCGAAGCGTAAGTGGACGGGCGGCCCACGCCATCGGCTTCCAGCTTTTTCACCAGCGTGGCTTCGTTGTAACGCGGCGGCGGCTCGGTGAAATGCTGCTCGGGCAACAGCGCCGCGCAATTTCAGAATGCTCGCCTTCGCTCCACGGCAGGCAGCCGGTGTTTCGTCTCCTCGTCTTCTTCGTCGGACTGGTCTTTACCTTCTTCGTAGACCTTCAGGAAGCCGCCGAATTTCTCGACTGATCCGGTGGCACGGAACAGATACTCGCTCGAATCCTTGCCGCGTGCCGCGATGTCGATGGTGGTCTGGTCGAAGATCGCCGGCGTCATCTGGGACGCCACGAAGCGGTTCCAGATCAGGCGATACAGTTTCAGTTCGTCTTCGGCCAGATACCGTGCCACATCGTCGGGACTGTATTCCATGGACGTGGGGCGAACGGCTTCGTGCGCGTCCTGCGCATCTTTCTTGGCTTGTAGATATTGGGCGAATCGGGCAGAAACTCCGGGCCCGAACTTCACCGCGATATAAGCGCGTGCCTCCTGCAGCGCATCATCGGATATGCGCGTGGAATCCGTACGCATATAAGTGATCAGGCCGACCGAGCCTTCCTTACCGAGTTCGATGCCTTCGTAAAGCCGCTGCGCCAGGATCATGGTGCGCTTCACGCTAAAGCGCAGTTTGCGCGAAGATTCCTGCTGCAGCGTGGAAGTAATAAACGGCGCTACC
This sequence comes from Bryobacterales bacterium, assembly GCA_963738345.1. Lineage (GTDB taxonomy): Bacteria > Acidobacteriota > Terriglobia > Bryobacterales > Bryobacteraceae > Bog-159. Next base: position 3,912,303 of record CAVTWI010000002.1, read on the forward strand.
GGATTGCGGCGTTTCTCGCGCGTGCCCACGGATTTGACAACGTATTCGGCGCCATCCAGTTGCGCCACCACGTCATCGGTGGTCTCCTTGCTCCCGAGCACCGGCGTCTGATCGTCTTTCTTGATCAGGTGCGCGCTCAGCAGCGGCGGTTTGCGCGCGGCCAGATCCGCATCGATAGTCCAATATTCATCCTTTATAAACGCGGCGATTTCGCTTTCGCGCTCCACGATCACGCGCAGCGCGACGGTCTGCACGCGGCCGGCGGAGAGACCCCGGCGCACTTTATCCCAAAGCAGCGGAGAGATCTTGTAGCCCACCAGGCGGTCGAGCACGCGCCGCGCCTGTTGCGCGTCGACCAGCTTCACATCCACCATGCCGGGGTTCTGGAACGCCTTCTGGATGGCGTTCTTGGTGATTTCGTTGAACATCACCCGGTAGATTTGCGGCCCACCGTCCTTCTTGCTCTGCAATTCCTCCTGCAGGTGAAAGCAGATGGCTTCCCCCTCGCGGTCCGGGTCGGCTGCGAGGTAGATGGAATCGACACCTTTGGCGGCTTGTTTCAGCTCGCCGATGCAGCTTGCGCTTGCCCTCGATGATTTCGTAGTGCGGTTCAAAGCCGTGCTCGACATCTACCGCCAGATCCTTCTTGGGAAGATCTTTAATATGACCCAGCGAAGCTTTGACGATGTACTGCTTACCCAGGTATTTATTGATGGTTTTCGCCTTGACGGGCGATTCCACGATTACCAGAGCTTTCGGCATATGAAGACTTCAACGGCGTAGTACAGATATCCCAGAGGCTACCACACTTTCACAAAATTCTTTCCGGGAAGCTGCTTGACAAGCCTAGCATTTCCAGTTCGAAAAGCGCGGCGATCAGCTCGGAAGCGGAGCTATCTTCCACAATTTCAAGCAGATCGTCCAAATGGATGGCGGCGATCAACCTGCAGGACGGCCAGCAGCCTGCGGCCCACTTCCGGTAGCCGGATCCCTTCCTTATGAGGGATGCCTGACTGCCGTCTCCGGATGCATCCGTCTTGCCCAGAAGCCGGTCGCGGCCGCGTTCGATTAGCTGCCGCCGGACCTCGGCGGGAAGTTCCACGATCACGTCGTTCCAATCCTGGACGAGCTTCGCGCCCTGTTTTATCAATAGGTTAGGACCCCAGCTCGCTTTGGAGGTGATGTTGCCCGGAACGGCGAAGACTTCCCTGCCCTGGTCGATCGCCAGCTTCGCGGTAATGGCCGAGCCGCTGTATTGCGCCCCTTCCACCACCAGCACGCCCGCGCTCATGCCGCTGATGATGCGGTTGCGGATGGGGAAGTTCTGGGGGAAGGCGGTCGATCCCATGGCGAATTCGGAGATGATCAGACCCCTTGGCGGCGAGGTCGGCGGCCAGCTTGCGGTTCTCCGACGGATAGACAATGTCGACGCCGCAACCCAGGACCGCGACGGTATCGCCGCCCGCCGACAAGGGCGCCCTTGTATGCGCGACGGTATCGATGCCGCGCGCCATGCCGCTGACGATGGTGAGCCCCGCGCGCGCCAGGTCCGCCGCCATCTTCTCGGCGACGGCAATGCCATAGGGCGTCGGCCGCCGGGTGCCGACCACGGCGAAGTGGAAGGCTGCAGAAGTTCCACGCGGCCGCGGGCAAACAGCAGCACCGGCGGATCGAAGATCTCGCGCAGCAGCGCCGGATAGCGCGGGTCGTTGCGGACGATCGACGGTGACGCCGTGCTCCGCCATCTTGTGTTGCTGGTCGAGCGCGTCCTCGAAAGAGCATCCGCTAGCGATGCTCTGCGCTACCGCGCCACTGGCGCCGGCCGCTTCCAATTCGGTGCGGGAGGCGCGGAATACGGCTTGCGGCGTACGGAAGCGGTCCAGCAGTTTGCCTGCCATGCGCGTACCCAAACCCGGGGATCAGGGTGAGCGCCAGCCAGTGCAATTCCTCCTCCCGGCCGATCCGGAGACGGCCGGCGATCCGTTACTAATCCTTCCATGCAATATCTCCTAAGATGGTAAAGATGGCGGTCGGCCGCCGCTTTTCTCAAGGAAAACATGCGCCAGGAAGCGTCGTTTTTCGAAGGCAAGGATCCCGTGCTGGTATATATCGCCAAGCGCTTGAACGAAGCGTTACGGCTCGAAGCAGATTCTTAGCACTGCCGGGGTGGACTACGGCGTGGAAACCGACGAGTATCGCGGCGGATTTATTTTTCAGCGCATACGCACGGGCGCGTTCTTTTATGTCTTGCCTCAGACTGCGGAAATGGCGCGCCGTGTCCTGCTGGAGCACGGCTACCGGCCCACGGAGCCCGAGCGAAGCTGAGCCATAGTAGTCCCCGGCCTTCGCGCTTCGGCCAACCAGTGCCGGTACCGCTCCCGCAGCGCTTTCCTGTATGCAGCCGGACGTATGTCGCCGGCAGCGGCACGCCGCTCGATCTCTTCTTCGGCCAACTTCACTCCGGGCGACAATCGATATCCGCCGGAAGCCAACCATGTGGCTTCGTAGTCGAACCCAAACGCCCAGAGCGAAGGCAGCGGTAACTGATAATTGTCAGGCAATCCTAACGCTTCGAAGGGAAACCCTCCCGCCCAATCGGTGTGATAACCCACTAGCATATTCGAAGGATTCACTGAGACTTGTGCGTGTGTTACGCAATTGCCCGCCGGAATCTGGTATCGGCTGCGCAACATTTCGGTCAGCATGGCGGCCGCGCGGAGTTGCGCCGGACTGGCCACCCCATCCGTCTGCCCGGGATGCGTTTGCGCTTCGAACGCAATACTGAGAAAAACCTCGTTCAGGTTGACGTAAAACCACCGATCGTCGGCCCAAACGGAATAGCCCGCATGATAGGCAGTGTCGGATTCCGCCACAACTCGATAGACGCGCCCGAACCGGTCGATCACATAGTGGTACGCGCGCTTCCGGCTGACATATTCCAGCAGCGATTCGCCAATCCGTTTCAGCACCGGCGTGGCCTCCGCTTCAAACGGCGCCTGGCAACTCTCGGTGGTATGAAAGACAATCCCGGCCGGATCGCTGCGCTGCACCCGCGTCACCGCGGCATCGCCGTTCCGGTGGAAGGCTAGATAAACCCGAGGCGTATTGCTCACCGTGAAATGGGTGTCGATACGGAGGCCATTGCTGTATACCTCCGACTCGGCGGTGCGTTCCACCTGCCAGACCTGCGCGGTTTTCTGAGGCTCTACTACCGACGCCGGCGGAAACGGGCTCGGCAGCGTGTGTTGCCGGGACTCTGCCTTGCCCGCCGCCAACTTCATCAGAAACGGGATCAGCAGCGTTAGTAGTAGGCCCGCCCAAAGCAGCCAGTGGCGCAGACGCCCGCGCGTCAGACGCCGCATGAACGATCGTTTTGGCGCGGCAGCTTGCAGGAATCTCAAACGCGATACCGGATCCCGGATGACGCAGGCGATGCGGGCGACCTGCTTCTGGTGCACTCTTCGCTCTCGTATCCGCAGCATATTCATCGCGTTACTTAGATATGTCGTCCATTGAGACGAAAAATCTTAGCCTTTCGGCGTTTTTTATTGGTAAGAGGTGGAACATTCTATTCCTGAAGTACTTACTAACCCCCTAAAAGACATGAGAGAAATTCTCTGAAAGAGTACTACTGAAGAGATACCTGAAAAAACGGAGCAATGGCATCCGAATATAGGAGGCTTGCATGTGGAAACGAATGCTGCAGTTGTCTAATGGAAACCATGAGAAACTCTCCGACGACGAACAAAGCCCCGAGTCAAACGGCCACGGGCCCACACTAGTCGCAACGGAACCAGTCCCAGTCCGGTTAACCCCAGTGGGCGCAACGCCCAGTGAACTGGGCCCCCCATTACTTACCGATTTTGAACAAATCTACCATAGCGGAACTTCGAAGCCACCGCGTCTATCCTACGGTGTGCTGAAAGTGGCTGAAATGCTCGAGAGTTCCCACTTGGGCGGAATGACGCCCGAAACCAAGCGTGGCGCTTTGCTGATGGCTCTCGAAGCCGGCGGCGCGAAGATCGAAGACATCCTACAGGATGCCATCGTGCGGCAGCGCCTGCTCACCGAGTACGAAGAGGCCCGCCAGAAGGATCTGCAAAACTTCGAGTCCAGTATCCAGGAGCAGAATCGCACGCTGCAGGCGGAGATGGACCGGATTACCGGCCAGTACATGTCGCGCATGCAGGGCAATCTCGATGAAGTCGCCCGCGCCCAGGATAATTTGCGAGTTTGGCAAAAACGGAAACGGCATGAAGCGCAGCGCATCGCCGATGCCGCGGCCTGTTGCGTTCCCGAAGCGGGCACCACAGCCGTCGGCCTGACGGTGGTGTTGGAACGCGCTTCCACCGCCACTGCACGTTAGATAAACGGAGAGATTTATGAACAACGTCGAACAGGATTACACCCAACCGTTGGGCTTAGATATCGGTACCAGTCGCCTGGTAGTGGCGCGCGCCAAGGATAAGAAGCAGGAGTACGACACCCAACTCAATGCGTTTATGACCTTGCCGTACTCCAAGCTTGCCGAGAGTCTGCTGCAACGTGAGAACGTCTTTCACGAAGTCCAGGGCGATGAGATTGTAGTAGCTGGCAACGACGCGGAGAAGTTTGCCGAAGTTTTTCACGTCGAAACCCGCCGGCCCATGGCCAATGGGGTGCTGAACCCCGATGAGCCGCACAGCCTCGCCGTGGTGCACCGCATTCTGACGAAATTACTGGGCCGTGCGGCGGTTGAGGGACAAAAGGTCTTCTTCAGCGTGCCGGCGCAGGGCGTCAGCGTAAATGGCGCTATTCGCTACCATGAAGCCTCCATCCGCCAAATTCTTAACGAACTTGGCTATGCAGCCACTCCTATCGAAGAGGGACTGGCGGTGGTTTACGGCGAGTTGGCGGCATCCAATTACAGCGGCGTCGGCATCTCGTGCGGCAGCGGATTGTGCAACATATGTATGGCGGTGCTCTCTGTCCCGGTGATCAGTTTTAGCGTGCCCAAAGCCGGCGACTTCATAGATTTTCATGCCGCTGAGGTTACCGGCGATCGCGCCAACCGCTTGCGCCTTTCCAAGGAAAAAGGTTTCCAACTCAATGGATTCACCACCGACCGCTCGCACAACGCGCTTACGGTTTATTACCAGGAAGTGATCGACAACCTCATTTCGTCATTGCGAGCCCATATTGCGTCCGCCCAGAAACTGCCCAAGCTGGAGCAATCGCTGCCCCTGGTGCTCAGCGGCGGAACCGCCATGCCCAAAGGCTTCCTGGACTATTTCATGAAGGTCCTGCAAGCCGAAGATTTTCCGGTAAGGCTGTCGGAGGTTCGCGTAGCGGGCGATCCGTTGCACTCGACGGCCCGCGGTGCGTTGATGGCCGCACTTTGCTAGGGTTATTTCGGCCGTTGGCGCCTATTGAAGGCGGCAAGGCCGGTGCGTCGGGACCCCCACCATGTAGGGTCCGTGCGAGCCGTCCGGCAGGATCGTGTTGCGGTCGGTGCGTGCCTGGCCCAGTTGCGTTGGGGTGAGCCCTTGCGCCCCTCGCAGGTTGGCCCCGCACAGACTGGCGCTCATGGTTATAGCCTCGTGGAAGCGGGCCCCCGAAAGATCGGCGCCTTCGAAATCGGTGGCCTTCAGTTGAGCGTTCCGAAAGCTGCCGCGCTTCAATGTGGCCTTCCAAAAAGAACTCTGCCGCAAATCTGCCTTATCGAAATGCGCGCCGCTCAGATCCGCTCTGCGAAATTCGCAGTTCTGCAGCGTCGTCGAATTCCAGTTCGATGCGGCAGCCAGAATCCCCATCAACTTGCAGAAACGGAACGCGCTGTGAAAAAGATTGGCGCCCTCGAAATTCGTCTTGGCGAAACTACAATCGAATAGTTTGGCTTGCAGCAGCCGCGCATCCTTCAGATCGGCACCATCAAAATCGCATTTTTCAATGGACGCTTCGAGCAATTGGACCTGTCGCAGGTTGGCGCCCTTCAATGAGACTTTTGTCAGCGTTGCCTGGCTTAGATTGGCTCCCGCTAGTATCGAATTCGCCAGTTTGCAATCGGACAACTTGGCGTGCGACAAGTCCGCATCGCTCAGGGTCGCATTGCTGAAATTGACATACTCAAAAGACGCGCCCCCCAGATTGGCGCCGGCCATGTGCGCACCGGTGAGATTTACCGATATCAATTCGCAGCGTTCCAGATTGGCTTTATCGAGAGCAGCTTCGGCTAACACAACCCCGCTCAAACAGGCTCTCTCGCCGCCCAGCTTGCGGTCCACCCAAGACTGGTGGCTTTCGAGAACGTGCGTCAGTGCGCCTAGTCCGAGACATATTCCGACGGGCGCCGGCGGCCCGCTCGGTGCCCCCAGAATGGTAGCCGTAGAACTCAGCATCGTTTTTCTCTTTTGCATGAAGTCGTATCTCAAGCACAGTGGACGAAATCGGCCGCCAGGGCCGCTAGTTCCGGATCGCCCGTTTCAAAGCTCCTGAGTTTTGCTGCCAGAGTCGTACGCTTGAGCCTCAGTAGATCGGCGGCCATTTTCTTGTTGCCATTCGTTTTGCGCAATGCTTGCTCCAGGATTCCGCGCGCGATCTGGCCCACCGTCTGCTCGAAGTCGAGGCCATCGTCCGGCACCTGAATGAAATTTGCGCCCGCCCGCTCAGTCGCCGGCCTCCGCCCATAACCATCCAGCGGGAAGTCCGCGGGATACAACGACGTCCGATCACCGCTCAGAACAATGGCGCGTTCGATGGTGTTCTCCAATTGGCGCACATTCCCTGGCCAGGAATACGCGCTCAAACGGCTGATCGCTTCGCGCGAGATCTGCCGTAACGGTAACTCCTCAAGGCGACAGATTTTGTCGACAAAATGGTGCGCTAAAGCCGCTACATCGCCCAATCGTGCGCGCAGTGGGGGGACATGGATCGGTACTACATTGAGGCGGTAATACAAATCTTCGCGAAAACGCCCCTGGCTAACCCGTTCCAATAGGTCCACGTTGGTGGCTGCGATCACCCGTACATCCACGTGGACGGTTTCGGAACTGCCCAACCGCTGGAATTCCCGCTCCTGCAGGACCCGCAGCAGTTTGGCCTGTAGTTCAAGAGGCATGTCTCCGATTTCGTCCAGGAAGAGTGTGCTTCCGTTAGCTTGCTCAAACCGCCCCATCCGGTGGTTGAGCGCTCCGGTAAACGCGCCTCTTACGTGGCCAAACAATTCCGCTTCTAAAAGGTTTTCAGGCAACGCGCTGCAGCACACCGAAACCATCGGAAGGCGGCCGCGCGGCCCAGCCATGTGTAACGCGCGCGCTACCATCTCTTTACCGGTACCGGTTTCGCCGGTCAGCAGCACCGTGGAACGCCGGCTACCAACCAACCGCACCATCCGTACGACTTCCTGAAACGGCTGACTGGCGCCGACCAGAATGCGCCGCCAGGTTTCCGCCACATCCGCGCGGCCGGTAATGCGGCTGCGCCGGTCGTCGATGGCATCCTTAATGGTCGCGACAACCTCTTCCGATCCAGCCTCTGCTCCCAAAGCCTCGAAGGCGCCCGACTTCAGCCAACTAACCGCATCGGAAACGCTAACGCCGGGATCCCAAAGAATCAGCGGCATGCTTTCATCGGCGGAACGAAGTTCGTCCAATATCTCGACAGCGGTATACTCACTCAGGGGAAGGCAGACTACTGCCGCGTCTATCTGAGCGCGCCGGATGTATTCTAAAGCTTCCGGAATGCCTGCGACGCAATTGAGGGCAACCTCGGAGATTTCCGAGGCACGCGCAGCGGCCTGCCGGTTGTCATCCCCGGCAATCCATAAGACTCGGGCGGGTTCAGCATTATCCATGGCTAATAAGACAATCGGCCGCCTGCCCGCTGTACTTTAGCCACAAAACGCAAAAAGGGCCGAAGAGTGTAGAGAAGTCGAAGCCCCCGCGCCAGTCAGCGCGGAATAACCGGCAGCACCAGCGTCGATGGATGCTGCGCATCATGATAAATCCGCTGTTGCGCCTTCACATAACGCGTCGCACCCGCAATCGCCTCGCCTGTATTCATGTTCCGGTTGAACCGCGGGAAATTACTGCTCGACACATACAGCCGGATCCGATGACCGGCCTTAAATAAATTGCTCGTCGCCCACAAGTCAATCGAGTACTCGTAGATCTTTCCAGGTTCAATAGGCTCCGCCCGCTCCGTCGAGTGGCGATAACGCGCGCGTACAATACCGTCGGTCAGGAACCTGGCATAGCCCGATGGGTCTACGTCGACTAATAGCGCCGTGAAATCCGTATCGGTCGCGGAACTCGATGCATACAGCGTCGCCTTCACCCACCCCGTCGCTTCTACATCTTTCTTCAGTGGCGGCGTCGAAAAGATCAGCACATCCGGCCGCCCTTCATTAGACCGCTGATCCGCCGGCCCCGGCGGAAGACTGTTGCCACAACATAACCGTCCCCCAATAGTGGGGACCGGATTCGCCGGGTCATATTCATACACCTCCGGCTCTCCGCCCCCCGGCGCATCGGTCGAAAGCGCGCCTTTGCTCAAGTAATACTTCGTATAAGTAGTGCGCGCCAGGGGAAATTCGTTCTCGTCGCGCCAGGCGTTCTCGCCCATAATGAACAAGCGAACCGGTGCCCCCGTCGCATACTCGTTGCGCGCGCCCTTCAGCGCATAGTCGTACCACCGCAGTATCGTCCCATCCGTATCAAGCACGGCATTCTTGCCGAAAGTGACATCGCCGATCTTGCCTTCCGGCGAAGTGTCCGCATGCGCCCACGGACCCAGCAGCAGTCGCTGATCGGCGCGCGCGGGTGACGCGTTGTGCATCCCCACGTAATTCTGAATCGTGCCCTTCAAAAAGATGTCATGCCACCCGCCCGCGTGCAACCCCTTCACGTTCATGGTCGAATAATGGTCCGAAATCTTCCAGGCGCGCCAGTAATCATCGTCCCGATCGTGCGCCACCCAATCGCGGAAGTAAGGCGCCAGTGCCGACACCGGCGGCAGTTCCAACATGCGATAGCTATCCACAGGCAGTTGCGTCACCCAAGCTTTGGGATCTTGCATGGCCTTCCGCCGCAGCGTATCGACAGCCAGTCCGCTTGACCAGGAACTGGCGAACCACTGTTCCAAAGCACCGTTCTGATAGGTCCAACCATCGTAATACTCCGATGCCGTGACGTAAGGCTGGATGCCCACCAGATGCGGCGGTGAAGCCATGGCCGCCAGCATCTGCGTTGCGCCCACGTACGACCCGCCGAACATGCCCACTTTACCGTTGGCATGCGGCAGGGCGGCAGCCCATTCGACGGTATCGTAGCCGTCCTGACTTTCGTAGCGGAAAGGATAGAATTCGCCGCCGGAATCGAACCGTCCCCGCGTATCTTGAATCACCACAATATAGCCGTGGGACGCCATGCCCGCGGCGGACGCTTGCGCCCCGGCACGATTGTAAGGCGTGCGTTCCAGCAGCACCGGAAACGCGCCATCCGCGTCGGGCTGATAGATGTCGGCAACAAGTTTGACGCCGTCGCGCATGGTCGCGGAGACACCATGTTGTATCGTCACGCGGTAGGGCTGGCCGCTGGCGGTGAGAGCGAAGAACAGTGTGAGAGAGCAGGCAGATAACAGGCGCATAGGGTTCGGCAAAAAAATAGTAAAGGATATTGTACTGCCGGGCGCACTACGCGCCAGCCGAAAGCATAAGAGGCTCTGAATCATCCCACGGGACCGAACGACATCCTAATCTCTTAAATGCACCCGCCGCGGCATGCTTCAACAAAGGGCAGGTTTTGCCTCATCGCCGGAACGCCACAAAATGCCCGCTCTGCATCGGCATCCCGCCTTCGTCACGGCACGAGCACGAAGATCCACGTATCGTCAAGGAAAACGTTATTGTTTCCCTCTCCACTGAACAGCACCAAGCCGTTGCTGAGCGGATCGAAATCCATTGCTGCAACCCATCGGGGTGGCGGCCGCCGTTTGGACGAAGCTACCTCGGTCCAGTTTTTCCCATCCCAGGTCCAGGTATCGTTGAGACCCTGTGCACTGTCATAGTCGCTACTCCCGCCAAATAACACGACGCGGCCCAAGAACGCGTCGTAGGTGATGCAGGACGTCCCCCGTGCCGACGGGGCGGATGACGGGAAGTGCCGCGCCCAGTTGAGGCCGTCCCACGTCCACGTGTCGCCCAAATAAATACCAAACCCGCCGTCACCATTACGGATGTCGCCGCCAAAAAGAACGACTGTTCGATTGGCAGCGTCATACGCTACACCAGTTCGCCGAGCCGAGGGGCTGGTCGCAGGAAACTGTTGGGTCCAGGTTTTCATCACTCCATCCCACGTCCACGTATCGCCCAGAACATCCTGGTTGCTTAGTAAGCCGCCAAAGAATATCACGGTCCGCGTTGCCGCGTCGTAGGTCATGCCCTGCATATCGAACTGGCGCCCTGGAGGGGAAACCGGCGGGAACTGCTGCGTCCATGTGACTCCATCCCACGTCCACGTATCATTGAGATTCGTTCCACTGGTGTCTACCCCGCCGAAGAGGACAACCGTGCCAGTCGCCGCGTCGTACGCCATCCCAGGACCTTGACGAGCCGGTGGAGAAGTCTGAGGAGACAACTTGGACCACCCACTGTGGGAAGTCCAAGTCCAGGTGTCGCCATACGTGATGAAGGGGATACCCGTGCCGTTGCCGCCTCCAAATAACACGGTTGAGCGAGTAGTCGCGTCGTAGGCCATGCCCATGCAGCACGTGGCGGACGGAGATGAAGGTGGCGAAAGCTGGACCCAATCAAGGCCTTGTGCTTCGGCCATGGAAGCGAATAATAAGATCGCTGCGGGGCCCTGAATTCTCAACAGTGTTCTTAGGCAAAACATCCTTTCCTCCTTTAATCCCGATTGGCCCGATACTCGCGATTATAGTCTTTGCCGCCCGCCGCTAGCACACGCTAAGATCGTAGGGTGACATTTCCCATGCACCGTTTTCCCGTCGTGCTCCTGCTCAGCCTGCTAACCTCCCTCGCCCCCGCAACCGCCCAACAGACACCCGCGCCCGGCCGTCCGGTGCCGCCCACCCGCGACCCCGATACGCCCGGATACGTCAAAGCCAAAGCCCTGCCCGATGGCGCCAACGCCCCCGCCACCGCCGACGGCAACTTTATCCTTGGACCGACCCACAATCCCGCGCCCGACGCCACCCCGCACGAAGGCGTTCCCCAAGGCGATATCTACACCTTCACCATGGAATCGGCCGACAGCAAAATCTACCCCGGCATCGCGCGCGAGCCCAACACCTTCGGCACACCCGATCCCAACGATCCGGCCAAACTCATCGTCACTACCAGCCACCCCGCTCCTTATTCGCGGAAAGTGACCGTCTACGTCCCCAAGCAATACGCCACCGGCACCCCAGCGCCATTCATCGTGGGAGCCGACGGCCCCGATAAACTCCTCTTCACCGTGCTCGATAACCTGATCGCCCAACACCGCGTGCCCGCCATGATCGCCATCTCCCTCAGCAACGGTAGCGGCGACGCGCAGGGCAGCGAGCGCGGCCTCGAGTACGACACCATGTCCGGCACCTACGCCGAGTTCGTCGAAAAAGAAGTGCTGCCCCTGGTAGAAAAGCAATATCACGTCAAGCTAACCAAAGATCCGGAAGGCCGCGCCACTATGGGCGGCAGTTCCGGCGGTTCCTGTGCTCTGATCATGGCCTGGTACCACCCGGAACTTTATCACCGAGTGTTGACTTACTCAGGCACCTACGTAAACCAGCAGTGGCCGTCGAATCCGCAGACCCCCGGCGGCGCTTGGGAGTTCCACGAACACCTGATCCCGAACACGCCCGCCAAGCCCCTCCGCATCTGGATGGAAGTCGGCGATCGGGACCTCTTCAATCCCAACGTAATGCGCGACAACATGCACGATTGGGTGCTCGCTAACGAGAAAATGGCCGCGGTTCTGGCCGCCAAAGGCTACCACTACCAATTCGTTTTCGCGCGTAATGCCGGCCATACCGACCGCGCCGTGAAACAACAGACCCTGCCCGAAGCACTTGAATATTTATGGCGGGGCTACCCCGCCGCCCCCGCAAAATAGCGCAGGCGTCAAAACCAATCGCTGCGGTAAGCGAACCACCAACTCGCCAAAAAAATCGGAATCGTAGCGCCCAACGCCCACCACAACGGCAGCACCAAATCGGCAATCAATCCCAAAAACGTAAACGTCAACCAGAAGATCTTTCGCTGCACTGGCTTCATCATAGCCTGTTAACCTCTGCGCCCTCGCCGCGTAACTAGAGGGTGAAAGGAACGCCATGATCACTCTCATTCAAACCCGCGCCGCCCGCCTTGCCGCGCTGGCGTTAAGCGCCGCCATCTTCCCGTCCGTTTGGGCGCAGGCCCCCAAGAGCACGCCGCCGAATACACCCACTCCGTCCATCCTGACCGTCGAGCAGCCTGATGCCCAACGCGCCAAGGAACAGCTATCCTCCCTCCTGGACCACTATCCGCCCTCGCTGCGCGACGTCCTGGCGACCGATCCCAGTCTGCTATCCAACCAGGGATATCTGGCGCCCTATCCGGCGCTCATTGGTTTTCTGAACGCCCACCCCGAAGTCGCCCGCAATCCGTCCTTCTACATCGGCGACGAAAACAGCCCTCGCCCGCGCCAGGACCCAACCTCCAAGATCCTGGATCTTTGGCGGCAAGCCCTTGATAATCTCAGCATCATGGCCGGCTTTGGCTTGGCCGTCGGCGTCCTCATCTGGCTCACCCGCACTCTGGTCGATTACAAACGCTGGAGCCGCCTGGCCAAAGTGCAGACCGATGCCCACACCAAATTACTCGACCGTTTCACCGCCAACGAGGACCTGCTCGCATATATTCAGTCTTCGGCCGGAGCCAAGTTCCTCGAATCGTCTCCTATCGCCCTGGACGCCGCCCCGCGCAGCGTTGGCGCACCCTTGAGCCGGATTCTCTGGTCCATTCAAGGCGGCGTCGTACTAATCGCCGGTGGTATCGGCCTGCACATCGTGGGCGGGCGCGTGGCCGATCCGGCCGCGGCATCATTGCACGGCTTGGGCGTAATCGGAATCGCGCTGGGCGTGGGTTTTGTAGTCTCGGCGATAATATCCTTTGTGATCTCGCAGCGGCTGGGTTTGATTGAAACCCCACCGGCTGCTCGTTTAGCGATACCCGGCCGCTAATCCGGCCCCTAACGAATCGAATTGCGTGCCTATGTTTCGTGAGACGGCCTTCAACGATATTCAACGCGATTGCACAAACGATTGCGCAATGAGTGATGCCTCCGCGGGCTTCGTGATGGATGAGGAAACCTTCCGCGCCTTCTATGACCGGACGGCCCGCGGGTTGTGGTCTTATCTGGCCCGCCTGACCGGTGATCGGCAGCTTGCCGAAGATCTGCTGCAGGAGACCTTCTACCGCTTTCTGCGCGCTTCGGCCAGCTACGAGAGCGAAACCCACCGCCGGAATTCGCTCTACCGGATCGCCACCAACGTAGCCCGCGACGCGCATCGCCGCAGCATGGTGCACGGGGCGTCCGCTCCTCCCGGTGGAGACATCGAACGCGTCCCGTCCGGGCATGACTCCTGCGCCACCGAACGGCTGACCGATTTCAACCGCGCCATGTCGCACCTCAAACCCCGCGAACGTGCCATGCTTTGGCTGGCCTATGCCGAGGGCGCCTCGCACCGCGAAATCGCAGACGTCCTGGGCCTGCGTCCCGCCAGCATGAAGGCCCTGCTATTCCGGGCTCGCCGCAAAATGGCCCAACTGCTCGGCCGCGGCGCAGAAGGTGGCGCAGAAGGAGAAAACGCGTGAAACCTTTCGAATGCGAATTGGAATCCGAAGTATTGGGCGCCGTCCTTCAGGACCGCTGGCCCGCGCGCGTGGACGCCTCCCTGCGCGAACATGTGGCCGTCTGCCCAGTCTGCTCCGACGTGGTGGCCATCGCCGGTGCCATCGATCATGACCGCGACGAGTTGCGTTCACAAGCTGTCGTGCCGGAATCCGGCCGGGTCTGGTGGCTCGCCCAAACCCGCGCACGCCGCGAAGCCGCGCAAGCCGCCGGAAGGCCGATTACTGTAGCCCAAGTGCTGGCGTTTGCCTGCGCCATGGCGGTTCTGGGCGCATGCTTCGGTGCCACCTCGGCCTGGTTTCAAGCCGCACTACGCCGCACCGGGTCGACTTTGAGCAGTCTGAAACTGACCGCCCTGCTACCCATCGCCCAGTCCTTCGCCGCCGACCATGCCGCTCTGCTCCTAGCCATGGCGTCCATAGTCGTCGTCATCCCCGCCTCGATTTACTTCACCCTGCTCCGAGAGTAGAATGCTGCAAACCGAGCCGCGCGCGTGAGCAAGCGTCTTCTTAACCTCGCCCCCCCCACTACCTCACCGCACCACCCGCAATTTCTCCTGCACCTCCGCCAGATATTTCATGGCATCCGCGCGCGTCTCGAGTGATCCCACCCGCGCCACGATCTCTTGACGCCGCTCCGGCGCCAACGAAAGATCCTGCTGCATAGCCGCGTGCACCACCGCCGGAAGATTGCCCCCATTCACCGAATCCTCCGGACGCGCCACCGGCGTAGCGGCTACCGGCGCGGCAAATGCCCGAAAGGCCGGCGTAGAGCCACCCGAATCAACAGGCGCCGGCAGCGTTTCCGGAGCGTCCGTCCTCGGTGTTTGCAGCGTGATCAGCGAATCCAAATGATTCGCCCCGCGGTCCCGCCCCGTCAATGCCTCCAACCCAAACAGCGCCTCCAACGTCGCCGGAATCGAAGCGTGATCGTATAACCGGTGGTCGATCACATTCTGCGGAATCAGCGGCGAAATCACCAGCGCCGGTACCCGCGGGCCATACTGCTCGAAAGTAAAACCAAACTGATCGTTGCCGCCCTCGGGCGCAGTGTCCCCCGGCGCCGGCGCGCTCGGAGGTATCGCGTGATCGTAGAACCCGCCATGCTCGTCCCACACAATAATCAAAAGACTCTTCGCCCAATGTGCCGACTGACGAATAGCTTCGTAAGTGCTCTTAATCAATGCTTCGCCCTGCGTAACATCGGCCAACGGATGCTGCGAATTGCCGCTCTTATAATCGTTCAAAACGTCGTAACCCGGTTCGATAAAAACATAACTAAAAGGAAATTCGGCTTGCGCCAAGTCGCCCGCCAACAAACTGTAATGCCGGATGTCGCCGAGGTGTATCCCTTTCAGCGCCGCCACCAGCGGGAAATCGTCGCCTGCATAAAGCCGCCGCGGAATCCCTCTCTTCTGCAGCACGTCGAATATCGTCCCATTCTTAAACGAAAACCCCGCCACCGTTTCCCATGCCACAATCTCATCGATTCGCGGACTATGATCGAGGCCCCCAGACGACGCCGCATGCACGAACATCCGATTTGGCCACGTCGGACCCGGCAGCGACGCATGCCAGTTATCGCACACCACGAACTCACTCGCCAACGCGTTCAGTACCCGCAATCGCTCCGGCGCGTAACATCGCATCACGTCCCCAGGACTGACTCCAGCCTTGATAGCGCCACTTACCGCGAACGCAGCCGCGAAGCCGCTGTTATCGATTGGTGGATATGGCCCGCCCGGCACAAACCCCGGCGACGTGCCGCAAAGTTGATTCAGCACGTCTCCGAACTCATGCCCCGGATCGCACGTCATCCGAAAATCGGCATCCTGGGACACCGTGTAACTATGCCCGTCGAACACATTCGATTCCGTGCCGCTCAACCCATTGATCATGGTGAGCGCGCCACTCTCCGCATCCGTCCCCCCAATGCCGGAAAATCCCAGCATATGGTCGAACGACCGGTTCTCCAACATCAACACAAACACGTGCTCGATACCTAACGCAGCAGCGGTTCCCGGCATAATTAGTCCTCCTCGCAAAATCGAACTGTGCGCCAGTCTATCAAATCGGCGGAACTTAGTCAGTACCCCAGGTGTCGAATCACTCAGACTGATCGATAAGCAATCGATAAACAAATAAGTCAAATAGGAGGTTGAAATGTTCGACGCTATAGGTGTGTCTGGACGCACGCAGAAACCATGGACAGTTGTAGTTTCATTTATCGGGCAGGTTGCCGCGATCGGGTTAGCCATCCTCGTGCCGCTGGTAGGCACTGATGCCCTACCCCACCGCCTATCCTGGGTCAGCCTCCCCGCGCCGCCGCCCGGGATCCATCACAAAACCGCTGCAGCCGCCGCCACCAAACAAGCCGCAGTGGTCCCTTCCCAAATCACCCCCAAGGGACTCGTCTTACCCGGTAGGATTCCCGAAAAACCGGTCATGCTCTCTGATCCCGATTTCATGCCCACTTCGGGCGACCCAACCGGCGCAGTCGAAGGCGGTCTCGAAGGTTCCAACGGCCCTGGTAACGGTGTGATCAGGAGCCTCGTAAGCCAAGTCCCCACCGCCGCGCCCCCACCGCCCCCCGTAGCCATCCGCGAAGTTGCCAAACCGGTTAAGCGCATCGTCGTCGGCGGCAACGTGCAAAAAGGCAAGCTCATCTCTGGACCGCGCCCCGTCTATCCGCCCCTCGCCAAACAGGCCCGCGTCGGCGGCGTCGTGCGCATCCAAGCCGTGATCTCGCGGGATGGCGCCATCCTCGATCTGCACGCCGTCAGCGGACACCCGCTGCTGGTTCCCGCCGCCCTCGCAGCCGTCCAGCATTGGATCTTCAGCCCGACTTATTTAGATGGCGATCCCGTCGAAGTAGCTACGGAAATTGAAGTGAACTTCGTCCTGCAGTAAGTCAGTTGCGCGGGCCGATGCCTTCCGTACGTCCCGCCAGCGCCTGTACCGCATTGCCGCCGCAAACGGCCACGCCTGTCTTCATCAGCGCGTTCAAGAAGTTGAAGAGCAGCGCATATAAGACCTGCTCGGTCAGTGGCTGTTTGCCCGGCAACCGGAAACTTGCCGGCAGTTCCTTGGCAATGTTTACACGCACCGCATAAGGCTGCGCCTTGCCGCCCCGGTCGCGCTTATTCGCCAGGCTGATAGGCGTCTGCATCACGCCGCCGCTGCGCCCGTCGATATAAAATTGGCACCGCGAAAACCAGCCCAGATTCGCCGGATCCGCCGCATCGAATAGCAGCAGCGGCGCCTGCCGGCCAGGTGCCGTAAGGTCCAAGGTGATGCTGCGTTGCCCATCCTTCAGCTTGGCGTCGAACCCGGCCTGCTTGGCGATATTCGCCACCAGTTCCGGTTCCAGTTCCAGGAAGATGAGCTTATGTTGTCCGGCTTGCAGAACTTGCATCTGACACTGCTAGTGTAGCCCGTTTCACCACGCCGCGCGGTAAAGATCCAACAAATCCTCCCGCGTACATGGGCGCGGGTTCAGTTGATGGCAGCCATCCTGTACCGCCTTGTCCGCCAGTGCCGGCAAAGCCGCCTCACTTACCCCGTAATCGCGCAACCGCGGAGCAATGCCCAACCGCGCATTCAATCCGCGCACCAGTTCCGCGATGTCGTCGCCGCCAAACTGCGCCGACAACTCCTCCAACCGCCCCGCCACCGCCGCGCGATTGTATTCGAGCACCGCCGGCAACAGCACCGCGTTCGACGTTCCGTGATGCATCCCGCAATCCGACGACAGCGGATGCGCCAGCGAATGCACCGCCCCCAATCCCTTCTGGAACGCGATCGCGCCCATCAACGACGACATCATCATTTGCGTGCGCGCTTCCAGATTGTGCGGTTCCGCCATCACCAGCGGCAAATTCTCCCACGCCAACCGCGCCCCCGCCATCGCGATGCTATCGCAAATCGGGTTGTAGCCCTTCGAGATGTAAGCCTCCACGTTGTGCGTAAAAGCGTCCATGCCCGTGCCCGCCGTCAAGTGCGCCGGCAGATCCAGCGTCAACTCCGGATCCGCAATCGCCACCGTCGGAATCAAATGCGGGCTGAACACTACCGTCTTCCGATTCGTCGCGCTCAGCGTGATCACCGTCGATCGCGACACCTCGCTGCCCGTGCCCGACGTAGTCGCAATCGCAATATACGGCGGTATGTTCGCCGAGATGCGGTCCGACCCGTCCAGCAAATCGTCGTACTCCGCCAGCGGCAACTCGTGCGTAACTTTCAGCCGGATCGCCTTAGCCGCATCAAGCGGCGACCCGCCACCCAGCCCTACGATTCCATTGCACCGATGCTCCTGGTAAACCGCTACGCCGTCGAGCACGTTGCGCTCCGTCGGATTGGGTTCCACCGCCGAGAACACCACCGCGCCCGGCGCCAGGCCGAGCACCCGATCGAAAACCGCAGTGCGCGCCAAACCCGCGTCGGTAACCAGCAGCGGACGCGAAATGCCGCGCTTGCTCAATTCCTCGGGCAGGCGGTTTACCGCGCCCGCGCCGAAAAGAATGGTGGTGGGAAAGCTGAAAGTCGAGACAGTCACATCACCATGAAAACACATTCTGATAAAATAGCGCACGCATGCCACACACATCCCGTCGTGGATTCATTCGCGGTATCGGCGCCGGCGCGCTGGCCGGCTATGGCCCCATCATCCTCGGAGCCCAAAACAAATCCGGTAGCGCCAAACCCGTAATGGGCGAGGGCGACCATAAATACGAATGCACGCACGACTGGGGAGAACTGCCGGCCAACATCAAGTACGGCAACACCCATGGCGTCTGCGAGGATTCCCAAGCCCGTATCTACGTCCACCACACCGTCAACGACGCCAGCGAGAGCCACGACTCCATGGTGGTGTTCGACCATAACGGCAAATTCGTAAAGTCCTGGGGCCGCGAATTCCAGGGCGGCGCCCACGGCTTGCACATCCATAAAGAGGATGGCCAGGAATTCCTGTATCTCTGCGATACCAAGCGCGGCATCGTCGTCAAGACTACCCTCGATGGCGAAGAAGTCTTCACCCTAGGTTACCCCAAACAGTCCGAAGCTTATAAGTTGGATAAGGATGGCAAGCCGGCTACTAAGTACAGTCCCACTAACCTGGCCATCGCACCTAATGGCGATATCTACGTGGGCGATGGCTACGGCTCTAGTTACGTCAACCAATACAACAGCAAGGGCGAATACATCCGCACCTTCGGCGGCAAAGGTAAAGATGCCGGACAGTTGGATTGCCCGCACGGCATCACCGTCGACCTGCGCGGCCCTAAGCCCCTCCTGCTGATCGCCGACCGCGGCAACGCCCGCTTGCAGTATTTCACCCTCGATGGAAAGCCCGCAGGCTTGGTCGGCGGCGTCAACCTGCCTTGCCATTTCAGCGAACGCCACGGCGAATTCGTCATCCCCGATCTGGGCGCCCGCGTCACTCTCATGGATCGCGACAACAAAGTAATCGCCAACCTCGGCGATGACAGCGCCGCCAAGACTTGGGGCGACTTACGCAAGCAGACCCGCGACCACTTCATACCGGGCAAGTTCGTTTGCCCGCATGGCGCGTGCTTCGATCACGAAGGCAACATCCTGGTGGTGGAATGGGTGGAAGTGGGGCGCGTCAGCCGCCTCCGCAAAGTCGCTTGAAGATCACCAACATCAAAACCGTAGTAGTGAATGCCCAGATGCGCAACTGGGTATTCGTGAAAGTAGAGACCGACACTCCGGGCCTGGACGGCTGGGGCGAGGCCTCCCTCGAATGGAAGACCCGCGCCGTCGCTGGCGCCGTCGAAGACCTGAAACCGTTCATCATCGGCGACGATCCCACCCGCATCGAACACCTCTACCAGAAGCTTTACCGCCAGCCGTTTTTCCGGCCCGGCGTCATCGGCCTTTCCGCCATCTCTGGAATCGAACAGGCCTGCTGGGATATCCTCGGCAAACACCTGGGCGTGCCGGTCTATAAGCTGCTCGGCGGCGCAGTACGCGATAAGGTCCGCATGTATACCCACCTGGGCGGCGGCCAGATGACGGCGGTGTATCAAAGTTTCGACGCCGGCCGCGTCATCGAATTAGCCCGCGAAGTTGTCGCGCGCGGCTACTCCGCGGTGAAGGTTGTGTTCGTTCCTTACTCCGAACCGCTGATGGGCGCGCCCTATGCCAAGAAACTTGCCGCTGTCATGGGAAGCCTGCGCGACGCAGTGGGCGACACCGTGGATATCATGGTCGATTTCCACGGCCGCACTTACCCCGCCGTAGCCATCGACTACATCAACGCCATCGCGGAATACCGGCCCTACTTCTGCGAAGAGCCCGTGCCGCCCGAGAATATCGACGCGCTCGCCGAAGTGTGCCGCGCCGTCCGCGTGCCTATCGCTACCGGCGAACGCCTGGCCACCCGCCACCAGTTCCGTGAAGTACTCGAAAAGCGCGCGGCCCACGTCATCCAACCCGACCTGTGCCACTGCGGCGGCCTGCTTGAAGCCAAGAAAATCGCAGCCATGGCCGAAGCCTACTACGTCGGTGTGGCGCCCCACAACCCATTGGGACCGATCGCCAATGCGGCCGCCCTGCACTTCGCCCTTTCCACCCCCAATTTCCTGATCCAGGAAGATATGCTCGCCGATGTCCCCTGGCGCTGGGAAGTAGTCGAAAGTTCCCTGCGCACCGAAAACGGATACTGGCTGCCCTCCGATGCGCCCGGCCTCGGCATTACAGTCAACGAAGCCGCCGCCGCACGCTATCCCTTCCAACAGGAACTATTGCAAGGCGCAGTCTACGCCCCGGACGGCGCCGTCCTCGACTGGTGAGGCGATTATCAACCAGCGCGTTTAGCAAGTAACCACCCTTTGCGGTTGAGGACGCGTTCGATCTTGACAGCGTCAACCTGATCGCGGAAGAAGATCCGGTGGTTCTGCGCCCGCAGCCGGATCAGCGGCGGCGCGATGCCCTTCAGTTGTTTAGTTGCGCCTTCGCCGGACAGAACGTAGCGACCTAGCGTCTTGAGAATCTGAATAGCGATGGGTTGTTCGATGGCGCGGATATCGGCTTTGGCCTGCTGAGTCCAGACGACCCGTTTGCCCATTCTGATTTACGGTTCGCGGCTCAACTTCTCCCAGTCGGCCATGGATAGACCAAACTCGGCGAGCACCTGTTCATGCGGGATCGGTTCGTTGTGCTTACTCCATTCCTCGGCCTCGGCGATCGCGTTGGCTTCGGCGGGGCTGAGCGTATCGTTGTCCTCATCGAGAAATACCTCGAGAAGATTGCGCACCGCGCCAAGTTTTGCGGGAGGCAGGAGATCGATAAGTGCGTGAGCCTGTTGGCGTTCGTGCTGGAGATCGAGTGACATGGCTACTTGCTTTCCCCTCCGTCTGAAATCGCTTGCCAGCGCCCTTACTCGCCCTTGAGCATCAGATCGAGCACCGCGCGGGCGATCCGCCTCTCCTCTTCATCGAAACGCGTTAACCAAGAGGGCTTGCATATGGCACTTAAATGGTATCATTTGCGGATATTAATCGGCGGATGTGAAGTTCACCGGCAGAACGCGATGCAGCGATTGACCTCACTTACTTCCCTCGTGCGGGCTACACCCAAGTGGATATGATTACATCATGCGCGCCGCGATGCGGGCTACCAGTTGGGCAAGGTGCAGAGAAGAGAGCAGCCTGGCGACTTCAAGCCTATCCGCTTCCGGCACGTAGGGACGAGTTCCGCCCCGAGTCCTTGTAATCCCCCTCCTTGGCGGCAGTGATCCCGCCCGCTCTACTGAAGGGGGAACGCTTGTTCTGCAATGAGAGCATCCCGAACGGCAAGGTAGTCCTGATCGTTGATCGCGAGCACCTGAATCGTCACCCGGCCAATCGGCGTGCGCGGCACCAACTCGGCTCCGCTCCACGCAAAATGCTCCGTCCATAGATGCTCGCGTGGGTGAAACAGCCGCACAATCTCGCCGGTCAGCGGGTCGCGTCCGGCAATATTCGGGCCTTTGTGCCGATTAGACCTGCCGGAGGAGTTCCTGATTCACCAACTCAGTCCGGCGGGTGGATCCTGTCTCAGCGCGACCCGAGCTTTGGATTGCAGGACGGCGAGCAGATTCCCAACGTGCAGATAGCTGTCGAACTCGCTTTGCTCTTCGTCGGTCAATTTGCCGGCGGCGGACCGCTCGGCCAAGCGAGCCATTTGCTCGCAGTCGCTTTCGCCGAACCGGATCGACAGCAGGTATTCGGCGGCGGCCGGAGACAGCGCCTCGTTCTGTGCCTGCATCAGGCGCGCCCAAATGGCGGCTTCGCGATTGGGACCGACCACTTGCGAACTCATAGGGTGCCTCTCTTTCAGTTTACTCAAAACCAACGCTTCCAAAGTAACGTCACCTTATAATCTCACCTTGGCAGCAGCGTTCGTCAGGAACAGGGAGCCTCTGCGGAGGTCTCGACACCCTGCACGGTATGTCGACTGTCCGCCAAGGCCAGGGCAACAAACCGAGCACGCATTGGGGGCGCGCGAACTACTCATCCGTGCGGTCAGACGGCTTCCAGCCCTTGCATTTCGATGCGTAAGCCCGCGGCTGTCGCCATGTTCACCAGCGCGTCCAGGGCAAACAGGCTGATCTTGCCACGCATCAGGTTGGAAACGCGCGGCCGTGTCACGCCGAAAAGCTGAGCCGCTTGCGCCTGGCTCATCCGGTACGGGTGATGTGATCCTTCAAGGCGCTCATCAGGACCGAGCGCAGCTTCATGTTGGCGGCCTGTTCGGGCGTGTCTTCGATAGCGTCCCACACACTGGCAAAACATTGCTTGTTCATTGCCCTAGCTCCTTCAACAACTCGCGGTGACGCTTGGCGGCAAGCTCTACATTCGCCTTGCTTGTGCTTTCCTTATTCTTCCGCGTCGACAAACTTCGACACGTCGAGAACACGGAACACGCCAGCCTCACCCCGAATTCGAATCTACTTTGCACTCACTTCCGCGTTGAACACTTTGAAGCCTGGTTTAACGAATCGTTAAACCGCATCCCGCGATCAATAAGCCTGTGCACGATGGCGCACGCCGAAGATCCGCATAGCGCCTTCGTGAACGCTGAACAGCCGCGATAATCACCGACCCACAGGCGGAAGGAACCCGCCATGTCGCCCTGCAAATGCGCGACATCGCCGCCACCCTAGGTAGCGTAATGCAGGATGCCCTCAAAGACGCGCGTGGCGGTATAGCGATCCAACCGGCGGACGTCTGCCTTGGCCTCGTCGAGCCACTCGACCCTGTAGGCCGCCATTATTGTTCAGGGGAAAGTCTTCCGGCTTCACGCCAAACTCGCCGAGCACGTCTTCCATGGGAATGCCCTTGCCGCCGCGCTGTGCGAACCAGGCTTGCCCTTCATGAAAACGCCGGCGGTCTTCCTCGGTGACGGGTTCGTCGTCATCGTCGTGAATCATGACCTCCAGCACTTGCACTACAGCGGCAAGTTTGCCACGGCCCAACTGACCAAGTGGTTCATGCGCTCTCGCTTCCAGTCCGGATACTTTAACGGCCATAATGATCCTCCGCGAGGCCATTCCTTCGCGGCGCAACCGCTGCTAAGAGTTGATCAGTCGCATCACGGCATTGAGATAGTAATACACTTCAGAAGTCCCGGCAATCAACCCCCCCCCCGCATCACCGCCGCACCAAATACACCGCCACCTCCGCCCGCAAATTCGGACGCGCCCCCACCGCACGCCCCCCCGCCAAAAAGAAACTACGCTCAATCGTCAGCCCTTCCACCCGCGCCAACTGCTCAAAGTCATTCACCGTCAAAAAGTGAATGTTCGGCGAATCATACCAGTCATACGGAAACAACGGCGACTTCGGCGCCCGTCCCGACGTCAGCATCGACCACCGCACCCGCCAGTGCCCGAAATTCGGAAACGCCACGATCGCCCGCCGCCCCACCCGCAGCATCTCCCGCAACACTTCCCGCGGCTTCCGCGTCTCCTGCAACGTCTGGCTCAGAATCACGTAATCGAACGCCTGGTCCGGATAGTCCACCAACCCGTGGTCGATATCGCCCTGGTATACCGACACGCCCCGCGCAATGGCCCGCTGCACCTTGGTGCCCGAAATCTCCACGCCCCGCGCGTCCACGCCCTTGTTCTCCGCCAGCCATTGCAGCAGTTCGCCCTCGCCGCACCCCAGGTCCAACACCTTCGCCCCCGGATCCACAATCTCGCCGATAATCGCGTAATCGCTGCGCCCCAGCAATTCGCCGACGAAAGGTTTACCGTGCGGTTGCGACGCGGCCGCGGTCATCCCTGCACCTTCTCGTAAGTGCTCGCCAGAAAGCCCCGCACCAGTTCGGTCTGCTCGCCCACATCCACCAGGAAGGCGTCGTGCCCGTAATTCGACGGTAACTCGCAATACGCCACATCCACGTTGCGGCTCCGCAGCGCGCGCACAATCTCTTGCGACTGGTAACTCGGATACAGCCAGTCCGAACTGAAGCTGATCACCAGAAACCGCGCCTTCGTGCGTTCGAACGCCGCCGCCATCGTTCCGTTCCCGCTCGACAAATCAAAATAGTCCATCGCCTTGGTGATGTACAAATAGGAGTTGGCGTCGAAGCGGCTCACAAATTCGTTGCCGCGATAGCGCAGATAGCTCTCCACCTCGAAGTCGACCTCGAAATCGAATCCGAAGCTGTTCTTCCCGCGCAACCGCCGCCCGAACTTCTCCCGCATCGAGTCGTCGCTCATGTAGGTGATGTGTCCCACCATGCGCGCCACCGCCAACCCGCGCGCGGGGGGCTTGCCGGTGTAATAATCGCCGCCGTTCCAGTCCGGATCGGCAATGATCGCCTGCCGCCCCACTTCGTTGAAAGCGATCTGTTGCGCACTATGCCGCGCCGTACTGGCGATCGGGATCGTGGATACTACCGCCTCCGGATAAGACACCGCCCATTCGAGCGCCTGCATGCCGCCCATCGATCCGCCCGACAAGCTCAGCAACCGCGTAATGCCCAAGTGGTCGATCAGCATCTTCTGCAGCCGCACCATGTCCCGAATCGTGATCACCGGAAACGACATGCCGTATGGACAACCCGTGGCGGGATTGATGGAAGCCGGCCCGGTCGTGCCCCGGCACCCCCCCAGGATGTTCGAACAGATGATGAAGTAGCGGTTGGTGTCGAAAGCCTTCCCCGGCCCGATCATGTTGTCCCACCAGCCCGGCTTGCCGCTTTCCGGACTGACCCCAGCCGCATGCGCGTCGCCCGAAAAAGCATGCAGAATCAGTATGGCGTTGCTCTTAGCCGCATTCAACTCGCCGTACGCCTCGTAAGCTACCTCGACCGGCGCCAGCGTCGCGCCGCCATCCAGGGAAATCGAGTCAAAACGGACAACATGGGCCTCCACAATCATGGCGGGAAACTTCCATCATACACGCCTGCCTTTCTACATCGCGAATCCGATTCACACGTGTCGCCTGATTTTGCCCAATCTGTCGGCGAGCGACGATGCTTGCCGTGCAACCAAGATCCTTTCTTATCGGCGTGCATCGGCGTTCATCGGCGGCCAGCGAATTTGGTTTTCCGGCACCCCGTATTGAAAAACATCTGCGGCACTGCATACCCCTCGCCCACCAAC
Organism: Bryobacterales bacterium; assembly: GCA_963738345.1. Taxonomy (GTDB): domain Bacteria; phylum Acidobacteriota; class Terriglobia; order Bryobacterales; family Bryobacteraceae; genus Bog-159. The sequence goes on from CAVTWI010000002.1 coordinate 3,937,793, forward strand.
AGGGCAAGGCGCTCGAAGTCGACTGCCCCATCCGCGCCGCGCCCTTAACTTAAATAACCGCTCTCTACATCGCGAACCCGAGTCACACGTTCCCACGAAAATATCTTGCCTATCCCGTCAACATCTTGGCGTCCTCTGCCCGCCTCCACCGCACGCCCGGCATGGTCTATTGAAGCCGGGGGAGAATCTCGTCTAACCGCCGTAGAAGCGAATGAACCGCCGGTCCAACCCATACCGCACCCCCGAAAATTCCGATTGGCTTTGTTTTTCCGCCCTCCAAATACCCAAAAACCTGCCCATTTTTGCCCAATCGCCCCCGCCGCCAGACCCACCCTTCCGCACGAATCTCGCCCAACTCCCTTAGATTCAATCGCCTGGGCTTTGATCGTCCACAAAATAAGCCCCGCATACCTCGCCCACCGCCGACAGGTATAATCAGAGCGTGAGAATGCTTGCTCCACTGCTGGTCTGCCTTGCGCTCGCTGGCTGCCACCACGAAATCGCCAACGAAGACGCCGTCAAACAAGGCGTCATGGATTACCTCTCGAGCCGCCAAGGGCTGAACATCGCCTCCATGAACGTCTCCGTTACCTCCATGGTCTTCCGGCAGAATGAGGTCTATGCCACCGTCGTATTCTCGCCCAAACAAGCGGCCGGCGGAGCCCAGCCCATGACCATCGCCTACACCCTCGAAAAGAAGGGCGAGCGCTGGGTCGTCAAGCCGCGCGCTAATGCGGCTAATCCCCATGGTGGTATGGGGGCCAGCCCCCATGGTGGTATGGCCCCACCCGAAGGCAGCGGCGCTCCCGCGGGCGCGCTTCCCCCTGGCCACCCCACCGTTCCCCCGCCGAGCGCCCCACAATGAAACGGATTGCCATTTTGGGCGGAGGTCCCGCTGGCGCATTCGCCGCCGAACGCCTGGCCTCGGCCGGTCTCGAAACCGTCGTCTTCGACGAGAAACTCGCTTGGGAAAAACCTTGCGGCGGCGGCCTTACCTATAAGGCCTACCATACCTATCCTTTCCTGATCGAAAACAATACCCCCAAGAAGATAGTCACGGAGACCGTCCTTTCCGCGCCCCGCGCCAAAGCCGCCACTCTCCATCTCACCGAACCTCTTCTCATCTACTCCCGCATGGACCTCAACCGCATGATGCTCGAGCGCGCCGAACATGCCGGTGCCCGCATCGAAAAGGCTCGCGTACTCGAAATCAATCGGACCGGCATGGGTTGGCGCCTTCGCACCAACGCCGGAGCCATGGATGCCGACTTCTGCGTCATCGCCACCGGCGCCCGCAACCCCCTCCGCGACTTCGGCACCCAACTCACCTCTCAGGACGCCATGTCCGCCCTCGGCTACTACGTCCCCGGCGATCAGTCCCAAATCGATATCCAGTTCCTGCCGCAACTCGAAGGCTATATCTGGATCTTTCCCCGTTGCGGCCACCTCTCCGTAGGCATCTGCGGCAAGGGCGAGCCCGCTGCGTCACTCCGCAAGCGCCTCGAAAACTACATGGCCCAGCGCGGCATCTGTTGGAAAGGCGCGGCATTTTATAGCCACCTGCTGCCCTCGCTCGACACCCCCGCCTGGAAGAAGAATCGTGTCTCGGGCGACGGTTGGCTGGCGGTCGGCGATGCCGCCGGCCTGGTCGATCCAGTCACCGGCGAAGGCATCTACTATGCGCTGCGCTCGGCCGACCTGGCCGCCAAAGCCCTGCTCTCCGAACTCGGCACCATCGCCGACAAGTTGCAAACCTATCGCCGCAGCCTCCGCCGCGATTTCGCCGCCGACCTCGAATTTGGTTCGCGCCTCGCCAAACGCATCTTCCTCGGCCGTTTCCTGTTCGGATCCGTGCCCGCCCGCATGGTACAGTTCACCCGGCGCAGCAGCCACTTCAACGGCGTCATGCAGGATCTGTTTGCCGGTACTCAGCCCTACCTCGGCTTGAAGAATCGCCTCATGCGCAACCTCAACGGCAGCCTCTACGAAATCGCCATGAGCCTCGGCCTCGGCCGCCTTCTGCCCGGCAAAGCCCAGCCCTGAACATGATCCACACCAAATCCGAAGCCGCCTTCCAACGCGCCCAGCAAGTGATTCCCGGTGGAGTTAACTCGCCCGTTCGCGCCTTCCGCGGTGTCGGAGGCAGTCCCCCGTTCATCGCCCGCGGCCAAGGCCCCCACATCTTCGATATCGATGGCAACCAGTACATTGACCTGGTCGGTTCCTGGGGACCGCTGCTGCTCGGCCACCGCCATCCCGCCATCCTCGAGGCCGTGCGCGTAGCTCTCGAAACCGGCACCAGTTTCGGCGCACCCACCGAACGCGAAATCGATCTTGCCGAAGCCATCCGCAGTGCCGTGCCGTCCATGGAAATGGTTCGTCTGGTCAACTCCGGCACCGAAGCCACCATGTCCGCCATCCGCGTCGCCCGTGGATTCACCGGCCGCGATCTCACCGTCAAGTTCGAAGGTTGCTACCACGGCCATGTCGATTCCCTACTCGTCAAAGCCGGATCCGGCCTCGCCACCCTCGGCATCGCCGATACCCAGGGCGTACCCAAAGGCTTCACCGATACCACCCTGCCCCTGCCGTTCAATTCCGTCGACGCCGTAGAAGCCGCCTTCCGCGCGCACGGCAGCCATATCGCCTCCGTCATCGTCGAACCCGTGGTCGGCAACATGGGATGCGTCCCGCCGCAACCAGGCTTTCTCGAAGCCCTTCGCGACATCACCACACGGCACGGCGCGCTGCTGATCCTCGACGAAGTCATGACCGGCTTCCGCGTAGCTTTCGGAGGCGCACAGGCCCGCTTCGGCATCCGGCCCGACATGACTACTCTTGGAAAGGTCATCGGCGGCGGTCTGCCCATCGGCGCTTACGGCGGCCGCGCCGATATCATGCGCTGCGTAGCACCTCTTGGACCCGTCTATCAGGCCGGCACGCTTTCCGGCAATCCCCTCGCAGTCGCCGCTGGACTCGCTATGCTGCGCTATCTCAAGGCGCACCCGGAAGTCTATAACCAACTAGAAACTACATCAGCCGCCATCGCCAGTGCCGCGCCGCGCGGCGCCATCGTGAACCGTGTGGGAGCCATGTTCACCTGGTTCTTTACTGAAGGGCCGGTGACCGATTGGGAATCCGCCAAACGCGCCGACACCACCCGGTTCGCGGCCTTCCATCACCACATGCTGGATCGCGGCATCTACCTGCCGCCTTCGCAATTCGAGGCCGCCTTTGTCTCCGCCGCCCTCACCGCCGAAGACATCGCCAAAACCCAAGCCGCCGCTACTTCGTTTTGATAGCCCGCAACAGCCTGCGCCCGGAAAAGACCACGATCCCGAAGAACACTCCGAAGCTGATCGCAATCACCGCCAGTTGCCGTCCCCGCGACAAGTACTGTACATGCGGTTGTTCCAGAAACACGCGCAGCCGCACCCGCGCCAATTGCGCGGACCGGTTCTCGACCGCGATATAGCTGCCCGGATCGTGGATCGACATGCGCAGCGTACCCCGCGGCCCCACCGGCGTAGTGGCGATCTCGTCATGCTCCCGCCCCACCCGCCATAAGTTCAGATCTTCCTGGCTCACCAGCACCACCCTTACCTGCGCGTCCCGCCGGTCGGATTCGTAGATGCAATCCACCATGGCCGGCTCCTGCGTCAGGGCGCGCGGCACATAACGCCAATCGTTCGCCGGGATCTCGAAGGTCTCGTCCACCAGATCCACATGCGAGAAGGCGGTCATCAAAAGCAACAGTGCGGCGATCATTTCGTTAAAATGGAGACCATGGACCAAGGTACCAGTTGGAAGACGACGTTGAGTTGGGTTGGAGCCATTTTACTAGCGCTGCTATTTTTCGTCTCGGGACTTTGGAAGTTGACCGATGCCCCCGGCGCGGCCGTGCGCATGGCGCAGGCGCGTGTACCTCAATCCCTCAGCCTCGCCGCCGCCATCGGCTTCGGGATCGCCGAAACATTTACCGCAGTCTTGTTGTTGGTTCCGCGCTTCCGCCGCTGGGGTGCCCTGCTGAGCGGAGCGCTGCTCATTGCCTTCATGATCTTCATCGGCATCAACTACAATGCCCTCCGCGGCGCCGAATGCAGTTGCTTCCCCTGGGTAAAACGCGCCGTGGGTCCCGGCTTTTTCATCGGCGATAGCGTCATGTTGATATTGGCGGTAATCGCGGGCATGTGGGCCCGCCGCGCGCAGAGCTTGCGCACCGCTTTTTTGATTCTGGTCGCGGTCACGGTCTTTGCGGCCGGATCTTACGGTGTGGCCGCCATGCGGCAAACCGGCACGAAAGCGCCCGATACGGTAACGGTAAATGGCAAACCATTCTCGCTCCAGGACGGTAAAATTCTGATCTTCTATTTCGATCCCGAATGCATGCACTGTCTGGACGCCGCCAAGCGTATGTCCAAGATGGATTTCGGCGATACCCGCATCGTCGCCGTCCCCATTAACGTGCCCCAATTCGCGCAAGGCTTCCTAGACGATACCCACCTGAAGGCCATGGTCTCGAACGACCTGCCGCAGTTGAAGAAAATCTTCCCCTTCGTCAGCGCCCCGGCCGGCGTGGCTCTGGTGAACGGACGCGAGAAATTGGCCCTCACCCAGTTCGACGATCCCGAACCGGCCGCTACGCTTAAGAAAATCGGCTTTATCAATTGACCACCCAATGCCCACCGAAGAACTGATCGCGCGCCCCGTCAAAGAAAGCCGCGCGGCGAAAATGCTGCGAGAAGTCTTCGATTCGGGCCGCCCGCTCACCTATATCCGCTCCACAGAGGAGCGCCGCATCGCGCGCGTGCTGCGCGAAGTGAGCCAGCACCTGTCCTCCCCCCCCACTCCAGTTTGGATCTGGAGTCTCACCGAAGGCATGCATCGCGAGGGACAAGCCGCCGAACCCGGCACCCAATCGCCGCGCGCCGCGCTCGATTTTATCGCCGCTTATAAAGGCGCGGCCATCTTCCACCTGAAAGATTTTCACGAGCCCCTCCGCGAGTCCTCCGAAACCCGCCGCCGTCTCCGCGATCTCTACGAAAGCGCTCTCGACCAGCATAAATTCATCGTCATCACTTCACCCGTCCGCTCCATTCCGGAAGAGGTCGAACGCAGCCTCCTGTTCATCGAACTGCGCCCCCCCGATATTGTCGAACTGGTCGATTTCCTGCGCGACGAATTGGCCGAAACGCCCGCCACCGCCATTGCGCCCGATGCGAGCGAGGCGAACCTGACCCAGATGGCGCGGTCTCTGCAAGGCCTCACTCTCGACGAATCCCGCTACGCCCTGCGCCGCGCGCTGGCCGCCAGTCCGGCACTGGGCCCCGAGTCAATTCCCGCCCTCCTCGAAGAGAAACGCCTGCTGGTGAACCGCAGCGGCACCGTCGAATTCATCGCCGAAGGCGGCGACATGGGCAACATCGGCGGACTCGAAGGACTCAAGAAGTGGCTGACCGAACGCCGCAAGCTTTTCCGCATGCGCGACGCCCTCAGTGCCGATATCGCCCCCAAGGGCCTGCTCATGATGGGCATCCCCGGTTGCGGCAAGAGCCTCTCGGTCAAAGCCATTGCCTCGTATTTCGAGTTGCCGCTCTACCGCATCGATATGATCGAGATCTTTTCCGGCCGCCACGGCAAGCCGGAAGGTGCTTTCGTCGCCGCCTGCAAGATGCTCGAGGATATGGCGCCCGCCGTCTTGTGGTTCGATGAAATCGAGATGGGTATCACCTCCACCGAATCGAGCGGTGAGCAGGGCCGCATCTTTGCTTTCTTCCTCACCTGGATGCAGGAGAAATCGCGCGGCCTATTCGTCGCCGCTACCGCCAATCGCATCGACCTGCTGCCCGCCGAAATGATCCGCAAAGGCCGCTTCGACGAAGTCTTCTTCGTTGACCTGCCCTATGAAGACGAACGCATCGATATTTTCAAGATTCACCTCAGCCGCCGTGGCATTGATCCGGCCCGCTTCAACCTGGCGCAGTTAAACGAATTCACCATCGGGTGGACCGGCGCTGAAATCGAGCAGTGCGTCGTATCCGCGCTCACCAAGGCCAAACTGGCCGACCGCGAAATGGGCGAGGACGACCTGCTCAGCGTGGCCGTCAGCATCGTGCCGCTATCCCGTACCATGAAGGAACAGATCAACCACATCCGCAGTTGGGCCTTTGAACGCGCCATCCGCGCTTCACCCAGGCAAGGCGGCCAGTGGTAAGAGTTTTTATAAGGAGGCGGGCATGCCCGCAATTTCAAGACGAGACTTTTTCAGGAATACGACCGGCGCGGCAGTTGCCGGAGTCGTATCCGCAGGTGAGCGCACTCTTCTAGCCAATCCGCTCGGCATGCCCATCGGATGCCAGACTTACCCGGTCAGGAACATGATCGGCAAAGATTTTCCCGGTACCCTCAAGGTGCTGGCCGGCGCCGGCTTCCAAACCATCGAGTTGTGTTCCCCGGTAGGCTATGCCGATTCCGGCTTTGGTGCGTTGGCCAAATACAAACCCGCCGAACTGCGCAAGATCATCGGCGACGCCGGTCTGAAGTGCCAGAGTTCGCACTTCGATATCGGTGAATTGCGGAAAGATATGGCCGGCCGAATTGCCTGGGCTAAAGAACTCGGGCTGACCCAGATGTTCGTACCCAGCCTCGACGGGCCTAAGAATCCAACGATGGACGACGTGAAGCGCGCCGCCGACGAATACAACAAAATGGGCGCGCAGTCCGCCAAAGCTGGCATTCAGCAAGGTCTGCACAACGAAGATTTCGAGCTTTCGACCGTCGATGGCAAGCGCACCTATGACATCCTGCTCGGATTGCTTGACCCCAAACTCGTGAAGTTTCAGTTCCAACTCTCCACCATCAGCCAGGGCTACGACGCGCCCGAATATTTTACAAAATATCCCGGTCACTTCATTTCCATGCACGTTCAGGATTGGTTTCCAACAGCCCACAAGCAGGTGGCGGTTGGGCAAGGCAGCCTCGACTGGAAGAAGATCTTTACCACCGCCAAGACCGCCGGCGTTAAGAACTATTTCGTAGAGATGAACCTCGACCTGATGAAGGCCAGCGTTCCCTTCCTGCGCCAACTGCAGGTCTGACCCCGTCAGGCCTAACCACGCTTAACAATGGTAGGATCAGTGTCTTAACAGGAGGCACCATGATTGTTCCCCTGACGCCCGTGCGCTGTCTTTACCGCGGCGTCGATCTGTATGGAAAGAAAGTCGGCGTGGTATCCGGCGCCACTCGCCTGACGTACGCCCAGTTCGGCGAACGTTGCGAACGCCTGGCGGCCGGTCTGATCGCTGAGGGTGTCGGCACGGGCGACCGCGTCGCTTACCTGAGCTTCAATAACAATGCCCTGCTCGAAGGCTATTACGGCGTAGTCCTGGCGCAAGCGGTAGTGATGCCGCTCAATGTCCGCCTGACGCCGCCCGAGTTGGTGGCCATTCTGAACCACTCCGAAGCCAAGGTTCTGATTTTTGAAAACGACTTCGCTCCCCTGGTACAGTTCATCCGTCAGGCTTGCCCCACTATTCAGCGCTACGTCACGATCGATGATGCCGGCCCTCTGTCGGACCTCACCTACGAAGAACTGCTATCGCGCGGCCGCATCGAACGGCCCGATATCTTCTCCTTCGATGAGAACGCCATCGCCGAACTGTTTTATACCAGCGGCAGCACCGGCACCCCCAAGGGTGTCATGTTGTCGCATCGCACGCTGTACCTGCACGCGCTGGCTGTAGCCGGCACCTTCAACCACGACGATACCGCCGTAGAACTGCACACCATTCCGTTATTCCACGCCAATGGCTGGGGCCGTCCGCAGGCATCTACCATGATGGGTATTAAGCAGGTGATGGTGCGCCGCTTCGACCCCACCTTAGTCTTCCGCTTGGTGCAGGACGAGAAAGCCACGGCTATGTCCTTGGTTCCGACCATGGCCAACGCCCTGCTGAACGCGCCCGACCAGACACAGTACGATCTCTCCAGTCTCAAAGAAATCCACATCGGCGGAGCGGCTGCTTCGCCCGAATTGATCGGTCGCCTCGAAGAAGCTTTCCATTGTCAATCGATGGGCGGCTACGGACTCACCGAGACCTGTCCGGTGGCCAGTTCGGCGCGCCGCAAAGGAACCGTCGAGTACGCCGACGAGGCCGATCGCCTCGGGCACCAAGCCATGGCCGGTTGGCCCATACCCGGAGTTGAAATTCGCGTCGTTGATCTGAATATGAAGGATGTTCCCCGCGATATGCAAACCGTGGGCGAAGTCGTGATTCGCGGCGACGAAGTGATGGACGGCTACTACAAGGATCCGCAAGGCACCGCGGCGGTCATGACCGACGGCTGGTTTCATACCGGCGATATGGCGGTGTGGGACGACGAAAACTATATCCACATCGTCGACCGCAAGAAGGACATCATCATCAGCGGCGGCGAGAATATTTCGTCGCTTGAGGTGGAGAAAGCTATCTTCGCGCATCCCGCGGTTCTCGAATGCGCGGTGGTCGCCGCGCCGGACAATAAATGGGGCGAGATCCCCGCGGCTTTCGTGGTGCTGAAGCCGGGGCAGGTGCTGACGGGGGACCAGTTGTCCGAGTTCCTGACTCCGCGCATCGCCCGCTTCAAGATTCCGCGGACGTTCGAGTTTCTCGAAACGCCGCTACCCAAGACCGGCACCGGCAAGATAGTCAAACGCGAGTTGCGCGAAATGTTCTGGGCCGGACGCGCCAAGCGTGTTCAAGGCTAGGCCGGGCTAGGTCAGCTCAAATAGGTGAAAAGACTCTGCGGCTTGAGCATAGCCTCCGAAGCCATGGCCGCCTGCTCGGCCGTAGTCGCTTGCGTCAAGTCGAGCGATGCCGCTGCCACGTCGGTATCCTGTTCGGTGCTGAGTTGTTGCTGAAGCTGGACCAGCGTCTGGCTGGCGGTGCTGCTGGCAGCCGTTAAGTTATTCTGCGCCGCTCCGTAGACGCTGCTCTGATTGTTCAAATACGCCGACGCCGACTGCAAGTTGGTCAAAGCTGTCGAGATCCCCGCGCTATCGTTGTTTTGTAGGGCCGTCAATAAACCCGTCACCGCTCCAAACACGCTGTCCGGCAATGGATTGTTGTTGGCGTCGCGGTCGTCAAAGACCTGTTGCGCGGTCAGGCCAATGGATATTTTCACGCCGTTACTATCCTCGATCTGTCCAGGCGGTCCGGGTTGCGTCACCTGCTGCACGGAATTGCCGCCTGGAGCCAGCACGTACTGTGGCTGGCCGCCTTGATCGCCGCTAAATATATACTGGCCGTTTACGGCAGTCTGGCTGAGGCTGACCAATTGTTGCAGGATGCCCTGCACTTGCGGGATCTCCTGTAGTTTATCGGCTGCCGTCGACGTGCTTCCCGCCGCCTGCATGGCCAGCGAAGAAGCGGTGTCCATTACCTGTATGGCCTGTTGGATGGCTTCCTCACCGCCCGTCACCTGGGGCGTTACGTTCGACAGGTTTTGCTGGGTTTGCTGTATACCCGCCATTTGCGCACGCAACTGAAGAATGCTCGAGATCATATCCGGATCATCGGAAGCCACTGAAACGCGCAGTCCGGACGAGATCTGCCGCCCCGCGAGACTTGCGCGATTCTGGATCTGCTGCAGGTTCACGAGGAAAATCGCGGAATTGGGATTTACATTGTTGGTCATTCGAGGTCCTTATGTTCAGCCTGGCATCATGCTGATCAACGATTGCGTCAACGTCTCCAGAGTGTTGACCATTTTGGCAACGGCCTGGTAAGCTTCTTGAAATTGTAGGACGTTGATCGCTTCAGCATCGAGCGAAACGCCCGACGAGCTCTGGCGCATATTCTGAGCCTGCGCCAACGTCTGCGCCGTCACCGTTTGATTGCTCTGCGCCTGATTCAATTGCGACCCTACCAGCCCCGCTGTATCGCCATAGAACGTGGTATAGCCGGCTGATCCTAGTTCCGTAGGGGCAGAATTGGCCAGGTTCCCGAGCGCCAGGGCCACGCCGTTCGCCACTCCGTTCTGATCAACCGGTGGCAACTGGCTGGCGGTCATGGCCGGATTTACCGCCATGGTCGCCGCGGCCGAAGAAGGGTTCGTGGGATCCGGCGTGGTGAAAAGCCCGACTCCAAGTGGCGCGCCACCCGCCGTGGCCGAACCTTGGCTGACTATCTGGTTTACCGCCGTCGAAAGAGACGATGCCAACTGATTCAATGCCCCCGGTTGGCTGGCATCGCCAATCAGTCCGGGAATTGTCACGTTGCGAACCTGCAACAATCCGGCGAGTGTCCCCGCAGTGACCTGCGAATTCGCCACAGTGCCATCCGACGCCAGAATGTCCACATCCGGCGCGGCTTGAGGATCGGCAGACTGGCCGGTGGCGGCCGCATTCGCGGTTGTGAGCGCATAAGACTTGCTCCCCATAACCAGCGCGGCGCCGCTCGATAACGTGACATCCACTCCCCCGTCAGGCTGATGGAGGACGCTGATGTTGACCAGTCCCGATAAGGTTTCCAGTGAACTGTACAACTGTGCTTGAATTCCCTGGTCCTGCTCGCCGCCATTCTGGATCTGGTTATTCAGCGATGCCACCTGGGTGGTAAGTCCGTTAATCTGACTTACGGTAGTATCGATGTCCTCGCTGACCGATTGAGAGGCGTTGGCTACCGCCGCGGCGGTGGCCTGAAAGCTTTGCGCCAAAGATCCGGCCGCCACCATCACACTTTGCTGGGCGCTACCGCTGGTAGGCGCCGCGCTCCATGAGGAAACGCTGCTAAAGAAATTGTTCAGTGCCGCCGGAATCCCTGCTCCATCGGAAACCGGGATCGCATTCTGAACCACCGTCAGGGCGCTAGATTGCGCCGCGGCATCTCCTTGGGCTCCAGCTTGCAGCCATACGTCGCTCTCCGCCAAAAGATCGCGACTGCTCACCAACGGGCCTGCCGAAACACCGCCGCCCAAGCCCCCCGCGGGGTCGAACGGCTCCGCCTGCATCGTTACACCTTGTCTGGCATAGCCCGGCGTGGAAGAATTGTCGATATTGTTCTGTGTGGCGTTTAAAGCCGACTGGAAAGCCTGCAGTGCGCTCGAGGCCCCCAGCATGGTGGAACTCAGGGAACTCATAGGTTTATCCTGTGAAAGAGACGCGCCCGCGGTTGTGCAGTTCCGCGTGCCCTCCGAATGCCGTGTATTCGGGCGAGCACCGCAGCCCTTCCAGCCAGCGCCGCCCGGATTGCGCGGCTTGCTCGAGCAGAATGCCCGCCATCCGAATGTCGACCGATAGCGCCGACGCGTGGCCCTTCAAGTCGCGGCTCAGGGGACCCGCATGCGGCATGCTGTCCCTCACCCATTCGAGGTAGCCTTGCGCCTCCCTGAATAAAGTAACGCATTGTTCCGGATCGCAGGCTCGCGGCTTCGCTAATAGCGCCCGCGCTCCTCGCACGCGCTCCCGCGCCGCCTCCAGCAATCCCTGCAGGTCGCGTTCTTCCATACCCTTAATACCCAGCCAGTGCGCTGGCGAGTTGCTGGGTATCCGGTTGATAGCGGCCGGCCTGGAAGTCCTTTTGTAGCTGTCCGGCGCGCTGCGCCGACTGACTTGCCAAGGCCTGCATGCTCTGTGCGATTCTCCCCGTCAGACTGGAAAGATCCACGCGATCCCCGGAGGCTGCCGCGCCGGAACTGGCAGCGGCGCCGCTGTCGACCTGAATGCGTTGCGATTCCGCCGCGCGGGAGGCGGTAGAGGAAACCTGATTGGTGAGGCTATGGTCTTCGACTCGCATATAACGGACCTATTTGCTCCTGTTCACTTATCGGCGGAAGCAGCCATAACTTTAGGAACAACGCGCGGCGTCCTCCGTGCTACAGACCCGCACCTAAGTAGAAATTTTCTTAACGCAATTTTCCTTTTTGGCCGATAGACCAACCGTAGACGGCGAAAGCCCTCTCCCCGGTAAGATGCCGGGAATTTCTCAACAATAAGGATTATCCGAATGATCTCTTTTCAAACGAATATCGATTCTTTGATCGCTCAACAGAATCTCAACGTCAACAGCATGTTTCAGAGCAAGACGATTCAGCAACTGACGTCTGGCTATCGCATCAATTCCTCCGGCGACGACGCGGCCGGCTTGTCGGTCGCCAATCAGGACCGCGACCAGATCGCCCAAATCACACAAGGCGTAGCCAACGGCAATAACGGCACCGCCCAACTCCAGATCATGGATGGCGGCATGAGCAACATCTCCCAGATCCTCGACCGCCTGCAGACCCTAGCCACGCAATCGGCTTCGTCCAGCTTTACCGGCAGCCGAGCCGACCTGAATGCCGAGTTTCAGTCCGACATCACCGAGTTAAACCGGCAGGCGCAAGCCATTGGGTTGAATAAGGGTGGCACCTTCGCCCAGAGCATGGACGTCTATCTGGGCGGCGGTGGCGGGTCCAGCGCTGCATCGGTTTCCGCTAATGGACAAATCTCCGTGGACCTCAGTAAGTCTACCGTGGATGCCCAAAGCCTGGGTCTTTCCGGCATGAATGTGGTGGCCGGCACAACCGATATCTCGACCGGTTCGGCAACGCACTCCGTATCGCAAATCGTTAACAACCAGGCCAACACAACCGAGGTGGCGGGCCTGAGCACGTTCTACCTTTCCGGACCCGGGTTCTCCGACAACGCCAAAGTCGCGCTGTCGGTTAACTTGAGCGGCGTCAGCGATATGAATACCTTGATATCTGCTGTGAATAACGCCATCAGTTCAGCCTCCAACGGCACATCGCCGGCAGCCCAGGCACTGAAATCGGCCGGTATCACGGCTTCGATCAATACCGACAGCAACGGTGGCCAGGAATTGTCCTTCAGTTCCAGCATTTCGGCCTTCCAGGTACAAGCTGGTGACCAGATGGCTAACGCCCTCATGGGCAATCTGGCAACCGGCTCCACGGGCACGGCGATCTCCACTACCGTTACCGGAGGAACCACTGCCACCACCGGAACCACTTTCGCCCCTAGTGGTGTTACCGTACAAATTGCGGGCGCCAGCCTGGCCAACCCGGTAAGCATTACCTTTAGCTCCGCAGCGACCACGGTGGATGCGGCCATAAACTCCCTGAAGACGCAAGTGCAAGCCAGTTCCGCCCTGCAGGCAGCCGGCATCACCGTTTCCGGTGCGCCTGGCGGCGCTCTGACCTTCACCAGCGCCACAGGGGAGACCTTTAATGTCCAGTCCACCGGCGATACCCAAAACGTCCTGGGCTTGGGCAACCTGAATACCGCGTCCGCGGTCAGTTCTCCGGCGTTCTATAGCACGATCACTGGCGTCGCTCCGACGGTTACCGGCAACGGCCTCGCCACCCTGGGCTTCTCGCTCGACGGCGGTCCCACCGATGCCGGCGGCGCAGGCACTGCCGCCACTATCACCGGCGGCGCGCTCGCCAACCCGAACGTGGGCGGCACGGTGAATACCGCGGGCTTCTCCAACGCCCTCAGCTTGAGTGTCAACGGCACCGCCGTTAGTGTGAACTTTGCCAATGATGCTAACAAGGGCGCCACCGAAACTCTCGCCAATGTCGCCAAATACATCAATTCCCAGGTCAATTCAGCCATGGGCTGGGGCAGCAACGTGCAGACCGCCCAGGTCACCGGTTCCGGACTCACCTCCGCTTTGAAACTGGTCGATCCTTACGCCAACTCGGCTTCCACCTTGTCCCTCACCCCGGACGGCGGCAGCGACGGCGCTTCCACCTCCACCCAACTGGGCCTGACCGCGCACTATAACAGCGTCGCCCCCACCGCCACCGGTACCGATGGCATCGGCAATACCGTCACCCTGAACATGGCTGGCGGCGATGCTACCGCCGCTGCTTACACTTCCGGGGCCGCTTCGGCCAACATCAACACCTCGGTGGCCAATGCCGCCCTGAACTTCTCCATCGACGGGCAGACCGTCACCGCCGCCTTCTCCGCCGACGCCAATCATGTCGGCACAGCGTCGGTTTTCACCGGCAACGCCGTGGGATCCACCGTCAATACGGGCGCCCTGGCAGCCCAGGCGGGAGTCTTTACCGGAGGCGCATTGGGCGGCTCCGCCACCATCGACACCAGTGGGAGCCCCACCCTTACGGTCAAAATCGATGCCAATAACGCCACCGTAATCGACTTCACTGGCGATACCAACAAGGGCGCCGCCGAGACCCAAGCGCAAGTTGCAGCATACATCAACAGCTCGCTCGATACGGCACTGAGTACCCCTAGCGTTAACTATGCCAGCTTTAGCGGCACGGGGGCCCTCACCATCGCCAGCCAAACCACCGGCGCCGCCTCTGCGGTGCAGGTAACCAACAACGCGTTCTCGCAGGCCTTGAACCTGACCACCGCTGGACAGCCAGGCACCGTTACGCAAAGCGGCGCGGCAGCCCAGACCCTATCCGTCACTATCGCCGGCGCCAACAGCGGCAACCCGCAACTCATCGACTTCAGCGCCGATACGAACAAGGGCGCCAACGAGACCCAGGCCAACATTCAGACGTTTGTGAATGCACACTTGACCGGCGCCACCGCCGCGTTCGTCAACAATGCTCTGGTCATCACCAGCACAGCCACCGGTTCGGCCGCCTCCATCGCGACCGCCAACAACGCCGCCGCCCAGACGCTCGGCCTCACCTCGGTCGGCTCCGCCAATCCCACTACCGTCACCGGCAAGGATGAAACCCTGGCACAAGTGGTCTCGTTCCTGAACACCACGGCGCAGAAGGCTCTGGGAACCTCCACCGCCGCTAACATCTTCACCTTAAACGCCAACAACACCATCAGCGTGGCTTCCCAGACCAAGGGCGCCACTTCGCTGATCACGCTCACCGCCGGCAGCGGCAATACCGCCAGCACCGCCAGCATTGAGACGGCCCTGGGCATCACCACCGTCCCCGGCACGCTTGGTACGGCTGGCACGGGACCCACCCTGGGCAGCATCGTTACCAGCCTAAACCAGGCGTTTACCGCAAATACCACGTTACAGCAAGCGGGTCTGCAGGCCAGCACCTCAAACTCGGGCACCACGCTGACCATCGCTTCGAGCAACAACACTAATTTCCGCCTGGCGGAATACGGCACGGCCGGGACCAACCTTGGCTTCGGCATGCCCAGCCTGACCAACGGACCGTTCACCGGACTCACTTCCGGCATCTCTAATGCCAGCATGATCGATGCCGGCGGCACTTCGGTGCTGGGCACCGGTGCGCAAGCCAGTCCGTACCTCACGTTTGCCCCGATGAAATTCGGCAGTGACGCGCAGGCCGTAACAATCGCAGCCAACAGCGGCGCGGGAGTCATGCAGTCTCTTACCCTAACGTTGCGCAACGACAGCAATCCAAGCACTTTGGAGAGCGGACCGCAAAGCGGCGCGACCATCGATTCGGCGGTGAGCTACATCAACGCGCAACTGCAGGAGAGCAATAATCCGACCCTAAAATCCATCGTCGCGGTGAAGGAGAACGTGGGCGGCCAGGAGCAAATCAACTTCCTGAGCAACCTGCAAGCGTTCAACGTAAGCGTGGGCAGTTCCGCCAATGGCGACGGTCTCAATAGCGGCACGGCGAAGACCTTTTCGTCGGTGGCAAACGGGGCCTCCACCACAGCCGCGATCGACACTCTGGGAGGCGCACAGGCAGCGGTTACGGCGGTCACCGCTGCGGTAGCCGTATTAGGAAGCGCACAAGCCACTATCGGTAAAGGCGAAAACGAACTTAGCTACGCCGTGAACCTGGCGCAATCCCAGATCACCAACATCTCGGCTGCCGAGTCGCAGATCCGGGATGCTAACGTGGCTCAGGAAGCGGCCAATATGACGAAGGCATCCGTACTCCAACAGGCAACTGTCGCGGCCATGGCGCAGGCCAATCAGGAACCGCAGGCTGTCCTATCACTCTTGAAACAATAGCCTCGGCTTTTAACTACGCTCTGGCTGGGCTAGGTCCCACCCGGCTCGGCTGGAGCCTTTTTTTGGAAAGGAGATAAAGAGACTGTGGAGGCAGCGCGCAATACGAACTTCGGTTCTACGCTATTTCCCCTAAGTAGAGATTTTCCGCAGCCTTTCGCCAGTGGGCCGATAAGCCAATCGTAGGCAGCGGAAGCCGCCACCCTGGCAAGATGCCGGGAATTCTCAAGAATAAGGATTATCCAATGATCTCCTTTCAAACGAATATCGATTCTTTGATCGCTCAACAGAATCTCAACATCAACAGCACCTTTCAGAGCAAGACGATTCAGCAGTTGACGTCTGGGTATCGCATCAATTCCTCCGGTGACGATGCGGCCGGCTTGTCGGTGGCTAACCAGGACCGCGACCAGATCGCCCAAATCACGCAAGGCGTGGCCAACGGCAATGACGGCACCGCCCAGCTCCAGATTATGGACGGCGGCATGAGCAACATTTCCCAGATCCTCGACCGCCTGCAGACCCTTGCCACGCAATCGGCGTCGTCCAGTTTTACGGGCAGCCGGTCCGACCTGAATGCCGAGTTCCAGTCCGATATCGGTGAGTTGAACCGGCAGGCGCAAGCCATCGGATTGAATAAGGGCGGCACTTTCGCACAGACCATGGACGTTTATCTGGGCGGTGGCGGCGGTTCCAGCGCTTCGGCCATTTCGACGAACGGACAAGTGACGGTAGACTTGAGCAAGTCCACAGTGGACGCTCAGAGTCTGGGCCTTTCCGGCATGAATGTGGTGGCCGGCTCGACCGATATCTCGACGGGTTCCGCAACTCATTCCGTGTCCCAAATCGTCAGCAATCAATCCAACACCACGGCAGTCGCCGGTCTCAGCACATTCTACCTTTCCGGCCCCGGATTCTCCGATAACGCCAAAGTCGCACTCTCGGTAAACCTGAGCGGCGTCAGCGATATGAATACCCTAGTGACGGCGGTGAACAATGCCATCACATCAGCCTCTAACGGCACATCGCCGGCAGCCCAAGCCTTAAAGTCGGCCGGCATTACGGCTTCGATCAATACCGACAGCAACGGCGGGCAGGAATTATCCTTCAGTTCCAGCATTTCGGCCTTCCAGGTACAAGCTGGTGACCAGATGGCTAACGCCCTCATGGGCAATCTGGCTACTGGCTCCACGGGTACGGCGATCTCCACCACCGTAGCCGGAGCGAGCACCGCCACCACTGGCACGGCTTTCGTCCCCGGTGGCGTCACCGTACAAATTGCCGGCGCAGGCTTGGCCAACCCCGTGAGTATCACCTTTAGTTCCGCGGTAACGACGGTGGATGCAGCCATCAACTCCCTGAAAACGCAAGTGCAGAACAGCACGGCATTGCAGGCCGCGGGCATCACCGTTTCCGGCTCGGCCGGCGGCGCATTGACCTTTACCAGCGCCACTGGGGAGACATTTAATGTCCAGTCCACCGGCGATACCCAAAACGTCCTGGGCTTGGGCAACCTGAACACATCTGCCGCAGTCAGTTCTCCGGCCTTCTATAGCACCATCACTGGCGTAGCTCCGGCGGTTACCGGCAACGGCCTCGCCACGCTGGGCTTCTCGCTCGACGGCGGTCCCACCGATGCCGGCGGCGCAGGCACTGCCGCCACTATCACCGGCGGCGCGCTCGCCAACCCGAACGTGGGCGGCACGGTGAATACCGCGGGCTTCTCCAGCGCCCTCAGCTTGAGTGTCAACGGCACCGCCGTTAGTGTGAACTTCGCCAATGATGCTAACAAGGGCGCCACCGAAACTCTCGCCAATGTCGCCAAATACATCAATTCCCAGGTCAATTCAGCCATGGGCTGGGGCAGCAACGTGCAGACCGCCCAGGTCACCGGTTCCGGACTCACCTCCGCTTTGAAACTGGTCGATCCCTACGCCAACTCTGCTTCCACCTTGTCCCTCACCCCGGACGGTGGCAGCGACGGCGCTTCTACCTCCACCCAACTGGGCCTGACCGCGCACTATAACAGCGTCGCCCCCACCGCCACCGGTACTGATGGCATCGGCAATACCGTCACCCTGAACATGGCTGGCGGCGATGCTACCGCCGCTGCTTACACTTCCGGGGCCGCTTCGGCCAACATCAACACCTCGGTGGCCAATGCCGCCCTGAACTTCTCCATCGACGGGCAGACCGTCACCGCCGCCTTCTCCGCCGACGCCAATCATGTCGGCACAGCGTCGGTTTTCACCGGCAACGCCGTGGGATCCACCGTCAATACGGGCGCCCTGGCAGCCCAGGCGGGAGTCTTTACCGGAGGCGCATTGGGCGGCTCCGCCACCATCGACACCAGTGGGAGCCCCACCCTTACGGTCAAAATCGATGCCAATAACGCCACCGTAATCGACTTCACTGGCGATACCAACAAGGGCGCCGCCGAGACCCAAGCGCAAGTTGCAGCATACATCAACAGCTCGCTCGATACGGCACTGAGTACCCCTAGCGTTAACTATGCCAGCTTTAGCGGCACGGGGGCCCTCACCATCGCCAGCCAAACCACCGGCGCCGCCTCTGCGGTGCAGGTAACCAACAACGCGTTCTCGCAGGCCTTGAACCTGACCACCGCTGGACAGCCAGGCACCGTTACGCAAAGCGGCGCGGCAGCCCAGACCCTATCCGTCACTATCGCCGGCGCCAACAGCGGCAACCCGCAACTCATCGACTTCAGCGCCGATACGAACAAGGGCGCCAACGAGACCCAGGCCAACATTCAGACGTTTGTGAATGCACACTTGACCGGCGCCACCGCCGCGTTCGTCAACAATGCTCTGGTCATCACCAGCACAGCCACCGGTTCGGCCGCCTCCATCGCGACCGCCAACAACGCCGCCGCCCAGACGCTCGGCCTCACCTCGGTCGGCTCCGCCAATCCCACTACCGTCACCGGCAAGGATGAAACCCTGGCACAAGTGGTCTCGTTCCTGAACACCACGGCGCAGAAGGCTCTGGGAACCTCCACCGCCGCTAACATCTTCACCTTAAACGCCAACAACACCATCAGCGTGGCTTCCCAGACCAAGGGCGCCACTTCGCTGATCACGCTCACCGCCGGCAGCGGCAATACCGCCAGCACCGCCAGCATTGAGACGGCCCTGGGCATCACCACCGTCCCCGGCACGCTTGGTACGGCTGGCACGGGACCCACCCTGGGCAGCATCGTTACCAGCCTGAACCAGGCGTTTACCGCAAATACCACGTTACAGCAAGCAGGCCTGCAGGCCAGCACATCGAACGGAGGCACTACGCTGACGATCGCTTCGAGCAACAACACTAATTTCCGCCTGGCGGAATACGGCACGGCCGGGACCAACCTTGGCTTCGGCATGCCCAATATGACCAACGGACCGTTCACCGGTCTGACTTCTGGCGTCTCCAACGCCAGCATGATCGATGCCGGCGGCACTTCGGTGCTGGGCACCGGTGCGCAAGCCAGTCCGTACCTCACGTTTGCCCCGATGAAATTCGGTAGTGACGCCCAGGCTCTCACTATTTCAGCCAACAGCGGCACTGGAGTCATGCAGTCCTTGACCCTCACCTTGCGAAACGACAGTAATCCGTCTAATTCGGAGAGCGGACCGCAAAGCGGTGCGACCATCGATTCAGCGGTGAGCTTCATCAACGCGCAACTGCAGCAGAGTAACAACCCCACGATGAAATCGATCGTCGCGGTGAAGGAGAACGTGGGCGGCCAGGAGCAAATTAACTTCCTGAGCAACCTGCAATCGTTCAACGTGAGTGTGGGTAGTTCGGCGAACGGCAATGGCTTGAATGCCGGCGCCGCGAAGACCTTCGTTTCAGTTGCGAACGGGGCAGCCACCACGGCCTCGATCGACACCTTGGGAGGCGCGCAGGCGGCAGTCACAGCGGTGACGGCCGCTGTAGCCAGCCTGGGAAGCGCACAGGCCACCATCGGCAAGGGCGAAAATCAGTTGAGCTATGCCGTCAGCCTGGCACAATCCCAGATCACCAACATCTCGGCCGCGCAGTCGCAGATCCGGGATGCCGATGTGGCCCAGGAAGCCGCTAACATGACCAAGGCGTCGGTGTTGCAACAGGCCACTGTTGCGGCCATGGCGCAGGCCAATCAGGAACCGCAAGCTGTCCTGTCTCTATTGAAAGGATAGCCTAGGTTTATAGCTAAAACGCTCTGGCCAGACCGGGTAAGTCCGGCCTGGCTAGAGCCTTTTTGGAAAGAGATACAGCCATGAGCAGTTCCACTTCCGCCCTTACTTCTGCCGCCAGCAGCACGGCGGCGGCAAATTATTTCAGTGGCGTCAGCAGCTATTCCCAAGATCTCAACAATGCCATCCAGCGCGCGGTCGGCATCGCCGGGCTACCTATCCAGCTGTTACAGAACAATGTCAACGATCTGACTAACCAGCAGGATGAGATGGAAACGTTGAGCGGAGATTTCAGCAAGGTCCAGTCGGCGGTCTCAAGCCTGGCATCAGCGGCCGGCAATATGCTAACCGCGACTGTATCCGATCCAACCATCGCTACAGCCACGGTAGGGATTGGCGCGACCGCTGGCAGTTATACACTCGAAGTTACTAATCTGGGCTCCTATAGCAATGCGTTGAGTAACGACGGCCTGACCACGGTGACGAATCCTGCCACGCAGGACATCAGTGCGAGTAGCGCCTACACCCTTACCGTGACCAACGGAACCGCGGCTCCGGTAACCACGCCGGTCTCGTTTTCCGGCGGGAGTTTGAACGTGTTGGCACAAGCCATCAACCAGTCGGGCGCGGGGGTGCAAGCCACGGTGGTCGATGTAGGCAGCAATTCCGCGCCGGACTATCGGCTCTCGCTCCAGAGCGACCAGTTGGGCCCCGTGACCATGCAATTGAACGATGGTACATCCAATCTGATGACGGCTACTGGCGCGACGGGCACCTTGGCGGAGTACAGCGTTAACGGAAAGTCCGTGGAAAGCGATTCGCAGACCGTCACCCTGGCCCCTGGGGTCACGGTTCAATTGACAGGCAGCGATAGCGATGCCTCGTCGACCGTTACCGTAGCGGCAGATCCTTCCGGCATCGCCACTGCGCTGCAGTCTTTCGTATCCGCGTACAACTCCGCGATCACCGAGCTCAACAATAATCGCGGGCAGACGGACGTGGCGCTGGCAGGTGAGTCTATCGTGTATAAGCTGACCGACGATCTACAGGGCCTCGGCAATTATTCGGCGGGCTCCGGCAACATTTCGTCGCTGACGGCGTTGGGAGTCAACTTTAGCGATACCACTGGACAACTGTCCTTCGATCAAGCAACTTTCGATGCAGCTACCACTGGCCAGACGACGGCGTTGACCCAATTCTTAGGATCCGCAACGGGAGGCGGATTTCTGCAGACCGCCACCAACGCCCTTACCGGCATGCTCGACCCCACTGACGGTGTGATCACGCAGGCTATCAGTACAACCAGTTCGCAGATCACCGCCACTAATTCTCAGATAACCGCGAAGGAAGCGGCCGTAACTCTACTGCAAGCCAATCTCACGCAGCAAATGGCGGCGTCCGACGCTCTGATCTACTCTCTCCAACAACAGAGCAGCTTGCTCGAAGGCATGTTTACCGCGGAGCAGGCAAGCCAGATGCAGGCCAGTACGGTATGACGACTTTGGAAACCGACGTGGAAACCTGGGCGATCCGCCTGCAGCAACGAGTTAGCGAAGGACGCTATCTAGAGGCTGAGCGCGCGCTCGTAGAATACTCGCGGGGGGTACGGGAAATAGTGTTAGGGCTGGCGACGGGCGCCCCCCGGCTGGCTCGGCTGGAAAGCGATTCGCGGCGATTACTAGAAGAGATGCGGCGGCAGGCACTGGCAAGGCGCGCCCACGCCGGCGCCCTTCTAGCTAGCCTGGGACAATTACCGAGACTATCCCGGTGCTACGGTGAAACTCCGCCGCCAAGCCGCACCTGGTCAGCGTGAGATGAGGTTTGTACGGGAGTTTAAGAGCCGACTTAGCACCAAATGGGTTTGGAACTACTATTGCTCTTAGGGCGGCGTATGGCAACGATTCAATCCACGACTCTACAGCGCTGCGAGACACGGTATTTCGGACCGGTCGAGTATGATGAGGAATCCGTAATGGTATTCCCCCATGGTATTCCTGCCTTCGAGCAGGAGACGCGCTTTTTGGCCTTGCATCAACCAATCAGCGAGCCGCTCGTTTTCTTGCAGAGCGTAGGCAATCCTGACGTGTGCTTCGCGACCCTGCCGGTGGCGTCGGCGTGTCCGGGCTTCCAACTGTGTATGGCTCCCGAGGATCTGGACACTCTCGGCTTTGCAACCACAAAACAACCGGCAATTGGCGCGGATGTGCTCTGCCTCGCCGTTCTTTCGCTTACGGAGAACGCCCCCCCCACGGTTAATCTTCTGGCCCCCATTGTCGTCAATGTGCGCAGTCTGCGTGGATGCCAGGCGATCCAGACGGACCACCGCTACTCCCATCGGGAGGTTCTCCCGCTGCGAGAGGCTACATGCTCGTGATGCGGCGGCGCGCCGGAGAGTCGATTCTCATCGGAGAAGATATCGAGATCCAGATCATTCACATTGGCGAGTCCCGCATCAAACTGGGGATCAGCGCGCCCAAATCCATCGCAGTAACCATGAAAGAAGTCAAACTGGTCGGACAAGAGAATTTGGCGGCGGCGCAACTGCGTTCGGTGGCGGCGCTCCGCAACATGCTGGACCGTTTGATTGAGGAGCCGGCCGGAGGCAACAAATGATCGGGCGGCAAATATTTGTCGTCCTGTCGATTTTAGCGCCGATAGTGGCGCAGACCCCTCAGGAGCAGGCACGCAAAGCCATGGAGGCCTCCGTTGCTCGTCAGCGGCAGGCTGTGGCGGCCATGCAAATCCCTTTGGCCCGGCAGCGCGCGGCCATCGTCGCAGCGCGGGTGGAACCTGGCGGACAAGCGCCCGGCGGTCCTGCGCCAGAGCCGTTCTTCACGCTGTCGTGGCCGGCCCTCGGTGCCGGGTGCGACCCGCTGCCCGAGGCCGAATTGACGCCGCTCATCGAGCAGGCCGCACAGAAAGAGCAAGTCGATCCCAATTTGTTGCGCGCGGTGGCCCAGCAGGAGTCCGGTTTCCGTTCCTGCGCGGTGTCTCCCAAGGGCGCCATGGGATTGATGCAATTGATGCCGGGCACGGTACAGGATTTGGGCGTGACTGACCCGTTTGATCCTGCTGAAAGCTTGCTCTCCGGAGCCCACCTCCTGAAGCAACTGCTGGCACGCTTCGGGGGCGATACCGCCTTGGCATTAGGCGCCTACAATGCAGGGCCGGCCCGCGTGGAACAGAGCGGCGGCATCCCTCCGATTCCCGAAACGATCCAATACGTGCAACACATCATGAGCAGGCTGCCGATTCCATAGTCAGGGGCGCATACTCCTACACAGGCGCCCGATAAGTTCTCCGTGGGAGCCTTTTGGTCAGACGCGGAAAGCCTCTTTGACACGGCGCGCCAAGCCTGCGGGTCGGGATCTGCGGATTGCGATTGGGCCATCCTAATCGGTCCCCAAGGCCAGATCAACATGCTGGATGCGACCGGGTGGACTCTCCCCAGCCTGCTCGTCCAGCGAGGCGCAGACACCGGCTATAGGGTAACCGTTGAGGGCGGACACGTCCGGCTGGAAGGCCGGCGCGGTTCGCAATCCTGCACCTTGCGAAGCGAATCCCCCGCTGTTACGGCCCGCCATCTGTTGGGGACTTATATCGCGTTCGCCTCCACACCTTCCAAACATCCCGGGCCCGCTTTACTCGCCGCAACGGCCCCGGCACCCTACGGTTGAAGCTATGGAAAACGTTGGCATGATCGGTCTAGCGCCCGCGGAACTCCACTGGCTACGCTTGGTGATCGCCCTGCTGCGGCACCCCGATCCGGTGGTCTCCGAGGTCGCCCGGGAAGCCTTGCAATATCTGGAAGGCTTAGCGGACCGCGCCAATCAATCCGTCGCCTCCGGCTAGTCGGGATGGCGATTCCACAGAGCCAGAAATGATTCCGCGGCCAGCGCCTCCGTCTCCTTATCCGCCTCGCGCGTCCACTCCGCATGCCTCTTCTGCTCTAGCTTTTCCAACAGGCGGAACCGCCGCTCTGCCTCAAGTACCTTCTGCCGTTGGCCCGCTACCTCGCGCTCGGCGGCCGCACGCCGCATCGCCAAAGCTTGCATTTCCGCAAGAAGGCGTTGGCGATAAGAGGCCAGCGCCCAGAGGTCGCCGGCCTCCACCACGGCGGCTTGGCGGACTGCCACTTCGGCCCGCTCCTTCACCAAATTCAGTTTAACCGCCGCCAGCGCAATCTCCTCAAGGCTGGCAGCCAACCGGTGCAACGCATTCTCTTCCAATTCCAGTTGGGTTTTGCGCCACTCAAGCGCCCGGCGTAAAGGGAATTCAAAAGCCCGCATAAGCCTTCCCTTATGCGAGCGAGGCCGCGATCACGGCTAGTTGGCGTAAGGTCTCCGCGCGAGTGGATTCTACGCCTTGCCCCTGCTGTAGAAACTCCAAAATCTGCGGTCGCGCGCGAATCGCTCCATCCAACTGCGGATTGGCTCCGGAAACATATGCGCCTAACTGAATCAGGTCTTCGGCCTGGTGGTAGACCGAGAGAGCCTGCCGCACCGCGCGGGCATGGGCGCCTTGTTCCGGCGACAACAGTTGCGATTGCAGCCGGCTAATGGATTGAAGGATGTCGATGGCGGGATAGTGGTTTGCGGCCGCCAGGTGGCGGGACAGGACGATGTGCCCGTCCAATATGGCACGCACTGCGTCGCAAATCGGTTCGCTAAAATCGTCGCCCTCGACCAAAACGGTAAAGAAGCCGGTGATCGAACCGCGCGGAAAGTTGCCAGCTCTTTCAAACACTTTGGGCAACATGGCGAAGACCGATGGAGTGTACCCCTTCTGCGCGGGCGGTTCTCCAGCGGCTAGACCGATCTCGCGCTGCGCCATGGCCAAACGCGTAACCGAATCCATTACCAGCAGGACATTGGCGCCCTGATCGCGAAAATATTCAGCTATAGCCAGCGACGTAAAGCAAGCCCTGACGCGTAGCGGAGCTGGCCGGTCCGACGTGGCCACCACCACTACTGCGCGGCGCATTCCCTCCGCCCCCATCTCGTGCTCGATAAAGGCACGGACTTCGCGGTTACGCTCTCCGACTAATGCGATTACGGTGATGTCCGCCGAGTTCTTTTGCGACATGGCGCCCAGCATAGTGCTCTTTCCGACGCCGCTTCCCCCGAAAATGCCGATGCGCTGGCCAAGCCCAATTGGCAACAGGCTGTCGATGGCGCGCAAGCCGGTCGACAGCGGGACCGAGATGTGTTCCCGTTCGAGAGGCCCAGGGGCCGCGCTGAACAGGTCATAGGCAGCCTGCGCCTGGATGCGGGGACCGTGATCCAGAGGATTCCCGAAACCATCCAGCACACGGCCGATAAGTCCTGGCCCCACCGGCACCCGCGCAGCGTCGCGCCGGGCCACCACCCGATTGCCCAACTCGATCCCGCCGGTTTCTTCGAGTGGCATTGATAGCACGCGCCCGCCCCGGAAACCAATGACTTGGCTGCGCACCGATCGTCCGCCCGCCACCGTGATCTCGCAAAAGTCACCGATGGCCGCCGTCGGTCCCGCGGATTCGACCAGCAAGCCAGTCATCTCTACTACTTCGCCGATGTGGAGCATGGGATTAATGCCATCCACTGCGGTGCGGTACGGGCTTAGGAGTCCGGGCATGCTCACTTTCCAGGCAGTCGGTCGGCCAACCCGCGGCCGATCTCGGCAAGTTGTGTCTCAAGCGAAGCGTCCAACCTGCCGCGGCCTGTTTCGAGCAGAATCGCGCCACGCTCCAGCGTTCCATCTGCGATCAAAGTCAGGCCACTCCGGCCTTCCCCTGCCAGCGCCTGTCGGGTGCAGGCTTCCAGTTCCGGATGAACGAGGATCCGGCAGATTTCCTGTCCGGGTAGATTCCGCAGCGCGGCTCCCACCAGGCCCTCGAGCGCGCCGGGATCGACCGATAATTCGCGGTGTAGAATGCGGCGCGCGATCGACAGCGACAAATCGACCAGTTCCGCCACGGTTTCACCCATGATTTGCGGCCGCAACGCTGCGATTTCCTGGATACCGCGAGCCAGCCGGTCAAGCACCGGCTGCAACGCGGCGGCACCTTGCGCGCGCCCGGCCGCCTCTCCCTCGCGGAAGCCGGTATCACGCGATTCTCGCGCGCGCCGCTCAACTTGCTGCTCCAATTCGGCGATGCGGCGGGCATCGCGTTCGGCTTGCCCGTTGATCACGGGAGCCGGGGCCGCGGCCGCTCCCCCGGACGCCGCGGCACTTGAAACCGACCCGGCCGCCAGCGGCCAGTTCCAGCGTGGAACCGCATCGCCTATTGCGCCGCTCAAGATCTTAGACAACATATTGTTCCCCGCCCGCGCCCTTCAGGTTGATCGTGCCGTCGCTTTCCAACTGCCGCACCACCCCGATGATTTGCTGTTGCGCGCCCTCGACTTCTTTGATTTTCACCGGGCCAAGCGAATCCATGTCCTCGAGGAGCATCTCCGCGCCGCGTTGCGAGAGACATTCGACGAAGTGTTTGCGCACCTGCTCGCTGGTCCCTTTCAACGCTAAGGTCAGAACCTTGCGGTCTACCTTGCTCAGAACTTCCTTGAGGCCGGTGCTTTCGATCAGCAGCATGTCCTCGAACACGAACATCAGGTGCCGGATGGTGTCCGCCAGTGTGCCGTTTTCCTTTTCGATCGACTCCAGAATCTCCTTGCTGGCGCCAGACTCCAGGCGGTTGAACATCTCCGAGACGGCACGAACGCCGCCATAAGATTCGCGGCTGAACTCGCCCAAAGCCAAGAGCTTCTGGCCGATCACGGCCGCGATCTTGTGGATGATCTCGGGCGAAATCTGGTCGAGATGCGCCATGCGTAATGCTACGTCCGCGCGGATGCCTGCCGGTAGCGAGATCAGTAGCGCGGCGGCTTGCGTGGCACTCAGATGCGAGAGGATGAACGCGATGGTCTGGGGATGCTCGCTGTGGATGAACTTGGCCAACTGCTGCGGATCGGCCTTCTGCAAAGCGTCAAAAGCGGCTGTGTCGTTGCCCATGGTCTTCACCAGCCGGTCCACGAGCGTTCGTGCGGTCTCCGGACCGAAGGCACTGAGCAACAGTTTCCGCGCGTAATCGATGCCGCCCCGGGACACATACTCCCGGGCTATGCACATCTGGTAAAACTCCTCGAGTACAGCCTCGCCTTCCTCATTAGAGATGGTTGACAACCGGGCCACCTCCCGGGAGACGGACTGCACTTCTTCCTCCGACAGCGCCCGCATGAGTTGGCCGCTTGATTCTTCGCCCAGAAGCACCATCAACATGGCTGCTTTGCGCACGCCCGAGATCAGTTCATTGCGCTTAATATTGGCAATCATGCTGGCCTACCGCCCTCTCCGTACCTATCATCCTTTTTCATTCAGCCAAGTGCGCAGAGTCTGCACTTGGACTACGGGGTCCTTCTTCAGGCTCTCCCGCAGATACTTCGTCAAGGCGTCTTTCTTGTTCGAGGTGGGAGTGGGCGCCTTGATGGCATCCAGCGCTTCCGCTTCAAGGCGCGCCTGCAAATCGGCCTGGCCACCCAGTTGAGCCTGGATCTTCTGTTCCACCGACTCGCCATCGGATACCGCGACTGGCGGTGCGCCCGCAGTCAAAGACGCTTGAGCCTGCACTGTTCCGGCCGGACGGCGCATTAGCTTGCGCAGAAGTACGGCGATGCCTACCAGAAGCAGGACCGCACCACCGGCCACCGCGCCGATCCCCTTCGGTGTCCTAAGCCAGGGCGGCAGCGAAACCGGCAGCTTTGGGGCCGCTCCCGCGGGAGCGCCGAGCTGCGAAGCCGGTGGGGGCGGCGGCTCCGTGCGCAGAGTGGCTTCAAACGGCAAACTCTCCACGATGAGCTGATCGCCGCGTTCGGCTTTGAAGCTAATTACCCCTGCCACCAGATCCCGTATACTCTTCAGCTTGTCGGCCGACGGTGGAATGAGAATCTGCTGCATATGGGGCGACTTACCTTCCCAGCGCACGTCCTGATCGAGAAGCAATGACACTGAAACCCGCTTCAAATCGCCCTGCGGAAGCTTGACGTGGCGCACCATACGGCTGGACTGGTAGCTGATTTCTTCGGTCCGTCGCGAAGCCCCGGCACCACCGCTAGCGGCGCGCGCCGGCGGGCGGGCCAGATTCGAAGCCGTGCCGGGCACTCCGCCTGACAGGGCCGCCGCAGGCGCAACATCCTCACTCTTCTGGGAACTGACCATTACCGAGCGCGCTGGATCGAACGTTTCCTCGCTCTGTTCGCCGCTCGAAAAATCGCATTCCGCGGAAACCGTCGCCCGGAACCGCTCCGCACCCAACAGCGGCTCTAGGGTCGACTGGATCTTGGCCAGCAGACCCTTCTCAATCATGTCCCGGTACTCGAGGCTGGCCTCAGACCCCTGCAGCCCCTCTGCGCCCGGCTGGCGCGGACGCTTGAGCAGATTGCCGCGGGTATCGACAACCGACACAGCTTCCGGCGCCAGACCTTCAACCGCACTGGCCAACAGGTTACATACGGCCATCACATTCTGGGAGGACAGACGCGCGCCCGCGCGCAGGCCCAGGATCACGCTGGCCTTTGCCGGCTGCCGGGATTCCAGATAAACGGATTCTTTTGGGAAAGTCAGATGCACACGGGCGAGTTCCACTTCGGCGAGCGACATGATGGAGCGCTCTAATTCGCCCTCCAGGGCGCGCCGGTAATTCACGTGTTCGGCGAAATCGGTCATGCCGAAGCTGGTCTTGTCGAACAGTTCAAAGCCCATGCGGCCCGTCTTCGGCAGCCCACTGGTTGCGAGTTGCAACCTCAATTCGGCGAGTTTCGCAGAGGGCGCCAGAACCGTTGATCCGCTCTCCGATAATCGGTATTCGATCCCGCCTTCCTTCAGTTTCTGCACTACTGCGCCGGCGTCTTCCGCGGCTAAACCAGTATAGAGAGGTTTGAAATCTCCCGCGTGGCGCCACTGCAGGAAAGCCATCAGCCCCGCCGCTACAATCAGGACCGCCGACAGGATGCTGATTTTTTGGGCCAGAGACAAACGGGCCAAGAGTTTCTTGAGCTGTTCCATGGCGGTGCCGCGTTAAACCTGCATCTGCATGACCGCCTGATAAGCGGAGACGACTTTATTACGCACTTGCAGGAAGGTCTCGAATGCCAACTCGGCCCGTTGCGTGGCTAGGGCTACGGTGTGCACTTCCTCGCCATCGCCCGCCAGGAAACGTTCGACGGTCTTGCCCGCGTCCGTGCGTAAGCGCTCGACACCGCCTATGGCATTGTCGAGCAGAGACTTAAAATCGCAGGCGCCGGCACGGTCCCCGCCAGCGGCGCTCAGGTCTGGGAGCGGCACGGCGCGGATGGGTGAAATCGGTGAAATCATGCTGGTTTCCTGGGTCTACTTGAAAAGGTCGATGGAACGCATAATCATGTCCTTGAGAGCGGAAATGGCCGAAACATTCGCCTCGAAGCCGCGCGCGGCGCCGGTCAAATCGACCATGTCTTCGGCCGGATTGATGCGCGGAAATGCCACGTAGCCATCCGGACCGGCGTCCGGATGACCGGGCAAATACCGCCGTTCCGGGTCGCGCGTGTCTACGCTGATCTCTTGCACAGCGACACCTTCCTGCAGATGGGATTGGAATAGGGACGCGAAGGACGCGGTAACCGGCTCGGAAGCGAAAACCGCATCCTTGCGGCGATACGGCCCTCCTTCCGGAGTGCGCGTGGTTTCGGCGTTTGCCAGATTCTCCACGAGCAGTTCGGCCCGCGTTCGCTCGGCCGACATGCCCGACGCGCTTACCGCCATGGCGGAAAACAGGCTCATGAATTGCTCCCAGTCTGCAGCGCGGCGCGGATCGATTGCACCTCGCTACGCACTAAATTGGAGGCCAGATTGAAGCGCATGTCGTTCTCCGCGAGCAAACGCGATTCGCGGTCGAGGCTGATGTTGTTACCGTCGTTCTTAACCGGCAACCCGTCCACTTCGAAGGCTTGGGGCGCCCCGCCCATAGCCGACCGGAAAGCCGACTGAAAGTCGATATCTTTGGTCCTATAGCCGGGAGTATCCGCGTTTGCGATGTTGGACGCGACGATCTTCTGGCGGGCGCTCAGCAGATCCATGTAGCGTTCCAAAGTATCCGACAAATGACTCAACATGCCATTCCGGTAAAGGCAATCCGAATTCCATCGCTCGAGGCTGTAGAATCAGCGGCGGTAGCGAGGTCTTGCGCCAAGATCTTGTCTCAGTTCCACGATTCTGGCGCAACCCGATTGGGTACGAACCGCTGCAGCGGCCGAGTCGGCCTCGCCGATGGGCAAAGGAAAAGCGATCCGGGCGAGCGTCGCGGAGGGTGGGTCTTTCTGAGATCGCCCGGGTGGTGGACATTATAGGAGGGCGCCGATCTTCTCTTGGATCTGTTCGGCGGTGAACGGCTTCCGAATATATGCTGCGGATCCAAGACGAATGGCCTGGCTGACCTTTTCTTCGCTGCCCTCGGTAGTGATCATCACCACCGGCAGGTTTTTCCATTGTTCGGAGTTCTTAAGTTCCGCCAGCAACCCCAAGCCGTCCAGATTGGGCATATTAATGTCGGACAGCACCAGATTCAGGGGATGGTTCCGGACGATCTCGAGTGCCTCGACCCCATCACGGGCCTCAAAAATCTCGCCGATAGCCAGGGCGGTTTGCCGCAATACCCGGATCAGAATC
Source organism: Bryobacterales bacterium (assembly GCA_963738345.1). GTDB lineage: Bacteria > Acidobacteriota > Terriglobia > Bryobacterales > Bryobacteraceae > Bog-159. The sequence goes on from CAVTWI010000002.1 coordinate 3,968,574, forward strand.
TTCCGGATGGCAGTAGAATCGTCAACGACTAAAATATTCAAAGCCATGCTCCCTTCTTAACTATCGGTCTACCGTCGGTTTTCCTTTATGCCCCGGGGGGCACCTAAGGATTCGACAAATCGCATGTAAAGATCGGCCCACTTCCGCCGATAAACTATTTAGGACATGCCAATGCTAGACAACGATCAGATCGTTAGCGATATCCGCTCTGCAGCCGAAGAGGTATTCTCGACCATGCTGGGCACCGAACTCCGTTTCGTGGAATCTTACTGCGATAAGGGCCCCTCCCATCCGTTGGACGGGGTGATTTGTCTCATTGGAATGGCGGGTGAGTGGACCGGCACCGGGACTACTGCCTGCTCGGCCGAGTTTGCGTGCCGTATCTCCTCGCAGATGATGATGGCCGAGTATCTAGTGGTGGACTCCGAAGTCCTGGATGCGGTCGCAGAAATCGCGAACATGATTTTGGGCAATGTAAAGACAGCCCTCGAGCGAACCCTGGGACCGATGGGGATGAGTATCCCCACCGCCATCTTCGGGAAGAACTTTCTGGCCAAGAGCTTCGGCGACGAAGCATGGAACGTGGTGGTGTTCGAGTGCGAGGGGCAGCGCTTCGAAGTCAAGCTATTCCTAAAAGCAGCCTCTGCGGTAGCAAGCGTCGGCCCCGGCAAACCGCCTACGCCGGTTTATCTCCGGGCCTAAGCTTAATGGGAGTCGTAAAGGCGTGCCGGCCAGAGATGCGAGCCGGGACGCCAAAGGGCGTCAATCTCTCGGCGCTCGATCACTTCTTCTGCAAGATCGCCGGCTGTGGTTCGGGATTGATTCCGTGCTGGCTGAGGATCACAATGTCTACGCGCCTGTTGTGCGCGCGTCCTTGCTCGGTATCGTTGTTTTCCAAGGGTACGGTGTCGGCGTAGCCTGCGACCGCCAGGCGTTGCGCCGGAATGTGAAAACGGGACACCAACAACTCCAGCATCGCAATACTGCGCGCGGCCGATAATTCCCAATTGCTACGAAATCGGGAGTTGTGTATAGGCACCGAATCGGTATGGCCTTCCAGACGCACTTGGCTCGGCAGTGCCGCAATCTCGCGGGCGATCTTGTCAATACTGGTATAGGTTCGCGCGTAGACGGCATCGTCTCCCGAGGCGAAGAAGGCCGACTCGCGTAGGCTGATGACTAGTCCCCGCTGATCGAGAGAAACGCCCAGTTCGCCTTTGGCGATCTCGACCTTGAGCGAGGCACGCAGTGATTCCATGGAACTGGACAAATCGGGGGGGGGATTGTCGTGCATAATCGGCTGGCTTCCCCCGGGGCCCTTCATCATGGCATTGCCCTTACCCTTGTCGTCCTTCGCGCCGCCCAGAATAGCCGCCACCACAGCTTTCACCTGGCCCTCCTCAAGAGCTTTATTGACCGACGCAGAAACCCTCCCCGCATTACCGTGATCGGCCTGGGCGGAAGCGAACATCACCACGAAAAAAGCGAACAGAAGAGTGATGAAGTCTGCATATGAAACTAGCCAGCGCTCGTGATTCACGTGTTGCTCGGGCTTCCGGCGGCGGCTCACAGGTTGGCGCTCGCACCGCTGGCCGCGGCTTCCATCCCCTGGCGGGTCTTGACCGGAGCGGAGCTTGGCTTGGGCGTTTTCTTGGTTTCCGGCTGGCCCGTATAGGCCTCGAGTTTGATCCGGATCAACTTGGGATTCAAACCCTCTGCAATTCCCAGGACGCCTTCAAGCATCAACTCCCGCAGTTGTACGGCCGCGTGCAGGCGTGAACGCAGTTTACCGCCCGCCGGCAGAAAGAAAAGATTCGCCGAAGCCACGCCGTAAACAGTAGCCACAAAGGCCACCGCAATCCCACGGCCCACTTCGTCAATGTTGGCCAAATGCTTCATAACCTGGATCAGACCCAAAACCGCGCCGATGATTCCAATCGTCGGCGAATAGCCACCGGCGGCTTCGTATACCCTGGCTTCGGCCTCCCCACGATGCTCCTCTAGCGAGATCTCCAGTTCCATCATGCGCCGTAATTCCTGAAGGTCGGTCCCGTCGACTGCCAGGTTCAAAGTCTTGCGTAGGAAGGCGTCCTCGATGGCATTGGTTTCGTCCTCTAACGACACAATCCCGTTCTTGCGAGCCTTGGTGGCATACACGATGATCTGCTCCACGATCGCCCCTGGGGGCGTGCTGGTTTCAAGAAACAGCGCGGGCAGCTTGCCCGCGGCGCGGCGCAAGAGATCCATGGGCGTAGTCACCATCACCGCCCCAAGCGTGCCCCCGAGAACGATGATCGCCGCAGTAAGCTGTGCCACGTCGTTCACCCGACCCTTCTCTAGCACCAGGCCTCCCAGAATGCCGGCCAAGGCCAAGGCCAGGCCGCCGATCGTCGCCAAGTCAGGCCGCTGCCCGGGTGCCTTCGCGGTCTCAGCCTTCGGAACGGTTGTCTCTGCCATGTTATGTCTTGATTTCCGTGTGCGACTCAAGCGCCTGCCGATCGGCCCCAGTCTGCTCCACGATGGACGGCCCCGCCAGCATTCCGGCGTAGATAGCCCGCCGAAACTCCACTACCCGGCGAACCACCTCTTCAGCGGACTCGCGGACTACCAGTTTCTGTCCAGTGGTCAGACTGATTACGGTATCGGGGGTTACCTCAACCGTTTCGATCAGTTCCGCATTGAGTACCAAAGGCAAACGATTGAGTCGGGTGAGATGAATCATGAGCCATTAGCCTTATCGGCAGAGCTTGGCGAAGTGGGCCCGCTTTCAATCAAGAAACTGCGCTTCCTCCCGGCTTCGACGATCCGGCCCCCGAAGCGCAGCTTGCCGTTGAGCATACCGTTGAGCGACCGCTTGGCTGGGAAGTCGAAGGTGAGCACATCTCCTTCGGCTAATCTCAGAAGGTCCTTTACCAGGAGGCGGGGGCCTGCCAATCGCACGTCCAGACCCAACATCGACGGACGAATCCGGGACAGCATGGCGGCCTGTTCGGCCTCGGTGGATTGAGTCCGCCGCATTGACCATTGCTGATCGAACTTCTGGCGCATCATTTTGGCAATAATGGACGGCACGGCGATATTCATCATCCCTACGTTGTCGCCAATGCGGATTTCGATACCCACCGCCACAACTGCCTCTGTGGGAGCGAGGACGCGCAGGAACTGCGGCTCCGTCTCGACCGAGTGGATGGCGAACTCGATAGGTGCCACCGACTGCCAGGCATCTCTCAAGTCGTTCAGCACTATCCTGAAAAGGCTATCGAGCAGCTTTTGTTCGATTTCCGTGATCTCGCGCCGCAGAGCTGTCGCCGACTTGCCGTCACCCCCCAACAAAACCTCAAGGATTGGAAAGACCAAGGTTGGGCTCAATTCGAGCAGCCCATATCCGTCATACGGCTTCAAGCCCAGCGATAGCATGCACGTGGGTGACGGTAGGCCGTTGAGAAACTCCTCGCAGGAGAGTTGCTCGACGCTGACAAGGTTAACTAACAGATAGGTTCGCAGGTATGCGGAAAGACTCGAAACAAGATTGTGTACGAACGTTTCGTGAAGTTGGTGGATGGCCCGGAGTTGGGACTTGGCGATCCGGTCCGGCCGCCTGAAATCGAAAGGTACAACTTTCTTGGCAGCGCTTTCCTGTGCGTGTCCCCCGCCGGCGGTGTCGAAGAGCGCGTCGATTTCTTGCTGTGATAAGGTTCGATTCAATTGGGCCGTCCCGTATACTCTATCGGCGCACCGGGGCATAGCTTTAGACTGCCGCTTGCCGGGAACGCAGATTGGCCGGGTTCCAGCCGATGAGATGGCAGGGGAGCAGGTGGTTCCCAGGAGCGGGTTTATGGATATGACACCCAATGGTATTTCGGGGCAGCAGCCTGCGCCGGCCGTGTCCGTTGCCGCAAGCCCAACATGGCTGGTCGAGAATCGGGAACTGATCCGCAGCGTGAAAAGCATTAATGCCTCCGAATTATTCGGCGAGGGCAGTGAGTTGACCTTTGCGTTAGACCGCGACACTAAGCGGCCGGTAGTGCGGGTGGTCAACCCGGAGTCCGGAGAGATTCTGTGGCAGTCTCCGCCGGAATACATACTTAGGATGGCGCAGAGCCTGCGTCAGCACGACGAATCCGGATAGTGTCTGGCCCTGGGCATGCGCGCAAGTCCGGGCAGCTTAGGCCGATAAGGTGGGAGAGGAGATCTGATGTTACAGCAAGACGCATACCTGGAGAGCCAAGTTTTGACCGCGGACCCCCTGGAGTTGGTCCGTTTGCTCTATCGAGCGGCCGCCGACGCCACGCGCGACGCCAGACTGCACCTGGCAGCGGGGCGCATCTTGGAGCGTTCGCACCAAGTCTCGAAGGTCCACGCCATTCTGACCCAGTTATCCGTAACCCTCGATCACGAGCGGGGAGGCACACTGAGCCGCAACTTAGCGCATCTCTACGACTATATGCAGCGCCGGTTATTGGAAGCGAATCAGCAGCAAAAGGCGGAGCCGCTGGTGGAAGTGGAAGGCTTGCTGGCTACTCTATTGGAAGGTTGGGAACAGACCCGTGTAGTAGCGGATCCCGCTCCTTTGGCCCCCTCGCCGAACGAGGAGGAACGGATTCCCGCATACGGAGGATACCCCGCCATGTTCGAGTCTGGCGGCGCGGCGGAATACGCATCACAGAGCTGGAGCCTATAATCCGCAAGCCGAACCGGAGCCCGTCGGCGGCAGCCCCGGCTGCCGCCATTCTATTTCGATTCTGCTGGAAGGCTTGCGACAATCTGGGCCGTCAGGCCCAAGCCGCCGTTTTTCGCCAAGGCCTGGGCAAACTGCTCCTCCGCCAACCCAGCCGCAGTCGCGCTCCCTGGGTCCCCGTCGCTTCCAAGCAATCCACCCTCCTCGCCATGGGCTTCCTTCAGGATCTGCGCGATCATGAGCGCCTCGAATTGCCGGGCTGCGGCCGCCAGTGTCTTAGGCGGGCGATCGCCGGAAGCCCCCGTGATCGGCACAGGCGGCGTCTGCAAGCTAGATGGAGCAGTCATTAAATCACCTCGAGTTCGGCGTCTAAGGCGCCGGCGGCGCGCAGATTTTGTAAAATCGCGATCACATCCCGCGGCGTCGAACCGATGGCCGCCAGAGCTTTTACTAGTTCCTCGACGGTCGCGCCCTGCTTCAGCATAACGTTCCGCGCGGGCGCCTCTTTGGCGTCAACGGCCGTCTTGACGGAGGTCGCCGTGCTGCCGGCCGAGAGCGCCGAAGGCTGTGAAACCTCTAGGCTGGTCTGGATTTCAACGGTTAGATTGCCGTGTAGAATGGCGACAGGCGAGATGCGGACATCCCGGCCCATAACGATGGTGCCGGTACGTTCGTTCACGACTATCTTGGCGGGCCGGTCCGCATCCACCGTCAACGTCTCCATCTCGGCGATGAAGTCGACCGGACGGGCGACAAAAGTCGGAGGAATCACGATGCTGACCAGAGCCGAATTCTCAGCCCGGGCGGGGAGACCTCCCGCCACTCCATACTTGGCGTTGAGCGCCGCCGCGACGCGCGAAGCGGTGGTGAAGTCGGCATAACGGAGTTGCAGATGGACAATTCCCTTGGGGCTCTGCGACGGCGCGCCACGCTCGACAATGCCGCCCCCTGGCACCAAGCCTACCGTGGGATGATTCACAGTTTGGCTGCTGCCGCCCTGCCCCGCCATGTAGCCGCCCAACAGCAGCGGCCCTTGGCCCACCGCATAGATTTGGCCGTCAGCGGCCTTTAGCGGCGTCATCAACAAAATGCCGCCCTGAAGGTTAGTAGCGTCGCCAATCGCTGCAGCCGTCACGTCCAGGCGGACGCCCGGCTGCGCGAAAGGTGGCAGAGTGGCGGTAACCATCACCGATGCCGTGTCCTTGACGCGAATCGTGGCGCCAGGAACGGAAATGCCCATCCGCTCAAGCAGGTTAGCCAGACTTTGCGGAGAAAAGACCGTTTGCTGGGTGTCCCCTTTTCCGGCTAGCCCCACCACCAGGCCATACCCGATTAGTTGGTTATCCCTCACCCCTTCGATACTCGCCAAGTCCTTTAGCCGCGTACCACAAGGCGCGGGCGCCGCCAGTAACACCATCAGACCCACAGTCGTCCATCGCATGTCATCTCCTTGCTAAAACGGAAGCAGGCCCATCAGCAGGCGGTAAAGAATGAAGGGACGCTTGATGGCGTCTCCGACAACGCCTTTTCCGTTCACCGAAACCTCCAGTTGCGCGATCAAGTCCGACTGGACCACGTTATTGGAACTCAGATCGGCTGGCCTTACCACGCCGCGGACCGTAATGACCTGTTGTTCGGAGCTCACCCGGATCTCTTTCACTCCTTCGATCACCAGATATCCGTTCGGCAAGACGTGTACCACGCGAGTTCCGAGCGTAGTCGAGATCACCGTCGTACGTCCGATGGTCCCGGCGCCCTTGAGCTCTTGATCGCCGGATGTGCCGAGTAGATTGGCCAGCGCTCCGGCCGTCTTGGTCACGCCGCCCAAAGCCGTAATGGAGGCCTTGGCGCTCGACACCCGGGAGGTTTGCACATTGCCCGTACTAACCGCGGAGGCGTTCTCAGCCACCAGCACGGTGATCGTATCGTTTACTCGACTTGCCCGCAGGTCGCGCGCCAGATCGGAAAACAGCGCCGCGGACGACCATAGTGAGCCGGGCGATGCATCATTATTAGCGCGCGCGGCTGCCGTGGCCTCCACAACGTAGCGATCCAAAGCGGACGGCTCCGGAGGCTTCGGCTTTTTCTTGGCGGCTCCCCAGGCGGGTGGCAACATGCAACCGCACGCCAGACATACCAGCATCGCCTTAAGGCTCATCATTTTTCTCCGTGATCCTCAATTTCACCTTTTGAAACGGTCACCAAGACGCGGCCGCGAGCACTGATGACGCCGTGCAGAATTCTGCCATTCGAGGGATTACGAACGCCAACCTCCTGGCCGCGCCGGCCGGAGGATTGCGATTCCCCTTCCAGCACGATGCGCGCCGGACCGCTGCGAATTTCCACCTGGACGCGCTCGCCGCGCAATACGTCGACGGGCTCATCCAGCCATTGACGTTCGATTGCTATACCCGCTGCAATCGGACGCCTAGGCGCCCTTCCCACGACCTCCGGAAGGCTCGGAAAGCCGGGCGGACCATGGTAGGTCTCCTCTCGCAATTTGTCCCTTTGGATTGGTTGTCCCGGGGCAAGTGCTTCGCGGGACACCGCGCGCTTTCCGGATACCTGTATGCGGACTTTTGCCCAAACCGGAAAATCGCTGCGCCCCACCGCGTGCACCATGCCGCGCCAGAACAGTACCGAACCAGTAGTTGGGGATGGTAGGCCTGAGATGGGAAATTGGAGTTCTCCCTCGGGTACCGGCTGGCGTCCGAACTCCACCACTTCGATATCGGCCATGGGCATGGCCGCGGCGAGGGCCGCAATCACGCGTTCGCGCGTGAGCGTCTCGAGCGGCTGCACGAAGCAGGCTTCGGTTCCAGGTTCCAGCGTTAACCCGTAGCGCCGGGCGAGGCGCGTCAATTCGCCAGACGCATAGGTCCGGCGGGAGCCTGCGGCCGGTGCGTAGCCCAAAGGTAGGTCCGCTGCAATCCGCGCGAAAACGGGTACGAGGCGGGCCATATCTCCGGCCAGAATCTGCGGGCCCGATACCGGGAGGCATGGTGCGCCCGCCGGGGCCAGGGCCGCAAAAAAAAGAAACAGGGCGGAAGGACTCATTGCTGGACGAGGTTGTTGGTTTGCTGATACATTTCGTTGGCCGCCTGGACCACCTTTGAGTTAGCCTCATAAGCTCGCTGGCTGACGATCAGATTGACCATTTCCTGCACGACGCTTACGTTCGATTGCTCGGTATACCCTTGCTGTAAGGCACCTAGGCCTTCGGCGCCGCCGGGAGATCCCAAAGTGGGATCGCCGGACGCTTCGGTGGGCGTATATAGGTTGCCGCCAATGGTGCTCAAACCGGCGGGGTTCTGAAAATTGGCCAATTGGATCTGCCCCGCGACTTGCGCCGTGGTCTGATTCGGTTGGGTGTACGTGACGGTGCCGTCCGCGCCGATGGTAATGGACTGCGCATCGGCCGGAATAGTGATTTGAGGCTGTAGCGGATTGCCGCTGGCGCTCACCATATTGCCGTTCTTATCGAGCTGGAACTCGCCGTCGCGCGTGTATCCCAATTGTCCGTTAGGTTGCAGGACCTGAAAGAAGCCGCGTCCTTGAATGACCACATCGAGAGGGTTCCCGGTCTGTGAGAAATTACCTTGCGTGAAGACTATTTCGTTCGACGTAGGGCGGGTACCGAGTCCCAGTTGTAACCCGGCGGGAATCACGGTCTGTTGACTGGCGGCGGCCCCGGGTTGCAGCAGGTTCTGATAGAGCAGATCCTGAAACTGGACCTGACGTGCTTTGTAACCGGCAGTGTTAGCGTTTGCCAGGTTGTTGGCGATATTATCCACGTTCATCTGTTGCGCCGTCATACCGCTGGCGGCACTGAAAAGCGCTCGCATCATGATTTTGATCCTCTTTTAATTGGTTTGCCCGACCTAAGTCGCCACGCGGGCGACCTCTTCTATGGACTGACGGTTCATCTGTGCCCCCAAGGTGGCGGCCTTTTGCAACATTTCAAATTCGCGCATGACTGACACCAGGCGCACTGCAGACTCAGCGGCGCCCACATTGGAACTCTCCAGTTTGCCTTGCTCGATCCGCGCTCCGGAGGCGGGTTGCGCGTCCGCAGGGCTCCGGAAGTAACTGGCCCCCTGTTTGACCAATGTCCCGGTATCGGTAAAGTCCGCCAGTTCCAACTGGCCGAGCGCCTGCCCGTTTTGTTGCACCGTACCATCGGGCGAAACTTCCAGTGCGCCGGACGGCTGGACCTTCAAGTTGCCGCCACTAACCGTGCGTACCGCATAGCCTTCAGCCGTGACCAGCGAGCCCCCAGGCAGCACTCGAAAGCTGCCATTTCGCGTAAACAGATTGCCGGAAGGCCCGTCCACCGCAAAGAAGCCGCGTCCGGAAATAGCCAGATCCAGTGCGCTCCCGGTAGCGCGCAATGTCCCCTGAGAAAAATCGGTCCAGGTGCGCTCAATGACCGGCTGGGTGGAAGGCTCGCCGTTAGCGCCGCCGCTCGCTTCCGCTGAAACGAATAGGTTATAGAATTCGCGATCGGTCTTATAGCCTCCTGTTTCCGAGTTGGCCATGTTGTTGGCCAGCACGTCCAAGGACTCCATGCGGGCACGCATGCCGCTGGCCGCCGAGATTGTCAGAGTATCCATGAAACCTTCACGCTGGTCGACGGTGCAACCCGGCTGCCGGGAAGGGTCTAAACAAATAGAACGAGTTGTCCTCCCCACCGGGACAACTTTCTGCCGAAAGCCAGCGGAGCGGCAACATTCTGGCGCCAGTTTGGCAGGTAAGAGATTGGAAACTATTGCCTCCCCCGTTGGTTCTCCGCATGCATTCACAGGGTGCGTGATCGCAGCCTCATCAGAACTTCTGGGTGTACCCGGCGCCAATGCAACAGCGGCTGGCGGCGGTACCGCGCCAGTCGACGGCATGGCTAAGGCTGCGGCAACGGCCGGGCCAGGTTTCCTATCCTTCTTATCTATTTGTCTAGCATGCGAGGGCGACGCAGGCTGGCCGACGACGCCCAAGGCCCCAGCGAAGTCCGCAGAAACACACACCGTCGATGACTTAGCGGTCCCCACTGCCTTGCCGGTCTTGCCCGCACCCACCGTCGCGGCATCATTGCGTTGGGGCTTGGGGTCCTGGAAAGTGGCGGCGGACCCGTCAGTTGCACAAAACCAGAGCTTGGCGCCGGTCGTCATTCTGCCAGCAATGCAGACCGCTTCAGCGTCCATACCGAATGTTTCCGCGGATCGGTCGCCCGGGGTACCGCATTTGAACAATGCAGTGGATCAGTTGGTTCTGAAGACGTCCTTGCCGGTGGATAATTCTTCTACCGCCGCCACGCCACAAGGCCCGCAACCCCAGGCCTCACTTGCGGAGTTAGCGTTCGGAGTTAGATTGGTTGCGCGGGATGCGCCCCTCCCGATCGCGATGCCCGCTCTTAGTTCCCCGCCGGCCACTCTACAGCCGCCTCAGGGGACGGCCGAAGAAGTTCAGAAAAGTGCTTCCGTTAACACGCGCCCGCTTGTGCTTCCACCGCAGGCCATGGATCCGCCACCAAATCCGGTGGTCCCAGAAGTTCCGCAGGGCATGCCAGACGCGGTGCAGCCGGTAACCGTTGATCGTGCAGCGCCTCCGCCTCTTCTTCCTTCGCGTTACGGTGAGCGGGCCGCGTCCCAACCGTCGGCGCCCCCGCCTGCGAACGACGGTGTGGAGGCCACAAGCGGCGACCGTGACCTGCACGCTCGGCCAACGGCCAATAGCACGCCTCTTACCGCCGACCCTGCGACCACCGAAACATCCAGTATTTCCGCTGATTCGCCAGTAGCCCGTAGCGTCGATCGCGTATCCGAACGAAGGAATACCCCCAACACTTGCGGTGCATCCATCATGGAAGGCGCTAATGACGCCAGTCCGGGCAATCACGACGTTAATGCCAAAACGATACCTGCGGTGGTGGATGCGGTCTACGCCAGTACCGATCTACCCACGCGCTGTGATCCACAACCGGCGGTATCCCAGGCGCCGCCCGCCCAAAAAACAAGCGCTCCGGAGCCTCCCCCAGAGCCAGCAACTCAAACCGGTCCGCGCGATGTGTCCCTGCATCTGGCCGACGGCGATAGTAGTGTAGACATTCGCATGGCCGAACACGCCGGAGAGATCCGGGTCACCGTTCATACGCAGAATCACGACTTGGCAACATCCCTGCGCACCGACCTTCCCGACTTGGTTGGGAAGCTGCGGCAGGGAGGGTTCCAGGCCGATATATGGCGGCCTTCGGGAGCCACGCAATCGGAGACGGGCCGCCGGAACAACGGGGACACATCAGCCTTCCAGGACCATCCGCCAGGCGGCCGAAGGGAAGGTCGCCAGAAGCAGCCCCAGCCGGATTCTAAAGTTCGATCGCAGTGGACCGGGGAGTGGCAGTCACGCCTCGACTCTGCACAGGAGCACGACAAATGATGATTCAACCCTTAGTTCAACAGCCGCAGACCCAAAACGCAGCCACGCCGCCGGCGGCAAGTTCGCCCGATAACGTGGATGAAAATCAATTCTTGCAACTATTGGTGGCGCAGATTCAGTATCAGGATCCCACCAGTCCAACCGACAGTACGGCATTCGTTACCCAACTAGCCCAATTCAGTTCGCTCGAACAATTGGTCGCAATCCATACCGACCTCGATAATCAGGCGTCCCAAAGCACCACCGCGACCGGGAAGACCGATGCAATTCAAGGAGGAAGTTAACAATGTTTGCAGCATTCAGCACCGCTCTATCAGCACTAGACGCCAACGGCGTGGCCGTTGACGTCGCCGGAAATAATCTGGCTAACCTGAACACCCCAGGCTATAAGCAGAGCGTCGCTTATTTCCGCGACCTGGTCAGCGAATCGCTGGGCGCCGGTCAGACGCAACTCGGCTTCGGCGTAGCATCGCCGATAACCATCCGCCAGTTCACTCAAGGCGCGATCCAGGCCAGCAGCGGATCTCTCGACGCAGCCATTCAAGGAAACGGATTCTTCGTGGTGAACAATGATGGTGCGACTGAATTTACGCGCGCCGGCAGCTTCCAGGTCGACCTCTCGGGCAACCTACTCACACCCACAGGACAACAAGTACAAGGTTGGATGGCCACTAATGGAGTGGTTAATACAGGCGGTCAGATCGGTAACATCACTGTGCCGGTAGGATCGTTGCAAGCTCCGATAGCAACCCAGAACGTCACCCTGACGGCCAACTTCGATGCTTCCGTCGCCCCCGACACTGCGGCCAGCACCACCTCTGATTGGGCGGCGCCCATCACGGTGTACGACTCGCTCGGAACGGCGCACGTGGTCACAATGAATTTCGCCAAAACCGCCGCCAATACCTGGTCCGTTACGGCCACCATACCTGGCGCGGACGTCGGCGCCACCACACCACAGACCATTGGAACCAGCACTCTGACCTTTGGTTCTAACGGCCAGTTGCTCACCCCAGCGGCGGGCGCCCCCATCGCTCTAAGCATTAACGGTCTAAGCGACGGCGCTACCACTCCCCTAAACATCAATTGGAATCTCTGGGATGCTTCTGGCACTACCCCCACTTTTACCCAGTTCGATCAGTCCTCGGCTACTTCCGCCAATACCCAGGACGGGGCGGCAGCCGCTCAGTTGACCGGTGTGACCATGAGCAACGGCGGGCAACTGCTGGCTACCTACTCGAACGGTCAACAGTCGGTAGTTGGCGAAGTGGCCGTAGCTTCCATTCGGAATCCCCAAACGCTCGTGGCTGCCGGCAACAACCTTTTTCAGGTCAGTGCGGAAACCGGCGCGCCCGCCATCGGCACGCAAGGGACGGGCGGACGCGGAACGGTAGTAGGCGGCGCCTTGGAGTCGTCGAACGTGGATATCGCTCAGGAGTTGACCGAGTTGATCGTGCTGCAAAGCGCGTACCAGGCCAACGCCAAGGTGATAACCACGGTCGATACACTGGCGCAGGCCACCACCCAACTCATTAGCTAGGAGAATTGACGAATGACAGCCATGGAAGAGATCGCGGCGTTCCAGGATGTGCCCGTGGAAATTGAGGCGGAACTGGATCGCCGCATCTTGACAATAAGGCAAATATTGCAAATGGAGCCCGGAAGTCTCATTGGGATGAAGCGGTCTGCGGGCGAGAACATCGACCTTTTCGTAGGCGGCACGCTTATCGGCTGCGGCGAAATCGTAGTCGTCGAAAACACGCTGGGCGTCCGCATTACAGATTTCCTGGGCGGCGTATAAGGGTCATTATGGAACCGATTCGACAGGTATTGGCGGTGAGCGGCGTCTTACTGCTGCTGGCCACCGCGCTATGGTGGCTCCGGCGCAAGGGAGTGGCGGGTTATCGGTCGCGCGGCTCCCGCAAGCAGATCCTGCAAACGGAAGAACGGCTCATACTGGCGCCGCAGTGTTCACTGCACCTCGTGCGGATGGCGCGGCGGGGCTTGCTGGTGGCGACCTCCCCGGCGGGCTGTACCGTACTCGAGAGCTTCCAGTGGAGCAGCCTCGAAGCCGCAGTCGAGCCGGCCGCGGCGGAGAATCAATAATGTTTCGCCTCCCGGCACGAGCCGCGATCCTGGTTTTCCTTGCTCCCTTAATAGCCATGGCAGCGCGCGCCTCGACCGAACCCAACTGGACGCTGTCCGGCAAAACCGGCGGGCTAAGTTCCCCCATGCAGATCGTCCTGATGCTGACAGCTTTGACAGTGCTGCCTGCGGCGATTGTGTCGGTTACACCGTTCCTGCGAACCATCGTGGTACTGCACTTTCTCCGCCAGGCACTGGGAACTCAGACCGCGCCGTCTAATCAGGTTCTGGTGGGGCTGGCTCTGTTTCTTAGCCTGCTCACCATGTCGCCGATAATCAACCAGATCTATGACCAGGCCTGGACGCCCATGGAAAATGGCCAAATGGCGCTCCCCCAAGCCGTGCAGGAGGCAGCCAAGCCTCTCCGGCAATTCTGGTTACGCTTCGCCCGTGAGAAGGATGTGGCGCTGTTTGTCGAAATTTCGCACTCGCCAGCCCCTCGTACACCGGCTGACGTCGACCTTAAAGTACTCATCCCGGCTTACATCCTTTCGGAATTGAAAGCCTCGTTTCAAATCGGTGCGATTCTCTACCTGCCTTTTTTGGTGATCGATCTGGTAGTGGCTTCGGTCACCCTGTCGGTAGGAATGGTGCAGTTGCCCCCGGTAATGATTTCGGCCCCCTTCAAAATCCTCCTATTCGTCCTGGTGGACGGCTGGAACCTGGTAGTTGGATCGCTGATGAAGAGCTTCACATGAGAAACCACGATGAGTAGCGATACCGCCGTCGAAATCCTCCGTCACGCTTTGCTTGCCGCATTCTGGATTGCCGCACCTTTAATGGCCGTGGCGTTCGTCGCTGGCATTGTCATCAGCCTGGCTCAGATCGTGACTTCCATTCAAGACAGCGGTTTCAGCACGATTCCGCGGCTGATCGTTTTCATAGTCGCTCTTCTAACACTGATGCCCTGGATGATCCAGCGCATGATGACTTACACCACGGCGTTGCTGGGCGATCTGGGACGCTATGCCCGTTGATCTCACCATCGGCTTCCCGTCCCTCATGGCTTTTATTTTGGTGTTGGTGCGCGTCAGCGGAGTCTTCGCCTTCGTCCCTCTTCCCGGTTTCCAGGCCGCCCCACCCATGGCGCGTATAGTACTCTCGATCCTGATTACCCTGGCGCTGTTTCCAGTCTGGCCCCGGATTAATGTGGCGCCGGCCAATGCCGGCCGTATCTTGATGTGGGTACTCCCGGAGATAGGAGTAGGTCTGGTGATTGGTCTCGGCGTGGCTTTCATTTTGGAAGTGTTTATGCTGGCGGCGCAGGTGCTCAGCTTAAATGCCGGTTTCAGTTTTGCGCAAACCATCGATCCCACCACCCAGGGGGAGTCGGGCGTGCTGCTGGTGTTCGCGCAATTGGCCAGCGGAATGGTCTTTCTATCCCTCGGCCTAGACCGGGAGGTGATCCGGACCCTGGCTTACAGCCTCGAGATTCATCCGGCCGGAGCCTGGATTTCACAGCTCGCGGCTGAGTCGCTGCTTCGCCTCGGGGCGGACATGCTGGCGTTGGCGGTACGACTGGCGCTGCCGGGTATCGCCATGTTGGTCTTAGCCGACATGGCGCTCGGTCTGTTGGGACGCTTGAATGCACAACTGCAACTATTGACCCTGGCCTTTCCGATCAAAATGACGGCAGCGCTGGTGTTATTGGGCTGGCTCACCGTGCTACTGCCCCGACTGATGGCCTCCTACGGAGCCGTAGTCTTCGGAACACTGCGCCGCGCACTGCGTTTCTGAGCCCGAACCTTCATGGCGGATAACGGCGAAAAAACCGAGCAACCCACAGCCAAGCGGCTGTTGAAAGCCCGTAAGGAAGGGCAGTTTCCCTCGGCGCCCCAGTTTGTATCTGCGGTTCAGTTTACGGCCTTCGTTATGGTCCTCGAGTCCTGGGGGGGGGCATGGTTCGACACACTCCGGCAGTTGATGCGCCAAACGCTGGCGGCGGCGTTCTCCGGCCAGCCCGAAACACAGATCGTCGAAATAGGCCGGCACCTGATGGCGAATGTGCTGCGTTTGTTGGCTCCTGGGGCGGCAGTCCTACTCGTCGCAACGCTGGCCACCCAATTAGGCGCCTCCAAACTGGGCGTCAGCTTGAAAAAACTGGCGCCCGATTTTAAGCGGCTCAATCCCTTATCGAAACTGAAGGATCTACCAAAACAGAACATCCCTGCATTGCTACGGGCGATGGTTATGCTGCCCCTCTTCGGCATGGCGGTCTACGGGATCATCCGGGATAACATCTTCGGCTATATGGCTCTTCCTTTCCAGTCCGCGGAATCGGGATTTCGCCAAGTCTGCGGTTCGCTTGGTGCGCTGCTCTGGAAAGGCTGCGCAGTCTTCCTGCTATTCGGCATCATAGACCTGCTGCGACAGCGCCGTCGGCACTCTAAGCAACTGCGCATGAGCAAGCAGGAAATCCGCGACGAATTTAAGGAGACCGAAGGCAACCCGCAATTGAAAGCGCGGATCCGCAGGATCCAACGCGAGCACATGCGGCACCAGATGATGAAGGAAGTTCCGACGGCCACCGCCGTAATCGTGAATCCCACGCATTATGCCGTGGCATTACGTTACTCGCTGGATTCTATGGCTACGCCGGTAGTAGTCGCCAAAGGCAAGAATTATTTGGCGCTTCGGATCCGTCAGCGCGCGACCGACAGCCAGGTCCCGATCGTGGAAAATCCACCGCTGGCACAAGCGCTCTATCGATCGGTCGATGTGGGACAGGAAATTCCCGCGCACCTTTATCGCGCGGTAGCTGAAATTCTGGCATATGTTTATAAACTCATGAACGGCCGATTACCTAGGTAAGGGGTATGCGGGAGTAAGAAAACCGGAGATCAGTGAATGGCGGAAACGGCTGCGGTAGCAAAAACGGGTTGGAAGGCACTGGAGTTCTTCTCCAGCGAGGGCGCCGCGGAACTGGGCGTTCCCATTGCCGTGCTGGCCATCGTGATGGCCTTGATCACCCCCCTGCCTCCGTTCCTCCTGGATCTGCTGTTGGTGGTGGATATCATGATGTCGGTGATCGTGATGATGGTTGCGATGTACATCACCCACCCATCGGATTTCAACGTCTTTCCCACCACCCTCCTGCTCTTGACTTTGTACCGCCTGGCCTTAAACGTCTCCTCGGCGCGATTGATTCTACTCGACGGAAACACCGGCACGTCGGCCGCCGGGCACGTCATCGAAGCCTTTGGCAGCTTCGTGGTAGGCGGTAACTATATTATCGGCACCGTAATTTTCCTGGTCCTTATCGCCATTCAATACGTCGTCATCAACCACGGCGCTGTACGCATCTCCGAGGTCACGGCCAGGTTTACTCTGGATGCCCTGCCCGGCAAGCAGATGTCCATCGATTCGGACCTGAGTTCCGGACTAATCGACGAAACCGAAGCACGGCGGCGGCGCAAGCAACTGGCGGCCGAAGCCGAGTTCTACGGCGCCATGGACGGCGCATCCCGCTTCACCCAGCGCGACGCAGTCGCCAGCATCTTGATCACCAGCATCAATATCATCGCCGGCTTCCTCATCGGCGTATTCCAGCACGGCATGGAGTTGCGTCACGCTTTGGAAACCTACACTGTTTTGACTATCGGCGACGGTCTGGTGACGGTGGTACCCGCACTCATGATCTCGGTCTCGGGTGCCATGGTGATTACCCGATCCGGATCGGACGCGCGCTTAGGTACCGACTTCCGGAAGCAACTCTTCGGCAATCCGCAACCGTTACTGCTGGCGAGCGGCGTATTGATCGTGCTAGCGTGCGTCCCCGGTATGCCAGGAATTCCGTTTCTGGTGCTCGGTTTGGGTATGGGTACGGGCGCCTGGCGCATGCGCTCACATCCGGCTGCCAAGGAAGCCGCCCCGGCCATTCCAAAACCCGCTCGCGAGAACTTGGAAGGACTGCTCAAGATTGAACCCTTAGCGATCGAGGTCGGCCTGGGGCTCGTTAAAATGGTCGAGGGCGGCCAGAACTCCCCCTTGCTGAAGCGCATTTCCGGTATCCGGCGGCAGCTTGCCACCGACCTCGGGTACCTCCTGCCGCCAGTTCGGGTGGCAGACAACCTGGCGCTACGTTCGCGCGAGTATGCGGTTTCGTTGAAGGGGGCGGAGATTGCCCGCTACGAACTGCCGCAGGGCTGCCAGTTGGCCATTTCCCCGGGCCGGGGCGCGGTCGAAATCGAGGGCACCGCCACTCGCGAACCTGCCTTCGGCCTGCCTGCCTGGTGGGTTACTGACCAGCGCGCCGAACAGGCCCGCGCGGCGGGGTATACGATGGTTGATCCGGTCAGCGTGCTGGGTACGCACATTGCGGAGTTGGGTCGCCGTTATGCCTGGGAACTGTTCTCGCGCCAGGACGCCAAGAAAGTCCTGGATCTGGTGGCGATCGATCAGCCCAAGGTGGTAGAGGACCTGGTGCCCAAGCAGCTACCGCTCTCGGTGGTCCAGCGGGTCCTGCAAAACCTGCTTCGGGAACGGGTCTCGATCCGCGATACCGGTTCAATTCTGGAGGCTCTCGGCGAGGCGGCTCTTTCCACGCGCAACCTAACCTTACTGACCGAGTACGCACGGCAGGCCATCCGGCGCACCATAGCCAAGCGCTATCTGGACCCGGCCGGCAATCTCCCCGCATACTTCCTGGACGCGTCGATCGAGCAGGCCGTGGAGTCGGCGGTGCAGCACGGCGAACAAAACAGTCATTTAGGTATGGCGCCGCAGACCATCCGCGAAATCCTCGACCGCATCCAGCGCAAAGTGGGAAATCCCGAGGGGCCCGTAGCGGCTGTAACCACTGCGGGTGCACGATATTTCCTGCGTCAAATGGTGGAGTCTAGTCTGCCCAATCTGTTCTTCCTGTCTCACAACGAGGTGCCAGCGGGAATCAAAGTTGTATCCCTGGGTGTAATTCAATAATGTTCTTCATTCAATAAATAAAGGTCAATATGCGAATCAAGTCTTTTTACGCGAGTTCGGTGGAAGGCGCGGTAGCGATGGGCCGCAGGGAAATGGGCCCGGAGGCGATGCTGGTGGAATCCCGCAGAGCGCCGCTTGAATCCCGTCACTTGGGCGAATACGAGGCGGTTTGCGCTCTGGTTCCCGAGGCGGACGCCGCGCAACCGCAGCCTTCCCCTGCCTCCGGCCCGTACGATGCTCGTCTGGCCTCCGAGATGGCGGAGATGCGCCGGCAGCTTGATTTGATGGGAAAAACCATCACCCGTTCGGCCTGGAGCGGATCCGGGCGGCCCTCGACCAATCCTCAGGCTTCAGAATGGCACGCCCGTCTGATGGCAAGCGACATGGAGGGTGAACTGGTCCACGAAATCCTGGATGCCGCCGAGCGACGAGCCAGTGTCGAATCGAATGGCCTCGAAGACGCCGTGTTAACCGAACTGGGTCGACGGGTCTTGGTGGACGGCTCCGTTCCGTCGCCCAGTGGACCCCGCGTAGTCGCATTAGTGGGCCCGCCAGGCGCCGGCAAAACGACCATGATCGCCAAACTGGCGGTGACCTGTGGTCTAACCCTGAAACGTTCCCTGGCGTTGGTTTCGATGGACGACTTTCGGGTCTCCGGAGCGGAACAACTTCGGACCTATGCTACGATCCTGGGCGTCGCCTTCCAGGCGTTGGATAGCGTAGGAGCCTTAGCGCAAGCCCTCGACGAGTATCAGGGGAAACGGCTGATACTGGTGGACACTCCCGGCTATGGCGCGCGCGAAATGGACCGGGCCGCGGACTTGGCCCGCTTTCTCGGCACCCGCAAGGATATTGCCACCCATTTGACATTAACGGCGTTCATGAAATCTGCCGATCTAACGCATGTGGCTGAACGCTACGAGATCTTCCATCCATCCAGCCTGTTGTTCACCAGGCTCGATGAGACCGCTTACTTCGGGACCGCATTCTCTTTGTCGGTTCGGCAAGCTAAACCCATCTCATTTTTGGGAACGGGGCAGGAGATTCCCGATGATGTCGCGCCGGCTACTAAAGAACGGATTTTGAGCCTGCTCTGGCCGCAGACACTTAGTGCCAGGCGGCTGGCAGCGTGAAAGGATTGTGAGGCGCAATGTCTAACCCGTACTGCTACCCGGATACCGGAGAAGCCAGCACCGAGGAACGGGAGCGCCTTATACTCGAGCATCTGCCGCAGGTTCGGCTGATCGCACGCCGGATTCGTGACCGTCTCCCTGAAAACGTGAGCCTCGACGACTTGGTTTCCGCCGGAATAGTCGGACTCATCGCAGCCGTGGACCAGTTCGATCCAATCCATAACGTGAAACTGAAGACCTACGCCGAGCACAAAATTCGCGGCGCGATCCTCGACAGCCTGCGCGGACTCGATTGGGCGCCGCGGCAAAGACGCAAGAAGGCCAAGCAGATCGAGTTTGCGATTTCTCGCGCGGAACAACGTTTGCACCGCATACCCGGCGAGGACGAAATCGCCGCCGAGATGGGAGTGGATCTCGAAGAGTATCATCGCTGGCTGGTGGAAGTGCAGGGCCTTAATATCGGAAGTTTGGAATACACCTCGGAGGCAGGCGAAGGCAAGGGTCTCCTCGAATATCTGAGTGACGACCAGGATCAACTACCGTCGCGCATGCTGGAACGTTCGCAACTCGAGGAACTGCTTTCCGAAGCCATCCGAAAGATTCCGCCGATGGAACGGACTGTATTAGGTCTCTATTATCTTGAAGAACTGACGTTGCGTGAAATCGCCCAAGTCGTCGATTTGCACGAATCGCGCATCTCGCACTTGAAGTCGCAAGCGATTCTCCGGTTGCGCGCCGACATCGAGCGGGTCTGGCCCAATCCGGGTGGGGGGGTGGTGTGACCGGCAACCCAAAAGGACCTGCCCGCTGGTTCGCGGACGAATTCACCCAAGTGCTTGGGACGGTATTGGAGTCTTTGGCGGGAGAGCGGCCTAAACTTTCCTGCACGGTGTCCGCCGGTGCCCTATCGCTCGCTGCCACTAGTAAAGACATCGTAGAAAAGCACGGCGAGATTCTCTGGTGGCAACAACGCTTTCCTTTGCCTGGGGAACCATCCACCTGGCTAGGCGCGCCCCGTAATGCCTGGGTCCAGATAGCCGGGCGTATTCTTGGCGCCGATAGTGGGGAGGACGACTCTCAGGCACGCGAAACATACCTTGAAGTCCTGCAGCAGTCTTTCGGTCTATTAGGCCGCAGCGCCAGCAGCCGGTGGAACCAGAAAGTCGATGCTACCGGAAACGAAGCGTCTGGAATGCCGGAGTCGGCGGACTTCTACACTTTGGATGTCGTGTATCCGGATGCGGCCCTTCCGCCGCTGCTAGTAGCCATCACCGGAACGCCTCAAGACCCTCCCGCAGAGGAAGAGCCCGCCCCCGCCGCTGCGGCCCCTGACCTTTTAGGCCCGGAAATCAAAATCTCAACCTCATCCCGCACTTTCAGCCTTTTAATGGATGTGGAACTGCCGGTCAGCGTTTCCTTCGGACATGTACAACTCCCCCTGAAAGACGTCCTCAAACTCACCGCTGGATCGATCATTGAATTAAACCGGACCGTGGACGAACCGGTAGAGGTCATTGTGAATAATTGCGTAGTGGCGCGCGGGGAAGTAGTCGTGGTCGAAGGAAATTACGGCGTGCGCATCCATGAAATCATGTCCCGCCAGGAACGCCTGGAGACCCTCCCATGACCGCACTACTTTCGATTGTCTGGAACCCCGAGGCGGTAATGAACCCCCTTGTGGTAACCGCTCTGGTGGCGGCTGGTCTGGTATCGTGTCTCTTTCTGTTTGTGACCTTGAAGGGTGAGATGCGCGGCTTGCATCGGCGAGGTCAAGAACAGAAGCAGCAGATCGAAAACCTGGAAACTGCTTTGGCCGAATGCAAGCTTGCGGCCCAGACCCTGGAAACCGAACTGCGCGCAGTAGAGCAGCAGACCGGCATGCTCGTGGCGCCCGCGCCCGCGCGCTCAGGTCTCAACCTCAGTAAACGGACACAAGTTCTACGCATGCATCGCAGTGGCCAGGACAGCGCTTCTATCGCATCTGCCCTATCTGTCGCCCGCTCCGAGGTAGACCTTCTAATCAAAGTCCATCTCATCGCTCTCGAAAACCTCTAAGCCTCACAGTCCAGCCGTGCCGTTTGCCTCACTGCTATACTTAAATAGGCTTGCAAGAATACATCCGGATCCGCGGCGCGCGGGTCCACAATCTCAAAGACATCTCGCTGTCGCTACCGCACAACCAGTTGACTGTCATCACCGGTGTGTCCGGTTCCGGCAAATCCTCGCTGGCGTTCGATACCATCTACGCCGAGGGTCAGCGCCGCTATGTCGAGTCGCTCTCGGCATATGCCCGCCAGTTCCTCGAACGCATGGAAAAACCCGCCGTCGAAGATATCGACGGCATCGCCCCCGCCATAGCCATCCGCCAGAAAAACACCACGCGCAATCCCCGTTCCACCGTGGCCACTTCGACCGAGTGTTACGATTTCCTGCGCCTATTATTCGCACGCGTGGGCCGTACCTTCTGTCCCGAGTGCGGCACGCGTGTCGAGCGCGATACGGTGGATCAAGTAGCCCAACGCCTGGCCGCCCTTCCCCCCGGATCCCGATGGTACGCGCTGTTTCCGGTCACTGCTCCGGTCAGCGCCCCAGTCACGGGCCACCCCCATCCGGACACCCAGGCCCTGCGTGACCACCTTTTCGATCTCCGCAAGAAAGGTTTCAGCCGCCTCTTCCAAACCGGCCGCACCTTTGAATTCTCGACCCCCGAAGCGCTCCTCGATATCGATTTTTCGAAGCCCGTGTTCGTCCTAGTCGACCGCCTGGTCATACCCGCCGAGCCCGGACCGGAACTTCGCCAGCGCCTGGTCGATACCATCGAGACCGGTTATCGCGAAGCTGGAGAAATCATTCTCGAACCAGCGTCCGGCGCTCCCGCCGGCTCATCGCCCCTGCGCTTCAACGAAAAGTTCGCTTGCAAAACCTGCGGCCTCACTTTTGTCGAGCCTGAACCGCGCCTGTTCAGCTTTAATAATCCCTTCGGCGCATGTCCCCGCTGCCAAGGCTTCGGCAACACCATCGACTTCGATATGGACTTGGTGATCCCGGACAAAAGTAAAACCCTCGAAGCCGGCGCGGTGGATCCCTGGACCAAGCCCAAATACCGCTCCTGGCTGGGCAATTTCCGCAAGACCGCCCGCAGCCAAGAGCGTGCGCCTTACCGTCCCTTTCTGCGATCTCACGGAAAAGGAGCAGGAAACCGTTTTCGCCGCCATCCGCAGTTTTTTCGACTACCTGGAAACCAAGAAGTACAAGCTTCACGTGCGCGTCTTCCTCAGCCGTTACCGCGGCTATGCGCAATGCCCCGAGTGCCGCGGCGCGCGCCTGCGTAAGGAAGCGCTGAATATCCGCGTAACCGATCGCAATATTTACGATGTCGTCCGCATGAATATCGGCGAGGCGCTGGCGTTCTTCGATACGCTGCAGCTTTCGCCGGAAGAAACCGCCATTGCGGAGAAGATCCTGGTCGAGATCCGCCAGCGGCTCAAGTTCCTCAACGATGTTGGGCTTGACTACCTGACGCTCGACCGCCTTGTCGGCGACGCTATCGGGCGGCGAGGCGCAGCGCATCCAGCTGGCCACCTGCCTGGGATCGCGCCTGGTGGGATCCTGCTACGTTCTCGACGAGCCTTCCATCGGCCTGCATGCGCGCGACACCGGGCGCCTGATCCGCATCCTGCATGAACTGCGCGAAATCGGCAATACCATCCTGGTGGTGGAGCACGATCCCGACGTCATGCGCGCCGCCGACCACATCGTCGATCTGGGCCCGGGCGCCGGCGAGCATGGCGGCGAAATCATTTACGAGGGCTCGTATCCCGAACTGCTGCGCGACGGGCAGTCGCTCACCGGCCGTTATTTGCGCGGCGAACTGCGGGTGGCCATCCCCAGCGTGCGGCATGCCGTCAGGCGCCGCCAACCGCCTGCGCTTCTTCGGCGCGCGCACGCATAATCTGAAGAACATCGACGTCGAGATTCCGCTCGGCGCCATGGTGGTCATCACCGGCGTCTCGGGCTCGGGCAAATCTACCCTGGTTCACGATGTCATTTACCGCTCCATGCAGGCGCTGCACAAAGCACCCGCACAGGAAAGCGAAGCGATGCCGCCCGAGACGCCAGACGCGGAAGCGCTCGAACCAGTCCTGAAGCTGATCATGCCGCAGGATTGAAGGCGCGGAAACTATCCGCGAAACCATCATGATCGATCAGTCGCCCATCGGGCGCACTCCGCGCTCCAATCCGGTCACTTACATCAAAGTGTTCGATCTGATCCGGCGCGTTGTTCGCTTCCACGCACGATGCCGAGAAACGCGGCTACACCGCGGGTCACTTTTCGTTCAACATTCCCGGCGGCCGCTGCGAAACCTGCCAGGGCGACGGCACGGTCACCGTCGAAATGCAGTTCCTCGCCGACGTCGAACTGATCTGCGAGGAATGCAAAGGCACGCGCTTCAAGAGCGGCATCCTGGACATTCGCTATAACGGCCTGAACGTGCACGAAGTGCTGCAACTTACCGTCGATGAAGCCATCGTGTTTTTCGGCGGCCAGAAGCGGCTCACGCAGAAGCTGCAGGTGCTGGCCGACGTGGGCCTGGGATATCTGCGGCTGGGGCAATCGGCGACTACGCTTTCCGGCGGCGAAGCGCAGCGCGTAAAACTGGCCGTCGCATCTGGCGCAGGCATCTTGCGAGGGCACTCTCTACATCTTCGACGAGCCCACCACCGGTCTGCACTTCGACGACATCGCCAAGCTGCTGGCGGCTTTCGGACGCCTGATCGAAAACGGCGCCAGCCTCCTGATCATCGAACATAATCTGGAAGTGATTAAAGCGGCCGACTGGGTGATCGATCTGGGCCCCGAGGGGGGCGATCGCGGCGGATACGTGGTCGCCACCGGTACGCCCGCGCAGATCGCCGCAGCTCCTAATTCTTATACCGGCCAATTTCTGCAGCAAGCTCTGGCGGAAGCCGCGCACGCGTAGAATAGGGATATGTGGGCGTCGGCCGCGCTTCTGTTCTTCCTCCAAACCCCGGATTACACCGCCGAAGGAATGAAGGCGCTGGACGCCGCCAAGTACGAACAGGCCGCCGACCTGTTCGGTAAAGCCGTCGCAGCCGACCCCAAGGACTATGCCGCGCATTTTCATCTGGCGCTTTCCTATACCATGCTGAAGCGCGACGCCGAAGGCATCGCGGAATACAAGAAGGTGCTGGAATTGAAACCAGGCCTCTACGAAGCCGAACTGAATGCGGGCATTCTGCTGATCCGCGACAAACAACCGGGCGACGCAGCCGGGTTCCTCAAACAAGCTGTGGACCAGAAACCCAAGGAATTCCGGCCGCGCCTCTATTGGGCCCAAGCCCTGCTCGATTCGGGCGACCCGGCTGCGGCGCAGGAACAATACCATGCCGCGCTGGAACTAAATGCCAAGTCCGCTGGCGCCGAGTTGGGCTTGGCACACGCCCTGGTGAAGCAGGATAAGATTGCGGACGCCGTGCCTCATTTTCGCACCGCCGCGCAACTCGATCCGGCCTATCGCGATAACCTATTGGAACTCGCCGGCATTTACGAGAAGAACCACCAGAACGCCGAAGCCATCGCCATCTATCAGGAGTTCCCTGAAAATGCGGCGGCCCAGGAACATGTCGGGCAGATGCTGCTGGCAGGCAAACAATCGGCGGACGCCATCGCCCCGCTCGAAGCGGCCATGAAAAAAGATCCCACCCCGGCCAACCGCTTGGCACTCGCCACCGCTTACTTATTTGAAAAACAGTTCGCGAAGGCGCTGCCCCTGCTGGGCGAATCCGTTGCCGCCGACCCAGCCAACTATGACCTGCATATGATGTATGGCCGCGGCTTGCGCGATGCGAAGCAATACGATCCAGCGGCGCACCAGTTCTTGCAGGCCACCAAGCTTAAACCCGATTCCCGCGAAGCATGGAATGAACTGGCGGGCATGTTATATATGCTGGAGAAATTTCCCGAGTCGCTTGGCGCGCTCGATCGCGCCCACCAACTAGGCGACGATACCCCGGCGAACTATTACTTCCACGCCATCACTTACGATAAGTTGCGCGCCCTGAAGCCGGCCCTCGATTATTACCGGCAATTCCTGGCCCGCAGCACCGGTCAGTTCCCGGACGAAGAGTGGAAAGCGCGCCAGCGTGCCAAACTGCTCGATAGGGAGTTGAACAAAAAGTGATCACGCGCCTGATACTCGCTACTCTGCTCTTGGGCGGTCTTCTGCGCGCCGACCTCCAGCAAGCCAAGGCTGAACCGAACCTCGGCAAGCGTTCAGCCCTGGCGCTCGATAACGCTTCCGACGCCTTGGCGAAAGCCCGCGAAGCTTATTCCAAAGGCCTGAATGCGGAAGTCGAGAGTCTGGCAAAGGAAATCGTGGAATCCGTCGACCTGGCGGCGGCGTCGCTCCATGAGACGGGCAAGAATCCGCGCAAGAATCCCAAATGGTTTAAGCGCGCCGAAGGTTCCACGCGCGACTTGCTGCGCCGCTTGGACGGATTTCAGCAGTCCATGGATCTGTCCGACCGTCCGCTGCTTGACGCAGCCAAAGCCAAGGTCCAGCAAGTACACGAAGATCTGCTCCTGGGAGTTTTGGAGGGAAAAGAAAAATGAAGGCTCTACTCATTTGCGCCTTATTGGCCGCACCCCTCGCGGCGCAACAACAACGCGATTTTCTAACCGTCGACGAGAGCGACCAGATCCGCGAAGCTCAGGATCCCAACGTCAGGCTCACTCTCTACATTCATTTCGCAAAACAGCGCCTCAGCCAGGTGGATCACTGGTTGGCCAAAGAGAAACCCGGACGCTCCATTCTGATTCACGACGCCTTGGACGACTACTCGAATATTATCGACGCCATCGACACGGTAGCCGATGACGCCCTGCAGCGCCGCGTGGATATCAAAATCGGTTTGGCAGCCGTAGCCACCGCCGAATCTGAAATGCTGGCGGGTTTGCAGAAAATCCAGGATAGCCAGCCGAAAGATATGTCGCGTTATGATTTCGTCCTCAAGCAGTCCATTGACGGCACCAATGATAGTCTTGAAATGGCGCGAACCGATCCCGCCGTGCGGGCCGCCGCAGTAGCTGCCAAGGCCGCCAAGGAAAAGAAAGAAATGGAGGCGGAAATGACCCCCACCGAACGCGAAGAGAAAAAAGCGGAGGAGGCCAAGGCCGAGCGTGAGAAAAAGAAGGCGCCGACCCTGCTTCGTCCTGGCGAAAAAGTAAAGGACCAGTAGCGGCGCGAACTATTTCGCGTAATACCCGGCCCGCGTGCGAACTAGGACGTTAGGCGAATCCACATCCACGCGAAGCTTCCGATAAGAACCGTCTGTCGCCAAATTCGTCGGCGTATATCCCAAAATGTATTGATTGCGAATCTCGTGCGCAATCTCCGGGGTGATATTTGCAATCTCGGCTACGTCCGCGGGAAACCACGCCCGCCCGCCCGTCTGCTGCGTAAGTTCCGTAAGCTGCTTCTTGGCGCGCGCCGCACTTTCCGGCTCCTCGGCGCCCAGCAGCCCGACAGCATAAATAATCACGTCGTTCTGCTGCGCTACTTCCACCAGATGCGCCTGCGTCTCCATACTGCTGTTGTCTTCTCCGTCAGTCACCACCAGCAGCACTTTCTTGTCGCGATGGGCGCGATGCCGCAAGTGTTCGATGCCCAGCAGCAGCGCATCGCGCATGGCAGTTTCGCCGTTCGCGTCGAGATTACGCAGAGCCGTTTCCAGATCTTTCGTGCTGCTGGTGAACTCTCTCGACAGCACCGCTTTTTCGTTGAAGTTGATGATAAAAACTTCATCGTCCGGATTGGACGCCTTCACCATCGACAGAGCCGCGGAAGCCACCCGCTCGCGTTTATCGGTCATGCTGGCGCTCTTGTCGATAATCAGCCCCAATGAAATGGGTACGTCTTCCTGCCGGAACACACTGAGAGTCTGCTTCTCGCCGCTTTCATAAACCGTGAATGCGGTCTTAGGCAGATCTTTTACCACCTTGCCATCCTGATCGAAAACCGACACGTTCAACACGACGAGCCGGCTATCGGAACGGAAGGTAGCCTCCGGCGTAGACAAAGCTTGCCCGCACAATCCCGAAACTGTTACCAAACTTACGAAGAGCGACAATTTTACACGGCGTAAGCGCATCGCCAGAGCAGAAGCACGTTAAGTACCGCAAATCTGGTGCGCCGCACAACCTTAGCTATCATGAAGATAGATGTCTACAATTCTCGATGGAAATCGTGTGCGCGACCAGATTCTGCGCGACCTCAAGCCGCGCGTCCAGGCCCTGGCAGCAGCCTCTCGCCCGCCCGGTTTGGCCGTAATCCTGGTGGGCGACGACCCCGGTTCGCAGATCTACGTCCGCAACAAGGTCAAGGCCTGCGCCGAACTCGGCATCGCCGGCCAGAGTCTCACCCCCCCCGCCTCCATTTCCACCGAAGAAATGCTGGCTCTGATCGACAGACTCAACCACCGGGACGATATCGATGGAATCCTGGTCCAACTGCCCCTCCCCCCCCAAGTCGATTCCCGCCGCGTTCTGCTGGCGGTCGCACCCGGTAAAGACGTGGACGGTTTCCATCCCATAAATGTCGGGAATCTGGTGGCTGGCCGTCCCGGGCCGCGCCCCTGTACGCCGGCGGGGATCATGGAACTGTTGAAGCAATACCAGATTCCCGTAGCCGGCAAACGCGCCGTGGTAGTGGGACGCTCCGATATTGTGGGCAAACCCATGGCCCTGCTGCTGATGCATGCCAATGCGACGGTTACCATCTGTCACTCGCGCACGGTGGACTTGCCTCGCGTGTGCGCGGAAGGCGATATCCTGGTGGCCGCCATGGGACGGCCTGCCATGCTCACGGAAGAATATATCCGGCCTGGCGCCGTGGTGATTGATGTTGGGATGAACCGTATCACCGATCGCGCCGAGGCCGCCCGTATTTTTCGCGATTCGCCTGAGCGCTTGGCCACGCTTGAACGCAGGGGAAGCGTGCTCGTCGGCGATGTCGACCCGGTTGCCATGCAAGAAAAATCATCGGCATACACGCCCGTACCGGGGGGGGTGGGTCCGCTGACCATTGCGATGCTGATGTCTAATACCGTGAGCGCGGCCGAAAGTCACATGTGTGAAGGCAAGGCACGGCCTGCCGGCGCTAATCCCACGATTTAGCTTGATTTTCCGCGACGGCCCGTAAGTTGCTAAGTTCGGGCCATGCCGAAATTTACTTGCGCCCTAACGCTAATGTTTGCCGCCCTGCCTCTTCTGGCCCAGGATGCCGCCGCCACCGATCAAAAGAGATTCGCCGGCGTCTGGGAAGCCAAAGTCAACGGCAAGGTTGTTTGCACCATTCGTGTAAAAACGGTGGACCCCATCTCCGGGGAAACCGCTGCCTGCAACATCAGCGTCGACGGAAACGGCGATTTGCAGGAACCGCAATCCTCTGAACCATCCGACGACGTAACGCCCATGAACGCGCCCAAAGTCACCGGCGATACGCTCTCTTTCGAGGAAAGAGACAACAACGACGTCATCAAATTCGAACTGAAGATCGTCGGCGAAGGGCACGCGGAACTGAAGATACTAGACGCGCCCATGTCGATTAAACCAATCCCGTTTGCCCGAAAATAACTCCATCGGATTTGACATTCGAAGTCCGTGAATAGGGTTAGAATCGGCGGTGAGGTAACATGACCGCCCTTCGATCCCTGGCGCTGCTCGCGGCTCTCTCCATCGCCCTCGCACAGCCCATTCGCCTGCATCCCAAGAACCCGCACTACTTTCTCTTCCACGGAAAGTCCGTCGCGCTGATCACTAGCGGAGAGCATTATGGCGCGGTCATGAACGGCGATTTCGATTACCACCGCTACCTCGCCACGCTGGCGTCCGAAGGAATGAATTATACTCGCCTGTTCGGTGGCAGTTACCGCGAAGTCCCCGCGAAATCTTTCGGCATCAAAAGGAATACCATGGCGCCCGACCCGGGCCGCTTTGTGGCGCCTTGGGCTCGTAGTGAAACCCCAGGCTATGCGGTGGGGGGCAACAAGTTCGATCTGGATCGCTGGAGCCCGGAGTACTTCACCCGCTTCCGCGACTTCCTGTCCGACGCTGAGAAGCGCGGCATTGTCGTAGAGATCACGCTGTTCTCGTCACACTATCAGGAGATGCAATGGAAAGTCAGTGCCCTCAATCCGGCCAACAATGTCAACGGCACCGCCGCCATTGATTGGAAAAAGTTGCATACGCTCGAGAACGGGAACCTGTTGGCTTACCAGGAAAAATACACCCGCAAGCTGGTCGATGAAGCCAACGCCTTCGACAATGTCATTTTCGAGATCCAGAACGAGCCTTGGTCCGACCGCGGCGTCCTGGCCAGCGTGGTGAACCCTTACCTGCAGTTGCCCGCACGCGACACCTATCCGAACTCGGTGGACATAGCCGACGATCTGTCTGTAGCTTGGCAGACGCGCGTCGCCGAGTGGATCGCGAGCGAAGAAAAAACCCTTCCCAACCGCCACCTGGTTGCGCAGAACTACTCTAACTTTCGCTTCGCCGTACGCCAACTTGTGCCCGGTGTGAGCATCGTCAACTTTCACTATGCCTATCCCGATGCCGTGTCGCTGAACTATGGCTTGGGGAAAGCTCTCTCCTACGATGAGACCGGCTTTCTCGGTCATGACGATTGGCTGTATCGCCGGCAGGCATGGAACTTCATGCTATCGGGTGGCGGTGTATTCGATAGCCTCGATTATTCATTTAGCGTGGGCCACGAGGATGGCGCCGATGCAGAGCCCAATGGACCGGGCGGGGGCAGCATCGCCCTGCGGCGGCAACTGCGGGTGCTGGCCGATTTCCTGGGCCAACTCCCCCTCGAAGAATTAGCCCCCGATGCCCGCGCCATCAAGCACGCCGCCGGATTGGATGCCCACGTGTTGTCCAGCCCTAGCGGTGCCTATGGAATCTATTTCGATGGAAGTGGACCGGGCGACGTGACTCTCGATCTACCCTCCGGCACTTACTCCGGTGCGTGGATCGACCCTGAAACCGGCGCTACCGTCCGCACCGAGAAATTCCAGCACAAGGGCGGCAGCGTAGTCTTACACTCGCCCGATTTCCATGAGGGTATCGCCTTGCGCCTCACGCGGCAGACAGCGGCGCACTAGCCGTGCAACTTACGGAAATTGTCCAGGCAGCGCTGCGCCGTTTCTAAAGGCGGATAATCGCTGCCTTCCTGTTCCACCAGGTAAAACTCCACGCCGCCCGTCTTTTCCGCGGCGTCGAACAGCTTCTTCCAAGGCGCCACGCCTTCGCCCACCAGAACTTGGTAGCCCCTTTCCTTCGTCCAATCCTTACAATGCATCGAGCGGATTCTGCCCGGATTGCTTCGATCCACGCCACCGGATCGGAACCCGCTTCAATGCAGGTGCCCACATCCAGTTGCAGCATCACGTCCTTGCTGGTGTTGGCGGCAAGCACTTCGATGGGCCGCTGGCCCTCAATCGGAGTAAACTCCAACTGGTGGTTATGATACCCCGCCCGCAGTACCAGCCGATTTCATCTTCTCCGCGCCTTGATTGAGGCGTTCGGCCACACATTTCCATCCGTCAATCGTCTTCGGATTCCCTGCGCTGGCAAACACGATGAAACTGGCTGCCCAGGATGCTATTCAGTTCGATTGCATGCGCGATACCATCCGGCGTAAAAGACTCCCCGCCGTTATGCGTGGACAAACAGCGGATGCCGGCATCGTCCATCAGTCTTCCGCATCTCCTTGGCATAGGCGGGCGTCCAGGAGTAATACGGCGAGAAAAACTCGGCGCATTCGTAGCCCATCTTGGCCACCGCGCGGACCGTGCCCATGGGATCTTTATTCAGTTCGTCGCGCACGGAATACAATTCCAGGCCGACGGGAAGATTCTTGCCGCTTGCGAAAACCGGCGCTAGCGGGGCGGCCGCGGTTAAAGCCAAAAACGCACGGCGAGAAAGAGTATCAATGCCATAATTGAAAAGCAAACGATACCACATCCATGTGGCGCAAATTAATCCAAACTAATTCCTCCCTTGTGCCCGGCGATTTTGCGCCTTGTGCTGGGAGTCGAATTTTTTGCGCATGGAGCCCAAAAGGTGCTCGGTTGGTGGGGCGGGCATGGCTTCTCGGCATACCATGCACGGTTTTGAGCACAGTGGCATTCCGGCATTGTTTGCATTCCTCGCCATTGCAGCCGAATTCTGCGGCGGCATCGGATTGTTCATGGGTTTGCTGGGCCGCGTGGCGGCCTTCGGCATCGCTCTGCGTCATGGCCGTAGCGATTCACAAGGTGTCATGCCAACGGCTTCTTCATGAATTGGACGGGTCAGCAGAAGGGTGAAGGCTTCGAGTATCACTTGCTGGCGTTGGCCATGGCCGTAGCGATTATGATCGCCGGATCTGGCGCGTGGTCAGTCGACCGCCTGCTCAGCCGCCCTGAAGTCCGTCGCTAAGGTACCCTTCTTCACATCTGTATTCCCGCAAACTAAGTCTCAATTAAAGTTGCTTTATCCGTCCCACCGTCCGCAACGGCTTCTGCTATGCTCACGTCAGTGCTCCCAGGAGCGCACTGACCATGGCTACTAAATATTTCTTACTGACCGCAACTTTCTCGGCACTTAGCGTGTTGTCCGCATTCGCGCAAGATCCTCAGGATCCACCTACGCGGGTGGCCGACCTAAACTATCTCGCCGGCAATGTCTCTATGCAGCCCGCCGGCGCCGATGACTGGTCTCCGGCGGTCATCAACCGCCCACTCACTACGGGAGATAACCTGTGGGCCGACACTGACTCGCGCGTCGAACTGCACTTGAACAATGCCGTGCTACGGCTAGGTTCCCAAACCAGCTTTGGATTCCTGAATCTAGACGACCACATCGCTCAGCTCCGTTTTAATCAGGGGGAATTTACCCTACGCGTACGCCACCTTGGCGAAGATGAGAGTTTCGAAGTAGATACTCCTAATGCCGCTATTACTATCTTGCGCGACGGTGAGTATAGGTTCAACACCGATCCTGATTCCGCCGCTACCTGGGTTGTCGTACACCACGGTGAAGCGGAAGTTACTGGGGGCGGTCAGGCCTTCACCCTTCGCGCCGGCAATAGTGCGCAACTCTCCGGCACCGATCAACTGACTTACGATGTCGGCTCCGCGCCGCCGGTCGATGACCTGGAAGCCTGGGCCGAAGACCGCGATACGCGCGAAGGTCGCATGCAGTCCGCCCGCTACCTGCCCCCCAACGTAATCGGGTATGAAGAGTTAGATAACCACGGCACGTGGCAGGACACCCCCGGCTACGGCCCGGTCTGGTATCCCGCGGTGGAGGCCGGATGGGCGCCTTATCACGATGGACACTGGTCGTGGATCGATCCTTGGGGATGGACTTGGGTTGACGATGCCCCCTGGGGTTTTGCGGTTTCTCACTATGGCCGTTGGGCCTATGTTTCCGATAACCGCTGGGGTTGGATTCCCGGCCCCATGGCCATTGGAGGCGGTGGACCTGCCGTCGTTCCGGTGTACGCGCCCGCCTTGGTTGCATTCATTGGCGGGGGGGGGTGGGGAGTCTCGCTCTCGATCGGTGGCCCGGCTGTTGGCTGGGTTCCCCTGGGGCCCGGTGAAGTCTACGCGCCCGCCTACCAAGTAAGTCAGAATTATTTCCGCACGGTCAATGTGGCTAACACTCGCGTGGTGAATACGGTCAACATTACCAACGTCTATAACACTGTCTATGTGAATAAGAGTGTGACGAATGTAACTGTTAACCAGAGGTTCGCGAATATGGCGGCGCCCAATGCAGTCACTGCCATGCCCCAGACCGCCTTCGCTAGCGGCCGTCCGGTAAAACAGGGCGGCATCTTCGTGCCTCGCAATCAGGCGGGACAAATCCAGACAGCTACCATGACGGTCGCACCCGCCGTGGCACCCGCCCGGCAGGCAATCGCACCCATGGCCGGCAACCGCCCGGCGCCGCAACCGCCCCAACGCGCCATCAATATGCAAGTAGTGGCCAAGGTAGCTCCGCCACCGCCACCGGTGCCCTTCGCCGCCAAACAGGCTGCCCTGCAGCAGAATTTGGGACGGCCCGTGAACCTTCCGGCTATTCGACAGAGCCTGCCGCCGGCCCGCGCAGCCGTAGCCGCGCCCCCCGTGCGTGTGGCCCCCCCCGCGCGCCAAGTCGTCCCCCAGGTCCGAACCGTGCAGCCGCCTCCGCCTCAAAGAGGCCCGTCTGCTGCTCCTGGCGCGCCTGCTACCAGCGCTCCCGGAGGCTTCCGGCCTCCCGCGCAATCCGCTCCCTCGCCGGCGTCACCCACTTACCGGCCCCCGCAAGCTACGCCGCCAGTGACACCGCGACCGCAGGAAACTGCCCCGCGGCCGCAGGAGAGCGCGCCTCGCCCGGCCCAACCCGCCCCGGCGCCAGTGACGCCCAGTTACCGGCCCCCGCAAGCTACGCAACCAGTGACACCGCGGCCGCAAGAAACTACGCCCAGGCCCCCGGATAATACGAACCGGCCGGATCGTCCTGCTGCGCCGCCGCCACCAACTACCTATCGGCCACCGCAGGCGGCGCCGCCCGCCAATCAGCGCCCGCAGGAGACCCGACCGGTTCAACCGCCGGCGGCTACCCCGCGGCCCCCGGAGACACGCCCCGTACAGCCCGCGCCACAGCAGCGGCCGGCTGACAAACCGGCGCCTAAACCGAAGAAAGAAACCGAGAAACCGAAAGAGTAACGCAGGCCAGCCCCGGGCCAAAAACCCGGGGCTCCCCTCGACCGGTGGCATTACTAACGTTAGATATAATTGATAGTAATCCGCGCGAAGTTTACTATGTATTCACGGTCATGCAAGAACTTCGCTACTACCTGGAAATGCTGCTGGATCATCAGTGTAAGTCGAGCGCAGGTCCCTGTGCGGAATGCCGCGCTTTGCAGCGGGTTTATGACTTTATGGAAACCGAAATTTTCTCAACCGTGATCTATAACGAAACGCCCCTGGCCGTCGTACCGCCCCTAAGGCGCAAAGCGGCCTCAGCGGCGGGCAATACGCATCTCCGTCTGTCGAATTAGGCGCGGCCATAACGATTCCGGATCCCCATCAAAAACCGTCTTGGCGTTTCCCGGGAAAATATACCAGGCGCCCAGATTCACTTCGTTCTCCAACTGTGCCGCCGTCCATCCCGCGTAGCCCAGATAGACGTGTATAGTCCCCGCCTCGGGTGCTGAGGCGAACGTCTTCTCGATCGATTCCCGTGTCGCCGCCAGGAACACGTCGCCCGTGACTTTCTTTGTACCCGCCGTCCCCCGCCCGCCGCGCACCAACGCCAGCACATCGGTCGTACCCACCGGGCCACCCGCATAGACTGACTCCGGCCGCCCCCGGGATCCCGCCACCGTATCCAACACGCGCGAGACCGGTACCTTCGAACGGCGATTCACCACCAAGCCGACTACGCTGTCATCGTCGTACTGCACCAGTAATACAACGGTCTTCGCAAAGTTTGGATCCAGAAGGTCCGCGCTCGCCACCAGCAACTTGCCAGCGCCCAAATCCTCGGGCCGCGTGGACTGAGCCCCGCTTTCGCGCACGCCCGCAAACAGGCACAAAATCGCCACCGCGACCGGTTGCCATCGCATGATTTATTCTACGCCCTGCATTCGGTCGCCAAAGGACTGGAACTCACCTCACACGCTCCGCCCAACTTCACGAGCGGCACAATTGTTACATTTTCTGATTGACTCCGAGGGGTTAACTTCCGCATACTAGCGAATACGGTAACGGATGCAGCACCACGCAAACCAAATTCCGCTGCCCGAACCTTTAGGAGGATTTCCAAAAAATGCGAAAGTTGAACCTGTCTGTTTTTTCATTGATGACTGCCGGCCTCATGGCTATTGCGGTCGTTGCTCCGGTTAAGGCCGCGGATGTCTCGAAGACTGCCCGCGTAATCTCCATGCCCAGCCCCGCTGGCGCAGCCAAACCCGATACCAGCTACAACGGTTTGGACGCGACCAACGTAACCGTTGGCGTTGAAACCTCCGGCGTGCCCTGCGGCAATTGCGTCGGCGGTGCGGGTTTCCCCAACATCGGCTTGCCCTGGCCCGTATTCTCGGTCTCGCAAGGCGAGACGCTGACCATCTCGACCTGGTTTGAATCCACCACTTACACCGGGCCGTGCACCGCGGGTCTCATCGTGAAGCAAGGCAACACCGTAGTCGACTCCGCCACCTACCCCTTCCAGGGCGGTTGCAATGCCGGCTATCTGTATGGCGTGTTCTTTACCGTTCCCGTCCCGACGACGACTGGCTTCACCACCGTTATCGGCACCGTAACCGGCGGCACCAACAAGACCGGCGCAGACACCTTCATCAACGTTCAGTAAGCTGCTACTTTCGTGAAGGGCTGCCCGCACTCAGGGTGGCCCTTCGCATTCTCCCCCCCGCAATCGGTCCCAGACTAGATCGCTTCCAACTCTTCTTCCAACATCTGCCGTTGCGATAGCTCTGCGTAGTATCCGCCCGATTCCACAAGTTCCGCATGCGTGCCCTGCTCCACGATGCGCCCTCGCTCCAGCACCACAATCCGGTCCGCTTGCCGCACCGTCGATACCCGGTGTGAAATTAAGATCACCGTACGCCCGCGCATGGCGTGCTCAAGGCCTTGTAGAATGCGCTCTTCCGTCAGCGTATCCACGCTCGACAATGCATCGTCCAGAATCAGGATCCGTGGATTGCGCAGGATCGCCCGTGCGATTGCGGTGCGCTGCTTCTGCCCGCCCGACAGGGTGATACCGCGTTCCCCCACTACGGTTTCATAACCGTTCGGGAACGACTCGATATCTCCCGCCAGCCCCGCCAGTTCCGCCGCGCGCCGGATTTCTTCGTCCGTGGCGCTCTCCACACCGAACGCGATGTTACCCGCAATCGTGGCGCTGAATAAGAACGTCTCTTGCGGAACAAATCCGATCTGCCGCCTCAATTCCGCCGGCGATAATTCCCGCAAGTCAACGCCGTCCAGAAGTACCGATCCCGCTGTCGGATCCATCAACCGCGGCGCCAAGCTTACCAACGTACTCTTGCCCGCTCCGGTATGCCCGACCACTGCCACCGTGCTGCCCGCCTCAATCTTCAGACTCACGCCGTCGAGCGCGCGTCCCGATGGATACGCCACCGTCGCCCCGCGAAATTCAATCTCACCCCGCACCCGCCCCAGCGATACCGGATGCGCCGGCGCCGCGATCGTCGGCCGCTCTTCGAATATCTGGTTGATGCGCTCAAGCGACGCGCCGCCCCGCTGCATCAGGTTCACCACCCACCCCAGCGCAATCATGGGCCACACCAGAATCCCCATGTAGGTGTTGAACATCACGAAGCTGCCGAGTGAGATGCGGCCCACCAACACTTGCCCGCCCCCATACCAGAGCACCGCCAGAAAAGTCAGCCCGATCAACGCTTCGAGTAGCGGCTGGAAAACACCTGAAATCCGCACCAGCCGGATATTCTCGGCGATGTACGCCCGATTCAGCGTCTCGAACGTGCGTATCTCCGCTTCTTCCTGCACGAACGCGCGCACCATCCTGACGCCAGACAAATTCTCCTGCACACGGCTGCTGATATCCGAAAACATTGCCTGGATCCGCTCGAACCGCGCGTGGATGGCGCGCCCGAAAAAGATCACCGCCATGCTGACCAGCGGCGCCGGTAGTATGGCGAGCACAGCCAGGCGCCAGTCCACCGTGACCATGATGATGATGGCCAGCAGAAAGGTCAGGCTGGTCTCCGTCCAATACATGATGCCCGGCCCCAACATCATACGCACCGCATTCAAATCGTTCGTAGCGCGCGCCATGATGTCGCCGGTGCGCACCCGCGCGTAATAATCCGGCGAGAGTTCCACCAGGTGCCGGAACAGATCGTTGCGCAGGTCGTACTCTATATCGCGCGAGATGCCGATAATGATCACCCGCATCCAGTATTGAAAGAGCCCCTTGAAAGCGGCCAACCCCACCAGCAGCGCGGCATAGCGCAGCAGTTTCGCCAGACCCGCCGCGTGCGACAGCGTGTCCACTCCCGCCCGGATCACCAGCGGTTGCACCGCGCCCGCCACGTCCTTCAGCACCAGCGCGCCCAACCCCAGCGCCAAGCCGCCGCGATACCGCCATAAATAGCTTCTGACCGTGCGCAGCGATTTCCACATGCTAGATTCCGAACGCCCCCGCCACCGTCTTCATCCACTCCACCACAAAAATCTTACGGCCCTCGCGGTTGCGCCACCAAGCGTCGGGCCGAAAGTACTTGTCATGCGCCGCCACCACCCGCATCACCAAATCCGGCGCCGCAGCGCGGTAAATACGCGCTGCCCGGGCGGTATGATAATCGCTGGTCACTAATAGGAACCGGTGTACGCCGCGACGCCGCAGGTCCGCCACCACTACGGCCGCCTCTTCGCGCGTGCTCAGCGCTTCGTTCGGTTCCGCGATAAACCAGCTTTCCGGATAACCGCGCCCCACCGCAAACGGGATCGCCAGATCGCTCTCGTAATGCCCGTACACCATGTCCGGCCCGCTCACCAGAACGTGCGGCACATAGCCTTGCTTCACCAGTTCGCCCGCCCGCACGATGCGGTTGCCATAAAAATCACCGGCCAGCACTACCGCCATGTCCGCCGGCCCAGGCCCATCGTCCCGCACCAGCATACGGCCGAGCGCAGCCATCCACCAGGTATGCGTGACGGCAGCCAGCGCCAGCACGATGACCACTCCACCAATTATTTTGAGGGAAAGCGAATAACGGCCTGCCACGGACTACTTCTCGTCCGCGGAATTCTTTTGATCCAGATGACCCACAGTCTTCAGCCGCTGGTAAAGACGCTCGACCTCCGCCTCGTCTTCCGGCAGCAGCATCCGGTAGCGTGGCGGTGGAATCTGTTTGCGCCCATCTCCGGGCGCCAGCACTTCGCCCCAGAATTGCCGGTACGGCACACCGTCGATGAGTGCGTCGCGCGACAGACGCCGTAGATGACGCAGGAGGCTATTGCAGGAATCGAGATCGCCGGGATAGATCAGGATCATGCGCGAATCGTCGAATAGCGTGACCCGCACGATCAAAGGCGATAGCCAGTTCCCCGGCCTGTCCAAGCGCCGTATGTCCATCCAGGGCACAATGCGCTTGCCCACCGCCAGATAACCTTCGTGAATCTCCACCGCGGGCTGAAAAGCCAAGGCCAAGAGCAACAGAGCGCTAAGGACAAATAGGCCCGCCGCGATGTATGCGGTCGGCCATTCCAATCCCAGCCAAATGGAAAACCCGGCCAGCCCAACGGCTACGATTCCGAACATTAAATAGTGCCGCGCGGGCGTGTAGCGAGTCATTTCAACCCTGTCACTTATAGCCTACTCCCGCAGCGGACGCCCGTCAATCCGCTCGCAGGAGTTTGTCAAGGCTCAATAGAAATGTCCCTTTCCTTACGTCGATAAAGCCGTCCCTATTTTTCCGGACTGGGTGACGTTTGGCGTGAATCAGCGCACCAGTCCGGTATCGGGCGCACGGAGCCCGAATTTTGCCAGGCCTCTACGGGACGGTGAAGCTTGCGGTAGTGGTGATCGCGCCCCCCGGCGTGGTGACCGTGATCGGGCCGGTGGTGGCGCCCGCCGGGACGGTGGCCCAGACGTAGTTTGAACCGCTATTAGACACGGCGGTGGCGGGGATGCCGTTGAATGCGACAGAGGCGGCGAGCAGGTTGTGGCCCCATATCCTCACCTGGGTGCCGGCAGCGCCGGATTGGGGCGAAAAGTCTTGCGCCCAAGGCCGGGGTTTTGGCAGACCTGCATTGAGGGCGAAGATCATACCTGCACCGGTGATGCCGCCCACCTGGGCGGTCCCGTAGATGATGCCGTCGCTACCCTGTACCAAGTCGCACTGGCACCCGCCATCGGCAGTCATGTTCTTCATCGCGTACATCAGTGTGTATGCGCCGGACTTAGTGACGCGAAAGAGTTGGCTGTAACCACCGAAGCCGGGGTTGGCGTAGGTGGCACCGTAGAGGTTGCCGTCGCTGGCTTCGATCAGCGCGGTGGGGTAGGAGCTGTAATTGTTGGGAAAGGTGTAGAGCAGGGTATATTGGCCGCTCAGGGTTAGCTTGTATATGGTCCCCGTGAGGTTGACGCCGCCACCGGGGGTTGCCCCATAGAGGTTACCGTCATTCCCCTGCAGGATCGGCATCGGAAAGCCGTTCGCGGAACCGTTCGGCAAATTCCAAAGAGTGGTGGCTAGGCCGGTCGGGGTGACCTTGTAGACCGAGGCAACGCCCGTCGGGTCCGAGACCGGCGCGGAAACCCCGTAGTAATTCCCGTCTGTCGCGTATATCGCCGGGCCAACCAGCTTCACGGTGGTGGGGAACTGGTAGATTTGTGTGACGGAACCCTCTGTGTTGACCTTAATCAGTGAGTACTGGCTGTTGGCGAGTGCTATTCCGGTGCCGAGTAGATTGCCATCCGGCAGGCTTTGGTCGAGGGAGGCAAGGACCGGCACCGCTGGGTAGACGGTTTTGCCGCCGGCGGCGGACGTAACGGAGAAAATGTTGGTCTGGCCGTTGCTGGGCAACTGGCTTGAGTAGAAGCGGTTGTCTGGGCCGCTCATCAGGATCGAATTTAGGCTATATGGAAAGGTAGCCAGAGTGGTCTTGGCACCCTGGGTGGTCACGGATAGGGCGGCCTCGTTGACGGACCCGGAGACAAATTACAGCAGTCCGGGTGACCCCTCAATGAGCCCGCGGGGCTGATCGTAGCGGCCCATGTACGTGACCGGGGTGAAGGTGGCCGGACTCGCTGCGCAGAGCGGGCCGGGGACCGCCCAAAGCGCTGGCAGGATCAGTGCCTCAAGAATGGTAACCCTGATGCCGGACATATCGGTTTTCGTAGTCATTATTAATGCCTCATTTACATTTGGAAACAGGGCGGAGCTTAATTACTGCTGCCAGTTTCCGTTGTAGGCTGTGGTCCCGGCACCGCAGAAGACGAGTACGCCCGACTGCACTGCGCCACTGGAAGTTGTAAGGCTGAAGGTTGGGATGTAAATGCTCCCGTTCACTACGGTCGGCAGGTCAAACGTTCCTGCGACGGGGCCGCAGTTGTCAGAGTTTCTCCTCTTGTTTGCTTGATCCGCGCCTGTTTAACTTTGAGTGCTCGATGGAGTATACATCCTCTGACTCCTTGCGTCAAGGAAACGAAACTTTTGTGTCAACGGCAGGCGTCCTCAGCAGTTGGATTCCGCGCAAACCGTAGTGAACACCGCTCCAGATCGTGAGCGCTAGAGTGGGCCACACCACACCTGCCGCCAGCGCCACTAACAGCGGCGAACCGAACGCGTCCCGGCCCAGAGCGCAAACCGCTGTTAGGATCTGAAAGAAAGTACTGGCCTTACCCCAAACGCTCGGTGGAAACGCACGCAACCGAGTGGTGGCCAGAGCCAGTCCAGCCGCCACTAAAATTAACACATCGCGTCCAAAAATTACCGCCACCAGCCACCACGGCACGCTCCCGGCCAGCGCCAAAGCCAGGTAAACTCCCGTCAGCAAAAGTTTGTCGGCGATGGGATCTAGAAACGCCCCGCCGGGCGTTGCCGCACCAAAGTGCCGCGCCAGGTAGCCGTCGATGGCATCAGTAGCTGCGGCGACTGCAAACAGCGATAACGCCGAAAACGCCCGCCGGTGCACAATCTCCGAAATAATAATGGGGGCCAGCACCACCCTGACAATTGTGAACAGGTTGGGCAGCGTGAGCCACTTGCGCATGAACTTGTGATTTTACCAGCCGCACAGCCAAAGCTAATTTGTCAGGCCGCGGAAATCCCAGGTGTAGTTCCAAGTGCTTTCGCCACCCCAGCCCAAGCCGGCAGCAGTGAAGGGTTGCGATGGCGCGTGATAGGGAGTTTGAGTGACTATCACTTCCACAGCCCCTTCGGGAATCAAGGTGCAACCCTCGTTTACCAAGACCGGGCCGCAGAGGCCGGGATATGCGGCGTAGCCTTCGTAGATCGACACGGCGCCGGTACCCGCATAGGCGGAAGCCAGGCCGCGAAACGTTCCGTTGACGATGAACTGAACTGTGACAATGCTGCGGTTATCGCCGCCGGTCCAGGTTAACGTATATTGCTGCCCGCAGGGGATGGGCGAAGGGCTCACGCTCGTTACTACGCATGGAGTCCCGAGTCGCGTGCCCGGCTGGAGGTTGGTAGTCTGGTTCTCGTCAGTGACGGAGATATTCGAGATGGGGGCGGGGATGTTCGCATTCGCGGTGAATGCGCCAACTTGCTCGCCACCGGTGGCGGCGACTTGGTACTTGCCGCCCCGCAATGCGCCGGCGGTCAGGGTCGCTTCGTAGGTCAATCTGCCACCCACGTTGAGTCGCGAGAGCGTCACCGGGGTAATACCAGGCCCCGAGAGCGTCAAGGCTCCAGCATCAAGCGTGTTCGGAAGCGATGCGACGCAGGCTTGCGCTGGTGGCGGGACGAAGGGTCCATACACTGCGCCTTGAATATTAGGAGAGAATACCGGCGGCGGAAAAGGAGAGCCTGTCGGCGGCTGCGGAAAGCCCAGGCCATCTGTCTGGATGAACTGAGCAGTCACGGCTTCGGCTGCAGTTGTCCCGCCCACGTCGCTGACGGTGCTTTTCCGAAAGGTGACGATACCTAGCGTGCTTTCGGGAGGGTCCATGCATGCGCCGCCACCGGGTTGGATGCTGACATCAACTAACTGGCTATAGCTCAGAGGTCCACTAACAACGGGCACGGGAACCGGAGGAAAAGTGACTTGATCGTTCACCAGCGGCTGGGAAAGGGTAAGCGACAGCGGCACTTTGCAGCCTTGCGGCCATCCTCTCCATTGGCCCAGTGCATTGGCTTGGTCGATGCCGACTCTGCCGGGCGCGGGTCCAAAATAAGAGAGCGACAGATCCGATACGATGGCCGTCAAGCCGGGCGAACCGAAATCGACCGAGGAGGCGATATGTGGAGCAAGATTATCGTTTGGGTTGTAGACCGATGGCATGCCCTCCTGGAAATCGGTGAAGTTGGCCGCGCCCAAGCCAGTCAGGTAAAAAGTCAATCCGACATCCTTTTCAGGATCGAGACTGTTCTGCGGCGTGTTGAGGCTGACGCTGCCATCCGGGTGGACATTGTACGCGACTGCTTGTCCGCAGCCCGACGTATCTTGCGAGAAGATGCCCATCTGATTGCCGACCAGAAACTCATGGTTCGGATCTTCCTCAAAGGAAGAGAGCCCGAGGGGAACCCCATAAGGGGCGCTAGATTGGGTGGTATATTGGCCCTGCACTGACACGAATAAGTCGACCGAAGGAATGAATGGAGAATGGAACACCGGCGCTCCTACCCCAAATGGAACGACACCGTTGATCTGGGTGGGCGAAGCATAGTTTAACAACGCGAGATATTCGATACCCTCCGAGTTGAACCAAACCGTGGCGCCGCCCAACGTGGTGGGCAGGGGATAGCCAGTGGCGGTGGCCGTCGAGGTGGCGAGGTTGTGCCCCTTGATGGTTATCAGCATTTGGGGCAAGATGGCCGTAACTGACAGGTTGCTGGCCGTGTTCTCGACTGTATCAATTTCCGGCAATTGCGCGAATGCGCGCGGCGCGAAGATCGACAGGAAGGCTCCTGCAATTAGTAGAGAGAACGTGCGCATTTATCATCACCTGCCGAGCATTGTAACCCGGCCCTGGCGTCTTAACTAACAGAAGGGTACTGTGCTTGCTTCGGGGCGCGTTTTCTTGCCGGGGTTGCCGCTTTGGAATTCTGTTGCTTGGAAAAACAGGCTGGAGACGAAACGAAAGGCGCCGCTTCTGGTGCGGCGCCCGTCAAAAGAGAAGAAAACTGAGCAGAAAATTGAAGGCTTACGCGACTACGTCAACGCCCATGCTGCGGGCCGTGCCGCGGACCGAATTCATAGCAGCTTCCACAGTGAAGCAGTTCAAATCCGGCATCTTAATCTTGGCGATCTCCTGCACCTGAGCTTCGGTGATCACGCCGACCTTGGTCTTATGCGGCTCGGCGGAGCCCTTCGCCAAATTCACGGCGCGCTTGATCAGCACCGGGACCGGCGGCGTCTTGGTGATGAAGGTGAACGAGCGGTCGGAGAAGATCGTGATCACCACCGGGATGATCAGGCCTTCCTGGTCTTTCGCGGACGTCTTGGCGTTGAACGCCTTGCAGAAATCCATGATGTTGACGCCCTGCGGGCCGAGCGCCGTGCCCACGGGGGGCGCCGGAGTCGCCTTGCCGGCGGGGATCTGCAGTTTTACGGAACCGGTAACTTTCTTTGCCATCTGAGAATCCTTCGATCGTTAAATCTTGCTTATTCTTTTTCTACTTGGAGGAATTCGAGTTCGACCGGCGTGGCGCGGCCGAAAATCATCACCATCACGCGCAGCGTGCCGCGGTCGGCATTGACTTCGTCCACCTTGCCGCGGAAGTTGGCGAACGGACCATCCACAATGCGGACGTTGTCGTTCCTCTCGTATGTCGTCTTGGGGCGCGGACGTTCCGTCGAAGAAGCCTGGCGGTACAGGATCGAATTGACTTCGTCGGCACTCAGGGGCACGGGCTGCGTCCCGCCGCCCACGAACCCGGTAACGCGCGGTGTGGCTTTTACCGCATGCCACAACTCGTCGTTCATTTCCATTTCCACCAGCACGTAGCCTGGATAAACCAAGCGCTTGCTGGTGACCTTCTTGCCGTTGCGCAACTCCACCACTTCTTCGGTGGGAATGAGCACCTGCCCGATTTTGTCGGCGAAGCCAAAAGCCTCGGACCGGCTCTTCAACGACTCGGCCACCTTGTTTTCAAATCCCGAATAGGTGTGGATGATGAACCATTTCTTGGGGGAAGATTCATCGTAGCCTTGGGGCGCGGCCTCTCCCTCGGGAGCGGCTTCCGCTTCAGCCTCGGGTCCGGGTTGTTCCGCGGTGGGCTCTTCCTGGAACTCTGCTTCGGACACTTCCTCGATCTCTGCTTCGGGAATGGATACTACCTTCTCGTCGTCCATATGCTACTTCGACAATGCCTTGTACATACGCGTGACGCTATCGTTGAGCAGCGCATCCACTACCGCAAAGAAGGCCGCGAAGGCGAACACGGTGAAAATCACCACCAGCGTTGTGCCTTCCACCTGCTTGCGGCTAGG
Source organism: Bryobacterales bacterium (assembly GCA_963738345.1). Taxonomy (GTDB): domain Bacteria; phylum Acidobacteriota; class Terriglobia; order Bryobacterales; family Bryobacteraceae; genus Bog-159. Next base: position 4,013,121 of record CAVTWI010000002.1, read on the forward strand.
CCACGTGACGCGCTTCATTTCGAGCTTCAACTCGTTGAAGTAATCGCGCGTACGCGTGGGCCAACCGGTTACGCTTTCGAGAAAATTGTTAGTGCCTTCCATACTGCCTCGCTTCCCAACGACCGTCTTGTAAAGATTTGGATTGGCAGGGGCGGAGGGATTCGAACCCCCACTCGCGGTTTTGGAGACCGCTGGTCTGCCGTTAAACCTACGCCCCTAGCGTTCAACAAACTGGCGGGACAGACGCTGCTCCTGTCCCTCCTAATTCTACTTGATTTCCTTGTGCGCCTGGTGCTTCCGGCAATACGGGCAGAATTTCTTCATTTCCAGCCGTTCCGTGGTGGTCTTCTTGTTCTTGGTGCCCGAATAGTTGCGGTTCTTGCACTCGGTGCACTGAAAAGTGATGATCTCGCGTGCCATGTTATTGTCCTTCCGGCCTTACTCAATAATCTCGGTGACGGTGCCGGCGCCGACGGTACGTCCGCCTTCGCGGATAGCGAACCGCAACCCCTTATCCATAGCGATGGGCGTGATCAACTCGACTTCCAGATTCACGTTGTCCCCAGGCATCACCATCTCCGTGCCTTCCGGCAACTGCGCCACACCCGTTACGTCCGTCGTTCGGAAGTAGAACTGCGGCCGGTAGCCCTTGAAGAACGGCGTATGCCGCCCGCCTTCTTCCTTGCTCAGCACGTATACGCTGCCGCGGAACTTCTTGTGCGGCGTGATCGATTTCGGCTTCGCCACCACCTGCCCGCGCTCTACGTCGTCCTTTTCAATACCGCGCAGCAGCAAGCCAACGTTGTCTCCGGCGCGCCCTTCGTCCAACAACTTCTTGAACATTTCGATGCCGGTCACAACTGTCTGCCGCGTATCCCGGAAGCCCACGATCTCGACCGGTTCGCCCACCTTCGCGATGCCCCGCTCGATACGGCCCGTCACTACCGTGCCGCGACCCTGGATCGAGAAGATATCTTCGATCGGCATGATGAACGGCTTGTCGACTTCGCGCGTCGGCAGCGGCACATAACTATCTACCGCGGCCATCAACTCGTCGATCTTCTTTTCCCACTCCGGCTCGCCGTTCAACGCACCCAGCGCAGAAACCCGGATCACCGGTACGTCGTCGCCCGGGAACTGGTAGGTGGTCAACAATTCGCGCATTTCCAGCTCAACCAAGTCCAGCAATTCGCCGTCGTCGACCATGTCCACTTTATTCAGCGCCACTACGATGTAGGGCACACCCACTTGGCGGGCCAGCAGCAAGTGCTCGCGCGTTTGGGGCATTGGGCCATCGGTCGCCGCCACCACCAGGATGGCGCCATCCATCTGCGCCGCGCCGGTGATCATGTTCTTGATGTAGTCGGCGTGGCCGGGGCAATCCACGTGGGCGTAATGCCGGTTGGGCGTTTCGTATTCCACGTGCGCCACCGCGATCGTGATACCGCGTGCTTTTTCTTCCGGCGCGTTGTCGATAGAGTCGAAACTGCGGAACTTCACTTTGGGGTTGTTCTTCGCCAGCACCTTCGTGATGGCCGCCGTCAGCGTGGTCTTGCCGTGATCGATGTGTCCGATCGTGCCGATGTTTACGTGCGGCTTGCTGCGATCAAATTTTTCCTTTGCCATTTCGTATTGCCTTCTGTACGGATTCGCTACAGGAATATTCTGGAGCCGTTGATCGGGATTGAACCGATGACCTCGTCCTTACCAAGGACGCGCTCTACCAACTGAGCTACAACGGCCCGTTAAACTCAGAACTGGTGGACGGGGGAGGATTCGAACCTCCGTAGCCCGCAAGGGGCGACAGATTTACAGTCTGTTGCCATTAGCCGCTCGGCCACCCGTCCAACTTCCGGCGACGCACCTCTGCTTACCGCACTCCGCCGGTGAAAGAACCAGTGTACCAAAACTTTCGACGGCGCGCGCGACGCTGTATAGTGAGCGAATGTATATTGAGCAAATGCCCAGCCCCCTATTTCGATGCGCCCTCTTTCTTCCCATAGCCATAGCCGCCCTATCCGCCCAATGCACGCTGCCGCCCGCCCCAGGGACCGGTACGCCCGACACCTCATTCGATACATTTTTCACCCAGAACGGTCCAGGCTGGACCGGCGCCGACGGCACCTACTCCGTCCTGCTGCCCAACGGGCAGAATCTCTGGGTTTGGTCGGATTCGTATATCGGCACCGTGAATCCCCAAACGCGTTTGCGCTCGGGGTACTTGTTTCAAGCGCACAACTCGCTGACCATTCAGGACCAGACAGCCAATACGCTCACCACCGTCGGGTATCCCAAAACCAGTTCGTACTTCGCGCCCTCGAATTCGGCCGATTGGTTCTGGCCGGGCGACAGCATGGTGATCGAAAAGTCCCCCGGCGTCTACGTGATCAAGGTTCTGCTGCTCGAATGGACTGGCACGTTCCAGTTCGTGGGCGATTCGGTAGCAACGGTTGTCTATCCCAGTATGAAAATCCAATCCATACAGCCTATCGCCCTGCAGGATCTTTCGATTGAATGGGGCACGCGTATTTTCAAAGTCGGCGCGTACTTTTATCTGTATGGCATTAAGGATCCGGGCACGGCGAATAAGTTACCCTATGTGGCGCGGTTTTCGACTCTGTCGGCGCTGACCGACGCCAGCCAGTGGCAGTTTTGGAGCGCCACCAGCCATGCCTGGGTATCGGGACAATCGAATGCCACGCCCATGGCCGGCGTACCCGCCATCACCAACGAGTACAGCGTCCATCGTCTAAACGCTGCGACCGGGCCCTTCTATCTAATGACCGGGATGGACCCGCAAAATCCGCCGTTCCCGGGCTGGGAGTATGTCACGACCTATTATTCATGCACTCCGCAAGGCCCCTGGACTACCCGCACCGTGGTCTACACCACGCCCGAAACGGGAGCGCCCGGTTGCTCGGTGGGTGTGCTCGACACCTACAACCCCAAAGCGCATCCGGAGTTCCCGTCGAGCGCGGGAATCCTGGTTTCCTACAATGTCAACGCGGTCAATTCCAAAGACCTGATTTGCGCCGACGATTACAAGCCGCGTTTCATTCGCGTACCCATCGCCGGACTCGAGTAAGTCAGTTCTGGCGCAGGGGCGGCATCGGTATGGGAATGTTGTAAGTGGTAGCGCCCACGCCGGTGCCGCCCTGGCACGTGTTCGGTGGAGTGGTGCAGACCGTCGATGTGCCCTGGCACTCGGCTGCCCAAAACATATAGCCAAGCATTCCGGGCGTGGCTCCCGCGCCATGTGGAGCTACCGTCTGCACGAAACTACCGGTGGTGTTCTCGAGCGAAGTGCTGAAGTTGATGCATTCCGGAATCGGCTTCTTGCCGACAAGGTAAACGCTGCCGGTGAGTTTCGCGGGAGCCAGTGGGGGCACGGCCGGACTCGTTTGGGCATAGCCGTTCACGTGCTGACGCCACTGCGCCTCGGCTGCGGAAGCGGTCTTATACTGCGTGTTCGACACCATGGCATTGGCATAGTCGAGCACCGGATTGGCAGTGGTCAGCCACTTGGCGGTGGCGTGCGCGGCCAGCGCGGTGAGGTAGGTGTCGCCCGATCCCAGATCGATGGTCAGGCGTGCGGCGGGATTAGCGCCGGTCGGGTCGTAGGGAATCTGCGAGCGGTACGCTGTAATGAAACTCTGCAGCCCGGTCAGATTCGGGTTGGAATCGTTTTCATAATCTATTTCCATACCCACGCCAAACTTCCGGGCGGCAGCGGCAGCGTGCAGACCTAACTGCGTCGGGTTGGTCGACAGGGCCGTGTCCCACGAACTGGTGTAACTGGCGCCGCCGATGGAGAACATCACCCGCACATTCTTGCTTGTAAAGTAACTCACAATCGCCGAAGTCATCCCGATGGGTATACCGTTCACCGTCTCGCCATCGTTAGTAAGGTTCATCAACTTCACCGGATTGACGAAACTAAGAATTGCCAGGTTGACCGAAGGCTGGCCGTCTCCGCGATCGATCATCCAATGATTCGCGTTGTCGAAATCGGTTAGGGTACGGACGGAGGCCCAGGAGCAGTAATCGTTGCTGCATTGCCATGCGCCATATATCTGGAGCGGCGTTTGCGCGGCTGCCGGAAGCATGCTCGCGAGAAATACAAAGAAAGTTATGAGTGCCCGCATGCCTGTATTTTAGCGTGCATAGTCCAACTGCTGGCGCATGTAATCGCGCGGATAACTCATGGTGACTTTGCCGTCCTTCAGGGTCAACTGCGGATTGATGCCGGTCCAGTAAGTGGGTATGTTGAGCTTGGCGTAGCGGGTCACCACCTGATCGCGCAGCCTGGCATCGAAATGCACGCCGTAGCGGTCGACCAGCGCTTTGATGGCATTGTAGTCGCCTTCGGCTTTGATGCGCATCAGTTCGGCCAGCAGCATGCCGACGCCTTTACGCATCTTGTCATAATCCCGCACCGCGATATACGTTTTCCCGCCCCGATCGAATTGTTCGATGGCCCCAGTCTTATCCATGATGTAGCGCACGATCATCTGGCGGTCGCGCTGATGATCTTCCTCAATCGTGTCGCCTTTCAATATCCGCCGAAGCTGCGTCAATGCTGCACGCGCGGACGCGTTGTACATGGCTTTGCCCACGTCGGGGCTCGAGATGAGCCCCAGCTGTTGCAACTTAGGATCGAAAACGTTCCACAGCGCCATCAGATCCGCCCGCGCCTCTTCCAGCGTTGAAAAGTATTCTTTCAAGTAGTAGCTGGGCTCGTGAGTGAGTTTGGGACTAAGCTTTCCCGATCCGTGTCCGATGACTTCGTGCAGTGCCGTCATCAGGTCTTCCGCCTCATCCCCATATTTCTTGCCCAGCGCCACTTCCTCAGGCGACGATGCGAATTCTGCCAACGGGCCAGAGCCGGTGGCGTGCTCCAAAGCGTGGCTGCTGCCGGTAAACATGAAGCTCTTGGATCCGTACTTCTCGTGGACTTCGTTCTCGTTGGGCAGGTTGTCACCGATGGTGGAAACGTGGAAGTCGCCCGTTTCAATAAGCGCCTCGACCGCTTTGGCCACCGGCGGTTTCACGCCTTGCATCTTGTATTGAGGCAGCCACGGCGCGTGGTCTTCGAAGTACTGAGCGTTATCGGAGAGCTTGCGCATGCGGCCGGCCAAGGCTTCGTCGGAAACGGTTACGAAACTTTGGGAACTGCCTTTGGCGCCGCGCGCATCGCGATAGACTTCGATGAAACCATTGTCGAAATCCACCGACGGATTGTCCTGCACCCAGTCGATCCCAAACTGGATCCAGTCCTGCGGATTGCCTGTCTGATAGTAGCGGATCAGGTCGGCGATAGCTTTGGATTGGGCCGGGCTGGCGTATTTGCGCGCCTGTTCAAAAGCGTCGTTGGCCCGGCGCAGATACTGGGCGTCGCGGCCTGCAGGGATCTTGCCGTCCGGAGTGCCGGCCCGGTAGACCTCTTCTGTCAACTTGCCGTCTGCGCCCTTCGCCAGCCGCGAGTTCAAGGGATACTGTTCGTGGAAGCTCTTAATCTCCGCCAAGCTGAGTCCAGGGGAATAGAAATTATTGGAACTCGCCTGCAGGATGTCGAGGCTGCCGCGCGGACTCTTGGCCGTGATCATGGGCTCGAATTGGGGATCGAACAAAGAAGCTTGCAGCGCCTCCACTTCTCCCGCAAGCTTTGGCCCCGCGGCCGCCTTGAATTCGGCGAAACTGCATTCCGGCAGGAACTTCTGCGAGGTCATCTCGTTGTGATTGCCCTTGTTCGCCCAAAAAAGCTTGGTGAACGATGTGATCTTCCGCATGACGCCGGCATCGACGCCTTGCCGGTGGGTGACGATAGTCTCGAGCAAGTGCTTCTGGCGCAACCCGAACCGCGACAGTTGATCGTAAATAATCGGATCGATGGCGATGGACGCCTCGCTCAGCCAGTAAGCCAGCAACTGCTCGCGCGGCGCCAGTTTATGAAAACTGCCGGCGGTCAGTTGCACGAATCCGGTATTGCCGATGCGGTCGGCCAGCGCATCTTGCTGCGCCGGAAGAGCGGCGCAAAGCGTGAGAGACAAAAGGGCAGTGCGAAACAGTTTGGGCATCACACAGTATGGTAGCGCCGCGGCGCTACTATATACGCATGCATAAAGCGACATGGGCAATCCTGTTTGCCCTGTGTCTTCCCGCTCTCGCGGCCCCGCCCGCCTGGTTGCCTGGCGCCGTGATCTACGAAGTCTTTCCGCGCGACTTTTCGCCGTCGGGCGATCTGAACGGAGTCACCGCCGGCCTCGATCGCCTGCACCAACTGGGTGTCGATGTGGTCTGGCTGATGCCCATTCATCCCGTCGGCCAAGCCAAGCGCAAAGGCACCATGGGCAGCCCTTACTCGGTCCGCGATTATTATGCCATCAATCCCGACTACGGCACCAAAGACGATTTGAAACGCCTGGTCGTAGAAGCCCACAAGCGCGGCATGAAGGTGATTATCGATATCGTGGCCAACCACACGTCGTGGGACAGCGTCATGATGAAGCATCCCGAGTTCTATAAACACAACGCCGCGGGACAGATCATATCGCCGGTCCCCGAGTGGGAAGACGTGGCGGGTCTCGACTATACCAATGCCGGACTGCGCACCTACATGATCGACATGCTGCGCTATTGGATCCGCGATTTCGACCTCGATGGCTACCGCTGCGATGCGGCGGGCATGGTGCCGGTGAGCTTCTGGGAAAGTGCACGCGCAGAGGTGGACAAGGTCAAGCCGGGCACCGTGTGGCTGGCGGAATGGCACGATCCGCCGCTGATGGTCAAGGCCTTCGATGTGGATTACGCCTGGCCGCTACACAGCACCTTGGCCTCCATCTTTGCCAAGGGCGCGCCGGCCCGGGACCTGCGCGCGTCATGGGAAGAGGAACGCGGCCAGTATGCCAAAGGCGCGCTACACATGCGCATTTCCGACGATCACGACGAAGAGCGAGCCATCGTACGGTTTGGCAAAGGCGGAGCCCTGGCGGCATCGGCCTTCATGTTCACGATGGACGGCGTACCGCTGCTCTACGAGGGTATGGAAGCCGGAGATACGGCGGAATCGGGCTCGCCCGCACTGTTCGAAAAGCTGCCCGTCTTCTGGCAGATTGCCGAACGCAGGCCGGAGTTTCCGCGCTTCTATGCCGCCATGCTGGCGCTGCGCCACGCGCATCCGGCGCTACAACAGGGCGAGACCGAATGGCTGCGCAATGCGGATGACTCGCGCGTAGTCACCTATCTGCGCAAGGGCGAAGGTGAAGAATTCCTGGTGGCCGTCAACTTCTCCAATCAACCGTTCCTCGGGCTGGTGGATGCCGCGGCGCAGGGTTTCACGGACGTAACGCCGGGAGTGGACCCGCGCCCGATCATGCTGCCGGTGCTTTCGCTGGATGCCTGGGGTTGGCGAATCCTCCGGCGCGCAAAGTAGCCTACAGCCCCACCAATTTCAGAGCGGCGCGCAGCGTTTCATAATCGCGGCCACCGCTTAGAAACCGTACCACCTTCCCGTCGCGATCGATCAGGAACGCGGCCGGGATGTTGTACACGCGATATAGCCGCTCCGCCTTAAAGCCGCAGTCATCCAGCACTGCGAAGGTGATGCCAGATTTTTCCGCGAAGTGGCGCGCCGTGCCCTTGCCTTCGTCGTTGATGCCGTACACTTGCAGTCCCTTATCCTTGAAGTCCTCGTGCAATTTCACCAGGCCCGGCAGTTCGCTCCGGCAGGGACCGCACCAACTGGCGAAGAAGGTGAGCAGTACCGGCTTTCCGCGCAAGTCCTGCAGGCGCACACGCTGGCCGTCGAGGGTCTTTAAGTCAAAGTCTGGCGCCGTGTGGTTCAGCAAAATGGATCCCGCCTTGCCGGGAATGGGCAACACTTCCACAAGCTTGGCGTTCTTCGGTGGATCGAAGGTGAAAGTTGCGGTCGAGATATCTTCGCCCATTTGGAAGGTGTGGAAATCGACTGCCAGGCGCACAATTATCTTTTCGCCCTTCTCGTAAGTGAGGTGAAGCCAAACCATGCGGCCGATAGTCAGGGTGGCCGGATCGAGGGTCAACTCCGTCATGCTACTGCTCCCCTCTTCGTCCTTCTTGGACACCACCTGGATCATGGGCCACTTCTGTTTCTTCTTTTCGAACTTCACCTCGGCATCTGCCCCGCGGGCCGCGGATGCCGCCGTCTTATACAAACGCGCCAGGATCGGCACTACCTGGCGGACGAAGGATTCGTTCAGGTCACTCTCGGCGCCGGAGGCATCGCCGGCATCTGCATCGGAATCGTCCCCATCGCCTGAGTCCGGCCGCACGCTCGATTCTTCCTCGGTATATTGCTTCAGCTTGGGCACAAAAGCCCAGCTTTTTTGCCCGTCGGATGCCAGCACATATTCGCCCTTATCCGGCCGGTCGATCCGCAGGAACGACTTACCGTCAGGACCCGCAGCGAGGTGTATCTTGGCTTGCGCAAGGATCTTTGGCGGGTTCGCTCCGCGTTGTCCGCTTAGCAGCAAGTCGCCCTCGAACTCATACTGTTTGGCGCTTTCAGCTTTCTGCGCGACATCCTTGACGATCTGGGTAACGCTTGATTGCTGTCCCTGTGCGGCGGCGGCGCAAAGACAGACCATGGCGGCGCCGGAAAACGTTAGACGCAACGTAAGGTCCTCGCTCGCATAATAACAGACTGATTGGTCCGTTATTGCGAGCGAAGCGTGTCTACAGGGTCCAGTTTTGCGGCGCGCCATGCGGGAACGCTGCTGGCTGCCACCGATACCAACAGCAGGATCCCCGCAACCGTCCCAAAAGTCACTGGATCGAAAGGTTCGACACCGTATAGCAAACCCGACATCAAACGGGTCAGGAAAGCGGCCGCCACCAGCCCAATGGCGATACCCGTCAGGGCCAGCGTGAGTCCCTGCCGCACCACGATGCGCAGAACATCTCCGGGCTGCGCGCCCAGGGCCATGCGTACTCCGATTTCCGAAGTCCGTTGCGCCACCATATACGACAACACGGCGTACATACCGACCGCGGAAAGCAGCAACGCCATGCCAGCAAAACAAGCCAGCAGCAGGGTCCGAAAGCGCGGCTGCGCGGCTGTCTTCGAGGCGGCATCCTCCATGGTCTGGACGCTATAAAGAGGGATGTCCTGGTCCTCTTTGGCCAGCGCGGCGCGTAGCGCACCGGCCAGTGCCGCGGGATCGCCCGCCGTGCGGATCGCCACCATGGGCGAGGTAATCACAGCCTGCGCGAACGGCAAATAGTAGATGGCCTCGAGGTCGGCGGTCAACGAGCGGCGTTTGACATTGCCCACCACGCCCACTACCTCGCGCATGGAAGCGGGCCGCGCGCCGTCGGAAATATCGGGCAGTACGTGCTTTCCAATCGGATCCTGGCCGGGAAAATACTTGCGTGCAAACTTCTCGCTGACGATAATCACCGGCTTGCTATTCGAATCGTCCGCGGCTGTGAATACCCGCCCGGCCAGAACCGGAATGCGCAAGGTACGAAAGTAAGCGGGAGTAACGACACTCAGTTGCTCACTGGGCGCATCCCCCGGAGCTGTCGGATGACCCTCAATTTGCAGCGAGATGCTGATATTACCGCCCACCAATGGCAGCGGATACGCGGCCGCGGCTGACTGTACGCCCGGCAAAGCGCTCAAGTTGTCCAGAAGTCGATTGTAGAAATCAACGCGCCGCGCCTGCGTATAACGCGCCTGCGGTACCGTCAGCCACGCCGTCAGTAAGTGCCCGGTATCGAAGCCTGCGTCCGCTTGTTGTACGTGCATAAAGCTCCGGATCAGCAGGCCGGACCCCACCAGCAGGATCAGCCCGACGGCGGTCTCGGCGACCACCAACATATTGTGCAAACGATGTTGACCGCGCCCGGCAGTCATACTGCGTCCCCCAGCGCGCAAAGCCAGCACCGGGTCCAGTCGCGACATACGCCACGCCGGCAGCACGCCAAATAGCACCCCGCTGACCAGCGAGACGATGGTGACGAAGCCGAGCACCGCGCCATCCACCGATATCTGGCTGGCACGTGGCAGGTCGGACGGCATGAAGCGCAGCAGCGCATCGAGCGCCCAGGATGAGAACAGCATACCGAGCAATCCACCGCAGAGGGACAGGAACACAGACTCATACAGCACCTGCCGCAGGATCTTTCCGCGTCCGGCGCCCAAGGCGCTACGCAGGGCCATTTCCCCACGACGGCGGGTGGCGCGCGCCAGCAATAAGCCGGCCACATTAGCGCACGCGATCAGCAGGACCAGAATCACCGCGCCGAACAGCAGGCGCAATGCCGGCCGGTAACTGCCCGCCAGGTGTTCCAGCATGGGTTCCACGATGGCGGCGGAATTCGCCTGATTGGTATCGGGATACTGCACGGCGATCTGGCTGGCAATCAGGCTCAACTCCGCGCGCGCCTGGGCCACCGTAACACCAGGCTTCAAACGCGCCACCACATCCAGGTCGTTGTATCCGCGTTGCGTGGTCTGCGCGTGCTCTCCTTCGGCATCATCGGCCAGGGAAGTCCAAAGCCCAGTGGGAGGATTGCGGATCGGGAAAACGAAGCCGGGCGGCATCACCCCGGTTACTACGTGGCTCTTGCCGTCCAGGGAAATCGTTCGGCCAACGATATCCCGCGCGCCGCTGAAACTTGACTGCCACAGCGCATAGCTTAAAACCGCGACGCGCGCCCCGGGCTTCTCGTCGGAAGGTATCAGGTCGCGCCCCATTACCGGTTTCGCGCCCACCACCCGGAAAAACTCGGCCGATACCACTTGTGATTCCACCTGCTGCGGAGCGCCCGTGCCGGTCAGAGTCACGCGGTCATGGTGATAACACGCCATCCCCGAAACCGTATGGCTCTGCGCGCGCCAGTCAAAGAAATCCGGGTAACTCAACGATTCGTTGGTGCTGGTGGGCCCGCCAGGTGCCGTATTGGCCTGCTGTACCCACATCAATTGCTCCGGGTGGGGAAAGGGCAAAGGCCGCAGGAGCACCGCATTAACCAGGCTGAAGATCGCGGTAGTCGCGCCAATACCCAGGGCTAAGGTTAGAATCGTGGCTGCGGCAAATCCAGGGCTCTTGCGAAGCTGGCGGATGGTGAAGCGCATAGTCGGTCTGAAGCACGCCGGCAGCCACAGTAAGGCATTGAATGCGCGTAAGATGCGTCCGGCCCATTGTTCGATTTCAGAAGCCGGTGTCCAATTGCGAACAGGCCGGGGAAACCCGGATAACTCCCGATAACTCCCCGGGCTGGAGTGCACCCTCCTGAAATGCTAAGTTAAAAGGACACAAAAAAGGCTTTGGAACCGCGTTGAGGCGCAGGGAAGAATCTCATGATCGAAGAACACGAGTTCAAAAAGCACGCGAACGAAGCGCTCGCCACCTTACAGGGCGACCTGGTTTTGGCCGGTGACGATTACGGCTTCGAGTCTAGTCTGCATGGTGGCGCAATCACCATCACGTTTGAGCACCCCACCGGCAAGTTCACCATTACCCCGGAATCCGGAGTGCGGCAAATCAAAGTAACATTCGGGTCGCGCGGCGCTAAGCTCGATTGGGATATCGTGGAAAACACTTTCGTCCAAACCGAGACCGGACTGACGCTCAAGGAATTAGTCACCCAAGCCATCGGCAAACACTTGAAGCGAGACGTGGAACTGTAACTATCGCCCGTCCCGACGATGTCATTTCCGGAACAGGATCGCGCCGATCTCGGCCGCTTCGGATACGCCCAGGAACTGTTCCGCGGCATGGGCGGCTTCTCCAACTTCGCCATTTCGTTTTCCATCATTTCGATTTTGACCGGCGCCGTGACCCTCTTCGGCTACGGCCTCGAAATGGGTGGCCCGCTTGAGATGTCGCTGGGCTGGCCCGTCGCAACGGTGTTCACATTAGTTGTAGCCGCCTGTATGGCGGAACTGTGTTCCGCTTATCCCACAGCCGGGGCCACCTACCATTGGGCCGCCGATTTAGGCGGCAAAGGCCTCGGCTGGCTGGTCGCCTGGCTCAATATCGTCGGCCTGATCGCCGCCCAAGCCGGCATCAATTATAGCTGCGCACAGTTCATTCTGCCGTTCCTCAGCCTGCCCTCCACGCCGTTCAATCTGTTCTGCATGTTTTCGTTTATCCTGCTCACGCAGGGCTTCCTAAACCACTACGGCGTCCGCCTGGTGGCCATCCTGAACGACTGCAGCGTGACGGTTCACATAGCCGGCGTGGCACTGGTGGTGGCTGCCCTCTTCTTCCTGGCGCCAAAACAGCCCGTGACCTTCCTGTTTCAGGCCGTAAACAGCAATGGCCGCTCGCCTTACTGGTGGGCTTTCGTCCTCGGATTGTTGCAGGCGCAATGGACCTATACGGGCTTCGACGCATCCGCCCACATGGCCGAGGAGACCCGCGATCCGCGCCGTCGAGCGCCTTGGGGCATCGTGCTTTCGGTGGCCGTCTCCGGAGTGGCGGGTTACTTTTTGTTGCTGGCCCTGACCCTGGCGATCCACAGCATTCCTGCGGTGCTAGGCGCCAAAGACGCGCAGGGCAATCAGATCCCCGCCGTGATCGCGATCCTGCAGCAGGGCTTGGGCGCCAAGGCTGGCAACGCCATGGCAGCGCTGGCTTCCATGGCCATGTGGTTTTGTGGATTGGCCTGCATCACCTCAGCTTCACGCGCGCTTTATTCCCTGGCCCGCGACCATGGTACGCCGATGGCGGAGCAGGTGCGCTGGGTGAGCCCAAAGCACGGCACCCCCGCGCCGGCCATCTGGTTGATCGTAGCAGCGTCAGCGGCAGCCATGCTCTGGACCAAGGCAGTGCCGGTGGTAACCTCGCTAAGTACGGTCGCCCTCTATCTGGCCTACACCATTCCCATCGCCCTGGCCTGGCGCGCGCGGCGCAAGGGATCCGATTGGCCGAGCCACGCAGTATGGAGCCTGGGCCGGTTTGGCGGCCCGTTGAATGTGGTAGCGGTGATGTTCGCCGCGTTTATTTGCGTAGTGCTGGTAATGCCCCCCAACGAACTGGCGGGCAAAACCCTGGCTGCATTGTTAGTGGGACTAGGGCTGTTGTACGTAGCCGTAGTTCGCAAAAGGTTTCACGGGCCGGACTGGAGCCACTCTAACCGTGGCGAATCACCAGCACATCCCCATCCTTGACAATATATTCCTTGCCCTCCAGCCGCAGCATTCCTTTTTCGCGCAGCCCCGCGTATCCGCCCAAATCAACCAGCGATTTCCAGTTCACCACTTCCGCGCGGATGAACTTCTTTTCAAAATCCGAGTGAATCGCACCGGCAGCCTTGGGCGCCGTGCTGTGGAACGGAATGGTCCATGCGCGCACTTCGTCTTCACCCGCGGTGAGAAACGACATCAGCCCAAGCAGCGAGTAACTCGCCGAAATCAAACGCTCCAGACCGCCTTCACTCAGCCCGTAGCTCGACATATAATCCCGCGCCTCTTCAACCGGTAGTTCGGCTAACTCAGCCTCCACCTTGCCGCAAATCGCCGCGACCGCCGTATTCTTCCGCCCCGCCAGCGCACCTTCGCGATATTCCTGCTCTTTATCGTGCAGCTTCGGAGCATCGGCTTCGCCCAAATTCAACACGTACAACATCGGCTTTTGCGAAAGAAACTGAAAGCCGCGAATCCGCTTCTCGTCGTCCGCATCCAGTTCCAGCACACGCAATGGTTGGTTCGCCTCGACCGCCGCTTTGCACTTCTGCAACAACTCGAACTCCCGGTCGAGTTCCGGATTCTTAATCTTCTTGCGATCCTTGTCCAACCGCTCCAGGCGCTTTTCAATTACCACCAGATCGCTGAGGATCAGTTCGGTCTCCACGTCCTCCAGATCGCGCACCGGATCGAGGCTGCCCTTCTCGTGCGGGATAGTCTCGTCTTCGAATAGCCGCAGCACCTGGGCGAATGCATCCACTACGCGCAGGCTCGCAACATAACTCGGGTCGCGCAGGCTTTCTTTCGAAATGGCGGGCATGTCCACGTATTCAACCGTGGCATAGGTGACTTTCTTCGGTTCGAATAATTTCGCCAACTCATCCAGGCGCGCGTCCGGCACCTTGGCCACTCCCACGCGCACGGCCGTCGAGCCGATACGAGCATCTTGATGCGCGCCGGTGAGGATGGTGAACAACGATGTCTTGCCTACCATGGGTAGGCCGATAATGGCAGTTTTCATATGGTGTGGGACCGGTTAGAGAGGCACGTCCGTGAGGCTGAGAATTTCTTCGATGATGCGGTCGCCAAGGTCCGAGCGCCGCTGCGCTAAAGCCGTGCGCGTGTTGACCATCACGCGATGGCCGAAGACTGGCGCCGCCAGCCGTTTTACGTCGTCGGGGATGGCATACTCGCGGCCCTCCAGTAGCGCCAGCGCCTGCACAGCGCGGAACAGCGCCTGGGAACCCCGTGGACTCACGCCCAGCGTAAGCGATTCGTGGTTGCGAGTCTTTTCCACGATGGCGAGCATGTAATCGACCAGCGATTCCTCCACCGTCACGCATTGTACGGAAGCTTGCAGCCGCACAATGTCATCGCCCGATAGCGCCGGCCGCACGCCGTCACCGCTCCCTATATCAATGTTGCGTAGGATCTCGCGCTCGCTCGCGGAGTCGGGATAACCGATGCGGAGGCGCATCAAAAAACGGTCCATCTGCGACTCCGGCAGCGGGTAAGTGCCGTGATGCTCCACGGGATTTTGCGTAGCGATCACCATGAACGGACGCGGCAGCATGTGGGGCCGCCCGTCGATCGTGACCTGGCTTTCGTTCATCGCTTCGAGTAGCGCCGACTGGGTCTTCGGCGTAGTGCGATTGATTTCATCCGCCAGCAGGAAGTTCGTGAAAACCGGCCCCGGCTTGAATTCGAAAGCTTCGGAGTGCGCATTATAAATGGTCACCCCGAGCACATCGCTGGGCAGCATGTCACTGGTAAATTGCAGTCTGTGGAAGCCGCAAGCCACTGCACGAGCCAGCGCTTGGGCCAGAGTGGTCTTGCCGACGCCCGGAACATCTTCGATCAACAAGTGTCCGCGCGCCAGAAGGCAGACCAGCGAGAGCCGCACGACTTCGGGCTTCCCCCGGATTGCCGATTGCACGGCCCGATCCAGTTCGCCTAACCTGGAGAGCAACTGGGGTGCAAAAGGAACCGGCGGGACGAGCATGGTTTCCCGCTGCGGCATTAAGGTTCATTGTAACCCAGCGGGATTCACCGGTTCCGGCGGCTTCTCGCCTAATTGTGCCCCGGCTTCACCACATCCATAATCATGGAATCGGTAACTTTCCAGACGCCATCGTTCTTCACCAGCACCTCAACATAATATGAGTGTCGCGGGAGCATGGGTTTGCCTGTGCTGTCGTCAATCTGCCCCTGGCTCGATTCGTCGCTCCAAACTACGGCCACGCCCGGCGCGGGAAAGCGCAGATCCAGGATCTTGGCCGCGCTGGTATCCTTCGCCGAACGATAACCCGGCCGTTGGAACAACTCTGTGAGGAAATCTTCCAATTCGGCGCCGCGAAGGCGCACGCCGAACGGGTTTTGCCAGATAGCATCGGCGGCAAATACCGACGCAACTTGTTTCGCGTCGTACTTCGCCCACCCCTCGATCTCGCGCGCCAATACGCCGCGTACGTCGCTCTCATCGCTCGCGTGCGCCAGTGGGGTCGCCGCGAAAAACAATGGTAGTGCCAGAACTGCGCTGAATATCTTCATCTCAGCTCCGATTGTGCGGCACAATCGGCAGGCTGTCACCACCTACGCAGGTAGTGCTACTTCATTTCTCCGCGGGCGGTGAATTGCGTCCCGGTTGCCAGCGCCTCGCGCACCCGTCCGCGATTGGCGCCGGTCTTTTGGGTAGCGTCCACAATTGTGCGGATGGCCTGCTCGACCGAAGCGTCAGGCGGCATGCGAAAGATCCACGGAATATTGAGCGCCGTCAGGGAGCGGTCCGCCGAAAGCGCGATCACGGGGATAAACATCTTCACCGCTAATTGCTCGGCCAAATGGCTGGAGTTGCGATCAGTCGAGATCACCGCGATCAGCCGGTCTTGCCCCATCAACTCGACCAACGCGGTGGATGCCTTGCCCCAAGCTCCTTCGGCCGCAACGCCCACCAAATTGAAGTGGGAACCGGCAGCCAGTTTCAGTCCCGGATCCCCGGCGAGTTTGTCCGCCTGGGGTCCGAAAATTCCGATGCTCACTGGGCCCTCAGGATTGTCCGCAAGAGGAGGGCCCGCGTAGCTCACGCTCTCTTCGTCGATATGAGCGTAGGGCTTGTCCATAGGCTCGCGGCGGAATTCGGCTTTCCCGTTGTGAATCGTACCGAGGAATAACGGCGCGATATTCTTTGCATTAGGATCGAAGACCATCTCACCGGTTACTCCGCGAAAGCGCTCCAGCCCATAGAACGCATCCCGAATGCGGGCGCGATTTAATCCCGCGCGGCAAACCGAATCCAACAGAATACGCATGCCGTCGTAACCCTGCGCGGCGAATACATCGGGCGGCGCATCGAAGCGCTTGGCGAAGCGGGCGTTGAAGTTGACCCATGCCGGATCGTCGCGCGTGGGGTCGTAGGGGAAGACGAACTCCAGGCCCTCCGCGGCGCTGGCCGCGATGGCCAGCATACGGTCGCCATACACGCGATAAGCTCCAAAGACCCGCTGCTTCATGCCCATCTCGCGCATCTGTTTCAGGATGTTGCCGGCCGGCACCTGGTCGGCCCACAGGACGATCGCGTCCACATTGGAATCCTGAATCACGGCGAGTTGGTGCCGGAAATCATCGTCGCCCGGCATGTATTTCTGCTCAAGCACCACCGGATGCCCCAGCCGGCGCGAAGCATCCCGAAACTTAATCACGCCAAAACGGCCGTAGCGCTCGTTGACGCGCAGCAACGCCACGCGGCTGAGCCCAAGCTCAGTGTAAATGCGCCGCGCCAGAGTGTAACCTTGCACTCGATCATCCTGAATATTAGTCAGCGACCACGGAATAATCGTCTCTGGAATCGTAGGATCGGTAGCCGCCGTATTCACAATCGGTAGCTCCGATTTCAGCGACACACGCAACGCAATATGAGTGGTGTCGCCGCTGATCGACCCCAGCATGGCCCAGTCGTTTTCCTCGTAAGTCATCTTGACGATCTCGTTGCTGGAAGCTCCCCAGATCGCGGAATCGTTATGCACCATCAGCTTGAAAGGCTTACCACCATAGCCTCCGGCGGCGTTGGCTTCTTCGATCGCCAGCGTTGCGCCGTTCAGCATCATCCGGCCCAGAGCCTCGTCGCGATGCTCGGACACGGGACCGAGGAACCCGATGCGAACTTCGCTCAGATCTTTCAGGTCGGGCGCCGCAACGTCTCGGGCCGCGCCATTATACTCGACGGTCTTAGTGTAGTTCTCGTAGTAAGGCTTGGTGAAACGCGAGAACGGACGCAGATCGTCGGGGGCGTTAGCGTAAGGCACCAGCGTACGGGTTTCGGGCCGGCCCGGTGGGTTCGCCCCGCAGGCGCAGGGGCCCGGTGTTTGCGCCGGACCTATTCCCGCGATGAAGAATGCAAGCAGTAAGACACGCATACGATCAACCGTTACGATTACTTGACAGCAGGCACGGGGGATTTATGAAACATGGCGATGGCTTCGCATTCCACCAATAAATCCGGACGGCAGAGCTTGGCCTGAATACCCGTCGAGGCCGGCAGCGGGTCAAGACCTTGGGCTTTGTAAAACGCGGTACGCTCTTCGTTGAACTCGCGATAGTCACGGTCGATATCGCGCAGGTAGAAGGTAGTGCGCACGATATCGTGCCAGGTCGCGCCTTCGGCCTCCAACAACCCGGTGATGTTATAAAACGTTCGGCGGCACTGCGCCCTAAAATCGCCGACATGCACGGTTTCGCCCTTCTCGTCAATGCTGGCGGTGCCGGAGATTAAAAGCACCACCAACCCGTTCAGGTCAATACGCATGGCGCGCGAGAAAGAACTCGGCCGCTCGTAATCGTAGGCCTCATTCAGTACCCCCAACTCCGTCACGGCGCGCTTCTGAACCGCGGCCCCTCTTACTTCATTGATTATCTCTTCGACTAACATTCTGACTAACCTCCTGTTGAATTAAGATCCCGTGGCTGAGGCCTTTGGCCGTTGCCACCCAAATATCTTTTCCCTGAAAATCCACACCAAAAATGTAGTTGTGAGCCGGCGCCGTATCCGTCGCTACCTGACTTACCTTGCCCGTGGCGTCGCGCACCAGCATTTCGGGCTTACCAGTCTGCAGCGAAGGCCGGTAAACGGCCCAATTTTCGCCATCATAATAAGCCAGCCCTTTGTCCGTAGAGAACCAAGCGCGGTTACCGTCCACGCCCTTAACCTGGTTCATAAAGTCACTCGGCAGCCCGCTGTCTTTCTGCATGAAGTTATGCCAGTTGCGGCCATCGTAACGGCTGGCTCCGAAGTAAGTGGCCACCCACAGGATCTTGTCCTGTTCCATCCAACTGACCGACGTAGTAATCTCGTGTACCAGTCCCTGATCCTTGAACAGAACCATTTCCGTCTCCCCGTCGGGATCGTTGTAGTCCTTCCATCGCTCCGTCTTGGTATCGAATTCCAAAACGCCCGCCCCCCAAACCGCGTAGTACACTTTGCTGATTCCGGGGCTAACCGCGTACGTCCAGATCTCGTACATCGGCGTATTGCGCTCGTTGAACAGGCTCCACTCACCGGTCCGCGTGTTCAGCCGGCTAGCGCCCGCAGCCGTGGCCGCCCACACAAAATCGCCCTGCACCCCAACCCCATAAACCACATCATTACTAAGTCCGCTGTTTAACTGCGTGAAGTTATCGAATCGCCCCGCCGAATAACGGCTCAAGCCACCCATTGTCGCCGCCCATACGTCATGCGTCTTCTTATCCACTGCCACATAGGTCACCGCGCGATGCGCCAAGCCATCCGCCGGCCGGAAGATCTTCCACTTGCCGTTTTCGTACAGTCCCAAGCCGTTCTCGGTGCCTGCCCAGATACGGTCGCCATCCACAGCCACGCTGAAGACGCGATTGTCCGGCAACCCATCAACGGTGGTGAAGTTCTGCCAGTGGTAGCGCGGCATGGGCTGAGCCACGGCGGCCACGGGCAGGAGCGATATCAGCAGGCAGCACAGCTTATTAGTCATAACGTTTTCAAGTACTCAATCAGATCGTTGAGTTCGTCTTTGTTCAGATCGTTGGTGACCCCGTGCGTGTCCTTGGGGTTGAACACCGTCCAGATTTCTTCCAGGCTGCGTGCCGAACCGTCGTGCAAATAGGGCGCGGTCAGCGCGATATTCGTCAGTTGCGGCACGTCGATGACCGGCGAACGGTCTGACCACTTACCGCTGCCGACATCGGTCTGCTTCTGATTCGTATAGTGGCGCCCCGCATGGCAATAGCCGCACTGGTTCGCTTCGGGAATGGGCTTGCCGTCCTTACGCCGGGTGCGGTCGAAGATGTCTTTGCCGCGATCCTGCGCCGCAGTTAATTCACCGCTCGCCAGGCGATAGCGGTTAGGCCGTGCCGGCATTGCCTTGATATAGCTGACCAAGTCCGATAACTCGGCCGGCGAGTAGCTCTGCGAACGATAGAAATACTTTTCCGTGCGCGGCCCGCATTCCGTTTCCAAATCCGGATTTCCGCCATTCCACTTAAAAGGTTCCGTTCCATCGACATCTTCCAAAAGCCGGTTATCCACGATATCTTTGCCGAAGCCATCCGGCTCAAGATCCCACTGCAGACCGTCGAAAGTGGATTCCAAATGGCAATTGGAGCAACTGAACCCGCCATGAAAGGCGAAGCGCGCGTCGAAGAAAAGCCGTTCGCCGCGACGTTGCGGAGTCAGTTCCGTAGGACCGCCGAGTTCGATAATGCGCGCCACCTTGCGCGTCGCCGTCTCAATCACCGAAACCGTATCGTCCAGGCGATTGGCGACGTAAAGAATGCCGCCATCCGGGGAAAGCGCCAAGCCCTTGGGCGACCGGCCCACCGGAATACGTGCGGTCACAAAGTGCGCGGATGCCGACAAGTCGTTGGCCAGTGCCCGGCGCGCAGCAGGCGAGGCCGCCCGCACAAAATCCAGCAAGCGCTTCAGGTCGATGACCGTAACACTGTTGGCGCCCGTCGTTGAGATATACGCCGTGCTTTTATCGGGCGCGATGACGATGCCGAATGGCATGGTGTAGTAGCGCTCGAGTTCGTCGATCAAAACTTGCACCGGCTCGCCGACATCGGCGCCGAACAATGTCAATGAATCGCCAAACACCGCGCCGTGCTCCACTTGCGCCAGCGGAATCAGGTTCTTGGGACGCAGTTGGCACGCAATGCCCAAGCGTCCGTCATTCGAAAATGCGACGTGAAAGACGCCCGCCACGTTAGGCAGCGATTGCCGGTCGCGCACGATCTGGTGCTCCGTGTCCACGATCGTGATCTCGGATTGCGGAGGCTCGCGATGGCGCCCGATGTTGGGGTAAATGTGCGTGCAATACAAAGAGCGTCCGTCAGGCGACGGCGTAAGATAGCTGGCGCCGCGACCCGCGGAGAGCCGCCGCCCTTCGATTCCGCTAGCCGCGTCGATCACCGAAATATCGTTGCCGATGCGATTGGCCGTAAAGATAGCCGCCCCGTTGGCGAAGACCGCATTCGGCTCAAAACCGGCCTTCAAAGTACGAAGGACTTGCAGTGTAGCAGTGTCGATGACTGACACCGTGTCGCTCCACGAGTTCGCCACATACGCGGCCCCGCCAGCGAGATATAACCCTTTAGGAACCCGCCCTACCGGGATGCGCGCAGTAACCTTCCCAGTCTTCGCCTCAATAACCGCGACTTCATCCGTGCCCTCGCAAAGAACGAAAACCCGATCGCCGCCAGCCGAGACCGCCAGTTCTATCGGAGTCGGATAACGCACCCCAGCGGAAATCGCGCCGGCAATGGTAAGCAGCAATCCGGCTAATCTTCCGAAGCCGCCCACCTATTTCTCCTCCACCGTGACCACCCGGTCGCCGGCCACATCCCGCAGCGTCTGGATCTTGCCGCTCGGCCATGTGATGGTCACGCTATCACCCTTCGCCGCACTGCCCAAACCGAAGTGTACCCGCGCATCGTCCTGCGAAAGATAGCCCGAGCCAGCCACCCGCTCGGCCTGCTGTTTGCGCCCGCTCGCCGTAACTTCGATCCGCGCCCCAATGCCGTCGCGATTGCTCTTCTTCCCCACCAGTTTGAACGCCAGCCAATGATTAACGCCCGCCGAAGTGTTGTGCAGCAGCACGCCCGGCGCGCCCAAGTTCACCATGAACAAATCCATCTTGCCGTCGTTGTCGTAGTCCGCGAAGCACGCCCCCCGCGCCACTGACTTCACATCGAAGAACGGTCCGGCTCCGGCCGAGGCATCCGCAAAGTGCCCCCCCCCAAGTTGCGGAAGATCGAGTGTTCCTGCGGCACCATATGGATCAGTCCGCCGTGCGCGATAAAAAGATCGCGCAAGCCATCATTATCGAAATCGTAAAAGCCCGTGCCCCAGCTCACATACTGCGCGGTTAACTGCGAAATTCCGGCCGCTTCAGTTACATCGGTAAAGTCCGCCCCGTTATTGCGCAGCAATCGGTTAAACCGCGAATCGGTGACCCACAATCCCACATGGCCCGTATTCTCGAAATCCGCGAACACCGGTCCCATCGCCGAAGTGGACTCACCGTTCTGTCCGTAGGCCACACCCGATTCGACCGCCACTTCCTTAAACGTCCCATCGTGATTGTTGTGGAACAAAAAATTCTCGGTCTTGTCGTTCGCCACGTAAATATCGGGGAAGCCGTCACCATCAAAATCCCCTGCGGTCACCCCCATGGCACGCCCCACATACTTCGACAAACCGGCCTTCACACTGACATCCGTAAATGTGCCGTTGCAGTTATTGTGGAACAGCATGCTGCTGTTGCCCGCGTAATCGAGCGGCCCCGGATAGTTATCCGCCGCATAATAAGCTCGATACTTAGGGTCAAACTTTACATAGCGGCCCACAAACAGATCTACGCAGCCATCGCGATCGTAGTCCAGCCAAGCCGACCCAATCGACCAGCCCGGCACGTTCAACCCGGCCTTCACCGTCACATCTTCGAAAGTGCCATCGCCCTTATTCCGATACAAAGTCACATGCCCGTACCCGGTCACCAGCAGATCCACGAAGCCATCGTTGTCGAAATCCGCCGCGACAGCCGCCATGCTGAACAGGTCCGTGCCCACCCCCGCCGCATCCGTCACATCCGTGAATTTTCCGTTGCCATCGTTGCGGTACAAATGATTGTGCGGCTGTGTCTCCGGCGGTTTGCGCAGCGGATACGGGTGGATGTCATCGCCCAGCGGCCGTCCATTCGCCACGTACAAATCGGGCAGTCCGTCGTTGTTGTAGTCGAACCACACGCAACCCGCGCCCGTGCTCTCGAGCAGCGAACCCAGTTTGCGCGAGCCGAATGTATGCGTGTACTGGATGCCCGATGCCGCCGTCGCATCTTCAAATCGGATCGCCCCTGCGGTTTGGTCCGCCGCCATCGCCATCCCTGCCAGCAGCACGCACGCCGCGCAGCCTACGGTTCTGATCATTTTTCGCTCCCTGTCATGTGCACCGGCACATCCGCGCGCAGCAGCACTTTCGGTACGGCGTTCTCGGGCGCGCGCTCCGGACCGGCATGGCATCCGTTGCATACCCGCTGCTCGCCGCGCCGCATCCAGAACCAGCCCTTCTCCGCTTCCAGCACCCGTCCCGACCGGTCCCGCAATTCCATGCGCAAAGGCTGCTCGCTCGGTACGTGCAGGAAGTACGAGCCATCGCTCTCCACCGCCGTCTCGCCCAGCAGCGCCGGCTTGCCGTCCGTACCTTGCGAATACAGCCGTACGCTGCCGATCGCGCCCTCAGTGATCTTCGTTCTAGATGTATACGCGTTCAGGCAAAGTAAATTAGCGCCCGCCCAATCGTGCAGTCCGGAAGGGAATCGCAGCGGAGTCTCGCGCGCCGCCAGCACCACCGGCTGCACTCCCTCCCCCCGCCATTTTGCTGATCGCCGCCGTTGCCGGGTTCAAGCTATACAGCGCGAAGGGCGCCCGCGGCGTGGGACGAAACGCAACCAACCAGCTTTCCGGCGATACTTCCGCAAGCGGTCCAGCGAACTCGCCCCCCCGCGCCGGGACCGCGTCCACCTGCGTCGCCACAGCCGAAGTGAACCGCGCCAATCCTTGCGAAGTAGTGAACACCACGTCGCGCGAAGCCAACTCGCGCCCCGCCGCCCGGCTCACTCCATGATCGCAGCGGTAAGCTTCCACCCCGCTGCCGTCCGGATAGACCGTATATAATTCGTGCGCGGCCCGCTCGCCCGTCGCGTTCTCGTAAAGCACCCTGCCATCGTGCAGCACGTCGCAAGTCAACTGGCTGCCTGGCGCGTACGTAATCGCCAGCGGCCGCCCGCCCGCCATCGCCAGCACTTCCAGCCGGTAACCCTGCGCCGACTTCCGCGCATATACGATCTTTCCGTCCGGCAGGTATAGCGGGCGTACAGAGTCTTCCGGCCACGCAGCAATGCGGCGCGGCGCGCCCGACGCCGCCGTAACCTCCCAAATCTGCCACGGATCGCCCTTATGCGGCTTGCCCGCAAACAAAACCCGCGCGCCGTCAAAAGATACTTCCGGATCGGCCGAAGCGAAAAACCCGGGCGCCAAATCTCGCGTGCCGGATTCGCCAACTACCCGGATCGCCGCTCCCTGCGGAAAACGCTCCTGCCCCGATACCCAAGCATCCGGCTCGAATCGCGCAGTTGCCGTGAAAACGTGGGCGGGCGCGCGCAATGCATCAACCGAAGCCAGCGCCAGCAGACTTCCGAATGACAGGATGACGGCGGCGCCGCTGCTTCTCTTACACATTTTAGGGTCTAGTTATCTGTAATACCTGAGTCCGAATAGTATCGTGGGGACGATGCCTTTACAATAGTCTTTTGATATTAGTAGCTATAGAGTATCTTGATGCTCAAGAAAACAAGCCTGTTCTGTCTAATTCTCTGCACCCTGGCCAACCTGTCCGCCGGTGATTCGCCCGACGAACTCCGCTTCGCCCGCTTCCAGGAAAAGGTGCGGCAAGACATGACCACGGTGCCCAACTACACCTGCCTCGAAACCATCGAACGTACCCACCGCCCCCCCCACTCTCGCTCGTTCCGCCCTATCGATACGGTTCGTCTGGAAGTGTCGAGCGTAGGCGGTAAAGAACTGTTCGCCTGGCCCGGCGCCCGCCGTTTTGAAAATCAGGATGCCACCGCCATGGTCACCGGCGGCGCGATCGGCACCGGCATGTTTGCCATCATCGCGCATCAACTCTTCGTCACCGGCAAAGGCGCCTTTCAATATCGTGGCGAGGAAAGTCTCGCCGGAAAGCCCGCCATCAAGTACGATTTTCAACTCACCGAAAAAGAGAGCGGCCTCGAAATCACGGCCAACAACTCCATGGCCGTCGTAGGCTCCAAAGGGTCCTTCTGGTTCGATCCAACAACTCTCGACCTCATCCGCCTCGATGAGTACGGCGTCTCCATACCGCAACGTCTAGGGCTCGAAGAGACCGTCGTCCAAACGGTCTACGCGCGCACTCCGATCTCCGGCGCCAACGCCCTCCTGCCCAAACATTCCGACCTCACCATGACCCACTTTTCCGGCGAAGCCAACCGCGCCGCCATCGAGTTTTCCCAATGTCACGAATACCGCACCGAATCGACCATCAGTTTCGATGCGCCCGCCGCAGAGATTCCGCAAGCTCCCAAACCGGCCGTGCGCGAGATTGACCTGCCGCCCGGACTAACCGTTCCCATCGACTTCGAAACCGCCATCGATTCGAAAACTTCGTCGGTCGGCGATACCCTCCACGGGCGCGTAGCGGAAGACGTCCAGCTAAACGGCGCCGTACGGATCCCCCGCGGCGCCCAAGCTACCGGTCACTTGCGCAAACTCGACCGCCGTACCAGCGCGTCGGCCGCAGCCGTCGGCGTGGATCTCACCGAGATCGAATGGGAAGGCTTCCACGCGGCGGTTTACGGTGAGTTGCTGGATCTTGACCGCAAGTCGGCCGGCTCCCACAAGCCCAGCACCTACTACGATGGCCATTCCACCAAAACCCTGATCGAAGCCGGAATTCCGGGCGCCGGCATATTCTTCATCGACGCCGCCTCGTTTCACATTCCGCCCGGCTTGCACATGGTCTGGCGCACAAAAGCCCGCCCCCCCGGCGATCCACTCCGATAAATCAGCCGCACGCCCCGAGCCATCGTATACTCACTTTATGAATCGCCGCCAGTTTCTATACACCAGCGCCGCGGGTTTGGCGCTGTCTGCCTCCGCCGCTCCCAATGACAAGCCCCGGCGCGTCGGCGTGATCGGCCCCGGCTGGTATGGCAAAACTGATCTCTTCCGGCTGATTCAAGTCGCTCCCGTTGAAGTC
The DNA here is from genome assembly GCA_963738345.1 of Bryobacterales bacterium. GTDB lineage: Bacteria > Acidobacteriota > Terriglobia > Bryobacterales > Bryobacteraceae > Bog-159. The sequence continues at coordinate 4,038,617 of CAVTWI010000002.1, forward strand.
GTATCGCTCTGCGATGTCGACAAACAAATGCTGGCCCGCGCGGCCGATCTCACCGCTACCCGCCAGAAATCCGGCAAGCGCCCGCGCACCTACTCCGATTACCGCGAGATGCTCCGCGAAAAAGACCTCGACATCGTGCTGGTTGCCACTCCGGACCATTGGCACGCCCTGGCCATGATCGCCGCCGTAGAATCCGGAGCAGATGTCTACGTGCAAAAGCCCGTCAGCGTAGACATCCGCGAAGGCCAAGCCATGCTGGCAGCCGCCCGCAAACACCAGCGCGTCGTACAAGTGGGCACCCAGCGCCGCAGCACGCCACACATCGTCGAGGCTCGCGACCGCTTCATCAAAGAAGGTAGACTAGGCAAAATCGGCCTCGTCGAGATGTGCTGCTACTATCACATGCGCACCCCCGAAAATCCGCCCGACACCGCGCCGCCCCCTTATCTCGATTACGACATGTGGACCGGTCCCGCCCCCATGCGCCCCTACAACAGCCTCGTCCATCCGCGTGGCTGGCGCGCGTTTATGGAATACGGCAACGGCATCGTCGGCGACATGTGCATCCATATGTTCGACATGACCCGCTGGATGATGGGCCTGGGTTGGCCCAAGCGCGTCTCTTCGGAAGGGGGCATCCTGGTCGACAAGAAATCGAAAGCGAATATTTCGGACACCCAAACCGCCACCTTTGATTACGATGACGTCAAACTGGTATGGCAGCATCGCACCTGGGGTTCGGCGCCCGATCCCGATCCCAAATACGCCTGGAGTTCCACTTTCTACGGTGACAAAGGAACCCTAAAAGTGAGCGTCTACAGCTACGACTTTATCCCCGAAAACGGCAAAGACGCGGTTCATCGCGATGTCACTTACGAATTCGAGCAATACCCCATCGACAAAACTGAGCCCGACCTCGAGCGCCATGTAGCCCCCGCCATCCGCCATCACATGCTCGATTTCCTGTCCGCCATCGACGCGCGTTCCAAACCCGTCGCCGACATAGAAGAAGGATACATCTCGACCGCCAGTTGCATTTTGGCGAACCTGTCGATGAAACTCGGACGGTCACTTACCTGGGATCCGCAGACCGGCCGCATCGCCGGGGATGACGCCGCCAACCAGTTGCTGGCGCGCCCCTATCGCGCACCGTATGTGCACCCGGTGGTGGCATGATGCGCATTCATTGGCTCGCAATTCCTTGCCTGCTGTCCTCCACGGCCGCGTTCGCCCAGGAACGCTGCACCGTCGAGCGCCCTACCGCCTCACTGCAAACGCCGCACGTAGCGGGCGATCCACCCCTCTCCGACGACCCTGCTTCCGCCATCTGGCGGAGTGCCGGCGCCGCAGTCATCTCGAAGGACTGCAGCCTGCAAATCGACTATCCCGAACTTCGCACCCAAGTAAAATCTTTTTGGACGGACACCCACCTCTATCTCCTCTTCAGTTGCCCCTACAAAGAACTGAATCTCTTCCTGCCCGCGCAGGGCGGCGGACCCCGCAACAAACTGTGGGATCCGCGACGTGGTCGAATTTTCCTCGGCGACGACTGGACCAACATCCGCCACTATCGCGAATTTGAAATCGCCCCCACCGGCGACTGGATCGATCTAGCCATCGACCTCGACAATGAGAGCTACGACCAATCCTGGCGTTCCGGCTGGAAGACCGCCGCGCACATCGACAAGAAACGGCCACGTCTGGTATGCCGCCGCGCGCATCCCGTTGAGCGCCGTCAGCACCACGCCCGTCCAGGCCGGCACCAAGTGGCGCGCCAACCTGTATCGCATCGAAGGCTTGGGCGCCGATCGCACAGCGGCACTTCCTCTGCTGGCAGCCCACTTGCGTCGTCAACCGCGATCCCAATCACGTCCCCGAAAATTTCGGCACGCTGGTATTCACCGGTGGTCCGGATTCTCTGGCGTCCGGCCGCCAAAGATTCGAAGTCCGTTGCGGTGGATGCCACGGCGCGGATGGCATGGGCGGCGAACGCGCGCCCGCCATCGGCAGCGGCGATCGCGACCGCCTGGCCTCAGAAGAAGCCGTGCGCAATTTGATTCACAACGGCATCTCCGACGGAGGCATGCCTGCCTTCGATCTCAAGGAGCCCGAACTTTCCCAAATCGTCGCCTTCGTACGTTCGCGCGTCACTCCCGCCCGCGAAAGCCAACCGCCCGGAGACCTCGACGCAGGCCGGGCCTTCTTTTTCGGCGAAGGCGGCTGCGCGCAATTGCCATATGATGAACGGCCGCGGCGGCGTGACCGGTCCCGACCTGAGCGAAGTGCCGGCGCCGAACGCACCCTGGCCGAAATGGAGCGAGCCCTGCTCAAGCCGGAGGCCGGCCGCAAGTCAGGATATCGAGGTAGCTACCGTCCAGCCCCGCTCAGGCGCGCCCATACGCGGCTTTCTGCGCAACGAGAGCCTGTACGATGTCCAGCTGCAAGGCTTCGATGGCCGCCTCTATCTGCTCCGCCGCGACGGAGTAGCCGCCATCGATCGCGATCCCCAGCCCTACATGCCGCCGCTGAAAACGACGGCCAGCCAATTCTGCAAAACCTCATCGCCTACCTGTGCATTCGCCTAGCGCCCCCTGTGCCCCGCCCCGTAGTCGCCCCCTTCCTGGCGCGGTCTCCTGGGATCGCGTCGTCCATCCGCAACTCGGGCGATTGGCCCACTTACCACGGCCAGTTGAGCGGCAACCGCTACAGCACTGCTCGACTCAGATCACGCCGCGCGAACGTCGCCCGCCTGGCGCCGCGATGGATGTTCCCGGTCCCCGACGCCCGCCATCTGGAAGTGACGCCGATCGTGGTCGACGGCATGATGTACGTCACCAACGTGAATGCCGCTTGGGCGCTCGACGCCGCTACCGGCCGCGAAATCTGGCACTACGAGCGGCCCCGCAGCAAAGGCCTCTCGGGCGATGCGGCGGGCGGCATCAACCGCGGCGTAGCCGTGCTCGGCGACCGCGTCTTCATGGTCACCGACAATGCCCACCTGCTCGCCTTGCACCGCCTGACCGGCGCCCTGCTGTGGGATACGCCAGATGGCCGACTCCGGCGAGAATTATGGCGCCACCTCCGCGCCCCTGGTCGTCAACGATATGGTGATCTCCGGCACTTCCGGCGGCGACGAAGGTATTCGCGGATTCGTCTCCGCCTACAGCGCCGACGACCGGCGAGCGCGTCTGGCGCTTCTGGACCGTACCCGCGCCCGGCGAACCCGGCCGCTGCCACATGGGTGGGCCGCGCCATCGAACACGGCTGCGCCTCTACCTGGCTGACCGGCACTTACGATCCGAAACCGATACGCTCTTCTGGCCCACCGGCAATCCCTGCCCCGATTTCAACGGCGACGAACGGCGCGGCGACAACCTATATTCCGATTCCGTGCTGGCGCTCGATCCGCAAACCGGCAAACTGAAATGGCACTACCAATTCACTCCGCACGACCTGCATGATTGGGACGCTACCGAAACCCCCATGTTGGTCGACGCCCCCTACGGCGGCCGCGATCGCAAACTTCTGTTGCAGGGAAATCGCAACGGCTTCTTCTACGTTCTCGACCGGACCGCCGGACAGTTGCTCGCGTCCTCGCCTTTCGTGCACGGCATCAAAGTTACCGAGCCCTCTACCGCCGGCGCCTTGGCCTGCCCCTCGATGGATGGCGCCACCAATTGGATGTCCACGGCCTTCAATCCCGCCAAGGGAATGTTCTACCTGATGGCGCTGGAGAAATGTAGCGTTTTCTCCAAGTCGCCTCCCATTTGGAAAGCCGGCGAATCGTTTTACGGCGGTGGAGCGCGCGACGTCCGCGGCGAAATACCGCGCCAGTTCCTACGCGCCCTGGATGTGCAGACTGGCAAGATCGTCTGGGAAGTCCCGCAGGCCGGCGAGTCCGAAAGCTGGGGGGGGGTACTGGCAACCGCCTCCGGCTTGGTATTCTATTGCGACGATTCGGGCGCCTTCGCCGCCGTCGATTCCACCACCGGCGCCCCGCTCTGGCACATGCAACTCAACACCGCCTGGAAAGCCTCGCCCATGACCTATACCGCCAAGGGAACCCAGTACGTCGCAGTAGCCGCCGGAGGCTCCATCCTGGCCTTCGCCGTCCACTAACGCCCCCGCGCCGCGCAATCCGAACCGCGAACCGCCCCCCGATCCCAACTGTGCCGCGCGCCCAAATCCCAACCGCGCCCGAATCCCAATCGCGCCCGAACCCGCGCCGCTCCCGAATCCGAACCGTCAATCCGAGCCGCACGCGTGAGCGTGCGGTTTCCCCTATCGCCCCCGCACTCGAATCCGCACCGCGCAATCCGAATCCCAACCGCGAACCGCGCCCGAATCCGCGCCGCGCAATCCGAACCACGCAAACCGAGCCGCACGCGTGAGCGTGCGGTTTCCCCTATCGCCCCGCGCCCGAATCCGAACCGCGCCGCACGCGTGAGCGTGCGGTTTGCCCTAACGCCCCCGCCCCGATCTCGTCAAATTCTCAAACATAAACAACCCGCTCTTCCCCGCCACCACAAAATCCAAATCGCCATCTCCATCCAAATCGGCCACCGGAATCTGCATCCCCCCCCCAGTCCGTGTGCTGTAATCAACCACGTGCTTCACCCATTCGATTTTCTTCCCCCTCCAGCCGCTGAAACTCATACCAATAAATCCCCAGCGGTTCCCGCTCCCCCGGATCGTGTCCGTTATGCGCCATGTACCGCTTCCCAGTCAATAAATCCATCTGGCCGTCGCCGTTCAAGTCGATCATCGTAACCGCGTGTGCCTGCGACCAACTCTCGTCGATCATATGCTTGGTCCAGTGTCCATTCGCCCCCTGCTCCAGCCAAAAGATGCCATAATTGTGAGCCATCGAAGTGATAATGTCGGGGCGGCCATCGCCATTCACATCGTACGCATAGATAAACCCGGTATCCCCCAAGTCGAAATCGGGATGCCACTTCCACTCACCGGTGCGTGGATCGGGCGGCGCTTCGAACCAACCCTTCGGAGTGATGATATCGTTTCGTCCGTCGCCATTCACATCGCCCGCGCCAATGCCGTGTCCCCAGCTTTTCGGGCTGACCACGTGTTTCAAAAACTCGCCCGTCTTGCTTCCCGGCTTAGCCTCATACCAGGCCAGCGGCGTATTGGCGTCACCGAATTCGGGCAGCACTTCCCGCGCCTTGCCGTCGTTATCCAAATCCACCCGGAAAGCAAACTCCACCGGCGAAGCGGTCTCGATCATATGCTCTTTCCATTCGGCCGCGCTGCCCGGGCCAGGATTCTCGCTCCAGAAAAGGCGATGCGCAAACCATGAGCAACTCACGATGTCGATGCGGCCGTCACCGTTCACATCCAGCGGCAGGTCGCTGAAATTGTCAATGTAATTGTTGGTGTAAGGCAGGGAACGAAACTTGTGTTTCACCCAGCGCGGACCCTCATACCAGTTCTCGCCCGAAACAATATCGGGACGCCCGTCGCCATTAATATCGGCAATCGCGCAGCTTTCATTGGCCCCCAGGTCGATCGTATGTTTCTCGAACGGAATATCCGGCGGGCGCGCCGCGGTCCAGGCCAGCGCCCCGGCGAAGCACAGGCACGCAGCCAACGGCAAGGCAAAGCGGAAATGTTTGCGCATGATCGGTGATTGTAACTCGGGGTATGCTTGATGATTATGCGAAACCTTTTTGGCGTGTTGGTAGTGGCGGCCATCTGTCTCGGTCAGGAATCCGGCGATCCCTGGGCCAAGACGGAATTAATCGATCCGCCCGTGCTCGTTCAGGCGCTCCACTCGGGCAAGCCCCCCGTCATCTTATGCACGGCGTTTTCCGTGCTCTATCGCAGCAAACGCATCCCCCACGCCATCGAGGCGGGCCCCGGATCGAAGCCCGAAGGTATCGCCCTGCTGAAAAAAGCCGCCGCGAATTTGCCCAAGGACGCCGACATCGTCCTCTACTGCGGTTGCTGCCCCATGGCCCGGTGCCCCAACCTCCGTCCCGCCTACCGGGCGCTAAAAGAGATGGGATTCCAGCATATTAGGGTGCTGAACATACCGACCAATATGCACGAAGACTGGTTCGGCAAAGGCTACCCGGCCGAAGGCACCGGAGCTTAGCGGGGCACGCTAAACCCCGCCGCTAACAGCAATAGCTCACCGCCAATGAAGATGCTTCCGAAGATGGTTTTGTTATGCCGCGCAAGCCATCGCGGAAGGTAGATGTCGAGTTATCGGCGCGATCTTCGGTGTAGCGGGCCGCCAAATCCGTCAAAGGACCCCGCCATTTCCCCGATCACACCTCGAGAAAATAAACTCGCCACCGCCAACTGATTCCCCCCCAAACACTTACTAACCTGCCCCCGCCCCACATCCGCGAATTCCTTGCGCCCTCACCCTAAGCTGGTCTTAGGAAGGTATCTAAATGCTTATATCGGACAAACAGCATCAGGCGAATCGTCAGAATGCCCAGCACTCTACCGGACCGGCCTCAGAGGCGGGCAAGCAAGCCGTTCGCTTCAACGCCCTCACCTGGGGGCTCCGCACGCTCGCCCTCATGATCGATGGCGACCTCGGGGCCGACTACCAGACCATGTGGAACGAAATGGCCGAACAGTGGGATCCGCAAACATCCGGCGAATACTACCACCTCGAATCCATGGCCAATGCCCACTGGCGCCTCATCCGTCTGACCCGCAGCGAAACCCGCGTCTATAACACCCGTATGGGTCTGAAAATGGAATTGGCGACGCTCGAACGCATCTCGGTGCTGCGCGCCCGCCTGGAGCGCGCCTACATCAGCGCCAACGATCAATTGCGGCGACTCCAAAAGGATCGCCTCGCCAAAGCTGAAGCTGAAGCCGAAGCCGAAGCCGCAAAAACAGCCGAAGCCGCCAAACCGGAACCTACCCGGGCGGGAGCGTCCAAACCTGCGCCAGCGCCCGTTCCACCAACACCGGCCACCACCCCGGATCCTCCGCCGGACTATGTAATGTCCGCGCCTGGCCCCGATACCCGCTAACTACTCCGCACTGAGATCTTTGACAATCTGGAAAACGCCACCCCCTGTAGTGCCCTCAGTGTCTCTCCGAATCACCTAAATCACCAAAACATCTAATCCGTGGCCCCCGACCGCCGTCCCTTGGCCCCGACTCTGGGTGCCGTGCGGCCTACTGGCTCCGCTCGCCAATTACGGCCTCCGCTCCCCCCCCACCTATAGCTCGTGAAATCAGTCACCTGGGCTTTGATCGTCACGATGATGTGCGCGCCTATTCGTAGCGAAGTGCGACCATTGGGTCGACAGCCGCTGCCCGCCGCGCCGGAATATAGCATGCCATCAACGCCACGATAGATAGGATCACCGCGACTCCCACCATAGTCACCGGATCTCGCGGGGAGATGCCAAACAGCAGGCTGCCCAGCAGTCGCGTAAGAGCCAGCGCCCCGACTGCGCCGATAGCCAGTCCGATCGCCGCCAATCGCATCCCGCGCCGGATCACCATCGAGAGCAAACTCCCCCGGCTGGCGCCCAATGCCGCGCGAATACCGAGTTCGTGAGTTCGCTGGGTAACCGAATAACTGATCACACCATATATCCCGACCGCCGCCAGCAGCAATGCCAGCCCGGCGAAGACGGCCAGCAGCATCGTCTGCATCCGATCGCTCGACACCGTGGCCGCTTTAATCTGCTCCATGGTTCGGAGGTCGGCGATGGCTTGGTCCTTATCAACTCCGTGGACGGCCGCCCGTATGGCCGAGTTCAAAGTTCGCGGATCGATCGCGCCGTGCAGCACCATATTGACGTCGTTCGTGGGGCTTTGGTCAAAGGTCACGTAAAGACCGCCGCTCTTGTTATCAATCAGGCTCCCGGTCTGTTCGTCGCCTACGATACCGATCACTTCCCAGGGAATCTCGTTGCCCAGCCCCGGTTGTCCGTACAGGATTTCCTGAATCAAAATGCGCTTGCCGATAGGGTCTTCGCCCTTGAAATACCGCCGCGCCATTTCCTCGTTTATCACCGCGACGGGCGCTCCGCCGCGGGTATCGTGAGCATCGAAAGTGCGCCCGCGTTTCAGCCGGATGCCGAGCGCGCTGAAGTAAGAACTGGTGACCCTTTTAAAGAAGCAGGGGCGCCGGTTGGCGCGATCCACAAACGGACGCCCTGCAATCAGGAAAGGCATCCCATCGCCCCACCCTTCCATCGGCAGGACGTTGCTGAAGGCCACATCGCGCACCCCCGGCGCCGCGCGCAGGCGATCGTCAAGCTGGCGTATATATTGCAAAAGCTGCTCAGGGCGGCTAAAGCGATTAGCGGCTATGGGTAGCCGGGCAGTGATCACGTTGTCGCTGCTGAAGCCGGTATCCACCTGCAACATGCGGAAAAAGCTGCCCACTAGCAGGCCCGCGCCGGCAAGCAGGATGAAGGCCAGCGCCACCTCGGAAACGATCAGCACACTGCGAAGGCGCGCGCGGCTGGCGCCGGTCGTCGCCGAGCGGCCGCCCTCCTTCATGGAAGATGCGGGATCCACGCGCGCCGCATGCAGCGCGGGCGCCAATCCAAACAACAACGCCGTAAGTAGCGAAATGCCCAGCGCAAAGAATAGGATGTTCGCGTCAATCGAAACGTCCGCCTCGCTGGGCAGTGAGAAGGGCGGCGCCAGCCGGATCAGGCCGCGGATCATGCCGTATCCGAACACCACGCCGAGCCCACCACCGGCCCCGGCAAGCACCAAATTCTCGGTGAGTAACTGGCGGATCAGTCGCCACGAACCGGCGCCCAGCGAAGCGCGCACGGCAATTTCCCGCTCCCTCGACGCGCCGCGGGCCAAAGTCAGATTCGCCAGGTTCGCGCAACCGATCAGCAGGATGGCGCCCACCGCGGCCAAGAGCACGAACAGCGAACGGCGCAGTTGGCGCCCCACGATCCGGTCTTCGAAGCGGTCAACCGTAACTCCCCAGCCCTTATTCGAATCCGGGTAAGCCTCCGCGATGCGCGCGCCGATCCCGTTCATGGCTGCCTGGGCTTTCTCAAGCGTGACGCCGGGCTTCAGCCGGGCGAACGACAGCATCCAGTGATAGTCGCGGGTCATGTCATGCGGCTCGAAGGCCAGCGGCGTCCATAGCTGCGCGTACGAGCGATCGAAAGGCGTTCGTGCGGGCATCACTCCAATCACCGTACAGGGTTTGCCGCTGAGCGTCAGCTTACGGCCGACGATTCCAGGATCGGCGCCGAAGCGATTCTCCCAAAGGCGGTGGCTCAGCACCACCACTTGATTCTTGCCCAACTGGTCTTCACCTGGGGCGAACGTGCGGCCCAACGCCGCCTGGACGCCGAAAATGTCGAAATATGAAGCGGAGACCCGCACGCCCGTCAGTTCCTCAGGCTGGCCGTCGCCCGTCAGGGTAACGTTGCCGCCATAGCTGATGGCCGCCATGGTTTCGAAGACGTTGTTCTGATTTTTCCAATCGAGGAAGTTGAGCGTGGAAATGCCATTGCGAGTTCCCCCCGGCGGCTTTTCCCACACCATCACGATGCCGTGAGGATCGCGATAGGGCAGGGGCTTCAGCAGCACTCCATTCACAAAACTGAAGATGGCCGTATTCGCTCCGATACCGAGCGCAAGCGTTAGCAGCGCGATAACAGTGAAGCCGGGCGACCGTAAAAGCGTACGGATGGCATATCGCATGATGGATTATTAGACGCCGCCCATGCCTGTCCGTTGGGCGCCATCAAAAAAACGTGATATTAGTCCCAGTCCCCAGCCACTACTTTGGTGCCGTGAAATATTTATTTGCCGCTTTGGCCCTGGCCACGTCTCTCTGCGCCCAGGACGCCAACGCACCGAACTATACCGCCGCCGGAATCGTGAATGGCGCCAGCTTCACCACCGGGTTAGCCCCGAATACTATCGTGTCGATTTTCGGCACCAACTTATCCTGGAATACCACCCCGCTGACGTCCAGCGATATGCGTGGAGGCGTTATGCCCACCACCCTGGGCAATGTCGAGGTCTATTTCGAAGGATGGCCCGCTTACCTCTACTATGTGTCTCCACTCCAAATTAACTTGCTGGTACCCAGTTCCCTGCTGCCCGGGACATTCCAGATGTGGGTGTCACGGCAAGGCACCCGCGGCCCAATCGTGAACGTGATCCTACAGAATGCCGCGCCCGCCTTGTTCCAAACATCGTCCGGTGCCGCCATCGCCACGCACCAGGATTGGTCCGTCATTTCGAGCGATGCCCCCGCCAAGGCTGGAGAGCTGATCACGCTATGGGCAACCGGTTTAGGTGCAACCGATCCCCAGTTGCTCGATGGCGCCGCTCCCATCGCCGCGCAATGGCTCAGCCAACTGATTCAGTTTGACGTGTGGATCAACGGCGCGGCCGTGCCCCCTAACGCGATCCTGTACGCGGGCGTAGCGCCGGGATACGCGGGCCTGTATCAAGTGGATGTGCAACTGCCCGATCCGCTACCGGCGAATCCCGAGATTCGAGTGGGATTTGCCGGCACTATGAGTCCCGCCGGAATCACCCTCGCCGCGCAATAAGTCGGCAAGAAAGTGCCGCCGCCCGCTATCCTGAAAGTTGCCCGAGGGTTCTTATCTCTATTGCGACGTGAGCCTGCCGGTTCCGCTCGACCAGCCATTCACTTACGCGCTGCCTGAAACCCTGCGGCATCGCGTGAAACCGGGCTGCCGGCTGCTGGTGCCTTTCGGAAGCCGCAAGCTTACCGGAGTGGTGCTACGCTGCCACGACGAACCACCCGAAGTAGCGGCGCGCGAAGCCATGCGGCTGCTCGATGCGGAACCGGTGCTCGATGCCGAACTACTCGCCCTGGGCAAGTGGATCTCAGGCTATTACTGCGCGCCGCTGGGCGAAGTGCTGCGGGGTATGCTGCCGTTGGCTTCGGAGATCCGTCGCGGCAAAGTCTATTCGCTGACCGACGCCGGCCGCGACGCCGCGCGCCAACTTCTGTTCGACTCGTCGCCCGAAGATCCGGTGGTGCAGATTCTGCGGATGCTCGACCGCAGGCCGCTGTCGGCGTCGTACTTGGAGCGTAAACTGCCGCTGGCAGCCAACGCCCTCCGTTCGCTTGAGCGAAAGCATTTCGTGATGGTGGAGCAGGTGCAGACGGAGCGCGATCCCATGCGCGCGCCCTCGGAACGCCTGCGCGTGGAACTGACGGGTACGGCGCCTACGGGGAAGTTGGGTAAGCCCGAACGCGAGCTAGTGGCTTTCCTTGAATTGCATCCGGGATCGCACAATTTGAAGGATCTGGAAGCCATGGTGAAGGATGCCAGCCCGGCCGCACGCGCGCTGGCGCCGCAAGAAAATCGTGTCACTGCGCACGGAACCGATGGCCATCGCCGCCGCGCCCATCCGCGCGCCGCACATGCTGAATCCCGCGCAGGCCGCCGCATTCGAGCAGATCGGCGCGGCCATTGCAGGCGCACGAATTCCGCACATTCCTGCTGCACGGCGTTACCGGATCGGGCAAGACGGAAGTCTATCTGAACGCCATCGATGCGGCGCTCGCTTGTGGGCGTAGCGCGCTGCTGCTGGTTCCCGAGATCGCGCTGACACCCGCCGTGGCGGGCCAGTTCTTCAGCCGCTTTGGCGATCGCGTCGCCATCCTGCACAGCGCCTTCAGCGATTCGGAACGCTCCGACCAGTGGCGCCGCATCCGCGCGGGCACGGCGTCCGTAGTGGTGGGCACGCGCTCCGGAGTCTTCGCGCCGATGCGCAATCTGGGCCTGATCGTGGTGGACGAAGAGCACGACCAAAGCTACAAGCAGGAAGAGACGCCGCGCTACAACGGCCGCGACGTGGCCATCGTGCGCGCGCCAGGCCGCCCGCGCCTGCGTGGTGCTGGGGTCCGCCACGCCCAGCCTGGAGAGCCGCTACAACGCCGAGCGCGGCAAGTATACGCTGCTGGAATTGCCCGGCCGCGTGGAAGCGCGGCCCATGCCCCAGGTGGAACTGGTCGACATGCGCACGGAGTTTCTGGAAACGCGCAAGCAGGCCACCTTCTCGCGCCGCTTGCTGGACGCCGTGGCGCATCGCGTGGACAATGGCGAGCAGACCATCATCCTGCTGAACCGCCGCGGTTTTTCGAGCTTCGTCGCCTGCCGCTCATGCGGCGAGCGCGTGCAGTGCATGAACTGCTCGGTCACGCTCACGTTTCACCGCCGCGACCGCCGCCTGCTCTGCCATTACTGCAACTACGCGGAGCGCGTTCCCACGCACTGCCCCAAGTGCCAGAGCGAGCATATCTACTTCCTCGGCGTCGGCTCCGAGAAGGTGGAAGAAGAGCTGCACCGCGAGTTTCCGAAAGCGCGCATCGCGCGGCTCGATCGCGATACGGCCAGCGCCAAGCGCCAGTACGAAGCCATCCTGCAAGGCTTCCGCGAGGCGTCCTACGACATTCTGGTGGGCACGCAGATGATCGCCAAAGGCCACGATATTCCCAATGTCACGCTGGTGGGCGTGGTCTCGGCGGATGTGGGTCTGGGGCTGCCCGATTTTCGCGCCGCCGAGCGCACCTTTCAATTGCTCACGCAAGTCGCCGGGCGCGCCGGACGCGGCAGCCTGCCCGGCATCGTTCTGATCCAGACGATCAATCCGGACCACTACGCCGTCCGCATGGCCGCCGCGCAGGATTACCAGGCGTTTTACGAAAAGGAACTGCAGTTCCGCCGCATGATGCATTATCCGCCCTTCAGCGCCATGGCGAATATCCTGGTGCGCAGCGAGCAGCAGGAACACGCTATGCGACTGAGCACGGAATTGGGACATTTTCTTACGCCGGCGCCGGAGAAGATCAAAATCATGGGTCCGGCCGAAGCGCCCGTGAACCGATTGAAGAGCGAATACCGGTATCAGTTTCTGATTAAGGCAGCTAGCCGGACGGCGCTTGAATGAGTTATTACGGCGCGCGCAGACGTTCGCGCGGGAGAATAAGTGGAGCGCTACGGCACTGGTGATCGACGTAGATCCGTTGACGTTGCTGTAAGCCTAGCTAGTGTTTCAGCAAGACCACGGGAGCGAGCTGTCCGCCTGACACCTGATCGAAGAATTCCTTGACCTTGGGATACTCCGCAGGCGCGGCAATGGCGTCTTTTACTTCGAGCGACTGCTCGAAGACTACGCTGTCGTTGGCCGTCTTCCACGACGCGCGGTAGGTGCCGTAAGCGCCGGCTATTTCCACGCGGTCGGGCATCTCGTCGACGGTGAAGCCTTGGGGCAGTTTAATGGTGACCGAGTCGCGGCGCGAACGCGCGGATAATTTTACCGGTAGCTGGCGGTCTTTGTTCTGAAAGATGTAATCGGGGTCGGGGACCAACATGCCCGGCCTAAGCAGCAGCATACGGCCTTGCATGAGTTGCCCGAACTGGCGCACGCCGAAGTCGACAGCCAACTCCATCCGGCCTTCGTCGGCGTGATCGACGGGGGCGATCTTATCGAGCGTGACACTGCCCAAGCGCCGCGAATACGAGCGTTCCAGACCGCGCTTTAGCTCATCCACGCCGTCTTGCCGGGCGGCATACCGCATACTGGAACCGGACTGGCCGAAGTATTTGGTCAGCATATGCGCCGACACGCCGTTGCCGTTCCAATCCACCACCACAGCCCTCTCGATGCGATCGTCTCCCGGCGGCAGTTGGGGAGCCTTCACCAAGTCGCCGTCGGATCCTGCGAGCACCAATGCATAACTACCTTGCTCTTCGCGGGGCAGATCACCCACAGGCGTAACCGGATCGGTCGGGTCGAAGATCAGTAAGCGGCCCAACTTCGGGTGATCAAGGACGGTAGGAAGATTCGTCGCAGACGAAACTCGTACGGCCACAATGGCGTGATTGAATTGCATCGGCGACGGCCACTCGGGCCGCACGAAGCGGCGATCACCGGCATGGATCACGACTTGATAGGAGTCTATACCGGCGGCTTTAAGGAGAGCGCGCATGAGTGCGACTTTGTCTTTGCAATCGCCGTAATTCTTGGCTAAGACCTGCGCGGCCGGCCGGGGGATATAGCCGCCGCCATGCATCAGGTTTAGATCGACCGCGACATAGTTGGTCTGCTGCACGAATGCGGCGATGGCGCGTATTCGGTCAAGTTCCGTTTTCGATTGGCGGCTGAGTTCAGCGGACTTGTCGGTAATAGACGGCGTCACTTGGGCCGCAGCATCGGCATAACCGGCCTGCCAAGCCGAAACGCTCTGCCAGTTTTTCAAGGGAATGAGTTCAGGCTTACTGGCACTCGCTGGGAAGTAAGTGATGCCAAGCCTGGGCGCCATGGCGAGATAGCCGGGACTGTGTTCTTCTTCGGGGATCCAAGGAAGGTCCCGTATTTCCCAGGTGTAAGTAGTTCCGTCGACTTTAGGCTGCAGGTCCGCGTGATTGAAAACGACTGCCCGGGCTTCCCACGACGGCGGTAGAGAAAGCGAGAAACGGGAGAGCAGCACGGGCGCCGATTCCTGAAAGAGGTAGGGATGTGTGGTAAAGATGGTAGCTTCTTCCTCGGTCACCTCATAGCCGAATATCGACCCAACTGGGGCGTCAGGGTCGCATTCAATCACCTTGGCGCGTTCCTCGTCATAGGGCGTTTTGTCGTCGTTTATGGCGATGTCGAGCACGCGGTTTTTGGCGTACTCTACCTCTTTGCCCGAGGGCGCCAACAGCCACGCGCGAAAGTCACGGATGCGTCCGGCCTTGGTGTTGTACTCACGAAATGCCACTGGTGCGTGGCGTCCGGTTTGCAAAATCTTGGTGACTCTTCGCTCGGTCATCACCCGTTTGCCATCCGGATCGACACTCAGGCGTTCTTCCTGCAGCAGGACCACGGTTGTGACCTTGGCCGGATAATCAGCCTTCACAGTTTGGCGCGCTGTTTCGCGCATCCAATCGGGCACACCAGCATCCTTGGCGAGTGCCAGGGAACTCGCCAGCATTAGGAAGACGGCCGCTCTCATGGCTTAGCCGCCTCTTGCTGCTTCAGCGATATCGTGACGTCGTCGCGCCGGTGGATCTCATCGAATACACCTTTAACCTTCGGGTAGCCTGAGGCCGCATAGGCCAGCGCGCCGCCTTTTCCAAAGATCAACGTTCGCGTGCTGACAAATTCCCGTCCGCCTTTCACGGTCATCTTTACGTCGTAGGATCCCGGAGGTCCAAAGGTGTATGTACCCGGACTTTCCGCATGATCAAGTACAAATCCTTCGGGTAGGGTGATCGAGATGGTGTCCTGCTCGCGCCAGGCATAGCGGAGGTCGATGGGGTAGTGCCGTTCGGAGGCAGCGAACAAGGGCGGCACGCCGCGCTGGAAGAACAGGGGTTGGACAAGTATGCGTTTGCCGGTGCGCTGGGCATAGCCCGCGATCTTGATGTGACAGTGTAACTTGAGCGGTTTCTCCGGATCGCCGGCGTTTTCCACTTTGACATCGGTCACCTCGGCATCGGGAAATATTCTGGTGAAGTATTCTTTCAAACGGTCCAGGCGGCGCGCTTCTGTGTCGTTTTCCATTTCATAACGGCGATCTACCGCCATGTGGCCCGTGTATTCCTGATCGACATCGCCCGCCAGGGTGGCATCGTTAGAAAGTGTGAAGGTTGCCGACCGGTGCGCGGTGGAGGCTTCCGGCGGGGAATTTGGCGATTCAATGAAGATGGGCTTCTTAGGATCGCTGAGCAGCGCTTTCATACCTTCTTCGCGCCACGAAATCATGTTAGCCGGAAGCAGACGGGCACTTACATCGTATAACTGCCATTTGCCGGCCAGGTTTACTGCCATATCGACATTGGGAAGGAAATAGCGATCGGCCAACTCCGGAACGAAAGGCATATCCTCCCGGTCGGCGACCATGGCGGGCCGGGCTTCCAATCCCACGCATGAAGCCATGGAAGCGAATAAGGTGTTCAACTCATTACCGGCGGCGATACCGCTCTTCAGTACCTCGCCCGAGGTCCGCCAGCGGTTCTTGGGCATGTCCTTGATGATCTTGGTGCGTTCGGCTTCGGATACTTGTGTGCCGAATAAATCGCGCATGTTCTTGCGAACGTAACGGATCAGGGCGGAGACTTTCTCTTCATCCGTGGTAGCGCCTTCGATGGCGCCGGACGCCGCCCGTTTCACATCGTCATTCGGTTTTATGGCCAGTTTCAGCGAGTCGTTGTAGATCTCCTTACCGGCGCTATTCCAATATTTTTCCGGCTCCGGGAACTTACCGCCATCGCGGTAACAGAGCAGCACCCAGGGCCGGACGCTGGCCTCACCAGGCATCATGGGCTCTTCGCGGAAAGCGGGGACGTTCGCAAGCGTGGTCGACCAAAAACCATCGTTCTCCTGCTTCAAGGTGGAGGGCTTACAGTTGAATGGGAATGAAAACATTTGATAGCGCGTGTAGCGCCCCGCCAAGGGCATCAGGAAGTAAGTGACTTTTTGAACCGGATATTCGCGCTGCAGTTGAAGGCGGGTATACATGATACCGGAATCGGACAGAATCTCTTTCCAGCGGTACTCGACGATAGCTCCCGGCTCAACGCCCGGCATCGCGAATGCCTTCACCTTGCTCCGCCGCCGTCCGGCCCGAACCAAGTCCCGTTCATAGATACTGCTCTGTTTCAGCTCTAACTCTGTGCCGTCGGGCTTGATTGTCCGGGCGTAGACGTAGATGATACTCAGTTTGTCTCCGAAAGGTAGTTCGATGGTGGAAGCTTTTTCCTTTCCTTTTTCATCGAAGACTTTTAGACGGACGTAATGGTAGAAGACTCTCTGCAGATCTTGCCCGCCAAGGAGTTCGTCGCGGACGTGTACACGCCAGAAGAGGGCCTCAACACCGGCATCCTTTTCCACTACGGGGGATTTCATGTTGCGCTCGGCATCCGTAACGGGGAGCCAGGCGACGTCAATGGGCGTTACAATTTCGGCGTAGCAGCAAGTTAGTGTCGAGAGACAAAACAGAGCGAATACAATTTTGGACACGGACCCTCCGGCGATCCTTGGAATAAGCTCTCGCGAGCACGTACGACACGTTCCAGGTGTATACGCCTCGGAGTGTGGGCAATCCCCGACTTTTACTTCTCAGGGATCATTATGTTATCACTAATTGGGTTAAAAAGGACAGTTCTCGCCGGTTATATCGCTATTGTTCGTGGACGTCTTCGAGATACGTGTAGCCGTGGAGACCCTCTTCGTAAAACTTCAGCAGGCGTCCGGATTCCTCGTAACCGAGGCGGCCTTCGCGCAGGGCCATTTCGACGTCGCGGCGCAACCGGCTGACCAGCGCGTCGGAGGAGAACTGCACATAGTTCAGAACTTCGCGCACGGTGTCGCCTTTGATGACGGAATCGAGGATGATCTCGCCCGTATCGCTGAGACGCACGTGCACCGTATTAGTATCGCCGAACAGATTGTGTAAGTCGCCCAGGATCTCCTGATAAGCGCCCAGCAGGAATGCACCCAGATAGTAATCTCCGCCATCAAAGGGATGCAGCGCCAGCGTGCGCTTCACATCGCGGCGATCGATGAACTGGTCCACTTTGCCATCGGAGTCGCAAGTGATGTCACCAAGAATGGCGTGGCGTTTGGGCTCTTCTTCGAGGCGATGAATGGGCATCACCGGAAATAACTGCTTAATGGCCCAGCTATCAGGCATGCTTTGGAAGAGCGAGAAATTGCAGAAGTAGGTGTCCGAGAGCATGGCCTCCAAACCCTCGAGTTCTTCCGGAAAATAGTCGAGCGACTGCGCGAGCGCCTGGATGCGGCGGCTAATGGCCCAATAGAGGTTCTCGCACTGGCAGCGTTGCTCCAGCGACAGGTAGCCGAGGCTGAAAAGATTCAAAGCCTGGTCGAGCGCCTGCTGGGCATCGTGATAGCTTTCGAGCAGATTCTTTGTGGTGAGTGAGCGATTGGTTTCGCCTAAGTCGATCAGCGGCTGTTCCGCATCTGCCGGAACTTCCGACGGCACATCCGATTCGCCCATTCCAGACACGCCCAACACGTTGAACACCAGCACGCTGTGATAGGCGGCAATCGCGCGGCCGCTCTCGGTAACGATAGTGGGATGCGCTACGCCCACTTCGTCGCAAACGTTTTGGATGTGATAGACGACGTCGTTCGCGTATTCCTGCAGCGTGTAATTGACGCTCGATTCGAAATCGGTCTGGGAGCCGTCGTAGTCGATGCCGAGTCCGCCGCCGACGTCCAGGTAGCGCAGTCCTGCGCCGGCGCGCGCCAAATCGACATACACGCGCGCGGCTTCATTCACCGCGGCCTTGATCTGGCGGATATTGGTGATCTGGCTGCCCAGGTGGAAGTGGAGCAGGTTCAGGCAATCGGCCATGCCCGCGTCTTTCAACTCCTGCAGAGCGCGCATGGCTTCGCTCACGGACAGGCCGAACTTGGAGCGATAGCCGCCCGAGGAGCGCCACCGTCCGGAACCGCGGCTGGCCAGCTTGACGCGCAAGCCGATCATGGGGCGCACACCTACGCGCTCGGAATACCGCAGGATCAGCTTCAACTCGGTATACTTCTCGACGACCGGAATGATGTGGCGGCCCAACTTTTGCGCCAGCATGGCCATCTCGATATATTCGTCGTCTTTGAAGCCATTGCAGATGATGGGAGTCTCGTTGTCGGCCATGGCCATTACGGCCATCAGTTCGGGCTTCGAGCCGGCCTCTAGTCCGAATTTGAAAGGCTTGCCGAACTCGAGAACTTCTTCGACGACCTGGCGCTGCTGGTTGACCTTGATGGGATAAACGCAGCAGTATTCGCCCTGATAGCGATGTTCGGTGATGGCGGTTTGAAACGCGCTATGAAGTTCACCGAGGCGGTGTTCGAGTATGCCGGCGAAGCGCACCAACACGGGCAGCGAGATGCCGCGCAGCACCAGCGTGTCGACTAATTGCTTCAGATCGATGGAACGCTGCGGATCCTTGGCAGGATGAACGCACAGATGGCCGGTGCCGTCGACTGAAAAATAGCCTTTGCCCCAACTGGCCACATCATACAGTTCGCTGGCGTCCTGCGGGGTCCAGCGTTCCGTCGGCTCCATGACAAGGGAGCCCTTTCTGGCGTTTTTCTCCACTCCTGCCTCCAAGACTTCAGTGTCCTAAGAATTGCCGGGAAGGGCAAGGAAAATATTGCCGTCACGGAGCTGTAACACAGCCGTTATGGTTTCCACTTAATGTTGCAGCCGAGGCTGGGGCGCTGCTGGGCGTTGACGGGCAAGCCGGCCAACACGGCATTCAGTGCGGCGCGGAGGTCGGTTCCGGTCACGGGCACGTTATTGTGCGGACGGGCGCCATCCAATTGGCCGCGGTAAACCAGGCGGCGCTGATCGTCGAAGAGGAAGAAATCGGGCGTACAGGCGGCGTCGTAGGCTTTGGCGACTGCCTGCGTTTCGTCGTAGCACACGGGATAATTCAGGTCTAGTTCGGCCGCCATCTCGCGCAGATGCTCTGGAGAATCGTCGGGATATTGTGGGACGTAGTTTGACGAAATGGCCACGATGCCGAGCGGTTGCTGCGCGTAGTCTTTACCCAGACGCGCCAGTTCGTGCTTCACGTGCTGCACGTAAGGACAGTGGCGCGAGATGAACATCACCAGCAGCGCGCGCTGGCCGGCGAAGGTATCGAGACTGATGGTTGCGCCCGACACCACGTCAGGCAAGTGAAATTCGGCCGCGGGCGTACCCAGCGCGGCCATGGTGGATTCCGTTCGAGACATACTTCTTTATCATAATCGCCAATATCATACTGGCGATTTTAGGCTCGATAATTGTCGGCTTTCCAATTCTTGATGGATTTCTTGATGTCCTTGGGAGGCATGTTGCTGTCGGCCGCTTTGCGCGCGAGATCGACGAACTCGTTATCGGGCGCGAAGCGGAGGGCGACGATTTGGCCGACGGACAAACGGGCGTCCAGCAGTTTGCCGGTCAATACGAAGTGCCGCAGGTTTTCTTCGGCGCGGATGGCGCGGTCCTGGGCCTTCAGCGGAAACGTGCGCGTGTAGTAGAACAGAAATCCGCAGCAAACCGTGAGCACCACGATCAATGCCGCACTATAGAATTGTCCGTGGATACCCCACGACTTAGAGAGGTTGACACAAGCACCGATCAGAGTGAAGAAGATAATGCTCGCCAGGGCGTAGTGGAAGCCTGGCACGAGGCGCGCGTGATTGGAGTAATTCTGGGTGGCCATGCGGCGATTGTACCGCGATTGTACGAATTCGCTCATCCGCGAGCAAAGTACAATAGTCAATATGGCGCGCTCGGGGGCAAATGCCGCGGCTGCAGTCGAGCGATTCTTTCAGTTCGCCCTCTGGGGACTGGTCGTCAGCGGATACCTGGCAGTGGCGGGTTCCGGCTATCTGGACCTGCCTACCATCCTGCTGACGGGCGCCGGACTTTTGGCGCGCGCGCTGCTGATCTCCGGCCTGTTCGGTTTGACGTCTCGCCAAGAATAGTGGTGGTGCTCACGCTGGTCTATGTGGGCTTCTTTCCGCTGGATTACTTTTTTCTTTCCCGCGCCTTCATCCAAGCCACGGTGCACCTGGTGTTCTTTCTGGCGGTCATCCAGATATTGACTTCGCGCACCAATCGGGACTACTTCTTCATGGCCATGATCGCTTTTTTGGAACTGTTGGCGGCGGCGATTCTTTCTACCAATTCCAACTTCTTCCTGTTCCTGGCCTTGTATCTTCTGTTCGCCATGGCGGCCTTTACGAGCGCCGAGATCCGGCGTTCGATGCAAAAGCAATTGACTCTGGCGCGAAGTGGCCTGCGGCATTTCAGTCCGCGCCTCGCGACTTTGACGGCCATTATTACCGTAGGCATTTTGGGACTGACGGCAGGGCTTTTCTTTATGCTGCCGCGTACCGCGGATGCGGCGCTACGGCGACTAGTGTCGAAGCGCTTTTATCTGCCGGGGTTTTCGAACCAGGTGACGCTAGGAGAGATCGGCGAAATCAAAACCACGTCGCGGCCGGTGATGCACGTTCACTTTGCGGACGGGCGCGCACCGGACAATTTGAAATGGCGCGGTGCGACCCTTAGCGATTTTAACGGGCGTGCGTGGTTCGAGCCTTCGAGCGATCCGCGTTGGATCCGAGCGGTAGCCAAGGGCGTGTTTCAGCTTGCCAACGATCAGTTGCGCCGGCACATGGGGCGAAGCACCAGTTACCGGATCAGCCTGAACAGCATCGATTCGGACGTGTTGTTTTTCGCCGGGCGGCCGGAGATCGTTTATGTGAAGCAACTCTCGCTGATGGCGCGTCCGGACGGCAGTTTCCGGTTGGGTCACCCACCGCCCGATGGATTCTTTTACGACGTCTACGGGTGGCTGGGCGACGCGGGGGGGGCCGAGGAGTTTTTCGGTACGCGCGAGAGGCGGCAATATCTGAGCCTGCCGGCAATCGATCCACGAATTCCGACGCTCGCCAAAGCGGTAGTGCGAGGAGTGGCTGACGACGAGGAGCGGGCCCAAGCCGTGGCGCACTATCTTCGAGGGAACTACGGCTACACGTTGGAACTCCCCTCGCACGAGGTAGCGGATCCGCTGGCGCATTTCCTGTTCACGCGCAAGAAGGGTCACTGCGAGTATTTTGCGTCGGCCATGGCCGTGATGCTGCGAACGCTGGGAATTCCGTCGCGATTGGTAACCGGGTTTCAGAGCGGAGTTTTCAATCCGTTGACGGAATTGTATGTCATCCGTGCGTCTGATGCGCATAGTTGGGTGGAGGCCTGGTTTCCGGGGCGCGGGTGGGTCACCTTCGATCCGACGCCGCCCGATCCCAACCCGGGCGCGAATGCGCTGTTGCTGAAGCTCTCGTTATATGCCGATGCGGTCGAAACCTTTTGGCAGGAGTGGGTGGTCAGCTACGATCTGGGCCATCAAGCCACTTTGGCGGATCGCATGGAACAGGCTAGCCGGCGCGTGAGCCTGCGCTGGTTGGACCGGATGTTGGACGTGGGCGGAGAATGGAAATCGGCGCGGTCGTGGGTCGTGCGAACGGGCCTGTGGTGGCTGCTGGGAATCGCGTGTGCGGTACTGGGAGTGTGGGCTGCACCGCGAATCTGGCGGGCATGGCGGATGCGATTGGGTTTATGGCGCCTGCGTCGCGGGCGGGTGAGCGTGGCGGATGCGACGTTATTGTATGGACGCATGCTGAAGCTGTTGAAGCGGCGCGGTTACGAGAAGCCGGGGTGGTTCACACCGTATGAGTTTGCTTGTTCCCTGCCCCCGTCGGAGATAGGAATGCTGGTGGTGCAGTTTACATCGGCTTATAACGCGCTCCGCTTTGGTGGGCAGGCGGAGGCAGCGCCGCGGCTTTCGATGTTACTGGAGAAGTTGGAGCGGCAATAGCTTGCGGCCTTAGCCCCGCTGGTTGGCGGCCAGCGCATCTTCGACGGTCGCGCAAAACTTGAAGACCGTATCGAGCCGGGTTACCCGAAAACATTCGCGTACGTAGCCTTGCGCCCCCGCCATCCAAAGCTTACCGCCGGTTTCTTGCACTTTATTCAAACAGTAGATGAAGCGGCCGATGCCAGTGCTGTCGATGCGCTTAACGCCGGTCATATCGAAGACGATGCGCCGCAAACCCTGAGCCAGCGCACCGTTCAGGGCCGCCTCGATTTTCTCGCTCTCAGGGCCGCGCATGACGTTGCCTTCGAGCGAAATCACCACGGTCCCCGGCGCCACCTCTTTTTGATTGATTTCCAGTGCCATTCAGCGCAGTCCCCCACCAGTATATGCCGGATGGGTCTTTTTGCGGGGGTCGTGCGTATACCGGATAGTGGTATGATCCTCGCGGCGACTATGATTCCGGAGGCTTTTAGCGGCGCGCAAGACCTGCTGGTCCGCATGCGGAAGGGCGACCCCGACGCTCTAACCGCGATGATCCAGCGATATCAGCACCGGCTCTATCGCTATTTGCTGAGACTGGTGCGAGAACCGGCGGCGGCCGACGACTTGTTCCAGCAAACCTGGTTGCGGGTGATGGAAAAGATCGGCCGGTATGATGCGAGCCGTAATTTTGAAGCGTGGCTGTTTTCGGTGGCGCACAACCTGGCAGTGGATACGTGGCGCGGGAAACATGACGAGAGTTTGGACGAGAAGGCGGATTCCGGCGAACCAGCGGACGCACGATGGCCGAGCAGCGGCCCGGATGCGTTGGAGCGTTTGCTGGATTTCGAACGCGGGGCGGCGCTGGCGGTCTGCATGCGGGAATTGCCGGCGATTCATCGCGAGGTGTTGACCTTGCGCTTTGAGGAAGACATGAAACTGGAGGAAATCGCGGAGGTAGCGGGCGTCCCGCTATCGACAGTGAAGAGCCGCTTGCGGCGCGCGCTGGATGGATTGAGATTAGCGATGGACACACGTTTCCCGGGCGGGAGGGGTGTATGAGTCCGCATGACCCTCAATTTGCCGCTATGTTGCGGCTGGCCGCGGCTGGGGCGCTCGACCCGTCCGAGCAGCGGATGTTGGAAGAGCATGCGCGCGAATGCCCGGATTGCCGGCGGGAGTTGGAAGTCTGGAGTGGGTATGCACAGGGTTTGCGGCAGCTACCGCAGCCTTCCATCCCGGCGCAATTGATGGAGCGCACACGAAGCCGTCTGGTGCAGGAACACGCAGCAGCAGCGGAGCGAAGGTGGGACGAGTTGATGCTGGGGGCCCTGGTGCTATTTGCCTGGACTGTTGGCTTGACGTTCTGGTTTGTGGCAAAAGTGGTCACTGGCGGCGAACTGCTGGTGATGGGAGCCAATCTGGTGCGGTTCGGAACCTGGACCGCAGGCTCGACTGTGTTGGTGTGGCTGACTGCGGCGGTGGCCGCCCTGGCTTTGGGAAAGCGCCGCCGTGAATTGAGGAGGGCTTTATGAGCCGCTTGAACGATGAAATCGAACTAGTGCCCCGGCCCGCATTCGCCATTGGCATGTGTGTGTGGCTGGCGTTCTTTCTGTTGATGATGTTAGTGCCCTTCCGTCTGGATCCGGTAGGCCGTTCGTGGCCGCTGCTGGGCAAACTGGCGGTTTCGATTCTGCCAGGGATCCCGTTATTCATCCTGGTGCTGCTGATCGGTTATGTGTACGCCGATTCCAAGCGGCGCGGCATGCGCTATGTCATGTGGACGCTGCTGGCTGCCCTGATTCCTAATGCGATCGGCATTATTCTTTACTTCGTGCTGCGCGATCCGCTGCCGGCGAGTTGTACGCGCTGCGGCACCACGGTGCGCCCCGGTTTTGCATTTTGCCCCAAGTGTGGGGCTCCGGTGGCAATGGCGTGCCCCAACTGCAACGCCGCGGTGGAACTGGGCTGGACACACTGCGTGAAATGCGGGGTCAGCGTAAAGGCGGCGTGATGGTACGGGTTAGGTGTCTTGGGGGCGCAGCCAGAAGTGATAGACGGCTGCGCCCGCGCCGATGGTGGCCAGCGCGGTGACCGACGCCACAGGCTGCCAGATGATTCCGTAAGCGATCATGCAGGCGCCCACCAGGATGTAAGCCAGGGGAATGGCGGGAAAGCAGAAACTTACGGGACGCAGCTTTTGCCATCCCGGCCGGCGGCGGAAGATGAACAGCGAGGCCACCGAAAGCACCGAGAAGAAGGTCAGGCTGAAGCCGATGTAGTAGACCAGTTGAGGGAAAGGCGTAAGTGTCATGACCATGGCGCAAAGTCCCTGGCTCAGAATTGCCGTCACCGGCGTATGCCACTCCGGATGCACCTTGGCGGCCGCTGTGAAGAAGGCTTTGTTCTTGGCCATGGCGTAATATACGCGCGGCCCGATCGTGACTTCGGCGTTCACCGTTGCCATCAGCGAGAGCGCCATCAGCGCCGAAAAAGTTCCGGCGACTTGGGGCCCGAATAGATTCGATGCCGATAGCGATCCCACGGCTAACACGCCTTTCATGGATTCGAGCGGCGTGGAATAAATGAAGATCAGGTTGAGCCCGATGAAGAGCGCGGTGACCAGGGCTGTACCGGCAGCGAGCGCGGCGGGCAGCGTCCGCTCCGGATGCTTCAATTCCTCGGCGACGTAGGTGGCTGCGTTCCATCCACTGTAGGCCACCATCACCCAGAGCAGGCTGATGACGAATTGCGTGGGAAGGCTGGTGGGCGCGGTGCGTACGGCGGGCTGCGAGAAGTTCTGCCAGTTTCCCGATCCGCTCAGAAATCCGAGGGCGATGAAACCTATGATCACCACGATCTTGGTGGCGGTGAGGGCGTTCTGCACCTTAGCCGTACGCCGAACGCCAAGGCAGTTCAGAATGCTGAAGCCTGCGATGAGCAGGCAGGCGACGGCTTGCTCGCCTCCCAGACGAATCGAAAACGCCCCGGAACCAACGACGAAGCGCGCATTTTCCTGCCGCAGGGCCGGGTAAAAAGCGCCCAGATAATTCGAGAATGCCAGCGATGCCGCGGCGATGGGCGCGGAAAAACCGGCGAAGAAGGAAACCCATCCGGTCATGAAGCCCCATGCCGGACCGAACGCGCGCGTCAGATACACGTATTCGCCGCCGGAACTGGGGAAGTTGATGCCGAGTTCGGAGTAACTCAGCGCACCCGCGAGAGCGAACAACGCGCCGGCCAGCCAGACGGAGAGGATCAGCTTAGCGCTACCGAGGTCACGCGCCATAAAGCCGGTGGTGGTGAAGATTCCCATGCCGACCATGTTGGAGACTACCAGTGCCGTCGCGCTAACGAATCCGAGTTGGCGCAGGAGTCCTGGCTTGCTCTGCAATTGGGTGGGCATGTAGGCTTATGGCCATTGTATGTCAGTTGCGATGGTACGGCTTCGTACGATCAGCCAGAGCGTGAATGGCTTTTTGAAGAATTCAGGCAGGTATATCCGTCAGGCGGCTTGGGGGTGGGTCACGGGCAGATTCAGAGAGGCGCCATTCACGCTCTAAGTGGATAGTGAAGGGCAGACGCGAATCGTTTCACCGGCGAACTCGTGATTGGTACCAGTCTGGGCTATGATGAGAGTACTGTTCCACAAGTACCTTCCTTTAATCCCATGCACACCAACCGTTTGATCGACGAACAGAGCCCCTACTCTGCTCCAGCACGCGCACAATCCCGTGGATTGGTATGCGTGGGGGCCGGAAGCGTTCGCCAAAGCGCGGAGGAGAACAAGCCCATTTTCCTTTCCATCGGCTATTCCACGTGCCATTGGTGCCATGTGATGGAGCGGGAATCGTTCGAGAACGACGCCATCGCGGCGATCATGAACCGGCATTTCGTGGCGATTAAAGTGGACCGCGAGGAACGTCCGGACGTCGATCGGATCTACATGGCATTCGTACAGGCCACCACCGGGGGCGGAGGATGGCCGATGTCGGTTTGGTTGACGCCGGAATTGAAGCCCTTTTACGGCGGGACCTATTTTCCGCCGGAATCGCGTTACGGGCACCCCGGATTTCCGATGGTGCTGGAGCGCGTCGCCGAAGCCTGGAAAGAAGACCGCGATCGGATCGAGGAATCAAGCCGGGAGGCGGTCGCGCAATTAAACAAGCAGTCCGCGGTGGCCCCCGCAGGTCCCGGTTCCGCGCTACGGCCCGACGCAGGCACTTTGGATTCCGGGTTCGCGGTGTTCAGACGCAGCTTCGATTCGCGGCATGCGGGTTTTGGAGAAGCGCCCAAGTTTCCCCGCCCGGTAGCGCTGAATTTCCTGTTGCGCTACTACGCCCGCACCAGAAATAAGGAAGCGCTGGACATGTCGCTGGCGACTCTGCGGGAAATGGCCAAGGGCGGCATGTACGACCAACTGGGTGGCGGCTTCCATCGGTATTCGGTGGACGCACGATGGTTCGTGCCGCATTTCGAAAAAATGCTTTACGACCAGGCCCAACTGGCGACTTCATACTTGGAAGCGGTGCAGGTGACTGGGGAAGCATCGTATGCCGAGACCGCGCGGGGAATCCTGGATTACGTCTTGCGCGATATGCGCGACCCGGGCGGGGCTTTCTATTCCGCGGAAGACGCCGATAGCGTAATCGATGCCGCCCATCCCGAGGAAAAAGGCGAGGGCGCATTCTACGTTTGGACACGGGCAGAGATCGAGACTGTCGCGGGCGCTCCTGGCGCGGAGTGGTTCAGTTACCGCTATGGCTTGGAAGAGGGCGGCAACGTGAGCAACGATCCGCATGAGGAATTCACCGGAAAAAACATCCTGTATCAGGCCCATTCATTAGAGGAGACGGCGCGTCAGTTCGCGCGGCCTGAGGAGGAAATCGAAGCCGTAATCCGGCAGGTTGCGGAGAAACTGCTGTCGGCGCGCGGCGCGCGGGTCCGTCCCCATCTTGATGACAAGGTGCTGACCGCCTGGAATGGACTGATGATTTCGGCCTTTGCCAAAGCTGGCGCGGTGCTTGGGGAACAACGGTACGGCGATGCCGCGCGCCAGGCCGCGGATTTCCTGGCGGGCCGCATGTACGATGCCGGGACGGGCCTGCTGTTGCGGCGCTACAGGAAGGGCGACGCGGCCATCCCAGGTTTTCTGGACGACTACGCATTCTTTACGCAGGCGCTGCTCGATCTATATGAGACTGGCTTTGAATTGCGAGACCTCGAACTCGCCATCCGTTTAGCTGAAAAGACCGTAGAGCTATTCGAGGATGCGGAACACGGTGCGTTTTTCAGTACGACAGCCGGCGATCCCACTCTGGTAATGCGGATCAAAGAGGACTACGACGGCGCGGAGCCGTCCGGTAATTCCATAGCCGTGTTGAATTTGTTGCGTCTGGCGGAAATCACCGGCCGGGCGGATTTTCGTTTGTCCGCCGAGCGCGCGCTGGAGCATTCGGATCGCGCATGGTGGCCGCGCCGGTGGGCGTTCCACAAATGCTCGTCGCATACGCATTCAGCCTGTCGAAGCCTAAGCAGATTATTTTAGTAGGCGAGCGGGACGCCCCGGACATGCAGCTTTTGCGCGACACGCTGCACTCGCGCTTCGTGCCCGGCCGCGTAGTGCTGTTGGTGGACGCGGAGTCGCGCGCGGTCCGCTGGCACGCTACATTCCGGCCATCGGCGATATGGCGGCGGTTGGTGGAAAAGCTACCGCGTATGTCTGCGAAGATTACACGTGCAAACTGCCGACCGCGGATGTGGCGGAGTTCGCCCAGTTGTTACAATAGAAAATCACCCAAATCACAGGAGGAGCAATGGAACGACCAGGAGCAACAACACTGCGCGGAGATCCCAAGACGTTGATCGGGCCTGAATTGAAACCCGGCGACAAGGCCCCCGATTTCGATGTGGTGGATAGCAGTCTGAAGCCCGTGAACTTGACGGGCACCGGGAGACCACGTGCGTATTTTCAGCGTGGTGCCCTCGCTCGATACACCGGTGTGCGACGCCCAGACCAAGCGTTTCAACGAAGAAGCCGGAAAGATGCCGAACGTGGATATCTTTACCGTGAGCATGGACCTGCCCTTCGCCCAGAAGCGCTGGTGCGGCGCCTTCGGCGTGGACAAGGTGAAGATGTTGTCGGACCACAAAGACGGTTCGTTCGGCAGTCACTACGGCACGCTGATCAAGGAACTGCGCATCGAAAGCCGCGCTATTTTCGTGGTGGGTAAAGACAACACCATCAAGCATGCGGAGTATGTGAAGGAAGTCGCGGACTTCCCGAATTACGAGAGCGCTCTGGCGGCAGCGCGCGCGGCATCATAGTGGACACCTATCGAGCCGCGGATTGTCAGCGGAGCGGTGCGTCCCAAATCTGAGGGCAGATCTGAGTACGGATTCTCCAACGCCGATCCTTGCCGAACGAGTCCTGACTCGGGCGGTGGAAAGTCCCCTGGTGCGGGGCGGACTGACCATCGGCGCCGGTATTGTCATCGGCAATATCCTTGGTTTCATACGCGTTGCTTTGACCGCCTACTTGCTTGGCACGCACTCGCAGGCGGACTCACTGGCGGTAGCCATAGGGCCGCTCGATGCGTTGAATTCCGTTCTCATCAACACCATGGTGTTCGCCTTCGTGCCTATGTTCACCGGGCGGCAAGGGCGCGCACCGAACCGCATTATTCCTGAAGCTGAACCGCTGGTTCGCCGGGTTATTTTCGCTCTTGACGTTGGTCATCGTGGTTTCGGCGCCGTGGCTGATTGCCGTCCTCGCGCCCGGGTTGGATCCGAGATACTTTCATACTTCGGTCACGATCCTGCGAATATCCGCTTTCTCAATTATGGCGGCCGGAGCCGCGGCCATGAATTGCGCCATGCTGTATACCGATCGCCGATTCGCGCCGTTCGCTTTCTACCAGGCTTGTCTTAATGTGTTTACTATTGCCGGCGCGGTGAGTCTGTGGCGGGTGCTGGGAGTCTACGGCTTCGCGATCGGCTACACAGCGGGCGCCTGGGTACAACTCGCCGTGGTGTATTACTATGCGCACGCCGGGCTGGATACGCGGAACCTGCCGCCGTCAACGGTACACTGGCGCGAGATTCTAGGCCGGCCATTGGCCGTCTCTCTGTATGCCGCCAGCCTGGCGCTGAACATCGTTTTCACCCGCGCCTGGGCTACCCATATCGGGCCCGGGATGGCTGCCGCGTTGGACTACTGCATGCGTGGGGTAGGCGTGCCGCTGGCGTTCCTGGTGAGTCCAATCTCCAATTCATTGCTTCCCGAGATCGCGCGGCTACGCAGCCAGTTGCGGCTGCGCGAAGCCTTCCGCCTGATCGACAGGACTCTCGGAATGGCAGCGTTGGCCGCAGTCGGTGGATGCGCGGTCGCCATGGCCTTGCGACAACCGGCGATCGCCATTCTATTTCAGCGCGGTAACTTTACGGCGGAATCAACGGCGCTGGTTTCCACGGTTTTCCTGGGGCTTGGCGCCCAGCATCATCGGATGGAGCCTGCTGGAATTAACGGGCCGCGCACTGTTCGCATTGGACCGGCCCAAGTTGGCACTGGGCGCGTCATTTATCCCCGTGCTAGTGAACGTCGCGCTGACTCTGGGAGTTCACTCTCTAAAACCCCAGTTGATCGGCTTGGGCGCATCGGTGGGACTTATGATGGGGTTTCTGGTCTTGTTCATCGCCGCCCATACCACCCGGAAGCAGTGGGCTGCGCCGCTCCTATAAACGTTGCTTCTCCAAACGTTCGTTCTCCGCGTTGAACTCGCATCCGAGCAGCGCGATCGCGGCGACTAAATACATCCAAACGATTAGTGCGATGCTCGCGCCGACACTGCCATACATTACGTTATAGTGCGCTACGTGGCGCACGTACCAACCAAAGCCGATGGTTGCCAGCATCCAGAGAATCGTTGCCAGCAACGCGCCTGGGAATAGGGCTTTGAAACGCTGTTTGCGATTAGGTCCGAAGTAGTAAAGCAGCATAGTGACCAAGATGGTGGCGGCAAAAGCGACGGCGTACCGTGCCAAGCGGCTGAACAACTCCCAAGCCCAGGCCCATGGGTTCCACAGTGGATCGACCTTGATCCAGGCAAGCACCAGATTCTCGACTTGAGTGCCAAACAATAGCAGCGCGGATGCCGCTACCAAGGGGACTGCGGACAGGAGGACGAGTGAGGTTGCCACACCTGTGTTCTGCCAGAAATTGCGACTCCTCGGTACACGGTAAGCTGCTTGAAAGCCTTCCATTAGGCTCTTGAAGACACTCGAAGCCGCCCATAGCGACACCAGTGCCGCTACCGCGAGCACCGCCAATGGGCGCGCGCCGCGAGCTTGAAACTGGCGCATCACTACGTCTTCGGTACCCGGTGGCACTACCTGGGCCAGAAAACCTTCAATACTATCCAGTACGAACTTTGCGCGGGTCTGAAGCAGTAAGGCGGCGGCGGAAGTGAGCACAGGAAAGAACGACAAGAGCGCCGAGTAGGCGGCCCCTTTGGCGATGCTGAAACAGTTGTCGTCAGCCGCGGCGAATATACTCCGCTGCAGCAAGTAGGGGAATGTCTTCCAGGTCGAGCGCACACAGACAGTATAACGGTGCGGCCGTTTCGACGCCGCCCTCAGCCGTCGAGGATCGAGGATGGAAGAGTTGTAATGAAGCTTACGCACCGTTCACGGCAATCGCGACGGTGCGGTTTTAACGGAAGTAATTCGACCTACTTCCCGGCCTTGGCCTTACGAAAAGCTGCCCATCGTTTCTTGGTAGCGGCGATGATACGCGCGCGGCCGGCCGCGCTAATCGTACGCTTCTGCGCCTTGGGTGCAGCCTCCTTAGTTCCATGCTCACTCTTGTAAGCCGCCCATCGTTTCTTTTGCGCCAAAGCAATACGGTGACGGGCACTGGCGCTCATAGTGCGTTTCTTCTTTGACGGAGCTTCGGTGCCCGAAGTAACAGCGGCCGCCCGCAGGTTCGGCTCGCCGGCTATCTGGCTGCGAAGATCCGCTATCTTCTGCTGGATCTGGTCCCGTTTGTGCTCGAAGCCGACTAAAGCAGCTTCCAGCAGTTCAGTGTCTTGCTTTGCTAATCTGGGCATCAGTCGATTATAACCCTAGTTACACGAATTTGTCCCCGACCTTCGGGCCGCTTCGTCCAATATGACTTTTCGTCGGACATATTCAGATAGCGATACAATACGAGCGTGAACCGCAGAGGCTTTCTGGGAATCGTGGCGCCGGCAGCCATCCGAGACAAATTGTCAGGGGCCGTATCTATTCCGATCATTGATACACATATCCATCTCTTCGACACGACTCGTCAGGAAGGCGTTCCATGGCCTGACAAAAACGACGCCGTATTGTATAAGCCTGCGTTGCCGGCTAGATATCGGAGAGTTACCCAAGGTCTTGGTGTGGTGGGGGCCATCGAAATCGAATGTAGTCCCTGGTTGGAAGACAATCAGTGGGTACTAGACGTAGCTGCCAAGGACTCTCTGATCGTGGGAACTATCGGCGATCTTGAACCGGGCGATCCCCACTTCAGGGAGCACTTAGATCGGTTCGCGCGTAACCCGCTGTTCCGCGGTATCCGGTACGGCAACCTATGGGGCCGGGACTTGGGCGCTCAGTTGAGCAAACCCGAGTTTGTGGCCGGACTAAAAGCGCTCGCCGCCCGTGGGCTGGTACTCGATACGGCCAACCCTACTCCTGCGCTGGTAACGGACGTAACAAGGCTAACTGATCGGGTTCCCGATCTGCGCGTGGTGATGGATCATCTTCCGGCACTTGACCCCGCCAGTGCTAATCTCCGGGAACTTGCCAAACGCTCGCAGGTATATGTCAAAATGTCTGCCGTGTTGCGCCACGCAGCGGGTAAGGTGCCCGTCGATTTGAATTTTTACCGCGACAGGCTCGATGCGCTGTGGGATATCTTCGGCCCGGACCGGCTGATCTATGGCAGTGATTGGCCGAATAGCGACACGTCCGGCACTTATCAGCAGGTTCTCAAGATCGTGCAGCAGTATTTCCAGGCGAAGGGCACCGCAGCGGCCGAGAAATATTTCTGGCGGAACTCCGTCTCCGCGTATCACTGGATCAAACGCGATCCCCGCCAGCCGGGGTAAACGGCCCGCGCGACTGACGCCCCCCCCACTACCAGCAGTACGATTCATACGCCTTACAGTACCCCGGGAATTCTTGATTTCATCCCAGGCGTGTCACAAACTTGCAGCATATGACACTTTCACGAAGCAAAATCATTCGTCGCGCAGTAGCGATGCTTTCCGCGGCAGTTGTCGGGACTTGTATTGCCTTGGCATCCACGCTGCCGGGCCCCATTCCCAGCAACGGAGTAGCTACCCTGGATATCGCGCCATCGTCACTGTTGCCCAAGCTGATGGATGCATCCAGTTCCTATGCCGATACCGGGAACTCTTCGCCCGCAGCCACTGTTACGGTAACGGCGCCTGTCGCCAGAGTATCTTCCGGACCGTTGTCGCTGGGTGTCAGCACGGATGGTTTGGATGCCCTGCCGGATCATGGAGGCTGCGTTCCGGAACCGGTGTCACTGGTCCTGATGTCCACCGGTATATTGGGTCTTCTGGGAGTGCGGATTCTCCGGCGGTCTTAATCACTTCTCCAGCGGAACGATCTTTGAGTCTACGGCGAACTTGCGGTAGTTACTCCACGTGATCTCTTCGTCCATGGCGATCTTTTTGACCAGTCCGATTCTTCCGGCGCCCCTCATGTACAAACGCTTGGGTAACCATAAATCGCCGGCGGCAGTCTGTTCGAAAACCAGCTTGGAACCAGGACTCAGCCGCGCCAGGAAAAGACCGAATGAGATGGTTTCCGTGGTCTCGGCCTCCAGCCTGACCCACTGGTAGGTAGTTTGATCGAACCACAGTTTGCCGCGGATCTTCAAAAGCGATTTAGCGTCGCGATCCTTGGCCCGATATCCGGCTCTGGGCGTTCCTGCGACGATCCAGGTTGGCCGGCCGTCCACCTGCGCTTCGCCTTCGATACGCAAGTCATAGGCTTCCGGTATCTCGCGTAGGAAGTCGCGATCTTTACGCCGCTGCTTTTCGTACTCCGCCAGCCTGCGTTGTTTCTCGTCGGGGGTCTCGCGCGCAAGTTTGGCGGCGGCCTTGTCTAATTTATCTTGTTCCTTCTTTTGTTCGGCGGGCGTCAGCGGATGGCCGTCGCGTTCGAGCATCCGGCGGTAAGGTTGTCCCCCCAACATCACCGTCTCCCAGGCACTGCCTTCCGTAGATTTCACTTTCCCGCCGGAATCGAAATGCCGTTCAGTAGAACGCGCCAGCCAGGTGTAATCCTTCATGCGGACCCAATTGGTCTGATCCAACTCGACGGATTTGCGCACGATCTCGCGGGCATCCTGCGCGGCAAGGTTGGAAGCCAGCAAGGTAGCGGTCAGAACGAACGCGGCGCTAGTGGGTAAGGTCGTAGACAAAATAGTCAACAGCGATGCGGTAAGCCAGAGACGCCCACTTCTCGGAGTAGCGCGCGTCATCCGACCATTCCCATGCGTCGCCCAGATCCATGTTGTGACAGATGGCCACCATTACGCGGCCTTTATCGTCGTAGATAGCTCGCCAGCGAGGCTCGTAGCCATCCTGCTCATAGGTTTTCTTGGATTCGAAATACTGGGCGCCGGGCACCTGAAATCGTTCGTCAAGATCGTAAACGGTGTGGAAGATCGGATCGCTATTGGGTATCTCGACGATCGGGCGATCGGGAAAGACTTTATGCATGCTCTCTACAAAGGTATTCCACTCCTTCGTGCCATGAAAGTCGTCAACCATCAGGAAGCCGCCGCGCAGCAAGAATTCTCTTAATTGGGCCGCCTGGTCGTCAGGCAACCGCCAATGGCCCACCTCCACCGCATATAGCGTAGGCCAGTTGAAGACTTCACCCGTCGGCTCCAGGCTGACGATCTGTTCCACGGATCGCGTTTCGATGCGAGTGAGGCGGCGAATACCAGCCATCAGATGACGGTCGGAACGCGGATAATCCATGGTCCAGTATCCCGGGAACGGGCTGCCGTCGCGCATGCGAAGATCGGCGAACGGGATATCCATAGATATCCGGATAGCGAAGGCGCGCACGGGTCCATTCGGTCTTTTGGTTCCAGTCCGGTAGGAAGCGGAAAATTTTCGTACTCGAGGGCGGGATACTCTTTGAAGGGGGCTTGCGCCAGCAAGAAGCCCAAAGCGGCCAATCCGAAGAAACCCACGCCAAGGGCAGTGCGAAGACGCATAATCCGGTGCGATTTGAGGATAGCACAGGCGGGTAGCGGAGCGGGTGTCTGGTAGGGCCAACGGCGCCACGCGAGCGGCTAGAACCCGCAGTACTGCCGTTGGTTATCCCGTTTTGGTTAACCGATTTCGGGGTAATTGCTGGCGGGCGAAATGCTGTATCGTATGAGTGGAGCGCCGCATGATAGGAGTCTGTATGGTGAATTTGAGACGTTTGTGGCAAGACGAAGATGGCCAGGATCTCACTGAATATGTTCTGCTGCTGGCTTTCGTAGCCCTGACGACAGCAGCTCTGGTGACGGGGCCCATGAGCAGCGTCAACCAGATCTGGGTCACCGGTAACAGTGATTTGACGGTAGCCGCTTCCACTGCGTCGTCTTAGCTTCGTCCTCTTTCGATAGCGACCCGCCTTTTAACCCGGGCAAGCTCCATAATGCTTCCATTGGGTACCATGGAGCTATGGACAAACTGCCGGCATTTCACAACGAACCCTACACCGATTTCTCCGCCCCCGCGAACCGGCGCGCTATGGACGAAGCCCTTGCTACAGTGCGCTCGCAACTGGGCCGCGAATACGATCTGCTGATCGGCGGCGAGCGTTTGAAAACCGGCGATTTACTGCGCTCCGTGAACCCGTCGAACCCCAAGGAAGTGATCGGGGTGCACCATCGCGCCACGGCCGAATTGGCGCGCCGGGCCGTAGATTCGGCGTACAAATATTTCTCCGAATGGTCCGCCACGCCCGAGCAAGAACGCATCGGTTTCCTGGTGCGCGCGGCCGATATCATTCGCCGACGCAAGCTGGAGTTCGATGCCTGGCTGGTGCTCGAAGCCGGGAAGACTTGGCCCGAGGCCGATGCCGACGTATCCGAAGCAGTCGACTTTTGCGAGTATTATGCGCGCGAAATGCAGAGGCTGAGCGGCCCGCTGCAGCCCGACGTGCAACTTCCGGGCGAGCGCGGCGAACTTCGTTACCTACCGCTGGGCGTGGGCGTGGTGATTCCACCATGGAATTTTCCGCTGGCCATTATGGTGGGGATGACGGTGGCCTCGCTGGTGGCGGGCAATACCGCGATTATTAAGCCGTCCAGCGAAACCCCCACGATCGGCGCGAAATTCGCCGAGGTGCTGCTGGAGGCGGGCTTCCCGGAGAAATCGTTCTGTCTTCTCACGGGTAGCGGCGCGGCGGTCGGCGATGAAATCGTG
Source organism: Bryobacterales bacterium (assembly GCA_963738345.1). Taxonomy (GTDB): domain Bacteria; phylum Acidobacteriota; class Terriglobia; order Bryobacterales; family Bryobacteraceae; genus Bog-159. The sequence continues at coordinate 4,074,444 of CAVTWI010000002.1, forward strand.
CAACACCCCAAGACGCGCTTTGTGGCCTTCACGGGATCCCGCGATGTTGGGCTGCACATCAACGAACTGGCAGCTAAGACCCAGCCAGGCCAGATCTGGATCAAGCGCGTGATCGCCGAAATGGGAGGCAAGGACGCCATCGTAGTGGATGCGGATTGCGATCTGGATAAAGCGGTAGAAGGCGTGGCGGTTTCCGCATTCGGGTATTCCGGGCAGAAATGCTCGGCCTGCTCGCGCGCCATTGTCGACGCCAAGGTCTACGACGCATTCCTCGAAAAGCTGCAGGCGCGGGTTTCCACGATCAAAGTGGGAGAGTCCGAGAAAACCGAGAACTACATGGGGCCGGTAATCAGTGAGGGCGCAAGGAAGACCATCCTGCAGTACATCGAAACCGGCAAGAAGGAAGGCCGGCTATTGCCGGTAGGCGTGTCGGCGCCGGCGGAGGGCTACTTTGTGCCTCCAACCGTGATAGCGGACGTCGACTCAAAGGCGCGTATCTTCCAGGAGGAGATTTTCGGACCCGTGCTGGCGGTGACCAAGGCGCGCGATTTCGATCATGCGCTGGAACTCGCCAACGATTCGCAATATGGATTGACCGGTGCGATTTTCTCGAACGTGCCGGAGCACATTGAGCGGGCCCGTCGCCAGTTCTTCGTGGGCAATCTATATGTGAACCGCAAGTGCACTGGGGCCATGGTCGGCGCGCACCCCTTCGGCGGATTCAACATGTCGGGGACGGATTCGAAGGGCGGAGGGCCAGACTACATGCTGCTGTTCCTGCAGGCGAAGTCCATTGCGGAGCGCGTAGCGTAGCGCGCTGATTCTCGCCAGGAAACATTTCCAGAGAGAACTTCCGGCGTTCCGGCACAAAATAGCTTCCGGCACGTAAGGAGAAAATCTATGGACGAGCGCGAGAAGCGTCACGCTATTGACGTCACGCTTTCACAATTAGACAAGCAATTCGGAAAAGGCGCCGTTTTGCGCCTGGGATCCGGCGCCATCGTACCGGTGGCCGTGATTTCGAGCGGTTCCATCTCGCTCGATGCCGCGCTCGGCGTCGGCGGTTTTCCACGCGGACGAGTACTCGAGATCTTCGGACCGGAGTCTTCCGGCAAAACCACCCTGACGCTACACCTGATCGCCGAGGCGCAAAAGGCCGGCGGTACCGCGGCGTTTATCGATGCGGAGCACGCCCTCGATCCGGCGTATGCGCGGAAACTCGGTGTGGATGTTGATAATCTGCTGGTGTCGCAACCGGACCATGGCGAACAGGCGCTCGAAATCGCTAACGCACTGACGGGGTCTGGCGCGATCGACGTAGTCGTAGTGGACTCCGTAGCGGCGCTGGTGCCGAAGGCCGAACTCGAAGGCGAGATGGGCGACAGCCATATGGGGCTGCACGCGCGCCTGATGTCTCAAGCCTTGCGTAAGCTCACCGGCGTGGTCAGCCGCACCGGCACCTGCATGGTTTTCATCAACCAGATCCGCGAGAAGATCGGCGTAATGTTCGGCAGCCCGGAAACCACGACGGGCGGACGAGCGTTGAAATTCTATGCGTCCGTGCGTGTCGACATTCGCCGCATTGCGGCAATCAAGGACGGGGACGTGGTGATCGGCAACCGTACCCGCGCCAAGGTAGTGAAGAACAAAGTTGCCCCGCCGTTTCGTGAAGCGGAGTTCGACATCCTTTATGGCGAGGGGATTTCGCGTGAAGGCGATCTGCTCGATATGGGTGTGTTACACAACCTGGTGGAGAAGAGCGGTTCGTGGTTCAGCTATCACACCGAGCGCATCGGCCAGGGCCGCGACAATGCCCGTCAATTCCTGCGGGAACACCCGGAAGCGACGGCGAATTTGGATGGCGAATTACGCAAAGTGCTGGGGCTCGACACGCTGCAGGAGCAGCCTCGCAAATCGGCTGCGGTGGCTGCCGGCAGCGAGAACCCGGCCCGAAAGGCCGTTTGACGGGTCATTCGACGGTGCCCGTCCAAAAAAAGCCCAGAAATAGGCCATTTCACGCCGATTTTCCCTTTACATCGACTTTGGCCTTCCCTTATTATTGATTACGTAATCGATCCGCACCTTTATAACGGATAAGCAGCCGGCGCCCTAATTCTCGATGGACGGCGTGCGGAGCCTTCCGTTTTCGGACGGCTCTGAATTCGAATCGATGGTGAGAACCAAAGGAGATTTATGGCAAGTCAACGTATGACGCAGACGCAACTGGTGAGGAGCCTCGCCGAGAGTTGCGAAGTGAATAACAAGGTAGCCCGCCTATTTCTGGATAGCCTTTCCAGCATGGCGATCAGCGAAGTAAAGAAGAACGGAGTGTTCGTACTGCCCGGCATCGGACGCCTGGTCCGCCAGGACCGCAAAGCTCGCGTAGGCCGCAACCCCGCGACCGGCGAATCCATCAAGATTCCGGCGAAGAAGGTGGTGAAGTTCCGCGTAGCGAAAGCCGCGAAGGACGCGATTGTCCCGCCCAAGAAGGCCAAGTAGTAAAACCTCCCCAAAAAACAAAATCCCCGCGAGCCTCAATGAGTGCCTGCGGGGATTATTTTTTCAGTGAACTGACCGGAGCCTGATGAGATCGCCCAAATTGCGGGCAGCCTCCCGAAGCCTATTGCTGCTTCTTCACGTCGTCATCGCTTTTCATGGCATCCTTGAAGTTGCGGATGCCCTCGCCCAAGCCCTTCGCGAAATCCGGGATCTTCTTCGTACCAAACAGCAGCACCACAACCACCAGGATTACGCAAATCTCGGGAAAGCCAATAGATCTCATATGGCCTCCTATTCGAATACTATTGTACAGGAAAGCGTCCGCGCCGGGTATATACCTTGGCCTGGAAGTGCCTTCAGGCAGCCGACGTAGCGCTCGACGCGCGCGACTCGAAGGTGTAGCCGAATCCGCGAACCGAATGAATCAGCCCGGGGTTCGTGGGGTCCACCTCGATTTTCTGCCGCAGTCGAAGAACATAAACATCCACAGCCCGGTCGGTGATGGCGCGGTCCTGCCCCCAAACGGCGTTCAACAATTGTTCGCGGCTGAATACCACCCCGGGACGGCTCATCAGGAATTCCAGAAGGCGAAACTCCGTGGCGGTAAGGTTTAGCAGGGTGCCGTTGAGGCGCGCCTGGCAACTGCTGCGGTCCAATTGTACGCCGCCCGCTTCCAGAACCCGCGCGGGAGCGGCCTGGTTGCGGAACTGCAAGCTTGATGCGGGCGATCAATTCACGCACGAAGAAAGGCTTCACGACATAATCGTTGGCGCCCAATTCCAGACCCACGATGCGGTCCGTTTCCGAAGCTCGCGCCGTCAGGAAGATGATCGGAATCATGGCCATGTCGGGTTCTTTCCGCACCGCTTTGCAGATCTCCAGCCCATCGTAGTCGGGCAGCATGATGTCCAGCAGGATCAGGTCGGGCCGTACCTGGCGGCAAAGATCCAGGGCGCCTTTGCCGGTTTGCGACCCGGACATCACGAAGCCTTCCTTCTCAAGGTTGTACTTCAGAAGGGCAAACAGATCGGTGTCGTCTTCGATTAGAAGGATTTTCTTCATGGCGCCATCCACCTTGAGGGTAAACGGCAAACGGTTACCGCGATGTTACGGAAACATGAACTAGGGATTAAGTTCCACGGACGGCCGGGCTCAAGGAATTTCTTCGAAGCGATAACCGAAGCCGCGCACGGTGGTCAGATAATGCGGATTGTCGGGTTCCTTCTCGATATGCTCCCGCAAGCGGCGGATATGCACGTCGACAGTCCGCGGCGTGACGAAGCGCTGTTGCCCCCAAACCTCTTCGAGCAGTTGATCGCGGCTGTACGCCCGGCCGGCGTGGGTCAGAAAGAATTCCAAGCAGCTTATACTCGGTGGAAGTTAAATCCAACTCGCTGCCGTTCAGAAAAACGCGGTGGGCGCCGCGGTCCAATTTGAAAGGTCCGGCTTCGACCGCGCTATCTTCATCCTCGTCGCGGTCGGCGCGCCGCAGATGAGCCTTCACCCGCGCCACCAGTTCGCGCGGACTGAAAGGCTTAGTCATGTAATCGTCGCCGCCGATTTCGAGGCCCAACACCCGATCCACCTCGTCCGAGCGGGCCGTCAGAAACAGCACGGGAGTGCGCATCAGAATTGGAGACTGGCGAATCTGGCGGCACAATTCGAAGCCGTCGTCTCCGGGCAGCATGACATCCAGCACGATCAGATCGGGCTTCCAGGCTTCCAGATCCTTGAGCGCGCCCTTGTTGCCGCTGAGTACATAGGCCTGATATCCGCCGCGGGTCAGGTTGTAATCGAGCAAAGCGGCAAGCTCCGCTTCGTCCTCTACAATCGCAATTCTCTTTGCCATCAGATTGACATTGGACCTGTACAGCCGCCGGCCGGCCGCTTTACCGGTTACCAGTGACCACTATGGAATCTAATGCGGCTCCCTGGCTGCCTGTTGAGAAGTCGTAGAGGGTAAAGAGGTATTTGGTCCCGGCCTCAATCCAACTCGCGCCACATTTCGCACAGGCTTTGCCGGTGCCGAATTCCTTTTCCGGAGAAGCCTTGGCTCCTTCCGCTTTGACGTATACCCGGGCATGTTCGGCGCCCGTGGTGGTCCAACTGAGGTAGACCGTGCAATCGTTCTTGTTGGGCATGATCAGGCAGGGATTCGGCGACGCGCTGATAGTCCCCTTAGCACCGCGGTTGCCGGGACGCGGTCCCCCTTCGGCAGTTACGGTTACGGTAGCCAGCACCGCTCCGCGGCTTCCGCTGGAGAAGTCTACGAGCGTGAAGACATATTTGGTATTCGCTTCGATCCAGCTCGCGCCGCATTTAGCACAAGCCTTGCCGGAGCCGAACTCCTTCTCCGCGCTCGCCGCCTTGCCCTCCGCCTGTACGAAGACGCGGGCCTGGCTGGCTCCTTGCGTCGACCAACTGAGGTTGCTGGTGCAGTCGTGGGCGCCCGGCGCGATCAAACAAGGGTTCGGATTGGCAGCAAGGGTGCCGGTGGCCGCCCAAGCGGATCCCGCGGTTACCGCGCATCCCAATGCCACAATCGGAGCTAAATGGAGCTTTAGTTTCATATGCATCTAGCAGCCATTCTGCACGATACGCAGGGGCGGACGCAAGTAGCGCTCCACTAGATCAGTCGAACAGGTTGATCTGTTCCTTGGGAACCGGCTTTGGTTTAGGCCGGCGCAAAGGGCTACCCACCACCCCTAATACTTGCAACTCAGCAAGTGCCGCCCGGGGGACAAACAAGCGCTGGTTATTGGAATACGGGTCCGGAGGAACTATCGTGAACCCTTGTATTTCCAACAGAAGCAGGTTGTTCGCCAGGATGCCGTCCATCACTTCGCCGTCTCTGAACTTGACCCTCACCCAGAGCCCATCCATCTTGGGCCGCGTGCTGAAGACTTTCCGCTCGGTAGCCTCGGGCGGCTCGAAATCTTTCACGAACTGGACCGATTTAACTTCGTCGTAGGGCACGACTGAATAGTTTCCGTCCGGAGTCAGCAGTTCGAACCCCGCCGGGCGTAGATAGGTTAGCGGATTGACGAAGCCGAGGAGAGGTTCACGCTCGAATCGGGTAATCCGTACTTTTTTGGAAGTCGAGCCAGCCAATTCAACCCCTGGTTTCAAAGAATGTTTCAAACATGGGTCGGGGTTATTGTATCATTGGCTCGATGGCCGACGCGTCCGCGCCACAAACGGGTTCTCTGCCGAACGAAGCCACCGCTTTCCTCAATTTCTGCAGAATCGAAAAGGGGTTAGCTGCAAAATCACTGGAAGCTTACCAGTCTGATTTGCACAGGTTGATCCAATTTGCGGCGGGCAACGGCGATGGCGCGATTCCCGATGTGGAGACGGTGCGGGCTTACATCGATTCCCTGCATCAGGCCGGTTTAGGAAGCCGGTCGGTGGCGCGCCATGTGTCGACGCTGCGCAGTTTCTACTCATTTCTAGTGCGCGAAGGCCGCTTAGCCAGCGATCCGACCGAGCATCTGGGCTCGCCCAAGCAGTGGCAAACGATTCCTAAGTTCCTCAATCTGGAGGAGATCGAGCGAGTCTCTCATTCGCCCGACGCCAACCGGACCACCGGGCTTCGGGATCGAGCCATGATTGAACTGCTTTACGCCACGGGCCTGCGCGTGTCCGAACTATGCAACTTGGGCCTCGCCGATTTGAACCTGGAACTGGGAGTCCTGCGGGCAACCGGCAAAGGTCGAAAGCAGCGAATGGTTCCGGTCGGAAAAGCCGCCTTGGCCGCCGTCACGGAGTATCTGGAAAGTGCGCGGGCCGCTATTTTGAAAGGCCGCAGCAGCCGGCACTTGTTCGTCACCGCGCGCGGCGGCCCCATGACTCGCCAGTGCTTCTGGAAACTCCTGCGGGTACATGCACGTGCGGCGGGCGTCTTCCAGTATTTGTCGCCCCATGTGATCCGGCACAGTTTTGCCACGCACCTGCTTGAGGGCGGCGCGGACCTTCGCAGCGTGCAAACTATGTTAGGCCACGCGGACATTTCGACCACGCAAATCTATACCCACGTGATGCGGTCCAGGCTACGCAAAACGGTCGACGAGCACCATCCCCGCCCCTGACAGGACGCCATCATGAGCGACTATATGTTCATGCTGGAAAGCCACTTGAGTGCGGACCAGCATCGCGCATTGCAACAGGTTCAGGCAGCCGCCGCGGACGCGGGCGTTAATGTCTTTCTCACCGGCGGGGCAATGCGGGACATGCTCGGTGGATTCCGAATTCGGGATCTCGATTTCAGCGTGGAAGGCCCGGCACTAAAGCTGGCGAAAACCCTGCAAGATCGGGGCGCGCGGACGATCGAGGCCGATGAACTGCGGCGCTCAGCGGAACTGATTTTCCCGGGTGGCGTAACCGCGCAAATAGCTATGTCGCGCAAGGAGCGGTACGCCAGGACTGGAGCGAAGCCGCAGATCACCCCCGTCACCATTCAGGAAGACCTCAGGGGCCGCGATTTCACCGTTAATGCCATGGCGCTGTCTTTGAATCGTGCGTCACGGGGTTTGCTGCTCGACCCGACCAACGGCTTGGCGGACCTTGGGAGGCGCGAGTTCCGCGCCACGCATCCGTATGTTTTCTACGATGATCCGGGGCGATTGCTCCGGCTAACGCGTTTGCGCGTGCGATTGTCGTTTACGGTCGAGGATCGCACCCGTTTACAGGTAGAGAATGCGCGCGTGGCCCGGATCGAGGCCTCGATTTCGGCCGGAACGCTACGTGAAGAACTGAAGGCCATCGCGGCGGAACCCAGCCCCGCAGCAGTACTGCAGGCTCTCGACGAAGATGGCTTGTTGTCGCTCTTCTCACCGGCGCTGGCTGGCGAAGGTACCAATTTGCAGGCTCTGATAAAGATGGAAAGGGCCTCGAAACTGGTTGAAGAATCCAACGTTGCGGTGGAATCGCGCCTGGGCCCATTTCTTTTGGCGCTCACCGCCGAGATGACTCCCAAGCAGAAGAGCGCGCTGTTGAAATCCCTGGGAATACCAAAGGCGGAAATCGAGCAAATGCGAAGCCTGGAACCGCAAGCCCGGCGATTAGAGCGGACTTTGAAATCGGCGCGCGTGATGAAGCCTTCACAGGTATATCAATCCTTGGTGAACGCTCCGATGGAACAGATCGTGTTCCTATTGGGCAACTCAACGCATCGGACCGTCCAGGAACGCATCCGGAATTATCTGCAGAAATATCTCCCCACAATGCAGGAAGTCTCTCAATCCGATTGGGACGCTTTGGAAGGACGGCCGGGGACTCCCAAACACATGCGGAGCCGTCAATCGTTCTTGGCTTCGCACCTGGATGTGCATCCAAAAAGGCCGGCCGCAGAGCCCATATTGGCGGCAACAGATGTATCTCCAGAGCGCGGGCGCGGTCGATAGAGACCTATCGGTACCAGTACATCGGCCAGTCGTTTTCTTGTCGCTGGTTAGCGCTCACGGATAAATTTACAGCACTTATGCACGCATATCCGAACAGTCCTGGAATTGACCTGTAGCATTTCCCTTAGACAGTACTAAAACTCTGATTCATCAAGCTATTTGGCATTTCAAACTACTAGCCTGAAAATTGCTTTACTCTATGTGAGAAACCTTGCATTTTTAGGGTGACTAATGTATGCTTCAAATTGTCCTCGTTTCAACCTGTTCCGTTATGCGGTTTCAGGTATGGTGGACTAAAAACTAAACGAAGTGCGATTCGGAGGAAACGCGATGAAAAAATTCTTAGCATTGTCGGCATTCTCGTTGCTGACGCTGGGTGTAGCGAGCGCCTCGCTGGTGCCCTGCTCGGTCAGCACGGGGTTCGGCGGTGCTGTCAACAGCACGACCACAGTAACTTGTGGCGGACTGACATTTGACAATTTTGAAGTTCTGAACGCTACTGGTGGCGCTTCCGGGATTATCGATATCCTTTCCGGAACCGATTACGACACTGTGACCGGAACCGCCTACCTGCAATTCAACCCAAATCTCCAAGCAAACCAAGACGAACAATTGTTGTTCCAGGTGTGGGGCGGCATCAGCCAGATTGATATGTCCGTCGGCGGCGAAAACGCTACGGTTACGGAACGCGCCTGCGCGAATCCGATCGCCACATCCGGTCCTTTGCCGGACCTTTGCACCAATGCCGCCGGTACCAGTTCGGTAGCGCCGTTAGGGCAAATCACCGTCGCTTCGGGCACCCCGGATCAGCCGGTTTTCTCTAATCCCTTTAACAGTACGTCTCCTGTGTATATCTTCAAAGACATCCAAACCGGTGCAGGCGGAGCGTTGAGTGAGTTCACGCAGAGCTTCGAAACCGGAACTCCCGAACCCGTAAGTATGGTTCTTCTGGGTTCTGGATTGCTCGGCTTGGGACTTCTTCGCCGGAAGTCACGGAAGAATTAGCGAAAGTCGGATCCAACATTCTCCTATCCTTTCCTCGAAAGCCTCGCCTCCGGCGGGGCTTTTTTTATTTTGCTGTTAGCACTAACCCCTCTTTGTATATTTCCGCACCAATTTGGACGTAAGGATCCGTACGGTTTGCGGGTCCGGTGAATACCGGTAACTCGAATTGTCCGTTGACGCACTAAGTACCTGTATCTGGGAGCACTAACACACCACTAGCAAGATTGCATCGGTAAGGTATCCGCAGTATCCTGCAAATAGTTTAGTGACAGCGATTCGGAGGAAACGCGATGAAAAACTTCTTAACGGTTGCGGCTTTGGCCGTGATCTCGGTCAGCGTCGGAAACGCTTCGCTCATACCGTGCACGATCAGCGGTACTAACGTTGATGGCGCGGTAACGAGCAGCACCATGGTGACCTGCGGCGGACTAACATTTGAGAATTTCCAGGTTCTGAATGCCACCGGCGGCGCAACAGGCGCCATCGATATTCTGTCAGGGACGGATTACGATTCCACGTCAGGAACCGCGTACTTACAGTTCAATCCGAATCTCGTGGCGAATCAGGACGAGCAATTGCTTTTTGAGGTTGTCGGAGGAATCAGCCAAATCGATATGTCTGTCGGCGGTTCTAATGCAACCATAACCGAGCGTGCATGCGCCAACCCGATTGCCACTTCGGGCGCCGTTGAAGACCTCTGTACTAATTCTGCAGGGACCTCTACTGTCGCACCCTTGGGGCAGATTACGGTAGCGTCGGACACTCCCAACCAGCCAGTGTTCTCTTCACCGTTCACCAACACCTCGCCAGTCTACATCTTCAAAGATATTCAGACGGGTGCTGGTGGCGCGCTCAGCGAGTTTACGCAGAGCTTTGAAACAGGAAGTGCAACGCCGGAACCGATAAGCATGGCGCTCCTGGGATCAGGCCTATTAGGGCTGGGATTGCTGCGCCGGAAATCGCGTAGAAGCTAACCCCGATTCAAATCTTCACTTCGTTCCGAGTACTAAGGCTCCGCACCTCGCGGAGCCTTTTGTCTATTCGCTTGTTCAACAGCCCTTGCGGCGGCTATTGTAAAATCACTAAGAGATGCAGCGTGTAGCGATTACAGGTGTCGGTCTGGTGACACCACTTGGCATCGGAGCCGCCGAGAATGTGGCGCGGAGCTTCCGCGGCGAATCTGGGATTGGACCGGCGCGCGCCTTCGCCGTGGAAGGCCATCCCGCCCAAGCCTTGGCCAGCGTAGCTGACTTCGAGTTAGAACCTTTCCTCCGCTCTCCCAAGAACCTCAAGTTTATGGGACGCTCCGTTCAATTTGCGATGAAGGCGGCCCACGAGGCCATCGCCCAAAGCGGCATCGACCCACGCAAAATGGATGCCTCGCGCGTAGGAATTCAAGTAGGTTCCGGCCAGACGGGCGTGGAGTATGACCACTTCTTCCCTTCCCTGGTGATGGCTTGGGATGCCGGCCGCGAAATGGATTATAAGTACCTCGGCGGTTTGCCATCGCATCTCATCGACCGATACATCTGCCTGCGCACACTCGCAAATGGAGGCCTGGCCCTACTGTCGACGGAATTCGGCATCCGCGGCTCGAATGGCAACTTCACGCAAAAGGATACGGCCTCCGCGCAGGCCATACAAGCAGCCTACCTGGACTTGCTCGAAGAACGTTGTGACGTCGCCGTCGCGGGCGGCTACGATTCGCTCGCCACGACCGGAAATTTTCTTGCTTATGAGCAGGCCGGCCTTCTTTCCCACCTCGGCCCGGCCGATGCTTACCGCCCCTTTGACAAGCAGGCCGACGGCTTAGTCCTGGGTGAGGGCGCGGGATTCCTGGTGCTCGAAAGATGGGAGCATGCCACCGCTAGAGAAGCTTTGATTCTCGGCGAACTGTTAGGCGCCGGCTCGGCCATGGGTGACCGCGGCCAATGGCGTCCGGCTTGGACGGCGGGCACCATTTGTCAGGCCGCCCACCAAGCTATGGGAGATATCCGGCCCGACTTCACAGTCGCCTCAGGGCTAGGTACGGTCGAGGAGGACGGCGCCGAAGCGGCAGCCCTAACAGGTATGCTCGGCAGTGGCACACCCGTGACGGCGCTAAAGGGATATACGGGCTACATGGGAGCGGGCACCGCGGCCGCGGAACTTGGGCTCGGTCTCCTGTGTGCACGCCAAGGTTTCGTGCCGCCCATCGCGCGCCACACCGAATCCGCCGGTAATGGCGGACTGGATTTGGTCAATCAAACGGCGCGGCGGCTCGATGCGCCGGAACCGGCTGGCTTGTTTCTTTCCTGTTCGTGGGGAGGCGCGGTTGCAGCCCTGGCGGTCCGCGCCATCCCCGGCTGAGTCTCTTAGTACTCGCGACCTCTTGCGTTTCCGCGCGATACCGCGTACACTCAACACCGCGGCCCAAACCGCACTTATCCAAAAGAGGGGAATAATCGAATGCTTCCAAGCAGAAGACTGTTGTCGTTGTGCGCCACGGCGCTGATTCTGGGGGTTGGTCCGCTAATGGCGGCGAACATTACCTATAACATCAGCGGTACGCTGGCTCCCGTACTATCGGGGTCAGACCCGTTGGGCGCAAACGGCGAAACCGGCGTCCTCACGGCTGTTGTGAGTTCGACCCTGGTTCCGACCAGCAAAACACAGACGTCCGCTACGTATACGCTGCCTGTCGGCGCGATCAGCGTGGTTATTGGCGGAACCACCTACGGCACCACCGGCACGTCGACTTTGAAGTACAGTTTCCCGCCAGCCGGGCCGGACACCATGGTCTTCACCGCGAGCATCATGGTCGACGGATTGAAAGGAACGGTGGTCGGCACCGCGTCACTCGCCAAAGGCAGTTTTAAAGGTGCCGTGACCAAGCATCCCACCAAGTTCACGCCATCCCCCCAAACTCTTACGGCGGCTACTAAAGCCGGCGGACCCGGCAGCCAGATTAAGTACAGCAATGCCCTTCTGGGAAGCACCGTGCTGGGTCTGGCTGGTACAGCCTCGAACTAACGAAAGTGTCGCGTGCCGGCCCGCACGCGATAATGAACACATGTTCTCTCGTCTGGCCGCACAGCGAGTTCTGCTTTGCGCCGTGCTGGCTTATTTTGCGTTTCCGTTGGCTGGCGACGAGCAGGCATTTTGCATTGCGGGATCGGTGCTCAACGCGGTCACAGGCGAACCCCTGCGACGCGCGGCGGTCATCATCCCGCAAGCCTCCCCTCAATCGGCCGCCCTTACCGATGCCGCCGGAGCCTTTCGTTTCTGCGGTCTTGGCGCTGGAAATTACTTGGCGACCGCCGAGAAACCAGGGTTCGCGCCCCTCGGGCAAAAGTTGGTCATCGGACCCACGCGCGAGGACCTGGCCTTGCGGTTACAGCCGTTGAGCGCGGCTGGCGGCAAGATCACCGATGCCGGTGGCGAACCCCTGCAGGGCGTCCTCGTCCAATTGCTCTCGATTCATGTGGTCGAAGGCCGCCGCAAGGTCAGCGTCGAAGAGACGGCGGCAAGCGACGATCGCGGCGAGTATCGTTTCGCCGGGCTGAGCCCCGGGCGCTACTATTTGCGGGCGGCGGGGTGGAAAGTGCCTGCCGATGTGCCCGATGAAAACGAGTCATTCGCACCGGTCTATTATGGTGGCGCGACCAGTTTGGCGTCGGCGTCGCCCGTAACCATTGCTCCAGGGCGCGACTTGCAGGCGGATTTTTCCATCGCCCCACATGCCGCCTACAACCTTCGAGGCTCCATGGCGGGTTTCTCGCCGCTGATTCCGGCAACCATTGGATTATTTGGCGCGGAAGGAGAACCAAGCGGCGCACCAGTAACCCTCGACGCCGCCACCGGCGCTTTTCAGTTCAAGCTGGTCGTTCCCGGTAACTATTTATTACTGGCCAGCCAGGGTGAGGGCGTACTTCGAAAGAGTGGCGAACGGACGGTTCAGGTTCGTGGCGACGCAAACGGAGTCTCCGTCCCATTGGCCGGAAGCGCCCTGTTACGGGGCATGGTGCGCGTGGCATCGGACACACCAACGGGCACGCCCGCAGCGCCCCGCTGTGCTATACGAATTTCTCCAACGAACGATTGGCTGTCGGAACGCGATCACCACGAAACCGAAACGGAATCATCCGGGGAGTTTGAGATGGTAGGCGTGGCCCCGGGGCGCTATTCGCTTCGCATGGATTGCGCCGGGGGCTACGTTGCAGCAGCCCATCTCGGAGAAGCCGACCTGCTGGCGAACCCCGAATTTGTCGTTGTCTCGAGCGCTGCCGCGTTGGAGGCCGTGCTGGCTTCCGACGGCGGCACCCTGGAGATAACCGCATCAGACGACGGCCAGAGCGGTCCGGCATGGGTATTGCTAGTGCCTGCCGCCGGACCCGGCATTCACACCCGGCTTGGCCGCTTAGAGACCAAACTGACTCTGTCAGACATTGCACCCGGAGACTACCAAGTCTTCGCCTGGAGTGGTTCGCCTGAGTTGTTTGACTATGCCAGTCCGGATGTTCGTCAGCAGTGGTCCGGCCGATCTGTCAGCGTCCACGTCGGTGCGCGCGATCGCCTGACGGTCAAAGTTAAAGTAGCTCCGGGAGACACGCCATGAAGGCGACCCTGCTCGCCTTGCTTGCCTCCGTTTTCGCTGGGGTCGGCGGCGCTGCCGATTTCCGCGTTGCGGGCGCCGTGGTGAATGCGGTGACCAGTCAACCGGTTGCCGGTGCGCGCTTGACCCTTATATCGACCACGCGCAGCGATTTGCGCGTGTCTACGATCAGTGGCGATGACGGCCATTTTGCATTCGCGGGTTTGCCGCAAGGCAGGTATTGGTTGTCGGGCGAGCGCCGGGGCCTGCTGCCGGGAGGCCGGCCGGAGGCCTTGCGGATAGACGCTGCCACTGACAACGGCAGCCTGATATTGGGCCTTCACCCGCCCGCCGCGATCTCGGGCAGAATCATTGACGATGCTGGTGAGCCCGTCGCTCAAGCGCAAGTTGAACTCATCACTTCGCGCGGCGTCTTCGCCTCCCAGCAGACCAGCGATACCGGAGCCTATCGCTTCGGAATGCTTCCGCCCGGCAGCTATTATCTCGCCGTCTCCGGGTCGCCTTGGTACAGCAAGCTCAGTGAATCCCTGGGGGATTCAGCGCCAAGCAGCATGACTCACGTCGGACACGGAATCCGCTACTATCCCGACGTCGCCGATCCCATGCGCGCGGAACCCCTAGTCTTAGAGGATGGCCAGGAGGTTACCGCCAACTTCACCTTGCTGCCGGTTCCCGCGGTGTCGGTTCAGGTTCAATGCGGGCAGTTCGAGGACCTCACCAAACGGTATTCACTCACGGCGGTGGGTCTAGCGGGCAGCGCGGTAAAGGTGCGCGAGGGCGCTGCGACGGGGGATTCTTATAGATTTTGGGGCGTGCCGCCCGGGCACTACGTTCTGCGGGCCGAGGCGGCCGACGCGGGCCGGACCTGGTTCGGTACCGGCGATTTGGAGGTGGGCGCCGAAGATACGGAGGTGAGCGTATCTCTGCGCGAGGCGCCTTCGTTAAAGGGCACGGTAACCCTCGAACCCAGTGTGAGCGCACCAGTGCCCGCTCTGATCCTGCGCGACGAAACTGGAGACATCCGGACCTTGGCCGTGGGACCTGAAGGCCGGTTCTCGATTGCGGTGATCCCACCCGGTCGCTATCATCTGGCGCTGGAGACGGACGACCGCGCTTATATCAAAGCCTGGTCTGTCGAGGGAGGGCAGCGCGAGAACGACCTGCTACTGATCTGGCCTGGAGCCAGCGTTCTGGTTCGGTTGAGCATAGGAACTACCGAATAGGCACGTCCCGTGGTATATTTATACATAGTAGTGAATAATTAAACAATGAGCCACGTTGCTGGAATTGTCGGATATCGGGGATATAGCGGAGCGGAACTCGTCCGTATTCTGGCACGCCATCCGAACGTCACTCCCATTCTTCTCGAACACCGGGAAGATGCCCTCGTTCCTTCTCAGCCATTGGGAGCCTCCGCGCCGCGCACGGCGCCATGCACCCCGGAGGCCGTTCAGTCTGAAGGAATTTCCATAGTTTTCCTGGCAACGCCGCCCGAAGTCTCCATGTCGCTGGCGCCAGCCTTGTTGGACGCCGGAGCGAAAATCGTCGACCTGAGCGGAGCCTTCCGCCTGCGAACGACCGCCGCCTACGCGGCTTGGTATAAGCAAGCCCACACTCAGCCTGAGTTGTTGGCGGAAGCCGTCTACGGCTTGCCTGAGTTTTGCCGGGGACGCATTCCGGCGGCCCGTTTAGTTGCCAATCCCGGCTGTTATCCCACCGCTGCTAACCTGGCTATCAAGCCGCTCATCGAAACGGGCGTAATCGATCGCGACGCTGGAATCGTGTGCGATGCAAAGTCCGGAGTGAGCGGCGCCGGGCGCAAACCGGCCCTTGCAACCAGCTTTTGCGAGGTCGCAGGCAACTTTTCCGCATATTCCGTGCTGCATCACCGGCATGTGCCCGAGGTGCTCATGATCTCCGGTCTCGAAGGACGCGAGTTCAGTTTCACCGCACAACTTCTGCCTGTGGATCGCGGCATCCTCGAAACCATCTACTTCCGCACGGCAGCCAGCGCGGAAGATATCCTGGCAATCTATCAACAACGCTACGCCGGGGAAGCGTTCATCAGGCTGTATCCGGCCGGTCGATTGCCGGATCTACAAGCCGTTGTACATACGAACTATTGCGATATCGGGGTGGTGGTAGATTCCACAACGGGACGGGCAGTGGTGGTCAGCGCGATTGACAACCTGGTTAAAGGCGCCGCCGGACAGGCCGTGCAAAACATGAACCTGATGCTCGGGTATCCCGAGGCGGAGGGGCTGCTGTGAAGTTGCTGGTAAAACTGGGCGGTACGCTGCTGGATGCCGATGCAACCCGCGAGGGACTCGCCCGGCAGATCGCGGCAGTTTCGCGGCACAACCCTACGGTGGTGGTCCACGGTGGCGGCCAGCAGATGACGCGCTACCTGGCCGAGCGCGGCGTCGAGAGCCAGTTCGTGAATGGCTTGCGCGTCACCACTCCGGCGGTGCTCGATGCGGTAATTAAAGTAGTGGCTGGAAGCGTCAATCGGCAGTTGGTCGCCACGCTGAACCAGCGCCGGTGCGCGCGCCGTGGGCATATCGGGAATCGATGCGAACATGGTGCTCGCCGAGCAGATGGATCCGGCGTTGGGCAGCGTAGGACGAGTGACCAGCGCCGATCCGGCCTTATTCGAGACCCTGCTGGGGCGGGGATTCTTACCCGTAGTCGCGTGTGTCGCGGGCGATCGCGAGGGCCTCTTCTACAACGTCAACGCGGATCAAATGGCGGTGGCATGTGCGGTGGCTTTCGGCGCGGACCAGTTGATTTTTCTGACCGACGTCGCGGGCGTATTGGACGCGCGCAAGTTCCTTGTGCCGCGCCTGACGGTCGCGGGGGGGAAGCGCTGATTGCGGCTGGAATCGCCACCGGCGGCATGCTGGCCAAACTTAACGCATCGCATAGCGCGCTCCGCCAAGGTGTGCTCACAAGTGCGCATTTGCGCGGGCGCGGCGCAAGAAGTTCTGGAACGGATCGTGGCCGGCGAAGATGTAGGCACCCGCCTGGCGCTTGAGGAGGGATACGCCGCATGATCAGCAGCTTGCAGGAAGACGCTACCATTGAACACGCCGCATACACCGGACTGCGGAAGGAATTGGTCGTACGCAAGGCCGGCATGCACGACATCGGGCCGATCCTAGGCCTGATCAACGGCTATGCGGCCAAGGGCGTGATGCTGCCGCGTACCGAACTGGAAGTATCCGAAGACATACGCGATTTCTCAGTCGTCATGGCCTCTGGAAAACTGGTAGGCTGCGGCGCGCTGCACTTCTATACCCCGTCGATCGCGGAGATTCGCTCGCTCGCGGTAGCCGAAGACGCCAAAACGCATGGCATCGGCCGGCAGACTGATCGAAGCGCTGGTGCGTGAGGCTAACGATTATTCGCTCGACGCAGTATTCGCCTTCACTTACGTGGCCGGGTTCTTCGGCAAGATGGGTTTTCAGGAGGTCGAGCGCGGCGAATTGCCGCTTAAGGCCTGGAAAGACTGCGTGCGGTGCCCGAAGTTTCAATGCTGTGACGAAATTGCAGTGCTGCGCATCCTGCGCCCAGACCGCTGTAGAACTTTTCAACACCACGTGCCGACAGAAGACTTGCAGTTGATCCAGTTGCCGCAGTGTTACGGAATCCGACCCCCAAAAGGGGTAACATCATTCCCACGCTATTAAATAGTCTCATATTCTGAGGTGAAATTCCACGTCAGATGTACTATACTCTCTAATCAGGATAAAAAAATCCTTAATACTTTAAGAGAGGAAACATGCGAGCCCAAACGGTTGATGTGAAATCATCGAATGGCCGGGTGCTGTGCTGCACCGTCTTTCGTCCCGGCGGTAAGAAGTTGATGGCGAAAGGCCATGTAATCAGCGACGACGATATTCGAGTCCTCGAATCCGAAGGCATGGAATCCATTTGGGTTACCGAGCTTGAAGAAGGCGAAGTCGGCGAAGACGATGCGGTCTGCGCGGTAGCTAGCGAAATGGGCTGCGGTAGCTTCGAGATCCGCCTGGCGGCTGGTGGCCGCGCGAACCTGCAAGCTACCGAAAAATGCTGCGTGCTGGTGGACGACGAACTGCTGAAGCAGATCAACTGCGCGGCCAGCGTGGTCATCGCCACGGCCCTGAATTTCAGCTTCGCCATGCCGGGCCAACGCATCGCCACGGTCAAGAGCGCGCCATTCGCCGTTTCACGCACCCAGTTGGACGCGGTCGTATCCGTTCTGAAGGAGCGCGGTCCGATCCTGCAAGCGCGGCCCATGCGCAATCCGACCGTGGGCGTACTCTACACCGATCCGATCAACGGCGAACGCGCGCGCCAGTTGTTTGAGAACATCATGCACCAGCGGCTGGAGCACTTCGGCGTGTCGGCCAGCTACGTTCTCTCGTGCACCGAAGATGAAGCCTCGGTGAGCCAGAGCCTGCAGCAATTGCTCCGTTCGAAGCCCGCGGTTATCATGATCGCCTCCACCACCGCGCCCGCGGGTCCGGAAGACGTGGTCGGGCAGGCGATGGAAAAGGTCGGCGGACATGTGGAGCGATTTCTGGCGCCTGTCGAACCCGGCAATCTGCTGCTGCTGTCTTATAAAGATGATATTCCGCTCGATTTCCGCGCCAGGATGCTTCCGCTCCGCCAAAGCGAATGTGGTAGACTTGGTGCTTCCGCCGTTACTGGCGCGTTACAGGGTTTCAGGCTGGGAAGTGGGTTGCCTGGGACACGGCGGGCTTCTCGGATAGGAAACGGTCTCCTCCACCCCTGTGGGTTGTATCCTCCGAGCAACCTACAGGTGCTCCTCAACCGGGCGCTTTCACTAGCGCCCGGTTTTTTTGTTCAATCGCGCTAATTCCCGGCGCCCGCTGTCGCGGGACGGCCTTCCTCGCCCTCCCGCCGCCTGGGCGGCTGTGGCTTCGGCAACGGTTTCCGCGGCAGCATCTCGTCCCGCGTGGCAGCGTCATAGACCACCGCGGCCATGATGGCGGATGCCTCCATCAAATCGCCCGCCTGCAGGTGGTCGTACACATCAGCCGTCGAGTGATGCGTCTCCGTCGAATAGTCCAGGGGATCCTGGATGAACTGGAAGCCGGGCAGCCCCACTGCGTCGAACGACAGGTGATCGGTGCCGCCGGTATTGCGGATGGTCACCGTATTGGCGCCGTAATCCTTGAAGGGTTCCAGCCAGGCCTGGAAGATCGGCCGCATCATATCGTTGCCCTGCAAATAGACGCCGCGGATTTTGCCGCTGCCGTTGTCCAGGTTGAAGTAGCCCGAGAGCTTGGCATGTTCCGGCTTGACGGCCATGGTCTCGCGATCGGCGAAGTGCTCCTTCACGTAGGCGCGCGAGCCGAGCAGACCTTCTTCTTCTCCGGTCCACAAAGCCATCCGAACCGTGCGCGCCATCTTCAGATCCAGCGCTTTCAGGATGCGCATGGCTTCCAGCACCACCGCGCTGCCGGCGCCGTTGTCGGTCGCGCCGGTCCCGCCGGTCCAGGAATCGAGGTGCGCGCCCAGCATGACCACTTCATCTTTCTTCGTCGTGCCGGGCAATTCCCCGGTCACGGTGAAGGAATCCTGCGTATCGTCGATAGAACTTGTTCTGAATATCGAATTCCAGTGTGACCGGGATCTTCTTCTCGATCAGGCGGGCGATGCGGTTGTATTGTTCGACCTCCAGCGCGACCGAAGGCGGCGGCACCGCCTTCTTGGGATCCTGCGACCGGCCTGCAGCACCGAACACGATGCCGCTCGTGGCGCGGTAGCTCGGTGCGATACGTCACCAGCACGCCTTCGTCGCTGAGGAACTGGTTGACCTTGTCGCGGAATTTTTCGCGGGCTTCGCGGTCGAAGGGCTGGCCGGCCGGGCGCGGGCGGCTGTCCGGGGATCACGCGGAATCGGATTGGCAAACGGCGAGCGCGCCGAGGGATCGGGGGCCAGCATCTCGGCGGCCAGTTCAGCATCGGTGAAGCGCTTCAGCTCGGGATCGGTTTCCGATGACCAGCGGCTGCGGGATCTTCCAGCAGCACGATCTTGCCTTTCAGTTTGCCTTTGAACTTGTCGAGATCGGCATC
Source organism: Bryobacterales bacterium (assembly GCA_963738345.1). Lineage (GTDB taxonomy): Bacteria > Acidobacteriota > Terriglobia > Bryobacterales > Bryobacteraceae > Bog-159. Next base: position 4,094,028 of record CAVTWI010000002.1, read on the forward strand.
GGTCTTGAGGCACGGCCAGAATGGGCTCGCCGGAGACCGGACCATTGGTGCCCGGGGTCCACGGGCGCGCGAAACCGATCAAGGGCGCATATTGCGGTTCCTTCTGATGTCCGCTGAAGCGGACGCAAGTCCAGCCCCGGCCGAACGGTCCCCACTTTTCCAGGCTGGATTGGCAAGTCCCCACTCGGTCATCCGGCGCACGGCCCATTCGGCGGCCGCTTTCAGGCCCGGCGAACCAGTCAGCCGCGGACCATAGACATCGGACAGATAAAAGGCGTTCTCCATGACTTTGGAATTTTGGAATTCCTCGGCCTTGATGCGGTTGACGGTGTAGAGATCGACCTTCTCCTCCGCCAATAGAACATGGCGTCAAGAGGCAAAGCAGCGGCAGAATTTCATAATGTTGACGAGATTATCACAAGTCAACACCACCCGGGGAGAGGTCGAGTGCCTGTCTGAAGTTGCAGCCTGCCGGACTATAAGCCGGTTTCTGTACCCTTGCGGGCGGCAGCCATTCATCTGGGCCGGACATTACTGTCCGGCTCTAGCGACCTACCCGAGAGTTCATAGGAGCGGGCCGCTCCTCCTCTCCTATTTGGTCTTGCTCCGCGTGGGGTTTGCCCTGCCGTCCGGATTACTCCGTCCGCGGTGCGCTCTTACCGCACCATTTCACCCTTACCTGTTTCCAGGCGGTATATTTTCTGTTGCACTTTCCGTAAAGATTCCGTCACCAGAACCCTTCCCGGCCGTTAGCCGGCACGCTGCCCTGTGGAGACCGGACTTTCCTCCCGTTACCGGGCGGCTGCCCATCCGGCAGGCTACGCTACCATTATCGCACTTTGTGACGGAACACCCAGACTATTGACTAACGCTCGCAAAATGTTGTAGATATGGAAGGTTACCGTTGTATCCTAGATTATTGAGATTGGTTACTTGTGCATTGTAGAAAGTCTCGCGTACAAGCTGAAAATTTGAGGAGATGCTCATGATGAAACAACTCGCGGCAATCGGCGCTATCGGAGTGTTTTCTACTTGCCTGTTCGCTCAGGGTTTGAATACAACTCAAACTAAGGAACAATGGGAAGAGATCAATTTCGAGTTCAATTCTTCCATACTCTCGGACGGGTACCCCAGCCTGTTGCGATTGGCGGAAATCCTAAGCCAGCATCGCGATTACCACGTCAAGCTGGTCGGAAATACCGACTACGTGGGGTCCGCGCGCTATAACGACCGTCTGGCCATGCGGCGCGCCGAAACCGTGCGCGACTTCCTGGTGAAGTACGGCGCAGGCGCCGATCAGATCAATACCGCCGGCGACGGCAAGAAGGATCCCGAGGTCAATAACAAGACTAAAGAAGGCCGCTTCATGAACCGGCGCGTAGTCATGACCGTCACCGATGGTCAAGGCAAAGTAGTGGCAGCCGGCGGCGTATCGGACATCATGGCCATCTTGCAGGACCTGCTGAAGAAGCAGGAAGAATGCTGCAATAACATTCTGAAGCGTCTCGACAAGCTGGACGATATTCTGGCAGCGTTGCGCGATCTGAAGGGTGAGAACGATCGCCTGAAGGGCCAAGTTGCCGAACTATCGAACCAGGAGAAGGCGCTGGAAGACAAAGTCAACGGCATGCCCAAGCCGCTCTCGAAGGAAGAAACCACCACCATCGCCGAGACGGCGGGCAACAATGCTTTGAACGAAGCGCAGAAGCGCAACAAGAAGTTCTCGTTGCTGGGTCTGGATATTGGTCCTACGCTGGGCAACCGGCCGGATGGCGACGTAACCATCCAGGGCAGAGGCCAATTCTTCTCGCCATTCGGTGGCGACGGCACGCCACGCGGTACAGGCCGAAGCCGAGTACTTGCGTTATCCCGGCCGCCAGGAAGGGCAGTTCGATATCGGTTTGGTGAACCGCTGGGATCACCTCCAGGCCGGTATGTTCTCCAGCTTTAAATACATCCGCCTGAGCGAATACGAAAACGGCGGCAGCATGGGGCAGGGCGCTTTCCTGTTGGATTATCTGTTCAGCCGCGGCCGCGTGGGCTTCTATGGCACGGAAGGCTTCAAGAATACCGGCGCTCTCACCCAAACCCCGCTCGGCCTGACCTCCTTCATCGAAACCTATGCGCGCCCGATGAACCAGTTCGGCGGCACGGCCCAAGTGGGCGCGTGGGGCGATGCCTGGATTCAGGGCAACTTCGGTTACATTCACAGCCAAGCAGTTCCGTCCGAACCGCCCCGGCGGCGAGATCAAATTGGTCCAGCCTCTGAGCAAGGAACTGGCTTTCACGGTCCGCGCGGGCCTGAACCCTACCTTGCTGACTGCAAGAACACCGGCGAATTGACTTTCGGTTTGGAATTCGGCAACTTCATGCGGCCGAAAGAATACACCACCTTCACTCACCCGGTGCCGATGGACGTGCCGCGCATCCGGTATGAGCTCCTGACCCGCCAGGTAGGCCACAGCGCTCCTGTCGCCGACGCCGGCCCGCCGCAGATCGGCGTGCCGCCCGGAACCATCACCCTCAACGGCACCGGTTCCTATAGCCCGGATCACGATGCTCTGAGCTACTCGTGGACCCAGGTCAACGGTCCGAGCGTACCATCTACCGGCGCCAACACCGCGACCGCTACCTTTACCGCCGCGGGTTCCACCAGCTACGGCTTCCGCCTGACCGTTACCGATCAGGTGACCGGCCTGACAGCGCATCGGCCAGCACTACAGTCACTACGCAGAGAGCGCTCGGCGTGGTCACGGTTCACGGCCAACCCGAGCCAGATCGCTTCGGGTCAGTCTTCCACGCTGTCCTGGAATGTCGCCGAACGCGACTTCGGTGAACATCTCGGGCGTGGGCACGAACCTGAATCCGCAGGGCACTGCCACGGTGACGCCGACGCACGACGACGACTTATAACTTGACTGCCACCGGACCGGGTGGACAGACCATTACCGCGAGCGTAACGGTTACGGTGGGCTCGTCTAAACCGGCGATTGTCCGCTTCTCGGCTTCGCCGACCCAAATCAACGCGGGTCAGTCTTCCCTGCTGTCCTGGACCACCACGGGCGCATCTACCGTTAGCATCAGCAACGGAGTCGGCAACGTGACCACCAACGGCAGCCAAAACGTCTCGCCGACCGCGACCACCACTTACACCTTGACGGCCACCGGCGCCGATGGCACGACTAAGGTTACCGCCGCAGTCACCGTCACTGTAGGCGGCGGAGCGCGTGCCGAGCATGCTGAGCTTTACTGCTTCGCCGACAGTAGTCCACTGCCGGAGGCCAGTCGTCACTCTGCTGGAACGTTTCGAACGCGACGAGCATCAGCATTCCGCCGGGCCTGGCGAACGTCACTGGTCCGGCGGGTTGCGTCACCGTGACCGCGACCGCAGACTACTACCTATGTGCTGACGGCTAACAACGCCGTCGGTCCGATACAAGCCGTAGTAACGGTGAGCGTGGGAGCAGTTCAGATCCTCATCGTTCTCCGCGAACCCGGCTTACTCGCCGGCCTCTGGCGCGCCCGTGACTGCTGTCATGGACGACCCAGAACGCCACCTCGGTAACCATTACTGGCACGGGCGTGCCGGGCGGAACGCAACAGGTCAACGGCAGCATCACCGTGAATCCGACCACTAACTCGGATTACACGCTGACGGCTTACGGTCCGGGCGGACCGGTAAGCTCTGTTATCCACGTCTTCGTGAGATAGCGGGCTAGCAGTAGGCAGTAAACCAGCCGGGCGGTTAACCACCGCCCGGCTTTTTTATTGGGCTATCGTCGGGGACTTATTCGGCTACAGCAGGAGGATCGAAGTACACGTCAAACCCGATATCCAGGTTCCGATCCGCCAACATCCCCGAAACCTCACATGAGATTCCCCATCCTCGGTTGAATGCTGCCAGGTAAATGCCACAGAAAACATCCACGGTATAGTTCCGTGTCAGAGAGGACCAAATGGAATGATCGGAGGGCAACCTTGCCAGAAGCATTCTGATGCCGTCGTCGACGTCGACGTCCGCGGCACATTCCGCCGAATCGATCTGCAATCGCCACCGTCCGTTCTTTGGGAAGGGGTTACCTTTCCGCCGTTCAGACGACGGCTGACAACCCAGTAACATTGAAACCCGATCGGGATCAAGGTCCTCTCCAGACACGCGCAATGCGACTTGCCATCGATCGACAGGCCCACCAAACCACACTGTACCTTCCGGTGCGCCTGCAGGCGGTTCCCGGAAAATCGTCTTGTTCATAAGCTCCAGGTCCGCCTGGCAAGTATCTAGCGGTGTGCGGCCCAGCGCACATATCGATAGAGATCGGCCCGGCGTTGCCACGCAAACCGCCAAAAATCACCGAACCCGATTTGGTCCGCATGGAGGCCCCAATAGGTTTCCATGCGCCAACGGAGATAGGGACTGCGCCAGGGAGTGAGGCGGTAGCCGCGTGTCAGGCGCCAGAGGACCAGCAGCATCAGTTACTGCCCGAATTGCGGGCGCTGGCATTGCCGCCTACGCCGTCGGGTGTGGCATAGTAGCCGGAACGAGTGCGCACAGTCGGCCGATTGGGTCCATTGGCGGTGACCTTGATCTGGCGGAAAGTTCCATCCAGTGCGATGTTCACGGGCGTGTAAGCCAAGGTGTATTGGTTGCGGATGTCGTTGGCCACTTGGTGCGCTACGCGGTCGACCTCCGACAGTTCCTTGGGGAAGTAGGATTCGCCACCACTAATCACGGAGAGTTCTTCCAGCGCCCGCCGGCAGCGCTTGGCTTCGCGCCGTTCTTCTTCGCTCAACAGGCCGACGGTGTAGATCAACACGCCGCTATCCTGCGCGGATTTCACCAGGTTTTCCAGGCTGATCAGGCTGCTGTTGTCGTTGCCATCGGTGACCACCACCAGCACCTTCTTATCTTTCTTGGCCTTTTCCTTCAGGTGATCGATGGACATGCGGATGGCATCCCGCATGGCGGTGCCGCCCCGCGAGTCGATGCGCGCCAAGCCCTCCTGCAGATCTTTCGGGTCGTTGGTGAAGTCCTTATCCAGGAATGCCTCGTCATTGAAATTGACGATGAAGACTTCGTCCTGCGGATTGGAATCCTTCACCAGCGCCAGCGCCGCAGCTTCGACTTTGGCGCGCTTCTCGCGCATACTGCCGCTGTTGTCGATGACCAGGCCCATCGAGACGGGGACGTCTTCGCGCTTGAACACTTTGATCTGCTGCGCCACGCCGTTTTCAAACACCTGGAAGGCCGTCTCCGGCAGCGTCGTCACCAAGTGGCCGGATTTATCGACGACCGTGGCGTGGAGTACCACCAGCCGCGTATCTACGCGGATCACCGTGCTGGTTTGTCCGGGCGTGTCCGCCGCCCACAGCCCCAAGGCCGCGACTCCGCCCAGCGCCGATATGAGAATTTTTTTATTGGGTTGGAGCATAGTAGCCCAATCTCCAGAAGGCCCGAAGCGGAGGCAGGCCGCGCGGCTGTACCAGTTTAACCTGTACCCGCCGGTATTTGCCATTCCGCTCCTGGTTCTTCGGAGAGTAGCCGATGATGTATTGATTGCGCAATTCGATGCCGATTTTCTCGGCGATATTGGGAAGCTCGTTCAGGTTCTCCACGGGAAAGTGCCGGCCGCCGGTCTGTTCCGCGATTTCGCTGAGCAGGCTCGGACCTCCCATTTCCTCCGCCGTGCGGCTGCGGCTGGATGCCGGTTCGAAAATTCCCATGGCATAAATCTGTACGTCCGCCTCGCGCACCAGATTCTTGACTTCCGTTTCCGTATAACGGCTGTTGTTGTCGCCGCCATCGGAAATAATCAGCAGAGCCTTGCGCGCGTTCTTGGCATTCTTCATTTCGTGCAAGCCCAGGTAGACGGCGTCGAGCAGCGCGGTCTTGCCTTTGGACTGGGTGAAAGTGAGGCGGTTCTGGATCTCTTCCAGACTGGTGGTGAACTTGATCACCAGATCGGCACGATCGTTGAACTCCACCAAGAAGAATTCATCTTCCGGATTGGCCGTCTTAAAGAACTGCGCCACCGCTTGGCGGGATTTCTCGAGCTTGCTGCCCATGCTGCCGCTGCAATCGAAAATCACGCCTACCGACAGCGGCGCATCCTCGCTCGAAAACTGTACGATCTGTTGCTCAACCTTGTCTTCCATCAGACGGAAGTTCTCTTTTTCGAGACCAGTGACGAAGCGGTTGAGCGGGTCGGTGACGGTTACGGGGATCAAGACTAACGTGGTATCGACGCGAATGTTGCCTTTGGGCAAGACTTCAGTAGCGGCCGGCGGCTTGGGCCTGGGAACAATGGACACCTGCGGGGCCGCGCCCGCCTTTTCATCGGCCTTGCCATCGGCGGCGGCTAACGAAGTGTGTAGAAGGAAAACGACGCTCGCCACCACGAGCACGCGGCTAAATCGCGGGCCTGTCACAGCTTCCCAGCCTTTCTTTCTTCCATGAGTGTAACACAGCACTTTTATGGTAGAATCGCCTGTGCGCCGTAAAATTTTGGGCGTGATCCCTGCGCGTTATACTTCTTCCCGCTTCCCTGGCAAACCTCTCGCTCGAATCGGCTCCAAGACGCATGCTGGAGCACGTATTCGAACGTACGGCCCAGGCCCGTTACCTGACCAATATTGTAATCGCCACAGACGACGAGCGCATAGCGTCCGCCGCGCGCAACTTCGGCGCCCTTGTGCGTATGACGCGCGCCGATCATCTCTCGGGTACGGACCGGGTGGCCGAAGTCGCGTCCGCCGATACCGCCGAATTGATTGTTAACATACAAGGCGACGAACCGCTGATCGATCCCGCCGCGATCGACGCCGCGATTCTGCCGCTGCTGCATGACGACGATATCCTGATGGGCACGCTGAAGAAGCGCATCGAGGATCCGCGCGAATTGGCGATCCGAACGTCGTGAAGGTGGTCACGGACCTGGCCGGCAACGCTATTTATTTCTCGCGCTCCACGATTCCCCACGTGCGGGATGGCGACGCACCAACCGATGGACCGGCAATCGCTGCCTACAAACATATTGGGCTGTACGTTTACCGGCGGGAATTTCTGCTGGCATATTCCGATTTGCCGGTGGGTCCCCTGGAGCAGGCCGAGCGGCTGGAGCAATTGCGCGCGCTGGAAAACGGCTACCCCATCCGGGTGGTGGAGACCGAGTACGAATCGCTGGGCGTGGATACGCCCGAGGATCTGGAACGTGTATCGAAGCTGTTCGAAGCTTCGCGTGCAACTTGCGAAACCATATGGCTAAATACATATTTGTGACCGGCGGCGTGGTCTCGTCGTTGGGAAAAGGCATCGCCGCGGCCTCCATCGGCTGTCTGCTGGAGAGCCGCGGACTACGGGTGACCCTGCAGAAGTTCGATCCTTACCTGAATGTGGATCCCGGCACCATGAGCCCGTTCCAGCATGGCGAAGTATTCGTCACCGACGATGGCGCGGAAACCGATCTGGACCTGGGGCACTACGAGCGCTTCACCCACGCCAAGCTGACGCAGGCGAACAATCTGACCTCCGGCCGCATCTACGAACAGATCATCGCACGCGAGCGGCGCGGCGATTATCTGGGCAAGACCGTGCAGGTGATTCCGCACGTGACCAACGAGATCAAGGCCGCCATGCGCAAAGTGGCGGCCGACGTGGACGTGGTGATCGTAGAGATCGGCGGCACGGTGGGCGATATCGAATCGCTGCCGTTTCTGGAAGCCATCCGCCAGATGCGCCACGAACAGGGGCGCGACAATTGCGTGTTCGTGCACGTAACGCTGGTGCCGTGGATCGCCGCGGCCCAGGAACTGAAGACCAAGCCCACCCAGCACAGCGTGAAAGAACTGCGCGCCATCGGTATTCAGCCGGATATTCTGCTGTGCCGCTGCGAGCGTTCCATCGCGGCGGACATGAAGGACAAGATCGCGCTCTTTTGCGACGTGGATGCGCGCGCCGTGGTCACGGCGCGGGATGTGCCGTCCGTTTACGAAGTGCCCCTGGTGTTCGCGGGCGAAGGCGTGGATGAGATGGTGGTGCGGATGCTGAAGCTGGATGCCGGTCCGCGCGGATTTGAGCCGCTGGAGCGCCATGCTGGACCGCATGCACAATCCGATCGACGAAGTATCGATCGGGCTGGTCGGCAAGTATGTAGAGTACGAGGATTCCTACAAGAGCCTGAAGGAAGCGCTGCTGCACGGCGGCTTGGCGCACCAGCTTAAAGTGAACATCAACTGGATTGAAGCCGGAGGGTGTCAAGGGCCCGGACTGGGAGCGGCAGTTGGAAGGTTATGACGGCATCCTGGTGCCCGGCGGCTTCGGCAAGCGCGGCATCGATGGCATGCTGAACGCGATCCGCTTCGCGCGCGAGAATCACGTGCCGTATTTCGGAATCTGCCTGGGCATGCAGACCATGGTGATCGAGTTTGCGCGTCAACGTTTGCGGGCTGGACTTGGCGGACTCGACGGAATTCAATCCGGGCACGCCGCACCGCGTGATCTTCAAACTGCGCGAACTGAAAGGCATCGACGATTTGGGTGGCACCATGCGGCTGGGCGCTTGGCCGTGCCATTTGACCGAGGGCAGCCTGGCGCAAAAGGCTTACGGGATGCGCGATATCAGCGAACGCCATCGGCATCGTTTCGAATTCAACCGCGAGTACGAGGAACGGCTGACCGCCTGCGGTCTGCGGATTACCGGCGAAACTCCCGATCAGACTTACGTCGAGATTTGCGAGATACCGGATCACCCCTGGATGTCTGGGCTGCCAGTTCCACCCGGAGTTCAAGAGCAAGCCGCTGGAGCCGCACCCGCTGTTCAAAGCGTTCGTGGGCGCCGCTTATGGTTACCGCCGGGAGCGACTGGCGCCGTTGGCGCGTCAGGAAGAGGCCTATTCGCGCGGGGATTGACGGGGTTTGGAAAGGCTGCGACCCGAACTAGCGGACACCGAAAAGCTTATCGAATAAAGGCATGTAGGCCACCGGAAGCGGCCATCCAAAGCCAATTTTTTCTACTGCGGCTAAGTCGTCATGGGGCAATGTGAATTCAACCTGTTGCGCCCCCAGCGGTTCCTCGGTTAGTACTGCGGGAGTCTCGGGAGTTATTCGGGACCACACAGGCACAATCCGGATCGGTTTCTGATTCGGGAGTCGACCTGCGCTCTTCAGTGCTTCCATCACTTTGAGAGTTCCGTCCCTCGATTCCCTACTTCCTCCGGACAAGCACACAACCGTATCGGCGAGAATCGTAGTGGCGAGGCCGCCCAGTTCGGTCACTCCGGTTCGAGCGTCAATCAGAAGAAAGTCCGGTTTAAACTCATCTGCTATCCGGGCTTGTAGGTCGAGCAGGGCCATAAAGCCCGCGCCGCTCGGGTCCTCCAGGCGCAGCTTACCTCCCAACTGCTTAAGGGCCGCCCAATAGGCTTGCTGCGGTGCGGGGCCGGCAGGCATCAACCGGAGCCACCCGCCTTTCTCGGACACCAGCACCGGAACCATATGCTCTTCGAGCGCCGGCGGAGAAGTGGAACCCTCGGCTGTGGCCAGCAGGTACGGAACCGAGCCGCCGGAAACGGGTAGGGGCGGAGAAGTCATGTCTTTACTGAATTTGTAGTGCAGCCCCGGGGCCTCAAAATCGAAGTCGAGGGCGACTACGCCTTTGCCCAGGTTAGCGGCCAAGTGGTGCGCGGCGGTCTTAAGTAGCATCGAGCGGCCGACGCCGCCCTTGTATGAATAAAAAGCTACGGTCTCCACGTGGCTCAGGCCGCCAGACCAAAAGCGCCAGCCTCGCGAAAGCGGCGGGCAAGGCTTCGGGCGTCGCTCGCCGTATAAAGGGCAGCGGCATTCTGAAAACGGCTGGCCATCTCTTGATCAGCCTCCCGCAAGATCTCGCTCAGAGATGCTTTAAAAGGATCCGGCGCTGTTAGTTCCGAGAGGTAAGTGTCGAGTAGGGCCTGCACGCGATCATAATCTCTGGCTTTCAATGCCGCGGTAATTGCCCCCCGGCGCGCGACCCTGCCTTGAGGGTCCGATGCGGGGAATGCCTTCGCCAATTCCTCTTCCAGAGCGGATACCCGCGCCCATTCGAGCGAATTCGGCCGTATACCAAGAGCATCGAGTTCCTCAACGCGCCAGATGGCGTCGGTCACCAGCGTATTCAGAGTGTCCGTATCCATGTTATTACCCGTTGACGGTATGAAGAGCGGCAACCGGTTCTTCAAAGCCGACGACGCTGGCCCAGCGTTGCTCTACATCCGCGTTCAATCCGACCTGTTTCAACTTATCGGAAATACGAGACGAGATGGGCCCGCGGTCGATACCACTCACTTCTAAGGCAACGATCGTGGGCGTATCTCCGCTTGAGTCTTCAAGTAGCCAGTCGGCGCGGCCCGTGCGTTGAACCCGGCGCAGGACCCGCCACGACCGGTGGCGATAAGCCACGGCTAATGCGACCGTTTCGGCGCCGAGTTCCGTAATGCGATGATAGTCATGCTGAGCAAGATCATTCATATCGGCTGGCGGCCATCGGAGGGCGCCACTACTGAGCACCCGCTCCAGATCTAATGAGACACGCACGCCCGGAACGTGAGCATTGCGTTGAAGTGCTAACGCCGCCTGCCCAATCATGTGAAGAGCGAGATCGATCGGGAGCCTGGGGTGCATCTCCCGCAATCGGCTCAGATCGATGTCCACACAGGGAATTCTAGCTGAATCCCAAGTCAAAGAGCAAGGCGCCTACTCCGCAATAGCGAATAAGTGTTTAGCCCCGCGCACCAGCAGCAGATCGCCAGCTAGCGCGGGCGTCGCCAGCACCGGTTCGCCAATTGGGTTCTTCGATAACATCTCGTACTTCGCCCCCGCCTCCACTACGTACACGTCGCCGTCTTCGCTGCTGATGTATAGTTTGCCCTGCGGCAAGCACCGGCGAGGCTACGAACGATCCGCCCTCGCCTACCCGCTGCTGATAAATGCGCGTACCGGTCTTGGCGTCGTACACGCTCAGAATGCCGTTATTGCTGACCGTATAAAGATGTCCGTCATAGACCAGCGGCGACGGTAGATAGACTCCGCCGCGCTGCTTGCTCCAGGCGATGGCATCACTCGATTCCTTGCCGTCCTTCAAGCGTCAGGTCGCCGCTCGATCCCAATCTTAATCGCGTAGATCGGCTGCACCGGCGGATAGCCCGCGGTGACGTAAATCAGCCCTTGCGAGAAACCGGCGTGGTGCAAACCACCTCTGAGTTCGGCCCCATGGACCACAGTTGTTTGCCCGTGTCGGCGTCGTAGCCGCGGATGCCTTTGGATGCGTTGGTGGCTACTTCGGTATGGTCCTTGCCCTGCTACAATCGTCGGCGTGCCCCAGGAAGGAATCTCGGCGCGCGCGGTGCGCCATAGCTCGCGGCCGTCCTTCAAATCGAATGCGGCGATGAACGAATCCTTCTGGCGATCGCACTGCAGGATCACCATATTCTTATAGATGACCGGCGAACTGGCCGCGCCCCATTCCGAATCGGGATCGAAGAACCATCCGGCGTTTTGCAAGCCCAGATCCTTCTTCCAAAGCAACTCGCCCGCGGTCGAATAAGCGTAAAGCCCTTCGGAACCGAAATAGGCCACGACCACTTTGCCATTGGTGGCGGGCGACGGCGAAGCCTGCGACGATTTCGGATGCCGTTTGGTCTTAGGTACGCCTTCGTGGGCGGTCTGCTGCCACAGGATTTTGCCGGTCTTCTTGTCGATCGCCAACACTTTCCACTTGTGCGGCGAGTTGTCGTTCACCGGATCCGTATCGCCATAGAGACCAGTGCGGAAGGTCTGCTTCGGATCGCTCGAAACGGCCGTGGTCACGAAGATCCGGTCGCCCCACACGATCGGCGACGAGTCGGCGAGCCCGGGAATCTCGGTGCTCCATACGATGTTGGTGCCTTTGGTGGCATCCCACTTAACCGGCGGTTTGGTGCCGTCCCCGACGCCCGAGGCCGAAGGACCGCGGAATTGCGGCCAATCCCCGGCGAAAGCCGCGCCGGCAATGCCGACCGCCAACAGCCGATAGTCCAATGGCTGAGGTTTCATTGCGTCACCGCCTTCTTGAATTTGAAACTCTGTCCGCCTTGCTTCAAGGTGAAAGTGTTGGCCGAATCGAACTCGACAGTCAGGTTGAATGCCGCCATCTCAAAGACAGTCGGACTCTTGGGCTTGGGCGCGAATTCGGGCTGCCCGCGTGGCCTGCAAATAAAGCTTGCCCTCTTTGACCGACACCTTGATATCCAGCAGGAATGGCGTCCGTTTTGAAAGTGCCCGCGTAGGATTCGAGCACCTTCGCGTCGACCGCCAGTGGCAGGCGCCGGTTCATGCGCGCCCGCTTTCTTCAGGAGTTCGGCTACATCGGCCTTCTTTTCCGCGAGCGCGCTTTCGTAGGTGCTGTCGAGCGCGGCTTGCGCTGGGCTTGCCCTTCTCCAGCACGGTTTGCACCAGGTCCGCTGTTCTCCGCCACCGTTTTCAGTTGCTCGTCGGCGTTCCCGGTTCCCTTGGAGATGATCATCTTGGCGATGGCGTAATGCTTGCGCTCCATCACGAAGTCGAGCATCGAGGCTTTATAGAATGTGTCCGTGATATCGGTTTTAGCGCCTTTATCCAGCAGAAACTGGACCACGGTATCGTGTCCGCCCATCGCGGCCAAATACAACGGTGTCTGGCCGTAAGGCGTCTTGGCTTCCAGCGGCGCGCCTTTATCGATCAGGGTCTTAACGGTGTCAAGATCGCCCTTGCGGGCGGCGTTCAAAAGATCGTCATTGACATCCGCGGCAAGCAGGGCCGCGCCGGCCAATAGGAGGCAGGCTAGTCGGTACATGGGTAGCTCCTTGAGTTAGTGTACGTCAATAGGGGCGATTCGTTAGGGCCATGACGCATGCTGGCCTTCCACCTTTGCACCGGCGACTGAACGGGTGTACAGTACACGTTATTGGAGGCGACCGCATGATTCGATTTTCGACGGCTTTGGGGGCTTGCGCACTGACGCTTCTCGCAAGCCTCCCCAGCCACGCGCAACAGCCATTTCCGAAGCGGCTAGTAGGCGATTACGGCTACTGGAGCAGGACCCAGACCCCGCCTTATAGTTCCGACCAGATTCCTTTCAACAAGCTCAGCCATATTAACCACGCCGGCGTCGGCTTTAATGCGGACGGCAGCCTTTCGGTGCCCGACGGATTCCTCGAACCGCAACTCATCAGCCGGGCGCACGCCGCGGGAGTGAAAGTCATGCTGCTGTTGGGCGGTGACTTTCCCGGGCTTGAGAACACCCCCGGCGGCTTACAGACGCTCTTGGGAAACCTGCAAACTTTCATTACCGCGAAGGGTTACGATGGCCTCGACATCGATTGGGAATATCCCAGCACGAACCAGGACACCCAGATGTTCTATAGCATCATGACCGGACTGCGCCGCATTTTTCCCAGCCCTACATACACGTTATCCGCGGACATTCCACCATGGGGCGGAGCCTATGATATCCCCGGCGTCGAGCCCTCCATGGACTACTACAACATCATGATGTATGACTGCGCCGGGCCCTGGACGGACGACGGCCAGCTCAATTCGCCGATCTTTCCGAATCCCAACAATCCACAGCCGTGGGAATGCGAACCCGGCGGCAGCGTGGAACAGACTGCCACTATTTTCATGACCCAGTATCATGTGCCGGCAGCCAAGTTGAACATGGGTACGCCATTCTACGGCTACTTCTATACCAATGTGACCCGGGTATACGGCGCCTGCTATCCGTGCAACGACAACACTGTACCTTCCGAAAACTACGGCACGTTTATCAAACAGCGCATCAACAAGAACGGGTGGACCGCTTATTTCGATGAGAAGTCCATGGTGCCGTACCTATTACGGACCGACGGTCAGCCCGGGTTTATTACTTACGACGATCCCTACTCGACTTATATACGGATCTGGTATTCGGAGTATAAACGGGGACTGGGCGGCGGCTTTCTATGGTCGCTCGATGCGGACTACGACGGCCACTCGCAGGATTTGCTGGACGCCATGTATCAGGCGACCATGGGTCTGCCGTTTACCGGACCCAAACCCTAGCTGCAGCGCTTAGTGTCGTACGTTGGATGTTGTATACGGGCAGTTAACCAGCCATGTATCGAAAGCATCCAACGACACACTCTGCGCCACATTTGGCGTGGCCGTGATCGTAACCGTGTGATTACCGCACGCCAATCCTTGCTGCTCCCAAACGACCTGTTGGTATTGGTCCGTCAATCCGTTAAGGGACACCGTACCCACCGGTACGCCATCTACGGCCACCGAAGCGCTCCCCTGTAAAGGTCCGGTCCAGCTTATCCAACGCACACCCGTACCTAGGAAATCGAAAGTTAGGGTATCCTGTGACTCCGAAGTGGCCGCGTATCCGTTCGTACTGAAAGGTAGAGTCGCTGAGGTCAGCAAAGCCCACGCGCCCTCGTAAGTGACCGTCGGTGGTTCCTGCAATGGACTAGCTACGTTGCGCGTTTCTTCCACTCGCGCGGGAGTCGCCAAATAGGTCCACGTCGAGCCGCCATCGACTGACTTGAACAGTCCATGGTATGCGGCGGCAAAAACTGTGTGATCATTCTGAAAACCCGGCGAAAGACCCACCGCCGTGACAAACACGTCTTGGAATGAGGTCACCGTCGAGAAGGTAGATCCGCCGTTGGTGGACATCATCAATCCGTCTTGAACGGTGCCTAGGAAAATCGTCTGATCGGCTGCAAAATTGGGGGAGAAAGCGATATCCAAACCGCGCAGAGTCCGGGTATTAGATAACAGCGTCCATGTGGACCCCGCGTTGTGCGTTATATACATTCCGCCGTGCTGGGCTGCGGCGAGTACGATCCGGTCTACGGCATAGTTCGGCGAAACGGCTAGTGTGGCGATGCCATTTGGATTGCCGGGCAGAACTACCGGGGACCATGTCACGGCCCGGTTATTGGTAACATAAATTCCCTGCGACTGTGTTGCGGCAAAAGCAGTCTGATCCGTAGCGAACGCCGGCGAGAAGGCAATGGCCACCACGCCCTTTCCCGAAAGGCTCGAAAGTGTCCAGTTTTGGCCCGCGTTCTTAGAGATGTACAAACCGGCGACGACCTTGGAGTCATGCCCGGCGCCCATGTTGCTGTGGCCCGAAGCCGACGTCGTTCCAATATAAACTGTTTGATCGTTTGCAAAGTTAGGTGATACCGCCAAACCGCGCGGATAGGCCACAGCACCGGGACCTGCCATCATTTGCCACGTTGCTCCGTAGTCGGAAGTCCTCTGCAAACCTTTGTGGTTGCCGCTGAAAGCGGTTCCGTCGTTGGCGAAATTCGGTGATATCGCCGAGGCGTCCGTATAGGGCGCCACCATCCCGACATTCTGTAGCGTCCAGTCGGCGCCGCCATCAATGGACCACAAGTTGCCGCTGCCGTAAGTGCTGGCGAACACGGTCTGGTCCTGCGGATAATTTGGCGACATATTGACATAGCGGATAATTCGGGTGGGGCAGGTATCCACATACTGCCAGGAAACCCCCGCGTTGGCGGATAACCACAAGCCCTCGAACATCCCCAGCACTTGAATGCCAGGTCCGGCGGTGATGTATTGATAGTGCACCGAAGTCAGATCCGAAGGCGCGCGAGGAACGACCACCGGTGTCCCCCACGAATTGCCGGCCGTAGTCGATTGAAAGACGCCCGAGTTATCGGTAGTAACCCAAAGCGTGGAGTCTTGCGCATAAGTCGGCGACAGTGCCAGCGAACTCACGCCTTTATCGGTGAGCCCTTGATTACTAAACGTCCACTTAGTGCCGCTGGTCGTCGATACCAGCACCCCGCCTCCGGACGCGCCTGCGAACGCCGTGCGATCGGAACTAAAGTTAGGCGAAAAGGCTAAGGCGGTAATATTTGGCAGCGTAAATCCGATAGTTACTGATGACCAACTGCCGCCGCCATTCGAAGATTTGTAAATACCGTTTGCCGTTGATCCCAATAGAAGCGTATGATCGGATGCGAAGTTAGGCGAGACCGCAATTAGCCCCAGCGGCGAATTGGCATTGGCTGGCGCGCCGACCCCGGTTAGGCTGGCCCCTCGATTTACGGATTTGTAAATCTTATTAGTATTAGTTACGACAAACAGCGTATTGTCCTGCGCGAAATTGGGAGACAGCGCCATGCTGACAAAGAAATTTGACGACAGGATTTTCCAGGTATTTCCGCCGTCTGTCGAAGAGAATAGCCCTGCGGCGCCCACCACAAATACCGTTTGATCGGTAGCGTAACCAGGCGAGAAAGCCACCCCATAGATATCGGAATTGTTCGGCAGGCCCGTCACCACCGTCCAGTTCACGCCACCGTCGGTGGACTTCAGAACCAGCATCACACCAAGCTTCAAAGTTAATCCGCCGGTCGCTACCAGCAGGGTATGGTCTTGGGCGTAGTTTGGCGAGATGGCCGCAGCCACCATGGGATCATGCGGATCATGGGCTAGCAGGATGCCGCCGGCCATAGAAACGCCAATGACAAAAGCGGCGCAAGCTCGAATTCCAGACAGCAAAATCCCCTCCTTGGAAAACACCCTAATGAGGTCTAATCCGCAATTCACAGCCAATACAGACTTACTCCGGTTCTCAGACACGAGCCGCCCCGGCGGATTAGTACATTCGTTGTATTATAGGTGGATCAACTGGCTCGGTCAAGCTTTTTGTGTACAGTTTCGGTACGGTTTGAGCGAAGTTAAGTGGGTTACGAGCAACCTTCGGCGAGCTCAAATTACATTAAGCCAGAATTCCATTCACCACATTTCCTGCGATACCGGTCAGGCGGGCATCCAGGCCCTGGAACTTCACAGTCAGTCGCTTATGGTCAATCCCCAGCAAATGCAGCATCGTTGCATGGAAATCGGGTACCGCGACTGCGTGCTCCACCGCGGCATAACCTAACTCGTCGGTAGCCCCGTAAGTGAGCCCGCCTTGAATTCCCCCGCCCGCCATCATGAAGCTGAAGCCCTTAATATGATGATCCCGCCCGTCCCCTTGCGACATCGGCGTGCGGCCAAACTCGCCGCCCCAGATCACCAGCGTATCGTCCAGCATGCCGCGTTGCTTCAGATCCTGGATCAGCGCCGCGGTGGGCCGGTCCGTCTCTTGCGCCTTGATCACCACGTTAGCCTTCACGCCCGAGTGGTGGTCCCAATCGCGATGGTAGAGTTGGATGAACCGCACGCCGCGCTCCGCCAGACGGCGCGCCAGCAGGCAGTTGGATGCGAAGGATCCGTCGCCCGGCTTGGCGCCATACATCTCCATCACGCTGGCGGGCTCCTTGCTCATATCCACCAGGTCGGGCACGCTCGACTGCATGCGGAAAGCCATCTCGTACTGCGCGATGCGCGTCAGGATCTCGGGATCTTTGCGTCGTCTTGTATTCCAGGCGGTTGAGCGCGTTCACCGCATTCACCGATTGACTTTGCGCGGCATGTGCTCACGCCCGGCGGATTCTTGATGTGCAGCACCGGGATCGCCAAACGAATTCAGCTTTACTCCCTGAAAACGGCTGGGCAGAAGGCCGCTCGACCATTGCCGCGCCGCGATCGGCTGCATTTGCCCGCCCTTGCCGTCGGACATCAACACCACGAATCCTGGCAGGTTATCGGTCTCCGCGCCCAGGCCGTAAAACACCCACGATCCCATGCTGGGCCGGCCGGTAATGATCGATCCGGTATTCATCAGCGTGTGGGCCGGATCGTGATTGATCTGTTCGGTCCACATGGAGCGCACGATGCAGACATCGTCGGCCACGCTGCCGATGTGCGGGAATAGCGAGCAGATCTCCTGGCCCGACTTGCCGAACTTCTGGAAAGGGTGCTGCGGGCCGAAGCACGTCAATCGCTGCCCCTGCAGTTGCGCTATTTGCTGACCCGGCGGTAAAAGAATCGGGCATTGGCTTACCGGACATTTCGGCGAGCTTCGGCTTATAGTCGAAAGTCTCCAGATGAGATGGGCCGCCCGCCTGGTAAAGAAAGATTACGCGTTTGGCTTTGGCCGCGTGATGCAGTGGATTGACCACCCCGGTGGATGCCAGCAACCGCCGGTCGAGCAGCGAATTCAATGCCAGCAGGCCCACCCCAGAAAGTCCGTTGCGCAAGAAGGTGCGCCGGCAGATATCGCAGTTGTGCTTCAGATCAGGGCTTCATTCCGGTTCCCCTTCAGTTCCGCGTAATCGTTTCGTGCAAGTTCAAAATGGCCCGCGCCACCATTGTCATCGCGGCCGTCTCGGCAGTATCCGCGACGCCCGCATCCGGCCGGGGCGCTTCACCTACCGCGACCAGTTGTGCGGCCGATGCCGGAGCGGCACGGAATGCCGCCAGGTTCTGGCGATACAGTTCTTTCAGTATCTGCCGCTCGTCCTGCGATGGCGCCCGATTCAGCGCGCGCTCGAAGGCCCAGTCCAGTTGCCGGTCGAAAACCTTGCCGCCCTGCAGCACAATATTCCCGGCAAACACGCGCGCCGTCTCTACGAAAATCGGATCGTTTAGCAGGTCGAGCGCCTGTAGCGGCGTATTCGAACTCACACGGTTCACGGTGCACTCCTCGCGCGTGGGCGCATCGAAGGTCAGTAACGTGGGATGCAGGAAAGTCCGCTGCCATTCCGTATACAGCGCGCGACGATAGAGGTCCGCGCCGCGGCTGGCCGAATATTCCCGCTTGGGAAAATTCATCGCCGCCAGGTAGCCTTCCGGCTCGTAAGGCCGCACGCTGGGCCCTCCAAACTGGTCCACCAGCAGACCGGAAACCGACAAAGCGATATCGTGCACGATCTCGGCATCCACGCGGTAGCGATTCTGCCGCGCGAGCAACCGGTTGTCGGGATCGCGCTCGTCGATCTGCGCATTGCTTAAAGACGACTGCCGGTAAGTGTGGCTGGTGACAATTGTACGCACCAGATGCCGGACGTCCCAATCGTGTGCGTTCCCGGCTTCGAACTCCGGATGCATGAATTCCGCCGCCAGCCAATCCAGCAACTCGGGGTTCACCGGCCACTCGCCCTGCGAGCCCAAATCCTCGAGAACCTTCGATAAACCCGTGCCGAAGAATTCGCGCCAGGTGCGATTGACGAAAGCTCGCGCGGTCAACGGATTCTGCTGCGATACCAGCCAGTTTGCCAGGTCCAGGCGCGTCGCGCGGCGGTTGCCGGTATCCAGTTTGGCCAGGAACGCGGGTACCGCCGGTTCCACGATTTCGTGCGTCTCGTCCATCCAGTTTGCCCGCGGCAGGATACGCGTGATGCGCGGCCGCGTGGCCTCGGTCAACACCACCCGGGGGATCGACGCGTACAACAGGTCGCGCTCGGCACGCAGCTTTACCAACCGTACGTAAGCGTCCTGCAGTTCCGGCGTGGAGAATTCGAAGAAATCGAGTACCGCGTCCCGCTCATCGGCGCTGCGCTCGTCCTCTTGCTTCCGCAGGATCTTTGGCAGATCGGGCGGCAATCCCCGGCCCGCCGCCACGGTCAAGGTCAACGCCGGATTATCGGGCGGTGCCGCTTTGGTTTTGGCACTCGACTCCCCGTCCTCCGGCCAAGGGTATGCCGCCGCGGAAAGCGCCAACCGGAAGCGCCCAATGGTTGCCTTACGCAGTTCCGAATCCTGATGCAGCCGCACCGTGATTACCGAATCAGCCCTGGTAGAAACCGGCTGTGCAAACCGTAGCGCCAAAAATGGATTGTATTCTTCGATAATGGTGACGCCCCAACCCGTCTTAGAATCGCCATCAATGGCCGACATCGGCGGATTCTCGACGCGTTCGCCTAGTCCGCCGGACGTGGCCAGAACAAACGGCAGTTTGCGCGTCGGCGCAGCCGGGCTCAGACAACTCCGCCTCAACCTCGGTAAGCACGAACCGGTCCGCGCCGCGGGCGAAGCGGGACCCGGGCAGTCCCTGATCCTGGAAGATATCCACGCCTAGCGCGGTCCATGCGCCATTGCCGGGCTTTAACGTAACCGTGTAGGTCTCGTTATCGGGATTCGGTCCGGACGCCACCACCAGGCCCTCGCCGCGCTTGCGCTCCGAACTTAGCGAACCGTGCAGATAGAAAGTGCTATCCACAGGCTCGTCGTTATAAATAGTTAACTGCGCGCCGTTAGCCGCGTTCGCCGTGACGGGCCGCTGGTAAGTCCAGGCCAGCTTTCCCGACTCGAAATCCGGCAGCAGCCGGTCCTCCCAATCCCAGCGCTGTTTCCGTAACTGCTGCGCTTGGGCATCCAGGCTGCGCCGCGCCGCCGTGATCTGTTCGTCAAGCGTATCGAGATGCCGCCGCTGCTCATCGGTCGACAGCGTAAGCTTCTCGCCCCACGCCCCGCGCCCGCGATCGGGAATCAGACCGGTTTCGCGCACGTCGGCGAAGAACGCTTTCATGGAATAGAAATCTTTGGAAGTGAACGGATCGAATTTATGATCGTGACATTCCGCGCATCCCATCGTGGAACCCAGCCACACCGTGCTGAGCGTGCGGACGCGGTCGGCGCCGTATTTCGCCAGATACTCGTTGGGCTGCAGGCCGCCCTCAGCCGACGCACGATTCAGGCGGTTGTAGGCCGCCGCGACCTTCTGCTCCGTGGTTGCTCCGGGAAGCAGGTCGCCCGCCAATTGCTCCCGGGTGAACTGGTCAAAGGGCTTGTTTTCGCGGAAGGCGCGTAGCACGTAGTCGCGAAAAGGCCAGGTGGGCCATATATTGTCCCCATGGAAGCCGGCCGTATCCGCAAAGCGGACCGCATCCAGCCAGTGCATGGCGCGCATCTCTGCATAAGCCGCCGAACCCAACAGCCTGTCGACGACCTTCTGGTAAGCATCGGGCGACCGGTCGTTCAGGAACGCGTCGGCTTCCTGGGGGGTGGGCGGAATTCCGGTCAGGTCGAGAGTCACGCGGCGGAGCAGCGTGCGGCGGTCAGCCTCGGGCGATGGCGCCAGCCCTTCGCGTGCCAGCCGGTCTTGAATAAAGCTGTCGATCGGATTGCGGATGGGCGTCTTGGCGTCCGCCAACGCGGGCACGGGTGGACGTTTAACCGGCTGATACGCCCAGTGCCCTTCATACACTGCCCCTTCCGCGACCCAGCGGCGGATGGTTTCCTTCTGGGCCTCGGTCAACACCTTCTCGGCATACTGGGGCGGCATGCGGCGCGCCGGATCCGTAGCGAAAATGCGCTGCACAATCGCGCTTTTGCCGGGCTCGCCGGGCACGATTGGCGTAATGCCCGAAGCGGTCGCCTTGAGGGCCTCTTCGCGCTTGTCGAGACGCATACCCGCCATGCGCGAACGCTTGTCGGGGCCGTGGCAGCGGAAGCATGTATCCGACATAATCGGCCGGATATCACGGTTGAATTTCACTGGTTCGGCGGCGGCGGACAAGGCCACGCAGACCACGAGCAGGACAGTTCGCTCCGGGTGCGGCATGTGGAATATGTTACACCGTATCGCGGCGCATGGGGTACATCCGTACGAGACTTGCCTGAAACGTCTTTCGTTCCAACAGCGTCGTAGGGTATTGCGGCCCAAAAACGTTGTCGATGCGGGATAATAACTCAAGGGCCATCGCGTCGTTCTTGTACTCTGCAAAAATCCTTTAGGAGACTTCTCAAGTGAAAAAACTTTACAGCTACTTACCTATCCTCTCCCTCGCGCTACTCACCGTGCCTTTCGCCAGTGCGCAGAGCTCCGTCGACTTCATGATGGGCTTCGGGACCGCGCATGACAGCGCCGCCTCCAATGGGCTCGACAACGTAGGTCTGACGTCTTGCTCCCCCATTGGCAGCACCGTCGCGGCTACCGGCGGCACTTGCTCGTCGACGCCCAGTATGAGCGGCTTCTTCCTCGGCTTCGGCGGAGATGTGATTGTATGGAAAAATATCGGCTTCGGAGCGGATGTCAGCTTCCAACCCGCTAAGACCCAATTTGTAAACCTAGCCGGCTATGGCCCCATCGACTACCGGCAGACGTTTTACGATTTCAACGCCATCTACGAGCCGGTGCATACCAAGCGCGTTTCGCTACAGTTAGAAGCTGGTCCGGGTGGCGCGAAGACCGGTCTTTCGGTCACTTCCAGCAGTTGCGTCGGCAGTGCCTGCGTGAATCAAGCAGAGCCGATCGTGAATTCCAATCACTTTCAGGTGCACGCCGGCGTTGGGGTTTCCATTTTCGTGACCGAACACATCTTTATTCGCCCCCAGTTCGACCTGCACTACATCCCTAACCTCACCAACCAGCCTGGTTTTGGAAGTAATGTAGTGACCGGCGGTATGGTTTGGGTAGGCTACAACTTCGGCTCCCGCTAGTCCCTGCTGCTCTTTGTGAATGCTGGCGGCTCGGTATAGCGATACTGAGCCGCTAGGCCGCCCGATACTTATCCCGGCACGCGGGCGAGCAGAAATGCAAAGTCCTTCCATCCACCTTCTTGGTCACCGCAGTGTCCTCCGAAACGTAGGTTCCACAAACGGGGTCCTTCCTTAATTCACCGCCTACGGAAGCTGTGGTCGGCATGGGACGAACGGGGCGGGTGGTTACCTGGGAGTTGGAACCGCTGAAGAGGGACTTCAGGATACCACGGACAAGCCAGAAGAAAAACAACGGAATGATAACGCGGAGAAACAGAAAACGCATCATGCGAAGGGGCGCTCTTTCCGGCGCCCCACCATCATTATCGCACCCACCGCAGTGTTACTTCTTCTTGGTAGGTTTCTTGGCCGCTGCGGGATTCTGATAGGACGTATCCACAGCGCCCGACAGGCTGGCCAGCATGCCTTTGGCCGAGTCCGCAAACGGGCCATCCGGCTTCAGTTCCAAATACTTCTGAAACGCTTCGCGGGTTCCGGGGACCGGATCGTACTTGTTATCCGCGCCCAACTTGGCCTTGCCGATCAGGAAAATGCCGTATTGATACTGCGCGTCAGCGTAGTTCGGGTCGGCATCGATCGCCTTTTTGAAGGCTTCGCCAGCCGCTTCGCTCTGGTTGTTGTTGACCAGCAAAGCTCCCAGGTTGTAGTAGTATTTCCCCGCGCTCGGAGGATCCAGCGTGGCTGCCTTGGCCAGTTCGGTCTGGGCTTCGTCGAATTTCTTCGATTGCGCCAGCGCCAGTGCATAGTTATTGTGAACACCGGCATCATCCGGCTTCAATTCGATGGTCTTCTTGTAAGCGTCCATCGCCTTGTTCAAGGCATCGTCGTGTTCGGCGCCAGTCTTTGTTTTGGCCAGATTTACTTCGGCATCGCCTAAGTTTGCCCAGATCACCGACTGCTCGGGGGCCATGGTGCTGGCCTTCGTAAATTGCGCCACCGCCACATCGAACTGCTTGTTGTTCATGGCTTCTTTGCCGCCATTAAACGCATCGTTTAGTTCTTTGTTCTTGGCCTTCAGTTCGGCGCGTTCCTTGTTGGCCTTCTCGAACGCCGCCTTTTGCTCCGCCGTCATGCCTCGGGCGTCATCCTTGGAAAGGGTGCCGGATTCTGCCGCTTTGGCCAGGGCTTGGGCTTTCTGAGCCGAGGCGTGCATGTCGAAGTTGTTGTCGACAGGATCCCCCAGCCGCGTACGTACTTTGTCCACGTAATCGACGTCTTTGCCGTCCACTTCAAGAGTGATCTTGTAGGTGCCGAGTGGAAGGCCGCCGTAGAAATAGTGGCCTTTCTTGTCGGTCTTTACCTTGTAGTTGCCTTTGATGTCTTGACGATCGATTTTGATCAGGGCGCCCTTTAACGGCGCGCCGTCCGGACCCTTGACATCGCCCTCTAATGAGGTGGTCTGTGCAAAACCGGCGATTGCGCAGAGCAGAACTCCTAGGGCGGGCAGGGCCACATTGCGGTACTTCATGGAACCTCCAGAGCTTTCGATTTGCTGGTATTAAATTCCAGTTTACTACAAGGCGGGTTCGATATCCCCTGGGGGTATCTGAGATGGAAACTAGCCGCGCGTGCCGCCAGCGACGCCGCGCTGTTTCCTGGTCACGATCTCGCGCACGGCGTAGATCCGGCGTCCCTGGCTCTCGAAATATGTGCGGATCATCACCTCGCCCATCAGGCCGGTGCTGAACATCATCAGACCTGCCAGCAGCAATAGCCCGCCGGCAAACATGATGGGGCCATGTTCGACCATGATCAACTCGTGGCCCATCAGCTTTTGGAACGCCAACCACAACATAATGGCGCCGCCCAAGCCCGTACCGGCCAAGCCCAGCGATCCGAAGAAGTGCATCGGACGCGTGAAGTATTTCAACAGGAACTTGATGGTGAGGATATCGAACATCACGCGAAATGTCCGCCCGATTCCGTAATGCGAATCGCCCGCCGAGCGCGGCGTATTCTGGATCGGCACTTCCGCCACCCGCGCGCCGTAAAAGCTGGCCAGCGCCGGAATGAAGCGATGCAGTTCACCGTACAAATTGACATCCTTCAACACTTCGGCGCGATAGGCCTTGAAGGTCGTGCCAAAGTCGCGCAACTCGATTCCCGATGCCTTAGCCATCAGCCAGTTAGCGATCTTTGAAGGGATCTTGCGCGTGACGGCGTTGTCTACCCGTTCTTTGCGCCATCCGCTGGCGATATCGTAGCCTTCGTCGATTTTCGCCAGTAGCGCCGGGATATCCTCCGGGGCGTGCTGCAGGTCGCCATCCATGGCGATTACGACGTCGCCCTTGGCTTCGTGGAAGCCTGCCGAAAGCGCCGCGCTCTGGCCGAAGTTCCGGCGCAGCCGGATCACTTTCAGGTGCCCGTCGGTTTCTACCAGATTGGTGAGGAGTTCGAAGCTGCGATCGGTCGAGGCGTCATCGACGAATAGGATTTCGTAGGCTTGCCGGAGCGGCTCCAACACGGCGGTCAGCCTGTCGTACAAGCGCAGGAGCGAAGGCTCCTCGTTGTGGACCGGAATCACGATGGATAGCATGCGGAACTATTAGTGTATCAGGAAGTAACCCGGGTCTTATCTGCCATCGGATTGTTGCCCTGTTTTCAATAAAATTAAAGCCATTTCGAATTCCGGCCGATAAGTTAACGTGCAGACACCGCCGACTGTAGTAGCTATCGTGCGCGACGCCGAATGCCTAAGTTTGATCCAATCCACGCTCGAAGAACAAGGCATTGAGGTTCTGAGCGCGGGCGGCGCCGAGGAAGGCTGGGCTTTGGTTCATGGGGCACATGCCGATGCCATTCTGGTGGAAGCCGCGGTGGCCGCTGGCACCAATCTCTTGGATCGCTTGGCAGATTGGGATCCTGGCGCTCAGATTCTGTTGCTTACCGATGGCTATTCCCCCGAATCGGCCGTCGAAGGCGTCCAGCACGGCGCCTGCGATTGCTTAAGCAAGCCTCTGTTGGCCGAAACACTTTCCCGGCGAGTCGCCGAGATTTTGGATGAAGCACGCCTGCGCCACGAAACCCTGCAACTGGATGAAAGGCTATTGGAGACCTTCCGTTTCCACGGCATGGCCGGCCGCAGCCCCCAAATGCTGGAGACCTTCGCGCGCATCAAGCGCGTGGCGCCGCACTATAAAATCGCCATGATTTCCGGAGCCACCGGGACAGGCAAGGAACTGGTCGCCCACGCCCTGCACGAGTTGAGCCCGGTGGCCTCCCGGCGATTTGCCGTGTGCAATTGTTCGGCTATCGTCGAGACATTGTTTGAAAGCGAACTGTTCGGCCACGTGAAGGGAGCGTTCACCGGCGCGACCCAGGACCGCACCGGGCTTTTCGAATACGCGCAGGGGGGCACCGTCTTTCTCGATGAGATCGCCGACATGCCTCTTACCACTCAGAGCAAGCTGTTGCGCGTGGTACAGAACCAGGAATTACAGCGCGTAGGTTCGCCCGAGGTGCGCAAGGTGGACGTCCGCGTGATCGCCGCCAGCAACCGCGACATGCGAGCGCAGGTAGCCCAAAACTTGTTTCGGGAAGATCTGTTTTACCGCCTGACCATGGTCGAATTGAAATTGCCCAGCCTGATTGAGCGCAAGGAAGATTTGCCCCTGCTCGAGCGTCATTTCGTGGATCGCTTTGCCAGCGCTTATGGCAAGCGCATAGGAGGCATTTCGCGGCGCGCCCAAATGGCCCTCTCGCGGCATGGCTGGCCCGGAAATGTCCGCGAATTGGAAAATGTGTTGGGCCACGCGTGCATGATGGCCGACGCGGAATTTATCGACGTGCGCGACCTTCCGGATTATCTGCAAGGCGGAATCCGCGGTGCGGCAAGCAGTGAGCCGGAACTGATGCCCCTATCCCAACTGGAACGCCGCTATACCCACCATGTGCTCGGCCGCGTGGGCGGCAACAAACTGCATGCGGCGCAGGTGCTCGGCATCAGCCGCGCCACACTGTATCGCATCCTGCGGGATGGCCCCAGCGAACCCGGTGGCCCGCTGGTCGATTTTCTGGCAAAGATGCCCGCGCCAGCCCGCTTGGGCATTCAGTAAGCCGCGCCGGCTTTGCCCATACCTCGCTCGTACGCCCAGTCTTCCACGCGCAGATACGTCCGAATGGCATGCGCCGCAAGGCTCCGCAACGGTTCCGGCGGCCAGCGAATGACGCGCCGGTTCACAAAGGGGCAGGCCGTGTTCTCGGTCTTACGCTCCAGCAGCAGA
This sequence comes from Bryobacterales bacterium, assembly GCA_963738345.1. Classification (GTDB taxonomy): domain Bacteria; phylum Acidobacteriota; class Terriglobia; order Bryobacterales; family Bryobacteraceae; genus Bog-159. The sequence goes on from CAVTWI010000002.1 coordinate 4,120,653, forward strand.
TCCGTCAACGTAATGGCGTTCTGGTGGCTGGTCGATACCCCGTGCCCCATGCATCCAAGGCTATACACCGCGCGCTCATCGCCCAAATATCCGACGGCCGGCACCAGATCCAACGTCACTGAAAACGGCCCGCCCCAGCGATGCGTAATCTTCACCTCTCGCAGCACCGGGAACAGTAGCCGCATGTGCTCCTCCAAGTGCCGCCATGCGGTTTCACTCGAATCCGCGTTCATGTCGTGGCCGGACCGCAGCCCCACCGGTCCGCCCCCCATCGCCAGACGATTGTCCGGAGTAATGCGGTAATAGTGAATCAGGTTGCGCGCATCCTCCACGCCGTTGCGTTCGCGCCAGCCGATCTCGGCAAAGTGCCGCACGCCCAGCGGTTCAGTGGCGATCATATAGGTCCAGGCAGGCGCCTGCCGGCTCTTCAATTCAGGAATCAGGTGGGAGTAGGCATTGGTCGCCAGCACCATCTTATCCGCCGTCACGCTGCCGCCCGGCGTCCGCAGTGTGAATCGCGCGCCACGCTCGATTTCCAGCACCGGCGTGTGCTCATAAACCAGCGCCCCACGCGCGACCGCCAGACGCTTCTCCTCGCGCACCAGTTTGGCTGGATTCACCAACCCCAATCGAGGTTCCCACCACGCTCCCAGATACAACTCGGAGTTCACTTTATCGCGCGCCGCATCGCGATCCAGCCACTCGATGCCGCGCATCCCCAACTTTTGCGCCAAGTCGATATCGTGCCGGATCCGTTTGACGTAGCCGCTGGTGGTGGCCATGCGCAAAAAACCGGGCCGGATATAATCGCAGTCAAGTTGGTTATCGCGAATCAGGTTTTCCAACCCGTCCACCGCGCGCTCCATATAAGCATGCGCTTCCCGCACGAAGGGCTCGCCCTTGAGCATGGCGGTGGGCCCGATGCCGAGCCCCACCACGGTCATCGCAAACGAACCGTTCCGTCCGCTCGCGCCATAGCCGACCGTTTCGTGCTCGAGCACGGCCACACGCAGGCCGGGCTGTTCTTTCAAAAGCGTGTGGGCGGTGGCCATGCCGGTAAAACCACCGCCCACGATGGCTACGTCTACGTGGGTATCGCCGGCCAGCGGCGCGTTCGATTGATAAGCGCCGTATTCCGCCAGCCATAGGGATAACGGGGATTGGGGAAGTGAGTGAGCCATTGGTTTCCGTAATCGCTGCTGAGATAATATACGAGGAATCCCAGCCGTCCGCAAGCGGCTGGGCTTATGGCAGTTATGCCTGCGAACGACTATCACTTCATAACTAATTGGCGCGTGAAGGCCACGCCCGCAGAGGTTTGGGAGGTGCTTGACAATCCTCTCGACCTGCCGTGCTGGTGGCCATCGGTCTACCTCCGCGTGACTGAACCGGAGACCGGCGTCTTCCATCTGCATACCAAGGGCTGGCTGCCCTACACCCTGAAGTGGAGCTTTCGCGTGCTGGCGCGCGAGTATCCGTGCTGCATCAGTCTTGAAGCTTGGGGCGATTTCGAGGGCACCGGCGTGTGGACCTTTGCGGCCGCAGACGAAGCCACCGCCATCAGCTACGACTGGCACATCCGGGAAAGCCTGCGCATGGAATTGGCCCGGCGAAGAAAGGCTTGTTCCCACGCTCGTTGATCCGTCCGCACTACTCGATCCCGTGGCAGCCTATGATCGGATCGCCCCGGCATATGCCGGTATTGCCGGACGCCGGCGCGCCTATCTGGACGCGGTGGACCGCCTGATCATTGCCGCGATCCCGCCGTGCAGCCGCTCGCTGCTGGACGTGGGCGCCGCCAATGGCGAGCGTACCCTCCGCATCGCTGCCGCGGCCCATCTTTCGGAGATCACGCTGCTCGAACCGAGCGGCGCGATGCGCAGCCTCTGCCCGTCGAACGTGTCGCTCTGGCCCCTGCGCGCCGAACAACTGGGGCAGCGCCAGGGCAGTTTCGACGTGATCACTTGTCTGTGGAATGTTCTGGGCCACATTCTGCCGGCAGCGGCGCGCGCCGAAACGTTACGGCAGTTCGCGCGCCTGGTGTCGCCTCAGGGCCGCATCTTCCTGGACGTGAGTCATCGCTATAACGCCAGGCACTATGGGGCGTTCGCTACTACCGCCCGTTTTCTGCGCGATCGCCTGTCGCCGCCCGGACGCAATGGCGATGTGAAAGTGGTCTGGGATGTGGATGGCCGTCCCTGCGCCACCACCGGGCATGTTTTTACGCACCCCGAGATCGCCGCCTTGTGCCGCGACGCGGGTCTCGATATCGTCCACCGACTGATCGTCGATTACTCTTCCGGCGAAATCCGGCGCTGGAGTTTCGAAGGGAACCTCATCTACGTTTTACGGCGTCGATAGCGTCGCGCAGCGTGCTGCACACATCGTCGATCTCTCCGTCTGAAAGCGCATTGAAGAACGGTAGCGCGAGGGTACGCTCCGCCAAATAATCGCTCACCCCAAGATCGCCGGCCCGATCCGTATATGCCGCGTAGAGCGGCTGACGGTGTACTGGCGCGAAATACCGGCCGCAGCCGATTCCGCGCGCCTCCATGTGGGCGACAATGGCATCCCGATGTTCCGCCGTGAATTCCGCGCCCAGCCGCACCACATAAACAAACCAGCACACGCGACCGCCTGGCACTTCAGAAACGGGCAGGGTCAGTTCAGGAAATGCGCAGAGCCGTTCGCCATACGCCGCCGCACGATTCTGCCGCCGCGCCAGCGTGGCTTCGATCCGGCTCATTTGCGACAGGCCCAGCGCACAGTTGATTTCGGAAATGCGGTAGTTGTACCCGAGCAGGGCGTGGTCCAGCCAGCCGTCGGACGGTCGACGGCCCTGATTGCGGAGCGCGCGCACGGTCTCCGCCAGGTTCCCGTCGCGCGTCACCAGCATGCCGCCTTCGCCCGTGGTGATGGGCTTATTGGGATAAAAGCCGAAGACGCCGAAGGCGCCAGAGCCGCCTGCTTTCCTCCCGCCGGATTCCGCGCCCAGCGCCTCGCAAGCGTCTTCGATCACGTGGATGCCGCGGGCCGCCGCTAGTGTCATGATCGGCCCAAGATCCGCCGGACATCCGAACGTGTGTACCACGATAATTGCGCGGGTCCGCGGCGTGATGGCGCGTGCCACGCTTTCCGCCGTCAGGTTTAGCGTCCGCGGATCGATATCCGCGAACACCGGCCGGGCGCGTACGTAGAGCACTGCGTTGGCCACCGCGATAAAAGTGAACGACGGCAGAATCACTTCGTCGCCTTCGCCAATGCCTAGCGCGGCCAGACCCAGGTGCAGCCCGGCGGTGCCCGACGATAACGCCACGCCGTGAGGCACACCGCAATAGGATGCGACCGCGTCCTCGAATTCCGCGATCTTCGGTCCGATGCTCAGCCGTGGGGTGCGCAACACTTCCACTACCGCTGCAATATCGGCCTCGCTCACGTCGGGCGCGGACAGCGGAATTCTCATACCGAGTGTTTGACCAGCAGGTCTTCGCCCAGGGGAACCGTAGCCAGCACCGCCGCGATTCTTTCCGCCGCGTGCCCATCACCGTAAGGATTTTCCATGCCTTGCAGCGAGCGGCGAAAGCCGACATCCAGCGCCTCGCGGACACGCTGCAGAATCGGCGCAGCCGCGGCTTCGGCATCCAGAACATTGCGCCCTCGTTCCCGGCCCCGCTGCCGTATACCCACATTCACCGCCGGAATGCCCAACGAGGCGGCCTCCATGATTCCACTGCTTGAATTGCCCACCAGCGCATCCACCTTACGCAACAGGCTCCAGTAAAGCACCGGCGCCAAATTCACAAACAGACTGCCCTTGCCCGTTTGCTCCATAAACGTTCTGGTGCACTCGATCAGCCAGCGACTGCCGGCATCGGCATTCGGATAGCAGAAAAGAAGCTGCGCCTGAACCGACCCAAGCGCTTCGAACAACGCCTCGGCCTCGCGGGTGGGATCGCGCGCGATGGTGGTAGGGTGATAAGCCACGACGACCGCCGGGGTGCTGATCGTTATATCCAGGCGCGCCTCCACTTCACCGCGACCGAGCAGGCTGCTGCGCCGCAAATGGTCCAGCGATGGTGCTCCGGCGCGATGCACCCGCCAAGCCTCCTCGCCCATGCCGATCACGCGCGCCCGGGCACGCTCCGTCGAAGTGAAGTGAACGTGGCTCAGCTTGGTCAACGCATTGCGCACGGCGTCGTCGATGGCGCCTTCGCTGATCTCTCCGCCTTCCACGTGGGCGATCGGGATACGTAACGCAGTGGCCACCGCCGCCGGCGCCAGCATCTCGTAGCGGTCCGCAATCAGCAACAGCAAGTCGGGCCGCATCTGCCCCAGACAGTCGGCCAACCCCAGCGCGGCCACGCCAATCGTCTTGGCCATGCCCACGTCGGTGTCCGAACTCAGCAGGCATTCCACGCGCGCGTCGATCCGGAAGCCGTCCTTCTCGATCTCCTGCGCTGTGGACCCGAATTCCGGCGACAGATGCGGCCCCATCGCGATGATTTTCAGATCGATATCCGGGTGTGCCGCAAGCTCGCGCAGAGGCCAGTATAAATGGCTGTAGTCGGCCCGCGATGAAGTGACCGCGGCGATTTTCCGCTTCATCGTCCGCCTCCCGCAATCGCCGCGCTCGGCTGGTATTCGGGGATCAGCGTGCGGATCGTTGATATCGCCCCTGCCAGATCGCCCTCCGCAACCTGGCGGCCGATCTGTTCCATGCACCTGTGTAATTCCACCGCCGTGGGATGCTTCTCCGCAGTGTAGGTCAAGTCTTCCGCGAGTTTTTCGCCGGGGCGTAGCCCGATGAACTGGATCGCAATCTGCCGCCCCCCGCTGGCCCCGCGTTCCCCGATCAACCTGTGGGCCAAGTCCACGATGCGCTGCGCGGGCGCCACCGCCGGCACCAATATTTTGCCGGAACACTCGGGGTGGCCAGCGCTCAGAATCGCATCCACGGCCGCATCCAAAGACATGAAGTAACGCGTGGCATCCGGATGAGTGACCGTCACCGGCCCCCCCCGCGCGATCTGACTTTCAAATATCGGCGCCACGCTGCCTGGCGATCCGGTTACATTCACAAGCCGAACCGCATGCATACGGCATTGCGGCCCGCTGAGCGCCGACATGGTCAATTCCACCAGCCGCTTCGACGCGCCCATAATGCTGTGCGGATGGACTGCCTTATCGGTAGACACGGCCACCAGCCTAGGCACTGCGTGCTCGATCGCCGCACGGGCCAGCGTGTAACTGCCCAGCGCATTGTTCCGGATAGCGGCCAGGGGATTCAGTTCCAACAGGGAGACGTGCTTGAACGCCGCAGCATGATAAATGGTGGACGGGCGGAAGCGCCGCAGAACATCGTTCACCAACGCGGCATCGCCCACACTCCCCAGAATAGCTTGTCGCGCCACGCCCGGATAGGCATCGGCAAGGTAACTATGAATCCCAAACAGATTGTGCTCGGAAGAATCGAGCAGCAGGATTTGCGCCGGACCCGCAGCCGCAATGGACCGCGCCAGCGCCGAGCCGATATATCCGCCGGCGCCCGTAATCAGAACCGTAGCGCCCACGCTAAAAGGCTAACGTACCCGTGCGCGGCTCTTCTTCGGCATTGGGCAGATAGAGCGTTTTGCAGTGCTCGCAGCGGTAAATCTCAGCCTCGGCGCCGTACTTTTGCTTTACTTCGTCGCCGAAGAAATACCAGCGTTTCAAATGCCCGGCACAGAGCTTACCTTTGGCATCCTTTTCGTTGCAGGCTCGCATGCGAGGGACGCGCCGCTTCACTTTGGTCCCGTCGCTGAGCGTGGCGACGAGTTCGGACACCGGAACCGGCTTGTCGGAAACGGCATATTTCGGATTCGCCATGGTGAAGCCCGAGTATAACACCAGCGGCTTTACCGTATCGCATTGATGGGGCCGTTCACAGGCGTGGGCGACGGGGTCCGTCCGGCCAGAATCGAGCGGGCCCGCTCTTCCATGTGGCGCGCTTCGCTCTTCCGTTTCATCTTACGCAATACGCCGGCATAGTTCAGCAGCGCGGTCGCCACGTCCGGATGATCGGGGCCATCTCGCTTTTCGAGTATGTCGAGCGCGGCGCGATCCGATGACTCCGCATCGTTCATCCGTCCCAGGCGCTGGTACAACGTTCCCAGACGGCTGTACTCTGCCGCCACCGCTGGATGCGTGTCACCCAAGCGGCGCTGCCAGATCTGGAGGCTGCGCTGGTAGCAAGGCTCTATAGCGGTCAGACGGCCATCGTCGAGATAGGTATCGCCCAACAGGTTTAGCATGGAAGCCAACACCAACTCGTCCTGCCCGGTTCCCTTCTCCGCGATCGATACCGTACGTTCCAACATCGCCTCCGCTTCGGTGAAATGTCCTTGATCGCGCATGACCAATGCTAACGATTTGAGTATAGGCAGCAAGTGAGGGTTCTCTGGTCCCACGGACTTTTCGCCCAGAGCTAGTGACCGGCGCAGTTCCGTCTCCGCCGCCTCCGCGCGTCCTTCTCGCGCAAATGCCTCGGCCAAGTTTGCCAAAGCCGGCATCAACTTCGCATCGCCGGACCCTAGCGTGGTTTCATACGTATGGACCACTTGCCGGGCAGCCGCTTCGGCTTCGCCGTTCCTGCCGGTCTTCAAATAGACGATGCACAGTCCATTCAGACTGGCCGCCGCGTCGATGCTATCCGCTCCCAAAGTCTTCTGCCGAATTTCTAACGCCTGCCGGTACAGCGGTTCCGCGTCGCCATAGCGAGCCTGCGCCACATACAAGTCACCCAGGTTGTGCAAGGCGAGCGCCGCCTGCGTCGACTGCTCACCGAAGTGCCTGGTCCACATCTCTAGCGCCTTGCGGTCGCACGATTCCGCATCCACGTATCGCTTGCGCTTCAGGTACAAATCGCCCAGGTTACTCCAGGCGGTGGCGGCCTGCGCGCTTTCAACGCCGAACGCGCCCGCCCAGATGGCCAGAGCGCGCCGGTACGACGCTTCGGCTTCGTCATAGCCTCCCTGGTTCACCAGCGCGCTTCCCAGATCGTTCAGCCGGATGGCTAGGTCAGGATGCACCGCCCCCAGCGCTTTCTCGTCGATCTCCACTGCCCGCCGCAAGAGTGGGATGGCCTCGGCGTCGCGCCCCTCGGCGTGGTAAATGTCCGCCAGGTTGTTTAAGGTGATCGCTGTCTTGGGGTGCGCCGGCCCCAGCAGACGTTCGTAAATCTGCAGCGCGCGCTGATAGTAAGGCTCGGCTTCGGTATACTTCCGCTCGTTCTTATAGGTCGCTGCCAGGTTGTTTAGCAAAGAAGCCAGAATGGTAGCCTCTGGCTTGTTGTCCCATCCCTGCAGCGCTTCGAGGAGCAACCCGCGGGCATCGGCGGCGCGGCCTTCCTTCAGATACACGCTGGCCAGTCCATTGACCATCGTCACGCGCAGGGTGGCCGCTTCGCTGTCACTTGAGCTTAGTGCATCGATAGCTTGGCGGTAGAGAGCTTCGGCTTCACCGTACTTGTCAGTCACAGAATAGAGAGCGGCGAGGTTTCCGCGTAAACGAGCCAGCGACCGCACAGCTTCGGGGGATGGGTCCGGCTTGGATGCGTCCAGCGCGCGCTTGTAGTAGCCCTCGGCTTCCGTGTAGTGGCCGCCATCAAAACAAGACGCGGCAAGATTGTTGAGTGTTTGGGTCAGCCGGCTATCCGCGCTGGGCCATGACTCGGCGATGTGAAGTGCTTCGGTGTAAGACCGGCGCGCGTCTTCATACTTGCCCTGCTGGCGAGATTGGGCGCCGTCCGATTCCAGTTTACGCCAGCGCTCTTCTACCGATTCCGCGTGAGCCGCGCACCAGGCATAAACCAGCAAGAGTATCCAGTTACGAAATAAAGCCAACGTCATTGCGCCCTCCATGGCATGGCGGGCGCGGCCGCGCTCGATTACTCAGTTCGACGCGGGAAAAGGCAGGGAGTTAGGTAGGGAAATACAAAAACGCAAGTGGTTCAACGATTCGAGACAGGCATGTCCAGAACTTCACGGATGCGTGTGGTGAGTGTTTCAAAGCGTAGCGGCTTGCGCAGGAATGACACACCCGGACGGAGCGCGCCCGAACTGGATAAGACGTCATCTGTGTAGCCGGAGATGTAGATGACCTTCAGGCCGGGCTTCGAAGCCATGGCCTTCTCCGCCAGATCATGCCCGTTCATCCCCGGCATGATCACGTCTGTCAGGAGTAGATCGATGTCCGCGCCACGTTGTTCGAAGACGCGCAGCGCGTCGCGACCGTCCACTGCATCGAGCACGCGATAACCGTCGGCTTCCAACAGATGCCTCAGGAGTTTACGCACGCTCTCTTCGTCCTCAGCTAAGAGGATGGTCTCGCGTCCGCCGGCGGCGCGTGCCGGAGCATCCGGTTCGGTGATTTCCGTGCCTTGCTGTGCGCGCGGCATGCGCACGGTGAAACTGGTGCCACTGCCCTGCTGGCTACGCACCCCGATCCGGCCGCCCGCCTGTTCCACGATGCGCTGTACGGTGGGCAGGCCCAAACCCGTGCCCCGCTGCGCCTTGGTAGTGAAGAACGGCTCGAAAACTCGCGCCAGAGTTTCGCTATCCATCCCGGTGCCGGAATCGGAAACCTCCAGGGTCACCTCTTGTCGTCCAGTATTCGCCGTTCGAATCCGTATGGCGCCGCCGTGCGGCATGGCATCCCGCGCGTTCAACACTAGGTTCATCACCACGCGCGTCATTTGGGCCAAGCTCGCGTCCACGTAAACAGGATTCGGATCGAGCGACACCTCAAGAGTGATGTGTTCTCCCACGATCGGTCTGAGCAGCGTCAACATCTCGGCCACTAGTCCGTTCAGTTCCGCCCCCGTGGAAGGCGGCGCTTGGCGGCGGACGAAATCGAGAATATTGGCCGTGGTTCCCGCGCCGCGGGCTGCGGCTTTCTGAATCTCCTCAATTTCCCCGCGGTTGGGATCGCGCGCGCTCATTCGATCGAGAAGAATGTCGCTATACCCGGAGATCAGAGTGATCAGGTTGGCGAAATCGTGAGCCACCCCCCCCGCCAACCTGCCCAGCGCTTCCATCTTCGATTCCTGGATGGCATCCGCATCGGTATGCGCGATTACCACCAGTCCGGCGCCCGCCGGCGCCACCGCCAGCCGCATGCGAATCTCGCGGTCCGGCAACTGGTAGGGGAACTCCAGGCTGAAAGCTTCCGCGTGTCCCGCCCCTACCGAGTGAATCCCCGCGATCACCGCCGCGGCCAGCATGCGGTTGCCCCCACAGATTTCAGGCAGCACATCGTAATAACTGGAGCCAGTACTAACCTGCCGGTTAACCCCAGGCAGGCGGCCTTCGTCCGACACCATGATTCCTTCGGCGTCGAGCTTCACGATCCATGCTTCTAAGTCCGCTGCGGATGGGGACCGCATAGTGGGAGGGACGGAGAGCGTAGCCATACGTCCGCTGCTAAAGCAATCGTACTGCCAAGTACGATTGCTCGGACAAGAATTGTAAGTCGTTGATTTTACGTTTGATTAACTGAAGTTAGGAGGTAAGAAATCCCTACTTCTTTTTCCGTAGATAAATCTTACCGTTGAAAGTAGTGAACTGCATCTCCGCGCCGCCGCCGTTAATGGACCCGTAAGTTACCTTATCAAACTGCACCTTGAAACGGCCATCCTTACCATGTGTCTCGGCCAGTTTGGGACCCGCCGGGTTGGCTTCCTGGACGTACTTCGAAGTCGCTGTAGATCTCGCCGTTGTCCGATTTCAGCTTTACACGCGCCTTCACATCGCCAGGCATGGTCACGTCTACATCGCCATTCATGGTGCTGAATGACATCGGACTTTCCGGGAGTTACCCGGTCCAGGGTCACGATTACGTCTTCGTTCAGCGAATGCGCCACCACCGCGCCCGAGATATTCAGTAGCTTTACGCCGCCGTTTAAATCGTCGGCATCCACCTCACCGGTTACTCTGATCCACCTTGATGTCGCCATCGTTCAGGCATTTCAGCTTCAGCGACGTGTTGAACGGCACCTGGATGTTCAGATCCACCGTACGATTCATGGAGCCGATGCCGATGTGCACCTCGTTATCCTGCTCTTCCACGCTCAGGCCCGTGCCCCGGCTGTCGATCCGGTGCATGCCCTTCCGCCTTGCGGTCGGGCTTAGAATCGTGCGCGCCTTCGTGGCGGGGACGCGCCTCCACGATTACATCCTTCCCGCTATAGCCGGTCACCGTGATGCCGCCATTCATCAGGGAGGCATGCACCACCGCCGGCCGCGACGGATCGGTCAGCGGCACGTTGACCCGGTCGGGTGATTCCTGCGCCCAGCCCGTCAGAGCTGGCCGCCAGGAGAACTGCACATGACATGAATTGGTGTCCGCATGATTACTGTCCTCGATTGAGAATTCGAATATTACCGTTGAAGGCGTCGAAACTAAGTTCCGGCCCGCCTTGGCCGACACGCACTGCCGACCAGTCACTGCTCTTGTAAACAAACTTGCCGTTATGGCGCTCCGTGGCCCCTGCCGCCAGTGGCAGATAAGTGACTGGATAGTCCGTGTAACACGCCGCCGTTGAAGGTCTTGAATCGCAGGTCGGCATTCAGTTCCGGCTGGAAACTAACCCTGACTTCGCCATTCAGCGAGCCGAACGAACTCTTCGACCGCGGATTTTCTCGGAATGTTACCCGTACTTTTCCGTTCAGCGCATACACCTTGCCCGATCCGGAAATCTCCGTCATTTCGATTCCGCCATTGATGTTGTCGATTTTGTAATCGCCCGTTACGTCCGCCACCTTGATCTCGCCGTCATTGATGGTCTTCAGATCAGATTGCCGTGTCGCGCGGCACCTGCAGTTCGAAATCGTACTTCACCCGATAGCCGGGGTCGCGATCGATGTGCACGCCGCCGTTCTTGCAGCGGAACGGGCCGTCGACATAAAAACGGACGGTGTTGGCATCCTGCGAGATATCCAGTTTGATCTCGCGATTCGCCTGTTCCGCAGCCTCTGCATTATCCGCGCGCAGCCGCTTGTGTGCGGTCAACCGTACTTCGCTGCCGGCATAACCTGTCAACTGGATGGAGCCGTCCACATTGTCTACGACAACCTTCCGCGGCGCGGCGCCTGGCAGCGAGTAGTTCTTCTGGATGGTTTCGTTCTGCTCCACATCGGCGGCCGCCAGCGGCGTCAGGCACGCCAGCAGCAATCCGGCGCTAATCGAAAGTCGAGTCTGCATCGCGCTTCTCCTTATTGCAATTGCGATAGTCCCCATGAGGCTTTTTCCTTGACATTCTTATTGGCGCTGGGGCTGCGTTCCAACGCCGTGAGCGAGGGAACCGCGCCTTTGTCGCGCGTATCCACGATGAAATCGATCAACGCCAGTTGCACCATCGGCGATTCCTGCTTAGCCAACGCGTGATCGAGGGTGCCCTTCACCGAAGGGTTATTCGAAAACTTCCGCAGCGCATCCACCGCCGCCAGACGCACATTCACGTTGGGGTCGTGGTTCACCGCGTGCAGCAATGCCGTCAGCACCTGGGTATCGGACTGGTCCACGCGGTAGGCATAGTCCACGCCCCGCAACCGCTCGCTGGCGGACTCCTGCTCCAACAGCGAAAGGGTCACCAATTGCCGCATGTGGTGCACTTCTTCCTGCAGGCCCGCCATATCCGCGCGGCTGCGCTCCCGGCCGCCCCACCACGTGCCCACCCCCACACCGATTACCAGAAGCGCCACAGACCAAGCCAGACGGAAGCCCGGCGAGGTGGCCCAACCCGCTCCCCAATCGAAGAATCGCCGCCGCGCGGGCGCGGGCGAAGCCGAGTCGAGCCCCTGCCGGTAAGCTTCGAGCGACGTATAAAAGCGTGCACGCAATTGCTCGCTGGGCTGTTCCTGCTCCAACAGACCGAGCGCTTCCCAGGTCTCCGATAAGGCCGCCGCTTCCTGTTTGCAAGCGGGGCAATGCGCGAAATGTTCGCCCAACTCCTCGGCCTCGCTGCCGCTAAGCGCGCCAGCCAAATAGTCGGCGATATGTTCCTTAACCTGATCACACGTCATGACGCCTTCTCTCCAGCTAGTTCGAAAAAGATCTGACTGAGTGCCTTCACTGCGCGATAGACGCGCACCTTCACTGTGCCCACGTCGCACGCCAGAATGTCGGCGATCTGGTCGTACTTCATGTTCTGAAAGCGGCTCAACACCAGCACTTCCCGCTTCTCAACGGGAAGCGCCGCCAGGGCCCGCCGCAACAAGCCCAAGTCCTGGCGCCGGAGGAGAGTCTCGCTGGGGTCTGGCTCAGCGCTGGCTGGCTCCGCCATGCCCTCTTCCATCAACGGCAATTCTCCTTTTCGTTTTTGGGCGCCGTCCAGATGGGCGTGGCGGGCCACCTGATACATCCACGAAGTGAAGGGATTCCCATCCCGATAAGTGTGCCGGTATTTCAACATGCGAAAATACACGTCCTGCACCAAGTCTTCACTAAATTCCCGATTACCGGTAAGCCGCAGAAAATAACGGAATAGCGCCCGATGATGGCGTTCAAATAACACGGCCATCTTGGCCAGGTCGCCATCCCGAACCTTCTGCATCAGAACATTGTCGGCCCGCGTTTCCGGCATCCACCCAATAATACCGGGCAATGGGCAAAAGGTTACAACGAAACCGTGTGTCACACTGGAAAGAAGCACTTTGCGGGTACTTCTGATATCCACTTACGAACTGGGACGGCAGCCCTTTGGCCTGGCTTCGCCGGCGGCTTGGCTGCGCGATGCGGGGGCCGAGGTGGCGTGCCTCGACTTGGCGCGCGAACCGCTCGACGAGGACCTTTTGCGGCGCGCCGACGCGGTGGCTTTCTACCTTCCCATGCATACGGCCACGCGCCTGGCGATCCCCGTGATCCGGAGGACCCGCCAACTGAATCCCGCGGCACACCTTTGCGCTTATGGATTATACGCGCCGGTGAATGCCGCCATGCTCTGCGGGTTGGGCGTACGCGCCATTGCGGGCGGCGAGTTCGAGGAAGCTTTGCTCACGCTGGTGCGGCCCGGCCCGTCCGCGCCCATCTCGCTCGCACGCCAGCAATTCCTGGTGCCCGATCGCAGCGGCCTACCGGACCTGCAGAAGTATGCCCAACTGGTGTTGCCCGGTGGGGCGCGCCGCACTGTGGGCTACACCGAAGCCAGCCGCGGATGCAAACATCTGTGCCGGCATTGTCCGGTGGTCCCGGTTTACCAAGGCCAGTTTCGCGTGGTGCAGCGCGACATCGTGCTCGAAGACATTCGCCGCCAGGTGGCTGCCGGCGCGCAACACATCACCTTCGGCGATCCCGATTTCTTCAACGGTCCGGCGCATGCGCTCGCTATAGTGCAGGCGTTGCACGACGAGTTTCCGGGAGTGACCTACGATGCCACCATTAAAGTGGAGCATCTGCTGCGGCATGCCGTCCACCTGCCTTTACTGCGCGATACCGGATGCGCGTTCGTCGTTTCGGCCGTCGAATCGGTGGACGATTATGTGCTCGGCACCATCCTTGAGAAGGGGCATACGCGTGCCGATTTTGTGCGGGTGGCGCGGATGTTCCGCGAAATCGGGCTGGTGCTGGCGCCCACCTTTGTCCCGTTTCATCCTTGGATGACGCTCGAATCCTATGCGGACTTACTGGCGACTATCGCCGGTCTTGACTTAATCGAGCAAGTCTCGCCGGTGCAACTGACCATTCGCTTGTTGGTTCCCGCGGGATCGCGGCTGCTGGAACTTCCAGAAGCGCCGGTAACATTCGGCGCGTTCGATGAACAGGCTTTGAGTTACAAATGGACACACCGCGATGCGCGCGTCGACCAACTCCAGCGCGATCTGGAAACTGTGGTGGCGCGCGCCGTCACGGCCAAGGAAAGCCGGATGGCGATCTTTGCACGCGCGTGGGAAATGACGCACGCGGCCATGGGAGTTACGAGCCCGCGGTTGCCCGACGTGCCGCCCGGCCGCGCCCGTGTGACGGTTCCTTATCTAACCGAACCCTGGTATTGTTGAGCCGAACCAATCGAGGAGCAGTTGGCTCCTTTATAAATAGCGGGTGGGGGGGGCGGTTATGATATAACCGAAGATGTGAAACAGGACAAGGAAGGCCGCCGTCTCTGCGAATATCCGTATTGCAGGAATTACGCCGAAAGCAAAGGCGTCCGTAACGGGGAGCGCCGGTATCGCCCGTGGTGCGAGAGGCACCGGTTCGTCAAGAACGAGACGAAGCCGGCGCCGAAGGTGAAGAGTAAGTCCACCGCACCTAAGGTTAAGGGGAAGGTCAAGACGAAGGCTAAGCCGGCGGTCAAAAGCAAAGTCAAAGCTAAGGCTAAAGGCCGCGCGCGGCGGTAGGACGCTTGCTCACGCGCCCGGTTCGGATTGGCCCAGTGCCATCATCGCGGCACGCAACTCGGTCTGCTGCTGCATCAGGCGCAGGTATCGTGTCTCGTCGGGGCCGCTTTTCGCCCGGACCAGCGCATCCATTTTCAGAATTGATTCCGGCGTTCCTCCCCGCGCACATCTCAGGCCCAGTTCGCGCATCGTAAACCGGTCCCACGCGCCGTGTTCCGCGTCCGCGCATTCGTAGATCAGATAAGAATGGGCCAGTTTTGCGAGGGTGGGGCGCGAACTGCGATAGCCGGGCTTGCGACGCATGCGCTCTTCTTCACGCGCCACCAGTTGCGCCACGAGCGGGTCGACCGGACGAAAACCCAGTTTGCGATAGAACCAGAAGGCGCCCGAGTCCAGAGCTTCGTCGTTTTCAAGACCGATCTGGTAAGGGTCAACCGAGAAACAGCGCACTCCCAGAATCTGGCGGAACAGCCGCAACAGGCGTGCGTACAGCCACGCGGATTCGCCTTCGCGGAAGGTGTAATAGAGATTGAATCCGACTTCCGCGCGATCGAAGAGTGAGAGCACTTCGACGTAGCCCGCGGGCACGCCGTTCTTAAAAAACATGCCCGCATGATAGGCGCGCAGCGGCAGGCGCCACTCCGCGGGCACGCCGAAATATACGACCTCGACGCCGCGGCCGCAATTCGCGCGGAACACGCGATTCCGGTCCGGGTGGGAAAACCCGTATAGCTCGCGGTAGCGTACGGCGGAAGTATCGAGGATCAGATCCAGCACCTTGCCGGCTTCCGCTTTGGTCAACCGTTCGACGGGCAGCGGCGCAGCCTCAAGTTCGGCTGCGAGCGAAATGTCGCCGCGCTGGAGCAAGGGCTCCCGATGGAAGTACGGCTTACGCACGGGCCACCGGGCTTGCGACCGGCTAGGCCGCGCCCCGACGTGCCATAACAGCAGCAGTTCGAGCGAGCCGTATAGGTCGGCTTGGTCGCGCGCGTTGAGCGGGAGCGCGGCGATGCTCCGCAACAGGAATGCCAGGGCGCTTTCGCGGGGAGCGCGAGCGGCGTCCACCCACGCGCGGAACGGCACGTGCGCCTCCACCGGCCAATCCTCGCCGACCAGCGGGACGAAGCGGCGCAGCACAGGACCCAGCTTTTCCGATTGGTCATAGTTCTCCCAATCGATTTCGATATCGCGCGGATAGCGCGCACAAAGTTCGACCGCGACTTCATAGCTGAAGACCGCTGAAAAGGATGTGCCGGCGATGCCTGAAACTGTGCCGTCCTCAAACGGCTCCGGATCGTTTGCCTGCGCCGCGCGGTTCGGGAATGTGCGAAGTGCGGTTTCGGCGAGGCGCATCGTCTTCGCGTCGGGCGGGTAGGCGCGCAGGAATAGGAGGCACTCGTGCAGGCGGATGAGCGAAACGGCATCCGTCAGGCGCTGCTTTCCAGCCTTCGCCAGCAACTGGTGGAGGGCAGCCGAATGCGGCGCGCCATAGCGGGATTTCCATCGCTCCAAGCGCGCCACCAGACTGTTTGCCATGCACTCCAGCTTAGTACTTCGTCAGTGCGCCAGCTTAATCTCGGCCAATTTCAGCACCACCGGAACATCGGCCGGGCTTTTGACTTCGATGCGTACCGCGGTGCCTTCGACGTAGCGTTTAGCGTCGTCGATGATTCGTATCACGCGCGCCGGAAGTTCGCTCGAGCGCGCGGCCGCCACGGCTTTGTCGCCCAGGGCGAAGGAGGCCAGGAAAAATCCGGGGCGAGGCGATAGATACACAATCGCGCGCGCGCCGCGTTTCAGCCGTAAGGCCCAGCCAGCCTTAGGTGAATAAGAATGCCACTCGCGTTGGGTCACCCCGCGCTCCGCGAGACCGATCAATAGACCGTCCCAGAGCTTTTGGGCCGAGCGGCCCAGAACGTCCAGCAGATCGTCGTCCGCGGGCATCTCCAGCTTACCGATAAAGGCATTCATAGAGAGTTTCGGATACAGTGAATAGGGTAACCCCAAAAGACCATGTCTGGCGCCGCAGAATTCCTGAAGGCTCGCGACTTTCTGATCCAGCATCGCCTGGATTACGACTACGCCTATCGCAATTTCGAATGGCCCGCGCTGGCGCCGGGCGACCCATTCAACTGGGCTCTCGACTACTTCGACGTCATGGCGCGGGACAATGCCGGTACGGCTTTGTGGGTGGTGGATGACGCAGGCGGCGAAACGAGGGTGAGCTTCGCAGAGCTTTCCCAGCGGTCGAATCACGTGGCAAATTATCTGCGGGCGCGAGGCGTTCGCCGGGGCGACCATGTGCTGCTGATGCTGGGCAATGAGGTGCCGCTTTGGGAAACGCTGCTGGCCGCATGCAAACTCGGCGCGGCGGTGATTCCTGCCGCTACTTTGCTGAGCCCCGAGGATCTGCAAGACCGGATCGATCGCGGAGGGGTGCGGCACGTGATTGCAGGCGCCGCGCACACCGGTAAGTTTGGCTCCGCCGCGGGCGAGTACACGCGCATCTGCGTGGGGGGGGCGTCCGCCGGGTGGCACACGTTCGACGATGCCGGCAGCTATAGCGCCGCATTTGTTCCGGACGGCATGACGCATGCCGGCGATCCGCTACTGCTTTACTTCACATCGGGCACCACGGCCAAGCCCAAGCTGGTGCGGCACTCGCAGCAAAGCTATCCGGTGGGCCATCTATCCACCATGTATTGGATCGGGCTGAAGGCGGGCGACGTACACTGGAACATCAGTTCGCCCGGTTGGGCCAAGCATGCCTGGAGTTGCTGGTTTGCGCCGTGGAATGCCGGGGCCACGGTCTTCGCCTTTAACTACGCCCGGTTCAACGCACAGGCGGTGCTCGAGACGCTGGCGCGCCACCCGATCACAACGTTATGCGCGCCGCCTACTGTGTGGCGCATGCTGGTGCAGGAAAAGCTGGGCGAATATGCGGTGAGTCTGCGCGAAGTGGTTTCCGCCGGTGAGCCGTTGAACGCGGAGGTGATCGAACGGGTGCGGGAGGCGTGGGGACTGACCATCCGCGATGGCTTTGGCCAGACCGAAACCACGGCCGTCTGCGGTAACACACCGGGACAAACTCCGAAGCTGGGATCGATGGGGCGGCCGTTGCCGGGATATGGCATCGAGCTTCTGGATAGCGAAGGAAGGCCTGCCGACGAAGGGGAAATTTGCCTGCGGCTTGCGCCTCGACCGGCGGGGTTAATGCTGGGTTATGATGGCGCGGCCATTCAGCCCTCCAGCCGTTATTACCGCACCGGCGATCTCGCCGCGCGCGACAGTGACGGTTACGTCACGTATATCGGGCGGGTTGACGATGTCTTCAAATCGTCGGACTATCGCATCAGCCCGTTTGAGTTGGAGAGCGTGCTGGTGCGGCATCCAGCGGTAGCCGAGGCGGCCGTAGTGGCCTGCGCCGACCCATTGCGCCTCGCGGTTCCCAAGGCCTTCGTGCTGCTGGCGCCCGGGTTCACGGCTGGTGAGGAACTGGCCCGCGATCTCTTCGCATTCGTCAGGCAGAATGTGGCGCCTTACAAGCGGATCCGCGTACTCGAATTCGCGGATCTGCCGAAGACCATTTCCGGCAAGATCCGGCGCGTGCAGTTGCGGACGGCTGCGTCCACTGGGCGCGAGTTTCGGGAGTAAACCGCCCTAACCTGCGGCCCCGTCGAGCGTCTGAACAGGGATGAAGAACTGGACGATCGCTCTGCGTGCGCTTACTCGCCGGAAGGCTTTTGTCTGTGCCGTCGCCTGCATCCTGGCACTCGGCATTGGGGCCAATACCGCCGTCTTTTCGGTGGTCGATGCGGTGCTGCTGAAACCGCTTCCCTACCCCGATTCGGCGCGCCTGGTATCGGTGCTGGAGGCCAGCCCTTCGAAGAGCGAGCCCGAGAGCCTGATTGCTCCGGCGCGCCTGGCCGATTGGAACGCGCTGAATCACACTTTCGACGGGATCGCGGGTGCGTACACGGAAAATGTTACCGATACCAGCGGAGACCAACCGGAACGGCTGGCAGGTCGCCGCGTGTCACCCGGATACTTCGGCGTCTTCGGCGTCCCGCCGGTTAACGGGCGTCTGTTTACTCCCGATGAAGAGCGGGAGGGCGGCCCGACTTCCGCTATCATCGGCTACGGTTTTTGGACGCGGCGCTATCGCCAGTCCGGCGCGGCTATCGGGCAGCGACTGATCCTGGGGGGTAAGGGGTTCACCGTGGTGGGGGTGATGCCGCAGGGTTTTCAGACGGGCGGCATCGACGTCTGGCTGCCCGCGCAAACTCCGGCTTTCCTGATGCGCGTGAGGGAGGCACGCTTCTATTCCGGCGTCGGCCGCATGAAGCCGGGCGTAACGCTGGCGCAGGCACATGACGATCTGGCCCGCGTGCAGCACCAGCTTGGCGAACAGTATCCGCAGACCGACAAGGGTTGGTCGGCGGTGGTCCGCAGCCTCAAGGAAGTGCGCGTGGGGCAATACCGCGCGACCCTGCTGTTTGTGTTCGGGGCAGTGGCCATGCTGCTGCTGATCGCGGTGGCGAACATCGCGGGGTTGATGCTCTCGCAACTGCAGCAGCGCGAACGGGAGATGGCGATCCGCGGGTCGATCGGCGCGACGCGGACGCAGATACTGGGCGCGGTGATGCGCGAGATCCTGCTGATGGCCGGCTTGGGTGTTGGGCTGGGCGCTTTGGTGGCGGTGTGGCTGGTGGAGGCGATGGGGCGCGTGTTCACTAGCCTGCCGGCGTCCGGCGGGTTCCAGGTGGGCTGGCGTGCGTTGGCTTTCGCGGCGCTGGCAGGAGTGGGCGCAGCGATGTTGTGCGGACTGCTGCCGGCTCTGCAGGCGACGCGTGCGAATTTGTCGGTTGTGCTGGCGCAGGCGGGGCGCGGCGGATCCGGAGGCCGCCACCAATGGCAACGCGTGCTGGTTACGGCGCAAATGGCGCTTACCGTTCTGCTGCTGGCGGGCGCTGGTCTGATGCTGCGCAGCTATTACAATCTGGCGCACGTGGACCTGGGGTTCGATGCGTCGCACAGCGTGACCTTCCACATGGGCGCGGCGTGGGATGAAGACCGGACGCGGGTCGGCCAGATGCAGGAAGCCTTGCTCGATAAGCTTCGAGACACCCCGGGCGTAGCGGCCGCGGGCTTCGCCAACTTCCTGCCGGCCAGCGGGGCAACGCTGCGGTACCAGGTGGCGCTGGTTGAAACCGCGGCGTCGAGCGAACACGGGCAAGATCAATACAGGGGAACGCAGCATCAGCCGCGGTTATCTGCAGGCCATGGGCGCACCGATCCTGGCGGGCGGCGATTGCCCGGACCTGCGCGCGCTGCCCAATACGCCGCCGAGGGCGCTGGTGAACCGCCGCTTCCTGGAGCAGTTCGGCAAGGGGCGCAATCTGGTGGGCCAGCATTTGCGGTTCGTGCAAGACCTGGTAACGCCGGGGGCCCAGGGCATCGAAATCGTGGGCGTGGCGGGGGACTTGCGCGAGGATTCGCCCAGCGTGTCACCCGGCCCGTATCTGTATGTGTGCATCATGCCCGGTGGTTGGCCCGATCCGGAGTATGTGGTGCGGGCGCTAGGGAGTCCGGTGTCGCTGGAGCGGGAGGTTGCGGGTATCGCGCGACAGGTGGACCCGACCCGCGCCATCTTCGGCTTGCAGACCGTGCCGCAGGTGTTGGACGAAACCCTGGACGAGCCCCGTTTGAAAAGCCGGGTAGTTTCGGTGTTCGCGTTGGCCGCTATGCTGTTGGCGTCGGTGGGACTTTATAGCCTGGTCACGCTGGTGGTGACGGCGCGCACGCGCGAGATTGGCGTACGGATGACGCTGGGGGCGGGGCCGCGCCAGATTGTCGCGCAACTGGCCGGCAGCGTGGTTAGTTTGCTGGCGATGGGGGCCGGCGCCGGGCTGGTGCTGACGTGGTTGGCTGGACGCGTTTTACGGTCGGTCTTGTTTGGCGTGAATGCTATGGATCCGGTCACGCTGGGGGGGGCGATTCTGGTGTTGGGTGTGGTGGCGGCGGTGGCGACGGTGGTGCCGGCGCGGCGGGCGGCGCGGATCGATCCGTTGGAGGCGATTCGGAGTTAATAGGTAACCGCTCCCTTACGGTCACGGCTCGGTTTGCAGGCGTGTACGGGTCGGTTTGCTGGCATGTACGGGGGGGGGACTGGAAGGTGCGGCGCGGTCTGGTGGCACGCGGCTTGGTTAACGCGTCAGGTGCAGGTGCGCGGGCAGTTGGGCGTGCGCGAGGTCCAGATCGTCGGCGTGGACTGCGATACGGATCGCGACGGGGTTGGCGGGCGAAGGGTAATTCTGGCTAAACGAAATAGTGAGGGTTCCGTCGCTCCAGGCGATTGTGCGCGTGGTGTCCGCATATGATCGCAGGAGTTGGGCGCGCTTGGCATCGTCGCAGGTTATGGTGGCTTGCCGGATGACACGGTCTTCAGAGGCATAGGTCAAGCGTCCCACCACGTTCGGCTGCTTTAGCTTTGGGTCCTTGGTATCGTCGGGCGGAATTTCGAGACCGACGTAGCGGGTGGTCAGGGTCTCGCGCGAGATCGAGAAACTCACGAGCGGCACGTAGGTATCGAACAAGTGGGCGCCGGATCCAAGCTTATAGACCGACCACCAGTCGGTTTCTTCGAGGCCGCGGGAGACTATCCACAGCGCATTGTCCATGATGTGCGATTCGGCGCCTGCCACGGTGACGGTATAGAGCGGCTTATTGCCGGGATCGTCGCCGAACCGCCAGGCATCGAGCGTGACCGAGCCTTCCATGCCGATGTCGCCCACGACTTGCTTGGAGCGCGAAGTGGTGCGCAAGAGCAGGCGCTCTTCCGCGGGACGGCCGGGGACTTGGGTGCCGGTAACTTCGTAATTCGTGTTCAGGATGTCGACCGTTTGGGAACCGTCTGGAGACTTAATTACATTCACGCTCGAAGTGGACGCCGCGTGAAACGCGGGCGTCTGTTGTTCCCAGGACGGACTCGCGCACGCCAGGAACGCTACCAGTATGGCTTTGTAGGGCACATGCGCATCGTAACAGGGCTCGCTTTGCTCGCCGGGGCCGGGGTTCGGGGGGCGGGAGCCGGGGACTAGCCTCTTCGATACGAACGAAGCCCATGGTGTTGAAAATAGCCGAGATATGGGGGCTCGCTTTGCTCGCCGGGGTCAGGGGTCAGGGGCCGGGGATCAGGGATTAGCCTTCGTTTCACCTTTTTGTGGGGGGGGACAGCGATTTGGGGCCTGGGATGGGTTTTTTGGGACAGGGGACAGGGTTACGGAAGCGGGATTGGACACAGTACTGGCGCACCCTTCGTTGCCGGGCGCGGGGTTGTCAAAGATCTCAGTGCGGAAAACGGTTAGCGGGTGTCAGTTGTGTCTGGGGCGCAGAAGACGGGATGGCCGACGGGTTCCGACATGACGAAGCCGGGATGCGGTGTCACCTGCGGGTTGCGCACGGGCTGCAGGGGTTCGGTAGGTTTCGCTTCCGGCTGCGCGGCACGCTGTTTTTGTAGCTTTTGCAGGTAGTCGACAGCGTCGCGGAATTCTTTTTCAAATTTGGTACGTTGTTTATCGACTTCGGCGAGCATGGCAAAGCGGTGTTCGCCGAAGGGGATTTCCTGGTAGATCCGATTTTCGGAGTTGGCGTTGCGGATGAGGTGCCACTGCGCAACGACGATGGTTTCGAAGCAGCACATTTCGAGGCGGGTGCGGGGACTAAAATCGGCGCACAATTCGTCCCAAAGTTGGGAGTAAGCGGCGGCATTTTCGGTGGGAAGGATGATGGTGCGCGTGCGCAGGCCGAAGGTGAGGGCGTTGAAGCGGATGGCCTCGCGGCCTGCCTCTGTTTTCGGGCCGCAGGACTTCTGGGCATTCTGCTTATTGGCTTCGTGCTGTTTGTCGGATACCAACATATATTTACTCCTTGTGGGATGGCGGGTTAGAGCCCTCTATCCGATTTGAGTAGAGCATGCGATTTCCAGAGTGGGCCGGAGGTATGCGGCTAAGTGATGGTAAGGATGGGATGTAATTACTTTCCCAGCGTGTGAACGAAACCCGCACGATTGCGATAGCATGTGGATTGCCCCACATTCACTTGCAGTTATTCAAGCCACTCGCCGCACTGGCTACCTTTGCTGCCATGGCGTAGCGCAGCAAGCGCCGAGCCAGGCGCCGGATACGCCTGTCGCGGAACAGGAAGCCGCCATGGTCGAGCGCTTCTCTACTCGTGTTACTTGCGAATCCGATGGCTCCGGTACGCGGGAAACGACGTTCGCGATTCGGGTACTGGCGCAGGCAGGGGTGCAGGGAAGGATTTGATGACGGTGGGGGGGGCGTGCAGGTTTGTGCTTTTGACACCGGATAGGGTAGGGTCTGGGAGATAGAGGATCGCGGAGGCGTGGTTATATGCTTTCGTACTTGTCACAGCTGGTGTTGTCTTATCCGTCGACCATGTTCGCAGCATGGACGGTTTCGCTTTTGCTTAGTGCATTCGGCTTTCCGAGCGGTCGGCACTCGGGCCAAATCTACTTTGCCGGATACCAAGCTCTGCTGTGCCTGTTCGTCGGGCCTGTCGTCGGCCGGGTGATCGGAAACCTCTTGCCCGGGGCTATCACAGCCGGCAGGTGGCTGTGGGTGCTTGGGGTGCCCGTCCTGGTTCTCGCCCTCAACCACGGCGCGCCGCACGGGCCGATTCTGACTTTGCCGGAAGAGTTCTTCAGCACCGGAGGCAACGAGGGTGCCGGGGTCTTTCTTGTCACTCTGCCTGCGTGTTCAGCAATCGGATATTCGCTTGGAATGGCGCTTGCGCCGGGGCCGCGTCTTTTCTCGCGGCACGCGTATGTCTTAGTGATTGCGGCTGTGCTCTTTTTTGGGTCAGCATTCCTGATGCGCAAATTCGAGCGTTCGACGATGCAGAACTGGAGCCGGATCCGTGAGGTGGTAGATCCGATCGGATTGCGTTTTTCGAGGGATGCCGAATCGTTATGTACCGGACCTTGTTCCGCCGCCTTTCCGGTGGTGAAAGGCACGGTGGAGATTCGCGAGAGACGCGTGTGCAGCGGGGGTAGCCTTGTGAGCCCAGGGGCGGCGCTATCACATGGGACATTTGCGGCTGACAGGGTTAAGTTGCTCAGCGGACCATATGCGGGGAGCGAGGGTTGGGTGCAAGACTATGGGCTTTCGGAAAAACCGGTGGTCGAGTGATGACGTTTGACTTCCGGGTACGGCGGTCTTATCGATCGTGGGGACGAAGCGGGGCGTATCAAACTGTTGATGACTTTCTTTGGCCGTAAGCAGGGCAAGGGCTAATAGAGACAGCGACAGTGCCCCGAATCCCGGTGTGAATTGGGAAAGGCGGCGCGGTTTGCAGTCGGGTCACGTCACTGGGACTGCATGTGTGGGTGACTGAGTTCGATTTCCGGATTGACGAACAGCCAGGCCAGGGAGCCGACGGCGCAGAGTGCGGCGGCGACCAGGAAGGAGGCGGTCCAACTGAAATTGTGGGCGATGATGGGGGTTAGCGAGGCGGTGACGATGCCGCCGATTTGGCCCCCCATGTTCATAATTCCCGACACGGATCCGGCGGAGGCTCCCCCCATATCGGCGGTGACGGACCAGAAGGAGCTTTGCGAGAGATAGAGGGCTCCGGCGCCACCGGCGAGCACGATGCTGGCGAGGCGGGCGCTTTCGACCTGGGTGCCGAGGGCGATGAAGATGGCCGCGAGAGCGATGCCGGCGACCGCCACGCCACAGCGCCCGATGCGGCGGCCGTAACGGCGAGTGAGGACGTCACTGAGGCGTCCACCAACTGTGGAGCCGACGGCCATGGCGATGAAGGGCAGCATGGAATAGTAAGAGCTCGCCTTGAGATCGAGCCCGCGCACCTTGCTGAGGTAGATGAAGAACCAGGCAAAGAAAATCCAGGCGGCGTAGCCGTAGGTGAAATAGCTGAAGGAGACGGCTAGAACGTCTTTATTGCCGATGATGACGCTCCACGGCAGGGGTTTGCCGATGGCGAGTTCGGAGGGCGGCTCGGGCAGGCCTTTTTCAATAAGCGCGATTTCGCCGGGTTTGATCCAGGGATGACCTTCGGGGCGGTCACGGGCCAGCCAGTACCAGATGAGTCCGGCGGCGAGTCCGATGACGGCGCTGATCCAGAAGGAGGCGCGCCAGCCGTAGTTCAAGACTACATAGGTGACGAGGGGGGGGGTGATACCGGCGCCCGCGCCGACGCCGGCGAAGATGAGGCCGTTGGCGAGGCCGCGTTCGCGGGAGGGGATCCAGTTGGCGACCACGCGGTTGGAGGCGGGAAAGAGGACGGCTTCGCCGGCGCCGAGGGAGAAGCGGATGGCGAGGAGGACCAGCAGGAGCGCCGATATTTTGACGGAGATGAGGGCGATGAGGGCGGTGAAGATGCCCCACCAAACGGTGCCGAGGGTAAGGATGAGGCGGGGTCCGAAGCGATCGGCGAGGCGTCCGGCGGGGGCCTGGAAGAGGGCGTAGCCGAGGAGGAAGGCGCTGAAGACCGGGCCGAGTTGGGTATCGGTGATGTGGAACTCCTGCTGGATGAAACGTCCGGCGATGGAGATGTTGACGCGGTCGAGGTAGGATATCGCGCTGATGGCGAACATCCAGAAGATGAGAAGCCAGCGAATGGGCATGTGAAAGTACATGGTACTCGCGGGGCGGAGGAAATTGTTGGGGCGGCGGGGGCGCGGGCGGGCAGTGGTAAATTGGCTGGATGCACCGAATTGTGATTGCCGTTGTGATTACGGGCGCGTTGAGCATGGCGGGCCTGCGGGCGCAGAGCGCGCCACCACAGACGCCCAAGAAACCGATTACGGACACTTACAACAACACTGTGAAGGTGACCGACGATTACCAGTGGCTGGAGAATTTCGACGATCCGGCGGTGAAGCAATGGGCGAGCGAGGAGAACGCGGCGGCGCGATCGTTTCTGGACGGGATGCCGGAGCGGGAAGCGATCGCGGGGGAACTGCGCAAGATATTTCAACCGGCGAAGGCGCGGTACTTTCCGATTGCGGAACGGGGCGGCAAGATCTTCGCGATGAAGAGCGATCCGGCGCATCAGCACCAGATGGTGGTGACGCTGGCGTCGCTGGACGATTTGACTTCCGAGCGCGTGGTGCTGGATCCGGATGCCATTGATGCGAAGCATTTGACGGCTATCGATTTTGCGGTGCCGTCGGTGGACGGTAAGTATCTGGCGGCATCGTTATCGACGGGCGGGAGCGAGAGCGGCGACGTACACGTCTTCGAGAGTGCCACGGGGAAGGCGCTGCCGGACGTGGTTGCGCGCGTGAACTTCGCGACGGCGGGGGGGGGAGTGGCGTGGAACGCGGACGGCTCGGGCTTTTACTACACGCGGTATCCGCACGATGGCGAGCGGGCGGCGGCGGACATGCATTTCTACCAGCAGATTTATTTTCATAAGCTCGGCGAGAAGACGGAGAGTGACCGCTACGAAATCGGGAAAGATTTTCCGCGGATTGCGGAGATTGCGTTCGCCTCTTCGAACGATGGACGGTATATCGGGCTGAGCGTGGCGTACGGGGACGGGGGCGATCACGAATACTGGCTGCTGGCGCCGGGGCATCCGTGGCGGGTGCTGGCGAGCGTGGCGGAGGAGGTGAAGCAGATTTCGTTTGGATATAAGAAAGACATTTACCTGGTTTCGAAACACGGGGCGCCGCACGGGAAGGTGTTGCACATGGACGTAGCGGAGACGGTGGACCAGGCCACGCCGATCGTGACGGAATCGGCCGCGGTGATCGAATCGGTGGCGCCGACGAAGGACGGGCCGCTGGTGAACGAACTGGTGGGGGGGCCGTCGGAGGTGCTGTTTCTGCCGGGGGACGGCACGCCGGCTAAGGTGCATGTGCCGCCGGTTTCTAGTGTGGACTGCTTCAATCTGGACGGCAGCGGTCCGCTTTGTTACGTGGGCAATTATCTGGAGCCGGGCGGGTATTTCCGTTTCGATGCGAAGACGCGAAAGCTGACGCCCACGGCATTGCGCATTGCCGCGCCGGTGCCTCTCGATGGGTTTGTGGTGACGCGGCGATTCGCGGTTTCGAAGGACGGGACGAAGGTGCCGTTGAACATTATCCACCGGAAGGGTGTGACGCTCGACGGCAACAATCCGACTCTGCTGACGGGATATGGCGGATATGACGTGAGCCTGACGCCGGCGTACATGGGGCCATTCGTACCGCTGCTGGAGCGCGGGGTGATCGTGGCGGAAGCCAATCTACGCGGGGGGGGAGAATACGGGGAAGACTGGCACAATCAAGGCAAGCTGACCAAGAAGCAGAACGTTTTCGACGATTTCGCGGCGTGCGCGAAATACCTGACCGGGCACAAATATACGCAAGCGGGGAAACTGGCGATACTGGGCGGGAGCAATGGCGGGTTGTTGATGGGGGCGGCGTTTACGCAGCATCCGGAGATGTTTCACGCGGTGGTATCGATGGTGGGCATTTACGATATGCTGCGCGTGGAACTTTCGCCGAATGGGGCTTTTAATGTGACGGAGTTTGGGACGGTGAAAGAGGCGGACCAGTTCAAGGCGCTCTACGCTTACTCGCCATACCATCATGTGAAGGACGGGACGCAGTATCCGGCGATTCTGATGACGACGGGAGACAACGATTCGCGGGTGGATCCGATGCAGTCGCGCAAGATGACGGCGAGGCTGCAGGCGAGCGGTACGAAGCAGCCGGTGTTATTGCGGACGAGCAGCACGGCGGGACACGGGATTGGATCGTCGATTGACGACAACGTGGCGTTGTTTACGGATATCGACTCTTTTCTGATTAAGGAACTGGGCGCCGGGAAAGCGCCCAGTAAGTAGAGACAGGCGACTACGACACCATCGGTTCGCGATCCCAAAAGCGCAATTTGCGGCAGGCCGCGACGAAGGTGGCCGCGGCTTTGGCGGTTTTGCCGAGTGGGATGAAGCCGGCGTCCATGTCATCTTCGGTGATGCCTGCCTTTTCAAACAGGGGAAGAGCGGCATCGACGTAGGCGATGAATTTAAGGTGAGCGAAGGCGTCGGACACGAAGTCCTTGGCCGCGGGTTTGGTGAGCAGCGACTGTACACCATCTTCCGAGACTAGGATGGCAACGGCATCATAGAGGACGGAGGGGCCGCCTTCAATTTTCTGCTTGCCTTCGATGAGGCTGCCATCGCTGGCGGTAACTCCGCCGACGGCCGGGGCGATCACTTCGAGAACCGCGCCTTCGGCTTCCACAGCGGCTTTGAGCGCTTCGAAGATTTCGATGTCCGTGCCGTCGGTGACCAACGCTCCGACTTTGCGTCCAGCGAAAGACTTCGGCGGATTTTGAATGATGCTCAGGGCGCTGGAGGGTTCGAGGTCGGTGAGAGGTTCGCGGGCGGGCTTAGCCGGATGAATCTTGCCTTTCATGCCGAGACCTTTGGCTACACGGTCGGCCAAGGCCGCGTCGATGTTGGGCAGATGCGAGACGAGGCGTTCGCGGATGGCTGCCTTTTCCACCTTACTTAATTCGAAGATGATGGCATTGGCGATGTGACCTTGCTCGATATCCGTCTGACTCATGTAGAACTGGCGTGCCTGACTATAGTGGTCGGCGAAAGTTTCGGAGCGTTCGCGCACCTTTGGGCCGGCTTCTTCGGAGGGGAAGGAGCGGTAGCCGATTTCGTGCGATTCACGCGGGCCGCCCTCGGGTGCACCCCAGGAGTTCGGTTCATAGTTCACACGGCCGACGGGATTGACCATAGCCATGTGCCCATCCTGCTGGAAATTGTGGAACGGGCACTTGGGGGCGTTGATGGGGATGTGCGTGAAGTTCGGTCCGCCGAGGCGCTTGACTTGAGTGTCGAGATACGAGAAGTTGCGGCCTTGCAGCAGCGGGTCGTTGCTGAAGTCGACGCCGGGAACGACGTTATTCGTGCAGAAGGCGACCTGTTCGGTTTCGGCGAAGAAGTTATCGACGCAACGATCGAGGACGAGGCGTCCGACGCGTTTAATGGGGAGCACTTCTTCGGGGATCAGTTTAGTAGCATCGAGTACGTCGAATTCGAATGAGTCGGCAAACTTGTCGTCGAAGAGTTGGAGGCCGAGTTCCCACTCGGGAAAATCGCCGGCTTTGATGGAGTTCCAAAGGTCGCGGCGATGAAAGTCGGGATCTGCGCCGTTGATTTTGACCGCCTCGTTCCAGAGAACGGACTGCAAGCCTAGTTTGGGCTTCCAGTGGAATTTCACGAAAGTGGATTTACCTTGGGCGTTGACGAACCTGTAGGTGTGTACGCCGAAGCCTTCCATAAAGCGGAAGGAGCGGGGGATGGCGCGATCGGACATGACCCACATGATCATGTGCATGGCTTCGGGCATGAGTGAGATGAAATCCCAGAAATTATCATGCGCGGTGGCAGCTTGCGGGAAGTCGCGATCAGGCTCTTGTTTGGCGGCGTGGATCAGGTCGGGGAATTTGATGGCGTCCTGAATAAAGAAAACCGGGATGTTATTGCCGACGATATCCCAGTTGCCTTGTTGAGTGTAGAGTTTGACGGCAAAGCCACGGACGTCTCGGGCCAGGTCGGCGGAGCCTTTGTTTCCGGCGACGGTGGAGAAGCGCACAAATGCCGGGGTCTTCTCACCGGGGCGCTGGAAGAGATCGGCGGCAGTGACAGAGGCTAGTGACTCGTAGTTTTCGAAGTACCCGTGGGCGCCGAAGCCGCGGGCGTGGACGACGCGCTCAGGGATGCGTTCGTGGTCGAAGTGGAATATCTTTTCCCGAAGGTGGAAGTCTTCGAGAGTCGTGGGTCCGCGCGATCCAATCTTCAGCGAGTTTTGATCGTCGGAAACCGGTGTCCCTTGCTGGGTAGTTAAGATGGGCACATCGCCGCCGGCGGTTTGATGCGTTTCTCCGCCACTGCCCGGGAGAGTATGGTCTGTGTGCTGTTGTTTCTTTTTCATGAATCCCCTTTTATGAACTGGCACAGGTTACGATTCCTGCGCGCAGATTCTGCGCTTAGCGCCGCGAATGGCGCTATGGCACGAATAGTTATCGGTCGTGGAGCAGTAGGGCACGCGATGCTCCAGATTCGCGGGTGACGCGAGGGGGAGTGTTATGCAACGTACGCGATGTACTATTTACGCGGGATTGGCGGGGATGGGCATTGAAATCAAAAGAGGAAATCTTGGCATGTGAGTTGCTTTTGTGGGATTGCCAAGGAGGAAGAAGATCATGTTCAGTAAAAGCAGAATCGGTTTGATACTCGGATTGGCGGGCGGTTTGGCCGCGCTGCCATCCATGGTGGCGGCGGATCGGGACAGGGATCCGGACGCGGCGGGGGTAGCGGAAGCCATCCGATTTGAGAAGGCGAAGCAGGCCGCGGCCGATCGTCAGGAGCGGATTGAAGCGCGGGGCGAGCGGCAGGAGAATACCGCAGACCGCATGATGCCGGAACCGCGGCGCCGGGACAAAGATAAAGGCGGGCGGGCGACGACCACTACGGCCCGGCGCACACCGCCACGCGACGGTGACCGCCAATAGTGTTTTGACTTAGACTGAGGGAATGAGCGATCCCCTAGCCTATTTGGGCGAGCAGTTGGAAGCGTGGAAGCGAGCCGGAACATATCAACGGCTGCGCGTTTTGGAAACGGAAAGTGCGCCCGAGGCGCGATTCGACGGCCGGGATGTAATCAACCTGGCTTCGAACAATTATCTGGGGCTGACGACGCATCCAAAACTGCGGGAAGCGGCGCTTGACGCGACGCGGAAGTTTGGTGTTGGCTCGGGCGCCGTGCGCACGATATCGGGGACGATGTCGTTGCACATGGCGCTTGAGGAACGCATCGCGCGCTTTAAGAACGTGGAAGCGTGCGTAGTGTTTCAATCCGGCTTCGCGGCTAATGCGGGTACGGTTTCGGCGATCCTGACTCCCGAAGATCACATCATTTCCGATGAGTTGAATCACGCCAGCATCATTGACGGGTGCCGGCTTTCGCGGGCGAAGATTCATGTTTTCCCGCATAAAAATGTAGCGGTGGCGGAGGAAAAACTGGCGGCACTGGATGGTGCGCCGGGGCGAAAACTGTTGATCACCGACGGAGTGTTCTCAATGGACGGGGACATTGGGCCGCTGCCGGGGTTGGTGGAGGCGGCGGAGAGGCACGGTGCCATCATGATGGTGGACGATGCGCATTCGTCGGGCGTGCTGGGGCGGAACGGACGCGGGACGATTGATCACTTTGGGCTACACGGACGAGTACAGATTCAGGTCGGCACGCTTTCGAAAGCAATCGGGGTGCTGGGGGGGTATGTTTGCGGTAGCCGGGCGCTGATCGAGTTTTTGTACCACAGGGCGCGGCCGTTTTTATTTTCGACTTCGCATCCGCCGGCGGTGGCAGCGTCGTGCATGGCTGCGTTTGATGTATTGGAGGAGGAACCGGAGCGCATCCAAAAATTGTGGGATAACACGGCTTATTTTAAGAAAGGGCTAGTGGCGGCGGGGTTCGATACGGGCGTTAGTGAAACGCCGATCACGCCGGTGATGGTTGGGGAGGCGCGCACGGCTTACGCATTCTCGGCAGCGTTGTTTGAGGCGGGAGTGCTGGCGACGGGGATCGGTTTTCCGACGGTGCCGGAGGGGAAGGCGCGGGTACGGACGATTGTGACCGCGACGCACACACGCGAGGAA
Source organism: Bryobacterales bacterium (assembly GCA_963738345.1). Lineage (GTDB taxonomy): Bacteria > Acidobacteriota > Terriglobia > Bryobacterales > Bryobacteraceae > Bog-159. Next base: position 4,151,732 of record CAVTWI010000002.1, read on the forward strand.
TTGGATCGGGCGCTTGAGGTGTTCGCTCGCGTGGGTAGGAAGTTAGGGATTTTAGCAGGCGAGTGAAAGGGCGGACGCTCCCTTACGGTCGCGGCTCGGTTGGTCGAGAGTCGATTGGTCGAGAGTCGATTGGTCGAGAGTCGGTTGGTCGGTGATCGGCGCGGTTTCGGCGGGGGCGGCGTTGCGGCGGCGCTCGGCGCGACATAGGCGGCAAATGCGGCAGTAACTGGTTTTCAGTCCGCTGGGAGAGTGCCGGGTACGCACGTGGAAGAACTCGCGCGAGGCGTACCATTGTTCGCCGCAAGCTTGGCAGTGCCGGGCGGGCGGACAATCGTGGCGTTGCGAAAGCTGCTGGCGAAGTTTCTCCCATTCGATTTTCTTGCGTTCGCGCCAATGGCTCCAACGTTCGCGGGTGTGGGCGACAAAGGCAGCGGCACGTTTGCTTTGCTGGCGGCGGAAGTCTTCAGAAGATCGGGCTTCTTCCCAGGAAAGCTGAATTCCGAGACGGCGCCGGTAAGCCGTGACCGTTTTCTGTGCGAGTCCCCATTGGTGGGCGATCGCCATACTGGGGAGCAGGCGGCCTTCGCCTAAGAGAAAGTGCTCGAACTCCTGGCGGTGTTCGGGATCGAAGCGCTGGGCCAGACGGGCGCGCTCCTTAATAGCGGGATTGCCGAGGCCATGGCGGCCCATCATCTTGCTGATGGAATCTTTGGTGCGGCCGGGCAGCAGTCCCATCTGGGCGATAAACGAGGCGCTGAAGTTGTAATCCTGGGTGAACGTGGTGAGCTTCTTGAGCTCGGGAAAGGTCCAGGGTTTGACCTCGCGACCCGCAAACGAGCCGTTTAGCACACCGGCGCGTTGCAGACGTTTTCGCTGATTATTGATGGCCGCCCGAGTCTTGCCTTCGACATCAATTTCCGGCAGAGGCTTATTCAGGTGGACGATTTGATCGACCAGCGATTCGATCTGTGGTTTAGTCCAACGGCTTCCAGGCATCCTTGATGATTTAAGAATACGGCGGAGACCGGCGAATGGGTATACAGCCTAACTGGTATTTTTAGTGGCGTGAAGATGCAAATGCCGGTGTAACAGGGCTTTGGGGGACGTCGCGCGGAGACACAAGGTTACCGGTTCCATCGAATTCAATCTCGCTCGGAGCCGAAATTATTTCGAGCATAGGATCTTTTTCGATGATGGGCCGGAGGTTTTCGCTCAGAGCCAGTTCGGCGAGTTCGAGAGTGTTGCGAATCCATCCGATGGTGACTTCGCGGGCGTCGAATTTTCCGACTGTTGGGGCGATGGCTTCGAGGCACTCACGATCCGTAGGGTAGTGGATGGGAGTGCGGATGGCCGAGGGAGTGGAGGCAGTTAGGGAATTGACCCGAGTGGGAACCCAATCGATGCGGTTGACGAGGCGATCGGTGGTTATATCGGCCATACCGATACCGACGGCGTTGTTGTAGGTGAGATCGCTGAGGTCGCGCACGAAGATGCGCTCGATGCGGGGCGTATCGGGCCAGGGATTGTAGTCGCCTAGGACGCTGCGGTTGACGACTTTGCTATCCATACCGGCGCCGCTGACGTTCTTGCCGATTTCGTCGAGGATGAGAATATCGAGATCCATAGGGATGCGGCCCATCCAGGATTTGGCGAGGGCCAGCAGTTCTTCCTCGCGCTGCTCCATGCCTTCGACGGGGACGGCTTCGAGCTTGGCGGTGCTGTGGTGGGCGTCTTCGAGAATGGCGAGTCCGCCCAGGATTTTGCCGGAGGCGAGGACGGTGCGGCCGATGGCGCGGATAGTGTTTTCGAGGCCGAGTTTATAGGCGTAGGTATGGTAGTGCTGGGCGCCGGCAAATTTGCCGAGGCCGATGGCGATCATTTTGAAGAGACCGCTTTCGATCTTACCCATGAAATCGGTATGCCACTTGACACGGCCGCAGAGCATGACGCCGTCGCTTTCGTAGGCATTCTTATCCATGTAGGTTTGGATGCCTTGCGGGGTTTTGCCGAGGGCTACGACTTCGAGGGAACTGCGCACGGGGCAGCCGATGGTGTCCTCGATGATGCCGTAGTGGGCGAGCACGTCGGCCTGTCCTTCGGCGGTGGCCGCGCCGTGGCTACCCATGGCGGGGAAGACGAAGGGATGCATGCCTTGGGACTTCCAGAATTCGACGGCGGCGCGGGTGATGGTGGCGATGTTGGCGATACCGCGGCTGCCTACGCCGATGGCTACGCTGGCGCCGGGCTTGAGGCGGGCGGCAAATCCGGAGCAACTCAATTCTCGTTTAACCTCGGCGGCAACATCGTGAATGCGGCGGTCGGGAAAGTTCTGGCGAACCAGGAAAAGGCGGGGAAGCTGCATGGGCATATGGTATCAAAGGTCAGGTTTCTCGTCTTTTTGGAAGCCGGGGACGTCGTCATAAATGTGATACGCCGCTTCAAGGGACTAGTGTCCCTAATCGCGCTCCCTTGCCTGGCCGCCACGCCGGGCGCATGTGTGAGCAGTCAACCGTTGGGCACATTCAAGATATCGGTGGCACCGGCCAAAGGCGGTCCGGTGTTGCCATTGCGCGAGGTGAACGCGCTGCACAAGGGGCAGAACCTGCTTTACGAGCCGGTGCACATTCCGGGCGCGGTGAAGGACAAGGCGGAAATCGCCGTGCTGCTGGCGCCGCTAGCGAATTCGCAAGGACAACTGGAGGCACTGAAGCCGGAGCCGGCGGGCAAGGCGGCGATGTGGGTGCTGCCGCGCGATGCTTCGGTGGTGGCGCTGGTGTATGGTCCGCAAGGGCTGAGCATGCGCAAGGTGAAAGCCTTGATGCAGAAGAATGACGAGATGCTGGCGGAACTGGCGGACTATGCCGATCAGACGTCGCAGGTGAGCGCGCTGATTAAAGAGCTGCAGGATTCGGAGAATTCCGGCGCGGATGTCTCGGCGGCGCTGGCGGGATTTTCGGCTAAGTCCGGCGTGACTGTGCCGGCGCTCGACCTGCATGCGGCCACCAATCAACAAGCCGCGACGTTGCTGCACGCGTTGTCGCCAGCTATGAATTCGATGGATCCTCTGACGGGGACGAATACCGCAGTGGTGCAACAGTCGGCGGGGCTGGCGGCGGCGGTGGCGAGTCTGTTCTTCGGCAGTCCGGTGGGGCTGGTGGCGGGGGGGGCGTCGTTGTTTCAGAACATGCACGCGATGTTGTTTCCCGAGACGGAGTTCCAGTCGATCATCGCGCAGACGGCGCCGGGGGGCAGTTTCGCGCTGTGCGCCAAGAGCCAGACGGCCAAGCCGCGCACGCGCATCGCGTACTTGTGGGCGCATCGGTTGCCACAACTGGCGGAGCCGAAGCTGACGCTGGCGACAGCAGTGCATTTGCCGATCGGAGCGAAATCGGCAGTGGCGGTGCGGGCGAACGAGGGGTCGAAAGCGGTGGCGCTATTGAGGAACTGGCAACTGACTCCGGTAAAAGGCGGGGCGGCGATTGCGGTGCCGGCGAGCATGGAGAAAGACGGCGAGATCCAACTGGACCTGAGTAAAACGAAAGCCGCGCCGGGCGATTACCATTTGAAAGCGCTGTGGGATTGGGATGATTTGCCGGTGGCGGGGGATGTGCATCTGCATCCATACGGCGATTTGAAACTGGCCAAACTGGCGGCGGATTCGCGCGACCGGTTGGTGGAGGGGAGCGGCGAGGTACCGGTAAAGCTGGAAGGCACGGACTTCGAGTTTCTGGAAAAAGCGGAGTTGGAGAAGGCTGGAGGGCATGCCGGTGCTCCTGTGAAAGTATCCTTCACGCTGGCGCATGGAGTACGGGGGGGGGACCAGGAGTCGGCCGAGGCGGAGGTAGATACCAATGCGCTGAAGCCGGGCGCATATCGGTTGCTGCTGGCGCAATCGGATGGTGTAGCGCATCCGATTCCGGTGACGATACTGCCGCCGAATCCGAAGATCGAGAATCTGCCGCTGCGTTCGAACATGGAGGAGAAAGAGCAGAAATTGTGGCTACATGGCAGTGGCCTGGACCGCATCGAGAAGTTGACGAGTGATGCGGGCGAGATCGAGTTGGGGCCGGCGGGGCACGGGGGGGAGACGCGCGAGGCGACGGTGAAGCTGAATTCCAAAGCGAGCAAGGAGCGCAGCTATGCCATGCATATGAAAGTGCAAGGGATTGAAGCGCCTCTGCTGGTGGCGGAGGCGATTGAAGTAAAGGGTCCGCGGCCGCGCATTACCGCGGTGCGGAAATCCTATCCACAGAATTTTGGGCTGGCGTTGAACGACGACGAGATTCCGGCGGCGGTAACGGCTAGTTTCGCCCTTGCCGTGGCGCATGCGGGGGAAGCGCCGGCGGTGGACGTGACGTGCACGGAGGCGGGTCCGCTGCGGCAGCGATTGCACCTGGCGGCGGGCGACCGGAGCGGCGGGGCACGGCTGGATTTGGCGGGCGAAGGCGTGCTGTTTCTGTCGCTCGATCCAGGGACGGTGGGGCGGTCTGGGTGCAGGCTGGAGGCACGGGTGACATCCGCGGACGGCGCGAGCGATGCGTTTCCGTTGGGGCGTATTTTGCGAGTGCCGCGCATCGAGCAGTTTGTGCTTACGGATCAGAAACTGGGCGACGGGGCTTACGCGGGGATCTTGAAAGGCGAGGATCTGGATACGGTGGAGCAGACCGGTTGGGATGCGCAGCACGGATTGCCGGTGCAATCGATTCCAGAGGCTGACGGGCAGAAGGAAGCGTTGAAGGTGGAACTACCGTGGCCGGCACCGGCGCCACACGCTCCGGTTTTCGTATGGCTGCGCGGAGAGGCGAAGGGGCGGGCTACGGGCGTGATGTATTGAGACGCTAGACGAGTTCGTAGACGGTGATTTCGGGCGGCGCGCCGATGCGCATGGGGATGCCGATGGTGCCGATGCCGCGGTTGACGTAGAGCTGTCCACCGGGCTTTTGGAACCAGCCTGAGACGTAGGGCGTGACCAAGCGGCTGGGCGCGATTTCGGGATTCACAAATTCGAGGGCGACCTGGCCGCCGTGCGTGTGTCCGGCGAGGCTGAGATCGATGCCGAGTTCGGCGGCGCGATCGAAGGTATCGGGATTGTGACTCATCAGAATGTTCACTTTGCCGGGCGCCATGAGGGGTTGCACTCCTTCGAGGTAAGTGCGGACGAAATTCTCACTAGGCCCCATGTGGCGGCTGGTTTCGAAATCCACTCCGATTAAGTTGAACGACTCCCCCCCCGCGGTTACGGGCACGTTTTCGTGGCGCAGAATGCGGATGCCGACCTGGCGGAACATGGCGGTGATGGAGGCTTCGGTGTGGGACCAGGCCTCATGATTACCCATACAGCCGAAGATGCCGAAGGGCGCGCGCAGGGCGGTTAGGGCGCTGACGACGGCATGCTGCGTGGATGGGTCCCAAGTGACGAAGTCTCCGGTGAGGGCGATGAGGTCGGGCTTCAGATCGTTGGTGATTTGCACATAGCGGCGGATTTCCGTTTCGGGCATGAAGGGCCCGATGTGGATATCGGAAAGCTGGGCGATGCGAAAGCCGTGGAAGGCTTTGGGCAGATGCGGCAGTTGGATGGGCCGGTGGGTGGTTTCAAGATTCAGGCGTCCGTAGAAGAGTCCGTAGGCGCCGGCCACGAATGGCGCGGCCACCACGACGTTGGCGCTACGTTCGAGAAACTGACGGCGTCCGGGAGAGGCGAGAGCACCGGTTGCGCGAGCGGCGCGCTTGACGGGCCACAGGATGGCGGCGAGCAGGAAGGCCACTAGCGAGCAGACCACCCAATAGGCGAATGGCGCGGAAATGAGGGCGTCGTACCAGGTGAGGCGGGTGGGGCTGGAGCGGCGGCCGAAGAGTCCGAAGTTGAAGGCGAGCAGGGCGAGGTAGAGGAGGAGTCCGGCGGCGGTGAGGATGAGTTGCGTTTGCCGGGTTTGGGCCAGACGTTTCACGAGGGCACGGGCGCGGATATACCAGAAGACCTGGCTGGCGACGAAGATAGCGATTAGGATGCTGAAGATTAGGGGGAACGACATGGAGTCTCTATGCGGGTTATTATCCCACGGCGAGTGATGGTAATCGCTTCGACGCTCGGTTTCAAAGTTTTAGAAAGCGACTCCGCTGGCAGACGACACGCGGCGGCAAAGTGGGGGCGCAGTTACAAAGGCAAGCTCGCGTGAGGCGTGGCCGACTGGCCATGGTCATTGGACTTCGAAGTTAGCTATGGCCGTGGGGGCGAATGCGCCGCCAGCGACTACTGGATGGGAGCCAGGCGCGGCGCCTGCCGGCACCGAAAACGTAAACGCCGTGCTGCGGCCGAAGCCGCCATGTAAGCTGACCGTCACCGTACCCAAGGAGGGATTGCTTAACGCGTCCCAATGAAAGTCAATCGCAGCCATCTGGTCGAAGCCAAACCCCGCGGCGGTGACTACAGTCCCGGGCGGTCCGGAGCTTGGACTGAGAATCAGGCTGGCTGACATTTCGAAATTGGCCGCACCTACCTTGCCGCTTGTTTGGCCGCTGCCCAGAAAAAGACGGGGGCCATTGACGGCTTGGGTAGCTAGCCCGGTGGCTGTGACCGCGCCGCTCCGATCAGCGATGGTGCTAGCCAATGCAGCCGAGTCGAACCCGGCTGTATAAATATCGACCCTCTCGCCCGGAGTGAACCCACTGCCCAAAAACGTCAGCGGCGTCCCGCGAACGCCAGCGTCTGGAGATACGCTGAGGTTGGCCGTTACAAACACGACTTCGCCGATGCTCGCGCCGGTGCTGTACCATAAGGAACCGCCGGATCCGGCAATCATTTGGCCCGGATAACTGCCTTTGAAGGGCACGCTGTAATTTGAGAACGAGCCGTTCGTGGTGACGCGTCCAATGATTGCTTGCTGGGGTTCGGTGAACCACATGGCTCCGTCGGGTCCAGGGGCGATCCACCAGGGCAGGCCATAGCCAGAGGGCAACGAGTACTCGGTAACAACCCCGGAAGTGGTGATTCGCCCTATTTTCGATGCCGATATTTCAGTAAACCAGAGGGCGCCGTCGGGCCCGGTGGTCATGGAGTTGAGGCTGGGATTGGATGTCGGTATGTAATACTCGGTGATCGCGCCGCTCGTAGTGACCTGCCCGACGATGTTGGCGACCGCCTCGGTAAACCATAAGGCGCCATCCGGCCCGACAACAATCGAGTTGGGGTCGGCCTGATAAATGCCGTTAGGCGGCACTTCGTATTTGGTAAGCGTGCCTGACGTGGTAAGGCGCCCAATTGCGTTCTGCAGCGTAAACCACAGAGCCCCATCCGGGCCGGGCGTGATTGCCGGGTAACCACCGTAATCGTTTGAGACTTTGTACTGCTTAGTCACCACGCCGGCGGTAGTCATGCGCCCGACCCACGTACCGACGGTAGAAGTTGATGTAAACCAGAGCGCTCCATCCGACCCGGATGTAATGCCATAGAGACCGCAGGGAGATCCGCCGCAAGGAGCTGGGGACACAGGATAAAACGCGACGGCGCCCGCAGGCGTGAGGCGGGCGATTTGGTTGGCGAGTGGCATCGTCATCCATAGGGCGCGATCCGGCCCGACTGTCACCTGGGATTCAAATTCGGAGGAGATCGCGGTTGAGCCCACTGCAAACAATTGGACGGCAATCTGTTGAGCCGGCGAAACTGCCGGCAAACTCAAGGCCAAGAAAATCAGAATTCGCATGTTCCCCCCAAGTATAACTTTCACCTATATCCGTAGAAGTCGCAAGGCCACCGTCGGCTGCACGTAACTCCTTATGCCCACGCGCTACTTCTTCTTCAATTGAATGGAACGGCGGAACCCTGGGAGAGCCCGGGCAGGCTCCGAGCGAGTAAGCCACTCGGAGAATGCCCCCAGGCGGCGCCGAGGGAAGCGGACGTAGACTTAGCTTGGAGCGCGGCTTGGCGGATTTTAGACGGCATCCACCAGGAAGGAGTTCGTGGCAGTCCGGAGTAGAAACTGATTTCATTGACTGAGCATGAATACAATCCCATAGCCGTTAGAGACGCCGGCAATCCAGGTCGAACCACCAACTGAAGTCGTGCCGAAGAGTACTCCGTCTTTTTCAACCAGGCTGGACTCAGGGTCGAATCCGTTTGGGCCCGTAAAGGTAGCGAGTACGCTTTCTATCCACGCACCGCCTTCAGAGGCAGGAGGGGTTAGCTTGAACACACTTTCGCTCGCCTCGCCATAGAGAGCGCCTTGCGCCCCGAGAATGACGCCGGAATTTGGTTGGAATCCGTCGCCCCGGCGCCGGTTGAAACGGTGAAGAATTTGTTCTTTCCATGCGCCCCCGGAAGGGGCCGGCGGCTTTAAGGCAAATACCGTGCCACAACCGCCGCCGCAACTATGCTGTATGGGAATTCCGCAAGACGGGTTTGTCCTCACTTTCCGCAACGGGACATCCGCCGTTTCCGCCGAAATCTAGCATTTTCCGAGTCGCGCGTAATCCGCCCGGAAGCCTGCTCAACGAACGCCTTGGCGATTAGGCCTAATCTGCGGCTACCTTGTTCTACTCGGTTCGGAGCGCTTTCATTGGATCTAACCGGGAAGCACGCCATGCTGGAGCCAGGCAGGCCAGAACCGCAACCGCCAGCAGCGTTGCAATCACGCCGGAGAGAACCACAGGATCGAGAGGCTTCGTTCCGAAAAGCATCGACTGTAAGATGCGTGTGGCCGCGAAGCTCATCACCAAACCAAGGCCCAGCCCGAACAGCGCTGGCCGCAGGCCATCCATCAGCATCAACTGCAAGAGCTCATCGCGTTGCGCGCCCAGCGCTGTGCGGATTCCCAGTTCTGAGGTCCGCTGAGTGGTAAGGTACGATAACACGCCGTACAAGCCCACCGAAGCAAGAATCAGCGACAAGATAGCAAAAGCCAGCACAAGGGTTGCGCTCAGGCTCACATTCACCAGGGACGCGCCAATGATCTGGTTCATGGTGAGCACACTTGAAACCGAAAGTTCGGGATCGAGCTGCGCGATCTGTTTTTGCAGCGGCACCGAAAATTGCAATGGATCCGTTGCGGTGTGAACCGCGAGCGTCGGCAGTCGCTTTCCCCGGATCGTCGACTACGCCTTTGTTAAAGGCGGCGTTTTAATCGAATCAAAACTCCAATCGTGCCTGAAACGCGATCATGCGCGGGGAACTGTCGCCGCCAAGTCCGACGCCAAGCAATCCTGTCGGCGGCGCGGTGGCGTAGGTAAGCGCTCCGAATCCCGTTTGGGTCGAAGGTCTTCCGGGAATGCCTGCATACACGACTGTTGGTAACGCGAAGTTTGGATGATTGAAAAGGTTGAATGCCTGCCCCTCGAGGCGAAGCTTTACGTGTTCGCGCAGGGTAAACCATTTCGTCAGATAAAAATCGGCCCACGCGAAATCGGGACCGCGCAACGCGTTCCGTCCGAGATTGCCGAACTGGCAATTCTGCGCGTTGTCTCCGCCGGTGCAAGCTCCTGTGCTCGGATCCACCGCTGAGACGAACGCGTTCGGATTGAGCCACTGCACTGTCCCCGCCGGCGTCACTCCTGCAATTGGCTGATGCTCATAAAGAGGAACACCCGCGACCACGCTCGCAAATTGCGGGCCGCTCCCTTGCACAATGCCGTCGCCATTCGCCGAGTACGGCGTGCTCAATACCGAAAACGGCACACCGCTGTGCCAGAACGCCGTTCCCGAAACCTGCCATCCATTGACCACCGCCCCCAGCGCTCTGCTCCGCGCTTTAAACGGCAACTGATAGACGTATTGCGCGGTGAAATTGCCGCGGACATCGTAATCGCAAGGACCGTATTGCCGCCCCAGTTCGCCGGGCAGCGGCGTGAGGATTCCTCCGGCGGAAAACGGCAGGAATCCGCCGTTCGAGACCGTGTCCATACAACGGCTCCAGGTGTAATTCGCCAGCACCTGCAGCCCGTGCGTCAGCCGCTTATCGGCCGTCAGTTGCAGCCCGTTGTAATGACTGTTCGCGCCGGTGCTAAGCTGCGTCACCGCGCCGAACCTCGGCATCCGACGGCTGGCCATACGGAAACGGAGCAAAGCAGCCCTGGCACACGGTCTGATAGCCGTTCACCTGCGTTTCGTAGGGCTGATTCACGGCGCGCGTGCCGACATACTGCGCGCGCAGATTCATCGTCGTGCCGAACTGCTGTTCCAGCGCGAAGCTCCATTGCATGAAGTATGGCGCGTGAAGCTTGCCATCCGGAACCGCCGTGATCGCCACCGGCTGTAGGCATGTCGCCGGATTCGATAGGGCCGACGCGCACGATAACTGCCCTTGCGCGAACCCGGAGGTGAACGTCTGGTTGGCCGCGACGGTTGCGGCAATCGCACTGTCAATGTTCGATCCGCCGGCCGTGCCCAGCAACCCACCTAGAAATGTCTTCGAGTACGGCGGATTGATTCCGACCAGATCCACCACGCTCCCCGGCAGAATGTCGCTGAATAAACCGAACCCGGTTCGCAGCACAGTCTTCGAGGCAGCCTGCCAGGCGAGCGCCATTCGAGGTTGCATGATCGCCAGCGGCGTCGATGCGAAAATATTCCCCAGCTTTGTCTCGATCAACGCGTCGAGCGGTTGATTGACGTTGTGTGAAATTGCGTCCCACGATCCCGGCAGCCGCGCCACCGCATCGTGCGGATTCACCGGATTCGAATTATGCGTCGCGCGGAGACCGAACGTCCAGGTCAGCGTTTTCGTGATTTTCCAGGTGTCCTGCGCGTAAACATCCAGCGTTGAGAAAGTTGTACGGCTGCGAATTCGCCTGCGGAAATGTCTCCGACGCGGTCGACGCTATGCCGTAAATGAACTGCGGCAGAGTGGCGTAGCTCACCGTGGGCACCACTCCCTCGCCGAAGTCATAATCGTTGAGCCGGAAAATCCGAATGTTGGTCCCGAACCTAAGCTCATGCGCGCCGAGCGTCCACGCCAGATTGTCATTCAAGAACAACCGCGAAGCCCGCCTGCCTTGAACCCACGTGTTGTCGAGCCCGCCCACCGTTGTGAACGGACTCCCTTGAAGCACAATCGGCCACGCCGCCAGCGTCTTCGACAAGTCCGTTGGACCGAACAGGCTCTCGTACCAGGAGAACGCGGGATTGAAATAGTTCACCAGGTTCTGCGAAAACACGTGCGTGTATCCGGTTGCGAAAGAATACAGAGGCTGCGGAGAGGCGGCGTTGAACAAGGGGTTGATCGGGTCCGTGTACGCCGCCTGCAGGCCCGTGTCCGCCTGAAAACGAAACCACGTCATGTTTCTCTCATTCACGTTGTAGTCGATACGCGCCGTCTGCACCTGCTCGCTGTCGTCGCTCGAATGCGAGATACTTTGCCGGTTCGCGCACCCATTACCGTTCGGAGGATTTCCCGCCGCCGCCATTCCATCGCTATTGAACGGGCAACCCAATACCGCCAGCGGCGCGCCCGCCGTACTTCGATAGAGCGAGAACAGCTTTTGATAGAGCGGCACCAGTTGCGGCGCCGGTTGATAGACCGATCCCGTGATGGAATCCGTTCCTCCACGCGGAAGCTGAGCCAAGACGTAATTTTGAAATGCGGGCGTTGGGACTGTCGTCGCCGAAACGATGGGAAGCGCGATCCGGACCCATTCGGTATCGAAAAAGAAGAACAGCTTGTTGCGGCGGATGGGCCCGCCCAGGCTGCCTCCAAAATGGTTGACCGTCGAACGCGGCTTCTGATTCCCCGGCGTTGAATTGGTGAAAAAATCCGCCGCATTGAACCGCGATCCATTCCACAGCTCGTACAGGTTCCCGTGAAATTGATTCCCGCCGGACTTGGTCACGTAGTTCACCTGCGCCGCCCCGTATCGCCCCTGATCCACCGCATAAGAGAGCGTGTTCACGGTCACCTCGGCGATCGAATTCAGTCCAAGAACAAGGTTCGTGGAGAGCCCGCTGTTCAGATTCGTCAGCGGATCGTTGGTTTCGAGACCATCCACGATATAGCCGTTCGATAGCGACGGCAGGCCATTGAACTGAACATTGCCATAGCCGTTCGTGCCGCCGACGAAATCGTTCCCGCTGCCCGCCGTGTTGATCAGCGCTCCTGCGGCAAACTGCAACGGGTAAGTCATATCGCCTCCGGGATTCGGAAGATCTTCGAGCGCGCGGGCGCCGAGGGTCGTGGACGTATTCGCATTTTGCGGATTCACTAGGGGCGCTCCCTCGCTCACCGTGATCGTCTGGTTCGAAGCCGCGACCTTCAATGTGAAGTCTACCGTTTGCTTTTGCCCCAGGCCCGCCATCACGGAACGGTTTTCCTGCGCCTCGAACTGATCTGCCTCCACCTTCACCGAATATGGACCGGGCTTGAGTTGCGGGAAGTTGAATCGCCCGCTGTCGTCGACCTTCGCGGTCCGTTTCATCCCGTTATCGATGCTCGTGAGCGTGACCCTCGCGGCGGGAATCGCCGCGCCTGTGACATCCGTCACGGAGCCCCCAATCGCGCTGGTGGTCTCGCCCTGGCCCCAAAGCGGAACGGTCAAGAAGGCCGCGAGTGCCACGGCTCTATAAATTAGGCATGACTAAATATACAACATTCCGCATCCTCTATACTGTCCTTTAGTGACTGCGAAATCCACGGAGGCCGTCGACGATTACCTCAAAGCGATTCTGGAACTGAGCGGTCCCTCCGGCGAACGGGTCACCAGCAACGCTTTGGCGGCCCACTTAGAGGTGCGAGCGGCCTCGGTTACCGGAATGCTCCAGAAGCTTGCCGGCGAGCGGCCATCGTTTGTGAAATACGAGAAGCACCATGGAGTCGTGCTCACAGAACTGGGTAAGCGGCGGGCTCTGGAGATTCAGCGCCATCATCGCCTGCTCGAACGATTCCTGCACGATGTGCTCGATTTTTCCTGGGATGAAGTGCACGACGAAGCGGAACGTTTGGAGCACTATATCTCGGAACGCCTGGAAGACCGGATCGCCGCGAAATTAGGCGATCCTGAAACCGATCCGCACGGCCACATCATTCCGGAAAAAGACGGAGTAGTTGTAGAACGCCAGGAAGTCGCTCTTTCGAAGTGGCCCTGCGGAGTGCCTGCCGTGATCAGCAGCGTTTCAGACCGTGATCCACAAGCCCTGCGTGAAATGAAGCGCATGGGATTGATGCCCGGAACCACCGTGCTGGTTGAGCCTGGAACGCGCCACGCCTCGCTGGTCGTGCGTATTGGAGAGAGAGAACCCTTACGCCTCCGACGCGAGCTCGCCTCCGAAATTAGGGTTACTTAACTGTGGCGATTATGAATCGCTCCGCGGATACCCTGCTCTACTCGGATCGGAGAGCTTTCATTGGATCTAACCGGGAAGCACGCCATGCGGGAGCCAGGCAGGCCAGAACCGCAACCGCGAGCAGCGTTGCAATCACGCCGGAGAGAACCATAGGATCGAGAGGCTTCGTTCCGAAAAGCATCGACTGTAGGATCCGTGTCGCCGCGAAGCTCATCACCAAACCAAGGCCCAGGCCGAACAGCGCTGGCCGCAGGCCATCCATCAGCATCAACTGCAAAAGCTGATCTCGTTGCGCGCCGAGCGCTATGCGGATTCCCAGTTCCGAGGTCCGCTGAGTGGTAAGGTACGATAACACGCCGTACAATCCCACCGAAGCAAGGATCAGCGACAAGATGGCAAAAGCCAGCACGAGGGTTGCGCTCAGGCTCGCATTCACCAGGGACGCGCCAATGATCTGGTTGATGGTGAGCACATTCGAGATCGGGAGTTCAGGATCGAGCGACGCGATCTGTTTTTGCAGCGGCAGCGAAAATTGCAATGGGTCCGTTGCGGTGTGAACCGTGAGCGTCGCATCGCTACGGCCCTCAAGGATGGGGAAATATATTGTGGCTTTCGGCTCTTTGCCCACTTGGTACAGGGTGTCGCCGGCGACGCCCACAATCTCCCAATCCGTCAGGCTAGGCGCTCCATCGTGGGCGCGTCCTGGAATGTGCAAATGCTTGCCGATAGGATCTTCGCCTGCGAAATATTGCTGAACGAGTTGACGGCTCACGATCACCTTGTACGAGCGCTCCACACGTTCGTGGCTGGTAAAGAACCGTCCGCTCACGAGCGGAATTCCGAGCGCGCTGAAATAGCCTGGATCGACCCAGCGGGTCAGCGCGCCGGGCAAGTGTTCGCTTGTGTTGAGCGGAGCATGCTCCTTCACCGTGAATTCGTCGGTACCCCAGTATCCTGTTCCCGGAACCGTGGTTCCCAATGCCGCGCCGAGAACTCCGGGCATAGCTTTCACTGGCGCCAGCAGCCCTTCGTTGAATGCGTTTCGCTTCTCCGGGGTGTCGTACCTCTTGCCGGGCAGGTTGTATTGCAAAGTGAGCGTGTTGTTTACTACGCACCCGATATTGGCGGCACGCAATTGCATAAAACTCTTGACCAGCAGCCCGGCAGCCACCAGCAGCACCACGGTGATTCCAATCTCCGCCGTGAGCAGCGACTTTCTGAGCGCGGTGCGCGAAACGCTGCTCGAGCCGGTCCGTACCGAGGTTTGCAGGGCATTCAGCATTGACTTGCCTGTTGAGGAAAGCGTGGGCAGCAAGCCTGCAATCAGCGCCGCAGCGAACATAAGCGCGCAGGCAAACGCAATTACCCCGCCGTCGATGCGAATGCCCTGTGCGGTGGGCAGGTCCTTCCACGTTTTCGCCAGCCACTCAGTGGAGCCCAATGACAGCAGAAGCCCGCCCACACCGCCGGCGGCGCAAATCAGAACACTCTCGGCCATCTGCTCGCGAATCAGGGTGGCCCGCGGAGCGCCGAGGGCGCTTCGTATCGCGACTTCCTTCTGCCGCGCCGCGCCCCGCGCCACCAGCAGGTTGGCCACATTGAGGCAGCCAATAAGCAGCATGCAACCAACTGCGGAAAGCATCAACATCAGCGGCTTCTTCACATCTCCGGCGAGATCCTCGTTCAGCGAGCGCGAAACAACATCTTCAGCCACCGGATCGTGCGGATACTGCAAATGATTCTGGTATTGTATGGCGCCAACCTGCGCGATCGCGCTGGCCAGGCTTACGTCTGGGCGGAGTCTTGCCACCACCTGGCTCCCATGCCAGTCATGATGCTGAAGCATCTCAGGGCTGGCATCGGCCTTGTAGGGAACCCATAGCTGAATTCGGGCATCGGGATAAGTGAACCACGAGGGCAGCACGCCGACCACTGTGTAGGGTGTGCCGTCAAGGTGAATCTGTCCCCCCACAATCTGCGCGTCGCCTGCAAACCGCCTCTCAAACAGGCCCCAGGTCAACATCACCACGGCGCTGCCGCCCTGATCGTCCGCCTCCGTAAACTGCCTGCCCTGCGCCGGCTGCACTCCCAGCAGTGAAAACAGGTTCGAGGAACCTGCCTCGGCGCTAATCGACTCCGGCAATTCGTTGCGCACATCGGTGAGGTTGTACCCGGCAGGACGCATGATTGCCATGTCTGCAAAGCCGCGGGTCTTCGAGCGCCAGTCGTAGAAGTCGGCTGGCGCAACAGGGTGGTAGCTTAATTCCCCTCCCCGGAAGTGTTCGTACACCATCACCAGCCGTGCGGGGTCGCGAAAAGGCAGCGGCCGCAGCAGCACCGAACGCACAACGGTGAAAAGCGACGTGGCGGCGCCCAGGCACAAAGCCATGACCACAATCGCGATGATCGAAAATCCCGGCGTGCGCCGCAACGTACGAAAGGCGTATTTTACGTCGCGGGCGATACCTGCCAACCGTTGGGGAGTGTTTTGCATCCACAGCGATTCGCGCACCTGTTGTGCGTTGCCAAATTTCAGCCGGGCCTGTCGCCGGGCTTCGTCGGGTGTCAGGCCGCGGGCCTCATTGCCGGCAGTCTCTTCCGTCAGAAAAGCCTCGATCTCGTCCTGCAACTCGGCGTCGGAGCGTTTGCGGTGGAGGAATCTCATCCAGCTCATTGCGCACCGCATTCTACACCCATCACAAGGCCAATTGCGCGGGTCATTTGCCGCCAGCGGCTGGTTTCGCGAACCAACTGCTTACGGCCTTCGGCGGTCAACCGGTAGAACTTGGCCTTGCGATTGTTTTCGCTCGCACCCCAATGGGAGGAAACCCACCTTCGGTCCTCGAGTCTGTGCAGCGCGGGATACAGAGAGCCTTGCTCCACCTCCAGAAGATCCTCAGAGGTGCGCTCAATGACTTTTGCGATGGTATGCCCGTGTGCATCACCGCCGACAAGGGTCCGCAGGATCATCATGTCCAGGGTCCCCTTGAACATTTCGTTGTTGGATGGCTTCTTCTTGGGCACCGGCCTCTCCACTAGAAGTTCTATGCAAAGAAATAGTATACCACTCGGACTTCTATGGGAAGAAACTACTCGAGTTCGCCGCTCGCGGCTCGACGGATCTGGGCCATGCCTGTAATCGAATCGTTACCCCCGCCGGGTGCGACTCCCTCAATTTCACACTTGACATCGACGGGCAAATCCACTACCGTATGGTTGTGGATAGATTAGGTACAACATTTGCTGCTTTGTCTGATCCAACCCGGCGGGGGATGATCGAACGACTCTCACATGGTCCTGCCTCTGTGCATGGCTTGACGGAACCGTTTGCACTCTCGCAGCAGATGATTTCCAAACATATTGCGTACCTGGTGCGGGCGCGGATTGTGATCAAGACGAAGCGTGGGCGAGAGAGTGTGTGCACACTCAGGCCAGAGGCGATCAAGACAGTCAGCGACTGGGCGGCTTATTATCGCCGATTCTGGGAGGAGAGTTTCGACAAGTTGGATGCAGTTGTGAATCAAATGAAAAAGAGTGAGGTCATAGATGATAAAAAACACGGGTAACGAAGCAGCGCGGATGGTTGTCACACGAGTTTTCGATGCTCCACGCGAATTGGTTTGGAGGGCCTGGACAGACCCGAAATACGTGATGCAATGGTGGGGACCGAAGGGTTTTACTGCGCCTTTCTGCAAGATTGATTTTCGCGTCGGAGGAAAATTTCTCTGCTGCATGAGAACGCCGGACGGGCAGGAGTTCTGGAATGCTGGTGAATACCACGAGATTGTTCCGCATGAGAAGATCGTTTCCTCCATGTACTTCTCCGATCCGGAGGGAAACAAGGTCGAAGCGGCGGAATATGGAATCGAACATGAGGCTATCGCCGATGCGTACGACGTAGTTACCTTTGAGGATTTGGGAAACGGCCAGACGAAGCTCACCTTCATTGGCAACGAAACCATGGAGCATGCCAAAGATAGCGGTCAGTTCGAAGGCTGGGTCGAGATACTCGATAAAGTTGACGCAGTTGTTGCGCGGCTAGTGCAGGAGAAACAAGCAGTTTGAGGTTTTGATGAGTAAGCCTCGCACACGCCTGTGGCCAAGACCCGAGTTGCTCATTCTGGCTCGACGCAGGTGAGATTTCCGGTGGTTGCCGGCAACACTAAGGGACGTTTGCTAAGTGCTTCTACGAGTGGAGCGTTATCCGCTCGGAGCAGGCGTCCCACGTTGTTCGAGTCGTCAAGTAGATTGCAGGCAGATGGGCAATCACGGGTACGCTTGCTGTGGCATCTCCTCCAAGGGGATCCTCTAAGCAACCGTGGGACCGCCGGCGGGCGCAGCGTGATACATTCTCGCTTCGATTATCAATGGTCCCGTCTGATTCTGTCACTCCTCCGCCGCTGCGCCTGGGCCCTGTGGAGGCGCCATGAACCTAGCCGATCGTAAACCGGTCGTTTTCGCTGTCGTCGCCGCCTTTCTCCTGGTCATCTTCCTACAAATGTTTCTGATGGCCCGCGCTAACTCGGCGACTTTTGACGAGCCCTTTCATGTTTATTCCGGCTACCTTCAATGGAAGCACGGCTATGTCACGCTGAATCCACCCCTGATCACGCGCCTAATCACACTGCCGCTGATCGGCATGAACTTGCCGGAACCGCCAATCCCACGGCTGCCGTACGAGCCGTTGGGGTTTCAGGGCGGCAAGGCTCTCGTCTTCCAGAACGACACGGACATCATCATGTTCCGCGCCCGCATGGCGGATTCGGTTTTCACGCTCCTGCTGGCAATTCTTATCTTTGCCGCCGCGCGGGAAATGTTCGGTCTAGGCGCCGGATTCGTCGCCCTCGGACTTATCGCGTTCGACCCCACGCTCATGGGCCATTCGGCGCTGACGACACTGGATTCGGGCAACGCCTTCTTCATGTTCTGGGCCATGTATGCCTTCTATCGCTATGTAAAATTCCCTGGGGTGTGGCGCCTCGCCGGGACCGGGGTGGTCGTGGGCCTCGCCCTCGCAGCCAAGCACAGTTCCATCCTGTTGCTTCCCACGCTTGTGCTCCTCGCCGCCTTCGAGCTCCTGTGGCCAAAGAAGCTCGCACCCGATGTTCCACCGGTCCCGGCTGCGCGCCACGCCTGGCGCCTGGCGATTGCATTGGCGGCGATAGGCGCAATCTCCATAATGATCCTCTGGGCCGCCTACGGCTTCCGCTACGCCCAAGCCGACGCAGTGCCGTTCGATCCTCCCATGGCGGCGCAACTCAGCCGCGTACCGAGCGCGCTTAACGCCAAGGTGCTCGCGGAGGTCGATAAGCTACACCTGCTGCCCGCACCCTATACCTACGCCTTCGCCTACATTCTTTCTCAGGCCAATTCGTTCACCAGCTATATCCTGGGCGTGGTCCACCCGCACGCGGTCTGGTTCTTTTTCCCGGTCACCATGCTCATTAAGTCGAGCCTCCCCTTTCTCATCCTGCTCGCGATCGGCGCGTGGGCGGTCATTTCCGGCAAACTACGGCTCTCCCGGGAAATTCTCTATACGGTAACTCCCGCCGTAGTCTACATGGCGTTCGCCATGACCGGCGGCATGAATATCGGCGTGCGGCACATCCTACCCGTCTATGTCTTCCTCGCGGTTCCCATCGCCGGGGCTGCCTGGGCTTTGGCAGTGCGCGATCGCCGCTGGCTTTACGCCGTGGTTTTGCTGCTGATGTTTCAAGCCGTGTCGGTCCTTCATGCGTTCCCCGATTACATAGCGTATACGAACGAGGCCTTCGGCGGCCCGGCTAACGCCTACAAGTATGTCAGCGACTCCAGCGCAGATTGGGGACAGCAGCTCAAATCCGTCAAGCGCTATCTCGATATGCGCGGCGTCAAGAAGTGCTGGTTCGCCTATTTCAGCCAGTTCGTGGTGGACCCCGCCTCGTACGGCATTCCTTGCGCGCCATTGTACACGGCCGAGGTGCCGTCCGCGGACACCCCGCCCGCCATCGACGGACCCGTGCTCATCAGTTCCGGGGTTCTTTCCGGCTTTGAAACAGGCGTGGGCCCTCTCAACCCGTACGGAAAGTTTCAGAGTCTGAAGCCGGCGGCGATCATTGACTACGGCGTCTTCGTCTACGACGGCCATTTCGATATCCCTCTGGCCGCGGCGCTGAGCCTCGACGCGAAAGCGCAGGCGCTCCTCAGTCAAGGAAATGTCCCAGCAGCCCTTGCCTTGGCGCAACAGGCATTAGCGCAAGCGCCAGACTCGGCCGAAGTGAACCAGGAACTGGGGCAGATTCTCGACGCCAACGGCCAATCCGAAGCTGCCAACCAGTACTACAAAAGGGCGCTCGCGGTTGCGCAGGCCGAGCAACCGGCATTCCAGGCCGCCCGCATCGATGCGTTGGAAAACAGGATCAACAGCAAGAAGCTGGACACGGGGGGCGGGGGACGCGGAATCAAGTGAATTCGACGCAACTGGCGCAACCGGTTTGCGCTCCTGCGAGCCGCTACCGGCGGCTATGGTCCACGGGGAATCCACCGAGCTGCGCTAACAGAGACAGCGAGTCTGTTACGCTCCATCGTTCGACGCACTTTTGATCCTCGAACCGGAGAATTGTCATCCCTGGAATTCGGACAAACCGTCCAGTCGGCTCGATCCCCAGAAACGGCTGGGTGTGCGTACCCACCATTGCAAAGCGTAGAATGACTTTGTCTTCAGTTTCGATCAAATCCTCTGCAATGACACGGGCGTCCGGGAACACTGACCAGAGTCCGGTATAGTAACCTTTAAGACTGTCGAGTCCCGGCTCTACGCCAGGATATCCATGCAGGATAACCTTCTCCGAATACAAGTCAAAGTATCGCTCACGGCGGCGGGGATCAGCGAAACACACGAGAGCGCCTTCGACAATGTCTCTGTTTGACATGACGTTGATTATACTGCCGGTCTTTCCGACGATATTTCCGCTATTTGGCGACTCAGGTTCCGACTGCGTAACGTAGCCGGATTCAGCCGTCACACTTGCATCAATAGGCGCTCGCTCGAATGCCCTGCCCTTGGGCTGGGCGCGCCAGGTGTACGATATTGAAATTGGAGTCGTCAAATGAGCAGCGTACAAATCGAGCAGAAGAGCTATGAGATGCCCCCGAAGGAGGGGATCAGCATCGCACATTTTCTCACCGTCGCCGACATCGAGAGATCGGCTCGCTATTACGAAAAGGTCTTCGGCGCCCGCATTCTGAGCTTGGGCGACGGCAACGCGCCTGCGTACCTTCAGCTTGCGAATATCTGGATGATTCTGAATGTTGGAGGCGGGCCGACCCCGGATAAGCCTACAGTAACGCTCAGCGTCCCCGACCCGAATCACATCAACAGCTTTATGAATTTCCGCGTTGCGGATATTCATGCTTGTTATGAATTATGGAAAAGTCGAGGGGCGGAGTTCATCACGGCGCCGATCCCGAAATACGGCGAGACGCGCTGCTACATCCGCGATCCTGACGGATATATTATCGAGGTCGGACAGAGCACTGACCTCACATACGGCTGAGCGCCGGCACGGAACAAGCATAGTGCAAGTACAAGGCAGGCGCAGATTCTGGTGGACGCTACTGGCGGTGATCATCGCTGCCGGACTTTTGTCACGATTGGTGCGCACTGGGTTCCGTCTGTTCGATAAGTACCTGGGAGATGCACTCTACGCCGCGATGGTTTACGTCCTCTTCCGACTGACTGGACGGATCACGCGCGTAGCGATGTGGGCGGCGGTAACGATGACCGCGATTGAGTTCTTCCAGTTGACGGGGATCCCTGCCGGTATGCTGCGTAGCGGGCACATGGTTGTGCGCGTCTGCGCGCGGTTGATCGGGACGGAGTTTAGCTTGCGTGACTTGTTGGCCTACGCCGTCGGGATCGGGTTCCTCGCCGCCATCGAAAGGGCCGCTGGACGGGGCTCTCGAATCCAGTTTAAGCTGGGGTGATGCGCTGGTATTTTGGTTGGGCCCTTTTGTGCGCGTCCGCGATACAGGCGGGCGGTGCGCCTGCGGGAGTAGAGAAACTGCTCCCTTACAAGGGAACGTGGAAGATTGAGACTGAGGAGTTCAACACCAAGTTCAGCAAGGCGGGAAAGGATTCCAGCACGCTGAAGAACGACTGCTGGTTGAGCGGCGATTACTTTGTGTGCAATCAGTATGTGAACGGGAAGTCGAAGAACCTGATCGTGTTCACTTACGATGCCAAGAGCGATAGCTATAACAGTTTTGCGATGCTTACTGCCGGGGGACCGGGCGGGAAAGGCAAACTGCTGATCAAGGATAATGTGTGGACGTTCCCGTGGGAACGCAAGGACAGCGGCAAGACCTACCATTTCCACGTGATCAACAAATTCACGGCACCGGGAACGATTGAATACCGGCAGGAGTTCTCCGAAGACCAAGTCACTTGGACGGTGACGGCGAAGGGCCTGGAGCACAAACTGGACAAGGCCCGGTAGCCCGGGCGTGGCGCAGTCACTTGCCCGGGGAGACTGGGACGAGGCGGCCATCGCGCAATAGATAATGGCTGCCGCGCCAGCGAATGCTGCGGCGTCCGAAACTGGTGAGCCAGATCAGAAAAGCCATGGCGTCCCACACGGGGATGAGGAGCATGTTCCGCCAGAGTCCGCGCTGGCGCAGACCCCAGTAGCCGATCAGCCACGTCATGGCGAAGCGCAGGGCGAGGTAAGTGCCCAGGTAAGCGGCGGCCACAGTTGCGGTGGGATGGACGGCGACGGCAGCCAGCGACCAGGGCAGGCCTTGGGTAAGCAACAGACCCAAGTGACCCCAGGGACGCATGTGCCGCATGACTACGATCCAGCGCATGCGCTTGTGGAGCAAGTCACTCATCGAAGCGAAGTCGGCAACGGCGAGCACGCTATAGCGCAGTAACTCGACCTGGTGGCCTTGTCCGGCGATGAGGCGGCCGACCAGTAAGTCATCGGCGGGCCCGTTTTCGAGAGCTTCGTAGCCTCCAAATTCGGCCAGACGCGCGCGGGTAGTGACGATGGTGGGGCCGAGGGCGAACTTCACGCCTTCCAATTTCCAATCGACCAGGATGCCGGCGTAGAAATCGGAATACATGCCCATGGATTGCAGGCGTCCGGCGAAGGTGGGGTCGTCTTCGGGAATATAGAAACAAGTTACGGCGCCGACTTTGGGATCTGCCAGGGGCGCAACGACGCTACGGAGGTAGTCGGGATTAACGCGCACGTCGCTATCGCTGATGACGACCACTTCGTGGGCGGCCTCTTGGGCCATGCGCGCGAGTTTGGCTACTTTGTCATTGGTGGCGATGCGGCCGGAGCCGAAGAGTACGCGGATTTTGGTGGCGGGAAAATCGAGCATGAGTTTCTCGATTACGGGCAGGACGGGATCTTCGCGGCCGTCGACGCAGAAGACAATTTCGTATTCGGGATAGTCCTGGCGGCAGAAGCTGGCGAAGTTTTCATAAGCTCCGGGATCCATGCCGCGGATCGGTTTCAAGTTACTGACCGGGGGGGTAAAGGGTTGTCCGGTGGCGGTGGGGCGGGGCGCGCGGCGGAAGTATGCCCAGGTGCTGTATAACGCGATTACGTAATAAATAAAGGGGATCGCTGCCACCGCAAGGAAAAGAGCTGTCACAGTCTTATGCTACATTAATGGCTTGTGTGGCGTCGCAGGTTTCACTAAGCTGAACTTCTCTCCTGGCCCCGAGCGTATCCGGAGCGCCGTTCAATCCATCATCCACCGCGGGACCCGATCAACAAGGAGTTTTTGAATCGAATGCGGTCGCGCTAGGGGCGGCGCGGCTGAAGATCATCGACCTGGGCGGGGGCGACCAACCGATCGTTTCGGAGAACGGCGATACGGTTATCGTGTTCAACGGCGAGATTTACAATCACCTGGAGTTACGCGCCGAACTGGAGAGGCGCGGGCCACCGGTTCCGTACGCACACGCGATACGGAAACGGTGCTGGAAGCGTTCCTCGAGTGGGACACGGATTGTTTTTCGCGGCTGCGCGGGCATGTTCGCCGTGGCGCTGTGGACCGAGTCGCGCAAGCGCCTGGTGCTGGCGCGCGACCGCATGGGCATCAAGCCGCTTTATGTCGCGCGGCGCGGTGCGGATCTGTTCTTCGGGTCGGAACTGAAGACCATTTTCGTGCATCCGGAATTCGACCGGCGGCTGAGCCTGGATGGCCTGGATTGCTATCTGTCGCTGAACTATGTGCCCGCGCCATGGACCCTGGTGGAAGGCATCGAGAAGCTGCGACCCGGGCACTGGCTGGAGTGGCAGGCGGGCGCGGTACGGTCGGAGCCTTACTGGACTTTGCCCGAACATCGCGGCGCGCGAATGGAGTGCAGGCGGAGGCCGCAAGAGACACTGGATTCGCTGCTGCGCCAAGTCGGTGAGCGAACATCTGCTTTCGGATGTTCCGCTGGGCGTGTGGCTGAGCGGAGGGATCGATTCGTCCACCATGCTGCATTATGCGGCAGGGGCGTCGCGGCAGCCGGTTGAAGACGTTTTCCATTTCGTTCCGCGGCCGCAGTTTCGACGAGACCGAATACATTCGCGCGGCAGCCAAGCAGTATGACACGGAGCACCAGGAGTTCGACGTGAATCCGGAAGCGGACCTGGCGGATGCGATCGAGGAATTCGCGAATTATTTCGACGAGCCGAATGCGGATGCGGGCGCGCTGCCGGTCTGGTATCTCTCGAAGATGACGCGGCAGAACGTGACGGTGGCGCTGAGCGGCGAAGGGGCGGACGAATTGTTCGGCGGCTATCTGACATACCGCGCGGATCGTACGCGCGCTCGATGCGGCGACTGCCCGGCGGGTCTGTTGCGGCTGGGCTTGGCGGCGGCGCGGCACTGGCCGGTGTCGGACGATAAGATCAGCTTCGAATACAAGCTGAAGCGTTTTCTGGAAGGCTGCCGGATGCCTGCCGGCGCGCGCGCATGTGTATTGGAACGGCACGTTTTCGGATGCGGAGAAGCGCGGAC
Source organism: Bryobacterales bacterium (assembly GCA_963738345.1). GTDB lineage: Bacteria > Acidobacteriota > Terriglobia > Bryobacterales > Bryobacteraceae > Bog-159. The sequence continues at coordinate 4,176,000 of CAVTWI010000002.1, forward strand.
TTCTGTACGGGCACGAATGCCGGCGGCGCTGGACGCATTCTGGCAGATCTGTCGCAGGCGGGCGAAGACGCGCCGGCCTATCTGTGGTTCGATCAAAGCTATTACCTGGCGGACGACATTCTGGTGAAGGTGGACCGCATGAGCATGGCGCATTCGATCGAAGTGCGTCCGCCGTTTCTGGACCATCGGATCGTGGAGTTTGCGGCGTCGCTGCCGCTGCGCATGTCAAGATCCGCGGGCACGCGGCAAAAAGTGATTTTGAAGGATCTGATGCGGGGCAAGCTGCCGGCCGTCGATCCTGCAGCGAAAGAAGATCGGTTTCGATATTCCGGCGCACCACTGGCTGCGCGGTCCGCTGCGCGATTTGATGCGGGACACGCTGGCGGGCGGGGCGGCGGAACACGGCGGGGTGTTCCGTGCAGGGGCGATCGATGCGTGCATGCGCCGATCACCTGGAGCGACGCGCGTAAACTTGGGTATCATCTGTGGGGCCTGATGATCCTGTTTCTGTGGATGAGGAGATGGCAAATACAAACGGCGCCGGCGAACGCGCTCAATCGTCAGCCAGCCGGAATCTCTACGTCTATTTAGCCGTCCTGCTGTTTGCCGGGGCCGTTTATCTGGGCTGCATCATTTCCCCTCCATCGCTGATGGACGACGTGGACGCGGTGCAGGCGCAGATTGCGCGCAACATGCTGACGTCGGGCGACTGGGTGACGGCGCGCCTGGACGGCGTGGCTTATCTGGAAAAATCGCCGCTGATCTATTGGATGATCGCGGTGAGCTTACAAGATCTTCGGCGTGCACGATTGGGCGGCGCGCATTCCGGTGGCGCTGTCGGCGATGGGACTGTGCTGGCTGACGGCGGCCTTCGGCATCTGGGCGTTCGGACGGCGCGCCGGATTTTATGCGGGCATGATCATGGCCACGTGCGTCGGGCCTGTTTCTGTTCACGCGCGTGCTGATTCCGGACGTGATGCTGACGTTGACGGTGGCGCTGGCGATGTGGGCGTTTCTGCGGGCGCTGGATCGAGCGAGGCGCGGCCGCGGTTATGGGCGTTTGTGCTGGCGGCCAGCCTGGGGATGGGGTTGCTGCTGAAGAGCACCGTGGCGTTGTTGTTTCCGGTGGCGGCGGCGTGATCTATCTGTTCCTGACGCATCAACTTTTCTCGCGGCAGACTGGAAGCGGCTGCGTCCGTTCAGCGGGCTGCTGATCATTCTGGTGATCGCCGCGCCGTGGCATATGCTGGCGACGCTGCGGAATCCGCCGTATTTCTCGTTTAGCTTGCATAGCGGGCCGGGCGAGTATCACGGATTCCTGTGGTTTTATTTCATGAACGAGCAGGTGCTGCGTTTCCTGAATCTGCGCTATCCGCGGGATTACAATACGGTGCCGCGCGTGTACTTCTGGCTGTTCCATCTGCTGTGGCTGTTTCCCTGGAGCGTCTATTTTCCGGCGGTGGCGAAGCTGTCGTTTAAGCCGGTGGATCGCGCGGGGCGCACGCGATTGCTGGCGTTGTGCTGGACCGGATTCATGCTGGTGTTCTTCACTTTTTCGACGACGCAGGAATACTATACGATGCCGTGCTATCCGGCGCTGGCGCTGTTGCTGGGGTCGGCGATGGCGGCCGATGGGGTATGGGTGCGGCGGGGTACGCGGGCGATTGCGGCGATCGCCGGATTCGCGGCGGTGGCGTTGATCGCAATCCTGGTGATGGTGTGGAATCTACCGGCGCCGGGCGATATCTCGGCGGCACTCTCGCAACGGCCCGGGACGTACACGCTGTCGCTGGGGCATATGGAGGACCTGACACTAGCGTCGTTCGCCTATTTACGATTGCCGCTGGGCATGGCTGCGGTCGCATTTCTGGCGGGGGCGGTGGGAACTGCGCGGGCTACCGGGCGGCGCGCGTTCCTGGCTGCGGCGTTGATGATGGTGCTGTTTTTCCATGCCGCGCGGGTGGCTATGGTGACTTTCGATCCGTACCTTTCTTCGCGGCCGCTGGCGGATGCACTGGTGCGCGCGCCGGAGGGCAAGCTGATCGTCGACCACCATTACTACACGTTTTCCTCGATTTTCTTTTACACCAATCGTTCCGCTCTGTTACTGAACGGTCGATTCAACAACATGGTTTACGGATCGTACGCGCCGGGCGCGCCGGACGTATTCATTGACGATGCGCAATGGAAGACGCGGTGGCTGGGGCCGGAGCGGTGGTACGTGGTGGCCAGCGATTATGCGGTACCGCGCCTGGAAAAACTGGTGGGCAAGGCGGCGCTTTATTCCGTGGCAGCAAGCGGGGGGAAAGTGCTGCTGAGCAATCAACCGGTACCGGAAAGTTAAACTGACTAACATGAAAGCAGAAACCAGCGCCTGGCGGACCTATCCGCCCATTGCCCTGATGGCCATTGCGGGCCCACTCGGCAACGTTTTGCTAGGCAAGGGGATGAAGCATATCGGGTCGCTCGCGGTTTGGCCGGTGGCGGACCTGGTTCAGACTGGGCTGAAGATTTTTGCGAGCGGGGAAATCTGGCTGGGAATCGCTTCACTGATCACGTTCTTTGTGGCGTACATGCTGGCGCTTTCTTTGGCGGATTACAGTTATGTGCAGCCGGCTTCGTCGATTGCTTACGGGGTGGTGGCGCTGCTGGGGCACCTAATGCTGGGCGAACAAGTATCCGTCTTACGATGGGCGGGGATCGCGGTAATTTGCATGGGCGTGTTTGTAGTGGGGCGCACGGCTCCTAAAACGACGGAGGCCGGGTAGGTGCCGCATTACCTTTTGTTCGTGTTGATCGTATGCGCGGGGACGGGCGGCGAACTGGCGGTTTCGCGGGCCATGAAAGTAGCGGGCGAGGTTTCGAGTTTTCATCCGGCGGATATCGCGCGGGTGATCCTGCGGGCGTTGCGTACGCCGTGGATGTGGTTGGGGATCGCCATGATGGCCGCCGCCTTTTTCGCGCTGCTGGGCGCACTGGCCGTTTATAACGTGAGCTTCGTGGTTCCGGTAACGGCGCTCAGCTATGTGGCCGGCGCCCTGGGGGGGGTGACTTTCCTGCGGGAGCGGGTGAGCAGGGAGCGATGGCTCGGGGTGTTGTTAGTGGCGGTAGGGGTCACCCTGGTTTTTTTAGGCAAGAACTGATTCAGGCGCGGCCTGCGCGCCGCTGGGCGACGGCCACACCGCGCGGCGTGGAGAGCAGAACGGCGGAAATGAGGCCTTCCTGCTCCAGCCGTAGGATCGCGTCGCGAACAATCTTGAAGTGGGAACTGGCATCGTGGACCACGAGCAGGCCGCGCGGATCGAGTTGGGGGAGCAGGCGGCGGATTTCCGCTTCGCGGTTGGCCAAGTGACTGTCGCTGTACAGCAGGTCAATGGTCCCGTCAATGTTGGTTTCGAGGCTGGATTCGAGGCGGGACTCGATCCAGGGGGATAAGCCGGAAGCCGCGAAACGCTCCTGGGCTCGGGCGCGGATAGCGGCATCGAATTCGATGGTGATGACTTTGCCGAAGCCGTTCTGCTTCAAACCTTCGGCGAGTTTCACCGTGCCATGACCCAGAAAAGTTCCGGTCTCGACGACCAGGGTTGGCTTCACGGTGGTGACCAGGGTCTTGAGGAAATCGAGCACTTCCACTTCCGTGGTTTGCGAGTCTAGCATTTTCCATAAGTCAGGGCGGGGACATTCGGGCGTGGCGGGTGTGTATTCCGGCTGAGTGAACTGGTCATGATTTCCGACGCTTTCGAGGATGCGCAAGCCTTCGTACTTTTTCATGAAGGGGGGAACCACGGCGGCGATGATCGCGCCGCCGGCCAGCAGGAAAGGAAGGGCAAACAGGGCTGTATGGATGATGATGGCGCCGGCACCCAGAAAGACAAGCCACTCGCCGAAGAGGAGGCCGGTGGGGCGTTGGAACTGGATCTGCTTGCGGCCTTCGGACCAGAAAAGCGGGAGGACGAGCAAGCACAGAAGCATGGTCAAGAGTAGCGGGGAGCGCAGGGATAGGACACCAGCCGCCACGGCCTCGGGATAAAGGCAGGCAGCGGAGGCGAGGAGAATTCCGGCGGTCGCGGCGGGAGGCAGGATGTCCAGGATGGCCAGGGGCTTCATGGGTATCTTTGTCAGGGCGAGGCGTCTGCGGCGGAGGTCGAGTAGGAGAAGCGTGAGGAAGCCGCAGACCCCGAAGAGGGCGGCTGGGGCTGATAGTGGCGAAGGCATGAAGCCTTAGCATATCCGGTTCTCTCAGGCGAATTACCGAGGCCGGTACGACGGCGGAAATGTTATGATCCGTCACAATGCCCGATTTCGGAGCGAATCATACTTATTGGCAGGGATTGGCGCGGAGCTACGCGGCACTGGGTCCGCCGCTGCGCCCGTGCGATGCGGATATCGCCGCGATGGAGGGGGCAGTAGCGGAGTGGGCGGCGCGTCATCCGGGGCGGCCGATGCGGGCACTGCTTCTGGGCGTGACGCCGCAGATCGCGGCCATGCGGTGGCCGGGCGGCACGTCACTGATAGCCGCCGACCAGTCAGTGCCGATGGTGCGAATGGTGTGGCCGGGGAACATCTCGGGACGGCGGGCGGCAAGTTGCGCGGAGTGGCGCAGGCTGCCACTGCGTGATGCGTGCTGCGATGTGGTGATCGGCGACGGCAGTTTATCGTGCGTGCGGTATCCGGAAGGGCTGCGGGCGGTGGCTGCGGAAGCGCGCCGGGTATTGTGCAACGACGGCATCCTTGTGGTGCGCTGCTATGTGCAGGCGGAACGCCCGGAGCGTCCGGAAGAAGTGATGGCGGACCTGTTTCGCGGTAGCATTCCCAGCTTCCACTGGTTCAAATTCAGGCTGCTGATGGCGCTTCAGGAAGACGCGGAGGCGGGCATTGCGGTGGATGCGGTGTACCGTTTTTGGGCCGGCCAGCGGGTGGATGAAGTGGCCCTGGCGGCACAAACCGGGTGGGATTTGGAAGCCATTCGGATGATGAGTTTGTATCGCGGCACGAACACGGTGCACACTTTTCCGACGGCGGCGGAAACGCACGCGCTGATCTCCGAGTTTTTTGGGGACGTGGAGTTTGGCGAGGGGCGGTGTCCGCTGTCGATCGCGACGACGCTGGGAGCGGTGGCGTGCGCGCGTTGACCGAGATGCAGGCCGGCATGGTGCTGGCAACGCTGCGCGATCCGCGGGCGGGCGTTTACGTGGTGCAGGATCTGTGCGAGGCGACTGATGGGCTGGATCTGGCGCGCTTGCAGCGGGCTTGGGGAGTGGTGGCGGAGCGGCATTGCGCGCTGCGCACCAGGATCGAGGTGGAGGCGGGCGGAAGGCTGCGGCAGTGGGTTGGCGGCGCTGGGGATCTGAGTTGGTCCGAACGGGAATGCGAGGGTGGGCAACTCGAACACTTTCTGGGCGAAGGCAGGGAGCGTGGCTTCGACTTTGCGGAAGGCGTCCCGATGCGGATGACGCTGCTGCGGATGGGGGAGGGGGGGGATGTGCTGGTGTGGACCAGCCATCACGCACTGCTCGACGGGCAATCGTACAAGGTTGTTTGGCGGGAGTGGCTGGCGATTTACGATGCGTTGGAGCAGGGCGGCGCGGTGGAGTTGCCGGAGGCCTGGGGGTTCGACGGGTACCTGGCTTGGCTGGAGCGGCAGGATTTCGCGGGCGCGGAGGCGTACTGGCGCGATCGGTTGGCGGGCGTTTCGCGTACTACGGGATTTATCGTGGATCGGTTGCGGAGGGGCGAGGCTGCCGGCGAGAGCGTGGGCCGCGAGCGGGTGGCATTTTCGCTCCAGGAGACGGCCGGTATTCGCGCTTTTGCACGGCGGCACAGTCTGACGGTGAGCACGCTGGTCCAGGCGGCATGGGGATTGCTGCTGAGCCGTTATGGCGGCGCGAGCGATGTGGTGTTCGGGATTACTCTGGATGGCCGCAAGACGGGTCCACCGGGAGTGGCGGAGATGGTGGGACCGTTGATCAATACGCTGCCCTGCCAGATGACGGTGAGTCCGGGTGCGCGCGTGCTGCCGTGGCTGCGGGAGGTGCGTCAACAAATGGTGGCGATGCGGGAACACGAGCATACTCCGCTGAGCAAGCTACGCGAGTGGGGTCTGTTGCCGGGCGGCGCGCCGCCGTTCGATACGTTGCTGGTGTATGAATTCGAGCGGTTCGAGCAGGGCACGCGGACGCTCACTCGCCGCCAGCGGACGGAGATCCCCTTGACCCTGAGCGCCGTCGGATGGCCCTGTCTGACCCTGGATGTGGTGTACGACGGGCGCTGGTTTTGCCGCGAGACGGCGGCGGGCATCGCGGGGCATGTGCGGACGTTGATCGAAATCTTCGTCGCGCAACCTGACGCGCTGGTGGCCGGATTGAACATGCTGACCGCGGGCGAACTGCAGCGGATGACGGAACGCGGCCATGCCGGCACGGCGATCGAACGGGATGTTTGCGCCCATCAACTGTTCGAGCGGCAAGTGGAACGTGCGCCTGGGGCGGTGGCGATCGAGCATGCGGGGGGGGCGATTACATTCGAACAGCTCAACCGGCGGAGCAATCAAATTGCGGGCTTGTTGCATGCGCGGGGCGCGGGGCCGGAGGAATTCACGGGCGTGTTGCTGGACCGTTCGCCGGATACGGTGGCGGCGGTGCTGGCGGTATTGAAGGCGGGGGGGGCGTTCGTGATGTTGCCGCGCGATCTTCCGGAAGCACGACTGACGGCGATGTTGCGCGAGGTGCGGCCCAGCGTGGTGATTTCGCACACACGGTTCGCCGGCAAGTTGGAGGGCGGCGGATGCGCGGTGCTGTGCCTGGACGAGTTGGAGGGCGAAATCGCCCGGCAATCCACAGGCAATGTGGCGTGCGCGGTGACGGCGGAAAATGCGGCGTATGCAGCGTTCACTTCGGGGTCCACGGGCAAGCCGAAAGCGGCGGTACTGACGCACGGGTCGTTAGCGAATCATACGCAGGCGGTGGCGCGCGTTTACGGCATCACGGCGGCCGACCGCCGGCTGCAATTTGCGTCCACCGGATCGGACATGTTCATCTCGGAAGTTTTCACTTATTTGTGTGGGGGAGCGACGCTGGTCTTTTGTTTCGATGGGGGGGGCCAGACGATGGCGGAGTTTCTGGAGGCGATTGCCACGCACCGCATTACCATCGCGGGCATGCCCAGCAGTTGGTGGAGGGAGTGGGTGGCGGCGGGATTCATACCGGACTGCCTGCGGGCGGTGATCGTGGGGATGGAGCGGGTGGATGCGGCGGCGCTGGCGGCGTTCCGTAGGATGGGGGGGGACAGGCCGCGGGTGTTTAACGCCTACGGTCCCACGGAGACGAGTCCCACGGCGACGATTTACGAGGCGGGTTCGTCAGGGTGGGAGAGTGAGTCGCTGGTTCCGATAGGCAGAGCGATTGCGAATAATCGCGTCGAGGTTTGCGACCAGGATGGGAATGCCTTGCCGGACGGAGTGGCCGGGGAATTGTATATCGAGGGCGCGGGGGTGGGGCGCGGGTATCTAAACGGGCCGCGCTGGGATGGCCGGTTTCGCACGGGGGATCGTGGGCTTTCGCTGCCGGACGGGAACCTTGTTTTCCTGGGGCGCGGGGACCGGCAGGTGAAGATTCGCGGCTATCGGGTGGAACTGGAGGAAGTAGAGGCGGCGCTGGCGGAACATCCTGGTGTACGCCAATGCGCGGTCGTGGCGGAGGGTGAGGATGGCGGCGGACGGCAGAGTCTGGCTGCTTACGTCACCGCCCATCGACAGCCAGGTCCCGGCGCGCCGGATTTGCGGCGGCATGTAGCGGGGCGTTTGCCGGATTATATGATACCGGCGCATTTTACGATTCTGGCGCGCATGCCGATGACGGCGAGCGGCAAGATCGACCGATTGGCGCTTGCGCGAATGACGCCGTCCGCGGCAGCCTGCGAGGATGTGGCTGAGCCCGCGACTATTACGGAGAAGCGCCTGGCCCGAATCTGGCAGGACGTGCTGGGCACCGCGACGGTGGACACCACGGCGAATTTCTTTGAAGCGGGGGGGGACAGCCTGGGCGCCACGCAACTGATGCTGCGGGTGCGGCGCGAATTCGACGTGGATTTTGCATTTGCGTCATTCCTGCGCGCGCCGAACATCGTGCAGATGGCGCTGGCTTTGGATGCGGGCGCGGCTCCCGACGAGAAAATCACGCGCGGGACGGCGCTGGCGCACGGCCAAAAGGGCACGCGGATACCACTCTTCTGCATCACCTCGCATGCGCAGGATTTATACGTGTTCCGCAATCTGATGAATCACCTGGACAGCGCACAACCTGTTTTCGTACTGAACGTGCCGGTGGCGGAAGGGGAACGCGTACCAGCGGTGGAAGAACTGGCGGCGCGCGTCTGCCGGTCGGTACGAGGCCTACGGGCGGAAGGGCCGTACATGTTAGGCGGATATTGTTTTGGCGGCATCGTGGCATTCGAGGCGGGGCGGCAGTTGATGGCGGAGGGCGCGGAGGTTCCGCTGGTGGCCTTCTTCGATACGCCCGCGCCGGGGTATCCGCGGTTGTTGGGGAGCCGCTGGATGGCTGCGCAAATCCGATCGCTGAGGCGGGGGGGGCGGACGGTTGGTGAAAATGCCGGCGCGGCCGCGGCAAGAATGTACGTACCGAAAGCCATCGATACGGATGTGGCGCAGTTCATGGCGGAGGATGAGGCCGTGAGCAGCAGGGTGCTGGAAGATCCAAGACTGGGCTGGCGCGATCTATGCGGCGGCCGCTTTCAGGTCTACCGAATTCCCGGCGACCATGTGAGTTGGCTGCAAGAACCGCACGCGCGGGAAGCAGCGGCGCGTTTGATCGAGGCCTTGGCGCGGCATGATCGCGCGGTTGCCGCAATGCACTAACATACAGTTTCACAATGCGAATAATTCTATGCCTGGTCCTGTGCGCGGCGCAGGGCTTGGCGGGCGATCTGACGGATCGTATTCAATTAACGAAGGCACGCGTGCTCGAAGGCGCGGAGCCCAAGTTCGACGAGCGTTTCATCCTGGCCGACGCCTCTGCGCAACCGGGGCGGCGGTTCACGGAGTTTAGCGGCGACGTGTCGGGCCGTTACATTGGCGCGCTGGCGGTGCTGGCGGCGCAGAACGGGGAGCATTACTCGGTGCTCGACCGGGTGGTGGACGGAGCGCTCGCGGTACAGCAGGCGGACGGTCATTTCGGCGCGCCGTTAAGCACGGGCGCGGTGGTGGATAGCGACATGGCGACGCTATGGGGCAACGGGCGAATGCTGATCGGGCTGCTGGAATATTACGCGCTGACCGCGCGGCCCGAGGCGCTGGCCGGGGCACGGAAGTTGGGCGACTTCCTGGTGCGCGCGGCGCCACGCTTCAACGGCGAGGACGTACGCAAGGCTTATAACGGCGAGAAATTTGCGGTGGGTTACATCTGTTGGACGAATACGCTCGAAGGCGTGGTGGAACTGTATCGCGTAACCAAAGACGAGCGGTACCTGGCGCTGGCGCGCTCCATCGCGGAACGTACGGACCGGCATCCGGCACAGCACAGCCACGGATTTCTGACCACGGTACGCGGGGTGGTGGCGCTATACAGAGTGACGGGCGAGGCGCGGTATCTTACCCAGGCCGAATCGTTATGGTCCGGCGTGATGGAATCGGGCAATGTGATGGTGCAGGGGGCGGTGCCCGAGATGTTCAAGCCCGCCATGAAACGCGACGAAGGGTGTTCGGAGGCGGATTGGCTGCGCTTGAGCCTGGATTTATGGGAGGTGACGCACAAGGCGCGGTACCTGGAACAGGCCGACATCACGCTGTTCAACGAGATGCGGTTGAACCAGTTTCATACAGGCGATTACGGACACCACATGCTGACGGGCGAGGGAGTGGGCGCGCCGTTCGCGCATGCGTGGTGGTGCTGCACTTTCCACGGATTGCGGGCGCTGGTAGCTACGCTGCAACGCGTGTTCCACGGCGAAGGCGACGGCTTGTATTACGACCTGCCGGTGGATGGACGGGGGGGCGCGGGCGGTCTAACGGTGCGTGCGGAGTCCAGCCTGGAACGTAACGCCACGGTTTTGTTGCAGGTGGAGAAGGCGGACGGGCAGTCGCATGCTTTGCGGATCCGAGTGCCGGAGTGGGCGGAAAGCGTGGAGCTTTCACGAGACGGAAAGGCGATGGAGACGCAGGCTGCGGGCGGATACGTGGCAATGACGCGGGTGTGGCAGGCGGGCGAGAAGGTGACGGCGCGGTATGCCATGCGGACGCGGGTGGTGAGACGGGGCGGAGAGGCAAGGCAGGCGGCGGTTTTCTACGGACCGTGGCTGCTGGCGGTGGACGAGAGCGCGTCGCCACATTTCTTCGATGAGCCATCCAGCGAGAATCAGGTGGAACTAGCGGAACATAACGGGCAGGTAAAGCTTGAGGCGGCGGCAGCGTCGAAGGATGCGGGACAGTTTGCGGTTCCAGTGGCGCATTTTGTTTTGCATTACCGTCCGGGCGGATATCCGATGCAGCCGCAGGTGGCTTTGTTACGGCCGGTGGCGGAATATACGGCGGGGCAGGATGCCAACGAGCTTTGGTTTTGGCTGCCGTTGGACCCGCGAGTGCTGGGACTCGACAGCAATTACAAGTAGCGCTTGGGCGGCGCTATATCGTAGTTCCGGATAAACAACTATAATATGCATGTACCCTAAGGACTGCCATGAAAATCGATCCGCAGGAAGCGCTCGATTACCACTCCTCCGCGCCGGCCGGCAAAATCGCCGTTGTTCCCACCAAGCCCTGCCTCACGCAGCGCGATCTGAGCCTGGCCTACACCCCCGGCGTCGCGGTGCCCTGCCTGGAAATCGCGCGCGATCCCAGCCTGGTCTACAAATACACGGCCAAAGGCAACCTGGTCGCCGTGGTCACCAACGGCACCGCCGTGCTGGGGCTGGGCAATATCGGACCCGCCGCCGGCAAGCCCGTGATGGAAGGCAAGGGCGTCCTGTTCAAACGCTTCGCCGACATCGACGTCTTCGACATCGAACTGGCCACCAACAGCGCCGACGAAATCGTGCGCGCCTGCCAGATGCTGGAGCCCACTTTCGGCGGCATCAACCTCGAAGACATCAAAGCGCCGGAATGTTTCTACATCGAAGAAGAGTGCCGCCGCACCATGAAGATTCCGGTCTTCCATGACGATCAGCATGGCACCGCCATCATTTCCGGCGCGGCGCTGCTGAACGCCCTGGATCTGGTCGGCAAGCGCATCGACGAGGTGCGGGTGGTCTTCAACGGCGCCGGCGCCAGCGGCCATCTCCTGCGCGCAGCATTACGTCAACCTGGGCGTGCGCCGCGAAAACATCCTGATGTGCGACACCAAGGGCGTCATCTATAAGGGCCGCAAGGAGGGCATGAATTCCTACAAGGAGCGCTTCGCGGCGGAGACCGAAGCGCGCACTCTGGCCGACGCGTTCGTGGGCGCGGACGTCTTCTTCGGCCTCTCGAGCGGCAACTGCGTCACGGCCGAAATGCTGCTGACCATGGCGCACGATCCGATCATTTTCGCGCTGGCGAATCCCGATCCCGAAATCGCCTTACGACGTGGCCGTGGCCACCCGTCCGGATGCCATCGTGGCTACGGGGCGGTCCGATTTTCCCAACCAGGTGAACAACGTTCTGGGATTTCCGTTCATCTTCCGCGGCGCGCTCGACGTGCGCGCCACCATGGTGAACGACGAAATGAAACTGGCGGCCACGCGCGCCCTGGCGGCGCTGGCGCGCGAAGACGTGCCGGATAACGTGCGCCGGGCCTACGGCGTGGAGCGGCTGGAGTTCGGGCGCCAGTACATCATTCCGAAGCCGTTCGATTCTCGCGTACTGATTTGGGAGGCGGCGGCGGTGGCCCAGGCCGCCATGGAAACCGGCGTGGCGCAGGCGCCCATCGACATTGATGGAGTACCGCGAACAGTTGGAACGGCGGCTGGGCAAGTCGCACGAAGTGATGCGGGTGATGATTCACAAAGCCCGGCGCCATCCGAAGCGGGTGGTGTTTCCGGAAGGCGAGGAGCCCAAGATCCTGCGCGCCTGCCAGATCCTGATGGACGAGAAGATTGCGAATCCGATTCTGCTGGGCGACGAGGGCCGCATCCACGCGGCCATGGACGAATTACATTTGCGTCTGGACGGGCTGCGGATTGTGGATCCGGCAAAATCCGGGCGGCTGGCGGCGTACGGCGAGGAGATGTTCAGCCTGCGGCAGCGCAAGGGCGTGACCCGGCGGGAAGCCGGCGAACTGATTCTGGACCGTAACGTGTTCGGGGCCATGATGGTAAGGCTGGGAGACGCGGATGCGCTGGTCGGAGGGTTAACCCAGCACTATCCCGATATGATCCGTCCCGCGCTGCAGGTTATTGAGGTGCGGCACGGCATGCGCTTGGTCTCCGGCGTGTATGTTTTGATCACGGCCAAACGCGACATTTACTTTCTGGCGGACGCCACAGTAAATATCGAGCCGAGCGCCGAGGACTTGGCGGAGATCGCGGTGAATACGGCGGAGATGGCGCGGCGGTTCGATGTGGAGCCGCGGGTGGCCATGCTGTCATTCTCGAATTTCGGTAGCTCGCGTCATCCGCTGGCGGAAAAAGTACGGCGCGCGGTGGAACTGATTCGCATGCGCGAGCCGTCATTGATGGTGGATGGCGAGATGCAGGCGGACACCGCCCTGGTGCCGGAGATTGTGGACGAAACCTTCCCGTTCAGCACCTTGAAGGGGGGGGCGAATGTGTTGATTTTCCCCAATCTGGAAGCCGGCAACATCGCTTACAAACTGCTGGGACGCATTGCCGGCGCGGAGCCGATCGGGCCGATTCTGATGGGAATGTCGCGGCCGGTACACGTACTGCAGCGGGGCGCGGAGGTGAACGACATCGTGAACATCGCGGCCATTGCGGTGGTAGATGCGCAAGATGCCGGGAATCCGGCGCAAATAAGGCTTGACCAGCCGGCGCGCCATGAATGATAATAGCGGCTCTACACAGAAACGGACGGCGGAACGGAATATGGCGCGTGGCCTGACACTGTTGGTATTACTGTGCCTTGTGCACCCCTCTGCATGGGCGGTGAAGAGCACCAAGAAGCACAAAGCGCCGGCCGCTGCGAAGGCACCCGCAAAAGCGCGGCCTAAAGCCGTGGTTGCGACGTCCAAAGTGCCGCGTACGAAGGCGGTAAAGACGCGCTGGCCCAAGGGCGACTCGCTATACATGCGTTTCGATCCGACCGCGGGCGATTACGTGGATGGCGACGATCTGGCGGTGCGCCGCGCGGCGGTAGATGCGTTGGGCCCTTATAACGGCACGGTAGTGGTAGTTGATCCGCGCACCGGCCGCATCCTGACGATAGTGAATCAGAAGACGGCACTCGATAGCGGTTTCACACCGTGCTCGACGATCAAACTGGTGACCGCATTTGCGGCGCTCAACGAAGGGCTGATCGAGCGAGACACGCCGGTAAACATTACGCGCCGGGTCCGCCTGGACTTGAGTAACGCGATCGCGCATTCGAACAATCCCTACTTCAAGCTTCTTGGGGATCGCCTGGGCTACGAGCGCGTGGTGCATTACGCGCGGCTGTTTGGCCTGGGAGAGAAGGCGGGATGGGAGATCCCTGGCGAGCGCGCGGGCATGCTGCCCGACGCGCCACCGGCACATGGGAGCGTGGGCATGATGACGGCCTATGGCGAGGGGATCGAACTGACGCCGCTGGAACTGGCCGCGCTGGTTTCGGCGATCGCCAATGGCGGCACGCTCTATCATCTTCAATATCCCCGGAGCCAGGACGAGATCGAACATTTCGTGCCGCACGTGAAGCGGCATCTGGATATCGCCAACTGGATCGCGGACGTGAAGGTGGGCATGCGGGGCGCGGTAGATTTTGGCACGGCGCATCGCGCGGGCGTGGACCAGACGGATCCGATCCTGGGGAAGACCGGCACGTGCCACGATTCGCGGGCGCTGAATCACCTGGGCTGGTTCGGCTCTTTTAATGATGTAGAGCGCAATCAGTTGGTGGTGGTGGTGCTGCTGACGGGCGGCTTCCGCATCAACGGACCGATTGCGGCAGGCGTTGCCGGTTCTATCTATAAGCAACTTTCGCAGGCGAACTTCTTTGCTAAGGCGCCGCTTCTTGCCACGCAGATCTGCTGCACCCGATAAAAGGCGTTGTGATCGTACTATAGTACGATCGAACCAAGGGACGGCGCCGGTTGCTGCAGGTTAGTTAACGTTAACCTCGTACATTCCTTCACAATGAGCGTGCGTTTTTGTGCCGCGCATACATGGGGATAAGTCCCGATGTGAGACGCATAGCTCGACGCGTCGTCTTGCGCCACAGTTAGCTATCAGCCGATAACTAAAGTTATTTTCGGTCGCCGCATTCACAAAGTACCAGTAGTGCTGCTGTGACTTCTAAGCCACGCGGAATCATTTACATCTGTCAAAAACATCGGGTACACTCAGTCAAACGGAAGGACTGATGCGTATGAAAACCGCCACTTCAAAAAGAAGAGAGTCACAGCGAGGGGTAGCTGTGGTAGAAGCTACCGCCATCATGTTGCTGTTGTTTGGACTCCTGTTTCTAGTGATCGACTTGTCTCTGGCGCTATTCACTAAGGCGACGTTACAGCAGGCCGCGGAGGCGGGCGTACGGTTCGCGGTCACTGACCGTTTAGGATCGGGCCAGACCTATATGAACGACTCCATTGTGCAGGTGGTGCAACAGAATTCGTTGGGCATGTTGAACGGCACGAGCGGCGCCTGCAAGATCGCCATCAGCTATTACAATCCGGTGACGGGGGCGGCCAGTACCGGCACGGGTGGGGACGTGGTGCAAGTTGCGATTAACGGCTATAGTTATACGCCCGTCGGAATTCTGAAGAGCGCCAGCCCCATTCCGATTACGGCGAGTTCGTCGGACGTGCTGGAATCGTGCCCGCTGGGCGGGTGCCCCGCTATCGCCAACCCGACACCGCCGACTTGTCCGTAGCGCCAGGAATACGCCATGCAGAAAAGGAACCAGACTATGCGCCGCAATCGAAGCGAAAAAGGGAATACATACATCGAGTTTGTGTTGGTCGCGTCGTTCTTCTTTGTACCGATCGTGATGGGTATGGTCACTGTCGGTATTGCGGTGATCCGCAATTTTCAGGTGAACCAGATGACGCGCGACGTGGGCCACATGATGGCCAAGGGCGTAGATTTTTCGCAGCAGGCCAATCAGAACCTGATCGCTAATAACCTGGCGAACGGCCTGAGTTTGCAGGCCAATAACGGCAATGCCACGGGCAGCACTTCGGGAAACGGGGTTATGGTGCTGTCAACATTTGAAGACCTGCCTACCAGTTGCGGCTGCACTAATGCGGGACATGTGGTGGTCGTGCGGCGCATTGTGGTCGGCAATAACACGCTGTATAGCAGCCCGTTCGGCGCTCCCGCCGCCATCGATTCGACCAGCGGCCAAGTGGCCAACTACTCTTCCGATACCAGTGCACGCGCGGACAACGTCACTAATGTGATCAGCCTGACTTCGGGCGGCCTGGCTTACATGGCAGAGGGTGATTTCGCTTTTCGCGATCTGGGTATTACAGGATTTATCGCCAATCTAGGCGCCTTTAATCGTTCAGTATTCTAAGCAGCTTGCAGTTACACAAGATGGAGTTGATATGCGAGACGAAATGACACGCGCGCGGCATTCCAAGGGAATGGCCATTGTGCTGACGACACTGTCAATGTCCTTGATCCTGCCATTGATGGGATTGGGATTCGATGTCAGTACGCTGTATCTGGTCCGGTCGAAACTTTCGGCAGCGGCGGATGCGGCGGCGCTGGCGGGGGCGCGCGCCCTGGCGCAAGGCAGTAACTCTACCATCCAGGCGGGCAATGCAGTGACTACGGCGCAGAGTTTCTTTAGCGCCAACTTTCCCACTGGCTACTGGCGCTCTACCGGACCTGCCGCTACCGTTACCGTGGACGATACTTCCTATGCGAATTACCGGGTGGTTAGTGTCAGCGCCACGGTTCAAGCGCCCTTGTATTTTCTGCGCGTCTTCAACCAGCAGGCTTCCACGATCAACGTCAGCAGTAAGGCGGGACGGCGCGATGTACTGATGATGTTAGTGCTCGACCGGTCGTCTTCCATGACCGGGGTGGTCGCGGGTACGGGACAAACGGCGTGCGATTTGATGAAGGCCGACGCGGCCGCGTTCGTCAACTACTTCGCCCCGGGACGCGACCAGTTAGGGCTAGTGGCCTTCGGCTCCTCCGTCTTCACTTATCAATCCACGACCAGTTTCACCACGCCGGACGCCAACGGCAATACCATTCAGTCGCTGATCGGGCAGATCACTTGCGGTGACAATACGGCATCGGCGGCGGCGATGGCGGCGGCGTATAAAGAGCTGGTGAGGGTAAACGACAAGAACCGTATGAACGTGATCACGTTCATGACCGATGGACGTCCCAACGGGGTGACCGCGGATTACTCGCTCGGCACGGTAAAAGGAAGCTGCAGTCTACCGGCGGGAACTCCGGGAGTATTGGCGCAATGGGCGGGCGGCGCGGTGACGTCGGGTTCCACAGCGGGCTTGATGCAAGCCACCACGAGCAGCGTAACCTTCCCCAATAGCGGACTGCCATTGGCCGGCAGCAGCGGCTGTAAATTCGATGGCAGTAATAATCTTACGAATGTCAGCCAGGATATTCCGAACCTTCCCACTATAGACTTCTTCGGCAATTCGACATCGGGACCTTACAGCAATCAGAATAGCGGCGTGTGGCCGTATAATACTCCGTTCAACGCGACGGGAGGCAGCAGCATACCACAGCAAATTGTTATCGCGTCGACTAACGCGGTGGATAACATGGCGACAACGATTCGTACTAACACTACGTTGAGCCCTTATATCTACGATATCGCGCTGGAGGGCGACGGACCGGCCAGCGACCAACCGGATACGTTACTATTGCGTAAGATGGCGAATGACCCATCACTAGCGGGGGATAGCGGGATCGGCAGCACTTTCTACACACAACAGATTAACCAGCCCCATGGTTACTTCGCCGAAGCGCCGGATGCGTCGCAGTTGGCGGTGGCATTCGATACGATCGCTACGCAGATCACCATTCGTCTCGCGCAGTAGTCTGAAAGCCGGCGAAGGCTCCTTACATCAACTGAGGCAGGATTTCGCCGGCTAAGCCTTCGAGGGCACAGTCCACTAGGTCCGAGTATGGGGTAGGTTCCAGGTTCACCTGGATAACCCGCGATCCCGCTTGCTTCGCCAATGGAATCAGGCTGGCGGCCGGGTACACTTGCGCGGACGTACCCACCACCAGCAGCACCTGCGCCTGCAGTGTGGCGTGCTCTGCCTCTTGCATCATGCCTTCGGGCAGCGGTTCACCAAACCAGACCACTCCGGGACGCGCCAAGCCTCCGCAAGCGCAGTGGGGCGGCAGTTTCGGCAGGGGGGCGCGGCGGTCCGGCCAGTTGCTGCCGCAGGACGTGCAACGCATGCGCCAGATATCGCCGTGCAATTTCAACATCCGGCCACTACCGGCCATGTCGTGCAAGCCGTCAACGTTTTGGGTGATCAGGGTAAAGTGCGGTTTCTTGACTTCCAAGCGAACCAGCGCGGCATGTCCGGGGTTGGGCTGGGCGCGTTTGATGATTTCGCGGCGCCAGTTATACCATTCCCAAACCAGGCGAGGATCCCGCGCGAAGGCTTCAGGGGTGGCGAGGTCTTCGGGCTTGTAATTCCTCCACAGTCCACCGGGACCGCGGAAAACCGGCACGCCACTCTCGGCGGAGATGCCGGCGCCGGTCAATACCGCCACCGCCGTGGCTTCCCGTAACCATTCGCGCGCTTGCTCCAAAGTCATCAATTTGATTTTAACTCGCCGGGGTGGGCAGACTTTCGGGGCGGCCGGCACTGACTTTTCTACCATAACAGTTAACTTCGGATAACATCCGGTACCGATAGTAGATTAGTTAGCATTGCTAACTTTCATAAATGAGCAAAGTTTTAACTTTGTAGTCACTCGATAGTCCGTCTATAATAACTGTGACATAGTCAGGCAGAGGCAGACGCGTGAAGTGTCTTTATTGCGGAAGAGGGATCGGTCCGATCCGCCAGATACGGGACGTCGAGTTCTGTAGCGAGGCGCATCGCAATCAGTTTCGCGAACGGTACCGCCAGCAAGTGTACGAAGCGCTTGCTCCCGAACCCGCGCCTATACGCACGGCCGATTTTATCGAGCGTCCCACACACGTTGTAGGGCCCGCCCCGATTCCGGTTTTACGCGTGATGGGCAGGCCGTCGCCGGGCCAGACGAATCCCTGTGTGACGGTGGAAGCGGCAGGCATCGCCGTGGAACGGCCGAGCTGGATTATCAGGCAAGACTTGGCGGCCATGCCGGTACGGCTGGCTTGGCGGGAAACGGTGGCCGCGCGCCCGCTGGCATTGCAGGCTGGGCGGCCGGTTTTGCCCGACGGTATTCAGGCTCCGCAAACCGGAATCGGCGGAGAGCTGACGGCTTGTCTGGCAGCCACAGACGACCGTACGCAGGGGCCCGTGGCCGCGCCGCGGATCCACGAAACGGCACGGCCCATCAGTCACCCGGCAGCCTTGCCCGGGGTGACACGTAGTATCGCACCGGCCCAGGCGAAGGCATCCGCGCCGCAATTCGAAGCAGCCATCCCGGCATCCGCTGTCCCGACGGCTATCGGGTCGGTGGCCGCGGCAGCACACGCCTTGATGGGAGCAACGGCACGCACGGCTATCACCGCTCCGGCTGCTCCCGCGGGCAACCCGGTGGCCGCCGAAGCACGTCCGCTGCAGGCTGGTCCATTGCTGACGCATTGCGACTTGCACACGACGCTGGAAAAAGGTTATCCAGTAGCATTCGAACCCCCCGGCACCCGCAACATCGCGATCATTTTACCCAAGCCGCCCGCGGCCGCTGCAACGGACTCCTGGATCAGCGCTGCAACCCCGGTAAGCGCGGCTCCGCGCCGGTCAGACATGCAACCGGCGGCGACGCATAGCGTTCCCGTACATCTGCCCGCGGCGCCCGAAAAGTCCGCCGGACTGGCGCCTCTGCTCTCGACGGCGGATCTGCAACCGGCGGCGATGCTGGCCGCTTCGCCAACCCGCTACAGCGAGCGGATCGAGGGCGACGGCCGCCCCATGGCGGCGCCCACTGCCGGGTCCACTATGCCGGTCGGCGTGCCGGTGGATTTAGCGCAGCCACAAGATCCGCGCCTGCGGGAGGCGGACGGCAATCGAACCCTGCGAGCCGCCACGGCAGCGGCGCCGGTGCCCGCCGATCCAACCACTGTGGTCCACGAGCTTTCGGCTTTGGCTGGCGGCGCGGCGGCAAATATGGGTTCCGCTCCGCCGCATCGGGCCGGTTCGCCGGTACCGGCCATGCCCACCGCAGCAGCGCCTGTGTGGACTCGGGCGATGGCTGCGCCGCAGGAACGGCCCTTGGTCCCGCTGGCCGGTGTCGATCTACCGGTGATCGAATGTCTGCCGTCTCCAGCCGGCGCACTCGATACAACGCTGTTGGTGGCGCGCAACGCCGCCCGGTCGGTCCGCGCCTGCGCCATCCTCTGGACCCTGCGCATGACGCATGTCTTCGCCCCGGACTTCCGCATGGAGCCGGTGCGCGCCAAATTCAGCGACCTGTTGCGTACGGACCACAACCTGGCTTACGGCCGCGATACGGAATACCGGCCGCCGGTGAAAAGCAAAGTGCGCCCCATCAAGCGGGAGCCCACTACGCTGGCGCTCAAACCTAAGCTGGCCTATATCGGCATGGCAGCGGCGGCCATGCTGGCGGCTGGCATCTTGCGCCCGCAGGCCTCTTCAAACGGCGCCGGCGACTCTTCGCTGTGGCATGGGGGATCCATACGGCAGTGGCTATCCGCGCGGGCGACCCGGGATTTCTCGGACGATTTTCGCGGCGGCCTGGCGCAATGGAAAGGCGTACAGGCGAAGTGGCCCAAGAGTTGGTCATACAGCACGGATGGCTTTATCCATCCCGGGCAACTGGCGCTCTACCGCCCTTCGGTGCCGCTCTCCGACTACCGCTTCGAGTTCATGGCGCAGATCGAGAACAAGAGCGTGGATTGGGTAGTACGCGCGCACGATGCGGATAATTATTATGCGTTGAAGTTCACCGTAGTGCAGCCCGGGCCGCGGCCCATCGTGGCGATGGTGCGCTATCCGGTAATCGGCGGCAACCGTGGAACGCGCGTGCAGACGCCGCTACGCATGATGATCCACGCCAACACGCCCTATCGCGTAACGGTGGATGTGAAGGGCAACCACTATCGCGCATTCGTGGAGGGCCAGGAGGCTGACTTCTGGACCGAAGACCGCCTGAAGACGGGCGGCGTTGGATTTTTCAGCGATGCGGGCGAGCGGGCCCGGGTGTATTGGGTGAAGCTCGAGAGCAATGGCGACCTATTAGGCAGAATCTGCGGCTTGCTGTCCGCAAAAGGCGGGAACGCTACTGACACCGCCACAGCAAAGGAGAAACAAGCGATGGATTACCGGCATGCAGGACTCAAGGATTTGAAGGCGGCTTCCGTCTCTGGCGGCACCGAAAACACCAATGCGACGCAGGAGGCGCGCATCAGCCGCGTACTCTCGAAAGCCGCATCGCTGCATCTGGACGGCAAGCTGGGCGATGCCGCCAAGGAACTGGCGCGCGCAATCGATGGCGGCGAACGGCACCCGGCGTTGTATTTTGCGCTAGGCCAACTGCAATACGAGTTGCAGGAGTATGGCCCCGCCTCGCAAAGTTACTCGCAGGCCGCCCTGCTGCAGCCGTTACATCCGACCGCGCACTTCAACGCGGGAGTGTGCCAGGGCCGCGTGGAGCATTGGGACGAGGCCGCCGCATCGTTTCGTAAGGCCATCTCGAACGATCCCGCCCGCACGGAGGCGCACCTCGCCTTGGGCGCGTGCCTGGTGCAATTGGGTCTGCACAACGAAGCGCTGGACGCTTACGACCGGTTCCTCGAGCGCCATCCGGACCACGACGAAGCGCTGTTCGGCAAAGCCGTGGCGCTGCAGAAGCGCGACCGCAGCAACGAAGCGGTGGATCTGTACCGGCGCATCCTGGCGCGCAATCCGCATTCGGAAGAGGCACTGAGCAACCTGGTGTCGCTCTCGCTGGCGAATCAGGATTACGACCAGGTGCGCAAGTACGCGCAAAAACTGGCGGACTCGCAGCCCAAATCGCAGATCGCGCTGGAGGGTCTGGCGGGCGCGGCCTTCGCGGCGGGCGATCACAAAGCGGCCGCGGACTACTCGCGCAAGCTGGCGGAACTGGCGCCGCAAGTGTTCGAAAACTGGTTCAACCTGGGCGTGGCCTGCCACAAGGCGGGTGACCTGCCGAGCGCCGCGGACGCCTACGCGCGGGCCACGCGGGTGCAAGCGGACTCGCCGCAAGCGCACCTGAATTTAGGTGTGGCGCTGCAGGAACAAGGGGACCTGAAGGGCGCCCGCGCGGCGTACCAGCGAGCCTTGGCGATCGATGCGAAACTGCCGGGCGTCCATTGGAATCTGGGACTGGTGCACGAGCAGTTGGGCGAATCGGAATCGGCCGAGAAACTCTACGCGCAGGTGCCGGAGAATTCGCCGGATTCGGATGACGCGGCTTTCCGCATCGGGCATCTGCGGCTGCAGCGCGGCGATTATCCAGGCAGCATTCGGGCCTTCGAAGCGTGCTTGCTGAAGCGGCCTAACTGGCCGGAAGCGCGGCTGAACCTGGGCATCGCCCACTGGCGTGCGGGCGATAAGGAATCCGCGCGCGTCTGCTTCCAGGAATTGACGGCGTCGGGCGCCGATTCGAAGGAAGCCTTGCGCGGTCTGGCGGCGCTATCGCTGGAGCACCAGGATTACGACAAAGCCTTCGAGATCTACCGGCAATTGCTGGATGCGGGCGAGCGCAGTCCCGAACTGCTCTACAACGCGGGACTGATCTGCCAGCGGCGCGGCGAGGCCGAAGATGCGGCGGTGCTGTACAAAGAGGCGATCAGAGCGGACCCCGGATTCGGCGAGGCGCTGTTGAATTTAGGGCATGCGCTGATGTCGCTGGGGAACGAGTTTGAAGCGCGGTCCTGCTGGCGGAAGGCGGTGATCGCCAAGCCTGAGTTGGCGCAGCGGTACTTTGAGCCGGCAGCCCAGGCTTCGTAACTGGCTTACTCGCAGCATCGCCGCCGAGCCCGTCCTGGTCATCAGAACCTGCGCCTTCGAAACGAGGGCTACGCGGACGATTGCCGACGCCGAACGTGCATCGGGGCATCGGGATCCCGTAGCCTGCTAGCCGTAAATGCGCCCCATCAAGTCGCGCCCGTTGGCTTCTGCGTCCGCATACTACGCCGCGGAAAAGGAAACCCAATGCCCGGGGAGCCGGCTGGTTCTGGCCCGCGTGAGCCAGATGGGTTTGCGCGCCCGATACACCCTACTATTGGCGCAGCGTATGGCTCAGGCACAGACGGCCGTCGAGCACGTCATCCACAAACGTTTGGCAATTTTACGAAAGGCTCCTTCAATCGTTGCACCTGGCGAAATTGCTTCTTAGTTCTGGCCGGTGAGGCCCTCGAATCGATAAGTATACTTCCATGTGTGCACCCCGCCTAAGGATAGTCCAGGCGCAGAGAGTGCAAGTACCTGGGATGGATCGGGTACGAGCTCAATTACCATTTCAAACGGGCCGCTACCATAAGTGCCGCCGGGAAGTTGTGAGGATATGGTTATCGACTCATTGGATGCTCGCGTAGTCCACGCGTATGGATAATAATCGTATGCTCCCTTGTGCTCCACCAGCTTTACTGTGACCCATGCGTCTGAGTCGCCGCCCGTCCAGGTAATAGTGAGCGGCTGGCCGCCGTACAAGACACGGTTTGCAAGGGCCGTTTGAATCTGGATGGGCGAGCCAATCTGGACGGTAGTCTGAAATGCGCCTATATCCGCGCCGCCGCTTCCGGACACTTTGAAAGATCCTTGCTGGATAGTGCCGCTGGGGAGCGTTGCCTGATACACCGTCAATCCTCCCACCTGTCCGGAATGGAAGGCTGGGACAGGGTCAAATCCAATGCCGGGGGACGGGAGGACAGCGAGTGTTGTTCCGCCCTGGAGGGGCACTGGTGCGGCCGACGTTGCCGCGAGCCCGGTACCTTGAATGGTGAGCGCACCAGCGCCGAGGCTGCGGTAGCCCGGAATGGGACAAGACGGGCCGTAGTATGTGTAGGCGGGCGGAAGAAAGCCGCCTTCGGACAACACTGGCTGGGTGGGAACTTGCCGTCCCGGCGAAGCCTGCAGCGAGGCCGTGAGGGTATCCGTTTCAACTATGTTGGTAGTGAGACCGACGGTGGTGGTGACGGTCTTTTCCCAGGCGATTTCACCGTAACCTTGCGTGGGAGGATCGACACAGGCCCCGCCGCCGCCGGCAATGCTCACGGTTACTGGCTGGCTTATGTTGTCATGGACGATCTGCAAGGGTACGGCGCAACCCTGGCGCACAGTCGCAGGAACTTGGAAATTGAACTGGTCCAGACCGACAAACCCGGGGGCGCGCCCGGCCCACTCCGCGCCGTTGTAGGCTCCTTCGAAGTCGAACACTGGACCGCTGGTGATCTCCGCGGATGCCAGCGGGGTGGCTTGGGCTGGAGAGCCATCCGCCGGTTGGTTATAGACAAGGCCGTTGCCAGTGCCATAAATCGAAATATAGTCTCCTGGCATCGCACTGTTGATCGGCGAGTTGAGCGACGTGCTGCCGTCGGCGCTCACGTTGAGCACGGCCCCTTGCCCACAGCCGCTGGCATCAATTGAGAAGATAGCCGGAGTGGCGCTCAGACCCGTGGTGACGTTTGTGTATGGTTCGCTCTCGCCAGTTGCAGTAGATACCACGATTCCGGCAGCGCTACTCGCGCCAGGCGTAGTATCGTTCGAAGACGGCACCTGAAAGTTGATCTGGGTTGCGGAAACGTAGAAGAGCGGAGCACCGATTCCATTCACGCTTACCGAGGTTCCAGCCAATTGCCTGGGAAGTGGAGTGCTCTTCGCGGTTTGCGTAGAGGATGCCAGATTGGCCCCGAAGATCGTCGCGATTGACCCGCCGGGCAAAGTCTCAAAGAAGTTACCGCCGCTACCAGCGGTACCGATCTCGCTCCCTGTCCCGTAGCTGGCGGCACTGACCACGCCGCCAGCGGAAATCACAGGTTGTTGGCCAGGTATTGCCATTGGCGAAACGAAGAGTACAAATAGTGCGCACTTCATTGTGTCTTGCCTCCCTGCTGGCTCAATTACCACGAATGTGACGGCTAATCAGATCTGTATCACCTAAATATATCCTAGTCAAGCGAGTTTTTCGAAGTTATTGGAACGTGTCGAATTATTGTCCTGGGTTAAGTGCTTCAGAACGGATCGGTTGACGCCATCGCAAGAATCGCCAGATAGTCTGCCTTGCTCCTAAGCATTCATGGTAATCAGTGATAGCTGAAGTAGCAGTAAGGTTCGCGTATCTAAATTTGGTTTAGATCGCGCAACCAGTTGTGCCTGTTACAGCGATCCGCCCCAATCTGGGGAGTGGAGACGCAAGACCTGGATTTCGCGACTGAGGTACAATCCATAAAACGTTGGTCATGGAACGGATCCGATGAGCCGGCGCCCAGGCTTCGTAACTGGCTTACTCGCAGCGAAGCGCGACCATCGGATCGATACGCGCCGCGCGCCGGGCGGGCAGGTAACTGGCGATCAGCGCCACGCCGCCAAGCAACGACGAGACGCTGGTCATCACCAGCGGGTCGAGCGGCTTAACATCGTAGAGCATACCGGAGAGCAGCCGCGTGAGGCCGGCGGAGCCTGCCGCGCCTACCACCAACCCGGCCAGCACCCAGGCCATATTGCCGCTGACCACCAAGCGCAGCACGTCCAGCGTTCCCGCGCCGAGCGCCATGCGTAGGCCGATCTCATGGGTCCGCTGGGCAACCGAGTGCCCCACTACGCCGACGATGCCAACCGCAGCCAGCACCAGGGCCACTACCGAGAATACGCTCAGCAGCAGCATGGGGAAGCGGCGCGATCCCGTGGAACCGTGGACCACTTCTTCCATGGTCTGAAAGCCCGACACCGGCCAGTCCGGCAAAACATCGGCAATGGCCTTCTTCACCGCAGTGGCGAACGTGGCTGGGGAATGGGTGGTACGCACCACCACGGACATCACCGGCCAACCGGCTTGCATGTACGGCCGGAAGAACTGGCGACGAACGGGTGCATCCAATCCCTGGTGGTGAACGTCGCCCGCCACCCCGACAATAGTGAGACGCGGCCCGTCGGCCCCCCCCAGGCGGATGGCGCGGCCTACGGGGTCCTGATTGGGCCAGAAATCGCGCGCCATGGTTTCGTTGATGACGATGGCGCCGGGAGCGCTCACCGTATCGCGAGCCGTGAATTCCCTGCCTTTGACGATGGGAATGCCCATGGTCCGGAAATAGTTCGGACAGGCGACGCTATAGTTCGCGCCCGGCAATTGTCCAGGGGCGGCGGGTGGCTGGCCCTCGATTTGGAAACTACGTCCCGCATTACCTTGGAAGGGCAAGTGCCCGACGGCGCCGACCGATAGCACGCCGGGTATGGCGCCCACGTGCTCGTCAAGATCCTGGCAGAAGCGCGGCAAGCCGGGCGGGCCCACATAGATTTCTTCCTGGGGCACCGACATCCCCACGGTCAGCACGTTCTTGGGATTCAAGCCGGGGGCCACTCCCAGCAGGCGGGTCATGCTTTTGATCATCAGGCCCGCGCCGGAAAGCACGATCATGGCCAGCGCCACTTCGGAGGCCACCAAGACATGGCGCAGGCGGTTCCGTCCGCCGCTACTGGCGCCGCGCCCTCCCTCTTTCAGCGGTTCGTTCACGCCGGCGCGCAGGGCGCTCAAGGCCGGAGCGACGCCAAAGAGCACGCCCGTCAGGCAGGAGAGCAACAGCGCGAATAAGAAGATGCGGCCATCGAGCGCGATGGATTCCACGGGCCGCATGGGCATTTGGACGGCATCCAGTCCGAAGATGTATGTGAGGGCGCGTATGGAGGCGATGGCTAGCGCCAGTCCTGCCACGCCGCCGGCCAGCGCCAATAGAACGCTCTCGGTCAACAACTGACGCGCGATGCGGAAGCCCGCAGCGCCCAGCGCACGGCGAATAGCGAATTCCTTCTGCCGTACCGCGCCACGCGCCAGCAATAGATTGGCCACGTTCACGCAGGCGATCAGCAGGACGAAGGCCACCGCCGCGAGCAGCGTCAGCATGGTGGCGCGCAGGCCCTGCATGTTGAAATCGCCCAGGGGCGAGACGGTGGCGCCCATATCGGCATCGTCCTTGGGATACTCTCGGGCGATATTGTGGCCGATGGCGGCCATTTCGGATTGGGCCTGCTCTATGCTCACACCGGGCTTCAGGCGGGCAATGGAGATGAAGCTATTGTCCTGGCGGCCGAAATCGGTCTTGGTGTATCCGACGGGCACCCAAAGCTGGCGCGGGCCGCTCCAAAATTGCCATGTGAAGTCGCGCGGCATCACGCCGATCACGGTGAATTCTTCGCCATCCATGCGAATGCTGCGGCCCACGATCGAGGCGTCGCCACCATAGCGCCGTTTCCACAATCCATAGCTCAGCACCACCTCGTGATCTTTACCCAGCGTCTCCTCTTCGGGAAGAAAGGTACGGCCGAATAAGGGTTTGGCGCCCAGCACGCCGAAGAAACCCGCCGAGACTCGCAGGCCGGAGACTTGCTCGGCCTCGCGCGCGGAGCGGGTTGGAGAGAGGTTGTAGCCGCGGCCGGCGGAATCGAAAATCGCCATATCTTCGAAGGAACGGCTTTGGCGGCGAAAATCCCAGAAGTTCGGCGCGGAGACGATGTTCCAGTTGTCGGGACCTTTGCCGAAGGTCTCCCATACCAGCACCAGGCGGTCCGCGTTGGCAAAGGGCAGCGGCTTCAACACAGTGTTGTCGATGACGCTGAAGATGGTGGTGTTAGCGCCGATGCCCAGGGCCAGGGTCAGCATGGCGACCAGCGCGAAGCCGGGATTTCGAATCAGATTTCGCAAACCATAGCGCACATCCTGCAGCAAAGTTTCCATCGGCAATAGCCCCTCAGATTTAATACTGCCGGGAGCCGGAAAGGTTACGCGAATAATGCTTAAGTTTTCGCTTGACAATTAGCGGCGGGCCGTTGATACTTAAGTGGAGGCTTTACCAACATGACGGAAACGATCACCACACCCCAAACATCGGTTACGCATAGCCGCTTCGTCATCGAACGGCATTATCCAACCACGCCCGAACGGGTCTTCGCAGCCTTTGCCGATCCAGCCAAGAAGCGCCGCTGGTACGCCGAAAGCGACGGCCGTAACGTACAGCAATTCGAAATGGATTTCCGCGTGGGCGGTCAGGATCACGCTAGCTTTGTGATGGGACCGGCGACGCCGTTCCCTGGCGCGATCATCAACAATAGAACCGTCTATCTGGACATCGTCGTGAACCGCCGCATCGTGACGGCTTACAGCATGGCTTTTGGCGATAAGCCTTTCTCGGCATCCCTGGCCACGTTCGAGTTACAGCCGGACGAAAAAGGGACTACCCTGGTCTTCACCGAACAGGGGGCATTCTTCGAAAACTCCGACGGCGTGGAGCGGCGCGAAGGCGGCTGGCGCAAATTATTGGAACAACTGGCCCGCGAGTTGGCCGCTTAATTGGCCCGCGCCATGCCGAACACACACAAGAACGTCGATCGCGTGTTTCATGCTCTCGGCGATCCCACACGCCGCGCAATTGTGGAGAGGCTCAGCCACGGGCCGATCTCAGTTTCGCGGCTGGCCAAACCACTTGCCATCACCTTGGCGGCAGTGGTGCAGCACTTGCAGATTTTGGAGGAAAGCGGCCTGGTCCACACAGAGAAGGTGGGCCGGGTGCGCACCTGCGGCATTCAGCCTTCGGGGCTTTCGGTAGCGGAACAATGGATCGCCGACCGCCGTACAATATGGGAACGGCGTTTCGATCGTTTGGCCGATTTGCTGGCCGAGCCCGATGCAGAATAAGCGACAAAAACTTGAGCCGTTGTCGATTTCGCGGCGGCTCGTTCGACTTAATGTTTTGAGAGGGGAAAAGAGATGCACGAGACCTTCACGACATTCCTGCGCGATCTGAAATTCGCGGTGCGTTCCCTGGGGCGCACCAAAGGGCTTACCATCACCGTAGTTCTGACACTGGCGCTGGGCATCGGCGCCAACGCCGCCATCTTTAGCCTGGTGCGCGGCGTACTGCTGCGGCCACTGGTGAACCGCGACGAAAACCGGCTGATCTATATCCGACAGACCGCTCCCGGTATCGAGGACGCCGCGTTTTCCGTTCCCGAGATTCAGGATCTGAAAACGAGCATGAAAACGCTCACCGAATTCGGCGATTTCTCCACCATCGGCTTCACCCTGGTCGGACTGGGCGAACCGCGCGAGGTGCGCTCGGGTGTGGTCGGCGGATCGTATTTCGAAGTCATGGGCCTGCGCCCGGTGCTGGGCCGCCTGCTAGGCCCGCAGGACGACGGTCCGAAAGCCGCGGGTGCGGTGGTGCTCACTTACCGTTTCTGGACCACGGCACTGAAGAGCGATCCGTCGGTGTTGGGTAAAGTGGTCCGGCTGGGCGACCGGTCGGCCACCATCGTCGGCGTGCTGGAGCCGTCGGTGCCTTATCCGGCCGAGACGGAGATCATCGCCAACGTGGTCACTAGCCCGCACCATCTCTCGGCGACTATGGTCACGGGGCGCATCCACCGGATGACGGAGGTGTTCGCGCGCCTGGCGCCGGGTGCAACGCTCGATTCGGCGCGCGCCGAGTTGAAGGCGGTTTACGCCAACATGGTGAAAGACCATCCCGAAGCGTATGCGAAGAGCGGCCAGTCGCATATTACTGCCATGCTGCTGCGCGACCAGATCACGTCGCGGGCGCGCACTGTTTTGCTGGTGCTGATGGCGGCCTCGGTGTTGGTCTTCGTCATCGCCTGCTCGAATGTTGCCAATCTGATTCTGGCGCGCACGGTGCGCCGCGAAAGTGAACTGGCCATCCGGGCGGCGTTGGGCGCGGGTACCGGAGCGCTGCGCCGCACCCTGCTGGCGGAAAGTCTGTTGCTCTGCGGCGCGGGAGCCCTGATTGGCGTATTGGCGGCACGGCCGATGGTAGCGGTACTGGCGCGATACGCTTCGCGCTTCTCGGTGCGCGCGCTCGACCTGACCGTCGATTCCAGCATGCTCTGGGTGGGCGCGGGGTTAGCCATTGCCGCAGCCGTCCTGCTGGCTTTTGTTCCGCGCCTGCCCGCTGCCGACGCGGCGCATGGGTCGGGCCTCCCGGCCAGCAGCGTACGTATCACCGGCGGCACCAAGCGCCGTCTGCGGGTCTTCGCCGTCACCCAGATTGCCGCGTGCTTCATGCTGCTGGCCGGCGCCAGCATGCTGATCAAAACGCTGGTTGCCCTGCAGGGCGTTCAGACTGGATTCGATATGCGCCACGTGCTGGCCATGAATGTTCCGGCCATGTCTTACGGACGCACGCCGGACCAGGTAACCGATTTCTATCGGGATGCCATGCGGCGCATCAAGGAACTGCCCGGCGTGCAGACCGTGGCTCTGGGCACCAACGTTCCCTGGCGGGATGCCGGGAACTTTGGACCGGGCTTCGAGTTCTCGGCGGACGGGCATGTCCGCCAACCGGGCGAGGAAGATCCGCGCGCGCAGATGCGCACCATTTCATCCGGCTTCTTCGCCTCGCTGGGCGTTCCGATGGTGGCTGGCCGCGATTTCAATGATGGCGATCGCCGCGAGAGCGAATCTGTAGTGATCGTGAGCCAGACGCTGGCGCGCCGCATGTTTCCACATCAGGACGCCGTGAACCGGCACATCATGTGGACCGATCCGATCATGAAATTCATCGGCATCGCACCTTCGCCCCGGCGCATCGTCGGTGTGGCTGCAGATGTGGACGACGAACATCTGGTGCCCGGTCCGATCCTGACGGTCTACCATCCGCTGGGACAGCAGGAATTGTGGGGCGGCCGGCTGTTCATACACGCCACCGGCAATCCGTATGTGCTGGTTTCGCCGATCACCCGCGTGATCCGCAATATGTCGGTCGATCAACCGGTGGAGCGTGCGGCCACGCTCGAAGATGTGCGCGCCGAAGTGTTGACGCCGGATCGGCTGAACGCGGTGGTATTCGGCGGATTCGCCGGGGTGGCGCTGCTAATCGCGATCGTGGGCGTGGGCGGCGTGCTGGCTTTCAATGTTAGCGGCCGAACGCGGGAATTCGGTATTCGGCTGGCGATCGGCGCACAGCCACGGCACCTGCTGACGGACGTGATATCCGATGGAGCGGTCATGGCGGGTATCGGCGTGGCCATCGGTGCGGCCGGTGGCTACGGATTGGCGCAGCTAGCGGGCGCCTATTTTCTAGAAATGAAAATGCCTGGCGTCGTTCCGGTAGTCGGGTCGGCCATTGTGTTGTTGGGAGCGGCTGTGGTGGCATCCGTGTTACCCGCAGCCAAGGCCGCACGAGTGGACGTGATGCAGGCCCTGCACTCTGATTAAGAGCGCAGCGGATCCAGGAGCGGCGCTACTCCCGTTCCTGGATTTCTTCTTCCTGTTCCTTGGGCTCGGGCATGGGCTTTTTGGAGCCGTTCGCAATTTCGTGCATGAGATCGGCAACTACCTCATCGCACTTTCCGCACTTCACGGATTCCTGCAAGCGGCGTAGGGCGACGCCCACCACATCCCGATGGTGGAGTTTCGATCCGGGCTCGCGGGCGGAAAGCTCCAGCCAGAGCTGATGGAGCAGTTCGAGATCTTCCGGCCATAGGCGGGGTGGATGCGGACCCAGATTGTAGAAGATGGGGTCTTCGCCGGGCGTCACAATTTCCATAGATAGAGACGGGCGCGGCTCCGGCAGATTTTCCCATTCGCGGCCCACTGCCGCGCCCTGCTCGGCCGGGCTCAGTTTCGGTGAAAGCCCCATCACGATGCGCGACGATTGCAGGCGGTCCGCCGTCGCTACGATCGCAGCGTATGGGTTGCTGCCCGGCACCACCATCAACTCTACGTGCTTGCCGGCCTTTTCCGCCAGAGTCACCACTTTGGTGAAGACTTCGGTTTCGTCCACCGAGAAAATCTGGCTGACATCCAGGGGATGCTCGCCGGAACCGGCTTGCGTGACCTGGCGAACCGACAGCACCACGATGTCGATACGGCGGGTATCGGTCTTCTCCAGAATGCGCTGCAGGTGGTCCAGGTGATTGGGGTTGCGCACCGCCACCAGCACGTTGCCGGGCCGCACATGCGCGGAATTCGCGGACACCTCTTCACTGGTATTGAGGTTGAACTTCTCCAGTTCGTTGCGAGTGAGCCGCGGTGTGCAGCTTATTGTATTTCTCCGAAACCTCAAAAATGATGAAGAAGGCAATCGTGAAGGTGACGCCCGAAATGGTGGCGACTTCCTTGGTGACTACGTTGATCAGCGCCAAGCGCAAATAGCGTGATCGTAATCAGGATCAGCCCCACCGGAATCTCCGTACCGGCCGATATGGAAATTGAGCGGCACCTTCCATCCGCGCCCGCCCGGCTGTTTGTAGCGCAGCACCAGCACCGAGAGCGCCTTCATCGCGAAGCTCCAGACCACACCAAAAGCGTAGGCTTCACCCAGCATGTATACGTCGCCGCGGCTGATGACGATGGTGATCAGCTGCAGGATCACGATCAGGTTGATGAGCCGCGAACTGGTGCCGAACTTGTGATGCGGATGGCGAAACCAATCGGGCAGCACGCCATCTTCGGCGACCCGGTTCAGCACGCCGTTGGATCCGATAATGGCGGTATTCACGGCGCCCGACAGGATCAGCGTGCCCACCAGCACCACGAAGCCATGGAACAGCAAGCCGCAGCGACATGGGCCCGACCAGGAACATGGAGAGTCCGCCGATCAGGTTATCCAGGAACTGCTGCCGCGCTGCGTCGGGAATGATCATCACCGCGAAGAAGGAAACCAGCGAGGTGAACAGCATGCTGTAGATGAAGATCACGAAGCCGGCGCGCTCCAGGTTCTTCAGCTTGGGGTGCGCGATTTCGCGATTCACCTGCGCCAGGCTTTCCTCGCCGCTCATGGCCAGCAGCGAGTGGCCCAGGCCGACCAGGATCGCAATGATGGTGATGGATGGCGCCGCCGTTCCGCTGCAGCCAGCCCAAGCGCTTCTTTGCTGAAATGCAGGTTGCCCAAGCGTCGGCAGCGGCACGGGCTGATAGCCATTCTTGAAGATGGTGACCAGGCACCAGACGATCAGCATCACCACCATGACGGTGGTGATCTGCATGATCCGCAGAGCCTTCTCGCTCGATTCGTGCAGGCCGATAATGTTCTTGCGCCAGAAATAAATGGTGACCACCGCGGCGAATACGGCTGCGAAATAAGGCGGATAAACGTGCAGACTGGGAATTTTCAGGTACTCGCCGGTTTCGTTGATCAGCCCGCCCAGATACAAGCCCGCGCTGACGCCGCTGATGGGGCCGGTGAGAACGTAATCGAACATCAGCGCCGAAACCGAGAACTTGGCCAGCGTACCGCCCATGGCCTCGTGCACGACCTTGTACACGCCGCCGCGCACGAACATACTGCAGCTTTCGATGTAGATGGCGCGTACCGAATAGGAGAACAGCATGATCGCCAGAATGAACCATGGCGCAGCTTTGCCAATGGCCTGTTCGGCGATGCCGCCTACGTAGTACGCCGAGGAAGCCAGATCGCTCAGCACGATCGCTGCCGCCCTCCAGAAGGAGATGAACGACAGCATTACGGTGGTGGCGACTACGACATTAACGGCGCGGGGCCGTTGTGGTTGGGTCATGCAAGAGTGCTCAGACTATCCGTGTTAGCAATCACATCTTAACATGCTGGTGGGATGAACCCCCGGGTACGGCTGCCCTTTGGCGGTATGATCATACTAGGAGTATGAAATGGACGGCGTGGGTCGCGTTACAATCACCCTACCCAGCAACCTGGTGACGGAAATCGACCGCCGGGAGAAAAACCGTAGCAAGTTCATCGCCCAGGCCGTCCGCAATGAACTGGACCGCCGCCGCCGCGAGGACCTGCGCCGCTCTCTCGACAATCCCCATTCTGAAACCGCGCAACTCGCCGAACAGGGACTTGCGGACTGGGTGCGAGGCTTACCTCAGGAAGATGCCGGGGCGCTCGTCGACAGCAAAGCTGGCACGCCGATTAAATGGATCTCAGGCAAAGGGTGGGTGGCTGGACGCAAGTGAAACTCGGCCGCGGCACGATTGTTGTTGTCGATCTTGACCCCACCACCGGCCACGAACAGCACGGTGTCCGACCCTGCATCATCGTGAGCGATCCCGACGTCATTGGCGACCAGCGCTTTCCATTGCTTTGCGTGGTGCCTGTTACCGGCACTCGGGGCGAAGGCCTTCTATATCCGCCATTGAAGCCGGGAAGGAGCGGCTTAGCGAAGGCGTCCTTCGCACTGATCGACCATCTGCGCTCCGTTGATAAACGGCGAGTCAGGAGCGTGTTCGGTGAGCTTGCGCATGAAGAAATCGCCGCCGTTGACGAGGGGTTAGCCGTCTTCCTCGGGCTTGCCGGGCGGCTCAATAACTCGGGACCGCCGCCGGTTCAGTAACGGGTTTTGCTTCGGCTGGGCCCAGCCCGCGGCGTCGCGCCTCCGCTTATAGTATGTGTTTGGATACCACGGAGGAAAAGCTAGCCCGGTCGATCGTCGCGCGTTTGCGCGGCGCCGGGCATCAGGCGTACCTGGTCGGCGGCTGCGTGCGCGACCTCTTGCTGGGCCGGGAGCCCCGGGATTTCGACATTGCCACCGATGCCCGTCCCGACCGCGTCAGCGAGTTATTCGAGTGGTCGGAGCAAGTCGGCGCGCACTTTGGCGTAGTGCTGGTCAGGGAGAACACTTCGCAGGTGGAAGTGGCCACCTTCCGCAGCGACGCCAGCTACAGCGACGGCCGCCGCCCCGATGCCGTGCGCTTCGAAGGCGATCCGCGAAAAGATGCGCTGCGGCGCGACTTCACCATCAACGCGCTGCTGCTCGACACCGACAGCAACGAAGTATTGGATTTTACAGACGGCCGGGCAGATCTGGAACGCCGCGTAATCCGCGCCATCGGCGAACCCGAGGAGCGTTTCCAGGAAGACCATTTGCGGCTGATTCGGGCAGTGCGGTTCGCCGCGCGTCTGGGTTTTGAGATCGAACCCCAGACCATGGCCGCCCTGCAGAGGATGCATGGCCTGATTTTGAAAGTGTCGCCGGAGCGGGTGCGCGACGAATTGTCTCGCATTCTCACCGAGGGTGGTGCCCGGCGGGGTTTCGAACTGCTCGACCAGACCGGATTGCTGAACGATCTTCTGCCCGAAGTGGCGGCCATGAAAGGTGTGGCGCAACCGCCCGAATTCCACCCCGAAGGCGACGTTTGGACGCACACCATGCTGCTGCTCGAGAAACTCCGCCATCCCACCGTGACGCTGGCCGTCGGCGCGTTGCTGCACGATGTAGGCAAACCCGGGACCTTTCGCATGGCCGATCGGATCCGCTTCGACGGGCATGTGGAAGAGGGCGTCCGCCTGGCGCACGAGATCCTCACACGCCTGCGATTTTCGAGTGAACAGATTACCCAGATCGAGGCGCTCATTGCCAATCACATGCGGTTCAAGGATACCGGCCAGATGCGCGAAAGCACCATGAAGCGTTTCCTGCGCATGGAGAACTTCGCGGAACACGTGGAGCTACACCGCCTGGATTGTCTGTCGGGCAATGGGAAACTGGAGAGTTATAAACGCGTGGTGGCGCGACTGGCCGAATTGGGCGAAGAGGAATTGCGGCCGAAGCCCCTGGTAACGGGGCGCGATCTTATCGAACTGGGCTACGCACCCGGTCCACGTTTCGCCAAGATGCTGGCCGTGGTAGAAGACGCCCAGTTGGAAGCCCGGGTGCGCACCAAGGAAGAGGCATTGGCCTTGGTGCGCTCCTATTTTGGCGAGCCAGTTCCTAACACTTAGTCTGCGAGAACAGCCACCTATTGGATGCCGTTGACCGCGGCCAGCACCGCCGGGATGTTAGCCCCGATATCAGCGCCATCCGTGCCCGCATTATGATACGGACTGTTGGGACTGAGAACCAGGCCCGCCAGGTTGGTTCCCGCACTGCCCCCCGGGAAGTCCACGAAGCCTACCAACGCCCAGTCGAGCGGCCAGCACTGTGCGATCGGTTTGTTGTCGTAGTTACAAGCCGGCTGACCGGCTACAGGTACTACGGTAGAACTAACTACATAGAGTCCGGCCGGATACGCGGGTGTGTCTGGCGGATCCCAGGGCGCCAAGTTCGGCCACCAGTCACCCACGAAGGCGTCGCCGCCCAGCACGGGTGATGGCAGCGCAGCGATCGTTCCGCCGGGATTCATCCCATTCGCGAAGGGGCTACCGTAGTTGAAATTATTCGTGTACTGGAAGTTGAGGTCACTCGACGGCGGCGCGTCCGAAAAATTCAACCCATTGATGTAGAGAGGCGGCTGGTTAATGATCGTGTTGTGATCGGCGATGATCCCGTTAGTGTTCTGGATCTGGAAGCTGAGTCCGGTCCCGCCCCAGTTAACTCCTGAGATATCGATGCCCACGTTATTTCGGAACATCATGCGCAGGCCGGTATTGCTGTTTCCTACCATGCCTACGATGGCCGCAATCTCAGGCCCGTGAGTGAACAGATTGCTGGTGATGGTGTAGTCCGTACAAACCTGGAAGGGATTGTAGAAGCAGTTCGAAATGATGAACTCGCCTTGGCCTTCCTGGAAAGTCGTGTCGAACCAATTGCTGTCTACCAGGGTTCGCTGACCATGCTTCCATTCCAGTTCGTTCTTCACGTCGTAGCATTCCGGCTGACCTGGCCCCACGCCGCATCCTTGCGGTAGCGTGCGCCATGCCGCCTGCTTGATCAGGTGATTCCGGGTGATGGTGATGTCACTGGGGACCGGGCAGCCCGGTATACCCCACACGCCCGGCCCATATCCGCTATTCGGACACTCAGTGTTGAACATCACGTTCTCACCGCTCGATTCGAGGTCATTGTTAGCGATCAGCAATGGACCCACGGTGTTGTAAGCCATTATGGCTTGGGCGTCCTCTCCGGGGTTCACAATGCCCCAGACATTCGATGAGATAGTCGAACAGTACACGCAGTTCATGGTGATGCCGCGTTGCGCGTAGTTACACACCCCGTTCGCTGGACACGGCGCGGGGTGCACCAATACACGGTCGAAGGTAATGTTATTGGGCAGCGCCGCTACGGTAAGGGTCTGGTCGCCCATGTCTACAATCGGATAGACGTTTTGTGATGCCGGTGTCAGTGTCACTTCCAGACCGGCGAAATACCAGCCCGCGGCATTATCCAAAACTTGAAGCGCGGGCACGGCGTTGGGACTCGCCAGGGTCGGTACGGCGGAGGTTCCCGCCAGACTGCGCGACGGGACTAACCACTGCGGCATCGCGGCAATCGCCGAGTTTTCCAAGAGGATCGGATTGTCCAGGCAGTTGGTCCCGGGGATTTGCAGATTCCCGACGTATTGGACGCCCGCGGCTAGCACGATGCGGGTTCCGCAAGCAGCCGTGTTCACCGCCGTCTGCAAGGCGCTAAAGCTGTTCACTGTCACGGTCGACGTATAGTTCGGATAAGTGGGCACCGTGCAGCTTTGGGGCAGTGCCGGCAGCACAGTGGTGGGCGGCAGATCCGGCAAGCCTGTAGGTGCCGACGCGCAGAAGTTCGGCACCACGGGAACCGGTACCACGGAAAACGGTATGGCTGGCGCCGCAAGCGTACCGACGCTGGCGCTGACGGTGGTGGCGCCGACGCTCAGAGCGCTAGCCAGTCCAGGAGTATTAAAGGGGACCACTGCCGGATTGGAAGAGATCCACGTGGCTGTCGCGGTCAGATCCTGTGTAGATCCGTCGGAGTAAGTGCCTGTGGCATACAGTTGCAGCGAACCGCCCACTTCGACCGTCGGCGAGAAAGGCGATACAGCCAGACTGATGAGCGTCGGCGGCTCGAAGATCACCGTCACTCCGGTAGAATTCGATAGCGCCCCCAAGGTGGCTGTCACAGAGCCCTGGCCGATGACCAGTGTATGCGCCAGTCCGCTCGGACTAATCGTGATTACGGATGCGGGCGTGGCCGACCAGGTCACTTGGTTGGTAATATCGAGCGTCGAACTGTCGGAGTAAGTGCCCGTCGCAGTGAACTGCTGGCTGGAAGTAGTCCCCAAGGTCGGGTTGGCCGGAGACACACTGATGCTGGTTAAAGTAGGTCCAACGCTAACGGTCGCAGAAGCAATGTTCGACGAATAAGATGCCGTAACCGTCGCGGATCCGTTAGCGATCGCTTGTGCGAACCCCGGCGTACCGGGTGCGTTGCCGACAGTCAAAACCGCGGATTGGCTGGAACTCCAGGTAGCGGTGGCGGTGAGGTCCTGCGTGCTGCCGTCGGAGTATGTGCCGGTAGCGGTGAATTGTTGGTTACCACCCATCAACAGACTGGCGGTCGACGGCGAGACCGTGATGCCAGTAAGCAGTGCCACCACTGAAAGCTGCGCTTGCGCCGTAACCTGTCCCGAAGCGGCAGTGACGGTGGCGCTTCCAGTTGTCAACGCTTGCGCCACGCCTTGGTTCCCCGGCGAATTGCCGATGTTCACGACCGTGGTAGGCGTTGCGCTCCAGTTGACTGTAGTAGTTACATCGTGACTGCTTCCGTCCGAGTAAGTCCCCGTTGCAGTGAATTGGTGCGTGGAACCGGTCAAGACAGTGCCGTTCGATGGCAAAACGGAGATCGAAGTCAATACCGGCGCTGCCGGCGAGACGGTAAGTAGAGTGTTACCGCTGATCGCGCCGGACGCAGCGGTAATGGTAAGTTGACCGGCAGTCAGGCCTACGATCAGCCCGGCACTCCCGGGCGAATTACCGACAGTCGCTCCATTGGGGGGAGACGCGCTCCAGGTGGAGGCGGCCGTAACGTCCTGCATGCTGCCATCCGTATATGTTCCCATCGCGGCAAACTGCTGGCTTGCGCCCGCGGTGATGGTCTGGTTAGCTGGCGTGATGGAGATGCTGACCAGTTGGGCCGCGCCCACGGTCAATTGTCCCGACCCGGAAACGGTGCCAAGAGTAGCCGTGACGGTCGCCTGTCCAGGCGCCACGCCTTGCGCAAGTCCGTCTGTTCCCGGCGTATCGCTGACGGTGGCGGCGGATGCGGGAGCGGAACTCCATGTGGCGGTGGCAGTCAAATCCTGCGTGGATCCGTTGCCATAAGTTCCCAACGCTGTGAACTGTTGTGTATTACCAGCCGCCACGGCTGCGGCCGCCGGAGTTACATTGATCGAAATAAGAGCTGGTGACGCAACTGTGAGTAGCGTCGAGCCGGTAACCGAGCCGAGGGTTGCCGTTACTGAGGTTTGACCAGAAGATAGTCCGCAACCGAAGCCCTGAGAATAGAGCACGTTGCTGACGAACAACATGGCGGGATTAGACGCGGACCAAGTGACTGCTTGCGTAAGGTTATGCGTGGTCTGGTCGGAGAATGTGCCGGTCGCCTTCAAGTGCAGCGAGCGGCCGGCGGCGGCCGTGGTGTTCGCGGGCGAAATGGAAAGGGATACGAGTTTGGCAGTGTTCACCGTAACCGGAGATGTCGCCGAGACCGACGGTAAGTAGGATGCGGTTACAGTGGCGTTTCCACTAGCCATAGCATTGGCTATACCTTCCGAGCCGGTGGTATTGGCGACGGTAAGAATCGCCGCCGCTGAGGAGGTCCAATGCACCAACAAGCTAACGTCCTGAACGGATCCATCGCTGAATTTGCCCTTGGCAGTGAAGGTCTGCGTTGCCGCCGCCGGCAAGGACGAACTGCCGGGCGTTACCAGAATCTTCTTCAGCACCGCGGAAGTCACTGTGGTCGAAGCCTGAGCCGTCAATCCAGCGAAAGTAGCCGATATACTCGCCGCCCCGGGTAACGCGCCGCTGGTAATGCGGCCGTTCGCGTTCACGGATGCGGTATTTGCGGCGGAAGAGGACCAGGATGCCAATGTAGTAAGGTTGCGCGTGCTGCCGTCGGAATACGTGCCGTTCACCTGCAATTGCAGAATCGTACCAGCCGCCATCGTAATATTGGCGGGGGTTATTGCGACCGACTTGAGCGTGGCGGATGTGACCGTTAGAGGAGCCGCAGAGCTAATGCCGCCCAAGGTAGCCGAAATCAAAGCGGTTCCCGGCGCGCGCGTGGCTACCATGCCATTGGAGCTGACGGCCGCAACCGAGCCCACGGAGGATGTCCACGCAGCCTGGTTAGTTACTACCAGTTGCGTTCCGTCGGAGTAAGTGCCGATGGCATTGAACTGTTGCGCATAGCCCTGCGGCAGGCTGAGCCGTATGCTATCGACGGCCAGGGAAACCAACGTCGCCGTGGTCACGTTCACGGTGACATTGGCGGTGGTATTTCCCCATGTCGCCGTCAGCATCGCGCTGCCCACGACGAGCCCCGTTGCCACGCCGGCGTTTGTAACCGAAACAGTGCCGGGATCCGACGAGGTCCATACCACCGCTGAACTTATGTCCTGAACGCTGCCGTCGCTATAGGAACCGGTAGCGTAAATCGGCCGCGCTGCGCCCATGGGGATGGAGACCGTCTGCGGACTAATAGCGATCGACGTCAGCGCGTAAGCCATGGCGCTCAGGGTAGCTGATGCCGGAGCCGCCTGTCCGCTATAAGTCACCGCCAGGGTTCCATTGCGAAGTCCTGCAGTGGTGGGCGCAAAAGTAATGGCCACTTGGCAACTTGCGCCGGCGGCCAGCGATGTGCCACAGGTGGTCAAATTAGAATAATCGCCGGAAAGGGAAAGGGCTAATCCCGTAACCGTATTGCCGCTGCGATTGGTGATCGTTGCGGTTGCCGGCGCGCTTGACGAACCTACCTGCGCGGTCGGAAACTGCAGTTGCAAAGGAGTTACTGTCAGCGGGGCAGCGGCTTGGGCAACGGCGTAGCCACCGGCTAATAATAACAACGCCGGCGCCAACCGGCGGCATTTAGCGGAAAAGGATGATGTGCGCATAATCTAACCCGCGATGGAACGACTTTATAATTCAAACGGCGAAGATGGTCTGTTTTCGGTCCGTTTATATTGGAATTCTAAGCGATAAGTCGGAAGCTAATCCAAGAATTAATATTCAGATAACATCGGTTTACTCTCTTTAGTAAATAGGGCGTTAGAAACCTTCCCTTAGCCGGTCGCTAGCCCCCCTGCCGGAGGCGCCGCCGGCAGCGGGTTAGAATGTTGCAATGCCTCATCGAATCCGCCGTTTAGCGGCCGTGTTGTTGCTTGCGTGCGCATCACTGACTGCCGAAGTCCGGTCGCTGACCATTCTTCACTTGAACGATCTGCACGCCCATATCTCGCCGGAGAATGGCCACGGCGGCTTCGCCTATCTGGCCGCCCTAATCCATCGCGAACGCGCCAATTGCACCGATTGCATTCTTCTGAATGCCGGTGACTTGGTGCAGGGTACGCCCGTCTCGACCATCTTTCGGGGCGAACCCATTTATCGTTTGGCAAACCTGTTGGGATTCGATGCCGACTGCCTGGGCAATCACGATTTTGACTACGGCTGGGCGCAGACCG
Organism: Bryobacterales bacterium; assembly: GCA_963738345.1. Taxonomy (GTDB): domain Bacteria; phylum Acidobacteriota; class Terriglobia; order Bryobacterales; family Bryobacteraceae; genus Bog-159. The sequence continues at coordinate 4,216,794 of CAVTWI010000002.1, forward strand.
TCAAGTTCACCACCATCGCCAACTACCCCATCGTCACCGCCAATGTGGTCAACGCGGCCGGCCAGTTAATTACACCTAAGCCCTACGTGATCCTGAAGGTGAACGGCCTGCGCGTGGCCGTGATCGGTGGGATGACCGAATCGCTGTACAAACTCAGCACACCCAAACTGCTGGGCGAATGGCACACTACACCGTTAGTCGAGACGGTGCGGAAATACGCGCGCGAACTGCGCGATCAGTCCGACCTGGTGGTCTTGCTGGCGCATATCACTGGGGAAGAAGAAAACGCTATCCTGCATACGGTACCCGAAATACCAGTTTCGGTGACCGGGCACATCCACGCAGGCATCGCCGAAGCCCTATCGCACGATGGACGCGTGCTGGTCCGCGTAAAAAGTTACAGCGAAGAGTTAGGCCGCCTGGACTTGAGAGTCGATACGGAGAAGAAAGCGCCTGTTTCGTGGACCTGGAAGCGCATTCCGGTGGATACCGCAACTATCCAGCCTGACGAGGCGGTGGCGCGCGAGGTCAAGGTCTGGGAGGACAAAGTAGCCGCCCAAGTGGATCGCCCGCTGGCCATCGCCAAAAGATCGTTCGATAAGCGCGAAGTTAAACGGCTGATCGAACAAGCCGTCCGCGAAGAGACCCATTCCGATTTCGCGTTTATGAACTTAGGCGGAGTACGCGACTCACTGCCACAAGGTCAGTTACTCGACCGCAATATCTGGAACGTGATGCCGTTCGACAACGAGGTCGTGATTGGCACCTTCAAGGGCCGCGACTTACCCAAGACCGTGGTGGGGGATCGAAAGATCGATCCCGACCGTGACTATACGTTGGCAGTCAGTGATTATACGGCGGCTAATCAAGGAGTTCCGGAAAGCCTGGGTGTTACCGGCCTGGAGTTTCCCAAGAACGCCGGGTTAATGCGCGACATCATTTTGAAGTGGTTTCGCCACAAGAAAGTCATCGACGCGGTGGAGTAGCTATAGACCCAGCAGATTAGGGCGCAGCTTTACGTACTCATGTTCGCGCGCCCACAGGTTGAGCGGGATGGTGGCGAGTTCGTCCACCACCGGCACCGCATGTCCGTCCTTGGTAAGGTCGATCGTCTTGATGTAATAGCGGCACGTGTCGCACGCTTCCACGCGCACATGGGGAAACTGTTCCGCCGCATAGACGGCGAGTTCTTCGACGTTATCTTCGGCGCAAGCGGGGCACACGATGCGGCCGATGTTCCACTCCGTGGCGCACAGTGCGCAGATGAGCGAACGCTTGCCGCCATCGCCTTCCGGGCGCAAGACGCCCACCGCCGGACGTGCGGAACAGCGGGGACAGGTGCCAAAGGTCTCGCGCGCGGGCGGGGGGCCTTCGTGGTCCGCGGCGTACTCCGCGTATGGCTGCAGAAAGAGACACATCAATAAGTCGGCCTCGCGTCCCTGCTGCGGCTGAAATTGCGCCGCACCGCTCCAGAACGTCTCCAGACCGGCCACTAACTCCGCCCCATATCGCTTCCTCAGATCCTCCGCGCACAGTGCCAGCGGACGAGGCGCGACATTCGCGATAGTGCTCAGAAAATCGGGGAACCGGAGTGCGAGTGATCCCAGGTTGGCGCCGGCAATCGCCATGCTCGTATAAAGTTCCTTTTGCAGTCCGGCCACTGCGCCGTAGAACCGCAGCACCTGCGCGGCAAACGGATACTCTTGCCCCAACGTCTCCGCCCGCCGGATGCGCTGATCCCACTTGGACCGGATCATCGCGGTTCGGAGGTGTCGCCCGTAATTCTCTCGTACCAGAGCCGGTGATGCGTCTTCGCCCATTGCGGCGAAACTTCCCCGCGAATGATGGAGGTAAAACCGCCGCGCACCATGGCCGTGCCCATATACACGTGAATAATGAAGGCGCCGATGGTTATTAATGCCGCGCCTACGTGGACGGCCACCGCCAGGTACCGCAGCCACCGCAACGTCCATGGAATGGACTCCACGAACCACAGCCCAATGCCCGAAAGCATTAACAGAATGGCCCCATAGAAGATCAGCCAGAAGTATACTTTCTGGCCGTAATTAAATCGGTCGATAGGAGGAAGTTTCTCATCTTCATTGCGAATATAGTAGCGGACCGCCTTCGACCAGGCGCGATCGGCGTTGGTAATCAACATGTCACGCCGCCAGGTCTTATACATCAAGAAAACCGAGGCAGTGAACACCAGGCCGAACCAGGGATGCCAGAAGCGCGAAGTAGCCCCGCCCCCCACAATCACAGCAAGCCAGAACAAATACGGCGACCAGAAGGCCAGGCCAGTGATCAGACAATAGACGTACGTAAGGCCCGCGATCCAATGATTGGTGCGCTCGTTCAGGGTGTAGCGCAGGATCGTAGCGCGGCGACGCGTCAGGGGCGGAGGCGGAATGACTGGCGCAGCGCTCATGGCAGCGGCCCTCCGTCCCGTTCCGGTTCCACCTGCTTGGGGCCGAATCGCAGATAGTGCATGGTCACTCCGATAATTCCGCCGATCATAGCCACGTTGCCGATCCACTTCAGCGGACCTTTCCAAAACCGGACCACCCACGGAATGCGCGGATTACTCGGCAGCCCCCCATAGGCTTCCGGATTAGTCACATCGTGTAACACGTAAATCACTCCGGTGCCGCCCACTCCCGCAGGGTCGTATACCCCGGCATGCTCGAAGTTCGAATGCTCGCGAAGTTGCCGCGCCCGCGTTTCCGCTAAGTCCTTCATGTCTTCCTTGGTGCCGAAGTGCAGGCAGCCCGTGGGACACGACTTGATACACGCCGGCTCCAATCCCTCATTCACCCGGTCGGAACAGAGCGTACACTTGAACATCTTCTTAGTGGCCTGGTTGAACTTGGGAATATTGAAAGGACAGCCGCTCACGCAATATCCACAGCCGATGCAGTGGTCTTGCTGGAAATCAACGATGCCGTTCTGATACTGCACGATGGCGCCGTCAGCCGGGCAGGCCGCCAGGCAACCCGGTTCCGCGCAGTGCATGCACTGATCCTTGCGCATCAGCAGCATCATGGTACCGTCGGCGCGCTCGTGTTCGTTGAACTTGATCAGGTTCCAATAATTCCAAGCCGGTTCCGGCATGGTCTGGTAGCTGTTCTGAAAGACAGTTTCGTGGAAGCTATACCCGTTCCATTCGAGACAAGCTACCTCGCATGCCTTACAGCCGATGCAGGTGGTGGTGTCCACCAGTTTGCAGACCTGGTCCTGCCGTTCGACCCCAGCACCCGGGGCGGTTCCGGCATGCCCCGAAATCCGGCGCACGTTCAGTGTGGCCTGGCTCATACCTTCTCCACCTTCACCAGGAAGCCCTTGAATTCGGGCGTAAACGCATTGGGGTCGACCACCGTCGGCGAGAGCCGGTTAGCCAGTGTGCGCGCATTCTTGCCGGCGTCTTCCTGTATGCCGCGGAACCCCTGATGAATCGGCAGCCCGATCTGATAGACCTTCTTGCCATCCAGCATCATGGGCTTGATCCGCCGGGTCACAAAGGCTTTGGCGATGTAGTAACTGCGGGCGCTGGTAATCTTAATTCGTTCGCCGCCCCGGATGCCCATTTCGTCCGCCAGTTCAACAGGTATCTCGATAAACGCTTCCGGTATCAGTTGTACGTTTACCGGATTGTTCTTCGTCCAGTAGTGGTAATGCTCGGTCAACCGGTAAGTGGTACAGATGACGTTGAAGCCCTCAGCGGCAGTGCCGTACTTGTCCGCGGGAGTGCTTAACTTCTTCACTACCGGATTATTCGATTGCGCCGGGTGCAGCGCATTCTGTACCGGGCTCTCGAACGGCTCGTAGTGTTCGGGAAAAGGCCCGTCGGCAAAAGCCGCCAGGGGCCCGAAGATGCGGCCCACGCCCTCCGGGGTCATAATGAACGGCCCCATGTGGTCCTTGGGATTCGAATCGGGCTTGAAATCGGGCACGTCCACGCCGGCCCACAGTTGCGTCTTTTCGTTCCACCAGACCTGCTTGCGGGTGGGGTCCCACGGCTGCCCCGCCGGATCGCAGGAGGCACGGTTATACAGCACCCTCCGGTTCGCCGGCCATGACCACGCCCAGTTCGGAAAGACGCCCAGGCCGGATGGGTCTTCAGTACCGCGGCGCGCCAGTAACGGACCGGCCTCGGTCCATGAGCCTGAATAGATCCAGTTGCCGCAGGCCGTAGATCCGTCGTCGCGCAGCCACGCAAAACCGGGTAGTTGTTGCCCGGTCTTCATCACCTGTTGTGTCTTGGGATCGGTCACATCGCTCAAAGCCTTGCCATTGATCTCCTTGGCCACTTCGCCGAGCGAAGGATGCAGCGGATCGGTGTAGGCCCAAGTCAGATGCGTGATCGGGTCGGGGAACTTGCCGCCTTCCGCCTTATACAGTTCGCGAATCTTCAAGAAGATTTGCGCCACAATGTCCTGGTCAAGCCGCGCCTGCCCGGGCGGAGGTACGGCCACGTTCTTCCATTGCAGCCAGCGCGCGGAGTTGGTCATGGAGCCATCTTTTTCCGCGAAACCGGCGCAGGCCAGGCGATAAACCGTGGTATTAATCTGCTTCATCTCCTCCTTCGAAATGCCCGGCGAATTCCAAAACTCGCTGGTTTCGTCCGGATAGATTTCGCCCACCACCAAAAAATCGGCCTTCTTCAGAGCGTCGATATTCTTCTGCGAGTCCGGACCAATGGCTACGCCATTCATGCCGAACGCGAACAGACCTTTCACCGTGCCGCGGTACATCTGGTCCCAAAGTTGCGTCCATGAGTAGTTACGATCCACCTTCGGCATGTAGTGGAATGCGAAATCGTTCTCTTTAGTTGCCGCATCACCAAACATGGCTTTCAGCAGCGACACGGCGAACTTCGGCGTGTTGGACCAATAGTTAAACGACTCCCAACCCGGCGGCTTCGATGCGGTGGGGGTGGTGCGATCCAAATAGGCTTTCAGCGTGGTATCGGCCGGCGCCGGCACTTTCAGATAGCCCGGCCAGATGTCGAACACACCGCCCATATCGGTCGCGCCCTGGATATTAGAGTGGCCGCGCAGCGCGTTCACCCCGCCTCCGGCCCGCCCCACATTTCCCAGCAACAACTGCAGCATCGCCGCGGTACGGATGATCTGCGTACCGAAAGTGTGCTGGGTCCAGCCCACCGCGTACATGATGGTCGCGACCTTCTTCATATCGCCATCCTTGCGGATCGACGTGAAAAGATCGGCAGCTTTCAGGAACTGGTCCTTGGGGATGCCTGTAATGCGCTCCACCATCTCCGGCGTATAGCGCGAATATTGCGTTTTCAATAACTGGAAGACACAGCGCGGATGCTGCAGCGTGAGGTCCGCATTCACGCTGGCCGGCAGTCCCGGCGTTGCCGAAGAGGCCCCCCCCGCAGCCTCGTAGTTCCACGTCGACTTGTCGTAGGTCTGGCTGGCAGCGTCGTAACCGGAGTACAGCCCATCCTCGGGCAGCTTGAATCCGTCTTTAACGATAAACGCGGCGTTTGTATAATTCGCCAGATAGTCGTGCGCGATCCGATTATTCTCGATGGCGTATCGGATCACTCCGCCCAGGAACGCGATATCGGCGCCCGCGCGGATTTGGACGAACAGGTCCGCCGTAGCCGCCGTGCGCGTGAAGCGCGGATCCACTACGATCATCTTGGCATTGCGGTTCCGTTTGGCTTCGATCGCCCACTTGAAACCGCAAGGATGATTCTCGGCGGGATTGCCGCCCATGATCAACATCATGTCGGTATTCTTGATATCGACATAACCATTGGTCATCGCACCGCGTCCGAACGTGGGCCCCAAACTGGAGACCGTGGGTCCGTGTCAAACACGGGCCTGGGTTTCCAGGTAGCAGACCCCCAGGCTGCGCATGGCTTTTCCGGCCAGATAATTGAATTCGTTGGTGTCCGTGCAACCGCCGATCCAAGCGATGCTTTCGCAGCGGTTCACCGTGCGGCCCTGGGCATCCTGTTCGATGAAGGTGGCGTCCCGAGTCTTCTTCACCCAGTGCCCGATTTCGTCGATAGCCTGGTCCCAGGCGATGTCTTCCCAGTGGTCGGATCCGGGGCGGCGTACCTGCGGCTTTAGCAGCCTGCGGGGATTCAGAATATCCTGCTGCAGCGACGCGCCCTTGGGACACAGCGTGCCGCGATTAATAGGATGGTCCGGATCGCCCTCCACGTGGATCACCTGCGGCGTCACGTTCTTGGCCTTGTCGCCAATGGTGTAAATGATGATCCCGCAACTGACCGAACAATACGGACAGGTGGAGCGGGTCTCGCTGGCGCGGGCAATCTTCAACTGGCTGAGTTGAGCGTAAGCGGGCTGTAGATCGAACCCGAGCCACGAAACGGTAGCGCCGCCCAAAGCGGCAACTTTTAAGAAATCCCTACGGCTAGCATCCATCGTCCCCATCCTGAGTGTGCGCGTTTACTGCCGATGGCCGCTATTATATTCCAAACAAAACGCACCGGACTATAACAATTTGATTACAGCCTGGATTCATTCGAAAATCGGCGCCAGCCTAGCCAGAATTTCATCCATGATGACGGCGGGGATGCTTTCCAGTTTCTTTCCGCCGCGAGCCCGGAGATCGAGTGCGCGCGGTTGATCGCAGCGAACCACGCCGGTCGTCTTAATCCCAGCGCCTGTCAGGGAGACCGCGAAACCGGCTGTCCGCGCGAAGGTCCCTCCACTGGTAATTGGAAGAACCACGGGCACTTTGGTTATCTGGTTGAACGCCTCCGGCGATACGATCAGGACGGGGCGACGGCCCTTTTGTTCATGTCCCTCGCATGGATCGAGCCCAACCAGCCAGATTTCGCCACGCGTCATCAGAGGATCTCGGACCCGGCCGGCTTGCCGCTGACCCAGTCACGATCTTCTTTGCTGCGCGCCGCCCTGGGCTTGCACTGGGCAAGAAGTTCCTTGAGCGTATAGCGAGGGCGTTGTCGCGGCTCCACCACCAGCCGTCCGCTTTCAATCGCGACTCCCACTTGGGTACCTGGCCGCAAGCGCAGGATGTCGAGTAGCGCTGGCGGAACAGCCAGCATGACCGAGCCACCGACCTTGCGAAGATTGGTTGTGTGCATAGGGCTCCTCCGATAGTTATATTATAGTATAACTTCGCCGCTACTGCGTCAGCTTCAGAATCATGCCCGTATCGGTGGCCACCCATAGCGACCCATCGCTCGCCGCCCGCAGCATCGTCCGCACCGCCGTGGCGCGATAGTCCACCGCCATCTCGTGCCAGTCGGTCAGATTCTCGCTCTTCAGGATCTGCACCTTGCGCGGGATGGGCGTGTGCTGCAGCTTGCCCTCCACTTCCACGCCCGCGAGATACCCGGTCCCCGACGGTTGCAGCAGCAAATCGCTAATGGCGCGGTCGGTCGCGTTATAGACGATATCGCTCTTGCCCGTGGCACCGTCCAGCAGGTGCACCTCCGACGGCCACTTAAAAGTGTCGGTGAACTCGATCAGCCCCAGCCCGCGCCCGTCCGGCAGAAAACACGTCCGCGTAATGCGCCCGAACATCGACGCTGTGGACGGCTTCCACGTCTTCCCGCCATCGCGTGTATCCAGCATGATCGACAGGTGCGGCCATTCCCGCCGCGTGGTGCTGTCCTCCGCGTCCAACCAGTCGGGCTTGCCCGTATCGCCGGGACGCGGTGGCGAACTGAAGCCGTCGATCATGCCGATCTTGGCATTCACGAAGGTGATGTTGTTGTAGACCGTGTACTCGGCATCTGTGTGCGGTTCCGCCGCGGCCGCGATGGGCTGCCAGGTCTGTCCGCCGTCGTCCGTCTGATACGCCAACTTATGCGCGCCCACCGCGAAGCCGCGCGATTCGTCGACGAAATGCACCTTCATGAGCAGTTTCGGCGACTTCGGAATTTGGCGCCACTCGCGCGCGCCGTCCTGTGTCCGCCAGATGCCCTCGGGCGTCACCATCCAGCCCAATTTCTCGTTCAGGAAGAATAGCGAAATCGGGACTTGCTTCAGCTTGCCCAGGGTCCAATGTTCGCCGCCATCGTCGGTGACGATGCTGACCGCTCGCGATGAGCCCTTCTCCTCTATATACCCGGCCGCAATGCCCCGGCTCGGCGAAAGAAATTGGAGGTCGTTAATCTGGAGCGAAGCATTCTCTTTGTCGAAAAAATACGACACTTTCCATTTCTCGGCACAGGCGGCAGGCAGAGCCACAGCCAGCGCCAAGCCAACAAGAGCGGAAGCTTTCATAGTTAACGCGGCCGGATGGGGCCCGACGCCAGCACCAGTTCCACGTGATTGGCGGATTCCACTAATGTGGGCGCCATGCGCGCCAGCACCAGTACACAGCCCACCTGCTCACCCAGCGTGGTCAGCACTTCCATCTCGCTGCCGGTGTGCTGATGCGGCATGCGATGCTGCACGTTGATCACGCCGACGACCCGGTTGCGGGCGATCACCGGCGCGGAAAGGAAGGCTTCGTACGAATCCTCCGGCAACTCGCCGAAGGTCTTGAAGCGCGGGTCTTTATAAGCTTCGCGAGAGATCGATAGCAACCGCCGCTCCCGCGCAACCCACCCCGTCAGCCCTTCGTTAAGTTTTAGCCGCACTTTGCCGATAGTCGATGGGTGAGGTGTATTAGACGCGCAGAGTACCAGTTCCTCGTTGTCCAGCAGATATACGAGGCACGAATCGCATTGCGAAAACTCCACGGTCAGCGATACGATGCCCTGCAGAACATCCTGCAGGCTGAGGTCCCGCACCATAAAACGGCTGACTTTCTGAAACAGCTGCAACTGTTGTTCAGTGCGTTGCAGGCGCGATTCGAGTTCCCTGGCCTTCGGCACGCTCTTATTATAGCTACAGGCTTACCGGACGGCGTGCCATGAAGCGCGCGGCTCCATTCGCCATAGAATGCTCCCCCGACGTGATGGAGGAAATCCGCCGCGCGGCGGTTGCGGCGCTGTCCCCCCTGCCGCATAGTGGCGCGGAAATCGGCGGCGTGCTCCTCGGCAAACACTCGGCAGACCGCGTGCAAATCCTGTGCGCACGGCCGCTGCTGTGCGAATACGCTTCGGGGCCGACTTTTAACCTCTCGATTAAGGATCAGGCGCGCCTTACTGCGCTGCTCCATGATTGCGGAGTCGGATCGCAGGCGCAAGGTTCGGAGCCTGTCGGCTGGTACCACTCCCACACGCGCAGCGAGATCCTTCTGTCGCCTCGCGACCTGGAGATCTATAACAAGTTTTTTCCGGAATGCTGGCAGATCGCCTTGGTCGTGCGCCCGCACGAGCTCGAACCCACCCGTGCCGGTTTCTTCTTCCGGCAGCAGGATGGCTCAATCCGGATGGAACCCAGCCTCCCAACGGCACCGCCTCCTGCGGCTTACCGATCCCGCTGGCGGTTCTGGTGGCCGGTATTTTTGTTGGGCGTTGCGGCGGTTCTGTTTGCACTGCGCCGCGATCATTCCGCGGTCTTCGCCGCAAGCCAACCGGACCAAGCCTGCCTAACCGTCTTCGATGCTGCCGGCCAATTGCAAATCCGTTGGGACAGCGCCACCCAGCCGGTCAGATCCGCCGACTCTGGCACGCTAGAAATCACTGATGGTTCAGCACACGCAGTGGTGTCGCTTGACCCACAACTGCTGCGGGAAGGATCGGTGAGCTATGCGCGCCTGGGTTCGCGCGTTGACTTGCGGTTGACGTTGCGCGCGCACGGTAGAATCGTCTGCGAACACTCCACCAAGTTTCTCGGCCGCCCCGCCGCGCCGCCAGCCGAAGACGACCCCGCCACCCTGCAGCCGCACTTACAGGAACAAGCGGAACAAATTCGTCAACTGGAGCACGACGTCGCCGGACTGCGCTGGCTCATCCGCCAGCAACAGGCCAAGCGCGGCCGCTAGGGGTTACGCTAGCAACCCATCTTCGCAATTTGGCATGATATCATAAGGTGATATCATAATGATGTGGGAAGACACCAGCGCACGCTCGAAGCGGTTTTTGCTAAACGGGCGGGCATTTCGTGGAGCGATATCGAGAAGCTACTGGAGAGCCTTGGGGCTGAGATGAGCGAAGGGCGAGGCTCGCGGGTACGGGTGGCGCTACATGGGGTGCGCGCAGTGTTTCTCCGCCCTCATCCGCGCAAGGAAGCGGATCGCGGCGCGGTAGCTGCCGTGCGGCGCCTATTGCAGGAGGCTGGACTTGGACCTAAGGAGGGAAGCTTGTGACGTATAAGGGCTACGACGCGGTGGTGGAATTCGACGAAGAGGCGGGTGTCTTCACGGGTGAGGTAATCAACACGCGCGACGTGATAACGTTTCAGGGAAAATCCGTCCCGGAATTGCGGCGCGCGATGAAAGACTCCGTCGACGATTATCTCGAATTCTGTGCATCTCGCAAGGAGCAGCCGGAGAAACCGTTCTCCGGCAGTTTCCTGGTGCGCATGCCGCCGGAGTTGCACCGGCAAATAATGACGGAGGCGAGGCGGAAGGGCAAGAGCCTCAATGCGTATGTAATCGAGCGGCTGAAAACGCAGAACATGACAGTGTAAAGAGGATAACGGTTTCTCGCGCGGAAATGAGCCTAATGCACCGGGTTCAGCCGCAATATCGTGGGGGACCTGACAGAGGCGACAATGGCACGTAATTATCGGGAACTGCGCGGCAAGATGAGCCCGGAGGGCCGCGCGCGCAGCGAGGCCAAAACCCAGCGGATGATCGACGAGATGCCGCTGGGCGGAGAACTGGAAATCAGAGCCGTGTTCCCCGAGGGCGAAGTACGTATCACGCGACTCACCGATCAGCCGGCTTGTGGCTCCAACCCTCGCCCTCCCGCCCCGCCCAAGACCTGCTAAAATCCTGCCCATGCACTCGTCTCGCCGTGTGTTCCTGGGAGCGGTCACGGCGGCTTCATACAACCGCATCCGCGGCGCCAATGACCGCATACAAGTCGGCTTCATCGGCTACGGCTTGATTGGACGCCAGCACGTCCACGACTTCAAAAATCAGAAAGACGTAGACCTCGCCGCCATGTGCGAGGTCTGTCAGCCGCGCCTCGAAGAAGGGCTGGCAGCATGTGGACCCGGTGCCAAACCCTACCAGGATTTCCGCAAACTACTCGACAACAAAGATATTCAAGCCATCGTGGTCTGCACTCCCGACCACTGGCACGCGCTGCTCACCATCATGGCCTGCGCCGCCGGCAAAGACGTCTACGTGGAAAAACCGCTGACGGTCTTCGTCAAAGAAGGCCGCTGGATGACCACCGCCGCCCGGCGCTACAACCGCATCGTGCAGGTGGGCACCCAGCAGCGCTCCGGCCCCCACTACCAGAAGGCCCGTGAACTGGTGCAGGCGGGCTATTTCGGCAAGGTCCTGAGCGCTCACATGGGCGCCTACCGAAATGTCATGCCCGGCTTCGGCAGTCCGCCCGACGGCCCCCCCCCACGCGACCTCGATTACGACATGTGGCTCGGTCCCGCGCCCCTGCGCCCCTACAATCCGCACCGCGCGCTCTATCATTTCCGCTGGTTCTGGGATTATTCCGGCGGCCAGATGACCAACCTGGGCGCGCACGATATCGACATCGTCCAGTGGGCCATGGGCGTGAAAGGCCCCCTTGCCGTTTCCTCCAGCGGCGGACGCTTCGCCCTGCAAGATAACGGTGAAACCCCCGACACACAGGATTCCGTATTTGAATATCCCGGCTTCACCGCCGTTCATTCCATGCGCGAGGCCAGCGCCGGACGCCGCGCCGGATACGGATTGGAATTCTTCGGCACCAAGGGCAGCATGACCCTCACCCGCGGCGGCTACGAAGTATTCCCCGATATGAAAATCGATCCCTCGAACGCAATCCCCGTTTTCGAAGGGCAGCCCGTGGGGGGGCCGCAACACTCTGCCGCCAAGCCCGAGCCATGGATCGAACCGCGCAAAGAGCCGGGTTCGTCGCCCCAGCAGTTTGACCTGCATGCGCGCAACTTCCTCGACTGCGTGAAGTCCCGCCAGTTACCCATTTCGGACGTGGAACAAGGCCACCGCACCGCCGTCGCCTGCCACTTGGCGAACATCTCCTTGCGCCTGGGCCGCAAGGTGCGCTGGGACCCGGACAAGGAAGAAATTTTGGATGACCGCGAGGCCTCCGCCATGCTGGTGCGCCCCTACCGCAAACCCTGGGACGATGTATTGCGGAGCCTGCAGCCATGAACCGCCGGACTTTCCTCGCAACAGCGACCGCCGCAACCGCCGCCGCGACTCGCGCTCTGGCCGCCGAACCACGCACCAAAATGGGGATCGCCGTCACCTGCTACATGAGCTTCGGCCATCCCAAAGACACGCTCGAGTTTCTGGAACACGCCAATACGCTGGGCGCCGGCGGCATCCAGATGCAATTGACTTCCCGCGAGCTTGATTACATCCGCACTCTCCGCACCCGCGCCGAACAACTCGGCATGTACATCGAAGTGATCGCCGCTTTGCCCAAAGCTGATGACGTAGCAGCTTTCGAAAGCACGGCCAAAGCGGCCAAACAAGCCGGCGCCCTCGCCATCCGTGTGAACTGCCTGCCCGGCCGGCGCTACGAGAATTTCACCAACTTGGCCGACTGGCAAAAGGCTGTCGAGCAGAGCCACCGCAATATCGATGCAGCCCTCCGCATCGCGGAACAACACAAGGTCCCCCTCGCCATCGAAAACCATAAAGACTGGACCGCCGCGGAAATGGCCGCGCTTATGAAAACCAAGTCCAGCCCCTGGCTCGGCGTATGTCTCGATACCGGCAATAACATTGCGCTGCTCGACGACCCCATGGAAACCGTCGAGACGCTGGCGCCCTTCGCCGTCTGCTCCCATGTGAAAGATATGGGCGTGGCGGCATCCCCTAATGGCTTCCTGCTCTCCGAGTTGCCGCTCGGCGATGGCATGCTCGATATGCGCCGCATCGTCGACACCATTCGCCGCGCACGCCCCCAAACGCGCGTCACGCTCGAAATGATTACCCGCGACCCGCTCAAAGTGCCCTGTCTCACCGACGCCTATTGGGCGACTTTCCCGGATCGCAACGGCTTGTATCTGGCGCGGACGCTGCGCAGTGTCGGCGAACGCCCGCTGCCAGTGGTGAGCGGATTGCCGCATGAGGCACAATTGCGGCTGGAAGAGGATAACGTACGGCGTTGCCTGGGCTACGCCCGCGCCCACCTGGATCTGTGACCGTTCACTTCACCAGGCCCAGCGCGCTCTTCTCCATTTTGTCCGCTACCTTGATGCTGTCCAGATTCGCATTGAAACTCGCCTTGCCTTCGAGCATCGAAACCGCCGCATCGCTCAGCGAAACTTCGTCCTGCTGCCCGGTCATCGAGTAAGGCGAGCGCGCGATCAGCGATGCCGCGCGATTCACCTGCGTCTCCGCCGCCTGCAGGCCTCCCAGTGCTGTGTAAGTAATGTCCATAAATTGTTGTGCTGCTCTTATCGGCAGCGCGGCTAATTTCTTGCGTTCGATGGGCTCTCGTCCCCGTGTCCCTGTTACAATTCACTGCATGTTCCGCAAGGTCCTGATCGCGAATCGCGGTGAGATCGCCGTCCGCGTCATCCGCACTCTCCGTGAAATGGATATCGCCTCGGTAGCCGTATTCTCCGACGCCGACCGCGGCTCCCTGCATGTGCGCATGGCCGACGAAGCCGAATGGGTCGGACCCTCACCCTCCTCCGAAAGCTACCTCCGTGTCGATCGCATCCTTGACGCCGCCCGCAAACATGGCGCCGAAGCCATCCACCCCGGCTATGGCTTTCTCAGCGAAAACGCGGACTTTGCCGCCGCCTGCGAAGCCGCCGGGATCGTCTTCATCGGTCCCTCAGCCGGCTCCATTCGCGCCATGGGATCTAAGACTGCCGCCCGCCAAATGGCCATCGCCGCCGGCGCCCCCGTTGTGCCCGGCGCACACCAAACCCTTAGCGGCCCCGCCGAAGCCCGTACTTTCGCCCGGCAATTCGGTTATCCTCTACTGCTGAAAGCCGTGGCTGGCGGCGGCGGCAAGGGCATGCGCCGCGTCGATTCGGACGCCGAACTGGATTCCGCTTTCCGTGACGCCGCCAGCGAAGCCGAGCGTTCTTTCAAAAACGGCGATCTCTACGTCGAAAAGCTGGATCGAACATCCGCGCCATATCGAAATCCAGTTGATGGGCGATCGCTACGGCAATATGGTCCACTTCGGCGAGCGGGAATGTTCCATTCAGCGCCGTCACCAGAAGGTAATGGAAGAGTGTCCCTCTCCGCTGGTGGCCGTGCGTCCCGGCATGCGCGAGGCCATGGGCGAAGCGGCCATCCGCGTGGCGCGTAGCGCTGGCTATTACAATGCCGGCACGGTCGAATTCCTGGTCGACGCGCACGGCGACTTCTACTTCCTCGAGATGAACACTCGCCTGCAGGTCGAGCATCCCATCACTGAATTAGTTACCGGTCACGACCTGGTCCGCCTGCAACTCGAAATCGCCGCCGGTGGTCACCTGCCGTTGCGCCAGGAAGACATCACCTGGACCGGCTCAGCCATCGAGTGCCGCATCTACGCCGAAGATCCCTACAACAATTTCTTTCCGTCGCCCGGCAAACTGACCCGCCTCACCCGTCCTCTGGGACCCGGCATACGCCTTGATGGCTGCGTCTACGAAGGCTGGACCGTGCCTATCGACTACGACCCTCTGCTCGCCAAACTCGCGGTCTGGAGCGCCACCCGCGACCACACCATCGCCCGCCTGTTGCGCGCGTTGCGCGAATACGACGTGGCGGGTATTCACACGAACATTACTTTCTTCCGCCAGATCCTGGAGGATGCCGAGTTCCGCGCCGGAAATCTCCACACCAGCTTCGTTGACGAATTCCTGGCACGCCGCAAACCATTTGACCCGCCCCCCGGTCTGGCGGATGTCGCCGCCCTGGTGGCCGCCTTCCATTCCACACAAGCCGCCGTCCGTACCGCGCCCGCCGCCACCGCCCCCCGCAGCCAGTGGCGCGACGCCGGCCGCGCGGAGGTGCTGCGATGAAAGTCTCCCTGGCAATTGCCGGCGAGGCCCGCGAGATCGATCTGGATGCCGGCGGCGCCCAAATAATCCCGGTCGAACCCGGCGTTTATTCTGCTTTAATCGGAGGTAAAAGCTACGAAGCGCGCATCGAAGAGCCCGCCAATTCAATCATTGTTTTCATCGACGGACACCGCTTTGAAGTCGAAATTCGTGACCCACGCCGCTGGTCGCGCCAAGCCGGAACCCGCGGCATCGAAGGCCGCCTCAACATTACCGCCCCAATGCCCGGCAAGATCGTGCGCCTGCTGGTAGCCGAAGGCAACCTCGTCGAACGCGGCCAGGGACTACTTGTCATTGAGGCCATGAAGATGCAGAACGAAATGAAAGCCCCCAAAGCCGGGCGCGTCGTGTCGCTGACCGCCCGCGAAGCCGACACCGTCGCGGCAGGCGAGGTGTTAGCCGCCATCGAGTAACTTCATTTCCGGACTTCCGAAGCTGATCAAGCCAACCGGAAAGGGCTAGGCACGCTGAAGCCGCCCCGAGTCGATGTCTACGCCATTGCCGCGTACCTTCGATCAAAGATGCAGGCCGGATTGCGTCAACGGGTTCGCGCGCGTGACAACCGTCCTTAGTAAGCAGGTCCATGGCACGGCTCCGCTGGCCGCCCCAAAGGGCGACACCCTGAATCTGCCGTCCCGGCACCTCGGGGACGTAGGCTCACTGCATCGGCGCGACATCTACGACGATGCCCGTTGAGCCGGGCGTCATTGATGCCCAATATCCTCGCGGGACGCGACAATTTTGGCCCTGGCATTTTCCTGCAACCCATCCGCAAACCGTAGAACTTCCTTCTGCCTCGCCGGTGGTAGGCGGCGGGTCTTTTCTATGATGGCTTCCTCAAGACTCATGCTACGTCCTTCTTGACAATACCGGAGTTCGCTGCCACTAGCGCGTTCGCACGGTAACCGCGGCTCTACGTACCGCTACTTCCATTACGCATGAATCGACTAATAGCCCGCCAAATTTCACAATTAAACGGAAACTTAACTTGACTTACCGTTTAATCGTCCTTAATCTACTCACAGGGATGATCACTATGTCCGTATTTAAAGTAACTGCCGGCGTCGCCATAGGCGCTCTCCTGGCCCTTTGCACCGCTTCCGCCGGAACCATCGACAGTTTCACCGTCTATGTCGGATATGCCGATAACCTGCGTGCCAGTGGATTCTTTCCTGATCCCTGGATCGGTATGACATTCAATGGCTTGCCAGTCATATCGCAAACCAATCCGACCGGCATGAGCTTCGATTCCGGAGCCGTCCGCATCGACAACACCGGCTCCACCCCCATCACTATCAGTAACTTCGAGGTGACCAGTAACAATGGCGCCGACGTCTGGGCCATCTGGGGAACGGGTGTCCAATTAACGCTCGCCGCTGGACAAACCGGCGTCTTTACCCAAACTGTAAGCTACAATTTCGACTCCAGCGACAACGGATTATTCGGCAATTTCCCGCCGTCAAATCTTGAACCCAATAACGCGGACGGCAACGGCAACACTAACCTGATCGGCGGTTGCAGTAGCGATCCCAGCTTCTTCACTCCCGCCCAAGCCAGCGGCCAGTGCAATATCTCCAACGCGCCGGTCGTCTCATTTACCGAAAATGGCAACAACGTCAGCTTCGTCGATAGCGGATTTATTATCAATACCGGCGAATATGATTTCGTCAATAACTCCGCATACGGCGAAGATGGCAACGAATCGATCAACTGGAACACCATCGGCGGGAACCAGCGCGGCGGTAACACGCCCGAGCCCGGCACTCTTTTCACCATGGCTTTGCCGCTGGCCGGGCTGCTTTTGACGCTCCGCCAGCGCCGCGCCCGTCGCGCCTAGAACCCCGGCGATTCTCACCCACCGCATCCCCGTCCCCGCGCGATAATAGGGGATCATGCCCACTGAAACCGTTTGCCCCGACTGCGGCGGCAGCGGCTGGAAAATTATCGAACGCGCCGATCTATCCGGCGCCGAACGCTGCGATTGCGTCTTTGGCGAACGCGCCCGCCGCCTTGAGGAAAACGCCGCCATTCCCCCGCTCTACCGCAGCGCCTCTTTCGATAACTTCGTCCTGCCGCGCGATAACCCCATCGGCCACCGCGAACTCGCCAACATCCTCCTCACTGTCAAAACCTTTTCCCGCGAGTTCCCCACTGGCAAACACTTGGGCCTGCTGCTCGTCGGCGAGCCCGGCACCGGCAAGACCCACCTGGCCGTCGCCGCCCTTCGCATTCTGATCTCCCGCGGCTTCGAAGGCCTCTTCTTCGATTACCAGAATCTGCTCGACCGCATCCGCGCCGGATATAACCAGGCTTCCGGATCCGCCGACCGCGAGGCCTACCGCTTCGCCCTCGATACCGAAGTGCTGCTCCTCGACGATCTTGGCGCCCATCGCGTCACCGACTGGGTCGAAGATACCGTCACCAGCATCATTACCCACCGCTGCAACAACAAAAAGCCCTTGATCGCCACCACCAACCTTCCCGATCCCGACGCCGGCAGCGTCATGGTCGACCGTAGCTCCGCCTTGGGCAAACCGGATTACAAAATTGCTTTGGCCGACCGTATCGGTCCGCGTGCCCGTTCGCGTCTATTTGAAATGTGCAAAGTCGTTCGCATGCCCCTCGTCGAAGATTACCGATTGCGCAGGTCCATTTAATGCGCCTGGCTCTGTTGCTGCTGGCCTCCGCCGCAGCCCTGCCCGGCCAATCCGTCCTGCCCGACGCCAAACCTGCCGCCCCCGCCGGTTTCGTGCAGGCCGTTGAATTCCCCTACTACCTCTATCCGCGCACCCTCTGGGAGCGCGAACTCGTCTGGCTGAAAGCCCTCGGCATCCATACCGTCGAATTCTCCATTCCATGGAACTGGCACCAGATCGACGGCGGCGCCTGCGATTTTACCGGCGAGACCAGCCCCCGCCGCGATCTGCTTGGCTTGGTCCGTCTGCTGCGCCGCCTCGAAATGCAGGCCTGGATCCGTCCGCTCCCCCCGGTCAAAGGCTGGCTTAATAACGGATACCCGGCCGGTATGGCGCAGGATCGCAAAGCCGCGCGTGCCTGGCTCCACGAAGTGGAGCAACTGCTCGCCACCCAAA
This sequence comes from Bryobacterales bacterium, assembly GCA_963738345.1. GTDB lineage: Bacteria > Acidobacteriota > Terriglobia > Bryobacterales > Bryobacteraceae > Bog-159. The sequence continues at coordinate 4,234,963 of CAVTWI010000002.1, forward strand.
CTGCTCCGCATGGCGGCCCCATCACCTTCGTCGATAGCAATGCCGGCATTCTCGATCTCCCCTCTCCACCGCTGCCCCTGACCATGGTTTCCGCGCATGACCCGGCAGCCTTGGCGCGCAGCCGCCAAGCCCTTACCGCCGCTTCCGGCACGCTGCTCTGGGAAGATATCGAGGACGCCCTATACCCTACCGGATGGGAACGTACCGGCGGGCCCGTCTACCGCCCGGGCGCCATCTCGCTCAGCGGCGACGAGCGGACCAACGTCGTAGCGCTGCGCCGCAACGCATCTCTACTAAGACATTGGAGCGCCCTGCTGCCCGCCATGAAGCCCGAGCGCGCCCACCCGGTACGCATTGCCACCGGGAAATTACCCGCCGGCGTCACCGCCACCGAACTGAACTCCCGCTCGCCCGGCGTGGCCTCCGCCGTCAGCATCGCCAATGAGAGCCGCCTGCCCTTTCAGAATTCCCTCCGCGCTTGGGATCCCTACACCAAACATTCCATCGAAATCGAAAACCTCCACCTGGAACCTCATCAAACTCTATGGCTGCCGGTGAATGTGTCACTCGGCCCGCTGGGACTGTGCCGCGAATGCTCCGCCTTCTCGAACGCCGAACACATCGTCTACGCCACCGCTGAATTGCAAACCATAGAATTCGAAAACGGCACCCTCGCCATGGAATTCGCCGCGCCCTCCGCGGCCGAGGTCGTGCTGCAACTCGCGCGCAAGCCCAGCGGACCCTACCTCGCCGGCGGCCATCCCGCGGACGTCGATTTCGACGAAAAGACGCTCCGCGCCCGCCTCAAAATCCCGCAAGGCAAAGGTCCCGCCAGCCAGGTTCGCGTGGCCCTGGCCATCGAACCGCCCGAACACTCCGCCTTCTTCGAAGAAGCCAAACGCCTCGTCATCGGGCGCGCCAACACCGTCGAGACGTCCTATTCTTCCGAGCCCCTTGCCGATCGCTCGCGCCTGCGCATGCCCGACGGTTTTACCGCCACGCCTACCCGCAAGTCTCCCTTGGAAATCGACTATGCCGTGGACGTTCCATCCGACTCCCTGCACGGCGATTGGATCAACATGGCTATCGAGGCCGATGGCGTAGCCCTCAGCCGCGCGCATCTCCAGCTATTCCGGCCTGCGTCCGTGCATCTGTCCGAAGCCATTCGCCTTCACTACGGCGCCACCGCCGATCTGCCCGTTGAACCGGCCATCGTCCCCATCGACGCCACCGCCGGACGCGCCATCGACGTCAATGTCCGCAACAACGCCACCGAAATTCAGAGTTACTCCATCGAAGCCTCCGGCGCCGGGTTTCAATTCCTGCCGCCCAAAGCGGAGTTGAACTCCGGCGGCCGCATGGATCGCACCGTCGCCCTGCGCGTATTTCCCAACGCGGACCTCGACCCCGGCCTCCACGACGCCGTACTGCACTTCTCCGGCGCGGCCAACCTCGACGTGCCGGTACGCTTCCTGTCCATCCCCCGCGGGCAGACTGTGGTTTGGTCCGCCGATCTGGATGGCTGCGGCCAGCCTGAATGGATATTGGAAAATCAAAAAGTGCGCGCCGTGTTCTCTACCCAGGATGGCGGCCGCTGGCTGGAGTTCGTCTGGAAAGATTCCGCCCCCCATGGTCTCAATGTGCTCCCCGAGAGCGGCGCCCTCGCCGGCAACGGTCCAGTGGAAGTGCGCGCCGCCGCCGGATCTCTGGAATTTACCTCGAAAGATTGGAAGCGGACCGTACGACTCGGCGGCAATGAATCCATCCTAGTCGTGGAGCAGACGACACCTATGCCCGCCGAGACCATCGAATCCGGCAAACATAACGAAATCACGCTGCAGGTAGCCCGTGAGTCCGCCACCCGCACAACTTACTCCCTGCTCAAATAAGGCATTCACGATCGGTGAATGGGTTTCAAGGCAGCGATAGCGTCTTCCGTGTACTCAATATCGCCGTCCCAATATTTAACAATCACGCCGTAATTCACTTCAACCCACTTCTTGAGAAGAGCCAAGTCATGTACGGTCATTTTGCCGCCACTAACGACATGAACATCGGGACGTATTGCCACTGGCACCAAGTCAGCACCGTGGACCGTAGGACCCTTAGATACCTTCACCCGAACGTCGTGCGACGCGCCCGCTTTCGGAGAAATCCATACAACGAACGGCAAGCCTGTACGCTTGGGTGAGATGTTGCCCATTTCAAAAAGACCGTCAATTTGCGGGTCTACCGCGAATTCGCTGAACGCCTTCGTCGTGGTCTTTAACATATTTCGCCTACAGGCATGTGCCATCTAACCCGTCACTTTTTGGTACGCCAATTCCGCTTTAAATCCTGGCGAGGGAACTGGGATGCAGGTCCTGATAAACCTGTGTTTCTGCGGCTTTCAACAACCGCAGTCCTCACTTGCCAATGAACGTCTCATAGAATCCAACCCGTCCAGCCAACTCGTAGAGCGATTCGGCCTGAAGTGCACGCCGGATTCGGTGCGCCATAAGGCGCACTTACAACCCCGCGCTAACGCATAAAGGAGTAGAATGAGATCCATGCCAAGATCAGCCTTCCGGCCGCGTCTCTGCCTTGGAATCATCCTGGCTATGCCCTTTGGCGCATCAGGTCAAACCCCGACTCCAGCTCAGAATGCGGAAGAAGTCAGCACGCATGACACGCCCGCTACCTTTCGTACAAAGGTGAATCTGGTCCTCGTTCCCGTAGTCGTCCGCGACAAACAAGGTCACGCCGTCCCCAACCTGCAAAAAGAAGATTTTCAACTCTTCGATCGCGGTAAGCCCCAGATTATTTCCTCGTTCTCAGTCGAAACCCTCGCCAGCCAGACCGCTCCAGCCGTCAAAGCCGAGGAACCCACTCCAGGCATGGGCGACGAATCCACCCCGGTCAATCCTCTCGATGTCCCCAAACGTTTTGTCGTCTATTTCTTCGATGACGTCCATATCTCTCAGGGCGATTTAATGCAGGTACGCGCCGCCGCCACGCGCCACATCGATGAATCTCTGGTACCTACAGACCGCGCCGCAATCTTCACCACTTCCGGCCGTAACAACCTCGATTTCACTGACGATCGCGCCGCCCTGCATGCCGCCCTCCTCCACCTGAATGTGGCGCCCCTCGCCCGCGCCATGACGGCCTTGTGCCCCAACATCAGTTACTACCAGTCCAATCTGATCATGAATCAGACCGACCCCATGGCCTTACAAGCCGCCATCGCCGACGCCGTCGCCTGTATGTCTCTTGACCCCAACGACCCCAGTTCCATCACCATTGCCACAGGCGCCGCCCGGGCTACCGCTACCCAGGTGCTGAACAGCGGTGATTCGGAAAGTCGCATCTCTTTACAAACCCTCAAAGACGCTGTCAGGCGTCTGGCTACCATGCCCGGACAGCGCAGTCTCATCATGATTTCCCCGGGTTTCCTTACCCTCATTGATCTACAACACGAAAAGAACGAACTCATCGACCGCGCTATCCGCGCCAACGTCATCATTAGCTCCCTGAATGCTCGCGGACTTTATACGATCGTTCCCGGCGGAGATGCCAGCGAGCCTTCTCCCCAAAGCCCCACCGGCGCCCTCATGCGCATGCAATATCAAACCGAAAGCGCCAGGTCCGAAGAAGATGTGCTGGCCGAATTCGCCTACGGAACCGGCGGCGTTTTCTTCCACAACAACAACGATCTCTTCGAGGGTTTCAAACGTGTCGCCGCGCGGCCCGAGTTTGTTTATGTGCTGGGCTTCTCGCCCCAAAACCTCAAGTTGGATGGCGGACTGCACTCCCTGAAAATCACCCTAAGCAAGACCCACTCTAAATTGGAACTCCAGGCGCGCCGCGGCTATTACGCGCCCCAGCATTTGGCCAGCCCCGAAGAAACCGCCAAGCAGGAAATCCAGGATGCCTTGTTCTCGCGCGAAGAACTGCGCGACATCCCCCTCGTGCTTCACACTCAGTTTTTCAAATCCAGCACGGAAATTGCGAAACTGTCCGTGCTGGCTCGCGTCGACGTGAAACACTTGCACTTTCGCAAAGAAAATGGGCGCAATCAGGACGACCTTACCGTCGTCTCCGGCCTCTTCGATCGAAATGGAAACCTCGTCAAGGGAGATTCCAAAACCGTCGAAATGCGCCTTAAAGACCAAACCCTTGAAAACCGCATGAACGCCGGCATAACCGTGCGCAGTAACTTCGATGTCAGTCCGGGTAGCTACCTGATCCGGATGGTCGTTCGAGATTCCGAAGGACAACTGATGGCAGCCGCCAATGGCACTGTCGATATTCCAATGAATTGAGGTATAAAATGCACCTTCGCAATATATTCCTGCTAGCCGTGGCCGCGATCGGCGCCGGCGCTATTGCTTTGGCCCAGGATTCCACACCGCAGAACACCGGAAACCTGCCCGTCATTAAGTCCGAGACCCGCGTGGTGTTGGTAGACGCCGTTGTTACCGACAAAAAAGGAAATTACATCCACGACCTCGAACAGAAAGACTTTCGCGTCTGGGAAGATAACAAGGAACAGACCGTCACCAGTTTCTCCTTCGAGGCCAGTCCGAACTCGCCCAATAATAATCAAAAGCACTACATGGTGCTGCTCTTCGATAACTCCACCATGGATGCCGCCGACCAGATGCGCGCACGCCAGGCCGCCGCCCAATTCATCGATGCCAACGCCGGTCCCAACCGTCTGATGGCCATCATCAATTACGGCGGCAGCATCAGTGTGGCCCAGGATTTCACCGCCAATGCCGACCGCTTGAAGAAGGTGGTGAGCGGCGTGAAATTCTCTGCCGTCTCACCCAACGATCCGGTCGAAGTAGCCTCCGCCGGCGCGCCTAACCTCCGCAGCGCCTCCGCGTCCTTCGGCGTCTGGGATGAGTTACTCGCCTTGCGTAGCATGGCTAAGTTACTAGCCCCGGTGCCCGGCCGCAAGATGGTTGTCTTGCTCACCTCCGGATTCCCGGTCCGCGCCGAGGATATGTCCGAACTGACCGCTGTCATAGCCGAATGCAATCGCGCTAACGTCGCCATTTATCCCATCGACGTGCGCGGCCTCACGACCGGCATGAGCGCCGGTCCCGCGGGAGCCAGCCTATACTTCCCCTCGACGTCCCCAACCGCTCCTATTATTCCCGCATCCTTTAGTCCGTCAGGGTCCCTTTCCGGTTCGATGGGCATGTCCTTCTTCCAGCATGGCGGCGGTGGTGGCGGCATCGGTGGAGGCGGTGGTGTCGGTGGCGGCGCCGGCGGCGGCGGTGGTAAAGGCGGAGGTGGCGGCACCGGTGGCAGCACCGGCGGTGGCGGCGGTAAAGGCGGCTCCGGCTCGGGTGGAACCGGTGGCACCGGAGGCAAAGGCGGCTCGGGTGGCACCACCGGCACTGGCGGTAAGGGCGGCACCAGCGGCGGTGGCACCAACGTGCTCAACCCCAACACCATGAACCCTTACAACCAGTCGCGCAGCCTCATTCCGCCCTTCCCCCCCACCGCCGCCACCAACCAGCAAGTCCTCTTCGCCCTCGCCGACGGCACCGGCGGTTTCGTCATTATGAACAGCAACGACCTGCTGGGCGGCTTGCAAAAAATCAGTAAGGAACAGGATCAGTTCTACTTACTCGGCTACACCCCGCCCGAATCCAATGAAGGCAGTTGCCACTTCCTGAAAGTGAAACTCGACCGTCCCGGCACCCAGGTCCGTTTCCGCAACGGTTATTGCAATGTTAAACCCGTCGACGCCCTCGCCGGAAACCCAGTGGAGAAAGATCTGGAAAGCCGTGTCAGCGGTTCCGCGCCTGGAGTGGCCGGAGCCGCCATGCAGGCGCCCTTCTTCTATACCGCCAATAACACCGCCCGCATCGATGTCGCCATGAACATCCCGTCCGATAGCATCAAGTTCGAAAAATCGCACGGGAAATTCCATGCCGACCTAAACGTTCTGGCCATCGCCTACCGCCCTGACGGCAGCATCGCCGCGCGCTTCAGCGACAACAAGAAAATCGAACTCGAAAACAAGAAGGAAGTACAGGCCTTCAACGAGCATCCTTATTACTACGACGGCCAGTTTGATATCGCCTCCGGCCAGTACACTCTAAAAGCCGCCTTCAGTTCCGGCGGTCCCGCGTTCGGCAAAATCGACCTGCCCCTGAACGTCGAGCCCTATGACAGCAAACAGTTCGGGCTCAGCGGCCTCGCCCTGAGCAACGATCTGCATAAAGCCTCCGACATCGGGTCCGATCTCGACGCCGTGCTGCTCGAAGGCCACACCCCATTAATCGCCCAGGGCTACCAGTTCACGCCCGCCGCGGCCTACCATTTCAAAACGACCGATCACGCGGCCCTCTATACCGAGATCTACGAACCGCATGCCAGCGATAAAACTCCGCCCGTGGTGGGAGTCCAACTCCGCGTGCTCGACCGCAAAACCCAGGAAGCTAAGCAGGATTCCGGCCTGTTCGCCGTGGGCAACTTTATAAAGGCCGGCAATCCGGTCATACCCGTCGGTCTTAAACTCCCGCTCGATAAATTGCCCCCCGGCTCTTATCGCGCCGAAGTGAAAGCCGTCGACGCCTTCAATAATTCGAAGATACGCACCGCCGACTTCGACGTCGAGTAACACGTCCGGGCCCTGATTCGCGCTTGCTACAATGCTCCTATGAAGCTATTCATAGGGGCATTCGCTATATGGCTGACCGCCATCGCGGCCGCGCCCGACGCCATCCATGGCAACGCCTTGGGCAACCCCAAAGCGCCGGTGCTGATCGAAGTCTTCAGTGACTTCCAGTGCCCCGCCTGCAAACGGTTTCACGACGAAGAATTACCGCTGATCCTGAAGGATTATGTTACCCCCGGCAAGGCGTATCTGGTCTATCGGTACTTCCCTTTGCCCCAACATGTTTACGGGCGTAAGGCCGCCGAACTAGCGTGCGCTTGTGCCCAGCTAGGCAAATACACACCTGCCGCAGACATCCTGTTCGCCAAACAAACTACCTGGGCGCAGGATGGCAAACTCGATGAAACGCTGGCGGCCGTCCTCACCCCCGCGGAACAGAAGAAAGTCGAAGCGCTCACCAAAGATCCCGCCGTTCAAAGCGCCATCGACCACGATCTCGCCGAAGGCCACGCCCTGCCGCTCGCCAGCACACCCACCGTAGTCGTAACTTATAAATCCAAGCAGTATAAGCTCGCGGGCGAAGGCCTCTTCAATTACAAATTCGTGAAGGCCACCCTCGATGAACTTAAGTAAGATCGCCCTCGTGCTCCGCGTGCTGTTGGGCGCCATCTTCCTCTACGCCGCGTGGACCAAGCTTCGCGAACCGTGGGGCATCTTCGCCATCGGCATCGATTCTTACCAGATCCTGCCCGCCTGGGCCGTCGAAGTCGTAGCCCGCACGCTTCCTTGGTTTGAACTGCTCCTCGGTGTCTGGCTCATCGCCGGCCTATGGCGCGGTATTTCATCCGCTATCACCAGCGCGCTGCTGATCGTATTTTTCAGCCTCATGGTCCGAGCCATGATCAAAGGCATGCAGATCGATTGTGGATGCTTCGGACCCGGCGATCGCCTGTCCTGGGTAACCCTGCTGCGCGATGGCGCGCTGCTGGCCAGTTCGCTTTTCGTGACCTTTATAGCGTGGTGGCCGGGCCGGCAGCGCGCCGCGCGGCTAGTTCCCGTTGGATCTGGTGTACCGTACGCCGGTTCAAACGGTACGGAACGATGAAGAGCAGCGAAACCATCAGCAACACCGCCGGCACCGCGCCGTACAAGATACCTAGATAAGGCGTGGCTGCCGGCGCGCCCTGCGGCGCCCCGTGCGACAATTTCCCGAACAGGCTCAGCAGCGCGCCCGACAAAAGCAGCGCCCCGCCCGCCGCAATCTTCTCCCCAAAATTCGAGATGCCGAAGTAAATGCCTTCCCGCCGCAGTCCGGTTTTCAATTCGTCCGTATCGGCTACGTCCGCCACCATCGACGGCGGAATCACCCAAACCGCGCTCGCGAACATCCCGCCGATCACGCTCCCGATAATCAACGGCAGCGCATGCCCCGTGCCGAAAAGCCGCCCTTCTCCAATCAGTAGCGTCGCCATCAGCAAAATCGTTGCCGTAGCGGAAACGGCCACCATCGCCAGCGTGCGCTTCTCCGCCCGCTTGGACAGTGCCATCCACTGGAACACGCCCAACAGCGCCCCCACATAAAACGAAGTCTGAATCGCGCTCAAAGTTCCGCCGCCGCTGATGCGCGCATACCACGTGAAGTATTGAATCGCCATGCTGGCGTTCAGTACCACCGCCAGGAAGAAGGTGGTCGACGAACCCCACAGCCTGCGGAACTCCACGTTCTGCATCGAAATCCGGAAGGCCGACAAGAACGACGGCGCCTCAGCCGATTTGCCCGCGCCCTGTGTGCGGTGCTTCAGCGTGCCGAAGAAACACACCAGCGCGCTAATAGACATCAACGCCCCAAATGCCATGCCCAGGTGCGGATAGCCTTCATAGCGCAACTTCGGCTCCGACCCGTCCGCCGTAGCCGGAAAGAAAAGTAGAAACGACAAACCCGCCGCAGCCAGCGTCCCCAACAATCCGAACACCGCGCGCACCGCCATAGTGCTGGTACGATCGTCGTAATCGCGGCTCAACTCCGCGCCTAAACCCAGGTACGGAATCCGGTAAATCGCGCTGGCGGCCCGTAGCGCGATCATCGATCCCAACAGCCAGATAAACAATCCCGTGTGGCTTAGCGAACGGGGAGGGCTGAACAGGGCATAGAAGCATGGGCCCATGCATAATGCGCCGGGCAGCATGAACGCATGCCGCCGCCCCAACCGGTTACGGCTACGGTCCGACAAATGGCCGATCAGCGGATCGGTAATCGCATCGAGCGCCAGCGTAACCGATAGGCCCACGCCCACCAGCACCGCCGGCAAACCCATCACCGAGTTGTAGAAGAATAGAATGAACAGTCCCGACAGGACCATCAAGACCGTAATAGGAATCTCACCGATACCGTACAGCAGTTTCGCGGAGATCGCCAGCGGGCGCGGTTCCGCGTCCATGGCCGAGGGAGGGGAAAGCGCCGGGATGCTCAATCCTTCTATTTAAGCAGAGGCATGCACGAAGTCAAGAACTACGGTACTGTCCCCCCACCGCTCAGCGCCTTCAAATACCGGTAAAAAAACTCCACGCCATCGTAGAACGCCGCCACCCGCACCCGTTCGTCCTTACCATGCGCCCGAATATCGTCCTGGTCGATCGCCACTCCGTTTACCCCATACGTCGGAATCCCCGCCGCAATCGTATAAATGCTGTCCGACGCGCCCGTCTCCATATCCGGAATCACCGGCAAACCGGGCCACATCTCTTTCGTTACCCTCTCCAACGGCGCCAATATCTCCGGCTTCGGCAGAATCGGCGGAAACGATGTCTTGTCCGACGCCCGATCCTTCACGTTGTGCGCATCGTCCTCGAACCGTACCGTCACCTGCGGATCCGCGAAAATAGCGATCAACTTCTGCCGGATCTCCTCCGCCGAGTGTCCCGGCAGAATTCGGCAGTTCACATTCGCCTGCGCCAGTTGCGGCAGCGCGTTGTTCGCATGCCCGGCATTCAATCGCGTCGCGATGCACGTCGTATGCATCGTGGAGTTGAATCGCGCATCGCGCGACAGCCGCGCAATCGCCTCCTGGTCCGGCGGCGTATGGAAAATCGCCCGCATGTCCTCCGCCCTCTGTCCCGTCTCCAGGTTGGCGCGCCGCTCGAAATACGTCCGCGTCACCTCGTTCAATTCGAACGGAAATGGCGACCGCTCCAGCCGCGCCAGCGCATCCGCCAGATGATAAATCGCATTGTCCGGCACTGGCAGCGAACTGTGCCCCCCCGGATTCGTTACCGTCAACTGGAAGTCGGCATACAGCTTCTCGCTCGCCTCGATATCCAGATTCACCGGCTTGCCGTGGATCGCCGTCACCCCGCCGCCGTCCGGATTCAGTGCAAATTCCGCATCCACCAGTTCACGGCGATTGCGCAGCAGCCAGTCCACACCGTTCGATTTCCCGCCTTCTTCATCCGCCGTCAGCGCCAGAATTAAATCGCGATCCGGCCGGTATTCTTCCCGCTTGAAACGGATGAACGTAGTCACCGCCGCGGCATCGCTTACCTTCATATCCTGCGTGCCCCGCCCGTAAAAATACCCGTCCTTCTCGACGAACTCGAATGGATTGGTGGTCCAGTCTTCCCGCCGCGCCTCCACCACGTCCAGATGTCCGATGATCAACAGCGGCTTATGCGCGCCGCTGCCGTGAATGCGCGCCACCAAATTCCCCTTGCGTTCGTTCGGACCGGCCACCACCGCATCGGCCGGAGCGAATCCCGCCTTCAACAACCGCTGCCGCATCGCCTCCGCCGCCACCGTAGTGCTGCCCACCGAATCGGTCGTATTGATCTCGATCAGCTCGCGGAAAATGTCGTGCGAAAGTTTGCGCGTCGCATCGTCCAGCGTCGCGCCCGCCGCCACCGCCGCCCCCAAAATCAACGCTCCAACCGCAGCGCTCAAAGCCCGCGAAACAAAACTCCGTGTATCAGACATGTCTGCCCATATTCGCAGAGCCACCGCGGTTGTGGCAACATAAAGGGATTCCATGTTCCGTTACATCGCCTGTTTTTTTGCCGCTCTACTTGCGGCATCCGCTCAGCAGCACGTCCCCACCGTGCGCGGCCAGAAAGAATTTGCCCAGTCGTGCGGCTTCTGCCACGGCGAAGACGCCACCGGATCCCGTGCGCCCGACCTGGTACGCTCGCCGCTCGTCAATCGCGATTCCGGCGGCGACCTGATCGCTCCCGTCATCCGCAATGGCCGCCCCGATCAGGGCATGCCAGCCCTGCCCCTGCCCGATGCCACCATTCAAGATATCGTGGCCTTCCTGCACACCCGCGTCAAACAAGCCGCCGGCAGTTCGCGCGTCGGAGGCGATTACCCCATCGAGCGCCTGCTTACGGGCGATGCCACCGCCGGCCGTGCCTACTTCAATGGCGCCGGCAAATGCGCCACTTGCCACTCGCCCACAGGCGACCTGGCCGGCATCGCCAAAAAATATCCGCCGCTATTCCTCGAAGAGCGCATCCTCGCTCCGCGCGCCGGACGCCCCACCGTAACCGTCACCACGCCCTCCGGCGCACAGATCACCGGCAAGCTTGACCACCTCGATGACTTCTCCGTCTCCCTGCGCGACACCGATGGCTGGTATCACTCCTGGTCCCGCGACCACGTAAAGGTAGCCGTCAACGATCCGCTCCAAACCCACCGCGAAATGCTGACCAAATATACCGACGCCGACATTCATAACTTATTTGCCTACCTGGAGACCTTGCAGTGAAATTCAATCTGTTCCAATGCGCCGCGTTCTGCGCAACCCTTTCAGCCGCGCTGGCCCAAGGCCTCGACCCCGCTGCCCTCTTGAAGCTACCCACCGACACTTGGCCCACTTACAACGGCGATTATTCCGGCCGCCGCTATAGCCCGCTCAAGCAAATCAATTCCTCCAACATTAAATCCCTAACCCTGGCCTGGGCATTTCAAGCCAACGGCCAAGCCCTCAAATCCACGCCCCTCGAAGTGAATGGCATTCTCTACTTCACCGTTCCCGAGCAGATCTGGGCCGTCGACGCCCGCACTGGACGCCAGGTCTGGCATCATCGCTACCCTTCCGATGGCGGCGACCACATCGGCCATCGCGGCGTAGCCATGTGGGGCAACTGGCTTTACTTCGAAACGCCCGACGCGCACCTTATCTGCCTAGATGCCAAGGATGGCCGCGAGCGCTGGACCATCCAACTGGCCGACGTAAAACTCGGCTACTTCGCCACCATGGCCCCGCTGGTGGTCGGCAACCACGTCATCGCCGGTGTCTCCGGTGACGCCACCGATATCCCTGGCTTCCTCGAAGCCGTCGATCCCGAAACCGGCAAACAGCAATGGCGCTGGTATACCGAACCCCACGCCGGCGAGCCTGGTTCGGAAACCTGGCCCAAGGACAGCGACGCCATCACCCACGGCGGCGGTATGACATGGATGACCGGCACCTACGATCCCGATCTTCACCTGCTCTACTGGGGCACCGGCAACCCCAACCCCGTGCTTGCCGGCGATGCCCGCCCCGGCGATAACCTGTACACCTGCTCCATCGTGGCCCTCAATCCCGATACCGGCAAATTGGTTTGGTACTTCCAGCCTTCGCCCCACGATACTCACGACTGGGATGCCGTCGAAACGCCCGTGCTCTTCGATGCCGATTTCGCCGGCAAGCCCCGCAAGCTATTGGCCCAGGCCAGCCGCAACGGATTCTTCTTCGTGCTCGATCGCGCCACCGGCCAGCACCTGCTCACCGCGCCCTTCATCGAAACCAATTGGACCGCCGGCATCGACGAGCGCGGCCGTCCCATTCCCCTTCGCGAAAAAGAACCGCATGCCGATGGACGCCTCGTCTTCCCCGGTTCCGATGGCGCCACTAACTGGATGTCTCCCAGTTTCGATCCACCCCTCGGTCTCTTCTATGTGGTCGCCCGCCGCGTCTATAGCATCTTCTACTACACCGCCACCGGTAAGCCCGAGGGTTGGGCCGGACGCGATCATAACCTCGGCGAAGAATCCACCTTGCGCGCCATCGACTACCGTACCGGCAAGATCCGCTGGAATCACGAACTCGGTCCCAACGAAAGTATCGCCGGCATCCTCACCACCGCCGGCAACCTGCTGTTCACCGGCGACTCGCAAGGCAACCTCCTGGTGCTCGACCCCGCCAGCGGCAAGACCCTCTGGCACGTCAACGCCGGCGGCCCCATGTTCAGCTCTCCCATGACCTACGAACTCGATGGCCGGCAATATGTGGTCGAAGGAGTCCAGGGCGTGCTCTACGCCTGGGCTCTCCCCGAGGACGCCGGCACGCCTCGGGATTCAAAGGACAATAACAAGTGAAGCCGCTGCTCGCCCTATTTCTAGCCGTGACTATACCCGATCTCACTCAACTCAAACAGATGGAGGCGCGCTTCGCCCCCGTCGCCTTGCGCGTCGATACCGCGGCGTTGTCCCCCGGCGACCGTAAAGCCCTGGCGAAATTGCTGGATGCCGCAGCCCTCGTCGACGACATCTTTCTCTCTCAGTTTTGGAGCGGCAATCAAGCCATGTACGCTCATCTGAAAAAGGACGCCACGCCGCTTGGCAAAGCGCGCCTCGATTACTTCTGGCTGAATAAAGGTCCGTGGTCCGACCTTGACGATTACGCCGCCTTCCTGCCCGGTGTCCCCCCCCGCAAACTTCCAGGCGCCAACTTCTATCCCGAAGACATGCACCGCGAGGAGTTCGAGGCCTGGGTCAAGACCCTGCCCGAAGCCCAGCGCCGCGATGCCGAAGGCTTCTTCTCCGTCATCCGCCGCGACGCCTCCCATCACTTAACGGTCGTGCCCTACAGCCAGGAATACCGTCACGACCTCACCCGCGCCGCCCAACTGCTCCATGAAGCCGCCGCCCTTACCGATAACCAATCCCTGCGCCGCTTCTTAAACCTCCGCGCCGATGCCTTCCTCTCTAACGATTACTACGCCAGCGATGTCGCCTGGATGGATCTCGACGCCCCCCTCGACATCACCATCGGCCCCTACGAAACTTACAACGACGAGATCTTCGGTTACAAAGCCTCTTCGAAGCTTACGTCAACATTCGCGATGACCACGAAACCCAACGCCTGAAGTCCTTCGCTGGACACCTGCAGGAGATCGAAAACAATCTACCCATCGAACCGCACTACCGCAATCCCAAGTTGGGAGCCCTCGCCCCCATCCGGTGGTCAATGAAATCGTCTCGGCCGGTGATGGTGCCCACGGCGTTCGCACCGCCGCCTACAACCTGCCCAACGACGAGCGCGTAGTCCAGGAAAAAGGCAGCAAGCGGGTGATGCTGAAAAATGTCCAGGAGGCCAAATTCCACGCCATCCTCGAACCCATCGCCTCCCGCGTCCTGACGCCCGCCGCCCGTGCCGATCTCAACTTCGATTCCTTCTTTGAGCACATTCTGGCCCACGAACTCAGCCATGGCATCGGCCCTCACCAGATTCAGGTGGCCGGCCGCAGCACCAATCCGCGCCAGGAATTGAAGGAACGCTACAGCGCCATCGAAGAAGCCAAGGCCGATATCACTGGCCTCTTCATGCTCCAATACTTGTTCGACCATGGCCAGGTTGCCGGAGGGCGGTCCGCCGAGCACCGCCTCTACACCACCTTCCTCGCCTCCGCCTTCCGCTCGCTCCGTTTCGGACTTACCGACGCCCACGGCAAGGGCATGGCATTACAATTCAATTACCTTTCCGATAAAGGTGGATTCGTTGCGAACGCCGATGGCACCTTCTCGGTCGATTACGCCAAAATCAAGTCCGCCGTCCGCGACTTGACTCATGACTTACTAACTATCGAGGCCGAAGGCAATTATGACAACGCCCGTAACATGTTGGACCATCTCGGCGTCGTTCGCCCGAACATGCAAAAGACACTTGACTTACTGAAAGACCTGCCAACCGATATCAAACCGCTCCGCTGATCTGTGCGAAATCGTACCCGAGGAAAACCCTGAGGGTAATCTCGCACAGACAAGCGACGTCGAATTCCCGTAAAACAGGAATTCGTGAAGCAAAACCGCAGGAAAACCAGGCGGGATCCGCTCGCCCCGCAGCCCTCCACCTTGCCGCCACGGCTATCGCAGCGGACCATCGTGTCTATCTGCGTTGCAACATTCCTCAGCCTTTTATACATCTATTCCTCGGCCTTAAACGGCCATTTCATTTTTGACGATCTTTCCCTTCCCTTCGCCTTTGTAACCCGCCGCGGATCCGCCTGGGAGTGGGCCTCCAGCGGACGTCCGGTGCTTATGTTGTCTTACTGGCTGAACTATCATTTCTGGGATGTCCGCCCGTTCAGCTATCACTTCGTCAACCTGCTGATCCATTACGTAAATAGCGGCTTAGTCTTCCTCGCTCTAACCCGTATCCTAACTAGAGCCGGTTGGACCACGCGCAAATCAGCGTGGGCCGGATTCGCCGGTGCCCTGGTCTTCTTAGTGCATCCCCTGCAGACGGAATCCGTAAGTTACATCGCCGGGCGATCGGAAAGTCTCGCGGCAATGTTTCTTTTGCTTTCCTATGTAGTCTTCTTATACCGGCGGAAAGAATCCATATCCTGGTGGGAATCCCTATTGGTCCTGCTCTTATTTGGCCTCGCGGTTAAGACCAAGGAAAATGCCGTAAGTCTCGCCGCCGTCCTGGTACTCACTGACCTTTCCCTACCGACGCCCTTCTCGACGCGCGCCCTGCGCCTCAACTGGCGGTTGTACGCCCTCATGGTCCCTGGCGCGATCGGTGCCGCCGTTTGGGTGTTTCGCGGACTCGCCCACGCCCAGTCCGCCGGCTTTTCCTTACCCACTTTCACCTGGTATCAATACGCCTTTACCGAAGCCCGCGCCATCTTCACCTACATCAGGATGGCCGTCCTCCCCTTCGGCCAGTTGCTCGATCATGACTTCGCCCCGTCCCACACCATCTTCGAGCACGGCGCCATCTTCTGGATCACCCTGCTGGCCGCCCTCGTCACCCTAGCCATCCTGGCCCGCCGCCGTTATCCCCTGGCCTGCTTCGGCCTGCTCATGTACCTGCTCTGGCTGGCCCCGACCTCTTCCTTCATCCCCATCGACGATGCCCTAGTCGAACGCCGCATGTACCTGCCCCTGCTGGGCCTCATCCTCATCGCCTGCGAGTTTGCCCCCCGCTTGCGTCTGTCCCACACCGCAGCCGTCTCTATCCTGGCGTTGATGATAGTGTTCTTCGGCACGCTCTGTTACAGCCGCAACCAACTGTGGGCCGAACCCGATCGGTTAGTGCAGGATGCCGCCGACCACGCCATTTATAATCCCCGCCCTCTGCTGAACTACGCCGATATCCTGGTGCGCGAAAATCGTTGCGCCCTGGCGCCCCCCTACCTCGAACGCGCCTCCCAAATACTGCATGCCAACTACTACGTGAACATCGCCTGGGGCCGCACCCTTGCCTGCCTGGGCAAATACGGCGAGGCCATCGACCGCCTCCAAACGGCAGCCGAGTTCAAGCCGTCCTCGCAGGCCTACGAATTGATGGGCATCGTCTACGGCAAGATGGGCCAAACCGAGCGCGCCGGGGAAGCCCTGAAGAAGGCTATCGAACTCGACCCCGTTTCCGAATCCGCCCACCGCCTCTTGGCCCGCTGGTACGAAGATTCCGGCAACCTCTCCGCCGCCGAACAGGAGTATCGCGCCGCGCTCTCGCTCGACGATAAAGATACGTGGGCCCGCATGCGCCTCCTGCAGGTCCACGCTATGGAAGCCGCGCCCTAGCAGGCTGCGGAAAAAGGCGGATAAACCGCTTACTGACATGCGCGGCTCGAATCGCAGCATCGTGATTGCAATCCCTGACGGTGCCCCGACCGTCAGGGAGTGGGTTATCCACCCCTTTTTCCGCAGCCTGCTAGAGCTTACTGAAGCATCGCCGCCGCCACCGTCGCCAGCAATAACGCCGGAGGCATCACCACCAGCCCTGCCTTCAAAAACTCCCCGCCGCTTACCCGCTCCCCCTCCCGCCGCAGCGCGATCAGCCAGAGCACCGTAGCCAGCGATCCAGTCACCGACAGATTCGGACCCAAATCCACCCCAATCAAAACCGCACTGTGAATGCTGCGCGGCACCTGCATGCTTGCAACCGCCCCCCCACCAGCAGCCCGGACGGCAAATTGTTCATCACGTTCGAAATCGCCGCCACCCCAAACGAGGCCGCCAGCGATCCCGCCAACCGCGGCAATCCCGCGCACCACTGCAAACCCCGGGCCGCGTCCTGGGCCGCCCCCGCGCGATTCAATCCTTCCACCAGCACAAACAAACCTGCCACCAGCGGCAGCACACTCCACGAAACGCCGCCAGCCACTTCCCTCAGTGCCTTGCCCTTCGCGCGCGTCGCTACCAAAACTGCGATCGCCGCCGCCACGCACGTGGGCCAGCCCAAATCCAGCCCAACCCCGGATGCGCACATCAAAATCAAACCCGTCCCCGCGATTCCCCACGCCGCCAACCGGCCCTCGGCGGAGAGTTTCACCGCCCCCCCCCCGTCTGCCACCGTGCCCACTAACTCCTTTCGAAATACCAAGCGCAATGCCACGTACGTAGCTCCAATCGAACACGCCGAAGGCACTAGAAACGTGCCCAGCCACGGGATCAATGGCGGCAGATTCTTCCCGTACACTACCAAATTCGCCGGATTCGAAATCGGCAAAACGAAACTCGCCGCGTTGGCGATAAACGCGCAAATGAAAAGATACGGCAGTGCCTTCGTCCCCGCTTTCCGCACCGCCGCGTAGACCGCCGGCGTCAACACCACCGCCGTCGCGTCATTCGACAGGAAAATGGTCACCGCCATCCCCACCAAATAGACCAGGCCGAACAACCGCAGCCGCGATCCCTTGGCCGCCGCCACCGCCAGCGATGCCAGCCAGTCGAATACCCCTTCCCGCCGCGCCAGTTCCGACAGCAGCATCATCCCCGTGAGGAACAGGTATACGTCCGTGCCCTTGCCGGCCGCGCCCCCCGCCTGCCGCCAGGGGAGCAGTCCGGATACCACCAGAATCAGTGCGCCCAAGCACGCCCACACCGCTTCGGGCCAGTCTCTCGGCCGTAACAAAACCCCGGCGATGGCGCCCGCCGCGATCGCCCAAACCAATACCGTAGTCACCACGCCCTAAGCACACTCATTGGCAGGTTCCAGTTTAGCGGTCTTTCCGCCTCTCGCCGGTTTGGTTTCCGGCACGAAAATTGTGAAGACGGCCGCCCCCACCGCCGCCAGCGCCGCGAACGTACAAAACGTAATCGGGAAGCCCAGGTGTTGCACCAGCAGGCCCGACGCCAGCGGCCCCGCCACCGCGCCCACACTCAGCGCCGTCGCAAAAAGGCCCATCAGCGTGTTAAATCCGCCCTTCCCGCGCGTCAGGTCCGCACTCAACGCCACCACCGCCACACCGTAAATGCCCGCGCCGATTCCGTCTAAGCCCTGCAGATAAACCAGTGCCGATGGCGTATGCACCAGTGCGTACGAAGCGATGCGCAACGGCAGAACCCAAAACGCGATCGCCATCACCGGCTTCCTCCCCCACGAATCGCAGAACCGTCCCGTCAGCAGCGCTACCGGCACCATTACCACCTGTGCCGTCAGTACCGTCGCCGTCATCCAATTGTCCGAGCCTCCCAACTTCTTCACATACAGCGCCACCGCCGGCAGAATCGGAGCGTTGGCCAAATGAAACAGAAAAATTGAAAGCAGCAAAGCCAGCACCGTGCGGTTCTTCAGAAGATAGGTCCACGAACTCTTTCCCGCGGGATCATCGTCCGTCAGACCTGCCGCCACGCGCTCGTTCAGATCGCTCTCGCGGATCAGCAGCACCGAAGCCCCCGCCAGCAGCGAGCACGCCCCCACCGAATAAAAGATGGAAGTCAGTCCAAACGTCGAAACCAGGGCCATCGCCGCCAGCGCCGCCGCGATATTACCGGCATGGTTCCAACTCTGGTTCGTACCCATCACCGCGTTCAGCCGTTGATGCCCCGCCAGAGCCAGCGCCAGCGCGCCCAACAACGGGCCGAAAAAACTCTGTGCCGCACCCGACGCGAACAGCAGTGAAAATACCCACGCGTGTCTGCGCGGCGCCCACGGAATCGCAGCAAAACATGCGCCTGTAATTAAAGCTACAATCGCAAAAAGCGCCCGCCGCGCGGTGATCCTGTCCGTCAACCACCCCGCCGGAGTTTGCATCAGCAACGTGCCGAATCCAGCCGCCGCCGTCGCCACCCCGATCGCGTCGTAACGCCATCCCGCCTGCTTTAGAAAAGCATTCAGAATCGGCAGGATGACGCCCACCATCTCTGCCTGAAAAAAGTTCGCCGCATTCAGGCCCGTCACACTGCGCGTCGCAGGCTGCCGTCCCTCCGCTTGCGGGGCCTCTGTCACATGCCCGGACCCCGCACGCAGCCTGCCACTATTTCGTCGGATCGTGCATTCCCAGCGCCTTCAAATATCCGCCATTCACCCGGCACTTCTCCAACCGGATCTGCGCCAGTAAATCCGCCATCGCCGCCCGTACATGCTCCGCCGGCGGACGCTTCTTCATCTTCTCTTCCGCCGCCCCCATCCCCCCCGGCAACGCCGCATACGCCACGATCTCGTCCCAATGCGCAGGCCGCGCAAAGCTCACTGGCGAAGACGTGGCGTCCATCTTCTTATACGGCCAGAATGTCCACCCCACATCGTTTTTCTCAAGCACGGTGCGAAACTGCTCGATCCACGCATCCTCGTTTTCTCCCGATTCGCCCATCCACAACGGCGTCTGATAGCGCTCCCTGAAATCCAGATACGGCTGGATCACATCCTTCGTCGGCGCCGTCCAGTATTTGTGAAACGTATAGATGGCATTCTTATCGAAAGGCGGACCGAACACACCAAAATTGCTGTCCCACTGCGCCCCACCAAAAATCACCATGTGATTCTTGTCCACTTCCCGGATCGCCGCCGTAATCTTGCGATACAGTGGCTCCAGCCGCGAATTCAAAGCCGCCACCGCGGGCGGAATCGGCTCGTTCAGCAAATCGTACCCGATCACCGTCGGCTCGTCCGCGTACCGCTGCGCAATGCTGCGCCAGAATCCCGCCGCCAGTACCTGCTGCTCTTCGCTTTCGAAAATCCACGGATAGCCCCAGCTATCGTCGATATTCGTGCCCGTCTGTCCACCCGGCGCGCAGTGCATATCCAGAATCACCCACAGATGCCGCTGCTTCGCCCATGCGATCACCCGGTCCAGCAGCGGAAACCCCGTCCCGTCGTCGATCAGCTTGTAGTGAAACGGAATGCGCACGCAGTTGAAACCCGCTTCGTGAATAAAGCGCATGTCCGCTTCGCTCACATAACTATCGCGATACTGTTTCCAAAACCGCGCCGTCTCGTCCGGCCCTGCCAAGTCTCTGAACAACGCGTCGATCTCGCGGTACGACGCCGGCCCCTTGTCGAAATGAAACATGTAGCCTTCCGGCACCAGCCAGTTGCCCAGATTGATGCCGCGTAACAGCAGCTTCGATCCGTCCGGCGCGATGATATGCTTGCCATCCGCGTGCGCAAACCGGCTGGCACCGGCGCACATGCCCGCCGTCACCAATGCCGCCAAAACCGCATTCGAAATCGTTCTCATCATCCGCTATCATACAGAACGGTATGCCTACACACGAAAACTCCGGCCGTCGATCCTTCCTCGCCTCCTTCACCGCCGCCGTGGCCTCCACCGCCCTCGCGCCCAAAATCCTGCGCGCCCAGCGCGATTGGACCGGGCACGAACCCGTCCGCTATCCCGATCCCGACGTCATCGCCCTCGACAAACGCTTCGCCAAATATAAGGTCAACAACACGCCCATCCGCCGCCTCCGCACCGGCATGCTCTGGGCCGAGGGTCCCGCCTGGCACGCCGCCGGACGCTTTCTCGTGTGGAGCGATATCCCCAACAACGTGCAGATGCGCTGGATCGAAGAGGACGGTCACATCTCCACCTACCGCAGCCCCAGCGCCAACAGCAATGGCAACACCTTCGACCTCCAGGGCCGCCAGCTTTCCTGCGAACACTTGAACCGCCGCGTGGTGCGCTACGAACCCGATGGCTCAGTCACCGTGCTCGCCGACAAGTGGAACGGCAAGCCCTTGAACGCCCCCAACGATATCGTGGTCCACCCCGATGGCGCCGTCTGGTTCACCGATCCCGGCTACGGCATCCTCGCCGCCTACGAAGGCTCCCGCGCCGAAATGCAGTTGAAAGAGGCCGTCTACCGCATCGACGCGCAAACCGGCAAAATGGACCTCGTCACCGACGACATGTACAAGCCCAACGGCTTGTGCTTCTCCCCCGATTACAAAAAACTCTACATCGTCGATACCGGCGCCACCCACTATCCCGATGCCCCGCGCAATATCCGCGTCTACGATGTGTCCGATTCCCGTACCCTCCGTAACGGCCGCGAATTTATTTCCACCAAACCCGGCATGTCCGATGGCATCCGCGCTGATATCGATGGCAACATCTGGGCCGGCTGCGGATGGGCCGGCGCCGGCTACGATGGCGTGCAGATCTTCACCCCCGCCGGCGAAAAAATCGGCCAGATCCTGCTCCCCGAACCTTGCGCCAATCTCTGCTTCGGCGGCCCCAAACGCAACCTGCTCTTTATGGCCGCCGCCCAATCCCTATACGCCCTCTATGTCGAAACTCGCGGCGCACACTTTTGCTGATGCGCCCCGTCCCGACGCCACGACCGCTATAATATCCCTATGTTCTTTCGCCGCCAGCGCCACATCGACCCTACTTTTCCTCAGCGTCTGGACAGCCTTAAAAGCGCTGGATTCACCGTCGTCCCGCGCCCCGATGGCTCCGTCCTGGTCTCCAAAGGCAAATGCGCCGTGGCCCTGCGCGAAAACAACGGACGGGTCGAGCATGCCGAACTGGCCGGAGTCCTTATGGGCAACGAAATCGGTTCCCTGGTCGATGGCGGCTACCAGAAATTCTTCCGCACCCCGTCCGGCAAAACTAAGCCGGCCTTGGCACCCGAACTCAAAGCCATCCACGAGTTTGAAGAGGATCTGAAAGAAGCCCTGGGCCTCGAGAGTCTCTATAACGAGTCGCTCGGCACCGTCTCCACTTACTACCTCTACGACCGCGTAAAAGATCGCGATCATGGGGTACCCAAGCGCGTCTGGCAGCAATAACTACTGCACCGGACCGCTGCGTACATTGGCCGCCGGATGCTGTGTCCGCGCCGTTGCCGCCTGCTTCCGCACCTGCTCGAAGTACTGCTCCACGTATGCCTGTAGCGCCAGCGGTACCTCGTCGCGGTTGATCTCCCCCCCCGCCTCGCCATGGTGCGCCGCGCTCTGCGCGTAAGGCGTGCGTAACTGCCGGTTGCTATTCTCTACTTCCACCGTCAGTTCGCCGCTAACGTTCGCAGCCCGCTTGCCGATAATCTCGCTGATCTTCCCCATCGCCGCCACCTGCTCCGCCAGTTTCACGTCTTTGCTGCCGTCCTGCCGCCCGATCCCGCTCCCCGGCTGCTTGCTCGATGGCTGCTGTCCGCTCTGTCCCGGATTGCCGGGCTGCCCGCTTTGCGCGCTCTGGCTGTCGTCTCCCGGTTGCCCGTCCTTGCCCTCCGTCGCGTCCGCCTTCTGCCCATCACCCGGCTGCTGTCCCGGCTTGCCGTTCTGCGGCGAATTACCCGCTTGGCTTTTCTGCTGGCTGCCTTTTTGCGCGCTCGCCTGCTGCTGCCCGCCCTTCGGTGTGGATTGCGGCCGCATGCGGTCCATCAGGCTCGACATCGCATCCCGGAATTTCCCCAACAATCCCGAGTTTTCCCCCGCGTTACCGGATCCCTGCTTCTCCTCGCCCTGCCCCTGCTTCCCGGACTTCGCCGCCGACGGACCCTTCTTCCCATCCGCCGACTGCTGCTCGCCCGGATTGGCGCTCACTCCCTCCGGCGCATCGGCCTTGCCATCTTCGCCCTCTAACTGCGACGAAGGCGCCGTCTTCGCATTCTCCTGCCGGCCCTGACCTTTCTTGTTCTCCACGTCCGGCACGCCTACATTATCCAAAGCGTTTTCCGGCGCCGCGTCCAATTCCCCCGGACCCTTCTGCTCCGCCTGGTCAAGCGAAAAACCCTCTTCCCTAGGCCGTTTCGGATCCCGCGCCGCCGCCGCTTTCTTCTGCGCCAACTGCCGCGCTTCCGTGTAGCCCAATTTGTCCTGCACCATCCGCGCCAGCGGCGCCCGCAGATCCAACCGGCTGTTCAGCCCATAACGCAGCGCGAAAAGACTGCCCGCCGTCAACGCCAAAATCGCCACCGCGTATAAGGCCCTGGGCACTTCAATCGGAATCGCGCGCCGCGGATCCACCCCCGCCGCCACCCGCTCGGCATGCTCCCGCTGCGCCGCCCGCATCTCCGCCTCGCGCGCATGCGTATCAAAAAAAAGCGCCGTAGATAGCGTATCCGCCAGGTTCAGATTGGAGTCCACCCGCTGCGCCACCACGTAAAGCGAAGGTACGCTTCGCCACGTAGCATAGGCTCCCGCGCCCAGCATCACTGCCGGCAGCAGAAACAGCCATTCCCAATCAAGAATCTGGGTTCCAACGATTAAAAGAAGAATGAGGGAAGCGAACGCAGCACTGCCCGCATAGGCGAGATAACGCATCGCCTCGTTGGCGAGGATCCTGTGGCGGGCGCGTCGTACCGTGTCGAAGAGCATCTAGCCCTAATTGTCCCCATTATCGCAAAAATCCGCCTTCCGCCTGGACAATCCGAGCCGCGTGCGTAAGCAAGCGTCCTCTTCTTACACCCGATACCGGAACAACGCATCTTTCACCGGCACACCCACCATCTCGATCCGCCGTAAATCGCGCGTTCCCACACCCAACTCCTCCGCCAATTGCAGCGTGCTGTCCGACGTCTCGAACGGCGGCGTCCCGCGCACTGCCATCGGATCGTAACCCATCACCGCCATGCACACCGCATCGGTCGAAACACAATTAGTCCCCGCCACAATCACCCCCGGACTAATCGCGCGCGATGGCTTCACCCATGGACCTTCCCCCCCCGCCATCGATCGCACCGCCTCCACAATCGCCAGGTCGATCGGCCGCGCCGCCACCAAATCGGCCACGATGCGCGGCACCCGGTATCCGCCCTCGCGCGGCGTGGTCGGATCGTTTTCCGAAGGCGCAGATTTAGCCGGCTGGCGGCTGCCATCATGCATAATCCCGCGCCCGCCATGCGGTTCCAAAGCCGGTTCGTCTACCCCCGCGCCTTCGCCATAAATGGTCACCGGCGTAATCCCAAAGCAGTTCTTCATCGATAGCGTGACGCCCGCGGTGGCGTGGTCCTTCATCTTCGCCAGCGAAACAAACACGTCGCAATCGTCGTACGAATGGTTCAGATCGAACGCCCGAAATACGTGCCCGTTCTTCGGCGTCGGCAGTCGCGTATATTTCTTCGCGCGCCCCAAGCCATTCGTATTCTCGAACTCCACCAGCGGCGCGGCGTTCAAAATATCGCGCGGCTCCCAATTCACCCGCAGCATGAATTCCTCGAGCGGCCCGGCCGTCGACCAGCAGCATTCCAGTATCCGCACCCGCTTCGCCCCCGCCCGCCCCATCAAGTGGACCGTCGCCGCAATCACCCGCGGATGCGTATAGTGCGTGTCCTCGGCCGGCGCATGCCCCAGGCGATAATTCGTGTCGCCCGTCATGTTGATCTTGATTGCCACCGTCTTGCCCTTCACCAACCGCTCCAGCCCGCCCAGTTGGTCGAACATGCGCTGCATGGAGGGCAGCAGTTCCGCTCCATAAGAAGGGCACTTGGCGATCGCCACCCGCGCCGCTCCCGTCTGCGCCCCCGATGCTGCCTGAAAAGGCCGCGCCAGGACCGCCCCGGTCGCCGCCGCCAGCCATTGTCTGCGCGTGCAATTAATGTGCATGTTGGTTTACGACTCCAATTCTACCCCGGCATACACTGCCAGTCCCGGCAGCGCGACTTCCACGCCGTCCTTCTGCTGTACCATCCGCAGCGGTTTCGCCCCCGCGCTCTCCATCGTCCACACCTTCGCCGCACCGTACCGCCCCGCAATCCGCACCGTCGGTGGATCCTCTTTATCTGCTTCCCCACCGTAGTTCAGCACGTGCGCCATCCGCCGCTTTCCTCCCGGCGCCACCGTGGAATACGCGCCCAGCAGAAATCCGTTGAAGCACCGCACCAGATCGTACCGGTGGCTCAGCAACACCTGCGCATCCTGTGCCACTTCGTAAGGATCCTCCGGCTGCTTCAACGCCATCGCGATCCTGCCCTTGCCGAAACTGCGCATCTCGTATCGCGGATGCGGACTTTCCACCACCGTCTTGCCCGGATTCGCGCCCCACTTCGGCGTAGTAATCAGCAGTCCGCCGCGCTCCGCAAAGTCCAGCAGCGCTTGCCGCAAATCCGCCGCTGGTGGATTGCCGTCGGGATACACCACCGCGCGCAAGCCATGCAGTGCCTCTGGACGAAGGCCCGCCGTCTGCACCATGCCGTAAGAAATATTCGTGCGCGCCATCAGGTTCAGCAACTCATGGCTGAAGAATTCGTTGTCGCCCCCAAAGCTCGACACCACCGCCAGCACTGCTTCCACCGGCCACTTTCCCCAATCGCTGTGCGCCTGGAAAAACGCCATCGCGCCCGTCAACTTCGCCCATCCCGCCATCGCCGCCGGCTTGCGTGCCGCCAAATCATCCGCCAGACCTTTATCCAGCGTCACCACCCAGCATCCGCCGTGCGCCGCACTGTCCGCCAGCGCTACCAGGTGTCGCGATAGCGGCACCACCTCGCTACTCTTCGGCGTCTCCGCCGCCACCCAAACCGTCACCGCCCCCTTCTGCACATGCGCCAGCCGGATCAGCCATCCATTCGAATCGATCCACGGCGCGCCCGTCGGCCCAGCCGATGCGTCCCCCCCCCAGGCGCCATCCGGATCCCCGGCCATTCGCCCTTCGCAATCTCCACCTCAGCCGGAGGATTCTTCGCATCGCAAATCGAAATATGAAGCTGCCGCGCCCGCTCCACAACTTTCTCGTACCCGCTGGCAGCAGGCATCAACAGGAAACCTACGGGCGTGCCTTGTAATAAATCTAGTGCGGATGGGTCACGCCACTCGGCGGGCCAGGACAGGGGCCAATTCGGATTCACAGGTCTATTATAGACTCATGGAGGGTTTCGATCTTGGCGCTTCGCCCGATTCCAACGGCACCCGCTTCCGCGTATGGGCTCCCCGCCGCCGCCACGTGGATGTGGAAGTTTCTGGCGGCGCCACCCACGCCCTAACCGCCGCGCCCGGCGGATATTTCACCGGACACATCCCGCACCTCGCCCCCGGCGCCCAATACAAATACCGCCTCAATGGCGCCCACTCCTTTCCCGACCCGGCCTCCCGCTACCAACCCCACGGCGTCCACGGCCC
This sequence comes from Bryobacterales bacterium, assembly GCA_963738345.1. Lineage (GTDB taxonomy): Bacteria > Acidobacteriota > Terriglobia > Bryobacterales > Bryobacteraceae > Bog-159. The sequence continues at coordinate 4,261,072 of CAVTWI010000002.1, forward strand.
TTCCCAAATCGTCGACCCCGCCGCCTTCACCTGGACCGATTCCTCCTGGCGCGGCCTCGCGCTCGAAGACCTCATCCTCTACGAAGTCCACACCGGCGCCGCCACCCCCGAAGGTACCTTCGACGCCCTAATAACCCGCCTCGACGCAATCCGCGATCTCGGCGTCACCGCCCTACTCCTCATGTCCGTCGCCGATTTCGCCGGCAACCGCAACTGGGGCTACGACGGCGTCAGTTTATTCGCGCCCTCCCGCGTCTATGGCGGCCCCGAAGCCCTACGCCGCCTGGTCAACGCCGCCCACACACGCAACCTCGCCGTCATTCTCGATGTCGTCTATAACCACTACGGGCCCGATGGCAACTACCTGAAGCGGTTCAGCCCCGAATATTTCTCCGGCATCCACACCCCCTGGGGCGAAGCCCTCAACTACAGCAGCCGTCCCGTCCGCGATTTCGTCATCGCCAACGCCCGCCACTGGGCCCTCGAGTATCATATGGATGGCCTGCGCCTCGACGCCGTCCAAGCCATCGACGACGCCACCCAGCCTCACATCATCGCTGAACTCGCCCGCGCCGTGCGCGCCTCCCTCCCCCCCACCGCGCCTTCCTGGTCATCGCCGAAGACGAAACCAACAACCCCAAATTTGTCCAACCCGCATCCGCCGGCGGCTATGCCCTCGACGCCGTCTACGCCGACGATTTCCATCACCACATCCACGTCGCGCTCAGTGGCGAAAAGACCGGCTACTATTCCCGTTACACTGGCGCCGTCGATGACCTCGTCACCACCCTGCGCGCAGGCTGGTGGCGCGACCCCTTGGGCTTTGCCCCCCCCCAACACCTTCTCTACTGCCTTCAAAATCATGACCAGATCGGCAACCGCCCCTTCGGCGAACGCCTCAATCATTTGGTCGATCCCGCCGCCTACCGCGCCGTCTCCGCGCTCCTGCTACTCAGCCCCTATCCCCCGCTCCTATTCATGGGGCAGGAGTGGGCCGCCTCCACTCCGTTCTATTACTTCACCGACCATCACCACCAACTCGGCCGCCACATCCACGAAGGGCGCCTCACATATCTCAACCACCTGTACCCCGGCCACGACTACGCCCGCGCGCCCGCCCCCCAGCACATCCAAACGTTCCTCGATTCAAAACTGCGCTGGGACGAGCGCCCCCAACCCGCCCACGCCTGCACACTCCGCCTCTACCGCGACCTGATATCTTACCGCCCCTGCTCCGGCGGCCCCTTCACCGTCGAAAGACTTGCCCCCCACGCCCTAGCCCTCCGCCGCGCCGAATCCTTGCTGATCGTCAACCTCCGCGGCCCCCTGGAATGGGACCTTTCCCGCGAGACCGCCATCCATCCCATCCTCGATACAGAAGACCCCACCTACGGCGGCCAAGGCCAGACCCGCCTCGCCGGATCCACACTCTATATGTCCGGCCCCGCCGCTCTACTCCTGACGGCGCAACCATGCTACCGTCAAATCGAAAATGCCTGACGACGCCATCGACCCCGCGCGAGTCCCCCACCACACCCTGTACACCGGCGCCCGCATGCCTGCCATCGGCCTGGGAACCTTCGGCTCCGACCATGCCCCCCCCACGAAATCGCCGCCGCCGTGAAAGGCGCCGCCGCCGTCGGATACCGCCACTTCGATTGCGCCTCCGTCTACGGCAACGAGCATCACATCGGCCACGCCCTTCGCGAAATCCAATCCTCCGGCATTCCCCGCCGCGACCTCTGGATCGTCTCCAAACTCTGGAACGACAAGCACCACCCCGGCGACGTCATCGCCTCCTGCCGCCAATCCCTCGCCGACCTCCAACTCGACTACCTCGACCTCTACCTGGTCCACTGGCCCTTCCCCAACTTCCACCCCCCCGGTTGCGACGTCTCCGCCCGCAGCCCCGACGCCCAGCCCTACATCCACGAAAATTACATGCGCACCTGGCGCGCCATGGAATCCCTCGTCGATTCCGGACTCGTCCGCCACATCGGCACCTCCAACATGACCATCCCCAAGTTGGAACTCGTCCTCCGCGATGCCCGCACCCCCCCCGCCGTCAACGAAATGGAACTGCACCCCCACTTCCAGCAGCCTGCCCTGTTCGATTTCGTGCGCGCCCACGGTGTCGCCCCCGTCGGCTACTCCCCCATCGGATCCCCCGCCCGCCCCGCGCGCGACCGCACTCCCGAAGATACTTCCCCCGTCGAAGATCCCGTCATCATCCGCATCGCCCGCCGCCTCGGCGTGCATCCCGCCGTGGTCTGCGTCAAATGGGCCGTCCAGCGCGGCCAGACCCCCATCCCCTTCTCCACCCGCCGCGCCAACTATCTCGCCAACCTCGCAGCCGTCATCGCCGATCCGCTAACCGGCCAGGAAATGGAAGACATCCGCGGCATTGATCGTAATTGCCGCCTCATCAAAGGCCAGGTTTTCTTGTGGAAAGCCAATCAAAACTGGGAAGACCTTTGGGATCCCACCGGAGAAATCACCCCATCATGACGACCACCAAAACCATGCCAGGCGCCTACCTGCCCGGCAATAGTAATGTCGAACTACGCGAAGTCCCCGTTCCCGCCCCCGGCCACGGCGAAGTCCTCCTCCGCATGAAAGCCTCCACCATCTGCGGTTCCGACATTCGCTGCATCTACCACGAGCACCTCGGCAAGGGCCCCGAAGGCTACCAGGGCGTGATCGCCGGCCATGAACCCTCCGGCCAGATCGTCGCCGCCGGTCCCGGATGCCGCCGCTTCGCCGAAGGCGACCGCGTCATCGTCTATCACATCTCCGGTTGCGGGGTGTGCAACGATTGCCGCCGCGGCTACATGATTTCCTGCACCAGCGAACGCTACCGCCGCGCCTACGGATGGCAGCGCGATGGCGGTATGGCCCCCTACCTCATCGCCGAAGAGAAGGACCTCATCGCCCTCCCCCCCCAACTGTCTTTTGCCGATGGCGCGCAAGTCGCCTGCGGCTTCGGCACCGTCTACGAAGGTCTCCGCAAAATCGGCATCTCCGGTGACGACGCCGTCCTCATCACCGGACTCGGACCCGTGGGCCTCGCCACCGCCGCCCTTTGCCGCAAACTCGGCGCGCCCCAAATCATCGGCATCGATGTCCTCCCCGAGCGCATGGAACTCGCCACAAAACTCGGACTCTGTGACAGCGTCCTCCCCTCCGGCCCGGATAATGTGGCACAGGTCCGCGAACTGACCGGCGGCCGCGGCGTCGAGCGCGCCGTCGATTGTTCCGCCCACGCCGGCGCCCGCGCCACCGCCATCCGCGCCACCCGCAAATGCGGCAAAATTGTCTTCCTCGGCGAAGGCGGCACGGTGGACTTCAACCCCTCGCCCGATATCATCCACGACCAGAAAACCATCTACGGCTCCTGGGTCACCTCCACCTGGCTGATGGAAGAATTGGTCGAGCGCCTGGTCCGCTGGAATCTGCACCCCGCGGCGCTCATTACCCACCGCTTCCCCCTAGATGAAGTAGGAAAAGCCTACGAGCTAATGGCCTCCGGTAAGTGCGGCAAAGTCGCCGTCTGTTTCGACGAAGAACTCATCTGATCGGTCTTTCGAGCAGCGCGTGTTCAGCAGGCAGTTTCTAAGCCTTTTGCAAGTCCGCGAACTGCTCTGCACGTATTCCCATTGATCGAAACCCGGTTCCCAATTGTCCATGAGGCGGACCGTGATCACCGCTGCCATGATCGGACCGGGAGCATGAAGAGAGTCGCGACCGCCGACTCTAATCCGACAACATCGCGTAGCTTTCGCAGGGTGGCGCGAGCTGGCCAACTACGCGAAGTGCAATCGATGAGCAGCGGCGGCCTTAAACGCGAGCCGTGTTATCGTTACCGGCAGGACTTTTGACCATGGCAACCGACTATTCAATCTGCAGGGATCGGGTGGCGGATCTAGCAGACTGGTACTATCAAAACGCTGCGCAGCGTAACGAAGCTACCACCCGGCTGCAATTGATAGACCGTCTCTTCTTTGATTGCCTCGGATGGAGCCGCGATGACGTATACCTGGAGGAGCCACACGATTGTAAGTATGCGGATTACACCTTCCTCTTTCCGCGCAAGCTTCTGATCGTAGAAGCCAAGAAAGAAGGAGTCTACTTCGAACTCCCAGCGGGCCCCCCCCGCCTCGATCAGTCAATCCAATCTCTCCTCAAGACCACACCTGAACTCCGAGCCGCCATAGAGCAGGTAGCTCGTTACTGCCAGCAACGGGGTGTGCCGTACGCGGCAGTCACAAACGGCCACCAGTTGGTGGTTTTTGTCGCTTCGCGGGCAGATGGAAAACCTCCATTTGAAGGCCAAGCAATCGTATTCTCATCCCTCGTGCAGATGCGAGACTCTTTTCTCGATCTGTGGAACCTATTGTCTAAGGACGCCCTGGAGCACCAATTACTGCGATCTAGGTTGATCGGGCAATCCGAGGTCAATTTACCCCGTAAACTCTCGGCCGTTATTCGGCCGTATCCGGGGACTAAAGGCCGGAACCCTTTTCAGAGTAGCATCAAGGCGGTCAGCGAATTCATTCTGGAGGACGTCGTACGAGCGAGAGAACTCGAGAGAACGTTCTTGCGCGCATGTTACTGTGCGAGCGGGGCTCTCTCAGAATACTCCCTACTGAACAAGCAAATGCTGCAAGCGCGTTATGCGGCGCTCTTTGATGCGGAGCGGCCTGGACCGGCCACCGCACCAGCTGTCGAATATGGCGTCGTTAACCCAGAATTGCTTGCCCAGAGCTTTAGTCGTAGGCCCATTCTCCTCATCGGCGATGTGGGCGTCGGCAAGACGACTTTCATCCGCAGATTCATCAGCGACGATCCTTCATTTGCGACGACGGCTATCGCGATTTACATTGATTTCGGGTCCGTGGGTACCCTTACAACCGATCTTCGGCTATACATTGTCGACGAAATTGACCGGCAACTTGTGGAAGATTGCCAAATAGACACTCAGGAAGAATTATTTGTTCGACGAATATACTCGCCTGAGCTCAACAGATTTGGAGCTGGGGTAAATAAACCCTTAAAAGCCAAGAAACCCGGTCTGTATCAGCAGAAGGAGATCGAATTTCTTGAACAGTTGTCCGGAAATAGAGAAGAGCACGTCCGTCGTGCCCTTGCCGAGATCTCGCACGCTCACCGCAAACAGATTGTGATCTTTCTTGACAACACGGACCAAAGAACCGAGCAAGATCAGCAAGCAGTATTCTTGATCGCTCAGGAGATGGCGGACCGGTGGCAGGCAATGATTTATGTGACTCTACGACCGGAGACTTACCATGCCTCGATGCGTCGGGGCGCGCTTACTGGCTATCATCCAAAGGCATTTACCATCGCGCCGCCGCGCGTGGATCGGGTGATTCGCAAGCGCCTGATCTTCGGGCTGAGGTTAACTAGCGGGCAGATCCCTTTGGGCGCACCTGTCCGCGCATCCCATTTGGACCTCACCTCCCTCGAGATCCTTTTGCGCGTGTTCCTTCGATCCACAAATAGAGCGGATGCCTCGCCCAGAAAAGACGATGTCATGCGTTGCCTTGAAAATGTCTCCTCGGGAAATGTCCGACTTGCACTCGACCTCGTCCGAGGCTTTTTCGGTAGCGGCCACGTTGATACCCAAAAGATCATCACGAAAGTCAAGGATGAGGGTGGCTACTTCATTCCCCTACACGAATTTCACAGAGCCATAATATATGGGGACAACGTTCATTACGATCCAAGTCGTTCGCCCATTGCCAACATTCTTGACATTACCACCGTAGATCCTAAGGAACACTTCCTACAGCCGATAATAATTGCCTATCTTCGGCATCCTGCGATCGAGAGGAGCGACGAAGGATTTGTCCCTGTCGAGAAAGTCTACGAGTATTGCCAGGGACTTAGCTTCATGCCCGAACAAATCGACGTCGCGATTATCCGCTGCTTCAGCAAGAGGTTAATCGAGACCGCTGCGAGGCGCATTCCAATACCGGGTAAGATAGATGGGTTTGGAGTACGGCCAACCCCGATTGGCCTGTACCACATCCATGAGCTGTTAGGGAACTTCAGTTATCTGGATGCGATCATTGTGGACACGCCGATTCTTGATGCTGAACTTGAGCAGCACATCAACGAAGCCCACACATTAGCTGAACGGGTCGAGCGAGTTCTCGTATTCCGCGAGTACCTAGACCGCGCTTGGAGTTTTTTCCACTCGCCGGATCTACCGTTAGATTGGAAAGACAAATCGACAGAATTATTGGCGCTATTAATGCGTCTAAGCAAACGAGAATAGTCTCTGGACGCACGCCCGCAAAATCGGGCAAAATCTTCTTCCTCGCGAAGGAGGCACAGGCCGGTCATATCAGGGCCGGTAGCCGACAGAAGTACGACAACACTACTTAAAACGGGTTGGCATTCGCCCAAGTTATCACCGATTTTTCCAGGATGTCGGCGCCCCCACGGAGAGAACGGTAAAAGGGACTCCTCACGTCGACTGAAACGCAGCTATAGGCCGCAATAAACGCTCGCCTGGACCAGGCATCGAGTTCCGCCACCCCTTGTCTCCGTGCCTGAAACCAGTAGTTCTTTTTCGCCCGCCCCAATGCGAGCATGATCTCTCGCCGGGCGGCATTGTCGGTGCACCGATCGTACAGCTTTTCAAACTCGTCCTCGTTGTCGAATTCCCTGCCCTTGGTAAACAGACTCAGCAAGCACATTCTCTCGTAGGAGCTAATTGCACCCTTCCTAAGACTCTGTAAGACGCGCTTCCCGATCCTGCGGCTTGCCGCTGAACCTATACCCCGCAGCGACTCAAGATATCGGACTACAGAATCGATCACTGGGAACAGTTTGTCTATGTTATCAAGTACAATATTGGTTGCCTCAAATAGACCGAGTTGCCGCATTCGATGGAGGACGAAGCTGGTTACGATTGGATCAATCCGCTCAGCCGAAATCTGCTCCTTTAACACCTCTAAGAGATTGAGCTTGTCGACCTCCACCCGGGTTTCCTCCGGGAGGTCATCGTAATCGATCTCCGCTTCGTATTCATCCTCCCAGCCTGCCTCTTCCAGCAGTTCCTGAAGTTTCGCGCCCAGACTCTCGATCTCCGCACGTTCGCCGCTCGAGGTGAATCGTCTCATGTAGACTTCTTTCTTGAGTACTAGAGTCTTCAGCGGCTGCAATGTCAAACCATGCGTATTGAACAAGTGCGATGCTAGATGTTCAAGCGCCAGGGTTGCATCGCCTTCCGATTTACAGAATATTCTGATATCGTCCGAATACCTACAGTACTTTCTCCCAGCCCCCACCAAGGCTCTGTCCAAATCGCTGATGGTCGCTTCGGCAATGATGCGTGACCCCGCGAGCCCGACAGGCAGGCCATACGAAACGAACGCGTTCCAATTGCTGATCATTCTTAGTAGACAATAGGCTGCGGGGGAGCGGCCAGTGGCCAAATCTAAGGCGGTCTCAACTGGATGAATATAAATGTGTGGAAAGAAGTCAGCAATGTCCGCCACGACCACCCATTTGCAACTGGCTCTTCTAGCGAGGGTCAAGCAACGGGTGTTGAAATCATCCCAACGGTACGCCGGACTATACATTTGGCCATCTGGTTTGAGGTCGAAGCGCCAGCTAAAGACGGTGTTGGACGCACATGGGCTACGAAGAGACTCAAGCTGTGGTCCGACCTCATAGACGAGCGCAGTGAAAAGCAAGTATTCCAAAGGATCAAGCTGCGTGACAAAGCGGAAGGAATATGCGCCCTTACGAGCCAAGAAGCGACGAAGGGGTCTTGCCGTCCAGTCTCTCAAGTCTTGCGAGATCAGCCATGCCTGCACTTTGGCCCAATTGCTTCGAATGGCCTCGTATTCGAATGCGCGCGGAAGGAAGACAGTGTCGCCGAACTCCTCAACGTGTTTTAGTGCCCAATCGAGGGCCGCAGCAGAGGCATTGACCGACGTGGGGGGCGGATTCCATTTTGCCATGTCCGATAACTCCTTTCACGATTCCGCTCTCGGCCTTTCGTACCCGACGGAATAACAGTTCAACTAGCCAGTCCAGATGAGCGCATTAGACCTCCCGGGACACTCCTAAATTTAGATGCGAGTGGAATGTCCAGGTGCAGGTAACTGTAACATGTGGTTCCCCTGCGCTGCAGGTCATTAAGCTGATCGCGCTTTGGGCCGAGTTCCGAGAGATTGCCCCAAAAAACGCATCGCCCACCCTACCTCAGACCTGCGCTATGATGACGACGTGCAGCAATTTACCCGCATCACGATGGACCCTGAAGTCATGGGTGGCAAGCCCTGCATCCGCGGCATGCGCGTAACCGTGGGCATGATCGTCGAAGCGATGGCTGCCGGTCGCACCATCGAACAATTGCTGGCTGATTTCCCCTACATCGAGGAGCCGGATGTCCGGGAATCTCTCGCCTTCGCCGCAAGGCTCGCGCAAGGACACGCGATCCCGCTAGCAAGTTAGATGCGCCTTATCGTCGATATGAACCTGACGCCTAGCTAGGTTCCGTTTCTCCAGGGCGTTGGGCACGAAGCTGTCCACTGGTCATCGATCGGTCCGATATCTGCCAAGGCATAGCGAAATCTGTGATTACGCTCGCCAGTCTGCCTACGTAATTCTGACAAACGACCTGGACTTTCCTCAAATCCTCGCGCACACGAGAAGTAACTCGCCGAGCGTCGTGCTTCTGCGTGGCGAACCGCTCGTTCCAAAAGTCCGGGGACCAGCGCTTCTCGAGGCCCTGCAAAGCTGTAAGGCCGAACTCAACCGAGGCGCTATCGTCACTCTCGACTGGTCGGACACTCCGCGCGCCAGGGTGTTGCCCCTCCGCTAAGACCCAAGAAGCGCACGAGGCCGAATACTATGGCGGTGCATGGCGGTGGAGTCTTTAATCGCTTTCACTCCTTAAGAACTTACACACACGACGATTCGAGCGCCCATATCGACTTCGGACGGCTGCCTTTCCCCTTCCCGATGATCGGCTGCGCCCTTTTCCCGCTTCCTGGCATTACTACTGAAAAACGCGCTCCATCCCCGACTCGCCCATCAGCCAACTTTCAAACATTGCCCAGGCGATCTACAATGGAAGGCGAGGACACATTCGTGACACGCCAGTTCGATGTCGTGATTGAACCGGACTCCGAAGGCTATTACTTAGCGTCAGTTCCCGAAATTCCCGCTTGCCATACGCAAGCGCGGTCCCTCGACGAGGCCACCGAGCGCATCCGCGAAGCCATACATCTGTGTCTGGAAGTGGAAGACACGCCGGAACAAGACTTGGAATTCGTTGGCATCCAGCTCGTGACCATCGCTGCATGAGCCGGACGCCCCGCATTACCGGCTCCGACCTCATTGCCGCGCTCGCAAGAGCTGGTTTCATCCCCTAAAACCGGTCCCGCCGGTCACACATCGAGAAAATAACTTCCGCCTAACTCAATCCCAACCAATCAAGCCACTTACTAACTCACCCCGCCCTCGCCGTAGTTCGTTTCCTCCCCCCCACCCCCTAAACTCAAATCGAAAGGATCCAAATGTTGATCTCAGACAAACAGTATCACGCGAATCTTCGGAACGCGCAGCACTCAACGGGGCCCACCTCCGAGGCGGGCAAGGCCGCCGTTCGCTATAACGCCCTCACCTGGGGCCTCCGCGCCCGCGCCCTCATGGCTAAGCGCGACCAAGGCGCCGACTACCAGATCCTCTGGAACGGACTCGCCGAAGAATGGCAGCCCGAAACCTCCTGCGAGCGCCACCACCTCGAAACTATGGCCACCTCCCAGTGGCTGCTGGGCCGCATGGCCGAGAGTGACACCGAAGTCTATGACTCGGGCATGGGGCTGAAAGCCAAAATCGCCCTCCTCGATCGCATCTCCGTCCAGCGCGTGCGCCTCGAACGCTCCTTCATCGCCGCCACCAATCAACTCCGTCAATTCCGGCAGGAGCGTCTCGCCCGCGCCGCCGCTCAGGCCCAAGCCGAAGCCAAAACCCAGCCGTCCGAACCTGCCAAGCCCGAAACCGCGAAACCGGCGCCTCCTCCCCCGCCCGCTCAACCGGCGCCCGCCCCGCCCGCCTCGCCTCATCCAGACTATGTCATGTCCGCCGATGCCCCCGTCCATCCGCTCTCCTGCGAGCCCAATCCTACCGATACCCGCTAGCTCGCAAGCACTTTGATCTTTGACAACTCCGCGCCTTCCAACGACGGGTGCGCCATCATTGTCTTTCCGCCTCCCTCCCGATACCTCCATCCAGCCGCCAGATCCGCGAAAATCGCCCTTCCGAACCCCACGCCCCCCCCCAGCCCCCGCTCCCGCCCGGCCGGACCTGGAATCAGTACCCCGGCCGCCCGGCGCAATGCCCCTTACGTCCCTCAGAATCAATCGATTAGGGTTTGATCGTCCGAATCCGCCAGCGCTTCGTAACGTCGGCAAGTCCGTCGGTGCCTTAAAGTCCAAATCGGTTAGGATTGAATCTATGGGGACCTTGCAGAGTCCGACACCGGCTGGTCGCTTGGCCGCACAACTTGAACATCCGACCCCTAACGCCATCTGGAGCCGCGCTCTGGAGGATTCAGCGATGAATCTCGATGCTATACGCAGCCGAACATCTCTCCCTGCCGTGCCTCGAAATATTGGTGCACATCGATAAGAGCCAGTTGCCGCGAGACTATGTCTGGTCAGAAACTCGCTTGTCCGCTTCACCATCGGTTTTGGCGCTGCAGGGATTCAGCGGCGCCGGATCCCGCCAGTCGGTGGGCAAGGCATGGGTGACGGAGGCGAATCAGTTGGCAATCCAGGTCCCCTCGTTCGTCGTTCCCGAGGAGTGGCCTCGCTGGAATCCGGTACCGATCGTAACAACCCCGCCCTCGCAGTCCACCCGCCCTTGCCTCCGCCCCGCAACAAATGTCACACAATGTAACACCAAACGCCAAGAAATCACCTCGTGTAACACGCCCCAGCCCCCAACCCGCGACCTCGGACATTGGTCCCTAAAGTGCACTGACCAAGCCGCACGCCAGCTAACGTGGCAAGGCGTCGATTCTATGCACACGCTAATCCTAAGATCGCCCAAGTCCCCCCAGTCCGCCTGCCAAGCACCGAAAAACCCTCATGGCTGCACGGAGGTCCGTGGATAAAGTGGTGAATATTCTGCTGGTTGAGGATAATCCCGGCGACATCTTATTGGTGCAACATGCGTTGAAAGAGTACCGCATCGTGCATCAATTGCACATAATCCGGGATGGCGCCGAAGCGCTGGCCTTCTTGGCGCGCATGGGCTTGCCCAGTGAGGAACCATGTCCGGACGTCCTCCTCCTCGATCTGAACCTTCCAAAAGTGGAAGGGCCCCGCGTGCTCACCGAATTTCGGAAGCATCCCGAATGCGAACACACACCGGTCATTGTGGTTACCTCGTCCGACGCCCAGAAAGACCGCCGCCAAATGGCCGACCTAGGCGTTTCGCGGTACTTCAAAAAGCCGTCGGACCTGGATGCTTATCTGCGGCTGGGCTCCGTGGTACGCGAAGTAATCGAGGAAGCTGCCGCCTAAGCCCGGCCATCAGTTACGGGCGCTTACCAAATCCTGGATGCCGTCGGGAATGACGGTGTAGTGCACATCGGCAAACAGCGCGCTAAGCCTACCAACAATATATTCTTCGGAGCGCCATGACGTGTGGTACCAATCGGGGACGAGACCGGCGAGTTTTCCGCTTCGCTGATGCAAGAAGCCGTTTCGTACCAACTCTGTCGCGGCTTGCGGGTTCAGCGTGCTCGCCGCCCTTCGCCCGTGAACAGTCAAAATGATAATCCCTTGGGGCCGAAGGATGCGTCTTAATTCCGCCAGCCAGACATTCTGTAGCTCTTTGTCAAGATGAGTGAAAACCGAAAAGCAGTACACCATATCGAAGGCGCCGGAAGGAAAAGGCAGTGGGGGCAGTGGGTTGTTTTTGACAAACGTCGCCCCCTTTAGGTTGTCCGCACACCAGGCAATAGCATCAGCGTCTACATCAACGCCGACAAAGTTTGTCGCCGGGTAGCTTTGGACGAGCCACCGGAGTGTGCGTCCGCACCCGCATCCGAAGTCCAACACGCAATTGGCGTCCGATAAGCTCGTGCCCATCTCTTGGACTTGTCGTTCGATATGTCCCGCGCAAGCTTGGCCGACTCGAACAAAACCGTCAGCCGATAAGGATTCGCTGACACGATATCGTAGGAGGGCGGGCGGCAGGGGCGGCAGCGCCTGGGACATCCTTCGTTCCCGCCAGTCAGCAAACCGAATGCGGCCACGCAGACACAATCGAAATATGCGGTGATATATAGGCCGAAGCAGGTTCTTCAGGAACTGCATAGCGATTGCGTAGCCTTCTCAATGCGCGCCACCGCTTCCATCAGATTCTCCAAGGAGTTGGCGTAGCTGAAGCGGATATAGCCTTCGCCGTACTTCCCAAAAGCCCCCCCGTTCAACGCCGCTACCCCCGCTTCTTCCAATAGAAAGTCGGCCATCTCCCGCGACGCCATACCGGTCCCTTCCACATTGGCGAAAGCGTAGAAAGCCCCGCCCGGCGCCGTGCACCGGAAACCTGGAATCGCATTCAGCCCCCCGCAGATCGCCTCGCGCCGGCGACCGAACTCGGCCACCATAGCTTCCACCGGTTCTTGCGGCCCGCGCAGTGCGGCGATCCCGGCGCGTTGCGTGAAGCTGGCCACACAGACTGCACGAATTCACCATCAGCTTGTTCACCGCCTCCACCAGCCACTCCGGCATCACGCCGTATCCCATGCGCCAGCCGGTCATGGCATAGGTCTTCGAAAATCCGTCCAGGATGATGGTCTTCTCCAGCATGCCCGGGCAAGCTGGCGATGGAAACAGGCGGCCTCGCCGTAGTAGATGCGCGAGTAGATTTCGTCGGAGAGCACGATCAGGTCGCGCTCGCGCACCATGTCCGCAATCGCGCGCATGTCCTCTGCCGGAATCACGCCGCCGGTCGGATTCTGCGGCGAGTTCAGCACCAGCATCTTGGTCCGGTCGTTCAGCCGCTCCCGCAGCAGGTTCAGGTCGAATGAGAATCCGCGGCTCTTCCACCAGCGGGATCGGCACCGGCGTCGCGCCCAGCGTCCGGATCATCGATTCGTAAATCGGAAACCCCGGGTTCGGGTAGATCACTTCGTCGCCCGGCTCCAGCAGCGCCATCATCGGGAAGAAGATGATCGGCTTGCCGCCGGGGACGATCGCACACATGCTCCGGCCCCACCTGGATGCCGCGCCGCCGTGACACATCCTCAGCGATCGCCTCGCGCAAGTTCCGGCAGGCCCTGCGTCGGCCCGTAGTGCGTCCAGCCTTCGTCGAGCGCGCGCTTGCCGGCCTCCACGATGTGCGCCGGCGTGGGAAATCGGGCTCGCCGATTTCCAGGTGGATGATGCTGCGTCCCTTGCGCTTCCAGCGCCCGCGCCCGCACCAGCACGTCGAAGGCGGTCTCGACCCCGATGCGGCTCATCCGTTCGGCAAGCTTCATGCGATGCTTTCCGGAAAAAGGGAACCCCGTCGCGGAGTTCGACACACCCACGCGGTCGTCGATATGCACGCGCTCGCCCGCGATCCGTCCCGTCACGCCGCCCGCCGCCATCCAGCGTCGACGATGGCGGTCTGATAGGGCACGTCCGCCGCAAAGCTTCGGTCGCAGAGTAAATCACTGTCTCCGTATAAATCGTTCCCGAGTCGTCCGTTCGTTCATACCGTCCCCAAGAATGGTCACCACGCAGGTGGCGCCCGACCCGCCCAGGTTCTGCGCCAGCCCCAGCGAATGTCGCGGCACCTGCCGTTCGCCCGCCTCGCAGCGCATCTGCAGCACCAGGTCGCAAATCTGCGCCACGCCCGTGGCGCCCACCGGATGCCCCTTCGATTTCAACCCGCCGCTGGTGTTGATCGGCTTATCGCCCGTGCGCGCCGTGTGGCCCGCCAGCGTGAACGGGCCGCCTTCGCCCCGCGGCACGAAGCCCAGGTCTTCGATGGCGATGATCTCGGCAATGGTGAAGCAGTCGTGCAGTTCGGCGAATTGGATATCGGCCGGGCCCACACCCGCCATCTGGTAGGCCTTCTCCGACGCGCGCCGCACCGCCGGGAACGTGGTGATGTCCGGCTTCTGATCCAGCGCCACGAAGTCGGACGCCTGCGCGATGCCCAGCACGCGCACCGGCTTATCGCGTGAACTCGCCCGCGCGCTCCGCCGGCGCCAGCAGCACCGCCGCCGCGCCGTCGCTGATCAGCGAGCAATCGTAGAGATTCAGCGGATCGGCGATCGGCTTGCCCGTCCATGGCCTGCTCCATGGTGATCACTTTGCGCATCTGCGCGTCGGGATTCAACGCGCCATTCGCGTGGTTCTTCACCGCCACCGCCGCCAGATGCTCGCGCGTGGTGCCGAACTGGTACATGTGCCGGCGCGCGATCATGGCGAACAGCGAGGCGAAAGTGGAGCCGGCTTTGATCTCGCCGCGAGCAGTCGCCCGCCCCCGCCAGGATCTCGGTCACCCTGGGCGTCGGCTGCGAGGTCATCTTCTCCACCCCCACCACCAGCACGAGGTCGTAAACGCCGCTCGCCACTCCGTTATAGGCGTGGAAAAAGGCCGATCCGCTGGACGCGCAGGCCGCCTCAATCCGCGTGGCCGGGACGCTCATCAATTCCCAAGCGCGGTCGACACGTAAGGCGCCAGGTGATTCTGCCCTACGAAACGATGGGCCCGCAAAGTTACCCAGAAAGAACGCCTCCACTTGGGAAGGACCGGCGTGCGCGTTCTTGAGGCACTTCTCGCCGGCTTCCACCGCGAGCGATCGAAGGTCGCGGCCGGGAAATGCGCCAAACTGGGTCTTCCCAATGCCGATTACAGCCACAGGTCTCATAAATCCAGCTTATCGCGACCGGGCAACCGGAGGAAACCGGCCTGGGCTAAAATCGATGTAGCGCCAGCCAATCTGCTTGGCGCGCTTTGTTTTCACGTTGTTTCCACGTTTTCGTGGTTTTCACGTCATCTTGATAGGACCGTGGAAGCCGTTATATACGCCTTGATGAGCGAAGCCGTCGATCCCGGTCTGGAACTCCTGGAGACGCAGAACAGGTTTGTTTCAGATCACTTACGCCGGATTTTCGTCCAAATTTATCGCATTGTCGGGAATGTCGCCGACGCCCAGGACCTCACCCAGGAGGCCTTCATTAAGGCGTTGCAGCGGCAGGACCAGCTAAAGGACGAACAAAAGGCGGCGCACTGGCTGTCGCGCATTGCGACCAATACGGCCATCGACTTTTTGCGCCGCAGTGGCCGCGTCACCTACTGCGAACTAGACGTGGCGCCCGAAAGCCACGACGAAAGTCCGGAAGACATCCTGCTGCGCTCCGAGCAGCACGATTACCTGGAAGATGGCTTGCGGCTCCTGACGGCCCGCGAACGGGCGGCCCTGATGATGCGCGATGTGGAGGGCCTTCCGGCGGAAGAAGTTGCCCAGCGCATGGATTGTTCCAAGGCGACGGTCCGGTCACACATCGCGAATGCGCGCAACAAACTGCGGAAGTATATGGAAAAGAGGAAGCCATGACGCATCCGAATCAGTCCATTCTGGCTCTTTACGCCGGCCAGGACCTCGGTTGGTTCAGCCGCCGGCGCACGGAGCGTCACCTGGCCCGTTGCAGCGAATGCCGCGACGAGGTGCAGGCGTTCGAGGCGGTCCGCGATCAGATGGCCGCGCTCAACCAAATACCGGCGATTTCCTGGAACCGCCTGGCCGCCGAAATGAAAGCCAATATCCGGCTGGGCCTCGCGGCCGGCGAATGCGTCCGCGCCGAGACCGCCGCCCGCTCCTTCAACCCGTTCAGTCTTTTATCCAGCACCCGCGCCTTCGCGGCCTGCGCCAGTGTGATGGTAATGTTGGCGGCCGGCCTGATGCTGCAGCGGCCCACGCCCGTCGCTCCTGTGGCGCTGGCAAGTGGCAACTCGGTCTTGCGGGCTACTGCCAATGGGATCGAATTGAATCAGGGAGGCCAGACTTTGAGCCTTCTGCACGTGCGCTCCACGGACGTAGCTTATTCCGCCGGAGCCCAGGGTTCCATGCAGGCCGGATACGTGGATTCCGACACCGGCAATGTGACGATCAATAACTTGTATGTCCAGTAAACTTGCGATTCTTATGGTGGCCTCGGTCTCTGCGCTCTGCGCGCAGGACAAGCCGCTCGACAACCCGGTGAACATCAATCTTCCGGTGGATTCGCCGCTCACCCTGATCTCGACGAATCTGGGCGAATCGCACGTTAGCCAGCGCGGCAGCGCCGTAGTGCTCGATCTGGACGTTTCCCTCACCCTGCACAATTCGAGCGCCAACCGCGTCCGCGGCGTCACTCTGCTGGTGGCCGCGCAAGAGTCCACCCCAGGAGGCAAGGCCTCTGTCTCAGTCCCCAGCCTGGACGTCGCCCCTAACCAGAATTTTCCAGTCCGTATTAACCTGCGCCTCCTTCGGCCCGCTCAAATGGGCAGTGGTTCCCTCGTACAGGTCAACCTGGATGGCGTGTTGTTCCAGGACTATAGCTTTTACGGCCCGAATCGTCTGGATTCCCGCCGCACCATGACCGCCTGGGAGATGCAGGCCCAGCGGGACCGCAAATATTTCAAATCGATTCTAGCGGCGCACGGCATTGAAGGCTTGAAGCAGGCTATGCTCGAAAGCCTGAACCGGCAGGCCGAACGCCCGCGCCTGGATGTACAGGTCTCGCGAGGGCGTGCCGTAGCCTCGGCCGCTACCGGCGAACATGCCGCGCGGTTCGCCTTCCTGCGCTTCCCCGGCGAACCTGTGGAACCCGTCGAAGGCTGGGCCGAGATCGTTGGCAATGAAGCCCGCAATCCCCGCATTGATGTGCGTAACCTGTCCACACGCCAGGTGCGCTCCGTCGAGATCGATTGGATCGTTAGCGACCGCCAGGGCAAACAGTATATGGCTGGTTCCGTGCCCGCCTCCGGTCCGGAATTCAACCTGAAAGCCGGCAGCACCAGTCGCGTTTTGCAGGATACTGCCCTCCGCTTCTCGCATCTGTCGAACGATGGCGGAGCGCCAGTTTCCATCGCCGGTATGACGGGTTTCGTGGGTCAAGTCGAATTCTCCGATGGTAAGGTCTGGATCCCTAATCGCGAGTCGCTGGCCGGAGCCCAACTGCTCGGCATTCTGGAGCCGTCTCCGGAAGAGCAGCGCCTGCTTGATCTCTATCGCAAGAAGGGTCCCAAGGCCCTGGCCGACGAGTTAGGCAAGTTCTGACGGTTGGCCCAGCACCTGCTATTGCACACCCGATGCGTTTGATCGCCGCTTTCCTGCTGACGGCCGGATTCTTATACCCGCAGTTCCAAAGTACAGTCCCTCTAGTGGTTGCACCCACTACGGTTACTGACCGGAGAGGTCACCTTGTCGACGGACTCGGCGCCAATGACCTGATCCTGTTTGACAACAGCGTGCCGCAAGCGATACAAGTACACGAGTCCTTTGACCCCATCTCGCTCGTGGTTCTGATTGAAGCGAACTCCAGTTCCGAGGCTATTCTGGATAAACTCGGCGGCAGTGGTGTGTTGTTCTCCGACCTGCTCTCCGCCGAAGCCGGCGAGACCGCCTTGGTCTCATTCAGCGATACCGTCAACCTGATGCAGGACTTTACCTCCGACTCGCGCGTGTTGTCCAACACCTTGCGCGGCCTCCGCCCCCAAGGTGACGGCTGCGCTCTGCTCCAGGGTGTGCACGATTCGCTGCACTTGCTGGCCGGCCGCGACCCGAAACGGCGGCATATCCTTTTGGTGATCGCCGAGCGGCGCGACCGGTCGAGCAAAGTGAAGGTGGCCGACTTACTCGAAGACCGGCAACTGCAACACACCACCATTTATTGGCTGACTTACTCGACCTTCCTGGCGCCTTTCACCAACAAGCCCAAGACCAAATGGGACCGCATGACCGATGAGGAGAAGGCCCGCACCCATAGCATGCAGGGCGATCACAAATTCGCTTATCCCGAGGAAGAAGAAGTAGTGCCGCCCGAAATGCCGCCCGGCAGCCTGCTCAGCATCTTCACGGAACTGGCGCACAAGACCACAGTGGATTCTGCCAGCCTGTTCTCGCGCACCAGCGGCGGACGGATGTTCAGTTTCTTGAAGCAAGCCGCCTTGGAAGAGGCGATTCAGGCGGTGGCCGATGAGGTGCACCGGCAATACATCGTCACCTTCCAACCTAAGCCGGACGCGCCTGGACTGTTCCACACCTTGCGCGCCGAAGTGAGAGGCAGGCCGGAGTTACAGGTCCGTACACGGGCTGGATATTGGAGTGTCCAATGACAGTCAGCGTGCAGTGACCGTCAGCAGATTTCCCGCCGGACAAATTCCCAGCAGCCGAGGCTAGCCGCGATGATCGCCCCCACGAGCGCAACCGCAGTAACGCTTCCCTTCCCGGCCGCTCCGTCTAACACCGCCCGTATCGGCAGCGACCAAGGCAACCACGGCCCGAAGACCGCCGATTGCGATGCAAAGACACCGGCAATCATGGCGCCGACACCAAAGCTCATGGCCGCGGTATAACTCTGCCATCGCAAACTGACCCAGTGTTGAATAGTCACCGCGAGCAGGCTGGACAGTGACACTGTCAGCATGGGAAAGACAAACGGCTTTAGCGGCATCCCACCGAGATTCAGCGCGGGATACAGCAACTTCAGCAGCCCGCCGCAGGCCATCAGGCCGGCGATTAACAGTGTATGCGCCGACCACAATAGAATCACAGTGACCACCAACTTGCTGATATATACGGTCCAGCGCGGCGAGGGCAAGGCCAGCAAACTCTTCCAGTTTTTCCCAGTGTTCTCCAGGCCTGCCAGAAGGGATGTTTCGAGAGTGATAACCATGGGCATTAGCAAAAGCGTCCAAACCTCGACGGTCTGCCGGACCATCGGCGCCCATGCATCTTTGCCATCGCGCAAGAAGCCTGCCGCGCCTTTGTTCGACACGGCAAATTCCAGCAAGACCATCAAGGCCGGCGCTACCAATACCATCCACAGTGCCAGGGTACGCTTCAGCTTCAGGCATTCCCCAATCAGAACGCGAAATAACATTACCATTCAGTTGGCCTCCGCCTTGGTCATTTTCAGGAAAACATCTTCCAGCGATGCCGATTCAACCATTAGGGAATGTACTTCAAAGCCAGCTTCCACCAAGGTCCGATTGATGACCGCACCCGCGGTGATGTCGGATGACAAAAGGTGACCGTCCACGCGACTCACGCACCACCCGCGCCCGCTCAGCAATAACGAAGCGGACTCCGGGTCACTGACGCCAATCCGCAAACACGAGCGGCGCATGGACTCGAGTTCCGCCAGAGTACCTTGAAAGAGCAGAACGCCTTGCGACAGGATGCCCACGTGTGTCGCCACCTGTTCCACTTCAGTGAGTAAGTGGCTGGAGAGGAAGACAGTGACTCCGTGCTCGCCCGGAAGGCTCCGGATCAGCGATCGCATCTCCTGAATTCCGGCCGGATCAAGGCCATTGGTTGGCTCGTCCAGAATGAGCAGTTCGCGCTGGCCGAGCAAAGCCTGCGCCAAGCCCAGGCGTTGCTTCATCCCCAGGGAGAAGGCCTTCACCAGTTTTCGACCTGCCATTTCCAGGCCTACGATGCGTAGCACCCGGTCGATGTCAGAGCGCGGTGCACCCAGAATACGCCGCGGAATCTCCAGGTTTTCGCGCGCCGTAAGATGTTCGTATAGTGACGGAGTTTCGACCAGCGACCCGACCCGCGCCAGGATCTCGCCGCGATGGCGAAGCAGGTCCAAACCGAATATGGCAATATCGCCGTGGGTGGGACGGATGAGCCCCAGCAGCATACGGATGGTGGTGCTCTTACCCGCGCCGTTGGGTCCCAGGAAGGCAAAAATACTTCCCGGCGGCACCCGCAGACTGACGTTCCGGACCGCCGTATTACCGTCGAAAAGCTTGGCAATGGCTTCCGTTGCAATCGCGAAATCTGGCATCAATAAGCAGACGCCGCCGGTCACTGCTTATTAGCGGGCTTTATTCGCTTAGAGTAGGCCGTTAGAAATTGACGATGCCCGCGAACGAGTTCGCGTCGAGACTTGCGCCGCCCACCAGCACGCCGTCAATCTCGGGTTTCGCCATCAGCGTCCGGACATTATCCGGCTTCACACTGCCGCCATACAGAATGCGTACCGCGTCCGCCGCCGCTGGTCCGAAGTGACCGCGCACCTGGTCGCGCAGAACGCGGTGAGCATCGGCCGCGATCTCTGGCGTGGCTGTCTTGCCCGTGCCAATCGCCCACACCGGTTCATAAGCAATCACAATGCGCGCGAACTGTTCGGGGCTCAACAGCGCAATTCCGCCGCGGAACTGCAGCGACAGCAAAGCTTCCGTTTCGCCCGCTTCGCGATCCGCCAGGCGCTCGCCCACGCAAACGATGGGGGTGAGACCCGCATCCAGCGCCGCGATGGTTCGCTGCAGCACGGTCTCGTTGGTCTCCTCGAAATATTGGCGCCGTTCGCTGTGCCCGATCAGCACGTGGCTACATCCGCACGCTTTGATCATTGGCCCGGAGACTTCGCCGGTGAAGGCGCCTTCCTTGACCCAATACAGATCCTGCGCACCGATGCCGATGCGCGTACCCTGGGCGGCAGCAACGGCCGCGGCGATGTCCGTATAGGGCGGACAAATAACGATTTCGCAGTGCTCCGCCTTTTCAACCAAAGGACGAAACTTCTCAAAAAACGCGGTGGTTTCGGCGGGGGTTTTGTACATCTTCCAATTGCCCGCCATGATGGGCTTTCTCATAATATCTCCGGTAAAAAGGTGGTGCCGTGAGCGATTTCCGCTCCGAAATTGTGCGCTACGGTCTGGCCTATATCCGACAGCGAGGCCCGCAGACCGAGATTGACTCCCTGTTTCGCGCGCGGCCCGCTCACCAGCAGCGGAACATACTCGCGGCTATGGTCGGTCGAGGGCGTGGTCGGATCGCACCCGTGGTCGGCCGTCAGAATGGCCAGATCGCCTTCCTTCTGCGCGGCCGTGAAGTCCGGTAGCCATCGATCAAACTGTTCGAGCGCCGCTGCATATCCTTCCACATCGTTGCGGTGCCCGTATTCCTGATCGAAATCCACAAGATTGACGAAGATCAGGCCGGCGTCGAACGACCGCATCGCTTCAAGAGTATGCGCCATACCGTCGGCGTTGCTCTTGGTCTTTGAATAATCGCGAATGCCCCGGCCCAGGAACACGTCGAAAATCTTACCGACGCTGTGTACCGCCACGCCACCCTGATCGAGAACATCCAGCAGCATGCCGCGCGGGGGGGGCACCGCGTAATCTTTGCGATTGGCTGTGCGCGTGAATGAACCCGCGGAGCCCACAAAGGGCCGTGCGATTACTCGGCCCACTTCGTAAGGCCCCCGTAGAAGTTCGCGGGCGGTCTCACAAATCTTATAGAGTTCCCACAGGGGAATCACTTCCTCGTGGGCGGCGACTTGAAAGACACTGTCAGCCGAAGTGTAAACAATGGGCGAACCTGTGAGCATGTGCTCCGCGCCCAATTCCTTGATGATCTCGGTGCCGGATGCCGCCCTATTGCCCAGTGTCCGCCGCGCGATGCGCTGCTCAAAAGGGTCCATGATCTCGCGCGGAAAACCGTTGGGGTAAAGCGGAAAAGGCTTTTCCAAATGGATACCCGCCATTTCCCAGTGGCCCGTGGTGGTGTCTTTGCCGGGCGACGCCAGGGCGCACCGGCCGAACGCTCCGGCTGGCTCGATTGCCGGAGGCAACCCGTCAAGGGGCTTGATGTTACCCAGGCCCAAGGCGCATAAATGAGGCAGATGCAGAGGGCGAATGCGCGCGATGTTTCCCAATGTGTCGCTGCCGCTATCGCCATAAGCGGCGGCGTCGGGCATCTCGCCGATGCCCACGCTGTCTAATACGATCCAGATTACGCGGCGGAACACTACTTGAATGTAGCATCGTTGCAGCACTTCGGGCCGGAAGGTCCGCTGTTGTATCTTCCACGGCGGGGGCCTGCCTGTTACAGATGAGTCGGTCTTAGTGCTTGTAAATTACCCTGACCCCAGGTGTTAAATACGTTTCCGAAACGCGGCTTATTGGCAAGGCCCGTGATAACTTCGCATTAGGTGATATGGACTCCATATAACACACTAACTCAGCGAGGAGACGAGCATGAAAGATACAACTAATGCAAAACCGCCCGCAAACCGGCGGTCATTCATGAAAATGGGGCTGGCCGCGGGCGGCGCGGTGATGGGTTCACAGTTATTAGCAGGTGCGGCTACTTCAAGTCCTGCGCTATCGAAAGGCGATGCCGCGATTCTGAGATTCCTGGCGGCCGCGGAACTTATTGAGGCGGACCTTTGGCAACAATACGCCGAACTGGGCGGAGTGACCAGCGGACGCCAGAATCCTTATCAACTGGCGTTACAGAATCTTGACGGGGATGGCTCGCAATATATAACCAGCAATACTTTGGACGAGCAGAGTCATGCTTCGTTTCTGAACGCCTACCTGATCTCCAAAGGGCAGGAACCGGTGGACCTGGACGCTTTTCGCATTTTGCCGAGCAGCCAGGCCAAAGGCGCCCAGCAGATCGGCCGGCTCACGAATCTGATGCAACTTAGCGTGGATACCAGTTGGTATGTGCGCTATCGCAGCGCGAGGAATCCCGATTTTGGCGCCACCTTCGAACAAGCGCTGCCTCAATTGGCTGCCGGGCAATTTACTGCGATTCCCAGAACCAATGACGATTTCGGTCCGGCTAACCATGTTCAGGCGATCGCCAACACAGCCGCATTTCATTTCGGATCCATCGAGCAGGGCGGCTCCAGCCTTTACCCCACACTGGCCCAGAAAGTATCGAGCTTGGAGGTCTTGAAGATTGTGTTGAGCATCGGCGGCGACGAAGTCGCTCACTTCCTTGAATGGGTAGACTTCGCGGGCAACGGCGTACAACCGCCGGTCGCACCGTTCACAGACCCCACTAACGGGCTGACATTCCCGAATTTCAACGCCACGCCAGATCCGCTGCTGCAGACGAACCTGATCTTTCCGGTGCCGTGTGAGTTCATTAGTCCGAATCTGCCCCATTGTGCGGTCATTCGGCCTACATCCCAAGGGCAGATCGATGCCATCGGGGCCACAAATTTCCTCATCGGCGAAGGGCTCTTTATTGGCCAGCCGAGCCAATTCACGCAGGTGTTGATGGGCTTGGCCCAGGCAGCGGACGCCGCTCAGCGGGGCGTCTAAATATGGCATGGCCGCGCTGCGACTCTTGGGGACGCCGCGCGGTCAATGCTTCCCGGGGCCGGCCTTCGCCACAATGCCCGCCGTCTCATCAATCGTCAGGAATTGGTTGGACGGTACGCCGGAGAGTTTCTGTTTCACTCCGCTAGGCCACTCCACCTCGATGCTCTGCACGGCGGTGTCAGCGCCCAAGCCAAAGGTCAATGCCAGATCGCTTTGTGAGCAGTAGCTCGAACCACTATGAACCGTATTCCACTGCTTGCCGGACTGGCTGGCAATGCGCACCACCGCGCCAATGCCATCACGGTTCGATTTATGCCCCACCAGGCGCAACGTAAGCCAGTGATTGCGATTGCCCCCGTCATTGCGGAATAAGTATGCCGGTCCATCGCTGGTAGTCTCTACTATGTCCAGGTCGCCATCGTGATCGTAATCGGCGAAGGCTGCGCCCCGCGCCACCACGGCGCGATTGAACGCCGCACCCATGCGCGCCGTCACATTTTCAAACTGGCGCTTACCTAAGTTGCGGAACAGCAGAGGCGGCTGCTTGTACTGTACCTTGGGCTGAACCAAGCCAATCTGTTCTTCGATGTGGCCATTGGCGGCGAAGATATCAGGGTAACCATCCAGGTCATAGTCAAAGAAGAAAGCTCCGAATGTGAGCGCCAGCAGACTGGCGCGGCCCACAATCGAAGAGGGCGCTTCATCCACGAAAAGACCGCCGCCTTCGTTGTGGTATAGGCCCAGCATCTGGTTTGAGAAGTTGCCGACCAGCAGGCCTGGCCGGTCGCTCCGGTCATAGTCGGCGGAGTCCACGCCCATGGCGCCGCGGGCCGCACCATCTTCGCCAAAGGCGACACCGGCCGCCATCCCTTCCTCTGTAAACGTGCCATTTCGATTGTTGCGATAGAGCTTATTCGGTTGGGTATCGTTCGAGACAAACAGATCGGGCCAGCCATCGCCATTGTAATCGAGTACTGCGACGCCCAATGACTTACTGGTGGGATCGGCCACCCCGGCCTTCTGGCTGACATCTTCAAACTTTCCGTTACCCAGGTTGTGATAAAGCTTCGACGCAATCCCCTTATACGTCTCCGGCGTACAGTACGACTTATTCACTCCATCCATGGAACATCGCCGATCGCCCTGCACGCTCCATTGCACATAGTTCGCGACGAACAGATCGAGTTTGCCATCGCGATCGTAATCGAACCACGCAGCGCTTGTTCCGAAGTTAGCGTTGTTAATTCCTGCCGTTTTAGTGACGTCGCGGAACTTGCCGTGGCCTTCGTTATGAAACAGGCGGTCGCCGTCCAGCGCGGTGATGTAGACGTCGTCACGGCCATCGTTGTCGTAATCGCCGACGGCGACGCCGAAACCATACATTTCCACATCGATGCCGCTACCTGCGGTCACGTCGGTGAAGGTGCCGTCGTGGTTGTTGTGATAGAGCGCAGGCAGCGATTTGCGGCCGCGCGGGGTCCAGTCTTTGCTGTTGATGAACAGCAGGTCGGGCCAACCATCTCCGTCGAAGTCGATCCACGCCACGCCTGCTCCAACGGTTTCGGGAAGATATTTTTTGCCGGTGCGGCCGCTATTGTGAACGAATTTCACGCCCGCTTGGGAGGTAACATCCGTAAAAGTAATCCCCGCAGGCGCGACGATGCCGGCGGCACCTGCCACACAGGCCACCATCAGCGCCGCTAAACACCACCTAATGACTTCCTTCATTGATACATTGCCCCTGAGTTACGATCGAGTGATGGATAGCAGGATAACATCCATGCCACAAAAGCTCTATAGCACGTTCCAATTAGTACCTACGCATTAAACCCGCGCCCGAGAGGCGGCCCGGGTGTGTCTAGTGTATCTGGATTATTGACACTCTCGCTTTACCGCCGCTACACTCGCGTAATCGCCTTGGAGGGAATTACGAAATGCGGGTCTTAATTTGTCTTGCGGCTGCCCTTGCCGTGTGTTCTAATCTGGCAGCTCAGTCGGACGGCCTCCCGCCGCTGCACATCGGCGCCGTCACAGTCTCGGGTTCCATCCACGAGCGCTACGAAGATTGGGATTTCTTCCCATCCAAGGGCGAGAGCTCGTATGGATATTCCGGTTCGCTCTTACGCCTGATGTTCAGCCAGAAGGAGCAAACCTATGATTGGGGCGTAGAGCTAGCCGCGCCCATCCTGCTGGGTATTCCGGATCACGCGGTGCTGCCGGCTCCGCAGGGGCAACTCGGCCTGGGCGGAAGCTACTACGCCGCTAATCACAATGACCAGAACGCCGCCAGCATATTCGTGAAGCAAGCTTATTTCCGGGTGAAGGGGGAACACTCCAGCGTGCGCTTCGGGCGCTTCGAATTCTTCGACGGCGGCGAGGTCACACCCAAGGATGAAACACTCGCGATCGTGAAGCGGGACGGCATCTCGCAGCGCCTAATCGGCACCTTCGGTTTCTCCGACGTGCAACGCAGCATGGATGGCGCTCAATACACTTATTCGAATGGCTCGTGGAATGTGACTGCCGTCAGCGCTGTTCCAGACCGGGGCGTTTTTCAAGTAGATGGCTGGGGCTGGGTCAAGACGCCTGTCACATATGCAGCCGTCACGAAACAAGCTTCTTTCGGTTCGAGTAAAGCGGAATGGCGCGTATTCGGCATTTATTACAATGACGACCGCGGCGTACTCAAGACCGACAACCGCTCCGCTGCGGTACGCGCTAAGGATCCGACTGGAATCGACATCGGAACTTATGGCGGCCACTATATTCAGGAGATTCCCACGGCCGTGGGCACCTTCGACATGCTGGGCTGGGGCGCATTGCAGAGTGGACGCTGGGGCACGCAAACGCAGCGGTCGGGAGCCGGAGTCGTGGAAGTGGGTTACCAACCGAAGATCGTGGAAGCGGTGCGCCCGTGGCTGCGGGGCGGCTACTTTTATTCGACCGGCGATAACAACCCCAACGACAACACCCACGGCACGTTCTTCGCAGTTTTGCCCACGCCCCGCGTGTACGCCCGTTTTCCGTTCTTCAACGAAATGAACAACCGGGATTTATTCGCCGAACTGATGCTGCGACCCAGCAAGAGACTGACTCTGCGATCCGACATACACGGACTGTGGCTGGCCAATAGCCACGACCTCTGGTACTCCGGCGGTGGCGCTTTCCAGCCGTGGACTTTTGGTTTTAACGGACGGCCCTCGAATGGATCGACCGGCTTGGCCACCACGTACGATATCAGCGCGGATTACCAATGGACGCGAGGCCTGTCCACGAGTTTGTATTACGGCTATGCGCGCGGCGGGGCGGTAGTGGCGCACATTTTCCCCGGCCATAGCAATGCTCAATTCGGCTACGTGGAAGCAAACTACAAGTTCTAATGCCGCACACGGTACTGCGGCTTCGCTACCACGTCGGACACTGAGTCGAGCGAAATACCGGCATCGAATTTTTTCTCGGCGTCGGCGCGTTTGAAGATCCCAGTGACGGTGGCTTCCACCACCGGATTGCGTTTCACCTGCTTGAGCAGTTTCTGGAAACCCTTGCTCTTCACCAGCGGTGAAAAGTGAGAATCGTCGGGCATGTAGAATTTGAATTCCGCGCCGCAGCTATCGTCGGAGATGCCCGAGGGCAAATCTTGCACTCCGGAATCGACCATGGCCCGCACCTGCACCATTTTGCCGTCAAAGGCTTCGGGATGTTTGGCGATCTCGCAGGCCGTGGTCTTAAGCGGAGCATCCTCCTGGCTCTGTTCTAAGGCGAACATAGGGCGTAAAGACAGCAACACTATTAAGATTGTTAAGACTACGCCAGCCATTTATCCATTATCGTATCGAAACACCTGTAACCTTGGGCACAGTCATAGCATCAAATCAGATAAGCGTATCGTTAATCCAAATTATGAAACTCCTGCCTGTCGTTCTATTTGCGTCTATCGCCTTGGTTTCCGCCGCATATCCGGCCGGGCGAGCCCACACCAGCTATCCCGCAATGTATGCGGGGGGCAGTCTGCCGTTGAATCACAATAAGGTTCACGCGGCGCTCGGGAAGGACGCGGTCATTTTCCAGCAAGGCAACACTCGGATCGCGGTACCCGTAAAGGATATCACCGGGATCTCGTGCGGGGAGGAAGCGCACGGCTATTACATTGGCGTGTCATGGGCGGGTTCCAGCGCAAGCACCTCGGGCGCGCAAGCTCTTTTGAAACTGAGCCGTGCGGAATACCGCGATTTTCTGGCAGCGCTCGAACAATCGACCGGCATCAAAGCGGTGAACACCAACCAGGTGCCCACCGTGGTTCGTTACGCGATCTGACTTGTAGCCCACGGTGCGCGTTCGGCATTCGCCCCGGCGAATTGACGATAATAATTCTTTACGATGAAAATCGCGCTGGGGCAGATCAATACCACAGTCGGCGACCTTGCCGGTAACGTCGATCGCATGATTCACGCGGCTCGCGAGGCTGCCGCAGCAGGCGCGCAAATCGTAGTCTTCCCCGAACTTTCCGTGACCGGCTATCCGCCCCGCGATCTGGTGGAAAAGCCCACCTTCGTAGAACGGTCTGTGAAACAACTCGAGCGTCTGGCGTCGGAAACGGCGGCGCTGCCGTTGCGCGTTGTTGCCGGATATGTGGGTCAATCGCCTTCCGCCAGCGGCAAACGCGCCACCAACAGTGCCGCAATGTTGGGGGGGGGTGCCATCCTGTTTCATCAAACCAAAATGCTACTGCCCACCTATGATGTCTTCGACGAAGCGCGCTACTTCGTTCCGGCCGAGTCACAGCATCTGCTCCGGTTGGATGAACAGAAAATCGCTCTAACCATTTGCGAAGACGCCTGGAACGATAAACAATTCTGGGAGCGGCCGCTCTACCGGCGCGATCCCGTGCAGGAACTGGCACACTCCGGCGCCGAAATCCTGATCAGCATCAACGCATCGCCTTACAATATGGGCAAGCGCCAGCAGCGCCGCGAGATCTTTGCCGCCACCGCGCGCCGCCACGGCATCCCTGTGGTGTATGTGAACCAGGTAGGCGGCAACGATCAACTGGTCTTCGACGGAACCAGTTTCGCCATGGACGCTACCGGCCGCGTGGCAGCGTCCGCCGTTTCCTTCGCCGAAGACCTGGTGCTCTTCGATTCCCACACAGGCGCGGGCGACGAACACGAGAATCTGGATGAAGAATGCGAAGCGGTATATGCGGCGCTGGTATTGGGCACCCGCGACTACATCCATAAATGCGGCTTTGCGCGCGTGCTGATCGGCCTGAGCGGCGGTATCGATTCCTCGCTTACCGCGGCCATTGCGGCAGATGCACTCGGGCCGCAAAATGTTACCGGCGTGGGCATGCCTGGGCCCTTTTCGTCGGAAGGCAGCATCAGCGACGCGCGAGCGCTGGCGCAAAACCTGGGCATCCGTTTCGAACTGGCGCCGATTTCGACGGTTTACGATAACTTCCTCCAGGTGCTCGATCCCTTATTCGCTGGCGCGCGGCGCGATGTTACCGAAGAAAATCTGCAGGCGCGGTTGCGCGGCGTCACCTTGATGGCTCTGTCTAATAAGTGGGGAGCACTGGTGCTGACTACCGGAAACAAGAGCGAATTGGCGGTGGGCTACTGCACCCTGTATGGCGATATGTGCGGCGGCCTGGCGGTGATCAGCGACGTGCCGAAGACCCTGGTCTACGAGCTATCTCGGGTGGCGAACCGGCGGCATCCTGGGGCGATTCCCGAAAGCGTTTTCGAAAAGCCGCCATCGGCTGAACTGCGGCCCGACCAGAAAGACAGCGACTCGCTGCCGCCTTACGAAATTCTGGATCAAATTTTGCGCGCCTACGTGGAGGATTATCAAGCCCCGCGGCAGATCGCGCAGGATTTGGCATTGCCCTTCGAAACCGTGGTCGATATTGTGAACAAGGTAGACCGCAACGAGTATAAACGACAGCAGGCCGCGCCGGGACTGAAGGTGACATCGAAGGCCTTCGGGATCGGGCGCCGCTTCCCCATCGCCCAGCGCTACTCCGAGTAAGCTTACTTCTCCACCGGAAATTCGATAGCCGCGTAACGTACCGCATCGTGCGGTTTATCGGGCAACACCACCCGCGCCAATGCGTGCACTACGTGGCCGGCGGGACAATCCGCTTTGATCAGCGGCAGCGAATATTTCACCGATGCACCGACGTGGTCGTAATCGGTCCAATCATCGAAGGCCCGCAGGGTGTTGTCCATGCAGGCATCGTTGGTGATGATTTCAGCTACACGGTAAACATCATCTTCGGGCAACAGGATCGCAATACGCTCGCCTGCATTGGCCTTCCCATCGCCGTTGCCGTCGCCCAGAGTCAGTTGCACTTTCTCGGTGGCATGCTGAAAAATGTGTGCCTGTTGTCCGTCCACCATATGGAAATCCGAGAAGGGCTTGGCCGGCGGATAGAGCGGAATTTCAAGCGGCATGTGGGTGTCGCCCTGCACGGCTATGATTTTCAGAATGGCGCGCTTGGGATCTTTGGCCGTGACGGTCAGCGCAACTTCGGCGCTTTGCCCCGGCGCAATCGCCGGCAAGTCCGAAGACATCGGCGACACATCGACGCCAGGATTGGGGCTCAGCCATCGCAGCGTGCCTGGCCGCGCAGGCGCCGCGCCTTTGTTCCAGATGCGGATGCGGGCGTGCACAGGTTCGCCCGCCGTGGCCCAGGCCGCGCCATCCAACTGATAACCGGAAACGGCCAGAACCGGACCAGCGGAAATGCCCACTTCATAATCTTCGCCGTCGAGTTCCAGACTTAGGCGCCCATCGGCGCTGGCCATCATCGTCTGCCGCTTCACATTGCCGTCACGCAGGCGGACGATAGTCACGGTTTGTGGTTTGCGGGACGGGTAGAGTTTGTCGGTTTCGATGGAAAGATGGACGCCTGGAATAGGCGCGCCGCCGGGTAGCCAGTCGCGCACCGAACTGCGGAAGCCGGACGCCGAAACGTTCGAGAGAACTGTAAAGCCGGGCTGTTTCAGATCGGTTGCCACTTCCCAGCCCCACACGGTGAAGTTGGGATAGACGTCCGCATGGTTCCAAACCGCGGGCCGCGGTAGAGGATGCGCGAACGCATTCATATGGAACGCGAGCGTCTTGGCCATCGCGGGAGTTCCGTGGTCGGAATCGAACTCTTCGGTTTCATGCCAATCGCGAGCAAATTTCCAGATGGCGTTCAACTGGGCATGGTAGAACTGGATGAAATCGCGGGAACCCGTTACCAGGCGCGTACGCACGCCTTCGTAGTTACCGTACATTTCATCGTGGCGGTACTCGGTGGGAAAATCGCGCGGGCCCACGAAGAACTCGGGAGATCCCATAAAGCTGGACGCGCTCGAAACCAGTTGCGGAAACTTGCCGGCAATCCAGAACGACATGAACCCGCCCATCGAGAAACCCGCCGTTGCGCGATGATCCCGATCGGCGATGGTGCGATAGTTGGCATCGATGAAATCGACCAGTTCGGGGAAATAGAGCGGGAACTGGCGGTTGGTTTCGACCGGGCTAATGTTGTAGGGCCGTTTATAATTGTCGCCCGAGAATCGCGGATTGAATCCGTCGCACTTCACCACCAGCACATCGTGGCCGCCCACGAAGTTGGAAATATTGTCGCCGCCGTAATCGGTTCCGGAATCGTAATTCCGGTTGGGCGGATCGTCGACCGGTTTATTGAAGCGCTCGCTATAGCCGTGGAACCAATAGATGACGGGATAGCGCTTGCCCGAAGTCTCGTAATTGGGCGGAAGAAAGATGCGGAAGTTGCGGGTTTCCTCGAAGACCTGGCTGAACTGGACGCGGTCCTGGATAATCGCTTCGGCGCCGAACAATTGGCCGGCGGCAAGCACGAGAAAGAGGAAGCGGGCGATCACCTCCCCATGTTAACCGAGGCCGACGCTTGCGCGACAGTCTGATGTAATAGGAGAGATGGCTGCAATCGTACTCATGGCGGCGCTGCTGGCTTCTTCCGGCGCGCTCGAAAGCGCGCGCGACAGGCAGGACCGGCCGGCACTCGAAAAACAGATCGCGGAACTTTCGGCGGCGGCCCAAAAGACGCCGCACGATGCCGACGCGCAGTATCGCGTAGCGCTGGCTTCGTCTTACCTAGCCGAGGTTTCGCTCGAACTGCACGATAAGAATCAAGCTGAGCGCGCCGCCGAGACCGGCATAGCGGCCGCCGAACGGGGCATCGCGCTGAATCCCAAGAACGCCGAGTATTACCGAGTTCTGGGGACGCTGTGCGGCCAGGTGATTCCAGCCAGTGTGCTGTCGGCGTTCTCCTACGGCAAACGCGCCAAAGAGGCGATCAACAAGGCCATCGAACTCGATCCGAAATCGTCGCAGGCATACATGGCCCGCGGCGTAGGCAATTACTATTTGCCTGAAGCATTGGGCGGCGGCATGGCGCTGGCGCTGCCTGATTTCCGCAAGGCAGCGGAGTTGGATCCGGCTTCGGCGGAAGTCTATCTTTGGATGGGCCTGGCGCTGCGCAAACAGCATCACAATGCCGAAGCGCGCCAGGCTTTTGAAAAAGGTTTGCTCCTCGATCCCGCGCGCATCTGGATCAAACAGCAGTTGGAGAAAACGCCCGCGCAATGAAGAGGCTCGCGGTGGCGGCCGGGATCCTGGCGATCACCGCGCTCACGTGGTTCCAGTTCCCAGGCCATACGTGGCTGCAGCAGGACACCCAGATTTACGTTCCGATCCTGGAACATTTGCGCGATCCAGCCGTGCTGCGGCGCGACATCCTGGTGCAGCGGCCCCACGTATCCTTCACCCTTTACGACGAGACGGCGCGGGGACTGGCACGCCTCACCGGCCTAAGCTTTCGCGAGGTGCTGGAAGGCGAACAGATCGCTACCCGCGCGCTTGGAATTTGGGGCTTGTATTTGATCGCGGCCGCGCTGGGGCTGTCTGCGCCGGCCTCGCTGCTGGTGGCTTCTATCGTTTCGCTAGGCGCCACCATCGCCGGGCCGGCAGTCTTATCGTTCGAGATCGAGCCGGACCCGCGCGGCTTTGCGGTGCCCTTGCTGTTTCTGGCGATCGGACTGATCGCACAAGGTTGGGATTTTACGGCCGGGATCGCCGGTTCCATTGCGTTCCTGATGCATCCGCCGACGGTGATTCCGTTCTGGGCGGTGTATCTGGTGCTGGCTTTGCGACAACGTCGTTTCCGCGCATTCGTACCTCTTGCCGCGGCATGCGTGGTGCTGGCGGTCGCAGCCCGATTGCAGGAGGGCGCCAGCGAAGCGCAGCTTTTTTTCTCCCGGTTGACGCCGGCCATCGAAGCGCTGCAACGAATGCGCGCGCCCTATTCCTGGATCTCCGAATGGTGGCGAGCATGGGTGCCGCATTATCTATTGCTATACGCTGCATCGGTGGTGGCGTATCTGCGACTGCGCCAGCGTGTGCCCGACGCTTTGAAATATTTCCTGATTGGCATGCCTCTGGCCGGCATCCTGAGCGTCCCAATTTCCTACATCTTCCTGGAACAGATGAAGTGGGTTTTGAT
Source organism: Bryobacterales bacterium (assembly GCA_963738345.1). Classification (GTDB taxonomy): domain Bacteria; phylum Acidobacteriota; class Terriglobia; order Bryobacterales; family Bryobacteraceae; genus Bog-159. The sequence continues at coordinate 4,293,935 of CAVTWI010000002.1, forward strand.
GCCGCAGATTCAGCCGATGCGTGCGCTCTTGTTCGTCACCGTAATCGCCGAACTGAGCGCGGCGGCGGCCGCCATCGTTGCAGTGCATGCCCGGCGCTCTGCGGAGGCCTTTGCATGGTTGGCGCTGGCGTACTTGGTTCCATTGAACACCAGCGTCACGGTGCTTCCGCCATGGAGCCGCGCGTGCGCCATCGCGTTACTGGCCGCGGCCGCGACTGTCGCGTTAGTGGGGGATACAAGCAAACATCGCTGGAGCGCGGCGGCTATGGCGGGCGTGGCAGTGGCAGGCTTTTTCGTGGCTCCTACCGTGGGGGGGGTGGCGCCGAATCCACAATTGCATACGCGGGAATTGGAGCAACTCTCCCAATGGGCGCGAGCCTCCACACCGCGCGACGCCGTGTTCCTGTTCGCCGACGCGGGCAAGCACCTGCAACCTGGAGTCTTTCGCAGCGAGGCTTTGCGAGCGGTGTATGTGGACTGGAAAGGCGGCGGCCAAATCAATTACCTGACGGATTTGGGCGAGTTGTGGTGGTCACGCTGGCAACGAGTGTTGGCTAATCCTTACGATCCCCGAAGTCTACCCAATTTCGCGCCGCTCGGAATCGATTATTTCGTACTGGCACCGGCCAACCGCCTGCCCGGCCGCGCCCCGGCGTTCGAAAATTCAGGCTATCTGGTCTACGCGGCTCAAAATTAACAGAAATAACGGTAACTTTCGACCTAGCTGGGACATCTACAACGCGCCATGAGTGTACCTCGTCTATCTGCTCTTTCCTTTGCCCTCGTATTAGTAACGCAATACGGAACAGCGGCAACTTTAACCACGATCCATACTTTTGCCGGCGGCCCTGGCGACGGCGGCCGGCCGGTTGCGGGTTTGGTTATGGGGCCGGGCGGAGTCCTTTATGGCACCGCCTCCGAAGGCGGCACGGGGGGAATCGGCACAGTGTTTTCTCTGACGCCGCCGGCGACTCCTGGGGGCGCCTGGACGGAAGCGGTAATCTACAACTTCACCAATACCGGTGGCGACGGACGCAATCCGCAATCAACTTTGGCGATCGATTCAAAGGGCGTGCTTTATGGAACCACGCCAACCGGCGGATTGGGAACGGGTGGAGGAGTTTGCACGGTGGGGTGCGGTATGGCGTTTTCGTTGACGCCCCCCGGTTCGCCCGGCGGCGCTTGGACCGAGACCATCCTGCATGATTTCGGAGTGCACCCAGGCGACGGATATCTATTTTCCTCGGGCTTGGTCATTGGGCCCCACGGCGCACTCTTCGGCACCACCAGAGGCGATGCAGGCCGGTCCCCAAAGGGTGGCACGGTATTCCGGTTGAACCCTCCCGCCACGCCGGGGGGAGCCTGGACGGAAACCATCCTGCACTCTTTTGCCGGACCGCCTGGCGACGGGAGCTATCCCAACGGTGTGATCGCCATGAATGGCGCGCTCTACGGAAGCACTCAAAATGGCGGCTCCGCCAACAACGGCACCGTGTTTCGGCTGAGCCCGCCCCCGGTTGCCGGTGGCGCCTGGACTGAAACGATCCTATTCAACTTCTCGCCGGCAGACGTGAACAACCCCGTGTTCACTCTTGCGGCGGGCGCCGCGGGCGTACTTTACGGTGCGGCCTACGACGATGCTGCTTCGACCTGTCTTGACTGCGGCGCCGTCTTCGCCCTCGCTCCGCCGTCGTCGCCGGGCGGCGCATGGGTGGAGACTGATATCTACGAACTTGCCACAGGCGGTCAACGCCAGCCTTCGGGACTCCTCTACGGCCCTGGTGGCGCGTTGTTCGTGAGCAGTCTGTATGGCGGATCTAACGACAACGGCATGATTACTGAACTGTCACCTCCGTCTGGAGCGGGAGGGCCTTGGGTCGAGACGGCACTCTACACCTTCGACTCGAATCTGCCCGCCTATGGAATCCAACCCATGGGGAACCTGATCACGGACGCGAGCGGCAATCTCTACGGTGTTACGGGCCAGTCCGGCCTTGGGTACGGCACGGTGTTCGAGCTTACCCCCTAACCCGGTAGGTCAATCCGCACCCTCGCCGGTTTGGATGCATCATTAAGATATGGAGCTCCAAACCGTCAAAATTCCCGTGACCGGTATGACCTGCGGCAACTGCGCGCGTAGCGTGGAACGCAAGCTATCCAACAGCCCGGGGGTATCGAGCGCTCTCGTAGACCTGGCGGGAGGTACCGCTACCGTAGAGTTCGACGCTGATCGAACCAAGCTACCGGATCTGGTGCACGCCATCGAACAACTCGGCTATAGCGTACAGCAATGAGCGCAGGCCCCAGTACCGCGGAGCGTGTGGATTTGCCTGTCTCCGGTATGTCGTGCGCGGCCTGTGCGCGCGCCATCGAAAATCAACTGGCAGGTACGGCTGGGGTATCGAACGCGCACGTGAATTTCGCCACCTCCACGGCAACCGTCGAGTTCGATCCCGCGCAAACTGGCGCGGGCAAGTTTGTGGAGGCTATCGAAGAACTGGGGTATGGAGTCCCCCAGCCTGTAGCGGGCGAAGATGTCGAGGAGCAATCCCGCCAGCAGGAATATGCGGCATTGTTGCGCCGGCTCAAGTGGGCGGCGGCCTTCGCGATGCCCGTGGCGATTCTAGGCATGGTTCCGGCATTGATGCATCGGGCCGCCATGGCGTGGATCCAACTGGCGCTCACGATTCCCGTTATCTTCTACGCCGGCGCGCCGTTCTATCAAGGCGCGTGGTCCGGGCTGCGGCACCGTTCGGCCAACATGAATACGCTGATCGCACTGGGAACCGGATCGGCCTTTCTGTATTCGTTGTTTGTCACTCTGCGCGGCGGCCACGAAGTCTATTACGAAGCCGCGGCGGTGATCATCACCCTGATTCTACTGGGCCGTCTGCTCGAAGCTCGCGCGCGCGGTAAAGCTTCGGAAGCGATCCGCCATCTGCGCGAGTTGCAGCCCACGACCGCGCGTGTGCTGCGCGACGGCGCTGAGCAAGACGTGCCGATTGAACAGGTGCGCGTGGGCGACCTCGTAGTGGTACGCCCAGGCGAAAAGATCCCGGTGGATGGGGCGGTTCGCGAAGGCGATTCGGCGGTCGACGAATCCATGCTCACCGGCGAAAGCATGCCGGTGGATAAGAAACCGGGAGATCCGATCTACGGCGGCACCATCAATCGATCGGGCAGCCTGCGTTTTGAAGCGCGCAAAGTGGGACGCGCCACAGCCTTGCAGCAAATGATCGACCTGGTACGGCAGGCGCAAGGATCGCGCGCGCCGGTGGCTCGCCTGGCGGATGTGGTCAGCGGCTACTTCACCATGGCCGTGCTGGCGATCGCCACCGCTACTTTCCTGGTGTGGCTGGCGTTCGCGCCGTTCTCTTTTGCGCTGGTCAATTTCGTGGCGGTACTGATTATCGCCTGCCCGTGCGCATTGGGATTGGCGACGCCGACCGCCATAATGGTGGGCACGGGGCGCGGCGCGGAACGCGGCATTCTGATCAAGGGCGGCGAAGCGTTGGAGGCCGCGCACGGCATCGACACGGTGCTTTTGGATAAGACCGGCACCATCACCAGCGGGCACCCGCGAGTTACCGATGTGATCGCGGTCGAAGGCTTTTCGCAATCCGAAGTGCTGCGGCTGGCCGCATCCGCGGAGCGCTACTCGGAACACCCTCTTGGCAAGGCGATCGTCGAGCATGCGCAGTCCATCGCAATTGCGCCGGCGCCTGCATCGGAGTTCCGCGCGATCACGGGGCATGGCGTGGAGGCCCAGGTGGACGGTCGCGCGGTAACCGTGAGCGCTCTCGCCGGCGTGAGCGGAATGGCGGACATGGAGCGCTTGGCGGCGGGGGGTAAGACCGCCGTGGCCGTGACGGTGGACGGCCGGACGGCGGGAGCCATTGGGATTGCCGATGCGATAAAGCCTGAAGCCACCGAAGCCGTACGGCGCCTGCTGCAATTGGGCATCGAAGTTTGGATGATCACCGGCGACAATCGCCGTACGGCTGAAAGCGTGGCGCGGCAAGCCGGTATTGAACACGTGCTGTCGGGAGTGCTGCCGGACGGCAAGGTGGCGGAAGTTCGCAAACTGCAGGCTGCCGGCAAAAAAGTCGCCATGGTGGGAGACGGCATCAATGATGCGCCCGCTCTGGCGCAGGCCGATGTGGGCATCGCCATCGGTACGGGAACCGATATCGCGAAAGAGGCAGCATCCATAACCCTGATGCGCGGCGATCTGAACGGTGTGGCTGACGGGCTCGAACTAGCGCGGCGCACAATGCGGGTGATCCGGCAGAATCTATTTTGGGCGTTCGCCTATAACGTGGTGGGGATTCCTATCGCGGCAGGAGTTTTGTATCCGTTCACAGGTTGGCTACTGTCGCCGGTGCTGGCTTCAGCGGCTATGGCGTTATCGAGCGTCACGGTGGTGAGCAATAGTCTGAGACTGCGGCGGGCTTAAACGAAAAAGCCCGGCTGGGCGTACCAGGCCGGGCTTCCAATCACTTTCAGCGCACCCAATGTTAAGCGACTTGCTGAGCGCGGTTTTGGCTCATAATCGCTTCCATCTGATCTTTCAAGTGGAGTTTCAATTTCTTCAGCCGCACTTCCTCAAGTTGCTCCTGGTCGGTCAGGTGCGGCAGAGCTTCCAGCTCATCCAGCCTTTTTGAGTAGTCGCAGTGCGCGACCGCCAGATGGCGAAACTCTTCATTTGTTTCCATCAGATGCGCTTTGTATTGTTCCTGTGCGTTCCGTTCCATATTGGGGCAGTTCCTCCCAGTGAGGTTGCCACGCCGAGTCGGTGGTTCGGAGACGGGGCTCGGTGGGTCATCTTCACTTCATCATTCTGAGAAGTGCGGCAGGCATTAGATCAAACCTGCCGTCTACTGTGACAGTATCATGAATGAACGTTCATGACAATAGCACTTTCACCGGAGTCGGGATAGTAATCACTACGGCGGCCGGTTTCCTGAAAGCGTAATGATTTGTAGAAGTTGCGCGCGGCCACATTGGATTCTCGAACTTCCAGCCACAGAATTCCGGGATGGCTTGAAGTTAACCTTGCGATTAAGCGGCGAGCGATCCCGAGTCTCCGGAACGCGGGATGTACGGCTAGATTTAGCAGTTCAGACTCGCCTTCGGCGACACGCCGCGCCACGGCGAATCCGGCGATCCGGCCGGCGAGCACAGCTACGGTAAGTTCGTAACTAAGATAGTCGCGAACGTTCCACTGCGAGGCTTCCGGGGATGCCGCTTGAATTTCCGCGATGGTAGCCAAATCAGCTTCGACTCCGGCGCGAAGCTCAATCTTCAAACCGGACCTCGCCATGAGAGCCGCGCACGATTGCGGCCGGACAATGCGTGAATCCAGCCTGCAGGGCTGCGCAATAACGGACCTGGACCCGTGTGCGCGCGGGGATCCAGCGGAATGCCGGAACACTAAACAGGGTGCCGCGATCGATCATTTGGCGGCGGGATTCAGGCAGGGGCGAAGCACCGAATTCCATGCCGCGGGTCATGGTTCGTCCGTTCCAAGGCGCGCCCGTGCGCTTGTGGTTCTCTTCCCAAACGCCGAGCCACGGAAAATCCGAACGCTGCCAAAGATAACCCAGGGCAACTTTGCTTCCTGGCGACCAGGCCACGAAGAAGGCACTGTCGCGGCTGGTGTCCAACAGATGCGTAGCGAAGCCTCCAGATACGGGAGCCTCGGTATAGAGTTGGAAATCTCCGTTGTCAGGGTCCAGGACAAAAGACTGTGTAATCGGTGCACGGAATTGGGTTGCGCCCGCTCTCAAGGAACGGCGGCCCCAGCGTGACGTGCTCCGTCCAGGCGATGGGCCGGTCCGCGGCGCTCTCGTTTTCGACGGACTTCGTCGATCTCCACGGTCCGGCCCGCCAGTTCGATGCGCCGTTCCAATCGCAACTGCGACTGCGGAAATCGCGCCCGCTGCGTCAAGGCCGCTGGCCGTCGAAGCGATATCGTAAGAAGCGACGGAAGCCTCGCCATGCACCGTCAGCCCGGCCGCCGCCTCTTCCGCCGACGGAGGGCCGAAGATATCCATGCACAGATTGTGGCCCATGATGCCGCCCAGCAGCTTGCTCTCAGAATCGGCGCCGTATTCGGGATGCTTCGGAAGATCGTAAGTGGAGGGCTCAATCGACTCCCATGGCGGGGTCCACAACGGATTCACGCCGCTCTGCTTATCCAGAATTTCGGCGATGTGCCCGCCTTCCTGCAGCACGGTGACGCGCAACCATTCATTCTCAATCGAAGTGGCGCGGCGGCCACGATAAAGAGTTTCTGCCATATTGGAACTATTATGCATCTGGTCTGCGCATTCCTGGCTTTGCTGGCCGCTCCTGTTCTGGGAGACGAAGCCTCCCATCGAATGGACCGAGGCCCAGATCAATAAGCTACTCCACGACAGCCCGTGGGCGGAGATGACAGAGCCGCCCCCCGCCGTACAGGTTTATCTGGCGACGGCTGCCCCGATGCGGCAGGCGGAAGCGGAGTTGGCCCGGCGGCGGGGTAAGCCGTTGAATGACGAATACGTCGAGTACCTGGCACATGATGGAGCCAACAAGCTGATCGTGGCCATCGCCTACAAGAACCTGACGGCCCTGGCAGATGGCGATGAAGCCCGGCACATGGAGGAGGAATCCGTCATGCGCGTGGGCCACCAGAAGTTCAAGATGGAAGGCCACTTTCCGCCCGAGCCTTCGGATCCGTATCTGCGGCTGGTGTATCCGCGCGTGGCCACGGAGCGCGACAAGAATGTCACCTTCGAGCTATATCTACCGGGCTACGGACCGTATCACGAGGCGGAATTTCGGGTCCGCGACATGATTTACAAGGGCAAGCTCGAAATGTAAGGGCCCCGCGCCAAACCGGCCGCATCCGACTATACTATGGTCGGAGGATCTTATGGTCTGGTTATCTGTTTTATTGTTTTTGCAGGCGGCGGCGCCGAACCCACAAATTGGACGCGGGCAGGCACTTTTCAATGCGGATCAAGGTTGCGCCACGTGCCACGCGTTGAAGGGGCATGGCACAGCCGTTGGACCGGATCTAAAGGTTCTAGGGCGGGTCGGCGTACGCGCCCTGGTTACCGCCATTCGCGCATCGCGAACGGAGTACGTAGAAACCATTAAACTAAAGGAAGGCGAGGCGTTTCCCGCTATGAAAGTGTCGGCGGATGCCACCACCATGCAATACTACGATCTGTCGAAGACGCCCCCCGAACTGAAGAAATTCGCCCCTGGAGACGTCCAGACCAAATCAGACAACTCGATATGGAAACACCCGCCATCAACCGGCAGCTACACCAACCAGCAGATTGCCGACATCGTCGCATACATCCGCTGGGGTGCTGCCGGCGAGAGAAAAGCGGTGGATCCCGCCGACGTCGAGTAAAGACGGCTGTGAATATTTAGGCTGAGGCTGCCGCGGAGAAACTGTGCACCGCGGTAGCTTCGTCAGTGTAAGTCTCGAAGACGGTAATGAGCTTGGTGATCTGCATCAACTCCTGAAGCCGTTTTTGCAGATTCAACAGCTTCAGCTTTCCGTCCCGGCTGGCCACGGTTGCGAAACTCCCGACGAACTGGCCCAAACCAGTACTGTCGATGTAGCTGACCTCTCCGAGATTGAGGAGGATGTTCTTTTTCCCAACCTCGAGATGTTCCTTGATGGCATCCCGAAGCGCAGCCGTCTCCTCACCAATGGTGATGCGGCCGTTCAGGTCCAGGATCACGACGTTGCCGCTTTCGCGGGCATTAATTTTAAGACTCATGGAGCGTTCCTCTTTTTTCCCGCGGCACACCTAACCGCAGGTATATTCAAGCATACCTCGATTGAAGTCAGCTATTGGGATAAAATTCAGTTCTTGGAAGCGCCGGATTCCCGCGCCAGACGCACTTTCGCGTCTTCGAGTTTCTTATTGATGGTGGCGAGTTCGCCGGGCTCCATGTCCGACTGCGACTCGCCAGCTTCAGCGTTCTTCACCGAGGCTTGCCATTGGGTGATCGCGTCTTTGGTCTTCCCCAGTTTCAGGTAGACATCACCAAGATGGTCGTGAACGGTGGGGTCCTGGCTGACGCCGGTCTTCGAAAGCGCCCGCACCAGTGCGTGCTCCGCGTCGTCCAGGCGATTCATCCGATAGTAGAGCCACCCGAGGCTGTCAAGGTAAGCGCCGTTTTCGGGTTCCAGTTCCACCGCACGGGAAATCATTTTCTGGGCTTCGTCCAGACGCACACCGCGATCGGCCAACATATAGCCCAGATAGTTGAGCGCTCCGGCGCTATCGGGATCCATGTCCAGCACCTTGCGGAACTGGGCTTCGGCGGCGTCATATTTCTTCAAGCGCTCGTACATGGCGCCGCGCATGAAGTAGACGGTTTCTTTATCGGGCTTGGTTTCGGACAGCTTCTCGGCGGCGTCCAACGGTTTTTCCATGTCGTCGTAGCGCTTGGCCTTCTCGAACAACTGTGCGATGGCTAACTGCGTGTCGCGATCGTGATCGCCCTTCAGCATGCCGCGTAATTGGGAAACAGCTTGGTCGATCTTGCCCATGTCCGCCAGCACCGAGGCATTCACCAACTTCAAGCCGCGGTCATCCGGAAACTTCTTCATGGCGGCATCGGCTTCCGCGCGAGCAGCCTTATAATCCTTAGCGGTGCGGTAGGTATCGATGATTTCGGCCTCGGCATGCGGCGCCGAATCGGCATCCAGATCGGCAACCTGGCGAAATGTGTCGACGGCCGGCTGATTTTGATTGGCGACTCGGTAGAGTTCACCTAGCCGCTCGAGAAGATTCACGCGCGTGGCTTTTTCTGATTCAGAATAGCTTTTGCGTTCGGTATCTTTTAAGACGCCCTTAAGCGTTTCGACGGCTTTATCGGTCTGCCCTTCCATAGCCAGCAAGTTGACTTCGTCGTAACGCACTTCGAGGTTTTCGGGATCGGCAGCCTTGGCTTTATCGAGGATCTCGCGGGCTTTACTGAAATCGCGTTTTTCGCGATAAATTTCCGCCATGCGGAGCATGGCTTCGGTATCGTGTGGATCTTCGTCTGAGAATTCCTTGTAATACTTGAGCGATTCGTCGAGGGTACCGGGGGCACACGCGCCGACTCCGCAGGAGTACAACAAGTTGCGCGCTAAGGCACGCTTTAGACGAGCGTTCTCGGGATCGAGTTCGATTGCTTTGCGCAACACGTCCGCGGCGCTCTTATAATCTTTAAGCTGTTCGTAAGAGGTTGCCAGCGCGGCCAGTGTGCGCGGATTAGGATCCTTGTTGGTTACGGCCTGCAGTTTTTCAATCGCCTTGCGGGTATCGCCGACATCCGAGTAAACGATCGCCAGTCCAGTAAGCGCGTCTTCGTTATTTGGATCGATGGAAAGGGCCTGTCCGTACGCTTTCTCGGCTTCTACCGAATTGCGCGCCGTCCGGTACAAACGGCCGAGGGTCAACCAACTATCGATATCCTTGGGATCTTTGGCAGTAATTTTCTCATACTGATCGGTTGCGGCATGCAGCATCTCTTCATTGATCTTGCCCTGCTGCGTATCGCCGATCATGCGCGTATAAATTCGGCCCAGGATGCGGCGGGCATCCAGATTATTGGGCTCGCGCTTCAGGATGTCCTCGGCTTCGGTGACGGCATCCTTCAACCTGCCGCTTTGGATGTAGAGATCGGTAAGTTCTTCAAACAGAAAGCTGGCTCCCGGGTCCAGCTTTAATGCCTGCTTGTAATGATCGATGGCTTTGCCGACATATTCGCTCCGATTCCCATAGACGCCGGCCAGTTCGGCGTATAGGTGCCCCATAGAGAAGTTATAGTAGGCAGCGGCCTTATCGACCGGCTGCGAAGGTGCGGCGCTAGTCTGCCCAAACGCGAGGCAAGACAGCGGGAGGGCCAAGAACAGCGCTTTTGCGGGGAAAATTCATCGTGTGGTTCCTTTCGACCTAGATGCCTGGGAGGGTCGAATCGTTCCTTTTCATTGTATAACGGCGGTGGCGAGCGGCAATGTGTTACCTATCGGAAGAGTCCTATTGAAACCAGTGGTGGCCATCGCCGGGCCTACCGGCGCGGGGAAAAGCGAGTTAGCCCTACGGGTTGCCGAAAAATTCGGCGGCGAAGTAGTGAACTGCGACTCGTTACAGATCTATCGATACTTCGATATCGGCACCGCAAAGCTGCTTCCGGGGGAGATGCGTGGCATTCCGCACCATCTGATCGATATCCTGGATCCGGACCAGGTCTTCACCGCGGGCGAGTACGCGCGGCTAGGCCGGGCGGCGCTGGCCGATATCTCTGCCGCGGAATGGACTCCCCGTAGTGGCGGGTGGCACCGGATTCTATCTGAAGGCGCTCTTCGACGGTCTATTCCGGGGGCCCGCGCGCGACGTAGCGTTGCGAGAACGGCTGGGCGCGCGCGAATCGCGGAGACCGGGATCGCTGCACCGGTTGCTCCGGCAGATTCGACCGGACCGCTGCCGCGCGGATCCATCCCAACGACGTACCAAAGGTGATGCGAGCGCTGGAGGTGTATTTGCTGGCGCGCCGCCCGGTAACCGAGATGTTCGGCGAGGGCCGGGATGCGCTGGAGGGCTATCGCACGTTTTGAAATTGGGACTCGCGCCGGATAGGGATGCACTTATATGCGCGGTTGGATGAACGATGCCGTCGGATGTTCGAAACCGGTTTGTTAGATGAAGTACAAGCGAATCCTCGACCGGGGTTTCGCTATGGACGTAAAGCCGTTTGAATCGCACGGCTACCGCCAGGCGATCCAGATACTGCGCGGAGAACTCAACCTTAAAGAAGCGCTGTTCTACGCCCAACGCAACACCCGCAATTACGCCAAGCGGCAGATGACCTGGTTCCGGAAAGAGCCGGAAATGGAGTGGCTGGCGGGGTTTGGGGAAGAGCCGCGAATCCAGGAAGCGGCGTTGCGCTAGCGTGGGCGATTTCTTGACAAACTGCTGATACTCCCATAGGCGACATTTATCGCGCCCATTCGTCTTATCTATCAGACGGGCCGCTGCACGGTGCAGAGGCCTGTCAGATGCTTGAAGGAGCGAACAAAAATATGAAAAAAGCAGTCCTATTCGTGTGTCTGTTGGCAGGCATGGCCTTCGCCAGCGTTAAGTCTTTTACCGTCACGTTCTTTGAACCAGCCATGATCGGCGGTACCGAACTCAAGGCGGGAGACTACAAGTTCGAAGTGCAAGATCAGAAGGTCATCATCAAGCACGGCCATGAAACCACCGAAGCCGCGGTAACCGTGGAAAACGGCGACAACAAGTATTCCTCCACCACTGTTACCTATGCCAACGCGGACGGCAAGAACAAAGTTGCCGAAATCCGGATTGGCGGCACCAAGACCAAGCTCGTATTGAACTAAGACTTTACTGCAGTCTCGCTTTGGGGGCCGCTGTTACACTTAGGGTAGATGCACCTACGGCAGCGGCTCCTGGTATTCTCCTGGCTCCTTTCCGGCGGTATGGTAGTCCGCGCGGAAACGGTTCTGGTTCTTCCTTTTTCCAATCAATCCACTTCCAAGAACGGTTCCGCTAATATCGACTGGATCGGCGAAAGCATTTCCGAAGCCGTGCGTGAATCGCTGGTTGACCAAGGCATGCTGGCGCTGGAGCGCGAGGATCGCTTGGAGGCTTTCCGGCGCCTGTCGTTGAGACCGAACGCGGCGCTGACGCGGGCATCCGTTATCAAGGTTGGCGAAGCGCTGGATGCCGCGGAAGTAATTTACGGGCATTACGAGTTCACCCCGGCAGCCACCGCGGACGCATCGAGTGGCGGTTCGCGCGGCACACTGCGGATCGGCGCTCGCATCCTAAATCTGAAGCGTCTGCGCCAAGGCAACGAGATGGAAGAATCGGGCGCCATCGAAGATCTGGCAACCCTAGAGGCGAAATTTAGTTGGCAGATTCTGAAGACCCTGGCGTCTAAGAGCGCGCCTGCCGAAGGAGATTTCCTGCGTGGCCGTCCACGCGTGCGTCTGGACGCGCTGGAGAGTTATATCCGGGGCCTGCTGGCCTCCACGGCGGAGCAGCAGCGCCATTTTTTCACCCAGGCGGCGCGGCTCGACACCACGTATTCGCAACCTTGCTTTCAATTAGGGAAGGCATATTGGGCGAAAAAGGATTACCGTGTGGCCGCCGGATGGCTAGGTCGGGTACATCGGGAGGATCCGCATTTTTTAGAGGCGCAGTTCTTTCTGGGGCTTTGCACATACCAGATGGGCGACTATACGGCGGCTGGCAAGTGCTTCGAAATCGTGGCGGACAGCGTACCGCTGAACGAGGTTTACAATGACCTGGGCGCCGCGCAGACGCGTAGTAATCTGACTGCGGCCATCGAGAGTTTCCGTAAGGCGATGGAAGGCGACAGCGCGGATCCCGATTATCACTTCAATTTGGGATATGCGTTGTGGAAGGCGGGGAAGTATCCAGAAGCCGCGGAGAGTTTCCGTGCCGTGCTGGAGAGAAACCCGGGCGACGAAGAAGCCGCCGCGCTTCTGGGCCATGCCGAGCGCCGGGAGACGTTCCGGCCGGGCAGCGAAGGCCACGAGCGTTTGAAGACCAACTACGAAGAGACGGCGTACCGGCAGTTAAAGGCGGAATTAGGCAACAAGTCTGTGCAGTGAGGGCGTGCCTAAAGCTCGCCCGCGACACCGCCGATATAACCACAGGTACGTCGCATGTCACTGCAACTCAACCCGGAGATTTTTCGGGCGGTATTGGAGAGCTTGCCGATCGGGGTCTACCTGACCGACTTGAAGCGCCAGATCGCCTTTTGGAATACCAGCGCTGAGAGGATCACCGGCTATCTGGGGCAGGAAGTCATCGGGCACTTCTGTCACGACAATCTGTTGATGCATTGCGACGAAAGCCAAATGGCTTTGTGCGGTGAGACCTGTCCCTTGGCTGAGACCATGCTGGACGGGCGGCCGCGTAAAGTCGACATTTTCCTGCGCCACAAAGACGGACAACGGATTCCGGTTCGCGTGCATTCCGTACCAATCCGGGACGAGTTCAGCGCCGTAATCGGCGCCGCCGAGTTTTTCGAAGAGCGTTCCTTTCAGGGCATTGAGACACGCTGGGCGAATCTGCGACCGGATGCTTCTCTGGACGGCGGCATGGAAATCCCCGGCGGCAAGGCGATGAAGGCCAAGCTGGCTGCCGCGCTCGAGGGCTTCGGGGCGCCCCAGAGTTTCTTTGGTGTTCTCGTCATGGGAATCGACAATCTGGATCGATTGCGCCATGTGGACGGGTGTCAAGCGGTCAAGGAAGTTATGTATGCGATAGCCGAGACGCTCTTGGCCGGCACACGGCCGGAGGATATGGTCTGCCGTTGGAGCGACGAACGCTTCGCTGCGTTCGTGGCAAATCCCGCCCCGGACGGGCTGCGAAGCTGCGCCGAACGATTTCAGCGCCTGATGGCTTCCGTAGCAGTTCCTTGGTGGGGAGACCGATTGTCGGTAACAGTGTCGATTGGAGGCACGCTCGCATTACCGGACGATACGGTCCAATCGTTGGCAGCTCGCGCCGAGGCGGCACTGGAAAACGCGGCGGGGCTGAAACCGGGGTCAGTACTGGTGGTTTGAGGCTTAAAGCATGTTCGCAATTATTGGAATCGTAGTAGTAATTGGCGCAATCATGGGCGGTTACCTGATGGAGAAAGGTAACCTGATGGTGCTGGTGCAGCCCGCGGAGTTGGTCATCATCGCGGGAGCCGCGTTGGGCACTCTGCTCATCGCCAATCCGCTTTATCTCCTAAAGGAGATCATGGGGGGCTTGATCGGGGTCTTCAAGGGTTCCAGGTTCACAAGCAAGCTGTACCTGGATTCGTTGAAGATGTTGTTCGATCTTTTCAACCGGTCGCGTCGGGAAGGCTTGACAGCAATCGAAGCCGACATCGAAGAGCCGTCCAAAAGCAAAACGTTCAGCGCCTTTCCGGGAGTGATTAAGGATCACCACGTGCTCGCCTTCATCTGTGACACATTGCGGACGGCCAGCAGCGGCGCGGTGGATCCCTTCGATATCGACCAGATGATGGAACTGGATATGGAAGTGCACCATCATGATGCCACGCTGCCAGTAGCGGCACTGAGCACCGTGGCGGACGCACTGCCTGGGTTAGGCATTGTTGCAGCGGTTCTTGGGGTAGTTATCACCATGGGAGCCCTGGGAGGCCCCCCCGAGGAGATTGGGCATAAGGTAGCGGCGGCGCTGGTGGGCACGTTCCTCGGCATCTTACTCTGCTACGGCTTTTTGGGGCCCATTGCAGCGAACATGTCGAAGACCGCGGACGAAGAGGGTGCGTACTATCACGTCCTGCGCGTAGCGATCACCGCCTTCATTAAGGGCACTGCGCCCATCCTGGCGGTTGAGATCGGGCGGCGCGCGACTCCTGGCCAAGTTCGCCCCAAATTCGCGGACCTCGAAAAGTTGTGTCGCAATAAAGCTCCTGAAGCGGTAGCGGCATAAAGGCGAACATTTCATGGCCAACCTGCGCCCAATCATCATCAAGAAAAAAGTCGTCCATGGGGGACACCACGGCGGCGCTTGGAAGGTTGCTTATGCCGACTTTGTCACCGCTATGATGGCATTATTCATTGTGCTGTGGCTGTTGAATAGCAGTAAGCAGATTCAGGTGGCCGTGGGAGGGTATTTCAAAGATCCGACCGGAACGTCGAAGCTGGTTGGAAGCGGCAAAACCGGCGCAGGCGATAACTTCACCTTGACCAAAGACAACATGAGCAAGCTAAAGGATGAATTGGAGACCGCGGTGCACAAAGTCGTGGACTTTGAAAAGTTCAAGAACCAGATCGATATGACGGTAACAAACGAAGGCCTGCGGATCGAACTGATGGAAAGCGACAAGGGCACGTTCTTTGCGAGTGGCGTTGCCGAGCCGAGCGCCGATGGCCGGGAGATTTTGGAGATGCTGGCGAAAGAGCTCGGCAAGCTGCCTAACACCATTTCCATCGAAGGTCATACCGACTCCAAGCCCTTCGTGGGACGCGGAAATTACAGCAATTGGGAACTATCCGCGGATCGCGCCAATGCCGCTCGCCGCATGGTCCAGGAAAATGGTGTTGGGCCGCGCCAGGTGACGCAGGTGCGCGGCTATGCGGATCAACGCCTGAGAAAAGCGAACGCTCCCGAGGATTCTTCAAATCGGCGTATCTCAGTGGTCGTCCAGTACCTGGATAAAGGTCCGGAGCCCGATCCGAAGGAACCCCCGAAGGCCGGCGCTAAGGACGAGAAAAAGTCCGAAAAGACGCCGGAAAAGGCGTCGGGGAAGACGGACAAGAAGGCGGAGCCTGCTCCGCCTCCGAAGAAAAAGTAGGTTTACGGCTTTAAAAGCTTCCGGTCTACCATCCAGTCGTGGAAGCGGTCGGGCCAAGTGGCCACGGGCAAGTGCGAAGGCCGCATACCGACACCGTGAGCTCCACTGGCATAGATGTGCATTTCGGTCGGTACGCCCTGCTTTTCCAAATCCAGATATAGATTGACCGTGGTTACGACGTGGGCGCGATCTTCATCGGTGCACATCAGAAAAGTCGGAGGAGCGTCCTTCGGCACAGTAATCGAGCCGGGCTTAAATCCAGGATAGATGGCGGCGGCGAAATCGGGACGTGAACTAACGCGTTCCACAGGATCGGCTGCGTCCGCGTGACCGGCATCGAAGCGTGTTTCGATCAGAGCGGTTACCTCGCCTCCCGCCGAAAACCCCATGAAGCCGATGCGCGCGGGGTCAAGTGCCCATTCGGTGGCGCGGCTGCGCACGGTACGTACGGCGCGCGCGGCATCCGCCAGAGCTTCGCGATCCACCGTGTAGTGCGAACCTGGCGCACGCGCCAGCCGGTACTTCAATACGAACGCCGCAATGCCGTTCTGGTTCAGCCAGTCGGCGATTTCCCAGCCTTCCTTATCGATCACCAATTGCGAATGGCCGCCTCCCGGGGCGACCACGACCGCCACGCCATTGGCCTTCTCTTTGGGCGCCGGGAATACGTACAGGGACGGATAATGCACCAAGGTGAATCGCTTCGGCAACTTGGCGGTGGGCCCTGCTTCGAATACTTCCGGCGCCGTCTCGGATTCCGATCCAGGAGCGCCTTTGGGCCATAGGCGGAGTTCCTCGCCGCGCTCCGCTCCGAGCATATAGCCGCAGACCAGAGTCAGGCTCACCAAGAATTTCGCAAGCATAGTTTGGGGGCAGTGTAGCACGGCGTTATGCCGCAACGCCGCCCCTCAGTCGTGTAGTCGCGCCCTCACCAGTTCCATCATGCGTGCGGGATCCGCAATCTGCAGGCTGGCAAAGCCGGCGGCACGCGCGCTCTCGATGCCAGGCGCGGAGTCTTCCACCGCTAGCGCGCTTTCGATTCCGAGCCGTTCGCCAGCCAGAAGATAAGGATCTGGTGCGGGCTTGTGGCGCTTCACATCGTCTCCGCCGACGACGGTGGCTAGATACGGGCGAATCCCAGCGGCTTCGAGAAAAGGCTCGATCTCCGCATGAGAACTGGATGAAACCACGCCGAGTTTGTAGTTTGGCGCGAGTTCGCGGAAGAAATCCGTAATACCCTCGGCGAAGGGTGCGTGGGCTGCCATGCGCTCGCGAAAACGCTGCCGCTTCAGTGGATACTGTTCCCAGAGCTTAGCCGGATCGGCGGGCGGATCGGCCAGTTTGGCGAACGTGTAGATCATTTGGCTATCCACCGCGCCCACGCAATGGGCGGCGTAGATCTCCCAGGTTACGGGAACGCCCAACGGCTCCAGCACTTCGCGCCAGCAATCGCAGTGTACCGGTTCGCTGTCCACCAGGACGCCGTCAAAATCGAAAAGTATGGCTTGAAACTCAGGCATGAGCAGATTTTTTAGTGTATCGCGCCACACCGTGTGCATGTCTGCGAAACCCTGTTTGCGCCGCATTCGGAAGATGCGCAGATGCCCCCTTGCTACACTAAGATCAGAACTTATGGAAAACTTTCGCGTAACCATGGAAGAGTTCAAAGTCCTGGGTAAGGAACTGGTCGACAAGGTACAGGAGTTGATCCACGAGGGCAACGTTCGCCGCATCATCATCCGGGACGACCATGGCCATACTTTCATGGAAGTGCCGCTGACCCTGGCAGCCATCGGCGCCGTGGTGGCGCCCGTTCTGGCGGCGGTAGGCGCGATCGCCGCGCACCTGGCGCATTTCACCATCGTGGTCGAAAGGGTCCAACCCCAACCCGCTAACGAGCCACCTGCCGCGACACCACCGCCCCCAAGCGGCACCGCGGTATAAGTGCCTGCTGACTCAGACGCGCCGCTTAAGGAACTGACCGTGGAAAGCTACGACCAGGATCTCAGCCGTATTGTCGAAGAACTGAATCGCGCGGCGCCGGGATCGCGCCCTGCCGATAAAACCGCCCCTCCGCGCCCGCCGCAAGACGCCGGATCGCTCGATCAGTTACTGAACTATGCCAACCGGCAAAATGCGTCCGACCTTCTGCTGATTGCCGGTAGTCCCGTGGCGCTGCGCGTGAACGGCACATTAGCACCAGCGTCCGGTCCGCCACTTTCGCCCGACGATGTGCGCAATTTCGTCGTGCCGCTGCTCGATTCGCGCCAGTATGACGAACTGCAGAAAAAGAAGTCCGTGGATTTTAGTTTTGAGCGCGATACCGTGGGCCGTTTCCGCGCCAACATTCACCATCAGCGCGGTACACTGGCGGCCAGCATCCGCTTACTGCCGGCGCGAATTCCTACGATTGAATCCTTGCACCTTCCCGCCGCACTGGCGCGCGTGGCGGACCGCCGGCAGGGTTTGGTGCTGGTTACCGGCGCAACCGGAAGCGGGAAAAGTTCGACGCTGGCGGCCTTGATCGACCTCATCAACAGCAAGCGCCGCACGCACATTGTCACCATTGAAGACCCTATCGAATACCGGCACGTAAACCGCAATTCGATCGTGGAGCAGATTGAAGTGGGACCTGACGCGCCGGATTTTGTGAATTCGCTGCGCAGCATTTTACGGCAGACGCCGGACGTGATCCTGGTGGGCGAAATGCGCGATACCGAAACCATGGCGACCGTGCTCACCGCCGCGGAGACCGGGCACTTGGTGTTTTCGACGCTGCATACCAATGACGCGGCGCAATCCATCTCGCGCATTCTCGATTCGTTTCCGGCGGCGCATCAGGGGCAAATGCGGCAGCAGTTGTCACTCGCTCTCTTGGCGGTAGTGGCCCAACAACTGGTGCCCGCGGAGGACGGCATTCACCGCTTTCCAGCGCTCGAAATCATGATGGCCACCGATGCGGTGCGCAACCTGATCCGCAAGGGCGACGACCATCAACTCCGCAGCCAGTTGACCATCGGTCGCGCGGAGGGCATGATGACCATGGAGCAGTCTCTAGCCGAACTGGTACGCGCCGGGCGTATTCAGCGCGAAACGGCATTCGCGCACTGTTTCCGGCCCGAAGAACTCAGGCGCGTGCTGGAAGGTTAGACTGTCTAGATGCACCTTTCGCGTTTTTCCGCGGCGCTGCTTCCCATTGCTTTGCTAGCTGCCGCGCCACCACTCTCGGAGACCTACAAGGATGTTTCGAGCCAGATTATCAGCCTGGCACTGGCCGATCAGGACGGTTACGCCAAGCTGTCATACCTGTGCGATCGCATTGGCAACCGCCTCAGCGGCTCGGACTCACTGAATACGGCAATCGAGTGGGCGGCCGCGCAGATGAAGCGTGACGGCCTGGAGAATGTAACCACGTCGCCCGTTAAGGTTCCTCACTGGGTGCGAGGCCGTGAGGATGCCGAGATACTCAAACCGGTGCGCCACACGCTGACCATGCTGGGACTGGGCGGCAGCGTCGCGACTCCGCCCGATGGCATCACCGCGGAAGTGGTGCCGGTTTCCAGTTTCGACGCGCTGGAAGCGCTTGGGCGGGACAAGGTGGCGGGTAAGATCGTGCTGTTCAATGTGCCGTATGAAGGATACGGGAAGACGGTCGCCTATCGCGGCGCAGGGGCTTCCCGCGCGAGCAGACTGGGCGCAGCGGCCATGCTGATCCGGTCGGTCGGCTCGCTGGCAATGCAGACGCCGCATACCGGCGCGCTGAACTATACGGCAACTGACCCCAAGATTCCAGCGGCCGCCATTACCTTCGAAGACGCTACTATGATCCAGCGCCTCACCGACGCGGGATCGCCCGTGACCGTGCATCTCTACATGGAGGCACACATGCTGCCCGACGCGGATTCCGCCAACGTGATGGGTGAGATTCCGGGGCGCGAAAAGCCCGAAGAAATCGTGGTGATGGGGGGACATATCGATTCGTGGGACGTCGGGGCCGGCGCGCAAGACGATGGCAGCGGCATTATGGCTGCGCTCGAAGCCGCCACCATCATCAAGAAGCTCGGATTACATCCGCGGCGAACGCTACGCGTGGTTTTCTGGACCAACGAAGAAAACGGCTCGGCGGGCGGCGCAGCCTATCGAGCCATGGTGGGCGATAAGATCCACAACTACGTGGCGTCCATTGAAATGGATGGCGGCGCGGAGAAGCCGGTGGGTTTCGGCGTGAGCCCGGGAGGCACGGCGCTGGCGCAGGTTAAGGAGATCGGGCGATTGCTGGCGCCCATCGGCGCGGATACTATTAGCGAAGGCGGAGGCGGCGCGGACATCGGACCCTTGATGCGCGATGGCGTTCCCGGGCTGGGGCTGTTCACGGTGGGCACGCACTATTTCGACTGGCACCATACCCGCACCGATACTGTGGACAAAATCAACCCGCGCGATTTCCAGCAGTGCATTGCCGCTATGGCGGTGATGAGTTACGTTCTGGCGGATATGCCGGAACGCTTGGGCCAATAGCGCGGGGGGGGCCGGTTATGCGTCCATATCGTAGGCGGTCTTCAGCCAGCGGCGTACTTCATCGTCGATCTCATCGAGAGACGAAATCTCAATGCGGCGCGTAATGCGGTCTTTCTTGGCGAAGCCGCCGGTGTCGATCAAGCGTTTGGGTGTTTTAGTGTCTTTGAGCGCCAGGCCGAAGTCGATCCGCGTGCGTGTGGTGGGCTTGATCTGCGCGAAGACATGGTTTCGATAGAGCGGCACCATAGTCTGGCAAGGGCACACGCGCACATCTTTGCCCAGCTTGCGTCCCGCCGCCAGGAGCGCTTCGTAGATGGGGCGTAACCCCTCCTTCGGACCGGCGAACATTTTATCGACATATTGTTCGGCGGCCCGCAGATAGCCTTCCGGCGTGAAGGTTTCGTTTGTTTCGGCGGACATATCGGCGATGCAGGAAGCGTAGTTCAGGCCAAGGCCGTGCTTCGCGCGCAGCCATTCGCGGCGTTCTTTCACGGTGGCCGGCCCGGCCTGTTGAATCAGTTCCAGCCAATCTTCGAGCGCCCGTCCCGTATTCTCCTTCAGGTTGGCGATCAGGGTGTGCATCCGGGCCAGGCCTGGATGGATATCGAACGTGGATTTGGTCTGTGTTTTTGCGGCCATGTCTTTCACTGTACGCCAAACGCTACAATTACGGACATGGTCTGGAGCGGAGTTGGCGCGGCGCTGTTGGGATTAACGGTGATGTTGGGGGCCTTTGGTGCTCATGGCCTGCGCGGACGGCTGGACGCCTACTCGATGGGCATTTACGAGAAGGCCGTCTTTTATCAATTCATCCATGCCATAGGCATCCTGTGGTGCCGCTGTTCGCCCGCGCCGGAGATGTTGACGGAATCGGGTTGCGCGTGGGTATGCGGACTGCTCCTCGCCGGCATCCTGATCTTCAGCGGCAGTTTGTACGCTTTGGCGTTGAGCGGTGTGCGGACGTTGGGTGCGATCACCCCGCTGGGCGGACTGGCTTTTATCGCGGCATGGCTGCTGCTGGCCTTCCGGCTGCTGCGGAGGTGACCACGGAACCAATCTCGCGCGTGAAGACTTGCAGGGGTCCCCAATAGTAGG
The DNA here is from genome assembly GCA_963738345.1 of Bryobacterales bacterium. Taxonomy (GTDB): domain Bacteria; phylum Acidobacteriota; class Terriglobia; order Bryobacterales; family Bryobacteraceae; genus Bog-159. The sequence continues at coordinate 4,314,914 of CAVTWI010000002.1, forward strand.
GTCTGCGATGGGATCCGGTCGGTCTGAGCAGGGCTAATTTCGCGGTTCGCAAAGCGGCCGCGGGAGTTTGTCCAGCGGCGATCTCCCGGTAGAGTACGCGCATCAGATCGGGCGAGACGGCATCGTCCTCATTCCACAGCGTGGCGATCACATTCTGGGCGCCGGCTTGCAGAAAGGCCCAGGCAAAGCCCATCAAACCTTCGCCGGAGTAGGCTCTGGCTCCCGCGCTGTGGCATGCGGAGAGAGTGACGAGATCGGCGTGCAAGGGTATGTCGGCCACGTCGCGGGCATATAGCTTATAGTTCTCGCCCTGATGCGAAAGGATGATCGCGGAGTTCAGCGGACTTTCCAAGTTGGCCGTGGCATGCGTAGCGAAGTGGATATGTGTGAAGGTAGCGGGCGAGGACTGGAGGTACTTTTCGCGCACTGCGGCAGCGCCGGTGTAGGAGGTCCAGTTAGAGGCTGGGAAGCATTCCTCAACGGCGGCAATTTCCTTTTTCACATTGGGCAGGGGCGCGAGTTCATGGCCCACCAAGACCGGATCGCCTATGATCAGTAACTTCGGCGAACCCACCGGCCGGTGGGATTCGCGCGTGAGCACGCGCAAGGACGGCGCGGTCGAGATACTGACGTCCTCGATCCAATAGTGTGGGCGGGGGCCGGGCACGACCAGGGTTTCGAAGTTGAGCTGGTGCAATTCGCCATCGGGCACTACGATAACGTTATAGCCCGCAGGGATCAGATTGGCGACCGGACCCAGCACGGCTTGGTACACGGACGATGCGTCGTTGCGCGCCAAGGGATCGAGGCCCGTGGTCACCACTTCCATGTACTCGCGTACCAGCCTGCCGAGTTCTTTACCGGGTTGCAGGTCGAACCGGCGGAGCGGGCCGGCACCGATCACCCAGACCGACGACCGCCCCGGCTCGAGCCAGTAAGACAGGATCACCGAATGGGACGCCCGTGCGGAGCGCTCTAAGCCGGCGAGGTCAAAACGCGGGGGAAGCGCGCCACGACTTCTCAGGCGGCGGCTGAGGACTCGCGCTCGCGCCGATTCGGAAGTCTCCAGAGCCTGTTCGGTATGGCCGGTGCGGATCAGAAAACTGACGTAGTCCTGAAAGACGCCGATCAGGGGGGGGGAGAGGAAAGTGGTCTGGGATTGTTCGCCGCTCAGATGGCTCCATTGGCGGTCGATGGTGTCGATGGCGTTGCGATACTCGGCGGCGGCTTGCGGCATTCTACCGGTCTGCACATATAGCGAGGCCAGATAGTGATGGGCTTCCCAGATCAGGTCGGGCGTTTGGGCTTGCTGCGCTTGCAGTATGACATTGCGGTAATCGTGTTCGGCGGCGGCAGATTTTTCGGAAAGGTGCTCGATTTCGGCGACACTCAATTCTGAATAGACCAACGATTGCTGATCGCGGCTGTGCCTGCTGATCGCGAGCGCCTTGTCGCTATAGGTGCGCGCCACGGGCAAGTCACGCTTTTCGATGGCGATCTGGGCGAGATTGTGGGCGGCGATCCCCTGCCATTTTTCGTTACCTACGTCTTCCGCTAGTTTTAGAGCACGCTTTTCAAAGGGTTCGGCCTGATCCAGATCGCCTTTGGAGAAATAGAGAAGACCCAGGTTGCCCAGCCAGCGAAGCTGTGAGTCGCGGGCGCCGATCTGGCCGTTCAGTTTTTCCGCGCTTTGGAAGGCACTCTGTGCCTTATCGAAATCGCCAAGCTGCCAGTAGCATAAGCCCAAGTCGCCGGTGGCTGCCGCCACGAAGGATTTGGCGCCGCACTGGCGGGCGTCTGCGAGCGCTTGGGTGAGGAGGGGAATGGCCTCGTCGGAGCGGGCAAAATTCAACCGGTTGAAACCCAGAGACACCCGCGCCCAAGCCTTCAAATATACGTCTTGCCGGCGCTCGGCTACGGCAAGAGCCTCCTGGTAGAACGGGTCGACCTGATCGAAACCGCGCGCGAGATCGCCGAGGCGGAGGTGGAGGACGCACTCGAGTTCGGAATCCCTAGCGGCGCGGGCCGCGGTCAAGGCCTCTTGAAAGAGCGCACGCGCACGGTCGGGATCGGAACGATTGATCAGCCGGCCGCGATCCGCGGTCAACCGGGCCCGGAGCGCCGCTTGGGAAGGGGCGCCCTGCGTAGCCAGAAGCGGAGCGGCTTCTGGCTCACGGCTTAAGATCATGAGGTCTTCGGCGGCCAACAGCCGGAATCTCCAGCCCCAGTCACCGTTGGGCCAGTGCTGCAGGCCTTTGCGCGCCATGTCCAGGGATTGTTTGAAATCCCCGGCGCGCAGGGCGGAGCGGCCTTCCTGATAAGCGCGCCCAGCTTCGCGATCACGATTTCCGCAACTGGTCAGCAAAGCCAGTAAACAGAGGGCTAACCGCCGGTGCCGCCACCCGAATCGCCGCCACCCTGCCCACCGCCCCCGGCACCACCTCCGGCCGGCGGAGTGCTGAACACCATGCGCACCATATGGATCTGATGGATGGGGTTCCACGTCTCGTTGGGCAGCAGGGTCCATTCGCCGAAGAAGATCCTACCAAAATGCGGGATGTAAATGCTGCGGTTGGGACTGTCGATGATGGTTTGCCGGACTTCGGCGTCAATCCGGGGGTCGGGAACGTCGGCTTCCAAATAAGCTTTGCGCTGTTCTTCGGAGTAGTGGAACGGAGCAGGCAGTGTTAGATCGAGCGGTTCGCCGTTAAGAGTCGGGTTAACCAGGCTGCACTCGAGGGGGAGTACTCGAGTGCGTTTGGCATGCGGTACGGGCATGTCGAACCACTTTTTCCGGTATACGCTGATAATGCCGAGGTTAACGCTGTCGATTTTGAGCTTCGATAGTCCATCGACTGTCAGATTCTCGACTGTGGAGCGGACTACAGTGCGGATAAAACCTTGGTCATCGATCGGGTCGGCTTGGATCGAAGTGGAACAAGCGCCGTGGGATAAACCGCCCGGCATGTCAAATCCCGTATGTGAACCCGTTGGATTTCCGGGTTGTCCATCCGTCAATGCGCATTTGGCGTGGTGGTCTAACTTATACGGACCAGGATCGGTGATATCGGCATCTACCCCGAACGCCTGTCCGTGATACAGGTACTTTTTCATCGGCATTACGTTGTTCCCCTTTTACCGCAAGCTATGGAATGAAGTCCGGGATATAACCTTGCCCTCAGGGTTGCCGAGAACTTCCAGGGTATGAACACCCTGGGGCAAGTCTTTCAGCGAAACTTCCAGATACAACTCGTTATAATCACTATCGACCGGACCTAGAGCGCCAGTCATCTCGCGTTTCCCATCAGCGTTAAGAATTATGTATGAATAAGACGAGTATCTGGCGCCGGGCGAGGGGATACGGGCGAGAAAGGCAGGCATACCGGCGGGAATGAGCGGTGCATCCATGTCTCCCGGACCGCGTACGGGTCCAGGTGCGAAGTAGGCCGGAACCAGGTGGACTCCGATCGGTTCGCGCGAGCGGCTAACGAACACTAATCCGAACATTAACACCAGCAAGGCATTTGCGGCAAGGGAAAACGACAAAGCCTGGCGCGGACGGAACCACGCAATGCATTCTGCGAACCAATTGGTGCTAGGAGGTTCGGCCGCGCGTTCGCGCAGGAGGGCGCGGGCATTGGCAGCGAAGATCAGTTCCCATCGAACCTCCTCGGCACATTCAGGACAATCGAAAAAATGTTCTTCAAATGCGTCGCGTTCCGCGGATGGAAGTTCCCCAGATACATGCCTTTCGGCGGCTCCGCAACGTATGGCTTCGTCGTGCGTCAACTAGATCCCCTATTGGATTGTGTAAGCAACAATCGATTCGTTACAAATGACTGACTGCATTCTTACGGAAATATCCCGATCGTTGTCACGTGTCATACGTTGGAGTGTCAGGTGAAGCGGCGAGTAAACAGTTGCAGCGATCCCCAGTAATAGGGACGGCGGAAGCGCGAATTGGAGTGCAAGAGGGCCAGTTTGGCGGCCCGGAGTGCGCTCGCGGGAGACTTGCCCGCAGCCATCTCCCGGTAGAGAACACCCATGAGATCCGCAGACATAGCTTCGCTCTCGTCCCATAAGGTGGCTATTACGTTTTGGGCGCCCGCCTGCAGGAAGGCCCAAGCGAAGCCCATGAGTCCTTCTCCGGAGTAGGCTTTAGCGCCGGCGCTCTTACATGCAGAAATTGTGACTAACTCGGCGCGTAACGGCAGTCCCGCCACATCGCGGGCGTAGAGTTTATAATTTACACCCTGGTGCGAGAGGATGATGGCGGAGTTCAGAGGACTGTCGCGATTGGCAGTAGCGTGGGTGGCGAAATGGATATTGGTGAACTTCGCCGGAGATGACCTGGCGTATTCACCAGGGACCGCGCGCGCGCCGGTCAACACGACCCGGTTGGCGGGCTGGAACTGGGCTTTGATGACTCCAATTTCTTTGTCGATATTGGGTAACGGCGAAAACTCATGGCCCGAAAGGGCCGGAGCACCCATGAGCAGCAGGGTAGGAGTATCTGTGGTGCCGCCCTTGTAGGGTTGCAGCGCACGGAGCGACGGAGCCGTGGCAAGCGTTACATCCTCTATCCAGTAATGTGGCTGTGGAAACGGCACTACTAGGGTTTCGAAGGCGAGTTGGTGTAGGGCGCCATCAGGCAAGACGATTACTTGCGAGCCGGGCGGAATGAGTTTGGCGACGGGGGCCAATACCGCTTCGTAAAGCGCGGAGGATGTAGTAGCGGTTGCCAGGGGATCGCCCCCTTGGGTGACGAGCGCGGTGTAGTCTCGCACCAGTCGCTCAATGGCCGGGGCCGGCGGAAGTTCGACACGAGAAACCCGACCGGCGGCGAGCACCCATACCGAAGAGCGATTGGCCAACCAATACGACAGGATGACGGTGGGTGAACCGCGCGTGGCGGCCAGCAGTTTGGGAATTCGGAAATCCGGTGCGACCGCGCCCAAGTGTTCGAGGCGTTGATTGAGGACGCGAGCGCGGGACGACTCGGCCACCTCCAGCGCTTTTTGCGTCTCGCCTCGATCAATGAGGAAATCGACGTAATCCTGGAAAAAGCCGATCAGATTGCGCGGCGCCAGAAACGTTGTTTTCCACTCGTCGCTGCCGAGCTTATTCCATTCGCGATCGATGGTATCGATGGCTTTGCGGTATTGAACCTCGGCCAAAGCCGGTTGCCCAGTTTGCTGATATAGGAAGGCGAGCCTACCGTAGGCATGCCACAAGACGCTGGGGGCGTGGGCGCGTTGGCAGCGTTCGATTACTGCTTGATAGCCTTTCCTGGCCAGCTCATTGCGTCCGGCCAGTAGATCGATTTCTGCAGCGAGGGTTTCGGAATATACCAGTGACCAGTCGTCGTTCAGGCGTCGCTTGATCTCAAGGGCGCGATCATTAAAAGACTGGGCGGCAGGGAGGTCGCCTTTATTCATGGAGATTTCGGCCAGATTGTTGTAGGCGATGGCTAGCCAGGCTTCATTGCCGGCTTGCCGCGCCAAGGCTGCGGCACGCTGTTGATAGCTGGTGGCGCGCGGCAAGTCTCCGCGATTCATATAGATATTTCCGAGAGCTCCGAGCCAACGTTGTTGAGTGTCGATCATGCCGAGGTGTGCGCTCAAGTCTTCCGCGCGCACGAAGTAGCCTTCGGCGCGATCGGGATCGCCAAGCATGATGTAACACCACCCCAGGTTGCCTAGGGAACCGGCCAGCATGGACTTCGCTCCGCCTTGCCGGGCAGTTTCCGAGGCTTGGTCCAGAATGGGGACGGCTTCGTCAAAGCGGGCCGCTTTGGCCAAGGTATAACCCAGGTTCAGTTGCGCCCAGGAGAGCAGGAAGGGATCGTGCAACTGCTGGGCATCAGCCAGTGCAGCCCGGATATACGATTCACCCTCGGCTGAACCGGCATTGAGGTCGCCCAGGCGCAAGCGCGCCATGCAGACCAGGGATCTGTCACCGGAAGCCAGGGCGGCATCCAGCGCGGCGCGCAAAAGTTGCGGTCCATTCTGCGACCCCAATTTGATCGCAACGCGGGCACGGTCCAGTTGGAGGCGTGCCCGGAGGGCAGGGTCTGACGGAGCGGTCGGCTCGTCCATCAGTGCGGCGGCCTCTCTCACACGGCTGAGGTATAGCAGGTTCTCGGCGGCTAGCAGGCGGAATTTCCAACCCGGCTCGCCAGAGGGAAAGCGGCGTAAGCCTTGGCGGGCTTGAGAGAGGGAGGATTGAAAGTCACCCGCGCGATAAGCGGCTTCGGCGGCCCGATAGGCGGAACCTGATGCGCGGTCGCCAGTGAGGCACGCGGAGAGCAGGCATGCGAGAGAAAGAGCCAGCAATCGCTTGGCAGGAGTCTCCATTGACCGATGTAGATCCTACCAGAAAATCGGGTGCGGAAAAAGCGAGGGGGTGGCTTAGTGTGCGGTGCGGAACTTAGACCAGGAGGCGATCTCGCCATTAGGCGCGGCGCGGACTACCAGGGTATGAACTCCCGCAGCCAGGCTGGTAACCGGGACTTGTAGATATAAATCGTCTTGGCTGGCTGGAGCGGAGAGGGAGCCGGACGATTCGCGCTTACCGGACTCATCCTGGATTTCAAAGGAGTAGGACTGACTGGCCGCACCGAGTGCATGGAAGCGGACGAGGTAGATGTCGCCTGGGGGGATGACGTGAATATCTTCGGCGCCGTGAGTAGGCCCGGGCGCAAAATAAGGCTCCGTAAACCGCGCCATCGTGGACGGGCGCTTGGCGGGCAGCACCAGGAATACAAGAGCGGCTGCCAGGGCGAGGTTCCCGGCTAATGAAAAAGCTGTGGCCGGGCGCATACGAAGGAGGTCAAAGAACTTGCGCAAAGACCCGGGCGGCAAGGGCTTGGTGCGTTGGCTCTGGCGCTGTTCACGTGACACAGCCCGAACGTTGGCCGCAAATGACAACTCGAAGCGGACCGCATCCGTACATACGCGGCAATCGAAAAAATGTTCTTCGAAAGCGTTCTGCTCGGCAGGCGAAAGTTCGTGAGCTACGTAACGTTCGGCGGCTTGAGAGCGGATTGCTTCGTCGTGCTGCATTTATCCCTTCATTAGATTGTGAGATTCAAAGCCTAATCGTTACAAAGCCATGATAACCGTTTTGTCGTGCGGAACCATATACCTCTTTGCGTCTACGTAAGATTAGCTAAATAGCTGCCGCCAGAACACCTATGGCAATCGAGTGGACCTTGGTTTCGGGGGTCTCAGCGCGAGAGAGCAGGACCATAGGCACGCGCGCACCGAGGACAATCCCTCCCGATTCCGCTTTTGCAAAATAGACAATCGCGCGGTAGAGGATATTGGCGGCCTCGATATCCGGCGCGAGGAAAATATCGGTATTCTCGACCACGGGGCTGGAGATGCTCTTGCGTTCCGCGGCGAACCTGCTGAGTGGCGCATCCAGTGCGATGGGACCCTCGACAAAACATCCGGTGAGTTGGCCGCGCCGATTCATGGCACTGAGCGCGGCGGCGTCCACGGTGGCGGGCATTTCAGGATTCACTAATTCCAGAGCGCAAAGTGCCGCTATGTTGGGCTTCTCGATGCCGATGGCGCGGGCCACTTCGACGGCATTGCGGCACAGATCGGCTTTCTGGGCCAAGGTTGGAGCGATGTTAATGGCCGCATCAGTCAGCAGCATCAGGCGGTCGAAGCCGGGAACTTGAAAGACGGCAACCTGACTCAATTGGCGGCTCGTGCGCAGTCCGGTGTCCCGATCGAGGACCGCTCGTATCAGACTGGCGGTAGGAACCTTGCCTTTCATGAGTAGCGAGGCACGGCCTTCCCGAACCAAGGCGATGGATTGGCGAATGGCGGCGGTGGGATCGGTTTCGTTGACGATCTGACTATCGGAGACATCGAAGCCACCCTCGCGGGCGAGGTCACGAATCCTGGCGGCATTCCCCACCAGGATGCCTTCAGCCAGTTGTAATTCGCGGGCGCGTTTCAGCGCTTCAATCACATCGGGATCGTGGGCGTTGGCGACGGCGATGGACACGGGGCCGCGGGCACGGGCGGCGCCCAGAAGTTCGTCGAAGCTGCGAAACATAGGAGGTGACGTGTTCTTGCGAAGGCATCATAACATGCGGCAGGGCTCGCTTCGCTCGCCGTGGATGGTGGGTGGTGGCTGGTGGGTAGTGGTTTAGTTTACTCGAGGTTAACAGTGACAGTTAACTGGCGGCTTGGTTCCGGCGGTTTGAAGTACCTTAGCCCGTACCGGTGGAACTGCCGGCATTTCATGGGCTCCCGTAGAATTGTGAGTGACAGAACGGAGCGGGTATGACTTTGAACGACGCATTTGAGGGGCAATCGCCCAGGACATCGCAACTCATGCAGAAGGGCTTGTTCGCGGTGGCCTTGACCGCCAGCCTGCTGTTGGCGTTTCGGTATCACAGCATGGTCATGCTGGCGAGCGCCTTGCTGATCGCCACGGTGGTGGTGCCCACAGCTCTGGTGCTGGTGGGGCGCATGCGGGTAAAGGTGCAGCAACAGGAGACCGAAGACATGCTGATGATGCACACCCGGACATATCTGCAGAACGTGGAGCCCGCGCGGATACCCGCAAAGACGCCCAAGCTGGAGACCGATATTGAACTGCTGGCGCGCGCCATCGATGGGCGAAAGCTGCCGACACAGAGCTTCCGGGATTTCCCGGCCACCCCTGCGCCGCTGCCCGATGGTGAGCCCGTGGTCTTCGATGCTTTGCCGCGACGCTATGCGGTGCGGAGCCTCTACGAACGGCGTTTCGCGGATCTGGCCAGCACGCTGCCCAGGCCGTCTTCCCTGCCCCTGAGCGAACTGATGCCGGTCCCCGTGACGCAGGAGTTCGGATCGTCAACGGCGGGCCCGGGCGGCTTAAAACTGGAATACTCGAACGCAGCGCTCGACGAAATTCGCATTCGCGCGGCCGAGGGGTATCAGCGCATGCGGCATGGCGGGGTGGAGGTGGGTGGCGTGCTCTACGGCTCGCGCCGGGATGGCGTGCTGCGCATTTCGGCGGTGCGGCCGATTGAGTGCGAGTACTCGAACGGTCCGCGGTTCATGCTATCGAAGAAGGACGAAGCGGCACTGGCCGAGTTATTGGTTACGGCGGACCACGATCCTGCCCTGGCGGGATTGGAGCCGGCCGGCTACTATCACTCGCACACTCGCGAAGGGATCTCGATGTCGCCGGCGGACGTGCAGCTTTTCGACCGATTCTTTCCGAAGCCATGGCAGGTTGCGCTGGTGGTGCGGCCCGCCAACTTGGCGCCGACGCGAGCCGGGTTCTTCTTCCGTGATGCGCGGGGGGGGATGAGGACCGAGTCCAGCGGGGAAGAGTTCCAACTAGGCTAGGCTGCACAGCGGGAATCTGCCAAACTAGAGGATTACGATATGGCAGAATCCCCGATCACTTCACGAGAAAAAGACTTCGCCGCGTGGTACCAGGACGTGGTCCTGACGGGCGACATGGCCGAACCGGCCGAGATCGTCAAAGGCTGTATGGTCATCAAGCCCAACGGTTATGCCGTTTGGGAAAACCTGCAGCGGGAACTCGACACCCGTTTCAAAGCTACCGGTCATCAGAACATTTATCTTCCGTTATTGATCCCGCAAAGCTTCCTCGAAAAGGAGGCGGAACACGTGGAAGGCTTCGCGCCGGAACTGGCTGTGGTCACCATCGCGGGCGGGAAAAAGCTGGAAGAACCCTATGTGATCCGGCCGACGTCGGAGACCATTGTCGGGCACTTCTTCGCCAAGTGGATCCAGAGCTACCGCGATCTGCCGGTGCTGGTGAATCAGTGGGCTAACATCATCCGCTGGGAACTGCGGACACGCATGTTCCTGCGCACCACTGAGTTCCTCTGGCAGGAGGGGCACACGGCGCATGCCAACCACGCGGAAGCGCTGGAGGAAGTCTTCCGGATGGTGGACATCTATGCCGAGGTGGCCGAGGATGTGATGGCCATGCCGGTGATCAAGGGCGCCAAGACGCAGTCGGAGAAGTTTGCGGGCGCGCTGCGATCTTATTCCATCGAAGCTATGATGCAAAACGGCCTGGCGTTGCAGGCTGGGACCAGCCACGACCTCGGGCAGAACTTCGGGAAGGCGTTCAACGTGCAGTTCCAGACCAAGGAGGGCAAGCTGGACTATGTCTGGCAGACCAGTTGGGGCGTGAGTACGCGTCTGATCGGCGGGTTAATCATGACACACTCCGACGATAAGGGCCTGGTGCTACCGCCCAAGGTTGCGCCGCGCAAAGCGGTGCTGGTGCCCATTTTCCGCAAGGACGAAGAGCGGGCACAGGTGATGGAAACGGCTACGCGGTTGGCGGCCGAACTGGGGGCGCATGTGGACGCGCGCGAAGGGATGACGCCGGGAGCGAAATTCTTCCACTGGGAGCGTCGCGGCGTGCCGGTGGTCTTCGAACTGGGGCCGCGCGATGTGGCTAGCGGCAACATCGTGATTAAGCGCCGGGATACGGGGTCGAAGGAAGTGATCCCGCAGACTGCGGCGGTTGGGAAACTGGCAGCGACGCTCGAGGCCATGCAGAAGGATCTTTTTGCCAAGGCCAAGCAGCGCTTGAAAGACAATACGGTGCTGGCGAATTCGATCGAAGAGGTGCAGGATATTTTGAACGATGTCACGGCCGAAAGAGGTGGCGGCAAGTTCGTGATGGCGCATCTGGCGGACGATCCGGCCGGGGACGCGAGAGTCAAAGAGTTCAAAGCTACTGTAAGAAATATACCCGCGGTGGACGAGTACGACGGTCCGGGGAAGTGTATCGTAACGGGCGTTCCGGTAGACCGTCGCGTGGTGATTGCAAAAGCGTATTAGTGGACGCTTGCTTACGCGCGCGGCTCGGTTTGCGCGGCTCGGATTACGGGTTCAAAGTGATCGAAGTGGGCGTGCTGGTAGTGCCCAAGGTGGCCGTGATGGTAGCCGTCTCACTCGCGGTAACGGCGCCCGCCGTTGCGGTGAACGAAACCGAGGTCGAACCCGCGGGGATCGATACGCTGGACGGCACTGTCAGTTGGCTTACGCTGCTCGACAGGTTAATGGTGGTGGCCGCGTTAATTACGGCTACCGCCAGGATGACCGTGCACGTAGATGTCCCATTGGAATTCAATGTAGTCGGGCTACAGGACATCGAAGACAAGAGCGGCGTCGCGTACACCGGAATGGTGACCAGGTTACTCCGGAAAGTATTCTGCGCAATGTAGAGTTCGGCCTGACGGTCGGTGCCTAAGGCCGAAGACAACTGCAGGTAGATCTGGTAAATTCCAATCATGCCGGGAGCCAACTCGGCGCGCAGCACGTTGGCCGTGGTGCTGGTACCCTGTGACGTCACCTGCGAGGAGACGAAACTCTGGGGAAAGTTCCCGACAGGACCGTTGTAAGGCTGGCCGGACAAGAGGTACTGATCGATCAGCGGAGTCAAGGATGGCACGCCCAAGCCGGTAGCGTAGATGATGATGGTCTCGCCAGCGGTAGCGGGGTTATTCGCGGTTACGGGGGTGCCGGCGGTGCTAGCGCAGCACAACAGGGCGCCTACCCCTGGGCTGGGGGGGGCGGGTCCGATGGCGGTCAACAGGAGGGTCGCTCCGGTATTGACAACCACCGAAAACGGGATATCGTTGCCGGCGGCCCCTGGGACCTTGGCCTGCAAAAGAATACGGGTAAACTCGCTTGAGGCGGTCGCGGTTACCTGCGGATCGTCAGCTAATAGCGCGATGAAGGCTTGCTGGATAGTTGCCAGATCGTCACTGGGCTGCACGTAGTAGTTATAAGTGCGACCACCGGTGCACCCGGTCGGAAGGGTAGCCGTAGCTGTAAGTCCCGTAGTGGAACCAATGCAAATGGATCCTATGTTACCGGCTTTGATGGTGCCGTCGACGGAGATGACGCCGGTGGCATAGTTAGACGAATGGTAAGCATAGGCCGGGCGTGGATCGTTACCGGATGCCGCGAAGATGCCGGGATTGGCGCTCACGAGGCTGATGGCTATGGTGTTGGTGGCGACGACTGATCCGTCGGCACGCTGGATGCGAACCCAGGCATTAGCAGTGCCGGTACTTGCAAACCCAAAGTTAAAAGGCACTTGAGCATTGATTTGGGTCGGCGAGACGAAAAGTAAGGGCGACTGTACGCCATTGAAATAAACCGAGACGCCGCCGAGGGTAAGAGGCAATTGGGTATCGAGCGAAGCGGAAGCGTTCTGTTCGCTCAAGTTACTTCCGAGAAACGAAACCAGTGTGCCCGGCGCTATGGAAGCCGCGCTACCTCCGCCGAAGAGGTTGCCGCTCTCCACGACAGCTGTAATCTCGGCGTTGGTCGAGATGCTGGTTGCCACGGTGACGTTGTCGCCAACGACGCCCGGAAGTTTAGCAGTCAACACTACTTCGTGAGCCAGACTGTCGGCGGTAGCTATCACATTGGGATCGCCAGCGCCGGCATTGATTAAGGCTACTAAGCCGTCCACGATGGCTTCAAAGGTATCGCCACTTTGAATCGTGTAGGTGTAAGGGATCGTGGTGGTGGAAGTGGCTACGCCGATGGTGATGGTAACTTTGTCGCCCGATTTAATGGTGCCGCCGATGGTCACCGGATCCACGGCGTAAATGATCAAGCTGGCGGCGTTCAATACTCCGTTGTAGGGCAGATCCTGTTCGGCCTTGGTATAAACCAGGATGCGCTGGTTATAGGTATCGGATACAAACAAGTTACTATTGACAGGATCATATGCCAGCGAAAGCGGCGCATTCATAGTGTCGGCGCCGTTAGTGGGGGCGTCAGTGACAAAGTCAGTCTGTCCGAGCACAAGGTCGGCTGCCGCCTTGTCTGCTGTGGGGATTGTTTTGTACACCAGAACGCGGTCGTTACCGCCATCGGCGACGTATAAGCTGACGCCATCGGAAAGTGCAAACCGGGGAAAGCTCAACGTGTATTCACAAAGGCTGGGATAGACGGGGTTGTTGTTAGCGTCAACACCGCTGGAAGTCTGGCAAAGGGCTGGCACTTCCTTGGTCGTCACGCCTGTGGTGGTGCCGGTAATATTGACGGTCGTAAATGCGTTATTCGGAGTGCCCTGGGTCATATCGGGCTGACCGATTTCCACGTCTGCGGCCTGTTGGTTGGTGGTAGGCAGCTTATTCCAGATCAGGATGCGGTTATAGCCGAGGTCGGTGACGAACAGGTGGTTACCGTCGGAAGTAACGGCCACCGGGGTGAGCATATTGTTGGCAGCCGCGCTGGTGTTCTGGTTGGCGATATTTACCTGGACCCAGGTGGTCATATTCGGTTGGCCCAGAACGACGTCGGCGGATGCGCCGTTAGCAGTCGGGATGGAATTGAAGATCAGAACGCGATCATTCTGAGTGTCTGCGATATAGAGCTTGCCGTTTTGGATCCAGACGCCCTGAGGACCGCGGAGTGAGGAAGCGGTGGGAGTGTCACCAGGGAAGGTGGCAGTGGTGAAACTGGACTGGCCAACTACGACGTCGGGGGGCTGATTCATATTTACGGGTATGGAGTTCCAGATCAGGACCCGATTGTTGAGGCTGTCGGCTACGGCCAGGTGGGTACCGTCGGTGGCAACCGAGGTAGGTTGACGCATGCCGGTTGCGATGGGGGTTTGCGGCGAAGTGGCCAGGCAGACGGGAGTGGTCGGGGTGGGAGTCTGGTTCACGCTGGGAGGTGGAGTGACACAGGGAGCCGGCAGGGTGCTGACGTAATCGGGCTGGCCGAGCACTAGGTTGGCGGTTCCGAGGCACACAGGGCAGAGCGTGTTATAAGCCAGAGCGGCGTTGGGGGCCGGCAGTTGGCTCGAGATATTTTTGTAGAGCAGTACGCGGTTATTCACCGGCGCGGCGCCCACCATATTGGAGTCAACTACGAAAAGCGTATCGTTGAAGAACGCTAGGCCACTGGCCCCGCCAAGAATCGTTTGGCTGGCGCTATCGAGTTCAGCGTCGAATTCCGGCTGGCCGATCACCAATCGCGCGGATTGACCGGTGGCGAAGCTGACAGAGCTCTGCGCAAAACCGGTAATGGCCGTGGAGAGTATAAGAAGAACAGTAATGACACACTTCATGTTTGTTAATTTAGAACGCGGCGTCACTTGGTTGATACCCGACAATTATAGCAAGCCTTAGAGACGAGGGCGGGATGCCTGAAGGTTTCAAGTTTACAGCGGGCGGGCCAGTCACAACCGGGCCGAATCGGCACACGGTTGCGCGTGGGGGGCGGGACGCGATATGTGTGGTTTCGCGGAGGAAGATGGCGGCAATGGAGATCGATCCAAGCGAGGTAAAGAGACGGCTGGATGCGGGTGAAGCGATCCGAATGGTGGACGTGCGCGAACCGTTCGAACACGAGCAGGCTCATATTGACGGAGCGGAGCTAATTCCAATGCGCAACGTGCCGCAAGCTCTGGAAGCCCTGCGCGAGGGCGCGGGACAGTTGGTAATTTTCTGTCACCATGGCATGCGCAGTTTGCAGGTGACCGATTGGCTGCGAGGGCAGGGTTTGGCAGATTGCCTGAGCATGGCGGGCGGGATCGACCGATGGAGCCTGGAGATCGATCCGGCAGTTCCGCGGTACTACTGAAGGTTCTTTTCATACCCCTCAAAAATTGGGTTCGTTCGGCAACTTATTGTATTTGCGGTAGTTCTTCGGGTGTTTTTGGTAGACGACAGGATGTTCAATGCGTTATCTCCCGCTTCAATCGTAGCGGGCGGTGTTGGCTGGGGAGGGGCGATTCCGCGCAAGTGGCTGAGGGGGCTGGGGAGAAAAAGCGCGTGGAACTGTGAACGACTCGCAGAATTCACGAAGGTCGCTTGCTCTACTGCGCGCAGCTCGGGAACTTACCGAGCCGCGCGCGGAAGGCGGGACTACAGGCCTTTTTTGGTGAGGAAGGCGATCAGGTCAACGACGCGGCTGGAGTAGCCCCACTCGTTGTCGTACCAGGAGATGACTTTCAACAGGTTCCCATCGAGCACCTTAGTCATTTGGGCGTCGACGATGGAGCTATTGGGATTGTGCAGCATGTCGGTCGATACCACGGGATCTTCGGTATAGGCCAGGATTCCCTTCATGGGGCCTTCGGCGGCCGCTTTGAACGCTGCATTCACTTCTTCGGCGGTAGTAGGCCGGCCGGTGATGGCGACCAAATCGACCACGGAGACGTCCGGCGTGGGGACGCGCATGGAGTAGCCGTCCAATTTGCCTTTCAACTGGGGCATTACCAAGCCGATGGCCTTGGCGGCACCGGTAGTGGTGGGGATCATGTTGAGGGCAGCGGCGCGGGCGCGGCGGAGGTCTTTGTGCGGGAAGTCGAGGACGTTCTGGTCGTTAGTGTAGCTGTGGATGGTGGTCATCGATCCTTTCAGGATTCCGACCGTGTCGAACAGAACTTTCACCACCGGCGCGAGGCAGTTGGTGGTGCAGGAGGCATTCGAAATGATGTTGTGCTTGGATGCGTCGTAGGCATCGTCGTTGACGCCCAATACGAGGGTGACGTCTTCATTCTTGGCGGGGGCGGAGATGATGACTTTTTTCACGCTGCCGCGCAGGTGTTTGCCGGCATCCTTGGCATCCGTGAATTTCCCGGTGGATTCGATGACGATTTGCGCGCCGACGGAATTCCAATCGAGCTGCGCGGGATCTTTAATCGCGAAAACTTTGATGCGCTTGCCGCCGACCACGACGGCATCTTCCTCTGCATGAATTTCGACTGGCAACGTGCCCAGCACGGAGTCGTACTTCAGCAGATGCGCCAGTGTCTTAGTATCTGTTAAATCGTTCACTGCAACGAATTCGATATCATCCCGGTGCAGGGCCGCCCGGACTACATTCCGGCCAATGCGGCCGAACCCATTGATGCCAACTTTTACAGCCATTTCTTCTCCTAAAGTTTAAGTGTGTCTTGTTACATTAAAGGATATCAGGAGGACACTATCCGGTGCAACCCGATAAAAAGAGAGGGGGCTCTTAATTAGTCGTGGGATGGTCTAGCGGGCGACTTCAGTGCCCAGACCGGCGTACTCTTCTTTGACTTTAATCACCTTGCTGCCATTAAATGTTACAAACGTGATTTTGCCGGGGGGCTGTCCGAAAACCCAGTCTTCGAGTTCGATGCCATCCTTCACTTCGCGCGATTTATGCGCAGGATGGCCCAGGGCCATCACACCTGGTCGCGATCCATGCCCTCGAGCACCTTCTTGTCGTTGATGGCAGTCTGAACTTCGGGCGGCAAGACTTCGGCGTAGAGTTCGGTGGCGCTGCGTTTTTCAAAATCCAGAACGGGCGCCAGCATCTTCTTAACTTCGGCGGCTTTCATGGGCTCGAGGGGCTTGTGGAAAAGGATTTCGATAGTAGTGCCTCCGGGCGCGTCCGAGTTACCTTTGCCGAGTGGGGTCATGTTGCCGCCGCCGCCCATGCCGCCGCCGATCTGCGCACTGTCGTACCACTTGCGGCCGCCATTGAAGCCGCCGTTAATTTGCAGGACGAGTTTGTCAGGTTCGATCAGGACCCTAGTGATATGCACCAGGTCGCCCACGCGGCCCGCCGGGCCGTATTCGTGCGCAGGCGGCCTCCCATTGTTTCTTGTCGAAGGTTCCGGTCGGCTTCGAAAGGCAGAGGCTTCTTGGCGCGGGGCAGCAATTGCTTAACGGTGGCATACTCCGCCAGCAGGCCGCGCACCAGTTCGATGCGATCCTGCTCAGTGAGCTTTTCGGTCGCGCGGACCACGGGCAGCGCGATCAGGAGGGCGGCGAAGATAGCTGTCCAGGTACGCATGTTACGTCACCCACGGGCGGATCGAGAAGGGCCAGCGATTGCCGCCGGATGGGCGCTTTCCACAAGTAGACGAAAAGCACCAGCAGCACGACCGAGGTCAGGATGCTGGCTTCCGGGCCGTAGTCGCCGCCACTCCAAAGCGTCCCGGCGGACCACCGCATGGTGAATCCCGTCAGTCTCATTGTAAGCCCGCTGACGTTGACGCCAAAAAGGGGAAGTGTGAAGTTCCAGCCGAAGTGCAGACCGATAGGCAGCCAGATGTCGTGGCTGCGCAGAAAAGCATAGCCAAAGAGGATGCCGAAGCCGGCGGTATTGGCCAGGCCGAGCCAGGAGGCGTTGGGATTGCCACCGTGCAGAGCGGCGAAAATGACGCCGACGGGAAGGATCGTGGTCCAGCCGCCAAGGGTACGGAGCAGGACTTGGAATCCGAACCCGCGAAAGAGCAATTCTTCACCAGCGGAACCGAACAGGAGCAGGGCCGTTACGAAGAAGAAGGATGACAGGCTGGTTTGGCTGGTGGGATCGGCTTGGAGGCGAGCGGCGCGACATAGCAGTGGGCCGGCGAGAACCAAGGTGGCAGCACCGACTCCGCCGAGACAGCCGAAACCGAGGTTCTGAAGCGCGGCTTTACCGCCTTGCAGGCCGATGGCAGCGATACCGCGTTGCAGGTATATCCGAAGGCATAAATTGTTGGCGACTACGGCTGCCAGCATGCCGGTGGTAGTAACCCCGACCATATATCCGCCGAGCCAGAACATGAGGGGGCCGAGGATAAGGGCGGTGACGAAATAGAAGGAAATGTAGACGACGACTTTGACGAAGGTCTGGAGGACATCGGCGCGCAGGGGCATTACAGAAGACCCTGCGGCCATTGCCGGATGCAGGTTCGGATCGGTTTACTATCCCTTGCAACGCGCACCAACCGATGATAACGCTGTTCCTGCCGGTAGTGAGCAGGGTGGACGCTCCCTTAACGGTCGCGGCTCTGAGTGCGGTTTAGGCGCCGGCGGCTTGGGTTTTGCGGCTCTGGAAGCACTCCCGGCAAAACACGGGGCGTCCCTGCGTGGGCGGAACGGCACGGTGGTCTCGCGGCCGCATTGCGAGCAAGCGGTAGTGGTTTCCGTTTTGCCGGAGCCCGATGGTCCGGCCTGCCGTTTCACTTTGCAGGCCTTGCAGCGCTTGGGTTCGTTCTTGAAAGTTCTTGTCGTGGAAGAAGTGTTGTTCTCCCGCCGTAAAAACAAATTCAGCTCCGCAGTCCGAGCACTTAAGAATCCGATCCTGGAACTCCGCCATAACCCAACCTGGTTACCTCAAACGGGTTGTGGAAGCGGACAGGCAGCATCAGCCTGTCCGCCCGATGTTATTCGACTTCCCGGCGTGACTTTTTCCGGTTCCGCTTACGGGCCAGTGCCTGCTTCACCCGTTTCTTCTCTCCCGGCTTCAAGTAAAAGGAGTGTCGTTTGACCTCCTTGATGATGTCCTCTTGCTGGACTTTACGCTTGAAGCGCCGCAGAGCGTTTTCTAGCGTTTCACCATCTTGTAACTTTACTTCAGCCAATTAAAACTACACCTCGCAATCCGACCAAGATTTCCCGCGCTTGCGCAGAGAAGGTACTGATATCATTAAGTGGTTGGCGGATAAAGTCAAGCCCAAACTGGCGAGCGAACACTCTACACCAGGGTGCTACTACACTCAACTACACTGTCTTTTCAATAGTTTACTGATATGGAAACCGTATTAGCAATTTTATTGGCAGGCGGCGCCGGAGAGCGCTTATCGCCTCTCACCCGGGATACCGCGAAGCCGGCAGTATGCTTCGGCGGCGTTTACCGGATCATCGACTTCACTTTATCAAATTGTATTAATTCCGACCTTCGACGAATTTTTATCCTAACACAGTACAAATCTCTGGACCTGATCCGCCACATCCGCGACGGCTGGAACATCCTCTCGCCGAGATGGGCGAGTTCATCGAAACCATCCCCCCGATGAAGCGCCTGCGCGACGATTGGTATCTGGGCACGGCCGACGCGGTCTTCCAGAATAGCCAGAGCATCGAGGCGGAACAGCCCGCGCTGACCCTGATCCTGGCGGCGGACCACATCTACAAGATGAACTACGCGAGATGGTGGAATGGCATCGCCGTGCACCACGCCGATATCACCATCGCCACCATCCAGGTGCGCGCCGGAGGAGGCGGACCGATTTCGGCATCGCCGAGATCGACCCGGACCACCGCATCGTGGGGTTCGAAGAAAAGCCGCAGCATGGCCATGCGGCGCGCTCGGTTTTCAATCCGGAGATGGTCAGCGCCTCGATGGGGATTTACGTTTTCAATACCGACGTGCTGTTGCGGCTGCTGCAGGAAGACGCGCAGAACGAATCCTCGTCGCACGATTTCGGCAAAGACGTGATTCCCGGACGCGCTCGACTAAGGCGCGCGTGATCGCCTACGATTTCCGCGACATCAACGGCAAACAGGCGCGCTACTGGCGCGACGTGGGCACTATCGACGCATTTCTACGAAGCCAATATGGATCTGATCGCGGTCACGCCGGAGTTCAATCTTTACGACCACAATTGGCCCATTCGGACACGCGTGGTGCAGGCGCCGCCGGCGAAATTCGTTTTCGCGCAGGAAGGCCGCCGCATGGGCGTGGCGGTGGATTCGATTGTGGCGGCGGGCTGCATCGTATCCGGCGGCCGGGTCGTGCGCAGCGTGCTGTCGACGGGCGTGCGGGTCAACAGCTATTGCGAGGTGGAGTATTCGATTCTGATGCCCAACGTCAAGATCGGGCGGAACAGCCGGATCCGGCGCGCGATCATCGATACGGGCGCGGAGATTCCGGAATCGAGCGTGATCGGCTACGATGCGGAGCGAGGATCGCGCGCGCGGTTATACGGTGACGGAGTCGGGGATTGTGGTGGTGCCGGGCAAGGGGATCGGCACGGGTGAGATACCGGCGACGATGTCGGCCGGGTAAACCACTTCGCTGCGTTTCACAAAATATTGACGGCGCGGGCAGCCAGGAGTGCCAGGGTAGTAAGCGAGATGGTGGACTGCACCATCATCATGCCTTTGGCCCATCGCGAGAGGACGGGCACGTCGGTGGGGGAAAACGCCGTGCTGGTGTTGAATGCCAGGAAGAGGTAGTCGACGAAGCCGGGCATAAAGTCGCGGTCACCCAGGGTCATCTGCGGAAAGAGGAATGCGCCTTCGGTGTGTTCGCCGCGGGAATCGCGGGCATTGGGGCCGCCGGCATCCAGGCGCCAATACCAGGAAGCGAAGACCAGGATATTCGAGATCCAGAGGGCAGCGGCGGATTGGAGCAGTTCGCGGGGCGCTTCCTTGTGATCGGGCAGCGCGGCGATGAGCATGGCGAGCGCGCCGATGGTGGCAGCGGTGATGACGGTGAGGACAGTATAGCCGGCAATTTGGTTGAGAGAGTACTTGGAGCGGCGATGGAGCACGGTGCTTAATACGGAGAGCGGCACCACCAAGGCGAGGGCTAGCCATCCGGGGCCGGGAGTGAGGTTTTCCGGGAGGGCCCAATACAATCCGCCGACGGATAGAGTAGCCATGATGGCGGGCCAGCGTGGTTCCCGGCGCGGTGGGGGGGAGTCGGACATGCCCTTATTGTCGCCGAATTATCGTTAGTGCATCTGGCGCAGGCGGGCGATGCGGTCTTCGGTGGAGGGGTGAGTAGAGAACATGTTCATGAACCATTGTCCAGTAAAGGGCTTGATGATGAACAAATGGGCTGTGGAGGGACTGGCTTCCATGGGGATGCGTTTCGAGTAAGTATCCAACTTACCCAGCGCGGAAATGAGTTCGTTAGGCGCGTGAGTATATTCGGCCGAAGCTTCGTCGGCGGAATATTCGCGCGAGCGGGAGATGGCCATCTGGATAAGCATGGCGGCAATGGGGCCGAGGACCATCATGAGCAGGCCGGCAATGGCGTTCCCTCCGCCGCTATCTTCGTCGTCGCGCGAGCCGCCGAACCAGAAGGCCATGCGGGAGATGAACATGATGGCCGCGGCGATGGTGGCGGCCACCGAACTGATCAAGATATCGCGATGGAGCACGTGGCCCAGCTCGTGGGCCACGACTCCTTCGATTTCGCGATCGTCCATCAGCCGCAGGATTCCCACGGTGAAAGCCACGGAGGCGTGCTGCGGATTGCGTCCAGTGGCGAAAGCGTTAGGGCTCTCTTCGGGAAGCAATAAATAGGCGCGGCATCGGCAGTCCCATGCGCTGGGTCAAGCTTTGCACGATAGGCGCGACGCGGCGGTAAACTTCCGGGTTCTCCGTTTCGGTGACCGGCTGGGCGTTGTAAGACGCCAGCGCGATCTTATCCGAAAAGAAGTAACCCGAGAAGTTCATCAGGACCGCCAGTCCCAGGCCCATATACAGGCCCTGGCGGCCGGCTATGGCTTCGCCGGCAAACAGTAGCATTGCGCTAAGTAAGCCGAGCAGTAAAACCGTTTTGATGGTGTTGGTCATATGGACGCAAGTCCGTTAAGCGGCCACCGGAACGAGCTTCTGGAAACGAAGCTCGTTGGTGGCAGGTTCGGCGTCCGCTTCCACGGTATCGCCGTCCTGGAAATCGCCGTAGAGCAGTTTGAGCGCCAGGGGATCCTGGATCAAGCGCTGGATCGCACGCCGCATGGGCCGCGCGCCATACTGCGGGTCGTAACCCTCTTTGATGAGGAGTTCGCGAGCAGTGGCGGTCAGTTCAAGGCGGATGCCGCGGTCTTTGAGCAGTTTCCCGACGCGCCGCAACTGAATGTCGATGATCTTAGTCAGGTGCTCACGGGTGAGCGAATTAAACACGATGATATCGTCGATGCGGTTCAGGAACTCCGGCTTGAAGGTCGAGCGCAAGGCCTCGAGAAGGCGCGTGCGAGCGACTTCGTTGGCCGTGCCCTTGGCGTGTACCGAGAATCCTATGGGACCGACTTCGCGCATGCTGGTCGAACCGACGTTCGAGGTCATCACGATGACCGTATTCTTGAAACTCACGGTGCGGCCCTGGCCATCGGTGAGGCGGCCATCGTCCAGGATCTGCAACATGGAGTTGAAGACGTCCGGATGGGCTTTTTCGATTTCGTCGAAGAGCACCACTGAATAAGGACGGCGGCGGACCTGTTCGGTGAGCTGGCCGCCTTCATCGTAGCCGACGTATCCGGGGGGGGAGCCGATCATACGGGAGACGGAATGCTTCTCCATGTATTCGGACATGTCCACGCGGATCATGGCCTTCTCGTCGTCGAATAGGTATTCGGCGAGCGCGCGCACCAGTTCGGTTTTGCCGACGCCAGTGGGGCCGAGGAAGATAAAGCTGCCGATGGGACGGTTAGGATCGCTGAGTCCCGCGCGGTTGCGCAGAATGGCGTTTGAAACCAGGCGCACGGCTTCGTCCTGGCCTACCACGCGATCCTTGAGGTGATCGGGCATTTGAACCAGTTTTTGGGCTTCGCCCTGGAGCATGCGGGTAACCGGGATGCCGGTCGACTTGGCTACGATGCGGGCGATATCTTCGTCGTCGATTTCTTCTTTCAAGAGAGCGGAGTCTTTGATCGCTTCGAGATCGTGTTCGGCGGCCTGAATGTCTTTCTCGATTTGGGCGAGGCGGCCATAGCGGATCTGGGCAGCCTTCTCCCAGTCGCCCTGGCGGCTGGCCTGCTCTTCGTCTTTGCGCAATTGCTCCTGCTCTTCTTTCAGGTGGCGGACGTTGTGGATGGCGGCTTTTTCGCGATTCCACCGCTCTTTAAGAGTGGCGGTTTCGCCGCGCAATTTTTCCAGTTCGTCTTCGACGTGACGGAGGCGCTCGCGAGAGGCAGAGTCGCGCTCAAGCCCGAGGGCTTGGCGTTCAATTTCCAGATGCGTAATGCGGCGGTCTTTCTGATCGATTTCGATGGGCATGGAGCCGATCTGAAGGCGCAGGGCCGCGCCGGCTTCGTCGATCAGGTCTATGGCTTTGTCGGGCAGGAAGCGATCGGTGATATAGCGTTGCGAGAGCAGCGCGGCAGCCACGATGGCAGCGTCCTTAATACGAACACCGTGATGAATTTCGAACTTCTCTTTGAGACCGCGCAGGATGGCGACGGTATCGTCAACTGTCGGTTCGCCGACGAAGACGGTTTGGAAGCGGCGGGCCAGCGCGGCGTCTTTTTCGATGCGTTTGTATTCGGTAAGGGTGGTGGCGCCGATGCAGCGAAGGTCGCCGCGGGCGAGGGCCGGCTTCAACATGTTGGCGGCATCGATGGCGCCTTCGGCGGATCCGGCACCGACGAGAGTATGCAGTTCGTCGATGAAGCAGATGATCTCGCCGTTCGAATCGGTGATTTCTTTGAGAACGGCTTTCAGGCGGTCTTCGAACTCGCCGCGAAACTTGGTACCGGCGACCATGGAACCGAGGTCAAGCGCGATCAGTTTCTTATGCTGCAACTGATCGGGGACGTCGCCCTTGACGATGCGCTGGGCCAGACCTTCCACGATGGCGGTCTTACCCACGCCGGGTTCGCCGATCAACACGGGATTGTTCTTGGTGCGGCGGCTGAGCACCTGCATCAGGCGGCGGATTTCGTCTTCACGGCCGATGACAGGGTCGAGTTTGCCGTCGCGAGCGGATTGGGTCAAGTCGACCGAGTAGCGCTCGAGGGCTTGGTATTTTGTTTCGGGATTGGGATCGGTCACTCGCTGTGTACCTCGTATGGAAACCAGCGCTTTGAGAATGGCTTCATGGGTGGCTCCGGCACGCTCGAGCAGTTGAGCGGCGGGATCGCGCTTTTGCGCGGAGATGGCCAGCAGCAGGTGTTCGGTGGAGACGAACTCGTCCTTGAAGCGGCTGGCTTCGTCGAACGCGCGCTCCATTACCTCGTTCAGCGGTTGGGACGCATAAATACCCGGCTGGGGGGGCATGCTGACCTTAGGAATATTTTCTAATTGACGCTCGCCTTCGGAAACGATGGCGTCGGGCTGGACCCCGCATTTTTCAAGGACGGGGCGGACGATGCCTTCGGTCTCCTGGGCGAGAGCCACCAAGAGGTGCAGGGGGTAGAGCACCTGGCCGTCGGACTGGCCGGCGATCTCCTGCGATTTTTGCAGGGCTTCCTGGGCTTTTTGTGTGAACTTGTCGAATCGGATCACAAGAACCTGCTTTCTTTAAGGATATCGGAAATGGCAAAAGGACAGGCCCGAAGACCTGTCCCAAGTGCCAGCAATTTTACTGCAATTAGTTTTGCTTTACGTCGATCTTGACTTGCCGGGGCTTGGCGGCTGCCTTTTTAGGCAGTTTGACGGTGAGGACGCCGTTGTGGAACTCGGCGGCGACTTTTTCAGTGTCGACGGTAGTGGGAACGGTGAAGGTTCGGGTGAACTGACCGTAGCCACGCTCGATGCGATGGTAACCCTTGTTGGTGTCATCCTTCCGGAACTTACGTTCGCCGGAGAGGGTAAGGGTGTTGTTTTCGACGCGGAGGTCGATATCGGACAACTCGACTTCGGGGACATCAGCTTTGAGCACGAGTTCGTCCTCGGTTTCAAAGATGTCAACGGCTGGAGACCAGGGGCGTCCGGCGCGGGGTTCACTGAGCATACGAGTAAAGGCGTCTTCGAAGAGACGAAGGTTGGCTAGGGGGTCGACGTGGGTTAGGGACATTGTTTATTTGCTCCTTATTTCAGAATCGTTCAAAACGCTGGACTTACTTCATCCAGTTACAATAATAAAATATGCGTTCATCATTGTCAAGTATTTATGCGCACAAAAATAAAGAAAATTTGTATTCGGGGACGGAGGGGTCGGCAAGTCTCAGAACGAGGCACTGCAGCAAGCTATAAACAACTGATTAATTTGTACTTATGAAGGGATCTTTTAGGCGAAGGCTTGCCAGCAAAGTTGGACACCCATGCAGGTGAGCCAAGCCGAAAGAGCAACGCGGAGAGGACGAGAGGGTAACACGGAGAGGAGGTTAGCGCCGATCAGGGCACCGACCATGCCACCGATGATGAGGTGGATCAGGATCCCGGACTGGAAGTGTCCGGCCGAAAGGTGAAAGCCGCCACCGATGAGGGAGCAGGCCAAACCGAACATGACATCAGTGCCGACCACGCGCGCAGGCGTAAGCGGGGTCAGGTTCAAGAGCGCAACGCCTCCAAGGGCGCCGGCGCCAGCCGACGAAAATCCAACCTCGGTACCTATACCGAGGGCGATGAAGGGCAGCCAAACGGAGCGGTCCTGCATGGTCCGCGCATGAGCGCTGCGCTTCAGGGTACGGATCAGGTTATAGAAAGCCATAGTAGCGACCAACGACCCGATACCCAGGAAGAGTGCGCCGCGATGGTGTTTTGCATCCAGTAAATCCATCAAATAAAAGCCAATTAGGACGCCCGGAACACCGCCACAGCAGAGGCGCACGAGAGTCGGGTAATGGATTTGTTTGCGGATGATGTAGACGGGGGCGATGGTGAGCTTGATTACAGCCGAGAAGGCCAGAGCAGTTCCTACTGCTTCCGGTGGCGGGAGTTTAAAAAACAGCATCAGGACTGGCGCCAGGAGCGAACCGGCACCTACGCCAGTGAGTCCGACACCTGCCGCGATCAGGAAGCCAACCAGAATCTCAGTCATGAATTACTCGACGGTCACTCGAACGTTCCCTCGGTTGTTCCAGTCATATTAACCCGGATCAATCCATCGTGTCTATGGAAATTAGATATAGTCTAGTACAAAACGGATAAGAAGCTGAAAACAGTAGGCATTCTGAAGGGGGCGGATATCGTTGGATACCCGCCCTGGAAGCTGGGTTTCTTGACTATTGACCGGCGGCGCTGGCACCGGTAAGGGAGTTAGCTATGGCGGTCCCATCGGGCGAACCCATGCCGGTGCAGGCATCCCAACCGGCGCCGGCGGAATAGCCGCCGATTTGGCCGGTGATGTCGTTGTTTCCGCTGGTAATATCCCGCAGTGCGCCCGCGCCCGAGACTTGGGCGTACAGGAGCGGGTTGAAGAAGCCAACGGGGGTTCCGAGTTTTTGGTTAACGCACGCGATCAGGCCGGCCCATAAGGGAGAGACCGCGCTGGTACCGCCGACGGTGCCGGATTGGCCATCGGCCAGGATCTGGAATCCGGTTTCCGGATCCGCGTTGCCAGCCACATCGGGAACACCGCGCCCGACGCGTCCACCGGGGTTTACGGAAGGCGGAATCCCGGCATTGGCCTGCCAGGTAGGAGGATCGATGCTGTCGCTGATGCCGCCGCCGGTAGCACCGCCATCGGGTCCATCGTTCCAGACGGTCTCGGCGGTAATCTTCTTCCCGGAAGCCTTCAGGGTAGTGCCGCCGCATGCCAGGACGAAGGCGCTGGTGGCGGGGAAGTCGCAATGGGCGAGGCCATCGTCGATCTGATCGCGCGATCCGTCGTCTCCGGCGGAACAGCACACCGTGATACCCATGGCCGCTGCCGCTTGAAACGCTTCGTTGACGGCTTGAATGGCTTGCGCGGACCAGATATCCTGGCCTTCGGCGAAGCCCCAACTGATAGAGAGGACGGATGGGTTGTGCACGGTGTCGTGGACTGCCGTAGAAATTGCATCGACCCAGCCTTGCTCGGTGAAGTTCGAGAAATAGACGGCGATACTGGCACCTGGCGCAACGGAGCCGGCGACCTCTATATCGAGCATGACCTCGGTATCGGGGCTGTCCTGTCCGGGGGCGGGCTGATTGGTGACGCCGTCAACGGAGACCGCCGTAACAGAGGGAGTGGCTATTCCCAGTTTTTTGAAGTAGGAATCAAGATCAGTGGTGGTGTAACCGCCGCCGAACTCCAGGATGCCAATGCACTGGCCGGTTCCGTCGGCCCCGGCGGGGAAGTTATAAAGCTGCGCGACGTCCGGCGGGGTGAAGGCGGATTTCTTCGCGTCGAACGTATCCTGGGCGAGCCGTTTGGGCCGGCGGAAGTGGGGCCGCGCCTGGCGGCGGTTGTCGAATCCGAAGACGCCTTGTACGATACCGGCGAGATCTTCGGGGATATAAATTGGACCGGTGCGGCCGCGGAAGGCGCCATCGGGGTGATCGTAATTAGCCAGGTAGACGCCGAAGGCAGGGCTGAGCGCGGCGATGGTTCCGGAAAGGACCACGGTACGGCGGGCAGGGCTGACTTCGACTACGGTCAAATTGTGCTCATGGGCGAAGGCCTCGACTTTAGATATATCTTCGGGGCTGGCGCCGTAATTGGCTGCGAAATCCTGCCGGCTGAGGTAGTGGCGCTGGTTGGGCAGGGTCGCGGAAAACTGGTTCGCCGTAGCGGGATCGGGCAGAGGCTGCCGGGGCCGGATACGGATGCTGATTTTGATTTGTTCGGTAGGATCGGGGGCCCCCACGACCCTGGATCCGTGGCGAGCGGAGCGCTCGCTACCGGGGAGTGCTACGCGGTTCTTATGCTTTGTCATAATGCTCCTTTGAGTACTTGTGGGATGAGACGGCGGGGGCCGCTTCGAAGTGCATTGGAGCAGCCATCCGGTCAATCCCCTAGTTCCTCGCTGGTGAATAGTGACTTGGGCGGCGGATTTGTTTCACCTGTCCTTGGGCGGTTCGTGTTTGGCTTCGTTCCAACCCTCACGGGCCTCCTTGCCGGCCTGATGGAGTTCGTGCGCGGCGCGGGTAGCCGCCTTTTTAGACTCCTGCTTGGCTTTGTAAGCCTCGCGGCCCAGTTCGCGCTCGGTCCGGTGGGCGTCTTCGCGGGAGCATCCCGCCAGGAGGACTAGGGTCAACAGCGACGAGGTAAGCAGTATACGCATATGTTCCAACGGGCAAAGAGCACGCCGGGGGCCGTCTGTGTATGATCGGGTAAGATCTTATGCGGGAATTGCAAGAACAATTTGGCCCAATCGACATCTATCTTTTCGATCAACTTCTACGAGGGCGCATCAGGCAGGGGATGCGGGTGTTGGATGCGGGCTGCGGTTCGGGGCGTAACCTGGCGTTCCTCTTGGCAGAGGGGTATGAGGTCTTCGGGGTGGATGCGGATGCGGCCGCCATAGAGCAGACCCAGCGTTTGGCTGCGGCGCGGGCGCCGTCTCTGGCGGCCGGAAATTTCCGCGTGGAGCAAATCGAATCCATGACCTTTCCCGACGCGTTTGCCGATTGCGTGATCAGCAGCGCGGTGTTGCATTTCGCACGGGACGACCAGCATTTTTCGGCGATGCTGCGCGGTTCCTGGCGCGTTTTGAAACCGGGAGGACTGTGGTTCTGCCGGCTGGCTTCTTCCATCGGGATTGAGAGCCAGGTCCGGCGGGTGGCGGGGCGGCGGTTCGGATTGCCGGACGGTTCGGAGCGGTATCTGGTGGATGCGGAACTTCTGCTGAGATTGACGGAGGAACTCGGAGGGCAGTTGGCGGATCCGTTAAAGACTACGGTGGTGCAGAATCAGCGGTCGATGACGACGTGGGTAATGAGGAAGATCTGAAGACTGAAAGAGCCCGCCCTTGCGAGCGGGCTATCAGTTAGGAGAGGGCGGCTGCTATTCTTCTTCTTCGCCGGGCTCGCGGCCTTCGCGGGCGGCGCGTTCGCGTTCTTCTTTGCGTTTAGCGCGATCGGCGGCGCGCTTGACCAATTCAGAGCCGACCAACTCAATCATGGCGATTTCGGCGCCGTCACCCTTGCGGTTGCCGAGGCGCACGATGCGGGTATAGCCGCCGTTGCGCTGTCCGAAACGGGTGGCCAGCGTATCGAAGAGCTTCTTGACGGAAGCCGGGGTGAACAGCACGCGGGCGGCTTCGCGCCGGGCATGCAGGGTATCCTCTTTGCCCAGGGTGATGATGCGGTCGACGAGCGGCTTCACGGCTTTGGCCTTAGGCACGGTAGTGATGACGCGCTCGTGTTCGATCACGTTGGTGATCAATCCCCGCAGCAGGGATTTGCGGGCACCGCCGTCCCGCTTCAACTTGTATCCGGCTACTCTATGTCGCATGGCTTAACCTTAAATTAGACAGAAGGGGGACAGGCCAACGGGCCTGTCCGGCCCTACCCGATTTCCTCATTGCGGAGCTCTTCGTCATCCAACTCCGGCATACTGCCGGGGGCTTGCGGCGGCGGGGCCACCAGGCGGCCATGCGGATCGATTCGCATGCCCAGCGACAGGCCCATGTTGGCCAGGATTTCCTTGATTTCGTTCAGCGATTTACGGCCGAAATTCTTGGTACGCAGCATTTCGGCTTCGGTCTTCTGCACCAGTTCGCCGATGGTTTGGATGTTGGCGTTTTTCAGGCAGTTATAGGAACGGACGCTGAGTTCCAACTCTTCGACGGAGCGGTTCAGGATCTCGCTCATCTTATCCATGCCGTGTTCGGACACATCTTCGGAGGCTTCGGGAAGTTCCTCGAAGTTGATGAAGATGGACATGTGGTCTTTGAGCAGCTTGGCGGCGTAGCCGATGGCGTCCTGGGGAGAGACGGCGCCGTTGGTCCAGACTTCGAGGGTGAGCTTATCGTAGTCGGTCATCTGGCCGAGACGGGCGGCTTCCACGGCGAAGTTTACTTTGCGTACGGGCGAATGGACGGAATCGATGGGGATGTAGCCGAGGGCCAAATCTTCGTCGAAGTTCTTGTCGGCGCTGACGTAACCGCGGCCGCTCTTGAGGCGCATTTCGACGTTGAGCTTGCCGCCTTCACTGACGGTTGCCAGATGCAGATTGCGGTCGAGCACTTCCACGTCGGCATCGGTCTGAATTTGCGAACTCATGACTTCGCCCGAGTGATCCACCGAGATGGTGACGGTTTTGATGCCGTCGCCCATGATCTTGAAGGGGATCTGTTTCAGGTTGAGGATGATGTCGGTGGCGTCTTCGACGACGCCGGGGATGGGGCTGAATTCGTGCTCCACACCCTCGATACGGACGGCGGTAATGGCCGCGCCCTCGATGGAACTGAGCAGGATGCGGCGCAAGCTATTGCCGATGGTTGTGCCGAAGCCGCGTTGAAACGGCTGGGCGGTAAACATGCCATACCGTTCCGTAAGGGTTTCGGTATTGGCTACCAGTCTTTTGGGTTTCTGAAAGCCCTTGAACATAATCTCCTTTTGGCGAGCGTGAGGGCCCACCGGCAGGCACGCGTGGCCTGCGCTACATTACTTGGAATACAGTTCCACGATGAGCTGTTCATTCAACTGAATCTGAACCAACTCTTCGCGTTTCGGGAGGCTGGTGATACGGGCTTTGAGCGCTTCCCGATCGACATCCATCCATACCGGAGACGGCGCGTGCGCGGTGGCATCGCGGGCGGCGAGGATGGTCGGGTTGTTTTTGCTGGGTTCGCGCACGGCGACTTCATCGCCGATTTTGACCATGAACGAGGGGATATCGACTTTACGTCCGTTAACCTGAATATGACCGTGGCGCACGATCTGGCGGGATTGCGGGCGGCTGGTGCCGAAGCCCATGCGATAGATCACGCTATCGAGGCGGCGCTCCAGGTTGGAGAGCATGACCTCGCCGGTGATGCCTTTCGAGAGGGCGGCCTTTTCGAAATTGTTGCGGAACTGGGTTTCGAGCAGACCATAGATGCGGCGGGCCTTTTGCTTTTCGCGCAACTGTAGGCCGTAGCCGACTAGTTTCGCTTTGCGATCTTTGCCATGCTGACCGGGGACGAAGTTGCGCTTTTCGATGGCGCACTTTTCGGTGTGGCAGCGTTCGCCCTTCAGGAATAGCTTCATGCCCTCGCGCCGGCATAGCCGGCAAACGGGGCCAATGTATCTTGCCAAGTTACTTCTCCTTTACCTTTTACTTATTCAGGTGCAGTTTACGGTCATGGCGACCTTCGTCCTGCTTGTTAAAACCGGTGGCTGGTGGTCGGTGGCTGGTGCTGGTGGCGTGATAATCCACGAGCAATTAGCCACAACCATCAGCTATTTAAACTCTTCTCTTCTTCGGCGGCCGGCAGCCGTTGTGCGGAATCGGCGTGACGTCTTTGATCTGGCGCGACTTCGATTCCGGCGGTGGAGAGCGCGCGGACGGCCGATTCACGGCCCGAACCGGGACCGCTGACGCGCACTTCCACGGTACGCAGACCGGTTTCAGTGGCCTTGTTGGCGGCCGTCATAGCGGCCTGCTGCGCGGCGAAGGGGGTTCCCTTGCGCGATCCGCGGAAGCCCAGCGATCCGGCGCTGGACCATGAAACCACATTGCCTTCCTGGTCGGCGATGGTCACGATGGTGTTGTTGAACGTGGCCTGGATATGCACGATGCCCGAATGGACGACGCGCTTTTCCTTCTTCTTGAAACTTTTCTTCTTGGTCGGTTTTGCCGGTGCTTTTGCCATACGCCTCTAAGTCCCGCTATGTCTTGGACGTGGCTTTCTTCTTATTGGCCACGGTGCCGCGCCGCGGACCCTTGCGGGTGCGGGCGTTGGTGTGCGTGCGCTGGCCGCGCACGGGCAGGCCGCGGCGGTGACGCAGGCCGCGGTAGGAACCCATCTCGATGTGCCGCTTGATGTTCATCGAGATTTCCTTGCGCAGGTCGCCTTCGACGGCGCCTTCCTCTTCGAGAATGGTCGGATGTGGTTGACCTCGTCTTCGGTGAGGTCGGCCACTTTCTTATCGAAATCGATACCCGCCCGATAGAGCAGGGAGCGCGAACGGGCGCGTCCGATTCCATAGATGTAGGTGAGCCCGATTTCAGCCCGCTTCTTGGGCGGCACTTCCACGCCGGCAATACGTGCCATAACTTATCCCTGCCTCTGTTTATGTTTCGGGTTGGTGCAGATGACCCGGACCACGCCTTCGCGGTGGATGACCTTGCACTTATCGCAAATCTTTTTGACTGATGCGCGCACTTTCATAAGTATGCTTCTCAGCGGCCAGCTCGTCAACCTTCGGCTGACCTCGTCGTCCCTGGGGCCGGCTTCCAGCCCCACTATCCGGCCTCGGGTCCAATCATGCGGCGATAACTCCACTCGCACTCTGTCGCCGGGCCGCAGCCTGACAAAATCCCGCTTCACCGTCCCTACCGGATGGGCGAGAACGGGTTGCTTGTTCTCCAACTCCACGCGATAGAGCGCGCTGGGCAACTCCTCGAGCACGGTTGCCGCTACTTCGTTCACGGCGTCTTTCAAGCGCGTGAGTACCCAGGGTCCGTTGGAGGTCACCGCCACGCAATGCTCGAAATGGGCCGAATAAGACCCATCCCGGGTAACCGCCGTCCACTTATCCTTCAATACCTTGGTATCCGGTTTGCCGGCATTGACCATCGGTTCGATGGCCAGTACCATGCCTTCCTTCAACCGCGGATTCTCGTTCTTCCGCTCCACGTAATTGGGTACTTGCGGCTCCTCATGCAACTGCGTCCCAATCCCGTGGCCCACATATTCCCGTACAATCGAAAATCCGTTCGACAGCACGTGTTTTTCAACGGTGCCGCAAACGTCAAACAGGCGGTTACCCGCCTTGGCCTGCTGGATAGCCAACTCCAGCGACTCCTGGGTTACCCGCATCAGCTTGCGGGTTTGCTCACTGATTTCGCCGATCGCCACGGTCGTGGCCGAATCGCCGTAATACCCGTCAAGGCTGCACGCCCGTATCGATCGAGACGATATCGCCCTTCTTCAAAATCCGCTTGGCCGATGGCATCCCATGCACGATTTCGTCATTGACCGAGGTACAGAGGACAAACCGGAAGGCCTCGCCGGCAGCCGGCACATAATAACCTTTAAAAGCGGGACGCGCACCGGCGTCTTTCATCATGCGCTCGGCGGCGACTTCCAGATCCAGCGTGCTGACACCTTCGCCAGCCATCTTCTCCAATTCGTGCAGGATCTGCCAGACGAATAAACCACTGCGCCGCATTTTCTGGAGTTCGGCGGCGGTCTTTCGAATAATCATCCTATTACAGCAGCTACAACGAGACAGACCAGGAGGCCTGTCCTACTTCCGGCGGCATTCGAAT
Organism: Bryobacterales bacterium; assembly: GCA_963738345.1. Taxonomy (GTDB): domain Bacteria; phylum Acidobacteriota; class Terriglobia; order Bryobacterales; family Bryobacteraceae; genus Bog-159. The sequence continues at coordinate 4,347,652 of CAVTWI010000002.1, forward strand.
CGTCCGGCACACCTGGAATAACAACGACTCCGGAGTTTGATAGCTTGCATCGATCTCAAACAGCCGGCGGCCCTTCTCCCGAAAAAATTCGATCAACGGCCGGCTTTGCGATTCGTACTCCGCCAGCCGCTGGCGAATGACCGGTTCGCTGTCGTCATTCGCGGACAATCAGCGGCCTAGCCATCCAGGTCGCACACGCCCTCCACCCGCGGAGGGTTAGAAACAATGTTGTAGAGGGTACCGCAGCGAGGGCACTGCCGGCGTCCAGTCAACCGGGTAACAATAACATTATAATCGACAACCAGGTGAATTACCAACTCGCGTATGCCGCGGCCATCCAGCCAGCCGCAAAGGTGTTCGGCCTGCTCCCGGGTTCTGGGATACCCATCGAGGATAAATCCCGCCTGGGCATCCGGCTCGGCCAACCGTCTCCTCGACCAGATGGTTAACTACTTCATCCCGCACCAGCGCGCCGGCCTGCAGGGTGGCGGCTACCCTCACACCGAGCGAGTTGCCTTCCCGGATATGCTCCCGGAGCATATCGCCGGTGGATATATGCGGCACCTTCAGACAATTCTTTCAGAAGATTGGCTTGTGTACCCTTTCCCGAACCTGGGGAACCAAACAAAACGACAGCTTGCGTCATGGAAAGCTGCGTCAGCGTCAGAATGTGCTACGGCGCCCGCGAATCCTCCCAGCCCGAGGCGTAAAGCCCTCGTAGTGGCGCATAATCAACTGCGCTTCAACCTGGTTAATCGTATCCATGGCCACGCCTACCACAATCAGCAGGGATGTACCGCCAAAATAGAAATTCACGTTCAACCCTTCCAGCAGGAACCGGGGCGCGTACGCATCCATGAAATTGCCAAGCAACGGAAGATGCTGGAGCTTGATACCGGAGATCATGATATCTGGAATCAGGCACAAGATGGCCAAGTAGATTCCGCCCACCACCGTGATCTTGGTCAGGATGGCGTTCATGTACTCGGCGGTATTGCGGCCAGGACGAATGCCAGGAATGAATCCGCCGTACTTGCGCATGTTGTCGGCAGCTTCATTGGGGTTGAAGATGATGGATACGTAAAAGAAACAGAAAAATATGATACCGGCTACGAACAGGACGTAATAAAGCGGTTCACCATGGCGGATGGAGGCCAGCGTATTGCTGAGCCATGGCATGTTCTTGACGAACGGAACAGCCGCCAAGGTTTGCGGAAACGCCAGGATAGAAGAGGCGAAGATTACCGGGATGACGCCCCCGGCATTGACCTTCAAAGGCATATGAATGGATTGGCCGCCCATCACGCGGCGCCCGACCACGCGTTTTGCATATTGCACAGGGATGCGCCGTTCGCCGCGCTCGACGAGTACGATGAAGGCGACTACGGCGACCATCATGACCAGAATAGCGATCATCTGGAAGGGGCCCCATTCACGGGTGACGAAGGTGTTGCGGTAGATGTTTGAAATCGCGTTGGGCAAGCCTACGACGATACCGGCGAAGATGATAAGCGACATGCCGTTGCCGATGCCACGATCACTGATCTGCTCACCCAGCCACATAATAAAGGCCGTGCCGGTGGTCAGGGAAATGATGGTCATCAGGACGAAGCCCCATCCGGGGTTTTCGACGAACCCTCCGCCGCTAGCTTGTAAACCTTGTGCAATACCGAAAGACTGAATGATGGAGAGGGCGATGGTTAAATAACGGGTCCACTGAGTAATCTTGCGGCGGCCCAGTTCGCCTTCTTTTTGGAGCTTTTCGAGGGTCGGAACCACCACCGTCAACAATTGCAGGATGATGGAGGCAGTGATGTAGGGCATGATGCCCAATGCAAAGATGGTAAACCGCCGGATGTTACCACCCGCAAACAGATCGAAGAAACCGAAGATGCCCCCGGAATTGCGCGTGAGGAAGTCTTCCCAACGGACCACGTTAATGCCAGGAGTGGGGATGTGACCACCAAGGCGATACACGGCCAGCATGGCAAGGGTGAACAACACCCGCTTGCGAAGATCCGGGATGCGAAATACGTTGGCAAATGCTTCGAAAAACTTCATGGTTCCTTCGCTTCCGCCTTACTTTTCGGCTCGGCGCCGATGACAATCGGCTTCGCCGCCAGCCGCTTGAATCTTATCGAGCGCCGATTTCGAGAAAATGTGCGCTTCGACACGCAATTTCCGGGTCAACTGTCCGGTGCCCAATACCTTCAGGCCTTCATGCAACTTCTTGATTACGCCGTGCTGGAGCAGGTGGTCGGGAGTGAAAGCGTCGCCATCCAGCTTTTCCAGTTTATCCAAATTGATGATGGCGTATTGTTTCTTAAAGATATTGGTAAAACCGCGCTTCGGTAAACGGCGATGCAGCGGCATCTGGCCGCCTTCGAAACCGCGCTTCTGTCCAAAGCCGGTGCCGGCGCGCTGACCTTTACTACCACGGGTAGAGGTCTTACCGTGGCCGGAGCCCATACCGCGCCCAATACGTTTGCGGACGTGTTTTTGTCCAGCGGGAGGTTTTAAGTCGCTCAGATTCATCGCTCGCTCCTATTCCACGACTTTCAGCAGATGTGGGACCTTGTTGACCATACCACGGAATACGGGCGAGTCCGGCCGCACTACGATCTGGTTGAGTTTGCGCAATCCTAATCCGAGCACGACAAGCTTGTGTTTCTTCGGCGTGCAGATCGGACTGCGATACAGCTTGATCTTGATAGTACCTTCCATGTCAATCTCCGGTAGCTGGTGGTCCAGCCACTGCCCTTTACAGCTTCTCTACCGCCAGGCCGCGCATTTCCGCAACTTCGGCCTTGTCGCGCAGTTGCTCAAGCGCCACGATGGTGGCCTTGACCACGTTATGCGGGTTATGCGTTCCGATGGACTTGGTCAACACGTTGGGGATACCCACCGAGGTGATGACCGCGCGCACCGGACCACCGGCGATAACGCCAGTACCTTCGGGAGCTGGCTTCAACAGCACCAGGCCGCTGCCGAAACGGCCCAGCGACTGGTGTGGAATGGTGGTGCCCAGCATGTGGATCTTGCGCAGATTTTTCTTGGCGGCCTCGATACCCTTGCGGATGGCCGATGGCACTTCCTTGGCTTTGCCCACGCCGAAGCCGACCACTTTGGCGGCCGGATCTCCGATCACCACCAGCGCGGAGAAGCTCAAGTTCTTGCCGCCCTTGACTACTTTGGTGACGCGATTGATCGAGACCACCTGCTCTTTCAAATTGAGCGATTGCGGATCGATGCGTTTAACGATTTTTGCTGCCATCAGAACTCCAGTCCGGCTTCCCGCGCGGCGTCCGCCAGAGCTTTCACCCGGCCGTGATAAATATAGCCACCGCGATCGAACACTACCTTCTGAATGCCTTTGTCCTTGGCGCGTTCTGCGACCAGTTTGCCGATGTCCTTGGCCGCGGCCAGATTACCGCCCTTCGTGCGCTTTCCTTTTTCGATAGTGGACGCCGAAACCAGGGTAGCGCCCTGGATATCGTCGATCACCTGTGCATAGATGTTAGTCAGGCTGCGGAAGACAGCCAGGCGCGGCCGCTCGGCAGTGCCATGAACCTTGTGGCGTATGCGCTTGTGGATCCTATGCCGGATCTCGTTCTTTTGCGTGATATGAATCATTTCGCACTCGCTCCGGTCTTACCGACCTTCTTGCGCAACGGCTCGCCGGTATAGCGGACACCCTTGTTCTTGTAGGGATCCGGCTTGCGCAGTGCGCGAATATTCGCGGCCACCTGCCCGACCAATTGTTTGTCGTGGCCGCTCAGCACCAAATGGGTCTGCTTGTCGATCTTCAGATCCACACCCTCCGGTAACAGGAGTTCGATGGGGTGCGAGTAGCCTAGCGTAAAGGTGGCCAGTTTGCCCTTGACGTCGGCGCGATAGCCGATGCCGACGATATCCAGTTCCCGGATGAAACCTGTGGAAACGCCCTGCACGGCGTTGGCGGCCAACGCCCGGGTGAGCCCGTGCAGCGCGCTGTACTTATCGCTGTCGCGAACCACGTCGAGGCGGCCGTCGGTCTGTTTGAAACCCACGCCGGCGGGGATCGGCACCGTCAAGGTACCCTTGGGCCCGGTGACTTCCAGTTGCTCGCCGATTTGGATCTTGACCCCTTTCGGCAGGGGAATCGGCTTTTTACCAATTCGAGACATAAGTCAAAATCCTTACCAAATCCGGCAGAGCAATTCTCCGCCGATCTTCTCTTTATGCGCGTCGCGCCCGGTCATCACGCCGCGGGGCGTAGTGAGAATGTTGATTCCCAAGCCACCCAACACGCGGGGAATATCCTGCTGCCCGACGTACACACGACAGCCCGGCCGCGAGATGCGCTCAATATTCGAAATCACCGGGGCATTACCCGGAGCGTATTTCAAATAGATCTTGATGGTCTTCTTGGGGCCTTCTTCCGCGACCTTGAAGTTCTGGATATAGCCCTCTTCCTTGAGGATGCGGGCGATCTCAGTCTTCAGCTTGGAAGCCGGCACATCCACCTTGGGATGGCGCGCGCGGATTGCGTTGCGCACCCGCGTAAGCATGTCGGCGATGGGGTCACTTGTCATTCTGCCCTCCAACTAATCCTTTGGCTCTCACCAACTCGCCTTCGTGACGCCGGGAATCTCCCCGTTCAACGCCAGTTGGCGGAAACACAGCCGGCAGATGCCGAATTTGCGCAGGAACGCGCGCGGCCTACCGCAGCGCCAGCAGCGGTTGCGGTGCTTGCAGTAGTGTAGTCCCGGCGTTTTGGCGCGGCGGGCTTCTTCCAACTTCAGATCTTTGGCTCTTTTGGCGGTGGTGGCCATGTTTCTCTTTTCTCTCTTCCTTACTGCCGGAACGGCATGCCCATCTGTTTCAACAGGGCCATACCTTCCGCGTCCGTCCGCGCCGAGGTGGTGATGGAGATGTTCATCCCCTTGGTTTTCTCTACCTTGGCATAATCGATTTCCGGAAAAATCAACTGCTCGCGAATGCCGAGCGTATAATTGCCGCGGCCATCGAACGACTTGCTGGACACGCCGCGGAAATCGCGGACGCGGGGCAAAGCCACGTTTACCAGCCGGTCGAAGAACTCGTACATGCGGTCGCCGCGCAGGGTCACCATGCAGCCGATGGCCATGTTTTCGCGTAGTTTGAAAGCGGCGATGGATTTGCGCGCCTTCGTGACCACGGGTTTTTGGCCGGCGATCTGGCCCAGTTCGTGTAACGGCGCCATCCATGAGCTTGGCGTTCTGGGTAGCTTCGCCCAGACCGATGTTGACCGAAATCTTGGCCAGCTTCGGCACTGCCATCACGTTCTTGTATCCGAACTCCTTGGTAAGGGCCGGAATGACCGCTTCTGTATAATGCTGCCTGAGTCGTGCTGCCATCTCTTATTTCCTATCCAAAGTTTGCCCGCATTTGCGGCATACACGGGTACGCCGCACTTTGCCGCCCGGCAGATTTTCCACATGGTGCGCGATGCGAACCGGCACCGCACTGCGGAGCACACGATCATCACATTCGACACAGCGATGGGACTTTCCCGCTCCGCGATTCCGCCCTTGATCTGCTTGGCCGGATTGGGACGGGTGTGCCGCTTAATCATCGACACGTGCTCCACTAGGATCTTACCGTTGGCTGGATTCACATCGAGAACGCGCCCAGTCTTGCCACGGTCACGACCGGCAATAACCTTCACCTGATCGTTTTTCTTCAGCAGAATGCGAACTGGCTCAACCACTTTCTTTTTCGGCATCTTAAATCACCTCGGGCGCCAGGGAGACGATCTTCATGAATCGCTTTTCGCGCAATTCTCTGGCCACGGGTCCGAATACGCGGGTGCCCACCGGCTCGCCCAATTCGGTGATCAGCACAGCGGCGTTCGAATCGAAGCGGATGTAAGTTCCGTCCTTACGCCTGGTTTCCTTACGCATGCGCACGATCACGCAGCGCACTACTTTGCCCTTCTTGATTGCGGAATCCGGAGCTGCTTCTTTCACGCTGGCGGTAACTACATCGCCCAAGCCGGCCCGCAAACCGAGGTCTCCGCCACGCGGCAGGATACACGCCAGACGGCGCGCGCCGCTGTTGTCGGCTACCTCCAGAATTGTTCTCATCCCTATCATAGGTCGCTTCGCTCCCGTGGGTCTTGATGGGCTTCTGGTGGCTGGTAGTCTTCATTGACCAGCCGGCCAGAACCACCGGCCACTATGCCTTTACATCCAACTCTTCAGGCTGCACACCCACCTGCGGGGCGCGCCGGATCACTTCCGCCAGATTCCATCGCTTGGTGCGGCTTAGCGGCCGGCACTCGATGATCCGCACGATGTCGCCCATCTTGGCGCTGCCTTCTTCGTCGTGCGCGTGGAACCGCTTGCGCTTCTTCACAATCCTCTTGTACAAGGGATGCGGCACGCGCCGGCTGACTTCCACGATGATGGTCTTGGCGGTCTTGGTGGAAACCACCTGGCCGATTTTCTCGTTTTTCAACGGCTTCTGCGTCTGTTCGGCCATATTACTTCTTCGCCCCCGCCAGTTCCCGTTCTTTGATGATGGTGTAGATACGGGCGCGGTCTTTCTTCATGGCGCGCGCCTTTTTCAGGCCTTCCATGGTGCCCATCGACATCTGAAAGTTCAGCCGGAAGAGCTGTTCTTCGATGGTGGTTAACTGATGTTGTAGCTCGATTGCGTCGAGGTCCCGAATCTTCTGCGACTTCATGATCTAATCCGCCTGCTCCCGCGTTACGAATTTGGTTCGGATGGGCAGTTTGTGCGCGGCCAACCGCATGGCATCCGCCGCCACATTCGCCGGCACGCCTTCCATTTCAAACAAGATCTTACCCGGCCGGACGACTGCTACCCATTGCTCCGGAGCGCCTTTACCTTTACCCATACGGGTTTCAGCGGGCTTCTTGGTGATGGGCTTGTCCGGGAATAATCGAATCCAAACTTTACCGCCGCGCTTGATGGAGCGGGTCATAGCGATACGGGCGGCTTCAATCTGCCGGTCGGTGATCCAGGCACAGGTCATGGCCTTGAGACCGAACTCGCCAAAAGCGATGGACGAACCGCGCCACGCCTTGCCACACATGCGGCCGCGCTGCTGCTTGCGGTATTTGACCTTCTTCGGCATCATCATGGCTTATTTTTCTCCTTCGGGCGACCCGGTTGGCGGTGTCGCGGGAGGCGCTGCGGGTTCAGCCTGCGGCTCAGCATCTCCGCGGACTTCGTGTTTCCAGGCTGGTTGCGGCGCCATCAGCGGCGGCAGAATGGGTCCACCGGTACTGCGGGCGGGATGCGCCATCTCGGGCGGAGGAGCCTGCCGGGCAGGTCCCGCGGGCTCAGTTGTGGGAGCAGGCGGCTCGTGATGACGAGCTACCGGAGGACGGCGTTCGCCGCCACGATCTCCGCCACGGTCGCGACGATCACCGCGATCGCTGCGTTCACCACGCTCGCGGCGCGGTTCCGGTTCCGAAGACAACGACCGCATACGGTTGCCCGCATCCAAAATCTCGCCTTTATAGAGCCACGCTTTCACGCCGATTACGCCATAAGTCGTGTGAGCTTCCGAGAAGCCGTAATCGATATCCGCACGCAGAGTGTGCAGCGGAAGCTGGCCTTGCAAATACCATTCACTGCGCGCGATTTCGGCGCCGTTCAAGCGGCCCGACACGCGGACTTTAATACCTTTGCAACCGAAGCGCAGCGCGGAATCCACGGCCTTGCGCATGGCGCGGCGGAAAGCTACGCGCTTTTCAAGCTGGAGGGCGATGGATTCGGAGACCAGTTGCGCATCCAGTTCGGGTTTATGCACTTCCTGGATGTCGATAAAGACATCGCGCTTAGTGCGCTTGGCCAGGTCGAGCTTCAACTTTTCGATTTCGGCGCCCTTGCGGCCGATGATAATACCGGGGCGCGAGGTGCGGATAGTCACCCGCAGCTTGTTGCCGGGACGATCCACTTCGATCGAACTGACGCCGGCCGATTTCAGACGTTCCCGTAGGGTGGCGCGAAGTTCCACATCTTCCTGCAGCAACTTCGGATAGTCCTGCTTGGCGAACCAGCGGGAACGCCACGGCTTGTTGAAGCCGACACGGAAACCGTAAGGATGAACCTTCTGTCCCATTCAGTTACTCTTTCTCCGGCTGCTCGGCTTTCGCCGCAACCATGATCACGATGTGAGCCATGCGCTTCTGCACGCGATAAGCGCGGCCCATGGGGGCGGGCCGTACGCGCTTCACGCGCGGACCCTCGTTGACATACGCCGCCGAGACGAAGAGCCGATCCACATCGACGTCTTCAAAACGGTCGCGCGCATTGGCAATCGCCGAGTCCAAAACTTTTCGTACGGTAGGCGCAATCCGCTTATTGGTGGCGCTTAGGGTGGTACGCGCCTGGCCTGCGCTTTGGCCGCGGATCAGATCCACCACCAACCGCGCCTTCTGTGGCGACACCCTGATATATCTTGCTTCTGCCTTGGCTTCCATGGTTTGCTCTCTTAAAGCCCGCCGCTTAGGCCGGCTTCGCCGACTTCTCTGTCGCAGCCTTCACCGAGTGTCCCTTGAAATGCCGGGTAGGGGAAAACTCGCCCAACTTGTGTCCCACCATATTCTCGGTGACGTACACGGGAATAAACTTCTTGCCGTTATGCACGGCAATGGTGTGGCCCACGAACTCAGGAAGGATGGTCGAGCGGCGCGACCAGGTGCGTACGACGCGCTTCTCGCTCTTGGCGGTAAGCGCCGCGATTTTCACTTCCAGGTGGCCGTCTGTAAACGGCCCTTTCTTAACTGAACGCCCCATAGTTATCTCTTCTTACTCTTCCTGGTGACGATCCACTTGTCGGTCCGCTTGTTATTGCGGGTTTTGAATCCACGGGTAGGCTGGCCCCACGGTGTAACGGGGTGCCGTCCGCCGGAAGTCTTGCCCTCGCCACCGCCGTGCGGGTGATCGACGGGGTTCATGGTGACGCCGCGATTATGCGGCATCTTGCCCAGCCAGCGGCTACGGCCGGCCTTGCCCAATGAGACGTTCTCGTGGTCCACATTACCGACCTGGCCCACAGTCGCCATACAATCGAGCGGCACGCGGCGAATTTCGCCGGAAGGCAGTTTCAGAAGAGCGATGGCGCCTTCCTTGTTGACCAACTGCGCCTGTGCACCGGCCGAACGCGCCATCTGCGCACCCTTGCCGGGTTTTAGCTCGATGTTGTGAACTACCGTGCCGGCGGGCATGTTCTTTAGCGGCAGGGCGTTGCCAACCAGGATGTCCGCCGCAGGTCCGGACGATACGGTCATGCCGACTTTCAACCCATCGGGCTGCAGGATGTACCGCTTTTCACCATCTTTATAATGCAGCAGCGCCAGGCGGGCCGAGCGGTTGGGATCGTATTCGATGGCCGCTACCACTGCCGGAACGCCTTCTTTGTCGCGCTTGAAATCGATGATGCGATAGGCTTGCTTATGTCCGCCACCGATGAAACGCGAGGTGACACGACCCGTGGAGTTTCGCCCGCCGGTGCGCTTCTTGACTTCCAGGAGCGACTTTTCCGGATGTTCCTTGGTGATGTCCGCACGCGACACCACGGTTTGGAAGCGGCGCGTGGGGGTTGTCGGTCTGTAGCTTTTAATGGGCATGTCCGCTCCTAAATCTGCGCAAAGTCGGGAACCTTTTCCCCGGCCCGCAACTTCACGTACGCTTTTTTCCAATCGGACTTGTATCCGACAAAACGACCGCGGCGGCGCATCTTGCCTTCAATATTCGAGGTCCGCACTTCAGCCACTTTCACTTTGAAGAGCTTTTCGACAGCCTGCTTAACCTGGGTCTTATTGGCTTCCGGAGCAACTTCAAAGCACAGGGTTCCGTGTTCGTCTTTCGCGATGACGCCTTTTTCGGTGACTACCGGGCGCCGGATTACTTCGTGAATGTTCATTTTGCGAGAGCCTCCGAGAATTTGCGGGCGGCCGCTTCGGAAAGCAGCACGCGATCATGGCCCAGCAGATGAAACGCGTTGACTTCGCGGGTGGGCATCAGCGTAACGCCGGGAATATTGCGCACACCGAGTGTCAGATTCTTGTTGTCGCCGTTCTCGACCACCAGCACTTTGCGCGTGGCTTCGAGCCGCGTCAGCGCAGCCTTGGCTTCTTTGGTCTTGACGCCGCCAAGATCGAAGTCCTGGACGACTTTCAGTTCGCCGTCGCGCAACTTTGCCGAGAGAGCCGAGCGCAGCGCGCCCAGCAGCATCTTGCGCGGCAGTTTATAGCTGTAGTCGCGCGGTTGGGGACCGTGTGACCGTGCCGCCATGGCGCCAGATCGGCGAACGAACCGAACCGACACGCGCGCGGCCGGTGCCTTTCTGTTTCCACAATTTCTTCCCGGAACCAGCCACATCGCCGCGCACTTTGGTCTTATGGGTACCCGCGCGCTGGCCGGCCTGATAATGCCGAACCGCTTCGTAAAGCAGGTTTTCGTTGACTTCGAGTCCAAAAACTTCGTCGGCCAGCTCCAACTCGCCGACCTTCTGATTATTTAGATCCACTACGTCTACTGTCGGCATGGCGTTACCTCTTGGCCCTCCGCACCACGACGTAGCCGCCGTTGGGACCGGGCACCGCGCCCTTCACCATCAGCACGTTGTCCTCGGTGTCCACTTCGATGATTTCAAGGTTGCGCACGGTGACCTGCTCCTCGCCCATATGGCCGCCCATGCGCATGCCGGGCAAAACGCGCGACGGAAAACTGGATGCGCCAATGGAGCCCGGCGCGCGGTGGAACATGGAGCCGTGGGAGCCTTCGCCGCCGCGGAAGTGATGACGCTTCACCACGCCCGCGAAGCCGCGGCCCTTGCTGACCCCGATCACGTCCACCTTTTCCTTGGGCTTGAATTGATCGATCAGAATCTTGTCGCCGGCCTTGAAGTCGTCGTCGCCGGGGCGCAAGTGGAACTCGCGCATAAAGCGCGCACCCTCTACACCGGCCTTCTTCAGATGCCCGGTCTGCGGCTTGTTGATGCGTGCGGGCTTGATAAACTCCATTAACCCGAGTTGTACCGCATCGTAGCCGTCGGTCGTGGGCGTCTTGCGCTGCACTACCATGCAGGGTCCCGCCTTGAGGAGGGTGACCGGTACCACCTGCCCGTCCGGCCGGAACACCTGCGTCATTCCGATTTTTCTGCCAAGGATTCCTGGACTCATGTTTCAACTTCCTATGGTTGGCGATCAGCGACTGGAGCCTGGCGATTAGATAAATCTACCGGCATCCAGCCACTGACCAACAGCCACCTATTTGTGGTCCTTACCAAACGCCTTGATTTCCACGTCCACACCCGCCGGCAGATCCAGCTTCATCAAGGCATCCACTGTTTGCTGGGTCGGCTCCAGTATGTCGAGCAGCCGCTTATGCGTGCGGATTTCAAACTGCTCGCGAGACTTCTTGTCCACGTGCGGCGAGCGCAACACGGTCGTTACGCTGCGCGATGTCGGCAGCGGAATGGGACCGGCTACACTGGCGCCGGTGCGCTTGGCCGTATCGACAATCTCCGTCGTCGATTGGTCCAGCACACGGTGGTCGTACGCCTTCAGGCGAATGCGAATGCGTTCTCTAAGCGCCATTGTTCAACCTATTCCGTCTCACTACTCAAGGATCTCGGTGACGGTGCCGGCGCCGACGGTGCGTCCGCCTTCGCGGATAGCGAACCGCAACCCTTTATCCATGGCGATGGGCGTGATCAATTCCACTTCCAGGTTCACGTGGTCGCCCGGCATCACCATCTCAGTGCCTTCCGGCAACTCCGCCACACCCGTCACGTCCGTCGTTCGGAAGTAGAACTGCGGCCGGTAGCCCTTGAAGAACGGCGTATGCCGCCCGCCTTCTTCCTTGCTCAGCACTACTACGCTGCCCTGGAACTTCTTGTGCGGCGTGATCGATTTCGGCTTCGCCACCACCTGCCCGCGCTCTACGTCGTCCTTTTCAATACCGCGCAGCAGCAAGCCAACGTTGTCTCCTGCTCGCCCTTCGTCCAACAACTTCTTGAACATTTCGATGCCGGTCACAACTGTCTGCCGCGTATCCCGGAATCCTACGATCTCGACCGGTTCGCCGACCTTCACGATGCCCCGCTCGATACGGCCCGTCACCACCGTGCCGCGACCCTGGATCGAGAAGATATCTTCGATCGGCATGATGAACGGCTTGTCGACTTCGCGCGTCGGCAGCGGTACATAGCTATCCACCGCAGCCATCAACTCATCGATCTTCTTTTCCCACTCCGGTTCGCCGTTCAACGCACCCAGCGCAGAAACCCGGATCACCGGTACGTCGTCGCCCGGGAACTGGTAAGTGGTGAGCAATTCGCGCATTTCCAGTTCGACCAGGTCCAGCAACTCGCCGTCGTCGACCATGTCCACTTTGTTCAGCGCCACTACGATGTAGGGCACACCCACTTGGCGGGCCAGCAGCAAGTGCTCGCGCGTCTGGGGCATTGGGCCATCGGTCGCCGCCACCACCAGGATGGCGCCATCCATCTGCGCCGCGCCGGTTATCATGTTCTTGATGTAGTCGGCGTGGCCGGGGCAATCCACGTGGGCGTAATGCCGGTTGGGCGTTTCGTATTCCACGTGCGCCACCGCGATCGTGATACCGCGGGCTTTTTCTTCCGGCGCGTTATCGATAGAGTCGAAACTGCGGAACTTCACTTTGGGGTTGTTCTTTGCCAGCACCTTCGTGATGGCCGCCGTCAGCGTGGTCTTGCCGTGATCGATGTGTCCGATCGTGCCGATGTTTACGTGCGGCTTGCTGCGATCAAATTTTTCCTTTGCCATATGATCTCCACCTACCTAGTGACTTTTCCTTGGATCCTATTCACAATCTCCTCGGACAACGCCGAGGGCACATCCTCGTATTTGCCGAAGTGCATTGTGAAACTGCCGCGGCCCTGTGTCCGGGAGCGTAGCTCGGTCGCATAACCAAACATCTCCGAAAGCGGAACCAGGCTTTTGATAATCTGCGTAGTGCCGCGCAGTTCCATACCTTCGATGCGTCCGCGCCGCGAATTCAGGTCGCCAATCACATCGCCCATGTACTCCTCGGGGACCACCACTTCGACTGCCATGATGGGCTCGAGCAGCACAGCTTTAGCTTTCCGAGCGGCTTCCTTGATGGCCAGGGATCCAGCGATCTTGAAGGCCATTTCCGACGAATCCACGTCGTGATAGCTGCCGTCATAGAGGATGGCCTTCAAGTCGGACATGGGGTACCCAGCCAGCACGCCGCCTTCGAGGGCTTCGCGCATACCCGCTTCAATGGGCTTGATGAATTCCTTGGGAATCGAGCCGCCGAAGATTTCGTTGACGAACTCGAAGCCCGCACCTGCCGGCAGCGGCTCCACTTTGATTTTGACTACGCCGTACTGACCGCGGCCGCCGCTCTGCTTAACGTGCCGCCCTTCAGCTTCCGCATTTCTACGGATGGTTTCGCGATAGGCGACCTGCGGCTTACCCACGTTAGCGCCCACGCCAAACTCGCGCATCATTCGGTCCACAATGATTTCCAGATGCAACTCACCCATGCCGGACAGAATCGTCTGGCCCGTTTCCGGGTCGGTGGCTACGCGGAACGTGGGATCTTCCTGCGCCAGCTTCTGGATGGCCATGCCCAGTTTTTCCTGGTCGGCCTTGGTCTTGGGTTCGACGGCGAGTTGGATAACCGGCGTCGGGAACTCGATGGATTCCAGCACGATCGGCGAATTGTCGTCGCAGATGGTATCGCCCGTCTGCACGGTTTTCAGACCCACCGCCGCGGCGATATCGCCAGCGTAGATTTCCTGAATTTCTTCACGCTTATTGGCATGCATGCGGAGCAAGCGGCCAATGCGTTCCTTGCGGCCCTTGGCCACGTTGTAAACCGATTCGCCTGCTGCCAGCCTGCCTGAGTAAACCCGGAAGAATGCGAGTTGCCCGACGTAGGGGTCGGTCATGATCTTGAAAACCAGCGCCGCAAACGGCTCCGTATCGGAAGCGTGGCGGGTCATCACCTTGGTCGGATCGTCAACCGAAACGCCTTCAACCGGCGGAACTTCGAGAGGTGAAGGCAGATAGTCGACGACCGCGTCGAGCATGGTCTGCACGCCTTTGTTCTTGAACGCCGAACCGCAAATGACCGGGAAAATCTTTAGCGCGATGGTAGCCGTGCGGATACCACGATGGATTTCCGCCTCGGTTAGCGCCTGACCTTCAATGAATTTTTCGAACAGCTTGTCGTCGTGCTCGGCGACCGCCTCGATCATCTTTTCGCGGTACTCTTGAGCCTGTTCCCGCAACTCTTCGGGAATTTCGACTTCATCGTACTCGGCGCCGAGGGTTTCGTCGCGCCACAGCAGCGCTTTCATGCGCACCAGGTCGATGATGCCTTTAAAATGCTCTTCCGCGCCCACCGGTAACTGAATCGCAACCGGATTGCACTTCAGCCGGCTGACGATGGTATCCATCGAATGGAAGAAATCGGCTCCCACGCGGTCCATCTTATTGATGAAACAAATGCGCGGGACATTATATTTGTCGGCCTGCCGCCACACCGTTTCGGACTGCGGTTGCACACCGGCTACGGCGTCGAACACCGCCACAGCGCCATCCAGCACGCGCAGACTACGCTCCACTTCAGCGGTGAAATCGACGTGGCCGGGAGTATCGATAATGTTGATCTGGATATCGCGCCAGAAACAGGTAGTGGCGGCGGAAGTGATAGTGATGCCGCGCTCCTGCTCCTGCTCCATCCAATCCATGATGGCAGTGCCTTCGTGCACCTCGCCCAACTTGTGCGTGCGGCCCGTGTAATATAGGATGCGCTCGGTTGTGGTGGTTTTACCTGCATCGATGTGTGCAGCGATGCCGATGTTCCTCATCCTTTCGAGCGTGACCGTACGTGGCATAGAAAACTTTAAACCTTACCCTTAATCCTTAACAGGAACCCTTACCAGCGATAATGCGCGAACGCTTTATTCGCTTCCGCCATGCGGTGAACATCGTCCCGCTTCTTGATCGCGCCGCCCCGCATATTGGCGGCATCGTTCAATTCGTTAGCCAGCTTTTCCGGCATGCCCTTTTCGGGGCGCGAACGGGCTTGTGTAACGATCCAGCGAATGGCCAGGCTGGTGCGGCGATTATTCGGCACCTCGATAGGCACCTGGTAGTTCGCACCGCCTACGCGCCGGGTCTTCACTTCCAGTAGCGGCTTTACGTTCTCCACAGCTTTCTTAAACAGCTTCAACGGGTCGTCGCCCGAACGCTCCCGGATCTTCTCCATGGAACCGTAGAAAATGCCCTGCGCCACGGTCTTCTTGCCCTGCCACATCATGGAGTTGATGAACTTCTCAACCAATGTGGAGCTGTACACCGGATCCTGCGGCACTTCCCTGATATCAACGCGTCGTCTTCGTGGCATATCGATTCCCGCGACCTATGCTTTCGGCCGCTTCGCTCCATATTTCGAACGGCTCTGTTTCCGGTTGGCGACTCCGGCCGTATCGAGCGCACCGCGGATCACGTGGTATCGCACGCCGGGCAAGTCTTTCACACGGCCCCCGCGGATCAGCACAATGGAGTGCTCCTGCAGGTTATGACCGACACCCGGAATATACGTCGTCACCTCGATGCCGTTAGTCAACCGCACACGAGCTACTTTTCGTAGCGCCGAGTTGGGCTTCTTCGGAGTCGAGGTATACACGCGCGTACAAACGCCGCGCTTCTGGGGGCAGCTTTGCAGTGCCGGGCTGGCAGTTTTCCAGCGTGGTGGCTTCCGCCCGTTACGCACAAGTTGATTAAAAGTCGGCACGAACCTTCCCTTAAGTCTTTTTAGAGCTCGGATGGGCCTAAAGGCCCGCCAAAATACACGCACAAGCCAACAGCGCCTGTGTCTACGGTTCAAAACTGCGAGGATCTCTTGCTTCGGACAGGTCCATATTCCTTCCGGTGTTTACCGGAGAAACATCGGGGCCTCACCCCCGGCCGGACTGCGAATAGTCGCAGTGGTAGCGCAGGAGCAGAAGTTTGTACTCGCGAAACCTCTCCATAATAGCGAAAAGCAAAATAGTATGCAAGTGGGGTGGCTCAGAACATCCGGTCAAGGTCATGGTGTTGTGATACGACCTATCTTGTTGCCGTAATATTCCGTAAACCAACGTGCGCCGTCGGGACCTACTTCCATCACCATCGGGGCCGAAGCCGGCGTGGGAACGCGATATTCAGTAATTGCCCCTTCCAGAGTTATCCGGCCGATTCGATCGCCCCGTGTTCGGTGAACCAGAGCGCGCCGTCGGGGCCGATGCAGATCGAGCCTGGCAGACTCCCGGGCGTGGGCACCCGGTATTCGGTAAACGCGCCTGCGGTAGTCTTATGGCGATCTTGTTCCCCAAATACTCGGTAAGCCAGAGCATTCCGTCCGGCCCGGTGATGATCACGTTCGGTTCGCTATTGGATACGGGCAGCACAAATTGGCTCGTCACATCGCCGTCCGTAATCATGCGCGCTACTTTATTGTTGAAATATTCGGTGTACCAGATCGCGCCGTCGGGACCTGTGGTCAGATCCTAAGGTGACAGCCGCACGGGATACTCCACCATCGCGCCGTCCGTGGTTATCCTGCCGATCCGGAAGTTGGGGCCGTGCTCGGTGAACCAAAGGGCGCCGTCCGGTCCGCTAATGATATCCCACGGATCGCTGCCAGCCGTAGACAGCGCATATTCGGTGAACGCCCCCAGCGTAGTGATGCGGCCGATGTTGTTGCCGGCCATTTCGGTAAACCAGAGCGCCCCGTCCGTACCCGCCACGATCCAGATCGGCTTACTATCTGACGTCGGAATACGATACTCCGTGATAACGCCCGCGGTGGTGATGCGGCCGATTTTATTGCCGTGTACTTCCGTGAACCAAAGCGCGCCATCAGACCCGGGAGTCACAGCAAAAGAAAGACTGGAGTTGGTCGGAACGGTGTATTCCGTAATGACCTGCGCGATTCCGTTCACAGACAGGGCGGAAGAGGCAGCGATCAGGCACGCAGGCAGTATTAACCTTAGTTGATCGTACGTCGGAAGGTTTATCGGTTGCTGCAGGCTAACACGAATCAAGTCGCGCGGAGGCAACGACCTGAAGCATTCCTCGCGCAACCACCTTGGAGAACCTGGGTCGGGCACAGGTCCGGCCCAGGCATATCCTCAAAGGCTTTCTCACGCGCGATTCTGATTCCGGGTTA
Organism: Bryobacterales bacterium; assembly: GCA_963738345.1. Classification (GTDB taxonomy): domain Bacteria; phylum Acidobacteriota; class Terriglobia; order Bryobacterales; family Bryobacteraceae; genus Bog-159. The sequence goes on from CAVTWI010000002.1 coordinate 4,364,884, forward strand.
GAACTGCACCACTTGCTTCAACACCGGAGATGTGGAGGCATTGAAGTCCACGTTTCCTCCGTAGACGGCGGTGATCGACAGCGTGCCGGTCGGGAGGTGAGTGGTGACGAAGGTGGCCTGGTGCGTTGACGCATTCAGCGTTCCGGTGCCTAAAGTGGTCGAGCCGTTCTTGAAGGTTATCGTGCCGGCTGGGGCGCCTCCGTACTCGCCGGTCACCGTGGCCGTAAACGTGACTTTGCCGCCTAAGGTGGATGGGTTCGGCGCGGAAGTCAACTTAGTGATGGTGGACGCCTTGACGACTGTCTGAGTCAAGACGGGCGAAGTGCTACCCGCATAAGTGCCGCTGCCGGCATATGACGCGGTGATGGAGTTGCTTCCCAGGTTTAGCGTAACCGGATGGAGCGTCACTTTTCCGGCGCTTAGCGTACCGGTGCCCAGTTGGGTGGTACCGCTGAAGAACGTCACCGTACCGGTGGGAGTGCCGCTGGCCGCAGTAACCGTAGCAGTAAAAGCCACACCCTGATAGAACTGGGACGGGTTGATGCTCGAGGTCACCGCGGTAGTGGTGGCGGTACCCACCGAGAACTTCAGCGTTTCGTTGCTTTCCACGTTGCCGGCATTGTCAGTGCTATGGAAGGTTAGCGTGTGACTGCCCAAAGCCGATACCGAGAAAGGACCGGTGTAAGTAGTGACTGCCCCGCCATCCAACTGATACACCGTGCCAGCGACGCCGCTGGTAGCGTCCGTAGCAGTCAGGGTAACTTGGGAAGGTACGGCATTGGTCGCCAAGCCCGTGGTGTGGGGCGCGACGGTGTCGTAGCCGATGGGGCCGTATTGGTAATACGAGTTGTAGCCGGTGTTATCCCAAGCCCGCACCTTCACCGAGTGCCAGCCTTGTCCGGAACCTACGGAGCAGGCCGTGGTGCCCGCGAAATCGAGGCAACCGCTGCTCGTGTTGGGAAACTGCGGCCCGCTGTAGAACGAGTTGCCGGTGCCGGGAGTGGCTTCGATCTGGGGGTCGCCGGGGTCGGTATCCCAGGCCTGGCTGAAGCCCGCTAAGCCGACGATTTCCTTGCCCGTGGTGGCGGTGTCGTAAATGGTCCAGCTCACTTTCTGGTTGGTGTTATACCACTTACTCAAGGCTGGACCGGTGAAGTTAACGACAGGCGGCCCAAGGTCGCCCACGAGGTAGAAGTTGATGGCCCAGGCCAATTGCAGGAAATTGAAGGAGCCCCAACCGGTCACTTCGTCGCGGCCGGTGGCGGCGCAAAAGAAGGGGAGGTGATTGGCGATGGTAATGTCGTTGTTGTTGCAGCCCGAAGTGATGTCGTAGAACGGGTAATGCGGGGCAAATCCGCGATTCAGCCCGAAGTAATAGAGGTAGTAATTGCCGATGCCGATGGGCGCGCAGCCTTCGGCGCCGGAACATCCGCCGGTAAAAGAGCCGATGTAGAGCATGTAGGCGTTAGCTTGGGCGAAGAAGCCGGCGACTTCGGGCGCCACGATGCTGGTGCCGCCGGTTGGGCTCAGGGCGCCGCTGAAGTAGAAATTCTGGGGATGGTACAGCCAATCGGCATTGAGTGCGATGTCGGGGACCGGCCGCTTGGAACCGCTGGGCAAGCCCATGGATGACGGGGCCGCGTAGTAGGCGCTGTAGCCGCCGCCTCCTCCGCCATCATTGGTGGCGCAACCATCCGCACCGCCGGTCCAGGCTTCCTCATCGTCGAATATTGGACCTAGGGATAGCTGGAGAGAGGATCCTCCGGCGGAGACGAGGTCGGGGTCCGATCCGGGATAGGTGACCGCGTCGTGAGTCTCGCAACCGGAGGTGGCGCCGCCATCGTCCGCGAAGGCGATGAGGGTCCAGCCCTGGCCGATCATGGAGTTAAAGACACCGTGATCGGTATCCATGAGCGACTGCGAGGCGCAATCGAATTCTGCGCAGCCCCAACTGGTGCTCAGTACGCGCGCATAGCCATCGCTCAAGGCGTGGTTGTAGGCGTCGGTAAAGGTGGATGTATTGGTATTGGCGCCTTCGTAGGCGTAGACCATGGCGGTGTTGGCAACGGCGCCGAAGCTATTGGCCATGGCTGTCGACCACTCGACATCGAGCGTGCCTTCGCCGTCGGGAGTTGTGGATGTTCCATCGATGGGAAACTGCTGCCAGTGGTCGGCAAGGTATGGGTAAGTGTTGTGGAAGCCGGTAATATCGCTGCCGCTCAACACTCCGGCGCTAACTATCGCGATGGAGGTTTCCTTGGGCGTGGTGTTGGGATTATTTAGGGGGTTACAGCAGTGTCCCAGGGCATCCAACGCGTTGGTGTCGTAAGCTTGGGAGCTGAATATATCGGTGGGATCGTAGGCACCGTTGGTGAAGCCCGGTTTGGCGCCGGCCAATTTGGTGCGGTCGCCTTGGTGACTGCCACCTTCGCCTACGGCGTAGACGGGACCCGGCGAGTATACGGGAAAGACAGGGTCCGGGTAGCCGTGATGTCCGGATTTCATCACCTGAATGTTATTCAGCCCGCCGATGGAGTGGACTATGTTAGCGAGGGTGGCGGGGATGGACGGATTGCGGTCATTGGAGTAGTAAGTGGCGCCATTGATCAGGTAGTTATTGATCTTGACGGCGAGCGCGGATTCGATGGCGGAGACGGGCGCTTCCACATCGACTAGAAGGCGGTTGGCGAAGCGATAGGTCACAGTTAGGCCGTGGGCTTGGGCCCAATCGACCACGGCCTGTTCGTCTTGGGCGGAGGGCGAGAAGCGCGCATTCCACTCGCCGGCGGTTAGGAAATGCATGAACTGCGGCGATCCTTTAGTTTGGAGCGATTGCAGGAATTGTTCTTCTTCGGCTAGATGCGGGTGTTGCAGGCCGAAGACGAGGCGGAGCATTTGACTGGACGTGAATGATCCGGCGGGTTGGGCTTTACCGTTTGCGACGGCCGGGGGCACGTGCCCGGGGAGTGGCAGGGCGGCTGACTGCGATAGACACGGGAGAGCGGCGGCAAGCATTAGGATGCATTGGGCTGCGAAACATTTGGATTGCGCGATTCTCATTTTATAGTCCTCTCTTTTTGTCTGTTTCGGCTAAGGGTCCGGATAAGCGAGAAGATAGAACCAGCGGAATTGACGCCCCAGACGCCATTTCCGCCGGCCGCGATTTGAATGAACATGGCAGATCCGTCAACCAGCACGAAGCCGGGGAGTGGTCATAGCGGCAGGCTTTACCCGAACCATCGAGTCCCCACACGTCGTTCACTCCGACGGGGATCTGCTGCAAAGTGCCACCAATTTGGATCCATTGTTGCGTTTGGAAGTTGTACTGGAAGATATCTGCGGCAGAGTTGAGACCCCAGACATCGCCCCCTCCAGTGCTGATTCGGGTCATGGAACCGGAGAACGGAATGTTGTCGAATACGGCGGTGCAATAGTTGTACCGGTACACGCCACCGCCATTTAGGCCCAATACTTCGTACGGATGGCAGTTATCGGTATAGCTATCGCCGACCGTGATTTGGGTTAGAACGCCGGACACCGATGAACTAATGCCCCAAACCGCGTCGCTTTGCAGCAGGCTTCCACCGCCCACAGCCACGTGTGTGAGGGTGCCCGCTACCTGGACGAATTTGGCGTTGGGCGCATTGTAACGGTAGACCTTGTGAGGAGAGTTAATACCCCAAACCTCCGCGCGTCCGGCGACCACCTGGGTGAGGACGCCAGGAACCGATTCGAAGACCTGGGCCGAGGCCGGGATCACCAGAGACCCCGGCAAGAGACGGAAGCAGCTAGTAACAAGATCCAACGATTCATGATTTCCTTTTTCCCAATTTGTGCATCCTGACTCACATCCGCACCGATGCAGCATGGCGGAATTGGGCCGGAATTACAATAGTGCGGGCCTGTCGCGCGTCTTACTTTTTCCTGTCGCCTGAAGTCAAACAAAACAGGGAAGATGAGAGGGATGCCCGAAAACTGGCGTAAAATGAAATCTTCCCCGCCAGAGGGAGTGCTGAGTCATTGGAGCCGGCCAGAATCCCAAAAATCATCACGTTTGGAGAGGATTTCGAGCTCGACGCAGAGTCCTACACGCTGCGGCGAGCCGGTCGTGTGCTCAAACTGGAGCGCATCCCGATGGAAATTCTGCTGTTCCTGGTGGAGCAGAAGGGGCAGCTGGTCAGCCGCCAACAGATCGTGGAAAAGATCTGGGGGGAGAAGGCGTTCCTCGATACCGACAACAGCATTAATGGTGCCATCCGAAAAATCCGATCCATTCTGAAAGACGATCCAGAGGAGCCGCGTTTCATCCAAACCGTTACGGGGAAGGGATACCGTTTCATGGCGCCTGTGGATGTACGACGAGCAAGTATCGCCGGAGGTTGCGGCTAGGGAAGTTCCGCCTCGCGAATCGGCGGTTCAGCCAGCCCGTTCGAAGTGGCCGCTGGTTCTGGGAATTGCGATTGGACTCGTAGCAGTACTCGCCGTCCTGGGCCTTTACCTAAGACGGAGCAAGCCGTGTTACGCGCGCCGCCACGCCCGCCGGCAGGGTGATGCTGGCCGTGCTGCCCTTCGAAAACCTCACTGGCGATCCAGGGCAGGATTATTTCAGCGATGGCTTTACCGAGGAAATGATCACACAACTTGGACGGACGGATCCGGCCAAGATGGGCGTGATTGCGCGGACTTCGGTCATGGTCTATAAGCGCAACCCGCGGCCGCTCGATGAGATCGGGCGCAAGCTGGGGTGCAATACGTAATTGAAGGCAGCGTGCGCCGCGATGCGGAACAAGTGCGCATTACCGCTCAGCTGATCCAGATAAAAGACCAGACCCACGTCTGGGCCAAAGAGTATGACCGGGACATGAAGAATCTGCTGGTCCTGCAAGGCGAAATTGCGCAGGAAATTGCGGACGAGACCGAGCTCGCTCTCGGCGGCCAGCGAAGCCCAACGCTACGCCGGACATCGGCTGGCAGCCTCGGGCACCACATCGTATGAGGCTTACGACCTTTATTTGAGAGGGACGCTATTTCTGGAACAAGCGAGCCGGGGAAAATTTTGAGCGGGCGGCCCAGTATTTCCAACAAGCCATCGGGAAGGACCCGCACTACGCCCGGGCTTATGCCGGCTTGGCCGACACCTACGGATTGATGGGCACCTGGAAGATGGCCCCGCGCAACGAATTCATGCCGAAGGCACGCACGGCCGCCCTGCAGGCGCTAAAGATCGATGAGAGCTCTTGCGGAAGCTCACGCCTCTTTGGCTCTGGTGGCGGAGAACTACGATTACGACTGGAAAACCGCGGAGAAGGAATTTCAGCGCGCCATTCAGCTCGATCCCGATTACGCCACGGGGCGCCAGTGGTACGCCGAATATCTTTCCTGGCAGGGACGTTTCGAGGAAGCCCTGGCGGAGAGCGACCGTGCTCAGCGGCTCGATCCGCTGTCGCTGATTATGGCTACGCGATCGTGGCACTATCCTGTATTACTCGCGCCAGTACGATCAGGCCATCGCGCGAGTGCCGCGCCGTGCTCGGTATGGACCCTGGAGTTTGGCTCGCGCGAGCATTCGCTTATCTATGCATTAGTGAAGGAGGGCAAGTTCCCGAAGCTCTGGAAGAAATCGAAGGCGGACCGAGTACTGAGCGATCTGCCTGGCTGTGGGCGCACAAGACGTATATTTATGGCCAGTGGGGCCGAACCGGCACAAGCCCAACTGCTTTGGTGAAATTTGCACAGCTCGCCCCCCAGACTGCGCGATCGGACCAAGGGTCGAGTTTTAGTCTACATTGGCGCTCGGGCGGAAAGATCAGGCTATCGCTCTGCTACAAAAAGTCATATGCAGAGCATTCCAATTGGTGACCAGCCTTAAGGTAGACCCCCGGTACGATTCTCTGCGCGACGACCCGAAGTTTAAGGAGTTACTTCGAAGGTTGTGGCCGCGATAATTGTGACCATCCCTTGCTGTCGGGGCGCTGTTCGCGCCGCTCCGCGTACACCACGCCGCGTTGGGATTCGATGATTTGGAACCGGGCTGAGGTCGCGGATGCGGTGCGATTCCATGTTCATCATGAGTTCGAGCGCGGAGCAGGGGACCTAGTCGGTATAGCCGCAGTATCTTCGGTGAGATAAGCGTTGTTACTGCCGCGGTTCATTTCCATCTGGTTATCGAACTCTTCGGGGCCGTGTTTCCTGGTGCCGTTAAACATTATGTGCTCCAAGAAATGGAAGAGGCCTGTATTAATCAGAACCATGAATCCAGCGACCGGCAATTTGACTGGACTTCATATGGGGTCATATATCTAAGCGGAAAGGCATTGCACCCAGAGGGTGGGAGTCAAGCTGTATCCGCGGCGACTGGAAGCAGGTCGGCGAAGACGAAGCCGTCCGCGTCGCGCAACTGCGGCCGCGACCGCAATCGGATGTTCGAACATAGGGCCGGCGTAGGCGAAGGTATGGAACTCGCCATTCTCGCCGCAGGGATCAATGTGGGGGGGGAGGTCAGCCAGCAGCGCGGCGTCGAATTCGCGGCCGGCGAAGCGCGGGTCTAAGACTTTCTTATCGATGCAGGTGATTCTGGCGCGCAGGCCTCCGTACATCATCTGGGCGGCTAGTTCGCACGTGGGGATTTCCCAGAGGGGGAATAGCGGCTCCAGGCCCGTGCCGGCCAATTTCTGTTCGCGATATTGGCGGATGTCGCGGAGGAACAAGTCGCCGAAAGCAATGGCGTTGAAACCATCGGCGACCGCGGCGCGGCATGCTTCCGCCATACGGTGTTCGTATTCGTCGTCGGAGCAGGGCCAGGGAAGTTCGATGGCGCGTAATGGCAGTCCTGCTGCGGCGGCTTGGGCCTGCACCAGGATACGGCGCACGGCATGCATGGCTACGCGTCCGGCAACTTCGTTAAAGGTCGTGAGCAGACCCGCAACTCCTATATTGCGGCTCCGCATCAGGTGCAGAGCCCAAGCGCTATCCTTGCCGCTCGACCACGAAAGAAGGACGCGTTGCAACGGTGGCTCGCGATTCGTTATGCCAGCGCTGGAACTCGCTCGGCGGTACGAAGCGTACGGCTGAGCCAAGCGTGCAATCCGAACAGAACGCCGGAGTAAACCAGATCGCCCGCCAGAGTACGTCCGAAGAAGGGAATGGCTTGGGTGAAGCAGAGCGCCAGTCCGGCCGCGGTATGTGCGTACCAGGTGCCGAAGGCCCAGGTGGCGAAATTGGAGATGAGGAAGAACTGCGCGCTGCACAGCAGGCAGGCCGCGCCAATACGGATCGGGCTTTCGGTCGTTTGCAGACGGCGGCCGATCCAGACGCTGATCATGAAGCTGAGATACACGAACGGCGTGGCGACGGAATAACCGCCCAGTAGCGGATCGGTAACGGCCATCAGTAGCAGCGGCAGGGCGAATGCCTGCCAACCGCGGAGACGCGCACCGGCGTACAAGCTCATACCGCCCACGGGGGCGAAGTTCGGCGCGTGAGGCAGCAGACGGGCCACCGCGCCGAGAACAGTCAAGCTCAGCGCCAACGGCCGAACGTTATTTCCTCGATCCATGTTCTCTCCTTAATCCCCTAGTGTACCGCCGCTCGCTAGCCGCCGCTTGCCGCGGAATTGGGCTCCCACAGCGTTTCGGGCGCGCCGGAGAGGCGGCTTGCCCAGCGGCTCCAAACGAAGAAGGCATCGCTCAAGCGGTTGAGGTATTTGATGGCCTCGGGGGTTACGGATTCCTGGCGGGACAGGGCGATCACCAGGCGTTCGGCGCGGCGGCAAATGGTGCGGCAGACGTGTAATTCGGCATTGAGCCGGGATCCGCCCGGCAGGACGAAAGACCGTAAGGGTTCTAGATCTTTGTTGGCGCGGTCCATCTCTGCTTCCAGTAGATCGATCTCGGCGGCGGTAATGCGGGCCTGGCGGGGATGTACATCTTCGGGCAAGGTCGCCAGAATGGACCCCAGGTTGAACAATTCGTGTTGTACGCGCAGCAGGATGGCGGCGAGGCTCGCGACTGCCGGCTCCGCCGTAGCGGTCTGGCGCGCCAGTCCCACGAAGGCATTCAATTCGTCAAGGGTGCCATAGGACTCGATGCGCGCGGAATCTTTGGGTACGCGCTGGCCACCGGCGAGGCTGGTTTCGCCGGTATCGCCCTGGCGCGTGTAGACGCGGTTGATGGCCATTCGCGGCTGTTCGAATTTAGGGTTCATGGATGAAGGATACACTGCGAGCGGCTCCCGCTGGTATGATGAAGGAATCTCCGGGTGCCGCGATGAGCATTGACGAACGCCTTGAAAAACTTACCGAACGCCACGAATCGTTGACGCAAGCGGTAGACCTGCTGGCCGCTATGTACCAGCAAAACGAGCGGCGCTTGACGCAGGTGCTGGATGCCATCAACCGGCTGGCGAATATTGCCGAGGCGCACGACGTGAGGCTCGACAATCAAGAGCATTCAAGCGACGATCCGACACATGCGGCGTAGGCGGCGCGACCGTTAGGTTCCTTTGCAGGGAACGGTGAAGTAGAAGGTCGATCCCCGGTTCGGCTGCGAATCCACCCAAATCTTCCCGTCGTAGCGTTCGACCACACGCTGGCAGATGGCCAACCCGATGCCGGTGCCGGGGATGGATTTTCCGTGGAGCCGCTTGAATACGCCGAATATCTGCTGATGATATTCCTGATCGATACCCATACCGTTATCAGCGACGGACATGCACCAAGCGCCGTCGGCGTGGGTGGCGGAGATGTGGATGGAAGGCGGCTCCGGTCCGCGATACTTAATGGCGTTTTCGATGAGGTTTTGGAAGAGCTGTACGAAATGGACGTCGCGCCCGTAGACGACCGGAAGGGGATCCGCTGTGACGCTGGCCTGGTTGCGTTCGATGGCCGTCCGCAGATTTTCGATAGCTTGCGCGAGAATAGCATCGAGGTTCACGGGGGTTAGGGGCTCCTGCCCGTCACCAGTTACCTGGGTGTAAGCCAGTAGATCGGCGAGCAACTGCCGCATCCTTTGGGTACCCTCGGTGATGTATCCAACTGAGAGGCCGGCTTCTTCATGGTTGCCGTCGCGGGCAGCTTTGACGAGCAATTGCGAATAGCTGGCGATCATGCGCAGCGGTTCCTGAAGGTCGTGGCTGGCGGCAAAGGCGAACTGGCGAAGATCGTCGTTGGCGCGTGAAAGTTCGGCCGACCGGGTACGTTCGCGGGCTTCACTCTCTTTGAGAATGTCGGACTGAATCTTGAGCTGTCGTTCGCGGCTGCGGCGCTCGGTGATGTCGGTTAGATTGACGACACAAGCCAGCGATCCAGACTCGGCGCCGGTGAGGACGGCGGCGCTGAGCAGCAATTCGACGCGCTCGGCGGTAGGGGTGACGGCCACGGCTTCCACGGCATTGATAGTCCGGCTATGTTTGGCGGCGGCCCAGATTTTGGCGAAGGGATAGGGCTCGCCCGAATCAAGGCTAATCGGAAAAGCATGGTCGAACTGCCGCAGTTCCACCGCGGCGCCGGCAAGGCGCTCGGCCGCGCGACTGGCACGAATGATTCGCCCGGTGGGATCGACCACCAGGATGGCTTCGGCCGATTGTTCGAGAATGGAGCGAGCCAGTTTCTCAGCGGCTACGATCTCTTCCTGACGCTTTTGTTCGCTGAGATCGGTGACGATAAGGCACAGGCATTCGGCTCCGCTCAACACCAGGTTTTCCACGGACAAGTAGACGGGAATGGTCTGGGAGCCGACCGTTTTCAATTGCAGTTCCGCCTTCCGGCGGTGACATCCGGCGAGGAGGGCGGACACGACGCCAAGCTCCTCGGGCGAAACGAAATCCTGAATCATCGATCCGATCACCCGTTCGAGCGGACATTGCACCAGCGTGGCGAATTGCTGATTCGAGAATAGAATCAGGCCGCCCGATGTTAAGGTCAAGGCGCCTTCGGCCATACCTTCGACGATCACGCGGTATGGCTCGTCGGCGCCCTTTAGAGTATAGACTTGATCGCCGTCCGGACCGGAGGCTACGAAGGCGTCCACCTCGCCACTGCGCAGGGCACGCAGTGTTTCTTCGGCATCATCGAGGCGCGCTTGTAATCCGCCCAGGCGTTCGAGCAGATTTTTTCTGGTTTCAGCCGGCACCGATGTCCTCTTCACCGGAGGGATTCTGCACGATCAGGTCCAAACCGGCCAGGACGCGCTCTTTATCGGACAGATCGCCGATAATTCTACGAAGCGGCAGTGGCAGGCATTTGATGAGCGTCGGCGTGACGATGATTTGTTCGGGGCGAAGCATCTCGGGGTGCTGGTAAATGTCGACGACTTCCAACTCATAGCGCCCCTGCAGGTGGGCTTCGCACAGAGCCCTGATATTCTGAATGGCGCGCGCCGAGCGCGGGGTGGTGCCGCTAACGAATAGGCGCAGGCAGTAATTCCGGGTGGCCGCATCGGCGGCGATGGCGGCTTCGAACGCCTGCGTGTAAGAGCGGGCCTTGGACACCTTCATGCACTGGCCTTGGCGGTGCGCGGTTGCAGGTCGAGCCCTACCAGCACGCGCTCCGTATTGGATAGGTCGCCGATGATCTTGCGGACCGGTTCCGGCAGTTTCCGGACCAAGGTCGGCAAAGCGAGGATCTGGTCTCCTTTGGCGAGCTGCGGATTTTTCAACAAATCGACGACTTCGATGTGATACTCACCGGCCAGATGCTCCTCGCAGATTCGTTTCAGGTTAGCGAAAGCTTGCAGGGATTTAGCAGTCTGCCCCGCGACGTAGAGCCGCAATTCCCATTTGGCAGCGGGCACCCTCCGGCTGGGGCCTTTGGACGACGTTTTCACTTTCGCCCCCCGCGGCTTCCGGTATTTTTTTCCGTTGTGTAGCCGTTGTCTGCAAGCGGACCGTCCGGCATGTAGCGGCTTTTAGCCATTTGACTACGGCCGTGCTCCAGCAGGTTCAGCTTTGATTTTTCCTGGTCGATCAGTTGGGTGGATTCCTGCTCTTCGGTTTCCAGATCGAGTTGCAGGGCCGCGATTTGCGCGTCAATGGCTTTGCGCTTGCGCCTGAGCAGCAATTGCTTCCGTTCGATTTCCTGTCGGGCTTGCAGGGCCGCGGAGGCATCCCGGGCTTCTTGCGTAAGGCGAGCCGAACCGGTGAGCAAGCCGGCCTCGCCTAAGTAAACTTCGCGCAGGTCGATGCCATGAGAGGTGAGTAGAAATTCGCGGATCTGATTGGAGTGCGCCACGCCGCGGGCTTTCAGAATATACAAGCCGCGGTTGCGCTCTCCGCCGCTTTCGATGTCGCGCAAGAGAAGCCAAGTGTCCACCAGAGAAGAAATGTTGACTTCGGTTTGTTCGGGCGACTCGGAACCGCTGGTGAGTGTGGTCATCAAGGCGGTGATCTGGTTTTCCTTCAAATAATCGACCAGGCGCAGCAGCATGCTGCGGGTTTCCGAGGCGGTTCCCGAATGCAGTAAGCCGGTGACCGGATCGACGACTACGATGCTGGGGCGAATATCCTGGATGATCCGGTGGATTTTGACCAGGTGCATTTCCAAGCCGAAGGTGGTGGGGCGCGCGGCTTGAAAGTGCAAGAGACCTTTATCCACCCAGCGCTGCAGGTCGATTCCGATGGAGCGCATGTTGCGCATGATCTGGTTGGCGGATTCTTCGAACGAGAAGAAAATACACCGCTCGCCGCGTTCGCAGGCGGCGTTTACGAAATGGGCGGTCAAACTGGTTTTGCCTGTGCCGGCGGTTCCAGAAACGAGAATGCTGCTGGCGCGAAAATAGCCCTGGCCGCCGAGCATTACATCCAGAGCGGGAACGCCGGTGGACACCCGTTCGGTCGATGCGGAATATTTAAGATCAATGGAAGTGACGGGCAAGACGGAGATGCCGTTTTGCTCGATCAGAAAAGGGTATTCGTTGGCGCCGTGTGTGGACCCGCGATACTTGACTACGCGCATGCGGCGGGTGAGCACGGTCTCGGCGATATGCTGTTCGAGCAGAATGACGCAATCGGAAATATATTCTTCGAGGCCGTGGCGCGTAAGCCCGGCGTGTCCCCGTTCGGCGGTCACAATAGCGGTCAGGTTGCGATCTTTGAGCCAGCGGAATAGGCGCCGTAATTCCGATCTGAGTAAGGATTCGTCTTTCAAGCCGGCGAACAGTGCCTCGATGCTATCGAAGAGCACGCGCTTGGCTTTGATGGAGTCAACGGCATGCCCGAGGCGCACGAACAGAGCTTCGAGGTCATAATCGCCGGCCTCCTCAATCAGGTTGCGTTCGAGGTAGATATGATCGATCGCCAATTTCTTGCGCGCGATCAGCTTGGGCAAATCGAAACCCAAGGACGCGACATTGCTGGCCAACTCGGCGGCGGTTTCTTCGAAGGACAGGCACACGCCTGGCTCGTTAAACTGGGCCGCACCGCGGACCAGAAACTCGATGCCGAAGAGCGTCTTACCGCAACCGGCGCTTCCACACACCAGGGTGGGGCGCCCGCGCGGCAGCCCTCCTAAGGTAATTTCATCGAACCCTTGAATGCCGGTCGGGCACTTTTGCAGACCGTCGGGAGTGGGAAGGGGGAGTGGGGTTGTGTGTTTTTTGGAACTCATGAAGGCGCGTATCGTGCACTGCAAATGTTTTGCCAATCCGCGCGCGGTTTTGTACGGAAGCCTACGATTCTTACGAGGGTGATTTGGCGCGATTTGGGGCGCGCGGAATACTCAACGAACGCCATTGCGCATGCTGGTAATGCTTGGCGAGAAGAATGATTTGCCCGATGTGGTTGGCATAGTGCGCGATTTGCCGGTTGATGGCCTGCATGACGGAGTGAGGCTCCGCGCGAATGGTCACTTGCCGGGCGAGATCGGCATCGGTAAGGGGTTCGAGCGCGGCAAAAACGTAGTTCCAGCCCGCATCCCAGAGCGCCAGTAAGTCGGCACGGGTGGCGGGCGCGTCTTCAAACTCGGTATCGCGCCGCCGATCGGGTTTTTCGCCATCGGTGGTCAGAAAGTCGGTCCAGCGGGAACGCATATTCCCGGCGACGTGTTTCACGATGATGGCGATGGAGTTTGATTCAGGGTCGAGGGTAGCGAAAAGTTGTTCATCGGTCACTTGAGCCATGGCGTCCTCGCCCAGCTTTTTGTAATAGCGGAACAGCCGGAGCGAATCTTCCAGATATGAAGTGGTGAATTGTAACGCCATCGATTTCGATCCTATTTGCAACCAGTGTATCCGATATGGGCCGACTTGATGCATGATAGATAACGATGACCTCAGCCCGATTGTTTTTCCGCGCCGCCGCGCTCGCGGCCGCCATGACTGCGTGCCTGCCGATCGCCGCACAGATCTATAAAGATCCCCACCAGCCTCTTGAAAAGCGAGTGAACGATCTGCTTTCGCGCATGACGCTGGAAGAGAAAGCTTCGCAACTGCTCAGCGCCTCGCCGGCGATTGACCGTTTGGGGGTTCCGGCTTACGACTGGTGGAACGAGTGTTTGCACGGCGTAGCGCGGGCCGGGCGGGCCACCGTATTTCCGGAGACCATCGGCGTGGCGGCGACTTGGGATGCGCCGCTGGTGTTGCGCATGGCTACGGCAATTTCCGACGAAGCACGGGCCAAGCATCACGAATTCGTGCGGCGCGGGAAGCGCGGCATCTACCAGGGGCTGACCTTCTGGACTCCCAATATCAACCTGTTTCGGGATCCGCGCTGGGGCCGCGGAATGGAGACGTACGGCGAAGATCCTTACCTGACGTCGCGCATGGCGGTGCAATTTATTCGCGGGCTGGAGGGAGACGATCCGAAGTACTTGAAGACCGTGGCGACGGCCAAGCATTACGCCGTTCACAGCGGGCCCGAATCATCGCGACATGTTTTTGATGCGCGTGTTTCGGAGGCCGATTTGCGCGATTCTTATTTGCCGCATTTCGAAGCGGCGATCAAGGAAGGCGGCGCTTATTCGGTGATGTGCGCCTACAACGGCGTGGACGGATTGCCCGCCTGCGCGAATCCCCGCTTGCTGGGCGAGATTCTACGCGGCGAGTGGGGATTTCCCGGCTACGTGGTTTCCGATTGCGGCGCTGTGGGCGACATCTGGCAGGGTCACAAAGCGGCGAAGACGGCGGCGGAAGGCGTGGCGATGGCGGTGAAGGCGGGCACCGATCTGGATTGCGGTTTGGAGTATGAGAGCATCGTGCCGGCTGTGCACCAGGGTCTGATGACCGAGAAAGATGTGGACACCGCACTAGGCCGCCTGTTGACGGCGCGTTTCAAACTGGGCATGTTCGATCCGCCGGCGATGGTGCGGTGGGCGCAGATTCCGTATAGCGTGAACGAGAGCGCCGAGCACCAGAAACTGGCGCTCGAAGTGGCGCGGAAATCAGTGGTGCTGCTGAAGAACGAAGGCGCTCTGCTGCCGTTGAGTCGCAGCACGAAGACCATCGCGGTGATCGGGCCGAATGCCGATTCGGTGGAAGTGCTGCTGGGCAATTATAACGGGCAACCGTCGCATCCGGTGACGCCGCTGGCGGGGATTCGGCAGAAGGTGGGGTCAGGAACGCGCGTCCTATATGCCAGGGGGTCGGACTTGGCGGAGGGCACGCCGGTGTTCGAGACTGTGCCATCCACGGCGCTGGCTACGTCGGACAAGGCGGATCGCCGTGCGGGATTGCAGGGCGAGTACTTCAATACAGCAGCGTTCAACGGGCGAGCGTACTTTAGCCAGGCGTTCGTATCGCAGGCGATGCGCAAGGCCGCAGTAGTTCCGAAGGATCCGCAGCCGTTGTTTACGCGCGTGGACGCTCAGATCGAATTCGATTGGCGGGATGGCGCGCCGCGGCACGATATGAACGACGACAATTTCGGCGTCCGTTGGACGGGATTTCTGGCGCCTCCAGTGAGCGGGAAATATCTGTTAGGCGCCACGGGATTGAACTCGTTCGAGGTGTACCTGGATGGGAAGCGAATCGCGGCGCGCGATAACGTACACGAGCGCGGGTACGAGTATCAGACTGTGGATCTGCAGGCCGGCAAACTGTATCCGATCCGCGTGGAATTTCACGAGGTGCATGGGGATGCGGATATCCGATTGGTGTGGGCGCCGCCGCATGCCGGTTACGAAGACGAAGCCCTGAAGGTGGCTGGGCAGGCGGACGTGGTGGTGATGATGTTGGGCCTCTCGCCGCGTCTGGAAGGCGAAGAGATGCCAGTGAAGGTGGAAGGGTTCAGCGGCGGCGATCGCGTGAGCCTGGATATTCCGCGCGTGCAGGAGACGCTGCTGCAGCGGGTATCGGCGCTGGGAAAGCCGGTGGTGTTGGTATTGTTGAACGGCAGCGCGGTGGCGGTGAATTGGGCGCACGATCACGTGCCGGCCATTGTTGAACTATGGTATCCGGGGCAGGCCGGCGGGACGGCGCTGGCGGATGTTTTATTCGGCGACTACAATCCGGCGGGGCGTTTGCCGGTGACGTTCTATAAGTCGGCGGATCAATTGCCGGCGTTCGATGACTACAGCATGAAAGGCCGCACTTACCGCTATTTCGAAGGCGAGCCGTTGTATCCGTTCGGGTACGGCCTGAGCTATACGGCATTCACCTACAGCAACCTGCAGGCGCCGGAACAGGGGCGCGCGGGCAGTCCGGTGAAGGTTAGCGTGGAGGTGCGGAATTCCGGCAAGCGCGATGGCGAGGACGTAGTGCAGTTGTATGTGAAGCACGCCGGGGTGATTCGCGAGTTGCAGGGTTTCGAGCGCGTGGCGCTGCGGGCGGGAGAGAAGAAAACGGTGCAGTTCACGGTGACGCGAGCCGCGGCCGGCGATCTCGGTTTATCGGTCGGTCCACTCCATCGAAGCTGCAAGATCGCCCAATAGTAGCGGGTACGACGCGCTATAATTGCCTCAGAATGGATGTTTACGAGGAACTTGTGCGCTTGCGCAAGCTGGGCCAGAAGTGCGCCTTGGCCACCATCGTCCAGGTGAGCGGATCCATCCCCAGCTATGAAAGCGCCAAAATGCTGGTGCGGGAAGACGGCTCCATGGTGGGCACCATCGGCGGCGGCTGCGTGGAAGCCGAGGTCTGGAACGCCGCGCGCGAAGTGATCGAGAACCGAGCAAGCCGCGGCACCTGAGCTTCAACCTGGGGCAGGACGCCGCCTACGACAACGGCCTGATCTGCGGCGGCCAACTGGACATTTTCGTCGAGCCCGTGCTGCCGGTGCCGCGGCGCGTTTATCTTCGGCGCGCGGCCACATCTCGAAGAGCCTTTCGAAGGTCGCGAATGCTGGCCGGATTCGCGACCGACTATTGTGGACAACCGCGAGGCCTTCGCCAATCGCGAGCGCTTTCCGGAAGCCGACGAAGTTTACGCCGAGGAATACGAAGAGGTCTTCCCCAAGCTGGCGGTAAACGAAACCAGCTATCTGATCATCGTCACGCGCGGCCATCGCGACGATATGCGCGTGCTGCGCTGGGCGGTCGTCGACGAACGCGCGCTACATCGCCATGATCGGCAGCAAGCGCAAGGTGATCAGCGTGGTGAGGGAACTGGAAAAGGAAGGACTGCAGCCGCGACAGCTTTCGAGCGCGTCTTCGCGCCCATGGGACTGGAGATCGGCGCCGTTTCGCCCGAAGAGATCGCCATCTCGGTGGTTGCCGAAATGATCGCCGTGCGCCGCAATCCGGAATCGCGCTGGCGCGCGCTGTCCAAGTCGGTGTTCTCCGACGAATCTCTGCGGACGCTGTTGCTGAAGTGACTTGCGGATTGATTCTCGCGGCCGGCGAGTCGCGCCGCATGGGCTCGCCCAAGGCCCTGCTGCAATATCGCGGAGAGACATTTCTGGACCGGCTGATTGGCTTGTTTTCGCGCCGATGCTCGCCCGTGATCGCCGTGCTGGGGGCGCAGGATGAAGCCGTGCGCAGCGGAATCCGACGCGCCGCCGCAGTGACCGCGGTGCACAATCCCGACTATTCCCAGGGCCAGCTTAGCTCGATGCAATGCGGCCTGCACGCCGTGCCAGCCGATGCCGAAGGGGTTCTGTTTACCTTGGTGGATCACCCGGCTTTGGCGGTCGCCACCATCGATAAGTTGGTAGACCTGCCGGGGCGCGCCTCTCCGGATCCCGCGATTTAACGGGCGGCGCGGGCACCCCATCTGGTTTTCGAATTCGCTGATCGCCGATTTTCTGGCGCTTCCCGCGGGCGCTGCCGCGCGCGAAGTGGTAACCCGGCACGAGCGGAAATCGCCTATATCGACGTGGATGATGCGGGTATCCTGGCCGACGTGGATGATCGCGCGGCTTATGCCGGCCTACTGGCACGGAGCGGCGCATGAAACGCACCGTCAAGCGTGCCACTAAATGGCTGGCCATCGCGCTGGCGCTTGCTGCTGGTGATCGGCATCGCCGCGCCATACTTCAGCGGCAACCGCTTTGCGCCACGTATTCGGGCTGCGCTCGAAAGCGCGCTGGGCCGCAAAGTCGAGATGGGGGCGATGCATTTCAGCCTCTTCGCCGGGCCCGGGCTTTTCGAGTCGATAACGTAGTGATCCACGAGAACCCCGCCATCGGTATTGAGCCCATCGCCTATGTGGGATCGCTCGAAGCCGTGCCGCGCCTGGCATCGCTGTTCGGCGGTCACCTGGAATTCGCGTCCATGCGGCTGGACGATGCGAGATCAACGTCGGCCAAAACCGGTGGGCCCTCCGAGCCGGGGCGCTGGAATTTCGAGCCGCTGCTGAGCCGTTCGGTCATCCGCGCTATCCCGGAACTGCACGTGCGCTCGGGGCGCATCAATTTCAAGTTCGGCGACACCAAGTCGGTCTTCTATCTCACTAGCACCGACCTGGACATCGCCCCGCCCTCGCTCGGCGCAGCGGCCTGGAACGTCGATTTACCGGCGAACCGGCCCGTACCGACAAGCCCGCGCACGGGTTCGGCGAATTCATCGCCCGCGGGCGCTGGACGCAGACCGGCGCGGGGACGGCTGGATCTGGACGTCCGCCTGGAAAAGAGCGAGATCAGCGAGATCGTGGCGCTGCTGCACGGGTCGACGCCGGTATTCACGGGACCGTTTCGGCCCGCATGCATATGGCCGGGCCGCTCGACGATATCCGGATTTCGGGCAGACATGAACATGAAGGATGTACATCGTTGGGACCGCATGCCGCCTTACGGGCAGAGTTGGCCTGTGCGCCTGGCGGGCCGATTGAATGTGCCCGCGCAGACGTAGAAATGGAATCGACCACGGCGGGGGGCGAGACACTTCCGCTGGCGGTGCGGTTCCGTTGTACCGATTATTTATCGCAGCCGCATTGGGGCATTGCGCTGAACTGGAATCGCTTTCCCGCCGGGCCCGTGCTCGATCTGGCCCGCCACATGGGCGCCGACCTTCCTCCCAAACTGAATATGACCGGTTCGCTCGACGGCGTGCTTGGGATACACGGGGCAAGGGACGCTGCAGGGCGTGCTCGATTTTCACGATACTTCGGTAGCAATGCCGGACTCTCCGCCGGTCCGTTCCGCTGCGGCGCGCGTAGTGTTCGATAGCGGCCATGCCAAACTGGCGCCAGTTGAAGTGCGGACGGCGCAGGATGAAACGGCGCTACTGGTAGCGGACTACGATTGGAAAGCGCAATCCCTGGATCTGACGATCTCAACCGACGCCATGCGCGTGGAATCGTTGCGCGCGCAATCCGCACTGGCTGCGATACCTTGGCTCGACCAGGTTTCAAGCGGCACGTGGAAGGGCCAGCTTCGTTACCAGATCGTGCCGCCCGCCCGCGCAGCAGGTTTCCGCGACAGCGGCGCTGGCGCTATTCAAGACGGGTTGGACGGGCACGATCGACCTGCAGGATGCCAGTTTTCCGCTGCCCGGGCTTGCCGACCCGGTGACGGTGGGTTCGGCAACCGCCCACATTGATGGCGCACGCGTCGGGTTAGACCGCATCCGCGCGCAGGCCGGCGATGTGGCGATTCAGGGCGATTATAGGTACGAGCCGCAGACGGCGCGTCCGCACCGTTTGCACATCAAGATTGCGGAGGCGGATGCGGCGGAACTGGAACGCCTGCTACCCCAACGCTGCTGCCACAATCGCGGGTTGATTGCACGCGCGCTTAGCCTGGGCCGCCCGACGCTACCGGAATGGCTGGCAGACCGGCACTTGGACGCTACCGTGCAGATAGGGACACTGCATTTGGCTGGCGCGGAAGTGACCGGACTGCAGACCCATCTGCTATGGGACGTCACCAAGGCCGAGTTTTCGGATATCCGCGGGACATTGGACAACGGGCGCGTTAGCGGGGAGTTGGCGGTGGGCCTGCGCGGGAACCGCCCGACCTATCGCCTCGAAGCGCAGGCGAAAGGCGTGGAGTGGAAAAGCGGGAAACTGGATGCCGCGACTTTGCTGGAATCGAGCGGCACGGGCGGGAGCTACTGGCGCGCCTGCATGCCACTGGTACGTTCGCCGCGCGCGGGGTAGAGATGGATGCTCTGCCAGACCTCGAAAGCGTTTCCGGTACCTACGATCTGGCATGGGCACAGACCGCGGCTCTGCTGCACTTCACGGATTTGCAACTCGTATCGGGCGACGAAACTTATACCGGCCAGGGCGGTACCCAACCAGATGGCCGCCTGTTGTTCTTACTGACCAGCGGGACCAAGCAGATGCACATGAGCGGCACGCTGGCGCAGTTGCGCGTCGACCAGCCCGAAGTCCGCTAAGCAAATTTCCCTTACAAAACTTTTCCATCCCGATCCCTTGACATTTTTGTTCGATAGTACTAATTATTTAGTATGCGACCGCCGAGCAAGACTCTAACCGAGCAGGAACTGGAAATCATGAAGGTAGTTTGGGAACTGCCCGACGGCCACCGTGCGGGAGGTATACGAAGCGCTGCTCGAGCGCCGCAAGGTGGCCTACACCACGGTCATGACCATGATGAAGATCCTGGAACAGAAGGGATACCTGATCCGCAAGCAGGTGGACCGCGCGTATGTGTACCGGCCGGCGCAACCCAAGAAGCGGGTGATCCGCGCGATGGTGCGGGATTTTGTCAATCGCGTATTCAACGGTTCGGCGGAGCCTTTGCTGGTACACCTGATCGAAGACAAGCGGCTGACGGACGGAGGAGATTGAGGAGATCCGGCGGCTGATCGGGGAGCGATTATGAACGCGGGATATTGGCTGGGCAATCTGGCGGCGTGGAGCGCGCAGATGGCAGCGGTAGTGGCGGCGGCGGGCATGGCGGCGTGGCTCTTCGGTTTACGCGCGCCGCGCATTCGCCTGGCGTATTGGCAGGTGTTGCTGGGTATCTGTCTGTTGCTGCCGGCGGTGGAACCATGGCGGCGCGCGCTCGATTCCGATATTCAAATCACCACTGGAATTGCTACCGCGGTTGCTGGGCGGCGGGCGCCCGTGCATCTGCCATGGCGCGAGGCGCTACTGCTGATCATGGCTGCGGGATGCGCGGGCCGGGCGATCTGGCTGGCGGCGGGGCTGGGCAAATTGCGGCGATGGCGAAGGGACGCCAAGGCGTACGCGCCGCTGCCCGCGCGCCTTGCCGAATTGCGCGAGGCGATCGCGCCGGAGGCGACGGTGCAACTCTCGGCGGCGGTGTCGGGCCCGGTCACCTTCGGATGGCGGCGGCCGGTAGTGATGCTGCCGGACGAATTTCAGGATTTGCCTGCGGCGATCCAGGAAGCCGTGGTGTGCCATGAGTTACTGCATGTGCGCCGGGGCGATTGGATGGTGACGCTGGTGGAGCAGGCCATACGGGCGGCTCTGTGGTTCCATCCGGCAGTGTGGTGGGTGATCGGGCAGATCCAACTGACGCGCGAACAGACAGTCGATAGCGAGGTGGTGGCGCTCACGCGGAACCGGCAACAGTATTTGAACGCCCTGCTGGCGATGGCGGGAGACCGGCCCGCATTGGATCTGGCGCCGGCAGCTTTGTTTTTGAGGAAGCGGCATCTGAAGAATCGGGTGGCGCTGTTATTGAAGGAGAATACCATGTCGAAACGTAAGCTTATATCTTTCTGCGCTACCAGTTGCGGAGTTTTGTTGGCCGCCGGCTGGTTGGCGCTCCACACATTCCCGTTAAAAGCGGCGCCGGTTCCGCAGGACGAATCGGGAAAACTGCTGCATAGCGTGCCGCCCGTTTATCCGGAAGCGGCGCGGGCGAAACACATTGAAGGGGCGGTCACGATGGAGGTCCACATCGATGGTGAAGGCCATGTGACCGACGCGAAGGTGTTGAGCGGGGCGGAGGAACTGCGCAGCGCGGCGCTGGCGGCGATTTTGCAGTGGCACTATTCGCCAAAAGCGATGACGCTGCCCACCACCACGCAAGTGACTATGACTTTCAAGCTACCCGCAGGCCCCGCGCCCGCCGCGCCGCCCGATACCATGCTGGAAGGCAAGCGGTTGACGCTTGAGGGCATCACGGTTGAGGGACTGGCGCCCGCGGCCCGCGAGGAACTCCTGCAACGCATGCCGGTTCATCAGGGGGACGTCCTGGATGCCCAGGGGATGCGCGATGCAACGGCGGCAGTCCAGGCGTTTGACGAGCACTTGCGTTTGGTTTTGCTGCTCAATCCAGCCGACGAAAACTCCGGGCGGCTACGCGTCATGCTGCCGCCTGCCGGTACGGACGTGAAGCGTCTCCGTGTCGGCGGGAACGTGCAGCAAGCCAAGTTGATCACGAAGGTACAGCCCGTTTATCCGGCGGAGGCAAAGGCGCAGCGGATTCAGGGAATCGTCAAGCTGCAGGCCACTCTGGGTAGAGACGGCAAGGTCGAGAATTTGGAAGTGCTCAGCGGCGATCCGCTATTGGCGGCCGCGGCGATCGAGGCGGTGCGGCAGTGGCAGTATCAGACCACGCTGCTCAACGGCGACCCAGTGGAAGTGGTCACGCAGGTGGATGTGAATTTCACGTTGTCGCAATAGGCGCTGGCGGATGAATCAGCGTTTGTAAATGACGCCGCCCTTCATGACGAAGGTCACGTTCTGGAGGGCGGCGATATCTTTTAGGGGATCGCCGGGGACCGCTACGATATCCGCCAGGTAGCCCGGCTTCAGCGCACCCATCTGGTCCTGCCAGCCGAGCACTTTCGCACCGTTCAATGTTCCCGCCTGTAGCGCCGCGAGTGGAGTCATTCCGTATTTCACCATCAACACGAATTCGCGGGCCTGCGTGCCGTGGGGGAACGGGCCCACATCAGAGCCAATGGCCATGGGGACGCCTGCGGCAAGCTGCGCCCGAAACTGAGTGGCGTGGTATTCGATCATGGCGCGCTCGCGCTGGGCGGCTTGCGGCGAGGCCGCGTGGTCAGCAAAATATTCGAAGATCGTAAACGTGGGCACGGCGAAGATCTGCTTTTCGCGCATCAGGCGCATGGTTTCATCGCTCAGTTGCAGGGCGTGATCGATGGAGACAACGCCGGCGCGGGCGGCATACAGCGTCCCCGGTTCTCCGGTGGCATGTACGGCGATGCGCTTACCCACGCGCGCGGCTTCCTCCACCGCGGCGCGCAATTCGGCTTCGGTGTATTGAAAGGGCGCGGAGAATCTCCCGTCATGGATGGCGTCGCGTCCGGTTTCGTAGACCTTGATGAAGTCAGCGCCCTCCTTAAACTGATCGCGGATCACGGTCACCAGTTCGGCGGCGTTATTTGCCCAGGTGGCGTTGGGCAGAACATGTTGCGCGGGGTTATAGCCGATGGCGTCCTCATGGCCGCCGAGGATGTCGACGGCATTGCCGCTGATGCGCAGGCGGGGTCCGGGCAGCATGCCTTTATCGATGGCGTCACGGACGGCGGTATCGGCGGAGCCTGCGCCCTCGGTGCCCATGTCGCGTTCGGCGGTGAAGCCGGCCATCAGGTCCGCTTTGGCGGCGAGTAGCGCGATGATGGTGCGCTGCGGAACCGACTCCTGAACCGTTTGCAAGTCCTCGGCGCCAGGATGCAGGAAGAGGTGCACGTGCGCGTCGATCAGACCCGGTAGCAAGGTGCGGTCGCCCAGTTCGACGATTTCGGCGGACGGCGGATGCGTAACTGTGGCACCCATCGCTACGATGCGTTCGCCGGTAACCAGGATTTCGCCAGGCGCGAGCATCTTCCCGGATTCGATATCGAGGACGCGCGCGGCGCGCAGGACCGTGGATGTTTGGGCGCAAGCGGCGGTGGCGAGCAGCAGGGCCGCGCAGAGCCGGAGGGTAGACGTGAAGTCGGTCATGATGTCGATGTTAGCAGCACCTTCATGGCGCTCTTTTGCGCGGCATGTTCGAAGGCGCGCGGCGCTTGCGCCAACGGATACTGCTCGGAAATCATCTGGTCGACGGGGATCAGATTGCGGTTCAGCAGATCGAGCGCGGGTTCGAAGCGGCCGCAGCGCGATCCGACCAGCGTGATTTCGTTAACGATCACCGGCGCGGTATCCACGCCGACCAAACCGTGCATGGTGGATTTCAAAATCACCGTGCCGCGCGGGCGCGTCATGCGCACCGCCTGGCGCAGACCTTCGGGCGAACCGGTAGCGTCCACCACCCAATCGTAGGCCATCTCCGGAACGGTTGTGGCGACGGCTTCGGTATCGACACCGGCGCGGCCGGCGATCCGCAGTTTCTCGGGGTGATGCCCGAACTGGTGGACGCGGTAGCCATAGGCGTTCAGGACCAAGGCAATCAGCAGTCCGAGTTTGCCATCGCCCATCACGGCGATTTGGGAGGAGCAGGGCAGCGCCACCTGATCCAGAATTTCGCAGGCGGCGGCCAGCGGTTCCACGAAGACGGCGCGTGCGGTGGGCAGGGTATCCGGTAGGATGTGGAGGTTGCGCTCGGGGAGCGTCAGGTATTCGCGGAATGCTCCGGGATGTTTGACGATGCCGAGAACGGTGCGCTGGGGGCAATGGCGGCCGAGTCCGCGGCGGCACCATTCGCAATCGTGGCAAGGCAGATTAATTTCGCCGACCACGCGGCGACCCACCAAGGCGGGCGATCCAGCCTCGATTACTTCACCGACGAATTCATGTCCGGGCGTGCCGGCGAAGCCGTAATAGCCGCGCTGCAGTTCGAGATCGGTATTGCAGATGCCGCCGCAGAGCAGGCGGATGAGGGCAAAACCCGCTGGCGGATGCGGGCGAGGCTGGTCGCGTAATGAAACGCGCCCGTCTTCCAGGTGAACGGCAACCATGCTGGTTAGTATATCCCTCACCGCTATAATTGAGTTTCATGCACTGCCGAACTGATTTGCTTTGAGGAGCGCTGCCGCGCGCGGTTCCCGATGACCGAGGTGATCTACAACTGTCCGCGCTGCGGCGGGTTGCTGGAGGCGTGGTATCCGCCAGCCGGGCAACGCCCGCGGAGTTGAAGCGCACCTGGCGCGAGCGGCGCATGTCGAACGCCGCGATCGACCAAAGCGGCGTGTGGCGCTATCGCGAGATCATTCCCGTTCCTGCGAATCATACGAGCGCAGTGGTCACGCTGCGGGAAGGAAACACGCCGCTGCTCGACGCGCCGCGCGCCGCGGCATTATGGCGGACTGGACGCGCATCACGTTCAAGCATCAGGGCTTCAATCCCACCGGATCGTTCAAAGACAATGGCATGACGTGCGGCGTTGCGCAGGCGCTGCGGCTTGGGGATGTCGCGCGTGGCGTGCGTCTCGACGGGCAACACGTCCGCATCCATGGCCGCATATGCCAGCGCGGCCGGGCTCGATCCGATCGTCTTCATTCCGCACGGCAATATCTCCTACGGCAAGCTGGCGCAGGCGCTCGAATACGGCGCCAAGACCTTGCAGGTGGAGGCGAATTTCGATCAGATCCTGGCGCTGGTGCGTACGCTGGCGGAGCGGCTGGGAATCTATCTGCTGAATTCGATCAATCCGTTTCGCATTGAGGGACAGAAGACGATCATCGTGGAAATGCTGGACCAGCGCGACTGGAATCCGCCGGATTGGATTGTGCTTCCGGGCGGCAATTTGGGCAACACAGCGGCTTTCGGCAAGGCGCTGCGCGAACTGCAGGCGCTGGGCTTCATCGACCGGATGCCGAAGCTGGCGGTGATTCAAGCGGAAGGATCGGCTCCCTTCTACGAACTGATGCACGCGCCGGAGGCGGGTTTCCACGCGGTGGGCCATCCGGAAACTCTGGCGACCGCGATTAAGATTGGCGATCCGGTATCGTGGCCGAAGGCGCTGCGGGAAGTCGTCTGCTCGGGCGGGGTGGTGGAGAAAGTAAGCGAGCAGGAGATCGCGGATGCCAAGGCAGTGATCGGGCGGTGCGGAATCGGGTGCGAGCCGGCGTCGGCGGCGACACTGGCGGGCATTCGTAAGTTAGTTTCGGCTGGCGTAATGCAACATAGCGCGGATGTGGTGGCTGTACTTACTGGAAATTTGTTAAAAGATCCGGATTATATTTATCGATATCACACAGGTACGTTGCAGGCGCCCAATGGCGATGCGATTGAATCACGCTTTGGTAATGGGCCTTCCGTGGTGCCTAACGATGCGGATCGGATCGCCGCGATCTTACAGGGGTAGTATTACTACCAGCCCATACCCCCGAAGTGGTATTGCGCGGTATCAGTACTATTTGATAAAGATGACTTTATGGGCGCTCGAGAGTGCATGGGTAATTCACCCAATAATACGAAAGCTGTCGACAAACAGTTAGCGGAGCTTTATTCGCGGCGGTCGGCCGTGGAAAACCTAATTCGTTCCTTGGAAAGCTATGCGACGTGCTTAGCTAAGAATGGGCGGCGCGCGCGGGAAAAAAGCGCCTGATTTGGGCGGCCAACGCATCATAGCTCATGGCGCCCGGATGGTACAGGCGTACGATGCCCGCAGCATCCACTAGGACCAGAGTAGGGGTTGTACTGCAACCGTAGTGGTCGAAGTTACCGCTACTTACCGGAACGGCCATATTTCCGAGTGGCGCATAATACTGCTGGCGGATCTGATCTACATAACGCATTTCGACGGCCGGCGCGGCATCTGCATCGGCGGTGTATCCATAAAGCTGGGTAGGTCCGACCAGGACCAGACCCTTGGGACCGTATTCTGACATCAACTTAGCGAGGATGGGTACTTCCGCTTTACAGTCCACGCACCAGTGCGCCCAAAAGAAGAGCAGGACCGGGTGTCCTCTCAACGCCGTAAGCGGTTGCGGCCGCGCCCCCAGGAATTGTGCGGTGTCGAGCGGCGGCGCCGGTTTTCCTTCCATGGTCAGCAGATTGATGTTCTTTTGGATGCGAGGCGCGATAGGCGATCCGGCCCAGGTGGCTAGTTCCGATTTCAGCCAGGTTACGGCTTGGGGGCGCTGTCCAGTGGCGGCCAGCACCTGCGCGTGAACTTCGATGGCCGCGCCCAGCGCCGTAACAAGCGGAGCGTCACCGGTGCCGTGGCTTTTCAGAAAATCGATCGACAGTTGGCGCGCTTCAGTGGCGTACTTGTCGGCGCGGTCGAATTGTTTGCCGTCGAGGGCGCCGCGCGCCAACCAGGATAGGGCTTCGAGGAACTCGGGCGTGATTCCGGCGGAGGCGCGATAGCCTTGCATTCGCCGGTCGGCTAGCGCGAAGTTGCGAGTGGCGATGGCAGTACGCACCTCGCCCACGATGTCGACGGCCGCAGCCTGCGCGCGCGGCCCGCACGCCAGCATGAAAGCCAGCACCGCTGTTTGCCAAGCCTTCATGACGCCTGCGCGGCCGGTTGCTCGCGCA
Organism: Bryobacterales bacterium; assembly: GCA_963738345.1. Lineage (GTDB taxonomy): Bacteria > Acidobacteriota > Terriglobia > Bryobacterales > Bryobacteraceae > Bog-159. The sequence continues at coordinate 4,391,580 of CAVTWI010000002.1, forward strand.
ACAGGTTCAGGAAAGCTTGTGCTGCCAAATTGAATTTCTTGCGTTTGAGGTGAACAATACCGAGGGGGCGAAGCAATTCCGGAGCGTGCAACGGCACGGAAATCAGACGGCCCTGTTCGATTTCGGTTTGCATGGTTCGCTCGGGCAGGATGCTGATGCCGGAACCCAGGGCCACGGCTTCCTTGATGGTCTGAATATTATCGAATTGCATCACCTGGTTTACGTCAACGGCGTGATCGCGGAAGAAGCGGTCGAACTCGCGGCGAATGAGCAGGTCTTCGTCGAAGCCTATGAAATCCTGGCCATTCAGGTCCGCAGGCTGGAGGATGGTCTTCGAAGCCAGCGGATGGGAGGGGGCCAGCGCGACGGCCATTTTTTCCTTACGCCAGGGCACCACGGCGAGTTCGCGTTTGGCCACGGGATAGCTGACCAGGCCGAGATCGGCTTGATCGCTCATCACGGCTTCGTAGATTTTGTCCGGCCGCAGGTAATCCACATGAAGTTGAGCTTGGGGGTGCCGCCGCTCAAACTCCTGGCGAAGGCACGACATTTCCGACAAGCCAATGGAGTAGATGGAGGCGACCCGAACCGCGCCCTCGGCCTGCCCCTTGAGAAGGCCCAGAGCCACCAGAAACTGGTCTTCGCGGCGCAGGATTTCGCGGCAAAAGTCGGCATAAAGTTTGCCGGCTTCGGTGAGGGCGAGGGGGCGGGTGCTGCGATCGACCAGGCGCAGACCGAGACGGCGCTCCAGTTCCTGGACGTGCTGAGTGGCAGCGGACTGGCTGATGCCGGAATGGGCCGCAGCCTTGCTGATACTGCGGGTCTGCGCGATTTCCTTGAAAAGCTTGGCTTCGAAAAGGTGCAATCTAACCGTATTGTAACATTAGCGGAACTTATGTTGGCAGTACGGAAAAAGACTTTCGCGGGTAAGGTAAAATGCGGCAGGAGGGTGGCGTGGCGATCGATATTCGGGGAATGGCTCCATTGCTTTTTGTCTTCGATATGCCGGAGGCGATCCACTTCTATCGGGACTTGCTGGGGTTCGACGTGGTCGCGTCGTCGGGCGAGGGAGACGATGTTGGCTGGGTGATGCTTAAAATGAATGGCGTGGAAGTGATGCTGAACACGGCCTATGACGTCGGCGAACGGCCACCGGCCAAAGACCCGGCGCGGGTTGCGGCGCATGGCGACACCACGCTCTATTTCGGATGCCAGGATTTGGATGGTGTCTATCGGGATCTGTTGGCGCGAGGCCTTAACGTGAAAGCGCCCAAAGTAGCCAGTTACGGCATGAAGCAGCTATACGTCACGGATCCGGACGGATTCGGCTTATGTTTTCAATGGCCGGCATCGGAAGAAATGAGGGAGCAGTGGCGCAAGCGGTATGCGACTTAAGAGAGTTTCGCTAGCGGCGCCTGTCGCGCTAAGATGACGGGCATGGCGCGCACTAAGGAGTTCGACGGGGAACAGGCGCTCGAGGATGCCTTGCAGGTGTTCTGGGAGAAGGGTTACGAGGCCACTTCGGTCCAGGACCTGGTGAAGGCGACGGGCGTGAACCGGGCGAGCCTGTATCAAAGTTTCGGCAGCAAGCGCGAGTTATTCTTGAAGGCGCTGGAGCGCTTCGGGTCGTGCGATCGCAATGTGGAACACGCCACTGCCGATGTGGAACCCGGGCTCGACCGCATTCGTGCCGCCTTGCGCATGGCCGGCGAGCAGTCGGCCGGTGATGTGCGCGGCTGCATGATCGTGAACGCTATCGTGGAGCGGGCCGCCCAGGATTGCGAGATGCAGGCCATGGGCGGCGCTATCCGCCAACATTTCGAAGACTTTTTCACCGAAGCGCTGGCGGAAGCAGAACGCCGAGGAGAGATCCGTCCGGGGCGGGACCACCTGGCATTGGCGCGCTTTCTGACCAATGCGCTGTTCGGCCTGCGCGTGACGGCCAAGACGCGGGCGGGTGCGCAAGCCATTCGGGCCATCGTCGAAACCACCCTATACGTCATCGAAAAAGGTTGAATCCAGGCCCTGGGACGACCCATCCATTGGTTATCTGGAATGATCGTTCCAGATAGGAGAGGATGACAGAGGCATGGGCAAGTTAAACGGTAAAGTAGCTGTGATTACAGGCGGTACGACGGGCATCGGTTTGGCAGCCGCCAAGGTGTTTCAGCAGGAGGGGGCGCAAGTAGTGATCACCGGCCGCAGCGACGGGACGCTGGCGGAGGCGCAGCAGGAATTGGGTCCGGGCGCGCTGGTGGTGAAGTCGGACACCGGCAAGCTGAGCGATATCGACGCGTTGATCAGCAAGGTTGAGGCGAAATTCGGACGGATCGACGTTGTGTTCGCCAATGCGGGCATCGCGCAGATTGCTCCGCTTGCGGAAGTGGACGAAGCCTTTTTCGACGAACAGTTTCAGACCAACGTGAAAGGGTTGTATTTCACGGTGCAGAAGGCCCTTCCGTTGATTCCCGATGGCGGGTCTGTGCTGCTGAATGCGTCGGTCGTAAGCAAGAAGGGTTTCCCCGGCATGAGCGTTTATAGCGCTACCAAAGCGGCTGTGCGCTCCTTTGGCCGGACGCTGGCCGCGGAACTCGCGCCGCGCCGCATCCGCGTGAACACCATTAGCCCGGGACCCATCGAGACGCCCATAATGGGCAAGATGGGGCTGCCGCCCGAGGAAACCAAACAGTTCGGAGAGAATATGGCGCAGAGCGTCGCCTTGAAGCGTTTGGGACAGGCGAACGAAATCGCGCAGGCCGCTTTATTCCTGGTGTCGAACGACGCATCGTTCGTGGTGGGTGCGGAGTTGTTTGTAGACGGCGGCGCGGCGGAGTTGTAAGCGGCGCTATACGATGGTGGCGCCGCCATCGACCACGATGGTTTGTCCAGTGATGTAGTCGGACGCCGGCGCGGCCAGGAAGACGGCAATGCCCTTTAGCTCCCCGGCACGCCCCACGCGCCCCATCGGAATTCCCGATTCAATATATGGCTGGGCGGTCTGCAACACTTTCTCCGTCATGCGGGAAGGGAAAAAGCCGGGGGCTATGGCATTTACGCGAATGTTCTGGGGCGCCCACTGGGCCGCCAATTCGCGCGTTAGCCCGAGTAGGCCGGCTTTCGACGACGCGTAGCCCGCATAGTGGATGCCTTGGGGCATGGCACTCTTCAAGCCTGCGATCGACGCCACGTTGATCACTCGTCCGTATTGGCGCTTGATCATCTCGCGTCCGCAGGCTTGGGCGAAGAGAAAGGCGCCGGTGAGATTAACATCGAGCACCTGCTGCCATTTATCGAATGGCATGGCCTCGGCGGGCGCGCCCCAGGTGACGCCGGCGTTATTCACCAGGATATCGATCTGGCCATAAGTGGCCAGAGTTTCCTTGACGACGGCGTCGATTTCGTCGGGCTTCGACACATCGCAAAGCGCGCCTTCGCAGTGGAATCCGCGCTGCTTCATGGCTTCCACGGTGGGAGTGAGCCACTGGTCGCGGCGGGCCAACAGCATCAGGGATGCGCCGGCTTCGGCAAGTCCCTCGGCGATCTCCTCGCCCAATCCGCGGGAGCCTCCGGTAACCAGGGCCACGCGGCCGGAAAGATCGAACAATTGCTTCAGTGAGGTCATAGTTTGCTCATCGGGATTACGAGCAATGAGTATATAAGAACCGGCCGGGCGGATCAATCTTTCGAATTCTGTCACTTAAAATATGACCATAGGGCTATCGGTTGGGCCATTTAAGAATATGACCGAAAGCGCGAGTGCATCAGGGCCAGTTTCGGCTCAAGGATGGACATGCACTCACGAGAGCAATACCTGGCACGCGTCCGGGACGAGTATCGGAACGCGGATAAGAAGACTAAGACTCGGTTGCTGAATGAAGCGCGGAAGCGCACGCGGCTGAATCGAAAGGTGCTGATCGGCAAACTGGCCCATCCCGCCGCGATCCGGCAGCACAAGAAACGCGGGCCGCGCCAGCGGACCTACACCCAGGAGGTACGGACGGTATTGATTAAGCTCTGGGAGCTATTCGATTACCCCTGCGGGCAGCGCCTGGCACCGGCGCTGCGCAATGAAGTCGCGCGGCTACGGCGATCCAAGGAACTGGTTTGTAGCGAGGCGGTGGTGACCAAGTTGGAGGCGATTTCGCCGCGCACTATAGACCGGCTGTTGGATCGGGAGAAGCGGCTGCGGGGCTTGCGCCAGAACCGGAACCCTGGCGTGCATCCGTTGCTGTACCAGAAGGTGCCGGTGAAAGTGGCGTCGGAGTGGGACACCACGGAGGTGGGCAACCTGCAACTGGATTATGTATTTCACTGCGGCCGGTCGACGGCTGGCGAGTATGTGCACACGCTCTCGGCAGCGGATATCGCCAGCGGTTGGTGGGAGGGAGAGGCCATCATGGGGAGATCTCAGGCCGCCACCAAGGCAGGCATGGAGGTCATTCGGCAACGCCTACCTTTTCGGATCCGGGAGATCCACCCGGACAACGACAGCGGCATGATCAATGATCTGATCTGGGGATACTGCCAGAATGCCAGGCCCAAGATCAAGATGTCGCGCTCGCGACCGTACCAGAAGAACGACAACTGCTGGGTGGAGCAGCGCAACTGGAGTCATGTGCGCAAGGTGGCGGGGTACCAGCGGCTGGACACGGCGGCGGAGTTGGCGATTCTGCGTGAGTTGTATCAGTCCGTAACGGTATACAAGAACTTCTTTCAGCCGACCATCAAGCTGGTCGAGAAGGTCCGGGTGGAGGGCAAGATCCATCGCCGGTACGACGAACCGCGGACGCCCTTTCAGCGGGTCATGGAGTCGGGACAGATTTCCGAAGCGGCGGGTAAGCGGCTGCAAGCCAGGTATGCGTCGCTGAATGTGGCGGTTCTTCACAAGCGCATTGAGGAGTTAAGAGACCGGCTATTCGCGGCGACCGAGGCGAAGAACTCGCCGGAACCGACCGGAGCCAGGCGTCGGGGCCGTGGCATTCGGGTGATCGGCGCCGCGCAACGGTTGGCGCGGCAGAGGAGGTGTACGGACAGTCAATAAGGAAGCCGGGCAAAAACGGCCCGGCGGCTTCGCGTTTTATTTATCCAAGGCCTCCGCTCCGAGACTTCACCAAAGAAATGTGGAGCAAGCAAATGCCAAAAACAAAACCCTCTGAGAGCCATAGCTATCAGAGGGTTCGTTACCGATTTCTTCGGAGCCAGCCCCGTCGCATCGGCCTTGGATCTCCGCTCGGGCGCGACCCCTTGCGGATTGAATTCATCTTACGACAATGAGAAAAAGACTCGCGCGTCTGGTCATGTTCTTAAATGACCCAGCCGACCCCCACTTCGGTCATGTAGATAAATGGCTTGACAGGTCTTTTAGGGGGATGGAGGGAACGGATACTTGGAGCGTACGGCCAGCACCAAGTCGTGCGGTTCGCCCGCCTTCGATCCGCTGTAAAAGCCGACCGTGGCGTTGAGCCGGATGAAAAAGGCATCGCCCGCTTGAGCCGGATAGCGGCCCTCGTTGCCATCGGCGCCGCCGCCGGCCACCATTTCGCCTTTGCCGCGGAGGATGTAGTAAATCTCTTCCTCCATCTCGTGGTGGTGGGGAATGTTGGTGCCGCCAGGCGCGAAGTCCATAATAAAGAGGCTGACCATTTGGCTGGCCGCAGCCAGTTTGTCGCGTTTGCTGTCGGTCGTGCCCATCAATAGTTTGAAGGTAGTGGTCGGTCCATGGCTGGCCAGCGTCACCGGAGTCACATCGCCGGCATTAGCCAGCATCAGGTGCGCTGTGGGGGTGGGCACCGTGCCTGCCGGTATGCGAAAACCCATCACCAGCAGACGCACGGGCGCATCCGACGAATTGGCAATGCCATGCTTCAGGCCCACCGGCAGATACATGAAATCGTTCTCGCGGATAGAAGCGCGTTCGTCTCCATAAACCAGCGTCGCGTGGCCTGCCAGAACGTAGTAGATCTGCTCTTCAGCGGGATAGCTGACCACGGCGCTCGATCCGTGCGGCGCTACGGTCAATACGCCGTACCGGGCGATGCCTTTCAATTGCTTCGCCTGCCCATCGCCTGCGCCAAACACCGCCTGGTAAGACGCGCCCGTGCTGCCCGCTGTGAGATCGTCAGCGGCCGGTGAGATATCCGCGATGCTGCGGCGCAGGAAAGTGGGATCGGCACCTAGCGCGCCGAGAGCCGCCAATAGCGCAATCGCAGCCGCGCGCAACACTCTATTCATAGGTGACACAATTGCACCATTTCCCGGTTTCATCGTAGTGCGGCCATGGACCGCTCGTCATAAACCCGGAAACAATTTTATCGTCGAACATGGGCGTCGGTTCGAAGTATCCCGGCCGGCGCAAATGCGCTTTCACCACCTCGTCGTTCAACTCGATACCCAATCCCGGACTCTCCGGCACCGCGACATATCCTTTGTCGATGATTGGCTTGGGGACGCCCTTAACCATGTCCTGCCACCACGGCATATCGAGCGCGTGATTCTCCATGGCGACGAAATTTCCGAACGTGGCGGCGCAATGATAACCGGCGTACCCGCCCACCGGCGATCCGGCATGATGCATGGCGGTGCCCACACCCTTTAATTCCGCATAGTCCGCGATGCGCTTGGTTTCGAGCAAGCCGCCGGACGTTTCGATATCCGGATGGATCAGGTCCACCGCGTCGTTATCCAGCATGGCGTCAAAACCGTTGCGCAAGCCGAACACATCTTCGCCCGTCAAGATGGGCGTGGTTGTGTTGGCTTTAATCTCTTTCAAGCCTTGCCAGTTGGTCCAGGGCACCATGTCTTCGGCCCAGGAAAGCTGGTATTTTTCGAAGGCCTTGGCGTACCGGATGGCATCGTTCACGTTCAGTGGACCGAAATGGTCGGCGGCCAGCGGCGTGCCCCACCCGATCACGTCCCGTATGGCTTCGATGAACTCGCACAGGTAGCCGAGTCCCTTCTCAGTGGCCACGCCGCGCTCGTTCACTGCTCCCGGGCGCTCGGCCACCAGTTCGGTATGCAGATCCATCTTGAAGAACGTGAGCCCCATTTCTTTACGGCGGCGCATGCGTTCCGCGTACACCTTGGGATCTTTGTGATCGGTGGTGTCGGCGTAGATGCGAATCTTATCGCGCACCTTGTTACCCACCAGGCGATAAGCGGGCACGTTGTAAACTTTGCCGGCGATATCGTGCAGCGCCATATCCACGGCGCTAAAGCCGCCCCCCATGCGGGCGTGTCCGGCGAATTGCCGCAGGGTGCGCAGATTGCCCGTTATATCCAGCGGATCTTTGCCCAGAAGGTGCGCTTTCAGAACGAGGGCGATGCCTTCCACGCCCGCGTCACGCACCTCGCCCATGCCATACACTTCCTGGTTCGTATAGATCTTGATGATCGGGTAATCATAGTTAGCGGCCACGCGGCAAGCGCGCATATCCGTGATACGTAGCTTGCTGGGGGAAGAGTTACGGTTCACTGTTTGTTGCGCGCTGACCACGCCGGGAGTCACTTTGAACAAAGGCCCCAGGATGGCGGTAGCCGCTGCCCGCCGCAAAAGGGAACGGCGCGAACAGCCCGCTTGGTCACCGTATGCGAAGTGTGGCTTCATATTCCGGAATCACCTTAACACTCTTTACTTCAGCCAATACTTTTCCGGTGGGCAGACGAGCGGCGGCCGGCAGATAGATGGGCGCGTCGCCCCGCAGCGGCAATATTTGCAACTCAACATCGGGACCGGTACGCCACAAGCCGACTTCGAGCGGTGCTCCGTAATAGAAATCGTCGGTTATGAAACGCCCGCCCGCATAGACGCGCGCAATGTCGCCGACGTAGTCGACGTGAAGCAGCAGGCGACCCACCCGCTTGTCGTCCACTGGGGGAACGTGAATTTTCCAAACCGCCGCATGCGCAAAGGCGGTATCGGGCGGCATGACGGCAGTCTCACTGCCCATCTTTACCGGATCGGCCGTCCCTGCCCTTACCTGTCGCACTTCCGCCGCCACAGCGATCGGTTGGAGGCGCACGCAGTATTGTTGGAAGACACCGTCGTGCCCATCGGGCATGAACCCGTCCACTTGGCCTGCTGGCGCGGGATAGATTCCTACGCGCAATCCCGCGGCGTCGTGCGAGGCGGCGTGGACTTGGTCCGCATCGAACCACAAATCAGCCGGCGAGAGCAGCAGTCTCTCGCGCCCGCCCACAGGAGCTTTCCAAACCTGCCGCGCTTGTTCCCGTGAGAGCAGAATGATGGATAAACTCGATCCCGACGGCCGCCGGATCTTAATCGCCACATCCGTGCCGGTGCGGATCCCATCGACGAACACGCGATTGCCTTCGCTGCTCATATGCGCGTGTGGCGCTTCAATGGCGCCGGCGGCCACGCCCTGGAAGGCGAATTCCGCGGCGATCCCCGGCCAGGCGAAGAACACCATCGTGTCGGGGTCATCCACTTTGGTTACCAACTGCGCCGTGGCGTAATGAAGGGTCACCCCCCCCAGGTCCAGATTCACGGGCCAGAACGCATATGCGCCGCTGGGCATGGTGATCGCATGGCGAGGCACTTCGATGGATCCCGAAGGCAACTGCAGTTCGACTTGAAAATTCCTGTGATCCGGAAGCCGGTAAGTGCGTTCGTAGTTATTGATGAACACAAATCCGCGGTCGCCGTCCACCCGCGCCGCCACGCGCGGCGTAGCCGTATCGGCAAGCCCGCTGGGCGTGCGTGTGGGAAAACGGGCGGTCATGGGGGCCAGTTCGGCGCCGAAATCGTGCAAGAAAAGGTGCAGCGCCTTCAGGTCGAAGAAGACCGGATGCATTTGGCCGTACTCGCCCAGAGGTGCCTGGTAATCGTACCCTTTCAGCGGCAAATCGTTCAAAGATCCGCTGGCTTCGGATTCCTGCAGCGTGCCCGACTTGGCATCCGGATTGGTGCCGCCGTGGAACATATAGTAGCCGTAGCCGAACGGCGCCCGCGCCGAACTTGGTCAGCGCCATCGCCGCGGTATCGTCAGGACTAAACAACGGCCTGCGATGGTAGGACTGAGTCCATGCCGCCACCCATTTCGGCGGTGAGGAACGGGTAATCTTTATATCGCGCATCGAGATCGGGCCGGTTTGGAGCTCCAGATCGTCGCCCACGTTTTCCTCGCAGCGGATGGCCGTGAAGAGGTAGTTGGCGTTGGCGGGCAGATCGCCCAGCATGCGCCACCAGAAGCCGTCTGCATATCCGCCGAAAACCGGCACGGCATCCTTCGCCGGGACCGCCGCATTGTCCCAGGCCGTGACCGAAAAGAAGGGTGCATCCAGACCCGCTTCGCGCATCATGCGATGCAGCGTCTCGATGTGCTCTTCGCCTTTGCCGGGCCCCCGCGCGCTGTATTCATTCTCCACCTGCAAACCGATTACGGGGCCGCCTTCCATCCACGCAGGCCCGCGAGTTGCTTTGAAATTTCGCGCAGATAACGGTCTACGTGCTCGAGGTAGCCGGGATCGTTTTCGCGCGTCGGTCCGCTACGCAGCAGCCAATCCGGCAGGCCACCGTTGCGCGTTTCGCCATGCGCCCAAGGCCCCACCCGAATCCACACATACATGCCGTGCCGCCGCATAATTCGATGAAGCGGCGCAAATCGCGTTGTCCCGACCAATCGAACTGCCCTTCGACTTCTTCGTGATGGATCCAGAAGACATAAGTGGCGACGATTTCCACTCCGCCGGCCTTCATCTTCAGGATTTCGCGCTCCCATTCCGCTTCCGGATACCGCGCGTAGTGGAATTCTCCCATCACCGGCATCCACGGATTGCCATCGAGCGAAAATAGCGGTTGTTGATGGCTAGTACATGGCCGGCAGGCGACCGGCCACCCACCGCAAACGGCAGATCGTGTACGGGCTCGGTGCGTGCGCGGGCATTCGATGAACACTTTCCCGGCCGAATCCGCAACCGTTAGTTTTGAGCCGGGTTTGGAGCCGGCCAGCGCGATTGTTGCGGATCACGAGGGCCAGGGCGAACCGACGCGCAGACTGTTCTCATCGTTTATCGAAAGTAGCGCAGGGCCGGCTGAGAACGAATCCAACCAAAGTCTGATTCAGGCAAGGACCCTCAAAAGCCGTAAATTAATATTTTTTAATCTCGCAATCAGACTTTGGTAGGATCGACTCGGCGTGTGTCCGACCTAACATGAATCGTTCTCGCAAAGACGGCGACGCAGGCGGGACACCGTCTGTTCACATTCCGCCGTCCACGAAAGGGGTAGACCATGTTGAAACGAACAGCGTTGTTCCTCGCTTTCGGCGCGATCTTGCTCATGCCACTCTCGCAAGGCCAAAACTCGAACACCGGTGAAATTAAGGGTTCGGTGATGGATCCATCCGGAGCCATGGTGCCTGGGCGCGGCGGTGTCCATCAGGAATCTGCAGACCGGGGTCGTGACGGCCACGACGACGAATGAATCCGGCCTGTACGATGTTCCGTTTCTGCCGCCGGGCAATTACACCATCTCTTCACTAAAGAAGGGTTTCGCGGTTTCGTTCGCGAAGGGCATCGTCCTGCAGATTGAGACACTGGAAATCAGCGCCACGCTCCAGTTGGGCACGGCCGCCAGGAAGTCGTGGTGAATGCGGGAGCGCCGCTGGTGGAAACCGAAACCAGCGGGCAGCACGTGGAACTGAGTACCCGACCGATTGACGCCGCGCCGATTGTGGGAACCGACTGGCGCAACGAGATGATTCAGCTCATTCCCGGCGTGAACACCGGCGGAGGGGCGGGGCAGGCCGGCGGCGGTCAAGTGGCGGAGTCAACGGCACGCAGGGTTACAACATCAACTTCCTGACTGGACGGGTCATCTGCCACGGCATCGCGGGATTTCAACGGCAGCAACAATTTCACGCCCGATTGACGCCATCGCCGAGGTCAGCGTCAATCCGGCAACGCGCCCGCGGAATATGGCAACGGCCTTACTTCTGTCAACGCGATAACCAAGAGCGGAACCAATCAATTTCATGGCAGCGCTTTCGAATATCTTCAGAATACGGCGCTCAATGCCCGGGGGTTCTACAACGAGACCGGTCAGAAATCGGTCGAGCACTGGAACGAATATGGCGGCACATCGGGCGGCCCGATCATCAAGAACAAGCTATTCTTCTTCTTCGCGTATCAGCGGAATCCCTCTTCGACGCCCACATCGGGACTTTATAGCTACCCGACGGCGGCTATGCAGGCCGGGAACTTTTACGGCATCACCGGCGCGACGGGGTCGGCATTCAGCGCCGACGGCACGCTGCTTAGGATCCTATGACCCCGTAGCGTTGAAGTTACAGAGTTACTTCCCAAGTGCGAGTGCTTCCGGATGGGTAGCGGGATGTCCCGGTCCGGTGAATCTTTCGGCCGGCACTCCCCAGACCTGCCCACTATGAATAACTACGTATTCAACGGCAGCAGCCCGAACCTGAACACCTGGTACACGGGCAAGACCGACTACAACATTTCGGACAAGCAGAAGCTGTCGTTCAGCTTCAACTATCTTCCCGCGTTCGTCACTTATGTTCCGCCCGACCCTCTGTACCCCAACGATGCGTCGGCGATTTCGCCAGGCGCATAACTACAATCTCACCGGCCAGATTTCGGATGTCTACACTATCAGCCCGACCGTGGTGAACGAATTTCGTTTGGGCGGCAGTGCGCGAACTGGATTCCTATAAGCCGCCTCACTGGACAAGAACGATCCAGCAACTCTGGGCCTGGAACCGGCTTACGGCACCAATGCTCCGGCCAACGTATTCCCCAAAGTCACGATCGACAGCGGATGCGGGCGTGGGGGGCATGGGCTGCGGCGCGGGAAACGGCCAGAACGGTAACATCGACGCCGTGCTGGGAACTGGCACTTATAACGTTTCCGACATCATGACGCTGGTTCGCGGCCGGCACACAATTAAGGTTGGTGGCGAATACGACAGGAACTATCAGAACTATACAAGCTGGGGCGACATCACATCCGGTAATTTCGAATTCAATGGCGGCGTCACCGGAATCCCGTACGCCGACTTCCTGGCCGGCGACGTTTATGGATGGTATGTCTACGAATCCGACGCCACCAGCGCGCACATGTGGAATTCGGCGCTGTTCGCCAGCGACGACTTTAAGGTTACTCCACACCTGACCTGAACCTGGGCCTGCGCTGGCAGATCCAGTCGGGTTGGGGCGTGAAGCACAACCTGTTCGGCAATTACGATCCTGAATTTCCCAACCCGGCGGATGGCGGGCATACAAAGGCGCCATCCTGTTCGGCGGGCAGAGCGATACGCAATACGGCGGATCGATCAAGAACATGACCACAATCCAAAACGCCGACTATAAGGAGTTCGCACCGCGGGTGGGCATTGCCTGGTCGCCGCGCGAGAAGTGGTCGGTCCGCGCGAGTTATGGCATCTTCGATGCGCCGCGCGATGCTGAGAACTATACCGATGGCGCGCTTGGGGCTGGGCTTCAATCCGCACAATAGTCGGCAACGGCGGATACGTGTACGGAAGCTATCCGTGGAAACTGGCCGTAGGTCCGCCTGCCGGTACGGTTGTCTTTCCCACGCTTCAAACTCTTTCGTCCACCATCGACAACTACAGTTCAGTGCGAGTATTATCCGCGCAACATGCCGACCGATTACGTACAGAATCTCTCTTGTCAGCGTGCAGCACAAATTCGCGGGTGGAGTGCTTGTAGATACAGCTTATGTAAATACGCGCGGCAGGAACTTGAATTTCGCTACTAACATTAATCAGGCGCCGGCCAGCGCAGCTGGGCTGCACCGGCTATAACTGCGGCAATCCCAACCCTATATTCAACTCGATCATCGCGCAGAACTACGACCGGATGGTCGAATTACAATGCTCTGCAAATTACGCCTGCAAAAGCGAATGTCGTACGGGTTGAACTTCCAGGTGAATTACGCCTGGTCGAAGTCGCTCGATACCGGCACTGGCAACGGTCACGGATCGGGCGTCGATATTTATCAGAACGCCTACAGCCCGGCGCTAATTACGGCTTGTCTGACTTCAATGCGGCCAACACGATCGTAGGTCAGGTGGTCTACGAATTGCCCTTCGGAAGCGGCCGGCAGTTCGCGACTGCACGGACTGCTCGACCAGATCATCGGCGGTTGGCGCGTTTCGAGCGTATTCCAATGGCACAGCGGAATGCCGTTCACTCCGGTCATTCAGAGTTCCGTAGCGGATGCGATCGATCCGGGTTTGGACCGTCATTTAGCGCCGGATCGGCACTGTATCCGGATGTTATCGGCAACCCGAAATCCATCGAATCCGACGCTGAATAAATGGTTCAACCCCGCTGCTTATGCCGACCCGGTGCCTGGAACTTTTGGCAACAGCGGGCGGAATACACTGATTGGGCCCAGGTTTCTCGAACGTGGATTTCAGCATCGCGAAAGAGTTCCGCCTGCATTACGAGGGAAAGACACTCGAGATCCGGGCCGACGCTTACGACGTGTTCAACCACATCAACTTCAATAATCCGGATGCCAACGTGGGTTACACCTGCGCCAGCACGGTCGCGCAGTGTGGACCGGCAACGGCGTGTTGGCGGATTCCACAGTCGGGTCAATCACCAGTCCGGCAGGCTATAACAGCAACCGGCGCATCATTCAACTGGGCGCCCATTTTAGATTCTGAGTGAGGCGGCGGCCGGCCGTTCCCAATGCCATGATGAGTTATGGAGCAGCAATCATCATGAAATGGAACGGCCGGGGTCCGGTTCTGGTCGTCGTACTTTTGGCCGGTGCGATCGCTTTGACGGCCGCACAAACGACCGGCTCGCGCCCGGTGGAAATTCGCGGGCATCTGCACAAGGCCGGCGAATATCTGAAGGCTAACGACCCCGGCTCGGCCGTTCGGGAATTTGAAGCTGTGCTCGCCATCGACTCCAAGAATGCCGAAGCCCTGGCCAACTTAGGCGTCGTCTATTTCTATCAGCGCGACTTCAAGAAGGCTTCCCAATATTTGCGCGGTGCGCTGGCCAGTGACCCTTCATTGACCAAGACGCAAGCGCTGTTGGGGATCTGCCAGAGGCGATTGGGAGAACCTGGAGCGGACGTCTTGCTGGAGAAGTCATTCGCCGCGCTCAAGGATAAAAAGCTACGCATTCAAGTTGGCATGGAACTGGCCGGAATTTACAACCAGCAGGGGAACCTTGACCGGACCGCCTCGGTAATGCGTTCGCTGGTCGATTTGGACCCCGAGAACGTTGAAGTGCTCTACATGGCGCAGCGCGTCTATGCCGAATTGGCCGACGATACGCTGAACAAGTTGGCCCTGATCGCACCTGGATCGGCTCGTATGCAGCAGGTGATCGCGGAACGTTTAATTAATGCCGGAGACCTGCAAGGCGCTACTGCCCACTACCGGAAAGCCCTGGAACTAGATCCTCATCTGACCGGCGTCCATTACGAGTTGGCCCAGGCGATCCTGGCGGCCGCGCCCAACGATGCTCAACCGCAAGCGGAAGCGGAAAAGGAACTGGGGGCGGCCATCGAGTCGGACGGCGATAGTGCCGGAGCGGAATGTGTACTCGCGCGGATTGCCACGAAGCGTGCGGACCTGGATGGCGCCTATGCGCATTATCGCCGCGCGGTTGCTTTGAATCCGGGGGATGCGGAAGCTCAACTCGGTCTCGGCCGTCTGCTCATGACCGGGGAACAGTTTCAGGAAGCCGCCAAATACCTGCGCATGGCGGTGCAGTCCGACCCGCTGAATGGGGAAGCGCACTACCGCCTGGCGTCGGCCTTGAAGAAGCTACAACTGCAGGAAGAAGCCGCCAGAGAGTTCAAGCTGTTTCAGGAGATTAAGGCAGCCAAGGCCAACTTGAAAGAGTTATACCGGCAGATGAATAAGAACCCACCAGCACCAGAGGAGACTTTGCCTGATGCCGAACCGTAACTGCTTGGTGGTGCGCGCTGCTTTGATCTGTTGCGCCAGTGGCGCGATGGCGGGGCAGCAACCGCCGGAGCCTGTCGATATCACTCCACTTGATGGCGAGACTTACTACGTACTCAACCAACTTAGTGGTCAGTATGCCATGCCGGATAGTAACTCGATGGCTGCGGGTACGCGCGTAGTTTCACAACCGGCGGATTTCACGAATTTAAGCCAGCGTTGGGCCTTCACGAAGCTTCCCGGCGGCCTATGGCAGATCAGTAACATCCGCAGCGGTCTTTGTTTCGATAGCATCTCGACACTGGCCGGCACGGCACCGGATTGCCCGCAACCTTGCGGACGCCCCATTCCCCGCAGTCGCTATACCGCCGGCAGCATCGCGCACGTCAGTGAATCCCGCCACGTGGCGCAGAATGCCTGCACTGCCAGCCCCGCCCAGCAGTGGATTCTTACCCCGACCACCAGCGGCTACTACACCATCTCGAACCAAAGCACCGGTTTGCTGATGGATGCCGCTCTCGATCTAACGGTGTTATCCAGTGCCGCGACGCAAGGCCAACAATGGCTGCTGCGCCCCGTCTTCTTTCGCGGCGTGGATAATGCTCTGCTGGAGAAGCAGGAAGCAGATCGCACTGCCGCGGCTTCGCCCTGGTGGCAGGATGCCGGCCAGCAGCAGGATCTGCTCCAGATCTTCAAGAACCACGGCGTCAATATGGTCCGTTTACGGCCCACCTCCGTGCCGCCCTATGCCAATGCGTCGCAGCCGCAATGCAGCGGCAACGCCTGCTATGCGGAAACCGATGCCCAGGATTTGGATCTTGCCAAACGGGCGCGGAACCTGGGCATGAGCATCGCCCTGACCTTATTGTTCGATGGCGGCAACTCGTCCAGCCTACCGGCCGCGTGGACCGGCGATACCCAACTGAGTAAGTTGCAGGCTGACTTATACAACTATGTGAAAGCCGAGATTTTGCTGTACCGGCAAGGTGGCGTGATGCCGGACCTGGTATCGATCGGCAATGAAGTGGATACCGGTTTTCTGGGCTCGGCCGGCAGCCCCACGGGCGCGAACTTCGGCGGCTTTGCGGCTCTTGAAGTCACAGCTATGCAAGCTGTGAAAGACGCGGCGGCGGATACTTCGGCGGGGCCGGCCCTTCCGGCGCCACTTACTTGCATTCATATCACGCCGGCTTGGGACCTCACTCAGTTCTTTACCCTGGTGAAGCAGAACAACATACCGTATGACATCATCTGCCAGAGCTACTATCCCATCTATCATGGCCCCTTGACCGCGGCACAGGCAGCCTTGTCCAATCCAGGAAACAAGCCTGTCGAGCAACAAACGCTGGTGAACGCCGCCAACAACATCGGAAAACCGATCTTCATCATGGAGACCGGCGAACATTACGAGAACGGTTTCGATGCGAACGATCCGTGGTATGTTCCGCCCACCCCCGCCCAGCAGCGCCAATTCCTGTTGGATCTGGAAGGCGTCCAAAAGAGTCTGCCGAATAATCTGGGCATGGGAATGGAGTATTGGGATCCCGCTGGTATCAACATCACAAAGCCGAGCGGGGGAACCTTCAATGGGGATAACCTGCCGGATGCGATTTATATCTGGAATGGCCTGACTCTTTTCGACACGACTCCGGCGCTGTTGCCCGGCATCGACGCCCTGGGCGGCAAGTTAGACGCCACACTGACCTACAAGTTTGTCAATCGCAGCAGCGGGCAACTGCTGTCCGTGTATCAAGGTTCGAACGCCGCGGGCGCTACGCTCGATGCCGAGCCAGATAGCGGTAGCCCGGCGCTTAGTCAGCAGTGGAGTATTATCAGCAATGGCGATGGTTACTTCCAGATCGCCAGCCGAAATCCAGGCGCTGGGAATACTACCAATGTCATCGATGTTCCGGGGGCTTCGGCTGTCGCCGGAACCGCCGCGATTCAATCGCCGCAGGGTAGCGGCCAGGGACTGGAATGGGACGTTGTTTCTGCCGGCGGCGGTTACTTCTATCTGGTTAATCGGGCGAGTGGCTTAGTGCTGGATATGAATGGATCCGCTGTCGAGGAGCCACAAGACAACCACAGTGCGACGCAGCAATGGCAGATCGTTCCGGTCCATTAGCCGCCGCGCGAGGAGTAAGTGAAGCTATGAAGGTTCAGAGATCGATTCTGTTAGCGTCGCTACCGCTGTTGTTGCTGGCGCCACTGCATGCCGCTGACTACGCGGTGGGCGCCGACTTGTCTTTTCTGAAACAGGCTGAGAACGGCGGCAAGGCGTTCAAAGACGCCGGTGCCGCCAAGCCCGGCCTCGAGATCTTCAAGGATCACGGCTATAACTGGATTCGCCTGCGGCTCTTCCATACACCGACAGACCTGCCCAACAATCTCGAATACACCATCGCGCTGGCTAAAGAGGCCAAGAAGCTTGGCTATCGCTTCTTACTCGACTATCACTATTCCGATACCTGGGCTGACCCGGGCAAGCAATTCATTCCGAAAGCCTGGGAAGGCACGTCACACGCCGAACTGGTGAAGGCTGTCTTCGAGTATACGAGACAGACAATGGCTGCGTTTCAAGAAGCCGGTGTGCCGCCCGATATGGTGCAGATCGGCAATGAAATTATCAATGGAATGCTGTGGCCGGATGGCCGTCTTCCAGACCATTGGAGCAATCTCGCCGAACTCATCAAAGCCGGAATTGCAGGCGTCGGTGCGGGTACAGGCAATGGGCCGCGGCCGCGCATCATGATCCACATTGATCGCGGCGGCGATAAGGTGCGCACGCGCGAATTCTTCGACAAACTGAACTCTTATGGCGTGGAGTACGATGTCATCGGCCAGTCTTACTATCCGTGGTGGCAAGGCAGTTTGAACGACCTCCGCGAAAACATGGTCTTTATGGCTCTGGAGTACAAGAAAGACATCATCGTGGTGGAGGCCGCTTACAACTGGATGCCTGCGGAATACAAGGGCAGGCCAGGCCCATTCCCTGAAACGCCCGATGGGCAGAAGCAGTTTCTCGAAGAAGTCAACCGTGTGGTGCAGGAGACGCCTAACGGCTTGGGCAAAGGCGTGTTCTGGTGGGAACCGGCCGTTACCGGACCGTTGACCGCGCGCGGTTTCTTCGACGATGGCGGCAATGCCCTGCCGGTGATCACGGTGTTCGATAAGTACACGCGGCGTTGACGTTCCCCTAATGTTCTAAGATGGAATCTTGAAACGCGCCTACGCTGCTGCCGTCTTAGTCATCTCCTGTATCCTGGCGCTGTCGCTGCTCTGGTTGCCTGAGTGGATGGTGAACCGATATAGCGGCAAGCCTCTTTCGCGTTATGAGTACACCAACGCTGTCGATGAATACCGTAAGACGCTCGCCCAGATCATGGGCGGCGGTGCGTTGTTGGTGGGTCTGTATTTCACCTGGAGGACCACGCGAACCGCGGAGGATGGCAGGATCACGGATCGTTTCAGCAAGGCGGTGGAACAGCTTGGAGCCACGAACACCAATGGCACCAGGCAGATTGAGCCCCGACTGGGCGGCATCTACTCGCTGGAGCGCATTGCCAGAGACTCGAAGCGGGACGCCAGGGCGATTGTTGAAATCCTTTGCGCCTATGTTCGCGAGAATGCCCCGATTGTAGATGGAGCGGAGAGAGTCAAGGTTGGCACTGATATCCAGGCGATTCTCAATTTTCTCTCCCGATTTCGACCACAGTTCCGTAACGATCCCACGCTGGTGTTCGATCTCAACACGACTGAATTGTTCATGGCAGACATGTCAGCGTGCGAGTTAAATGGGGCCGACCTTCGCAAGGCTTTTTTGGAGCGCGCCGATATCTCGCGTGGACACCTGGAGTCGGCGGATCTTACTAACGCCTATCTGTCGAGAGCCAAACTGACCAAGGCTAAGCTGACCAACTGCAGTTTATATAGGGCCAATCTGGTGAGCGCCGATCTTTATGGCTGTGATCTGCTGGGGGCGAATCTGTCAGAAGCCAACCTAACCAAGGCCAATTTAAAGAAAGCGATCGTGGGTCTTGTCGGAAACAATTCTACGAATTTCCGTGGCACTATTTTGAAAGACGCAAATCTGGTTGGCGTCGATCTCAGCTATGTGTCGGGCCTGAGCGCCAGGCAGGTCCTTTCGGCCGTCAGGGACGAGACCACGATATTGCCCGAAGCTGTCGAAAAAGAATTGCGCGCTCTGGCCTCTGCAGGTTTGGCGGAGCCATCTTCGCGCACTGGCGAAAGTTAGTGGGGTCGGATGGTGGCGCTCCATTGAAAACACGCAAGTTGGCGATCTCTTCATGCACCCAGTTGGCTGTCTCGGCCCAAGTTAGGGATTTATCGTACGTGTATCGTACACGAATGCTACCATCGCTCTAATATGCGGATCATTTCGGCGCTCGTGTTGTTCGCCTGCCTCCGATTGATGGCAGCGGATATGACAGTCAAGCAATACCAGAAGGATGTCAGCTCATCCGATCAACAGAGATCGGATGCCGCCAAGTTGCTTGTCATGGGAATCGGGAACGGGGTCGCTTGGGCGAATGCCGCCGCTGAGAAGAAGGGCTCACCGCTCTATTGCCAACCAGCGCACTTCGCCATGAACGGGAACAACTACGTCGAGATTCTGGAGAAAATGATCAAAAACTTCGAGTCGAAAACGACCACGAAGGAACTGAACGCCTTTCCTGCCGGGTTGTTGCTGGTGATGGGCCTTCAGGAATCGTTCCCGTGCCAAGGGGCGAAATAGTGGACTTGGCGGCAAGGCTGGAACACCCTAGCACTAGGCGGCAACGCGAAGCCCTGGAGCAGATTCACAAGAAGTTTAGCCCGCGCTGTAGCATCTGCGGTTACGACAAGGATGTCCGCGCCCTGCAGATCGACCACGTTGACGGCGGAGGTAGCGCCGAGCTCCGGGGCGGCCACGGCGCGGGGTTAGCCTACTACCTCCGCGTTCTGAGAGACACGACAGGGCGATACCAGTTGCTCTGCGCTAACTGCAACAAGATCAAGCGGTACGAAAAGAACGAAGCGCGGGGCGTGTTTCAGCACAAATCTCGAAGATAGAAAATGGAACCAATAGAAGACTTGGAGGCCATGTCTTTAAAGGACCTGGAGCATCGACTCCATAGATGCTCACCGACTTCCGAAACGGGGAATGTCGTTTGGCCAATCTACGAGACGAGAACGCGGCACGTCGAAAGCTGGAGAATGTGGATTTGTTACTTAATCTCGACAAGCATCGCCCTGGTTGCCTTAATCCGTACTTTCCTGGCGCGATAAGAACCTACCTCATTCTTGTAGCCTTGACATTCGCCGACCTCGCCCATTTCCTCGCGCTAGACATAAGCCCTAAGTGCCCTGCCGAGAGCGTTTCTCGTGTTTCAGGCAAACCTGACGGGGTCGCTGGAGGTCAGTGAACCATGCACGTTGCATAGTTTGCTCCTCGTTTATGAGTTTATGGATAATACCCTTGTTGTGCCAGGGCCTATATATAGCCGTACCCAACAGCACGACTTTTCCTAAGGAAAGCAAAAACGCAACTGCAAAATGGCGGAAGCTAGTGGGAGTCGAACCCACCCACGATACTAAGTACCGCACGGCGGGTTTGAAGCCCGCGCCCAGCACCGGCCAAGATTAGCTCCCGTAACGATTGTACAAGTTTAGCGGCGAGCATGACATCTGTCACATCCAAAGAATGACATTCTCCACTGGTTGCGCGCGGGCAGGGCGGCCACAATGTGGATGGAGGGTAATTCCAAATGTCAGTTGCTGAGTTGCGCGGCGTAACCAAACGGTACGGAGCGATCGAAGCATTACGGGGAGTCGATTTGAACATCGAACGCGGAGAATTGGTGGCTCTTCTGGGACCAAACGGGGCGGGCAAGACCACGGCGGTGCGAATCCTGTTGGGATTGGCGAAGTCCCAGTTCGGGGACTTCGTCGGTCTTCGGACAACCGCCGGCCAGCCAGGCGGCGAAACTACGGCGGGGCGCCTTGCTGCAGGTCGCCAAAGTTCCCGAAACGCTGAAGGTGCGCGAGCACATCGAGCTATTCTCCAGCTACTATCCGAAGCCGCTGCCGCTGCCGGAAAGCATTGCGGTGGCGGGTCTGGGAGGGCTTGAAAACCGGCTCTTCGGGCAACTGTCCGGCGGGCAGCAGCAGCGCGTACTGTTTGCGCTGGCCATCTGCGGGAATCCGGATCTGCTGTTTCTGGACGAACCCACGGTGGGGCTCGACGTGGAAACGCGCCGCGCCTTATGGGCACGGATCCGCGCTTTCGTGGCGCGTGGCGGCAGCGTCCTGCTAACGACGCACTATCTGGACGAAGCCGATGCGCTGGCGAACCGCGTGGCGGTAATCAACCAGGGCCGTATCATCGCCGAGGGGACTCCCGCGGAGATCAAAGCGCGCACCTCGCAGACAGGGCTCGAAGATGCGTTCCTGGAATTGGTGAAAGAGAATCCGATGCAGGAGGTGAGCATATGAACCGCGTTTATTGGTTGGAAGCTAAGAGTGAGTTTCTGAAGCTGCTTCGGATGAAGGTCTATTCGCTTTCGACGGTGCTGTTCCCGTTGATGTTCTATTGCTTCTTCGGCTTGGCCATGGGCCGCACGCAGCAGACGGGCGCCACGATGCCGATGGCTCGCTATCTGCTAGCCACCTACGGAGCGTTCGCGGTGGTGGGCGCGACCCTATATTCTTTCGGCATCGGCATAGCGGTCGAGCGCGGTCTCGGTTGGCTGCAAGTAAAGCGCGCAAGCCCCATGCCGCCCGCGGCTTACTTCATTGCGAAAGGCGCGGTGGCATTAACGTTTGGCGCGATCGTGGTGGCGCTGCTGTTCACTCTCGGAATGGTGTTTGGCGATGTGCGCATGCCTGTCGGCCAGTGGCTCACCCTGGGCGGCACGCTGGTGGCCGGCGCCATTCCGTTCTGCGCACTGGGGCTCGCCATCGGCAACTTCGCCGGACCAAACTCGGCCCCGGCAACGGTGAATATGATCTACATGCCGCTGGCTTTCCTGGCGGGCCTTTGGATTCCGATCGAGTTCCTGCCCGCGAGTTTGCGGCACATTGCGCCGTTCCTGCCCACTTATCATTTCGCGCAGATCGCGCTCAGCGCGCTGCATGCTCCCACGCAAGGTACAATCATGGGACACGTGGCGGATCTCGTGGCGTTTACCATGGTGTTTGCGGGCCTTGCGTGGCTCGGAAATTCGCGTGAGACGGAGAAAGTTTACGGCTAGAACACTACGGCCACTGCCGAAGGATCAGGACTGGACGCCATACGCCTGGCTCATTTACCTGCTCTACTACGCGCTGTGGCCGTTCTTCTTTTCGACACCATTGTGGGAGCGTGCTCTCACTGTAACGATTACCTTGGTGGCGCTGCCGCTGTACTTCTTGGGCTATTGGCTGAGGGACCGGCGGATCCTTTGGGTAGTGGGCGGATTCGTGGCGCTGGGCATGGCGCTGATCCCGCACAACTATGCCGCGTCGGTCTTTTTCGTTTACGGCGCCAGTTTCCTGGGGAAGGTCTTCGATCCGGCGCCGGCGTACCGCTATCTGGCTGGCATTCTGGCGCTGGCGGGGTTACAGGCGGCGGTGATGCGCCTGCCTCCGTATGCCTGGATTCCGACGCTGGTGTTCACCGCGCTGGTGGGTTCCGTGATCATCCAGCAATATCAGAAGAAACGTCTGACCGAGAAACTGCTGGTGGCGCAGGAAGAGGTGCAGCATCTGGCCACGGTGGCGGAGCGCGAACGGATCGGGCGCGACTTGCATGATCTGTTGGGTCATACGCTGTCGGTGATCGTGCTGAAATCGGAACTGGCATCGAGGTTGGCCGAGAGCGATTGGCAGCGGGCGGTGGCGGAGATCCGGGATGTGGAACGGATTTCGCGCGAGGCACTGGCGGAGGTGCGTAGCGCGGTGCAGGGCTACCGTTCGGGCGGGATTGATCGTGAAGTGGCGGAGGCTCGGGCAACGCTCGAAAGCGCGGGCATCTGGATGGAAGCATCCGTCGAACCGCCGCCGCTATCCCCCGCACAGGAGCGGGTCTTTGCCATGGCTTTGCGGGAGGCTGTGACCAATGTGGTGCGGCATGCCCAGGCTACCGTCTGCCATTTGAGTTTGCGGCAAAGCGGCCGCTGGTGTGAACTGGAGGTGGCTGATAACGGGCGCGGCGGTGTTGCGGCCGAAGGCAACGGACTGAGCGGCATGCGCGAGCGCGTGGAAGCGCTGGGCGGCGAGTTAGAGCGGCACGGCGCGGCCGGCACGCTGCTGCGGATTCGGGTGCCGGTGTGAGTATCCGGGTGGTGATCGCCGAAGACCAGGCCATGGTGCGTGGAGCGCTGGCGGCACTGCTGGCTCTGGATAACGGCATCACGGTGGCGGGCCAGGCGCAGAATGGCAGCGAGGCGCTCGAAATGGTGCTGGATCTGATGCCCGACGTATTGCTCACTGATATCGAAATGCCGGAACTTACTGGGCTCGAATTGGCGGTCGAGATCAAGCGGCGCAAACTGCCCGTGCGTGTGGCGATCCTGACTACGTTCGCACGCTCAGGATATCTGCGGCGGGCGCTCGATGCGGGGGTTTCGGGCTATTTGTTGAAGGATGCGCCATCGGCGGTGCTGGCGGATGCCATCCGGCGGATCAAGGTGGGAGTGCGGGTGATCGATCCGGCGCTGGCAGCCGAGGCTTGGACCGAAGCCGATCCGCTGACTGACCGCGAACGGCAAGTGCTGCGCTACGCGGGCGAAGGCGCCACAGGCGGCGAAATCGCGGCACGATTGAACCTGTCGGAGGGAACGGTGCGGAATTATTTGTCGGAGGCAATCGGCAAGTTGGGCGCTACCAACCGCACCGAAGCCGCCCGGATTGCACGGCAGAAAGGCTGGCTGTAACCCCGATTCAATCGGGGCGTCAAGGCTGACGCATGGCGCGCAAGTCGATGCCAAGCTGCTGGCACTTCTTATACAGGTGACTGCGCTCTAGGCCGAGCGCTTTGGCTGTGTCGGTCATGCGCTGATGGCGCTTCAACTCCGCCAGAATCACCTCGCGTTCATAGGCTTCGCTACGCGCGGCCAGGGTTCCGCCGCCTGCGGGAACGGCGGCGGATGTGGCGGTGTGCGGCAAGGCCAGCCTTACCGCGGCTAAATCCACTTCGCCATCGGCCAAGAGCAGCAGGCGCTCCACCACATTGCGCAACTCGCGTACATTGCCGGGCCAGGCGTAGCGGCTCAACTCGGCGATGGCTGGGGCGGCAAACGGCTTGGGCTTCCAGCCGTTGATCTCGGAAACCTGGCGCGCGAAATGGTCTACCAGCGCGGGGATATCTTCCTGGCGCTCGCGCAAAGGCGGCAGAGCCAGCGGAAAAACGTAGATGCGGTGGTAGAGATCCTGGCGGAAGACGCCGCGCTCCACCATCTCGTCGAGGTTGCGATGCGTGGCCACCACCACGCGCACGTCCACCGGAATGGAGCGGTCTCCCCCGATACGTTCCACTTGCTTTTCTTCGAGGACGCGCAGCAGCTTGGCTTGCATGACGGCGGGCATGTCGCCGATTTCATCCAGAAACAGCGTGCCGTGGTGGGCCTGCTCAAACTTGCCGAGGTGCCGCGCGTCGGCGCCGGTGAAGGAACCTTTCTCATGGCCGAACAATTCGGATTCGATCAGTTCGGCCGGCACGGCGGCGCAGTTCAGACGTAACGAAGGGCCCGTCGCGGCGGGGACTGCGGTCGTGCAGGGCGCGGGCGATCAGTTCTTTGCCGGTTCCGGTTTCGCCCAGGATGCAGACGCGGGTCTCGCTCGCGGCGACGCGATCCACTTGGGCCATTACACGGCGCATGGCTTCGCCCGCGTGCACGATTTCGTGCTTGCCCACACGCTGGCGCAACTGGCGGTTCTCGTCTTCCAAGCGGCGCATGCGCAGCACGTTGTCGATGGTGAGCAGCAGTTTGTCGGTGGAGAGCGGCTTTTCGAGGAAATCGATCGCGCCCAGGCGGGTAGCGCGCACGGCCATTTCTATGTTCGCTTGGCCCGAGATCATGACCACTGGAACGGGCACGCCCTGCGCTTTCAGGTCTTCAAGCAGCGAGAGGCCGTCTTTGCCGGGCATGACGACGTCCGACAGCATTACGTCGAAGCGCTCGGTCTTGATCAGTTCCAGGGCGCGGGCGGCGTTGTCGCAAACCGTGGCTTGATGTCCGGCGAGGCGGAAGGCGCGGGAAAGGGATGCCAGGGTATTGGCATCGTCGTCGACTATAAGAAGATGGGCCAATCTCTAATGTAAACCGGCGGAGCTAACGGAAGCGGACCTTCACATCGGGCTTGTTTTCCAGGTGCACGGTGTCGATGAAGCGGACGCGGGCCGGGGTATGGGTCATGACGATGGATTGGGTGCGGGTCCCGTCGCCGAAGAAGCGGACACCTTTCAGGAGGTTGCCGTCGGTGACGCCGGAGGCGGCGAAGACGATACTGCGTCCAGGGGCGAGTTCGGAGGTGGAATAGATCTTGGCGGTATCGCGGATGCCCATGGCCTGCATGCGTTCTTTTTGGGCATCGTCTTTGACCACCAAGCGTCCCAGGATTTCGCCATTGAGGCAGCGGAGGGCCGCGGCGGTGAGTACGCCTTCGGGCGCGCCGCCGGATCCCATGACGGCATGTACGCCGGTGCCGGAGACCGCGGCGGCGATGCCTGCGGAAAGGTCGCCATCGCCGATGAGGCGGATGCGTGCGCCGGCCTCGCGGATATCGGCGATTAGTTGCTGGTGGCGGGGACGGTCGAGGACCACGACGACCAAGTCGTCCACGCCGCGCTGCAGACGGCGGGCGATGGACTTGAGATTATGTTTGACGGGCGCTTCCAGATCGACCGCGCCTTTGGCCGCAGGGCCGACCACGATCTTTTCCATATAGCAATCTGGGGCGTGCAACAGGCCGCCGCGTTCGGAAGCGGCCAGGACAGTGATCGCGCCGCCAGCGCCGGTGGAGCACAAGTTGGTGCCCTCCAGCGGATCGACGGCAATGTCGACTGAAAGGGCGCCGGGTTGGTCTTTACTTGAACCGACCTTTTCGCCGATGAAGAGCATGGGCGCGGCATCGCGTTCGCCCTCGCCGATGACGATGGTGCCGTCGATGGCGATGGTATCGAGGCACTGGCGCATGGATTCTACGGCGGCGCGGTCGGCGGTATCGCCGTCTCCCATACCCATGGTGCGCGCCGACGCAATCGCGGCGTCTTCGACTACGCGCAGGACTTCCAGAGAGAGGTCGAACATGGTAGCTTTCTCCTCATGGACGATAGCACAGTTTTAGTGTTGGCAGATCCCACGGACCCGCTTCTGGGGATGCTGGAGGCGCTGCCCGAGGGAACCGGTATAGCGGCGGGGAATCGCGTGGAGGCGTTCGCGCAGGCGGCGCCCGAAGCGGACGTGATTTTGAATTGGACGGGCAAACGGGAACTGTTGCGCGAGGTGTGGAGGATGGCGCCGCGGGTGCGGTGGATTCATTCGCGCTCCGCCGGGCTGGACGAATTATTATTTCCGGAACTGGCGGATAGCGCGGTAGTGTTGACCAATGCCCGCGGGGTGTTCAGCGAAATTCTGGGGGAATTCGCAATCGCGGCGGTGCTGTTCTTCGCCAAAGGATTGCGGCGCATGGTGCGGAGCCAGCAGGCGGGCGTCTGGGACCAATTCGATACCGTCGAGGTGGCGGGGCAGACCATGGGCGTGATCGGTTTGGGGGATATCGGGAAGGCAGCGGCGCGTCGCGCGGAGGCTATGGGAATGAAGGTACTTGGGCTTGGCCGCAAGGACGGGGCGGATCGGAAGGGCGAATTGCTGGCGACCTCCGATTATGTGGTGTTGAGTACGCCGTTGACGCCCGAGACGCGCGGGATTATTGGCGCGGCTGAGTTGCGCCTGATGAAGCCAGGGGCTGTGCTGATCAACGTGGGCCGCGGGCCGCTGGTCGATGAAGCAGCGCTGATCGCGGCACTGAGCGCGAGGACCATCGGGGGTGCGGCGCTCGACGTGTTCGAGAATGAGCCACTGCTGGCCGGACATGCTTTCTATGCGCTGGATAATGTGCTGCTGTCGCCGCATTCGGCCGATCATACGCCCGACTGGCAGCAGCGGACGATGCGGCTTTTTTTGGAAAACTTCGAGCGCTATCGGAAGGGGGAGGAGTTGCGAAACGTAGTAGATAAGCGGCGGGGATACTAACGGAATCGCGAAGTTACGGATATGATAGGTAAACAGATCGGGGGAAGGATTCAACACACGGTGAAGGTCGACATTAGTGACGGCGGCGCGCCGGACTTCCGAGCTTTGTTCGATGCCATCCCGGGGCTGTACATGGTGGTGCTGCCGAACGATCCGGTATTCACTATCGTCTTTGCTAACCAGGCCTATGCGCAGGCCACCTTAATCGATGCCGGGGCGATCGTAGGCCGTTCGCTGTTCGACGTCTTTCCGGATAACCCGGACGATCCGCACGCCTCGGGGGAAAGCAACCTACGGGCATCGTTTCGCGAGGTTCTGGCCACGAAGGCAAGGCATACGATGCCGGTCCAAAAGTACGATATCCGGCGGCCGGAGACGGAGGGCGGCGGATTCCAAGAACGTTATTGGAGTCCGGTCAATACGCCTTTGCTGGGCAGCGACGGGGAGGTGCAGTTCATTATCCATCGGGTCGAGGATGTGACCGAACAGGTGCGCCTGCGGGCGATGGAGGGGGAATTATTCCTGCGGGGGCGCCAACTGGCCGAATCGCAGCGCTTGATGCGGGAGCGGCGGGAGATCGAAGAAAAGCTGCGGGCGAGTGAGGCGCGCTACAGCCTGGCATTTGCGCAGGCGCCCATCGGCATGGTGCTGTTGACGCCGGATGGCCGGATCCTCGAAGTAAACCAGGCTTATGTGGATATGCTGGGGTACACGATTGAGGAGTTGTCGTCGCGGGATTCCTCGGTATTTACGCACCCCGATGACATTGCGGTGACGAAGGAATTCTTCGCTTCCCTGCAGGCGGGCCCGCATAATACCGGCAGTATCGAGAAGCGCTATTTTCGCAAGGACGGGGCGCTGCTGTGGGCTAAAGCTTCGGCCACCATGCAGCGTCACGAAGATGGAACGCCGGCGCAGGTGATCGCGATTGTGGAGGACATTACGGCGCGCAAGAGCGCCGAGATACGGTATCAGTTTCTGGCCGAGAGTATTCCGCAGATGGTTTGGACGGCCACGCCGGACGGGATGCTGGATTACGTCAATGGCCAGGGAACGGCGTACTTCGGAGTGCTCCGAGAGTCGCTATTGGGAACGGGATGGTTGGAGTGGGTGCATCCGGAGGATCGGGAGCAAGCTACTGAGCGGTGGCGGGAGTCCCTGCAAACCGGGACACCGTACGAGACGGCGTTCCGGCTCAAGCGCGGTAGCGATGGCAGTTGGCGTTTTCACCTGGCGCGGGCGCTACCGCTGCGAGTTGAAGACGGCAGCGTCGCGCAATGGTTCGGCACATGCACCGATATCGAAGACCAGCGACAGGCAGACGCTAAGCTGCACCAGCAATGGCAGACCTTTGACACAGCCCTGTCGCATACGCCGGACTTCACTTACACCTTCGATCTGGAGGGACGTTTCACGTATGTGAATCGAGCGCTGTTGTCACTGTGGCAGAAGTCGCTCGAAGATGCGCTGGGCAAGAACTTCTTCGATCTGGAGTATCCCACGGAATTGGCGGCCAGGCTGCAATCACAGATCCAGCAGGTGATCGAGACGAAGCAACCGGTGCGGGACCAGACGCCTTTCACGAGTCCCACGGGCGAGACCGGATATTACGACTACATCTTCGTGCCGGTGGTGGATTCAAAAGGCCGGGTGCGGGCGGTGGCGGGTTCGACGCGCGACATCACCGACCAGAACCGGGCGGCGCGGCAGATCGAAGAGGACCGGCGGCGATGGCGCGACCTGTTGGTGCAGACGCCGGCGGCGATCGCGGTTCTACGCGGTCCGGAGCATACGTTTGAATGGGTGAATCCGGATTACGAAAAGCTGGTGGGCCGCTCCGCGGAGAGTTTGATTGGGAAAACGGTGAGGGAGGCAGTGCCCGAGGTCGAGGGGCAGGTTTACGTCGATTTGCTGAACCAGGTATTTCGTACGGGAGAGCCTTTCGTGGGGCGCGAGACACCGATACAATTGGCGCAATCCGACGGACCTCTGCGGGATATGTATCTGAATTTCGTATACTTGCCGACACGCGACGCGAACGGGGAGATCGACGGTCTCTTCGCCCACATTACGGACGTGACTGGAATGGTGGCGGCGCGCAAGCGGGTGGAAGAAAGCGAGACGCAGTTCCGCACCCTGGCAGAGACGATTCCGCATCTCGCTTGGATGGCGGACGAGCGGGGCAACCGTTTCTGGTTCAACCGGCGCTGGTACGACTATACGGGGCTTACGTGGGAAGAGGCGAAGGACGGTGGGTGGCAGAAAGTTCACGATCCGGCGGTGTTGCCCGAGGTACTGAAACAGTGGCGCGAAGCGCTGTCGGGAGAACCGTTCCAGATGGTATACCCGCTGCGGGGAGCGGACGGTTCGTTTCGATCGTTCCTGACCCGCATGGAGCCGATCAAGGACGGGGCGGGACGAGTGGTGCGTTGGTTCGGCACCAACACGGACATTACGGAGCAGCGCAGGACCGAAGAGGAACTGCGGCGAATGAACCGGGAGTTGGAGGAGTTCGCATATGTGGCGAGCCACGATCTGCAGGAGCCTCTTCGGATGGTGAACATCTATACGCAGCAGATCCTAAGGACGGTGGGAGCGGGCAACGAGAAGTTAAGCCAGTATGCGGGGTTTGTGCAGCAGGGCGTGAGCCGCATGGAGGCGCTGATCCACGATCTGCTGACTTTCTCGCGTACGGTACAGAGCGACGAAACGGCGCCGGGCCGCGCGGATCTACAGGCGGCTTACGAGGATGCACTCACGGTTCTGAAAGACCGAATTGAAGAAACCGGCGCCGCGATCAAGGCCGGACCGCTGCCGATGGTGCGAGGAGACACGGCGCAGATGGGGCAAGTATTTCAGAACGTTCTTTCGAATGCGCTCAAGTACCGGAAGGCCGGCGTGGCGCCGGAGATTGAGTTGACGGCAGCACGGTGCGGCGAACACTGGCGCATATCGATCCGGGACAACGGCATCGGTTTCGAGCCGAGATATGCCGAACGGATATTCGGTTTGTTTAAGCGGCTACATAAAGACGAGTATCCGGGCACGGGGTTGGGACTGGCGATCTGCAAGCGGATTGTGGAGCGGTATGGCGGGCGCATGTGGGCAGAGGGTTTGCCTGAGACCGGCGCCACGTTCTACTTCGAACTTCCGGGCGTGGATGGCGCATGAGGACGATTCAGATCCTACTGGTAGAAGACAATCCCGGCGATGTGTTACTGGTCGAGCAAGCCCTCGAAGAGTACCACGTGGCTTATGATCTGCATGTAGCGCGCGACGGCGGGGAAGCGCTGGTCTTGATCGCCGGCATGGATCAAAAGGGCGGCATGCCTTGTCCGGATGTGATGCTGCTGGATCTGAATCTGCCCAAGGTAGACGGGACGCAGGTGCTGATCGAGTTTCGTAAACACCCGCGGTGCGAGGACACGCCGGTGATCGCGGTAACCTCGTCGGATGCGGCGAAGGACCGCATAAAGCTGAAGGAACTGGGAGTGACGCGCTATTTTCGGAAGCCTTCGGACCTGGACGAGTTTCTGCGATTAGGCGCGATGGTACGGGAAGTTGCGGATATATAATGGCTGCTGAAAGGACCGCAAGGGTTAGTAGCCATGAAACACTTATTAATTCCGGCTATGTTCTGGGCCGCGCTGTTGCCGGCCGCCTTAGGACAGGACTCATCGGTGAATGTGGTCACCGGTGCAGGTTACTTATATCCCGCGCCAGCCTATGCGGCGCCGGGGCAGTTGATTACGGTATTCGTGGCGGGCAACGTTCAAGGAAACTTAACGGCAACGGTGCAACAGGTTTCCGATCATGCGGCGCCCGTGCTGGCAGTGACACCGCCCAGCGCTTGCATTATCGCGCCATCATCACTTTGCTCTAATGTAACGGCGGTTACTATTCAGATACCTTACGAGGTCATCCCGACATGCTTTGTCTGCGCGACTCCGGCCACTTTCAATACACAGTTGTTTATTAGTGTTAACGGCGCGGCGGGGGCGTTATTCGCGCTGACGCCGCTAACCGACCGGGTACACATCGTTACTTCCTGTGACACGATCACTCCGACAGGCGGAGGCTATGGATCTTATAACGGCCTGCCTTGTTCGCCGTTGGTGACACATGCGGACGGTTCGCTGGTGTCATCGGCAAGCCCGGCGGTGGCTGATGAAGAGGTGATCTTTTACGCGGTCGGGTTAGGCGCGACCACGCCCGCCGTAGCGACCGGGCAGGCCGCGACCGGACCTACGCCGACCACGCAAACCTTCTTCCTGGATTTCAATTACCGGCCCAATGCGCTGGCGACCAAACCCCAACAGTATGCGGGTATTCCGGCTTTCCTGCCCTCGGACGCTTATGTGCCGCGTTATGCCGGACTGGCTCCGGGATACGTGGGACTGTATCAGGTCAACCTGGTGATTCCAAGTACGCCCAGCGGTTTGCAGGCTTGTTCGTCGACAGCACAATCGAATTTGACTGTAAGTATAGGTGGAGCGTACTCGTTCGACGGCGCTGGAATTTGCGTAGCTCCGGGGAACTCAAACTAAGCCTTCGAGCCGCACATAGCTGGCCTCCATTCCCGCCTCCATGCCTGTTGCCAACATGGCCGCTCTTGTTTGGGCATCCGGCAAGGTCATGCGCAAGGTCATCAGGGTGCCGGCGCCATCCGCCTGGAATGTAGTTTCCACGTGGTTGTCGGGGGTGGGATCCGGCAGGTGCATCCGCTCGACATGGACGATTCTGCGCCCGGGCTGTAATTCCACGTATTCGCCGGTGAGGTAGAATCCACCGCCCTTTCCGTTAGTCCACTCGTAACGGATACGGCCTCCTGCTCTGGGCTCGCTGATGCAGACCGGCATGGTCCAACCTTGGGGACCGAGCAACCATTGCTGGATCAATTCCGGTTCGGTGTGGGCGCGATACACGGCCTGGGGGGCGGCGAAGCGCCTGGTGACGACCACGTGCGTGTCGCCTTCGACTGTCAGGGTTAATTTGCTCATCGTTTGTCTCCTTTTTTCTGCGATTCCATGCCGTCCAGAACTTTGTCCAGGCGGTCGTAGTTTTGCTCGAGAGCCTGCCGCAGCATCTCAAGCCATTTGTCCATAGCCTGGATGCCATCTTTTGCTATACGCCGGGGGCGCGTAGTGCCATGGACGCGGGTGGCGACGAGGCCGGCTTCCTCGAGCACTTTCAAGTGCTGCGATATGGCCGGCTGCGTCATTTTGAACGGACCGGACAACTCCGTCACGGTGGCCTCTCCTTTGGCGAGACGCGCCAGGATGGCCCGTCTGGTCGGATCAGCTAGAGCAGCGAAGGCGGCATCAAGTCCATTCATTAGTTATAGCTTATATAAGCGATAGCTTATTGTCAAGCAAATGCGGGACTATTTTCGGCGTAAGGCGGGTGCGCGGGGGGGCTACTCGTAGCGCAGGGCTTCGACAGGATCGAGCTGGGAAGCCTTAACGGCGGGCCAGACGCCGAAGAACACGCCGACGGCGACGGAGACGCAGAAGCCGGTGATCACGGCCCACCCGGGCACTTCCGGGCGCAGGCTGGGGAGAGGCACTGACGAGCAGGGTGACCAGGATGGAGAAGAGGATGCCGATCACGCCGCCGGCGCCGGTGAGGGCCACGGCTTCGCGAGGAACTGCAGGACGATGTCGCCACGGCGCGCGCCGATGGCTTTGCGGACGCCGATCTCGCGGGTGCGCTCGGTGACGCTGACCAGCATGATATTCATGACGCCGATGCCGCCGACCAGCAAGCCGAGGCCGGAGATGGCGATGGAGACGAGCACGATCATGCCGGTGATCTTATCGAAGTTTTCGATGATCGAGTCGGCGGTGGAAAGGGAGAAGTCGTCTTCGGCGCTTTGGCGGGGTGTGGCGGATGCGGCGCAGCGCGGCGCGGATTTCTTCGATCGCGTCGGCGCGCATGCCGGGCCGGGCCTTGGCGGTCGAGAAGAAATTGTCGGCTTGCGGATAGCGCAGCGCGGGCGGTCTCGAGGGGAATGGCGATCTGGCGGTCCATGCCGTTTTCGCCGAAGAAGCCGCCCTTGGCGGCTTGGCGAAGACGCCGACGACGGTGTACTCGGCGCCACGGAGATGAAGATGGCTTTCCGATGGCGTCGCCAGCCGGGAAGAGGGCTTCGCCGAGCTCGGAGCCGAGAATGGCAGACGCGTTGGCCGCGCTGCGTTCCTCTTCGGGCGTGAAGAACCGGCCGGAGCGGAATTCGCGCGGGGAGATGTCGTAGAGGTTGGGCGCTGACCCCATGAGCAAACGAGATGTTGTCGGACTCGAAACCCGGGACCTTGACGCTTCAGCACGTTGCCGGCGTCGGGGATGAATGAACAGGCGTGACACCGACGTCTTCGACGGAGCGCGACGAAGCTTGAGGATAGTCGGCGTACTCGGGCTGAAGGGCTTTGCGCTTGCGTTCTTTGGGGCGGGCGCCGCTGGCCGCTGGGGTCTCCGCTGGCGCGCGCGACGAAGATGTTGTCGGGCCCAAACTCCTGGAAGAAGGTCGACGATGCCCTGGCGGAGGCCGGTAAGGAGCGAGGCGACGGTGACGACGGTGGTGATACCGATGACGATGCCGAGGATGGTGAGTCCGGAGCGGAAGCGATGAGCCCAGACGGCTCCGAGCGCCATATGGACGAGTCTCACCGGCGCTGATCTGGATGGGGATCTTCATTCGGCCCTCAAAGCGGCGACAGGATCGAGGCGGGCGGCGCGACTGAGCCGGATACCAGCCGGAGACGATGCCGACGGCGCTCGAGACGAAGACGGAGAGAACCACGTAGCGGCAGGTGAATGTGGAGAGTGAGCGCCGAACAGAGCGCGAGAGGCCGGCTGCGACCGGGGCGCCGAGGGCCAAGCCGATGACGCCTCCGGCCGAGCGACAGGATGACGGACTCGATCAGGAATTGCAGCATGATATCGCGCTTGGCGTGCGCCGAGGCTTTTGCGGATGCCGATCTCGCGGGTGCGTTCGGTGACGCTGACCAGCATGATGTTCATGATCACGATGCCGCCGACGACCAGCGAAATGCCGGTGACGGGAACGACGACGGCGGCGATGAGCCGAGGATGGAGTCGACGAAGGAGCGCACGGAATCGGGCGTGAGAGTGTCGAAGTTATCCTCTTGCCCGGGGCGGGCGTGGAAGTGGCTGCGCAGCGCGACGCGTGTGAGGTCGAGGCGCGTCGTCCATGGTGAGCCCGGTGCCGGCGCGCGCCTTGCCGAACACGGCCGATGCCGCGCTGGCCGCCGAACAACTCGTCGTAGACGGTGATGGGGATGTAGACAGGATTGTCCATGCTGCTGGCCGAAGGCGGAGCCTGGCTTTTCCAGCAGTCCGACGACGGTGAACTCGATGCCGGAGACGCGGATGGTCTGGCCGATGGGCGATCCGCCGTGGAAGAGGGCATCTGCGGATGTCGTGTCCGATGACGGCGACGGGCGGCGGAGCCGTTCTTCCTGTATCGGTGAAGAAGCGGCCGTCGTCGACGGGGACGTCGCGGATATCGGGCATGGCGGCGGACACGCCGATGATGCTGGCGCCTTCGTAGAGTCTGGTTCTCGCCCTTGACGTCGTCGGTGCGTTGGTGCGTAGGGGCTGTACAGAATGTTGTCGCCGGTGGAGGCGCGCAGGTAGGCGATGTCGTCGGGCCGGATGCGTTTGTTGCGGCTTTGCTTGTCGGCAAACTGGCGGCTGGTGAGGCGGCCGACGGAGGCGATCTGGGCGATCAGGAAGCTATCGGTGCCGAAGGCTTTGGCGGTGATATTTTCCGCGTAGACGCCCAGGCCATCGATGGCCGCGCCGACCAGGATGACGCTGGCGACGCCGATGATGACGCCGAGCAGGGTGAGGAAACTGCGCAGTTTATGGGCGCGGATGGAGTCGAAGGCCAGAGAAATGGCCGTAAGGATGTTGGAAAAAGAATTCACGCGAGTGCTTTTTCCAGTTTAGCGGGAATTAGAGAAGGGCGGGTCGGCGATTTTGGTGGCCGATTGGAGGGGTTCGGCGGGGCCCTCCCATTTGGCGCCGGGTGAATTTGGGTTTGAATGGCAATTTGCTTCGTTTGAGTGCATTACATAGGTGGGCGGGACATTTTCGGGTTCGGATTGGGCGGATTCCGGGCGTTCCGCGGGCGTGCTGGGCTGTTCGGCGGGGCCGGGCGCAGGGGTCGCGGCGAGGCGGGCAGCCTGGAAGGCTTTGAGTTGGCGGAGGGCGCGGTCGATGGAGCGTTCGAGGCCGTTTTCGTAGCGGGTAAGTTTGGCGAGGGCGTCGGTACCTTTGCAATCGCCGGTGAAGGCGCGGGCGAGGGCGTCGCGGCCGTCGGGTGGGGGAGGCGGGACCGAGTCGGGGTTTGCCTCATAAATCTTCTGGTGCCTGAGGTACTCGGGTTGGCGGTTGGCATCGTTGGTGGTGACAAAGCGAACCTGTTCGCGGAGGATGCCGGCTTCGATGGGGAAGGCGCGGTCGAGGCGCCACTGGTTGGCGGCGATGCGGAGGACGAGCATTTCTTCGGCTGGGCCTACGGGTTGGAAAGTGGTGAGGAGGTCGTCGAGGAGGGCTTGGAATTCGGCGGGGTCTTCGTCGAGGAGGATATGGGTGTTGGCGCGGAGTCCGTGGACGAGGCGATTGCGGCTGGAGGCGGCCTTGCCGGTCTGACTACGCGGTCCCGAGGAGTGCTGGGCGTTGCGGCGATTGGCATCGACTTGGGCCTGGGACGGGGTGCGGGGTTCGTTTTTGGTGGACATAATGGATCTCCCGATTAGAGGGTAAGGGGTGGTTGGGACGGAGGCGGAGGGTGAATTGAGCTATGTGATTGATAAGGCGGCGGAAATTAATTTTGCCGATTGGAACTCGGGGATGGGCGGCCGCTGGTTATGGTCGGGAAATCCGATGAGACGAGGGCGTCCATCGCCTGCGCCAACAGATTGTGGCGGTTGAAGGAATTGGATCCGCTTGGCGCGAGCGGATCCAGAGCACCTGGCACTTGTGTCAGGCGGGCGATTCCGGGGCGGAAAAGACCAGGCACGGGCCACGCTGGGCCCGGTCAGATTATGGGTTCGCGCTGCCGGCTCAAACTTACGTTGTCTGTGCTTCGACAGCCGAGGTAAGCTGCACTTGGATTTGTTGAATATTTTGGATGATGTCCTGGAATTGGTCGATCGCTTTCGAGACTTGACCAATGTCTTCACCGATGGCGTGGGTTTCGCGGGTTACATCATCAGTTGCAGATGCGGTTCTGCCCGCCAGGCGTTTCACCTCGTCGGCCACCACCGCAAAACCGCTTCCGGCCTCACCGGCGCGGGCGGCCTCAATCATGGCATTCAAAGCCAAGATATTGCTGGTGAACGCGATCTCACTGATGATCCTGTTTACCTTTCGGATTTCGTTGCTTCTCTCATTGAGGCGAGCTACCTGGGAATTCGAGGCAGAGGTAGTTTGTACCGCCTGGTTCAACAGCCCGTCCATCCTCGTTCTTACGTCGGCGACGGCCGAGTTTAGTCGATCTTTCGACGTCGTTAACCGCTGGTTGAGGAGTTTTTCATCGT
Source organism: Bryobacterales bacterium (assembly GCA_963738345.1). GTDB lineage: Bacteria > Acidobacteriota > Terriglobia > Bryobacterales > Bryobacteraceae > Bog-159. The sequence goes on from CAVTWI010000002.1 coordinate 4,428,312, forward strand.
GGATATCGCGCAGATGAGCCGGCAACCCGTAAAGGGTTCCCGTTTGCATCGCGGAGCGTATATCCGCGCGCCAGGAACCAGCGGTACTCTCCGGATTTGAGCTGAAGCTGATACTCAATATCGTACGGCGTTCGCCCGGTGCGATCCTTCAGATGCGCCGCGAAAGCGGCAAAGGTTCTGATCTTTATCGTCTCGATGCAACCGCGATCCCCAGCTATCGAGGATGTTCGGAAATTCCGTCTTCATCCTCGAATCCCACGAGCAGGCGGAACTGTTCCGACCACCAGAATGGAGTATCCGGAAGGAGTTGACCGTCCGCGGGATATTCCATATCCCAGAGGCCCTCACTCTTGCCTGCCAGATTCAAAGCGAATGAGTGCCGCATTTAGTTGGTCCTGAAGCACACAAAATTCGTCGTTAGTATGCGTATCGCTGGCGCGTTCGCGACGAAACGCAGACAAAAAATGCATTCCACCTCCAGGTGAAAATAGAGGTGTCGCTTCCTTAATCAATGGCTGGAGAGGACGGTCGAGAAGACTGGGCTCGTTTATCGATTCGACGTTCTATTCTCAGCCGAGAAGGGGGGACAACCTCAAAGATACTTATCGCCCACTTCCATCGATTCCATTAGGCTCCCTCCGGCTGAAGTGCCGGATGGAAGAAATGACGGTGCGGGCGCAATGCAAATATCAGGAGCGTCTTGGTGCTATATGGCTTTTCGATAGCTGGTACAATCATCTTGACATGCGACACGTGGCACGTTGCGGTGTTGGATGATACTGACAATTCGCCACAAGGGACTGAAGCGCCTTTTTGAAGAGGACGACCCGAGCGGCGTTAACCCGGAACACGCTGGCAAACTGCGGGATATTCTGGTCACGCTTCAGGCTGCACCTACGGTTCGTCACATGGACTTACCGGCGTTTCGGTTACATTCGCTCAAAGGGCAAATGAAGGGGTATTGGGCGGTGAGCGTACGGGCTAACTGGCGGGTAATTTTCCACTTTTCCGACGGCCACGCAGAGGATGTTGATTATGTCGATTACCACTAGGGGAGGGAGACGACTATGACCATGAAGCATCCGCCACATCCCGGAGGCGTTGTTTTGCGCGAGTGCATCGAGCCTTTGGGCTTGACTATTACGGATGCGGCCAACGCGCTTGGCGTGACCCGAAACACGCTGTCGGAACTGGTGAACGGGAAGCGGGGCATTTCTCCTGAGATGGCTGTCAGGTTGGCGAAGGTTTTCGGGGGCACCGAAGACGGGTGGTTGGTGCAGCAGGCCCACTACGATCTTGCGCAAGTCCGGCGCGACCGCATCAAGCTGAAGCGGGTCGAATTCGCCTAAGGGCGAAATATGCGGACCTTGACGGGCCGCCTCCGCTTTCCAAAATTGACCAAGCGGCGCGCGGAAGCGCGATTCGGGCTGTTCAATCGCACGAGACCACACGCCTATGAAGATCGAGATCGTAGGCATCGACCAGGTTGATCCCGACGACGACAATCTTGATGTGCATTTACGCCTCGATCATTGACGCGATTTCAGTTTCGTGGTAGCCACACCATAGAACGTATATTGGCGCATGCAGAACGAGGGCAGAGAGTATTTCTTTGGGGTTCCACCGGTATTCGTGAAGACATTACAGCGACCACTGAACCTAGTGTACTGCGTCAGTGAAAATGACAGCTATCACGGCGTGGCGCCGCACAACCACTCCCTCACGGTCATGGCTCGGAGTGAAGGCATTTGCGGTCAACGGGGCAACCGATACATATCGAGACACAATAAGCTAATTTTCGTACAACACAATAAGCTAATTACCGAACGCACGAGAAGCTAACTGAGAGAGGCGAGGATGGAATCGCTGCCCTTGCATGATTGCACGACGAGTCATCGGTTACCAGATTGTGGCTGGCTCAAGCAATCGGATCTGTGTGGTGTCACAGTCGATTTCGGCGGCAATCCCGAGGGGAATGTTGTTAGGCTCAGTTCCGCAAGAACGCGCAGCAGAACGTCGTCAAATACGGATTCTGCCCTGTACGGCGGGCCGCCATCTTCATGGAATCAGAGTGCATATCCGCCCGTTCACGCGTGGGCGGGTGCTGTAGCGGTTAGGAGTGCAGAGGGGGCTTGACGTCCTGCTGGGCCTTGGCGTTGGCGAGCACGAGGCTGAAGACGACGCGTTCGACGGGATTCAGGGGCTCTTCGCGGAGGGCGTGGAAATACTGGCTGAAGGCGCAGGCTGAGCGAGCGAGCGCAACGGCGCAGAAGCGCCGGCTTTGGGTGGCCGCCAGTCCGGTGAACATCAGGACCGCCAGGATGGGGGCCAGCATCGCTCTTGTTCTCATAATGGTAAGACGCCGGAAGGCCCCGCAAGTTAGCGAAGTGCCGGCAGGATTCAAAGCTGCTAAAATAGTACTCAGATCCTATGCCGTTGTACGAGTATAAATGCGCTAAGTGCGGTGATGTTTTTGAACTGATCCAAAAATTTTCCGACGAACCGCTACACGAGCATCCGGGGTGCGGCGGACCGGTTGAGAAGTTGATATCGGTCTCTGCGTTGCAGTTTAAGGGATCCGGATGGTATGTGAACGATTACGGAAAGAACGGATCGACCGGGAAAGATTCCAGTTCGAAGGAAAAGAAGTCGGAAGCTTCGGATAGTAAGAAATCCACTGACAGCAAGAGCGAGAAGTCCGAGGCATCTAAGCCGGCGGCTACTCCGGCTGCCGAAACCACCAGTTCGACAAAATCGGTTTAGAGGGCGCTTGCTGACGCGCGCGGCTCGGCTTTGCGCGGTTCGGATTGCTTGCGGCTTAGCTGCGGGCGACGGCTTCGGCCCAGCGGCGGAGTTTTTGGTCGCTGCGTGCGGACCACGCGCTTTCCGGCACGACTCGGGCGAGGGTGCGGAATTCATACTGTTCGAGGGTGCAGGCGATGGTGCCTTGCCCGCTGCGCAGAATCCTGCCGAAACCGATCAACTGTAAAGGGCACCGGTTTTCAAGCAAGGCCGGCCAAGCGATCGAGACCTCGATAAATCCTCCAGTGGGCAGGTCATTATCGGTAACGAAAGCCACGCCATTGCTGCTGAGATTCAGAGTTTTGCCACTGCCGACGGCAATGATTTTATCCTGCTCCAACACCCGGTAGCGGATTTCGCGCTCCATGACGAAGCGTTTTTTTGCTCGTCGCTCGACTGGTACTGCCGCTTTTTCAGTTCCCATGTGTTTATGTGCGTTTACGGCTAAGACGCCGAATGTCTTCAATAGGATACCACCAGTAAGCCTTAACCCGGGTTAAATGTGCGTAACAAATAGACCAAAAGTTCCAAGGGAAAATCCGTTAAAAATTGCATACAGTCCCGGTACCCCGCCCATGGTGGGGGCCTGCGTGACCGCCCTGACGACAGCTTGGGCGACGGCTTCCGAGGCTGCTACGCCCAACGTGTTTAAATCGGCGCGAACGTCACCTTTCGATAGGGCAAAGATGGTGTCTCCATCGAACATCGTGAAAACAGGGAAGATAGAGCGTGCCATCCCAAGGCCGGCGAGGGCCGCCAGTTTGGTAGCTTCGATCTTGGATAGGTGGGCGTTGGTGGCGACTACGGCCAAGGTCGTATTGCGGCGATCCGTGGCATTCAACGAACCCTTTTTCATGACCGCTTCGGTGTTGGCGAATTCCGGGCTGGTCGGCAGTCTCTGCGGGCACCGGCAACGATTTGTCCAGTGGCGGGATCGCGGACATCGCCGAAAGCGTTTACTGCTACCAAAGCGGCGACTATCAGGCCGCCCGGCAGGTCGACCATCCCGGAGCCGATGCCGGATTTCATGGCTTGGCGGATACCGAAGATCTTGCCTACGGTGGCGCCAGTGCCAGCGCCGACCGCGCCTTCCTTTACGGGATCGGAAGTAGCGGCGGCTGCGGCGGCCTCGCCCATTTCGCGGGTAGGACGGATGCCGGGTTTGCCGAGGTCGAGATCGAACAAGACGGCGCTGGGGACGATGGGCACGATCGACCGGCCGACGCGGAAGCCGGAGCCATGTTGTTCAAGGTAGTGGCGGACGCCGGAAGCGGCCTCCAGTCCAAGGCGCTGCCGCCCGAGAGGACGATGCCGTGGACTAGGGTGGTGATGTGGCCTGGATGCAGGGTGTCGATGGAGGAAGTTTCACTGGCGGAACCGCGGATATCGACGCCGCCGACGGCGCCGCCGTCACACAGAATGGCGGTGCAACCGGTGAGCGCGTCGAAATTGGAAGCGTGGCCCACGCGGATGCCGGCGATGGCGGTAAGTCCCTGCATAGACCGAGCGTTCGTGTTTGGCTTCCAAGGTGTATGGTAGCATCGAATTTCGGGGGCCCGCCGGATTGCTCGATTTCCTGAAGGAACCGTTCATCGCCATACAGGAGTTTTATCTGCTCACCGGGCGCGCCCTCCGGAATGTGGCTGCGCGGCCGCACTACAGCGACGACATCGTGGCGCAGATGGATCTGATCGGCGTAGGCAGCCTGCCGATCGTGATCCTGACCGGGCTTTTCGCCGGCGCGGTTATGGCGCTGCAGATGTCCCGCGCGCTGGCGCAATACGGCCAGGTGGATCAGACCGGCACGCTGGTTTCGATCTCGCTGGTGCGCGAACTGGGTCCGGTGCTGACGGCGCTGATGATGGCGGGACGCAATTCTTCGGGCATCGCCAGCGAACTGGGCTCGATGAAGGTGACCGAGCAGATCGACGCCATGCGCGCGCTGGGCACCGATCCGATACAGAAGCTGGTGACTCCGCGCATGGTGGCGACGGCGGTGATGCTGCCGCTGCTGACCATCCTGGCGGATTTCATCGGGATGTTCGGCGGCTGGTTCGTGTCGCGATTCTTTCTGGAGTTGCCCAGCCAGCAATATTGGTCGACGGTGTGGCGCGCGCTCGAGTGGAACGACATCACGCAGGGGCTGTTGAAGCCGTTCGTATTTGCCTTCATTATTTCGCTGGTGGGCTGTTATTACGGGTTGCGCGCGTCTGGGGGCACGCAGGGAGTGGGCCGCGCGACGACGCAATCGATGGTGGCGGCTTCGGTGCTGATCCTGATTCTGGACTTTTTCCTCGGCAAGATCTTCGTCAGTCAAGGGGTATCGTGATGGCGGCGGATGCCGCGAAGTGCCGGTGCTGCGTTTCGACCGGGTAAGTGTGGCGTTCGACGAGGTGCCGGCGCTGGCGGATGTTTCGTTTCAGGCATACGAAGGCGAATCGCGCGTGATCATGGGCGCCACCGGCAGCGGCAAAACGGTTCTGCTGAAGACGGCCCTGGGATTGCAGCGGCCGGATTCGGGCACGGTATATGTATTCGGCAAAGACATCAGCCGCATGCGGGAGCGCGAATTGTTTGAAGTCCGCAGCAAAATCGGCATGCTATTCCAGGAGAGCGCGCTGTTCGACTCATTGAACATCGAAGAGAACGTAAGCTATCCGCTGCTGAATCAGTTGTCGATTCATTGTCCGCCGGAGGAGGTGCAGCCGCGGGTGGAAGAAGCGTTGAAGTTCGTGGAACTGGAAGGCACTCTGGAGAAGTTTCCGAGCGAACTCTCGGGCGGCATGCGGCGGCGGGCGGCGATTGCGCGGGCGGTGGTGACGCAGCCGCCCCTGCTGCTGTACGATTCGCCGACGGCTGGCCTGGATCCGATTACGGCGAACACGATTATGGCGCTGGTCGTGAAGGAACGGGATTTGAATCAAGACCACCACGTTGATCGTGACGTATCGCTATCAGGACGGAAATCTGGTGGCGAATTTCCGTTACAATCCGGAGAATGGCGGACTGGAGCGGGTCGGGCAATGATGGGGCGGCTGCACCGCGCACGCTGTTCATGGTGTTGCGCGAAGGGCCGGCTGGTGTTTGAGGGACGGCAGGCGCGAGCTGGAAGCATCCGCAGGATCCATACATTTCAAAGTTCGTGAAGCAACGGGGATAGAGCATGCCGGAGCGCAGCAAAGTCCGCTGGTCGCAGTTGAAGGTCGGAGTCGTGGCATTTGCCGCCATGGTGGTGACTGGCGGTGCTGATCTTTCTGCTGACCGGAAGCAAGAGCATCTTCCAACGCAACGAAACGGTGCGCACGTATATGGCGGACGGCGCTGGCATGACGGAGAGCACTCCGGTGCGGCTGAACGGCATTCTGGTGGGCGCGGTGCAAGCGATCACGCTGTCGGGGTCGAAAGATCCGAAGCGCGCGGTGGAATTCGAATCTGACGATCCAGGAAAAGTTCATGAAGGACATCCCGGAGGATTCGACAGCGGCGGTCACGGCGGCGAATTTGCTGGGCAGCAAGTTCATCGACATTACCAAGGGACAGAGTTCGCGCTCCGTGGTGCCGGGCGGCGAGTTGCGCAGCTTGCAGACGCAGGACATTCCGGAACTGATGGCGCAGAGCGCGAACCTGATCGACCACGCTGCAGGAATTTCGAAGCGCGCCGATGGGATGCTGGCGGATATCGACGCGGGCAAAGGAAATCTGGGCAAGCTGTTGCGCGACGATGAGCTGTACAAGCGGCTGAACGCGATCGCGGCCGAAGGGCAGCAACTGCTGGCCGACGTGCGCAACGGCAAGGGCACGCTTGAGCAAGCTGATCTACGACGACAGCCTGTACCAGGAAGTGCGCGCGCCGATCAAGCGGATCGACGCGATGCTGGACGATCTGCAGCAGGGGCGCGGCACGGCGGGCAAGCTGCTGAAGGATCCGAAGGTGTACGACGAGCGCAGCAGACGCTGGCGGAGATGCGGAGGCTGGCGCAGGATTTGAATGCCGGCAAGGGCACGGCGGGCAAGCTGCTGAAGGACGACAAACTGTACAAGCAATTCACCGAACTGACGGGCAAGCTGGACGCCACGATCGACCGGATCAATTCCGGGCAGGGCACGGTGGGGCAGTTGCTGGTGAATCCGCAGATGTACGAAGCGATGAACGGCGCGATGCGCGAATTTCAGGGGCTGGCGAAGGACATGCGCGCCAATCCCAAGAAATTTCTGCGCATCAAGCTGGCAATCTTTTGATCTCGCGCAAGCGATTGGTGGTGAACGCGGACGATTTCGGATTCACGCCGGACGTGAACCGCGGAATTGTGGCGGCGCATCGGGAGGGCATCCTGACGGCGACGACGCTGATGGCCAATGGCGCGGCGTTCGACGATGCGGTGCGACTGGCGCGGGAGACTCCGGCGCTGGACATCGGCTGTCACCTGGTGCTGATTTCGGGGCGATCGCTGGTGCCGCCGTACGCGCCGTTGCCGGCGTCGGTGGCCGAATTGCTGCGGGCGCTGGCGGCGCGGCGGATGCGGCTGTACGACGAACTGGCGGCGCAGGTGCGCAAGATTCTGGCGGCGGGAGTGAAGCCGACGCATCTGGATACGCATAAGCATACGCACCTGGCTCCGCCGGTGTTGGACGCGGTGGCGCGGATCGCGGAAGAGTTCGGGATCCGCTGGGTGCGGCGGCCGTTCGATTTTCCGCTGACGGCGCGCGGGGACGGTGCCGTGGCATGAAGCGGGCGACCAGCGGCGGTCTGCGGCTGCTGCGCGGCCGCTTCCATCGGGTGCTGGCGCGGCACGGGTGCCGGGCACAACGGACCACTTCGCGGGGTTCCAAATTACGGGACGGTTCCGCGCTCCGGAACTGGCGCAGTTGATCCGCGAGCTGCCGGACGGCGTGACGGAGTTCATGTGCCATCCGGGATATTGCGGGGACGATCTGCGGGGGGCGCGGACGCGGTTGAAGGAAAGCCGCGAGCGGGAATTGGAGGCGCTGGTGGCGCCGGAGGTACGCGCGGCGCTGGCGGAGAGCGGCGTGGAGTTAGTCAACTACGATAAGTTGGAGAGCGCATGGCTAAGTTAGATGTTTCCGATTACGCGAGCAGTTACCAGCAACATGTCGGCAAACTGGTGGATACGTCGGACGATGCGATGTCCCTGGCGGTGGGAGGGGAGTACGACTCGTTCGGCTTGTTGATGCGGCAGATTCTGATTGATGCGGGACTGCGGCGGTCACATTATCTGATTGATGCGGGATGCGGATCGGGCAGGTTATCGCACGTACTGACGGTGGAGAAGTATTTAGGTACGGATGTGGTACCTGAGTTACTGGCGCACGCGCGTTCGCGATGTCCCAACCCGGCTTGGCGCTTCGAACTGGTGAACGATATTGTGATCCCGGAGCAGGCGGGCGCGGCGGACATGGTGTGTTTCTTCAGTGTCCTGACGCATCTGTTGCACGAGGATTCTTATCGGTATCTAGCGGAGGCGCACCGGGTTTTGAAACCGGGCGGCAAGGTAGTGTTCAGTTTTCTGGAGTTCAAGATCCGCTGCCAGTGGAGCATCTTCGAGAACATGGTGAAGCAGCGGGAAGGCGGCGGCCACCACAACCAGTTCATGAGCCGGGACGCCATCGCGGCGTGGGCGGAACATCTGGGATTTTCGATCGATACGACTTACGACGGGGATACGCCGCACATACCGCTGGAACGTCCGCTGAAGCTCGATGACGGGCGGATCGTGGAAGGCATGACCAGCCTGGGTCAATCGGTTTGTATCTTGTCGAAGCCGCGTTAAGAAACCGATTTCAGAAATATAGCATGCTATAATCTGATTTCAATGAAGGCCCTCGCCAACTCGCTCCTGGCTGTAGTGCTACTGGGAGCGTTGTTGTGGGGTAACTGCCTGTCCTGCCCGCAACTTCTGCTCAGCCTGGCTTCGCGTTCCGCCGCGCACGGTTGCTGCCCTCCTACGGGCAAGACGCCGGTTCCCACTAATAACGATTGCCAGTCATTTGGTTTGAAGCATTTCGTCAAGACCGACGCTACGCCGCAGTTGCGACTGCCGCAATCTGCGCTGGCTGAGATTGTCGTAGCCGTCGCACGGAACCTGCCGGTGGCTGCCGGACGGGCGGCTTTGACGGTTCCCTATTCTCCGCCCGACCTTGAAGTTCTAAACTCCTCCATTCGTATCTAACCTTCTTTCATCGGCCCATTTCGTTCGTGGTGTCAGGTGGAAGATCATGCGCAATTTATGGATTTGTCTGCCGGTAGCGTTGTGCTATCCGGCGATGGCTGAATCACTGCCCGCGCTGGTGCGCGAGGCATCACAAAACAATCGCGAAATTCTGGCGGCGCAGAAGCGCTATGAAGCGGCGCGGCAACGGCCGAGCATGGCCAGCACTCTGCCGGATCCCACGGTGTCGCTGGGATACACCAGCAATGGGAATCCGCTGCCGGGGGGGGGCTTGGGGGTGAACCCTACCAGCAACGTGGGTATTTCGATCTCGCAGGATATACCGGCTCCCGGCAAACTCAAACTGCGCGGCGAGATCGCGGAGAAAGAGGCCGATGCGGAGTTTCAGCAGTATCTCTCGGTACGGCTGAGCGTGGTGGCGCGATTGAAGGCGGCGTATCACGAACTGCACCACGCGGCCACTTCCATCGACTCTATCCGGCAGAGCCAGGAGTTACTGCGGACGTTCATGCGAGTGACCGAGGCGCGCTATTCGGTGGGGCGCGCGGCGCAGCAGGACGTGCTGCGGGCGGGAACGCAATTCGCCATTTTGGAAACCCAGGCTGTGCGGATGGAAGAAGAGAAGGCGGCCAAGCAGGCGGAGTTGGTGGGACTGCTGAACCGGCCGGCCGCGGCATCCGTTGAACCGGCGGCGGAGGAGACCGCGCCTCCGTTAACGGCATCGCTCGAGGATCTGTTGGCGCGGGCGAGTGGGGACGCACCGATGCTGCGCCGCGAGCAGAAGATGGTGGAGCGCGGCGAATTGTCGACGAACCTGGCGCGGAAAGATTACGATCCGGATTATACGATTTCGGGCGGCTACTACAACCAGGGCGGCATGGCGCCGATGTACCAGGCGCGCGTGGATTTCAAAGTTCCGGCATACTTTTGGCGCAAGCAGCGCGCGGGAGTGAACGAGCAGGTGTTCGCGCTGAGCGAGGCGCGGCACAATTACGAAGCTACCGCGCAGTTACTGACGGCACGCATCAAGGAGGCCTATGTGATGGCCCAGAGCGCGCGTAAATTGATGGACCTTTATGCGAAGTCGGTTACTCCGGAGGCGAACCTGGCGCTGGAATCGTCGATGGCCAGCTATGAGACCGGGGCGCTCGACGCCCTATCGGTGCTGACCAATTTCATGACCGTGGTGGATTACGAATTGAACTACCACGAAGAACTGATGCGCTATCTGATGGCGCTCGATCAATTGGAAGAGATGACCGGTATGCAACTGGATACTACCGGGGAGGTGGCGCAATGAAACGCACGATTGCGATTCTGATTTTGATCGCGTGCGGGTTTGTGGGCGGGTACGGATATGGCCGCTGGTATGGGCAGCCACAGGCAGCGGTGAAGCCCGCGCGCAAGATTCTGTACTACGTGGATGCCATGCACCCCTGGTACAAGTCCGATAAGCCGGGAGTGGCGCCGGATTGCGGGATGAAGTTAGTTCCCGTTTACGAAGGCCAGGGGCCGGTTGCAGGCGAGGGGGGGGGATTCAGGTAGCGGTGGATAAGCAGCAACTCATCGGCGTTGAATCGAGCGCGGCGGAATACCGGGATACGGCGGCGAGCATTCGCGCATCGGCCAGAGTGACGCTCGACGAAACGCGGGTGTCCAAGGTGCAATCGAAGCTGGAAGGTTGGATCAGCCATGTGGTGGTGGATTTTACGGGTAAGTACGTAAACAAGGGCCAGCCAATGTTGAGCATTTACAGTCCGGAGGCGCTAGCGACACAGCAGGAATATCTGCTGGCGGTGCGGGCGCAACAGACGATGCATAACAATGCGATGCATGAAATGGGGGCCAGCACGGAGAATCTTTTGGCGGCGGCGCGGCGCAGGCTGGAGTTGTGGGATATCGGCGACGCGCAGATCGACACCATCCGCAAGACGGGAGAACCGCTGAAAGACCTGACGCTGTATGCCGCGAGCAGCGGGTTCGTGACGGAGCGCAACGCGTTCGCGCAACAACATATCACGCCGGACACGGTGCTCTACACACTGGCGGACCTATCGCGCGTGTGGGTGATTGCAGATGTATTCGAGTACGAGGCGGCCCAGGTGCGGTTGGGTCAGGCTGCCACGCTCACGCTGACCTACCTGCCGGGACGTACGTTCCAGGGGGTGGTGAGCTACATCCTGCCGCAGGCGGACGCGGCGACGCGCACTTTGAAGGTACGGATTCAACTCGACAACCCGGGCAATGTGCTGAAGCCGGATATGTACGGGGTGGTGGAATTGCGGGGGAGCGGGCGGCGCAGGTTGACAGTGCCACAGACGGCGGTGATGAATTCCGGCGAGCGGCAGGTGGTGTATCTAGACCGCGGGAACGGATATTACGAGCCGCGCGCGGTGACGATCGGCGAGCAGGCAGAGGGCCGGACGGAGATCCTGAGTGGACTAGCGGCGGGCGAGCGGGTGGTTACCGCTGGGAATTTTCTGATTGATTCGGAGAGCCGCATGGGGGGGGGCCATGATCAACCACATCATTGAATTCTCGGCCCGCAACCGTTTCCTGGTGTTTCTGTTTACGGCCGCGGCGGTGGTGGCTGGGTGGTGGTCGCTGCAGCGCATTCCGCTCGATGCGATCCCGGACCTGAGCGATACGCAAGTGATCATATACTCGCGCTGGGATCGCAGCCCCGACATCATGGAGGACCAGGTAACTTATCCGATCGTGACCGCAATGCTGGGCGCGCCGCGAGTGAAGGATGTACGCGGGTTTTCCGATTTTGGCTATTCGTACGTCTACATTGTTTTCGAGGAAGGCACGGATATTTACTGGGCGCGATCGCGCACGCTCGAATATCTTTCGAAGATCCTGACACGGCTGCCGCAGGGCGTGAATACGGAACTGGGTCCGGACGCGACGGGCGTCGGCTGGGTATACCAGTATGCGCTGGTGGATACCACGGGCAAGCGCAACCTGGCGGAATTGCGGTCGCTGCAGGATTGGTATTTGCGGTATCACCTGCAGGCGGTTCCGGGAGTGGCGGAAGTGGCGCCGCTGGGTGGGTTTGTACGGCAGTATCAGGTAAACGTGGATCCGGCCCGCTTGCAGGCTTACAACATTCCGATCGGCAAAGTAGTTTCGGCGGTACGCGAGAGTAATAACGATGTCGGCGGAAGGCTGGTGGAATTCACCGGCCGCGAGTATATGGTGCGCGGGCGCGGGTACGCGAAATCGACCGCGGACCTGGAGCGGATCGTGCTTGCCAATAGCGCATCGGGCGTGCCGGTGACGGTGCATGACATCGGCAACGTCACGCTGGGGCCGGACCTGCGCCGCGGAGTGTCGGATCTCGACGGACGCGGGGAAGTGGTGTCGGGCATCATTGTGATGCGGCAGGGAGAGAACGCCTTGCGGGTGATCGACCGGGTGAAGGCCAAGATCAAGGAGATTGAGCCGGGTCTGCCGGCGGGCGTGAAACTGATCACCGCTTACGACCGGTCGGAACTGATTTTGGCATCGATCGCGAATTTGAAACACACGCTGATCGAGGAATTGATCGTGGTGGCGCTGATCATTCTGATCTTCCTCTGGCATGTGCCTAGCGCGGCGATCCCTATTGTGACGATCCCGGTGGCGGTGATGATTGCGTTCGTTCCCATGCGGATGATGGGTATGAGCGCCAACATCATGTCGTTGGGCGGGATCGCGATCGCGATCGGGGCCATGGTGGATGCGGCGATCGTGGTGGTAGAGCAAACCCACAAAAAGTTGGAAGAGTGGCAGCGCAATGGCTGCAAGGAAGATTATCACCGCGTGGTGGTGGACGCGGTGAAGGAAGTGGGCGGTCCGAGTTTTTTCGCGCTGCTGGTGATCGCGGTTTCGTTCTTGCCGGTGCTGACGCTTGAGGCGCAGGAAGGCCGGCTGTTCAAGCCGCTGGCGTATACCAAGAACTTCACCATGATCGTGGCCGCGGTGCTGGCGATCACGCTCGATCCGGCATTACGGCTGACCTTTACGCACATGCGCAACTTCCAATTCCGGCCGCGCTGGTTGGCGCGTGCGGTGAGCGCGGTGCTGGTAGGCACGATACACTCCGAGGACAAACATCCGGTGAGCCGCGTGCTGATGCGCCTTTACGAGCCGGTGGTGACTTGGGCGCTGCGCTGGAAGTGGCTGGTAATTGCGGGCGCGGTGGCGTTGGTGGCGATTACCGTACCGGTGTATCGTTCGCTCGGTTCGGAATTTATGCCGCCGCTCGACGAGGGGGCGCTGCTGTTTATGCCGACCACGCTGCCGGGCATTTCAATCGGCGAAGCGCAACGGCTGATGCAGACCGAGGATCGCATATTGATGGGTTTCCCCGAGGTGGCGCGGGTGATGGGCAAGGCGGGACGCGCGGAAACGCCTACCGATCCGGCGCCGCTTTCGATGATGGAGACTATTGTTCTGTTGAAACCGAAAGCGCAATGGCGCAAGAATCTTTCGACGGAGCAACTGGTTAACGAGATGAACGAGTCGGTGCGCCTTCCGGGCGTTTCGAATGCCTGGACCATGCCGATTAAGAACCGTATCGATATGCTGACCACAGGCATCCGGACGCCGGTGGGGGTGAAGATTTATGGCCCCGACCTGGGCCGCATCGAGCAACTGGGGCGGCAGATTGAAAGCGCGCTTTCGCCAGTTCCGGGCACGCGCAGCGTCTTTGCCGAGCGTACGGCGGGAGGCTACTTCCTGGATTTCGACTTGAAGCGCGACCAACTGGCGCGATTCGGCTTGTCGGTGGACGATGCACAGGTGGCGGTGATGAACGCCATCGGCGGCGACAATATCAGCACGACGGTGGAAGGGCGAGAGCGCTATCCGATCAACGTCCGGTACATGCGCGATTTCCGCAGCGATGTGGACCGACTGGGGCGGGTGCTGGTGCCGGCCATGGGCGGCCAGCAGCAGATTCCGCTGGCGCAGATCGCGGATCTGAAAATGGTGAGCGGTCCGGCGATGCTGCGCAACGAAAACGGTTTATTGAACGGATATGTTTACGTGGATGTGACGGGGCGCGATATCGGCGGATACGTGGACGAAGCCAAGCGCGTGGTGCGCGAGAAAGTGGCGATGCCGCCGGGTTATTCGTTGACGTGGAGCGGGCAATACGAAGCCATGCAGCGGGTTCGCGAGCGGTTGAAACTGGTATTGCCGCTGACTTTGTTTCTGGTGTTTTTGTTCTTGTATCTCAATACGAAATCGGTGGCGAAGACCTTGTTGATCTTACTGGCAGTGCCGTTTTCGGCGGTGGGCGCGATCTGGCTGCTGCATGCGCTGGGCTACAACATGAGCATCGGCGTGTGGGTGGGGCTGATCGCGCTGATGGGCGTGGATGCGGAGACGGGCGTCTTCATGCTGCTGTATCTGGATTTGGCGTTCGAGGAGTGGCGCGCGGCGGGGCGCATGCATAGCCTGCGCGATTTGCAAGATGCCATCAGGCATGGCGCGGTGAAACGCATCCGCCCGAAGTTCATGACCGTGGCGACCATGTTCGCGGGCCTCGCGCCCATTATGTGGTCGACCGGCGCGGGCGCGGATGTGATGAAGCGGATTGCGGCGCCCATGATTGGCGGCATCTTTACATCTTTTGTGTTGGAACTGGTGGTCTATCCGGCCATCTACGAGGTTTGGAAATGGCACTCACAAGTCAAAAAACAACTTGCCTGATTTTATTCGCGCTGCTGCCGGCGGCGGCTTTTCCGGCGGAGATTCATTTCGGCGCACGCTATAAGAACCGCCCGGGATTGATTACGGTGGATGAGCGCGGGATCGCTTTTCAAGGCATGAAAAAGGATTCCTGGCGTTGGAGCTATCCAGATATCGACGAATTGAAACTGGGCGCAGATTCGATTCGCATAACCTGCGGAAGGACATACGAATTTCGAGGCGAGGTTCCCGCGGCCGTTTATGAGTTATGGAAGGACCGGTTGGACCAGCGGTTCGTGGCGGAACTGGCCGATGGCGCGTTACTGCCGGAATGGCGTCTCGGGGTGAAACACCGCTTCGGGCGAACCAGCGCCGACGGGGTGCTGGAATTCGGACGTGACCGCATCGTGTTCGCCAGTATGCGGCCAGGCGATTCGCGGACCTGGCGGATCCGCGATATTGAGAGCGTCAGCAGTTCGGGTCCCTTCGAGCTGACCATTGTGACGTTCGAGAGAGCGCGGCTGGACTATGACGAGCGAAAGCAGTTTAACTTTCGATTGAAGGAAGCTTTGAGCGAGGACCGATACAACCAAGTTTGGTTGTTAGTCAACCGTTTGCCGCGGGAAGTGATGGCATCCGTGCCTATGCTTTACTGAAGTAAGAAAGCTATGAGCTATCAGAACATCCGCTTAGATCACGAAGGCCCAGTAGCTGTGGTGACCTTAAACCGTCCGCAGCGGCGCAACGCGCTGTCACTCGACCTGATGCTGGAAATGATTGATTGTCTGGCGGCGATTGCGCGCGACCAAGCTGTGCGCGCGGTGATTCTGGCGGCGGAGGGCAAGGTTTTTTGCTCGGGCCACGATCTCTCGGAAATGGTGGGGCGGGATATTAATGAATACCGGCGGCTGTTCGACGTGTGCAGCGAACTGATGATGAAGATTCAGGGCATTCCGCAGCCGGTGATCGCGGAAGTGCAGGGCATCGCTACCGCGGCCGGATGCCAGTTGGTGGCCACTTGCGACCTTGCCATTGCTTCGGAGCAAGCCGCTTTCGCTACGCCGGGTGTGCGCATCGGGCTATTCTGCACCACTCCGATGGTGGCGTTGAGCCGCGCGGTAGGGCGCAAGCGCGCCATGCAGATGTTGCTGACCGGCGAAATGGTGGATGCAGCCACTGCTGCGGACTGGGGGCTGGTGAACTGCGCGGTGCCGGCCGCCGATCTTCGGGGGGAGACGCGCAAGTTGGCGGCGCGCATCGTGGAGGCCAGCATACTTACTGTGTCACTCGGCAAGCAGGCTTACTATACACAGATTGATCTGGACCAGCCCAAGGCTTACGCTTACGCCAAGGAAGTGATGTCGATGAATTCACTGGCTGCGGATGCGCAGGAAGGGATCTCGGCTTTTCTAGAAAAACGCCCGGCGTGTTGGACCGGGCGCTAACTAGACGCCGGTCTTTTGCGCATCAAACAAATCCAGGCGCGCGGCGGCACTTCCAGTCTCGTTTCAAAATGGCTGGAAACGAGCGATAGTATTTCGAAATACGGCTCGATCGCGTCCACGATCTCGCGGGCAGTCCGCCGGGGCGGGCCTCCACCGGCGCCTTGGTCATCGGCATTGCCGATCAGGCTGAGCCATAATCCACCGTCGGCTAAATGCCGGTGGACCTGTTTGGCAAACGTGGCGCGCTCTTCGTCGGACCCCACGGTGTGGAAGCAGCCGCGGTCAAAGGCAAACGCAAACGGTGCTTCGTCGACCTGGGCGGTGAGGAAATCCAGCACCACGAAGGCAGGCCTCGCATTGGCTCTTGCCGCTCTTGCTTTGGCCTCTATGATTGCAAGTTCGGCGGCATCGATTCCGACCACTTGGAAGCCTTGCTGCGCCAGCCAGATGGCATTGTCACCGGTTCCGCAGCCGACCTCCAAAGTCTTACAGGGAGCGATGGGCAGCGTGGTTACTGTCTGAATCAAGTGAGCATCAGGCTTGGCAATATCCCAAGGCGCCGTGCCTTCTTTATATGCTTGTGTGAAGTGATCGATCATCCCTACCAAGATATCTTTAGTTAGCTCCGCGCTACTCAAGCACGACGCTATCCGTTACCGCCAGTACCCGGAAAGCCTTGCAGCAGCCGCGCCGGACACGATATCCATAGATAAGAATATGACGTCTGACAAGCGGAGGGAGCAACGGCGTTTCACCAACGCCATGTTTGCGGTGTCGTGGGAAGACGGGCGCGGCCAAACCCGGTCGGTGCGCGTGCGGGGCTTAAACGTATCGCGTTCCGGCATCCGCATCGAATCTCTGGAAGAGATGCATACAGGCGTGCCGGTGAGCCTGCAGGCGGAGCGCCATGAACTGAGCGGCCAGGCGGTGGTGCGCAACTGCATGAAGCGCGGCTCGGGTTTTCTGGTGGGGCTGGAATTCTGCGACGAGACGAAGCGGACGCTGCGGCTGCCGCTCGTGGATGCGGTCGATTTCTACGAAGTTTTGCAGGTAAGCCAGAATGCGGAGCCGGAGACCATTCACCGCGTTTACCGTATCATGGCCGCGCGGTTTCATCCGGACAATCCGCAAACCGGCGACTCCGAGCGGTTCCTGCTGCTGAACGAGGCGTACGAAGTTCTATCGGATGAAGGTAAGCGCGCGTCATACGATGCGGCCCGGCGGGTGGGTGAGTGCCAGCCGCTGCCGGCTTTCGAACTGAAGGAATTCGTGGACGGCATCGAAGGCGAGCAGAATCGAAGGCTGGGAATCCTGTGCCTGCTCTATAACCGGCGGCGGTCGGACATGGAACATCCGGGGCTATCGCTATTGGATTTGGAGCGGTTGATGTCGTTTCCGCGCGAGTACATTTCTTTTGCGGTTTGGTATCTGCGGGACAGGGGATTCGTGCAAATGGGCGATAACTCGGATTACGTTCTCACTGCCACCGGAGCCGATCACGTGGAGATGAATTCGCCGCGCAACGCCGTGTTTCACAAGCTGCTGCGGGCCTGATCGGGATCACTTCAAAACTAAGACTGCCATCTTGGAGTCGGTATTCAAATTGTCGCCGGTGGCGTTCTGGCCGTGCTGCGGGACAGCGGGACGGTCCACCAGTAGGAGCGATTGCACCTTGCCTGTTAAGAGGAGATCGTTGACCACTTTGGATCGCTCCATATCGATTTCCGGATCGATTTTATGGATAAAGGTGCGGTCCTTGGCGGAGAAATCGATGCCGGTATCGTGGGTCGCGGCGCAGACCCACACGGGCTGTCCCTGATATTGATCGGGCCGCAGCCAGATGCGCAGGTGGTGGCGCTTCGAAAACGTGTTGTTCAGTTTTTCGAAGACCATTTCGGGCGGGCGCCCATCCAGATAGAGGATGGAGACGGGCGCTTCACTGTAGCCGCGGTCCTCGGCGATGGCGCGAAAGGTTTCCAGTTTCGATTTCTCGCCCAATTTGGAAGCTTGATTCCAGCCCGCATCAGCGAAGGCACTTTGCACTTGCTGCTGGCTGCCGATGAACATCAGCGTGGTGATGTCGGAAGGCTGCGGCGGCTTTTGAGCGCGTGTCTGGAAAGGCTGGCTGTTTACCAGATTGGTCAGCAGGCGGCGGTCGGTGATGGGTTGTAGGGTGGCATCGGGACCGGGCGGCGGCGGACCGTCGACGGTGATCGCGGCGGTCAATTTCAGATCCATTTCCACGCCGGAATCGTAACTGATATCGCCTTCAGACTCTTTCAGCACGGCCTTTTTGGCGGCATTCAACAAGCCACCGAAGCCGGAGTATTTGTCCGTCACCTTTTCGATTCCGGAGTCCATGCGGGAGGAGAGAGTTTCATTGGCCAGGATGCCCTGGATCTCACCTTTATCGTTGACGCTCTCGCGGGCATTTTCCACGCCGGTCAGGAGGGCGTGCAATCGGACGCGCCGTCCACCGATTTCTAGTTCGCGGAAATCGAGGGTGAGGGTGGCGCGGACAGTGGGATCGGTAGCCGCGCCGGCGGCGGTTATCACGCCGTGGATGGGCGCTCCGGCGGGAATGGCCAGCGTGCCGTTTACGGTTACCGGTGCGATCAGCATGGCGTCGAACGGGTCGCCGGGTTTCGACGTATTTGAGGCGATCTTGGTTTTTAGCCGGACTTGCAACGGGGTGTTCGCGGGAATCTCAACGGCGGCCGCGGGCAGCGCGAGCGCGCAAACCGCGAGCAGACTATTTCTCAAGCATTTCGGATACGGGCCCATCAACGTCCTCAATGTGAATTTTCAGATTCTTGCGTGCGTCGAGTTTGACCAGGGGCAGTTCAAAGCGCGCCACGATCATACGGTCTTGGGTGGTGCGGCCGGGAATCTTGTCGCGGGTGATTAGGGAAGCATTGAATTTCTGGCCCAGGATCGGGTAATAGTCGAAGATCCTTTTGGCATCCACCTCGGGAACCGTGGTTCCGGTATAGGTTTTGCCATCCTCGCCGGTGACGGAAACGTCCACCGTGCGCACGACAAACTGAATATCCGATGGGTTTGCGAAGCGGAAATCGACCACTGCCAGCGAACTATTATCATCCATCCCCATGGTGCGGATTTTCAGGATGCTGCCCTTCAATTCGACATGCGCGCCGCGCTGCATATACATAATGCCGGCGACGGCAATCAGGATTACGACCAATCCGATGCCGAATGTCAGCAGGAACTGCCTGCTCAGGATCGTGGGACGATCGCCTGGCTCATAGCCTGCCATAGGAAGATAATAACAGCAGACCATGCAGTGGACCGCGCGTACGGGAAAAACGTTGCAGTTGATCAAGGGGGATATCAGATGGAAACTGCGAATCTTCCCGTATCATGCTTGCCTGATATCTGTCTGACTGAAATCCTCGCCGGTGAAGAGCAACGGCAGGCCAGCCACGGAGGCGACCGCATACGACATACAATCCCCGAAATTTAAGGCGGCGGGGTGCCGTCCACGTCCGAACCGGATAAAGGCTGTTGCCGCGGCGTCCATATGTTCCTCGTTGAAAGGCACTACCTCGGCGTCCATCCGGCGGAGAAAGGCAAATATGATGAGACGGGCGTCCTGGCCGAGGCGGGAGGTCAAGACCATAATGGTTTCGAGCAGGGTGGGAACTCCCACGACAATCACCTCGGCCGCGTCGATCTTTTCGATTAGCCGTTCGTAGCCGGGTTCCTTCAGGTGGATGGCAACGATGGCAGAGCTATCGAGAACCATCGCTCAGACGCCCTGCGGCCCATAGCCCAGGATTTCATCTTCCTCTTTACGACTCATCACCCGTCCCAACTCGCTCGCCGGCATCATGGGCCAGACGTTCTGCTCCAGATATTCGCGCAGGCTTTTGCGGCCGCCAGCCTTACCGGCCCGCGCCTGGAGGCGTGCGCGGCGCTCGACCAGAGCACGGCGGATTGCCTCCGTCTTGGTCTCGTTGGCCAGACTGGCTACTTCATTTGCGAGTCTCTGGACTTCGATGTTTTTGATGTTGAGCCCCATGGTAGATAGGCGCCTGTAGTCTACCATTCTACCAAAATCCGACGCCCGCACAAAACTTGTATTCACAATTGCCGAGGGGGATTGACTTAGTCTAGGGGCTTAGTCTATGATGTAGTGGAGAGGTGGAGATGAAGAACGCGGTGCAGGTGAAAATTAACGTTCATGAGGCGAAGACCAACTTCTCGAAATTATTGGTAAGGGTCCAAATGGGCGAGGAAGTCATCATCTCTAAGGCGGGAAAGCCGGTAGCCCGGCTAGCTCCGGTGGAGACCGCGGATAACGCGCGGATCCTCGGTTCGGCTGCCGGGGAATTCCAAACGCCTGACGATTTCAACGCACCGCTTCCGCCTGAAATCGAGGATGGTTTCTGGCGCTAAGGGTTCTGCTGGACACCCACGCCTTCCTGTGGGCCATCACCGACGACCGCCGGTTGTCTCGCGCGGCGCGAAAGATTCTTCTTACAGCCGATCTGTTCGTGAGCGCGGCGAGTCTTTGGGAGATCATCACCAAAGTACAGATCGGCAAACTGCCCCTTCCCGAGGCACCGTCTAAGTATTTACCGCGCCATATCGCGGCATTGCAGGCTAAAATGCTGTCGATCGAGCCCTCACACGTGCTGCGTTTAGAATCGCTGCCGCTGCACCATCGCGATCCGTTTGACCGCTTGTTGATCGCGCAGAGCCTGGCAGAAAAGATGCCGCTGTTGAGCGCCGATAGTTTGCTCGAGCCTTACGGCGCAGATATCCGCTGGTGAGTGCTAGCATCAACCTGATGGCTATCGGCGACCTGACCAAGCAACTTGCCTCGCAGGCAATCCGCAATGCGGTAAGTCCGCCGCCTGCGCCGCCGCGGGTGGAGAATGCCGGCACGGCCATATTGGGCCAAGTGCAGGCCATGCAGAAGGCGCTCAAGGAAGACGAAGAATTGATCGTCCACGTGCATGCCGCAGGAGAGACAGTGCGGGTGTTCGAATTCTTTTTTCCTTCTTGGCAAGTGGCGGTTCTTACGGGCATCGACAAAGACAAATCGATGACCCGGGTGATCTCACCGGTGGACGCGCTGCAACTGGTCTGCAAAGTGGCCAAGACCGCGCCGGATGTGCCTCCCGCGCGGATTAAGTTTGTCACGCCGGGCGCCTCATCCGGTAAGCATTGATCTTAAGCATTGATACACTGATGGAGTGAATCCCGAACTGCTTTCCCCGTTGCGTCCGCCGGCGCGTTTGCTGTTGGGACCGGGTCCCAGCATGGTGGCACCGCGCGTCTACGAGGCCCTCGGCCAGCCCATTGTGGGGCATCTGGATCCCTACTTTTTTGAGGTAGTCGAGGACATCCGGCGGCTGCTGGGCTATGCCTTCTCTACCGCCAACGAGTTCAATATCGCGATTTCCGGGACCGGAACCAGCGGTATGGAGACGGCGGTGGCCAACTTCATCGAGCCCGGCGAAAAGTTCGCGGTGTTGGCCAACGGATACTTCTGCGACCGCTTGTCGGACGTTGCCCGGCGGCATGGGGCAACGGT
The DNA here is from genome assembly GCA_963738345.1 of Bryobacterales bacterium. Lineage (GTDB taxonomy): Bacteria > Acidobacteriota > Terriglobia > Bryobacterales > Bryobacteraceae > Bog-159. The sequence goes on from CAVTWI010000002.1 coordinate 4,449,992, forward strand.
GGTACGGCTGGAAAAAGCATGGGGCGAAGTGTTCGATGGCCAGGAGGCGCGCGATTTCATCCGCCGCGAAAAGCCGCGCACCGTCGCCTATGTGCAGGCCGAAACATCCGCCGGTGCGTTCCAACCGGGGCACGCTATTTGCGAAGCGGCGCACGGCGAGGGCGCGTTAGTCATTGCGGATTGCGTTACGTCGTTGGGTGGAATGCCGGTAATGGTGGACGAAACCGGCATCGACATCGCCTATAGCTGCACACAGAAAGGCCTGGGGTGTCCGCCCGGACTTTCCCCGCTCACGGTTTCGCCGCGCGCTTGGGACCGGCTGCGGAAACGCACCACGCCGGTGGATTCGTTCTACATGGACCTGCGGCTGCTCGAAAGCTACTTTTGCGATCGCAAATATCACCACACCGCGTCGGCGACAATGTTTTACGCGCTCCGCGAAGCGCTGGCGATCGTACGCGAAGAGGGTATCGAGAACCGTTGGGCACGGCATTTCCGCAATCACGAAGCTTTCGTAGCGGGGATCGAAGCCATGGGGATGCAGATGCACGTGGCGCCCGGAAACCGGCTCTGGACTTTGAACACGCCGCGCGTGCCCGATGGAGTGGACGACGCGAAGGTCCGCCAGCGGTTGCTGAGCGAACACGGTATTGAGATCGCGGGCGGGTTCGGTCCGCTGGCGGGCAAGATCTTCCGCATCGGTTTGATGGGCTATTCCTCGACCGAGGAGAACGTGGGCATTATTCTCAATGCGCTCGAAAGGAGCATGAAATGAAAACCAAGTTCTTCGCGATTCTGTTAGCTGTGGCTGCCTGGGCTGAAGCGCCCGCGCCGCCTACGGCATGGACGCCGGAAGTCTCAATGCAGGTCCAACCGGTGGGCGACGTGACGCCTTCGCCCGACGGCAAACTGGTGGCCTATACGCAAAGCCGCGCGGTGATGGAAACGGAGAAGAGCGAAGTTGTTTCGCAGATCTTTGTAGCGGCGGCTGATGGATCCCACCGTGCGCAACTGACGCGAGGCGAAAAAAGCGCCTCCGCGCCGGAGTTTTCGCCGGACAGCCACTACATCTATTTCTCGTCGGAACGCAGTGGAAAACCCAATCTGTTTCGTATCCCAGTGGATGGCGGCGAGGCGGAGATGTTGACGGACTGGAAGGGCGAGATCGGGTCGTTTCACGTATCGCCGGATGGCAAGTGGATCGCCTTTGCCGGCATGGAGCAGCGTCCGGAGGAAGAACAGGCCAAGAAGGAAAAACGCGACTTCCGGGTGATCGACGAGAATCCGAAGAATCATGGCATCTGGATTATTGCCGCCGAACGCGACGCGGAGGGCAAGCGCAAGCCGCGCACTCTATCGAAGACCCGCGGCCACGTGGGCGATTTTGACTGGTCGCCGGACTCGCGCAACATCGCGTTCGCACATACGCCCACGCCAGGAGCGGATGACTGGACCAAATCGGACATATCCGAAGTTATGGTGGAAACCGGGGACGTGCGGCCTTTAGCGGCAACAGCGGCCGCCGAGCACAGCCCGCACTATTCGCCTGACGGCCGGTATCTTGCTTTCGTGCGATCCACGGATCCAGCGCGCTGGGCGGGTATCGACCGGTTGGTCCTGCTGAACCGCCAGAGCGGGCAAGCGCGCGAATTGCCGCCGACATTCGACGAACAACCCAGGCTGTTGGGCTGGACCGGCGATTCCGGTCGCCTGCTGTTCACCGAGGCGCGCGGGACGACTTCGGTGGTCTACGCTATGCCCACTGACGGGCCGCCGAAGCCCCTGTTCGAACCGCGTAGCGGCACGTTGCAGGTAGGGCGCTTAAACGCGACGGGAACGGCTTACGGCTTCACCGGCGAAAGCTGGAATGAAGCGCCGGAAGCCTATGCGCTGAAAATCGGCGAAAGTTTTCCGCAGCGGGTCAGCAGCGCCAATCTGGACCTTCCCAAATTACCGTTGGGCGAGACCAAGCGTATCACCTGGAAAGCCGGCGACGGATTGGATATCGACGGCCTGTTGACTTACCCTACCGGATATCAGGCAGGCAAGCATTATCCGCTGGTGTTGGTTATCCACGGCGGACCGACCGGCGTGTTCCAGGACAGCTTTTTGGGACGTTACGGCTTGTATCCTTATGCCACCTTCGCGGCGCATGGGTATGCAGTGCTGCGAGCCAATCCGCGCGGATCGGGCGGCTACGGGCGGACTTTCCGCTTCGCCAATATGAACGATTGGGGCGGTAAAGACTATGGCGATCTGATGGCGGGCGTGGATCACGTGATCTCGATGGGGGTGGCCGATCCGGACCGGATGGCGGTAATGGGCTGGAGCTATGGCGGCTACATGACTAGCTGGGTGGTCACGCACACGCATCGATTCAAAGCGGCGGCAGTCGGCGCGGGTGTGACCAACTTATGGAGTTTCACCGGCACGTCGGATATCGCGGGCTTCCTGCCTGACTATTTTTCAGGCGATCCGTGGACCAGCTTTGACGGATTCTACAATCATTCGCCGATGGCATTCGTGAAAGGTGTAAACACGCCGACGCTGATCCTGCATGGGGAGGCGGACGTGCGGGTACCGACATCGCAGGGTTACGAATTTTACAATGCGCTGAAGCGGCAGGGGGTGACAACGAAGATGGTGGTATATCCGCGCACGCCGCACGGTCCGCGCGAGCCCAAGTTTGTGCTGGATATCATGCAGCGCCACGTGGAGTGGGTAGAGAAATATTGCGGCAAAGCGAAGGCGGATAGTTAGAGGCTACAGGGAACTGCGGTACTGTTCGAGAGCAACGCGCACGAGTTGGCTACGGGTACGAACGCCGGTCTTTCCGAACAACTGCTGAATCGCATTCTTGACCGCGCTTTCGGAGATTTCCATGCGCGCGGCGATTTCCTTGTTGGCTAAACCTTGGACCAGCAATCGTAGAACCTCGGTTTCCCGCGGGGTCAAGACCGGAAGATCGCGCTGCTCCACGGGGGATGAGCCGGGGCTCGCGCCATCGGCTTCTTCGCCGACTTCCGCAATGATGGCGGCAAGCTTGGGTGTGAGTCCTTCTTTATAAGTGGAAAACCAAACGTCCGCGAGGAATGTATTGCCGTCGCCGCGGTGTCCACGGCATTGCATGGAAGCGCGAAACTGCGGGGCTTCTTCCCAGCGCAGGGCATGATGCAATTCAGGCAGGAATGCGGCGATCGGATTGCCGATCAGATGTCCGTCGCGGGGGGCCAGCAGTTCGCCGGCGGCCCGGTTGGAGAGTTCGATCAGGCCGCGCCCGTCTACCGTGACGATGGCGGCGGGACTGGTTTCGACCAAAGCTTTGAGCCGGGCTTCTCCTTCGGTGCTGAGGCGCCGGTTGCGAATTAATTCACCGACAAACAATCCGCATCCGGCCAGTGCCAGGGCTTCAAAGCCCAGGCGGACGAATGACTGGTCGAGCGAACTGAATATCTCGGCCAAGCCAGCACATACGAAGCCCAGCAGCGCGACTAGCCAGCGCGGCAGGAAGGCCGCCGCCAGCATGATGGGAAATAAGTAAAGAAAGCCCAATGAGACGTAGGGTTTGGTCCACCAATCCACCGCGGCGACAAACAGAATGATGGCGCCACTTACTATCAGGACAGGCGTTCGGCTACGCTGGTCCCACAGTCGTTCCAAGGGAAGCATATTGCTTAGACCTTGATTATCGCTACTTTTGCGGAGTGGCGTTTTGAAACCGCGGCTGTTCAAATCTCGCTATCCCAATTGACCTCGGGGAGCACGTCGCGGTCACCGGCGACCCAGACGTAGAGTGTGGGGAGAAGGAAAATATTGATCATGAGGCCTACCATCAGGCCGCCGACGATCACGATGGCAAAGGGCCGTTGCGAGTCGGAACCGATGGCGTGGGAAAGGGCGGCCGGCAGCAGTCCCAGAGTGGCTACCAGCATGGTCATCAGAATGGGTCGCAGCCTCAATACGGCGCCTTCAATGGCAGCGTCTTCAATGCTTCTTCCGCGCGCACGGATTTGATTGATGTACTCCAGCATGATCACGCCGGTTTGCACGGATACTCCGAACAGCGCCAGAAAGCCCACGCCTGTAGATACGCTGAAATTGGTGTGGGTGACCAGCAGCGCCAGCATGCCGCCAATGGGCGCCATCGCTAGATTGGCCATGATCAAGGAGGCCCATTTGAAAGAATGGAACATGCTGTAGAGAATGATGAAGATGATCAGTACAGTCACCGGCACGACAATCATCAAGCGCCGCTGCGAGCGCTTTTCGCTCTGATACTCGCCTTCCCAGCGGACCTGGTATCCAGCGGGCAATTTCACCTTGCGATCCACCTTTTGGATGGCTTCCTCGACGGTGCTGCCTAAGTCGCGTCCGCGCACGCTGTATTTAATCGCCACGTAGCGAGAGTTGCCTTCCCGGTAGATTTCCGAGGCGCCATCGGCTGTTTCGACGGTGGAAAGTTGGGCGAGAGAGACGCGCTCGCCGGATGGCGCCAGCAGGCGGATATTCTCGATGGCTTCCCGGGTATCGCGGAACTGCGGCAGATACCGCATGGCCAGATCGAAGCGGCGCTCGCCTTGCAACACCTGGGTCAAGGCGTTTCCACCCACGGCGGTCTGAATGGCGTCCTGCACGTCGGCCACGTTCACTTGAAAGCGCGCAGCCTGTTTGCGATCCACCTTGAAGTTCAGATTGGGCTGGCCGATTACGCGCAACAGCCCTAGATCGGCGATCCCGGGGATCTGGCGCATGACCTCCACAATTTCGGCGCCTTTCTGCTCCAGCACTTTCAGATCCTCGCCATAGACCTTGGTCGCCAGTTCACCTTTCACGCCGCTGACAGCCTCTTCCATGTTGTCGGCGATAGGTTGCGAGAAGTTCCAAATCACGCCCGGCATTTTTTCCAACTCGCGGCTCATGGCGGAGATGAGTTCCTCCTTGTTCTGATGAAAAACCGGACGCCAGCGCTCTTTGGGCTTCAGATCGACGAAGTATTCGGTATCGAAGAAGCCGGTAGTGTCGGTGCCGTCGTCCGGACGGCCGACTTGGCTGGTGACTACGGTAACTTCGGGGAAGGCTGCCAGCAGGATACGGGCCTGGTCTGCCACGCGGGTTCCTTCGTCGGGACCAGTGCTGGGTGCCAGCGTTCCGCGGACCCAGATGGCGCCCTCGTCCAGGTGCGGCAGGAACTCAGACCCAATCACTCCGCTGGTGGCCAGAAAAATCACCACGCACAGCCCGGCCACGGCGACGCCGACAATGATCCAGCGCGTCTCTATGGCCCGTTGTACGCCACGCCGGTACCACCGTGTAAGCAGTTCGAGCGCGGGGTTATGCCACTCGCGCACGTTCCCGCGAAAGAGGAAGCTCGCCAGTACCGGAGCCAACAGCATGGAAAAGATCAGGGCGCCGGCCAAGGCGAAAGCTACGGTCCAGGCCATGGGCTTGAACAGCCGTCCCTCCACCGCTTGCAGGGTAAAGATCGGCAGGTAGGCGGTGACGATGATGGTGATGGCATAGAAAACGGGGCGCTGCACTTCGTGCGCGGCTTCGCGAATCCTTTCCAAGGCGGGCTTGGGCGGATCGCTCGGGCGGCCCATGTGGCGCACGATATTCTCCACCATGACTACGGCGCCATCCACCACCATGCCGAAATCGAGCGCGCCCAAAGACAAGAGATTCGCGGGAATCTGGCGGAGGTCCAGGCAAATGGCTGCAAATAGGAGAGCGAAGGGGATCGTTACGGCAACGATTAAAGCGCCGCGGGCATTCCCGAGAAACAGGAAGAGGATGATCGCGACCAAAACGATGCCTTCGGTGAGGTTGTGCAGGACTGTCGTGGTGGTGTAGCGCACCAGATCGCTACGATCCAGAAAGGGCACGACTTTTACGCCCCGGGGCAGGATGCGGTTGTTCAACTCGTCGATTTTCTGGTGCAGCAGTTCGAGTGTTTCTCCGGCGCGCGCGCCTTTGCGGAGCAGGACGATTCCGGAAACGACATCGTCGTCATCGAAGATCTTGCCATCGGCGCGGTGAATGGCCTTGGCGAATTGTCCCAAACGGATCTTCGGTCCCTGCGACACCACCGCCAAGTCACCCACGCGCAGGGGCGTTCCGTTCTGGCTTTTATCGACGGTTTCCGCTATGTCGTTGACGGTATTAACCAACCCCAGCGCACGCACGTTGATCTGCTGCAACCCCGCCTGGATGAAACTCCCTCCGGCGTTCACGTTGTTGCTGCCCAGTTGCTGTTCCAATTGTCCGAGGCTCAGGCCATGGGCCACGAGCTTGTTCGGATCCACGCGTACCTGATATTCCTTGGTCGGCCCACCGAAGCTCGAAACATCCACCACATTGGGTACGGACTTAAACTGCTTTTCGAGTACCCAGTCTTCGAGCGACTTCAACTCCATGACGTCGTATTCGGGATTGGTGCTGGCCAGAGTGTAGAACATGATCTGGCCGACGGGGCTGTAATCCGTACCCATCTGCGGCTGGAGATTGTCGGGTAGTGTTACTTCAGCAAGGCGCTCCAGAACTTTCTGCCGGTTCCAATCGTTTTCGGATTCGTCGTCAAAAACCAGCATCAGGCTGGAAAGACCAAAGAGCGAGACGGACCGCAGGTGGGTCAAGTGCGGTAGGCCGTTCATCGCGATTTCGAGCGGAATGGTCACCTGCTGTTCGACCTCTTCCGCCGCTCGTCCCGGCCATTGGGTGATGACCTGGACGTAATTGTTGGCTACGTCGGGATAGGCTTCGATGGGTAGATTTTTGAACGAGATCACGCCCCAGGCGAACAGCAGGATTGCCAGGGCGAGTATTAGAAAGCGATTGTCGAGGGCGAAGTCGACGCTTCGTCGGATCATGTACGGTATACCCGGAATATTCAGGTTAGAAATGGCTGGTGGCGGCCTGCCACCTATCTTTTGTGGAATCGGCCTGGGGGGAGGCGATCTTTTGACCGGCAAGCCGACGCTCGGCCAATCATTCGATAGCCCCGGTAGAACCATGTGAAAGTTAGACTTAGCGAACGGCACCCGAATGGAACGACACGGCCGGGCGACTAAGAACGATCGGGTTGGGCCGCGCCGCTAACGGTCAGTCCACTCCCGGAACGTCCATTCCCAAAACCGGACACTTTCGGGATTCTCGCAGCCCGCCCCTAACCTTTTTCTCCCATAGGAGTCATAATGTTACCAGCCTCGGATCGATTGGCAGGCGCCGTGCCTTTCTCTCCGCGGAACCAAACATGGATGTCATCCGCGAAAAGACGCAGCCAAGAAACGCCTGATCAAGCGCATTATCATCGGGTGTGGTCATGCTCATCGGCCTCGCGCCGGTAGGCTGGTTTGTGGGAATCCCGCTGACCTCGTTCAAGGGACACCTGAAGCCCGCCGCGCCCGGCGTGGAGCTTTCCACCCTGTGGCCCGATACGGTACGGCGCGGTCCCATGGTCCGCGACGTGCGCGGCTTGGGCACGCTCGTCCCCGAGGACACGTTGCTGATCCCGGCCCAGACGGATGGGCGTATCGACAAAATCCTGATCAAGCCGGGCACGCCGGTGCATGCCGACAGCGTGATCCTGACCATGAGCAATCCGGAATTGCAAACGGCTTTGATGAGCGCTGAGTATTCATTGAAAGCCGCGCAGGCCGCTTACACGGATCTGCGCGTGACTTTGGAAAAGCAGGGCCTCGACCTGCGGTCCAATGCCGCCCAGGTGTCCGCCGATTACCATTCGGCGCAACTGAAGGCCGAACGGGACGACGCCCTGGTCAAGGAAGGGTTGGTGGCGCCGGTGGACGCCAAGATTTCAGACGTTACCGCGAAGGAACTTTCCACACGCAACGATATCGAGACGAAGCGGCTAAGCATCAACCAGGAATCCGTGGAAGCCCAGATGGCGGCGCAGAAGGTAAAAGTCGACCAACTCGAGGCGGAATATAAGCTGAAGCAATCGCAGGTGGAAGAACTGAAGGTTCGCGCCGGCACCGAAGGCATGCTGCAGGCGCTACCGGTCCCGGTGGAAGAAGGCCAGAAAGTATTGGCCGGAACCGCGCTGGGCAAGGTGGCGCAGCTCTCGAAGTTAAAGGCCGAATTAAAGATTGCGGAGACCCAGGCGAAGGACGTCACCATCGGACAGCCGGCGGTGATCGACACGCGCAACGGTTTGGTGAACGGGCATGTTTCGCGCATCGACCCGGCGGTGTTGAACGGCACGGTCACTGTGGATTGCCGCCTGGAAGGGCCGCTGCCGAACGGCGCGCGTCCGGATTTGAGCGTGGATGGCACCATCCAATTGGAGAAGCTTGACGATGTGGTCTTCATGGGACGGCCGGTATTCGGGCAGGCTGACAGCAAGGTGAGCCTGTTCAAAATCGAGCCGGACGGCAAGTACGCCAATCGCATCCAGGTAACGCTGGGCCGGGCTTCCGTAAATACCATCGAAGTGCGCAGCGGGCTGAATGTGGGCGACCGGGTAATCTTGTCCGACATGTCGGCTTGGGACGCTTACGAGCGAATAAAGTTGAACTAAACGCGACCGTCAAACGTAGTAAGGGGAGAAGAAATGGGCACTAACGGAAAAGAATCGCTGATTGTCTTGGATGGTGTGACAAAGGTGTTCGTGACCGACGAGGTCGAGACGCATGCTTTGTCCGGGATCCAGCTCGATTTGAAGAAGGGCGAATACCTTTCGATCGCCGGCCCGTCGGGCTGCGGCAAGTCGACCTTACTGGCCATTCTGGGTTTGCTCGATACCCCCAGCGACGGTACCTATACGCTGAACAGCCGGCCGGTCAGCGGGCTGAAGCTATCGGAGCGCGCGCGCATTCGCAACCGGGAGATCGGTTTCATCTTCCAGGCGTTCAACCTGATTGGCGATCTTACAGTGTACGAGAACGTGGAATTGCCCCTGACCTATCGCGGGATGGGATCGGCCGAACGCAAGAAGCGCGTGCAGGAAGCGCTCGAACGCGTGGGCATGTCGCATCGCATGAAGCACTATCCGTCGCAGCTCTCGGGCGGCCAGCAGCAGCGCGTAGCGGTAGCCCGTGCGCTGGGCGGCGATCCGGTGATTCTGCTGGCGGACGAGCCGACCGGAAACCTGGATTCGGCCAACGGCGAAGCGGTAATGAATTTGTTGAAGGACCTGCACCGCAACGGCGCAACCATCTGCATGGTGACGCACGATCCGCGCTATGCGCAGTTCGCGGACCGCACCATCCGGATGTTCGACGGGCGGATTGTGGAAGAGAGTTACGAGGCGACGCGGAATTAAATCCGCGGGGCCGCAGCAGACAAGGCACAGAGGAGGGGGAATGCTACTCGCAAGCGCCCTGTTGGCGCTGGCAGGCGCGGTCAGCCTGCCGGCAACCGGAAACTTCCATCAAGAGTCCAGCCGGACTTATCCACTATCGGCGCGTGGGCGAGTGACTCTCCAGAACATCAACGGCGATGTGCACATCCGGGCGTGGGACCGCAATGAGGTGCGCATCGCGGCGGTCAAGACTGCATCCAGCCGGGGTTTGCTGAACGAAGCGCGGGTGACGGTTAATTCGACTGCCGATTCGATCAATATCGCCACGCGGTTCGGCGATGCCTCGGCGGTGAATCCCGGCACCGTTGAGTTCACTCTTATGGTTCCCCGCCATGCGCACTTGACGAACATCAAGGCGATTAACGGGGCGGTGGATATCGAAGGTGTAAGCGGCGGCATCAACGCGTCTTCGGTGAATGGTCCGGTGCGTGCGCAGAAGATCGCCGGCGATGCGCGGCTATCGACCGTGAACGGTAAGCTGGAAGCCACGTTCGAGCGTCTGAGCGACGCGCGGACCATCTCCATGAATTCCGTGAACGGGCCGATTTCTCTATCCATTCCCTACGATGCAGGCGCGGAATTCAACGCGCGCAATGTGACCGGGGGGATCGATAACGATTTCGGAATTCCGGTCAGCCAGGACCATTCGGCCGGCAGCCAGTTGCACGGCGTGTTGAAGGGTGGCGGCACTTACATCAGCCTGAAGAACATCAATGGAGCTATCTGCATTACGCCGATGTCGCACGGGCACCGCGTCAAGTTTACCGAGGTGTGGCAACGGGGACGGGAGCGCGGCGCAGGTCGTCAATCTCTTTGAGCATGCCTTCGATGGTTGCGTTGGCGACGGCTTCACCTTTCGCGACGGTAGCCAGGGTGGCGTCGCCGAAGATCCCGCTGGCCGAGTAAACGCCGGGCTTGTGAGGGTCGCGGGTGAGTCCGCCCGCATCCGAGGGATGGTAGTCCTTCACCGCCTTGCGCATATCCACCGAAGACGGGTCGATGTAGAGCATTAACGAGGTCTCGATCTCGTCGGCATGGGTGCCACCCTCTTCCTTCTTCACCTGCTTTTCCGCGGCCGCGCCTACTTCCAGAATGTTGGTATACCGCAGTAGAATTCCGTCGGCTGACAGGATTTCGGCGGCGGGCTTCAAGGCGCGCAGGGTGGAGACGCCTGTATTCAGGGCGTAGAATCGCTTGGGACCATACTTCGCCAAGCCGCGGCAGATATCCACCAGCATGTCGCGCGCGGTTTCGAGGCGCAGGGTCGTAGAACCCGGATATTCGGTGAACGCCGGATAATAGCTATAGTTCAGCGTTGGCACCACCACGACGTCGGCGCGGGCTACGATCTGGCGCGTGTAATACTCGGCTTCGATTAAATCGGTCTTCAGTTTCAGGTGCGGACCGTGCTCTTTCGACGCGGCGCCGATGGGAATCAGGACCACCGTTTCGGGCTTCAGCGCGCGCTCTGCTTCCACCCAGGTCAGGTCCGCCAGCATGATGCCTCGCGTTTGCCCGAAACTCAACCCGGCCAAACTGGCCGACAGAAAGACCAGCCACCATTTCCGCATGTGATCCTCTCCGATTGTGCTAACGTATCATGCTATGTCCAGCCGAACCTCGCTTATCGCGCTGATGGTAGGAATGCTGGCGGCGCACACCTGCTCCGCGGCCGATACAGTAAAGACTCTCGACATACGCCTGCTCTCGACCATGCTTACCGCCGACGAAGGCTACGGCGAGTGGGGCTTCGCGGCTTTGGTAGTGGTGGACGGGCATCGCATTCTTTTCGATACGGGGGCGCATCCGGACACCGTATTGCGCAATGTCCGCGAACTGAACATCGATCTGTCGAACGTTCCCGACGTGATCCTTTCGCACCATCACCTGGACCATACCGCGGGCCTGGTGACGCTACGCCGCGAATATGCGAAGGCAAATCCGGCGGCGCTCGGTCGCGCGCACGTGGGCGAAGGGATTTTTCGCAGCCGCACCGATGGCGCCGGTATCCGCGAAGTGAATTCGATGATCTCGACCAAGCCAGAGTACGAAAGTGCCGGCGGTGCCTTCGTGGTTTATAACCAGCCGCGCGAGCTATACCCGGGCGTGTGGCTGACCGGTCCGGTGCCACGCAAGTATCCGGAAAAGAACTGGAGCCCGGGCCGCAGGCTGCGGTTAGAAGGCGGCAAGACCGAGGAAGACAATTTGCCGGAAGATCAGTCCCTGGTAATTGTCACGGACAAAGGACTGGTGGTGGTTTCCGGGTGTGGACATTCCGGCATCATCAACACGCTCGATTACGCCCGCGCAAAAATCGCGCCGCTGCCTATTTACGCCGCTCTCGGAGGGTTCCATCTGTACCAGGCCAGTGACCAAACGCTGGCTTGGACGGCGTCGCATTTGAAGGATTTCGGGCTGCGGAATCTGCTGGGAGCCCACTGCACGGGCATCGAGGCGGTCTACCGGTTGCGCGAACTTACGGGACTCGATCGCAAGACAGCCGCGGTCGGCGCGGTGGGTGGCGGATTCAATCTGGCCACCGGACTCGATCCCGGTTCGATCGCCCGTTAGCCATGCGTAGACTGCTGCTTTGGTTTCTGGCGGTGCTTGGGGTCGCGCTGGGCGCTGCCTTCACATGGCTGCCAGGCTATGTGGAACGCTCCATGAACGGCGTGCTGCGCAAGCCGCCCTACCAAGTGTCTGCCCGCGCCCGCGACCTACTGAACCGCGTGCCGGTGGTGGATCTGCATGCCGATAGCTTGCTGTGGTCGCGCGATCTGCTGGTGCGCGGTGCCCGGGGCCAAGTGGATATTCCACGCCTGATTGAGGGACACGTGGCGCTGCAGGCGTTCACCGCAGTCACAAAAACACCGCGGGGTTTGAACTTCCAGCGCAACACACCCGACTCCGATAACATCACTCTGCTGGCCTTAGCCGAGCGCTGGCCGCCCGCCGCCTGGAGCAGTCTTACGGAACGGGCTCTGTATCAAGCTTCGCGCCTGCGCGATGTGGAAGCGCGCTCGCACGGCCAGTTCACCATCATTCGCTCGTCCGCCGGCCTGCGCGCCTATCTGGACCGCCGCCATTCCGATCCGAAGATCACGGCGGGCTTTTTGGGAATCGAAGGCGCGCATGCGCTGGACGGCAAGTTGGCCAATGTCGACCGCCTGTATGATGCCGGCTTCCGCATGATGGCGCCCACGCATTTCTTCGACAACGATATAGGGGGATCGTCGGCTGGGGTGGATAAGACCGGACTGACCGCCAAAGGCCGCGAGATGGTGCGTCGCATGGAGGCCCGGCACATGCTGGTGGACGTGGCGCACGCCTCGCCCCGCACCATTGATGACGTGCTGGCCATCGCAACGCGGCCGGTGATCGTTTCTCACACTGGCGTACGCGCCACCTGCGATAACAGCCGCAACTTGAGTGACGCGCAACTACGAGGCATCGCGCGCACCGGCGGCGTGATCGGCATTGCTTACTTTGAAGTGGCCGTTTGCGGAACCGATGCGGCCGCTATCGCCCGCGCTATCCGGCATACGGCGGACACGGTGGGCGTGGAGGCGGTGGCCCTTGGGTCCGACTTCGATGGCGCCGTGGTGGAACCGTTCGACACCACCGGCCTGGGGCTGTTAGTCGATGCGCTATTGCAGGCCGGCTTCAGCGAGGACGATATTGCCAAGATCGTAGGCGGCAACGCGCTACGCGTTCTGCTTGCGAGTCTATGATGCTAAGGCTTCACTGATTCTTCACCATCTGCCAACTGGTATCGGGATCGTATTCAGTGATGGCGCCGGCTATCTGGGCCGTCTTCGGTCCGAAGTTCTTCTGATAAACGCGACCCTGTTGATTCACGATAAACGTCATGATCCCCGAACTGCCCCACTTGTCTGGGTAAGCGACGAGGGCATAGCCGGCGATCATATTGCCGTTGATCAGGTAACTGAACTTTCCGCCGGGTGCATGCGGTCCCTGGCGCATTAGGATCTTGAAATAATAGCCGTGGTAAGGCCGTTTCGGCGCGCCGGCCGGTCTCGGCTGACCCGCGGCGTAACCTTCCGCGCGAGCTTGCGCGACCAGACTGCCCAGGGGGCTGGGTTTATCTCCGGGAGCGGTCTCCCAATACAGCCCGTCCCGTTTGCCCGGCGCGCTGACGAATTTTTCGGCATAGACGGCCAGGCCATCGTGGGAGGTTCCTGTCGACTGTGTATAATACTCCCACTGCGCCAGCACATAGGCGCGGCAGGTCTGGATGGCGGATAGTTCGTCGTCGCCGATGTGGCGATTCAGGATCTCTTCCAGTCCCGCGGCAGTATCGAAGCGCCATTGATCACCATCCTTCACGATCGGGATAGGAGAGGGCCATCGGTCGGCGCCGACTAGAAGGGTCACCTTAGAGTCATTGACTTTTTCCAGTTCGTGGGATGTCTTCAGGTTGCCCGCGAAACGTTCCAGAGCCTTATTATCCTGCACGGGATCGCCCGTCAACAGCTTGGAACGATCCGGCCCGAAGATAGCAGTCAGCGCGCTTTGGTCTTTGCTTTCGACCGCGTGGGCTAACGCTGCGACGGCCGCATCCGGTGTGGCAAAGCGCTGCTGATTGTTTGCCGCAATCATGGGGATGGCGAGCAGGAGCGCCATCGCGCTGGTTCTTGTATGCGGATGCATCAGTGCTTCCCTCCGCCTCCACCACCGCCGTGCGATCCACCGCCTCCGCCGCCACCGCCGTGAGAGCCGCCACCACCTCCGCCGCCTGACGATCGAGGCGCGGGAGCGGGTGCCGGCCGGGAGGCCCGGCTGGCTTGCCCACGCTCACTCGACGCCTTCGTTCCAAAGCTGCCGCGGCTCACGCCAAATGCGGAGTTGTCCGCCGGCTCCGCTTGCCGGGGCGCTTCGGACCGTCCCCGAAATAGGTTCAGGAGCGCATTACTCTTGACCCCATTGCGTTCGATGATCTTATTCTCGTTAGTCGAGCCATCGCCGGCCGTACCCTCGGGCTCGTCCCTGCGCTTGGCACCCGTGAAGCCTGCGCTGCGATGCACGCTGCTATACCGAGCCAGGCTACCGTAATTCACCGCACGCGCGGTCACATCCCGATTGACTGTTGTATTCTTCAGGTTCTTATTCACGTAAACAGGATTGTTCACGTGCACGTAAGGCCGCGCCCGCGCCACCCAGCCACGCCCCTCGGCCCAGCCATGATAATAGATACGGCGATGCCGCCAGTCGATGCCGCGGTTCAGCCACACGCCAATAGGGACCGGTCCGCCAAAGCTGATGACCGTGCCCCCGTACAGGCCGCCCGAGCCAAAGAAAACCAGACCGGGATCGTACACCGGCACATAGCACTCGTCCGGTTGGGCGGGCCAGATCTCAATATTGCCGTCGTCGGCGTCCACCTCTTCCTGGGGCGTAGTGACCAGGTTCCCGGCGTTGCGCGCTTCCTGCCGCAGACGCTGGATAGATGCCATGACATCCTCGGACTGGTTGACGTACGCCTGTCCCACTGCGGTCGTCCAATCCAAGTTGTCCGCCATCATATTCAGGACGGATGGATAATGTGCGATGGCTTTGATACTCACGTCCCACGGCTGGATATCGATGTCGTCGGGATTAGCGTCCGCGCGGCAGAAACGCGCCGCCTCATCTACCTGGTCGGGGAAAGTAGCCGCTGGCAGTATCTGTGCCAACAGCGGGTCCGGATACAGAGCGATGTAAGCGAGTAAGTTGTCCAATTGATCCGGAGAGAAAGGTTCGACTGGGGAGTTTTCCTGAGCCTGAACAGAGGGTGAGAAGGCGGGAAACGCAAGTAACAACGCGGCCGCCAGAATCTTCAACATGGAGTTTCCTCCTTAACCTAACCGACATGATAGACGCCGGGAATGTAAAGAGCGTTACGAGTGCGAGTGCCTAGTTAGGATACGGTTCTCCGGGGCGAACCACGCGGATTTGATGGTCGGTAAAGACAGCGTGGCCGTCTGACAGAGTAACTTTGGGCATGTGACAAGTCACGCAGTTCTTCCCCGATACGGGACAAGTCTTCTGCTCTCTCGATGCATGGCATGCCTGGCAGGCGTGATCGTAGCTGGCTTCGTCGCGCGACAGCGCGTTATGCGGATCGTGGCACGCCGTGCAGCGAATGCGTTTATCGCCGCCCAGGAAACACGGGCTATTGGCCAGACGGTAAGGCGCAAACCGGACGTTGGCTTCGCCCCATTGACGCGCCCGCACCACGAACTCCCAGGTGCGGTGGCATTGTCCGCAGAACGTAGACATGTCTTCGGCCGCCAGTGCGCCCAGTTTCGGAGGCACAGCGGCGGTTTTTCCTTGCGTGACGGCTTCCAGGTGAGCGGCCGTCCCAGTGTGGCAGTGCTCGCAAGTGACTCCAGGCTGCATGGAATCGAGAGTCACCTGTCCATGCTGCACCGCGCCGGTGGCGTGGCAAGCGAAGCAGGCAGTGATCTCGTCATTAGACGTCTCGCGCCCCATAGCTTCCACTAAATTGCGGGGGCGCAGTTGTTCATCGCCTAACGTAATATTCAAAGCGGCTAACTTGGGATAATAGCTAACCATGCTTTCATAGAAGCGCCCTTGATATTCGAAAACAAAAGTCTGCATGTGTTGCCCGAACGCGTAGCGAATGGGAAGGGAAAGCTGGCCGCTAGCGTCGCGAACTGTATAAGTGCTGACTCCATCCTTGCGCTCGACGGCGTAGGTGTAGCCATTCTTCTCGAACGTCAGTTTGGGATGCGCTTTCAGATTATCCTGCTGGGGGGGGAGTTCGATGGCGTGTCCCATGCCAGTGCCCGGTTGGGACCGCGCTTGGGCTGGATGGCAAGTTGCGCAAGTGGGCGGATGCGCGGGGGGAGGAGCGGCGGATACTACCGAGGCGGCCGCCAGGCAGACTCGCAGGCAGCCGCTAATGCGATCCGCGCGGATCGCTCTCACGGGCCAATTGTATGGAAACCTTCCGCTCGCGGCGCGCATCGTCGTTGCGGCCCAATCGCGAGTACGCATGGGCCAAGGCAACATGATACTCGAAATTGAGAGGGTCAAGCCGCTCGGCGATTTCCAAATGCGCTGCGGCATCCGCGGAATCCGGCAGCGTCAGCGCGTAAGCGTATTGCGCCAAGGGCGACGAGGGACTGTCTTCCGCCGCCTGCTTCGCGTACGACGCAGCATCGCTAGTTTCCCCGGCCTGGTTCAGCAGCATCGCAAGCATGGCGCGAGCCTCCGGGGATCGGGGATTCACCTCCAGTTCGCGACGCAGTTCGGGCATGGCGGCGTCTGGCTGCGCGCCCAGCAGATAGGAGGCGTGGAGATTGTGTACGCCCGGCGCCCTGGGGTACGCCGACAGTAGGGCATGAAAGGCCGCTTCGGTGCTGGCTTTTCCGGCGGAAAGCGAGGTAAATGCGGTCCGTCCGACGGCGGCGATGAAGTCCTTTTGGTCGTCGGGTATTTCCCGAGGCAGCATGGCTTTGCCCAAGGAATTTAGACCCAGTCCCGCGACCAGCGTGGGATCATGAATGCCGCGGTTGATCAAAACCTGATACCAGTGCAAAGCCTGGTCGAACAACCCCAGGCGCGTGAGCAGCAGCGCCTGATGAAAGCGCACCACCTGGTCCATCTCAGGGGGCAGACCGCCGTCCAGGGCTTTCTGCAGATGATCGTGCGCCTCTGTATAGCCGTTCGTCTCGAACTCGCATAGCCCAAGAAACGCCCAGCCGGACGGTCGATCTTCCAACTTCACGAAGCGCGCGAAGGCCGGTCGGGCGTCGGTATAGCGATCGGTGTCGTAAAACAGGGTGCCCAGGTAGAACCAGCCCTCCGCCCAATCGGGTTTCAGTTGCAGCGCCTGCTGGTAAAGGTCGATAGCTTCGGGAACCTGATCGGCATCGCGCGCAGCAGCGGCTTGGTGGGCCAGTTCGTCGAACGTTGCGGCCCAAGCCGGCGCCAGTGTAAGGCACAGCGCCAGCCAGCAGATTCGGACCTTGCCCTTCCAGCGCATTCTGGACGAAACGACGCCAGGGGAGAGAGGAGAGTTACAGGAGGGGCGGTAAGGTTACACCAGTTGCGTCGGGCGGGCGGAACAGGGTAGATTGAAGAGTAGCATTTCTCTGCGCCCGTAGCTCAGCTGGATAGAGCGTCTGGCTACGAACCAGAAGGTCAGGTGTTCGAATCACCTCGGGCGCACCACATTCTAAAGGAACATAACACCTGCATACATTGTTGGTAATTTCGCGGAATCCGTACCCTGCCTGCTGATGGTCTCCATCTTATTGTGAAATCACTCGATGATGCCATGCTCATTCGAGCAAAAGCGTGGGCAATGGGGGTTCACCTTTTCCTCAGCAATGCGTGCGTGATGCGCAACTCCCGTCGATAGAACTTCCAGAGGCTATATGCAACCCGCTAGAATCAGCGTGAATCCAACTCGCGCAGGCCGCGGATCGCGACTGGGTTGCCAGGGATGCGATCGAGCAGCCGCTGCATAACTTCGCGAGCCCTCTCGCGATGTCCGGTTGAGATATACAGCCTGCCCAGATTCAGGTAGAGTGATTCATCGTCCGGCGCACGCTCAATGCCATAACGAAACGCGGCTATGGCATCATCGATCTGCCCTAGTTTGGTGAACAGAACACCAAGGTTATTGATCGCTCCGCTGTTAGATGGATCAATGGAGATCGCGCGCTTAAAATAGCTTTTGGCTTCGGCCGGACGGTTTTGATTGGCCAGGAACAATCCAAATTGATTGGCTGTTTCCGCATTTTTCGGATCGGCGGTGATCGCGAGAAGAAATAAGTCTTCGGCAGCCTTAGGATTACTTGTATGTCCCGTAGCCTCGGCAGCGCCGGCCAGCGAGGCGGGGTGCCCGGGCTGAAGAACGAGCACTCGCTCGAAGGCTTCAAGCGCTGCCTGCCAACGTTGGCCTTCCAGATCGATTTGCGCGAGAGCAAACAACGCCTTCCAATTGGCGGGGTCGCGGCGAATGACTTCGTCGAGGTATGGAATGGCGCGATCCGCATAACCAGCCCAGTAGAACGCTGCGCCGAGCTTGAAATAGTTGCGGCGGGGGGGGAGATAGTACCGGCCAGGAAAGGGCAAAGCCCGCTCAGGTTGTGCGCCATCGCGGAGGAGTTGAAGATCGGCCCGAAGCACCACTCCGGAAGGAACTTCATTATAAATTTTGTGCGCGCGGCTGCGATCGTCGATTAAGAGCAGCATTGGCAGCGCGAGTTCCGTACGGAGTTCAAAAAGATAACGGTGGAAGATGGCGTATTGAGCGGCGATATCGGGCGAGGCGCGGGAAAGGTCGATGACTTCGACCGGCAGGCCCGCGGGTAGGTCCTTGGCCGGGCCGGCGGTAAGGAGGAGGAAACCGGGCCCGTTGCATTTCCCCGGAAGCGGCACGGGCTCGTACAGCCAGGAGGCCGAGAACGCAGCTGCATTTTCGGGATGCAAGGGGAGCACAGCGACAGGGGCGCGGGCGGCGAACGGCGTCCCATCGGCGTGAGCGGATCCTTCCACGATCCGATAATGAAACCCCGCGCTAAGGCCATCGAACACCTGGCGATCGCCAGAGGGCCAAAGGATGGTGACGGTGGCGGTATTTGCCTCGCCCAGACCGATATGAAGGCGCTTGGAATGCTGGGAGAGATAGCCGCTGCCGGCGCTGAGGTGATAGGCGCGGCCCTCCACTTCCAGATGCGCGCCAATGGCATCGCGATTGGATTTCGTTCCGCGTAAAGTAAGCGCGATAGACCGGCCGCCGGCTCCGCAGTTATTGCGCAAAACACGCACCTGTGGTGCGAGGCGACTCTTCAGTATGATATCGAGGTTTCCGTCGTTATCGATGTCAGTGAAGGCGAAGGATCGCGAGTCATCGACGAAGTCCAGTCCGCTGACGCCCGAGAAATCACAATAGCTCGGGAGGCGGGCGACAGACGGTCTCACCCGCTTGTAAAAAACATTCGGCTGCCGCCCGGACCAGCTATCCTCTTCACGGATGAGTTGATTAATGGCATTCCAGCCATTTTCATAAGCTGAAGCTGGCACCTGGCTGGCAGGCGATTTCGCGACTACCTGACGCCAGAAAAAACTCTCGAGATCGCGTTCGGAAGAGTTAGTGAGCATGCCAGCGGCGATATAGATTTCCGGCTGGCCGTCGTTATCGAAATCGGCAGCGTCGGCACACCACGCCCAACGGCCCATGGCTACATTCTCCAAAGCGGCGACATCGCTAAAGTGTCCATCGGCGGAGTTATGGAATAGCGCATTGCCGCGCGTGTGACTACGGTACGCGGCCGGGTGTTCGCGGGCAGGCGCGAACGCAGGGTCCTGAACCAGGCGCTGGCCGGGTGCAGTCCACATATTCGAGACGTAAAGATCGTGGCGCCCGTCGCTGTCGTAATCGAACCATGCGGCGCTCATGCCGGGAGCCAGGTTCTCGACACCTGATGCGGCGGCATCGTCGTGGAAATGGCCCTCACGATTGCGATAGAGGTTTGCACGGCCAAAGTCGTTCGCGACGTAAAGGTCGGGCCAGCCGTCACCGTCAAAATCGCACCAGGCCGGCGCAAAGCTGAAGCGATTATTATTCTGGTTCATACCAGATTCTTCAGTTACATCCTCGAAGTAGCCGGAAGACGTCAGACGATTGCGAAAAAGATAATTCGGTGGACCATTTTGGGCGTCGTGATAAGGAACGGCATAACGATACTGATCTTCGCTCTGGAAGAATAGATAGGTACACAGGTAAAGGTCGACATAGCCGTTCCGGTCATAGTCGACGGCGGCCATTCCGGTGAAGACGCCTTGGGGCGGAGTCCGGAAATGAAAGGCGCCGGGCTGATGATGAAACTTCCCGCTTCCGTCGTTAAGGAACAGGAGCGGGCCGGCACCGCCTAATACTACTAAGTCCTGCTGTCCTGAATTCCGGAAATCGACGAAGAGGGCGCACGTAGTTTCGTCGAGAATGTCGAGACCGGATTGCTCGGTGATATCTGTCAGCGTGGCATCTCCGCGATTCTTATAGAGACGGTTCGGCAGGCCGGCTTGCTGGCAAACGTAAATCTCGTCCCAACCATCGTTGTCGATATCGCCTACGGCGATGCCGTTGTTTGCATAGATGTCGATGCCGGTGGCTGCATCCAGGCGAGATCGCCAGAACGTATTACCTTTCAGCAATTGATCGTGGAAAGATGAAGCGTGCGCGAAGGAGTGGCCGGTTATATCCTGAAACAGCGGTTGGGCAGCCGTGGTGACGACCTCATTGACGGGCTGCCATGATTGCAGAAGACCGTTCGCCCACGTCTGCTTCCACAGACCGACTCGGTACGAATGGGAAGTCGAGATTTCGTAGCGAACGAAATGATCCGGCAAAACGTAGAAACGGGCGCGGCGAACCTCACCAAGGGACTGTAGCCATTGGCGCAGACCTTCGTCGAAGGCAAGGCGCGAGCCAAATTCCGCTTCCGAGACGCCCACGGCAACGGAGTGGTAGTGAATCGCATACGGTCCGGCGCCTTCAAAGTTGGAGGCTAGCGGCGGCTGTTCACCGGCGAGAATGCGCGAGAGACGGTGCTCAATTTCCGCTGCCTCTTTCTCTTTGGGAAAATCGTCGTCGCCCGGTTCCACGTGCCCGAGGACGGATTCGTAGGGATTCGCCTTGCGGTAATGAACTGGAAAAGGCTCCGCGCTTCGGGCGATTCTGGGAAAGAAGCCTACGCTTGCGAGTGCCGCTAGAAAACGGCGGCGGCCGATAGGGGCGGTCGTCACTGGTCCCATTATAAAACCCGGGGCAAAGCGAGGGGCCATCCGCTTCACCCCGGTCCCATAGGCGGCTAGGGCCGTCAGAACAGGAATTTCAACGAGAACTGGAAGTGCCGCTCCGTACCCGGCAAGGTGCTCGTAATCTTACCGAAGTTAGCGTCCCCAAAGGTGCTGTCGGGAAAACTGAATTGCGGTGTATTGGTCAAGTTGAACACTTCGGCGCGGAATTGCAAGCTATAGCGTTCCGAGAAAGCGAAGCCCTTAAAAATCGAGGCGTCGAGGTTCCGCAGCGGGGGACCGTAGTTGGTATTGTCGCTGCCATCCCCTTCGGTAAGACTCGCTGGGGCGGCGAAGTTAGCGGTATTGAACCACTCGGATGGAGTGCGCCCGCCCGCTGGAGCCGCGTTTGCACTTGCGCCCGAAACAATTGACGGAAAACACCCGGCCCACACACCGACGCAGTAAGAACTACTGGCGTTAACGGTGTACGGCTGGCCTGAATGCAGAGTCAGGATTCCATTTACCTGCCACCCGCCGACGAGCAAATCGGCAGCTTTGTTCATCCCGCCTCCGTGCTGGCGACCACGACCGACTGGGATATCGTAAGTGAACCCGGTTGTAAAGTTCTGGCGGATGTCCCATGCGGCGCTGGAATAATCCAGACCGTAATTTGTATTGCTAATAGTCTGGAAGTTTTGCGAACCGCTCAGGGTGGTGCCGGTGTTGGCTAAGGCATGGCCCCAAGTGTAAGAACTAATGAACTGCAGGCCATTCGAGTAGCGTTTCTGCAACATCGCGGTCATTGCGTTGTAATTGCCGTAGCCGAAGCTGGCAGTTCCCGAGATGCTGCCGATATCCGGATACGCCCGAAGGGAGTTGCAGTTGATGTTCGTGTTGGTGGTCCCCAAGTTGGGACAAGGGTTGAAGTCAGGCTGGAATAGCTGATGAGAGGAGTGATTGCCCTGGTACCCCAATTCAAATGCCATGTTGTGACCAAGGTCGCGTTGCACGGTCACGTTCCATTTCTGGACCATGGGGTTGTCGAAGTTGTTGGCCACTTCGCGGAACTGAAGCGAGCTAACTGGATACGTGGTGAAAACCGTTAGTGGATAACCAGTGGCAACCCCTCCTATGGCCGACCCATTCGCAAACAGAGGATCCGGTTCGAATTCGCTAACGCCAGCAGGGCGGTTTAACTGCGGCGA
This sequence comes from Bryobacterales bacterium, assembly GCA_963738345.1. GTDB lineage: Bacteria > Acidobacteriota > Terriglobia > Bryobacterales > Bryobacteraceae > Bog-159. The sequence continues at coordinate 4,472,291 of CAVTWI010000002.1, forward strand.
CTCATTAAACGGCGCGGATTCGCCACGGTTCGGGTTCCCTCCCTGTTGCTCCTCACCGCCGTAGAAGATGCCGTACGCGGCACGGACAACCATCTTGGGAGCGAAGCTATAGGCAAAGCCCAACCGCGGACCGAAGTCATGCTTATCCCACGGAATGAGATACTGAGACACGCAGCCACGGCAGACTTTGACGTTGGGGAACAGGGCCGGGTACGTCACTCCATTTAAGGTATAGGGAGCGTTAAAATTCGGCGGAAGCGGGGCATCCTTGTTTGGTCCCGACGGTATCTCAAGCGTGAGAGTGTTGACGTCAAAATTCGATTGCCGGGCAAATTGTTCGCCGATCGGCGACCACAGTTCGTAGCGAAGGCCATAGTTGATGGTGAGCTTCCGTGTGACCTTCCAGTCGTCTTGCGCATAAAAATCATAAGACTGGCGGGTCGACGAGATGAAGTTGGTCGTGGATATCTGGCCGTTGTCGATGGCGCCTAACAGGAACGATGCAAAAGAATCGCCTGTGGTGGAGGACAGTGTACCTGGAACCGAGTCGGCGGTCTCAATCCTGGAGAAGTTCATTTCGCCGTGCGGAAAGGGAACCTGGAAGAAGGGAAACCCGATGGGCTTGACTTCGGCGCCGAACTTGAAAGCGTGAGTACCTTTATTCAAAGCGACGTTCTGGATAAAGTCCCAAACGTTGCTGTACTCCTTCGTAGGCAGCCAGTCGTTGGCGCCGATTTGACTGTACTGCCCCATCCCAAACTGAGGGAGGCCACCATTCAAGGTAGTGGTGGGGTCCAGTCCGCCGATCCCGTATGCTTTAAATTCATCCGTTTCGGCGTTGGCTTGGGCTCGGGCCGTGACTAGGCGGCTGTATGCGATGCGCGTTTCAGAAATCAGCGATGGGGACCAAATACGCGTATAACCGATTTGGGCGTTGCGGCCAAGATCCTGCTCGCTGGAACCGTAGAAGTTACCGCCATCGAGCGCGCCGGGGAAAGGAGGCGTGTTGGTTTTGTTGGTATCGGACCAACTAATACTGCCAAACAAGCTATTCTTGTCGTTTATCTTATAGTCCACGCGTCCGTCGCCCTGGTCGGTACGCAAGCCACCGGCCGTGACGGCGTAATAGTCGTTCGCGGGATAGTTGCCCGGTTGGATCGGCTGGTTGGGCGCCGGATACAAGCTGGCAATTTTCGCTGCCGCGGGATCCATCTGGGTAGTTGGAATCTGATTATTCGGGTAAGGGGTGCGCGTACAGGTGCCTGCACTGTTGCAAACGGTGGTTGTCGGGTCGTAGATAGTGGCCACGCCGCCAAAGTTACCGGCGATTTCGGCAGGTGTCGGAATGGTGTAAAAACCACCGTAGCCCAAGTTCTGAATCACGCCGCCGGCAGTGGCAATTTTCGTGCCTTGATAGTCGCCGAAGATAAATAGTTTGTTCTTGACAATTGGGCCTCCAGCCGTGGCGCCGAACTGGTTCTGCTGCAAGGCAGGCCGTCCCACAGCGGCCAGATTGTTTTCCCAACGATTGGCGTCGAGGTCGGTATTCTGAAGGTACTCAAATAGATCGCCGTGAAGCTGGTTCGTGCCGGCTTTCAGCGTTACGTCAATCACACCACCCGCGGAACGTCCATATTCCGCGTTATACCCGTTAGTCAAGATACGCATTTCGCCGATGGCATCGATTGACGGTCCGATGACATACGAAGTCTGATTGATAAAGTCGATGTCGTTGACGTTGTTGTCGACGCCATTCAGGAGGAAGTTGTTTTCGCCGGTCGAGCGTACGCCATTGGCGGAGAAGCCGCCGTTTTGGGCATCACGGGCGCCTGGCTCAGCAACCAGCACGCCGGGAGACAGGCGCGCGAGGTAGGCGAAGACACGCTGTCCGCCGAGAGGCAATTGACTCACCTCGGCAGTATCGAGGTCCGCTCCCTGAGACGTGTTTTCGGTCTGCAGTAAGGGAGCAGCCGCGCTTACTTCAATAGCTTCGCTGACCTGACCAATGGAGAGCGTAAGGTTGACACCCACCCGGTCGCCCGCCGTTACAGCGACGTTTTGCTGTTCAACACGGCGGAAACCTTGCGCCTCGGCGGTGACAGTATATATGCCGGCCTTTAGCGCTGGCCGGATGTATTCACCCGAGGAATTCGACACCACGTCGTAGGTAAGGTTTGTAGCTACTTCGGTGATGGTGACCTTGGCATTCGGTATGGCGGCTCCCGTCGGATCGCTAACTATGCCGGTGATGGTACCCAAATCTCTTTGGGCGAAAACGGCGCTTGCCGATAATAAAACGAGCAAGAGCACTCTTGCAAACGCAACCTGGCGCATAACTTCCCTCTTTCCCTCCGCGCATGGCGGGGTAGCGTGTTAACTTACCCGCGAAACTGGAACTGAGACGAATTGGCCCAGCCTAACCCTCATCCTCTACAGACTTCATGCAAACGTTTGCAGACGATATTAAGCGACTGCACGAAAGCAAGTCAAGGGGGGTAGGCAAAATAGATAGTGAATTTTTATTAGACTTGTCACAAGCTGTGCCAACGCGCTATAGCTAACAGCATCGGGACGACGATGGCTTATGAAGATCAAAGAGGTCGCACGACGCGCTGGAGTATCGGCTGCAACTGTATCCCGTACAATCAACAATCCTTCGATGGTTGATCCCATTACAGCCAAGCGAGTCTGGAAAGCCATCGAGGAATTAAAATACTACCCCAATTCACAGGCGCGGTCGCTGGTGTCAGGTCGCAGCCGGATTTTGGGCCTGATTGTATCCGACATCACAAATCCATTTTTTCCGGAACTGATCAAGGGCTTCGAAGATGTCGCCATTAACCATGGTTATGAAATCCTGGTGAACTCGACGAATTATGACTCGGCAAGGATGGCTTTGTGCGTTCGCCGGATGCTGGAGCGCAAAGTGGAAGGCGTTGCCATTATGACTTCCGAGATGGATAAGCATCTAGTCGACCAACTGGTGGACTGCAATGTGCCCATGGTTTGCCTGGATGTGAGCCCGACGGGGAAAGGGATTAGCCGCATCGTGGTCGACTACGCGATGGGAGTCAACGAGGCGGTGGAACACCTTCTGCAACTCGGTCACCGGAGGATTGGCTTTATCGGGGGGCCGTCCGCGCTGAAATCCGCGCGCATTCGTCGCACCGCATTTCTGCGATCATTGACACGATATGGAATTGACGAAGACAAACGGTTAGTGGAAGAAGGGGATCACACCGTCGAAGGAGGGTTGAGCGCAATGGCCAGGATGCTCGAAAGCAAATGTTCCCCGACAGCGGTTTTAACTTCAAACGATCTGACGGCGATCGGGACAATGCGGGCGGTTCGGCGCGCGGGGCTATCCGTTCCGAAGGATATTTCAGTGGTCGGGTTTGACGACATCCGCCTCGCTGAGTTTACCGAACCGCCGTTGACAACGGTTAGGCTTTCGCGATCGGAACTGGGAGAAAACGCTTTTCACGCGCTCCTGCGCGACCTGCAGGAGCATCCCAAAGCGAAGGCCGATGCCAAAGTCGAAACGCATCTGGTGATTCGCGAAAGCACTTGCCGGGCGCCGGATACCAATGTGGGAACGGCATGCTAGAATGCAAGGCGAGTTACGGGGCACCATGCTGAGGCACCTGGCTTTGGACGCAAGCCCGCGCGAGATCGTTCAATCGATCGGCCGCAGCCGGCGCGACTTTCTGCGAACGGCGACGGGTGCGGTGGCGGCGAGTTTCATGCCGGCGGGAGCGAGGGCCAGCGCTCGCAACCAGAAGGCCATCGTGATCACCTTCGGGGGCGGTGCGCGCGATGAAGAGACCTTCATGCCGGAAGGCCAGGAGAACATCCCGCACCTGCTAAATGACTTGATTCCCGGCGCGACCTTTTACAGCCAAGTGATCAATCGCGGCATTCTAGGCCATTACGTGGCGACGGCCAGCCTGGCCACCGGCACGTACGAGACTTTTAACAATTTCGCGGCCGTGCCGCCCGACCATCCGACTGTGTTTGAATACTTTCGCCGCGGCTTGAAACGGCCAGCTAAGGATGCCTGGGTGGTGGCGCCGAGCAATGGCTTCAACCGGATCGGCGAGAGCGGGCACCGTTCGTACGCAGGGGGATCGGGCGCCGGGGTCATTCTGCCGAAGCGGTTGCTGGCAGCGGCACTGCCGCGCAACGGTCAGGGATACGAACATCTCCTGCGCGACAATTACGAGACGCCGATGTACGCTCCGCAATTGAGCGGCAGCGAGGTGGAGTTGCATGAGATGGCTGAGGTGATGCGCCTTTCGGTGGGCGACTTCGCGAGCCACGCGCGGACACTCGCCAGCCCCGATGAATTGTCGGTCTACATTGCGAAGCACTTGATGCGGCAACTGGCGCCGAGTTTGCTGTGGATTACGCTGCACGATATCGACATCGCTCATTCCGGCGCTTACTCGCTATACCTGGATGCGATTCAGCGCACGGACCGCCTGTGTGCGGAGATCTGGAAGGCGGCCCAGAGCGAACCCGAGTATCAGGGCAAAACCGCCATGTTCATCCTGCCCGATTTCGGCCGCGACTCCGATGGCGATCCGGGAGGCAACGGATTTCAGCACCATCGCACGGGCGATCCACTCTCGCGCACCACTTGGATGATCGCCATGGGCCCGGGCATCCGGGAGAACGTGGTGATCGAGAGGCCCATCGAATCCACGGATCTGGTGCCGACTCTTGGTTCCCGTCTGGGCTTTGGTACACCCCTCGCCCAGGGGCGCGTGGCGTCCGAGGTGGTATAGAATGACGCCGGCAGACCTGAACGCCGCCACGTTTCGAAGCTACCCGCCGCTAGGCCGCCGCATAGCCGAAGATCAAACGGAATTGCTGCGGGAGTTGCCGATTGCTTTCCTACCATTGCTGCTTAAGGAACTGATCGCGTACGACTGGAAATTTCCCGCGGAACGCGGCGAATTGGACCGGCAGTTTGTCTATCTCGCAGCACGCAGCCCCGCGGAGAGAAAACTGTTAATGGCTGATTTCGCGAGGCTGCGTGTATCGCCTGATTTGCAGCGTTTCGACTGGGTGAACCAGCCGGCACAATTCTCTGAGCAGTTAACCAGCGAGTTGTGGGCTTCGCGGCAGATTGACGCGTTTCGGGCCGCGGCCACGGATTACATTCACAAAGTGCACTCCGCGATGCCGCCGGCTCATCTCCCAGCCGCGCGCCTGGGCATCGTAGTGATGGGAGATGGCACCGGACAAAATACCTACCGCTTATTTCGAAAGCTGCGCCCGCACGGTGTCTATTTCAGCAGTGTAAATGGCGGCAACGGCGTCAAGGTGCTCAGTGACTTTATCGCCGCCAGGGCAAAAGCGTATCCGGTTCCCTATGGCCACTGGTATATCGACGGAGGGGATTCGTCGTTCCGGGATGCGGGCGTGACGAGCGTCTCATACGGGGGCCTTTCTGCCATTCGAAGCCGGTTGGAAGACACCATGCAGAAGGCCTATTCTTCGGGAATGGCTCCGGAAGCATTTCGTACCATGCTGGCGAAACTGAAGCCGGAAGACGTGGGCGCCGACCAAGGCGAGGGTGTAATCAGCCGCTTCCAGGTGAGTTTGCTGACGGAAGCAGCGGGCACGCAGATTTTTAGTACGACGTTTGTACAGTGGGCGGCGCGGGAAGTGCTGCGGCGCGCTGAGCCGTTGACGCTATTGGCCCGCTTCCGGCCACGGCAGCAATTCCGCTCCATGAACGAGATGCTGGCGGATAATCAGCGCAAACCCGAAATGGACTCGCAGGGGGCGCTGATTGATTCCGATATGAGCGCCTACTACACCTGGTTGAATCAACAGAGGCTGAACGGCGCGGAAGCCGCGGGTTTCCTGGCATGGTATGAGGGTCATACGGAGGCCATCGCGATAGGGCCTTCCATCGGTCGAGGCATCGAATCGAAAGGCGCAATTGACTTGGCCCAGATCTTGAACCAACTAGCGTGAACCAAACTATTTTGCGCCAATCTGCGACGCGCCTTCAGTGAGTACAATGGTCCGGTCGGCCGCCACCTGTTTCCACTCCTGCAGTTTGCCGGTGGGCCAACGGATTTCGACGCGATCGACAGTTGTAGAGGATCCCAAACCGAACGTCAGGGTCTGCTCGTTCTGTGACAAGTAACTGCCGCCGCTCTGCACTTCGTCGATTTGCCTGCGCCCGCCTGCTTCGATAGTGGCACGCGCGCCGATGGCACAGCGATTGGAGGTTGTGCCCACTAAACGGATACGCAGGTAATGGCGGCGGGGCGACTTGTTCTGGAGCAAACTCGGCGGTTCGTTCATGTTGGCGATCACCACCGATGGACGGCCCTCGCCGTCGAGGTCGCCATAGGCCAGGCCACGCGCCGGCCGTGCCTGTTGGAATGCCGGACCGGCATGGTCGGTCATTTCTTCAAATCGGCCGTTGCCGAGATTGCGGTAGAGTAGCGTTTTCTGCAAGTAACTCTCGCCGATCGGCGAGTGATCCACTTCCGGATAGACGTGGCCGTTGGCAATGATCAGATCCTTCCAGCCGTCTTCGTCCACATCCAGAAAGGCGATGCCCCAACCCAGCAATTGGTGCCTTCCGAGACCCGAAAATTGAGCGGTATCCGTAAAGAATAGATGTCCGTCGTTTTGATATAGAGAGGGCAAATCGCCGGAGAAATTCGATTTGGCAATACCTAACAGACCTTTGCCCTCATAATCGCCCACTGCGACGCCCATGCCGGCCTGCAGGTGACCGTCAAAATTGTAAGCCACGCCCGATTCGACGCCACGCTCCTCGAAAGTGCCGTCGCCGCGATTGTGGTAAAGCAGGCTCGGCGTCATGTCACAAGCCACGTAGATGTCGGGCCGGCCATCGTTATCGAAGTCGGCGGCCACAACGCCAAGTCCGTATCGGCCGCCGGGTTTGAGGATGCCCGCCTTTTCCGAGACGTCCGTAAACGTACCGTCGCCATTGTTATGGAAAAGCGCGTTATGCCCGAGCGGCAGGCCGCTAGGCCCGCACATTACCGGAAGGCCTTTCCAGAAGCAATTTGGGTCGGCTCCGGCCCGCGGGGTTTTGGCAAGGTCCAGGTCGACATAGTTCGAGACGAAGAGGTCGACGTACCCGTCGCGATCGTAGTCGACGAAGGCGCAGCCCGTACCCCATCGGACGCCCGTAGTGGGAAGCTTCGCGCGCGCGGTGGCGTCTTCGAATTTGCCATTGCCGAGGTTGTGATAGAGGATGTTGTGGCCGTAGTACGTGACCAGCATATCGGGGCGGCCGTCGTTGTCGTAGTCGGCCACACAGACGCCTTGTCCCCAGCCTTCCTGCGTGATGCCGGCCGCACGTGCTGTTTCAGAGAAGTGACCGTTTCCTTCATTGTGATAAAGCTGCGAGGTGAGACGGGGTTGGCCCGGTGCCCGATCGAACGTAGTGCCGTTCACGATAAAAATATCGTTGCGGCCATCGCCGTCGAAATCAAAAATAGCGACGCCAGTGCCGGTAGTTTCGAGAATGAAGTCCTTCCGGGCTACTCCGCCGAAGGTGGTGGGAATTGTGAGTCCCGCAGTCTTAGCAACATCGACAAACCGGATTTCAGATTCAGACGCAGCCACGAGTAGGACGGCCGTGAGAGCTACGGCGGCGGTGAGCGAAGTTCGAAACACTGAAAACCATTGTACGAGAGCCCGTTATAATGACAGGGACGTGTGGATCTTCCTGCTGCTTTTCTGGGCCCATCCTGCCTCGTTCGATGAAATATTGCGCGGCGGCCTGGAGGCCCTTCAGAAAAACGACCTGAAGGCGGCCCGCGAAAGGCTTGAGGAAGCATCCAAGCTGAAGCCGCGGGACGGCAAGGTTCTGCTGGGCTTGGCCAGGACATATTGGCGCCTGAATTTGCCCGATCTCGCGCGTGCCGCGGCAGATAAGGCGGAGTCTTACGACGGCGAGAATGCGGTGGTTTTGCATGGGCTCGCTTATTTCTACAGCGAAGCCGGCGACCCGGGCAGGGCGGCGCCGCTGGAGGCCCGCTACGCGGACATGATCCCTGATGACACCGAGTCTCTACCTCGAGCCGCCAGTTTGTACTTGCAGGCTGGTGAGCCCAAACCAGCAATCGAACTGGCGCGCAAGGCGCTCGCCCGGCAGGATCGCGCGAGTGTTCACAGCCTCCTCGGGCAAGCTTATGAAATGGATGGCCGGATCGAATCGGCTGAGGCGGAGATGCAGGCGGCAATTCGCACAGATGCTTACCAGGAGACATATTATTTCGACCTGGGACGGTTATATCTGCTCCACGAAAATGCCGCGCGCGCGGCCGCGGTTTTCGAGGATGGGCGAAAAGTATTTGCGCGGAGCGCGCAACTGGAACTGGCGCAGGGGGTGGCGGATTACAGCCTCCGCCGGTTCGACGACGCGGCGGATTGTTTCCTGCGGACGATTCAAATCGCGCCGAATGCGGAGCAGCCCTATATGTTCCTGAGCCGGATGCTGGACCAGGTGGAAGACAAGCTGCCACGGATTACGGCGGCCTCCGCTGAGTTCGCCAAAACAAAGCCGGAAAGCTATCTCGCGAACTTTGTCTATGCCAAGGCGTTATCGGCTGGCGGCGGAGACCCACAACAGGTTGAAGGGCTCCTCGCAAAGTCCATAGCGTTGAATGGCAAGTTTTGGGAATCGCGCGCGGAATTGGCCCGGCAGTTGGAACGACGGCACGATCTGGAAGCGAGCGGAGCCGAGTATCGGCGAGCCATCGACTTGGCGCCCACGAATGCGGACCTGCACTATCATCTTGCGCGGATCTATGAACGGTTGGGCAAGAAGGACGACGCGGCAGCGGAATACACGGCGCACAAGAAATTCAGTGGGGCCGAGCCGCTGACGCGCAGGCAGCAGGACGGTCTTACCATCGATCTGCGAGGCAAATGACCAGTCCAAACGGTAGTATATTAGGGCAGTTGTGGGGGGAGACTCGATGATCGCCGCGGGCTTACTTCTTTTCCTTGCCAATCCGCAGAATGCTGCGGTGTTGCAGCAAATTGCCGATTCGGGCAGAGTCTTACAGCTATCGATTTCGGACTCGCAGAGGCTCGCGCCACCGGCCGCAATCGCGCCAGGAGCGCCACCGGTACTCAGTTTTCGATTTCTTGAAGGCAAACAGCGGCACCGCTTTGGCGACTTGGATCTGGTGATTGATGATGCGGGTCACTAGCGTCCTGCTGCTGGCTGTATGCGCCGGATACGCGCAGGAAAATCCGGTCGATCAAGGGATCGCTGAATTCAACCAGGGCCGTTACGCTGCGGCTCTGCGGCTCCTCGAAAAGGCGCCGGGCGGCCCGCGGCAGCGTCTCTTTCTGGCGTTGTCCCGAGCGGGAATCGGTCAATGCAATTCGGCTCAAGGCGAGCTATCGCAGCAGTTTGAGCAAAATGCGGACGCGCAGATGCGTCGCCTCGCAGGCCTGGCTCTGGTGCAGTGTCAATTAACGCTTGGCCGCTACGATGACGCCGAACCCGTGCTGGCGCGTTTGAAAGCCTTGTACCCAGCGGATGCCGACGTGTTATACGAGTCTGCTCGCGTGCACATGAAAGCCTGGAACGAGACGCTCTTAGAGATGTTCCAGAAGACTCCGGGATCGTTCCGCGTAAACCAGATCTCGGCGGAAATTTTTGAAATTCAGGGACGCTACGGCGACGCCGCTGCGGAATATCGCAAAGCGATTGAGAAGAATCCGGCCGCTTTAAATCTGCATTTTCGCCTGGGAAGGGTGCTGCTCATCGAATCCCACGCGCCGGAGAAGTTGGCGGAGGCGCGCCGGGAATTCGAAGCGGAGCTGGCGTTGAATCCCGGAGACGCGGCAGCGGAATATGAGGTTGGTCAGATTCTGGTTACTACCCAACAGACGGCAGCAGCTGAGCCGCATTTCGAGCGCGCCGCATCGATGAACGCGAATTTCGCGGAGCCACTGGAATCAATCGCAAAGATACGGATGGAAGCAAAGCAATACGCGGAGGCGATCGGCCTGTTAGAACGCGTAGTGCACCTGGAGCCGGCCAGCGAATCGGCGCATTACAGCCTGATGATGGCGTATCGAAATGCGGGCCGAGCGGGCGATGCTACGCGGGAGCAGACCATCCTGGACAAGTTGCAGCAGGTTCCGGAAGGGGAGTTTACAGACTTCCTGAAGCGCCTGGGAGAGAAAGCGCCCCAGCCTTGAAGCGAGGTTTGATTCTCGCGATCTTGATTAGCGCGGCGATACCGGCGGCCGATTTTCGCAATGTGGCGCGCGAGGCGGGACTGACGGACGTGTTTCCGAACGGCGGCGCGAGATCCAAAGAATACATCATCGAGACCACCGGTAGCGGCGCAGCGTTTCTGGACTACGACAACGACGGACTTTTGGACGTATTCCTGGTGTCTGGCCCGGGCCGATCGAACCGGCTGTATCATAATCTGGGCAATGGGAAGTTCGCCGATGTGACCCGGCAGATGGGATTAGAACACGACGGGTGGGGCCAGGGTGTCTGTGCCGGTGACTATGATAACGACGGTTATACGGACCTCTTCGTAACGTACTGGGGCCAGAACGTCCTATACCGCAACTTAGGCGGGCGAGGTTTTCAGGACGTAACCGCCAAAGCCCACCTGCAACAGGATCGCGTCCGATATAACACGGGCTGCGCTTTCCTCGACTACGACAACGACGGCCATTTAGACCTGTTCGTGGCGAATTATCTGAAGTTCGATTTCGCCTCGACGCCGAAGCCGGGCGCCAATTCATACTGCTGGTATCGCGGACTGCCGGTGGCATGTGGACCGCGCGGCTTGCCATTCGATCACAACATCCTCTACCACAGCAATGGCGACGGTACATTCACCGATGTATCCGAGCGTGCCGGGATTTCGAAGCCTGGCCGCAATTATTCGCTCGGGGTTCTGACCGGCGATTTCAACAATGACGGGCTTACAGATATCTACGTGGCTTGCGATCAGACCCCCTCGATCCTGTATATGAATCGCGGCGACGGCACGTTTTCGGAGGAATCGTTGATGCGCGGTACGGCATACGACAGCAACGGCAAGGCACTTTCGGGAATGGGCGTGGCGATCGGCGATTACGACGGCGATGGATGGTTAGATATTTTCCGCTCCAACTTCTCTGACGAGCGGGAAACTCTGTATCACAACCGTAAGAACGGCGAATTCGATGACGCTACCATGACTTCCGGGATGGCGCTCAACACGCGTTTTGTGGGTTGGGGATGCGGTTTCTTCGACTTTGACAATGACGGGTGGATGGATTTGCTGTTGGTGAACGGACACGTTTTCCCGGAGGTAGACAAGCTGGGAATTGATGTTCATTACAAGGAGCGCGCGATCCTATATCACAACCGGGGCAACGGTAAGTTCGAGGATGTTTCGGAATCATCAGGGCCTGGAATTTTAGAAAAACACTCTGCGCGTGGTGCGGCATTTGGAGACTACGACGACGATGGTTCAGTCGGAGTTCTGGTGAATAACCAGAACGAGGCGCCGACCCTGTTGAAGCAATCGTCCAAACCGTCAGGTAATTGGGTATCGCTGAAGTTGGTGGGAACGAAATCCAATCGGAGCGCGATCGGAGCGCGTGTGCGATTGACGGCCGGCGGCCTGATACAGACAAGCGAGGTGCGTAGCGGGGGCAGTTACCTGTCGCAAGACGATTTGCGATTGCACTTCGGCCTGGGATCAGAACGCCGCATTGCGTCTGTCGAAATTCAATGGCCTTCGGGGTCGCATCAAGTTGAGAAGGATTTAACCGCGAATCAGATGATTACGATCCGGGAACACTGAGCCCCCGAAGTCGTAAGGTAAGGAAAATCGATCTTGCTGAATGAAGGGCGGCTAGCCGGCGACCGTCACGGCAGTACTGTCGCGGTGCGTGAACATCGGGACTGTCACCTAACTTTCCTGGCGGGGCACGCAAAATGAGATGGAACCGCGGGTCCATCAAACTGCCGCACTCTGCGTGCTTGGCAGGGGAAGTGGGCCCAAGCGCCGCCCCCTTCTATCGAGGTAAGGATGGGGACATTTCTATCGAGGCTTGACAGGGGACCCTATCGCGCTTGCTAGTTGGCAGCGGCGCGTGTTAAGCTACCACAAATTTTTCAAAAGCGGAGTTCATAAGGGGGCAGTCTATGATTTACGCCGTTCGTGCGATACGTGCATCCATTTTGGGGGCCCTTCTCCTACCGGCCTGCTTGCTGGCCCAAGACGTAACAGGAAAGGTCGTCGGCGTGGTGACCGACCCTTCCGGGGCGGTTGTTTCCAATGCCACCGTCGTCGTAACCAACATGGGCACCAACATCGCCAAGGAGACCAAGACCGACACCTCAGGCTTCTATCAGGTTGCCCAACTCCCCATAGGCAAGTACAAAGTGAATGCCAGCGCGGCCGGATTCGAGAAAGTTACGGTCGTCTCCCAAGGTAACCTCGAGATCAACCAAACCCTGCGTATCGATATCCAACTTCCGGTCGGTAAACTTACCGACACAGTGGTGGTAGAGAGCGCCGCCAATCTGGTGGAAACTGAAAATGCCACGGTGGGCAGCACGGTGAGCGGCGTGGCGATCGCGGAGTTGCCGCTGAACGGACGCAACACCCTCGACCTGTTGGCCACGCAGCCAGGTGTCACCCTTAGCAATCCCGATTCCGGAGCGGCCGGCAGCTATAGCATCGGCGGACAGCGCACCGACTCCATCACTTATTTGCTCGATGGCGGCAATAACAACAGCCTGCTCAGCAACGCCGTCGTCGCGAATCCCAATCCTGATGCAGTCGGCGAGTTCCGCGTGCTTGAAAGCAACTACTCTCCGGAATATGGCCGCAACGCCGGTGGTATTGTCAGCGTGGTGACCAAGAGCGGAACGAATACGCTGCACGGCTCGGCTTACGACTACGTGCGCAATACCGATTTCGACGCCAACCGTTTCTTCAACAATGAACAGGGCTTGGCGGTACCAGTTCTAAAGCGCAATCAGTTCGGCGCGACCATAGGCGGACCGGTGGTGCTGCCCAAGATTTTGAACGGGCGCAATAAACTGTTCTTCTTCTTCTCCTATGAAGGCCAGCGGCAGACGGCTCTTGATTCCTCGCCTGGCAAAGTCACGACCTTTACACCGGCCGAAGCCATGGGCGATTTCTCGGCGCTGGGCGCTCCGGGCTCGAACCCCGTTGGCGCCTTCCTCACCAACAATCTGGCAAACGGCAATCCGTATTACCAGGCGGACCCCACCAAAGCGGCGGAGGGCATTATCGATCCAACTAAGATCGATCCGGTTGCCATGGCTTACTTCACCAATCACCTGATACCGACCTCGGCCTCCGGTTATTTGTTTCCGCAGGCGGCAAGTACAGCCAACTATAACGAGTACCTGGGCAAGATCGACTACAACATCAGTCCCAAAGACATTCTGAGCGGAACATTTACGTCCCAACTGTATCCTACGCTGCAGCCCTTTTCGAACGGCGCGAACGTAGTGGGTTATCCGGACACCTACCAAACCAATACTTACTTCGGCGCGATAACCTATACTCACACTTTCTCCCCGACTCTTTTGAATGAACTCCGGGTCACTGCCCAGAGATTGGACCATACCCAGGCTTTCCCAGCCACGACTCAGCCCACCGCCAGCCAGTTAGGCATCAACATTACGCCCGATCAGCCCACCGGGCCGCCCATCATCGGATTTCTTGGCAGCGGACTCAACGTCGGCTTCAGCCCGCAAGGTCCTACCACCGAAATCGACAATACTTATGCGTTCTACGACAACGTGTCGTGGAATCGCGGCCGCCATAACTTGAAATTCGGTTTCTATTTTTCCCCTTACCAAAACAATACCCGCTACGACTTTTACGTGAATGGCGAGTTCTTCTTCTACGGCCCCAGCACAGGAGTGGGTTCGGGCGTGGACCTCGCTGACTTCCTCATGGGCCTGCCTGATGAGTATTTACAGTTCGGCAGCGCGCCCTCCAATATCCGATCGCATCAATACGCCGGATACGGTCAGGACACCTGGAAGGTATCCAAGCGCGTCACCCTTACCATGGGTTTGCGCTATGAGTACGCGGAGCCCAAGTTCGACACGCAAGGCCGCTCGTTCTCTTATGAGCCCGGCATGCAATCGACGCGCTTTCCTAACGCCCCGCTGGGTTTAGTATTCCCGGGCGACGCGAGCGCCCCCAAAGGCTCGAATTTTCCCGACCGCAACGACTGGGCTCCCCGCCTCGGTTTTGCCTGGGATGTATTCGGCAATGGCAAGACCAGTCTACGCGGCGGCACCGGCGTCTTCTACGACATCCTAAAGGGCGAAGATAACTTGCAGTTTAACGGTCAAGCGCCCTTCTTTGGCTTTGCTGACATTTACCCTTCCGGACAGAGCGGTAACACCGCCCCCCTCGGACTGTCTGATCCCTACACTGCAGCCGGAGCGGTCAATCCGTTCCCGTCCAAGCCGCCGGCCAGCAACATCGATTTCGGCGCGGCAGGCTTCCTTCCCTTCGGCGGAGGCGGCGTCTACTTCGTCGATCCGCACCTGCGCACACCGTACGTCTATCAGTACAACATGCAACTGCAGCAGCAAGTGACCCCTGGGATGGTGCTCGAGTTAGGCTATCTAGGCTATGACGCGCACAAACTCACCGGCTTGGTAGATGCCAATCCTTTCGTTCTGGGAACGAACTCCCGTCTGGACAGCAACTTCAGTTACCTCGATGAGTTCCAGAATGTGACCAAGGCGCATTATGACGGCATGACCGTCACCCTGCGCAAAGACTTTAGCGACATGCATGGCCTCGGCCGTAGCTTCTTTACCTTGGCTTACACCTGGTCTCACGAGTTGGATAACGTCTCCGGATTCCGCCAGCGCAATAGCGGCGTCCCCTATTACAATCACGACCTGTTCATGTCTTCCGGCGACACCGACGTACGAGGGACGCTGGCCTTCTCCGGCGGTTGGGATCTTCCCTTCGATAAGTGGGGTGGCCCCAAGGCGCTCCTGGGCGGATGGAGCCTCTATCCCATCATCACCTGGCGCACCGGGTTCCCACTCGATGTGTTTTCCGACCTTTACACCACCAATAGTGATCCAGGACCCTCCGGCGCCGGTGATGCCGGCTCAGTCCGTGCCGATCTGGTAGGTAGTTCGGTGGGCGTCTTGAACCCCAAGCCTTACCAGACCATCAATGGCAATTCCGGGAACTATTACTTCAATCCAGGCAATTTTTCTACTGCGCGTCTCGATAATCTGGATAACATTGCGTACAACGACGCATCGCAGCTTCCTTACTACACGTATGGTTCGCTGCCCCGCAATGCCTTCCGCGGCCCGGGGGCCTTCAACATCGATCTGACCCTGGCCAAGAAGTTCCGGCTGAGCGAGTCGGCTAGTATCGAATTCCGCGTGGATGCATTTAATCTGTTCAACCACGCCAATTTCTCGAACCCCGACACCACCATTACCGATTCCACCTTCGGCCAGATTTCGAATACCGCCGATCCGCGCATCTTACAGGTGGCCGCGCATCTGCGCTTCTAACCATGACTACTTCAGCCACCAAAGATCCGCAACAGGCAATCGGCCGCTCCCCCGACCGGCTCTCGCTCGACGAGCGGCACGCCCTGGCCGGCAAGTACATCGCGCTTGAGATTTATACGCCGGAGGAACTGCCGCTGCGCCGCATCGAAGCTATCGGCGATTCCGTCGACGCCTGCATCCGGCAGCTATCCGGACGCGGGCTCGACCCCGTACGCTTCGAGTTCAGCCGCCTCGCGCCGCCGTATTAGCGTCCCAAATAAGCGGGAGCCTCGGGTACAGCCGCACCGTCCTTGCGCGGCGAGGATGCGCCATAATTCACGCCCGTTGCGGAATCGTGCAGTACCGCTTGCCCGCCGCCCATCCAGCCGGAGTAGTCCGCCAGCACTTCCAAGTTATGCCCGCGCGCGGTCAGTGCTTCGCGGACGCCGGCCGGTACCCGGTTCTCGATCATCACGTCGCAACCGCCAAAGGTCAGTTTGGTGAAGCGCGCTGCTTCAAGCGCCGCCTGAATGTTCATGTTATGGTCCACCAGGTTCGACACGAATTGGGCGTGCGCCTGCGCCTGGTTATAGCCGCCCATAATTCCGAAACCGATATGGATATTGCCCTTTTCCATAAACGCCGGAATGATGGTATGCAGCGGTCGTTTACGCGGCTGCAGCGCATTGGGATGCTCGCTATCCAACTCAAATAACGCGCCGCGGTTCTGAAGGTGGAAACCGTATTCGCCCACCGCTACGCCTGATCCGAAGCTCAGATAAACGCTCTGGATCAGCGATGCGATATTGCCGTCGCGATCGACCACCGACAGATAAATCGTGTCACCGGCGGTGGCTGGGGGCTTGCCCGCTACCGGCGCGCAGTTCGCTTCATCGCGACGAATCAGCGCCGCCCGTTCGCGCGCATAGCTCTTGGCCAGCAGCCCTTCGGTAGGCAGATGGGCAAAGTGTGGATCGGCCACGTAACGGTGCAGATCCTGGTACGCCAACTTCTGTGCTTCGATCTTGGCGTGCAGATCTTCCAGGCTCGAAGCATCGTAGTTGAATAGCGGAAACGTCTCCAGAATATTCAGCATCTCGAGCGCGGCAACGCCTTGCGTATTCGGCGGCGTCTCGTAAACCTTCCACCCGCGGTACTCGGTGGAGATCGGCGTTACCCATTCGGAATCGAACTCAGCCAGGTCTTCGGCTGACATCTTGCCGCCCAGCCGCGCCGATGTCTTCAGGATGGCTTGCGCGATCTCGCCCTTATAAAACGCCGCCGCCCCTTGCGCGGCAATCAGCTTGTAAGCCGCGGCCAAGCGCCGGTTGCGAAAGATTTGGCCGACCGCCGGCACCTTGTCCTCGGGCAGGAAAGTCCGCCGCGCGGCATCGTCGCCCCACAGTTTAGACGTAGCGCCCTTCCACGTTTCTTGAATGATTTCGGTGACTGGAAAGCCCTCTTCGGCATAGAAAATAGCGGGCTGCAACAGATCCCGCCATGCCAGGCGGCCGAAGCGTTTATGCAACTTTTCCCAGCCGTTCACGCAACCCGGCACAGTCACCGACTGTATGCCGTCCTGCGGCATGGAGTAGCGGCTCTGCGATTTCAGAAAGTCGATGGTGAGGCCGCGGGGCGCCCATCCGCTACCGTTAAGGGCCGTCAGCTTGCCGCTCTTGGCCTCCCAATAGATTACGAAGATATCGCCGCCGATGCCGCAGCTCATGGGCTCGACCAGCCCCAGCATGGCATTCGCAGCGATAGCCGCATCCATCGCGGACCCGCCGCGGGCAAGGATTTGGGCGGCAGCTTGGGAGGCCAGCGTCTGGCTGGTGGCGGCGATTCCGTGCTTCGAAATCACCATGGAGCGGGCTTGGGTACGTTCCTGACAATGAATCGGCATGACGATGGACAGCGCGCCGCAAATGACCAGCGCGATCTTAGAAAGGGAGAACATGAGAGATTCCGATAATAGCAGGCGAGCACATTCCGGGAACGATGGCGGCCGTGGAATTGCTAATCTTTAACAAGATGACGGCATATTGCTTTAAGCCCGGCGAGAGGGTTCCGGCCGAGATCCTGCGCATTGTCCGCGAAGAGATTGAATCGGCGGCCCAGCATTTAACCGGACCACAGTCCGCCGGTCGCGACGAAGCCATCCACGAAGCCCGCAAAAGCGTGAAGAAGATCCGCGGTGTCCTTCGCCTGATGCAGCCGGAGATGGGCGAACTCTATCCTCTCGAAAATACCCTTTTTCGCGATATCGGCCGCCAGCTATCCCAGTTCCGCGATGGCGGCGCCACCATCGAAATCTTCGATGAATTGCGCAAGAAATATCGCGGCGATCTAGATGGCCGCGTGCTCGCTAAAGTGCGCCGCAGGCTCGTATCGCGCAAGGCCCAGGCCGAGAAAGAGGCCCACATCGGCGAAGTGCTCGGCACCGTGGCGGCCGCGCTAGATCGCTCCGCTGCGCGCCTGGCTTCGTGGCCCCTGGCGAAGGACGGCTTTGCTGCGATTGCGCCGGGCCTGGAAGCTACCCTCCGGCGCGGGCAAAAGGCCATGGCGCGGGCCCACAAGCACGCGCGGCCGGAGAACTTTCACGATTGGCGCAAGCGTGTGAAGGAGCACTGGTATCACGTTCGCCTGGTGCAGGGACTCTGGAATCACGACCTCGAAGCCTATGAGAAGAAGTTAAAAGATCTCGAAGAGGCTCTCGGCGAAGATCACAATCTGGTCGTCCTGCAGGAGAAGTTATCGGCGGAGCCCACCTATTACGGGACCAAAGCCGAAATTCGCGCTGTGATCAAGGCCATTGATGACTTTCACGAAACGCTGCGTGGTGCCGCCTTTGAAATCGGCGAAAAAATCTACAACGAGAAGCCTTCCCGCTTTACACGGAGTTTGCGCCGGTTATGGAAACCATGGCAGGAACTGCCGCAAACGGCAGCGACGTCAAACGGGCCCCTCTAACATCGAGCGGATCTTGGGGCCCAGTTGCATGAATTGATCCAGGCTGGATGGCTTGCGGAAATAATCGCTGGCGCCTAACGTCAT
Source organism: Bryobacterales bacterium (assembly GCA_963738345.1). Taxonomy (GTDB): domain Bacteria; phylum Acidobacteriota; class Terriglobia; order Bryobacterales; family Bryobacteraceae; genus Bog-159. The sequence goes on from CAVTWI010000002.1 coordinate 4,490,907, forward strand.
GGCTCGATCCCGGTCCGATTTCGCATCCGAGGAACTCACGATCAGCACCTTAGCCATCCCGCACGCAGGACTTCGCCGCACCCGCTTCAGTACTTCTTCCCCACTAACCTTGGGCAGATTCAGATCCAGCAACACAATGTCGGGGCAAGGATGGGCCGGATCGGTTTCCAACCGGTCTATGAAAGCGATGGCTTGGGCTCCGTCGCGCACGATCGAGAGCCGGCATTCGAGTTGCTCCTCGGCGAGCGCCTCCTCCACCAGGTTAGCGTCTGCAGGATTGTCCTCGACCAGCAGAATTTGAGGTCCGTCAGTTTTCATGTTGCACGCGGCAGTGTAAAGATAAAGTTGGAGCCCTTACCCGGCTCGGATTCCACCCAAATACGGCCCCCGTAGCGTTCCACTATCTTCTGGCATATGGCTAGGCCAATACCAGTTCCGGGGTATTCAGTTCTGTCATGCAACCGCTTAAAGATTCCGAAGATCTGCGTTTGAAATTCTTTCGGAATTCCAATCCCGTTATCTTCTACAGAGAAGCGCCAATGGTTTGGTATCTTCCCGCACATCGATTCGGATGCGCGGTTTGGCGGCACTCTTGTATTTTAGCGCGTTAGACATCAGGTTCTGAAAGAGGTGAACTAATGGAACTGAGTCCGCCCGTACAACTGGCAGGGCCGACGTCGTGATCTCCGCATGCGTCTCCGCAATGATAGTCGCTAGGTTCTTAGTCACGGTTTCGAGCACCTGCGCAATACTGACTGCTTCTACCGGTGATCCCCGGTCTTTAGTCACTTGGGAATACGCCAGCAGACCACTGATTAACAGACCCATGCGGTGGGCGCCCTCGATACAGTAGCCGAGATACTCCGAAGCCTTGCCGTCAAGCTTACTGGAGTACTTACGGTCGAGCATCTGACTGTAAATGGCAATCTGCCTCAGCGGTTCCTGTAAGTCGTGGCTCGCCGAGTACGCGAACTGTTCCAGATCCGCGTTGGCCTGCCGCAAGTCTTCATTCGACCGCCGCAGCAGTTGGTCGTTCTTCTTCCGGTCGGTGATATCTTCCGCGATGAAGCTAAAGCGGGGCCGTCCCATAGGCCCATAGCCCAGAAAGTTCACGCAGGCATCCAACCAGCAAGGCGCCTGGCGGCAAGGGTGTTCGTATTCGAACTGACCGAGGTACCCTTGGCCTGGCTCTCGCGATATTTTTCCACCCAGAGTGCATCCACCGCCGCGGGGATCCCCAACTCTTCCTTGGTCATTCGTCATGAAGCCCTCGGCATCGCTGTTCAAAGAACCGGAACGTCGCAAGATTGCAGTAGAGCGCGGAACGATGCTCGTCCCCATCCAGTTCGACGACGCCCATCAGGAAAGGAGAGCTGTCGTAGAAACTCTGCAGTGTCGCCTGGCTATCCTGCAGGGCCTTTTCGGCCTCCATGGTGCGACGCCGCATCGAAAGGTGCGCGGCCACGCGGGCCAGCAGTTCCCGCGCGGTGAACGGTTTGATCAGATAGTCGTCCGCCCCCGCCCCCAACCCTTCGACCCGGCTTTCCTCCCCCGCGCGCGCAGATAGAAAGATGACTGGAATGGTACGTGTTTGCGGACGCGCCCGCAACTCTTTCAGCAGCCCGAATCCATCCAGGCCCGGCATCATCACGTCGCTCAGAACCAAGTCGGGCGGCTGCACCAACGCGGCCGTCAGGGCCTCTTCTCCGTTGGCCACGGCCTCCACGCGATAGCGGTCCTTCAAGCAGCCGCGTCACATACTCCCGCATGTCGGTGTTATCGTCAGCCAGCAAAATCCGTTCGGACCCGCCCCGATTGGCCGTCTGCGATCGACGAAGCACGATGATCCCCGCCGTCGTCCGGGCCATCCGCCGACAACCAGCGCATCGCTTCTTGTACGAACGTGTCCGACGCGGGTTCCCAAGGTTGTAGCCGCACCGGCCGCCTTTACCTTGTCCTTCGGCAAATGATCGGTCCCCAACGGAATCCGGACCGTGAAGGTGCGTGCCCTCGATAATCTCGCTTCTGGCCGTGAATCGAGCCGCCATGCAGTTTCACCAACTCCTGCACCAGCGCCAGCCCGATCCCCGTGCCCTCGATGGTGCGGCCCCTGCGCGCCGGCAATGCGGTGAAAACGTTCGAAAATATGCGGCAGTTCCGCCTCAGGAAATACCCGTGCCGGTATCTTTCACCGTCAGTTCGGCATGGCGCCCGTGGTGCGCGCAGTGCGATAGTGACGCCTCCCGCGAAGGTAAATTTCAAAGCATTCGAAAGAAGATTGAGCACGATCTTCTCCCACATGTCGCGATCCACATACACCGGTTCCAGCGCCGCATCGCATCCGATAGTGAAGTCAGCCCGGCTTTTTGCATGGCCGACCGGAAGTTGGATGCCAGTTCTGCGGTAAACCGGCCCAGATCGGTGGGCTCGTAAACCGCCTGCATCCGTCCCGCCTCAATCCGCGAAAAGTCGAGCAGGCTGTTCACCAGTTTTTGCAGCCGCAGGCCGTTGCGGTGTACCAGGTCGAGCAGTTCGCGCTGCTTCGGCGCCTGGTCCTTCAATTCGCATCATCAACTCCTCAACCGGGCTCAACATCAGCGTGAGCGGCGTGCGCAGTTCGTGGCTGACGTTCGAAAAGAAGGTGGTCTTCGCCCGGTCGATTTCAGCCAGTGCTTCCGCCCGCCGCCGCTCGGCTTCGTATGCCCGCGCATTGCCCAGGCCCGCGGCGATCTGCCCCGCCAGAAGATCGATGAAGCCGCTGTAGGCGGTATCGTAGCGCCGGTACGGATTGGTGCCCAGAACCAGGAACCCGGCTGGCCGTTCTTCGCCAGGTTGCGTCAAAGGCACCACCGCCGCCTGCTCCACGGGCTTATTCCAGTCGCCATGGGGTAATGGGCCGGCGCGCCGCTGAGCCGAGAGATCCTCCAGGAGCCGGGTGGACGGGTTCACGAGGATCTGGTGCGCGGGCCACGGAAAATCTTCGCCTTGGGCGATCGATTCGGGCGCCAGCGGGTGGGGTTGGGCGATACCGCTGGCTGCCGCAAGCCGCGCCTCGCCAACCTCATTGAACAGATACGTCAGTGTGAACGGCAGATCTTTCGGATTCCGGCTAAGTTGGTTGCTCAGCGCACTCAGTACTTCATCTTCCGTGTGAGTGCCCGCCAAAGCGGCAGCCACATCGCGCAATGTGCCGACGCGGCGTTCGCCGATCAGGCGGTCTGTCTCTTCGGTGACCACGCAGAGCATGCCGCTGATGCAGCCGTGATCGTCCGAAAGCGGACTATACGAGAAGGTGTGGTAAGTCTCCTCGGGAAAGCCGCTACGTTCCAGGAAAAGCAGCAAGCCCTCGTCGTAGGTCGCGGCGCCTGTGCTCAGTACAGTGTCGATGCGCGGTCCAATGTCTGGCCAGATCTCGGCCCATACCTCGCTAGCCGGCACGCCCAGCGCTCCAGGATGCTTAAGGCCCAGCGTGGGACTGTAGGCGTCGTTATAAAGCATCGTCAGTTCGCGACCCCACGCCATCCACATGGCGTAGCGCGAGGAGAGCAGGATGCTGACAACGGTCCGGAGGCTCTGCGGCCAGCCATCGATGGGTCCTAAGGGAGTGGCCGACCAGTCATGCGTACTAATGCGCCGGGCCATCTCGCCACTCTGGACCGGCGTCAGTACCGGCTTCGGACTCTCTTCAGGCATTATTTTCGGATGGCGTAGATAGGACTGTCTAACTCTACATTGTCAGTCAAGACAAGCCGTTTTGGGAGTGACCCTTACGGTCAATAGTGATGAACAGTACCCTTAGCGTTAACTTAAGTTGACGCATGAAAAAAAGGCCGTCCGGAGACGGCCTTTCTTGAGTGACATGTTGGAAGCGCCGGCAACACTTAGCGGCGATTGTGGTCGTCGCGGTCGTGCCCGCGGAAATCGCGGTGGGCTCGATCGAAATCGCGGCCGCGATCCCAGTCTCTGTGGAAGTCACGCCGAACCACTCCGCCCTCCACATAAACCGGAGGTGCGACCGGTACTACCGGCGCCACCGGATAAACCGGGTACACCGGATAGGTGTAAGGGGGGCGGCCAATCACTACGCCGACTCGTACTGCAGCCTTTGCTGGGTGCGGGGCCAAGGCCAGCGCGCCGAGCAATGCGATTGCGGGTAATCCGATTTTCTTGAACATCTTTTTCATCCTCCACTTCATTCGACGCCCCACCCGGGAGGATGCCTGTAAATGATTGTCAACGGCGGCGAGCCCGTTACGACTCTGAACCTGTAGGAAATTCTAAACTAGCTCGATTGTGACGCGCCGGCCTACCATGGCAGCCGCCCGCTGCAGGCTGCCGAGCGTAATATCGTTCTTCGGATCGAGGATACGGTCAACCTGGCTGCGGCTCGTCTTCAGCAGCGTTGCCAACTTGTTCTTCGAAATTTTCTGCTTCTTCATTGCCTCGGAGAGTTGCCACGCAACGACCTCTTTGACCGCCTGCGCTTGCGCCTCTTCGAAGATGCCCTCCTCCCTAAGGAAGTCATCGAGCCTCGAACCCATGTGCTTCTTGCTCATCTTTCCAACTCCTTCTGGCGCCTTCGCGCAATGGCCATATCTTCATCCGGCGTGGCTCGCGTTTTCTTGATGAACCCGTGTAACGCCACCAGGTGTTCGCAGTAAAGGCAGACCAACACGCGCGCCGTTCGTTTCGTCGGAAGATCCGTGCGGACCTCCCACAAGCCATTTCCCATCGGACGGCACAGCGTCATCCCCACCGGCCACCGCCATTGTGCCCGCATCAGGTCATTTCCGATCGCCCGGCACTCCGCTTCATTCAGCCCTCTTAGCCCTCCCTCACCGGCTCGCTACCTGCAGGAGTCCGGTAAAAAATCAGCGGGATTTTTTGCGGCTGTGGGTCGTCTGCCATCCTGCACCTTATAAGGTACACTGTACCATAAAAGGTCCATGCCTGTTTCCGCCCATTCGCCCCCGCACTGCGGAGGATGCCTGTCAGTGATTGTCAATGGCGGCTCAGCAGCCGTCCTGCCCCAATAACAGCGGCCATCAGCGCCACTTCAATCGCATAGCGCACCAAGTCGGTGGGATGAAATAAGCCCCGTATAAAAGGATCGCCCAACATCATTTCACCAGCCACCCGCCCGAGTATCGCCACCCCCACATAAACAGTCACCGGATATTTATCCATCACCCGCGCCAGGAACGTACTGGACGAAACCACCAGCGGAATACTCAACGCCAAGCCGAACACGATCAGCCAAATATTGCCCTTCGACGCACCCGCCACCGCCAAAATATTGTCGGTCGACATAGTTAGGTCGGCCACCATGATCGACCCGATCGCGCGCCACAGCTCACCCGGCGACGCCACCTCGCGCTCCTGCTCCCGCGCATCCTTCAGAACCTTTACCGCAATCCACAAAACGAACACGCCTCCGGCAAACTGCACATACTCAACTTCCAGAAGTTTGGCAGCCAGGAAGGTAACGCCAATGCGGATCACTACGGCCAGCCAAGCGCCCGATAGCATCGCGACACGCCGCTGGGTCTTGGGTAGCGCGCGCACCGCAAGCGCAATGACTAACGCATTGTCGCCCGCCAGCAGCAGGTCGATGACGATGATCGACAGGCAATCGAGAAGGTAGTGGGAGTAGCCGCCAGCCAACTCCCAACCTAGCAGAACTGTCAGCGCAACTGTGCGCGACTATTGCAAATTGGATTGCAGGTCCGAATCGAGCACGTCGAAGTGGAACCGGTCCGGCGGAAGCAGCGCCGGCATACCCGCGCCCATGCGCGCCCATGCATTATATGCAGACCCGGCAATCGAAGAGTTCAGGCAAAACAGGAATTCGCTGCTGCAGCAATCGATCGGCGGAGGCTGCCGGAACGTGAGCCGCAATCCAACCGCGGTTTCCAATGCCACTCCGGGAGTCGGCACTTTCTTATCCGCCAGCAGGATCACAAAACTGCTACGGCTGGCATGCGGCCAGACATCCGGGTGCAGCAGGCTCCGCAGCGAGGATTCCGATTGGAAGGTAATCTCGCATTGGCGGATCCATTCCACAATCGATTCGCCCCACTGCCAGTGCGCGATCAGCCCCCGGTACTGCTCCCGTAGGTTCAGCGCTAAATCCATTTTGCGCTGCTGCAGAAGAGTCTCTTCTACGTCCACCTCCGGCAGCATCTCCTCCGCTTCCATGATGGCCGAAGCCAAATCCACCTCCTGCGCGTCAGACGGCTTGCGCACCAACAGTGGGGGTAGCTCATGCATCTTGCTGCCCGGAATGTTCACGTACTCGCGGTTGCCCCTCATATTAGGACCCACCCTCAATACTTATCGACGTAAAATAGCGGACTCTGTTCCATCATTAGCACATCCCTGCAATTCATGCGCCAAGAAAATTACAATTGGCCGCATCAACAACTGTTATGCGGACCACGCCACCAGCCACGGTCTGATATCATGCGCTGTTCATGCCGGAATATTCCATTGGTCTCGATCTGGGCGGTACCAACTTGCGGGCGGCAGCCATCGACCGCGCCGGCCACGTGCTCGACAGGCGCGCCACCGCGGCAAACCCCGCTGCCGGACGCGAAGCCATGCTGGGCGCCATGGTGGAAGCCATCGCCGAACTGCGCGATGCGTGCGGCGCCGGTGACCTGGCCGGCATCGGAATCGGCGTGCCCGGCTTCATCCTGCTGAAGGAGGGCATTATTCGCAACTCGAATAATCTCGATTGCCTGGAAGACTTCCCCATCCGCACGGAAATCGAACGCCGCCTGAACACTCACGTCATTCTGGAGAACGACGCCAATGCCGCGGCGCTGGGTGAAAAGTGGATGGGCGCCGGCCGCGATGTGGACGATCTGGTCCTGCTCACGCTCGGCACAGGCGTCGGCGGAGGCATCATTTCCGGGGGCCGTGTGCTGCAAGGCTACCTGGGAATGGCCGGCGAATTCGGACACATCACCGTCTATCCCGACGGCAATCCGTGCGGCTGCGGCAATCGCGGCTGTCTGGAGAAGCACGCTTCCGCCACCGCCATCACCGCCATGGCCAGCATGCTGCGCCTGGGCGAAGGGCTGACCGCGCGCGATGTATACGAACTGGCGCTCGGCGGAAACGAGAAGGCCAGCCGTATCTTCGTGGCCATGGGGCAGGCGTTAGGCATCGCGCTGGCCACGCTGGTGAATACGTTTAATTTCCCGCTGTACCTGCTGAGCGGCGGCGTTCTGGCGGCTTGGGATTTGTTTGCCCCGCCCATGATCGAAGAAGTGCGCCGGCGCTCGTTTGCGTTTCGCACTACCGCCACCCGTATCGAAAAAGCCACCCTCGGCAACGAAGCGGGACTGTTCGGCGCGGCTTACCTGCCGTGGGTGGAATAAGGAGTCAACCATGTGGATGGGAATCGACGTGGGCACGGGCGGAACACGCGCGCTGCTGGTAGACGCGCAGGGCCGCGTAGCCGCCAGTTTCACGGCGATGCACGAAGATATCCTGATGCAGCGCCCGCTATGGGCCGAACAGCGCCCCGAGAATTGGTGGGATGCCGCACGCATCGCCATTCGTGGCGCGCTCGCGCAGGCCGGCGTTACCGGCTCGCAAGTCACAGGCATCGGTCTCTCCGGACAGATGCACGGCCTGGTCATCCTCGACGCAGGACAACGCCGTGATCCGCCCCGCGCTGATCTGGTGCGATCAGCGCAGCCAGGCGCAGGTGGATGCCATCAACCAAGCCGTAGGCCGCGAAAATATTCTGAAGTACACCGCCAATCCCGTGCTGACCGGGTTTCACCTTGCCCAAGCTTCTATGGGTGCGCGATAATGAACCGCAAGCACTTTGAGCGCGTCCGCCACTTGCTGCTGCCGAAAGACTACCTGCGCTTCCAGCTAACCGGCGAATATGCCAGCGACGTTTCGGACGCTTCCGGCACCTCTCTGTTCGACGTGGTAGCGCGGCGCTGGTCGTGCGAAATGATGGACGCCGCTCGGTCTCGATCGCGCCATCCTCCCCACCTGTTACGAATCGAGCGACGTCACCGGACGCGTGACCCATGCCGCGGCCGAAGCCACCGGACTGGCGGAAGGCACGCCCGTGGTCGGCGGGGGCGGCGATCAGGCCTCCAGCGCAGTCGGCAACGGCATTGTCGAATCCGGCATCGTCTCTTGCACCCTGGGCACCTCCGGCGTGGTCTTCGCCCATATGGAGCACGTCGCCTACGATCCAGCGGGCCGCGTCCACACTTTCTGCCATGCCGTGCGCGATAAATGGCACGTAATGGGTGTCACGCAAGGCGCGGGCCTCAGCCTGCAATGGTTCCGCAATCAACTGGCGCCCGGGGCCGAATACGATGCCCTCACCGCCGAAGCGGCCACAGCCGCCCGCCGGCGCGCAAGGCCTGTTCTGGCTGCCCTACCTGATGGGCGAACGTACGCCCCACCTGGACGCTACTGGCGCGCGGCGGATGGATCGGCCTGACCGCCCGCAACACCCGTGCCGACCTGATCCGCGCCGTGATCGAAGGCGTCTCCTACAGCCAGCGCGATTGCCTCGATATCATCGGCGAACTCGGCGTGCCGGTCGAATCCGTGCGCATTTCGGGCGGAGGCGCGCGCAGTCCCTTCTGGCGTCAGTTGCTGGCCGACGTGTTCGACAAGAAAGTGGTGACGCTCGAAACCCAGGAAGGCTCCGCCTATGGCGCTGCGCTGCTGGCTCTGGCGGGAACCGGCGAGTATGCATCCGTGCCGGAAGTCTGCCGCGCTACCATCCGCGAAGTGGAATCGGTAGCGCCCCGTGCCGCCGAAGCCGCTTTCTACGCCAAGGGCCACCAAATCTATCGCGCCCTTTATCCCGCGCTGAAACCGGTGTTCGGTCAAATTGCCTGATCGCGGTATTAGAATAATCTTTCATCTCAAGGAGCAATCATGCAACCGGAATCCTGTGACATCGGGCTGATCGGCCTCGCCGTAATGGGCCAGAACCTGGTGCTGAACATGAATGACCACGGCTATCGCGTGGCCGTCTTCAATCGCACCGTATCGAAGGTAGACGATTTTATCGCCCACGAAGCCGCCGGCACCCAGGTGGTCGGCACTCATTCCATCGAGGAACTGACGCAGGTCTTGAAGAAGCCGCGGCGCGTCATGCTGATGGTGAAAGCCGGCGACACGGTCGATGAAATGATCGGCCACCTCACCCCCCACCTGGAAAAGGGCGACATCATTATCGACGGCGGCAACTCCCACTATCCCGACACCAACCGCCGCACCAAAGCCCTCGCCGAACAAGGTATTCTCTTCGTCGGTACGGGTGTTTCGGGTGGCGAGGAAGGAGCCCGCAACGGCCCGTCCATCATGCCCGGCGGCAATCCCGAGGCATGGCCCCACGTGAAGGAAATTTTCCAGGCCATCGCCGCCAAAGTGGAAGACGGCACTCCCTGCTGCGATTGGGTAGGCGAAAATGGCGCCGGCCATTACGTCAAGATGGTTCACAACGGCATCGAGTACGGCGACATGCAGTTGATCTGCGAAGCCTACCAGTTGCTCAAAGACGGCCTGGGCCTCACCGCCGACGAACTGCACCAGGTCTTCGCCGATTGGAACAAAGGCGAACTCGATAGCTACCTGATCGAAATCACCGCCGAAATCTTCACCAAGAAGGACGACGACGGCGCACCGCTGGTCGACAAGATCCTCGACACGGCCGGCCAAAAAGGCACCGGTAAATGGACCGCCATCAGCGCGCTCGATACCGGCATGCCGGTAACCCTGATCGGTGAAGCCGTGTTCGCCCGCTGCCTCTCCGCTATGAAGGACGCAGCGTGTGGCGGCGTCCAAGATTCTCGCCGGACCCAAGAATCCGCCCGTTCAGGATCGCGCGGCTTTCATCGAAGACGTGCGGCGCGCGCTCTACTGCTCGAAGATGATTTCCTACGCGCAGGGCTACATGCTGCTGCGCGAAGCGGCCAAGGAAGAAGGTGGAATCTGAACTTCGGTGGCATCGCCCTGATGTGGCGCGGCGGCTGTATCATCCGCAGCCGCTTCCTGGGCAAGATCAAGGAAGCGTACGATAAGAATCCGCAACTGACCAATCTGCTGCTCGACGATTTCTTCAGCCAGACGCTGAACGGCTACCAGGGATCCTGGCGGCACGCCATCATCCGCGCCATCGAGTTCGGCGTACCCACGCCCGCATTCTCCACGGCGCTCTCTTTCTACGATGGCTATCGCACCGCGCGCTTGCCCGCCAACCTGCTGCAAGCCCAGCGCGATTTCTTCGGCGCACATACTTACGAGCGCATCGACAAACCGCGCGGCCAGTTCTTCCACACCAATTGGACCGGTCGCGGCGGCCGCGTTTCGTCCGGCACTTACAACGCGTAAATGGGCATGCCTAATATCCTCAATATCCCTCCAGCCGGCGCGCTGGATCTACTATCGCTGGGCGCGCTGGTGCACCGGTTGGACCCTGGTATCATCCCTTTTCGCAAGGCCACCGAGTGCGACATCCACGTCAGCGGCGGCGAGTTTAATTGCGCCGCTAATCTTTCCGATTGTTTCGGCCTCGCTACCGGCATCGCTTCCGCCATGGTCGATTATCCGGTGGGCGAACTGATTGCCGAGCGCGTCCGCGCTATGGGCGTGAAGCCGTTTTACAAGCATTTCAAACACGATGGCGCAACTGGTCCCAACATGGCGGCCGTGTATAGCGATCGCGGCCATGGCATCCGCGGACCCGTGGTGTTCTACAATCGCGCCAACGAAGCAGCCGCGCTGCTGAAACCCGGCGATTTCGATTGGAAGGCCATCTTCGGCGCGGGCGTGCGCTGGTTCCATAGCGGCGGCATTTTCGCCGCGCTCTCCCCCACTACCGCCGAGTTGATCATCGAAGGCATGCAAGCCGCCAAGGCCGCCGGCGCGGTGGTTTCCTTCGATCTGAATTACCGCGCCAAATTGTGGAATATCTCGGGCGGCCACGCGCGTGCCGTGGAAGTGATCCGGCGCATAGTGGAGAACGTCGACGTGCTGGTGGGCAACGAAGAGGATCTGCAGATGGGCTTGGGAATTCCCGGCCCCGAAGTAGCCGCCAAATCGAAGCTTGATCCCAGCGCTTTCTTCGGCATGATCGATCGCGTAGTGGCACGCCATCCGCAGATCAAGATTGTCGCCACTACCTTGCGCGAAGTCCACTCCACCAACCGCCATAGTTGGGGCGCGGTGGCCTGGATCAATGGCCAAACCTACATGTCGCCGACCTGTGATCTCGACGTGCTCGACCGCGTGGGCGGGGGCGATGGCTTCGCGGCGGGCTTCTTTTACGGCCTGCTGACCGGCGAATCTCCCGAAGAAGCCATCAAACTCGGCTGGGCTCACGGCGCGCTGCTGACTACTTTTCCCGGTGACACCACCATGGCCACGCTAGACCAGGTGCGCGCGTTTGCCAAGGGCGGCTCCGCCCGCATCCAGCGCTAAATCACAATCGCGGCCAACCCGGCACATCGCCCACCAACCGCGCCGCATACTCCCGAAACGCCGGCATCACATCGTTGCCATCAGGACTGATCCACTCCGCAGGCAACACTCGCTCCACCCGCGCCACGGTTTCAAGTGGCGTCAGAAACGTGCTCCCATCACGCCGCAGTGCGACCATCACCCCGCTATGCCCCTCCGCTGCGGCAACCCCCGCCGCACGTCCGCAAGCAAACGCATCCCGCCGGTCGAGCGCTACCGCAACACCGCAGCATCGCCCCAACAGTCCCGGCTTCTCGGCGCGCGCGCGAATGCCCAACTTCTCGCTCACCAGGCGGGCCAGCGTATGCCCCAAGTTGGATGCCAGGCGCTGCACCTCGCTCCCGGCCCGATCCACATCCGCGCCGAACGGCAGCCCGCCTTCGTCCAGTTGTCCTTCGCACACCGCCACCACCACGCGCCCCAACCGCCGGTAGACACGCTCCACATCACCGGCGATCCGCTCTAAGCTGATGCGCCGCTCCGGCAGATAGATCAGGTGTGGCGCATCGTCCTCGCTATGGCGCGCCAGCGAAGTCGCCGCCACAATCCATCCCGCATTGCGCCCCAAAGTCTCCAGCACGCAAACCGGCGACGGCAGCGAACGATTGTCTTCCCCCACATCGCGCGCCGCACACGCAAAGAACCGTGCGGTCGATGCGTAACCTGGCGTATGATCGGTCACGCACAAATCGTTGTCGATTGTCTTAGGAATCCCGATCACCTGCAGGCCAACCTGGGCAGCCCGTGCATCACGGCTAATCCGCAAAGCCGTATCCATGGAGCCGTTGCCGCCAGTGTAATAAAAGGTGCCGATCCCCGCGCCGCGGAAGACCTCGAACACCCGCTCGTAATCTGCCTCAGTCAGTGGAAGCCGGCTCGATCCCAACGCCGAACCGGGCGCTTCGCCGATTTGCCGCACCAAGTCAGCATCCACCGCCAGCAGATCCACGAAGTCGCCGCGCAGCAATCCCGCCAACCCTTGCCGCGCTCCAAAAAGCGGATTCCCCCGCCGCCGGTGCTCTTCGATAAGCCCCGCCAAACTGGCGTTGATCACCGCCGTGGGACCGCCGCCGTGCGCCACCAGCGCCTTGCCCATACGACTAAAATCCGCTGGGCGTGATCCAGAGAACTCTCGCGCCAGGTGCCGCCGGGTGCGATGCTCTGCAGTTCTTTATACGCGCCCGCCTGCGCCAGGTTGAACGCATCGGTGATGGCCGACATCGGCTCGAAGCAGATGAACTGCCGCCCCGCCGGAGCATAAACTACCGCCACCGTATACTTCGGTCCGTAGATCACCGAGATCTTCTCGTGCGCGCCCTCCACCGAAAACGTCGCGCGCTCCGAACCATCCCGTACCAGGCCGCCGAACACATCGTCCAGCGACACCCCCGCCAGCGGCAGCGGATCCGCAAACTCCACCGGCTTGCTCTCGCCGGTGGGAATCACCATCTTCGACAGCACCATATGATCGCGCGCCGCCAGGTGCACCTTCCACTGATCGCGCGGCACATCGTGCAGTTGAAAGTACGGGTGGTATCCGATCCCCACCGGCATGGGGTCAGCCGATAAATTCTCGATCGACGTCCGCACTTCGAGCGAACCTTCATGCAGGCGATACGTCATCTCGATCGTATGCGCGAACGGGAACTGCGCCATCATCTCCGGATGCTTCCAGAATTCCAACCGGCTCGTCACACTGGCCGAATTGGCGTCGGCGCCCACCGCGGTCACCGCCCAGTCAGGCGAATAATTCAGCAGGCCGTGAATCGGATTCTTGTTCTGATCCCCGCGAATATTTCCCAAGTCGCGATTCAGCCGGTACTTTTTCCCGTTGGCAAAATAAGCGTCGCCGCTAAGCCGGTTGGCCCACGGCGCCAGAAATGGAATGCCGCCGAATTGCGGATTCGCCTTCATCTCGGCCAAAGTCGCGTACGGCATCCAGAACGCGTTCTTGCCGTTCACCTTGAATTCGTAAGCCATATTGCCGATCGAGGGCACGATGGCCACCTCGGCGTGATGCGCGGCATCGGCCAGGCGCACCACTTCAGTGCCGTCCACGACGGCTTTCTGCGCGGAATAATTGGCTGCGGTTGACATAAGCGGAAAGAGTAAAGCGGCAGCGAACAGGCGCATTTATTGGTCCTGGTCCGGATCGCGAAGGTCCAGCAGGGTCTCCTTCTGGCAGCACCAACACGGTCCGGGCGCGTAGGTGCGTATCGAGCAGACGTCGCACCAGTAAGTAATCACTTTGGTGTGGCCGTCCTTATGGACGAACATGGCTTTGGTGTGGATGGGATCCACGGCGAACTGATCCGGCGCGGTGAAATGGCCCTTGGCTTCCAGATCGAATCCGGCCAGGCGTTTGTCGTTCAGCACGCCCTTCGTAGGTTCGTCGCCATCCAGCGAAATGAAATGATGGTCGGCAGTCTCCACCGCGGGCGGTTTCCCGTCGCGTTGCACCAGCATGCCGCGCACGGTGGCGGGCTTCGGATTCTGTGCAAAGCAGGCGGCCAGGCAGCAGGACAGCAGTACGAAACCGAGTCGCATTGCTTTCTATTTTAGCTGGTGCGCCAGTCCTGCGACGGAACCCGCGATAGAATAAGAGCCAGCCCTTTTCCGCCCACTATGAAAAAGCTCTGCCTGCTCCTCTGCGTCCTTCCTCTGGCACACGCCGCGCACGTCACCATTCTGCGCGATGAATACGGTGTTCCCCACATCTTCGCCGACGATCCGGCGGGCGCCGCCTATGGCTCTGGCTACGCCCAGGCCCAAGACCGCCTGGAAGAATTGCTGAAGAATTACCGGCGCGCGGAAGGTACCATGGCGGAAGCCTTCGGCCCCGAGTTCTTTCGTGACGATTGGCGCCAGCGCGTGTGGCGCCACCGCCTCGTGGCCCAGCAGCACTACAACGAACTCAGCCCCCGCAGCCGCGAAATCATCGAAGCCTATCAGGCCGGTGTCCGCCAGTATATGAAGGAGCATCCCAGCGAAGTGCCCGCCTGGGCCCCCAAGCTTGAGCCCTGGCAGTTGGTCGCGCTCGGCCGCTACATCATCTGGGGATGGCCCGAAGGCGAGGCCGCCGGCAAACTTATTCACGCCGGCATCCAGCCTGACCCGGTCGCCTATCATGGCTCGAACGAAATGCTGCTCGCGCCTTCGCGCACCGCCATGCACGCGCCCATCGCCGTGGTCGATCCGCACCTGAGCTGGTATGGCCCATTCCGCTTCTACGAAATGCGCATCTACGGTGGCGACCTGGCCTTCTCCGGCGCTTGCATCCTGGGCCTGCCCTTTCCCGTTCTAGGCCACAGCCGCTATGCCTCCATCGCCATGACCACCGGCGGTCCAGACACGTCCGACGTCTACCAGGAGGAAGTTAAGGACGGCAAATATAAGTTCCGCGACGAATGGCGTCCGCTCGAAACCCGCCACGAAAAAATCGGCGTGAAGGTGGGCGACAAGGTCGATTGGAAAGATGTCGCCATCGATTCCACCGCCCACGGGCCCATAGTCGCGCACAAAGACGGTAAGTCTTATTCCATCGCGATCCCCTATGCCGACGAAGTCCGCCTCATGGATCAGAGTTGGGGCATGGTTACCGCGCACAACCTTACCGAGATGAAGAAGGCGCTCGGCATGCTGCAATTCATGGCGCAGAACATCATGGTCGGTACCGTCGATGGCGATATCTACTACGTCCGCAACGGCCGCGTACCGGTGCGGCCCAAGGGCTGCGATCCTTCGAAAGTCATGTCCGGCACCGCCGGCGATTGCGAATGGCAAGGCATCCATCGCTTCGAAGATCTGGTGCAGATCACCAATCCTACGCAGGGCTACATGCAGAATTGCAACGCCTCGCCCTTCGCTATGATCAAGAATCAGCCGGCGGATTCGCCGCTGTTGCCCGAACCCTACGCCGCGCATCCGTACATCTACAACGAAGGCCGCACACCGCCGCATCAGCGCGCCGCCATGGTGCTCGACCTACTCGATGCCGCCCACAATGTGACCGCCGACCAAGCCATGGGCATCGCCTTTTCGCCGCAAGTGTGGCACGCCGAGTTGTGGCTCGACCGCATCCGCAAAGCTGCCCTGGGCAACGGATTCGCCCACGCCATGGCTTCCTGGAACCGCCGCAGCGATTACGATTCGCGTTCCGCCCTGGCGTATTACTTATTCAAATCCTCGCTCGAAGCCGGGCCGAAGAAAGCTGTGGAACCGCCGCCCGACCTCACCGACGACCAGATCAATGCCGCCCTGACCAAAGCCGAAAACCGCCTGAAAGCCGAGTTCCCGCCGGATGCCGTTTTCGGAACTCTGTTCCGCGCCGGGCGCCAAGGCACCGGCCGCAGTTGGCCCGTCAGCGGAGGCTCCCTCGCCGATGTCGGCATGGCCACCCCCCGGGCCGTCAGCTTTGCGAAAAACGGCAAGGAGATGCTCGGCCACACCGGCCAGACGTCCACCCAGATCATCATTCTGACTAAGCCGCCGCAATCATATATGGTTATCCCGCTGGGCGAAAGCGATCATCCCGATTCGCCGCATTTC
Source organism: Bryobacterales bacterium (assembly GCA_963738345.1). Classification (GTDB taxonomy): domain Bacteria; phylum Acidobacteriota; class Terriglobia; order Bryobacterales; family Bryobacteraceae; genus Bog-159. The sequence goes on from CAVTWI010000002.1 coordinate 4,506,966, forward strand.
GACGACCAGGCCGAAAAGCTGTTCAGCAAGAGCCGCGCCAAATCGACTTACTTCCTCAATCGCGCCGAGCTGGAAAAACATGTGACGGCGCGCCAGGAATTGGAATTCGCAGGGAGCACGAAGTGATGCAAGACGTCCTCGGTCATCTGGAACTGACGGTGATGGAAATCTTGTGGACGCACGGCGAAAGCAACGTGCATGGCGTCGTCGAGCACCTGGCCCGGCCGCTCGCCTACACCACCGTGATGACCACGCTCGACCGCCTTTTCAAGAAACACCTGCTGGTACGGCGCAAATGCGAGCGCGCTTTTCTGTATGCCCCGCGCTGGACCCGCATCGAGTGGGAACAGAAGCGCGCCGGTGATTTTGTGGCAGGCTTCCTCGCGGCGCCGCAAGTCTCGGGCGAGTTGCTGATCTCGTCGCTCGTAGATGCGGTAGGACAATACGATACCGCCCTGCTCGACGAGTTGGAAAAAAAGATCCGCAGCAAGCGCCGGGAACTGAGCCGGAGGGCTCAACCATGACGTTACCGTATTTGCCGCGATTGGTGTGCCTCAGCCTGGCCGCGTTCGCATTGGTCCACGTGGCGCTGGCGCTAGTGGTTTCGCTTCTGGCCCGCACGGCAGTGCAATTCGCCGAAGGCCTCCGGCCGGCCGCCGCGGCGCGCTTGTTGCTCATACTGCGCCTGCTCCCTGCCGCCGGTGCCGCCTTCGTGGTGATGGCAGTCTGCCTGCCCAGTTATCTATGGCTCGAACCCGACGCTCCCGCGGAACGCGTCGGCTTCGCGTGCGTAGCGGCGGCCCTGCTGGCCGTGGCCATCTGGTCCGTCTCCCTCGTACGCGGATTGCGCGCTGCATCCGGATCCCGCCGCTTTCTCCAAACATGCCGCCGCGCGGGCCGGCCTACTCACTTGCCGGATGAACCGGCCGAGACGTTTGTGGTGGATAGTCCCGCGCCTGTGCTGGCGCTCGCTGGAATTCTGCACCCCCGCCTGATCGTCTCGCGCGGCGTGCTAAGCGCGCTGACGCCGGAGCAACTCGCCGCGGCGCTGCGCCATGAACGCGCCCACTGGACCTCGCGCGACAATCTGAAGCGCTTCTGCATCCTGCTCACGCCGGGGAGCAATCGCACCCTCGAACACGGCTGGAGAAAATTCACCGAGTGGGCCGCCGACGACCGCGCCGTAGCCGGTAGCCCGCGGCGTTCGCTCGCCTTGGCCGATGCCCTGGTGCGGGTGGCGCGCATGACCGGTCACATCGCAGGTCCGCCCCTGGCGACCCCGCTAATGGGAGATGCCGATAACCTGATGGCCCGTGTGGAGCGATTGCTGCGCCCCGCCCCCGTGAAGCGGCACTCGCGTCCATTCCTGGTCTTGAGCGCCGCCTCGCTAATCGCGTGCGCGGTGGGCATCTTGCAACCGGCCGTGCTCTACTCCGTACACCAAGCGCTCGAACGCCTGGTCGAATAAATCTCAGCCCTTCTCAATCGTTTCCATGAACCGCAGCCGTACTTTCTCGGCTGTCTCATTATCGGTCGCAATCACCAGAATCGTATCGTCGCCCGCCAGCGTCCCCACCACCTCCGGCCACTCCTCGGAATCGAGCGCCACCGCCACCGAATTCGCATGCCCCGGCGACGTCTTCAGCACCACCAAATTCTGCGCGATGCGCACATCGTGCAAGAATTCCGCGGCAAAGCTGGCGAACGACGATCCCGTCTCTTCCGCCACCATTTCGCTGTAGCCTTCCCGCGTCTTCACCAACCGCAATTCCCGAATGTCGCGCGACAGCGTCACCTGCGTCGCCGCAATCCCCACATGCCGCAACTCGCGCGCCAGTTCGTCCTGCGTATGCACCTTCTGTGCGCGGATCAACTTCAGGATCTGCCCGTGCCGGTAAGCTTTGCTCATGCGGTCATGCGCCCCAGGCGCGCGCGTGCCTCCTCCAAAGCCCGCGCTACGGCTTGCGGGCCGGTACCTCCCAAAATCTCCCGCGACCGCATTCCCTCGCGCGCATCGAGCAACCGCGCCATATCCGGCGTGAACTCCGGTGCGAATCGCTGCAAGTCTTCCGCATTCCAATCGGCGGGCTTCTTCCCGCTGCGCACGCTTTCGAGCACCAGTCGTCCCACCAATTGATGCGCCTGGTGGAAAGGCGTCCCCGCGCGCGCCAGCGCCTCCGCCAGATCCGTCGCGATCACCCAACTCTCCTGCACCGCGGCCAGCGGCCGCTCCGCATTCAGTCGCGCCGATTCCACCACCACACAAGCCATCTCTAGCGATCCGCCCACCTGATTCGCGGCATCGAAGAGAGGTTCCTTGTCCTCCTGCATGTCGCGATTGTAAGTCAGCGGCAGACCCTTCATGGTCACCATCAAGGCGTGCAGCGCGCCTAGAACGCGCCCACACTTGCCCCGGATCAATTCCAGCGAATCTGGATTCTTCTTCTGCGGCATCAGGCTCGACCCGCTGGTCACCCCATCGCCCAATTCCAGCCAGCCGAACTCCTCGCTCGAATACAGGATCCAATCTTCCGCCAAGCGGCTCAAATGCAGCATCGTCGTCGAAGCCGCATATAGAAAATCGAGCGCGAAGTCTCGGTCGGCGGAGACGTCCATGCTATTCGCCGTCAGCGCATCGAAACCCATATCGCGCGCCATCGCTTCCCGATCGAAAGGAAACCCGCTGCCCGCCAGCGCGCCCGATCCCAACGGCATCACGTTCACCCGCCGGCGTGCCTCCGCGAACCGCTCCGCATCCCGCGCGAACATTTCAAAATAGGCCAGCAAATAGTGCGGCCAAAGCACCGCCTGCGCCCGCCGCGTATGCGTGTAGCCCGGCACCACGGTATCCGGATAGCGGCCCGCCAGATCCAGCAGCGCGTGCATCAGTCCGGCCAGTAACTCGCGCGCGCGGTCGCACTCGCCGCGCAGCCATAGCCGCACATCGAGCGATACTTGCTCATTCCGGCTGCGCCCCGTGTGGATCTTGTCCGCCACAGCGCCCGCGTGCTCTTTCAGCTTGCGGATCACCAGCGTGTGGACGTCTTCATCCGCTGCGTGTTCGAAGAATTCCGGCTCGGCGGCCTCTTCCTGAATCTGATCCAGCGCCTCCACGATCAGCGCGCGCTCGGCAGCGCTCAAAATTCCCGCCTGCTCCAACGCGCGTGCAAACGCCTGCGATCCGCGCACATCGGCGCCCAGCAAGCGCCGGTCGAACGCCAGCGACCCGGAAAAGCGTTCGAAGACCTCCGACGGGCCCGTCTCAAACCTGCCGCCCCACAACTTCATAGCGTGCAACTATCCATAACGAGCGAGTATAGCGAACTGGAACCCCTGGACGGTTGCGCCCACGCCGCCAACCCAAGGCCACCAGTTTCTCCGGGGTGGTGTCAGTCAAATGCTTCCATCGGCTCGGCAGCGGCCACTTCTTCCCTTAGATGAGTCCCCGCTGGTTATAAGATGAGTCTGCTGCCTGCCAAAACGGCGCAATAAGTTTAGCTGCCGATGTTACCACTGTTACGACGGATTTCAGTGTACCCGTACCCTTATACAGAATTAATTATGTTGTACCTCTATGATAATGTCCCTATAGTGCCTCGATAGAAGTGTCCCCCCAAACTGGACTGTGGAGGTCCAGTGATAAGGACATGGATGAACGAACGAGAGAGGCAAAGGTCCGGCGTGTTGGACCGCGTGAAATTGGAAGAGTTGAGCCAGGTAGAGGCAGCAGAGATTCTGGGACTGAGCTATCGGCAGACCAAGAGGCTCTATCGTCGGTTCTTGAAGCTGGGTGCTAAGGGACTGGTCCACGGTCATGTAGGGAAGGCATCCAATCATGCCAAGGATGGCAAGTTTCGACAACGGGTGTTGGCGCTGGTGCGCAAGCATTACAGCGGCGACCCAGGCGAGCGGTTCGGGCCAACTTTGGCGGCGGAACACTTGGCGGAGGACCACGGCTTGGTAGTGGATGCGGAGACCTTGCGACGGTGGATGCTGGAGGAAAGATTGTGGTCGCGGGAACGGAAGAGGAAGCCGTACCGGCAGCGGCGGCTGAGGCGGGCACACTTCGGCGAACTGGTGCAGATGGATGGCAGCTTCGAGGATTGGCTGGAAGCGCGCGGACCGCGAGGTTGTCTGATCCACATGGTGGATGACGCGACCAGCACCAGCCTGGCGACGTTTACGGCGGAAGAAACCACCTGGGGCGTGGCGGACACTTTGCGGGCTTGGGTGGAGAAGTATGGGATTCCACGGGCGCTATACGTAGATTGGAAGACGGTGTATCTGGTGCAGCCCGGCGAGCGCCAAAAGCAGGAGGGGATCGTGCCCATATCGCAGTTCGGAGGCATGTGCGCCAAATTGGGGATCGAATTGATCGGAGCCCATTCGGCGCAGGCGAAAGGACGCGTGGAGCGCGGGCACGGCACGCATCAGGATCGATTGATCAAGAAGATGCGTTTGAAGAAGATTGCTACGTACGCCAAAGCCAACGCGTATCTGAGCGAGAGTTACCTGGAGGGTCACAACGCGAAGTATGCGGTGACTGCGCGGGAGCAGGCGGATTTTCATCTGGCGCCGGGCAAGAAGCTGAATTTGGATCAGGTGTTTTGCCTGGAGGAGGAACGCAAGGTCAGCAACGATTGGGTTGTACAGTATGGGAAACGGTGGCTGCAAATTGAAGAAGACCAAAAGGTGATCGTGGGGGCCGGCAGTACCGTCACGGTGCGCGAACATCGGGACGGCCGTCTGACGCTGCTACGAGGTACCCAGATGCTGCGGTGGCATGAACTGGCGGAGCGTCCGAAGGCCAAGGAACGGGTCGCCAAAAGGAGAATCGTAAGGCGAGTGCGACCGGCCGCTGAGCATCCCTGGCGGAAGAAACTCCTGGCGGGGCACGCGAAATGAGAAGTAACCGCGGGTCCATCAAACTGCCGTCCTCTGCGTGCTGGGCAGGGGAAGGGGGCTCAAGCGCCGCCCCCTTGCCCCTGCACCCCCTCCCCCGCTTACTGCCGCTGCGCGACCAACGAAATAGGGACACTTCTATCGAGGTAAGGATGGGGACATTTCTATCGAGGCTTGACACTCATCGCGCTAGCTCCTTGCTCATACGGCCAGCACTTCGCTACACTGTCTACCATCACCGGCGACAACCCCGTTGGGCTGACGGGCGCAACCGGAGCGCTGTATGGCACGACCTTCGGCTCCGGCGGCGCTGGCTTCAACTGCGGCACGGTCTACCAACTCCGACCGCCCGCCACCAAGGGCGGTCCGTGGCTGGACGTGGTGCTGTACAGTTTCCCCAACGTGTTTGGTGATCCGTGCTCTCCCGCCGGCGCGCCGGTCGTTGGCACCGACGGCACCCTTTATGGGATTACCGCATCCGGGGGAGCCTATCTGTACGGGGTGCTGTACGGACTGAAACCGCCCGAGTCCCCGGGCGCCGGTTGGTCGGAGAACGTTCTTTACACCTTTGAGGACCCTGCTATGAACATCGGCTACGCCGTCAGTGGCCTCGTCAAAGGCCCAGGGGGGTCGTTTTACGTCCTGACCTCAGGAGGCGATTTCCCCGAGTTGTGTCAACTCCAGCCGCCCGCCTCACCCGGCGGAGCCTGGACTGCGACAATACTTTACAGCTTTCCCTACGACGTGTTCCCGAACAGCTTAGCCGCGGGACCGAATGGCGTTCTTTATGGCACAAACGACAACGGCGGCACGAGCGCGCCGGACGCGGTCTTCCAACTCACGCCACCCACGTCGCCCGGTGGCGCCTGGACCGAGACTGTGATCCACTCGTTCTTCACCCGCGGCGGTGGTCCAGTGAATAATCCTACAGCCCTAACCGTCGCGGCCGACGGAACGATCTACGGAACGGCATTAGGGTACCCCCTCATAACCGAAGGGAATGGCGCTTCCGCGATCTTCCAACTCACTCCGCCCGCCACACCAGGAGGGGAATGGACCTATACGGAACTGACAACCCCCACCTTCGATAGGCGCTTTGTTACTCCGGTCGCTCTAATGAACGGCAATCTCTACGGCGGAATCTCTAACGGAGCCGGCGGCTCCATCTTCGAACTGCAGCCCCCATCGGCCCCGGATGGCCCTTGGACTATGACCACGCTCCACGTTTTCACGAACGGCCAGGTTCCCACCGGAAATCTCGTGGTGCAACCTAATGGGGCCGTATACGGCACCACTATTGCCGCGCCCGGCCAGCCTTCTGGCGGTACGGTATTCACCATTGCGCCGAAATAACAACGATGGATTATGTCGTAGACGAAGTTGACATCTTCGTGCGCCCAGCTATGCCCGCATCGTCTGCCCGCTGCGCAGCGCCAGGTTCCCCAAATGCCCCGCCCGCGCCGCCGCCACACCTACCGCCACCGGCGCATTCGGCGTGTTCCGCGACCGGATGCAATCGAGAAAATTCTGCAAATGCTCGATGGCCCCATCATGCGTCGATTTCACCTCTTGCGCCACATCCTTCAAATCGGGAAGTTCGGTGTACCGCGGCTGTTCCGGATACACCGCAAACCCGCCGCGATGCAGACGCATCAGCGCCTTTGTGCCATGGAAGATCAGCCCGCCGCCCTCCAGATATCCCATCAGGCTGCAGTCGAAGTTCACCAGAAAATTGCCGGGATAGTGAAACGCCGCGTTCACCGTATCGGGCCACTGCCATTCCTGGATCACGTACTTTCCACCCATAGCCTGCGCGTCGATAGGCGTATCGCTCGACATCGCCCAGTGCGCCACATCTACCCAATGCAGGAAAAGATCGGTCAGCGAACCGCCGCCGAAATCCCAGAACCAGCGCCAGTTGCGGAACCGCTCGGCATCGAAAGGCTGATCCGGCGCCGAGCCCAGAAACATTTTCCAATCCAGCTTGCCCTGGTCCACCGGCCTCCGCGCGTCCCGCCCTTGCAAATGATTCTGATACCAGTACGTGCGAATGAACGTCACCTGCCCCAAGCCGCCGTTCGCCACAATCTCGCGCGCCTGCTGGAAGTGCGGCCAACTGCGCTGCTGCATGCCGGTCTGCACCACCCGCTTGCTCTCCGCTACCGCCTTCATTAGCGGTTCGCCTTCTTCAATCCGGTGCGTCACCGGTTTCTCCACGTACACATCCTTGCCCGCGTGTACCGCGTCGATCGCCATGGGCACGTGCCAGTGGTCCGGCGCGCCAATCACCACCGCATCGATATCCGTTTGCTCCAGCAGTTTGCGGTAATCGGTGGACTCGCGCGCGTCCGGCGCCACCTTCTCGCGCGCTTCCTGGCGATGCGGTTCATACACGTCGCACACCGCCACGATCTGGCTCCCGCTGCCTTTGCTCAACACGCTCAGCAGGTATTGGCAGCGCCCCCCGGTCCCGATTCCGCCGATCCGTATACGATCGTTCGCCCCCAGAATCCGCCCGTACGACGCTGCCGTAGCGAAAGCTGCCGCTTTAATAAAATCACGCCGGTCCGTCATTTCTATTGCTCCTTAAGCCTGCATGCCTTCCAGTTTCCACGGCGCGCGATAGGGCCGCGTCAGCATGCGGTTGGCCGCTTCCGTAGGCGCGCCGTCGCCGGTGAAGCGCTCCGCGGCGCCATCCCAACGTAGCTTCTGCTGTACCCGCAGCGCGATGTTTCCCAAGTGACACGCGCTAGTGGTGCGGTGCCCAATCTCGATATCCGCCACCGGCAGTTCGCGCGACTTCACGCATTTCAAAAAGTTCTGGACGTGCGGCACGTGCTGCACCGACGTCGTGCCCCGCCCGCCCACGCCTTCCAATTCGTAGTACATGCTGGTGCCGGTCAGATCGTCGAACGCCGCGCGAAACGAGATCCCGCCCGGCTCCGTATGGCTCTTCATCTGCGGCGTCACTTCGTAGCCCGCCCGGTCCACGAACAGCGTGCCGCGCGTGCCGTGAAACTGCGTGCCATAGCTGCCGAATGGCTTGTGCCCCGCGCCCCCATTGTGTCCGTATGAATTATGCAGCAGACAAGTATAGTGCACCAGAAAGCCTGGATATTCCCACGTCACTTCTTGTGTATCGGGCGTATCGCGGCGATCGTGCACATACAATTTCCCGCCCGACGCGGTCACTGCTTGCGGCGCGTCCACCCCCATCGCCAAATGCACTACGTCCAGCAAATGCACACCCCAATCGGTAATCCGCCCGCCGCCATACGCCGAAAACGATCGCCAGTTCCCCAGAAAACGCGACTCGTTAAAAGCCACCTTCGGCGCCGGACCCAGCCACATATCGTAGTCCAGCCCGCTCGGCGGATCCGCATCCGGCGGCATACCCAGTCCCTCCGGTGAACCGGTTTCGTGGATCCACGTCTGCACATAGTGGATGTCGCCTAAAGCTCCGCTGCGCACAATCTCGGCCGCGCGTTGGAAATGCGATCCCGACCGCTGCTGCAGCCCTACCTGCACGATGCGCTTATGGCGGCGAGCCGCCTCCACCATCAACCGGCCTTCGCGCACCACATTCGAAACCGGCTTTTCCACATACACATCTTTGCCCGCCTGGCAGGCCGCCACAGTGATCAGCGGATGCCAGTGGTCCGGCGTCGCCACCACTACCGCATCCACCGCCGGGTCGTCCAGCAGCCTACGGAAATCGGTGTAGGTGCGTGCCGTATCGCCCGCCAGTTTGTGAGCCTCCCGCAAATTAGGCTCGTAAACATCGCACACGGCCACAATCGCGGCATCCGGCTGCTTCTGAAAGTCGGCCAGATCCATGCGGCCCATCCCTCCGCACCCGATCACTCCGATGCCGATGCGATCGCTGGCCGCCGCCGCAGTCCGCTGCGCCAGCGCTCCGGTAGCCAGCGCCGCGCCCTTAAACAGATCCCGTCGGTTCACATTCACCTCCGCCGAGGCTATTCTATCTCCGTTGAATATTTCGAACCGCTCCCCTTGACATCCTAGGAGAAGACTCCTAGGATGGCTAGAGGAGCACACGCATGGGCAAACAGGTCGACATTCTGCAAGGCACCCTCGACATGCTGATCCTGAAAGCCGTCTCCCTCGGGCCGCTGCACGGCTACGGCATCCTGCTACGTATCCAGCAGGTCTCGAAAGACGCGCTACAGATTCCGCAAGGCTCGCTTTACCCCGCCCTCTACCGCCTCGAGCATCGCGGCTGGATCGCCGCCGAGTGGGGCGAGAGCGACAACAAACGAAAAGCAAAATATTACACGCTGACCGCCGCCGGACGCAAACAGTTGACCTCCGAACGCAAAGAATGGAAGCGTCTCGCGATAGCCATCGGCGACGTGCTGGCAGCCGAACCGGAGGAGGTGTAACATGGTGGCCCAAATCCGATCCTGGTGGAAGGCAGTCCGCGGTCAGTCGCGCCTTGCCTCTGAAATGACCGCCGAAATGGATGGCCACGTGGAACGCTATGCGGCCGATCTGGTGGCCCGCGGCATCGACCCCGCCGAAGCCCATCGCCGCGCGCGCCTGGAATTCGGCAGTACCGCCGGCGCCATCGAAGAATGCCGCGAAGCCGTGGGCTTGCGCTGGTCCGATGAAATCGTGCGCGATGTTCGCTATGCCGCTCGCCTGCTGCGCAAGAGTCCCACTTTCACCATCGCAGCCGTGGCCACGCTGGCCCTCTGCATCGGCGCCAATACCGCCATCTTCAGCGTGGTCGATGCCGTCCTGTTGCGCCCCTTGGCGTACCCGCACCCGGAGCGCTTGGCCTGGGTATCCAGACAATATCAGGAGTCCGGTTCCGACGAAGGGCTCAGCGAGTCCGGACGTATTTGGGAGGCCGTGCGCGATAACGCCACCTACCTGGATGCGGCCGTTTTCAACGATGGCTCGAGCAATGTCAATTTCGCAGCGGGCGGCCATGTCGGCTACGTGAAACAGCAGCGCGTCGGCGCAGGCTTCTTCCGCGTACTGGGCGTCGCGCCATTGCTCGGGCGGGAATTCTCGCCCGCCGAAGATCTCCGGGGGGGGGCCGCCGTCACCGTGCTGAGCCACGCCCTCTGGAAACGTGTATTTCAGTCAGATCCCGCCATCGTCGGACAAACTGTCATGTTACGCGGCGAACCCTACCGCGTCGTTGGCGTACAACCTGCGGATTTTGAAAGCAGCCCGCCCGCCGACCTTTGGACACCGCTACGCCCTTCCCGCGAGGACGAAGGCGGCGGATGGAATTATTCCATCGTAGGGCGTTTGCGTCCCGGCGTTTCGTGGGCCCAGGCCGGCACCCAGATCGAGGCCGTGGGCGCTCCCATCTTGCGTGAACAAGGGCGTGAAACGCGCGTGCGCCTGCACCTGATCTCCTTCCAGCGCGGCCTGACCGACGACCTGCGGCGTCCCCTGCTTATGCTCTGGGCTGCCGTTGGACTGGTCTTGCTAATTGGCTGCGTGAACATCGCCGGACTGTTGCTCGCACGGTCCGCCGGACGAACCCGCGAAATGGCCACCCGTATGGCTCTCGGCAGTGGACGCGGCGCGCTCGTCCGCCAGATGCTCACCGAAAGCGTCCTGCTCGGCCTGTGCGGCGGCACCGCCGGCGCCCTATTAGGATGGCTGGGCGTGAAAGGCCTGAAACTGCTGGCCGAGGGCAATATCGATGTTTGGCAGCATGTGGAACTCGATTGGCGAGTTCTCGCAGTCACCGCCTGCGCCTCCATCGCCGCCGGAATCCTGTTCGGTCTTTATCCCGCGTTGGTCGCCAGCCGTCTTGAAATTCGCGCCGCGCTGGGCGAGGCCGGTCGTGCCGTAGCCGGCGCCCGCAACCCGTGGCCGCGCCGCCTCCTGGTGGCCGGCGAGGTCGCCCTCGGCGTGGTCCTCCTGGTCGGCGCCGGGCTGCTGATCCGCACCTTCGCCAATCTGAACGGGCTCACTCCAGGATTCGATGCGCACCATGTAATCACGGCCCAGCTTTCCCTCCAGGACGCCCGTTATGACACCAGCGCGGCAGTCAACCGCCTATTCGACCAGAGCCTCGCCCGCATGCGCGAACTTCCCGGCGTCGAATCGGCCGCCGTCGTCTTGAGCCTGCCCTACGAACGCGCCCTCAACGTCGGATTCCAGCGAATCGATGGACCCCACATCGACACCGAATCGCAGATCACGAACATGTTCTACGTGACGCCCGAGTATTTCCGCGTGCTGCGCATTCCTCTGCTGCGCGGACGGCTCTTCACCGCGGCCGACACCAGTAAGGTGGCGCCCACCGTGTTGGTCAGCGAGGCGTTCGTCAAAATGTATCTGCCCGGCGACGAGGCCGTCGGCCGCCACCTCGACCTCGGTGGCGGAGAAAAGCGCGAAATCGTGGGCGTCGTCGGCGACGTCCAACAGAAGAGCGGTTGGGGCAACGCACCTCTCGCACCCATGCCCGATATCTACATTCCCGCTACCCAGACCGGCGATAAAGCGCTACAGATGCTGCACACCTGGTTCTCGCCCAGTTGGATCGTTCGCGCTAACGGACCCGCGCAAGGGATCATCGCCGGCATGCAGCACGCCCTCGGATCGGTGGATGCACAACTACCCTTCGCCGGCTTCCACAGCATGGACGACGTTCGCTACCACGCGCTCGGGCGGCAGCGTTTCCAGGCAGTCCTGCTGGGCGCGCTGGCAGGTTTGGCGCTGTTGCTCTCCGCCGTCGCCATTTACGGTTTGATCGCCAGTTCTGTAGCCGAGCGTACCCGCGAACTCGGCATCCGCCTGGCTTTGGGCGCCACCGTGCCGCAAGCCATCCGCGAGGTAGCCCTGCCCGGCCTGGCGCTGGGCGTGGCAGGCGTTGCCGCCGGCTTTGTGCTCTCCGGATTCGCCTCGCAATTGCTCCGGCGTCTGGTGTGGGGCGTCGAACCGGGCGATCCGCTGACCTTCGCCGCCGTCGGGCTGGGCTTGTTGTGCGTGGCTGCCGCCGCCAGTCTGGTGCCGGCCCTGCGCGTCACCCGGCTCAATCCGGCGCAGACTCTGCGCGAGGAGTAATCAAAAGGGTATCCTGAAGGGCAAAGCCTCCAGGATATCCACCGTGATCAGACTGTCCTTACTGGGTATCGTCTTGTTCGCCGTCGTGCGAGCCTGGGCTGCTGATGCTACTCAGCCGCTCGACATAAAGCCTGGCCTATGGGAAATCCGCGTGACCGAGTCCGGCACGAACGAAGCCGTCACTCGCCGCTGCTTCGACCAAAAAATGTTCGCGCAGCCGCTGGTCCAGATTTTCACACGCCACTCCGACGGCTGCCACAGCATCCTGCTCAATGCCTCCGCAAGCAAGCAGGAAATCCGTGTCGATTGCGGCAAGCCGGATGCCGTCCGCAGCACCGTCCGCAGCACCGTCCGCAGCACGCTGATCCACGTCGAAGCGGTCGATCATGAGCACCTCAAGGCCTCCGCGGAATGGGGCACCGCCACCCTCAAGTGGCTGGGTGCAACTTGTGAACCCGCGCCGCCAGCCAAGCTGGACGCTACTTACTATTACAACCTCGGACGCCAACAGGCCGATAAAAATGATCTTTGGGCCGCCCTGAAGTCCCTGAACCAAGCCATCGAAATGGACCCCCAACTCGCCACCGCGTACAACGCCCGGGGCTACGTATTCCTGCGCCTGCAAAGTTTTGCCAACGCTGCGGTGGATTTCACCGACGCCATTCGCCTGCGCCCCGACTACGCCAACGCCTACCAGAATCGCGCCATCGCCCGCAGGCACATGGGCGAAGAAAAAGAAGCCGCGGCCGACGCGCGTAAGGCCGACGAATTAGCCAACCGTCACCAACTGTTAAAGTAACTGCTGGAGAAGAAATGCTCAGCGATCAGTTGCGCGAATGCGGCGTGGTAGGCGCGGGCGGCGCCGGATTTCCTACTCACGTCAAGGCCGCTTCGCGCGTCGAATTCGTCATCGCCAATGGCGCCGAGTGCGAACCGCTGATCCACAAAGATGCCGAGCTGATGAAGCACTTCCCGGCCGGAATCCTCGCCGGAATGTCCGCCATGCTCGACGCCACCGGAGCGACCGTGGGCAAGTTCGGCATCAAAACCAAGAACGCCGAATCGCTCCACGCGCTCCAAGCCCAACAGCCAACGTCCCGCATTGAGTTCGTCATGCTTGGCGACTTCTACCCCTCCGGCGACGAATTCGAACTCGTCTACGCCGCCACCGGCCGCCTCATTCCCCCCGCCGGATTGCCGCTTCACGTCGGCTGCCTCGTCAATAATGTCGAAACGCTATTCAACATCGACCAAGCCACCCGCGGCGTTCCCGTTACATCCAAATTCGTCTCCATCGCCGGCGCCGTCAACCAGCCGAAATCTTTTTGGATCCCCATCGGCACCCCCTTCCGCGAACTGTTGGCCTTGGCTGGCGGCGCCACCGTCCCCGACTTCGGCGTATTCGTGAGCGGCCTCATGATGGGCACCCTCACGTTCGATCTCGACGATGTAGTCACCAAAACCACCGGCGGCCTCATCGTGCTCCCGCGCGACCATTACCTCATCACTCGGCGCGACCGCTCCCCCGCGCAAATGAGCCACATCGGCAAGTCCGCCTGCGACCAATGCAGCTACTGCACTGAGTTCTGCCCGCGCTACCTGCTGGGCTACGAAGTGATGCCCCACAAAGTTATGCGCAGCCTGGGCTTCACCCTGACTGGTGCGCAAAATTGGAATCAGTGGAGCGAGTTGTGCTGCGCCTGCGGACTCTGCACCTTGTACGCTTGTCCCGAGGATCTCTATCCCAAGGAAGCCTGCGATCAGGGTAAACACGATCGCCGCGCCGAGGGCTTGAAATTCATCCAGCAGAAACCCGTCCAGCCCCACCCCATGAAGGAATACCGGCGCGTCCCGCTCTCCATGTTGCGCAAGCGCCTCAAGGTGGAAGAGTACGAAGCCGAAACCCCTTTCGCCGATATGGATTATCGCCCTGCCGCCGTGCGCATTAAATTGAAACAGCATGCGGGCGCGCCCGCCAAACCGCTGATCCGCGCCGGCGATACCGTGACCAAAGGCCAACCCCTCGGCCGCGTCGAAAGCAAGGAATTGGGTGCCGCGATCCACGCCAGCATAACGGGCCGCGTCAGCCGCCTCACCAACGAATTCATCGAAATTACGGCATAGAATATGGCAAAAAGCTCTATAGGGATGGTCGAACTGGGCAGCATCGCCGCGGGCTATCAAGTCTGCGACGCCATGCTCAAAGCCGCTGACGTCGAACTCGTTCTGGCGCGCTCCATCTGTTCCGGAAAGTATATGGTGATGGTGCGCGGCGAAGTCGGCGCCGTGCAAGCCGCCGTCGCGTCCGGCAATACCGCCGGAAGTTTCGCGGTCATCGACTGCTTCACTATCGCAAATCTGCACGAGTCCATCTTTCCCGCCATCAGCGGCTCAGTAAAAGTGGAAGCGCTAGACGCCCTCGGCATCGTGGAATCCTTCTCCGTCGCCTCGCTCATCGAGGGCGCCGACGCAGCCGCCAAAGCCGCCGACGTGCAGTTGATCGAAGTGCGCCTCGCCATGGCCCTGGGCGGCAAAGCGTTTGTCACGCTCACCGGCGATGTGGCCGCCGTCGAAAGCGCCGTGGCCGCCGCGGCGCAGACCATCGCGCAGAAAGGCCTGCTGGTAAATAAAGCCGTCATCGCCCGCCCCCGCCCCGAACTGCTCAACGAAATGATCTGACCCCGCCCCCTACCCCCTTGAATTCGGCGTGGAATGGACATACATTGAATCTGGAGCGGAGATTTCAGATGAAAATGTCCTTTGCAGTGCCACTTTTCCTGGCCGCCAGCCTGGCGGCTTTCGCGCAATCGGTGCCCAAGATGAGCACTGTCGAACCGGACAATGGCAAAGCCGGAGATGTAATTACAGTAGCCGGAGAAAACCTGGAAAAAGCCCAGGTTTCGAAAGTCTACCTCACCGATGGGAAGAACGATGTGGTGCTCGATTTGACCGAACAAACCGCCACCAGCATCAAGTTCAAAATCCCCGAAAAAGCCACGGCCGGTCGCTTCGCCCTCATGCTCTTGACCACGGGCAAAGAGCCCAAGCTCATTGAGCAGCCCGTCAAACTAACCGTAGAGCAATAGCTCTACTCGGCGTAGATGCTGTTGAGCATGGCGGCCAGCCTGATCCCGCCCTTGTACAACTGCATGCGCACTACGCCGGTGGACTTCGCGCCGTACGATCGCGGCCCGTCCACCTTCACCTCGCGCAGACTCGCCGGAGCCTCCGTCGCGCAATTGCGCGGCTGCACTTCTACAAACCGGGGTATTACCGGCAGACGCGGCCGCGCCTTCCCATAAACCTGCGATTTCGCCAGCCCGAACGATTCCGCTGCAATCTTATCGATATTCCCGTAATCCTCCCAGCGCTGCATCTTGCCCCTGAACCGCGATTCCATGCCGGCGATCATCCCTGCCCCATCGGCTCTCATCAACGCATCAACCAAAGTCACATCCCACACCGCGTGCAAGTTCTTCACCGGCTCGAACCCCGCCACATTCACGCAATTGCCGCCCGCATCGGCATCGCTCACACAATGCAACGGCTGATGAATGTCACCCGCAAAATGTATGAGGAACGCCAACTCTTCCGCTTCCGTCCACTTGCCATCCGCCCGATGCTGCTTCAGATTCACCAAATACTCGCGCATCTTACCGACGATGCAGTCGCCATCGTGACACCGCTCCGCCAGGTGCGACGGGCCTTCAAACAATCCAATATCCACGTAGTGCCACGGCGCTGTAGCGCCCTTGCCGCCCGGAATATGATCGGGCCAGATCGCCGCGCGCGCCATGCTTTCCGCCAGCGTATCGGGCATTCCAGGCGCCGCCGCAAATGTCGCATCCTGCTGCAACAGCGCCGCCACAGCCTGCCGCGCGCGCTCCGTCAAATGCGCTGCCGCGATCCGCGCCACCGCGCGGTGCCCTTCGTCCCCCCAACCCCAGGCCTGCCCCGGCAGCAATAACAATATAGTGACAACTGTTCTCCGCATCGATACCAGCCAGTATAATGGCTGACAGGAGGCTGCCATGCAAGGTCCGCTCGAAAACCTGGAACAGTGGGACGATTTCGTCAAAGACCGCTACGATCCGAATCGCACGCAGGATAGCTTCCGCAAGTTCACTCCCGAAGCCCCGCCGGTGGTCCGCGAATTCTACCGCCTCAACCATACCCACCAAACGCGCGACTTCGTGCAAGCCAAAAAGCAGCAGTACCTGCCACTTGCCCAGCGCCGCATGGGAATCTGGGAAGCTCTCGAATACCTGAATACGCTAGTCGATGATAGCGACCCCGATACCGATCTCTCCCAGATCGAGCACTGCCTGCAAACTGCCGAAGCTATCCGTGCGGACGGCCATCCCCGCTGGTTCGTCCTCGCCGGACTCATCCACGACTTGGGCAAAATCCTATGCCTCTACGGCGAACCCCAATGGGCCGTCGTCGGCGATACCTTCCCTGTCGGCTGCGCCTGGTCGGACAAAATCGTCTACCCCGAATTCTTCGCCGCCAATCCGGATTCCGCCGTACCCGCCTATCAGACCCACACCGGCATTTATCAGGAAGGCGGCGGCCTCGATAAAGTCGACCTGTCCTGGGGCCACGACGAATACCTCTATCACGTGGTCAAGAATTACATGCCCGAGGAAGCCCTCTACATGATCCGCTACCATTCCTTCTATCCCGGCCATCGCGAGCATGCCTACGATTTTCTGATGAACGATCACGACCGCCGCATGTTCGGATGGGTACGCGCCTTCAACCCCTACGACCTCTATTCGAAAAGCGCGGCCAAACCCGATGCGAAGATGCTCCGCCCGTATTATGACGACCTCATCGCCGAGTATTTTCCCGCGTCCGTGAGTTGGTGACACATTGCAAATTGGCCAACGCGTCGCCCTCGCCGGGATGTTCGTTAGCGGATCCCTGGCGGCGATCAAAATTACCGCTGGCCTGATGGGGCATTCCCACGCCGTGGTCGCCGACGGTCTGGAATCCGCTGGAGACGTATTCGCGTCGGGCATCGTGCTGTTGGGCCTAACGCTGGCCGCCCGTCCGCCCGATTGGAATCACCCCTACGGCCACGGCCGCATCGAGACCGTAACGGGCCTGTTCGTAGGCTTCATGCTCGCTCTCGCCGGCCTGGCAATCTCCGCCAATGCCCTGCTCACCATAGGCAGCCCCACGCCCCCCCCCGCGCCCTTCGTGGTCTGGCCCCTCATTGGATCGGCAGTCGCCAAAAGCATTCTCTCCGGCGTGAAATTCCACTATGGGCAGCGCATCCGCAGCGCCGCCCTCCTGGCCGATGCCTGGAACGATTCGGTCGATATCCTCTCGGCCCTGGCCGCCCTGGTGGCCGTATCGTTCACCATCGTCGCTCCGCATCAATTCCAGACGGCCGATCACTGGGGTGCTTTCGCCGTCGGTTTGATCGTCGTCTTCACCGGCATCCGTGTCACCCGCGATACCGCCCTACAACTCATGGACACCATGCCCGACCGCGAGAGCATGGCCACCGTGCGCAACGCCGCGCTAACCGTGCCAGGCGTCCGCGGCGTGGAGAAATGCTACGCGCGCAAAACCGGCCTGCAGTATCACGTGGACTTGCACTTGGAAGTAGATCCCGAAATCACCGTCCGTGAATCCCACGTCATCGCCACCCAAGTCCGCATCGTGATCAAGGAAACCCTCCCATGGGTAGCCGATGTCCTGGTGCACGTGGAACCCGCACCATAAGCGCACACTGAAGGACTCGTTTACGGCAGATCTGCCTGACGCAGCATCCGCTGCACGGCGCGAAAAACCTCATCGAACTGCGGCAGCGCCACCATTTGATACCCAAGTCGCTTGTTCCATCGCGTCCTCAATCTCGCCTCCTTGGCGCGGATGGCTTCAGCAATGCCTTCGCACGGCTTTCCGCGAAACTCCAACTTCTGCCGCATTCCATCGGCAAGGGGCCCAAGCTTCATGCCTTCGCGCGACGTAAGATGCCAAAGATCATAGATGTCTCTCGGTTCATTGCGCGCCCTGTCGGCGAGGGCCAGCGTGGCGCTCCAGGAGCGGATAGACAAGCTTATCACGCAGTATGATGTCTACCTTCACATCGTTGCCCCTGGGCAGCGGCCCTCGTACCGGAGGTAAAACGGGTAGCTGTTGTCATGCTGCTGGCGGTCCTCGCGGTCAAAGCTGAATTGAATGTCCGGCGCCTCCCGCACGGCGGCGTATACCGGCTCTGCCGTCCGCGATTGGCGCCATCGTGCTCCGGGCAATCCAGGCCGCCAACCCAAGCCTCGAAGCTGGCGCGCTCGGTACTGTGGACCCTTATCGACACCGCGTTCGGGTGCTGCCGATCTGAACGAATCGCGGAGCGGCCGACTACGCCTGTACGAACGGACCGCAGCGCAAATTGTCCCGCGCCTCAAGCCGACTTATCGTTCCTGAATCATGTCGAAGTTCGGCGTCACATCCCACCGCCGCAATGAATCATCCCCGGCACCATGAATGGACGCACGGATTCGTTTGTCCGCCTCACGCCCAATGCACCGGAACCCGTCAGCCATGCACCGCATCCGGTTGGTATGTGCTTCGAATCCCGTGCAGTTGCGCATCGAATCCCGTGGTTACGCTAAATGCATCGCCCTTCGAGAAAAGAATCGCCTACTAGTAGCCGACGTTATCCCCACCAACCCCGACCACCGCCGGCCGTGCAAACCGTATCCCGATCTTGCGGTCGTCGTCTGAGTGGTAGGACCGAACGCTCATGGAACTCTCGACTGGGTCCGAGAGCAATGGAGCATGCAATTTTTCAAAAATCAAATGGTCCATGGCCTCCGGTGACGTCGCGTTCAAAGTAAGGGGTAGCGCGATCAGGTCGAAGTGGTTCGCATTAAGGCGTTCTGGGAACGAGAAAAATTCGAGGTGATAGCCGTTGTCGCGGAATAGCGTTATGAGCGACGAGGCCCACTCGTGCCGGCGGTCGATTGGATCTGGGAGACGGTACTCCATATCGATTCCGCGGCCGTCTTCCAGTACGCATGCGCGCGACCAAGTTCCAAGCAGCCCCCGGTTGGGCTCTTGTTGAGCAGGCTGGGCGCCGATCAGGTCGCACATTATGCGTTCCATCTCTTCTGGAGGTGTCACGCACAACTCCTCCGGAACGGCTATCAGGTCCAAGTCATTGCCTTTTCCATCACGCGAGACCGAGCCATGAATCGCCAGAGCATAGCCGTTCTCCCGAAACGCCGGGTGCAGCACTGTGAGAACTTGCATTGCCTGATCGATTGTCCACCCCGGACCGTCGCCCCACTTCGCCATGTTTATCACTCCCGCCCGTTCGCTTGCTCAAATGTAAAACTTGAAGGGCAATCGCGGTTCGCCGTCCATCGGCGCCGAGATCAAGACATCTCCGACCTCATTGGCGAAACGAATTGTCACGGGCATTCGATCATTGAACAGACACGAATTGAAGTTAATCTTCGTCAGGCCCATCACGTCAACCAGGACAGCCCGTAAATCACACGCTCCTCGCTGCACCCTCACCATGATGGGGTTCGGCGTTTCCGGCCCCATGTACGTGTCCAAACGGGGCACAAAACCTGACGTCCAGAGATAGGCGCTCCTGTCGCCAAGGGGTAGCGCAGTACCGCGAATGACCGGATAGTTTCCCATTCGGTACAACTTGAGGTCTTCATAGGCGTCGGAAATCTGAATCCCCAACACCTTCGTGTCAGTTCCTGCACCTTTTTCGAAACCGGCCCATTCATCATCTGCGAAGTTGGAAGACGCATGGATGAACAACTCCTTCGGTGGTGAATCGTGCAGACGGAGATACTCACCAATTACCAGCTCGACCAGCCCTTTGGCCGCGGCTTCATCAAGATGATATTGCTTCGTCTCTGGATTGAACCATGATCCCGGCGCTCCCCGAAAGACCACACCTTCGCCGTTCGATAGAAACATTTGCGCCGCGCAGCAGGCGTGCCTGACGTCGGCAGTTAAATCCGTTCGTTTGTAGACGAGGCCGACATAACAGACGCCCGGTCGGACGTTAGCCAATTGCCATGGCCGCCCTCCGCCCTTGTAATAGGCTCCCGTGCCTAGCTTCCAGGCGATCGTGGCCGGATCTTCGAGACGCCGCAGAGGCATTCCGTTCGCCTTTGTAAAGTCCTCCGGCGCGAGGGTGGTCTCGCGGAGAATCTGCGTCACGATCTTGCCCTTGAGGAGCCGGGCTTTCAACTGCCGGCGGAAGTGCGTGGCATATTCGTAGACGTCAGCACCTTCATGCTCCTCTGGAAACAAGCTGGGAGCCACTTTCAGTTCTCCAGCCTTTCGCTTTGAAATAGTGATGTTTCCAATCACAGCTTCTGCTCGCGCCAATCGCGATTGCGGCCGCCCCAGTTCGTAAATGATTTCTGGGATGATAACGAACCAGAAGCTGGGCGGAGCCTCAAGCCGATTCTCCTCGGCTTCCAATCGTGATACGAACAGATCCACGCACGCATGAATGGCTTCATGCCGGTTCTGTATGTGAATCTTTTCGTCAATTTCCTGAAGTTGAATATCCTGGATTACGGCCACGGGTTTCTCAGGCCATTCGCTATTGAAGGCCTCTTGAAAACCGGGAAAAGGAACGTGTTGCGGTTCGATCTTGCGGCTACGAGGTCCGGGGACAGGAATCGGTATGTAGCCGCGCATCCTCGCTGAAAAGCGGGTGAATCGCTCGATGCCTTCGCGTGTGCCGATGACGCCGTATCGCGTTACGCCGGACCGCTTCTGCGCGTCGCAAGGACCGAATAGATATAAACCGTCTCGCGGATATTCGACCATCTGGCCATGAGCGAATTCCAGAAGGGGCTCCGGGATATGCCACAACGTTTTTCGCTCCGGCTGCGCCGGCCGCACGCGCGTTGTTGGCTTTTCGCGACTAGTCCTCTTCGTCGAGGAGTTCGGATTCTTCGTCCTCTTCTGGGAACTCTTCACCGGTCTCATCTTCATCGACATCTTCTCCCTCGCCTTCGCTCACGCTTACGGGACTCACAAACATCAACGGCGGAAGCTCGACTTTAATATCGCTTTCCGGGGCCAACTGAAGCCGTATCAAAGATTCGCCATTTGACAGCCAAAATAGAAAGGCAAGAAGCATATCCCGCCAACGAGCGTTACGCCAGCCCTTGGCGAATGACCGCCGCATCCGGTGCGTGCGTTTGCCCGGCAGTGCGGTTTTCCCATCCTCCGAGAACAGGAGTCGCGTGCGCAGCCGAAAGTAGGGGACAAGGCCTGTACGATACTGCGAAGTGACGCCAAAATGCCATTGCACCTTCCGCTTCTGGGAAGCTCCTCGCAGCACACGGCTGCCTTTTACCTCACCCCAGTCAAACGCAAGGCGTGTATCCGGCGTATCTCCTCCGAACCACCACGCAAGCTGGCCGTTTGCCATTTCGAAGGAGTGCAGGCCCCGCGACTTCAGGAAGAGTTCCATCCCTTCGTTCGCCAGCCTGGTGAAGATCTTGCGCATTTCGATGTTCGCGATACCGAGTTCCGGCCAACCAACGCTGAGTACATCGCTCAGTAGGGCCTTGCTTGCACCCGGAATAGGATGCTCCTCGCATGTGACAAAACCGTCGCCGTATGGAACGCGGGGCGACGATAGCATCACTTCGTTGCTACGCAGATCGGCGTTGCGGTAGTAGTGGATTACATCCGGCACGTTCCTTATTTGCAGCCAGTTCGAAACCAACTGCTCGGGCCGCTGTTCCAGGTGTCTGCCGTGCATCGCCTGAAGCGAGCTCCATATCGCGGTCGAAGGCTCAATTGATAGCGGGACCTTGTACTCATCCTGCAACGCTGTCAGAAGTTCATGCAGGCCGGAAGACCAGCCATCACTGAAATCGATGTATTGCGCGTGCGCGATAAGGAAAGGGGCGTCGAACGGTCCTAACTTCAGGGGAATAATGAACCTTGTGTCACCGATCTTCTTGGCGACATCAAAGGCAATCTGGATCTCGTTCCGAACGCCCTGCTTCTCGACAGATTTCTGGTTCGCGACGAGGAGAACCTTGCACGCCCGGTTGCGCAAAGCATCTTCTAATTTGCGCTGCCAGTCGTCACCGCCCGTCAGACGCAGGACATCAGCCCAGACTTCATAACCTGCCGCCGCGAGCTTCGCGCCGAGCCAGATTGTAAAGGCGTTATCTTCCGGAGATGCGTGGCTGATGAAAAGAGCTTGCCGTTCGCTCATCGAGCGTCCAAGTGAGCCCTTCAAGGATAGCAGCGAAGACGCGGATAAAGGTTTTGGGCCAAAAGCCGTAACTGTATTTTGGCCGGATCAGGTTGCTCTTTTCCCTTGCCAATCCACCTCGCCACGCTGTACTGATAATCTATCCCCGCCATCACGGCAGGAAGTCATGACGGAGCACGGATGATCGTTACTATCGCCAATTTCAAAGGCCGCAGTTTTCATGGCACGACGCGCGATCAGGGCAACATGGTTATCGTCTCAGGTACCGGAGGAGCGGCCCCCGCTCGCGCAGCCGAACCGGTGAAAGCACACCGGATCGGATCGAAGCTGATAGCCACAGTCACGTTGAGCACGTTGATGCGGAGCGACGGCCCAGTCATCCGCGCTTCGAACGACACGTCCTCCAAACCCAGCACGTGCAAGGTCCCGCGAATGAGCGAATTTTCGATGGGGTTCGCCACGAAAAGAAATCCCGTCGCGGTTGCGGCGCCCAGATCACTCTCGAATGGACGTACCCGTACCCACGGGCAGTCGCCCTTTGCCTGCTGCTGCCATCCGCAGTCGGCGCACCGGACGACGTAAAGCCGTTCATCGACCATCGGCTCATGCTTTACCAGCGCGCTCAGATTCCTGCTGGCGCATACCGGGCAAATCAAATCACGAACCTCATCGCCTTCCGGGTATTGCTTCGCAACCAGCTCAAGGAACCGCTGCTGATGCCGGACAATAACGTCAATCTCCGCCTCCTCGGGGCAGATCTCCCGCACGATATTTCCGAGGTCGTCGGCGCGCTGAAGGACGAAGCCACGATAGTCAGCCACCAGCGCAGGAAGCGCGGTATCGTCCAGCATCAAGGGAATTAGGCGAAACGATGTTTGATCCACCCGCTTGCGGATGGCGGCGCGCATTTCCGTGTCGACCCACTTTGATGCCTTCGCTGCGGCGCTCCACATCAGCAGGAAGACGTCGCATTCTTCGATGCCCTTTCCGATGCCGCCGGTAATGGATTCGCCCGGCTTGATTTCATACTCATCGAACCAAAAGCTGATGCCGCGATCCGCAAACAAGCCAGCCAACAGCCGAGCAGTCTCTTTGTCCTTGGCGTTATGGCTGATGAATACTCTCACTGCCCCATTTTAGCTGGAGGCGCCTACACCGGCTCGGCGTAAAAGGTCCAGCCTGCAGGCCGAGGGGAGCGTTTGAGGCAGGTACTACAATACCCGGCGACCACTTCTCATCGATTCCGTCAAGTGTCCGGCCACCGTTGGTCACCATCTCGGTGATGTGCCGCGCCACGTCACTCTCCATAAACGGGTTGTGGTAGATGGCACTACGAAGTCCGAGTGACGTCAACCTCGCGCGAAACGTCCGGACTGGTTTCGTCGGATTAGTACTGATAAACGCGCTTCTGTGCTGGAATCCACCTGGCTGCGTTATCGTCATGTTGTGGAATGACTTCTTTAGCCAGTTTTTCTCTTCGCGCCTGGCTTTGGGCGGTCACCCTGCAGCGCCCGGTCGAGTAGGGTCTTGATTACAGCCTGTCTACTGACGTTGAGGCGTGCCGCCCGCTGATCGAGTTCCCGTAGCATCCCGTGCGTCAGATCGACATTCACGCGGCGGACCGGCCGCACTACCGTAAACTTGTTGGTGAAGTAAGACGAAACATCTTCGCCGCGTGATGCCCTCTCGGCAATCTCGTCCGCAGTCGGCGTGGATTTAGACATTTTCGGCATAGCTCTGCTCCTCCTCTTTGGTTGCCGTCCAGGCTGTGACCAAGTCGTAAAACTCGCCGTCCTCGTCATGCTTGACCTCAAAAATTACCGAGCACAAGCGTGCACCGCACCACCCGATGGCACGGAACTGCTCCGGATCTTCGTTCTTCTGGTCGACAAGGTACACCTGATCGAAGATCTCGCGCGCCTCATTAAGACTGACACCGTGTTTTTGCTTAACGGCCCGGCTTTTCGCCCAGTCGAACTCAACGCGCATTAGTATATAACTGTTATATCATCTCCAGCCTCGTCCGCCCACTCGGCTGCGTTATCTCCATGTCGCGCGTTGACAATGGACTTCGCGAGGCAACGTCGGGTTTTCGCCGTCCGCACCCATTCCTGCAGCGTTCTCGGATTAATGCAAAAGCGCGCGCGGACTCCGCCTGCGACATGCGCGCCTTGGTCCGGATGCGCTTTACATCAACCTCGTCCGGCAGCACGATACGTCGTGTAGGTAGTACCGAATCGCCTTTCACGTGCGCCAAAATCTCCTTGGCGCTCCTCTCCAGCGTGATACCGAGTTTGGTGCGGCCCTTGCTTCTCGTGTTCAGATTGTCCGCGCCCATGATCATCGTCCTCCTTTTGCCGCTTTCTTGATTTGTGCCGCGAGTTTAGCGAGCACGTTCCGAGTGGCCGGCGATACGGTTTCCATTCGCCGCTTGGCGTAAATCGCAGCCATCTAGAGCCGCCCCGGTTCGGCCAGAAAGTACTAGATCACCCGAAAGCCGCCGCTCTTGCCCTTACCTAGTCTCGCCCAGCGAGCCTTGCGAAATCCGCCGGCCCTCACCCTCCCGGTGACGTCAGTCTCGAACTAAAAAAGAATACTGCTTCTTTCTCATCGGCGCGAGCCGGCTGTCGAACGTGGCTGCCACCTGATCTCCAGGCGAGACGCCAGTAACCCCTATCTCTTTGCCGGAGTGAGGCTAACAAGCTCCTGTTCGGTGACGAAGTAGGCCACGAAAACAAGAGCACGCCTGAAATCGAATCCCATCCCCACCACCCTGTCTCGGAGGTCAGAGGGCAACTCCTGCACGATGGCGGCAAAATCCGTCGTGCCGGCTAGGCGACTGAATCCTTCCGCGACCTCAGCACACGAACGATGAACGTAACCGTCCCAAGGCTCGTCGAAAAAACGCTCTGCTGGGTCCGCACTCAGCCAATACATTTCGTAGATTGCATCATCAAATCGAAACTGAAACTGCCCGCCGAGGCAAGCTAACCCCAGACGCTCAGCCGTCGTCAACGCAGCGGGAAAGCACGCGATCTCCCAGCCAAACTCTCCATCCCGCGCACTCGCACTCTGCGCAAGCTCAGCGGGCAATGAGGAACCCATTGGACTCCATTATCGCTAACAGATAAACCGGGCTCAACATTCGGCCAAGTCCCAGAATCAGCGTCGCAAAAAGGGTCCTTTGCGTCCATTGGGCCGGGGATAGTCCCGGTTGAAACCGTGAAAGTTATACGACCCAATCACGTTTCGGGTCTTTCACGTATAAACGTTTTACAGTGCCGCAAGAGGTGCACAGGTCAGCAAAAAGGCCTTCCCTTTTCCCCCTTTCGGAAAGCGTGAAAAAGCCTTTCTCTTTCTCTTTGCAGAGGAGGCCGGGACGTACGTCGCCACCACCACCAGAAGCAGAAACAGTGAGACCGCTGATGAGTTGTGAACCGCCGCAGTGTTCACATGTATTGTTGGGCATGGACAACTATAGCCCATGTGAGGGTAATTCATGATCTCCCGTACCGTCCTAAAAAGATAAGCTTAGCAACGTCAACGACCGACCCCTGAAAACAGGGGCTCCGGCGTTGCCAAAATCAGTCGCAAAATGGATGCTTAAAACGGCTTTCGGAGGCCGGTTTATTGATCGTCGGAAGCATAGAGGAACGTCACGGGGCGGCGTGCCGGCGGACCCGTTGGCAGCGCCAGAATAAGCCGGTAATGAGCCCCGGGAGCAAAACTCCGCCGGTGCACTGTTGGACCAACTTTGGATCCGTGTAATTCGGCATCCGCCTTAATTCTCTGCGGCCAGCCATTCCACCATCGCCCTATAATCGTTCAAAACTGTTCGGACAAATACTCAACACATGGCCAGCAATATACGGCAGCCCCCAACGCCTTTTTCAGTCACACGTCGAGCCGATTTATTTCGCCCCCACAACTAACTCCAACTAACTCACTTACCACTCCACCCTCCGCCTCCCCCCCCGTCTGACCCCCAACCCACCAGTTACTCTTAGATCGAGTAAGCAGCATAACTCACCACTTACTAGCCGTCATCCGCCGCCCCCCGGGCGCCCCCTGACAGCTAAATCTAAAATTGGCTTCGTTCGAACAGAAAGGTAACTATGTCAACTATCAACCAGATACGCGCCAACCGCCGCAATGCCAAGAAGTCTTCCGGTCCCACCAGTATCGCCGGAAAGCAAAAAACTAGCCTCAACGCCCTCGTACACGGCATCCGCGCCGATACCCTCATGCTCCCCGGCGAGGATCGCGAGAAATATAACCTCCTCGTCGCCGGCCTCCACGAAGCCTGGCAGCCCAAAGACGATATGGAGACCTCACTCGTCCAACAAATCGCCACCAATCAGTGGAAATTGGCCCGCATCGACCGCCATGAGGCCCGCCTCAACGAAGATACCGAAATGTCCCCCGCCGATCTCGCCACCGCCATCCATCGCCTCTACCTTACCCAAGGCCGCCTCGAACGCTCCATCTCCCAAACCATCACCGACCTCGCCCGCTATCGCGCCGAACGCATCGCCCGCCAGGATGAGGACAACTCTAAAGAGCCGGAAACATTGCGTCAAGGCCTCCTCTGGACCCATGAAGACGGAGGCGGCATTTACGCCGTCCTCCCTCAAGTTCTCGGCCTTGATGGCGTCTGGCGCGAAATTCCCCGCGAAATCCTCGGCGACTTTTCGAAGTCCCCCAAGCCCCCCACTGCCGCCTAGCCCCGGCCCCCCGCCCCATCGACATCTAGCCCAAACCCGAACCATGCCCGCATTGCCCAAATCTAACGTTACTTACACTCAGACGTCTGTATACTAAGAGGTCTAAGCATGTCGCTCCGCTCCCGCATCGTCAACGTACTCCGCCAGCGCCGCCTGGCCCGCGATATTGACGAGCAGGTTGGCCTCCCACCTCGCCGAAGCCGTCAGCCACGGCCGCCATCCCGCCGAAGCCCAACGTGCCTTCGGATCCCCCCTCCGCCTTCGCGAACTCTCCCTCGACCTCCGCCTCGCCCCCTGGCTCGCTTCCCTCCGCGCCGATGCCATCTTCGGCTGCCGTCAGATCCTCAAACGTAAGGTCGCCTCCGCCGCCGCCATCCTCTCCCTCGCCCTCGCCACCGGAGCCTGCACCGCCGCCTTCCGCCTCATCGACGCCCTGCTCCTGCGCCCCCTGCCCATCGCTGCGCCCGATCGTCTCTACGTCGCCACCCGCCAGGGCATCGATCCCGGCGGACGCTTCTTCGTCAGCGAAAGCGCCGAGTACCCGCTGTTCCTCCAGATGCGCGCCGCCGTCGCCGGAGAGGCCGACCTCATCGCCGTCTCCTACGCCGACCGTGCCGATCTCACCTACCGTTCCGATCAGGACATCGAGAAAGCTTGGCGCCAATACGTCTCCGGCTGCATGTTCGATTCCTTTTCGCTTAAGCCCGCCCTCGGCCGCCTCCTCACTTCTAATGACGACCTCACCCCCGGCGCCCATCCCTACGCCGTGCTGTCTTACGATTATTGGACCCGCCGCTTCGGCCGCGATCCCTCCGCCGTCGGGCGCACTTTCCGCATGGCCCGCACCGTCTTCCAAATCGTCGGCGTCGCCCCCGCCCACTTCACCGGTACCGAAACCGGACTCGCCGTCGATATCTTCCTTCCCGCCATGATGCACCCCGGTGTCACCGACGACACCTCCAGTTGGCTCCGCCCCTTCGTTCGCCTCGCCCCCGGCGTCTCCCCCGCGCCCGTCGCCGAACGCCTGCGCGCCGTGTTTCAAGCCTCCCAACAGCAGCGCGCCAAACATTTCACCGGATGGCCCCCGCGCAAAATCGCCAACTTCCTCCATCAGCAACTCCTGCTGCAACCCGCCGCCTCCGGCATCTCCGAAATGCAGAAGGACTATCGTTCCGCTCTCGCCGCCCTCGCCATCCTCGTTGCCCTGGTCCTGCTCATCGCCTGCGCCAACGTCGCCAATCTGATGACCGCTCAAGCCGCCGCGCGCACCCGCGAAATGGCCCTCCGCGTCTCCATCGGCGCTGGACGCGTGCGTCTCGTCCAACTCGTGCTGGTCGAATGCGCCATGCTCGCCTTCCTCTCCGCCGCGCTCGGCGCAATCTTCGCTTGGTGGGCCGCGCCCTTCGTCGTCGCCCAGATCAATCCGCCGGATGATCCCGTACGCCTTTTCCTGGCGGCAGATTGGCGCGTCCTCGGCTTCGTCCTCGCACTCTCGCTCGGCATCACCGCCCTGTTCGGATTGGCCCCCGCCCTCCGCGCCTCCTCTGTCCAACCCTCCGTCGCCCTCAAAGGCGGTGATCATCCGCCCTCCCGCCGCCGCACCGTGCACCTGCTGGTCGCGGTCCAGGCCGCATTCTGCTTCATGGTCCTCTTCGTTGCCCTGCTGCTGGTCTCCACCTTCAGCCGACTCGCCCATCAGCCCACTGGCTTTTCCTCTGAACGCCTGCTCGCCGTTGACACCCTCACCGCCACGCCGCAACCGCCGCTCTTATGGGAACAGGTGGCTGAGCATCTCCGCACCCTGCCTGGAGTCGAACGCGTCGCGCTGGCCGGTTGGCCCCTGCTCAGCGGCAATGGTTGGAACGGCTTTGTCCTGGTCGACGGCACGTCCGCGGGGGACGCCCTCGCTTACTTCCTCGCCGTCTCTCCCGGCTGGCTCGATACCATGCGCATCCCTCTCATCGATGGCCGCGACTTCCGCCCCGATGATGCCCCCCCCACGCCCCCCCCACCGCAATAGTGAACGAGTCGTTCGCCAAAGCCTATTTCGCCGGCACTAACCCCATCGGCCGCTGGTTCGAAAAGCAGCAGGAGGGCAACCGGCATATCCGCATCCGTATCGTCGGACTGGTGCGCGACGCGCGCTATCGCAACATGCGCGAACCCATCACCCCCACTGCCTACCTTCCCTTCGCCCCCGCCGAATCCGCCGCGTTCCTGGTCCGCACCACCGCCGCCAATCCCGCCACCCTCGCCCCCGTCATCCGCCGCGAAATCCCCTTCGCCCGCCCCGAGTTCCGCGTCGATAATATCCGTACCCAACAGGAAATCAACGCCCGCCAGACCATTCGCGAACGTTTGCTGGCAGCCTTGGCGATGTTCTTCGCGATAGTGGCCCTGTTGCTCGCCGCCGTCGGATTATATGGTGTGCTCGATTATTCCGTCCAGCAGCGCCGCCGTGAAATCGCCACCCGCCTGGCCGTCGGCGCCCCCCCCACCCACATCGTGCGCCTGCTGATCTCGGGCGTCTTCGTCATGGTCTGCGCCGGCGCCGCCGCCGGACTCGCGCTCGGTATGGCCTCCATCCGCTACATCGAAGCCTTGCTCTACCAGGTGCAGCCACGCGATCCCGGCATGTTGGCACTTCCCGCAGCCGCGCTCCTCGCCGCCGCCCTGCTGGCCGCATTGCCGGCTATCGTCCGCGCGGTGCGCATCGATCCCGCCACCGTGCTCCGCGCCGATTAGCTCCGCAAACGAATTCGCACGAAAATGTTCCCGCCATCCGTGGCGCGCCATCCGTGCCCTGACCGTCAGGGAGTGGTCGTATCGTTCTCACACCCACTAACTGCGCAAACGAATGCGCACGAATATGTTCCCGCCCACCGGATGCTTTCCGTAATAACCCTTGATCGCATCCGCCAGTGAGTAAGCCGTAAAGTTCGCCCCTACTCCTGTCTGCAAGTGCTTGAACAAATCGATATCGCGCGTATACCCGATCGTGTACGCCCCAATCCGAAAGGTGCCTATGTACGGTTCGCCGAATAACTCGTCCTTGTCCACCAATTCGAAACGTCCCGTGATCCAGTTCTTCCCGCGCACCGGCACCACCGTCTCCGCCAGGTATGAGTTCAAATTCCGCAGCGTGGCCGTGCTATGATCCCTTCCCCAAATCAAACTCGACGACCACACCCCCCCCTGCATCGGGCGGCTGTATTGCAGCGAGGCCGTCACGCGTACCTGGTCTCCCGGATCCAGCGCTTCCGGATGCGTCAGTCTCCCTGCCGATACCTGCGCCGCCCAGTTGTTGCTCGGAAAGAACCACACCCGTCCCGACCACGAATCCATCGCGCCCTGCTCGATCGTCCACCGGTTCTCGCCTGGTTCCGCTCCGTGGAACCCGCTCGCCTCCACCTTGACCTTCTTGTACGCTATGCCCAGCGTCGCCACGTCATCCGCGATGTGCGTCGAATCCTGCCAGTGGTGCGAGATCGGCGCTTCCGGCAACTCCGCCGCCGACGCTCTATGTGGATATGCGACCGGCCCCAGCGCTGGATCGCCCACCGGCGCAACATACGCGTCGAGCGTAGTGTTCGCGCCCAACTGGTATACATAATGGAAGCCCAGCGCCATGATGAAATTGTGCGGATGCTGCGCGTCCGTCAACGGTATGCCGTAAGCCGTCTCGCCCGTCTGGAACAGCAGCGGATAGCGCCGGTCCGTAACCGTGGCCGGCTCCAGGCTCAACATCAGGTCCGCCTCGAACGCGCCCTTCTCGCCCACCGCGTGCTCGGCCGACGCCATGAACCAGTTGGTCGAGTACAGCTTATCCCCCCCCGCGGCCCCGACTGCTGAATGTCCGACACAAAGGCCGTCCCCATGAACATGGTCTTCCAGTCGCCCGCGCCCGTCATGATCATCGGCATCGCCGCAGCCGCCGGATTCACCGACGTGCCCGATGCCAAGCCCATCAAGTACATGCCCGGGTCTTCCGCGGTCAGCGGTGCGATCGCCCACATACAGGTGAGCGCAGTTAGATATGTCTTAGTGAGAGTAAGTGCCAGATAAGCGACGTCCCGTTGACGTCAGGATACCATGCCGGCTTGCAGCATCGGCGCCGCTTGGCGCGTGCGGTGGAAGCGGTCGCTGCACGTCCGGCAGCGATACGGCACTAAGCCGAAAACGCTCAGGACGTAGTCATTAAAGTGGTGCGCCGTCGAGCGCCGCACGTCTGTCCAACCACAGCTTGGACAGCGCCGCTCCGCGATCGCCATCGGTTTGAAAGCCGCGAGCGCCACCTCGATCGAAACGCGGGGCAGCGCCGGGCTATGCCTCGGCTGCGGCATCACATCGAAGACCACCAGCCCTGCCTCCGGAGCAGGCGCCTGAATCGTCTGGATCGGCAAACTCATAGCGAGCGTTCAATCGCTATTCTAACCAGGCCCGGACGAACGTCAGCGTCCCATTCGTACTGGCAGCGGTACGGCACTGCCTAGTGTTTCAATTCCAGACAGTCGTCGCTAAATCGGACTCCAAGATCCGGTTCTGCCCTTGAAAATGGAGGAACAAATCGAACATATATTTGGCCCTTGCCGTGCCTCTTCCTGCGTGGCACTGATGCATTCGTCCCGCAGTTCCGGGATCTTCCGCTGGCTACCGTCCATGACGGACGCCGCCTTCGTGATGCCGCTCTTCTTCCTCTTCTGCGGGATGAAGGGCGCCGGCACCTTATTAAGTGATGGCGATACCGGTTGGCACCTGCGCACCGGCCAGTGGATCCTCGAGCACGGCCGCGTGCCTGATCGCGATATCTTCTCTTTTACCCGCTCCGGCCAGCCTTGGTTCGCCTGGGAGTGGCTTTGGGACGTGCTGTTCGGCTGGTTCCATCTTCACGCCGGCATGGCTGCCGTAGTGCTAGGCAGCAGCCTCGTCCTGGCGCTGACTTTTGCCCTGCTGTTCCGTCTCGCGCGGCGGTCTAGCGATGCGCTGGTGGCCCTGTGCGTCACCCTGGCGGCGACGGCTGGTTCCGCCGGACACTGGTTGGCGCGCCCCCATCTGTTCACCATGTTGTTTACGGTCATCTTCTATACCATCCTGGAGCGCGATGGCGCACCCGGCGCTCGCCGCCGCTTGTGGCTGTTGCCGCCCCTGATGGTGCTGTGGACCAATCTGCATGGCGGTTTCTTCGTGGGCATCTTGTTGATCGCCGTCTATGCCCTCGCGCAGTTCGGCGTGCTCTTGCGCCGGACTTCCGCGGCCGAACGTCTGGCTGCCCTGCGGCGCGGACGTCTGTATACCGCCGTGGCCGCGCTTTGCGCGGTAGCCACCTTCGTCAATCCGTACGGCTACCGCCTGCACGGGCACATCCTGGCCTATCTGTCCGATGGCTTCTTTCGCGGCAATGTGATGGAGTTCCAGTCTCTGAATTTCCAGAACCCTCAGGCCCGCTATCTGGAAATCCTGCTGCTCTTAGGCGCCGTGGCAGCCTTCCGCCAACTGCGCCGCGGCCGTCTGGTTTGGCCGCTGTTGTTCGTCGCTTGGGGACATCTGGCGCTCTACTCTGCGCGCAACGTGGAGATCTTTGTCCTGCTCGCCGCTGTTCCCGTGGCTGAAGTCATTTCGCAAGGTTTGCGCGAACTGCCGGACCTGGGTCTGGCAGCCTGGCTGCGGCGCGCGCTTGCCGCGACAGCCGCCTTCACCCGCGAGTGGAATGACCTCGACGCCGGCCCCCACTGGCCCGTCGCCAGCGCCGTCGCCATGTTGGCCCTTGCCGCGCTCGTTTACGCGCCGCATCCTCCCGCCGCCTGCCGCGCGGCTTACGATGCCAAGTCCTTTCCCGTGGCCGCCGCCGGACAGTTAGAGCAATCCGGCGTCGTGGGCGGCGTCTTCACCGAAGACCTCTGGGGCGGCTACCTGATCTATCGCGAGTATCCGCGCGGCCGTGTCTTTATCGACGGCCGCAGCGATTTCTACGGCGCCGATTTCGCCGGCAAGTACATGAAGGCCATGGGCGCACAGGCCGGCTGGCAGCGCTACTTGAGCCGTTATGGCGTAGACACCGTTCTCTTGCCGCCCGATGCGCCCCTGGCCGGCGCACTGCGGCAATCAAGTGCATGGCATTTGTCCTATGACGATGGGGTAGCCCTGATCTTCCGCTCAGTCCAGGCCCCACCTTTGTTGTTACAGCAGGTATCCACCGCTCCCTCCGGCGGCGGAGATCGATTCGCAATCGTTCATCCCAAGGAGAAACAATATGACAACGTTTTGGACTCGGTTCTGGACCGGTGAAGAAGGTCAGGACCTGATCGAATACACCCTCATGCTGGCGTTCGTCGCGTTGGCCTCGGCCGCTTTGTTTTCAAGCGCTGGAGGCAGTATCAATTCCATTTGGTCGAGTACCGATTCGCAATTGAGCAGCGCCGCCGGGTCATCCTAGCCCGCGCGCCACCACTACCCTATCGCTTCGCCCTCGCCCCGCCGATATAGAAGGCGTATCGAACCGGGACGAGGGTCGAGTTGCCCGGAGAAAAAAGAGGAACGGTCCGGGTATCCGGTGAGAGGATACGGCCCGTGAGCGAAACATGAATCAACGACTGATTTCCGTGTTGGGGTTTGCCTTCATTGTCTCTGCAGGCGCCAGCTTATTGTTGTACCGGCTGCTATCCGGCCGTGTCTCGTCGCAGGCCGCTCCGGCAGCCAGCAAGCTCATCCTGGCAGCCCGGGATATGGAGCCTGGCACACTCATTCGGGACGCCGATCTCCGTATCGGAGACTATAACGGAACCGTGCCCGTAGGCATCCTGCAAAAGCGCGAAGACATCGTCGGGCGTGGCGTCATCTCGCCCATCTTTGGCAGCGAGCCGATCGTCGAAACCCGTCTCGCCCCTAAAGGCGGCGGCGCGGGCTTGGCAGCGCTAATCCCCCGGGGTATGCGCGCCGTGGCCATCAGGGTCAACGAAATCGTCGGCGTAGCCGGCTTCGTGGTGCCCGGCATGCGCGTCGATGTCCTGATCTCCGGTAGTCCACCCGGAGGGTCGACGCAAGGCGGAATTACCGAGACGCTCCTGCAATACGTGCAGGTTCTCTCCGCTGGCCAGAACTTCCAGAAAGACGCCGAAGGAAAGCCCGTATCGGTCCAGGTCGTCAATCTTTTAGTCACTCCGCAGCAGGCCGAAATGCTCAGCCTGGCAAGTACTCAGGCCAGCATTCAACTGGTGCTGCGGAATCCGCTCGATAGCGATATCGCCAAAACCAACGGCAGCGCAGTCGCGCAGTTGTTCCATGCGGGCGGGCCTCCGCCGTCTGAAGTCAGGCCGCGTCCGCAAAGCAAGCCCGTTGCCCAGCGCCCTACCACTCCACCCGCGGCTTTCTTCGCGCCTCCCCAACCGCGCGTGGTCGAAGTGATCCACGGAATCAAACGCACGGAAACTCAATTCCAGGGTCAGGAGGTGCGGCCATGACCCGCCAAGGTTGCTGGCTCATCGCATCGCTGGTAATGGCGGCCCTGCCCGCCCTCTGCGCCAATCAGGCGCTGCCGGTCAACTTAACAGTGACTGTAGGCAAGTCAATACTCCTCGACACTCCCGCCGATCTGCGGCGGATTTCGGTGGGCAATGGCGATTTCGCCGAAGCTTTGGCAGTGAATCCACGTGAAGTCTTGATTAACGGCAAAGCGCCGGGCGAAACCTCTGTGATCCTCTGGCAGCAGGACGGCACGCGCACCTTGTTCGACCTCACCGTCTCGCAGAATGCCTCCCGCGTCGAACTAGTCCGCAGCCAGCTCAAGCGGGCTCTTGAAGGACAGCCCGTCGATCTTGATTTTGAAAATGACACCGTCTTCCTGCGCGGCACGGTGAAAGATGTTTCGAGCGCCGAACGCGCCGCCGCCATGGCGCTCACGTTAGGAAAAGTGGTCAATCTTCTGCGCGTCGAAGTGCCCCTAGCCGAACCGCAGATCCTACTCCACGTGCGATTCGCCGATGTGGATCGTTCCGCCACCACGTCTCTAGGCTTCAACCTCTTGAGCACCGGCGCCGCCAACACCATCGGCCAAATCACTACCGGTCAATTCGGGCCGGCCACGCCATCGATACAGGGCAAGTCCGTAGAGTTCACACTTTCCGATGCCCTCAATATTTTCCTGTTCCGGTCCGACCTGAATCTGGGAGCTCTGATTAAAGCCTTGGAGGCCAGAAATCTCTTGCAGATGCTGGCGGAACCCAACGTTTTGGCGATTAACGGCAAATCGGCCAGCTTTGTAGCGGGCGGCGAGTTTCCCTTTCCGGTGGTGCAGGGCGGGGCCGCAGCCGGCGCCGTCACCATTCAATTCCGCGAATACGGAGTGCGCATCAATTTCCTCCCGGTGGTGACGCCGCGCGGGACAATCCGTCTGAAAGTATCCCCGGAAGTCAGTTCGCTCGACTACGCCAACGCCCTGCAGTTTCAGGGCTTCACCATTCCGGCCCTGGCCACGCGCCGGATCCAAACAGAGGTTGAACTGGAGAGCGGCCAGAGTTTCGTGATCGCCGGTCTGCTCGATAACACCATTACCGAGAGTCTCAACAAGATTCCAGGTATCGGCGACATTCCCCTCCTGGGCAAGCTTTTTCAGAGCCGCGCCCGCACCCGGAACAATTCGGAATTAATGGTCTTGATTACGCCGGAGTTGGTCCGTCCGATTCCGGGCAACGCGCCGCTTCCGGACGTTCGCCGTCCCGAGGAGTTCTTGCCGGGAACAGCTAAATCTGCGCCCCGGACGCCGGGGTCTGAGGTCACCGGCGCGATCGAGGTCCCGCCGGTCAAGAAGACCATACCGCTGGAAGAAATGCTCGAACTGGAGAAACAGAAGACCGCTGCGCAGACCATGCCGCAGGCTTCCGCTCCGCCCACACCCGCCGGAGGGATTAAATAATGGCCTCGCTCGTTATTGAACAAGACGCCTCCAAGACGCCGGCCACCCCGATCACGGTAGGCGTGGCAGTGGCTGGCGCCGAGTTATGGGACGCCGCGCAAAGCGCCCTGCGCGGAATCGCCGCGCGCGTCGTGATGGAACAACGCGACCTGCGCAATTGGCCGTCACTGATCGAGCGGCTGGAATTCCTGCGGCCGGAACTGGTGCTGCTGGATATTTCCGCATTGCCTCTGTCGCTTGAGGAAGCGGTAGGTGGAGTCCGCGCCGCGCTGCCCGATTGCCTGCTGGTAGCGCTCGACAAGATCGCCCAGCCGGATACTATTCTGGCCGCCATGCGCGCCGGCGCCAATGAGTTTCTTTATCCGCCTCTCGGGGATAGCCTCCGTAAAGCAGTTGGCCGCCGAGCCGACGTTCGCCCACGGCCCAAAGACAGTGGCCGCCCACCTGGGAAGACGGTTGGATTCCTCTCTGCCAAAGGGGGAAGCGGCGCGACTACCATCGCCTGCCATTTGGCGGCTGAATTGGGCCGCGTGAGCGCGCAACGCGCCGAGCACAGTTTGTTAGCCGATCTGGACCTGCAGTCGGGAATCGTTGGCTTTTTGATGAAGGTGAAAGCACCTTACTCAGTATTGGACGCGGTGCAGAACCTGCATCGCCTCGATATGAGCTATTGGAATGCCTTGGTGTCGGCCGATTGGCCCGGCTTGGAAATTATCCCGGCGCCCACCGGCTACCTTCCCAAAGATCCCGTTCCCGGGGAAGCGCTGGCGAAGATAGTTACGTTTGTCAAAGCGCGTTACGCCTGGACCGTGGTTGACCTGGGCGCCACGCTGAACCTGGCGACGGTGACCGTACTCGACGAAATCGATGACATCTATCTGGTCACCACTCTCGAAGTACCCTCGCTGCACCAAGCCAAACTGGCAGTCCAAACGCTGATCAATGCCGGTTTTGGCAACCGGCTGCACGTCATTTTGAACCGCACGCCGCAGCGGCCGGATGTTACGGCCGAGGAACTCGAGCGCATCCTGGGCTTGCCGATCGACACGATGCTGCCCAACGACTATTACGCCCTCTATGACGCTTTCTGTAAAGGCAAATTGCTGCCGCCCGGCAGCCACCTGAGCCGGCAACTGTCGAACTTCGCCATGCGTCTGGCGGGCGCCCCCATCGAAAAGGGTAAGCGCCGGTTCGGCTTGTTCGGATAAGGAGATTTACATGGGCAACGGATGGAATGTCGCACCGCAAGCGCCGGTTGAGTCGGGATGGGTATCGCGGCTTTTTCAAACCGCCACGTCTACGCCCGAGTACCAGCAACTGAAGTTCTCGCTGCATGGTCAGTTATTGGATCGTCTCAACCTGGAAGCTCTGGCTTCCATCCCCGGAGAGCGCGCGCGCCTGGAAATCCGCACCGCACTGGTCCGCCTGGTGGATCAGGAGAAGACGCCGCTCAGCCGCACGGAAAAGGACCGCGTCATCGAAGAAGTCCTCGACGAAGTCTTCGGCCTGGGCCCTCTCGAACCTCTATTGCAGGACTCTACCATCTCCGACATCCTCGTGACCACTCCGCACCTGGTGTATGTGGAGCAGGCCGGCAAACTGCACCGTACGCCCGTGCAGTTCAAAGATAACGCACACCTGCTCCGCATCATCGAGAAGATCGTCGCGCAGGTCGGCCGGCGGGTCGACGAATCCACGCCTCTGGTGGACGCGCGCCTTCCCGACGGATCGCGCGTGAACGCCGCCATTCCTCCGGTGGCTGTGGATGGCCCACTGTTATCGATCCGCCGTTTCGGACGGCATGCGCTTGCGGCCCGAGGATCTGGTGCGCAGCCTTACTATGACCGAACCCATGCGCCAGATGCTGGAGTACTGCGTCAAAGCCCGGCTCAACATTCTGATCAGCGGTGGCACCGGTTCGGGCAAAACGACCTTGTTGAACGTTCTGTCCAGTTACATTCCCGGAGGACGAGCGTATCGTGACGATCGAGGACGCCGCCGAATTACGTTTGCAGCAAACTCACGTAGCCCGCATGGAAACCCGCCCACCCAATATAGAAGGAACCGGCGCCATCCGCATTCGCGAGTTGGTCATCAATGCTCTGCGTATGCGGCCGGACCGCATCATCGTTGGCGAGGTGCGCGGCGAGGAAGCGCTGGACATGTTGCAGGCCATGAACACGGGCCACGACGGGTCGCTAACCACGGTTCACGCCAACAATCCCCGCGATGCCGTGGGCCGGTTGGAAGTCATGGTGGGAATGTCCAACGCCAACATGGGCGTGCGATCCATCCGCCAACAGGTTTCTTCGGCCGTCGATCTTTTCGTACAGGTCTCGCGCTTTAGCGACGGGTCACGAAAGGTCACGCATGTCACAGAGGTTACCGGCATGGAAGGCGACCTGGTGACCTTGCAGGACCTTTTCGTCTTCGAAAAGAAAGGCATCAACGAAGCCGGCAAGGTACAGGGATGCTTTCGCGCGACGGGCATTCGTCCTAAGTTCTATGAACGGCTGGCGGCGTGCGGCCTGCATCTGCCGGCCAGCATATTCTCCAGTTCTCAGGAGGTGGGCTGAGCATGCCAGTCTCCCTTCCGTTATTTCTGGTTTTGTTCACGTTCGTGCTTCTTTCGATCGCGATTGGGCTGAAATTCTACGAATGGTCGCGTAAGCGGGAGATGTCGGCCATGCTGCGGAACGCCGTAGAGGACCCCGTGCGTTCAAATTCGCAATTGTTGCGCGACATGACGGCCAACCGTCCGCGGTTGGAGGTGTGGCTGCAGCACGTCGCTCTGCTCGATAAGATCAAGAAACTCATCCAGCAAGCCGGCGTGCAGTGGACTAACGCCGGGTTGCTTCTCATGATGGCATCGGGCGCCGCGGCGGGAATGTTCTTGTCTTTCGCGTTACCGGCTATCTTCATATGGCCCGGTATGTCCGAGGCAGGTGCGCTGTTTCTTGGGGCCCTCCCCTATCTCTATCTGCGCAACAAGCGCACGCGCCGGCTGGCGGCTTTTGAAGAGCAGTTTCCCGAGGCACTCGACTTTCTGGCCCGGTCGATGCGCGCGGGGCATGCTTTCACCATCAGCTTACGCATGGCCAGTGAAGACATGGCAGACCCTTTGGGTTTAGAATTCCGCACGCTGTTCAACGAGCAAAATCTCGGCGCGCCGCTCGATACGGCGCTCTACAATCTGGCAGACCGCATTCCGCTGCTGGACGTCCGTTTCTTCGTCTCGGCGGTGATCCTACAGAAGCAGACGGGCGGCAATCTTGGCGAGATTCTAACGCGCTTAGGACAAGTCATCCGCGAGAGATTCCGCCTGAAAGGCCAGGTCAAAGCCGCCAGTGCGCACGGTAGAGTCACCGCCCTGGTGCTTTCGATTTTGCCGGCGGCCACCGCCGTCCTGATGTTCATGGCGGCGCCCGCATATCTGAAGTCCATGATGGACGATCCCGACGGCAGGAAACTGATCGCAGGCTCCGTCGTGGGCCAGATCGTCGGCCAGTTGGTGATCCGCAAGATCATCAGGATCAAGGTTTAGGAAGGAGTCTATGCCCTTACTGGTTTCCGTAGCGTTATTCGGGTTGTTAGCCACCGCGATCACGGCGTACGGTTACGGGCGTTATGCCAAG
This sequence comes from Bryobacterales bacterium, assembly GCA_963738345.1. Taxonomy (GTDB): domain Bacteria; phylum Acidobacteriota; class Terriglobia; order Bryobacterales; family Bryobacteraceae; genus Bog-159. The sequence continues at coordinate 4,546,428 of CAVTWI010000002.1, forward strand.
CCGGCGCGGCTTCTGCAGCAATTGGATCCGGAGCCGGTGGAAGCTGTGACGCTCGATCGCATCGGCCAGCCGAAGCAATCACGTTTGTCGCGCCAGGTGCAGGCCATCGGACAGCACGCGCCGATCTCGCCGCAGGACGCCCAGAGCGCCCGCCGCACGCTGATCGCGGCTGGATACAGGGCAGAAAGTGCGGTAACCCTGCTCTACGGAATCAAAATAATCCTGGCGATCGCCATGGCCATTCTGTCGATTGTCTTCCGGGACAGCATTACGGCAAATCCGGTGCTGCGCATCGTGTTGCCTATAGCCGCCACGGTCTTTGGGTATTGGCTCCCCGGCTTCATGCTGGAGCGCCGCGTTACAAAACGCCAGGAAAAACTGCGCCTCTCGCTGCCGGATGGCTTGGATTTGATGGTCGTCTCCGTCGAGGCCGGTTTGGGACTCGATCAAGCTTTGCAAAACGTCGGCCGCGAATTGGCCGTGGCGCATCCGGAGTTCGAGCGACGAACTAAGCTTGGTCACGCTCGAAATGCGCGCTGGGAAGCGGCGGGCCGAGGCTCTCCGCAATCTGGCGCAACGCACCGGAGAAAACGAATTACGAAAGCTAACCGCCATTTTGATCCAGTCGGACCGCTTCGGCACGAGCATGGCCGAAGCCTTGCGCACGCACTCTGAGTTCATGCGAGTGCGGCGCCGCCAGGAGGCCGAGGAAAGGGCCGCGAAAGTCGGAGTGAAGCTCGTCTTTCCGATCTTTTTTTTCATTTTGCCCTCCATCCTGGTGGTGGCGGCAGGCCCTGGCATTTTACAGGTTTTCAAATACTTGTTCCCGATGATGAAGGGAATCCAATAAGGAAAGGAGGAACCGCACGTGAATAGCACAATCTTTCAAGCTGCTCTGTGGCTCGCAGCTGGAGTCATCCTGGTGCTGCTTGTGGCACGCCGCCGCAAACGCAAAAGCATGTAAATGCTTCGGAGGGCAGGCGGTTCCGCCTGCCTTCCGCCTACTTCTTCACGGTCTGATCTAACCGCAGGAAGCGCGCGGCATTGTTATAGAGAATGTCTCGCTTCTGCTGTGGCGTTAGATAAGTTGCGCCTTCGATCACGCTGATCGAGGCGGCCATCAGTTTGGGCCAGATCAACTGGTCGGTGCCGAACATCACACGGTCTTCGAAGCCGGCTTCGACAATCCGCTGGATATAGCCGTGCACCTCTTTCAACGGATAGCTCCAGATCAGCCCCGCAACGTCGACGTACACATACGCGTTGGCCTGCAGCAGCGTCAGCAATGGCTCCATCATGGGATAGCCGGCGTGCATAATCCAGACCCGCAGTTTGGGATGGCGCGCTAACAGATCCTCAAGCAGAAGAGGATTCCCCATGGATCCACGAAATTTCGGTGTCGTGATGTTGGCGCGTCCCGACCCTCCGGTGCCCATATGGATGCCCACCGGGATGTCGAGTTCCTCGGCCAGCGCGAAATACTTATCCACCGACGGGTCGCTCGGCGACAATCCTTCGTATTGCAGCCCGATCTCGCCCATAACCTGGAAGCCGCCCTTGGTGAAATCCGCGCGCAGTTCGTCCAACGGGACATACTTACCGCCGCTGTTGTCGAGTTCAAAAGACGTCCCCTTGATGATCCGGCCGGGCGCGGCGTCTTTCCATTTCTCAACGGCCTTCGGATCTCCCATCACCACCGCTGTCACATTCAGCCGTTCATACTCAGCCAGCACGGCTTTCATATACTCGTCGGGATTCTTGGCGGCCTCCAGCATCTCTGTACAGTCCTGCGGAGCCCAACCGATCGGTCCGGCTTTGGTCTTCGGATCGGCCGCCAGGAATTGCGGATTGAATGGGCACATCGGCCCAACTCCAGGGATACCGCCGAGGGTATGGACATGGATATCGATTACTGGAGGACGAGTGGCTGGGGCAGGTTGCGCTGAAGCAACGCCCGCCGCTGCGATGACCAAACCGAAAAGCGCGATCTTGTACATGACGAGATCGTAACAGACCGCGCGAACGATCAAGCCAGGCTGGCGTGCGGCAGAAACCGGGGCGCGCGCCGGTGACGAGTGGCTCGCTCGAAAGCATACGCCAGCTTAATCAGCACCGCCTCGGAATTTGCCCCGCCAAAGAACGAGATGCCCACCGGCAGTCCCCATGAGTAGCCGGCGGTCACATTGATATTCGGATAACCCGCCACTGCCGCTGGCGTAGAACTGCCGCCGGGCGCGTGATCTCCGTTAACCAGATCGGTACACCACGCGGGGCCGCCGGTGGGCGCCACCAGTGCATCCAGTCGGAATTTACCCATCACGGCGTCAATGCCTTCGGTGCGCGCCATGCGGCGGCTGGTTTCAAGCGCATCCCGATACTCCTTGCTGGTAAGCGGTCCGCGGGTCTGTGCCTTGATCATCAAATCCTGCCCGAAGAACTGCATTTCCCGGTCGCGATGGGCCTCGTTGAACGCGATCACATCGGCCAGGGAATGCACGGGCGCCTTGGGGACCAGCGCGCCCAGATACAGGTTCAGATCGTTCTTAAACTCATAGCTCAGCACCAGCGATTCGGCATCGTCAAACTTGCCGGCGGTAGGAATGTCGGCCGGGTCCACGATCTCCGCGCCGAGTTTTTTCATTTCGCCGACGGCCGCGTCAATGATGCGGTCAGTCTCTTCGCTGAAGCCGAAAAACTTGTCGCGGGCCACACCGATGCGCGCGCCGCGCAGGCCGCCGGCATCGAGCGACTTGGAGTAATCCACGCCGGTGAGCGCGCTCAAAAGGAGAGCGGCGTCCCCCACCGTGCGCGCCATGGGTCCGGCGGTATCTTGCGAATGGGAGATGGGAATAATGCCGATGGCCGGGATCAGGCCGAGCGTGGGCTTGATACCGACCACGCCGTTAGTGGACGCCGGGCACACGATGGAGCCGTCGGTTTCGGTACCCACCGCGAGGGCGCAAAGGTTGGCAGACACGGCCGCGCCCGACCCGGAACTGGAGCCGCAGGCATTGCGGTCGAGCGCGTAAGGGTTCCGGGTGAGCCCGCCGCGTCCGCTCCATCCGCTGGTCGAATGGCTGGAGCGGTAGTTGGCCCATTCACTGAGATTAGTTTTGCCCAGGATCACGGCGCCGGCCGCGCGCAGGCGTTCAGCCACCACGGAATCGCGCGCCGCGATGGACCCCACGAGCGCCAGCGATCCGGCGGTGGTCATCATGCGGTCGGCCGTATCGATGTTGTCTTTGATCAGGACGGGGATACCGTGCAGCGGCCCGCGCGGTCCTTTGGCTTTGCGCTCGACATCGAGGGCGCGGGCGATCGCCAAGGCTTCGGGGTTCAACTCAATGACGGCGTTGAGCGCCGGACCGCTCTTGTCTATGGCGGCGATGCGGTCCAGATAGGTCTGCGTCAGCGCCTGCGCGGTGAGACTGCCGCCGGTCATGCGCTTCTGCAGATCGCCGACAGTGGCCTCTTCGACTTCGAAAGCGGGCGGAGCGGCCCACGCGCCGGCGGCCAGCGCGACCGAGCCCAGCAAAGTGCGGCGCGTAAGGTCCATATTTATCTAATCCGTGATATCCATCGTGGGTCCGTCCTGAGGGCCGATCTCTTCGATACGCGCGATGGTGTTGCGCGCCAGTTCGATGAAGCCCGCACCGGGTTTCGCCGGGTCTTCGTCGAGCGCCACAGGCTTGCCGCTATCCCCCCCCACGCGCACTGCCGGGTTAAGCGGAAGTTCGCCCAGGAAATGCACTTTCATCTCCGCCGCCGTGCGACGGCCGCCGCCATGGCTGAACACGTCGATGCGTTCGTTACAATGCGGACACATCAAGTAACTCATGTTCTCGACGATGCCGAGGATGGGAACACGCACCTGATGAAACATGTGGATGGCCTTGCGGGCATCCTCCAGCGAGACATCGGACGGGGTGGTGACCACGATCGATCCGGTGATGGGCGCGGTTTGGATCAGGGTGAGTTGTACGTCGCCGGTGCCGGGCGGCAGGTCGATCACCAGGAAATCGAGTTCGCCCCAATCCACGCCGCGCAGGAATTGTTGGATCACGCTGTGCAGCATGGGGCCGCGCCACACCAGCGGCTTATCGCCGGGATTCAGAAAGCCCATGGACATGAGCTTCACACCGTATTGATCGAGCGGCTGAATGCGCTCACCATACGCCATAGGGGTGCGGTTGATGCCCATCATCAGGGGCACGTTGGGACCATAGACGTCCGCATCCATCAAGCCCGTGGGATGGCCCAATTTGGCCAAGCCGACGGCGAGGTTCACGGCGACGGTGGTCTTGCCGACACCGCCTTTTCCGGAGCCTACCGCGATTAAATTCTTCACACCTGGAATCGGTAACTTGGGCGGCTGCCCCGGCTGGTTCGGACTCATGCCCACCATGGTAACGCAGGCAGCCTGGAAGAACGGTGATGTACGCTGGGGGGGAGTGAACTTGCTGCGCGAATTGGTTCCGCTTCTGACGGCATTGACGGCGGCCGCGGTGCTGTATGTGGTGCGCGAACAGCGCCGGCGCAGGATGCGTATCGCGCCGCCGCGGCCGGATATCACCATGCGCGAAGTGAGCGAGGCGCCTGTGCCGCTGGCGATCGAGCGCGCCGCGCTGGCTACGGACGACCCGCGGGTGGCGTTCCGAAGGGCAGCGATCGAGAACGCGGTGGCGGCGCTCTACCTCGAAACCATTGCCGGGCTGGGCGTGGAAAATACCGAAGAACTCTGGCGCACACATACGCAAACCTGGCAGGCGGTGCGCGAATATCTGCGGCTGAAATATGACGACGCGGTGGCCGACGACTGGTTCGATCACTTCACCAGTGTGGCCCGGCCGTACATCCGCGAGAAGGTGCGGCTGACTCGCGAATTCGCGCTTCATCTGGATGACGGTGCAGAGCGCTATGCGCGCATCTACGACGAACTGTTGCAGGACCTGTTGCAGGATGCGCTGACTGCGCCTCAGAAGAAATCATTCGTCCCACCGGATTTTTCCCACTCCTGAAGCTGGGCGTTGATCCGCTCGAATTCGGCGGCGAGACGGGCGGGCAGTTGGCCGTAGCGGCCAACCACCTGGCGGGCCCAGCGCACATATTCGACGCGGCGCTCAAAGCTCCAGTTCGCCGGCGGACTGCTGGCAATGCTGCGTACATTGGCGATCTTGTCGGCGGCGCCAAGGGCTTGCGCGCGCGCCGATTTCCCGGATGCCTTCTCGATCTGCAGGGCTTTGCGGGTTTCCTTGGGCAGCGACTTGTCGTCGGTAACTTCGGCTACGAGCGAAGCCACGTCTTCGCCGAAGCGTTCGGCGATCTCTTCGCGCGTAACGCCCACGTCCTCGATGGTGTCATGCAGTAGGGCCGCGATGATCAGGTTGGCGTCCAGACTGTCCATCATGCGCGCCAGCAGTTCGGCCACTTCGAGCAGATGATTCACGTAGGGCTCGGCGGTGTGGCCTTTGCGCCGCTGGGCGGCGTGGCGTTCGGCGGCGAAGTTGGCGGCGGCTAGAATCCGGCGGACGGCATCCAGGCAATCGGGCATGAGTTGGTTTCCTTCAGGAAATCGCGGGCACCGAGAATCGGGCCCGCACATCGGCGCTCACTGATACGGGACGGCGTTTCTCCGCATCGATCGGGCACCACATGGTTCGTGCTTTGGCGAGCATCAGGCGGTCACTGGCGCGCAGCAGTTCGGTGAAGCGCTCGAAGCGCACGCGACTGCCTTTGCCCACCCAGGTCCGCGCGATAATTTCATCGCCCAAGAAGGCCTGGTGCAGATAATCGATTTCATGGCGCAAGACGATCCACAAAACTTTGGCCTGGTCGGCGGCGGGCGCCAGGGCGTTCCAATGGGCAGTAGCGGCTTCCTGAACCCAGTGCAGATAAGTTACGTTATTGACGTGTCCAAGCTGGTCAAGATCAGCCGGTAACACCGGCAGAGCGATCTCGAAAGCTTGCGAAGCGGGACTCATACTTATAGTATCCCGCCACCCTGCTATGCTGGAAACGCTAGAATTCAAATCATCTCAAAATCGAGGTAAACCCCCGTGCGCGTAGTGGCCGGAGTGGATCTTGGCGGAACCGCCATCAACTATACGTTAGTCACCCCCCAGGAAAAGTTCCTGATCGAAGGGTTATGTGAATACCCGGCGCGATCGAAGGAAGGCCCGGGTGTGTGCCTGCAACAGATTGTAGACGGCCTGAAAATCGCCGTCGAAAACGTAGGATTGAGCGTGGCCGATGTGGCTGCCGCCGGTCTGGATACGCCGGGGCCGGCCAGCGCCGCGGGCGTGCTGAGCGCGGAAGGGTCGACGAACTTCGTGCACCGGGAATGGTGCGGCTTCGATATCCGCGGAAACCTGGAAGCGCGGTTGGGCATTCCAGTAACCTATCTGAACGATGGCAACGCGGGCGCGCTGTGGGGCCACTTCAACATATTCGGCACCAAGCAACTGGCTACCTCGATCACGGTGGTCATTGGTACGGGCTTGGGTGGCGGGGTGATCATTGAGGGTCGCGACGTGAAGGGCCGCAAGGGTTTCGGCGGCGAACTGGGGCACGTGCTGCTGCCGTACCAGAACATCCGCGGCATCGTGGGATTGGTGCCGGCGTGCAATTGCGGGCGGGTCGGCGATCTGGAATCGGTGTGCTCGCTGACGGCTATCGAGAAGTCCTTTTTGCCGTACTTCCTGGCACGCTATCCGGGTCATGACTTGGGAAAAGTCGACCTGCATACGGCGGCGAAACTGGTGCGGGGCATGGCCGAGAAGGGCGATCCGATGTGCAAGGAGATTTTCCGCGTACAGGCGCATGCACTGGGCGTGTTCTTCGATGAAATGATCAACACCTTCGATCCCGATGCGCTGGTGGTGGGGGGCGGAGCGATTGAGACCAGTGAAGAATTCCAGCGCTGGTTCATCAGCGAAATCCATGCGGGCATGCCGCCGCAGCGCGAGGAACAGGCGGACATCCCGATCTACATCATGCCGAATGGCGATACGGCGGGGGCGCGCGGCGCGGCCATCGAAGCACTGCAACATGCCCGGCAGGCCGGATTATTGTAAGGAGCAAACCATGAGCGAGTATTCGAGCCGCCGATTCAAACTGACATCCCGCCCCGTGGGCATGTGCGAGCGGAGCAATTTCGAATTCGTCACCGAACCGCTGGGCGAGCCGGGACCAGGGGAGGTTCTGGTGAAGGTACTTTACATTTCGCTCGACCCAGCCATGCGGGGCTGGATGAATGCGGGTAAGTCATACATCGCGCCGGTGGGCATAGGAGATGTGATGCGCGCGGGAGGCTTGGGGCGCGTAGTGGCGTCGAATGACCCGAGCCTGGCGGTCGGCGATACGGTGGTGGGCATCACCGGCGTCCAGGACTACGTTTTGGCTAAGGCGAAAGAACTGACCAAAATCGATCCGCGGCTGGCGCCGTTGCCGCGTTTTCTGGGCGCACTAGGGATGCCGGGCCTCACTGCCTACTTCGGCCTGCTGGATATCGGGAAGCCGAAAGAAGGCGAGACAGTAGTGGTGTCGGCGGGGGCAGGCGCGGTGGGCGCAGTGACCGGGCAGATCGCCAAGATCAAAGGGTGCCGGGTAGTAGGTATCGCGGGCGGGCCGGATAAGTGCCGCTACATAGTGGATGAGTTAGGCTTTGACGCAGCGATCGACTATAAGAACGAAGACGTGCGCGAAGGACTGGCGCGGCATTGTCCCAAGGGGATCGATATCTACTTCGATAACGTGGGCGGCGACATATTGGATGTCGTGCTGACGCTGCTGGCGCGGCATGCGCGCGTGATTATCTGCGGGGCGATATCTCAGTACAACAGCACTGAGGGGATTCAAGGTCCGCGCAATTATCTGTCGCTGCTGGTGAACCACGCCAAGATGGAAGGGTTCGTGGTGTTCGACTACATGGCGCGTTATGGGGAAGGCATGCAGGCCCTGGCCGGCTGGACCATGGCCGGTAAGTTGAAAGCCCGCGAAGATATTGTGAAAGGCCTGGAGACTTTCCCCGAGACGCTGCAAAAACTGTTTCGCGGCGAGAACTTCGGCAAGTTAATTCTCGAGGTAGCCACCGACTAAGTATTCGTTCCGGTATAGGATAAGAGAAATATGAAGCCGCAAAAAAGCTCGCTTTGCTTCCTGGTAGCCACGGCAGTGTTAGTTGCGCCGCTGTTATGCCGCGCACAGGCTCTGCCCAACGGCGTGAAACAAGTGACCTCGGTCGAGGGCATTACGGAATACAGCCTGGATAACGGACTGCATTTTCTGGTGTTCCCCGATCCGTCGAAGCCGACCATCACAGTGAACATTACCTACTTAGTCGGTTCGCGCCACGAAGGCACCGGCGAGGGCGGCATGGCGCACCTGCTGGAGCACATGGTATTCAAGGGCAGCACCAACCATTTGAATATCATGCAGGAACTAACCGAGCATGGCTGCCGGCCGAACGGCACCACGGATTTCGACCGTACGAATTACTTCGAGACGTTCCAGGCGAGCGACGTGAACTTGAAGTGGGCTCTAGATATGGAGTCAGACCGCATGGTGAATTCGTTCATCAAGAAGGAAGACTTCGATAAAGAATTTTCCGTCGTCCGCAACGAATTCGAGATGGGTGAGAACAACCCCTTCAACGTTCTGTACAAGCATACCATGGCGGCCGCCTACACGGCGCATAGTTATGGCCGGCCGGTAATCGGCAATAAGTCGGACGTAGAACGGGTGCCGATGGATAAGTTACAAGCTTTCTATCATAAGTATTACCAGCCTGACAACGCTGTGCTGACCATCGCGGGAAAAGTGGATGAGCCAAAGCTGGTCGCCATGGTGAATGACTATTTCGGCAAGATCCCGCGGCCGGCACGCACGCTCTCGGCGACCTACACGGTGGAACCGGTGCAAGATGGCGAGCGGCTTACGGTAGTGCGCAGGATCGGCGAGATACAGGGGATTTTCGTGGTCTACCACATTCCGGATGGCGGCCATTCGGACCAACCGGCGCTCGATGTGCTGGCGAGCATCATGGGCGAACAATCGTCGGGCCGGTTGTATAAGGCCATGGTCGACAATAAGAAAGCCACGCAAGTTTTCGGCAACGCGATGCAGTATAACGAGCCGGGCTTGATCATGTTCGGCGCCATTTTGAATAAGACCGATTCGCTGGATGACGCCCGCACCACGATGCTGGCGACCATTGATGGCGTGGTGAAGGAACCGCCCAGCAAAGAGGAAGTAGACCGGGCCCGCGCGCGCATTGACAAGCAGTTGGAAATGACGCTGCGCAACTCCGAGCAGGTGGGACTGTTCCTGAGCGAGTATCTGGCGCAAGGCGATTGGCGGCTGCTTTTCCGGGATCGCGACTTACTCAAGAAAGTCACACCGGAGGACGTGCAGCGCGTGGCGGCCGCTTACTTGAAGACTTCGAACCAGACGATCGGCGAGTTCATTCCCGATCCTAAACCGGACCGCGCCGAGATACCCGCGAAGACGGATGTAGCGGCCGCACTGAAAGACTATAAGGGCGAGGTTGCCATGGCCGCGGGCGAAGCGTTCGACCCATCGCCCAAGAATATCGAATCGCGGCTGCAGCGCTATACGCTGCCATCCGGAATGAAAGTGTCGCTGCTGCAGAAGAAGACGCGCGGCGCGAGCGTGCACGCGGTGATCACGCTGCACTACGGCGATCTGGACGCACTGGCGGGCAAAGACACGGTGGCGGGACTGGCGGGGGCGACGTTGATTCGCGGCACAGCCAACAAGAACCGGCAGCAGATCCAGGACGAGATCGACAAGCTGAAAGCGCAACTGAGCGTGAATGGCGGACCCACCAGCGCGAATGTCAGCATCGAAACGACGCACGAGAATCTGCCGGCGGTGTTGCGACTGGCTGGCGAGATCTTGAAAGAAGCGACGCTGCCGGAATCGGAATTCGAACAGATCCGCAAGCAGCAATTGACGCAACTCGATTTCGGCAAGACCGAACCGCAGGCGCTGGCATTCACTGAGATCAGCCGGACGATGTATCCGTATCCGAAGGGCGATGTGCGCGCGACGCAATCGATCCCGGAGGAGATCGAGGATGTGAAGAGCGCCAAACTGGAAGACGCCAAGGCATTTTACAAGAAGTTTTATGGCGCCTCCAACGGACTGTTAGCGGTGGTGGGCGACTTCGATCCGGCGGAAGTGAAGAAGGAGATTGCCGTTCAGTTTGGCGAGTGGAAGAGCCCCTCGCATTTTGAGCGGGTGAAGTACGGATTCCAGAAGATCGCGCCGGTGAACAAAACCATCGAGACGCCGGACAAGCAGAATGCGGTCTTCATAGCCGCGGCGCGGTTGCAGTTGAGTGACAAGGATCCGAACTATCCGGCGCTGGTGCTGGCCAATTATATGCTTGGCGGCGGATTCCTGAACTCACGACTGGCCACGCGCATTCGCGTGAAGGATGGCTTGAGCTACGGCGTAGGTTCCAGTTTGTCGGCCAAGAGCCAGGAAGAGGACGGCGAGTTTCAGGCATTCGCCATCGCCGCGCCGCAGAATGTACAGAAGGTGGAGGCGGCTTTTAGAGAAGAGATCCAAAAGGCGCTGACCGATGGCTTCACGGCAAAGGAATTGGACGACGACCGTACAGGCTGGCTGCAAGGGCAGCAGGTGAACCGGTCGGAAGACGGGTCGCTGGTGCGGACACTGACGGTGCGCGACTACGATGGACGGACGATGGCGTGGGACGAGCAACTGGAGAAGAAAGTCGCAAGCCTGACGGCGGACGACGTAGGGAAGGCCTTGCGGCGGACGGTCGATCCGGCGCAAATCTCGATCGTGAAGGCGGGCGATTTCAAGAAGGCCGCCGGGACGAAATAGGTCAGGCGACGTGCTTGTGGACTTCGTCCAACGGCGCCTGGAACATGCGCTTGGGATAGACCCACTCGAGCAGCGGCGTGGTCATGAAGGTGGTCACCAAAGCCATCAACACCATGATGGAAAACATGGCCGGAGAGATCACGCCGATATCGAGGCCGATGTTCAGGATGACGAGTTCCATGAGGCCGCGGGTATTCATGAGGATGCCGAGCGAGGCTGCCTCGCGCCAGGGCATGCCGGCGAGGCGCGCGGCGAACATTGAGCCGCCCAGTTTCCCGGTGATGGCTACGACGATGACGAGCGCGCTGTAGATCCAGATGGCGCGGCCGCCACCGACGCCGATGCGGGTACGCAATCCGGTGTAGGCGAAGAACAAGGGCAGCAGCAGGACCACGGTTACCGATTCGAATTTGTGCAGCAGGTAGCGGGTGAACTCCGGGGTCTTGGGCATGATCGCGCCCATCAGGAAGGCGCCGAAGAGTAAGTGGATGCCGAGCCATTCGGTAGCCAGGGCGGAGACCAGTACTAATACGACAATCACGGCGATCAGGTTGTCACTGAGGCGGTCGCGCTTGCGAAATTCGCGCTCGAAGGCGGGCAGGATGCGGCGCACTACGAAGAGCATGATCAGGACGTAGGCGAGCGATCCGGCGATGGTAACCCAGGCGGGGCGGGCGCCGTGAGTAACGCGCACCAGCACCACGATGTAAGCCAGGATGCACCAACCAGTGACGTCGTCAACGGCCGCGCAGGCAATCGCCAGGGTGCCCATACGACTGCGGAGCAGGCCGCGCTCAGTCAAGATGCGCGCCAGTACGGGGAAGGCCGTGATACTCATGGCGGCGCCCATGAAGAGGGCGAATCCGGTAAAGGTGACGGCGTCGTCAGAGAGGCGGGGGTAGAGATATATGGCCGTCAGGCCGCCTAGGCAGAAGGGCGCCACGATGCTGACGTGGCTGGTTAGGACGGCGGCGTGGCCGTAGCCGTGTAATTCGGAAGGGTCGAGAGCCAACCCCACTACGAACATAAAAACGACCAGCCCGACCTGGCTGAGTGCGTTCAGGTAGCTCAGGCTGGCGGTAGGGAATAACGATGCCGATACCTGGGGCGCGAGCCAGCCAAGAAGAGAGGGGCCCAGAAGGATGCCGGCCACCATCTCGCCCATCACTTGCGGCTGATTGATTTTCTGGAACAGGAATCCCACGAGGCGCGCGGCGACCAGAATGACGGCGATCTGGAGCACGAGTTGGAAGAGGTTCAGCATTATGAGCCACCTTTTCTGGGGGCTTGGCGGGTGGCATGGAAGGCAAGGGACGCGCATCCGGGGAAATTCATGGTGCCTGCGAGGCGGCGGTCGGTTCCTTTGCCGGTGATGGCGGCGGTGAAGGATTTCGCGGTGAGGGTGGATCCGTCGATGGTGGCGCCTTGCGGGGCGGTGTGGCCATCGTTCCAGGTGACGGTCGCCTGGGGGCCGGATTGGGAAATATTGAGGGTCTGGGGGGGGGCGCAGGGCGAGGTGGCATCCTTTGCGGCATCCACTGTGCTGTCGAGGGCAACTACCCAATCGCCACTGACGGAGAGAGGCGCGGGGATTCCGCGGCCGGCTTCCAGAATACCGAGAAGGCCGAGCAGGGGCAGACCTACCAGGAGCAGGTAGGCTGCCAGCATGTTGTTTTTGATTAGGTTTGCGATCCACCGATTTTATCGCGGGCGGTTACATGGGGCAACGTGGCTTGGTACTAAAACCGCTGTGGGGGGGGACGAACGAAGCCTAATTTATTGAATGCAATTCAGATAGATGAAAAGGGTCAGGACTAGGCGGTGACTCGACTTGGGTTTTGGGGCTCGCTTACGCTCGCCAGGGGGCAGAGGCCGGGGGACAGGGGCCGGGGATTAGACGTTACCCGATTTGAGAAGAGCGGAGCGTGGTGTTCAGGGAGTTCCACTCTTTGCCCGTGGAAGGTCGTGGTTGAACCGGGTGTACGGCAACGACGCATAGTAGAATGTGATAGCAGAAACCGGAAGCCTGCCGAAATACGAATCTCACGTGTCCGCTTTGCTCAGCGAGGATGAGCGGTCGGCGATGGAGTTTTACGTCGCGTGCGCACCAGACGGTCATCCGGTTATCCGGGGTGCCGGCGGCTTTCGGGTGATCTACTACTTTCTGGCCGAACCGGGGCGGCTCTAGATGGCTGCGATTTACCCCAAGTCGCGAATGGAAACCCTATCGCCGGCCGCTCGGAACGTGCTCGCTAAACTCGCGGCACAAATCAAGAAAGCAGCAAAAGGACGACGATGATCATGGGCGCGCACAATCTGAACACTGGCAGCAAGGGCCGCACCAAACTCGGTATCGCGCTGGAGCAGAGCACCAAGGAGATTCTGGCGCACGTGAAAGGCGATTCGATACTACCTACGCGACGTATCGTGCTGCCGGACGAGGTTCGTGGAAGCGCATCCGGACCAAGGCGCACATGTCGCAGGCGGAGTTCGCGCGCGCTTTTTGCATTAATCCGAGAACACTGCAGGAATGGGAGCGAGGACGGCGAAAACCCGACGCAACGACCCGCGCATACCTCGCAGTTATCGCCAAGGACCGCAGAGCAGTATTAGACGCGCTGGAGGGTATAAATTAGATTGTGTAAACGGCCATCGGATAGCGCAAACTAGGAGAACCGATGGCAATAGACCTGAAACTGATCGACGAACTGCTGGTCAACTACAAGAAACCAGAAGACATTATTGGCGAGAACGGACTTCTGAAGCAACTGACGAAAGCCGTTTTGGAACGCGCGCTCCAGGCCGAACTGACAGAACACGTCGGCTATGAGAAGCACGATCCGGCCGGGAACCACAGTGGCAATTCGCGGAACGGTACAACCAAGAAGAACCTGAAAGGGGACTTCGGGGAGATCGAACTGGAAACGCCGCGGGACCGGAACGGGAGCTTCGAGCCGAAGATCGTAGCCAAAGGGCAGACCCGGTTCACGGGCTTCGATGACAAGATTATCTCGATGTACTCGCGCGGGATGACGACGCGGGAGATCGAGGGTCACCTGAAGGAGATATACGGGATCGAGGTTTCGCCGACGCTGATTTCCAATGTGACGGAAGCGGTGATGGACGAAGTGAAGGCCTGGCAAAGCCGGCCGCTGGAGGAAGTGTATCCGATCGTGTATATGGACGCGTTGCGGGTAAAGGTGCGGGATGGGGGACATGTCCAGAACAAGGCGATCCACGTGGTGATGGGAGTGAACATGGAAGGGCGTAAGGAGATCCTCGGGTTGTGGACGGCGCAAAACGAAGGGGCCAAGCAGTGGCTGCAGGTGATGACGGAGATCCAGGGCCGAGGGGTGAAGGACATCTTCATCGCTTGCGTGGACGGATTGAAAGGGTTTCCAGAGGCGATAGAAGCGACATTTCCGAATGCGGAAGTGCAACTGTGCATCGTGCACATGTTGCGGGCGTCGTTGGCGTACGTCAGTTGGAAGCAACGAAAGGCGGTGGCCAGCGACCTACGACAGGTGTATCAGTCGGCCACGGCGATGGAAGCGGAACTGCACCTGGATGCATTGGCAAAGAAATGGGATGGAGTGTGTCCGATGGTCAGTCAGACCTGGCGGCGCAACTGGGAGCGAATCACGCCATTTTTCGCTTATCCGGCGGAGATCCGCAAGGTGATCTACACGACCAACGCGATTGAGTCGCTGAATATGTCACTCCGGAAAATTATCAAGATGCGAGGCTCGTTTCCCAACGATGAAGCCGCTTTCAAGTTGTTGTATCTGGCGTTACGGAACGCGTCGAAAAAGTGGAGCATGCCGGTACAGAACTGGCGGGAAGCTCTAAACCGGTTCAGTATTCAGTGGCCAGAACGGATGCCGGCGGTGAACGCTTAATAAAGCGGGGGGGGGACAAAACGCGTAGGAGGGGGGGGCAAAACCCGAGGATGGCGATAGCGGAGCTGTGGCCGTCGAACGATCAAAGAAAGCAATTTATAAAAATCAAGAAAAACAAAACCAAGAATTCTTAAGTGTGGGTTGTGGAAAAGTGGAAATCCAAAAGCAGGATTCCCACTTTCCCACAACCCCGAGCGCCTGCGGCAGCAAGGAAAAAACTTCAAAAAAAATGGCGCGAATCCGAACCGTTTACACAAACCACTTGACACCGCCACGCGCTGGCGTCTTGATCCGGCGCCGTCACGCCCGCAGCGCCGCTACAGCCTTCCCCTTGCCATCTTTGGTCACGTAGAATGGCCGCTTTTCCACGTCGTAAGCCGTATCCGGCGCGATCCCCAGCGCGCTGTAAATCGTCGCGTGCAAGTTCTCGATGGTCACCGGATTCTCCACGATCCCGCACGGCCGTTCGTCCGCCGTGCGCCCGTATAGCTTCCCCTTCGGCGTCCCCCCCCCGAACATCAGCACCGAGCAAGCCTCCGTGAAATGCCGGTGCATGCCGTAATGCTTGGGTTCCGTCATGATATCCGGCTGCTTCACTTGCCCCTTCACTTCCGCGCCCGGCTTGCCTTCCATCATCATGTCCCGGCCGAATTCGCTGGCCAGCACCACCAGCGTACGGTTCAACAGACCGCGCGCTTCGAGATCGAGAATTAACTGCGCCACCGGCGCGTCAATCGTTTCTTTCATGCCGGCCGCGCGCTTATGCCCGTTCTCATGCGTATCCCAGTAACGGAACGGGATGTACTCAGTCGTCACTTCGATGAAGCGAGCCCCCGCCTCCACCAGCCTTCGCGCCAGCAAACATCCCAACCCGAACCGCCCGGTATTGTATGTGTCGTAAGTGGCCTTAGGTTCCAAGCTCAAATCGAAAGCCTTGGCCGCTGGCGACGTCAACAGGCGGTGCGCATTGTCCATCGATCGCAACAAACTCTGCCGCTGAAAATCGCTGCCGTATTGCCCAGCGGGACTGGCCGCCACCAACTTCTTATACTCTTCGTAGCGATTGCTAAACCGCGCCGCGCCGATATGTTCCGACGGCCTCACCCGCGCCACCGCATCTTGTGGATCGGAAATCAAAAACGGCGCATGCTCGCTGCCCAGAAAGCCCGCCGTGTGAAACGCTTTCACCGCGTCGCTCTCGCCGCCGATTTCCAGATTCTGCCCGATGTCGATGAACGCCGGAATGTCCGGATTGCGCGGCCCCAGCGTGCGCGAGATCACGGCACCCATGTGCGGAGCGGCGACGGATTGCGGAGGCGCATACCCGGTGTGCCAGTGGAACTGATGGCGCGCATGCAGGATGAATCCCAAATCGCCGACTCGGTGCGAGCGGATCAACGTACCGCGGTCCATCACCTTCGCCACACGCTCCAGCCCCGCGGAGATCTGAATGTTGTCGACCGCCGTATCGATCGACGGAAACGTGCTCAGCACCCGCTTCGATTCCATGCCCGGTTCGAAAGCGGTGTACTGTTTCGGATCGAAGGTCTCCGTTTGGGCCATGCCGCCCGCCATCCACAGCAGGATCATACTATCGGCGCGCGGCGCGATTTTCGTGGGGCTGGCCAGCAGGCGCGCTTCCGGCCCAGCCAGCACCCCCAGGGCAGCAGCGCCGGAAAAACGCAGAATGTCTCGGCGGGATAAATCGCGATGCATGGCAGCATTCATCTTACTACCGGCCCGCCCTCGGCCGCCGCTTGCTGCTCGGCTTGCTGGTCTTCTTGCTCGCCGCAGCTAACCGCCACGCCCTGCCCAGCAAATCCCGTAGCGCGTCCGGATGCACCTTTGACAACCGCACCAGCACCCACGGATATTTCAAGTAGTGGTCGGTAATGTAATACGTTTCCGGATCGGCCGCCATCAACTCTTCGCGCTCCTCGAAGGTCGTGCCCAACACCAGCGAGTCTCCGTCTTCGCGTAACCGCGCCAGCAGTTTGCCGCAAACCTTCAGCGCCGGAGTGCCGTACGACTTGCTCTCTTCTACCGGCCCGATCGACGCCGCAATCCGCAACACATCCGCGAACGTAAGCATCTCACTTCCCGTCTACTGAATAAGCCAGCAGCACATTCCCCGGCATTTCGCCGAACATTCCGTACCCCGAATTCACGTACAACGTCCCCCCCACCACTACCGGACCGGGCCCGTCAAGCGATCCGCCCTTGGCCTTCACACCGTTTACCGCTTGATAATCGATCGCCGTATCCACATCCCAAACGATCCGCCCGTCGGTGGTCGAATAAGCCCGCAAGTGCCCGTCCAGCGAGCCCGAGAACACTACTCCCGGGATCACCGTCACCGCCGCCGATTGCGCCGGACTGCACGCCGTCTTGCTGCATTCAGGCGCCGGCGTGTTCCAAACTTTTTCTCCGCTCGCCAGTTTCAGCGCCCACATCCCGCCCGCTTCTTTCAAATTCTTAGTAGCGTAATGGTCCGATACCGCGGCGTAAACGTTCTGGCTATCCGATGCATTGCCCCATTGCACCCCCCCCAATGCCCCGCCCCGGCCCACGCGCACGCTCCACAGCAACTCGCCTTGCTGGTCCGGATCGACTGCATGCACCATTCCCGATTTCTGCCCCGCGATCAGCGCCCGCTTGCCGTTGGGCAGGTCCACCAGGTTCGGCGAACACCCGAAATCGAAATCCGGTCCCTTCGTTTCCGGACAGTTGTAACCCGTCGGACAGCTCAGGTTGTAGCCATCGCCTTCCGTCAATTGCCGCGACCAGAGCAGCTTCCCGGTCGCCATATCGAAAGCCAGGAATGAGTCGCTGGTGCGCGCTACGGGATCCGAATAAGCGTCGCCTGTCGTCACATAAACGGCGTGCTTCTTCGCGTCGATTGTGGGTGAAGACCAAACCCCTGCGCCCGAAGGTCCCCAAAGCTGCGTACCCACTTTGTTCTTCCGCACCGGTTGCGGTTCCTCCGCGATGGTATAGCTCTTCCACACCTGCTGGCCGGTCGACGCATCCAGGGCAGTCACCGCCCCGCGAAACTTGCAGCACTCGTATTTCGGCGCCGCGCCCGTCACCTCTTCGTACGATGATGTAGGCACATACAGCCGCCCTTCATACAGCGCCGGCGCGCCCGTAATCATCGCCGCCGGAAACTGATCTACCCGCGTCTTCCAAAGCAGTTCGCCGGTCGCCGCGTCCACCGCGTAGGCTTGCGCTTTCTGGTCGCCGAAGTAAGCCACCCACTTCTTCCCTACCGGGCCGATCGAGATAGCGCTACGCACCGAAGCATCTGCTTTAAATGTCCAGCGAATGCAGCCCGTAGCCGCATCGAGCGAATATACCCGGCCCGCATCGCTGCCGGTGAAGATACGGCCGGCGACTACGGTAGGCTGACCAAAAGCCTTCCCCGCCCCTGGGAAACCGAAGGCCCATTTCACCTTTAACTGCGGAACCTGTTCCGGCCGCAAGCCCGCCATTGCCGCCGGTTGCATGCGCCGGTTCTCCGGCGTCACGCCCCATCCGTTCCAATAAGCGCCGCTAAACGGCCTGTCGAATGCCGGCGCCGGAGTCGTACAGGCGCCTTGTATCGCGGTCGCATCCGCGCCAAAAGTCTTGCCCGTCACGAACTGAGCCACCTCGCGCGCCTCCGCCGTCGTCAAGGACTTTCCCTGTTCGGCCATCTTGCCGGTCGAAAGCGCCGCGATTACCGCTTCCGGCGTCGATAGGCTGAGCGTCAGGAGTTGCGGCGCGCGCCCTACGCCTTTGTCGTGGCACTGCGCGCAGTGCTTTTGGTAGACCGAGCTGCCCGTGCCCGTCGCTCCGCCTTCCTGCGCCCAAACCGCCGCACAGCCTGCTAATACAAATATTGAAACTCCGGATGCAGCAGCAAACCCCACAGTAAGTCCTCCAGTGCCGCCGGCGATAGCTTTCCGGCCGCCATATAGTTCCGTACGACGCGCACCTCCGCCGGGTTCGGTTTTCGCGCCAAGAGTTGCAAATAAAATTGCCGGCCGGCTTCGTTCGGGCTGGTCACCTGCGGCGGCGCGGGCTCGGGCGGTTCTCCCGCTACGCGCACCAGGCGCTCCGGATCGGGCTCTGCGCCGAAAATGAAGAATCGTACCGCCCCCTCCACATCGTCCGCGGTTGACCGGTCATCGAGCGCCACTTTCCCGCGCATATGCGTATAGCCAAGCCCTTCGAGTGGCAGCACCATGCGGCTACCGGGCGGCATGCTAACGGCCTCGCCCATCGCCACCTTATTCGCTGTCACCGGTTGCCGCGCAAAGGTGGGGGGCGCCAGGTCTGCCATCGTCTTCGTCCCGCCGGGACCACTCAATTCCACCTGCGCCCAACCCGCCAACGTATGCGCCGGATCGTAGCAGCCCGCATCTTCTTCCAGCAGCCACAACTGCCGCAAGCCGGTAATATCGATATCGAAATCCACCGCGCCTTTGCGCAGCCTGCCGCTGTCGAACAAATTCTCCGGCGCCGCCGGCAATTGTCCCAGCAAGCGCAGTGCGCCCCGCCGCAGCATGTGTTCCAGGCTCGCGCCGTTAACCAGTTCCAGCGCCTGAAAGGTAGTGGGCCGATTGTCCCGCGTGGTAAAAACCTGGTCGCGAATAGGCCGCCCCAACGCCAACCCCAGCGGTGTCGCCTTGAACTGCCAGTCCCGCGCAGGCACGCCACTCGGTCTTTCGCAGGATTTCTTTCCAGCAACCGCCACTCGCCCGTCACCGCCGACACACTGTCTGCGAACTCTTCCGCCGAAAGCCGCCGCACCAGCGGTCCGCGAAATACGTACGGCTTCTCCGCTTGCTCGCTGGTCACCACCGCCGCCAGTTGATACGCCTTCGATGTCATCAGCAGCCGCAGCAGGTATTTCAGATCGCTGCCATGCGCTGTGAAGTCGGAGGCCAGCCAGTCCAGCAAATCCGCGTTCCACGGTTCGCCGTCCATCTCGTCCACCGGTTCCAACAACCCGCGTCCGAACAGTTGCCGCCAATAGCGGTTCACGATGGTGCGCGCTACCCGCCCATTCCGTGGATCGGTGAAAAATCGCGCGCGCCGCCGTATGCCGCTCGCCCAACGTAGCGTCTTCCAGTACCGTGCCCAATTCCGGATACAGCAGTTGTGGGCCCGTGAACTTACCGGTCTTCACGTCGCACCGCACCAGTTCCAGCCGTCTGCTCAGGCGCGAACAACGCCGCCATGCCATACGATTCCCGCAGCTTGTACCGGTTGATGAAACTGTCGTGGCACGATGCGCATTTCAGATTGATCCCCAGGAAAATCTGCGCCGTATTCTGCGCTGCCTGCATGTATGGCGTCTGGCTGGCATTGATATCGCCGCGCCAGTTGACTCCGATCAGAGAACCCGTCCGGGTCGCTCTTCGCCACCGGATTCACCAGCGCCCCGATCATCTGGTCATAAGGCAGGTTCTGTTGCAGCGCGCCCAGCAGCCAGTTCGGTAATGGACTTGCGATCGCCCGCATATTTGCTGCCTTGGTCATTGCGCAGCGCGTCGTTCCACCAACTAATCCAATGCTCCGCGTAAGGTTTCGAATCGGCCAGCAGCGTGTCGATCAACCGCTCCCGCTTACCCTTGCCGCGGTCGTGCAGGAAGGCTTCCAATTGGGCCGGGGTCGGGGGCAGTCCCCACAAATCGAAATATACCCGCCGCGCAAATCGCGCGTCCGTAGCCGCACCAGGAAACGCCATGCGGTGCTTCGCAAAATATGCGGCGATAAACCGGTCCACCGGATGCCTGTTGCTCCCGGCCGGCACCCCTGGATCACGCGGCGCGATAGGCGCAACCCATCCGGCTGGTATCGGCGCGTTCTCGGGCCACACCGCACCTGCATCGATCCACGCGCGCAAAGTTGCGATCTGCGCTGCCGTCAACGGTTCGCCCGAAGCCGGCATCAATGCGCCGCGCTGTCCCGAAACTTTGTGGATCAGCAGACTGCCGCCGCCATCGCCAGGCACGATGGCCGCACCGCCCGCGCCCCCCGCCAACAGCAACGCGCGGCTATCCACCGATAATCCGGCAGCGGGCTTGGTACCGCTATGGCATCCCGCGCATCGCCCCGCCAGGATCGGATGCACTTCGGTAGCGAAATCCACCGCATAGGCAAGACACGGCAACGCCGCTAGCGCAAGCGCGCGAACTATCCGGAATAGATGCATGGAGTAGGGTGCTGGTGAACAATTATATAGCGATCCGCGGCGCCAAAGTTAACCGGCGTGCCCCGCGGCGCCGATACTCATCGATGCATTCAATATCGCGGATAGCGGCACGAGACCGGCCAGTTTCAGGCTGGCCACCGCATGCATCCCAATGGACGCCAGACACCCGCACTCCGCGCATACCGGCTTGCCCCCCAGCTGGCATGGACTGATGCGAGTTTCCATGTCGGCTGATACACAGGTGCTCAACCGCGCAAACGTGCACTCCCGCGGTGACTGCGGCGGATTCCGATAAGCCTCCAGCACCATCCGCGGAATGTATGCCTTGGGGAACTCCGCGGCTATAATTGAAAGATCTTCCAAAAGGTTGGTGCGATCCGCCGGCGTTAAACGCTCCGCGGAATCGTCACCCTCTTGCGGCGTATAAACGCTGAACCAGATTTGCCGCACTTCGCTCCGATCCGACCAGAAACTCGCGAATTCCGCCAGATACCCGGGCCGCTCCAACATGGGCCTGGTCACCGTGCAATGCACAATCACGCGATGCCCCGCGATATGTTTCAGGATGCGATCGTAAGTGGCCGGACTGCGCCGCCGGTCATGCTCCGGTGACAATCCGTCGATCGACACCACCACGTGCAACGATTGAATGGCATTCCAATCCTCTGGAATCGGGCGCACCGCGCTGGTCACCAATTGGACTTCTACCCCCATGCGGTCAAGAATCGGCAGCAGCTCGCCGAGTTCCCGATACCGCACCAACGGCTCCCCCCCACAATCGAGACGTGCACCGGCCGCACACGCCGCACCAGTGCCACGGCCGCCGTTACCAGGTCGCTGCCCCGGTAATCGGATAGCTGCCGCAGCGTAGTGATCTGGCCCAGATGGTCCGGCGAGTAGGCATAGCACCCGGGGCAGCGCAGCGGGCACTCCTTAGTAATTTCAATGGAGAGAAAAGGCTTCTGCCCGCGCAGCACGCGCCCCCACACACCAAGAATATCGGACTTCTTCATGGACCCCTCGCCAAGACGACGGCAAGGGCTGGCGTTAAGTTTCAACGCTGCAGCGGTCCTTGTAGCGCGTCACACAGTGCCGCTCGCTTCTAGGCGGCTTCGAGGAAAGTCTCGATCTCCGCGATCTCTCCGGCGCTAAGCCGGAATTCCGCGGCCCCGATCACGCCATCCACCTGCTGCGCCGAGCGCATGCCCACGATTGCTGCCGTCACTGCCGGATGCCGCAGCGTCCATGCAATGGCGACTTCGCCCGGCGTACGCCCGTGCCGTTTTCCGATGGCGCGCAGCAATTCCGCTAGTTCCAGATTGCGGCTCAACCGGGGTTCCTGGAAGGGAGGCGTGCGGCGCCGGAAATCGTCCTCTGGCATCGCGGCCACCCGTTCGCGCGTCATCGCGCCCGATAGCAATCCCGATTTCATCGGCGAATAAACAATCACCCCAATGCCGTTTGCCTGCGCGTAAGGCAGAATCGTCTGTTCGATGTCCCGCGAGAGCATCGAATACGGTGGCTGCAGCGAAGTGATCGGCGCGATCGCTTGCGCCCGCCGCATCTGGTCCGCATTGAAATTCGACACGCCAATCCAGCGTACTTTTCCTGCGCGCTGCAATTCGGCCATCGCCGTCCAACCTTCCTCGATATCTTCGTCCGGCTCCGGCCAGTGAATCTGGTAGAGATCGATCACGTCGAGTTGCAGGCGCCGCAAACTGGCATCCACCTCACGCCGGATCGAATCGGCTTTCAGACTCTTCGAAATTTCCCGCCGGTCGTTCCAAACCCTCTCGCACTTCGTAAAAACCAGCGGCTTGTGAGACCGCCCCTTGAGCGCCCGCGCCACCACTTCCTCGGAGTGGCCCAGTCCGTAAACCGCGGCCGTGTCGATCCAATTGATACCCCGGTCCAGTGCCGCGTGAATGGCCGCTATGGACTCATCGTCATCCTGCGGCCCCCAGGCGAAAGCCCAACCGCCGCCACCCATCGCCCACGCCCCAACGCCCATGGGAGTGATGGCCATGTTGCTGTTGCCTAATTGCTTAGTCTGCATATCGAACTTCATCATAACGTGGAGTGACGCAGCGGCATTCTCCTCTATCTCCGTGCAAACAAATGAAACTGACCACGCACGACGCGCCTTCCGTGAACGGCCCGTGCTATCCTCACCATGGGCAGAGTTCCGGTCCCGGGTGGCTTTCTTAATAATTGGCTTTGCTCGTCACGCGCTCCAAACTGCACAAAGTTGCCCAATTAAGCCCTGGAGCGGCACGGGCCGTTTCTTATCGGCGCACGTCGCGGTAGGGACATCCGTTACCGAATGCCCCCCGCACGGATCCGTACGAGCGCACTTTAGCGCATACGGCTCTTACCTTGGGTGTCTGGCGTCAAAGCGAACCACAGGTAACGGATGCAGAATCCGCGGCCTAGGGAGAAAACGATCCACGATCGGACGGAAGCGCTCCCACGAGTGGCCATCGCGTTGGCTCCGGCGCCGTAGCCCCGCCAGCCACATACGCGCCACCTCCCGTTGGAACGTCCGGAGCGCCACGAAATTGCCCGGTACCGCGTGATAGTTGAAGTATCCTTGCACCACCGACCGCAGCCAGTTCCCGTTCTCCACCACCCGCTGGTGCCAGCGCTTGCCGAGTTCCTGCTTAACCGCTTGCAGCTTGCTCCGCAACCGCTTCTTCGCGGTCTGCCGTCGAATCGTGAACCAGTCGCCCTTCGCGGTCTTCCCGCAGCTATGCGTGAAGCCGAGAAAATCGAAGGTCTCAGGTTGGCCTTCCCCTCGCCGCTTCCGGCCTTCTTCCGCGAAACGCCCGAACTCGATCAGTCTCGTCTTTTCCGGGTGTAGTTCCAGTCCGAACTTCTGCATCCGCTCCCGCAACTGCTCCAGGAATGCTTCCGCTTCCTTCCGGTCCTCGAACCCCAGTACCGCGTCATCAGCGTAGCGGACTACGATCACTTCCCCTCGCGCCATTTCCGCCGCCACTGGTTCACCCAGAGATCGAAGACATAGTGCAGGTAGATGTTGGCCAGCAAAGGCGAAGCTACTGCCCCTTGTGGTGTCCCTACCGTCGTCTCCGACCACTCCCCTTCTTCCGACACTCCCGCCTTCAACCATTTCTGGATCAGACGTATGATGCGCCGGTCCGCGATCCGATGCTCGATAAACTGCACCAGCCATGCGTGCGAAACGTTATCGAAAAATCCACGAACGTCCAGATCGAGCACCCAGTTCACTCGCCTCCGTTTCAACCCGATCCAGAGCGCGTCCAATGCGTCATGCGGTTGGCGCCCTGGCCGGAATCCATAGGAGAATCCCAGAAAGTCCTCTTCATAAATCTCGTTGAGAACCGTCACCACGGCCTGTTGGACAACCTTGTCCTCCAGCGCGGCGATCCCTAACGGCCGTTGCCGGCCATCGGCTTTGGGTATGTATGTTCTCCTCGACGGTTGGGCACGGTATGCGCCCCGATGGATTCGGTCGTGAAGATCTTTAAGTCGACCTTCCAGTCCCTCTCCATACTGCTCCCACGTCACCCCGTCCACTCCAGGCGCAGCCTTCCTCTTCAGGGAGTAGTAGCTGTCCCGCAGCAAATCGGTAGTTACATGGTGCAGCAGTGCGGTGAACTTCCGCTTCTTATCCTTGCGGGCTGCTTCCCGCACACCTCCGAGTCCCTGGGACACGCCTCCCCGACCCTGTGTCCGGAGCGTGTGAGCCTCTTCGGTGTTCCCCTTGGTCGAACAGCTTCCCTCCACTCCCTCCGCCGGGGATTGCTCCCCTTTGTTCAGGCGCTTCGTAGGTGTCGGGTCGGAGGTGGCGCGCTTGCGCGCTAGCCACCGTCCGCCGCTCAAACTGTACGTGCAGTTTTCCCGCATACAGCTTTCACGAAGACTCACGCTTCCGAGATGCAATCGAAGGAATCAACTGAATCAAGTTCACCAGTCCGTACTCTCCGTATAGCTTGGTTTCCGGCAACTGTCGCCAGCCACCATTCCGCCACCGCTTGAATCGTTGCGACCGAATGCGCCGCACAATCCAGCCGTCGAGTCGGTGGAAGAGCTTTCGAACGTGGGCTCGCTTGTAGTGATGTCCCCACCCCCGCAACACCGGGTTCAGTTCCTCTATCAACTCCTTGGTCTTTAGCGGCACGCGCCGCCTGGTAAGCGCGCGCACCTGATCCATGAAATGCCGGATCGATTTCTCCCGAGGGATAGCATACAGTTCCCCCGACTGAGCACCACTGCGGATCTTGCCCGGTGGCAACTGAAGTTGCTTCCCGCGTTTGACCTTGTACCCAAGAAACTCGAACCCTTGCCGGGCGTGCACGATCCGCGTCTTTTGCGGATGCAGTTGCACGCCCAACTCGTTCAGAATCCGAAGCGCCGCGGCCACTGCCGCTCGCGCTTCTGCTGCCGATTCGCAGGTCGCTACCCAGTCGTCGGCGTACCTCGTTAGCTGATATCCCTTGCGCCGCATCTCCCGATCGAACGGCGTCAGAAGTATATTACTGAGCAAGGGTGAAACTACCCCGCCTTGCGGAGTCCCGCGCTCAGTTGGAAACAGCCGCCCTTTGCCATAACTTCCCGCCTTGAGCATCGCCTCGATCAGACGCAACACCCGGCCGTCAGATATTCTCTGGGACACGAGCGATAGAAGTTTGGCGTGTTCCACCGACCCGAAAAAGTCCTTCAAATCGGCGTCCACGATCCACTCCCGACCGCCCTGGATCTCCTTCCAAACTTTGCGCATGGCGTCCTTCGTCGATCGCCCTCGCCGATATCCGAAGTTGGCTTCATCGAACACTGGCTCAAAGATCGGTTCCAGCCGATTGAGCAACGCCTGCT
Source organism: Bryobacterales bacterium (assembly GCA_963738345.1). Lineage (GTDB taxonomy): Bacteria > Acidobacteriota > Terriglobia > Bryobacterales > Bryobacteraceae > Bog-159. The sequence continues at coordinate 4,572,261 of CAVTWI010000002.1, forward strand.
GGCACACCCGGTCATAAATCGTCGGGATTCCCAACGTGCGAAGCTCGCCCGGCTTTCCCGCCTTCGGGATCTGCACCTGCCGCACCGGTTGAGGCCGGTAGATATCGTCCTTCAGTTCCCGATGCAATCGATCCAACTGCTGATCGAGTTGCCCGTCGAATCCGTCCAGACTCTGCCCGTCCACGCCTCCACTGCCCCGGTTGGCCTTTACCATCTCCCAGGCCATCTCCAAATTCTTCCGCTGATACACCTTGTCAATTAATGAATGGATCTTCCTTGCACCCGTCGGGTTGATCCAGTCCACCAGTCTCCTCGGACGAGAATGTACGGGTATTTCACTCATGGAACTGATCCTCCTCCCCGCCCTTGCTCATCTGGTTTTCTCTCTCTTCCCAACCGCCTTCGCCGGCTGCCTTTCCCGGCCCACTTCCGCCGCCGGTTGCCCGGTCACGCGGCTTTCACCGCGCTTGTGGTACTACACAGCCGTCCGTCTACTGGCAGAGCGTCGCTCGCCACTTCGCTCTCGCTTATAGGTCTGCTTACTCCGGTGCCACCCGCAGACTCTGCCAGTCCTCCTGAGGTCACGCGCTATTCTTCCGTACCGTGCCATCCGCAAACACCTTGGTGCGGTGGGTGAATGAGAACGCCTTCGCCCTCATAGTGCAGGCTCGACCTTGCCCCACCTTTGGCCGACCGGTTCATCTTCGGGGTGGCCCCCATCGATTACAGCCCGGTACTTCTCCTCATGCCCTTCAGATTCCACCTCGCAGTGGACACCCTGCCCTCCGGGAACTGCAAGCGGTGGCTCCAGGTCCGCCTTGGCTGTGTCCAGCTTTCGCCTTCGTGCCCGTTTAGGCTTCTCCATACCTGCCTCTCTCCAGGCCCGCGAGGCATTACCCCCGCGTTCGGATATGGCGCTCCTCATCCGAGCGCCAGAGGGACTTCAACCCTCCTGATCAACGCGCTGCTCAGCGCACACTACCTGTTCGTCCGACTCCCCACCGGCGTGCATGCTGGTCGTATAGCTTGTCGCCTTCTCCAACCGGTCCGGCCTACTGCTGCCGGACACCGGCGGGGTCTCCCGGTTCTCGCGCATGGAATTTCCAGACATGCCTGGGGTCTCTGACCTGCGCAGGGTTCATGGGCGGCTCGCGTTTTTCGTCACCCATGATGTGGCCTTCCGCTTCGCCGAACGGCGTCGGCACCCCGAACGCGATTGATTTCGCAGCTCCATACCCTGCCTGTCTGTGCCCCTGTCAACGCTTCACGCGCCGCCTTTCGACGACCCGCGTATGACTCGGGGTCAGGATGGTTCGCTATTCCTTTCCTGCAGGACTCTCTCATTCCCTATCCCATGCCGGTTTATCCCGGCGCACTCGGCGTTTATCAGCGGGCCATTAATCTTGGTTTTCTGACGCCCGGCAGGACCAGATCCGAGTGACGCCGTCGGCCGGCGTGAACGAATTTAATTAATTGGCTTTGTTTGTCACTCGCTCAAACCGGCACAATCCCGCACAAATCTGCCCAGATCTGCCCAATTACGCACAATTTGGCGACTGAAAAACCGGACCCGCCCCGTTCGCCACCGCCTGCGCCGGCCAACCGGCAGCCAGCACCCCAGCCAGCAATTCCGGAATCTCGTACACCGCGGAATTCTTCACCGCCGCCGCATTGGTTCGATATCTTTCGTACCGCGCCGGCGACAGTAGCTCGGGAATGGCATCGTCAAGATGCGAGAAGTTGTTCACCACCATGCCGACCTGCTGTTCCACGATCCAGTCGGCGTTGTACCGCTCGTGGGCCAAAGTCCACTGGTTGCGTTCGACTACCACCGGCAGTTGCATGGCCAACGCTTCACTGATGCTTCCCGGCCCTGGCTTGCCCACGAAGAAATCCGCCAGCCGCATATAGGCCGGCACCTCGCTGGTGAATCCTTCGATATGCACTGGCACGCGGTGCTTCATCGCACGCAGTTTGCGCATGGCTTCTTCGTGGCGTCCGCAGAGAATGATCATCTGGATATCGACCGGGCATCGGTTGATCGCCCGCGCCACTTTCACGGCGTCCATCGATCCCTGGCCGCCAAACGAAACCAGGGCGGTCGGCAGATCCGGCCACAGTCCAAGCCTCACCCGTTCACCGGCGCGATCCACCGGAATCGGGGCATAGAAGCGTGGATTAAGAATCATCCCGGACGTGCGCAGAATATGCGACTCCGGATAGCCCATCGCGCGCGCCTGCCCCACCGCCCGGCTCGACCCGCAGATCACGTGCTGGTCCTGTCTCTCCATCCAGAAGTGTGGCGGATAGTCGGCGATATCAGTCAGAACCGTCACCAGCGCAGCCCCCGGAGACACCTGCGCGAGCGCTTGCTTAATCGCCCGGTTGTAATGCGGAATCAGCGACACCACCATGTCCGGCGGGTCATCCACCCAGTGGCTGGCGATCGCTCGCACTTGCGCATCATGGAAGATGCGGATCGCCAGATGCATCGGCGGAATCAGTTGCGCAGTGCCCAACGTCCAGCCGCGGCGCAACATAATGTTATAGACTTCCTGAAACGGAATGCCCGTCAGTTTGCGGATGACGTCGATCGAGTACAGCATGTCCTGGATATTGCGCGCGCGCGTATCCCAGGGCCGCTGCTGTTCCCGGATCACCGCTTCAAGAGCCGTGACGGCGGCGCGATGGCCTCCGCCCGCGTTGATATAAATCAGATCAATCTTTGGCCGTGGCAAGTTGTACCTTAAGTTGCTGGGTTGTCCCGGTTAGCTGCCGGTTCTGCGTACAGTCCGGCAGTGTTGCGTGCATGGCGGCGTTGCCGTGTTCAGCAATCATAGTCCCGCTGAAGGCGGTCATGACCGGGCGCCCAATCCAACACTGGGGCGTGTCCAGTCCGAAAATCCAGGCCACCGTAAGTGCCGTGTCGAACGTATTCACCAGCGCCGTGATGCGGCCCGCCGCGATGCCCGGCCCTGAAAGAATCCACGGAATCTGGATCTCCGCCAGCGAGTTTTTCCCATGCCCGTGGGCCGTGCCGCCATGGTCCGAAGTTACTAACACGTAAGTCGATTCGCGCGCCGAAAGGCTATCGAGCATGTCCAGCACTTCTCCGATGTAACCGTCGGCTTCCGCGGCTGCCGGGATATTCCGCCCTCAGCACTCCAAAGATGGTGGGGAACTTACCATCCGCATCGCGGCATACGGGCTGGAATTCCACCTTGTGCCGCAGCCAGCCGTTCGATGTTATACCGTGCTGCTCGGGCGCCGCACCGTTGATCACGGAAGCCCAATTCGGGCTGCTGAGCGTCGGCATAACGCCGCGGGCTTCGAGCGTCCAAGCCGACCGGTTCATCAACTCATGCAGCCGGGGCATTCGCGCCGTAGAGACGCCATCAACGCTCAAACCGTCGACGCCAATAATAATCAGTCGTGGGCCGTGCCACGTCGCGGGCGGTTCGGCCAAAAGCAATGGAGTGCAGGCCAGCGCCGCAACAAGGGGCATGAATTTTGTTTTGGAGCCCATAGTCTATTGATAGAACACTAATGCTGCGATCTCGTTACGATGCCGTGAAAATTTGGTGGATATTATGGCAATTTGCATGCTCTGGAAAAACCGGCTTGTCCCGGAGGAAACCGTTTCTGCTGCTTCCGGAGACCTTGACCTCGCCAAAGAAGAGCAGCGTCAGGCGGGGTACGGGACAGCAATTTGTGCGAACTCCGACGTTGGCCCTTCAGTGGCTGTGGGGTAGCAGTGTGTTCGTCTTCACACCATGGTGCGGTGATACACTCGGCGGATGCTTCTTGCGCTGCTGCTGTTCGCCGCCAGCCCGTATGATCTGGTGATTCAACATGGCCGGATCGTAGACGGAACCGGATCGCCATGGTATTCGGGCGATGTCGGTATCCGGGGCGGGAGAATCGCGGCCATCGGTAATCTGTCGGGCGCGCCTGCGAAGCGCACCATCGATGCGCATGGAATGGTAGTGGCGCCGGGCTTTATCGACATGCTCGGGCAATCCGAACTCACCATCCTGGTGAACCCGCACCTTCCGTCGAAAATCTATCAGGGGATCACGACCGAGATTACCGGCGAAGGTTCGTCGGTAGCGCCGGTAACGGAAGCCATGCTGCAAGCGGATCGTGTCACCTACGAGCATTATGCGTTGCACCCCGACTGGCGAACGTTTCACGAATATTTCGCACGGCTGGAAAAGCAAGGCATGGGCATCAACCTGGCGAGCTACGTGGGCGCTACGCAGGTGCGGCGCATGGTGCTGGGCGATGGCGACCGGGCACCCGACGCAGCCGAGTTGGAGCGCATGAAGATGCTGGTCCGCGCAGCCATGCAGGATGGCGCCGTGGGTTTGTCGACTGCGCTGCAATACACGCCCGCTCCCTACGCCAAGACTGAAGAATTAATCGCCCTGGCTGCGGAAGCCGCCAGATACGGCGGTATCTACGCGACACATATGCGAAGCGAGGGCGACGCCATCATTCCAGCCTTGGACGAAGCCATTCGGATCGGGCGCGAAGCCCACATCCCCGTCGAAATATGGCATTTGAAAACAGCGGGCAAATCCAACTGGGGTCGCATGCCGGAAGTGATCGCGCACATGCAGCAAGCGCGCGACGCGGGCGTGGATATTTCCGCGGATACCTATGCCTACCCGGCCGGCTTCAATACCTTTTCGGCGATCATCCCGCCGTGGGCCCACGATGGCGGCGACGCCAAACTGATCGAGCGCTTGCGGGACCCAGCTATCCGGGCGCGCATTCGCAAGGAGATGGAAACGCCCGGCGGCGATTGGGATAACGAGTGGCAGGAAGTTAGCGGGCCGGAGTCAATCCTGGTGGGCGCGGTGGCGAATCCCAAGCTCTTGCCGTTGCAGGGCAAGACCATCGCAGAGATTGCCAAGTTGTGGGGCAAAGATCCTTTCGACACCATCTTCGATCTCCTGATTGAAGACCGGGCTTTTACCAACGTGGCCATCTTTATGATGTCGGAGCCCGATATTACGCTAGCCTTGCAGCAGCCGTGGGTTTCCATCTGCAACGATTCCGAAGGAACCGCGCCCGATGGAATGCTAGGGAAGGAGCACCCGCATCCACGCGCTTACGGCACATTTCCGCGGATCCTGCGTAAGTACGTCCGGGAAGAAAAGAAACTGACGCTGGCCGACGCGATACGCAAATTCAGCGCGCTACCGGCGCAACGCATGCGCCTCGTGGATCGCGGCGTGTTGAAAGAGGGCATGTGGGCCGACGTCGTGGTCTTCGATCCGGATACCATTCGAGATGTGGCTACGTTTGAAAATCCCAACCAGCTTTCGGAAGGGATGCGCTATGTGCTGGTAAACGGAGTGCCCGTCATCGAGGAAGGCAAAATGACCAATGCGTTGCCTGGCAAGGTACTGCGCAACGCAGGGCGGTAAGGTTAGCTTTTGGACCGTCTGAACAGACGATAAATACCATAGGCTAAGCCCGCTCCGGCGGCGGCCCCCACGCCAATGACCACGCCGGCGGATAACCCTGTGGCCAATCCGCGGGCCGCCAGTTCCAGAACGCCGACAGTGGCGCCGCCGGCAGTTCCAACTCCAGCCCCGACGCTGGCCACCGCCGCTGCCGTTGCTTTATCTTTTTCTTCTTCCGTCATCGCCGCCGTACCTTTCGCTTGTCCTACTCATAGTATGTGGTAAAGGGACCAAGCGATCAAGTGCGGCGGCATGCATCGCGGCGCTCACCGACATGGACACTACATGCCCGCAGCAGTTGTGACAGGGACGGTTATCGTCTGGCGGGCATCGCCGCGCAGGGTCAGGTTGCGAACCGTCTTGGAGACACCGAACCGGTAAGTCTTGGCGGACGGGCTTACCTCAAACTCGCGCACAACGTACGTGCCGCTGACCTCGTCAATGCCCAAATGGCTGTGGCCGGAAGCATCCAGCGCGCCGGCCTGTGTCATCAGGGTCGCGTTGACGCCCTCGCCGCGCAGGTGCACCATTTCGACACCCGAAAGCGTCCGATCGACAGTGAAGGTATAGTCGCCGGGTTGTAACAAGGTGTCATTCCAGTAAGTCTGAGCAGGAAGTGTAAACGCTCCCTTGGTTATGGTGGTGGCGCCGGCTCCCGCAGCGGTCAAGCCCACGAGAGTAATGAGTCCGATTGCGATTGCAAATGGTTTTGTAAAGTTCATGATGTTTCCTTTCTACAAGTCAGACGACCGGACGGCCAAGTGGATATGCCCTGAAAGATCAATTGTTTGTCAATTGACTTACGGTCCTTTTTAGCGGCAACGTGTACAATGGCAGGGGCGGAACGAAACCAATGGAACATTACGCTTGGAAGGATTTAGAGAAAGAGGTCCTTAGTCCGACTATGGGACGGAAGATCATCACGGGCGAGAAAGTGATGGTGGCGCAAGTTTTCCTTTCGAAGGGCGCCGTAGTGCCTGAACATTCCCACGAGAGCGAACAGATTACTTACATCCTGGAAGGGGCCCTCGAATTCGAACTCGAAGGACGTACGGTCGTGGTCTCAGCGGGAGAGGTACTGCGCATCGCATCGAACGTGCCCCATCGCGCGGTGGCTCTCGAGGACACCCTGGATCTGGATATATTCAGCCCCGTCCGCACGGACTGGCTGACGAAGAAGGATGATTATCTGCGGCGCTGAGGAGCCGACGGAAATGGATTTGGGAATCAAAGATCGTGTGGCGTTGGTGGCCGCTTCCAGCCAGGGTTTGGGTAAGGCTGTGGCCATGGGCTTAGCGAAGGAAGGCGTTAAGTTGGCGATCTGCGCGCGGACTTCGGAAACGCTGCAGGCCACCGCAAGCGAGATTCGCCGTGAGACCAGCGTCGAAGTGATGGCCATGGCAGTCGACGTAACGGCTTACGAAGAGGTTCACAGTTTCGTCTCGGCGGTAGTAGAGCATTTCGGACGGCTGGATATTTGTGTGGCGAATTCCGGCGGGCCACCTGCCAAGAGTTTCGCGGAGACTACCGTTGACGATTGGCATAGGGCCGCCGATTTGAACCTGATGAGCACCGTCTATCTTGCCCGGGAAACTCTTCCCATCATGCAGCGCGAAAGATGGGGGAGGTTCATTGCGATCACCTCGGTGGCTGTAAAGCAGCCCGTGGATGGCCTGATCCTCTCGAACTCGGTGCGCTCGGCCGTCAGCGGCTTGGTCAAGACCCTAGCCAACGAATACGGACGGGACGGCGTCCTGGTGAACAGCGTCTGCCCCGGCTATACGGCAACGGCACGCTTATTGGGCTTGACGGGTAAATTGGCGGCTCGAGAAGGCATCGATCGGGGGCAGATTGAAGAACGATGGGCGGCTCAAACTGCATTGGGTCGCGTAGGCCAGCCGGAAGAATTTGCCGACTTGGTCGTATTCCTGGCTTCGGAGCGGGCTTCCTACCTTACCGGAACCGCCATTGCAGTGGACGGGGGCCTGGTCAAGGGCCTGTACTGATTCGAACGCATCACCGTTCCAATGTGGGAAAACGCAATGCGCCGGATCCCACGAGCTGCGACTGTTGCAGTACGGAGCTGATGCGGCTTTCAATGGCGGTCAGAAACACTGTCTTACGGGGCGATTCAGGCCAAGTACTGACCACTTCGCGACGGTATTTGAGGAATGCCATTTCGTCCTTCATGCCTGGCACTAATAGCACGCCGCGTGCCACGGTAAGAACGAAGGCAGAAGTAAGGCAAAATAAAGGCAAAAGCGAGATCAGCGGTCAATAATATCCCGTAGTGGCCGCCAATAAATGTTCCGGAACGCTACTGGCCCGTGATCGCCTTGCAGCATAATGGGATTTTCCGCCGCTTCGGGGATATTGTTGGCCGCGCGCGTAGGCCCTTCCACTTCCACATTATTCTGCACGGAAAGCCCATTGAACACTACGCGGATGTATCTGGCGTTCTCGGTCTTCTTGCCCGCGGCATCGAAGCGCGGCGCGCGAAACCAGATATGGTATGACTGCCATTCGCCTGGCCGGCGTGACGCATTGCGACTGGGCGCCGATCCACCCACGCCTTTGTTGTCTATCCAACGGTGATAGATGCCGCCACAGTCCGATGATGTAACCGGCTCGGTGGATCCGTAACTGTCGAAGATCTGCACCTCGTAGAGGCTGTGCAGATACACGCCGGAGTTCGAGCCTTTGGCCAGCATGAACTCTACATACAATTCGATATCGCCGAATTTCTTGTCGGAGATCAGATTGGCAGTGCGGCCAGTGGGTCCATTTAGGATCCGGTCGCCAGGCCCTGGAACAGCGGAGAGGCGCGTCGGCCCCAGCAAGCGGTCCCAAATGATGCCTGTGGTGCTGAACCAATCGCTCTTGCCGGAGCCAATGCCATGCCAACCGGCAACGTCGTGTCCATTGAGCAGCGGCATCCATCCCTCTTCGATCAAGTAGGGCGCGTCGCCATGGGCATCGCCGTCGTTATACTGTTGCCGTTGCTGGGCGCACAGTGCCGCAGTGGCCGCCAGGCACAAAATCACTTTCCGCATACCAGACGAGTGTATCGCGGTTTAGCCGACTAGCAGGACCCTTAACTGTTCCAAGGCGTGGTCCCAATAGAGCCGCATGCGATCGGCCTGCGATTCCGATAGTCTGGCGTGCGTGAGCGCCAGGCGAGCCCTGTTGCGCTGCTCATAAAACCGAACCATAACGTTCGACCCATCCGGCCAATGCCAATGCAGGAGCTTTGGCGGATCGGCCTCGCCGACTTCAAACCTCGTATTTGGCAGCCACTGAGCGAGAGTGGCGGGGTCGTGAAATGCAGCCCAAACGGCCGCCCGCGGTACTGGGATGAGCTTGTTCAGCGTGATTTCGTGCTGCTGGCCGGGGGGACCATTGCGCTCGATATCGCGGATACCGCGCTCGGTTTCATATCCGGCGGCCACCATCTGGCTCCACCAGCGGTCCAAGCCATTGCGTTTCTCGAGCAGCAGCGAGAGTTCCCGGTGCTCCATCATGCGCGCACCGGCTTTGTCCAGGATCTTGAACCATTCATCCCACGTACGCCCGGTTTTCTCCTTTACCGCATCATCGCTAAGAGTGCCTATGCGTGTTTGCTGAAAAGGCTTTGACATGATGGTGGTTCGATTTTAACTCAACTTACCGGATCAATCTGGCGAACGGTCTGGCCGCGCAATTCCCCCAGTAGTTCTTTCATGGTCTTCTTGGTGACCGGATCGCGCAGGGTGGGGGCAAGATCCGCCAGTGGCGCCAGGACGAAGCGCCGATCGCGAAAACGGGGATGCGGGATTTCCAGTTGCGGAGTAACTACCACGGCATTCCCTAACAATAGGATATCGATATCTATGGTGCGCGGTCCCTTGGGCGCCAGACGCCGGCGTCCGAGTTGGACTTCAAGCTTCATAGTGCGGTGGAGTAACTGAAGGGGGAACAGATCCGTGCGGGCCTCCACTACCAGGTTCAGGAACCAATTTTGATTCGGTACATCCATCGGTTCGGTTTCGTAAATGGGCGAAACTCTGAGGACCTGCAACCGCGGGGATTCGAGCGCGCGGATGGCGGATTGCAGCATGGCGTGCCGGTCGCCGAGGTTGGAGCCCAAGCCTAGATACAGCTTCTTCATCATGCTTAAAATAGCGCTGGGTGATCTCCCCGGAAGCGTCTGGGAATCTTGAAGTATTCGTAAGCCGCTTCGGTGGCCACGCGGCCGCGCGGAGTGCGGTTGAGGAAGCCGAGTTGAATTAGATAAGGCTCGTAGACTTCTTCGATAGTGTCGGCCTCCTCGGAAATCGATGCGGCAATCGTATTGAGCCCCACGGGGCCGCCGCGATATTTTTCGAGAATGGTCAGCATGATTTTCTGATCGATTTCGTCGAGGCCGAAGCGATCGACTTCCAGCAGGTTCAGGGCGGTTTGGGCCACGGCTTGCGTAATGTGGCCGTCGGCCCTTACCTGGGCGTAATCGCGAACGCGGCGCAGCAGGCGATTGGCTATACGCGGTGTGCCGCGGCAACGGCGCGCGAGTTCCTGGGCCGCATCGTCATCGATACCCACGGCCAGCAGACGGGCGGAACGCTGCACGATGACCGTCAACTCGTCCACGGCATAAGGATCCAGCCGCAGCACCAATCCGAAGCGCCCTCGCAAGGGCGCGCTGATCAGCCCTTGCCGGGTGGTGGCGCCGATAGCGGTGAAGCGCGGCATCGGCAGCGAATGAGTACGGGCGCCTGGCCCTGCGCCGACCAGGATATCCACGCGGAAATCCTCCAGAGCGGAGTACAGCATCTCCTCCACATCGGGCATCAGCCGGTGGATTTCGTCGATGAAGAAGACTTGACGCGCGCGGATATTGCTGAGGATGCCGGTCAGGTCCAACTTCTTCTGCAATACGGGACCGGAGGTGGTGGTGATGGGCACCTCCAATTCTTCGGCGATGATGCAGGCGAGCGTGGTTTTGCCCAAGCCCGGTGGCCCGTAAAGCAGCACATGGTCCATGGCCTCACCGCGCATTCGAGCGGCTTCGATGGCGATGGACAGGTTTTCCTTCAGTTTTTTTTGACCGGCGAAGTCGGCGAGACTGCGCGGGCGGAGTCCGGCCTCGAACTGCGCATCCTCAGGCTGTCGCGCGCCGGAAACAAGTTCCCGATCGGGCATTCGATTTCAGCTTAACGTACCAGTTCCAGGGCGCGCCGGAAAAGCGGCTCGAATTCCGTTTCGGGCGGGGGCGGAGCGCCGGAAACGCGCGCCTTGCGTACGGCCGCTTCGGCAGCGGGACGGGCGCAGCCCAAGTTCAGCAGCGCGGAAAGAACGTCCTGCTCGATAGTGGTCAATGCTCCGCTGGGCGCGCCTGGCGCGGAACTGGCTTCTTCGCCAGATGGCGCGGGCATCTTGTCACGAAGTTCCAGCACCATGCGCTCGGCGGTCTTCTTGCCCACGCCGGGGATGCGGACCAGGCGGTCAACTTCGCCGCGGCGTATGTTGGCGATCAGGTCCAGCGCGGGGATGCCCGACAGGACGGCCATCGCCATTTTCGGACCGATGCCGCTGACCGAGATGAGTTTCTCGAACAGGGCTTTCTCATCCTGCGTAAGAAAGCCAAAGAGCGCCAGGGCGTCTTCGCGGACGTGTGTGTGAATCCTGAGCCGAACTTCTGCACCCGTGTCTGGCAAGTGCGCGTAGGTAGAGACGGGAATGGTCACGTCGTAGCCCACGCCGCCTACGTCGACCACCGCCTGGTTCGGATGCTTTTCAAGAAGCACGCCGCGGAGCAAAGCAATCATAAGTCTGTATTGTAGCGGCGCGCGGAGCTATTTCGAATCGAGATTGGCGTTGAGATCGTCCGGTGTCACATCGCACTTGGCACCCGTGACCGGAATATCTATTTTGGCGGTCCACAGGATGGCGTTGACGATCATACGCCGCTGATCTTCCAGGCCCCAATTGTGATGGAAGTGGCCGCCGGTGAAGCCGAAGCCGCGGCCGCCATCTTCGCGTTCCACGGCCCAGGCTACGGTTTCCTGCTGGGGTTTGTCCTTGGGCAACATGGTGGTCAGAATCGGAATCAGCCGTTTATCGTCCTTGCGGAAGACGATCTTGTAATACCATTCGTCGGTGCCCCGAAAACTATCCCATCCGCGCGAAATCGGATGGGCGGGTGCGGCCTGGCTCAGTTCGACATCGTTAACGGGGTTTTGTGAAAACCCTTTTCTGTAGAATCCGCCGATCCAATCGAGCAATTCCATTCCGCCGTGGTCTCCGGGCACTTCGACCGCGTAATGCAAGCAGGCCAACCCCACGCCCTTCTTCATTAGCGCGCCCATTTTCGCCAGATGGTCGCCCGCGATCAGGGGGTGCTTTTCGCCGCCATCCTCGTAAAGCACGATACTGGTGGCGCCGTCGAAGAACGAATCGTCCGCGGGCCATCCACCCTTCACCACCACCACATTGACACCGGGATTCTGGCGAAGACACTTCGCCAAGAGCATCGATCCGGCGTTGAACTCATGCTCGCCGGGGCCATGGCTGGGTGTTCCTGCCACGATGACGATCTTCGCCGCCGACGCGGCGAAGGCGGCCCAGCACAAGGCGATCGATAAAAGGCCAGTTCTGATCATTTGTGGTCCTTCTGCAGCCACTCGCGGAGGCCGCCTTTCTTCTTGTCCGCCTGTTTTTTCTCCTGCTTCGCTGCTTTGGTGGATTTCACTTCGGGCTTCGCAAAGTTGTCGACCGCAGCCAGGGCGATCGGCGCCATGATGCGGTAGCCGCGCGCGTTGGGATGCAATCCGTCATCGGCTAAGTCGGCTTGCATGAAACCGGATTTATCCACCATGGCCGAATAATAATCCACATACGGATAGTGGCGCTGTTCGCAGAATCCCTTGAGCCACGCATTCACTTCCAAAATCCTGGCAGGGGGTAAGTGGGCGGTCCGGGCATACTGCGGATTGACGTCCTTATGGTAATCGCTAACGGGCAGGAGGGAAGCGAAGATGGGCTGGATGTGGTGGGCATCCGCCAGGTCGGCGATCATGGATAGATTGTTTTCGATTGTGGTGACGGCTACGCCGCGCCCGATATCATTGATACCGGCCAACACCAGCATCAACCGCGGCTTCAGTTCGATGACGTCGGCCTTCATGCGTCCGAGCATTTCACCGGTGATCTGGCCACTGATGCCGCGATTGACGAAGTCGCGGTCCGCGCCGTAATACTGATTCAGACGCCAACCGTCGGTAATGGAGTCGCCCAGGAATACGACACGCGGCTTGCGAGGCGGCGGAGGGGGCCGAGTTTTTCGATTGGCTTCCGCATAACGTTTCAGGTTATCGCGATCGGGGTTGCGCAATTGCGTTTCTTTCAGATCCAGCAAGGCGCGAAAATGAGCGTCGAGCCGATCCACCGCATCGCGCAACTCGCCAAACTGCCGCCGCGCTTCTTCGGGAAACGGAAATGGCCTCGGCACAGTCTCGGCGATGGCCAGGTAAGCGCGCGCATCGTTCAGGAACGCGAAGGTATAGCCTGGGCGTTTTGCGGCGCGGTTTCCAAATTGGCCAGCGACTGACGGGCATCTTCCAGAGCGGGGGCTCCGGCGCGCGCCAAGCCCGGTACGGCCAAGCCGGTCGACTCCATCAGTTGCACGCTACGCCGTTCCAGTTTCAGCGCTTCCTGATTGGAAAGTAAGGCGCCGACCGTTGGCCTAACGCGATCGCCGCAGCCGCGCAAAAACAGGCAAGCCATTTCATGTTTTTTCTTCTTTCTCCAGTTGTAAGGTGATCGTGCCGATGGTGAATTGCAGGCGCACGCGGATTTGCACGGGTAACTTGCGCGCGTCGTCGGTTATCCAGAAATGCAGATGCCCGTAGCGGCGATAAACACATCATTGAACAGGAATGCTTCATAGCGAATCGTTTTGAACGATCCGGCAGGCGTCTTAATGTCCTCGCGCTGCTGTGCTTCGATGTCGGGCCATGACGCTTTTTTTGCCGTCGCTGATTGCCATCTGGGTACTCTGGCCGGGCTGCAAATTCAAAGTGCGGAGCGTATAGAGTCCGCCTAAAACATCGTGCACGCAACCCGGCGTATCAATTTCGTGCACGGTGGTAGCGCCTTTTTTATCCAGGTCTTTCTCCAGATATTCGGCTTTGCGAGCTTCGCGATTGAAGGTGACTCGCGTCTCTTTGTGACGGGTACCTTCTTCGGCCTTCAGGTAAGACCCAGTGGAACAAAGGTCGGGATCAAGGTTGGATACGTAATCGTTGTTTACTTTAAAAAGTTTGGATACCAGACCGGTGGATTCCAGGTGCAGGTCGGCTTGCCAGCCCGGACCGGAGGAATTCTGCTGGCGCGGTGTCGCGCTCCAAATGAGGCGGGCCTTACCGGCGGTAACGAGGCGCCACTCAACCGTGTACTGCAGCGTCTCCCGCGCGGGGAGTGCGCCGGGTGCGGCGACTACTGGACCTACAAATAGAAGGAGCAGCATCCGGACTGCTGTCATTAAGGTCAGTGTATCGCGTTGTGAGCAGGACAGGCGGAAGTGACGTTCCCTTATACTGAAATCATTCTTGAACTGACTGCCAACGGACTCTACTGTGCACGCGGCGATTTCCATATCGATCCGTGGAATCCGGTAGACCGCGCGGTGATCACACACGCGCATTCCGACCACGCCTGCCCGGGCTCACGCGCCTATTTGACGGCACGACCCGGCCAGTCGCTGTTGCGAGCGAGAATCGGCGCGGACGCCGCAATACAACTTGTCGACTATGGCGAGACGGTGGCGATGGGAGGCGTGAGCGTCTCACTGCATCCGGCGGGGCATATTCTTGGTTCGGCGCAAGTGCGGATGGAATACGGCGGTGAAGTGTGGGCGGTTTCCGGAGATTACAAACTGGAGCCGGATGTCACATGCGCGCAATTTGAGCCTCTTGCATGCCAAACCTTTGTAACCGAATCGACCTTTGGCTTGCCCATCTATCGCTGGCCGGCCGAGGCAGATGTGTTCAACGAGATCCGAAACTGGTGGCTTGCCAACCAGGAGGCTGGAAAGGCTAGCGTGCTATTCGCTTATAGCCTGGGCAAAGCGCAAAGGGTGTTGGCGGGTATCGACCCAATGGGTCCGAGTTCTATACTCACGGCGCCGTGGAGAATTTCTGCCGGATCTATCTGGAAGCAGGCATCGCGCTTGCGCCGACTACGCATGCTTCCGCCGCGGCGGCCGGTACGGACTGGAGTCGCGCGCTGATCATCGCACCGCCATCGGCCAACGGCAGCCCGTGGATGCGGCGATTTGGTCCGGTTTCGACTGGTTTCGTTTCCGGGTGGATGCGTATTCGCGGGGCACGGCGGCGGCGATCGCTCGACCGCGGCCTGGTCCTCTCAGACCATGCCGACTGGCCTGGACTGATGTCCGCCATTCGCGCAACTGGCGCCTCGCGCGTATGGGTGACACATGGCTATCGCGCGCCGGTAGTGGAATGGCTGAAGCAGCAGGGACTAGATGCGCAGGCGGTGGAAACGCGGTTCGAAGGGGAACAGGACGAAACCGGCGCGCGAGCCTGCCGAGGCCGAGCCATGAAGGCTTTCGCCGAGTTATACGCGGCCATCGACGAGACTACCAAGACCAACGAGAAGGTAGCCGCCATGACGCGCTATTTTGAGCGCGTACCCCCGGCGGACGCGGCGTGGGCGGCCACGTTTCTGATCGGCCGCCGCCCCAAGCGGCTATTGGAATCGCGCAAACTGGCGCAGTGGGCGATCGAGGAGTCTGGGATTCCCGACTGGCTGTTCGGCGAATGCTACCACGCGGTGGGCGATTTCGCCGAGACAATCGCGCTGCTGCTGCCGCCGGCCCAGACTTCGAGCGATCTTGCCGCTGCACTACTGGATCGAAGAGCGACTGCTGCCGTTGCGCGACGCGGACGACGAGGCCCGGCGCGCTTCGCTGGTGGCGGCATGGCGCGAAATGGACGAACGCCAGCGCTTTGCCTGGAACAAAATCATCACCGGCGAGTTTCGCGTGGGTGTTTCGCAGAGCCTGGTGGTGCGCGCCGTCGCCGCGGTAAGCGGACTGGACGCGGCCGTCGTGTCACATCGCCTGATGGGCGATTGGCAGCCCACCGCCGAGTTCTGGTCGCAACTCATCGCCACGGATGCAGGCGATGCGGACGTGAGCCGGCCCTATCCATTTTTCCTGGCGTATCCGGTGGAAGGCCCGATCGAGGATTTAGGCAATATAGCGGAATGGCAGGTGGAGTGGAAATGGGACGGCATTCGCGCCCAATTGATCCGCCGCGACGGACAAAGTTTCGTGTGGTCGCGCGGAGAGGAGTTGATGACCGACCGGTTTCCGGAACTGGCGGCACTGGGCGCGCGCCTGCCGGATGGAGTGGTGATCGATGGCGAGGTGCTTCCATGGAAAGCCGGCGAGCCGATGCCTTTCGCGCAAATGCAGCGGCGTACGGGCCGCAAGGTGTTGGGTCCGCGCATCCTCGCCGAGATTCCGGTGGTAATGGTAGCCTACGACCTGTTGGAGTTAAACGGCGAAGACATCCGGGAAAGTGATTTGGAATTTCGGCGCGCACGCCTGGAAGAGATCGCGCCACCCGATTCCGCGCTCATGGTATCGCCCGTCGTGCGGGCCGACACGTGGGCGGACCTCACGGTGCTGCGGGAGCAGGCGCGAGCGCGCAAAGTAGAGGGCTTTATGCTGAAGCGCCTCGGCTCGCCATACCGCGTAGGACGGCGCCGCGGCGACTGGTGGAAATGGAAGATCCACCCGTACTCGGTGGATGCCGTACTCATTTACGCGCAACCCGGCAATGGACGGCGCGCCAGCCTATTCACCGATTACACATTCGGTGTTTGGGACGGCGATCAACTGGTGCCGTTCGCCAAAGCTTACTCGGGACTGACCGACGATGAGATTCGCCAGGTGGATGCCTTCGTGCGCGCCAACACCATCGAGAAGTTCGGGCCGGTGCGCTCCGTGAAACCCGAACTGGTCTTCGAACTGGCGTTTGAAGGCATCCAACGTTCCCCGCGCCACCGGTCCGGGATCGCCGTACGATTCCCGCGCATGGCGCGCTGGCGGACAGACAAGAAGGCAGCCGACGCGGACAGCATCGATACGATCCGCGCGCTGCTGCCTCCCGGTTAGTTATCGAACGGCTTTCCTTCGGAGAGCGTCTTGGCCATGGCTTCCAGGTTCTTCTTATTGATGGGGTCAGGCGCCTGGGCCGCTGCCTTTTGGGCATACTCGGCAGCTTTCTTGTAATCGCCAACCGCCATGTACCCGCGCGCTAGTCCAACGTTCACCGGCCATGCATCTCCATGACGCTCGGCATTCAGCTTGAAGATTTCCAGGGCTTCGTCATTCTTCTTCTCTGCGAGTAGCTGACGCCCATACTGATGGATCTCGAGACCCGTCGCTGTAGGATTGTGAACGGCGGCCTGCATGATGGTCTTGGCCTCCGCATCGCGACCCATCTTCGAGAGTACTTGCGCCTTGGTGCTGAGGGTCGCGAAATTGGACTGGCCGACGAAGGGAGTATTAATCGCCAAGTCGGCCCAAGCCAGAGCATCTTCCAGATGGACACCTGCCTGGACGCAAAACTGTGCGGCAGCATCATAAGCCAGGGGATCGAAGCCGGCGCCACCGGTCAGTTCCTGGCGCAACTTGGTCACGTAGATATCATTGATATTCTCGACTTTGATATTAAACGGGACTGCCAGTTCTTCCCACTGTAATTCCGCCGTGGCTTCAGTCGGCCGCCGGGCGGTGAATTCATAGGTGAGCCATTCGCGATACTCATGCTTGGCCGGCTTCACTTTCACGCGGAGCGCGTCCTGGGTTTCGTCATAAAAGAAACTGCCCCATGCGGCGGAATTCTTCGAAAAGATGACGGTCCATTCGGTTTCGCCGGGAATCATGTGCAGGCCATATTGGCCGGCAGCCAGTGGCTGGCCTTCAATGGTTACCGGATCGGAAACCGTCAGTACGGTGTTTTCATTTGCGCCGCCGCGCCACGGGCTCAACTTACCGCCGCGGAAACCAAGGTCGGTCATGCCGTAAGGCACCAATTTGCCCCAGATTTCGCCCCGCCGGTCTTTACCGTTCGGGCCGTGTACCGCAGGGCTGGAGTAGGCGATGGTAACCTTGACGGGGCCAATGAACTGAGTTACCGCGGCTTTTTGGTTGTTACCACTGGGGGGGAGGGTTAGCGCCGGATACTGAGAGAACATGGATCCGGTCAGAGACAGGGCAGCGAGAGAGAACCGAAGGAGAGTGCGCATACGTCAGCAGACGCACTTCCTCCGAATTCGTTTGGTTCTTGTTACAACAGCCCGCAGGGCGTTCAGTTCTTGCCGTAATGCGCGGCGTTTTCAGCGGCGAAATGCGCCAAGTCCGCGGGTAACTCATCGAGCGGGTGAATAGCGTTGGTGGGGCACACCGGCACGCAGGCGCCGCAATCGATGCACTCGTCGGGTTCGACGAACAGGTGCTTGGCTTCTTCGAAATCAGCCTCATCTTTTTTGGGGTGGATGCAGTCGACCGGGCAAGCTTCCACACACAATTCATCTTTGGTACAGGAGTCGGTAATTACGTATGCCATAGGGGTTCCGGAACTGGGAAGGCAATTCCTTTGCCACTGCGTAAGCCCGTAAAAACTCAACGTTTGAGGGGTAATCCGGCAGTGGTTGGGGCATTCCACGCAGAGTCGACCGGGGAGATGACCCTATCTGCGCATTTAGGCGAACAGCGATGCGAGTTGGAGCGCGAAGCCCGGCAAGAGGCTGGTTTCGACCGGTTGGGTCCACTCGATAGATCGCGCGGTCCCGCCGCAGTGGACCTGAACGGTCCGCGATTTCGGGTAAACCTGCCAGACTTCAGTACAGCCGTTTCGCAGGTAGGCCAGCACTTTGTCGTGGCTTTCGGAGGCCCGCTCACTGGGCGAAATCACTTCGATCGCGATATCTGGCGCGCCAGGGATCGGGATCTTATCAAGGTTGAGGCCCGTCGCCTTATCCGCAAGTACGACCGCTACGTCGGGCCGGACGCGGTCTTTGTCTGACATTGCAAACTCAACGTCCTGGTAGGCGGAACCCACTACGGACGCCTGTTTCAGATACCGCCGGAGCGCCGCCAGAATCTCATACACAATGTCTTGGTGACGTGGCGTTGGACTGGACACGGGAATCAGTTCTCCGTTCAGCAGTTCCCATCGCCTGCCCTCATCGTAGGGCATGGCGTCGAACTGCGCGCCGGTCGTAAACGTGGTAGCGGCCATACGCTCCTAGTTTACCGTGACAGTCACCGCCGGCGAAGGAATACCGTTGGCCACTACTTCAAGCGAACACGGGCCTGTCTCCATTCCCGCGGGCACATCAAAGTTGGTGAACACGGTGGCGCTTCCGGTGGCCACGCCCATCGTGCTGTGATTGTGCGTTCGGGCATAGAATACATGACCCGTGCCGATATTCGTCAGCCGCACTAGCGGATAGTTGGTGGCGGTCTGAAATTCATCGCCGACCGACGCCGCTTGCGACAAGCCATTGAATTGTTTGCCGGTGATTTTGTAAGTGGAACCCCGCGTCACGACCGACGGATAATTTGTGACAGCCGGCGCCCAGGCAGGCGAATAGGCGCCCACTGAGTCGTAGACCTGAATGCGTCCGCCTGTCAGGATCACTTGCCCGGTTGGCAGCACCATCAGATAGCCGGCTGACGGCGGCTTTACTTCAGGCGTTAGATTGACCCCGTCGAATTCGTAGAGCATGCCGGAGGTTCCGATCACCAGCACGTTGCCGTTTGTCAGCAACGCCGCACTGGAATCACCTGCATCATCGTTGTTCGGGAAGTCCGGCCCTACACTCCAAGTGCCCGGGGCGGCAGGGGTGGCTCCTGGATGATACACGGCAGTATGAGCAGGACCGCTATTCGACGAGCCTGTCGCGAATACCGTGCCATCGGGCCGCAGAATCGCGGGACCGATCTCACCTGGCGGATCGTAGGTGCCGCCCGGATAATTGATGGGGCCGGATTCGGATGGGGAATGCAGGTCAACGATGGTGCTGCCCTGGCTTACCCATGTTCCGTTCTTCAGCGTGTACCGTTCGGAGTTTGGAGCGTTCAGCACATCGGCCGTAAGCACGGTGCCGTCGGGCAGCAAGGTCCAACCTTCCTCGGCATTGAAATCGCTCTTGCCGGCCGAGCCTACTTCAGTCCAGGTGAGCGTGGCGGGGTCGAGCAGGGCCATTTTGGTGTCCAATTTCCGACCGACCAGAAACTTGCCGCTAGGCATGACTACTGAAGGCGAATCGCCGATGTTGGCCCAGCCGGCGGGATGTCCAATAGCGGTCCAGGTGTTGGCGATGGGATCGTAGATGGCGGCCTTGTTGGTCAGAACGAATTGATTGTTGTTGTATTCGCCGCCCACGATTACTACGCGGCCATCGGCCAATACGGCGGACGAAAAGGCGTCCGGCACATATCCGGCGGGCAGGCTGGCGACTTGCGACCACGTGCCGTTGACGTAGCTTCCGAAGGCGTCGGGCGTTAATTTATACCAATCGTGGTAATTCCTGCCTTGACTGAGAACAGTGCCGTCGGTTAGCAGAAAGGATAGACCGGCGCCCTTAGGTGGTTGGTTTACAAGTGTTTCGAGCAACTGTCCGGGAGCTATGGCGCAACCGGCAATAAGGAGCGCAATAAGAGCGAAAGGTAATTTGCTGAATTGCATGATATCTCTTTTCGGCGTGAGTGAGTGCGGTTCACGCAGTGTAGCATAACTAGGGCAGTGGCGCGCGATTAGACTAACACCGCTTCGGTTTCTTCGCTAGCGGTAAAGTAGGCGCAGTCCGGATGATGAAAAACCAGTGCGCTGACGCTGGCTTCCGGATCCATCATCATCCCTTCGGTGAGATTCACGCCGATGTCTTCCGGCCGCAACAGTTTCCACAAACCCTGCTGATCGTCCAGATTGGGGCATGCCGCATAGCCGAAACTGTAGCGCTTACCGCGGTACCGGGACGTGAAACGCTCTTGCATGGTCATGGTAGGCGGATCGGGAAATCCCCAGTCTTCGCGAATGCTGCGGTGCAGCCATTCGGCAGTACCCTCCGCCGTCTCGATGGCTAGCGACTGCAGGCCGTGCGACTTGAAATACAGGCCGGCTTCCTTCCACTCCTCCGACTTAGCGCGCACTCCCGCGCCTGCAGTAACTACAAACATGGCTAAGTGGTCGCGCTTGCCTTCTTCGGCTTCGAGGATATAGTCGCTGAGACACAATCCCTGATCGCGGTGCTGGCGGCCGAAGCGGAAAGTGTGTAGAGGATCCGCCGCGCCCGGTGCGAATAAATGGATCGCGTTACCGTCGCGCTCAGCCTCGAAGAATTGCCAAACCGCTTTCACCCGCATGAATTGCGCAGCCTCGTGCTTCAACTCTTCGAGCTTGTGGAATAAGTCGAGCGCTTTGGGCTCGTGCGCGGCCAGACCCTTCTCGAAGTTGCCTTTGTAACCCAGATGCTTGCCATAGAGCATGTTGGGGTTGATGTAACTCCACACTTCCGCCAGATGCGGGACGTCGCGCACTTTGCGATCCAGATAAGGCGCCGCGGGGATGGGGATATCGGCGCGTACTTTACTGCTACGAATATCCGTAACCTGGACCGGCGCTTCATCTATCACCGCAACCGGCGCTGTGGCCTCCACAAAAGTGTGGCCGCTAATAGTTTCCGCCCGGGCCACCGGGTCCATCAGGCGATTCATCAGGTCGAGCCCGGTCATGGCATCTTTGGCGTAGCAAACGGCTTGGCCATAAGCCGGTGCAATGCGGGTGCGAGTAAAGCGATCCGAAAGCGCAGCGCCGCCCACCAGCATGGGTACGCGTATGCCCGCGTCCTTCAAGTCGCCCGCGGTGATGATCATCTGTTGCGCACTTTTCACCAGCAAACCCGAGAGCCCGATGGCATCCGGAGTGTGTTCCTGGAAGGCGCGAATCAGAATATCTGGCGGCACCTTGATTCCCAGATTGATTACCTGATAGCCGTTGTTGCTCAGGATGATCTCGACCAGATTTTTGCCGATATCGTGCACGTCGCCTTTTACGGTGGCCAGCACGATCTTGCCGCGCGTAGCGGAATCAGCCTTCTCCATGAACTGTTCCAAATGGGTAACGGCGGCTTTCATGGCTTCGGCGGATTGCAGCACTTCGGCGACGATGAGTTCGTTGTTATTGAAGAGGCGCCCAACTTCGGCCATGCCGGTCATCAACGGACCATTGATGATTTCAAGAGACGTGGCGCCTTCACCGCGCTTGCGGTCAAGGTCGGGAATCAGGCCGTCTTTCGTGCCTTCGATAATATAGTTGGCCAGTCTCTGGTCTAGCGGCAGATCCGCTGCCTGAACCTTCACCCGCGCGCCGGTTTTGCGGAAGTGCTCGGCGATGGCGGCGATGTGGAACTGGTTGATGGCGATGCGCTGTTCTGGGGTCTGTTCGCGCCAATCTTCCGGCACCAGGTGCAGATCCTCGGGACCGGCCGCCGGCGGCGTATTGAACAGCAGGCTTTCCGCGAGCCGACGCTCTTCCTCTGGAATCGAAGCGAAACGTTCCAGTTTCTCGGCATTCACTATAGCGAGGTCCAGCCCAGCTTTCGTGCAGTAATACAGGAACACCGAGTTCACTACCTCACGCGCTGATGCCGGCAGCCCGAACGAGACATTAGAGATCCCCAGCACGGTCTTCACATAGGGAATCTTCTCTTTAATGAGCCGCACCGCCTCGATGGTCTCGACCGCGCCGCCGATGTAATTGGCGTCTCCGGTAGCGCAGGGGAACACCAACGGGTCGATGATGATGTCTTCGGGCGGGATGCCGTACTTTGCGGTAAGCAACGAGACAGATCGCTCGGCCACCGCCAATTTGCGTTCACGCGTGAATGCCTGCGCCTGAAGCTTGTCTTCGTCGATGCATCCGACAATCAATGCCGCCCCATAGGCTTTGGCGATCGGACAGGTACGCTCGAACTTCTCTTCGCCATCCTCCAGGTTGATCGAATTAATGATCGACTTACCCTGGCAGTATGTGAGCGCCAGTTCCATGGCCTTGGGATCGGTAGTGTCGATCATAACCGGCGCTTTGATCTTACGGATCAACTTCTCGTAGAACGGCGGAATGTCTTTGATCTCGTCGCGATCCGTACTCTGCAGGCAGACATCCACGATGTGCGCGCCGTTCTTCACCTGGCGACGGCCAATCTCGGTGGCTTCTTCCCACTTCTCCTCGGCCATCAGATTTTTGAACAGCCGCGAGCCGATCACGTTGGTGCGCTCACCGACAATCAACGGGCGATTGCTATCCTCTCCTTCCACCAACTCAATACCGGAGTAATACGCGCGATGGGCCGATGGCTTGAGGGGCCGCGGACGTTTTCCGGCGACCATCTGTGCGACCACGCGGATGTGATCCGCCGTTGTGCCGCAGCACCCCCCCACCATGTTGAGCCAGCCGTTTTCCACGAACCGTTCCAACTGTTCGGCGAAGGTTTGCGGCGTTTCGTTGTATTCGCCTTCCACATTGGGAAGGCCCGCATTCGGGTAGCACGACACGCGCGTGGAGGCCATCTCGCTGAGCGTGCGCAGATGGTCGGTCATAAACTCCGGTCCCGTCCCGCAATTTAATCCCGCGGAGAGCAGATCGGCGTGCTCGATCGAAGCGTAGAGGGCATCGGCGGTCTGGCCGGCGAGCATGGTGCCCATGGTTTCGATGGTGCCCGAAACCATCAACGGAAGGCGGCGCCCCAGTTCGCGCGCGAGGCGGCGAATGGCCAGCAAGCCGGCTTTGATGTTGCGCGTATCCTGGCAGGTTTCAAGCAGCAGAATGTCAACGCCACCATCCACCAGGGGCTTGGCGAGATCGTAGTAATCCTGTTCTAACTCGGGGAAGGTGATGGTGCGGCTGATGGTGATGCTCTTGCGCGTTGGCCCCATGGACCCGGCCACGAAACGCGGCTTTGCGGCTGTGGAGAACTCATCGGCCGCCTGCCGCGCCAGACGCGCCGCGGTGGTCATCAATTCGTACGCTTCGCCATCCACGCCGTAATCCACCAGATCGCTCTTGGTACCGTTGAACGAGTTGGTTTCGATGATATCGGCGCCCGCTTCGAGATATGCACGATGAATGCCCAGCACCACGTCCGGGCGTGTCTTCACCAGGATCTCGTTGCAGCCTTCCAGCACCGGGCCGCCAAAATCCTCTGCCGTAAGATGCTGCTGTTGCAGCATGGTCCCCATGGCTCCGTCGATCACCAGAATTCGGCTCTCGAGGGCGTCAATTAGGGCTTGGCGGCGTTGTTCACTGGCAGTCATAGCTGATAGGGTGTATCTTAATTCTAACAGTTATGACCCGAAGAACCGTATTCCAACTAGCTGGGGCCGCCGCTGCCCTGCCCACCTTGACCGCCCAGGCATCTCCATTGAAAGGACGGCTGAAACAGTCCGTGGCGCGCTGGTGCTACAGCAAAATGAGTCTCGACGACCTGTGCCGCGAGAGCGCACGTATCGGCCTGCAGGGCATCGACCTGGTGGATTACAAGGAATGGCCCACAGTGCAAAAGTACGGGCTGGTTCCGGCCATGACGCCGGGCGCCGGCAACATCGCCGAGGCTTTCAACCGTAAGGAGAACCACGACCGGTTAGTGCACGAGATGGAAGAGAATATCACGCGGGCGGCCGCGGCCAAGGTGCCCAACGTAATCACCTTTTCGGGCAACCGGCGCGGACAGGCGGACGCGGAGGGACTGGAAAATTGCGCCATCGGACTGAACCGCGTAAAAAAACTCGCCGAAGACAAGGGCGTGACGATTTGCGTGGAACTGCTGAACAGTAAAATCGACCATCACGACTACCAATGTGACCACACGGCCTGGGGCGTGGATCTGATGAAGCACGTGGATTCGCCGCGCGTGAAATTACTGTATGACATCTACCACATGCAGATTATGGAAGGCGACATCATCCGCACCATACGGCAGAACATCCAGTTCATCGGACACTTCCATACCGGTGGCGTACCCGGCCGGCATGAATTGGATGGCACCCAGGAACTGCAGTGGCGCGCTGTGGCTGAGGCTATCGTGGCTGCGGGGTACACCGGATATTTCGCGCATGAATTTATCCCCACTCACGACCCCATGAAGTCACTCGAAGAAGCCGCCAGGTTGTGCGACGTGTGATCCGTTAAGTTCTAGCCCGGCGCGAAAGCAGCCATGGTTTTGATGACCGCGCCATGCGCGATAACCACGTCAGGTTCTCGCTGCAGCGCTTCGAAATACTGACCTCGGAATCCCGGGCCACCCTCGACGGGCGTCAATAAGGTACGCACTTGCGCGAGCATACGGGCGGCATCGGCGCCGCTGGGCGTATCCGGTTCCTTCGAATCCAGCATTTCGTCGATCGCCACGATCAGTTCCGATAGCTCGTGCAGCCACGCGAAGAAGGGATCTTGCAATACCAGGTTCAGCAGTTGGCCTGTGGACGTGATGCGCTCCACATCGTGGTCATAACGTTCGCGCTCGATATCCAGCAGTTTCTTGTGGTGAACGAGAAGAATATGGCGCAGATCGGAAAGAAGACTGCGGGCAGCATCGGCCATGCAGACATGGTATCAACTCTTTTCGCGCCGGTAGGGCGAACTGATGTAGCGCCGCGATTCGCGGGCGGCTTCTGCGTCCGGCGCATAGGCCATGGCCTTCCTGTAGGCCTCGACTGCCAAGCTGTGGCGCTGCGTCAGATCGTAAATCTGGCCCACGCGCATCCACGCCAGCACTCCGGTGTTCAGGTCTACCTCGTCGGCGTGCGCGGTTACTTTCTGCATGTTCACTAGCGCGTCGTTCAAGTCGTTGTACCAAAACTGAATGGTGCCAAGGTGATAATAAATCGTTTCCCAAGGCACGCGGGCATATCCGGGCGAGCCCTGCGTTTTTAATTGGGCCACCTGCTGTACAGCCGCCACGGCCTTCTTTCCGTCTCCAATGCCTGAATACATCCCAGCCTGCTCAAATCGGAGTAAATAGTTGCGCGGAAAACGCCCGATCAGGCTCTCCACCAGCGGCAGGGCTTTGGCGGGTTGATGCTCGCGGCGGCAGATGGCCGCCAGGAAGATTTCGGCATCCACCCGGTTCAGCGAACCATGCGCCGCCACGTCTTCCACCGTGCGAATGCCCTTTGCCTTATCGCCGTGAAAGCCGATGAGGAAACCGAACATCTTATAAATTGAGGGCAGACTGCCGAGCACGTAGTCGTGCAGGCCCTGCACCAGCCGGGCATCTACATTTTGAGGCTGCAGTTCGCTCACCCGGTTGTGCATTTTGCGCGCGGTGGTGGAGTCGTGCAGCGCATCCACCCATGCCTTCTCTACCAGAAAATAATAGTTGGCGCGCAAACCGTAAGTGATGCCCATGGCATAGAGCGCATCGGCGTCGTTGGGATTGCGGTGGATCCTGACCTGCTCCAGATCGAGCGCCTTCTGGATCTCACTTAGGAAGCGCTTCTTAGTTTCCGCCGAGGGATTCAGTTTGGCGCGCCTTAGCAGCGAGTTATTACCCGTCACCAATTCACTCTCGAGCGCACCGTCGCGAAACATTTCGCGAAAGACTACCGTTTCGGCGGCATGATTGTGAAGGTCCGGATTGTTGGGATCTTTGGCGATAGCCTGGTCGAAATCCGCCAAGGCCTGATCGTATTCCAGATTATAGAAGTGGTCGTAGCCCCGGTCGACCAACGTGTCTGCGGCAAACAGACAAGGAGTGAGGCACACGACTGCTATTAGGATGGCCTTCAATATTTTCAATTATAGCGGGCGGCGCGCAAGTTAACGGCGGATCTTGCGCATCCAAGCGCCCCATGAGAATCCGGCCCTCGCCATTAATGCGCCGAACACCATGGCCCACGCGATGCGCGTCCAGAACTGCCGCGGGCCAGCCTCTACCTGAGTAAAGACGTTGCGCACCCAATCGTTATCGCTAGGAACGAAAAAAGGAAAGTATCCCGATCCAAAGACCCAATTGCGCGCCGTCGGCGTCATGAGAAAATCAGCGAGCGGCCACTGCGCCGCGGCGAGCGCTATGACGAAAACCGGAGCGATCACCGCGGCGCGCGCCCAATAGCTTAAGCGCTGCCAGTACGGCCGGGTCAGGTCCAAAAGGAATGCCGGCACGATAATCATGATCGGAAAGTCGGGCGGAACGAAATGCGTGACGTTTTGAAACACCGGGCCCAGTTTAGGTTCCGCCGGAAACAACGGCAGAATCCATACGTAGAGCAGGTTCAGAGTGGTGTAAATGCCCGCTACCGCCGTGCCCGCCCAGCGGAAGTCCGACATGCGGTAGAGTGCAGCCAGAAAGAAGCAGGATCCCAAGGTCATCAGCAAATAGAACAGGGCACTGTGCATGTAGTTGCGCAGCAAATATTCCTGGAAGATGCCGAACGAAGTCACCAGCAAGAACGTGTATGTGTATAGCATCAGCACGTGCAGCTTAGTGTGCAGCGCGCCCTCTGCCCGATTCAAATGACCCATGATGAGCAGCAGCGTTCCGATGCGGATGACCAGCATGCCTACTATCAACAGCACGTGCGGCGGGCTGAGCACCTTTACGTCGAGGCCATAGGCATCGTGCCACCAGTTGTCAAACGGCGCGGACGTGATCATCGCGACCCCGCCCCAGGCGCATGCAAACGCACCAAGCGGGCCGCGGAATCCCCACATACCCACCGATCCCGCAGGCGCGGCAGATTGGCGCCCGAACGAATTGGATAGGATCAAATAGCCGCAAGAGATACCCGCCAGAATGCCACATAGATAAATCAGCATGTGCGGCGCGGTCCAGAACGTATCGCGCCCAATGCTCTTATGCCACGAGATATCCCAAATGCCTCCGATGGAGGCGGAAGTGATCGCGATGATGCAGGTGGTGATATACCAGGGAACGGATGCCGTGCGATCCGCGGCATGCTCCGCCCAGGTGATTGCAGCGCTCTGAGCCATAACGTATGTTATGAGTCTAGCAGCCCTATTTCACCTTCTCGAGGGCCTGTTCGAAATCCGCCAGAACATCGCGCCAATCCTCGATGCCCACCGAAACCCGCACCAGCCCATCACCGATGCCGGCTTCTTCCAGTTCCTTCACCGACATTCCGGAATGGGTGGTCGACTTGGGATGGCACACCAGGGTTTCCACCCCGCCTAGCGACACCGCGTTACGTCCGATCCGCAGATTGCGCAGGAAATCGAAGGCCTCCGCCCGGCCGGCGAAGTCCAACGAGAAGATCCCCCCCGGATAGGCGCACTGTTCCTCATAGATGCGCCGTTGTTCCTTGTCTTCAAACAGCGACGGATAGAGCACGCGCTTGACTTTGGGATGGCCCTTCAGCGCCTCCGCCAACCGCTGCGCGTTCTTGCTTTGCCGGTTCATGCGTAGCGCCACCGTGGGCAAACGGCCGTCCAGCATCCAGCACTCGTCGGGCTGCAGAATATTGCCGAACATACTACGGCGCGCCAGGATCTTGCGCATCAGCAGCGGGTCCGCCGCCAGCGCCACGCCCGCCACCATGTCGCTCATGCCCGAGAGATACTTGGTTCCGGAATACAACACCAGGTCTGCGCCCAGCATGATGGGATGTTGGAACACAGGCCCCAGAAACGTGTTGTCTACCATGACGACGGGCCGATCCGGATGATTTTTCGCCGTATTCGCAGCACGCCGGATGTCGGTCATCACCATGGTCGGATTGGCGGGTGTTTCGAGGAATACGATGCTGAGGTTTTTCGCGGATTGGATGGCGCGGTCGATGGCTTCCGTGTCCCCGCCTTCCACCGGTATCCCCTGCACTCCAAACGGTTCCAGGAAACTATGGATGAGCCCCGTGGTCCCACCGTAAAGGGGAGTCGTGTAGACGATGGTAGTGCCTGGTTTCACCACTGCCAGGAACGACGTCATGATCGCCGCCATGCCTGAGTTGAACACTCCCGCGGACTGTGCGCCGGGTTCCAGCGGGACGATCTGATCTTCGAGAATTTCGGCGTTGGGATGAGAGAAGCGCGAATAAATCAGATCCGCGCGCTCGCCTTCCTCTGCCGGCTTCCTCCCGGCCAACACCGAGAAGGCATGTTCGGCTTCCTCGGGGCTAGGGAACACGTAAGTGGAACTTCGAAAAACGGCGGGACGCGCCGATCCGAAGGACAAGTGCGGATCGTAACCGGCCGTCAGCACGGCAGTGCGCGGGCGCACTCCAGCATGTGTTCCGTCGGGATTGGGCATAAACTCTCCTGTACCGAGTGTACCGCCTCGCGGCTTATGCATTAAAATAGGAGCGGACCTTGTATGAACACCGACGCCGGCATGCCCGTGCCGCAACTGTTCCGGCCTCACCCGAACCTGGGCGACCACGTGAACCGGAACTTCATCGCATCCGAGGTGGAGGGTGGCGTCTTCTTCGACCGGTTGCCGGAAGGCGCAATTCTGCATGTCGAAACGCAAAACCGGGCTTATACGCTGGTCAATCGAGGGAACGGGCAGGCACTTATTTCGGGCCACCCCACGTTCTGTCCGGAACCTGTTCTGGTTCACATTGAAGGATCTAATTGGGGCGGCTCAATGTTGAAAGCGTCGTTCATCGGGCGCGGGATGCACCTGGAATTCCGGCACCCCCAACACCACACTGTGATGACATCCTGCATCGTGGACGTCAGGGCGGCCTGACTGCTATTTCGCCGCGGCAACACGTGTCTTGATCATCTCGCGCACCATATCCTCTACCGGCGCCGCTGTGTAATCCTTGGGGATCTCAAACAGCGATGCGTCCACCGGCGCGGTAGATAACTCCACGGCTTCCTGCTTCATTTCAATGAGGGGTGCGTTGGGGTCGATCGCGGCAAGCGTTGGACCATTCTTCGCCATATTCTTAGCCATTTCCGCCAGTAAAGGCATATACATGTCCATTTGGGTGCGCATGACCACGGATTGATTCTTGAACAGATCGTTCAGCAAGGGGCCAATTGTGTTGGACATGCCCGGCATTTTGCCCAGCAGTTTATTCAACGAGGCGGCCGGATCCACCATATAGCGCTGCCATGCCTGATAACCGGTCAGTTCGCGGATAGCCGGCACACGTAGGGCTTCCTCTTTCGTGGCGCTCCAAACGTGTAGCACTATTTTGACGCCGGGTCCGTTCTGGGCCGGGCCGGCAGGTACCGGCAAA
The DNA here is from genome assembly GCA_963738345.1 of Bryobacterales bacterium. Classification (GTDB taxonomy): domain Bacteria; phylum Acidobacteriota; class Terriglobia; order Bryobacterales; family Bryobacteraceae; genus Bog-159. Next base: position 4,602,012 of record CAVTWI010000002.1, read on the forward strand.
TCCATGGTTATGGTGACCTCCCGTTCTTCCGACCGTACGCCCTGAATTTCCGCCGTATTGCCGGTGACCTTACTCTCGATGTTGGCCTTGATCGATCCCATGGCGTCTTGTATTGCTTGAGTCTGTTTGGAATCGGCCTGAGGCATAGCGGCGGCGACTTTGTCCCCGAGTTGCGATGCAGGTAATGTGGCAAAAGTCTTGTGCGCCGGGTCGACCAGAGTTACTTCCTGTTTGGTGAAATCAAAGATCTCGACCAAACTGCCGGCGGTAGTATAGCCTTGGTTGCCTTTCATCCGGATGGAGGTGCTGGAAGCTTCTGCGGCTTTCAGGAGTTGCGCCATCATGGGCTGTAAGGCCGCAGCAGGCGTTAACGTGGTTTCGTAGCGGATGCTAACGTCCGCAAAAAGAAATGGCCCCCACAAGACTGCGAGGGCCAAAACAGTTGCTCGAGAAGTGTTTCTGCCGGCGAACTTCATTCCTTCATCTTACACGGCGTAGAACCGTGGAAGACGAAGATCACCGCTGTAATTAGTTAATGCCGGTCGCGATGGTACTCGCCACCACGGTGCTCTTCGTGATGCTCTACCCTAGGTCCTTCCGGCCGCCTTACCGGAACAGCATACGAGTGGACATAACTTCCCCTATTCACCCAAGTCCGTCCCCAAGGGCGATGGTCGATCATAATGTCGTGAGTCCGCCATCCCAGCGTTGGACCAGCCCATCCGAATGGGGCAAACGCGCCCACAAAGATACCAGGGCCAAAGGTGATCCCACCGCCCACAAAGAATCCGGCCCGCCGCGGGAAGAATACCACCCGGGGGTCGTAATACGGCACATACACGTAGCCAGGATTTACAGGAATAATCTCAATATCACCGGGCCCCCGATCCATCACTTGATACTGTGCGTTGCTTTCGAGGTAACCGTACTCCTGAGCCTTCTCGCGCATCCGCTGTACCGCATCCATTACATCCGGCCGTTGCGAAAGCACAGCGTTACCAAGTGCCTGTGTCCAACCGGGATCTCGCGCCATCATATCCAACACTGACGGGAAAGGAATCAGTGCTAGTACGCTGGGATCGAACTGGAGGTTATCCTCGTAGATCGCCCGCGATAGCTCATCGCCCTTCAGGGATGGGTGCTGGTTAGCCCAAGCCGCTGCATCGGGAATTTCGTTTGAATAGGTTGCTCCAGTGAGCACTTGAGCTAGCAGCGGGTCAGGGTAAAGCGCGATGCGCTGCACCAGGTCGTCCAACTGCTGGGGTGCCATACGCGGCGCCTGTTGTTGCGGATATCCCTGCGGCGGCGGATATTGTTGTTGTGGTGGATACTGCTGTTGTGGCGGATATTGCTGCTGTGGCGGATATTGCTGCTGCTGTTGCGCTGGATACCCTTGTTGCGGCGGGTAACCCTGCTGTGGTGGAGGGGGCGGTGCCTGCGCCAGGACCGCCAAACTTACGACACCCGCTATCGTCCCTGCCTGAAGAACTAATCTCATCATAGAAACATCCCTCCTATTCAAAAGCTTAAGTCAACTAGCGGCGCCAAGCGCGACCCCAGCCCCAGCCAGCACGACCCCAGCCCCACCCCCAGCCGCGGCCGACATAGAGACCGACGCCCGGCCCCCAGTAATAAGGGTAACCATAAGCATAGGTATAAGGATACGGATAGGCTGCGCCATACGGAGCGCCATAATACCCTCCGTAGCCCGGCCCGGGGCGATTCTGCACATCGTAAGGCCGTTCATAATCGTAGGGACCAGCCCAGCGAAACGCTTGTGTTGCGGTTTCGGTCGAAACTACGACAGGAGCTTCAACCCGGAAAGTCAGAATCTGTTCGGGATAGAGGTAGGTCGGACGGCCTCGGGTCAAGAGTACGCCGATGATGCCCGCCGCCGCTCCAGCGCCCGCGCCAATCGCTGCTCCCCGGCCCCAGTCGGCCGCCGCACCAATAGCTGCGCCGGTCGCCGTCGTTGCGCCAACCGCACCAACATCACGGCCTACGGACGTCGGACCATTCTTTCCAATCAACTGCGTTTGGACCGGCACCGGTTGTCCATCGGCCAACGTCAAGTCCATCAACTGAACAGCTAACCGCGACACGCCTTCTACTCGCCCGGCTTTCTTGGCTTCAGTTACTTTGCCACCTACGGTCTGCCCGCGGTCGGCGACTACTACGCCGTCCACTACCACAGGCTTGGCCAAAGTAGCGGTGAACTGATCGCCCACCTGATTCCGATCAGACGAGAGCCCTTGATTCAGGCGCACGGTGATATAGGTACCGGGCTTGATCGTCAGCTTTGCCGGGATGGGGCCGCGGTCGACATTAGCGGCCGGCGGAGGTCCGCCATAACGTTGGTTGGGATACTGATTGGGATATTGTTGAGCCGGGTACCCCTGCTGGTTCGGGTATGGCTGGCTCGGATACTGCTGATTCGGATATTGCTGAGTTTGCTGGTTAGGATATTGCGCCGGCGGCGGACCACTTTGGGAATAATTAGGATCCATGGTGCCCTGCGGACCAGACGCGGGTGCTGGGGCAACGTCCGTTTGAGGCGCAGTTTGATTCTGCGCGGATTGCGCTTGGGCCGGATCGTCCGCTCTGCGCCATCCGCCATTGGCAGGCGCGGATTGCTGCTGATTATCAGCCGGCGGCGGAGACGGTGCTTGATCCTGAGCGAAGATCCCGCCTGACCCCAGAATTAGAGTCAGTGCGAAAGAGTAAACCGCAGAACGTGTAACGGAATTGGTGTTCATATATAGCTGCCTCGTAAATGTCGACGGACACTTACATGCATGCGTTGCACCATTTCGATGACGGGCCTATCTCTATGCAAACACACTGTCAACCGGCGATAATTCGTGGCCGGAAACCACCGCCTCTGGTGGATTTCAGCCAGTAGAAACCAATAGCTTCCGGTGATAGTCTATAAGGCAGGTGATTTATGAGAAATACCCTCGTTTTGTTTGCATGTTTATTCTTTGCTACCGTCGGATTCGCCGCGCAGAGTCACGGCGGAGGCGGCGGACATGGCGGCTTTGGCGGCGGCGGCCACGCCATGAGCGGCGGCGGTCATTCCTATGGTGGTGGCGCTTATTCCGGCGGGGCGCGCGGGTATAATTACGGCGGACGAAGCTACGGCAGTTACGGCGGGCGTGGCTATGGCGGGTACGGATACCGTGGCGGATATGGTTACCGCGGCGGCTATGGCTATCGCGGCTATGGCTGGGGTGGCTGGGGCTGGGGGGGAGGCTGGGGATTGGGACTGGGCTATTGGCCTGGATACTATGGTTATGGCTACGGTTATCCTTATGGATATTACGATCCCTATTACTCAGCAGACCCGTATGATTACCCCTATAGCGCCGCGCCATCCTATGGCTACTACCCCAATGCGTACGTCTACCCGGCTCCGGCAGTAGGAGTTGGCGTCGTTGTGGGAGGCGGCTGGCGGCATTTCGGACGCTAATCGATTGACAGAAAGCGCCGCCGTTCGATGACCCCGGCTTCGACGGCGGCGGTTTCTCGGTATGATCGTAGGCAGGATGCGCTCATACTTTGTTGTCGCCCTCTTAGTGATCGCCGCAGTCTTATGTTCCCAACCTGTTCCCCCTGAACGGGTAGGCCCGCTTCCTGGCGGCGGTTTCCTGCTCAACAGCGGCTGGCGGCTTCAACCAGCCGGCAAACAAACCCCTCTCGATACCTTCCCCATGTCGACCGCCGTCTCCCCGGACGGCCGCTATCTGCTGGCTTTGAACGGCGGATATAAACCTCCCAGTATCAGCGTCCTCGATGCGTTGACCGGCCGGGAAACCAGCCGCGTCCCCGTGGCCGATGGATGGCTAGGCCTGACCTTTTCCCCAAAAGGCGACCACGTTTACGTAGGTGGCGGATCGCGCGCGGCGGTCTTCGAATATGCCTTTTCGAATGGCGCGCTCGAAGCGGCCCGAACCTTCCCAGTGGTCAGTGCCGACAAACGCACGCATACTGATTTCATCGGTGACGTGGCGTTCACGCCCGACGGCCGCCTGATCTATGCGGCGGATCTGTATCACGATTCGCTAGTAGTGATCAACCCGCAATCCGGCATGATCATCGATCGCGTAAAGACCGGCCGGCGCCCCTATCGGATCCTCTTTCATCCGGACGGTAAATCGTTTTTCGTCACCAGTTGGACGGATGGCTCCGTGGGCCATTACGACACAGCTTCGGGAAATCAGCTCGCCAATATCCGCTTAGGGCCGCATCCCACCGATATGATCTGGTCGGCAGGCAAGGTCGAAGCGGCGGAGGGTGCACCGGCGTATGTCGCGCGCCTGTTCGTGACGGCATCCAACACCAATAATGTCTATACGTTGGGCGTTACAGAAGGCAACGATCTACGGCTGATCGAGAGCATCAATACCGCAATGACGCCGCGGCAACCCGCCGGCATGACGCCCAGTGGTCTTGCGTTGGGCCGCGGCGGCAAACACCTATACGTCGTATGTTCCGACGCCAATGTGGTGGCCGTGGTGAACATTGCCGAGGAACGCAGCCGGGTAGAAGGCTTCATCCCCACCGGGTGGTATCCCACAGCGGCACGGGTGCTGTCGAACGGTACGCTGGTGGTCCTCAACGGCCGGGGCTTGGGCTCGCATCCCAACCCGCACGGGCCCAATCCCACCAGCCGGCCGGAAGCCGCCCACAAGGGCGATGCCGAAGTACAGTACGTCGGCCGCATCCAGACTGGTACGGCATCGTTCATCGATCCTTTCACTGACGACCAATTGCTAGCCTACACAAAAACGGCCATCGCTAACTCGCCTTATAACGACAATAAGCTCGATGTCACTGGCGGATTCCCTCCCATCCAGCATGTGATTTACATCGTGAAGGAGAACCGCTCCTTCGACCAGGTGCTGGGCGACATGAAGGAAGGCAATGGCGACTCCTCGCTAGTGCTCTTTGGGGAAAAGGTCACTCCCAACGAACACAAGCTCGCGCGCCAATTCGTACTGCTCGACAACTTCTACGTGAATGGCGACGTCAGTGCCGACGGCCACTCCTGGTCCACCGCGGCCATCGCCACCGATTACATCCAGAAGATGTGGCCCAATAGCTACGCCGGCCGCCGCAATCATTACGATTATGAAGAGCAGGAGCCCACCGTCGCTCCCCCCGCCGGCTATCTGTGGACCAGCGCGGCGGGCGCCGGCCTCTCCCTGCGCAACTACGGCTACATGGCGCAGAACCTGCCCAAAGCCGCCTCCGATGGCACGCAGATCGAAATGGTCCGCGATCCAGTGCTTAAAGGCGTTACGAATCTGCACTATCGCGACTTCGACTTAGAATATCCCGATGTCGAGCGGGTCAAAGTGTTTTTGTCCGATTTAACAGAATTTGAGAAAACCGGCGACCATGCCACGACTCATGTTCATGCGGCTCGGCAACGACCATACCAGCGGCACGCAGACGGGGCAAGCTAACGCCTATCGCCATGAATGCCGATAACGATTATGCGCTTGGAATGCTAGTCGAAGCGGTGTCGAAGAGCCGCTTCTGGGATAGCACGCTGATTTGCGTATTGGAAGACGACGCGCAGAACGGTCCAGACCATGTGGATTCGCATCGTTCGCCGGCATTTCTGATTTCGCCCTATGTGAAGCACAAAGCCGTGGATAGCTCGATGTACAATACCGCCTCGATGTTACGAACCATGGAACTGATCCTGGGGCTACGGCCCATGACCCAGTTCGACGCCGCCGCGCGCCCCATGGATGCGGCGTTCCAGTCCACTGCGGATCCCGCGCCCTACGAGGCGGAAAAACCGCGAGTGGCGCTCGATGAGCGCAATCCGATCCGGTCGGCCACCGCGGATCGATCATCCCGGCTGGACTTCAGCGAAGAAGACCGTGCCGACGCAGACGAGTTGAATGACATTCTCTGGTTGGCAATTAAGGGAGTCCACGCGCCACCGCCCGCCAGCAGTTTCTTCGGACGCTGAACGGAATTCTTTCGAACGACACAATCATGCCCCGCATTTACCTCTGTTTCCTTTGGCACATGCACCAGCCTTTCTACAAGGATCTGGCGTCCGGCGAATACAAAATGCCGTGGACCCGCCTGCATGCCTTGAAAGACTATTACGGCATGGTCTCGATTTTGCGAGATTTTCCCAGCGTGCACCAGACCTTTAATCTGGTGCCCTCGATGATGGTCCAGGTGGATGAATACGCGCGCGGCGAAGCTCACGATCCCTATCTGGTGCTGGCGCTAAAGCCCGCCGAGGCGCTCACCGATGCCGAGAAAACCTTTCTGCTGCAACAGTTTCTGCAGGCGCATCCGCCCAATATGACGAGAGCACTGCCGCGCTACGCTGCCCTGTACGATGCGCGGCAATCGCAAAGCAGCGTCGAAATGGCGCGCCGCCGCTTCTCCGTGCAGGATTTCCGGGATCTGCAGGTGATCTCGCAGCTCATCTGGTTCGACGAGGAGTTCCGTACAACCGATCCCGACGTGCGCGATCTGTTTGCCAAGGGAACGGACTACACGCTCGACGATCAGCGCATGGTCGGCCGCAAACAACTGGAGATTCTGGGCAAGGTCATTCCGGTATACCGCGAATTAGCCGGTACCGGTCAGATCGAGATATCCACTACTCCGTACTACCACCCCATCCTCCCCCTACTGTGCGATTCCAATATCGCCGGCGTTTCCCATCCCGGCGTGCCCTTGCCTCCGCGCTTTCGCTATCCCGAAGATGCCCATGTGCAATTGGAGATGTCGCGCAAATACGTGGAGCGGGAGTTTGGCGTGGCGCCGGTCGGACTATGGCCTTCTGAGGGATCCGTTTCCGACGAAACCTTCGGCATTGCGGCCGCCGTCGGATACCGCTGGGCCGCCAGCGATAGCGGCGTGCTAGGCCGCACCCTGGGCCGCGGTATCGGCGTGGATTCCATTTATCGTCCCTATCGTTGGGAGCAGAATCGTAGCCAACTCGGCGTGGTGTTTCGCGATCATTTTCTAAGCGATCTGATCGGTTTCGTGTATTCCGGAATGGACTCCGGGCAGGCCGCGCGGGACTTCCTGCATCGCATCCGCGAGAACTGTCGCAGCGTCTTAGGGAGCGGCCGCGATGCGCTCGTTCCGATCATCCTGGACGGCGAAAATGCCTGGGAATATTACGACCAGAATGGCCGCCCTTTTCTGAGCAATCTCTACGGGCTGATTGCGCAAGACCCGCAGATGTCCGCGGTGACCGTGAGCGAGGCTTTGAGCAAGATGGAGCCCGAGCCGCTCTCGCATGTTTTTCCGGGATCGTGGATCAACGCCAACTTCGACGTTTGGATCGGCGCCGAGGAAGATAACCAGGCCTGGAGCCAACTGTTGCGCGCCCGCGAAACTTACAAAGCCGCAGTGAACGTGCCCGAGGATCGCCGCCGCTTGGCCTACGAAGAGATCCTCATCGCTGAAGGCAGCGATTGGTGCTGGTGGTACGGCCCGGAGCACGATTCCGGAAACCGCGTCGAATTCGACCAACTCTACCGCAGCCATTTAGCGAACGTCTACCGCTTCCTGAATTTGAGTCCTCCCGAGGAGTTATCCCGCCCGATTTTGCGCGTGGCCGTTACCGCGGTACACGTCGCGCCCAGTGGTTCGATTGAACCCGTGATCGATGGCGAAGTGACATCGTACTTCGAGTGGCTGGGCGCGGGATTGTATCGCGTGGACGAACGGTCCGGTTCGATGCACGGTAAGAAGTTTCTGGTACGCGAAGTGTATTACGGCAGTGATGGCCGCAATTTGTTTCTGCGCGTGGACTTTCATCGCGGTTCGGAGCAGACGATTTCCGAGATGGAAGCCCGGCTCAACATCGTGGCGGGAGCCACTGCGCAAGCCAGCCAGGTGACGGTGCGGTTCGATTATGGACGCGCCCACGTCACCGAGCTAAAACTGGCCGCGGCTCCAGACACCACGCAGGCCGTCGAATTCGCCTTCAAGAATGTGCTGGAGGCCCGCATTTCGCTGGAGGCGGTGGGCGCTACCGCGGACGGTCCGGTGAAGTTTCAGTTTTCTCTGTGGCAAGGGGGGCTGCCGATGGATGCAGTGCCACAGCAGGGGTGGATTGAGATGCCGGCCGGGGATCCGATTGATTGGGCGATGTAACAGGACCATGACCACTGCCGCTGGGGTTGGTTATGCATGTCCGCGGATCTTGATTTTAGATGACGATGCCGCCGTGCGCGCCGTATTCAACCGATTTCTGGCAGAAGATGGGTACCATGTCACCGCCGTGGAAGGCTACCGGCAGGCATGGGCGGCGGCAAAGAAAGGCTCGTTCGACGTGTTGGTGATGGATCTCAGCCTCACCGACATGGACGGCCTCGAAGCCATCCGAAACTTCCGCGCCGCATTCCCTTGGCTCAAGATCCTGGCCGTCTCGGGCTATATGGCCGGTCCGGTGCCGAACATGGCTCTAGCCGCAGGCGCCACGGCTACCCTTGGCAAGCCAGCGAGTTCCTGGCAATTGCGCGAGGCCATCTATCACTTGCTTGATCCTTCGCGTAGCTGGGCTTAAATCCGCCAGCGCTTGACAACCGCGCCGCGCCGCCGTATATAGGTAGTATGTCTACGGTAGACGATCCACGGGAGCGTCTCGAATTTCTGCAAGGGACGCTTGAGGTTCTAATTCTCCGCAGCCTGCAGTTGGGTCCCAATCACGCTTACGGCATCGGCCAGTTCCTCGAGCAGCAGTCCGGCGAGGAGTTCGTGGTCGATAACGGTTCGCTCTATCCTGCCCTTCAGCGACTGGTACAGCGAGCCTGGATCGCAGCGCAATGGAAGACGTCTCCGAACGGACGGCGCGCCAAGTATTACCGTCTTACCGCCGCCGGCCGTAAACAACTCGTGGCTGCCACATCCCGGTGGCGGCGGTTTGTCGAAGCCATGGGACGCGTTCTCGCGCCGGGCGATTGAAGGAGACTCGCACATGCTCCGCGAATGGTATTCCAAGCTCTGCCGCCTTCTAACCGGACGCCGTAGCCTGGCTACCGATCTGGACGCCGAGATCGAATCCCACCTGGAAATGGAAATACAGGACCGCATCGCCCGCGGTTTGTCGCCCGATGAAGCCCGCTCCGCCGCGCGGCGACACATCGGCAACCTTACCCGAATTCAGGAACGCACTCGCGACGCCTGGATTTTCCCGGCTCTCGAAACGGCGGCACAAGATCTGCGCTATGGCCTGCGCGGTATCCGCCGCTCGCCCGGCTTTTCATTGGTGGTCGTCCTCACGCTGGCGCTGGGCATTGGCGCCAATACCGCGATTTTCAGTCTGGTGAACGCTGTCCTTTTACGGCCCTTGCCGTACCCCGCCGCCGAACGCCTGGTGATGCTGGGAGAATCGGACCCCAAGGCCGAGGGCATCAGCGTCACCTGGATCAATTACGAGCATTGGCGCGATGAAAACCGCAGCTTCGAGAATATGGCTGGCTTTCACACGGCGCACCTCACGCTTACTGGACGCGGCGAGGCGTTGTTGACGCGAGCAGGAATCGTCACTCATGGCTTCTTCGGCTTGATCGGCGCGCGGCCGCTGCTTGGTCGCGCATTCAACGCGGAGGATGACCGGCCCGGCGCCACTGCCACGGTAGTCCTCGATTATCAATTCTGGACCACCAAACTCGGCGCCGATCACGCATTGCTCGGGGCCACGCTGGCGCTCGACGGGAAACCCTATCAAGTGATCGGCATCCTGTCGCCGGGGCCTGGGTTCTTCGAACCAGGCATCGATTATTACTTACCTCTCCATCAGGTCGAAAAACCTTCACTCGACCGAGGCAGCCACGGATCTATGCGGCTCCTGGCTCTACTGAAACCTGGTGTTACACTGGCTGCGGCTCTCGCTGATCTGGACTCGATCATGCAGCGTTTGGCACAATCGGATCCCGGACCTGAAGCCAGGCACCGCGCTTACGGTGTCTTCGAGACTGAGGCCAGAACCGGAGCCGTGCGCTCCAGGCTACTGATCCTGCTTGCCGCCGCAGGATTGGTTTTGCTGATTGCCTGCGCCAATGTGGCCAGTTTGGTCCTTTCCCGGGCCACGGCCCGCGCCCACGAAATCGCCATACGGGCGGCCATCGGGGCCGGACGTATACGCTTGGTGCGGCAACTACTCACAGAGAATCTGTTGCTAGCGGCGCTCGGAGGCATCGCCGGCGGACTGCTGGCGCAGTGGGGGACGCGGATGCTTATCGCCGCGGGTCCGCGCGAAATTCCACGCTTGTCCGAAGCTGCTTTCGATTGGCGCGTGCTCCTGTTCGCCAGCGCCATCACCATTCTGACTGGGCTAGCCACCGGCCTAGCGCCGGCCTTCACTGCCGGGCGGGGCGGTTTAATCGGCATCCTAAAAGATAGTTCGCGCTCGGCTAGCGGACGCGGGGGGCAGCATTCGCGGAGCGCTCTGGTGGTGGCGGAAATGGCTATCACGTTAGTCCTTGCCTTCGCCGCGGGATTGCTGGCACGCAACCTGATCGCAGCGCAAACCGCGGATCCCGGCTTTGTGCCCGGCCACGTGCTGGCCCTCGAATTGGTGCTGCCGTCCGCTTACAACAGCCCGCAGGCCATCGCCGCGTTCTATGAAAAGCTGAACCAAGACCTGCATGGCTTGCCCGGCGTGACGTCCGTGGGCGCGGTAAACTGCCCCCCGTCAGCGGGCGACTGCAGCGACTGGTTCTACTCCATCCTCGACCGGCCCGCGCCGCAACCCGCGGAGGTCCCCATCTCTCTGTTCAACACCGCCGATCGCGATTACTTCTCCGCTCTTCGCATTCCCCTACGCCAGGGTCGCGCATTCCACGCCGCAGACCGCGCCACTGCGCCTCTGGTGGCCATCGTCAACGAAACTTTTGCACGCAAATGGTGGCCCGGGGAATCGGCAGTGGGACACCGCATCAAATCCGGAGGGCCCTATCGGGATGGGCCCGTCTACGAGATCATCGGCGTTGCAGGCGATGTCGGCCAAATGGGTTTGGGCGCGCCGCCTTACCCGGAGATCTACCTGCCCGCTTCCCAATCGCCGAACCGCGCCATGGTCGAACTGATTCGCATTTCCGGTGACCCTGCGTCGCTGGCATCCGCCGTGCGGCAACGCGTCGCCGCCATTGACCGTAACCTGCCCATTGAAAGCCTGCAGCCTTTCGAGCGGAGCGTAGCCGCGTCTCTGGCACAACGCCGTTTCAGTACGCTGTTATTGGTTTTGTTCGCTCTGCTCGCGATGATCCTCGCTGCAGTCGGCATTTATGGACTCCTCAACTACTGGGTGCGCGTGCGGGAAGACGAGATCGCCATCCGCATAGCATTAGGGGCGCCGCGGCCGTCCATAATGCGCTGGGCCGGATGGCAGGCTCTCCGCCTGGCCTTGATTGGCATGGCCATCGGCATATCCGGCAGTTGGGCGGCTGCGCGTTTACTCGAAGATCTTCTGGTGGGCATGCCGCCGGACAGATTCGCCTCACTCGCCGCCGCGGCCGCCGTAGTGATCGGCATCGCCGTGCTCGCCGCAGCCATCCCGGTATGGCGCGCCACGCGCGTTGATGCGGTGACCCGGTTGCACCGCGCTTAGCTGCGATAATAAAAGTTCGCATCGCATGCCCAAAGTATTTCCCTGTTATTCCACCTCAGACCGTCAACTGGTCCACGATCTGGCGGCATTCCTGGAACGTGGTTCCGGCGTCGAAGTCCTCTTCGAAGAAGGTGAAATCGAAGCCGGCGGAGACCTCATAGCCAAGGTTGAAGAAGGCTTGTCTGCCGACGTGGTGCTGGTGTTGCTCTCCCCGGAATCGGTGCCGCCGCGCTGGGTCCTGGACCGTTGGAAATCGGTCTTCTGGGATCAGGCCGCGGAAGTTGGTACCGCCCTCGCCACCCTGCTCTGCCGTGATTCGAAATTTCCCGACCTGCTCCGCCGCAAGAATTTCTTTGACCTCCGGGAGAACCGGCTAGCCGGCTTTCGCGCCATTAAGCGCTGGTTGATGGCGCTGTCTCCGCTTCCCCAGAAGGCACCCTTCGCACCCGGACGGTTACCTACCTTTCAGGGGCGTGAGGCCGAATTGGAAACTGTTTGTACACTGCTGGCGGATGCGCCTGGAATAGCCACCATAGAGGCTCCCGCAAGCGCGGGGAAGACTGCGCTGGCCGTGGAATTTGCCCGGCGCCATCGCGAAGAATTTGATGCGGTCTTCTGGCTTACCTGCGGAACCCGAAGCGCGGCATCCCTAGCGGGCGACCTTGCCGCGCAGTTGGGCGTACGGCTCGATCGCGATCTGGAATCGAATCTAAATGAAACCCGGCGTCTGTGTGCGCGGCACCGCTGCCTGCTCATTCTCGACGATGCCTCCGCCGCTACCGCCGCGGCACTTGCCCCGCGCGGACGCACCTCCGTCCTGCTCACCACGCGGCAAAGTGGTCTGGCCACCACACTAGCCGCCGCTACAGTTCCGCTGCCACCCTTCGCAACGGACGCCGACGCCGTAGCAAATACTATTCGTAACCTGGAACGTCCGGCGCAACGCCTGCTTTCCGCTATGTGTGCCTGCGCGCCGTCTGGATTCACGCTCGATATGGCCGTCCGCACAGCCGACGCGGAGTCCGACGACGCCCGCGAAATCGTCGCCCGGTTCGTATCGCAAGGCGTGCTGGCGCCGCTTGACGAAGACGGTCCGCGCTTTCTGGTTCCAGCCTCCGTCCGCGAACGCGTAGCCCTGCGCGGCGATAGCCAACGATGGGCGCGCTATCATGCCCGCGCCGCCGCCGATCTGTTTGGTGGGCAGGCTACCGGACCGCAAGATCTAACCGCCCACTGGTCGGACCTTCAGCACGCCTTCGCATGGGCCGTTCCCGCGGATTGGCCCCTGGCATCCAAACTGGCGCGCCGTGCGTTGACTTGGGCGAAGGCGCAAGACCGCTTAGCCGAAGCTTTCGAAATCCTGCAAGAGTGGCAGAGCGCCGGAGAACAGCAAGCCGACCGGCGCGTGCTGGAAGATTGCGCCTGGGAACAGATTTGGATTCTAGAGCATTGGGGGCGCGACGCGGAAGCCCGCGAAATCGACGCCGTCCGTCGCGAACAATACGCGGATCAGATGGCGTTCACCTTCGATCAATCGTAGACGAAGTGCAGCACTTTCTTCAGGTCTTCCCACGCTTCGCGTTTGGGCTCCACGTTATACGCGCGCAACAGGTACGAGGGATGATACGTTACCATCACCGGAATATCGTTCCACTTGTGCCATTTGCCGCGCATACGCGTCACGCCCTCTTTGCTGTGCGTCAGGTATTTCGCCGCAGTCGATCCCAGCGCACAGATGGCTTTGGGACGCATGGCCAATAACTGGCGCGACAAAAACTGTCCGCAAATTTCCATCTCTTCCGGCAGAGGTGTACGATTCTCGGGCGGCCGGCATTTCACCACATTGCAGATGTACACGTCTTTGCGCAGCAGCGGGATGCCTTCTTTCTTGGCCGTGCCCTCGATCATCTGCGTCAGCAACTGGCCGGCGCGTCCCACGAAAGGAATGCCCTGCGCATCTTCGTCGGCGCCCGGTCCCTCGCCTACGAAAACGAGTTTGGCCTGCTCGTCGCCCACTCCAAAAACGATCTTGTTGCGCTGTTGATGCAGCCCGCAGCGGTGGCAATCGCCAATATCTTCGAGAATGCGGAAGAGGGAATCGGAACCCGTTGCCGGAGTTGCGGTAACTTCAGCCGGTGGTTCGATAGCCTGCGATTTGGATTGTGGCGGAGCGCCGCGGCGATAAAGCGATTTAATCCCCAAGTCTTGGTAATACTCCAGATACTGCCGTAGAATTTCAGCGTCCATCGGTGGCGTAGACATGCAGGCGCAGTTTCAGTATTTCGTCAAAAATACGATCGGCCACTTCCCGCTTCGAGGCTCGCGGCACAGGAATGAATTCGCCGCTTCGCAGAGCCAGCAGAACTTCGTTCTGATCGGATTCGAAAGCCCCATCTTCGCCGCCCACCAGATTGCCGACCACCATATCGCAGTTCTTGGCTTCCATCTTGCGGCGCGTTTCCTGTTGCAGATTCTCGGTCTCGGCTGCAAAGCCGATCAACAAACGGTCGCCCTTCTTCCGCCCCAATTCGGCCAGGATATCCGGAGTTGGATCAAGCTCCAACGAAAGCCGTGCGGCGGTTTTCTTCATCTTGTGCGCAGGCACCTTGGTCAGATGAAAGTCCGCGACGGCTGCCGCCTTGATGATCACGCTGGCCTGTGGCAGGTTTTCGAATACCTTATCGTGCATCTCGCGGGCTGTATGCACTGGAACTACGGTGCATCCGCGCGGAGGCGCTAGCTGCACTGGCCCTGAAATCAGCACCACCTTGGCCCCGCGCGCGGCGGCTGCTTCCGCCAGCGCATAGCCCATTTTGCCGCTCGACCGGTTAGAAATGTAGCGCACCGGATCGAACGGCTCCTGCGTAGGGCCCGCGGTAATCAGAACCGTCTCACCGTCCAGATCGCTGCGCCGGCTAAACTCGGCCTCCACCGCTGCGGCGATCTGCGCCGGTTCCGCCAGGCGACCCGGGCCGACCATTCCACAAGCCAGTTCGCCTTCATCCGGATCCACAATCCGGTGACCGCGCCTACGCAGCGTTTCCAAATTGCTCTGCGTCGCGGCGTGCAGCCACATATTGCTGTTCATTGCCGGAGCCAGCACCACGGGTCCGGTAAATGCCAGGTAAGTGGTGGTCAGAAAATCGTCAGCCAGAGCCATGCGCGAATTTTGCCAGCAGATCGGCGGTAGCCGGCGCCACCACCATCAGATCGTTCTCCTGCGCTACGCCAATATGCTCGATAGCGCTCGAAAGCGTCGCCTTCCGCGTCGCCGGATGAGAATAGGCCAGTGACCACTTTGCTCCCAGTCAACGCCGCGAAGGTCAAAGGGCGCACGAATTCCTGGGCGCCCGCGGTCATGATGACGCTGCACGGCGTGCCCCTGCTGCATGAGCAGGCGGGCAAGTTCCGCAGACTTTATAAGCCGCGATTCCTCCGCCTACTCCGAGGACGATATTCATGACGATTGGTTAGAGGATGACTTCGGGGACCGGCACTTCTTCCGGAATCAGCGGGGGAAGGATCTCGTACTTGACCAACCCGCGCCGTACTTCCTCCACAGCGATGATGGTTGGCTTCTTTGAGGAGGTCGGCAATACCGGACGTGCGCCACCCTGCAACTGACGGGCGCGCTTGGCGGCCACGATGATGAAACGGTAAGTACTCTGTTCCGGATCGTCCGGAATGGTGCAATGCGCGTTATTCTTCGGAACTTTGTCGCCCATGCTTTGATACATCCTTTACAAAATCTTCTCGAAAGTCTCCAGAATCGGCCCGATTTGCTCTTCCATACGTTCCCGCCGCACCCGCTCCGCGCGCACAATGCCTCCCAGCGTTTCGTCCGACTGGGCCAAGTCTTTGTTAATCAGCACGTAATCGTAGGCGCTGTAATTCCGAATCTCGTTAGCCGCATCGCGAAGCCTCCGCTCAATTACTGCATCGGAATCCTCGCTACGCGCGCGCAGCCGTTGTTCAAGGATCTGGCGGGACGGAGCCAGAATAAAGACAGTCACCGCTTCTGGAATCTTACCCTTCAATTGTCGCGCACCTTGCACGTCGATGTCGAGTACCAGGTCCACGCCCTCCTCCTCCGCCCGGTCGAGCACTCCCGCGGTGGGTGCCATAATAATTGCCAAAAACCTCGGCATGCTCCAGGAATTCGCCGAGTGCGACGCGTTTTTCAAACTCATCCCGCGAGATGAAATGGTAGTTTTCGCCCTCTACTTCGTGGCCTCTGGGCGGGCGCGTAGTGTACGAAACGGAAAACATCAGTTCCGGCTCGTTGGTCAGCAAACGCTTGACCAGCGTGGACTTACCGGATCCGGACGGGGCGGAAATAATGAAAACGGTGGTCATTCGAGGTTCAGCGACTGCTCCCGTAGTTTGTCGATTTCGGCTTTGGCCGATAGCGCCAGGTCGGTGATGGTCAAGCCCAATTCGCCCAGACCGCCAGTCTTCGACAGGATGGTATTGGCCTCGCGGTTCATTTCCTGCAACAGAAAATCCAGGCGTTTACCGACTTCCCCGGTAGCGTCCAGCAGCTTTTCCAGTTGCGCCGCGTGCGTCTTCAGCCGGACCAGTTCCTCGCTGATATCGCTGCGTTCCGCCAGCATGGCCGCTTCCTGTGCCAAACGCTGCGGTTCGATTCCGGCTCCGCGCAACAACTCGCGCAGCCTTTCGTTCAGCCGCTTCTGGAAGGCGGCCGTAGCCCGCGAGCGGATTTTTTCCATCTGGGCCACCAGGTCGCAAACCGCCGCGCAGCGTCCGCGCATCTCGACCGCCATGGCTGCGCCTTCGCGCTCCCGGAACCGATTCAAGGCATCTAGGGCCTCCTGCATGGCCTCTAGTAGTCCCGCTTCCAAGTCGGGGTCCGGTTCGTCATCCACGGCCGCTTGTAGCATTCCCGGAACCCGCAAGGCTGCGTTCAGGTCAGGCCGGCTGTCGCCCCCGAACTCGTCCGCCGCCTCCCGAAAAGCCTGCAAATACGCCTGCAGCAACGGCCGGTTCAGGCTGGACGCATCGGCGGGCGCGGTACGGCTAAACGTCACGTGGATTTGCAAATGACCGCGCGCCACTTTGGCTTTCACCGCATTGCGAATGGCGCTTTCAAACGGGTCCAGTTCCGCGCCCATATGAAAATGCATGTCCAGGCCGCGGTGATTCACGCTCTTGATACTGACCACGATTTCGCCGTCCGGACGTCGCTTTTCGCACTCGCGCGAAGCCTGTCATGCTGCGCGTGCTCATAGGTCTATCACGCTTCCCGCCTCCACGAATTGCAATTCATGCAGCCTTTGATAAATGCCGCCGCCGTTCACCAGTTCCTCGTGCGTACCTACTTCAAAAACTCCGCCGCGCTCCAGCACCACGATCTTATCCGCACGCCGAATGGTGGATAGGCGATGCGCAATCACGATCACCGTACGGCCCGCCATCAGGTTGCCCAGGGCGCTCTGCACCAACATCTCCGATTCACTATCCAGGTGCGAGGTCGCCTCGTCCAGAATCAGAATTGGGGCGTTCTTGAGCAAAGCGCGCGCGATCGCGATGCGCTGCCGCTGTCCGCCGCTCAACTTTACGCCGCGCTCGCCGATCAGCGTTCCATATCCATCCGGCAGGCGGCTGATGAATTCGTCCGCCAGCGCCGATCGGGCCGCATCCCGGATCTCGCTCATGGGCGTATCCGGCCGGCCATAGGCGATATTATTGGCGGCAGTGTCATTGAACAGAAAAGTGTCCTGCGCCACGATGCCGACCATCGATCGCAAGGACAAAAGATCGAAATCGCGTACGTCGCGTCCGTCGATGCGCACCGCGCCCGCAGTGACATCGTAAAATCGCGGCACCAAATTTACCAGCGTGGTCTTCCCTGCCCCACTCGGCCCAACCACCGCCACGACTTCGCCCGCATGCACCTCAAGATTCAACGCCTTCAACTGGAATCCGTTGGGCGAAAGCGGATAGCGGAAGGCTACGTCCTCGAAGCGAATCGAATCCGCAAAGCGCTCAAGCTTAACCGCACCCGGCTTCTCCTGAATCTCCTCCGCATGCGCCAGGTATTCGAAGACTTTCTGCGAAGCGCCGATGGCCTGCTCGAAGATATTGTGGATGCCGGTGAGCCGCTTCACCGGCTCCATCATCATCAACAGCGCGATCACGAAACTGGCAAACGTGCCGCCCGTCAAGGTGTGCGCCTTAATTTGCACCCGCGCGTAAGTCAATAATCCAACGATGGTAAAGGCGGCGAAAATTTCGATCAAGGGCGATGCCAGCGCCTGCTGACGCACATAGCGCAGGTTGGTCTTCAACAGCCGTTGGGCAGTCTTGCGGAAGCGGCGCGACTCGTATTCCTCGGTGCCAAATGCCTTCACCACCTGCTGTCCGCTGAGCGTCTCCTGCAAAATCTCGTTCAATTCGGCCGCGTGATCCTGGCTGCTGCGACTGGTCCGCCGTATGCGCTTACCGATCCGCGCAGTCGGAATCAAGACGAAAGGGAGCACCGTCAAACTGACCAGGGCGAGTTTCCAATCCAATTGCAGGATTACCACCAGCAGCCCAATCAGCACGAAAGTTTGGCGCAACAGGTCCGCCAGAATATGTGACACCGCCACCTGGATCTTTTCGATATCGTTCATGATCGACGACATCAACTTACCCGTGGAATGTGCTTCGAAAAACTGCGCGCTTTGCCGGACCACCTTGTCGAATACCGTATTCCGTAGATCCGTGACCGCCGAACATCCCACGTAATTCACCAGGAAATTCGCCAGATAATCGCAGATCCCTTTGGTAATAAACACGGCCAGGATGGCGAAGGCCACCATGGTCCAGATGCTACGATTTTGGAAGAAGCCCGGCACGATCTGGCTCAAATAAATCGGATGGTGGAAGATCGGATCCTTGAACAGAACTACCGGCGCATCAATGGAGGCGGGATTAAGTACCCGGTCGAAAATGGGCCCGATCAGTAGCGCGATCAACGCGTGCGCCGCGCCCACGCCTGCCATCAGCACCACGGATAGAAGCAAATAAGCCCAGTACCGCCGGGCGAATGCCAGCAGCCGCAGCAGATCTCTCATGCGTGCACCCGCATACGTTCCAGCGCCTCAAGCACTTGCTGTTCGGTGACGGCTTGAATGCCCGCCGGGTTTTGGATCACCACCGCCGCAGTGCGCCAGGGTCCCCATATGGCCGAGTCGGACGATCCGAAGATCGCGATTACCGGTATGCCGAAGGCCGCGGCAATGTGGGCCGGTCCCGAATCGTTACCGAGGAAAAGCGTAGCGCCCGCGATCAAAGATTTGATTTCGCCCAGCGGCGCGCCCACCACGGTGCGATATCCTGCAAATGCGCCCAGGTCTTCGCCCGCCCCGGCAATAAATACCGGATCCAAATCCAGCGAGTCGCGCAGGAATCGCGCCGCGCTCAGAAATCCGGACGCGTGCCAGGTCTTATCAGGCTGCGATGCCACCGGGTGAACTACGGCATAAGCCCGGCCCTGGGTCCGTTCGGCGGCCACCAGTTTGGCGCGCGGAATTTCCACGCGCGGCACGCCCAGATAGAACATCGCCGATGCCAGATGTTCCGCAGTATGCACCGGCCGTTCTTCGCCTAGGATTTCCTGCGTGCGCGGAATGTGCTCGTTATAAAGCGTCTGCCAGCGATAATGCGCAAATCCGACTCGCCGCGCCGCCCCCGAAAGAGCCGTCAGCCGAGCGCTGCCGCTACCGCCATGCAGGTTCAGGCAAACCTCGGGACTCCAGGCCCGCAATTCCCGCCAGCCCGGGCCCAGCAAAGCTTCGATATCCGGATTGCGCTCGAATACCGGACGGAAACGGTCTTCCACCACCACGGCGATTCGCACGTCCGGACGCGCACGCTTCAGAATATCGAGCGCGGGCGTGGTAAGCACACAATCGCCCAGCGAGCGCAGCCGGATGATAGCTACGCGGCAGCCGATGGGCAGTTCCGTCACTCTTCGATTTTCGCCTCGTCCACCAGCATCACCGGGATATCGTCCCGAATCGGGTAAACCCGGTGGCACTGGACACACTTCAGGCCGCTATTGTCCGGTTTCAAATCCAGGTCCGCCTTGCACAGAGGGCACACCAGGATCTCCAGCAAATCTTTACTCAACGCCATAACTGATTCTACAGTTTAGCAGGATGTTCTTATTGCACCGCCAGCGTCACGCCCGTCTGGCTGGCCGCGCCCCCGATCGTCACCACTACAGGCAGACTGTTGCCTGGCTGCACCCCTTGCGGCACGGTAGCATTGATCTGGATCACGCCCGGCATTTCGCCCGGCGCCGCCCCGGCGTAGGCAACCGTAGCCGGCAAGCCGCCAATGGTCACCGAAACCTTAGCCAGCGGCGCGGGAAGCACGCCCACCGCTAACCGTCCGTCCACGCCGGGTGGATCCGTGACACCTTCGCCCGTGCCCCACAAGATCACCACCGACCCCACCGGCGCGGGCGCCTGCGCGGAATTATGCGTAACGTTGTCCTGGTTCAGAATGGCGCCTTGGCCCGTACCCGAGGCATTCGCGGTGAAAAGGCCCGGAGCCGTAGCCGCGATCGGCACCGTCAACGGATCGGACAGCACTCCTTCGTATTCCACCTGAACGTGCGTGGTGGCGTTGCTGGTTCCGAAATACGGCGTGACTACCGCAATCTGGGTCGCCGAAACGTAGACGATCGGAGCAGGCACGCCATCAAAGAGCACGCGTACGCCAGCCACCGAAGTGCTCACCAGCCCGTTCGCATCCTGTGTGAGCCCGGCTAACGTGCCCGGCCCCATCCCCGTACCCCACACATTTACCATCTGACCGGGCGCGATAACGGTGGCATAGGATGCCGCGTTGCTGACCGCCGTCACCACCGGCTTTGGCACAGGCAACGTCGCCGGGGGAATTACCAGCATGGTGATGGAATTGGCCGGGAATGTAGCTGTCAGGCTACTGCCGCCCACCGCGATGTTGGGTTGCGTCACGATCGCGCCCAGGTTCGCTCCGCTATACTGCCAGACCTGCGCCGTCGGACCAGGCAAAAAATTGGCCAGGCTCAGCGTACTCGTCAGCGGACCGCTGATCTTGTTGATCACCACCGCCGTCAGACTCAGGTCCGACCGTACCGCTGCATAAACCGCAAGCTGGCTCTGGTTGGCGCTCGCGGCCTGCACGCCGGTCTCGCCAAATGCCCCTCCAATGCCGTCGTAGTTGCGGTACATCCTATAAGCGAAAGCGGCCGGATCGGTTGGCTTAGGCTGTCCCCACAACGTGGCCAGGTCCAAACCCTGCGCGCCGAAGATGCCCAGTAAGTCCGCCTCCACCAATCCACCGGTCAGAGTGTCGACCGCCCCGCCATTATATTCGGTGATGGCCAGTTTGGTTCCCGGGTAATTCGCGGCGATGATCGCCTGTACCCGCGGAATGTAATAAGGCGCAATCGGCGCTCCGTTCGTCGGGTCCACAATCCAGTAATCGCCGCTGACCACGTAGGTCGGGTCCCAAAATTCGCGCGTGGATTCCAGCCCGTTCGCCGGCAAGTACGCGTGCATGTCCAGATAATCGAGCAAACGCTGCCCGTGCTGTTGTTCGTAAGCCTTGAACTGCTGCAGATACCACGCCAGCAGCGGCGTGCCTCCGTGCGCTTTCTGGTCCACCGGATTCCCCCACCAGTTTCCGGCGTTCTGTCCCGCGATAATGTCTTTTTTCGACATCCACAACGACGCCCAATTATCGTTAACCGGCCCGGATATCAGCGCCGTGGGGTCGGCCTGCCGGATCGCTTCCGCATACGCCACGTCTACGTTATAGACTTCATCGTACGTATAAGGATTGGGGTGAATGTCGCGATGCGTGCTGTCCCACCAGATGGGCTCGTTGTCCAGGCTCCAGATGGCAATCCCGCCCTGGCTGCCTGGCCCGTAGCGCGTCAGCAGGTATTGGATCCACTGAGTTTGGAAAGTCTGGTCAAACTGCGCGTAGGCGTCCGTGGGGTTGTTGACTACATAGACAGGGTTGGCCGGATACAATCCGTCCGCCACCGACGGGTCGCCGCACACCGGATCGTACACAACGCCATCGCCGCATGTGTAGTGATGGTATTGGGCAAACGGGTCCTGCTTGCACTGTTTACCGTATTTTGCGACGTCGTAACTGCACATCTCCTGGCGCGCTTTAGGCAGCCAGCCCAACACCGGAACCGTCGCCAGCATCTTTCCCCCGCTGGTGCGCGCCTGGTCCGCGTACTGGTTGAAGGTAGAACCGGCAGGTAGTGCGGAAACGTCTATGTTGTTAGGCGGCAGCACCTCGTAGAACCAGTCGTTGTCGATGTTGTCAACGTCGAATTTCCAATGATACGTACTGGTGCCGTTACCGCCCCATCGCCGCACAGTGGGCCGTATACTCTGCGCGGCCGCAACCGCCGCGGCATAAGTCGGATCCGACGGATCCGGGAGAGTCCAATAGAAATTCATGCCGTATACGTCCGGAGAAATCGCGTGGCGATTGGCATTGGCGTCAATCGACAACGCCGGCCCGGACTGCCCGTAAAGGACCACGGTGAACAGACTGAATACTGCGAATAAAGGCACTGCTAGAAAATGCGAACGGAGCATCGTCATACCTTCTATATATTACAGCGCCGTAACTTGCCTTTCAGAGCAGCCCTACGGCGCGGCCACAAAAGGCAGAGGTTGAATTTCGGGATATGCCGGATCGGTCAGAGTCAGTTGCGTGGTGTCAGCGCGCTTCAGTCCCGCATCAAAGAAACTGCGGAGACTGTGGGCTGTCACCGCGAGTTGGCGTCGGCCATCCATCCCGACAATCCCAAAGAGGCGCAGGGCTCGCAGCATAATATGACTCTTCAGCAAGGCCATGTTGTCACTGAAGGCGAAGTGGTTCGCGCCGCGGATCAAAATACCGAAGCGCCTACCTGGTGGAAGTCGGTCATAAATGGAGCGGATGTTGGCTTCCACCACGCGCTTCTCGGCAGCAGGCTCCCGACTGTGGTCGCCGAGAAGAAACAGGAAGGGCTGCGTGACACCCCTGGCGATAACTTCACCGAGCGGCGCGCCGTCCAGATCGACTCCAGCCTGGCAACGCGAATCGTCATGGCAGAATTGCAGGGTAGTGGCGCCGCCCAGCGAGTGGCCCACCACGCCCACCCGCTGCATGTCCAGCCGCGCTTGAAACCTCCCCGCCGGGTCGGCCACGTTCAGCCCGGCGATCCGGTCGAGCGCGAACGACATATCCGCCGTCCAGGCCTGCACCAATCTGATAGCCAGTTGCTCCTGCGCCGCGCCGTCGAGCAGATCGGCGTCATTCTGTGGGGCCCGCTCAATTACCCTGCCGTCCGGGAGAACCACCGTGGTAGTTCGATAGGGCGCATCGAATCCGGCGACTACGTAGCCGTGGCTTGCCAGGTCTTCCGCCAAGGTCGTGTAGTCCGTAGTGAGCGCGGCTAGTCCGGCACGCAGCAGCACGACGGGATACGAAGCAGATTGAGGAGATAAAGCGGCATCACGCAGGCTGTGGGTGTGGACGCGTGACAGGTCGCGCGTCAGAAACCGGGACATGATCACCCCGCCATGGCGTTCCAGAGCGCTTCGCCAAGCGGGCGGCAAATAGTCGTCGAAGGCCTGCGCTGGCTGCCGCGGCGCGGTGGGATACCAGATCCAGGCCACCAATTGGCGTTTCGTTCCGGGCACCGGCGCGAGCGGATCCGTGTGCTGGTCGTCCGTCCAGAAGTAAGTTGTGCGGCCCACCGCGAATGGACCCGTAGGTGTAGGTAGCGTGATAGGAATCGCGTGTTCAATGGACATCGCGCATAATAGCGCGGCCACCGCGAGCACTCCCGAACCCGCGACGATCGCCACGAATTTGAGAATCCGCCGAAATGTTCGTAATCGAGGCATGCAAAGTACACTTCAATGTAAAGTGCATTAGGCCAGTTGTCAAGCTGATTGAAAACGCAAGAACCGCCACCTCTGCCCATTGACTATGCGGATCTCCTCGCTGTATCCCGCCCACCCGCACTTGCCAATCGCCGCCCGCCAAAAGTGCACCGCCGGGGTGTTAGCTTCAAGAACCCGGACCAGCCATTCTCCCCGGCATTCGCCCCAAAGTTGCGCCGCGAACTGCTGCCCGAATCCGTTCCTGCGGAAACGGCGCAAGATAAAGAACTCGTGGACGTCGTGCGCTGAACTATCGCCTAACCACCCGGCAGCCGGCCCGACTATCGCGAATCCAGCGATCACATCGCCGGCCTTCGCCAGATAGACGTGGTACCCACCTTTCCAAATCGTTGCAGTGTCGTACGAGTAGCTGCCATCGGCTTCCGTATCGATCTGGAACCACTCCGACATATCGTAAACATAGTGTTCGCAGAGATTACGCAGCAAGCGGTCCGACTCCGGACCGATTTCGGAAATGGCGAGTGTGGATGGCAACATATGTCGCAACGTCCAGCATAGCCCGTGCAGATGCGCCAGCAGGCCGCTCGCGGTATATTCCAAGAAGTGAGTGCAAATCCTCCGGGCAACTTAGGCAATTACGAGATCCTCGACAAACTGGGCGAGGGCGGCATGGGCGAAGTATGGCGCGCCCGCGACCGCCGTCTGCAGCGCATGGTGGCCGTGAAGATTCTGCCGCCCGCCATGGCCTCCGACCCCACCCGGCGCGTGCGCTTCGAACAGGAAGCCCGCGCCTTGGGCGCCCTGAACCATCCCAACATCGTGGCCATTTATGACGTGGGCGAGGATGCCGGCCAATCCTACCTGGTCTCCGAACTGGTGGAAGGCGAGTCCCTGCGCGCCATCATCGATCGCGGCCCGTTACCGTTGCGCAAAGCCCTGGATATCGCCAGCCAGATGGCCGACGGCATGGCCGCGGCCCATGCTCTAGGTATTGTTCATCGCGACCTGAAGCCCGAGAACGTAATGGTTACGCGGGCCGGACAAGTGAAGGTGCTCGACTTCGGTTTGGCCAAACAAAACCTCCCGGCCGCCGGCGACAATTCCGCAACTATCGCACTCGGTGTCTCCGAGCCTGGCATGGTGATGGGCACGGTGGGCTACATGTCGCCCGAACAGGTGCGCGGCGAAACAGCCGATGCGCGATCCGACATTTTCAGCTTCGGCTGCGTGCTGTATGAAATGGTGGCGGGCAAGCGCGCTTTCCAGGCCGGTACCGGGGTCGAGACCATGCACGCCATCCTGAATCTCGACCCGCCTCAATTCGACGGCGATGCTTCCGGGTTGCCTCCCGCTCTAATGACCATCGTGCGGCGCTGCCTGGAGAAGCGGCCCGAACAGCGCTTTCAATCCGCTGCGGATCTGGCGTTCGCGCTGCGCTCCATCGGCGCTACCAGTATGAGCGGCATACAGTTGGCCATCGCGCCGCCTCCTGTGGCACGCAAACGGCGACTCTGGCCCTTCGCCGCGCTGGCCGCCGGCTTAGCCCTTTTCGCCCTCGGATTCCTCCTGCGGGATCGACTCGAGCGCCGCGAGATCCCCACATTTCAACGCATCACTTTTCGCAAAGGCTTCGTGATTGCCGCACGATTCGTGCCGCACAGCCGCGACGTGATTTATCAGGCGGATTGGGAGGGCGGTGGCTCTCATATCTATCTTGCCGTGCAAGGAAGCCCCGAATCGCGCGATCTGGAAATGCCGGCAGACAGCGGCTTAACAGCCATTTCCTCGCAACAGGAGATGGCCTTGGTGACGCCGCCAGTGGGCGATTACGGCTCAGGCCGCCTGGTTCGCAGTTCCATTTCCGGGGGACGAACCCGCCCGCTGCTCGATGGCGTACTGGCGGCAGATTGGGCTCCCGACGGCTCCTCCATGGCCGTGTTGCGGCGCGTCAACCGGGTCAATCGCCTGGAAGATCCGATCGGGAACGTCCTGGTAGACAAGATCGGCTGGCCCCTGTGGATGATCCGCGTATCCCCGGACGGCGAGCATGTGGTCTACGTTACCCGTACGGATGGCACCGCCGTCGGTATGACCGTCGTCGACCGGTCGGGAAAGCGGACTTATCTGGGCGCGGTTTCCGGCCAGAACGCTACTGGCGAGGCTGCTTCGCTTTGCTGGAATCCGAAAGGAACCGAAATCTGGTTTCGATCTTTTGACCCGACCGAGCCCGGTATCGTGTACGCCATCGACCTGAAGGGCAAACGCCGGGTAGCGCTACGTCTGCCCATCCAGACGAAACTCTACGACATTTCGCGCACCGGCGATCTGCTTTTGGGCACCGGGTCTAGTCAACTAGGGATTCTAGGCAAAGCGCCGGGCGATACCGCCGAGCGTGATCTCTCCTGTCTCGATTCCGGCAAAGTCGCCGGCATCAGCAATGACGGACGCATAATCGCCGCTAACATCACAGGTGAAAGCGGCGGCGAGAAGGGCAGCATCTACCTGAGAAAGACCGACGGCTCCCCCGCCATTCGCGCTGCCGACGGTCATGCTTATCGCCTCTCGCCCGATGGAAGCTGGCTTTCGGGTTACACGCTGAATCCCAATGGCTCGCGGCGCTTCGTGTTGTCCCCAACGGGTCCCGGTGAAGAATCGGAAATCAAAGTACCGGGGTTGGACTCCGCAATCGTCTACGGATGGTTGGAGGGCGATCAGAGATACCTGGTTTTCGGGCGGCTGCCCGGCAAGAAGTGGCAATGCTTCGCCTGGGATGCGGGCCGTGGCGCGGTGCAACCGATATGCGCGGAAGGGACGCCCGACTCATTTTCGTACTATGTTTCGCCCGACAGTAGGCAGGTGTTGGCGCCAGCGCCGGCCGGTGGCTGGCTGGTGTATCCTACCAGTGCCGGACCGGCAAAGCCCGTTCAAGGTATCGCGCCGACCGAAACTGCCATCGGATGGCGGCAGGATAACCGGTCGGTATACGTTATACCGAACGACGAAAGCAGCGACAGCATCCCAGTGTCCATCGTCGAACTCGAGAGTGGCAAGCGTGCGCCGTGGAAAACCATCCATCCGGCGCAGCCCGTAATCGAAATACACGATCTGCATGTTACTCCGGACGGTCAGGCATACGCCTATAACTATGTGACGGCCCAGTCTGACTTATATGTGGCGCACGGTTTGAATTGAGGCGGGAAGTGAAGTTACCCAAATCATGTTGGGCCGGCATTCTGCTGGTCACGGGCTTGTGCGCGTTCCAGCGCCCCTTCCGCGTTTATCCCAGCCTGGAACCCTACGACGATGTGGAATTGCCGCAGGACTGGAAACAGGGCGCCGAATGGATCTTTGCGCGGCTGATGTATCCGCCGCATCCGAACGCGCGCTTCGGGCGATGGGCGCGGCGCTTCGGTGGGGTGGTCGACTGGCGCCAGGGCGGCACCAGTTGGACGCAGGATTATCCGCGCGCCGACCGTCACTTCGCGCAGGCCATCCGCCGCTTGACTCGCATTCAGGCGCGCTCCGTGGAGCAGCCCGTCAATCTCGACGATGGCGACGATGTCTACAACTGGCCCTGGCTGTGCGCAGGCGAAATGGGCGACTGGAAGCTGACCGATGCGCAAGCCGCCAAGCTGCGCGAGTATCTGCTGCGCGGCGGCTTCCTGATGCTCGACGATTTCTGGGGCACCGAAGAGTGGGACCGCTTTAAGGAGAGCATGGAGCGCGTGTTTCCCGATCGCGCCGATCGTGGAGATCGACGACCATGACGCCATCTTCCATACCATTTACGATCTGGACGACCGCTATCAGATACCAGGCGAATGGGCCCTGGCGCGCGGTAGCACGTATCGCAACGATGGGCAGATGCCGCACTGGCGCGGCATCTATGACGATCACAACCGGGTGATGGTGGCGATTGTCGTTCAACTCCGATATCGGCGATTCGTGGGAGTGGGCGGACGATCCGCGGTATCCGGAAAAATATTCCGCGCTGGGCATTCGCATTGGTGTGAATGACGTGGTCTATTCCATGACGCACTGACCGCGCTACATTATTCCGATGGAGATCGTTGCGGCTACCAGTAACGAACACATCGCCCAGGTGCGCGAGTTGTTCGAGGAATACTGGCAGTCGTTCGGCTTCACCCCCTGTTTCCAAAACTTCGCGGAAGAAGTGAAAGGGCTGCCGGGATATTACGCGCCGCCATCCGGCCGTCTGGCGCTGGCATTCAAGAGCGGTGGAGCCGCGGGCTGTGTCGCCCTGCGCCACGTGGACGCCGCCCGTGCGGAAGCCAAACGGCTGTATGTGCGGCCCGCCTTTCGCGGTCAAGGCGCCGGGCTGGAATTGCTGCGCTGGGTGATCGCCGAAGCCAAAGCGGCCGGCTATCGCGAAATGGTGGGCGACACTATGCCCGTCATGCGGAGCGCACTGGCAATGTATGACCGCCTGGGCTTCGAGCGCACCGGCCCCTATCAGTCCGATCCCACGCCAGGAGCGATCTACCTGCGTCTGAAGCTATGAATGAATCGGCCAGCCGTCTGGATATTTCGGCAACAGCAGCAGAAGCCCCGCGGCACCAAGCGTGGTGACCGACAGTGCGGTAAGCAGTGCGGAGTATGATCCTGTGGCGTCAAACGCTTTTCCCATCCACACCGGACCGATGGCGCCTGCAATGGCATATGCCGTCCAGGTGAATCCGTAGAGCGTCGAAAAGCCGCGCAAGCCGAAGTAGCGAGTCAGCAGGTACGGCGTGAAGGCGGCCTCGGCGCCCACTCCCAGGCCGATCGCGACTGCTGCGACGATCCCCGGCACGCTCGATCCGGCACGCGCTAGCAGCAGGATTCCCCCGGCGGAGATCGCGCTCAGGCAAAATCCTACGCGCGGTCCGAAGAAGCGATCCAGCAGAACGCCGGTCAGCAAGCGGCCGAAGAAACTGGCTAAGCCCAACATCGAAGCGGCCAGCGCGGCTGTGCCTGCCGCGACGCCCCGGTCAGTCAGCAATGGCGACAGGTGCGTGATGGCGCCGTTCATACTGATGGAACTTAGGAACAATGTGGTGACCAGTATCCAGAAGGCACGCGAGCGCAGCCCCTGCGAAACCGTAACGCCGCTGAGCGCGCTGTGGGCATGCGCGGTGTCGCGCGGTCGCTCACTAACAAAAATGGCCGTCAGGGGGATGCCCAAGAGTAGAACTAATCCGCCCAAAACGAAGTACGCCGCGCGCCAACCGTGGGAGGCGATCAGAGCCTGGGCCAACGGCGGAAAGACGATCGATCCAGTACCCACGCCGGCCATCATCAGCGCCAATACCAACCCGCGCCGCTTGTCGAACCAGGTGGAAACCGCCCGCGAGTATCCCATCTGCGTGGTGCCGTTTCCAACAATTCCCAAAAGCACGAAAATCGCGTACAGATGCGCCAGGTGGGGCGTCAGCAGGCCGAGCGAGGCGAATGCCGTGCCGAAAACCGCCATGCACGGCAGGATCACGCGCCGCGGTCCGAACCGGTCGAGCAGTTGGCCCAGCGGTGGCGAACAAGCGGCCACTGTGAGCGCCGCAAATCCGAAAGCCGCGGAGATCGATTCGCGGCTCCATCCGAATTCGGCGCTCAGCGGCTTTACGAAGATACTGAAGGTGAATACCAGCAGCGAGCCGAAGCTCACCATCGCGCCGCAGTAGGCCGCCAGCACCACCAGCCACCCCGGATAAATGCGGCGTCCTGGCGCTAGCTGCGTACATAGCCGTGCAGAGCGGTGCGTTTGCCGCCCACGCGGTGTGCTTCATCGGAGAGCGCATGCACGCCACTAGCGTCGATCCAGCGGTTGTAGAAATTGAACAGTGCGCATACGGTGATGGCCAGGTAGATGGCGTCGTCTTCCCAACCTACGGCGTATAGCGGCTTCATATCTTCGGCGGTGATGCGCGGAGAATCATGATTCACCTTTGTGCACAAACCGGAACAGCGCTTTGTGCTTTTCGTCCAAGCGCGAACTTTCCAGATCGCGCAATACGCCCCAGACCAATTCTTCGTCGCCCAGTAGTTCCGCCGCGACCGCGGCGTGCGACTTCAGTCAAAACGGGCATTCATTTCGGTACGACGTAAACGCCGCGATCAGTTCGCGAATGCCCGGACTGAACGGCCCCGGGCCGCGCAGAATCTCCTGCGTGAAGCGTGCCAGGTGTTCGGTCGCCTTGGGCAGAAGGCGAACATATGCCAGATCTGCGGGTACTCCGACTTGCTGTTCTGCATGCATGCGGATCAAATCCGCGAAAGGGCCCGGCTGCGGATTGTCTTCCACGCCGGGCAGGAACATCGGTTTCATGGATGGATTTTCGTTAGCCAAAGAGTGCTCCCAAATGCGTCTGGTGAATTATCGCACGCGTGCTCCGGGGCGGTCAATAGTGAAGACATACTACCGACGGAGCCAAAGCCTAACGGCAATTATTTAGTGATTTTTGATTATTGACACATTCACTGCAAGCTTCATAGACTCTACACACATACTCCACTTAGAGGGGAGAGTTACTCATCTATGCGATGAGCTGGCCTTACTATTTGTGTGTCTATGTGGACTGTCTGCAGGCCCAGGATCCAATCGGAATTCTCGAAGGCCAGATCGCCGATCCTTCGTCGCGGTAGTAAGTGGCGCGCAGGTGACCGCACGGAATTTCAAACCGGGTTTACGCCAAACTGTAGTTACTCACGCCAAGGGACGTTTCGCTTTCTCCAATCTGCCGGTAGGCGAGTACTCGTTGAACGTACCGCACCGTAACTTTGCACTGTTCTCGGTCTCACCCCATCCGCATCGACGTCGGCCGCGTAGTGAATTACCCCGTGCAACTGGAGATAGCCGGCAGTCACAGCGAAGTCGACGTGCAAGGCCAAACCGCTACGATCGACACCAGTTCGGCCCTTAGGCAACGTGGTCTCGGAACGTGAAGCCACAGACCTGCCGCTGAACGGCCGCAATCTGATGCAACTCGGCTTGCTGCAGCCGGGCGTTGCGCCAATGACCGCCGGCCTTTCGGAGGCCGGCGGCATTCTGCGCAGCGGCCAGACCTTCGCCGTCAACGGTCAGAGACCCGAATCGAATAACTATCTGCTTGATGGCGTGACCAACGTGGACAGCGTGAACGGAGGCTTTGCGCTGCGCACCCCTGTGGATGCCGTGAGCGAGTTTCGCATTCTGTCGCTCAATGCTCCGCCGGAGTACGGTGAGACCAGCGGTGCAACCACCACCGTAGTCACTAAGTCCGGCGGCAATAGTCCTTGCATGGCGACGTTTACGAGTTTCTCCGCAACAACGCCTTCGATGCGCGCAACTTCTTCGCCGCCACCACTGAGCCGCTGCACCTGAATCAGTTTGGCGCGACGGTTGGCGGCCCGATCCGGCGCAACAAGGACTTCTTCTTCCTCTATTACGAAGGACAGCGCGACACGCCAGGGCGAAACGCAGGCGGCCATCGTTCCCACCGCCGCGGAGCGCACTGGAGATTTCTCCGGTTTGACCGATCCCAGCACCGGTCAGCCCGTGCCGCTGATCAACGAATTCGCCGGCATGCCGTTTCCGGGCAACAAGATCCCGAGCTTACATGCTCAATCCGATCGGACTCGCCGCCGGTAATCTGTATCCGCTAGGGAACGTCTCGCCCTCGATCTACGAATCCACGCAGATGGCGAGTGACAACTACAATCAGGGCGGCTTCCGCTACGATCACTACTTCGGGAACAACGATCAGGTATTCGCGCGGTTACGCAGCCTCCAGCCGCAACACTCTCGATCCGCTGCCGATCAACGGTTCGAATGTTCCCGGTTTCCCCGTTAC
This sequence comes from Bryobacterales bacterium, assembly GCA_963738345.1. Taxonomy (GTDB): domain Bacteria; phylum Acidobacteriota; class Terriglobia; order Bryobacterales; family Bryobacteraceae; genus Bog-159. Next base: position 4,633,361 of record CAVTWI010000002.1, read on the forward strand.
GAATGCCATCACCACGAATTCGTTCACCGTTTCCGACGTGCACCTGATCTCCCCGACAACCGTGCAGACCGTACGCCTGGCCTTCTTCCGCAACGTATTCATCTATGAAGACGCCCAGAATCATACGCCGGGCAGCAGCCTGGGCTTCGGATACCAGCCTACGCTCGGCGCACTAATGCCGGGATGCCGTTCCTGATTGTGAGTGGCTATGCGAACGTCGGCAATCCCATCACCGGCCCGCAAGATACTTACCAGAACGATTACCAGGGTTCTTATTCAATCGCCATGACACGCGGCCGCCACAACTTAAAGCTCGGCGCCGATCTGGATCGCCAGCAGATCAACGCGCTACTGGGCATCGCCACCAATGGCTTCTTCGTCTTCGCACCGTTTCCGGCGAGTGACTCCTTCGCCAGTCTGTTGCTCGGGTCAGTCGGTGCAGTTCTTCCAGGGCGGCGGCGATTTCAATCGCGGCCTGCGCAAATGGATCGCGGCAGGATACGCACAGGACGAATTCCGCATCACTCCCCGCCTGACACTGAACTTCGGCCTGCGTTACGAAGTGAACACTCCTTACACCGACATTCGCAATCGGATGAACGAATGGGCGCCCGGCCAGCAATCCACGGTCATGCCCGACGCGCCTCCCGGATTGCTCTTCCCCGGCGACAAAGGCGTGCCGGCGGGCATCGCCGCAGTCGATTATCACGAATTCATGCCGCGCGTGGGTCTGGCATGGGATCCGTTCGGCGGCGGCCAGATGACCATCCGCGCGTCCTATGGCATCTTCTATGACGGCTTCACCAATGGCGTGGGCGGCCCATTGCAAGCCGCCGTGAGTGCTCTGCCGTGGACCGAGGCCTATCAATTGGCCGGTCCTGGCTTCAACCTGGCGAATCCCTACGGCGCACAGGCGCCGCCGTTCGCGAGTCAGCAGTTCGTCCAACCGGCGACCATCCTGACCGTCCAGCAAGGCATGCTGCCGCCTTATTCGCAGAACTGGAACTTATCGATTCAGCGCGTCATCGCCAAGGATTATCTGTTGGACGTCCGTTATGTCGGCAACAAAGGCACTCACTTGCCTCGCTTCATCGAGGCGAATCCGTCCATCTACGGTCCCGGGGCGAACTGCCGAGAATACCGAACAGCGGCGCGAATACGCCGATTGTAATTCCGCCGGCGTTTGTAACTATGGGTCGGTCGGGTTGATTGCGGACGATTCCAGTTCTACCTATCACGCGCTGCAAATTGCCTTCTCGCGGCAGTTTTCGCGTAACCTGAGCTTCCTCGCGTCTTACTGGTTTTCGAAGAGCCTGGACTATATCTCGTCTCTGAACGTCGCCGGATCCGCGCCCACGCTGGTAGCCGGCGAGAACGACCTGGCGCAGAATCCCTTCGACCTGGCCGCCGAGCACGGCCCCTCGCTGTTCGATGCCAAGAATCGTTTTCTGTTCAGCGGAAGCTATCGGCTGCCCGTTTGGCGCGGTGCCTCACGTGCAGCGGCATTCATCGTCAACGGATGGCAGTTGAATACCATCGCCAGCATCTCATCGGGCACGCCCTTCACCGTTTATGACAGCGCGAACGTGTCGCTGCAAGGCAGCGCGCCTGAAATCACGGGCTTCTATTCCAGCCGTCCCAACCTGGTATCCAATCCCAACCTGCGGACCGCACACCCCCAACGACTGGGTGAGCCGCTCGGCATTCCAACAACTCGATCCCGGTGACGCAAGCCGGACAGTTCGGCAACGAGGGCCGCAATGTGGTGCGGGGCCCCGGCATCGAGAGTGTGGATCTGTCATTGTTCAAGGACTTCCGGATCAGTGAGTCGCAGCGCGTGCAGTTCCGCGCCGAGTGTTTCAATACGCTTGAACCATCCGAACTTCGGGTTGCCGGAAAATGACCTGCGAATCGCCGGCCTTCGGGCAGATCCTGCAGGCTGGGCCGCCCCGGCTGCTCCAATTGGCGCTGAAGTTATATACTAGCCGTTAGACTGAAGGGATCGGACATGACTGGCACCTTTAGCGGACTCAAACGCAGACCCGGCGGATATCGCCATCGATTGCTTTTGTGGGCATGCCTGTGCTGTTCGCTATTCTGCGTCGTTTATCCGGTCTACGTAATCTGTCCCTTCCGCGCTCAGGGCGCGCGGGAATTGGCTGGTTGCGCTGGTGGTGCTGCGGTTTCGATCTGCCGCACCATGCTCTCTGTAGTCGCCGCCGCTGGCCGCACTGGTCTTCTATTGGCGCGCACAGCCCAGCCGGTGGCGGCGGGTTTTCGCCACCATGGGCGCCGTCTTCATCTGTGTGCTGGCCGCTTTGGCGCGCGTAAACATTTACGAACTGATGTTCCATCCCGACGACCGCCCAACATTCGCGGCCGCGTCCCGAACGAAGCTCGACAAAGACGAGAAGGTAATCGCGGTAAGGTCGGGCGCCGCCGCACGCGCTTATCCCATCCGCATCATCTCCTATCACCACGTAATTAACGACGTCCTGGACAAGGCTGCCATCGTAGCGACTTATTGAACGCTCTGTCACACCGGTCTGGTGTGGGGGCGAGATATCGCGGGACTGCGGCTGACTTTCCACCTGGCCGGCATCAATAACCAGAACTTTCTGATGCGCGACGATCAGACCGGCACTTACTGGCAGCAGATCAGCGGCAAAGCCGTGTCGGGCCCGCTCAAGGGCAGCCAGTTGCCCTTCGTTCATTCCGACGAGTTGAACTATTCGGCACATGGCAATCCGAGGAGCCGCAAGGGACGGTTTTGCAGGATGCCGCGCCCTATCGATCGAGGGTATGCGCCCAAGGACTGGGACGTCCGCATGCAGACTGCGCCTACGGTGATCGACTTCCGCGAGCACTGGCTTAAAGGCACGCGATCTAATGCTTGGGCATTCAGGCATTCGGCGCCAGCCGCGCGTTTCTCTACGACCAGGTGATTCACGAAAGGCTGGTGAAGGATCGCGTCGGAGCGGAGCCGGTGCTACTCGTGGTCGGAGAAGATGGACAGTCGGTGCGGGCCTTCCGCGACCGAATTCCAGGCGTCCCGGGCGCTCCGGATTTCTATCGTATGTCACCGGCAAAGCCCGGCGCATTGCTGATGGATGCGGCCACCGGGAGTGAGTGGAACTTCCGCGGCTGCGCCGTCGCGGGTAAAGCCCAGGGCGTTTGTCTGCGAACCGGTAGAAGTCATCAAAGACTACTGGTTCGATTGGCGGAACTACAACCCGTCCACTACTATTTACGGCAAAAAATAAAGCCTACGGCGCCGCAACCTCGACCGTATCCGAAAGCTTGCTTTCAAGCTTATTGCTCTTTACCGCGCTAACCGCGTACCGGTAAGTCTTGCCCGATTCCACTTTGCGGTCGCTGAACGCGGGTAACACTTGCTTGTCGGCGAGCAATTCCAGCGTCCCGCTTCCCATCGCGCGATAGACCCGGTAGCCGACCACCGTCGGTTCAGGGCTGCGTTCCCATACCAGTTCGATAGTGGCCGTAGAAGGCACGCCCGTAAGGCCCACCGGAGCGGAAGGCGGGAACGTATCCTGGGGCGTGATGGCGGCTTCGTTCGAAAGGTCGCTTTGCGCCTCGCTGTCGCCGGACTTTGCCATGGCTTGCACCATGTATCGATATTCCTTCCCGAACTGGGCGGTGCCATCAATATACTCAGGCTTGGTCGACCGGCCCACGGCGGCATAATTCTGCTCGTCGGGACCGCGCCGCAGAATCGCGAAATTCCCGCCGTCCCCTTGCCACGTAAGCCGCACGCCTTGCGGCGCTGATTCGGCAGCCAGATCGCGAGGCTGGGCCGGAGGGGGCATCACCGCCAGATAAGTCGGAGGCGACCATCCGGCATCGCGCTTATTCGTGCCGATTACCTTCACCGCGATGGCCACCTGTTTGCCGACCCATTCGGCGGCGGGAATCTTGTACTCGGCTACGCCGTTAGCAATGGCCGCGCCACCCGCGGGTTTGGCGCCGGCAGCCCAAGCATTAGCGTCAAACACGGCATTAGGCTTCAAGCCGACGCGCAAATCAAGCCGCACGGTCTGTTTCAAAACCACGCCTTCCGTAGTTAAAGCGGGCAGGGTGACGTGAACGATGATGTTCGACCCACGCTGAACTGCCGTGATGTTTTCGCCGCGGCCTGGAATATTCATAAGCGGCGGCAGAGGCTCGCCGATATACCCGCAACCGGATAGAAACGTGAGAAAGGCGCAGGGCAAGAGAACCGCGCATAGGGGCCACTTCGGAATCATAAGGTAGTTTGCGTAGGCGTGGCGGAGTCTTCCTGGTCCGGTTCGTCGGCCGGAGGCTCGGTCAGATGGTAGTAATACGTTACGGCGCCACATGCCAGCGACAGAGCCAGAATAATGGAGATCCATTTCAGCGTGCGCGCGTTCCACGTACGTTGGCCGGAAACCGCTGCCGACGTGGCTTTCACCGCCGCGAACGAAAGCGCCACTCCTAGAAAAAGCTTCCAATACCACGCCATCAAATCCAGATGCCCTTGGCCGCCGACCTGGCTCCAAATCGTATATGTGGCGATGAGGGCGATCAGAAACTCGATCGCGTAGAAGAGGCGGAGCACCTTACTAGGTTATCCTAAACAGATGCCCGCGCCACTACTCTCCGTGATGGGCGCCGGCAAGTCGTTCGGCGCCGCACCGCTGTTTTCGAACATCTCCATCCACATTTCCGAAGGCGAGCGGCTAGGGCTGATCGGGCCGAATGGTTCGGGCAAATCTACCCTGCTCAAGATCATGGCCGGCTTGCTCGAACCCGACACCGGCACCCGCACAGTGCGCAAACTGACCCGCATCGCGTACGTACCACAGGAGCCTGAATTCGCCGCCGGAACGACCACCGGCAAAGTCCTCGAAGACGCCCTTCCGCCCCATGGCTTGGACGATGCCGAGCGCTCCGCGGCCGTCAGCGTTACGCTGGGCAAGGCCGGATTCGCCGACGGTAATGCAGCCGTCGAATCGCTTTCCGGCGGATGGAAGCGGCGGCTATCCATCGCCCGCGAATTGATCCGCAATCCCGATGTGCTGCTGCTTGACGAGCCCACCAACCATCTGGACCTGGAAGGAATTCTGTGGCTCGAGCAACTGCTGCAAAGCGCTCCGTTCGCCGCCGTAGTAGTGAGCCATGACCGCTATTTTCTGGAGAACGCCGCCACCGAAGTCGCGGAAATCAATCGCGCCTATCCGGACGGAATGTTTCGCGCGGAAGGCGCCTACGCCGATTTTCTGGAAAAGCGCGAAGCCTTTCTCGAAGCGCAGTCGGAGCAACAGGCGGCCCTCGCCAATCGCGTGCGCCGCGAGGTGGAATGGCTGCGGCGCGGCCCTAAGGCACGGACCGGAAAGTCCAAAGCGCGCATCGACGCTGCGCATGAATTAATGGGCGAGCTGGCCGAAGTTTCCGGACGCAATGCCAAATCGGCGACCCGCATCGACTTCACATCATCTGGGCGCAAGACTAAGAAACTGATCCACGCCGATGCGATTTCAAAAAGCCTGGGCGGCCGCGATTTGTTTCGCGATCTGACCTTTTCGCTTTCGCCCGGAATGCGACTGGGACTTGCCGGGCCCAATGGCAGCGGCAAAACAACGCTGCTGCGCGTGTTGATGGGCGAGATCATGCCCGACGCAGGCGAAGTGGAGCGCGCCGACGGCCTGCGTCTTGTCTATTTCGACCAGGGCCGCGAACAACTCGATCCGGCCGCGCCGCTCCGCGAGGGCCTGGGGGCGCAGGGCGATAGCGTGATATATCGCGACCGCGTGATCCACGTGGCGGGATGGGCCAAGCGCTTCCTGTTCCGCGCCGATCAACTTGATACGCCGGTGGGGCGATTCTCTGGTGGCGAGCGGGCGCGCATCATCATCGCGCGGCTGATGCTGCAATCGGCGGACCTGCTGCTGCTTGACGAGCCGACCAACGATCTGGACATTCCAACCCTCGAAGTGCTGGAGGAAAGCCTGACCGATTTCCCCGGTGCGCTGGTTCTGGTCACGCACGATCGCTACATGCTCGATCGCGTATCGACGGTGGTGCTGGGGCTCAACGGTGAGGGCGGCGCGGAGGTGTTCGCGGATTATTCGCAGTGGGAGCAGGCGCGCTCGGTGAAGCCCGTACGCGTGGAGAAAGAAGCCCCGGCGCCGCGCACCGGCGCAGCCGCGCCCAAGAAAAAATTGGCGTACCTGGAAGCGCGCGAGTGGGAACAGATGGAGCAGAAGATTCTGGAAGCCGAAGAGGCACTGGAAGCGGCCCGCGCCGCCATGCACGCACCCGAAGTGGTTTCTGATGGCGTGGCGCTGCAGCAAAGATACGCGGAAATGCAGGCTGCCGAGGCGGAAGTGGAAAAGCTTTATGCGCGCTGGGCGGAACTGGAAGCGAAGTTGGGGGCGTAAACGATGTCACGTACGCTGATGGTGTTTTCGACGACACTGATGATGCTGGCGGCGACCGCCCATGGACAGCAGTTCGATGTGGTGATCGCGCACGGGCGTGTGATGGATCCGGCGTCCAGTCTGGATGCGGTGCGCTACGTAGGCATTCGCGGCGGGAAGATCGCCGCTGTATCCGAAATTCCCCTGCAAGGCCGCGCCATGGTAGATGCCGCTGGGCTCGTCGTCGCGCCCGGGTTTATCGACCTGCATTCGCACGGGCAGACGCCCGAGAATTACGGCTTCAAAGCTCGCGACGGCGTGACCACCGCGCTTGAATTGGAAGTGGGAGTCTCGCCCGTTCCAGCCTGGTATGGCGCGCGCACGGGAAAGTCGCTGATCAACTTCGGTGCCACGTCCGGACACATTCCCGCGCGCATGGCCGTAATGCACGATAGCGGCACGCTGCTCCCGCACGATGCCGCGAAAGGCGCCGCGACGCCTGAGCAGCGCCGCGAGATTTATGACTTGGTCCGTCGCGGTCTGGATGATGGCGCCTTAGGCATCGGAATGGGAATCGCCTATGTGCCCCGGGCCACGCGCGAGGAAATTCTGGAATTATTTCAATTGGCGGCGCAGCGGAAGACGACAGTCTACGTTCATATTCGTAATGGCGGCCCGGTCGAGCCCGGCGTTGTGGACGCGCTGCAGGAAGTCATTGCCGACGCGGCAGCCACCGGCGCATCGCTGCACATCGTACATATCACCAGCATGGGCTTACGCGAGACGCCCTTGTGCTTGGATATGATCCGCGGCGCGCGCGCCCGGGGCCTCGATGTGACCACGGAAATGTATCCATATACCGCCGGCATGACCGATCTGGGCTCGGCAGTGTTCGACGAGGGCTGGCAAGCGAAACAAGGCGGCATCGGCTTCGGCGACCTGCAATGGGCCCTAACCGGCGAGCGATTGACGAAGGAGTCCTTCGCTATCTATCGCAAACAGGGCGGCATGGTGGCCATCCATTCCATTCCGGAAGAAGTGGTGCAGGCCGCCATTGCCGATCCGCTGACGATGATTGCGAGCGACGGCATACTCGATCACGGCAAAGGCCATCCGCGGGCAGCGGGCACCTACGCGCGCGTCCTGGGACGTTATGTTCGCGAACTGCACGCGCTCCCGCTGATGGAGGCGCTGCGCAAGATGACGGTCATGCCGGCAGACCGTTTGGGCATGCCCGCGAAAGGACGGATTGCGCCCGGCGCCGACGCAGACATTACGGTATTCGATCCGGCGCGAGTGACGGACAAAGCAACTTTTGAGAATCCAGCCCAGTATTCCGAAGGGATTCCGTTTGTGATGGTGAATGGCACGCTGGTGGTGAAGGACGGCCGGCTAGGGGAAGGAGTGCTGCCCGGGACCGCGGTACGGCGCGAAGAATTGAGGCGGTAGAATATATGTAATGCCGTACAAGGTCAGTGTCATAATCGAGCGGGATGAGGATGGATGCTACGCTTGGTGCCCCGAACTGAAGGGTTGCCAGACGGAAGGCAAGACCATTGAAGAGAGTCTGACCAATATTCGTGAAGCGATCGAACTTTATCTCGAAACCCTCACAGACGACGAGCGCACATCCGCACTGAGCCGCGAGATTTTGACCACTGCGGTCGAGATTCATGCCTAGGCTGCCACGGCTGACGGCGGCGGAATGCGAAACGCTATTGCTAAGAACGGGCTTTAGTTGGATTCGCAGTAAGGGTAGCCACCGAATCTATGTCTGTCGTAACCGCAGAGTCATCGTTCCCTTTCATGGTGGGGCTACGTTACACCCAAAAATCGTCAAGGAAGTTTTAGAAGCTATCGAAGAGACAACGCTGTCGGACTGAAAAAGCCCCGGCTAATATCACACAAAAAAAGAGGGCGGGCTTGCCGGGACCACATACCCGACGAAGCCAGCCCTCTAAGTCGTTACTGCAAGGTTTTACTGCTGGGGTACAGTGCCGGCGGCGAACAGGGAAGTCCAATTCCCGCCGTTATTGCGCATCAGTTTGAACGCCATCGCTTCACCGGGTTTGGCCGCTTGCATGGCATTCTTCACGTCGGCAGCGGTGGCCACATGGTGGCGGTTGATTTCCGTCAGTACATCGCCTTTCTGCATGCCGATATCTTCGGCGAACGAACCGGGCTCCACGCTGGCAATCACCACGCCGCCAGCCTTCAGGCCCATCTGTTCACGATCGGATTCAGTCAAGTTCTGCACATTCACGCCCAGGCGGGCATGCGTAGCTGCGCCATCGGCGTCGTTGTCCGCGGAGTCGGGTGACCCTTGGCCGTTGCCGTTGTCCGCAATGATCGCGGCGCGGTCACCGATCTTCACCGGCACGCTGATGGTCTTGCCGTCGCGCAACACCTTCAAGTCAACCGTGGAACCAGGCTGCGCAGCGGAGATGCTGTTTACCAGTTCCTCGCCTTCCTTAACCGGTTGGCCATTGATGCCCACGATGATGTCTGACGCCTGCATACCCGCCTTCGCGGCCGGACCGCCGGGATTCACCGACTGTACGAATACGCCGCTCGTGGCGCCATACGCTTTCAACAGAGAGGCGTTCTCTTCGCGGGCGAACTGGATGCCGATGGCGCCGCGGGAGACTTTGCCGTTCTTTACGATCTGGTTATAAGAATTGACCGCCAGGTTGATGGGCAGCGCAAAACCGATGCCTTCGAAGTTGCCGCTACCGCTGACGATCATGGTGTTGATGCCGACCACTTCGCCGTTGATATTCAGCAGCGGGCCGCCACTATTGCCGCGGTTGATCGCTGCGTCGGTCTGCAGGAATCGCTGCAGTTGGTGGCCGGCTTCGCCCAGGTCACGCCCCTTGGCGCTGATGATACCGGCAGTCATGGTCTGGTCGAGCCCAAACGGAGAGCCGATCGCTACGGCCCAGTCACCCACCTGGATCGCGTCGGAATTGCCCATGGGCAGCGGATTGAGGGTCTTTCCCGCATCGATCTTCAACACCGCCAAATCCAGTTCTGGATCGGTGCCGATTAGCTTAGCGGGGTATTCGGTGCGGTCGTTAGGCAGCTTCACTTGCAGCCGCGTGGCATTCTCGACCACGTGGTTGTTCGTCAGAATATAGCCGTTGCGGTCTACTACGAAGCCGGATCCGAGACCCATGGCGCGGCGCGGCTGTTGGGGTTGGCCCTGGCCGCCACCGAACGGGATCATATCGCCGAACGGATTCATGCCGCCGAAAGGATTGTCGCCGTTGCCGCCAAAGAACTGGCGAACGTTAGACCGTTTTTCCTGAATGGTGCTGATGACCTGCACCACGGAAGGCTCGGTTTCTTTAGCGATTTTGGTGAACGAGTTGGATAGTTGAACCGGACTGGGAATGCTGAGCACGGCGGGCGTGGGCGCGGCCGCGCTGGCGATCCCGGTGTGGCTCACCAGGTTTGCGGTTAAAAGCCCCGCGCAGAACAGTAGGAGCGCAAGGGTAACGTTGCTTCTATTGAGCTTCATTTTGTTGTCCTTTAGTTTTGAGAGGTCTGTTGCTTTATTGGCTTAAATACCGTGCAACACCAAGATCGGAGGCGGTTCGAAAAAGACCACGGTGATCACGTAGTAACTCGGGGAAACTTCCACCTGCCAGGTACGCACTAAGACAACGGGCGTCACTGGAAGGTTCGGCGGCGCGGCCAGTTCAGTCGCCGCCATATGGCTCGCGACCAGGCGCGGACGCGGCGGAGTAAATCTCTTCGGTGCGAAAGACAGTGCTGGCGCGGCAGGCGCGTTCAGATGCGCCATAGCCATAATGGCCAGCGGAATTTCCTGTACGGCGACCGGGGGCGCGGTGCGGGCCACCACGATTAAGGCCGCGCTCACTAAGGCACATGCGGCCATCCATCCGGACCGGGAGAAGCGCGGTGTAGCATTGTGGTCTGGTTGCAGCAATGCCTCCACGCGCGCACTAAGCTGCCAGCGTTTGCGCGATGTGGCACCTGCCGCGAGTTGCGGCGTCGGTGCCCGCCGGGTCACTTCGTGCAGGTGCGTCAGGCACGCCGCATAAGGCCGAGCCTCACCTGTCGTCGACACCACCCAATCGTCGCAAGCCATTTCACGTTCGATCTTAAGCTGGCGTCCGATCCAATAGATCGCCGGATTGAAGAAGAATATCGCTTGCGCCAATGCATGCGCCAGTTGCGTCCAATCGTCCCAACGCCGTAGGTGGGCCATCTCGTGGCACAGCACCTGTTCGAATTCCTGAGGGCTTAGTTCATGCAAGAGCGATTGCGGAAATACAATGGCGCGGCGAATGAAACCAGCGGCCATGGGCACCTGCACTTCTGTCGAAGCCAGAACCCGAATGGTGCCCCGCTCACCGAGTACGGTAGCGCGGCGTTTGAGCCCGCTAATATGTGCCAAGCTCCAGCCCACGCGCGCCATCAGGATGGCGGCAATAGTCAGCCAAATCAGAGCCCCGTACACCGGCCATTCTGCCGTCACGGGAACCACTAAAGGCGCAGAGGGGAGCGCTACGACGCTCGTGGAGTCTACCGGGGCCGTCCGCGGAATCAGCAGCATCGCGGGAGCCGCCACAGCCAACATTAGCGCCGTGAACCAGATCGCATAGCGTGTAGTAGCGTTGGGCCTTGGCAACAGCCGGAGCAGTCCGCCTGCCAAAAGCGCCAGCAATCCGCCCAGCCAAAGGCTGTTCAAGGCGGTAGAAACTGCCAGCGCTCCGAACACATTTTGCAATTCGAGCCAGTTCACTGCGCCCCCCCTTTGCCGGAAGATTCACCGGCGATCAGACGCTTCAGCCGCAGCAATTCTCCCTCTTCCATCGCTTCGTCTTCCAACACATTCAAAATCAGCAACTCGGGCGAATCCTGGAAGAACCGCTTGAGAAGGCTGCGGACCGCCTTACGGCTAGCCTCGCCCCGTTCGACTACCGGATGATAGACGAACGCACGGCCTTCCTTGGTATGCCGAACATATCCCTTGCGTTCCAGTATCCGAAGTGTCGTCAGAACAGTGTTATAAGCCACAGTCGAGTTGGCCATGCCGCCAACCACGTCGGTCACCACGGCGGAACCCTTTTCCCAGAGAATCTCCATGATGGGGAGTTCGGCTTCGGTCAGCGTCTGTGATTGTTTCCTTGCCATGTGACTCTTAAAGAATTAAGAATTGCTCCTAACTCTTTTTTACACCCGAGAGCCAAAGACTGTCAACTAATTTTTTAAGAGTTGGTACCGCCCTATTTGTGATGACTGCTCGACGAGGACGCCGGGGTGTTCACCGGTGCTCCGTCGGACGGATGAGCGGCGCGGCTCAGCGGGATGGTTTGCACGGTGCGCATGGCGCCATCCGCATCGGGAGACATCACTTGAATCGACGCGGTCACCTGCGCCTCGCGGAACGACAGCAGCGGCTTCCTGACCATCGCCACTCCCACCAGCAGCGCCTCTCCATCGGTTGCGGCGCCGGAGGAATCCGCCGCGAAAGATGCGGCCATTGGCGTTGTGATATGCGAGGCCGCTGCTTCGGGCGCGGTTGTCGCCACGCACGGTTGGGCTGCTGCCCCGGCGCCCAGCGGTTCCAGACTCACGGTCTTCTCCGTCACCACTCCGCCGGTCTTCACGTTGATAAACTCCAAGGTCACATCAACGGACCCCGTGCCGATATTAGCAGCGCACAGTACCAGCTTCTGTCCAGGCTCGACGCTGGCCGGCAGGCTCGCCAAACGGAATGCCACCGGCTTCATACCCGCCCAAGCGCCGGCCGCCGTCGCCAGCGCGAAACATGTCAATAACACGCGAATCCTCATGGATGCTGCTCCTTCCTGCGCATGAGACGCAGTCGGCTATCCCGCGGTTTCGCGTAGCGATGGCTTAGCGATCGCGGCCGGGAACCACATCGATCTGCAGCATCGGATCGGCGGCGGGAACGTAAGTAGCCGGCAGGCCCAGCTCGCGGCGAACAATATTGGCGCCTTGGGCAATAGCGCTGGCCTTGTAGAAAGCGATCTCGCGGTTGGCGCCTTGCCGTCCGAAACCGCAGTCGCTCGAGACGATCAGTTTCTCGGCGGGGATATACTTCAGCGCCTTGCGAATCTCGGCCGCCACGTCTTCGGGGCGATCGGCCTGCAGTGTTCGATGGCTCACCGTGCCGATACAGATCTTCTTTTTCAAATCGTTCTTGAAGGGCGCGAACAATTCCAGATCCTGCTGGTTGCGGTCCTTCATCTCGAGTGTCCACACATCGCCGCGGCAGCGCTCCAGGTAGATTTCGAGCGAGTTGGCGTAGCCCGTATCCTCCATCACGCGCTGCATGTTGGGATTGCCCCAACAGGTGTGAATCCAGAGTTCCACATCGTCGAGCCCCTGCACCTCGCGATTGAAGGCATCCACCATGAACTTCACTTCTTCGTGGTCTTTGCCGAAGGTGTTGGCCATGAAGTGGAAGGTGGGTTCTTCGATCTGCATGCAGCGGCAACCGGCATCGCGCAGCGCCAGCAGTTCCTTGTTCATGGCCTCCGCCATATCCCAGATGACCTGCCGTTTGTCCTTGTAGTACGGCGTATGGATGTCGAGGAAGAGCGCCATCACCTGCGAGCAGCAGGTACCGAACTTCACTGGCTTGCGGGTCTTGGCCTGCGTCATGCGCCACAATTTGGGATAGTCGAGCGGACGGTGCTCGATCTTGCCGGTAACATGCGGCCAGCGCCAGCCGGTATAGATTTCGTTCAGCAGGGTTCCCGGCGGGTAGTGCAGCCACGGCGCGGTGGTCGCTTCCGGCTGCAGGTGGTCGCCTTCGAATCCGGCCCAGCGCTGCAGTGGATAGTGGTGCCAGGCGCGGCCGGCCATGTCTTCGTCCACGTGCAGATCGCCATGGGTGAGGATGTCCAAACCGGCGCGCTCCTGATCGCTGATCAACACAGCGATGGCATCCTGATATTTTTCGCGGAAGCGGATATCGAGCATGCAGGTGTCGAGCGGTTTGCCCCACATGCTGACGTCGAACCATCGCGGACGGGGAAACGATCCCGTGGTAGTGCTGGGCAGAATCAGATCGGCTGTAGCGGTATACATATTTCCTCCAACAGGTGACTTGTCGAAGGGCTATCGTACCTCTATACCAGGATTGGCGCGTGTGCCACCGCGTTATCATCAGTGCCATGGCCCCTCGCGTTGTTGTGATGATCGCTGCGCTGGCCTCCGCCGCCACCGCGCAAAACTGGCCTTCCTTCCGCGGCCCGGCCGCGTCCGGTGTGGCCGACCACCAGAACCTTCCGGTGAAGTGGGATGCCGCACGCGGCACGAACATTAACTCGCATATTAAATGGTCCACGCCGCTGGCGGGATTAGCGCACTCCAGCCCGATCGTCTGGCAGGATCTGGTCTTTGTCACCACCGCTGTCAGCAGCCGCCCCGATGCGTCGTTCAAGCGCGGCCTGTATGGGGAAGGCGATGCCTCCGACGATGTCGGTCCGCAGCAGTGGAAACTGCTCTGCCTCGACCGCAAGACGGGCAAGATCCTGTGGGAACGCACGGCCTACGAGGGCGTGCCTAAAGAGAAGCGGCATATGAAGGCCACGTACGCTAACGCCACACCGGCCACCGATGGAGAAGTGGTAGCCGCATTCTTCGGTTCGCAGGGGCTGTACGCTTACGATCTCAACGGGAAGCAATTGTGGAAGCGCGATCTGGGCAAGCTCAACGTAGGCGCCTACGACCTTCCCGAATACGAGTGGGGCACAGCCAGTTCGCCCATTATCTATGGCGGTAAAGTGATCGTGCAGTGCGACCAGCAGAAGGGATCGTTTCTGGAAGCGTTCGACGTGGACACCGGCCGTACGCTATGGAAAGCCGAGCGAGACGAACTTCCTTCGTGGGGGACGCCGGCGGTCTATCAGGGCGGCACGCGCGCCGAACTGGTGACCAACGGGTCAAACTTCGTACGTGGATACGACCCGTCCACTGGCAAGGAACTTTGGCGTCTGGGCGGCAGTTCCAAAATCACCGCGCCCACCCCGGTGTTCGGCGATGGGCTGATCGTGGTGGCCAGCGGACGCCGGCCCGAAGCTCCGATCTTTGCCGTGCGCAGCGGCGCGGCGGGCGACATCACCGGCGATACGAAATGGGTAGCGTGGCAGAAGCAGCAGCGCGGCCCCTATATGCCGACCCCGCTGATTTATGGCGGATACCTTTATGTGTTGGGCAACGCCGGCATTTTCGATTGCTACAACGTAGCGACCGGCGCCGAAGTCTATCGCGAACGCATTCCACATCAGGGATCCGGATTTAGCGGCTCGCCGGTGGCATCGGACGGAAAGATCTATCTGCCAAGTGAAGACGGCGATATTTTTGTGGTTAAGTCGGGTCCGCATTTCGAACTGCTGCAGAAGAACGAAATGGGCGAACCGTTGATGGCCACACCGGCGATTGCGGGAGGCGTGCTGCTGGTGCGGACCCAGCATCGCTTATGGGCCATCGGCTCGCATTAATGCGACGCCTTCTCGAAGCATTGCTACCGGCACATGCCGATAACACTGTCCGTGGACCGAAATTGCCGGTCTATATTTTCGCGGTAATCACGTTAGTCAGCACAGTGCGGAGCTTCATCCACGTGCTGGCGCCGGATGGCGGTGCAGGCAGCATTGCCGGCATGAACTTGTCGGCTGGAGGTCCAGAGATTGTATTCGCGTTTGCGCTTTGGGGCAGCGCACAACTGGTTTATGCTGTCATTCAACTGGTGGTGCTTATTCGGTACCGTTCGTTGATCCCGTTCATGTACGTGGTGCTGATGTTGGAGACGCTCCTTCGAATTCTGGTAGCGCACATCAAGCCCGTCGCGTTTGCTCATACGCCGCCCGGAGTGCTGCAAAACTATATCTACGTGCCGCTGGCGGTCTTGATGCTGTTTTTGTCTTTCAGAGGCGGCGCCGGGCGGATCTCTTCAAAAGGCACGTTTTGAAGCGCGTACTGTTTCCAATCGCGATAATCGAAATGCCACCATTCGGTGACGAAGACGGTGAAGCCTTGCTGCTCCATTGCACGGCGCAGCAGTTGCCGGTGCGCGCGCTGCTCCGCAGTGCCGCCTTTGTAATTGGGATAGGACCGCTCCGACATTTCGTCGTACACGCCGGTCATCTCGATTTCCTTGCCGGTCTTGAGATCGTACAGTGACAGATCGACGGCACAGCCGCGATTGTGGCGCGAGCCATCCGTGGGGTTGGCTACAAACTCATGTTTATCGGGCGGCGTAGCGTCCCAAAAAATCTTGGTGACATACCAGGGCCTGTAAGCATCGAAAATCAGCAGCCCGTAACCCTGCTTCAAGAATTCGCGACGCGCGCGCAACAGGGCTTCCGCCGCGGGACGCTGCAGGAACGCTCGCGCGGAGGAGTAGACTGGCGTGCTGAGGAAATTGTCGGAAGTGGCGTAGCGGATATCCAGCTTGATGCGCGGGTCGAGCGCCGCAAGGTCGATCAAGTCGGATTTCCGAAACGTACCGGATTCGGCGGGCGGCTGAAGCTTTAGGGCTTCCGCACGCAATTCCGCCACCGGCCGCACCGGTTCGATACGAAAGATGCCGGGCCGCGTTTGCGCCGTGGCGGAGCAAGCGAGAAATAGTACGGCGATCCACCTACCCGACATCATCGTCGAAATCGTCGCTGTCTTCTTCATGGGATGGCTTCGAATTGGTCTTGATCTCGGTCAGGTTGGCGGCCTTCAACTCGGCGTTGATGGCGGTGATGTCGCCAGTTTTCAGTTTGTTCCAACCGTCCATTGCCGCTGGCACGTCTCGGCCGATCTTGTCTAGCACGGCCGATTGGGCAGCGGTGAGCGCGGCGTCGGCACTGTCGATTTCGCCGTATAGTCCTGATGCTTCACCGTTCACCGCCAATAGACCCGAGACGCCGGTACCCAATACCGCTTTGATCTTCTTGCTGAGCGCGGCCAGATGTTCGGCTACCGGACCGGTGGCGTCGTGCGCGATCTTATCAATTTGTTCCTGGGTCGCGCGCGCCTCCCGTATGGCTGCCGTGGTATGGCCTACGATACCGGCGAGTTGCTTCTCGGCGGCGTATTGCTGTTGCAGGCCCGGCAGCGGCGTTTTCACGCGCGGATCGATCTTTACAGTGAGCGGTGCGGTGTAAGTATGACCGTCAGCGGTCAGTTTCACCGTATAGACGCCGGGCAACGCGGTAGGCCCTTGCGGCAGACGCGGCGTATCGTGCGGAACCGCGGAAATAGGATAGCCGTGGCGCAGTGAATCGGGCGCGGCGCCATGCAGATCCCAAACCCAGCGATGTAATCCGGCGCCGGCGGGCAGGATACGCGGCATGCGCACCCACCAGATGGGAATGGCTTGTGTCTTCAAATCGGCATCGGTGATATCGGGCTCATCGGTGCTGGAATAGCGGCGCACGGTCTTGCCGCCGGCATCCACGATCTCGAGCGTTACCGGACTTGACGATGCCTGCGCCAGATAGTAATCGAGCACCGCGCCATCCGGCGGATTCTCGGCCAGCGGTTCATCGGGCGGCATCGGCGTATCGGTATTGGTGCTGCGGCGCACCCGATAAGCCGTTGCGGGGTGCGCCAGCCAAGCGGCGGCAGACATCGCTTTTTCGTCGAACTGGCGCAGCGGCGTGATGTCGTCCAGAATCCAGAACGAGCGGCCATGCGTGGCCACGATGAGGTCGGTCCCGTGGATCCACAGGTCGCGCATGGCGGTATGCGGCAGGTTCAGTTGCAGTGGTTGCCAGTGGCCGCCATCGTCAAACGATACCCATACGCTGGTTTCGCTGCCGGCAAACAGCAGGCCCTTGCGCACCGGATCTTCGCGCACGGTATCGATAGGCGCATCGTCGGGCAGGCCGGCGGTGATGAGCTGCCAGGTCTTACCGCCATCGTGCGTGCGGTAGATATAGGGGGTCAGGTCGTCCACGCGGAAGCGACTGACCGAGGCATATGCCGATTTTTCGTCGAAGTGAGAGGCCTCGAGTTGCGTGACTTTGCTCCAGGGCGTCAGTGCGGGGGGGGTGATGTCTTTCCAGTTCTTGCCGCCATCGGCAGTGATCCAGATCAGGCCTTCGTCGGTGCCCGCCCACAGGGTATCGACGTTGTGGAAGGAAGGCGCCAGCGCGTAGACCACGCCACGCTGTTTGTCGGCTGCGGGATCTTTAGCGGCCATGCTGCCGAGGCTCGACGGAATGCCGGGATGCGGCCGGGTTAAATCATGGCTAATAGTCTGCCAGGTGTTACCGCCGTCCAGGGTCTTGAAGACGACGTTGGCGGCGTAAAAGAATACCCGTGGATCGACGGGCGAGAACATGATGGGCTGGGTGCGATCGGCGCGATAGCGTTCGCCTTTGGGACCGGGCCCCGGACTGATAATTTCGACCTGTCCGGTCGCGCGGTGAAACTTCGAAACCTGGCCGCGGCCCGCGCCGTAAACGATATCCGGATCGCGCGGATCGGGCGCCACATAGCCATATTCGATGACTCCCACGGGATGCCACTCGCGAAAGGTGATGACGCCATCGTTACCGCGGCTCGAGACGCATACAGAACCGCTCTCCTGCTGTCCGGCGCACACACGATAGGGGAATGCATTATCGGCGATAGCATGATAAAGTTGCGCGGTGGGCTGGTTATACCAGGTGCTCCAGGTGCGGCCGCGATTCACGCTGACGAGCGCGCCCTGGTCGCCCACCAGCAGGATGATGTCGGGGTTGTTGGGATTGATCCAGATGTTCTGATAATCATCGCCGCCAGGTGCGCCTTTGAGAGCCGCCCAAGTCTGGCCGCCATCCGACGAGCGCCACGTCACAGTGCTGGTGCTATAGAGGGTGTCTGGATCCTTGGGATCCACGCGCGGCACAGGCAGGTCGCCCCCGCCGATGCGTGTGGCGGGGCGAGTGTCGGTAGTGATGCGGCGCCAGTTATCGCCGGCATCGTCCGAACGATAGATCGCGACCTCCGCGCCGAAGGCCACGGTGGCAAAAACGCGGCGGGAATCGCTGGGTGCGATGGCTATGTAAGCCTGCTCGACGGCGGGCAGTCCTTTGGTCAACTTGGTCCAGGTCTTGCCGCCATCGCTCGATTTCGAGATGCCGCCGTGTGTGCCCCCGTAGGTATTACCGAATTCCCAAGGGCCTTCGCGGGCTTCCCACATTGACGCGTAGAGCACATCGGGATTGGACGGATCCATGGTGATGTCGGAAGCGCCGGTGTTCTCATCCACGTACAATGACTTCTGCCAGTTCTGTCCGCCGTCAGTGGAAACAAATACGCCGCGTTGTTCGTTGGCGCCGTAGGGGTGCCCCAGCACGGCAGCGAAGAGGTGGTTAGGATCGCGAGGGTCAATGAGGAGGGCGGGGATTTGTTGACCGTCACGCAGGCCGAGATGCGTCCAGGTTTGGCCCCCATCGGTGGATTTGTATATGCCGTTGCCTACGGAGAGGTCGGGACGCTGCAGACCTTCGCCGCTGGCAACGTAGATGATGCGGGGGTCGGATGGGGCAACGGCGATGGCGCCGACGGATCCGGTGGGCTGGCTATCGAAGATGGGGTTCCAGGTTCGGCCGTAGTCGTCCGATTTCCAAACTCCGCCGTTCACCTGACCCATGTAGAAAACGTTGGGTTGTTTGGGAACGCCGGTAGCGGCCCGGGTTCGGCCGCCGCGGAAGGGACCTACGTTACGCCAGTGTAGATCGTGGAAAATCTCGGCGCCAATCTGCTGCGCGCGAACCTGCGGGAGGAACGACGCGCAGGCCAGACCGGCGCCGATGCAAAGAAAACTCCGTACCCAAGTCGAGGTCATCCCTCCTATGTTATGCGAAGTTTCGCACTATACAGAAGGGTGGCTGGCTGTTTAAGAGCGGCGGACGATCTCGTCTGTCTCAGTCAGCAGCGGTTCGTCGGGTGCAGAGAGCGGATCGGCGTAAGCGGCTCGGCGCACGCGCGGCATGGGTTTGTCGCTGACAAAGTAGTCGGCACTCGATTCGGATGTGGAGTCAATGCTCTCCGCGCCAGTCTGCTGCAGCACGTCCTTAGCGCGCTTCACCCAATGGTCGTCATCGCAATGGACGGACAGCAAGACGCCACCCTGTTTGATACGGCCTTCGTAGCGCTTGGCCTCGTATTCGGGCACGCCCAATCCGGCCAGAGCGCCGATGATACCGCCCATGGCACCCACGGCGCCGATACCGGCCAGTGCCGCTACAATTGGGCCGGCAGCGATCAGCGGACCCAATCCTGGAATGGCGAGCGCGCCGATACCGGTCAGCCATCCTAATACGCCGCCCGATATTCCTCCCACAATGCCACCAGCGGTAGCGCCTTCCGGAGCCTTGGTGCTCTTTTCATGGGCAAAATCTTTGGTGCCTTGATTGTCCTGGAACAACACGGAGATATCCGTGCCGCGGAAACCGGCTGCCCGTAGGGCTTCCACGGCTTCTTCAACGCTGGGACGGTCAGGATATAGGCCGAATACCGCTTTGTTTTTGTTCGACATGATACTTCTCCTGGCGAATAAAGTAGCAATGCACGGGCCAAAGACGGAGCCTGACCAGCGGGGATGTCTGATTGAGTACAGACGACCGGTCCACAAGGTGGTGGTGTATTATAGAAAACGGATAAAACCTCAGGGGACCGGGAGTCTTTCCATCATGAATTGCGCGTGCTGCATCAGGCTGGCAACGCTGGTTGCGCTTTGTCTCTGGGGCGAGGGCGCTGTGTGGGCGCAAGGCTTCGGGATGTCGAAGGACTCCGTGACCCTGCACCGCAAGCTTCCCGCCATCTTCCATCTGACGGGGACGGCGATCAGTATCAAGGTGACGTCGACCGCGGCGAACAGCAAGACTCTCGCCGACCAATTGCCGGCGCTGCTGGAGGCCGCCATGCAGGGCAATGACAGCAGGATCACCACCGATAGCAAGAGTCCCCAGACCATCATTACCTGCAACATCACCAGCTACCGCGTGCCGACGATTCAGACGCTGACGCGTTCGAGCGCCAATATTTCGAAGAAGGGCACACAGCCCACCAGCCAGCAGTATAAGAAGGTAACGGGAAGCGCCATCGTGGCGTACAAGGCGCGCGAGGCAAAGTCGGGCAAAACGCTCGATTCGGCCATCGTGGAAGTGAAGGTAAACGAAGACTATGACCTGGGCGGCGGCAAGAGCAAATCGGTCGCGGAAACGGTGAACCCGAAACGGCTGATTGGGAGCCTGAAGCATCACGAGGCGGAGGAGGCCATTCCTGCGACCGTGGAAGATGTGAACCAGATACTGCTGCGCCAATTGGTCGCGCGCATTACCAGCCGGGTAGTAACCACCGACGATACCGTGCAAGTTCTGCTGGCCAAGGGCAAACTTTCCGAAGCCAGCAAACTGGGCGAGGCCGGGTTGTGGCCGCGCATGCTGGAGGCGACGCAGTCGGTCCCCGCTTTCCCGAAGAAGGAAGACGAAGCCTATCGCGCATATAACACCGGCGTGGCCTATGAAGCTATGGGATACCAGGCGGAAGATCCGCAGCAGGCCCTCAAGATGTTCCAACAGGCGGCGATCAATTACGGCAAAGCCATTGACGATAAGCCAGCGGAGAAGTATTTCCGCGACCCTCAGAATCGTATCGAGCAGGCGCTGGTTATCCTGAAGACGCTGTCGGAACGGCGATCGGCTCCAGCGCGGGAAGTCGCGGATACGGGCGCGACGGCGGGGGCAGGCGCTTCCGATGTGTTGACCAATGACCAGGTGATCGAACTGGCCAAGAGCGGGATGAACGACGAGAACCTGATCGCCAATATTAAGGAGGCGGCCAAGGTGAAGTTCGATCTGAGCGTGGCGGGCCAGAAGCAACTGATGCAGAGTGGGATTTCGAATGGGGTACTGGCGGCAATGCGGCAGAAATCGAAAGGCCCTGCGCTGCGAACGGCTCATCCCGCGGCCAAGACGACCACTCATCCTTAGCCCCATGCGAACCCTGGCGAGCGTGCTGCTGGTTTCGGTCCTGCTGTGCGGCGGGCGGGCCTCGGGGCAAGTGCGCTGCGGCGTGGCGCACGACCTGGTGATGCAGGCGCTCGAGAACCTGAAATCGAACCCTGGCGATACGGAGGTCGAGGATGGAATTCAACTGCTGAAACAGGCGGCGCAAGCTTGTCCGACGGGCGGCGACGCATGGTATTACCGTTCGCTGTTCGAAGCCAAACTGGGCCGCAAGACGCAGGCGGATTTCGCGCTGCGGCAAGCGAAGGTGATGGGGTCGCAGGCTATGGAGAGCCAGATCGATCCCTTCCATTTGGCGGCGCCGCCCGAAAGCACTGTGGCCGCGCTGCCGCCGTTGCGCGAGAAGTGGGCGCTGGTAATCGGCATCGGAAAATTCCAGAAGAACATCGACATGCTGGCGCATACCAGGAAGGACGCGCAAGACTTCGCGGATCTTCTGGAAGACGAGCACTTCGGCCGCTTCAAGCACTCGAACGTAAAGCTACTGGCGGATCGCGACGCCACTACGGCGAACGTCAAGGCAGGGCTGAATTGGATCGCCCGCAACGCCGATGCGCGCGACCTGGTAGTGATCTTTATTTCTAGCCACGGCACGAAGCGCAACATGGATTCGGTGGGCGGGCTGAACTACATCGTGACCCACGACACGGACCCTACCGATGAAGACAAGCTGTATGGCAGCGCCATGCCCATGATCGAACTATCCGAAATAATCCGGTCGCGAGTGAAGGCCCGCCGCACCGCAATTTTTCTCGATACCTGCCACAGCGGGGGCGCGGGCCGGGGCCTGATTCACGAGGTGCCGCCGTCCGCACAAATGCTCGACGGCATGCGGGGGGGGGTAGGGCGCGCCATTATTTCATCGAGCCAGGAAGACCAGAGTTCCTACGACAGCGAGCAGTTTGAAAACGGCATCTTCACACACTTCCTGCTGGAGGGATTGAAGCAGCAGAACGGGCGCGTGAGCCTGTCGGCGGTTTACGATTTTCTGAAACAGCGCGTGCCCAAACAGGCGCAAAGCGAATTTCATGCCGCACAGGTTCCGGTGATGGCTAAGAGCGATCAGGGCTCTGATATTGTTCTGGGCGCGGCGCCCGACCGGTGAGAGTGCTCCCGCTTTTCTTTAAGTTCGTCGCGCACTTCGTGGACGACCACACCACACACCACCGGAATGAAACTCAGCCAGTAGGCCAGGTAGTGGAAGGCCACCCAGCTTAGGAACAGCGAAAGCAGCAGGGCGGCAAAGGGTCCGAAGACCAGCGCATGGCGGGGCCGCCACCAATAATAGAACAGCAACAGGACGTGGCCGACGGCCAGATCGAAGAGGAACGAATAGACCAGGTTGGCCTCGCCGAAGCCGCCGCCGCGAATTTCGGATTCGATGGCGTGGGCCATCAACTCGACGCCGGCACGCTCGCCCATGGGGGTGCGGTAGCGATCGTGAGCGGCGGTAAAGTCGCCGCCCAGCAGCACGATTTTGCCGGTGAAATCCGGCGTGTGGGCGGAGGCCGGTGCGCACGGCGCGGCGCGATCTGGTCCCGGTGCGCAGGCCGCCTGCCCGTCCAGAATATGGGAGGCGTCGGTAATATCGAAGCCGTAGCGATCGCCAGTGAAGCGGAAGATCAGATCATCTGCCGATTTCTCATCCGCGTTGCGGGCGGCGGCAATCGGATCGGCAATACGAAAGGCGGCAAAGGGCAGGGTGGGAGACAATTGTTCCGCGCCGCATTTGGACACCTTGACCCAGCGCTGATAGCGGCGCACGATGCCGTCGCGATCCAGGGGAAAGAGCGGCACGCCCCAACGCTCGAAATCGGGGGCGGGAGCACCGGCGGCGGACTGGCATGCGGCCGGCGTTTCCTTCAGCACGATCTCTTCGGCGCCTTCGCGTAAAGGCTCCGTAACCTGCGCCCAGACTACGGTGGGCAGGCGGCTTTTGAAAGCGAGCTTGGGCAATTCAGCGTCGATCTGCTGGGGCAGATCGGACTCGCTGACGTCGAGGTCCACCGCGATTACGGATGGCTCGCCCTTGGCGATGGCCAAGATCAGGTTTCGCAGGGTGCAGGTGTTCAGCGGGCTGCGGTTGCAGAAGAGCGCGGCATAATCGTCGTCGGTTATTTCGACCACCTGGATGTAGTTCGATTGCGCGTTGCCGGATTTGTGGCGCAGTAGGAAATCGAGGCTGGCCATTTCCCAACTGTAGAGCGCGCCGAAATAATCGAAGACCAGCATGGCGAGCGCGACTCCCACGATCACCCAGACGCGCTTTTTCCAGAAGCGATAGAGAGACTGCCACAGGGGCGCCCAGCTATGCCGCGATTCAAGCGCGAACCAAGACCAAGGACGCAGCATAGTCAGCGAGCCAGCATTTCGAGCCGGGCGCGATGAATGGCCAAGATGCCGGCAGGGGGCACGTCCTCGCGCCAGGAGGCGGTCTGGTCCAGGATTTGCTGGAAAGCGCTTTGGGCTTTGGCGAAATCGCCGCGCGTTCGGACCAGGACCCACGCGTCACCACCGGTGGCTTCGCCCTGTTGGTCGGCGATTTGAAGACGGTAGAGACCGGGGTCGAGCGGCAGGATACCGGTGGCAGGTTGGGCGGGATCCCAGGGCAGGTTCAGGGGGCCCGCGCCGACCGGTTTTTCCTGATCGCCGCGAGGCGACAGGCGGTCGATTTTGATCCAGTAAGCGCCTTTGGCTAAGTCTGAAAACGCCGGGCCGCAGTCAGCGCCTTTGCCGCTCGACTGGACGACGGCATCGTGAAGTCCGCCGACATCGCGACTGACGGCGGCGACGAAGCGTTTGGGAGCTTCGACCCAACTGGCCAGGACCTCGCGGAACGAACTGGATTCGGGGGCGTGGGCGGGCGGCGATTTCACTTTGACGCTGGCGCATGCGCCGGGATTTTCGCAAGCGTGGGTGTCGCGGGTATCCTTGTCATAGGCCAGGGTGATGAAGCCGGAGCGGGCGGTGGGCGGATCGCGCACCAGTTCGGCACCGGGCGGGAAGGGTTCGCCGAGGTAGACAGACTTACCGTCGGAGGGGGTCTTCCACTTGCCGACGATCCCCACCACCACCCAGCGGTTGCCCAGGCTTTCGGCGGCAAGGACGGGGTGGCTGGCGAGGAGCAGGAGCGCCATCCGGGTGACGGTTTTCATGGGACGTCTCGCTCCAGGATATCATCGCGGCGGAAGGACCTTGGCCTGATGGGGCTTGTGCGGAATTGTGCAGGGTTGTGCAAATGAGATGTCGCGGCACGTAGTGGCGTTTTAGGACAAACAAACCCATTCTTGCTGTAGGATCAGCACTTGGCTATACAACATCGCTTAAATTTCTTGCCACTGCCGCAGGGACAGGGCTGGTTGCGGCCGGGTTGGAGGGCTCGCGGGACCGGTGGGGGCGGGGGGGCGGCGCTAGGAATTTGACGGGCGGAAGGCGTCCGGACGAGTTTGGGGAGACCGACGGCTATGGCGGCTTGCAAGCGGAGGGCGGGGGTGGCCTGAGGGTCGTCCAGGATGGATCGGACGGCGGCTACAGCTTGGGTACTAAGCGCGGCGATCTGGTTTCGCCAGGCTTGGTCGCGATCACGGCGGATTTGCGCGAGGGTTTCGCGAAACGCGGGTTTGCGGAGCCAATTCGCGATGGTGTTGCGGTGGATGCCGGCAGTTCGAGCGGCGTGCGTGGCGCTGGCGCCGGTGGACATCAGGGTGAGCACGTGTTGTTGCGTTTCGGTGAGTTGATATTCAGGCAGCATTACGCCTCCTTAAGTCCAGGTGAGCACGGGAGCGGATGCAGGTGGCTAGGTTAGTGGATCCAAGTAAGTGAAACGGAAGGTTATATAGTTTTGGAATTGTGGAACTGCGGAGACGGTTATGTCCCGACGGCTACACCCGCTTGGGCAGAACTTTGGCCAAATCGCGGTGAGCATGCAGGATGGGCTTTCAGCCGTCCAAGGTAGGCGGCGAGTTGGTCTTCTGGAATACCCTCGCCGCGTTCCATTTCTGCAATGCCCGTGCGAATCTTCGCATCAATTATTTGCCGGTTAGCCGTCAGCAAATCGTCCTGCTCGTGCAGGACCTCGAGGGCGCGATCTATCACGTCATCGGGTTTGATATGCGCCTGACTGTATGGCTTCAGCAACGCGATGCTCCTGCTCGGGTTTCAACTGAATCGTCATGCGATTTCAGGTTATTAGCTGCGGAAGCTCGTGTCAAATGGCGGTGCAGCAAATTCTGTCCATCTACTGGGTGCAGTGGCGGGGAGCGTCGATACTTACATTATTGATGGCGAAAGAGCCGGGATAAGGAGGTGCCGTGGTGGTGGTGAAGAACACTGCCTGGCTGATTTCGGCTTGGGAATCCACCGCGCCCAGGAATACGGCTGAATTGTTGGCTTTGGCGTAGGCTTCCCCTTGCGCGCTGAAGGTGGCTAGAAGTTGGCCGGCCGAATTGTAGAGCGAAAGGCTGATATTAAACGGGAGAGGATTCGACGGGGGATTGGTGGCGTTGTAATCCATTTGCGCGCCGACGGCGGAGACGGGCGTGGCGAAGGTGATGACGATGGGGCCGGAGGGTCCGAACTGGCCGGTGAAGACGAGGGGGGCTCCAGGGGCGAAGTTGCCGTCCCAGGGGACTCCGGCGCTACCTTCGGTGGACGGCATGAGGGGACCGGTACTGCTCAAGGTGGCGACGAGTCCGCCATTGGTGGTGACCTGGATTGGGGCCGTGATGGCGCCCAAATTGGCGATCTGGGCCCAGCTTAGCAGGTCGTTGCCAGCCAAGGCACTGCGGGAATTGACCGGGGCGATGCCGGCTTGCGCGGGTAGCGTGCCCGCAGCCAGGATCAATAGCGCGGAGGCGGCCCACGCGGCCGTCTTGAGGGCAACAGACTTCTTGGTATGCATGTAGTGTTTCATTTGGATTCCTTTTGGTGGCGGCTTTTTATTGATTGAGCGCCGCCCACCAGATGATTGTGCGTCAGGCGGCCGCGCGCGTCACCACCTACGCAGGTAGGGACGTAGACTAACGCAGGAGTCCGCTTTGGAGGGCTTTGGCCACCGCTTCGCTGCGGGAATGGACGTGGAGCTTATCGTAGATATGGCGCACGTGATAGGAAACGGTGTTGACGCTAACGCCCAGTTTGACGGCGGCGGTTTTATAATTTTCGCCATGCACCAGGAGGTTGAGAATGCGGACTTCGTGGGGCGTTAATTGATAGTCCGCCTTCGGCGGGGGCTGCACGCGACGGAATAACTCGACCACGCGGCGGGCGACTTCGGGCGACATGGGGGAACCGCCGGCAGCGGAGTCGCGAATGGCTTCGAGAAGGCGGACGGGGGGCGTGTTCTTCAGCAGGTAGCCGTTGGCGCCGGCGCAGAGAGCTTCGAGGATGCGTTCGTCATCGTCATAAACGGTAAGCACCAGCGGCGAAACGGCGGGCCAGCGGTCGCGGATGCGGCGGGTGCCTTCGATGCCGTTCATACCGGGGAGTCCGATATCGATTAACGCGACGTGGGGGGGGGCGGCGCTCGACTGGGCTAGGGCGGCTTCCATGGAGCCAAAAGACCCGGCGCATTCAAAACCCGGCGTGCCGGCGATTAGCGCGGTGAGGCTGTTGCGGATTTCCGGCTGATCTTCGACGATCCAGACGCGAGTGACGGCAGGATCGACGGCGGTGGTTGTGCCAGGCATGAGTCCCCCGGTGCGAAAGTAACACGGAAGCGGAGGTGGGGGCACTACCTGCGTGGGTGGTGGCGGCAGGAGGGAAGAAATCCTGCGAGAATGGCAAATTCAATGTCAACCCAGTGGCGGTCTTTTGCGGCGGTGGTGTTCTTAGTTGGGAGCGTGGTTTGGAGGCTGCAGGCGGAACGTCTGCCGCTGCATGTATACACGCCGGCGGACGGGCTGACGGCGGAGGGCGAGTTTGGGCAGATGATGCAGGACTCGCGGCGATTCCTGTGGTTCGTCACGCTGGATGGCGTGACGCGCTTCGACGGGCAATCGTCGCGGAGTTACGGCGCAAAAGACGGCTTGCTGGGCGTGCAACAAATGATCCAAGCGGCCACTGGGGATTATTGGGTGGCGACGACTTCCGGATTGGTCCATTACCAACCCGAGGCCGCGCCGGAGCGCCGATTCGAGCGGGTGGCGGTGGGGCAGAGCAAGGACAGCAACCAGGTCTATCAGTTGGCCGACGATGGGCAGCGCGGCCTATGGATTTCTACGGCGGAGGGGATCTATCACCGGCGGCCCAGCGTAAAGAATTTCAAAGCCGAGCTGGTTTTTCGTTCGATGGGTTATGCGTCGCAACACTTGCTGGTGGATCGGGGGGGGGCTCTATGGTTTGGTGCGCATAACAGCGGGGTGCACAGGATCCGGCCGGATGGCGCGATCGAGAGTTACGGGGCTGAGGAGGGATTGCCGCGCTATACCGATGAAGTATTGGTGGAAGGCCGCGACGGCCGCATCTGGATGGGGGCGCGCGACGGGTTGCTGGAGCTTGACCCGAGGGCGAGGCCGGGGGCGAAAATCGTTCGGCAGAGGATCGATACGCTGTTTGGGACCGACCAGAATATCGTTTATGGCATGTGCGCGACTACGGACGGCGAGCTTTGGCTTGCGACGGGGATGGGGCTGGTGGAGTATGACGGAAAGCGCGTCCGGCTTTTCAGCAGGAAAAACGGGCTGAGCCAGGACCGGCTTTCGTCGATACTCTCCGACCGCGACGGCAATTTATGGTTGGGGACGCCGGGGGCCGGAGTGATGCGCTTCAACCGGTACGGTTTCACCAGCTTTGGGGAAGACGACGGCGCGGCCGAGGATTCGGCGAATTCGATTTTAGCTTTCCCGACGGGAGAAGTGGCGGCGGTGGTGGGTCCGCCCAAGAGTTATGCGCTGGAGTTGTGGACCAGTGAAGCACAGCGGTTCCGCCGCATACAGCCGCGTTTTCCGGTTTCGGTTACCGGCTTCGGAGTAGCTCGCGGCAGTTTGTTGGTGGGGGATCATCTGGGGGAAAGCTGGATCCCGACGCATGACGGGCTGGCGCGCTTCCCGGCGACTCGAACAGTGGCGGAACTCGACGGACTGCGTCCTTCGAAGATCTTCACGGTGGCGGATGGGCTACCGTCGAACAACGTGGCGTCAGCCTATGAAGACGCGCGCGGCGACATTTGGATTGCGCTGCGCTTTCCGCCCAAATTCGCGCTGGCGCGGTGGGTGCGCAGCCTCGACCGCATTGAGGACTTAACGGATACGATGCCGCCGTGGCCCAGCCGCATGGTTACGTCGTATGCCCAAAGCCCATCGGGCAGCATGTGGTTTGGCATGGGGCTGGGGGGGGTGGCCCGATATAAAGACGGCGTCTTCCGCATCATTCCGGCCGGCAGCCAGACGGTGGGGTCGCACGTTAGGGATGTGTATAGCGATGCCGCGGGGGTAGTTTGGGGGTCCACTTTGCATGACGGATTCTTCCGGATTGACGACGGCGATTCCGAGCATCCGCGGGTGACTCACTTTCGCGAGAGCGAGGGGCTGGCGGGAGCGCGGGGGGGGTGCCTGACGGGTGACAGCATGGGACGGGTTTACTTGGGTAGCTCGAACGGCGTGGACCGGCTGGACCCAACGAGCGGCGCGATCTTGCATCTGGGAACGCGCGACGGACTACCGAGTGGAGTATTGATGGGATGCACGCGGGACGCCGCGGGCCAACTTTGGTTCAACACCGATAAAGGGCTGGCGCGGCTTCCGCTGGCGCCCACAGGGGGAACGGAGGCACCACCGGCGATGATCACTGCGGTGGAGGTGGCCGACCATCCGCTGGCGCTGCCGGATCTGGGGTCCGCGCAGGTGGAGGGTCCGGTGGTGGCGGCGGGCCAGAACCGTTTGCAAATCGGTTTTGGCGCGGTGAGTCTGGATAGTCTCCTGCGCTACCGTTACAAACTGGGCGATACCGATGCGGCGTGGAGCAAGCCGGCAGCGCTGCCCATGGTGATCTATCCTAATTTGCGGCCGGGCAAATATCGCTTCCTGGTGCAAACCGTGAGCCGGGGGGTGGGACCGGGGGGGGCGCCGGCCAGTTTCACGTTTACCATTTTGCCGCCCATTTGGCAGCGCTGGTGGTTCCTTTTGCTGGCGGCTGCGGTAGTGGCGGGGGCGACCTATTGGGCGTATCGATACCGCTTGGAACAATTGCTGGCGGTGGAACGGTTGCGAACGCGCATCGCGACGGATTTGCACGACGATATCGGATCGGCACTGTCGCAGATCGCACTGCTGAGCGAGGGTGTGCGGCGCAATGTTACGCCCGGCGACGATGGAGTGGCCGCGCCTCTGGAGCGCATCGCGGAAGTGGCGCGAGAGACTACGGCAGTTATGTCTGACATTGTGTGGGCGATCAACCCGGAACGGGATTCGCTGGGCGATTTGTCGGTCCGGGTACGAAGGTTTGCGACAGATGTATTTTCCGCACGCGACATCGATTGCGCGGTGATCACTCCAGAAAGCGACGAAGAACTAAAACTGGGGATCGAGATGCGGCGGCAACTGCTGCTGATGATCAAGGAGGCGATTCACAATGCGGTGCGGCACGCGGGGTGTACGGAGGTGCGTATTGAGTTGATGCGGGATCGCGGGGCGCTGGTGTTTCGTATGGCGGATAACGGCGTGGGCTTCGATACGGGTGTGGAGCGCGAGGGGCACGGCTTGGGCAGCATGCGGGCGCGGGCCCGGAAACTGGGTGGTGAGATCACGATCGAATCGGGAAGTGAGGGGACGCGACTGGAGTTTCGCGGGCCGGCTTGACGGCGCGCGCCTTTTGCCGAAAGAGCAACAGGTCAAGACTGAACGTGAGCCGCATGGCGCGGGCGGGTTGCGGTTGCCTGGGCCTGTAGATGGAATGCAGGACATCTTGCACCGCGCCGGCGTCCAGATCCGCGGCGGTCGAGGCGCGGCGCTGATTGACTAAGGTGAAGGCGGGCGCTAATGTTTCAACGGCGCGGGCTACGCGGTCGCGGCCCACACCGCGCAATTCGACGAGATCATCATGGGCGGGCAGGGCGACTAGGAGCCTTCCGTCGTCTCGCAATACGCGATGGAATTCGTGGGTGTTTATGCGCGCGGTGATCGACATGACGATGGAAAAAGTGCGGCCGGCATATGGCACGAAGCGATCCGCATTTCCAACGATCCACTCGCAGTTGGGGTAGCGGCGGGCTGCCGCATCGATTGCCGGAATTGAAATGTCGATGCCATGCGCATTGAAGCCCGTCTCTTGCGCGAGGGCGCCGAGGTAGAAGCCTTCACCGCAGCCGGCATCGAGAACGATGTCGCGCGGCGATGCCGCCATCATCTCCGCGACCGCCGCCAGCAGCGGTTGGGTGACGCCGCTATCGTGCAATCGCCTGCGGCCAGCGATGGCTGCCGCGGTGTCGCCAGGGTGTTTGGATCGCCGCTCCTGCGGTTGGAGTAGGTTGATGTAGCCGCTGCGCGCGATATCGAAGGAGTGTCCGCGCGGGCAGACCAGGCGACGCTCGGCACGCACTAGCGCCAGGCCGCAGCCATGAACCGGGCAGAGGAGCATAAGTCGCAGGTTAGCCTATTCCGCTGAACATTTCCAGGGCGGTGCGGGCACGCTTGCGCATCATGGACTCGAAGGAAATGCGCGGCACGTCGATCATCTTGCGCACTTCGGCGTCGCGCAGCAAACGCTGCGCGGCGTTGGGCATGTGCGCGGCCGCGCGGTCGAAGGCGCCCTGGGAAGCGGCGCGCATGCCGGCGATGGCGCGGTAATAGCCTTGCTGGCCCTTCACCTTGTGACAACCGTTGACCAGCGCCGCCAACACTTCGTGGCTCTCTTCGAGTTGCGCCACCACGCCGCCCCACTCGTCCAGAAACGGGCACAAGCGGCAGCAGCGTGGATGCCGAGCGGCGCAGCACCTTCACCGCGCGCAGAGGATAGTGCCGGTGACCTTCGGCGGAGAGTCCGGTGAATTCATAGATCCGAACGGCGCGGGCAGAAGCGGCCGCGCTGGGAGAGATGATCCATGACGGGCGCGGTGCGCGCAGTTCGCTTCCAGAAGCCCATCCCTTGAGATAAGTCGCCGCGGTTGTGCGCCAGGGTCATCGAGAGGCGCAACAGGTCGAGTTCGGCGCCGCGCTCTGCGGCGCACTCATCAAAGACCGCTTGTTCGCGATCGATCTCGGCTTCGATGGCGGCTTGCGCTTCGTCGGCGGAAACCGTATCACCGAGTTCGAGCAGGTAGCCCAGGCCGCCGGCAATGGCGCTCCACTGTTCGCCGTTGTGGCCGCTAACGCCGCGGACGGCGCGGATGGAAATGCCATCTTCGGTCCAGGCGCGCGAGGCGAGAGCCAGGCGCAGCATGGGCCGCAGTACATCGCGTGTCGCGGGACTCGCGCCATACGATGCCGCGGATTTTGGTATCGACGTCGGTAGGCACGAACGTGGCGACGGTAGCGTGATGACAGGCCAGGCAGAAGGCGAAGTAGTCCTGCAACTGCTCCTCGATGTGGAGGCCGGGGCGCAGGATGTTTTCCCAATTGGCGAGAATGCGCAGGAAGCCGTCGGGCGAGTGGCCGAGTTCGATCAGGCGGCCGGGTTCGGGTGGCACGTGGCTCAAGGAAGGGGCGGTGCTGCGGACCTGCGCGATCAGCGTCTCAGGGCCGATCCACGGAGCCCACGCGTGGGCGGGGTGGTTTGATGAGGGGGGCGGACAAGCTACCAGTATGACGCGGCGGCGGTGATAATATATGGACACATGAAGCTCGTAGCCGTGCTTCTTTATCTGTCTGGAGCAGCGTTCGCGCAATCCAGTACCCCGGCGGCGCCCGGTCACGACCCGGCTGCCGAGAGGGACCAAGCCGTCCAATATCTGAACAAGGCCCAGCCATTACTGGCGCTTCCGCTGGTGGAAGATTTGTTGGCGGCCAATCCGAACGATGCGGCCGCGCAGGGCTGGCTGGCGTACTGCCTGTTTTCGAAATCACGGACCACGGCCACGCCGGAAGAGGCGCCCGCACTGGTGAAGCGCGCTCACGCGGCCGCTGTGCGATCGAAGGAACTGGGCAGCACATGGCCGATGCTCGATACGCTGATTACCGCGCTTGAGGGACCACCGGCGTCCGCGCAGCCGTTTTCATCGAGCGCGGAAGCCAACGCCAAGATGAAGGAAGGCGAAGTCGCTTTCGGAAAAGGCGATAACACTGGGGCGCTGGCGGCTTACACCGCCGCCTTGAAGATCGATCCAAAGCTTTACCTCGCGGCGCTGTTCGCAGGCGACGTTTGTTTCCGGACAAAGGACACCGCGTGCGCGGCGGAGTGGTTCGGCAAGGCGGTAGCTATCGATCCGCGCAGGGAGACTGCTTACCGCTATTGGGGCGATGCGCTGATGGCGGCCGGCAAGAATATGGAAGCGCGCGATAAGTTCATTGAGGCGGTGATCGCGGAGCCTACCAAGTTGCCCTGGGGCAGCCTGGCGAACTGGGCCAAGAAAAACAATTGCACGCTATCGGCGCCCAAGATTGAGTTGCCCAAGATGAGCGACAATCCGCAGACCGTGAATGTGGACGTGAAAGACTTGGAAGGCAAAGACGACACCGGGCGGAGCGCATGGTTATCTTATTCGCTGACGCGCGCGGCGTGGCGGCAGGCTGTCTTCGCCAAGAAATATCCGATGGAAGCGCAGTACCGGCATACGCTGGAGGAGGAAGCAGCGGCCCTGAATGCGACGGCTGAGGCAATCGATCCGTTGAAGACTACGCATCTCGATCCGCAGCTCGGAAATTTGCTGGCGCTGAAGCGGGACGGCCTGCTGGAAGCATGGATTTTACTGAGCAGCGGGGCAGACGCCGGCATCGTGAAGGACTACGCCGCCTATCGCGACGCGCACCATATGGAACTGCGCGCATACTTCGATAAATACATCATTCACGCGAATTGAGGCGGGCGGCGGGCGTCACTCGGCGTGGGGAAATCGCCGTTGGGGGCGGAAAAGCGGCCAATCGGTCCCACCGCACAGAACTCCTACCGTTTGTATGGTTTAATGGGATTTTTGAGGATGGCGGACCTATCCAAATCGTGGCGCAGGACCCGGCGGGCGGCGCATCTGCGGGCGCGCGAGCTACGCATGATCGCCAAGGGACTGCTGTCGACGGACCATCCTATCCTGGCCCATATCATCCCCATGCGGCGGTGCAATTTGTCGTGCACCTACTGCAATGAATACGACAACAATTCGAAACCGGTACCGCTTGAGACGGTGTGCCACCGGTTGGATTTGCTGGCGGCGCTGGGCACTACCATCGTGACCATCAGCGGCGGCGAACCGCTGTTGCATCCGGACCTGGACGAGATTATCGCGCACATCCGCAAGGGCGGGGCCATCGCCGGGATGATCACCAACGGCTATCTGCTGACTGCCGAGCGCATCAAACGGCTGAACAAAGCCGGGCTGGAGCATCTGCAGATCAGCATCGATAACGTGACGCCCGACGAGGTTTCGAAGAAGAGCCTGAAGGTGCTGGACAAGAAACTGCAGCTACTGGCGGAGCACGCCGAATTTCACGTGAATATTAATTCGGTGGTGGGGGGGGGGATCCGGAATCCGCAGGATGCGCTGGTAGTGGGAAAGCGCGCGGTGGAGTTGGGTTTCACTTCGACGGTGGGGATTATCCACGACGGCACGGGGCAACTGCAGCCGCTGGCCGATGAAGAGCGCGAAGTTTACTCAGCCATGCGCGCCATGGAGAAAAGCAGCTACGCGCAATTCAACGCTTTTCAGGACAATATCGCGCACGGCAAGGAAAACCAGTGGCGCTGCCGGGCGGGCGCGCGGTATCTATATATCTGCGAAGACGGTTTGGTGCATTATTGTTCGCAACAGCGCGGGTATCCGGCCAAACCGCTGGCGGAGTATACGGTGGCCGATATCCGGCGCGAATATTTGACCGAGAAATCGTGCGCGCCGCGCTGCACGGTGGCTTGCGTACACCAGGTTTCGTACATCGATTTCTGGCGTTCGCCGCAGACCTTAGCTGGGACGGGCGTGCCGGATAGCGAAGAACGCTTGGTGCAGATCCGCTAGCGCCTTACAGCAAAGCCTTCCAGAGCAGGAACAATGCGCCGGCCAGGAATCCCATGGCGGCCTGATACTCCCGATTTTTCAGATACAGCGCCCATTCAAAGGGCCGCGATTCGCCTGGCGCGGGTGTGAGGCGGGGCAGCAGAGCGGGCACGCGCGCGGCATAAGCGGCGTAATCGGGAAAGAGGCTGCGCAGGTGTTGTTGTTCAAGCTGGATCACGGGCAAATAGATGCCCAGGAAGACAGCGGCGAACAGCGCGGCCAGTCCGGCGTTGCGCGCGGCGAGGGCCAGGCCGGCCGCCACCAGAAGTGTACCGAGGTACAGCGGATTGCGAGTGTAGGCGTAGGGTCCGCTGCTGGCGAGGGTGCGATTCTTGGCCAGGTGACCGGCGGCCCAGGCGCGCATGGCCAGTCCAGCGAGCGAGACCGGCAGTCCGTAGGCAAGGGATTGCGCATCGGGGTGGGCGAACCAGGCGAAGGCGGCCACCAAAAGGAATCCGCTGGGTACGCGCAGGCGGGCGACGAAATCGGCGTAAGGTTTAGGGAAGTTCAAGCGAGGCAATCCGCCGGATGATTTCGCCGGGTAAGCCGCGGCAGGAGGGCGTCGAACACGGTTTCGGGTGTTACGGCGAGCATGCTGGGATCGAGTTCGGTGCGCCGTTTATAAGAAGTGACGGCGATGGGACTGCGCAGGACGGTGAACGATTGGCCGTAGGGGCCGGTTTGCGCGGGGTCGGTGGGGCCGAAGATGGCCACGCCGGGACGCCCCAGCGCGGCGGCCACATGCATGGGTCCGCTATCGACGCCTATCACAGCGGCAGCGCGGCGGGTGGCGTGGATGAGTCCTTCGATGGAAGATAGATGCAGCAGCGTGTGGGGAACGGCGGCCAGAGTGGCGCGCTCGGAGGGGGGGCCGTTCAGCACCAACGGCACTCCGGCGTCGCGCTGCAGGCGCTGGGCAAGTTGGCTGTAGTATTCGAGCGGCCACTGTTTGGCGCGCCATCCGCTGAGGGGGCACGCCAGGACGAAGGCGCCGGAGGGCAATTCTCCTTCGGGCTTTCCGGGCGGCAGCGGAAACGAATGTATGGCGTTGGCGGCACCGGCGACGGCGGCGAGTTCCAGGTTGCGATCCACGCGGTGTGCGGAGCGGGTTGAAACTTTATCGGAATAGAACATCGCGGCGAGCGGTTCGCGCGCGAGGCGACGATCGAAGCCGTAGATGCGCTCGGTGCGGGCCACGCAGGCCACTATGGCGGATTTGATTAAGCCCTGGAAATCGACCGCGAAATCGAAGCGCTCGGTGCGCAGGTCATGCCACGCGCGCGCCCAGCCGGCACGGGTGCGGCGGTCGACCAGCACTACGCGATCGACGAACGGGTTGGCTTCGAGCAGCGGCGCCCAACGCGGTTCAACCACCCAGGTAACGTGCGCTCCGGGAAAACCTTGTTTGAGAGAAACCGCGGCGGGCAGCGCATGGATGATATCACCCATGGCGCCCAAACGTACGACCAGAATGCGAGTGATGCTATGTGGACTGACGCCAGCGTACATGTTCGTTGGACTCGCGCATTTCTTCACGTAGTCTAACATCTGTAGCTGCATCGCTAGCGGGGCGGACGCGTTATTCCGTGTCGTTGCCGGTATCGGTCCATAATTGCAGGGCGACGGCGGCGGCGCGCGCGGCGGTGACGCGGGTCATGCAGCGGTGGTCGATGGGGCAGGCGCGCAGCAGGCAGGGGCTACACTCCACCTGTTCGCGTACGATGCGCGCGGCGGGGCCGGTAGGTCCGGTGGTGGTGTCGTCAGTCGCGCCGAAGACGGTGACGGTCGGCACGCCCAGCGCCGAAGCGATATGCATGGCGCCCGAATCGTTGGTGAGGAACAGGCGGCAGGCGGCGGCTTGGTCGATGAATTGGCGCAGGGTGGTTTGGCCGGCGAAGTTGTATACGGCGATGCTGGCGTCGCGGATTTGAGCGGTTACCGATTCGCAGAGCGGACGCTCCGATGCGGCGCCGAACACGGCAACCGACGCACTATGCGCGCGGGCCACTGTCACGGCAGTCTCGGCAAAACGCTCGGGCAGCCAGCGCTTGGCATCGCCATAGGCCGCACCGGGGCTGACGCCGATTACGGGCGCATCAAGACCGGCGGCGCGCAAGGCTTGGGTGCCCGAGGCGCGGATTTCGTCGTTCGCGTCGTTGCTCGCATACAGGCGAATCGCGGGGCTGGGCGGATATTCGTGGATGATACCGGCGCGGCGTAGCAGTTCCAGATAGTAGAAGCGCTCATGCCGCGGGATCTCGCCGGGTTCGGGACGGCGGACCGCATCGGTAAGCAGCCATCCGCGCGCGTCGCGCCGGTAGCCGATGCGGCGGGGGATGCCGGCCCTCCACACGGCCAGAGCGGAGTCGAAGGAATTGGGGAGAAGGATGGCAGTGTCGAAGCCCTCGCGGCGCAGGTCGGCTACGGCTTTGCGGCGGTCGGCGGGATAGATCATGACCGCGTCGATGGCGCTTTCGCGGGCGTAGATATCGGCGACGGCGGGGCGCGCGGCTACGGTGAGATGGGCTCCGGGGAAGGCGTCGCGCACGGCGCGGATGGCGGGCAGGGACATTACCGCATCGCCGACCCAATTGGTAGCGCGTACGAGAATTTTCGTTTGGCTTCGCGGCAGTAGACCATTTTAGCAACGGGCGCGATTTGTGCCGCAAGAATCGGATAGCGAAGGTGGGGGGGGAGCTATGCTGGCGGGATGCAACTTGACGGTATAGCGTGGGACGAAGTGGAAGCGGCGTTGTGGCGGCAGGGCTATGCGAAACTGCCGGCGATTCTGACGGACGCGGAATGCGCGGAGTTGATCGCGCTGTATGCGAGCCGGGAGCGTTTTCGCAGCCGCATCGAGATGGCGCGGTACCGGTTCGGCATAGGCGATTATCAATATTTCGGCTACCCGCTTCCTGGTGTGGTGGCGGAGTTGCGGGAGCGGTCATACCCACCGCTGGCGGCGATCGCCAATCGTTGGAATGAGGTGCTGGGCGAGGCGTCGCGATTTCCGGCGGCGCTGGCCGAGTTCACCGCGCAGTGCCAGGCGGCCGGACAGACCAAAGCTACGCCCTTGCTGCTACACTACGAAGCCGGCGGCTACAACTGTCTGCATCAGGATCTGTATGGCGATGTGGCGTTTCCTTTGCAAATGGTGTGCTTCTTGAGTCAGCCGGACGCCGATTATACGGGTGGAGATTTTCTGCTGGTGGAGCAACGGCCGCGGGCGCAATCCATCGGTCATGCGATTCGCGGGCGGCGCGGCGAGGCGGTGGTGTTCACTACGCGCTACCGGCCGGTGAAGGGTGCGCGGGGATTCTATCGCGCCAATATCAAGCATGGGGTTAGTCCGTTGCTGTCGGGCACGCGGTACACGCTGGGCGTGATCTATCACGAGGCGAGCTGAAATCCACTCTGCCCGCAAGGAACGGATAGTGTTCCCCGCCCCCAACGCTTAGGCTCTAACTATGGCGACAATAGTGAATAGCTTGGCGATGGTCCCCAAAGACGAACAGGCCTACTGGGAAGCGAATTTCTGGGAGGCGATGGAAACCCGCGACCGGCATATGGACGGCGTGTTCTTTTACGCCGTGATCTCGACGGGCGTGTATTGCCGGGCGTCGTGTCCGTCGCGGCGGCCGCGGCGCGAAAACGTGATCTTTTTCCAACGGCGCGAGGCCGCCGAACGCGCCGGATTCCGCGCCTGTCTGCGTTGCAAGCCGGACCGCGAACGCACCCGCGACGCGCAATCGGAACTGGTGGAGAATATCTGCCGCTATCTGGAAGGGCATCTCGACGAAGCGGTGACGCTCGAGGGTCTGAGCCGGCAGTTGAAGCTGAGCCCGTTTCATTTACAGCGGACTTTCAAAGCTGCCACCGGCGTTACGCCGCGCGCGTACGCCGATTTCTGCCGCCTGGAGTCATTTAAAGGCGGCTTGCGCGGCGGCAGCGCGGTCACCACGGCACTCTACGACGCAGGCTATGGATCGAGCAGCCGGCTCTATGAACGGGCGGCGGCGCAACTGGGCATGACGCCGACGGCTTACCGGCGCGGCGGCGCGGGCCTGGATATCCGTTACGACATTGTGGATACGCCCGTAGGCCTGCTGCTGGTGGGGGCGACAGCTAAGGGTGTGTGCGCGATCCAGTTTGGCGAATCCGTGAAGAAGTTGGAGGAAGCGCTCCGCACTGAGTTTCCGGCGGCCGAATTGCGGCGCGATGCGGCGGTACTGGGCCCGTGGGCCGAACAGTTGCGTGCGCATCTGGGGGGACGGCTGCACAAGCTGGACGTGCCGCTCGACATTCAGGCGACCGCATTCCAGCGCAGGGTTTGGGAGTATCTGCAGTCCATACCTTATGGCTCGACGCAATCGTACGGCGAGATTGCCAAGGCTTTGGAGCAGCCCCGGGCGGCCAGGGCGGTGGCGCGCGCCTGCGCCAGCAATCCGGTAGCGGTGGTGATTCCATGTCATCGGGTGGTGCGCGGTGACGGGGTTTCCGGCGGCTACCGCTGGGGCGAGGAACGCAAGCGCAAGTTACTGGGAATAGAGCGCGGCAAGTAGACGTTTTGTAACTTATCCTACTGTAGTGGCGTCTCTTCAGTCGTAGTTAGACACAGGACAAGTCACTGAGATGACGACCAGAGTGCTTTTCGTTTTAGCGGGGCTTTGCGCGATGTCGGGATGCGCCGCTACAGCAAGGTTATACCCTGTTCAGGGTCCTTTAAGTGTACAGACGCCCGCGCCGGTGTTTCCGGGCAAGTTGACCGGATTCATTAATTCCGGCAGTATTTCATTTACGCTAAGCGATGGGGAAACGTGTAAAGGCGGGTGGACGCGGGTGGTCCCCGCGAAAACCGCCACTGGCACAAGCAGTGACAATACTCCAGGAGTGACCGGCATGTCCGCTATCTGGGATACAGTTTACGGGCAAGGTTACTTTGTGTCGCATGTCCTGGGTAAGTTGTATTACGCGCGCGGAAGCATTACCGGAAGCCGGGGAACCGTGCTCGATGTAGAGTTTTACAAGCCGGATGGCGAGAGTAGACATATCTTCGGCGTTGCTAAAGATAGTAAGGGCAACGTGTATAAGATGGCGTTCCCTTACAACTGAGGCCGGGTCAGCGATCGAGCAGCACGCCAAAGAGCGGTTTGCCGGCGGTTGAAGTACGGAAGGCAAACGCGGCCAGCCCGATCAGCGAGAGAACAGTCAGCAGCGACGTGGTTCCATACCAGGCTCCAAAGTCAGTAGTGAAAGCCAGAGCCGCCATCACGTCGGTGACGAAAGCGCAGACGGCCACCGCCAGAAAGCCATAGCGTAAGAGCAGCACCACCAGGATTCCGTAAATCAGCACGTACATGGCGGTATCGACGGCGGGATGCGCGGTGGCCAAGCCTTTGAAGCCGGCGAAGAGCGCCACG
Source organism: Bryobacterales bacterium (assembly GCA_963738345.1). GTDB lineage: Bacteria > Acidobacteriota > Terriglobia > Bryobacterales > Bryobacteraceae > Bog-159. Next base: position 4,673,328 of record CAVTWI010000002.1, read on the forward strand.
AAGGCGAGGGCGGCCAGCCATTCCTTGCGCAGGATTACGCGGAACACGAAGAGCAGCATCAGGAACAGCAGGGAACCCGAGATGCCATCGAAAACATGGTTCAGGTATATGCCGGCAAATTTGGGCAGGCTGACCAAGGCCGCCAGATGCGGCGCGCGGCCCAATCCTTCGCCTAAGCGAATATCGACGGCTCCCGCGGCGGCGATGATGAGGTCGTAACCCACGCCTACCAGGATGCCGATCAGGATATCGCGCCCGACCAGGGGGTCGCGCCAACCTCCGCTGAGAGTGCGGGTCCAGGTAATGATGGTTTGAGGCCAGTGACGCCGCACGAAAGGTTCGAGCGCGATATAGGCTAGCCACATTTGGGCGGCCGAGAGCAAAGCGCTAGCGGCTCCGGCGGAGAAAAGCGCCATTTCGTCCGGCCACGACAGATGATGGCCTCCGCAGAGCCATACGCCCATGCTCAAGGCGAAGGCCACGGCGGCGATGCGGAAGGCGCCCTGCTTATCGCCGCGGCCGAGGCGCAGATTGCGCCAGGAGAGCAGCGACCCCACTACGACCATGATTACGAACATGAGGGTCCACAGTATCTGGTTGGCGCGCTGGGATCCGCTTTCTTCGGGCGGGGTCTGGCGGTCAGGATTCGTCCATGGTCCGTTGATGGTGAAGTAGACGGGTTTGCCGCGCCACCAGGCGGCCTCAATCCGAATGGGATTCTCGGGGCGTCCGGGGAAGATGCCGGTCCAAGCGGCGCGATGGTCGGCGATGGCGAGGGGAGTCCAGCGCGGTTCCACCGGTTTGAATTGCGACTGGTCCAAGCCGGCAGCGGAGAATAGAGGCGCAGCGTCGGGCCGCGCGGGGTTTTCCGGTTGGTCCTCTATTTGGGGCGGGACGGCTTCGAGATAAACCAGGCGTCCGGCCGGATCGAGGACCAGGGTCCGCATGCCGGAAACGCGCATGGGAGGATCTTCCATACTCACTACGCCCGACTGCTGGAACTGCTCCGTCTGCAAATGCTGCGGGCTCTCGCGATACCAGAAATTCACGGGCGAAGGGCGGCCGTTGGCGATGCGAGTCCAATCGGCGCCCGCCGGGCGGTGCGTTCCCAGATACCGAAGGTAGGGGTGGTTGTAGTCAAGCCCCCAGGCGCGGTCCACGGGCGGCGTAGTGTAGCCGAGGCGCTCGGCCATGCGATGCGCTTCCACTACTAACGCGTCGGGTGGCAGTTCCAGGCGCATGCGGCTGAGGACCATCTCTTGCGAAAACGAATAGACGATGGCGAAGAGGCCTACGATGATAAACCCCAGGCAGACGGCGGCGACGGCTGGACGCAAACCTTCGCTCGCGCCGGCCGCAGCCACCATTTCTGGCGACGGGGTCTCGCCAGCCGCCAGCGCCGCAGCCAGCGGATCGCCGCCGGGCAAGGCCGCCGAGATAGCCAGCGCTGAGGAGGGCCGCTTGCGCGGGTCCGGATCGAGGCAGCGTGCGATCACCCGTTCCACGCCCGGATCGATATCGTGCACCACGCTCGAAACACTGGCGGGCGGGCCCGCTTCGCGCTTACGGATCAGTTCCGCCAGAGTCTCGGCTTCGAAGGCTTTCCGGCCGGTGAAGATTTCGTAGAGCACCAGGCCCAGCGCGTACAGATCGCTCTGAACCGAAACTTCCCTGCCGCTCAGTTGTTCGGGCGCCATGTAGGCGGGGGTGCCGCTGCGGATGTCCGCATTTTGCATCTCGGCGGCCAAGCCGGCAAGTCCAAAGTCGGTGATGACCACTTGGCCGCGCCCATCGATCATGATGTTGGCGGGTTTCAGGTCGCGATGCAGAACGCCCTGCGAATGCGCCGCTGCCAATCCGGCGCAGAGCTTGCGCGCGATCTCAATGGCTTTGTCCGGCGGCAGGCGGCCGATGCGGCGCAGTAGCGAAGACAGGTCCTCACCATCCACAAACTCCATGGAGAGGAAGGGCAGGCCGTCGACCTCGCCGATGTCGTAAACGCGGCAGACATTCGGGTGGGTCACCTGGCGGGCGATACGCACTTCATTGTGGAACCGGGCGAGCCGGCCGGGATCGCGAGAGGCTTCGTCGGGCAGGAACTTGAGCGCTACTGTCTGGCCCAGGCGGATATCCGTGGCACGGTACACTTCGCCCATGCCACCTTTACCCAGCGGGCCGATCACGCGATAGCGTTCGCCGAGCAGGGTACCGGGGAGGAAGCGGCCCTCGTCAACGCCGCTTGAAGATAATATGCCTGTACTGGCATGTCCGGAAACGGGTGGCCGCGGCATGGCGACCGTGGCGGTGGCGCCCACCAGAACCGGACCGCTGGCGGGCACTCCGCAAGACGGGCAGAAGCGGCTACTTTCCGGGATTTCAAGACCGCAAGACCTGCAATCCGCCATCGCTTTCAGGATACAGCAGCGCGCCTTGGTACGATACCGGACTCTGAGCGCCTGTGAGTGAGCGGTTATGTGATCCCTCCTACGGCGCAGGGTTAACTCTACTCACAGAATAGTAATACGCGGGTAAGTTTCCCGCTGGAGGGAATTATGAAAAAAGCCGCACTTACATTAGCTTTAGTTATTGCAGGTTTACCGATAGCCTTTGGGCAGGCCGGTTCGTCCGGATCGGGCTCTTCGGGATCGCAAGGCTCTGCTGGGCAGTCGGGTCAGACACCGCCGAGCACTCCGCCCAACGGATCCAATCCGAATGGGACGACGCCCAACGGGACTAATCCAAACGGGACGAACCCGAAAGGAACGAATCCGAACGGTATGAATCCTAACGGCACGGATCCAAACGGCACTACGCGACGGGCGCGCAGGCAGCGCCGCAATAAGAATACCAGCGGCACCACCAATCCGGCGAACCCGAATAACCCGTCCAACAATCCGACGCCGCCTAGCCCGACTACGCCACCGCAGTGAGTTGCTAGACAAAGTACCGGGCGGGGCTGACCAAGCCCCGCTTTGGACCACCTTCACTTCCCCCTTTTGCTGCAACCATTAGCCTGTCGCGATCATCTATGTACATAGGGTTACAATGGTTAGAGGAATTTCCCGGCACCGCATGTCTTCTTGCGTAATCGCCTTGGTGAGCGCGTCTGCGTTGTTTGCCGCCTCCACTTCAGACACCTCGAATCTGGCTCAAGCCCGTAAACTCTACCAATTCACGGACTATCAAGGATCCCTGCGCGCATTGCAGCGGGTGGAACCGAAGGACGGTCCGGCGCTGGAACTGATCGGGCGAAACCACTTCATGCTGGGCGAGTATAAGAAGGCCAGCGAATTCCTGGAGAAGGCGGCAGCGGCGGACCCCGAGAATTCCGACTATCAGGATTGGCTAGGCAGGGCTTTCGGCAGGCGTGCAGAGACATCCAGCCCTTTCACGGCTCCGGCGCTTGCAAATAAGGCCCGGCAACATTTTGAAAAGGCCGTACAACTCGAACCCGCAAAATCACGATGCGCTGAGCGATCTGTTCGAATATTATTTGGACGCCCCCGGATTCCTTGGTGGCGGCATGGATAAAGCAAAGACCATCGCCGAACAGATGGAAACCATGGATCCAGCGGAGGGGCAGTGGGAGCAGGCGCGCCTGGCGGAGAAGAAGAAAGAGTTCGGCACCGCAGAAGAGCATTTGCAGCGTGCCGCGCAGATGGCTCCCAAACAGGTCCGGCGATTGGTTGACTTGGGGCGTTTCCTGGCCAAGCAGGGCCGCTACCAGGAAAGCGACCAGAGTTTCCGCAAGGCGGAAAAAATCGCCCCAAACAGTCCTCAACTCCTTTATGCGCGCGCCGATACCTATATCCAGGAAGGGCGTAATCTGGAAACCGCGCGGAAATTGTTACAGCGTTATCTGCAAGCCCAATTGAGTCCCGACGATCCGCCGCGATCAGCCGCCGAGAAACTCCTGAAGAAAGCGTCCGGCGGATAGCCCATGTTTCTGGGCGAGGCCCTTGAGTTCAGCATCAAAGCTCTGAAAGCCAATCCGGTGCGGTCGCTCCTCACCGCGCTGGGCATGGTGATCGGGACCGCCTCCGTCATCCTCGTTGTCACCATTTCCCTCACCAGCCGCGACTACATCCTCGAACAGATTGAAGGCGTCGGCTCGAACATGGTTTTCGCCTATTACGAAGCCGGAAACCAGAGCGCCACGCAGGCCGATGCCGACTTCGTGAAGATGGCGGACGTGGACGCCATCCGCGAGCGCCTGGCCGACCGCATCGTCGCCGCCACCGGAATCGCCACTGACTTCGACCGCATGTTGATCGCGGGCAAGGAGCACGACGTGCGTGTGCATGGGCTCCGATCCGGATTACAAAACCGTCCGCAACCTGGTCGTCACTTCCGGCCGCTTCCTGGACCCCAGCGACGTGGAATTGCGCCAAAAGGTGGCCCTGCTTACCGATAAACTGGCGGAACGTCTCTACGGTACGGGCGCCGGCGCGATGGGGCAAGTCGATCAAGATCCATGGGTTGCAGTTCACGGTGATCGGAACGTTTAAGGAGCGCGTGGAAAGCTTCGGCCAGTCGGAACTGACGAAGGACACGATTCTGATTCCTTTCGCGGTCCTGCGTTACTTCATGCCCGTGGAACGCATCGATCCCATGTACGTGCAGGTCCGGGCGCCGGAAGACGTGGAAGCGGTCACGCTGTCGATCAAGCAGATTCTGGAATCGCGCCACCGTCCGGGCGCCAACTATCACGTGGAGAACCTGACCGCCATTCTGAATGCCGCCAAGAGTATCGCGCTGATCCTGAGCCTGGTGCTGGTGCTGGTATCCGCTATCGCGCTGGCGATTTCCGGCATCGGCATCATGAATATCATGCTGGTGACGGTGACGGAGCGCACACGCGAAATCGGGCTGCGCATGGCCGTAGGAGCGTCGCGGCGCGAAATCCTGATTCAGTTTCTTGACCGAGGCAGTGATGGTTAGCCTGGCCGGCGGCAGTATCGGAATCCTGATCGGCGATCGCCATTCCGCTGAGCGTGCAACTGTTTGTGGATAACGTGCGGATACCCATTTCGACCGCGGCCATTGCGGTGGCCTTTGGCGTATCCATGGTGGTTGGCCTTGATTTTTGGCATCCTGCCGGCTAATCGCGCCGCTAAGTTAAACCCCACGGAAGCGCTGCGCTATGAGTAAGAGTACTTTCGGGTGCCGTGCTACCATGGTCGGGAATCCGCTCAGGGTGCGATCAGTTTGGGCCCGCTGCGACGAACAGATCCCTGCAGTAAAATCAGAGCCGCAACCATAGGGGCGTGGCTCATAGAGGAGCAGACGTACAGACATGAAGATTGGAGTTTTGGGAGGCGACGGCTATTGCGGCTGGGCTACGGCTCTATATTTATCGGCCAAGGGACATGAGGTTGCGATTGTCGATAATTTCTCGCGCCGTCTATGGGACCACGAGCTAGGGGTTGAAACCCTGACTCCGATCCGTCCGCTAGCGGAACGGCTGAAAGTCTGGCAGCAACATACGGGCCGGGCCATCGAATTATTTACGGGCGATGTGACCGATTACGATTTCCTCTCGTCCATGATTCAAAGCTTTGAGCCCGAAGCTGTGATTCACTTCGCGGAACAACGCTCCGCGCCCTACTCCATGATCGACCGCAAGCACGCGGTTTCGACGCAGGTGAATAACGTGGTGGGCACGCTCAACCTGCTCTTCGCGCTGCGCGAGTATCAGCCCGAATGCCACCTGGTGAAACTGGGCACCATGGGCGAGTACGGCACGCCCAATATCGATATTGAGGAAGGCTACATCAATATCGAACATAACGGCCGCAAAGATATTCTGCCGTTCCCCAAACAGCCGGGATCCTTCTATCATTTGTCGAAGGTGCACGATAGCCACAACATTATGTTCTGCTGCCGGATCTGGGGCCTGCGCGCCACCGACCTGAACCAGGGGGTAGTGTACGGCACTATTACGGATGAAGTGGCGCTCGACGAAGCCCTGATCAATCGCTTCGATTACGACGAAGTCTTCGGCACTGTATTGAACCGGTTTTGCGTGCAAGCCGCCGTGGGATATCCCTTGACGGTTTACGGAAAGGGCGGCCAGACCCGCGGTTATCTGGATTTGCGCGATACGCTGCGCTGCGTGGAACTGGCCTGCCTGACGCCGGCCAAAGCGGGCGAATGCCGCGTATTCAACCAGTTCACCGAGCAGTTCAAGGTGATGGAACTGGCGCGCATGGTGCAGGTAGCGGGCAAGAAGTTAGGCCTGAACGTGGAGATTGACCACCTGCCCGCTCCGCGCGTCGAAGCCGAGGAGCATTACTACAACGCCAAGCATTCGAAGTTAGTGGATCTGGGCTTGCAGCCCCATTTGCTATCAGAGTCACTGCTCGATTCGCTGATGAATGTGGCGATGAAGTATCGCGACCGGATCGACGAGACGCTGTTTCAACCGCAAGTGAATTGGCGTAATCCGCGGAACGAGCGCAAGCGCAATATGCGGCGGGTGGCGACGTTTTCGTAAGGGGCCGCCAAGAGGCGGCGAGCCCCTCCCTTACGGTTGGGGCTCGTACCGGTAGGTGGGGCGCTGTAGCCTGTTCTAAACGGTTGCGCGCTGCTATTTCGGCGCGATGGTGAATACCGAGCCGCCGGCGGGCTGGCCTGGCGCGGCGGCAGTGGTGCCGTAGACGGTTCCATCAGGTTCTACCACCAGATTTCCGGTGGGAACTTGGCCGTTCGTGAAAACGTGGAGCGTGGTCATGGTCCAAGCGGCACCCGGGCCTGACGGAGGCTGCAGCTCGAAAATGGATCCGCCAGCTCCGTTAGAGATTCCGCCGTAGAGATTGCCGTTCATTAAAGCGACCGGAGTAACAAAGCTCCTTTTAAAGGCGGGCGCGGTCGGGTTCGTATAGGTCCATTCCCCTCCTGGTGTGGCGGGCGGAGTGAGTTGGAAGATCGCGGAAGCCCCATGCCCGCCGGTTATGAGTGTGTACCCTAATGCCGTTCCATAGATCGTTCCGTCGGCCGCGACAGTCAGGGCTATGGGATTGTTCACTGGACCACTGCCGCTTGTGAAGAACGAGTGGATCACAGTCTCGGTCCAGGCGCCACCGGGCGACGTGGGTGGCGTGAGTTGGAAGACCGCGTCCGGCGCGCTGGTGCCGCCGTTGTCGTTTGTGCCATAAAGAACGCCACTCGGTCCCGCGGCTAAGCTATTCGGCAACACGTCATAGGGAAAGCTGTAAAGTATTGTCGCAGTCCAGGCTCCGCCGGGCGCGGGGGGGGGCTGGAGTTGGCAGAGCTCGGCTGAGTTCGTACCTGAGGTCAGGACGTAAAACGATCCGTCGGGGCCGGCGACGATGTTACTTGCCGAAGTACCGACGTTCGTGCCCGGAGTGCCAAAGTTGTACAGTACGTTCTCGGTCCAAGCTCCGCCCGGCATTGCGGGAGGCTGCACTGCGTAGAGCGTGCCAAAGTCTGGCGGAGGGTTGACACCACCCTGGCTGCTGAGTCCATATATGACGCCGCCAGCCCCCACGAGGGGCGGAGCGGTCGGCTGACAGGCATCAGTGCTGCCGAAGCTGAAGGCGAAGCTGTACAGTACGATGGGCGTCCAGGAGCCGCCTATAGAGTCTGGCGGCAGCAGCTCGAAAACCGTGCCGCAGGACCCAGGTCCATTCCCTCCCTCGCCGCGGGTGGTGCCGTACAGCGCTCCGGTTGCGCCCGTCAGGCCAACGGGATTGTCTTCAACGATGGTATACAGGGTGGCAAAGTGCTGGCCGTATGAGCAAGGGGCCAGCGCAATAAGGCAAGCTGCGCAGGTTAGTACAGCGATTGATTTCATTTCTTGATCCTCCTTGGTCGGATTCTAGGGAATGAGGCCCGTGTTGACTATCGAGTAGGTTTGGATTGACGACGATGAGTTTGCAAGGGCACGCACGATCACGACGCCATTGTTAGATCTTGGCTCATGCAACCGTGGGCAAAGAGTAGTGGGAGCATCGGCGCTGAGGGCCCAAAAGTAGAAGAGCGGAAGATCGTTATTGGATGCCATCATGCCTCGTCTGGAGAAAGTTGCAGATGAATTGTCAGGATAAGCGATAAGTGGTGGGGTGTCAATAATTAACTCTGTAAAGGAGTAAGGGTACCATCAGTTCCGTCGTAACAGTGGTAACTTCGGGTGGCTTAACTGTATCACTTCGCGGTTGGCCCGGCTCATCGTATAGCTTAGGCAGATCCTCGCGGGCCGCGTGCAGCCAATTGATCGACGGACTGTTTCGCTTGCCTACGATGGTCGTTGCCATGTACCGCGGGAATTGCTCACGAATGATACTGAGGAAGGCTAAGTCAATATCCAACAGAACGGCCGCAAAGATATTTCTGTTATTTCTCAAACATCCGGGATCCTTCTACCATTTGTCGAAGGCGCACGATAGCCACGGTTCACCGAGCAGTTCAAGGTGATGGAACTGGCGCGCATGGTGCAGGTGGCGGGTAAAAAGTTAGGGCTGAACGTGGAGATCGACCATCTGCCCGCTCCGCGCGTCGAAGCCGAGGAGCATTACTACAACGCTAAGCATTCGAAGTTGGTGGATCTGGGCTTGCAGCCCCATTTGCTATCAGAGTCACTGCTCGATTCGCTGATGAATGTGGCGATGAAGTATCGCGACCGGATCGACGAGACGTTGTTCCAGCCGCAAGTGAATTGGCGCAATCCGCGTAATAAGCGCAAGCGCAATATGCGGCGGGTGGCGACGTTTTCGTAGGCGGGTTTGGAGAGTTCAGGGCACGATCTCGAATAACGTGCCCCAGCCATACTGTCCGCCGCGCGTGGCGGCGCCGTAGAGATTGCCTGATGGATCAATCGCCAGTCCGCCGTAGGGATACGAACCGTCGGCTCCATTGGTGAAGCTATACAGGGTGGTCAGCGTACCCGCCGCGGTCAGTTTGAAGACTGTACCGAAACCGTGTGCGCCCCCGATATTCGTGGTGCCGTAAAAATTCCCCTGCCCATCCGGAAGCAGCGCCGCGGTGGGCTGGGATCCGTCCGCGCCGGTAAATGTATGGACCACGCTATATTGCGAGGTTTTGGTATTCAATTTGAAGATCACACCGTTGCCGGCCGTGCCGTTGGCGCTACCGCCTACCGTGGTGGTGCCGTAGAGATTCCCTTTGCCGTCCGAGACTAAAGCGCCCAAGGGAGTGCCGCCGTTGGGCCCTCCGCGAAAACTGTAGAGCACAGTTTCGGTCTTGGCTTTGATATTCACCGCGTAGATCGTCCCCCAACCGTGCTGGCCGCCCTCGGTAGTGACGCCGTATAAAATCCCTTTTTGCAAAACCACGCCGGACGATGGACCGATACCGTCGGTATTGTTGTTGCCGAAACTGTAAAGCGGAACGAATGTGCCGTAGGCGCTGAAGGCGAAGACAGTCCCACAATCGTTGTTGCCGCCTTTACTGGTGGTGCCGTAGAAGTTACCGAAGGCATCCATCAGCAGGTTGCCCTCCGGATCCTGGCCGTTCTTGCCGGAGAAGTTGAACGCCACCGTTTCGATGCCCTGGCTGATCTCGTAAATCGTTCCGCTCAGTTCGAAGCCGCCCTGCGTGGTGGTCCCGAAGAAGTCGCCGGCGCCGTCGGTGATGAGACCGCCCATGGGCGCCGATCCGTCGTAAGGCTGACCGCCGAACTGGTAGAGATAAGTACCATGGAGCGAAACCGGATCGAGTTCGAATACAGTGCCGGCCTGATTGGATGACGACAGGCCGCCATAGAAAGCGGTTTCATACAGCAGCCCATTGCTCCACAGAGGCGTGCCCCAGGGACCACCGCCATCGGCGCCGCCGGTGAAAGCGTAGAGTGTCTTGAAAGTTTGTGCGGCGGCCGGCGGAGTCAGTGCCGCGGCAGTCAGTAGAATGACAATCCAGATCCACTTACTAGGGTGTTTACACTGTAACTTATTTGTCATATATTATGCTTTAATTGCAGCGGGCATGAGTTATTCTGCACTGACTGGGGTGCGGGAGTCAATAGGCTATTCAAAGGAGTATCGGGTGCGAAGATCCTCGTCATTGACTTCGGGGTTCGCCCCGCCCATACTGGCTGCAAGACCTACTTATGAGAAAGTTGGTTCAAGTAGAAGATGCCAAGTCGCTTCTGGAGACCGCCAAGGAATGGGGCGTCTGGAAGTGGCTTACCGAGAAGAGCAGAGTGCGGCAGACTGCCGATACGGCCTGGGAAGCTTTCGACGAACTCGAAAGAGAGGTGAAGAGTGCCTGGGGAGACGACCTGCAAAAAGCCTACGCTGAGTTTGTGGCGGAGGCGGCTTTGGTGGAAGGCGGTGCGCCGGCCAAACGAAAGTATGAAAAAGCCAGGAAGGAGGCTGCGGAAATCGATGCCCGGATCAAAGCCTCGGCACGAAAACTGAAGGATGCGGACGACGAGGCTTACCGGGTGAGGATGGAGGCGGAACGGATGTTCGACGAAGCCGAGAAGCGCATGAGCACCAGCATGGCACGCGAGGCTTCGCAGGTCGCGATCGACGCCTACAATCTGCGCGAAAAAGCCGTTCGTAAGGCCGAGGCTGCCGCAAGGGGTAAATAAATTTGCCTAGCTTGGCCCCTAAACTGCACTAGTAAGTGTGCAACCTCAGCTAGATTTCACTTATGAGCGGCGGCTGATCCGTTTCCCGGGCCGTAGGAGCGCTCAAAAGTGCTGCAAATTGCTGATGCTGCGTGATTTCACCCCCGCCGCTGGCGGGGAGAGGGGAGTTGAGGGGCATGATGATCTCGAACTATTCGATGCAGGTGGGTGAGGGCACCCAGTTTGACGCACCTCTACACACAGTGGATCCAGACGCTGGTGCTGTTCTGAGGGTATCCCTGGACGACGTAGCGGACAGTCTCGACCAACCCGCTACCTTCGATGAGCCCGCTGCCCGATCCTTCAGTGAGCCGGACGATTCGGTCCGCCGTTATTTGAGGGAAATCGGTTCCGTTGCCTCTGCTTACCCGGGCCCAGGAAGTCGATTTGGCCCGTCGCATGGAACGTGGCCGCTTGCGGCGCGAAAAAGCCCTCAGCCGTTCCGCCCTGGTACAGCAGCAAGTAGTGGAACTGTTGTCCCAAATCGGGGCCGGTACCGTGGAGTTGGAAGGCATTGTGGAGCGCGCCGACGTGGAAGAAGGCGGAGCCGCCGACCGCCAACGCCGGGCCGAATTTACCAGCCATTTCGCCAGAATCAAGCGTCAACACACCAAACTGAAGCAGATTGAACAGTGGTTGGCAGTGGCTCCTGCCGGGGACCGGGCAGTGCGCCGGCAGTTGACGGGGAAATATAAGCGCGCCCGTGTAGTCCTATCGGGGTTCATTCGGATGATCCCGTTCCGGCCCGATCAGTGGAACGAATTCAGCAATGAGTTGGAGCGCCGTGGTGCGGAATTGGCGCGGCTGGATCGGGAACTCCGGCAGATCGACGCCGCCGGGGGCCGCGAGTCGCAGGTTCGCGCGCGGGTGCTGCGCAGCGAAATCCGCAAGTGTGAAGCTTCCACGGGCGAGACACACGCGGCTTTGCAGGCGACGCTGCAGCGGGTACGCCAGGGCGAACGCGAGGCACAACAGGCCAAAGCCGAGTTAGTAAATGCCAATCTGCGCCTGGTAGTCTCGGTAGCCAAACGATATATGAATCGCGGACTGCACTTACTCGACCTGGTGCAGGAAGGCAGCCTCGGTTTGATGCGCGCCGCCGAGAAGTTTGATTACCGGCGCGGCTTTAAGTTTTCGACTTATGCCACATGGTGGGTCATGCAATCCGTATCCCGGGCGTTGGGCGAACAGGCGCGCACCATACGGATCCCCATCCATATGAACGATCAGTTGAACAAGTTCTTCCGCGCCTCCCGCCAACTGGAACGCGAATTGGGCCACGCTCCGGCGGACGAAGAACTGGCTGTGCAGTTGAAGACTACCGGCGATAAGGTGAGCAAGCTCCGCATCATTTCGCGCGAGCCGATCTCACTCGATACGCCGATCGGGTCCGACGAAGTATCCACGTTGGGTGAGTTGATCGCGGATCGCCGCACGGCTTCCCCGGCGGACTCCGTGCTGGCGTCTGAAGTGACTAGCGAGACTTCCGCCTCTTTGCAAACCCTGGTGCCGCGCGAGGAACAGGTGCTGCGCCTGCGTTTTGGCTTAGGCTGCGCCCGTGAGCATACACTCGAGGAGATTGGCGCCGACCTTGATGTTACCCGTGAACGTGTACGCCAGATTGAGTTGCGCGCCCTGCGCAAGTTGCGCCGCCCGGAAAGTGCCCGTCGTCTGCGCAGCCTGATGAGTTAGTTCTAAGTGCCCGCGGGCTTCTGCGGGTTCCGCGATTTGGAGATGGCCGGAGTCTCGGGCGTCTCCGGCTGCAAATGCGTCAGCAGGTGTTCCTGCAGCATGGCGAACGCCGTCGCGGGATCGTCCGCATAGCGGAACAGTTCCAGGTCCGAGGCGCTGATGGTGCCGTGCCGCACCAGGGCGTCGAAGTTGATCACTTCTTTCCAGTAACTCGACCCGTATAAGATGATGGCGATCTTCTTCGCCAGTTTCTGGGTCTGCGTGAGGGTCAGCACTTCCATCATTTCATCCAGCGTGCCAAAGCCGCCCGGAAACACGACCAGCGCTTTCGCCAGGTAGGCAAACCACAGCTTACGCATGAAGAAATAATGGAATTCGAAGCTTAACGACGGCGTGATGTAGGGGTTGGGAAACTGTTCGAACGGCAGGCCGATATTCAATCCGATAGTCTTGCCGCCCGCATCGGCCGCGCCCCGGTTGGCTGCTTCCATGATGCCCGGTCCACCCCCCGAACAGATCACGAAACGGTGCGTATCGTTGACCGTGAACTGGGCCGCCCATTCGGTGACCATACGGGCCAGCGCCTGCGCGTCGCTGTAGTATTGCGCCAGGGGACCATCGCTGCGCACCCGCGCCGAGCCGAAGAATACCACCGTGTCGCGAATCTTCTCGCGCCGGAAAATCGATAGCGGTTCCAGATACTCCGCCAACAGGCGGATGGCCCGCGCATCCGGACTATTCAGGAAGTTCTGATCCAGGTAGGCGACCGGCTTGCGGCCATCGCCGGGCTTATTGTTTTCCATTTTCCAGTTGCTCGATTCGTTTTTTCAGGTCGCGCACGGTTTTCAGCAGTTCCGGCAATTTGGGAAACGCGGTGATGGCGCGCAGCCATTCATTGGCCGCGAACGCCGGCGATCCGGAAATGCGCGATCCGGCCGGCACGTCGCCGCCCATGCCGCTTTGGGCGTAAACGATGGCGTCGTCGTGAATAGTCAAATGGCCCGAAATGCCCACTTGTCCCGCCAGCAACACGTTTTTCTCCAGGATGGAACTACCCGCCAGCCCCGTCTGCGCGCAGATGATATTGTCTTCGCCCACCACGCAGGCATGCCCGATCTGCACCAGGCTATCGATCTTGGCGCCGCGCTTGACCCGCGTTTCGCCCACCGTGGCGCGGTCGACGGACGTCAGGCTTTGTACTTCCACATCGTCCTCGATCACGGTCACGCCGGACTGCACGATCTTGTAATGCGTACCGTCGGCGCGCTTGGCGAAGCCGAAGCCGTCGCCGCCTACCACTACGCCATTTTGCAGAATCACGCGGTCGCCGATCCGGCAGAACTCGCGCACCACTGCGTGCGAATGGGCCAGGAAATCGTCGCCGATGCGCGCGCCTTCGTAGATCACCGCGTGCGGATGCAGCACCGCATTGCGCCCGATGCGAACGTGCTCACCGACTACGACGAAAGGTCCGATGGACGCGCCCGTCGCCGATTTCCGCGGTCGGCGCCACGTAGGCCAGCGGGTGGATTCCCGGGCCGGGCGCGGCGGGTGATAGAAAAGCTCCAGCGCGCGGGCGAAATCGAGATAGGGATTTGCCGATACCAGGCTCGCTGGACCCGAGGGCGCGCCACCATCCGGAAGCGGTTCGGCCACCAGAATGGCGGACGCGCGGGTATGTTTCACTTTAGGCGCGTACTTGGGGTTCGCCAGGAAGGTCAGGTCGCCTGGACCGGCGTGCTCCATGCCGGCGACACCCGTAATTTCAATCTCGCCGTCACCCGCCAGTGCGCAATGCAAGCGTGCGGCGATTTCGCTGAGTTTCATGGGGCAAACGTACAGGGTAGCGTAAATCGCCTATTGGGAAATGCGCAGGATTTGCGAAGCCACCTGCTGAAAAGCGCTGGCCAGTTCGGCGGCGGTCGGCGCGTAGACATATTCGCCGGCGGGTTTGGAAGAATTGTAGATGGGACTTCTGGGATCGTTCGCCAGGCGTTCCATAAACGTAGCGTCGATGGGTTCGGCTGAGGTGCCCCCCAGCCCGATGGAATAGATAATCGGAATCAGGGTGGCGTCGTTGCGGATGGTGGTGGCTTGGTTATCGGCCGCATTCACGGAGGCCGTCACCACAGCGGTGGGCGTATCCACGCGGATCTGGCCCACGTAGGGATTGCCAGTAGGATACAGATCACCGCCCGCGAAAGACTGGTAACCGGTGGTGGCGTTTAGGTAAAGATCGGTAGCCGGAATGTAGGCAATGTCCCGCCGCATTTTGGATTGGTCCGAAGACATATTGCAACCCGTGAGGCCCGAGGCTACCTGTTCGCTGGTGGTGCCGCCCGAACTGCTGGTCACCGCGAACAAACCTTCGGTCGTGCCAGTAGAGGGGGCGGGTTCGCCGGACCACTCGGCAATCTCACCCTGTATCGTAGTGATGGTGCTGCAGGTACTGGCCGGCGTACTCACGAGCGAGTTGGTGTTCTTGTAATCGTAGCGGGTATCCACTTTGGTCTTCACCGGAAAATTAGCGGCGATGCCGTTGGGATGGCCGTCGGTGAAGAACACGATCAGATTGAGTGCGCCGGGCAAGTTCACAGCTTTCAATTGGGCATAGGCCTGGTTCAGCGCTCCAGCGGTGCCGGTATCGCCATAGCAATTGATCCCTCCCAGCGTGGTCAGCAGAGTGGGGGAATTCGACCCAAAGTTCAAGGTAGGCGCATAGGTCAGGTTATAGCCGTCCATGAAGGTGACCAGCCCGATGGTGTCGCGGCCATTGGCGAAATAGCCGACGAAAGTCTGGGCGTTAGCCACCATCGTGGAACATACTCCGGCATTGGCCATGGAACTGGAGCGGTCGATCACCACGATCATGACCACGTCGCGGCGGGAAGTCTGGCCCTGCGCGGCCACGGTCGATCCGGTTGAGCTCAGCAGCCGCATGAAGGTCAGAGGGACGGTTACGCTGGCGGTGATGGTGACCGTGCGCGTTTTGTAGGCAGTCTGCGCGACGCCGATATTCAACGACAGGTTCGTGGTATTCCAGTAGCCGTTTGGAAAATTAGCGCTGAAGAAAGACTGCGCGGTGGCTGTGGCGCTGGCGGTCTGGCTGGTGATATCCAGGCCCACGCTCAGCGACCGGGCCGCCGCCAGTGACGACGCATCCACCGCTGCCGACAGCTTGGCTTGAATCAGGTAGAGGATACTGCCGTCGATCGCCAGGCCTACCAGGGGGAGCAAGACGATCGCCACCATAAGCGATAGCATGATCACAACGATGCCGCGCCTGCCGTGACGCCGGTCAGAAGATCTTGCGTTCATAGACCCCCGCGCCGCTCATGTACGTGCCCCAGGCAAGATCCGGCGAACTGAAATACGTTTCCGTGAGATAGGCGATCTGGCCCCCGGTCAGCGTGATCAGGCTGCCGAAACCCGATGCGCGAGCCGAGGAGTTCGTCAGGTAGCTTGACGAGGGAATGTTCCCGCTGGTGCCGATGATTCCAGACGCCGGAGTGCCGAACGGACTGGTGAGCAGGCTGGCGTTGCCTACCACCACGCGCTGGGTAAATACGTTCTGGCCCAAGTTTGGACAACTCGTTCCGTTTCCGGCCAGGCCGCCCGCCGCGCACTGCGCCGTATCGATATATTCCACTGTGGAGAATACGAACACACCAGCACCCCCGCTGGCGGTCACGTTCAGTCCAGTGGCTAGCATGATCAGCAGGTTTTGATTTCCCGTCTGGGTGAAGTCGAGGCCGGCGCTATAGAGCCGACCGGCATCGCGGCAGACTTGTTCCACCTGCAAGGCGCGGATTAAGTTTAGCCCCACCGTACACAAGCCCATCAGCACGGCGGTCCAGAAGACTGTGCTGAAACAGAACTCGATCATGGTGCTGCCCGACCGCCGTGTTCCGCCCGGTCTGCGCATAATGGTTCCTGCCCTCAGCGGGCCGGAGGTATCCCTCCCGGAGAGCCCTCCATGCGATCGAAGGCTTGGGCCCCCAATGACAAGGGGAGCGGATTGCGCAGCACCGGCCCCAACGGCAGCAGGCTGTAACCCTGCACGTAAACCTTCACCACATTACCTCCCTGATTGCTATTCAGCCCGGATACCGGCGCCAGAGTATTCGGCAGATAATACTGGATGGCGATCAGCGATGCGCCCGGGGACCCGGCCAAAAGCCCCATGGCGTTTTGCTGCACGATCGACTTGATGGATGCGTCTTGCCCCAGGCCGGTCATCACCTGACTGGTGACGGCATAGCGCACGCCCTCGCGAACCGCATTCTGCAGCGTGGCTTTCACGTAGAAGGCCCAGGCAATGTCCAGGATCAGAAAGATCAGCGCGCACAGTGGCAGTAGCACCAGAGACAGTTCTACGACCTGCGAACCGCGTTGACGGGATCTGCGCATACACCTGGTAGATAGATCGGCGGATCGATTCTATTCGATTAGGGCGACAGCTTTTCCATATTTCTGCCGATAAGGTTCTAGGGAGTATGTTTTGACGGTTTCGTCTAGACGGTCGGGGCAGGCCGTGGTAGAAGTCACGCTGCTCGTCCCCTGGATGATTTTCTCCTTCGTGGCCGCCTTTAATTTTGGAATTTTTGCCTATGCCCTGATCTCTACCGAGAACGCCGCACGCTCCGCCGCCATGTACGCTTCCCAGTCACTAACGGTGGCCCAGAGCGGCAGTATCGTCACCCAAGTCTGCCCCTACGCTTTGGGAGAACTGGGGGACGCCCCAGGGGTCGGCACTGTGACCACCTGCACCAGTACGCCGGTCACGGTGACGGTCAGCCCTCAAACTCCGGGCGCCGGCAATATGAACACGGTGAGGGTGTCGGTCACTTACAACACCATGCAATTGATACCGCTACCCGGCTTGATGGCCGGATCGCTTAGCATCACCAGGACGGTGGAAATGCCCATTAGAAACTGATATGCGCTCGCGTCAAAAAAGTCGAGGCAACGCCATCATCGAGTTCGCCCTGGTATCTATTCCACTAATTTTTATTATGATTTCCATCGTGGAAATGTGCCGCGGAATGTGGGATTACCATAGCCTGGCCCAAGCCGTGAAAGTGGCCTCCCGCAGCGCAGCCACGCGCGGCGCCGGATGTGCGGGAACCGGATGCGCCATCACTGTGGCTCAGATCGCCACCATCATTGCCGGATACTCCGGCGGCATGCCCGCATCCGCCCTGAACGTGACTCTCACCTCAAACGCGGGCACTATCAACTGCAATCCGTTGAGCTCGTGCTCCGGCAACAACACCGTATGGCCGCCTTCCGGTGGAAACACAGCAGGGTCGGACATCATTATTTCGGGATCCTACAACTTCACCTCGTCGCTGATGATGTTCGTGCCGGGAACCGGTGGCATGCAGTTTTCCGGAGTGACCTTTACGGCGAAATCCCGACAGGTGCTTCTCTTCTGATATGCGGAAATCAACTCACTCCCGGCGCGGACAAGCGGTCCTGATGATGACCCTGTCGCTGACCGTAATTTTGGGAATGCTGGGCCTGGCAGTCGATCTCGGCTGGGCCTACTACCGCCAACAGGCTGCCCAGGCTGCCGCCGATGCCGGCGCCATTGCCGCGGTACGTGCGGCCGTGGCATCCGATCCCAGCGGCCCCACGTGCGCAGGCGCGGTTTGGTGCGGCGCGGCTACCAACTGTCCTTCCACCGCTCCCGGCGCGCCATCGACCAGCTTTGACAATGCCTGTATGTTGGCTTCGGCTAATGGCTTCACCACCTCGGGTATCGATACGGTGAGCGTGCAGGCGGGCATCTCGAGCCCGGTGCCCACGGTTTCCGGACCGGTCGCGGGCTATTGGGCCGTCGTGCGGGTGAAGGAAGCCATACCCGCTTTGTTCGGCGCCGCCTTTGCCCGCGGCGGCTTGAGCCCCTCGGCCATCGCCACCGCCGGGGCGATCGGAAGCGCTAGCGCCGGCTCATGTATCTACGTTCTCGACCCCAGTTCGCCCAACGCGTTTCAAGCCGGCAATGGCGCATCCGTAACAGTCGGCTGCGGCGTGTTTGTGGATTCCAACAACGCTTCGCAGGCCATGTATGTTACCGGCGGCGCCACCGTCACCGCGCCTGTTATTCAAGTGGCCGGCGCTTTCAAGAAAGACAACGGCGGCAGCACTAGCGTGCCACCCACTACCGGAGTCACGCCAGTCGCCGATCCGTTCGTTAACCTGCCCTCGCCCACGCCCGCCGGCACTTGTCAGTCCGGCAACTTCACCTCATGGCAAGCCACGCCCTACACCCCGGCGCCGGGCACCTATTGCGGCTTTTCCGTGGCGAATGGCATGTCCCTGCAGATGAGTTCCGGCACCTACATCATTAACGGGGGATCGTTCAATATTCAAGGCGGCTCGACGGTCACTTCATCCGGCGGCGTATTCATTTACCTTACCGGCGGCGCCACCGTCAACATCGCCAACGGGGCGATGGTCACGTTATCGGCGCTGACATCGGGCAACGACCCGGGCGTGCTCTTTTATCAGGACCGCAGCATGGCTTCGCCCGGCGCCAGCACTTTCGCGGGAGGTTCTACCATGAATCTCACAGGATCGCTCTACTTCCCGCACGCCACGGTCAACGTGAACAATGGCGCCACCGCTACGGTCCTGGCTATCGTTGCCGATATGGTCAACTTTCAGGGCGGCGCGCACCTGTTGGCGGATTCGGGCGGCAGCAAAACCGGTCTTACCGGCGGCTTCACGGTGTCGATGATTCAATAATTCAGGAGGGTCACGCCTAGCGGCACTTGGCCACGATTAACGTGATATCGTCGTACTGCTCATGCGGGCTGAAACGCTGCACTTCTTCCACGATTGACGCCACCATCTTCTGAGGTGAACACGCACCGTGCCGCTGTAGCGCTTCCACCAGACGCTGGTCCCCGAATTCCTCTTCCGCTTCGTTGAAGGCTTCAGTCACGCCGTCGGTATACAGCGCCAGAGTGTCGCCGGGATACAGCATGCGTTCGTCTACTGCGCATTTCCAAGCGGAGAAAAGCCCCAGCACCGGGCAGGTCGAATCTAGCCGCTCCACCGTGCCGTCGCGCCGCATCAGCAGCGCGCAAAGATGCCCGCAATTGGCATAGCGCAACCGCCCCGCCCGGTCATCATACTCTGCGAAAAACAGCGTCGCATAGGCACTCTCGGCGGTATTTTCGTAGAAGATCTGATTCACCGACTGCAGGAAACGCATCGGCTGGTCGACCGCCATGGCACACTGGCTGCGCAGGTTGGCCTGCAAATTGGCCATCAGCAGAGCGCCCGCGATTCCCTTCCCCGCAATATCGCCGATCACCAATCCCACGCGCCCCTGGCCCAGGCTCAGGAAGTCGTAATAATCGCCGCCTACCTGCCGCGCCTGTATGCAGGAGCCGCAATACTCCAGCGTTTCGAGCGGCGGTAGCGATTGCGGAAACAGCCTGGCTTGCACCTGCTTGGCGATCTCCAGTTCCTGCGCCGCGCGCCGCTCCGCCTCGCGGACCTCGGCCAGCACACGCCGCTGCGCTTCCACCTCGCGGCTCACTTCGTCGAAGCCCACCAGTGCGAACGAATTGCCGTCCACGTCCTGAAAGCGCGTGAACACCGCCCCCCACACGGGTGCCGCGTTATCCGCCGGCACTGTGGTAGCGCCCTCCGCCCGTTCGTATTTGAACCGCCGTAATCGGGGTGTATGGCGGAAGCGCACGCCGCGCGAACGCCATTCGTGATACTTGGCAAGTACATCTTCCGCGACGAAAGACACTTGCGTGGCGCGCCCGATGAATTTGTGTTCCGGCGTGCCGGGCTTTGGCGCGATCAGGATCAAGACCGCCGAACCGTCCGGCGGCGAAACTGCAACCCATCGCCCGCGCGACCCCAGTTTAGCGTCGAACGCCAGATTGAATCCCAACTGATCGACGTAGAAACGCACACTACGATCCTGATCGCGGACATAGATGTTGACGGCGTGGATGCGTAGATGCGGCTGCGGAGGCTGGGGCGGCAGATTGCCCATTTAGGTCAATATACCCTACCGCCCCATCCCACAGTCCAACTGAAAAAACTAGAAGGTATACAGAGGAATGCCCGCGGGCACTTCCGCAGGCTCGCCACCCGCCGCAACAGGCTGCTCCGCATTAACTGGCCGATAGTAGATTCCCGAATCGCCCAGATAAACTTCGATATCGCCCGGCCGCGGCAGGTTGCCCTGGATCAGGGCTTCCGACAGCGGGTCTTCAATGAACTTCTGCAGAGCCCTGCGCAGCGGACGCGCACCATAGCTGCGATCCGCACACGTCTTCTCCAGCAGATACTTGGCGGCTTCCGGCGTCAACCGGATCTTCAACTGCTTGGCCTCCAGGTTCACGTTGATCGTCTCCACCATCAGGACGATGATCTTCAACAGGTCGTCGTCGCTGAGCGAAGTGAACAGGATGATATCATCCAGGCGGTTGAGGAACTCCGGATTGAACGCCCGCTTCACTTCGCCGCGCACCATGTCTTCGATCTTCGATGGAATCCCTTCGCCCATGGGCGCTGAGAAGCCCAGGTGCCCGCGCTTCTCAAGGAACCGCGCGCCCAGGTTCGAGGTCATGATGATGATGGTGTTCTTGAAATCTACCTGGTTGCCCAAACCATCGGTCAACTGGCCGTCTTCAAACACCTGCAGCAGAATGTTGTAAATGTCCGGATGCGCCTTCTCGATTTCGTCCAGCAGGATGATCGAATAGGGCGAACGCTTCACCCGCTCCGTCAACTGGCCGCCCTCTTCGTAGCCCACGTATCCGGGAGGCGATCCGATCAGCTTCGAAACCGAATGCTTCTCCATGAACTCCGACATGTCGAAGCGGATCAGCGACTTCTCGCTGCCGAACAGGAACGAAGCCAGGGCCCGCGCCACTTCCGTCTTGCCGACGCCCGTGGGGCCCAGGAACAGGAACGAACCAGCCGGACGCGCACTGGCTTTCAAACCCGCACGCGACCGGCGGATGGCGCGCGCCAGTGCCGAAATCGCTTTCTCCTGGCTGATGATGCGCTTGTGCAGTTCTTCCTCAATGCGCAGCAGCTTGGTGATCTCTTCTTCGCTGATGGCGGTCATGGGAACGCCCGTCCAGCGCGCCACCACGTCCTCGATATCGTCCTTGGTGACGATGCCCGTCGACGAATCGTCCAGGTTGTACTTCTCGCGCAACTGGCGCATGTTCTCGCGCTCTTTGCGCTCCTCGTCGGAATAGAAGCGCGCCTTTTCGAACTCGTGGTTCGCGATCGCGTTCTCCATGCGGTGCACGATGAACTTGATGCGCTTCTGAATGTCGGCCAGATCGCTCGGCAGGGTGGTCTGGCGAAGTTTCACGCGCGCCCCCGCTTCGTCGATCAGGTCGATCGCCTTGTCCGGCAGGAAGCGATCCGGAATGTAGCGGCTGGAGGTGAAGACGGCCGTCTCGATGGCATCGTCGGTATAGCCCACCGCGTGAAACTTCTCGTAGCGGTCCTTAATGCCGTATAGGATTTTGACGGCGTCCGCCTCGCTCGGCGGCGGCACCTTCACCGCCTGGAAGCGGCGCTCGAGCGACCGGTCCTTCTCGATCGATTTGCGGAACTCGGCCGGCGTGGTGGCGCCGATGCACTGAATCTCGCCGCGCGACAGTGCCGGCTTCAGGATGTTGGCAGCGTCCAGCGAACCCTCCGCCGAACCCGCGCCCACCAGCGTATGCAACTCGTCGATGAAGATGATGGCGTTCTGGTTCTCCATCAACTCCTTCATGATGGTCTTCAAGCCGCTCTTCAAACTGCCCGCGGTACTTGGTGCCAGCCACAATCAGCGAAAGGTCCAGTGCCAGGATGCGCTTATCCGCCAGGAACGACGGTACGTCGCCCTCCGCAATGCGCTGCGCTAACCCTTCCACGATAGCCGTCTTCCCTACGCCCGGTTCGCCGATCAGTACCGGATTGTTTTTGGTACGCCGGCACAGGATCTGCACCACCCGCTCCAGTTCATAATCACGGCCAATCAGCGGATCGAGGGAATTGTCGACGGCGGCCTGGGTAAGGTCGCGGCTGAATTCCGCCAGCAGGGAGCTTTCCTTGGGACGATTGGAGGCCACTTTTTCCGACTGCGACCGCGCCAATTCCTCGCGGATGGTAGACAAGCCGCAGGCCGCGCTCGTGCAGGATCTCGGCCGCGAAGCATTTTTCCTCGCGCAGCAGGCCCAGCAGCAGATGTTCGGTGCCGATGTGCTTGTGGTTTAAGCGCTCGGCTTCTTCCGCGCCGTAGGCCAAAACCCTTTTGCATTCATGGCTTAACGGGAGATCCACCGACGTGGAAACCTTTTCGCGGATGGTGGTGTGGCCTTCGATTTGTTTGCGAATGGATTCCACGGCCGCGTGGGACCGCAGAAAGCGGTTTGCCAACGCTTTATCCTCTCGCAGCAAACCCAACAGCAGGTGCTCGGTTTCAATATAAGGGCTGCCGAACTGGCTGGCTTCGTAACGGGCAAAGAAAATCACCCGCCTCGCCTTTTCCGTATAACGTTCAAACATGACCGTGACGCTCCCTATTATTAAAGATACTACCCATCCTCTTGCGGATGCACGTTATCGGGACCGGGAATCACCGTCCCGCCTTCCATCATCAGGATTCGATCGCATCTCCTGGCGAATGTGAGATTGTGCGTTACCAAAACCGAGGTGAGCGTATGAGAACGATGCAGCCGCTCCAGAAGATCGAAGATCATTTCACCGGTCCTGAAGTCCAGGTTCCCCGTCGGTTCGTCGGCCAATAATACCGTAGGTTCTCCCACCAGAGCCCGAGCCAGCACAACGCGTTGCTGTTCCCCTCCGGATAGTTCCCCCGCGCGATGTGTAGCACGCGCTTCGAGCCCGACTTCATCCAACCTCGCTAGCGAATCCGAGGCCGCTTTGGCGTGCGGAACCCCCCGGATCAGCAACGGCATCATCACGTTTTCAAGCGCCGTAAACTCAGGCAGCAGGTAGTGAATCTGCCAAACAAACCCGATCTCCCGATTGCGGAAATGCAGCCAGCTCCGAATCGGCGAGCCGTGAAATGTCTGTCGTTCCGTAGTATATCGTACCGCTCGTAGGCCTGTCCAGACCGCCCAATAAATGCAACAAGGTGGACTTGCCCGCGCCCGACTCTCCCACCAGCGCCAGCATCTCGCCGCGGCGCACTTGCAGGTCGATCGAGTCGAAGATTACCAGGTCGGCATCGCCCGACCGGTACACTTTGGACAGTTTCTCGGCGTGTAGCGCGATATCGTCGGTCACTCGTTCAGGTTAGCAGGCTCGACTCGGGCCGACGGGAACGCCCAGGGACGCCAGTTGAGGCAGCCTTGGGAGGCGGGCGGGTCTCCCACAGCGAGGAACTCAGCGCTAGCAGTTCGAATCTGTAACGGTATCGAAGAACGAAATGTCTGGCATAGGATAATGCTTGCGGTTCGGGGGGCCACGACTGCGCATTGTGCGCCACCGCATTCGCGGCAATCAGGGCATCCGCGACTTCCACACTATGGCTTCGCCGGTACCGCTGCAGGTAAATGCCGGCCTGACGGCCTACTTCGTCGTCGATGGGCGTACAAGTCAACGCCCGAAAAAGACCGCGAAGAGCGTCATACTCACTGGGCCGCGCCCCTGCCCAAAGTTCCGCCACACTAACAGCTGACAGGCGGAAGTGCTCCTGGGCGCATACTAACCGCGGCTATCTTCTAACAGAGGGGCTCCTTACAGGCGATGCCAATGCGGACCTGGCGGCCTCGTATTTCCGCGCCAATTCTATTCAACGTTCCAACCTCGCCGCGACCAAACTGGCGGCCGGGCTGTTCAGCGGCGCCACCGTGCCCGTGCACTCCTACCCGCTGGGCCAACCCGACCCGGTGTTCGATCCTGTCTCGGCCAACGTGGCAACCGTCGCCCCCGTTCGCGCGGCGAACGAAGTGCAAGCGATCTATAACAGTGGAACCGCACTGTCCTCCGCCTATAGCGGTGAGTTCTCGCTCATTCGTAGCGTCCTTTTCGATTATCAAAACGGCATACAGCCGCTGCCCCCCGCTCCGCCGGGTATTACCGACCCAACCACCCAGCCCATTCCTCTGGATGCGACCACAACCACTCTCTCGACCGGAGACGCTGTCCAAGAAGGGGGACTCGAGTTCACTAACCTTGCAGCCGACCCGTTTGTGATGGAATACGCGAATGGCTTTTCACTCACGGACGTGGGTTGGGGGCAGCTTTCACCGGATACTCTCTCTCAAGCGACGCGGATCGCGATCCTCGCCCAGAATATCGCCATGAGGACGCCATATCTCGCCCGTGTGCAGAGTTCCAACGCGGCCGCACACATACTCCGGTCGATGCGCCAAGCGGTACTTGGCGATGCGATTCCCGGCGCATTCGGGACGGCCACATCGCGAATGGTCGCCGTTATCAGTTCCGATGCCTACGTCACTGGACTGGCCGGACTTCTGGACCTGCACTGGCAATTGGCCGGATATCAACCGGACTTTTGCGCTCCCGGTGGAGCGCTGGTTTTCGAAGTCAGACAGTCACAGCAGTCTGGCGAGTATATTGTGCGTTCTACACCGCACAGAGTTTCGACCAACTGCGTAACCTGACGCCCCTTACGGCCGATGTACCGCCGGAAACGATTCAGATCTCGGTTCCCCATGGCAGCAAACCCGGCGCGACTTTGGACGTGAAGTTTGAAGTCTTTCAAAAGCTCTTGAAGGATGCCATTGGGCCGCAATATGTGCAAGACCCCGCGATCGAGGTTCTGCCGGGCGTGTTAGCCAGCGTGCCTGGGCAATAAAAGTGGGGGCTTAGAGACAGGAACCGCAATGCTCGGACTGCTGGCCCGTAGTAATTTATGCCGGACGCCTGTGGTGACGCCAACGTAACCGATGCCGCCTTCGCCGCGCACTCGAACCTCTGCGTGAAAGCTATTCGCCTTCGATGAATAACGCGACAACGCCGCGCAAAGACTACAGTCCGGTCAAGAAGTTTTTGATAGAATCCGGTGAACGACGCCTGTCTGCGCCTATAATGACGGCCAACTCATACCGGTACGCCGCCCGTAAGCGGGAAACCAAAGGTCCACTCGGAATTTGGCATGAGTCTTTAAGACATGAAAGCCTGATATCATTCTAGAGTATCTGCGGACATCGAAGAGATTTCGAGGCGTTAGTGGAAGCTCCCCTCAGCCAATTCCGGCGCAAGCTCCCTACATTGGTGACCGCCGCCTTCGCCATGGTTTGGGTGGTCTTTCGCGCCCACTTACAATCGGTTACTGTCGATGAAGCCGACACCTACCATTTCTTCGTCGAGCTTAATTGGCAGTCCCAATGGTATGCCAGTTCGAATAACCACGTACTGAACTCCATCCTGATTCGTCTATTCACCTGGCTATTCGGTCTTTCGCACCTGACCTTACGCGCTTCCCCGTTGATCGGCGCCGCCATCTATATCGTCGCCGCTTTTCGCCTCTGCCGCCTGATAACCAAAACCGAGCTACAACTGTGGCTCCTGTTCGTACTCTTCGTTTACAATCCGTTCGTCATGGACTTCATGGTCGCCGCGCGCGGCTATGGCCTGGCCATGGGTTTCCTCATGATGGAACTCTTCCTCGTCTCGCGCCAAGTGGCCACCTACGAGGCCGGCGGCGAAAAAGAGTTGCGCCACGATGCCATGTGGGCCTCGGCATGTGCGGCCCTGTCCTTCTCGGCAAACTTTACGTTCTCCTACGCCACGGCTTCCTGTCTGCTGCTGTTCGGATTGTGGGTGGGCTGGACGATGCGCCAAGGCTATGGCCAGAATCGCCAGACCCTCGAAAAATGGGTTCGCTTCTGGATTTGGTGTGCCTGGCCCGGATTGCTGATCGCCTTCCTGATCGTCGGATCTGTAATCGCCAGTTTCCCCAAATCGCAGCTGTACTACGGCGCGAAAACCCTCTCCGACAGCTACCACTCCATCTTCGATTCCACGTTCTCCGGCCTCAACCCCGCTATCGTCAACCCGCTGATCTCCAGACTGCTGCAATGGCTTGCGCCCACATTGCCGTGGCTGGCGTTGGCGCTCACCAGTGCGCAGTTTGCCCTCTTCGCATGGCCGCGCCGGAACGCCGATCGCTCGCGTATTGTGTGGATCGCCGGATTAGCAGGTACCGCGCTGATTCTGACATTTTCCCTACACTACCTACAGTTCGTTTTCGCTGATATGCCGTTGCCCTTCAAGCGGACGTCGCTGTTCTTTGTGCCGCTCGCCACCATGTCTTGGGGCGCCGTCACCATTGCCGAACGGCGGGGCCGCGCGGGCCGCATCCTGCAGCGAGTGAGCCTTGCTCTGATGTTTGCGTGCGCTGGTTATTTCCTGGGCGCGCTACGCCTGACGCATTTCTACGAATGGGAGTTTGGCGCGGACGTGCGCACTGCCTTTCCAGAGATCCAGCACGCCGCCCGCCGCTACCACGTGCGCGAAATTCCCACGGTTTGGGAATATACCGCCGCCCTCAATTTCTACCGCACCTACTATCACGATCAGGATCTCGATTCCTTCCGTTGGACCCTCCCGATGCCGGGCGGCTACAAAGTCTACGTGCTCCCGTATAACGATTTTCAGGATTTCATCCGCAAAGAGAATCTGCACATTCTCTATCGCGGCCCGCACACCCAACTCACCATCCTCGCGCGCGGCGATCCGGATAAGTAGGCGTCTCTCGCCAGCGATAGGTATGCGGTAGAGTATGGTGCGCTCCGGCATTTGTTTACAGCTCGCACTCATGGCCGCTGCAGATGTGCTTCCGGCGCCCGATGCTCCGGTCATGTCGGTCTGCGAACTCTCCAAAGATTTTCCTGCTCCCCAAGGCAAGATTGTGGCCGTACGGGGCGTTTACTACTACGGCCTTCGCCAGGAATGCCCCCAGAAATGCAGTAGCGGTCCGTGGCCATCGTTCATCGACCTCGCCGGAGGCACCGACGAGACCTAGGCGCGCATCGCCAAGGCCGATCGCGACGTGGAGGCCGAATCGAAGAGGACGGGCAAAGAGTTCGAGATCTGGGTAACTGTCGTCGGCCGCCTTCTAACGGGAAACAAGCACTCGCTCCTGGGTCCATGTGACAGAAATAGCTGGGGGGGGGTATGGGCACCTCGGCACGTTCCCCGCTCAAATCACCGTCGAGAGCTTCCGTGACATCGAGGTTCGAACTAACCCACAATCGCCTTACGATTACGCCAACAGGTATCATGGGGCGCTTTAGAATCAATTGGCGCACATACCGCCCCCGCAGTCACCCGCCCTCGCCACCCTGCCGGTTGGCCTTGGCTTCGCTGACTGTCCCGACTCTTTCGATGTCTTCGTACACGCTTGGATCAAGCCCAAGCGCGCTATTGCGGTTTTTCAGGGTTACTTGGGAACTTCCGGCGATCCTCGCGCAGTTGGCTCAAGACGCTAACCAGATCGGTGTTTAGTCCGGGGTAGCGCAAATTTAGAAAGCGCCACTGCCCGTTTTCCCGCGCCAATTCGGCGATCACCGCCGGTTTGCCGGTCTTCTCCACCCTATCGTTCGGGGAAGCGCGCCACACCTCAACCAGACATCTGCCGCCGGTCCATTTGGCTGCTCGCGCTTCGTAGTGATCGGCCGGATCCTGGCTACTCACAAATGGATCGAAGTCAATACCGACAAGATCTCCCTTAGCCGCTGTCTGCGCGTCAGAATCGGCCTTCAGGGCTTTGAAGAGGTCATCGGATAGCACCGCGGCCTTGCGCTGCAAGACGATGTCCGACGCTGAATCACCGCCCTCCTTTTGAGTGAGTGGGGCGTACCATTCATAGAACGACTGGGCAAACTGCCGGCACGCCGCACTCTCTTCCGCGCCGGTCCTTGCCTGGGTATTCTTGCATCCTGTGCTCAGCAGAAGGATACTGCAAGACAGGCATAACACCGGTGTTCTTCGTTTACCCATTGGACGGGATTGTAACGTAAATCCGGGAGCAGCGGCGATCCGCCCCATATGCTGCCGTTAATCAAGACTGGAAGTAATTCTCTCGATCGTCACCATCGTCGTCCTTCGCGGGGAGTGTGTGTGCAACCGTCGGTTCGTTCATTTGTCGAAATAGCGCTTCAAGCTTCTCGGGCGGCATTTGCGCACCCATCCCCGCACCGATCCAAAGAACGAAGCAGAGCGTCATACAGCGAAATTTGTGCTTCATTGACATGCAGCATCCTAAGGGGAACTGGGAAAACTGCGCGGCGGCAGACTGATGGCGCAACTTAACGCAGGTAATCCCTAGCAAAAAAAGATAGAGGCCTATACTACCGGCGGAGCGCGACCTAAGAGGAGTGGGGAGAATGGCGACGAAGGACGTTGGCAATGCTCTGTTTCAACGAGATACGATGAAATGTCGACAATTGCGAAGAGGGAGCAAAGCGTGGCGATGACCCCGCACAACAACTCGGACGCAGGGTTCAGCGTGATTGCGGCGAACAACACGACCGCAACACACAAAAGCACAATCCACCTGCGGGATGACGTCACTGCTTTACAATAACACGAGGATTTGCAGGCCGGCCGGCGCGTGGCCAGACGACCAGCGAGTTGAGGATAGATGAGCACGAGCTACGCGAAATACCGGGCGCTCCTCGGCCCCCGCTTTCGTGAGCGATAAGAGTTATTTCCCCAACACCTTATTAGCCTTTGCGTCGATCTTCTTCTTGTCCGCCGCGCTCAATTTGCCTTGATGCTCCATTTGAGAAGCGCGAGCTTTGGCGTTTCGGGCGTGGCTCTTATCTGGCATCGGATATTTACGTTTCTCTGGCAGCCCGAACTCCTGTTTTGGTTCGGCATTCTTCTTTTTTGTTGTCAGTTTCGCCATTGCAGTTCTCCCGTTTAAATCGCTAGCACGTAACGCTCCATCGTCATAATTCACATGTGCTCACCGCCTGATGGCGGGGGGCGCAAAGGTTAAAATAAGAATTACCATGCGATTAGTCGCCCGGCTAGCGGCCTTTTTGTTGGTAGTCTTTCTGGCGCTGCAGTTTGTGCGGCCCGATCTGAAGAATCCACCGGTGACCGCGGAGTTGCAGGCGCCTCCAGCGGTGAAGCAAATTCTTAGAAGCTCATGCTATAACTGTCACTCAAACGAGACAGAGCTACCCTGGTTCGACAAGATCGTGCCCGCATACTGGCTGGTAGTGCGGGACGTGCGGCAGGCTCGCATGCATCTTAACTTCTCGGAGATTGGCGCACGTCCGGCGGCGCAGCAGAAGGGCACACTGTTTGAGGCGGTCAATCAGATTCAGATGGGCGCGATGCCCTTGCCATCCTACCGGCGCGTACATCCGGGCGCCACAGTGACTGCCGGACAACTGAGGGTGTTGCGCGACTATCTCAACTCGCTGACGCCCACCGCCGCTGCTTCGGCAAACGACGTGGCTTCCGCTGATGCGGAGTATGCGCGGTGGATCGCTACGGGCAGTCAACCGCGGCAGGTGCGCACCGCGCTGAATGGCATCGCATTCCTCCCTGAGTACAGGAATTGGAAAGCCATCAGCAGTACAGACCGGTTCGACAATCAGACTATAAGAGTGGTGTTGGGAAACGATGTGGCGGTTCGGGCCGTCGCCGCCAAACAGACGAACCCGTGGCCGGACGGAACGGCCTTTGCCAAAGTGGCATGGTTTCAGGAACCCAATGAGCAAGGTGTCGTGCGTCCAGGCGCCTTCCAGCAAGTGGAATTCATGATTAAAGACAGCCACAAGTACGCTTCGACTCTGGGCTGGGGTTGGGGTAGGTGGCGAGGCGTCGACTTACAGCCGTATGGAGCCACCGCCGATTTCGCGAGCGAGTGTGTTGGCTGTCATACGCCCTTGCGCCGGAGTGACTATGTCTTCACCGAACCTATCAACCGAAAGCTTGGTGGTAACCTATCTGACAATCCGCTGGACTGGCGGGTGATCACGACGTCCATCGATAAGCGGGCCGCCACTATGTCCACGCTCTTCGGCAATGACGCGGCGGTGGAGTACGCGCGAACGAGCGCCGGCCAGAACTATCCTAGCGGCGCGGTGCTTTCGCTGGTCACCTGGAAACAACGAGAAGACGGCCACTGGTTTGGAGCGCGAGTACCCGCCGCGCCGGTGTCAGTAGAATTTGTCAGGCCCGGGGATAGTGGGGCGCGGGCAGCGGACCTTCTTTCGCGCAGGGCCGCAGTCATGCCGTGAGGTGCGTATCGATGAACGACTTAGCCATGTGGGATGTCGGTGGCGGGGTGCATACCCTGCGAATTGAACATGTGGAATGGGATAGCGGGTTGGAACAGTGGAGTCTTTCGCGTTAGTTCGGTTCAGTTCTAAGGGTAAGGTCAGTGAGTTCGAGAGCCACAATCAGGATGGCTCGACGGTTCGAACGCCCTGCGATCCGAGCGGTCGCCTTCAGCGCGGGCCCGATGGGAAGGTAATCAAGATCTATCACGTCGCCAAACCGGCGGCGGGCGAATCTTTCGGCTTCGCTATAGACACCACGGACCCGGCGCTCGATGAGGTCTTGCTTTATGACGATCAGGAGAATCTGCTCAGACGGGTCATCTTGTCGAGAGATGAGGCTAGGCGGTTGGTGCGCGAAGAGGCGATAATGACAGGCACGCCTCCGTTTCCGGAAGTCATCAGCGCAGTGACTACTTACACTCACGATGAGAAAGGCTGCTTGATGGAGCGGCAGATGCGCATGGGCGAATTGGTTGGCGAACAGACTAATTTTCGGTACGACAGTGAGGGCCATGTGGTTGAGCAGCGCTCCGGTGTCCAGGAGATGCGCTTTGAATACGTATGGGACGAGCGGCACAACTGGACCGAGCGGGTAGTCTGGAGCCGCACGGACACCGGCGCTGAATTTCGGCGGTCGAACGCCACGCGCCGGGAGATCGCCTACTACGCGAGTTAACCGGCAGAGTTAGCCGGCGGTCTCAGCGGATGCGTGGCCACTCGCCGTACAATGGGACCATATGGGGCCGAGTTGCTCCGCTGGGTTTGCACTCGAAACACAACCGACTGAGTACCGCCACTGGCGTCTGTCCGTGGAGCCGCCGCTGGCTACCTTGACGCTGGCCGTGGCCGAAGAATCGCCATTGGTTCCCGGCTACAAGCTGAAACTCAATTCCTACGATCTGGGCGTGGATATCGAACTGGCCGACGCCGTAGCCCGGCTGCGCTTCGAGCATCCGGAAGTGCGCGCCGTTATTATTACGGGCGGCCTTGACCGCGTGTTCTGCGCGGGGGCCAACATCCACATGCTGGCCACTTCCACGCACGGCTTCAAAGTCAACTTCTGCAAGTACACTAACGAGACGCGGTTGGCCATTGAGGACGCCTGCGCGCACAGCGGGCAGCATTATATCGCCGCGTGCAATGGCACCACGGCGGGCGGCGGCTACGAACTGGCGCTGGCGTGCGAGGAGATCTACCTGGTGGACGACGGCAACTCGGCAGTGAGCCTGCCGGAGGTGCCGCTGCTGGGCGTGCTGCCGGGCACCGGCGGTCTGACGCGGGTGGTGGATAAACGCAAAGTCCGGCGCGACCTGGCGGATGTTTTCGCCACTTTGGGCGAAGGCATCAAAGGCAAGCGGGCGGTGGAATGGCGCTTGGTGGACGGTCTCTTTCCGCGCAGCCGGTTTCAGGAAGCGGTGCGCGAACGGGCGCAGACGCTGGCATTGGAAGAGGCGGCGGCGCACGGGCCGGGCATCGTGCTGGACGCGTTGGCGCCGGAGGCAACGGCCGAAACTGTGCGCTACCGTCATGTCGAATTGCGGATGGACGCCACGGCACGCACCGCGGAGTTGACGGTGCACGGGCCGGAAGGCGAGCAGCCCGATACAGTGGAGGCCATCCACCAAGCGGGCGCGGATTTCTGGCCGCTGCGCGCTTTCCGCGAGATCGACGACGCGCTACTGCGGCTGCGTTTTCAATACGACGAGATTGGGCTGGTGGTGCTGAAAACGCGCGGCGATTTGGCCGCCGTGCGGGCGATCGATACGACCCTGTATCACCTGCGCGAAGACTGGCTGGTGCGGGAGATTCTGCTGTTGATGGCACGCACGCTGCGGCGGTTGGATCTTACGGCGCGGAGTTTGTTCGCCGTGGTGGACCAGGGGTCGTGCTTCGCCGGCAGTCTACTTGAAATGGCATTGGCGGCGGATCGCATCTATATGCTGCGCGACGATGCCGGCGCGGTGCAGATGGCATCGTCTGCCCTGAACGGCGGGACGCTGCCCATGACGCACGGCCCTTCGCGATTGCAGGTGCGGTTCATGGCGGACCCGCCGCATGCGGACGAGATCGCCGCCGAATCGCAACCGTACGATACGGATGCAGCGGAAGAAGCCGGTTTGGTGACCGCGGCCGCGGATGAAATCGATTGGGAAGGCGAGCTGCGCGTGGCCATTGAGGAACGCGTCAGCCTGTCGCCCGATGCGCTTACCGGCATGGAAGCCAACCTGCGTTTCGCGGGCGCGGAGAACGCCGACAGCAAAGTGTTTGGACGGCTTTCGGCTTGGCAGAACTGGATTTTCACACGCCCGAACGCCACCGGCGAGCGGGGCGCACTCACGCTCTACGGCAAGCCGGAGCGGCCTCAATTCAACTGGCGGAGGACGTAGATGTCACTCTACGAACGCATTCCCAATAACGTCGGCCTTTCAAGCGACAAGCGGTTGCTGCGCGCGCTGGAGCACTGGCTGCCGAATTACATGCAGTGGTGGAACGACATGGGTCCGGAAGGTTTTCAGGCGGACGATGTGTATCTGCGCACGGCCACATCCGTGGAGCCGGGGGGGTGGGCGCACTTCGATTACGTGAAGATGCCGGACTATCGCTGGGGCATTTTTCTGGCGCCGCCGGAGCATGACCGGCGGGTGGGCTTTGGCGATCATATGGGCGTGCCGGTGTGGCAGGAAGTGCCGGGCGAGTATCGCAACATGCTGCGGCGGCTGATCGTAACGCAGGGCGATACCGAACCGGCCAGTGTGGAGCAGCAGCGCTTGCTGGGACAGACCGCGCCCAGTTTGTACGATCTGCGGAACCTGTTCCAGGTGAATGTGGAAGAGGGCCGTCACCTTTGGGCGATGGTCTACCTGTTGCATTCTTACTTCGGGCGCGACGGGCGGGAAGAGAGCGAGGAATTACTAGAACGGCGTAGCGGATCGACCGACAAGCCGCGCATTCTGGAAGCCTTCAACGAGCCGATTGAAGACTGGCTGTCGTTCTACATGTTCACCACGTTTACCGACCGCGACGGCAAATACCAGTTGCTGGCGCTGGCGGAGAGCGGGTTCGATCCGCTGTCGCGCACCACGCGATTCATGTTGACCGAGGAAGCGCACCATATGTTCGTGGGTGAATCGGGCGTGCGGCGGGTGGTGCGGCGGGCGTGCGAGATCATGCGCGAGACGGGCGACGACGATGTGCGGCGGCAAGGCGCGATCGATTTGCCGACGGTGCAGAAGTACATCAACCTGTGGTTCAGCCTGAGCCTGGATTTGTTCGGGGGCGAGATTTCGAGCAATGCTGCCAACTTCTTTAGCGCCGGTATGAAGGGGCGGGCGCAGGAGACTAAGTATACGGACCATTTGGCGCTGGAGGGTTCGTACGCGGTGGCGGGCGAAGATATCCCTATGCGGAACGCGATGAACGAGGTACTGCGCGATTCGTACATTGAGGACTGCGAGAGGTGCCTGGACCGGTGGAATCGGGTGATTACGGAGCACGAGATTCCGTACCGCCTGCGACTGCCCGACCGGCGTTTTCACCGGCATATCGGGGCGTATGCGGCGCACCGTTTCGATCCGGCGGGACACCGGTTGAGTGAGGAGCAGTGGAACGAGCGGCGCGGCGAATTCCTGCCGGATGCGCGGGACTTCGCTTACATACGCAATCTGAATGTGCCGGTGATGGAGATCGGCAAGATTGCACATTGGATTGCGAAGCCGACTACTGGGATTCATGGGATGCCGTTTGAGTTCGAGTATGTGCGGCGGGAGCAGTAGGCGGTTGGCCGCTTATATCGCGATCCTGGTTTCAATCGCATCGTAGTCCGCGCGTAAACCGCGGCCGGACGTGTCGAGAAGCCCCACTTGGGAAAGGGCTTGAACATCGGCATGCACATTGCTGTAGTCGCGTTTTAGCGCTTTCGCGAGGGCACGGACACTGGCAACATCGTTGTGCCGGACGTAGCGCAGCAACTCCATTCGTTTGCCTGTGAGGACGCGGGCGAGGGTTTCCCAACTTTGGAATGCCAGGTGGCGTTCCCGGAACGAGTCGCCACGCTCGGCGCGATGCCACGCACCGATGAACCGGTGCGACGCCTCATTTTCCATTGCCCCACCCACTGTAATCCGTATATCGTTCATTGGCTACCTCGCACGGACCGAACGTCGGCCCAGAAATCGGTGATTAGTTGCTCGACATTGCGGAACTTATATAGAGTCTCGATACCGCTGAAGGTGCCGATGGACCCGGGCTTTCACTCGTGGCAATGATGGCACACTGAACCTTATGGCGTCAAACGCCATGCTGGCTGGCGATCCAGGCCTCGAAGCGGTCGGCCATTTTGATGAATGAGAAGGCTTCGGCGCGGGCGCGGGCGGCGTGGCGGTCGAGGGACAAAGCTTGGCGGACACCTTCGATTAGGCCTGGAACACCGGCGGCCTCGGAGACCAGGATGCCGCTGACGCCTTGCTCGATGATTTCCGCTGGGCCTCCGCGATCGTAGGCGACCACCGGCGTCCCGCATGCCAGGGACTCGATGACGGTGTTGCCGAAGGCTTCGATCCAGCGGGGCGTGACGAGCGCGGCTCGGGCGGCGGCGAAGCGCTTCTGCAATTCGGCCGGCGTGAGGAAACCGTGGTAGACGATCTCGGCCGGGGCATCGCGGGTCAGCGTCTGCCTGTAGGATTGATCTTGGATTTTGCCGCAGATGTCGAGCGGCATGTGGAGGGCGGCAGCGGTGGCGATGGCGTCCTCCAGTCCTTTTTCGGGCGAGATGCGGGCGGCCCAACACAGCCTTTCGCTGGGCTGCGCGTGGTAGGCGAAGACGCCGGTGTCCACGCCGCCATACAAGAGGTGAACGCTGCGGGGGGGAGAAACGGATAGGTGCGGGCTTGCGCGGCGGTATACATAGCAAGGCTGAGGCCGCCCTCGCGCCAACGCTGCGCGATGATGCGGTCCACTTCGTCGATGGCGGAGCAGATGGTGATCCAGTGCGCGACCGGCGTGGAGAAGAAGGGCGTCAGGTAAAAAGGCAGCCAATCATAACTCGCGCCGATGATGACGTCGTAGTCGCGCTGCACGCGGAGCGCCTGTTCCCACATGTTTTCGAGTACACCGCCGGTGCGGGATTCGGAGATGGCGCTGCGATCGGCTCGGGTGGCGCTGGGACTCATGCCGCCCTTCACCTGAAATACGGTCACTGCCGCGGTGGGCACAACGCTTCCCGCAGGCGCGATGATTCCGATTTGGTATCCGCGGGTTATGAGAATGGGCGCGAGATTCAGCAGATGCGTTTCGACTCCGCCTGCTTCACCGGAACCGATGGGACCTACGGGGGGGGCGACGATCAGGATGCGGTTGCGGAGCGGCATGCCTACTACAATAAAGGACGGATGAAGACGATTGGAAAAGCAGTGTGCCTGCTGAGCGGGGGCTTGGACTCGTCCACCTGTTTGGCGCTGGCGCGCCGCGAGGGATACGAGTGCTACGCGTTGTCGTTCGACTACGGACAGCGGCACCGCGTGGAGTTGGAAGCGGCGGCACGCGTGGCGGCGGCGCTGGGGGCGGTGCGGCATGTGGTGGCGCGGATCGACCTGCGGCAGATCGGGCATTCGGCGCTGACGGACGATGTGGCTGTGCCGAAGGGACGGACAGCGGAAGACATGTCGCAGGGCATTCCGGTGACTTACGTTCCGGCGCGCAATACGATCTTTCTTTCGTTTGCGCTGGCTTGGGCGGAAGTGTTGGAAGCGCCGCACATATTCATCGGCGTGAATGCGCTCGACTACTCGGGTTATCCGGATTGTCGCCCGGAATTCATCGAGGCGTACGAGCGCATGGCCAACCTGGCCACCAAGGCGGGCGTGGAGGGCACGTTGCGCGTGCGCATACATACGCCGCTGTTACGGTTATCGAAGGCGGAGATCGTGAAACTGGGGCAGGACTTGGGCCTGGATTTCGGGTTGACGCATAGCTGCTACGATCCGGATGCGGCGGGCCGGCCGTGCGGGCAATGCGATTCCTGCCTGCTGCGGCGCAAGGGATTTGAAGAGGCGGGCATTGCGGATCGCTGAGATCTTCTATTCCATACAGGGCGAGGGTTCGCTGGTGGGCGTGCCGTCGGTGTTCGTGCGGACCAGCGGATGCAACTTGCGCTGCTCGTGGTGCGACACGCCGTATACTTCATGGCATCCGGAAGGCGAAGACTGGACGCTGGCGCAGATCTGGGCGGCGGTGGATAGCTATCCCGCACGACACGTGGTGGTGACGGGGGGGAGCCGATGATCGCGCGCGAGATGGTGGAGTTGACGCGCGGATTGCGGGAGCGCGGGCTGCACATTACGGTAGAGACGGCGGGAACGGTGTTTGCCCAGGTGGCGTGCGACTTGATGAGCATCAGCCCTAAACTCGCGAATTCAACGCCGGAGGGCGACTGGGGCGAACGGCACGAGCGGTTGCGGATTCAGCCGGAAGTGCTGCGGCGGTTGATGACGGACTATGATTATCAGCTCAAGTTCGTGATCGCGCGGCCGGAGGATGTAGGGGAAGTGCGGGAGTTGGTCGACCTGCTGGGCGCGCCTGCAGGGAAGGTGATTCTGATGCCGGAAGGCATCGCGGCGGACGTATTGCGGGAGCGTGGCGTGTGGCTGGCGGAAGTTTGCAAGCGGGAAGGGTTCCGGTTCAGTCCGCGGCTGCACGTGGAACTGTGGGGCAACCGCCGGGCGGTTTAGGCTTTCTTAAAGGCCAGTACGGCGTTGAGGCCGCCGAACGCAAAGGAATTCGAGAGCGCGTATTCGACTTGGGCGGGGCGGGCCTTGTTGGGGATGACGTCCAGATCGCACTCCGGGTCGGCCATGCGGTAATTGGCGGTGGGAGGCATGACACCATCGCGAATGGTGAGGACTGCGGCTACGGCTTCGAGAGCGGCCGCGGCGCCGAGCGCGTGGCCGTGCATGGACTTGGTGGAACTGATGGCCAGTTTGTTGGCGTGCGGGCCGAAGACGGTGCGGATGGCCGAGGTTTCGGTGGGATCGTTCGCGGCGGTGGCGGTGCCGTGGGCGTTGATGTAAGTGACTTGCTCCGGTTCAATGGCGGCGTCGCGCAACGCACCGCGCATGGCACGGGCGGCGCCTTCGGCGGAGGGTTGGGTGATGTGGCAGGCGTCGGCGGACATGCCGAAGCCGACCAGTTCGGCGTGAATGCGCGCGCCGCGGGCAACCGCTGCATCCCACGGTTCGAGCACCAGCATGCCGGCGCCTTCGCCCAGGATCATACCGTGGCGATCACGTGAGAACGGGCGGCAGGTATCGGGCGAAACTACGCGCATGGCTTCCCAGGCTTTCAGAATGCCGAAGCTGAAAGGCGCTTCACTGCCGCCGGTCAAGGCAAGGTCGACCATGCCGGAACGAACCATCCAAAACGCTTGGCCGATGGCGTGGGCGGCGGAGGCGCAGGCCGTGGAGATGGTATAACTAGGGCCGGTGATCCCGAATTCCATGGAGATATGACTGGCGCCGGCGTTGGCCATAGTCTTGGGAATGGTCAACGGGTGGACGCGATTGTGGCTCAGTTTATAGACCTCGATGAAGCCAAGGTCTTCGGTGGACTGGCCGCCGACGCAGGATCCGGTGATGATGGCGGTGCGTTCGCGGAGTTCGGGGGTCCATTCGATACCGGCTTCGGTGACGGCTTCGCGGGCGGCGATGACCGCGAATTGAGCGAAGCGGTCCATGAAATCGGCGCGACGGTCTTCGAAGTAAGGCGCGTGGGAATAGCCGCGCACTTCGGAGCCATTTTGGAAGCGGATGCCGGAGGTGTCGAGGGA
Organism: Bryobacterales bacterium; assembly: GCA_963738345.1. Taxonomy (GTDB): domain Bacteria; phylum Acidobacteriota; class Terriglobia; order Bryobacterales; family Bryobacteraceae; genus Bog-159. Next base: position 4,711,732 of record CAVTWI010000002.1, read on the forward strand.
TTCCAGGGGGCCGATGGCGGAGCGACCCTCCATCAGGGAGGTCCAGAATTCGCAGGCGGTGCGACCGGGACCGGCGATGACGCCCAAGCCGGTTATGGCGACGCGGCGCATACTATTGCGCCGTGGGCGTCCCCGCCGCTTTCGCTGCGATCAGCCTCTCTACGCCCTCCGCCATTTGGCGGACGTTGCGGACGGTTTTGACTTCTTCGTCTGGGATGTTGATGTCGAATTCGTTTTCGAGGGCGAATAGAATTTCGACGGCATCCATGGAATCGATGCCTAGTTCTTCGAAGGAGCTATCGATCGTCACCGTTTCCTCGGGGATGCGTTTGGAAGTGGCAATCACTTTCCGGACTCTGTCGATCAGTTCATCGGACATAATAAGCGGCTAACCGTATCGAATTCAAAACCCTGGTCCCGCAAAGCAGGGATCAGGCGGGCGACGGCCTGGACCGTTTCCCGGATATCGGGGCGGGCCTGAACCGCGCGTCCGTCATGCAGGCAAAGGATTGAGCCATTGGCCGCATCCGCCAGCATCCGGCCTACTATGGTATCAGCCTTTAGCTTCCAATCATAACCGATGGCGGTCCACATAATGCCGCGCAATCCGAGACGTCTTTGGGCGGCACGGAAGCCGAACCAGCGTGCGCCGTAGGGAGCGCGAAGGAGAACGGGCGGGCGTCCGGTGGCATCGGCGATGATGGACTGGGCACGGGCAAACTCCTGATAAATAAAATCCGGCGAGTGGAAGCAGAAGAGCGGGTGGGTATGGCTGTGGTTGCCGATTTCGTGTCCGGCGGCGATGACGGCGCGGGCGATGTGGGGCAGGCGCTGGACATTGGCGCCGATTTGAAAGAACGTGGCCGGCGTTTTATGTTTGTCGAGCAGTTCTAGTACTTGCGGAGTAGACTCGCTGGGGCCGTCGTCGAATGTGAGCGATATGACTTTCCGGTGGCGGGGGCCGTGATAGCTGGAAGGTCCGAAGACGGAGGCGGCGCGTCCGCGGACGGCCCAGGCTAGGAAGGCAGATCCGGCGAGGGCGCCCACTGCGCCGAGCGGTAGCAGATCAATGGACGAGGGCATTGATCTCCTGGAGTTTGCGCGGATCGAATTTGGGGTGGCGGTCGTAGGTGAGGAGGCCGTTGATTTCCTGCTCAACGTCGGTCAACTGGGTATAACAGAGTCCGGCAAAGCCGGGGATGCGGGCGATGGCGGCATAGAGACCGCGAAGGCGATCGAGGGCGGAATCGGCGGTCTTCTCGACTCCAGAATAGCCCCAGGCTTCGGCGGGAACGTCGTGGCCGGGCGGGATGAAGGCGATGCCGCCGAATTCGGTGAGAGACACGGGCGAACCATTGTAGCGATAGCCGGGGATGAGCGCGGCTTTGTGGTTATCGGGGACTGAAGCGCCGGGCTTGCCTAAGTCTTTGTAGCGATCGTAGAGCAGATCGCCGGTGCGGGCGTAATCGTGGATGGCGAAGAGGTCAGTCATGCCGGTGTGCTCCCAGCCGTCGTTATCGACGACGAGGCGGGTGGCATCGAGCGAATGGGTGAGGGCGTAGAGGGACTGCAGATGGTTCTGCTGGCGGGGATCGCGCAGGTTGGGGACGCCCCAGCTTTCGTTGATGGGCACCCAGATGACGATGGAGGGGTGGTTGTAATCGCGCTGGACGGCGGCGGTCCACTCGCGGGTGAATCGGGAGACGTAGGCGTCGTCGAATTCGTAGGCGTTGGCCATTTCGCTCGACACCAGGAAGCCCATGCGGTCGGCCCAATAGAGGAAGCGGGGGTCTTCCAACTTCTGATGTTTGCGTGCGCCGTTGAAGCCCATCTCTTTGGTGAGGCGGATATCGTATTGGATGGCTTCGTCGGTGGGGGGGGTGAGAATGCTCTCGGGCCAATAACCCTGATCGAGCACCATTTTCAGAAAGTAGGGATTCCCATTGAGCAGCACTTTGCCATTTTCGGCGGTGACGGAGCGGATGCCGAAGTAGCTGTGGACGCGGTCGAGCAGTTGGCCGTTGCGGTGTAGTTCGAGGGTGAGGTCGTAGAGATTGGGCGAGGATGGCGACCAGAGTTTCGGCTCGTTGATGGCCAGCATGGAGGTGGAGCGAGCGGAACTGGCGTGAGAGGTGGCGGAGGCGGCGGGTTGTCCAGCGAAGGCGGCGGCAGCGGTGATTTCTAGATCAGGCTGGGGCCGGGCGATAGCGAATTCAAGGCGCACCGCGCCATCGGTTGTGGGAGTGATCTTGACGCTATCGAGGAAGCTTGCGCCAGTGGTTTCGAGCCAGACAGGCTGCCAGATGCCGCTGGTACGGGTGTAGAAGATGCTCTTCGATTTGGGTTCCCAATATTGTTTACCGCGCGGGATGTAGCGGTCGGTGGGGGGGAAGTGGGCGCGCACGGTGATGGTATTGGCGCCGGGTTGGAGGAGCGGAGTGACGTCGAAGGAGAAGGGCGTATTGCCGCCTTCATGGCTGCCGGCGAGTTGGCCGTTGATCCAAACCATGGACCAATAATTGACCGCGCCGAAGTGGAGGAGGACGCGGCGGCCTTTCCAATCGGCGGGCAGGGTAACGGAGCGGCGGTACCACATCCAGGGATGAAAGGACGTATCGGCGATGCCGCTGAGGCGGCTCTCAAAACAATACGGGACGGTGATGTTGCGGGTGAATTTGTGGGCAGGGGCGGACCAATTGGCGTCGAGACCGGCATCGGCATCGTCGAATTCGAATTCCCAGGGGCCGTTGAGGGAGAGCCACTGATCGCGCTGGAATTGGGGCTGCGGGTACTCGGGGCGCGGGATGGCAGCCGCGGGGAGGATGGTGCAGGCGAGGAAGAATGGGACTGCCAGTCTGAGCGTCGCTTTAAGCATCGCTTTGAGCATTGAAAGTCTATTGTATGTGTTGGGCGCGGAGGCCGGCGACGGTGTGACGCCATACAAAGAGGAGGACGGAGCCGATGAGGATGAGGCCGCTGCATAGGCCGATCCAGAGTCCGGTGGCTCCCCAACCGACGCGGAAGCAGAGCCACCCCCCCAGGGGCAGTCCGATGAACCAATAGAAGAGGAGATTGCACCACATGGGCGCGCGGGTATTGCCGGCGCCGCGGAGGGCTCCGGAGACTACGACCTGGCAGCCGTCGAACAACTGGAAGGCGGCGGCGATGGCGAGCAGGGTGACGCTGACCTTGATGACGGCGGGATCGCCGGTATAGATACGGGCGATGCGTTCGGGGATGGCGAGGAAGGCGACGGCGGCGAGTCCCATGAAGGCAACGCCACAGGCCAGGGCACTGTATCCGGCGCGTCCGGCGGCGGCGGGATTGCGTTGCCCGATGAGGTGTCCGACGCGAACGGCTGCGGCGGAACTGATGCCGAGGGGAACCATAAAGGTGAGGCTGGCCATGTTCAGGGCGATCTGGTGGCCGGCGAGGGACGCGGGGTCGAGGCGGGCGATGAGGGCGGTGGCCAAGCCGAAGATGCCGATTTCAAGGACGACTTGGGCGGCAGCGGGAAGGCCGAGTTGGATGAGGCGGGCGAGGTGCGCGAAATCGGGCGCGAAGGGGACGTGAAAGAGGCCGGGATGGCGGCGATCGTAATAGAGCGCGTAGGCGACGAGCATGCCGGCCATATAGAGGCGGGCGGCGAAGGTGGCCCAGGCGGAACCATCGGTACCCATGGCGGGGAAGCCGAGGTGGCCGTAGATGAGGACCCAGTTTCCGAAGAGATTGATGGCATTGGATGAGACCAGGGCGAACATGACGGGCTGAACCAAGCCGATGGCCTGGAGGTAACGGCGGAGGGCGAAGTAGAGCATGAGGGGGAGGGTGCCCCAGTTCAGGATGCGGATGTAGGCGGAGGCTTGGGGGAGGATGACGGGGTTGACGCCGATGCGGGGGAGGGCGGCGATCATGGCCCAGTTGACGAGCATCAAGGTGGGGGCGAGGATGGCGCAGAGGTAGAGGCCGCTCCAGAGAGCGCGGTGGCAATCGGGGAGACGGCCGGCGCCGAAGGCTTGGGCGATTACGGTATCGAGGCCGAGGAGCAGGCAACTGGCGGAGATGGTGGTGGTGTAGAAGAGAATGCTGCCGAGGCTGACGGCGCCAATGGCGGCGGCACTATCGGGGAGGCGACCGACCATGATGGTATCGATGATGCCCATAGCCATCCAGCCCAGTTCGGCGAGAACCAGGGGCCAAGCGAGGGCCAGGAGGGGCGGCCATTCGCGGCGGATGGTTTGGGCGAGGGACATCCATTTAGGATCACATAGGGCGGGTGCGGATTGTGCAAACGAAGCCTAGACGGTTGGAATCAGGGGAGATGTTGGATGGGCCACGGTGCGGATTCGGTGGGGGGGGGGCCAGGGGACGGACAAAAAAGGGGCCGGGGGACGGGGGGCGGGGGCCGGGGATTAGATGTTTTGGTGATTTGGGAAGAATTGCTGGGGGGGGGAGAGACAATACTGGCGCACCCGTTGTTGGATGCCTGGAGGTTGTCAAAGATCGATGGTGCGGAGGATGCTAGCGGGTGTCCGGGTCGGGGTCGCAGAGGACTGTGGGGGCGCCGGCGGCTTCGGACATCACGTAATCGGGTGCGGGCCGGAATTGCGAATGGAGCACGGGTTTCAGGGGTTCGGCCGGTGGTTCAGACGCGGCGGGTTGTTCTGGCGCGGCGGCCTCGGACTGCGATTTGGCGCGGCGCTGCTTCTGGATTTGTTGCAATTCGTGGAGGTGGGTGTAGTAGGACTTCTCCAGTGACGCGCGCTCTTTGGCGGCGTAGGCGAGCATGATGAAGCGTTCCGCGCCGAAGCGGATTTTGTCGTAGATTTTGGATACGCTTTCGGAGTTACGAATGAGCATCCATTGAGCGACGACCATGGCTTCGAAGGGGAGTAGTTCGGTACGTCCCTGGGGATGCCAGTCGGCTTCGAGTTCGTCCCAAAGCTGGGAGTAGGCGGCGGCATTTTCGCCTTCGATGATGGCGGTGCGGGTGCGGAGTCCGAAGGTGAGGGCGTTGAAGCGGATGGCTCGTTTGCCTTCTTCTGTTTTGGGGCCGGTACTGTGCTCCGAGTTCCGTTTATTCGCTTCGTGCTGTTTATCCGAAATAATCATATTTTTTCCTTGACCAAGATTAGGTGGTGATGAGTAGGGGGGCGATGCCCCCTATCCGATTTGAGTAGAGCATGGGGGGGGCGAAAAACGGATTTTTGGCGGGGCGGGATTGATTGGGGGGCGTTGGCGGGGCTTGAGTTAAGTTTATTTTACCGGCTTGTGACTGGCCGCCATTTTTGCTGGCGGAATGGGATCCTCAATGACAGAACCCATCTGGCAGAGTTCCACAAAAACAGCCACCGTTTATTTTTGGGTTGGGCGGCGGTTTCCGTCCCGGAACCTACCCCTTTTGAGAGGCAGAATGATCTGTCGCTTTCCAGAACGCTTCTTCCAATTCGGTAACTGGCGACTCCTTCTGTAGTAGAGGCTGGATAAAGCGGCTATCGAAATCGGGGTCTTCCTGAAAGCGATTGTCGAGATCCGGAAAGACGGCCTGAAGGACCGGATACTCAGTTTCGCGATAAAACCAGTTTGCACCAAGCATCAGGTGTCTTGCCCATTTGGGGTCGACAGGGCGGAATTCACAATCCACTTTGCCGACCATCTCTCCGTGCCTACCTTGCGTGAGATCGGTCCCCCGCCGCAACCTACCAGCAGCCTCATTGAGCAGAGCGGGCGCGGTTCGAAAGGGGAGACCAACTACAAGGATCTCGGGCTGGCCACAAGTGTCATAGACACCTATCGTGTAAGTAAAACCCGGTGGAGACGGTTCGCTCAAGTAATGCTCACTTCTCCTGGGCGTGCACCGCGTTTGGTGGAAGGACTGAGACTCAATGTGCCGATCTAGTCAAGATCGGCGAAGAGGCTCTGGAAAGGATCGAGATATGTCGACCTGACTCAGGCTGCATGTGACGTACCTCGGTGTGGTAGGGGTTATCTGAGTAGGATTCCCGGTGTGCTTCCGAGGCTTGCGCACAACAACTCAATGGAGGGCAGTCGTGGCACATGGGACGGTGGGCCGGACGATCAGGCGGCCGTTAGCGAATCGACCAGAGTGCGCGGTATCAAGTGGTGGTTGGCGAGATGGCTTTTGACGGCCATCTCTGAAATCCCAAAATGTTCAGCGGCGTCTTCGAACGCTTCTGGAAAGAACTCGTCGCCCAAGTAGGCTCGGAGCGATTCAATCGGGCACAAAAACTCGGCTGCAAACGCGCGCTGAACTTTCTGCCGCGCGGTCGCCGCGTCCGTAATCGGAAGCCAGCGGTCGCGTGGCGCAGAAAGACAATCGGCGATGAATCTAGCGGCCTCGAATCTGCGCGCCGGACGGTTTCTTTTGCGAAACAGGAGCTTCAATTCTTCGCGATCCCCTGTCCGGACTGCCAGACCTAATGGCGGAGACGGCACCGACTTCGGAGATATGTTGAAATGATCGGGACCGATCTGCAAGAGGCCGGCCAGGGTTCGATCGTCCAGCGCCTGAGGCCCACAGGCAAGCCATTCACGAGCAGCACGCGCGAGCCGATGTCCCCGTTGCCACGGCGGAGTGTTTCCGTTCTGAGCCACTCTGTCTAGGGGGACAGCGACCCTAGCCGGCACGCCGGGTCCTGAAGCGAAATCCAGCACCTCGTTGAACACCTCTGAGGGGTGACTGCCGGAACATACTGGGGCGATCTCGTCGGCCGCGCCGGGACCGGATTCTGACGCGAGATCCAAGAGGCTCTGCACAACCTCCGCCGGCGCCTGATCTGGTTCGTATCCGAGGCGGGCCTCAAAACGTCTTGCGGCCGATTGCGCGGGGTCCGCACGTTCGGCGAGTACTTCGTTCCAAAGGACGTGCAAATCCGTCGTTCCCAAGGCGTCAAGCCGGCGGAGCACGAGGTCCATGAACTTGTCCGTGGCGCCTTCGAAATCTGATGCTGAGACGATCACCTCAAACTCAGAGAGATACCGGACCGGCTCACCGGCCAGCGCAGGCGACCGCCGGCAACTGACTAAGATCGCCTCGTCGTCACTCGCAAATGTAAGTGGGGGCCAAATGAATCCATAGCCGGCTGCCGGGAGTTCATGGCTCATACGCCAGTCGGCATCCGCCGCAATTCCTTGAGAGTCCAACCGAATGCGGGAAGGGAGAGGTTCCCATCGAAGGCGCCACCATGAAGATGCGAGCCATAGGGCGAGGGGATACGCGGAGACCCGCGCACCATGCTGAACGGATTGAGACCATCGGTCCTCGAAGCGCGTGGCGTTCTCAGATCCGAAGCGGATTTCAAGCGTTGCGGAAGTCCGCTGAGCCTCGGCCGCACCCTGGAAGGGGGGAAGCCAGTCGAGTTCGATGCTCATCCCCGAATTCATGGGCGCGTCCATGCCTCAAGAACCTTCGCTCGAAAAGGATCAGCCTCCGCCATCGGATAGCCGTGGTACGTGCCACTGCCTTCCAGTTGTGCCTCGACCGGATCACCTTTTTCAGTGACGGCCCAAACGTTCTGAGGCCACCCGTCACGCTCTTGCGCACTGAACATTCCGCGCTGGAGCCCTGCCATTAAAAGGGCGAGGGCTTCGGTGCGGCTGTAAACCTCCACCTCGTCACACAACGTTTTACCGGGACGGGGAATGCTGGGAGGAGTCAGGCCAAAGTCGCCTGGGTTGCGTTTGTGCTCGGGATTCCCCGTATACCGCACGCCGTGAATTCGCAAGGACATAGCTTGTTGCCGCGCATCAAGCAATTCAATAGGGCAAATTCGCCGCTTTGGATTGTAGGTCCGTTTTCTCAGCATTACGGTATCGATCGGCGGTGCAACTCCTTACTTGTCAGGATACCGCGATCGTATGTTGCAGATTCAGTGAACGCTCCTACCAGGCGAGTCATCCGCCGGCTCGCGGAGGTGAAGGAGTCTGGTTTAGTTAGATTTGCGACCGAGGCGGATGCTTCATCGGGCCGCGAGAATTGTCTATGAGGGCAGTCGTTCAACCGCTAAACTACTCATGAGCATGTCTTTCGATGGCGTGAAGTAGCGTACCCGCGGAGGCTGGCGGTCAAAGTCATATTGAAGCTCGCGCGGGTCGAGTGGCTGACTCCCACTGTAGGGGCTTTGGTAGTTCAGACGGAGAAGTCGCCGGTAAAGTGGATCGCACAAGATCTGCGACGACAGCGCAGCCACGCTCGGGCGGTCAGTCGATTGCAGTGGCACGAGAGTTATGCTCGCTCTAGCCGCGTTAGCTTTGTCCATCCCCCTGTATTTCGAACCCAATCAGGGGCAAGCGGGGTCACAGGCCGGTTATGTGGCTGTGGCACCTGGATACACTCTGACCCTTTCCGACACGGGTATCGCGATGCGATTCCCGCGAAACGGACTACTGCGGATGAACTTTCCGCACGCCGTGCCCGAAGCTGTGGATCCTCTGCCGGGCAAGACCAATTACTATCTGTCGGCCGATCCCGCCGCCTGGCGCACGGGTATTTCTATCTATGCGCGCGTGCGCTACCGGTCGGTATTTCGCGGCGTGGACCTGGTCGTTTACGGTAATCAGCAAGAGATTGAATATGACTGGGTGGTGTCAGCGGGAGCGGATCCATCGGCGATCCGGTTCTCAGTTACCGGCGCTTCCCACTTGAGCGTGGATGCCAACGGCGACTTGTTATTGGAGGCTGGGGGCCACCAGATACGGCATCGGAAGCCGGATATCTATCAGGTCGCGGACGGGGGGCACCGGCGAGTCCAAGGTGGATTTGTCCTCAGGCATGGCGGGCAGGTGCGCTTCCGCGTGGGCGCTTACGACAAACGGCTGCCGCTTGTGATCGATCCGAAGCTGATATATTCCACCGGATTTGGCGGCAGCGGAATCGCCGGCTCTACAAATATCAATGGAGAAGGCGGCACCGGCATCGCCATCGATCCGAGTGGCGCAGCTTATATCACTGGGATAGCGTACTCCACCGATTTCCCGTTCGTTAATCCCCTTGGGACGGTGCCGCGAGACTTTTTCCAGGCGGTTTTTGTTGCCAAGTTGAGCTCCGACGGAAGCACGTTACTGTATTCGACTTATATCTCTTTCAATAACAACCCTCAATTCGCACTGGCGCCGCCCGCTGTCGCCGTGGACTCGAAGGGGAATGCCTACGTGACCGGAAACACCGACGGCGCCGGTTTTCCCGATGCGGGAAATAGCACTGCAACCCCCGGCCACTATCACGCCTTCCTGCTGGCGCTCGATCCGACTGGGGCATTGTTGGCTTCCCAGATCTATGGGGGCAGTGGCCAGGATGCAGGGACCTCGATCGCGCTCGGCCAGGATGGCAACCTTTATCTGGCGGGTGTGACTTCCTCGCCGAACTTCCCTACCACGCCGGCCGCCTATCGCAAGGCACCGCTCAGTTCGCAAGATGTTTTCCTGATGAAGATCAATCCGCAAGTTTTGGACGCCAACGTTTCAGGCGCGCAATCGCCGGTCGTCTATTCAACCTACCTGGGGCCGGGCAGTTCAGCGGCTGTGGCCGCGGATAGATTGGGGAACGCTTACGTATCCGCTACGACGACCTCGACGGCATGGACCGCGACGCCCGGAGTAATCCAACCGAACTGCGCGGGCGAAAGTTGCGCGGATGTGGTTGCACTGAAAGTTAATCCAAGCGGAAATCAGCTGCTCTATATGACCTACTTCGGCGGCTCGGGCACAGAAGCTGTTGGCGGCTTGGCTGTGGATCAATCCGGCAGCGCATTCATTGCCGGCCTCACGTCGTCTTCCGATTTGCCCACCACAGGCGGGGCGTACCAGCAGGCATGGCAGTCGCCGACACAAGGGCAAACCGCATTTATTGCAAAGCTGGACCCGAACGCTACCAAGGCCGTCTACGCGACTTACCTTGGAGGCGGTATATGGGACCAGGCGTTTGGCGTCGCCGTGGACGGCAGCGGGAACGCCTATGTGGCGGGAGAGACGCTTTCCCCGGGTTTCCCGATACTGAATGCCATCCAGGTGAGCCTGGCCAACCCGACATGCATCGCCTTCAGCGGTCCTCCGGCGGGCGTGCCTATAGGCCTTACATATTGCCCGTCGGCCGGATTTCTGAGCGTGCTGAATCCGGCGGGATCCGCATTGGTGTGGTCGACTTTCCTGGGGAGCGCCACTGCTACAGGCGCCGCAGGCATGCTGGCCCCTTCCCAATATCGGGGTCCGGCGTACGCGGACGTATTGGATAGCAGCGGGAACGTTTATGTGACGGGTCAGCGCATCGGGATCGGCGAGCGCATCGTGGCATCCAGCCCCAGCGATCGGGTGGGAGTGGTGAAGATTGCCCAGCAGGGCAGCCCGCCGCAGTTCCCGGCCAGCGGCCTCACAAATGGTGCATCGTTTCTGCCGGGCCTGCCCGCGCCGGGCGGGCTCGCTACACTGTTCCTGCAAGGGCTGAATGTATCCGGGATTGCGATCGGCACCGGCGACCCGCTGCCCACCGAACTCGATGGCGTATCCATCATGGTTGGCGGATTCCCAGCGCCCATTCTGGCCGTGACGGACACCCAGGTCAATTTCCAGGTGCCCTTCGAGGCTCAGACCAACCTGGTGGAGTTGCGCTACCAGGGCTTGTCCACATTCGTTTTGCCGCAGGCGGGCACGCCCGGGATTTTTATGCTCTTGGACGGCTCAGCGGCGATTCAGCATGCGTCGGATTACAGCCTCGTGACGGCTGCCCATCCGGCTGTGCCGGGTGAGGTCATCGTCATCTACGCCACGGGGTTGGGTCCGGTGACCACCGGGGTTGCGGACGGCACCCCGGCGGCGGCGGCCGATCCGGTGCAACTGGGGTGCGGACCGCCCGGCGTTGTATTGGGCGCTACGCCGGCCGGCGAGGGCGGAACAACTGCCAACGTTCTTTATGCGGGGCTGACACCAGGATATGTCGGGCTGTACCAGATGAATGTGCAGGTGCCGCCAGCGACCCCGGCCGGTCCCAGCAGCCTGTTCATTTCCTGGCAGGGTTGTGCGCTCGATTCCGGCGCCAGCAATAGCGTCACGCTGTTCGTGGAGTGACCTGCGATGGTGGCGATAGGCAGGATCCGTTTTTTGAGTGCGGTGGGTTCCTGCATCCCCAAACGACGACTAGTCTGGTGTAGACGAAACCGGAGAGCAACGATGGCACGCGATCGGGGCGGCCCGGATGAGCCCGCGCGCCTCAGTCGTGCTGCTCGTCGTTCATGTAACCAGGGAGGAAATCGATGGCGAAGAAATCACCCGCATTATCTCGGCGCGAAGGGCTAACAAAAATGAATTCCGAAGACATCAGGAACAGAAAGTGGACTGAAACGGAGCGGCGTTTGGTTAAGCGCCGCGCTGCGAAACAAGCCGCTGGAGACGATTCCGCCATCAACTACGACGACATTCCCCAGTTGACTGACGAGCAGTTAGCGCAGATGGTTCGCCTGCGCGACACTCGGCCGAAGGTTCCGCTTAGTGTGAGGCTTGATCCGAACGTGCTGGCGTGGTTGAAATCAAAAGGTGTGGGTCACTTGACCCGCATCAACGATATTCTACGGAACATCATGGACGCCGAACAGCGGATCGCACAACGGTGATGTACGCGGCTTGTCGCACTCGTCTGGGCGACAACAGCCCTTCGCCAATCATTGATAGGCGGGCATTGTGGACTTCATTGGTTGGGCCGCTGCCTGGTGACGGTCATTTACCACACCCTCATAGAATGTTCATGAAGTGTTAAGATCAGCCGGTGAGGCGCTGGCGGCTAGTATTGATCGCTTCGGCCATTTCTGTTCGCCGCGCTCGCTGTTCGGACTGGCCTGCAAGCCAAGGCGCGAAAAACGAGGGAAATCAGCTACCAGGATTCACTCCGGTCATACTCAGACGTATTCCACCCAGGGATAACTCGCAAACAACTGGGAGAGGGTTTTCGCTCAAGTAATGCTGATTTTCCTGGGCGTGCACCGCATTTGGTGGAAGGACCTGGGGCTCAATGCGCCGATCTAGTCAAGATCGGCGAAGAGGCTGCTCCGTGGTACTGTAGCGAGGAATATATCTACGTGGCTTTCGAGTTCGCGGCCCCGGAGCCATTTTTAAACGAAAAGACTCGGACGTGCTGGAAAGGATCGAGATATATCGACCAGATTCAGGCTGTCTTGGACAAACCTCGGTGGGGTCATCTGAGCGGGCTTCTTCTGTTTGCCTCCGAAGCTTGCGCACAACAACTCAATGGAGGGCGGCAAAAGGGCCGGTGGGCCGGACGATCAGGCGGCCGTTAGCGAATCGACCAGAGTGCGCGGTATCAAGTGGTGGTTGGCGAGATGGCTTTTGACGGCCATCTCTGAAATCCCGAAATGTTCAGCGGCGTCTTCGAACGCTTCTGGAAAGAACTCGTCGCCCAAGTAGGCCCGGAGCGATTGGACACAAAAACTTGGCGGCAAACGCGCGCTGAACTTTCTGCCGCGCGGTCGCCGTCCGTAACCGGAAGCCAGCGGTCGCGCGGCCGTCCCACGTATTTTCGATGAACTGGACCGAAGCTCCGCCGTTAGCGATCTGGCAGTACTGGCGATCTTGCACAGCGGCACCGGCGAACTTTCCAGCGGGCGTGAGCTGATCAAGGGTACCGCGGCCAAACATCGTCACTGCTGGTGACCTGATCGCAGCCTGCCGGCTGCCGCTGCCGGCGAGCCCTAAAACTGCAGGCGGTAGACCTCCGATGGCACGGCGTAGACCCACTCGACTGCGCCGGTGACGCCGTAGAGCGTGTGCTGAGTCAGGACGAAAGGTCCTCCGGGAATGTTGTTGCCGTCCCAGGTATAGAGGGTGTTGAAGGTCCAGCCGTCACCCGCCGCCGCGGGCGGCTGCAGTTGGAAGAACGCGCCGCCGAGTTCTGCATACTGGCTGGCAGCTGTCCCGTAAATCGCGCCCTGGCGGATCGCCAACGGCGAGTCGGGACCCCACGAGTTGCTGGTGGTGAGGTCGTACAACACGGTCTTCGTCCAGGTTCCCGCAGCGGTCTGCGTGAGCCTGAATATGGTGCCGTCCCCCGGCACGCCGGGGTAGCCGTAGACCACGATGCCGCCATAAGTGGCGCCGTAGATGGTGCCGTCGGGAGCTACCAGGGGAGGAGTCATCGGGTAACAGCCGTCCCGATGGCCGGTGAAGGTGTGCAGGATGGTTTCGGTCCACGTTCCGCCCGGCGCGCCAGGAGGAGTTAGTTGGAAGACGCTGCCGGCTTCCGGGCCGAGTAAGTTGAGCGAGGTTCCGTACAGAACTCCTTGGGCCAGGGTAAGAGTGTTTGGATTTGCCGCGTCCGGCGGGGCTCCGAAGCTGTAAATCGTTTTGGCCGTCCAGGCGCCGGAGGGCGCTGATGGCGGCAGCAACGCGTACACCGTGCCGTTACCCGCGTTTCCACCGTATTCAGTCACGCCATAGATGACGCCGTTTGGGGCCAGTACGAGTTGACTCATGGGATTTGAGCCATCTCCGTTCGTGCCGGTGAAGGCATAGAGAATCTTCTCGGTCCAAGCGCCTCCGGGACTTGCCGGAGGAGTGAGCTGATACACACCGCCGCAGCCCGGATTGCCCGGCGGAAACGTGCAATTTGCGCCGGCCCAAGTGGTGCCGTAAAGAGAGCCGTTGGGTCCTGGGGTGGGAGGCGACGCTGGCTCGATGCCATCACCGCTCGCGCTGTTGAAGCTGTACAGCGTGGTTTCTGTCCACGCCCCACCTGGCGCGCCAGGCGGCTGCAGGGAATAAACTGAGCCAGATCCATAATCGCCTCCAAGGGCGGTGGTGCCGTATAACACGCCACCGGATGAAATCAGGCCGGTAAGATCCAGCGAATCGCTTGTGCCCATCGGAAATGAATACAAAGTACCGTAGGTTACTTGCGCCGAAAGGTGAGGGAGCAGACAGAGAGCCGCGGCGAGACTCAAAACCATTGCTAACGACTTTTTCATACGGAAGCTCCTTTACCCAAAGATAGGGTACGCCTGACTTAAAGGAGCAGTCAACGAAATTCGGCGAACCATGGAGATCAAGGACGGGGAGCGAACAGCCCTAGCAGCAGCAGGGCGATTTCGATCCCGGCGAGAGCGTAAAACAGGAAGCGAGCCTTGGGCCACAGGTAGATGGGAAGTTGATCAGAGAGTTTGTCGCCGAAGGTCTGGTTGAGGCGAGGCACCGGAATCGCCTGTTGATCCTTTGCCCAACGCGCCGACAGCCAGTTTCCGCGTATGTTTGCAAACAGTAGCGCGAGAAAGACGATGCGCAAGAAGCCGAAGCCATTACCCGTATAGCGTTGGAGGACGAGCGCACTGAGCAGGTAAGCGGAGAATGCCGTAATTGCCGCAACTCTGCTACGCTGTCGAACGCCCAAGCCCGCTAAGAAGAAGAACGCTCCTTCAAAAATCCCCATCCCCGGAGAACCGGATAGGGCACTAAACGCGATGGTGAATCCGGCGACGATAAAGCAGATCCATAAGCCCTGCGTGGTGATGTAATCGAAGTCTCCTTCGTTGCTAATGGTCGGCCAAAGCAAGGCGCGCCATCGACTTTCAATACGCGACGTGGAGTCAGAGAGACCAAGGGTCTGCATTTCTTGGTGCTGATTGTAACGCCCTGCTTCTTTGTGAGCAACGTTGCCGAGGGCGGGAGCAACTGGGTCGCGGGCAGATAGACTCAGTTAGGGGCGAGCAATGCCCGCCCCCCACCACTTACTCGCCTTGCGGAGGCTCGACCTTCTTGCGGCGAACTGGGGCGCGTTTCTTGGGCGGTCCCGCGTTGCGGGGTCCGGAAGTTTTGCGCGGGGCGCGCGCGCGGGTGGGCGGAGGTTCAGGCGGCGGTATGACACCGGTCGCCGTAGGCTGACCCGCCACAATGGGCTGAGGCTCCTCGATCTCTTCCTCTTCCGCGATGATGGGCTCGGGCTCCGGTTCGGGTGGCGCGGGCGGATGGAACTCGGGTCCGAGGTAAACCATAAGACCCTTTTCCTCATCCGGATTAATGCGTACGACTAACTTATCCTGCGCGTAGTTCAGTAACTCGCCGAACTCTTGAAAGCCGAACTGCTTCCAGTCGTAGTCGGGGTGTTCCTGTTTCACCCATTCGGCCAGCACTTCGGACGGCGCGCCTTCGTCCACCTCCATACGGTGGGTTTCGAGCACATCGCGCAACACCGGCAAGGCAGCCTCGGGACGTACCGTGCTCTTCTCCGGACCCGCCGCACCAATGCGCTTGATCATGTAGCGGCCTTCACCGCCGGTGACGGTGACGAAGTTTGCCTTTTGCAACTTCTCTACGAAATCCGTGAACGACCCGGACCCGTACGCCTTCTCGCTAAAGGCGGAATCGAGTTGCAGCATGGTGGACTTCAGCAGTCCCAATTGCGGGCGCACGCTACGACGTTCCAAAGCTTGCAGGGCGCGCTCCACCAGGGGCATGGCTTGCGCCAGATCGAGCGGCGCCGGACGCCGGTGCTGCTGGGATCCGCGGGGCGGCTGCGATTGTTGCGATTGTTGCTGCGGGGGCCCCTGATTGGAGGACTGATGAAATACCCGCGGCTGCGGAGGCGGCGACTGTTTCCCTTCGTCGAGCAGCGATTCGTAGCTGATGAACTCGTGACAGTTCTTCTGCAGGATCGTGCTGGTAAAAGCCTTGCCCCCCAACACGAATACGCGCTTGTCGTATTGTTTCAATTTGTTGAGCAGGGCCATGAAATCGCTATCGCCGCTGACGATGGCGAAGGCGTTGATGTGATCGTGGGTGAACGCCATTTCCAGCGCATCGAGCGCCAGGTTAATATCCGCGCCGTTCTTGTCGCCGCGCGGCGACGGGTCGCGCTGCACCATTTGGACGGCATGTTCCGTCATGGCGCGCGTGGCGCTTTCTTGCCGTCCCCAGTTGGCATAGGCGACGCAGGTGACGATTTCACCGCGCTCCTTCAGCGCATCCAGCACGGCGGCCACGTCAAATTCCCTGTGCAGGGTAGATTTGACGCCGATTTCGATGTTATCGAAGTCGATGAACACGGCCAGTTTTAATTTATCTTCCATTTACTTTCCTTCTGAGGCGCTCGACTCTGAAATTGCCGGGTGGCAATCGCTTCAGACCCCACGCAACCCGCGCGGTGCTTGAATGTCGTTCTTGCGGCTCTTGGCCGCGCCGCCGGAAAACCAGAATCGGTTCTCGAGGGCGTGCAGCACTACATAAGTTTATCCTAAATCTTATGCTTACAATTAGCACGCTTCGCGCCACGTTGCTGACGCTCGTCCTGGGAATGCCGGTGGCGGCCCAAACGCGGGACTGGACGCTCGCTAGCGGGCCTGTGGAATATAGGCTGCGGCAAGCGGGCGAAGGCGTGGCTTTCGACTACTTCGGCCCGGCGGGGAAAGCGGCTTGGCCGGTCGCGGCGAATGGCTTGGCCGTTGCCGAAATTTCCGGCATGGTGGATGGCGAGTCCATGGGCCCGGCCGATCTACTGCTGGCCCACGCCGAGCCATCGGGTACGCATACGGGCTTGGCGCTATTCTACCGGCACCGTCGATTGCCGCTTGCAGTGGAGGCCGTCTACTCCGCGCGCGGCGATACCGGCGTGATCACGCGCCGGGTGACGCTGACGAATAAAGGAGAGCGAACGTTGCACGTGGATTCCATGCCATCACTCGCCTGGCGCCTGCCCGCCGCCGATTACGACTTGACCTATTTATGGGGGGGGTGGGGGCAGGAGCGGCAAATGGCCACCGAACGGTTAACGGTGGGGCGTCGGGTTTTCACTGCCGATCGGGGACGCTCGACCAACGGCTATGCCGCGTGGTTCGCCTTACGCGACCGGGACCGAGGCGTAACATATATGGCGCAATTGGCGTATTCGGGCAACTGGCAAATGAGTTTCGGACGCGAGCCCGGGGGAGACCGCACGCGACCCAAGCAGTTAGCACTAACCGCCGAATTGGGCATGCGCTTCGATTTCGGCGGTGCGCTGGCTTTGCCGCCGGGAGCCTCGTTCACGCTGCCCGATGTTGCCTTCACTGCTACGGACGGCAATCTGGATGATGCGGCCAATCAACTGCATCGCTACCAGCGATCCGTCATTCCGCGGCGGCCGGCGGGTGATCCGTTGTTGGTGCACTTCAATTCGTGGTATCCATTTTCGGAAGACGTTTCAGCGGACAGCCTGAAACCAACGGTGGATGCAGCCGCGCAACTCAGTATGGAAGCGTTCGTGCTCGATTCGGGCTGGTACAACACGAAAGACTGGTCGCGCGAACTGGGCGACTATGTGCCGAATGCGGCCAAGTTTCCGCGGGGCTTGCAGGAAATCTCCCGCTATGTTCGGGCGAAAGGCATGAAATTCGGGCTGTGGGTGGAAATTGAAAATGCCGGCGTGGGCTCGGACCTGGCGCGCACGCATCCGGATTGGTTCCTGGCCTATAATGGCGCGCCGATCCTGCAGGACCAGCGCCACCAACTCAACTTCGCGAAGGTGGAAGTGCGCGAATGGGCGCGCGCCACCGTGGACCGACTGATACGCGATTATGACCTGGGCTGGATTAAGATCGATTACAACGTGGATATCGGCGAGCGGTTCGATCCGCCCGGCGACGCGCGCGGCGGCGATGTGCTGCATCGCCACGTGCAGGCCTATTATGGCTGGCTCGACGATCTGCGCGCGGGGCATCCCGGGTTGCTCGTGGAAAGCTGTTCGAGCGGAGCGCTGCGGTTCGATCTGGGCATTCTGGCGCATGCGCACACCACTTGGATTTCGGACGTAGTGACGCCGCTGCCGTCGGCGCAACTGGGCTACGGCTGCACAGTGGAGTTTGCGCCGGAGGTCTGCAATCACTGGATGGTGGGCGACGACGATCACGGCCATGTGGACCAGACCAAGCCAGCGGGGTGGTGGGATTTCCTGTTCCGCATCCCCATGAACGGGCAGTTCGGAGTATCGAGCCGCATCGCGGATTGGAGCCCCGCGTTGCGCGAGCGCGCAGCCCAGAACATTAAGATGTACAAACGTTTGCGCAAGACCATCGAGGGCGCCGACGTTTATCATTTGACGGCGCAACCGGCGCATGACGATCCGCGAGGGTGGATGGCGATTCAGTACGTTGCTCCGGATGCGGGACGTAGCGTGGTGTTGGCGTACCGTTTGGGCTACAGCGAAGAGCGGCAGACTTTCCGGCTGCGTGGACTCACGGCGGGTCGCTATGGAGTGACGGTGGATGGGCGAGCGGCCGGAAACTATGCTGCGCGGGATCTGGCTGAAGGCGGATTGCCGGTGAAATTGGACGCGGAGTGGCGTGCCGCGGTAATCGAGCTAAGCGCCGAGAACTGAGCGATTTGACTTCTGAGGCTGCGCCTGAAAAAATAGAACAAGCCCACCAAATGCGGATGTGGCGGAATTGGCAGACGCGCTAGATTCAGGTTCTAGTTCTCGCAAGGGAGTGGAGGTTCAAGTCCTCTCATCCGCACCAGATATTCTAAACACCTTATCTAAAATTTGCGACCATTGACCAAGCGCCTCTTTGGAGTTCATTTTGCGGATGCGATTGCGTATGGTTCATGCGCAAGGTAACCGCATTTCCGGCATTGCTCGTGGATTGGTTCCTTCCGGGTAAGTGCTTAGGGGTTCGGAAAGCGCCAGGATGGACAGAATCTATCCGCAAGTTCGAGGTGAACTGGGATCCTGGAGCGATCCTTTTTCCTGCCTTCGGCACCCAATTTGATTGGCTGATTTTGACGTCCGCTTTCGGGTATAAGAATCCAAAACGGCCGGTGATCAACGGCGACGGCGCGGAGTCGTGTCGGGCATGCTCGACCTGGAGACGCACTCCGGTAACAGTTAAGCGGTGGCTGGCACTCGGCTCATGAATTCGACAAATTTTCGGGCGTAGCTATCGAGATTCCGCATGCTGCCGCCGCCCCTTAACGGCGAGCACATCTCATAGGCGATAGGGCCGCGAAATCCGCCGTGTTCCAGCGCCTCCCGGAACGCGCGGAAATCGATGAAGCCCTCGTCGATGGGAACGGCCAGCGTGGTTGGCAGAATGGGCTCGAAGTTGGTAAGCTTGGTCGCCAACCGGTATCTCGGCCGCAGTTGATAATTGGCCATGGTGGTGAGCACGGTAATGCCGGCCATCTTTTTCGCGGCCGCCTCGATATCCACACCTTGTAGCGCGGGAGCCCAGGCATCGAATGCCGCGCGGCAATTCGGATGGTCCACTTCCTCGATCAGATCCCACAGGCTTTCGTATCCCGCCGCAATGTCGTGGTGGTTTTGTACCGCGATGGTGACGCCGAAATCCGCCGCACGGCTGGCGCATTCGCGCAGGGCGCGCACCAGCAGACTCCATTGGGCAAGATATGCTGCCGCTGGATTCTCGTAGCCCGTGAATACGCGAACCAAGTCGCCGCCCAGATCCCGCGCGATGCGCGATAAATCGGTTACGTGCTGGATCTGGATCTCATGATTGGGGACTTCGCTATGCTCCAGGTCGCCGGTGAAATTCGTATAGCCGGCGATGCAGATTGTCCGCATGCAATGCTGTTCCAATCTGGCGCGAAGGCGGGTGAGCCTGTCGCTGTTCCAATCGAGCACCGACAGGTGCGGCCGCTTGGCCATCAGCATTACGCCGTCGTAGCCTAAATCGGCGGCCTTATCGACGAAATCCTCCAAAGGCAACGCTTCGTGTCCCCAGGTTCCGGAATAGCTCACAGAGTGCAAAATTGGCATGTATTTCTCCAGTCAGGCGCGGGCCGCATGGCGTCCGCTTCTCAATTCCGCGATGGCCGCGGTCAGCGCCGCGACGTTGTCGAAAGGAAATCCGCGATCTATCTCGACATAAAACCAACTACCGCCCCGATCCACTTCAAAAGTCTCCGCCAGACCGAGAACGTAGCGCCTTACGGCTTCGGGCTTTGAGCGAATCATCAACTCGCCGCGGTCGGGGTGCAGGGCGATCGCTACCCCGGCGGTTCGGCAAAAACGCGCCAGCCAGGGCAGATCGTATAGGTTCAGTTGCGGCCAGATCGCCGCGACCCCAAGCCCGGCGATGTCCTCGAGCAGTTTCTGCATTTTGCCGCAGCTATGAAAAAAAACTACCGCCCCGGCTGCCTTCACCTTGTTCACCAGAATCTCGTACCGCGGGCGGAAGAAGCGCCGCCACATGGCGGGAGAAAGCATCAAGCCGGCTTGAGAACCATAGTCGTCGCCAAATTGTATGGCATCGACGCCACGCGCCAGCACGTAATCCAGCCACGCCAGATGATGCTCTACCAAGCGGTCGGCCAGCGCATGGATCTCCGGCCGGTCGCTGGCGATGTCCATGAGGACATCTTCGAAGGGCCGGAGCGCGTGCATCAACTCAAACAGGCTGATCCAGCCGGTTTTCAAGAAATAGCTTTCGCGGTGCCGGGCGGCGCGGGCCCTTTCGATTTCGAATTCAGACCCGGATGAGCGCGGCAGGGGCGGGGTCCGCATAGATGCTAACGCCTGCCAGTCGGCAAGCGGCCGGCCAATGGCTATTCCGCCCGCGCCGAAGGCTTCCTCGTGCCATTGGACGCCCCACGCGTCGCGCCAGGTGCGGGGGCCTGGATCAGCCTCCGGGATGGCGAACCGGCCGGGCGGCCCAAAATCGTCTGGAGCTTCGCGCCAAAGCTCGCGTAGCCGCTCGCCGTGCTGCATGAATCCGGCGGGGGATGCGTGATACTCCACCGGCACGAGATCCGGTTCGCTGAATTGGAGAGCCGCTGATACGCGTTGGCGCGGTAGCATTTTGAACTGGTATAGACCGCAATTAACTTGTCTATACCTAAATAACGCATGGCGCCCGCCCTGTCAAGCGCTGCCTATCGACAACGGCGGGTTTCGGCGGCCGCCGCGGCGCGATAACCGGACGTGAAACTCCTTGACGCGCCCGGGTAAGGGTGGTATTAATGTATAGACCAATTCGTTAGGTCTAGACAAGGATATCATATCGTGAACCGCCGTGATTTCGTAATGGGAGCGGCCGCCTTGGGTTTAGGCGAACACCTGGCGGCGCGCGGCCGTGCCGTGGGCGCCAACGACCGCATCAACCTGGGGTTGATCGGCGCAGGAAGCCGTGGAACCTGGATTACCAAAAAGTTCGCCAGAATCGGCCAGCAGGAGAATCCCGCCCAAATCGTCGCGGTCTGCGACGTCTATCAAAAGCGGATCAACGAGAATAAGCTGCTTTACAACTGCGACGGCTATCTGGACTGGCATGCCGTCATCGACCGGCCGGATATCGACGCGGTCATCATTGCCACTCCCGACCACTGGCACGCCACCATCGCGCTGGCGGCTATGGACAAGGGGAAAGACGTCTACGTGGAAAAGCCCATGTGCCACACCATCGGCGAAGCCCGCCGCCTGGTAGAAAAAGTGCACGCTACCGGCAGCGTATTGCAAGTCGGATCCCAGACTACCTCCGCGCCCCAGTGGTGGAAGGCCAAGCAAGTCATAGCCGATGGCGCCATCGGACAAATGGTGATGAGCCAAGGCTCCTACCATCGCAATTCCAAGGAAGGCGAATGGAACTGGCCCATCGATCGAGCGGCCGGGTCGGACGCCCGAGGCGAGGACTACATCGATTGGAAAACCTGGCTGGGGCCCGCTCCCGCGCGGCCCTGGGACCCCGACCGCTATTTCCGCTTCCGCAAATATTGGGATTACTCGGGCGGCATCGCTACCGATCTGTTCTTCCACGTGGCCGCGCCTCTGAACGTCTGCTGGCCCGAGCCGCAATTCCCGGTTAAAGTGATGGCCGGCGGCAAAATCTCAGTTTTCAAGGATAGCCGCGAGGTGCCCGATACCTTCCATCTGGTGGCCGAGTACGCCGCTGATCACACGGTGGTGCTCTCTTCCTCGATGGCAAATTCTCGCCACATTCCCGGCTTGATCCGCGGCCATCTGGGAACCATCGTCATGGTGGACCACGGCAAATTCGAAGGCGTAACGGATCACATCACTTTATTTCCGGAAAGGGACACCATCGATGAGCCCTACGGCACCAGGTGGGGCACTGGCGAAAGCCGCTTCCCGATCGAGCAGGTGGATAACGAATCCGCGCACTTCTCGAATTTCCTTTCCTGCGTACGAACCCGCCAGAAGCCGCGACTGGACGTCGAGACCGCCGCCCGCGCGCAGGTTCTGATCTCGATGTCGGTCCAGGCCTACCGCGAAGGCCGCACGTTGTATTTCGACGAAAAGAACTGGGCGGTCTCCGCGCAGGCGCCGCGAGCCTGAACTATGAAACTTAATTATCTGTTTGCCGCCGCGCTGGTTGGCACACTGGCGCACGCCGCGACGGGCACCGCCGATTTTGCCGGCCGCTGGGATCTGACGTTGAACGATGGCGTAAAGGATCTTCCATCGTGGATCGAGATCTCGTCGAACGGCGCGCAGCCCGCAGCCAGTTTCGTGGGCCGGTGGGGCAACGCGCGGCCCCTGCCCCGCATTGAAATTACCGGCAGCCGGATCCAATTTGTCTCGCCCAAGCGGGAAGAGGGTGGCAAAGACGACATGGTTTTCGAAGGCTCGATTTCGAGCGGACGCATCGAAGGGACCGCGAATGGACCCGACGGCAAAAGCTGGAAATGGACAGCCGTGCGGGCGCCGCTTCTGGACCGGACGGCGCCGGTTCGCTGGGGCGAGCCGGTCGTTCTTTTCAACGGGCGCGATTTGTCGGGCTGGCATTTGCGCTTTCCCGAAGTCCACAACGGATGGGGCGTCGCGGAAGGCGTGCTCGAAACTCATCCGCCCAGCGCGGACCTGGTAAGCGATCGGCAATTCACCGATTTCAAACTGCACATCGAGTTCAATTGCCCGAAGGGTTGCAACAGCGGCGTTTATCTGCGCGGACGTTATGAAGTACAGATCGAAGATGATTCCCTGAAGGCGCCCCTCAACTGCCGTATGGGCGGTGTTTACGGGTTCCTGGCGCCGAAACCGGAGATGCCGCGGCGTCCGGGCGAGTGGCAAAGCTACGACGTGGTGCTGATCGGCCGCCGGGTCACGGTCGCCCAGAACGGCGTAACCATCATCGACGGCCAAGAAATTCCAGGCATCACCGGCGGCGCCCTGGATAGCCGCGAAGGCCTGCCGGGGCCCATTTTTCTGCAGGGCGATCACGGCCCGGTGTCGTACCGGAACATCGTGGTTACTCCGGCCATACCATGAAGCGGCTTATGCGCAGCTACCTTCTCTTGATTCCTCTGGCGGCCGGCTCTGTCCGGGCGGCCGATTTGCGCATCGGATACGTCGGCGCAGACAGCTCTCACGCTATTGCCTTCACCGAAATCATAAACAATGCTGACGCCCGCGGCCACATTCCAGGCGCCCGCGTGGTGGCGGCCTACAAGGGCGGCAGCCCGGATATCGAGAAAAGCTATACCCGGGTCGATAAATTCGCCGAGCAGCTCACTTCCCGATGGAATATCGAGATCGTGCCGGACATTCCCGCCCTTTGCGCCAAAGTTGACGCGGTGATGATCGAGAGCGTCGATGGCCGCGTGCACCTGCGCCAAATCCAGCAAGTCATCGCGGCCAAAAAGCCGTTCTTCGTGGACAAGCCCCTGGCGGCCAGTTACGAGGATGCGCTCGAGATCGCCAAAGAGGCGCGCCAGGCAGGCGTTCCGTGGTTCTCGTCCTCCAGTTTGCGATTCAGCGCACTGGCGACCTCGCTCAAATTCGACGATGCCGCCGGATATTTCGTATGGGGTCCCGGACCGCTCGAAGAGCATCATCCAATGGAACTCACGTGGTACGGAATTCATTCGGCGGAGTTGTTATTCGCCTGGATGGGCGCCGGATGCCTAGACGTAACGCGCACCTTTTCCGCCGATGTGGATGTCACCACCTGCCGGTGGCAAGATGGCCGCATCGGTACCATGCGCGTGAACCGGCCCTATAGTGAGTTTGGCGGTCTCGCCTTCCGTCCCAAGGAAGTCGTGCGCAGCGGACCTTCGCCCGACACGGGCTACGCGGAACTGGTCGCCGCCGTGGTGAAGTTCTTTCAAACCGGCCAGCCTCCGGTATCGCCGCAGGAAACGCTCGAAATATTCGCCTTCATGGAAGCGGCCCAGCGCAGCAAGGAATCCGGCGGGCGCCCCGTGCGGATCCGTGATTTTCGTTCCGAGGCTAATCTAAAATGACCAAGGCAAGCTCGTACGTCGTCCTCGCGTTCCTGGCCGCAAGCAGCGCCATGCCGGGCCAGGAAGCGGCTTGGACGAACCTGGTCAACGGCAAGGATCTGTCCGGCTGGCAGGTGCGCGGCCTGGGCATCTGGAGCGTCCTGGACGGCGGCATTCTGGTCGGCCAGTGCGATCCCGATAAGCCTTGCCTTCCCCAATCCTGGCTCTATACCGAAAGAGAATTCGGCGAGAATTTCGATCTTTCGCTCGACTATTGGCTGCGCGTTGGAGGCAATAGCGGCGTTTCCATCGGCGATCGCCAGCGCGCCAAATTCGCCGTCGATCCGAAGACCGGATGGCCCACCCCCGCCCGCACCGCCTATGAAGTGAACATCGACAATGGAACGCCCCGCGATTTCGATATCAGCGGCAGCATCTACAAACTAGCCCAAGCCAAGTCCGGCGTCCAACGGCGAACGGATTGGAACAGCCTGTTGATCGAAGTGCGCAGCAATATGATTCGCGTCAGCCTGAACGGTGTGGTGGTGGCCGAGCATCCCGGCCTTCCGGATAAGCCGAAATCCGGACCAATCGGCCTGCAACTGCATTCGCCCACGGACGTGGTGATGTTCCGGAATCTGCGGGTCCGGGAAATGAAATGAAACGAAGGAGTGAGGGAGGCAACCGGGGCCGGCGCGCGGTTTGACGCCGGCCCTTGACATTCCCACGCCAGATTGTTCCGCGGTTCAATATCCGCCAGCCAACGTGACCCATCTGGTGAGGGGCAACTTGAACATCCATCGCCGCGAGTCGCTGACGGATCTGCTCGGTAAAGAGGTCGGCAGTGTTTAAGCGGTCCTCGACCCAGGCGCCTAGACGCGCCGAGTTATCTTATTTGAATGAAGAACGTGGACAGGCGCGTAGCGGCCAAAGGGATCTGGCTCTATAACCGCAAAGTGCCGCACACGATTGAAATCTGCGCTCGACCGGCCAAGTTCGCCGGCTCGCGTTTCAAGGAGCCCGACGAAAATAATCCGGAGCCCGACACGCCTGATGGCTTGGTCTTTGATGAAAACGCTCCGATTCCTGACACGCCTGATGGCTTGGTCTACTATGTCTGTGGGACATCCGGCGGAGAATTTCACAGCTTCGAGGAAGCAAAGAGATGGGCCGATGCCCAACCCTGGGGTCCAGTCACTTGGGATGAGCGCTGACAATGCCGCATTCGCATCTTCATTTATCCACCCCCACGGCATCGGAGACACTCGCGAATCCATCGCGTGCCAGCAACTCATCGAGGGCGTTGACCATGCGGCGAACGATCGCCGGTCCTTCAAACACAAGCGCAGTCAGGAACTGCACCAGCGACGCACCTTGCCGGATCTTTCGGTATGCGTCAGCCGCGGAGAACACCCCACCGGTCGCGATAAGCGCATAGCGCTTCCGATCCATCCGGCGGTATATTTCGGCCCCCGCGCGGTCCATCAAGTCGCGGCAGGGCGCACCGGCAACCGCCCCCGGCGTGGCACTCCCCGGCGTACCGGGCGCAAGATTGATGCCGAATCCCCGAATCAACGGCGAGGCATCCACCTGTTCTAGAAAAGCCTCCAGGCTCCGTGCATTGGCGAAAGGTGCAACTTTAAGGAACACCGGTTTCGACGGTGCAGCACCGCGGACCGCCTCCAATAACAGGCGGACGCGGCGCGTGTCGGAAATAAAGGCGCGTCCATCCGGCGTATTCGGGCAACTCAGGTTCAGCATCAGGTACGCCGCGTGCGCGTCCAACCGCCGGATCGATCGAATATAGTCAGCGATGATCGCGTCTTCATCGCTCGGCCGCGCCTGCGCGCCCCGATTCGTGTTCACGATATTCACACCGGTTGGGACGGGCGCGCCGGAGTGCGCGAGACGCTCCGCCACGACGTCGGCTCCATCGTTCGGGAGACCATAATTCACAATCAGTCCGCGCTCTTCGGGCAACCGCCACAGACGCGGTTTCTGGTTGCCCTCGGACGGGTCGGCCGAAACAGAGCCGATTTCGATGTGGCCAAATCCGAGAGCCGCCAGCAATGGAGCGCACCGGCCGTTCTTGTCATAGCCGGCAGCCAGTCCAAGCGGATTGCGGAACGTCAATCCGGCCACGGAGCATTCCAGGCGGGGGCGTGCGACTGAACAGAACGCGCTCACCGCACGACAGGCCATTTCAGAAGCGCTAAGAACCTCGGCCGCCCGGATCGCTGCGATATGCATGTTTTCGGCATCCGCACGGAACAGAACCGGCCGCACCAGTCTGGTATAGACGCCCATCTCAGGTCCACCGGCCGGCCGCGCGGCTAGTTCCCATTCGCGTATCGCGCGTACTCCCGCGCCAGTTCATCTGGAGTCATTTCGCCGTCGTAGATTACCACCCGGTATCGAAACCGGATGGACTGGCCTTCGGGAACGGTCCAACTGCCGTCCTTGTTCTTGTCCCCGGTGAACTCTCGTAGCCCGAACGGATTGGCGGCGAGCAGTCCGTACGCCCGAGCCATCCATGCGGTCGGGTGATGGAAACTGTCGGGCGCATCGAACACTACGATACCGGCGGGTTTGCCACCGACCATTCCGGCATAGTTCACCCAATCCGCGGGCTTGCCCCAGATCGCCGGCTCGCCGCGCTGGCCGAGGGAATTCAACATATGATCGTTGGGCTTGCTCAGATCCCGGTTCAGGCGGATACCGAAGGTGCCTTCCTTCGCATCGCCGAATACCACGGGTCCATCGGTCGCGAAAACCACGAACTCGCAGTCTATGGTTCGCGTCCGCCCGTCGCCGCGGAACGTGAAGCTTTGGGTCTCCTCGGCGATCTGCCGCTGGTTCGGGTCGAGCAAGCGAAACCGCGCGCGGACAGTCCCGGCGGTTCCATCCTGGGATACTTGTTCGAGCTTCTTCAAGACCATGTGTCCGTAAGGCTGGCGCGCATGATCGGTCATGGTCCAGTCGAAGACTTCCTCCTCCCAAAAGTCCAGGCCGTTCACGTTGCCGTGCGCGAAATACATCGGCCTTTGGTGCGGCTCGAAGGACTTGTCGTTGACGTCGCCGCCGGGAAAATCGTTCACCACGGGGAACGGCCTGGTCACGACCACTCCGGAAGGCGTTTGGAGGGGCATCAGGTAGGGCTTCGATACTGCGGAAGAGAAGTAGTAAGTGGTGAAAGGCCGGCCCCCTATGGCGACTTCGATCTGGTGTTCCCCGCGTCTCAGTTCGACCGGCTCCGGTTCGAGCGCGGAACACGCAGTTGCAAGGACGAGGACCGCAGTGAACCGGGTCATTCGCTTATACAAAAAGCTGGACGGACATGCGGAGTGTGAGTGCCGCATGTCCGTCCAGCCATCGTTTTTACATCAGAAGGCAAGCCGCAGAGAGAACTGAATAGCGCGCGAGGGCCCGGAGGTCCCCGTAATCGTCCCCACTTGACTCGGATTGCTGATGTCGTTGTTCGGATTCCCGAAGTTGGGGTGATTCAAAGCATTCACGGCATCCCCCCGGAACGTCAGTTTGAATTTCTCGGTGAGCGAGAATTGTTTGAATAGGGCCGTGTCCCACTGGGCAAAACCCGGGCCAAAAAGTGAATTGGGGGCGGAATTGCCGAAGGTAAAGGGTTGCGGCACGGCAAACGCCGCTGGATTGAACCACTGTGAGAGCGACGGATTGCTCACATGCGGATTGCCCACGATGTCGGCACGGCTACTCGGCCATCCCTCCACGCTGCTGTCAAAATTCACCGAGTAAGGAAGGCCGCTTCCCAGAGTGAGGATCCCGCTGGTCTGCCATCCGCCAACCAGCGCATCGAGCCCACGGCCGGCGTTCGCCAGGTAACGATGCCCCTTTCCGAACGGCAACTCATACACGTAGTTCCCCACAAAGTACCTTGGGCGAACGTAAGAGTCGTTTCCGCGATCGAGACGAATATTCTGGTTGTCCGTAGGTATGGAACCCGCCGGGTATGAACCATCGTCGAGCATCTTAGTCCAGCTAAACTCGGCCTGGAACGTAAGCCCTGTTTCAAAGCGGCGGCGCGCCGAGACCTGAAGTTGCTGAGTATTTGCGGTCGCGTCATTCGCCCATAAGGTGATCGGGCCAAATGGTTGATAAGGCCGGTGAGGCTGAACCGGACCCGGTTGCGGAACAGGGTCGTTCAGGTTGTATTGTTGCGTCACGTGTTCCGACTCGCTTCCAAGGTAGCTGATGCGGAGGGACGAATCTCGCGTGATTTGGGATTCGACCGTAAGGTTCCATTGATGCGTAGCGGGATACCTATAGTGTGACGGCAAGGCATTCGCGCTGGGGCCGACAGCGTCTGAGTTACTTCCTTGACCCGTCGGGAACGGATCGGCAAACGTGAGCGTGGGTGTGGCGCCTGCCGCAGGTTCGTAGTTCAACTCGGCCGTGAAGGGCGCATTGCGCACCAGTTGATAGGAGCCCCAAACCCACGGTATGGAGACATAATAGAGACCGTAACCTCCCCGTAAAATCAGGCGGCTACTGCTCAGCGGACGATAGGCGAGCCCAATCCGCGGAGCGATCATCTTGTGATCGGTTCCGATATAGTTTCCTGCGTTAAGACCAACGCTCGATCCTGAAACGATAGGAACGCCAGGGAACAAATCTGGCCTGCCTGTACCTTTGAGGACGACCAATTCGTCCAGATTTGGATAAAAGTTGGACATGTTCCCGGTTGTATTTTGATACAGCGTGGGGAGGTCATAACGCAATCCAATGTTCAAGGTTAACTTGGGCGTTGGCTTCCAATCGTCCGTGATAAAGAAGCCGTAGCGGTCATTGGTGGGCGTAGCTGCGACCGGCAAAACGGCGTAGTTCGAGGCGGAAAGGTCGCCCAGCAGGAAGTCGGCAAAAGCGTTTCCCGTGTAGCGCCCCGTGAACGAGAAGGAACCGTTGTCGTCAACCCCGTAGTTGTAGAATTTCCAGTGCATCACGGAGAATCCGGCCTCGATAAGGTGCTTTCCCTTCACCCAAGTCAAAGTGTCAGACCCTTCAAAAGTCTGCTCGTTGTCTCCACCGCCGCCCGTGTCGTACAGTCCGTTGAACCCCAAAATCGAAACGTTGGGAAGTCCGCCCAACCCCGGCAGGGGAGCCGGTATCTGCGGAAACAGCTTGCTCATATCGACCTGGCCGGCGGTTTGCGCGGCAACCTGGTCCCAGACCCGATGGAATCCAAAGGTCACCAGGTTCGTTAGCGTGGGTTCAATCGTGCTGGTGTAGTTGACGGCGACGTTCTGATAAGTAGCTGGGTTGGTGACGCCGCCAAACTTGGGGCTCCATCCAGGGTAAATCCGCGGGACATAGCGCGCATCGAACCACATCACCGACAATCGGTTCTTGTCGTTGATCGTGTAATCGCCCCGCCCTTGATACCTGAATTCGTCTTGTTTCGTTCCCAGATTTACGACGAAGTTAGTCCCCAAGCCTCCTGGCGCGCTGGAGGCCAGGTTTGGCGTGTCAAAGTATTTCAGGAAGAACTGCGACGCCGTGCTGAACCGGCTGGTTTCAATTTGGTTGTTTGGAAATGGTGTGCCGTTGGAGGGATCTATGATCGGCGCGAGGCCGGCGAAATTCCCTTGTAGAAGCGCCGTAGTGGGCATCGCGGATTCGGAGGTGCTTGAGGATCTGAAGGTGAGGCCTTCATAGCTCGCAAAGAAAAACAGTTTGTCCTTCTTGATGGGCCCTCCCAAGGATCCACCAAATTCATTACGAGTGTAGGGGGATTTGGGTAAACCTGTGGCGAAGAAATTCTGAGCCGCGAGCTGCTTGATTCGATTGTACTCGAATGCGCTGCCGTGGAACTCGTTGGTGCCAGACTTTGTGACCATGATCACGGAGGCGGCGCCAGTCCCGTATTTCGCGGATCCCATGCTGTCCACAACCTTGATTTCCGCAATCGCGTCGAGGGATGGGTCCCCGATCCCGATGTATTCGTTCTCGCTTTCGGAGGCGTCCGTGCCGTCAATCCTTACGTTATAGCTGCCTTCAACGGTATTGCCGCCGAATTTGGGAGTGTAGAAACCCCAAGCTCCACCCTGCACTCCGGGAGCAAGGGCAAGCAACGGAAAGATATTCGACCGGCCGTCCAGCGGCATCATTGAAATCTGTTTCGAGTCGATTACGCTTTCCACCGAGGAAGTGTCTGTTTGGACAAGCGGCACAGTGGCTACGACATTGACCTTCGTCGAGGTGGCGCCGACTGTGAGCCGGGCATCCTGACGGACAGTCTGGCCAACCGATAGCTCGATGTGACTCACATCAAACAGTTCGAAGCCTTCTTGTCTTATCGTGATTTCGTATACGCCCGGGATCACATTGGGGAACACATATTCTCCGGGCCCATTAGTTTGCATCACATTCGAGACGTTCGTAGCTTCGTTGCGCAACGTCACCGTCACCCCGGCCACAACGGCGCCAGAGGGGTCCGTTACACTACCCAGGATCGAACCGTAACCGCTTTGACCATGCAGGGTAACCGGAGCCAGAACAAACAGTAGAAGCGCCGCCCCTAGCCAAACGCCTGGCAAATCTCTGCAGAATCGAAATAAAGAGTTCCTTCGCATAGCTCCTCCTCATGAGCTGAGTCCAGCATAGGTAGAAAGGCAAAACCTACGTTGGCCAACCGGGTCATTTCTTTCTGCGGATGGACCGCACGACGGCGGTATAGAAATCTCCGCGATAGGACGTCACCGCCAATTCGGCCGGAGTGTCCTTATCCGTGTAAGTCTGCCGGTTCACAACCAGAACGCTGGCGGGCCCTGATACGCGCAGCAGTTCCCGTTGTCTCCGGGTGGGTAGCGCCGCCGAAATCTTTTCCGTGCAATAGGCGAGCGCCAGCCCGTAGTTCTCTTCCAAAATCTGGTATATGGATTGTGCCCCGAGGTTGAAGCGGTCCAGGTTGGGACACAAATACTCGGGAATGTGCGCCAGTTCCAGAGCCACTGGCGTTTTGTCCGCGTATCGTACGCGTTCCACTTCGTAAATCGTCTCATCGCCCGGCAAGCCGAAAAATGCGCGGTCTGCCGGCGTCTGCTTGCTCCGCCGGAAAGCGATCAGGCTCGACGAGGGCACCGCCCCCCGCGCCGTGATCTCTTCCGTGAAGCTTCGCATCTCTTGTTGCTGCTTCTGCATGCGCGGCAGCGCCACAAATGTTCCGCGGCCCCGGTGCGACTCGATCAATCCGTCGCGTTCCAGCACGTCGTAGGCTTGCCGCAGCGTCATGCGGCTCACGCCGAAATGCTCGCACAGCACGCGTTCCGGAGGCAGCGGGGTTCCGACCGGCGCCTCGCCCTGCGCAATTAAAGCTTTGATTGCCTCGGCAATCTGGGAGTAAACCGGCGTGGGACTGCTCTTGTCCACCTTAAGTGTCAGGAAGTTCGCGGGCGGTCCTTTTTTCGTCATGCTGGTATAGACCTAACGGATTGGTCTATACATCTGTACCATTCTTAGTGTATGCTGTCAAGAGGGTGTGAAAATATTAAATGCTCGTCGGACTTAGTTATGTGGCGCTGTCGGGGATCTGCAATGGCCTGTTTTCCGCCCCGATGAAGATCATCCCGCGCTGGAAGTGGGAGAATATCTGGCTGGTTTTCATTCTTACCAGTTGCCTGGCGATGCCCTTCGGGATCGTTTCGCTGACCGTTCCCGGCTATGCCCACGTGCTCCACCGGGCACCGGCCGCCGCAGTCCGCTGCGCTATGATCTTCGGTTTCGCCTGGGGCTTCGGCGCCATCCTGTTCGGCCGCGCCGTCGATCGGTTGGGCGTTTCGGTCGCTAACACTATGGTTATTGGCCTCAGTTCCGCGCTTGGTTCCCTGGTGCCTCTGTTTCTGAACGGCAAGATCGCGCAATTCGACCGCCAGCAGCAGCTTCTGTATATCGGCGTGCTCGTTTTCCTCACGAGCGTGTGGATTTGCGGCGGCGCCGGGCGAAAACGGGATGCTGCCCGGGACCGTTCGCAAGCATCCGCCGGCGGATATATTTTTGCCATCGGCGCGGGCGTGATGTCCGCGGTGTTCAATATTGGTTATGCGCTCGCCCTCCCCATTGCCGCGACGGGCGAGCAGATGGGTTACTCGCATTTCCTGGGGACCAACTGTATCTGGCTTTTGATGCTCGGCTGTGGCGCGGTTCCCAACATTGTTTATTGCACGCTGCTCGCTCGCCGCCATCGCAGTGGAGTTTTGTTCTTCTCCCAGTGGCCCGCGCGGGCGTGGCTGCTGAGTATCCTGATGGGCATCCTCTGGGGCGCCAGCATTTTTCTCTACGGTGCAGCCGCCCCGCTGCTGGGCGATATCGGCCTCTCGATCGGCTGGCCCTTGAGCCTGGCCATCGCCCTCCTAATCGCTAACCTTATGGGTGTTATGTTGCGCGAGTGGCGCGGTGCCGGGCGCGATGCGGTACGCCTGATGCGCATCGGTATCGGCGGGCTCTTCGCCGCCATCGTGCTATGCGCCCTTTCCGCCAAGACAGGTTTATAAATGGAATCCGTTGCCGAAGTTCATAACGTGCTCGCGGGGCAGCTCATTGTTTCATGCCAAGCCCCCGAGGGTTCGCCGCTGCGCGATCCCCGCGTCATCGCGCGCATGGCCCAAGCCGCCATTATGGCGGGCGCCGCCGGGATCCGCGCCGACGGACCCGAAAACGTCGCCGCCATTCGTGAGTTCGTACGCGCCCCAATCATCGGCATTGCCAAACTCGATCACGAGGATGGGCGCGTTCTTATTACCCCTTCTTTCGACGCCGCCCGGCAACTCACTGCGGCCGGCGCCGGCTTGATTGCCCTGGATTGCACCGCCCGCGGACAGAAGTTCGGAGCCCTCAACCGCATCAGCCGCATCAAGCACGAGTTGGGCGTGCCGGTTTTAGCCGACGTGGCCACCATTGCCGAAGCGCTCGCCGCGGTCGACGCCGGCGCGGATTTTATCCTGACTACCCTGCGCGGATACACCCCCGAAACGCAGCATATTCGCCAATTCGATTTCCAGTTTCTGCGCGACGTGATTAGCGCCGTCGCCGTGCCGGTGATCGCCGAAGGACGCATTCGCACCCCCGGCGAAGCCGCCGCCGCCCTCGATGAGGGAGCCTTCGCGGTTATCGTTGGATCGGCCATCACCCGGCCCGATGAGGTCGCCCGGCGCTTCGTTCTTGCCATCGAGCAGCGCGCCCGCAAACGCGATCGTTATGCCATCGGCATCGACTTAGGCGGTACCAATACCAAAGCCGCCATCGTCAAACGCGACGGTAGCCTGCTCTTCCAGGCTTCGGTGCCTACGCCCGCCAATGAGGGCCGCCAGGCTCTACTTGGTCATCTGCGCGCGGCCGCCGAAGCCTGCCAGAAGATGGCTGCTGAACAAGGGATCGCGTTGGCCGCCATTGGTATCGCTACCGCCGGGTGGGTCGATCCCGACGATGGCAGCGTCGTGTATGCTACCGGCAATCTTCCAGGCTGGATGGGTGCGCCGATTCGTGCCGAGTTGGAGCGCGCCACGGGTTTGCCCGTAGCCGTCGAAAACGACGCCAACGCTCTCGCTGCCGGTGAACGCTATTTCGGTCTGGCGCGAGATGTCGATGATTTCGTGTGTATCACCCTGGGCACCGGAGTGGGAGGCGGTTGTTATATCGGCGGACGGCTGAACCGGGGCGCCCATTTCCTGGCCAACGCCATTGGCCACATCAATCTCACCAGTGACGGCCTTCCCTGTACCTGCGGCCAGCGCGGCTGTCTGGAGGCTTATGCCAACGCTGCCGCGCTCGTGCGCTACGCCGGCCCGCGTTTCCAATCCGCCGCGCAGGTGATTCAATCTGCCAACGCGGGCGATGCCGAGGCGCAGCAAGCCATCCGCATATACGCCGGTTGGCTGGCGCGTGGTTGCGCGCAAATCGTGAACCTGCTGGATCCCGAATTATTGGTGCTATCCGGCGGGATTGCGCAGAATAACCCGCTGCTGCTGGAGGAACTGGAACAGAGAATGGCAGAGCTGACTATGGGATTCGAGCGGCCTGTGCGTATCGCGCTTTCGCCGCTGGCTTGCTTCGGCGGCGTAATCGGGGCGGCCGCCGTGGCTTTGGATGCGGCTGAGCGGGGTACAGTGGCATGAACATCCGCCGCCGCGAATTTGTCCTCACCGCACTTCCCGCCGCCCTCAGTTTGTCATCTCTGCGCGCCGCTCAGCCCGATGCGGTACGCGCCTGTCTGGTAACCGGCGAGGAATTGCGCCAAGTGGATATCGCCGATATCTTCGACGAACTGGGCCTGAGCTACACTCTCGCTACCCTCTCGGATATCGAAAAAATGGACCTGGCGCCATTTCAACTGCTCTGGTTCGCCTGCTCCTCATATCCATATCCGGCCGAGTTTTCGAAAAAGGTTCTGGATCAAATCGAAAGCCGCTTGGCCGCCGGCGCCGGGGTCTTCGCCGAGTTTGCCCTGAATTTCCCCGGTGTGCCCGCCAGCCGCACAGTCCATAAGACCGGCGTCGCCCGCCTTTATGTCTCGAGCGCCCTCGATCCGGGATGGTCCAGCCTGCCCGCGGGAACCATCCTCGACGAGCACGATTCGGTATGCCTTTCCCTGACTGCTGACCCGAGCATGCGACGGATTCTGTCTTTCGGTAAAGTGCTCGGTGTCGAAAAACTCGCGCAGAATCCTAAGATCGAGGAAACCTGGCCAGGCCTCGTGTGGGGCGAACGCGCCCAAGGCCGGTTTGCGGCTGCAGCCACCAACCTTTCCGATTTCCGCCGCCGCGAATATGCCCCAGCCTTCCACTGGGAACAATTCCTGACGGGCCTTGTCGTGGCGCTGCTTCCCGCCGAAAAACGCAGCCAAATCCTGGCCGCCTATATTCCGTGCCGCGCCTATACCCTGCCGCGTGCCTGGATTATGCCGGGCGCCACATACCGTTTCTGTATCGACTCCCGGCCGGGACTTCGCGTTGCGCTGCGCGTGGGACAGGCGCTCGAAGAAACTTCTCCCGGACACTATGAGATGGAGAGGCGTGCCGCCGGACCCGGCAGTGCCCGCTTCCGGGGCGCCATTCACGCCGGCGAGGCGCTTCGCTCCTTCGAATTTGAAACCACCGTGACGTCGCGCGACCAAGCCTATCGCGCCGCGCTCGAGCGCAACATCCGCTGGTTTGAAGAATCCGGCGTATTGCTCCGCGCGGATGGCTCGCTCGGGGTGACCGAATGGATCTCCGGGCCAGACATCAACGGCGATCGCATCCCCTATGGCAAAGGGCAGATGTTCTCGCCCGTCCGTGCCGATTGCGTATTCGAGAGCGGACTCGCTTTTTGGCTCTACGGCAAACTCGCCTCGAGTGACCGCCATCGCGGTATGGGGAAAAACATGATCGCGGCAGTCATGGATTTTCAGCGTCTCGATCGCGACGACGATAAATACGGCCTTTGGTACACGCGCGGGCGCTCCGGCCCCCCTTGGGAAGATGACGTTGCGTGGGCCACCATCGGATGCCTCGCCGCGCATCGTTACATCGGTAATCCCCTGTTTCGCGACCGCGGCATCGTTTCGGCCGATGCCTCCGCACGCTATGCCCTAACCCCCGCCGGTGCCCAGGATGACCACGAGCCGCACCCCCACGATCGCGGACATCTACTGGCTTCCTGGCTTTACACCTACGGCGCAACCGGCGATCGGCATTACCTCGATATGGCGCTGCCGCCCCTGCGCAGAATGGTGGAGCGCTTTCCCAAGATCAATACGTTTTTGATCAGCCGGACTGCCGAAGCTGCACGCTTCCTCTTGCCGCTGGCCATGGCCTACGCCTACACCGGCGATCAGTTCTTCGCCGCCGCGTTGAAGCAGCAGGCCGCTTACCTGGAATCGCGTATGGCGCCGTGCGGTGCGATTCAGGAGGATCGCAGTAACACCGGCGCCCGCACCACCGGAACCGATCTGGGACTGACCTATGATGCGAATGAAACCATTAGCGATCAGCTCTATACGACCAGCTTCGCGTCCATGAATTTATGGATCGCGCATAAAGTAACGGGCGACCCGAGCTACCTCGACCTATTTCATCGCGTCACTGACTATCTGGTCCGCATCCAGGTACGTGGCGCCAAGCCCGAGATCGATGGCGGCTGGATGCGCGGCTTCGATTATTCGCTGTGGGAATACTACGGCTCCAATGCTGATCAATCCTGGACGGCTTATACTCTCGAAACTGGCTGGACCAACGCGATTATCGATATCGCGCTCGCGCTCTGTCTGACCGGCGATAGTTTTTTGCCGGGCACGAATCTCTGAAGCGTGACGTAAACTTTGCAAGGAGAGGTATCTGCCGACGATTGCGATGATGCAGCCGAACATCTCGTTATCGCGGCAGATGGCCCGGTTCATCGCGGCAAGGTGAAGAACGGCTGACAGACAAACATGAGTGAAGTAAGTCCGTGACGCGGTTCGGCGGATGCAGGAGCGCGAGGCTATGAGGGCTACGCGATCCCGACTCACCGAGCCGGCACGAAGAGTACCCGGTGCGGTGCGGCATCGGCCTAAAATAGCAACTATGCGGATCGGGTTTACCTCTTTGTGTATCGCGCTGGCGGCTGCGTTGCCGGGATGCGCGCAGAGCGTAGCGGTTGTTGAGACCGATGGCGATCAGTCGAAACTGCTGGCGCAACGGTCGCCCAGTCTCAGCTTTACGCCAGGGGCGCCGTCTGGTTCGCCAGCATTTACCATTGCGGTCGATAGCACGAAAACCTATCAACAAATGGACGGCGTGGGTGCGTCACTGACCGATTCGGCCGGTTGGGTTCTTTGGAACAACCTCCCGCAATCGCAGCGCGACGCATTGATGCAGAGCCTGTTCGATCCGAACACCGGCATCGGTGTAAATATCTTGCGCCAGCCCATGGGCGCCAGCGATCTTTCCGCCAGCGGCAACTATAGCTATGACGACATGCCCGCCGGCCAAACCGATCCTACGCTCGCGCAGTTTTCCATTGCGCACGATCAGACTTACTTAATCCCACTGTTGCGCCAGGCTATTTCGATCAACCCGTCCCTGAAGGTTCAGGCATTGCCGTGGAGTCCGCCGGCCTGGATGAAGACGACCGGGACCATGAACGGCGGCAATATCCAGACCAGCGATTTTCCAGCTCTGGCGCAGTACTTCACCCGCTTCGTCAGCGCTTACCAGCAGCAAGGCATTCCGATCTGGGCAGTTTCCATGCAGAACGAACCGCTCAACTCCACCACTGGATATCCATCGGCATATGTGGCGCCGGCCGACGAAGCCAACTTCATTGGCAACAATCTGGGCCCTGCATTGGCGGGCGCGGGACTTGGCGGCGTGAAGATCCTGGGCTACGAGCACAATTGGGATAATCCGCAATACCCGGAAACGCTGCTGG
Organism: Bryobacterales bacterium; assembly: GCA_963738345.1. GTDB lineage: Bacteria > Acidobacteriota > Terriglobia > Bryobacterales > Bryobacteraceae > Bog-159. The sequence goes on from CAVTWI010000002.1 coordinate 4,749,328, forward strand.
CCAACACCGCAGCCTACGGATATCTGGCCGGCAGTTCCTTCCATTGCTATGGCGGCAATGTAAGTGCGCAGTCGGAAGTGAAGCAGGCTTACATGGCGAAGGATATCTGGTTCACCGAGTGTTCGGGAACGGTGGGCTCGAGTTTCGCGGGCGACCTTGCCTGGAATGCCGAGAACCTGCTGATTGGCGCCACTCGCAACTGGGCTCGCGGAGTCACTTTGTGGAACATCGCGCTCGACCAGAACTCCGGTCCGCAGAATGGCGGATGCACCGCATGCCGCGGGGTGGTGACGGTGGACGATAGTGTCTCGCCGCCTAAGATCACGCGCAACGTGGAGTATTATCTCTTGGGCCATTTAGGTAAGTTCGTGCAGCCCGGCGCGTACCGCATTGACTCGAACAGTTATGGCTCTGGCTCGCTCGAAGACGTGGCGTTCCTCAATCCCGATGGGTCCGTGGTGTTGCTGGTTCTGAACGCGACCTCCGGCAGTTCCACATTTGCGGTGACGTGGAACGGCGGCAACTTCACCGACACCCTTCCGGCTGGCGCTGTGGCGACGTATCAGTGGGCCGTGCCCGCGCCTTCATTTCCGGCGAACGGCGTGATCAATGCCGCATCGCCCGCGGCCGCCCTCAGTCCTGGCGAACTGTTTTCCATTTACGGGGTGAACCTGTCGGCACAGGCGCAGCAGCCGGCCCTCTTGCCGTTACCGGCGAGCATGGCAGCCGCTAGCGTGCAGATCAATGGCATCGCGGCGCCGCTGGTGTATGTGTCGCCGCTGCAGATTAACGCTCAGGTGCCGTGGGAAACCGCATCGGGAAGCGCCACCCTGACAGTCACGCACGCCGGCATGACCGCCTCGCAGACCGTAAGCATTGCTCCTGCCGGACCGGCTATCTTTACGCTTTATGGCAGCCCGCAAGCAGCGGCATTGAATCTCGATTACACGATCAATGCGGAAAACAATCCGGCCAGCGAAGTGATCCAACTATTTGGCACGGGGCTGGGCGCGGTCTCTCCAGCGGTGCCCACGGGCGCGGCGGCCAGCGGTACGACGCTTTCGCAGGTTGTGGCGACAGTAACCGCGACAGTCAACGGAAACCCGGCCGGCGTACCCTTTGCGGGGCTCGCGCCCGGTTTTGCCGGACTCTGGCAGGTGGACGTGGACTTGCCAGCAGGCGTGTCCGGCGCCTTGCCGGTGGTGGTTTCCGTAGCTGGCGTGGCGAGCAACACCGTTACCGTCTGGACGAAATGACGGGCGCTAGCGGCCCTGCTCCATCAGCCCGATCACGCCGAGTAGCGCGCCCCAGTGATAGTACGCGTCGCTACTGGTCACATCGTTGCCCGCGCCGGTGATGGCGTTGTAGTTCTCGTAGATGGCGCCGTCGCTGCGCCACGATTTCATCAGCAACTTGTGGGAATGCTCGGCAAGATCGGTGCGTGCTGGTGCAAGATCGTAGTTGCGCATGCCCAGGTATACAAGGAAATTCATCGGGCCCCAGATGCGGCCGCGCCAGTAGTTCTGGTCCGCGAAACCCGGCACATCGCGGGCGATGGCAGGCATCACCCATTCGCCGTAGAATTCGCGCGGATTGAAATAATGTTCGCGGACCATGCGGGCGGCTTGGGCGGCTGTGGGCACCTTGGCGATCAACGGGTAGAAATTGGTTGGCGATAGGCGGGGCGATTTTTCGCCGGTATCCGTGCGCCGGTTCAAATAGATTCCCGAAGTCTCGTCCCACAACGTGCCCAGCGCCGCGGCGTACTTGTTGCCGCGAGCCAGCAATTCGCTTTGATCGGCAGTCTTGCCCAACACCGCGGCCATCTCAGCCAGCGCCCGGCAATCGGCCACATAAAGCGCATTCAATCCTACGTCGGCCATTTCCAGGCGGTTAGTCTGCGGGTTGAACGGCACGCCATCGTACATGGGCGAGTTGTCGAGCCCCGACTCAAACAGGGCCGCTTGAAAGCTGTGGAATGTGCCATCCACAAGTTGTGGCTGGTTGTCCGAACCCCAGGCCAGCAGGCCACGTGTGTCGCGCGCCGAAGGCCACCAACGATTCCAGCGAAGCAGTTCATCGTAGACTTCGGCCAGAAACCATTTCTGCGGGTGGCGTTTATAAATCTCCATCACCATCAGGCTGCCCACTGGCGGCTGCGAACGATCGTCGCTTTGAATGCCGTAGGCCGACGCACAATTCGGAATGAATCCCCCGCGGGTGATGCTCTTCGTGATCTCTACTGCATTGGCAAAGGCCAGATCCTGGTTGTAGAGGCCATACATGAACGATGCGAAATAAGTATCCCAATCGAAGAGCACGTAGCCGCCCCAATAAGCACTCCATCCGCGGCTCACCGGCGAAATGGCGCGGTCGTTTTCCGGATCGTAGGTCAGGTTCCAGGCCAGAATGGTCTGCATGGCGGTGAAGACTTCCCGCGCATCGCCATAGTCGCTGAGGCGCTGCATGTGGGCCATGCGGTGGCGGTCGATGAGTGCGGCCACCTGATCCAGAGATTTTTCGGTGCCAGTGTAAACGGCGAGGCGGCCCTCCATGGCCATCGACAGATAGGGCGCGGTCAGGGTCACGAACGGATCGTTTACTTCGGCCGCGGTAGTGCGCACCGTGAATGTGCGGCCGCCCGGGTTCGCCCCTTGCGCCACCAGGACCGCGCCATTGCGCCGCACCCCGCCCGGACGGTTCCAGTAATAGCCAGTCTCGACGATCAGGTGCTCGGCGCGTAGGGCGGCACGCTTCTGCACGTTGATCAGGATGTATTCCTCGCCGTTCTCCGTAGCGCTCTGCACCAACGCTGCGTTCTTAGAATCGGCGCCCCCGGTGTTCCATTCGAGAGTGAGTTCGGTATAGGATCCGTCATCGGCGTGCGGACCCAAGCGAATCTTCTCGGGACGCCTGGCGGTGGCATTCGCCTGGAAGAAGGTGTCCTGGTAAGCGTGCCCCATGCCAGCGCTCTTCAAGCCCAGCGTTAGCGCAAAGCCGTCCGGCAAGTAGACGTGCGACAGGACGCTATTGGCGCTCCAGGTATTCCAACCGCGGCACAGGTTCTTTTGTAACGCGCGATACTCGGGCGTGCGCAGCACACGCGTGACGTTTTGCGCCGCGGCGGGACGGGTCACGAGGGAGCAAAGCGCAACCCCGGCGAGGAGAGACGGCAGTATCTTATTCATGGCAGGCGTTTATTCCCAACGAAACACTTTGGCCGAGAGGGCCGTGCAGATCGCAAAAACGGCTACGAGGGCGGCGATGTCGCCCAAATGCGCGGACCACGCCTCGCCCTTCCAGATTCCCTGCAGCAGCGAAACCGCATAGGTCAACGGCAAGAACCGCGCCACCACAACCAATGCGGGGGGGAGCGAACTCAGCGGCACGAACAATCCGCACAAGCCCAGCATGGGATAGAGGATGGCCGCGCCGATCGGCTGGGCAAAGCGCGCGGTGGGCACAATGCTGGCAATCACGAAGCCGATCGAAAGGATACTGCATACGCTGATCAGCAATGCTACGGCGAAACTGAATATGGGCACTTGCACGTTGACCGGATAATAGCGTTTTCCCGCAAGCACCATCAACGCCAGGCTGACCACGGTGAGTGCGAGTTTAACCAACACGTGCGCAGTCAGAATGGTCTGCGGCCGGAGCGGCGTGGCGCGCAGTCTTCGAAGTATGCCGCCTTCCCGGTAGATGGAGATGATGGTGACCAGCGATAAGACCCCGCTGAGCGCGATCAGCACCGCCGCTAAGACGGGCAGTCCGACCCGCACGAATCCGGTGGCGGCGATGTTGGGCGCCGGGCGGCCGCCCAGTAACCTGCCGGCGACCACGAACACAATCACGGGAAAGAATATGGAGCCGAATGCGCCCATCGGTTCACGCAGAAAGATCTTGATCTCAAGCCACGTTAGTTTCCAGAGTCCGCGGAACATCGGCAATTTCTCCCGAGCCGTTCTAGTCTCGAATGGCATGGCCGGTTACCTTCAAAAAGACATCCTCCAGGTTGGGTAGCACCGTTCGAAAATCCGTAACGGCAATCCTGTTTTCCGACAGGCATTGGATCACCTCGGTCACGAAATACTCGCCGCGCCCTTCAATATTGAACACGGAATCCCGCCTGGTAACGGAGTTGATGGATGCGATCCGGCGCAGGCACTCTTCCGCACCATCATTGGCAGTAGCCAGCACCACGGTGCGCGCCGGACAGTGCCGCGCGACCAACTCCGGCGGGACTGCCGATATCGATGATCTTTCCAAGTTCGATGATGGCTACGCGATCGCATAACCGCTCGGCTTCCTCCATCAGATGGGTGGTCATGAACACCGTTTTGCCGTGGTCGCGGATGCCGCGCACCAGTTCCCAGATGGCGCGGCGCGATTGTGGGTCGAGCCCCGTAGTCAACTCGTCGAGGAACACCACTTCGGGGTCATTGATCAACGCGAGGGCGATGAACAGACGCTGCTTCTGTCCGCCGGACAGGTTCATGAACCAGGCATCGCGCTTGCCCGTGAGCCCCAGTTGTTCAAGCAGGCGGCCGCCATCCACCGGGTTGGAATATAGAGGAAGCCCAAAGATCCACGGCCTCCCACACTTTGATGCGCTTCTGGAGTTGGGCTTGCTGCAGTTGCACCCCGATGCGGTTCTGTAACTGGTATACGTCGCGGATGGGATCGAGGCCAAGAATCGAGATAGTGCCGCGGTCGGGCCGGCGCACGCCTTCCACGCATTCCATGGTGGTGGTCTTGCCGGCGCCATTGGGACCGATCAAGCCGAAGATCTCGCCTTCACTCACTTCGAAGGAAACGTCGGACACCGCCACGGTCGAGCCGTAGGTCTTGCGGATGCCGGAAACCTGGATGACGGTACGGGCTGGCAGAACACTAATGATAGCGTCTAGGACGACCCCCAGGAACTTTCCGCGGCGCACGCTGGTCTAAGGTGCCAAATGCTCGAAATCCGTGCTCTCACCAAGCGCTATTCCGGCACGCTGGCCGTCGACCAGGTTTCCTTCACCGCTTTGGCCGGCGAGGTCACAGGGTACCTGGGGCCGAATGGCTCGGGTAAGTCGACGACGGTCAAGATGATTACCGGTCTGCTTGACCCGACTGACGGCGAGGTTCTCTATCGTGGGCGGCCTATCCGCCGCGACCTGGTCGAGTTCAAACGCATCCTCGGATACGTTCCCGAAGAACCCTACCTCTACCCGCACCTGACGGGTGCTGAGTATTTGGAGTTAGCCGGCGAACTGCGCGACCTACCCGCGGCCACGCTGCACGGAAAGATCGGCGAACTGCTGGAGTTGTTCTCGCTGGCGGGCGACCGGCATGCGCCGATTTCGTCTTACTCGAAAGGCATGCGCCAGAAAATTCTGATCTGCGCCGCTATCCTTCACGATCCGGAACTGATCATCCTCGACGAACCGTTTTCCGGTCTGGACGTGCACGCGGCACTGGTGCTGCGCAGTTTGATCCGGTCTCTGGCGGCATCCGGGAAGATCATCCTGTTCAGTTCGCATGTGCTCGAGGTGGTGGAGAAGATCTGCAACCACGTGGTGATCCTACACAAAGGACGGGTGGTGGCGAACGACTCCATCGAGAGGCTGCGCGACCTGATGGCGCTGCCCACACTGGAAGATATCTTCTCGCAGTTGGTGACCGATAGCGATCCCGACGCGACTGCGCGGCGTATAGCCGAGGTGGTGCGGCAATGAAGGCCGGGTCTGCTCGCGAGCAGCGGCAGTTTCGGGCGCTAGTGCGGCTGTTCGCCTATCGCTTCTTCGATACGGATATCATTTCTTTGCGGGGCGATCTGTCAGTCTTGCTGGCGCAGGTGGCCGCGTTGCTGGGCGCGCTCAGCATGGTTTTGGTGATGGTCACCGGGCCAAAATACGCCGGCCTGTACCAGCATCTGACGGCGGGGCAGTTGCACTCGGCGGCTTGGGGAGATCAGGAGTTTCTGATCTCTACAACCATGGCGATCATCGGCGTATTCACGCTATTGCTTTGGGATGCGCTTTTTCCGGACCGGCGCGATTGCTTGATTCTGGGCTCCATGCCTCTCGGCGTCCGGTCGATTTTTGCGGCTAAGCTTGCGGCGCTCGGGGCAGCTATCGGTTTGGGAGTGCTAGCGCTCAACTCATTTAGCGGGTTGGTTTGCCCGTTTCTGATCGTTCGTGACAGCCCGGGCGCGCTGGATGCGGCGCGTAACTTCGGAGCCTTCTGGCTGGTGATTGTGTTGGCTTCGCTCTTCGTCTTCCTGTTCTTGTTGGGGTTGCAGGGGGTGGCACTGCACGCGCTGCCGCACGACCTTTACCTGAGATGGTCGAGCCTACTCCAAACGGGAGCGTTCTTTGGCGTCCTCACACTGTATTTCCTCACACCTCCAATGGCGAGCCCCGAAGCCCTGGCAGACCCCGCCAACCGACTGTGGTATTTGCTGGTTCCATCCTACTGGTTCTTCGGACTGTTTCAAGTGCTGACCGGTTCGAGCGGGGCGGCCCAGGTTATACTGGCGCAGCGGGCAATGGCCGGCACGGGCGCCGTGGCGCTGGTCGCCGCACTGACCTACACGCTGGCTTTCACCCGGCAAATGCGGCGCACGGTGGAGCAAGCCGGAATCACTCCTTCGCGGCGGTCGCTCACGCCGTGGACCGGCATTGCCAGGACGTTGGCACACCGCGCGCCGGAACAAGCCATTCTGATGTTTATCGGACGCACCCTGGCGCGCAGCCGGCAACACCGATTGCTGCTGGCGATCTACTGCGGTATGGGCATGGCCTACGTATTCAGCCAGGCCGCTTATGTGCTGTATCGCTTCAACCCCGCGCATGCCGGCGCGGCGGAAGGGCGGATCCAAACTGAACTCGCCATTCCCTTGATTGCTGTGTTCTTCCTGGTGATCGGGCTGCGCGTCTCGTTCTCGATTCCGATTGAGGTGCGCGCCAACTGGCTATTCCGATTGACGGATGCGCAGGGCCGCGGCGGTTATCTGGCAGCTACGCGAAAGACGCTGGTTCTGGTAGCGCTGGCCCCCGTGGTAGTGATTGCGGCTCCTTGCTATCTAGCCGTCTGGCCCTGGCAGCGGGCACTCGGGCACCTGGCGTTTCTGCTGGTGTTCGGATTACTGATAATCGAACTGGCGCTCGCCGGTTTCGCCAAGGTACCTTTCACCTGTTCTTATTTGCCGGGAAGGGCGAATTTGAAGATCATGTTCGGCGTCTATTGGGGACTGCTGATCATTGTGTCAGAGATTGTTACGGAGATCGAAAGAGAGGGCCTGCGCAGCGGTACCGCCTACGCGTGGGTCATGGGGATCACGCTGGTGGCATGGCTGGGTGTAGCAGTTCGCGGGCGGGGAGCGCGGGCCAAAATACCTGCCTTAAGCTTCGAAGAGCAGCCGGAACCGGCCGTGGCGGATTTGGGACTTTCGCTGCGGTATTAATTATCGCTGTACGGCGAGCGAATATTCGCGAAGCAGTTCTTGTGACGGGCTATAAATGCGCACAAAGTATTTGGCGGCCGGCAAGCCGTGGGAAAGAACAAACTGCACCTTGTCGCGTTGGGGCACCGCGCGGGATTGGACCACCTGGCGTCCAGCGGAGTCCACGATCTCCAGGTTATATTTCGGAAACGACGGCAGGCCGGTAGTATCGAGCACAAGAGCGGCGGCCCGGCCCGGCGCTACGGTGGGGGGCAAAGCGTCGATCCCTCGCGTGGTTTGTAAAGGTATGATGGCCAGCGGCAGTGTTGAGCGCTGCGCCGCGCGCCACCCGATAGCGCCGAAGACCAGCAGGGCCATAGCTGCCAAACCGAAGGCCCAGGCTATTTTTGGAATTATGTTGCCAGCCCGCGGAAGTTGGGGATGCAACTCGGCAGCCGCGCTGCGCATGGCCTCTCGGTAGGCATCAACCTCCGCCAGCCTATCCTGGCAGGCTTCGCAGACCAGCAGATGCTCTTCGAATTCGACAAGATCCGATCCAACCAAGACACCCGCCGCATACTGGTCCAGTACATCATTGGCGGGGTGGTGGTCGTTGTCGAACAGCAGAGTTAGATCGTCCTTTCGGGTAATCTGGTATAGCTTCACTTATTCGGTAAGTGTTGGCGCGCGCCGATTATTCTCACGAAAAGGTACTATACGTTTTGTTGCCTTTCTTTTGCCGAGTTGACCGAATCTGGCTTTGGCTCGCGACTTGAGCAACCGGAACTGTGTATCGGTTAAACCCATCTCCGAACAGATTTGTTCCGCCGGCTGTTCCCACAGGTAAAAGCGTATCAGGATTTCACGATCGCGGGGTGCGATGCTGCGCAGGACTTTGACAGCGATCTGTTGGTTTTCAAGGCGAATGGCAGCCTGTTCAGGATTGGTGCCGCCGTCCTTCACCGCTAAACCCCAATCCAAGTCGAACTGTTGGCGGCGGCTTTGGACGTTTTCCTCGATTTGTGCGGCGACTTGCCGGCGCACGATAGTGCGCACATAACCCATCAATCGCTCCGGCTCACGCAATTCTCCCCGTTGTATGGCCTGTGCCACGACGATGAAGGTGTCGTGGACGCGATCATCAAGATCCTGGGGACCCAGTTGACGGCAAAGGTAGAAGCGCACACCACGCGAGAAGACCCGATACAGCTCTTCAAGCCCATCGGGATCATTTTGTCTTATTCTTTCAACCAGCGCTGCCCAGCAAGGCTGGGAGGTAGCCGGGGAATCATCCACGCTGTTTTCGACAAGTTCTTCTGCAATCATTGTTGGTTCCCTGTAACGAAATAGGCGCTCCAATAAACGGGGTTTGAACGCCACGTGCCGGAGTGCAGCATATCGACTTGGGCATGCTGCAATGCGGCGGCGCTCCCACCCTGTGGGGCCGCGTGTAAATAACGATAGAACGATAGAAAAACGGCTCCAGAATCGTCGGGAGTTGCCCAGCGGCTGGCGATTACCGCGCTCGCGCCGGCAGCCTGGCAGGCGCGCGTAAGACCCATCAATCCCGTTGCGGGAAGAGTGCCGGCCGATCCCGAACTGCATCCGCTCAAGGAAACGAGGGCGCCGTTCAGGTTCCAGGTAGCGATCTCAACGGGGCTCAGCACTTCCTGGCGGCCATTTCTAGCGAGGCTTAGGATGATCAACCCGGGCCGGGCATCCTGCCTGGAGTGAAGTACATGTGTTGCGAAATGGAGGATTGCTGGATGGCGATCAAGAGCGGACTGCAGCTTGGCGCGCGATGCGTCCGCACCCTCCAACAGTATCGGCTTGGACGAACCGCCCCAAGCGGCAGCGCAAGCGGCAACTTCCCGCGCGCTGCCCGGAAGACGGGATAATTGCAAGTCCCCGCCGTTACTCGTATCCTCCGCGTGCGCGGCAAAAAGACTAAAGAACGAGGCCGGCGGAGAACCCTTCCAGCGCGCGTCGGCCGTATTGTAAACCGGATCGGCGACACCGATGAATTCACCAGCGGGAAGCCCAGGCCGCATCCGGGTGGCAGACAGCATGGCTGCTCCAGACGTGAGTTGCAAAGAATGACGTTCCACTAAATAAACTGGCCCTTCCGGGCGGGTTTTTTCGACCAGGGCAGCGAAGGGCAGTTCGAACAATCGCGCGTCAAGCGCCAAAAGCCAACGCGGCTTCTTCAGAAACGCGGGGGCAAGCTGGCCGAACAAAGCCTGAAATACACGTGCGCCGCTAGCCTGCGCTTCGGGTCCGCCCGATCTCACGGCCTTCGTAAAATCGGCGACCAAAGGCTCGAGCACCGCCGATGCGGGCAGGCGATATAGGGCGAAACCGTCATGGGATACGGCCCACAGATAGGAATTCGGGGTGCCCATATGAAACGCCAGAAAGGCAGCATCGGGCCGGAGGTTGCGTTTTGCGTTTTCGAGAAGATCGGGGACTTCCATATCGGTGCTCGAACCGGCTCGCGATTCCCACTGAGTCAGCGCGCCTTGTAACTGGCGGATGCGATCATCCACATTCTGAGTTGAGATTCCCGATGACCTCAGCAATTCTACTTCCGCAATTTCGAGCTTCTGCAGGGTTTCCCAATAGTCGGGTGGAAGGTTGCGCCGCCAGTCTCGCGGCTCGGCTAAAACCGCGCGCAGGCTCGAGGCACGATTGGCTTCGGCAGCTTCAAAAGTCTCTTGCGCATAGGCGGCGCGGCCGGTAGCGAAATAGAGCCTATTCCCGGTCTCGACCAGGATTGAGTGGACCTTCTGTATGTAGTTCTCTGTACTGATGCGCGTGGCATCGTCGGGGAAGGCATCGCGGCGCCAGTTGCGCGCCAGAGTTGTGGCGATGCGAAGGTCGTCCAAGGCCTCCGGCAGACGATTCTGCCGCAGGCGCACCGCACCGCGGGCATAGTGGACCTCCCAACTGGGTAAGAGGCCGCCCGGCTCACGCGAAAGCGCGACGGCGCGATCGAGGAGAACGGATGCGGCGGGCAGGTCGCCTTGCGCCAGGCGCAACATGCCAAGGTTCCGATAACACGCTTCGATATTGCGCGAATGGGTCAACTTTCGCGCACGATAACCTTCCAAGAGCGCGTGCTCGGCCAGCGGTAGTTGCTCGTGCTCGAGGTATACATAGCCTAAATCGTTCCAGATAAGGGCATACATTTCGGGATCGGCGACGCGATCAGCTTCGGCCAGAGCCCGCCGATATAAATCGAACGCTTGGGGCATCCGCTCTTGCTGGGCATCGAGTGCGGCCAAGTGGGCCAGCAACTTCGGAAGCTGGGCGCGACGGTCGGCGCCCGATAATCGCGCCGACGCCCGCTCGATAGCCTCGGTTGCGGCGTCCATTTGTCCGAGATGAGAATATAGCGAAGAAATATTGAAATCGAGTTTCGCCGCAGTGGCATTATCCTTAGCGGATTCAGCAAGCCTGCGCGCGTCCAAATAAGTTTGCAGGGCCTCGCGGTATTGATGGAGGGCAAACCGGCAACCGCCCACATTATTAAGAAAACGCGCCGCAATTTGCGGCTCACCAGCGCGCAAAGCGTCGCGGTAACCTTGTTCGAAAAGAATGGCGGCGTCGTGAAAATTGACGGTGCGGAATACCCTGCTCGATTGTTTTAGCCGTGCGGCGAGGAGGTCCTTAAGGGCAGAATGCTTTTCCACGTTCGCCAGGAAAGGCTTCCTGGGCGGCGGAACGGAGCGAACCAACGTTCCGGCCAGCGGGATTATCGAAAACAAAGAGACCAAAAACCTGGTCGTCATCGATACCTGCCAGCCTTTATAATTCGGGAATACTTCGAGTCTGGTGTTCTTTGGGGATACCCTATAATAGCATCCCCAAAGAATCATACCAGTATTTGCCGTGGTATTGGCAATCATTTTGATGATTAATTGTTTTGACGCGCTGGGTTAAGCGCCGAATTTCACTGACTACAACTTAGAACCAGAACCCGTCGATGATGATAATGATAGGTTCGTGCACAGTTTGATCCTGTAAGGTTCCCGTTTGACGAGACCCTTACCTGGCTCCACCGTAGCGGGTGCATATGCCCGAATCGGTGGGTGTTCTGTGCTAAAGCGCTCATAGGATTAGACAAATTATTTGCGCCGATTGGAACTGAAGTGTAGGGCGGCAGCGGGAACCCGTACTCCGGGGGTATGTCTAAATAGGAAGTTGCGGCTAAATTAGAAGTAAAATCGGGTCCGAATTTCACAGGGTAATTCCGGACCGAAAGGAAGTCTTATATTCCAACAGAAGCGCGGCGAAAATATCCTCCGCAGACCAGAACTACCACCAGTACAATCGCGAGGCCCGAGATCCATGCACACGCACTGAGATCGGGAGGCCCAGCCCAGGTCAATCCGATCTCGCAGTTGCCGTCGCATTCCGGATGGAGCAGGATAAATCCCAACCCATCGGCGGAAACCGCGAGCGCCCGGTTATTGGCGGCGGCCTTCCACCCGGCGACCCATGGTACCTGAACCGAAACCAGTTCGCCGCGCCGGAGTGTCGCACTAACGCGAGCGGCGTTCCGGCCCGACCACTCGAAACCCACCGCGGCCCGGGCATCGTCCTCGATCGCGCTCGCATATCTGGCTAGCTCGACTGGGGCCACTTCGCGCGAGGCTATTATGGAAGGCGCTTCTCCGGGACGCAGCACGTGGGCCAACGACGTGCTGCGCTGCGGAATGCCGTAGATGGTATCGCCGTGCTCCCGGTGGAGTACCGGCAGTAGCGCTGCAAAGCGCTCGGGGGCCTTAATGTTCTTGTACTCGTCCGTGCTTTCGGGTCCGCTGGTCACCAACGCTTGCACACCCAGCGCTTCCAGGTAAATGACGGCTAACTTCGTAAACTCCGGATTGACATCAGGATCCACCACGTACGGCACGATGCGGAGCACCGGCATGGATTGCCCTTGTTCGCAGCATCCAATTACCTGCGGAGTATCCGTGAAAGCATTCAGCCAGAATGCGTTCGAACCGGCGGCATACACACGCTGCCCATGAAGGTGGGTATCTAGCCAGCGCGCGCTGGTGTACTCCGACCGGGTGACCGGGTCGATCGCTCGAATGTCGATCCGCGCCCGCGTACGATAATTCTGTATTTGTACGGCGACCGCCGCGATCGCCAGTGCCAGCAGCACCGGTTTCGTCCAGCGCAGACTGTGGCTGTATAGCCACCACGCCATGCCGCCCAGCAGCATGCAAGCTGGTATCTCCATTTCGAGGTGTAGCCGGCTCACTTGCGGAAGCAGTTCGAAGGTCGCCGGATGCGCGGTAAGAACCATTCCCGCCAACAGTCCGAGATACAGCAAACCGAACCGTGCAAATAGCGGCAGGTGAGTGTACCTGAGCAGGTAGCCTAATGCCCCCGTAGCGATCAGTACGCCGGGTAGTAGGAACGGCGCCTTGTGGCAGGCCTGCCAGAATCCGCTGTGCATTGGACCGAGATTATCCACGACGGTGGCCAGGCTGGAGGGCGGCACGCCATAGCACGCGATGGCGTAAGCCAGCCCGGATGCGCCCACCGCAATGGCCCAACTGCGCGCCCAGCGGCCGGCAGGCTGTACGGCGATCCAACAGAATACCGCCAACCCGTTGCCATGGTGCCCGGGACATTCGTCAGAAACATCGCGGCGATCGCCAGTGATGCAAGCGCAAGGGATCTGACGGTCCTTCTTTCGAGCGCATGCTGGAGTGCCAGAATCACCAGGGGCAAGATGACCAACGATGTCACATGGGGTCCCTCGCCATATACCGTCAGGACCTGGAGCCGCCGGCAATTGAACCAGCCGCCAATGTCCCTGGCCACGTCTGGCTGGAGCAATGCAGATGGCGAGAACAGGGAGTAGATGAGCGCGATCAGAAACGCCGCCCCGCGCCGGGCTCCCAGGCCCATCGCCATGAGGAACAACATGGCCGCGCCAAGCGCGTAAGCCACACCGGTCACATCGTGGTAAGCATGCGCCGCGGATATCTTCGCGAGGTTCGCGACCGCCGCGACGGCCAGGTGTACCAGGGGCACATACGTATCCTGATAGGGCATGCCGCAGTGCCAGAGCGGCCACCAGGAAAAACCACCCCAGTGCGTGGAAATGTACCGGGCTATGGCAATGAAAAAGCCTTCAATAGAATTGAAGTGCTGGGTGTACTCGATGCGAAGGAGGCGCCAACAGATCCAGATATTGAGAGCGAAGAGACATACCACGATCGTGGCATTCGACCGGAGGATGGTGGCGAAGGGGCCCGCCCAACTCCGCGCCGCTCTTTGTGGTCGAAGGGTAACTCCCCCGATCACTTAGGGACGACCTTACGGATGACCATGTTCGTTGGAGCCCGCACGGGGCGCCTGTCGATTTTACTACCGTGTGACCGTGGCGGCTATCAATTATCGATACACCAGTTTTGGGGTAGGTACCGGCTAGAACGGTACGTCGTCGTCCGTGATTCCCTGGTTGAAAGCACGATCGTCGGGCGGGGGGCGCCGAGTCCCGGGGAGCACCGCTCGAGGGCCGCGCGCTACGCGGCATTGATGTCGGTTGCTGGCTATACTCGTCGGGCGCAGAGGAAGCGCCGTCCGGACGGCCACCCAGAAGCACCAGATGCTCGCAAATCACTTCGGTGGTATACACCTTCTTGCCGTCCTTGTCGTCGTAGCTTCTGGTTTCGAGGCGGCCTTCCACGTAGACTTGCTTGCCTTTAAGCAGGTAGTTGGCGACGTTTTCCGCGCGCCAGTACTTTATGCGATGCCAGTCGGTCTGTTCTTTCCACTCGCCGGAGGCCTGGTCCTTCCAACGACGCGCCGTGGCCAGCGAGAAAGTGGTGACGGAGGTGCCGGAGGGTATGAACTTGGTTTCGGCGTCTTTGCCGAGGTTGCCGACCAGGATAACTTTATTGACGGATCCCATATGGCAGCACTGTAACATCATTTAGCGCGTTCCGGCACGCGCAAAAAATGGCACACTATAGATTCAATGGATATGCGAACCCTTAGCTCGGCAATTTTCCTGCTGTGCCTGGTCTCGACGGCCTGGTCACAGTTACCCGCTCCGAATACATCCGGCGTCTCGATGGGACACCTGCACCTGAATGTACGCGATCCCGAAGCGCATCGCGTCTTTTGGACCACTCTGGGCGGCACGCCGGTAAAACTGGGCGATATGGACGTAATGAAGTTCCCGGACGTGCTGGTGATGTTCCGCAAAGCCGAACCCACCGGCGGTACGGAGGGCAGCGTGGTGGGGCATATTGGCTTTCGCGTCAAGGATCTGCACGCGTCACTCGAAAAGTGGCGGGCGGCTGGGCTGAAGATCATCCCCGGCGCCAGCGCCCACCAAGCCTTCGTGATTGCGCCCGACGAGATCCGCATTGAAATGACCGAAGACCCCACCATGGACGCGCCTATCGCCAACCACCATATCCACTTCTATACGAGTTCCGTGGAAGACACCAAAGCCTGGTACGTAAAGATGTTTGACGCCAAGCCCGGCACCCGCGGCCCCTTTCAGGCGGCCGATCTACCGGGCGTGAACCTGACCTTTTCGCTGGCGAAAGGTGAAGTAGCGGGCACCAAGGGGCGGGCACTCGACCATATTGGATTCGAAGTGAAAGATCTCGAAGCGTTTTGCAAGAAGTTGGAGGCCGCCGGGGTAAAATTCGACATGGCCTACCGGAAAATCCCGTCGCTGGGACTTTCCATCGCCTTCCTGACCGATCCATGGGGCACGAATATAGAATTGACGGAAGGTTTGAACCGGCTATAAACATTTTGCCTGTTTGGTCCGTCTAACCAGTTTACGAAAGGTCGCGCCATGCAACTCTCCGGCAAAACGGCGCTGTGGTGTGCGCTGTTCGCCTTTTCCACATCCTGTGGACACAACTCCGCCCATGTAACCCAAGTTGTTCATGCTGAAAGTGGGGCTAGCACCGCGCCACACGCCGCGACTGGCGCCGTGCGCCATGAAGTACGGCTGACGGGAACAATCCAGGCGGTCCACTACTTTACTGTGCAGACACCGCAAATCGGCGGACAGGGTGGGCGGGTCACGCTGACCAAGATCGTCGCCAACGGGGTCCGCGTAAAAAGCGGCGATATTCTGGCGGAATTCGACCGTACACAGGAAGTGGATAACGCGCGGGACGCCAAGGCTAAGTTTGACGATTTGTCGCACCAGGTGGACCAGCGGCAGGCACAGAACCGGGCCGATGCCGCCAAGCGGGCGTCAGACCTCCAGTCCGCCGAAGCCGACCTGGCCAAGGCCCAACTGGAATTGCGGAAGGGTCCGCTGTTGAGCGAGATCGACCGTCTGAAAAACGAAGTGAAAGCCGAGGCCGCCAAGGAACATGTCGCCAGCCTGAAGAAATCCAACGGATTCCACGACCAGGCGGACGCGGCGGCGGTTAAAATCCTGGAGTTGCAGCGGGACCGGCAGAAAGTAAGCTTGGATCGCGCGCTCAGCAATGCCGACAAACTGCAGATTCACGCGCCGCTCGACGGCATGGTGGCGCTCGAAAACGTGTGGCGCAACAGCAGTATGGGTAAGGCGCAGGAAGGGGATCAACTCTGGCCCGGACAGGGCTTAATCCGTTTGTTCGATCCGACGGAAATGGAAGTACGGGTACAAGTTGGGGAACCCGATGATGCGGCGCTCGCCCCGGGTTGCCGCGCCATGGTGCGGTTGGACGCTTATCCCGATCTGACCTTCGACGCGCACCTGGTTTCCGCCAGTCCAGTGGCGTCGTCCGCACTGGGCAGCCCCATCAAGACCTTCTCAGCGCGGTTCCGCCTGGATAAGAGCGATCCGCACTTATTGCCGGATCTATCGGCAGCGGTGGTGCTACTCCCATGAAAATGCCTCGCAGGATGCGCTTCTGGATCGGGATGGCGGTAGGGGTGGTTGCCGTAGCCGGCACCGCCGCAGGTGTCTACCGGTTGAGCCAAACGCAAGCCTCGGCCGCCCTGCCGACGGCGCCCGCCCGCCAAGGCGATTTCTCGGTAATCGTACGCTGCCGTGGAGAACTGAAGGCGCGGCGTTCGGTGCAGGTGACCGCGCCGGTAAACGTCCCCTCGCTACGGATCGTTTGGCAGTCCCCCCCCGGCGGAGCGGTGAAGGAAGGCGATCCGGTGGTCCGCTTCGACCCCAGCAGCACACAACAGCAATTGCAGGAGAAAGAGGCTGCACTGAAACAGGCGCAGGCTACGCTCGACCAGGCCGTGGCCGATGCGCGCATCACCGCCGAGCAGGACCACCGCGATCTGAGCACTGCGAAATACGACGTGGAAAAGGCCAAGATGGAGGCATCCAAGGCGGAGATCGTCAGCAAACTGCAAGGCGAAGAGAGCCGCATCGATCTGGGCCTGTCGGAACAGAAATTGCGCGTGCAGGAGGCCACCGTCGATCTGCATGACACGTCCGGCAAAGCCAAGATCGCATCGCTGACGCGGCAGCGCGACCAGGCGCAAACCGAAGTGGACCTGACCAATCATCGCCTATCCCAGATGGAGTTGAAGACGCCGCTGAGCGGCGTCGTGATGTACATGCAGAACAACTCGCAAGGGATGGATGAACGCCAAGCCGTTCCAGGTGGGCGACCAGGTGTGGCCCGGCGGCGTGGTGGCCGAGATCCCGGACCTGACCTCGCTGGAAATGGAAGGGAAGGTCGAAGAGATCGACCGCGGGCGTATTTCGGTGGGCCAGGAGACGCGCGTGCACATCGATTCGCTGCCGGAGTTGACCATGCCCGCCGATCTGGCGGCCATCTCGCCGCTTACCGAGCAGAGCTTCGAGTGGCCGCGCACCAGCAGTTTCCGCGCTTACGGCCACATCCGGCAACCCGACCCGCGGCTGCGTCCGGCGATGAACGGCAACATGGACGTGATCGTGAACCGCGTTCCCAACGCCATCAGCATTCCTGCAAAGGCGGTGTTCACGCGCAACGGCAAACCCATCGTGTATGTCGCGGACAAGGGCAGCATACCGGGCCGGTGAAGTGGAACTGCTGGCGCGCAATCCCGACGAGGTGGCGGTGAAGGGGATCGCGGCGGGCACCATGGTGACGCTGGTGGAAGTGAAGCCGGATGGGGTATCCGATAGTGCACCCGCCAGTGCTCATGATGAAGGACGAAAAGAAATGATGCGCAAGATCGTCGATCGGGCTGCGCCGTGGCGGTGATTGTGCTGGCGCTGGCGGCATGGGGCGGGTCGCGGCTGATGAAAGCCGTGCGCCCTCCGCGTCCGGTCGCGCCTGCCGGTTACGCAAGTGAAGCGCGGCGATGTGACCATCACGGTGAGCGCCAAGGGCGAACTATCCGGCGGAAATACCGAAATGCTTTCCGCGCCGATGACCGGCGGCGGCGATATGGCCATCACCTATCTGCGCGAGCCCGGCGAACAGGTGGCGGCGGGCGATGTGGTGGTCAAGTTCGATACCACCGAGCAGGAGTACAAGCTGAAAGAGGCCGAAGCCGATCTGGCCGAAGCCGAACAGCAGGTGATCCAGACGCAGGCCGACAATCAGGCCAAGGAAGAAGAGACGCGCTACTCGCTGCTGCGGCGAAGACCGACGTGCGCACCGCCGAACTGGAGGCGCGCCGCAATCCGATTCTGGCGGATATCGTGGCGCGGGAAAATACGCTGACGCTCGAAGCCGCCAAGGATCACTTGCACCAACTGGAGCATGACGCCGCCAACCGGCAGGCCACGTCCGCGGCGGCCGTCGCCATTCAGGAAGCCGCTCGCAATAAAGCCAAAGTGAAAGCGCAGACCGCGCGGCAGAACATCGAGAACATGGTGCTGAAGGCCAAGGCTCCCGGCTACGTAAACATCATGCAGAATACCAACTGTAACTTCTGCATGTATGGCATGCTCTTCCCCGCCCTGCAGGTGGGCGACACGGTGAATGCAGGAATGGTGGTGGCACAGATTCCGGACCTGCACAATTGGGAAGTGACGGCCAGCATCGGCGAACTGGACCGCGGACATTTATCGGTGGGACAGAAAGTTCAGGTGGCCATCGTGGCGCTGCCGGGCAAATCGTTCAACGGAACAATTAAAGAAATTGGTGGAACTATCGGTGCATTTTGGAATCGCCATTTCGACAGCAAGATCGCGCTGGAGCAGGTGGCGCCGGGAATGCGGCCGGGCATGAGTTCCAATATCGTCATTACGACCGGCACGCTCCCGAACTCTTTGTGGGTGCCATCGCAGGCATTGTTCGAGAGCGACAGCCGCACTTTCGTCTACCTGCAGACGCCTACGGGCTTCACCCCGCGCGATGTGAAACTGGTGCGCCGCAGCGAGAGCCAGGTAGTTCTCACTGGTCTGCAGGAGGGCCAATTGGTGGCGTTAGCCAATCCCGAAATGGAGCGCCAGAGCGCGCAAACCAAGGGCAGCGCCATGAAGGCTTTATCTCAATGACCGGACTGGGGCGGATTCTTTCCGATGCGGTGCAGGCCTTCGACAACCTGCGCGCGCAGAAGACGCGCACGCTGCTGACCGCGCTGGGCATTGTATTTGGAGTCGGCTCAGTGATCGGCATGCTGGCCATCGGCGCCGGCGCGCGTGAGGAGTCGCTGCGGTTCATCGAGCAGTTGGGCGTGCGCAACGTGCTGGTGGAATCGCGTCCGGCCGCCAGCCAGCAGGAGTTGCAACAACGGCGGCGCGATTCCCCGGGGCTTACCGACCGCGATGTCCGTATCCTGACGACCAATGTCGATTCGCTCGAAACGCTGTCTCCGCGGCGCGGACTGCATCCCTCGCGGGTGCTGCCCAAGCCGTCGCACGAGATTCCAGAGTTGTATGGTGTGCGGCCTTCCTACGCGGTGATCCATAGCTTGCATGTGGCGGAGGGGCGCTTTTTCGATGAGCAGGACGACTCCGCCAGCCGCGCCGTTTGCGTGCTCGGCGAAGCCGCCAAAGTGAGTCTGCTGGGATATGGGCCGGCGGTGGGCAAGTTCGTCAAGGTGAACGATACGTGGCTGGAAGTGGTCGGCGTGCTGGGCGAGCAACTCGTTTCGAGCGGGCAATCGAGCGGCGGCAAGATGCAGGATTTGAATAATATCGTCTACATCCCGCTGAATACTTTTCAATATCGCTATTTCGATGCCAGCAATTTCATGAAAGACGATCTGGATGGCGTGGATCTGCGCCTGAAGCCCGGCGCGGATAGCCTGGAAGTAGCCAAAGTGGTGACCGCGATTCTGAATTCCACGCACCACAATACGGAAGATTTCACGGTGACAATTCCGGCGGCACTGCTGGCGCAGCAGCAGCGCACGCAGACCATTTTCACTTACGTGATGGTGGCGATCGCCGCGATTTCGCTGCTGGTGGGCGGCATCGGCATCATGAACATCGTGCTGGCCACGGTGCTGGAGCGCACGCGCGAGATCGGCGTGCGGCGGGCCACGGGCGCGCGGCGCAACGACATCGTGCGGCAGTTTCTGACGGAGTCGGTGCTGATCTCGGTGGCGGGCGGACTGTTGGGCATCGGGTTCGGCTTCTTCCTGGCATGGCTGATCGCGCGCACGGCGGAGTGGAAGACCATCGTGACCACGGCGTCGGTATTGATCGCGTTCGGGGTTTCGATGGCGGTGGGCGTGGTGTTCGGGATTTATCCGGCGATGAAGGCGTCGCGCATCAATCCCATTGAAGCGCTGCGGTACGAATAGCACTCAACCGGCACGGGTTCCGCCCCTGATATCATAGTATTTCCCATGCAAATCGAGAAAGTTTACGAGCCCCAGCGGTTCGAGCCGCATTGGGCTCAGTGGTGGGTCGACTCCGGCATCTTTCACGCCATCCGCACAAGGCGCCGGCCGCGCGTCTTTTCGCTGGTCATTCCGCCGCCCAACGTCACCGGCTCGCTGCACATGGGCCACATGCTGGAGCACACCGACATCGACGTCGACCGTGCGCTGGCATCGCATGCGCGGCGACAACACGCTGTGGCTGCCCGGCACCGATCATGCCGGCATCGCCACCCAGATGGTGGTGGAGCGCCAACTCGCCGCAGAAGGGCCTCGACCGCCGCACCATGGGCCGCGAAAAGTTCATCGAGCGCGTCTGGGAGTGGAAGGAGAAATACGGCGACCGCATCAAGCGCCAGATGATCCGCCTCGGCGCCAGCTGCGACTGGAGCCGCGAGCGCTTCACCCTCGACCCCGGCCTCTCGCGCGCCGTGCGCGAAGTCTTCGTCCGCCTGTACGAAAAGGGCCTGATCTATCGCGGCGAGTACATGGTGAACTGGTGCCCGCGCTGCCAGACCGCCCTCTCCGATCTCGAAGTGAAGAACACGGAGACGCAGGGCAGCCTCTGGCACATCCGCTATCCGATCAGCGGGCACGCGGCCGCGCATCGTGATCGTCGCCACCACGCGGCCGGAAACCATGCTCGGCGATACCGCCGTGGCGATGAACGCCAAGGACGCGCGCTATATCGACCTGCACGGCAGCACCGTCGACGCTGCCGCTGATGAATCGCGAGATCCCCATCATCCTCGACGATCTGGCCGATCCGGAGTTCGGCTCCGGCGCGGTGAAAGTCACGCCCGCGCACGATCCCAACGATTTCGAAGCCGGCAAGCGCCACGATCTGCCGCGCATCAAGGTGATCGACGAGAACGGCGCGCATGACGGCCGAAGCGCGGTCCCTACGCCGGCCTCGACCGCTTCGAAGCGCGCAACCGCGTCGTGGCGGATCTGGAGCAGCTGGGCCTGCTGGAAAAGGTCGAGCCGTACACGCTGGCCATCGGCAAGTGCGATCGCTGCAAGACTGTCGTGGAGCCGCTGGTCTCCACGCAGTGGTTCGTGAACACCAAGCCGCTGGCCGAAAAGGCCATCGCGGCGGTGGAGACGGCGCGCATCCAGTTCATCCCCGAAAACTGGACGAAGACCTATTACGAATGGATGTACAACATCCGCGACTGGTGCATCTCGCGCCAGTTGTGGTGGGGGCATCGCATTCCGGCGTGGCATTGCCGCGATTGCCGCGAGATCATCGTGGCGCGCGAAGCGCCGGCCAACTGCGCGCAGCTGCGGCTCGGCGCAGCTGGAGCAGGATCCGGACGTGCTCGACACCTGGTTCAGTTCCGGCGCTGTGGCCGTTCTCCACGCTCGGCTGGCCCGACGAAACCGAAGATCTGCAAGCTGTTCTATCCCGACCTCGCTGCTGATCACCGGCTTCGACATCCTGTTCTTCTGGGTGGCGCGCATGATCATGATGGGCATCGAGTTCATGGGCGAGGTGCCGTTCCGCCAGGTCTACATGCACGGCCTGGTGCGCGACGCCGAGCGGCAGAAGATGTCGAAGACGAAGGGCAACGTCATCGATCCGCTGGATGGTCACCGAGAAGTACGGCACCGACGCCGTGCGCATGGCGCTGCTGATGGGCGCGGCGCCCGGCACCGACATCGTCTCACCGAAGAGCGCATGGAACAGTACGCGCGCATTCGCCAACAAGATCTGGAACGCCGCGCGGCTGCTGTTCATGAACATGGAGCGCTCCGGCGTGGAGCCATGGCTTCCCAATCGCCTGGAGACGTTTCGACCGGAGGCTGGGCCGAGTATCGAAGTAGCGATCGAAGACCGCTGGATATTCAGCCGCTTGAACACCTGCGCCGAGCAAGTGAATCGCGCTATCGAGCAGTATCGTTATCACGAAGCCGCGCAGTTGCTGTGGCACTTCTTCTGGCACGAATTCTGCGATTGGTATCTGGAACTGAAGAAGCCGTGCTTCCAGGAAAACACGGGCATCAACGCGGACTGGCGCAACGTGCTGGCAGCCTTCGAAACCGCTCTGCGGCTGCTGCATCCGGCCATGCCGTTCCTCACCGAAGAGTTGTGGCAGCGGCTTTCGAATGGCCGACCAACGCGTCCCATCTCGATCGCGTTAGCCGAGTATCCGCAATACCGCAAGCAGTACACCGACCATGCCGCTGAACGCGAGATCGGAATCCTGCAGGAAATCGTAACGCTGGCACGCACGCTGCGCACGGAGATGAAACTCGATCCGAAACTGCAGCTACAAGGAACGCTGTACTCGCGAGGTGATGCGCTGGAAATTGCGCGACGCCACGCCGACGCCATGCGCCGCCTCTCCGGAGTGACGCTAGAGTTCAGTGCCGACCCAGCGCCCGCGGGCGCAGCCAGCCGTTCGACTACGCAATTCGACTTGGTCCTGGACGTCCCAAAAACTCAGATGGACGCGCAGCGCCGACGGCTCGAAAAAGAGAACGACCAGCTATCCAAGAACATCGCCAGCTTTGAAAAACAACTGGGGGACGAAGCTTCCTTGAGCCGCAAACCCGCGCAAATCGTAGCCAACATGCGAGCCAAGCTATCGGAATACCAATCCCAGCTATCCAAGAACAAAGCTGCCCTGGACGGCCTGGAGTAACGGCTTGCCTTGTCTTATCGGCGTTCATCGGCGTTCATCGGCGGCCATTAAACTTTTTGAGATGTCCGGCCCTATAACGCCACAAATATATCTGCCGCCGATGAACGCCGATGAACGCCGATGTCCGGACGCGCTAACCGAGAAGGTACTAGCAGCAATATTTGAAGTTGCCAACACCCTCGGCCCAGGCTTCCTGGAAAAGGTCTATGAGCGAGCCCTTCTCCGAGAGCTAAACCTCAGAGGTATCCGAGCCCAATCGCAAACCGGCCTGAGAATCCTGTACAAAGGTGTCGCCGTCGGCGACTACTACGCCGATATCCTCATTGAAAACGTCCTCGTCATCGAACTCAAATGCGTTGATCGTTTAACGAACGAACACACCGCGCAATGCCTCAACTACCTTAAAGCTTCGGGCCGCTCCGTGTGTCTTCTCGTGAATTTCCAGAAGGCGCAAGTCGATTGGAAGAGAATCGTCAACGACTTTGAAGATGTACTCGTATGAAGGCGCTCGATATCGATTCCATTCGCCGCGCGCTGCCCGGCCGCCAGATTTCTTTTTTTGAATCCATCACTTCCACCATGCCCGAGGCCATTGCGCTTGCCGCTGGCGGTTGCCCATCCGGCACCGCCGTGGTCGCCGAAGAGCAGACTGCCGGGCAGGGCCGCCACGGCCACACCTGGCATTCCGAACCAGGAGCGGGCCTCTATGTTTCGGTGGTCCTGCGCCTGCCCCTCCCCCCGATGCGCTGCCCGTCGTCACTCTGGCCCTGGGTCTGGCCGCCGCCGAAACCATCGCTCGCGCTACCGACCTGCACCCCGACCTGCGCTGGCCCAACGATATTATGCTGGGTGAAAGGAAGACCGCCGGCATCCTGGTGCAACTGGTCGATTCCGTGGTTATCGCGGGCCTCGGCATCAACGTGAATCATCCGGCTTTTCCGCCCGAAATCGTACACGAAGCTACCTCGCTGCGGCTGGCAACCGGCCGTGTACTATCGCGTGAAGACCTGCTGATCGGCCTGCTCCCGGCGATCGATAGCTTCACGCGCATGTTGATGGAAGGCGGGCGCCAAGCCATTATCGACCAGTTCACGCGCCGTTCCAGTTATGCCACCGGCAAGCGTGTTCGCGTCGACGCGCCCGGCGGCGCGATCACCGGCACCACCGCCGGCCTCGATTCCGCGGGCTTTCTGAAAGTCCGCGCGGACGATGGCTCAGAATCCCTTATACTCGCTGGAGGAGTCCGTCCGATCTAATCATGCTACTCGCCCTCGACGTCGGCAACAGCAACATCACCATCGGCGCTTTCGATCAGAAGCGCCTCGTCAGCCAATGGCGCTTGCGCACGGTTCACGGCCAGACCGCCGATGAATGGGGCGTACTGCTCCGCAATCTTTTCGCCCTAGCCTCGCTCGATTCGCCGGGCGTCGACGGCATCATTATTGCCAGCGTGGTTCCCTCGCTCGATTCCAATCTGGCCGCCATGGCGCAGCGCTACTTCCGCATCGAGCCCATGTTCGTTACGCCGCAGACCGATATAGGAATGCCGATACGTTATGACGATCCGAACCAGGTGGGCGCCGATCGCTTGGCCAACGCGGTCTCCGCCCTGCACAAATACGGCGGACCGTGCGTGGTCGTGGATCTTGGCACCACCGTTAATTTTGATTGCATCTCGCGGGACGGGGAATATCTGGGCGGCGCAATTGCCATCGGCATCGGGATTTCTATTGAGGCGCTGTTCAGCAAAACCGCGCGCCTGCCTATGGTGGACTTTCGCGAACCCGCCAAGGTGATTGGGACCAATACGGTGGCGAGCATGCACTCCGGTTTGTATTACGGAGCGCTGGGGATGATCGACGGCATCCTGGACCGCATCGTCAACGAACTGGGCGAAGGAACCAAGTGCATCGCTACCGGCGGGCAAGCCGCGTTGATCGCGCGCGGCTCACGCCACCTCAAACACATCGACGAGCATATAACGCTGGCAGGCCTGCAACTGATCTTCGAACGGAACTCTAGCAAGTGAGTGAAGACTGGACTTACAACTACTTCAATTACTTCACTGAGATAGAAGAACACTTTCAACGCGTACGCGGCACTAGTCTGTTTCTATTATCTCCGTTAGATTGGGCTCTTATTGAGAGCTGGAAGAATGCTGATGTGCCGCTCGAAGCGGTGCTGCGCGGTATCGACTCAGCCTTCGAACAGTGGCGCGCGCGCAAATCAAAAACACAAATGGTGAACTCGCTCACGTTTTGCGCGCAGGCAGTGTTGACGGAAGCGCAGATCATGGCTGGAACCGCGCAGCGCCCGGTGGCACGCGATTCGGCTCCACCCTTTCCTTTGGACGACTTACGCGAGTATCTGGTGCGCAATGCCGCTGCCGTAACGGCTGCAGGCGCGGACTTCGCTGAGATTGCGACCGCGCTCGAACGCCTGGCTGCCGAGGCGGACAAGCATTATCAGGATTTGGAAGACCTGGAACGCCATCTCACTGTATTAGAGGAAAAGGCGGTAGCGGTGGCGCGCAACCGGCAGTCGGAAGAGCAGTTACTGGCGGTGCGCCGCGAACTGGAGTCACAACTGCGGCCGTACCGGTCCAAGATGGCGGCGGCGAATCTAGCCATGCTCGAAAAGCAGTACTTGGAGCGTAACTTACTGGAGAAGGCCGGGTTACCTCGTTTGAGTCTGTTCTATATGCGGTGAGTGGACCGCTCAGTTACAATCCAGTTGCAACTTCCTAGAGTTTGGTTGCGTCTTAGGTAGTGTAAGCGACCTCTTTCAAGTTAGGTTTCGCTCCCTTGGATGCGGAACCGGCCGGCGGGCGCGCTCCTCCGAGTGCCCGCCGGCTTTTCTTTTGCAGGGCCCTTATTCGGGAAACGCGATGGTCCGCACGACGCCCACAGTGCCCGGCATGGCTCCTTGTTTCGCCTCGTACTCAATCCTGATCCGGACAGGCTTTTGCGGTCCGCACGTGAAGTCCATGGGGGCGTGCTCCTTGATGGTGACCTCGCCCAGATCGAGTAATGCAAAAGACATTGAATCCGCACCCACGCCGATGCGCATGCGAATCTGGCCATCCATACAATCGATCTGGCGGAGAGTTCCCTCTGCCACTGCCAGGGATTCCTGGCGGCGCCGCAGTTTGGGAGGAGGCTGATCGGCTGCTTCGCTCAGTTCCGTGGCCTCGGGCGGCTTATAATTCAACATCTCAATCAACTGCTCGATCTGGTGGATGTCTACCGGGGTCTTGGCATATTTGCGGCAGGTGGCCGCCGAGGTCTTAGCTTCCTCTTTCCGATTCAGGCGATAGTAGGCGTAAGTAATGGCGTGGAAGTAACCGAAGGCTTGCTCTTCAGTGACTCTCTTTACCGAGAGCAACTGAGCTAACGCTTCATTGTGCTTGTCGTCTACCAGGTAGGCGTAACCTAACTCGAGGCGCGCCTCGCGATTATCGGGATCGAGTTCGACAGCGCGTTTGAGAGCCGTCTCCGCGCGCGGGCGGTCGTCTTCCGCGCGCAAGAGGCGCCCATAGTCCAGGTACATCTTGGCATTGGTGCTGCCGAGATCTACCGCGCGCGCGTAATGGGTCAAGGCCTCGGGGCGCTTGTTTTCCCGCAGGCTGAGCCGCGCTAGTCCCTGTTCCACTTCCCAATCTTTGGGGTAATCGCGTGCCAGACGCGTGTACAGTTCCCGCGCGTCGCCAGCCTTCAGGCGGGTGTTCGCCATCATCTCCGCCAGAACCAGGCCGGCCTCGAGCGGGCTGGAGTCGGTGACCTCCAACGTGTCGACTTCTTTGGCCATTTTGGTGTTGTAGAGCAACGCGTTGAAGGTGGCGCCACGCATGTAGCGCTCGAGGTCCTGCTGCACCTGTTCGAGCAACTTGCCGTAGGCGGTTTCAAAAAGTTCCGGCATGGTAAGGCCATTTTTCAAGGCCGCCAACATATCCTTGAGATGCGGCCGGTATTGCGTATCCAGATACAACATGTGGACCAGCGCCCAACACTCGGAGTAGAACAGACCGGCGTGGCTCTTCTCGTTGTATAGAGGGGAGTCGTGCTGGGCGTTGACCAACGTGGCTAAGTCGATCCATTTCGATTGTTTCAACAGGAGAAAGTGGGGCACGATGACATCGCCCACTTCGACCTTGTTGCCGAGCGGTTTCAGATTCGAGAAAAGCTCGGCGAGCCCTTCGTTGAACCAGACCGGCGCGGTGATGCCGGAGTGTTTCACCAGTAGGTGTGTGTACTCGTGTACGGCCACCGGAAATTGCTCGCGCAGGGCGCTCTTCATCACGATGTAATCGCGATCTTCTGCGCCCAGATAGAAGGCGTCGGCAAAGTCGTTGGGAGCGAATGGCGCGAACTCTTTATCCGAACGGAAGAAGACGATGCGCACAGGCAGGCCGCCCTTACCCAATCCCATGGCCTGAAGAAAGAAGTCGCGCACTTGTTCAAAGTGGCGCGCCACTTCGCGGCCGCTACGCTCGCCCGCCGTGGTGAACAATTCAAAATCGGGCGATTTGATTCGCTGCCAGCGCGGCGTCTCGCTTCCCGCGGCGGGAACGACGGCGAGCGCGCAAGCGAGAGCGCTAACCATTGCTCTAGCCAGCCGGTGTGTAACCAGCCTCATTCCCGGAGTGTATCAAAGCTTGCATTCTTCATCCTCGGGCAACTATATATGGATAGAGCTGGCCTTGGACTTCCCTTCCCTAACTCGACGGCAGTTACTCGCGGGACTGGCCGCGCCGGTGCTGCGCGCTACTGCGACGGAGCAGGGCGCAGTGCGCATCGTGGCGGTCCCAAACGGCGGCATACAGCCGCAGGCCGCGCTGTCAGATAAGGCGCTGCACCTTGTCTATTTCACTGGCGATCCGAAGCACGGCGACGTTTTCTATACCAGTTCGCATGACTTCGGCCGCACGTTCCACGCCCCGATCCGGGTGAACAGCGGAAGCGGCAGCGCGATCGCACTCGGCACGATACGTGGAGCGCAGATTGCCGTCGGTAAGAGCCGCGTTCACGTCGCCTGGAACGGATCGGGCGCCGCGGAACCTGCAGGACCCATGAATCCCGAATCGGGCAAGCCGGGCGCGCCCATGCTTTACGCGCGGCTGAACGAGGATGCTACCGCCTTCGAGCCGCAGCGCAACCTGATGCAGCAGACGTTCGGCTTGGATGGCGGCGGATCGATCGCGGCCGACAATCAGGGGAACGTCTACGCGGGCTGGCACGGCAAAGAGCCGGGCGCGCGGCAAGGCGAAGCCGGACGGCAAGTGTGGATCGCGCGGTCCCAGGACGGTGGCCACACGTTCGACCGCGAGCGCGCGGTGGTGCCGGAACGCACGGGCGCGTGCGGCTGTTGCGCGCTGAAGCTATTCGCCGATTCGCGCGGGTCGCTGTATGGGCTTTACCGGTCGGCTACGGAGAACGTACATCGCGACATCTACCTGCTGCGTTCGGTGGACGCGGGCGGCGCATTTTCGGCGGCACGACTGCATCCCTGGGAGATCAATGCCTGCCCCATGAGCAGCATGGCTTTCGCGGAGCGGGATGGCGAGGTTTTTGCGGCGTGGGAAACCCAGTCGCAAGTCTTCTTCGCGCCGGTGAGCCGCGGTATAGAGGAAGCCAAAGCCGCTATCGCGGCGCCGCCGGGGAACAACCCCAAGCGCAAGTATCCGGCGCTGGCCCGGAACGGCAAGGGCGAAACTCTGCTGGCGTGGGTGGAGGGTTCCGGCTGGGCGCGCGGAGGCGTGTTGGGCTGGCAGATCTTCGACCGCATGGGACGGCCCGCGGCGGTTTGCAAGACTCGCACCGAGGTTCCCGCCTGGAGTTTTCCGGCGGCCATTGTCCGCCCCGACGACGGCTTTACGATTATTGTTTAGGCCGGCCTACGCCTGTCGCGAACGGTCCAAAACCAGTTCGGGATGCTCGCCCATCATGCGGTTCACGATGTGGCAGTTCCAGCAAACCGGCTGATGGCTGGCCAGCACATCGGGCACGTCGGCAGGCGGAACGGCTTGCCATTCGATGGTCTTATGATCGGCGTTCAACAGCGCGGGCTGGTGCTCCATCCAATTAATTTCGCCGATGGTGTGGCCGCAGATGGCACAACTCTTCCCTTCATACCAATGCGCCAGAATGTTGCGCACCAGGCAGTCTTCCGGAGAAGCCTCGATCTGCCGCAGACACTCCTGGCCGCAATCGCGCCGCTCGGGCCAGCGGGAGCAGGAACTGAGTCGCAAGTCCCGCTTGCCTTCTAGCGTCGTCAGAAGGACGCGGCGCGTATCCACCACCACGCCGGCCGGCCGCCGGTTCTCGGGGCAGGTGATCAAGCGATCGCCCCTGTATTTCAGGTAGGCCCGGCCGAAGATCAGGGCTGCGGTCACGGAAAGGGCCAGCATGACCAGCGACTCCCACAAGAGTACGTCCAGACTGAACGGATGCATACAATTACCTTCGTGGTGCTATCAGCACGCGCCGCGCCATGCGCTATCTGGCTTATTATAAAAGGCCCGGGGCAGCGGTTGCGCGGTTTTCCGCAAGCCGGTTGGGTGCCTAGCCCCGGTCACGGGCAACGCGCGCACCGCAGTCTGCGTCAGTCTGGTATGGGACGACGCTGGATCGCGAAGATAGGGACGCTGCTGGCGCTGGCGGCGGCGCCGCTGCTGCCCACGGCTCCCACCGATGACCAGGCGGTGGCGCGCAAGGTTTCACTCATTGAGCAGGATCGCCTGAAGCCGGGGTCGCGCGTCACGCTAACGCGCGACGAGTTGAACGCCTACGCCCGCCACGAAATCGCCGACGTGGCGCCGGACGGAGTGCGCAATCCGCACCTGGAACTGGGACCGGGAACTGCCACGGCATCCGCCATGATCGACTTCGGCAAGTTGCGCCGCGCGGAGGGGAAGCCGCCCGGCCGGCTGATGTCATACCTGCTGGACGGCGAGCGCCCGGTGAGCATTACGGCGCGCATCCGTTCGTCGGCCGGGACCGCCACGGTGGACGTAGAACAGGTCGAGATATCGGGCATGATCATTGAAGGCCGTCTGCTCGATTTCCTGATTCATAACTACGTGATGCAGGCGTACCCCAATGCCAAGGTGGGCGAGCCTTTCGATCTGGGACATCGCATCGAGCGCCTGGAAGTGGAGCCTTCGGCGGTCGGAATCCTGATCGGGCATTGAATACTGCCCGTGTTATACTCCTACCAACCCCGGGGGAATCCTTGGGGAATCGTAGCGAAAAGGAGTCCGATGATCGTTTACAAAAACGCGAGCGCACTGGCAATCGGCCTGATGTGCTTTGCTTCACTTAACGCCAACGCCCAGGTCACGAAGACCAGAATGGGGAACGGCGCGGTTGCCAGCAGCACGGCACCCAAGGCCAGCACAGAGATACCGGATGCTCAGCCCAGGGCGGAAGAACCACTGGCCGCTGGGACAACCCTGATTTACTCGAATTTTGGGACGGGTAAATCGCTCTACAATGCGGGCACGGGTTGGACCGAGGCGGGTCTCGAAGCCAACGACGAAGCCATCGCCGAAGCTATGGCGTTCACCCCGGACAGCGACTATATTGTGGTTCGCATCAGCGCGGCGTTGACCTGGCTGGAGGGAACCAATGGGGTGACTTTGATTCTCGCCGAGGACAATGGCGGAGTCCCGGGCAAAGTGATCTACTCCACGGTGTTCACTAACCTGCCGGCTTTCGGTACCTGTTGCACGGTGCAAACGGCCAAGCTAACTCCCACGAAGAGCAGCCATGTGGGGCTGAAAGCGGGGAAACAATACTGGCTGTATCCGCTGCCGGCCGACACGACCAGTTACCTGATCTGGAATTACGACACGACCAATGTGGGCGGCAATGGCGCGGTGTCGCATGACTACGGCAACACCTGGTCGGCGACGACTTATACCACGTTCGGCGCGTTCGACCTGTACGGCGTAAAGGCGCCTTAGCCGTTCGAACCTTGCCGTATTGAGTGCAGAGTGTCCCTGTTTGACACTCTCTGGCCATTTCTCCACAAACAAAGCCAATTCCCAACAAGTACTCATTTAATCAGATAGTTACCAGCGATTTAGCGGGGTTGGCTTTGGGCTGGATTGGGCAGAATTGTGCAGGTGCGAGGATGGGCTCACACCGGCTTTGGGCGTTATGTAGTTGAAGTCTGCCGGGCGGCCAGGAGTCATCTTGTGGACCAATAGGCTTGCTGGCCGATGTAATCGTCGTCCGGAAGGTTGGCCAGGATCAGGCGGCGGATTTCGAGCGGGTCGGCTTCGCCCTGGGTTTGGTACAGGATTTTGCCGTCGATCCCGATCAGGACGGTGTAGGGGACCCCGGCATCCCATTTGGGATCGAAGGCGGCCATTTGGTCGTAAGTTTCGTTGGTGGCGAAGATCAGGTTCCGGGTGGAGGCATGCTGCGCGTTGAGGAACTTCATCACGCCCTTACTCTCGTCGGGGAAATTGACGCTGACCGTGACCATGTCGAAGGCGCGCTTGCGGTACATGCGGTACATGGTTTGAAACTCGGGCATTTCGGCGGTGCAGGGGCCGCACCAGGTTGCCCAGAAATCCACCAGCAGAACTTTGCCGGTGGTGTTCTTGCGCAGGGCTTTCAGATCGTCAAGGCCGGCGGGGGTGAGGACCACCGGTTCCTTGGCGATACGTTCCATCTCGGCTTCGCCGCTGGCCTGTTTGTAGGCCCACTTGATGGAGCAGCCCACAGTGGGGGTGTTCGCCGTCTCGACGGGTTTGCCGGCGAGTACGGCGTCGATGGCCAGGCGCGCGTCCTGCCGCTTGGCGAGCGCCTCGCGCTGGCTCGAATCGACACGGCCCTGATAGCGCAACTTGCGATCCTGATCGAAGACAAAGATGTGGGGCGTGGCGATGGGACCATAGGCGCGCGCGACCGATTGGGTTTCGCCATCATAGAGGAACGGGAAATTGAAGTGGCGGTATTCGGCGCGAATCTTCATTTCCGGGAGCGAGTCGGCCAGGTCGGTATAGCCTAGCTCATCGAGTCGCACGGCTTTGGGATTGTTCGGTTGGATGGCCACCAGGGCGACGCCGCGGTCGCGATAATCGGCGGCCAACTTCTTGATGCGGCCTTCGTAGAGTTGCGCGGTGGGGCAGTGGACGCAGGTGAAGACCACGACCAGGACCTTGCTGGAGGCGAAATCCTGCAAGCTGTAAGTTTTGCCGTCAACGGCGGGGAGGTTGAAATCGGGCGCGGCGGCGCCGATGGCGAGGGTAGGGGGATGCTCGTCGGCGCGGGCGAGGGGGGAAAGCGCGAGGAGCAAGGCGAGAGTGGTCAGTCTCATTTCCCCAGTATGGCGCGAAGCGAGGCGAGCGGGGTGGATGGGCTTGGTACTGCCGAGATTGACAGTCGTTCGGATCGCCAGTATAGTGTCGATGATGAACTTCCGCCGTTCCAACTTCCTCCTCGCCATCACATGCTTGTGCGCGCTCGCTTGCAGCGGCCAGGAACCAGCACCGAGTTCCTTCACTTTGACTTCAATGGACCCTAATTCCGCAGCGGGTTACACTGACAGCACTACCGTAAATGTAGCCCTAGTACCGCCGACGAATTGGACTTGCCCGCTGAGCCCTAAAACACGATGCGACTTGGAGTATTGTGTAAACCAGAACACCCCGAGCGGCGGGCTGGCCGCAGGTTGCCAGTGGTACCATTCTCCGACTCCTTATACCCTGGACACTTCCCTGCCGGGTTCGTGCTGTACGGTCTATGGCGCGTACCGGGTAGCTTACAGCGACAACAGCGGCCCGCATGCCATACCTAGCCTGGCCGCCACAGCCTCGATCATTCTCAACACAAATGGTCCCTCCGTCATCCTCGGTTCGCCGGCGGGATTGACCCAGAGCAACGCGGCACGGCCTCAATGGATCACTCGTCGAACGGACAGTACGTCACTTACGCCGCCAGCAGCCCGGTAGGCGAAACCATGACCGCCAACGTGTATGGCTGCGTGAGCGGGGGGGGGCTGTGCGAGCAACTTGATGCAAGCCCCTTTT
The DNA here is from genome assembly GCA_963738345.1 of Bryobacterales bacterium. Taxonomy (GTDB): domain Bacteria; phylum Acidobacteriota; class Terriglobia; order Bryobacterales; family Bryobacteraceae; genus Bog-159. The sequence goes on from CAVTWI010000002.1 coordinate 4,782,224, forward strand.
CGGTACCGACGCTGACTTCCCAGGCATGGGAATGGCCTGCAACCGTTCCAAGCCCTAACTTTGGCTATGTTCAAGTCCAGGTTACAGACCAGGCCGGTAACCAGGCGTCGACGACCGCCAGCACCCCTAACTTCACCCAGTTCACGGGCACCCTGCCACAATTGACCTGCGACCCTAACGGCACAGCGACGTACGATTATGCGTGCTTCAGCGTGACGGACACAACCGCGGGCGATATACCGGGGGATCCGCCGAGCCAAGCCTTGAACAACCAGACTTTTTCCGGGTACGCCGACCCAAGCATGCGCGCCGACCCTCTGGTTGGCCCCGGCACGAACGGCCCGGCAAATCTTTACGGCACGAACCTTTGGATGCTCTATTCGTGGCCGAAAATCAATGTGCCGGACCCAACGCTCGCGGGCGTCTACAGTGCGGCAGTCGAAACGCATTTGGCGTATAGTCCCACGACGAGCGGGCAGGGCGGATTGAACTGGACCGCCTGGTGTACACCTTTTTCCTCGTGCGACCCTGGAACTACGACAGTGACGCCGATCTGGCCGTCGAAGTTAGTGGGCAATGGATCGAGCCAGCCCTACCAGTATTCCTCGCATGAGGTTCCGAACTTCTGGCCGTACGTGGATCCGAACATGGGCATCGAGAGCTGGTATGGGGTGCACTTGATGTATTTTGTGCAGCCGCCAAGCAGCATACCGCAATCTATCGGTGCCGGTTGTCTGGTTATCAGTGTGGCGCAGAACACGCCAGGCAACCTGGCATGGGCAGGATCGACGCAGCCGTATAACTGTGGGGATGTCTCGCACTTCCCGACGGGGAGTTATCCGCTGGGATTCCCGATGCTCACGAGCATAGCCGGTCTCCCAATCAATTTTTGTTCCAGTTGGGGCGAACCGGCGATCATGGTGAGCGCGGTTCCCACGGGCATCGCCGCAGCCTATCTTGCCGCATCGTGCTTCGATGGCAATTTCAAGAGCCAAGGCTACTATATTTTCACGAGCGGCACTCTACCTCCGACCACTTGGAGTCCCTTTGCAGGCCCATTCGGTCTTTACTCGCTGCCGCAGAATTCGTTCCCGACTTCCGGCCAGTGCAGTACTGGCGCTCAATCGGTTCCTAATGAGTTGACCGAGTTCGACTGGGCGCGACGCGCCGACGGCACTCTCGTCGCGGTTGTGTCGGCAGCGTGCGTAGCGCCGGGCTTGTCGACAGCTACGCAATTCGGATGCGCGGTCGTGAACTTCAATTTGCAGCAAGGCACAGGCAACCCTTTCCCGGCCGACGGACTCATCGCAACGCTTACCGATAATGTTGCGGCCTCAGGGAACGCGCCTAGTGAGTCTCTAGGCCCCAACGCGTGCACGTACGATCCCAACTCCAACACAGGGGTGCTGATCGTTCGGCGCTTGGTGAATGCCCCAGGCCAAGCCAGTTCCACCACCTACTCGCTAATAGAGAGCGGCATCCTGCCTTAGGAACGGACAAATGAGATTTTTCGATGTCATCATTTTTTTTGCGGCGCTTGCTGGGCTGTCGGTAACACCCGCCGACTGCCAGAACCGCTTTGCCACCATTTACGCCTTTAACGGGGGGGAAATGGGCGGCGTGGCCGCCGCCGACGGTGTGCTCTACGGCCCCGGCACCACCGGCAACTGCGGGTCGATCGATGTTCTGGAGCCTCCCACCGCGCCCGGCGGCATGTGGGCGCACAATACGCTTTATGTCTTCACCGGCCTGAACGGCGGCGGGTGCGGTCCGGTCGGCGCGCCTGCTATAGGCGCCGACGGCGCGTTATACGGCATAACCTCCAACGGAGGGGCTTTTTGGGGCACGGTCTACAGACTCGAACCGCCCGACGGCATCGGTGGCTCGTGGACCGAGAGTACGCTGTACACCTTTCCCAGTATCACGAGCCCGTTTGGACTAATCATCGGCTCCGGCGGCATCCTATATGTCGGAAGCACAGACGGAGGCACGCACGATACGGGCGCCATATTCGAGCTGCAGCCACCAGCAGCGCCGGGCGGAACCTGGACCACTACCGTGCTCTTTAGTTTTCCTGGGAACCTCAGCGAAACCGCACCGTCAAGCTTGTCCCTGGCGAGCGACGGGGCGTTCTACGGGACGATTATGATCGGCGGAGCTACTGCCGAAGGCCCCGGCGCGGTGTTCCAGGTCAAGCCTCCAGCCGCACCCGGCGGCGAGTGGACAGAGACGGTGCTGTACTATTTTCAGGGCGGCAAGGACGGCGCCTCACCCAATTCGGTAGTGATGGGGCCGGACGGAAACCTTTACGGCACAACTTTCGGCACTTCCGGGCTGGATAACAGCCGCGGGGCGTATGGTATTGGAACCGTTTTCGAACTGTCACCACCGGCGTCACCAGGCGCGTACTGGACAAAAGCAACGCTTGCGCAGCTTAGCGCGGGCGACTTGCGCGGTCCGAATTCGCCACTTTTGCTTCGCAACGGTAAGCTCTACGGGAGCAGTTCGTCAGGACCTTCGAATCCTGGTGGTGTGGTTTATGAGCTGACTCCTCCAGCGACGCCCGGCGGCGCTTGGACGACCTCGGTTCTCCACAGCTTCGCAGGTACGGTGCCTGGCTTCAGCTTGGTACTAGGCCAGAACGGTACGCTTTACGGCACTACCCAGGCACCGTTTCCAGAGCCTCCGCAGGGAGTCGTCTACCGGATCGCGCTTCAATAGATCAGGCGGCTCCGGCCGATGTTCTAAGTATGGCGCGCGGCGAGGCGGGCGGGGTCGATGGGTTGGGCGGCCTCATGCAAGCGGACGTCTGGGACGGGTTCGCGCGATTCGATGCTAAGGGGGACGACGCCGGCCCACACGGGTATGGCATAGTCTTCTTCGTCGTCGATGGGGGGGCCGGTGCGCACTTTGGCGGAGACTTCGTCGAGGGTGAGGGCCAGGACGGTGGTGGCTTTGAGTTCCTGATCGTTGGGAACGCGCACTTCATCCCAACGGCCGGGCACGATGTGGTTGGTGAAGCAGGCGAGGGCGGCGTTTTTCTCTTCGGGTTCGGTGACCAGGCGGCCCTGACCGAGCACCACTACGGAACGGTAATTCATGGAGTGATGGAAGGCGGAGCGTGCCAGCACCAGACCGTCAACCAGGGTCACTTCGACGCATAGGGGCGCGCCTTCGCCGAGTGCGCGGAGCATGCGACTGGCGGCCGAACCGTGGATGTAAAGCTGGTCGCCGGAGCGGGCGTAGCCGGTGGGCATGACGTAGGGCTGGCCATCCACCACGAAGCCGACGTGGCAGATGAACGCTTCGTCGAGGATGGCGTGGACTTGGGCCTGGTCGTAGACGCCGCGCTTGGGCAGGCGCTTGACTTGGGTACGTTCGGTTGGTGTGTATGTGGCCATTCTTTGTAGGATAGCAATGGTGCGTTGGGTGACGCGCGGCGCAGTGCGGATTGAGGAGGCGATAGATCGGATTGGCGGTAGACTTGGGGTGAGATTGCGTGATTTATCTTATCACCTTTGCTTGCTACGGAAGCCATTTGCGCGGCGGTGAGTACGGATCGGTTGACCGCGATCACAATGCCCCCGGAACTCCGATTTTGAAAGCGGATTCCGCGCGTGTCGCGCTCGAGGCGAACCTGATGGATCAGGCTCCTTATTACCTGGACCAGACCCGGCGCGATGCGGTGCTGGAAGCGATTCGGGAAGTGTGTGTTTATCGTGAGTGGAATCTGCTGGCGGCCCATGTGAGAAGCAATCACGTGCACACGGTGGTGGAGGCGGAGGTTGCGCCGGAGAGGGTCATGGGCGATTTCAAGCCTTATGCCAGCGCCGTTTGAACGGCATGCGGGTAGACCAACCGAAGCGTAAGCGATGGGCACATCATGGCAGCACGCGCTGGCTTTGGAAACCGGAGGATGTTTCGGCGGCGATTCAGTATGTCGTCGCGGAGCAGGGTGATGCAATGAGCGTGTTTGAGTCGGACGAGATTTAAGCGGTTGTTGCGGCAACCGCTTCCTGACGGGCGCGGCTCGGTTCAGTGTGTTTCGATTAGTGGAGAGTTGGGTTTAGTGCGGTTTGGGTTTTAATGCGGTTTGTTTTGGTGCGGGTTGGTTTTTAATACAGGTTAGGTTTCGGTGCGCACTCGTTTTAAGCGCGGATTCGGTGAGTGCGGGTGGTTCAGTACGGAGACGATTTGGTGCGGGTTGAGGCGGGGCGAAACTCCAGGCGAAGCGTTACGACGCGCGCGCGGAATGTTCGCGCTGGTGGTTTCTTAAGTAGGCGCCTAGCATGCGGTCGGCTAGGCGGACGTGGTCGTTCAACCAGATGGAAAGGTAATCGACCAGTTCGATGGCCGCGTCGCGGTCGCCGCCCTGCAGGCGTTTGGTTAATCGTCTTACATTGGCGCGGGCGGTTTGATGCTGGCGCCGGTGCCAGGCGTAATGCGAGTACGCGGAGACGCGCATTTCCCGCTCTTCGTGGGTGAAATGGTGTCCTACGTGAACCACCAGGCGGTCCACGATGGGTTGCACTTCGTCCATGGGACAGCCGGCGGTAATGGCAAGGCGCAGTTCCTCGCAGATGCGAAAGAGCTCTTGATGTTCGTCGTCCACTGCCGGGACATGGACGGCGTGCGATTCGGTCCATTCCACTATTCGCATATTAATCTCTTAATTATACCCCATCCCCAGGTTTTGCAACCAGGTGATGGAATCGGCGCGAATCAGCAGGATATCGGGACGGCCATCGCCGTTCAGGTCGATGGCGCGCGCGTAGAGAACCGGGCGGCCGTGGGCCAGCACGACGGGGCGGAAGCGGCCTTCGCCCTGGTTATAGAGGATGACGAGGCGGCCCTGTCCGGCCTTTTCGGCGATCAGCAGATCGGGACGGCCGTCGCCATTGAAGTCGGCGATTTCGAGGCTGTTCACTTCGGCCAGATCTGGCACGCTTTCGATGCGATGTTCGATCCATAGCTGGCGGGGGTCGGCGGGGCGTTCGAAGCGCGCAAGGCGGGCGTGTTGGACGTCGCGTTCGGCCGCCACGAATTCGGGCGTGGGGCCACCGAGCGAGGCATAGTCCAGACGCATCATGGCGGATTCGGGCGTCTCGTTCCACAGCATGATGGCGAACAGATGCCACGGCAATTCGAAGCTTTCGGGTGAGTGGATCCAGTACATGCCGGCGAAGATATCGGGGCGGCCATCGCCATCGATATCGGCTAAGCGGAGCCCGCCCTGGTGGGAGGGGGAATAGAACGAGTAGAGGTCCTGAGAAGGCCAGCGGGCGGTGGGATCGGCGGGGATTTCGTAGAAGCGAACCTGCATGCGTTTGTGAATCAGCAGCACGCCGCGATGGCCCAGCAGGGTGGCGGGCAGCATGTCGGGCGCGTCGACACCGTTATCTATGACGTGGCGGGTCCAGGGGCCGCGGGCATGGGGCGCGCGAAACCAGACGAGGTCGCGGCCGGGGGGGCCTTCGTTGACCACGATATCGAGCTTGCCGTCGCCGTCGACGTCGACGAGACAACCGCCTTCGGCGAACGCACGCCCATTGCCCCGGACGACCTGATAATTGCCTCGCGGCAAACCCCTCCACAGAAGTCGGCTGCCCCAGGTGACGAGCGTGCGCTCCTGTAGAGCGTACCCTTTAATGGCTTCGCCGCGCAACTTGTTTTGTACGATATGCTCCGAAAATCCAGGCGGCTGGGCGGTGGCGATGGCGGTGAATGCCAGGGTGGCGAGGATCGTAAGGGAAAGGGTGTGACGCATGTGTTATTTTAGTTTGCCATGCAGCGATTGCTCGACTTGCTTACGGGCCGCAGCGACGAACCCGGGCTGGACCGGGCGGCGCTCGAAATCGCCTGCATCGAGTATCCGAATCTGGACGTGGAGCCGTTCATCGGTATTTTGGATTCTTACGCGGTGGAGTTATCCGACCGGTTGGAAGGACGCCTCGGGGGTGCGGACTATGTGGAGACGGCCAACCAATTCCTTTTCGAAGAACTGGGATTCAAGGGCAATGCGGGGAATTATTACGATCCGTGCAACAGTTGTTTGAACGACGTTGTGACGGCGCGGGTGGGCATCCCGATTACGCTGGCGGTGGTGTATTTGGAGATCGGACGGCGGCTGGCGCGACCGGTCGCGGGGATCGGGTTGCCGGGTCATTTTCTGGTGCAATACCGGGATGCGGATTTTTCGACGTTCATCGACGTGTTCGAAGGTGGGCGGCTGCTGACGGAGGCGGAGTGCTACGACTTGAGCCGGAAGGCGACGGGCGCGCCGTTCAGGGACGATCCGCGGTTGCTGGCGCCGGTCGGTCAGCGGGAAATTCTGATCCGGATGCTGCGGAATTTGCGCGGAGTTTATATCGGGCGGCTGGCGTATCACAAGGCGCTGCAGGTGTTGGATCTGCTGTTGACGGCGGAGCCGCACTCGGCGGAGGATTACAAACAGCGCGGAATCATCCAGATGCGACTGCGAAATGCGGCGGCGGCGCGCGGCGATTTCGAGAACTATTTAAGGTTGGCGCCAGAGGCGGGCGATCGCGGAGAGGTGGAGAAGCGGCTACAGTCGCTGCGGAGTTATCAGGCTGGGCTGAATTAGCGGCGGAGGCTAATGGACGACGCGCGTTTTTTGAAAGAGCTCGCGGGCGCTACCGAAGTAGACCTGGCCATCGAAATGGAAGGCCGCCAGTTTCGGATCTGCGGGCGGACGGCCGGGCTGTTCGGGTCCCAGGTGAACGTCGGTAAGGCGGGCGCCGATGGGGATCTGGCGGGGATCGCCGCTGAGATCAAGGGCCGGAAAGACTTCGGCGGTTTCGCGCGTCTCGCCGGGCGGCGGGGTCCACTTCTCGTTGAAGAACGTCCAGATGGCGTCGACGCAACGGCTGGGACATGCGGGAAGGGCCTCTCCCGCATTGATCGGGATCAGGACGCCGCACGTCGTGCAGCGGTACAGACCGGCATTCGCAGCGTACTCTTTTGCTTTATACAAATCCCTCTGGCCCTCCCCGGAGTGTGCCGCAAGGAAACATTAGACTACCAAATTAATAGCGCGGTGTCTCTATCCGGCGCAACATAATCGGCAATTTATGATTCGGTTTTTTCCGGCTCTTCCGGTTTTTCGGGCTTCTCGGGCGTTTCCGGCTTTTCGACGTCTCCGGCTTTACGAACGGTAACGGTGCCGCGCTCGGTGACTACGTGAATGCTGGCGCCTTGGCCGACTGTGCCTTTCAGGGAGGAAGAGCGGCCATCGCTCTCCTTTTGAATCGGATTGCCGAATTCATTGACTGCCTCGCCGTGGTCGGTGGTGGCATTCAACTGGAAGGGCGTCTTGTCGGGCAACACCAGGCTGATCTGTCCGCTATGGGAACGCGCTTCGATCTTGGCCAGGGGCAGGTGTTTGGGCTGCAATTCGATATCGCCGCGATCGGTGTCGAGCTCGAGCGAGTTGGTGAAGTCTTCGATTTTGACATCCTTCGATTTGGTCGAGAGATGCACGGGTCCCACCAGGTTATTGCCGGTGAGTTCGCCCAAGTCCATGCTGATCTGGCCGGGCAGGGCGGCCACGCGGAGGTCGGTATTGGGCGATTCGAAATGCAGCGGCTTGGCGATATTCTTGAATTCCAAGTTGCCGGAATAGGACCCGTTGATGCTGACCTGTCCGGCGATGTTTTCGAGTTCGATGTCGGAGCCTTTGCCCTGCAGGTCGAGATTGCCTTTCATGTCGGCGGCGCGGACCAGGTCGCTGCGTTGTAGTTCGACGCGCGCATTGCCGCCGATCTTGTTTAGGCGGACGTCGGAGCGGTCGGACTGTACTTCGACGGTACCGTTGACTTCGCTTACATCGTAGTCGCCCGAAGTGCCGTGCACTTCGACGCTGACGCGGTTGGGCACGGTAATTTCCAAATCTTCCGAGATCTTGCCGCTGGTGGAGTTGTGATCCTGATTGGTGCGGACCGTAATGGTAGTGCCCTGGGTCACGATCTCGAGCGGGGTGCTGTCGTTGCCGCGGTCGGCATCGCTCTGGTTGAGGGCCTGAATGGTTTTGCGGCCGCTCACTTTGATGTCGGGGGTATCGGCGCCGATCACTTTCAGGTTGCCGCGATTATTTTCGAAAATAACTTTGGTAACGCCGGCGGCGGATTTCTGGTCGCCGACGTTATAGTCATAGTGCTCGCCGAACGCTTCCCAAGCCGGGCGAAAATGGACGCCGTGGCTATGAGCTTCGAAGGCTCCCCATCCGATGAAGCAGATGAACACGATCAGCACCACTTCGCCGCCACTGAGGCCAGAGGCGGGGTGCAGGGTGCCGCGGAAGTAATCCACGAACACTTCCACCAGGCGCAGGGCACCCCAGACGATCAGCAGAACGGGCCAATACTGCGAGAGCAGATCGAAAAGCTGGATATCCGGGCGCAAGTTGTAGACCAGAAATGCGCCGCCCATCAGGATGAGCAGTATGGGGCCGGTAACGGATCGGCGTCTCATCGGGGGCCTCCAGTGGGGCCGCCCGGCGGTGGCGCTCCGGGGGGAACGCCAGCGGGGGGCAAGCCGGTAGTCCTGCCAAGCAAACTTAACAGACCGAATACGATCAGCAATACGGGCCAGGTCTGGTGGAAACCGTAGATCGTAAAGTTATTCAGGGCAAACAAAATGCCGAGCGTGATCAGGGTCAGGGGCCAGCGAATGGCGCGGAGCAAGTTCGCATCATTGGCGTTCATGGCGCACCTCACGCACCGGGCCCTCGCCGGCGATCCGCACATAGAGCATATAGGCGCCCATCAAGATCAACAGGATGGGCCAATACCGCAAGAGATAGCGAAGCTGGATAACATCGGTAGTACTCAGCAGCAGCAGGACGCCCAAGGCGATCAGGGTGAGAGCGCCTACGGGGAAGCCTCCGCGGCGGCCGTGCACGTCGAGGATGCTCGAGAACTCGTCGACCGGTTCTCCGGCGCGGCGCTTGCGGGCGGTGTGATAGGCTTCGAGCGCCATATACATTACCCACACGCCGATCAGGATTCCAAAGAGCGGTTCGAGGTCGCCGGCGGTGCCGGAACTGGTGATGGAGACCAGCAATCCGAAAACGATGGCGTGGACCAGGCCCTTGGCATACTGGCCGTTATAGATAGCGCCCACCCCTGGAATGAAGCCCAGGAGGCAGGCGAGTCCGGGAGAGACGTCGCCGAGAGTGCCCGCTGATAAAGGCGGGGGCGCCACTATCGTGCTGGCGACAGGGTTCGTGGCGGCGAAATCCGGGGCCACTCGCTCCGCGGTAGCTGCCGCGGGTGCGTGCTCGTCGCAGAAGATGGTTCCCTGCGCGGTGCGTTTGCATTCGGTGCACAGCGCTTTGCCACAAGAGCGGCAATAAGCGACGGCGGGCGTATCGGAATGGTTGAAGCAGTTCATATCGGTCTCCCCTTACTCTTTCGCGGTCTTAGGGCCGCGACTCATTCCCCTTCGGTTGGGTTGTCCGGTCCGGCAACCTATGAGTGTCCTGGCCGCGGCCCGATTTGTCGGACTTCGGCTCCTCTTCCTGTTGCTGCTGCCACTCATGCAGCTTGGATTGAATCTGATAAACGACTTTCAGACTCTCGTAAAACTTAACGGTGCGCTCCCAGCTACGGTAGGAGCGATCTTCGAGGCCGGCCCAAACCTGGGCAGGGGCCAGATCCGCAGCGCGTAATTGACGCGCCGGCGTTACGAAGCGGGCCAGCATGGCGAACGACAGAATGGTCATAGCCATTCCCATGGCGAAGCGCGGCTGCAGGATAGGGTGCAGCAGCTTGCGAAACCAATTCTTGATGCCGGTAGCGGGCGTCTTGGCGTTGACCCAGGGCGCCTGGAACAGCAGCCTGGTCATCAACTCCGGAGGCGGCTCGACTTCCGCGGCGCGTTCGATAAATCCGACAGCGGCGGCCGAATCGCGCGCCAGTTCCGCACAATTCCCGCAACCGGCCAAATGCTGTTCGACCGTGGTTCTGGCGTCCGGCCCCAACGTGCCGTCAACGTAGTCGCAGATTAGATTTTCAAGTTCCGCGCACGTCATACCAGTACCTTCTGCCTTCGCAACACGCGGGCCAACTCCGCCCGTCCCCGGTTCAGCCGGGACTTCACGGTTCCCTCGGGAATGCGCAGAATGTCCGCGATTTCCCGGTATTCCATATCCTGCAAGTCGCGCAAAATAACCGCTTCGCGCAACTCCGGCGACAACTTCTGCAACGCCGCCTGTAAAAGCTCACTGGCCTCACGGCCGGCCACCATACCTTCCGGACGGGAACCCGCCGAGACGGATTCCTCCACCCGGGGAAGCTGCTCTTCAATCGAATCGGTGAGCCGCTCCTGGCGGGTACGGCGGTAATTATCGATCAAGAGGTTACGGGTCAACCTGGCGAGCCAGGTGGTGAAAGCTCCCTCGGTGGCGCGAAACGTCTTCAAAGTCCGGTAGACGCGCAGGAATACCTCTTGGGTGAGATCTTGCGCCTCGCCGTCCTTCCCCGTAAACCGATAACAAAGCCCGTAAACGCGGCGGGTATGTGTCCGAACCATTTCTTCCCAGGCGCCTTCGTCGCCGGTCAGACACCGCTCCACCAGGCTGTGATCGAGATCCAAACTCTGTTTTATCCAATATTGGCCGCCGCCGTCCGTTTTTTGCAAAAACGGAGCGCCCGAACTCATTGCCAGGGCGGCGGTTGCCATAATTGCCTTCGTCTCCTCCTCAAGAATCGTTACATTTAAAGAAACGAGGCATTATCATGATAGGTTCATTTTTTCCCGGACGCTAGTATTTTAAAGTGCAAAACCTGGACCAAGAAATGAGGACTCCGGATTAAACGCAACTGGAAGTGGCTGGTTTTGGGCGTGGTGGGGCTGGCGGCCGGGATCTATCTGGTGCGCCTGTTTCTGAACAGCCGCGGATTCAACTGGCAGGCTTTCGGCGCCACGCTCCGGGCGCTCGAATGGTGGTGGCTGGCGGCCGCTTCGGGGGCCGTGTTCGCGGGTTATTATGGTCGCGCGCTGCGGTGGCGGGTGTTGATGCGGCCGGTGAAGCCGGAGCCCAGCCTGTGGAATCTATTTTCGGCCACGGTGATCGGGTTTAGCGCCATTACTATACTGGGGCGTCCGGGCGAGTTTGTGCGCCCGTATCTGATTGCGAATAAAGAGAAAGTTCCGGTTTCGTCGCAGATGGCGGCGTTGTTGCTGGAGCGCATCTACGACATTTTAATCGTGCTGGCGGTTTTCGGCTTCGCACTCAGCCGGGTGCGGCGGTCGGATGCGGCACTGGGTCCCGCGCTTTCCTGGGTATTCTCCGTCGGGGGATGGTTTGTGGGAGCGCTTTCGGTGGTGGTCTTGGGGTTGTTGGCGGCGTTCCGGCACTTCTCGGAGAATATGCGGCGTCGTTTGCTCGACTCGCTGGGCGGCCTGCCGGAGCGTCATTTCAAGAAAGCCGAGAAGCTGATTACGGCGTTCGTGCAGGGCGTGGAGTCGACCAAGAGCTTGCGGGCCATGCTGGCAATTGTGGGGTATACGGTGTTCGAGTGGGCCACCATCACGGTAACCGTATTCTGTGTGATGCGCGCCTTTGGGGGAGTGCTCCATTTCGGGTGGCTGGATGTGCTGATTTTTCTTGGGTTTCTGGCGTTTGGGGCGGTGGTGCAGATTCCCGGGGTGGGCGGCGGTACGCAGGTGGTATCGGTCCTGGTTTTGACGGAACTGTTCCGGGTGCCTTTGGAGGTGTCGACCAGCGTGGCCCTGGTGCTGTGGTTTATTTCATTTGTAGTAGTTGTGCCGGCGGGGCTCTTTCTGGCGTTGCACGAAGGGGTCCGCTGGCGCACGCTGAAGGAATTCGAACCCGAGGTGACTTCGTGAAATGTCCTTTTTGCAACCACATAGAAGATAAAGTGGTGGATTCGCGGGAGAGCCGGGAGGGCGAGGCCATCCGGCGGCGGCGGCAATGTCTAGGTTGCGAACGGCGATTCACGACCTATGAGCGTATTGACGAAGTTCCCTATATGGTGATTAAGAAGGACGGCCGGCGGGAGAAGTTTGACCGGCAGAAAGTTTTGTCGGGGCTGCTGAAGGCGTGCGAGAAGCGGCCGGTGAGCATGGGGAAATTGGCGGATTTGGTGGATCGGGTGGAAGGGAAGGTCACGGATTCGGCGGATAGGGAGATATCTACTATTGAAATAGGAGAGCTCTTGATGGATGACTTGCGCGAGTTGGATAAGATCGCCTATGTAAGATTCGCTTCGGTGTACCGCGACTTTCAGGACGAGCAGGCGTTCTTTAATGAGTTAAAGAACTTAATGCGGCACAAGCTGCCGTAAAGCGCCGATGAGTGTAACCAAAGCAGTTCTAAAACATCTTTAGAAATAGGCTTAACATTCGAGACGATCAATGCTACCATCAGTTGATGTGCCCAAGGGTGATTTTTCGCCCATGCCGGCGTCTCCGTGGCTTAAGCCCGAACCTTTTCAGAAGCCCCAGAATCTAAGCTATTAGGGAGTTATGCCCAATCGCGTTAGGTAAGGGGGAGGTGAGTCGAACAGTGGATCAATTCGAAGATCAATTTCTAGCAGAGAATCCGGAAGCCTTAGGCCTCAACTTTGAGGAGGATGCCAAGTTTTTTGATCCCGAGGCGGGTCATGAGGCTGATTTTCTACATCCTGCGCCGGTCGAAGAGTCCATCTACACCGACGACCCGGTACGGGTCTATCTGCGGGAAATGGGTGCGGTTCCGTTGTTGACCCGCGAAGGCGAAGTGGACTTGGCGCGCCGTATGGAACGCGGCAAGTTGCGCATGCAAAAGGCTATTAGCCGATCGGCGCTTGTGCAAGGCGTAGTAGTGGAGTTAGCTGAGCAGTTGAAAAAGGGTACCGACGAAATCGACAACGTAGTGGACGTTGGCGATGTTGAAGAAGGCACTCCGGCCGACCTGAAAAAGCGCGCCGACCTTTTGAAACTGTTCACCGACCTGATCACGGTATATCGAAAACTACAACAAGTAGGTGAGAAGCTGGAAACCGTTCCGGTGAACATGAAGCGCCAGCGCAAGAAATGGTGCAATCGGTTAAACCGGACCAAGGTGCAGGTATCGCAAGGGATTCGCGCAATTCCTTTCCGCTCATTGAAATGGAAAGAGTTCTCCAAGGAGATCGAGCGCGCCGTTGAGGAACTGGGGCAGTTGGATCGGGAAGCCAAGAAGATCGAAGCGAAGGCCCCGGGCAATCCGCAGGTCCAGGCCCGGCTCAAAGAGATCAAGAAGGAAATTCGTAGGCGCGAAACGGCCGCTGCCGCCAGCACCCAGGATCTGAAGCACACCATCACCGTAATCCGGCATGGTGAGGCGGAGGCAGAACGCGCCAAAAAGGATCTGGTAGAAGCCAACCTTCGGTTGGTGGTATCGGTCGCCAAGAAGTACGTAAACCGCGGATTGCACTTACTGGATCTGATCCAGGAAGGCAATATCGGTTTGATGCGCGCGGCGGACAAGTTCGAGTATCGCCGCGGCTACAAGTTTTCTACGTATGCCACGTGGTGGATTCGCCAGGCGATTACCCGTGCCATTGCGGATCAATCGCGCACCATCCGCATTCCAGTGCACATGAACGAGAGCATGAACAAGTTCCTGCGGGCTTCGCGTGAGCTGGAAAAGGAGCTGGGGCGAACTCCTACAAATGACGAAATTGGCCGCCGGATGGATATCCCGGTCGAGAAAGTACAGAAACTAAAGACCATTTCGCGCGATCCGGTGTCGCTGGAGACCCCGGTCGGTCGCGACGGCGAATCGGCTTTGGGCGATCTGATAGAAGATCGCTGGGTAGGATCGCCGGTGGACGCGGTAATTGAAACCAATGTCCGCGACGAAACTGCCGGCATCCTGAAAACGCTTTCTCCAAAAGAGGAGAAGGTGATCCGGTTGCGGTTTGGTATTGGCTGCGAACGGGAACACACCCTGGAAGAGATCGGCCAGGAGTTCGATGTCACCCGGGAGCGGATTCGACAGATTGAAGCCAAGGCCCTGCGGCAACTGCGGGCGCCGGAGCGGGCTCGCCGCTTACGGGCTTTAATGGCTGCGCGGTAATCCGAGTATTCAGGAGGCGGTCTTCCCAGGCCGCCTTTTCTTCTTGTTTTCAACAACCTGCCCTAATACAATCCACAGTGCTGACATTAGAATAGCCACCCGGTTCAGGTAGTGCGCCACCTGCATTTCCGTCCCACCGTTGAAAGTAAGCAGTATTCTACAATGGTAGTTGCATTTAGGGGCAAGGGCTATTTGCCCTAGCCTGTCGGCGAAGATTGTCCCCGTGCTGGTATGCCACCCGGGGTGCCAGTTTTCCTGGACGCTTACCACTTGCCCCGGCTTCACAATCCCGGTGATGACGATGGTTTCGTTGTTGATCCATTGCAGTCGCAAATCCGCTGCATCCGGGCGTTCGATGGCGGCCGCGTAAGGCACCAACGGCTCGGTATCGACGCCGTGTACCGGAGTCCGCTGCACTAGTTCGCCGGGATCCATGGCATGGGCCAGGGAATAGAAGCGCCAAGGCACCTCAAAGATGGCGTCATCGCCATCGCGCCACAGTTCAGCCAGGCGTCCCTCAAATTTGTGGGGGTGATGGAACGGCTTGTAAATTTCGGTGCTATGCGGGCCGGAGACCGCCACGGCCCGGATTCCGAGCGCCTTGAACCAAAGCAGACTATTCTCGAACGCCCGGTTTTCGGCGGTCAGATCGGTCATGATGCCGTAATCCGCCACGCGCGCCGTCTGGTTCAGGACGCCTTGCGGACAGCATCCGGTAAGTTGCGGCGTATCGGTGAAGACGTTCAGCCAGAAGGTGGTCGACCCGGGCACCATCACGCGGCTATCGCGCATATGCCGGTCGAACCACTGCGCCGTTTTGTACTCGCTGGTGCGGGTGATATCGGTGGACCGGATCAGGCTGTGGGCGTAGGCGCGATAGTGGACGAGTTGCACGACGCAGGCGATGGCGAACACAATTGCCAGTGGCCTCCCTGCCCCCGGCCGGCACTCGACCAGCAATTTCACCCCGAAAATCGCGCTGAGCGTAAACGCCATTTCCATGGCCAGATGGAACCGCCACGGCTGCGCTAACAGGGTGACGCCCAACCAATAATGGCCGAGCGTAATGGCTGCCATATAAAAGAAGAAGAGCAGGAAGAAGCGGAGGTGCGGCGACAGGCGGGAGGTCAGGCGCAGCAATCCCCAGGTTCCGGCGGCGAGCAGGGCGGCATACAGAAGGTGATGCGGATTGAAGCGATTCACTGGCGCGAAAGCTTGGGTGTCGGCTTGGGTGGCGAGCACGGTGGATGGCGGGATCCACGTCACGGCAAAGGCGTAGGCGAGCGCGCCGATACCCGCGATAGTCGCCCAACGGCGCACTGCCCAGCCCGGTTGCGATAATCCATAAGCCAATACAGCGAAAGTGAGGACGATGGCGCCCGGCCAATTAGTGAGCGGCACGGCTGCCAGCGCGACGGCGGCAGCCACGTAGTAGGCCGGGCGGCGCTTCGCAAGCGCGAAATCCAAAGCCAGAATGGCGAGCGGTATCAGGGTGAGCGAAGAAACGTGCGGGTTATCCGAATACCAGACCATAGTATGCAGGCGCTGGTCCGCAAAGAGGCTGCCCAGATCGCGGCGAATCTCGGGCACCAGGAGAGCGGACGGGGACGCCAGGGAATAGGCGAGAGCTGCACAGAAACTCCAAGGCAGCGAGCGACTCAGGCGGCAGGCCATCCAGAAGAGAGTCACCGGTCCCATGCAATACATGAACGCCACCACGTGGTGAAAGGCGGCGGCCGCGCTGAGATGGGTCAGGTACGAGAAAGCCGCGGCGGTCAGGTGCAGGGCGGGCACGTAGGCATTGCGGAAGGGCAGGCCGTCATACCAGAAGGGGCACCAGTTGAAATCGGGCCAATGGTCACGGGCATAGCGCGCATAGGCGATGGTGACGCTCTCTCCCGTGCCGGTTTGGGACAGGTATTCGACATGGAAAAGTCGCCACGCCACGCCGGCGTTCAGGGCAAACAGCACGGCGGAAAGCCATAGCATTGGGTGCCGCCAGTGGGACATACGGTCATTCTGGCACGGCGCGCGCGGGCCGTTCGGGTATGGCAACGCCGTAACGAATGGCGGTGCGCTTCGTCATCGTATTGTTAACGAGGAACCTGCCATGCAATTGACTGAAGACCTGCGCTACGGATTCCGCCGCTTGCGGAAGTCGCCGGGTTTCGCCACTGTCTGCGTGTTGACGCTGGCTTTGGGCATCGGGGCCAATACGGCCATATTCACGCTGGTGGACGCGGTGATTCTGAAATCGCTCCCGGTGAAGGATCCCAAGGCGCTATACCGCCTGGGTAGCGGTAATAATTGTTGCGTCTTGGGCGGAATGCAGGGCAACTGGGATATCTTCTCGTACCCGCTATACCAGCAGTTGCGCGAGCACACGCCCGAATTCAGCGAAATTGCCGCCTTCCAGGGCGGCGAGACCGAGTTAAGCGCACGACGCAGCGGGTCGACTGGAGCGGCCGAACCATTTGCGGGCGAACTGGTATCGGGAAATTATTTCTCGACCTTCGGGGTGGGCGCGTTCGCCGGGCGCACCATCACGCCGGCGGACGACCGGGCGGGGGCAGCGCCCGTCGCGGTGATCAGCTATCGCGTGTGGCAGGAGCATTTTGCCCTGGACCCTTCGGTGGTGGGCGCGGCGTTCACCATCAACCAGAAACCCTACACCGTGGTGGGGATTACGCCACCGGGATTTTACGGCGACCGCGTGCGGCCGGATCCGCCGGACTTCTGGCTGCCGCTAGCGAGCGAACTGGTGCTGAACGGCACCGACGGGATACTAAACCGCCCCGGCTTCCACTGGCTCTACATGATCGGGCGTCTGAAACCGGGAGCGGGGACGGCGGGCATTCAAGCCAAGGTAACGGCGCAACTACAGCAGTTTTTGGGGGCACAGCCGGACATTTCGCGTCAGGATCGCGCGGACATCGGCAAACAGCATGTTCTGGTAACGCCGGCGGCGGGCGGAGTGGCCACGATGGCGAACGACACCACGTCTGCGCTGCGCCTGCTGATGACCATCTCCGGGCTGGTGCTGCTGATCGCGTGCGCGAATATCGCGAACCTGATGCTGGCGCGCGGCGCATCGGCGCGGGGTGAGACAGCCATCCGGGTGGCATTGGGCGCACCGCGGCACAGGCTATTGCGTCAGACGTTGACCGAAAGTATATTGCTGGCGATCTTGGGAGGCATAGGCGGGCTGCTGGTAGCGTTCGCCGGCACGCGAACTATCCTGATGGTGTTCTTTCGCGGATCGCGCTTCGTGCCGATTGATGCGGCACCTTCGCTCCCGGTTTTGGGCTTCGCCTTCGTGCTCTCGCTGGCTACCGGCATTGTGTTTGGTTTAGCGCCGGCATGGCTGATGGCGCGGTCGGATCCTGCCGAGGCCTTGCGCGGCGCGGGCCGTTCCACGCGCGACCGCTCGTCAATTGCGCAGCGGTCGCTGGTGGTGATGCAAGTGGCGTTATCGGTGGTGCTATTGATCGGCGCGGGGCTGCTGACCGAGACGCTGCGCAACCTGGAGAATCAGCGCTTCGGGTTCGAACCGGAAGGCAGGATGGTGGTCCGGATGGGGCCTGGCGTGGAAGCGTATAAACCCGAAAAGCTATACGGGCTTTACCAGCAGATCGAGCAGCGCCTGTCGGACATTCCCGGCGTATCGAGCGCCAGCTACTCGATTTATAGT